>NZ_CABHWW010000040.1 GCF_902170305.1 Yersinia alsatica | reverse complement strand
CTTAAACCGGTGTTTAACTGGTTTAGCGACAAGGTAAAACAGCTTGCCAACTGGTTCGCTGACCTGATTAAACCGGTTAAAGCCACACAAGAGACTTTGGCCGTAGCGACCAACGCGGGCAAGTTATTTGGTGAGGGGCTGGCGGCTGCGCTGAGTCTGCCGATGAATGCACTGAATACCCTGCGCAGTGGCATTGACTGGGTGCTGGAAAAACTCGGCATTATTGATAGCAAGTCGGACGGGCTGGCCGATAAAGTCCCGAAAGATAACCCTTATGCGGGTGGCTATTCACCGAGTGGCGGCGTGTTGTATGGCGGTTATCAGCCGGTCACGGCCAATACCGGCACCACCATAGTCGATAGCAGTGTGACCACCAATGATATCAAGGTCACTATCCCGCCGGGCATGAGCCGACAGGATGCCGAACGCATGATGACAGATGCCCTTGCCAAAAATGAACGCACTAAACGCGC
>NZ_CABHWW010000039.1 GCF_902170305.1 Yersinia alsatica | reverse complement strand
ATAGTAATTTCTGTTAGAAATATTTGTAGTGATAAGGCGGTAATACACAAGGTCTCCAAAACTTTGATTGCACAAAATGCAACTTCACGTCGCTAGTTTCTACGCGATAATAATTTTTTATAATTTATCTCTCAATTATTCCAAATCCAACCGGTGTGTTTTACATTATATATAAATAATATCTAAAGTTAGAATTATATATGTGGGCATGCTTGTCGTTTTTTCTGATCAATTTCACGCAAAGCAAAGGATTGGTGAATTATGTTTCTATCTCGTAAGTTGGAAGCCTTTATGGCTGTAGTTGAAAATGGCTCGCTAAGTAAAGCTGCAAGAGTGATGAACAGGACTACGCCCCCAGTGGCCAAGTCTATAAAGGACTTTGAGAGCATAATAGGGAAAAAGTTATTTAAACGAGAGAAGTTTGGTATGAGTTTAACACGAGATGGTGAGGTGCTTTATAATGATCTAAAAGATTTATATCAGCAGGAAAAAGAAATAACTAAAAAACATCTGACAGGGCATGTTTCCAATGTCATCAATATTTATTACGACTGGGGGAAAAGTGAAAAGCTAACGAAGCTATATAAAGTCGCTGAAAAGAATAACATCCAGGCTAATATAATAAAGTTTTATTATGAAAACATTGATGAGATTGGAGACTATGATGGTAATTCACTTGTTTTATCATCTGAAAAAATAACCAGTGAGAGATTTTCACTGTTGAATGAAATCCCAGATAGTGGTTTTGGTATTTATGGAAGAAAGGATATTATTAATGAAAGCCAAGATGTTATCAATATTCTTCATAACAATATCTGGTTATGTAATCCAACATTATATAGAAGCAAATTTGTTAAATATTTAGAAGAATGCGTTAAAAAACAACACAGTAAAGTGAGTATTAGACAAGTGGATAACTTGGCGTGCTGCTTGGATTTCATCTACTCTGGGCGCTATATTTGCATCACAGATTCTATTATGGATAATTTCAATGGTGACTCCCAATTGGATTTTATTAATCTAGCGAATTTTCAAGATGAGAATAAATTGTATTTTTATAAATCAAGATCACACTCGAGTGTCTTAAATGGACTTATTGACTACGTTTGTACCTTGACATAAGAACTGTAGATTTATTAATTGACTGTTAGCCTATATTAGTCACTATTATTTCCTTCCCTGAACTAATTTATTATTTTGCCACAATTTATTGTGGGAATGGGTGCATCATAATGTAATAGTGATGGGGAAGGATTATTCGTCACTTTGTTCCTCACCCTGCGGGCCGCCGCTTTGCGTCGTTGTCTCGCTTCGCTCGGCGCGAACCTTGTCGAAGGTTCTTACCTTCCCCAGATAGGTGCTATTTTTTGATTGAATTATTTTTTGGGAAATTCGAGGGTATGTCTAGAGATGGTGGTGGGGGAAGGATTCGAACCTTCGAAGTCGATGACGGCAGATTTACAGTCTGCTCCCTTTGGCCGCTCGGGAACCCCACCACTGGCCTAACTGCTTAACAACACTGTCTTGGTAAGCGGGGCGCATCATATCAAATGAAGCGCCGCTGTAAAGACTTGAAATGAAAAAAATAATTCGTTCGATGCTTTTTTGTCCGCGAAGATGCTTATATGGGCAAAAAATATCGATTTATTGTGCGGTTACAGAATGACGGTACGATTACCGTAAACAAAAACACGCTGCGCTAAAACACGATATAGAGCACGGCTCAGAACATTTTTCTCTACATCACGACCTGCTCGCATCATATCTTCTGCGGTATAAGAGTGATCTACATGAATCACATCCTGCATAATGATTGGCCCTTCATCCAGGCTATCATTGACATAATGAGCTGTGGCCCCAATGATTTTCACACCACGTTCATAAGCCTGATGATAAGGGCGCGCCCCAATAAATGCTGGCAAGAATGAGTGATGAATATTAATAATCTGATATGGGAAACGCTGAACAAAGGCGGGTGTTAGGACCCGCATATATTTTGCCAACACCACATAGTCTGGTTGGTATTGCTCAATTTGTTCAATCAACAGTTGATCATGTTGGTCGCGAGTCAGACCTTCATGACTAATTAGATGGAAGGGGATATCAAAGCGCTCAACCAAATTCTGTAGTGCATCGTGATTACCAATGACGGCGGCAATTTCAACATCCAAGCCACCGTAAACACTTTTCATTAATAAGTCGCCGAGACAATGCGCTTCTTTGGTCACCATAATAACAATGCGACGACGCCCTGCGGTATGCAATTCTCGGTTGGTCCCTTCTGGTAATGCATCATCCAGATCTGCCAATAAGGTCGTATCGTTAAAAATACCTTCAAGTTCTGTGCGCATGAAAAAACGACCGGTCAGATGGTCTACAAATTCATTATTTTGCACAATATTCAGTTGGTGCTTGTAACAGATATTGGTGATTTTTGCGATCAGGCCTTTGGCATCAGGGCAAATAGTGCGTAACACTTTCTTTTGTACATTCTGGTGTGGCATAAGGTGGTAAATCCTGTCTTAACATGACTTGATGTTATGTAAATGTCTGATGTTGCAGTCAGTAATAGAACGATTTTACTGTTAATGCCCGCAGCATTTCTTATATTTTTTCCCCGAACCACAAGGACATGTATCATTTCTACCCACGGATGGCCGGATTCCGTCAATATAGTACCAGTGTTCATTTATGCGAAGGAAGCGCGAACGTTCATGCATTGTGCTCATCTGCTGACTATTTTCATCAGTAAAACGAGCAATGAACTCAACAAAGGCCTCATTATCGTGAGTACCTGCATTTTCAGCAATGACGGTTAACCCATGCCAAGTTGTATTGGAAAAACTTTGAATTATTCCATCACGCCATTCTTGGGCATTACACTCGGGGTGCCAGGTTTTAATCAGATAATCCGCATTCTTTTTTACATAGGCGCTATAGCGTGAGCGCATCAAAATTGCCGGTTTAGCCGCAATTTTCGCCCCCAGAATATAGGGTTCACAGCACTTCTGATATTCAAGTGGGCTGCCGCATGGACATTGTTCTGACAAAATCTCTCCGAAATAATCAATTTGCCCTGATATCTGGCGTGAAGGTTAGCAACAGACCAAGGCAGGAAAATAGCGTCTTGGTAAACACAGACGCCATCTTACCTAATCACGCCTTGAGGTTCAAAGTTGATAATCTCGCAAGAAAGGTAAGTTGGTAGAAAGATTTGTGATGTACCTCACAAAAAAACTTGACCGGCGTTTCATTCCGGCGTAACTTAGTAACTGTGATGTGTATCACATAAAAATAAAGATATTTACAGGAGCAACCCATGAAACTGATCAATAAAGTTATCGCAATGTTCGAAAAAATGAGTGTCTCATTCGGCACCATCAACGGCTAATTATTTCATTATTAGCCAGAAAATTTTCATAATATTCTGATCTAAATTAGTTTACAGGTAATGGCGCTGCATCCATAGCAAGCAGGCCAGAAAGCGAAAGCAGAATATGCAATGACCTGTTTACCCGATTTGTTATTATTAAAAGATATTTAATCTTTTGATTTTGCTTAATCCAGAATATTTGCTCTAAATAGCCGCCACTAGGGTGGCTATTTTGCATTTAATCTGTTGCTGAAAAATAAAACTCAAATGATAGATGTTTGTAAATTAAGTAATTTGACAATTTAGCTGTTTATCTATTATGCCTCTCTTCATTAGCTCATCGACAGCTAGCTAATGACTTCATCATATATATACTCAATGGATCATATTGATAATGTCCAAATTGAGATATCAATTCAAAACCTAATCGCTGATAGAGCTTTACTGCTTCAGGTTGGTAAATGCCTGTTTCAAGATAAATATTACTTAATTTCAATGAAATAGCTTTCTCTAGTATGGCAGTCATCAGTAATGATGCGATCCCATGCCCACGGTAATCTGGATTGACAAAGACCCGTTTAATTTCAGGGTAGGGTGTTTCGGGCAACGTAAGGATTGCACACCCGACAATAGTGTCCTCTAGTTTTGCGATATATGCGAAGGTCGTTACCAGAGCCAGACTTTCAATAGATTCGGCATGATTGCTTTCAACCGGGTAGAGTGCCTCTTGGTACGCATCTAATTGAGTAATCAATGCAATAAGTTCAGGAATAAACAGATCGGTTTGGCATATTTCAATGTTCATAGTATATCCTTCGCGCTCCAAGCTATATCTTAGTCAATAAATGTAAAATATTTGTATCAAATTACCAGAAAGATAAATATTCACTATAGTCATATAAGTGTTCTAGTTAAGTAAATTGGGAAATATACATTTTTCTCCGGAGTATCAGGTTGTTGGCTTCCGCTAATTGGCGTACCGACCAGTTAGGTGGGCTATGCGATTTTTATTTGATTTATTCTGGTTATAAGAAAGTGCCAAACCAGTTGAAAATGGATGAAATACAATGAGACAGATCAAGGTTGGATTGGCACTGGGAGCAGGGGCTGCTAAAGGATGGGCCCATATTGGCGTCATTAATGCTCTGAATGAAATGGGTGTAAAAATTGATGTGGTAGCGGGTTGTTCAGTTGGTTCTCTGGTCGGTGCAGCTTATGCCAGTGATCATTTGGATGTAATGGAGCACTGGGTTCGTTCATTTAAGTACTGGGATGTTATTCGGATGATGGACTTTTCCTGGCGTCGCGGCGGATTACTGCGTGGGGAACGGGTCTTCAATGCGGTCAACAGAATAATAGAAGTGCAGGATATTGCGGAATGTAGACTGCCTTTCGGATCCGTGGTGACCAATTTAACCACGGGTCGTGAGTTATGGCTAACGGAAGGGGATATTAAGCAGGCGATTAGAGCTTCGTGCAGCATGCCAGGGTTACTTTCGCCTGTTTGGTTTGGTGGGTATTGGCTTGTTGATGGCGCAGTTGTTAATCCGGTTCCGGTCTCTTTGGCCAGAGCCATGGGGGCAGATATCGTCATTGCCGTTGATTTGCAACATGATGCCCATTTGATCCAGCAAGATATGTTTTCCTCACAAACGCCAACTGAAGGCAAACCCGTGAATATATCTGACAGTTGGCATAAGCGTTTGACGGCGCGGATAACGAATATGTCAGCTAGCCCGGCTAAGAGTATTCCCAGTGCGATGGAGATAATGTCTACCTCTATACAAGTGCTGGAGAACCGTCTGAAACGTAACCGGATGGCTGGTGATCCTCCTGATGTGCTGATTCAACCTTACTGCCCACAGATATCCACACTGGATTTTCACCGTGCGGAGGAAGCCATTGCTGCGGGGCAATTAGCCACGGAGAAGAATGCTGAGAAATTGTGCCACCTGGTAAGGCAAAAATAGGCCTCGGTATGTATTTGAAAACAGAGCATGACAATTTCTGACAAGCACAATCTATCATTTTGAGCCACTATTACCATTAAGGTTAGTAAGAGAAGCAGGGCATGGAAAAACCACTAGCAGGTAAACATATTTTAGTCATCGAGGATGAAACGGTTTTTCGCTCAGTAATTGCGGGATTCTTAGGGTCACTTGGTGCGACGGTCCACCAGGCTGGAAATGGGCTGGAAGCATTAGAGCAGCTAAAAATCCAGACTCCCGAGCTTATCTTGTGCGATCTGGCTATGCCGAAGATGGGCGGGATCGAATTCGTTGAGCGCTTACTCATTCAAGGTGTGAAAATCCCTGTTTTGGTTATTTCGGCGACAGATAAAATGACGGATATCGCTAAAGTCTTGCGTCTGGGGGTTAAGGACGTGCTGCTGAAGCCGATTGTTGATTTAAACCGTTTGCGTGAGGCCGTGTTGGCTTGCCTGTATCCAGCCCTGTTCACCTCTCATGCCATCGAAGAAACCGAGTTAATACAGGATTGGGATGCACTGCGTAAGAATCCTTATGATGCCGCCCAGTTACTTAAACAACTGCAACCTCCGGCTCAACAAATTATTGCTCGCTGTCGCATCAATTACCGACAATTAACCATGGTTGAGAAACCAGGATTGGTCCTTGATATTGCCGCATTGTCAGATAAGGATTTGGCTTTTTACTGTCTGGACGTAACACGGGCTGGGGATAATGGCGTGTTAGCTGCTTTGCTACTGCGCGTATTATTTAACGGGATTTTACAAGAGCATCTGTCACAGCAGCAACATCGTTTGCCGCAGATGTCATCCCTGCTCGAACAACTCAATCAGCTATTAAGACGTACTCATCTTGATGGGCAATTTCCTTTGTTGGTGGGTTATTATCATGTGGAGTATCAGAATTTAATCTTGGTCTCTGCGGGCTTACATGCAAACGTCAATGCAGGCAAAAATCAGATTCAACTCAGTAATGGTGTGCCTTTGGGGACACTAAAAACAACCCACTTAAATCAAATTAGTCAGCGCTGTGAGGCATGGCAGTGTCAAGTATGGGGCGGCGGTAGCCGCTTACGTTTGATGCTTTCTGCTGATGAGTCGTTCTGATCACTAATATGTCGCTTCTTTTATTTGCCTTACACCCACCTCAACATAAATATTTCTATAACGAATCTGTGAAATAACGCTAATTTGTTTCAATCAGTGTGTATCACCAAGATGTGAAAAATATCGATTGATATACTTTCCGCCTTACTTATCTCTGCAAAATTTCTGCTAGCTTTATTATTCGCTAGCAATAAGGTTGCGTCGCTTCAGGCTAAATTAAGGTTAGTTCCTGATAATGGCTAACAGTACACCCCTTATCGGATTTCTACTCGAGGATTGATTGGATGAAAGTTACGGTTTTTGGTATTGGTTATGTAGGATTGGTTCAGGCAGCGGTACTGGCCGAGGTTGGCCATGATGTACTTTGCATTGATGTTGATGCAAATAAAGTTGCTGACCTACAAAAAGGCCGTATCGCTATTTTTGAGCCCGGACTAGCACCACTGGTAAAAGAAAATTATGAAGAGGGCCGGCTGCGGTTTTCTACGGATGCAGAAGCAGGTGTGGCACACGCGACCATTCAGTTTATTGCTGTTGGTACGCCGCCTGATGAAGATGGTGCCGCTGATTTGAAATATGTCCTTGAGGTTGCCAGTACTATTGCAAAATATATGGATGCACCTAAAGTCATTATTGATAAATCTACTGTGCCGGTAGGGACTGCGGATAAAGTGCAACAAAGGATAAAAACTATCCTGCAGCAACGTGGGCAGGAAATAGCATTCAACGTAGTTTCAAACCCAGAATTTCTAAAAGAAGGGGCAGCCGTAGCGGATTGCAAGCGCCCTGAGCGAATCGTCATCGGTATTGATACTAATGATAATGGCGTTATTGATTTAATTAGCGAGCTATATGAGCCCTTTAATCGAAATCATGACCGCATGTTGATTATGGATATTCGCAGTGCCGAACTGACGAAATATGCAGCAAATGGCATGCTTGCCACCAAAATCAGCTTTATGAATGAGATCGCTAATATAGCGGAACGGCTTGGTGCAGATATCGAGAAAGTACGGCAGGGCATTGGTTCTGATTCCCGTATCGGCTACCACTTTATTTATTCCGGTTGTGGCTATGGCGGTTCCTGTTTCCCTAAAGATATTCAGGCGCTAATTCGTACAGCGGAAAGTTGTGGCTATCAACCTCAATTGTTACAGGCAGTCGAGCAAATCAATAACGAGCAAAAGTATAAATTGTTCGAATTTATTCAACATCACTTTTCTTCACAACTTGCGGGGAAAACATTGGCTCTTTGGGGATTAGCATTTAAACCCAATACAGATGATATGCGAGAAGCGCCAAGCCGAGTTTTAATGGAGGCGTTGTGGAAAGCAGGGGTTACTATTCAAGCTTATGACCCAGAGGCAATGGATGAAGCTCAGCGAATTTATGGTGCTAGGGATGACTTAAGATTAATGGGCACCAAAGAGTCTGCATTACAAGGCGCTGACGCATTGGTTATTTGTACAGAATGGCAGAATTTCAGAGCACCTGATTTTGATATGATCAAAGCTCGGCTAACGCAACCGGTTATTTTCGATGGACGTAATCTGTACGATCCGGAGCGCCTAAATAGCAGAGGATTCACTTATTACGGGATTGGCCGTGGTTCTTCGATTAATCGTGCGTAATAAGTGATAAAGATGAATTTATGTGTTGGGTACAAAAATCAAATTAGTGTTGTTTTGTATCCAACACCATCACAGTAGGATTCTGTAACTGAAGTTTATTGCAAAATTTCACTTATATCACAAAACGATGGTGTCGCTCGGGCACCACAGTTATATCGATTATTATGTTGTTATAAATTAGCAGAGTATTCTTATCGATTTACAAGCACAGTGGTTGCAGAAGGTTATTTATTGAAAGTGATATGTTCAGGTTGACTGTTGCTTACCGATTGTCTGTTAGTGATTGAGCGGAGTTATTCATCAAGTGGTGGCACAAATACTAACTATGAAAGGTTACCAAGAGATAAACAAAAAAATACCCCCCATATAATAGGAGGGTATTTTCATCATAATAGTCAATTATCTATTACGATTACAGCAGGAAATCATCCAGTGATTTACCTTGTTCTTCAATGGCTTTCTTAATCACAGCTGGAGTACGGCCTTGGCCTGTCCAGGTTTTCACATCGCCATTTTCGTCTGTGTACTGATATTTAGCAGGGCGCGCAGCACGTTTTGATTTACCAGTAGCAGCTTTAGCAGCAGCCATAGTATTCAACAGTTCATTTGGATCAATACCGTCTGCAATAAGCATTTCGCGGTACTGTTGTAATTTACGTGTGCGTTCTTCAATTTCTGCTTGTGCTTGGGAGTCTTCTTCGCGGCGTTCGTTAACGACCACTTCGAGTTTCTCAAGCATTTCTTCTAATGTCTCAAGAGTGCATTCACGAGCTTGTGCACGCAGAGTACGGATGTTGTTAAGAATCTTTAACGCTTCGCTCATTGTCCTGGTCTCAAATTATAATTGGTGGGGGGGCGTCTGGATAATAATAGAGTGCTATTTTAATTTCTGCAATAGCCAATTTGATTGGTATACTCGAATTTACGTATTTTATTAGCGAAAACTTGCTGCTTGCTACTAATAAACGATGGGCACTTGTTATTATCTGAGCTCTTTTTAACACGAAAGTTCATTTTGCTCCCTAATGATCCTACTCGCGAACATGATTTTCCCACTAAGTTATAAGTTTGCTTTATATCAATAAAGCAAAAATAGGTTACTTGCCAGGTTGGGATGCGCAATAACTGATCACATGAGTGCGACGCGATATTGATATAGTGGCAACGAAATATTGAGTAAGAAAAAAGCATGCGACATAGGATTTGTCAGATTATGACAATATTTGTTATCACTATTTTACGAATTAATCATGTGAACACATTACTCGTATGATTAATGAACCAATCGTGCGGCGTTCATATCGAACACAATTGCTTTCTGCTCTCTCGGGTCTGGTTAATGTTCAAGCAGAATACTTATCCTGCATCAATATTGTGAAATAGGTCATGTAATGTACCTAATAATAGCGAGGTACTTGACATGAAAACACGATCAATTTCATTAGCTATATCATTACTTAATATAGAAAACAGTAATATAGAGAAAATTGCCTGCTCCCCGTAAAGCCTGAGTTTATGATAAACTGTGGACACGTTGTCACTATGACCATCTATTATATCATTGGAGTCACGGGCCCATGGCTCAACTTTATTTTTATTACTCAGCTATGAATGCAGGAAAGTCTACCGCGCTGTTGCAGTCGTCTTATAACTACCAAGAGCGTGGCATGCGTACTTTGGTATTTACTGCCGAGATTGATAATCGCTTTGGGGTGGGGACCGTCAGCTCGCGTATTGGGCTATCTTCGCAGGCTCTGTTGTACAATAGTGAAACAGAATTATTATCTATTATCAGTGCTGAGCATCAGGATAAACCGGTACATTGTATTCTGCTCGATGAATGCCAATTCTTGACCAAAGAACAAGTTCAGGAATTGTGCCAGGTGGTCGATGAATTACATATTCCTGTTCTGTGCTACGGCTTGCGTACAGATTTCCTCGGTGAGTTATTCCCTGGCAGTAAATATCTGTTGTCGTGGGCCGATAAGTTGGTAGAGCTAAAAACGATTTGTCATTGTGGGCGTAAGGCGAATATGGTGCTGCGGTTGGATGAGCAGGGCCGAGCGATGCACGATGGCGAACAAGTGGTGATCGGGGGGAATGAAAGTTACGTCTCCGTTTGTCGCCGCCATTACAAAGAAGCCATTAAAGCGGCCAGCCTTCAACAGCATTCTTAAGCCCAATATCTCAACCTGCATACCTCACGAGCTTTATCATTGCAGCCGTGGGGTAGTTAGCCTCTTATTGTATTAACGCCATATAGCTTTATTCATCGCGCCTGAGCGCCATGTAAGCCTCTCTTTGCCTACTTTTCTTTTTCAGTATTAACACGCATAGACTGTCGAGCATTTTTATTCATCATCCCAACGTCGATTATTTTGAAATTAGCTTATTTTGTAAGCTAGTCACTTGCGGTTTTGTAACATGCGGCGCTATTGGCGGCGCGTGGTGAGCTTATTTAATATAAAGAGTACAACGGCAAGGGGCGACTAGATAGCTGTTCTGGGGGCGTTTCAGGCGGGAATTGCCGCGATGTGTGATTTCTGGCGGTTAGATAAAAAGAAACCCCCGAATAGCAGCTGCTGCTCGGGGGTTATATCTTCTATTGCTTGCCTCAATTAAACATGAGGTTTACACATTAAGATTGATATTACTTCTTGGCTTTCTTTTCAGCTTTCGGTGCTGGAGTTGCTACTGCGGCAACTTCTTCACGGTCAAGCTCTTCACTGAATTCACGGCCGTAGTAAGTATCCATCAGAATCTGTTTCAGCTCAGAGATCAGTGGGTAACGTGGGTTAGCACCGGTACACTGGTCATCAAATGCATCTTCAGACAGTTTGTCTACTTTAGCCAAGAAATCAGCTTCCTGAACGCCAGCTTCACGGATTGAAGCAGGGATACCCAGTTCCGCTTTGATTTCATCTAACCAAGCCAGCAGTTTCTGGATTTTCTGTGCTGTACGGTCGCCCGGTGCACTCAGACCCAGATGGTCTGCAATTTCAGCATAACGACGACGCGCTTGTGGACGGTCATACTGGCTGAAAGCAGTCTGCTTAGTTGGGTTGTCATTCGCGTTATAGCGGATAACGTTAGAAATCAACATGGCGTTTGCCAAGCCGTGTGGAATGTGGAACTCAGAACCCAGTTTATGGGCCATTGAGTGACAGACACCCAAGAAGGCGTTAGCAAAAGCAATACCAGCGATGGTCGCGGCGTTGTGAACACGTTCACGTGCAACCGGGTTCTTAGCACCTTCATGGTAGCTTGCAGGTAAGAATTCTTTCAGCAATTTCAGTGCTTGCAGCGCCTGGCCATCAGAATATTCATTTGCCAATACAGAAACGTAAGCTTCCATCGCATGGGTTACTGCGTCCAAACCACCGAAGGCACACAGAGACTTAGGCATATTCATAACCAGATTGGCATCAACGATTGCCATATCTGGAGTCAATGCATAGTCAGCCAATGGATATTTCTGGCCAGTTGCATCGTCAGTAACTACCGCAAATGGTGTGACTTCTGAACCGGTACCTGATGTGGTTGTTACGGCGATCATTTTCGCTTTCACGCCCATTTTCGGGAACTTGTAAATACGTTTACGGATATCCATAAAGCGCAATGCCAGTTCTTCGAAGTGAGTTTCAGGATGTTCGTACATTACCCACATGATTTTTGCAGCATCCATCGGTGAACCACCACCCAGCGCGATAATCACGTCTGGTTTGAAGGAGTTCATCTGCTCTGCACCTTTACGCACGATGCTCAGGGTAGGGTCAGCTTCTACTTCGAAGAAGACTTCAGTTTCGATACCGTGAGATTTCAGTACGCTAGTGATTTGATCTGCATAACCGTTGTTGAACAGGTAGCGGTCAGTCACGATGAAGGCACGTTTTGCACCGTCAGTTGCCACTTCTTCCAATGCGATAGGCAGAGAGCCGCGGCGGAAGTAAATAGATTTCGGGAGTTTATGCCACAACATGTTTTCTGCTCGCTTAGCCACAGTTTTCTTGTTGATCAAGTGTTTCGGACCGACGTTTTCAGAGATGGAGTTACCACCCCAAGAACCGCAACCCAGCGTCAGTGAAGGCGCTACTTTGAAGTTATACAGGTCACCGATACCACCATGAGAGGCAGGAGTGTTGATCAGAATTCGGGCGGTTTTCATTTTATCGCCGAAATACTTAACGCGTGCAGGCTGGTTATCTTGGTCTGTATACAGGCAAGATGTATGGCCGATACCGCCCATTTCCACCAGTTTTTCTGCTTTTGCAACAGCGTCTTCGAAGTTCTTCGCACGATACATTGCCAAAGTAGGTGACAGTTTTTCGTGAGCGAATGGCTCAGATTCATCAACAACTTTAACTTCACCGATAAGAATTTTGGTATTAGATGGAACTTTGATGCCGGCCATTTCAGCAATTTTAGTTGCTGGCTGACCAACGATAGCTGCGTTCAGACCACCATTTTTCAGGATAATGTCTTGAACAGCTTTCAGTTCTTTACCTTGTAACAGGTAGCCACCATGGGAAGAGAAACGCTCGCGAACTGCATCGTACACAGAGTCCACAACAATGATGGACTGCTCTGACGCACAAATCACACCGTTATCAAAGGTTTTAGACATCAAGATAGAAGCTACAACACGTTTGATATCAGCAGTATCGTCAACAACAACAGGTGTGTTACCAGCACCAACACCGATAGCAGGTTTACCTGAGCTGTAAGCCGCTTTAACCATGCCTGGGCCACCGGTTGCCAAGATCAGGTTAATGTCTGGGTGGTGCATCAGTTGATTAGATAACTCAACTGTTGGCGCATCAATCCAACCGATAATATCTGCTGGCGCACCTGCTGCAATCGCGGCTTGAAGCACGATATCTGCGGCTTTATTGGTTGCGTCTTTAGCACGTGGGTGTGGAGAGAATACGATACCGTTACGGGTTTTCAGGCTAATTAACGCCTTGAAGATAGCGGTAGAGGTTGGGTTAGTTGTTGGTACAATACCGCAGATTAAACCGATAGGTTCAGCGATAGTGATGGTACCAAAGGTTTTGTCTTCTTCCAGAATGCCACAAGTCTTTTCATCTTTGTATGCATTGTAGATGTATTCAGAAGCAAAGTGGTTCTTGATCACTTTGTCTTCCACAATACCCATACCTGATTCTTCTACCGCCAATTTGGCTAGAGGAATACGGGCATCTGCTGCAGCCAGAGCTGCGGCACGGAAGATTTTATCAACCTGCTCTTGAGTGAAGTTGGCATACTCGCGCTGGGCTTTCTTGACGCGTGCTACTAGCTCGTTAAGTTCAGCGACATTCGTTACAGCCATAATGCTCTCCTGATAATGTTAAACTCTTTTAGTAAATGAGCTGTTGAAGCAACTAGTATAGACAGGCTCTAGCATGCTGTACTGTCAATTAGAGATAGTTTTTGTATCTTACTTTCTCATTTTCACCGCTGATTTACTGAAAGAGCTTTTTGGTGCACTAGGAATAAAGTGGGGCAAAAAAGACTATTTTCAACCTTTATACTCTATTTCTTTACTACGTGTTCTTCACCAGTGCTCAGAGCTTAACTATTCCTAGGTATGTTTTTCGTGATTTAAATCACAAAATCGTCAAGCTGACACCATTCAGCAATTATTTGTTGAGAGTAATTATCATTAACATAAATAAAGTGATAATTCATGACGTTAAACTACCACCAACACTACAGAATATTAACAATAATCATCATTTTAAGTGGAGAGAATAAACCCAGCATAAATGCTGGTTTATTCCGTGGATTCCTGTAACTAATTCCATTACATTAGCGCGCACATCTATAGGGAGATGCCCTAAGGGTGATTTTTGGTGAAAAGCACTGTGGTGGAATATTTGAATAATGCAGAATAGTTTCTGCGTGCTGGCAACATGGTTGGTGCCGCAAATTTTCCGGATTCTGGCCATAAAGTGTGTTGTCTGGGGCATTAGTTATAATGACCTGTTATCTGTGATGTATTTATTGGCAATTTCGCGGAGTGATGTGTGAGTCAATCACTGTTGGACCTTTCAGGTTACATCAAGTTTTTTGTTGGCTTATTTGCGCTGGTAAACCCGGTCGGCATATTGCCGGTCTTTATCAGTATGACCAGCTATCAGGCGGCGGCAGGGCGGGACAAAACCAATCTGACAGCCAACCTGTCGGTGGCAATTATTTTGTGGATCTCTCTGTTCCTCGGAGATGCCATCCTAAAAATATTCGGTATTTCTATTGATTCATTCCGTATTGCGGGGGGGATCCTGGTGGTCAGCATCGCGATGTCGATGATCAGTGGCAAACTCGGTGAAGACAAACAGAACAAACAAGAAAAAACAGAAACGGCGGTACGAGAAAGTATCGGGGTGGTCCCTCTGGCATTGCCATTAATGGCCGGGCCGGGTGCAATCAGTTCAACCATTGTTTGGAGCTCTCGCTACCACAGTTGGCAGAATCTGTTGGGATTAACCGTCGCTATTGCCCTGTTTGCGTTCTGTTGCTGGCTATTATTCCGTGCTGCGCCGCTATTGGTTCGATTGTTAGGGCAGACCGGTATTAACGTCATAACGCGTATTATGGGGTTACTGCTGATGGCATTGGGTATCGAATTTATTGTGACAGGCATCAAGGCTATTTTCCCCGGTTTACTCTAATCCGCTGTAATGTCATTCACTATTCATCGCCATAGAAGGGCCACCCGCTTATTATCGGTGGCCTTTTTTGTGCGATGAAGATGAAATTCAAATCTTTCAGCCTTAATTTGGTGCAAATAATGCATGAAGTTTAATCTGTTGCACTTAAATGTTGCAATAATAGTTCTTCTGCACAAAAAATTTAGCTTAAGGCTTATTTTTGCATCTTTAATAAATGGCTTACCTGCCATCTGTTTAAATTAAATACACCCTTTGTTGTTAAAATGCTCACATCATTCTGTGGGGCTTGTGCTGAATTTATCTAGATGTTATTAGTGATTACACCCCAATGAATAGGGGTTTATTCTGGTAACGATAGCAATGTTAACTTAATGTTTCTTTTGGCTGTTTTGCAACATAATTATTGTTGTGAAATTAATATTAGCTACTATTTTACTGTTTTTAATCAGTAGGTTACTTGGATTTCTGCTGGCTAATACAGATAGTCACTATCGTTAGTGACTCATTGAAAAAGAGAATTGCTTAACATTTCTGTAAAAATTATTGGCGTCAGATTTCGGGTTCTGTTAGTTTCCGAACAACTCTCCGTTGAGAGATTTCTTGTTTTTTTTAGAAAATATCACGGGCAATTTTTATTTTGGAATAGTTATTGCTAGTCGTTGTGGGCAGCAAATTGACGCAAACCTAGAGAAAAACATCATAAATCTCGTAAATGGGCGGTTAGAAATGCAAATAAAGTTTAAGCAGCGACCACTGGCAATAATTAGCACTATTCTGGGTTTATCATTTTCCTCTGTAGCAATGGCAGCAACTGTTCCTAATGGTGTGGTATTAGCGATAGATCAGAGTATTACCATCAATAATGGTTCCGAGATCGCCTCTTTGGACCCGCATAAGGTCGAAGGAAATCCCGAAACTAATATAATTCTAAATCTATTAGAAGGATTGGTGAGTAATGATGCCAATGGTCATGTTATTCCGGCGGTGGCAACTCACTGGGATAATGACGGCTATAAAATCTGGACTTTCCATCTGCGGGATGATGCCGTTTGGAGTGATGGTACGCCTGTCACTGCGCAGGATTTTGTTTATAGTTGGCAACGATTGGCTAATCCTAAAATAGGTTCACCTTACGCCAGCTATTTGCAGTATGCCCAAATTGAAAATGTTGATGAAGTCCTGAAAGGGACTAAAACGCCGGATGAATTAGGTGTAAAAGCACTCGATAATAAAACCTTACAAGTCACGTTGACTGAACCCGTCCCTTATTTTATCAGTATGCTGTCACACACCTCGATGAAACCAGTTAGGCGCGATATTGTTGAGAAATATGGCGATAAATGGACACTTCCACAGAATTTTGTGGGGAATGGTGCTTACCGGCTGAAAGATTGGGTAGTCAACGAACGCATTGTGCTTGAACGTAACCCGACTTATTGGAATAACAAAGAAACGGTTATTAATAAGGCCACTTTCTTACCGATAACCTCGGAAGTCAGTGACATTAACCGTTATCGCAGTGGTGAAATTGATATTACCAATAGCGCAATCCCGCCCAATTTATTTGCCAAGATGAAAAAAGACCTGCCATCGCAGGTTCACGTCAGCCCATACCTTTGCACCTTCTATTACGAAATTAATAATAAGAAAGCGCCATTTACTGATGTAAGGGTAAGAACAGCAATCAAATTAACCTTGGACCGCGACATCATCGCGACCAAAATTATGGGGCAAGGGCAGATCCCCGCTTATGGTTTTACCCCAACATTTACTGACGGCGGTAATTTTGCGCGACCAGAGTGGGCCAGTTGGTCTCAGGAACAACGCAATGCTGAGGCGAAGAAACTGCTTGCTGAAGCGGGCTATAATGCCGAAAACCCATTGAAGTTTAATTTGCTCTACAACACCTCAGATCAAAATAAACAACAGGCAATTGCCGCCGCATCTATGTGGCAAAAAAATCTGGGTGCAACGGTAACGTTGCAAAACCAAGAGTGGAAAACATCATTAGAAAGCCGCCATCAGGGCCAATTTGATGTCGCCAGAGCAACCTGGTGCGGTGATTATAATGAGCCGACCGCCTTCCTTAATATGTTGTTGTCAGATAGCAGCAATAATACATTCTTCTACAAGAACCCTGAGTTTGATGCGCTGTTAGCCAAAACGTTGGCGGCTCCCGATGCTAAAGCACGTACTGCTTTGTATCAGCAAGCGGAAAATTTATTGGATAAAGACTCGGCTATGGTGCCGGTCTATTATCGCGTCAGTGTCCGGCTTATTCGACCGACAGTCGGTGGGTTTACCGGTAAAGACCCACAAGATTTGGTGGATTTGAAAAATCTGTATATTCGTAAGTTGTAGTTATTAGCCATATTGGCTGTAGCAAGAAACCGTGCCACAAAGTGTTTAGAAAAGACAGAGTAATAGGGATGTATAACACAGTACGAATTTTCGTCTGGTGCTAATACATAGGGTGTTTATATCGTCGGATTCGTTCCCCGAGCGATGTAATTTAAAAATACCTTTTAAAGGTGAAGCTTGCCCAGTCACTGGGTGATGCAATAATAAAAACTGGAGTGGATATAAGCATGACCAACATCACAAAGAAAAGTCTCCTGGCCGCGGGTATTGTGGCTGCCTTGGGTATGATGGCTGTGGGAAATACGTTTGCGGCTAATGTGCCGGCAGGCGTGCAACTGGCAGAAAAACAAGTGTTAGTCCGTAATAATGGTTCCGAGCCTCAGTCACTGGACCCACATAAAATTGAAGGTGTGCCAGAATCAAATATCTCGCGTGACCTGTTAGAAGGATTAGTTATTAACGATCCTAACGGCAAAATCCTGCCGGGTGTTGCAGAAAGCTGGGATAATAAGGACTTTAAAGTTTGGACTTTCCATCTTCGTAAAGATGCTAAATGGTCAAATGGTGACCCTGTAACGGCACAGGATTTTGTTTATAGTTGGCAGCGTTTGGCCGATCCTAAAACAGTCTCTCCTTATGCCAGCTATGTGCAATATGCGCATATTGCTAATATCGACGATATTATCACCGGCAAAAAAGCACCTGACACTTTGGGTGTGAAGGCGTTGGATGACCATACTCTGGAAGTTACGCTGACCGAACCTGTACCTTATTTGGATAAGCTGTTAGCTCACCCATCTATGTCTCCGGTTAATAAAACTGTGATTGAGAAGTTTGGTGAGAAGTGGACTCAGCCACAAAACTTTGTCGGTAATGGTGCCTATAAGTTGAAAGACTGGACCGTTAACGAACGTATTGTATTAGAGCGCAGCCCGACTTATTGGGATAACGCCAAAACCGTGATTAATCAGGTAACTTACCTGCCAATCTCGTCTGAAGTGACTGACGTTAACCGCTATCGCAGCGGCGAAATCGACATGACGTATAACAACATGCCGATTGAATTGTTCCAGAAGCTGAAAAAAGAGATCCCACAAGAAGTTCATGTTGACCCGTATCTGTGTACTTACTACTACGAAATCAACAACCAGAAAGCACCATTCACCGATGCTCGAGTGCGTGAAGCGCTGAAGCTGGGTATGGATCGCGACATCATTGTGAACAAAGTGAAAAACCAAGGTGATTTACCGGCCTATGGTTTCACCCCGCCGTACACCAGTGGTGCTGAGTTGACGCCACCAGAATGGTTTAGCTGGACACAAGAAAAACGTAATGAAGTGGCTAAGAAATTGCTGGCAGAAGCGGGCTATACCCAAGATAAGCCTCTGACATTCAACCTGTTATACAACACATCCGATTTGCATAAGAAACTGGCTATTGCTGCCGCATCTATCTGGAAGAAAAACCTGGGTGTTGACGTTAAGCTGGAAAACCAAGAGTGGAAAACCTTCTTGGATACCCGCCATCAAGGGACTTTCGATGTAGCGCGTGCTGGCTGGTGTGCTGACTATAACGAACCATCCTCATTCTTGAACATGATGCTATCTGACAGTAGTAATAATACCGTGCATTATAAGAGCCCGGCGTTTGATAAGCTGATGTCCGATACCCTAAAAGTGAAATCAGAGAAAGAGCGCGCTGGTTTATACCAACAAGCTGAAGTGTTGCTGGATAAAGATTCTGCGATTGTACCGTTGTTCTATTACGTGAATGCCCGTTTAGTGAAACCTTATGTCGGTGGTTACACCGGTAAAGATCCACTGGATAATATGCACGTTAAAGATCTTTATATTATCAAGCACTAGTATAGTAAGGGCAGTCACTCAATCCGTGTGCTGCCCTTATTGCTTTGAAATATAAAGTCGCAGTAAGAGGCTAAAGGTACAGGCAATGTTAAAATTTATTCTACGCCGCTGTCTGGAAGCAATTCCGACACTTTTTATTTTGATCACCATTTCATTCTTTATGATGCGTCTCGCCCCGGGCAGCCCATTTACCGGCGAACGTAATCTTCCCCCTGAAGTTATGGCGAATATTGAGGCGAAATATCACCTCAATGACCCCGTTTATAAACAGTATTTCAATTACTTGGGGCAATTGGCCCAAGGTGATCTTGGGCCTTCGTTTAAATATAAAGATTACACCGTAAATGAGCTGGTTTCGGCATCGTTTCCGGTTTCAGCCAAACTCGGATTCGCTGCATTTTTACTGGCTGTGGTTCTAGGGGTTAGTGCCGGTGTTATTGCCGCACTTAACCAAAATACCAAATGGGATTACACGGTAATGGGGTTTGCCATGACCGGGGTGGTTATTCCCAGTTTCGTGGTCGCACCTTTATTGGTGCTGGTGTTCGCCATTATATTAAAGTGGCTGCCCGGTGGGGGTTGGAATGGCGGGGCACCGAAGTTTATTATTTTGCCGATGGTGGCGCTGTCACTGGCTTATATTGCCAGTATCGCGCGTATTACTCGCGGTTCAATGATTGAAGTTCTCCACTCCAATTTCATCCGCACTGCGCGGGCCAAAGGCTTGCCATTGCGAACGATTGTATTACGTCATGCTTTGAAACCTGCATTACTCCCGGTGCTGTCCTATATGGGACCGGCATTTGTCGGGATTATCACCGGTTCAATGGTTATTGAGACTATCTTTGGTCTACCGGGTATTGGTCAGTTGTTCGTCAACGGAGCGTTAAACCGCGATTACTCTTTGGTCTTGAGTTTGACCATTCTAGTGGGCGCGTTAACCATTTTATTCAATGCGATTGTTGACGTGCTCTATGCTGTCATTGATCCAAAAATCCGTTACTAGCACTGGAGCACGCCAATTATGTTGAGCAAGAAAAATAGCGAAGCTCTGGAAGTTTTCAGTGAGAAACTGGAAGTTGAAGGGCGCAGCCTCTGGCAGGATGCCCGCCGCCGTTTTATTCATAACCGTGCGGCGATCACCAGTTTGGTGATCCTGATGTTAATTACCTTATTTGTTATTCTGGCCCCAATGTTAGCGCAGTTTTCTTATGCGGATACTGATTGGGGCATGATGTCAGCCGCACCTGATATGGAGTCAGGCCACTACTTTGGTACTGATTCATCGGGCCGTGACCTGTTGGTTCGTGTCGCCATTGGTGGGCGGATATCATTAATGGTGGGTGTTGCTGCCGCGCTGGTTGCTGTGGTTGTCGGCACACTGTATGGATCTTTATCGGGCTATCTTGGTGGGAAAGTCGACTCACTGATGATGCGCCTGCTGGAAATTCTTAACTCATTCCCTTTCATGTTCTTCGTTATCCTGTTGGTGACCTTCTTTGGTCAGAATATCCTGTTGATATTTGTCGCCATTGGCATGGTTTCCTGGCTGGATATGGCGCGTATTGTGCGCGGGCAAACGTTAAGTCTGAAGCGCAAAGAATTCATTGAGGCCGCAGTGGTGGGCGGTGTTTCCACGCGCAACATTGTTTTGCGCCATATCGTCCCGAACGTATTAGGTGTGGTTGTGGTATACGCTTCTTTGCTGGTTCCGAGCATGATTCTGTTTGAATCCTTCCTGAGCTTTCTGGGTTTAGGGACGCAAGAGCCGCTGAGCAGTTGGGGCGCATTACTGAGTGATGGTGCCAACTCAATGGAGGTTTCTCCGTGGCTTTTGATGTTCCCTGCCGGTTTCCTGGTCGTGACTTTGTTCTGTTTTAACTTTATCGGCGATGGCTTGCGTGATGCCCTTGACCCGAAAGATCGCTGAGGAGTAGCACCATGACGACGATAGATAATCAGTCTACTGTTCAGCAATCTAATTTGTTTGAGCACAATGTACTGTTGGATGTAAAGGATTTGACCGTCACCTTCGGTACGCCGGATGGTGATGTTACCGCAGTTAACGCGCTTAATTTTGATCTGCGCGCCGGTGAAACTTTGGGTATTGTGGGTGAGTCAGGCTCCGGTAAATCGCAAACGGCGTTTGCTTTAATGGGGTTGCTGGCCAGTAATGGTCGGATCGGCGGCTCGGCGAAGTTTAATGGCCGTGAAATTCTGAATCTGCCAGAAAAGCAACTGAACCGTTTACGGGCCGAAGAGATCTCGATGATTTTCCAAGACCCAATGACCTCTTTGAATCCTTATATGCGCGTGGGCGAGCAGCTCATGGAAGTGCTGCAACTGCATAAAAAGATGAGTAAGAGTGAAGCCTTTGAAGAGTCAATCCGCATGCTTGATGCGGTGAAAATGCCGGAAGCTCGTAAACGCATGCGCATGTATCCTCATGAATTTTCAGGTGGTATGCGCCAGCGCGTGATGATTGCCATGGCATTGTTGTGCCGGCCTAAACTCTTAATTGCCGATGAGCCGACAACAGCACTGGATGTAACCGTTCAAGCTCAAATCATGACTTTGCTGAATGAACTGAAAAATGAGTTTAATACCGCCATTATCATGATCACCCATGACTTGGGGGTGGTTGCCGGTATTTGTAATAAAGTTCTGGTGATGTATGCAGGCCGAACAATGGAGTATGGTCAGGCGCGTGATGTTTTTTATCACCCAAGTCATCCTTATTCTATTGGTCTACTGAATGCAGTTCCCCGTCTTGATGCTGAAGGCGACTCTCTCATGACTATTCCGGGTAATCCGCCCAATTTACTGCGCTTGCCGCAAGGCTGTCCGTTCCAGCCTCGTTGCCAATATGCAATGGACCGCTGTTCAACGGCTCCGGCATTAGAGCACTTTGGTGATGGCCGTTTACGTGCCTGCTATAAGCCAGTAGGGGAATTGGTATGAATGCCATGACAGAAAAAAAAGTGTTGTTGGAAGTGGCTGATCTGAAAGTCCATTTTGATATTCAGGACGGTAAACAGTGGTTTTGGCAGCCGAGTAAAACACTCAAAGCCGTCGATGGTGTCACTCTGCGTCTGTATGAGGGCGAGACTTTAGGGGTGGTGGGTGAATCTGGTTGTGGCAAATCAACTTTTGCCCGCGCTATTATTGGCTTAGTGAAAGCGACCGGCGGCACGGTGGCGTGGTTAGGTAAAGATCTACTGAATATGAGTGATGCCGAATGGCGTGAGACTCGCAGTGATATTCAGATGATATTCCAAGACCCCTTGGCGTCATTAAATCCGCGAATGACTATTGGTGAAATCATTGCCGAGCCACTGCGGACGTATCATCCCAAAATGCCGCGCCAGGAAATCAAAGACAAAGTTAAAGCCATGATGCTGAAAGTGGGCTTGCTGCCGAACTTAATCAACCGCTATCCTCATGAATTTTCAGGAGGACAGTGCCAGCGAATTGGTATTGCACGCGCGTTGATTCTGGAACCGAAACTGGTGATTTGTGATGAACCGGTGTCGGCGCTGGATGTGTCAATTCAAGCTCAAGTTGTGAACTTATTACAGCAACTACAGCGTGAGATGGGGTTGTCTCTGATCTTTATTGCGCACGATTTGGCGGTGGTAAAGCATATTTCTGACCGGGTGTTGGTGATGTATTTGGGCCATGCAGTGGAATTGGGTACCTATGATGAGGTTTATCATAATCCGCAGCACCCTTATACCAAGGCACTGATGTCGGCAGTACCTATCCCCGATCCTGACAAAGAAAGGGCGAAAGTTATTCAACTGTTGGAGGGGGAGTTACCGTCGCCGATAAACCCACCTTCTGGCTGTGTGTTTCGTACTCGCTGCCCGATAGCGGGGCCAGAGTGCGCCAAGACACGGCCATTATTAGAAGGAAGTTTCCGCCACGCGGTCTCTTGCCTGAAAGTTGACCCTTTGTGATGACTGCAATCAGACATTGATCGGCCCATAAAAAAATCCCCGCCAAATAAATAAGCGGGGATTTTTCTATCAGTATTTATGGACCTATCAGTATTTATGGTTCTATCAGTATTTATGGATAAGTGTTTACGGATAACTACAGCTCAGAAACACTGATGGTCAGGGTTACAAGCCAGTTGCCTATTACTCTTTCCACAGAATGTGGCAAAGTTTATGGTCTTTTTCACGGCACAGAAGAACACGGGCAAATACATCGTTTATCTCTTCACCGTCATTGTCAGCAAGGCCAATAACCACCTCGGCGAAAAAGTCCGGATTTAAATCAAAATCGACATGGTCTTGCCAGTCTTCAGCGGGATCAAACAACTCAGCACCGCCACGCTCTTCAAACTGAAGGTTAAACAATAAAATATCTGCTGGATCGAGGTTATCACCCGCCAGTTCCAGAAAAATATCGTAAGCCTGTTCCAGTGTTTCATCTTCAGTCAGGCGATTATTAAGGTCCATAGTGCTTGGCTCTGGTGCATTCTGATCCATTTGCAGATTCCCATTTATCATTTGCAGATTGCGCTCATTAAAACATTCTCTATGTCACTTTTACAATTATTATGCTGCTGAAAGCTAATAACTCGGAGAATCTACAATTGGATGACAGTTAGCTTTCCATTTATTACAAGAATGGGCTGAAAAAGTAGAATAGTCTTTCAGTGACCCGGTGCCAGAGAGGGCGCTTGTTCCAAAGTTCGACATCTAATAACACCGAACGCGCAATATAGTCATCTTGCACCTGCGCCAAATCTGCACCAAACCCATCATCATCAATCACCAGCGTGATTTCAAAGTTCAGCCATAAGCTGCGCATATCCAGATTGACGGTGCCCACCAGACTTAGCTGGCCATCAACCAGCACACTCTTGCTGTGCAACAGACCCCCTTCAAACTGGTAAATCTTAACGCCAGCGTCAAGCAATTCGGAGAAGAAGCCACGGCTAGCCCAGCGGACCATCATCGAGTCATTATCTTTCGGTACAATGATGCTGACATCAACCCCGCGCTGCGCTGCGGTACAAATGGCATGCAGCAAATCGTCGCTCGGGACTAAATAGGGGGTGGTCATGACCAACTGTTTACGGGCGGCATACACGGCGGTTAATAATGCCTGATGAATCATTTCCTCAGGGAAACCCGGGCCGGAAGCAATAACCTGAATGGTATGGCCGCTCTCTTCTTCGAACGGCATGATATGAGTATCTGGCGGCGGTGGCAGAATGCGTTTGCCGGTTTCAATCTCCCAGTCACAGGCATATACGATACCTAAAGTGGTCGCCACCGGGCCTTCCATACGTGCCATCATATCAATCCATTGACCCACACCCGCATCTTGTTTGAAGAAGCGCGGATCTACCATATTCATACTGCCGGTGTAGGCCACATAATTATCAATCAAGATCACTTTGCGGTGCTGGCGCAAATCCATGCGGCGAAAGAATACCCGGAGGACATTGACTTTAAGCGCCTCGACCACTTCGATACCGGCATTGCGCATCATGGAAGGGTATGGGGTTCGGAAGAATTGCTGACTCCCGGCGGAATCGAGCATCAGACGGCAATGAACACCGCGTCGTGCTGCGGCCATCAGTGATTCAGCCACTTGATCAACCAGGCCGCCTGGCTGCCAGATATAAAACACCATTTCTATATTATGGCGCGCCAGTTCGATATCACGCACCAGCGCTTTAAGTGTGTCATCGGTAGTGGTTAATAATTGTAATTGATTACCTTTAACGCCACTGATGCCTTGGCGGCGTTCGCATAATTGAAACAGCGGGGTCGCCACCTCACTATTTGAGCTGGCAAATATATGCTGGCAGTCTTTCAGTTCACTCAGCCAGCGCGCAGTGGAAGGCCACATGGCTTTTGCCCGCTCAGCGCGCCGCTTACCTAGATGAAGCTCACCAAATGAGAGGTAAGCAATAATCCCCACCAAAGGCAGAATATAAATAACAAGCAGCCATGCCATGGCCGAAGGAACGGCTCTGCGTTTCATTAGAATACGCAATGTTACCCCGGCAATAAGCAACCAATAGCCAAAAACTGAGAGCCAACTGATTACGGTATAAAATGTTGTCATAAGGGCAGAAATCCTGTTCACAAACGGTCACTAAAGAGTGTACGCACAGTATGGTAAAGGCGAAACCTTTAATCGGATATATTACTGGATAAAATCTTTTAGGCTAAAGGACTTGCAAGACTAAATATAGCAGACGTTTGCTAATATTCCGGTTCGAACGTGGCGAGTTTTAGGACCAAACATGCGTTTTTGCCATGCTGTGACTTGGATCAAGAGATGAAAGGTCTATAATGAGCCGGTTCTCAGCTTTGGAAGAATGGTTTCATGAGACGGAGTAAGAATGAGGTCGGCCGTTGGCGTATGCTGCGGCAAAATCAGCGCCGTAAAAATCGCTGGCTTGAAGGTCAATCGCGGCGTTATCGCCATATCTATTGTGTGCGGCAGCTTCATGAACATCAGCATCGTAGGTCGCTATTGTTCACCGTGGCTTATGAATGGTGATTCACTGTAGTCGATAATAAAAACAGCCTCTTTATGAGGTTGTTTTTGTTTTTGCCATACTGAGTTGCTACGGGTTATTAAATTTCCGCTCTACAAACCCTCGAGCTATACAGCGGCTAGTGGTGATGTTGCTGGTGACGATTTTAACATTTCGTGGTTAATCTGAAATTGCCTAATGATATTTTCCTCTTTAAATTACGCTTTTTTTCGCATAAAAATCAGCCCTATCCTAAATTAACAAAATGCGACAATTCTGATGTTATTATTAATAATAAACAGTGCAAAATAGTGGTTTATCAGTTTATTTCACATCAGAATGACATCGCGCTACCCTATATATTCGGCCGCTTCGTTCTAATCGTTCAGTTTCAGGGGTGTTACTGTTGGGTTGTTCGAGGCGGCCAATCTCCTGTTAAATAAATGAATATGAAATAGTAAACTTGATAATCATCGTGATTAACTAATACTTTCTTATCTATCAATGAGTTGTTATCTGGCGTATTCTCTTTGGTCAATTCTTGTTATCGTTTTTAGTGATCAATAATAAAAAATTGATCAATTTTACCAATTGATCAATACTGCTGTTCTCATCAAATAAAAGGATTTTTACCGTGGATAGCAGGCTAAACATTGCAGTCGATTGCACTTTTATCTGTGAGCCGGTTTACAAACGTAATGGTAAATTATTTGCAGTAGAGTTATTGAGTCGGTTCACGACGAGCTCTTTTAAATCGCCTATTTATACCGAACGTTTCTTGCATCAACTTAATGCGCAGATGAAGGCAACCTTGTTGTATGACCAATTATCTGCAGTAAAAAAACAGCAGAAATGGTTTATTGAACATCAAATAATACTCTCAATAAATATAGATTTTGATATGACGCAAGCGGTGCTTTGTGACGAGAGTGTCATCGCATTATTGAGCTCAATGCCCTTTATCCGGCTGGAGATAATGGAGAGCTTTCCCAATCTCAGTGAAGGGGCGAGGAATACACCATTAAGTAAGCTGGCTAAACGATATTGCTTGTGGCTGGATGACTTTGGCAGCGGCAATGCTCACATCGCGGCAGCGGCAAGTGACTTCTTCGAATGTGTAAAAATTGACAAGCATTTTTACTGGCAATGGGCTGGGAGTGTCACCTTTGACAATCTGGTGATACGTCTACGTGACCATTGTCAGAATGTTGTTGTTGAAGGGGTCGAAACTCATCAGCAGTTTAATCAGCTTGCCAATATGGGCGTTGATGCCATGCAAGGTTACTTATTTAGCTCGGTGGTATTGGATGAACTCAATCATCTTCCATTGCGCTATGAGTATGCCAATATCAGATAGATTTACTGCGATATTAGCCCAGCATTAATCACCGTCAAATGACGGTCCTCTGCGAGAGAAAAGCCAAATTATATCGACAGGACATCAACTTAGCAGGCTTTTGCTGTGGGTATCACAGTTATATGTTGCCGTTCAGTGGATGATATAATCCCTATTACAGCAAAGGCTATCGTTCATGTCTCAATATAAACTGGCTAAAACAGTATTCTTCGGGGATTTAAAAACCAGTACCGCACTGTATAAATATGAGATTTATTGTGAAGAGTCTGAGCTGATATACCACGCTGCTATTTATTCTGAACAAGTGATTGCTGCCGGGAAACATACTTATCCTGTATGGGTAAGAAAAGACCATATGATATTAAAATCACCTGCACACATGCTGGATAAAGCGGTGGAAGCTTGCGAAGATCATTGGTTGAAACACTACAAAGTGTAGTGGGGCGCAGAGAAGTCAATCAAATACGCCTGAACCCAGGCGTATTGTGTGGATTAATGGTATTTATCAATTCAATTAATCAAATAATTCTGATAGAAAACTTTTCTTCTTGTAATGCTTAGGTTTTGCGTATCCGTGGTTATCACGGTCATGATGACGTTCACGGTCTCTAGGCTCAGAATAAGAGGCAGTTGCAGGCTCACTTTCTACTGATTTTTCAATGATTTTATCAAGCTCTCCGCGATCCAGCCAGACCCCACGGCAATTTGGGCAGTAATCAATCTCAATGCTTTTACGTTCAGACATTACCAATTGGGTATCTTTGCATACTGGACACTGCATAGTTTTCATCTCCGCGTTTAACAAAATAGCTCAATATCTCAAGAGAGAAATCGATAATTTATTAGACAATGATTCACGGTAAGTATAAGTAAAGATACTTAAATAGATGTAATTGCGCGGAGCGAGGGGCTGGATTGAAAGACGATAAGCCATTTTTCTGTGGGCTGCCACGATGCTAGCATGGCTAGCATGGCGGCCCGCTAAGCATGTTGTCAGAATACCCGCTTATAAGGTTTGATAATAACCGACTGGTACACGCCAGCGGCCACATAAGGGTCTTGTTCGGCCCAAGCTTCAGCCTCTTGTTGTGAGGCGAATTCAGCAATCACCGTTGAACCGCTGAACCCGGCAGCACCTGGGTCGGCACTGTCAATGGCGGGGTTTGGGCCCGCGGTCAGTAAGCGCCCTTGGTCCTGCAATGCTTGTAAGCGAGCCAGATGCGCAGGGCGCACGGATAGACGCTTTTCAAGTGAGTCAGGGATATCGGTAGCAAAGATTACATAAAGCATGTTTCACCTTTAAAATCATTATCATGATATTGGCTCGGTATTCCATAACAGCACGTTCCATTGCTAAATTCAATCATGGGTGTAAAGGGGAAAATCGCGGAATACACTGGTAATTGATAATGAAATAAAATGATAACTAACCGTAAATAGAAAGTGTCATTCCGTTGATATTGCCGCTTAAAACATCATTTAAGGCCTATTGATGAGATAGTTTGCAGATGCTTATTGAATATGATTGCTATTTGCATTTAAACTTAGCTGCATCAGAGGACAGTGAATTATTATGCAGCTAAATAAATTTTTTCTGGGTCGACGCCTTACATGGCCAATCGCACTTTCAGTAGGGCTACATGGCAGCGTAGTTGCGGCATTGCTATACGTTTCAGTCGAGCAAATGCGAGAACAGCCGGAAATCGAGGACGCGCCGCTTGCTGTCACTATGGTCAATATCGCCACTTTTGCCGCCCCACAACCTGCGGCGGCGGAACCACAGGCAGAACCCGAGCCTGAACCGGTTGAAGAGGCACCACCAGAGCCTGAGGTGTTGCCAGAGCCGGTGCCCGTTGCAATACCTGAACCGGTGAAACCTAAGCCAAAACCTAAACCGGTGAAAAAAGAAGTGAAAAAACCGGAAGTGAAGAAGCCCGATGTTAAGAAAACAGTGGCGCCACCGGATGACAAACCCTTTAAATCTGATGAGCCTGCGCTGGTTGCTAACAATGCGCCGGTAAAATCGGCACCTAAGGCATCAGTGCCGGGGGCATCAACATCAGCAGGGCCAAAAGCACTGAGTAAGGCGAAACCGACTTATCCCGCCCGCGCCTTGGCCTTGGGGGTTGAAGGGCAGGTTAAAGTGCAATACGACATCGATGAAAATGGCCGTGTGACAAATGTACGTATCTTGGAAGCGACTCCGCGCAATACCTTTGAGCGTGAGGTGAAGCAGGTTATGCGTAAATGGCGGTTTGAAGCAGTTGCTGCCAAAGATTATGTCACGACCATCGTGTTCAAGATTGGTGGCAACATGGAGATGAACTAAAGCATCAAAGCTCTGGTTCAAAACATGATTTAGTCAGCACAATAGAAAAGGGTCGCTTTAACGCGACCCTTTTTGCATCGGCAGAGCCCGGTTAGCGACTACTGCGTCGCACCGACCTCAAAATTACCGCGGCCATTTGGTAAGGCGCGGGCTTTACCGGCATCATCCACAGCGACATAGGTGAAGACCGCTTCAGTTGCGCGATAGCGCTGACCGATAGGCTCGGAAGAGACTTTTTTCACCCAGACTTCGATATTGATAGTAATAGAGCTGCGGCCAGTCTTGATACAGCGGGCATAGCAGCATACGACATCACCCACCGCTACGGGCTTGAGGAATGTCATCCCGTCAACACGTACCGTGACAACACGCCCCTGCGCTATCTCTTTTGCTTGAATAGCACCGCCGATATCCATTTGCGACATCAACCAGCCGCCAAATATATCCCCATTGGCATTAGTGTCAGCGGGCATTGCAAGGGTACGGAGTACCAATTCACCGTTAGGTAATGATTGCTCACCGCGAGGTGATAATTGTTCCTGAGTCATCTCTGCCTACTAAAAATCTGCTCACCTGGAATAGCCCACTGGAAGGTCAGTGGGCAGCAAATACTTCATTTATTAGCGGGGTAATCGTTAAAGTTACGACTTTTTCTGTTCTTCTGGCATGTGTCGGTAAATATAAACCCCACTGATTAGGGTGAATACCAACGTTAGTGCGGTTAAGCCAAAGACTTTAAAATTCACCCAGATATCTTGCGGTAACCAGAATGCGACATAGATGTTCAGCAGGCCGCAGGCCAAGAAGAAGATGGCCCAAGACATATTCAGCGTTGACCACACTGCATCAGGTAATGTCAGTTCTTTGCCCAGCATTCGCTGAATCAATGGTTTTTTCATAAACCACTGGCTGATTAACAGCGCAGCAGCGAACAGCACATACAGCACCGTTACTTTCCACTTAATGAATAAGTCACTGTGGAATGCCAGTGTTAGGGTACCGAATACCAGCACCATAATGGCGGTAACCAATGTCATTTTTTCTACTTTGCGATATTTGACCCAAGTAAAGGCCAATGCCAGCAATGTTGCGACGATCAACGCCCCTGAGGCGACAAAAATGTCATACATCTTGTAGAAAACGAAAAATACGACCAATGGGAGAAAATCTAAAAGTTGCTTCATGAATCAATCCATCATTTGTACACCGCCCGACTATACCGGATTCAGTGCGGTGAGGGTACCAGCGGTAAAACACTATTATCCTTAATTATCTGCCGGAATGCGCGCTCTGCCAGTGGAATTTGCAGAAACTTACGATAAACAAGTAACAGATTTTGTCTGTATATTGCCAGTCATGCGTTAACCCAGCATGATACGTAGTGAATATTGGGTTAAAGCTTGTGGAGTAACTATGCAGAGAAAATCACTCCGGTATTGGATGCCGGGTTTGACCCAATTAATGGCTTATGAACGCGACTGGTTCAAGCCAGATGTCAGAGCGGGCTTATCCGTCGCCGCTGTGGCATTACCCATTGCCATCGCTTATGCCGAATTGACCGGTGTCAGTGCCGCAGTGGGGTTGTATTCGTGTATTTTGCCGATGATTGCATATGCATTTTTTGGCTCATCGCGACAATTGATTGTTGGGCCTGATGCCGCCACTTGTGCGGTGATCGCCGCGGTAGTAGCACCGCTGGCTGCCGGTAATAGTGAAGTGCACTGGCAACTCACGATCATGATGACATTGATGATGGGGACATGGTGCTTGGTGGCCAGCCGTTTCAAACTGGGCGCATTGGCGGATTTATTATCGCGGCCAATACTGACCGGGTTGCTTAATGGGGTTGCCATTACCATCATCGTTGACCAACTCGGTAAGGTTTTTGGCTTTATGACCCGCCCACCGCAGCTGATTGAGCGGGTGTTGGCGCTGCCACATAATTTGATGAATACCCATTTGCCAACCGTGGCCATCTCGCTACTGACGCTGGTGGTACTGTATGGCGTTAAGTGGTTAAGGCCCAACTGGCCTGCGCCGCTGTTGGCGATTGTCATTGCTACCTTTGTTTCGTGGGCCGCCAATATGCAGCAATTTGGTGTCTCTATCGTCGGCGGATTTGAAGGTGGTCTGCCTATGGTGCATTGGCCTGATTTCCAACCGGGCCTGCTGCGTGACATGGTTATCCCCGCACTCAACTTGGCTGTAGTGAGTTTTGTTAGCATGATGCTGACGGCGCGTAGTTTTGCCGCCAAGAATGGTTATGAGGTTGATGCCGATGTCGAACTGCGCGCATTGGGTATCACCAATATCGTCTCGGCCTTGTCTCAAGGGTTTGCTATCAGCGGAGCCAGTACTCGCACCGCAGTGAATGATGCCAATAATGGCAAGAGCCAGTTGGTTTCTATTATTGCAGCATTGGTTATTGCGATGGTGCTGCTGTTTCTAACGCGTCCACTGCAATTTATTCCTATCGCGGCATTGGGCGTGGTGCTGATTTATGCCGCTTGGTCATTGCTGGGGTTCAGGAGCCTATGGCAGTTACGTAAACGCAACACTCAAGCTTTCTATCTGGCGCTTTTTACCTTTATCAGCGTGGTGTTAGTCGGGGTGATTAGCGGCATTGGCTTAGCCGTGTTACTCGGGTTATTACAATTCCTGCGTACCGTATTCCGCCCGACTGAGCAGTTATTGGGGGTTAACGCGGACGGCATGATCCATTCAATGCGTAGCGGTAATGGTATTAAGCCGGTATCCGGTGTCATGATGTATCGCTTTAATTCGCCATTGACCTATTTCAATGTGGCCTATTTCAAGCGGCGAATTTTGAATCTGGTTGATAGCACGCCGCATCCGGCGGATTGGGTCGTTATCGATGCTGTTGCCAGCTTTACCTATGCTGATATCAGTGTGCTGGCCGCCATTGACGAACTTAAACGTGATTTGAAACAGCGCAATATTAAGCTGATATTAGCCGGACGACGGACTGAGTTGACGCGCTGGTTCCGAATTAATCGGCTAAAAAGCCATGATGAAGATTTGATCTTGGTTCCCGATCTGTATCTGGCCCTTAAGCTGATTCAAAGTAAACAGCGAGTGGCCGAGAAGCAAGAACCAGAAAAACAAGAGTCAGTAGAGGGTGGCGAGCCTGAAGTTAACTGATGGGCATTCGTTATCATCGAACGTCAATAGAAAAGATTTAAAACTAGAAAAGGGCCGTAATGGCCCTTTTTATGGTTCTATCTGAGTCGATATTTAGGCGCTAGCATCGGTTGGACGCAGCAACATATATAAGCGGAACAGGTAAACCAGCAATAATGCAGAAACCAGATTACTCAGTGCACTTAAAATGACACTGGCAATAGGTGCTGGCAATGCGGTCAAGTGATTGACCAGATACAGCAACACTAATTTAGCCGCTATCCACAACATCATGGCAGGGATAATTAACCGCACATTGGCAAAGGCCAGTTTAGAACTCGCCTTTATGGCGGCAAAAACGCCTATTTTTTCAGTGGTCACGATAACCGGCGATAATGAAAGCGCCACCGCAATGGCGATACCGGGCACGATGAAGAGCATTAATCCTAACTGGATTAGCAACGTGCCAATAAACATCAGTAACAGTAAGCGAGGCAAAATAGGCACAGAAATACCAATGGCCTGCAATGCGCTAACACGACGCCCCATTGATACCATCGACATCAGCGTTAGCATCCCACCGACTAATAGCACATTGCCCACTAATGCGGAAAAGGTTGCTGCGGCAGAGACTTTGAGCAGCACTATTTGTTGCTCTGGTGTCAGTTGCGCCACCATATCCCGAATGCTGATATTCCCTGATGACGCAAAATCACTTTCTGAGGCACTCAAAATACTCAGTTGTTCTGTACCAGGGATAAATGCCTGATTCAGCATGACGGTAATGAACGCAGTCAGCAAAGCCAGTAACAGGATGGCCGGCAGCTGATTACGTAAAAAGTTAAAACTGTCACGGTATAAAGTGTTAGCCGTGATAGGCATGAAAGCTCCTTGGGATCGAAAAAATAGCGCTTAGCCAATGATTATACCTTGTTATGGGGCGCTATGGGATCCCGTGATAGGCCAATGACCGATTTCTTCTAATCTAATTATCTGGATGTTATCAATAGGTAACGGTGGCAAACCATAGTGGGCGCGGGCGCGATCACAATGTGGATTGCGCACGCCTGTTTCACCTGAACGTTCAAATTCATGGCAAGGAGGCGGTCGATCACCATAGATTGAGCAGGAAACAGACTGACCGACCTCTCCTTGCAGGGCGGCACAACGGGGGGATTTGCTGTTGGTGCCAGACATGCAGCTGATAAAGGGAGTGACTTGCTCAGTCATGGCATTAGGAACGGTGCCGCCACCTTCTTGGGCCTCAGCCCAATAGAATGACACCCGAAAATAGGCACAGCAGGCACCACAGTTCACACAGGGATTAATTTCAGCGCTCATCTTTAATCTACTGCTCCTTACAAAGTAAACAGCCAACCGATCACGATTTCACACATACGACATCCAAGCATAGCAGCATGACCACTGTTCTCTTTTTCATCAATGCGTATTAATACGATTTAATGTGAAGTGCCCATTTATGATCCAGATCAATTTCAATGTTATTAAGGAATTAAATAACCTTACTTAATTTAGGATTTATTCAATTTGTTACGAAAGGTGTGATCTCTATTGGATCATGAATACTCATTTGTAGGTATATTCTGTTCGCGAATATACCTACAAATGGAATGGATAATGAAAAAAGTCACTTTGGCATTGTTAGCCGTAGCAACTCTGGCATCGACTGCGGTAAGCGCACATCAAGCAGGCGATTATATTTTCCGGGCAGGGACGGCGACTGTCAGACCAAATGCCGGGTCTGATGATGTTCTAGGTTATGGTTCCTTCAAGGCAGATAACAATACTCAGTTGGGCCTGACCTTCAGCTATCTCATTACTGATAATATCGGGGTAGAATTGCTGGCGGCTACGCCGTTCCGCCACAAAATTGGCCTTGGGCCGACCGGGGACATTGCTGAAGTTAAGCAATTGCCACCGACCCTAATGGCGCAATATTATTTCCGTGACAAACAAGACAAACTGCGCCCGTATCTGGGGATCGGTCTGAACTACACCACGTTCTTTGATGAGAAGTTCAATAACACCGGCAGTTCCGCCGGTTTGACGGATTTAAATGTTAAAGATTCATGGGGTGTAGCAGGGCAAGCCGGCCTGGATTATATGGTCAGCGAGAACTGGATGCTGAATATGTCTGTCTGGTGGATGAACATCGAAACTGACGTCAAATTCAAAGCGGGTGGTGAAGAGCAGAGTATTCATACTCGTCTTGATCCGTGGGTGTTTATGTTTGGCGCGGGTTATCGTTTCTAACTTGCCCGTCGTTCTTACCGCTACAGGGGTGTTAGCTGCGTTCACTTACCCGAATCACTTACTTGAGTAAGCTCATCGGGATGCGCTCACTGGCTGCCTACCTGTAACGGCAATAACTTAGGGCAAGCCCGTCGTGCTTGATATTGCAGGGGTGTTAGCTGCGCTCACTGGCTGCCTACCTGTAACAGTAATAACTTTGGGTAAGCCTGTCGTGCTGGGTATGGCAGGATGGGGTCACAAAGGAGGCGCAGCAATGCGCCTCCGACCGTTAAATTATCTGATAAGCATTTGATCACTAACAGACTTCACCCCTGGTACTGTGCGGGTGATCTGTACTGCGCGGTTGGCATCCTGACGTGAGCTAACAAAACCACTCAACTGAACCCGCCCTTTGAAAGTCTCAACACTGATTTCAGTCGATTTTAGATTCTTCTCACCCAGCAGCGCTGACTTCACTTTAGTGGTGACGACGGTGTCATCCAGATAACCCCCCGTTCCTTCCGACTTTGCGGTGGGTGCACAGGCTGAGACAGCCATCGCCATGATTACTGCAATGCATAAAGCTGAAAAGGTCTTGAAAATCTTCATAAATGACTCTCCATGTTTATTGATGACATAGGGCATGTATTACGCAGTAATTAGTATTGGTTATGAATGAATTTTATTCAAATAAACGGCAGATAAGTGGCGTGGAACAGCTTGAAAAGAAGAGAATATAGCGCCCGAAAGGGTAAACCCTCAGGCGCTGGGTAACACTAGAGACGAGTAGCGGCTTTCATTTCCGTCACAAAACGCGATAACTGAGCCAACATCTCGGCTGGTTGCGAGAGATTATTTTCAATGATTTTTACAATCGCGGAGCCAGAAATAGCCCCGGCGGCACCCGCTGCTAAACTGGCTTTCACCTGCTCAGGTTCGGAAATACCGAAACCTTGCAGTGCCGGAGCTGCATGGTACTCACGCAGTTTATCAATCAAGTGGTTTAACGGCAGATGACCATGATTTTCTGCACCGGTTACACCCGCGCGCGAAAGCAAGTAAGTATAGCCACGGCCATGAGAAGCGATCTCGCGCAATAAATCATCATCAGCATTGGGCGGACAAATGAAGATTGGCGCAATGCCATAACGGGATGCCGCCGCACGGAAAGGGGCTGACTCTTCAAATGGCACGTCAGCAATAAGAACCGAGTCGACACCCACCTCGGCACAGCGCTGATAGAAAGTATCAATGCCGTTGTGGAATACCAAATTTGCATACATCAGCAGCCCAATAGGGATGGTCGGATGTTTTTTGCGGATCTCGGCCAGCATCTCAAAGCAGATACCCGGCGTCACGCCTGCAGCAAAAGCCCGCAATGCCGCGTTTTGAATGGTTGGGCCATCCGCCAGTGGATCAGAGAAGGGAATACCCAACTCCAAAGCATCTGCACCTGCGGCAATTAAGGTATCAATAATATCTAATGATATTGCCGGTGACGGGTCGCCTAATTGCACGAAAGGAACAAAAGCACCTTCATTTTTGGCGGCCAACTGTTTGAAAAGCTGCTGATAACGCTCCATTAAATTTCTCCCCGTGCTTTCAGGATATCGTGGACGGTGAAAATATCTTTATCACCACGCCCGGACAGATTAACCACCAGAAGCTGTTCTTTTTCCGGTGATGCTTTAATCATTTTCAGGGCATGTGCCAAGGCATGGGAAGACTCCAATGCCGGGATAATCCCTTCTTTACATGACAATGCTTTAAATGCTTCTAAAGCTTCATCATCAGTGACCGAAACATAATCGGCGCGGCCAATGCTGTTCAAGTAAGCATGCTGTGGCCCAACAGACGGGAAGTCTAGCCCCGCAGAAATTGAGTAAGACTCTTCAATCTGACCATCACTGGTTTGCATCATCGGCGATTTCATACCGAAGTAGATACCCACTTTACCGTGTTTAAGTGGAGCACCATGCTGGCCGGTTTCGATACCCAGCCCGGCGGGTTCTACCCCAATTAAGCCAACACCTTCTTCATCGATAAAATCAGCAAACATACCAATTGCGTTTGAGCCACCACCGACACATGCCAATACCGCATCCGGTAAACGGCCTTCTCTGGCTAATATTTGCGCTTTAGTCTCTTCGCCGATCATCCGCTGGAATTCGCGCACAATGGTTGGATAAGGATGTGGGCCAGCGGCGGTTCCCAGCATATAGTGTGCGGTTTCGTAGCTACCAGACCAGTCACGCAGCGCCTCATTACAGGCATCTTTTAAGGTTGATGAGCCACTGTGTACCGGGATAACCTCTGCGCCCATCAGCCGCATACGGAACACGTTCGGTGATTGACGTTCAATATCTTTCGCGCCCATATAAATGCGGCATTTCAAACCCAGTAGGGCGCAAGCTAATGCTGATGCCACGCCATGCTGGCCGGCACCGGTTTCTGCAATAATTTCAGTCTTACCCATGCGTTTGGCTAATAAAGCTTGGCCCAACACTTGGTTGGTCTTATGCGCGCCGCCGTGCAGCAGATCTTCGCGCTTGAGATATAACTTGGTTTTGGTCCCAGCGGTCAGATTCTGACACAGAGTTAGGGCTGTCGGACGCCCGGCATAGTTCTTGAGCAAATCCTGAAATGCCGCCTGAAACTCAGGGTCCAGTTGCGCACTGACGAAAGCCTCTTCCAGTTGCTTCAATGCTGGCATCAGAATCTGGGGCACATACATGCCGCCGAACTCGCCAAAATAAGGATTCAATGTGGTCATTTTTCTGTCCTTTATATGCCCGTGATCTTTCAAACTGCAGGTGTGTTGGCTGTACTGACTAACCCGAATCACTGACTTTTGTAAGCTCATCGGGATTATCTTGCTTGCCGCCTTCCTGCATCTTGAAATCTATTGGGTAGAGGGTTAACTCAAATGTGTTTAGAAATCAGTAAGCGCGCAATGTCTCGAATACGGCGGCGATCAATTGTGGGTCTTTGATGCCGGGAGCACTTTCTACTGCGGAATTGATATCCAGACCGGCAGCACCCAGTTGCGCTGCTGCGTCACAATTCTCGGCCCCCAATCCGCCTGCCAATAGGACGTTATCCAACGAGTGACCGGCTAAAAGTGCCCAGTTAAAGTGCTGGCCGGTACCGCCGTTGCCATTATCCAAAACATAACGTTCGACATGCTGTAAATTGCGCGCGGGTAAGGTGTCACCGACACTCAATGCCTTCCAAATTTGGCAGTTAGCGGGCAAAATTTCACGCAACTGATTGATATAAGACTGGTCTTCATGCCCATGTAATTGCACGGCAGCCAGAGATAAGCGCTCGGCAGTTTGTTGGACGGTATTGATTTCAGCATCACGGAACACGCCGACGTATTTCAGCGGCGCACCACTGATCACCGTGCGAGCTTGTGCAATGTCCACATGACGTGGTGAGCTACTGACAAAAATTAACCCGCCATATACTGCACCGGCATGATAGGCAGCAGCGGCATCTTGGGCGCGGGTCAGTCCGCAGACTTTATTCTCACCCAGCAAGACCCGGCGCACGGCAGCATTAAGGTCTGTCTCAGACATTAGCGCACTGCCAATCAGGAAACCGTTGGCAACATGGCTCAGTTCGCGCACCTGGCGGTAATAATTAATCCCCGACTCGCTGATAACAGTGACGCCGGCAGGCAGACGAGGTGCCAGCTCACGGGTACGATTAAGGTCGATCGACAAGTCGCGTAAATCACGGTTATTAATGCCCACGACTTTAGCGCCCAGTGTAATGGCACGATCCAATTCTTCGGCATTGCTGGCTTCGGTCAATACTCCCATATTCAGGCTATGCGCGACAGCAGCCAGCTGGCGGTAGGTATCATCGTCCAGCACTGACAACATCAGCAAAATAGCATCAGCCTGGTAAAAACGAGCCAGCTGAATCTGGTAAGCATCGATAATAAAGTCTTTGCACAATACGGGCTGAGTCACCACCGCGCTGACTTGCGGTAAGAAATCAAAGCTGCCTTGGAAGTATTTTTCGTCAGTTAATACCGAGATAGCGGAGGCGTAGTTTTTATATACAGCGGCAATTTCTGCCGGATTAAAATTGTCACGAATGACCCCCTTGGATGGGGACGCCTTTTTGCATTCCAGAATAAAAACGGTTTTATCGCCTTGCAGCGCTTGATAAAAGTTGCGCTGGCTGTGAGTGATATCGTGTTGAAAGCTGGCCAGAGGCTGTTGCAATTTCCGCGCGGCAACCCAGATTTCCTTATCGCGCACTATTTTGTGAAGTACGGTTTCCTGCATGATTTATCCTCTTGCTGCCAGAGCGGTCACTCGTGAGAAAGCTTGACCGCTGTGAATCATTTCCAATGCTTGTTGTGCGTTATGACGCAGGTTTTCTTGACCGTGCAACTTCAGTAATAACGCTACGTTAGCCGCGACGGCTGCGGCATGCGCCGCTTCACCCTTACCTTGTAACAACCTTGCTAAAATGTCACGATTTTCTTCAGGTGCGCCACCTTGCAACGAACCCAGTGGATAGTGGTTTAAACCAAAATCTTCTGGCGATAATTCATAGCTTTCGATGCTGCCGTTATTCAGTTCTGCAACCTGCGTTGGTGCATGAATAGCCACTTCATCCATTCCGCCGCCATGCACGACGGCTGCGCGCTGATAACCCAGCACTTTCAGTGTTTGTGCAATGGGCAACACCAATTCTGGGCTGTAAACACCGATTAATGCCAGTGGTGGGCGGGCAGGGTTAATCAGTGGCCCCAGTACATTAAACAAGGTACGGGTTTTCAACTGTTGGCGCACTGGCATGGCATGGCGAAAACCTGTGTGATACTGCGGCGCAAACAGGAAGCAAACACCTAACTCATCTAATGCCAGCCGTGATTGCTCAGCCGGCATATCCAGACGAATACCAAAGGCGGCCAGCAGGTCTGATGAACCAGAGCGGCTGGAGACACTGCGGTTACCGTGTTTGGCGACTTTCACGCCACAACTGGCAGCAACAAAGGCGCTGGCAGTGGAAATATTAATGCTGTTTGTGCCGTCACCACCGGTACCGACGATATCCGCGAACAAGTAGTCAGGGCGCGGGAAGTGTTGTGCATCGGCCAACAAAGCCTGAGCAGCACCGGCAATCTCGGCCGGGGTTTCACCACGCACTTTCATGCTGATTAATGCTGCGGCCAGTTGGCTGGCTTCCAGTTCGCCACGCACGATAGCCGCAAACAGCATCTGGCTTTCCTGCTGGGTCATAACCTCGGCCTGAAACAGTTTTTCTAATAGCTGCTCTTTGGTTAATGACAAGTCTTTGGCCAGCAGCATGTCTTTAGAGGGTAAATTTTGCATTTTATGTTCCTTATTTACGCTAACGCCCAGGCCAATGTCTGCTCAAGCAAACGGGCACCTTGGGTGGTTAAAATCGATTCCGGGTGGAATTGGTAGCCACAAACCCGATGCGCATCATGACGAACCGCCATGACCATCTCGCCAAAACGGGCGTTAACGGTTAATTCTGTTGGGATATTGCTGCCGACTAATGAGTGGTAGCGGGCAACCGGCAATGGATTTGGCATACCGGCAAACATCCCTTGTCCATCATGTTCAATGGCTGAAGCCTTGCCATGCAATATTTCACCTGCTTGACCTACGTGGCCGCCATAAGCTTCAACAATGGCCTGATGACCCAGGCAAATACCAATAATCGGTAGTTGGCCGCGTAAGCGTTGCAGTAATTCAGGCATACAGCCTGCTTGTGCCGGAGTGCCGGGGCCAGGGGACAACATCAACACCGGTTGTTCGAGTTGTTGCAGGCACTCAATAATGGTCTCGGCAGCAATGTGGTTACGATAAATCACCACGCGATGGCCACTGGAACGCAGTTGATCCACCAGGTTATAAGTAAAGGAATCGATATTATCGAGCAGCAAGATATCAGCCATTAGAACAGCTCCCTGGCATGGTGTGCGGTGGCAATCGCCCGCAGAACAGCACGCGCTTTATTGCGGGTTTCATCAGCTTCCGCTTGTGGAATGGAATCGAGTACAACACCGGCGCCGGCTTGTACGGTAGCGATACCGTCTTCGACATAAGCCGAGCGGATAACAATGCAGGTATCCAGGTCACCATGGGCAGTAAAATAGCCGACGGCACCACCGTAACTGCCACGTCGCGCACCTTCGCTGCCAGCAATCAATTGCATGGCCCGAACTTTTGGCGCGCCGCTCAATGTCCCCATATTCATGCAGGCTTGGTAAGCATGTAGCACGTCCAAGTCTTGGCGCAGCGTTCCCACTACGCGAGAAACCAGATGCATAACAAAAGAGTAGCGATCAACTTTAGTGAGGTCGGCGACATAACGGCTACCGGGCTCACAAATGCGCGCCAGATCGTTACGGGCTAAATCCACCAGCATCAAGTGCTCAGCAAGCTCTTTATGGTCAGTACGCATTTCCAGCTCAATACGACTGTCTAAATCGCGGTCCAACTCGCCATTGGCACGGCGGCCACGTGGGCGAGTACCGGCAATGGGGTAAATCTCAATTTGGCGGTTAGTGGCATCGTATTTCAGTGCGCTTTCAGGTGATGCACCAAACAGCGCGAATTCGTTATCCTGCATAAAGAACATATAAGGGCTGGGATTATGGTCTTTCAGGGTTTGGTAAGCCGCTAGTGGGGATGGGCAAGCTAGAGAGAAGCGGCGTGACGGTACCACCTGGAAAATTTCACCCTCACGAATGGCGTGTTGCAACTGACTGACTACCGCGCCATACTCTGCATCTGATTGGTTACACTGTAACGTCATCTCGGGTACTGCTTTGGCAGGAATCGGCTGTGGTGCTTGCTGTAACTGATGACTAATTTGCTCTAAACGGTTACTCAGACGCAGATGCTCGGCGAGATCTGGGGTGAACAGACTGGCTTGTAATCGAGTGGTGCGATTTTGATGATCCAACACTAACAAGGTTTCGGCTAGATAGAAGCAGAAATCCGGGCAACGGTTTTCATGGCGCAGTGGCGGTAAGTTTTCAAAACCGGCGACTAAATCGTAGGCAAACAGGCCGCCCAGGAACATGGCTTCGCGCTCGGCGACTGGGGAATCAACCAGTTTTAATAGCAGGCGCAGAGCATCAAAAACCGACAACGCCTGTAGGCGAGAGTCTTCATCTTGTACCGCAGTAATGACCGGGAAAGTTAATTCACGACCATTAGGGCGCACTTGAATATCAACTTCAGCCGGTAACGCACTGTCTAACAAGGCTAATAAAGACGCGCCATTGCGAGTGAGCGCTTCAATGGTCACTTTCTGTCCCAATGCGGTGATCCGCAGTGCGCTATCGATAATGAGCAGACTTTTCAGGTTCTGTTTGCTGGTCACCTCTGCTGATTCGAGCAGCAAAGTGGCAGGGCGTGCGCCGCAAAGTTGATGAAACAGTGCAGTTGGGTCATCGCGGTAACACGCCGTGGCGGTGAGTAGCTGTAAAGTGGGGCGCGAAGTTTGCATCATTATTTGTTGATCCTGAAAAAGTAATTACGCCGAAATCTGTCCATAAAAAAGCCCGCTATTAGCGGGCTGAAGCAATCTGCACTGTCTGATGACTGATATGCGTGATTACATCGCCCGAGTGAGGGAGATGTGCCACCAACGCAGTAAGGAGATCAGGGTAGTTTTCATTTCAGTCATTGCTCTCTAGGATTGCTTTCATTTTATCCCCTTGGCTCTTGAAGCCGCTGGGGCGTTAGCTGCGTTCACTCATTACTGATGTAAGCTCATCGGGATGATGCCTACCTGCAACTCCAATATCTTTGGGGAACACAGTTATGCGACTCACTGTTCCGATCACCATTTTGGTACCTCGTGAACTTGTGTACTAGTTAACTGGTTCGCGAGATGAATGTCAAGCTCTTGAATGATTGTTTTTTTAATGAACTTGGTGTGGCTGGCGAGTACGGACTTCAATTAAGGTGCGTAAAAAGCTTATTAACGAGTATCATACTCAACCACGTTTTTTCTGGATTTTTGTTTTGGTTAATAAGACCGTTTTGATAAATAAACCCGTTTTGTCTGATAACGCCATCTTGCTTGGCTCGGCTGATTTACCTGATACCGCAGCCGGTTCAACGGCATTTACACTCTATGATTTGCATAGCCATACCACGGCATCTGACGGCTGCTTGACGCCTGCGGCGCTAGTGATGAGGGCGGCGCAAATGCGGGTGGGCGTTTTGGCCATTACCGATCACGATACGACGGCGGGATTAGCAGAAGCGGCAGCCACTATTGCACAACAGCAACTGGCATTACGGCTTATCCCCGGCGTTGAAATTTCTACTTTATGGGAAAATCATGAAATCCATATCGTGGGACTCGGTATTGATATCCACCATGACAGTATTTGCACACTGCTGAGTGAACAATCCAACCATCGCTATGTGCGTGCGCAAGAGATCAGCGCTCGTCTGGCAAAAGCACGCATTCCTGATGCCTGGGAAGGCGCTAATCGGTTGGCGAGTGGCGGACAGGTGACCCGTGGGCATTTTGCCCGCTATTTGGTGGAGCTTGGGCTAGCCAGTAATGTCGGGCAGGTTTTTAAAAAATATTTAGCCAAAGGCAAGACCGGTTATGTTCCCGCGCAATGGTGTACAATAGAACAAGCTATTGATGCAATTAAGCAATCTGGTGGGCAAGCGGTGCTGGCGCATCCCGGCCGCTATGATTTAACCGCCAAATGGCTGAAACGGTTATTGGCACATTTTGCCGAGTTTGGCGGAGATGCCATGGAAGTCGCTCAATGCCAGCAAGCTCCACATGAGCGAGCACAACTTGCCCAATATGCACGCGACTATAATTTACTTGCATCCCAGGGGTCTGATTTCCATCAACCTTGTTCCTGGATTGAGCTAGGCCGCAAATTGTGGCTACCTGCTGGGGTGGAGCCGGTATGGCGTGATTGGCCTATAGAGCCAGCCAACTCGAATGTTGAATGATGAGGTAGAGTCATGAGTCAATTTTTTTATATTCACCCGGAAAATCCGCAGCCAAGATTAATCAATCAGAGTGTTGATTTTTTGCGCAAAGGTGGGGTGATTGTTTATCCGACAGATTCCGGTTATGCCCTTGGCTGCCGCTTAGAAGACAAATCGGCAATGGAGCGTATCTGTCGTATTCGCCAGTTGGATGGTAATCATAATTTCACGTTGATGTGCCGTGATTTGTCAGAGTTATCTACCTATGCCTATGTGGATAACACGGCCTTTCGCTTGATCAAAAATAATACCCCCGGCAATTACACCTTTATCTTAAAAGCGACCAAAGAAGTACCTCGGCGTTTGATGAATGACAAACGTAAGACTATTGGTTTGCGTGTGCCGTCTAATCCTATCGCGCTGGCGCTGCTGGATGTATTGGGTGAGCCATTAATGTCGACCACGTTGATGCTACCGGGTAATGATTTTGCAGAATCTGATCCTGAAGAGATCAAAGAACACTTGGGCAAACAAGTGGATTTAATCATCCACGGCGGCTCATTGGGCCAACAGCCGACTACTGTTATTGATTTGACGGATTCTTCACCTGAAGTTATCCGTGAAGGAGCGGGGGACGTCACGCCATTCCGCTAGGTTTGTTTTAGATATTCGCCGTTATTGGATACAGCCTATGTTGGATACGGTATCAATTCCTTTGTGAAATGCCCGTATCCAACCCGTTCACCAACCTCCCACCCAGACCCAATCAAATTGCCGCTATCATGGCGCTATTCTCGCAGAGCATAGGGTTAATATAGCCAATTCCACCGCCAATTAATGACGCGCTATTACAGTAAGTTATTCTGCATAAATATATTACTCATCTGCTTATCCATTTTTCAGTATTTTTTGTATCATTCCTAGAGTAATCACTCGTTATTTCTGACATTTAAGTATATTTTTGTGGGCGCTAAACTAAATTCTCAACAATAATTAACTTGTTATTTATTTACCTATTTAATACTTTTTATGCACCAATATTTTTAAGACACATCCAATGAGAATTTAATTGTAAATATACCTTATTTGATATCATTTTAATTTGACGATCTTTTATTCTAGAGTTTAAACCCTAAAATAGAATAATGTGAGTGTCGACAACGTCGGTGGTCTGGGGGTTAAAGCGCTGAATGGCATTGAGGTGATTCAGATTAACGACCATAGATAAGATAGAAACCATGATAATTAGGTTATTATCTTCACGAATCCTCCCTAAGAAATTTGACAGAATAACATTTTCAATAAAAATAAAGTCACAATTAACTCAAAGAGAGAATGAAATTCTTGAATATATATTATTAGATTTAAGTAATAGTTATATAGCAAGTGAGCTTGATATGAAAAATAAGACAGTGAGTGCACATAGACGTAATGTATATAATAAGCTAGGCGTCAAAGAAATTAACGGGATACTTAAGGTATTACTGATGCCCCAATGATTGGTAAGCTTTTTTTATGAAAAATGGATATTTCTATTCTCAATTTTGTTTTTGAATAACCAAGATAATTCTTAATCTTTTAAATCCACAAGATATATTAAACAATCCCCTCCTGGATATATATTGTTATTAATTTGCTGACGGAATGTTTTATTTCTTACAGCGAGTAATAATTGACATTTCATTTTTATGCACTGTGTCAACAATTTTGATTAATTTTATGTTTTTTTTGCCTTAAATTTAATTGGGTTGATCAACTGTTTTGTATAAATAATTTGAAATATAAAACTATCAATCATATAAAATACGATCTTTACATCCATTTCAAGATTATCAGTCAGAACATTAAACTGGACTAATGAGATAAGATAGCGTTTAGATCTAACTTAAGGTCATTTGACAGCACAAAAGATCGCGATGTAGAGTGTCCCTGCTACATCTGTTGGATTGCATTCTATTGAACAAATGCGACTGATATCACTACACAGATATTTGGTGGAAATGATATTGGTACCAGGGTCGGCATATCCAATGGAAGGTTGAGTACTTATAAAGGATTAATGAGGGTATTTTATGAAAGCAGTGGCGATAGTGATTTTGATGGCAAGTGCAGTATTGGGAGGGTGCAGCACGCAAGCAAAGGTTGACTCCGAGAAGCAGACCGCAGCCATTATTAAGAAGAGTACCAACGATCAGTGCGTCAATAATTTCTCCATGGTCAAAAAACTGAATACCAATGAGTTTGGGGTATTTAGAGGGCAGTTTGACCAAATCAATGATATGTACGCATTCTTGGAACAGAATAGAAATATCTTGGATAATGATCCTAAGCAGCTCATTTCTCTGGAACTGGATTCAAAACTTAAAATGGTGTGTGCCAGAGTTAGAAATACTGCGTTCAACGAAGTACAAAACAAAGTGAATTATCTTTCACGGATCTAGCCTTTTATTCAATAAGACACAGTGACATTTGCTATATGCAGTAATTATAACAATCCGTGTGTTTATGCTTTGCATTTTATATGATTATCATTCTCATCTTCTGGTTGGGATAGATATTGTATTTTATGACAATGAAATATTTCTAATATAGCCATTAGGATTAGAGCAGTTTAGTTCGCTAAATTGCTCATTTCTTTTCGTAATCTACATTATTGCAAAATCAATAAAATTGAGTTTATTGGGTGAGACACAGAATAACATCATTAATATTAATCAATGATGATTATATCTATGTCTGTCAATAATAAAACGGCTTGTATCTATGCGGTAACGGATATCGCCATTCAAAATCGGAACTTTGAATTCACTATGAACGGTTTCCATTCAAATAAATCACTTATGCGAGTAGTTGCAATTAATACCTTATTAATGCAACTACTGCTGCCCATAACTATAGCTTTCACACCGCTAATATCGCTATCTGCACGTGCAGATGAATTAGACGAGATAATGGCGAAGATGCGGTCCTCCGAAATACTGGTTGAGCCCATGGCGGTGGCACCTAACACTTATTCTGAACAGCCCAATAATCATCTTGAAAAACCCGCTGTTCCTTACCAATATCAACCAGCGAATCCTTTCATAGGGAATGAAGCTCCATCTAATGTGCCGCAGGGCAGTACGTTACCTAATTTAGGCTCCGAAGATTTATCGCAAGCCGAGAGCACGAGCGCGAATAAATTTAATCTTACCGAAGATAACGTTGCCAGCACCGCCACCCAATTCTGGGGCGTGATGGGCAGCGAGAATTCAGCGCGAGCGGCAGAAAGTGCGGTGAGAGGCGTATCCTCTGGCTTGGCGGCGCAAGCGGCCTCTGATTGGCTCAGTCAATTTGGTCATGCCAGAGTGCAACTTAATTCCTCCGGCACTGGCAATGCAGATATTTTACTGCCGCTGGTTGAATCACAAGACAACCTGTTATTTGGTCAATTAGGTGTGCGTTACGATGGCTACCGGACGACAAATAATGCTGGCATCGGGGTTCGTCAATTTACCGAAAACTGGATGTTGGGTGTCAACAGCTTTTATGATTATGACCTGACGGGCAAAAATAGCCGGGTAGGGGTCGGGGCTGAAGCCTGGACTGATAATCTTAAGTTCTCCGCCAATGGCTATTTTCGCTTAACTGACTGGCACCAATCGGTGCTGTCTAATATGGAAGATTATAACGAGCGCCCGGCAAATGGCTTTGATGTCAGGGCCGCGGCCTATCTGCCAGCCTATCCCCAACTGGGCGGCTCATTAATGTATGAGAAATACTTCGGCAAAGGTGTCGCGCTCAATAGCGGCAGCACTAGCCCGGATGATTTAGGCGACTCACCATCAGCCGTGACCTTGGGTGTAAATTACACGCCAATCCCGCTAGTTACCGTCGATGTTGCTCATAAGAAAGGCCAAAACACCTCAAATGAACTGCAGGTTGGTTTGAACTTTAATTACCGCTTCGGTGTGCCTTGGATTGATCAAATCAATAAAGACACAGTTGCTTTGATGCGTAGCCTTGCGGGCAGCCGTTATGATTTGGTTGATCGTAATTACAATATTGTCATGCAGTATGAAAAGCAGAACCTGATCAATTTAACGCTGCCGGAAACGATTTCAGCCCATGCGCTGGAAAATGTCACCTTAACCGGGAGCGTGGCCTCTAAATATGGTGCCGCTCGGGTTGAATGGAGTGCTCCGATATTGATTACTACCGGTGGCGCCTTGACGCCACTGGCGATGGAATCCGCTTCAATCACACTCCCAGCCTACCAACACCTGCAAAATATCAATAGTTATCAAGTCAGTGCTGTTGCCTACGACATTCGTGGTAATAAATCTAACACGGCAACCACTCAAATTATTGTGCAGGAATCACCACATCAGATTGCACTTAATGTCGTGGGTTCAAGCACCTCCGCCACGGCGGATGGCAGCGCATTAGTCACTTATCGGGCCTCTGTGGTTGATACTGCTAATGGGGCAAATACGCCAATGGCCGGGATGAATATTGCCTTTAATGCCACCATTGGTGACATTGTCACGCCATCAGCTGTAACAGATAACATGGGGCGGGCAACGGTTTCGGTTAAAAGTACCCTGGCGGGCGCTGGGCAGGTTCATGCCGTGTTAGATAATGGCAACAGAGCGCAAGCCGCAGTGATGTTTATGGCGGATGAAAGCACGGCAACTATTCTTGGCGAAAATCTCACGGTGCTAAGCAACAATGCGCTGGCAAATGGTCTTGCCACTGACAGTGTTCAGGTCAGAGTAACCGATGCTAATGGTAATCCTGTTCCTAACCAACTGGTCAGTTTCGTTGCGGATAACGGCGCTACACTCTCATTATCCAGCGGCATTACCGACACCAACGGGGCGATCATTGTCACGGCGGTGAACACCGCAACGGGCGTAACCAACATCACAGCTACGTTAAATAGTTCGAGCCAAAGTGTCGCGGTTAACTTTATCCCAGACAGTGGTACGGCGACCATTGTTGACGGAGCACTTAGCGTGCTTACCGATAACGCACTCGCGAATGGCAGTGTCAGTAATCGGGTGAAAGTGGTGGTGACCGATGCCAGTGGCAACCCGATTCCTAATCTTGCCGTTAGCTTTGTGGCGAGCAATGGGGCCCATATTGCCGCTAATGGGACGACCGGGGCTGATGGTTCTATCACGCAATCGCTGACCAATACGACCGCAGGTGTGACGCGAGTCACTGCTTCGGTTAATGGCGTTAGCCGGGCGGTAGATGTCACCTTTATCCCCGATAGCGGGACAGCCACCATCGTCAACGGCGCACTGACCATCACCATAGATAATGCGCTGGCAAATGGTATCGCCAGCAACGAAGTTAAGGCGATAGTCACCGATGCTACCGGCAACCTCATACCTAATCAGGTAGTGACATTCCTGGCAGATAACGGTGCGGCGATGGCTGGCAGTGGTACCACAGGGCCGGATGGCTCAGTGACTCTGCCGCTAACAAACACCACTGCAGGTGTGGTGCATGTCACCGCCACGGTGAATGGTCACAGCCAAAGTGTGAACGTGAATTTTGTGCCAGATAGCGGCACGGCAACCATTGTGAGCGGTGCATTCACTATTGTAACTGATGGTGCGCTGGCTAATGGAGTGGCGACCAACTCGGTAAAAGCGGTGGTGACCGATGCCAGTGGCAACCCGATCCCTAATCTTGCCGTCAGTTTTGTGGCGAGCAATGGGGCTAATATTGCCACCAGTGGCACGACGGGAACTGATGGGTCAGTGACTCTGCCTCTGACCAGCACCATTGCCGGGGTCAGCCACGTTACTGCCACCGTCAATGGCAATAGCCAAAGTGTGGATGTGAGCTTTATTCCTAACAGCGGCACGGCAACGATTGTCAGTGGGGCATTGAGTATTGAAGTTGATGGCGCACTGGCAAATGGTATCGCCACTAATCGCGTGAAAGCGATCGTGACCGATGCCGAAGGGAACTTGGTGCCGAATCTGCTGGTGAATTTCAGTGCAGATAACAGTGGGGTGATCGCCGCCAGTGGTACGACCGGTGCCGATGGCTCGGTTACCTTGACCTTAACCAACACTAAATCGGGTGTGACTAAGGTAACTGCAACGGTCAATGGTAATAGCCAAAGTGTGGATGTGAACTTTATTCCTAACAGTGGTACAGCGACCATTGTCAGTGGTGCATTGAGTATCGAAACCAATGGCGCATTGGCGAACGGTGTGGCGACCAACTCGGTGAAAGCAATAGTGACCGATGCCGAAGGCAACCTGATACCCAATCAGCTAGTGAATTTTGTCGCTGATAATAGTGGCGTGATCGCCGCCAGCGGCACTACCGGTACCGATGGCTCGGTTACCTTAACCTTAACCAACACCAAATCCGGTGTAACTAAGGTGAGCGCCAGCGTCAATGGCAATAGTCAAAGTGTCGATGTGACCTTTATTCCTAACAGCGGCACGGCGACCATTGTCAGTGGGGCACTGAGTATCGAGACCGATGGCGCATTGGCTAACGGTGTGGCGACCAACTCGGTGAAAGCGATCGTGACCGATGCTGAAGGGAACCGGATACCGAATCTGTTAGTGAATTTCAGTGCAGATAATAGTGGCGTGATCGCCGCCAGCGGCACTACCGGTGCCGATGGTTCGGTTACCTTAACCTTAACCAACATCAAATCGGGTGTAACTAAGGTGACCGCCAGCATCAATGGCAATAGCCAAAGTGTGGATGTGAACTTTATTCCTAACAGTGGCACGGCGATCATTGTCAGTGGGGCACTGAGTATCGAGACCGACGGCGCATTGGCGAACGGTGTGGCGACCAACTCGGTGAAAGCAATAGTGACCGATGCTGAAGGGAACCTGATACCGAATCTGCTGGTGAATTTCAGTGCTGATAACAGTGGAGTGATCGCGGCCAGCGGCACCACCGGCGCAGATGGTTCGGTTACCTTAACCTTAACCAACACCAAATCCGGTGTGACTAAGGTGACGACCAGCGTCAATGGCAATAGCCAAAGTGTCGATGTGAACTTTATTCCTAACAGCGGCACGGCGACCATTGTCAGTGGGGCACTGAGTATTGAAGTGGATGGTGCACTGGCTAACGGTGTGGCGACCAACTCGGTGAAAGCAATAGTGACCGATGCTGAAGGGAACCTGATACCGAATCTGCTGGTGAATTTTGTCGCTGATAATAGTGGAGTGATCGCGGCCAGCGGCACTACCGGTGCAGATGGTTCGGTTACCTTAACCTTGACCAACACTAAGTCGGGTGTGACTAAGGTGACCGCCAACGTCAATGGTAACAGTCAAAGTGTGGATGTGAGCTTTATTCCTAACAGCGGCACGGCGACCATTGTCAGTGGGGCACTGAGTATTGAAGTGGATGGTGCACTGGCTAACGGTGTGGCGACCAACTCGGTGAAAGCGATCGTGACCGATGCTGAAGGCAACTTGGTGCCGAATCTGCTGGTGAATTTTGTCGCTGATAATAGTGGCTTGATCGCGGCCAGCGGCACTACTGGTGCAGATGGCTCGGTAACCTTGACCTTAACTAATACCAAATCGGGAGTGACCAAAGTGACGGCCACTGTCAATGGTAATAGCAGGACGGTAGATACCACCTTTATTCCTGATGCCAGCACCGCAAGTGTCAGTCTGGCTGCGGTAATCGGTAATATGCCGGCAGACGGCACGGCACAAAACAGTGTCAAAGCCAAAGTCATCGATGCATTTGGTAATGCAGTGGCGAGTCAATTGGTTAGCTTCAATGCGACTAACAGCGCAACGATGGCTGCCAATGGAACAACAGATAGTAATGGTGAAGTTATTATGACGGTCGTTAGTGCCAACCCAGGGGATAGCACCGTGACGGCAACCATCAATGGCACCAGTGATACAGATATTCTGACGTTTATTCCGGTGCCATTCAGTGTGAAATTCGTTTTAACAATGTAAGGCGATAATTAAATAGAGAAACGTTGATGAAGAGGGTATAGCCCGTGTAGTTAATACCCTCTTCGCATCATTCGATACTTAAAAAGTAGGTGTGTTCAGTATTTAAATTGAAACCTGCTCTGCAGTAACTTTTTTGTGGATATTTACTATGAAACTATTAAATTGTTTTTTATTTTCTTCCGCTTTTTTAATATTACCCAACACAGTGCTGGGCCATTATGAAGTTAAAAACCCACAAACCAGTTTAAATGAACTTTCTTTTGATTTGGTTCATACTTATTGGGATGGGACAAATAACCCGCCAACTGCGGGTGATCAAAACTCGCATATGTCCCACACTAATAAGTGTAAAAGAGCCTCAAATACAGTATCACTAAACTCTTGTTTGCTAAGATATACCTTTAGCATGCTAAATTCAGGGGGTGGTTTAATTACCCCTCCGATTCAAACATTAGATATTGATCTGCGAGGGAATGGTTCATTCGATAATGAGTTACTAGATGCTGCCACACATTATGATGCCGTAAAAGTTGCTATTGCACATGGTGTCGCAGTTGATCAGCATGTTTCTATTCTACGATCCAATATCACTTCATTGGCAGGAAGTTCAGGAAAATTTCGGATAACAACCCAAGGTTTAGGGAGTGTATGTAGCAGTGGCAGTTCTTGCACAACAGCCACTCCAGAGAATTATACCAGTAGTACGATCGATCTTGTTCAGCAAAATCTTGATGTTGCTTGTGACGCGAGCGCTACAGGTTCTACCAATATTGAGAATATCCTGAGTGGTGACCATATCTATTTGCATAATAGTAATGAAACTCGCAAGTCAGAGAATATTGGTGCTATTAATTTATCTATTAACTGTGTTAATTGGTTACCAACAACTAAAAGTAAAACATTGAACTTTAATATCACACCCAGTGTAGTCACTGCTACGGGCAGTAATACTGAAGTGACCTGTGGTGCTTATATAAATGACACCCCAGCAACAGTGCCAGGATATACATTCTCTCGAGCTATTATTGTTCCTGGTTATGATGACATAGTTGAGACATACAATACGGATCCTATTTATTATGGATTATATGTTTCAACCCCTTCAACCACGGCTGAAACATCACTTTCAGTAGATTGTGCTCTGTCGGGAGGATATACACTGAATTAAGCATAACAAATATATTCGGCAACATTATTGCCACTAATAATGTTGCCGAAATTACTGATGTCATTAACTCTGCAAATGAGGCGATTATGACTGGAAAAATATCAGCATTAATTATTGATCAACATCCTTTAATAAGACATGTGGTGAGGGGGCTTATAGAATGCAAAGGAGGGAAAGTTTATGAGACAGGCGAAGAGTTAGAATCGCTTAAGATGGCCAGCGTTTATAAACCGAGCATCATTGTTATAGATTTTGTCGGATATAAAAATATTCAACTTAATCTTATTCAAAAGTTGATGCTGATGTCGCCTGAGTCAAGAGTGCTTATTTACACCTCTTTAACCTCAATGTATTACCTAAAAAAATGTCTCGGAATCGGGGTTAGTGGATACGTATATAAAAAGGATGATGTTATTAATCTTGACGGTGCAATTGATGCCGTTATATCGGGATATTGCTGCTTCCCGCAGCTAGATATGTCAGTAACCGCATGACCGTCCTAAAGGTTTTCCTACAAGATTAATGGCGATATGGTTATAACCCTATGAATAAATTGACATCATATTCACTCTATCTCTTCTGGTTTATCTGGCTGTTCTGTCTTTTCAGTCTGGTTATTGTTGAGACATTTCCAGACTTTATGAACTACATATACTCAATTTATCTCGGTGCCATTGTCTCTGAAGAGACGTATGACTCGTTAATTTCGCTCTCATTATGGTTATCACTTATCTCCGCAATGGTTGCCATGTTTTTTATAAATGTATTTTTAAAAAAATTAAGAAGATTTAGATAAATAAAATTTAACCTAAGTGTCTAAAAGGAAATAAGCGCTATGGAAGAGAAGCTTGCAATCATTCAACACCCTTGTTTTTATACTCGTTTCACTCTGGAACGTATTTTAAAAAAACTATTAATGAGTGAATCAGTCAAGATAGCCGCCAGTATCAGCTCCCTGACTGATTGTTATGATAATTTGGTCAAGTTTCCGGCAGTACATTTGGCTATCTTAAATCTACGCGGTGAGGATTATACCTCTGGCGATAGTCTTAGTCTGGTGGTTGATTGGTTGCGTATACACCGCCCAAACTGTCGTGTCATTGTCATTGCCGATGAATTTTGTGTCTATCTGCTAAAACAATATTTCTATGGGGTAGAGCAGGTTTACGCCGTCATTGCCCAAAATGCGCCTCTGAGCCAATTTGTTGCTCAATTAAACCGGGTATTTTCAAACCCGCCAGCACTCAGTAAAAAACGCCCCTGTATATTATCGAAGCGAGAGAGAACCGTTTTGGCCCTGTTACTGCAAGGCAAATCGAACAATGATATTGCCAGTCACCTGGCGCTAAGCAACAAAACCGTTAGCTATCACAAACGCAGTGCGTTGGGGAAATTAGGCATCAACACATTACAACCGATGCTGATGAATGCAGGGATTGTTTCACAACTATTGAATGACATTAGCCCGGAGCCACAATATGCGACGGCCTAAACGGTGGTTGCCTATACCGTAATAGATTGATTGCCCAAAGTTCTTTCCTCTAATCAAGACTGTGTTGAATATATCAGATTTATACATGATTAACTGAAGATACATTTCACAGCAACTGGAAGTTGAAATTAATTCGATATGTCAGCAACCCGCAATTACCAGAAATATTTCACCAAAAAAATCGCCGAATTTCTCCACGAAACAACTCCGCTGATGCGAAGTAGTCGTTATTTCTTACCGCCTCGTTCATCACCTTCCAGAATCGCTATACCGGGAATTGCTTGAGCTAACGCATGTGCAGCGATGTGAGAGGATGGCGGGAATAATCCCGCCACCTACTTGATACGCCTTAACAGGCCACTGCGTTAATTACCACTCAACGCGAAAACCTGCGTTGACTTGCCAGTTGGTATCAAAATTTCCGCCTGCTGATTTTTCCAGATCAACATACAGTCGCGAATTGTTGTTCTGCGTCAGCTGGATATTAGCTCCGATACCGTAGTTGACCCAGGTATCGTCACCACCTTCGCTGACGTTCAGCGTTGCATCTTTACCACGCACAGAAATATCGCGATCGCCGGCAAATTCATGGAGCAAATCCACTTTCAGATAAATATCGCTATTGGGCTGTTCATCAAAACGATGCCCCATTCTGAACCCTGCGCGGCCAATGACGCTGTCGATATTTTTCTGGTCAACCTTTAAACCACTACTGGTCGTATATTTTGCATCATCAAGATAGGTGTAAATAAGCTGAGCTTGAGGCTCAATAAACGACGTTTTCGCAATGGTGAACTCGCGGCCATATTCGACGCTGGCACTGATAGACCAGGTGCTGGAATCACCTGTTCCGCCATAGCCATAGACATTACGATAATCAAAGTCACTGTCGTGATGGCTATATTTTAAAACCAGATCAACATAGTCTTGTTTCTCTGGTCGGCTCCATGCAGTATACAGTGAACCACCGAAGCTTTTATTATCACCTGAGCCGTAGTCAAAATCGGCTTTACCTTTCATATAATGTGCAGCAATACCGCGGGTGAAGATGGAGTTTTCATCCTCCTCTTTATTATCGTAACCAAGCTGCCAGAAGTTATATTGATTTTTAAAGTAACTTCCATTTCGGCTTTCTATTTCACCGCCTTTATAGCGGAGCCACAGCCCATTCTCCTGTTGGTTATTGCGTAGTTCACCCAGGCGTTTATTCAAATTATCAATTTCAAGACGCGCGGTAGCGGCAGTATAGTTTATGCTGGCGTTCGCAATTGCGGTATTACTTCCCGCACTGGCTTTCGTGGAAATGCCTGTAATATACCAGTTCGTGCCGTATTGACTATCCGGGTCGCCTTCCCGGATATCTGAACGAAGCAGCGGTTTATAGTCGTAAACGTACTCATTGGTGATATCGATTTTATCGTAAGCAACGAAGTTAACATTGTTTGCCGCATCAGCGACCCAAATATCTTCTTTAAGATCTGCCAGCTTATCAACATTTAATGCTTCAATGGCGTGAGTTCCCCCCGTACTGCTATTAACAACTGCGATAAAATCGCTGCCATTACGGCGCTGTCCGTCAGTTTTGCTGGTATTGACATCCATCAGGAAAATACCATCATTGCCACGCAAATCATGGATCTTGACGGTTTCGTTAATACTTTGATTGGTATGCAAATTATAGCCATGCAGGTTCACAGTACCGCCATTTTTTAGCGTAATAGCACTGATCTCGGCGTCTTTTCCATCCGGGATCCAGTGTGCACCATTCATGAATACAGCATTTAGATCGCCGGTCCATTTCCCAGAAGTAGGGTCACGATAATTGACCTCATGACCATGCCAGTAGGAGTTAGTACCATTGAGGACAACGTTAATTTGGCTGGTGTTGTCGTACAATTTGTCACCAAAATCGATATTCCCCAGAATATTTACTTGGTGATTACCTGTCTGGTTAATATTAACGCTACCGCCTCGTTTCGCACTGATTGCATCGCTTTTTGAAGAACCTTCAGGATAGCCACTATTGTTATCCATACGTTCCTGAAAATTACTGGCATAAGTATTAATATAAACTTTTCCGCCGTTTACCGTTATAGAAGTATCCTTTCCATTTGCATAAATACCATTATTGGCTAATGTTGCCTTTTCTCCGCTTTCTGTATGATCGACACTGGAACGAATATAAAGGTCGCCGTTTATAGCTATGTTAGCCCCATCAGTCGCATAGAGTGCGGTGTTGTTATGATTATACTTAGATTTAACCGTAAACTCGTTCTCAAGTTTGAAATTATCAACGGTGACCTTCGTGTCAGCACCAGTTGCGGCTAAACCAAAAAAAGCCAAACCACTCTGGTGATTTTGTTCTGTTTCTCCTTTAATCGAGACGGCATAATCACCAATATTATAATTCCCGCCGATTTCTCCAGCCCTCAGGTCACCAATATACACTTCAAGGCCATTATTTTCGGCAATAACAGGGTTATTAACAGTAACGTTAATATTATAATCTTTACTCTCCAGAGGATTATCTTTGATAACTATACCTTGCTGATTTTTCACCTCATTTTCAAAGGAAAGGTTGTAGTCTTTCGCTACAGCCTGACCAGCGAGCAAAAGTTGGCCTACCGTGCAAGATAATGCTAACGGCACTATATAGTTAATATTTATCTTACGTTGACTCACGTTTACAACTCCTCGAGACATTATAAAATTGACAAAACGTCAGAAAAATAAAAGCAGAATGGAATCATCATAAATTAATGACCATCATCCTTAATGGCGATTAATTATTTTATAATAATTGCAGAGTCGTCAATCTTTTTAATTCTTACATACAAAACTTTACATAATTTGTTTTTTCTTTAAATAAAGACTTTATTCATTAAGCTCATCCGAAAGTAAAATACTCAATGATAAATAGTAAAGGAGGTGATTATTCTGAAATGTCTTATTATCAACTAAAAATAAACCATTTTTTTAAAGATAAACTATTATGTTTATAATTAATTTACATTAATTACCTAAAGGCAGCTAAAATATAAAAGTAGCCAAACTAATCTTGCGTTTTTGATATAGACGGTGTTCGTAAAGTTATTGGAGTAGCTGTTCATCATGTAGGTTTTGATGCAAAAGGTAGCTTTCAATTTTCCATATTCAAACCGTTATAATAATGTCACCGGAACCTGAATGTTCTGGTCAATCAAATCACACCTTCCCTGGTATTACCTTTAATGCTCAAATTTCCCCAGAAGCCCATAAAAAATGAGAGGATGACAAAAATTATTCCTCCCACGAAGTACCCGTTGTGGCGGTAAAAATTCAAAACTCGTCTTTTCATACAGGGAGAACTCTAAGTGTTGGGCCATCGATGATTAAGTACTAAGCTTCATTGCCGCTTCTGCCATGACTTCCCGTAGGGGAAGTCATTACGCCACCTCAGGTCTATCGCTGTTTCAGCGAGCAGGTTGTACCTACCCGCAATGGAACAGCCATCAATATGGAACCCCATTGTTGTGAACGAAAATCCATTTACCATCTGCAACAATGGCTTTCAAATCATCGTCTGGATAGTTGACTTCGGTTTCTGAAGTCCTGTCGCCAACCTCAAGGTAAACAACATCTTCTGCTGACTCATTTATCAGGCAGTGACCATTGCCGTTGCCAGCCTTGAAACCTGCGCACATTCCTGGAGCGAGTTTTGTAAAACCTTCATCAGTATGCAAAGTAGGATTTCCATGCAGGATATATATGAACTCATCTTGTTTTGTGTGGGCGTGCCGCAGTGCTGATGTTGCACCTGGGCTTAGACGGGTGTAGTTGACGCCAAAATTTGTGAGGCTAAATAAATCACTAAGGGGATGCTTCTCTTTGCCGGACACTCTGGACGCAAAGGGTTCTGGATAGCTCGAAGGTTTGGAGCTAATAGGTGTTGTTGATGCAACCAGGGCAACGGGATTAATAGTTTCAGGCATGGACGCGTTCCTTAACGTATGAAATTAAAGGTAATTAAATTGGCATTGATTACACTCATATTTCCTGTTATTTGCCAGTAACTTCAACATAAAAGCTCAGTATCAATTTGATTGTAGACCAGTAAAAATAGTAACGAGTCACCAATAATCGACTGGCTGAAAATATCCGAGGACAATAAAACATATTGCTTTACGTCACGCTGAAACGGGCTAGAAGAAGCACAAAGAATTCACAGCGATCTTCCGTTCTCAAATGCGCCTTGGTTACTAATGCTGAGTAATTCATTGCTATTGGGTTATCTAACATTGGAAAGCCTGAAATTAATATAAAAAAATCCATTGCGCTCTGTGGTAAACTTAGGCCTGTTGTTCACCAATTTGGTGTCCATATTGTGTGCCTTAATGTTGTAACTCATTGAGATCTAATGAAACATTAAGCTAACGTATTGATTCTATAGTTAAAACTGACGCCTGTGAAGGCGACATTAGAGGTTGCTCAATGAGCGAGAAGTCAGAAGACCAAAAATTACCAAACTCAAAGCCACAAGGCCCTAAACCACAGGGCGATAAAGTTGTGGGTGAAAAATTACAGAAAATCTTGGCACGAGCCGGTCATGGTTCTCGTCGGGAAATCGAAACAATCATTCAGCAGGGCCGCGTCAGCGTTGATGGTAAAATATCAAAGTTGGGTGATCGTGTTGAAGTCACTCAGGCCACTAAAATTCGCCTGGATGGCCATCTTCTTTCTATTAAAGAGTCTGAAGAAGCCGTCTGCCGAGTTCTGGCGTATTACAAGCCAGAAGGTGAACTTTGTACTCGTAATGATCCTGAAGGCCGCCCAACGGTGTTTGATCGTCTGCCAAAGCTGCGTGGTTCGCGCTGGGTAGCGGTAGGCCGTTTGGATGTGAATACCTCCGGCTTATTGCTGTTCACCACTGACGGTGAGCTGGCCAACCGCCTGATGCATCCAAGTCGTGAAGTTGAGCGCGAATATGCGGTGCGGGTATTTGGTCAAATTGATGATGAAAAAATCAAGCAACTGAGCCGTGGTGTGCAATTGGAAGATGGTCCTGCGGCATTCCGCACCATTAAATTCCAAGGTGGCGAAGGGATTAACCAATGGTATAACGTCACTCTGACCGAAGGGCGCAATCGTGAAGTTCGCCGCTTATGGGAAGCTGTCGGCGTGCAGGTTAGCCGCCTGATTCGTGTTCGCTATGGTGATATCAATCTGCCAAAAGGTCTACCACGTGGTGGCTGGACTGAATTAGATCTGAGCGCGACTAACTATCTGCGCGAACTGGTTGAACTGGATTCTGAAACTGTCAGCAAGCTGCCGGTAGAAAAAGACAGACGCCGGGTGAAAGCGAATCAGATCCGTCGTGCAGTTAAACGCCATACTGAAGTCGCTGGCCGTCAGGTTGCTGGCCGTCAAGGTTCGGCACGCAAAGGCTCCACCCGTCAAAATGCGGGTAATGCAGCTCCAGCAGCAACGGCTGGGCGTCGCGGGTCGAACAAGCGCGGGTAATCGCCAAAATGGGAAGAAATAACTTTCTTCCCATTCGTTATTTCTAATATCACTCTATTTCCTGCCTTTCCTCTATTTCACTTTTCTCCCTAAAGTATAAAAAACTGACACTGATTGTTTCGAATATATAAACTACCTATCAGGAAAGGTTTGACAGCATAAACATTAGGTCAACCATCACCGGATAGCTCTGGTCTTATGCTATTTCAAATGGTTACAGTGCTCTTGGGGAATATATAAATACCCCATCAGATTTAAACTCTAAGGAGCATTACCATGAAAAAATCTCTGTTAATGACCAGCACAGCAATCTTATTTGTTGTCGGTACCGGATTTTCCTCAATGACTTATGCTTGCAGTGGCCCGCACTCCCACTACGGTGATATTTGTGAAAAAACTTGTAGCCCTCTTTCACAGCCTTGGAAAACACTTTGCTATTTTGGTAGCACCCAGCAAAAGACACCACCGACAGGCCAGGCTACCTCCGCAATGGGAACTCTAACGCCAGCAATGGGAATATTAACACCCGCAAATATGCCGGTACTTTTCTCAGGAGGGGAACAGTAGGTAATATCGGTTAGCGATATTAGGATGTTCTTTAAAGATAAATGCCGCAGGCTTTTCCCCGCGGCATCTTTTTGTTATTGAAGCGGGGCGGTAGTCACCAATCAATACCTTGCTGAGCTTTAATTCCAGCATCAAAGGCATGTTTGACCGGACGCAATTCACTGACCGTATCTGCCATTTCCAACAAGTCTCGATGGCAACCACGACCGGTAATGATGACAGTTTGATGGGTAGGGCGCTGCTTTAGCGCATTCACAACCTCATCCAGTGGTAGATAGTCATAAGCCACCATATAAGTCAGCTCATCCAGTACCACTAAGTCCAGCGATGGGTCAGCTAACATACGCAGCGCGTGTTGCCAAACCCCCTGACAGGCAGCGGTATCCGTTTCTCTATTCTGTGTATTCCAGGTAAACCCGGTTGCCATCACCTGAAACTCAACCCCATGTTGTTGCAAAAGATTTTTCTCACCGTTTGGCCACTCGCCTTTTATAAACTGTATGACTCCAGCTTTTAAACCATGACCAACCGCCCGTGTTACCGTACCAAATGCGGCAGTTGTTTTGCCTTTACCATTGCCGGTAAAAACAATCAAAATACCGCGAATTTCCTGCGCGGCGGCAACCCGAGATTCAACTTTTTCTTTTATTTTCTGTTGGCGCTGTTGGTGACGTTCTTCAGACATAAAACCTTCCTTTATTCTGCGGGGCCGGCTTTACGGCCTGGTTGTGCGTCGAAGCTAATGCCGGTCTTTCTGCGGCTATCGTCGCCCATTAAGTAGAGATACAGCGGCATAATATCTGCGGGTGTTTTTAACTTGTCAGCGTTCTCGTCAGGGAAAGCGCTTGCACGCATCTGAGTACGGGTTCCACCGGGATTAATGCAATTAACGCGCAGATTACTGTGTTTATATTCCTCCGCCAGCACTTGCATCATGCCCTCAGTGGCGAATTTTGATACGGCGTAAGCTCCCCATTCAGCGCGCCCTTGGCGGCCGACACTGGAACTGGTGAACACCAGAGAGGCGCTGGGAGATTTAAGCAGTAAGGGTAATAGTGCTTGAGTGAGCATAAAAGTTGCATTGACATTCACTTGCATGACGTCTTGCCAGACCGCAATATTTTGATCGATCATTGGGGCAACGTCACCTAATAAGCCGGCATTGTGCAGAACGCCGTCTAAATGCGATATTTGACTGCCGAGAGTCTGAGCTAATTGCTGGCAATCTTGCTGTGTTGCGTGCAAGAGATCTAATACCAAAACCAAGACTGGATGGCCTCCTGCTGCGGCAATCTGCTGTTGCACGGCAACTAATTTGCTTTCTGTTCTGCCCACCAGAATCAAATGGGCGCCAAAGCGTGCGTAAGTCAGCGCCGCTTCGCGACCAATGCCGTCGCCTGCTCCCGTGATGAGAATAGTACGATTATCGAGCAGGTCATCTTTAGGTTGGTAATGCATAATTATTCCTCTTCCTAGCGGCGGGTCTTTGACTTTCGTGTGCCGCGATATCTCTTACATTCTTATATTTAAGCGAAACCAATGCAATTTTTCATTTGCGCAAGACGGCGGCCGATGGGTTCGCTAGAATGCAGGTATCTCTTTAATAGCAGATGAATAAAGGCGGTATTTGTGGAGTTATTTTCGCTGTACGGACTGTTTCTCGCTAAGGTGGTGACCATTGTGGTCGCGATTGGTGCGGTAGTATTACTGATTGTCAGCCAAGGAATGAGAAAACAAGGGCAACGGGGAGAGCTTAATCTGGTTGATCTGGGTGAGCAATATAAGGAAATGCAGCGTGAAATGCGGCTGGCGCGCATGAGTCATGCTGAACAAAAAGCCTGGAGCAAAGAATTTAAAAAGCAGCAAAAATCCGATCAAAAACTGAAGAAACAGCGTGCTAAAGCAGGCGCGGTGGCGACAGGAAAGCCCTGCTTATATGTCATTGATTTCAAAGGCAGCATTGATGCACATGAAGTGACATCATTGCGCGAAGAAATTTCGGCGGTACTCGCGGTTGCCACAGCACAAGATGAAGTGTTACTTCGGCTCGAAAGCCCGGGGGGCGTGGTTCATGGCTACGGTCTGGCCGCTTCCCAGTTAGAGCGTTTGCGCCACAAAGGCATCCGTCTGACGGTGGCGGTAGATAAAGTGGCTGCCAGCGGGGGCTATATGATGGCCTGCGTAGCTGACCGCATTATTAGCGCGCCTTTTGCTATTATCGGCTCTATCGGTGTGGTTGCACAGATACCTAACTTCCATCGTTTGCTGAAAAAGAATGATATTGATGTAGAGCTGCATACCGCAGGAGAGTTTAAGCGAACTCTCACGCTGTTTGGTGAAAATACTGAACAAGGTCGTGAGAAATTCCGCGAAGATCTGAATGAAACACATCTGTTATTCAAGCAGTTCGTTCAGCAGCAGCGCCCCTCTTTAGACATTGATGCTGTGGCGACCGGTGAACATTGGTTTGGGACACAAGCCAAAGAGAAAGGCTTGGTTGATGCCATTGGTACCAGTGATGATTTACTGATTGCTGAAATGGATAACCACGAAGTCATTGGTGTTCGTTATTCTCGCCGTAAACGTCTAATGGATCGTTTTACCGGTAGCGCCGCAGAAAGTGTGGATCGTTTATTATTACGCTGGTGGCAGCGTGGTGAAAAACCACTGCTATAACCTGATGTGATATGAATGTTGTAGGATAAAAGCAGGGGGCTTAGCCCCCTGTTATTTTTTGCTCAATAGCTAAAACAAGAAGCAATAAATAGAAGAGTAATCTGCCATTAATCGATTAAATGATATTTAGCAGACAAAACATGCGCCAGATGTTTGAACATATTAAATACCGCGGTGGTTTTTGGCGTTGGTAAACCATCTGGGTCGAGGAAGTATTCGCCGCGAAATACTAATACTGAGCCTTTTTGCTCAACGTCAGTGGCCTGCATACCCTGCAGATAATCTTCATGCTGGCGAATAATCTCATTAGCCTCTGCCAACAATTTATTACGCTCAATAGGTGCGGTGTTTACAAACATTATATTTCCTCACAACAATTATATTTCCTCAGAACAAGGTAATTTCTTTCACTATTCTACTGCGGGTTAGCATTTGTTCGCAAACCGACTAAGGTTTATTCGAGTCATTGATGGTTTTGTCAGCACAATTGGATAAATTCAGATTCCGAGCTAATTAGGTTGCGTGGCGCTTTTTATCAGGTACAGTGTGGGATTTTATACTATTAGGTGGAAGGTTTTGTTGACGCCATAGGGCAAAATTTACGACTGTTGCTCTGGGCACAGGCAAAGATTTTGCGGGATAGCCTGGTCTGTTTCGGATGACTCTTTTATGGCTCCGATCAAAAAAACAGGTTGATCTCCTGAAAAAGTACCGCAATATAAAAAAGAGATTCAGAATGCCGCGGTACGGCAAGATAAAAACCTTCTTTTAGAAGAAATAATTTAGGTAAAGGTAATTATGGGTAAAGCTCTCGTAATAGTTGAGTCCCCGGCAAAAGCCAAAACTATTAATAAATATTTAGGGAATGACTACGTGGTTAAGTCCAGTGTCGGTCACATTCGTGATTTGCCGACCAGTGGCTCAGCCAGTAAGAAGAGCGCTAACTCAACTGAAGATAAAGCCAAGAAAGCTGACAAGCCCAAAACTAAAGTAAAGAAAGACGAAAAGGTTGCCTTAGTTAACCGTATGGGCGTCGATCCTTATCATGGCTGGAAAGCGCAGTATGAAATTTTGCCCGGCAAAGAGAAAGTGGTTGCCGAGCTGAAAGCATTAGCTGAAAACGCTGACCACATCTATCTCGCAACCGACCTTGACCGCGAAGGAGAGGCTATTGCCTGGCATTTGCGGGAAGTGATTGGTGGTGACGATAAGCGTTTCAGCCGTGTGGTATTTAACGAAATCACTAAGAACGCCATCCAACAGGCGTTTAATCAACCTGGTGAATTAAATATCAACCGGGTTAATGCCCAACAAGCCCGTCGCTTTATGGACCGGGTGGTGGGTTATATGGTTTCGCCACTGCTGTGGAAAAAGATTGCCCGTGGCCTGTCAGCAGGGCGCGTACAGTCGGTTGCGGTGCGTCTGGTGGTGGAACGCGAACGTGACATCAAAGCATTCGTTCCTGAAGAGTATTGGGAACTGCATGCCGACTTGCTGGCAAAAGGTGAAGTTCCTATTCAAATGGAAGTCACTCATGCCCATGACAAGCCATTTAAACCAGTAAATCGCGAGCAAACTCACGCCGCGCTGAAACTGCTGGAAAATGCCCGCTATAAAGTGCTGGATCGCGAAGATAAACCGACCAGTAGCAAGCCGGGTGCACCATTTATTACTTCCACCTTGCAACAGGCTGCCAGTACCCGCCTGAGTTTTGGTGTGAAGAAAACCATGATGATGGCGCAGCGCTTGTATGAAGCGGGTCATATCACCTATATGCGTACTGACTCCACCAATTTAAGTCAGGATGCACTGACTATGGTGCGCGGTTATATTGGCGATAATTTTGGTGATAAATATCTGCCATCGGCGCCAAATCAGTACAGCAGCAAAGAAAACTCACAAGAAGCGCATGAAGCTATTCGTCCTTCTGATGTGAATGTGCTGGCTGAACAGTTAAAAGATATGGAAGCCGACGCTCAGAAGCTGTATCAGCTGATTTGGCGTCAGTTTGTGGCCTGCCAGATGACACCGGCCAAGTATGATTCTACGACACTGACTGTGCAGGCGGGCGATTTCCAACTGCGTGCTAAAGGCCGTACCTTACGGTTTGATGGTTGGACCAAGGTGATGCCGGCACTGCGTAAAGGTGATGAAGACCGCACCTTGCCAGTGATTGAAGTGGGTAGTGAGTTGGATTTACAAAAACTGATTCCAAGCCAGCACTTCACCAAGCCACCGGCACGATACAGTGAAGCATCACTGGTAAAAGAGCTGGAAAAACGCGGTATTGGCCGCCCATCCACTTATGCGTCGATTATTTCGACCATTCAGGATCGTGGCTATGTGCGGGTAGAAAACCGTCGTTTCTATGCAGAGAAAATGGGTGAAATCGTCACTGACCGTCTGGAAGAGAACTTCCGCGAGTTGATGAATTACGACTTTACTGCGCGCATGGAAAGTGGTTTGGACCAAGTCGCCAATGATCAGGCTGAGTGGAAAGCGGTGTTGGATGGTTTCTTCGCCGAATTCAGTGAGCAGCTTGAAAAAGCCGAAAAAGATCCTGAAGAGGGCGGTATGCGCCCAAATCAGATGGTGATGACCAGCATTGACTGCCCAACCTGTGGCCGTCCTATGGGGATTCGTACCGCTAGCACGGGCGTGTTCTTAGGATGCTCGGGTTATGCATTGCCACCTAAAGAACGTTGCAAGACCACCATTAATCTGGTGCCAGAAGCTGAAATTCTGAATATCCTGGAAGGTGATGATGCGGAAACTAACGCATTACGCGCCCGCCGCCGCTGCCAGAAATGTGGCACAGCCATGGATAGCTATCTAATCGATAACCAACGTAAATTGCATGTTTGCGGTAATAACCCGGCATGTGATGGTTATGAGATAGAAGAAGGCGAGTTCCGAATCAAAGGGTATGAAGGCCCAATTGTTGAGTGCGAGAAATGTGGTTCCGAAATGCACCTGAAAATGGGGCGTTTTGGTAAGTACATGGGCTGTACCAATGATGAGTGCAAAAACACCCGTAAAATCTTGCGCAGTGGTGAAGTTGCGCCACCGAAAGAAGATCCGGTCCCGTTACCAGAATTGCCATGTGAAAAGTCTGATGCCTATTTTGTGTTGCGAGATGGTGCAGCTGGCGTATTCCTGGCGGCCAATACCTTCCCTAAATCGCGCGAAACCCGTGCGCCATTGGTAGAAGAGTTGGTGCGTTTCAAGGACCGTTTACCTGAGAAATTACGTTACCTGGCTGATGCGCCAGTGACGGATAAAGAGGGTAATAAAACCATGGTGCGCTTTAGCCGTAAAACCAAACAACAGTATGTTTCGTCAGAGAAAGATGGCAAAGCTACCGGTTGGTCTGCTTTCTACATCGACGGCAAATGGGTGGAAGCTAAAAAATAAGTGCTTTACTGAGCATGTGGCAGCATCTAACTTGATTGGCTGCCACTAAGCGGCAAAGTGCAGCACCGAGTTGCGCAACTGAAACCAGCCTTAATGGCTGGTTTTTTTATTGGGCTAATCTATCCAAGTGCTTTATAGTCTTGGTTAATCCGTTGATGCTATCAATCTTTAGCGGCTGCCTGCATTTATCAAAAACACAATTATTTTTAGGCTAATACTCGAAAGCTAAGGTGGTTAATAGCCCAAGTATACATAGGGACGCGAGTCAGTGATTTAGGCGAAAAAAGCCGCTAATATCGCTGAAATGTAACCTGAGAGGGTGTATACAGTTTCTGATGAAATGATATAGTGGTTATATAAAATATTTTTTTATCACCGAATGTTATTATAAGGTCAATACTGACCACTTTGGCATCATGCAGTTATGGGTTTCAGTTAATAACTTCTCGGCATACCGGGTGATACCGATATACCAAACTGTGGGTTTCCCCGCAGTGTTTAACCTAGGATGGTATAGATATGAAATTGCAGCAGCTCCGCTATATTGTTGAGGTGGTTAACCATAACCTTAACGTATCATCTACCGCTGAAGGCCTCTACACCTCGCAACCCGGGATCAGTAAACAGGTGCGAATGCTGGAAGATGAGCTGGGTATCCAGATTTTTGCCCGTAGTGGTAAACATCTTACACAGGTAACCCCCGCAGGGCTGGAAATCATCCGTATCGCCCGTGAAGTATTATCCAAAGTTGATGCCATCAAAGCGGTTGCCGGTGAGCACACTTATCCTGATAAAGGCTCTTTGTATGTGGCGACAACCCATACTCAAGCACGTTACGCGCTGCCTAATGTGATTAAAGGTTTTATCGAGCGCTACCCGCGTGTTTCCTTGCATATGCATCAAGGGTCACCAACACAAATTGCTGAAGCAGTTTCCAAGGGGAGTGCTGATTTCGCCATTGCGACAGAAGCGCTTCATCTGTACGACGACCTGATTATGCTGCCGTGCTATCACTGGAATCGTGCGGTGGTTGTGAAACCCGATCATCCTTTAGCGGGCAAAGCGCATGTCAGTATTGAAGAGCTGGCCGCCTATCCTATAGTGACCTATACCTTTGGTTTTACCGGGCGCTCTGAGCTGGATATGGCGTTTAATCGCGCCGGTCTGACACCGCGAATTGTTTTTACCGCCACTGACGCCGATGTGATTAAAACCTACGTGAGATTAGGGTTGGGGGTGGGGGTTATCGCCAGCATGGCGGTTGACCCGATTCAAGATCCTGATTTAGTGACCGTTGACGCACGAGATATCTTTACTTATAGCACCACCAAAATTGGTTTCCGTCGCAGTACCTTCCTGCGCAGTTATATGTATGATTTTATTCTGCGCTTTGCACCGCATTTAACGCGTGATGTAGTGGATAAAGCAGTGGCTCTGCGTTCGAATGATGATATTGAGGCGATGTTTAAGGATATTAAATTGCCAACGAAATAATTCTTCTGCACTAATAATTTAAGCCACCTTATTTTAGGTGGTTTTTTATTTATTTAGTTAAAAATTGAAAGCCAGCTAATCTTGTTTTATCTATAGTGATGTCTATGACTATTGGTTAGAGTTGAGTTAAACCAATAGAGGCTATATTCAATGGTAATTGGAGAACAGCAATGGACAGCATAACGACAAGGTTACTCCCTGCGTATATAAATCAAGGCAATCATGAATACATAATGAAATTGGATAGAGGGGATGCACCTCCTTCCCCAATTATTAAATTCCAACAGGAACATCAGAATATAAAAGAAATCTCAATTTCTGCCGAGAAATTTATATCGATAAATCATATTTATTCACCAAGAGAAAACAACCCACCATCGAGTAAGTTAAGTGCTATTCAATTCACGCAAGAGAATATGGATATAAAAAAGCCTTCAGTTTCCGCTGAAAATTTCATGTCGATAAAAGATAGTTATCTACAAAAAGAAAATGATGCCATAGCTGATAAGTTAACGACTAAATTAGGTAAATTAATTACTCAACAGAGAGAAAACTCAATAATTGATAAGGCAGTTAATAAGCAACTTCATGAATTATTTGAAGTTAATAAGTTAAAGTTTTATCCTATGCATCCAAGTGTGAGTACAATGAATTTTGATTTTGATGCCAAAAATAATCTGGTCATGCACCATACCCTACAATATGATAAGTATGCTGAATGTAATCCCGACGGAACAATAAAAAAAATACATGAGATATATCAAGGTGATGAACCTTTTGTTAGAGTGGATTTGATCGTTAAATTTAAACCTGACGGTGAGATATTAACAAAAGATAATGTGTTAAATATTAAATTTTACGGCTGTAGTGATGAGTTGAGTTCCATATTTGATCTAAGAAGTTTGTGGGATAAAATATGCGATTTTTTCTCAAACCTACTTTCCTCATCCTCTAACACGATAGATATGAAGTATATAGCGCCTAACTTAAAAGAAGATATTGTTGATGGCGTCGGTTCGCAGGGAATAAATAAAAATGAGTATACTGCACCCAACTTAAAGGAAGATACTGTTGATATCGCCAGTTCGAAAGGAATAAATAAAAATGAGTATACGACCGGTGATCCTGAGTATCAAACCTTATTACAGAAAAAATATACCAACACTATGAATAAAATTAAAGAAACTGATATGGCTGCTTCGAATAAAGATATAGCAAATTTAATAGAGAAAATAGAGCGACTTGAAAAAGAATTATCCAGTAACTTTAAGGAAATGAGAGAAATGACGAAAGGGGGCTTGAGAGATAATTAAAGGAAGTCAAAATTTGTAGCAGAATTTGATCAGGCCCTGAGTGCTTATCATCGTTTGCACCTATCGCTGCCAGTAATCGCCATTGTTGCCAAAATGTTAATGTTTCTTTGTGTTATATTTAATCTAGACCTCATAATTTCAAGGGAATAGCCTTGTTGAGATGAATGTTGTTTAGAGCACTTATAAGAAACAATGGAGGCGCTATGTCGTTGGATCTGCGAAAAACGAGTATGGCTAAGTTGGTCGCCCTTAACCATGAATATCACTACTACAGCTTGCCGCAATTAGCGGCAGTGCTGGGGGATATCGACCGACTACCGAAATCACTGAAAGTGTTGTTGGAAAACTTACTGCGTCATCTGGATGGTGAGCAAGTTCAGGAAGAAGACCTTAAAGCCATCGTCGACTGGCAACAAACCGGTCATGCCGATAAAGAGATTGCCTACCGTCCCGCTCGGGTATTAATGCAGGATTTTACCGGGGTACCGGCAGTCGTGGATTTGGCGGCAATGCGCGAGGCGGTCAAACGTCTGGGTGGCGACGTTGCACAGGTTAACCCATTGTCTCCAGTAGATTTGGTTATCGACCACTCAGTAACTGTTGACGAGTTTGGCGATAAAGCGGCATTTGGTGAAAACGTCCGCTTAGAAATGGAGCGCAACCACGAGCGCTATATTTTCCTGCGCTGGGGGCAGAAAGCCTTTAGCCGTTTTCGCGTGGTCCCACCGGGTACCGGGATTTGCCATCAGGTTAACCTGGAGTATCTGGGGCAAACCGTATGGCATGAGCAGCAGGGCGGCAAGCAGGTCGCTTATCCGGATACCTTAGTGGGTACCGATTCCCACACCACTATGATTAATGGCTTGGGGATTCTGGGCTGGGGTGTCGGTGGGATTGAAGCTGAGGCGGCGATGTTGGGCCAGCCGGTCTCCATGCTTATCCCTGATGTGGTCGGCTTCAAAATGACGGGCAAAATGCGCGAAGGGATCACCGCCACTGATTTGGTATTGACGGTCACGCAGATGCTGAGAAAGCACGGCGTAGTCGGCAAATTTGTTGAGTTTTATGGTGATGGATTGGCGGATTTGCCGCTGGCAGATCGTGCCACTATCGCCAATATGTCACCGGAGTACGGCGCAACTTGCGGCTTCTTCCCGGTAGATGATGTCACTCTGGGCTATATGCGCTTAAGTGGCCGCAGTGATGAGCAGATAGCCTTGGTTGAGGCCTACAGTAAAGCACAAGGACTATGGCGTCATGCGGGGGATGAGCCGGTGTTTACCAGCCAGCTATCACTGGATTTGAGCACGGTAGAGGCCAGTCTGGCTGGGCCGAAACGCCCACAAGACCGGGTCGCATTAGCTAAAGTTCCCCTCGCATTTAATGCTTTTGAACAGTTGGAAGTTAACAGTAAAAAAGACAAAGTCAGCCACGTCGCCTTCACTCTTGACGGCGAAACCCACGAACTACAGCATGGTGCGGTTGTCATCGCCGCCATTACCTCATGTACCAATACATCGAACCCTAGCGTGTTGATGGCTGCGGGACTGTTAGCGAAAAAAGCCTCAGAAAAAGGCCTGAAAACCAAACCTTGGGTGAAAACTTCACTGGCTCCCGGCTCTAAAGTGGTCACTGAATATCTCAATTCGGCGGGCTTAACCCCCTATCTTGACCGTTTAGGCTTCAACTTGGTGGGTTACGGCTGTACGACCTGTATAGGTAACTCTGGCCCATTACCGGACTCAATAGAAAAAGCCATCAAAGAAGGGGACTTAACGGTGGGAGCGGTGCTCTCCGGTAACCGCAACTTTGAAGGGCGCATCCATCCATTAGTCAAAACTAACTGGTTGGCATCACCGCCGCTGGTGGTGGCTTATGCCCTGGCTGGGAACATGAATGTCAATCTTGCCCAAGACCCGCTGGGTAATGACCCTGATGGCCATCCGGTTTATCTAAAAGATATCTGGCCAACCGGGCTCGAGATTGCCAAAGCGGTTGAAGAAGTTAAAACCGATATGTTCCGCAAGGAATATGCCGCAGTGTTTGATGGTGATGAAGATTGGCAGGCCATTCAGGTGGAGAGCACACCGACCTATGACTGGCAGAGCGATTCTACTTATATCCGTTTGCCACCTTTCTTTAGTGATATGAAAGCGTTACCTGACCCGGTTCAGGATATTCACCATGCCCGTATTCTGGCAATTTTGGCCGACTCAGTGACCACCGACCATATTTCACCCGCCGGTAATATCAAACTGGACAGCCCGGCTGGTCGCTATTTGCGCGATCGCGGGGTTGAAATTAAGGAGTTCAACTCTTACGGTTCCCGCCGGGGTAACCATGAAGTTATGATGCGCGGCACTTTCGCTAATATTCGCATTCGTAACGAAATGGTGCCCGGAGTTGAAGGGGGCATCACTCGACATATTCCATCGCAAAATGAAATGCCTATTTATGATGCGGCGATGCGCTATCAGCAGGAAAATGTGCCATTGGCGGTGATTGCCGGTAAAGAGTATGGTTCCGGTTCCAGCCGCGACTGGGCCGCAAAAGGGCCACGATTATTAGGGGTAAGAGTGGTGATTGCTGAATCATTCGAACGTATTCATCGCTCAAATTTAATCGGCATGGGGATTCTGCCTCTGGAATTTCCAGCGGGCGTAGACCGCAAAACGTTAGGTTTGACCGGCGATGAAGCGATAAGCGTCAGTGGCTTACAGCGTTTGGCCCCGGGGCAGACTGTGGCAGTGATAATAACCTATGCTGACGGACGCCAACAAACGGTCAATACTCGCTGCCGTATAGATACAGGTAATGAATTGGTTTACTTCGAAAACGGCGGCATTTTGCATTATGTGATCCGCAAAATGTTGTAATAGCCACAGTGATGAGTGACGGTGTCACTTTTCAACGAATAGATATGTAGTAAATAAAAAGGGTGGCTGCAAAGCCACCCTAATACTGTTTGGAAATAGTCTTTCCTAAACCCCGAGAGTAGTGGGCTATTTAGTCAATAAATGACCCATTTTAGCGGCTTTGGTCGCCATATAATGCTCATTCTTCGGGTTCTGGCCAACAATCAGCGGAACACGTTCGACGATGTTAATCCCGGCCTGTGACAGGATCTCAACCTTTTTCGGGTTGTTGGTCAGCAAGCGCACGGCTTTGACACCGAGTAATTTGTACATATCAGAACACAGGGTAAAATCGCGCTCATCAGCGGCAAAACCGAGTTGGTGATTGGCTTCAACGGTATCGGCCCCAAGATCCTGCAAAGCATAGGCTCGAATCTTATTCAGCAAACCAATATTACGGCCTTCCTGACGATGGTATATCAGCACACCACGGCCTTCTTCAGCAATGTGTGCCAGCGCGGCTTCTAACTGAAAACCACAATCACAACGCAGACTAAATAAAGCGTCACCCGTCAGGCACTCGGAATGAACACGGGATAGCACTGGCTCTTCTCCGTTGATATCACCAAATATTAAGGCCAGATGGTCATGACCTGTGGCCAGTTCTTCAAAACCGACCATCAGAAAATCACCCCAAGGAGTAGGTAATTTGGCTTCTGCTACACGTTTTAGCTGCATCTTGCTGTTCATATTATAACTTCAGACCCTTAGGAAGGTTGTTGCACATCCTACCGTGAATGCCCGTCATACCCTCTATATTGGGGTATAAGGTTAAATAAAAAGTTTCTCTGCGATCATTATTAGCTATATTGCCATAACTTTTGACTCACTGCTGTTCAACAAAGCAGCAAGAAGGTAAGAGTGAATGTCTGGCTGGGATTTATTTCGGCAATGACAAAAATTTATTTATGTTATCAATGGATAGCGTAATTGATGTGTAATGGCTATAACTGCAATTAGTGTAATCACCATGGATAATCTGTTGTGGATATCGCCAGAAAGAAAGGATCTCAGATGTGGAATATAGCAAAACGAATCACTGTGGGAGCACTTATTTTGCTGCTGCCAACCTTTGCTATCTGGCTTTCCGGCTGGCAGTGGCAACCCGGTAACAATGTTGGCTGGCTAAAAGGCCTTTTTTGGCTGACCGAAACAGTCACCGCCCCTTGGGGGATCATTACCAGCGTATTGCTAAGCGGCTGGTTCTTATGGTGTCTGCGCTTTCGAATCAAACCTGCGGTGGGGTTGTTGGTGATTCTGAGTATGGCGATTGTGCTGGGGCAAGGCCTCAAATCGTTGATCAAAGAACATGTGCAGGAGCCACGGCCATTCGTGGTGTGGCTTGAAGCTGAGCATCATATTGATAATCGGTTTTTCTATTCGTTACCGCGCGCTGAGCGTAGTGAGTTAGTGAAGCAGCAACTACAAAACCAATCTATTATTCCGCCGTGGTTGAGTAACCATTGGCAATTTGAAACCGGTTTTGCCTTTCCGTCCGGGCATACGGTTTTTGCTGCCAGTTGGGCATTATTGGCGGTGGGATTATTATGGCCACGGCGGCACTATAAAACGGTAATTTTGCTGATGTTATGGGCGCAAGGTGTCATGATGAGCCGCCTGGTGTTAGGAATGCATTGGCCGCGGGATCTGATGGCAGCAACCCTTATTAGTGCTTTATTAGTCGCGATTGTATGCAGTTTGGTACAGCGTTGGTTTGGCCCATTAACTATTGTGCCGCAAGAACAGCAGGAAATCGAAAACCGTGAGCATGGGGAAAATTAAGCGATTAGTTATTATTCTCAGTTAAGTTGCTTAAAATAATGCCTATTGAGCACCGCTTCGGCGCTTTATCTTGGTGCAGGGTTTCTTTGCTGGGTGAGGAAGTGCTAATTTAATAAGTAAGGACGCCACATTTTTGGCATAATTCATCAGGTTGATTCGGCCTTTAGGAAAAAACGTGAAATATTTGCTGATTTTTTTGTTAGTGCTGGTGATTTTCGTGATTTCAGTCACGCTGGGGGCAAATAACGATCAGGTCGTTACCTTTAATTATTTATTGGCTCAGGGCGAATATCGGGTATCGACGTTATTGGCAACGCTTTTTGCGGCAGGCTTGGTGCTGGGATGGGTTATTTGCGGGCTTTTTTATCTGCGGGTTCGAATTTTGTTGGGTCGCGCAGAGCGGAAAATTAAACGTCTTGAAGCACAGCTTGCACCGTCAACTGAACCCAGTGTTACTGCATCCGCACCTGCTGTCAGCAAGGAATAATTTTCTATGTTAGAAATGCTGTTTCTGCTGTTACCGGTCGCTGCCGCCTATGGTTGGTATATGGGGCGTAGAAGTGCTCAGCAGGATAAGCAGCAGGATGCTAACCGCCTGTCTCGTGAATATGTAGCCGGGGTTAACTTCCTTCTCTCCAATCAGCAGGACAAAGCGGTTGATCTGTTTCTTGAAATGCTAAAAGAAGACAGTTCAGCCGTTGAAGCACATCTGACGTTAGGCAATTTGTTCCGCTCCCGTGGTGAAGTTGACCGCGCTATCCGCATCCATCAGGCCTTGATGGAAAGCGCTTCATTGACATTTGAACAGCGGTTACTGGCGATTCAGCAACTGGGCCGTGATTATATGGCGGCGGGTTTATATGATCGTGCAGAAGATATGTTCAACCAATTGGTTGAGGAACAAGATTTCCGACTGGGTGCATTGCAGCAATTATTAATCATTTATCAGGCCACCAGTGACTGGAACAATGCCATCGAAGTGGCTGAAAAACTGGTCAAAATGGGTAAAGATAACCAGCGATTGGAAATTGCCCATTTTTATTGCGAACTCGCGCTGCAAGCTATGGGGAGTGATGATCTGGATAAGGCCATGGGGTTGCTGAAAAAAGCCGCCTCTGCTGATAAACAGTGCGCCAGAGTTTCTATCATGCAAGGCCGGTTATATCTCGCCAAGGGTGAATATGCTAAGGGCGTTGAAGCTCTGGAGCGGGTGCTGGAGCAAGATAAAGAAATTGTAAGTGAAGCACTACCTATGCTGAGTGAGTGTTACCAGCATCTACAACAACCCGAGGCTTGGGCTAATTTCCTGAAGCGCTGTGTTGAGGATAATACCGGTGCTACGGCCGAGTTGATGCTGGCGGAAATTCTTGAGCAGCATGAAGGCCGTGATGTGGCGCAAACCTATATTAACCGCCAGTTGCAACGTCATCCAACTATGCGTGTTTTCTATCGTTTGATGGATTATCACTTGGCTGATGCAGAGGAAGGGCGCGCGAAAGAGAGCTTGCTGTTGCTACGTGACATGGTTGGGGAGCAAATCCGCACCAAACCGCGTTACCGCTGCCACAAGTGTGGTTTTACCGCACATTCCCTCTACTGGCATTGCCCATCTTGCCGGGCCTGGGCGTCGGTTAAACCGATCAGAGGATTGGATGGGCAGTAATGGCTGCTGGGAGCAAAGCGTCATCGGGTGAAGTGAATCACCCGATTGGAGTAGATAAGGAAATTAGGCGCTATTTTTTCTTCTGCGGCGCTTTCAATAATTGCCGCAGTTTCTTCAATTCTTTCTGGCTTAACGGCTGTTCTGAAATCTCTTCGACACCTTGGTTATCAATCTCACTGTGATGTAATTTGGCATCTTTACGGCCGCCCTTACTATTTTTAACATCAACTTCAAAGCTTTTTTCTAATCTTTCGCAGACTTCGGTACTGAGAGAAAACTGTTTTTCTAAGGCGGCTGCTTTGATTTTCTCTTTTAATTCCAGAGGGATTTTAATGGTTAAGGTAGATATTTCGCTCATCATATAACCTTCAACTTAGGGGAAAATACCAAGCTAAGCGAGGGAAGGTGAACTGTCTAGGGGATAACACAACTGTCACAAAAAATTCACATTAGAATGTGCAAAAAGAGCGCCAAAGCGCTCTTTTATGCTGCGACACAGACTTAACCTGAGGGGAAACCGACTTAGCGATAAATAACCGCGGTGCCGTGTAGCTTGTTATTCCCCCCAGCAGAAGTAATAAGGAAAGATTTAGCCCCCGCCGCTGCAGCTTTCTCTGCCAGTATATTTTCCAAATCAGTCAGAGTGCTGGCATTACTGGCAGTAATAACGCCAATTTCATTCAGTCCAGTTGATGGAGTATGCTGGATTTGTGTTGCAGCAACACTGGCAAATGAGGCTAAAGAGAGCACTAATGCCGGGGCGATGTATTTGATGCTTTTCATGTGAAACTCCAATTTTTTGTTTATTATTTGATTAAATAAAGTTTATTTAAATCATTAGTAGACAGTCAATGTCTTGCGATGGAGTGAATGATATAGCATTGCTGTTGAATGAAAATCACAAACAGTTGACTGTTTTAATCAAATATTTTGATTGATAATTTACGCTTCTTGAAACTATTTTACTTAATGGTGGGTATGGAGGCGGCGTATTATTGACGCAAACTGACTCTCACCATCAATTCATGTTGAACAAAGGGTAAACACCGCGCGGGCTGATAGCTGTAATTTCAGTGAGGTACCCTGTAGAATGTCAGCGTTATCATGACTAACTGACTGAAAAAGGCTTAAAAATGACGTCTGCAACTAACACTAATAACAGTGGCTCAATATCTTCTCCGATCGTTGTTGCTCTGGATTATGCCAATAAAGACGCGGCGTTAGCCTTTGCGGATCGTGTTAATCCGCAAGATTGCCGGTTAAAAGTGGGCAAAGAGATGTTTACCTTATATGGCCCACAGTTTGTCCGTGACTTGCAACAGCGCGGCTTTGAAATCTTCCTCGACCTGAAATTTCACGATATTCCTAATACCACGGCTCATGCTGTTGCCGCCGCCGCCGATCTCGGCGTATGGATGGTGAATGTTCATGCCAGTGGCGGTGCCCGGATGATGACCGCGGCAAAAGAGGCTTTATTGCCTTTTGGACCACAAGCACCATTACTGATTGCTGTGACGGTATTAACCAGTATGGACAGTGAAGATTTACGTGATATCGGCATTACTATCAGCCCAGCGGAACATGCGGAGCGGCTGGCGAAATTAACCTGGGATTGCGGCTTGGATGGTGTGGTGTGTTCTGCCCATGAAGCGGTGCGTTTGAAACAAGTCTGTGGCACCGATTTTAAATTGGTGACGCCGGGTATTCGCCCACAGGGCAGTGATGCCGGTGATCAGCGCCGGATTATGACGCCAGAGCAGGCCATCGCGGTTGGTGTCGATTATATGGTAATAGGGCGTCCGATCACCTTATCACCAGATCCGGAGAAAACACTGAGTGAAATTCTGGCATCACTGAGTAAGGTCGCATAATGAGTAATGATAATAGCCGCCTGGTTTATTCAACAGACACTGGTCGTATCAATGAACCAGAGGTAAAACCTGAACGTCCTAAAGGTGATGGGGTGGTTCGTATCCAGCGCCAAACCAGTGGCCGTAAAGGAAAGGGTGTGAGTCTGATTACAGGTATTGATGGCAGTGATGAAATGCTGGAGAAGCTCGGCGCGGAGCTGAAGAAGAAATGCGGTTGCGGCGGGTCAGTAAAAGACGGCGTTATCGAAATTCAGGGCGATAAACGCGATCTGTTGAAACAACTTTTGGAAGCCAAAGGGATGAAAGTTAAATTAGCGGGTGGTTGATATAACACGCTAATTTGTTGCTCAGAAGCGGGTGGGATAACGGTACCGATGGTCGTTGGCACATTTCCCACCCTTGAGCTTTGCTAGCATATTATCCACAGTCATCAGCGCCATGCATAGACCGAGTAAATGAGTGCGGCCAACAAAACACAGCGTCAAGAACGAAATATATTAGCCAAAGTTATTGGTGTTGTAGCAAGGCGGCAAACGAATGACAAATGGGTTGTAAACCGATTTGAACAACGCTTGCGTTGGCCCGAAGGGTGAGCCTTATTAAGGGCTCATAATCCGATGAGCTGACTTGTGTCAGTGATTCGGGTAAATGAGTGCGGCCAACAAAGCTACAGCGTCAAGTACGAAAGATACTATCCAAAGTTATTGGTGCTGTAGCAAGGCGGCAAACGAATGAATCCCGATGAGCTGACTTGTGTCAGTGATTCGGGTAAATAAGTGCGGCCAACAAAGCTACAGCGCCAAGAACGAAGGATAAACGTTATTTGCCGACCTGATGACCAATAACCCCACCAATCGCCGCCCCACCTAATGTCCCCAGCGTACTCCCTGTCAGCACGGCACCACCTACGGCACCGGCACCGGCACCAATGGCAGTATTACGGTCGCGTTTGGACATGTTAGAACATGCGGATAACGATAAGGCCAGGGTGAGGGCCAATGCAGCAGTGGCAAATCGTTTAGTGATCATCATAATAATTCTCCTGACGTTGGCTTAATACGGATAGAGCAGGAAACATTCATTCAGTCTATATATCCTAATCCATACGTATCACATTGAACTTACCTTACTAAGTATAGGCATTGAATCAATTTTAGCCGAGGTCTTCTTGTGTTAGTGTTTGGAATAAAAAACGTCTTTTTGATTTAAATTCGCGATTAATGCTAAAAACTCGTTTTGTCGCCGATATAAACCAGTATAAATGCCCGTGAATCATTTAATAGGTAAATAGTCTTAATTTGGCCGAGCCAAGGCGAAATTAAGGATTATCTGACCCTTTAACCTGTTGTCCGCACTAAACAAAGTTCCTCATCTTGATCTGTCGATCTCTCAGACTGCATTTTCCAGCCGATCTGCACGCAGTTTATAGCTATTTCCCCCATACCGGTTCTGACCCGTGGCGCTGAAAATGAGACAAATTCCGTTATTCAGGATACGACGATGCTCAACGAACTGAAGCAGCAGGTGCTAGCCGCTAATCTGGCGCTGCCGCGCCATAATCTGGTCACCTTCACTTGGGGGAATGTCAGTGCCGTCGACCGGCAAACAGGTCTGTTGGTGATTAAACCGTCGGGTGTGGAATATGACGTGATGACGGTCGATGACATGGTGGTGGTCGAGTTGGAGAGCGGCAAAGTGGTGGAGGGCAGCAAGAAGCCTTCGTCTGATACTGATACCCATCGGGTGCTTTACCTTAATTTCCCTCAGATTGGCGGCATTGTGCATACCCATTCGCGCCATGCCACCATCTGGGCACAAGCTGGTTTGGATTTGCCCGCTTGGGGAACCACTCATGCGGATTATTTCTACGGCACCATTCCCTGTACCCGCCTGATGACCGCAGAAGAGATTGCTGGCCGTTATGAATGGGAAACAGGCAATGTGATTGTCAAAACCTTCCATGAGCGCGGGATTAAGCCGGAAGATGTGCCCGCGGTGTTAGTCAACTCACACGGGCCATTTGCTTGGGGAAGCAGTGCTGATAATGCGGTACATAACGCCGTGGTATTAGAGGAACTGGCCTATATGGGGATTTTCTCACGCCAGTTGAACCCACAATTAGCGGATATGCAGCCGCAGCTATTGGATAAGCACTATCTGCGTAAACACGGGAAAAATGCCTATTACGGGCAATAGTCTGGCTATTCTGGCGAACCCGGGCTTAGTCTTGCACGGGTTTTTCCAGCCATAGTATCGAGTCCGTGATATCCAGCATTTTGGCCTCAACCTGTGCAATCGCATCATTGACGCCTTGATTGTAATAATGAGCACCTAACTCACGGCTGATAAATTGCAATAAAAACTCCGCATCAAAATCTTCCAATTCAAAGTTATGTTCTTGTTCCATATAGCGTTGGATCTTATGCGCCATGCGCTGAGTCTGCTCGCGAGTGAAAGTAATATCTGCCATTGCTGTGACTCCGAAGATTGTTGTTTTGCTTTGCTGCCTGTTTTAGCCACGAATGCTTATTCGCTGAGGATATCGACTTGAATTCCTTGGGCAATGAGCTGTTGCTGATAAACTGTCGGCAGGCGGTTATCCGTGATGACCCGACTAATGGACGACAGCGGAGCCAATGAGTTTTGATGTACCTGACCAAATTTTGATGCATCAGCCAGAATGATATTTTCGGCACCTTTAGCCAACACGCTGTTAATAACCTCGGCTCGCAGCATGTCACGTCCGGTAAATCCGGCATTGGGCTGGTAACCATCGATGCCGATAAACGCTTTACTAAAATGCACATGACGCAGACAGAGTTGCGTCAATGGGCCGACCATACTGTCACTTTTCTTCTGATAAATCCCGCCAAGCAAAATGACCTCGCAGGCGGAGTCTTTTAGCTGTCGGGCAATATAGCCACTCACCGTCACCAGTGTAATGCCGGGGCGCTGTGCCAGCTTATGGGCCAGCAGGGCGTTGCTACTGCCACTTTCAATAAAAATAGTTTCGCCGTCATTAACCAGCGAGGCGGCATGATTGGCCAGTTTCTGCTTGGTAGCGAAATGGCTCATCATGCGGACATCGACATCATCACTTTGCAGGGCGACAGCCGACCCATGCACGCGCTTGAGCAAGCCGCGCTTCTCTAACAGATTGAGATCCTGACGGATGGTCACTTCAGAAACCTGATTTGCCTGAGCCAATTCACTGACGCTAATGCGTTGTCGATCATTTACTAACTGTATAATTGATTGCTGTCTTAAGTTCATTGCATTCCCGCCGAGTAAATAAACTTTCGTTTGAAGTGTAATTTACTTTCGAATGAAAGATGTTTGATAAGGATCACATTATTGCTTGATGGCTGGTCTATGATTGCGGCTAATGATTCTTGGTTAATCTATCCGTTTTAAATAATCCCGGAGGTTTTTATGGAGCTTTATCTCGACACAGCAGATGTGGCCGCAGTAAAACGCCTGGCGCGTGTATTGCCATTGCAGGGCGTCACCACCAATCCAAGTATTTTGGCAAAAGCGGGCAAACCTATCTGGGAAGTGTTACCTGCGCTGCGTGATGCGCTGGGTGGCACCGGTAAACTTTTTGCTCAGGTGTTGGCCAGCGACAGTGAGCTGATGGTCTCTGAGGCGGTGTTGTTGTCGCAGCGAGTCCCCGGTTTAGTGATAAAAGTTCCGGCAACCGCTGAAGGCTTGGCCGCAATCAAGAAATTGAAAGCTATGTCGATTCCGACCTTAGGTACCGCGGTATATGGTGCCGGGCAAGGTTTGCTATCCGCATTAGCGGGCGCTGAATATGTCGCGCCATACGTTAATCGGCTGGATGCTCAGGGCGGGGATGGCATTGCGATGGTGCGCGAGCTACAACAGCTGCTGACCTTACATGCGCCGGGCGCGAAAGTGCTGGCTGCCAGTTTCCGCACCCCGCGGCAGGTGCTTGATTGCCTGCTGGCCGGTTGCCAGTCGGTGACTATCCCGGTTGATGTTGCCGAGCAGTTTATCAGCACACCGGCAGTAAAAGCGGCAGTGGAGCAGTTTGAGCATGATTGGCAGGGAGCCTTTGGTAGCGCCATTCTGAGCTAGTTTTATTGGCTATCATCACGGACTGCTATTAAGAAAACGCCCTGTTAACGATCAACAGGGCGTTACGATGTCACTTATTTAATACTGTATGCTAGCAAGGGCACTTACCGAGTTTACCGGCCTTGCTGGGGAAACGCGCATCGAGACAATAACGATGGAAATCCCGTTCGCTCATTGGCGGTGTTTCTGGATGATGGCGGCGCATATGATTAACATAGTTGCCATAATCCTGAACTCCCACCATTAAACGGAAGCTTTGCGCCACGCGATGTGCAATCAACCGCGCCCAAGCCCGCAGCGTGGTGGGGTGAGTGACCCGCGGAATCAGCGGGATGCAGCGCGTAATCTGCCGTGGCCCAGTAAGCAATTGCTTGTTTTGTAAAAGATTCGTTTGCCGCGTACGCAGCGGTATACCTGCATTAGCCACGAGCCGTCTCCTCACGCCACACAACTTCCGTCTCATGGGTGGTTGGCTTGCTGGATTTCAGCGCACGCCGCACCACAAAGAAAGATGAAATCAGCATAGTCACCGCCACCAACATGAAGAAAGCACATAAAGCGGCGTTGATCTGGTTGTTAAACACAATGGTTTCCATGTCCTTAATGCTCTTGGCTGGCGCAATTAGCACCCCTTGCTCGACACCCGCAGAGAATTTCTTCGCTTGAGCCAAGAAGCCAATACTCGGTTTTTCATGGAATATCTTCTGCCAGCCTGCCGTCATTGAAGTAATAAACAGCCAAATGGTTGGTAGGATGGTTACCCAAGCATAGCGCTGCTTCTTCATTTTAAACAGGACCACAGTACCTAAAATCAGCGCCATTGAGGCCAGCATCTGGTTACCGATACCGAATAGCGGCCACAAGGTATTGATCCCGCCCAGTGGGTCGACCACGCCTTGGTAAACAAAGAAGCCCCAGCAAGCAACTGCTACGGTGGTGCCGGACAAGTTACCAAACCATGAACGGTTATTCGCCAAACTCGGCACTACCACGCCCACCAAATCCTGCACCATAAAGCGGCAAGCACGGGTACCGGCATCCACTGCGGTCAGAATAAACATGGCTTCGAATAGAATGGCAAAGTGATACCAGAAGGCCATCATGTTACGGCTATTAAAGACTTCACTGATGATGTGTGCCATTCCCACGGCGAAGGTTGGCGCACCGCCAGCACGAGATAGAATAGAGTTTTCGCCCACATCTTTGGCAATCATGGTCAAGATTTCAGGTGTGACCACAAATCCCCAGCTGTTGATGGCCAGCGAGGCACTCTCTACCGTGGTACCAATTAAGGCGGCGGGTGAGTTCATGGCGAAGTAAACACCCGGATCAATCACCGAGGCACAGATTAACGCCATGATGGCCACGAAGGATTCCATCAACATTGCGCCATAGCCGATAAAGCGCGTATGACTTTCGCGCTCAATCAGTTTCGGTGTGGTGCCACTGGCCACTAAAGCATGGAAGCCCGAAATCGCGCCACAGGCGATGGTGATAAACAGGAACGGGAATAAGCTGCCGGAGAATACTGGGCCGCTACCATCAATAAAGCGCGACACCGCTGGCATTTTCATCTCTGGCATGGCGAATACAATGCCCACCGCCAGACCAATAATGACGCCAATCTTTAGGAAGGTTGACAGGTAATCGCGCGGCGCCAGCAATAGCCACACGGGTAATACTGAAGCAATAAAGCCATAGATAACCAATACCCAAGTCAATGTGGTGCCATGCAAGGTGAAGAATGGCCCCCAATATGGATGGGCGGCAATATTCCCGCCGTAAATAATTGCGGCCATCATTAACACAAAACCAATTAATGACACTTCAGCAATTTTACCCGGGCGCAGAAAACGCATATACACGCCCATAAACAGGGCGATGGGGATGGTAGCGGCAATGGTAAACAGACCCCAAGGGCTATCGGCCAGTGCTTTAACCACCACTAATGCCAGTGCGGACAGGATGATAATCATCACCCCCAAGGCCCCCAGCATGGTGATAACGCCCGCAAAAGCCCCCAATTCTTGTTTCGCCATCTCCCCCAAAGAGCGGCCATCACGACGGGTAGAGATAAACAGGATCAGGAAGTCCTGTACCGCACCCGCCATCATCACCCCAACCAGAATCCAGATAGTGCCGGGCAAGAAGCCCATTTGTGCCGCCAAAATGGGCCCAACTAATGGCCCAGCGCCAGCAATAGCCGCAAAGTGGTGACCAAAGAGCACCCATTTGTTGGTCGGGACATAGTCCAGCCCGTCATTGCGCCGCTCCGCTGGCGTAAGCCGCCGATCATCTAACTCAAACACATTCTTGGCAATAAAGAGGCTGTAAAAGCGGTAAGCGATGCTGTAACAAGCTACTGAGGCAATCACTAGCCAGATGGCATTGACATGCTCACCCCGGCTCAGGGCTAGCATGGCAAAGGCAAATGCGCCAATTAACGCCACGGTCAGCCATATGACGACAGTCTTGACGTTTTTCATGGGTAACGACTCCTTCGTTATGTTGGGGGATTTCACGGTTATCGATGCCTGTAGAATTAAGTAGGCTGTAACGGTTATTTAACATAGGAGCTTTAATGTGAAAGAAAAGTAGCGGAAGTGAGAAATGTGATGGGCTATTTGTTTTTAACTCATGCTTAGTATCATTTACTTACATATTGTGACATGTGACCGGCATCTTGCAGTCTATTGGCGATGGAAAAAGGCAATAAAAAAGCCGTGGGATGTTAACCACGGCTTATCAGTTTGCTGCCAATTAACTATCAAATGACAGGGCGGGCCACCACATTACGGGTTTCCATGCGCACTTCGGCAATTCGCACTTCAATTTTGTCACTCTGGCTATAAACCGTTTCACCTTTGATTTGCACCGTGCCAGTTTCTTGGCTACACACCATCTCATCACGCACTGCATGAATAAAGGGAGCAGGAATAAAGGCCACCGCGCCGTTATCCAGCAAGCGAACCCGCAGGCCGCCACGAGTTACGTCAATAATCTCTGCTGGGAAGCGCGTATCAGTCCCAGCTTGCGGCTGGAGATAACGGGCATACAACCAGTCACCGACATCGCGTTCAGCCATACGATTCAACCGGCGGCGTTCGGCCAATTGCACCGTAATTTCATCCTGCGGTTTTTCTGCTTGCTGGCCAGTAATAATCGCTTTCAGCAGACGATGATTAACCATATCGCCGTATTTACGAATTGGCGATGTCCAGGTGGCATAAGCTTCAAGCCCCAAACCGAAATGAGGGCCAGGAACGGTGCTGATTTCAGCGAAAGTCTGGAAACGACGAATGCGGCTGTCGAGGAATTGAGTCGGTAAGGCATCAAGATGGCGACGCAACTCGCAGAAGCCCGGCAATGTCAGCAGGGCTTGTGGGTCAGCTTCCACCCCATTGGCTTGCAGTACATTGGCTGCTTGCTCAACCAGCGCCGGATCAAAACCGGTATGCACGTTGTAAATGCCAAAACCGAGATTATCCCGCAGAGCTATGGCTGCGCAGACGTTAGCGGCAATCATGCACTCTTCAACAATCCGGTTGGCGATGCGGCGATGCTCAACAATAATATCCAGCACTTCGCCTTTTTCACCCAACAGGAAGCGGTAGTCAGGGCGGTCTTTAAACACTAATGCATGCTGTTGACGCCAGTTACTGCGGGCTTCACACACGCGTTTCAGCAGGGTGATTTGCTCGGCGATAGCGGCATTTTGTGGTTGCCAGTCACCTTGGCCCTCTAACCAGTCTGAAACCTCGTCATAAACTAGTTTGGCTTTGGACTCGACCCACGCGGCAGAGAAGTGAATATCATTACCCAGCGCGCCATCGGCCGCAATGGTCACGCGGCACACCAATACCGGGCGGCGCTCATTGGGGCGCAATGAGCAGAGATTGTCAGATAAATCCCGCGGCAGCATCGGGATATTAAAGCCCGGCAGATAGTTGGTAAAAGCACGTTTGCGGGCAATTAAATCCAACTCACTGTTTTCATCGACATAAGCCGTCGGGTCGGCGATAGCAATGGTCAACAGCAGGGAACCGTCGCCTTTGTCTGCCACATGCAACGCATCATCCATGTCTTCGGTGCTGGCGCTGTCAATAGTGACAAAATTAAGTGCGGTTAAATCTTCACGTTGAAGATCAGTATCATGCAGGGATGACTCAACCATCACTGGCGCTTCGCGTTCCAGATTATGGCGCGCCAAGGTGACCCACCAAGGGACGAAATGATCTTCACCATTGGTGATAAAGGCCGTCAGATCAGCATTAAAGACGCGATCACCTTTTAATGGATGGCGACGCATTTCAGCCACCGCCCAATCACCATTCTGGAAGTCGTGGGTTAATTCACGCACCGGACGGCATTGGATGGCATCACGCAACAGAGGATGGTCAGGCACAATAGATAGGCGGTCGTCTTTTCTCTGCACTCGGCCAACAAAGCGCGATAAAAATGGCTCAACCAGTGTTTCCGGCTCAGCAATCTCACGATCTTTATCGGTATGCAAGGTGGCAATAATCCGATCGCCGTGCATGACTTTCTTCATCTGTGGTGGCGGAATAAAGTAACTTTTCTGCCCATCTACCTCAAGAAAGCCAAAGCCTTTCTCAGTCCCTTTTACGACGCCTTCGACGCGTGGAGTCTGAGTGTGAAGTTGCTGTTTTAGCTGCGCCAGCAGCGGGTTATCTTGAAACATATCGTCCAGTGAATGGTGTAGTGAGTGGGATTAATCCGGCTGACAGTTTTACGCGAATCAGCCCCATCGGGCAAGCGGCATATCACCTTAGAGAGCAATTCCCTGATAAAGATTAGGGCATGTCCATTGCCCCAGTTCTATTCTATTCAGGCAAAATACGTAACGTCAGGCAATACGTAACGATGGTGGCTGTTGCCAGCGCCGTACCGTCACCGGGACTGATTTTGATGTGGGTGTATGGGTTTCATCGCCAAAACTGGACAGCGGCACCAGAGGATTGGTTTCGGGGTAATAGGCAGCCAGATTGCCACGAGGAATATCATAGCTGACTAACTTGAACCCGCTAACCTTACGAGTGATACCGTCGTGCCACAGGGTTTCAATTTCAACCAATTCACCTTCTTCCAGTGGTAATTCGGCTAAATCTTGTGGATTAATAAATAGCACTTCTCGTTGCCCATAAACCCCACGATAGCGGTCATCAAGGCCATAAATAGTCGTATTGTACTGATCATGGGAGCGCAGGGTTTGCAACACAAACGGGACGGGCTCCCCAGCCATCTGTGGGAATAGACTCTCCGGCAGTGCTGAGGCACAAAACTCGGCTTTACCGTTTGGGGTAGCAAAACGCATTTCAGCGGCCGCATTTCCCAGATAGAAACCACCGGGCTGCTCGCAACGCGCATTGAAATCATCAAAGCCGGGAATGGTTGCGGCAATATGGTCACGGATAAGGTTGTAATCATCAGCCAATGCCAACCAATTCAGCGCGTTCCCTTGAGCCGGTTGCTGGGCGAAAACCGCATTGGCAATACCACAGACAATGGCGGTTTCTGAATGCTGGGTATCTGCCAAGGGTTTCCCCACACCTTCCGAGGCATGCACCATACTGAAAGAGTCTTCCACGGTAATAAATTGTGAACCCGTGGCTTGCATATCGCGCTCGGTGCGCCCGAGGGTCGGTAAAATCAGGGCTTCAGTACCGGTAATCAGGTGGCTACGGTTGAGCTTGGTACTGATGTGCACGGTCAGGTCACAACTGCGTAGGGCTTGTGCGGTGCGTTCGGTATCCGGCGCGGCAGCAGCCAGATTGCCCCCCAGCGCTATCAGCACTTTGACTTCACCGCGCAGCATAGCTTCCAGTGCTTCAACCGTGTTGTGGCCCGCCGCTTGCGGTGCTGTGAAGCCAAAGTGACGGCCTAACCGCTCCAGCATGGCGGCTGAGGGTTTTTCATCAATCCCCATGGTGCGGTTGCCTTGCACGTTACTGTGACCACGAACCGGGCACAAACCCGCGCCCGGCTTGCCGAGCTGGCCGAACAAGAGCTGAAGATTGGCCAGTTCGCGCACGGTTATCACCGAGTGTTTATGCTGTGTCACGCCCATGGCCCAAGTCACAATGACGCGCTCAGCATGCTGATAAATATCAGCCGCATGGCGTATTTGTTCCTCACTCAGACCGGATTGTTGCGTTATTTGCGCCCATGAGGTGTTATCGACTGCCGCCAGATAGGCGTCGATCCCTTGAGTCTGCTCGGCAATAAATGCCTGGTCGAATAGGCCAGCATCCCCTTGCGCCAGTTGCTCACGATGGCTTTCCAGCAGGGCTTTCACCATCCCGCGGACCGCCGCCATGTCGCCGCCCAGATTAGGCTGGAAATAGGCGGAGCTAATCGGTGAGGATTTTGGCGTCAACATTTCAAGCGGATTTTGTGGATCGGCAAAACGTTCTAATCCACGTTCACGTAAGGTATTAAAGCTCACAATCCGCGCGCCGCGATCTTTGGCATGGCGCAAGCTGTGCAGCATTCGTGGGTGGTTGGTGCCCGGATTCTGCCCGAAAACAAAAATGGCATCAGCCCGTTCAAAATCCTGCATGCGAATGGTGCCTTTACCGACCCCAATACTCTGTTTTAGCCCGCTACCGCTGGCTTCATGGCACATATTTGAGCAGTCAGGGAAGTTATTGGTCCCTAACATGCGGCCAAATAATTGATAAAGGTAGGAGGCTTCATTGCTGGCACGGCCCGAGGTATACAGCTCCAGCTGATTGGGGCTATCCAGACCATTAATATGTTTGGCAATCAACTCAAGGGCGGCTTGCCAACTGATAGGCTGGTAACGGTCAGTTTGCCGGTTATAGCGCATCGGGTGAGTGATTCGTCCTTGATATTCAAGGAAATAGTCACTTTGCTGGCGCAGAGTGGTCAGGCTATGTTCGGCAAAGAATTGCGGTTCAACTGCTTTGCGTGTGGCTTCCCAACTGACGGCCTTGGCACCATTTTCACAAAAACTGAAAGTGCTGTGGTTGTCATCGCCCCAGGCACAGCCCGGGCAATCAAAACCTTTAACCTGATTGACGCGTAGCAAGTTACGAATATTTTTCAGGGCTTGTTTGCTGTCCAATACAAAGCGGGTGGTGGCTTCAAGAGATCCCCAACCACCGGCCGCGCCGGTATAGGGTTTTATTGCTGGTTTAAATTTCATTATGGATACGCCGCAGGTGTTATTTTTGTTTCAAACAGGTAACGAAATAATTAACTGTTTGAATCTATTTTGTCACAAGTCTAGTGGGGCGGGGCTGAGGCGTCTAATCGAATAGCGCAATCGCGGCATAGAGCTGGTTTATCGCGAGCCTGCCCGGCTTAGGTTGCCGGGCGGGATAATCAATGTTCGGGGTAAACCTTTTCTTTGAACTCGCACAAATCTTCAATAATGCATGAGCCACAGCGCGGTTTGCGAGCAATACAGGTGTAGCGGCCATGCAGAATCAACCAGTGGTGGCAATCAAGCTTGAATTCTGCCGGTACCACTTTGAGCAGTTTGGCTTCAACCTGATCAACATTACTGCCGGGGGCAAAACCGGTGCGATTACAGACCCGAAATATATGGGTATCAACCGCGATGGTCGGCCAGCCAAAGGCGGTGTTCAAGACCACATTGGCGGTCTTGCGGCCAACTCCGGGCAATGCCTCTAGCGCGGCGCGATCTTCCGGGACTTCACCATGATGTTTTTCCAGCAAAATACGGCATGTTTTAATGACGTTTTCGGCTTTGGTATTAAACAGGCCAATGGTTTTGATGTATGGCTTCAAACCCTCAACCCCCAAGTCCAGTATAGCCTGAGGCGTGTTAGCCACCGGATAGAGCTTGGCGGTGGCTTTATTGACGCTGACGTCGGTGGCTTGTGCTGACAGCAACACGGAAATCAGCAACTCAAAAGGACTATGGTAGACCAACTCGGTGGTTGGATACGGGTTGTTATCCCGCAAGCGGGTCAAAATAGCGACACGTTTTTCTTTATTCATTAGGCTTTCCCGGCCGCGATATCCTGAGTTTGTGGTGCAGTGGCCAATGCTCTGGCTTTGCGCGCTTTCATTTTCTCGTCAATAACATATTTACCGGCTAGCAATAAACCCAGGCCAATAAAAGCACCGGGCGGCAGCATCGCCAACAAGAAGGGGCTATCCAGATGCAAGACGTCAATACGCAGCACTTTTGCCCAACTGCCCAGCAGCATATCGGCACCATCAAACAGAGTACCGTTGCCCAGAATCTCACGCAGTGAGCCCAGCACAAACAGTGTGCCAGTGGCCCCCAGCCCCATTGCCAGACCATCCAGCGCCGATAAACCCACCGGATTTTTTGCGGCATAGGCTTCCGCTCGACCAATCACAATGCAGTTGGTCACAATCAATGGAATGAATATCCCTAATGATTGGTATAAGCCAAAGGCATAGGCGTTAATCAGCATTTGCACGGTACTGACCACCGATGCAATGATCATCACATAAATTGGGATGCGGATTTCATTCGGTACCCAGCGGCGCAGCGCAGAGACCGCGGTATTGGTGCAGACCAACACCAGTGTGGTGGCTAAACCTAGACCTAAGGCATTGGTGGCGGTAGATGAAACGGCCAACAATGGGCATAGGCCCAGCAGTTGTACCAATGCCGAGTTATTTTTCCATAGCCCTTGGGCTAAGAGATCTTTTGCTTCACTCATTGACTCTCTCCACAGACCGGCAAGCTATCGAGTTTTGCCGGTAGGGTTTCCAAATACAGCGCGGTATTTTTCACCGCCCGCACCACTGCCCGAGGGGTGATGGTCGCACCGGTAAATTGATCAAAAGTTCCACCGTCTTTTTTCACGGCCCAGCGCTTATCTTGTGCATTTTCAACCTGCTGACCACTGAAATGGGTTATCCAATCAGAGATCCGGATATCAATTTTATCGCCAAGCCCGGGGGTTTCGTGATGCTCAACCACTCGGCTGCCCAGTACGTTACCGCGAAAATCGGCCCCAACCAACAGTTGGATAGCACCGGAATAGCCATCTGGCGCCGTGGTTTCAATGGCGGCAGCGACCGGCTGGCCCTCTTTACGTGCCAAATAGAGGCGGTGTGGCGCGTTGTTGCCGAGGGCTGGATCAGTGACAACGTAACATTCTGCTTGCATGTCGTTGTCATAATTTTCAGCTGGAACAACCTGATCGAGCAAGGCTTTTTGTTGCAAAGCAGCCTGATGGGCGATGGTGGTCTCGGTCAATGCGTTAACCACGGCAGTTAAGCCGGTGGCACCGGCGGCAAACAGTGCCAGAGTGATGCCGTGACGCTTCATGGTGTTTAGCATAACGGCTCCTTATTTGTGCCCGCGATTATGACCATAGACCCGTGGTTGGGTATAGTGATCAATTAGCGGAACAGTAATGTTAGCCAGCAAGACGGCAAAAGCAACGCCGTCGGGATAGCCGCCATAAACGCGAATTAACCACACTAAAATCCCAATCAACGCACCGAAAATCAGGCGACCACGCGGTGTGGTAGAGGCGCTGACCGGGTCGGTGGCAATGAAAAACGCCCCTAACATTGTTGCACCAGAAAACAGATGTAGCAGCGGCGGAGCAAAGCTTTGTGGCGCGATCATCCAACTGATTGCGGCGCAACCGGCCAAAGCTAGCAGAAAACTGACCGGAATATGCCAGTGAATGGCTTTACGCCACAGCAGCACTAAACCGCCAGCCAAGAAACCGATGTTAACCCACTGCCAACCGATGCCCGCCAGAACCCCACCAAACAGCGGCTGGTGGAGGATTTGCTCGGCAGGCTGTGAGCGCAGTGCCGTTTTAAAGTGGTCGAGCGGAGTGGCCTGACTGACGCCATCGACCCCTATTTGCAGTTGATGAATATCTGCGCCACTGTGGGTAAAACCGGTGAAAATGGTTAATAGGCTGTCATAAAATCCGACCGGAGTGCCTTGTAATGGCAGTGGCGGCAACCAACTGGTCATTTGTACCGGGAATGAAATCAGCAGCACGACATAGCCGACCATGGCAGGATTAAAGGGATTTTGCCCCAAGCCCCCATAGAGTTGTTTGGCAATGATAATGGCAAATAAGGTACCCAAGACAATCATCCACCAGGGAGCCAGTGGTGGCAGGCTTACCCCTAACAGTAAGCCGGTGAGCAGGGCGGAATTATCTTGCAGCCGTATGAGTACCGGCTGTTTACGTAATTGCAACACCGCGCCTTCAGCCAGCAAGGCGGTCACCATGGCCAGTGCGACCTGAATCAGGCTGCCATAACCAAAGAAATAAGTCTGGGCAATAATGCCGGGAATACAGGCCAAAATCACCAATAGCATGATGCTGCGGGTACTACGTTGATTGTGGGTAAAAGGGGAGCTGGCTATCTGCAACCCTTTGCTCTGGGTCGGTGTTACAGGCCTGAATTTCATGAAATTGCAACCATATGTCGAATACTTAACAGGGTTCTCAAACGCAGGCGTCGCGCGGGCAAGTCAGTGCTTGCGGGCGTCAATACACTCAGCCGTCAGGGGGAATAATATTGGTGCCGTATTCTACCCTATTCAGACAAAGTGTAATACGCCTTAATTATAGGGTTATTGCCCATCATATCTGATGATATTCAGGAAATAGTGGGGTTTAATAAGTACAGCCAATCAAAGAATTAACTTGCAATTCATATAAGAATAGTTACAAGCAAATAGTCGGTAGCGCTGTTTTATCAAAAAATGTTATTAGACTTAAGTAGCAGAAAGAGAGCGATAATTCACTGTTTTAATAGCGTTTATTATCTCATCTTAATTTGTCAACCATTTGTAAATTAACGACTTATTAACGTTACTAATTAGAGTTAAGAAAAGCGTTGGCATAATGATAGATTAATGTAGTATGCAAGGTAATTATATATTTAAAGAACAGTAAAATGATTAATGAAGACATATTATTTATAGAAGAATTAATTGAATGGATTGAAATCAATTTAGAAAAGAGACCCACATTGGATGATGTGGCGAAGATTTCAGGATATTCAAAATGGCACCTACAACGTAAGTTTAAAAGTATTGTTGGGTTACAATTAGCCTCCTATATCCGTGGGCGCGTGCTGACTCGTGCGGCAGTTGCATTGCGTATTTCACGGCGACCAATCATTGAAATTTCTGATGAGTTAGGCTTTGATTCGCAACAGACCTTCACCCGTACCTTTAAAAAGCGTTTTGGTGTGACACCTAATAGTTTCCGCCAGATGGAGCAGTGGGATGTGCAGGGCATGATCCCGCGCTTTGGGTTCTATGAGCATTATACGCCAGAAATCAAGCGCATAGTCTTGCCTGAGCGCGAGTTGGTGGGCTTTACCCGGCGGTTGGATTTTGATGAGCACAATCATTGTAGCGGTCAGCACTCATCATTTATGGCAATGAAAGATGAAATTTTGCTCGATTTCTTTAAGGAAGTTAACTTTTCATGCCAGCGAATTTATTCGCTGTTCTCAGCCAAAGATTGTCAGCAAGGGCAGAACAGTGTGTATTATTCGACCGCGATTGATAAAGAGAAAAGGCACGAAATTCAGGGCCATCGTGAGATAGACCATATCTCAATACCGGCGGGTGAATTTTTGTCGATAACTCATCAAGGCAGCGCTAAAGAGTGCGTGAAATTCTCTATCTATCTGTATAACGAAGTATTACCTAAGCTGCGTGATGAATTCGGTGGCGGCTTAGAAATGGAAGTTATCGAGGTTGATAGCAGCTGCCATGCTGAATCTAAAATGCGTGATATTTCATCTGTCTATCACTACCTGATGGCGGTAAATTGAAAGCTTAATCTGGATTAGCGGCCTGCGCCGCTTTCTTGGCTTTCACTCTGGCAATGGCCGCAGCGACTGCGGCTTTGCGCGGATCGACTTCCGGCACATCACTGTCACTTTTCGCCGCTTCGGGCTCAGACAGAGCTTGCGCCGCTTTCTTGGCTTTCACTCTGGCAATGGCGGCAGCGACTGCGGCTTTGCGCGGATCGACTTCCGGCACATCACGGTCACTTTTCACTGCTTCGGGCTCAGACAGCGCCTGCGCCGCTTTCTTGGCTTTCACTCTGGCAATAGCGGCGGCGACTGCGGCTTTGCGCGGATCAACTTCTGGCACATCACTGTCACTTTTCACTGCTTCGGGCTCAGACAGAGCTTGCGCCGCTTTCTTGGCTTTCACTCTGGCAATGGCGGCAGCGACTGCGGCCTGACGCGGATCAATCTCCTCCGTGGCGGCAGTCACTTGCTTTTCTGCCTGACGTGCTCTGGCCTGTGCTTTCCGCGCTTCTCGGGCGGCAATAACCGCGCTGTTGTCTGGGGCTTTCCCAGCAATCACAGTGATAGCGGAATCCGTGCTTTCTGGCTCTCTGGCCAAACGGCTGACCGCCGCTTCAACGGTCTGTTGATCCGCCTCGGTCAGTTTGACGGCAGCTTGTTTATGACGCAATTCACGCGCCAGCTTCTCGCGCTGGAGCCGAGCTTGCTTAGCTTCAAAGCGTGCTTTGGCTTCTGCAGCTCGGGCGCTCTCTTCATCAAGGGCACGGATTTCTGCTTTTTCCTGACGATAGTACTGCACCAAAGGAATATTACTCGGGCAAACATAAGCGCAAGCACCACATTCAATACAATCAAATAAGTTATGATTACGGGCCTTCTCATGCTCTTCGCCCCGGCTAAACCAATAGAGTTGCTGAGGCAATAAACCGGCCGGGCAGGCATCAACACATAAGCCACAGCGAATACAAGCTTGCTCTGGCTCGGATAACCCCATTTCAGCCTCGGTTGGGGCCAAAATGCAGTTACTGATTTTAACAATGGGCACATCCAGACTTGGCAGAGTAAAGCCCATCAGTGGGCCACCCATAATCACCATGGGCTGGCTTTGTGGCTGAAAACCGGCCAGTTTTAACAAGTGGATGACGGGCGTGCCGATTCTGGCCCAGAAGTTACCTGGCTTTGATAGTGCCTCGCCGGTTAACGTCACCACTCGCTCGATTAATGGCTGATCTTCGATCACTGCCCGCTTGATAGCTACCACTGTCCCGACATTTTGCATCAACACCCCAATGGATGACGAGTGCTTGCCGAAAGGCACTTCTTTACCGGTCAGAATTTTGGTCAACTGTTTGGCGCCACCGGAGGGATACTTGGTGGGAACCACGCGCAACTGTATGTCATCATGACCGCGTAGTGCCTGTTTCAGAGCCGCGATAGCGTCAGGTTTATTATCTTCAATGCCAATTAATACCTGCTGAGGTTGCAGCAGATACATTAAAATATGAATCCCGGTAACCAGCTCTTCTGCATGGTCTTGCATCAACCGATCATCGGCAGTGATATAAGGTTCGCACTCCGCCGCGTTGATAATCAGGGTGATCACGCCGTTCAAACCGCCTTGCAGCTTGCTGGCGGTGGGGAAGCCCGCGCCACCTAAGCCGGCAATCCCTGCCTGATGAATTCGGTCCAGCAGGGCGAGCTTATCCTGTTGCCGATAATCAGCCCAAGGCTGCTGTTCACGCCAGCGGTCTTCACCATCCGGGGTAATATGCACGCACAGCTCTGCCAGACCTGATGGGTGAGCAGTGGTGTGGGGGGCAATGGCGGTGATGGTACCGGAGGTCGGTGCATGCACCGGAACGGTGCGCCCACGACCAATAGTCAGTGGTTGGCCCTTTAGCACTGGGTCGCCAGCTTTGACACAGAGTTCACCTTCCGGCCCAAGATGCTGCTGCAACGGGATAATCATCTGCGCAGGCAGGGGCGCGATACGCATTGGTACCCGGCTTGATTGCAGCTTCATTTCCGGCGGATGAATCCCACCGTTGAAATCCCAAATGGTGTCGTGCTGACGGGCAGTAAACAGCTTAAACATGTTGCTCCACATCTATCATTTTCACCGGAATCATCTGCGAGGCAGTTAATTGTGTGGGAAGGTTTTTGACTGGGATCGTGCTCAAATCCCACTTCCAATTAGCGGTGGTGGTAGCAACCGGGATCATTTCAATACAGTCGGTCGGGCAGGGAGAGACACAAAGGTCACAGCCAGTACAGAGATCGGGCAGCACGGTATGCATCGCGCGGGTCGCCCCAACGATAGCATCGACCGGGCAGGCCTGAATGCACTTAGTACAACCGATACAGTTTGCTTCATCAATAAAGGCGACTTTGCGCTGAGGGTGAGCGGCAGCTTCATCGCCATCTAATGGCTGTGGTTCAACAGCTAGCAGCTCGGCCAGCTTGAGCATCACTTGCTCGCCACCGGGGGCGCATTTATTTATTTTCTCACCACCACCTGAGACCGCTTCAGCATAGGGGCGACAGCCGGGGTAGCCACACTGGCCGCACTGGCTTTGTGGCAAGATGGCGTCAACTTGCTCAACGATGGGGTCTTGTTCAACCTGAAAACGACGGGCAGCAAAACCCAGCACTGCACCTGAAATCAGCGCTAAGGTACTCAGTGCGCCTATGGCAATCCATAACGACATCATTAGAACTTCACCAACCCGGTAAAGCCCATAAAGGCCAATGACATCAGCCCAGCAGTTATCAGGGCAATGGATGAACCACGGAACGGGGCCGGAACGTCAGCAACAGCAAGGCGTTCGCGGATCGCGGCAAATAACACCATGACCAAAGAGAAACCGGCGGCGGCACTGAAGCCATAGACTGCCGATTGCATAAAATTGTGAGATTGATTGACATTAAGCAAGGCCACACCTAACACCGCACAGTTGGTGGTGATCAACGGCAAAAATATCCCCAGCAGGCGATAAAGTGCCGGGCTGGTTTTGCGGACCACCAATTCAGTAAATTGCACCACTACCGCGATAACTAAAATAAATGCCAACGTCCGTAAATAGACCAAGCCGAGAGGCAGCAAAATAAAGCTGTTGACCATCCAGGCACACACCGAGGCCAGTGTCAGTACAAAAGTGGTTGCCAGCCCCATACCAATGGCGGTCTCCAATTTTTTGGAGACACCCATGAAGGGGCACAGGCCAAGAAATTTGACCAGGACAAAGTTGTTTACCAAAACAGTACCGACAAACAGGAGCAGGTATTCAGTCATTGCGGAGCCTAAAAAAATAAAAGCCGCCTATTATCCAAAATTGGCGGCCTGACGACAACAGATGAAGTGCAAGGTTATTACGATTTATCTCTATCCTATTTCAAAATACCGGACTGTCAGTGGCCATCATTCACCCAAGTCATTGAGTTATCTCAACTCCTTGGGTTTATTCAATGGCGACCTAACGGCAACTCAAAATCCTTTGAGGATAGCAAAAAATGGTCTAACTCCCTTAAATACGCTTATTTTTCGGTAAATGTGGCTTTCACCCGCTGAGAACGTTTGATATAGGGAACAAAAACAGCCGCCGCCAGCAGAGGCCAACCTAAGGTGCGCAAGGCGATATCATCGCTGATAGGGGAAAACGCGAATGCCTTTAATGCCAATAATACGGTTAACAATAACCATAAAATAAACCATTGGGGGAAACGTTGTGAGCGGCTACACAATAGCCAGATAACCCATATTGTATAAATCCACATTAAAATAGTGGTTACAACCGAGAAATACCACTGCAGCGTAAATGCCTGCGAATTGGTGACCAAATACTCTCTGGATTCCGGTGTAAAAATAGCCATGGCATACAATGCCAACATTAAGCTGGCACTGAGTAATGTCACAATCAAATAGGCCAGCGGGGCCAATAACCAGCCACCAATACGTTGATATTCCTGCTGTTGAGACATAATAAACCTTATTACCTTTTTACCTGAGGTTGTATGAGGCTAGCTTAACCCGCAAATGTGCCCTTCGTCATCTATATCAATATGATAATACGCTGGCTGAGTGCCAAGGCCGGGCATGGTCATAATATCCCCAGCATAGATGCGGACAAAACCGGCTCCGGCTGACACCGCGCAGGCGGTGATAGGCAAGACAAAATCTTGTGGGACATTCTTCAAGCGAGGGTCGGCGCTGATAGACAGGGGAGTTTTGGCCATACACAGCGGCAAATGAGCAAAACCTGCCGCGGTTATCGCCGCAAGTTGCTGGCGTGCCTGGGATGTATAGGTGATGTCGCGAGCACCATAATTTTGAGCCAGAGCGGCAATTTTTTGCTCCAGTGAGGCCTGGTCAGGGTAAGGCAAGGTGGGTTCTTGAGCTTCGGCACAAGCATTGATAACTTGCTGCGCCAGCGCAGTGGTCCCGGCACCGCCTTTGGCAAATGCTTCACTGATTTCGCAGGCTACAGCCCCGGCCGATAATGCATAGTCGCTGACAAAGGCCAGTTCCTCTGCGCTGTCGTCGGGGAAGCAGTTGACCGCGACCACCACCGGCAGACCATAGCTTTTGGCATGATTAATATGCCATTTCAGATTGGCGCAACCTTGACTGAGCAACGGAATATTGGTGCTGAGAATTTCAGCGGGCAGTGGCTGGCCCGGTTTGATGTCAAAAGCGCCGCTATTGGCTTTCAGGCTCCGGATTGTGACAACCAGCACCACACAAGAGGGGGCAATACCGGATTGGCGATATTTGATATTAAAGAACTTTTCCATTCCCATATCGGAGCCGAAACCGGCCTCGGTGACCACGTAATCCGCTAACTGTAGCCCTAAACGGTCGGCCAGCACTGAAGAGTTCCCGTGCGCGATATTGGCAAATGGTCCGGCATGGATCAATACCGGAGTGTGTTCGCTGGTCTGCATTAATGTTGGATGAATGGTCTCTTTCATTAATGCGGTCATGGCCCCAGCAACCCCCAGATCATCCGCCGTAATCGGCTCACCGCCGGTGGTTTTTGCCAAAATGATCCGGCCAATACGTTGCCGCATATCTTGCAAGTTTTCCGATAACGCCAGAATAGCCATCAACTCTGATGCTGCGGTTATCTCGACGTGATCGTGGCGTTCAACACCATGAGTTCCGCCGCCCACTCCCACTTTAATGTGGCGCAATGCACGATCATTATGATCAACCACACGTGGCCACAGAATCTGCTGAGCATCAATATTCAGCAGTGGCATACCGGTTTGTTGACTAAAGGCTGGCCCCAGCCGCTGTTCATGATACAGACGGGCATCCAGTGCGGCCGCGGCCAGATTATGTGCGGCGCTGATGGCATGAATATCCCCCGTAAGATGCAGGTTTAATTTCTCCATCGGTAACACTTGTGCGGCACCACCGCCTGCGGCTCCCCCTTTCACACCAAAGACCGGGCCAAGACTAGGTTGGCGGATGCATGCCACGCCGCGGTGGCCTAACTGGTTGATTCCCTGACTTAATCCAATGGTGGTGACCGTTTTGCCTTCTCCCATTGGCGTGGGCGTAATGCTGGAAACCAGAATCAGTTTACCGCGCACTTTACCGGGGCGTAAGGCACTGATATCGACTTTCGCCATATGATGCCCATAGGGAATTAAATCCTCGGCAGTGAGGCCTAATTGCTGCGCAATATGCTGGATAGGTTGCAAGTTTGCGTCATGACTCGCATAGGGTATTGGGGAGAGATCATCGGCAGTAGACGGTAGAGTGGGTGTCATGCTGGGGAAATTCCTGTTATCAGTGACAAAACGGCGGTAGTCAATCATAAGGACTATAAATCATGGCGAAATTATCACACAAAGTGATGAGGATTTGGCGATACAAATCAATAAATGTGAAGTCATCAGTAGTTGATAATGTTGTGTTTTCCACCCTCAAAAATTAATGCAAGAGCGCTGATTTATATCTTTGGTGTCTTATTCTTGTTCGTTTTTTATATCAGTTTTATTTTTTCAAATGGCATTAAAGAACTTTTGAGATATTGGATATTAAAACTTCTTACTTTATGAGATTGGTTTATAAAAGAAGCTATACAATTCCATAGTTATATTTTTAGCACATCGAAACTTATCTGTTCCTTACGATGAAATAATGGACAATGTAATTTATGGAAAACCACGTTCACTCCTCTTTGGTATGTGCGGCGAGATTACTCAGCTTAGCGGGATTTAGCGCGGAGCCTGTGAAGATATTTAGACAAAATGCTAATATTGAAATTTCAGCAATGGCAACGCTCAGCTTATTGCAGCAATATCTCTCAACATTATCACGAACCACCCCAACACGTCTTAAAGTCAAAAAACAGTCACTAAATAGAGTCAAGCCAGAACAGTTACCACTCGCATTTCGCGATACACAGGGCCGGTTTATTTTATTGGCTCGGCTGAGTGACAATCAGGCATTGCTGCAATACGCCGACAGCCAACAACCCAAAATCATTAATCATCATGAGCTTAGTGCCTTGTGGGGTGGCGTTGTTCTCTATTGCAGTCACTCACGCTTTGATATTCGCTGGTTTATTCCTGCTTTACTCCATCACCGAAAATCACTGACTCAGGTCTTGGTGTTGTCTCTATTATTACAGTTTCTGGCACTCATATCGCCACTTTTCTTTCAAGTTATTATGGATAAAGTCTTAGTTCATAATGCGCTGACAACCCTTGATGTATTAATTATTGTATTATTAGTAACAGGTATATATGAAGTGGTGCTGAAATTCCTGCGTGAATATATTTTCACTCATACTACGACGCGGGTGGATATTTTATTGGGTGGAAAGTTATTTAATCACTTAATTAAATTACCTCTAAGTTATTTTAAGCAACGTCATGTGGGTAATATTGTTGCCCGAGTGCGTGAACTCGATAATATTCGCGAATTCATCACCGGTTCTGCACTGACATTATGTGTTGATGTTGTTTTTACCCTGGTGCTGTTTATTGTCATGTGGTGTATCTCTCCGCTGCTGACACTCATTGTTCTCGCCACACTGCCTTTTTATCTGTTATTAGCCGCACTTAGCACGCGCCCGCTGCAAAAGAAAGTCAGCGTATTGTGCACCTGCGCCGCACAAAATGGCGCATTTTTAACTGAAACCCTGTCTGGGGTTGAAACGGTAAAAAGTCTGGCATTAGAACCGCAAATGCAACAACGCTGGGAAATACAAACGCGTGATTATGCCCAAGCGAATTTTAAGGTGCAGAATCTGCAAAACTTCAGTAGCCAGAGTGCCCAGTTGTTGCAAAAGCTGGCTGGGGCGCTAGTTATTGTGGTTGGAGCCTATCAAGTGATGTCGGTGCAGCTCAGTATCGGGCAGTTGATTGCCTTTAACATGTTGGCGGTTCAGGCATTAATGCCAATGAGTAAGCTGGTTGATTTATGGCAACAGAGCATTCGGGCCCAAGTCGGGCTGACTCTTATCGCTGATATTTTGAGTTTACCGGTGGAGCAAGCCACAGGGACCGTACCTTCTGATAGCCAGATCCGCGGCCATATTTCACTGGAGAATGTCACTTTCCGCTATCGCCCTGATCTTGATCCAGTGCTGCGCCATTTTTCACTGTCACTACAAGCCGGGGAGCATATCGGGTTAGTCGGGCCATCCGGTTCGGGGAAAAGTACCGTCGCCCGGTTATTGCAGCGCCTGTATATCGCTGAACAGGGGGAGATAAGTATAGATGGTCACCCAATAAACCGTTTCTCTCCTGAATATTTGCGGCGGCAAGTCGGGGTGGTGATGCAGGAAAACTACCTGTTTAACAGGACGGTGCGTGAAAACATTGCCTATTCTCGGCCCACTGCACCCCTTAGTGAGGTGGTTGAGGCGGCTTCGTTGGCGGGCGCTCATACCTTCATTCTTGCTCTGCCGCTTGGCTATGACACGCTACTGTCAGAGGGCGGGGCATCGCTGTCTGGCGGGCAACGTCAACGGATTGCAATTGCTCGAACCCTGCTGGCCAATCCCCGGGTATTGATTTTTGATGAAGCGACCAGTGCGCTGGACGATGAATCACAAGCTGAAGTGCAGAAAAATATGTCGCGTATTATCGCCAATCGTACCGTGATTACCATTGCTCACCGTCTTTCAACCGTACGACATTGCCACCGTATTGCCGTTATTACTCAGGGCCAAGTGACCGAACTGGCCAGTCACGATGCGTTATTGGCGCTCGACGGCACCTATGCCCAACTTTGGCGGCAACAAGCTGACTTTAGCCATGAGGAATCAAAATGAAATTGATGCAATATCTGGCTAAATTGTCCTGGGTGAATGCCTTGAAACAGCGCTGGCAGCGCCACTTCGCGCAAGGAAAAACCCGCGATGAATATGATTTTCTTCCCGCTTATCTGGATATCGTTGAGCGTCCGGTGTCGCCATTGGCGCGGCGTACTGCTTGGTTTCTGGCGCTGACATTACTGCTGGTATTGGCTTGGTCAATAATCGGTAAATTAGATATCCACGCCTCAGCCAATGGCAAGGTGATTGTCTCCGAACACTCCAAAGTCATCCAACCCTTTGAGCCCGGAGTGGTAGCCGCCATTCATGTTGGTGATGGTGACCATGTCAGCGCCGGTCAGGTGCTAATTGAGCTAAATCCAATTGGCATTGATGCTGAGGTCGGCAATATCAATCAACAATTAATACATCGTTTACTTGAAGCTGCTCAAGTCACGGCATTACTGACCGATGATCCGCTGGCGAATTTTGTCTCCCCTGATGGCAGCGCTGAGGAACTGGTCATGACGGCGAAGTCACTTTTGATAAAAAAGCATGATGAGGATAATGCCGAACTGGCGCGCCAAGAGAGTGAACTGGCCGTTAATCAGGCACATATGCAGTCAGCCGCTGCCAGCATTGCCAACCAAAAAACCTTGATGAAAAACATTTATCAGCGGTTACAAGCATTGCAGACACTCGCCAAATCTAAAGCTATTGCTGAAGTTGAGTTATTAATCCAAGAGCGGGAGTGGCTAAATGCCAAAGCGGAAGCCAGCCGTATGCAAAATGAACTCGCTATCTTACAAGCGAAAGAGCGCAATCTCAGCCAAACACGATTGCATTATATGGCTGAAAAGAAACGAAGTTATCAGGAGCAATTAAACAAAACCCACGAAGTTATCAATCAATTGCAGCAAGAGCTGATTAAGTCGGTAGAAAGGCAACGGCAGCAAACTTTGCGTGCGCCAGTGAGTGGTGTTATCCAGCAATTGGCGGTACATACCCTTGGCGGGGTGGTCACCACCGCTCAACCGCTGATGGTGCTGGTACCAGAAAATTACCCACTGGAACTGGATGTGATGATCCTGAATAAAGATGTCGGTTTTGTTCTGCCGGGGCAGGCGGTAGAAGTCAAAGTAGACAGTTTCCCCTATACCCGATTCGGCACTCTTTCAGGTGAAGTCAAACATATCTCGCGTGATGCGATGGAAGATCAACAGCAAGGTTTGGTGTTCCCTGCGCGGGTTCGGCTCGATAGCGATACGCTGAGCGTCGAGGGGCGTCCGGTGCGTCTCTCTGCGGGCATGGCGGTCAGTGTGGAAATTAAAACCGGCCGTCGCCGGGTGATTGATTACTTGCTGAGCCCATTGCAGCAGTATCAATCAGAAGCCATGAGGGAGCGTTGAGATGATGCATTCAACGTCAACTCCGGTTATTCAACCATTGGAGGCACTGGTACGCGCCGCGGCTTGTTTTGATCTTGCCGTCGAGGTCCCGGTGTTAGCGCACAAACTTGGATTAGCTCCCCAGCAAATAGATAACATTGCCCTGTGCCGCAGTGCAAGTTGGATTGGTTTGCGTGCCAGAGTTGTTAGCCAATCATTTGAGCGTTTACGCCATCTGACGCTGCCTATTTTGTTCCGTAATGGCACTGAGTGGTATGTACTACTGGCGCTTAATGAACAAGGGGCGCTCATTTATTTCTCAGCCACTGGGCAACAGCAACAGATAAGCCAGCAGGAACTCGCCGGTTTGTGGTGTGGCGAGGCTATCTTATTAGCGAAAGCGGAACCCTCAGCACGAAAGAAAACCGCTTTTGGTTTTAGCTGGTTTATTCCGGTAATCACTAAGTATCGCCATCAGTTACGTAACATTATTTTGGTTTCACTGCTGTTGCAGGGCATCTTGTTAGTGACGCCGATGCTATTTGAAACGGTGATCGACAAAGTGCTGGTGAGCCGTGGGGTAGGCAGTTTAATGGTGCTGGGTACCGCCATGATTGCATTGGCGATTGCCGAGCCTTGCTATACCTTTTTGCGCGGCTGGCTGTTTTCACATTTATCCAGCCGGGTAGGCGCAGAACTCAATACCGGCCTTTATCGTCATTTATTAGGGTTGCCACTGGGCTATTTCGCGGCACAGCAAACCGGGAAAACCATCGCTAAAGTCCGGGAAATGGAGCAAATCCGCAGTTTCTTAACCGGTTCAGCCCTGACCATGTTGCTGGATTTAGTCTTCGTCAGTACCTTTATTGCGGTGATGTTTTGCTACAGCCAACAACTGACCTGGATAGTTATCTTCTCGCTCGGGTGTTATTTGCTGTTTTGGTGGGCAGTGAGCGGCGTGTTGCGCCGGCGGGTGGAACGTGAATATGAAGCCAGCGCCCATAATACCGCTTTTCTAACCGAAGCGATCAGCGGCTTGGAAACCATCAAAACCTCGGCTACTGAGAGTTTGTTTAACCGCAGTTGGCGCAATTCATTGGCGGCTTATGTGCGAGCATCCTTTGCCTCTTCTTGGGCGGCCAATGTTGCTGAACAAGGCATCATGCTGATCAATAAAGTGACTTCGGCGATTTTGCTGTGGAGTGGCGTGATGTTGGTACTGGCCGGGGAGCTTAGCCCGGGGCAATTTATCGCTTTCACCCTGTTTTCAGGCTATGTCACGCAACCTATCTTACGTCTGGCCCAGATATGGCAAGATTTCCAGCATACCCAAGTCTCTTTGCAGCGCATTGGCAGCATTCTGGATTATCCGACAGAACCGGGCAGTGTTGGACTAGTGTCAAACCATGCTATGGCGGGGAGTTTGGCCTTCAAGCAGGTGCGTTTTCGCTATCGGCCTGATACGGCCGAGGTTATCCAAAATCTTAATTTAGAGGTTGCCGGGGGCGAATTTATTGGTATTACCGGGCCATCCGGTTGCGGCAAGTCAACCTTGACCAAGTTACTCCAGCGGCTATACACCCCGCAGCACGGGCAGATTCTGGTCGATGGGCAGGATTTAGCCATTACCGATGCCACCAGTTTGCGTTGCCAAATGAGTGTGGTATTGCAGGAAAGTGTGCTGTTTTCCGGCACCATCAGGGACAATATATGCCAGTGTCGGCCTGATGCGGATGATGCGCAAGTTGAACACATTGCGCGGCTGGCGGGCGCTCATGACTTTATTATGTCATTGCAGCAGGGCTATCAAACACCCGTGGGTGAGCGGGGTGGCATGCTATCCGGCGGGCAGCGCCAGCGGGTGGCATTGGCAAGGGCATTAATGGCAGATCCCAAAATATTAATTCTTGATGAAGCCACCAGCGCACTGGATTATGAATCGGAGGCGGCTATCATGCGCCAGTTGCCAGAGATTATCCGTAACCGCACTGTCATTTGCATCGCACATCGTTTGAATACATTGCGCTTGTGCCATCGTATTTTGGTATTAAAGGAGGGGCAAGTTTTAGAGCAAGGGAGTCATCAAGCGTTATTGGCGCAGTCCGGGGTTTACGCGCATTTGTGGCGATTACAAACCGAGTAGCATCAATCGCGGCTAAGCTTCCTCTCCATTTATCGCCATAAAGCTGGGTGTGAATTTACACCCAGCCATTTTAATTTATTAACATTTATCAGCTAATTATAGCTTTTCTCCATTGGATTTAATCACTTCCTGATACCAGAAAAAGCTTTTCTTACGTTGGCGTGCCAACTGCTTTTGGTGGTCGACATAAACAAAGCCATATTGCTTCTGGAACCCATTCAACCAACTCAGCAAGTCAATAAATGACCATGGATAGTAGCCACGGACATCAGCACCTTGCTTGATGGCGTCTTCGATAGCGATAATATGTTGGCGCAGATAATCAATCCGATCATCATCAACCACTTCACCCTCAATAATGGCATCTTTGGCGCCCAAACCATTCTCGGTGATATAGATGGGAATATCGCCATAACGGGCTTTGATATTCATGATGCCTTCAGTTAGGCCTTGAGGATAAATTTCCCAGTCCCAGTCGGTATAAACCCCGTTAGGATTACGCACAAACTTAAACAATCCCTTAAAGCCAAACTCATTGCCTTGCTGGTGGCCTGAGCCTTTCTGGCCCGAGGTGTTGAGCGTGAAATGGGTTTCCTGCTGATTAGCCGCAACAGTCTCGCGCTTATAATAATTCAGCCCAATGAAGTCGCAGATATTATCACGCAGTAATGCGTCATCACCTGGCGCAAATTGAGGCACGCCCCAGATGGCTTGTGTTTGTGCCAATAATTCAGCCGGATACTCGCCTTTCAATACAGGATCATACAGCCAGTGGGTAAAGATCCCTTCAGCTAAATGGAAGGCCGCCATATCTTCAGGTGAATCACTAAATGGGGTATGGGTTTGCAAAACATTCACAAAACCTATTTTCCCATCAATACCGCTGGCGCGGAATGCCGCAACCGCTTTGGCATGCGCGACAAAAACATGGTGGCAAGCTTGAATGGCACGGCCTGTATCCTGAACACCCGGTGGGTGAGCGCCGACAATATAGCCAAAACCAATAAAACAGACGGTTTCATTAAACGTAGACCAAAGTTTGACCCTGTCACCATAGTGCTGATAGCACAAACGGGCATATTCTTCGAAAGCATCGGCAGTGCTGCGTGCTTCCCAACCGCCTTCATCCTGCAAAGCTTGCGGTAAATCCCAGTGATACAGGGTGATCATCGGCTCGATATGGTGTTCCAGCAGGGCATCAATCAGTTCACTGTAAAATTTGACCCCAGCGGCGTTGACCTCGCCACGTCCAGTGGGTAGCAATCGGGGCCATGAAATAGAAAAACGATAGCTTTTCATGCCCATTTCCGCCATTAGCGCCACATCTTCACGAAAACGATGATAGTGATCGACGGCGACATCACCATTGGTGCCCTGATAAGTGGTTCCTGGCAGATGAGAAAAGGTATCCCAGATAGACGGGCCTTTACCATCAGTGTCATAGGCACCTTCAACTTGATAAGCGGCGCTGGCAGCACCCCATAAGAAATCCTTCGGGAAAGCAGACATAAAATCTCTCTTATGTAATGAATGAAAGGGAGGTTGTTAGAGCATCTGCCACCAGTGTATTCGTGAATCCATTATTTATGCAACCGGTTTCTGTAACCGGTTTCTGTTTGAGGGCGAATCTGACGTATCGGCGCTGAGGGCCAGTTATCAGGGAATATCCGTGCCTGTTGACGAGAGTGGCGGCGCGGAGATGATCCTATTTGCGACAATTATTTTTTTGTGATCCACAGTCGATATTGAACAAGCAGATAAAGCTTGACTATTTACACCTGAGAAATTCGGGCGCAATATCATAGTGTGCATTATAAAACCAAGTTCTATAATGTAGAACAAAACAATAAGGATGTCTCAATCTGTTGGGAAATTGATACACAGACTGTCGTCATCATCATTTCGAACAATAAGGCTTTAGAATGAATAAAACCAAGCAGTTCTCAGGGATAATTCCACCGGTATCCACCCTGTTTACCGATGATGGCATATTGGACAAAGTGAGAATGGGGGGGGTAATTGACTTCCTAATCCGCTCAGGGGTTGATGGGTTATTTTTTCTCGGCACTGGGGGCGAATTTTCACAAATGTCCACTGAAGAGAGAAAGCAAGTTGCTGAGTTTTCGGTTAATTATGTAGACAAACGTGTCCCGACATTAATTGGTACCGGAAGTACCAATACCCGAGAAGCCATTGAGCTAAGTACTCACGCTCAATCAATTGGCGCGAGTGGGATTGTTGTTATCAATCCCTATTATTGGCAATTGACTGAAGATAATTTATTTAACTATTTTAGTGAGGTTTCCTCATCCGTTGATTTACCTGTCATTTTATATAACTTCCCCAATTTAACTGGACAGGATCTTTCTCCAGCGTTTGTTAAATCACTCGTTGATAAGAATATTAATATTGTTGGTATCAAGGAAACGATTGACTCCATCGCTCATCTTCGTGAAATGATTTTTTCTCTTAAAGACGAACATCCGAATTTCTCAGTATTCTGTGGTTTTGATGACCATCTATTAAATACCCTGTTGCTCGGGGGCGACGGCGCCATTTCCGCCAGTGCTAATTTTGTACCGGAATTGTCGATTGATATTTTCCAGGCATTTTCTTCTGGGGATTTGGGCCAAGCCGCAGAGTTACATAAAACACTGTTACAGTTGCCATTGATTTATAAGATTGATTCACCTTTTGTCAATGTTGTTAAAGAAGCAATGAAATTATGTGGACAGGATATTTCCACTTATTCATTACCGCCAACCCGACCCCTGAGTGAGGAAAAAAGAGAACAAGTTAAGCGTATTTTACAAAATGCCAATATTGTCAGATAGTGATATTAAACCTCAATATCTAGTCTGATATGTCATCACCAGACGACTTTAACGAAGTCGATACAGTGCGGTTTAAATGAGTGGTGTTGCTTATGTCTATAAAATATATTTTCAATAATGAAAACAGCAAAATATACGATATTGAAACCCATGCCGAAGGTCCTAAGGGAGAACTTCCTTTAACACCAGAAATGTTGATTGACTCCCCGAGCGGGAACATTTTTGCTTTGACGCTAAATACCGGGATGGGATGGGACCCTAATAAATTATTAGGCACAGAAGTCTTGATATTAGGCACTCAAGGCGGGATTCGTGCTCACGATGGTTCACCAATAGCCTTAGGTTACCATACCGGGCATTGGGAAATTGGTTTGCAAATGACGGCCGCCGCAGAAGAAATAACCAAAGCCAAAGGTATTCCTTATGCAGCTTATATCAGTGACCCTTGCGATGGACGTTCGCAAGGCACCATAGGCATGTTTGATTCTTTACCTTATCGGAATGATGCCGCTATTGTTTTTCGCCGGTTGATTCGTTCATTACCTACGCGTAAAGCCGTTATTGGCGTAGCAACTTGCGATAAAGGTTTACCAGCGATGATGATTGCCCTCGCTGCCATGCATGATTTACCGACAATCATTGTTCCTGGCGGGGCGACATTACCGCCGACCAAAGGTGAGGATGCCGGTAAAGTTCAGACTATTGGTGCGCGGTTTGCTAATGGCGAACTTACCTTGCAAGAGGCCGCAGAATTAGGTTGCAGAGCTTGCGCTTCGCCGGGAGGAGGATGTCAATTTTTAGGCACGGCGGGTACCTCGCAAGTTGTGGCTGAAGGGCTGGGGCTCGCTTTACCTCATTCGGCATTAGCCCCTTCAGGTCAACCAATATGGCTCGAGGTTGCTAAACAATCCGCGCGCGCAGTATTAGTCCTTAAACAGAAAGGCATAACTACCAAAGACATTATCACCGATAAAGCTATTGAAAATGCGATGACAATCCATGCGGCGTTTGGCGGTTCAACCAATTTACTCTTACATATACCCGCGATTGCACATGCCGCAAAATGTAAAATTCCGACGGTTGAAGATTGGACTGCCATTAATAAGCGGGTGCCGCGCTTGGTGAGTGTTTTACCCAATGGTCCAGTTTATCATCCAACAGTCCGCGCTTTCCTTGCCGGTGGTGTGCCGGAAGTCATGCTGCATTTACGTAAACTGGGCCTATTGCATGAAGATGTTATGACAGTCACCGGTGAAACATTGGGCAAAAATCTTGACTGGTGGGAGGCTTCTGAACGGCGTGAACGATTGAAACAGCGATTGCTGGAGCTTGATGGCGTCAATCCCGACGAGGTTATTATGAGCCCCGAGCAAGCTAAAAGTAGGGGACTCACATCAACAATCACTTTCCCAACCGGAAATATTGCTCCCGAGGGTGCAGTGATCAAATCCACGGCAATTGATGCTGCTGTCGTTGGTGAAGATGGTATTTACAGCCATACCGGCAAAGCTAAGGTTTTCACCTCCGAAAAAGCCGCCATAGCGGCGATCAAACATGGCGAGATCCACTCTGGCGATATTATGGTTGTTATCGGCGGTGGCCCGTCAGGTACGGGAATGGAAGAAACTTATCAATTAACTTCATCCCTTAAGCATTTATCTTACGGTAAATATGTTTCCTTACTGACTGACGCGCGTTTTTCTGGAGTTTCTACCGGAGCTTGTGTTGGTCATATAGGGCCAGAAGCTTTAGTCGGCGGGCCTATTGGTAAGTTAAGAGATGGTGACATAATTGAAATGATCATTGATCGTAATAATTTAGTCGGCTCAATTAACTTTATCGGTACCGAAGATAATCCGCTCTCTTTCACTGATGCAGCGGCAGTTCTGGAAAAAAGATCGCTACATCCTGATCTGAAACCTCATGCTGATTTACCTGACGATACGCGTTTATGGGCAGCGCTTCAATCTGTGAGCGGCGGTACATGGACTGGGAGTATTTATGACGTAGACAAAATTATCGAAGTTATATCCGTAGGACAACAAACATTGGCCGATAAAGCCAAAAAGGAAATAAATTAAAATTTAAAGCCAACACCAGGGCATGTTATGCAATAAAGAATTCATATATGGCGATGAGATTATTATAAGTGAATAATCTATAGCTAGTGTTATTCCTTACTTATAATTAAGAAAAGTAAGAACTGAATTATTTACTGCATCCATTATTATAATAGGACGCTCTATAAATTTAATTATAGGGCTTCCCTTGATATATAAGAAAAAATTTAATTTTTAATACTTTCTAATCCGAGGGTTTATTATGCCATTACTAATAGTAGTGATGGGGATCATTGCTTTACTCATCCTCATTATGCGATTTAAGTTAAATACTTTCGTCTCCCTTATTATTGTTTCATTCGGTGTAGCATTAGCTTTAGGGATACCACTCAATAAAATTGTTAAATCAATCGAAGGAGGGCTAGGGGGAACTCTTGGCCACATTGCTTTAATCTTTGGTATTGGGGCAATGTTAGGGCGATTAATTGCAGATGCAGGCGGTGCTCAACGTATTGCAATAACCCTGATTAACAAATTTGGCGAGAAAAACATTCAATGGGCGGTTGTGGTTGCCTCATTTATTGTTGGTATTGCACTGTTCTTCGAGGTCGGCTTAGTATTATTGATTCCGATTGTGTTCACTATTGCCAAGCAGCTGAAAGTTTCAATATTGCATCTTGGCATACCGATGGCTTCAGCATTACTGGTTACTCATGGTTTCCTACCGCCGCACCCAGGACCCACCATGATTGCCGCCGAGTATGGTGCTGATATTGGCTCCGTCCTGCTTTATGGCATTATTGTCGGGATCCCCACCGTTATTCTTGCCGGTCCGGTGTTTAACAAACTGGCTAAAAAAATCGTTCCTGATGGATTCAAAAGAGTGGGCAATATTGCCTCTTTGGGTGAGCAAAAAACATTTAACCTGGATGACACCCCAGGGTTTAAGATCAGTGTCTTTACTGCCATGCTTCCGGTTATTCTAATGTCGGTAGCAACCATTATTACAATGATTCAGCAAGAAATTAAGTTACCGGATAATGCATTTATCACGACCATTCAGTTAATTGGTAATGCCTCGGTTGCCATGTTGCTCTCCTTGCTGTTTGCCATTTATAGCATGGGATTGTCTCGTAAAATCTCAATCACAAATCTGATGGGGTCTTGTTCTTCCGCTGTTGCCAGTATCGGTATGATGCTGCTAATCATTGGTGGCGGTGGTGCTTTCAAGCAGGTACTGATTGATGGCGGTGTCGGGCAGTATGTCGCTGATTTATTTGCCGGTAGTTCGGCGTCACCTATTATTCTCGCCTGGGGCGTTGCCGCAATTTTACGGATTTCGCTTGGTTCAGCGACGGTAGCGGCTATCTCTACTGCCGGGCTCGTTCTACCAACACTCGGACAGCACGATGCTAATCTGGCTTTGGTAACACTGGCGACAGGTGCAGGAAGTGCGATTGCTTCTCATGTTAATGATGCTGGTTTTTGGATGATTAAAGAATATTTTGGCTTAACCATGAAAGAAACATTTGGTACTTGGACAATTCTTTCAACCATTGTCTCGGTATCTGGGTTATGTTTCATCTTGTTACTCAATTCTTTTATATAAAACTATCGTCTGATAGATAAGCTCTAAAATAAACCGGTTGAATAAACCAGTAATATACCTATGCGCTATTACTGGTTTATTATTATTTTCTAACATTGATAGGTGATATTTGTGTTCGGTTTTTTTTAATTTAACCACTTTCAAAAATTAATTATTTTTAAAGATTAACTATTTTTAAAACCTAATTGTTGCGATAACTCATGTCCGGCAGTTTTCAATAATTCTATATATTCCTGTAGTTCTTGATCATTGACACGTGCAATCAAGGTAGAAATACTTATTGCCGCGATAACCCGCTTCTCGTGATTCCAAATAGGCACGGAAGCACATTTTACACCTTGTTCATTCTCTTGATTATCGACGGCGTAACCCAAAACTCTGACCTGCTCAAGTTCTGCAAGAAATTGCTTACTATCGGTAATCGACTGTTCTGTCTGCTTGGTGTAGAGATAATCTTTTAGCAGCGCGTCAATTTCATTTTGATTTTTGAAAGCTATCAGCACCTTACCAATCGCCGTGGAGTGGATAGGGAGCCGACGACCTATTCTGGAATAAGTAATAATGGCTTTTTTACCCTCGACCTTGTCGATATAAACACCTTCTTTGCCATCAAGGATACCTAAATGCGTGGTTTGACCTGTTTTTACTGATAAATCAACCAGATAATTATTAGCTTTTTGCCTGATGTCGATCGAATGAACAACAAAATCCCCACGCTCTACCAGCTTCATGCCCAAACGATACTTTCCGTTGTCGGGGTTTTGGCTGATATAACCTTGGGCTTGAAGTGTTTTTAGTAAAGAATGAAGTGTACTTTTATGCAGCCCCATCAGGGTACTGATCTCGGTAATCTTTAATTCGGTAGAGTGTTCATCGAAAAGATCCAGAATGCGTAAAGCACGCTCAACAGATTGAATGATTGGCATAACAAACCGTCTGATTTTTATGTAATTATACGTAGTTCAACACTACTACTTCCAAAATTAAAAATCAATTTAACCTAAAGTTTTGCCTATATTCTACCGCTTTACACTGAAGTAACATGAACCGGGTGGATTTCTATAATCAATGGCTCGGTTAGCGCGGGACAGGTTATTTCAAAAGAGAGGATTATGATTACTCGGCTTGCTATCTCTGGTTATCGCTCTTTACGCGATGTGGTGCTTGAATTAGGTCAATTGAATGTGATTACCGGGGCGAATGGCAGCGGAAAATCCAGCCTCTATCGGGCGCTAAGATTGCTGTCCGATATTGGTCAGGGGCGGATTATTCAATCACTGGCCACCGAGGGCGGATTGCAATCCACACTCTGGGCCGGGCCTGAATCATTCTCCACAGCAGTGAAACGCGGGGAGCAACCTATTCAGGGTGTGGTGCGTCATCATCCGGTCGGCTTGAAATTGGGGTTTTCTGGTGAAGACTACGGTTATGCCATTGATTTAGGATTAGCGCCCCCGACAGAATCCTATTTTGCCAAAGATCCCGAAATTAAGATTGAAAGCCTGTGGTGCGGCGACACACTGCACCACAGCAATGTTTTCGCTGAACGCCGTGGCCCGAGTATTCGTATTCGTGATGAGCGCGGTATTTGGCAGGAGGCACATCACGGACTGGCTCCCTATGACAGCATGATGACGCACGGTACTGATCCGCGTGATGCCCCGGAGATTCTGGTGATGCGCGAACGCATGCGGGCATGGCGTTTTTATGACAATTTACGCACCGATCGCTATGCACCGGCACGCCAACCGCAAGTCGGAACTTATACGCCGGTACTCGCCAGTGATGGCGCAGATCTGGCTGCTGCACTGCAAACCATCATCGAAATAGGCGATTCCGCCGCGCTGAACTATACCATTGCCGATGCTTTCCCCGGCACCACTCTGGAAATCCTACCCAATTTTGAGATTCTGCTGTCGCAACAGGGTTTGCTGAGGCCGCTTAAAGTGGCGGAGTTGTCAGATGGCACTTTGCGCTATTTGTTGCTGGTGGCAGCATTACTCTCGCCACGTCCCCCCGAGATGATGATTCTGAACGAACCGGAAATCAGTCTGCATGCCGATTTGCTGCAACCCTTAGCCCGGTTGATTGCTCAGGCGGCGCAACACACTCAAGTGATTGTGGTTTCTCATGCTGCCGGGTTGGTGGCGGCATTGCAGCAGGAAGAGAATTGCCGTCATTTTTTGCTGGCTAAGCAACTCAGTGAAACAACCATACAGCAAGAAACTACGCCTGAGTGGTGCTGGCCAAAGCGTTAGAAGCAGGGGATTGGAAACAGCAGATAATAAGGGGGCGGTGAAGCCCCCGGAGTTTACGGCATTGTTTACGGCATTGTTTACGGCGTTGATAATCAAAAAGCTAAGTTGTTATTGCACGTAACTCAATGATTCAGGTGATAATAGACTTCATTCCAGCGGATTTCATTTTTAAACGCTGGCAAAGTGGTGTCATTATCGATCAGCAGGAATTCAATCCCGTGCATCTCGGCATACAGGCGCAATTCATCGACACCGATAGCTTGAGAGAACACGGTATGATGCGCGCCACCGGCAATAATCCAGGCTTCGGCGGCGGTTGCCAGTGACGGTTGGGCTTGCCAGATAGCGCGAGCGACCGGCAGTTTTGGCAGCGGGTGCGGCTGCTCAACGGTATCAACCACATTGACCAGTAAGCGGAAGCGGTTACCCATATCAATCAGGCTAGCATTCAATGCCGGGCCAGCGGGGGTCGAGAAGATCAAACGCGCCGGGTCTGCTTTGCCGCCAATACCCAAATGTTGTACATCCAGCAGCGGTTTCTCTTCTTTGGCGATCGATGGGCACACTTCCAGCATATGAGAGCCAACCACCAAGTCATTATCCGGCTGGAAGTTATAGGTATAATCCTCCATAAAGGACGTCCCGCCTTTCAGGCCGGTTCCCATCACTTTCAGAATGCGCAACAGCGCCGCAGTTTTCCAGTCGCCTTCGCCACCAAAACCATAGCCTTGTTGCATGAGACGTTGAACCGCTAACCCCGGTAACTGTTTCAGGCCATACAAGTTTTCAAAGTTGGTGGTAAAGGCTTTAAAGCCGCCTTGCTCAAGGAAGCGCTTCATACCCAGCTCAATGCGTGCCGCATCCAGCAGGTTTTCACGTTTATTGCCGTGCAATTTCACCGCATCAGTCAAGCGATAGGTTGCCTCATACTCTTCAACCAGAGCATCAATATCGCCTTGACTGACCGCATCCACTACGCTGACCAAATCACCGATGCCGTAGGCATTTACCGAGTAGCCGAACTGGATTTGCGCCGCAACTTTATCCCCATCGGTGACGGCCACTTCACGCATATTGTCGCCAAAACGCGCCACTTTGAGCTGTTGGCTTTCCTGTTTGGCGGCAGCGACACGCATCCACTGACCAATGCGCTGGTGGGCCGCTTTATCCTGCCAATGGCCGGTGATAACACTATGTTGCTGGCGCATACGGGCACCGATAAAACCAAACTCACGGCCACCGTGGGCTGTTTGGTTCAAGTTCATAAAGTCCATATCCATGGTTTCCCACGGGATCTGGGCATTAAACTGGGTATGGAATTGCAGTAACGGTTTATGCAGAATACTCAACCCACCAATCCACATTTTGGCAGGTGAGAAGGTATGCAGCCAAGTCATGATGCCGATACAGGCGGTGTCGTAATTTGCTTCACGGCACAGGGCGGTGATTTCATCCGGTGTGGTGACCAAAGGTTTCAGCACCAATTTGACCGGTAAACCCGCCTCACTGTTCAGGTTATTGACGACATGATGGGCATTATCCATAACTTGTTGCAGGGTTTTAGGGCCATACAGGTTCTGACTGCCGATCACAAACCACACTTCTGATTGCTTGAATACGTCCATCTGGCACTCCAATTTCTTTGGGGAAAAATAGGTTTTGTTATCAATCAGTGCTTAGCGTCGGTGACCGGCGCGTAGTGTGGCTCTGCCGATATGCACCACTGTTGATAGCGTTGATAAAGCTGTTGATAGCGTGCGACTTGTGCCGCATTCGGCGTCAGGGTGCGTTCAATCTTACACGCCATCTGGCGCTGTGCCGCCGGGACATCAGCAAAGACCCCCGCAGCCACTGCCGCAAAAATGGCGGCCCCCAGAGCACAACATTGATCTGATGCGACTATCTGTAATGGTCGATTCATCACATCAGCACAAACCTGCATGATAACCGGTGATTTCCGCGCAATACCGCCTAATGCCAGCACGTTCTCCACCGGAATATCCTGCTGTTCAAAGCATTCCATAATGGCGCGCGCCCCAAAGGCAGTGGCCGCGATAAATCCACCAAATAATGTCGGGGCGTCAGTTCCCAGATTAAGGTCGGTAATCACACCTTTTAGCCGCTGATTGGCATTCGGGGTGCGGCGGCCATTGAACCAATCCAAGACTATCGGCAGGTGATCAAGGGAGGGGTTTTTAGCCCACGCAGTGGTTAGCGCGGCGAGCAGGGTGGATTCAATCTGTTTGAGCTGGGGCTGCAATTCGGGTTGCGCCAGTGCGGCCTGCTGCAATGGCCAGCTTAATAATCGGCTAAACCAGGCATACATATCACCAAATGCCGATTGACCCGCTTCCATGCCAATCCAGCCGGGAACCACGCTGCCCTCAACCTGCCCACAGATCCCGGCAATGGCCCGGTCACCCACCAATTTCTCATCTGCAATCAAAATATCACAAGTAGACGTGCCAATAACTTTGACCAAGGTATAAGGCTGGGCACCTGCACCAACCGCACCCATATGGCAGTCGAATGCGCCGCCGGAAATAGCCACCGTGGCCGGTAATCCCAAACGCTCGGCCCATTCAGCTGTAATCATCCCCACCGGACGTTCGGCGGTATAGGTATCTGTAAACATCGGGTAATCAAGCTTGTTAACCAGACTGCTATCCAGAGCCGCCAAGAATTCCCGTGGTGGTAAGCCGCCCCAAGAGGGATGCCACAAGCTTTTATGCCCGGCGCTGCAACGGCCACGTTGAATATCCTGTGGGGCAGTGGTGCCTGAGAGTAGCGCCGGAACCCAGTCGCACAGTTCAATCCATGACACCGCAGCATCACGCACTGCTTTATCCGCGCGGGTCACATGCAGAATTTTGGCCCAGAACCATTCGGAAGAGTAAACACCGCCGATGTAGCGCGAATAGTCAGCAAATTCACCACTACGACATAAACGGTTGATTTCTTCAGCTTCTTCAATGGCGGTGTGGTCTTTCCATAACACGAACATGGCATTGGGGTTGTCGGCAAAATCCGGACGCAGCGCCAATACCTGACCTTGTTCATCAATCGGGGCTGGCGTCGAGCCGGTGGTATCAACACCAATACCGACAATCTGCTGGCGCTGTTGGGGCGACAGGCGATTCACCACCTGCCGGATCGCCTGTTCCATGGCTTCTATATAGTCGAGGGGATGATGGCGAAACTGATTTTGTGCTGCCTGACTGTAGAGACCCTGCTGCCAGCGAGGGTAATAGACCACTTCGGTATCGATCTCGGTGCCATGCTGGCAATCCACCGCCAATACCCGGACGGAATCGCTGCCAAAATCCAACCCAAGTGCGATAGCGCTATGGGGGGATAAAAGGCGGTTTTCCGATAAAGGACCGCCTGCCGATATAACGTCGCCTGCCATGGGGGGCTCCTAACGATTACAGAAAACAAGAGTTCATTGGCAATAACCATAGGAGTGAGTGGCCGCAAGATGTGAGGAGCCAATAGCTGGAAGTATGTACTTTCTTGCTTCCTACAGCGTTTTTGTGATGTCAGTCAAAAGTTAGAGAGAGGTTAAATTTGCTGAATATATGGATAAATAAACTGTAATCCCTGGATGTGATAGCGCTCTACATTCTGAAGGGGAATTAACGCTAAAACTATCACCGTCTTACCGGGTGTGGTGAGGTTAAGTGGCTTTTAATAAAGCATACAGCCGCACTGAAGCTGAAAAATACTATTGATAACGTTTCCACAAAAAATCGGTTGATTGGTGTGGTTGACGATTTAATAAACAAAAAACATCTCTTCCTACAAAAACAGTCCGGAGAACACTATGCATAAATTAACTAAGGCGCTGGCAGTGGTTGGGTTAGCGGCAGTTATGTCACATTCAGCTATAGCAGAAAGCATGAAACTCGGCTTTCTGGTCAAACAGCCTGAAGAGCCCTGGTTCCAGACCGAATGGAAGTTCGCCGATAAAGCTGGCAAAGATTTAGGTTTCGAAGTGATAAAAATTGCCGTGCCCGATGGTGAAAAAACGCTAAATGCCATTGATAGTCTGGCAGCCAGTGGCGCGAAAGGTTTTGTTATTTGTACCCCTGATCCGAAACTGGGGCCGGCCATCGAGGCGAAGGCGCGCAGTTATAACCTGAAAGTGATCGCTGTTGACGACCAATTCGTCAATGCCAAAGGCAAACCGATGGACAGCGTGCCATTGGTAATGATGGCGGCGACCAAAATTGGTGAGCGCCAAGGGCAGGAGCTGTGGAAAGAGATGAATAAACGCGGCTGGCAGCCAGCAGAAACCGCGGTTATGGCGATCACTTCTGACGAGCTGGATACTGCCCGTCGTCGTACCAGTGGCTCAATGGACGCGCTGAAAGCGGCGGGCTTCCCAGAGAAACAAATCTATAAAGTGCCGACCAAATCCAATGATATTCCGGGGGCATTTGATGCCGCCAACTCCATGCTGGTACAGCACCCTGAAGTGAAAAACTGGCTGATTGTTGGGATGAACGACAACACCGTCTTGGGCGGCGTGCGGGCCACTGAAGGCCAAGGCTTCAAGGCACCGAATGTGATTGGGATTGGTATTAATGGCGTGGATGCGGTGAGTGAGCTGTCGAAAGGCCAGGCTACCGGCTTCTATGGTTCTCTGTTACCAAGCCCGGATATTCACGGCTACAAGAGTATTCAGATGCTGCATGACTGGGTCACCAAAGATGTTGAACCGGCCAAATTTACTGAAGTTACGGATGTGGTGCTGATCACGCGGGATAATTTCAAAGTCGAATTAGAGAAAAAAGGCTTGATGTAATCCTGCCATATCTTATGGAGATACAGGCTCTGACGCACTGGGGGCAGGCTACGGCTTGCCCACCTCACCACACAGTTATTTATCATCGTGTTACGTGGTGCAGTGCAACCCAAACTTTATAAGGAAGCCATCATGTCAGCACTCCATTCTGCGTTACAAGCCGAGCTGGAAGCCGAGCAGTCACCTTATCTGGCTTTTTGTGGCATCGGCAAAAGTTTCCCCGGTGTTCAAGCGCTGGATGATATCAGTTTTACCTGTCAGGCCGGTCAAATCCACGCCCTGATGGGGGAGAATGGTGCAGGAAAATCCACTCTGTTGAAGATTCTCAGTGGTAATTATCAGCCGACGCAGGGCGAAATCCACATTAAAGGCCAAGTGGTTAATTTTACCAATACCACCGAGGCGCTCGACGCCGGAGTAGCGATCATTTATCAGGAGCTACATTTGGTTCCAGAAATGACCGTGGCAGAAAATATCTATTTAGGCCAATTGCCTACCAAGATGGGCATGGTTGACCGCAAATTACTGCGCTATGAGTCCAGTTTGCAGCTCGCACATTTAGGGCTGGATATTGATCCCGACACGCCACTGAAATACCTCTCCATCGGCCAATGGCAGATGGTGGAAATTGCCAAAGCGTTGGCCCGCAATGCCAAAATCATTGCCTTTGATGAGCCCACCAGCTCGCTCTCCGCCAGAGAAATCGAACAACTGTTCCGGGTCATCCGCGAACTGCGCGCCGAAGGGCGGGTTATTTTGTATGTCTCCCACCGTATGGAAGAAATTTTTGCACTGAGTGATGCCATTACCGTGTTTAAAGATGGCCGCTATGTGCGCACCTTTGCTGATATGGAGCAGGTCAATAATGACTCGCTGGTGCAAGCCATGGTGGGGCGCAATCTGGGGGATATTTATGGCTATCAGCCACGGGAGATCGGCCCTGAACGTCTCACGCTGCAAGAGGTGAAAGCCATTGGTGTGAAATCACCGATCAGTCTGACGGTGCATCAAGGCGAGATTGTCGGCTTGTTTGGTTTGGTCGGCGCTGGGCGCAGTGAATTACTGAAAGGGCTATTTGGCGGCACCAAACTGACCAGTGGGCAGGTCTTGTTGGATGGAAAAACACTGGCTATTCGCTCACCCATTGATGCTATCACTGCCGGGATCATGCTGTGTCCTGAGGATCGTAAAGCAGACGGCATCATTCCGGTGCATTCGGTGCAGGACAACATCAATATCAGCGCCCGGCGCAAGACACTGACGGCGGGCTGCCTGATTAATAATCGCTGGGAGCAGGAAAATGCAGCATTACGCATTCAGTCATTGAATATCAAAACGCCTGGCCCCCAGCAGTTGATTATGAATTTATCTGGCGGTAATCAGCAGAAAGCCATTTTAGGCCGCTGGTTATCCGAGGATATGAAAGTGATCCTGCTGGATGAGCCGACGCGCGGTATTGACGTCGGCGCTAAGCATGAAATCTATAACGTGATTTATGCCTTGGCGAAACAGGGCATTGCCGTGCTGTTCGCCTCCAGCGATTTGCCCGAAGTTCTTGGGCTGGCGGATAGGATTGTGGTGATGCGTGAAGGGGCTATTTCCGGTGAATTAGATCACGGTCATGCCACTGAAGAGCAGGCGCTAAGTCTGGCGATGCTGCGTGCCCCGAATATTGCTACTAATGCCGCGCCTGCGGTTGCCTGATTGTGAAGGAGTTAACTATGTCCAGCGTTACTTTGAATTCAGATAAGAAGACCCCGACCTCACCTCAGTCGCCGCCACCGCAAGAGGCTCCCGCTAAAGGGGGGCTAGGGTTATCCCGCATTTGGGACAGCTACGGCATGCTGGTGGTGTTTGCGGTGGTCTTTATCGGCTGTGTCATTTTTGTGCCGAACTTTGGCTCATTTATCAATATGAAAGGGCTGGGGCTGGCCATTTCGATGTCGGGCATGGTGGCGTGCGGCATGCTGTTTTGTCTGGCATCCGGTGATTTTGACTTATCGGTAGCCTCGGTTATTGCTTGCGCGGGTGTCACCACGGCGGTGGTGATTAATATGACTGAAAGCCTGTGGATTGGGGTTGGCGCGGGTTTGCTGCTGGGGGCGCTGTGTGGCTTAATTAATGGCTTTGTTATTGCCCGGCTGAAAATTAACGCCCTGATTACCACCTTGGCAACCATGCAGATTGTCCGTGGTCTGGCGTATATCATTTCTGATGGTAAAGCGGTGGGTATCGAAGATGAACGCTTCTTTGCCCTCGGTTATACCAACTGGTTCGGCTTACCGGCACCGATCTGGATAACCATTGCTTGTCTGGCCTTGTTCGGCTTCTTATTGAATAAAACTACTTTTGGTCGCAATACACTGGCTATCGGTGGGAATGAAGATGCCGCCCGCCTGGCTGGGGTGCCGGTGGTGCGCACCAAAATTATCATCTTCGTATTATCTGGCCTGGTTTCTGCCGCCGCGGGGATTATTCTGGCTTCGCGCATGACCAGTGGTCAGCCCATGACCTCCATTGGTTACGAGCTGATTGTTATCTCTGCTTGTGTGTTGGGTGGCGTTTCACTCAAAGGCGGGATTGGCAAAATTTCCTATGTTATTGCCGGGATCTTGATTCTGGGGACAGTTGAAAATGCCATGAACCTGCTGAATATTTCGCCATTCTCTCAATACGTGGTACGTGGCTTGATCCTACTGGCGGCGGTTATCTTCGACCGCTACAAACAGCTGGCTAAACGGACGGTATAAACACGCAAGTGGCAGAAAAGTCCATAAAAAGCCTATCTGGCTCACAATTCTGTCATCACTATCGGGCAGCGCGAAATCTGCCCGATAAACTGAAATAAGCATGCGAATTTGAATACATAACAGACAAAGACTCCAGGGAGGCTAAATGTATCATCGAATGGTTCAGGAACCGCAACCCAATCCCTTACTGCCAGGCTACACCTTTAACGCCTATCTGGTCGCGGGATTAACCCCGATTCTGGCAGATGGACCACTCGATTTCTTTATCGACCGGCCGGGTGGCATGAAGGGCTATATTCTAAATCTGACGATTAAAGGTCAGGGTAAGATTTTTGACGGTGAAAATACGTTTTACAGTAATCCCGGTGACTTGCTGTTATTCCCGCCGAAAGCATCGCACTACTATGGCCGCTCACCGAACAGTGACTGCTGGTATCATCGTTGGGTCTATTTCCGACCACGGGCCTACTGGGCCGACTGGTTAGAGTGGCACAGCAAAACCCACGAAGTTGGGCGCTTATCTTTACCTAATAATAACTTGCTGCTGGAGTTTGACCGCCTGTTCGCCAATATTGAGCAGACACAAAAGTCGGGCCGCCGTTTTGGTGAAGAGTTGGGGATGAACTTACTGGAGCGGCTGCTGCTGCGTGCCATGGAAGAAGATCCTCTTAGCCCGCAACGTATTATGGACCCGCGAGTTATCGAAGCCTGCCAGTTTATTACCGGCAATCTGGCCGGTGAACTGCGCATTGATGAGGTTGCCCGCCATGTATGCCTGTCGCCGTCACGGTTAGCGCACCTATTTCGCGAGCAAGTGGGGATCAATATCCTGCGCTGGCGCGAAGACCAACGTGTTATTCGGGCTAAATTATTGCTGCAAACCACCCAAGAGCCGATAGCCACTATTGGCCGGGTGGTGGGCTATGATGACCAGCTCTATTTCTCGCGTGTTTTCCGCAAGCGTGTTGGGGTCAGCCCCAGTGATTTCAGGCGGCGCAGTATTGAAACCAACTACCCGCAACGCAGTTTGCGCCAGCCAGAATGGCGCGATAATTCGGAGGCGATGGTGCGGATTTAATCCCGCCAGAAATGTTAAGTCTAAAATTACCTCTTGTCGCGGGATTCATCATGGTGTCAAATCGATCCACTTGAAGTGTAAAGATGACGAATATTCCGGGCAAGGGGAAACAAAATGGCCGACAAGATAAAAGTAGGTTTACTGGGCTATGGCTACGCCAGTAAAACGTTCCATGCACCGCTGATTATGGGGACGCCGGGACTGGAACTGGCAGGCGTTTCCAGCAGTGATGCCAGTAAAGTTCATGCCGACTGGCCATCAATGACTGTCGTTGCTGACCCACAAGCACTATTTGATGATCCTGCCATCGACCTCATCGTTATTCCAACCCCCAATGATACCCATTTCCCGCTGGCGCAAAGAGCATTAGAAGCGGGTAAAAATGTGGTGGTCGATAAGCCGTTTACCGTGACACTGTCACAAGCTAATGAGCTGAAAAAACAAGCAGATGACGCCGGTTTATTGCTATCGGTGTTCCACAACCGTCGTTGGGATAGCGATTTTCTCACCCTCAAAACCTTGCTGGCAGAAGGTGCGCTGGGGAAAGTGGTCTATTTTGAATCTCATTTTGACCGCTATCGCCCGGAGATCCGCCAACGCTGGCGTGAACAAGCCGGTGCGGGCAGTGGCATTTGGTACGATTTGGGGCCGCATCTGCTGGATCAGGCGCTGCAACTGTTTGGCTTACCTGAAACCTTGAATGTGGATCTGGGGATGTTGCGCCCAGGTGCGCAGTCGGTTGATTATTTCCATGCCATTCTTAGCTATCCGGGGCAGCGCGTGGTGCTGCACGGCACGGTATTGGCAGCGGCAGAAACTGCGCGCTATATCGTCCATGGTATGCAAGGCAGCTATATTAAATTTGGCTTGGACCCTCAGGAAGATAGGCTGAAGGCGGGTGAGCGTCTACCTCAGGCTGACTGGGGCTATGATATGCGCGATGGCATAGTGACACTGTCACATGATGGTGTTCTGGCAGAGCAACCGTTACTGACATTACCGGGTAATTATCCTGCTTATTACGCAGGTATTCGCGATGCTATTTTAGGTATTGCCGCCAATCCGGTGCCAGCATCTGAAGCGATTAAAGTGATGGAATTGATTGAGCTGGGTATCGCCTCTGATCAACAGAAAAAAGCGCTGCCGGTTTCATCTGCAAACTGAGTTGCCACACTGAACTGAGTGTTATCAGACACTCAGTTTTTTATTTAAAAGATATCCTAAAGAACTTGATGTCGCAGCGAGGCCGCTAATCACTTTGTGGCGTCAAGTTCACTGGGGAGAAGGATTACAGTGGCATGTCTTGGTTACAGCGTTTAAAAATAGATAAGTTTTTATTAGTCCTAATTTTGGTGGTCATCATTGCCTCGATTTTCCCTTGTGAAGGGGAAGTTAAAGTGTGGTTTGAACACCTGACGACGGCAGCCATCGCCTTATTATTCTTTATGCATGGAGCCAAACTTTCGCGTGCGGCGATAGTCTCCGGTATGGGGCACTGGAAGCTGCATCTGGTGGTGTTCCTCAGTACCTTTGCTTTATTCCCGCTGCTGGGGTTGGGCATGAATGTGCTGGTGCCCGGTGTTTTAACGCCTACGTTATATCTGGGTTTTCTCTATTTGTGCGCGCTGCCCGCGACAGTCCAATCCGCCATTGCCTATACCTCGGTGGCGGGGGGCAATGTGGCGGCGGCAATATGTAGCGCCTCGGCCTCCAGTATTCTTGGGGTCTTCTTGTCACCGATTCTGGTGGGCATGTTAATGCAAACCCAGGGCGGCGATACTGATACCTTGCATGCTATTGGTTCTATCGTCATGCAATTGATGGTGCCATTTATTGTGGGCCATTTATCACGTCCACTGATTGCCAAGTGGGTCGAGCGCCATAAAAAGTTAGTCAATATCACTGACCGGTCATCAATTCTACTGGTGGTATATGTGGCCTTCAGCGAGGCGGTGGTGCAGGGAATTTGGCATCAAATCGACGGCTGGTCACTGTTAGCCATATTGGTGTGTTCAATGGTGTTGCTGACCATTGTGTTGGTCGTCAATACCTACGCGGCGCGCTGGCTCGGTTTCAACACCGCCGATGAGATTACCATCGTGTTCTGTGGCTCGAAGAAAAGTCTGGCGAATGGTATTCCAATGGCTAACGTGCTGTTTCCTGCCGCCGTGGTGGGGGTTATGGTCTTACCGCTGATGATATTCCATCAAGTTCAATTGATGGTCTGTGCAGTATTGGCGCAGCGTTATGCTAAAAGGATCGCTAAAGAAAAGGCGGATAAAGAGGCAGTGGCTATCGCGTCGGTTTCTGCTGATGGCGTAGAAACCAAGTAATTTATCAGCATAGCTAATATCAAAAATAAAACGCCCGTACTTCAATGAAATACGGGCGTTTTTTATGTCATTATCTCGGCGGCAGAGCCACGAACGGCTTTAAGCGCGAATTTTGTCACGCAGCGCCTGTTTTTCTTGCTCGCTGATAAAGGCCATGGTCAGGCCATTTTCTTGTGCCTGGCGAATTTCTTGCGCTGTCAGACCTGCGGCAGGTGCGGCAACATGATACTCATGGGCAATTTCAATCCCCTGAACCGCAGGGTCATCAGTATTAATGGAAGCCATCACGCCATGACGCAGGAAGGTGGCTAAAGGGTGGGTTGCCAAAGAGGCGACCGTGCTGGTTTGGATATTGGAGGTCAGACAGGATTCAATCCCAATCTTATGCTCAGCCAAATAATCCATCAGCTTAATATCGTCTACCGCTTTAACACCATGACCAATACGTTCAGCCCCTAACTCACGGATAGCTTGCCAAATGCTCTCTGGGCCAGCCGCTTCGCCGGCATGGACGGTGATACGCAAGCCCGCATCACGCGCGCGATTGAAGTGGCTGCGGAACAGGCCGCCGGGGAAACCCAGCTCGTCACCGGCCAGATCCAGTGCCGTGATGCTATCGCGATGGGCCAGTAAGCCATCCAGCTCCTGCAAGCAGGCCTGCTCACCAAAGGTGCGGCTGAGAATGCCGATAAGGCGAATATCAATAGCAAAATCACGGCAGCCGGACTTGATACCGTCAATCACCGCCTCAACAACCCCGGCCACCGGTAACTGGTGTTTCATGGCCATGTAGAAAGGAGAAAAGCGTAACTCGGCATAATGCAAACCCGCGTTTGCCGCATCTTCGACGTTTTCGTAAGCCACGCGACGACAAGCATCCAGTGAGCCTAACACCGCCACGCCCCAATCCAGTTTTTGCAGGAAACTGACTAAATCAGGTTCAGTTTTAGTGATTTGTACATGCGGACGCAGGGCATCTAACTCATTGGCCGGTAATGATAAATTGAACTGACGACCCAGGTCCAAAATAGTTTGCGCACGGATATTGCCATCAAGGTGGCGATGAATGTCGGTCAGAGGAAGGCGGGCGTCGATCATATTGTGCACTCACTTAGATTTTGCTGTTAGTAGGTAAAGTGCAGAACATTATAAAAACAAATCGATGAAAATATCCATCCTGTTGCATAGAAAAGTGATTAGCATCACAAATGAATGATGGGTGAACGACACAGTCCACCCATCATCTCACTCAATTTTTAATTACCGACTAAGACTCTACCGCGACGAGTTTCTTTTCCGATCGCACCACCAGCAGATAAGTGAGGGTGAAGGACAGCCCAAGCGCCAGAGTGACCCCCAGCAAAATATAGATAAAGTAAGGGCCAATATAGGCGGGCAGGCTAAATATGCTCGACAGAATATAGCCATAAAGTCGGACACCGAAGAAGGCGATAAATGCAGAGGCGATGGAGCTACTGATGGTGGTGGCAATAAAAGCTTTCTTGTATTTGGTTAATACCCCAAACAGGGCTGGCTCGGTTATTCCCAGTAAGCCAGAAACCGCCGCTGACAGTACCACGGTTCTCTCTTCTCGTGTTTTAACATGGAAATAGATAGCAAAAGTGGAACCGGCAATAGCCATATTGGCCATAAACATCATCGGCATCAACATATCAAAACCTTTGTCAGTAAAGTTTTGCAATGCAATCGGCGTCATGGCGTGATGCATCCCGGTCAGAATGGCGACCGGGCGAATGGCCCCGACAATAAAGCCAGCAAATACTGACGAAATATCAAATAATCCCTGAATACAAAATGCCAGCAGTTTGCCTAAATAAATCCCCGCAGGGCCAATCAGTGTTAATGAAACCAGGGCGGTGATAAACAGGGTTAGGGTCGGGGTAAAGACGGTTTTCAGCACATCGGGCATAATTTTATCGACCCAGCGATGAATGTAACTCAGTGCCAGAATCGAGAAAATAACCGGTATTACGCTAGCGGAATAGTTAAATACCGACACCGGAACAATGTCCATAAAATAGATGACGTTAACGGCGCCCGGAGTATGTGCCGCCAGTGCTTTGGCGGCATCAATCAGTGTGGGGTACATCAGACAAGCTGCAACTGCGGCAGCCAGATATTCGTTAGTTTTAAATATTTTGGCCGCAGAGACGGCAAGGAAGAAGGGCAGAAAATAGAATACGCCACTGGCAATTAAGTCAATAATCATGACGGTATCGCTTTTGGCCGAGATGATTTTCAGCGCGATCAATCCTGCCAATAAGCCTTTAATCATCCCCGCACCGGCAATTGCTGGCACGATAGGGCCGAATACGCCAGAAACGGTATCCATAAACAGCGAGATCAGGCTTTTGCGCGCCTTAGGGGCGGTTGAAGGTTTATTTTCTTCAGGTTCCAGGTTATCAACAATATCCTGATACCAGGCATTAACCTTGGGCCCGATAATAATTTGCACCTGGTCGCTCTGGTTTTGCGCCCCTAATACGCCGGGTAATGCTTTGATTTTTTCCCAGTCAACTTGACTATCATCAATTAAATCAAAACGCAGGCGCGTCATGCAGTGCCAGACTTTATTTATATTCTTCTGTCCACCAACCAGTTTGATTATTAATTGACATGCCTCAGTCCTGCCCATAAAGCCCTCGCACCTGAATAATTATTTTTATTAACTGTGAAAGATAATAGATTTACTAAATATTAAAAACAAACCAATAAATCATGCTCTGTATCACACTATTCGGTGTGTTGAGCTTATCTGAGGGTGTTTTCAGTAAATTGGTATGGTTTTTTATGATAAATAGCGTGAATTACAGACCAAAAAAAACATTTAAATTTAAGGTTTACAACGCCCGGCGAAATAAGGTGAAATCAGCAAATACTTCATACAAATTTATTTATTTTCGCATAGCTTGTAACCCGTCGAAAGAGTGGTTACTTGAGTGCTGTCAAGGAGCGTTGCATGCAACCCACATTAATCACTGGCATTGAATGTCAAATAACTCGACCTGATCGCCATAATTTGGTGGTGGTTAAAATTGAAACCGATAAAGGGGTGGTTGGCTTGGGTTGTGCCACATTTCAGCAGCGTCCTTTGGCGGTTAAAGTGATGGTGGATGAATATCTGCGGCCATTATTACTGGGACGTGATGCCAATAATATTGAAGATTTATGGCAGATGATGATGGTCAATGCTTATTGGCGCAACGGCCCGGTGATTAACAATGCTATCGCAGGCATTGATATGGCGCTGTGGGATATTAAAGGTAAGTTAGCTGATATGCCGCTGTATCAGCTGTTTGGTGGTAAATCGAAAGATGCTATTGCGGTATATAGCCATGCCGCCAGCGATACTCTCGAAGGGCTCTACCTTGAGGTGGATAAACTTCTGGCGCAAGGGTATCGGCATATTCGCTGTCAGTTGGGTTTCTATGGCGGCAATGCTGAAAATTTACATGTCACTCGTGAGCCAACGGAAGGGGCCTATTATGACCAAGACCAATATATGGATAACACGCTGGCAATGTTCAAGGCGCTGCGCGAAAAATATGGCAATCAATTCCATATATTACATGATGTCCATGAGCGTCTGTTCCCACAGCAAGCCGTGCAATTCGCCAAGCAGTTAGAAGCTTTCCGGCCTTACTATATTGAAGATATTTTGCCGCCTAATCAGAATGAATGGCTGGAGCAGATTCGTCATCAGACTGCGGTTCCTCTTGCCACCGGTGAGCTATTTAATAACCCCGCAGAATGGAAAGATCTGATTATTCATCGCCGCATCGATTTCCTGCGCTGCCATGTTTCGCAGATTGGCGGGATTACGCCGGCATTAAAATTGGGCAGTTTCTGCCAAAGTTTTGGCGTGCGGCTCGCCTGGCATTGTCCGCCGGATATGACCCCCATTGGTGCGGCAGTTAATACACATCTAAATATTTACCTGCACAATGCGGCAATTCAGGAATTTGTGGCCTATCCGACCAACACCACCCATGTTTTCCCCGGAGCTGTGGTCCCGGAGTCAGGGTATTTCTATCCGATTGAGCAAGCCGGAATTGGCGTTGATTTTGATGGCAAACTAGCGAATGAATTCCCAGTAGTTTATCGGCCTCATGAATGGACGCAAAGCCGCCTACCAAATGGCACCATTCATACGCCTTAGAGGGCGGTGGCATAAGGCATTGACGGGTATCCAGCTCAGCTTTGGCGAAATTTCAGGTTGTCCTGATTGAATGGAATGATATAGGTACAGGAATAGTCGATATCGACGATATCACTGAAAGTATAGACACTGCCGTCCTGCAAAATTCCTCGGTTCAGGATATGCATGGCGGCAATGCCTTTCTTGCATCCGAGTAATTCAGCCTGCTCTTTATTGATATTAATTGCCTGATAGTGGGTTAATGAGTGAGACAGGCGATAACCTTTGCTGAGGATATATTGCTGGATCGAGCTTTCGATGACTTTGGGTGTTAAATCAGGGAAGGCTGACACCGGCATGCGGGAATTCTCAATTTGAACTTTGCGGTTATCAATGTAACGCAAACGCGAAAATGCCCAGATAAAATCATCTGCAGTGAGATTAAATATTTGTTGCTCTTCATTATCGGGGCGGCGCTTATGCAGATTAATCAGACGGAAGCTGATTTGGTTGAATTTCTTTTCAGTGATTGAGTTATACACGAGCGGATTATTACCAACACCGGGGTTGATGAAGATCCCCGCGCCTTGCACCATATGCACTGCACCAATGGCTGCCAGTTTTTCCAACGCTTTACGAATAGTAAAACGCGACACGCCGTACTCCTCGGCCAACTGGCGTTCTGGCGGTAACTTTTCAGGTAAGTTTTCACCATATTGGTACATTTTGCTCAGTAAATCCTGCGCAATAAATTCTTTCTTTTTCATTGACTGGCCCGGCGCATATAAATTGACCTCGTCCCATTAGGTGGCTCAATAGTATATCTTTTATTTGATTATCAGTAGGGATGATGCCGGGGAAGGGATAAAACGCCACTCTGGGATAGAGTGGCGCACAAGAATCAAGTTTCTGGTTAAGAGTAGCTATTTTCCTTGCAAAAATTGGATGCCAGCAATCAGCTTATCCATACCGGCTACCACTTTACTGCGCGGGCAGCCGACATTGAGGCGCAGGAAACCGCGGCCCTCTTCACCATAGGTAAAGCCGGGCATAATGGCGACTTTCTGTTGCTCGATCAGCACATTCTGTAATTGGTGATCATCAAGATTCAGTGGACGCAAATCTATCCATGCCAAATAGGTTGCCTGTGGCGGTTGCCAGTCCAATGTCGGGAAGGCTTCATTCAACCGCTGGGCAACATAAGCCAGATTAGCTTGCAGATAGTGGCGCAATTCATCCAGCCAAGGCTCTGCCTGCCGATACGCGGCAATATGCGCGACGATTGCCAGCACCGCCGGGGAAGAGAGGCCATCTCGGCCCTTTAACATCTGGGTATAGATATCGCGGGTTTCAGTGTCGCTGATAAAACCGTAAGCGCCGGTTAGCGCGGGAATATTAAACGTCTTGGAGCCAGAGGTCAGTAACGCCCAAGGTGTTTGACCAACCTCACTCCACGGCGTATGAACCTGATCACCCCAGGTCATGTCCATGTGGATCTCATCACTGATAACTTTGACCTGATGACGTTCACATAACTCGGCCATCTGCGCCAGCTCTTGCGGTGTCCAGACTTTACCGGTTGGGTTATGTGGGCTACACAGTAGCAAAATTTTAGTCTGAGGGCGCGCCAGCAAAGCCTCCAGATGGGCCATGTCACATTGCCACTGGTTATCGACTTTATGCAGCGGGCAACTCAGTAATTGACGCTGATTGCCCAGGATCACTTTGTAAAAAGCATCATAAGCCGGGGTATGGGTGACGATGAAATCGCTAGGTGCTGACCAGCAGCGAATCAACTGGGCCACCATATAAATCACCGATGGGCCATAAACCGCCATTGAGGTATCAATATGGCAATGAAAACGTTGCTGATACCAATGACGAACTGCGCCCAGAAAATCTTCATGCTGCCAGCGACTGTAGCCCAACACCCCATGCTCAATGCGCTGATTTAGCGCCTGTAAAATAACCGGTGCGGTGGGGAAGTCCATATCCGAGATAGTAAAGGGCAGCAAGTCTGCGGCGCCAAAACGGTCAGCAATGTAGTCCCATTGGGTACACCAAGTGCCGTGGCGATCGACAGGGGTGGAGAAATCAAACATTCGCATCTCGCTTATCAAAGAGACCCGCGGTATTTGACGCCGCTGGCGGGTTAGCCGCCAGGTCAAATACGTTGGGTCTTGATGGGCAAATAATCGGTCTTTAGTAATAGCTTAACGGATTATCGAGTTAGGACGTGGCAAATTGTTCATTGCCTATCAGTGAGTCTAATTCATCTTTCACTGATTGCACTTGCGGGCCAATAACCACTTGAAGGTTGTGATCGTTGAGTTGAATAACCCCGATGGCTCGGTTGGCTTTCAGAGCTTCTTTGTCTACCAGACTCATATCTTTCACTGACATACGTAAGCGAGTAATACAGTTATCTAATGAGACAATATTATCTGCACCACCCAACGCGGTGAGGATAGCCGGAGAGTTATAGCCGGATTTGCCGGTAACTGCGCTACTGGCGGCTTTTTCAGCATTGCTACTGGCGGTGGTTTCACTCTCACGTCCCGGTGTTTTGATATTGAAGTGCTGAATAGCAAAACGGAAGATCATGTAGTAAGCCACAAACCAGATCCCCGCCACTACCGGCACCCAGTACCATTTGGTGGCGGTGCCATGCAGAATGCCGAACACCACGAAATCAATGATATTGCCGTCAGTATTGCCGATGGTGACACCCAGTAAGGCCATGACGGTAAAGCCCAGACCGGTCAGGATGGCATGAATAAGATAGAGGAATGGCGCAACAAACAGGAACAGGAATTCAATCGGTTCGGTAGTGCCGCCGACCACACAGGCCACGACACCAGAAATCAGCAATCCTTTAATTTTATGACGGTTTTCAGGTTTGGCGCAGTGATACATGGCCAGTGCCGCACCCGGCAAACCACCAAGAAAGGCCGGCATTTTGCCCTGAGACAAGAAGCGTGTTGCGCTTTCAGAGAAGCCAGTGGTGGTCGGGCAGGATAATTGCGCCTGGAAGATGGTTAATGCACCACTAACACTATGACCGCAAACATCCATGGTACCGCCTGCTTCAGTGAAGCGAATCAGCGCCACCAATATATGGTGTAAACCAAAGGGCAGTAATAAGCGCTCGCCACTACCGAAAATCATTGGGCCAAACATCCCGGCACCATTGATCAAGCGGCCTAATCCATTAATACCGGCAGCAAACCAAGGCCAGATCAGCGGGATCAATAAACCAACCAGCCCGAGCACCACGGTTGTGACAATTGGGACAAAGCGGGTGCCGCCAAAGAAAGCTAATGCATCAGGTAGGCGTATGGTGTTGAAGCGCTCATGGAGCAGGTAAACAATAACCCCGACAATGACTGCACCCAAAATACCGGTATCGATAGACTGAATACCCAAAATATTCTGAATGTTATGGGTTTTCAGTACCAATGGATCGGTCGTCGGCAACACACCGCTGGTGGTGAGGTAAAAGTTGGTGGCCAGATTCAGTACCGCAAAGCCGACAAAACCAGAGAAAGCCGCCACACCTTTGTTTTCGCGCGCCATACCCAGAGGGATGGCGATAGCGAACATCACCGGCAAAAAGCTAAAGGCAAATGAGCCAACTTTACTCATCCAGGTAAATAATAGCTGGAAGGCAGGATGACCAATGAATGGCAAGAGAGTGATGACATCTTTGCTGCTGAGTGAACTGCCGATACCCAGCATGATCCCACAGAAGGAGAGCAGGGCGACGGGTAGCATGAAGGTTTTCCCTAAACTTTGGAAAAACTCCCACAGCGTAATTTTTTGTTTTTTTACCGCTGACATAGTGACTCCTGTGCTTAACACACCTGATGTTAAAAATGCTGATATTAAAAACGCCACCCGCTGATATTGATTGCGGTGCCATGGCGGGTCTATCGTCTCCCTGTCTGGAGGTAAAACAAGATAAAACGTTTAACCCAGATAATATGAGCGACAAGTCACAATTACGGATCCTATTTTTGTATTAGAGTAAATCATCAGATTAAACGTTTAACTTGGCGTGTTTTGTAGGATGAATTTGAGGCTGTGGGTGTAACATTTATCCAGATGTATTGGGCTTCGTGCTGAAGTACGAAGATTGACCAGACTACGTTAACAATGCTTATCAGCGGTTATGACAATTAAAAAAACGACAATTACCGATGTGGCCAAATTTGCGGGCGTCTCAGTCGCGACGGTTTCACTCGCTATTAGTGGCAAAGGGCGTATTTCTCCGGCTACTTCCGACCGGGTTAATCAGGCAATAGAACAATTAGGTTATGTGCGTAACCGTCAGGCGGCCCAATTACGCGGCGGGGAGTCTGGCGTGATTGGTTTGATCGTGCGCGATATCGGCGATCCCTTTTATGCCGAGATGACCGCGGGATTGAGTCAGGCCATTGAAGCCGAGGGCAAGCTGTTGTTTTTGACCCAAAGTGGTCGCGAAGGGAAAGGGCTATTGCGTTGTTTTGATACGCTGATTGACCAAGGGGTTGATGGCTTGGTGCTGGGGGGCGGTGCCAAACGGGAAATGGGATTGCAAGAAAAAGCCGCCGAGCATGATATCCCGCTGATTTGTGCAGCGCGATCGAATGTGTTGGATGGCGTGGACGTGGTGCGGCCAGACAATATGCAAGCGGCTAAAATGGCCACGGAGTTTCTTATTGAGCGCGGTCATCGGCAAATAGCTTATCTGGGCGGGCATTCGCACTCATTGACGCGTGCTGAGCGGCTAGGGGGCTTTTGTGCCACCTTGGTGCAATATGGGCTGCCGTTTCGCTCAGAGTGGGTGGTAGAGTGTGATAGCCACCAACAAGCAGCCGCCGATGCAGCGGAAGAGTTATTGCGCCATCATCCCAATGTCAGCGCCATTGTGTGCCATCAGGCGTCAGTTGCCTTAGGGGCTTATTTTGGTATTTTACGTACTGGCAGGACTATTGGCAGTGCCGGGGTGGATACTTATCTCGATCAGCAAGTGGCATTGATTGGTTTTGGTGATGTTCCGGAAGCCGAACTCACCGAGCCGCCGTTAACCTTTATCACCAGTTCTGCCAGAGAGATTGGCTACAGCGCCGGCCAGCGGCTGCTACAACGGATCGCTGGGGTCGATTTGCAACTACAAAGTGTCATATTACCGCCGGTGCTGATCCGCCGTGGTTCGGCCTGATCGCAACGATCACCTTGTCGGTCACTACAGGCAGAAACAAACGCGGCCGAACTCTCTTGGCCGCGTCTTTGTCTCTGTTGTTCAGGCTAACGCGTCAACTGGATACGGTAAATCCGATTGCTGCCCCAAGCGCCTGCCAGTAGTTCGTTGCTATTGCCCCAACCCAGTGCGACCGCGCTACCGCCAGTCATTTCCGGGCCGATGGTCTGTGTCTGCCCTGAGAATGAAACCCGCCGTACCACGTTAGCCCCATTATCAATGACAAAAACGGCATCATCGCCATCAGCCAGAATACCTACACCCGGTCGGGTAAAGTCTTTCCCCAGCTCCTGTGTGGTTCCATCGGGTTTAATCCGGGTCACTCGCCCGCCGTACTGCGACGAAACCAGACTGCCGTCTTTCATTTCCACAACGCCTACCGGCAGGGATAGTGAGCGGGCAACAACACGCTGTTGGCCGTTTGATTTATTGATCGACAGAATCTGACCGGCTGCTCTATTGGCCACGAGCAGTTGACCATTAGCCGCAAGGGCCAGTCCAGTTGGAGTGGCAAGTCCCTCAACCAGTCGTTTTCTGGCCCCGTCGGGCGCTATGGCCTCGATATAGTCACCGGAATAGGATGCCACGAAAAGGGTGCCATCGTTATCAATGACAATACCTGCTGGCGAGGATATTCCAGTCAGAAAAACGCTACGGGAGCCATCAGGTGCGATTCTTTCGACGCTATTACCGCCCCAGTTAGTCACATAGACCGTTCCATCTTTTGCGGTGGCGATGCCGGTTGGGGCATTAAATCCTTGCCATTGGCTAATATTTTCAGCCGCTATTGGCTGCGCTAGGCTAATTGACGGGAAGGCGAGAGGAAGCAAAAGGGTATTGCATCCTAATATCAGGGAATACAGGCCAGTTTTCATCGGTCGCAACCTTATCTTTAGAGTGGATTTTCAACAAACTCATCTTTTACTGAGCGTTACTCTAGGCTACGAAGAAGCATTGTATCCAATACCCTTTAGGTGATACTTTTTAGGTATGAATACAGCGATTGATTTACGACAATTCCGCTACTTTGTGGCGGTCAGCGAAGAACTCAGCTTCAGGCGGGCGGCTGAGCGGTTGCATATCTCTCAGCCACCACTGAGTCGGCAAATTCAGCAGTTGGAAGAGTTGCTAGGAGTGCAGTTATTTCTCAGGAGTAAATCCGGTGTCACATTGACCGGGGCAGGAGTGGCATTCTTGCCTGAAGCCAAGTTGGCACTGTTGCAGGCCGAGAAAGCCATTACTGTGGCGCGGTCCGCTCAGGACCCTGAATACCGAAAATTTGTTATTGGCTATACCACGGTATTTGATCGCAGTGTTATTCCCGATATGCAGCAACAACTTAGTCAGTTATTCCCCAACTGGCAGATTGTGACCAAGGGTAAGACGTCACTCTATCTGCTGCGCGATATCAAGAATGGTGTGATGGATGTTGCTTTTATCGGACTAAATACCAGCATCGCCGGGGCGGGTTTAGCCATCGAGTCGATTTATCAGGAGCCTTTTATTGCGGCTTTGCCCGCACATCACCGGTTAGCCAGTAAACGAAAATTGAGTTTAAATGACCTCAGAGATGAGCCCATTTTTTGGTTTAAACGGCGCTTAAACCCAGGTTTTTATGACTATTGTCAGGCCTTTTTTGATCGGGTTGGTTTTACTTTTCCGGTAATTCCCGAACCGGTGGATCACCATATCTTGCTGGGCCTGATTGCTGAAGAGCAAGGCATTGGGCTGATCCCCTCATCACTGAAGAAGGTAAAACGAGAGGGTGTTGTTTTCCGGGCACTTAACCATGAGTTTGCTGCTTTATCCATGGGGATTGGCATTGCCTATTTATCGGATAATCAGTCACCGGTACTGCGTTCATTTTTGGAACAGGTACGACGAATCAAAACCTTGCCACCATAAAAAACGGAGCCCGCAGGCTCCGCTTGATATTCCGCCGATAAAAGACTTATTTTGCTGGAGCATCTGGTACTGGAGTGGCGGGAACTGTTTCAAGCTCATTACTGTCATCTTCTGCATCTGGTCCACCGAACATACCAAACAGCCCGACGAATTCTTGCAGTGACATTTTCTGACCATTCAAATCGACTTGGTTATCAGCATATTGGAAGCTGCTGCTGATAACATCATCTTTGGTGGTGGTCAGTTTAAACATCTGGCCCATAGCCGCCATACCCTGAACCTGCTGCTGCGCCGATTTCTGGGTTTCTTCCTGGCTGTAGTGACCTTGCAGACGGGCAACCTGGGATATCAACTCGACGGCCATTGGCATCGGGATGGTCAGCGCCGCATCTACTTTTTTCACTGACTGTGCTAACAGTGGCTGATTAGTGGCTTTGGCCTGTGCTGGATCCGCCAGTGCGACATTCAGGGTAAAGGTACTTTCCCCTTTGGCATTTTTCCAGCTCAGTGGTGCAATGCTGACTGTCGGGTTACCTTTCAGCAAGCCCGGAAGATTGGCCAGCAATATCTCGGTCATTTGTTGCTGATAAGCTTCAGGATCGAGATTTTCACCCGCTTGCACGGCTTTCATCACTTGCTGATTATAAGCACTGGCGAATTGCTTCAGGCTTTGACCATCGAGGTTAGCGAAAGTAAAGGCCAGTTTGCCAGAGCCAAAGTCATTACCTTGAACTTTCAACGCATCTAGCGTGTAGGTCAGCTTACCGTTCAGGTCTTTATCGGTTTCACCTAACTGGGTATTCAGGTTAAAACCAACCAAGGTGGCAATATCTTTGCCTTCGAGACTGAAACCGATCTGCTTGATGCCAAGTTGCTGCTCGCCAATGCTCAGATCAAACTTGCCGGTTTTGCTGTCACTTTTGACTGACAGACCTTGCAGCGTGAATTGCTCCACTTGATCCCACTGGTTTTTGCTGGCGACTACCAGACTATCGCTAGAACCGCTCATTTTCACATCACGCATATCGCGCGAAACATCAGCATCAATTTTGGCACCAGAGAATTTCACGCTGGTGGCATTTTGCTGATAATCAATAGGAATGAAGGTAATGGCAGAAGAGGTATCACCGCCGTATGAAATGCGGGAGTCGGCAGTAAATGGTGATTGCCCCTTAGTCACTTCAAACAGCTTTTTCAATGCTGGCGTGTTGGCAAGCTCGGTATGTACCGAAGCCATACTGGGGATCAGATTGAATTTTTTTAACTGGGCTAACGGGAACGGGCCATGATCGATAGTTTCGATGAAGACCACTTCGTCACCATCTTTTAGGGCTTTTTCACCGGCAACGCTGCTATCTGCTTGTAACACATAGCGAACCTGGCTACGGAACAGGCCGCGCTGGTAGTCAGTATAGGCAAATTTCACCCCGGCTTTTGGTAGCAAGGTTCTGATCTGACCGTTTGCATTGTTAACCAATTCACCCATACGTTGTTCAATCAGTTTGCCGGTATACCACGAGGCTCCAGTCCATGCTGCGCCAAGTACCACAATGACGCTGACAGCCACTAACGATTTTTTCATTGTTCTGTTCATCCTTTTTTAATACACCAAATTCACTACGTTGAACGCGGTAATGAGTCACTAGTTAAATATACCCAGCATCTTGCAACTACTGGGTATGACACTAAGGGAGTGCTAGAAATAGCACCCCCCAAAATAATATAGGCCTTGATTAAACTTACACAAATATTATTGCGGCGAATAATCATTTATAACCTATAACAGAAACGATCCTGAGCCTAAAAACCCATTTAGCGGTGCAAATGTTAATTGCGACCCCGAAATCTATCTATTCAGGCAGTAAAAGGCCAGCAATAGACAACAAAATGAGGTACTTCGTTCACCCTGCGTTGTAGACACGGGCAATTGAGCCAACACCTTGCACGCTAACCGGGGATTCATTGGCCGGAATAAAACAAGATTCGCCCGGTTGCAGGGTAATTTCTTGCTGCTGTTTTTTCAGTACCGCCTGACCGGTAACACAAAACACGATAGCGGCGCTATTTTGCGCTAATAGTTGCGGATCGGCAGTTAATGTATGCAGCGAAAAAGCGAAGTCTTCAACCGGGATAGGGAAGACCAACTCGTTGCCCTGTTGCTGCGGCTGGGTAAGCAGAGTATCGGCTGGTTTAGAAATAAATTGCAGATTCGCCATTAACTCTGGAATATCGATAAACTTAGGGGTTAGCCCGGCGCGTAACACATTATCTGAGTTAGCCATCACTTCTAGCGCCACACCATCCAGATAGGCATGAGGAGTCTCGGCATATAAAAACATCGCTTCGCCCGGTTGCAGCGTCACCACATTCAGCAGTAATGGTGAGAACAGGCCACTGTCTTCAGGGTAGAACCGCGAAATGCTGCGGATAGTATCCCAAGGCTCGCCCAACTGGTTATTCAATGCTGCTTTCAATATGCCCAGTGCGCGCGTTTTGGGTTCACCCTCCATACTCAGCAAACTGGCAAATAGTGTGGCTAAATGTTCAGTGTCCGGTTCGCGCAGGAATGCGGCGATATCGGGATGCGCTGCCGCCAAGGGGTGTAGCAATGCTGCAATATCATCAAGGGTGCGGAAACCGTTCATGGCCTGGAAAGGTGTCAGGGCATAAACCAGCTCAGGCTTATGGTTGGCATCTTTATAATTTCTTTCGGCGGCATCGAGTGGAATACCGGCCTGATTCTCTTTAGCAAAGCCAATTTCGGCGGCGCGCTTGCTGGGATGTACTTGAATCGACAGCGGCTGAGCAGCACACAGTACTTTGAACAGGAAAGGTAACTCACCAAAACGTTGGAAAACGTCGTAGCCTAAATTGGCATCGGGATCTTGTTCAATCACATCGCGCAGTGAGTGCCATTGGCCGTTGGCATCTGCCACTTCAGAGCTGCTTTTGGGATGCGCGCCCATCCACAGTTCGGCCATAGGTTTACCTTGTGGATTAGCAATACCATACAGCTCAGTGAGTGCATTGGTACTGCCCCAAGCATAGTTTTGTACCGCGTTTTTCATTTTTTGCATGGTTACTTTCTGCCATTTGTTGCGGGCTATAATGAGCTTTATGCCGAGGTCAGCTGAAAACTCATTGCCTTAAAAAGGCCAGCGCCCTAATAAAAATAGTCTCTTAGTAAACAATGGGGCCAGAGGGGTTGCAAGTGGTAATGCTACTCGCCCGACTAACGGGTATAACTAATTGATAGAAATGCGAATCAATCGCATAAAGATGGCGCTAAATATGCCATTATTACTGTTGTCGTGTAACCAATAAGAGTGGCATGACTTACCTCAACCTACTGTTTTAAGTGCTAAGGAGACCGTGATGGCGACCACCCGCAGTGAAAAAGACTCTATGGGGCCAATCGATGTACCGGCCAGTCAATTATGGGGCGCGCAAACCCAGCGTTCACTGGAGCATTTTCGTATTTCACAAGAGAAAATGCCGACCGCGCTGATTCATGCTCTGGCGCTGACTAAGCGGGCCGCGGCACAGGTGAATATGGACCTTGGCTTGCTACCTGCTGAGCGCGCAAAGGCCATTATGCGGGCCGCCGATGAAGTGTTGGATGATTGCCATCCCGGTGAATTTCCGCTGTCTATTTGGCAAACCGGGTCTGGTACTCAGACCAATATGAATATGAATGAGGTATTGGCAAACCGCGCCAGCGAGCTGTTAGGGGGAGAGCGGGGTAATAATCGTCTGGTTCACCCTAATGATGATGTCAATAAAAGCCAAAGTTCAAATGATGTATTCCCGACGGCAATGCACGTTGCCGCAGTTATTGGGCTACGTGAACATTTGCTGCCAGAACTGAAGATATTGCAGCAGACACTCGCGGACAAAGCCGAAGCCTATCGCGATATTGTGAAGATTGGTCGCACACATCTGCAAGACGCCACACCATTGACGCTGGGGCAGGAGATTTCGGGCTGGGTGGCGATGTTATCCCACAGTGTGAAGCATATAGAGGCAACCATTCCTCATTTATGTGAGCTAGCGCTGGGGGGGACTGCAGTAGGCACGGGCCTGAATACCCATCCTGAGTATGCGGTGCGCGTCGCAAATGAGATTGCCGCCTTAACTCATCAACCATTTATCACTGCGCCAAATAAATTTGAGTCATTAGCCACGTGCGATGCATTAGTTCATAGCCACGGAGCCTTAAAAGGTTTGGCGACTTCGCTGATGAAGATTGCTAATGATGTGCGTTGGCTCTCGTCCGGCCCAAGGTGTGGGATTGGCGAGATTTCGATTCCAGAGAATGAACCAGGCAGTTCTATCATGCCGGGTAAAGTTAACCCGACACAATGTGAAGCGATGACCATGCTATGCGCGCAGGTTATGGGTAACGATGTGGCGGTTAATATTGGCGGGGCATCCGGTAATTTTGAATTAAATGTGTTCCGCCCGTTGGTGATACATAATTTCCTGCAATCCATCCGTTTGCTCGCTGATGGTATGCGCGGTTTTAATGAGCATTGTGCCGTGGGTATTGAACCCAATCGCGACCGTATAACACAGTTGCTGAATGAGTCACTGATGTTGGTTACTGCGCTGAATACTCATATTGGCTACGATAAAGCGGCGGAGATTGCTAAAAAGGCGCACAAAGAGGGGCTAACACTGAAAGCGGCGGCCCTGAAGTTAGGCTATCTGACCAGCGAACAGTTTGATGAATGGGTTAAGCCGGAAGATATGGTTGGAAGTATGAAGTAATTATCTCATGCTCGTTAGATTAACGCCGGGATTGATTCTCGGCGTTTTTATATCAATGAGTAATATTAGGCTGACATCTGTTGTGTTGTCTTGTGGGCAAGGGCAGCTTGTTCATTTAGAACATCAATCGCTTGCTTGTAGGACATATCTTTGCGGAATAGACCTGCCGTGCCGAGAATAAACATGTCCACATCTGCACCCAGCGTTCTCACTATCTCCGGGGAAATAGCCCCATCAATGGCAATTTGAGCTTTACTTTGATGTTGTTGCAGCATTGCCTTTAGTCGGCGAATTTTACTGACGGAGGACGTGATAAAAGGCTGACCGGCAAAACCCGGATTGACCGACATCACCATGACAACGTCCACAACATCTAATACTTCGTCAAGGACACTCAGCGGTGTTCCTGGATTGATGGCCACCCCCGCTTTGATGCCCCGACTACGTATATTACACAGAGTACGATGTAGATGAACAGGAGCCTCGGCGTGGACATAAATAATACTGCATCCCAGATCGGCAAAGCGATCTATATAAGGGTCCGGGTTTGTCACCATCAAGTGAACATCGTAAGGAATGGTCGCCAGCTTTGATACCGCTTTGATGTCTTCCGGGCCGAGTGCAAAATTGGGAACAAAATGGCCATCCATCACATCAATATGGAACATTGCAGCTCCGGCATTCTCCAGATTGGCCAGCTCTTCACTCAGACGGGCGAAATCCACGCACATTAATGACGGACAAAATTGCAATTTCATGCTTGTTCCTCCTCAATTGCCGTGATCATTTCCACTCTTTTTTGGTGACGTTCACCTTCAAATTTCGCATCCAACCATGCATCCACAATCATTTTTGCCAGCTCTGGACCAATAACTCGAGAGCCGAAAGAGAGCACATTAGTATTATTGTGTTCGCGGGATAATTTCGCAGAATAGGGCTCGCTGCAAACAACTGCGCGGATGCCCTTTACTTTATTGGCGGCAATTGAGATACCAATACCTGAGCCACAAAATACAATTCCCAGATTTGCCTCTCCTGAAACGACAGCTTCTGCCACCGCTTTGCCATAGATCGGATAATCAGTTCGGGTGTCTTCATGCGCCCCTTTATCAATTACAGTAATACCGCGTGCAATAAGATGTTCTGTAATTGCCGGTTTGAGAATAATACCGACGTGATCGCAACCAATAGCAATTTTCATGTTTCCTCTCATATTCTCTTAATAAACAATAACGATAATTACCGGGAGCCGAGGCCCCCGTTATTTAATGTGAACCTTCCATGCAGTCTTCCAGATTGGATTTAATCAGCGTGACGTGTGGCCCATAGATGACCTGCACACCTTTACCTTTTCGGACTACACCTTTTGCTCCAGAGCTTTTTAGCATCGCGTCATCAACCTGATTTTCATCAAATACGGTGACTCGAAGGCGGGTGGCGCAGCAATCAAGGTCAGAAATATTGGCGATGCCACCTAGACCAGACAGAATCAGTGCTGAAACTTTATCGTCCCCAGCCATATTGCTGTTGGCAGTGGCTGGCCTATCCCGGGCTTCTAGATCTTTGCGGGTATAAAGCTTTGTTTCCTGGGTGTCGTCGTCTTCTCTTCCCGGCGTCTTAAAGTCAAAGCGAGTGATCAAATAGCGGAAGCTGAAGTAGTAAATGGGGAACAGTGGGATGCCAATCAGAATAGCGTTGATCCAATGGCTTTTGGTGTTGCCCTGCATGACACCAAAGAGCACAAAGTCAATCAGACTACCTGAAAACGTTTGCCCCACACCCACATTAAAGATGTGGCAGAACATGAAGGATAAACCGGCCAGAATACAGTGCAGCACATACAGCAATGGTGCTGCAAACAGGAAGGAAAACTCAATCGGTTCGGTTATCCCTGTCAGCACGGCAGTCAATGTGGCGGATAGCAATAAACCAAGAACCAGTTTACGTTTTTCTGGTCGGGCAGTGTGGTAGATAGCCAGTGCTGCACCTGGAATACCGAACAGATAGAATGGGAACTTCCCGGCCATAAAGCGGGTTGCTTCAACAGAAAATTCATGCGTATTCGGGCTGGCCAACTCGGCAAAGAATATATTTTGCGCGCCAGATACGGTCACCCCATCAATGATGGCCGTGCCGCCAAGCCCTGTTTGCCAGAATGGCATATAGAATACGTGATGCAAACCAAACGGGATAAGTGCCCGTTCAATGACGCCATAGATGAAGGTTCCGGCGTAGCCTGCACTGTTGACCAGAGCACCGAGATGCAAAATTGCATTCTGGATGCTAGGCCAGATGAAGAACATCAAGATACCGACACCGACATAGGTAATCGCTGAAATGATGGGAATAAATCGTGTGCCACCAAAGAACGAGAACGTAGCGGGCAGTTCAATCCGATAAAAGCGATTATGTAATGCAGCCACCCCCAGCCCGGCAATTACCCCGCCGAACACTCCCATCTGAAGGGAATTGATACCGAGAGTCATACCCAGCGAACCATCGGGAAGTGCCCCGGCGACGAGAAGGCCACGAATTTCGAGCATGGCGTTAATGGTGGCATGCATAACAAAAAAGCCGATAGCACCAGAAATAGCGGCGACTTCTTTTTCTTTTTTAGCCATGCCCATCGCTACCCCAATAGCAAACAGCATGGGGAGATTGGAGAAAACCACGCTCCCAGAACTTTTCATTACTGTTAGTAAAGCGTGAAGTATGGTGCCATCACCCAGTACAGACTGAAGCCCGTACGAGTCAATAGTTGTCTGGTTGGTAAATGAAGCGCCGATGCCCAGTAACAAACCAGCTACGGGCAACAGAGCTATCGGGAGCATGAATGAGCGCCCTATACGCTGAAGAATTCCGAAAAATGTTGTTTTCATAATATTCTCTTTACTATGTTCAGGTACAACGTTCGAATCAGGTGTAGGCCATAAATGGAGTTTTTATTTATCGTCACCTGCGCAATAACTTCACGAGAATCATTATTAGTGTGAAGTTAATCAAAAGGCAAGAGCTTATGGCGATCAACTTCACATAATAAGTTAATTGTGTATAATTATTTAATGACATCGATAAGGGTTTGTTGCTTTAGGCACCTAAAACAATGGTGTTTGAACTAACTCTAGATATATGGAAATTATTTTATTTCACATTTGGTTTTTTAGTTGTGAAAAAATAGAATCTATTCACAAGTTTAATATTCAATAGGTTGAGACCTTGTGATAGTCTTCGAGTCACTTACTTTCAGCACGGCTAGGGTGTGTAAAAATGACCGATAATCAGGATGTAGTCAGGGACGTGGACAGTGCGCTGGCGATAGGAGCACGGATAAAAATGTCTCTTTCCCAGCTCAATCCAACTGAACGCAGAATTGCTGAATGGTTGATAACAAAAGGGAATATTTGTCAGAAAACGGGTCTACGTGAAGTCGCAAGTGCCCTTGAAGTCTCTGAGCCTTTGCTCGTTAAGGTTGCCAAAAAGATTGGCTTTTCAGGGTTTCGTGAACTACGAAGTGCACTTCTCAGCTATTTTGAAGCCCTGCCTTATGAAAGAGAGGAAGAGATCACCGAGCATGACAACCTTGATACAGTGCTGGATAAAGTCTTTTCAAATAGCATTCAAGTTTTAAAAGAGGCCCGTTCAGTGGCTGACTCGGCCACCATAGGAGAGGCTGCCAGGTTTATATTTAAGGCCCGAAGAGTGATCATTTTTGGTGTCGGCGGCTCAGCGTCGGTCAGTATGGATTTTGAACATAAACTTCTACGTATCGGCATTATCTGTCATACATACAGTGATTTTCATCTGATGTTGATGGTAGCAAGTCAACTTGATGAAAATGATGTAGTGATTGCTATTTCTCAGACTGGTGACACCAGGGAAATACTAGAGGCCGTAAACACAGCTCGTTTGCGTAAAGCGAAAATTATCTGTATCACCAACGACGATGGCTCCCCACTTTCGCAGTGTTCAGATCTGTCTATTTTCAGTCCGGCGATGAGTGGGCCGCTACTGGGGCAAAATGCTGTGGCAAGAATTGTTCAGCTTAACTTGCTGGATAGCCTATTTATCGGCATCCTTCTTGAGGATTATCAGGGTAATAAGGAAAAACTTTCTCGAGGAATTGATATTGTCAGTCCATTACATGGAGTGAAATAAGTATGATGTTATTGGGCTGAAAACGCATTATTTCAATGCGTTATTATTGTGCCATTAACTATTTTAATCGACTTGAATCCAACTTATGAAGCAGGGCACAATTCGCCTCTGAATCTCACGGTACTATTTATCTGTCTCAATATACAAATGAAGCCGCGGGACTAATAGCTGTAATGGTTTAGCTTCGGGTTTATATTTGTGTCTAATATGGTTGGCATCATAGTCAGTTAACTCACCTAACTTCGGTAATTCCAGTTCCGACTCAACTTGACAGAATGCTATCAATGGCATAGGGCAGGGGTGTTGCACTTGCTTCTGCTGCTCTTGATACCAGACTCGTGCAATGGGTTGTACTTTTACCGGCCGCTTGATCTTCAGGCGCGTATTTTCGGGCAGGCGCTGCACATCATTAATTTCCAGACTGATTAATTCCATCCATTGTTCGCGACTGAAAGGGGGAACTGCGCGTCCAGCATTCAGACTTTTATTTAGCTGCGCCAGTACTTCTTCGCGAGTGACATTCTTAATAATATGTTTATTGGCCCAACCAAAGCGCACCGAACTGGGGTTAATGAGCGGAGTAATAGTGCGATAGGTATTTAATGTTATCAACCCATGTAAATGGGTATGCACAAACTCGAAACGTTGTTCACTTGGCAAGCCAGACTCGACGGTAATGAGGTGCTCTAGTTCGGTTTTTAATTGATTAATTTGATAGATGGTCTTTTGACATGCGTTTAATTGGTTATCTGTGACGGAGAAACAGAGTACCCCGGGTAGACGGACCGCGGCTTTGCTACTGATATTCTGCCCTTGGTGATGAATAAACAGACGCTGATAATGCTGCAAAGCCAGGTCTCTGGCTTCATTTCCTATCGTAGTGCTGACCGAAATCTGCTCAATAGGCTGATGCTCAGTGCCTTTTTCTATTTCAGGCAGAGAAAAAACGCGCGCTGCGAGCAAGGGCAACTCTGTAAGCTGCTGGTGGAGGTGCTGTAATTCGATCTCCAGAGAAGAGAATCGGTTATTTAGCCGGTCTATCAAATCATATTTATTCATCGTCTTTTCTTATAAGAGCTTTTTTACTTTTTTAGTTACAACATACATTACTTATATCAGTAAAAAGCAACATCTGAAAGCCCGGCGTTGCAATTTAAAGGCGCTAATTAGGAGGGATAGCAAAGTTGTTTTTGAAGCGTAGGGCGGTTACATAAGATAATACCCCGTCCTTGGGGTACTAATCGCATAATAGGCCGCATTTTGGCTGATAAGCAAAAATGGTCGCAGTCAGCCTTGTTCGGCCGATAACTCCATGAATGTTACCCATGCAGCGCAATGATATTCTGGCTTGATAAATTAGCCGCTGCACGCCTGCCTACAATCATCATGACTTTGCGGGGGATAACGACGACAGCACTATTTTAGTTGCCGCAGCCAATACATCGCGCCGCGGTTTGGCGTCTTTCTCTCGCTGCGTAAAGTAAACCACCATAACTATCGGTGCCCCCTGAGTTGGCCAGAGCACGGCAATATCATTGGTCGTGCCATAATCGCCACTGCCGGTTTTATCACCCACAATCCAGTCCGCCGGAGCACCCGCCTGAATAGTTTCTGCGCCCGTGGTATTTCCTTTAAGCCATAGGGTGAGCTGCTCTCGCTGCGTGGCGGGGAGCGCATCACCCAACACCAATTTGTTCATACTGGCAGCCATGGCCGCAGGGGTGGTGGTATCACGCGGGTCATTTGGCAGGGCGCTATTTAAATCCGGCTCTAGGCGGTCTAATCTAAATGCTTGATCGCCAATACTGCGGGCGAACGCATTAACTGACTCTACACCGCCTAACTCTTTGATTAACAAGTTTGCCGCGGTGTTATCACTGTACTGCATGGTGGCCGCACATAATTGCGAGACAGTCATACCATGAGCCAGATTCTTGCGCGTAATCGGCGCATAAGACAATAAGTCACTCTCACGATATTTTATGTGTTTATTGAGCAAATCCGGCTGGGTTTGGCTTTTGCCCAATACTGCGGCGGCCAACATAAATTTAAATGTGCTACAGAAAGGAAAGCGCTGAGTTCCGCGATATTGAATTTTCCTGCCATTAGCGGTGTTAATCATGGTGACCCCTAGACGACCATTTGATTTCCGCTCCAGTTCAGCCAATTGATTGCCTAATAAGTCGGATGGGGCCGCAGCCCAGGCTGGCAGGCTAAAATTGACTAAGGGGAGGGTAATTCCCGCTAATAATAGCGAACGCCGCAACGGTGAATGTTTCATTCCTGAATCTCGCAATTAAATAGACGAATAGTGAAAGGGCATTATAGGGGGAATGGTGGTAAAGCTGAAATGTGCTTTTGCTTTTTATTTAGGGAGTGAAATAACAATAAAGGCTAAATGGCAGGGATGCTGACATTTAGCCTTTTCTATCCGTTAAATATGCTGGATAACGTTATAAATCAAGCCAGAGCTTTGGCTTTCAACTGCTGGTACTCGCTTTCAGTGATGGTGCCTTCATCCAATAATTTCTTAGCATCAGCAATCTGCTCAGCGGGTGATTTGCCGGCGACATGACGGATATAGTCATTAGTATCAGCAACAGACTTCTGTACTGATGCGCGGTAGCGCTGCGCCATGCCTTTGCCTCGAGTAATGAGGTACACCAAAGAGGTGAGTAATGGAATAAAGAGTAAAAACAGAATCCATATCGCTTTATAAACACCGCCTAATTCATGGTCTCTGAAAAGGTCAGAAATTACCTGAAACAGGATCAGCAAGTACGCTATAAAGAAGAAAATTGAAAATGTGGTTGCAAGAATATCCCAAAGCGTCAAAAAATGAGCTGTCATACGTTCTCCTAACATCAAATAAATTAAAGAAACATTTATCGTAAAAAATCCCTAAATACTTTACGTAGTCACTCGTGGTATTAAGTTTCACTTTAATAATAAGTACATAAATGAGAGGACGTCAAATTGTAGTTTGACGTCAGGTAGCGAATTAAAGAGATTAAATTCTTGCCGCTTCGGGAAGTTGACGTAACCGTTGCCCGACATACAAGGCTAGCAACAGTAGGATGGCGATAAATACCACCACCCCAGTCCAGCCAAAATTAAGCCAGAAAATACCGCCTAATGTTCCCGCTACACTCGAACCGGCATAATAACAAAATAAATACAGCGACGAGGCTTGGGCTTTTGCGCGGCGGGCGCGGCGGCCAATCCAGCTACTGGCAACTGAGTGTGCGGCGAAAAAACCAGCGGTAAATACCATCATGCCAATAAAAATCGTAATTATCGGTGAAAAGCCAGTAATTATAACACCCACCAACATCATGCCTATTGATGCCATTAATACTGGCCCTCGGCCATAACGGCTGGTCAAAGAGCCTGCTTTGGGTGAGCTATAAGATCCGGTTAAATAAACAATCGATAATAATCCCACCACGGCTTGGCTGAGATAATAAGGTTGTGTCAGTAAACGATAACCGATGTAATTAAATAAGGTCACGAAGCTCCCCATAATCAAGAAACCTTCGGCAAACAACAGTGGCAAACCTGAATCGCGCCAATGCAGTTTAAAATTAATGGCAAGTGTCCGAGGCCGCAGTGAAGTAGGGCGGAAGTGTTTCGACGCCGGAAGAATACGCCAGAACATGCAAGCAGCCGCTAAAGCAAATAAACCAATTACCGCCAGTGCAATTCGCCATGAAAAGAAATCACTCAGCACCCCAGTGACCAAACGACCACTCATGCCGCCAATGGAATTACCGCTAATATATAGCCCCATGGATAGCGCAACAAAGCTCGGGTGAATCTCTTCACTGAGGTAGGTCATCGCCACGGCGGCTACCCCACTAAGGGACAAACCAATCAGCGCCCGCATCAGTAAAATCCCATGCCAACTGGTCATAAATGAGCAAATTAGTGTACAGATTGCTGCCAGCATCAGTGCGACGACCATCACTGACTTGCGTCCAACGGCGTCGGAAAGTGGGCCGGTAAACATTAAGCCAAAAGCTAACATCCCGGTTGCTGTCGAAAGTGACAAACTGCTTCCCGCCGGCGAAATATTAAAATCCTGCGACAGCAGCGGCAGAATGGGTTGGACACAATAAAGTAGGGCAAAGGTAGCAAGCCCGGCCGAAAAGAAGGCCAGTGTGACGCGGATAAATTCTGGCGTACCGCGTTGAATATAGGGGCGTTTAGCTAAACGAGTCACTTTCGATTCTGCCACTAACACGCTGGCATCATCATTTGCTGCGGGAGTCGGCGCTACAGTATCTGTAGGGCGCAAAGAGCTGGTCACGGTATTTCCTTCAATCAAAAAAATCAAAACAATCTGCTGCAATAGCAAGATCATAGAAATAGTAGAGTTTTTTGTCTAATATATTAATTATTCAAAATAAGACGTTTAAAGTCTCAATGAGGTTGAATGAGTATAGAACTCAGGCACTTGCGTTATTTCATCGCCGTGGCGGAAGAGTTGCATTTCGGGCGGGCAGCTGAGCGCTTGCGGATTTCTCAACCGCCATTGAGCCAGCAGATTCAAATCCTGGAAGAGCAAATCGGTGCCCGGCTATTGGCTCGTAATAATCGGAATGTCAGTCTGACCCAAGCGGGCACTCTGTTTTTAAAAGAGTCTTACCAAATTTTGGCGCAGGTAAACTCAGCATCTGAGAAGGCGGCCCGCCTGCATCGTGGAGAATCTGGCGAACTCACCATTGGTTTCACCTCATCCGCTCCTTTTATTAGTGCGGTGTCGAAGAATTTACGGGCGTTCCGTCAACTGCATCCGCAAGTGCATATTAAAATGCAGGAGGTCAATACCAAGCAGCAAATCGAACCGCTATTGGATGGGCGGCTTGATCTTGGGGTGATGCGCAATACCCGCTTGCCGGATGCATTACAATATCGTCTATTGCTACGTGAGCCATTGGTGGCCGTCGTTCACGAAGAGCATCCATTAGCGGCGTTACCGAGCATTCAATACAGTTCGCTGGCCGAGCAACCCTTTGTCTTTTTTGCGCGGGAGGTGGGCACGGCCTTATATGATGAAATTCTCACGCTGCTCGCCCGGGCCGGTATCACACCCTATATTACGCAAGAAGTTGGCGAGGCGATGACGATTGTCGGCTTGGTCTCTTCCGGATTAGGGGTCTCTATTTTGCCGGCGTCGTTTACGCGGGTAAAAGTGGATGGGGTGAAATATTTACCCTTGGCTGAGGTCAGTGCCACCACCGAGGTCTGGTTGGTCAATCATAAGCATCGTCCCGTGACGGCTCCTGCTGAAGCATTGATTCGCCTGATGGTCGCGGATCTCCCGGGGCTTAGTTCGTATAAATAACCAGCACAGTGTGCAAGAAAATCAGTGATTATGTGCAGTAAATCACATAACTAATCAAATAGTTGACGCCATATGCTAAAAGCCCCAACATAGCCGATAATCTTTATTTAGAAGCGCGAAAAATACTCGGTGGCAGAGAAGGAGCCGGTTTAGTGATAACGGATGGACAGCCTGGGCATATTGATCAAATCAAGCAGACCAATGCAGGGGCCGTTTATCGGCTGATTGATTTGTTCGGCCCGATATCCCGCATTGAACTGTCTAAGAGGGCGCAACTGGCCCCCGCCAGCATCACCAAAATTGTGCGTGAATTGGTGGAAGCTCATCTGGTAAAAGAGACCGAATATCAAGATGTTGGTAGTCGTGGGCGGCCAGCAATTGGCTTGGTACTCGACACCGAAGCCTGGCATTATGTCTCTGGACGTATCAGCCGAGGTTCTATCACGCTCGCACTGCGCGACCTCAGCAGTAAACTGGTGGTCGAAGATCAAATTCCATTACCGGACAGCCACCCAGAGCCACTTCTTAATCGTATTCTCAGCGAAGTTGATCAATTCTTTATCCGCCATCAGGAAAAGCTTGAAAGGCTGACAGCCATTGCGATTACCATGCCCGGCATTATTGATGCCCCGGCAGGTATTGTGCATAAAATGCCATTTTATGATGTGGATGAAATGCTGCTAGGGCCCGCATTGGAGCAGCGAACCGGATTACCTGTCTATCTGCAACACGATATTTGCGCCTGGACCATGGCTGAAGCACTGTATGGTGCCTCCCGTGGTTGTCAAAATGTTATTCAGGTGGTGATTGATCATAATGTGGGGGCGGGGGTCATTACCGCCGGTCGGGTATTGCATGCGGGTAGCCGCAGTGTGATAGAAATTGGTCATACTCAAGTCGATCCTTATGGTAAACGCTGTTACTGCGGTAATCATGGCTGCCTTGAGACAGTGGCCAGTATTGAAAGCATGTTGGAGCTTGCTCAGCAGCGCTTAAATGGTTCGATGAGCTCGTTATTACATGGTACGCCATTAAGTGTTGAGTCTCTTTGTGATGCCGCCTTGGCAGGTGACCAATTAGCTAAAGATATTATCTTGGGTGTCGGCCACAGTGTGGGGCGAATTATTGCCATCATGGTTAATTTATTTAATCCGGAAAAAATTCTGGTTGGCTCGCCACTAAATAAAGCGGCGGCTATTCTACATCCGGCAATAGCATCCTGTATTCGGCAACAAGCGCTGCCCGCTTACAGCGAGAATATTTTAGTTGAACCCACCGCATTTTTTAATCAGGGAACAATGCCAGGTGCGGCATTAGTAAAAGAAGCGTTATATAACGGCTCGTTACTGGTTAAATTACTGCAAGGATAAAGTATTCACTAATAATTAAGAGTTAATTATTAGTGGGTATGCTCAACGTTATTTGGCGCTATCTGTTAAAAACCTCTCCCAGTTCGGCAAAACATTGCGCTAACGCAAGCTGTCCATCTCTGGCATCGCCTAGACTTTTAACCATGTTGCCAATTTCGCTAATGTTATGCGGAAAAACGTGAGTCGAAGTGGCCAGATTGCGGAGTATTGTTATGTTAACGCGGATATTTGTGACGGGAACCGACACTGCTGTTGGTAAAACCGTAGTGTCACGGGCCTTACTTCAGGCCTTAAGCCAAAATGGCAGAACAGCGGTGGGTTATAAACCCGTGGCGATCGAGAGCAAAGAAACTCCCGATGGATTTCGTAATCAGGATGCACTGATTTTACAAGCTTCATCATCAATTGAAGTTGATTATCAGGAAGTTAACCCCTATCCGTTAGTCGGCGATGTAATCCATGCCTGCTCGGATACCCTGATAAACTACAACAAGATGACCGAAGGGTTGCAGCAATTATCGGCTAAAGCAGATACGGTGGTGGTCGAAGGCTGTGGCGGTTGGAAAGTCATGATGAATGACCAACGCTTTTATTCTGACTGGGTTGTACAAGAACAATTGCCAGTTATTTTAGTGGTCGGGATTAAATTAGGCTGTATTAACCATGCCTTATTAACGGCACAAGCCATTATCAATGATGGATTACCTTTATTGGGCTGGGTCGCGAATAGAATTAACCCTGGGCTGGCACATTATGCTGAAACCATCGCAATGTTACGCGACCGTTTACCGGCACCGCAGTTAGGACAATTACCTTATCTGCCTCATCCAGAACAAAAGCCGCTGGCAAAATATTTAGATTTGACGGCTATGAGTCGATAATATAAATATTGCAGACGATAATTCTTAGCTAAATAAATAATTTCTGTCGTTTTAATATTGTCAGCCTATTTTAACGCGAATGATATACTGAATTAGGGCGTAACCAGCGGGCTATTGTTGTGGCAATAACACAGGATAGTAGCAGCCCGGGGAGTAAGGTATATTCCCCCGTCATTTCGCAGACCATTAGCGCGGCCATAATTGGCGCGTGAGTGGTGGCTGCCAGTAATGTGGCCATACCGGTCAATGCCATGAGTACTGCAATGTTGTCTCCGAGTATTGGCCACCAGGCAAACATCTGCCCGCATAACATGCCCAATGCTGCCCCGACAAACAGTGTCGGGGTAAATACCCCGCCGGGCGCGCCTGAACCGCTGCTCGCCAATACCGCCATTAACTTGCATATCAGTATGCCGCCAATTAATAACACCCCGGGTGGCGTGGTCAAAAATGACTGTACCACACTGTAGCCATTCCCCCAGACCTCAGGGAAAATCAACGATAATAGCCCAACGATAATACCACCAAGTGCAAGTTGCAGTGGGGGCGATAGATTCAACGAGCGGAATGCATGTCCACTGGCGGTCATACCCCGCAGGAACAGTGGCCCACAAAAACCGGCGAGTAATCCCAATAATGCCATCAACAGATACTGTATCGGCCAGGGTGAAGGTAGCGCCTGTACCTGATAGAGAGTCTCCTGACCGCCGTGTAACAGATTGGTGGTCAGCAATGCACTGACTGCGGCGATCACCACCGGCCCGAGAGAGGCTAACATTAAGGTGCCAAACAGAATCTCGGCAATAAACAGACTACCCGCCAGAGGCGCATGATAAGCACTGGCCATACCGGCCGCCGCACCACAAGCCACCCAAAGTTTCCACTCTTTAGGTTTGGCATAACGCTGAGCAAAAACGGAAGCAAATAAAGCGGCCAACAGAACCATGGCACCTTCACGACCAATGGCACTGCCGCTGGAAACCACCAGTAAAGAGGCCAACGACTTTACCAGACTGGCGGAAACATCTAGCCGACCATCACCAATTTCAATGGCTTCCATATAATCAGTTGGCGCACTGGGTTTACGATGTTGGTAGCGCTGATAGGCCCACAGTAGTGAACCGGCCGCCAAGCCCCCGAGTGCTGGGGTTAGTGCCCGCCGCCAGCCGGTAATAGAAGAGGCCGCCGCAACCAGACTGCCATCCGTGCGGGCGAATAATAGCCACTCCAACCCTAACATAGCCTGATGGAACAACCACACAATCAATGCCGACATCATGCCGAGCATAATAGCGATCAATAGCCGGCGCAGCATCGCACGGTAATAATAAAGGTGGGCAGGTCGTTTCATATAAAGCAACTGGCTGGCATGTGAGTAAGCTCGAAGATGACTTATAAAACAAAAGGGCGCACCTAAGGGTACGCCCTGCTAGAAAATTGAGAAATTACTCGCCGCTAGTGATGCGGGTATAAACAATTTTCTGGGTATCATTTTCACAATGGCCAACAACCTGTCCACCGGCTTGCTGAACCTGATCATTAGGGACGATCTCCAGTTTAAAACCGGATTCCGGGACACCATTATTGATGATCTTTTGTGTGATATCTGCTTTGACAGTTTCGCAAGATGCCAAAGCAGCCAATGGCGCCAGAGAAAGTAGCAATGTGCTGATAATAAGCGTTTTTTTCATCATAAAATCCTTATGTGGATGAATGGCTTGCCTAACGTATTGATTCTTAAATGGTACCTAAAGGATAGCCCAGACTCACATAACCTCAAGTAAATCTGACACATCGCGGCCCATTACGGATTAATCTGGCGACCAGACAGACGATCCAGGCAGCGCTGAGTGTTAGGTTCCCAATAAGCGTTCAGATTATCGCTACGATCGCAGTTATCTTTAGCATCTTCAGCACGATCATATTTATCAAAATTCTTTTCTACCCGGCTATTCACTTTATTGCGCAGACGATGGGTGTCATCCCACTGCTGCTGGCTTTGCCGGGCCTGCTCTTTGGACATTGGGTCGTTGTTCCCACCGACAGAAACACAGGTGCTGCCCTGAGTGCAGGTTGCCGATTGCGCTAACGCCGGGGTTTGCCAGGTCAGTGGCAAGGCAAGCACAGCGACCGGCAGAAATGCGCGGATCAGGCGTGGCAAGCTATTTATCTTCATCGTCTTAAGTCCTTTATCAGTCGGTGATGTTAAATCATCATGTAATTAATGGCACGCTATCAGCGGATGCAAAAATTATATCATTGCTCGTAGCCGATACACTAGCTAGCGACAGTCTTGTTTAGACTATGTAGAGTAACCTGATGTTAATTATCACTGCTGGTTGGGTGTTATTTATGCCAGCAAAACCAAGGGATCTGCATGTGTTAAAGACATCGTTACTTTTTTTTGTTACCGCATTAGCTGAGATAATCGGCTGTTTCTTACCTTATTTATGGCTACGTAAAGGCGCAACAATCTGGTTATTGCTACCGGCGGCTGCGAGTTTGGCTCTATTTGTGTGGTTACTGACACTGCATCCTGCTGCCAGTGGGCGCGTCTATGCTGCCTATGGTGGGGTATATGTGGCAACAGCATTAATTTGGCTACGCGTGGTCGATGGTATCAAACTTTCGGTATTTGATTGGGTCGGTGCGGGAGTCGCTTTGGCGGGTATGCTTATTATTATCGCCGGTTGGCGGGTAAATTAAGGGGGCCATTGTTGCAAAAGCGCCTACTGATTGAAATCTCGACTTGTGCAGTTTGTCTGAATGTAAGCTATATAATTTATAGATGACTTGTGTGTTTTTTGGGCAGAGGATAATGCATAAATCAATATAAAAAAAACGTGGCTATGTTCAGTGGTTGATTACCGGTGATTTCTCTTCACCTGACAAGGTTCCTTTCGTATGCAGTCATTGAAGTAAATATATAGGTGTAGCGAAATGGCCAGCGAAAACCGTTTTATTTATTCTTTATCTTGCGGTTCTATTTTTGTTGTCCTCCTTTATCCAATCAATGCCCACGCTGTTGTCAATATTGATAGCGGTCAGACTGTTACCGTGCCGGGGACGCACGCCTCACCTTGGAATGTGGGCGACGATTTATATGTAGGCTCGAGCACCGATGGGACGTTAAACATTAGTAGTGGCGGTATTGTATCCAGTTTAAAAGGCAGTATTGCTGCGCTTAATAGCACCGGGGCCGTGACGATAAGTGGTGCCGGAGCACAATGGAACAACTCGGATGTCCTGTATGTCGGCTATGTGGGGAACGGGACGCTGAATATCTTCGACGGCGGTTCTGCTTCCAGTGCGCGCGGCATTATTGGTAACCAAGTCGGCAGTATCGGTGCGACGACAGTGAGTGGTGTGGATTCGCAATGGATTATTTCTGGCTCATTTGGGATGGGTGCCGGTGGTAATGCAGTAATGAACATCATTAATAGTGGTTTGGTATCAAATACTGACGCCGAGATAGCGTCCAACCTGACCACGGGTATAGGTAAAGTCACGGTCAGTGGCGCAGGCTCAAGATGGTTAAACTCAGGCTATTTGAGTGTGGGGAAAGGAGGGAACGGCACGTTAGAAATTACTAACAGTGGCCTGGTGGAGAGTGCGTCAGGAGTGGTGGGACAGCAGGTGGGTAGTGTGGGCACCGTGACGGTCAACGGCAACGGTTCGCAATGGAACAATACCGGCACGCTGGTCGTGGGCACCAGTGGTAATGCTGCGCTAGACATCGTTAATCAGGGCCATGTTGCAGCATCCAATGTCACGATTGCCAACAACGCGGGTAGCAGCGGCACACTGACGATCGGTGGGTTGCTTGGTACAGCACCAGCGGAGGCCGGTACCCTTACTACCGCCAGCATCCTGTTTGGCGCTGGCGATGGGCGCATCATCCTCAATCATACCTCAGCTAATTATGTGTTTGATGCCACTCTGAATGGTGGCGCTAACAATACGGCAGGTTCCGCAACAGGTTTAGTGGGTTCCGGGCTGATTGACGCCGTTGCCGGCCGGACCATATTCAACAGCAACCAAGGCGATTTTACGGGCACATTGCAGGCCAGTGATCAGGGTATTCTACAGGTTAACGGCAATCTCTCTGGCGCCACGGCGATGATCCTCGCTGGCGGCCAGTTGGAAGGTAATGGCATCGTCGGTAACACCACTAACGCCGGTATTATTTCTCCTGGGAATTCCATCGGAACCCTGACGGTCGATGGCAACTATGTGGGGGATAATGGTGTACTGCAAATTGAGTCGGTGCTGGGCAATGACAGTTCTGCCACCGATAAATTACTGATATCAGGTAATGCGAGCGGTACTACTACGGTTCGGGTGACCAATTTAGGCGGCCTTGGCAATACCACCATTAACGGTATTAATGTTATTGATGTCGGCGGCTTAGCACCTGATGGGAGTTTCTTGCTGGCTGGCGACTATGTCACAGGGGCAGGCCAACAAGCCGTCATTGCCGGAGCCTATGCTTACACTTTACAGGCCAATGGAAATGCAGCGGTTGCTGGACGCGATTGGTCTCTTTCCTCTGAACTGCTGTCAACTGAGTCAGATCCGGGAACCGATGTTGTACCCGGCAGCCCGCGCTATCAGGCGGGGGTACCTTTATATGAACAGTATCCGCAAGTGCTAGCTGCACTTAACACACTGCCGACCTTGCAACAACGTGTTGGCAATCGTTACTGGTCTCAGACACAAACTGAACTCGACTCAAATAATTCGAATGATAATCAATGGGCATGGGGGCGTATCGAAGGTAGCCATCAAGTCGTCGATCCCGCCAACTCTACCAGCAGCTCACATCGCAATATCGATGTGTGGAAATTACAAACCGGCATCGATGTGCCATTGCATCAAAGCCAAGACGGCTCATTGCTAACCGGCGGGGTGAGTTTCTCCTACGGTAAAGCAAAAGCCGATATTAACTCTTACTTTGGTTACGGCAATATTGATACCAATGGTTATGGCGTAGGTACAACGCTCACTTGGTACAGTGCCGATGGCGTGTATATCGACGGCCAATTACAAACCATGTGGTTTGACAGTGACTTGAACTCCACAACAGAAGGGCACCCGGTTGCTAATGGTAATTCGGGCAGGGGGTATGCTTCCTCGGTCGAAACGGGTAAACATTATCAACTAGGCAATGGTTTCTCATTGACACCCCAACTGCAACTGACCTATTCACGGGTAGATTTTGATACGTTCCGCGACCCATATGGTAGCGAAGTTTCACTTCAGGATGGAGATAGCTTGCGAGGAAGGGCGGGAGTATCGCTGGACAAAGAGAATGTGTGGATTGCAGAAAATGGCACAACCAGCCGCTCACACCTCTACAGTAATCTTGATGTTTATAATGAGTTCCTGAATGGCACTAAAACCAGAGTATCCGGCATTGATTTTACTACCCGAGATGAACGGCAATCGGTGGGGGTCGGTGCCGGGGGAACTTATGAATGGCAGAACGGGCGCTATGGAGTCTATGGCAATGTGAATCTAATCACTGCAACCCGCAATGTTAATGACAATTATGCCATCGGCGGTACGGTAGGCGTTCGGGTAAGCTGGTAGCACAGCCCATGAAGATAAATGAGCTATGCCCCAGTGATTTTATGCGTTGGATTAACCTTCGCGGTGAATACTTAATCCAGCAAAGGATTGGCTGACTGGCATCATTTCCAGTGAGTTAATATTAACGCGAGCAGGTAGAGTGGCCACCCAATACACGGCTTCGGCGACATCTTCTGGTGTCAACGGGTTTGCACCATCATAAGTTTTATTCACGCGCTCGCCATCACCTTTAAAACGGACGGCGGAGAATTCAGTACCACCAACCATCCCCGGTTCAATGTCAGTCACACGAATATGTGTGCCATGCAAATCAGCGCGCAGACCTAAGCTGAATTGCTTAACAAAGGCTTTGGTAGCACCGTACACATTACCACCGGCGTAAGGCCAGTTAGCCGCGGTAGAACCAATATTGATAATATGACCCACATTACGCGCCACCATTTCCGGCAATAACGCGCGCGTCATATTCACCAAACCTTTGGTATTGGTGTCAATCATGGTATCCCAGTCTTCAACATTGGCCCGGTGAGCTGGTTCCAACCCCAATGCCAAACCGGCGTTATTCACCAGCACGTCGATATTTTTCAGCTCGGCGGGGAGTTCGTCGATAACTTGCTGAATAGCCGCACGATTTCGTACATCTAGCCGCACGATATGCAGCTTTGCGCCCAGTTCTGTTTTTAGCTCTTCCAGCCGCTCCTGACGACGGCCTGTCGCGATAACCTGATGACCGTGGCTGATAAATTTGCGGGCGATAGCCTCACCAAAACCTGAGGTTGCGCCAGTGACGAAAACGATCATATGCATTCCTTATTTTTCGTTGCCAATATTATAATTGATATGATTAACATACCCTTGAGTCTGCAAGGAAGCCATTGCGACATCACTATTTTACATTTCCGCGTCTGACTGGCTTCTTACACACTTCATCGCCCGCATCCCGCTAAGCGTCAATGTGTCTACTAGCGATAGTAATGCGACCGCACCAATAACCACAAATGCTATCTGGAAATTTTCCAGTGGGATCATTGCCGCGCGATAGGGATGAACCACTCGGCAATGCGCAGCGCCAATTCTAATAAGATAATAATCTACATTTGAGACTCTAATTTCAGATCTAAAATGAGGTTTGAAAATTTGAATTAGATGTTTCGTCTGTGACCACTGACCGTTATCCCCATCAACAGGGTAATCACCCAGTCTGCTGCATTTAAACGGCCATATATTACCCTGATTGTGCGTAAATTCATTTACGACTGTAGGATATATCCAATGTAGATAAGGATTTTACTTATTTTTTGTATTTCAATTAAAAATATAATTAACCAGATTGAGTCATAGAGTTGATATATAAATTCACTTTTTTTAGCGAATGCGATCGAAAAATCTGCGCAATAGGTAACCAATAGTCTATATGACTAGTTAAGCTCAATGTTATAGGGAAATGATCTATATTATTGGTTTTAAACAGATTAATAGATCGAGTATAGTGATATCCATAGTCATTAAATGGGATTGTAATGGTTTGAATTTCCTTTATTCAGTTATACGTCAATGAGAGTGTTAAATCACTGTATGAATATTTATCATTCCTGCCGTGAAATAATTAACCAGGCTAATTGACATTTATTTCTAATGTATTCTCTCTCGGCGATAAGATTGTATCTGCTGGGGAAGGGGATATTAAAAAATATCGTTTTAATATGCCATTAACAGACGGCATCTCTAAATTTGTCTATTAACACTTATCAGTGTGAAACACCCAAAGCACAAAAATATTTAACGATTACTTTCTTTTCAATTACTCATTATGGAGTCGATAAATTTTCATGTAGCTATTAATCAGCGGCAGCCTGTGGCTAAAACAATTTGATAACAAAACTTCGCTTAATTGTATGTATTCCATTTAGCGAGTCACATAAACATATCACTACAAGGAATGTTAATTATAATGAAACATATTAATAAATCTGCATTACTTATCGTATTTTTAAGCATGGTATTCTCTGGCTATGCTGCCGCTATCGGGCCTGAAGACTACTGTGATGACAGTGGATGTAATCTGGAAGATGGGCAACCCGATAATACGCTTGATTTTGGTGGCGGGAGCATTAATTTGGGCGACCACTTCGATATAGTAAATTATTCAGAAAATGATTTTTTTATTAAAAATCTGAATATTAATGATGATAATATTGAATTTGATAGATACGACTGGGACTATTATTATGAAAATACTATCATTCACCTTATGGGGGAACCGGGTAGCTTTAGTTTTGATCAATGGAAT
>NZ_CABHWW010000038.1 GCF_902170305.1 Yersinia alsatica | reverse complement strand
GGCTACTCGGTTAAGCAGTTCCGCCGCCTCTACGCCGTTCAGCTCCCGGTTTAGAATTTGATTAGCAATCTCATCCAGACGAAATGAAACTAGCGCGGCCTGATTCTTTCTTTCATCCATGCGCGCTTCATTGAGCATCAGTTCCATTGACTCAACAGACATCATTGTGACAGTGCGCTCGCTGCCCGACTTGGCGGGGTCTACGCCCATCCATATTTTTTGTTGTGTATTCTGCATAAGTAATTCCTTTTTTTAGACAATACGAAACCCGGCGAGTAAAACGCCATATATTGCGACTTTGGTTAGTTAATAATATTCAGAGTGCAGTCATCATTACTAATAAATGACGGCAATGAATTAACAAAATCAATTAATGCATTTAAAGCATCAACCACCTTTACTCTTTCAGATAAACTAAGCTCTGAAAATTTCATTGTTACATGCCTGCTTTTCAAACCTGCATACATGCAAATTGTTTTACGTAGACTTTCCGGTGATTTATCAAAAGTCTCTTGGGCAATGTTTTCACTGCTTCTATTATGAAAATATTTACCCTTAATCTCAGAGATTCTGGTAATACCAATCATCCTTTTATTTTCAGATTCCGTTAATTGCAACATATACCCCCCAATTAACGCTTGAATAGACGGCGTAGTATTGGCGTCTTCTTTGCAGAGGACAATTCTTGTAAAAGCGCCTTTTGATTACTTCCCGGCTTCCAGCGCTGGCCGTTTTTTAACTCCAGTACACCGTTACCGAAATGGCGCAGATTTACCGGGCTTTGCTGTTTCAACAATGGAGCAATAGAAACAATCATAAAAACACCTCAACTCAAACCGGCGATAGCACTCAAGCCGCTAATAACATCAACGGTTGAAGCAAGCGCAGGGGTTGACTGAATACGACATTGCACCGTCAGGCCAATCAATGACAGATGGCGAATCGCAGTATTGACGCTATCCAACAGAGCAGATTTGCTGAATGCTGTTTTATGGTTGCCTTGTACCGCAGCGGCCGCAATAGAACCCACGGCGGCTGTTGCTTTAAGTGCGTAGGTAGAAATGTTATCGGCGCTGGCCTCATTTACTGGCACTGACGGCATACAGTTTATTTGCGCCAACATGGCATCGATAAGGCTGGCGTCTTCTGTTGCGTCGGTGATCGCGAGCAATTCAGTAACCGTAAGCTGATGCGGTTGCTCCGGGTTGAGCTTGTTCCGCAACGTTTGCGCATTCATATCCAACTGTTTCGCCAACTGCGTCAGATTGTGACGTGTCGGAAACTGGCGGCATACATTGTCAAAGTGCGGATGTTTAGAAACAGAAAAATCAAACATGTCACATCCTTAGAATTCACTTAAAGTGAATACAGATTATCAATGATGAGCTGAAAACGAGCATGACCGAATACATTGCGAAGTTGTTCTTCTTTCCAGCGCGCATAGTAAATACGAATCGGGCCACCGGCTTTCTTACATCCCTTGCGAATCACTCGCTTTTCAATTGGTACGCGAGGGTTATCGCCAGTCGTCCAACGGTAAGCGGTACGTTTTGAAACACCCTCAAGTTTTGCGAACATTTCCAAACTCACTACAGGAGCAGGAATTTTTATAATTGCGATTTCAGAAGCCATGATGCATGATTCCCTATTTGCCAAAGTTTGTAAGTGATGCGCCTCTGTTTGCCAACGCCAGCCATCAATTATGTAGGTTTAGCCAAAATATATCCCCATATTGGGAGATAGTAAATAGGTTTTATCAAAATGAGAATTGATTCTTTAGGATGGAGCAACGTAGATGTATTGGATAGAGTCTGTTTGGCATATGGATTTTCTCAGAAAATTCAATTAGCTAACCACTTCGATATCGCATCTAGTTCGCTGTCTAATCGATACACCCGTGGAGCTATCTCTTACGACTTTGCAGCACACTGCGCACTTGAAACGGGGGCAAGCCTTAGATGGTTATTGACCGGAGAAGGACAGCAATTTGAAGGTAAGTCTTCATTATCGGATACAAAGAGAATAGAAATATTCACATTAAGTGAAGAAATACTCAAAAGTGATGGTTATCTGAATATTGATGTTCAGCTTTTTGGGAAGCCTTTATCTGATGGAATTGCTGTTCGCACTGATGGAAAACTTCACTTTATCGATAAAGCAGCATCGTTATCGGACGGTTTGTGGTTGGTTGATATTGATGAGTCTATTAGCATTCGTGAACTAACAAAGCTACCGGGCAAAAAATTACATGTTGCCGGGGGGAAAGTGCCGTTTGAATGTGGGATTGATGAGATTAAATTGATAGGACGCGTTACGGGTGTTTACAGCGAGGTTAACTAATGGCTGTGCGTAAGAACCCTGCTGGCGGCTGGATATGTGAACTGTATCCTAACGGGGCAAATGGCAAACGCATCAGAAAGAAGTTTGCCACAAAAGGTGAAGCACTAGCGTTTGAACAATACACCGTTCAAAACCCGTGGCAGGAAGAAAAAGAAGAAAGACGCACATTAAAAGAGCTGGTTGACGCATGGTATAGTGCTCACGGTATCACACTTAAAGATGGCCTAAGACGCCAGCAAGCAATGCATCACGCTTTTGACTGTATGGGCGAACCTCTTGCGAGAGATTTCGATGCGCAAATGTTTTCCCGTTACAGAGAGAAAAGATTAAAAGGCGAGCACGCCCGTTCAAACAGGGTGAAAGTGGTATCACCCCGCACACTAAATCTTGAGCTGGCTTATTTTCGAGCGGTATTTAACGAGCTAAGTCGACTCGGTGAGTGGAAAGGTGAAAACCCTTTGAAAAATATGCGACCTTTCCGTACCGAAGAAATGGAAATGGCCTGGCTCACTCATGATCACATCACCCTACTTCTGGCTGAATGTAAACGTCATGACCATCCCGATTTAGAAATGGTCGTCAGGATTTGTCTTTCCACCGGCGCACGGTGGTCAGAAGCGGAGGGTATGCGTAAAAGTCAGTTGTCAGAGTATAAAATTACCTATACGAATACGAAAGGCAGAAAGAACCGAACCGTTCCTATTAGCAAGGAGTTATACAAATCACTCTCCTCCGATAAGAAAGGACGTTTGTTTACAGATTGCTATGGTGCATTTCGCTCTGCTCTTGAGAGAACCGAGATAGAGCTGCCAGCCGGTCAGTTGACACATGTTTTACGCCATACGTTTGCCAGCCACTTCATGATGAATGGTGGAAATATTTTAGTTTTGCAGCGCGTTCTCGGCCATACAGATATAAAAATGACGATGCGATATGCTCACTTTGCGCCCGACCATTTAGAGGATGCCGTGCGTCTTAATCCTTTATCTCAAATGCTGAAAATAGCGTAAAGAAACAAAATAATGAAACTTAAAAAACTATGTTCCTTGGATTTTATACAAAAATTTGAAAGTCACTTAGAAACCGATTTTGAGAGAGAACTATTCCGAGCAAGCCTAAGGAACTATGCTTCTCACGGAAACCCATTAAGATTCCACAACTTTGCCTTTTCACTTAGAGGGCTGATTGACCATATAGTTAAGAGAAAGTCGCCCGATGACAATGTAAAAAAAGCTCCGTGGTACGTAAGGGAGCATGAACATTATGAAGTTTCTAGAAAACAACATCTGAAATACTGTGCGCAGATGAAAATTTCTAACGAATATCTTGGTGAGGAATTTCTTGAGCAATTAGATGATGAGATTCGCTGTATGCTAAAGCTTTACGCGACTCTAAATAATTTTACACATATCAATGAAAAATCTTTACACCCTAATCCACAAAGATTTTTCGAAGATGCAAAAAGTCTTTTGGAAACAGCATCCACAATTCTTAGTGGAATAGAAAGTTGTAAAAGTGAACTTATTGATACATTAGAAGAAAAAATACAAAAAGCAGTCATTTCAACTGCGGTAAGCAGTATTCCGGAAGATCTTATAACTATAGCGAATCATGCATGGGTAGATTATACAGAAGTTGAAAATTTTGGTATTACCTCAATAGATGATGAGTTCATACATATCTATGCGAGCGGCACAGCTTACGTGACACAAGAGTATGGCCCTAAAAATGACGGTGCTACGATAGAAGAAGATTATCCGTTTACTTTAAGAATGGTTTCTCACTTAGACTCCCCTGAAACATTCGAGGTCATATCTGACGCTTTAGAGGTTGATACTTCATCTTGGTACGATGATGGAGAGCAAGAAGCTCAAATGATGGAAATGGAAAGAAATACGATTCATCACGTCACCATTCCATCCTTTGATTTCGAGTCAGATGAAAGCGCCCCGTTCTAACATTGGATATACTTAGATAAATGGCGATAAAGTGGCGGCAGAAATGGCATTTATAGGCAAATAGATGCAATCATTGGCAATCTAAGTCAATGAAAATAAATGTAAAACATTGATTTTACGTAATTCAGGCAGTGACTCATAATCGCTTGGTCACTGGTTCAAGTCCAGTAGGGGCCACCAAATTTTAGCTGTCAAATCAGCATATTAAGCCACTCTTAATCGAGTGGCTTTTTTGTATCTGGTGGTCAGTGTCGCAAAAGTGTCGCACCGTATTTTCACATCTACGGTTTCAAAGCTAGGTAACCTATCAAAAACGTATGTCGCTTTTTGTAATTACTGTGGGGTAAATATGGATCGGAAAATTCCTCAACCACTAATCGCTATTGTGGCTGAACATATATCTTCACTAGAAACACACGCCAGCTTAGATAACTTATTTATGTATGCGGATGCGCCCGGTGAGGTGCCAGATGGATCTAAACACGTCAAAGCACTTGCATGGATTAGAAGAATAAATAAAGAGTGTAAAGACCCACTATCTATCCTTGGAAAATTAATCGAAGGATATATGGAGTCTTCAAATCCAATTGCTACTCCATCACCATATAGTGATTTTTTATCAGAAGATGAAGAGCCAACGTTCAATCAAAGAGTGGATGAAATGCTTGGTAAATATGGGCTGTTCTACATAAGGGGTGGGTTCATATCAAGCGGGGTTTCAAATACATCCATTTCTTTACAAGAGGCAATTAAAGGTAAAAATATGCCTGCTATTGAGGCTGAATTTACCCGAGCACTTGAACACATTCACAAAGAACCTAAAGAGTCTGTTTCTGCCGCGTGTAATATTCTAGAGTCCGTCTGCAAAATCTATATCACAGATGAGAGCCTTGAAATGCCAGCCCGACAAGACCTCCAAGGGGTTTGGAAAGTTGTAAGAGACAACTTAGGTATGAACCCACAACAAATTGAAGATAATGATTTAAAAAGAATACTTACGGGGCTTTTCTCAATTGTTGATGGTATTGGTGCCTTTCGGACTCACGCAAGCACAGCTCATGGTGCGGGCAGGAAATCATATAATGTCAAACCACGACATGCCCGCCTTGCAATAAATAGTGCTCATAGCTTAGTGCTATATATCATAGAGTCTTGGGAAGAAAGAAAAAGCTCCAAGTGATTTTTTCAGTTCAAGTAAGTGGGGGATTTCTTTTATTCCCCTGTTTTTCATTAGTATTCTCCATATCCACTAGATCTTGTTAGAAAACTTTAAACTCACGTAATTCACACAATCCCTTTTAAATTCAATGTACTAATACTTTTACGCGATCCACTCCAAGATCCAAAAAACTGAAAATCCCTGAAATTCTTTTCAATCTTTTCAGTTGGCGAATTGCTGCAAAGCCCCAGCCACGGCGCGGGCTGGCGGGATGGTTTGTAGAAAAATAAAACTGAAAAAACTTTATAGGGCAAAGTGTGCAGGCGGGTGCGGTGTAGTGCCGTTTCCGTGGCGATGATGTTTCTTTCGTGGCGTGTTCTGCTACGTGCGCGGGGCATGGCTGGCGTGATCCATTTCGGGTGTTGTGGTTTGCAGGGTACTGCGGGCCGTTGGCGGTACTTATGGGCAGGCGTAAAAAAGCCCGCGCGGCGGGCTGATTGGGCGAGAGCGATTAACCAATCACAGGGGAATATTTATCACCTAATCCATCTGACTTGGCCATGTAACTGGCTTGAGTGACCAGACTGTAATCCCCCCATTAATCTGCTGGATAGTACCGGCTTACATGCAAATAATGAATGCGGCCGACTGTCCACATAAACCGCGCCATCCGGCAACTGGTACAAGACATAATCCGCGATACCAAAGGCTGGGCAGATATTGACCAGCAACTGATAACCACTGTGCGCCGTTCTCTGCCTGTTGCGTTAGATGAGCAATCGTCTGACTCCTTTTTATTTGGCTTGAATGGCCCGCGATGCTCTCTTTAGGATAAAAATCACAAAAAAAGAGGTGCAGCTTTCACTGGCACCCCAAACGTCAAAGAAGAATAATAGGTTTAAGGATAGAGCTTATATTTCTCGCGGAGCTTTAAATAATTATTAATGCCAGGCTGCCAGTTGGATTCCAGATAATTGACCGTTTCATCAATGGTCAACTTCCTCTCTGTTGCTGCTTCCATTAATTTAACCAGATTACGTGTACCCGTTAATTTAGCGAGCCATAGCGGGCGGATTAAAAAATACTCATCCTGATAATCCAGATAATTTGCCTCCATCTGTGGCGGGATAACCATTGAATAACCTGCATCTTTAAATTTGAACCACCACTCGACAAAATAACGTATTGTCAGTGGTATATTGGCCATATCGGTTGCCGTAAATCTCTCGCCACAGACCTCTTTACCTGCATGTGGCCACCCTGTTTTCTGTTGATTAATATCAACGTCATAGCAGGTATTGATATAAAATTTCTTGGATGGAAAACCTAATTGTTCAAAAGGATGATCAGACCCTCTGCCCATATTGACACTGGTGGCTTCAAATATTCCTAAAGAAGGATAAAGATGAATAGCCAAATCACTGCGTAAATTTGGCGAAGGTCTTACCGGCAATGAATAAGGTGATTCATGTGTATAATTCCCCATAGCAATAACCGTTAAATCTTTTGGGGGAAACTGATAAGCTTTGATACCAAAAGCTTTCCAGCTAGCATCATCGAAATGTGTTAACCAACCCTCATTGACTATCATCCGAGCAAATTCTCCCGACGTCAGCCCGTGCACCATAGGTACAGGATGCATCCCTATACCTGAGATATTCTCTTCTTCGAGAATAGGTCCGTAAACATAATTACCGAGAGGGTTAGGTCTGTCGAACACCATAAATTGTTTATGGTACTTTTGCAGACTTTCCAGCATATGATGCATGGAGATGGTATAGGTAAAATAGCGAACACCAACATCCTGCAAATCATAAATAACGACGTCGATATCAGATAACTGCGCCTCGGACGGATGAGCCCGCACCCGACCATCTTTATCTCGTCCGTACAAAGAAATAATAGGGAGGCCGCTCTGCTTATCAATATGGTTATCATCACCTAACCCAGCATCTGCATTTCCACGTATACCATGCTCAACAGAAAATAACGTTGTTACGGTAAAGTGGAATTTATTCTGCTCAGATAACAGCTTGTCGATGGTATGACGCCCTTCTCTGTTAATAGAGCTCTGATTTACCATTAAGCCAACTCGCTTATTTTTAAGCAGTGGCCCATAAACATTTTCCTGATCGACACCTAAAATAATTTTTTGCGACACGTCAGCATAGCTGGCATTTATCATAAATAATAAACACAGGCATAATAATTTTTGCAGGAAATATCTCATTCCTTATCTCTCGCTATTAATGAATGAATATTATGATGTTACTTACTTAATATCAGAAATTATGCCTTAACTCCACCGCCCAGAACCAAAAATTATTGCTGGTCTTATTGTTATTAGTCCAGGTTTGTTCTGGCCGGTAATAGGTATCTGCAAATATTGAAGTTTGTTTCGTTAGTGGATAAAGCACCTGTAAGCCATAACGACTCCGATTCTTTTCTTTATATAGCGTTTCATGGTTGTTCGAATCACGGAAACTCTGTGTGCCTTTCGTCAATGCCAGACGGGTATAGGGCATCAATAGTAAGTCATTATCGAACTTATAACGGTAAATGCCCCATAAGAAGTGCTCTTTGTTATACAGCGTATTGACCAATTGCTCATCAATGTATAAATAGTTTAGCCAGAGTGAATTCTTCTGGTTAAAGGTGATATTTGTCCCGGCAAAGTGTTCATTAATTTGGCTCCAATCCCGCTTATATACGCCATAGTTCCCTTTTGCACGAGCATAATCTAGCTTACGGTCTATCAAACGAAATGAGAGGCTAGCATTAAAACTCAGGGTTTCTGAGTATTTATAGTATGCCTGTGGACGTATCCAAATTTCATGCCGTTCTTCCCCTTTGCGGACATCTCCCTTATATTCTGGGTCAGCCAGAGCAGGACTTTTGATTGAAGGGAAATGCCAGTTATCATTACGATATCCGAGACGTAATTTTGTATTACCGTTCTTACCGTCATAGGTGAAAGGAAAGGTTCTGGTTACCCCTGCCTGCCAACGTGTACGATCATACTCTGGGTTATTATCCAAATATGTTTTTAAGAACTGAACATCATATAGCCATAATGAATCATTCTGGTAAACATAGGCACCGACATAAGGTGAGGTTGCCATACTTCCTTTAATAAACTTCCAACTTTCATCACTGTCTATTTCTTGCTCAGCACCTATATAGGTATCAAAATTCCAGGCTTTTTGTTTTAGTTTATCTTGTGCTTCTTTTTTCTCTTGTTCTATTTGCTGGATTCTTTTATTTAATTTAATGATTTCCTGGTCATAATCAGTTTCAAACTCATCCGCAAATACAGGCATACACATCGTTATGGCGCTGAAGACCATAAGTCCTTTTACTATATTCATTTTTACCTTCCGCGATGTTTATAACAGTGTTAATCCATAACCACGTGGATAGAGTATTTGGCTATTATCAGGCGTTCTAATATCTACCGGTAATTTCCCATGCGGCTTGGCCAGTACATCTAATTTCCCTTTCGTCCCCTGAAATAGCGTTTGTAGCCCGCTGCGGATGTTGGTTTCCAAGCTATTACGCACATTATTAGTGACATCAAATCCAGTGATGCCATAAATCGCAATATTGGCTTTAACATTAGACAAATAGGCAATGTCGTAAGGGTTTCTGCTGGAGATAACAACCAGAGGAATGTTTTCTTTATTTGCTACATCGATAATCCGCTGTGCATTGACAGGGTTGAGCTTAAGATTATAAGTAGCGAGAATAATAAGATTCTGGCCTTTAATCTGCCTGGCTATCTCTTCAGGTCTAATATCATCTTTATCCAGCTTGATGACTTCATTTTTAACGTCGAAAGTGACACGAAACTGATCTGCAATATCATAGAGATGCTTGGTGATTAGTTCGTTACGTGGTTTTTCATCAGAAAATACCATGATATTGTTTTGCGGCTTGAGGTGATAAGGCAAAACATTGTCATTTTTAATTAGCGTGATCGCCTGTTCAGAAATGAAATTTTCAATATCTTTATGATTTTTCGATGCTACAACTCTTTCAGCGGTAGCAACGTCGTGCGGGTCCGCAGAAATGCGCTTACTAAGTTTGGTATAAATAACTCGCTGTGCAGCATCTTCAATGCGTTGTTTAAGCACAGGATCTTTTACTGCCTCGGCTTTTAAATAGTGGTAAAGCCCCTTGAGTTGCTCAACACTGGCGCTATTCTTTATTTCCATGGGCATTAATACAATATCATTTCCTGCCATAATGGCTTGTTTGATTGACCAGTTACGATCAAAATTACCGGTGATAGCGCCCATATCCATCGCGTCAGTCAGAATTAAACCATTAAATTTAAGTTGGTTACGCAAAATACCGGTCAAGATCGGCTTCGATAATGTAGCCGGAGTGCCGATTTTCTCGCCCTTAATATTCGTCAGCATGGCGTTATCAAGTGCGGGTACCACAATATGAGCCGTCATAATTGCATCAGTAACGGGCATGACTTCAACAAATGGTTTCAGTTCTACCTGCTGCCATGATGCTTTATCAATATTGACAGTAGGTAGCGCAAAATGGGTATCTGAGCTGACATTACCATGGCCGGGAAAATGTTTTAGTGAAGTCAGCACATTGGATTTATGAATACCATTGATATAACTGCGTGCTAATTCCCCCACCAGCACCGGATCGTCGGAGTAAGAACGAACACCAATAACAGGATTATTTTGGTTATTATTAACATCAACTACAGGACCAAAATTAAAATTAAAACCAAGACTGGATAATTCGTAGCCATGAATACTTCCAGCTTGCTCAGCTAATTTTGATGATCCTGTCGCGCCTAACGCCATATTTCCGGGCATTTCAGTACCAACTCGTAAGCGGGTAACATATCCCCCTTCCTGATCAGTGCTAATAAATAGTGGGAAATTACTCCGTGCGCGCTGTAGATTATTAATTAATTCAACTGTCTGCGGAGTGTCAATTAAGTTTTCTCTAAAAAGAATAATCGATCCTAAATGATAGTCTCGAATCATTTTACTGACGGTGTCATTGATTGCGATAAAGGGCTTTTTATCATCGTTGTTATCATTGCTCCACGAACGAATATCAACCATCAATATTTGCCCAAGCTTTTCTTCAAAGCTCATGTTAGAGATTATTTTTTCAGCAGATGTTTGAGGTGATAACCACATTTCTTTAAGTTGTGGGTCTGGAATAACATCTGCGTAAGCGCAGCTACTAAACAAGAGAATCGCGGGTATTATTACTTTCATTAATTCCTCCGTTATTTATGTTTGCCGGGGGGATTTTACTTTTTAGTTTACGTAATAAAGTGATAATTATCACAGTTGATTGATTCGTTATTTTCCGCTAAAAGGAATATTATTATTCCTTTTTTTTACGTTCATTTCCCGAAGCCTGATGCATAAGGCGATGAGGAAAGGAATAACGTCTCAGTATCAGGAATATTTATTATTAAATTTTTCCAAATGTAATCATTTAATATCTCCCGCCTCCCGATATTGTAGGCAATGTCTTACAAAATGAACACCATGTAAATGGAATATGGCAATGAGATAATCAAAATATCTTACTTCATTGCCTGAAATCAGATTAACCACTCGCTGTCTGCATCAGTCATCCAAATTATTGATAGTCATATTTGCATTTAAAATTAATGGCTTAGCCATTTCTTGCCGCAATTGCATCAATGCCAAAAAAATCAGATCTGTCAGGGTATTTTGAGCCGTACGTGAAGAGATCGAGGAGCTGCGCCACTCATTCTCATCAGAAATACTTTCAAGGACATAATCTGCAATTTTAGCCAGCGGCGAGACTTTACTGCCCGTGATAGCAATGACGGTTGCCCCTTGCGCTTTAGCCATTGTTGCAGCAATTCTCATATCCTTCCTTCTACCAGTGAATGAAAGAACAATCTGTACATCTTTGGGTGTCAGAGTGAGCGCAGCTGCTATCTGGACATGGAGGTCGGCTTCAACCAGCGTCACTATACCTATCTTTTGTAGTTTGTAACTCAGGTCTTTGGCTGTAAGTCCTGACCCCCATATCCCGACTATTTGCACACGCTGAGCAGTATTAATAAGAGACACAATATGTTGGAAAACTGAGAAATTTATCTTGCGGGTTGTCTCCATGATTGATGCCGTCTTCTCATGCGCAAGCTTTTGTGCCATGACCATCAGTGAATCTTCTGATGAAATAGAATTATGCAGGGCTTTATGTGGATAAGATTTAAATAAGTTATTCCGGCCTAATTCCTCACTGATAGCAAGTTTCAATGCAGGAAAACCTTTCATTCCTATCTTTTGACTAAATTTTACGATTGCTGATTGGCTGACGCCCGCATTTTCTGCAAACTGAGAAGAAGATATACTGAGTATAGATTCCGGATTATCAAGAATATATTTCGCTATTTTTTGTTGGTTTTCTGCCAGTTCAGGCAGTAACCAGGTTATTTCATTCAGAATCGACATTAAAAGTTTTCCCGTAAAAGATAATAGATTATTCCAGCACCCGCATCTTTATGAATCAGGCGTAACTGCATAAATATAATGAGAATAATTTTTTTATTTATTGATTTTTATCGCTGCTTATTCCTCTAACCAGCCATGCTTAGAATAGATTTTACCGTGACAAACATCACGTTTAATAAATAAATAATTCCTTAACATCGCCGATAATTTAAATAAAAGGAAGTCCTAATGAAGATCAATCTAAGCTCAATGGTTACAGAAAGCCGAAACCCCGCTAGTTCTCAAATTGACACCCTTGCAACTCTGGATATGCTCACGGTGATCAATAACGAGGATAAAAAGGTCCCTTTTGCGGTGGGAGAGAAGCTTCCTGAAATAGCCAAGACGGTTGATCTTATTGCAGAGGCTTTCGCAAATGGCGGCAGATTAATTTACTGCGGCGCGGGTACCTCTGGGCGGCTGGGGATTTTGGATGCCAGTGAGTGCCCACCAACTTATGGCACGCCACGAGAAATGGTCGTCGGCCTAATTGCTGGCGGAAATACCGCCATCCTACAAGCAGTTGAAAATGCTGAAGATAGCCGTGAAATGGGTGAGCAAGACTTACGTAACCTTAATTTTAATGCCCGTGATGTGCTCGTTGGTATTGCAGCAAGTGGCCGCACACCTTATGTGCTCGGGGCAATGGCTTATGCTCGTGGGGTAGGCGCTACCGTTGCCGCTATTTCCTGCAATCAGAATAGCGAAATGAGCAAAGCGGCAGATATTGCCATCGAGCCGCTGGTTGGCCCGGAAGTCGTCACTGGCTCATCACGAATGAAGGCCGGCACTGCGCAGAAATTAATTCTGAACATGCTGACAACCGGCGCCATGATCCGCAGTGGCAAGGTTTATAGCAATTTGATGGTGGATGTCGAAGCGACAAATGCCAAGCTAGTACAGCGCCAGGTCGATATTGTTGTCCAGGCGACAGAGTGTTCCCCCGATGAGGCGCAAGACGCGCTCAATGAATGCAACCGCCACTGCAAAACAGCCATTATGATGATACTAAGTGGTATGTCTGCCGAGGACGCGGGTGCGATCCTAAGCAAGAATAAAGGGTTTATCCGTAAAGCACGGCAGGAGATTAAAGTATAACTATGGCGAAAATAACGGATTCTACGATTGAACAGATTTTACTCTTCATTGGTGGGAGTAAAAATATCATCGTCTGTGGAAACTGCATGACGAGGCTGCGTCTCACCTTAAGAGATCGCCAGCTAATACAACACGAAGATCTGAAGAAAATTCCCGGAGTCATGGGAGTGGTCAATGGCGACGACCAATTGCAAATCATCCTAGGGCCGGGTAAATCTCAAACCGCCAGCGAAATGATGAATAAGGTTCTAAGTGCTGAACCACAGCAGGGCCATGACAATGCTGATGAAATTGATCTGCAAGTACTGGCAAGCCAAACAAAACAACAGATGAAAGCGAAACAGAAGAGTGCAGTTCATAATTTTCTGACTAAATTTGCGACCATCTTTACCCCATTAATTCCGGGCTTCATTGCCGCAGGGCTACTGCTAGGGATAGCAACTCTGCTTCAGCAAACATTGGTATTAGAAGGCGTCACTCCGTCCTCGTGGTTAGTGGGGCTGATTGCTTACATGAAAGTGTTCAGCATCGGCTTATTTACTTTCCTGAGCATCCTAATTGGCTTTAATACACAGAAAGCCTTTGGCGGGACCGGAGTCAACGGCGCAATTATCGCGTCGTTATTTATTTTACGCTATGTGCCGGAGGGCACTGTCGGCTATTACGCCGGGATGGAAAACTTCTTCGGCCTGGTCATTGATCCGCGCGGTAATATTATTGGCGTGCTGCTGGCCTGTATGGCAGGGGCATGGATTGAGCGACAAGTACGTCGTTTTATCCCTGATAATCTGGATATGATCCTAACATCAACTATCACGTTGCTGATTACTGGTGCGATTACCTTTGTGGTTATTATGCCTTTGGGTGGCGAGCTATTTAAGGGCATGTCTTGGCTATTTATGCACTTGAATGGTAACCCTTTCGGCACCGCAATTCTGGCGGGGCTATTCCTGATTGCCGTAGTTTTTGGTATCCATCAAGGGTTTGTTCCAGTCTATTTTGCCTTAATGGATGCGCAAGGATTTAACTCATTATTCCCTATTCTGGCGATGGCGGGTGCCGGTCAAGTGGGCGCCGCGCTGGCTCTTTATGCGCGTTCGCCCAAAGGCTCTGTCCTGCGTACGCAAATTAAAGGGGCCATCTTCCCCGGGCTATTGGGGATTGGCGAGCCACTTATCTATGGTGTGACGTTACCGCGCTTGAAGCCCTTTGTTACCGCCTGTGTGGGTGGTGCGGTCGGCGGCTTCTTTATTGGGCTCGTCGCTTGGCTGGGGCTTCCGGTTGGCTTGAATACGGTATTTGGTCCATCGGGCATAGTGTCGATTCCACTAATGACATCAGCACAGGGGATTTTTGCCGGAATGCTGGTTTATATTGCTGGCCTACTGATTTCGTATATTGCTGGCTTTATTCTGACCTGGTTTTTTGGCCACAAAAATATCGATTTAAGCTGATTTTTTATCGCAATATCCAGATAATCTGGCCCTGTATCACAGGGCCATTCTATTTATCTAGTGAGCTAAAATCCGTGGTTAGCGGCTTTTATACAGGTTATATCCCAATTGTTGGGCAACCGAAGCCACCATTTTCTGCCCGCGCACGCTATTGCCGACCGGATCAAGTGGTGGTGAGAATGCGGCAATTCCCATAACCCCAGGGACTACCGCTAAAATACCGCCACCGACGCCACTTTTGCCCGGTAAACCCACGGTATATGCCCAATCGCCCGAGCTACCATACATCCCTTCCATTGTCATTTCCGCCAGAATAAATGGCATGTTTGAGGCCGTCAGTACCTGTTTTTTAGTCACCGGGTTCATGCCATTGGCTGCAAAGGTTGCCCCCATGGTTGCCAATTCAATGGTATTAAACAAGGTTGAACACTGGCGGGTATAAACGTCGCAAGCTTCCATTGGATCGCAATACATCGCCTGCGCAGAATAGAGTAACCAGGCAATGGCACGATTATGAAAATTAGTGGTTTGCTCTGAATGATTAACTTCATCTGAAAGTGAAATGGGTGCCCCGGCAAGTTTCTGTTGAATATCCAGAATACGTGCCCAGCGGTTTTCACGATCACTGGCCTTAATCACACTGACCGTAGACATGGCGCCAGCATTAACCAATGGCGACAGGGGTTTGCCATTGTGCAACTCCAACGCAATGACCGAGTTAAAAGGCAAACCGGTAGGGTCGGCACCAATCTTGTCCTGCACCTCCTGCGGGCCAATGTCTTCTAAGGCCAAGGCGAGGGAACACACTTTCGAAATAGACTCTAAAGCAAAGCGAAAATCAGCCTCGCCTTGCGCGATAATATGGCCATCGACGGTAACAATTGCCACCGCAGCAAGTTGGCTGGGAACACTGGCCAGATAGGGAATATAACTGGCATTCTCACCCCCAGAAAGAGTGGAATATTGCGAATAAGCATTCTTAACCGCTTGATTTAAATGATCCAGGTTAATAGTCATAACACTGACTCCAACACTTAATGTCATTGAGCAGGGGGCCAATGCCGCCCTGCTTAGAGAGGAGGGAAATTAACTTTTTGGCGTGCTCGCCGCTGGGGATTTCGTGGCGACAGATGCCGTCACATCACTGGTATGGGCTGCCGATAAGTTTTGTAACCCCGGATGCCCGTTCTCGGCTTGCCAGGTAAATGGGGCAAAATCACTGTTTTCATCACGCCAGTGAGGTTTGCGCACCAAATAAATCAAGAATGGCAGCACGACAAAGAACAAGGTGGTGGCAATCAAAATGCCAACGTATTCCGTTGGGCTACCGACTGATATTTGGCTGGGTGGAATAAAACTAAAGACGAAAGCCAGAATAGAGCCAAGCAACCCAGCCCCACCAATTATCCACATACCGATAGTGCCACCGGGAATATGATATGGCCGCGGGCGATTCGGCTGGCTATAACGCAGATAAATTGCCGAGCCAAACATCAGCATATACATAATGAGATACAAGATTACGGTCATTTGACTCATTATTTGGTACGCAGCCTGCACTGAAGGTAATACCACAAACAGAATAGCCAGTAAGGTCACCAATAATGCCTGTAACAGCAGAATATGTGTCGCCATGCCATTTTGGTTTGTATGTTGCCACCAGCGCGGCAAATAACCCGCTTTAGCCACCACCAGCAAACCAGAGGATGGGCCAGCAACCCAGGTCACTACCCCGGCTAATACCCCAATAGCCAAGGCAAAGGCGACAATCGGCCCTAACCATTCCAGACCAGCCCACTTAAACATCGCGTCATAAGCGACCAACAAACTTTGTGTCAGGCTAATATCCGACTTAGGAATAATAAAGGCGATGGCCAGAGTCCCTAATACGAAAATAAGCACCGTCCCCACGGCTGACAGCATGATGGCAATGGGGTAATTTCTGTTGGGATTATCCACGTCCTTAACATGGATGGCATTCATCTCCATACCGGCATAGAACAAGAAAATACTCGCTGCCAGCACGACGTTATCGAAGTTGGTAAAGTCGGGAATCACCTGATCCCAAGCTAATTCAATTTGTGGTGCTCCACCGCCCAATAGGTAAGCAAAGCCCAAAACAATCAAAATGATCGCCGGAATAATGGTACCGATGATACCGCCCCATTTTGAAACTTTGGCAAATGTCGCCACCCCTTTAAAGGCAATAAAGGTGGCGAGCCAATAAATAAATAGCACTATTCCTAACACAAAGAATTTATTGGCAGACAGGGCCTCGTCCCAGCGTTGTTCGGGGCCAATAAAGGCCAGTGATACTGCGGCAAATGTCAGCGCGGTGGGGAACCAAACTGTGACTTCAATCCACAGCATAAACATGGCTAGAAAGGCCAATCGTGGGCCAAAGGCTTCACCAACCCAGCGAAATACCCCGCCTTTTTCAGGCCAACCCGTGGCTAATTCAGCCGCGACCAATGACACAGGAATTAAGAAAAATACAGCAGCAAAGAGGTAGTAGAAAATTGAACTCAAGCCATATTCAGCCTCAGCGGGTAATCCCCTGAGACTAACGACAGCCACGATATTCATAATCGCCAAAGTCGCGATGCCCAGTTTTTTTACCGGGACCGCTGACTTGGCGGTATTTGAGACAGTATTTGACATAATTTATCCACCTTATTCACGGCATGACGCCGCCTTGTTTTAAAGGCTCATAATCAGAATAAGAAAAACCCGTTTTAGGTATGGTTAAAACTATTCTGACTGGCCTCGCCGCCAAGGGATGGATGTTCACTGAGATATTTCAGTGAAGATTTAAAATCGTCTAATAGCAGTGCAGCGAAGTCCATTTCGAATCCGCGGCGGCACATGATGCGCATCACTACCACATCGGACATGCCGCCACTCAGGGTAAATGCCGGGACTTGCCAACCACGTAATCTTAAACGTTCAGAAAGGTCATAGAGGGTATAGCCCGGTTTTGCCCCGTCTTTGACACGGAAACATATTGCAGGAATTCCCTCATAGGGGCCGCCACTGCAATAGAATTCATACGGTCCTAGCGGAGCAATTTCTTTTGCCAAGAATTCGGCGACCTGATAACAGGCACTTTGTACTTTGGTATAGCCTTCGCGGCCTAGACGAATAAATTCGTAATATTGAGAAATAACCTGCCCCGCCGGACGCGAGAAGTTGATGGCAAAAGTACCAACTTGGCCACCAAGATAATCAACATTGAATATCAGTTCTTCAGGTAAGGCTGCGGCATCACGCCAAATAACCCAGCCACAACCTAATGGGGCCAAACCGAATTTGTGCCCCGACGTACTGATTGATTTTACTCGCGGTAAACGGAAGTCCCATTCGATATCAGGCGCAACAAAGGGAGCTAAGAAGCCGCCACTCGCCGCATCGATATGCATATCAATATCAAGACCTTTCTCTTTGTGCAGCTTGTCCAATGCATCATGCAGTGGTTTAGGAAACTCATAGTTGCCGGTATAAGTCACACCGAAAGTGGGCACCACGCCAATGGTGTTTTCGTCACAGGCCTCCACCATGCGTTGCGGGTCCATAAATAATTGCCCCGGAGCCATTGGGATTTCACGCATTTCTACATCCCAGTAGCGAGCAAATTTATGCCAGCAGACTTGTACCGGCCCACAGACAAAATTAGGTTTATTCGTGGGTTTTCCTGCGGCTGCCATTTTCTTGCGCCAGCGCCATTTCATCGCCATGCCACCCAGCATGCAAGCTTCGGAAGAACCAATGGTATTGGTTCCAACCCCTTGCCCATCCTTTGACTTAGGTGCATTCCAGAGATCCGCCATCATATTCACGCAGCGCATATCTATCGCCGCCGACTGCGGATATTCCTCTTTATCAATCCAGTTTTTGTTTATCGACAGATCCATCAGTTTGTGGACATTATCGTCATCCCACGTCTGACAGAATGTAGCGAGGTTTTGCCGCGCATTGCCATCAAGAAATAGCTCGTCACTGATGATTTGAAAAGCGATATCTTCGCGCATCTCTTCTTTAGGAAATTTTTTATCTTCCGTCATATTACGAATTGCTTGGGAGCCAAAGCGAGAATCCAGTAACGTCGAGCGGTATTCATCTATAGATTTTCTAGTCATTTCCAACCCCTATCCTAATTGAGGAAAAATTCAATTAAAAGTCAGTGAAATCAAACAACTATAAAAGGTAAGATTATTATTGAATTTATTTAGCCATTTAAAAAAAAATGCAGACACAGAACCATTATGATTTCACCTGATGTTAAAAAGTTAGCACTGAAAAAAAATTGTGCCACCATAAATATAAATATGTCCATTTTATGAATAGATGCTTTTCATATTATTTATCTACTAAGTCTATTTATTCAATACTATATAAATCCTATTTTTTATTCAGTCATTGGCAGATGATTTTCTTGTGCGGACTTTATTAATTGGAAAGATTATTAATATAAGTGACTGTGATTAAATACGTTATCCACCGATAACGTATTCAGAAAAGGGGGGGATAATCTCACTCACGTTGCCTTAAAGCATCAATAGTGGCAGTTGGCATCGGTATCACTGATTTTAAGCTATTTTCAATCCGTTCAATGATGGTCATTCGTGGCCCAGAAAGCCACCCATCAGAGCTGTAAAAACGCGCCTCAGCATTGGCCATTGCTTCTTGGCTATCAAAAGCACGCATCAGGTAATAAGCATCTGGATCGTGGAGCGAATTTCCATAAGCCACAACGTCCATCCCCTCTCTGGCATGCAGTGGGATGCTAATTTCTCGCATGATTCGATGGAATTCAGCACCACTCCCCGGCTTCAAGGTATATTGCAGGATTTCCAGTACGCGATAGTCCATTTCATTTCTCCTATAATTCAGCTTCCATTGATATTTTAATAAGTATTCTTCGCCCTATTACCATGCTGTTTTTCCATCTAATGTACAAGAAACATTCCACTGCCTAATCATTTGAATATCATAAATTTTATTTATATATTAATGACGCGGCCTATACTCATGAGAGTTATCGATAACTGAGTTCAGACAATACAGGAGTCATAGTTATGCTGAATATAGATCGGAAATACCTTATCAGCCTTGATAAAGGGACCTTAAAAAAACAACGACTTATCATGCAAGTCATTGCTATTTTACTGCTGTTAGGTGGGATTTTTTGCCTGATTAATCCGCTGGCCTCCGGTGCGGCCCTCAGTATGATCATCGGTATTCTGCTGCTGCTCAGTGGTATTGCGATGGTAATCGGGATGATAAGCAACCGCTCTCATAATCTCTGGCCGATGGTCACTGGTATTTTGCTGGGTGTGGCATATATTGTGATGGGGTATGTATTCATTACCAATCCTACTGTTGGAATGATAAGTCTGGCTATCGTGCTCGGCGTATTGTTTGCCTTTGGTGGGGTAATGCGGCTGATAACCGGCTTTAGAATGTGGGGATTGCCGGGCGCATGGCTACAAATTTTACTGGGCGTGCTTGATCTGATCATTACCTATCTGCTGGTCAGTGCCGGGCCATTAATGTCAATCACGATGGTGACAACCTTGGTCGGGATTGAAATGTTATTCAGCTCATTTGGCTGCTTTATGGTCGCGAGCTTATATAAACGTAATTCATAATCCCCTTCCGCAAGCGGTATCATGAATAGTGATACCGCTGTTCTGGAAATAATGTGAAAGGTATATAGTCAGGTTTTATACTTCGACGAGATACTTTATGTCCCGTAGCCAGCGTCTGCTTGATTTGATTCAAATTCTACGCCGCCATCGTTATCCGGTTACCGGTGCGGCGTTGGCGGATGAGTTGGCTATCAGTGTGCGGACACTTTATCGCGATATCGCAACCCTACAACAACAAGGTGCTGATATTACAGGCGAACCCGGCTTGGGATATGTACTGCGCCCTGGCTTTATGCTGCCGCCATTGATGTTTTCCGAAGAGGAAATTGAAGCTCTGGTTCTGGGTTCACGTTGGGTCAGCCATCGTGGTGATTCACAGTTAAGTGCAGCGGCACATAATGCTTTGGCCAAAATTGCCGCGGTGTTACCTGCGGATTTACGTGATGAGCTGGATGCCTCGACATTGTTGATCGGCCCAGTAGGTCATATGCCTAATAGTGAGCTGGCACTGCCAACATTGCGCCGCGCTATCCGCAGCGAACGAAAAGTCGATATCACTTATCGCGATCTGAAAGGTACTGAATCTAGCCGCCGTATCTGGCCATTTGCCATTGGTTTTTTTGAACAGGTGCGCGTGGTGGTCGCCTGGTGTGAACTGCGCCAAACCATCCGTAATTTTCGTGCCGACCGCATCAGTGCCATCTCACTGACTGAGCTGCGCTATCCCCAACGCCGACAGTTGCTATTAAAGCAGTGGCGTGAAGCCGAGGGTATCGAGGATCAATCGCTGCGCCCAACCTCACCAAAACCATCGACATCTTAGAAACTTTCAATCACTGACTAATCACTACTGACAGAAACTGTCAGTATGCCCCGCTAGGATAGAACTCAGCTAAGCGATATTAGGCTAACACACTGAGTATCCATTTGATTATATGGGGTAAAACTATGACAGATCCAAATTTCATCATCTTATACGTTGATAGCCCAACCAACAGCGCGGCATTTTATGCTGACCTTCTCGCCAAAGAACCGGTGGAGTTGCACCCCACTTTTGCCATGTTCGCACTGGATTCTGGCGTGATGCTGGGGCTCTGGTCCAAACATACCGTCGAACCGGCCGCGACAGCCACGGGGGGCGGTGCTGAAGTGGCTTTTGCTTTGGCAAACAAAGCAGCGGTGCAATCTTTATATGATGACTGGCAACAGCGCGGGCTACCTATCCTACAAATGCCTTTACAGATGGATTTTGGCTTTACCTTTGTGGCATTAGACCCTGATGGTCACCGCCTGCGGGTATTTGGTAATTAATAGCCCATCATTCTGATAAACGAAGGGAATATGTCCTGCATGGCTATTCTCTTCGTTCAATACTGCAAAATCTCTCTCCCTCTGCCAATGTCATATTCATGACGGCTATCACAATCAGCACATTGTGATTTCCCAAGCTGCACTGCACCGTCTAAATTTGAATAAAAAATCTCATCCGACCACTTGGCTTAATCCTGTCAGGGCGGCAGAGAAATAACAATATTGGAGACTGCAATGTTAGCTTACCCTCACCTGCTCGCCCCCCTTGATCTTGGCTTTACCACCCTGAAAAATCGCGTCTTAATGGGGTCAATGCATACTGGATTGGAAGAGTTGCCCGATGGCCCACAGCGTCTGGCGGCTTTCTATGCCGAAAGAGCGGCAGGCGGCGTCGGCCTGATTGTCACCGGGGGTATCGCGCCCAATAAAAAAGGCGTGGTATATCAAGGCGCATCGGTGCTAAACGACGTGGCGTCGGTGCCGCACCATCAGATAGTCACAGACGCGGTACATCGCGCAGGCGGGAAAATCGCGCTGCAAATTCTGCATGCTGGCCGCTACAGCTACCAAAAACAGCCCGTCGCCCCTTCCGCGCTACAAGCCCCCATCAACCCCTTTGCTCCACAGGCACTAAGCGGCGATGAAGTGCTGCAAACCATTGCCGACTTTGCCCACTGTGCCCAACTGGCAAAACTTGCTGGCTATGATGGTGTCGAGATCATGGGCTCAGAAGGCTATCTGATTAATCAGTTTCTCGCGGCCCGAACCAATCAGCGCCAGGACGAATGGGGCGGTGATTTTACTCACCGCATGCGCTTTGCCGTAGAAATTGTCCGAGCGGTTCGTCAGGCGACTGGGGCCGATTTCATCTTGATTTACCGCCTTTCTATGCTTGATCTGGTGGAAGAAGGCTCAAATTGGGATGAAATCGAACAGTTGGCGCTGGCCATAGAACAAGCCGGAGCCACCTTAATTAACACCGGCATTGGCTGGCATGAGGCGCGAATCCCTACTATCGCCACTATGGTGCCACGCGCCGGATTCAGCTGGGTGACCCGCAAATTGATGGGGAAAGTTCGCATTCCATTGATTACGACTAACCGGATTAATGACCCCACAGTTGCCGAGCAAGTATTGGCTGACGGCTGTGCGGATATGGTATCCATGGCTCGTCCGTTTCTCGCTGATGCAGCTTTTGTGCAAAAGGCCACCCAGAACCGAGCTGATGAAATCAACACCTGCATTGGTTGTAATCAAGCTTGTCTGGACCAGATTTTCGATGGCAAATTAACCTCATGTTTGGTTAATCCGCGGGCTTGCCGTGAAACTGAAATGCCGGTATTGCCGACTGAGTTCCCCAAGCGCTTAGCGGTGGTCGGCTCTGGCCCTGCCGGGTTGGCTTTTGCTGTGACCGCCGCCAGCCGCGGCCATCAGGTGACACTATTTGATGCCGCCGCAGAGATTGGCGGCCAATTTAATATTGCGAAACAGATCCCCGGCAAAGAAGAGTTCTACGAAACGTTGCGCTATTTCCGCCGCCAATTAGTGCTTCATGGTGTTACCCAGCAGCTCAATACCTTTGTGCAGGCATCGCAACTGGCTGATTTTGATGAAGTGATTCTGGCATGTGGCATTCAGCCCCGGTTGCCGAATATCAAAGGTATTGAGCATCCGAAAGTGCTGACTTATCTGGATGTCTTGCGTGATAAAAAACCAGTGGGTGAGCGGGTCGCCATTATTGGTGCCGGTGGAATTGGCTTTGATACAGCGGAATATCTCAGTCAATCCGGTGATTCCAGCAGTCTGGACAGCAGTGCATTCAGCAGTGAATGGGGCATTGATCAAAACCTTGTCCACCGCGGCGGTTTATCGCCAGAGGGGCCAAAAGTGCATCCTTCACCCCGGCAGATTTTTCTATTACAGCGGAAAACCAGCAAAGTCGGTGAAGGTTTGGGGAAAACCACCGGCTGGATCCACCGTACCAGTTTGGCAATGCGCGGCGTGAAAATGCTCAATAGCGTCAGCTATGATGCCATTGATGATGAAGGGTTACATATCACTCGCGCAGAGCAGGTCAGCTGTCTACCCGTCGATACTATTATTATCTGTGCCGGTCAGGAGCCACGTAGAGAACTGCATCAGCCACTACTGGATATGGGCAAAACCGTGCATTTGATTGGTGGCGCTGATATTGCAGCCGAGCTAGATGCGCGTCGGGCAATTGATCAAGGGACGCGGCTGGCATTAGCCATATAACCGGTGGAGAGAGGCAGGGGTGGCAGAAATCACGCCCTGTGATTCCTTGGCGTTGCGGCAAGTAAACACCGCTGCAACGCCAAAGGATAATTAGAAATCGCTGTACGACATATCCAAACTACCCGAACCACCACCCTCAGAGCGGGATGACGCGGTCTTCACGGCTTTCAGCACCATAAACTTCTGGTTAGAATCCAATGTCTCGCAATTGCCAAACAGGCGCTTCAGTTTGTGGAAGTAATCCAAATGGCGGTTCCCGACAATCATCAGCTCGCCACCCACTTTCAGGCAGCGCTTGGCATCGCAAAACATCTGCCAGGCCACATGGTCACTGACCGCATGCTGTTGATGGAATGGCGGGTTACACAGCACCAATTGCAGGCTCTCACGTTCTACACCGGCCAAACCATGACTTACCATGAACTCACAGCGCGACAAATCTTGTGGGCGGTTATAAGTGATATTCAGCTCACTAGATGCGACTGCCATATATGATTCATCGACAAACAGCATTTCTGCCAATGGGTTTTGCTCCAGCGCAATTAAACCCACCACACCATTACCACAGCCCAAATCAGCTATTTTACCGGTCACATCATAGGGCAGGATTTCCATAAAGAAACGCGCGCCGATATCCAGATTATTGCGGGAAAATACGTTCGCGTGGTTATGGATAACATACTCGGTATTAGCTAGTGGCCAGTCAGTGGTTTGCGGAGCCTCTGCCGGTGGAATATCGGCCACTTCACAGTGAATCAGACGCGCTTTCTTCCATGCCAGCGTGGTTTTGGTCGGCCCGAGAATTTTTTCGAACAATTGCAGGGTTGAGTTATGCACATCACGAGATTTTGCACCGGCAATAATCACCGTGTCCGGCGCAACGACCCGGCGCAAAGCATGTAATTGATGCTCTAACAGCGCTAATGCTTTAGGGATTTTAATCACCACCAGCTTAGGCGCTTGCGGCAAGGCATCCATACTGCTTAGCAATGTCACTGCATCTTCATCCAAATGGTTTAAACGCAAATTGTGCGCTGTCGCCAATTGGCTCATATAGGAATCACTGACACTAAATGGACGATGAGCGTGTAACGCACAAGCCAGCGTACCAAACTGATCATTAAACACCAGCACTGGGCGACCGTCGATTTGGCTTAAGTCAATGTTTTGTAGCAGATATTCATCTGCCGCTTCCCATGCCTGTAAGGTATTGGAATTTTCTTGCGGGGGGAAACGCTCAAGCTCAAGGCTTTGTGTCCCCAGTAAGAGTTGGCTCATCACCGCTCCTGAATAATAAATTTGGGCTGTTTATCCCCTAAAACGGGCGCTCAGTAAAATGTTTTTTTACTTAAATGCCGTTTTATCGCAACCAAAGCTGATAAAAAGTGAGAAATGCCTGAAACACGGCAGGGAAAACGCCCTGATGAACAGCTTAGGCGCGCTTTATGAATTGCCTCTTTTCCCCTGCACCAATCCTTATCAAGCATTATTTTCATGTTAACTCATTATGAATAATCTCTATTTTGGTTAACCCAACATAGAATAACTCGCCCGATAAATCTCGGCATTTATTAATCCTTTATTATTACGTATTCGCAAAACAAATTAAATAACAAACAGTATGTTATTTATATTTTGCTCAGGAATGTCAAAACCACCAATATATTATCTTGATATCAAGTCTGCATTTTATAGCTGGAAGTAATAATAATCCGTAATTATAAAAACTTAGATATCAATTACCAGGAAGGTAAACCAAGAATGTCTATATCAAATCTTATGCAACACTCTGTTGAGTCCCCCTCATTACCTTATCGTCTGGCACCTTGCGCCAAAGCTATCAGTGTATTGTTTTTGGTATTCAGTAGCCCAATGGTGTGGGCAGATATTCATGACAAAAGCCAACAGAGAGTGGAGCAACAATCAAGCCTATATCCAAGCCCAGTGGAGCAAAAACCAAGCCCATATGAGTATTCTTGGAATGAACCCGATCCGACGGGGTTGGCTGATACAAGAGAAAATGAAAAGTTAGCACAACAGCAACTAAAAAACCCAGATGCCGATATTTGGAACGAAAGAACCTTGGACCAGATAGAAGCAGAAAATAAGAAATGGCTACAACAGGATCAGGATCGTTTGGAACATGCAGAAACACTGCGACTGGCACAGGAACGGGTACAGGAACTGCGACAGGAACAAGAACAGGAACAGGTACGACAACAGGCACGGCTTCGGATATATGCACTGGAAGAAGCAGGAGTAGCATTGATAGCTGCAGCGCCCCACATTACAGATTTTGTTGGAGAATACTCACGCCAACCACAACGAAATGCATTACAGATAAAAAACCTATATGGAACATATCTCTTCAAGCCCCCAGGGCCAATAGATAATGTTTTACCATTTAACACTAAGACAATGCACCCAAAAGATATTGGGGCAAGACTATCTGAAATAGTCTTTAACCTACCTGAAGCAATATCTCACCTGCTAATACTTAAAGAAGATTACGCTACACAACAACAACAACTGAAATTAACAGAGAAAAACACTCAAAAATTTGCAAATATAGTTAAAGATATATTAGATGGAAAACCATCTAGATATTCTTCAACAAAAGACGATGATAGAGAAGATGCTTTACTCTCTGGGCTAAATAATCTTTATACAGAAGCTACCGATGTATCTAAAACAATATACTCAATAGTGGATAATATACTCGCCGCTGAACCTGAGAGTACCGCAAAGGCCGTAGTTGAACCCAAAACGGCTGAAAAAGCCCCTATCAGCCCTTCCAAAGTTGCTCAAGCGCCGGTGCTTAAACTAGCCCCGCCCCCTAAACCGGCTCCGATCATTAGCCATAATCCGCAAGCGGGCAGCTATATTGCCAACCAACTCGCTACTCAGCAGATGTTTATGACTGATGACTTGCAATATCGCCAGGGAGAAACACTGTATACCGATCCCATCACGGGAGAAACCGACGTCAGTAGCTTGTGGCTCAATACCACTGGCTCAAAAAGTCGCTTTAGCTCGGGTCATGGTCAGTTGCATACCAAAAGCAACCGCTACGCAGTCCAGCTCGGAGGCACATTAAGTAAGTGGAGCAGTGGCGGCAATGATCAAGGGCTTTTGGGGCTGACTGCGGGTGTAGGTAAATCGACAAACCATAGTCGCTCTACATCATCTCATCATCAGGCGCAAGGTTCAGTTGATGGTTATAACCTTGGTTTATATAGCATTTGGTATGCCGACAACCACAGTAAAACCGGGCCTTATATTGACTTACTGGCACAGCACAGCTGGTTCAATAACCACATCACAGCGCCAAAAGTCGCTACGGGGGCAAATTACAGGTCCTATCTGTTTACCACCGCCTTGGAAACAGGCTACAAACTTCAGTTGATCGAAACAGCAGATACCCGATTCTTTATTCAACCTAAGGCAAAGGTGTCGTGGCAGCGTACCAGCGGGCTGCTACATAATGAATCTGACACACAGATTAAAGTTGACGAGAACAACGCAGTGACGACCAAGTTGGGGATGCGTACAGCATGGGAGTTCGATATTGACACCTTATCATCGACCAGAACCCTGCAAATCAGCCCCTCTTTTGAAGCTAACTGGATTTATAGCCGTATGAACCCGGGGGTACAATTATCAGATATCTATACCACCCCAGCAAAACTACAAAACAAAACAGAATTAGCCAGTATCCATGTTACGCCGCAAGGAACCCGCAATATTGCTGACCTCAAAGTGGGTATTGAAGCTAATATTAATAAAAATCTACTGGTATGGACTCATTTAGGCCATCAATTTGGCAGCCATAACTACAGTGATACTCAAGCCACTCTGGGGGCCAATTATCGCTTCTAAGCAAGTGATGACTTCAGCTACCTTCCCACATTAAATTAAAACCCCGGTGTCAGTAGCAATACCGACATTAGGGGTTTATTTGAATCACCTGATATCCTCAAGTACGATAGTCAATTTACCTAGGGCAAATATCCATGCCGGAACTGACCTACTTACAAGGTTATCCCGAACACCTACAGTCTCAAGTACAACAACTGATTACCGAGCAAAGACTGGGGAATGTACTGCGTCAGCGCTATCCTCAACCCCATGATTACAATACAGATAAGATGCTGTATCAATATACGATTGATCTGAAGAATCAGTATCTGCGCAATGCTCAGCCACTCAGTAAAGTGGCCTATGACAGCAAAATCCAAGTGATGAAGCATGCACTCGGGCTGCACACTGCAATTTCCAGAGTGCAGGGCGGCAAATTGAAAGCTAAAGCAGAGATTCGAGTCGCTACGGTATTTAAAAATGCCCCCGAAGCCTTTTTAAAAATGATTGTGGTACATGAATTGGCGCATTTGAAAGAGAAAGATCACAACAAAGCGTTCTACAGTTTGTGCTGTCATATGGAGCCGCAATATCATCAGCTAGAGTTTGATACACGCCTCTATCTGACACATTTGGATCTGTTCGGCACCATTTACTAGCATTCAATTTGTCTAGCTAATAGATTTCATCTGGCAGTAAGGCGACAAACGAGAAAGTCCCGATAAACCTCGTTAAGTGAGTGATTCGGGTAACCAATCTGCCGGGTAAGAAATCAATCCATGGCTCTGCGGGGCGTGATAATCTGGTAGTACAACGTGTTTTTCTTCTGGGAATGGAGTTCACTATGATTCGCTTCGCTGTCATTGGCACCAATTGGATCACCGCGCGCTTTGTCGATGCTGCCCACGAAAGTGGCAAAATGAAACTAGTGGCTGTTTACTCTCGCAAATTGGAGCAAGCGGAACAGTTTGGCGAGGATTATAACGTTACTGAATGCTTTGATAATCTTGAAGCAATGGCAGCAAGTGATCAGATTGATGCGGTGTATATCGCCAGCCCGAACTCCCTACATTATCCTCAAGCTAAACTGTTCCTCAGCCATAAAAAACACGTTATTTGCGAAAAATCATTAGCTTCCAACTTGGCAGAAGTCGCAGCCTTGGTGGCCTGCGCCCGCGAACACCAAGTGGTGCTGTTCGAAGCCTTTAAAACTGCCTACCTACCTAACTTTATGCAAATAAAGCAGTCACTGCCGCGCGTGGGTAAATTACGTAAAGCCTTTATCAATTTCTGCCAGTACTCTTCGCGTTATCAGCGCTATCTGAATGGTGAAAATCCCAATACGTTTAATCCGGCATTTTCTAATGGCTCGATAATGGATATCGGTTACTACTGTCTGGCCAGTGCCTTGGCTTTATGGGGAGAGCCAAAATCCGTGCTGGCAAGCGCGAGTTTACTGCCGAGTGGTGTTGACGCGCACGGTACGGTTTGCCTGAATTATGGCGATTTTGATGTGGTTATTATCCACTCGAAAGTCAGCCAGTCTGATATCCCTAGCGAAATTCAGGGAGAGGATGGCTCACTGGTGATTGAAAGTATCTCTGAATGTCTCTCTGTGGCCTTTACGCCACGCGGTAGCCATTCACAAGACCTGACGCAACCTCAGCACATCAATACTATGCTGTATGAAGCTGAGGTTTTTGCCAATCTGGTGGAAAATAAACAGGTGGAACACGATGGTTTACAGCTCTCCTTGCTGACATCACGTATTCAGACGGAAATTCGTCGTCAGACCGGCGTTATCTTCCCGGCAGATACCCAGCCACTGGCAATATACTCAAAGTAATTGGTGTTGCAGGTCGGCAGCAAGTGAGCAAATCCCGACAAACCAACCCAATAAGTCATGCGGGTATTGAGTCTGCCGGGAGACTATCTGAACACGGCTAATCCCCTGTATGGCTTAAAGTTCGAGGGAATAGTTAATATTTTGTTTCAGTGATTGACCCGCAGGCCGTTTTCAATTATTTTTGCGCGGCAAAGGGGAGTAACTTCATTGCCGGTCTGCCGTCATTACGGTGCGAAAGCACCCGGTTACCGGGCAACCTCATTAATGTATTAGCACCTGTTCGGGCTTTTACATCAATAGAGTTGTAAGTGAGACCTTGCCGGAAGGCGAGGTTTGCTTGCAGCTCAATCATAGCGGCTAGCGTCTTCCGACGTTGGCCGTTTTGTTTTTATGAGGTTCCTTAATGATGAATACCGTGGGTACTCCTTTACTGTGGGGGTGTTTTGCTGTTGTGGTGACAATTATGCTCGCCATCGACTTGCTGTTGCAGGGGCGTCGTGGCTCACAAACCATGACACTGCGTCAGGCGGCCTGCTGGTCACTGGTGTGGGTGAGTTTATCTTTGCTGTTTAACGCCGGTTTCTGGTGGTATCTGGCCGAAACTATGGGGCGTGAAATTGCCGACAAGCAAGCATTGGCCTTCCTCACCGGCTATCTAATTGAGAAAGCACTCGCCGTCGATAACGTCTTCGTCTGGCTGATGCTATTTAGCTATTTTGCTGTTCCTGCCAACTTGCAGCGCCGGGTACTGATTTACGGTGTGCTGGGCGCGATTGTGCTGCGTACCATTATGATTTTCGCTGGCAGCTGGTTGGTGTCGCAGTTCAGCTGGATCCTGTACCTTTTTGGTGCCTTCCTGCTGTTTACTGGTATCAAAATGGCAATGGCAAAAGAGGACAACACGCCGATTGGCGACAAGCCGCTGGTACGCTGGATTCGTAATCATCTGCGCATGACCGACGAGTTGCATGGCGACCGTTTTACGGTGCGTAAAAACGGCCTGCTCTATGCCACTCCGCTGGTATTAGTATTAATCTTGGTTGAATTGAGCGATGTAATTTTTGCCGTGGATAGCATTCCGGCCATCTTCGCGGTGACGACCGATCCCTTTATCGTGTTGACCTCTAACCTGTTTGCCATTTTAGGTCTGCGCGCTATGTACTTCTTGTTAGCGAACGTCGCTGAGCGTTTCTCAATGTTGAAGTACGGTCTATCGGTTATTTTGGTCTTTATTGGTATCAAAATGATGATTATCGACCTGTTCCATATCCCTATCGGCATCTCATTAGGTGTGGTCGCGAGCATTCTGGCTCTGACATTGATTATTAATGCTTGGGCAAATCATCGTGCAGACCGTCGCTCAGTAGCAGATAAAACCCCACATAAATAGTACGGATAACGAGATAATATAGTATACGGGGTAACCATTACCCCGTATTTATCTCGCCATCTTTACTCTCAGCCAAATGTTATTGCGATCACATAAATGTAAACAAAATGTTATGCAAATTTGATCCACATTGTATTTTGCTGATTGACTCTTTCCTGCTCAATAGATTCCCTTATACTGTTAAAGCAAACACACACAGTTACAAATAATATTAAGTTACCGGTGTGAGACTAAACACTGAGCCACGTTCCGGCTCATGCATTGATCGGCTAAAAATAAAACAAGTTTAACTTGGGAAGAGGCATCACTAGAAAACTATGGAAAAGACACAATCTGGTTTTATCGGATTTATTATCCGCGGCAGTTTGGTTAAACAGATTCTGGTCGGCTTGATTGCCGGGATTATTTTAGCCTTGGTATCAACCCAAGCGGCACTGGCTGTCGGTTTGTTGGGCTCGCTATTCGTTGGCGCATTGAAAGCCGTCGCGCCGGTTTTGGTTTTGATGCTGGTGATGTCCTCAATTGCTAACCATAAGCAAGGCCAAAAAACCAGTATCCGTCCTATTCTGTTCTTGTATCTGTTGGGGACATTCTCTGCGGCGCTGGTTGCCGTGGTGGTCAGCTTTATGTTTCCATCAACCTTGGTATTAGCCACCCTCAATGCGGACATCACTCCGCCAACAGGGATTGTTGAAGTACTAAAAGGCTTGCTGAACAGCGTGATAGCAAACCCGATTAATGCTCTGCTTAATGCCAACTATATCGGGATTCTAGCTTGGGCTGTGGGGCTGGGTATTGCCTTGCGTCATGCAGCAGATACCACCAAAGCATTGATTACTGATATGTCAGATGCCGTCACCAAAGTAGTTCGTGTGGTTATCCGCTTCGCACCGCTGGGTATTTTCGGCCTAGTATCATCCACCATGGCAGAAACGGGCTTTGGCGTATTGCTGGGCTATGCGCAACTGCTGGTGGTGCTGATTGGCTGTATGTTATTAGTCGCATTAGTGGTTAACCCACTGATTGTTTTCTGGAAAATCCGTCGCAATCCTTACCCGTTGGTATTTGCTTGCTTGCGTGAAAGCGGCGTTACCGCCTTCTTCACCCGCAGCTCAGCCGCGAACATCCCGGTTAATATGGAAATGTGCAAGAAGATGAACTTGCACGAAGATACTTACTCCGTTTCTATTCCGTTGGGTGCCACCATTAACATGGCCGGTGCCGCGATAACCATTACCGTGCTGACACTGGCGGCGGTTCATACCTTAGGTATTGCGGTGGATCTGCCAACTGCCCTGCTGTTAAGTGTGGTTGCCGCAGTCTGTGCTTGTGGCGCATCTGGTGTTGCTGGTGGTTCGCTGCTGTTGATTCCGCTGGCTTGCGGTATGTTCGGTATTCCAAACGAAGTGGCAATGCAGGTCGTTGCTGTTGGTTTCATTATTGGTGTGTTGCAGGATTCTGCCGAAACCGCGCTGAACTCCTCAACCGACGTGCTGTTCACCGCCGCAGCCTGTCAGGCCGACGATGCGCGATTAGCAAATCCTGATCCGCTAGCAAGCCGTAAAAGCGCCTAAATTTATAGATAAGTCTGACATACGGGGGCTTATGGCCCCCGTTTTCATTGAGTGATATCTTCTTTCGCGACTTTCTTTTCAACCCGGAAAGGGTCTATCCCTTTTAATTGCAGGCGGCGGAAGCGAATAATATTAAAACCGTTGAGCAGCAAGAAACTACCCTCAATCAATGAACCACCAATAGACCCCAACCAAACGTTATGGATAACCCAGCATACGGTGGATATCCACATCACACAGCGAGTCGTCAGCCCAGTAGTGCGAAACAGTGCCCAGGTACTGATTATCGTGCCAAAAATCGGCAATATTTCCACCCCGTGTTGCATACGCCAGAGCCCAAAAGCCAGCGTCAGAATGATGAATACCATCATTGCGATGTTACTGCGGGTTTTGGAGGCCACCAGATTGCGCAGCGCATTCAGCATGGCACTGCTGCCGGCGGCACTGGCTCCCATGAGGAAGAAATGGCAGCCAATAATGGCGCTGTAGGCAGAAAGTTGCAGTCTAAAACGACGCTCATCACGGTTGAAGAACATGGTGATACCGACAAAAAATGCCAATACACCAATAGATTGAGCAAACCAATAGAAAGTCATGGTGGGTCCTGATACGTACTGAGTCTTACATGATTAATAACACAAACGGTGTTTTATTCATAAAAAATAAAACACCGTTTCATATTAATCAAAAAGTATGACTTTTACAAGGTGACGCCACTTTTAAAGATAGCCAGCTCGCGGAAGTCATTCACTTCATTGCGCGCCGGTTTACCATTAGCAATCTCGACGATCAGCTCGACAAACTCAGTCAGCAATGTGTCCATTGAGGTGCCGTGAATCAGTTTACCGGCATCGAAATCAATCCAATGCGGCTTTTTAGCCGCCAGTTCACTGTTGGTTGCCAGTTTCACTGTGGGTACAAAGCCGCCATAAGGTGTGCCGCGCCCAGTACTGAACAACACCATATGGCAACCTGCACCCGCTAAAGCACTGGTTGCCACGGCATCATTACCCGGCGCACTGAGTAAATTCAGGCCAGGGCGTTGCAAGCGCTCGCCATATTTCAACACATCGACCACTTTGCTCTGACCCGCTTTTTGGGTGCAGCCCAAGGATTTTTCTTCCAATGTGGTGATCCCCCCCGCTTTATTGCCCGGTGATGGGTTTTCATAAATCGGCTGATTGTGGGCAATAAAATACTGTTTGAAATCATTGACCATACTGACGGTCTTTTCAAAAGTCGCTTCATCACGGCAGCGGCTCATCAGGATCCTTTCCGCGCCGAACATTTCCGGCACTTCCGTCAGAACCGAAGTCCCACCATTGGAAATAACATAGTCGGAGAAACGCCCCAGCAGCGGGTTAGCGGTAATCCCTGATAAACCATCAGAGCCGCCACATTCCAAACCAAACTTCAGTTCACTCAACTTGCCCGCAGTCCGTTTATCATTGCGCATCACCTGATACAGCGCGCGCAGATGCTCCAGACCCGCTTCAACTTCATCATCCTGCTGCTGGCACACCATAAAGTGCACGCGATCTTCATCAACTTTGCCCAACGTGGTTTGGAAAACGTCGACCTGATTGTTTTCACATCCCAGCCCAATCACCAGCACCGCGCCAGCATTAGGGTGGCGCACCATATTTTGCAGCATGGTGCGGGTATTTTCATGATCCTGACCCAGCTGTGAACAGCCAAATGGGTGGCTGAACAGATAGACGCCATCAATACCTTCAGCATCTTGTGTTTCTTTCAGGAAACGCTGCTGGATCTGCCGGGCAATACCATTGACGCAACCGACAGTCGGAATGATCCACAATTCATTACGGATCCCGACATCTCCATTGGCGCGACGATAGATTTGGACTTCGCGATCAGCCATTTGCGGCGGCAAATCGCTAAATTCCGGCTGATACTGATACTCATCCAGATCACTAAGATTGGTTTTGGCATTTTGCGAATGGATATGTTCGCCAGGCTGGATCAAGGTTAGTGCATGGCCGATCGGCAAACCATACTTAACGATCATTTGCCCAGGCTCGATAGCCGTTAACGCAAATTTATGACCACGCGCCACCGGCTGAGCCAACTTAACGCTAAACTCGCCGATTTCCAGAACGTCATCGGCGGCCAAGTCTTGCAGTGCGACAGCGACATTATCCAACGGGTGAATTTTTATAATACTTTGCATAGTTAAACCTTTAGCTGTATGCCACGACTGCCGCTCTCATACCGCGATCTATGATAGTTTGCAGTTGTTCTGTTACTTGATTTGCCAGTTGCGGCACAGCTGTCAGATCCTGCCCCCAATGGGCCGCATCAGACAGTACGCTGTTAACCAACTCAGCCAGCGCGATATCACCGTGCTTTACACCACTCCACAGGGTTGAAAAACGCTCCAGCCAATGGGCATCATCCTGTAGTGGATAGGTTTGACCATCACGCTCACCACGATAAAAGGCGATCAGCGCAGCCAGTGCAAAGGTCAGACGCGGCGGCAACTTGCCTTGCTGCTGCTGATAAGTCAGCAACTGAGGCAAAATGCGAGTGCGGAATTTTGTCATACCATTCAAGGCAATAGACAGCAATTGGTGCTGAATGAACGGGTTGCGGAAGCGACTTAATACCGCCTGAGAGAATGACAACAGCTCGTCTTCAGGTAAGTCCAATACCGGAACAATCTCTTCAGTAATGGTTTTCTCTACGAAACTGCTGATTTGCGCATCGTCCATGGTCTGGCCGACAGTATCTAACCCAGAGAGGTAAGCGACCGGCACTAACGCGGTGTGCGCGCCATTCAGAATGGCAACTTTGCGTTCTTTATAAGGTTTGATGTCATCAACAATACGGACATTCAGATCTAATTTATCCAGACGAAGCTCTTGTGCCAATTCTTTTGGCCCTTGGATAACAAACAGATAGAAATATTCGGCGGTATCCAGGAAGCTGTCTTGATAACCCAGCTCAGTTTGCAGCGCAGCAACCTCATCACGAGGGTAACCCGTCACGATGCGGTCAACCAATGTTGAACAGAACCTGTTGTTTTCAGTCAACCATTGAGTGAATGCAGCTGGCAGTTGCCAATGGCTGGCATAACGCAGCACCAGTTCACGCAGTGCTTCGCCGTTATAATCAATCAATTCACACGGTAGCAGCACCCAGCCTTTATCCGCAGCACCATTAAAATGCTCAAAACGTTCGAACAGCAAACGTGTCAATTTAGCTGGGAAGGAGCTTGGCGGCGCATCATTGAATTGGTCCGCTTCATTCCAGGCAATCCCCGCTTCAGTGGTGTTCGAGAACATAAAGCGAATATTGGCATCACGTGCCAGCGCCAGATATTCATCAAACTGGCGGTAGATATTGATTTCGCGGTTAACCGAGCGGATCAGGCGAGATTCACGCACTGCTTCACCCTGCTCATTCAAACCGCGGATCACCGCAGTATACAGGCCATCCTGAGTACTGAGTGAAGGAGGGAAATCTGTGTCTATCGGGCGGATCACCACGATCCCGGCATTCAGATCGGTATGCTCATTGAGTAAATCAATCTGCCAGTCGACAAAAGCACGCAGGAAGTTACCTTCACCAAATTGGATGATTTTGTCAGGGTGGCTACGGCCAGGAAAGTCACGACGGTTCAGGGTTTGCATCAGGGTTCACCTCATAACGCATACAGCCGTGGACCTATCATTACTGACAGTCCGTGCTTTGCAGACAATCCTTTCTTTGCAGAGAGGTTTTACCGCAGCGCAGCCAGGCGTTAATAAACAATAAGTTAAAGTTACACAGAGCCGGTAACCGGCCCTGTTATTCGTTCTTTGGATATATCGCTAAATCGGTTTGGGCTATTACAGCTCGATGGCGAAATACTGCTTGGCATTATCAAAACAGATGTTTTTCACCATTGACCCCAACAACTCAATATCTGCTGGAGCCTCGCCATCTTCGACCCAGCGACCAATCATCTGGCACAGAATGCGGCGGAAGTATTCATGGCGGGTATAGGACAAGAAGCTGCGGCTATCAGTCAGCATGCCGACAAAACGGCTCAATAAGCCCAACTGTGCCAACTGGGTCATTTGACGTTGCATGCCATCTTTTTGGTCGTTGAACCACCAGCCGGAACCAAACTGCATTTTCCCAGCAGCACCTTCACCCTGGAAGTTACCGACCATGGTGCCGATCACTTCGTTATCACGTGGATTCAAGCAGTAAAGAATAGTTTTTGGCAGAGCATTACGCAGACCCTGCGCATCCAGCAGACGAGACAGAGGCTGTGCCAATGGCTGGTCATTGATAGAGTCAAAGCCAATATCCGGCCCTACCAGATTGAACATGCGGCTGTTGTTATTCCGCAGTGCGCCGATGTGATACTGCTGCACCCATTCACGGCGGTGATATTCACCAGACAGGAAGAGCAATACCGCGGTTTTAAACTGAGCGGCCTCTTCAGCGCTTGGCTGATTACCGGCCAGACGACGTGCCAGAATGGTATCCAGAGTGGCTTCGTCAGCTTCACCGTAAACCACCACATCCAATGCATGGTCAGAAACTTTACAACCGTGGGCGGCAAAGTGATCCATACGTTTGTTCAGGGCAGTACAGAGATCAGCAAAGCGGCTGATGGATGTATCGGCGGCCGCTTCCAGACGTTGCATATAGTCGTTGAAACCCGCAGCTTCAATATTGAAAGCTTTGTCCGGGCGCCAGCTTGGCAATACTTTAATGTTAAAGCTGCCGTCAGCGGCAATGGCTTTGTGGTGACGCAGGTCATCAATAGGATCGTCTGTGGTACCGACCATTTTGACATTCATCTGCTGCATGATGCCGCGCGCCGAGAAGTTGTCCTGAGCCAGTAATTCGTTACCGCGCTGCCAGATTTCTTCTGATGTTGCCGGGGATAGCAGCTTGCCTGTAATACCAAATGGGCGGCGTAATTCAAGATGCGTCCAGTGATACAGCGGGTTGCCGATAGTATGAGGAACCGTGGCCGCCCAAGCTTCAAACTTCTCGCGGTCACTGGCATCGCCAGTACACAGACGTTCTGCTACACCATTAGTCCGCATAGCACGCCATTTGTAGTGGTCACCTTTCAGCCAGATGTCATACAAGTTCTTAAAGCGGTAGTTTTCTGCGATCTGCTCAGGGGGTAAATGGCAGTGATAATCAAAGATCGGCTGATCTTTTGCATAGTCATGATACAGACGACGGGCGAATTCGGTGTCGAGCAAAAAGTCTTCGGTCAAAAACTGCGCCATATTAGGTTCCTCACTTGAGTACATCTTAGAGTACTGCTTTCTGTTATCGCGAAGTTATCACACCAATTTCATCTATCGTCCAGCATTTTTTATAGATAGAGATCGCAAAAACCTAACAAAAAGAACAAATACTCAACATTTATAGTCTATTTAGCCCCTTGCGGCACTAAGTCTGTCGGGTTCTATTATTCCCTAATTGAAAAGTGGTTTTTGTGATATCACTCAACTTTTAAATCTGTATGACAAGTTATTGTTGCGTCGCCATCAGTCATCTCATCCGCACGATTTAAATAAACGCGCTGATTTGGCCCAAATGGGATATCAAAATGAGGCCGTACCAGCACTACGGCCTCAAATAGCAAGGTAACCCAAAGCAGTTGAAGCTACCGACGGAATTTCAGCCTCAACTCAATTATGAAGACACGACCCAAAGTAATTGGTGTTGCAGGTAGGCAGCAAACGACTGAATCCCGGGGAGCTGACTTTAGTCAGTGACTCGGGTGAATGAGAGCAGCTAACAACGCTGCAACGTCAATTAATAAGGGTCATGGCCACCGCATGCACAGCGATGTCGGATGGACCAAATTGCGCCATGAAACGTGACGACAGGCTACGTTTCATGGCAGTAATCTTAGACTGGGAGAAAGTTATAAATGATGCGTAAAATTAAAGGCTTACGCTGGTACATGATCGCTTTGGTCACCGTCGGCACCATATTAGGTTACTTAACACGTAACGCTATTGCTGTTGCAGCACCGACGTTGCAAGAGCAGTTACATATCACCACACAACAATATTCTTATATTATTGCCGCTTATTCTGCTGCTTACACCATTATGCAACCGGTAGCTGGTTATGTTCTGGATGTCATGGGCACAAAAGTGGGTTATGCCATGTTTGCCGTTATGTGGGCCATATTCTGTATGAGCACCGCATTGGCCAGTAGCTGGGGTGGTCTAGCTATCGCCCGTGGCGCGGTAGGTATGGCAGAGGCTGCTATGATCCCTGCGGGTCTGAAAGCCAGTAGTGAATGGTTCCCTGCGAAAGAGCGTTCTATTGCCGTGGGTTATTTCAACGTTGGTTCCTCTATCGGCGGCATGATTGCTCCACCATTAGTGGTATGGGCTATTGTGATGCACAGCTGGCAGATGGCATTTATCATCACCGGTGTGCTTAGCCTGATTTGGGCAATTGCCTGGTTAATCCTCTACAAACACCCGAAAGACCAGAAAAAACTGACTGATGAAGAACGTGAATACATCCTCAGTGGTCAAGAAGCACAGCACTCCACCGCTAACGCTAAAAAGATGTCTGCAATGCAGATTATCCGTAACCGTCAGTTCTGGGGGATTGCTATCCCACGTTTCTTGGCTGAACCGGCCTGGGGGACATTCAACGCCTGGATCCCACTGTTCATGTTTAAAGCTTATGGCTTTAACCTGAAAGAGATCGCCATGTTTGCCTGGATGCCAATGCTGTTTGCCGACTTAGGCTGCATCTTGGGTGGTTACCTGCCGCCGTTATTCCAGAAATACTTCAAAGTTAACCTGATTGTTTCCCGTAAGTTAGTGGTAACTATGGGTGGCCTGTTGATGATTGCTCCGGGAACCATTGGTCTGTTCACCAGCCCTTATGCCGCTATCGCACTGCTTTGTGTGGGTGGTTTTGCGCACCAATCACTGTCTGGGGCACTGATTACCTTGTCATCCGACGTCTTCGGTCGTAACGAAGTGGCAACCGCCAATGGCTTGACGGGTATGGCGGCCTGGACTGCCAGTACCATGTTCGCCCTGGTGGTGGGTGCTTTGGCAGATACCATGGGCTTCAGCCCGCTATTCGCTGCACTGGCTGTATTTGATGTGTTGGCCGTTGTGGTTATCTGGACAGTGCTACAAAACCGTCCAGCCGCAGAACCGGCTATCGACCCGATTCAACAATCTCCGGCCGGACAGAATTAATCACCATGTCTGTATCCGATAGATTTCAAATTGCAGGTTGATGGCTGAAAAATCCAAATTAGTTGATATAAATCAATTAACTGGGTTAATAAGATTCATCAATACTGCTGCAACTTGCAAGATAACGGAGATATGGCCCGGCAATGATTTGCCGGGCTTTTTTTATATACCCTCTTTGCACCTTATTTACCGCACTTTTTCCATCACAACTGTGATAGCAATGACTAGAACCCAATTGGGATAAGTGGTATAACAAGTCCAATTGTATCTCCTTCGGGATATAATGCCTTCCAGACAAAATGAGTCGCTAAATCTACGATCTCAATTGATCCCAAGAGCCTTAATCATGGAATTCACAGAAACCAGACGGTTGTACCAGCAGTTAGCCGCAGAGTTAAAGCAGCGCATCGAAGCGGGTGTTTACCCGGTAGGCGATAAATTGCCTGCAGAACGCTACATTTCCGAAGAAATGAATGTCAGCCGAACCGTGGTCCGTGAAGCGATTATCATGTTGGAAGTGGAAGGTTACGTCGAAGTGCGCAAAGGCTCCGGCATCCATGTGATGTCGAATAAGCAAAAGCACTTGGTGATGCCCAACCAGGGCATTGAGTTCGCCACTGCTGGTCCTTTTGAGCTATTGCAAGCGCGTCAGTTGATCGAGAGTAATATTGCGGAATTTGCTGCTACACAAGTGACTCGGCAAGATATTGTGCAATTAATCGAGATCCAAAAACATGCGCGGCAAGAAGATCGTTTCCGCGACTCACAATGGGATCTGAAATTTCATGTACAAGTTGCTCTGGCGACGCAAAATACTGCCATGGCCACGATTGTCGAAAAGATGTGGAGCCAGCGGGTACATAACCCTTACTGGATCAAGCTGCACGAGCATATCGATGATAAGTCGATGGAGAGCTGGTGCGAAGATCACGATAGGATCCTTGAAGCACTGATGCGTAAAGATCCCTATGCCAGTAAACTGGCTATGTGGCAACATCTGGAAAATACCAAACAGATGCTGTTCCGTGCCACTACAGATGATTTTGAGTTTAATGTGGACCGCTATCTATTCACAGAAAATCCGGTTGTTAATCTCGATATCCCTAAAGAACTTAGCGCGACAAACAAACAGCAAGCGGACGACAACAGCAAGGCCGATACTTACCCTCTACTGCGGTAGTTCACAGGGGAGAGAAACCAGCACTATTCTTTCTCTTCCCTGCAAATTTATGCCGCGTTGTGGTCAGTAAATGTTGGCTTCTGTCAGCAAATGTCAGCATTAGGCCTTTTTTTAAACTACCGCTTAAAAAACACTCAATTAGCCGCTATATTTCCCTGTTTCATATCTCGCTATTTTGCTAAAGTGGCAGCACTTTTTTATTTGTATGCTTGGGGAGCGAAACGCAAATACATGCGCTGGTTGTTTGCTCTGTTTATTGCAGTGTCGTGCTGGGTCGGTTCCGTTTCCGGCAGCCTGCTATCGCCTACGCATTCACCCGTAACCTTATCTGCGCTTGACTGCCACTATTCCAGCCACACATCGTCATCCGTAAATGGGTTTTCGTCATACCTGCATCTACAAAAGAAAAGCCTCTATTCGCAATTGCGTCTGATGGGTGTCCCCGTCAAAAAGACCGCCATAAAAAACCGACTGGGTGCGACAAACTTTAGCGGTTCTGCTAATCCTTCCCTCGCCAATAACAACTGGCTTGGTAACCCCCATCTGGCAATGTCTCGCAGTAGCAGGGCGGATGAAATCTACAAACAGCCGCGGCAATCATTGCCACTGCTGAAGTACTCCAACTGGATATTCCATGTATCGGCACAGCAAAATCGTGTGGGTGGCTGGAAAGAGAGTAATACTCAATATAGCGGGATGCTTACCTACCACCGTTTGGCATGAGAACTTCTTGGTTGAGTCATTGCTGAAGTCACGCAACAAGAAGTAAATTTACTGCTAGATATCAGCGAATTGGTTTGTTCTACGTGCCTGTTGGTACCTTTATCAAAACCATCGCTTAAACACGAAAAACCATCAGATACCGTTATAATCGTGTTTATATCCATAACGATGCATACAACAAACAATGACGTTTTAGGAATACCAGATGGATATCATGAAAGAACTCTTACATGCTTTATGGGCACAAGACTATGAGACGCTGGCGAACCCATCTCTGGTCTGGGCCATTTACATCCTGCTGTTTGTGATACTTTTTCTGGAAAATGGCTTGCTTCCAGCAGCCTTTTTACCTGGCGATAGCTTGCTGATTTTAGTTGGCGTGCTGATTGCAAAAGGTGCCATGAGTTTCCCGATAACACTGGTGGTATTAACCACCGCAGCCAGTCTTGGGTGCTGGGTCAGTTATATTCAGGGGCGATGGCTGGGGAATACAAAAATCGTGCAGGGGTGGCTATCCCATCTGCCAGCTCATTACCATCAACGCGCCCATAACCTGTTCCATCGCCACGGGTTATCCGCGTTGTTAGTTGGCCGTTTCCTGGCATTCGTGCGCACCTTGTTACCAACAATTGCTGGGCTTTCCGGCCTGAGCAATGCCCGTTTTCAATTCTTCAACTGGATGAGTGGCCTGCTGTGGGTCTTGATCCTGACCACCATGGGCTTTGCCTTTGGTAAGACCCCAGTATTCCTGAAATACGAAGATGAAGTCATGTTCGTCTTAATGTTGCTGCCTTTGGCACTCTTGGTGATCGGCCTGTTTGGTTCTTTATATGTGCTTTGGCGCAAGAAAAACGCAGCCCCGGTTGAAGACAAAAACAAAGGTAAGCCAGAGTGATCAACCTCAGGGGCCGTTTTGGCCGCCCGGTCTGGCACTATCTTATTCTGCCAGTTACGGTTTTGTTGCTGGCAGCGCTGTTGTTTACGCCGATCATCATGCGCACAGAAAGTGCCCTGAAAATTCGACCTAATCAGCAGGGGCTGTCTTTACCCGATGGGTTTTATCTCTATCAACATCTCGACCAACGTGGGATTCGCATCAAAAGCATCACCCCAGAGAATAACAGTCTGGTGGTGAGCCTGGAGTCTCCGGAGCAACAAACAGAAGCCATTGAAGTTTTGCAGGATATCCTGCCAAGTGGCTATGTTATTGTCTCGAGCGAGTCAAAAAAACGTCAGCGCTTATTGCCGGCGTTCAGAAATAACCTACAAAACGTAGGGTAATTTCCATTGCGGGGAGTTAACTTCCCGCATTCATCCTTTCTTTATTACCCTTTTATTCTGCTGATATATGATTAATCTATAAAAAATCCCGTAGTAAACTTGGGTATCACATCATTCAGCGCTATGCTTAGTCATTCACGGCAGCCTATTTCACCCTGATTCTTGCTGTAAAAGGAAGCAATACTATGTTGTTACGTACCGTTTTTTCGCTACGGGCCTTTCTCCTGTTGGTGTTACCTGTTATCGCGTTTGGTAGTGTTGCCCAGACGAATGAATGCGACACCAAAGCCAAAGAAATCCAACAGCAGATTGATTATGCCAAACAACATGGCAACACCCGCCGCGCCGCAGGTCTTGAAACAGCCTTGAAAGAAGTGAAAAATAATTGCACTGTTGAAAGCCTGAAAGCTGAGCGGCAGGAAAAAATCAAAGAAAAGCAGCGCAAAGTCACTGAGCGGAAACAAGAGCTAAAAGAGGCTCAGCAAAAAGGTGATGCTGACAAAATTGCCAAGCAACAGAAGAAATTAACGCAAGCACAAGCTGAGCTAAAACAAGCTCAGGCGCAAAAGTAGCGACTCCATATTTAAATACAGTTAAATACACAAACAGTGAATTATTTGGAATTTATTAGGATTATTAACCTATCAACTACCAGAGAAATTCACTAGATTAGGTATTCACCTCAGCTATGTTAAGGAGCTATTACATGCCACAAGATAAAACCTCTGAACATTTACGCGCCGAACTTAAGTCCCTGGCGGATACTTTGGAAGAAGTATTGCAATCTTCGACCGATAAGCCGAAAGCTGAGCTCGATAAGCTGCGGGCTAAGGCAGAAAGCGCGTTGAAAGACACCCGCGAGCGTCTGAGTGAAACTAGCGATAGAATCGCTGCCCAAACCAAAGAAATTGCTGATAAAGCCGACAATTATGTCCATGACAATCCGTGGCATGGCGTGGGTATCGGTGCCGCAGTTGGCGTGGTGCTAGGCGTTCTGTTGTCTCGCCGCTGATTATGGCTGAACTTCCTCAAACTCAGGGCCCCGGCAAAGGGGTCCTCGATACTGTTCAGCGCATCGCCACCATTGTCGTTGGCATGGTTGAAACCCGTGTCCGTCTGGCCGCGATTGAACTGGAAGAAGAAAAAGCAACCCTGATTCAGTTGCTGATGATGGCAGGGATTACTCTGCTACTCACTGCTTTCGGTTTAATGAGCCTGTTAGTATTAATGATATGGGCGATTGATCCTGCCTATCGTTTAATGGCATTGGGATCGACAACGGCAGTGCTATTAATACTGGCGATAATTGGTTTCATCTGGACACTCGCCAAAGCGCGCCGCTCCACTTTGCTGGGTTCTACCCGTAAGCAACTGGAAATAGACCGCGAATTATTGGAGAAAGAGCGTTGAGCCGCCGTCAATTAGCACAGGAGAAAGCCGCATTGTTACAGGAGATCCAGCAGCAACGTCTGGATCTCGCTAACAGCGCCGCGCATTGGCTTGAAGTCACCGCACCTTATGATCGTGGCTGGGCGAAAATCGTCGGTATGCGAAAATATTTGATGGTTGGCTCGAGCATAGTAGCGCTGTATGGCATCCGTCACCCCAGTAAGTTAGTCCGCTGGTCACGTAGAGCTGTCAGTATATGGGGCACTATCCGATTGTTTAGAAGCACTTTTTTACTACGTTAATGCCCACCAAGACTGTTCCGGTCGCCGCTATACACTGATATTTAATACCAGCAGAATTTCACTCAGCCTGCTCTCTGCGGGTTCCCGCTATAAGCAGGCTTTTATTTTCTGTCATTTCAGTTTTTTTGATGGAAAACGACAGTTTTACTTGCTAACAACTTCTCAACTTCTCGACTAACATTCTCCCATCAACTCAGGGCGTTTGTGGAAAAAACCTCCACAGACAACCACATACAGATATTTTTATTATCTATTAACGCCCGCAGATGCCAGGCATTAATACAAACAACTTTTTGGAGAAGTCGTCGATGAACAAATTACAAGATACTGGCCTGTTGGTAGCACGCATTCTGATGCCAATTCTGTTTATTGTTGCCGGTTACGGCAAAATGGGTGATGCCTATGCCGGTACCCAACAATATATGCAAACAATGGGTGTCCCGGGCTTCTTCCTGCCACTGACTATTTTGTTGGAATTTGGCGGCGGTTTAGCAATTTTGTTTGGTTTCCTGACCCGGACTACCGCGCTGTTCACTGCCGGTTTCACCATTTTGACCGCCTTGATCTTCCACACTAACTTTGCGGATGGCGTTAACCAACTGATGTTCATGAAAAACCTGACCATCGCTGGCGGTTTTATTGTACTGGCTGTCGCCGGCCCAGGCGGTTTCAGTATCGACCGTCTACTGGGTAAAAAGTGGTAAGTCCTTTTATATCGACTATAAATACCCAAAGCCATTGGAATTGCAGCTAGGCAGCAAATGAGAAAAACCCGATGAGCTGACTCAGGTCAGTGATTCGGGCTAGTGAGAGCAGCTATCAATGCTGCAACTTCAAGTACGAAGGGGATTGTATGGGGCAACTTGTTGACGGCATCTGGAAAGACACTTGGTACGACACAAAATCTACCGGGGGTCATTTCAAGCGCAGCACCTCACAGTTTCGCAACTGGGTAACTGCTGATGGTCAAGCTGGCCCACAGGGCAAAGCGGGCTTTAAAGCCGAAGCCCATCGTTACCATTTATATGTTTCTCTGGCCTGCCCGTGGGCGCACCGCACTTTGCTTATGCGCACTCTGAAAGGGCTGGAATCACTTATCTCAGTTTCGGTGGTGCATCCACTGATGTTGGAAAATGGCTGGACGTTCGGTCATGATTTCCCAGCAGCCACTGGCGATTCACTCTATCAACTCGATTACCTTTATCAGCTCTATCTCCGTGCCGACCCTCACTATAGCGGGCGCGTGACGGTTCCGGTGTTATGGGATAAACAGCAGCAAACTGTTGTAAGCAATGAGTCAGCCGATATTATTCGCATGTTCAATAGCGCTTTTGATGCTGTGGGGGCCAAAGCTGGCGATTATTATCCTCCCGCATTGCGCCATGAAATTGATGATATCAATGGGTGGGTTTACGATCAGGTCAATAATGGCGTGTATAAAGCCGGTTTTGCGACCACGCAAGCAGCCTACGACGAAGCCGTCACCATCTTGTTTGATGCCTTAGATAATCTGGAACAGATTCTAGCTAAGCAGCGCTATCTGACCGGCGACCAACTAACAGAAGCTGACTTGCGCTTATGGACCACACTGGTACGTTTTGACCCGGTATATGTGACGCATTTCAAGTGTGATAAGCGCCGTATCAGCGACTATCTCAATTTATATGGCTTTTTACGGGATATTTATCAGATGCCGGGCATTGCCGCGACGGTGGATTTTGCTCATATCCGCAACCATTACTACCGCAGTCACGGCACAATTAATCCTTATGGGATTATCTCCATCGGCCCACAGCAAGACCTGCTGGAGCCACATGGTAGAGATATCCGCTTTGCTTAATTAGATGCCGAACTAAGGCGCAGTAGCCGATCACTTATTCATATTGGCAAATAACTTAGGGATTTCGCGCAGACACCACGACTTCGCCTCTCCCATACTGTCGCGACGCCACGCCATGATAATATCGGCTTCGCGACTGTATTCCGGCCCAACAACCCGCAAACGCCCAGCTTCAATGTCTTTTTCGACCATCTCATAAGGCATCGTCGCTACACCTAAACCGGCTAAGAGCGCCCGCCGCTTATCTTCAATAGTGCTGACAGTTAACCGCTGCTGTTTATCCAATAATTGCACCGTTAATACTGGCCGCTCCCGGGCGGTATCGGCAACAGCCACACCGCGGTATTTCACGCGGGTTAGCTCCGAAAGAGGCTCTGGTTCCAAGTGAATGGGATGGTCTGGGCTGGCAACATAAACACTGGTGACTTTGTACAGTTTGCGGCTGTTAATCTCCGATGAGGCGCGAAAATGCATATCTGGCGCAATCACGATATCCGCCCGCCCCTGCTCCAGCCGTTCCCACGCTCCAGCCAAAACTTCAGTAAAAATAGAAACCTGCGTATTGGCTTTCAACGCCAGCTTGTCAACCAGAGGGAATAGCTTCCAGGCCGGGGACAATGCTTCACTGACGATGGTGATATGGGTTTCCCAACCACGGGCCAGAGCCTCGGCATCGGTGGTCAGCTTATCTGCGGCCTCCAGCAGCACTCGCCCGCGATCCAATAACATGCGGCCGACATTGGTAAACTTGGTCCGGTGCCCGGAACGATCGAATAGCACCACGTCCAGCTCTTCTTCAAGCTTTTGCATGGTGTAACTCAATGCCGAGGGTACCCGCCCCAATTCATCGGCAGCCGCAGCAAAACTACCACGGCGGTCGATGGCATCCATCACTCTCAATGCTTCTAACGTTAGCGCCCGATCTTTACCCATCATGTTCTCAATCAGGAAATTTGAATATGGCGACCAGATTAACTGGCTAACAATCTGACGTCCAGACGCTTACCATTTGTTTACACATTATGCTCGTCATACTTCAAGCCGCAGGAGGCCATTGTCATGATCACATGCAGAACAGCAAAACAGTGCGGGCAAGCTGACTTTGGTTGGCTTCAGGCGCGTTATACTTTTTCATTCGGCCACTATTTTGACCCGAAATTATTAGGTTATGCTTCGCTGCGCGTTTTAAATCAGGAAGTACTGGCCCCCGGTGCATCATTCCAGCCACGCACCTACCCACGGGTTGATATCCTGAACCTGATTTTACAAGGTGAAGCGGAGTATCGAGACAGCCTGGGTAACCATGTGCGCGGCAAAACTGGCGATGTGTTGTTATTTTCAACACAATCTGGCGTCAGCTATAGCGAGCATAATCTGAGTACCGACAAGCCGTTAACTCGTATTCAGCTATGGCTCAATGCATGCCCTGAACAGGAGAGTCAACCTGCCCAGCGCATGTCACTGTGCAGCCAGCCATTAAGATTATTGGCGTCCCCTGACGGTGAACAGGGCAGCTTGAAGCTGCGCCAGCAAGTGTGGATACATCATCTGGATTTAGCGGCGGGCGAGCAATATACGATTGATTTGCATGGCCCAAGGGCTTATCTGCAATCGATTCACGGGACTGTCGCAGTGGAAGGCCCACAGGACAGCAACACCCAGAGCCTGACATGCGGCGATGGCGCTTTTGTGCAAGAAGAGCGGCATTTAGTGATTAAAGCAGAAACTCCACTACGAGCATTACTGATTGATTTGCCAGCTTGATAAAACTCAGGGAGTATAAAATATTTTTTATCTCCCTGATTAATATTAATTTTTAACTATTTCAGTGACGCCATATCAATGACAAAGCGGTATTTCACATCGCTTTTCAGCATCCGCTCATAAGCCTTTTCAATATCCTGAATATTAATCATTTCGATATCTGAAGCAATGCCGTGTTTAGCGCAAAAATCTAGCATTTCCTGGGTTTCAGCAATACCGCCGATGCAGGAACCCGCCACCGAACGCCGCGCCAGAATCAATGGCATGGTATTGATCATCGGGCTAAGATCCCCAAGATAACCAACAAACACCAGCGTGCCATCCACATTCAAGGTCGGCATATACGGGTTAATATCATGCACATAAGGCACGGTATCGATAATCAAATCGAACTGCCCTTTTACTGCCGCCATTTGCGCACTTTCGGTGGACAACACAATGTGATGAGCCCCTAAACGGCGGGCATCAGCTTCTTTACTGGGTGAACGGGTAAACAGCGTGACTTCCGCCCCCAGCGCATTGGCCAGTTTCAATGCCATATGGCCCAAGCCACCCAGCCCTACCACCGCGACTTTACTCCCCTTGCCCACTTTCCAGTGGCGCAGCGGTGACCAAGTGGTGATACCCGCACACAGCAGCGGCGCGGCAGCTTTGAGATCCAATCCAGCCGGCATTTTCAGCACAAAATCTTGTGATGCTACAATCGCTTGCGAATAGCCCCCAAAGGTTGGCGTATGGTCATGGCGGTCAACACCATTGTAGGTTTGCACATTGCCTTCTTCGCAATACTGCTCCAAACCCTTTTGACAGGGTTGGCACACGCGGCAAGAATCCACCATGCAGCCAATCCCGGCAAAATCACCCACTTTGAATTTTGTGACATCTTTGCCAACCGCCGTGACTCGACCCACCACTTCATGGCCGGGAACCAGCGGATAAGTGCTGAATCCCCAATCATTTCGCGCCTGATGCAAGTCAGAATGGCAAACACCGCAATAGAGCACCTCCATCACCACATCATCCGGGCGCGGTTCACGGCGGGTAAATTCGAGTGGCGCGAGGGGAGCTTGTGCTGACTTGGCTGCATAACCGAGAACTTTGATTGTCATGTTGTATCTCCGGTATTAGGACATTAAACCCAATAAATCATAACGGCCAGATTGAATATTCAAGAATAGAGAGGGTAACTTACTGCAACTTCAGAGCTCTTGTTTAGTCGGACGGAATAAAACTTCATTGATATCCACATCCTCCGGCTGACTGATGGCAAAAGCCACCACACTGGCAAAAGCATCAGCAGAAATGGCGACTTCGTCATAAAACTGTTTAATACCGGCGGCAACATCGGTTTCAGTAATGCTATTGACCAACTCGCTACTGACGGCTCCGGGAGAAATAATCGTCGTACGAATATTGTAGGGCTTCACTTCCTGACGCAATCCTTCGGAAATCACACGAACCGCAGTTTTGGTCGCCGCATACACGGCACTGCCCGGCCTGACTTTATGGCCCGCCACCGAGGACGTATTGATAATATGCCCACTTTTCTGATCTTTCATATAAGGAAGTGCGGCAGCGATACCATAAAGAACCCCTTTGAGGTTCACGTCAATCATGGCATTCCAGTCGCTAATCTTGCAGCGCTCCAGTAACGAGTGTGGCATCAATCCCGCATTGTTCACCATCACGTCAATTCGGCCATACAATCTGACGGCCGTATCCACCAGCGCCTGAACTTGCTCGGGATGAGTCACATCCGTTTTGACAACCGCGGATTTATTCAGTGATAACTCTTCGGCCAGTTTTTCTAGCCGGTCAAGGCGGCGAGCACCCAGTACCACTTTTGCGCCATCCTTTGTCAAACGGCGTGCCAGAGCCTCGCCAAGGCCACTGCTGGCCCCGGCGATAACTACCACTTTATTTTCAATGCCTTGAGTCATAACTCCTCCAATATTTTACTTCTGATACTGCTCATCGCTGACTTTTTCCAGCCACTCAACCGGGCTGCCGTTGAGCGATTCGGCGATAGCAATGTGAGTCATCGCGGTATCCGGTGTCGCACCGTGCCAGTGCTTAACCCCCTCAGGGATCCAGACGATATCGCCCTGATTCATCTCTTTAATCTCTTTGCCCCACTCCTGAATCCAGCCGCGTCCTTGGGTGATAATCAAGGTCTGCCCCAATGGGTGTGTGTGCCAGGCGGTACGAGCGCCGGGCTCAAATGTCACCGTCGCGCCCCCGACACGAGCAGGAGGTGTCGCCTGGAAAGGCGCATCAATACGCACCTGACCGGTAAAGTAATTTTCTGGGCCTGGTCGGGAAGGTTGGGAACCACTTTGGGTAATGTTCATTTTTTCCTCCACGTCGGCGCAAGCCGTCGGACTCAACATGGACAAGATAACTGTAGACGCTGCGAGTAATTTCATCGTGATTCCTTAGCTAGGATTTGGCCGGAGTATCAGTATTTCGCTGGGCAAAAACGGCTTTAACCATGGGTACCGCAGACATGGCATTAGGCCAGCCCACATAAAAAGCCAGATGAGTCACCACCTCGGCGGCCTGCTCTTGGGTTAAACCATTGTCCATCGCTTTATTCAGGTGGAAAGTCACTTGTGCCACCTGCCCTGCGGCAATCAGCGCACTGACAGTGATTAGGCTACGATCCCGTGGTGCCAGTGCCGGGCGCAACCAGAGATCACGGAACAGTACATCGGTGGTATACGCCACCAGCCCAGGGAACTGTTGACTCCCTACCGACTGCTCCACCGCATTGAGGCGCAACTGCTCGGCCGTTTGATTGAGTGGCAGCAACTCAGGTTGCGCCGTCGGCAAAGAGGCCGCCGTAATACCCCGCTGTTGGAAGATATCCTGAGCCGCGGCCACGGCTGACATGGCATTCCCCCAACCGGAATAAAACGCCAGATGTGTAATGATTTCCGACAACTCACTGGCCTTAACGCCGTTATCCAATGCCAGATTGAATTGCTCGGTCATTAATGCCGTCTGATTACGGGCAATGATGGCCGCGACGGTAATCATGCTGCGATCGCGTGGTGAGAGTGCTGGCCGTTGCCAGAGATCCGCTTGTAACTTTTGGCGCTGATAATTAGCCAAAGCCGGAGAAACTCGGCTCAGCGCCTCTGTGCTAGCGGCTTTGCTAGTCCGAACATCCTCCGGTTCTGCCATTGCCGCGCCAGAAATTGCCATCGATAAAGAAAGTGCCGTAGTGGCTAAACATTTCATGGTTTTCCCCTCCCGATAAGTCTCGGCTTAGTTGCGATGGGAAAAAATTACCGCTAATCAATGGGGAGGACTAGATAGCAAAATGTGCAAGGAGCTATGAGTAAAATTCATTAATCCAGCAACAAGGGATTTTTTGCTGATAGCCAAATAAGCAAACATCAGATACCGCCATCTGGTGACGGTATCTGATAGGGCAAAGAGAGATCAAAGCCCGGTGAGTTTTTCCAGTGCTTCAGGGTAGCGCTCGCCCGTTAATTTCACTTTGGCTGCCGCATTATCCATTTCTTGCAGATCCGCCGCCGTCAACTCAACATTGGCCGCAGCAATATTCTCTTCCAGTCGATCCTGTTTACGAGTGCCCGGGATCGGCACGATCCACGGTTTCTTCGCCAATAACCAAGCCAGCGCTATTTGCGCCGGTGTCGCGCCTTTCTGCTGCGCCACATCCTGAATCAAGGTAATCAACAGCTGATTGGCCTTTAATGCCTCGGGAGTGAATCGTGGCAATGAACGGCGAAAATCATCACTGGCAAACTGAGTGGTTTCATTGAATTGGCCGGTCAGATAGCCTTTTCCCAGAGGGCTGTAAGGCACCAATCCAATCCCCAACTCTTCTAGCGTAGGAATAATTTCCTGCTCAGGTTTGCGCCACCATAGTGAATATTCACTCTGTAACGCAGTTACTGGCTGAATAGCATGAGCACGACGAATAGTCGCAGCCCCGGCTTCGGACAGCCCAAAGTGCTTAACTTTGCCTTCTTTAATTAAGTCCTGTACTGCCCCGGCCACGTCTTCGATAGGCACATTCGGATCAACCCGATGCTGATAAAACAGATCAATGACCTCTGTTTTCAGGCGCTTAAGTGAAGCTTCCGCCACCTTTTTGATATGCTCAGGCCGGCTGTTTAAACCTACCCATTTTGGCCCGCCGTTTGGATCGGCCTGAAAGCCAAATTTGGTGGCAATCACCACTTTATCGCGTAGCGGTGCCAGCGCCTCGCCGAGCAGTTCTTCATTGGTATAAGGCCCGTAAACCTCAGCGGTATCAAAGAATGTCACCCCCAGATCCACCGCTTTATGCAGCAGTGAAATCATCTCCTGCTTATCTGCTGCCGGGCCATAACCAAAGCTCATGCCCATGCACCCTAAACCAATTGCTGACACCGTCAGATTGCTGCGACCGAGTGTACGTTTTTGCATTGCTCTACTCCTGTCTGTCACTACATGACATTCATTAACTGAATATCGATTACAGAGAAAGTAGCAAATACTTCAGCCGAGGATTAGATGGATAAATACGCATGAGTATATGAATTTAATTCATAAATTAAGCTAAACTTGATGTTAATCGCCGCTACACCGCCAGGAATCCTGATGTTAAAAGAGAACTTTAATGATTTAATTTCATTCCTTATGGTTGCCAGAGAACGTAGTTTTACCAAAGCTGCGGCCAAATTGGGGGTTTCTCAATCAGCATTAAGCCACTCTATTCGCGGGTTGGAAGAGCGTCTTGAACTGCGTTTATTAACTCGCACCACCCGCAGTGTTGCACCAACGCAAGCAGGTGAAAGGCTGGCAAATAGCCTTGAGCCACGTTTTGCTGAGATTGAACATGAGCTAGATGCACTGAGCGAAATGCGCGATCGCCCCGCAGGGAACATCCGTATTACCGCCGGCGAACATGCGGTTGATTCCGTGCTCTGGCCGGTACTGAAGTCATTCCTTGCCGAGTACCCCGATATCAATGTAGAAATTACCGTTGATAACGCCTTAACCGACATTGTCGCAGGCCGCTTTGATGCGGGGATCCGCTTGGGAGAACAGGTTGCCAAGGATATGGTCGCAGTGCGAATCGGGCCGGATATGAGTATGGCGACGGTTGGCTCGCCCTCTTATTTGGCTAAATATGGTGTGCCCACCACCCCCGCTGATTTACAAAACCATCGCTGCATCAATATGCGCTTGCCCACTATGGGCGGCCTTTATGCTTGGGAGTTTGAAAAAGAGGGGCGTCAGCTAAAAGTTCGAGTTGATGGCCAGTTAACGTTCAACAGCTTACGCCAACGTATTGATGCCGCGACCATTGGCTTTGGTTTGATATTCGTACCAGAGGATTCAGTAAGTGCTGAAATTGCCAACGGCAGTTTGGTTAGAGTTTTGACTGAATGGTGTGAACCATTTCCAGGTTATTACCTTTATTACCCCAGCCGCAGACAGCATACCACCGCATTCTCGCTGCTTATTGAAGCCTTACGTTTTCAGCGTGAATGAAGCAATTCATAAGATGGCAAGCTACAGGATGGGGTACAGACAAGGTTAAATCCGGCTGAACGAATGATATGTTTTATTCGCCCAGCCGGTTATGACCATCAAATATCTACTGCAGGCAAGTTACCCAGTCATTCTTATTTGAGTCATCAGTAGAAGTGCCATTACCATTAACCAGCCATATGCTGGAGTGGCTGGTCGCACCATATACTGTTGATGAAATGTAGGCACCGCTTGTCTGCCAACCAAAAATAGACTTGATTTGGTTTGATGGGTAGGCATTGTAAAGCGCAACTAAATCAGCACGGACTGGCAAGTTTGCCTGGCTGCCACAAACCCGCCCAATGGCTGAAGCATAATCAAAAGTTCCCCACACTTCATTGCTCATGGTTTGAGTAAAATCGCCCGCAATTTCTACATGAAGGCTTGGGCGCTTAAAGGTTTTCCCGCCAACAGTGATGGTTTCTGCCATATGGCCCCACATATTGGCCTGCGTCGTATCCGGGCTGGTGACCACCGTGTAAATCACATCAGTAGAAGCCGTCGCAGTACCTGATACTGCAGTGATAGTTCGCTGAACACCAGTACCTGAAGGGTCCGTCACTGGAATGGTTACCGTACCATCGGCACCTGTGGTGAATTTCCGCGCCGCCGTGATATTCGTACCGTTAAATTGCAGGGTGCCACTGTTTGCAGTATTACCTTGGCGGTTGATCACATTGCCGATGGTGAATGAGACATCCACCCCAGGGAGAAGCTCCCCACCGGCATCTCTGGCTGTGACCGTCGTTTGGATAGTCTCGCCAATCTTGGTGGTAGATTGGTCTACGGCGATAGCCAATACCGCGGCCACCTGAGCCACAAAGGTAGTGTTGACTGAGCGAGAGGCATTGTTACTCAGTTTCGCCGTCACCGACGAGGTTCCCGCCACGGTGTTGGTCAATGTTGCGGTAGCAATACCGTCCGCGCCCGTGGTGCCAATCACCGTGGTAACCAACGCACCATTAGTCGCCGTGAATGTGACGACTTCATCCGCCAAGCGGTTGTTATAACTGTCAGTCACAATCGCGCGTACAGCATTGGTAGCAACACCATTGGCGGTAGCATTGTTGGTGGTGACTGTCATATTCGCTGAGGAAATAGTCGCATTGCTACTATCAGCGACAAAGTTGGTATTCACTGTTTGATTAGCACTGTTACTCAGCGTAGCCGTTACCGCCGATGTTCCTGCCGCAGTATTGGTCAACATTGCAGTAGCAATACCGTCCGCTCCCGTGGTGCCAATCACCGTAGTGACTAACGCACCATTGGTGGCAGTGAATGTCACCACTTCATCCGCCAGCAGGTTGTTATTGCTGTCAGTCACAGTAGCTTGTACAGCATTCGTGGCTGTACCATTAGCGACAGCATTGTCTGTTGTCACCGACATATTCGCCGCGATAATCACTGCACTGCCGCTATTAGCCACAAAGTTAGTATCGATACTGTGGCTATTGCCATTCACAGTTGACGTTACTGAGCTAATCCCTGCGGTCAGGTTGGTTAAAGTCGCTGTGGCAATCCCTTGCGCATTGGTGGTGGCAGAAGGGGTAATGCTGGCGCCATTGCTGGCAACAAAATTCACCACTTGATTCGCTACGCCTCCCCCATTGGCCGAGGTGACTTTTACTTGTACCCGGTTGTTAGCCAGCCCATCCGCCAAGGCATTGTCATCCAACAGTGTTATCGCCACTGTTGCGGTGTTATTGACCATGCCAGCCACATCAATGGTGGTCACTGCCCGGTTGGAGATATTGCCCTGAGTATCACGAGCGACGGCGCTGATGACATGGCTATTATTTCCGCCGACTTGGTAAGGAGGGAAAGTCACCGCAACCGTGGTTAATGATGTTTGTGTCACCACGCCCCCAGCAGCAGTCAATGCGGCAGTATCCCAGTCAATTCGGCTGATACCATACTTTGCGGTGACTTGTGCGGTCAGTGGCGTGACATGGCCTTCGGGGCCAGCCAATTGCGGTGGCAGACTCAAGTTCAGCAACTGCTGTTTTTGGTAATCCAACACAATATTATTATTACGTTCAACTAAATCATATCGGCTCCCCGCCAGCATGCGAGATGCGGCGACTGCATTAGGATCAATATGAGACTGCCAAGACTCTCCCAGACGATAATTCAGTTGGAAGTTAATACTGGAATCATTATTACTCCCTTTACCTGCCCGATGTTCAGCGCCGACAGTCAACAATGGAATAGGGGTGTAATTCAAACCGGCAGTGATTGCATGTGGATTCTTTTGCCGATTGTCTTTACCAAACAGAGCAACATCATCCCCTTTATATTGCTCAAACATCAGTTTGCTACCCAATTGCGGATATGCTGGCAAATAAGCTTCAGCCCGGATGTCATATCCATTAGCAGGGCGCTCGTTATAATCGGCAAAGTCTCGAGATTGATGCCAATCAGTAATACCAAAATAGCTGTTTGCCGATAACTTCAGGAAGTCGGTTGCTATTTCAGCCCCAACACCAATACGCCGATTATGGCCGGTCAGATCATTATCAAAGAAGGTGTTTCCGCCAAACATCCAATTACCTTGAATGGTACGAACACCTACCCCCACATTAGCGGTATGCCGTTTATCCTGATGGCGGGCTCCTAATTGAGTAAATAATAAATTCTTATTGTCATCATAAAGAGGAACCAGCAAATCAAGTGCACTACCATTGAGGCTGCTATTGGAATCCAGATTTAATTGTACGCGGGCAGTACCAAACTGATTGAGCCATTGCTGAGCTGAAGTATTCGCCTCTCCAATAACCTTTGAACGTACCAGACCTGTGGCACTATTACCGGCATTGCCGCTACTCAGCAATGAACCAGCCATTTTGGCTTGCTCAGCCAACATTTTCCCATTGTCCTCAGAAGGTGGGAATGATTGCGGTGGTGTTGCTGTTTTCTGAGCAGCAACAACCGGGTTAACTGCCATACTCAGTGGAAATAAACACTGAAATATAACTGTTAACCATGTAATGGTTGTCATACGACGGGAAGGCATAATATTGCTCAAAATTGTAATCCTAGGTGAAGTTAAATGTTGTGATAAATAATCAAAAGTTATTTTTTTATTTAAAATCGACTGCTCTGATATAGAAATACAGAATTTGATTAAATTAACCACTTCTTAACAAAAAAGACTAATTATTATTATTTGTAGAACTTAATAGTTTTGTTTGGTTAGTTATATTTATTAATCTGTTATTTGCTTGTAACAAAACAGATAGAGTTAAGTATTCACTGACAAATATAGACACTTCGTTGACATAAGATTAAATTAGCTATACGTGAATTTAAATTAAATAGAGATTTTTCCTTATTGCTAGCACTATACATTTCGATAATTTAAAAAAATATAAAAATGTTTTTAATGATAAATGACTATTCCGTTCGATTAATGGTGATGAGAAAATACAAAATTATGTTTTAAAATGATTTTCTTTCAAAAAATTGAAGATAATTAATATTAGATATGCTTTATTTTAAATAATATGGAATGAAATTTAAGATTATTCATACGAGGACAAATTAAAATTCATACATGAGCGTATGAAATATCTTTAAAATGGGGCGATAATTCTAATTAATGAGATAACAATAATTCTCTCGTGCTTATTCTACAAAGCAAAAACCCCGCCGAAGCGGGGTTTTTATGGAATGAGTGGAGTTGACCGGTAAGGCAACTAGTCAAATGAAAGACCGTTTCCTGCTGCATTTACACGTAGTTAAAGGTTAGTGTGTATCTCGGTTTGTATCCCATCATAGCAGGCTAATTGTCTTAGCGCAGCCCGACGATGTATCTCACTTGCTGGGGGAGGCCTATTGTCTGCCCTATTTCACTTCCTACACATAAAACACAATTTCAGTTTTTATTTGCCTGATCCATCATTATCCCTTACCTTTTGGGCAGATTGCCAAATTGATATTGGCAAATGGATAAATAAGGGATGTTTATGGCTCGTTCGCTAGCTTGTTTGGGTGACAAAACGACTCACGGAGAGATTCGGTCGGCGTCATCGACGTGGTTCGAAGGTCTGAAAGCCGTTGCACAGTCCGGCGATCTTGCGTGGTGTGAGGTGTGTAAGGGTACATTTCAAATTATTGGCACCGTGTCAGACTGGGCGGAAGACCGACCGTTTGTAGCAACGGGTGATCGTGTGATGTGCAACTGCCCAAATCATGTTGTTATCGGCATGGCGAGGCAGGTGGTTGATCCAATAATAGAGCGACAACCACAAACGGTCGCAGTAGCACGTTCTACCGTTGCTGAGCCACAACAGTTCGCTCAAGTAGCAAAAAAGCAGGTAACGCCGACCCAACCTGTAGTAACAGAAACTAAAAGAGAAGCGGTAGATGCTGGCTTCTGTGTAGTGCATCTCCCTTCATCGGTTGGCGATTATGGGAATTGGCTGTTTAGACAACCACCTACTGGCAGCAAAGAATTGTACAGTCAGCTAAACGGTATCCACCCCCTAAAAACTGGCTCTATCGTTATAGTTGTTGATCCAGATAAGCAAGATGCCAACCAAATTGAATCGTTAAAGAAAGCTAAAATACGGGTTGATGACGCTTTATCCAGTCTCACTGACGATGAAGCCAATTTCATGCACAAGCATTATGCAACAATCGCTAACTTTTCGAGCATTGCTGATAAAGGCATTGGGTTAGCCGCAGACTCTGCCGGTAAATATTTTCAACAAATCGAAGAAATTTTAAACAAAATTCATTCCACCTATAAAAACCAGTACTTAACGAGAGGAACATTAATTGGCGAACAATTCTTTGTTGAGCGTCGCCAATTATTTAATGAGCTAGATAAAATCATTAAAAATGGATTTCTTGGGAAAAGTTTGAAATTAGGTGAATATACCAAAATTAAAAATGCTCTTGGCCTATCAACATCATCGATAATGCATGAATGGGGTAAGAGTGGTGTTGGTGATATTGAAGGCTACACAACCCATATTGAACGTTCTGCAAAACTCATTAAGGCGATGCGCTACACAGGATATGCTGCTATTGGATTCAGCGCTCTACACTCAATAAATGAAGTTAATGAAGCCTGCTCTGTAGGGCGAGAAAACGAATGTACCAGAAAAAAATATACCGAAGCGGGTAATTTCACTTTAGGTACTGCGGGAGGAATAGGTGGTGGCGCTGCAGGGATGTGGGCCTGTAGTCTAGCTATAGGGCCACAAACACTGGGCGCAGGGGTTCTACTATGTGGCCTAATTGTGGGGGGAGCTATGGGTTATGCTGGAGGTGAGGCAGGTGGAGCATTAGGCGAAGCGGTTGGCGATGAAGTATATAAGGTATTTGAGCAATGAGTGAAGAATTAATTAAACAGCTGATTTTGCTATTTGCTGTGTTATCGGCAATTTTAATATACTTTTCATTCTTCTATTCATTTCTTAAAAAGAATAGCCATATAAAGTTATGCAAGCTGTTCTCGGATAGGTTCGGTTCTTTACCAGAAACTATTTTGCCCTATAGAAATGGGGGTTTTATGTTTACTTTTCAAAAAGACACATACTTCCATGTAATTCTGACATTTAAAAAACATTCTTGGCCTGTAAGAAATATCCCCGATGAACATTACGACTTTATAAGGAACCTCCCCTCCCAATTTACGCGATGGATAAAAATAAAATTCTATCTTTTATTTATTGGGTTAGTCGGGTTATTCCTAAGTGCGTTGCTATTATTATACGTTAGATAATGATTGCTATCATTTGGAAAGACTATTCGGTAATGATTAGCAGCCTCTTGGCCCTACAAAGCAAAAACCCCGCCGAAGCGGGGTTTTGTAGAATGAATAGGGCTGGAAAGGCGCGAAAACAGCTTGGGTGGAAACCACTCAATCCGATGTCGGGCAAGTAATGGTTAATTACGGTGTGAATGGAAAGGATGTTGTCACCACCTCGATGATTATCGCTCGATTGGGTGACTTCGGAATTAGAGCCACGGTCTACATTAACCATAAAGGCACTGAATTAATCAAACTGACGGGCTATGCGGGTATCAGAAAAGTATTAACCGCACCGGTGTTTGCATTAAAAAATCCGAAGGTAGTTGATTTGGGTATCGGCAAATATGGGCTGAAAAACTCTATTATCAGTGGTGCACGATTAACGTTCTATGTGGCGGCAGCTTACCGAACGCTTGATTTTATATTGAATGATGCCACGTCACTGGCTGAGTTTATCGGTTCTTTGGCAACGGATGTGGTGAAAATAGGTATTGCGTCGGCTGTTAGTTGGGGGATTGGGACAATCGCTCTAGGCGTTGTTTCTACCGTTGCAGTTCCTTTGGTTGTAGTCGTTGTCGCTGGGTTGGTTTCTGCAATTGGTTTAAACTATTTAGATGATAAATTTGGTTTTACAGATCAAGTTGTTAAGTGCATTGAAGGTGCACAGCAAGAATTTGTAGAAAAAGCTCGCGAGGTGGAACAGGGGATTTGGGATTTGGGATTTGGGGGTAATGTATGCAGATAAGATGCTTGATAAAGGTAAAGACGTTATTGAGTATGAAGTCAGAAACTATATCAAAGAAGTATTGAGTAACTTTAATACTAGGTGGTTTTAATGTACGAACTCACATTAAAAAGAAGAGTATCTATGTTTTTGGGTGTGCTATTTTTAGTTATACCTTTAAGCGTAGGAGGTGTATATCTGACTTTAGATACCATAAATGAGTATTTATCATTTCCTGACATTATCGTTTTCTCATCTTTTATCATATATGGAATTACGTGTTTTCTTATACTTACCCCTCTTACCTTTCTTTCTATTCCCCCTATTTTTTTAGGTCGTCAAGCACCCGATTCCATCCAAAAGCCTGTATCTAGATTTATTGTCTTCTGCTTTCTTACGTCTATTATTTTTCAGATAGGGTTCAGATTTTATTTTATAAATGAATTTGAAAAAAGAGGATATGTAGCTTGTCAGGGCATACCATCAGGCTGGATGCCCGGTATGGCAACCAAGTATGCTCTCAACGAAGAGTTATGCTTGAAAAAATGCTATTTCGGGTAATTTCTTCATCACTCAACAACAGCCACTCATAGTGGCTTTTCATTTTCAATAGCTATTCAGTGCCGCTTAGCCGTTTCCATAGAGTACAAAACCTAGCGCCGATCTTTCTCAAATATCACTAACCATCTGTCTTAGATACTGAAGTTGGTAGTTTCACCCTAGGAACTACGGGAGAAATTTGTGGCGGCACCGCAGCAGGAGTTTACAAGTTCACAATGAAAGACTTTCGCTAGAAGTGTTCTAAGAGGAAGCTGGGGCCTAAGCCCCCAACTTTGAATCTAACTGCGTTAGCCTCAAATTTAGTCCTACGGGCTTCGTCATAGATTTCAGTTTGAACTTCGAGTAGATATTCATCGATATCACTTTGTGTTAACTGTCTCATTTTTCTCACAATCGTCTGTAACTGGCTATTTTCTATCCTACCAAGTTTCAGCAATGAAATGAAAAACATCAGTCTGGATGTGAGAAATCTCGCCCTTTTTATCTCAGTGCATGCCAAAGATGACTTAAAAAAGCGGTTATTCGATAAACGAAAGTAGAGGTAGAAAATACCATTGCGGCGGAGCGTATAAGGAAGAGAACAAAAGTTGATGTATCCCATCATGTATCCCACTTAACGTGAAATACAGACGGGACACACCAACTCGTTGTTTTTAAAGAGGAGTGGAGTTGACCGGTAAGCCGGGTTCTGTCGTGGACAGTCATTCCTCTAGGCCAGCAATCGCTCACTGGCTCAAGCAGCCTACCCGGGTTCAGTACGGGCCGTACCATGTGAACCCCTATTTGGCCTTGCTCCGGGTGGAGTTTACCATGCCACGGACTGTTGCCAGCCGCGCGGTGCGCTCTTACCGCACCCTTTCACCCTTACCTGATCCCACTTACGCGGGCCATCGGCGGTTTGCTCTCTGTTGCACTTGTCGTAGGCTTGCGCCTCCCAGGCGTTACCTGGCACCCTGCCCTATGGAGCCCGGACTTTCCTCCCCTTCACCTGTCTCCCCCGAAAGGGACGGCAGCGAAGCGGCGACTGTCTAGTCAACTCCGCGGCGGATTATAGTCACATTACAGTTAAATGTCATCTTTCACCGACAACAAATATTTAGCCCGAAAAATTATTGATTTTCACTTCAATGCAGTTTGATGAATGTAAAGTTTATTGTAAATAAATTTACAATAATTTTCTTTTAAGTCATATGCATAGATAAGATTCATTGACTAGCATTAAACATAGTTACTGCCAATAGAGCAAAAATAATGGCGTGCTTTATTCTTGCTCGGGAGTTCCACCATGAAACGTTCCATTGGTTTTATTATCCCTCTCCTTTCTGTTGCATTATTAAGTGGTTGTGTCGTTGAACCGGCACGATATGCGGAACCAAGAATGGTGGTCGAACCGGGTGTGGTCATCGAGCCCGATGTCATCATCCCACCGGGAGTCGTCTATGTGGCGCCGCATTACCCAAGACCCGGACCGGGTTATGAGTGGCGCTATCGTGAAGGGCATAATTGGGGTTGGTACCACCCACAATATGGCTGGCACCATCGTGGCTGATAAACTCACCTGAGGCTGGCTATCCGGCCTCAGGTGTTAGCCGCTTACTCTTCTTCTTCGTCGTCGCTCTGCTCTTGGAGGTCTTGTTCCAAAGCATACTTATAGAGTGCGTTCTTTTTCACACCATGAATTTCTGCAGCCAGAGCCGCTGCTTTTTTCAGCGGCAACTCTTTTTGCAACAATGCTAAAGTACGCAGTGCGGCGGCTGGCAAGGCATCATCGGCCTGTACTTTGTGCCCTTCGACAATTAATACCATTTCACCGCGGCGGCGGGTTTCTTCTTCTTGAACCCAAGCCAGTAACTCACCCACCGGTGCGCCGTGAATAGACTCCCAGGTTTTGGTTAGCTCTCTGGCCAGTACCACATAGCGTTGTGGGCCAAGTACGGTTACCATGTCCTGTAAACTTTCCAATAAGCGATGTGTGGATTCGTAGAAGATCAGTGTTCGAGGTTCCTCAATCAGCGCTTGCAGAGTATCCTTACGTCCTTTGGTTTTCGCTGGCAGGAAGCCTTCGTAGCAAAAACGATCTGAGGCAATACCGGCGGCAGACAGTGCAGTAATCGCCGCACAAGCACCCGGTAATGGCACTACTCTGATGCCAGCTTCACGGCAACGGCGCACTAAATGGTAGCCCGGATCGTTGATTAGTGGCGTTCCTGCATCTGAAACCAGTGCAATACTCTGGCCCTCTTGCAGTTTTGTCAGCAAATGTTCGGCTTTTTGTTGTTCGTTATGGTCATGAAGTGCAAATAGGCGGGCGTTGATCGCGAAATGTTGTAACAGCAACCCTGTATGACGTGTATCTTCTGCCGCAATCAAATCAACGCCTTTCAGTACCTCTAACGCCCGGTGGGTAATATCCCCTAAATTGCCGATTGGGGTAGGTACCACATAAAGCGTAGATGCAGAAATCACTGCTCGATCTGGTTGATTCATTGTTTCATCCGAATTACCGATTTAATATTGAGCATCTTGAAAAAAACATCACTGGATACAGTATGCTTTCCTCAACATTCGTTCGTTCCAAAGCAGGGCTTGTCCCTGTTGTTCTGGCTGCGTTGATACTGGCAGCTTGTTCAAGCAGAGCACCACAGACGTCGCCACCTGTAAATATACAGGATGAGGCAAGCGCTAACTCTGACTATTATCTGCAACAGTTGCAACAGAGCGGTGATGATAACAAGGCTGACTGGCAATTACTTGCCATTCGTGCCCTGTTACGTGAAGGGAAAATCCCTCAGGCAGCAGAACAGCTCGGTACGCTACCCGCTAATCTGAGCGATACCCAGCGCCAGGAACAGCAATTGTTGACTGCTGAGTTATTGGTGGCACAGAAAAATAATCCTGCCGCAGCCGATATTCTTAGCAAGCTGGATGCGACTCAGCTCTCAGCCAACCAACAGGTTCGTTTCTATCAGGCACAGATTGCCGCCAATCAGGGTAAAGCAACGTTACCGCTGATTCGGGCATTTATTGCTCAAGAACCCTTGCTGAAAGATAAAGCACATCAAGATAATATTGATGGCACTTGGCAAGCTCTCGCCCAGCTCACCCCACAAGAATTGAACAACATAGTGATTAATGCAGACGAAAATGTCCTGCAAGGCTGGCTGGATTTGCTACATGTGTATCAGGATAACAAGCAAGATCCCGACCTGCTGAAAGCGGGCATTAAAGATTGGCAAAACCGTTATCCGCAAAATCCGGCAGCCAAAAACCTGCCAACAGCATTAACCCAGATCAGTAACTTCAGCCAAGCCTCTACCGCGAAGATTGCCCTGCTGCTGCCATTGAGTGGCCCAGCACAAGTCTTTGCCGATGCTATCCAGCAAGGCTTTATTGCGGCGCAGAATGGTCTTCCGGTGACACCGGCTGCACCTGTAACGCCAGATGCAACAGCAACCACGGCTGCCGATGGCACAACAGCCCCTGTGACAGATGTTGCTCCAGTGGCAACACCTGCCCCTGTCGCGGCACCGGTGGCAACCAGCAATGCTCAGGTGAAAGTCTACGACACTACCACCCAACCGGTGGCAGCATTGTTGGCTCAAGCCCAGCAGGATGGCGCTACTTTGGTTGTTGGTCCACTGTTGAAGCCCGAAGTCGAGCAACTGAGTGCCACGCCAAGCACACTGAATATTCTGGCGCTGAATCAGCCAGAGGTCAGTACCAACAGCCCAAATATCTGTTACTTCGCTCTGTCCCCAGAAGATGAAGCCCGCGATGCTGCGCATCATTTGTGGAGTCAGGAAAAGAGAATGCCGCTGTTGCTGACACCGCGCGGTGCTTTTGGTGACCGCATCGCCAAGGCTTTTGCTGAAGAGTGGCAAAAGCAAGGCGGGCAGACGGTATTGCAGCAAAACTTCGGTTCGACGGCTGAGTTGAAACAAGCCATCAACAGTGGTGCAGGTATCCGCTTAACCGGTCAGCCAGTGGCGGTTTCGAATACTCCGGCTGCGGCCCCAGCATCCGTGACCATTGCGGGCCTGACTATTCCAGCTCCTCCGGTTGATGCGCCCGTCGTTTCAACCTCTGCCGGTGGTAACATTGATGCGGTGTATATCATTGCAACACCCGCTGAGCTGACACTGATTAAGCCGATGATTGATATGGCCACCAGCACCCGCACCAAACCGGCGCTGTTCGCCAGCTCGCGTAGCTATCAAGCCGGTGCAGGCCCGGATTACCGTCTGGAGATGGAAGGCGTTCAATTTAGTGATATTCCATTGATGGCAGGGTCAAATCCAGCTCTGATGCAGCAAGCAGCCGCTAAATATGCCAACGATTATTCACTGGTGCGTTTGTACGCCATGGGCATTGATGCTTGGACATTATCGAATCATTTTGCTGAAATGCGCCAAATTCCTGGTTTCCAGGTAAGCGGCACCACTGGCGATTTAACTGCATCGGCTGATTGTGTTATCACCCGTAAATTACCTTGGCTGCAATATCGTCAGGGTATGGTGGTACCAGCAGCGTAAAGTGATTAGGGTGAGTGAATCCCCTGCAACTTCAAGCACGAAGGACATTTCCAAAGTCATTGGTGTTGCAGGTAGGCAGCAAATGAACATATCCCGATGAGCTTACTCAGGTAAGTGATTCGGGTGAGTGAATGTAGCTAACACCCCTGCAACTTCAAGGACGAAGGAAATATGAGCCAACGGAACACTGGCGCACACTATGAAAATCAAGCCCGCAATTATCTTGAGCGGGCGGGTTTAATATTTCAGGCGGCCAATGTCACCTATCAAAGTGGTGAAATTGACCTTATCATGCGCGATGGTGCTACTTGGGTGTTTGTTGAGGTTCGCTTTCGGCGCAATGCCCTATTTGGCGGTGCTGCCGCCAGTGTCACTTATAGCAAGCAGCAACGGTTACTCCGAGCTGCCGCTCTTTGGCTGGCCCAGCGAGATGCCTGTTTTGCCACAACACCGTGCCGTTTTGATGTTTTTGCCATCACTGGCAGCCAGTTAGAATGGTTGCCGAACGCCTTCAATGCGGATTGATGATTTTTCTCCGGTTTAATACCGGGTTATTACTGAGTGGGTTAAATCAACGTGCTGGATAGAATCAAAGGTTGCTTTACAGAAAGTATTCAAACCCAGATTGCCGCGGCTGAGGCTCTGCCCGACGCCATATCCCGTGCAGCAATGACATTGGTTCAGTCACTGCTCAACGGCAATAAAATTCTCTGCTGCGGTAATGGGACTTCTGCGGCTAACGCGCAACACTTTGCTGCCAGCATGATAAACCGTTTCGAAACAGAACGGCCTAGTCTGCCCGCTATTGCTTTGAATGCTGATAATGTCGTACTCACCGCCATTGCCAATGACCGCTTGCATGATGAAGTTTATGCCAAACAGGTACGTGCACTCGGTCATGCGGGCGATGTTTTGCTCGCTATTTCCACTCGTGGCAATAGCCGTGATATTGTTAAAGCGGTCGAAGCAGCAGTCACCCGCGATATGACCATTGTCGCCCTGACTGGCTACGATGGCGGTGAACTGGCTGGCTTGTTAGGTCAACAGGATGTCGAAATCCGCATACCTTCGCACCGTAGTGCCCGGGTTCAAGAATTACACATGCTCACAGTGAATTGCTTGTGTGACTTAATTGATAACACTCTATTTCCTCATCAGGACGATTAAAGGAGCACGAATGAAGGTTGGTTATATTTTTGCCATGCTATTCAGCGCCCTGCTATTACAAGGCTGTGTTGGTGCCGTCGTTGTCGGCAGCGCCGCAGTCGCCACTAAATCCGCTACAGATCCACGCTCTGTTGGCACTCAGGTAGACGATGGCACACTCGAGGCCAGAGTCGTCAATGCACTGAGCAAAGATCAGCAGATAAAAAGCCAAACACGTTTTGTGGTCACCGCATATCAAGGGAAAGTTTTGCTGACTGGGCAATCGCCAACTGCTGAACTGTCTAACCGCGCCAAGCAAATCGCTGCAGGGGTTGATGGTGCCACGGAAGTGTATAACGAGATGCGTCTGGGTAAACCCGTCGACCTAGCAACCGCGTCAATGGATACCTGGATCACCACCAAAGTCCGGTCACAGCTACTGACCGCAGACTCGGTTAAATCCTCCAATGTGAAAGTCACCACCGAGAATGGCGAAGTCTTCCTCTTGGGGCTGGTCACTCAGCAAGAAGGGCAATCCGCTGCGCAGATAGCCAGCCAAGTGAGTGGTGTGAAACACGTGACGACCGCGTTTACTATCGTGAAATAATTTGGCCGTAAAATCAGCCAGTTTAGGTAGATAGCACCAGATTTATTCAGGGCTTAGAGCAATCTAAGCCCTTTTTAAACTCATAATAACTCTTATACCCAAAGTCATGGGTGTTGCAGGTAGGCAGCAAGTGAAAGAATCCCGATGAGCTTACTCAAGTAAGTGATTCGGGTGACAGAGCGCAGCTAACCCCCTGCAACTTCAATGAAGAAGGGAGTTTTCTTGTAAGAACTCCTTTCCACCCAACTGACGCATCTGGCGCAAAATCCACTGCTGGCGGGAAATAACATAATTTGACGGGGCATTAACCTTGAAACGATGCGGATTGGGCAGCACCGCAGCCAATAAAGCCGCTTCTGATGAACTCAATTTGCTGGCTGGTTTATTGAAGAAATGGCGAGACGCCGCCTCCACACCAAAAATACCGTCACCAAACTCGGCAATATTCAGATAAACCGTCAGGATACGCCGCTTAGTCCAGACCAACTCAATGCCAGCAGTCAATCCCACTTCCAGCCCTTTACGTATCCAGCTACGCCCGTCCCAAAGAAATAGATTCTTTGCCGTTTGTTGCGATAACGTCGATGCGCCGCGAATACGATTTTGATTACGCTGATTATGAGATAACGCCGACTCGATAGCCCCCACATCAAACCCCCAATGCTCCGGGAATTTTTGATCTTCCGCCGCCATCACTGCCAGTGCCATATAAGGCGAAATTTCATCCATTGGCACCCAATCAGAATGCGCGACATAGGAGAAATCACCTGTCAGCCAGGCCCCGAGTTGCCTTTCAAGCATCACCATGGAAAACGGAACCGGTAAAAAAGCAAAAATTAAAATACCGGCCAGCCACAGAGCGACAATACCAAGAGCACCCCGTTTTCCCCAATACCAAAGCCAACGTAATCCACGCCTGACTGAAATCATTCGGTTAAATCCAGCACCTTCGCCACGAGTTTATCAATGCCTTTAGCGGCTTCAGAAATAGACTCAGCCAACATGTAAGCCGGTGTTGTGACCACTTTATTCTCCGCATCAACCACTACATCATCGACCGGACAAATTACATGCTCTGCACCCATAACTTCAATCGCATCAATGGTATCGGGATCGTTACCAATAGTCAGACGGATAGGTTTGCCCAACAATTTAGGCAGCATCACTGGAGAAATACACATAAAACCAATTGGTTTACCGGACTTATGCATTGATTGAGTTAGCTTAGTTAAATCTGGATCTATCGTGCATTCAGAACCCTTAATTGCGAAATCGCTGAGGTTCTTTGCCGCGCCAAAACCACCAGGGACAATAAGGGCATCTAACTGCTCTGAATTGGCTGAAGAAAGGGGGTTTATCTGCCCACGAGTAATGCGCGCAGACTCCACTAAAACATTGCGCTGCTCTGTTAATTCTTCACCAGTAAGATGATTAATAACATGCAGTTGCGGTTTGTCTGGTGCGAAGAATAAAACACGTGCTCCAGCACGATCTAATGCCAGTATTGTTAAGACAGATTCATGTATCTCTGCCCCATCAAAAACACCGCATCCACTCAGCACTACACCGACGGTTTTCATCACACCTCTCCTTTTCTCACTCTGTCAATCGCTTAACCTGTTCTAGTGACAAAGACGTATCTCTATCACAAATTTTAATGAATCTTGTAACAAGAGCGCTTACATTTGCTATGTTGTTGCCTGTATGATGTATGGAAGAATCCTTACAACCTGCGAATCCATTCGAAATCGAAATAATACGCAGGTTAACGATTTCCCTGGTGTTGGCGCAGTATTCGCGCACCCCGGCCTCGGTCGGGGTTATTTTTTTTCAGCTTCCGCTACCCACTCCCGCAACACCTGAACATCATTACGCCATTCTGATTTTAATTCATCGACCCAATCTTGCACGTTGTCCCACCATGCTGGCAGTGTCGGTGTTTGAATTTGCTGTGCAAGCTGCTGGATATGACGTAAGCCAACAGAACCCGCGGCCCCTTTAATCTTATGCGCCTCTTCAGTAATCCCCTTTTGATCCCGCGCAGTCATGTTTGAATCCAGCACCGCCAAATAACTCGGCATCATTTGTTCAAACATTTCCAGGCTTTGATGAATCAATTGTGGGCCAACCAAATCGATGTATTGTTCCAGCATCGCAGTATCAAGTAACGATTCATGGGTTTGCATCACTTTATATTCCTGTTTTTTAGCGGAGGAAGAGGGCTTCTGATCCCAGAATTGCTTAATCATGGCCGTGAGCGCAGGCACAGATAACGGCTTGCTCAGCACGTCATCCATCCCAGCATCTAAATATTCTTTTTTATCCTTAAGGACGTTGGCGGTTAGTGCCACCAATGGCGGCAGTGATTGATTATCATAGTTCGCCCGAATCTGGCGGGCGATATCCAAGCCGCTCATATCGGGTAACTGAATATCCAGCAGCACTAAATCAAAATCATCGGGCTTGAACATCGCCAGGGCATCGTGGCCATTCATCGCCACCTCAACACTATTGCCCAGTTTCTCCAGTACCGAGCGCGCAACAATGACGTTCAGCTCGATATCTTCCACCAGCAAGACATGAAGAGCGGGCAGTGGCAGGTCGTCGCCTGATGGCGTGGTAGAAACCGCCTGCACGGCTGGCGCCTTGATGGTCAGGGTAAAGCATGACCCAGCGCCTTGGGTGCTTTTCACCGTGATATCACCCCCCATGCTTTGGGCCAAACGTTTAGACACTGCCAGACCAATACCGGTCCCGGTCGCCGGTCGCCCGCCGTTACTGTCTTTGACCTGATAATACATGGCAAAAATCTTGTCCTGTTCATCTTCAGGAATCCCCATGCCAGAGTCTTCCACTTCAAAGGTCAGGCGGTCACTCCCTTCACGCCGTACCCGCACTACAATTTTGCCCTGCTGAGTAAATTTCACCGCGTTGCCGATCAAATTCCACAGAATCTGGCGCAAGCGAGTGCCATCAGTAATGATCTTCTCTGGCAAGGGCAACTGGGGCTCCATAATAAACTTCAGCCCTTTTGGCTGTACCAGCAAGCCAGAGAGGTTTTCCAGATCCGCCATAAAGCCTGTAAAATCAATTGGCTGATTATCAAGTTGAACTTTACGGCGCTCCAACTTATCCATCTCAATGATATCGTTAAAAATATTCCCGAGGGTGATTGCACTGACGTGAATGGTTTTCAGGTATTTCAGTTGTTCGCTGTCTAATTCAGTGTCAAGCAGGATGCGGCTTAGGCCTACAATGCCATTAAGCGGCGTACGCAGCTCGTGGCTGATTGTTGAGATGAAGGTGGTCTTATCCCTACTGGCGTTCTCTAGCGCGTCCTGATAGCGTTTACGCTCGGTTATATCGCGTCCAAAGCCCATCAGACCATGCCGCTTACCGACGCGATCGTAAAATGGCACTTTGCGCAGTTCAAAACAGGCTTTCCGGCCATCGGGATAAACCAGCCACTGCTCATAGGTAAGAGAAACGTTATGACGGAAAACTTTCTCATCCGTTTCCATGACTTTTTCAGCAATATCCGGCGCATAGACATCTTTGGGGGTTAGCCCAACCAATTGCTTCTCACTTTTGCCCGTCAGCAATTCCATTGCTCTGTTGCAGCCAGAAAACTCATTGGCTTCGTTACGGTAATAGACCAGATCCGGGGAGGCATCCAAAAAAGATCGTAACAAGGCGGACTGCTGCCCTAGCTCAACCTGAGCCTGTTCGCGGTGGCCCATCTCTTCTTTCAGCTTATCGACCACTTGCAGATGAGCTTTCTCTGCTTTCTCACGTTCCACAATTTCTTGATTAAGTTGAGCAATATTTTCGGTCAGTTGCTTATTCAGCTCCAAATCGCGATGGCGCATCACTTCAAGTTTATCAACCAAGCGCGACAAGCGCTGGCGCGACTCTTCCAACTGCTCAACCACCACCGACAGGAAATACACGGCCCACGGCGTGATCAACAGGCCGAAGAAAATAGAGCGCACTAAATCGAGGGTTTCAACCGAGCCACTCAATACGAATGTCACCGCCATCTGCACCACCATGGCCAGCAACACCAGCACAGATGCCAGTAGCAGTGAGAAGCGAACCAGCCCTAACTTAACCATTAAATCAACGTAGTACTGGGCTAATACCCTGATTTGCTTCATAGCAACCCCTGTCTGTGTTTCCGGATATACCCAAAGTAGTTGGCGTTGCCGCGACCCTCTGCAACTTCAAATACGAAGGATATAAATCATACCGTAAAACCGGAAAGAGATAAGGCGAGTTACCAAGAAGTGTGGAAAAGATTGCAAATCAATTAGTTTTAGAGGAATAAGACCCTATTGAGGTTGATAGCGATAGATATCCCCAGTAGCAGAGCCCTGTACCCCATATTTGAGTAAGTAATCATTCAGCTTATTCATGCCAGTCCATCTATTTTCGCACCATAATGGCGCAAGCAATGTTGGCCGACGGGCACTTGCCGAGATGCGGTGGTAAACAATGTCGGCGGGCGTATGGCGGATCATTTCACCCGCCGTGACGATATACTCCTCCAGTGCCAGCTCGGGTAAACGCCCGGCCCGCCATGCTTTTGCCATGGTACTGCCTTCTACGATATGTAATGGATGCAGTTTCAGACCGTCAACACCGGTCGCGACAACTTTCTCTAACGTTTCCATGCCCTGCGCCTGATTCTCTCCGGGCAGCCCAACAATTAAATGGCAGCAGACTTTCAAGCCTCTGGCGCGCGCGCGACGTGCTGTCTGTTGGTAACAGGCAAAGTCATGACCACGATTAATGCGTTTGAGGGTTTTATCATTCGCGGTCTGTAGCCCCAGTTCAAGCCAGACCTCATAACCTTGCTGATGATAGCTGCTGAGTAAATCCAGCACCGCATCCGGCACACAGTCAGGCCGGGTTCCGACACATAAACCGACAATGTCGGCTTCAGCCAAAGCCTGCTCATACATTGCCGCCAATGCATTTACTTCGGCATAAGTACTGGTATAGGCCTGAAAGTAAGCCAGATAGCGTTTGGCCCGATTGGTTTTCTTGGCCTGAGTAGCAAGCTGCTGAGCAATACTCTGTTGCTGCATCTGTTCATCCGCAAAGGAGGCCACCTGGCAGAAAGTACAACCGCCGCGCCCCAGTGTTCCATCACGGTTAGGGCAGCTAAACCCGCCGTGTAGCGTGAGTTTATGAATTTTTTCACCGTAGCGGCGCTGTAAATCCGCACCAAACATATTGACTAATTGCTGCAACTGCATAATCTTATCGCTGCCTGTCAAAAAATATTTATTACCCAAAATAGTTGGAGTTACAGCAAAGCAGCAAACGAGTAAATCCCGCTGAGCTGACTTAAGTCAGTGATTCGGGTGAGTAAGCCGCTAACATCGCTGTAGCTTCAAGAAAGAGGGGTAAGCCTACCCGCCAACGATGTTGTGCGCGATGACAGAGATCAACTCCCATGCCCTTGGGTGCAACTTCGCATAACCATTCATTATAAATGCAAATAAAATCACTTGACCGATGATTAAATTTTCTTATTTCCACCAACCTCTTAGCGCTTCTATTACAATTCAGTGAAAAATAGTTTTAAACACCAAAAAATATAAAAAACCTAGCATGTAACTCCAACATCCCCGCCAGCACTAGCATGGTGCAGAGATTTGTCGATTGCACTATAGTGAGACAGCTCACATTTTAGCGCCTATCCTATGAAGTATCCAAGAGGGTAAAAAAGACGATAATATTATATATTTCATAATGATAACCATCATTATTAGCTTAGAGATAGTTCTTAGGCCTATATTTGACCTGAGTATTCTTTCTCGCTAAGTTGGAGGTCCGCTGGAAGCTTTCTAGACGGGCAAACGTCTAGTCATAATTATGCAGTTATTTAAGACACCCTCTTAAAACAAGTCATATACCACTTGTGAGACCCGTCACGAGAGGTCATTGGCGGAGGGCGGAAAAGCAGATTTGCCGCGAAATACGCGCCTGTCAGCCCACCCGTCACCGTGAATTGTCCCTCGCAGTAGGTTGTGAGAGTCACGCAGAGCCTGGGGAGGTTCACTGATATGTTGTACGATAAATCCCAAGAGAAGGACAATTGCGGTTTTGGTCTCATCGCCCACATAGAAGGCGAACCAAGCCATAAAGTCGTGCGTACCGCCATACACGCACTGGCCCGCATGCAGCACCGTGGAGCAATACTCGCCGATGGTAAAACCGGCGATGGTTGTGGCCTACTGTTACAAAAACCGGATCGCTTTTTCCGGATGGTCGCTGAAGAACGCGGATGGCGTTTGGCCAAAAACTATGCCGTAGGCATGATGTTTCTCAGTCAGGATGAAGAACTCGCCAAGGCAAGCCGCCGCATTGTAGAAGAAGAACTGCAAAACGAAACGCTGTCGATCATCGGTTGGCGTGAAGTGCCGACGAATCCTGATGTTCTTGGTGAAATCGCCCTCTCCTCCCTGCCTCGGATTGAACAAATTTTTGTGAACGCCCCTGCTGGCTGGCGTCCACGTGATATGGAACGCCGCCTGTTTGTGGCGCGTCGCCGTATCGAGAAGCGGATTGCAAACGACAAAGATTTCTACGTTTGTAGCTTCTCTAATCTGGTTACGATCTATAAAGGCTTATGTATGCCTGCGGATCTGCCACGCTTTTATCTCGATTTGGCTGACCTGCGCCTTGAATCGGCAATCTGCCTGTTCCACCAGCGCTTCTCAACTAACACCGTGCCACGCTGGCCACTGGCTCAACCGTTCCGCTATCTGGCACATAACGGCGAAATCAATACCATCGCCGGTAACCGCCAATGGGCACGGGCGCGTGCTTACAAATTCAAAACGCCATTAATCCCCGATTTGCAAGATGCGGCTCCTTTCGTCAATGAGACCGGCTCTGACTCCAGTTCACTGGATAACATGCTGGAGCTGTTCCTCAGCGGCGGTATGGACCTGATTCGTGCCATGCGTCTGTTAGTGCCACCGGCCTGGCAGAACAACCCGGATATGGACACCGACCTGCGCGCCTTCTTTGATTTCAACTCCATGCATATGGAACCATGGGATGGCCCGGCCGGGATCGTGATGTCAGATGGCCGTTATGCTGCCTGTAACCTTGACCGTAATGGCTTGCGCCCTGCGCGCTACGTCATCACCAAAGATAAGCTGATCACCTGCGCCTCTGAAGTCGGTATCTGGGATTACCAGCCCGATGAAGTGGTAGAAAAAGGCCGTGTCGGGCCGGGCGAGCTGATGGTGATTGATACCCGCAGCGGCAAGATCTTGCACTCCGCCGAAACCGATAACGATTTGAAAAGCCGCCATCCTTATAAAGAGTGGATGGAAAAGAACGTTAAGCGCTTGGTGCCGTTCGAAGATCTGCCAGAAGATCAGGTGGGTAGCCGCCAGCTAGATGATTCTCAGTTGGAAACCTATCAGAAACAGTTCGGTTACAGCAGTGAAGAGCTGGATCAGGTCATCCGCGTATTGGGTGAAATTGGTCAGGAAGCAACAGGCTCAATGGGCGATGATACCCCGTTCGCCGTGCTCTCCAGCGGCCCACGCATCATTTACGATTACTTCCGCCAGCAGTTTGCGCAGGTGACCAACCCGCCAATCGATCCGCTGCGTGAAGCGCATGTCATGTCACTGGCGACCAGTATTGGCCGTGAAATGAACGTGTTCTGCGAAGCTGAAGGTCAGGCGCACCGTCTGAGCTTTAAATCGCCAATTTTGCTGTTCTCTGACTTCCAACAGCTAACCACGCTGGAAGGGGAGCATTACCGCGCAGATCGCTTGGATCTGACTTTTGATCCGGCTGAAATTGATTTGGAGCAGGCGGTGCTGGCTCTGTGTGACGAAGCTGAGCGCAAAGTGCGTGATGGTGCCGTTATGCTGGTGCTGTCAGACCGTGCTATCGCCCCTAACCGCCTGCCAGTTCCAGCGCCAATGGCTGTCGGCGCGGTGCAGACCCGGCTGGTAGAAAAAAATCTGCGTTGCGATGCCAACATCATTGTTGAAACCGCTAGCGCCCGTGACCCACACCACTTCGCCGTATTGCTCGGCTTTGGTGCTACCGCGATTTATCCTTATTTAGCTTATGAATCATTGGCTAAATTAGTTGATAGCCAAGCGATTGATAAAAAGTATCGCGATGTGATGCTGAACTATCGTAACGGTATCAATAAAGGGCTGTACAAGATCATGTCCAAAATGGGCATCTCGACTGTGGCCTCGTACCGTTGCGCCAAACTGTTTGAAGCCGTTGGCCTGCATCGTGACCTGTCCAACCTCTGTTTCCAAGGGGTTGTCAGCCGCATCGGTGGGGCGAGTTTCAGTGATTTCCAACAGGATTTACAGAATCTCTCCAAACGCGCCTGGCTGAAACGTAAGCCACTGGATCAAGGCGGGTTACTGAAGTTTGTCCATAACGGCGAATACCATGCGTATAACCCAGATGTGGTCAGCAGCTTGCAAACTGCGGTTCACAGTGGCGAATACAGTGATTATCAAGTCTATGCCAAACTGGTTAATGAGCGCCCGATTGCCACTCTGCGTGACTTACTGGCCATTAAACCTCAAGGCACGCCGATCCCTGTGGATCAGGTCGAGCCAGCGGAATCGCTGTTCACCCGCTTTGATACCGCCGCGATGTCTATTGGCGCATTGAGCCCAGAAGCTCACGAATCCTTAGCGATCGCGATGAACAGCCTTGGTGGGTTCTCAAACTCCGGTGAAGGTGGCGAAGATCCAGCACGTTACGGCACCAATAAGGTTTCCCGCATCAAGCAGGTTGCTTCTGGTCGTTTCGGGGTCACGCCAGCGTATCTGGTGAACGCCGATGTTATCCAGATCAAAGTCGCTCAAGGTGCGAAGCCCGGCGAAGGTGGTCAATTACCGGGTGATAAAGTCACGCCGTATATTGCCAAACTGCGCTATTCCGTGCCGGGTGTGACATTGATTTCCCCACCGCCACACCATGATATTTACTCAATCGAAGACTTGGCACAGCTTATTTTCGACTTGAAACAGGTTAACCCGAAGGCGCTGATTTCGGTGAAACTGGTTTCTGAGCCAGGTGTAGGCACCATCGCCACCGGTGTGGCGAAAGCTTACGCCGACCTGATTACCATTGCCGGTTATGACGGCGGTACCGGTGCCAGCCCACTCTCTTCGGTGAAATATGCAGGTTGTCCGTGGGAACTGGGGCTGGTTGAAACGCAACAAGCACTGGTTGCCAACGGCCTGCGCCATAAAATCCGCCTGCAAGTGGATGGTGGCCTGAAAACTGGCGTTGATATTGTTAAAGCGGCCATTCTGGGGGCTGAAAGCTTCGGTTTTGGCACTGGCCCTATGGTGGCGCTGGGTTGTAAATACCTACGTATTTGCCACCTGAATAACTGTGCTACCGGTGTGGCAACTCAAGATGAAAAACTGCGTCGCGACCATTATCACGGCCTACCTGAGCGTGTGGTGAACTACTTCCAGTTTATCGCCCGTGAAACCCGTGAAATCATGGCTGAGCTGGGTGTTAGCCAACTGGTTGATTTGATTGGCCGTACTGACATGCTGCTGGAGCTTGACGGGATCTCTGCCAAACAGAACAAACTGGACTTGTCGCCAATGCTGAAAACAGCTACGCCGCATCCGGGTAAAGCATTGCATTGCACCGAAAGTAACCCTCCGTTCGATAAAGGCTTATTGAACAAAGAGTTGCTGGCACAAGCTGAGCCACATATTGAAGCCAAACACAGCAAGACGTTTTACTTCGATATTCGCAACACCGACCGCTCAGTGGGTGCCGCATTATCTGGCGCGATTGCCACTAAACATGGTGACCAAGGCATGGCAACCGACCCTATCAAAGCTTACTTCTCCGGGACTGCCGGTCAGAGCTTTGGGGTGTGGAATGCCGGTGGTGTCGAATTGACACTGACCGGTGATGCCAACGATTACGTCGGCAAAGGTATGGCCGGTGGCCGCATCGCGGTACGCCCTCCGGTAGGGTCTAACTTCCGCAGCCACGAAGCCAGCATTGTCGGCAACACCTGCCTGTATGGCGCCACTGGCGGTAAATTGTTTGCCGCAGGCCGTGCCGGTGAGCGTTTCGCAGTACGTAACTCCGGTGCTATCACCGTAGTTGAAGGTATCGGCGATAACGGCTGTGAATATATGACTGGCGGGATTGTCTGCGTATTGGGCCGCACCGGGATTAACTTCGGTGCCGGTATGACCGGTGGTTTCGCTTACGTCCTTGATGAAGATGGCGAATTCCGTAAACGTGTTAACCCTGAGCTGGTAGAGGTCTTGGATGTTGATCAACTGGCCATCCATGAAGAGCATCTGCGTGGGCTGATCACTGAGCATGTTCAGTTGACAGGTTCTAGCCGTGGCGAAGAAATTCTGGCTAACTGGCCAGAGTGGGTGACCAAGTTTGCTTTGGTTAAACCAAAATCCAGCGATGTGAAAGCACTGTTGGGCCACCGTAGCCGTTCCGCAGCTGAGCTGCGGGTTCAAGCGCAGTAAGGGGTTGAAATGAGTCAGAATGTTTATCAGTTTATCGACCTACAGCGCGTAGATCCGCCGAAAAAGCCGCTGAAGATCCGTAAAATTGAGTTTGTTGAAATTTACGAACCATTCTCGGAAACACAGGCGAAAGCACAGGCAGACCGCTGTCTGTCTTGCGGCAACCCTTACTGTGAATGGAAATGCCCGGTGCATAACTACATCCCTAACTGGCTGAAACTGGCCAATGAAGGACGGATTATGGAAGCGGCGGATCTGGCTCACCAGACCAACAGCTTGCCGGAAGTTTGTGGCCGGGTGTGCCCACAAGACCGTCTGTGTGAAGGGTCTTGCACCCTGAACGACGAGTTTGGTGCCGTCACCATTGGTAACATTGAACGCTATATCAGTGACAAAGCCATCGAAATGGGCTGGAAACCTGATATGTCTCATGTTCACCCAACCGGTAAACGCGTTGCAGTCATTGGTGCTGGCCCTGCGGGGTTGGCCTGTGCCGACGTGTTAGCCCGTAACGGCGTACAAGCGGTGGTATTTGACCGTCATCCAGAGATTGGTGGCCTACTGACCTTTGGTATTCCGGCCTTTAAGCTGGAAAAAGAAGTGATGATTAAGCGGCGTAAAATCTTCTCCGAGATGGGCATTGAATTCCAGTTGAATACTGAAATTGGCAAAGACATCCAAATGGATGCGCTGCTTAAAGAGTATGACGCGGTGTTCCTCGGTGTCGGGACGTACCAATCAATGCGTGGTGGTCTGGAAAACGAAGATGCATCCGGTGTCTACGATGCTCTGCCATTCCTGATTGCCAATACCAAGCAGTTGATGGGTTATGAAGCGGCGCCACACGAGCCTTATATCAGCATGCAAGGCAAGCGCGTGGTGGTACTTGGCGGTGGTGATACCGCAATGGACTGTGTGCGCTCCTCAATCCGTCAGGGGGCAACAGATGTGGTCTGTGCTTACCGTCGTGACGAGGTCAACATGCCGGGCTCTAAACGGGAAGTGAAAAACGCCCGTGAGGAAGGGGTCGAATTTAAATTCAACCTGCAACCGCTGAGCATCGAAGTCAACAGTAATGGCAAAGTCTGTGGTGTGAAGATGGTACGTACCCAATTGGGTGCACCTGATGCACAGGGCCGCAGCATGGCTGAACAGATCCCAGGTTCAGAACATGTGTTGCCAGCAGATGCAGTGGTTATGGCGTTTGGTTTCCGTCCACACAGCATGGAATGGTTAGCGGCTCACGACGTCGCACTGGATAAGCAAGGCCGTGTCGTTGCACCTGAGCGCACAGATAATGCTTTCCAGACCAGCAACCCAAAAATCTTTGCCGGTGGCGATATTGTCCGTGGCTCTGATTTAGTGGTAACGGCCATTGCTGAAGGCCGTAAAGCCGCAGAAGGCATCATGAATTATCTGGAAGTCTAAAAACCAGATTTTGGAAGAGACGCAAAATAATCAAGGGCTGGCTATCCAGCCCTTTTTACTGCCTTTTTCCCCCGCATCGCCACTCCCATTCAAGATTTTGTAACAATCTCAATTCGGCTTAATTGCAGCATTTTATGCCTGAGGCGCTATAGTAAAGCCCGAGTTTATGTTTACTGATGTTTTTGGGCCTGCTTATCTGGCCCCACACAGCTATTTTTCCTATACGTTTATTACGCCTTGTTTTAAAGAAAGGATTATCTGTTATGAAATCTCACTTACTTTTCATGGCCGGCGGCTTGCTGGCTATTAGCGGCAGCGCATTTGCGATGTCTCTTAATTATCAAGAAGTTGGTTACAATATTGAAGCGCGTGGCGCACGCGCAGTTGTCGCCGAGCTGGCTCGGGCTGGGCAACTACCCGCAGTAGAGAATAATATTAAGCTGGGTGATGATAACTGGATTGCTATGGCCCCTAAACTGGCCGATGGTGGAAATGCAAGCTTCACCGCGGGTGTAAAATCAGCTCTCTCTTCCGCGCTGATTTATAACCCGGCCGCAGTACTCAAAGCAGTCAGTGACAGTAAGACATTAACACTGTCAGAAATTTGTACCGCACCGGCTGATGCCAAAGACAGTGCCGCTAAAGCTAGCTTCCAGCAACGCGCTTCCCATACCTTATCGACGATTAGAAATAGCGACATGATGAGCCAGCGTGATAGCTGCCTGGCGGAATTGAAAAAGATAGGTTGAGTGGCAGGTTAGGTAGAAATGATAAGGGCGGCCAATGCCGCCCTTTGGGTATATCGTTTTTTGCCCGAAACGAAGGCGATTACTTCACAACCCGTAATGCCGGACGACCACCACTGCGTGGCGGTTGCGGCGGCTCATCATCAGGAGAGTGACCTTCGCCCTCTGGTGCCTGAGTATCATCCGTTACCAATGTCAGGCTTTCAGTCGACGCAGTTTCGCTACCTTCCTCTTCTATGCCAACAAAATTACCATCAGCATCAGAATCGTAAGCTTCTTCAGGCTCAAACATTGTGCCCGAACCGTTCTCGCGCGCATAGATTGCCATCACCGCACCCATAGGTACGGTAACCTGACGGGGAACTCCACCAAAACGGGCATTGAAGCTCACGCCATCATTACCCAGTTCCAGATTACCCACTGCACGCGGTGCCACATTCAATACAATTTGCCCATCACGAGCAAACTCCATCGGCACCGAAACACCTGGCCGGGTAACATCCACCACCAGATGCGGAGTCAGTTGATTATCAATCAACCACTCATAGAATGCGCGCAACAGATAAGGGCGGCGCGGAGACATATCAGACATCTCCATAACAATTAACCCCGAGTTTTCAGATGCATTTCACGTTCAGCTTCAGTCAGAGAAGCCAAGAATGCATCACGTTCAAACACACGGGTCATATAGCCTTTCAGCTCTTTAGAACCCGCGCCAGTGAACTCAATACCTAACACCGGCAAACGCCACAACAGCGGAGCCAGGTAGCAATCGACCAGACTGAACTCTTCGCTCATAAAGAAAGGCATTTCGTTAAATACCGGCGCGATAGACAACAGCTCTTCACGCAACTGCTTACGTGCCGCATCAGCTTCTTGCGCGTTGCCTTGCTCGATTTTGTGTAGCAGAGAGTACCAATCCTGCTCAATGCGGTTCATCATCAAACGGCTGCTACCACGAGCAACAGGGTATACCGGCATCAATGGCGGGTGAGGAAAACGCTCATCCAGGTATTCCATGATGATGCGGGATTCATACAGCGTCAGCTCGCGATCAACCAAAGTAGGGACGGTACGGTAAGGATTGAGGTCAATCAGGTCCTGCGGCAGATTATCAGCTTCAACCTGCTCAATCTCAACACTGACACCTTTTTCCGCCAGTACGATACGTACTTGATGGCTAAAAATGTCGGTCGGGCCGGAAAACAGCGTCATTACCGAACGTTTGTTGGCAGCGACAGCCATGAAAACCTCCAAGATTATCTAGAAAACAATGCGAATAGCCCACGATGACGTTGCTATCCTGAGTCGTTTTACCGCCGGTTCGCAATCTCGACAGCTGTTGCCGTAAATAAGCCTTGGTCGAGAGAATAATTCAGCCAGGGAGATACACGGACGCCAACAGTTCGCCGAACAGGCACAAAAGTGGATGATAGTTTACCAGATTTTGCATGTTTTGTGGGGATGGCGCTGCGATTTCGTGATCAATTGTCTATCAGACAACAGTTTAGCGATAAAAATAATGTGTATAAAATGGTGGAAAGTTGTTTTTCAGGCATAAAAAAACCCGGTGAGACACCGGGTTTTTACCATTAATCTGATGCCGTAAAGGCAAAAAATTAACGTTTGGAGAACTGTGGACGACGACGTGCTTTACGCAGACCCACTTTCTTACGCTCAACTTCACGCGCATCACGCGTTACGAAGCCAGCTTTACGCAGTTCACCACGCAGAGACTCGTCATATTCCATCAGTGCACGGGTGATACCGTGACGGATAGCGCCAGCCTGACCTGAAATACCACCACCTTTAACAGTGATGTACATGTCAAACTTGGTAACCATGTCTACCAGTTCCAACGGTTGGTTAACTACCATGCGGGCAGTTTCACGACCGAAGTAAACTTCGAGGCTACGTTGGTTAATAACGATTTTACCGCTACCCGGCTTAAGAAAAACGCGTGCAGCAGAACTTTTGCGGCGACCAGTGCCGTAGTATTGATTTTCAGCCATTGCCATAATCCCGATTAAATGTCCAGAACTTGCGGTTGCTGCGCCGCATGATTGTGCTCAGTACCAGCGTAAACTTTAAGTTTACGATACATTGCACGGCCCAGCGGACCCTTCGGCAGCATGCCTTTAACCGCGATTTCAATCACACGCTCAGGACTGCGGGCAATCATCTCTTCAAAGGTCGCTTGTTTGATACCACCGATGTGACCGGTGTGACGGTAATAAATCTTGTCTGTACGCTTGTTACCGGTTACGGCAACTTTTTCTGCGTTCAGAACGATGATGTAATCACCAGTATCAACGTGCGGGGTGTATTCCGCTTTATGCTTGCCGCGTAGGCGACTAGCCAGTTCAGTAGCGAGGCGACCCAAGGTCTTACCATTCGCGTCAACAACATACCAGTCGCGTTTTACAGTTTCTGGTTTAGCTGTGAAAGTTTTCATTATAAAAGCTTACCCAATTAATAAGTTACACGTTGGTGAACACCCAAACGTTCAAAAACAGTTGAGGCTCACACGACCATCAGTCCAGCAAACCTACCCCTTCGAATAGCCAATGCTGGCACTATCAAAGTTTTTGGGAAAAAAAAACTTTGTTGTAACGTGGGGTCGCAAGATTATAGAGAAGTCGACGTTAAAGATCGAACTGTTTTTGACGAGAAAGGTATAAATTAAACATGTTAAGTAAGGGCGAAGGACGATCGCCCACAACAGAGTAGCATTTTAGCAGGTAAAAAGTGAATAACAGCAGTGCAGATATCCTTACGGCAAATGCGGTAAAGACAGATATTCTTCGCTCTGCATCTCTTGTAGTCGCGATAAACAGCGCTGATATTCAAATTTAAGGCGCTCACCGCAATAAATCTCAAACATTGATGTTTCAGCAGCAATAATCAGTTTTACCCGCCGCTCATAAAACTCATCGACTAATGCCAGAAAACGCCGCGCAGTATTCTCATCTTTTGTCGCCATCCGGTGAACATTGTGCAGCAATACCGTGTGATAGAGCTTGGAGAGCGCAATATAATCCAGTTGGCTGCGTGCCTCTTCACATAACGTATGGAAATCAACCGCCAGAACCCCCTGTGCCGAGCAAATAGCTGGCAAGGGGCGGTGATTAACCTCCAGCACCGGAGCCTGTTCCCCCTCTTTACCCGCCAGTTTGACGAAGATCTCCTCCATGGCATGCTCAGTTTGCGGACTTAACGGTGTCAGATAAAGATTGGCCTGAGTTAAGGTGCGTAAGCGGTAGTCGATTCCGGCATCAACATTCATCACATCACAATATTGCTTAATCAGCGCAATGGCGGGTAGGAAGCGAGCTCGCTGCAAACCGTTATGGTACAAATCATCCGGCGGGATGTTGGATGTGGCTACCAATGTGATACCGCGGGCAAAGAGTGCTTCCAGCAATGTTGCCAGCAGCATGGCGTCAGTGATGTCTGAAACAAAGAATTCATCAAAACACAGCACATCGGTCTGTTCCTTGAAGCCATCAGCAATAATTTCTAATGGATCTTCATGACCTTGCAACGCCATCAATTCTTGCTGTACCCGCAACATAAAGCGGTGAAAGTGCAGACGAAGTTTGCGCTCACCCGGCAAGCTGTGGAAAAACATATCCATCAGCCAGGTTTTACCACGCCCAACTCCCCCCCACATATATAAACCCTGGGCCGGTCGTATTGACACTCGTGGTGCCGGACGCCCCAACAAACGCCCCAAACGCCCGCGCAGACCAGCGCTGGCCGGTGGCGTATTCTGGCGTTGATTCAACTCTTGATAAAGAGTGTCCAGCCGCGCTACGGTACGACGCTGCACATCATCGGGTTGGTAGTCGCCGGCATCAAGTGCCTGCTGGTAAAGTGCTATAGGTGAACTAGGTTGCATGTTTATCAACAATCCCTGATAAAATAGTTATCTACTTTTGGCTGCGCTTTCTTGCTGATTTATCGGGCAATCGCAGCATTTACCGACTCTGATATTGCGGAAAAAGCCTGATAACCATAGGCAAAGTTGTATCAGGATTCCACTCGGACAAGGTTAACGGTTATAGTGGGTATTATTAAGTGAAAAAGTCCTGCTGAACAATGAAGTCAAAAAAGGAGTCATCATGACCTGGGAGTATGCGCTTATTGGGTTGGTTGTTGGTGTTGTGATTGGCGCGGTAGCTATGCGCTTTGGCAACCGCAAATTGCGTCAGCAGCAAGTGCTGCAAAATGAGCTGGAGAAGAGCAAAGCAGATCTGGAAGAGTATCGCCAGGAACTGGTTGGGCATTTTGCCCGCAGTGCTGAGTTGTTGGATAACATGGCTCGCGACTATCGTCAGCTTTATCAGCATATGGCGAAGAGCTCTAATAACTTACTGCCGGACTTGCCGTTGCAGGATAACCCGTTCCGCTACCGTCTGTCTGAATCTGAAGCGGATAATGATCAAGCGCCGGTTAAAATGCCACCTCGGGACTATTCTGAAGGGGCATCCGGTTTGTTGCGCCCGGAGCATCAGACTCGCGACTAAACACATACCTATCATGCTGACTACGGTAGAGCGACGCTCTATCGTAGTCAGCACATTTACACTTCTATACTTACCTCTCCTTGAATTGCTTTATCGCGGCCCTTATATCAAGCGATATCTTAGGATGCTTATTTTTAGAACAGCAGTAGCCTTTTGAAATAAGTGAATTTTTCAGCTAATTCAGAGTCTGAATTTACAACGGGCCTGTAACAGCCATCCACCCTATTCATTCACCGTTAGGTATTGAGAGAGTTTAAATCAATGAAGAAAAAGTCATTATTTCTTAGTGCGCTGGCAATGAGTGTCGGCTTAGGTCTCGCATCTGTTCCTATGGTGAACGCAGCAGCGCTGCCTACAGCCGTGGCCGGGCAATCAGTCCCTAGCTTGGCTCCGATGCTGGAAAAAGTCTTGCCTGCGGTTGTCAGCGTTCACGTCTCTGGTACTCAAGCCCAGCAGCAACGCTTGCCGGAAGAGTTCAAATTCTTCTTTGGCCCGAATGCACCAACCGGCAAAGAGAGCAACCGTCCGTTTGAAGGTTTGGGTTCTGGCGTCATTATTAACGCCGAAAAAGGTTATGTGCTGACGAACAATCACGTTATCAATAACGCAGATAAAATTCGTGTTCAGCTCAATGATGGCCGTGAATATGATGCCAAATTGCTTGGTCGTGATGAACAAACCGATATCGCGTTATTACAGCTGACCGATGCCAAAAATCTGACCGCTATCAAAATGGCAGACTCAGATAACCTGCGGGTCGGCGATTTCGCTGTTGCCGTAGGTAACCCATTTGGTCTGGGACAAACCGCCACCTCCGGTATTATTTCAGCACTGGGGCGCAGTGGCCTGAATCTAGAAGGGTTAGAGAACTTTATCCAGACCGATGCCTCCATCAACCGGGGTAACTCTGGTGGTGCTTTGGTTAACCTGAATGGCGAATTAATCGGGATTAATACTGCAATTCTGGCCCCGGGTGGCGGCAACATCGGTATCGGCTTTGCCATTCCAAGTAATATGGCGCAAAACCTTAGCCAGCAGTTGATTGAGTTTGGTGAAGTGAAACGCGGCCTGCTGGGCATCCGTGGTAGCGAAATGACTGCGGATATGGCGAAAGCCTTTAATATTGATGCCCAACGTGGTGCTTTTGTCAGCGAAGTATTGCCAAAATCAGCAGCATCTAAAGCCGGCATTAAAGCTGGCGACGTGCTGGTTTCCGTCGATGGTAAAGCTATCAGCAGCTTTGCTGAATTGCGCGCCAAAGTCGGGACTACCGGTCCGGGTAAAGCGATTAAAGTTGGCTTACTCCGTGATGGCAAGCCACTTGAAGTCACTGTAACGCTAGAGAACAGCAGCCCAACTTCAACCAGCGCTGATACTTTGTCGCCATCATTGCAGGGCGCGTCCCTGAGCAATGGCGAAATCAAAGGTGGCAGTAAAGGGGTTAAAGTTGAAAGCGTGACAAAAGGCTCACCTGCTGCACAATCTGGCTTACAGAAAGACGATGTGATTATCGCCGTAAACCGGGTACGAGTGCAGGATATCGCGGAGCTGCGTAAAGCTATCGAAGCTAAACCTGCGGTGATTGCGCTGAATATTGTGCGCGGTGAAGAGAATATTTACCTGTTAATCCGCTAATTTGCAGAAAAATCGGACACAGCACAATGCTGTGTCCGCCAAACTCATGCTATCCTCGCGTTATCTATTCATTCATGCCTTAAACTTCATGTTTCTTAAGCTATTGCGTTCTATTATTTTGGGGCTAATTGTCGCCGGTATTTTGCTGGTCGCCATGCCTATGCTCCGTAGCCCGGGTCACTTTTTTTCCGGCAACGCCAATAGTGTCGATGAAGAGACTCCTGCCAGTTACAATCAGGCGGTGCGCAGGGCGGCTCCGGCGGTTGTTAACGTCTACAACCGTAGCCTAAGTCCCAATCAGGAAGGGTTAGCCATTCGAACATTGGGTTCTGGCGTAATCATGAGTGATAAGGGCTATATCCTGACGAACAAGCACGTTATCAATAATGCTGAACAGATCATTGTGGCATTACAAAATGGCCGCATCTCTGAAGCATTGCTGGTCGGCTCGGATAATTTGACTGATTTAGCGGTGTTGAAAATCGATGCAGTTAATCTACCAGTCATTCCCATCAATATTAATCGTACCCCCCATATTGGCGACGTTGTTCTGGCAATCGGCAACCCTTACAACCTCGGGCAAACCGTGACTCAGGGGATTATCAGTGCCACTGGGCGTATTGGGTTGAGTGATTCCGGGCGGCAAAACTTCCTCCAGACCGATGCCTCAATCAACCAAGGTAACTCTGGTGGCGCATTGGTAAACACCTTGGGTGAGCTGATGGGGATTAACACGTTATCCTTTGATAAAAGCAGCAACGGTGAAACACCGGAAGGTATTGGTTTTGCTATTCCGACCGCACTTGCCACCAAAGTGATGGAAAAGCTGATTCGTGATGGGCGAGTCATTCGTGGCTATATCGGTATTACCGGTGAGGAATATCCACCATTCAATGCTAGCGGCAATGGTGGTGATCGAATTCATGGTATTAAAGTGAATAAAATATCCCCCAACGGTCCAGCCGCGCATGCTGATTTGCAAGTGGGTGACATTATTCTCAGTGTGAATAACAAGCCTGCGACATCTGTGATAGAAACCATGGACCAAGTGGCAGAAATTCGCCCAGGAACTACGATTCCGGTACTGTTACTGCGCAATGGTCAGCAAATCACTGCACAAATTACTATCACCGAATTAGATCAAAATGAAGTTCTCGGTCAGCAGCCTGCACAGTAACCGCGCTGTTTTGCTGAGTGATAAGTTCACGGTTAAAAATACTTTCACTACCAACATAAAAAATGCCAGCTCGAACATATCGGCTGGCATTTTTTCACATATTCAGCGAGTTACATACCAAAAATCATGAATAAGGGGCGGTTATTCGCCTTTTACACGCTCAATTTTGGCACCTAACGCACGCAGTTTATCTTCGATACGTTCATAACCACGATCGATGTGATAAATACGGTCAACAATAGTTACCCCGTCAGCGATACAGCCTGCTAATACCAAACTGGCAGAAGCTCGCAGATCAGTTGCCATCACCTGAGCACCAGACAACTGCTCAACACCATAGCAAATCACGGTATTGCTCTCGATTTCTGCGTGTGCGCCCATACGAATCAGCTCTGGCACATGCATAAAGCGGTTTTCAAAGATAGTTTCAGTGATAACACCGGTGCCTTCAGCCACCAAATTCAATAAGCTGAATTGCGCCTGCATATCGGTCGGGAAACCAGGGTGCGGTGCGGTGCGCAGGGTGACAGCTTTAGGACGCTGGCCATGCATATCCAGACTGATCCAATCGTCACCGATTTCTATATCCGCACCTGCTTCGCGCAGCTTAGCCAGTACAGCATCCAGCGTATCTGGGCGAGTCTGACGACACACCACTTTACCGCCAGAAATCGCTGCAGCAACTAGGAAAGTACCGGTTTCAATACGGTCAGGCAGCACACGATAGACACCACCACCTAAGCGGGCAACCCCCTCGATGGTAATACGGTCAGTCCCGGCGCCGGTGATTTTGGCACCCAGAGTGTTCAGGAAGTTAGCTGTATCGACAATTTCCGGCTCACGAGCAGCGTTTTCAATTACCGTGGTACCTTCAGCCAAAGTTGCCGCACTCATAATGGTCACTGTTGCGCCAACACTGACTTTATCCATCACGATATGCGCAGCTTTCAGACGACCATTAACGGAAGCTTTAACGTAGCCTTCTTCCAGCTTGATTTCTGCACCCAGCTGTTCCAAACCCGTGATGTGCAAATCAACTGGACGTGCGCCGATCGCACAGCCGCCCGGTAAAGAGACTTGCCCTTTACCAAAACGAGCAACCAGCGGCCCCAAAGCCCAAATAGAAGCACGCATGGTTTTCACCAAGTCATAAGGCGCACAAAATTCATGCACACCGCTGGCATCAACAAAAACAGAGCCTGAAGCATCACGCTCAATTTTAGTGCCTAATTGGCTAAGCAATTTAATCGTGGTATCAATGTCTTTTAGCTGTGGGACATTTTGCAACTCTACCGGTTCTTCGGCCAACAACGCCGCGAACAATATAGGCAATGCGGCGTTTTTCGCTCCGGAAATAGTGACTTCACCGCTCAGGCGAGTCCGCCCCTGCACACGAAACTTATCCATTGTGACCACTCTCTGTTGTCAATTCGAATTCACTGCCCGCCTTCGTAACTGCCTATCAACCCGCTAAAAACGGGCCTGAAGACAATTCTGGAGCCAACAGCATTAAAAGCCGTTTAGTTTGCGATCCCGCTGCCACTCTTGTGGCGTATAGGCCTTAATGGATAAGGCATGAATGCGGTTATCAGCGATATATTCCATCAAAGGCGCATACACAGCTTGCTGTTTTTTCACCCGGCTCATATCAGCGAATAGCTCACCCACAGCAATCACCTGAAAGTGGCTGCCGTCACCGGTAACATGCGCTTCTTGTAATGCTAATGCTTGCATCAGCACATCTTTAATTTCGTTGGTATCCATAAGATTCATTCTATTTTAAGAGGATAGTAATCAGCTTCACATATTAGTGGAATACGGCTTTCTCTGAAACTAAAGAAAAGCCCCTGTTTTGCTATTACGCACAGGGGCTTGAAAACTTTAGCTTTTTAAAAACTTAGTCTTTTGCTTTGGCAATAAACGACACAAAAGAGAGCCGGCTTAAATCCAATGGCTATATGTTGGCTGTTTTCATTGAGGCAACTGTTTCCACCGGAATGATTTGCCGAAGATTATACAGCTCTATCAAGGTTGACAGTCGATCACTGACACCGGTAATGGTGAGTGAGACTCCCTGCTTGCTGCGCAGCTCACGAAAATGAACCAGCAGTGCCAGGCCGGATGAGTCGACACGCTGTAATTGGCTGACATCAATATGTGTTTTGCCTGCCAACAAAGTTTCTCGCTGTTGCCACAGAGGCAACAGGGTTTCGCGGTCTAATTCACCTTGCAGTACCAGCGTTTCCTGCTGTGACTGCCAGCTCAGTTCACCTGATATAATATTCATCATTACTGTTTATCTAATGTGATTGGCTGTTTCGCAGCAATCAGCAGTTGCTGAGTTAAGCCATCAACCCCTTTCTGACGCAGGATAGAAGCCCACTCATTCTGCTTGGTGCTGATCATGCTGACCCCTTCGGCAATCATGTCATAGGCCTGCCATGCACCCGTTTGACTGTTCTTACGCCATTGGAAATCCAAACGTACTGGCGGGCGACCATTCGGGTCAAAGATAGTGACGCGAATAGCGACAATATTGGCATCACCCAGCGGTTGGTCTGGTGCGACGTCATAAGTTTGGCCGTGGTACAACGCCAATGCCTGACCATAGGCTTGCTCCAGATATTGGCTGAATGCATTGAAATACGCCTCGCGCTGTGCAGGCGTTGCCGCTTTGTAGTAGCTCCCCAGAACCAGCGCCCCAGCATACTTAATCTGGACAAACGGCAGCAGCTCTTCACGTACGATAGTGCGTAAATAGTCGGGATTCTGCTTAATTTTCGGCTGTTCGGTTTTCAGGCGCGTAAATGTTCTTTGCGCTGCTTCATCCATCAGACGGTATGGATTGGTTTGATCGACAGCATTTGCCAATGGTGCAACCACCAGCAACGCGACCATAAGTAAACGTTTAAACATTCGATACCCTCTTAAGGATGTTGAGTTGCAGGCAAGCTACCCGTTGCTGCCGGTGCGGGTGCCGCAACCGTTGGTGCTGCAGGTTCACTCGCAGGTGCATCAGAATTACCATTACCGTCGCTTTTGTACAAGAACTGGCCGATAAGGTCTTCCAGAACCAATGCAGATTTGGTGTCTTGAATCACGCCACCATCTTTTAAAATACTGGTGCCCATATCTGGATCTTCAAAACCGACATTCAACGCCAGGAACTGCTCACCCAATAAGCCGGAAGTGCGCACCGCTAATGAACTGGTGTCCGGAATATGGTTATAACGTTGCTGAATATCTATTGCCACTCGTGGGCTGTAATTTTGGGTGTCCAAGGTTATTTCTGCCACCCGGCCCACCACAACACCACCAATTTTCACCGGAGAATTGGTTTTCAAGCCACCAATATTGTCAAAGTTTGCATAAATCCGGTAAGTCGGCTGGTTGCCCACTGATTTAATATCCGCAACTTTCAAGCAGAGGAATACCACTGCCAGAATAGCGATCAGTATAAACGCGCCTACCCAGACTTCACTTTTCTTCGTTTGCATCGACTCAGTTCCCAAACATCAGTGCTGTCAGCACAAAATCTAATCCCAATACCGCCAGTGACGAATGCACGACAGTACGGGTCGTTGCCCGGCTAATCCCTTCAGATGTTGGGATCGCATCATAACCATTGAACAGCGCAATCCAGGTCACGGTAATAGCAAATACCAAGCTCTTAATTAGGCAGTTCAGTAAATCTGTGCGCCACTCTACGGCACTTTGCATGGCTGACCAGAAGAAGCCGCCATCAATTCCTTTCCAATCAACACCCACCACAGAACCGCCCCAGATACCCACGGCGACAAAAATAGCGGTCAATAATGGCATGCTGATAAGACCGGCCCAGAACCGAGGCGCAACCACACGCCGCAGAGGATCTATAGCCATCATCTCCAGACTGGAAATCTGCTCAGTGGCTTTCATCAGCCCAATCTCTGCCGTCAGGGCTGAACCGGCACGCCCCGCAAATAACAGCGCCGTGACAACCGGCCCGAGCTCACGCAGCAGTGATAGAGAAACCATCATGCCAAGGCTGGCTTCTGCACTGTAGGTCGTTAGAATCAAAAAGCCCTGTAATCCCAGAACCATGCCGATAAACAGACCAGAGACCACGATAATCAATAGGGATTGCACCCCAACGCTATACAGCTGCTTGAGCAGTAATGGCCATTGTTTTCGTGGTTCAGGCCGCCCGACCAGCGCATTAAACAGCATTAAACCTGCGCGACCAAAGGATGCGCAGACATTAATGCCCTTGCGCCCTAAAGACGCTAACGCCTGTACTAACATGAAGACTCCATCACTTTGCGTCTAACAATTCAGTTTTATAATCCCCGGCCGGGAAACGGAAAGGCACCGGCCCGTCGGCAATACCATCGAGGAACTGACGTACCCGCATATCATCGTTGGCTTGCAACTGCTCAGGTGTTCCTTCAGCAATAACATGTTGGTCGGCAACAATATAAGCATAATCAGCAATACTGAGTACTTCAGGCACATCATGGGATACCACCACACAGGTGACACCCAGTGCATGATTCAGCTCATCAATCAGTTTGACCAAGACCCCCATGGTGATAGGGTCCTGACCGACAAACGGCTCGTCAAACATAATCAATTCAGGATCAAGAGCAATTGCCCGCGCCAATGCCGCACGACGAGCCATACCGCCGGAAAGTTCGGCTGGCATCAAGTTGGCCGCACCACGTAGCCCAACGGCTTCTAACTTCATCATCACCGTGCTGTGCAGCAACTCCTCCGGTAAGCGACTATGTTCACGTAATGGAAAAGCCACGTTCTCAAACACAGTTAAATCGGTAAATAACGCGCCAGATTGAAACAGCATGCTCATTTTCTTGCGCACATCATACAAACGCTGGCGCGAAAGCGTTGGAATATTATCACCATCGAACCAGATTTCACCGGCATCGGGTGTCAGTTGCCCGCCAATCAGGCGCAACAATGTGGTTTTACCAATCCCCGATGGCCCCATAATCGCGGTAACTTTGCCACGCGGGACTGTCATGTTGATATCGGCGAATATCGGACGCTCACCACGGGTAAAACTCATCCCACGGATCTCTATTAAATTCGGCGCCAGTTGGTTCATTATCATTCGTCCCTTAGGCCTTTTTTTACTCATATAACCGCCAATGCTACAGCAAATAGCGGTAACGAGCGCAATTGGGAAGTATTTTGGCAACTTATTAACGCTTTTTCGTAGCCAAAGTTGCCATAAGTTTTACTTTTCTGGCACTCACAGTCAAAATTAGGGTGTAACTAAAAAAGAGCGTAAAGCGTTTTCAGTGATGTTGACCAACGGATCGGGATTATACCTAATAAAGGACTCTGCATGTTTCTTGCGATAACACTATTAATCATTGGCTTGGTTTTATTGGTGTACGGTGCCGATCGATTAGTTTACGGCGCGGCCGTGTTATCCCGTTCTTTCGGTATTCCGCCACTTATTATTGGGATGACCATCGTCGGTATTGGCACATCGTTGCCGGAACTGATTGTTTCAGTCACTGCGGCGTTGAATAACCAAACCGATATGGCGGTTGGCAATGTGCTGGGCTCCAATATTACCAATCTGTTATTGATTGTTGGTGGTGCGGCCCTGATACGGCCACTCACCGTGCGTTCTGAGATTTTACGCCGCGAATTACCCCTAATGTTGGTCGTGACGGTACTGTGCGGTTTTCTGCTGGCAGATAATCATCTCAGCCGTGGGGATGGCGTTATTTTGCTCCTGGCGGCGGCAGCTTTTATTATCCTGATGCTAAAAATTGCCCGACTAGCCCATGCCGAGGGAAATGACATTCTGACCCGCGAACAGCTGGCTGAATTACCGCAGGACAGCAATAATACCGTCGCGTTACTGTGGCTGGTGCTGGCATTTATTATTTTGCCTCTATCAGCCAAAATGATTATCGACAATGCCACGGTTATTGCCCGAGTCGCTGGCGTCAGTGAATTGGTTATCGGGCTGACAGTAATCGCCATTGGTACCAGTTTACCAGAGCTGGCCACTTTCATTGCCGGTGCGCTGAAAGGGGAAGATGATATGGCGGTCGGCAATATCATCGGTTCGAATATTTTTAATATTGTTATTGTGTTAGGCGTTCCCGCACTGCTATCCCCTGGGGATATCAATCCTGAAGCTTTCCAACGTGACTATTGGGTCATGCTGGGTGTCAGTGTGGTATTCACTGTTCTTTGTCTGGGGCGTAAACATAGAATCGGTCATGTGGCGGGCGCTCTGTTATTATGTGGCTTTATCGCGTATCTCGCGGTGCTATTTTGGGCGCCTTTAAGCGCAGCGTAACCCATGTTGTTTACCAACATTGAGCGGGAACCAAGTATGTCCTCTTTTAATTTACAGCCGGGCGTTAATTCACAGTCAGATGTAGATTCACAGCCAAAAATGAATTTTCAGCAGGCGGGTAAACAAGTATTACAGATTGAGCGCGAAGGGTTGGCACAACTCGATCAATACATTAATGACGATTTCGCCAAAGCTTGTGAGGCAATATTTAACTGCCGCGGCAAAGTTGTGGTGATGGGAATGGGCAAATCAGGCCATATTGGCTGCAAAATTGCCGCGACCTTTGCCAGCACGGGCACGCCATCATTCTTTGTCCACCCGGGCGAAGCCAGTCATGGTGACCTCGGCATGATCACCTCGCAAGATATTGTGTTAGCCATCTCCAACTCGGGGGAATCTAACGAAATTCTTGCGCTGATCCCGGTACTGAAGCGCCAGAAAATCCAGCTGATCTGTATGAGTAACAACCCAGACAGCACTATGGGTAAAGCGGCCGACATTCATTTATGTATTAAAATACCGCAAGAAGCATGCCCACTGGGCTTGGCACCAACCACCAGCACCACCGCCACACTGGTGATGGGCGATGCTCTTGCCGTGGCACTGTTACAAGCGCGGGGCTTCACTCAAGAAGATTTTGCGCTCTCCCACCCCGGCGGCGCACTGGGGCGCAAGTTACTGCTGCGAATCAGCGATATTATGCACACTGGCGCTGATATCCCACATGTCAGTCCCGATGCCTCGTTACGAGATGCATTACTGGAGATTACTCGGAAAAATCTGGGTTTAACCGTAATCTGTGACGACTTGATGATGATTAAAGGTATCTTTACCGACGGTGATTTACGCCGGGTATTTGATATGGGCGTGGACTTGAATAATGCGAAAATTGCCGATGTGATGACCAGTGGCGGTATTCGGGTTCGTCCAACCATGTTGGCGGTCGATGCACTTAATCTGATGGAGTCACGTCATATTACCGCGGTGTTGGTCGCCGATGGTGATCAATTACTGGGCGTGGTGCATATGCACGACATGCTGAGAGCTGGCGTGGTTTAATTAAGGGTAAATTATGAGCAGTACCGTTTATCTGGACACCTGTTATGGACCCGTGGCTAACAGCGTCATGCAGCGCGCGACAAACATTCGCCTACTGATTTGTGATGTTGATGGTGTGATGTCTGATGGTCTGATTTACATGGGTAATCAGGGCGAAGAGCTGAAAGCATTCAACGTGCGCGATGGCTATGGCATCCGCTGCCTGATAACCTCAGGTATTGAAGTGGCCATTATTACCGGTCGCCGTGCCAAATTAGTGGAAGACCGCGCCAACACCTTAGGCATTACCCACCTTTATCAAGGGCAATCTGATAAGCTGGTCGCCTATAACGAGTTATTGACAGCATTAAAATGCCAGCCTGAGCAAGTGGCTTATATTGGCGATGACCTGATTGATTGGCCCGTCATGGCGCAAGTGGGGTTATCTGTTGCAGTAGCTGATGCCCATCCATTGCTCATTCCCAAGGCGCATTATGTTACGCATATCAATGGCGGACGCGGTGCAGTACGCGAGATATGTGATTTGATATTATTGGCCCAAGGTAAACTCGAAGGTGCCAAAGGATTGTCGATATGAGTAAAACAAGACTATGGATAACGATATCCTTAGCACTGATTGCATTAGCATTGATTGGCTGGAATATGTCGGGCTTTAATCAGCAAGCCACTCAACCGGTGGTTGATGATACTGAGCCCTCTTCACAAAGCCAGCATACTGTGACCGTGGTCTTTAATCCGGTCGGGCAACTCAGTTATAAATTGGTGGCAGAAGAGGTTCAGAACTTCGCGGCACAGGAACTGACATGGTTTACCCGACCGGTCATGACCATGTTTGATGAGAATGCTGTCGCCACTTGGACAGTACGAGCTGATCGCGCCAAGCTGACCAATGATAAAATGCTTTATTTGTATGGTCACGTTGAGGTTGATAGCCTGACCCCAGATGCCCAGTTACAAAAAATTAGAACCGATAACGCCCAGGTTAATTTGATCACTCAGGATGTATCCTCAGACGATGAAGTTACCCTCTTTGGTGTTGGATTTACATCTAACGGCATGAAAATGCGTGGGAACTTGCGGGATAAGACCGCCGAGCTGATTGAAAAGGTTAAAACCTCTTATGAAATCCAAAAATAAAATTCGTCATTTTTTGCTTGCCAGCTCACTTTTGGCCGCAAGCTTGCCTGCATTGGCTTTAACCGGCGATTCGGACCAACCCGTTCTAGTCGACTCGGTCAAACAAGCGTTAGATATGGCGGCGAATACCGTCACATTTACTGATAATGTGGTTATCAAGCAAGGCACCATTGAGATTAAGGCTGATAAAGTTGTCGTGACTCGTCCGGGCGGTGATCAAAACAAAATGGTCATCGAAGGTTTTGGTAATCCGGTGACTTTTTATCAGATGCAAGATAGCGGTAAACCGGTCAAAGGCCACGGGCAGAAACTGCGTTACGAAGTCGCTAATGACTTAGTCATATTGACCGGTGACGCCTATCTGGAGCAGCTTGATAGCAATATCAAAGGTGATCGCATCACTTATCTGGTGAAAAAACAGCAGATGGAAGCCTTTAGTAACAAAGGCAATCGCGTCACTACCGTGCTATTACCGTCCCAATTACAAGACAAAGGGCCAGCAGCTTCAGGCCAAAAGAAGAGTAAGTAATCATTTATGGCAACATTAATCGCAGAAAAACTGGCTAAGGCGTACAAAGGCCGTAAAGTGGTCGAAGACGTTAGCCTGACAGTAAAGTCCGGTGAGATTGTCGGCCTGCTTGGGCCGAATGGTGCGGGTAAAACCACCACTTTTTACATGGTCGTCGGCATTGTCCAGCGTGACGCCGGGCGTATTGTGATTGATGACGAAGATATCAGCCTCTTGCCGCTCCATGAACGCGCCCTGCGTGGGATTGGCTATTTGCCGCAAGAAGCTTCCATCTTCCGCCGCCTGAGTGTATTTAACAATCTGATGGCGGTGCTGGAAATCCGTAAAGACCTCTCATCTGAACAACGTCAAGAACGTGCTGATGAGTTGATGGAAGAGTTCCATATTACTCATTTACGTGACAGTCTAGGCCAATCGCTTTCTGGTGGTGAACGCCGCCGTGTTGAAATTGCCCGCGCACTGGCAGCAAATCCTAAATTTATTCTGCTGGATGAGCCTTTTGCCGGGGTCGACCCAATTTCTGTTATTGATATCAAAAAAATTATTGAGCATCTGCGTGACAGCGGCCTTGGAGTTCTGATTACCGACCACAACGTACGTGAAACATTGGACGTTTGTGAGCGGGCTTATATTGTAAGCCAAGGGCATTTAATTGCTCACGGCACACCACAGGAAATTTTGGCTGACGAACAAGTTAAACGTGTCTATCTGGGTGAAGAATTCCGCCTCTAATCTTCACTCGAAAGCCGTTTCGTCATCCATTAAGGAAAATTGATACCGTATTATGAAGCAAGGTTTGCAACTCAAGTTTAGCCAACAACTGGCAATGACTCCGCAGCTTCAACAGGCTATTCGCCTGTTGCAACTTTCTACGCTTGAGCTCCAGCAGGAGATTCAGTTAGCGCTGGAGAGTAACCCCCTGCTTGAGCAAACCGATCTTCATGAAGAGATTGATGCCAAAGAAACCGTAGACAGTGAATCGCTCGACACTCGCGAAGCGCTGGAACAAAAAGATATGCCGGAAGAGTTACCGCTGGATGCCACCTGGGATGAGATTTACACCGCAGGCACCCCATCGGGCATGGGCAATGATTACAGTGATGATGAACTGCCGGTTTATCAGGGTGAAACCACTCAAACACTGCAAGATTATCTGATGTGGCAAGTCGATTTGACCCCCTTTTCAGAAACCGATGCCGCGATCGCGACCTCTATCGTCGATGCCGTTGATGAAACCGGTTATCTTACCGTTCCTCTGGAAGACATTCTGGAAAGTATGGGGGATGAAAACGTCGGGTTGGATGAAGTTGAGGCCGTGCTTAAACGGATACAACACTTTGATCCTATTGGCGTTGCGGCTCGCAATCTGCGCGAATGTTTATTGGTGCAGTTGTCGCAATATGCGAAAGACACCCCCTATCTTGCCGAAGCTCGCTTGGTTATTAGCGATTATCTGGACTTGCTGGGTAACCACGATTTCCGCACGATGATCCGCTTAAGTCGGCTAAAAGAAGATACACTTAAAGAAGCCATCGCCCTGATTCAGTCACTGGATCCGCGCCCAGGCCAGTCTATCAATACTGGGGAGTCGGAGTATGTCATTCCAGATGTTTTGGTACGTAAAGACAAAGGGCACTGGACGGTCGAGCTGAATGCCGATAGCATTCCACGCCTGAAAATTAACCAGCAATATGCAGCGATGGGTAACAATACCCGCAATGATAGCGACGGGCAGTTTATTCGCAGCAATCTGCAAGAAGCAAAATGGTTGATAAAAAGTCTTGAAAGCCGCAATGAAACGTTGCTGAAAGTGGCGCGTTGCATTGTTGAACAGCAAGTGGCGTTCTTTGAGAATGGGCCTGAATTTATGAAACCCATGGTACTGGCTGACATTGCTCAGGCCGTGGATATGCATGAATCGACAATATCCCGCGTGACCACGCAGAAGTTCCTGCATAGTCCTCGGGGTATTTTCGAGCTGAAATATTTCTTCTCCAGCCACGTCAATACAGATAGCGGAGGTGAAGCTTCTTCTACCGCGATTCGTGCGCTGGTGAAAAAATTGGTTGCGGCAGAAAACCCTGCCAAACCACTGAGTGACAGCAAGCTGACCACACTATTATGTGAACAAGGCATTATGGTGGCGCGCCGAACTGTCGCGAAGTACCGAGAGTCGTTATCCATCCCGCCGTCAAATCAACGTAAACAGTTGGTTTGACCTGAACTGAGAAGGAAGACACTATGCAGCTCAATATTACCGGACATCATGTCGAAATAACCGAAGCATTACGCGAGTTTGTTACCACTAAATTTGCCAAACTTGAGCAATATTTTGATCGAATTAACCAGGTGTATGTGGTTTTAAGTGTCGAAAAAGTAAAACAAATTGCAGAAGCCACGGTACATGTGAATGGGGGCGAGTTGCATGCAAGCTCAGAGCAGGAGGATATGTACGCCGCAATTGATATTCTGGTTGATAAACTGGCCCGCCAGTTGAACAAGCATAAAGATAAATTGAAGCAACATTAACCGATAAAGGTTCTACACTCGCTACATAATCTGTTCCAGCGGTGGAAAGAAAATTTCCCCGCTGGTATCAGGTCTAAAACAGCGCTTAAGTGAAAGATGAGATGATCAACGATCCAGCATTGCAATTAAGCTCGGTATTAAATATCGAGTGCACCAAAAGCTCCGTACATTGCTCAAGTAAAAAACGGGCTTTGGAAATTATCAGCGAGTTAGCTGCCAAACAGCTTAACCTGCCGTCACAGATCGTTTTCGATGCTGTATTAACCCGCGAACGTATGGGCAGCACTGGCATTGGCAGTGGTATCGCGATACCTCATGGCAAGTTGGAAGAAGACACCCTGCGTGCCGTGGGTGTATTTATCCGTTTGGAACAACCCATCGCTTTCGATGCGATTGATAACCAACCGGTTGACCTATTATTTGCCTTGTTGGTTCCAGCAGATCAATGTAAAACTCACTTACACACTTTGTCTTTAGTAGCCAAGCGATTAGCTGATAAAACAGTGTGTCGTCGTCTACGGGCGGCACAAAGTGATGAAGAGCTTTATCAGATAATTACTGAATTACCGCCAGAGACGGCGTAATCGTGCGAAACACCCCTGCGGCTTCAAGTACGCAGGATATTGCCCAAAGTAATTGGAGTCGCAGGTAGGCAGCAAGCAAATGAGTCCCGATGAGCTTACTCAAGTAAGTGATTCGGGTGAAAGAGCGTAGCTAACACCCCTGCACTTCAAGTACGCAGGATATTACCCAAAGTAATTGGAGTCGCAGGTAGGCAGCAAGCAAATGAGTCCCGATGAGCTTACTCAAGTAAGTGATTCGGGTGAAAGAGCGTAGCTAACACCCCTGCACTTCAAGTACGCAGGATATTGCCCAAAGTAATTGGAGTCGCGGGTAGGCAGCAAGCAAATGAGTCCCTATGAGCTTACTCAAGTAAGTGATTCGGGTGAAAGAGCGTAGCTAACACCCCTGCGCTTCAAGTACGCAGGATACTGCCCAAAGTAATTGGAGTCGCGGGTAGGCAGCAAGCAAATGAGTCCCTATGAGCTTACCCAAGTAAGTGATTCGGGTGAAAGAGCGTAGCTAACACCCCTGCGGCTTCAAGTACGCAGGGCACATAAGATACCAAGGGGAGTCACTCACATGGTGCTGATGATTGTCAGCGGCCGTTCCGGTTCAGGGAAGTCTGTTGCTTTGCGCGCATTGGAAGATATGGGCTTTTATTGCGTCGATAACTTGCCTGTGGTTCTGCTGCCGCAATTGGCGAGTACACTTGCCGAGAGGAATATCTCCGCCGCAGTGAGCATTGACGTGCGCAATATGCCTGAATCTCCTGAGGTATTTGAACATGCCATGACTCAACTGCCTGAGAGCTTCTCACCGCAGCTGCTGTTTTTGGATGCTGATCGCAATACCCTGATTCGTCGCTACAGTGATACCCGTCGTCTGCACCCACTGTCGACCAAAAACCTATCATTAGAAAGTGCTATTGATGAAGAGAGCGCCTTGCTAGAGCCTTTGCGCTCACGGGCTGATTTGATCATTGATACCTCAGAAATGTCAGTCCATGAGTTGGCAGAAATGCTGCGTACCCGCCTGTTGGGCAAACGCGAGCGTGAGCTGACAATGGTGTTTGAATCCTTTGGCTTTAAACATGGCATTCCTATTGATGCGGATTATGTCTTTGACGTGCGCTTCTTGCCAAACCCACATTGGGACCCGAAATTACGCCCAATGACAGGCTTGGATAAGCCGGTTATCTCCTTCCTTGATCGCCATACTGAAGTGCATAACTTTGTTTATCAGACTCGCAGCTATCTGGAACTGTGGCTGCCGATGCTGGAAACCAACAACCGCAGTTATCTGACGGTGGCTATTGGTTGTACCGGTGGTAAACACCGCTCAGTCTATGTTGCTGAACAATTGGCCGATTATTTCCGCGCCCGCGGCAAGAATGTCCAATCACGTCATCGCACTCTGGAAAAGCGTAAATAATGACCGTCAAACAGACCGTTGAGATCAAAAACAAGTTGGGGATGCACGCCAGACCCGCCATGAAATTGTTCGAGCTGGTGCAGAGTTTTGATGCTGAAGTGATGTTACGCAATGACAGTGGTACCGAAGCCGAAGCCAGCAGTGTGATTGCACTGCTGATGCTCGACTCCGCCAAAGGTCGCCAGATTGAGGTGGAGGCCACTGGGCCTGATGAGATTCAAGCACTGACTGCGGTTATTGAGTTGTTTAATTCAGGGTTTGATGAGGATTAAGGTTCTCCATTCACATAATCTGTGATGGGCGAAGTTAGTTCAGATTTCAGCTGCTATTAGACTAGCCACCGGATAAATATCAACCGCAACCTGATCCAATATCCGGTATCCAACCCTCTCCCCACCTTAATAAAATATATTTAAAATCAAAATAGGCTAAGTAATCGTTTGCTCATCATAAAAAATGCGGCTTTCCCCTCTTGCGGAGAAATCACACGCGAGTATAATTCGCCACAATTTGCCGGGAGATATGATGAAAAGCCAAGCGCGTTTTGTTGAAAATGACCCTATCTATGGTCGACAAAATTGCCTGCCAGCAGGCAGCCAGCTGCCGTTCTTTCTCCCGTTGCTAAACCGATCCTGTAAGGCCCCTCATTGAGGGGCTTTTTTTTGTCTGCTGATTGGCACCCAATTCAACACCATGACAACTGATTAAAAATTAAGGTAGCCCGATACCACGGGTAACCACAGAGGAGAGCGAAAATGGCCAACCCGTTGTATCACAAGCACATCATCTCAATTAACGACTTATGTCGCGAGGAACTGGAACTGGTACTGCGCACTGCCGCCAGCCTAAAAAGCCATCCGCAGCCTGAGTTGTTGAAACATAAAGTGATCGCCAGTTGCTTTTTCGAAGCCTCAACCCGCACCCGTTTGTCATTTGAAACTTCCATTCACCGCTTGGGCGCCTCGGTCGTGGGTTTTTCGGACAGCAGCAATACCTCGCTTGGGAAAAAAGGCGAAACACTGGCAGATACCATGTCAGTGATCAGCACCTATGTTGATGCCATCGTCATGCGCCACCCACAAGAAGGCGCTTCTCGTCTGGCCGCCCAGTTCTCCGGTAATGTCCCAGTCGTGAATGCCGGTGATGGTGCCAACCAACATCCGACCCAAACTCTGCTCGATTTATTCACCATTCAGGAAACCCAAGGGCGACTGGATAACATCAATATCGCCATGGTCGGTGACCTAAAATATGGCCGCACGGTACACTCACTGACGCAAGCGCTGGCAAAATTCAATGGCAACCGCTTCTTCTTTATCGCCCCAGATGCCTTGGCAATGCCTGCTTATATCCTACAAATGCTGGAAGAAAAAGGCATCGAATACAGCCTGCACGAAAGCATTGAAGAAGTGGTGCCAGAATTAGACATTCTCTACATGACCCGCGTACAGAAAGAGCGCCTTGACCCATCAGAGTACGCCAACGTCAAAGCGCAGTTTGTCCTACGCGCCGCAGACTTGAATGGCGCACGGGATAATCTAAAAGTGCTGCACCCACTGCCACGTATTGATGAAATCACCACCGATGTCGACAAAACCCCTTATGCCTACTATTTCCAACAGGCTGGTAATGGGATTTTTGCTCGTCAGGCGCTGCTGGCACTGGTATTAAACCAAGAATTGGCTCTTTAAGGGGGGATTGAATATGACTCAGGATTATAAACTACAGGTTGAAGCGATTAAATGCGGCACCGTGATTGACCATATTCCGGCACAAATCGGGTTCAAATTGTTGTCGCTGTTCAAATTGACCGCGACTGACCAGCGCATTACTATCGGGCTGAATCTGCCGTCAAAACGCTCAGGTCGTAAGGATCTGATTAAAATAGAAAATACCTTCCTGACCGAACAACAAGCCAACCAATTGGCCATGTATGCACCGGATGCAACCGTTAACCGCATCGACAACTACGAAGTGGTAAAGAAGCTAACACTTAGCCTGCCAGAACATATTGACGCGGTACTCACCTGCCCTAACAGCAACTGTATTAGCCACAATGAGCCGGTGGATTCCAGCTTCAAAGTGACCGCTAAGCAGGGTGATATCTACCTTAAATGTAAATATTGCGAGAAAGAGTTCGACCATCAGGTCGTGCTACAAGCCGATTAACGTTACCAGCGGATTAATCCGCAACTCAGATGAATACTGCTGCCCGTAAATATTTACAGTTACGGGCTATAAGCAAACTTAGTCTGAGTGGGTTGCCGTAATCCCCCTCATCTTTATAATGGTGGAGATAATTCTTACCCCCTACCATTACCCGTAAATCAGGAGTCTACATGTCACGCATTATCAGCACTGAGCTCGCCCCTGCCGCTATTGGCCCTTATGTTCAAGGTGTCGATCTGGGCAGCATGATCATCACTTCCGGTCAGATCCCGGTTGATCCAAAAACCGGTCTGGTCGCAGATGACGTTTCAGCTCAGGCGCGCCAGTCACTGGAAAACGTGAAAGCGATCGTCGAAGCGGCAGGCCTGAAAGTTGCCGACATCGTGAAAACCACGGTATTCGTTAAAGATCTAAATGATTTCAGTACAGTTAACGCCACTTACGAAGCTTTCTTCACTGAACACAATGCGCCATTCCCTGCGCGCTCATGTGTTGAAGTTGCTCGTCTGCCAAAAGATGTCAAAATCGAGATCGAAGCTATCGCAGTGCGTCGTTAATTCTGATGTCACAGGGCTGGTAATCTGATTACCAGCCATTTGCTAATATTTCCGCTCTACCTTTCTCAATGCGCTATTGCAGATCATAATGATCAGTATGTGGCAATTTCCTGCTCAGTAATAAAGCACCCTGCTCACTACTTGCACCCAAATAGTGCTGAAATCGCTCTAATCCCTCTTATTTTGCCTGTTTTACGAGCTGGCACAGTTTATGCGTGATCCCGAATACAGCCTGTTCTGTTAGCGAGGTGAGAATGCTGAACATCGACCTTTCCGTATCCAGATTTTTCGATGAAATGTTACTGGCTGAGGGGAAACACCGAGGCCATTACGATGCTTACTGGCAATGGTTACAACAGGCCGATCAGCTCACCATTGCGCGTAAACGCGAAGAAGCTGCGCTGCTGTTTCACCGGGTGGGCATTACCTTTAACGTGTATGGTGACGATGACGGCGCAGAGCGGCTCATCCCGTTCGACAGTGTGCCGCGCATTATTCCCGCCAGCGAATGGCAAATGCTTGACCGTGGCATTCGCCAACGTGTTCAAGCGCTCAATGCTTTTCTACATGATATTTACCACGAACAGCATATTCTCAAAGCGGGCATTATTCCGGCTGAACAAGTGTTGGCTAATGACCAATATCAGCCCTGCATGCAGGGAGTAAATCTGCACCGCGACATCTATGCACATATTATTGGCGTGGATATGGTGCGCAATAGTGATGGCCTCTATTACGTGTTGGAGGATAACCTGCGCACTCCATCCGGCGTCTCATATATGCTGGAAAACCGCAAAATGATGATGCGGCTCTACCCGGAACTGTTCGCCGAACAGCGCATCGCTCCAGTCGAGCGCTACCCTTCTCATCTGTTGCAAACCCTGCGTGAAAGCACGCCAGTAAACTCACCTACCGTGGTGGTATTGACTCCCGGGCGCTTTAACAGCGCTTACTTTGAACACAGTTTTCTGGCGCAACAGATGGGCGTCGAACTGGTCGAAAGTGCCGATCTGTTCGTCAAAGAAGGGGCGGTGTTTATGCGCACCACCGCCGGCCCTTGTAAGATTGATGTTATCTATCGGCGAGTCGACGATGCCTTCCTTGATCCACTGGCCTTCCGCCCTGATTCGATGCTAGGGGTTCCCGGATTGTTATCGGTCTATCGGGCCGGTGGAGTGGTATTAGCCAATGCTATTGGTACCGGTGTTGCAGATGATAAATCTATCTATCCTTATGTGCCGGAGATGATTCGTTTTTATCTTGCCGAAGAACCTATTCTGGCAAATGTTCCCACTTGGCAATGCCGTCAACCCGCTGATCTTTCCTATGTATTAGCCAATCTTGAAAAAATGGTCGTCAAAGAAGTCCATGGTGCTGGCGGCTATGGCATGTTGATTGGCCCGGCGGCGACACAAGCCGAAATTGCCCAATTCCGCCAATTGCTACTGGCTCGGCCACAAAACTACATTGCACAAGAGACTCTCGCACTCTCGACCTGCCCCACCTTTGTTCACAGCGGACTGGCTCCGCGCCACATTGATTTACGTCCTTTTGCTCTGTCTGGTGCAGAAATTCGCTTGGTTCCCGGCGGTCTGACTCGCGTGGCACTAGCCGAAGGTTCGCTGGTGGTTAACTCCTCACAAGGCGGCGGAACCAAGGATACCTGGGTATTGGAGGATGATGCATGCTAAGCCGAACAGCCAGTGAGCTTTATTGGATGGCCCGTTATCTCGAGCGGGCAGAGAACATTACCCGGGTACTGGATGTCACCAACCGCCTGTCGATGATGCCCACCAGCAATCGCGTAAATTTTGATTTACTGGTGCCTCTTAGCTTGAGCAATACTCAGGCGCTATTTGCCGAGCATTATCCGCAGGTCTCCATGACCCACCTGCTGAACTTTTTCGTGCTCGATAGCAACAATCCCAGCAGTATTTTCAGTTGCTTACAGATGGCGTGGAATAACGCTCATGCGGTGCGGGGCAGTTTGTCGTCAGAGGTGTGGGAAAGCATTAACGCCACGTGGATTGAGATGAAACAGTTACGCCGTCAAGGAATCAGCGCCGCCGGAATTGATGCCTTTTTTGACTGGGTTAAGGAGCGCTCACATCTGTTTCGTGGTGCGGTGTATGGCACCTTACTGCGCAGTGATGCGCTCTATTTTATTCGCCTGGGCACCTTGATTGAGCGAGCTGACAGTACCGCCCGTCTGTTGGATGTGAAAAATCAGTTGCTGGATAGTGACGATGATCCAGTGCGCGAATATTACCGGATGGACACCTTGTTGCGGGCCGTCAGTGCCCGTGAGGCTTACCACAGTTTGTATAAGCAACAACTGAGCCGGGAAGCCATTGCTGAGCTACTGATTTTACGCAATGAAATCCCACGATCTCTGCTGGCCTGCATCAATGATATGGAGCAGCAATTGGCATTGATTGGTGGCAATCGTAGCAATCAGCCTCGGCGCTTAGTCAGTATTTTGCTGGCCGAGTTACGTTTTAGCAGCATCACCGATGTCATGGCCGATGGCCTGCACGTCTATCTGATGGATTTTTTAGGCAAGATAAATGCTATCGCTGACAGCATTCGTCAAACCTATTTGGAGGTCCAATGAGACTGAATGTCGATCACAGTACCCATTACACTTATGCCCAGTTGGTGCAGCACAGCACTCAGTATTTGCGTCTGACCCCGCAGGATTCCGCTCATCAGCGCATTTTGTCTTGGCAATTAACCTTGCCGGAAGACGCAATTTGCACCACGGACGCTTTCGGCAATGTACTGCATGTGCTGACATTGGATAAGCCGCATCAGGCCATAACCATTCAAGCTCAGGGCGTGGTAGACATTGAAGACAATGTTGAGGATGACAGCGGCGACCATCTCTCCCCACTGGTCTTTTTGCGCCATAGCCCACTGACTCAACCCGATTCAGCCATCCGCCAATTTGCCGCGGGCTATTGTCAGGGCGTCACCAGCGCAGAGGCCCAGTTAGATTGTCTGACCCAAATGATGGGGGAGTTACTGGCTAAAATGCCCTATAGCCCAGGCACGACAACAGTGCAAGACAGCGCAGCTCAGGCTTTTGCTGCTGAACAAGGGGTCTGTCAGGACCATACCCACGTCTTTCTTGCCTGTTGCCGAAGTTTAAATATTCCGGCGCGCTATGTTAGCGGCTATCTTTATACAGAATCCTCTAGTCATGTGGCGACCCATGCTTGGGCGGAAGTGTGGCTGAATGGGCATTGGCAGAGTTTTGATGTCACCAATAATACCTGTAAACCGAATCAGCATCTGAAACTGGCGGTGGGTATCGATTATCTGGATGCCTGTCCGGTGCGCGGTATTCGCCGTGGCGGTGGTTATGAAGATATGCAAACCATTGCTGCTGTGCATATGTTATCCAATCCGCGACAAGATATGTCGCAATAAACGTGCTACTGACGGCGAACAACCTAATAGATAAGGGTATATATTATGACCTACTGTGTGGCCATGCGGCTGTCGTCCGGGCTAGTGTTTGCTTCAGATTCCCGTACCAATGCCGGAGTGGATCATATTTCCACTTTCCGAAAATTGCATCTCTTTCAGCAAGATGGCGAACGAACGCTGGTGGTGCAAAGTGCGGGCAATCTGGCTACCACACAGAGCATTGTCAGTTTGCTGCAACGCCGCTGTCTGGACTCGGAACAAACCAACCTGATGAACGTGCATTCAATGTACGAAGCCGCCACATTACTGGGCGAAACAGTGAGGGAGGTAATTAACCGGGACAGTGGCGCGCAACAAAACAGCGGCGGGACCGATTTCAACTGTAACTTACTGTTAGGTGGGCAAATTAAAGGCGAAGGACTGCGGCTATTTCATATTTATCCGCAAGGTAATTTTATTGAGGCCACGCAGGATACGCCCTATTTTCAGATTGGCGAAAGTAAGTACGGCAAGCCGATTATTGATCGCGTGTTGGGCTATGACACCCCTCTGGAGCAAGCAATGCAGTGCGCGTTGATCTCGATGGATTCAACCTTGCGCAGTAATTTGTCGGTGGGGTTGCCACTGGATGTGATGATCTACCCACTCGACAGTTTTAGCACCGAACAACAGTATCGGATCACCGAAGATCACCCCTATTTTATGATGATCCGCAAAGGGTGGGGTGAAGGTCTGGTTAGTATTTTTTCTCAATTACCGCCACTAAAACTGGGGGCGTGATTTGGGGGGGCTCACACTTTCTCGTGCTGTAATCACTTGAGAGCCCACAAAACTCCACAGTGTTCATTAAGTTACTGAATTATGAACGCGCAATAATCGCCAACGAGACACCACAAGCTGCGGCATAGCGCCTTAAGGTTTGCCATGAAGCTTTGGTGATATTGTTTTCAAGGCGATTTATCGCCGGAGGTTTAACCCCCATACGTTGAGCAACATCCGCTTTCGTGAGGCCCGCCTTGGTACGCCATTCAGTTAACTGCTCAAGCAGCGCATATTCATCAGCCGCCTCTTCATAGGCGGCAATGGCCTCTGGCGTATTTAACAGACGTTTTTTGACCTCAGTGTGGCTCACTGCAGTGACTTTAGGCATCAGTTAAATCCTCCAATCGTTGTAAGGCCAGCATAATCTCTTTTGGGGGTGTTTTTTCTGACTTTTTGATAAAACACCGCAAGATAAAAATTTGCTTCCCTTGCTGAAAAACAAACAACGTCCGTGCTATATCAGTTCCAGACGCCCGCAATTCAAATAATCCATTTCTGATTGGGCGAGTCAGAGGAAAGCGCAAATCATTCCCCCGACACTCCAACTGTTCCAATAGCCTGGCCATTTTACCTCGGAGAATATCCGGTAAATCCGCCACTTCCTGTACAGCTTCTGGATGATATAAAAGTTCGAACATTGCATGCTCCTTATGCTGTTCGAATTATCGCATAAGTTAACTTAACGCAAAAGATAATATTAACTTTTGCGTTAACACAGGCACTGAGCTGGGTACCAATATATGTTTGAAATAAATCAGTTAATCTACATTTAACCCCGAACCCAATAAATCCCCTCAAACGCCCGCAGTGTCATTTCTTGTGGCTGGAAAGCACTTTCGCCATAGCTACTCATCAACAATTGCCAGTTACCATCCAGTTCAATCCCCTCTGGCGACCATTGCTGCGCTTGAGCACTCAGATTCGCTACCACCAGTAGCTGCTTGCCTTGCCAGCTGCGCAAATAGCACCATAAATCAGGGTGCTGTGGGCAAAGATCCTGATAGTCACCAAAGGTGAACACATCATGCTGTTTGCGCAGGGCGATAAGATATTGATAGGCATAAAAAACCGAGTCAGCATCTGCCAAAGCGGCATCAACGTTAATCTCAGTATAATTACTGCAAGGCTCTATCCACGGTGTCCCTTGGCTAAATCCAGCATTACGGCGGCGATCCCATTGCATTGGCGTACGGCCATTATCACGGGATTTCGTCGCTAAAATCGCCAGTAACTCGTCAGAATCGCGCCCTTGAGCACTTAACTCAGCAAACATATTCAAACTTTCAACATCACGATATTGATCAATCGAGCTGAAGTTTGGATTGGTCATCCCAATCTCTTCGCCTTGATAAATATAGGGCGTGCCCTGCATCCCATGCAGCACCATCGCCAGCATCTTGGCCGCAGGTAGGCGCAGCGCCCCTTCGTCACCAAAACGCGACACAATGCGCGGCTGGTCGTGGTTACACCAGAACAACGCATTCCATGCCCGGTTATGCATGCCCTGCTGCCACTGGTTAAAAATCTGTTTTAACTCAACACGATCCGGTGGTATCAACGACCATTTTTCGCCATTGAGATAGTCCACTTTCAAATGGTGGAAATTAAAGGTCATCGACAGCTCATCACCCCCTAAGGCGGCATACCGCTGACAATGCTCAAGGCGAGTGGAGGACATCTCGCCCACGGTCATCAGGCCGCGCGGCTGAAACACATCGCGGCTCATTTCTTGCAAAAATTCGTGGATACGTGGGCCATCAGTATAAAAACGGCGGCCATCACCGTCAAAATCGTCCGGGAAATCTTGCTGTTTAGACACCAGATTGATGACGTCTAACCGCAAGCCATCTACACCGATATCAGCCCAAAATTCACACACTTTTTTCAGTTCATCGCGTACCGGCTGATGCTCCCAATTGAGGTCAGCCTGCTCGGTGGCGAATAAATGCAGATAATACTGACCACTGGCAGCGTGCCATTGCCAGGCATTACCACCAAATTTTGAGCGCCAGTTATTCGGTAAATTATCGCCCTCACCATCACGCCAAATATAAAACTGACGATAGGGGCTGTTGCGGTCTTGTGCTGCTTTAAACCAGGCATGTTCAGTGGAAGTGTGGTTAAACACCATATCCATCACGATACGGATACCACGTTGATGGGCTTGCGCGACCAGATGTTTAAAATCATCCAAAGTACCGTACGCCGGGTCAATAGCGCAGTAATCCGCAACGTCATAACCGTTATCCACTTGCGGCGAGACATAAACCGGTGTCAGCCAAATGGCATCAATACCCAGCTTTTGCAGATAATCCAACCGTTGCGTCACACCTGCCAGATCACCGAAACCATTGCCGGTACTGTCCTGAAAACTCTTCGGGTAAATTTGATAAATGACACCGTTTTGCCACCAGGGGATAGGATTATTCATAACAGACTCTTATTTGTAGAAAAACCGAAAGAATTAACAATCACTCCGCCAGGTAATGACCACTGGCGGAGGTTCATGACTTAGACCGGCAATTCGCCGCGGCTATCTTTACGTTTATAAACCAAGATGGTCAGCACCAGCGGCACCACAATCGCCACCAGCATCGCCAAAGCATAAATTGCCCAGAATTGCGGCTTGATGGATAAAATACCCGGTAAACCACCCACTCCAATCCCGTTCGCCATCACACCTGTTAGCCCGCAAATCAGGCCAGCCAGGGCAGAACCAATCATGGCGCACAACATTGGGAAGCGGTATTTCAAATTGATACCGTACATGGCGGGCTCTGTCACACCGAGATAGGCCGAAATGGCCGCCGGAACAGAGATTTCGCGCTCATTGACCTTACGGCTGATAATGATAATGCCCAGTACCGCAGAAGCCTGCGCGATATTCGACAAGGCAATTAATGGCCAAACCGGTGTACCGCCCATGCTCTGAATCATCTGCATATCAATGGCCAGCGTGGTTTGATGCACCCCGGTAATGACTAATGGCGCATACAGGAAACCAAACAGTGCCGCCCCAATAGGTGCGAAACTGCCGGTCATCACCGCTTTCACGCCCCATGCCACGCCATCACCAATCATGCGGCCAAATGGCCCAATCAATGTGTGGGCAAGGAACACCGCCAGTAGCAGAGAAACCACCGGCACCACCACCAGATAAAGGTAAGCGGGAATAATTTTCTTCAGATTGGTTTCAATCCAGCCCAGTGCTAAGCCCGCCAGAATCGAGGGGATAACCTGTGCCTGATAACCCACTTTTTCAATGGTGAACCAGCCAAAATTCCATACCTCTGGAATTTGTTGCCCTAGCAGATAGGAGTTCATTAACTGAGGTGAAACCAAGGTGATACCCAGCACAATCCCCAACACGGGTGTGCCACCCATTTTCTTCACTGTCGACCAGCAAATCGCGACAGGTAGATAGAAGAAGATGGCTTCGCCCAGTAACCAGAGGAAGTCGTAAATGGTCTTCCACGCCGGATACATCTGCGCCAGCGTTTTGCCATCAGACATGGGAATGTCGCCGATCACATTACGGAAGCCGAGGATCAAGCCGCCACTAATCAGCGCCGGTAACAGTGGGAAGAAGATCTCGGCAAAGTGAGAAATTCCGCGCTCAAACCACGTCATGTTCTGCCGTGCCGCCAGTTTGGTCTGTTCTTTATCCACTTCATTCAAGCCAATTTTGGCAATCAATGCTTGGTAGTAATCATCGACTTCTGGCCCGATAACGACTTGAAATTGCCCGGCATTGGTAAAGCAACCTTTGACCATCGATAGCTTTTCAAGCTCTTTAGGAGAAGCTTTCGACGGGTCATTTAACACAAAACGTAACCGGGTAATACAGTGGCTGACGGTGGCAATATTCTCTCTGCCCCCCACCAATACGATCAACTGATCGATGTCTTGTTGTTTTACTTTGCTCATTTCAACGTACCTTTCGTAAAGGTGGAGTAGCATGCTGAGTTGTAAGATTTTTTCTGAAATCTATCTGTTCTGGCTTAAATAAAAACAAATTAAAAATAATGGCCGATTAAATATTCAGCTCATTAAAGATTAGCTATGTATTTATTTTTATGAAATGGGAACGTTCCCAACTTGAGTTAAAGATCACAATTTGACAATTTTTTGTACAATTTTTTATCTAAAGTTCAGGGTTGCACTACCACCAGCCGCCCCCACCACTCAGGATGGGAGGGTCAGCAACATCAGGCGGAGAACAGAGGTATCAAGCAAGTTGGCCGGGAATGATAATTTGTTGAATTTTTTGATTATTATTGAGTTGATCCAGCAATTGCTGCGCGGCTTTTACCCCGGCGCTGCCATAACCTAGCTCGACAGACAGGCTATTGGGGAATAAAAAGTGCAACAGGGGTGTATTCCCGATGCCGCAAACCTGAATATGTTGCTGCCCTTGCTGCTGCAAGTACTTACTCACCCCCATAGCGATGGTGTCAGAGGCACAGACTAACGCCGAGGTATCTGGCTTTATCACTTGCGGCGCTAACTGGAACCCGCTCTGATAACTCAATTCACCTAGCGCGACTGTGGGTATCAAGCCATGTTGCTGGCTGTAATTAAGATAAGATTGGTGACGAAGCAGACCGGTAGTGGCATCGGTTGGCTGCACGCCGATATAGCTAATATGACGATGCCCAGCCTGACGCAGCTTATCCATCAACAAGCGCACCGCCCCTTCATCGTCATAACAAACTGAAGAAAAACCCTCATATTCCCGCGCTAACACCACCATTTTTTCCTGCCACGGAGAGAGCATTTCGGCGGTTAACCCGGTGAAACCAAACAGAATCACGCCATCCACATTACGCTGTTGCAGTATATGCAGATGCTCAGTGACGAGGGCGGGATCAAATTGACTCTCCATCAGAATCGGGTCGTAACCTTGCTGATAAAACAGCGGCAACATGGTGCGCACTGCCTGATTTTCGGACGGAGAATCCAGACGGGAGACAATTATCCCCACCACTTTGTCGCTCTGCCCCCGCATGGCTCGGGCAGATTTAGACGGCGTAAAACCCTGCTGACGAATAACCGCCTCGACTCGCTCACGCGTCTGTGGGCTGACACTGCCTTCATTATTGAGTACCCGCGAAACCGTGGATTTTCCAACTCCACTCATGCGAGCAATGTCCTTAATAGTCAAACGGTTTTGCATGGTTTACCTAATGTTTAGGTTTGGATACATATAATAAACTGATTATTTAAATAGCCAAAGTCGTGGGAAGCCTCGAGTGCGCAGAATCAGACTCAGCGCATGATATCCCAGTGACCAGCAACATGTTGTTACCCTAACGGATTATATTGCCGTCAGGGCGATTTTTGCTGTGGCAACTATAGTAATGCGGTTTATAGTTTGTATAGCTGTTTGAGTGTTTTAGCCTCAAACAAACTGCTTTTTCACTTACCGGAGGTTAATGACCCAGTGGATCCTGTTCCCATAACCTACACCCTTTGGGTGGACCGGTAAGGTCATTCCCCGTCTAACGTGGTTGCCTTATCGGATAACAATCTGATAGGCAGTCACTGCGCACTTCCCCCGCGTTGGTTTCTGCTGCTGATGTTTTGCCCTTGCTACGGCAGGTTTGCCGTGGGCGCAACTTGAAATGGTCCTAAACACCATTTCAGGGTATGACAGTAAGGTTTGAACCATGCAAGTTAAAAATTTCACCCGGCAGTTGCTCAATGTATTGAGCCGTAACCTGCCCCGCCGCCTAATTCGTCGGGAAACCATGCTCGAAGGGGTTTCAGCGGGAAGTGCGGCTAAAGATATCCCCGCTGACCTAACTCGGCAGCGTTTGCTATGTGCCAATGAAACGCCACAGCAACTTTATCAACGTTTTCAAAGCCATCCAGAAGGGCTGACCGAGCAGGAAGCGGAGGCTATTCGCTTGGTCAGTGGCAACAATCTGATTGAAAATCAGCAAGCTGTCAGTTGGTGGGTTCACTTATGGCACTGTTATCGCAACCCGTTTAACCTGCTATTGACTATTCTGGCACTGATTTCCTATGCCACTGAAGACCTCACCGCAGCGTTGGTGATTGGTGCCATGGTGCTGATCTCCACCCTGATGCATTTTATTCAGGAAGCCCGCTCCAACCGCGCAGCCGATGCTTTAAAAGCCATGGTCAGCAATACCGCCACGGTGATCCGCAGTGATGCCCATACCGGCAAGAGCGAACACCATGAGCTCCCTATCTCCGAATTGGTGCCCGGCGACATTATCAAGCTCTCCGCTGGCGACATGATCCCGGCAGATTTGCGGATTTTGCTCGCCAAAGATCTGTTTATCAGCCAGGCCGCCTTGACCGGTGAATCACTGCCGGTAGAGAAAGTCGCGCAATGTCGTGAATGTGATGAGCAGAACCCATTAGAGCGGGATACGCTCTGCTTTATGGGTACCAATGTGGTGAGCGGCTCGGCGCTGGCTATTGTCATCGGAACGGGCAACCAAACCTATTTTGGTCTGTTGGCTGAGCGCGTAACTCATCAAGATGAGCAACCCAATGCCTTTCAGAGTGGCATCAGTAAAGTCAGTTGGTTGCTAATCCGCTTTATGCTGGTCATGACGCCAATTGTGTTGTTGATCAATGGCTTTACCAAAGGTGACTGGTGGGAAGCGGCGCTATTTGCTCTCTCCGTCGCGGTCGGGTTGACCCCAGAAATGTTGCCAATGATTGTCACATCGACATTGGCCAAAGGGGCGGTAAAGCTGTCAAAACAGAAAGTTATCGTCAAACGATTAGATGCTATCCAAAACTTTGGCGCGATGGATATTCTGTGTACCGATAAGACCGGTACTCTGACACAAGACAAAATCGTGCTAGAGAGCCATACCGATGTATTTGGTGCCAATTGTGAACGAGTGCTGCGCTACGCCTGGCTCAATAGCTATTACCAAACCGGACTAAAAAATCTGCTGGATGTGGCGGTGCTTTCTTCCATGACCGACTCCGCCATAGCGGAATCTCAGTCTACCGACACACTGGCGGGCTACCGTAAAATAGACGAAATCCCCTTCGATTTTGAGCGCCGTCGGATGTCGGTGGTCGTCAGCGATCAGTCTGATTATCATGAGCTTATCTGCAAAGGCGCATTGGAAGAGATGCTGTCTATTTGTCGCCATGTCCGACAAGGAGATGACGTTATTCCAATGACGGATGCATTGATGGCTCGTATCCGTCGAATTACTGATGAGCAAAACCAGCAAGGGTTGCGAGTTGTGGCGGTTGCCACTCGAATTTTACCTGCTTATCAGCGAAATTATGCGGTTATCGACGAATATGACCTCATTCTTGAGGGATATATTGCCTTCCTTGATCCGCCAAAAGAGAGTACCGCGCCAGCACTCCAGGCGTTGAAACAAAATGGCATTAACGTCAAAATTCTTACCGGTGACAATGAGTTAGTCGCACGTAAAGTCTGTAAAGATGTCGGGTTGTCTGTCGATCGCGTTTTGCGCGGCAATGACATTGAACAGATGAGCGAAGCAGAACTGACTGAAGCCACTCGTACCACAACAGTGTTCGCCAAGTTGACCCCGATGCACAAAGAACGCATCGTAAAAAACATGCGTGATGCGGGCCATGTGGTTGGTTTTATGGGGGATGGCATCAATGATGCTCCAGCATTGCGGGCCGCTGATATTGGGATCTCCGTCGATTCTGCCGTGGATATTGCCAAGGAAGCCGCTGATATTATTTTGCTGGAAAAGAGCCTGATGGTGTTGGAACAGGGAGTAATAGAGGGCCGGCGCACCTTTGCCAACATGCTGAAATACATAAAAATGACTGCCAGTTCCAACTTTGGTAACGTCTTCAGCGTGTTGATTGCCAGTGCATTTTTACCCTTCCTGCCCATGCTGCCACTGCATCTGTTGATCCAGAACTTGCTGTACGATATTTCTCAGATTGCCATTCCGTTTGATAACGTCGACGAAGAGCAACTGACCAAACCACAGCGCTGGAACGCCGGTGATCTGGGGCGTTTTATGGTGTTCTTTGGCCCGATAAGTTCCATTTTTGACGTTTTAACCTTCAGCCTGATGTGGTGGGTATTTAAGGCTAATACGCCAGAAATGCAGACACTGTTCCAGTCCGGTTGGTTCGTCGAGGGGCTGCTGTCTCAAACATTGATTGTGCATATGATTCGTACCCGCAAGATTCCATTTATCCAGAGCCGCGCCTCATGGCCGCTGTGTTTGATGACGCTGGCGGTAGTTGTCGTCGGTGTCGGGCTGACCTTCTCACCACTGGCCGGGTTCCTGCAATTACAGGCGCTACCACTCTCCTATTTCCCATGGCTGATTATGATTTTGATTGGGTATATGGTGACCACGCAGTTAGTGAAAGGCTGGTTTGTCAGGAGATATGGGTGGCAGTGATTTGAGTTTTATTTCAAATTTAAGGGGAATCCAATTCGGCTGTTAGGTATCGGAGCTGTTTTCGGTTGATATTGATTCCGATGATTGGGTTCGGTTGACATAAGATTAGCGACGGCCTCTCCTCCGATGCCCCAACCGCCAAAGAGGTCACAAGCGCGTGACCCCTTTGGAATCCCCGCGCTTGCGCACGTATCGCTAGCCCACTACGTGGGTGGCCCTCGTTCATCGTTTCGCTGACGGGACGGCTTTATTCGCATCCATGCTCACGACGCCTCAACCCGCCGTCCATGGCGGATTGCCCTGGCTACACTCTTCACTCGGCTGCTCAAATGTGCTTTAAAAGATTAAGGTCAACACCATGGTTTTGAATTTCTCTTTTGACGTTGAGCGCAATCAGGAATATTACCGACAAAGATTGCAGGCCGAATGAGCCGCATGGACGCGGCGAAAGGGGCTGTCGAGCTGGGAGCGAGTCAGCCTCGGTTCGATTAGCCTGCAAACTGCCGGAGGGCACTGCGAATAGCAGTAATATTTCGCGCAAGCCGCAGGTGCAGGAGGGCCGGCCTGCCCTCCTGCTCGGTTGAGGCATCAGAGGTGAGGTAACTGCCAATCTTATGTCAACCGAACCAGATCACTGAACAATTACCAACCGAACCAATCACCATAAAAAAACAAAAACCTAAATGCGACTCAAACAATCAATCGCAATAGCCTTAAAGCTATCAAAATGCTGGCTGCTCAACAAACGGCTCATAGAGCGCTCACGCACAAAGGTCACGAACAGATCGTAAATCGCCATGGCTTCTTCATAATCGGTCTTGCTGATAGCCAGCAGGAAAATAACATGTGCGACTTCGCCATCCCCCCAGGCGATGCCATTGGGAGCCAGCAAGGTGACGACCACGGTTTTCTTGGCTAATAGCCCCAGTGAATGTGGCAGCGCAATCCCCTCGCCCAGCATCGTGGACACAATCGCCTCACGCTCGACAACTGAGGGGTAAAAATCAGCATCGACAAAACCTTCGTCTTCCAACTGACGACAGACTTTTTTGAACAACTGCTCCTGAGTCATCGGCTGGTCGATAATCATAAAGTGGTTACTATCAAAAAACTTTTCCAGCATATAAGGCCGGGTGCGATCAACCAAAACCAGCTTACCCAACTGCTCCAACTGATATTCTGTTGGGAATGGCGACATCACCACCACCGGCTTGTTCTTTTCCGCTAAGCGCGAGTTAGAAATAATAAAATCTTCGTCGATATGGTCGAGATTTTCGTAATCTCGTAGGGAAATCGTCTGTGTCATCACAATCTGCGGATACTTACGGGAAATCTGCGCCTGAATCATGCGAGTGGTAGAATTACCCGTGTCACACACCAACATCACCTGCGGATGGCGCTGATAACCAATATTATAATGGCGCTCTAGCCCGACCCCGATATGCAGCACCAGATAGCCGATTTCATTTTCACTCAGACTGTAAGGCGTGTATTTCCCCCAACTGGAAACCGCGGCCAATGTCACATCATAAGCCATCGGATAGTGCTGTTTAATATTAGATAACAGCGGGTTAGGAATAGTAATCTGATACTTTACCCGGGTTATCATGGTCTTGATATGGGTGAGTAAATCAACCCGCAACTGCTTATCGCCCTGCAAATTATAATTATAGTGAGCATTGATATACGAGAGGATATAGTCCACCAGCATCTCTTCGTCATCGGCATTGATTTCACTGGGGCGGCTGGCACTGGGCTGGCTGGCCTGCACCCGGCGAGCAGCAATATTGACCCGCAGATAAGCCTCTTCTGCCGCTGAAATATCTTTACCCGATAAAAGCTTAAGCTCATTGGCCAAACGCCCAGAGGCCAGCTTAACCGCCTCATCCACATCTTCTGCATCAAAATCAGATAATGGATAGCCATCAGTGATGCGTTTTATCGCCACTGCACAGTAGAAAATCAGATATTGCTCACCTTCATCAGTTAACCGCACGGTATATTGCGCTAATAATTCGTGCAGTAACCCAGTCAATTCCGGGATGGTCTGGATACTGAGAAACTCATTTTTTAATAATGGGTTATCGGCATCTTGCAGTTGTAACTGGAACAATAAATCCGTCAGACAGGTCCGAATGGCTAATTCGGTACCAAACAATTTCATGCCATAACGCGGTTTGGTTTCAATCGTCAGATGGTAGCGGTTTAGTCTTTCTCTCACCTCAGCCATATCATTTTGTAATGTGCCACGGCTGACAAACCATTCATCGGCCAAATCTTCCAGCTTCAATGAAAAGGCAGAGGTCAGAAAACGAATTAACAGATAGTGCACCCGCTCATTGGCAGTGCGTGGGGTCAGGTGCATTTTGCGGTTTTGTTGCTGTAAAGCACGAAAACGCTCGGCGTCATCAACCCTCAGCCGATAGCCAAAACCCCGGTTATGCACAAAGTGCGCGCCATAATGCTCAAGGATCTCATTCAACGCCGTAATATCTGCCCGCACAGTACGTGTCGAGACCGCAAAACGCTTCGCCAACTCCTCCTGAGGCAGCGTTTCCGATTGCAGTGCATCGAACATATAGGCCAGACGTTGATAGGGAAATCTCACTGCTCCACTCCGTTGTTTAGAACATCATTATTCAGAAGCTAGCCCCCGCCAGCATCGCCGTCGGGGGGTATTTTTCACATCACTTTTTCTGCACTGGCGGCACAAACACCATTTGTGATGGGCTGCCGACGGCGGTATAGCCGGGTACAAAGGTCAATTTGCCACTTTGCTGATCAACTTTAAAGCGGGTTATGTTATCGCTGCGCTGATTCATCGCGTACAGGTAGTGGCCGGTTGGGTCGAGCACCAATGTGCGTGGATAATCGCCCCGCGTCCACACATCTTCCACTGGCTTAAATTTACCGTCAGTTGTCACCGCAAACTGGCCGATACTGTTGTGCAGACGATTCGCCACGTACAAGAATTTGCCGTCTTTCGATAGCGTCAAACCCGCAGCAAAGCTAGTACCACGATAATCTGCTGGTAATGAAGATACTGTATTCAGCTGTTTTAACGTGCCTTTTTGTGGGTCTAGTTGATAGCTGGTCAGGGTTGAGGCTTCTTCATTAATTAAGAATAGCGTCTTGCCGTTAGGATGGAACACAAAATGACGTGGACCAGCACCGGCTGATGATGCACTGATATACGGCGGGTCATTGGCTATCAACTTGCCATTGTCTGCATCAAAGCGGTATTGATAAATCCGATCCAGCCCCAGATCGGTAGAAAATACAAACTTACCGTTTGGCGAGCTGGCGACCATATGTGCATGGGGGCCATTGTGGTCACTGATGGCAAAGCTCCCTTCCACTGCCGCGGCCGGTTTTGCCGCACCCGCCGGGCCTTCATCTTGCTGTACTGAGCTGGCATCAGACAGTTTTCCACCACTTTGCACCGGGAAAACAGCCACTGAACCACTGATATAGTTGGCTACCAACAAATGACTGCCAGACGGTGTCAGTGAGAGGTACACCGGCCCCGCCCCTTGAGAATCCACCTGATTAATCAGTGTCAGACTGCCATCGACAGGGTTAATACTATAGGCCGCAATAGCACCGTGCTTACCCCCATTGTAATCAGCCACTTCGCTGGCGACATATAGGGTCTTGCCCTGAGCATCCACCACCAGTTGCGCCGGGTTAGCCAGTGAACTGACCAAGGTTTTCTCGGTTAATTCACCGGTTTGGGTGTCGACTTGTAGGCGATAAACTCCTTCGCCATTCGGATTATAAGTACCGACATAAGCGAATGATTTATTAGCTGTTTGCTCGGCATGTGCCAGCGGATTAAACAACGCCACCGTGGCCAGTGCGATGCCCGCTGATAGGCTTTTTAAGCCAGTCAGGCCTGTTAAACCAGAATCTGTTGAGCTGTTATGCATATGGATCCTTACTCATAGGGAATGGTTATCGAATGGTATGGAACTATCCAACCTCACAGTCAGGGCACCCGATTGGGCACCCTGTGAACACTGACTTTCCGTCAAGCTTTATGCTAATAAATCAAAATGTTATCGCCAGGCAACCCTGCAGCCAGAGCAGGCTGTTATGGCACGATCCGCTTCACGATATCCATCAAGGTTTTCACATCTTCCGGGCGGGTATTGCCAGTTTTACTATCAATAATTGAGCTATAAATATGCGGAATAATTTTTGTCACGCCAGCATCTAACGCGATTTGCAGAATTTGCTCGAAATTCTCCAGATCAATGCCACCGGTTGGCTCCAGCCAGAAACCGGTCGCCGCACAAGCCTCGGCGACATAGCGATATTCATCGATAGAATCCAGCCCATTCATCGGGAAAAATTTCACCGAACTGCCACCCATATCTTTCAACATGGCAATCGCCGTGGTGATGGGCACAATGGCGTCTTTTTGTTGTGAACTGAGCGGGCCAGTAGAAATCTTCACGTAACCCACTTTAGTGGTCGGTGAAATCAAACCATTGACGACAGTATCGTTCTGGCCCAACAAGGCACGACTCGCGCCAACACCAGTAAAGACCTGATTCACATGTTGCGGTTGAACCTGCTGCGAAATCTGGCTAACCATCGCCGATTGCTTAGGGTCACCGGCCCCCAGCCCAACGGACAAAGCATTATCGATAAGTGCGGCGTACTCGCGCATATCTTTGACGGCACTGTCGACATCCGGGTAATTCTTCGATAACACACCCACCAGCACATGCCCTTCGGCGGCTTGGTAAATCTCACGCGCATTCTCTTTTGAACCGGCCAGCACATTCAGGCATACCCGGTCACGATAATAATTTGGGGTCAATTTCATTACTCAGGCTCCCTTAACCAAACGGTTAATACAGGTATAAATCGTCTCAAGTTGCGATGGCGTCACGCTGCGCACATCGACTTCAATCTTGCCTTCATTGGCTTTATAGGCGCGGAAATAAATCGCGATATCACCATTTTTGAGCGCTTCAACCAATTCCGGCGTCGAACGGCCAATTTTAGCTTCATCAAAACTGATTTCAGTCCGAGCAATATCACGCCCGGCGGCATCCCAAACCACTCGGGCTGAAATGCCATCGATAGTATCTAACTGGCTGATAAACGGCGTCATTTTCGCAACCATCTGCTGACCCGTCTCTTTCTCCAGTGTTATGTAACTTTCGATGGCACGGGTTAAGCCAAGAATGCCTTCTTTGCCCACTTTCATCGCCCGACCAATACCACTTGATTGTAACTTCACCCATTCAACATAGGTTTTCTTGCCTAATACCAAGCCACTGGTTGGCCCTTCGATGGCTTTAGCGCCGCTGTATATCACCAAATCAGCGCCCATCTGGTAGTAGCACTGCAAGTCTTCTTCTGCTGCCGCATCAACAATTAATGGCAATTGATGTTTGCGCGCGATAACCACTGCCTGTTCGACTGATAAAATGCTTTTTTGTACCGAATGGTGGGATTTTATGTACAAGATCGCCGCAGTATTCGGCGTGATTGCAGCTTCTAACTGTTCAGGCAGGCACTCGTTGGCATAGCCTGCTTCTACGACTTTGCCGCCACCCAGTGTCACCATGGTATCGACTGGCGCACCAAAGTTAACGTTATGGCCTTTCGGTAGCACGATTTCATGGGGTACAGTGCGGGGAGCTGCATGCAGATTAACCAGTAAATTCGCATTGTCTTTGACAATCACGGCAGCAACCGATTGAGCAATCCCGGCCGAGGCGCAGGACACAACCACTGCACTTTCGACATTCAGTAAATCAGCAATGTAAGCACCGGTTTTATTCACCAGATCTTTCATTTCAAAGTAATGATTCAGACCCAATTCCACGGCTTCGACCACATCTTGTCGTGGCGTCGAAACGCCCAGCATTGTCATGCGGCCAGAAGCATTAATAACCTGCTTTAACTGGTATTTTTCATAGACTGAAGACATCTTTTAACTTCCCTTCATCAGTTAATACTAAGTCACCGGCAACAACCGCAGCCAGTGGCACCAGATACTTTTCACCGGTTACCGATTTACCTTCTGAATCATTGAAGACCTGTGGCTGCTGTTTCAGCTCAAAAATAGTCAGGTCGGCGTCATAACCCGCATCCAACACCCCTTTATGGGAGAGACGCAGTGCCTGGGCGGCATTTTCTGTCACACAATGAATGACTTGCTCAAGGCTCAGGCCGATGGTGAAAAATTTGGACATCACAGTCGCGAGGCTATGCACCGGTCCGCTAATACGGTTGCGGCAATAGATGTCGGAACTGATGGTGTGTGGGTAAATACCTTGCTTGATGGCAAGCTCTGCGACATCGAAGCTGAAACTGGCGCTGCCATGGCCAACATCTAATAATACGCCGCGTTGCAGTGCGCGTTGGATAGATTCACGCAAGGTACCTGCCGGGGTTAAAATCCGGTTCGGCTTGCCGTTGTAGCAGTGGGTAATAATGTCGCCTTGCGTCAATAAATCGGCAATTTCATCCAGATCCGGCGGGTTATTGCCAATATGCACCATGAGCGGTAGTTGATTATTTTCTTGCTGAATTTCTTTAGCGCGTACCAGCGGTTTGATGCCGTTTTTACCCACCACACTGCTACTCATGCGCGCTTTAATCCCAATAATAAAACCAGGATTACGCGCTATCGCCTGACTGACTGCTTGCTTATCAATCTGCGCCATATCGGCTAATTCGTTTTGCGTAACGATGCCGGTTTTTGCAATATTCAAGAAAGCATAAACCTGAGTTTTGGCGGATCGAGTTAAGCGGTAAAAATCATCTATATCGTTGGAACCGGTACTACCTGCGTCAACTACCGTGGTGACACCGCTGGCAACACCAACTAAATCAGCTTCATCATGATAAATAGGCGAGGCGGGATAACAGTGAACATGAGAATCAATCCAACCCGCACTGAGGTAATATTTTCCAGCCAGATCCAGCACTTTCTTGGCTGAATAAATCGGAGATTTTGTTTGATTTTCTTTATCCGCAGAAATAGCCGCATTCACCGCCACTATTTTTCCGTCATTAATCGCGATATCAACCTGACGACCGTCAACTAATACAGCCCCTGTGATAATAAAGTCATACATTATCTTATACCTTTTTTACTTGATGCCGCGGCGGGGTAAATATCCAGTTATTTGAATATTTACCCCGTGGATCAGGAAATCGCGACGGGGAAAATAGAGCCTAAAATCATAGCTCCCAAAATTGCACCACCGGTGATAGGTTTATTCCACAGATAAAAAAGTAATGCGCCAGCTAAAGAACCAATCCCAATAGGAATGGATGCTGTAATGGCTGACAAAATAATCAATGGCCCCAAGAAACGACCCGATGAATTACCTGCCCCCATCATGACATCAGCACCGTACGTCGAATTACTTTGGTTAATCGTGAATTTACGCGCCAAAATAATCAGATAACCGATTGCTAAACCAATAATCAGACCAGTTACTAAGGATGCAGCAAAGTTAGCCACTGGGAACACAAACCCTGCGCCCAGTAATAATGCTGGCACACCCAGACCAACACCGGTCTGAATTGCACCGCCGATATCCAAAATACCAACCAGCGAGCCTTCAATAATACGAGCGAATAAGAAACTGGCACCAAACGCAGCCACTGCGCCATAAACCCCAGTATCCATCCCTGCCCGTAACATTGAAACAAAGGCCACTTCGTTAAATGCGCCAATACCATATAGATAGTACATATGAGTACCAGCAAATACGCCGGAGGATAATAATCCTACAAAGATCGGAAATGACCAGTCGGCATACCAGAAATTATTCTTGGTTTGTTCATCCATCATCAAGCTCCTCTCGCTGTGTTATTTTCCGCTCAATGCGTTATGAATAGTTTCAAGCCACACTGGTGCACTCAGACTGAATGACTCCAGGAATTTCATGTCGAATCCGCGGAAGAAACCACTGAGCACGAATAACAGAACAATGACTGTCATCATGATTTTAGTGACTTTATTCCAGCCGCTTTCTTCAACACCTTTACCAATTAAAATACCTAAAACCAGGCCTGGTACTGCGTTGCCCATAATTAACTGTGCCAACCCGCCGAAAATAGTGGCCCAGAAACCAGAACGTCGCCCCGCATCAATTGCAGCTAGCCAGAAAATAACGGGCATCACGGTGTTAACCAGAATATTCGCCGCCGGGACCAATACTTTAATTGCCGTAACCTGTAATGCCGCCGGAACAGCTGATGCGGTGGTATTTAGGAAGCTAACAACAATGACCCCAATAATCCCGCAGGCAATCGCCATTTTTTTCGGGTTATGCATGGTCTCCGCCACATTGCGATTTTTAATCATCAATGCTGCGGCACCCCAGTTAGGAATAATGCGGTGGTCAACGTCCTGAGTAAAAGCACCTGCCGCAACTGAAGAGGCCCAGGCGTTGAAGAAGAATCCTAACCCAAAGGAGAAATGTGAAGCCGGATCACCCTCGCACGAGTTCAACTCGCCCAAGGTACGAAACGCCCCCATTCCCTGTATGGTAGGCGCATGGAACATACGGGCGGCCCCAACACCAACCCCCACGCCAACCAGTCCGCCGATAATAATCGACTTAAAAAGAATGATTAGAAACATCAGTATATCCTTTTCGCTAATCGCAATAACCCAATGTATTGGAATTGCGGCTTCAAGAATGAAGGTTGCTATGTTTTTATTTAGAAACGAAAACAACCTTATCTGTATTAATGATTGTTACGCTCACGGTAATATCGAGTTCAACGCTGTACGTCTTTCTTTCCCGAGGCAGAAAAAAGAATAAAAACTTTTCATTTTTTACTGATAATTCTGCTTTTAATACTTTTACGTCTTGTGGTTCAATCCGCAGTAAAATATTTTGCGTCGATTTCAACACAGTATTCTGGACATTACCGAGTGCATTGGCGAAGGCTTTGGCTTTAGTATCGCCTTTACCTTTTACCTGCACCTGGGTGGTATATTGCTCTTTCATTACGGCTGACCATATTTCTTGATATAGGCTTCCACTAACTTCTGCCCTAATTCTTCTTTATCCATAAATCCGAAGCCCAGTACTTTGCAGCCTTCATTTATTGCCGTCACACCTTCTTCGACTGAACGCATGCCGTACTTTGCTTTGTAACCATATTTATTTTGGGCGGTAATAGCACCGGCACCGCCACTGCCACAGAATGAAATACCGAAATCCGCTTTTTCGCTATTCATCACATCGCCCAATTTCATATCTGCGGCAACACCGGGAATAACCACCACGCGGCCACCAGCTAATTCAACGCCTTGCCCAACTTTCTGGCCTTTGCCTAAACGGTCGCCAATCACAACGGTAATTTGACTCATAGTCTCTTCTCCAGATCAGTATTTTATGGGTTATTATCTTTCGCTACTTCAAAATGCACCGACAACAAATAAGCTTCTTCAATAGGTAAATTGGCAAATTTATCGACCACCTGCTGTGCCATTTGCATCGAATGTGCTGAAATCTCATCAAATAATGATTTATCCACTTCAGGTAATGGCTCGCCAGTTATTGAACGTAACACCATGGCCCGAAGATGTGATGTCAACATTTGCTGCTGAACGTCATTAGTAAAAATATTCTCGGCATTTAACATCGCGGTAGTTTCAGCTAATACCCGCTCGGTGATGATAATTGCTTCCTCCATTCCAGGGTTCTCGGCTGCATTCAATGCGGCTACATCATTCACGCTGGCAATCCTCTATTCCTTGCTGCTACCACTTTATGACTGCAAAGATAAGTTCAGTTATTTATCTGTCGTCCCTTGCCTCTGCGCTATAACATCACCCTACCCGCAAGCTGAATAGGTGTGTAGCGGCATTTTTTCCAGTTCAAAGTGGAAATGTAATGTACCGGCGGGATCACTTTCGCAAAAGTGACATGTTAGTTACCTAACTTAATCATTAACAACAAAATAACTTTCATATAAATAGGCAGTGAAAGCTGGCAGCGGAAAAAAGTTCGTGATCCGGATCTCTTTCTTTTCTAGCCGGAAGCGCCTAATATCAGATTAATATTAAGCTATTTTCTAACACCCCCTCTCCTATGGCGCGGGGGTGTTGTTTTTATGTTTTGCTGAAATTGAATTGGAGAGTGGTATGACCAAGCCAACCATCACGATTAACGAGCTGGATGCTGAACGTTTGGATGCGTTACTGGCGCAACCGGCTTTTGCCGGTTCTGTGGTCGCAACAGCGCTCAATGAAGAACTGGATCGAGCAGAAATTCTGCCACCTAACGCCATTCCGGCTGATGTGGTGACGATGAACAGCCGTGTACGTTTTCGCGATCTGAACAATCAGGAAGAGCATACTCGCACGTTGGTTTATCCAGCGTCGCTGAAAGACAGTAACGAGCAACTCTCAGTTATGGCCCCATTGGGTGCCGCATTGCTGGGGCTGCACGTGAATGACGAAATCAGTTGGAAGCTGCCGGGCGGGGATGAAGCCCGCATTACCGTGCTGGAATTGCTGTACCAGCCGGAAGCCGCTGGCGAGTACCACCGCTAAATCTGGCAAGCTATGAGTAGAAGAATATCTATCCTATTTATAGCTAGCTAAAGAAGGGTAATGGCGATTGCTATTACCCTTGATGGCTAGACTAGATTGAGGTTAACGGTATTTTTTATGGTAGGTATCGCGAGTGGCTTTAAAGCCCTGCGCGGCTTTTTTTGCTTCATCCAGCTTGCCTTGGTCTGCTAACGCCTTCGCCTGATCAATTTCGCCAATCAATAGATCCAAACCATGACGGAAGTCTTTCACCTCGGCACTGCCTTCACCCAAACTTTTTAACTTAGTCGGGATGCCTTTTTGCGCGTCCAGAGCCGCAGCCCGCATGGCAGCTAAACCTTGCTTCATCACATCAGTGGAGTCGGCTTTAAGTACCTTGCCGTAATTCTCGGCAATGGTGTCCATGTTATCCGCCACACTGGCCGCCATCGCTAAACTGCTGGCGCTGAGTAATACTGCCGCCATTAATGCCATCATTTTCTTACCCATGCTCACATTCCTTATATACCCTTCGCCTTGGCGCTACAGCGCTTGCTACCTGACTGTGACGTCAAGGACTCTGGGTAGGGTTATTGTTATCAGATCATTAGCACATTGATCATTGGTACATTGCTCATACTTAACATAGGCAATGGATGGCAAAACTGACAGCGATTTTTTATTACCAGTTGAAAAAAGCAGGGATTATGCAAATGGGGACAAAGAAGTGAGAGAGAGGATAGATATCAGCAGTAAGCGGCAATTTTCTCTCTATTTTCCGCGATTAAAATGACGCCCCACTGCGTTGTATCGGGATGCTTGCTCCAGATTTTATCTTCCGGAATGCTGGCCCCATTATAAGGAATCCGATCGCCGCTATAGGGGTAAAACTTGCCGACTTCAGAATCCAATATAAATACGGCCAACTTATCTGACTCCCGCGCAATTTTCTGCCACAGCGCTTGACCGGCTTCATATTGTTTATTATCGCTCATTAAAATCACCCCGCACTTGAGCACTAGGACTTCATAAAATAGTGTCGCAAGCCCTTGACCACGTTCCTCCAGTTCAACCACCATACCTTCCACTTGAAAGAGCTTGGAATCTTCCCAAAACCGCTTAACAGCAAGAGTTCTTTCACCAAACTCTTGTCTCGCGACCAGATCAAGGCCCGCGATAACCCGATGACGCGGAATACCATTAAAATCCTCTGTTTTCATACGGATAATGGCTGCTTTAGGTACTTTTTCGTCAAAAATAACGCCATATTCTGTATTAGATAATTCAAATTCATGAATTAACGCAAACTCTCTGGCCACGGTGGCTGGGCTATAAGTACTTGGCATCACAATCATGTTTGAACTTCCCCGCATCAATACCGGCATAATCATTCCCTTTGACTATAAAACATCCATTTAAGTTGGGGAAGATTAGCATGTCAGGGAAGTGAGCAAACCAAACCGCCCGTATTTCTACCGGCGGCATATGGCACGAGAATATGACAGGTGGGTTATTATTCGCCTGCAATCTTCATGGCAGGTAATAAGATAGAACCGCACTGAATGTTACTGCGGGTTTCGATATCACTGCCTATGCTAACGATATTGCGCAGCATATCTTTCAGGTTACCGGCAATGGTTATCTCGCTCACCGGATACTGGATTTCACCATTCTCAACCCAGAAACCTGCCGCACCACGGGAATAATCGCCGGTAACAGTGCTGACACCCTGGCCCATCAGTTCAGTCACCACCAAGCCTTTATCGAGTTGCTTAAGCATACCCGCGAAATCCTGCCCCTGACCGGCAACGCGCCAGTTATGAATGCCACCTGCGTGCCCAGTGCTTTGTAGCCCCAACTTACGCGCAGAATAGCTGGTCAGCAGATAAGTTTGCAGCACCCCATCTTTGACAATTTCCCGCTGTATTGTGCGCACACCTTCACTGTCAAATGGCGTTGAAGCCAAGCCACGCAGTAAATGTGGGTGCTCTTCGATAGTTAGCCACTCAGGCAGAATTTGTTTGCCGAGGTGGTCAAGCAGGAAGGTCGATTTACGATAGATATTGCCGCCGCTGATGGCCGAAACCAAGTGACCGAACAGGCCGGTAGCAACTTCAGCAGCAAACAGCACGGGCGACTGCATGGTGGGTAATTTACGCGGTGACAAGCGAGATAGGGTACGACGGGCGCACTCTTCACCGACCCATTCCGGGCTGGCTAAATCTTCTATCCGCCGACCAATGGTATAGGCGTAATCGCGCTCCATATCGCCATTGTGCTCGGCAATAACACTGCTAGACAGTGAATGACGGCTCGAACAGTAGCTTTGCAGCATGCCGTGGCTATTACCAAAGACCTTAATACCATAGTGACTGTTAAAACTGCCACCTTCCGTATTGGTAATGCGCTTATCCGCTTGCAATGCCGCCTGCTCTGCTCGAGCGGCTAACAAGATACCTTGCTCAGCATCCAAGTCACTCGGATGGAACAAATCCAGATCTGGGGCATCAAAGGCCAGCAAAGATTTTTCAGCCGGGCCGGCATAAGGATCTGGGGAGGTATAGCGGGCAATATCTAAAGCGGCCTGCACCGTACGTGCCACCGCGTCTGGATTTAAATCAGTGGTAGACGCACTGCCTTTACGCTGCTGGTGATAAACAGTAATGCCCAGCGCGCCATCGCTGTTGAACTCCACGTTTTCCACTTCGCCAAAGCGAGTGCTGACGCTGATTCCGGTGGTTTTGCTTACGGCAACTTCGGCCGCATCAGAACCCGCGCGGGCCAATTCCAAAGCCTGTGCAACTGCTTGTTCCAGCGTTTTACGCTGTTGTGCAACTTGAGTGACTACTTTCATCAGTCTGCCATAATTAATGAGATAATCGTTCGAGAAAGTGTCGTAATACGACGACTTACACGGATAAAATAGAGAACACTATGGTTCTGAGTCTATCAGAGATCTTGGTACAATTTCGCAGAAAGCCAACAACCTGCTACGATTAGCCTCTTTTTAAGGAATTTGACCATGAACAAACAGCCCGAAGACTGGCTAGATGAAGTCCCAGAAGATAAAAACGACGATGACGATGAGATCATCTGGGTCAGTAAAAGTGAAATTAAACGTGATGCCGAAGTGCTAAAAGACTTGGGCACCGAGCTGGTTGAGCTAGGCAAAAACGCCCTGGAGAAGATCCCATTGGATGAGGATCTGCTCGCGGCCGTTGAACTGGCGCAGAAGATCAAAAAAGAAGGCCGCCGTCGCCAGATCCAGTTAATTGGTAAAATGCTGCGTGCCCGTGATGTAGAACCGATTCAAACGGCATTGGATAAGCTGAAAAACCGCCATAACCAACAAGTTTCGCTGTTCCATAAACTGGAAACACTGCGCGACCGTTTGGTTGAAGAAGGTGATGATGCCATCCCAACCGTATTGGAATTGTATCCAGATGCTGACCGCCAGCAGCTACGCAGCTTAGTGCGCAATGCTCAGAAAGAGCAGGCCACAAACAAGCCGCCGAAGTCATTCCGTCAGATCTTCCAGTATCTGCGTGAATTAGCAGAAAAGCAGCAGTAATCGGGCGGGGCCGGGTCTAACTCGGCTCCCGACTCAATAAAGTTCTAGTCAGGCAATATTAAAACGTAAACTGCCTGCCAGCTCTTCTTCAGCTTCTTCCAACAGCAACACAATAGCCCCAAAACGGCGTTTCCGGCGGTGATTGAAATGGATAAATTCAATCTCTACCGGTAAAGCTATCTCGCCTGTTACCACATCCCACAGCGCATCCAGATTGGCACCAAAACCTTCGTTCAGCGCAAACTGTTGGGAAAATGCGCGGTAAAATGCAGGAAGATCCGGTATATGGTCAAAATCGAATACCACTTTTACCATCTTTTCACTCCATCCGAATGAAATGCTTATAGTGATCCTGAGTCAGATAAATCAGGCCATCATTGGAGTAAAGCAAACGATCAGTACCACGATGCCCGCAACGATAATTCACATCAGCTTCATGCCAATTACGGCCCTTGGCTTCGGGTAATTGACGTTCACGATTAGAAAAACGATCGCCGCCAATGGCTTTACCCGGCAATACCTTGCACAAATTACCGTCTTTAGGATTCCAGCCCTTCTCACGCGCCTGCTGCTTAGTAATGTAAAAATCCGGCAAGCGGTGATGCGCTTGCAAGTATTTTACAACCTGCTGGTGCTGGGTGAGCTGTTCAATAGAAACCGGGGCTGATGGCCGCGAACGTTCCAGATCCGGCGACTGACCAATATCACGCGCCGTGACACCGTCAATACCCTGAAATGCGGCCACCGCTAGCAGCAGTATTGCCCCCAGAATAGTGATAAGTCGCTTATTCATGGTTCTCCTTAACCCTCAAGCTGCTGCTCATTACGATAACCTATGCCGTATCATCTGATTTATAAATTGCCCAGATGCAGAGTTTTAACTTCCATAAATTCATCTAAACCCAGCACTGAACCTTCACGACCCAGGCCTGATTCTTTCACCCCGCCGAAAGGTGCCAGTTCAGTAGACACCGAGCTTTCATTGACGCCAATCATACCGCTTTCCAGCGCATCTGAAACCCGAAATACCCGCTGCAAGTTCTGAGTATAGAAGTAAGCCGCCAGCCCGAATGGCGTGTTATTCGCCCGCTTGATCACTTCGTCTTCGGTCTTGAAACGGAAACAGGCCGCCAGTGGGCCAAAGGTCTCTTCAGAAGCCACTTTCATTTGCTCTGTAGCATCGGCAATGACCGTCGGCTGGAAGAAGTTGCCACCTAACTCATGACGGCTCCCCCCGGCTAACAACCGGCCGCCCTTCTCCAGAGCATCTTTTACGTGGTCTTCCACCTTCTCAACACCTGCCAGATTGATAAGTGGCCCCATGTTGACGTCTTGGTCCATGCCATTGCCTACTTTCAGCTTTTTCACTTCGGCTGCCAGGCGGTTAACAAACTCGTCGTAAATGCCATCCTGAATATAGAAGCGGTTGACGCAAACACAGACCTGCCCGGCATTGCGGAATTTACAGGCCATGGCTCCGGCAAGTGCCGCATCCAAATCAGCATCATCAAACACGATATAGGGGGCATTTCCCCCCAGTTCCATGGAAATTTTCTTCATGGTGGCGGCGGCATTGCGCATCAGGGTTTTACCCACTTCCGTCGAGCCGGTAAAAGAGATTTTACGCACTTCAGGGCTAGCCATAATGGCGTCGCTGATAGCATGGGTATCACCGGCAACCCCATTGAGAACCCCAGCCGGTACACCAGCCTGTTCTGCCAATGCCAGCAAAGCAAAGGCGGATAATGGCGTATTGTTGGCTGGTTTAATCAACCCGGTGCAGCCAGCAGCCAGCGCGGGCCCTAATTTGCGGGTGAGCATCGCCAGCGGGAAATTCCAGGGAGTGATGGCAGCGACCACGCCAACCGGCTCGCGGGTTGCCAGAATGCGGGCACCTTCTTTGGCGGGCGGAATGATTTCACCATTGGCACGCTTCGCTTGCTCACTAAACCATTGAATAAAGCTGGCGGCATATGCAACCTCGCCCAATGCTTCTTTCAATGGTTTACCTTGCTCAGAAACCATCAGCTCAGCCAATGATTGCTGGTGCTCCATTATCAGTAAATACCAACGCTGTAGAATCTCTGCGCGCTGTTTCGCGGGGGTTTTGCGCCAGGCGGGGAATGCCTCGCTAGCGGCCTTAATCGCGGCTTCGGTTTCTGCTTTGCCGGATTTCGCCACTTTCGCGACCAATGCGCCAGTGGCCGGATTGCGCACCTCGAAAGTGCTCTGCGCTTGATGCCAAGAACCGCCGACAAAATAGCCGATATGGTAAACACCGTCGCTCTGTTTTTGGCTGTGTAATGGGTTTTGTGCTGACATCTTGTCGACCTCCTGCGGGGGAATGATGCCCCCCATCAATGGAGGGCTAGGAAGGATGGTTCCAGATTCAGTATAGCCCTTGAGAAAGCTATGGGAACAGCTTAGCGCCTTTCAATCGGTGATTATATCAGCGCACTCTGATAACGGTGCAGCATATCTGCCAGCCGTTTCACTGGACGAGTAACTGAATCAGGAGACTGATAATCAACCAGTTTTTGCTGATATTGGTCTAATTCCTGCAGCAGTCGGGCGAAGTAATAGCGCCGCTTCTGGGAGTTTTTAGCATTAATCACTCTATCCGCGGTGTAGCGAATTTGCTTATGGAAAGCACTCAACTCAGCATTAACCGGGATCTCGGTCTTATTGAGCCGCTGATGGGCGATGATCAATGTTAATGCCAGCCGATATTTGTCGATATCACCGGGGAACATCATCAATAACTGGTTCAGTTGCTGGTATAACGCCGGTAAATGATTTTCACTGCGCCGAGCTTTGTTGGTCGTGAGAGCGGATACTGCGCTGTAAACAAAGCGGTTGAGTAAGGTTCTACCAGTTCTGTCTTTGGCATTATCGCGGATCAGCAACAACACCATCAGAGAAACGAAGCAGCCAACAATTTGGCCTAATGCGCTGTCGAGGAACAAACTGACATTGAATTCCATCGGGTTACTTAGCACCATAATATTGATGGTGCTGGCTAACGTCCCCAGTGAACCCAAGCGCCGCTTTTGTACTTCAATACCAATAATGAACGCCAGCAGCCCCAAGCTAATACACAGCAGCAACATGCTCTGCTGAGTTGCGGGAATGATAAACATAAAGTAAAGCGCCCCGATGGGCAGCGCCATAACCACCCCCAACAGGAAATCTATCGCCACCATCCGCGGATTAGGGGTGCGCATCGCCAGCGACGTCACCACCGCTATCATCACCATACAACCCGCCCCAGATGTCCAGCCGGTCCACAGCCAGAACAAGCCGCCGATAGCGGTCGCAATGCCGGTACGCAGGCCATTAATCATGGCGTGATGGCCTTCAGCGGAGACATGCTTCACCGGAACATCACCGGCTAGAATATCTTCCTCAACCCGGCTGATGCTGCTGTTAGTGTGAATCCCTTTCGCCAGCAATAAATAGCGAGTTGCCGCGCCCACCCAACTGCTGATGGTATGCGGGATAGCCTCACTGTGGCTGGCACCAATAAACTGGCGTAGTTTTTTCATCCGCTGATGAATCTCCGCCGGAGTTTGTGCCGGTTCGCTCAGCATGGCCTTCAGTTGGTCGGTTAATATGTCGGGATGATTGACTAGCACCAGATAGGTTTCACACGCTTGGGTTATCAGTGCTAAAGACTCGGTGTGTAATACCCGTAAACGACGATTACAGCGCTGCCAACGGGAAGATTCCATCATCAAATAGCTGCGCATCCCATTGAGCGCGGTGGTATTTTTAACTAAATCATTCCAGGCACGGTCAATATCCGTTTTTTCGGCCTGATGTATGCACAGCTGCAACAGCTGGTATTGATCCACCAAGACTTTATCCACCAGCCGATCAATATCCTGTTTGATTGATCGCGGTGAAAACAGCAGATCAGCCATAACCGCACAGACGATCCCCAACACAATCTCACTACAGCGCTCAACGGCGAATTGGGGCGTTAGCAGCGGAGTTTCGCCGGTTGTCACAATGATGATAAGGGCGGTATACCCAGCTAAACCAAAGGCATAAGAGTTTTCCACACGCACTAATGATGAGATCCACGTGCAAACCCCAGCCCATAAGCAACAGAGCATCAGCGTCAACACCGGTGCTCTGATGGTCAGAACAATGATAATCAAGCCACCAATACAGCCGATAAATGTTCCGATAATACGCAACCAGCCACGGTGGCGGATTGCGCCGGAGAAAGGCTCCCCACCAGCAGCAAAAGCCGGGCCTGCAGCGACAATCGCCGCCGTTAGCACTGACCAACGCGGCGTTTCCAATTGCAAGTGAAAGCCCAGAAACAGCGCGGCCACAATGGCAAAACTGAGCTTAAAAGCAAAGCGCAGGCGAATGAAAGTCGGGCTGCTCATCTTAGCCAAACTCGCGCAGACGATGCATCAGCTTAACAATTGGCGATGCCTGGTTGGGATCGCGATCATTCGATCCGGTGATAACCACCGTTGCAGTCGTCCCTGCCGGGTAAGGATGCTGTTGATCCTCATCATCCAGACGGATTTTCACCGGCACACGCTGCGCCAGACGTACCCACTCCAGATTATTATCAATGGTCGCCAGCCCTTTGCTATCAACACTGCTGCTGCTGTTGGTGACCCCCGCAGAGATACTGTCGACGGTACCATGCAGAATACGGTTACTGCCGAGTGGGGTAATTTCTGCCCGATGCCCCGGTTTAACCCCTTCCAGCTTGGTTTCTTCCAGATAGGCTAAAATATAAAAAGTATCTTTTTTCACCAAGGCGACCGCTGTAGCGCCGCGATTAATAAATTCCCCAGCATGAACATTCAGGTTGGTCACCCAGCCTTCTGCGGGCGCGCGTACTACAGTTCGCTCCAGATCAAGCTGGGCTAAATCACGCACCGCGATAGCTTTTGCCAGTTGATGACGGACGGTTTGCAGCACATTGCTAGATTGGTCAATCTCTTCTTGTGACAGTGCCTGAACCCCTAAACGTTGACGCCGACCCGACTCACGCTGTTTCTCAGCAGCCAGTGTTTGGTAATAGGCAACATCAGCTTGCGCTTCGGCCAGAGCCTGTTCATAGCGCGGCTGGTCAATGACAAACAGGATTTGGCCTTTCTGCACCAATTGGTTGTCCTTAACCGGGACATCGGTCAGCAAGCCGCTGACGTCCGGTGCAATAGCAACGACATCTGCGGTAAATTTAGCATCACGGGTCCAGGGTGATTCAGTGTAAAAGGCCCAGACCTTGAAGACAGCAACAATAGCCAGTAAAACCACCAATAAGGTGATGCCGATGCGGATTATTTTTAATGAAAAAGTACTCACGGCGACCTCAGGAAAAAAGACGAGATATTAAGTAAAAAAGACAACCGTACAATGCGGTATTAAAGAGCGCTGGATGCCAGACAAACTCATAAATACCCGTGGGTTGTAACATGCGACGCAGGACAAAAAAAAGGGCCAGCGAGAGCAGCAGCTCAACAAATATCGGTGGAAAAGAGAGGCCGAAAATCACCATCACCGGAAGCAAACTCATTTTTAAATCCTTTCTGTTGTGGGGTGTCGGTGAATACGCCCAAATGAATAATCTGACAGTTAACTGAAATACATCCAACTACAATAGCCACGGCTAAAAGCACCAGCCATAAGACTGACTTATAGGTTAAACTTGGTTGATTATTATGGCTGTAGCTTGCCATGAGATGAGGCAACACTTCGGCTACGTGGTTTTCAAGCTTCGGACTCTTCTCCCGACAGCAGTATATTAGCCTGCTTATTATCAAGTTATCTACAATGTGTGATCTAAATCACTTTTAAGCCAGAGTTAACAATCCCTCTCGCTAACAGTCCATATAGAGCAAACCATGGAAAGATTAAAACGAATGTCAGTCTTTGCCAAAGTCGTTGAGTGCGGTTCCTTTACCGGCGCGGCACGGCAGTTGGCCATGAGTGTGTCGTCGATAAGTCAGACAGTGTCAAAGCTGGAAACAGAGCTGAATGTTAAGCTGCTTAACCGCAGTACCCGGCGCATTGGTTTAACCGAGGCTGGCCGCATTTACTATCAGGGCTGCCGGCGCATGCTGCAGGAAGTGCAGGAAGTCCACGAACAACTGTACGCATTTAACAATACCCCGACAGGGACGCTGCGGATTGGCTGCTCATCGACTATGGCGCAAAATGTGCTCGCCACCATGACCGCGGAGATGCTGAAAGAATACCCTGGGCTGTCGGTTAATTTGGTCACCGGTATACCGGCACCGGACCTGATTGCGGATGGTTTGGATGTGGTGATTCGGGTCGGAGCTTTACAGGATTCAGGGCTGTTTTCTCGCCGCCTGGGTTCCATGCCAATGGTGGTGTGTGCCGCCAAATCCTATCTGGCACAGTACGGCACGCCGGAGAAACCCTCGGATATGGTCAATTTCTCGTGGCTGGAATACAGTGTCAGGCCGGACAGTAATTTTGAATTGATTGCGCCGGAAGGTATTACCACACAGATATCCCCGCAGGGCCGTTTTGTGACCAATGATTCGCAAACCATGATCCGTTGGCTCAACGCTGGCGCGGGTATTGCCTATGCGCCATTAATGTGGGTGATTGAGGAGATAAAACGCGGTGAAGTGGAAGTGCTTTTCAAAAAATATCATTCTGACCCCCGCCCGGTTTATGCACTGTATACCGAGAAAGACAAAATGCCGCTTAAAGTCCAAGTCTGTATCGACTATTTAACCGAATACTTTAAGCGGGTTGCTGAGGTATATCAGGGCTACCGATAACATGAGCATAGTTATTGGGTGCCCAGTTAGACTTAAACTGAGCACCAAACATGCTGTATTTCTTCTTACGCGGTGCCGCCCACGGTCAGATTATCCAGTTTCAGGGTAGGCTGACCCACGCCCACCGGCAGGCTTTGGCCTTCTTTGCCACAGACGCCAACACCCTTATCCAGCGCCAGATCGTTGCCGACCATAGAAATCTGCTGCATAGCTTCAATACCCGAGCCAATCAAAGTGGCCCCTTTCACCGCGTGGGTGATTTTGCCTTTTTCGATTAAGTAAGCTTCAGAAGTCGAGAAGACAAACTTGCCGGAGGTAATATCCACCTGACCACCGCCAAAATTAGGCGCGTAAAGGCCATATTCCACACTGGCGATGATCTCTTCTGGCGTGGATTTACCGGCCAGCATATAAGTGTTCGTCATACGCGGCATTGGCAGATGCGCATAGGATTCACGGCGGCCATTACCGGTTGGCGCAACCCCCATCAAGCGAGCATTGAGCTTATCCTGCATATAACCTTTCAGAATACCGTTTTCAATCAGCACGTTATATTGGCCTGGCACCCCTTCATCGTCGATGGCAAGAGAGCCTCGACGACCTTGCATGGTGCCGTCATCAACCACGGTACACAGCTCAGAAGCAACCAACTTACCCATTTGCCCGCTGAATACGGAGCTGCCACGGCGGTTGAAATCACCTTCCAGCCCATGACCAACAGCTTCGTGCAGCAACACGCCCGGCCAACCAGCACCTAACACCACTGGCATGGCACCTGCCGGTGCGGCAATGGCAGACAAATTCACTAATGCCATTCTGACGGCTTCATTAGCAAAATTATCGGCACGTACTTCACCGTCAACCACCTCAAGGAAGTAGTCATAACCGAAACGGCCACCACCACCACTGGCACCGCGTTCGCGCTTGCCGTTCTCTTCAACCAATACACTGACTGACAGGCGCACCAGTGGGCGCACATCTGCCGCCAGCGTACCGTCAGTGGCTGCGACTAGAATCTGCTCATAGACACCGGTCAGGCTGGCGCTCACTTCCTGCACCCGCTTGTCGGCAGCACGAGCCACTTTGTCTACTCGGTGCAGCAGTGCAATTTTGTCTTCCCGAGAGAGACTTTGCAGTGGGTCGAGTAATGGATACAGCGCCTTATAGCTAATTTCACCCAAGGTATGCACTTTACCGTTGCCAGTATCACGCACAATACTGCGCGCTGCATGGGCACTTTGCTGTAAAGCATTCAGGGTTATCTGGTCGGCGTAGGCAAAACCGGTCTTTTCACCACTGACTGCGCGCACCCCGACACCCTGATCAATATTGTAAGAGCCATCTTTAATGATGCTGTCTTCCAACACCCAGGCCTCGTGGTAGCTGGACTGGAAATACAGGTCAGCATAATCGAGGCGGCGCTCGGCCAACTGCCCCAATACTGAGAACAAGTCCTGATGGTTCAGCTTGTTAGCAGCGAGTAACTGCTCACTGACAAACGAGAGGCTCATAGTTTTCACTCTTTATTTAGATGATTATCATGAAGTAGATGATAGCTTATTCGATGGCGGTACCAGCGACGCCTGGAAGCGATTATGCTGCAATACCGGCATCTGGTTACGAATAGTCTTCAAGCCTGTGGTTTCAATTTTGACTTTTAAAGCAGCAACCGCATCTGGGTTTTGCCCAATAATTTTACCCCAGGCATCAACCGCCATGGTATGGCCCCAAGTCCGGCGGGTGGCACCGTGACGCCCCACCTGTGCTGCGGCCAATATCACGCACTGATTTTCAATCGCCCGTGCGCGCAATAAAATTTCCCAATGAGCTTCACCCGTGACTTTGGTAAAGGCCGAAGGCACTGAAATAATCTCTGCTCCCTGCGCACGTAAAGCCTGGAACAAACCGGGGAAACGCAGATCATAGCAAATCGTCATGCCAAGGCGGCCTACTGGCGTATCCACTACCGTCAATTGCTGGCCCGGTTGATAAGTATCAGACTCACGGTAATGACTATGCAGGTCGTTTATATCCACATCAAACATATGGATTTTATCGTAGCGGGCTTTAAGCTCACCCTGATCATCAAACAGCAAGCTGCTGGTGGTGATCAGGTCCGGTGATTCACGGCTGATCAGCGGCATGGAGCCGACTTGAATCCAGACTCCGTATCTACGCGCCATCTCACGCACTTCCTGCTGTAATGGCCCATCGTTGTGTTGTTCGGCATGGTGGCGGTATGAGGCAGCATTGGCAAATAACAAGGCATTTTCCGGCGTCATAACCAGTTGAATGCCTGAATTTAACTGTTTAATCTGCTGCTCAATTTGAGCCAGATTGTCACGGGTATTTTCACCGCTGCATAACTGTAATAATGCGACATTGGCATTTTTCATGGCGCCTTACTCTCCTTTAGCTGGCGTAATACTTCATGGATGGCCGGTTGATCCAGGCTACCGGTAATCTGATAGCGAATCAGCGAGACCTTGCTCCATAACGGCCCTAAAATCTTGGAGGCAGCAAATACTGCCGCCCCAACCACCGGGTTAATCGCGAACGCAGTTGCGACACCGACAGTGGCAGAAATCTCTGGGGTGATGACCGCTTCCATGGCTATCTGGCGTTTCACCAAATCAACATTGCCGCTCATGGCAATATCGGCCGCCAACCCATCAACCACTAAATCATTGGTATGCATCACGCCATTTTTGATATTGGCGCTGCCGCGAATAGAATCAAACGCGAAGTCACGACTAAACGTATCACTAAAATCGAGTTGGAGCTTACGTAATAGTGCGTCAAAGCTGACTAAACGCAATAACTGGCCCGCACGGCCACCACCGAGATCAGTGAGTAATCCGCGCCCCAGTCGGCTCTTGAGTGTCCCATTCAGGCTATTAATTTGTGGCTGCCACGGCACACCGCGCCAATTGATGTCGGCATTGATATCAAATGAAGCATCTTTTATTGGGGTTGTCAGGCCAAAAAACGAGAGTGTTTCATCGATTTTTGCCCCACTCAGTGCAACATTAAGAGCGGTTTTGTCACCCAGATGATCTTGCTGCCACTGCCCGGAAACCTTGGCCCGCCCATTACCGGCTTCAATCAACCCACTTGATAACGTCAGCACCGAGCCTTTCGGAGTGAGATCCGCAGTCACCCGCCCGACATTTTGCCCCAAAATCCAACAAGCTTTACAACGCAGTTGCAGAGCTGGCCAATTATGGAACGAGACCGTGCTCGGGCTTTGTGGCTCCTGCAATGCCGCTTTTGCCAACGGATCACTCTTTTCGCTCCCCGCCCACTGCGGGTTGTAATAGAGGTAATCAATATCGGCATGCCATGGCCCACTGTCAGACATCAACAGACTGCCATCGACTTCCTGCCCCTTGGCCGTGACTTTGGTGCCCGCCAGCAAAGGTTCCAGTTGTAATGTCAGGCCATGCCAAGCCTGACCGCCGATTAACAACTGCGGAGTTTGCAATGTCAGCCGCTTCGGGAAAATAACATTAGCGCTGCTGCCTTTTATTTTGGGCTGAGCAGCGGAGGCAAAAGGCGCGCTCACTGCTGAAAGCTCAGGAGCCAGCAAAGCCAGCCAGCGCTCACCATCCAAGTTAGGCAGCTTGAGTACCAATCCTTTGTCATCAGGTAACGGTGGTGTCTTGCTGCTGTCGGTCTGCCAGATAGCCCGCGCCAGCTCCACCTGATCCTTTTGCAGCAGCCATTGGCTATTAAAGGTATTGTTGCCGCCCGCACTACCCGACAGAGTAAAGCTATCCAGCCCACCGACGGCCTTAACCTGTAATGGTAAGGTTTGACCACTGACTTTATCTAGCGGTGGCGGTAAGTGACTGCTCACTTTCTTAAGGTCAGCCGTGACATCAATTTTATAATCCGGCTTGCCGTTTTTAGGCAACTGCACGGCAACTTTACCTTGCCAGTTGGCACTGCCACTCAGCAATTTCGCCACATCGTCCGGTACACCGGGTAATTTGGCCGGCAGCCAGTCACCGTGTAGCCCGACATTGACCAAAAAGTTCTTAGGTTGCTCTTGGGTGGTAAAATCAACGGTTAGCGGCTGCCCGAACCAGTTGGCGGATAAGGTATCACTATCCAGATTGCCATCATTGAACCGGAACTTACCGCTGATATTTTCCAGTTGGCTGTGCAACGGCTTAACCAACAGGCTGTTATTCTTCAACGTCACTTCGCCGCTGGCATGCGTAATGCGGTTCTCTTCCAAGGGGATATCTAGGTGTAAGCGCCCACTAACATTACCCCCGACCTGCAACTCCTCAAGTGTTTCAGCCACTGAGTCCTTGAGTGGTGTCTGGGTAAAGTAGTCATGAACATCACGCCCTTCACCCGTCACTTCAGCATCAACATAGAGTTTCTCTTGCAGATAATCCGGGATGATGGCGCTGATATTGCTGCCGGTGACATTACCCAGCATGGCATGAGGCGCGTTCATCCACAGACCTTCATTAAGGAAATCGAGGTCAATGGCTAAATTCTCTAATGCAGGCCAATCTGGCTGGAATGCGAAGGTCGCGTTACGTAGCGGCACATAGACCTGGAACTGGCCTTCTTTATGTTTATAAGGAAAATCATGGGGATTGCCGTTATAAACCAGCGTGGCATTATCCACCTGCCCACCCTGTAACGCCGCGGTCAAATAGTCAGCCAGTTTCTTGCCCATCAATGGAACTGGGAAGTAGCGCCAAGCATCGGTGGCATCATACAGACGAATGCCGGTCAGGATCTTAAGCCATGGCTGCCCTTTATCCGGTTGCATATAGCGGAAACTGCCATTGCCCCACAAGGATTTGGCCCTGACATCTAGCTGGTCGCTCCAGAGCTCCCAACCTTTATCATCCACCTGCCATTTCACTGTGCCACTGGCCTGACTCACCTCTAATGGGGCGCGGAACATTTCACCATAAGGCAAGGTGCTGTCTTTAAGGTTGATATCCAGCCGCCCAAGTTCAGCTGTGCCGCTCAACACACCGGCAAAATTATTCACGCCAGGTAGTAAATCCCAATGCTGCCAGCTGATATTGTGCCATTGAGCCTGGAAACGTGTTCTTTGCGGTTGGCTGATTGGAATATCCAATGCCAAGGCATCGATAATGCCCTGCGGCCGTAAATCAGCCCAGCGCTTCATCAATTCAGGTGTAAAAAGTGACAGGGTTGGCAATAGCGGCCCAACGCGTTCGAGCTGAATATTGGTGGCGCGAATACGTAATTCTTGAGATTGGTCTGGGCCGATGAATTGGGTATTTTCAGGTAGCCACAAAGCTGACAGATGCCCTTTCGGCCAGGCTTGACCATCTGTTTTGAGGCTCAACTCTGGCGCGTCAATTTGCCAGCCATTGCCCTGACGGCGGCCTTCCAGTACCAAATTATCTACGGCTAACTGATGGGATTGCTCGCCCACCGTCCAGTTGGCTTGCCCCTGACTGAGCAGTACATTGCCACTGTAAATTTCACCACTTTTAATACTTAGCCAAGCGGCCAAGCTGAATTCAGCACTGTCCAACCCGGTATTATTGTGCAGCCAGCGGCTAATCCAAGGTTTCAGGTCGATATTGTCGGCCTGCATATAAACCGTGCCATTATTTAAAATGCCCTGGTTATCATGCAGATCCATACGCACCATCACTACGCCATGCTGGCCATTGATGGTCGAAAGGCTGATTTGCCCTTCAGCGCGATGCCGACTCGGCGAGTTAAGCCAAGTCAGTTGTGGAATTTCTAATTCGGCACGTGGGCCTGATGGGGTCAAAAATGAAATGCGACTGTTGCGCAGGTCAAAATGGTCTAATTGACGTAAGAAAATATCAGTAATGTTGCTGGCTTCAAGGCTGCTGTTATTACTCTGCTGCCTATCGAGCGTGGTGTGCAAGTCCAGCTGTAATTGATAGAAAGTCATGTCACGGAACTGCCAGCGCCAATGCAGCAAGGATTGCCAGACATCGAGCGCAAGAGTTACCCGTTGCACCTGCCAGTCGGCTTTCGGCAATTGAGCGCGAATATCACGCAATTCCAACGTTGGGCCAAAGGTTTCCCACGTCCCTTGCATGAATCCCACTTCCAGTGGGATACCGCTAATGGACTGAACCTTAGCCACGATTTGCGGACGATAGTCGTTGATGAGAGGCAGCATCATGCGTAGCCCACTGACCAACAGTGCCACCACAACAATCATTGTGGCGCCTGTCGCAAACATTATCCTGGGCAGTCGCCTCACACTTCTCTCCTCGCCATCCCTGTAAGGCCGGGAGGCACTTACATCATCACCACATCAAACTGTTCTTGGTTATACAGTGGCTCAATCTGAACTTTAACCTGCTTACCGACGAAAATTTCTACTTCAGCGAGTGCGTGAGACTCTTCGCCTTTCAGCGCCTCACCGACTGCTGGAGAAGCATAGACCAAGAAGCGGTCAGAATCATAAGCATGGTGAACACGCACAATTTCACGCAAGATTTCATAGCACACGGTCTCGACCGATTTGACGGTGCCACGGCCACGACAGGTTGGGCATTCATTGCAGAGCACATGCTCGATGCTTTCCCGCGTGCGCTTGCGCGTCATTTCCACTAAGCCTAGCTGAGAGAAACCGTTAATACTGGTTTTTACTCGATCTTTACTCAGTGCCTGCTCCAGTGAATGCAGCACACGCCGACGATGCTCTTCATTACTCATGTCGATGAAATCAATAATGATAATCCCACCCAGATTGCGCATCCGCAGTTGGCGGGCAATAGCCTGAGTGGCTTCAATATTGGTATTGAAAATGGTTTCGTCAAGATTACGATGACCAACAAAAGCCCCGGTATTGATATCTACCGTGGTCATAGCTTCGGTCTGGTCAATAATCAGGTAACCGCCTGATTTTAACTCAACTTTGCGCTCCAGGGATCGCTGTATTTCATTTTCGACATCATAGAGATCGAAAATCGGCTGTTTACCGGCATACAGCTCCAGCTTTTCAGTCATTTCTGGAATATATTCGCTGGTAAACTCCACCAGCAAATCATAGGTCAATTTGGAGTCAACACGGATTTTATCCAGTGCCGCACCGGCAAAATCACGGAGCACGCGCTGCGCCAGAGCCATCTCGCCATACAGTTTATATTTAGTGATATTGCGTTTTTTCCGCTCCTGAACCTTGGTCCACAAACGTTTGAGGAAAGCGGCATCAGCGGCAAGTTCCTCTTCACCAATCCCTTCTGCGGCCGTGCGGATAATAAAACCGCCCTGCTCATCGCAGTACTCCGCCACGGTTTTCTTCAGGCGCTCACGTTCCGCTTCACTTTCTATGCGCTGCGAAACCCCCACATGGGCGGCCCCTGGCATTAACACCAGATAGCGGGAAGGTAGGGTGATATCGGTGGTCAGACGTGCGCCTTTAGTGCCGAGCGGGTCTTTCACCACTTGCACCATTAAATCCTGCCCCTGGCGAACCAGTTCAGCAATGTCGCGCACATTGAAGTTTTTCTGCTCATCCCCAGCCACGCATTCAGTGTGGGGCATGATATCGGAAGCATGGAGGAAAGCGGCCTTATCCAGACCTATATCCACAAAAGCCGCTTGCATGCCCGGTAAAACCCGGCTGACACGGCCCTTATAGATATTGCCAACGATCCCTCTTTTGGCTTCACGTTCGATATGTATTTCTTGCAGGATGCCACCGTCAATGTAGGCAACCCGCGTTTCAGACGGTGTAATATTGACCAGTAATTCAGCTGTCATGTATTCCTCTCACATTACGTAGCGCAATGAAATTACTTAGTAATTCATGGGTTTCTACCAACGGCAGCCCCACCACGGCATGATAACTGCCGGTAATGGACCTGACGAAACAACCACCTTTCCCCTGAATACCGTACGCGCCCGCTTTGTCCATGGGTTCACCGGTAGCAATATAGTCACTGATTTCCAACTGGGATAACACGCGAAATGTCACATCTGTCACAACCATGGCAGATAATATGTCTTGTCGGTCAGCCAGCGACACCGCAGTAATAACTTGATGTTGTTGGCCGGACAATGCACTGAGTATTTGTTGTGCGTGTGCTTTATCTCGTGGTTTTTCTAATACTTGCCCATTTAACACCACAATAGTATCCGCCCCTAAAACTGGCAAATCCTGTGGTGCGACCCTCACCCCTGCCCGTGCTTTATCTTCTGCCAAACGCCGAACATATTCTTGCGCACTCTCTTCTGGATGGCGTTGCTCTTTAACCTCAGTTTTTAGCACCTCAAAAGGCACACCAAGCAGGGTCAGTAATTCACGGCGACGCGGAGAGCCAGAAGCGAGATACAGGGCGGTCATGAGTCTTAAGTCCTTATTGCACCGCAAATTGGCGGCGAATTTTACGCATTAACAAAAATAGCCAAGGCCACAAAATGCCGTTGACTACACTACTCCAGAATACTTCAGGCCGGAATGAGACATTACTGACTAAAAACTCGGACCAGAACACCACCACATCCATCGTCAGCGAAAGCAGCATCACAATGAGCGCCTGCTGCCACAATGCCATATTGCGAAATAGCTGAAATTTAAATGCCACCAGATAAGCGATAATGCTAAGCGCCAGAGCCCGGACCCCGAGGGTTGAACCTAAAATAAGGTCCATAATCAGCCCGAGAATAAAGCCGGTGCCAACATTCACCCGATGCGGTAATGCCATCACCCAATAAATTAAGACTAATGCCAGCCATGAAGGCCGAAACATATAAATCTGTTCAGGCCACGGCATAATTTGTAGCACCATGGCAATGAGGAAGGACAACCAGATCACCCAACGGCCATTGCTGCTGTAACGGTTCATGGTGATACTCCCGGAGCAGTCACTGCTGGTGGTGTTGTCACCGCAGGCGGTGCCGGAGGCCCCATAGCATCTGCGGCCGGCAATACTTGTGACATCATGGGAGCCAAGCGTTCATTTGCCACACGGCGAACTTCATCAGGCGGCAATGGTACATCACCATTACGATCAGCGCCCCACAAGAGCAACAGGTAACGTAAGCGCTGCAAGTCAGCGGTCGGGCGAGCTTGAATCACCGTATAAGCGCGCTGGTTGTCAACTTTGACCGACGAAACCACCGCCACAGGATAGCCTTCAGGGAAACGTCCCCCCAAGCCGGATGTCACTAACACATCACCGACACGAATATCTGTATTGCTAGGCAAGTGCTCTAATAGCAAATCATCAGTACAACCACTGCCGGCAGCAATAACCCGAATATCATTTCGCAGTACCTGAATAGGTAGCGCGTGGGAAGTATCGCAAATCAATAATACGCGGCTGGTTAATTTACTCACCGCTACGACCTGGCCTACGACGCCACGGTCACTGATAACCGGCTGGCCTTCGTACACACCATTATTAGAGCCTTTATCGATAACCACTTGGTCACTATAGGGATCTGTCCCGCTGGACATCACCTGAGTCACCATTTTCTGTTCATCCTGACGCAGCGGGGATCCGAGCAATTCACGTAAGCGGTTATTTTCCTGCTTAAATTGCCCAAGTAACTGGAGGTCAGTATTTTTCAGCAACAGTTCTTGCCGCAATGCACGATTTTCCAGCTCCAATTGTTGATGGGTAGCCAGAGTTTCAGAAACATTGTCGAGAACTTTGCGTGGCCCATTGGCCAGAAAATAGAAAGGACTAACGGCGGTGTCCATATAGGTACGTATTTTAACAAATGTACCTAATCGACTATCCGCTATAACTAAAATAATGGCTGCAAGAACGGCAAAGAACAACCGCAGTTGCAGGGATGGACCCCGGCTAAAAATCGGCTTCATAAATTATGGGTATTCCTTGACGGCATAAAGGAGGAAGCGCCAAATCTGAATCACCCTTTCGTACTTGACGTTACAGCAGATGATGGCGACTCACCCAAATGACTGACTGATGCCAGCGCATTCGAATGTGTTTATTGCCTGGCTGTAACGCCAATGACTTCTTACCTTGGGTATCGATTTATCCGACCGGCCCTTCTCCTTTTGGCTGACTATTCTTCGCTGAACAAATCGCCGCCATGCATGTCGATCATTTCCAGCGCTTTACCACCACCGCGGGCAACGCAGGTCAATGGATCTTCTGCCACCACCACCGGGATACCGGTCTCTTCCATCAGCAAGCGATCCAGGTTACGCAGCAATGCGCCACCACCGGTCAACACCATACCGCGTTCAGAGATGTCCGACGCCAGTTCTGGCGGACACTGTTCCAGCGCTACCATCACCGCACTGACAATACCCGTCAATGGCTCTTGCAGCGCTTCAAGGATTTCATTGGAATTCAGAGTAAAGCCACGTGGTACACCTTCTGCAAGGTTACGGCCACGGACTTCAATTTCCAGAACTTCATCACCCGGATAAGCAGAACCGATGCTGTGTTTGATACGTTCGGCAGTTGCTTCACCAATCAGTGAACCGTAGTTACGGCGCACATAATTAATGATAGCTTCATCGAAACGGTCACCACCGATACGTACGGAAGAAGAGTAAACCACACCATTCAGAGAGATAACGGCCACTTCTGTGGTACCGCCACCAATATCCACCACCATTGAACCGGTCGCTTCAGAAACAGGTAAGCCCGCGCCAATGGCCGCAGCCATAGGTTCTTCAATCAGAAACACTTCACGAGCGCCTGCGCCCTGAGCAGATTCACGGATCGCACGGCGCTCAACCTGAGTTGCCCCGACCGGTACGCACACCAATACACGCGGACTTGGGCGCATAAAGCTGTTGCTGTGAACTTGCTTAATAAAGTGTTGCAGCATTTTTTCAGTGACAAAGAAGTCGGCGATAACGCCATCTTTCATCGGACGAATAGCTGCGATATTGCCGGGGGTACGCCCCAGCATCTGTTTGGCATCATGGCCCACAGCCGCAACGCTCTTCGGTGAACCGGCACGATCCTGGCGAATAGCAACCACTGAAGGTTCATTCAGTACAATGCCTTGTCCTTTAACATATATAAGGGTATTGGCGGTACCCAAGTCGATGGACAAGTCGTTGGAAAACATGCCACGAAATTTCTTAAACATAACGAAAGGATAATCCTGCAAGCTGGGGGCGGAAAATAAAATCCGCCTACTTTACCAACCACACGAAGCAGCGACAAGGCGCAAAAACGTCCTGATTCGGTGAAAAAGTAGCTGCGTTATTGACGTCTCGTTCCGTTCAGAACCCAGGCAGCTTGAAAAGGTTGAATAAACCTTCGGCACAACACGGATTCTGCGCAACGACCGGCGTAACACAGCACATAAAATCTAACATTTAACCTGATTCTCGTCGGAAGTAAGCGCCCACCAACGATTTACGGAAATGACTGGCACATTCTACGTTAATTTTTGCTCAACGATCAGGCTAAACATGGCCCTAATACGAATATTTTTTCTTTCCGGGGTTCAAAAGGGTTGGCGGAGCAAAAAAATTGCCTTGTCCACCGTAAACACCTTTCTCTTTCAGAGTTTGCCATTCTTCACGGGTAAGAACTTCTGCGGCGAAAACTTTCGCATGGGTTCCTGCACAAGCACCGGTCAGGCTATCGACAAACAACTGATTTTCGTAACGTAAATTAATATTTCTTACTAATCCCGGATGAAGCTTGATCATTTCAACCCGCAGAGACTTAATGTATGAGGTGCTTACAACCGTCAATCCGGCCTGTGACACCATAACCTTGCAGCCTACACCGAGTAGCAAACGCATCATCGGACGGATTTGGCTGATATATTGACACACATCTGCCTCTGCAAGTTCAAAGATAATTCGCTCTCTATCAGATTTTCTACACTGGAGCAGTGTATCCCGCAGCCAGCGCTGGAAAGGACGTTGCAATAATGAATCAACGCAGATAGAAAATGCCAGAGTTTCGTCCGGCCATAAAGCTAATAAAGGAATTATCCGATCAATTTTTTGACGATCATAACGTTCGCCCAAACCGAACAGTTGCACCAGAGGCATAAATTCAGCTGCCCGTAGCTCTTGCTCGCCATCATATATACGGCTGATTATTTCGCGATGATGAATTTTCCCGTCAACCGTCACGACCGGCTTCTGATAAAGCCGAGGACCGCCGTTAGCCAATGTCTGCTCCAACAACGTGCGCCACTTGACACTGCCGCGCCCTTTTTCTGACACTTGAGTATCGAAGACATACCAGCCATTCCCCCCATACATCGCCGCATTTTTGGTCGCTTGTCCAGCATTATCCATAATCTCTTCTGCTGAATCGCCGCTGCGATACGCCACAATGCCAATATGCAGCAATGACTCACGGTCAATAACATGAGGGTCGGGCAACGATCCCACTGCATGCACCAGCTGAGCGGCCATGACATCGGCATCTTTTAGCGTTTTATGCGGGAGTAATATGGCAATATCGCTTTGATGATAACGAGCCAGTAATGCCGAGGGATGACGGGCAACAAATGTGGAAAGCAGGTTAATTAACGAATGCATCAATTCTTGTACCTTTTGATGGTCATCCGTTTCAGTTAAGCTATCAAAATCAGGCAACTGCACCATCATCACGACGCCATGAGCACCCGGTTCTTCCATTTGAGTCGTCAATTGATTATCAAAAAACTGGCGGTTACTGAAGCCGGTTTGGGCATCTTGGGCCGCAAAAGTCCGTATCAATGTATCAACACGATTGCGCTCTTCCCTCACTTCGATTAACTCTGCCAATAGATGGTCAATGGCACGGCTGGCACAAGGCGGCCATTCATGGCCTTCACTACGAATGGCATGTTCACGCTCGCCATTAAGGATTCGCTTCGCCCGCCACTCAAGCTTCTCCTGACCTGCGGTCTGCTCACGCAACCAGCGGAAACTTAATAACAGTGTCATCGCGATAACAATGACCGCCAATGACAAAATGGCTGCCGCATACAGGGAACGGGCGTAGCTGCTTAAGGGATCGATATAAGTGAAATGCATCGAAGCCCCCGGCTGATGCAGCATCGGAACCGCCAGACTACGGTAGCGGCTTTGGCTATTCCACGGAGCATAAATGGCAGGAAGCTTGAGTTGATAAAGCGTGCTGTTTTCATTCTGGATACTGACTTCCAACACACCCAGAGTCCGCATCATGATAGGCAACCATTCACGTTCTTTATCAGCAGGTTGCTGTAGCAGTGACTGATCATAAGCAGTCACAATGCCTTGAAGGCGATGCTCCATTTTTTTCTGACACAGATAAAAGAAACTTGCGGTGCTACCCAGTAACACCAGACACATGGCCACAACGACCAGCAGTGTCATAAACACAGATAATTTGGTTGTAAATCGCATCCCTTAGCCTTGCGAAGCGCAATTAAGTGAAAAACAAGCCTCAGTTCCCTCGAGGAAAACACTATATGACAGAAAGGCATCATAATACTGACTTTTTACTTCATAATGCGACAAAAACGTAATAACTCAGCCTTTTTCCCTGAAGTTCAGCTCCCACAACCTAAAGGATAGTCAGGGTCAGGATCAATAGCCTGATTTTTGTTTTTGATCAGGCTAGAAGGTTGATGTTGTCGCTATATTGGCTCACTCTTAACTCATACTTCTTTTGAATTTTTGGAGTGCCACATGCGAGCGCTTGTCCTTGAGCAAACTGAAGGCCGTACTACCGCAGAAGTGCGTGAAATATCTCCGTCACAACTCCCTGCCGGTAATGTCACCGTTGATGTCAATTGGTCTAGCCTGAATTATAAAGATGCGCTGGCTATCACGGGCAAAGGGAAAATTATCCGCGAATTCCCTATGGTTCCCGGTATTGATTTTGCCGGTACCGTCCACAGCAGCGAAGATCCACGTTTTCATGTTGGGCAATCCGTGTTGCTGACTGGCTGGGGTGTCGGTGAAAACCATTGGGGCGGTTTGGCCGAGCAGGCGCGTGTTAATGGCGACTGGCTGGTGCCGATGCCCGAAGGGCTAGAACCTCGCAAAGCAATGATTATTGGCACGGCTGGCTTCACGGCTATGTTATGCGTGATGGCATTGGAAGAAGGTGGCGTAACCCCTGAAAGCGGCGAAGTGGTCGTGAGTGGGGCCAGTGGCGGTGTGGGTAGTACTGCAATCGCCTTACTTTCGGCTCTGGGTTATAACATTGCCGCTATTTCTGGCCGCGACAGTAACAGCGACTACCTGAAAAGTCTGGGTGCTCAGCGGGTGTTATCCCGCAATGACTATCTTGATGCTTCGCGCCCTCTGGAGAAACAGCTGTGGGCTGGCGCGATTGATACTGTGGGTGACAAAGTGCTGGCTAAAATCCTGGCGCAAATGAATTACAACAGTACGGTTGCCGCTTGTGGCCTGGCCGGTGGCTATACGTTACCAACAACCGTTATGCCATTTATTCTACGTAATGTGCGCTTGCAAGGTGTGGATTCAGTCATGACACCGCAACAACGGCGTCTACAAGCTTGGCAACGGCTACAGAAGATTTTGCCGGAAAGTTTCTATCTTCAAGCATCGCAATCCATCACATTGGCGGATGCCCCCGCCATTGCCGAGCGTTTACTGGCAAACGATGTTACCGGCAGAACACTGGTTAAAGTTCGCTAATCAATAAGCCGGGGGTTTAAACCTCCGGTTTCATATGGCAACAATTGGAAATATGAAATTTTCCTTCGTTTACTCGCACTTATTCCCATAACCCGCCATGATTATTACTATTAAGGGTGACTTCCACTCTGATGGAGTAATGTTATGCGCAATTTTTTATTCAATTCCAAGAGCAACGCTTCCAGCACTCATAATGTGCCGCGCAAACTGACTGAAGCTGATGTGACTCCAGAGAGCATTTTTTATCAGCGTCGGAAGGTATTGCAAGCCCTCGGTATCACCGCAGCTACACTTGCGCTGCCTACCTCTGCGCAGGCCGATTTGCTGGCATGGTTTAAAGGTAATGACCGCCCCAAAGCGCCATCGGGCAAGCCGCTGGATTTCACCAAATCAACGGTTTACCACCCAAATTTGGCGATGACCCCGGAAGATAAAGTTACCGGTTACAATAACTTCTATGAATTCGGCCAAGATAAAGCTGATCCTGCCGCTAATGCCGGTACGCTCAAAACCGAAGGTTGGCAGATAAAGATCGACGGCGACGTCGCAAAACCGATGACTCTCGATATTGATGACCTGATGAAACGCTTTCCTCTGGAGGAGCGCATTTATCGCATGCGCTGCGTAGAGGCTTGGTCAATGGTAGTGCCGTGGATTGGGTTTGAATTGGGGAAATTATTGAAGCTGGTTGAACCGACCAGCAATGCTCGCTACGTCGCCTTCCAAACACTTTATGCACCGGATCAAATGCCGGGGCAAGAAGATCGCTTTATTGGCGGTGGCCTGAAATATCCTTATGTAGAGGGGCTACGACTGGACGAGGCCATGCACCCACTGGCCTTTATGACACTCGGTGTTTATGGCAAGGCTCTGCCTCCGCAAAATGGTGCGCCGCTGCGGCTTATCACGCCGTGGAAATATGGCTTTAAAGGAATAAAATCCATTGTTCATATTCGCCTGACTCATGACCAGCCCCCAACGACCTGGAACCTGAGCGCACCCGACGAGTATGGTTTTTATGCCAATGTAAATCCACATGTCGACCACCCGCGCTGGTCACAGGCAACCGAGCGCTTTATTGGCTCCGGCGGCATCCTTGATGTACAGCGCCAGCCGACCCTACTGTTTAATGGTTATGCCGATCAAGTCGCCTCCCTTTATCGTGGCTTGGATCTACGGGAGAATTTCTAATGCGGCTTAGCTTACGGCAAATTAAATGGCTAAAGGTCGCAATCTGGCTGGCAGCATCCCTGCCTTTCCTGTGGTTGGTGCTCTCTGTTGACCAAGGTTGGTTTAGTGCCGATCCCGCTAAAGATATTCAGCACTTTACCGGCCGTATGACCCTTAAACTGTTATTGGCAACTCTGGTGGTCACGCCGTTGGCCCGCTACGGCAAGCAACCGCTGCTGATCCGCTGTCGCCGGCTGTTGGGGTTATGGTGTTTTGCCTGGGGCACATTACATCTGGTTAGCTATTCGGTACTGGAACTAGGGCTGAGCAATATTGGCCTATTAGGCCGTGAATTGGTCACTCGCCCCTACCTGACATTGGGCATCATTAGTTGGTTATTGTTACTGTCACTGGCTGTGACATCCACCTTGTGGGCACAACGAAAAATGGGAGCTAACTGGCAAAAGCTGCATAATTTGGTGTATGTTGTCGCCATTCTCGCGCCGATTCATTATCTTTGGTCGGTGAAAACTCTGTCACCCCTACCCATTATTTATGCCGTGACAGCAGCCATATTATTGGCACTGCGTTATAAGAAATTTCGGCAATGGTGCCGCTAAAAGTTGGAACTTACCCGCGTTCTCCACGCTTTATAGCCAAAGTTCTCGGCATTATCAGTGAGCGTCAGTCAGTTGAGTCTGCGCACCCCGTTAACCTCCGTGCAACATCATGTACGGAGGACATAATTAGGTAGTGAACGCACAATTCGTATTCTTTTCTATTGAATATCTTCGCTGATAAGACCAGTATTTAGCTGCTAATTGCTACGATATCATTATAATGCTCGACCTTAGTGCCGATCGCAGTGTCAAATTCGTCGTAAAAAGGTGACAAATCGGTGACATCAGGTTATTTTTTACGATGATGTACTAATTGCCGGAGATACCAGCACAATGTCGGATAAGTTTCACATTTTGCTTCTGAATGGCCCTAACTTGAATATGCTTGGGACACGTGAACCGGAAAAGTACGGTTACACTACGTTGACTGATATTGTCAGCCAGTTAGAGACTCAGGCTCAGGGAATGGATGTGGTGCTGTCCCATTTGCAGTCAAATGCAGAACATGCGCTGATCGATAGAATTCACCAGGCACGGGGTAATACCGACTTTATCCTGATCAACCCGGCAGCATTTACGCACACCAGTGTCGCGCTGCGTGATGCGTTGTTAGGTGTGGAGATCCCGTTTATCGAGATCCACCTATCTAACGTGCATGCTCGGGAGCCATTCCGTCATCATTCATATCTCTCTGATATTGCAGTTGGCGTAATCTGCGGACTTGGCGCAGATGGCTACAACTTTGCTTTACAGGCAGCGGTAAATCGCTTGTCACAATCCAACTAGACCCGAAATAATTCGAGTTGTGGGAAGGCGGCAACTGAGCGAGTCCCGTGAGCTTACATAAGTAAGTGATTGGGGTGAACGAAGGCAGTCAACACACATGCAACTCGAAGCATGATGGGTATAATTGCAACACATAAAGAGTACGGAATCACACTCATGGATATTCGTAAGATTAAGAAACTGATCGAACTGGTTGAAGAGTCCGGCATTTCAGAGCTGGAAATCTCAGAAGGCGAAGAGTCAGTACGTATCAGTCGTGCTCCCGCCGCACCAAACTACCCAATGATGCAACAGCCGTATGCTTTTGCTGCACCACAGCAGCAGCCAGCTCTGGCCGCCGCCGTAGCTCCAGCACCAGCTGCTGAAGCCGCTGCACCAGCAGCTATCAGTGGCCATATCGTGCGCTCCCCAATGGTCGGTACTTTCTACCGCACCCCGAGCCCGGATGCTAAAGCCTTCATTGAAGTAGGTCAGAAAGTTTCTGCTGGTGACACTCTTTGCATCGTTGAAGCGATGAAAATGATGAACCAAATCGAAGCAGATAAATCCGGTACTGTAAAAGCCATTCTGGTTGAAAACGGTCAACCGGTTGAATTCGACGAGCCTCTTGTCGTCATCGAGTAACGAGGCGTTCCATGCTTGATAAAATCGTAATCGCTAACCGCGGTGAGATTGCGCTGCGTATCCTGCGAGCTTGTAAAGAGCTGGGGATCAAAACTGTGGCAGTTCACTCCACCGCAGACCGTGATCTTAAGCACGTGTTATTGGCTGACGAGACTGTCTGTATCGGTCCCGCGCCTTCTGTTAAAAGTTATCTGAATATCCCGGCAATCATTTCTGCTGCTGAGATCACCGGCGCGGTGGCTATTCACCCCGGCTATGGTTTCCTGTCTGAAAATGCTGATTTTGCCGAACAGGTAGAACGTTCAGGTTTCATCTTCATCGGGCCGCGTGCCGAAACCATCCGCCTGATGGGTGATAAAGTTTCTGCTATCAGCGCGATGAAGAAAGCCGGTGTACCTTGCGTACCAGGCTCTGACGGCCCACTGAGCGACGATACTACCAAAAACAAAGCCTTTGCCAAACGAATCGGTTATCCGGTCATTATCAAGGCATCTGGCGGTGGCGGTGGTCGTGGTATGCGTGTGGTTCGTCACGATAAAGATCTTGAGCAATCCATCAACATGACGCGTGCGGAAGCTAAAGCAGCTTTCAATAACGACATGGTTTATATGGAAAAATACCTTGAGAACCCACGCCATATCGAAATTCAGATTTTGGCTGATGGTCAGGGTAGTGCTATCTATCTGGCAGAACGTGACTGTTCTATGCAGCGCCGTCACCAGAAAGTGGTTGAAGAGGCTCCAGCACCTGGCATCACCAGCGAAATGCGCCGTTATATCGGTGAGCGCTGTGCGAAAGCCTGTGTGGAAATCGGCTATCGTGGCGCCGGTACTTTCGAGTTCCTGTATGAAAACGGCGAGTTCTATTTCATCGAAATGAACACCCGTATTCAGGTTGAGCACCCGGTTACCGAAATGATCACCGGTGTCGACTTGATTAAAGAACAGCTGCGTATTGCTGCTGGCCAACCTCTCTCCATCAAACAAGATGAAGTGAAAGTTCACGGCCACGCAGTAGAATGCCGTATCAACGCCGAAGACCCAAATACCTTCCTGCCAAGTCCGGGTAAAATTACCCGTTTCCATGCGCCGGGCGGTTTTGGTGTGCGTTGGGAGTCTCATATTTACGCCGGCTATACTGTACCGCCGTATTATGACTCGATGATCGGCAAGCTGATCACTTATGGCGAAAACCGCGATGTGGCTATTGCCCGTATGAAGAATGCGCTGGCAGAACTCATTATCGATGGCATTAAAACCAACGTTGAGTTGCAGCAGCGCATCATGAACGACGAAAACTTCCAGCACGGTGGAACCAATATCCACTATCTGGAGAAAAAACTCGGGTTACAAGAAACCTGATATTGCGTCTTTCATGCTTTTGATTTTTCTATCAAGGCCGGTAAATCACCGGCCTTTTTTATTGCCTAATAAATTGAAATAAAAGATATTTTATTTTGATGAAACTGATGATATTTCATTATCTTGAGTGAGTTCATGTCGCGCCGCCTCGGCAAAAAAATGGCTTCTATCGCGATAAATTGATTTTTTATTTCGCACAAAATAATCAATCCGCTTTATTAAAATATCTGGCAGCGCAATGTTAATCCGTTGCTGTTTCCCTTCAAACTCAGATAGATCAACATCAATAACAAACCATGTATCGCAAAATGAATATTCAGGATTAGCCGCATAAACCATAAAACCAGCATCCTTGATATCTTCAACCGAGAACTTCCCGCTGAGAATCATATCTTCAACGGTTAGCAAAATAGCTTCTCTAGCCATAACGGCAATATCTTCCTGAACATCAGCAGCTGAGAAACATCCGTATTCATAAGCAGAAAACGCCGGAACAATTATACCGTATGCGGTTTTTTCATCTTTTGGTGTCTCTACACCTACTGAAAATAACATATGAGCCTCCAAAGTCGGCGGGGATCAGATCCCCGCCATTTTCTTGATAGACCTAATAGTACCAATGGGTAAATCCTTTTTCGGATGTGGTACAGGAAATGTCTTTCCTGTTATTGGCGACCACCATATTTGGTGGCTTCCTCCATTATGCCGTTTAAGTTCACACCCCGCGGCCATTAGCTCTTTTATCAGGTCAGTCGATTTCATATGTCCTCCTAACCTGATATTTATTCTACACACGCATACACACAAGACAAGAAGAGATCGGCTGAAAGTGTTGCCAGACACCTCGTCATTCTGATTAGGTTAAGCAACTGAATAAATAGGCTTACGATATTTCAGCTAAACAATAATCTGTTTATGAAATATCATGCTGACCGGCTTTTTCTTTTGATTGACATAGCTGGCGTTTCAATGGATGCGGCTAACACCGCTACAAAGCCAAATAAGAAGGGGAAAAATGGACACAAGGTTCCTACAGGCAAACAAAGAAGCACGCTGGGCCTTTGGCTTGACGCTGGCGTATCTGGCGGGCTGGATAATAACTGCCTATTTACCGGGCAATATTCCTGGGTTAAGCGGCCTGCCCGCCTGGTTTGAAGCCGCCTGTATTGCACTGCCGCTGCTGTTTATCGTGCTGTGCTACTTAATGGTGCGCGTGATATTTCGCGATATCCCATTGGAGGACGACAATGCAAACTGATGTCATCCTGCCGTTAGTGGGCTATCTGGTTATGGTATTTGGCCTGTCCATTTATGCTTATACTCGCCGCCAGACCGGGAATTTTCTCAACGAATACTTTATCGGCAGCCGCTCGATGGGGGGATTCGTACTGGCAATGACCCTGACCGCGACTTATATCAGCGCCAGTTCATTTATCGGTGGGCCGGGTGCTGCCTATAAGTATGGGTTGGGCTGGGTATTGCTGGCGATGATTCAGCTGCCCGCGGTCTGGCTATCGCTGGGCGTGTTAGGTAAGAAGTTTGCCATTCTGGCACGCCGTTATAATGCCGTAACCCTCAACGACATGCTGTATGCCCGCTATCAGAGCCGCTTATTGGTGTGGTTGGCTAGCCTCAGCTTACTGGTTGCCTTTGTCGGGGCCATGACAGTGCAGTTTATCGGTGGAGCCCGCTTGCTGGAAACCGCCGCTGGGATCCCTTACGACACCGGTTTATTGATCTTCGGCATCAGTATCGCGCTATACACCTCTTTTGGTGGCTTCCGAGCCAGTGTGCTCAACGATGCCCTACAAGGGCTGGTGATGTTGGTCGGCACCATTTTGCTGTTAGTGGCGGTTATCCATGCAGCTGGCGGGCTACATAAAGCGGTTGAGACTTTACAGCACATTGACCCTGCATTGGTCTCTCCTCAGGGCGGCGATCAGATCCTCGACCTGCCATTTATGGCCTCTTTCTGGATCCTGGTCTGTTTTGGAGTCATTGGCTTGCCACATACCGCGGTGCGTTGTATTTCGTATCGTGATAGCAAAGCGGTACACCGTGGCATTATCATTGGCACCATCGTCGTCGCCATCTTGATGTTTGGTATGCATTTAGCGGGTGCACTGGGCCGGGCTATCTTGCCGGATCTGAAGATCCCGGATCAGGTGATCCCCACACTGATGATCACCGTGCTGCCACCTTTTGCCGCCGGGATCTTTCTCGCGGCTCCTATGGCGGCGATTATGTCGACCATTAATGCCCAGCTGCTGCAATCGTCGGCCACTATTGTGAAAGATTTATACCTCAATCTAAGGCCACAAGAGCTGAAGAACGAACGCAAGCTGACCCGCATTTCCAGCATGTCGACACTGATTCTTGGGCTGTTATTGCTGCTTGCTGCTTGGCGCCCACCAGAAATGATTATCTGGCTGAATCTCTTAGCCTTTGGCGGCCTTGAAGCGGTATTCCTCTGGCCATTGGTGCTGGGATTGTACTGGGAGCGCGCCAATGCCCACGGTGCTCTTAGCTCAATGATTGTCGGTGCGGTATGCTATACAGTACTGGCCAGTTTCGATATTAAGATAGCCGGTCTGCACCCGATAGTGCCATCGCTGGCACTGAATCTGCTGGCGTTTTACATCGGCAACCAGTTTGGTGACCGAGCAAAAACACGCCAGCCCGCAGTGGTCAGCGCGGATTAAAAACTAATTTAAATGGCCCCATTTATCGCCTTAGGCTAAACGGGGCCTTGAGAGAATTGCTATGCCTTGGATCCAACTCAAGTTAAACACCAGCGGTAATCAGGCCGAATCCCTTGGCGATGCGCTGGTAGAAAGTGGCGCAGTTTCAGTCACTTTTCAAGATACCCACGATAACCCGGTGTTTGAACCTCTGCCGGGAGAGACCCGCCTGTGGGGCGATACTGATGTCATTGGCCTGTATGATGCCGAGACCGACATGGCCGAAGTGGTTGCTATGCTGGAATACAATCCGCAACTCGGTAAAGGCTTTATCCACAAGATTGAGCAGTTGGAAGATAAAGATTGGGAACGTGAATGGATGGATAACTTCCATCCGATGCGTTTTGGTGAGCGTCTGTGGATCTGCCCAAGCTGGCGCGATGTGCCCGACCCAACTGCCGTGAACGTGATGCTGGACCCGGGTTTGGCCTTTGGTACCGGCACCCACCCAACCACGGCACTCTGCTTGCAATGGCTCGATGGTCTGGATTTGGTCGGTAAAACCGTTATCGACTTTGGTTGTGGCTCCGGCATCCTGGCAATTGCAGCTCTAAAACTCGGTGCAACGCGCGCTATTGGCATTGATATCGATCCGCAGGCTATCCAAGCCAGTCGCGATAACGCGCAGCGTAATGGCGTTTCAGAGCGTTTGGAGCTGTATCTGTCAAAAGACCAGCCAGCAGATTTATCTGCTGATGTGGTGGTGGCCAATATTCTGGCAGGCCCGCTGCGGGAATTGGCACCGCTGATCAGTGTCCTACCGGTTGCGGGCGGCCATCTTGGGCTGTCAGGCGTGCTGGCGACACAAGCGGCTGGCGTGGCACAGGCCTACGAAGATAAATTCACTCTAGACCCGGTGGCCGAGAAAGAAGAGTGGTGCCGTATTACCGGTATCAAAAAATAATACTGCGCGAACAGATTATTACATCGAAAGCTATTGGCGATGTGACTCACTTGTAGAGTGAGCCTCGGTATAGAGGTTCACTCAATCGACGAGCAACCGCTAGCATTTCCCGGCATCAGATCGCAATCCGTCAGGCACTATTTTTAACCGAAATGAGATGTCTGACTCATTTATATCTGCGCTTTATCTTTGATTTGCTGAATAAATCAGCACTTTCAACCGATATTATGCTATGTCCGCAGTCGATAATTATGTTGTTTGATAGAAAATATTAAAGCGCACAAATTAACCAATTTGCACTAACGCCATGTTATATATAAATAAATAATTAATTAGCCAAGTTTAGTCCGTTATTTATCGCTCTTTTTTCATCAATTGGTCAAAGTTTGGCCTTTCATCTGAGCGCAAAAATGCGTAATATACGCGCCCTTACGGACACAGTGTGGTCATTCTTTGTCTATGCGTATTGGACACTTCCAGCTTACAAATTGCCTGATTGCCGCCCCGATGGCGGGTATCACAGATCGCCCCTTCAGAGCGCTATGTCATGGCATGGGGGCTGGGATGGCTGTATCTGAAATGCTCTCCTCTAATCCAGAGGTATGGCGGACGGATAAGTCGCGTTTGCGCATGGTTCATAGTGATGAGCCTGGAATTCGTACCGTGCAAATTGCCGGTAACGACCCGGATGATATGGCAGCAGCCGCCAGAATTAATGTGGCGAATGGTGCCCAAATTATTGACATCAATATGGGATGTCCGGCCAAGAAAGTGAACCGCAAACTGGCAGGATCGGCATTATTGCAGCATCCTGATCTGGTCAAACAGATCCTCTCCGCAGTAGTTAATGCGGTAGATGTGCCGGTAACGTTGAAGATCCGGACTGGTTGGTCGCCAGAACACCGTAACTGTATAGAAATTGCCCAACTAGCTGAAAGCTGTGGTATACAAGCTCTGACAATTCATGGCCGAACCCGTTCTTGTCTGTTTAATGGCGAGGCGGAATACGACAGCATTCGGGCAGTTAAGCAGATTGTTTCCATTCCCGTTATCGCGAATGGTGACATCACTGACCCGCATAAAGCCAGAGCGGTGCTCGACTACACTGGGGCTGATGCCCTGATGATAGGACGTGCCGCTCAGGGAAGACCTTGGATCTTCCGGGAAATCCAGCATTACCTGGACACTGGGGAGTTGTTGCCACCGATGCCACTTGGCGAAGTGCAGCGCTTGTTAAATGGGCATATACGGGAATTGCACGACTTTTATGGTCCAGGCAAGGGATTTCGTATTGCACGTAAGCACGTCTCTTGGTATCTCCAGGAGCACGCCCCTAACGACCAGTTTCGGCGCACATTCAACGCCATTGAGGATGCCAGCGAACAGCTGGAGGCGTTGGAGGCATATTTCGAAAATCTTGCGTAAACAGAAAAAAGAGCTGACAGAACTATGTTCGAACAACGCGTAAATTCTGACGTACTGACCGTTGCAACCGTAAATTCACAAGATCAGGTGACTCAAAAGCCTTTGCGTGACTCGGTTAAACAAGCACTGAAGAACTATTTTGCTCAACTGAATGGTCAGGATGTGAGTGACCTGTATGAGTTGGTACTGGCTGAAGTTGAACAGCCATTGTTGGACATGGTGATGCAATACACCCGTGGCAACCAAACCCGTGCTGCCCTGATGATGGGCATCAACCGTGGCACGCTGCGTAAGAAATTGAAAAAATACGGCATGAACTGATACTAGTCAGTTAAGGTGTTGTTTAAAAAGGCGTACTCCACACGGAGCGCGCCTTTTTTATTAGCTAATTTCGACCCGATTACGACCCTGATCTTTAGCGCGATATAATGCTTCATCCGCCCTTTTTAGTGCATCCTCTGGCATCCCATCGCCACTCCAGTACGCCACCCCTAATGAAATAGTGATAGGCCGAATGTTTGGCATCACCATCATTTCTACATTGTGGCGCAGCCGGTTGGCGACCTGTATCGCCACATCAGGAGTGGTGCCCGGCAGCAATATCAGGAACTCTTCCCCGCCACTACGGCACAGGATATCGGTATCACGAGAGCTTTCACGGATCTGAACCGCTACCTGCTTGATAACCTCATCCCCCACATCATGACCGTAAGAGTCATTAATCGCTTTAAAATGGTCAATATCCAGCGCAATAACAGAAAAGTGCTGTTCCAGTTGTGAGATTGGCTCAAGTGTCGTGGCCAGCCCGCGTCGGTTATACAGCCCGGTCATGGGATCGGTTTGTGCTTCAAACCGCAGTTTACCAATTTTCTTTTGCAGTAGGCTGATACCAATCAACAGCGCCCGCTTAAGCTGGGTGGCCTCAAAATACCATGAAGGTATTTCTTTGATACTGCTGGCAATATCGGGTTTGTCCATGGCATTGGCACTGCCCGCAAGCAGCCACAACGGGCGAGCAATCAGCCGTGATAATAGCCAAACGCCCATCAATGTGAGTAATGCCAGCGGCGTGATATGGCCCAACCCCTTCAGCATAAGTCCTTCCAGGGGTTTTAAGGTCGCCGCCTCTGGCCGCAATGTAATGATTTGCCAGTCTGATGGCTCAACGATGGCATAGCCCGCCAGCATTGACTCACCATCGGTGTTCGTCACCATCAAACTGCCGTTAGTGGCGTTTTTCGCCATCTCGGTAAGGGGTTTAGACTCAAGAATTTCCCCGATACGATTCGCATCGCGGTGATACAGAATCCGCCGTTCATTATCCAGCACCACGATGTAAGAACCATCGCGATAATAATGCTCACCCAGTAACTCGTTTAGAATGCTTTGTTTGCGCAGATAAATAGTGCCGCCGATATAACCGCGATAGCGTCCATCCGGCGTGATAATTGGTGTCGAAATATTGATCACCAGATTATTGGCTGCTGACATGTAAGGTCGGCTGATTATTGGGCGGCGTAATTTGAGCGCTTCCACTGAGCCAGGTGACGTCAGGGTATGGCCCAGTAATTGGAGGCTATCAGGTGAGGTAGCGCGGACAACCCCGTGAGCATCAGTCACGACCACCGAGTTGAAGCTATCAGTTTGGTATTTTAGCCGCGCGGTTTCAGCTTGCAGAAGCGCCTGATCGTCGAAATGCTTTGCCGCAATCATGCTGCTGTAATGAAGTTGCCGTTGCGCACTTCTCAGAAAAATTTCGGTGCTGGACGCCAGCTTAGTGGCATAGACACGATTGGCTTCCAAAGTATTATCAATCAGTAGCTGTCGCTGCACCCGATAACTCGCATAAAAGCTATTCGCCAGTGTCACAAAAGCACTCATCACAGCCAGAATAAGGATTAAGCGACCGAGGTCGAGGCGAAAAATCTTGGTAGAAAGAATCGAGCGTGACAAGACAGCATTCCTGAAGCAATAGAGAGCCATAATTAGCATTGACGGTAACACGAATAGAAACCGGGAACTCGCCTATATTACATCTGCTTAATATTATCTCCTCAAATGAATCATTATCACGCTATAGTCATAACTAACAACTATCTATACTCAATGTAGTTGGCGTATAAGTACAAACAGTCAACACCGCTGCAACGTCAAATAAGAGGGGTATGGCTGAAGCATCACCAACATCTGACTTGTGCTAAACATAGGGGTTAAATATGAATAAACTGATTATTGTTGTAGCGCTCGCCGCTACCGTATTAAGTGGATGTGCCAACAACAGAACGGCATCTGGTGATACTTTCACGGCCTCTCAGGCACGGCAAGTACAGACAGTGACCTATGGCACTATCGTCTCCGCTCGCCCGGTAACCATCCAGGGTGGCAGTGAGAATAATGTAGCCGGGGCCATTGGTGGTGCCGTGGTCGGTGGGTTCTTAGGTAATACCATCGGCGGTGGCCGTGGTAATAGCCTGGCAACAGCAGGTGGTGCGGTTGCTGGTGGTATGGCGGGTCAGGGTGTGCAGAGCGCAATGAACCGTAGTGAAGGTGTGCAATTGGAAATTCGTCGGGATGATGGCAGCAGCATTGTTGTCGTTCAGGCACAGGGGCCAACCCGCTTCAGTGCCGGCCAACGCGTTATCATTGCCAGTGATCGCAGCGGTACTGTCACCGTTTCTCCTCGTTAAATTCAAATGCCGGGGGATTACCTCCTCCGGCGTCTAGCATCAAACACCTAAAATAATTAAAATTTATCACCGGCTTTTATCGGCGTAATCAGCTGTTTTATCACATTAAAATCAACATTTACCATTGATATCCAGATGAAAAAACCATTGATATTCGTTATGGTAGTCAAATATTAGGTTGCCACGAGGAATGTGTTGTGGTTAAATAGCTTCATCGGTTTGGAACACAGACCTTATGAAAGCAGTTTTAGTAAAGCAGTCCTCAGTTCAAGCGTTATCCATAGATATCCCTTCTCCGTGAGTCTCCTCCTAAGTGCCTAAGTAAGTTACCCTCTGAAAGACAGACCACGTTCGCTACACAATTGTGGCAAAAATAATTGAAGGAAGTATCTCTATGTCTAATAAAATGACTGGTTTAGTAAAATGGTTTGACGCTGGTAAAGGTTTCGGTTTCATCACTCCTGCTGACGGCAGCAAAGATGTGTTCGTTCACTTCTCTGCCATCCAGAGCAATGATTTCAAAACCTTAGATGAAGGCCAAAAAGTTGAGTTCTCTATCGAGAATGGCGCTAAAGGCCCATCAGCGGTAAACGTAATCGCACTGTAATTAATACAGTATGATTCGGGGAGCAGGCTGCCGACAGCGATGACGGCCAGACCCGAGCAGAGTAGCCGCTCCCCAAGTAACAAAGCAGTACCGGTTGACAGTAACATTTATGCCAAGCAGTTTTAGTAAAGCAGTTCCCCGTATTAGTGCTATCAGACAGATACCTCTTCTCCGTGAAATTCCTTCTAAGTGCCCCATAAGTTGTGCCCCAGCCTATTCGCTCGCCTATGGCGGCAATTAATATATAAATGAAGGAAGTATCTCTATGTCTAATAAAATGACTGGTTTAGTAAAATGGTTTAACGCTGATAAAGGTTTCGGTTTCATCACTCCTGCTGACGGCAGCAAAGATGTGTTCGTTCACTTCTCTGCCATTCAGAGCAATGATTTCAAAACCTTAGATGAAGGCCAAAAAGTTGAGTTCTCTATCGAGAACGGCGCTAAAGGCCCATCAGCGGTAAATGTTATTGCTCTGTAAGAGTCAATAATACATACCCAACTCATTGGAGTTACAGCAAATATAGCTGAATTTTCAAGGGTACAGGGTACCGGAGTAATTTACGATAGCGATGAAGGTGATAGCCCTGAGCAGTTAAATTACTCCCAAAAAATAACCCGCATTCGTGCGGGTTTTTTGTTACTTAGAATATCAATCGATTAATAGTGATATTAAATTTTCGCGGCTCAAGAGTAAGGAATTCAATAAGCTGAGTTTATGCGTTATACATTATTTCTCATTAGATCATTTAATATACAAGATTTATCCCAACCATTATCTGAATTGTCTTATCCACTCGTCTATTAATGCGAAATTATGTTGTTTCAACAGATAAAATCCCGCCAAATATAATTAAAAAAGTAAAGTAATCGATAAATTTTGTCTGAATTACCCTGTTCAGAACAATATATTCCCCAGCCCTGCATCTATACTCCGTAGAATATAAGAATGACTTTGATCAAAATGATTACGTTATTTTGCCGATACAGTTACTTCATATAATCACAGCCTTAATAATTGAATTATCACCTTCTTTTTACTGGCGATGATTAGCACTGTACATAAAATAACATCAGGGTAAATAATCATGTCGATATTCAAAACACGTATAGGAAGAATGCTGCTTATCCTATTTATTGGGATAGGTATCTGGTTTAGCCCGGTACCTGAATCTGTCGATCCGCGAGCCTGGCACCTCATGGCGGTCTTTGCGGCAACGGTTATTGGCCTGATCCTCTCGCCATATCCACTGGGTGCAATGGCTATATTCAGCTTGACGGTCGTGGCGGCAACTGGCCTGTTGAGCATAAAAGAAGTGTTAGTCGGCTTCGCTGATCCCACTATCTGGATGATTGCGTGCGCCTTCTTTATCTCACGCGGTTTTATCAAAACGGGTTTTGGTCGCCGAGTCGGTTATCTATTTATCAGTAAACTCGGTCACAGTTCACTGGGCCTGGCTTATGGTTTAGTGCTGACCGATTTACTGTTTGCCCCCGCGATGCCATCTACTTCAGCGCGTTGTGGTGGCATCATCACCCCACTGTTCCGTTCAATATCTGAAGCTTATGAGTCAACACCCGACCGTGGAACCGAGCGCAAAATCGGGGCATTTCTGGTGCAATGTATCTTCCAGTGCAACGCCATTACCTGCGCAATGTTCCTGACCTCAATGGCTGGCAACCCAATGATCGGCAAGCTGGCGGGTGAAATGGGTATCACCATTACTTGGGGCAGTTGGGCACTGGCTGCCATTGTTCCCGGCTTAATCTCTCTGGCGGTGATCCCGCTGCTGCTGTACCGCTTCTATCCACCGGAATTAAAGAAAACGCCAGAAATGCGCGCACTGGCAATTGAAAAATTAAAAGAAATGGGGCCAATGAGCCGCAATGAGTGGATCGTATTATCCGTCTTCATTGGGCTGGTGACCTTATGGGTGTGCGGCTCAGCACTGAATATTGATGCCACCATGACCGCCTTTATTGGTTTAGCCATCTTATTACTGAGCGGTGCACTGGCTTGGGATGATGTGATTGCCGAGAAAGAAGCATGGCACACGGTAATTTGGTTTGCGGTGCTCCTCACACTAGCTAGCCAACTGAATAAATTAGGCTTTATTAGCTGGTTTGGATCGTCGATTGCCGGTTCGGTACAGGGTATGAACTGGGTACCGATGATGGGTATTCTGCTGCTGGCGTACTATTACAGCCACTATATGATGGCCAGTGCCATTGCCCATATCAGCGCCATGTATGCGATTTTTGTTTCCATTGCTATAGCAGCGGGTGCTCCGCCCATGCTGACAGTATTAGTATTTGGTATGTTCAGTAACCTGTATATGGCAACCACCCATTATTCCGGCGGCCCTGCTCCAATTCTGTTCGGTTGTAACTTTATCCCGCTGGCAACCTGGTGGAAAATTGGCTTCTTAATGAGTCTGGTGGTCATTCCTATCTGGCTGATTATTGGTAGCGCCTGGTGGAAAGTGCTGGGCTTCTGGTAATCCACTGGCAGAGATAAAAGTAACAATACCGCGCTGTCATGCTGGCGCGGTATTGATTTTTCCTTCCATTTACTCCGGTTATGATATAATGCGACAAAAGCTAGCCTCGCTTATCGATCACCCACCTTTCGTGACCATTCACTACGCGACCCCCGCTTTTAATGTAAATATTGCGTCAATTGTCGTTACTACGAAAACGATAATCGACCAACGGTGTCTGAAGATATGTACCGCTATCGAGTTATATCCATATGCGTTACAAGCTCGCACTTAACGCATAACGATAGAGTTCATATGATAAAGCCGCAGAAATTCCATATTTCCCTGCTCCACCCGCGCTATTGGCTAACCTGGTTTGGCCTCGGCGTCCTGTTTCTGTTAGTCCAACTGCCCTACCCGGTGCTAAACAAACTGGGGATTTGGCTTGGCCGCACCTCAATGCGCTTTCTTAAACGCCGTGTTTCCATCGCCCGACGCAATCTGGAACTTTGCTTCCCAGATATGGACAAGAATGTCCTTGAGCGCACTATCGTCGGGAATTTTGAATCCTTGGGTATGGGGCTGCTAGAAACCGGTATGGCATGGTTTTGGTCGGACGCCCGAGTCAAACGTTGGTTTACCGTCTCCGGTCTGAATAACCTGAAAAAGGCACAAGAAGGTAATCGCGGTGTCTTGGTGATTGGCGTGCATTTTATGTCGCTGGAACTGGGTGGCCGCGTGATGGGGCAATGTCAGCCAATGATGGCCATGTACCGCCCGCACAATAATAAAGTGATGGAGTTGGTACAGACGTGGGGCCGCATGCGCTCCAATAAAGCGATGCTGGATCGCAAAGACCTCCGTGGCATGGTGCAAGCCTTGAAAAAAGGTGAAGCGGTATGGTTCGCTCCAGACCAAGATTACGGCCCACGAGGCAGTGTTTTTGCACCACTGTTTGCCGTTAATCAGGCGGCCACCACCAGCGGCACCTTTATGCTGGCGCGCTTGGCAAAACCGGCTTTGCTGCCGTTAGTGTTACTGCGCAAAACAGATGGCAGCGGCTATGACCTGCTAATTCAACCAGCATTAGAAGATTATCCAATCGACGATGAGATAGCTGCCGCCCGTTACATGAATAAAGTGATTGAAAAAGAGATCATGCGGGCACCAGAGCAATACCTTTGGCTGCATCGCCGCTTCAAAACCCGCCCTGCGGGTGAGTCGTCACTCTATTAACTGCCAAGCATGAGAAAAACCCGGTCTGTACCGGGTTTTTTTATTGCCAAAAATCCACTCACGGCGTAACCGCTACCACACTATCCGGCGACACAACATCGTCTACTGCCGCGAGCTTACGCCCCGGTAACGTTTTACATGCCGCTCCGATGGTTGGCGGTGCAGTGCTGGGATAGATATCCTTCGGTAAGACATAAACAGGCGTGGTAGCAACAAACCCATCATTAAATGTCGCTTCAATAAACGTAGCTTGCCAGCCAGTGGCAGGTACCGTAAGCGCCATCTCAATCGTATTTTCCGGCGTTATAGCCAAGGGAAATGCGGTATACCGCACACCACAGGCATAGCGGAAATCACGAGCCTCAGGATTTGCAGCCACCCATAGCACCGCTTTCTCTGGTGCCTCAGACAGATGCACCGTCAATGTTTGTATCTTATCTTTCATTCCAATACTGGCATTCATTTGCGGCATTGACGTGGATTGGTGCAGACGATTAACAAAGGTAATCAGCGACTGCTCGCTGAAAGCAGTAATGCCATAGTGACTGGAGTTGGGTGCCACCCGCAGTGCTTTGACGCCGGGTAATTTATCGTAATAAAAATCTGTATTATCGGGCACGTAAAAATCATCACCGCTGGCATTGATAATGTATTTCGGAATACTGAGCCGAGCCTGATACTCCGTATCCAAATACTGCAAGGGATCAATAATCTGCATCAATTTAGTGAAATCCGGTGTCTCCAGCTTTTTATCAATTTCGTCCTGATAGTAGGGCGCGAAGGCGATGGGCCAATTACCGCCGTAAGATTGATACATATGTTCTAATGCAACACGGGTATTCAGAAGGTCAATAACAAAGGGCACAATAGCACTTACCCGAGAGTCATTAATGGCCGTAAGCCAAGTCGTCCAGCCGCGCTTGGATAATCCGGTTATAATAAAGCTGTCTAACGCTTTTTCCGGCAAAGCTTGCTGCGCCATGGTCATGGCCTGAGAAACTGCCGCAGTCATAGGAATATTCAGCGCTAATGTAGAGCGAGTTTCCGGTGCCTCCATAAATAGCCGCCAGCTCCGCGCAACACTGTAATCCTCCTTCCGTGGCGTCCCATCCTGTTGATACTCAAGATACTGATTGGGAATAGTGCTAATCGCTATCACTAGGGTATTGGTGGCACGAGCAATATTTTGCAATGTATCGATGGAAAAATCCGTCGGGCCAGAGGCTGGAATAGTCTCGGTTCCATGGTTAATACCATTATTAATGACCACCAACCCTTGCGTCGAAGTACTCCCCTCGGGAATAAAGATCTCCACCTCATGCTGCCAGGCGGCAGGAGAGACTAAATCCTCCGGCGTCCAGTATTGCGAAGTCAATTGATAGCGACGCCATTCCAACCCAGGTAGATTTTCTTGGCTCAGCAAATTGTAGGTAAGCGGCTCTGCTGCCAATTTATCCTTATAGCAAGACAGAACATGAGAAAAATCCGTATCGCTGCATTTGGTTGATTCAACATCCGTTTGTGCCAGGCAACTATTACTGAGCAGCCATGGCAATCCAAATATCAAGGCCGTTAAATAATGAAGCATAATCCCCATCCTTTTATCTAATGTGTTTAGCTGAAAACACGCCCAAAGGGATTAGATAACGGATTCGAGATTAAAAAAATCCGAATTTCACCTGTGTATGCCGCTTTTTATGTTATTCGATTGACCCAATACAGGGGGTTAATCAGCGCTAAAGCTCTCAGCGCAGACGCACGAAGAAAATAAGAATTTTCTGCACTAAAAGACACCATCCCCCCTCAAATGCCCCATTAATGTGCACTCCACGTTGTCAGAATTCACCTACAAAGAGTTAATCCCAAGTAATTAGCCTGATGATCAATGAAGTGCAACTCTGGCATCCCGTTTGCTAATACCAAACTGGCTACACGCCAACAGACAGCGACGGTGCATCACGGGTGCGCCACAAAATTAAAATAGGCTCGACTTTGCCTCACAGGACGCTTTCATGAAGAAAATAATGATTTCAACGCTGGTTGCTGCTGCTTCATTAGTGGCATTAGCGGGTCAAGCCCATGCGGGCACTACTTTGGATGCGGTGAAGAAAAAAGGTTTTGTGCAATGCGGTATCAGTGACGGGTTACCGGGTTTCTCTTATGCAGATGCCAGCGGCAAATTCTCAGGTCTTGATGTTGACGTCTGTCGTGGCGTGGCCGCCGCCATCTTCGGTGATGCAGAAAAAGTAAAATACACCCCGCTGACGGCAAAAGAGCGTTTCACCGCCCTACAATCTGGCGAAGTCGATATTCTGTCGCGTAACACTACCTGGACCTCATCGCGTGATGCAGGCATGGGCATGTTGTTTACCGGCGTGAACTACTATGACGGTATCGGCTTCCTGACCCACAATAAAGCCGGGCTGAAAAGTGCCAAAGAGCTAGACGGCGCCACGGTCTGCATTCAGGCCGGTACCGACACTGAGTTGAACGTTGCTGACTACTTTAAAGCCAACAAAATGCAATACACCCCAGTGACCTTCGATCGCTCCGATGAAAGCGCCAAAGCGCTGGACTCTGGCCGCTGCGACACATTGGCTTCCGACCAATCGCAACTGTATGCATTGCGTATCAAGCTAGGTAAACCAGATGAATTTATCGTATTGCCAGAAGTTATCTCTAAAGAGCCACTGGGCCCAGTGGTGCGCCGTGGCGATGAAGACTGGTTCGCCATTGTTCGCTGGACCCTGTTTGCCATGCTGAATGCCGAGGAAATGGGGGTGACGTCGAAAAACGTCGAAGCTCTGGCGGCCAAACCAACCACACCCGATATGGCGCATCTGTTAGGCCAAGAAGGTAACTACGGCCAAGATTTGAAAGTTCCTAACGATTGGGTAGTTAAGATCGTCAAACAAGTGGGTAACTACGGCGAAAGCTTCGACCGTAACGTGGGGATGGGCAGTGAGCTGAAAATCAAACGCGGTCAAAATGCGTTGTGGAACAATGGTGGCCTCCAATACGCACCTCCGATTCGTTGATTACAGTCGACTTTTCCGGCAGGTCAGCCCTGTCGGATGAACTCCCCAGACCGAGGCCCACACAATGTCACCACGCCCAACCGTCAAAGGTGCCTTTTCGCTGACTAATCCAGCGGTGCGCGCCTGGCTGTATCAAATTATTGCGCTCTTGATACTGATCGGATGCGGTGCGTACCTAATCCATAACACTATTACTAACCTCTCAACCCGGGGCATCACCTCCGGCTTTGCCTTCCTGAATAACAGTGCCGGTTTTGGCATTGTTCAGCACCTTATTGACTACCAACAGGGCGATACCTATGGCCGGGTATTTCTGGTGGGGTTACTCAACACCTTGTTAGTGTCAGTTTTGTGTATTTTCTTTGCTTCAATATTGGGTTTCTTTCTCGGATTGGCGCGTTTGTCAGATAACTGGCTATTACGCAAACTATCGACTATCTATATCGAGACATTCCGTAATATTCCGCCGCTCCTACAAATCTTTTTCTGGTATTTCGCGGTCTTGCGCAATTTACCGGGGCCAAGGCAGAGTTTGGATGCCTTCGGGGTGGCATTCCTGAGCAACCGCGGTTTGTATCTCCCGTCCCCTGAGTTTGCGGCCGGTTTTTTGCCAGCATTACTCGCCGTGCTGCTAGCCGCTGTTTTCATCATCGCATTATCTCGCTATAACCATTTTCGCCAGTTACATACCGGGCAATTTCATCGCACCTGGCCTATTGGTTTACTGCTATTAATCGTCCTGCCAGCACTGGCTCATTTACTGTATGGCCCGGCGCTGCACTGGGAGCTGCCAGAACTTAAGGGGTTTAATTTTAAAGGCGGATTGGTGCTCATTCCTGAACTGGCCGCCTTAACGTTGGCGTTGTCGGTTTATACCTCGACTTTTATTGCTGAAGTCATTCGCTCTGGTATTCAGTCCGTCCCTCATGGTCAACACGAAGCCGCACGCTCACTGGCGCTACCCAATACGGTCACCTTACGCCAGGTTATTCTGCCGCAGGCGCTGCGGGTCATCATTCCGCCACTGACCAGTCAATATTTGAATATCGTCAAAAACTCCTCACTGGCGGCAGCAATCGGCTACCCGGATATGGTGTCGCTGTTTGCCGGAACGGTGCTGAACCAAACCGGTCAGGCGATAGAAACCATTGCCATCACCATGTCGGTCTATTTGGTTATCAGCCTGTCTATTTCGTTTTTAATGAATCTCTATAACCGGCGTATTGCGCTGGTCGAGCGCTAAGGGAAGCGAATGACGATGATATTAAGCCGTGAACCACCCAGCGCAGTGCGGCCCGGCAATCCGTTGAATCGGATGGTCTTTTGGGCCAGAAAGAACCTTTTTTCCAGTTGGACCAACAGCCTGCTGACTCTCTTGTGCTTATGGCTGATGTGGCAATTGATCCCGCCGCTGCTGAATTGGGCTATTTTTCACGCCAACTGGCGCGGGACAACCCGCACGGATTGCACGCGCGAGGGTGCCTGCTGGGTCTTTATTCATGCGCGCTTTGGCCAGTTTATGTATGGCCTCTATCCCATCGACCAGCGCTGGCGTATCAATACCACCTTAATCATTGGTTTGCTCACGTTGATACCGCTGTTTTGGCGCGCGATGCCACGTCGTGGCCGCTATCTGGTGGTGTGGATGGTGGCCTATCCATTATTGGTGTGGATGATGCTATATGGCGGTTTCTTCGGACTAACGTTGGTTGAAACCCGTCAATGGGGCGGTCTGACACTCACGCTGATCATCGCCGCCGTCGGTATTGCCGGTGCTTTGCCGCTCGGCATCTTGCTGGCACTGGCACGCCGCTCCAGCATGCCGGTCGTACGTATTCTGTCGGTGGTATTTATCGAATTCTGGCGTGGGGTGCCGCTCATTACCGTGCTGTTTATGTCCTCGGTCATGTTGCCGCTGTTTATGACGGAAGGCACCAGCATCGACAAGCTGATCCGCGCATTGGTGGGGGTGGTGTTGTTCCAATCAGCCTATGTGGCAGAAGTGGTGCGAGGCGGGCTGCAAGCTTTACCCAGAGGCCAGACTGAAGCCGCAGAGTCGCTAGGGCTGGGCTACTGGAAAACACAAGGGCTGGTGATTCTGCCACAGGCGCTGAAAATGGTCATTCCGGGGCTGGTGAACACCATCATCGCCCTGTTTAAAGATACCAGTCTGGTGATCATCATTGGTTTATTTGATCTGTTCAGCAGCGTGCAACAAGCCACTGTCGACCCAGCGTGGCTGGGGATGTCAACCGAGGGTTATGTTTTTGCCGCCGCAGTTTACTGGATTTTCTGTTTCAGCATGTCGCGCTATAGCCAGCATCTGGAGAAGCGCTTTCACACCGGACGTTCCACACATTGAGGCCAAACATGAGCGACAATCAGCCGACCCAAGGCGATAAGATGATGATTACGCTGGAAAACGTCAATAAGTGGTACGGGCAGTTCCACGTATTGAAAGATATCAATTTACATGTCCGTCCCGGCGAACGCATCGTGTTATGTGGCCCTTCAGGCTCTGGTAAATCCACGACGATCCGCTGCATCAACCATTTGGAAGAGCATCAGCAGGGGAAAATCATGGTGGATGGCATTGAGCTTAACGATGATTTACGTAACATCGAGCGAGTGCGCACCGAGGTTGGCATGGTATTCCAGCATTTCAATTTGTTCCCACATTTAACCGTCATGCAAAACTGCACTCTGGCCCCAAGCTGGGTTCGTAAAATACCCAAGAAAGAAGCCGATGAGTTGGCAATGCACTATTTGCAACGCGTTCGAATTGCCGAGCATGCGCATAAGTTCCCCGGTCAGCTTTCTGGTGGGCAACAGCAGCGGGTAGCCATTGCCCGTTCGCTGTGTATGAAGCCGAAAATTATGCTGTTTGACGAACCCACTTCGGCCTTGGACCCTGAGATGGTCAAAGAGGTGCTGGATACCATGATAAGTCTGGCGCATGAGGGGATGACGATGCTGTGCGTCACCCACGAAATGGGTTTTGCCCGTACCGTTGCAGATCGGGTTATTTTTATGGACCGCGGAGAAATTGTTGAGCAAGCGCCACCGGCTGAATTCTTCTCTCATCCAAAATCTGAGCGCACCAAAGCATTTCTGGCACAAGTTATTCACTGACAAGGGATTAAACAGTATTCATTACTTTGGGCGTTTTCATTGAGTATTTGTGGGTGAGGTTCTCCTCACCCTTTTTTATATTCTTCAAATTTAACTCACTGAAATTTATTTCAGTCCATATCGTTCGCAATATCATCAAACAAAATTCGGTCATGGGAAATATGTGACTCTGGACATAAAAAGACAAATTCAACGTCAGTCTTTGCAGTAAGTTGATGCGCTGTATTAGGATAAATACAAAATACAGCACCTTTAGAAAACTGATCGACACGCTTATTTTTTAACGTTCCGGCAATAACATCAGCGGTCCAAATAGCGCCTTCACCAGAGATAATAATATACCACTCTTCATCGTTAACATGGCTGTGGCAACCGACTCGCTTCCCCTGTTTAACGCGAGTTCCATAGGCTCGCAAGCCATTCTTCTTAAACATCTCTGTAAATGCTATACCAACCACATTATCTTCTATAGCATTATTACTATTAAATTCTGAGAAATTTATCATGCTACGTATCCTTGTAGTAAATAGAGAAAATAATGCTCTAGACGACAGAGATTAATGTTTATTTAAAAAATAAACAACCCCTTAAAAATAACATCCCCACAGGAAATTAAATACAAAAAGTTAATTAGCTCACCATATAAAATATAATTTTAAATATTTCCAGCAAAAAATAAAACCGATTGTCACCATAGCAAATGGCCGATTAAGGGCGCGCCAATAACGGTGATAATACCGGCGAGCATCATTACCAGGCTGGATACCACGCCCTCCTGCTGCCCCATTTCGTAAGCTTTAGCAGTACCAGCACCATGGGAAGAGGCTCCCAGACCAGCACCTTTTGCCAGCCCACTGCGCACGGACAGCCGCAGAAACAGTAAATCCCCCACAGCCATGCCGAATACTCCGGTAATCACGACGAACAGTGCAACTAAATCTGGCTGCCCGCCCAATTGCTTGGCCGCTTCCAGGGCAAAAGGGGTCGTAATTGAGCGCACGGCCAAACTACGTTGCACTTCTTCCGAGAGCGTTAATAACTTCGCCAGCCACACCGAGCTGACCACCGCGACTGTGATGGCAGTGATCACACCGGCAGTGAGAGAGAGCCAATGGCGGCGAATTATCGATAAATTCTCATAAACCGGCACGGCAAACGCGATAGTCGCTGGCCCCAGTAGCCACAGTAACCAATGTGTTTCGCCAATATAATCTTGATAAGAGATATGGGTGACCACCAGCAGTAACACCAAAACCATCGGGGTCAGCACTAAGGGCATCAGTAGCAGTGAACGGCGGCGGCGATAGAGCTTTTTATTGGCGAAGTAGAGTGCCAAGGTCGCCATAAAACATGCAATGCTAATAATTAAATCATTCATGATGAGTAGACTTGCGGCGTTGCAGCCACACCTCAAAACGGTAAACCCGGTCAACTACCAAGCCCGTTGCCGCGAGTGTCAGTGTCGTGCTGACCGCGATGACTGCAAAGATTTTCCAGCCATCCACCATGATCAATTGAGCATAATTCACCACCGCCACCACCGCGGGCACAAAAAACAGCAGCATTTCGGCTAGCAACCAACGCGAGCCAGCCTGAACCCAACGTACTGGCAAAATCCGCAACATAATCATGGCTAACAGCAATAGCATGCCGACGATATTAGCGGGCAATGGCAAATGGAAAACACTAACCAGCTGATCAGCAATGATAAATAGACCAGCATACAGTGCCACCTGAACCGGCACCTGTAAGCGTGTCAGAACCGACGGCGCAAAACTGCGTAACGCCAACAACATGAGAAACCTCAGAGGGAAATTTTGCCAGTGCTCAGTATAGGCCGCAGGCAACCTTGCAAAAAATGAATTAAAATCATCATAATCATGCCTAAATGGCATAGTTATCATCGTCCCTTTTGGCGTGACTCACTGACAGGAAAAACTGATGGATATTAGGACGCTACGTTATTTCGTCGAAGTGGTGCGTCAGCAAAGTTTCACTCGAGCGGCAGAGAAACTGTTTGTCACTCAGCCAACGATTAGCAAAATGCTGCGCAATCTGGAAAACGAACTGGAGTGTAGCCTGCTAACCCGTGAGGGCCGCCGCTTGCATTTGACCGACAGCGGACAAGCGGTCTATCAGCGTGGACTGGCAATACTCGACCAATTTCAACAATTGGAAGCAGAGCTGGAAGATATTAGCTCGTTGAAGAAAGGCATGCTGCGGCTAGGTATTCCGCCCATGGTTGGCACACAAATGGCGATGCTTATCAGTGAATTTCGCCGCAGCTACCCCGCGGTAGAGTTGCAAATTGCCGAGTTCGGCGGTTTAACCGTGCAACAGGCAGTGCTGTCCGGTGAATTGGATTTGGCGCTGACCGCCCTGCCAGCTGATGCTGATTTACCGCTGACGTCATTGCCGCTGTTCAGCCACCCACTGTGTGTCGTGGTCCCCCGCACGGCATTTTGGCTCAACCGCACAACCATCAGTATTCCTGAATTAGCCGACCAACCCATCCTGATTTATAACGAGGATTTCGCCCTTTATCGTCAGTTGATGGATGCTTTCACTGCCGGAGGTTTTACCCCACAAATCGCCGTGCGCAGCGGTCAGTGGGATTTTCTTGCCGCCATGGTGCAAGCCAATATTGGTATCGCGATTTTGCCGGAACCTATCTGTCAGCGGCTGGATAAAAATGCCTTGCTATGGTTGCCTTTAGAGCCACTAATGCCGTGGCAGTTGGGGCTGATTTGGCGGCAAGGAAGTTACCTTTCTCACAGTGCTCAGGCGTGGATTACACGTTGCCGTGAATTTTGGCCCAATGGATCGTTAGTGGAGATAAAACCGGCCACTGAGCAGCAGCCGGATGAGGGGAATTAACCTTCTTTTTCGATCAACAGCGCTTCCAGCAGATCCAAATCATGCAGTAGTTTTTGCAGGGTTTCGTTACTGATTTTCTGTGTCGCGCGCAGGTGATACAGCTCGCCGCGCTCAGCCCGTAGGGCAGTTAAGCGAAAACGCCGCTCCAGATTTTCGATCAACAAGGTGTTCTCGATTTCATCTTTACTGCCAGTGCGTCGTCGTAAAGTACCGATGACGCGCGAGCTCACCTCTTTGAGCAACTCTGGGTCGATATTTTCTTCACTGCTGGCTGCCAGGCGCTCTTCCATCTTGTTTAAGCTGACAATCGCGACTTCCGCCGCAGCGGCGCGCGCTAAACGAATCTCTTCACGGCTGGCGCTCTTATCTGCCACAACCACACCGCGCAGCAGTGGCGGTAAAGCAATGACGCCGACAATAACCGACAGCAGAATCACGCCAGTAGCGATAAACACCAATTGATAGCGAGATGGGAAGGCCGAGCCGTCACTGAGGAAGAGCGGGATAGACAGCACACCCGCTAAGGTAATCGCCCCACGTACCCCGGCGAATGACGCTACCCACAGCTCGCGCGTGGTGTAATTGCTAAACTCCAGTGGCCGCTTGCTCAATAAGCGTTTACTGATTTTTTTCATCGACCACAGCCAGCCAAAACGCAAGACCAGCAGCGCACCGTAAATGATGGCGACATCCGCAAACAGGTTCCAGGTTTGAATGGTTGGGTCCAGTTCAGCCTGCACGATTGAGGTTTCCAGAATCCCCGGCAATTGCAGCCCCAGCAGGATAAACACCATGCCGTTAAACACAAACTCCAGCATCGACCACACACTGTCCGCGCGTAACCGCATCGTCAGTGGGGCATTACGAATCACCCCGGATTGGCTGATGGTCATCCCCGCCGCCACGGCGGCCAAGATGCCGGAAACACCAATATGTTCAGCAATCAGATAAGAAGCAAAGGGTAACAACAGCAGCAAAACAATTTGTGTTGCCGGATCATCGCCACTCCAGCGGCTCATCAGGCGCAGCGACTTACTGTACAACCAAGTCACCGCCACCCCCGCTAACAGCCCGCCAATCGCCACTTTCAGGAATTCTAAGGTAGCGCCAGAGACCGTGAACACCATGGTGCCCATCGCCACTGCGATGGCAAACTTCAGTGCAACCAGACCAGAGGCATCATTCATCAACGCCTCCCCTTCCAGCACACCCATAATAGATTTAGGTATTCGCCCTTTCCCCACGATACCGGATAACGCCACGGCATCGGTTGGTGACAATACCGCAGCCAGCGCGAAAGCGGCCACTAACGGAATTCCCGGTACCATCCAGTAAATCAGATAGCCAATCCCCACCACCGTGACTAAGACTAAAGCCAGAGCCAAGCCAAAGATTTCCCGCCCATGATGAATAAACTCCCGCGTCGGTGTTTTCCAGCCATCAGCAAATAGCAACGGCGGAATAAACAGCACCAGGAATAATTCCGGGTCAAAATCGACATGCAAACCAAAGTGGGGAAAGGCCAATAAGGCACCACAGACAATCTGCATTAAAGGGAGGGGGACTTGAAACGGTAGCATCCTCGTGACAACGCCTGAAAGCGACACCACCAAAATTAGAATGAGGATTGTAAAAAAGATTTCCATGCTTTCCTTAGACTCAACACAACATAAGACCTGACCGCACCCGCCCGTAAACAGGGCTGGCTCACAGCTTTTGATAGTAGATCACTTTTTTATAAAACGGGAAAAAACCTGTTGCTGAGGGCAGGAAAATACAAAGAAAGTAGGGATATATAAAAAGTGACAAGATTGGGATGAAGAACTTATCCCAGTAGGCGTGATTGTTGCAGTCAGTTTGAACACGGACAGCGCGCAAGAACCGGAGCGTACACGTAGTACGTGAGGATTCTGAGCACTGCCCAGGTTCAAAATGGCCAATAAAATAGCCCTAATGGGGTAAGCTCTAAATCGCCCAGCCGCCGGCATAGAATGCCACCAGCGCGACGGCGATAATCACGGTACCGAGATTCAGTTTACGCCATTCGCCAGAGCAAATACGGCCAATCACCAGTGAACTGAAGCCCAGCATAATGCCGGTGACGATATTGCAGGTCAGCACGATAAATACCGCACAAAGCAAGCCGGACATCGCGTCAACGAAATCGTCAAAGTCCAGTTTGGATACATTGCTTAGCATCAGCAAACCGACATACATCAGGGCCGGAGCGGTGGCATAAGCGGGCACCAAATAGGAAAGCGGAGAGAGGAATAGAATCAGCAAGAATAGGATACCGACGACAGTCGCTGTCAGGCCAGTTTTACCCCCCGCCGCAGTACCGGCAGCAGATTCAATATATACCGCAGCAGGAGCCGCACCCACCAAACCCGCAAAAATGCTGCTGACGGAGTCAGACGTCAGGGCTTTGCCGCCACTGATAATCTGGCCATCTTTATCCAGCAAGTTAGCTTGCCCGGCAACTGCACGGATGGTGCCGGTAGCATCAAAGACCGCGGTCATCACCAGCGCCAACACACTTGGCAGCACCACCGGTTTTAATGCGCCCATGATATCCAAGCTGAAAATCAACGAGTTACCGTTTGCATCCGCCAAACTTGGCATGGCGAACAGCCCTTGATAAGTCACACTTGGGTCAAAAATCAGGCCGATAACCGAGATGGCAATAATCACGAACAGAATGCCACCCGGCACCCGCAGTTTTTCCAGACCGAAAATTACTGCCAAACCCAGTAAGGTCATCATTACCGGGAAGGAGGTAAATGCGCCCAGCGCGACAGGTAAACCTTCAATTGGGTTTTTGATTACCAAGCCGACACCGTTCGCCGCAATCAGCAGCAGAAACAGGCCGATACCAATGCCGGTACCATGCGCCACACCCATTGGTAAGTTACGCAATATCCACGAACGAATACCGGTGACGGAAATAATGGTAAACAGCACCCCCATCAGGAATACCGCGCCCAATGCCACAGGAATACTGATATGTTGGCCCAATACCAAACTGAAAGCCGTAAACGCGGTCAGGGAGATGGCGCAACCAATCGCCATCGGCAAATTCGCCCACAAGCCCATCAGCAAAGAACCCAAACCAGCAACCAGACAGGTCGCAACAAATACAGCTGTTGGTGGGAAGCCCGCTTTACCCAGCATGCTCGGCACAACAATCACCGAGTAGACCATAGCCAAGAAGGTTGTCAGACCGGCCAGCACTTCCTGGCGTACATTACTGCCACGTTCACTAAGTTTGAAAAATGCATCAAGCGAACCTTTTGGCTTTGCTGCCGGGTTCGCTTGAGGATTGGTGCTAGACATGGTTATGTCCCCTGTGTGTCATTTTAAATGTAGTCAGCAAGTCACGCGCCCTTTCCATACGTAATCGTTTCCGTCGCTGCCGATTAACTCGTCAATTCCTCCAGCACCGAAGTGAAAGAGAAAATAGCAAACGATTAGCTGAAAGTGCGCATGACTGAAAAAAAAATCGAAGTTTAGGGCAGATGCCATTTAAGGCAAACGATTATCTAGCTATTTGCAGCGACTAAGCAACATCAGATAGCGACATTTAATACATTTTTTTACATTAATTTGTCCGGGAGCATTAATTGCAGCAGGAAACGAAAGTGTGAGCCGCCTCACACCCGTTTTCCTTCAGTGATTCTTGGTTTTCATCAGCGGTGATTACTTCTCTAACGTGAAGGCACCGCCCTTGGCAATCGCCTGTTGATAAGCTGGCCGCTGATGAATACGCACTAAGAAATCTTGCAGTTTCGGGAACCCTTCCAGGCCGCCACGGGTGTTGATTGCCTCGATAGGAAAGCTCATTTGGATATCGGCAGCACTGAAATCTCGGCCGGCAAACCATAGATTTTGCGTTAAATGCTGCTCCAAATAATCGCGGTGCGTGGCAATTTGCTTATTCAGATAACTTTTCTGCACCCCATCTCCCAGAGCTTTGGCAACCGGGCGAATAATCCAAGGTACTGGCGGCCCGCCAAACCGGCTGAAGATAAGTTTCATCACCAACAATGGCATCAATGAGCCCTCCGCATAATGCATCCAGTAGCGAAATTGCTGGCGGTCATAATGACCCGTGGGCTTAAATTGCCCCTGTGCATCATAGGTTTCCTGTAAATACTCGATAATGGCACCCGACTCAGCCAACGTCAGATCGCCATCAGTAATCACCGGTGATTTCCCTAGTGGATGAATTTTTTTCAACTCCGGCGGAGCCAGTAAACTACCGGGGTCGCGCTGATAGCGCTTCAACTCATAGGGAACTTGCAACTCTTCCAGCATCCACAAAATACGCTGTGAACGTGAATTATTCAGATGGTGAACAATGACCATGATCGGGCTCCATGTTATTAGGAATTGAACAACTTGATTAACAGGCGGTGTTGGAACACATAAGGCTGATTATAGTTGATGGAGAAATAGACCATTTATTCATCTCATCCCAATCGGCTCCGACTGTACCGACTAGAGAGTAACGTTAAAGCTCAATCAGTACATTTTACAATCTTTAGGCTGTATTAATGATTTACAGCTTATTAGCTGTATCGCAAAATTACAGACTATAATGTGCATTGCATATTTACAGTCTATAGTCTGTATTTTATATTTACAGCTTATTAGCTGTATATTGAAATTACAGACTATAATATGTATGGAAATACTTTTAGGTTCTGAATCGCTATCGAGGTTGCTATGAACTATCCAATTAAAATCTTGAGTCAGTTACGGCCAACGCTTATCGGCTTTCGGAAGAAAAAGGCACTGACTCAAGCAGAGGTTGCAAAGCTATTGGGGATTACACAACAAACCTATGCGAAGCTGGAAGCCAATCCGACATCAGTCAGCGTCGAAAGACTTTTTAAGGTGTTACAACTCCTGGATGCAGAAATAATCCTCGCAGAGAGGTGCAGCGAGAAAGATTATAAAGTCGATAAAAAACAAAATATTAAAATCGATATATCGACAGAAAGCTCGAGTAATCCATCGAAAAAGGAGTATTGGTGATATGGCCCGGAGACAAAGACTCAATATCTGGATGAATGGCCAGCTGGTTGGCTATTGGGAAAAGCGCCAGGGTGAAGAATATCTCGCTTATACTCAAGAGTGGGTCTCCAGTGAGCAAGGACGACCGTTGTCACTATCACTTCCCTTTACTCCAGGTAATAGCATCTACCGCGGGCAGGTAGTTAAAGACTATTTTGATAATTTGTTACCCGATAGCGATGAAATCAGACGGCGTCTGGCAACAAAATATCACGCGAACAGTATTGACCCATTCGATCTGCTTATTGAGCTAGGTAGGGATTGTGTTGGCGCAATACAGCTGCTTGCGGAGAATGAAGAACCCACTGATTTGCATTCAATTCAGCACGAACCATTAACCGAGCATGATATCGCCGAGATATTACGAAATTCTCTATCTGATAAAACCTTAGGATATTCCGATCATCAACATGACCTGAGATTATCTATCGCCGGAGCACAGGAAAAAACGGCGCTGTTATTTCACAATGGTTGCTGGAATCGCCCCCAAGGAAGTACACCTACGACACATATATTTAAATTACCGCTGGGTCTGGTGGGTAATATGAAAGCAGATATGCACACTTCCATTGAAAATGAGTGGCTGTGTGGAAAAATCTTGGAAAATTATAATCTACCGGTGGCAAGCAGCGAAATTGGGGTATTTGAAGATCAAAAAGCATTGATCGTAAAGCGTTTTGATCGCAGATTATCCAGTGACGGTAGCTGGATAATAAGACTCCCTCAGGAAGATATGTGCCAGGCTACGGGTATATCTCCGTTAAGAAAGTATCAGGCTGATGGCGGCCCAGGGATCACGAACATAATGGAAATACTCAGCAGCTCAGACAATGCAGAAGCTGACAGAGTCGCATTTTTTAAAGTACAGGTCGTTTTCTGGTTATTAGCTGCCACCGATGGTCATGCCAAGAACTTTAGCATTGCACATTTACCGGGTAGTCACTACGAACTCACCCCATTCTATGACGTGTTATCAACTCACCCAATTACAGGCTCGGGCAGTAATCAAATCGCATTGCAGAAAAGTAAATTAGCCATGGCGGTGCGTGGGAGTGAAAATTATTATTTAATTAATCAAATCCAGCGGCGTCATTGGCGTAAGCAAGCTGAGCTTGCAGGTATGGGTGGCCTTCAGGCAGACCAAATAATTGACGAAGTTATTACCGCAACACCTGATGTTATCAAGCGCACAACAGCTCAACTTCCACCCAACTTTCCTGCTGATTTAGCAGACAGTATTCTTACCGGCCTGCAACAACAGTGCAGAAAAATGGCCGCAATGCCTTAGCTGAATAAATACGTTGATTCAATAAATATAAAAAACCCCGCATTTGCGGGGTCTGGTAGATTTTGTCTTTATACAGAAAGGGAAATATCAGAACGGGATGTCGTCGTCAAAATCCATTGGTGGCTCATTGCCGCCTTGTGGTTGTGCTGCTGGCGCTGCCTGAGCTGGGCGTGAAGTCTGACCGCCGCTGAACTGGTTACCGCCTTGAGGTTGCTGAGGCTGACCCCAACCACCTTGCGCGCCACCGTCTTGTTGTGGTGCGCCACCACCAGCTGGAGCACCGCCGCCCTGACGGCCACCGAGCATTTGCATGGTGCCACCCACGTTAACCACAACTTCAGTGGTATAACGCTCTTGGCCGCTTTGATCCTGCCACTTACGGGTTTGCAATGCGCCTTCAATATAGACCTGAGAGCCTTTGCGCAGATATTCACCAGCCACTTCAGCCAGTTTGCCGAATAACACTACACGGTGCCATTCCGTCTTTTCTTTCTGCTCGCCGGTTGCTTTATCACGCCAGCTTTCGGAAGTGGCCAGGGTGATATTGGCAACAGCGCCGCCGTTAGGCATGTAGCGGACTTCCGGGTCTTGGCCCAAATTCCCGACCAAAATCACTTTGTTTACGCCTCTGCTGGCCATGTGAACTCTCCTGATGAAGTAAATTTTGTACAGTATAAACGAGTAAGTTTAACACGCTAACCACCAAACGGCACAACAGATCATAACTGCGGAATGCATTACAGATTTATCGTGACAACTGCCTTAATTGCACTCATATACTGGATATCCATTCAGGTTTTTTTGTGTCATAATTATCCGTTTCGTACTGGCTGTGTCCCTTTTTCGGCGTTGCAAAGTGCACCGATAATATTACCCAAAGTAATTGGAATTGCAGGTATAGGCGGCAAGTGAACAAATCCCGATGAGCTGACACAAGTTAGTGATCCGGGTGCGTGAACGTAGCTAACAACCCTACAGTTTCAAGTACGAAGGGTATAAACGCGATAAAGACACAGTGAGAGGCTCAGTTTTAATCCGGGAAATGTTTGAATGGATAATATCGAAGTTCGGGGCGCTCGCACCCATAATCTTAAGAATATCAACCTGATTATCCCGCGCGACAAACTGATTGTTGTCACCGGCTTATCGGGTTCAGGTAAGTCCTCACTGGCTTTTGATACCCTGTATGCTGAAGGGCAACGTCGCTATGTTGAGTCTCTCTCCGCCTATGCCCGCCAATTTTTATCGCTGATGGAAAAACCGGATGTTGACCATATTGAAGGTCTGTCTCCGGCTATCTCTATCGAGCAAAAATCGACTTCCCATAACCCGCGATCTACCGTGGGAACCATCACTGAAATTCATGATTACCTGCGCCTGCTGTTTGCTCGCGTGGGTGAACCGCGCTGCCCCGACCACGATGTTCCGTTAGCCGCCCAAACGGTCAGCCAGATGGTGGATAACGTCATCAGTCAGCCCGAAGGTCGCCGCCTGATGTTACTGGCGCCAGTGGTAAAAGATCGCAAAGGCGAACATACCAAAACCTTGGAAAATCTGGCGATGCAGGGCTACATTCGGGCGCGGATCGACGGCGAAGTCTGCGATCTTTCTGATCCTCCGAAATTAGAATTGCAGAAGAAACACACTATTGAAGTCGTGGTCGATCGCTTTAAAGTCCGTGAAGATCTGGCGCAGCGCCTGGCTGAATCATTTGAAACCGCACTGGAGTTATCCGGCGGTACTGCTGTGGTTGCCGATATGGATGACCCACACGCCGAAGAGCTGTTATTCTCCGCCAACTTTGCCTGCCCGATTTGCGGCTATAGCATGAGCGAGTTGGAGCCACGCCTGTTCTCCTTTAACAATCCGGCGGGCGCTTGCCCGACCTGTGATGGTCTGGGTGTGCAGCAGTTCTTTGACCCCGACCGCGTGCTGCAAAATCCTGAGCTGTCACTGGCGGGTGGGGCTATTCGTGGCTGGGATCGCCGTAACTTCTATTATTTCCAGATGCTGCGTTCACTGGCGGATCACTACAAGTTTGATATCGAAGCGCCCTTTAATTCGCTGAGTGCCGACATACAAAAAGCCGTGCTGTACGGCTCCGGCAAAGACACCATCGAATTCAAATATATTAATGACCGTGGTGATACCACTGTTCGCCGCCACCCATTTGAGGGGGTACTGCACAATATGGAACGCCGTTATAAAGAGACGGAATCCAGTGCTGTGCGCGAAGAGTTAGCCAAATTTATCAGCAACCGCTCTTGTGCTTCCTGTGAAGGTACCCGCCTGCGCAAAGAAGCACGTTATGTCTTTGTGCAAAATACCCCGCTACCGAAAATCTCGGATATGAGCATCGGCGATGCCCTTGAGTTTTTCAAGAACTTAAAATTGAGCGGCCAAAGAGCGCAAATTGCCGATAAAATTCTGAAAGAAATCGGCGAGCGATTGACGTTTTTGGTCAACGTCGGTCTAAATTATCTGTCACTGTCCCGCTCGGCAGAAACGTTATCCGGTGGCGAGGCGCAGCGTATCCGCCTGGCAAGCCAGATTGGTGCCGGTTTGGTCGGCGTCATGTACGTGCTTGATGAGCCGTCCATCGGCTTGCATCAGCGCGATAATGAACGTTTATTAGAAACCCTGATTCACCTACGTAATTTGGGTAATACCGTAATTGTGGTCGAGCATGATGAAGATGCTATCCGCGCAGCTGACCATGTGATAGATATCGGCCCGGGTGCCGGTGTGCATGGCGGTGAAGTCGTAGCGGAAGGTACCGTCGATGACATTATGGCCACGCCAGAATCATTAACGGGCCAGTTCCTGAGCGGGAAACGAGAAATCGCCATACCGGCGCAACGCGTCGCGGGTGATCCGAGCAAAGTATTAAAACTGATGGGAGCCAGTGGTAATAACCTGAAAGATGTCACGCTGACGCTGCCTGTCGGGCTGTTCACCTGCATTACCGGTGTCTCCGGCTCGGGTAAATCAACACTGATTAACGATACTTTATACCCGATTGCGCAGCGCCAACTGAACGGCGCAACTATTACTGAACCGGCCCCATATCGCGATATCCATGGGCTGGAGCATTTCGATAAAGTTATCGATATTGACCAAAGCCCTATTGGCCGGACACCGCGCTCTAACCCGGCCACCTATACCGGCATCTTTACCCCGATTCGCGAACTGTTCGCTGGCGTACCAGAATCACGCGCTCGCGGTTATACACCGGGCCGTTTTAGCTTCAATGTGAAGGGCGGACGTTGCGAAGCTTGTCAGGGGGATGGGGTGATTAAAGTTGAAATGCACTTCCTGCCCGACATCTACGTACCTTGCGATCAGTGTAAAGGTAAGCGCTATAACCGCGAGACACTGGAAGTTAAATACAAGGGCAAGAGTATTCATGAAGTGCTGGCGATGACTATCGAAGAAGCGCGCGAATTCTTTGATGCGGTGCCAGCATTAGCCCGCAAGCTGCAAACCTTGATGGATGTTGGCCTGTCCTATATTTGTCTGGGCCAGTCGGCAACCACCTTATCAGGTGGGGAAGCGCAGCGAGTGAAACTGTCGCGCGAATTGTCAAAACGCGGCACCGGTCAAACCTTGTATATTCTGGATGAACCAACCACTGGCCTGCACTTTGCCGATATCCAGCAGCTACTGGCGGTATTGCACCAGTTACGAGATCAAGGCAATACCATCGTGGTCATTGAGCATAATCTGGATGTGATTAAGACCGCAGACTGGATTGTCGATCTGGGGCCAGAAGGTGGCAGTGGCGGCGGTGAGATTTTAGTCTCTGGCACGCCGGAAACCGTCGCGGAATGCGCGGCTTCCCATACAGCACGGTTCCTAAAACCTATGCTGCAACGCCAATAAGATGTGAAGTTAAGTGCTTTGGGGCAATCAGTGTATTGCCCCAAACACTATTATTTTCTCAGTTCTCAAACAACTAACTCCTGCCGTCTCTGGGCTGATAACCCCTGTAATACCAATTGATAAGAGCGGTCAATCAGTGAATAGAACTGTGAGTTTGGTAATTTTCCATCCAGAAACACCGTGTTCCAGTGCGCTTTATTCAAGTGTTCACTCGGCACGATCTCCGGATGTTGCTCGCGTAGGCTTTCGGCCAATTCAGGGCTGGTTTTCAATGAAATAGAGGGGCGCCCACCCGTCTTACCCACCATAGCAAACATCACATCTGCGACTTTAATTTGATTTGCCTGCCACATCTCATGGTCACTCTGCTCTGCCCCTGGTTTGGACAAACAGTATTCTAGTAATGCCGAATTATTCATGGGTATATCTCCTGTCATGGGCCGGTGCCGTCTAGCGAAAGGGCCTCATAAAGATTTCATTCCATCCGAACAGCAACCTGCTGCAAGGCTAGCTTGCACCTATAACAACAGATTTACTGTGAGCGATGAATGATCGTTTGGCATGAATCTACCGCACTAATTAGTATATTCTTTAATCTATTAACAGCCATGGGATAAGGTGAAAACAAGTCGAAGATCGGGGTAAGTGGCGGAAATAAGGTAGAAAAAATAAAAGAAAAAGGCGATATTACCTATCGCCTTCAATGGTTATCGCCTCAGATGACTATCACCTGAATCTCACTCAGATTACTGCACCGCAGCAAAAGCCGCCGCAACGCGCTGAACATTGCTGTGATTGACGCCCGCCATGCACATTCTGCCACTGGCAATCAGATACACGCCAAACTCTTCACGCAGCCGGTCTACCTGTGCTGCGCTAAAACCGGTGTAACTGAACATCCCGCGCTGTTGCAGCAAGTAGTCAAAATTACGATTGGGCAGCGACGCTTTTAAGGCTTGTACCAAAGTGCGGCGCATTTCAATAATACGTAAGCGCATCTCTTCAACTTCAGTCTGCCACTGCACTTTTAACTCGCTGTCATGCAGGACTTTTGCAACAACTTGTGCCCCAAAGTTTGGCGGACTGGAATAGTTACGGCGCACCGTGGCTTTTAACTGCCCCAATACGCGGCCAGCAGCTTCTTCACTTTCACACACTACAGACAGGCCACCGACCCGCTCGTTATACAGTGAGAAAATTTTAGAGAAGGAGTTACTGATAAGGCACGGCAATTCAGCAGCAGCCATCGCTCGAATAGCATAAGCATCGTCATTCAGCCCGGCACCAAATCCCTGATAAGCAATATCAAGGAATGGGATTAAATCACGGCCTTTAGCCACTTCAATAACCTGATCCCACTGTGCATTGGTCAGATCAGAACCCGTCGGGTTATGACAGCAAGGGTGTAATAACACAATGCTTCTAGCCGGTAACTGCTGCAAAGTTGCCAGCATTTGGTCGAACTTCACACCCAGCTTGTCGTTATCAAAATAGGGATAGGTATTCACCTTAAAACCTGCGCCACTAAAAATAGCGACGTGGTTTTCCCAGGTAGGATCACTGACCCAGACCTGTGAATCTGGGAAGTAGTGATTCAGGAAATCAGCGCCCACTTTCAATGCACCAGAACCACCGACAGTTTGGATTGTTGCAACCCGCTGCTGTGCCAGCATGGGGTGCTCGGCACCAAATAATAATTGCTGGATAGCACTACGATAAGATTGCAGACCTTCCATCGGTAAATAGACTGGCGTCCCGTGTGGCTGAGCGCTCAGCTGTGCTTCCGCCGTCTTCACTGCCTGCATCAACGGGATCTCGCCCTGTTCATTGTAATAAAGCCCAATACTCAAGTTCACTTTGTGAGCTCGGTTATCGGCTTTAAAACTTTCCATCAGTGACAGGATCGGATCACCTGCGTAGGCGTCAACATTTTGGAACACGGCGCTGCACTCCTAGATTGATAATGATTGTCTATACCCTAAATAATCCGAGTTGCCAGCTTGCGGCAACTTATCAGTATGGCGGGTATATGGCAGTGAATGACTTATGCAGCTTACCTTATTCCCCTAGATATTCCATCGCAACACGGGAGGTCAGCTTAGTAATCAATTCATAGGCACTGATTCCGGTGCGTGCCGCAATTTTTTCAACCGGTAATTCCGCGCCCCATAGCAGCACTTCATCACCGACTTTATCCGTAGCATCCGGCCCCAAATCAACTGAAATCATATCCATTGAGACCCGGCCCACAATGCCGACTTCGCGCCCATTGACCCACATCGGCGTTCCCGATGGCGCACTGCGCGGATAACCATCGCCATAACCAATGGCCACCACACCCAAACGGGTATCCCGCTCACTGACCCAAGTACCGCCATAGCCGACGGGTTCACCGGCTTTATGTTCACGAACAGCAATCAGGCTGGATTTCAATGCCATTGCTGGTAGCAGATCAAAATGGCTACCATAAGGCTCGTCCATCGGTGAAACGCCATACAGTATGATGCCCGGACGAACCCAATCGCGGTGGGCCTCTGGCCACAGCAAAATGCCGCCAGACGCCGCAATAGATTGCTTGCCCGGTTTACCCTTCGCGAAGGTATCGAAGCAGTCGAGTTGCTGGCGAGTAGTATCCACTTGCGGCTCATCTGCCCGGCTAAAGTGGCTCATGATATTGACTGGCTGAATAACATTTCGACATGCACTTAAGCGCTGGTAAAAAGCCTCGGCCTGTTCTGGGCGAACACCCAGGCGGTGCATACCGGTATCCAGTTTCATCCAAACATTAATCGGGGCGGAGAGAGTCGCAACTTCCAGCGCTTCCAGCTGTTCAATGCTATGTACTGCGGTTTCGATACGGTTAGCCACCAAGATCGGCAGATCTTCGGCAGCAAAAAAGCCTTCTAACAACAAAATCGGTTTGACGATCCCACCGGATCGCAGCATCAGAGCTTCGCCGATCCGCGCGACACCATAGCAATCGGCATCCTGTAAGGTATGCGCTGTTTCTAATAAACCGTGGCCATAAGCGTTTGCTTTCACAACGGCAATCAGGCGACTTTGCGGCGCCATGCGCCGTACCTGTTGCAAGTTATGTCGCAGAGCGCGGCGGTCGATTACTGCTGTTGCCGCTTTCATTTCTTATCCTTAATTATCAATATTATACCCAAAGAAATTGGTGCTACCGCAAGGTAACATCAGATTCGCAGGGGATAGTTGTTACTCGCTATTCGTCGTCGTATTGCGGGCCCGCGTAATTATCAAAGCGCGACCATTGACCATTAAATTTCAGCCGAACAGAACCGATCGGGCCGTTACGCTGTTTACCCAAAATAATCTGAGCGATCCCTTTCTCATCACTGTTTTCGTGATAAACCTCATCACGGTAAATAAACATGATTAAGTCGGCATCCTGCTCAATAGAACCGGATTCACGTAAGTCGGAGTTTACCGGGCGTTTATCGGCACGTTGCTCCAAACTACGGTTAAGCTGCGACAGCGCCACCACCGGCACTTGTAGCTCTTTCGCCAAGGCTTTCAGGGAGCGTGAAATTTCTGCAATTTCTAATGTACGGTTATCTGACAGTGACGGCACCCGCATCAATTGCAGGTAGTCGATCATAATCAAGCTCAAACCACCGTGCTCACGGAAAATACGCCGCGCACGAGAACGCACCTCAGTTGGTGTCAGGCCGGAGGAGTCATCGATGTACATATTGCGCTTTTCCATCAATATGCCCATGGTGCTGGAGATCCGCGCCCAATCCTCATCATCCAGTTGGCCGGTACGGATGCGGGTCTGATCGACATGTGACAATGAGGCTAACATACGCATCATGATCTGGTCGCCGGGCATCTCCAGACTGAAGATCAATACCGGTTTTTCCTGCATCATCGCGGCGTTTTCACACAAGTTCATCGCAAAGGTGGTTTTACCCATCGATGGACGCGCCGCCACAATGATCAAATCTGATTTCTGCAATCCAGCAGTCTTTTTATCCAAATCAGCAAAACCGGTTGAAACACCGGTGACACCATCATGTGGCCGTTGATAAAGCTGCTCAATTCGCGCCACAGTGGCTTCGAGGATCTGATCGACGCTTTTCGGGCCTTCATCTTTATTAGCCCGGCTTTCTGCGATCTGGAATACTTTGGATTCCGCCAGATCCAGCAGATCTTCACTGCTACGACCTTGAGGATCATAACCGGCATCGGCTATCTCGTTGGCAACAGAGATCATTTCACGTACTACAGCACGTTCGCGCACGATGTCAGCATAAGCACCGATATTCGCGGCACTTGGCGTATTTTTTGATAATTCCGCGAGATAAGCAAAGCCACCTACGGACTCCAAATCACCCTTTTGTTCCAGTGACTCAGATAAGGTGATCAAGTCGATCGGCTTGCTGTTTTCCAGCAAACGCTGCATTTCAGTAAAGATCCGGCGATGCGGGCGGCTGAAAAAGTCCTTGCTGGCAACACGCTCGGAAACGTTATCCCAGCGTTCATTATCCAGCATCAAACCGCCCAACACGGACTGCTCTGCCTCCAGTGAATGAGGCGGGAGTTTCAGCCCTTCCATCTGGCGGTCTCGTGGCTCTGTCATATTGTTGGTTGGTTTTTTCGCTGCCATGAAAAGTGTTCTTTACCTTTGTTGCGAAGAGAAAAACGACGAATAAAAAATACAGTGGCTTAGTATACGCGATGATATCCGAAGGGTAATTATGAATTCCCTATTACTTATCGGTATTAGCAAGATCTTGGCTCTGCGTGTAGAACACTGTAGGGTGAAAATACACTAAATACGAAGGAGCTAACATGGCAAAGCATATTCAATTTAGCACCGTTGGCGGGCCGGAAGTGTTGCAATATCTTGATTTTACGCCGGTGGATCCCGCGGCTGATGAAGTTCAGGTAGAAAACAAAGCTATCGGTATTAACTACATCGACACCTATATCCGCAGTGGGCTCTATCCACCGCCCCACTTCCCCAGTGGACTAGGGACTGAAGCTGCCGGGATTGTCACTAAAGTCGGCTCATCAGTTAGCACCATAAAAGCCGGTGACCGGGTCGTTTATGCTCAATCCGCTCTTGGCGCTTACAGCGAAGTCCATAATGTCGCCGCTGAGAAAATTGCCCTACTTCCTGAGCAAATCTCTTTCGAACAAGCCGCAGCCTCATTTCTTAAAGGGCTGACAGTCCAGTATTTATTACGCCAAACCCATGAAATCAAACCCGGCGAAGTATTCTTATTCCATGCGGCAGCCGGTGGGGTTGGGTTGATTGCCTGCCAGTGGGCAAAAGCGCTCGGTGCAAAACTGATTGGCAGTGTCGGCTCTGATGAGAAAGCCGAGTTGGCAAAAGCCAATGGTGCCTGGGCCACCATCAACTACCGCACAGAAAATATCGCCGAGCGAGTGGCCGAGCTGACCCACGGTGAAAAAGTGGGTGTGGTGTATGACTCGGTAGGGAAAAGCACTTGGCAAGATTCACTCAATAGCCTAAAACGCCGAGGATTGTTAGTCAGTTTCGGCAATGCCTCTGGCCCAGTGACTGGCGTTGACCTTGCAATACTGAACCAAAAAGGCGCGCTGTATGTTACCCGCCCATCGCTGAATGCTTATGTCACTAATCGAAAAGAATTGGAAGCGGCCAGCCATGAGCTGTTTTCATTGATTGCCAGTGGCGCGATTAAAGTGGATGTAGCGGAGGCTCAAAAATTCCCGCTACAAGAGGCTCGTCGCGCCCATGAAATATTAGAAAGCCGTCAGACAACCGGTTCCAGTCTGCTCATCCCGTAAAGCATATTTTCAGTAATATGATAAAAAACAAAAGGCTCCGATTAGGGAGCCTTTTGTTTTAACGCTTTCTTTGATGCACATGTAGGGGTATAGCAGGGTATTCTGTCAGAGGCATATTCACTTAAATGACGTTGCCGTTTATACAGCTATTTTATCCTCTGGCAGGGATGAAAATGTGATAACGAATCGTATCGGCTAGCATCCTAGCAAGCTGATTCAGGAAAAAATACGTTTTCCCAAGAATTATCCTGACTAAACTTTCAGCCTGTGATCGCTCCCGCAAGAAAACAAAATAATCAGTAGCGCCTTACAACAGGTTTTTGCATCGAACGCCAGATCCAGACCACGACGACAGCCAGAATCAACCATGGCAACAGCTTAATCATCATCACAAATAACCCGCCCAACATCATTAAAGCAGCAGCGACCATCAAAGCGGCGAATATGCCCAACAGAGAAATGCCGGTCACCATCAACATGATAAAAAAGCCGATAACAAAGAGAATTTCAAACATGGTTGGCTCCTTAATAATTGTTTGTTCCCATGCATTACATTTAAACAGGGGCTTTATCAGGAGTATTACAAGAAACGTGCCAACCTGAAAATAAGGTTAACAGATTGAATTTACAAGCTATAGATAAAACACAGCCTGCCAAAACACTGGCAGGCATGGTCAAATTGACTAACTTATAGTGAAGTTTCCTACAGCGAATTGTGCTGTGGGCGAGTCACCAGCGCGAGTGCCTGTTCTACCACGGAAACATCAGCCCCAGGTTTATGCGCATTTTCACTCAAATGACGACGCCATTGGCGCGCACCGGGGATCCCTTGGAAAATACCAAGAATATGCCGGGTTATATGACCCAAATAAGCACCACGGGACAGTTCCTGCTCGATATAAGGATAAAGTGCTTCGATAGCCTTAACGCTATCAACCACTGGCGCATTGGGATCAAACAGCTCGCGATCCACTTGCGTTAAAATACTTGGGTTTTGATAGGCTTCTCGCCCCATCATCACGCCATCAACATGTTTAAGATGCTCTTTGGCTTCAGCCAATGTTTTGACGCCGCCGTTAATGGCAATAGTTAGCGCCGGGAAATCACGTTTGAGCTGATAAACCCGCTCATAATCCAGTGGCGGAACTTCGCGGTTTTCTTTCGGGCTCAGCCCTGAAAGCCAGGCTTTACGGGCATGAATCGTGAAAATATCACATTCACCACGTTCCGCGACGGTTTGCACGAATTCGCACAAAAACTCATAACTATCCAGTTGGTCAATCCCAATACGGGTTTTCACCGTGACCGGAATAGAAACCACGTCACGCATGGCTTTAATGCAATCAGCAACCAGATTGGCTTCAGCCATTAAGCAGGCACCAAAACGGCCATTTTGCACCCGATCAGAGGGGCAACCGACATTCAGATTTACTTCATTGTATCCACGCTGTTCCGCCAGCTTGGCACAATGGGCTAAGGCTTGCGGGTCACTGCCCCCCAGTTGCAAGGCTACCGGATGGTCTTGTTCGCTATAAGCCAGATAGTCGGCTTTACCATGGATAATCGCCCCTGTGGTGACCATCTCGGTATACAGCAACGTCTGTTTGGTTAACAAACGATGAAAGTAACGACAATGACGATCTGTCCAATCGAGCATCGGCGCGACGGAGAAACGCTGTAGGGGATAGTGTGGCTTATCTGCCTGAGTGCTGGAAAAAGTCTGAGCTTGGTGCATTTACTGTGATTTCATCGGTTATTATTGCATCAATTACCCATTGATATTGCGCATTAAACACACGAGATCAAGGGATGGAATGCGTGATTATACCATAGAACCTTGCTATGACTGCCTGAGTGATAGTTGTGCCGTAAAAAGGGAGATATTCCGGTAAATTACCAAAATTGTGACACTCCACTGCCCGGCACTTTTTCACCTATCGGTGATTAACCGTAAATATGATAAAATCTGTTCCATTCAAACGCTGCGGGATGAAACCATGAACTCAATCAATCAGGAAAAGCTGCTTGCTCAGGCTGAAAGCCTTTGCCAACAACGTAACGTCCGGCTGACACCGCAACGTCTTGAAGTATTACGCTTAATGGCACAACAACCCGGTGCAATCAGTGCTTATGATCTGTTGGATTTGCTACGCGTATCGGAACCACAAGCTAAGCCACCAACCGTTTACCGCGCATTAGATTTTTTGTTGGAGCAAGGGTTTATTCACCGCGTAGAATCAGCGAACAGTTATGTGCTGTGCCATCACTTTGAAGAGCCCACTCATACCTCTGCGCTATTTATCTGTGATCGCTGCAAAATTGTGACTGAGCGTACGACTGTCGGCATTGAAGAAGCGCTGGCGCAATTAGCGCAGCAATCAGGTTTTACCCTGCGCCATAGCGTGGTAGAGGCTCATGGCCTATGTGCTGAATGCGGAGAAGTTGAAGCCTGTGAAAGCCACGATCATTGTGATCATGACCACTCTATTGTGGCTAAAAAGAAATAGTCTCTGGCGATAAAAATCAGGCTGTCGTCCGAATGGCGGCAGCGTAATATTAAATTTATAATAATAAAATTTAATACCAACAATTTGAGTTAATAACATCCATAGGGTGAGATAGAAATAGAATTAGACACTTCCTTGTGTCTATCGATATGAGAATAGGAATAAATAGAATAAGGTTCGTTATTAATATCACGACTTAATAATATATATTCTATAAAGTGAGAGACCCAATTAACTTATATCGATATCAGTTTAATTCCATTTAACGCTGTTACCAGCGATATTTGCTGTGGTCTTCCCAGGCTTTAACTTCTTTCTCGGCTTGCTCTTTCTGATAGCCGTATTTCTCCTGGATTTTCCCTACCAACTGGTCACGCTTGCCTTCTATGACCTTAAGGTCATCATCGGTGAGCTTGCCCCATTTCTCTTTCACTTTTCCTTTAAACTGCTTCCAGTTACCATCGGCTTGATCTTTATTCATAATATCTCCGCTACCTTGGAATTAGTCAGTCTATTTAATTAATCACGGTAAACATTCTCTCTTTATAACAGCAACCTTGGTTTAAATTAATCACTCACAGTCATAATTTAAATTAACTCAGGTTGTTTTGCTTACCGTGTGAATAACTATAGCAGCTGAGACTAATAATTAAAGCCAAGCAAATATTAATCACTATAATTTGGGCAAGGGATCAAAAATGAAAGCAGGTAATATTCAGTTAAAACAGTAAGTAATAGCTTATTATCGGATTGTTCTCAATCTCAATATAAGCATGAATATATTGGCGAGAAATTAAATAAATTGTATACCCTCCTTGCTCGAAGGGTATACATCAATAGCGAGGATCAGATCCAATCGCCATTACGGATGACACCAACGGCCAGCCCTTCGATAGTGAAGCTTTGCTCTCGCAAATCGACAATAATTGGCTGGAACTCGGTATTTTCAGGTAGAAGCTGCACGATATTACCTTGTTTTTTCAAACGTTTTACCGTTACTTCATCATCAATGCGCGCAACAACCACTTGCCCGTTACGTACATCTTGTGTTTTATGTACCGCCAACAGGTCGCCATCCAGAATACCGATATCTCTCATCGACATTCCATTCACCCGCAATAGAAAATCTGCACTTGGCTTAAACATGGATGGGTCAACTTTGTAGTGCCCTTCGATATGCTGCTGTGCTAGCAGTGGTTCACCCGCGGCCACGCGGCCAATCAGCGGCAAACCATCTTCTTCTTCCATCAGTAAACGAATACCACGGGAAGCGCCAGAGACAATCTCAATAACACCCTTGCGGGCCAGTGCTTTTAAATGCTCTTCAGCGGCGTTAGGAGAGCGGAATCCCAGACGCTGCGCAATTTCGGCACGGGTCGGCGGCATACCTGTTTGCGCTAAGTGATCGCGCACCAGGTCATAAACCTCTTGCTGTCTGGTAGTAAGTGCTTTCATTTCGCCCCCTGTTTGTTTATACAGTCTTGCTGTGAGTATATACAGGTAAGCCGGTATTGGGAACCAAAGAGTGAACAAAAACAGGGATTAATCACAGCTTATTTTTATCGTATTACTCGCTATGCTTAAGGTCATCGGCGTTATGGGGGACATAACTAGCCAGCATGCTGCCAAAGTACGGTTACCCATATAAATAGCGCTAACAGAATGGCGAGAAACACTGCGGCGGAGCCCATATCTTTGGCCCGGCCTGAAAGTTCATGAAACTCACTGCCAATACGATCGACCACGGCTTCAATGGCACTGTTGATCACCTCAACAATGATCACTAACACCACACTGCCAACCAATAAAATACGCGCTAAAGCATCTACATCCAACCAGAAGGCCAGTATGATAGCCAGTATGGCAGCCACGGCTTCTTGGCGAAAAGCGGCCTCATTTTTCCAGGCAGCACTTAAGCCTTTCACAGAATAACCGGTCGCTTTAAAGATTCGAGTTAGCCCTGTTGATTGATTCGCCATGATTTATTGCCTTTATCTTAAGTTAATGATGATTTTTGCCGCTTTCTGTTGTCTTATCACCACAGATCTCAAAACCAGTTTCTGGTATCCTTGCGACGAATTGCTAACAAGAGGCTTCATGTAGTTATGTCAGGTTGGCGTAAAATATATTATAAGTTACTGAATTTACCACTTAAATTGTTGGTAAAAAGCAAGGTTATTCCGGCAGATCCTGTGACTGAGTTAGGGTTAGACCCTTCTCGTCCTATTCTGTACGTTTTGCCTTACAATTCTAAGGCCGATTTGCTGACTTTGCGAGCACAGTGTCAGGCACAAGATCTACCTGACCCATTGATTCCATTGGAAATTGATGGTGTACAGCTGCCTAGCCATGTGTTTATCGATAATGGCCCGAGGGTCTTTCGTTATTACGCTCCTAAGCAGGAATCGGTAAAAATATTCCACGATTATCTGGATCTGCACCGTAATAATCCAGCGCTGGATATCCAAATGCTGCCGGTTTCGGTGATGTTTGGTCGTTCTCCTGGGCGCGAAGGCCATGGTACACCACATTTGCGTGTACTGAATGGTGTGCAGAAATTCTTTGCCGTATTGTGGCTGGGCCGCGATAGTTTTGTGCGTTTCTCGACCACAGTATCATTGCGCCGAATGGCCAGCGAGCATGGTACCGATAAAACTATCGCCCATAAGTTGGCACGCGTCGCGCGGATGCACTTCTCTCGCCAGCGTCTGGCCGCAGTAGGCCCAAGCTTGCCGGATCGTCAAGACCTATTCAAAAAGCTGCTGGCTTCCAAGGCGATTGAAAAAGCCGTGGCAGATGAAGCACGTACCAAGAAAATCTCCCACGAGAAAGCACAGCAAAATGCCATTACGCTGATGGAAGAAATTGCCGCAGACTTCTCTTATGAAGCCGTGCGTCTGTCTGACAGGGTACTGAGCTGGACGTGGAACCGTTTGTATCAGGGTATTAATGTCCATAATGCCGAGCGTGTGCGGCAGTTGGCGCAGGATGGCCACGAAATTGTCTATGTGCCTTGCCATCGCAGCCATATGGATTACTTGCTGCTTTCTTACGTGCTTTATCATCAAGGGCTGGTACCGCCGCATATTGCTGCCGGTATTAACCTTAACTTCTGGCCTGCTGGCCCGATTTTCCGTCGCTTGGGTGCCTTCTTTATCCGCCGCACCTTTAAAGGCAACAAACTCTATTCAACCGTGTTCCGCGAATATCTGGGCGAACTGTTCACCCGGGGTTACTCAGTGGAATACTTTGTTGAAGGTGGTCGCTCGCGTACAGGCCGTTTGCTGGAGCCTAAAACCGGCACACTGTCGATGACTATCCAAGCCATGCTGCGCGGTGGTTCACGGCCAATCACCCTAGTGCCAATCTACATTGGTTATGAACATGTGATGGAAGTGGGCACCTACGCCAAAGAGCTGAGAGGAGCCACCAAAGAGAAGGAAAACCTGTTGCAGATGGTGCGTGGCCTGCGCAAGTTGCGCAATCTGGGTCAGGGCTACGTCAACTTTGGTGAGCCGATCCCGCTCACAACTTATCTGAACACCAATGTGCCGCAATGGCGCGATGCTATCGACCCCATTGAAGCGCAGCGTCCAAGCTGGCTGACACCGGCGGTCAATGATTTGGCCGGTAAGATTATGGTCAGAATTAACAATGCGGCGGCGGCAAATGCCATGAACCTGTGTTCTACCGCATTGTTAGCTTCACGTCAGCGCTCACTAACCCGTGAGCAACTGCTTGAGCAGCTCGATTGCTATCTACAATTGATGCGCAATGTGCCTTATGCAAAAGATGTCACCGTGCCGGATAAAACGCCGGAAGAGTTACTTAATCACGCCTTGAATATGAATAAGTTTGAGGTGGAGAAAGACAATATCGGTGACATTATCATCCTGCCACGGGAACAAGCCGTGCTGATGACCTATTATCGCAATAATATCCAGCACTTGCTGATGCTGCCGTCGTTGATTGCCAGTATGGTGATGTACCACCGCCGCATTACTCGCGCTGAATTATTGCGTCAAATCAGCATGATTTATCCGATGTTAAAAGCCGAACTGTTCCTGCATTACAGTAAAGAACAGCTGCCACAAACATTGGATACTTTAATTGATGAACTGGCTCGCCAGCAGCTGATTTGTGATAAAGGGCATGAATTGGTGCTGAACCCAGCCCGTATTCGCCCTCTGCAATTATTGGCAGCAGGTGTGCGTGAGACACTGCAACGTTATGCGATTACGCTGTCATTACTCAGTGCTAACCCCAGTATCAATCGTGGGGCATTGGAGAAAGAGAGCCGCATTATGGCGCAGCGCTTGTCTGTACTGCATGGAATTAATGCACCGGAATTCTTCGATAAAGCCGTGTTCTCAACCCTGGTAGGTACCTTGCGCGAAGAGGGATATATCAGTGATAGCGGTGATGCCGTTCAGGAACATACGCTGGAAGTTTACAACATGCTGAGTGCGTTGATGACACCGGAAGTGAAGCTGACAATAGAAAGCGTCAGTATGCCGGCTGAAACCAGCAATCAGTTGCCAGCCCCTGAAACCGAGGATGAATCGGAAGATTAATCCTTTGGCATAAGATTAGAAATAGAATGGCCAGATAAATCATCTGGCCATTTTTTTACATGTAACTCACTAAAATCCCAAGGAACAACACCAAGCCCACATAGTTATTGTTCAGGAAAGCGCGGAAACATGGGTCGCGCTCACGCTGGGCAATCATCTTCTGTTGATGCACAAACAGCGCGCCTGCCAGCAAGACGGACCAATAAAACGCGCCGCCCAGATTCATCAGCCAGCCGATCGCCACCATCAATACCAGTGTTGCCAATTGCAGTAAGCCAATGATTAACTTGTCATACTGACCAAATAAAATTGCCGTGGATTTAACACCAATCTTCAGATCATCATCACGATCAACCATGGCATATTGAGTGTCATAAGCCACCGTCCAGCAGATATTGGCCAGTAAGAGCAACCAACAAGCCAGAGGTAGGCTTTCACTCACGGCGGCAAACCCCATCGGAATTGACCAACCAAATGCAGCCCCCAGCACCACTTGTGGCAAGTGGGTAACCCGCTTCATAAAGGGATAAACCCAAGCCAATGCCAGTGCTGCCAGTGATAACCATATAGTCATGCTATTGAGCGTTAATACCAACCCAAACGACAGTAACACCAAGACCACAAACAGGATTTTACTTTCTTTCTCACTGATGAGACCGCTCGGCAATGGCCGGGATGCGGTGCGTTTCACAAAGCCATCAATATGTCGGTCAGCATAATCATTGACGACACAGCCAGCCGCGCGCATGAAAAAAACACCCAGCACAAAGACAATCAGTATCTTGGTTTCGGGGATACCTTGCCCTGCCAGCCACAGCGCCCACAATGTCGGCCATAGCAGTAATAATGAGCCAATGGGTTTATCAATACGCATCAAACGGCAATAAGCCAGCCATTTGCTCTGAACTGTACTTCCCTTCAATTTATCAGTCTCCAAAATCTCACCACCACATCACACTACTGAAGCTACGTTATTTGGTATAAAGCGGCGAAGCCGGTAAAAAAACTTCAGTTAATAGCAGAGGCTTACCCGATAAGCGGAGTAACGAACGGCGCGCCCATAGGGTATCTTGCCGCCCCACTTGAATATAATCCCGGGTTAAATTGTCACCACCAAATAAATAGCGCCCGAGCGGTAATGTCCCTAAGTCCACCAGCGCCCTATCAGGGCCAGACAAGGTTTCTTCCGGGATAATTGTGCGGCCAAGCAGCCACGGTTCATTATCACCACACAACACAATTTCTCGCAGCCAATAACGTTCACTTACGGGTAAATGCTCCGCATCCTCTCCCAACTCATTACGCACAATAAAGCATTCCCGCTGCGGTTCAACATGAACCCGTTGGCAATGCTGTTCAAAACGTCGGGTCATCGACCCCAGCTCCATCAACCAGTCGGCGATGTTCGCAGGAAGAGTCGGGTGCTCAAGGGCACACCAGTGGATAGGCTTTAAAATTGATGCATCGCCGGTAGACATGCGGCTCGCTCCCTGCCGAGGATAAAACACCCATCCCCGCAATTGGTAATGGCTAAATAGACAACCATTGTAGCGCAGAATGAAGCTCAGGCGGCACTAGGTTACTTTTTTATTCAGACCAGCGACATTATCCTTATGGCTAATTTTTAGTATATTTTTCAATGTGTTCTAGGATAATTTTAACTCTCATATTTATTCCCTGATTTTGAGATCCGTTATTTGAATCTCTTGGTGAATAATATCCATCGAAAGCATTATCAAAATCGATAGGGTAAAAGGTGTTAGTTTTTGGGTCATATAAAACATTACGCAAGTGCAAATCATTATGGATGATATTGTAATACCCCAAATCGTCCATCATGCTGAAAAACCTCTCTTTTGCATTTGACGGGAAAATTTTACCCGTCATCTCTGCCAAAGTTGCCCCAGGCACATTATACATTCTTATATAGTATTGATTTTTATCTAGAATTAACTCAGAAGAACCTTCACCATAATATCGATTAAAAAATTCAACTTCTTTCGTATGGATTTCGGTTATAAGAAACTCATCTTGTGTAGCCAATTTCTTTAACACAAAACCAGGGTTACCGGCATCAAAATAGACATCTCCAGCCCGCCCACTACCTATTTTTTTACCTAATTTAACAGGGCGTAAAACTTTTGATTGAGATGGCCCCCCGCCCAGTAATTTGCCCGGTTTGACAAATTGAGGGCCGTCTTTCAATACCATGCCCAAGTCTTGACCGGTGGCGACATCAACTTCCCAATAAGCCCCGCTCCCTCCTTGTCTAACCCAAGCTGCGCGCTTTCCACTTGGCAAGGCAGGGTCTTTAAGTTCAATAAGTTGCACTTCAATGGGTTTACCATGTGGGTTTTGTATGGCACGGTGACCCGGCTCGATCGCCTCTTCTGATATGTCTATCTCGGCCGATAACGTGGGAGACAACACAGGATCAATACCTGGCGGGGCATTTTCTAGCGTCACCACACCCCTTTCCATTCCTCTAAGCAGACCTGCCTCCATCACCATTGCCGTCATACCTGCCGCCATATTCTCTTTTTCATTGCGGTAGCGCGGCCCTTCCACTCTGGCGATAGTGCACATGGGATTCGGTACTGGCAGTTTACAAGTCCAATGGTTTTCCAACATCGTCCAGGCATTGCCCCAAAAACGCGAATTCTCGGATTCTGGTCGATAGTCCTTGGCAAGGTTGTTGATTTTATCTTGCAGCGCACCGCCCTTTGGCCGCCGACCTTCAGCAATTAATGCCCTAATGGCCTGAGCCCGAATTGCCGGGTGAGATTTGATTTGGTCATAATACTCAGCTTTTTTCGCCTCTAGCGTGTCGAACACGTTAATTGGCCGGCCGTTGTTGCCGGGCATCGACATATTGGCAACAAAGTGGCTGCTGGCATCCCGGCGTCGTTTAAATTCATTAACCGGTAAGTCATATTCCTTCTGCGGAAAACCGGACTGGAGATCCTGACGGTAAATATATCGTCTGGAATCATCAATTTTTCTAACTCCTTTCTCTGTCAGAATAGCTCTTATCGCCTGATCCTCATCAAATGCTGCGGGAAGATGGCGATAGGCCAAACGCATATCAAGATAATCTAATTGCCGCGCTATCCTTTCTTGCTCAGTTTTGTAGGGTCTGTCATGCATCAGCGGGTATAAGGGATGGTCTGGCTCAAAATATTCAGTGAGCGCCTTAAGGTCCCACTCAAATCTATCGCGCTCCACATCAATGGCTGTATTATCAATAATATAGTCTGCTGATTGTTTTATTCGCTCAAAGGTAATCTGAGCTAACTCAGGCAAATGGGAGACATCCATTGATTCAGCAATACGTTTTAATGCACTTGCTGTTTGCTCTAACGTTAAAGGCTCAACTTCATTAGATTGGCTGAAATGGGATAAGAAGATAACCGTCGGGCTGTAACCAATCCCTCCGACTTGCTGCATTTGCCCTTCTTCTTGAAGTAATAAGTTATACAGTTGCTCGGCATTCTTATTTTCCAATTGATCAAGGGATTGGCCTTGTAATTGATAATGTAACTTAAGGGTATTTTTGAGCGAAAACTCAAGACTGCCGACGGCGTGTTGAAGATCAAGAAATTGAGTGAAATCTTGTTGGCTGCAAACATCAAATCCAATCTGGATACATCCGACTAAAATCATCTCCTCCAATTCCGACGACTGGCTTTGCAGATAGCGCCCTTGGGCATTTTTCGGTGCAAAACCATTGGCAAGATAAGCGTCATCAGATGTCACTTTCGCGGGTGTTGCATGAGTCCCTTGGTGGATAACCCTCAATGCTCGGGCGGCTCGGGAGACCGGTTGTTCCGACCCCGCCAGTTGATCCACGCCCCAATCATTCAAATCCGTCGTAGCAACTGCCGTTATTTCACCATAGTGATTGCCATAATGGGAAAGGTTGAAAAGTATTGTCGCCTGAATTTTTATCGCTTTATTTTCAGGCTGATAAATGGCTGTGGATAATGCAGCTAACGTGGATTGATGCTCTTGCTGTAGCCGCCAGGCAAGGCTGAGGGCAGCAAGTGGGGTCAGTTTTTCTGCTTGGGACAGTGTCAGGCCTTGTTGGGATAGCTTAAAAAGTATGTCGCGCTCCAAACTGGCTATTCGGGCTTTTTCATATCCTTGAGCCGCAGTTAATCCGGGCCTTAAATGCAATAAGTTATCGACACCATCCGCATATTCAATACCTTCTACATCATAAAGTTGCAGATAAAGATCGACAATTCTGCCCACCCGGGCATCACTGATTTCTGGGAATTGTTGCGCCCACCTTTTCTGATCCAGTTCTTTGGCATTATCAATTAACTGCATTGCGTGGCTAAATACTGGCTCCGATGTTGAGCTGACATTGGGCAGCTCTTCAGCCAATTTATCCAACAGCAGATGATCTCTTGCCGTCACCTTTATAGGTAACTGCTGAACGTTATGGAAAGAAGGATGCTGAGCAGCGATAGAGAGCGGGATTAGGGGGGGCAACAAAATATTTTCTTCTGCAAACGGGACTAACCATGGGAGTAACACAATCCATAAACAGAGTTGAGTATTCTTCAACATCAATCAATTCCTTTAACTGATTAGCTGAACAATAAAGAGCCTTTAGCTGCGACTCTTCGGCATCTCATCCAAGATACCGATACTGGCGCTATTCCCGGTCTGATAGAACCTTATCTATCTTTTATATTCCCCCCAAAATAGGTAACTCGAATGGTAGCGAGAAAAAAGGTGCGCCAAGGCGCACCAACCATCTAGCCATATTCAGCAGTGCCGGGATTTACCCCTTGCCTTTTACACTACTAATAAAGGTTTTTCGGGCTGAAGTTGAGCCCAAATGTTCCGCTTCGTTCAACAATTTCAGCGCCTTATCGACATCGCCGGATTTCACCGCGTCTTTAATCGCCTGGTTGAAGTAGGTTTCCGTCTCACTCAGCATTGGCTCTGCGGGTTTGGCCGGCGCTGATGTCGGTGCGGCTACCGCTGCCGGTTGAGCGCTATTGCCCACCACCACAGGGGCCGACTGCGCTGCTGGCTGCATCAAGCCAATCATAATATTGCCCATGCCCTGCTCAGCTGTCGCCTTAATTTTCAAGTTGCCGGTTGGCGTATGTTTGGCGATAGGATCTGGGATATCGGGCACCGCATTACCCACCCCCATGGCATAAGCCTTGGCCGGGGCCAGTAGTGTGGTGGTTTTCGCTAAATCTTCGCGGGTGGTATAGACCAGCAGATAGATCTGTTTTTGGCCCAGTGCCGGAGTCAGTTTCATCACCCCTTGCAACCGGTCATTGACCATGATGCCCGCTTTTTCATAAGTGAAATAGCTGGACGGGTAATAAGCCGCCGGGCGCATCTGTTCGTCTAAAACTAATACGCTAGGAGAAAATAGTTGGTTATTAGACACTAAGCTGCTGAGCGTGATCTCCATTGAGCCACGATCGGCGGGCAATGCAAAGGCGGCAACCGCGCCTTCAACATTCCCTTGAGAAATTTGTGGGCTAGCTGCGGTGAGCTTAATTTCCTCAGTTGCTGGCGGCACTAATGGCTGCCAGGGCAACTGCTGTAATGTTGCGGTGCTAATGGTCGGCGCGATGGAAACATTCGCCGGAGAAATCGTAGATGCGGCCTGTGCTGCCAGCGGTGTAGTCACCCCCAGAGCCAATGCCAGACAGAGTGTCAGAAGATTCTTTTTCATTGTTATACCCTCATACGTAACTGTGCCAGGCAAGGTCGGCAAAGTTAACCAATATATAACCTTTTTGGGTTGTCGCTTTATGGTGCGTTAAGCAAACAGCCGCCCGTAGGCGGCTGAAGAATCGCTGTTACCACCAGGCTTCGAATTGAGCACCGAAGGTCACTTCATTGCTCTTACCACGGCTGTTAGTACCGATGCTGCCATTTTGTGCCAGACCATAATCGGCACTGTTCACGCCATTGACTTGTACATCGTTATAGCCCCACTTCTCATCCCAGTTCGCATAAGTTGCAAAGACGCGGATTGCTGGACGTGACCAGATGCTGTCGCCTGCCTGCCACTGTTGTGCCAGTGTCAGTTTGTACTGACCATTGCGGTCGCCAGTACGTTGTGACTTAACATTGTCATAGCCAACTTCTGCCAAGGTACTCATGATATTGGTCCATTTATACATTGGACGAACACCCACGCTGTACCAAGTGGTCCCGTTGTTGTTGTCCCAGTCAGTGTCCTGATACAGACCGACGTACATCAGATCCCACTTCTCAGCCAGGTTGATGGCACCGTGGTCAATAATACGCAGCATGTGGCCATTGTTATCAACTTTGGTACCTTGTGAATGGCCGCTGTTAGATGAAGTCATGGAGTCAGTGGCATACTGAACAACAAATTTGTTGAAGCCACCCATCATGCTTTGGGTATGTTCAGCAGTCAGCATCACGCCATCTTTAGAGGCATTCGGTGCTAACGCATAATCATCTTCAGGATTGGCACGACCATAATCCACACCAAATTCCAGTGTACCGCCTGGGTTAGTTTCTAAACCGGCTAAACGGATATCGTACACATCGTTGACCGTGTGGTCGGCGTTTTTACGCTGATTGTCAATCCAGGCACTTGAACCACCCGCTTCAGAGTTACGGGTTGCTGCGATAGATAACTTGCCGAAGCCCAAATCAATCGCTTCCAAACCTGCACCTGGGCCGGAAATATCCCAGTAGTAGAAGTCGATCATATGAACGTCATGACGTTGATAGAAGCGTTTACCTGCCCACATGGTGGAGCCAGGCAACCAATCAATTAGATTTTTACCCTGAACGTTGGCTTCACGGAAAGCGGGGTCTGTAGATTCCCAGTCATCACGCTGTGAAACGGAATAGGCTACGTTGGTATCCAGGTAGAAGCTCTTATCGCCTTCTTTCCACAATTCCTGACCTAATTTAATTTCCGCATAAGTTTCACACTCGTTACCCAGACGGTATTTACTTTGAGCACCAGTTGCTTTGAAACATTGTTGTTCGCCACCACTTCCCGTCCAACCGATACCAGAACGTGCATACCCGTGGAAATCGACAGCCATAGCTTGAGTGGAAAGGACACCAGCGGCAACAGCCAGTGCTATCGGTAACTTGCGCAGAGTAGTCATCAGTAATCTCCTGTTATATTTGCCTATCGGCATGCGTGCTTTACATTTTCCAAAACCAGACGCCGTGGTAACTAGACGCCCAGTTCTTGGTACAGCCGCTTACAGGCAGTGCCATCTTCACGGAACAGATGACAGCGCTGCGGTGGCAGACCGATGGCGAATGTTGCACCTTCTTCTACCAGCACCACGTCGTTCTGGCGGTAAACCAGGTTCTGACGTATTGCCGGGATTTGGATGTGAATTTGAGTCTCATTACCCAGTTGCTCTACCACTTGAATCTCGCCTTCCAGCGTGACTTCAGAGGCACTGCTTGGCAGCAGATGTTCCGGGCGGATACCCAAAGACAGATTTGCACCAACCTGAACCTGCGTACCTTCCACCGGCAGCCACACTAACTGGCGATTGGGCAGTTCTATCTGTACTTGGCGAGGTTCAGCGGCGGTCACTTTAACCGGTAAAAAATTCATTTTTGGCGAGCCGATAAAGCCCGCAACAAAGCGGTTGGCTGGGTAGTGATATAACTCAAGCGGCTTACCTACCTGCGCGACATTGCCTGCATCCAGCACCACAATTTTGTCGGCCAATGTCATGGCTTCGACCTGATCGTGAGTGACGTAAATCATGGTGCGTTCCAAGCGCTTATGGAGCCGGGATATCTCAATGCGCATCTGTACTCGCAGCGCGGCATCCAGGTTGGAAAGTGGCTCATCGAGCAAGAACACATCCGGCTCTGCGACCAAAGTACGACCAATCGCAACACGCTGACGCTGACCACCTGAAAGTGCTTTTGGCCGCCGTTCCAGCAGGTGAGCCAGTTGCAGCACTTCTGCTACCTGATTCACCCGTTGGTTAATTTCGGCTTTCTTCACACCGGCCAATTTCAGGCCGAAGGACATGTTCTCCGCCACCGACAAGTGGGGATAAAGCGCATATGACTGGAACACCATGCCGATGCCACGTTCAGACGGCGGCACCTCATTCATCCGCTTGCCACCAATCAACAATTCACCTGAGGTAATGTCCTCAAGGCCGGCAATCATCCGCAGTAGCGTTGACTTTCCACACCCGGATGGCCCAACAAACACCACAAATTCACCGTCATCGATCTCCAGATTGATATCTCTGGAAATCACAGCCTCACCAAAGGCCTTATAAACGCCGCTCAGCGTTACATTAGCCATGTGTTACTCCTTTGCTTACGCAAACAACTTTTCATATGAACCTGACTGAAGAAAAATGGCGGAAGCAAATTCCGGCATGACCCATCAATTACTCCCAGTCCCCTGATGACTCTCTTGCAGCGCGCCGTACCGCCATGCTTTGAGCCTGGTTGCCTCGGACGACGTCGCGGCCTGAGTATAGGGCTGCATGTTGCTTAGCGCTTCAACGCATTGATCTGGCTGGGTAATAATTAACCGAACAACACCCTTTTATTGATGGCGGTGTTTCATTGGTACTTTTCAATGACGGTGCTGCTTTTCAATGGTGGTGATAGTGCGGGAGTGACACTATTAGGTAATCATCCGTAACAAAGTTTTTCATGGGGGAGGAGATGGGAGGATGAGGGAACGACCAATGCGGGCAGAAGTTCCACTGTAAATACAAATACGTGATCTGGCCTGCAAATTTCGACCTGCATTATTGTGCCTGACACCACAGAATAGGCCGCAGTGTTAACTGGGTCACAATAACCGACCGGGGGGCGTAGACGGGGGGAGGATGATGGGGTATCGGGTTGTGACTCAATATGGCAGCGTAAAAATCGGTACCCACAAAATTGGATAAAAGGATTGGATTATGACTAGCAGCTTCACAAAATCCGGCATTGGTAAGACCGCACGTGTTTTGGCCCTTTCAGCGTTAACCACGCTGGTGCTCTCTTCCTCTGCTTTTGCCAAGATTGAAGAAGGCAAACTGGTTATCTGGATCAATGGCGATAAAGGCTATAACGGGCTGGCAGAAGTCGGTAAGAAATTTGAGAAAGATACCGGCATCAAAGTCACTATCGAGCATCCAGACAAACTGGAAGAAAAATTCCCGCAAGTCGCAGCCACCGGCGATGGTCCAGACATCATCTTCTGGGCGCATGACCGCTTTGGCGGCTACGCACAATCTGGCTTGCTGGCAGAAATCAGTCCATCTAAAGCCTTCCAGGAAAAACTGTTCCCATTCACATGGGACGCGGTGCGTTTCAATGGCAAGCTGATTGGTTATCCAGTGGCGGTAGAAGCGCTGTCTCTGATTTATAACAAAGACCTGCTGAAAGAAGCACCGAAAACCTGGGAAGAAATTCCAGCGTTGGATAAAACACTGCGTGCCAATGGCAAAAGCGCCATCATGTGGAACCTGCAAGAACCGTACTTCACTTGGCCAGTTATTGCCGCTGACGGCGGTTATGCCTTCAAATTTGAAAACGGTGTTTATGATGTGAAAAACGTCGGCGTGAACAATGCTGGTGCGAAAGCTGGCCTGCAATTTATTGTCGATCTGGTGAAAAACAAACACATCAATGCTGATACCGATTATTCCATCGCCGAAGCGGCCTTTAATAAAGGCGAAACAGCGATGACCATCAATGGTCCTTGGGCATGGAGCAACATTGATAAGAGCAAAATCAATTATGGCGTGACCTTGCTGCCAACCTTCCATGGCCAACCATCCAAGCCGTTCGTGGGTGTCCTGACTGCCGGTATCAACGCCGCCAGCCCGAACAAAGAACTGGCGACCGAGTTCCTGGAAAACTACCTGCTGACCGACCAAGGCTTGGCTGAAGTCAATAAAGACAAACCGCTGGGCGCAGTTGCACTGAAATCTTACCAAGAGCAACTGGCAAAAGATCCACGTATTGCGGCAACCATGGAAAACGCCACTAAAGGCGAAATCATGCCGAATATTCCACAAATGGCCGCCTTCTGGTACGCAACCCGTAGTGCAGTGTTGAATGCCATCAGTGGTCGCCAAACCGTGGAAGCTGCCCTGAACGACGCAGCCGCCCGTATCGTCAAATAATAGATTCACTATGCCCCGAGAATACTTGCTGCAACATTACTCAAAGTAATTGATGTTGCAGCAAGGCAGCCAACGAACAAATCCCGATGAGCTTACACAAGGTAAGTGATTCGGGTGACAAATCGGCAGGGAGCAGATTTGAACGCTGCTTGCAGCGGCCTCGCAGAGGCGAGGTTCAAGGATGGGCCGAGTAACGAGAGCAGCTAACGTCGCTGTAACGTCAAGTACGAAGAGTATGAAAGGGACCATTATGCAGTTATCCCACACCGAGTTTCAAAGCCGTAAAAAGAAAATTGCCTGGTGGCAAAGTGATGCACTTAAATGGCTGATTATTGGCACATTAAGTCTATTCACCTGCTATTTGATCATGTTGATGTATGCTCAGGGTGAATATCTTTTTGCCATCGTGACGCTGATTCTGGTGAGTCTGGGGCTGTATGTTTTCGCCAATCGCCGCGCTTATGCCTGGCGCTATGTTTATCCCGGTGTCGCGGGTATGGGGCTGTTTGTTCTGTTCCCCTTGATTTGCACCATCGCCATCGCCTTTACCAACTACAGCAGTACCAATCAGTTAACCTTTGAGCGCGCCCAGTCCGTCTTAATGGACCGGCAATTCCAGACCGGTAAAACATTTACCTTTGGTCTGTATCCAAGCAACGACCAATGGCGCTTGCAGCTCACAGCACCTGATGACAATACCTTACTGATTTCTGAGCCTTTCAGCTTGAATGAGGCTGTCGGGCAAAAAATAAAAGTCGCACCAACCAGCACAGAACAAACTGGGGAACGAGCCTCACTGCGCATCATTACCCAGAATCGTCAGGCACTGAGCGGGCTGGTCGCTATCCTGCCAAATGGCGGCGAGCTGCGCATGAGTTCACTGCGCCAATTCGCCGAAACCAGCCCACTGTATAAGTTGGGGGCCGACGGCAATGAATTGATTAATAAACAAACTGGCGTAATTTATCGGCCAAACCTTGATGTCGGTTTTTATCAGGCCGTGAATGCAGAGGGTCAGTGGGAAAACGAGAAACTCAGCCCCGGCTTTACCATCACTATCGGCTGGAAAAACTTCCTGCGGGTGCTGCAAGATGAAGGTATCCAGAAGCCATTTATCTCAATCTTTATTTGGACCATTATCTTCTCAGTCATGAGTGTCATTCTGACGGTTGCCGTCGGCATGGTATTGGCTTGCGTAGTGCAGTGGGAGGCATTGAAAGGCAAAGCGATTTATCGGGTGTTGCTGATCCTGCCTTATGCTGTGCCCTCCTTTATCTCGATATTGATTTTCAAAGGGTTATTCAACCAAAGCTTTGGCGAAATCAACTTGATGCTTAATCAGCTATTTGGCATCAAACCTGAGTGGTTCAGTGATCCACTCACCGCCAAGAGCATGATTTTGATTGTGAATACCTGGCTCGGTTACCCCTACATGATGATTTTGTGCATGGGGCTACTGAAAGCCATTCCAGATGACTTATATGAAGCCTCTGCCATGGATGGTGCCGGGCCATTCCAGAACTTTTTCCGCATTACCTTCCCATTGCTGATTAAGCCGCTGACCCCGCTGATGATTGCCAGTTTTGCCTTTAACTTTAATAACTTCGTATTGATTCAGTTATTAACCCGAGGTGGCCCGGATATGATTGGCACCAGCACTCCGGCGGGATATACCGATTTACTGGTTAACTACACCTACCGCGTGGCCTTTGAAGGGGGCGGCGGGCAAGACTTTGGCCTGGCTGCGGCTATTGCCACTCTGATTTTCATTCTGGTAGGCGCACTCGCGATACTGAATTTGAAAGCCAGCAAAATGAATTTTGACTAAGGAGGAGATGCAGATGGCCATGGTTCAACCTAAATCCCAGCGTTTGCGTCTATTAGGCACTCATTTTCTGATGTTGTGCTTTATCGCGCTGATTATGTTCCCGCTGTTGATGGTTATTGCCATTTCGCTGCGGCCCGGCAACTTCGCCACCGGCAGCCTTATCCCAGACCAAATATCCTGGGAACACTGGAGGCTGGCTCTGGGTATGAGTGTGACCCATGCCGATGGTTCGGTCACGCCGCCACCATTCCCAGTGATGTTGTGGTTATGGAACTCAATTAAAATCGCGGTGATCACCGCCATCGGTATTGTTTCGCTTTCCACAACTTGTGCTTACGCTTTTGCTCGCATGCGTTTTCGTGGCAAAAGCACCTTACTGAAAGGCATGTTGATCTTCCAGATGTTCCCTGCGGTGCTATCACTGGTGGCGTTGTATGCCTTGTTTGACCGCCTTGGGCAATATATGCCGTTTATCGGTTTGAACACCCATGGCGGAGTGATTTTTGCCTACATGGGCGGGATTGCCCTACACGTCTGGACCATCAAAGGCTACTTCGAAACCATTGATAACTCACTGGAAGAAGCTGCCGCCTTGGATGGCGCCACCCCATGGCAAGCTTTCCGACTGGTGCTGTTGCCACTGTCAGTACCTATTTTAGCCGTGGTATTTATTCTGTCGTTTATTGCTGCCATCACTGAAGTGCCGGTCGCTTCATTGCTATTGCGCGATGTGGACAGCTACACCTTGGCGGTAGGTATGCAGCAGTATCTGAACCCGCAAAACTATTTGTGGGGCGATTTTGCCGCCGCAGCCGTATTGTCTGCTATCCCAATTACCACGGTCTTCTTGCTGGCACAGCGCTGGTTGGTGGGTGGCCTAACGGCCGGCGGGGTGAAAGGCTAACTATTTTGTTTTCAATAGGCGTCATTGTTGCAGGCAGTTTGGACCAAGACAGTGCGGAGGAACCGGAGCGTACATACAGTACGTGAGGATTGCGAGCACTGCCCTGGTCCAAAATGGCAAATAAAATAGCCTATTTTTTCCCTCTGGTACTGTGTCTTTAGGGCGGCCTTAATGGCCGCCATTTTTCTTTTTTATCAATGAATTGTCATTACAACCCGGCGGCCAATAAATAACAGCACCAAGGAGGAAGGGTTACTCGCGCTTTAACCTTTCGGTATTGGCTAAGTACAGAGTCACCACCAGCAATAATATGGATGCTGAATAAATCAGGGTATCAATTGGATTTTCATGATCGACAATGATCAGCCGGATAATCGCGGTGATCCCGATATAGATAAAATAGCGCAGTGGGAAGTGATAGCCCGATTCAAAGTACTTAACAATCAAGGCAATAAATTCGAAATAAAGGAAATAAATCACAATGCCTTCAATCAGCATATAGGACGAAGTTTCCTGATTATTCACGAACAGCATCTGCCCCAAATGAATGGTTTCTTTTATCAGAAAGACCACCAAAATAGCCGCAAGTACAATCAATCCGAGATTCAACAAACGCTGTAGATTTTTAGCGACCCACTGAGAACGCGAATTTTTGGCCATAAATACCCCCATACAAAATAGGCGAAACAGCCCGAGCCTATCACAGCAATGCTGCGCTCGAGCCAAAAAAAAGCCCCTTACCCAAGTAAGAGGCTAATAAGCACGGATCAAGGAGCTTCAGCCCGTAAGCTTAACGCCAGTTCTTGAAACGGTTAATCAACGCATTGGTTGAACTGTCATGACTGGTCACGGCTTTATCATCTGCCAACTCAGGCAAAATGCGGTTAGCCAGTTGTTTACCCAGCTCAACACCCCATTGGTCAAAGGTGTAAATATTCAGGATAATCCCTTGCGTGAAGATTTTGTGCTCATACAGTGCAATCAAGGCACCCAAGCTGAATGGGGTAATTTCACGCAGCAAGATAGAGTTGGTCGGACGATTACCTTCGAACACTTTGAACGGCGCAACATGAGCCACTTGCTCTGGTGTTTTACCTGCCGCAGCAAATTCAGCTTCAACTTCAGCCAATGATTTACCAAAAGCCAGCGCTTCGGTTTGCGCGAAGAAGTTAGACAGCAGTTTCGCGTGGTGGTCACTCAGTGGATTATGACTGATTGCCGGAGCAATAAAGTCGCAAGGAACCAATTTGGTACCCTGATGAATCAACTGATAAAACGCATGCTGCCCGTTAGTGCCTGGCTCGCCCCAGATAATTGGCCCAGTCTGGTAATCAACCGGGTTACCGTTGCGGTCAACATATTTACCGTTAGATTCCATATTGCCCTGCTGGAAGTAAGCCGGGAAACGGTGCATATATTGGTCATAAGGCAGGATAGCTTCGGTTTCAGCACCAAAGAAATTGTTATACCAGATACCAATCAATGCCAACAGGACCGGCAGGTTCTGCTCAGCCGGGGTATTGGCAAAGTGTTTATCCATGGCATGTGCGCCGCTGAGCAACTGTTCGAAATGCTCAAAACCAACAGACAGCGCGATAGACAAGCCGATCGCAGACCACAGGGAATAGCGGCCACCGACCCAATCCCAAAACTCAAACATATTGTCGATATCAATACCAAACTCACCCACGGCTTTAGCATTGGTTGATAGCGCTGCAAAATGTTTGGCGACATGAGCAGGATCTTGCGCCGTCGCCAAGAACCAATCACGCGCACTGTGGGCGTTGGTCATGGTTTCTTGGGTGGTAAAGGTTTTTGATGCCACCAGAACCAACGTAGTTTCTGGGTTCAATGATTTCAACGCTTCAGCAATATGAGTGCCATCAACGTTAGAAACAAAATGCATATTCAGGTGATTTTTATAAGGACGCAGCGCTTCGGTCACCATGTAAGGGCCAAGGTCTGAGCCACCAATACCGATATTCACTACATCAGTAATGGCTTTGCCGGTATAGCCTTTCCAGTCACCACTAATTACGCGGTCACAGAACTGTTTCATTTTGGCCAGAACCGCATTAACTTCTGGCATCACGTCCTTGCCATCAACCACAATTGGCGTATTGCTGCGGTTACGCAGAGCCACATGTAGCACTGCGCGGTCTTCGGTGCGGTTAATTTTCTCACCGGAAAACATAGACTTGATCGCGCCCGCCAGGTCAGTTTCTTTGGCCAGAGCTTGCAGCTTTTCCATGGTTTCGCTGGTAATGCGGTTTTTGGAGAAATCCACCAGCATTTGATCATCAAAAGTCGCGGAGAATTTCTCAAAACGCTGCTTGTCCTCGGCAAACAGATCGCGGATTTGCACATCTTTCATCTGTTCAAAGTGTTGCTGTAACGCTTTCCAGGCAGCGGTTTGACTAGGATTAATATTTTTCATAGCGGCGCTCTTCTAGGCTTAAGGATTAATGAAACGAATACATTGATTGTATCCTGTTACCCTGTGATTGAGATCTCTTTTCTTGCGATAGGTGATATCTCTCGAAACAACTTTTGATCTGCTTCCTGTTTTCTCTCTTTCCCTTAATCTACGCCCCCTCCAATGTGGTAAATGCCGCATTGTCAGTCGATATCCAGTTAAATTAGTTATATGAAGTGACAATTTATTAAATATGAAAATACCTCATGGTCATATCGTTGACAGCAAGCCGATAACCCGTTATTCCTAAAGGCCTACTTGCGCACCAAGTGCGTAAGCCAGAAGAGGTGCGTCGCCCAGGTAAGGTGTCAGAGGAGCCGTGATCCGCTGAAGACATTCGAGGGGGAGCGACGCCGAGACACGATGATTTCGGCCATCAACGTGTCGACTGCAGGGGCTGAATCCCCTGGGTTGTCACCAGTGCCGTTCCTTTAGGGCGGTCAACAAGGTGGAGCGCTTCTGGGTGTAACGTAGGGTTATTTCTACGCCTGCCCCCTGATTTTCCGCTCTTTCCTTGTGCCAAGGCTAATACAGATGACCACCCAAGATGGCATCCCTGACACGAGGTTTTTTAGATGATTCAAGTAGCATCCCAACAGACTGGCCGCTCCTCTACCCCGACTGTGGTCGCCAAATTTGGTGGCACCAGCGTGGCTGATTTTGATGCCATGAGTCGCAGTGCTGATGTGGTTTTATCGAACCCGGACGTTCGTTTGGTAATATTGTCGGCGTCAGCCGGTATTACCAATCTGTTGGTCGCCCTGGCCGAAGGCTGTGAATTGGAAATTCGCACCCGGCATTTAGATGAAATTCGCCGCATTCAATACAATATCCTCGCTAGACTTTCCGATCCGGTAGTTATCCGCGAAGAAATTGATCGCATGCTGGAAAATATTTCCATGTTGTCTGAAGCCGCCAGTCTGGCTACCTCAGCAGCACTGACGGATGAGTTGGTCAGCCACGGCGAGTTGATGTCGACATTACTGTTTGTCGAACTACTGCGCCAGCGCCAAGTCGCGGTGGAATGGTTTGATGTGCGTAAAATTATGCGCACTAACGATCGTTTTGGCCGAGCTGAACCTGACACCCAAATCTTGTCTGAGCTGGCTCAAACCCAGTTAGCGCCACGCATCCAGCACGCCATCGTGGTGACTCAAGGTTTTATTGGCAGTGAAAGTAAAGGCCGCACGACGACCCTTGGCCGTGGTGGCAGTGATTACACCGCAGCCCTGCTGGGTGAAGCACTGAATGTCAGCCGTATTGATATCTGGACAGATGTGCCGGGGATTTATACCACGGACCCGCGCGTGGTTCCGGGGGCAAAACGTATTGATAAAATCGCCTTTGAAGAAGCCGCTGAAATGGCCACTTTTGGTGCCAAAGTGCTGCATCCGGCCACCTTATTACCGGCAGTGCGCAGCGACATTCCGGTGTTTGTTGGCTCCAGCAAAGATCCCGCGGCGGGTGGCACTCTGGTGTGCAATGAAACCAAAAATCCACCGTTGTTCCGTGCTTTAGCACTGCGCCGCAAACAAACGCTGGTCACCCTGCATAGCCTAAACATGTTGCATGCGCGTGGTTTTCTGGCCGAGGTATTTAACATTTTGGCGCGCCACAATATTTCAGTGGATTTGATCACCACCTCAGAAGTGAGTGTGGCTCTCACACTGGATACCACCGGCTCCACATCGACCGGCGACAGCCTATTGACGACGTCATTGCTGACTGAGCTCTCCTCGCTGTGCCGGGTGGAAGTGGAAGAGAATCTGGCATTAGTGGCAATTATCGGTAATCACTTATCGCAAGCCTGTGGTGTCGGCAAAGAAGTGTTCGGCGTGCTCGATCCATTCAACATTCGTATGATTTGTTACGGAGCCAGCAGCCACAACCTATGTTTCTTGATCCCAGGCCATGACGCGGAGAAAGTGGTGCAAACGCTGCATCACAATCTATTTGAGTAAAACCGCCGCAGCCATGACAAAACCTGCAAAGTAACGGCATAACAAACCGGGCGTTTTCGTCCGGTTTTTCATATCTCTGATACTGACGAATAAGGATTCTCGCCTCATGTTGGTAAAAATCACCCGCCTGTTCCCTGTATGGGCTCTGCTGCTCTCTGTGGCCGCCTATTTCCGGCCGACAACCTTTACTGGCATTGGCCCTTATGTCGGCCCGCTATTGATGCTGATTATGTTTGCCATGGGTGTCACTCTACGGCTGGATGATTTCAAACGAGTGCTTTCACGTCCGGCCCCCGTCGCTGCGGCAACTTTTCTGCATTATCTGATTATGCCGCTCACGGCATGGATTCTGGCCATGCTGTTCCGTATGCCACCGGATTTGTCCGCCGGTATGGTACTGGTCGGCAGTGTCGCCAGCGGTACAGCATCCAATGTGATGATTTATCTGGCAAAAGGTGACGTGGCACTGTCTGTCACTATCTCTGCGGTATCCACGTTGGTCGGTGTTTTTGCCACCCCACTACTGACCCGGTTATATGTCGATGCCACCATCAGTGTGGATGTGGTGGGGATGCTAAAAAGTATTCTGCAAATCGTGGTTATCCCGATTACCGCCGGCCTGGTTATTCACCACACTTTTACCAAAACGGTTAAGCGCATTGAGCCTTATCTGCCCGCCATGTCGATGGTCTGTATTGTAGCCATTATCAGTGCCGTGGTAGCAGGCAGCCAAAGCCATATTGCCTCCGTCGGTTTCGTGGTGATCATTGCAGTTATTCTGCATAACGGTATTGGCTTACTCAGTGGTTATTGGGGCGGCAAGCTATTCGGTTTTGATGAATCAACCTGCCGCACACTGGCTATCGAAGTGGGGATGCAAAACTCAGGGCTGGCCGCTACCTTGGGTAAAATTTACTTCTCACCACTGGCCGCCCTGCCCGGCGCGCTGTTCTCTGTCTGGCATAATCTCTCTGGTTCATTACTGGCGGGTTATTGGTCCGGCAAGCCAGTTAAAAAAGACTCAGAATAATTCATAATATCTATCATGCCCGGTTTAGCCGGGCATTCCTTCTTAAATCCCCTCTTTATTAAATTAATTAGCATCCGCTATTCGCCTGAATATAGTTTAATTAATTCTCACCATCTGGACTTTGCATCCAATAAACATCAAATTTTTATTATATTCCTCCTATTCGTGAATATTTCTTAATTCTTGAGATTACCTGCCGTCTCTATTCATCAGGGACAGTAATCATGCTGCCCGGCATTTGACTCAAGGAGGCGAGAACTGACCTGTGCATTTCTCAATCAAACATTATGATCCCAAAACGCACTGCATTATGGTTTTTATTGAGTACTGGTGCTCACGCCACTCAGGTGCCGGGAATAGATATTCCCTCGCCAATTAATGAGTCACGCCAGAATTTACAGAACAGCAGTAATGAAATTAATCAATTAATAGAAGAGCGCCGCCAATCGCATTCAGGGCCACATAGATTACCGCCTGAAACCGCCAACAATGCACCTGAGTTAGAAAGCGCCTCACAGTGCCTACCAATCAGTGGTGTCTATATTCAGGGTATTACTCTATTAAGTATTAAAGAATTAGATAACCTTACGGCAATACCAGACGAATGCATCCGCAGTGAGAATGTTAATTTGCTCGCTCGCGAACTAACACAGATTTATCTTTCCAAAGGCTATATCACAGCGCGCATTCAATTTATTCCACCTGAAACCGATGATGAACTCGGTTTAGATGTCACTGAAGGTTTTATCGAAAAAATTGAAAGTGACGATCCTCAGTTAGCGGTTGAAAGTATTTTCCCTAATATGACGGGAAAACCACTGAATATTACTCAGCTTGACCAAGGATTAGATCAGGCAAATCGCTTACCATCAAATAAAATAACCATAGATATTTTACCCGGCACCCAACCGGGAGGGTCTATTCTTAAACTCAGTAATATCCGTTCAAAACCTTGGCATCTAACAACATCACTCGATAATTACGGTAATAAAAGTACCGGAAGTTGGTTGAGCCGGAATTCATTTTCTTTCGATAATCCATTGGGATTATCAGATTCCATTAATTTAAGTGTTTCCAGCACCACAGATAATGCTGAGAAAAATCATAGCCGCGCCTATTCACTTTTTTATTCCGTACCCTACGGGGCGTTAACCTTTAGCGGCTTTGGCAGTTATTCTGAATACCGGTATCCGGTGAAGTTACAATTTAACTCCATCGAACTTCATGGCAAAACACAGCAACACGGTCTACGTACAGATTATGTTTTCTATCGTGACCAAGACCAAATTAATGGCGTTAGTGCGCAATTAACTTATAAGCAGGCTAAAAACTATCTGAATGACCAAAAAATAGCGGTCAGTAGTCCAACACTCACTGTCTTTGAGTTCGGGCTTAATCATCTGCACATACTGCCAAGCGGTATTTTCAATATTAATTTCGGTATTGAACAAGGATTGCCGTGGTTGGGTGCCGATCAGGGCTATTCTGCCCGCCATCAAGATAGTCAATTTACTAAAGCCAAAACCGCCATTACCTCCAGACAATATTTCAAATTATTCGATGATACCTACCTGCTAAGTAATCAATTCTATGGCCAATATAGCCGTGACCGTCTGCCGGGTATTGAGTGGCTCAGTATTACCGATAACAACGCTATTCGCGGCTTTAGCCGTAATACATTATCAGCGGATAAAGGTTGGTATCTACAGAATACCTTGTCGCGCAATTTCACACTTGGCAATACCACCATAACGCCACGGCTCGGTGTTGATGTGGGTCGTATTCAGCAACCTTCACAAAATTGGAGCAGTGCCATGGGGTTCAGTACCGGAATTAATATCAGCTACCGTGATATCAAATTAGATGTCGAAGCTAGTCGTGGTCATTTATTGTCAGGAAAATCTGACAGTAAAGATCCCATTAATATTCTGGCGCGCTTCTCTTACTCCTTTTAACTCGCCGATATCGGTGAACACCATTTTTTATTAATACTAGCAATATGACAATTAGATGGAGCAATAAATATGAAGCAAAATAAATTTAAGCTTTCCCCCGCCGGGAAGTTGGTGGCGGCGGTCGCCATTATTTCAGTCTCAGTCGCCACCTGCTATGCAGCCGGTATTGTCAGTGCGGGTGACAGTGCTCACAGACCCGATGTACACTCAAGCAATGGTACTCCGATCATTGATATCGTCACGCCCTCGGCATCTGGGTTATCGCATAACCAATTTGATAATTTCAATGTGGGGAATGAAGGTGCAGTACTGAATAATGCAATCAATTCAGGGAATTCTCAACTAGCAGGGCAATTAAACGCTAACCAAAACTTAAATGGTCAGGCTGCCAATGTTATTCTGAATGAAGTTATCAGCCGCAACCCATCATTGCTATTAGGCAAACAAGAAGTGTTTGGTATGGCCGCAGATTATATTTTGGCTAACCCTAATGGCATTACCTGTAATGGTTGTGGATTTATTAATACTAACCGAACGTCTTTAGTTGTCGGTAATCCATTAGTGGATCAAGGGAATTTACAAGGTTTTGATACTCGAAATAATAACAATCTATTAGAAGTCGGTGAGGGCAGCTATCTTTTCATGGGGCCACTTGATTTAATTACACCACGAATTAATATGGAAGGTGCATTTTATTCCCGGGAAGATATTAATGTCACATTAGGTCAAAATGAAGTCAGTACCGATGGTCGCATAATCAAGTCAGCTAATTACATTGGTGCCGCATACGACAGTAAAATATTTGGTAGCATATCGGCGAATAGAATCAGAATTATTAATACCGCAGAAGGCAATGGTGTTAATATGTCAGGGCATCATAGTGGCCGTGAATCAATAGATATCTCAACGCCGGGGAAACTAAATCTTGACGTCGACTATTCCCCTGGGATTAATTATAACCCAACACCAACTGATTTAAGCGCCAACAATATAACAATAAGCGCGGGTGATATTTTTACTTCCGGTGACATTATTGAAACTCATTCAGAAGGATCAGTAAAACAAAAGTTAATACACACGCAAATTGTTGGTAAAAATATTTCTATTATTGCCAAGAGAAAAAATCATCTCGATGCTGCCACCATTGATGGCAATAATATTGATATGCAAGGTGGAGATATTAATTTAGGCGCAGAAAAATTAACTGATAGCAGTAGCAGTTATTCAACAGAGGGAGGTAAAGGATTTTTAGGAATGGGCAAATGGAATAAGTCCTCCTTCAACAAAGAAGAAAAACAAAAAAATGTCTTCACAAAAATCAATGCAAAAAATAACATTTCAATTCAGTCAACCAAAGGAGATATAAAACTTTCCGGCTCTTCTGTTAATGCTGGAAATAACATTTCAGTCAAAGCAAAAAAAGACTTAATATTGGAAAGTGTAATTAATCAGGAATCTACACACAATAAAGGCCATGATTATGCACATACTATTAAGGATAAAACTTGGGATAATAAAGAAACCAAGCAAACACTGAATAAAACTACACTTCAGGCTGATGGAAATTTGGGCCTAACTGCGGAAGGGAAAATGACCACCAGCGGAGCTAAAGCCAGTGCGAAAGGTGATTTACTCATTAATGCTAATCAAGTCAAAATTGATGTACAAAAGACCCATGATCGGGCAACAACAAACGGTAAACATGAACAAAACCTCGGATTAGGCGGTATCGACCATAATAATAATGACAAAAATGCAGAAACCAGTCACGGCTCCGAAATAACCGCTGAGGGTAAAATTTTTGTCAGTGGTCGTGATGGTGTTTCTATTACCGGCAGTAAAGTCAAAGGTACTGACGATGGTTTTGTTCAGTCAGACAAAGGTGGCATTCAAATTGATAACGCCCTCAGTACTACAACGACCAAAATTGATGAGCGTGACGGTGTGGCCTTTAATATTACCGGCAGTTCACATAAAGCTAATAACCGTGATGAAAAGGTGACTGGCAGTGAATTAGTGTCTGACGCTAACCTTAAAATAATCAGCAAAGATAATGTGGATGTTATTGGCAGCCTGGTAAAAAGTGCCGGGGAGCTGGGTATTGAAACATTGGGTGAAATTAATGTTAAAGCGGCAGTAGAACAACAAAAAATAGATGAGCAGAAAACGAAATTAACTCTTGAGGGTTTTACCCATGATGACGGCAATGGCCAATATCAAGCTGGGATAAAACTGGAACATACCGACGAAAGTGAGAAAACAGAGAGCATTAAACACCAAGGGGCTACTCTTGAGGGCGGCTCTGTCAAATTGGATGCAAAAGAAGACGTCACATTCACCGGTTCTGATCTCGTCGCGACCAAGGGAGATGCCGATATTAAAGGCGAAAACGTCTCGTTTATTGCCGCCAACGACACCACCTCCAGCCAGAAAGAAAAAGAGAGTGTCGGTGTTGATGTCCACTACGACGGCGGGATGGATAAAGCTGGCAGTGGAGCAAATGTCAGTTATGAAGACACCCAAACCAGCAGTGATAAATCAACCGCGGTAGTTTCTGGATCTAAAGTTGCCGGTAACTTAAATATTGATGCTGCCAAAGATATGACTAACCAAGGCAGCTCTCATAACGTCGAAGGCACTTATCAAGTCAATGCTGATAATGTAAATAATCTGGCGGCAGAAAACAGTGAAAAAACCGTCACCGAAACCACCAAAGCCGATGTAGGTTTTGGCGTTAATGTCGCTTATGACGGAATAACCCGGCCAATTGAAGAGATGGTCAATAAGGCCAAAGAACAAGATATGGGCGGCATGCTGGATGCCGTAGATGACTTTAACTCACCTAATGCCGGGGTTGATATCTATGCCAAAGGAGAGACGAAAGAAACCAGCCATACCAGTAGTCAATCTACTGGAACCTCAATAAAAGGGGGGTGATATTGCTATCAATGCTAATGGTGCATTAAAAGATCAGGGCACTAAATATCAGGCTGATAAAGGGGCTATTACCTTGGATGCTGCCAGCCATAATTTTGAAGCAGCAGTTGATCGCGATGATCAGCAAACTAAAGAAACCTCAGGTGAGGCAGGGATTCGGATTTATACCACCACAGGCGAAGATATTACTGTTGATGGCAAGGGCAAAGGCGGTTCCACCGAGCAGAATACCAAAGGTGAAAATGCTCAGGTTGGCAGTATGAATGCCGCCAATGGCGTCCATATTAACGTAACAGAAGATGCCAAATATCAAGGTACTAATATCAATGCTGGAGAGGGGAAAATTACGATTAATGCAGGGGGAGATATTCACATTGATCAAGCAACTGATCATATCAGCGAAAACCATAATAACGTTGATGCCAATGTCCAACTAAACCTCGGCACCAATGCTAACAGTAAAGAGTTTGGCGCAGGATTGGGCGGTGGGCACAGTAAGGGTGAAAGCAATGCTTCGATGGCCCAAGTCAGCACTCTGGAAGGTCAGCAGGGAATTGAACTAAATGCTGGAAAAGATTTAACCCTCACCGGCACCGCCTTTGGCAGCAAAGAAAAACCAACCGGGGATATTCAACTCATAGCAGATGGCAAAGTTGATATTCAAGCAGCCAAATCTGAAGGTTCAAAGCAGGATATGACGTGGTCAGCAGGGGCTAATGCCGGTATCAGCAAAGGTAAAGATGGCAACAGCAAAGGAATGCAGGCCGATGCTGAAATTAAGGTCGCGAAGACAGACGAGTCTGCGGTGATACATCAGGGTAGCGAAATTCACAGCAATGGGCATTTCTCTGTTCAGGCAGGGAGTGACGATGAAGATGCTATTCATATGCAAAATGCCAATATCAACAGCCAAAAAACCACGTTGAATGCTAATAATGGCGGTATCTCGTTGGAATCGGCTCAGGATAAACAGCATAAGAATAACTGGAGCTTTGAAGCATCCGCGAATGGCAGTCAAAGTAACCAGTTTAATAAAGATGATAAAGGCGTTATTGATAAACAAAGCAGTGAGAAGAACCATGATGTGGAGGCCAAGCTTGATGTCGCCGTGGATAAGCTGGATTCAGTCACACAGCAAAACAGCCATATAAACAGCGATAACATCACGCTAAACACAGCTAAAGATATGGTTCTGGCCGGGGCTAAGCTGGAGGCCGATAATATTAATGGCAATATTGGTGGTGATCTAACCGTCGAAAGCCGCATAGATGAGTTACATCAAGTTGAGGCCACTACCCACTTTGGCGCAGGTCACAGTAATGCGAAACAAGAAAGTCTGATTAATCAGATAGCCGATGCCAGCCCAATGGGTTCAAATAAGATTAAGAAAAAACTCGATACTAACTCCGACAAGTTATTCGATAAAATCAAAAATCAATATAACCAACTCTCCAGCAAATTTACCAGCAAAGAAGAGGATAACGTCAAACTCCTCAGCTACACCAAAGAGGGTAAAAAAGTCATATCGAACGAAAAGGAAGATGATAAAGAAACCAAGGATAAATGGTGGCAAAAAGGCACTAAAGCCATTGGCAACAAAGTCAAAAATAAGGTGCAAAATGACTCGGTCAAAGGCGGGAGTGGTAATGCCAGTATTGACGTTGATGTGGCAAACAACAAGGCGGTCGAAGAGCAATCAGCCATTGTCGGTAAGCAAACGGTGAACCTAAAAGTTAAGGGTAAAACTGAATTGATCGGTGGGAATATTGCCAATCAGGGAGGAAATGTCGATTTGCAAACCAATGGCCTTGAGCTTCAGGACGTCAACGGCAAACATAGCCAAGGTGGAGCCAGAGTGAAAGGGGCTTCATCAGCGATCAAAATGATGGGAAGTGCAGCCAATGACCTTATGGGCGGTAAAACCCCGCTGATTGGGGCTCATGGTGGCTCAGAACAGAAAAATGCAGTTGCCGGGATTACCCACGGTCAGCCTTAGCAGTTAGCCAAAAGTCAGTAATATTGCAGGGGGCGACCCGCGCGCCCTCTGCATTTTCAACAACTTCAACAACCAAGCGGTATATCAATCCGCGTCGTAACCCAGATTAGGCGCTAACCAGCGCTCAACCTCAGCCACTGGCATCCCTTTGCGGGCGGCATAATCCTCCACCTGATCACGCTGAATCTGTGCCACAGCAAAGTATTTGCTATCTGGATGACTAAAATACCAGCCCGAGACTGATGCTCCCGGCCACATGGCATAGGACTCGGTCAGCTTCATGCCCGTGTGGGTTTCCACATCCAGCAACTGCCAGATTTGGCCTTTTTCGGTATGTTCCGGACAGGCCGGATACCCCGGAGCCGGGCGAATCCCTTGATAATTCTCGCGCACTAGCTCTTCATTGCTTAGGTTTTCATTGGGTGCAAAGCCCCAATACACTTTGCGTACCCGCTCATGCAGATATTCAGCAAAGGCCTCAGCCAGACGGTCGGACAGCGCCTTAATCATGATTTTATTGTAATCATCATGTTGGGCATCACAGGCCTCGGCCAGTGCATCCTCTTCCAGACCACCGGTAACGGCAAAAGCGCCATAATAATCAGCTTTACCACTAGATTTAGGTGCGATGTAATCCGCCAGGCAATAGTTCGCGAAGTCGGTTTTTTCTGTTTGCTGACGTAAATGGTGGCTGACCACCAGCACTTCATCTCGCCGTTCATCACGATAAATTTCGATATCATCCCCAACACTGTTGGCAGGGAACAACCCAACCACGCCTTTGGGATGCAGTAAATCTTCTGCCGATAGCTTATCCAGCATCTCATTGGCATCGGCAAACAGGCGTTTGGCTTCTTCCCCAACCACCTCATCTTCCAGAATGCGCGGATATTTGCCCGCCAACGACCAAGTCATAAAGAATGGCGTCCAGTCGATGTAATTGCGCAAGGTTTCAATGCTGGCCTCGACCTGTTGCACACCTAACTTGTGTACTGCTGGCGGAGTATAATTTTCCCAATCAATCACTGTGCGGTTGTCGCGGGCAGCTTGCAAACTCACCGGCGGAGTGCGTGGTTTCTTACGCGCATGCTGAATACGCACGGTTTCATATTCTTTACGGGTTTTTGCCACAAAAGCATCGCGTTGAGTATCAGATAACAGAGCCGAAACCACGCCAACACTGCGTGACGCATTCGAGACATAAGTGGTGGAGCCACTGTAGTTTTGCTCGATTTTCACGGCGGTATGGGCCTTGGAAGTGGTGGCACCGCCAATCAACAGCGGCAGAGTAAAGCCCTGACGCTCCATCTCTTTGGCGACGTTAACCATCTCATCCAGCGACGGGGTGATAAGGCCAGATAAGCCGATAATATCCACCTTCTCTTCCCGCGCGGTGCGCAAGATTTTTTCAGTCGGCACCATCACACCCAAATCGATAATTTCATAGTTATTGCACTGCAATACCACACCGACAATATTTTTACCGATATCATGCACATCACCTTTTACCGTCGCCAACAGAATCTTACCCGCGGTACTGCCCTTCTGTTTGCTGGCTTCAATATAAGGTTCAAGATAGGCGACCGCCTGTTTCATTACTCGGGCGGATTTCACTACCTGCGGCAGGAACATTTTCCCTTCACCGAACAAGTCCCCGACGACATTCATACCAGCCATCAATGGCCCTTCGATAACCTCAATCGGCCGGTCGGCTTCCAGTCGGGCTTCTTCCGTATCCAACTCAATAAATTCGGTAATGCCTTTAACCAGTGAATATTCCAGCCGCTTCGTCACTGGCCAGCCGCGCCATTCCGCTTGCTGAACCGCGACTTCATCACTTTTACTGCCACGGTATTTTTCAGCCAAGTCCAACAGGCGCTCGGTGCTGTCATCACGGCGGTTAAGAATCACATCCTCAACTGCATCCCGCAGCTCATCTGACAGGTCGTCATAGATAGCCAACTGCCCGGCGTTGACGATCCCCATATCCATACCATTACGAATGGCGTAATAAAGGAATACCGCGTGAATAGCTTCTCGCACCGGATCATTGCCACGGAAGGAGAAAGAGACGTTGGAAACACCGCCAGAAATCATGGCATAAGGCAGTTCGGCTTTGATATCCGCACAAGCTTCAATAAAGTCGACAGCATAGTTGTTATGCTCTTCAATCCCGGTAGCGACGGCAAAAATATTCGGGTCGAAAATAATATCTTCCGGCGGGAAGCCGACAGTTTCGGTCAAAATCTTATAGGCGCGACGGCAAATTTCGATTTTACGGGCGCGAGTATCCGCCTGTCCTTGCTCATCAAAGGCCATCACCACCATGGCTGCACCATAGCGGCGAACCAGCTTGGCATGATGAATAAAGGCATCGACGCCCTCTTTCATCGAAATGGAGTTGACGATGCCCTTGCCCTGAATGCATTTAAGGCCTTTTTCGATGACATCCCACTTTGAGGAGTCAATCATAATCGGCACCCGGGCGATATCAGGTTCACCGGCAATCAGATTGAGGAAACGCACCATGGCGGCCTCGGCGTCGAGCATCCCCTCATCCATATTGATATCGATGATCTGCGCGCCACTCTCAACCTGTTGGCGAGCGACATCCAGCGCTTCGCCATATTTATCTTCTTTTATCAGCCGCTTGAAGCGTGCCGAGCCGGTAACGTTAGTACGCTCACCAATGTTCACAAACAGGGTATTGGCATCAATCGTCAACGGCTCCAGCCCCGCCAGGCGGCAAGCGACGGGGATATCCGGCAATGGCCGTGGCGCGACGCCAGATACCGCTTTGACCATCGCGGCGATATGCCGTGGTGTGGTGCCGCAGCAGCCACCGACGATATTCAAAAATCCAGCCCGCGCCCACTCACCAATCTGCTCAGCCATCTCTTTGGCTTCCAGATCATATTCACCAAAGGCATTCGGCAAACCGGCATTCGGGTGCGCACTGACATAATATTCAGAAATGCGCGATAACTCAGCGACATATTGACGTAACTCATCTGGCCCCAAGGCACAGTTCAAGCCAAAAGAGAGCGGCTTCACATGGCGCAGCGAGTTATAAAAAGCTTCGGTGGTTTGGCCGGATAACGTACGACCAGAGGCGTCGGTAATGGTGCCGGAAATCATTACCGGCAGTAGCACGCCCATGGCTTCGAATTCAGATTCAACGGCAAATGTCGCCGCTTTGGCATTGAGGGTATCGAAGACAGTTTCAATCATAATCAGATCAACGCCGCCCTCAATTAACGCGCGGGTCGATTCTCGATAAGCCTCAACTAGCTGATCAAAACTGACGTTACGAAACGCCGGATCATTAACTTTAGGTGAAATAGACGCAGTTCGGTTGGTTGGGCCAAGCACCCCAGCAACATAACGCGGTTTTTCAGGTGTGCGGGCCGTCCATTCATCAGCACAAATTCGGGCCAGGCGGGCAGCTTCATAGTTAATTTCAGCCGACAGCGACTCCATCTGATAATCCGCCATAGCAATGGGGGTGGAGTTGAATGTGTTGGTTTCGAGAATATCAGCGCCCGCTTCAAGATAAGCGTTATGAATGGCAATAATGACTTCCGGTTTGGAAAGCACCAGTAAGTCATTGTTGCCCTTCAGATCACTGGACCAATCGGCAAAACGAGCACCGCGATAATCAGCCTCTTCCAGCCGATAGCTCTGAATCATGGTGCCCATGCCACCATCCAGCACCAAGATCCTTTGTGCCAGCTGCTGGTGTAATTCCTTAACCTTATTATTTGTTACTGTATCCACCACTGTCGCCTCTTTACCCTATTGCCTTGCCATTGCCCGACGTATTTTTTGTATTTATTAGTATCAGATATGCTGAAAAATAATCCATTCACAAATCAGTCTGTCATCCTAGCACAAGTTACCGACGTAATGAGTCCGCAGCCAGTTGAGACTTTTTCAGGTAGCGAAACTCACTCATCGGATGAGCATTTTTTACGGTTTGCATGCATAATTGAAAAACGAAAATGAATTCCATAAAAATATCTGAGGGGCTGATTTATGGCGTTACCGATTCCGATTAAACGGGGAAAGAAACCCAAGGCAGCCGCGCAAACACCTACAGCGGCAACCGGTCAAGTTCAATCATTAACTCGCGGGCTTAAATTACTGGAATATATTTCCGAAGCTCAAGGAAGTGTGGCACTGACTGATTTAGCGCAACAGGCGGGTTTACCAAACTCAACCACTCATCGTCTGTTGACCACCATGCAACAACAAGGTTTTGTTCGCCAAGTCGGGGATTTAGGCCTTTGGACCATGGGCGCTCACGCCTTTATTGTGGGCAGCAGCTTTTTGCAAAGCCGCAATTTGCTGGCAATGGTTCACCCGATGCTGCGCCGCTTAATGGATGAATCTGGCGAAACCGTGAATCTGGCGGTGCTCGATCACAGTGATTATCAAGCCATTATTATCGACCAAGTGCAATGTACCGCACTGATGCGCATGTCCGCACCGATTGGCGGCAAGCTGCCGATGCATGCTTCTGGCGCAGGCAAAGCCTTTCTCTCTACCTTATCGGACGATCAGCTGGTACAGCTTTTACATAAAAAAGGGCTGCATGCCTATACCCAACATACTCGCACCAGCCCAGCCAGTCTGAAAGAGAATCTGGCATTAATCCGCAAGCAAGGTTATTCATTCGATGATGAAGAACATGCCCTCGGTCTGCGCTGCATCGCCGCGTGTTTATTCGATGAGCATCACGAAGCCTTCGCGGCGATCTCTATCTCCGGCCCGGTATCGCGCATTACCGACGATCGCGTCACAGAACTTGGCGCGCTAGTCATTCATGCTGCAAAAGAAATTACTCAATCTTACGGCGGCGGCAATCGGAGTTAGTTGGATGACGGCGCTTAAGTCGCCGTCAACTGATCACTCGCTGTGAGAAACGTTTTTTCTTCCGGTATGCAAAAACATCCTCCACATGCCCATCCCGAATACGTTGCTGTAAACCGCGCCAATAACTGGCATGGAACAAGTCACTGTGCGTCTCTTCAAAAAAGTGTCTCACTTTCCGGTCGTTACATAAAAAATGGCGAAACTCTTCCGGGAAGACATCATTGGGTGACACGCTATACCACGGCTCGCTGGCCATCTCATCTTCTGGGTAGCGCGGAGGTGGGATATCGCGGAAGTTCACCTCCGTCATATAGCAAATTTCATCATAATCGTAGAACACCACCCGCCCATGGCGGGTAACGCCGAAGTTCTTAAATAACATGTCACCGGGGAAGATATTCGCCGCCGCCAACTGTTTGATGGCATTACCGTATTCCTCGATAGCATCTTTCAACTGCTGATCATCCGCCTGCTCCATATAGAGGTTCAATGGCGTCATCCGCCGCTCCATATACAGGTGTTTAATGATGATTTGGTCACCTAAGTCTTCCAGTTTTTCCGGTACTTCCCGCTGTAACTCCGCCAGTAATTCAGGGCTCAGACGATGCTTATCAATCACAAAATTCTCATACTCTTGAGTATCCGCCATGCGCCCTACTCGGTCATGCTCTTTAACCAATTGATAGCATTCTAAAACTCGAGCCTGACTGACCTCTTTTTGCGGTGCAAACTGATCTTTTATCACCTTAAACACGCGGTCGAATGACGGCAGGGTAAACACCAGCATCACCATACCTTTGACTCCGGGCGCAATAATGAACTGCTCTCTGGATTGATGAACGAATGTTAGGTATTCACGATAACTTTCGGTTTTACCGTGCTTCTGGCAACCAATCGCCATATACAGCTCAGCGGTTGACTTACCGGGTAATATTTCCCGCAGCCACTCCACCATTGCCGCTGGCAGTGGCGCATACACCATGAAATAAGAACGGGCAAAACCAAATACAATGCTGGCCTCGGCCTTGCTGGTTAAACAGGTATCAATAAATAGCGCACCAGATTCATTGTGATGAATAGGCAGCAGGAAGGGATAAATGCCCTCCGCTAGTCGTAGTTTCCCTACCAGCCAGGCAGCTTTATTGCGGTAAAACAATTCGTTAGCAATTTGAAACCGCGCATCAGCCAGTTGATTATCCGTAAAATTTTGCCGCAGTGCCGTCACAATATAATCAATATCGCGCGGCAGATTTTCCCAAGGTAAACGCAGTGGTAAGTCATTGAGCACCATCTGTAACATGCCAATCAGATTACCTTTTGGGGCGAAATCTCGCGCTAAAGGACGTGGAATTTCGCGAAAGCGCCGCTCGGGTTGCGAGCTAAAAACAAATAATTTATCGGGTGTTAAATCTCGATGCTTGAACAACCGGCAATAAACCGAATTAAAGAAACTCTCGGCTATCTCAAAGCGCGGATAATCCGGCAATAATCCGGTATAAATCTCTTTTACCCGTGCCAAGAACGCCACATCAAAGCAGCGCTGGTCGGTGATGTGCTTCAGTTGTTCAACCACCAGACCGACATGGTGATCATAGAGGTGAATTCGCTTTTTCATCGCTTGTTGTACGGCTTGCCAGTCGGCTTGCTCAAAGCGATGTTGAGCACCGGCTGTGACCTCCAAAAAGCGGCCATATTGTGCATCGAATCCCTGCAAAATTGTCTGAGCGATTAATTGTTCCAGCTTTGCCACCATGCTCACCCCCACCATACGGAACAGAGCCTGCATAAGCAGGCTCTCGATAACACCACACCTTCACTCCGTCAGCAGATTAAAACTGCTGTTCTTCCGTCGAGCCGGTCAATGCAGTGACTGATGACTCACCGCCCTGAATGATATTAGTCACTTTATCAAAGTAGCCGGTACCAACTTCTTGCTGATGAGATGCAAACGTATAGCCGCGCTCAACAGAGGCAAACTCTGGCTGCTGTACTTTCTCGACATAGTGCTTCATACCCTCGCCCTGGGCATAAGCATGGGCCAGATCGAACATGTTAAACCACATGCTGTGGATGCCAGCCAGGGTAATAAACTGGTATTTGTAGCCCATGGCGGACAGGTCATCCTGGAAGCTGGCAATCTGCTGGTCAGTCAAATTCTTCTTCCAGTTAAATGATGGCGAGCAGTTATAAGCCAGTAATTTACCTGGGAATTTAGCGTGGACAGCTTCAGCAAAACGTTTGGCTAGAGCTAAGTCTGGCGTTGAGGTTTCGCACCATACCAAATCAGCATACGGGGCATAAGCCAGGCCACGGCTGATAGCTTGCTCAATGCCCGCATGAGTCCGGAAGAAACCTTCAGCAGTGCGGTCGCCTGTAATAAACTCGCTGTCATAAGGGTCACAATCAGATGTCAGCAAATCTGCGGCATCAGCATCGGTACGCGCAATCACCAAAGTGGGGACCCCCAGCACGTCAGCGGCTAAACGAGCGGCAACCAGCTTCTGAATCGCCTCTTGGGTAGGAACCAACACTTTGCCGCCCATATGACCACATTTTTTCACTGCGGCCAGTTGGTCTTCAAAGTGCACACCGGCAGCGCCCGCCTCGATCATCGCTTTCATCAATTCAAACGCATTCAGTACCCCGCCAAAACCGGCTTCAGCATCCGCGACGATTGGCAGGAAATAGTCGGTATAGCCTTTGCTTCCCGGCTCAATATTATTCGACCACTGAATCTGATCTGCACGGCGGAAACTGTTATTAATGCGTTTAACCACCGCAGGAACAGAGTCCACCGGGTACAGGGACTGGTCTGGGTACATGCTGGAAGCGGTGTTGGCATCAGCCGCCACTTGCCAACCCGACAGATAGATGGCTTCAACACCGGCTTTCGCCTGTTGCAAAGCCTGACCGCCGGTTAATGCCCCCAGACAGTTGATATAGCCTTTGCGCGATTTGCCGTGCAGCAATTCCCATAATCTTTTAGCGCCGTGCTGCGCCAGTGTACATTCCGGATTAACTGAACCGCGTAACTTGATCACTTCTTCTGCAGTATAGGGGCGGGTAATCCCCTTCCAGCGCGGTGATTTCCATTCTTCTTCCAACTGCTGAATTTGTTGAGTACGAGAGGTAGTCATGACGATATTCCTTATAATTAATTTTGTAGGGTTAAATAGGCTGTCGTCTCAGGCTAATAATGCGTAGCCTGGCAACGTCAGGAAGTCGATAAGCTCGTCTTGTGTTGTAATCCGTTCCATCAGACGCGCGGCCTCTTCAAACCGCCCACCATCAAAACGCTCTGCGCCAAGTTCAAGCTTCACTACCTGCATTTCTTCACTCAACATGCGGCGGAACAGTTCTTTCGTCACCGTCTGACCATTACTCAGGCTTTTCTGGTGATGTATCCATTGCCAGATAGAAGTACGGGAAATCTCTGCCGTCGCGGCATCTTCCATCAAGCCATAAATCGGCACACAGCCATTGCCGGATATCCATGCTTCGATGTATTGCACTGCGACGCGGATATTAGCTCTCATCCCTTCTTCAGTGCGCTCACCGGTGCAAGGCTCCAGTAACTCGGCAGCCGTGATGGGTTTGTCCTGCTCACGAGTCACTGCTAATTGATTAGGCCGGTCGCCCAAAACGTGGTTAAAGACCGCCATCACGGTGTCAGCCAGCCCCGGATGAGCAACCCATGTGCCGTCGTGACCATTGCTGGCTTCTAACTCTTTGTCGGCACGGACTTTATCCAATACCAACGCGTTTTGAACCGGATCTTTATTGGGGATAAACGCTGCCATGCCACCCATCGCCAAAGCACCGCGCTTATGGCAGGTTTTAATCAGCAAGCGAGAATATGCACTCAGGAACGGCTTGGTCATGGTGACCGACTGACGGTCGGGCAGAACACGATCGCCATGGTTTTTCAACGTTTTGATATAGCTGAAAATATAGTCCCAGCGACCGCAGTTCAGCCCAACAATATGATGACGCAAGTGATAAAGAATCTCGTCCATCTGGAACACCGCTGGCAAGGTTTCAATTAACACCGTGGCTTTAATGGTGCCTTGCGGCAAATCGAAACGCTGCTCGGTAAAGGTGAAAACATCACTCCACCAAGCGGCTTCTTGATAAGACTGCATCTTCGGCAAATAGAAGTAAGGGCCGCTGCCATTGGCCAGCAGTTGCTTATAGTTATGGTAGAAATACAAAGCGAAATCGAACAGGCCGCCAGGAATCGCTTCTCCCTGCCACTTCACATGTTTTTCTGGCAAATGCAGACCGCGCACACGAGCAATCAATACCGCAGGGTTGGGCTTTAATTGATAAATTTTGCCGGATTCATTGGCATATGAAATGGTGCCTTTTACCGCATCATGCAAGTTAATCTGACCGTCGATAACTTTGTCCCAGCTCGGCGCCAGTGAATCTTCAAAGTCAGCCATGAAGACTTTGACATTGGCATTGAGGGCATTAATGACCATTTTGCGCTCAACTGGCCCAGTGATCTCTACTCGACGATCGCGCAAGTCAGTGGGAATACCTTGAATTCTCCAGTCACCTTCACGAATGGAATTGGTTTCCGAAATAAAATCAGGTAATGCGCCCTGATCAATGGCCTGCTGCCAGGATGCCCGTGCAGCAAGGAGTTTGCTACGTGGTTCCGCAAATTTCACCACTAATTCAGTTAAGAATTCGATGGCCTCATCTGGCAAAACCTGTCGCTCTGCAGCATTAAAATGCTGGGTGAAAACTAACTCCGTGCTGACTAACTGTTGTGTCATTGCCCTTCCCCTTCCCAATCTCACGACTTTCACATCAACGCTAATGTAGCGTCACTCTTGGATTCGTATCGGGTAACGCGTTCCAACCGGAAATTGAAGGTCAGATTTTATGGTCATTTTTCACCCCGACAGGACTAAGAATAATCAATTAATTACGAAAATCAAAAACGATTTCCATTTTTATTTAAATTATTTTTTTAATCTTTATTTATCATGTCGTTAACATGAATGAGTAGATTAGATAGATAGGAATTAGCTTCCATTACCTCTAATTTTTCACGGTAACTTATTGTTTCACAAAGAGATCCGACCAGTCAGAGCTAGGGATAATAGGGCATATCAGAAGGGGAAATAGGCAGGCGGCCTCGATTCAGCCGCCTTTGTTAACATTTGAAGGGGGATAAAATCAGTCGAGAGTAGGGTTCATGTGGCGCAAATCAAATGGGGTGATTTGGTAAACGTAGTAGTTCAGCCAGTTGGCAAATAACAAATGCCCATGGCTGCGCCAAGATGCTTTTGGTGGCAAAGAAGCATCGTCGTTTGGGAAATAATTGAGAGGAACTTGTGGGTTTAGACCGGCGGCTAGATCTCGCTGATATTCACCTGCCAGAGTGTCGACATCATATTCAGGATGACCTGTCACAAAAGCAACTCGCTTATCTTTGCTGGCAAACAGGTAGGCTCCAGCCTCTTCAGAAGAGACCAAAATATCCAAGTCGGTATATTGCTCAAGTATCTCAACCGGGAAGTCTGCATAGCGGGAGTGAGGGGCCAGGAATGTCTCATCGAAGCCGCGCGTCAATAGCGCCAAGGGTTTATCGGTTTGGTGGTGGTAAATACCTGAGAGCTTAGTCTCACGCGTCATCTTGGGGATGCCATACAGGATGTTTAATGCCGCTTGTACCGCCCAACACACAAATAAGGTCGAGGTAACGTGATCTTTTGCCCAGGCGATAATACGTTCAATCTGTGGCCAATAGGCAACATCACAGAAATCAACTAACCCCAAAGGTGCGCCAGTTACAATCAATCCATCGAAGTTTTGCTCTTGAATATCTTCAAAATCGCAATAGAAGTTGTTTAGATGCTCAGCTGGCGTGTTTTTTGACTCGCGGCTATCAATCCGCAGCAACTGGATATCAATCTGCAATGGTGAGTTAGAGAGTAAACGTAGGAATTGATTCTCCGTCTCAATTTTTTTAGGCATCAGATTCAAAACCAACACCTTCAGGGGACGAATTTCCTGAGTTTTCGCACGTGATGAGGTCATAACAAAGACATTCTCATTGCGTAAGAAACTCACCGCCGGTAATTCATCAGGGACCCGAATTGGCATGCCTATATCCTCAATATATCCGTTTATACGTTTAGACTTCTAGATGCCCGAAGATAGCGGTTTTTTGATAAAAAGTCGAGCGATCTGCAACAACCTGAAAATGTTTCATTGCTGAAATTTCAGCATATACAGTATAGGAAATAGTCGTTATATAAGTTTAGATACTGAAAAGCACAAAAACCGACTGTATTTACAGTCGGTTTGTTCAGGATTATCAATAGAATTTTACTGGATAGCAGAAAAGCAAAAACCCCACGCTTTTGGCATGGGGTCTTTACTTGATTTGATACCTGGCAGTGTCCTACTCTCGCATGGGGAGACCCCACACTACCATCGGCGCTACGGCGTTTCACTTCTGAGTTCGGCATGGAGTCAGGTGGGACCACCGCGCTATTGCCGCCAGGTAAATTCTTTTCTACAACTACCGAACTTTAACCCATGTAACTGGTGCTGATACCCAGAGTCGAACTGGGGACCTCACCCTTACCAAGGGTGCGCTCTACCAACTGAGCCATATCAGCACTCTAAATTTGATGCCTGGCAGTGTCCTACTCTCGCATGGGGAGACCCCACACTACCATCGGCGCTACGGCGTTTCACTTCTGA
>NZ_CABHWW010000037.1 GCF_902170305.1 Yersinia alsatica | reverse complement strand
CTTAAACCGGTGTTTAACTGGTTTAGCGACAAGGTAAAACAGCTTGCCAACTGGTTCGCTGACCTGATTAAACCGGTGAAAGCCACGCAGGAAACCTTGGCTGTAGCGACCAATGCGGGCAAGTTATTTGGCGAGGGGCTGGCGGCAGCGCTGAGTCTGCCGATGAATGCACTGAATACCCTGCGCAGTGGCATTGACTGGGTACTGGAAAAGCTCGGGATCATTGATACAAAATCAGACGGGCTGGCCGATAAAGTCCCGAAAGATAACCCTTACGCGGGGGGCTATTCACCGAGTGGCGGCGTGTTGTATGGCGGTTATCAGCCGGTCACCGCCAATACCGGCACCACCATAGTCGATAGCAGTGTGACCACCAACGATATCAACATAACTATTCCGCCGGGCATGAGCCGACAGGATGCCGAACGCATGATGACAGATGCCCTTGCCAAAAATGAACGCACTAAACGCGCCCGCCAGCGCGGTCAGATGGAGAGTGATTAATCATGATGTTATCGCTGGGCTTATTTGTGTTTATGCGCCAGACCACGCCTTACCAAAGCATGGCGCGCAACATTGATTACCGTTGGCCGACCAACAGCCGGGTAGGCTTGCGCCCGTCCGCGCAATATCTTGGCGTCGATAATGAAAAAATCACCCTGTCCGGGGTGTTGCTGCCGGAGCTGACCGGCGGCCGTCTGTCTTTGCTGACCCTTGAGGCAATGGCTGACCAAGGCAAAGCATGGCCGCTGGTCGAGGGTAGTGGCATGATTTACGGCATGTTTGTCATTGAGAGCCTGAGCCAGACCGGTGCGCTGTTTTTTGAAGATGGCAGCGCCCGGCGCATTGAGTTCACCCTCAATTTGTTGCGGGTTGATGAGTCATTAACCGCGATGTTTGGCG
>NZ_CABHWW010000036.1 GCF_902170305.1 Yersinia alsatica | reverse complement strand
GCTCTTTAACAATTTATCAGACAATCTGTGTGGGCACTCGCAAGACGATATCGAAGCCTGTTTCGGCAGGCAGAAGCAATATCAAAGTCTTGAAGAGTGACCAAAGCAGTACACATTTGAACTTCGGTTCGAATGCATATTTGCAGAAAGTAATCTTTGAGCATCGCTGCTTTTATTAGCAGCAAATCAAACAAATCTTAAATTGAAGAGTTTGATCATGGCTCAGATTGAACGCTGGCGGCAGGCCTAACACATGCAAGTCGAGCGGCAGCGGAAAGTAGCTTGCTACTTTGCCGGCGAGCGGCGGACGGGTGAGTAATGTCTGGGAAACTGCCTGATGGAGGGGGATAACTACTGGAAACGGTAGCTAATACCGCATGACCTCGCAAGAGCAAAGTGGGGGACCTTCGGGCCTCACGCCATCGGATGTGCCCAGATGGGATTAGCTAGTAGGTGGGGTAATGGCTCACCTAGGCGACGATCCCTAGCTGGTCTGAGAGGATGACCAGCCACACTGGAACTGAGACACGGTCCAGACTCCTACGGGAGGCAGCAGTGGGGAATATTGCACAATGGGCGCAAGCCTGATGCAGCCATGCCGCGTGTGTGAAGAAGGCCTTCGGGTTGTAAAGCACTTTCAGCGAGGAGGAAGGGGTTGAGTTTAATACGCTCAATCATTGACGTTACTCGCAGAAGAAGCACCGGCTAACTCCGTGCCAGCAGCCGCGGTAATACGGAGGGTGCAAGCGTTAATCGGAATTACTGGGCGTAAAGCGCACGCAGGCGGTTTGTTAAGTCAGATGTGAAATCCCCGCGCTTAACGTGGGAACTGCATTTGAAACTGGCAAGCTAGAGTCTTGTAGAGGGGGGTAGAATTCCAGGTGTAGCGGTGAAATGCGTAGAGATCTGGAGGAATACCGGTGGCGAAGGCGGCCCCCTGGACAAAGACTGACGCTCAGGTGCGAAAGCGTGGGGAGCAAACAGGATTAGATACCCTGGTAGTCCACGCTGTAAACGATGTCGACTTGGAGGTTGTGCCCTTGAGGCGTGGCTTCCGGAGCTAACGCGTTAAGTCGACCGCCTGGGGAGTACGGCCGCAAGGTTAAAACTCAAATGAATTGACGGGGGCCCGCACAAGCGGTGGAGCATGTGGTTTAATTCGATGCAACGCGAAGAACCTTACCTACTCTTGACATCCACAGAACTTAGCAGAGATGCTTCGGTGCCTTCGGGAACTGTGAGACAGGTGCTGCATGGCTGTCGTCAGCTCGTGTTGTGAAATGTTGGGTTAAGTCCCGCAACGAGCGCAACCCTTATCCTTTGTTGCCAGCACGTAATGGTGGGAACTCAAAGGAGACTGCCGGTGATAAACCGGAGGAAGGTGGGGATGACGTCAAGTCATCATGGCCCTTACGAGTAGGGCTACACACGTGCTACAATGGCAGATACAAAGTGAAGCGAACTCGCGAGAGCAAGCGGACCACATAAAGTCTGTCGTAGTCCGGATTGGAGTCTGCAACTCGACTCCATGAAGTCGGAATCGCTAGTAATCGTAGATCAGAATGCTACGGTGAATACGTTCCCGGGCCTTGTACACACCGCCCGTCACACCATGGGAGTGGGTTGCAAAAGAAGTAGGTAGCTTAACCTTCGGGAGGGCGCTTACCACTTTGTGATTCATGACTGGGGTGAAGTCGTAACAAGGTAACCGTAGGGGAACCTGCGGTTGGATCACCTCCTTACCTAACGATACGCATTGCGCAGTGTCCACACAGATTGTCTGATAG
>NZ_CABHWW010000035.1 GCF_902170305.1 Yersinia alsatica | reverse complement strand
AGTGATCCGCCCCGATAGTTTTGGACACCACGCTAAGCGAGTAAAATCGTTTAACGAGGTGAACAATGACATCAAAGACCAAACGACAAACCTATACATCTGAGTACAAAGCTGAAGCCCTTAAGCTAGCAAAAATCAAAGGGGTAAGCGCCGCCGCTAAAAAGCTGGGTATATACGACTCCCAACTCTACAACTGGCGTAATGCCGCAGAGAAGAATACGAACACCAGTCAGCGCGAAGCTGAGCTCACGGCCGAAGTGGCGCGACTCAAACGCCAGCTCGCAGAGCAAGCAGAGGACCTCGCCATTCTAAAAAAGGCGGCTACCTACTTCGCGAAGAATCAAAAGTGAACCGGTTTGCATTCATGCTTGAGCACCAGCATCGCTTCTCGGTAAAGCGTATGACTGTTGTGCTCAAGGTCTCGCGTAGTGGGTATTATGCATGGCGTAACGCCAGCTCCGAGCTTGGTAAACGACAACTGAAACGTGATGACAGGGATAGGAAAATCAAGGCCGCATTTGACGCCAGCAAACAGCGCGATGGTGCCCGACGCATTCAGGCCGAACTGGCAGATGACGGCGAGAGAGCCAATGTAAAAACCATTGCTGATAGCATGAGACGGCAACAGCTCGTGCCCAAAGCAGCCCGCAAATTCAAAGTGACGACTAACAGCGACCATCGCCTTCCTGTAGCGCCAAACCTGCTTGGGAGAGACTTTACCGCTGCGGCGCCCAATGAAAAATGGGTGGGCGACATCACCTACCTAATGACCAGCGAGGGCTGGCTGTACTTGGCCGTTATCATCGACCTTTACTCACGCGCTGTCGTAGGGTGGGCGATGAGCCCCCGAATGACAGCTGACTTAACCTGTAATGCGCTCCGTATGGCACTGTTTCGTCGCGGCATGCCCACAGGAGTCATCGTTCACAGCGATAGAGGCAGCCAGTACTGCTCACACGCTTATCGAAACCTAGCTTTGGCGCATGGTTTGAAGATAAGCATGAGCCGTAAAGGGAATTGTTGGGATAATGCTTGCGCCGAAAGCTTCTTCCACTCGTTGAAGGTTGAAGCGGTGCAATACGAGCCAATCATGAATCGAGAAACAATGCGTCGGGCTGTGTTTGAATACATCGAGGTTGATTACAATCGAACAAGAAGGCACAGTGCTCTGGGCTATATCAGTCCAGAAAACTATGAACTAAAGAGTGTTGCTTAGTAGCGTGTCCTGTATTAGCGGTGCGGATCAT
>NZ_CABHWW010000034.1 GCF_902170305.1 Yersinia alsatica | reverse complement strand
CCAAACGTCAGAAAGCAAAAAACCAGCTGTTAGGCTGGTTTCTCTAAATAGGGTGCCCGGACTCGGACAACCCGCGCAGCGGGATTGAACGTCGCTGGCGACGGCCCCGCAGGGGTGAGCGCTGCTTGCAGAGCGAATAATCGAACGTGTTCGATGAAGAGTCCAAACGTCAGAAAGCAAAAAACCAGCTGTTAGGCTGGTTTCTCTAAATAGGGTGCCCGGACTCGGACAACCCGCGCAGCGGGATTGAACGTCGCTGGCGATGGCCCCGCAGGGGTGAGCGCTGCTTGCAGAGCGAATAATCGAACGTGTTCGATGAAGAGTCTAAACGTCAGAAAGCAAAAAACCAGCTGTTAGGCTGGTTTCTCTGAATGTGGTGCCGGACTCGGAATCGATGTATTGAGTTAATTTATTAAATTTTATGATTTATTTTTGGTTTGATTGTTTTTGTACCCTCAATTGTACCCTCTGTCCTTTTTGGTGCTGGATCGGGGGATTCAAACTCAGGAACGAGCGGGTAACATCGAAGGAAAATGCTTCGCTACAATGTCGTTCATTTTATCAAGCAGTTCTGGCCTTTTGAAGCTGATATGCGCAGTACCCTTCTGAAAATATTTGATCGCAAACATCTCATCCTCATAACGATTGCTGTGCCTGTTTTCATGGATATGATCGCCGAGACGACGGGTAACATCGGCGCGGTTGTCGGGAAAGGGTTGGCCGTCGAGGAGCATCAGCATACGCTCCAGGTCAGCCAGCCTGTCACGCTGCCACCCCCAGTTCAGACCAAATCCCCACCGGTCACATTTGACCAGCCCCGTGACGATGATTTTCCTGCCAAATTTACAGGGTGAGTTCGTCTTAAAATCCCACGATAAGCTTTTAAATACGTTGATGACGCCACGTTCAAATACCTCACCCTTGCTCTGATGCAGTAGCTCAAAGGTACTGAGAACATTCGCTTCGCTTACAACAGGAATGTCGTCCCCTTCAAGGTTTCGGTACCATTCATCACGGGCCTGAGCGTCCATGAGCGACAGCATCCCGGACTTTTTCATCAGATCCCGCCATATGCCGCGATCGAGACTGCGGGTGATAGCCTTCATTGCCGTTTCTGGTTTCTCCATCAGCCAGCAGCCGCAGCGAAAATCCTGCTTCATGGCCCAGTCCAGGGCCGTTTTACCGCCGATACTGCGGGTCAGCGACGAGATATCATTAAGTTGCTGGATCAGCGCTTCAATTTGCGCCAGCGCAGCGTTACGTCCGGTGACAATACGTTCGATACTGGTCGAGCAAATGACGTCAGTGTGCCTGGTTAAGACGTCGGGTTCAGTAGTAGCCTGTCCGGTCATTATTTTTTCCTTATATAAAGCAAAATGCCAGCCGGTGAGGGCTGGCGCTTATGAGTAAGTGATGAGTACGGTTCGGTGGTCAATCTGTACTGGCCTGTTGCAAAAGCTGAAGATGGTGGAGATCGCGAACGTTCTGTAATGCCTGTTCAACTCGGGGCAACAACTTTGCTGAATCGGTGTTGTCTTCGTCGTTGTCGAAGATAATCTCGCTGCCACAATCGATGTTGTCCTGCAGCCAGTCGATCAGAATGTTGAGAGCCGCTTCGGTGGTTAATTCCGGCATGTGAAAACCTTATGGAGATTGAGGTTGCGCTACCAGTCAAACGTAGCGAAGCCCGGCAGTACTTCGCCAAAGGCATCCAGATGAATGATGCCAGCGGAATAGCGACGGATAAGCGTCACCACCAGGCGACGACAGGCTTTCGACAGACCGAGACGTTTGAGGCGTAATACCGGAAACGACCACGCGCCCAGGTTGAGCAGATAACCCGAACCGGTGTACGAAATCCATTCAGACTCACCAAAGTCTTCATACTGGTGTGAAAGAGTAAACAGCAGAGCATTGTCTTCCTCCGTGATATGTGCGGTGCTGCACTGAATGCCGTTAACGCGGGCGACAGGCGAAAGTGGATCTTCAACAATCAGTCTTCCTGGCTCGTCAGCAACGCGAAGTAAATATCCGTTATCGCAGACCACATTAATCAGGTCGGCCAGTTCAATACCGTCAATATCCACGGCGATCCGGCCCGAATTCAGGGCCAAAACGTTAATGGTGTCGGCTTCTACTGTGAGGGACAGTCTCATTGCTGCCCCCCGGAAGAGCGTCCACTGATGGCGCAAGTCACTGCTTTATAGCCGGTACGTTGCATCAGGCCGGTGACCTTTCTGGCCCGGAGTATGTCAATAGCGCTGATGAACTGAGACTGATGCTGAATGGAGAAACCGGGGAGATCAATTCGTACCAGCTCAGATTTTTCAACGAGAAAATTGAGTGCATCTGCCAGTGAAATCCCGGCATCAATATGCTGCTGAATCACATTGCCATCACCAAACTGTGTGTCTTGAAGCAAAAGGCCGTAATGTCTTTCCAGCAGATATATAAGAAGTTGCTGCCAGATTTCAACGGGCGTCGGACGTGACGAAGCCTCCTGCGTGGAGGATAGTGGTTGGGTTTGCATAGTGGGATCTCTTTGTTGATGGGTTAAAACGAGGGAAAGTAGTGCGAAGGTTTACGCGGTTGCTTCAGATGGTGTTGGGTAAATCGCCACGTACACGTATCCATGCGAGCCGAGGCTGTCCGCCTCGCAGGTCAGCCCTTTTGCGTATAACGTGACACAGTGCTGATGGCGTGGAGTGAGTTCATCACTTGTGAGCATCAGTTCAAGTTGTTTCAACAGCAGCGGGAATGCCTGGTCAAGATGGCGTAAATCCGCGTCGCTGAACTGTCCGGTGATACTGGCACGGTCAGCGAGATAGTGCAGCCGGTTGTTCTCCTGCACCAGGCGAGCGCCAAAACAGGGCGTGATACTGCGTTTAAGCCCCCACCAGGGTTCAGCGATATCGTGGTTTGCTGCCGGTATTTTATTCGACAATTTTAGCCTTCCTTAAACGTGTGTTAATTCAGCGTGACGCTGCGTAATACGACATAGGGGCCGTTGCGGTCCTGACGACGTTCTGCGAAGACCGCGAGTACACCGCTGATATCCTGCACTTCCCGACCGGCGTAGTGGCAGACGCTGCCGGACCACGTGTATTTCCCGGTACAGAAGCGAAACAGTCGGGACTTAGGGTGCTGGCGGTATATCGCCATTGCCTGACGTTTACTGATAATTTTCATCGGGTTATTTTCCTGTTGTGCTACAGCCAGCCTTTCTCGGCAAACGAGGTGATTTCCATACCGCCGACCACCAGGTGATCCAGCAGACGGATATCCACCAGTTCCAGCGCCTGCTGAATACGTATAGTGACCTGCCGATCTGCATTGCTGGGGTCAGCAAGTCCTGACGGATGGCAATGAGCGACAATGACAGCGGCGCAGTTATGCTTCAGACCTGATTTCACCACTTCACGGGGATGGACCTGTGTATGGTTGATGGTACCGGTGAAGAGCGTTTCATGGGCTATCAGTCGATGCTGGTTATCGAGAAAGAGTACGGTAAACTCTTCCCGCTCCAGTGAGGCGAGCTGCAGACGAAGCCAGTCGCGGACAGCATGGCTGGAAGTAAATGACGCGCCGGGTTCACGTAGCTGACACTCCAGCAGGGTTAAGGCTTCCCTGACCGTCTGCTGGTCGGCAGGGGCTAATTCACGGGCAAACAACGGTAACTGTTGTTCCATCGCGGCTGACCTCAGTCGATGATGTGCATGATGGCGTTGCATTCCGCGTGGCTGAGCGCGTAGTCCCGCAGTCGGTAGTAGTGCGCCGTCATGGCATCGCATTCGGTACGGCACGCGTGGTGGCTGTAGGAGATAAGGCAAACCGCAATCCCAGCGGCTTCAGCGCTGAGTTCACCGCCGTTACCGTTCAGGGTATTGAACAGCGTCCTGGGTTCATTGTTCTCCGATTCCGGGGCCATAAACGCACCGCCGTTACTCAGTGTGTAAAACTGCCAGATGCCGCCGTTGTAGTCTGCACAGAAGCGGTCCATCCAGGCGAAGACGGTCGGTTCGAGGATTATCCACTGCGGTATGCTGCCGAAGTGCTGCGGCCAGAACCCCACGCGCTGCTCGTCCTGCACGAGGGTGGCGGTCAGCGAGGGTGAAGAACAGATACCGGCAGGTTGTGGTTGTAACGGGAGGGTATTGTTAAGGTTAATAATATCGGTCATGTTAGTTTTTCCTTGTTTATTTATCGGGTTGGGGATGTTGGTTAAGCCGGAGTGACGGGCAGGACTGCGCATAGCCATCCTCATCACAGCGGGAGGGCCAGTGACCTTCAGTGATGCTTAAGCTGCACAGGCTGAGTTCACCGGGACGATAAAGAAGATGCGAACACCATGCGCAGAGGTCGTCATCGGAGATGGAGCGGCAGCAGGGATTGTTCTCCAGGGAGTGCGGATAAGAGGGGGGCTGGCGGGCGTTATCGGGCAGCGGTGGCATCAGCTCAGCGCCTGCTGCAGTTCTTCCGCCATTACCCAGAGCGCCCGGTTGAGCTTAACGTCGCCGTCTATGCCTTTAACTGCGCGCGTCTGACTGCGTTTGCCTTTGGCGGTCCGTCCAGGCAGTCCCCCTTTCAGCAGGTTCTCCTGGCAACGATTGAAAACTGACCACAGGTCGTCCTGACGGTCTTCATAGCGTCGGGGCGTCAGTATCTGGGATGCCGTCACCGGCTGGTGCTCTTCACCAAAGCGGTACGTCAGCGCGGCTTTTGCAAAAGCCTGCTGTGCCGGTGGGGGAAGTAAAAGCGACTGCATGACATCCCGTTTTTCTTCAACCCTGTCAAATATCCCCAGCACCTCATAAGCCCCTTCAATGACTTTCTCCACCACATTGCCCTTATGCGGCACGCGCACCTCACCAAAGGTTTCGCCGCAGACAAGCCCGTTCTGGCAGACAAAGCGAAACAACCCCGGCAGCATCTGGTAGGAGCTGGAGCCGTCGTGACTGTTAAGCAGGATGATTTCGGGGACCTGTTTGCCGGTGATTTGCCCCTCACGCCTGAGGCGCAGCATGTGCTTTGTGTGGTCGCGTTTATTCAGGTCGCGCACGCGTGTCTGGCAGGCAAAGAACGGCTGGAAGCCTTCCCGCTGCAGGTTATCCAGCAGGGTGATGGTCGGGATGTACGTGTAACGCTCGCTGCGGGATGCATGTTTTTCTTCGCTGAAGACGCTGGGCACATAGTGCGCCAGTTCATCGCGGGTTAACGGACGGTCGCGGCGCACGAGGCTGGCAGCGCCAAAACGGCTGGCTAAGCGCATGGAAATTTCCTTTCTGAGAGACAAAAGAAAACGCCCCGCTCGGATGAGCAGGGTGTCGGTGGTGTGTAATACCTGTGTTGTGGCAGTCGTCAGGACGGGTTCGTCTGTTCTGCCCTGGCCGGAGCGGGTTCATTCGATGTTGCGGGAGTGCCGTGAATAATCTGGTGCTTCGCCAGCGCCTGCTGCATGTCATTGATGCAGTACGTGATGTAGAAGACGTTAAACAGCACGGTATAAAAGGCGTTCATCTTCAGGTCAAAGCGAAACGTGTTCAGCGCATAGTGACGCAGAGCCGTTCTCGCCTTAAAGGCCCAGACCACATACATCACTCCACTGGCCACTGAGAGCAGCCCGCTGATGGCCAGCAGGATATCGCCGGTTGAGTCATAGCCGTACGGGTCAGGCGCTGCCATAGCACCCAGCTGGCGGCTGAGCCCGAAACAGACGGTGAGCCATATAACAAACAAATTGCCGTAAAACGGATAACCCGTAGTTTCGCTGATGATATCCTGCTTTTTGTAGAGCCAGAGCAGCGGCCAGACGCCGCAGGTGGCCATGCTGAGCAGGACAAAATGCAGCGTACGGGTATTCAGCCGCTGGCTTAGGGTAATGATGTCGGTCATGGGATAATTTCCTTATCAGATAATGGCTTCAGATATTGAGTGCAGAAAAAGCGGTTGCCCTTACTGCCAGTTAAAGGTGTATGGTCCCTTGCTGGTCTGGACTGTCAGCTCCAGTGGGCGACACTGGGTGAAGTTACTGTTACTCGGTGTGGTGAAAGAGAACGTCTGCCCGTAGCCCAGACGTTTGTTCATATTCTTACCCCGGCCTGCGATGGAAATCAGGCAGATGCCCCGGTTGAGCGTGAGTGACTTAATGGTGATGTCGTTTTCCAGGCTGGTCAGGGTGAGCTGCCAGACGGGGAGATTCGGATTATTAATCAGATACGTTCCCTGTGAATTCACGGACAGAGGCGCAGTGTCAGCCAGGGCAGAGGCGCTTATGATGAGCAGCGTGGCAGTCAGTACATGTTTAAACATGAGGGTCTTTCCTTTCTGAAAGATATTTAAATTTATTGCCATTCTTGTATGGTGTAGGGGTGAATTTCTTCGAGTAAGGCACTACATCAGCTGTTTACCCACCGTCATCAGACCGGCCAGCCAGCCGATACACTGAGGACCCGCAAGCCAGAACAGCCGGGGTTTTAACAGGCCGCCCATTCCGCCAGTGGTATAGATGCTGTCCGGCATCAGCCACTGGCGCAGGAACGCGCCGATGGTCATACCGGCACCGGGACCGAGCGTCATCCAGAACAGATACCCCATCCCCTGCCCGAAACTGCGGATTTCGCCCGTGTTCCCGAATACGTTAAACAGGACGACAACAAGCGCGATGCCGAAGGCAATTGCGAAATATTTAATAACTAGCGGCATTCTGTTCAGTCCTTATTTTCTGCACTGCTTAGCGGCGCTCAGCATGTTGTCCATAAAACGCGAGGGTACATAGCCGTACTGCTGGTTCATTTTCTCCAGTTCTCCGTGGGTATATTTCGTCTTCAGCTCTTCCCAGATACAGCCGCAGACCGCGGTTGTCCCGCCACCGGACTTACAGCCCCGGATAAACTCACGTTCGTTTTTGTCACCACAGCCGCTCAGGGCCAGCGCTGACAGCAGCGTGACGGCCAGTAATACGCTCCTGGAAGCCATCGTCATTTTTAATTGCCTGTTAATCATTGTGTGAATAGTCCATTCGTTAAAACGCCTCTGCTCAGAGGTTGTCTGATTGCGCCACGCCTTCCTGTTCAAGTGCATGGCTGATGTTGTTCACCACCGTATCCGGGTCGAGCCGGATTTCCGCCAGATGCTTACCCGTCTCAGGTGTTCCCTTGTAAACGTCCAGGGACGCGAACGGTCTGCCTTCATCGTTTGTCCCGGCAGATACCTGGTATGAGGTATTACCGTTCCGGACCGTGAATTCCTGCAGACTGATTACCTGATTGCTCTGGTATGCATACGTGGTGGTGTTTGCCGGTACGGTAATGTCCATTTCCTTATGTTCTGCGCCGGTCTTACCGAATGAGTACGATACCGACGGGGAGATGATGCAAATTTCAACCTCCTTTTTATGGTTAGCGGTCTGCGCATAGAAGACGGGTTTGCCGCAGCGCTGGTGGTGTGCCTGTATAAGTGCGTCGGGTGTAGCGGCATTTACGGCCGAAAGCGATGCCAGCATCATTCCTGCGCTCAGCAACCGGGCTTTACCGTGTTTCATGTTTTAACTCCTTTTGGTCTGGTGTGAGGTTCGGGAGAATGCTCCCGGAAGGTATGAATGACGTTGCTGATAAAGTGAAAATGCGGAAGAGCGTTGATAAAGTCCTCCATGGCGATTAGTGCATTAGTCTCGTTGCGATGTCTGAAATGCTGCTCTGAAAGCGAGACGGAGATAATCTCGTGAAGCGAGAAAACGTGAATGGCTCCCTGCCGGCAGGCCACTAGAAACCAGCATGCCTGTGAGAAAATCAGCCGGTAGGGCTCGAGGTGGTCGTGACGGATGCCCTTAACCAGCAGGCTGACCATCCGGTGGTGGTAAATCGCCTCAGCAAGCCGCTGAAAGCAGTCCGGGAGGATCCCCGCAGGCTGATGTACATGACCTATCAGACACGGCGATGTGCCGTTTTCATCCATCAACAGCTGCATTAACTGACGGCTCTGTGAGGGAATGAGGCGGGCTATTCCGGTGTTGCGGGCAAACGCCAGCGCACCAGGAGTATGATCACGCATCGGATTTGTCCGTAACCGCCAGCAGCCGTTATCGCCGGTCAGATCCAGATGAAGCAGACGCTGAGAAAAATCCCGGCGCAGGGTGCGTTCAGATACGCCAAATTCACCGGACAGCGCTTTCAGTGAAAGAGATTCACCGGCAAGAAGCCGGCTGATAATAACTGACAGCCTGAGGGCCAGCCTGTCGTGTCGGTACGCAGAGTCCGTCGCGCGCATATACCCTCCGTGAATGGAAAATACTGAGATAACTCATGCGGTTATTATGCAGGATAGGGTGGACAGGTTATGACCAGTGATGAGAGCGAGCGGCAGAAAAGATGAAATTTTTTTCCCACGTTAACTGACTGAATATACGTGGATAATTTCACATTGTTCAGTGAGTGAGCTGCAGGTGGTCATACCCTGTCATAAAGCCGGTCAGCAGGACGCGTTGTCAGGGCTGAAGGTGGCTGTAGTATGGCGTTTTATTAATCTCGATCTGAGCAAACGCAGTAAGAGGCGAAACAGAATGACGAGGGCACAACGTACGCTTTGGATCTCTTTCTCTGGCCAGCCTGCGCGCCGGCAGTAATCCAGGATCCGGGTTACAATCTGTCTCCGGATATAGCGCAGCAGCATGCGCAACAGGAGCCGTGTCAGCTTCCTGAGTATCATTTTCCACCTCCTCAAAAAAGTAAGTGCCACAGCGCAGAAGCAGCATTCACAATGCCGTCGCGGATTGTTCCCAGCGCTTCACGGACCGGCTTTGGCAGCGGAATGGCATCCACTATCCGGCTGAACAGCTCACCCAGCAGATCGCCAAAATCCTGTCGGGCGGTACTCTCTGCCTCCGCAGATCGGTGCTCTTCCCTGACCTGACGAAACACGCCGCTGCTGGCTTCCGGTGGCAGGGCAAATATCATGGTTTCAACCAGACGGGCCAGGTTGTAGCCGGTTTTTGCTGACACTGCGTGCACCGGATAAGGACAGGAAAACTGCCGTGAGATGGCTGCGCTTCGGGCGGTCAGCGTCAGCAACTGGCCGGTGGAGGGCTGACGCGCTTCTCTGTCCCATTCCAGCGAGGGTTCCGCCTTGTCGGCCTGGTTAATGACGAAGACAATGCTGCCTGGTGAGACACCGCACTTGAGCAGGAACCGGTGAAATGCTTCATCGGTCGCGCAGGCCCGGTCATCCGCTTTCATCACCCAGAGAATAAGATCCAGCGTCGGTAGCTGCTCTTTATACAGCTGCCGGTATTCACGGTCATAGTCCAGAGATTCGCCTGCACCGGGCAAATCGACCAGCGTCATGCGGCGCCCGCCGATATCGAGCGTGAAGCGAAGCGGTTCGCGGGTACAACCCTGGACATCGCTGACCGGACTAAGGGGCTGCTGAAAGAGGGCATTGCAGAGCGAACTTTTGCCACTCCCTGTTTTACCCATGATGCCGATGACTGGCTCATAATGGATATGCTGGCGGATGCGGTTCAGTATTGTGCGGGAGAGTGTTTCGGGCAGGAGAGACAGCTGTTGCTTCAGGGTATCAAGACCCTGTTCGGTTTTATCGGACACATTAACCTCCGTGAGTGAAATAATAAAATGGCAGCATTTCTGCTGCCGTTCTCACCCTGGTAATATAGGTCTGAAATTTTTTTGAATGTAATTTTTTAGGGAGGTGAACTGTTCCTGTTGAAAGGACAGTTTAGGGTATGACAGAGCAGGTTCAATAGACCCGTTATTATGCTGGCTATTATATGTGACAGGAGTGCTAACTTGAGAGTAAAAACAAGCAGTTATCTGATGTGAAAATACGGTTTTTAAGTGTTTCCTTCTTCTATTGTATTTTCTTATAAAAATACGTTAATGCTTGTCGGGTTGGTAATATATTAATATAGATACACTCGTTGGTGTTTGTATGATTATATCAATAAGTGTATCAGACAGAGTAACGGTTATATAAGCAATTCCAGATAACAAACCAATTCAATAAATATGATCAATCAACAAAACTATACCTGTCGTGGTACCAGTAACACACATTCGCACTTAATCACTTCCTGGTATTACTCTGCAGAACAGAAAGTAATTTATTACTGACGGTGTATATCCTATTGAACAAACTCACTAACACAAGGTCTTTCATAATGAGCATTAATACCGACAGCTACGGTACATTGAACCAGAACTATGTTAAGCGTATTCAGGAGACTATCACTAAAGCCCTGAATGAGTATCCGCGTGTAATGGTCCTGAGGGTAGACCTTCGTTTGCCTGAGATTGAAACCGGTTCATATAAGTCTGACTCAGGAATAGTCACCCGTTTCGTTGTTTCCCTTAAAGCACAGATTGAAGCTGATTTACTGAAAAAATGTAATGCAGGTAAACGAGTTCATTCCTGTCATGTTCGTCATATCTGGGCAAGGGAGTTTAATGAGTACGGTAAAAAGCATTATCACGTGGCCCTGCTCTTTAATCGAGAAGCGTATGCCTATCCAGGAAGCTATACCAGTACGGATGGAGAATACACTCACAATCTGGCCATGATGATTATGGAGGCCTGGGTACGGGCGCTGGGACTGAATACTGTGGTTAATCATCAGCAATATTACCCCCTAGTAGAGTTTCCTGCCAGTTGTTACTACCACCTGAGTAAAAACCATAATGGCTTTACTGCCCAGTTATCAAATGTCACTGACAGGCTTAACTATCTGGCCAAGGACTACAGCAAAGATAATTCAGACAGCCAGCGTAACTTTGGCTGCAGTCAGTACTGATTAGGTCATAAGTATTTTTCTACTGGCGAAAGGAATGTTATGGCGGAGTACCAGGTTAACGATAAATCAATCATTCCTAGTGCTCCTGTCTTTCATTTCCTTAAGACAGAGAGAAATCGTCATGACAGATATAACAACCCGCAGCCTGCTCAGTGATAAAATGGTCGATATGGCATTCATTACGGAATTTACCGGGTGCAGCGATAAATGGTTTTACAAGTTGATTCAGGAAGGTTTATTCCCAAAGCCGATTAAGCTGGGGCGTAGTTCGCGCTGGCTTAAAAGTGAGGTTGAGGAATGGGTTCAGAAACGTATTGCTGAGTCCCGTGCATAATGCATCCTGATGTGCGAGCCGTATACCCCCCATAAACTCTCCTGTGGATCTTAAATATTTATGTAACCCTGTTTGTTATCTGGGTTGTTTAAATATTACAGATAGGCATGCGCTAATTATTCTTGTGTATTTATAATGAGAGCCTGTGCGAATGTTTTATGTGCACCTTGCAGGTCTCTCGTTTACAGCTTTTTGGAATAAACTAAACTGAATTTCGAGAATAAATGACGGAGCATGTTAACTCAGCGGTGATAGTGAGTTAAATAATCACCGGTCCAATACTGTAGATAAAAAGCACTTAACTAACCAGTGGTTCCTCACGATTCCTTGTAATAATTTCATAGCAATCTGGCGTGGTATAACAGTCACTGAAGCCAACGTTGACGTAATGCGTTGTGGTTTACTATTGTGTGAATTCTGTACGCATGATGTGCATTTTTTTATAAGAGCGCCGCTAAATCTGCTAAAAAAGAAAATTTTAGCAGCTTTGGCAGGCTGTAATGAAAACTCTCATCTCTTTTCTTGGCTGACTTCTGGCTATCAGCAGAATCCCACCGGACAGATGAACTCCACATACGACACTAATGTTTTGTAAAACATTTCGATAACAATTATTGCCATTGCAGTCTGTTGGAATCGTATCCACTCAGTGGTTGAGTGGCATTATTTCTGTAGCCCACAAGGTTGTATTGAGGGAAAAAATTATTCAGGGCAACTATATTACCATACGCATCGGTACCTGCCATCGAGATATAAAGCGCACGTTGTGGTGGGTAGCATATTGTGACAATCAGTCCCAGTTGAATGAGTTGATTCAGTACCGGTATTAAACGTTCAGCTTTTCTCAATCTAGCGGGGCCGTGAGTCTCAAGTTCATTTCTTAAAAATGGCTGCCACTGCTTCAGGTTTACATCCTGAAAGCCTCCGTAATAACTGGTGGCAACTTTCATTGTTCCTTTGGGATTGTTAAATCTGTTTTTTATCCAGTCAAACAACTCATACACATCTTGCTGTAACTGATACTGCTCGCTCAGTATGTAAAAATACTTGTCGGCCTGATTAATGTGCCATTCAGTAATCGTGAAGGCATCCCTCAGAGTACTTTCAGGGATGCCTTCTATTGAGCTGAAGCTAAATAAAGCGGCAATGCGTATTGCATGGCTGCCTGCTTTAGATACAAACTCTGCAATATGTTCCCGTGGTTGATTTTCACCAATACTTAATTGATACTGGTTTATCCTTTCTTCAAATAGCATTTTTGCGTTATCCGACAACGCTAAAGTTTGCTTCTGAATTGTGTCATCATAAAACCGTTCTTTTTGTTTCTGGAGGAAATGGTTAAATCGGGTAAACAAAGCATCAAGGGCGTTTCTGGATTTTTCCTGATTCAGGTTTATTCGTCGTTGCCCGATAGTGCTCGCGGTGTTCGTAAAAAGAAATCGTGCCAGAAAACCACTTGAAACAGCGCGCTTGCCATTTTTCTCTAAATACTCTTCAAATATTTCAGGTTGCACCATAAGTAAAAAGGTCAGGTAAGCATTGAGCCGTATACTGCCTTCTTTCTTTCGGGAAAGTGACAGTGGTTCGTTTTTCCATATTTTGTTCAGCAGGCCAAGGTTGTTTTTCAGGTGGCCGGTAAAGAAGGTAATGGCTTCATCAGCGAATACACCGGCATAGGGATATTCTTTTAATCCCTGAATAATCCCTTCGGGCGTGGCATCTTCATAGAACATTTCAAATGCCCTGGGTTTTGTCGGCTCTGCAGCCTGGTGTTCGCGAAGCAATAATTCTTCAACGTCACTGTCTCCACCATGTTTAGAGGCTTTCTGAAAATTGCGGTTTAACGCTTTTTCCTTCGAGGACCAGATAGCATGGTCTTTTTTATAAGCATCAAAGAGTGCTTCATATTCGGCATGCATCTCTGCTGCAAAAGTCTCGAAGGGCTCCATCATACATTCGCGCACCGGGCTCTTCCCTTCTCCTGATTTCGCCAATGTCAGAAAATACAATGAGCAGGGTTCTGGCTTCTTATTACCGAAGGGGGAAGCAACATCGATCAGCGGTTGCCGAGCTAGGGCGACAGCGGCCAGGACTGTGCTGCCAATCATTTCGACAGGGATCAGGGTGTCTTCATGAAACGCCGTTATCGCGTCACGTAAAACGGGCGGAAAAGCTTCAACAGGGTAGTTATTAACGTTATTCATTGTTATTGCCCACACGGCTAATCTGGATTCTATCTTCAGCAGGATAAAGCAAATCGGGCACCAAAAGCGAGTGAGCGAGTATTTTGCTTGTCGTGATCGCTCTGGTGCGGAGCCACTTCTGACCCACAATAACCCATCGATTAAACCTTCTGTGCCGCTATAAATCAATCCTCTGATCCTTGCTGGCGCAACGTTGAGAGTCTCTCATATGAATCATTATTTACCCGCTACAACCGCTAGTAATGCTACAGATGTAGCGAATACATGTGCTTTTCTGCAGCAGGCTGTTGACCATTACCCGCGACTGGTGGCATTCAGCTTTACGCTGAAATTGCCGTATCGTGAAACCATGAGCGATTACCGGTCATTGATTTTGCGTTTTCACACCGAAGTCTGGCAGCGGACCGGCCAATATTCGCGCCAGTGTCAGCAGGCACGCCATCATTCACCTCCCACAGTACTGCGCTGGCTGTGGGAGTCTGTCAGTGCACCAGAGTGTAAAATGGCGCTGCTGATGAATCTTGATACGCTGGGGGCCTGGCGCGATGAGGTCGTACAGCAGGAGATGAGCGTGATACTCAGAGAGGCATGGCGCACTGTGACGGGTACTGATAGCAACGTCACCAGTATGGCGTCTTTCATTATCAGTCGCACAGAAAGATGTTCATTTTCACAGCCATTCAGTCAGCTACAGACCAGGGTGAATGAAATGGTATCTCCCGTGATGACAGCCAGAACGGGTGTGGTTTGTCCGTGAAAGTAATGGTCTCTGTAAACAAAGGAGATGACAGTTAATTCAGGTCTGAAAATACGCACCTTATCCCGGACTTCCCCGATCTCTGCTGCGCCGATATAATTCCTGAATGAAGAAAACCCACGATATCCTCCCCCGGAACAAACCGTCACGGCACTGGAACATTTTGCATGGTGTGCGCTTGTCGCCTTACGTACCGCGCAGCAGGATGGTCATGCGTTGTCGCCACTCAGCACGCACGCATTTTTACTGCGCTGGTTAACGGTGGCGTATAAGCAAAAACGGTTTACGCGTTCAATCGCATCCGATATTGAGAGTCTGGTGGTGCTGGGGCGCCAGAAAGGTCTTGCCGCAAGCTTATTCAGTCGTCTGGAATATCTCTGGTCTTCGTGTGCCGGACCTGTGTCTGCAAAGTCGGATTTGTACCGGCTGACGTACGCAATTGAACAGCTTAAATCGCAGGGCTGGGTCAATGCAGCGGTGAGTGACGAAGACTGGGACAATGAAGCTCTTTTAGTTCAGGAATACATCGATACGAATGCACTGCTGGTAAGGAAGTCGGCTCTGACCTGTGGATTTTCGGAAGAGGACAAACTGGTTACACCGGTGGAATTTCTAGTGACGGGCAACCTGTCAGCATGTAGAGAGGTTTTTCAGGCCCATGTCCTACCGTCGGTCATGGTGGAGTTGAACCGGATCTCATTACAACCTGAGCAATAGGACAAATATTCTCAACGCATCAGTTAATCTGAAACTCTCTGAATGGCAGGTATCCTGATCGTGCTCACCTCCTGGTATTGAGGGATGTGTAAAGGGCTGTCGTGAAATTTCCTTTCTTCTGAAGAATACAAATAGGGGTCGTCTCAGAAAACGGAAAATAAAGCACGCTAAGCCGGTTGCAGCGGCCGTAGCGGCCTGAACTTGCCCGCGCCGATCTTGGCGCTGCTGCGCCAGAGGTAATCGCCGGTCAGGTTGATGTGCTCCCAGCCGAGCGGCGACAGGTACTGCAACAGGCCGTCATCGACGGCTTGACCGTGGCCACGCAAGGCGTTCGCGGCCCGCTCCAGATAGACCGTGTTCCATAGCACGATGGCCGCCGTCACCAGGTTGAGGCCGCTGGCCCGGTAGCGCTGCTGCTCGAAGCTGCGGTCGCGGATTTCCCCCAGGCGGTTGAAGAACACGGCGCGGGCCAGCGCGTTGCGCGCCTCGCCTTTGTTCAGCCCGGCATGCACGCGGCGGCGCAGCTCGACGCTTTGCAGCCAGTCCAGGATGAACAGTGTGCGCTCGATGCGTCCCAGCTCACGCAGGGCGACGGCCAGGCCGTTCTGGCGCGGGTAGCTGCCAAGCTTCCTGAGCATCAGCGAGGCCGTCGCCGTGCCCTGCTTGATCGAGGTGGCCATCCGCAGGATTTCATCCCAATGGGCGCGGACGTGCTTGATGTTGAGCGTGCCGCCGATCATCGGTTTCAACGCCTCGTAGGTGGCATCGCCCTTCGGGATGTAGAGCTTGGTGTCGCCCAGGTCACGAATGCGCGGGGCGAAGCGGAAGCCCAGCAGGTGCATCAACGCGAAGACGTGGTCCGTGAACCCTGCCGTGTCGGTGTAGTGCTCCTCGATCCGCAGGTCGGATTCGTGATACAGCAGGCCGTCGAGCACGTAGGTCGAGTCGCGCACGCCGACGTTCACGACCTTGGTGTGGAACGGCGCGTACTGGTCGGAGATATGGGTGTAGAACGTCCGCCCTGGGCTGCTGCCGTATTTCGGATTGATGTGGCCGGTGCTCTCGGCCTTGCTGCCGGTGCGGAAGTTCTGGCCGTCCGACGATGACGTGGTGCCGTCGCCCCAATGCTCGGCGAAGGGATGTCGGAACTGCGCGTTGACCAGCTCGGCCAGTGCCGCCCCGTAGGTTTCGTCGCGGATGTGCCAGGCTTGCAGCCAGGCCAGCTTGGCGTAGGTCGTGCCGGGGCACGATTCCGCCATCTTGGTCAGGCCCAGGTTGATCGCGTCGGCGAGGATCGTGGTCAGCAACAGGTTTTTGTCCTTGGCCAGGTCGCCTGACTTCAGGTGGGCGAAGTGCCGGGTGAAGCCCGTCCATTCGTCTACCTCCAGCAGCAATTCGGTGATCTTGACGTGCGGTAGGATCATCGCCGTCTGGTCGATCAGGGCCTGTGCGGTATCGGGCACCGCCGCATCGAGCGGCGTGATCTTCAGGCCCGACTCCGTGATGATGGCGTCCGGCAGCTCGTTGGCCAGCGCCATGCGGTTGACGGTGGCGAGCTGCGTTTCCAGCAGCGTCAGCCGGTCATGCAGGTACTGGTCGCAATCGGTGGCCACGGCCAGCGGCAATTCGCTGGCCTGCTTGAGGCTGGCGAATTTCGCGGGCGGCACCAGGTAGTCCTCGAAGTCCTTGAACTGGCGCGAGCCTTGCACCCAGATGTCGCCGGAGCGCAGCGCGTTCTTCAGCTCCGACAGCGCGCACAGTTCGTAGTAGCGCCGGTCGATGCCGGTGTCGGTCATCACCAGCTTCTGCCAGCGCGGCTTGATGAACTCGGTCGGCGCGTCGGTGGGCACCTTGCGGGCGTTGTCGCTGTTCATGCTGCGCAGCACCTCGATGGCGTCGAGTACGTCCTTGGCGGCGGGCGCGGCCCGCAACTTGAGCACGTCGAGAAATTCCGGCGCGTAGCGGCGCAGCGTGGCGTAGCTCTCGCCGATGCGGTGCAGGAAATCGAAGTCCTCGGGTTGCGCGAGCCGCTGCGCTTCGGTGACGCTCTCGGCGAAAGCATCCCAGGACATGACGGCCTCGATGGCGGCGAACGGATCGCGGCCCGCTTGCTTGGCCTCGATCAGCGCCTGGCCGATGCGCCCGAACAGCCGCACCTTGGCATTGATCGCCTTGCCGGATGCCTGGAACTGCTGCTGATGCTTGTTCTTGGCGGCATTGAACAGCTTGCCCAGGATGCGGTCATGCAGGTCGATGATTTCGTCGGTGACGGTGGCCATGCCCTCGATGGCGAGCGCCACCAGGGTCGCGTAACGCCGCTGCGGCTCGAACTTCGCCAGGTCGGCGGGCGTCATCTGGCCGCCCTCGCGGGCGATCTTGAGCAGCCGGTTCTGGTGAACCAGCCGCTCGATGCCGGAGGGCAGGTCGAGCGCCTGCCACGCCTTGAGGCGTTCGATGTGTTCCAGCATGTGCCGCGAGTTCGGTTTGACCGGGGATTGCCGCAGCCAGGCCAGCCACGTCGTCTTGCCGTTGTCGCGGCGCTTGAGCAGATCGTCGAGGCGACGGCGATGCACGTCCGTCAGCGGCTCAGCCAAGGCGTCGTAGAGACGCCGGTTGGCGCGGGTAATCGCTTCGGCGCTCGCCCGCTCGACGGCGTTGAGGGCGGGCACAATGACCGACTGCCGCCGCAGGTGCTCGATCAAGGCTCTGGCCAGCACGATGCCCTTGTCGGTTTGCATGGCCAGCTCGGTCAGCAACTGGACAGCCTGCCGGTAGTGGCCAATCGTGAACGGCTGGAAGCCGAACACCGTTTGCAGCTCGACCAGGTGCTCGCGTCGGGTCTGCTCACGCTGCCCGTACTCGTCCCAGCTTTCGATGCCGACCTTGAGCTGGTTGGCGACCAGTCTCAGCAATGGCGGGAACGGTGGCTCATCAGCGCCAAGGATGACGCCGGGAAAGCGCAGGTAGCAGAGCTGCACCGCGAAGCCCAGCCGATTGGCCGGGCCGCGCCGCTGCCGGATGATGGAGAGGTCGCTTTCGCTGAACGTGTAGTGACGGATCAACTCATCCTTGGTGTCCGGCAACGCCAGCAGGCTTTCGCGCTCGGCGGCGGAGAGGATCGAACGGCGGGGCATGCGGTTTCCTTCTTCTTGAAAACGTAGGTTTGTGACAAGCCCGCCAAGGCAACCGGCGCGGCACGGGAATCAAGGCATTGCGATTCTCGAAAATAGTTCTTGAAATTCTATTCTTGATTGCATATCATCTCAACGAGTTTCGATAAGAAAGGATGCGCATGCGACCGTCTGGTTCGCTGGTGGGCAAGGAGGCAGCAGCCGACACGCTCATCGGCAACTGCACGACCGCACGACCAGCCTCCCGTTCAAATTCGAGTTAGAACTCATATCCAGCCTGTCTGGGGGCACTGTGAAAGAGGGATCTCCGATGACTGTTGAATCGAGAATATTTTCTGTAGCCGAGTATGTTCAGCCGTCCGAAGGCGAGCCTATTCGTTCCGTTGTGCTTGAAACCCGAGACTCAATTATCGTGGTTTGGCATGTCCATCCCGGGCAGGAAATTGCGGCTCACATTCATCCTCACGGCCAAGACACGTGGACTGTTTTGTCGGGAATGGCTGATTACTTTCAGGGCAATGGGATTGTTCGTGCCCTCAGGGAAGGTGAGATAGCCGTGGCAAGACCGGGCCAAGTGCACGGGGCGCGAAATACAGGTACCGAGCCATTTGTGTTCGTCTCGGTTGTGGCATCAGCCAATGCCGGTTTCGTATTGGCTGAGCGATAGAGCCCAATCTCTGGAGTTGGTCCAATGAGCGGTCGGGGAGATAGGTAACAGACATGCAGCGGACACGGCTGCTAAACCAGGTCGCAAACCTCCTTGCGTCGCAGCGTGCCGCAAGCGACGCGATCAATCGAATGGGGTCGGCATGAGACTGAACACCATCCAGTTCCCGACCGCGTAGCCGCCTGTCCTGCCGATCAGGTCTTGACCATCGACGCCTGGGATCAGTCCTGAATGTTCTTGGAGACCACTACGTTAGGGGTTTGAGGTCCAATGGGGCGAAAACCTACGCTAAGAGTCTACATATTCATTAACATGTTGATTTAAAGGCCTTAATTCACCATTCATCACGTTTTCAGACAAGGTGAATGAGTAATGCCCTAACATATTGATATGACCGTGCATCAGCGGTGATAATCTGGATATATCTTCTTCGTTAATTTCAGTAGGCTGGCTATCTGTATTAATATGTCCAAGGGCTTCCTGCATATACAGCGTATTCCATAAAACAACAGTATTTGTTACCAGTCCCAATGATCCAAGTTGATCCTCTTGCCCTTCGCGATAGCGTTTTCTGATTTCACCACGTTGACCATGGCAAATGGCGCGAGCCACACTGTGTCTCCCTTCACCCCGGTTTAGTTGCGTTAGTATTCGGCGACGATAATCTTCATCATCAATATAATTCAGCAGGTATAGCGTTTTATTTATTCGCCCAGCTTCAATGATGGCCTGCGCCAAACTAGACGGGCGCGTGCTCTTCAATAAACTACGGATTAGCTCTGATGCTTGTACAGTTCCCAATTTAAGAGAACCCGCAATCCGCATCATATCGTCCCAGTTAGCCTCAATCAGTGCTAGATTGATGCAACCACGGGCCAATTCATCGAGAGGGCCGTAATTCGCATTTTTATCCACTCGCCAGAAAACGGCATCTCCGGCATCCGCCAGACGTGGGGAAAACTGGTATCCCAACAACCAGAACAGACCGAATATCAAATCACTGGCACCTGCTGTATCAGTCATAATTTCCTGTGGATTTAACCCCGTTTGCTGTTCAAGTAAACCCTCCAGAACAAAGATTGAGTCTCTCAACGTACCTGGGACAACAATGCCGTGAAAACCAGAAAACTGATCGGAGATAAAGTTGTACCAGGTAATTCCACGATCAGAGCCAAAGTATTTTCTATTGGGTCCGGCGTTAATCGTTTTTACTGGCGTAACAAAACGCATACCATCAGCAGATGCGACCTCTCCACCACCCCATCGCTGAGCGAGACTGAGCGTAGCCTGGTAATCAACCAGGCGAGCATTCGCTTTGATAAGGGTTTCTGACCGAAAATAATTTTGTTTCACCCAACTAAGACGATGCCGGGTTAATGATGGAATATTGTGCTTAATTAATGGTTCAAAGCCAATGTTGCAGGCTTCTGCCAGTAATACAGCACAAATGCTGATATGCAGATCTTTCGCTCGCGCATTAGACTCGCTGACATGAGTAAATTCTTCGGCAAATCCTGTATGGGCATTGATTTCCAGTAAGAGCTCAGTCAGATCCACCAAAGGTAAAAGACCTCTGACTTGTCTGTTGAGAGCTATCAGACTTGGTGATTCATCCAGTTTCTCTAGGCTGCTGATAGTCAACGTAGGATGTTTCCCCCCGTATTCGATATGGACTGACGCATTATCATCAAAGCTATCAGCTACCGCTTTCCAGGCAAAATCTAACTGCTGAGCAAGCTTTTCTGTTGCCTGCTGAGCATTGACAGGGTGGCCTAATGCTCGACAGACAGAGACGCGTTGAGCTTGCCATTCTGTCCCTTGTAATAGCTTTGACCGTGGATCTCCCCAACGATCGCTATTCTCAAGATAAATATCCCGCCGCCTTAATGCATCCTGAAACCGCTCAAGTAGACATAGTGAATAGCCAGGCCGTCTTACTCGGCCTTCTTCGTCAAAAACCAAACGCTTCCAGGGGCCGGTAATAATATTTTTTGGAGCATCGTCAAGGATGTGCTTTCTTGAAGCGCCTAGCGACGATAAATAGTTAAAAGCTGCCAGAGTATGTTCTCCCGCCGGGGCGGCCAGAAAAGTTAATTCCCGAAGAACTCTGGGTAGAAAACGGCGAACGCGCCCATATTGTTCAATCATTTCATCTTGGAAATTATTGTCTGCCGGTCGGGCCAACTCATTGACCATTTTTACCGACTCAGCCAGTCTTTCTTTGGAAATGCAGGAAAAAATTGATTTTCGGAGGTGGGAATCATCAGTTACCTCATCCAGCAGGAGTGCACAGGCTTTTGCCAGTATCAACGAAGAGCGGTCCAAATCCTTCAACGTCCTCAACCGCTTCTTTTGCCCTGCTTTTTTAGCCTCTCCCGCAATATTAGTGATTAGCATATCCAAAACATCGATGGCTTCATCCAGCGCAATGACCTCCAATGATTTAACAAAGGCAATAAGTATCGCTGTACGTTTCTTCATGGGGATACGAACTATCTTTTTTACCGAGGTTACATTGGCATAGCGAGCAAGACTTTTTAGCTGAGCCGGTGGAAGGCCTGTAAAATCAAGTTGCTGAAAACCCAGTTGGTGCAATTTGTTATAACGATCAAGTGCATCGTTAAATGCAGGACTACTGACTGTCACAGGACCTTTTTTCAGTTGCTCGAACATGGATACTCTCTGACCTTCACTAAAGCTCAGTAATTCATCCAGTTGTCGTTTCTGTTCATCATTGGGCAATGCCAGTAATCTTTGCCAAAGACGGTTTGCTGCTCGTTCGCGGATTTCGGTGATCACTCTGGAGAGTGTTGTGGTTCCTGGTAATAAAATTTTATGCTGTACCAGCCATGCGGTGGCGAAATCGAACATCAGGCTGGGGCGTTCATTGCTAATCCAGGCTCGGGTATACAGCAACCGGTTCAATCTGAATGTCCACGGAAACTCCCCGAACTCATGATAGTGATAATATTTTTTGATTTGAGCATAATGCTCCCAGCGGGTTGGTTCTCGTTTTGCGTATTCAGCCAGAATATCAGTCCGACTGATTGAAAGCTGCGTGGCAACAAAGGTTTGTACATTGTGCGGAACCAGAGCCAAATCAGGCAGGAACGCTCCTAAAAATCGGACGGATGTTAGTTGAAGGGCTATACCAAGACGGTTTTGGTCCCCGCGCCTTTGTGCGATGAATATCAGGTCATTTTCATCCAGAATAAAATAACGGGAAAGTTGTACCTCGTTCGGCTCTGCCGCATAACGCCCATAATTTTGCTTCTGCTCTTCAGTCAAAAAATCGATAGGCATCCAGCACTCCTTGCGTAACTATGACTTAGGTCTATTTTTAACTATCTCAAATGTTATAAGTTTTGAGACCACTCAAAACGATTTCAAACATGAGTATCAAAAATCGCGATTTATACTTTATGATACTACGCAGTATCAATATCGATTTGTGAGACCAATATGGCATTACTGGGATATGCAAGAGTATCAACCAGCCATCAGAAACTGACGGTACAGATTACGGAGCTGAAATCTGTAGGTGTCAGAGATGACCGGATTTTTACTGATATGATGTCAGGAGCCACGGATGAGCGCGAAGGGTTACAACGGCTGCTTGCCCGTGCAGAAAAGGATGACATCATTATTTGTACCAAAATGGATCGGCTTGGCCGCAATACCGTAGACATGATCCACATTGTTGATGCTTGCTATAAAAAGGGAATAGCCATTCGTTTTCTGGAGAACGGACTAAGTACAGAAGGAACTATGGGGAAAATGGTGATTCAAATTTTGGCGGCTGTTGCAGAAGCAGAACGAGAACGTATTCTGGAACGCACTAATGATGGCAGAATTGTTGCTATGGCATCCGGTGTCAAATTTGGACGGAAACCGCACTCGAAAGCAGCACTTGTCAGACAACTTATCAATCAGAAGCTATCAGAAAAAATAATTCTAGAAAAGACAGGGGTTTCTCGGGCTACTTATTTTCGGTTAAAAAAATCGGAAAACAATCAGAAATCATCATAAAGATAATATTAACCATGATTTAAAAAGAATTATTCTAAGCAGAGATCAAGTCATACAACAAATTATGATAGGGAATTAAAAGCTATGGAAGAAATAAACCTACTTAAAGAAATTCGTGAGCTAAAAAGTCAACTATCCTACGCTAAAAATATTGGTTTCTTTATGGGGGCTGGTACCTCCTGTGCTTTAGGCTTGCCAAATATATCTCAATTGACTATTCAAGTCGAAAGTGCATTAACCGGATCATTGTTGGATTATTTTAATGTTATTAAAACAGACTTATCGAAGCCTGATGAAACAATTAGCATTGAAGATATTCTTAATCAGATAAGACGGATTCGCGAAATAACTGAAGAAAGGCCTGATAGAGAATTCCTCGGGGTTTCTGGCATAAGCGCGCGTGATCTGGATATTGAAATTTGCAAAAATATTTATAATCTAATCACGGAGAAAGAAGTTAGTGCTAATCTGACTGCTCCAAAGAAATTTTTTGCGTGGTTAAACATGCAAAACAGAGATTTTTCGAAAGAGATTTTTACTACAAATTATGATCTGGTAATAGAAAAATCTCTTGAAGCAATTCGTGCGCCGTATTTTGACGGTTTCGTTGGTTCTTATGAACCATTTTTTTGGCAAGAAAGTGTCGAAACACTTGTTCGTAGAAATGATCTAACTCAGAACTGGATTCGATTATGGAAGATACATGGTTCTCTTAGTTGGTTTTGGAAAAAAAGAGAGAATCTGAAGTCGCATAAAGTTATACGCCTTGGGAAAGTAGATAAAATTGAAGAAGAGAAAAATGAGATAGTCATTTACCCATCAAAAGAAAAATATGATCTATCTCGTAGACAACCTTTTTTAGTTTACTTCGACCGCCTTAAAAACTATTTACTAAATGGTGAGCTTCTATTCATTTTCACCGGATACTCATTTTTAGATCAGCATATAAATGAAATTATTTTTAATTGCTTGAGGCAAAACAACAGGCTTAGTGTTGTAGTCTTTTTTTATGCAGACAGTGAAGTTAAAAAATTGCATTCCCTTTCGGCAGGATATCTAAATCTATCTGTATTCGGACCAACAACTGCGATTATAAACGGAACATTAGGGAAATGGTCCTTTGACCAATCCGAGCTAAAAAACAAAGAAAAATGTGATAGTTTTTGGAATGCTGAAGGTGAAAAATTCTTGCTTGGTGATTTTAATTATTTGGTTGAGTTCTTAGTTGGTAATTCTGGTCGTAGTAGTGAGATTGAGGTATCTATAAATGAAGACTGATTCTACATATTTAGGAAAGGTTATTCGTGTGGATTCCAGTACTGTAGAGGTAGAAGTTTCATCAGAAATACCTTCCGCTGCGCCAATAATAAATGGACGATTGTATAAAATTGGCCAGATCGGCACATTTGTAAAAATGCCAATGGGAAATATTACTATCTACGCTATCGTTGCTGCGGTAAGTGACAGACCGTTCACAGATAGTAGCGATGATGAGTATAGAGTAAGCTCAAAATTTCTTTCAGTACAACTGATTGGCGAAAAAATAGGTGACAGTGAGTTTGAAAAAGGAGTGGGTACTTATCCTACAATAGGTGATGAAGTACACCTTGTAATCGAACACGACTTATTTGCAATTTATGGTGAAAAGGATGCCGGTTCCATTGAAATTGGAAAACATTCTTCATCTGAAAATTTAGGTGTTCATGTAGATACTCATAACTTAATTTTACGTCACTGTGGTATTTTAGGCTCAACAGGTAGCGGGAAATCCAATACTACCGTCAGTATTTTGAAATCTATTCTACATGGTTACGTTGGTTCAAGAATTATATTGGTTGACCCACACGGTGAATATGCTTCTGCATTTCCTGATGCCAAAGTACTTCGAATTAATGAAGTAGCATCCCCATTGGTGATACCATTTTGGCTTATGACCTTTGAAGAACTTGCCTATTTTCTTGTAGGTGCTGATCATCGCGATGAACAAAGAATAGAATATCGTTTACTGAGAGATCTTGTAACAAAGCTTAAGAAAGAAAACTTAAATTTAAAAGCTGGGATTGTTAATGAAAATCTTATCACAGCCGACTCACCTATTCCTTTTAGCGCTAGGCAGCTATGGTATGAGATGAATTGGTTACTTAATGCATCATTTTCTTCTGCAAAGAAAGATGAACAAACTAGAGATACAGCAAATGAACTGGCTGCTGGGGATGCAGAAACATTGACTCCGGCAACCTTTGAAGCATATGTAATGGGAAATACAGCTCCATATAAATCTCAACACGCAGAGTATTTTTCTTATGAAAAGAAATTACTTTCTCGACTCAGAGATACCCGATACGATTTTCTGTTCAATCCAGGTGATTACAAAACAGCAGATTCTGAAAAAGATTTGCATGATTTACTAGCTGACTGGATAGGCTGTGAGCAGCGATTAACAATACTAGATCTTAGCGGTGTACCATTTGAGGTGTTAGATATAACCATAGGCTTGATTACAAGATTTGTTTACGACAGCATGTTCTGGGGGCGTAAAGAGTCATATACCGGTAAGCAAAGGCCAATACTCTTAGCATTTGAGGAAGCTCATACGTATTTAGGGAAAAATGACAAGAGTAATTATTCAAAAGCCGCAGTTGAGAAAATATTTAAAGAAGGGAGAAAATTTGGCGTAGGAGCGCTAGTCATTTCTCAACGCCCCTCAGAGTTGTCAGAGACTATAATTTCCCAAATTGGCACGTTGATAGCTCTTAGGCTTACCAATTCAAGTGATCAATCCATAGTGAAATCATCAGCCCCCGATAATCTAAATAGTCTTATGGATCTTCTTTCATCTTTGCGTATAGGTGAGGCAGTTATTTCAGGTGAGGCTATAAAAATTCCATCTAGAGTTCGATTGAAATTGAATCACCCAAGACCTACAAGTGAAGATCCAAAGTTAATTGAATGTTGGACAAAAGCATTTTCTTTCGATGCTGATAATTATAAAATTGTTGTAACTAAAATACGTGAACAGAAAATATAACCAAAGGAGTGTAAAATGGAACGAAGAAGTATTTCATCAAGCATGATTCGTAGTATTGGGTACGACGAATCTATTTCTACATTAGAGATTGAATTCAATAGTGGTGCAGTATGGAATTACCATGATTTTCCTATTACATGTTGGTATGAATTTGATGGAGCAGAATCGCACGGTAAATTTTTTCATAGCTTCATAAAGAATAATTATCGAGAGTCTCAAGTGGGATAACCTATGAATGAACTGTCACCGAAGCATAATAAAGGTCGGTGGCAGTCACAATTAGCGTCTTATGGTAACAGCGGCTTTGTTGAATAAATCGAACTTTTGCTGAGTTAAAGGATCAGATCACGCATCATCCGGCAACACTGGCCGTCCCATGGCAAAGCAGAAATTCAAAGTCACCAACTGGCGCAACTACAACAAAGCCCTCATCAACCGCGGCTCCGTCACTTTCTGGCTTGACGACGAGGCTATTCAGGCCTGGTATGAGCCCGCCACACACACATCGCGGGGACGGCCTCAACGCTATTCTGACCTCGCCATCACCACCGTCCTGGTCGTTAAACGTGTGTTCCGCCTGACCCTGCGAGCCGCACAGGGCTTTATTGATTCCATTTTTGCCATGATGGGCGTTCCTCTTCGCTGTCCGGATTACACCAGTGTCAGCAAGCGGGCAAAGTCGGTTAACGTCAGTTTTAAAACGCCCACCCGGGGTGAAATTGCGCATCTGGTGATTGATTCCACAGGGCTGAAAGTCTTCGGTGAAGGTGAGTGGAAAGTCAAAAAGCACGGCAAAGAGCGCCGTCGTATCTGGCGAAAACTGCATCTGGCTGTTGATGCGAGTACGCATGAAGTCATCTGCGCGGACCTGTCGCTGAACAACGTCACGGACGCTGAAGCTTTCCCGGGGCTTATCCGGCAGACCCACCGAAAAATCAGGTCAGCGGCGGCGGACGGTGCTTACGATACGCGGCGATGTCATGACGAACTGCGTCGCAAGAAAATCAGCGCGCTCATTCCTCCCCGAAAGGGAGCGGGCTACTGGTCCGGTGAGTATGCAGACCGCAATCGTGCTGTTGCGAATCAACGGCTGAGCGGAAGCAATGCACGGTGGAAATGGACAACAGATTACAACCGTCGGTCGATAGCGGAAACGGCAATGTACAGGGTAAAGCAGTTGTTCGGTGGTTCGCTGACGTTGCGTGACTACGATGGTCAGGTTGCAGAGGCTTTGGCCATGGTGCGTGCGCTGAACAAAATGACGAAGGCAGGCATGCCAGAAAGTGTACGTATCGGCTGAAAGTCGGAGCTGTTACAGGGAAACTCGCCTTAAATCTGATTTATTCAACAAAGCCGGTAACAGCACAACTCATTGTTTAAAAAAAATTTGAATTTGGTTTCCTATCGCTTAGCGTAGGTTTTCGCCCCATTGGACCTCAAACCCCCGTTATGAGCCGCAGCCGCCGCAAAACACCCATCGTCGGGCACACGACCTGCGGCAGCGAGCGCGAGGACAAGAAGCTCTGGCATCAGCGCTGGCGCACCCGTGAGCGCACGGCGCTGACCAGCGCGTCGCCCGAAGCCCTGAGCGCCCATCTGCCCCTGCTGGAAAACCAGGCCAGCAGCGTCTGGTCGATGGGCAAGGATGGCCGCTCCTACTGGCCCGTCAAGCGCCAGGCCGCCACGGCGGATCGCATCGCCAATCACAAGGGACGCAACCCGCAAGAACGCGCCTCCCTGAAAAAGCGCCTGCTGCGCAAGTGGATGAGCAAATGAAGCTCTCCTTCCATCAGCACATTGCGCTGTTCTGGATGATCGGTGCTCCGGGCGTCTTCGCGCCCGTGATCGAGAACGCCAAGCGGCCCGATGCCGGCGCCGTCATGGCGTGGGGTGTCGCGATCGTGGCGGTGATGATCCTCTTCACCCCTTTGCTGCTGCGCTGTCCACCATTCCGGCGCTGGTATGGCCGGACGGATGCGCTGTCGGAGCGGCAGCGCCAGGCGCTTGCCGAGCGCGGCCTGCGCCGCTACTACCAGACCGCTTTCGATGACGGCTACGTGCCCCGCGTGATGCCCTACGTGTGGCGCATCATCTGGACGGTCGGCGGGTTGATGGCTGTGACCGCCGTACTGCCTACCAACACCGGACGGCCAGCCTTCGATGCCTTGGTGGTCTTCTCGACCTGGTATCCGATAGGCGTGATGCTGCTGGTTTTCGCGTCGAGGCCCCTTGGCCGGTTGATTCGCCAAAGAGCACAGGAGCGGCGGAAATGAGCACGTCAACCATCGAGGCGCTGGCCAGCGCCTGGGCAAGGATTGCCGAGGAAGCGGAATTCCCCGCTGACTACGAGGGGACTGCCACACCACAAGCGCATCGGGCTAGCGAAGCTATTCAGGAGCAGATTCGGGAGCGCATCGTCGCCACCAACGACATGCGGCTGTTCAGCCTGCTGCACCTGCTGGGTCAGGCGTCGCTGCGCATGGAGCAAGCGCTGTGGCCGGAGGATTACGAGCGGATGACGCGCGAGGTTGAGGAAGCCCTGCGGCAAGCCACCGACGCCAACGCCAGATCGTACACCCACGAAGAAGTGATGCAGGCGATGCAGGAACGCATCGACCGGGCGCGAGACAAGCCATGTTGATTGGCTATGCGCGCGTCTCGACGCAGGATCAGAACCTGGAGCTGCAACGCGAAGCCTTGAGCAAGGCCGGATGTAAAAAGGTCTTCGAGGACAAGGTGAGTGGCACGCGGGCAGACCGGCCTGGCTTGGCCAAGACGCTCGAAATGCTGCGCGAAGGCGATACTTTGGTCGTCTGGAAGCTCGACCGGCTGGGCCGGTCGGTCAAGCAACTGGTCGATCTGGTCGGCGATCTGCACAAGCACGGTGTCCAGTTCAGGAGCCTCACCGACTCCATCGACACCGGCACACCATCCGGGCGGTTCTTCTTCCACGTCATGGCGAGCCTTGCCGAAATGGAGCGCGAGCTGACCGTCGAGCGCACCCGCGCCGGGCTGGAAGTCGCCAAGCAGCTCGGCCGCAAAGGCGGCCGCAAGCCGAAGATGACCGACAGCAAGATCGAGTCGGCCAAGAAGCTGCTGGCCAGCGGGGTGCCGCCCAAGGACGTGGCCAAGAACCTCGGCGTGTCCATTCCGACGCTGTACCGCTGGGTGCCAGCCTCCACGCACGCTTAGCGTGCTTTATTTTCCGTTTTCTGAGACGACCCCAAATAAGCCCCGTTTAAATGAATAATAAGAAATGATGAAAAACTGAAAATGTCGTCAATTTTTCACTTGCTCTGTCACGTTCTGCTTCTCATTTTTGATAAAAGTACAAAATCAGATATTTCACGTGCATGGTGGTATTTTGTACAAAACCTTCCCCTAAGCTAAATTGATCATTTGCTGCACACCCTTATCCCATAAGGCTTGAAGGGGTTATGCAGGAAAATTCTTATAAATCAGAAGGGTGATCTGTGATTGTTAAAAAATGAAAATGTAAAGCATTGTTACATTTTTTCATTTCCGTTCAGGCAGGGAACGTTCCTACACTCCGGCTATTGGGTCTTATCCGAAATTTTTCATTTCAGACAAATGCTCAAAAATACAGTATCGGCATGCTGGTGGATGGAATGCGCCCGCTTTTTAGTTCCGGGATTTTTATTTACGTCGGATGACGCGAACCGGAAAGTTGTTCTGGCAGGGTAATTTTTTCTTATTTATTTCTCACTGGCATTGACCGTTTCTATTACTCCATAGAACAGGGACAGCCATGTCTAACTCTTCCTTTCAGTCCGAAATCCCTAAAGCACGTATTAATCTCAAACTCGATTTGCATACGGGTGGAGCGAGCAAGAAAACGGAGCTCCCCCTGAAATTGCTGGTGGCGGGCGACTTCAGTAATGGTCAGGAGTCTGCCCCCCTGTCTGAGCGCAAAAAAGTTGATTTGAATAAAAATAATTTCGACTCAGTGTTGTCCGAATATTCCCCAAACGTCAATCTGACCGTTAAAAACACGCTGGCTGATGACGGCAGCGAAGACAACATCAGCCTGACCTTCCGGAGCATGAAGGATTTCACCCCGGAGCAGGTCTCACGTCAAATACCTCAGCTGAGGGTATGCTCAAACTGCAGGATCTGACGGCACAGCTCAATACCCTGGATAGGCAAAAAGGAAAGTATATTACTGTCAGCGAGCTGAAATCACAGGTGTTTGCTGCTACCCAGGCACTCAGTAAAACAGTGCCCGTTGAAGAACAGCTGCGGCAGATGAGCATTCGGGAAAACTCAGGGATGATCCCGTCCGCGCAAAAAATCCAGACAGAGCTGCGCCTTAAGCAGCTAATCAGTAGCTACTCGACGGTGACGGCAGATCAGTAGGCTGTTACCCGCATTCTGTTATTGTGTAAAACTGCACTGGGTTGATCAGATTATTGTCCCTGCCTGCTGACAGAATCTGCAACAAAGCTATCACCGGAGTAAGGATAAGAACCGATGCCAGAGAAGACGCGGCGAGGCCGAAACCATCTGTCCCCATGGACGGTAAAAGAGATGAGTTCTCTTGAAAATAAATATGGAAAATTTTCTGCTCAGGACATCGGTGATACGTTGGGGAGAAGCGCAGGAGCCGTCAGAGGAGTAGCGCGAAAATTAGGGTTATCCACTCCCCGGCCTCCGGTGTGGACGGAAGAGGAACTGGCGCTTATTCGTGTGAATTATTACAAGGGTATTATGTTTGTTCATTCGCTTCTGCCAGGGAGAACAATATATGCAATTCGCATTCAGGCAAGCCTTATGGGCGTGACGAACGCCTCCTGGGGCGACGAGGAACTGCGGTATCTTGAGGCGCATCATGGCAGTGTGCCCATTGCGAGAATAGCGGCATCGCTGGGCCGAAGCGCCAAGGGCGTCGCTGATATGGACAGAAAAATGGGCCTGGCAAAGCGACCTGAAACCATCAACGTTCCCTGGTCAGAGCAGGTACTGGAAATATTGTGGGCCCATTACGGTTCTGGTGCATGGATAACGCGTGTACAAGCCCTACTTCCGGGACGCACTAAGGGAGCAATCGGTGTACAGGCCAATAAAATGGGAATAAGAGAATCCCAGAACTGGTCACCTGAAGAAATTGAAATTTTGCGAGAATACTATCCTTATCCAGGTTCAGAAATTGCCAAAAAATTGCCTCACCGAACTGTGGCAGCAATTAAAACTCAGGCCAGTCGGCTGAAAATAAAGAAGTTTCATAACAGGAACGTGATTTTCGATTCCAGTGTGAAGGAGGTTGATGAATAACAAAAAATACGCATCTAAGTGTATCGGTAAAGCCAGCGATGTTGTGCGTTGAAAATGTATAAACTAATACAAGTAAGAATGGATGACTAACTTTTAATTACATATAGAGGTTATGAATTAATGAAAATTCTCTCTTATAATCCAGGTCATGATGGTGCTGTGGCATTTCTGGATAATGGACGATTAATTATGTCTATTGAAGCAGAAAAAGATTCTAACCATCGCTATTCTCCACTGGGTATTTCGGACGTATTAGATGCTATTGGTGAAATCGACGATATACCAGATGTAATTTGCGCAGGGGGATGGTGGCCCAGGGATCATGATGAATATTTAAATGGTTCGAAAATTAACGTTGGTTATCGGGGCATCTCAGATACAGATGTCATGGTTTCAGAAAGACGATTCCTAAAGAAGAAAATTAAATATTTTTCGTCTTCTCACGAGCGAGCACACATACTTTGTGCATTTGGCATGTCAGACTTACCAAAAGGAACATCCTGTTATGCTTTGGTTTGGGAAGGAGGAATCGGAGCATTCTACGAATTAGATGCAGATCTGAATATAACGCTCATTGGCGATGTTCAAAATCAGCCTGGTAACCGCTATGGTATTGTTTATGGATTAGCCGATCCAGTTTTTTCCAAAGACAGTGCCTACCCTCGCTTCTCAGATGCCGGGAAACTTATGGCGTTGGCATCTTTTTCAAAGAGAAGTATAGCCTCCCCGGAAGAACAAGAACTCATCGACTTTCTGTTGAATGGCCCTGCCAGAAAACTTTGCGACTATGCGAATATTGAAAAAGCTCCGCACTATAATGTTGGTTTGGACGATAAAGAATTTCGTAACTTTACTGGGATATATAGTGATGCACTGTTTAACGTTTTTTATCAGTTTGCAAAAGACAACTTAAAGAAAAAACAACCACTTATTATTTCTGGTGGATGCGGTCTGAACTGTGACTGGAATACTAAATGGAGGGAGACAAAGCTTTTTTCTGAAGTTTTCGTTCCTCCTGTTGCTAACGATTCCGGTGTTGCTATAGGCACTGCGATTGATGCTCAGTTCTATTTTACAGGTAATCCTAAGATTGAATGGGATGTTTACAGCGGATTAGATTTTAGAACGGATAATACATTCTGCTCAGAGAAATATGATGTCTATAATGTCGACAATGATCAGGTTGCTGATATGCTGGCTAACGATCTCATCCTTGGTTGGGTGAATGGAAAATATGAAATAGGTCCACGCGCGCTGGGCAACAGGTCCATCCTTGCTGCTCCTTTTCAGGAAAGTACCAGGGTTCGTTTAAACGAAATCAAACAACGTGAACAATTTCGCCCAATTGCTCCAGTTTGTCTTTTGGAGGACGCTGAAAAGTGGTTCGGCTGTAATAACGAAAGCCCATATATGCTCTTTACGCATAGAGCAAAGACTGAAACCCTTGCAGCAGTCACGCATGTTAATGGCACTGCACGTATTCAGACCGTTACAACTGCAACAAATAGTAATCTTCATAAATTACTTTCAGCATTTAAAAATCGGACTGGTTATGGTGTCTTGTGCAATACATCTCTCAACTTCAATGGGAAAGGTTTTATAAACAATATCAATGATCTGGCTGTATACGTTCAGGAGCATCACCTGGATGGGTTTGTGGTGGAAGGTCAGGTATATCTTTTAATTGATTCATCACGTTATCAGGCATATAAGGAAAGCCAGTTATTTTTATGAAAAATAAAGAGCTACCCTGAGCCAGTTCATTTCATTGTTGAGGACAAAATCTGGAGAGGACTTCATGTATGCTGTTCACAAAAGTTGATTTAATAGGGGGAGTATGAATTCATATCGAACGGGTTTTGAAGAGGATGACGACTTACGCTCTTCATTCATCCGGGATCTTACGCTGCAGCAACTGGAACATCCTGCTTCATTACATACTAATAAGCAGGAGTTATCGCCCCTTATTCCCAAGAAATTGATTCGCTACTGGCATGACCAGCACAATGTACCGGAAGACGTTATGGTTTGTCTCAGAAGCTGGGATCGGCTTCTTGATGATGGTTTTGAATGTAGTATGTTTAACGATGAATCGGCAATGGCATATATTGCCGAACAATTTGGCGCTAAAGAGCGTAAAGCCTTCTCCCTTTGCTATCATCCGGCAATGCGCTGCGACTATCTGCGTATGTGCGTTTTACTTGTTGAGGGGGGATTATACGTTGATGCTGACGATGTTTTACTTGGCGACAACTGGAAATATCTTTTCCATGATGGGACACTCAAAGTACAACCTTTATGTTACGATATTCAGTCCTCTTCAATGGTTCCTGCTGCGGATATCTGGAGAAGTGATTTACCGACGACTGAGCGCATTTTTTACATTAATAATGACCCTATTGTGGCCCCAGCAGGCCATCCGGTTCTACAGAGTGCGCTTATTAGGGCGACCGAAACGCTACTGAGTGATGTACGTTCTCCCGAAATTCAATCAACAACTGGGCCAGGGAATTTCACTGCTGCACTGGCAGCACACGCTCACAAATTGATAAGGGAAGGGAAGTCATTCGATTTCGAATTGTTACGTGATTGGGAAAAGATTGCAGAAACGCGTTGGGATCTGTCCTACCGTAATGATGAACGTAACTGGCGTAATATGGGCTCAGCCTGATCCCACATATCAAGGACAGAATTAATGAACCTTCAGGATGCTTCAGGTGTTTTGCGCAAGGTATTATTCAAAATTTCACGTGTAATAATAAGTATCTTTCCTGGTCGTAGGATCCCCGTTTTCGGTTCAGGTCCCGAAATGATCGGTTCAATTGTTGTTATTAATCTCGATCGTCAACCCGGCAGGTGGCGGAGGTTGAGCAGAGAGCTCAAAAGATTCCGGACTTACGATGGTTTTCCACTAGCCTCTATCATACAGCGGTTTTCTGCCGTGGATGCCAGGGATGGTCGCGCGAGTGCCGCAACGGCTGACGTTGATTCGGTCTACTGTATTGGTGATCAGCTTTATGTCCAGCCGGATGCAAGGCTGGAGGCACATTTCAGCAATGATGAACCCATCAAAATGACCAGGCAGGAGATTGCTGTTGCAAGGTCACATGTGGAAGTATGGAAGGCTATTGCTGCCGGGGATAAGGAATATGTTCTTGTCCTTGAAGACGATGTATGGTTTCGGTTGGGGGCTGTTGCGGCTATCACAAGAGGCTGGCGGGCCGCTATACGAGAGTGTTCAGAGGATCACGGGCCGCATTTACTGTATATGTCTTATGAAGATGCAGGGGGAACAGCTGAACGTATGACTTGCTGTGGTGACCTCTTCAGGCCCGTAAGAGGACTGTGGTTTCTTTCTGGCTATGTGTTATCACGCGATGGAGCGGCAGCTCTGTTGCAGGCAATGCCCGTGGTTGGTCCAGTGGATCTCTGGATGAACTACCGCTTTAATGAACTTGGCGCGCTTGCGCTCTCAAAGCCAGCTATTTTGCAACGACAGGATGGTGCTTCCGATAACGCCTATTCCGTACTTCCTTACCTGGCCCGCGCAGGGATTGTTGATGCAGGTACGGGATTGATGGCTCCGGATCAAATTGACTCATGTTCAGTGATGGCCTGGACTGCTGGCGGTTCACGAGAGGGGCTGGCGATGGCTCTGGCTATGCTGGGGCTGCGGGTTTGTGTATTCGATGCTGATGAAGAGGAAATCCAGCCCCAGGAATTGCTGAATCTTTTTACGGTATTTGATGTTCTTCTTGATGTTCCGCTCACTCCTGAAACTTTTAATACTGTGCTTGCAAGGGCCGAAATAAAATTCATTGTGGAGGCGGGGGCTAAACAGAGGTTTAAATTTGAACTGAAGTCTTTACCTTCATTACGCTCGGTATTCTTATCGGACCTTGAGTCTGATTTTCAAATGTGGGATCCGCTTTGTACTCTGCTCAATCTTCCGAGGCCTGCACAGGGGTACCCTATTGGTGCACCGCGTGGATCCCGATTATTCAGGTGGGATCGGCTCTGTGATTTATCTCATCAGGATCAATTTGAGTCACCTGAAACATGTTTTTTACTGGATGTTTCACCCTGGGTACTACCTCCTCAACATGGGTGGCGCCCAGCACACCTCTCAGGTAATGAGATGCATCCTGTGGGCAATTGTCTGTTATGTACAGATATGGCGACTGAAACGCCATCCTTCATTGGGCTTGTCGAAACTTTTCCTGGCAATATGGCTTCGTTTTCTAAGGAAAACCTGGTCTGCGATGAGGACGGTACGCATCTAACTATCAGTGCAATACCTACCGGCAACAGGCCGTACCGCGCGGGAGCCTTCGCATCAAAACAATCTTTTGAATACGGGCGGTTTGAGGCAGAAATTAAAGCTGCTCGCGGTTCTGGTCTGGTCACCGGCTTCTTTCTGCATCGTGATTCACCAAGGCAGGAGATAGATATTGAAATAGCGGGTGATGCTCCTGAGAGCATGTTAGTGAATGTCTATTTCAATCCTGGCGACGAAGGAGCAACTTTAGGTTATGGATACAGAGGATCCCCATATCGTGTAGAACTTGGTTTCGATGCCTCTCTGGATTTTCATCGCTATACCATTGACTGGCGACCAGACCGGATCGTCTGGTCTGTCGATGGGAGAGTTGTGCACGAGCGCGCCAGTTGGGATCCCACACCAGTTCCGCATCTTGCAATGCGTTTACATGCAAATCTCTGGGCTCCTCGCTCGGAAGAACTCGCCGGGAGAATTGATATTCAGGCTTTGCCAGCAACGACAACCTTTAAAAATATAAAGTTGTGGGAATGATTCATAAAGGACTCGATGAGGACTTTTTTTAACTTGTATCTGAGGTTTGCGATACGGCCACCGGCGGCAGCAGAACAACGCCGATGATAACTGACGACTTGCTAATGATAAAAGGAGGTTATGTGAGCCAAGAAGATGATGAGAAGTATCCAGCTAGCGCCGTATCCTCGTGGAGCGGCTTCGTTTATCAAGGGAAAATTGCGTTATATCACTCTCTTAAACTGATTCACGATAACGATCTGGACTTCGAGCTGCAGCTAGACAGCAGTGACGACTTCGCTATTTATAAAAACGGAAAACTACACACCGCCCATCAAGTCAAAGCTAAGATAAGTAAATATCGAAGTGGTTATATCAAGGCGCTGGAACAGTCAACTTTAATCGAACACGATAAAATCAAGGGGACAACGCGTTACTTCCATGTATCTGTCCCGCTAGATGAGACAGGCGATCACAGAGGCACTAGCGGAGAAACAGTAAAATTCTATCGCTATGGAGACAACTATCATTGTGGTTTGGATGAGATTGAAGGACTGACCAAAGAACTCATAAAAAAATTATGTGAAAAACAGTCAATCATTGTCAGCGATAACCTTATAAATTTTAACTACTGCTTACTGTCTGAAAAAATTAGCACCAAGGCAATACATAACCATAAATTGAATCAAGTTGACGGGATCTCAGAAGACAAAGCCGCATACGAGGGTCGTATCAAGGCCAGGAGTATTTTAACGGAACTGCTGACCGAAAACCCCTACCAGAATAGGGATTACTATGCAGTTGAATTAAAGGCCAGGCTCCAAACCCATTTAGAAGAAAGATTGGATCAGATGCTACCAACAATGAGTGATGCCACTTATGAGAGAGCCAGACTTCTGAGTGAGCATATTCGCAAAACGCACATCAACGAATTAAAAACCCTTTGCCAGATGATGAAACCATCCGAGCGGTTTCAAGACGTTCAGAAGAACGACATCCGGCGATACACCAAGCTGATACAGGCTATTTCGATGGAACCTATATTCAACCATCTTCCACACTATCTTGACAACGTAAATCGGTTCTACGTACCTACCGCTCTTGACGTGGATGAAAGCGAAGAGTGTGAGTTTGACATGATCCGTGAAATGAAAAACAACGGAGACCTGCTGAGACTGCTTTTTGAGTACAACCATTTAATCGCCAGTAAAGCGGAAACCTCATTCACTTTTAATACAAAATTCACGAGCTCGGATGACTTTGACAACAAGCAAACCACTGAAAAGTTTGAGAGCAACATCACCAAGTCGCTATGCATTAGTGTCATAACAAAAGACGACGCGGAGGAACGACTGAATGATAAAACAACTCATTAATGAAGCACTTCTGGCCCATGACTTTGTCAGTAAACTCGACATGGACAACACAAGCTTTTATATTCGCGAGTCTGGATCTGCTATCAGGTTCGCAGTCCTACATAATCTTGACGATCTCCTGGATCCGGCCGAACTAAATAACAGAATCAATCAACTTGCTCCTGACGAATTTCTCAGAAACCCAAGCTTTAAGAAAAACTGCGACTTGATTTGTATTCATCGCCTTGATGTTCTGGCCAGGTTTAAGGATCACGAAGAAGAAATCTTCGCAATTGAGGAAGATCCGCACTTTTATAAAAAATATGTCCTCTATTACAGTGTTGCGGAAGAAAGCGTGCTCGCTAATTTTACCTATGACAAACTGTTAACGGTGATTGCTGACCAAAAGGAATTTCTTGAATATAAAGAAAACCCTCTTGTCGCCACACAATACAGTTTCGCTGCGAAGACCTTTATCAAGCTTCCATTCTTAGAACTACCTAGTCATCAAGGGAACCTTGTGTCCTTGAGGTTGCAAGCTGCTGAAGCTGTAGCTGAAACCGACCTGAACGATATATATTCGACTATCCAGCAAGTCACAGACAAAAACGCTGACGACTTTATCAAGGAAATGATTCGTAATGAAATGGCAAATATCCAGGATTGAAGTCTCTAGTTTCAAAGCATTCAAGAATATTTTATTGGACCTTGGCGGGGCGTCCTTGCTAACTCTTGACGGCCCAAACGGTTATGGCAAAACAAGCATTTTCGACGCAATCGAACTGCTGCTTACCGGCCAGATCAATCGAATACAAAATCTATTCAATACATTATTAACCAGGAACAAGAGAGACTATGCAGACAATCTCTTCTGGAACAGTCGCTCTGGCGATAACGATCTCTGCATCAAGATTGAATTCATTAATGATGGTCGCAAACTTGTTTTAGCCAGACATTGCCCTGCGGCGATATTCAAAAAACCAGCAAACAATCGTGCAGACAAATATGGGAACTTCAGGCTTTATGAGCTACCAGAATTTGAATCATCTGATTTCACCAAGAACAATCTGCGCGACAACAACTTCCTGGACGAAATTTTCGGAAAAAATTTCAGGGAAAACTTCTCTTTCCTTAACTATCTCGAGCAAGGACAAAACCGGCTGTTACACACTCGGGTAGACGAACGTAAGGAGAAACTTGGAAACCTCTTTAACATCAGCGATGTTGAAGCTGAGATCGAAAACTGCAACACTATATACACTAAACTTACAAGGTACATCAACAATCCGGAACGCACGGCAAAAGCTGTATCACTTAAAGAAGAGATAGCCACCCTAAGAGACTCTTTGCAGGCAGAGGCTGGGATCATTGAGTACAAAAAGCTCTCGACGACTGATGTTCAACCTGGATGGGACAAGGAGATACTGTTCTCATCGTATTCTGCGGTAGACCTGTAGTGGCATAGTGAATTTGGCCACCTGAATAGAGGTGATATCATCACCTCATAGTCAAAACAGGTGACATTATGACCGGACGTAACAGACGCAATTTTAGCCCCGAGTTTCGCCTCGAAGCTGCCCAGCTTGTACTCGATCAGCATTACACCGTTGCCGCCGCTGCTACGGCAATGAACGTCGGCAAATCCACAATGGACAAATGGGTTCGACAACTGAAAGAAGAGCGAGCGGGAAAATCACCCACTGCTTCACCCATGACACCTGAGCAGATTGAAATACGCGAGCTAAAGAAAAGACTTCAACGCGTTGAAATGGAAAGGGATATATTAAAAAAGGCTACCGCGCTCTTGATGTCAGACTCCCTGAACAATTCTCATTAGTTGAGAAACTCAGGGCGCGGTTTCCTGTTGCCGTTGTGTGCAACGTGTTTGGGGTTCATCGCAGCAGTTATAAATACTGGCGGCAGCCCAGGAAGCCTGACGCCACGAGAGTGGCATTACTGAGCCTTGTGCGTGAAGTTTATCGCGAAAGTAACGGCTCAGCAGGAGCGCGAAGCATTGCCGCGATGGTCACCACCAAAGGTATAAAACTGAGCCGCTGGCGGGCAACAAAGCTAATGAAAGCGCTCAATATTATCAGCTGTCAGCAACCTGGCCATCGTTATAAGAAGGCGTCTAAGGAGCACATTGAGATCCCTAATTATCTGGATCGCCAGTTTGCTGTTACCGAGCCTAATCAGGCCTGGTGCGGTGATGTGACTTATATCTGGACGGGAAAACGCTGGGCTTATCTGGCTGTTGTACTCGATTTGTTTTCCCGTAAACCGGTTGGCTGGGCGATGTCATTTTTCCCTGATTCCGCACTGACAGGTAAAGCCCTGTCGATGGCCTGGGAAGCACGGGGAAAGCCGGCTAATTTACTGTATCACTCGGACCAAGGCAGCCACTATACCAGCAGGAATTTCAGGCAGTTACTGTGGAGGTGTCAGATAAAGCAAAGCCTGAGTCGCCGGGGAAATTGCTGGGATAACAGCCCAATGGAACGATTCTTCAGAAGCCTGAAAACAGAGTGGGTACCGGATAACGGCTACGCGAATTTTAGCGAAGCCAGCACGGCAATAACGAATTACATCACAGGATATTACAGCCAGCTCAGACCTCATCAATATAATGGTGGTTTGACGCCGAATGAATCAGAACGATTGTTCTGGAAAAACTCTAAAGTCGTGGCCAGTTTTTGTTGACCGCTACAACCATGCAGCCTACCAGGAATCAGTTCGTAAGATTATTGCCCTTCTGCCACTCAAAGCCACGATAAAAACCAGGGTTCACAACGAGACAATCGATGCTGCCATCGAGCGTAACGAGGAATCACTGAGAAGCCTGGCTCGGTTCGGTAAAGACCTTGGTAAGCTTGATGGGCTTGAAGCTATCAAGCAGGAGATTGATGAATTAGAGCGCTCAGCAAACATCATCAAACGCGGTGCTAAGGTCATCAAGGTCGAAGAAGCCCGATCACTACCAAACTGGGAAGATGGGCGCCTTGAGTGGTTTGAGTCACAAATTCAATCTCGAAACAGACTAGTAGAAAAAAGCAGCACCAATGCGAACGTCGTAGCCGAATTGGAACATCTGAAAAAGCAACTGCTTGAGGAACATAAAAAGTCCTATCCCGACGATAAGATGTGCCCCCTCTGTGGCGCTGACTGGGAAGATCACAAATCAATGGTAGATGCCATTGAAGCAAAAAATAAGCAGATCTCTGATTCGCTAGGGCAGGACGGTAAAGGCTTAGTTATCCTTATCGCTGCTATGGACGCTGAGCTGAAACTCATCAACACCCACATACAAGACCGCCTGAAACTTCTTACGCCTACCTTTGAACCAAATCTTCATGTAGCGCTGAGCAGAATTAAGCTTCGGCTCCCGGCAATTATCCAGCTACTGGAGAAGCTGCAAAGTGAACATATTCAATTTACTTACGCATTCACGGAAATTGATGACGTAGTAGATGAGCGATTTGAAAAGCTTAAGGAGATTCTAAGAAATAAAAAACAGGTTGAAGCTGATGCCTTAGCGCTGCCGGAGGACTGGCGAGAAACCACAAACCGCGCTTTCAAAGACCTACAGGACTTCTATATAGTCACGGCTGAAGACCTGAAGGACAAAGAGAAGTACATATCGATTAAAGCTAATGAGGCTCAACATTCCAGGCTCCAAACCTGTATTACCGATCTTAAAGTTATCGAAAAAGAAACTAAGGCAGCCCAAAAAGCACAAGATAAAGTCGAAAAGCTCCGCAGCACACTGAAGAAGACAGAGCAAAGTTATACCGACCAGACAATTTCGGCTATTGAGTTCATATTCCACATCTACAGTGGCCGTCTGATCCAAAACTACCAGCGTGGCCTGGGCCTGTTTATCGAGAGCCGAGAAGGTACGCAATTGAGATTCCTGACTGCGGAGAAGTCTGAACACGACGCAGTTATGTCCATGAGCTCTGGCCAAGTGTCCGCCCTTAGCCTTGCCTTCTTCCTCTCGCTCAACAAAGTCTATTCGCAGGTGCCTCTAATCCTGATTGATGACCCGTCGCAATCACTGGATGAAGTCAACGTTGCATCCCTGACCGATCTACTCCGTTGTGAGCTCAAGCATTGCCAATTAGTTGTCTCCTCCCATGAGGACGATATCTCGGCTTATATGCGCTACCGGTTCGACAGAGCGGGTTTGACAACAAGCTCACTCAACATGCAGCTCTTGGCGAAAGAAGCTTCGTAAAAGCTATCTATGGCCGCCTGGTAGAGCTGGGTGGCACCACTACAGAGGCCTTCCGACAGGCCTCGTGGTGAGTAAAGAATTTGTCTACGGGGGGAATATCAATCCATTTTATCATCTTTAGATGGCAGCGCTGAATGGTAATGTCTTAATATATCGTTCCATTAGTAACCAATCTGGCTCACCAGTATCATCGACTGGCAAGAATATTAAGGATTCTTTCATCCTGGCTATCCCCCACTTCCTGCCGTAACTATAACGATATCTCTCCTTCTTAATGAGGGCACATAAAAACAAGGCAACGTATTTGTTCATGTTAAATTTAGGCGTAAATATGTGCACATCTTCAGTTGAGCAAAAAGGCTTGTCTTGATAAAATGCGTTTGCCACGCTATTTCCGTTACGAACGACAGAAATAACTCCTGCTTGATGCATTGGAACGTGATCAGTTTTGCTTGTCACACCGTTATTAAACTCTGAGGCGCTAACAAAAGGATGTTTACCTCTTCCATTTAGCTCTTTTTTCCTAGGCCCACGCCCTCTGTCAATCTCAAATATATCATCGTACCTGAAGGGTTTAAATGAGCTAACATCAAGCTCAATAATTTCATCGAGCAAACATTTTGAAATGTTATCGGCAGCAGAAATATTGGCGTGCTGTACCCATTCAGGTACCGATTCTAACGATGGGATTTTTATCTCTGCAAGAGTTCTATTTGCTTGTCGTCCATAATTAAATCTATATTTGTTGGCGCGTAAGCAGGCGCAATAAAATATTTTTTCTTGGCTAGACATATCCAATCTTGCAGTTAAATAATATATATCTCTGCCACTATAAAAGGGCTCAGACTGCAGGAAAGACTCCATGACAGAACCTCCGCACGCGACTGTAATAGAGCCAGCAGGAAGGGGGGGGACACCTTCAACTAGACATACTCTTGCAGAAACACCATTGTTTTTTGCTGTTCTGGATACAAACGATACACCTTCGGGATCAATAGTTTGTTTATTTAACTCTAGGTTTGAACCATATTTAACTTCAAACAAGTCTGAGACACTTACAAGTTTCACTCCGATGCCTCCAAATCATCCTCAACTCCTAAATCATCGACTTCAGGAGTTTCTTCATCCCTCAATATATTGAACACTAAGAATTTCTTCACAGCCGCTTCAAAGTCAGCCTTAAGCACGCTGGAATAATCTGTCTCCATGTAAGCCTCTGCACACCACTCATCGTCAGCCGTGACCTGTTTCTTCACGCACAAGCCTGGGATGTCTTCTCTATTCTTATATGAGTGAAGCCATCTATCTCTGATGTTTTCCCAGCGGCCTGATATATCTGTCCGACCTTGCTGTTTAGTTTTCTCAAACCCATCATCTTTCCAGTATCCAAACCAAGTTTTTTTACCCTCAGCTTCATGAGGTTTGTGGGCAGTGAAAACCATAATGCATGTGATTGTTCCCACAGGAGTAAAAAGCTCGTCAGGCATGGACATAACAGCTTCAAGACAGTGCTTAGATAATAAAGTATGCTTTGTTTCATGTGGAGTGATTACGCAAGACATCGGAACTATAGCGACTCCAACCCCTCCGACTCTCAAACAATCAAGCATGTGCTCAACAAACGCTAATTCGTGAAGGCCTTTTCCTTTCTGAGCATAGGGGGGGTTAATCATTCCTATATCGGGCTGGCGAGAAATAATTTCTTTAGTAATCGCGTCATCAAAACAGCTGCCTTGGTGTAGATTAGCTTTTCCATCACCGCGAAGAATCATATTGCTAGCCGCGAGCGCATACATATTTGGTTGCTGCTCTACACCTATTAATCCATATTGTTTCACCCTTGCTTTTTCATCCTCAGTTATGCATTTTTTAAACATCTGATGCATTGCGGAAACGAGAAAGCCACCAGTACCACAGCAGGGGTCAAAAACCGTACTATCTTTCTGCACATTTGCAATACGCGAAAAAAGATCTGTTATATGACGAGGGGTCAGAACAATGCCAAGAGCCTTTTTATCCCCACCTGTGTATCTCAAAAACTCGCCATAAAACTGCCCTATGATATCATAATCATGATATACGCTTATGAATGGCCATGCATGAGTGTTGATTTTGTCAATCAAGTTATAGAGCGGACTCTCACCTGTAAGTTTATCCGCTCGACTCAATTCTGGATGAACACGTAAAAATGAGTACGGCTGAATCATATTTTGTTTTTTTGCATGAGGGATGTCAGACTTTTTGATTTCCTCCTCAATTGCATCACAGAGTTTCTCTGGCAGCTCGTCAGGTGTGTAAATAGGAAATACTTTTGAGAACGCGATATTACTCAAAGCAATCAGGACTCCGCTTACTAGAAGTGGCTTTTCACTTTCGCTGAGCTTTGCATAATCACGCATGTAATTGTGAAGTTCTTTCGAAAATGACATTAAATCCGAAAGGCGACCTTTTTCAACTTCTGGATCGTATGTTGCATGTTCAATGAGATTGTCAAAACTTATTATTTTATCAATTTGGGTGCCACTTTTGTTATTCAATGGCTTACATTCGGGAATAAAACCTGCAACACTTCTTGGCTGTAGATATGTTGAAATACGCAAATTAGATCGCGTCTGACCGCTACAACCTATAGCAATGACATTAAACTCTTTTGCTAAATAACGTGCGTAATGAATAGCACCATCAACAGCAAAGTCTTTAGGACAATCCAACAGCTCACTAGCGTGTTTTTTGTTATCTGCCTTGCATTCAAAAACAATCACAAAGTCCTGAACTTTTTTTGATTTTATTATGAATTCTGGGGCGCCCACACCCCCTCTTCCAGTCTTACTCGCACTTCTCAGCAGATTTTGTATTTTCGTATTTTGACTTTTCTGCTCTTCAATTATTATATCTTCATGATCAAAATAACCTAAATTCCTCAGGGTATCCCTAACGATGTTTTCTGTAATTCTTTCGTTCATTTTAACCTACAAAAAAATAAATTTCGCATGAAAACCTCTTTACACCTTAGCTCATTCAGGCATCAAACTCACCTTCAAATGCCGCTCATCGGTACTTTTTAATGGAACGTACTAAAGTGCACCTACCTAACCCCTTCAAAACGAATTCCCTAAGGACACCGAATATGAGTTATTACAAAACCAGTAATTTTAGCACTAATACCCTTCCCGTCCTATGATAATTCATCGTTAACTAAAACAAGCAGATGCACAAGGTGTCTCTTGCGGATGGGGTACTTGTTCCAGCATATCTTCGTCCTCGGGTTGCTTCAATAATGGGCATTTCATTTATACCTTGCTCTTCTTTTGGCCACATTTTGGGGAACTAGCAAGCTGCATTTTGCTAAAGCCGTTAACATGCTCGCCCGATGGCTGCTTGCTTTGAGCATTCACTTTTGGCCGATAGTAAAGCTTAGATTGAGGCTGACTTCTGGCACTAAGCTGAGCTTTATAACCGGCTGTAGAAGAGGTTACATGTATGAAAAATCATGAATGCAATCTTTGTTCAAAAAATAAAAACTACCTCTGTTAAGCACCCCCGAAATGGAGGTGCTTAACGTGAACTATTCTGACAGGTTTTGGGGGCAGCTATCTGAACTGGAGTTTTGCAAAATCAAAGGGGCTTACTGATTTCTCAGCATTTGCATCTAAAAAATCAGCCCACCATTGCAGCATCAACCTGCGCTCATCCAGAAACTCCGCTTTATGAATATAAGCCGCACGTACGCCATTTCGCTCCTGATGGCTCATCTGGCGTTCAACTGCGTCCCTGGACCACAATCCTGACTCAATCAACGAACTGCAGGCCATTGCCCGGAATCCATGACCACAGACATCGACCTTTGTATCGTAGCCCATCAGTCGCAGTGCGTTATTCACGGTATTTTCACTCATGGGTTTCCATGGATTGTGATCGCCGGTGAAAATCAGTTCATGTTCTCCGCTGATCGTGTGGATCTGCTGCAGTATATTCAGCGCCTGAGTGGAGAGTGGCACCAGATGCTCTGTACGCATCTTGGATCCACGATGTGAGTACTTAACCCCTTCAATAGGTTTCCGTTCTGGAGGAATGGTCCACATGGCTTTCTTAAAGTCGGTCTCAGACCACCTGGCAAAGCGAAGTTCACTGGAACGGATGAAGATAAGCAGGGTAAGTTTAGTTGCCAGTCGGGTAAGAGGTTGTCCTCTGTAGGCATCCAGTCGTTCAAGGAGGTCTGAAATGCGATTTAAGGCGAGGGCAGGGCGATGCTGGCGTTTCACCGTCGTTAAAGCGCCAGCCATATCTACTGCAGGGTTATAGCTGATAATGCCTGACTGGGCGGCATAGCGCATGATTGCAGTGATACGTTGCTGAAGGCGGGCGGCAATCTCATAAATCTCTTTTGCTTCGGCAGCTTTAACGGGGACAAGTAAATCGGGAGTCCTGAGGGTGGTAATATCACGTGAGCCGATGAAGGGGAAAACATGCGTCTCGAGACTTTTCAGTATCTTCTCGCTGTGAGCTTCGGACCATTTTTTATTGCTCTTATGCCACTGTCTTGCGATGCCTTCAAATGTCAGAGCTGTTTCGGGGACTGATTTTTTGATCCTTTTCTGTTCGCAGGGGTCAATTCCCTCGGTTATCTGCTTCCTCGCAGCATCGCGCTTTTCCCTTGCTTCTGATAACGAAACTTCAGGATATACACCCATAGCGAGCGTTTTCTCTTTGCCCAGAAACCGGTAGCGGAGCCGCCAGTAGCGCGAGCCGTTAGGGTGAACGAGCAAAAACATGTTGCCGCTGTCGGCAAGTTTATAAGGTTTTTCATCCGGTTTAGCTGCACGGATTTTAGCGTCAGTGAGCGCCATTGGCGGTATCTCCTGATAGTAAAAGGGGTATAAATTTTATCGAATCAGACTATACCCTCAGTTGTACCCTCGCAAGGGACTTGATGCGGGTTGAAGTTGATTGAGTTGGGTGGAGTTAAGGGAATGTAGAGGTGTTGATTTGTAAGGGCTTAGAATGCAAAAACGGACCTCCGTGGAGGTCCGTTGATATGAATTTGGTGCCCGGACTCGGAATCGAACCAAGGACACGGGGATTTTCAATCCCCTGCTCTACCGACTGAGCTATCCGGGCAACGGGGCGCATTAAACCGTATTGGCCGCTGATCGTCAACGGATTTATAGCTTAAAACCACTAAAACTGTGCTGATCGCTCTCTTTTCAGGCAAAAAAAGAAAAAATGCCGAGTAATTGCCATAAAATTCTGTTCAGAGCAGCCTAGCTTAGCGCACCATTTTTACGGCACTGGGCAACGTCCAAAACATCTTCAGCCAAGCGTTTGGCGACTTCAACATCTGCCAATTGGCGCTTAACCAGTAGCTTGCTCAGGCAACCTTCCAGAATCAGCTCCATCTGCTGTGCCACCATGCTGGCGTCATCAGCATCCATCTCTTGCAGCAGCTCCTCAGTATAGTGCAATGAAGCGAGTTTTTGTTGCTCCGCTAACTGGTGAATGGGGTGATCATCATCAGGATAGAAACTGCACGCAGCAATGAACAGGCAGCCGGGATAGCGCTGATTTTGCACTTGTTCACTCAGTGTTTGATAGCGCGCTAGTAGCTTCTGTTTGGGCGATAATGTCTCGTCCAACTGCAACTGACGCCGCCAGGTATCGATTTGCTGACCATGATAGCGCAGGCAATCATACAATAATGCTTCGCGGTCAGGCCAAAATCGGGCCAGATCACTGACTTCGACCGAGACTTCTTTTGCCAGCATCTCCAGCGTGGTATTTGCCAGCCCTTGCTGCTCTAACAGATTGAGCGCACTGCTTAAAACTTGTTCACGTTGCACGTTGCTCTCCTCCAACTTCTTATCTGGCAAGTGTGGTTGACCACAGCCTATGGTGCAAATAGCCCAAAACACATCAGCACTCTCCACAGCACTCTCCACCTGCTGACTCTGTACCTTATCACTACTGTGGCGAGATTTTGTGAACTCTTTGCCATTACTCCTTTGCTCATCCAGAGCGCCGAATGAGTGATGCCATTGCGAGCATGACACAGTCTGTGAAGCAGGGCGCATTTTATTGTGCATCTGCCTATAACGATAAGTTAATAACTCATTATTCCTGTTCTTTTGCCCGATGGTTTATTGGAACGCGGTTTCTATAATGATTATCGTGAATCGTAGAATAAGGATTGAAAATGAGTCTCCAAAATTATCCTAATCAGTTCCGCCGCAACCTACAACAAGGGCAAACCTTGATTGGTTGCTGGAGCGCGCTGGCAAATCATATTTCAGCCGAGGTATTAGGTCTGGCGGGTTTCGATTGGTTAGTGTTGGATGGTGAACATGCCCCGAACGACGTCACGACATTTATCCCACAGTTAATGGCGCTGAAAGGCAGCAATAGCGCGCCAGTTGTCCGCGCACCCTGTAATGAACCCATTATTATCAAGCGGTTGCTGGATATCGGTTTCTACAATTTCCTGATTCCTTTTGTCGAAAGTGAAGAAGAGGCTATTCGTGCGGTTGCCTCAACCCGCTATCCGCCAGCAGGTATTCGCGGTGTTTCGGTCTCTCATCGTGGCAATAATTACGGCACCGTGCCGGATTACTTCGCCACCATTAACGACAACATTACCGTACTGGTGCAAATCGAAAGTCAGCAAGGGGTGGATAATCTGGATGCTATTGCTGCCGTTGATGGTGTGGATGGCATTTTTGTCGGCCCGGGCGACCTCTCTGCTGCGCTGGGTTATTTGGGGCAGCCAAACCATCCTGAAGTGCAAAAAGTAATTCGCCATATATTCGACCGCGCTAAAGCACAGGGTAAGCCGAGCGGCATTCTGGCACCGGTAGAAGCTGATGCTCGCCGTTATCTGGAATGGGGCGCAACTTTTGTGGCGGTCGGAAGTGACTTGGGGGTATTTCGCAGTGCCACCCAGGCATTGTGCGACAAATTTAAAAAATAATGTTCGGCCTGTTTTAACTATTCAGTGCCGCCGCATTGACGGCCTGGCGACTTAATTGAGGAGTGACAAATGAAAATCGGCTTTATTGGTTTAGGAATTATGGGAAAACCAATGAGTAAGAATCTGCTGAAAGCGGGCTACTCGTTAACTGTCCTTGATCGGAATGCGTCGGTATTGGATGAGCTGCTCAGTGCTGGTGCCAGCACGGCGGCAACGCCAAAAGCACTGGCAGCAGAGTGCGATATCATTATTACCATGCTGCCTAACTCGCCTCATGTGAAGGAGGTGGTATTGGGTGAGAATGGCGTGATTGAAGGCGCGAAGCCGGGTACGGTGCTGATTGACATGAGTTCGATTGCGCCGCTGGTCAGCCGCGAAATCAGCGAAGCGCTGGCAGCAAAGCAGATTGCGATGCTGGATGCGCCCGTCAGTGGTGGTGAGCCGAAAGCGATCGATGGCACTTTGTCGGTGATGGTGGGTGGCGATAAAGCGGTTTTCGACCAGTGTTTTGCGGTGATGAAAGCCATGGGCGGCTCAGTCGTTCATACTGGTGATATTGGTGCGGGTAATGTGACTAAACTGGCTAATCAGGTGGTGGTGGCGCTGAATATTGCCGCGATGTCTGAAGCCTTGGTACTGGCGACCAAAGCCGGTGTCAATCCGGATCTGGTGTTCCAGGCCATCCGTGGTGGCCTGGCGGGCAGTACCGTGCTGGAAGCCAAAGCGCCGATGGTGATGGATCGTAACTTCAAACCGGGTTTTCGCATTGATTTGCATATTAAAGATTTGGCTAACGCCCTGGATACCTCGCACGGTGTCGGCGCACAATTGCCGTTAACTGCCGCAGTCATGGAGATGATGCAAGCATTGAAAGCCGATGGGCTGGGAACCGCAGACCACAGTGCATTGGCTTGCTATTACGAGAAATTGGCTAAAGTTGAAGTGACACGTTAATCAGTGGTGCCGGTGCCCGTGCGGCATCGGATAGCTCATGAGATTAAATCATTTATGAAAATAGTCATCGCTCCGGACTCTTATAAAGAAAGTTTATCCGCGTTGGACGTTGCGGTGCAGATTGAAGCGGGTTTTCGTACCCAGTTTCCTGATGCGCAATATATCAAGTTGCCGGTCGCTGATGGCGGCGAAGGCACAGTAGAAGCTATGGTTGCCGCCACTGCCGGGCGGATCATTAAGGTCAATGTAACCGGCCCGTTAGGGGAAGAAGTTGATGCCTTTTACGGGATATCCGGTGATGAAAAATCTGCATTTATTGAAATGGCTGCGGCCAGTGGACTGGAGCTGGTCCCGCCAGAGTTACGCAACCCACTGAAAACCACCTCTTATGGCACGGGTGAACTGATTTGTAATGCGCTGGATCAGGGCGTGAAACATATCATTATCGGAATCGGTGGCAGTGCGACCAATGATGGTGGCGCGGGGATGGTGCAGGCGCTGGGTGTCAAATTATTAGACAAGCATGGCAAGCAGATGGGTTTCGGCGGCGGGAAGCTATCTGAGCTGGATTCAATTGATATTTCCGGGCTGGATCCGCGGATTAAACAGTGCCAAATCGATGTTGCCTGTGATGTCACTAATCCACTGACCGGCAGTGAAGGGGCTTCGGCTATTTTCGGGCGGCAGAAGGGGGCCACCCCGGCGATGGTGACTCAACTGGATGAAGGATTGCTGCATTACGCGAGTGTTATTAAGCGCTATCTGGATATTGATGTTGATCAGGTTGAAGGTGCGGGAGCGGCAGGGGGCTTAGGTGCGGCGTTGCTGGCTTTTTGCGGGGCGACGTTAAGTCCGGGGATTGATATTGTGACCGATGCCCTTGGTCTGGATGCATTAGTCCGCGATGCCACTTTCGTGATTACTGGCGAAGGGCGGATTGATAGCCAAACCATTCACGGCAAGGTGCCTATCGGTGTCGCCAGAGTAGCCAAACGTTATAACAAACCGGTGATTGGGATTGCAGGTAGCCTGACTGCCGATGTGGATGTGGTGTATGAACATGGTCTGGATGCCGTATTTAGTGTGATTTACAGTATTTGTACCTTGGAGCAGGCGTTGGATAATGCTGCCGACAATGTATTCATGACGGCGCGCAATATTGCTGCCACATTGGCAATTGGTATGGCTGCCGCTAAATCATAATCATTTATTTATAACCGTCATTTATCCATCAGGGCTAACACTTGCTGGCCCTGATCCCTTTATCGGGAGTTTGCGGATAATGCCCGCCAGTTATCACTCTTTCCCCTCTATTCTCATCCTGATTTATCATTTTTGTGAGCATCGCCTCAACTCTCTCTCTTGCACTACAAAATTGGGCAGTTGTCCAATGTAATCCCACTACAGACCACATATGCTGGTGCATTAGCCTAAACTGAGGTCTTACTCATGAGCGTCTATAATCTCGACCCCCGGCTAGCCCAGGATATTGTCACTCGTACCATGAAGATCATTGATACCAATATTAATGTGATGGATGGCAAAGGGCGGATTATTGGCAGCGGTGATGAAGAGCGCCTCGGTGAGCTACATGAGGGCGCGCTGTTGTCGCTGTCTCATGGCCGGATTGTTGACATTGACGAAGCTGTCGCGCGCCAATTACACGGCGTGAAGCCCGGAATCAATCTGCCATTGCGCCTTGAGGGCGAAATTGTTGGCGTGATTGGTCTGACGGGGAATCCGGGCCAGTTACGTCAGTATGGCGAGCTGGTGTGTATGGCGGCGGAAATGATGATGGAACAGGCGCGCTTGGTGCACCTGTTGGCGCAAGATAGCCGCTTGCGCGAAGAGCTAGTCTTGAACCTAATCCGCACCGAAGAGATATCACCGGCGCTGATTGAATGGGCGCAGCGTCTTGGGGTGGATATCAATGAGCCCCGCGTTGTGGCGGTGGTGGATGTAGACAGCGGTCAGCTCAGTGTCGACAGCGCCATGTCGGAATTGCAAGAGCTGCAAACTTTGTTGACCACGCCAGAGCGCAACAATCTGATTGCGATTGTCTCCCTGACTGAAATGGTGGTGCTGAAACCGGCACTGAATAGCCATGGCCGTTGGGATGCCGTCGATCATCGGCGGCGCATGGAGTCGCTGCTTTCGCGTATGACGGAGCGAGGTCGCCTGCGGGTGCGCCTCTCTTTGGGTAATTTTTTCACCGGCCCCGGCAGCATCGCTCGCTCATATCGCACCGCCCGTACCACGATGGCGGTGGGGAAACAGCGAATGCCGGAGCAGCGCAGTTACTATTATCAGGATCTGGTTTTACCGGTTTTGCTCGACAGTTTACGCGGCGGTTGGCAAGCCAATGAACTGGCACTGCCCTTAGCCAAATTGCGGGCGATGGACAGCAATGGTTTGCTGCGCCGCACCTTGGCCTGTTGGTTCCGTAATAATGTGCAGCCCACCGCTACGGCAAAAGCACTGTTTATTCATCGCAATACCTTGGAATATCGGCTAAATCGTATTTCTGAGCTGACAGGGTTGGATTTGGCAAACTTTGACGATCGCTTGTTGCTATATGTGGCTTTGCAGTTAGGTGAGCAGGAATAGCACGGGTGATGTCGCAGAGAAGAAAAATAGGCCGGTAGATTACCGGCCTGATAATCATGCAGAATAATTTAGGTCACGGGTGCCGGGTTAAACACTGCCAGCGCATTGCGTAGCCCCCATTGATCAGACCAGGTCCGTTTGCGGTCACTGGCAATATCCAGAATAAATTCAAATAATTGCTGACCGACTTCTTCGATAGTGGCATCGCCGGTGGCAATCGTCCCAGCATCAATATCCATCAAATCATGCCAGCGATTCGCCAGATCAGTGCGTGTTGCCATTTTGATGACCGGCACTGCCGCCAGACCATAAGGTGTGCCGCGCCCAGTGGTAAATACCTGCACGGTAATGCCGGAGGCCAGTTGTTGGGTGCCACACACAAAATCACTGGCCGGTGTTGCGGCGAAAATTAACCCGCGCTTGGTGGGGCGTTGGCCCGGTGACAGCACTTCAACAATGGCGCTGCGACCTGATTTGGCAATTGAGCCCAGCGCTTTTTCCACCACATTAGCCAGCCCGCCTTTTTTGTTGCCCGGCGAAGGGTTGGCACTGCGGTCAGTTTTGCCGGTTTCGAGATAGTCATCGTACCATTTCATCTCTTCCAGCAGCCTTCTGCCCACGTCCTCATTAATGGCGCGTGGGGTTAACAGGTGGATGGCATCGCGCACTTCGGTGACTTCCGAGAACATGACGGTGGCACCACAGCGCACCAGTAAGTCAGAGGCATAGCCCACCGCAGGGTTAGCCGTCACGCCAGAGAAAGCATCGCTGCCGCCACATTGCATACCGACCACCAATTCTGAGGCCGGGCAGGTTTCACGTTGGCGAAGATTTAGGCGTTGTAAATGCTTTTCAGCCACTTGCAGAATATCTTCTACCATGGAGCGGAAGCCGACGTGTTTCTCATCCTGTAAGCGCACAATATTGCTCTCATCCAGTGAGATAACTTGTACGTCTGGGGTGCCTTCCAGCAGCCGCTCGGGTTGCAGTTTTTCACAACCGAGGCCGACCACCATCACTTCACCGCCAAAATTGGGGTTGAGTGCCAGATTATGGATGGTGCGAATGGGCACCACTGCCGCCGGTGCATTGATGGCCACCCCACAGCCATATAAGTGATTCAGGGCGACCACACCATCAACATTGGGGTATTTGGGTAGCAGGGTGCGCTCAATAATATTGACCACATAATCCACCACACCAGCGACACAATGCACGCTGGTGGTAATCGCGAGTAGATTTTTGGTGCCGACACTGCCATCGGCATTGCGATAGCCCTCGAAAGTATAGCCTGCCAGTGGTGGTAGGGGCTCAGGGACCGCCGTGGCAAGAGGGAGGGTTTCCAGCGCCGGAGCTGCGGGCAGTTCGACTAATGACTCATCAATCCAGCCGCCACGAGCAATATCGCGAACCGCTAGCCCGATAACTTCGGCATAGCGAATGATGGCGCCACCTTTAGGGATATCAACCAAGGCGACTTTATGGCCTTGCGGCACATGCTCAATAAGTTCAAGACCGCATTTAAACCGGGTGCCGGCACACAGCCCATTATTATTAACCACAATGGCAACGTTATCCGCATCCTGCACTTTAATATAAAGCGGATTTTCTACCGGACTATGACCCATGCTCATAATATTACCCTTATAATATTTATCTTATACATTCTAAATAACAAGTACCCCATCAGAGGCACCTGTTTTTGTTCTATCAAACTGTTTTCAATTCCAATCGCTTGATATCGCCGACAACAAATAAGTAGCAGAACATCGCCATAATGGCCGAGCAACCGACAAAGATAAGTGCGGCATTAAAGGAGTGTAATTCTTTCACCAGATAGCCGATGACCAACGGAGTGACGATAGAGGCCACGTTACCAAATACGTTGAACAAGCCACCACACAGACCGACGATCTCTTTTGGCGCGGTATCGGCAATGACCGGCCAGCCCAAGGCACCAAAGCCTTTACCAAAGAAGGCTAATGCCATCAGCGCAACCACCACCACATCACTATCGACGTAGTTACACAGAATAATACTTGATGCCAATAACATGCCTAACACGATAGGGACTTTACGTGCGAAAGTCAGTGAGTGGCCTCGTTTAATTAATGAATCAGAGAATACGCCCCCTAACACCCCACCGGCGAATCCGCACAATGCTGGAATAGATGCCACCATCCCAACTTTTAAAATAGACATCCCTTTATCTTGAACTAAATAAATGGGGAACCAGGTCAGGAAGAACCAAGTGATGGTATTAATAAAGTATTGGCCGAAAAATACGCCCAACATCATTCGACTGGCTAGCAATTGCTTAAGATAATCTAATTTAGGACCACTTTTATGACCCTCTGCTTTCTTGTGGTCCATATCAACAACTGCACCACCTTGTTTGATATATTCCAGTTCAGATGCTGACATATCTGGATGATCTGTCGGGTTATGAATAAATTTGACCCAAGCAATGGTTAATACAAAACCTAACCCACCCATGACAGTAAATACATGCTGCCAGCCCCAGGCAAAGGTTAAATAACCTAATAATGGAGAGAAGATAGCCAGCGAGAAATATTGGGCCGAGTTAAAGATTGCCGATGCCGTTCCTCTCTCTTTGGTTGGGAACCAGGCGGCAACAATTCTGGCGTTAGCCGGGAAGGAGGGCGCTTCAGCGAAACCTAACATAAAGCGCATGATAAACATGGAGATAGCGGCATAAGCTATCGGGAACATGTCAACAAAGCCTTGGGTAAAGGTAAAGAGCGACCAGAAGAACAGGCTATAGGTATAAACGCGTTTTGAGCCGTAACGGTCTAACAACCAGCCGCCGGGTATTTGCATTAATAGGTAAGCCCAACCAAAAGCAGAGAAAATATATCCCATTGCAACTGCATCTAATTGCAGCTCTTTTGCCACTTCAGTGCCTGCAATTGATAATGTTGCCCGGTCAGCATAGTTAATTGCAGTTACAATAAAGATAATTAATAATATTATATATCGGACATGGGTCCGTTTTTCGGTCACAGCGGCATCCAGACTCATTTTTATACCCTCTATAAATCATTTTTTAGGTTGCCGCATTTAAATTCCTTATGAATAAGATGCAATAACCTATTTTTTATTTGGTGTTATATAAATACAAAAGTTAATTCTCATTAATGTCTTTGTTAGCGCTGTATCCATTATATGGAGTGGGGAAATAATTCGCATTGTGCATCGGCCCAAAAAAATGCCGGGAAATTATCTAATTGTTGTGTTGCTGTACAGCAAAGTGGGGCTATCATCACAAATACCCAGCATTCTTGGCGCGATAGCCTGGTTCGCTTCTCTCAGATATTCGCATCTCTGGCTTGAGCCAGTTCGCTGGGGTTTATTCGCGTGCTGCCTGATTGTTACACCCATGACTTTGGTTATTTTCTAATGAAATTGTTTTGGACTTTAATATCAAACTGATCTGGATCAATTTTGTATCGAATGATTGGATTGGTGAAATCAACTTTTAATTAACATCGTGCCAAGTAATTCCCTTTATTGTTGGTATTAATAAAAATAATCCCCTGTGCTTAATCGATTCTTCCCGTTATTTATTATGATGCCCTCGTGCATTTGCCAATTTAATTAGTCATAAATATCAACAAAAGCACGATTCTTTTGCATTAAAAATTAATTGTAATAATAAAATATCATGGCCACTATGTTTGTAAGGTTAATGATTTTGTAGAGTTGTAAATGGTTGTTGAAAATAATAATTATTTATCGGCAATGATATGACTTCTGGGAAGAAATAATATGAATCCATTTATTGTTGCAGATGCCGAAAGCTGTATTGGTTGCCGCAGCTGTGAAGTTGCCTGTGTTGTCGCGCATCATGAGGGTCGGTTCCCTGATAAACCAGACTATTTCACGCCCCGCGTTAAAGTGTTTAAAAATAATGACAGTGCGACAGCGGTCTTTTGCCACCATTGTGAAGATGCTCCTTGTGCCAGCACCTGCCCGAATGGGGCCATTGTTGAAATGAATAATAGCATTCAGGTTATTCAGGAAAAATGTATCGGCTGCAAAACCTGCATGATTGCCTGCCCATTCGGCATGATGACTGTGGTGACCGAAACCGTACAACCCGCCAGTCATCGTTTGGCAGATGCCTATCAACGTACTGAAGCGCAAAAATGCGACTTATGTATTGACCAACCTGATGGCCCAGCCTGCATCAAAACGTGTCCCACTCAAGCGCTGACTCTGGTTGATCAGAATTATTTACTGAATCAACAGCGACAAAAGCGCCAGCGCTCGGCATTGAATGACCACAATGGCCGCTTATTTAGCACCACCACCGCTGCCGGGGTTTCTCACTCTTTTAGCCCGCTAAGCAAAAATATCCGTGATGCCGCTCCCGTCAATTTATTGCTACGGCCACGTACACCAAGGTTGGAAGCGAAAAAAATCCCACTGGAAGAGCGTAAAACCAGCTTTGCTGAAATCTATCTGCCTTTCACCGAAGGCCAGATTCTTGAACAGGCGGAGCGCTGTCTGAATTGTGGTGATAAAACCATTTGTCAGTGGACTTGCCCGCTACATAACGCCATTCCGCAATGGATCTCGTTGGCGCATCAAGGGCGCATCCATGAGGCGGCGGAGCTGTCACATCAAACCAGCAGTTTGCCGGAAATCTGTGGCCGGGTATGCCCGCAAGACCGCTTGTGTGAACAAGCTTGTACCTTGAATGACCATGATGGCGCAGTCACTATCGGCCAGATTGAGCGGCATATTACTGAAACAGCACTGGCGACAGGTTGGCGGCCCGATATGTCCGACGTTAAGCCGACGGGCAAGCGCGTGGCTATTATCGGCGCAGGCCCAGCGGGTCTGGGCTGCGCGGATATTCTGGTTCGCAACGGTATCACGCCCGTGGTATTTGACCGTTATCCCGAAATCGGTGGCTTGCTGACCTTTGGTATTCCGGCCTTCAAGCTGGAAAAAGGGGTGATGACCCGCCGCCGCGAGATCTTTAGCGAGATGGGTGTCGAGTTTTGCCTGAATACCGAAATTGGCCGCGATATCACCATGGAAAGTCTGCTTGGTGAGTTTGATGCCCTTTTCCTCGGCGTTGGGACATACCGTTCGATGCGCTCCGGATTGGAAAATGAAGATGCTCCCGGTGTGTTTGATGCCTTGCCATTCCTGATTGGTAATACCCAACATTTGATGGGGTATAGCGCCAGTGGTGCTCATCCTTATACCAGTATGGAAAATCAGCGGGTAGTGGTGCTGGGCGGTGGGGATACGGCGATGGATTGTGTTCGTACCTCGCTGCGCCATGGTGCTGCCAATGTGATTTGTGCTTATCGTCGTGATGAAAAGAATATGCCCGGCTCCAAACGTGAAGTGAAAAATGCTCGCGAGGAAGGCGCTGAATTTATGTTTAACCTGCAACCGCAGCGAATTGAAGTCGATGAACAGGGGCAGGTTACCGGCATCAAAATGATACGAACTGAAATGGGCCAGGCAGATGCCAAAGGGCGGCGGCAGGCGCGGCCTATCCCCGGTTCTGAACACATTATTCCCGCCGATGCGGTCATTATGGCCTTTGGTTTTAGCCCACACCGGATGTCGTGGCTGGCTGAACACAATGTGGTGCTGGATAAACAGGGGCGAGTGGTTGCCCCGACGATCTCCGGTTATCCATATCAAACCAGTAACCCCAAAATCTTTGCCGGTGGCGACATTGTGCGTGGTGCTGACTTAATCGTCACCGCCATTGCCGAAGGGCGTAAAGCGGCGGAAAGCATTGCTTATTATCTTGATGTTTTATAACGCCAGCGGTCAGGAGAAAAGATGAACCGATTTGTTATCGCTGATATGACTCAGTGTATTGGTTGCCGCACCTGCGAAATCGCCTGCGTGGTGGCGCATAGCACAGATAATAAGGTCAGCAGCATTACGGCGGATCAGTTTCACCCGCGTCTGAGTGTGATGAAAAGTTTTGCGGTTAGTGCGCCAATCCTCTGCCATCAATGTGAAGATGCGCCCTGTGAAAACTCTTGCCCAAATGGGGCGATTGTCACCGGCGATCATGGTGTGCAGGTGATGGCATCTCGTTGTATTGGTTGCAAAACCTGCATGTTGGTCTGCCCGTTTGGCGCGATGAACATGGTTGAGCCGATTAGCCATAACACCACGGTGAGCGCGCAGGCGCATAAATGTGATTTATGTCATCAGCGTGAAGCAGGCCCGGCCTGTATTGAGGTCTGCCCAACTAAAGCACTGAAATTGGTGACGCCGATGGCGTTGGAAACTCTACAGCGAGACAGACAATTACGCGCTGCTCGTGGCGCTGTGCCGGGTATTGCTCGGTAACGTCGGTGGTCATAAGGATAGAAAAATGGAAAAGATCCTCACGGTCTGCCCCTATTGTGGCTCCGGATGCAAATTAAATTTACTGGTTGAAGACGGCGAAATTGTAGGCGCACAGCCAGCCAATGGTGTCACCAACCAAGGGGAGCTGTGCCTAAAAGGTTACTATGGCTGGGACTTTCTCAATGATACCCGCCTGCTTACCCCTCGGCTGACGACACCACTATTGCGCCGCAAACGGGGCGAGCCATTTGAGAGTGTGAGCTGGCAAGAAGCTATTGCTTTTATCACTACTAAATTCAAAGCCATTAAAAAACGCCATGGGCCGGATGCCATCATGATGACCGGCTCCTCTCGTGGGCCGGGTAATGAAGCCAATTATGTGATGCAAAAGTTTGCTCGCGCCGCGATTGGCACTAACAATATCGATTGCTGCGCCCGCTTGTGCCATGGCCCGTCAGTGGCTGGTTTACAGCAGACTCTGGGCAATGGCGCGATGAGTAATTCCATCGGCGAACTTGAGAATACCGATTGCATCTTGGTGTTTGGCTATAACGCCGCTGATTCCCACCCGATTGTCGCCAGACGAATTATCAAAGCCAAAAACAAAGGTGCCAAACTGATTGTCTGCGATCCTCGGCACATTGAAACTGCGCGCATTGCTGACCAATGGCTGGCATTGAAAAATGGCGCAAACATGGCGTTGGTGAATGCCTTTATTTATGTATTGATTGAAGAAAAACTCTTTGATGATAATTATGTGCGCGCGCATACCCGTGGCTTTGATGAACTGAAAGCGGGAGTTGCAGATTATCGCCCGGAGGATGTCGAGCACATTACTGGCTTGCCTGCGCAAGCTGTTCGTCAGGCGATGCGTACCTATGCCGCAGCACCAGCGGCGACGATTCTGTGGGGGATGGGCGTCACCCAATGGGGGCAGGCCGTGGACGTGGTGAAAGGGCTGTCTTCGTTGGCTCTGTTAACCGGTAATCTTGGGCGGCCCAATGTCGGCGTCGGCCCGGTTCGTGGTCAGAACAATGTTCAGGGCGCTTGTGATATGGGGGTGCTGCCCAACACCTTCCCCGGCTATGAGAAAGTGACGGATAATGAGGCCAGAGGCCGCTTCGCCGCTGCCTGGGGAGTCCCTGAGTTGCCAGCTCATGTGGGGTACTCGATTACCGATGTTCCGCATAAAGTGGCCGAAGGAAAACTTAAAGCCTATTACGTGTTTGGTGAAGACCCGATCCAAACCGAGCCAGATTTAGCCGCAATGCGCGCCGCGTTTGAAGCACTGGAGCTGGTGGTGGTGCAGGATATCTTTATGACCAAAACCGCCGCGCTGGCGGATGTAGTTCTCCCGGCCACGTCTTGGGGGGAGCATGAAGGGGTATATACCAGCGCCGATCGCGGCTTCCAGCACTTTAATAAAGCCATTGAGCCAAAGGGCGATGTGAAGCCCGATTGGGAGATAATCAGCCTGATATCCACGGCGATGGGTTATCCGATGGCTTACCAAAATACCCAACAAATATGGGATGAAATGCGCGGCTTGTGCCCACCCTTCTTTGGCGCAACCTATGAAAAAATGGCGGGGTTGGGTTATGTGCAGTGGCCCTGCCCAAGTGAAGATCACCCCGGCACTCCTTACCTGTATACCGGTAATCAATTTGCTACCGAGGATGGCAAAGGTTTGCTCAGTTGTGCGCCGTGGCAGCCGCCTCATGAACAGACTAACAGTGAGTATCCGCTGGCGCTCTGTACTGTGCGTGAAGTGGGGCACTACAGCTGCCGCTCAATGACCGGCAACTGTACCACATTGAAAATTCTGGCAGATGAGCCAGGTTATGTACAAATTCACCCGCAAGATGCCGGTGAGCTAAGAGTTGTCGATCAAGCGCTGATCTGGATTTCTTCCCGGCGCGGTAAAGTGATTGCTCGCGCCAGTGTTACTGAGCGGGCAAATCTTGGCGCGGTATATATGACTTATCAGTGGTGGATCGGTGCTTGTAATGAGCTGACGGTGGATCATGTCGATCCGGTGTCAAAAACACCGGAATTCAAGCATTGTGCGGTCAAAGTGGAGGCCATTAGTGACCAACGCGCGGCAGAGCAATATGTTGAGCAACAATATTACCAACTGAAAAAACGGCTGTCAGATGCTGCCGTCCAGTAGCCATCAGTCTATTCATTGCGGTAGGCCACCAAGGTGGTTTACCGCGTCTTATTTTGTAAATGCTGCAAGAACTCGGCGGCATTCATAAAGCCGGTTACTCTGGCATCGCTAACTTCATTGCCCTGAGCATCGAAAAACAGGATGGTCGGCAAGCCCAACACATTTAACTGCTTCAATAGCGCCGCATGTTCTGCGTTATTCGCTGTCACGTCAGCTTGCAGCAGCACGGTATTGGCTAACTGGCGCTGAACCTGCTCATCGCTGAAGGTATATTTCTCAAACTCTTTGCAGGCGACACACCAGTCAGCGTACAGATCCAGCATCACTGGCTTACCCCGTGCTTGAGCTAATGCCGCTTGCAACTGTGGTAAATCAGTCACCTGTTTAAAGGCTAAATGCTTAATTTCACTCTGTTGTGTGTTACTGCCAAAAGCCCAGTCTTGTAGTGGGCGGGCGGCAATCAGCAGGGCGGCCAGCAGTAATAGCTGGCAAACCCGCGCCCAGCCGGAGTGCGCTTTCAGACTTAATACAAATGCCCAGCCGAAGAAAGCAATCGCCAGTAAGCTCCATAAACGTAAACCCCAGACATCGCCCAGCACTCTTTCTAGCAAGAACACCGGCAGTGCCAGAATAATAAAACCAAAAGCTTCTTTGACGTACTGCATCCACGGGCCACTGCGCGGGAGGAGCTTATTGCCAAACAACGTCACAATCACCAATGGGATGCCCATCCCTAAGGCATATAGATACAACGTACCACCGCCGGCCAGCATGTTACCGCTTTGGGCGATATACAGCAGAATGGCGCTGAGTGGGGCGGTGGTGCAAGGTGAGCAAATCAGCCCCGCCAGTGCGCCCATGGCAAAGACGCCAGCCAGTGAGCCTCCGCGTTGAGTACTGCTCCACTGCACCAACCGGGTTTGCAGTGAGGACGGTAATTGCAAGGAATACAGGCCGAACATGGATAACGCCAGCAGCACAAACAGGATGGATAACCCAATCAAGACATAAGGGTGTTGTAATGCCGCCTGAAATTGTAAACCTGCGGCGGCAACCACCAGGCCAAGTAAGGTGTAGGTCAGTGCCATTCCTTGCACATACACCACCGCCAACAGCAATATCCGCCGTTGACTATGGGGTTTTTCGCGCCCGAGGATAATGGCTGAAATCAGCGGATACATCGGCAACACGCAAGGGGTGAAGGCGATACCGATACCAATGAGCAGCGCCCAGAGGGGTGAAAACGGCAGTTCCGCAGGCACTGGGGCCACATTATTGGCCGCAGGAGAAACCACAGCTTCTGTACCCGTCGCCGCGGATGACCCAGCGATCACGGCGGAGAGCGGAACGACACGGGTTTCTGGCGGGTAACAGAAACCGGCCTCAGCGCAGCCCTGATAAGTCACACTGACACTGGCTTGTTCACCGGCCTGCATAATGGGGATTTTCAGTGTGAGCTGTTGCTTGAAAATCGCGACTTCACCATAAAATTCATCATGATGAGCAATGCCTTCTGGCAGCGTAAATGTACCCAGAGAAGCATTCTGCGGCACGATTTTGATTTGTTGGCGATACAGATAATAGTCGGGATGAATCTGCCAGCTTAGGGTGAGCTGGTCACCTTGCTGGCGAAAATCAAAGGCAAACGCCTGATCGACAGGGATAAACCGGCTCTGGCTGCTTTGCTGGCCAAAAGAGGATTTTTCACCAAACAGTGAAGCCTGTGCGCTGTGCGGTGCGAGTAAAACGCTGCACAGCAGCAGAATCAGAGTAATGAAGCGTTGAGCCATGACAGGTAATCTTTATCTCCATCCCTTACCGGCAGCACCAGTAATTCCGGTGTCTGGTAGGGGTGATGTTGTTTGATATAGCTGAGAAGCGCCTGCTGATGATCCGTATTGCTTTTGAACAATAACTGGACTTCATACTCTTGCTGAAGCTTACCTTCCCAGTAGTAAATCGAGGTCGCACCTGGCAACAGGGTAGCGCAGGCGGCCAATTTCTCCCCTAAAACCTGCGCGGCTAAGTCTTGTGCGCTGGCTTCATCGGGAGCGGTGCACAATACCACAATTGCATCACAGTCAGTTGTATCACAATCAGACATTTTAACCTCGTAGGTCGCGTGGCTTATATGACGATAAGTTACATGGATAGCAAAAGTACTATAACGCGAAGCTTGGCTGGGTCAGAAGATGATTTGTGTAACGATGGGATATAGCTGAGGAAATAGGGCGCATGATGCGCCCCAATCCGATGAAATTACTTAAGTGATTACAACACCAAACCGCCCATCACAAAGCCGAAGCAAACAGCCAGTGCCACCCCGATGGTGCCAGGGATGAAGAACGGATGGTTGAACACGAAGCGACCAATACGGGTGGTGCCGGTGTCATCCATTTGTACTGCCGCAACCAGTGTTGGGTAGGTAGGCAGAATGAACAGACCAGAAACCGCTGCGAAAGAAGCAATCGCGGCCAGTGGTGATACGTTCAGTGCCATTGCCATTGGCATCAATGCCTTGGCAGTTGCCGCCTGAGAGTACAACAGGGCTGAACAGAAGAAGAAGATAACAGCCAGTAACCATGAGTGAGCCTGAATCAAGCTACCCGCAGTTTCTTTAATCCACTCCAGATTGTGTTGTACAAAGGTATCACCCAACCAAGCTACACCGAGGATACAGATACAAGCACTCATACCCGCTTTAAAAGTGCTGGAGTTCAGGATTGAGTCGGTATCAACCGAACACACCATAGTGGTGATAGTCGCCACACTCAGCATAATGATCAAAATAGCATTGGTGGTATTCATCAGCGGTGTTGCCACCAGACCGACACTTGGGCTGTTGATGATGGCATAAGCCACAACACACAATACGCCCGCCAGGAACAGCAATACTGAGGTTTTAGCCCGTGGTTTAATCACTTTTACCGTGTCACCACGTAGTGTTACCAAACCTTCTTCCAAACGTTTCAGATAGATTGGGTCATCGGACAGCTTGGAGTTAAAGCACCAAGAGACGATCAGTGACATCACAAACACCGCAAGCAGGGTGGATGGGATAACTATCATCAGTAAATGTAAGTAGCTGACGCCGTGGCCTTCCATGACAGAAGACATATAGACAACTGCCGCAGAAATAGGTGAGGCGGTGATAGCAATCTGCGCGGAGACAACTGCGGTTGACAGAGGGCGGCAAGGTTTGATGCCTTGTTCTTTCGCCACTTCAGCAATAACCGGCAGGGCTGACAGAGAAATATTACCTGTCCCGGCAAAGATGGTCAGAAAATAGGTGACCAACGGAGCAAGGATGGTGATGTGTTTTGGATTCTTACGCAGCAATTTTTCAGTCTGCTGCACCAGATAATCCATACCGCCCGCCACCTGCATTGCAGAGATTGCGGCGATAACAGCCATGATGATTGAAATAACGTCAAAGGGAATGCTGCCTGGTTTGACGCCAATGATCGCCAACACCAAAACACCAATCCCGCCCGCAAATCCGATACCGATACCGCCTAATCTGGCCCCTAAAAAAATGGCCAGCAGAACGATGACTAATTCTACGGCTATCATAGCTTTACCCCTTGTTTATAATTTGAAACAACTTGTTTAAATTGAACTTTAAACGTTAAATAATTGTGTTTACCAGAAACTAAAAAGGCACGTTGTCCAGAGGAGCATACGTGCCTTATAGGGCTACCGGATGATTATTTTATTGTTCATTTTCATCGGTATAACGTTTCGCCTTATAGGCAGGATGCATCAGGTTCTCGACAGAGAAAATATCGTCTAACTCGGCTTCAGTGAGCAAACCGCGTTCCAGAACCACTTCCCGCACATTCTTACCGGTTTCCGCACAGATCTTACCGACAATGTCACCATTATGGTGGCCAATGAATGGGTTAAGATAGGTAACGATACCGATAGAGTTAAAGACGTAACGCTCGCAGACCTCTTTGTTGGCCGTAATGCCATTAATGCATTTTTCCAACAAGTTATAGCAAGCATTTGTCAGGATATGAATGGACTCAAACATAGCCTGGCCAATCACTGGCTCCATGACGTTCAACTGGAGCTGGCCTGCTTCGGCCGCCATAGTAATGCAAGTATCGTTGCCGATCACCTTAAAACAAACCTGGTTAACAACTTCAGGAATAACCGGGTTGACTTTGGCTGGCATGATTGAGGAACCGGCCTGCAATTCTGGCAGGTTGATTTCATTCAGACCAGTACGCGGGCCAGAGGAGAGCAAACGTAAGTCATTACAGATTTTCGACATCTTAACTGCCAGACGTTTCAGCGCACTGTGCACCATCACGTAAGCACCACAGTCAGATGTTGCTTCAATCAAGTCTTCTGCTGGTACACATGCCAGCCCACTGATTTCAGCTAGTTTTTGAACAGCCAGTTGCTGATAACCTTCTGGTGTGTTCAAGGCGGTACCGATAGCCGTTGCACCCAGGTTAACTTCCAGCAGTAACTCTGCGGTACGTTGCAGGTTTTTGGTTTCTTCGTTCAACAATACCTGGAAGGCACGGAATTCCTGCCCCAGAGTCATTGGAACTGCATCCTGTAGCTGGGTACGACCCATTTTCAGAATTTTTTCGAATTCTTTGGATTTTCTACCGAAACCTTCGCCCAATTCGTTGATCGCGTCGATCAATTTCATAATGGAGGCGTAGACCGCAATGCGGAAGCCGGTTGGGTAGGCATCGTTGGTGGATTGGCACTTGTTTAGATGGTCATTAGGGTTGAGATATTGATATTCCCCTTTTTGGTGCCCCATCAGTTCCAGACCGATATTGGCCAGAACTTCGTTGGTATTCATGTTTAAAGAGGTACCGGCGCCGCCTTGGAACACGTCAACCGGGAACTGATCCATGCATTTGCCTTTATCCAGAACTTCATCACATGCCTGAATAATGATGTCTGCAATTTTGCGTGGAATAGTGTGTAGCTCTTTGTTCGCCATTGCCGCCGCTTTTTTTACCATAACCATGCCGCGTACAAATTCGGGAACATCACTGATCTTGCTGTTGCTGATATAGAAGTTTTCAATCGCACGCAGGGTATGAACACCGTAGTAAGCCTCTGCGGGGACTTCTCGTGTACCTAACAGGTCTTCTTCAATACGAATGTTATTTGACATGAGAACCTTCTCTAATGTGCTGTCTTGTTTTGTATTTGTTAACTAAATTATGTCGCCGTGGGCAACATTGATGCCGCTATGAACCTTTAGTGCGGAAAGATTAACCATTCATCATGTTGCTAACAGGATCATATGCTGCTTAGCGAGAAAAAGCCTTGAACTAGGATCACTATATGGTCGGAATTAATTAAGAGGATCTGATATCTGTGATTTCTCTCACAGTTGCACAAATGAGTAATAAAAGTATGCCCTCAACTTGAAAAGTACTTCGACCACCACCACTTTATGATTGTCGACCCACGTCGAAGAGGGGAGCTGACGCCGAAATCTAGATATATACCCCAAATAATTCGAGTTGCAGGAAGGCGGCAAGCGAATGAGTCCAATGAGCTTACTTGAGTAAGTGATTCGGGTGATTGAATGCAGCCACCGCATATGCAGTTTGAAGTATGAGGGGAAAAGGCAGTGTCAGCGCCAACTGGGTCAAGGTTTTCATGGTATCTGTCAGGCAGGTTTAACCTGATGAGGGATATTGAATGATTGAAATAAGGAGAATGCGGTGCGTTGGTTACCGTTAGCGCTGATATTTTTATTGGCATACATAGAAATATCGATATTTATCAAGGTCGCAGCCGTATTGGGTGTGCTGGTTACCCTGCTGCTAGTGATCCTGAGCTCCTGTGTGGGGATCTCTCTGGTGCGTAACCAGGGCATCAAAACCTTTATGCAGATGCAGCAAAAACTGGCTGCGGGTGAAAGCCCGGCGGCAGAAATGGTCAAAAGTGTCTCGCTGGTATTGGCGGGTTTCTTGCTGTTGATCCCGGGCTTTTTCACCGACTTCCTCGGTTTGCTGCTGCTCTTACCCCCGATTCAAAAGTCATTAACATTAAAGTTGATGCCACATTTGCACATTTACCGTGGCGGCAGTTTTGGCACCGGTAGCGGCCCAATGGGCGGCGGAAATACTTTTGACGGTGAGTTTCAGCGCAAAGCTGATGAGAGCTTCATTGTCGAGCATCGTCCGGATGAGGATGATAAATCGACAGATAATCGTTTTAAAGATGATAAGTAAACCGAAGGTTCACTCTAATAGCCTGTTTATTAATCATAAATTTATAAAGTAAATCACAGTGTTTTCTTTTCACTGTGGGCGGTGAGGTGGCTCAAAACAGCCATCTTAGGACGAGAAAAAAATGAATTTTTTTTTGTCGTCTCCCTTGAAGGGATGAGAAGCCGCCCCCATTAAGGAAGGCACGGTATCGGTTATGAAGGCATGCCGATATTAATCCTAAATCTGATACGGACCTTCTCATAGGAGAGCTATCAATGAAAATTCGTCCATTGCATGACCGCGTTATCGTCAAGCGCAAAGAAGTTGAATCCAAGTCTGCTGGCGGCATCGTTCTGACTGGCACTGCAGCGGGTAAATCTACCCGTGGTGAAGTTCTGGCTGTCGGCAATGGTCGCATCCTGGATAACGGTGAAATTAAGCCGCTGGATGTGAAAGTTGGCGACGTCGTTATTTTCAACGATGGTTACGGCGTGAAGTCAGAGAAGATCGACCATGAAGAAGTGTTGATCATGTCCGAAAGCGACATTCTGGCAATTGTTGAAGCGTAATCACGCTCTCTAATCTTCTGAACTGAACGAGTTAAGGGAAATACCAATGGCAGCTAAAGACGTAAAATTCGGTAACGACGCACGCATCAAAATGCTACGCGGCGTAAACATCCTTGCTGATGCAGTGAAAGTGACCCTGGGCCCGAAAGGCCGTAACGTAGTTCTGGACAAGTCTTTCGGCTCTCCAACTATCACCAAAGATGGTGTATCTGTTGCACGTGAGATCGAACTGGAAGACAAGTTTGAGAACATGGGTGCACAGATGGTTAAAGAAGTTGCCTCTAAAGCGAATGACGCTGCAGGTGACGGTACTACCACTGCAACTGTTCTGGCTCAATCCATCATCACTGAAGGCCTGAAAGCTGTAGCGGCCGGCATGAACCCAATGGATCTGAAACGCGGTATCGATAAAGCTGTTATCGCTGCGGTTGAAGAACTGAAAAAACTGTCTGTGCCTTGCTCTGATTCTAAAGCTATCGCCCAGGTAGGTACCATCTCTGCAAACTCAGACTCAACTGTTGGTGAGCTGATTGCACAAGCGATGGAAAAAGTCGGTAAAGAAGGCGTTATCACCGTTGAAGAAGGTTCAGGCCTGCAAGACGAGCTGGACGTTGTAGAAGGTATGCAGTTCGACCGTGGCTACCTGTCTCCTTACTTCATCAATAAACCAGAAACTGGTTCTATTGAACTTGAAAGCCCATTCATCCTGTTGGCTGACAAGAAAATCTCTAACATCCGCGAAATGCTGCCAGTTCTGGAAGCAGTAGCGAAAGCCGGTAAACCACTGCTGATCATCGCAGAAGACGTTGAAGGCGAAGCGCTGGCAACTCTGGTGGTTAACACCATGCGCGGCATTGTTAAAGTGGCTGCAGTTAAAGCACCTGGTTTCGGCGATCGTCGTAAAGCCATGCTGCAAGACATCGCGACTCTGACTTCTGGTACTGTTATTTCTGAAGAAATCGGTCTGGAACTGGAAAAAACCACTCTGGAAGATCTGGGTCAGGCAAAACGTGTTGTTATCAACAAAGACACCACTATCATCATCGATGGTGTAGGTGATGAAGCTGCAATCCAGGGCCGTGTTGCTCAGATCCGTCAGCAAATTGAAGATGCGACTTCTGACTACGACAAAGAAAAACTGCAAGAGCGTGTTGCTAAACTGGCTGGCGGCGTTGCCGTTATCAAAGTTGGCGCCGCAACTGAAGTTGAAATGAAAGAGAAGAAAGCTCGCGTTGAAGATGCTCTGCACGCAACTCGTGCTGCGGTAGAAGAAGGCGTGGTTGCTGGTGGTGGTGTTGCACTGATTCGTGCTGCATCTGCTATCACTGCTTCTGGCCTGAAAGGCGACAACGAAGACCAGAACGTGGGTATCAAAGTTGCTCTGCGTGCGATGGAATCTCCACTGCGTCAGATCGTAGTTAACGCCGGTGAAGAAGCCTCTGTTATCGCGAACAACGTTAAAGCGGGTTCAGGTAGCTACGGTTACAACGCATACAGCGAAGAATACGGCGACATGATCGCGATGGGTATCTTGGATCCAACTAAAGTGACTCGTTCTGCTCTGCAGTACGCAGCCTCTATTGCTGGCCTAATGATCACCACCGAGTGCATGATCACTGACCTGCCACGTGATGACAAAGGTGCTGATATGGGCGCTGGTGGCATGGGTGGTATGGGCGGCATGGGCGGCATGATGTAATGCTGCCAACCCTTTGAGCGACCATAAGTTTGGTAGCCGAAGGGACAAGCTGTTGATGAAAGCGAGTGGGGAAACCTGCTCGCTTTTATTTTTGGTGAGATTCACTCTTATTTTTTATGAAAAGAAAAACCGGCAATAAATCAAACCTGTCATAACCTCGCCCCAACAAAGCCTTATACTTGGCCTTATCTGGAAACAAGATTTTCTCTGACTCATATTTTGCAACTCGACGCTGTAAAAGTGGCTTTATTTTGCCAGAGTGATGATTGCCGGACTTTTTATTATCTTAGTTTCTGATTTAATGTGTAAACTGTTACTCATTAACCATCAGTCTCGAAATCGGGTAGCTGGATAATTTCGGCAACGGATGCCTAAGCGGCGGCGGTGCTTTCTGGTAATCTTTAGCGTGATTCTCAACTTCGAATGGGGAAAAAAATGCGGATTAAAGTGTTACTTGGTCTTTCAGCAGCGCTGTTGCTGGCAGGTTGTAGCTCCACTAATCAATTGAGTGCGGCGGGCGAGCAAGTGAAGTTCTCCGATACCAAACCGGGTAGTGAATGCCAGTTGGTGGGTCAGGTCACCGGTACTCAGAGCAATTGGATATCTGGCGGCGGCGGTGAAAGCAGCTCGATGCGCGGTGCGGCAAATGACCTGCGCAACAAAGCAGCAGCCATGGGCGGCAATGTTATCTATGGTGCAACCAGCCCAAGCGAAACCTTCTTATCAAGCTTCGCGCCACTCGACAGCAAAATGGTCGGTGAAGTTTACAAGTGCCCTTAATAGTTTAAGCGCCAATGTAAATAAGTCAGGGGCGCATCGTATCCCCTGACTTACCCTTATTCGCTCTGCATTAATCGAAGATCCAGTGGTGTTTTGCTGGGCTGCCCCCCAATTTCTCGTGCCAAACGGGGTACCAAATAGCCTGATACCCGACTCAGTAACCCTTTCATTAATTGCCGAGCTTCATCATCATCAACCATAAAGTGGGCCGCGCCTTGCACTTTATCCAGCACATGGATGTAATAAGGCAGAATTCCAGCATCAAACAAAGCATTACTTAATGTCGCCAATACGTCTGCATCATCATTGACCCCACGTAGCAACACACTCTGGTTTAACAGTGTGACTCCCGCCCGTTTCAACTGTGCCATACTGTCACGGAAAGATGAGTCGATTTCATTGGCATGGTTTATATGTGTAACCATCAATACCTGTAATCGTGAATCACCTAGCAACTGACACAGTGTTGGAGTAATACGAGCGGGGATCACCACCGGCAAGCGGCTATGGATACGCAACCGTTTGATGTGGGGGATATTTTCTAATTCACCCACTAACCAACTGAGTTCACTGTCCTTTGCCATTAATGGGTCGCCGCCCGAGAAAATAATCTCGTCCAGTTCAGGATGCTGGCGGATATAATCCAGTGCTTGCTGCCAATTGGCTTTGTTGCCTTGGTTATCCTGATAAGGAAAATGACGGCGGAAACAGTAGCGGCAATTGACGGCGCAGCCGCCTTTGACCAGCAATAATGCGCGGTTGCGGTATTTGTGTAACAATCCGGGGACAACACTGCGCTGCTCATCGAGTGGATCGTTGGTAAAGCCGGGGGCCGCGATAAATTCTTCGCGTGCAGTGAGCACTTGCAGCAGTAAAGGGTCTGATGGATTTCCCGGTTGCATACGTGCGACAAATGCACGGGGCACTCTTAAGGGAAATAAACGACGCGCTGCGGTGCCTTGTTGCAGGTTAGGGTGTTCATTTAAGAACAAAATTCTTAGCAATTCGTCCGGATCTGTAATTACATCGGCGAGTTGTTGCAACCAATCTTCTCTAATTGGCATGTTTCGGGTTACAATACTTGCCATTTTTTAGGCTTACTACCAGTTTCTTGAGGACCATAATGGCCAGTTATTATAGCAACGATTTTCGTCCCGGTCTTAAAATCATGTTCGAGGGCGAGCCTTATGCAGTTGAGTCCAGCGAATTCGTAAAACCCGGCAAAGGTCAGGCTTTTGCTCGTGTTAAGATGCGCCGCCTGTTGACCGGCTCACGTGTTGAAAAGACCTTCAAATCAACCGATTCTCTGGAAGGTGCGGACGTTAACGATCTGAACCTGACTTACCTGTACAACGACGGTGAGTTCTGGCACTTCATGAATAACGAGACTTACGAACAGCTGCAAGCTGATGCTAAAGCGATTGGCGACAATGCTAAATGGCTGATTGATCAGGCAGAATGCATCGTAACTCTGTGGAATGGTCAGCCTATCGCTGTCACCCCACCAAACTTTATTGAACTCGAAATTGTTGACACTGACCCAGGTCTGAAAGGTGATACTGCTGGTACTGGTGGTAAGCCTGCAACTCTGAGCACCGGTGCAGTGGTCAAAGTGCCACTATTCGTACAGGTTGGAGAAGTCATCAAAGTTGACACCCGCTCTGGCGAATACGTTTCTCGCGTGAAGTAAGTCGGTTACGCTGAGAACGAAAGAAAACCGCTGAATTGGCGGTTTTCTGCTATCTGGGCTTGGCCTGCTGCTGGCATTTCAAGTCGGAAAAAGTGCAATGTTGTTTTTTTGACTATCCTTATAGGGCGAACCTACTCACGCACTATAAGGAATTTTTATAATGTTGAAGAAAAGCATCGCAGTTATTTTCTCATTGTTAGTTATCTCTTCGTTGAGCGCCTGCAATACCACCAAAGGTGTTGGCAAAGATGTTCAAAGCGCTGGTAGTGCCATTGAACGTAGCGCGGAATAACCCTCTGTTTGTATTGTTAGCGGCGGCATTGGCCGCCGGATTTATTTTTGGTTGCTTATGATATTGCTGCTTATTATCTAGCGTGCTAACGTATCATTCTTATCTATCTGCTGCTTGGGACGACCCAGCACGCATCGGTTTTCTCGGGGACGACCCCGCCTGAGCGAGGTGGTTACCATGGCTTGGATTATTCTGGTTATTGCAGGTCTGTTAGAAGTCATTTGGGCTATTGGCCTGAAGTATTCCCATGGTTTTACACGACTGACACCCAGTATTGTGACTTTGGTGGCGATGGCAGCCAGTGTTTTTCTATTGGCCTATGCCATGAAAACATTACCGGCGGGCACGGCGTATGCCGTCTGGACCGGCATTGGTGCCGTGGGAACGGCCATTCTAGGTATTATGTTGCTCGGGGAGTCAGCCAGCTTGGCGCGAGTATTTAGCCTAGGGCTGATTTTAGCGGGAATTATTGGCTTGAAATTGGCCTCATAAATCATCAGGGGGGGATATCCCCCCTGAGTCAATAGCCGAATGTCACTCTTCACGCGATCATTGGCGTAAACTCATCTCTCCCTGCTCAACCCAGATCAACTTATCCACTGGGAAACCATAATGTTGCGCTACGGCAACCAGCCGCTGTTGGGTCTGAGTATCAATCGTCGGTGTGCGGGATAGAATCCACAGGTAATCTCGATTCGGGCCAGCAATCAGGGCATGCTGATATTCATCATCTAAATCAATAACGTTATAGCCACCATAGAAAGGCCCAAAGAATGAAACCTTCAGTGAAGCTTGCTGTGGCGAACCGATGAAATAAGCCTTCCCAACACTCTCCTGCCATTGTTGCTTCTTCACGTTATAACCGCGATTAACCACTTTTACACCGCCATCATCACGGAGTGAGTAATTGGCCGTAACATGATCTAATCCGCGCTCAAAGGAGTGATCCAACCGGGCAATTTCATACCAGGTGCCAAGATAGCGGGGTAGTTGGAAGTTATCGACGATCTTTACGTCTTTTGGCGGCGTAACTCCACAGGCAACAGAGAGCAAGGTCGCTGTTAATACGGATAATTTTGACCACAGGCGCATCTGCATTCCTTAGTATTTCAATGATTAGTCTTTAATTGAGAATAGCTATCATCTAGGCAAGAGGCAAATGGAACAATCTGAGTTATTGATAGAATGTATTAGCGGAAGAGCAAAAAAATGGCCCGCAGAGGCGCGGGCCGTTGATAGAGTCTGGCAACGATAATCTACAGTGTCAGTACACCAATGATGGTGACCACACTCAGAATGGCAGCCAAACCATAGAATACCCATTTCCCTGCAGGGACATGGATTTTCAAATCATGCATTGCGTGATGGATACGGTGTAAAGCACACCACAGTGGCAAAATAATCATCAGCAGCAAGAAGATGCGGCCAATGAAACTCTGACAAAATGCCAAAACACGTTCATAGCTCAATGCATCACCAGGGAAAGCACCCAGTGGGAGCAAAATAGCGACCAGCAGAATAACGGCAGGTGCAATAATGGCACTCCACATACCACCGGCACCAAACAGACCCCAGAAGATAGGTTCATCGGAGCGCTTAGGGACTTGATTCATCTTATTCTCCTCCGGGTTAGAGTAAGGCGACAGCCAGAATGATCGCGGTAGCCACGACAGTCACAACCCACAGGGCCTTAATAATTGGCCCTGGACCCATTTTTTCACTATTAACGATAATATTGGCGGCCTTCGGTGCCAGTTCAAACCATGTTTTGGTATGTAACACGGCGGCCAATAACGTAATGATATTAATCAATAACACCAGTGGGTTTTGCAGGAACCCGACGAAACTTTCCCACCCAGCTGGGCCGCTTTTCAGTGCGAACACACCGTAAATCAGCAGAATACTGAACCACAGAGTGGGTACGGATGTACCTTCACGCAACATATAAAAGCGATAGAAACCGAGCTGTTGCCACCAGTTCGGGGCCATGGTACGGACGTAAGCTTTACGTTTAGTAGTCATTACTGTTCCCCTCCCTTATTGTGGTTTCAGCATGGCGATCATGAAGTCTTTAGCGCTTTCAACCTTGCCTTGCTGGATAGCAGCAGCCGGGTCAACATGCTTAGGACAAACTTCAGAACAGTAGCCAACAAAGGTACAGCTCCAGACGCCATTTTTCCCGTTAAGCTGAGGCATACGCTCTTTCTTACCGTGGTCGCGAGTGTCCAGATTGTAGCGATGCGCGAGAGTGATAGCTGCCGGGCCAATAAACTCAGGGTTTAGGCCAAACTGTGGGCAGGCGGCGTAGCACAGACCGCAGTTAATACAGCCAGAGAACTGATGGTATTTCGCCATCTGAGCGGGAGTTTGCTTCGTTGGGCCGTCTTTCGCTTTGCGCTCATTACCAATGATATAAGGCTTAATGGCTTCCAGACTCTCAATAAAGTGAGTCATATCAACCACGAGGTCGCGCTCGATTGGGAAGTTACCCAGCGCCTCAACCTTCATACCTGCTGTATATTCGCGCAGGAAAGTCTTACAGGCCAGCTTCGGCACCTTGTTAACCATCATGCCGCACGAGCCGCAAATGGCCATCCGGCAAGACCAGCGATAAGAGAGGTCTGGTGCCAGGTTATCTTTGATATAGCCCAGAGCATCAAGCAGAGAAGTTTGCTCATCGTAAGGCACTTCAAAGGTTTCGAAGTGGGGTTCGCTATCACGTTCCGGGTTATAGCGCATGACTTCCATTTTCAGGACTTTCATATCAGTCATTCGCCTGCTCCTTATCCTTTAAATCTTTCGCATCTTGTGCATCTTTCGCGTCTTGTGCGGTAGCTTCACCACCATAAACACGTTTTGCCGGTGCCAGCTTGGTAATTTTCACATCGCTGTATTCAAGACGTGGTGCGCCGCCCGGATTATGGAAGGCCAGAGTGTGTTTGAGGAAGTTAACATCATCACGCTCGGTACAGCCTTCATCCAGACGCTGATGTGCGCCGCGGGACTCTTTACGATTCAGTGCAGAGTGAGCCATACATTCAGCCACATCCAAACCATAGCCAAGCTCGATGGTGTACAGCAGATCCGTATTGAAGACACTGGAGTTATCGGTGATTTTCACGCGTTTGAAGCGCTCTTTCAGCTCGGCCAGTTTATCCACGGTTTTCTGCATCAGTTCCGGTGTACGGTAAATACCGCAACCTTCTTCCATTGACAGGCCCATCTCATCGCGAATCTTAGCCCAGTTTTCAGTCCCTTCCTGCTTCATCAGGTTACTTAGGCGGGTCTCCACATCACGGGTCTGTGCATCCAGTGCACTGCCGTTGGCCGGATTGCTTTCCATGGCGCGCAGTGCCGCTTGTTCACCGGCAACACGGCCAAAGACCACCAGTTCAGCCAGTGAGTTGGAACCTAAACGGTTGGCACCATGCAGGCCAACAGACGAACATTCGCCGACGGCGAACAGCCCTTTGATGCGAGTTTCACACTGTTGGTTGGTTTCGATACCGCCCATGGTGTAATGCGCGGTTGGACGTACTGGAATAGGTTCTTTAACTGGGTCAACACCGACATAGGCTTTTGCCAGTTCACAGATGAACGGCAGGCGCTCAAGCAGTTTCTTTTCACCCAAATGGCGCAAGTCCAGATAGACCACATCACCACGCGGCGTTGCAACCGTGCGGCCAGCGCGCCATTCATGCCAGAAGGCTTGCGAGACTTTATCGCGTGGGCCTAATTCCATGTATTTGTTTTTTGGCTCACCGAGCGGGGTTTCTGGCCCCATGCCGTAATCTTGCAAATAGCGGTAGCCATCTTTGTTGACCAGAATACCGCCTTCACCACGACAACCTTCGGTCATCAGGATGCCTGAGCCCGGTAAACCGGTAGGGTGGTATTGCACAAATTCCATATCCCGCAGCGGAACGCCGTGGTGGAATGCCATCCCCATACCATCACCGGTAACAATACCGCCGTTGGTGTTATAACGATAAACTCGGCCTGCACCGCCGGTCGCCATGACCACGGCATTTGCTCGAATTTGTACTCGAGTGCCTTCCATCATATTCATGGCGACAACACCGCGCGCCTGACCATCATCGACTAGAATATCTAGCACGAAATGTTCATCAAATCTTTGAATTTGCGGATATTTTAAAGAAGTTTGGAACAGAGTGTGCAGCATGTGGAAGCCGGTTTTATCGGCGGCGAACCACGTACGTTCGATTTTCATCCCGCCGAAGCGACGAACGTTAACTGAACCATCAGGTTTACGGCTCCATGGGCAGCCCCAGATTTCCAACTGTGCCATTTCTTCCGGGCAACTGTGGACAAAATGGTCAACAACATCTTGTTCGCATAACCAGTCACCACCGGCGACAGTATCGTGGAAATGGTAGTCAAAGGTATCGTGGTCCTGTGTGACAGCTGCTGATCCCCCTTCGGCGGCCACAGTATGGCTTCGCATCGGGTATACTTTCGAGATCAGAGCAATCTTCAGCTGAGGGTTGGCTTCCGCTGCGGCTATTGCTGCACGTAAACCAGCGCCTCCGGCCCCGATAATGGCAAGATCGGCGTTAAAGGTTTGCACTGCGCTTCTCCATTGTTCAAGTGAAAATCTTATATCCTTAGTATTGAAGCTACAGGGGGATTGTTTGTTTGGTTTACCTGCAACTCCATGACTTTGGCTATATAAAGTGAATCTCTATTCTTAATATGTTTTTTAATATTATTATTTGGCTAACCTATTAGCCGCTAACGAGAATCATGGTATTAAGAATAGCTATTTCTTACTTTTTGTATGGAAATAATTATACCTAATGCTAAGTGGCAGAAATTTGATGTGATCGATTGTTTTGTTTTATTTGAACCGTCTCAAGGGCATTACTGACGAAAACGTGATCCCAAACAGGATCTGCTGGGCAAAAGTCTCTTTCACAGAGTGAAATGCTGAATTAAAGGGGAAAATCTGCGGAATGGATGACAGATTTGTCTGAGTGGGGAGATGCGAGTAGACTGCACCCCCTGTTTGATTTCGGAGTTAACCACCATGAGCGAAACGGCAAGCTGGCAGCCGAGTGCACCTATCGCCAATTTGTTGAAGCGCGCAGCAATAATGGCAGAGATCCGGCGTTTTTTCACCGATCGTGGCGTATTAGAAGTTGAAACGCCAACCATGAGCCAAGCGACAGTAACGGACATTCATTTGGTCCCCTTCCAAACCCGGTTTGTTGGCCCGGGCGCTGCCGATGGCTTGACGCTGTACATGATGACTAGCCCGGAATATCACATGAAGCGCCTGCTGGCGGCGGGTAGCGGCTCTATTTATCAATTAGGGCGCAGTTTCCGCAATGAAGAAGCTGGCCGCCATCACAATCCTGAATTCACCATGCTGGAATGGTATCGCCCACATTATGATATGTATCGCTTAATGAATGAGGTTGATGACCTGCTACAGCAAATACTGGATTGCAATAGCGCAGAAACCTTGTCTTATCAGCAGGCATTCTTGCGCCATCTGGATATCGATCCATTGTCCGCAGACAAAGCGCAGTTGCGTGAAGCCGCAGCCAAGCTGGATCTCAGTAATATCGCTGACACTGAAGAAGATCGCGATACACTGTTGCAATTGCTGTTCACTGTCGGAGTTGAACCTCACATTGGCCGCGATAAACCTGCTTTTGTGTATCACTTCCCGGCATCTCAGGCTTCCTTAGCCGTCATTAGCACGGAAGATCATCGGGTAGCAGAACGTTTTGAGGTTTACTTCAAAGGTATTGAGCTGGCGAATGGTTTCCATGAGCTCACTGACGGTGATGAACAACTGCAACGTTTCGAGCAAGATAACCGCAGCCGTGCTAAACGTGGTTTGCCAGAACACCCCATCGATATGAACCTGATTGCCGCCTTGAAGCATGGGCTACCGGATTGCTCTGGTGTCGCGCTAGGGGTTGATCGCCTGGTGATGCTAGCGTTGGGTGCAGAGAAGTTGAGTGATGTTATTGCGTTTCCTGTCGATATCGCCTAGTTATCCTTTTATCCTTCGTCCTTGACGCCGCAGCAGTGTTGGCCGCACTCACTCACCCGAATCACTTACTGATGTAAGCTCATCGGGATGAGTTCGCTGGCCGCCTTGCTGCAACGCCAATGACTTTGGATAATATCTTGTGTTCTTGACGCCGCAGCAGTGTTGGCCGCACTCACTCACCCGAATCACTTACTGATGTAAGCTCATCAGGATGAGTTCGCTGGCCGCCTTGCTGCAACGCCAATGACTTTGGATAATATTCTGCATTCTTGACGCCGCAGCAGTGTTGGCCGCACTCACTCACCCGAATCACTTACTGATGTAAGCTCATCGGGATGAGTTCGCTGGCCGCCTTGCTGCAACGCCAATGACTTTGGATGATATCTTGTGTTCTTTAAGCCGCGGGCAACATGGCTGCGGCTTAAAAGATAGCGAGTGTATCTTACAAACTGCCCGGTGTGCGGCTACGGTTTGAAGATACCACCCGCCCACGGCCCAATGTTTCCAGACGCGCTTGGAATGGTGGGAATGGTAGAGTAATACCGTGTTCGCGGTAACCGGCCAGAATCAGCTGGTGGATCTCATGACGCAGCGGCATACGATGGCCCATCTCAGCGGCATAAATACGCAATTCAAAAATCTGAATCCCTTGCTGAAGGTCAACCAAATAGACTTCCGGTGGTGGGTTATCCAACACCAGCGTACAGCGGCGCGCGGCGGTCAGTAATACTTCGGTCACTTCTTCACTGCTGGTTTCAGCCGGTGCTGGCACGGTCAGCACCACACGGGTAATTGAATCCGACAGTGACCAGTTAATAAATTGCTCAGTAATAAAGGCCTTATTTGGCACGATAATTTCTTTGCGGTCCCAGTCAGAGATGGTGGTGGCTCGAGTATTGATTTTGGTCACGCTACCGGTGAGGTCACGGATAGTCACGGTATCGCCAATACGGATCGGTTTTTCGAACAAGATGATCAGGCCAGAAACGAAGTTGGCAAAAATCTCCTGCAAACCAAAGCCCAAACCTAAACCGAGGGCGGCTACCAACCACTGGAATTTCGCCCATTCGATCCCCAGCATGGAGAAACCGAGCAAGCCACCAAACAGGATCAATAGATATTTGGTGATGGTGGAGATGGCATAACCTGTTCCCGGCGTCAGATCCAAGTGCTGTAACAGCGCCAGCTCCAACAGGGCGGGTAAGTTTCTCACCAGTTGAGTGGTCACGATCATCACCAGAATGGCGATCAGCAATGATCCCATGGTGATCGCCTGTACCGACTCAATACCGTTAATGGTGGATGACACATCCCACAGACGAATGTTTTCCAGGAAACCGAACGCTGAGTGAATCTCAGACCACAAGGCGATCACTGAAACTAGCGCGATCATGGTCAAAATTGATCGTACCAGCCGCAGAGATTGTGCACTGATCACATCAAGATCAATGACCGGCTCTTCCACATCAATCGACCCTTCGGTGCTGTTATTGTGCGGCGTATCCTCTTCGCCACGGGCACGTTGCGCCAAAATATCGGCTCGTCGCTGTTTGGCACGGTCAAAGGCAATACGGCGGCGCTGAATCAGCATCCAGCGGCGGATAATATGATAAACCACCAACAGGAAGAACCAAATGGCGACCGAGGTTTCTAGCCGCGCCAACAGTGCCTGTGAGGTGGTGAGATAACCCAGTGCAGAGGCTAAGGCCGCAATCAATGGTGCGGACAGCAGCAGCCCCCATAGCGCCACGTTAACGATATTCTCACCAGAGCCTTTCTTATCCAGATAGAGCGGGATACCGGCCCGTTTCAGGCTGTTGGTCACCAGACTCAGGGCAATACACAGTAAAATAAAGCACAGGCGGCCAAGTGTTCCGGCAAATTCACGGTCGTTATAGTTCTCGAAGGTAATCAGCGCCATCATCAGCGGGATAATCAGCCACACTGACATTCGATAAAAACGCATTGCCCGGCCAACTTGCGCCGGTGACCAGCGGAAGTGAGTGATAAACAGGCCATGTGGATGGGCAAATGCGGCGCTTATCATAAACACCCATAGCACCGGTACCGTTGCTGTGACGGCATTACCAATCGCGATAGCCATCGGGAATGACCAGGCATTTTGCAGCCCATAGCCGACTGCCGACCATAAGACCGGGAGCGGAAGCGCTATCAAAATTGACCAGAACACGGTACGTAACGTCAGGGAGAAATGGTCCTGCGTGACTTTGCCAACCCGGCTGCTGGCGCGCTCCAGAAAAGCATGATAGTGGCGGCGGGAGCTAATACTGAAACCGACAAACAGCAGAGCACCAATAATTGGCAGCAATGTTTCTTGGCTGGTCATCATCATAGCGAACGCTTTACTGAGCTGCGAGAGAGTATCTAGCGACAGTAACTGGGTAAGATCATGGGCGACGTTAATCGGATAAGAGAGTGATATCGGGCTAACATCCGCCACCCAAAACAGGTAACGGTGAGTGGCTTCACGAACTTCGCTCAGTGCATCTACTAACTGGCTATTCGCCACTTTCAGCTTGGTTAACTCAAGAATCTGGGTGTCATAACCTGATAGCAGTGAGTTAAGCAGCTCGCGCTGTGTACGCCACTGGGCATCGAGAATGCGCTGTTGTTCCGTGGTGAGTGGCGTGCCATCGTCTTGGGTTAATTTGACGTTTTGCTGCTGCAACTTCTCCAGCATGTCTTCATATTGCAGGCGCTGTACCCGCAGTTGGGCCATATCGCGATCCAATTGCTGGGATTTGGGCACTTCGGGCAATCTGGCAACCTGCGCTCGCAGCGCTTCCCCCAATGCGGTGGACACCCCCAGCCATTGCGCCTGTTCACGAATAGTGCTGAGTGCCTGCCGAACTTGCTGAGTCTGCGCTACCGCCTGACGTTGCTGAGAAGAAATGAGATCAATGCGCTGTGCTTGCTGATTTAGAGCCAAAGACAGGTCGCGGTTAATTTGCAACTGCTGAGTAATGGATTCAGGTAAATCCCCACCTTGCTCAGCCAGTAACTCTGTGCGTTCAAGTGCCTGTTCTGCGGCCTGCTGGCGCTGATTATTCAGGTTGTTACGCAAGGTCTGGAGTTGGGCATCGACCCGTTCCTGACGCTTTTTGTATAGCTCGGCACGTAGCCGTGACAGTTCCTGCCGGTTATTGGCCGACAACTGGGAAAGCTCTAATTCATTGGCTTTTGCTTTACGAGCCACGGCTTCTGCTTGCAATAACGCTAGCTGAGCTTGTGCGGCTGGGGTGGTAGGGCTGCTTTGCGCCTGAAGTCGGGTGCTGATTTCGGTCAGAATTCGCCGCGCTTCGGATTGCTGCTGCGGCAACTGATTGAGGGATTCACTGATTTCCCGCGCGCGATCCTGCTCTTGCTGCGACAGGCGGCTTAACTCTAACAGCTGGCTGCTAATTTGCAGCACTTGCTGTTCAAGTTCGGACGTCGACATATTGCTGGGTACAGGCAGGGGTTTATCCCCTTCCTGCGCCAGTTGTTGACGTAGTTCGCGGGTGAGTTTGGGGAAGTCATCAATCGCTTTTTGATACTGTTGGGCGCGGATATCGGACTCTTTAGCATCCGCTAACCAGCTAAGAGCCCCTTGCAGCGCTTGAACAATCTCTGCCTGGTTTGTCATCCCTTTATTGGCTTCAGCCTGTTTCAACTCTTGTCTGAGCTGATCTTCATTAGGCTGAGTTGCCGCCTGTAGCGGCAGGGATAACAGCAGGGTAAATGACACTAATAGAGCAAAAGATAGCCGCTTGCTCAAAGACAGTAACGTGCCAAAAGGTCGGGAAATAATTGGGCGCAAGTCAGGGCTCCTTAAGCATCAATTACGTCGTAAGCCAAAGGCTAGCACGGCGGAGTCGCAGGGACGGCTTCAGCAAGCACTTCACCCATGCGGGTCACAGAACCACTGTTTAACTGCGGCGCTAAATACACTTTACCTTCAGCAAACAGGTTAATCACCGTGGAGCCCAATTTAAAGCGGCCCATTTCTTGCCCTTTCTCCAGTGTTATTGCCCCTTCAGTTCCCGCTTGCGGGTAAGTCCAGCGACGAATCACACCTTCCCGTGGCGGGGTAATGGTGCCAGCCCAGACAGTCTCTATACTACCAACAATCGTGGCACCCACCAGAATTTGTGCCATTGGGCCAACAGGGGTGTCGAAGATACAAATGACGCGCTCATTACGGGCGAATAAGTTAGGTACATTGGCAGCGGTCAATGGGTTGACGGAGAATAAATCGCCAGGAACATAAATCATTTCACGCAAAGTACCCTCACAAGGCATATGCACCCGGTGGTAGTCGCGGGGAGCCAAATAGGTGGTAACGAACTGACCATTTTTGAACTCTTCTGCCAGCATATAGTTACCCGCCAGCAAAGCTTCCAGAGTGTAATGGTGGCCTTTCGCCTGCAAGATTTGTTGCTCATGAATGGTGCCTAACTGACTGATAGCACCATCAGCCGGTTGGGCTAATAGATTTTCTTCAACCACGATTGGTCGAGCGCCGGCACGCAGCGGACGTACAAAAAACTCATTAAATGTACGATAAGCAGAGAATTCAGGATCCTGTGCTTCTTTCATATCGACATGGTAATAGCGGGCAAACGCCTTGATAACCAGCTGCGTTAACCAGCCACCTTGCTTATCTGCACCCCAGCCAGCCAAACGGGTCAGGCCAAGTTTTGGGAGTAAATACTGTAATCTGATTTTGATACTGTCCAGCACGTAGACCTCTTGGGTAAACGGTAAAATTAAGGGGCGCATTATACCCCCGTCATCTTTCAAGTTGTTGGCTGCCATCTTTGGGCCAAGTGATTGAGTTATCTCAACTCCTTGGGGATATCCAGGTGCCGCCTACCTGCAACTCGAAATCTATGGGGTATAACTTTATGCGCCCACAAGTGAATTTGGGTATGGCATTTGCTATTAAGACATCATTTCTCGTCGCTATCTGATGTCTTACGCGGTTTTGCCTGTTCCATACTTTCCAGAATCCGGTGGTAATTATCAAAACGCTCTTCAGCAATTTTGCCTTGCTCCACGGCTTCGCGCAGTGCACAACCGGGATCATTGGTATGGCTGCAATCACGGAATTTGCAATGACCGAGGTAATCACGGAATTCGACAAATCCTTGCGTAATTTGTTCCGGAGCCAGATGCCAGAGGCCGAATTCACGTACCCCAGGTGAGTCAATAACATCGCCGCCATGCTGGAAATGATACAAACGAGCCGCGGTGGTGGTGTGTTGGCCCAAGCCCGAGTTATCGGAAACAGTATTGACCAGAATCTCATTGTCTGTTGGTGGTAACAGGGCATTCAACAGACTGGATTTACCTACGCCAGATTGACCAGCGAAGATACTGATTCTTCCGGCCAGTGCCTGTTCAAAGGCTTCCATCCCTTCGCGGGTTTGGCTGGAGACCTCCAATACGTTGTAGCCAATACGACGGTAAATATCCATCATGCCATCAACGAATTTACGGCCATCGGCATCCAGTAAATCGATTTTATTCAGTACGATTAATGGCTCGACATCCAGTGTTTCACAGGCCACCAGATAGCGGTCGATAATATTAAGAGAAAGTTCGGGTAAGATCGCCGATACGATGACGATCTGGTTGATATTAGCGGCGATCGGTTTTACGCCATCATAAAGATCAGGGCGCGTTAGAACGGAGGTCCGCTCATGAACGGCCTCGACAATACCTTTAACCCGAACACCTTCCTGCGCTTGCAGGCCGGGACGCCAAACCACACGATCACCGGTCACGAGTGACTTGATGGTACGGCGGATATTACAACGGTGCTGAACACCATCAGTGGCTTCGACATCGGCATGCTGGCCGAAACGGCTGATAACGATACCTTCTTGCGCATCGCCAAGCTGAGAGTCATCTAACTCAGGTTTTCTATCAGTACGTAGCCGACGCTGATGGTTAGCTTGCACACGTCGTTGTTGACCTTTGGACAGTTTATTCTTGCTCACTGCGCCTCACTTGAATCTTACATTTTACCCTTCGTACTCAGGTTGCAAAGGTGTTGGCTGTGCTTGAGTAAGCTCATCGGCAACCGCCTACCTGCAACCCTAATGACTCAGGGCATACCTTTCGGACTTGATGTTGCTGGGAGGTTAGCGATATTCGCTGCAACACCGAGTTCTTTGTGTATATCGCTCGTTGCGACCAAAAAGGCTATGATACACATTATTTTATCAATTAACCGTTTGTTCGGTAGTCTCCCCAGCTAACAGGCAGGAAATATCATGGCAGAGAATCAAAATAATCTGATCTGGATCGATCTGGAAATGACCGGTCTTGATCCTGAGCGGGATCGGATCATCGAGATCGCCACTCTGGTCACCGATGCGAATCTTAATATCCTGGCAGAAGGCCCAGTATTGGCGGTTCATCAGTCCGATGAGCAGCTCGCACTAATGGATGAGTGGAATGTGCGAACTCATACTGGCAGTGGCTTGGTGGAGCGGGTTAAAGCCAGCACCATTAATGATCATGATGCTGAATTACAAACCATTGAATTTCTGAAGCAATGGGTTCCGGCGGGTATTTCCCCTATTTGTGGCAACAGCGTAGGTCAGGACCGGCGCTTTTTGTTCCGCTATATGCCAGAACTGGAAGCCTACTTCCACTACCGTTATCTGGATGTCAGCACCTTAAAAGAGCTAGCCCGCCGCTGGAAACCTGAAATCCTGCCCGGCTTCAAAAAGCAGAATACCCATCAAGCCTTGGATGATATTCGCGAGTCAGTTGCTGAGCTTGCTTATTATCGTGAGCATTTTATTCAGTCTTAATCCCCTTTATCCTTGAAACCACAGGGGCGTTAGCTGCGCACACTCACCCGAATCACTTACTGGTAGTTGTTTTTACTTGAAGAGGCTCATCGGGATTTGCGTGTTTGCTGCCTACCTGTGATTCCAATGATTTTGGGGAGTCTCTTCATCCTTGAAACCACAGGGGCGTTAGCTACGCACACTCACCCGAATCACTTACTGGTAGTTGTTTTTACTTGAAAAGGCTCATAGTGATTCGTGTGTTTGCTGCACATCTGCGGTTCCAAGGATTTTTGGGTATATACTGTATTTTTCCTATAAAATTATGCCCTGCTTAATAAATTAGTCTCGATGATGTTTTAATTTATTGGCAGTGCTGGCAAAATGCTCATATTGCCGATTTAATCGGCACTTAAACCGAAAAATGATTTTTTTGCTTTCAGGGGCTTGCGGCAAAACGGATTTCTCGTATAATGCGCACCCCGTACCGATGAAGAATTCGCAAGCTTGCGCAAACCGATTTAGTACTGGAAAGTAGAGCACCAGAGCGGGAATAGCTCAGTTGGTAGAGCACGACCTTGCCAAGGTCGGGGTCGCGAGTTCGAGTCTCGTTTCCCGCTCCAA
>NZ_CABHWW010000033.1 GCF_902170305.1 Yersinia alsatica | reverse complement strand
GGGCTATATCAGTCCAGAAAACTATGAACTAAAGAGTGTTGCTTAGTAGCGTGTCCTGTATTAGCGGTGCGGATCATAGAGCGAGCAACATTAAGAAGCTCGCACTGACGCTTTATTGGTAACAGGGTAGATTTATCCAGCGAACTTTTTCGCTGTGCTCGGTCTAGCGACCGAGCACTTTGGCCAAAAAATCATTTTCCATGGTCAATTGACCGATCTTGGCGTGGAGTTTGTCCACTTCTTCGGAGCTGTCCTTGCCCGACTGAGTTTCAGAAGCAAAAATCATGGCAGCATTTTCAAGCAACTCTTTTTTCCATGTTGAGATTTGGTTAGGGTGCAGGTTGTACTTCTGCGCTAACTCAGCAACAGTTTTATCACCTTTGGCGGCAGCAAGTGCCACTTTAGCTTTGAACTCAGGAGAGTGGTTTCTACGTTTTCTAGTCATAATCTGTTCCAGTATTGTTGGGTACTATCAAAACAGATCAATCACTTAAAGTCATGTCCGAAAATTGGGGACCACTTCTGAGAATCGCCAACTCACTTCTGTCCAAAAACGAGTTCATCTGACCGACCACTTATCGCTCAAAGCGGTCCAATAATAAATTTGGCTCGTTAAATTTAGCTGTTGTTACTGTTACTGGTCACAACAGCTAGTCAGAAACACACATAATTCCTTCATCTATCTGGCCAATGGCACTGACGGGGATCTTTAGCATGTTAGCTCTGTGAAATTTTCTGGAGCTGACAATGAGAACCCCCTTGTTACCTTGGTTCATCCTATGGGTGACCATCCCAATCATTATTTTCTTTCTATTCATCTTGCCCGCCCATGCCAGTGATGGGCCATTCTATCAGCGTGGTCAGGAAGGCTGGTTTTGGTATCAGGTCATTCCTGAGCCAGCGGAGGCTGAAGAGCTCTTAAAGCAGGAATTTGGTTCCGTTGAGTCCAGTCAGGACGAGCTGAAGCCTTTCAGTGCTGCATGGTTCCGAGAGCATATGCAATCGTTTATGGACAAGGCAATTGATGAGCCAACGAGTGAGAACGTCAGAGCCTATCTGTATCTCCAGCGCGTCATGATGGATAAGGGCTCACAGTTTGCTGATGTTAGTCAGCAGGTGGTCATGGGCGATCCTGTTTTGGATGAAATCAGTCGCAGACCCTTGGCGACCTATGCTGCCAATCGGATGGATCGAGAAGCTGGCGCTCAACGGGATGTTGCTTTAGGTGAAGTAGCAAAACGGGCTGGCTTGTTCTTCTTCTATCGTTCGGATTGCCCTTATTGCCATGCTCAAGCGCCTATCATCGAATCCATGGCTTTGAACTACGGTTTCGAGGTGTTTGCTATTGCTGTCGATGGCTTGCCTTTACCAAGTGGAGAATTTCCAAATTACAAAGTCGATTCAGGACAAGCACAATCGTTGTCCGTTACGACTGTTCCTGCGGTCTTTTTAGTTAACCCGCCTAATGTCATCACTCCGATTGGCCAGGGCGCAATGAGCCTTGATGAGCTCAATAATCGAATCATTCTTGCAGCCCATCAAGCCGGTTGGATTGACGATCAAACTTACTATGCCACCAGACCTGTTCAGCCCGGCGTTTCACTCGCGATGTCAGCCCAAGAGCTTAACGAAAAAATATTACAGGACCCTGAGTTCCTTGTTCGCTATCTGCGTGCACAAGGAGGGTTATAACGATGAAAAAAGTATTCCAAGTATCGCTAATCGCCTGTGCGATTGGTTTTTCATCTATGAGCCAAGCAAGCTTGCAACAGGAGATGAATCAGTTGTTTGGTTCAATGACCAACACCACTGCGCCTGGTGTATTCGAGAGTCAACGGCGTGGTGTGATATCTGGTGGAAGCGTTGTTGTCCGTAACAGGATCATGAACGAGAACCTCGTCTCAATGGTGCCTCCGTCATTCCAAGCAGGTTGTGGCGGCATTGATATGTTCGCTGGAAGTTTGTCTTTTGTTAACGCGGATCAGTTTGTTCAATTACTTCGCTCTGTAGCGGCAAATGCCAAGGGATACGCATTCCAATTAGCGCTCAGTGCTATGTGTGAGAAATGCTCTCAGCACATGGAGACACTGCAAAAGAAAATCCAGCAGTTGAACGAGTATTTCGGCAATTCCTGTCAAATGGCTCAGGGAGTTGTGAACGATACCCTGGCTGCTTTTGGTAAAAAGGGGCAAACAGAAGCCAGCATGTTGAGCTCACTTAAAGGGGCTGGAGACGTTTTTACCAGTTGGAGTGAATCCAATGGTAAGAACCCATATGAGAACGCTTCGAGTGTCGCGGCAACTGATGTGAACAAAACAATTAAAGGTAATTTGGTTTGGCGAGCATTGAAACGTCACTCGGCATCAAGCTGGTTTGCATCGGGGGATGACCGTTTTCTTGAAGCGGTTATGTCGGTGACTGGTTCGATCATTGTTGGTGATCTTGCTAATGCCGCTGATGGCCAAGGTAAAGCCCCAAAACTGACCAGACTGAATGGCAATAAAGTGACTATTGAGCATCTAATTCATGGCGGCAACGTCGCTATGTACCGATGTGACACAGTGACGCAAGACGGTTGTCTGAACCCAACAATCACTAACGTGACTCTTACCGGGTTATCAACCCAGGTAGAAAATTTACTTCTTGGTACAGGTTCCAGTAACGGCATTATTTTTAAGTTTGCTCGAAATACAGGGGCTGCTAGCACCACCGAAAAGGCTTTTATGACCTCGGCTCCTGCGAGCATTGGCGGCATGATTCGAACACTTTCTGCATTAAATGAAGGTGCCGCTAGGTCGTTTGCTTCACGAGCAGCACCATTTATTGCTGTTGAGATGGCCCGTGCATTGGTTGAGGACATGCTCAACGCAGCTAGAAGCACCTCTGGTGTGGAAGATCATGCCTATGCGAAGTTGTTAACCGAAGACCTTGAACGTGCACGTCGCCAAATCAATGAGGAGTACGCCGCGTTACAGCGAAGATACGGTTCAGAGCAAGAGTTGCTGGCGCATTTTAATCAGGTGATTCAGACCATTCGCAAGCAGCGTTATTACACCGTTAAATCTACGGCACTGGGGGAATAGGTCATGTGGGAGATCTATTCCATTGGGGATTCGGCATTTTTAGAGCAGGTCTTGAACGCTGTCGCGATGATCACTGGTACAGGCGACTTTACTTCAATGGTTCGGATTGGCTTGCTCATTGGGGTATTGATGATCTCTGTTCAGGCCTTAATGCAAGGCGGTCGTGGGATTAACTTTCAACACGTTTTAGTCTCATGGCTAGTCTTTGCAACCATGTTTGGACCCAGTACCCGAGTGAGCATTGAGGATGCGTACACGGGACAAGTTCGAGTGGTTGATAATGTGCCCATCGGTGTTGCTGCCGCAGGTAGTACGATTTCGACTGTTGGCTTTCAAATCACGCGATTGTTTGAAACGGCGTTCTCAACTCCCGCCATGACGGAATACGGCTTTGCATCCAGTTTACAATCACTGATTACAGTGAGAAAACAGGTGATGGATCGCTCGGGGTTGGGTGATGCAAATCGTGTCGCCGGTTCGGACATCGAGCAATCGTGGTTTAACTACATCAAAGAGTGCACCTTGATTGGTATCGACATTGGCCAAAAGAACCTCGATCAGGTGCTGAGTGATCCTAACCCGATGACTGCGATTAGGTTTGATTCGCGCATTTATGGCACGCGCATCATGCTCAGTGGTAGCAGTAGCGATCTGGACTGCACCGATGCCTATAGCCAGCTGAAACTCATGACAGAATCAACCTTCATTCCAAGGCTTAAACAGGTTCTGTCAGCCTCATTGGGGACTTCGTCAGCAACGGACACTGATGACGTGATCCGAAATGCACTGAATAATCTTGGTTTGGCTTCGGTTAACACCCAAGAGTACATGACCGCGTCAGTGCTTTTGCCTATTTATGAGCAAAGCGTGACGGGCAAGTATATGGATGATCAAGCTTTCACCGCAGCCGTTATGGTTAACCAAGCGATTGAACAGCGCAATACACAATGGGCGGCGGAGCAGACCCTGTTCCAAAGTATCGTTCGTCCGATGATGACGTTTTTTGAGGGTTTCATTTACGCCATCACCCCTTTGATGGCCTTTGTGATAGCCCTTGGCCAAATCGGGATGCGAATGGCCGGGAAGTACTTGTTAATCCTGCTTTGGATTCAACTTTGGATGCCTGTCATGGCCATCATTAACCTATATATCCATTTAACTGTTGCTGGGAAAATGTCGGCTCTTGATGCCTTTGCAGGTACAGAAGTGCCATCTTTTGCTGGGATGATGCAGATGGATTCAGTGCTGCAAACCTGGATAGCTACTGGCGGCATGTTGGCGTCGAGTGTTCCGGCGATTTCGCTCATGCTCGTGTATGGCTCAGCAATAACCGCTACCCACTTGGCTGGACGTCTTCAAAACGGTGATGCCATTGATGAAAAGCTGGCTAGTCCAGATGTCGCGAAAAATGCCCCGGTGATGCAATCACAGTCAATGTTCCAAAATTCAGCCCTCACTGGTTCTGCTATGACCGGCGCGTCAAACCTACTTAGCAGTTTCTCTGTCGGAAACGCAGTGGGTTCAATGGTCGGCTCTGCAAAAGAATCCATGACTCAGGCAACCCAAGCCTTTAGTCGTCAGGTTGGGAATACCATGAGTCGAACTTTTGGTGAAAAGCTAAGTTACGACAACCTGTCGTCGGTTGGACGTCAGATCGGCTCATCTAACTCCGCATCTAGCGCCGTTGTTAATCAGGTTACTGATGACCTGCAAACACGGTATGGTTTCGGAGACGATAAAAAAGACGCTGTACGTGGCTTGGTATCTGGCGTGTTATCGGGAGGCCTAAGGGTCGGTGGCGATGGAACTATTACAAATACCGGTGATAAAGAAGTAGCAGACAAAGGGTTCTTGGGAAGATTACTTGGTACAGGGGGGAATGACTCCCCACAAGGTAGCTTGCCTGGAGTCGATAAGCCTGAATCCTCAAGAGTGCCAAAAATATCACGGTTACGAGCTGGGTTGGATCTAGGTGGTAACTTTAGTGGCCAAGTTGAGTCGTCAGAAGGCAGTTCTCGGTCTACGACCGCAAATATGCTCACTGGGGAGATGCAAAGCTTGGCATCAAGTGATTCACGACGTGCAGAGTATCGCGATGCAATGGTTAAGGACCTTTCAGATTCAAGACGTTCTGGCGTTGAGATGTCCTTGTCTAACCAAGACTATCAGTCTCTTCAGAGTTCAGCACAAGACGTTGTCACGGCATCAAACCGCTTTAGTGAGCTTGATCAGGCCAGCTACAGTCTATCAGGACAAAGAAATACTGATGGTGCGACGTTAACCCGATTAGCAGCGGATAATCCTGAAGTCATGGATTATTTAGGTCGCTATATGAACCAGCATGTTGAAGCCGGTAACCGATTACGTGAAAACCTTCCAATGTATCAGCGCTTGCTACCTGATGATAATCAGGCGTATGTGGCCGCAGCTATGGAGTCTTTAACCTATAGCAACTCTTCAACGCCCGCTGAACGCGACAATGACTATCAAGCTGCAATGACTGTTATGGCCATGGCTACTGGAGCCGATTTACGATCTATTCAGCCACGCTCTAATGAAAGCTTGTCATCAACTGCACCTACTTTTGGTGGCACTCAAAGCCAAGTTGAATCCGGTGTTCTGGGAGGCTATGAGGATGCTGCAACAGTTCAAACGCAGTTCAATTCGGCTCAATCGGCTTACCAAACCAATCTGTCTGGTATAGATGGACAGTTGAATGCGCATCAGCAACAAGCCAAGCAGGCCGTAGCTTCTGACACAAGCACCTATCAATCCGGACTAAACAGTGAAGCTGGCTCTCAGTGGCGATCTCGCATTATGGCTGATGATAGTGGAGTTTCTGGTGCTGAAATGTTCTTCAACAGCGCCAGTGCTATTGGTGATTTCAGTGGCAAGCATACTGATGCAGCACTGCATACCTTGAATCACTTTGGCGAAGACTATGAGAGTTACAAAGAACAAGCGCTTGAAGATCCTGGCTCACGAGGTTTCTTGCACAATGCAACGGTGGCCAGCAAATCAACATGGGATGGGGTAAAAGCCGCCGTTGATGCAGGAACCTCTTTAGAAAATCCTTTGACGGCGTTTAATGATGCATACAGTGGATCGAGTTCGCAGTATGCCTCCGAAGTTAACTGGGGCACTAAGTCTGAAGCCATGTTGGCTGGGGCATTCGGTGCGGCAGTTAACAATCGATATGGTGAGTTTTTAGAACAGTACGCCGATGATTTTAAACAGGAGGCATACAGCGAAGGGCAGAGAATGGGATTGACCCCGATTCAAAGTCAAGTGTTCGCTCAAGCTTTCAATGAAGGTTTGGCGGGGCGCGTATTCAACTCTGAAGACTCATCGAGTTGGTCGCCTGAAATGCTTGGCCTAAGGGAGCAAATGCTAAATGAGTATCGTCAAAAGGATGAGAGTGGCGCTTACATCCCTTACAGTGTGTCCGAAGAAGATAAAGCATTTGTGGATAAGCAGATAGCGGTTATCTCAAATGCATCGCTTGCGGGAGATTATGCTCAGAACAACTTGATCGATATTAGGGCCTATAACCAGGCTTCAGGAAGGAACTAAAAACAGAAGGTAGCCAGCTTGTGATGGGCTGGCTATTTTTTTGGCCTTTTTGGGAGGATAGATGAGCGACCGTCTGCAAATTCGTTTACCCAGTACCAATATTTTTTTTCGCTCAGGCTTAGTTCTCGACCGGTATCTTTCAGTTGTCTTTGAAATAAATGGATTAGTTCGCTTAAGCCTAAGTAAGCTAAACCGACACATAAAATTGCCCAACTCGCTTGCCAATATGCGATTGCTAAAAACATAGTGGTGATGGTTATAAGGCCGATAGGATTAGCAGTTGCTTTGAATCCCAAGTAGCTGAAAAAAACGATGGTGCAAATCAGAAATGGCAAAGCCGCTAACTTGGCAGATGCCGTTAATATTTCTGATGGAAAAAAATGAGCCGCAGCCAAAGTCGCCAGAAAAAGCCCCAGTGATATAACCCAGCAGCGTGCAGCTAAAGATTTAAGTAAGTTTGCCATCTTCTTAGTTCTCTCAAAGTGCACGGGCGGTGCACAATCAAATCATGCATCAGCATGTTAGTTCTCAAAAAGTGCTCTAGTGGTTTGCTCGGCCATAATCTCACACACAGGACATTTAAGCTGAATGCGCTGTTGAGATACCGTCAAATACAGACTACCGCATCGACACCGGTGTAAGGATGCAAGCTGAGATCTTAAATCACGAGCTAGAACCCAACCTTCATTGATGGTCAGCTTTTTCCAGGGGATCTCAGCTGGAAGAGCTGCTTCTTCTCTTGCAACCAAGTACGCATCGTAAGCCTTCATCAAAGCATCGATATTTAATTGCTTGTAGACATTGTCACCACCAATATTGACATAAAGCGCCATCAGCAGGGAGCCTTCAACTAAGGCTCTTCTGCTTTTAACAATGGCATCAGATTCTGGCAATTGACCAGGACAAGGTGACTTGCCAGTCACTTCTTTATGAAGCCTTCTGATAATGTGGATTGGCAAACCAGTATCGAGCGCGATTATGGTTGTTCTAAATCCGTATTTAATAAGCAGCGAGGCTCGGGTAAACAGCTCACTTTTGGACAGGTTATCAATCATGCATCCCCCTTGTTGTTTAGGGTTGATAATAAATAAGCGATTCTTGGGATACCTGTGCCTTTGCTCTTCACCATCTCAATCAGTTGGCTTTGGTTACCCCTTGGTTGAAACAGCATGAATGATGAGGTCGCCACTCGTTGCAGGTCGTCAACACCAGCATTAATCAGAGCATCAACCACGTCGCGTGTAAGTCCAAAGCGCAAGACCGCCTCTTGCGGATCAATTCGCGCTAATTCTCGTGCTGCGTGCAGGTACGCCAAATTTAATTGATAGAAGTCTTGTTGATTGGTTGTCATTGACGGACCTCCAGTTCATGTAAAATATTGCGATAAATAGAAAGCACTCTTTGTCCATACCAGCGTGCTCGCTCTTCGTTCCAACTGTGATAGCGGCCTATGCCAAGCTCTAAATCGTTTGGTGAAGACTTGATTGCTTCGGCCAAAATATTTGAGCCGACCGTAAGGTTGGTGATGGGGTCTAGCAGTTCTGCCGGTGAGCTCACACGATGCCCATGCCAATGCAAATTGATTTGCATAAGGCCAATATCGAGCTGGTATTTTTCACTCTCTTGCAGTGCTTGGTTTAACAGTTGCTCCGCTTCTGTCTGAGATTTGGCGTAAGTTGCATTTGAACCATTGCGAATTGCGTATGGCCATGGACTGGTCATGTTGAGACCGCGATGTGAGGCGGACTCAGCCAAGGCAACGGCGTAGAGCATGACTGGATCAATACCAACGCTTTGTGCTGCTTTTTCCCACTGATAGCCCGGAAACGCATAGACTGAAGTGCTTGCGGACATGGCTATCGCTAGGGCAATCGTTTTTGCTTTAATCGTTATCATTTTTGTCCTCTAATTCATTTCCGAGAAGCGCTTGAATGGCTTTCGGGCTTATTCTTTTTAAAGGCACTGCGCTAAAGTCGGCGATGCCTCTCGTATAAACTTGTGCCGCTTTTGACCAGTCGCCCACGGCAACCGGCGCTTGCATATCAAATCCTTTTTGCTGGTTCTGATGGTCTGCAATACCCTGTAATAGCCTTGGGTATTCACCCACTTCGTCCCGGAGCAAGTAAGCCTGGTAGCGTGCTAAAAACTCTTTTTGCTTAAAGGGGTATTCCCTGTCGTCAACCTTGCAGAGTTCAACCCATCCCCCCATGTCTGAAATAACGCGGTGAATAAACGCATCGTCAAACATCACGGATGTCCAAGCGCCAACCTGACGAACAGCCTTGTCAACTTTGTTCCAAGCAACCATCGCTCTTGAGCCAGAGTTGCCATCGATATGCTTGATGACGTCAGCGGGCTTTGGAAAAAATTGCCCAGTATCCGGGGATTGAATATGCCGAGTCAGACCGATTCGCACTTCTTCAATGCTGTAAGCACGAAGGGCTTCAAATGCGATGGATAGCAATTGTGGTGATACGCTTTTGCCATACATGGCCCAAGCAGCTCCCCAAACTTCAGCAAACTCGCGTTTATCAACCTCCTGCACTTGAACGAACCTCCCGAATACCTGGTCCGGCCCAGCTTTCAGCAATGCGGCGATTGCTTTCTTCAATATTCAATTGATGATTGCTGCCCTTTAGGCTCGTCGATGATTGCTGTACTTCATCAATGCGAACGTACTCGTCTTCCCATTGCCGGTTTAAAAGCCAGTTATGTGGCATAGGGGTCTTAGTCCGATCTTGATACTGTAATCGGTTGTCTCGTTGCTCTTTCCAGCGTGTTAGCACTTCCAAGGCGAGTTCATGGTCTTCATTGAGGCCCATGCGTAGCCATTCTTCTTTGGCTTTCGCTTTTTTTTCTTTGCGTATTTGTACATCCCAGAAGTCTTCAAACTGTATGTGGTCAACAGTTTTAACTGTTGGTTTATTGCTTCTCTCAGAGTCATCCGACCGTTGAGAGTCCCTTACCGGGTTGCCATCAGGCATAAACAATGATGAAAATTCTTCTGGTAGCCGAGCTTGAAAAGCGGCAAGAGATTTCAAAAGCGATGCCATACCAACGAAGTCGGCAGGTACATCTTTAAACAACCGAAAGGCTGCCTTACCTTGGTTTGGGTTTTCGATTGGGTTGTGCTTCAGAAAGCTCCGAATCAAAGTCCAACCGGATTCCTCGCAACGAATGAGGAACTGATCTTGTTCTAACTCACTTAACGCCTTGGCAACCTGTTGCTCATCCCAGTTCAAGTCAGAAGCAACGTAACCAATCGGCAGTCGAAAGCAGCCAAGCAAATTACAATGCGGGCATGTAAGCAAATACAGTCCTAGCAACTTCGCTGAGTCACTCCAGGACAAAACGTTTTGCTTTAGCCAAAAGCGGGTATAGACCTTGCCATAATCACGCATGGAGGAACTCGCTTTTGTGTTTACGTAAAATGCTGACCATTATTTGCCCTTAATCCTACTGGTTACTGGCTTTCAGCTCGCTTGGGCATTCGGGATAGATGTCCGGTCTTAACTGAGATCGGGTTACCTGTCCTTGCGTAGCTTGTTCGATGGGTAAAACGAATTCAGCGGGAACACGCCCTGATTTATTCAACCAAAACCAGACGTTTTGCTGTTTTGAGTTGATGGCTCGTGCTAATGCTGATTGCCCGCCGACCAAGTCAATGGCACGGCGGAGATGTTTTTGTGTTGTGTTGAACACTTCCATACCGTCTCCTGTTACAATAATAACTGTTACAAGATTGAATGTTACAGTTTAAACTGTAGATTAGTCAACAGTTAAAATTGTTGAAAGGCTACAGTTTTATTTGTAGAATACGGGCTTATGAAAACTTTATCCGAACGACTAAACCATGCCTTGCAGCTTACTGGGGTGACTCAGTCTGAGTTGGCTCGCCGCATTGGTATCAAACAGCAGTCGATCAGCCAGATTTGCTCTGGTAAATCGGCTAGGTCTCGTTACACCATGCAGATCGCGGAAGCGCTTCGCGTGAATGCTCATTGGCTCGCCACAGGTGATGGCGAGATTGGCTTGGGGGTCGGTAATGTAGAAGTTGGGCCTGACATTAAGGGAAGAATTCCTCTCATTAACTGGGTTCAGGCCGGTGATTGGACTGAAATAGCGGAGGGATTTGCCCATGAAGATGCTGAAGAGTGGCGTGAAGTCACAGGGAAAGCACATGAGGGTTGTTTCGCACTTCGCGTAAAAGGCGACAGTATGGAAAATCCAAGCGGAAAAAAATCCATACCTGAGGGAGCAGTGATCGTTGTTGATCCTGAGTTACCTTACTCTTCAGGTTCATTGGTTGTTGCGCGTTTGGATGATTCGAAAGAAGCAACCTTTAAGCAGTTGGTTATTGATGGTGAACAGAAGTACCTAAAACCTTTGAACCCCCAATACCCGGCAATACCGATCAACGGCAACTGCACCATCATTGGTGTAGTACGACAAGCTATCATCGATTTCTGGTAGCGAAGGAATTTGTGGTTTAGCCACAGTTGTTCATGAGCTGAAGAAGCAACGATTGCAAACAGCTACAACTGAGCATTGGCGCACGCTGAGAGTAAATGGTAACCGATTAGATGACCATTGATTGTTTATAAAGTCAAGATCAGCGAAAATAGCGGCCAATTACGATTAACACGACGGATTTGACAAGCGAAGAACTGAAAAGAGAGTACTTCCAAAAGTGTGTACAAATCCGTGTACAAACTAAAAGAATTTATACATGGCAAACCAAGATTTTCTTAATGAAATCAATAAGAGAAGGACCTTTGCTATCATCTCTCACCCCGATGCCGGTAAAACCACCATTACCGAAAAAGTGTTGCTGTTCGGAAACGCCATTCAGACCGCCGGTACGGTAAAAGGCCGTGGCTCAAGCCATCATGCCAAATCTGACTGGATGGAAATGGAAAAGCAACGTGGTATCTCCATCACGACTTCCGTGATGCAGTTTCCGTATGGCGGCTGTCTGGTTAACTTGCTTGATACCCCGGGGCATGAAGACTTCTCCGAAGATACTTATCGTACCTTGACCGCAGTTGACTGCTGTCTGATGGTGATTGATGCGGCGAAAGGGGTAGAAGACCGGACCCGTAAGCTGATGGAAGTTACCCGTCTGCGCGATACGCCAATCCTGACTTTTATGAACAAATTGGACCGCGATATCCGTGATCCAATGGAAGTGTTGGATGAAGTCGAACGTGAACTGAAGATTGCCTGTTCACCGATAACCTGGCCGATTGGCTGCGGTAAGTTATTTAAAGGGGTTTACCACCTTTATAAAGATGAAACTTACCTGTATCAGACCGGTAAAGGCCACACCATCCAAGAAGTGCGCATTGTTAAAGGGCTGAATAACCCGGATCTGGATGTTGCGGTGGGTGAAGACTTGGCTAAACAGTTCCGTCAGGAGCTGGAGCTGGTTCAGGGCGCATCTCATGAATTTGATCATGAAGCTTTCCTGTCTGGTGACTTAACACCGGTCTTCTTTGGTACGGCACTGGGTAACTTTGGTGTTGACCATATGTTGGATGGCTTGGTTGAGTGGGCCCCCGCGCCAATGCCACGTAAAACAGACACGCGCGAAGTGGTGGCGGCTGAAGAGAAATTTACCGGTTTTGTCTTCAAAATTCAGGCCAATATGGACCCGAAACACCGTGACCGTGTTGCTTTCTTGCGCGTGGTTTCCGGTCGTTTTGAAAAAGGCATGAAACTGCGTCAGGTTCGCACTAAAAAAGACGTGGTGATTTCCGATGCACTGACCTTTATGGCGGGCGACCGTTCGCACCTTGAAGAAGCTTATGCTGGCGACATTATCGGTTTGCATAACCACGGTACCATTCAGATTGGTGATACCTTCACTCAAGGTGAAGATATGAAGTTCACCGGTATTCCGAACTTTGCCCCTGAGTTGTTCCGTCGTATTCGCCTGCGTGATCCATTGAAACAGAAGCAATTGCTGAAAGGATTGGTGCAGTTGTCCGAAGAGGGCGCGGTGCAAGTCTTCCGTCCACTGACCAACAACGATCTGATTGTTGGGGCCGTTGGTGTCTTGCAGTTTGAAGTGGTTTCTTCACGACTGAAAAGCGAATACAACGTGGAAGCGGTGTATGAGTCGGTTAACGTTTCAACTGCTCGCTGGGTTGAATGTGATGATGTGAAGAAATTCGAAGAGTTTAAACGTAAGAATGAGGTTAATCTGGCATTAGATGGCGGTGATAATTTGAGCTATATTGCCCCAACTATGGTTAATCTTAATATTACGCAAGAACGTTATCCGGAAGTTCGTTTCCGTAAAACTCGCGAGCATTAATCGAGCCGTAAGCCGCATTCTATCGGGGTACTCAGTACCCCGAATCATTAATTTCCCTCACTATTTTCTCTCTAAGATAACTCTCACTTAGTGATAAAAATCTGACTTTAGTCCGATTCCGACTGTATTTCTTCCGAGATGCTCTATCTTTATAGGTACCGGCAGGATTGACTTGCATCAAATTAAGGTCGGTTAACCTGCAGTAATCGTAAAGTATTCATCAAATGCCCACCCACATAAGGTGGCGTAAGAATTCGCAAATTGGGGTGTTATATCCGATTTGGAATTCAAAACAAAAAAGGAAGAAATCGATGACAAACACAAAATTTGCCCGTTCAGTGATGGCTGTTGTTTTAGGTACTGCGCTTATGAGTGGTAGCGTGTTCGCCGAAGACACTATGCTAAATAAAGCCTCCAACGCTGTGGACAGTACCGGTGCTAAACTCGATAGTTCCATGAAGAAAGTTGATAATTACATGGGGGACAGCGCGGCAACAGCAAAAGTGAAAAGTGCGTTGCTGGAAGAAAAGTCCCTTAAAAGCACTGATATCTCAGTCGAAACTAACCATGGTGTTGTCACACTCACTGGTTTCGTGACTTCTCAGGCTGAAGCTGAAACCGCGGTTGAAATCGCCGGTAATGTTGAAGGTGTTAAATCCGTTAGCGATAAGCTACATGTGAAAGATCAGAAAACACAATCTGTCAGCGAATATGCGGGTGATGCAGCGACAACCAGCTCAATCAAAGCCAAATTACTGGCAGATGACATCGTACCGTCACGTAAAGTGACAGTAGAGACGACGGATGGCGTGGTGCAGTTGTCCGGTAATGTCGAGAATAAAGCGCAGTCCGAGCGCGCAGAAAGCATTGCTAAAGCCGTTAAAGGCGTGAAAAGCGTTAAAAACGACCTTAGCATCAAGCCTTAATTATTATCTGGCTGGTGGGTATTTCGTGGGCAGCAATATTATCCACGAAATACCTTTTAATAAGCCCATCAGCCCAATAATTCATCCAATAAACCCAACTAATACGACTTCTGTTATATGCGCTACTGTTAAATAGACAGAGGTGATTAAAGAATGATTTTTGAACGAGAGTTTATGAAGTCATTTTTCAAATGGTAAGGAGAAGCTTATGTTTCGCTGGGGCATTATATTTCTGGTCATTGCGTTAATCGCTGCGGCATTAGGTTTTGGTGGGCTAGCCGGTACGGCAGCCTGGGCCGCAAAAGTTGTCTTCGTCGTGGGTATTATCCTATTCCTCATCAGTTTGTTTACAGGACGTAAGCGGCTTTAGTTAGGCGTGAGGGTTACAGCAAAGGTAAGAAGAGGTATTCTCAACGCCTGTTGTAACGGAATTAAGGATGGATGGTGGGATACAGAATACCTATCACGCTCGGTAATATTGAGCCACTCGCCTATAAGCCATACCAGCCCGGTAAAATGGCGCTGGTGTGCGAGGGCGGCGGGCAGCGGGGAATTTTTACAGCCGGTGTGCTGGATGAATTCCAGCGCGCCCGCTTTAACCCTTTTGATCTGATGATTGGTACTTCTGCGGGGGCGCAAAACCTCTCGGCTTTTATCTGTGGCCAACCCGGCTATGCTCGCCGCGTGATTACCCGCTACACCACCACGGCTAACTTCTTCAATCCGCTGCGTTTTGTGCGTGGTGGTCACTTAATTGATCTGGACTGGCTGGTGGATATCACCTCCCAGCAGCTACCTTTGGCAATAGAAAGTGCCGAGCAGCATCTCCAAAATGGTCGTGAATTTCTCATGTGCGCTTGCCGCAGTGATGATTTCGAACCCACCTATATATCCCCAACCCGAGAAAGCTGGTTACCCGCTATCAAGGCATCCAGTGCCATTCCAGGACTGTATCGCCAAGGCGTTGATTTAGATGGCGTAAGTTATCAAGATGGCGGTATCAGTGACGCTATTCCCGTCGAAGAAGCTTATCGACGTGGAGCGGATACCATTGTGGTTATCCGCACTGTTCCTTCTCAGGCTTATTATACGCCGCAATGGATGAAGCGGATGGAACACTGGCTGAGTGAAAGTAGCTTGCAGCAACTGGTGCGCATTATGCAGCAACATGAGCAGAGCTATCATCGCATTCAGCAATTTATTGAGAAGCCACCGGGTGATCTGCGTATTTTCGAAATTTTCCCTCCTAAGCCCCTCGCCAGTAACGCATTGGGTAGCCGGGTTGCGGCACTAAATCGTGATTACCATCTAGGTCGCCGTTGTGGCCGCTATTTCCTGGCAACGGTCGGTCACTGGTTACTGCCAAAGGATTCGTTGGAACTCTCTGATATCAAAGGTGAGAAAAGCACAATTTCTCTCTCTCGCCGACTGATCCAACCACAAGATATTAATCAGCCAGACGATATGGCCGACTTAATTGATGCCGATGATTCTTCTTTTGATATCAATCAATCGCCAGATATCATCACACCGGTTGATGCAGTAAAGGCTGCGGAAAGTCACCTTCCCCCTCAGATGACTGTGACAGACAGCGGGCTGATTATTCCGGCATCGACACGGGGCAAAAAGAAATCGCTACCAGGAGAGATTATCTTGCCTGCGGGGGCGGAGAAAACTAAAGGCGATACGGCATAATGGTACAGACTTGTGGGCAGATGTCGTGTTTTTCCGACTCACTCTATTTTGTTGATACGCATTGTCATTTTGATTTCCCGCCATTCAGTGGCGCGGAAACTGCCAGTTTAGCGCGTGCGGCACAGGCGAATGTCCGGCAAATTATTGTGCCAGCGGTCAGTGCCGATTACTTTCCTCGCATTGTTGATTTGGCGGCAAATTATCCGCAGCTCTTTGCCGCACTTGGCCTGCATCCGCTCTATATTGCGCAACATCAAACCGCTGACTTAGCCATATTGGCCGCATCGTTGGCGGATAAAACTGACAAACTGATTGCTGTGGGGGAGATTGGTCTGGATCTCTATATGGATGAGCCGCAGCTATCACGCCAACTTGCTTTATTGCACGCCCAATTGAAGCTCGCCAGGCAACATGACCTGCCAGTTATATTGCATTCACGCCGCTCACACGATCAACTGGCCGCCGCATTGCGTAAAGCCGCGTTGCCACGCACCGGCGTGGTACATGGTTTTGCCGGGAGTTTAGCGCAAGCGCAGGCATTCATTCGATTGGGTTATTACATCGGCGTGGGTGGAACCATCACTTATCAGCGGGCGCAGAAAACCCGAAATGTGATGGCGACATTGCCGTTATCAGCATTATTACTCGAAACAGATGCTCCAGATATGCCACTTGCCGGTTTTCAGGGCCAACCCAATCGGCCTGAGCGGGCAGCAAATGTGTTTGATGTACTCTGCGAATTACGTCCTGAAGCGCCACAGGAGATTGCGGCTCAGTTATTAGAAAATAGCCAGCGCTTATTCCGACTACCTCCGGTCAAGAAATTCACCTCGTAGATCCTAAGCCACAATATGCAAAACAGGCTAATAGTTAGCTTGCTTCCACTTTGCCTCTCGCTTTAATGTGACCGCCATCACATTAACTGTCTTACAGTTGCTTCCAGTTGTGTTTATTTGTGACAGAGATTGTTTGATAGCGAGATCATGCCGGTATAATCCTCCCCACAAACATTATTTAAATATAAATCATTAACAGGATTATCGACATGCTCATGAGTTTAGTCGGGATGGCAGTACTGATATTAATAGCCGTACTTCTTTCCAGTAATTTTAGGGCGATCAATATCCGCACTGTGGCTGGGGCCTTTATTCTCCAGGTGGGGGTTGGCGCACTGGTATTATATGTGCCAATTGGCCGTCGTATTCTGGGTGGCATGTCTCAAGGGGTAGCGAACGTTATTGCTTATGGTAATGACGGTATTTCATTTATGTTTGGCGGTTTGGTTTCCGACAAAATGTTTGAAGTCTTTGGCGGCGGTGGTTTTGTATTTGCGCTGCGAGTCTTGCCCGTCATCGTATTTTTCTCTTCATTAATTGCTGTTTTATATTACCTCGGCGTGATGCAGCTGGTTATTCGGGTATTAGGCGGCGGGCTACAAAAGCTGTTGGGGACATCGCGTACCGAATCTCTCTCTGCAACTGCCAATATCTTTGTTGGGCAAACCGAGGCTCCATTGGTGGTGCGTCCTTATATCGCCACCATGACCCAATCTGAATTGTTCGCTGTCATGTGTGGTGGTTTAGCCTCGGTTGCCGGTTCAGTATTGGCCGGTTATGCGCAGATGGGCGTACCGCTGGAGTACCTGATTGCGGCTTCCTTTATGGCGGCACCCGGTGGGTTACTGTTCGCTAAATTGATGGTGCCAGAGACTGAAAAAACCCATGATACCGTCGATGCTACCACTCTGATTGCTGAAGATGAGCGCCCGGCTAACGTTATTGATGCAGCGGCATCTGGCGCGGCGTCCGGTATGCAACTGGCGTTGAATGTCGGGGCGATGTTATTAGCCTTTATCGCATTGATTGCATTGCTCAATGGTATTCTGGGTGGTATTGGCGGCTGGTTCGATTACCCACAACTCTCGATGGAACTGATTCTGGGCTGGGTGTTCTCACCTATTGCTTATCTGATCGGCATTCCATGGAGTGAGGCGATGGTGGCAGGTTCCTTTATCGGCCAGAAAATCATCGTGAACGAATTTGTGGCATTTATGAACTTCGGTCAGTATCTCCAGTCCGAAGAGCTAGTTAGAGCTGCTGGTTTGCAGGTGCTATCTGAACATTCTAAAGCCATAATCTCCTTCGCATTGTGTGGCTTTGCCAACTTGTCGTCTGTTGCCATTTTGTTGGGTGGACTCGGCAGTATGGCGCCTGGTCGGCGCCATGACATCGCACGCTTTGGTCTGAAAGCGGTGGCCGCAGGGACATTATCGAATTTGATGAGCGCCACTATTGCCGGCTTCTTCTTGGCTCTCTGATTAGACTAATTTACTGGATATTATTCATTAATAAGTAGGGAAGTTGGGCAGTGCTCATCACCGTCACATACTGTGTGTATGCTGCGGTTCTGGTGCGCTGCCCGCCCCAAACTATCTGCGCGACTAACGCCTAATTGTCTTGTGGCTCATGCCAATAATCAGGTGGATTCCTGCCCATAAGCTATTCTTGATGCGAGTGGGCATTTATTGTCAGTAGGGCATAAATCAGGTTATTTTGTGACTTTAATCACATATAATTTAGTCTCGTTACAAGTTACTATTGATTAGTGTGAATCTGAACACATCTCATGGTTGTGTAACGTGTTCAAATAGAGTTATGAGTTAGTGCGGTGAGATGGATCTCAATTGCTACCCAGGGTGTTATCCGTGGGGCTATCTTCAAGGAACCAAGTCCGCTCGCCAACGTATTGAGCTTAATTACCAGAGAGACCAAGCCGGTCTCTTTGCCCGCTCATAAATAAATGCTCAGTTTTGGCAATGTGCCGAAGCTGAAAAGTGTTGGAGAGTTTTATGACCGATTTAACCGCCTGCGCGAATCTGAATGATTATGCCAAACGCGCGCTGAGTTTAATGGATTTAACTACCCTGAATGACGATGATACCGACGATAAAGTTATCGCTTTGTGTCATCAGGCTAAAAGTCCTGCTGGCAATACTGCGGCAGTCTGTATTTATCCTCGCTTTATTCCTATTGCTCGTAAGACATTACGTGAGCAGGGGACACCTGAGATCCGTATTGCAACGGTGACCAACTTCCCACATGGCAATGATGATATTGCTATTGCACTGGCTGAAACCCGTGCGGCGATTGCTTATGGTGCCGACGAAGTGGATGTGGTTTTCCCTTATCGCGCCTTAATGGCTGGTAACGATAAAGTGGGCTTCGAATTAGTGAAAGTGTGCAAAGAAGCCTGTGCTGCCGCGAACGTGTTATTGAAAGTGATTATTGAATCGGGTGAATTAAAACAAGAACATTTAATTCGTCAGGCTTCCGAGATTGCTATCAAAGCGGGGGCTGATTTCATTAAAACTTCAACCGGTAAAGTGCCGGTCAATGCCACGCTGGAAAGTGCCGACATCATGATGCGCACTATTCGTGACTTAGGTGTGGAGAAAACCGTCGGCTTCAAACCGGCGGGGGGCGTACGCACCGCTGAAGATGCCGCACAGTTCTTGCAACTGGCCGATAAACTGATGGGTGAAGGCTGGGCTGATGCTCGCCATTTCCGTTTTGGTGCCTCCAGTCTGTTAGGCAGCTTGTTGACAACACTGGGTCATCAAAGCGACAGCAAAACCAGCGGCTACTAATCGTTTTCACAGTGATTGCACTGAGCAGATGCACTGCGGGCTAGGTTGCCGCAGTGCAGCTTTTTCCATATTGACGTCAAGCAGGGGGATGCCTTGTTTCTGGCACAAGAAATTATCCGTAAAAAACGCGACGGTCAGCCACTGAGCGAAGAAGAAATTCGGTTCTTTATCAATGGTATTCGCGACAATGTGGTTTCCGAAGGGCAGATTGCTGCTTTGGCAATGACCATCTATTTCCACGACATGACGATGCCTGAACGCGTGGCGCTCACCATGGCAATGCGCGATTCCGGCACGGTACTGAACTGGAAGAGCCTCAACCTCAACGGCCCAATTGTGGATAAACACTCCACCGGCGGTGTCGGCGACGTAACTTCTCTGATGCTTGGCCCGATGGTTGCCGCTTGCGGTGGCTATGTGCCAATGATTTCAGGCCGTGGTTTGGGACATACTGGCGGAACATTGGACAAACTGGAAGCTATCCCCGGTTTTGATATTTTCCCTGATGACAGTGCATTTCGCAAAATCATTCAGGATGTCGGTGTGGCTATTATTGGTCAAACCAGCTCACTGGCACCGGCGGATAAACGCTTCTATGCCACCCGTGATATTACCGCCACAGTGGATTCCATCCCACTGATCACCGCTTCTATTCTGGCGAAGAAACTGGCTGAAGGTCTGGATGCGCTGGTGATGGATGTTAAAGTTGGCTCAGGTGCTTTTATGCCGACTTATCAGTTATCTGAAGACTTAGCACAGGCTATCGTGAGTGTGGCAAATGGTGCGGGTTGTAAAACCACTGCGCTGTTGACCGACATGAATCAGGTATTGGCTTCCAGTGCCGGTAATGCGGTTGAAGTGCGCGAAGCGGTGCGCTTCCTGACCGGAGAGTACCGTAACCCACGCTTGCTGGAAGTGACAATGGCACTCTGTGTCGAAATGCTGCTATCAGGTGGTTTGGCGCAAGATGCTGCTGATGCCAGAGCCAAGCTGCAAGCGGTATTGGATAACGGCAAAGCGGCGGAAGTCTTTGGTCGCATGGTTGCGGCGCAAAAAGGCCCGAGCGATTTTGTTGAACGCTATGACAGCTATTTACCTGCCGCCATGCTGAGCAAACCCGTATTTGCCGAGCGCCCAGGTATTATCACTGCCATGGATACCCGCGCCTTAGGTATGGCTGTGGTTTCCCTTGGCGGAGGCCGTCGTCGGGCAACTGATTCTATTGATTACAGTGTTGGTCTTACCGACATGGCCCGTCTGGGTGCCCGTGTTGACAGCCAACAGCCATTAACCGTGATTCATGCCAATAATGAAGATGATTGGCAACTGGCGGCAGATGCGGTTCGCGCAGCAATTACTTTGGGTGATAAAGCGCCGGAAGAAACCCCTGTGGTTTATCGCCGTATTACTGAATAAACGCCATACTTTAAGGGGAGCCGCTAAGCGAGCGAACCTATGCAGGAGAAAATGATGAAACGTACATTTATTATGGTATTAGACTCATTTGGTATTGGCGCTAGCGCTGATGCTAAGAAATTTGGCGACGAAGGGGCCGATACTTTGGGCCACATCGCTGAGGCCTGCGCCCGTGGTGAAGCCGATATTGGTCGTAGCGGCCCGTTAAAATTACCTAACCTGAGCCGTTTAGGCTTGGGTAAAGCAGCCGAAGAATCTACCGGCAAATTCCCGGTAGGGCTGGATAAGAACGCAGACATCATTGGTGCCTATGGTTATGCCAGCGAGTTATCTTCCGGCAAAGACACCCCATCAGGTCACTGGGAAATTGCCGGTGTGCCGGTATTGTTCGACTGGGGCTATTTCAGTGATGTGGAAAACAGTTTCCCCCAAGAATTACTGGATAAACTGGTCAAACGCGCCAACTTACCGGGCTATTTGGGTAACTGCCACTCTTCAGGTACGGTGATCCTTGATCAACTGGGCGAAGAGCATATGAAAACCGGGAAGCCGATTTTCTACACTTCGGCTGACTCGGTGTTCCAAATTGCCTGCCATGAAGAGACTTTTGGTCTGGACCGTTTGTATGAGCTGTGTGAGATAGCCCGCGAAGAGCTGACTGAAGGCGGCTACAATATTGGCCGTGTGATTGCGCGTCCGTTTATTGGCGACAAACCGGGTAACTTCCAGCGTACCGGTAACCGCCACGATCTGGCTGTTGAACCGCCAGCGCCAACCATGTTGAAAAAACTGGTGGAAGAGAAACAGGGTGAAGTGGTTTCAATCGGTAAAATTGCCGACATTTATGCCCATATAGGGATCACCCAAAAAGTGAAAGCCACGGGGTTGGATGCGCTGTTTGATGCCACTATAGAAGAGATGAAAAAAGCCGGTGACAACACTATTGTGTTCACTAACTTTGTTGATTTTGACTCTTCTTACGGCCACCGCCGCGATGTTGCAGGTTATGCTGCGGCATTGGAATTATTTGACCGTCGCCTGCCAGAATTGATGGCATTGGTGAAAGAAGACGACATTCTGATCCTGACGGCTGACCATGGTTGTGACCCAACTTGGCCGGGCACCGACCATACCCGTGAGCATATTCCGGTCTTGGTTTACGGCCCGAAAGTTAAGCCGGGCTCACTTGGACATCGTGAAACCTTTGCTGATATTGGCCAGACGGTTGCCAAGTATTTTGATTTGTCACCAATGGATTACGGTAAGAATATGCTTTAAGTCACTCATCTACGCGGGTGATGGCTGATTTTATCCAAACTGTGCAAAGCAGCTCAAACTCAAAGACGGTTTGGTCATATAAATTTTAATTCTCTGATTTTTTTTTTAAGGAAAGTGATTATGGCAACGCCACATATTAATGCTGAAATGGGTGATTTCGCTGACGTTGTACTGATGCCAGGGGATCCGCTGCGTGCGAAGTTTATCGCCGAAACCTTCCTGAAAGATGTGCGCGAAGTGAACAATGTGCGTGGCATGTTGGGCTTCACCGGTACTTATAAAGGGCGTCCAATTTCAGTGATGGGCCACGGCATGGGTATCCCATCCTGCTCTATCTACACCAAAGAGCTGATCACAGATTTCGGCGTGAAGAAAATCATTCGTGTGGGTTCCTGTGGTGCGGTGCGTGCTGATGTTAAACTGCGCGATGTAGTTATCGGCATGGGCGCTTGTACCGACTCCAAAGTCAACCGCCTGCGTTTTAAAGACCACGATTACGCGGCAATTGCTGATTTTGAAATGACACGTAATGCAGTGGATGCCGCCAAAGCAAAAGGGATTGATGTCCGTGTGGGCAATCTTTTCTCGGCTGACCTGTTCTATACGCCAGATCCGCAAATGTTTGATGTAATGGAGAAATACGGCATTCTGGGTGTAGAAATGGAAGCCGCAGGTATCTATGGCGTTGCCGCAGAATTCGGTGCTAAAGCGCTCACTATCTGTACCGTGTCTGACCATATCCGTACCGGTGAACAAACCACCGCCGCCGAGCGCCAGACCACTTTCAATGACATGATTGAGATTGCATTGGAATCTGTGCTGCTGGGTGACAAAGCGTAATTTCGTTAACCTAACAGAATCGAACCACAGTATTTCGGTTCTGTTAGGCGTTATTTTAATCTTCCTTAATCTATTCATCTATCCTCTTGGTTTTCACCTTCTTCCTTTACATATCATATTATTAGCGATATAAATCTATTCACGGTTCTATTCATTTTTCTATTCATGGAGCTATTCAAATGCCTTCCTTGGAAATGTTATTACGACAAGGCCCCACTACGGCAAGCTCCTTGGCACAGGCTTTGGCCATTAGCCAGCCGACCGTATCTCGTCTAATCAATGGGTTAAAAAGTCGAGTGCTAAAGATCGGGAAAGGAAAATCGACCCGTTATGCTTTACTTCGGCTGGTTACAGGCATTAGTGAATTCCCACTCTACAGAATTGACCGCTTCGGGAATGCCAGCCATTTTGCCAATTTATACCCGATCTATCCGGCAGAAATGTGTTGTGTCCATCAATTGGATGACAATACATGGCAACAATTTGACAGCCTCCCTTGGTATCTGGCAGATATGCGGCCACAGGGATTTCTTGGCCGAATTTGGGGCAAGTCTGTTGCTGAACATTTGCAGCTTAATAAGGATATTCGTGGGTGGAATGAAGATAATATCCTGCTCGCGCTATCTCGCATGGCGGATGACAGTAACGGCAATATTTTGCTCGGGCAGGAAAGCTATCAACATTGGCTCGTTAAGCCCGATGCTGTTCCCATTCCACCGTCAGACAAGCTGCAACGTTATAATGAATTGTCTCTAATGGCGCTTGCGGGGGAAATGGTGGGTTCCTCAGCTGGTGGGGAGCAACCTAAATTTACTTGTTATGCCGGATATGAGGAAAAGCCTCCGTCATATGTTATCGTCAAATTTACTGCTGCGCAGGATAACCCTAACGCGCAGCGTTGGGCGGATTTACTTATTGCCGAGTCTTTGGCGTTAAATACCTTAAGAAATGCAGGATATTGCGCAGCTGTCAGTCACATATTGCAATATCAGGATAGACAAACTTTTCTGGAAGTTGAGCGTTTTGACCGTTTTGGTCAGCGTGGTCGTATTGGCATGGTGTCTTTGGAGGCAGTAAATGCCGAGTTTATCGGCATACCTGTAGCCAGTTGGCCGAAAGTATGTCGAGAATTGGCCGAGATAGGTTTACTGAGTATGGTTGACCTTGAGCAAGTCAGACTATTTTGGGCTTTCGGGGTGTTAATTGCGAATACTGATATGCACCATGGAAATCTATCTTTCCTGCATCCGGAAAATCGTCCCCTATCACTTGCGCCTATCTATGACATGTTACCTATGGCTTTTGCTCCATCAGGCACGGGGAATATGCGACAAATGGTGCCGGATATCACGTTATCGGCTGATGTTGGTCGTGAACATTGGCAGCAGGCAAAGCAACTGGCCGAACAATTTTGGGGTACTGTTAGTACCCATCCTAATATCAGTGTGAACTTTAAAGTTATAGCCAGTCAGATGCAGGAGAAGATGGCGTCATTGTCACCTATCATTGAGCGCATGGCGTAATTCCCTGTTCCTGACACCATCTCGCTATTTATCATCCGGTTTTTTGTCGACTTCTGGCGCAGCAGCCGATGTATCTGCTGCGTCATCTTCATTATCATCTTCTTTAACTGGCGTATTGGCGGTCAGCAGATAAGGCGATTGTTGCCAACGGCTGCGACGGCCTTGTAACAGAGTGCGGGCTAGGATAATGCCAACCGCGAGCGCGACCAGTATCATCAGCCGCAACAAATTGGTGGTATTATCCACCTGCTTGGATTCTGTTGCCAACACGTGGGTGTCTAGCGTCATGCGCAAAAATCCACTAGGCCCGCTTTTGCCGGGGATCAGTTCGACAATCTGGTGATTGAAATAACTGCCGGGGCGCTTACCATCTAAGGCCAGCCGGTCACGTACTTTTACGTTTTCACCGGCGGCAGCAACCAGTGTCCCGTCAATCTGGTATACGCTGGCATCCAATATGCGGCTTGATTGGGTTAATTGCTGGAGGATAGCATCGACTTTCTGGCTATCAATATCATCATCACCGGTATCCATAATGGGTGACAGGCTGAAAGTGACTTGTTTTGCCAGCGTTTTTGCCAGTTCTTCAACCTGTTCCGAACGGGCCAGTTGATGGCTGAGGCTGAAATAGGATGCACCTTGCATTAGCAGCACCAATAATGCCAGACAGATCAGCACAATAGCTGTACGGTGCAATCGAAATTTTAATTTGGCCTTGGCCATGCAGGTTCCTTGCCGTATTTGGTGACTTTATGTTGCCAGAAGTTATTACGATAGGATAGTTTGATGCGTTATTTCTACTCTGCATATTTCACATTGCTGCGGTGTTGGCTTCCTTCACTTACCCCAGCCACTGAGTGAACTAGGCTGTTGGGGATTGACTCCGTTGCTGTCTTGTCGCAACGCACAATCTACCGGGTAGCATATTGCCGAGTTTCGTTTTCTACAGGAGCAGTTCATGTCTAATAGTCTGACCTATTGCGATCTCCCAGCGGAGATCTATCAATGGCCGGGTTTGCCACTTTCACTCAGTGGTGATGAAGTAATGCCGCTGGATTATCGTGCCGGTCATACAGGTTGGCTATTGTATGGCAGAAAACTGGATAAAAAGCGCATCACCGATTTCCAGCGTCACTTGGGCGCGGCAATGGTGATTGTTTCCGCTTGGTGTGTGGAAGATTATCAAGTCATTCGCCTGGCGGGCAGTTTGACTCCGCGTATTAAAACGCTGGCTGACGAGAGCGGGCTGGATGTTGCGCCACTGGGCGCTATTCCACACTTGCGCACGCCGGGCCTCTTGGTGATGGATATGGATTCCACCGCCATCCAAATTGAGTGTATCGATGAGATTGCCAAGTTGGCAGGTGTAGGGGAAGAAGTGGCGGCTGTCACTGAGCGCGCTATGCAAGGCGAGCTAGATTTCTCGGCCAGTTTGCGCCAACGCGTGGCTACCCTGAAAGGGGCTGATGCCAATATTCTCAAACAGGTTCGTGACGGATTGCCTTTGATGCCGGGGCTGACCAGCTTGGTACGCAAACTTCAGGCGCTGGACTGGCATGTGGCCATTGCATCCGGCGGCTTTACCTATTATGCCGAGTATCTGCGCGACAAATTGCGCCTGGTGGACGTGGCTGCCAATGAGCTGGAAATCAAAGACGGCAAACTGACAGGCAAAGTGCTCGGGCCAATTGTCGACGCGCAATACAAAGCCGACACCCTGCTTAAACTGGCTGAAAAGCTGAATATCCCCATTGCTCAAACTGTGGCAATAGGCGATGGCGCTAACGACCTGAAAATGATGCAAGCCGCCGGTCTGGGTCTGGCTTTCCATGCCAAACCGAAAGTTTACGCTAAAGCAAAAGTGGCGATTCGTCATGGCGATTTGCTGAGTGTGTTGTGCATTCTGACCGGTAGTCTTAAGCACGAAGAGCGCTGAAATAGGCTATTTTATTTACCATTTTGAATTTGGGCAGTGCTCTAAATCCTCACGTACTCTGTGTACGCTCCGGTTTTTGCGCGCTGTCCGCATCCAAACTGTCTGCAACAATTACGCCTATTTGAGTTGATGACCAAGTTATCCCAGTAGACGTTGAACGATAAAATGGGTGTGTCTGCATTGGGTCATCAACTCACTGTTAGGCTGTCATATTGAGGTGAACCGTGGCTAAAGCACCAAAACGGGCATTTGTCTGTAATGAATGTGGGGCTGATTATCCGCGCTGGCAAGGGCAGTGCAGCGCCTGCAATGCCTGGAATACTATTACCGAAATTCGTCTGGCGGCGGCTGCGACGTCATCATCTCGTAATGAGCGTTTTGGTGGCTATGCGGGTGATGCCGGTATTAGTCGGGTACAAAAGTTATCTGATATCAGTCTGGAAGAATTGCCGCGTTTCTCTACCGGCTTTCTTGAGTTTGACCGAGTGCTGGGCGGTGGTGTGGTGCCGGGCAGCGCTATTTTGATTGGTGGTAATCCGGGGGCCGGCAAGAGTACTTTACTGCTGCAAACCCTCTGCAAGCTGTCCGAAAACATGAAAACCCTGTATGTCACCGGGGAAGAGTCGCTGCAACAAGTTGCCATGCGGGCGCATCGCTTAGGGTTACCCACCGCCGGCCTGAATATGTTGTCGGAAACCAGCATTGAACAGATTTGCCTGATTGCTGAACAAGAACAGCCGCGCTTGATGGTTATCGACTCCATTCAAGTGATGCATATGGCGGATATTCAATCATCGCCGGGCAGTGTGGCGCAAGTGCGTGAAACTGCAGCCTATCTCACGCGTTTTGCTAAAACCCGTGGCGTCGCCATTGTGATGGTGGGCCATGTGACCAAAGATGGTTCGCTGGCTGGGCCAAAAGTCTTGGAACACTGCATTGACTGCTCAGTGATGCTCGATGGCGACGGTGACTCACGTTTTCGTACTCTGCGTAGCCACAAAAACCGCTTTGGTGCCGTCAATGAGCTGGGTGTTTTCGCCATGACCGAGCAAGGTCTGCGCGAGGTCAGTAACCCGTCAGCTATCTTCCTCAGCCGGGGCGATGAAGTCACGGCGGGCAGTTCGGTGATGGTGGTGTGGGAAGGGACGCGCCCGCTGTTGGTTGAGATTCAGGCGCTGGTGGATCACTCCATGATGTCGAATCCGCGCCGGGTGGCGGTCGGGCTGGAACAAAACCGACTAGCCATTTTACTGGCCGTTTTGCACCGTCATGGTGGTTTGCAGATGTCCGACCAAGACGTATTCGTCAATGTGGTGGGGGGCGTGAAAGTCACCGAAACCAGTGCTGATCTGGCGTTGCTGATGTCGCTGGTCTCTAGTCTACGTGACCGCCCGCTACCACAGGATTTAGTGGTATTTGGCGAGGTCGGTTTGGCCGGTGAGATTCGGCCAGTACCCAGTGGTCAGGAACGTATTTCAGAGGCAGCCAAGCACGGTTTTAAACGCGCTATCGTGCCTTACGCCAATATGCCGAAGAAGCCACTGCCCAATATGCAGGTTTTCGGGGTGAAAAAACTGGCCGATGCACTGGCGGTGTTGGAAGATTTGTAACGCCATACCGCACATTTAGTCGTGTCAATCGCGCAGCATACTGTGTTATTTTTGTTTAGTGCACTAAACAAGGAGGCAGCATGCTGCAGTTCGACTATCTCAAAACAGCGATTAAGCAAAAAGGCTGTACTTTACAGCAGGTGGCCGATGCCAGTGGCATGACCAAAGGTTACTTAAGCCAGTTACTCAATGACAAAATCAAAAGCCCCAGTGCACAAAAGCTAGAAGCCCTGCACCGTTACCTTGAGCTGGAATTCCCGCGTCGTGAGAAAAAAGTCGGCGTGGTGTTTGGTAAATTTTACCCGCTACATACCGGCCATATCTATCTTATCCAACGTGCTTGTAGCCAGGTTGATGAGCTGCATATCATTCTTTGCTTCGATGAACCCCGTGACCGCGAGCTGTTTGAAAACAGTTCTATGTCGCAGCAACCGACGGTCAGTGACCGCTTGCGCTGGTTATTACAAACCTTTAAATATCAGAAAAATATCCATATTCATTCATTTGATGAGCACGGTATTGAGCCATACCCTCATGGCTGGGATGTCTGGAGCCATGGCGTCAAAAAATTCATGGCAGAAAAGGGGATTGTCCCAAACTTTATTTACTCCAGCGAAAGTCAGGATGCGCCGCATTATCATGAGCAATTTGGTATTGAAACCATCCTGATCGACCCGCAGCGCTCATTTATGAATATCAGTGGCCGCCAGATCCGCCGTGATCCTTTCCGCTACTGGGATTATATCCCGACCGAAGTGAAGCCCTTCTTTGTGCGCACTGTGGCGATATTGGGGGGAGAATCTAGTGGAAAATCTACGTTGGTCAATAAGTTAGCCAATATTTTCAATACCACCAGTGCGTGGGAATATGGTCGTGACTATGTTTTCTCTCATCTGGGGGGCGATGAGATGGCACTGCAATATTCCGATTATGACAAGATTGCACTGGGGCAGGCACAATATGTTGATTTTGCGGTGAAATATGCCAATAAAGTGGCCTTTATTGATACCGATTTTGTTACCACGCAGGCATTTTGTAAGAAATATGAAGGACGAGAGCACCCATTTGTGCAGGCGCTGATTGATGAATATCGCTTTGATTTGGTTATTTTGCTGGAGAATAACACGCCGTGGGTTGCCGATGGTTTGCGTAGCCTCGGCAGTGATCGTGACCGCAAATCTTTCCAGAAATTACTGGAGCAGATGCTGCGCAGCAATAATATTGAGTATGTCCATGTGGAGTCGGCGGACTACGACGAGCGCTTCCTGCGCTGTGTCGAGCTGGTTCAACAATTACTGGCCGCCGATCTGCAAAGGCTAGCCCGCCCATCAGTATTAAGTGAAATACCGCAAGAAGATTGATGTGAATTTAGTATTCAAGGGCGCAATTGTTGCAGCCCTTTTAATTAGTAACTAATCACGACCTTGCCGCGCATATGCCCACCTGCCACCTGGCTGTGGGCCGTGTGCAGGTTTTCGACCGTCAGGCCATGCAGCGTTTCACTGAGAGTGCCTTGCAGTTTGCCCTCATCAACCAACTGACTGATTTGTTTTAGAATCTCACCCTGTTGGGCGATATCTGGTGTGGAGAACATGCTGCGGGTGAACATAAATTCCCAATGTAGGGCGGCACTTTTCAGTTTCAACTGGTTCTGATCCAGCGGTTTTTCATTCTCAACGATGGTGCAGATTTGCCCTAAGGGTGCAATAAGCTCGCTGATAGCGGGCCAATGACCGTCGGTATCATTCAAGCAAAGAATATAATCAACTTTATCAATGCCTTCTTTCTGCAACTGTGCTTTCAGGTCGCGGTAATCGACGGTTAAGTCAGCCCCGCGTTCGCGGCACCAAGCCGCTGACTCTGGGCGTGAGGCGGTCGCAATCACTTTTACCGGGCTACGTAACGCAGCTAAAGGGATCGCCAGTGATCCCACGCCACCGGCACCACCAATGATGAGCAAACTTTTATCGGCACTGGCCTGCTGAATTTTCAGATGTTCAAACAGTGCTTCCCACGCGGTGATGGCCGTTAATGGTAGGGCCGCGGCCTGCGCCCAGTTGAGTGAACTTGGCTTGTGGGCGGCGATACGAGCATCAACCAACTGTTGAGTGGCATTGCTGCCGGGGCGAGTGATATCGCCAGCATACCAAACTTCATCGCCCGCACGAAAACCTGTCACTTTCTCACCAACACTGACCACCACACCAGCAGCATCCCAGCCCAGAATCCGCGGCTGTTGCAGGCCATTTTTCTTCAGGCCGTGGTGTACCTTGGTATCAACTGGATTAATCGAGGCGGCTTTGACATTTACCAGCAAATCAAAAGGGCCGGGGGTGAGTGTATCTAGGGTGATTTCAATAAAATCAGCGGGTTGTTGCGGATTTACGGCAATGGCTTTAATGGACATGATGATATTCCTGCTCCTGTTTAGCATATCAACTGAGTCTAGACCACTCTGATGACAGTGATAAGATGGACAATCACTAACGCAGTGTTCGTCTGAGGTAAACAATTATGCGTGAGAAACCTAGCTATGTTTAAGCAACTTCAGGATATGGCTCTGTTCGCCAAGGTCGCAGAGTGCGGCAGTTTCACCCGTGCGGCTACTATGGCGGGCTTACCTAAATCTAGCGTCAGCCAGCGGATTAGCCAGTTGGAGCAAAATCTGGGGATTCGGTTGCTCAATAGAACCACGCGCCAACTGAACCTGACGTTTGCCGGAGAGCGCTATCTGGTGCATTGTCAGGAGATGCTACAAGCCGCCGAGCGCGCTGATTTGGCACTCCAACGGCTGAAGGATAACCCCAGTGGGCGCTTGCGCATTTCCACACCAGCAGGATTGGGGGCCACGTTACTGGCCCGGCTGGCGGCAGACTTTCAGCGGCAATATCCTGATGTGTTGCTGGAGGTTTTGGTGTCGGATAGCATGGTGGATTTGGTCGAAGATGGCTTCGATGTGGCGCTGCGTACCGGTAAACCACAGGATTCGTCACTGATTGGTCGGCGGCTGGGATATGCTCCGCGTTACCTGCTGGCTTCCCCTGCTTATTTGGCCCAACACCCGCCATTACTCCATCCGCGCCAATTGGATACTCATCGCTGCATTGCCCATCGTGCCTGGCAGGCGCTGATTTTGCGCCGCGATGAGGAATTCTATCGCTGGCAGGTGCCCGCGCTACATATTACCGATAACCTGTTATATGCCCGTGAATGTGCGCTGAACCATGGCGGCATCACGCTACTTCCGGCCTTCTTAAGCCGTGAAGTGGTGGCAAATCGGCAGTTAATTGAAGTATTGCCGCAATGGCAGGCTGAGGGAAATGAGCTGTATTTGGTCTATCCGAGCCGCAAGCTGAACTCTCCCGCACTGAGCTGTTTTATTGATGTAGTGATTGGGCATCCGGTATTTGAGGATTATATGCAGGGGTTAGAGTAAGTTGTAAGCGCAGTGGAGTGCGGGGCTACCGACTCCACTTTGGGCTATCTATTCCAGATAATACACTTCATTCCAGATAAAACACTTCGCGCAGGGATTGGCTCACTGGGCTGTTATCTGGGTTGCTTGGCATGACATCGGCCATATGTTGCCACCAGCGTTGACACACGTTGGTTTGCGCCACTGCATTCCAGCGCTCTTCTGATTCAATTTCGACAAAACCAAACAGCAAATTGCGCGCTTCATCGAGGAAAATAGCATAGTGGTGAGCGCCATGGGCTTTCAGCACAGCTTGCAGTTCCGGCCAAATTGGTGAGTGTCGGCGCTGATATTCAGCATGGGAGTCAGGGTTGACCTGCATAACAAACGCTTTGCGTATCATGATGTTGTCTCCGCTCACAGTGCCTGCAAGTACAAGGTTCGGATTTGTTCACGACTCGCTGGACGTGGGTTACAAGGCGCGCAAGGGTCGGCCAGCGCTTTATCTAACCAGCCCTCAATATCATTTTCCTCAATACCTAAGGCGGAGAACCCGGCAGGAATGCCGACTTGCAACGACAACTGACGAATAGCCGCTATCGCCTGATGGCTGGCTTGCTCATCACTCATTTCCTGAGTGTTTACCCCCATTGCCTGCGCAATGCGAGCGAAGCGACTGACTGCTTGTGGGCGATTATATTCTTCAACTACCGGCAGTAAGATAGCATTGCACACGCCGTGAGGCAGGTTATGTGTGGCCCCCGGCTGATGGGCCAGTGCGTGAACCAAACCTAGCCCAGCACTGTTAAACGCCATGCCCGCCAGATACTGCCCACATGCCATCATTTCCCGAGCATGCAGGTTTTTGCCGTCTGCCACCGCTAATGGCAGCCACTGGCTAATAAGGCGGATTGATTCGAGCGCTGAATGGTCAGTCAATGTATGCGCGCCGAGTGAAACATAAGCTTCAATCGCATGGGTGAGGGCATCCATTCCGGTTGCGGCGGTGACACTGGCGGGAATATTGAGCATTACTGACGGGTCGTCCACCGCAATATCAGGAATGATATTGGTATCGATGATGACTTCCTTCACTTGCCGCTGACTATCAATAATGACGGCATTGCTGGTCAATTCTGCCGCCGTTCCTGCCGTGGTATTGATGGCGATGAGCGGCACCCCGGCTTGTTTGACTTTACCCACACCGGAATAAGCCGTGGATGGTCCCGGATTGGCGGTTAGTATCTTAATGGCTTTGGCGGTATCAATGGGGCTGCCACCACCGAAGGCCACCAAATAGTCGCATTGATGCTGTGTGAAGGCGCTAAAACCTGCCTGTACTAACTCTTCGGTTGGGTTAGGAAATACCTGTGCAAACAGCGCATAAGGTAACTGATGCTGCTTCATCGCCGTGAGTAAGCTATCCAACAAACCCATTTCGACCAGTTGCCCATCTGTAACAATCAGTGCTTTTCCCCACTGTTTGTCGCTGAGCAATTTAACCATATCGCCAATAGCCCCGGTGCCGTGCAAGCTGATTTTCGGCAGTGCCAACATGAAACTCATACTGTACTCCTCAAATAACGCATAAGTGATGATTCGCCCCGATGTCATCCGTCGGGGCTGTGGTCGAGGGCTTAGACGTCCAGTGCAGCGGCCAGCGGCGTGACATCAAAACGTGCCGCCAGTGCAATCAATTGCTCGCGTGAAATAGTCTGTTTCTTGCCGCCCATCGACAGCACTTTCACCATGATTTCGGCTGATTTCTCGGCGGTATCAATCAGGCCAAAGGCGTCATCCAGTGTGGGCCCACTGCCGAAAATGCCATGGAAAGGCCAAAGTACCAGACTGTGTTCACGCATCTGTTCCGCCGTCTGTGCACCAATCCCATCGGTGCCCGGCACCATCCACGGCACAATGCCAATCCCATCAGGGAACACCACCAGACATTCGGTACTGCCTTCCCACAACAGACGGGTGAAGCTGGCGTTATCCAGTTTTTGCACATAGCTCAGGGCAATTAGATTGGTAGCATGGCAATGCATAATCACTCGGTTGCTGCCGCCGCTGACTTGCATCCGCACAATGTGGGATTGGAAGTGTGCCGCCAGCTCAGAGGTGGGTAGCCCTCCTTGAGTCAAGCCCCAGTGAATGTGATAAGCCATGCCATCATTGCTGACTTGCAGCAACACCAGATTTTCAGCAGGATTTAATTCAACATTGCGGAAAAATTTGCCGGAACCGGTGACAAGAAACCAGCTGTTTGCCAGTTCGGGAGCCGGTTGCGTGAGCTCCACGTTACGCGGTTGAGGGTAAAAATCGCGCCGATAAGGTTCCACTTCTTCAGCCAGCAGTCGCAAACTGATATTGCCACCGTTACGTTCGTCCCACCCTTTGCGCCACATATCGCTGGTGGCTTTAATCATTCCCTCAATAAACCAGGAAGATAGAATCGCTTGCATCATCATGAGTCCTTAACGTTGGCTGAGAATCTGTTGTTCATATTCACGTACTGCATCGAGCCAGCGGGCATCGACCGGTACGTCATTGCGTTGGCAGTAACCTTCCCAAACGGCTTGCCATGGCAGGGATTTCTGCTCTTCCAGCAGCGCCAATCTTGCGGTGTAATCACCGCGCAGTTCCAGTTGGCGTAGCATCTCGGTAGGTTCCAGTAAGGCGCGTAATAAAGCTTTCTTCATGTTGCGGGTGCCAATGACCCAAGCGGCAATGCGGTTAATCGAGGCATCAAAGAAGTCCAGACCGATATGAACCCGATCAAACAGGTTGTGGCGGATGATTTCACTGGCAATAGCCTGTGTTTCATCATCCAGCAACACCACGTGGTCACTGTCCCAACGAACTGGGCGGCTGACATGCAACAGTAGGCGCGGGACATACAGCATGGCGCTGGATATTTTGTCGGAAATGACTTCAGTGGGATGGAAGTGACCGGCATCCAGGCACAGCGCCGTTTGGCGGCTGGCGGCATAGCCCATATAAAACTCGTTGGAACCGACGGTGTAGCTTTCAGCACCAATACCAAATAATTTGCTCTCCACCGCATCAATGTGATGAGCCGGATTTAACTTTTCACTGATGACTTCATCCAGAGCTGACAGCAGGCGCTGGCGGGGCGCAAGGCGATCAATGGGGGTGTCTTTCATGCCATCAGGGATCCAGATGTTCATGACGGAAGCGGTACCTAATTGCTCACCCAAATAGGCGGAAACCCGGCGGCTAGCCTGACAGTGCTCAATCCAGAACTGACGGATTTTTGGGTCGGCATGTGACAGGGTAAAACCGTCAGCACTCAATGGGTGAGAGAAACAAGAGGGGTTAAAATCGAGCCCTAAATGGTGTTTTTTAGCCCATTCAACCCAGTGGTTAAAGTGGCGTGGCTCGATTTTATTGCGCGCTACCGGCGTATCGGATTCCAGATAAATGGCATGTAAATTTAGCCGTTTAGGCCCAGGAATTAATGTCAGCGCCAGTTCCAGGTCAGAGCGTAGCTCGGCAGCATTACGTGCTTTTCCGGGGTAGTTTCCGGTTGCTTGGATCCCCCCGGTCAATACAGCATCTGGATTCTCAAAACCGGTGACATCATCACCTTGCCAGCAATGCATGGAGACCGGTAGCGTATCAAGACGAGTAAGTGCGGCATCAACATCAACGCCGACAGCAGCAAAGCGCTGCTTAGCCAGCTCCCAGGCCTGTTCAATAGAGTTCGTCATATGCAAAGTTCCTTAGGTAATTGACTCAGTGACTGGAATTGCGGCCAATGGGCAGCAAAGTCAGTGTTGTCGTGAGGGGATAAATGGTGGAGTGGGAAGTTATTCGCCACGATGCGGCGGTAATGAGTGACATCAGCCACCTCGCCCAGCGAAATCAATTGGCTACCAATATTGCCAAGTGTAGAAGCCTCAATCGGCCCCATGCTCACATGCAAGCCGCAAGCATTGGCGCAGAGTTGATTGAGAAATTGGTTTTGGCTGCCGCCGCCGACAATATGCAAATGGCTGATGGGGCGTCCGCGCAGTTCTGCTAACTCTTGAGCCACTTGCCGGTACAACATGGCGAGGCTATCAAAGATGCAGCGGGCCAATTGGGCAGCCGTAATTGGAACTGGCAGGCCATGCTCGCGGCAGGCATCTTGGATCTCGCGGCACATATTGGCCGGGTTGATAAAACGGCTATCATTGGGGTTGATCAGCGAGCGACAAGCGGGCTGCCGCGCTGCTTGTTCAATCAATTGCGGCAAATCGTCAATCTGCAATTCATCGGTGGCGCGTTGCAGTAGCCACAAACCCATAATATTTTTCAGTACCCGATAGCGGCCTTCAGCGCCACCTTCATTGGTGATATTGCTGCACTGCGCTTGATGATGAGTCAGCGGTGTAGCACTCTCAAAGCCCATCAGTGACCAGGTTCCAGAGCTAAGATAGGCGGCATCAGCATCAATCAGAGGGGCGGCAAGAACTGCGCTGGCCGTATCGTGGGTGGCAACGGCCACCACTGGAACCTCTTGACCACGGGCACTGCGCCAATAACCGATGGTATTACCGGGTTTACTGGGTTTGGCAAACCAGTGCGCGGGTACCCCCGCATAAGCCAGTAAGTCGCCATCCCAGTCATTGGTGTCAATATTGAGTAACTGAGTGGTACTGGCGTTGGTATATTCCCAGTTAAGTTGGCCGGTCAGGCGGTAATGCAAGTAGTCCGGGATCAGGAGGAGATGGGCGACATCGGCAAGTAAATGGGGCTGCTGTTCACTCAATGCGCGTAATTGATACAGGGTATTGAATGGCAAGAATTGAATGCCGGTGCGGCGATAAATCGCTTTGCTACCCAGTTTCTGCTGCGCCTGTTCCATCACCCCTTGAGTGCGGCTATCGCGATAAGATACCGGCAGCCCGACCCGTTTTCCCTGCTTATCAAGCAACACAAAATCCACGCCCCAGCTATCAATACCAATGCTGTCCAGCGCGATCCCTTCACTGTCGAGCTTATTTAGGCCCTGACGAATAGATTGCTCAATGGCATCAATATCCCAGACATCTGAGCCGTCAATGGATTTAATCTGGTTGGTAAAGCGGCAGACTTCACGCAATTTAAGCTGTTGCTGGGCGGGATAATAGCTTGCCAGCATCACTCGCCCGCTAGAGGCTCCAAGGTCAATAGCGACCATGTGCCGTGGGGCATTGGGGGGTGTGACGGTTGATGATGAAAATGTGGATTGTGTGGGCATGATAAGCGGCCTGTCGTTTCTCGATGTCCAACAGTGTAGAAATTTGCCTGATCTACGACCTTCTCATCACTGCCAGCCGCTATGGCTTGCTGGCAGAATGACGAAAGTGAAAGTGAAATAGCTCACAGTTTCGTATTTATGCGCAACCTTCCCCACCTGTGACCTCGCGCATATTTTTCAACATTGCTGCGTCTATCTAAAAAAAATCGCCGCCAAAGTGCTTTTTAGTGTCAAAAATTGAAGGTTTAGTCACCGCTGCTGCTTTTACTATCGAGGGCTGAAGCAGGGCGATTTCGCCGTGCCTGTCGAAAGGGGGCAAAAGATGACTGTATTGCACAGTATTGATTTTTTCTCTTCTAGCTCGTCGCCCGTGGCTATTGAAGCGCGTGCGCCACAACCCGAATTTCCCGAGCATCATCATGATTTTTATGAAATCGTTATTGTTGAAGAAGGGGCGGGCGTGCATGTTTTTAATGGCAACCCATACACATTAAGCAGTGGCTGTGTCTGTTTTGTTCGTGACCATGACCGCCATTTGTTTGAATCAACAGATGATTTGTTTCTCACCAATGTCTTATTTCGTGCACCTGATGCTTTTCGCTTTTTATCCGGTGTCGGGCACTTCCTTCCCCAAGAGTGTGATGGTGTATATCCCTCTCATTGGCGGGTGAATGGCCAGGTTTTACAGCAGGTAAAATGCTTAATTGCTTGTCTTGAACACGCCCCGCAAAGTGATCAGGTGGAAGATATCGCCCTGCATGAGAGTGTTTTTATGCAGTTATTGGTGAAGTTGTGGCAGGGATGCCGGGCGCAAGTAGGGGATGATCAGGAAGGGCGGTTATGCCAACTGCTGGATTGGCTACAGAGCAACTATAGCGAGGCGATTGAGTGGTCAGAGTTGGCCGACCGCTTTGCCTTGCCACTGCGGACTCTACATCGCCAGTTAAAAAACCAAACCGGGATGACACCCCAACGTTATCTGACGCGGCTGCGCTTACTGCAAGCGCGCCATCAGCTGTGCTACAGCGACCACAGTGTCACTGATATTGCTTATCAATGTGGTTTCGGCGACAGCAACCACTTTTCGACCCTATTTAAGCGCGAGTTTTCACAATCTCCCCGTGATTTGCGCAGCCAGCTTTAGCGCCTTACCGCGCTAACCAACGAGGGCGTGAATGACATCACGGTAAAAATCGGCAGTTTCAAGATAATGATCTGCTTATTAATTAACCTATAACAATAAGGCTGCATGCATGCGGGCACCACTGCTGTTAGAAAGCCGGGATTATTTGCCATCGGAACAGATGCCGGTGGCGGTAACCAACCGATATCCGCAGGAAGTCTTCGCAGAGCACACTCACCAATTTTGCGAAATCGTGATTGTCTGGCGGGGTAATGGTTTACATGTCCTGAATGATCACCCTTATCGCATTACTTGCGGGGATGTTTTCTATATTCAAGCCGCAGATCTTCATAGCTACGAATCGGTACATGATTTGGTACTAGATAATATTATTTATTGCCCCGAGCGGCTGCGTCTAAATGCTCAATGGCACAAGTTACTGCCACCTTTTGGACATGAACAGAATCAAGGGTATTGGCGGCTAACGACACAAGGCATGGCGCAGGCGCGGCCTATCATTCAGCAGTTAGCGCAGGAGTCGCGCAAGACAGACTCCTGGTCGATACAGTTGACCGAGGCACTGTTGCTGCAACTCGCTATTGTACTGAAACGCCATCGCTATCGAGCTGAACAGGCCCACTTACTGCCCGATGGTGAGCAGCTTGATTTAATTATGTCGGCGTTGCAGCAAAGTTTGGCAACTCACTTTGATATGGCTGATTTCTGTCATAAAAATCAGCTGGTTGAACGTTCTCTTAAGCAATTATTTCGCCAGCAGACGGGTATGAGTATCAGCCATTATCTGCGCCAGATTCGCCTCTGCCATGCGAAGAGTTTATTGCGGTGCAGTGAGCATCGTATCAGTGATATTGCCGCGCGCTGTGGGTTTGAAGACAGCAACTATTTCTCGGCTGTTTTTACTCGTGAAGCCGGTATGACTCCGCGAGATTATCGCCAGCGCTTTGTCCGCTCCCCAGCATCACCGGCTAAAAATGGCAGTGAGCACTGTCGGGTTCTCATTTAGCGCTATTCTTCACAACGATTATCCATAAAATAACGGGCAGGTTTTTCAACTCTGCCCGTCAATCGAATCATTTTTAATAATGGGTATTACGCCGCCATACCCAAGCCAACAATATTGGCTGCCAGAATAATCACCAGACAACCAATACACAGCACGGTTACTGGTTTCCTAGTTGAGCATTTCCACTCTTTGAGTAACAGACCAACAATGCCGCCGCACAACACATAGAAGCTCATATGCAGCATCCAGCTCATATAATCATATTGTTGTGGGATTTTGGCATGACCCCAGGCATAGAAGAAGAATTGCAGATACCACATCAAACCGGCTAAAGCTGAGAACAGAATGTTGGTGATCAGCAATGGCTTAGCAATTGAGAAATCAGCTTTGACTGACAGATTTTTGAGGGTTGCCAGGCGGATAAAGCAATAACTCAAGTTAATGAGTGCGCCACCACCCATAATGATGACGTAACTGGGTAGCGCCACATAGAGTGGGTTGATGCCTAATGCGCTGGCGGCTTCATGCATTGGTTTGGCGGCATCCATAGCAAATGACATACCGGCGGAGAAAATACCGCACATCACCGCCAGTATGAGCCCTTTTTTCAGGTTAAATTCTTCTGCCTGAATCCCCATGGCCCGCTCTTTCAGTAACCCGGCATAACTGACGGTGGCAACACCTATCAGAGCCACAAATACCCCTAACAAGGTCATACGCCCGCCCGCGGTACCGAATAGCACATCAAAACGCCCTTGCAGAATAGGTGTCATTAATGTGCCGATAATCAGCGTGATACCGATGGCAATCCCTATTCCCATCGACATACCGAGATAGCGCATGGTCAGGCCGTAGTTGATATTCCCAATCCCCCACATGGCACCGAACAGAAATACCGGCAGCAGGGTAGCGAAGCTAAAAGAGCCGTAATATTGCCAAAAATCGGGTAATAACAGATAGCTAACTGTCCATGGCAGGATAAGCCATGAGACCAGGCCGCCAATGGACCACATGGTTTCCCATGACCATTTTTTAACTTGTTTAAACGGCGCGTAGAAACACGCCGCACTGGCAGCGCCTACCAGATGCCAAATTATCCCCAATATAATTGCATTGTTCATCTTATTATCCTTCGTTGTGATGGTGCGGGGAGGCGCGGAATAGGAAGGGCGCACAAACCGCTGATGACGAAGGAGTCTAAATAGTGTGCAGTCTTGTCACCTTCGGCTGACTGCCTTAGGACAAGGAAAACTGGCAAAATTCAGTGGTTAACAATGATGATGATCACAGAATAGAATTCTGCTGACAGAAGGCTTAATGGTGGAGGCGGTGGCCGCCGAAATTCAGCGTGCCATAGTGGTTAATAGGCCGATTTTAGCCATTAAAAAGGCCTGCAAGCGCAGGCCCTTGATATCACTCAGTCATTTTCTTCCGGCCTTAGCCAGCAAGAGAATTACTTGGTCATTTTCTTATACTTGATACGATGTGGTTCCAGTGCCTCGGCACCCAGAGTGCGTTTTTTCCACTCTTCGTATTCAGTAAAGTTACCTTCAAAGAACACCACTTTACCTTCATCTTGATAGTCGATGATGTGGGTGGCGATACGGTCAAGGAACCAACGGTCATGGGAAATAACCATGGCACAGCCTGGGAACTCCAGTAAGGCGTTTTCCAGTGCGCGTAGCGTTTCGATGTCCAGATCGTTGGTCGGTTCATCGAGCAGCAACATGTTGCCGCCAACCTGTAGCAACTTGGCCAGATGGATACGACCGCGCTCGCCACCAGATAGCTCGCCAACTCGCTTGCCCTGATCAATCCCTTTAAAGTTGAAGCGGCCAACATAAGCGCGGCTTGGGATTTCAAAGTTGCCGATCTTCATGATGTCCTGACCGCCGGAAACTTCTTCCCAAACGGTTTTGCTGTCATCCATGTTGTCACGGAACTGATCAACCGAGGCCAGCTGCACGGTATCACCCAGTGAAATCGTGCCGGAATCAGGCTGTTCCTGACCCGATAACATGCGGAACAGCGTTGATTTACCTGCGCCGTTCGGCCCGATAATCCCAACGATGGCCCCTTTGGGCAGTGCGAAAGTCAGGTCGTCAATCAGTACACGGTCACCGTAAGACTTGCTCAGATGCTCAACTTCCAGCACTTTGTCGCCTAAACGTGGGCCAGGTGGAATGAATAACTCGCTGGTTTCATTACGTTTTTGATATTCAACACTGTTAAGTTCTTCAAAGCGAGCCAGACGTGCTTTACCTTTCGCCTGACGGCCTTTTGGATTCTGACGAACCCACTCCAGTTCTTTCTCGATAGATTTACGACGTGCGGCTTCGGAAGAGGCTTCCAACGCCAGACGGGCATCTTTCTGTTCCAGCCATGAGGAGTAGTTACCTTCCCATGGAATACCCTCGCCACGGTCAAGCTCCAGAATCCAACCCGCCACGTTATCAAGGAAGTAACGGTCATGGGTGATGGCGACGACAGTGCCTTCGTAGTCATGCAGGAAGCGCTCCAGCCAAGCCACGGATTCAGCATCCAAGTGGTTGGTCGGTTCATCCAGCAGCAGCATGTCAGGTTTTTCTAGCAGCAGGCGGCAGATGGCGACACGGCGGCGCTCACCACCGGACAAGTTGGCAATTTTTGCATCCCAAGGTGGCAGGCGTAAAGCATCCGCAGCGCGTTCCAGTTGGTTATCCAGATTGTGGCCGTCGTGGGATTGGATAATCGCTTCCAGCTCGCCTTGCTCTTTCGCCAGCTTGTCGAAATCAGCATCAGGATCAGCATACAGCGCATAAACCTCATCCAAACGGGTCAGCGCGCGTTTAACTTCGCCCACCGCTTCTTCAACCGACTCACGCACGGTTTGCTCAAGATTTAGCTTAGGCTCCTGCGGCAGGTAACCAATTTTGATCCCTGGCTGCGGGCGAGCTTCACCTTCAATGTCGGTATCGATGCCAGCCATGATGCGCAACAGGGTCGATTTACCTGAGCCGTTAAGGCCCAGCACACCAATTTTGGCCCCAGGGAAGAAACTTAAGGAGATGTTTTTCAAAATATGTCGTTTCGGCGGAACTACTTTGCCGACGCGATGCATGGAATAGACGTATTGAGCCACGTTGCGCTAACCCTCGCTATAACTGGTTTTTATGATGCCCCACTCTTGGTGTGGGGCATGTATGGGGCATTAGTACCTAATTTTGCGTTTAGCAACGCAAGCTGGTCAGCGTTATGATTCGGCATTCAATCACCGTAGACGCTAAACAGCATTTGTGCCGAGGTGTGTCCCATTTGCATTGCAATAAATGCAGGGTTCGCTCCAGCGGATAATGACCAACACGCGAAAGTATGACGCGATTGGTATGTATTTCGATGTCGCAGTTTAGCCCGTTTCACGGCCCGATCCCAGCTATCAGCTAGAGCAGTTGGTGTAAAACGTTCTCCAGCTCCACTTCCTTTCGCATTTATCTTTGGATCGAACACGAAAGTGCAGAGGCCTATACGGCTTTTTCCATGCTCCCGCATTAATACTTTTACTTTGCTAGTGGGCTTTAGCCGCGTTAATGCCAGCTGTTTTCTTAATGCCTCTTTCGCTGGCTCCATCAAAAAAACAGTACGATCGGTACCAGCCTCTGTTGTTGGCAAAGTGTACTGTGTCACACTAGTCCAGTTTCGTCGCACTGTTAACGTGCCAGCTTCCAGATCGATACTGTTGTGTTACTAATTTCGTTTTAATAGGGACTATGCTAGTTTGCGAAAACTATTTCTGCGTTTAGGGGATGCTATGGGGGTTGAATTTCACATAACGAGAGCTGAATTTTGGGCAGATAATGATGATGCGCAGATAACTGCTGATGAATGGCTTAACTACATTAATAGCGATAATGAATTAAGCAGATATATTATAAACGGTGATTACCACGCCTTATGGTCAGGCCCCTCGTTGTACGGAGAGCCATGGCTTGACTGGAGCGCAGGCAATATTTATACCAAGTGGCCAGACACATATCTGTATAGAAAGATGTTGAGGATTGCGAAGCATTTCAATGCTCAAGTAATGGATGAAGATGGTACGATTTATAGTAATGCATCTCAGTGGGAGTACGACCCGTTGAACTCACAGCACTAAAGGGACCTACAATATCATTGGTAGCTTGGGTATTTATATGAAGTTTACCTCGGATACCCCTTATTTCCGCCAATAGCGAGCTCATTCTCTCTCAGCTTCTTCCCTTATATCCCAGATCAGTCTTAACTTTCTCTTTACTAAAATAGATTACGATCATAATCTATTTTTACTTTAACGGTGCTTGCACCATCTAATTGAGAGGTCAGACATGAGTAACCCAGTATATGAACCCGAAATCACCGCATTGCTGTGTATCGATCTGTATAACGATTTTCTGGCCGAGGGAGGCAAGTTATTTCCATGGGTGAAAGACATCGCGAAAGAAAATAATATGCACGCGAACTTGCGCAAAATTGTGGCTGCTGCGCGTGAAGTTGGGATTACTGTTTACCACGTGCCGCACCATCGTTGGGAGCCGGGTGATTATGAAGACTGGAAATATCCGTCACCTTACCAACTGGGAGCCGGGCAACGTCAGGCGTTTGCAAAAGGAACTTGGGGAGGTACTTTCCATGATGACTTCCAGATACATGAAGGAGATGTAGTTGCAACTGAACACTGGGGATCAAGCGGTTTTCCGAACACTGATCTTGAGCACAAACTGAAACGCTATGGTAAGGAGAAAATCATTTGTGTGGGTCTCTTAGCCAACACCTGCCTTGAGGCGACAGCTCGTATTGGTATGGAGCTTGGTTTCCACGTTACTCTGGTGAGGGACGCAACATCTGCCCGTTCTCACGAAGCCCTGCATGCGGCAATGGATATTGATGGCCCGACATATGCTACTGAGGTTCTCACCACTGAAGAGCTGGTAAACGCAATTAAGAAATCCGCTTCCGCACAGTTGCCTATGGCCTGAACACAGACGGGGAATCTGTTGGTTTCCCGTATTTATTAATCTGGGAAATCACATTAGGTCTAGAACGGCCTTTCTGATTCGTGCTGAAAACTCTGGATCACTACTCAACTCACTTAAATAATTTGCCCCAATCATTGCTGCAAACATCGCGAGATCCCGGTCATTGCTGCCATTCATTTTAACTGGGCTTGAAAAAACCTTAAATAGGTCTTTGATACCAGCGGTACATTCTTCAGCGAGTACAGGATCATCACCTTTCATCAGATCGTTACCGAAAGCCAACATTGGGCAGCGTTTATCCGTCGGTTTAGGTGTGAAATAATATCGGGCTATCTTGTGTTGGTGGTTGCCATCTAGCTCTGATGAAACATTGTTCCAGCTGAGATTGGATGCGTTGAATGCAAGGTTAGCCGCTTCTCGCGCCAGACTTTCTTTGGATTTGAAGTGCTTATAAAATCCCCCCGCCGTCATACCTGCAGCTTTCATAATATCTGAGACGCTGACATTGGCGATGCCGTGTGCCCTGAAAAGGCCACTAGCCTTTTCCACAATCAATGCCCGATTAGTTTCGGCCTGCTGCTTACTTGAACGCCCCATCACCACTCCAAAATAGATTTTAAACGTAATCTATTTTAGCATTTAAATCCTAATTACTTTCATCAGAATTACGCATTTTTAGTTCAATAACGACCTGTGTTGGCACCGTTCTGACTGAACCCTGAGTGCCATGGAGACGAGAGTAAGTATGAACGAATACAACAAATGCAAAAAAGCTATTCGTTACGAATTTTACCCACTATAGTGATAAGAGTTGGTTGTGCGGTAGCGCTTATCCAGTCAAATAAACCTCGCTTCGGCGGGGTTTTTGCATTTCAAAGTTATGCGGTCAGCACATTGGTAGGTGCTGATGCCGGAACCGACTTCAAAAATGATAAGCCCCGACATAAGTCAGAGTTTTTTTGTTTGTGAAATGGGTGGCAAAGGAGTGCGGATAACACTGCCTTTGCCATTCACCCGTTAAACCATTCACGGGCGAACCAAGGCCCACCGCTTGTGTGCACAAAGCGATCTGAGCCTACCTTCCCTGCCACTGAGCGGATCATTTTCGCAGATCATTACGCAGGGCCATTGATGCCTACCGAGAACGGCAAAAAGCGGGTTATTCCGGTCAAAACCATGATGCACATTCGGGGATTTGGTCTGGATGGTATATGCGGCTTGATGCCGATGAGCACCTGGCGTGATGTATTCGGTGCAGCAATGGCAGTTGAAGAGTCTGCGGCGAAGATTTTTGAAAACGGTATGCAAAACTCGGGTTTTCTTTCCAGTAAAGCCGCACTGAAAGGTAGGGTCTGTCAGCGAATGAGCTTCACACATGAAGCTCATTCGCTAGACCGGCATAAAAAGGTTATGGCGCGGTCACTATCATTGCTACCCGGCGGTTTTCTGCCCGGCCTTTTGCCGTACGGTTATCCGCCACCGGCTCTAATTTACCTTGACCACGAACATCAATATTGGCTCTTGGAATACCAATGGTTGCCAGTGAATCCGCCACTGCGGCCGCGCGCTCGTAAGAGAGCTTCTGGTTATAGTTGTCTTCACCCGTTGCGTCAGTGTGACCATCAACTCGCAAATGATTGATGCCGACATTGTGTAATGCCCGGCCAATATTTTGCACAGTTTGCGCGCCAGACGAGTTTAACTTTCTAACGTCACTGTCGAATAACACTTTATTGGTGAGTCCAAACTCCCAGCCATTATCCGTTAATTTAAAGCCTTGATCCTGTAATGCGGCGATTTGTTCCGCTGTCAGCCCTTGTGGTTTGGCCTGACAGCCTGCTAACACCAGCAGACAAATAGCAAAAAAACTGATCCAAATGGGATTTCTCTGACGACGACTTTTTAAATCCAGCATGTCACCTATCCTAAGCTTTCTGTTTGAGAATCTTCTGTGTGAGTCAAGCCCGACTGGTGAACTATGCCCCGTTCACTCGGCCGGAAACCTTTCTTTGCCTGATACATTGCTTCATCTGCTCTTTGTAATAACTCTTCCGGCGTTTGTGCATGATCAGGATAAACAGCAATACCAATACTGAGAGAGGTGGTGATCTCACTGCCATCCACCAGTACTATTGGTTGGGTCATACTTTCGATGATATTGTCAGCAATGTTGAGTACATCATCTGTGTCATGAATGGGGGCCAGTAATACGGCGAATTCATCACCGCCCAGACGCGCCACTAAATCAGACTCACGCAATAGTGCACGAATACGGTCAGCAATGGTCGTCAGCACCACATCGCCTGCCGCATGGCCATAGCTGTCATTGATCTCTTTAAAACGGTCGCCATCAAGGAACAAAACCGCGACGTGTTCGTTGGTTTTACAATCCTTAAGTGTTCGGCTTAAGCGGCCTTCAAAGAAAGCACGGTTGGCCAAACCGGTCAGGCTATCATGGGCAGCCCGGTGTGCGAGTGAGTCATTTTCTTGAGTTAAGTGTTTTTGCCAAACCTCAAGCTCTTCCAACAACCCATTGAAATCATGGCTTAACTCATTTAACTCGGCGATTTTCGCCGAAGGCACTCGCTGACCAAAGCTACGGTTGCGACTGACATTATGAGCCACTTCAGTAATGCGGTTTAGTGAGCCGATAATGCCAAACAGCATGCGGCGTGACAGGAATAGTGCCACCGCGGTACTGAGCACCAGACAGATAAGCAGCCCGGCTAATCCTTGCAGCAGAAAACGCAGCAGGCTGCCGCCATGACCCACAATCACTATTTTGCCGATTTCATTACCTGCATGAATCATCGGCACCACTACCGGCTCTGGCAGCGCCCAACGGGCAACACTTTGCTCGATATAATGTATTGGGCCGTGATCAGGTATCGTCCAACTGGCTATCTCCCGGCCATTAACATCTAAAATCTTGGCCTGCGCGACTTCTTCATTGGCCGCAATCAGTGATAGCGCTTCGTTAGCAACGATTTTGTCGCCGAAAACAACTGCTGCTTCAGTGGTATAGCTGATGGAGCGGGCGATCAAATGCAGGTTATGGTCAGCATAAACCCGTAATGCAAACAGGGCCGCTAATGTCAGGAAAATACCTGCCGTCGCGACGGAGATTATTGCCACTGTTAAATGTATTTTCCCCAAGACACGGCCAAGTGTGGGGAGCTTTGCTGCATTAGTTTTATTTTTTATCTGACCAGCAGATTTTTTCTTTGTTGAACTCATAATGCGTCAGCCTTTTTACGGGCAAGTTGCAACACGCTGGGATGAACTCGAACCCCACCGCGTGCTAATGCATCCATATTGACTTTGAAAGAGGCTTGCTTATCTTCCAGTAGCAGACAAAATGCACTGCCCAAGGTGCATTCGTCATAATTTTCACTGATGGTAAGAATCGAGTGTCCGGCGAGTTGGATGGTCAGTTCCTGGCGCTGCTGCTCCCCAATAAGCCCCAGATAGACCACATCACAATCAGTTGCTATTGAGGCGTCGGGCAGTGAATAGCGCTGCGTTTTAATCGGATGTGCCGTTTCCATTAATGCCGGGTTAAATAGCCCTTCTGCGTAATTTGTGGGGGCGACAACACATAGACGGGTGACTGGCAGTGGTGTTGGCCAACGCGAATAGCTGATAATACCCAGCACCATTTTTGTGGCCGCATCACTGCGCTCATGTAGCAATTCTTCACTGATATTAGTTGCCGCCATTAAAGGCATTGAAGCAAATAAAATAGTGAGCAGGAATAAACCGCAGACACAGGCCCGCAAGGCATGCCGTGGCGTAATCAGTTTTCGCGGATAATAGCGTTTATCATTACTGACGCCGCTAATTGCGCAAGGTGCAGTATTCATTTTTGCGCTTCCTGTTAGGCGACGTGAGTTGCAGCGGTCAAATAGTTAATCGCCGCTATCCTATTATAAGATGTTATTGATGCAATAATAGTCATGGTATCGGCAATCTGTGATTTATCTTAAGTCTGATATCAGGCTGATTGGCGATAAATAAAAAGCCCGGCTGATTAGCCGGGCTTTTGTCGTAATAACTAATTGATATTAGATAGGATTCGAGCCGCGTTTGAAGCGCCCGATGACCCATTTTTCTACTTCGACGATCAGGAAGATCGCGATAGAAACCAGCAATGTTACGCCCCAGTAATAAGCCGGTAATGGCTCAGTACCGAAAGCAGTATTCATAAATGGCAGATAAATAATGGCTAACTGCAATACGATCAGTACGCCAGAAACCAACCACAGCCCTTTGTTAACAAAGACTTCTTTGTTAAGCGGGAATCTGTCCATGACGCGGCAGTTAAACATATAAATCCACTGCGCGGTCACCAATGTTTGCATCAACACGGTACGGATAAATTCAGTGCTGTAACCGCGTGGTTCCATATAGGCTTCCAGGGCGAATGCACTACAAGCAATCAAGGTGCCGACAAACGCGATACGCCAGATGGCATGGCCGTCTAGCACGTGTTTTGATGGGTCACGCGGATTGCGGCGCATAATGCCTCTTTCTGCCGGTTCAAAGGCCAAACCGAAGGAAAGCGTGGTGGAGGTTGCCATGTTTATCCAGAGGATTTGCAATGGCGTCAGCGGGATCACGGCACCGACCAGGATGGCAAAGATAATTAACAACCCTTGCGCCAAGTTGGTCGGCAACACAAACAGAATGGTTTTCTTCAGATTATCGTAAACACGACGGCCTTCTTCAACCGCACTGGCGATGGTCGCGAAGTTATCATCAGACAGCACCATATCGGCAGCTTCTTTGGTGACTTCGGTCCCCTTGATACCCATGGCGATACCGACATCAGCCTGTTTCAGCGCCGGTGCATCGTTGACGCCATCGCCGGTCATCCCGACAATTTCGCCTTTCTCTTGTAAGGCTTTTACCAGACGCAGCTTATGCTCTGGGCTGGTACGGGCAAAAATATCATAACGAACGGCAGCTTCAGCCAGTTCTTTATCATCCATATGCTCCAACTGACCACCGGTAATGGAATCTTTCCCATTGCCTATCCCCAGCATGGCACCAATCGCCATGGCTGTTTCTTGGTGGTCGCCAGTTATCATCTTCACGCGAATACCAGCCTGCTGGCAGGTTGCAATCGCATCGATAGCTTCGGGGCGTGGTGGGTCCATCATGCCGGCGATGCCGACAAACACCATGCCTTGCTGGATATCGCTATGATCTAACTCGCTGACCGCTTGCTCTACTGGGCGGAAGGCAGCGGCTACCATGCGCAAGCCTTGCTTGGCATAGCGCGCCATCTCGGCTTCCCAGTAATCACGGCGGAATGGCGCAACACCACTGTCCGTCAGTTCTTGCTGGCAGAAGGTAAACAGGACGTCAGGAGCGCCCGTCAGGAAGATACTATTTTCTGACTGAACTTGATGGCTGGTGGCCATGTATTTATAGGCAGAATCGAAAGGAATTTTACCGTGTTGAGTGACCTGACCCAGTTCAATGCCGGATTTGGCAGCCAACACCTTCAGTGCACCTTCAGTTGGGCCGCCAGTAATCGTCCAGTGACCTTGGTCATTCTTTTGAATCTGGCTGTCATTACATAGATTCACCGCAGTGATAAATGTTTTTAACGGCCCGGCAAGAGTGGCTTGCTGATCGCTGCCCTCAGGATAGATATTACCGACCGGTTCATAGCTTTCGCCTTCCACTCGGTAACAATGCTCAGCCAGAATTACTGCTTTGACGGTCATCTCATTCATCGTCAATGTCCCGGTTTTATCGGAACAGACGACGGTCATCGCACCTAAGGTTTCTACCGTTGGCAGCTTGCGGATAATCGCGCGGTTGCGCGCCATCGCTTGCACACCCAAGGACAGAATAATTGAAATAATGGCAGGCAGCCCTTCAGGAACCGATGCCACGGCCAGGCTGATCAAGGCCAACAGCAGTTCATTGACTGGCAAGTCGCGCAAGATAAAGGCGAAGACGAACAGGAAAGCCATCATGACCAGAATCAGAATAAAGATGGCTTTACCCAACCGATCCATCTGTTGCAACAGTGGCGTTCGGGTGGATTCGACCGTCGACATCATCTGGTTGATATGACCGAGCTCAGTGTCACCGCCACTGGCAATGACCATACCTTTCGCGGTACCGGCACTGATAGTGGTACCGGAGAACAGCAGGTTTTTGCGGTCGCCAATCACTGATTCGTTTTCAATTACCCCGATTTGCTTTTCAACGACGGTTGATTCACCGGTCAGGATAGCTTCTTCAATCTGGAGATTGTGAGCTTCGAGCAAGCGCAAGTCGGCTGGAATTTTATCCCCTGGTTTCAATGTGACAATATCGCCGGGCACTAAATTCTGCGCATCAATAGTTTGCGCATTACCATTTCGTATTACCACAGCTTTGCTGGAAAGCATATTCTGAATGCTTTTCAGAGATTTCTCGGCTTTATTTTCTTGAACGTAACCAATTAATGCGTTAATGACCGCGACGCAAAGGATAATAATGGTGTCAACAGAGTGGCCCATTAGACCTTTAACTAACGCCGCAGCTAATAGAATGTAAATCAGGACATCATTAAAATGCGCTAAAAACTGAAGTAAAGGATGCTTACTTTTTTTGGCCGGTAACGCATTAGGGCCGTATTGTTTAAGACGTTCTTCCGCCTCTTGTTGGGTTAAACCTTCTTCGCGGCTATTTAAATGCTGCAAAGATTCTTCCGCAGTAAGCTGATACCAGGCCTTTCCCTCTGGGGGTTTCGCTCCGGACGTATGGTTTGATGAGTTTTGCATTGAAAGAACCTTCTTAAAAATTAATAAATCTGAAATCTATCTATCCATTTGATTGAATCATCGGACTATTTCATTAACTCGGGGCAGAGAGTCACCTTCTTTCTTCCATGAAAATATCCTGCTCCTTAATTATTTGATTTTTATTAAAAGACAAAAAAATGATTCTGAATGATATATTTACAACAACATAGTTATATTAAGCAAGGATAGTAGATTTTTATCAAAATAGCGTCTTGATCTGAGATAATAAAGTCGAAACATTTCACTATAAATAGCCGCTAACATGGTGAATAATAAGTCATTACATGATGAACTATCCTGCCAGTTATCTTCTTCAACTTCCCTTAATTTAATCAATCGCCCGAAAAGATTAAGTTTCCCTATCTATTCGTGAGTGTAATCGCTGGCTATCAGGTGAAACTCTTAGTTAGTATGTCCTGCTGCCGGAACTAATTATGACTATGCTAATCAGAAGTTGCGGTAAGCAAAATGCAGTGGCCAACAACCAGTGAGGAAACAGTAAGTATGGACAAGTGGCGATATCTGGCGATTGGCGTGTGTCTGGTGACGACTTCAGGAGTGGCATTCGCAGACTCCATTGATGCCCAACGGCAGCGCTATCAACAAGTTAAACAAGCTTGGGACAGCAATCAGATGGATACCGTGACGCAACTGATGCCAACGTTGCGCGACTATCCTCTGTACCCGTATCTGGAATACCGCCAGTTAACACAAGATTTGAGTCAGGTGAGTGCGGCTCAAGTGAATGATTTCCTGACGCGTAACCCGACATTGCCGCCAGCACGTTCGCTGTCATCGCGTTTTGTTAATGAGCTGGCACGTCGCGAGGATTGGCGTGGGTTATTAGCGTTCAGCCCGCAAGCTCCGCAACCGGCCGCAGCCCGCTGTAATTACTACTATGCCAAATGGGCAACAGGCGAGCAGCAAGTGGCGTGGGATGGGGCGAGTGAAATCTGGCTTAATGGTCAGGCGCTACCCGGTAGTTGCGATAAATTATTCAGTGTCTGGCAGCAAGCCGGGCATCAAACACCATTGGCCACATTGGCCCGTATGAAATTAGCCCTGAAAGAGGGCAATGCCAGTCTGGTGAGTTACTTACTCAAGCAGTTGCCAGCCGATTATCAGACCATGGGGACGGCACTGGCGAAATTGCAAAGTGACCCAGCCAGTGTTGAAAGCTTTGCCCGTACAGTTGGGCCGACCGATTTTACTCGCTCAGCCACGATTATTGCCTTTACTCGATTGGCTCGTCAGGACGTAGAAAATGCGCGGGCGATGATCCCAACGTTGGCACGGCTACAAAAAATGAGTGACAGCGAAAAACTGGAGCTGGAAGAAGCAGTAGCCTGGCGTTTGATGGGCAATGATGCAACTTACGACCAAGCCAAATGGCGCGATCAAGTCACCTTACGCAGTCATTCAACCCCATTGCTGGAGCGCCGTATCCGCATGTCTCTGGGCAGTGGCGACCGCCAAGGACTCGCGACTTGGATGGCTCGGTTACCGGCCGAGGCACAAAACAAAGATGAGTGGCGTTACTGGCGTGCTTCGTTGCTGCTGGAACAAGGTAAGAAAGCCGAGGGCGAAGCTATTTTGCGCAGCCTGATGCAGGAACGTGGCTTTTATCCGATGGTGGCCGCCCAAAAACTGGGGGTTCCTTACCCTATCAATGTTGAGGTTGCCACCAAACCCGATGCTTCGCTGGCACAACGGCCAGAGATCGCCCGGGTGCGTGAGCTAATGTATTGGAATATGGATAATCTGGCGCGCAACGAGTGGAGCTATCTGGTTGCCAGCCGCAGTAAACCTGAGCAGGAAGCATTAGCGCGTTATGCATTTAACCAAAAGTGGGCGGATCTGAGTGTTCAGGCGACCATCGTGGCTAAATTATGGGACCATCTGGAAGAGCGCTTCCCACTGGCATGGCCGAAAGAATTCCGTCAGGCCACTGAAGGTAAAGGCATAACGCCAAGTTATGCCATGGCGATTGCCCGTCAGGAAAGTGCCTGGAACCCGAAAGCACAATCCCCAGTGGGGGCAGCAGGTCTGATGCAGGTGATGCCACGAACCGCAGAACACACGGTCAAACTGAATAATATTCCAGGCTATGTTAATAGCAGCCAGTTGCTCGACCCCATCACCAACATAGAGATAGGAACCAGCTATCTGGAAGAGGTCTATCAGCAATTTGGTCGCAACCGGATTTTATCCAGCGCGGCCTATAATGCTGGCCCATCAAGGGTTAATACCTGGCTGGGGAATAGTGGCGGGCAGGTGGATGCCGTGGCATTCATCGAAAGTATTCCGTTCTCAGAAACCCGTGGCTACGTGAAAAACGTATTGGCTTACGATGCATTCTATCGCCACTTTATGAATCGCCCAGCGAAGGTGCTGAGTGATGCCGAGTGGCAGCGGCGCTACTAATCCCCTTCGCTCTTGAAGCCACAGGGGGGTTAGCGGCGCGCACTTACCCGAATCACTTACCTGAGTAAGTTCACCGGGATGCGTTTGCTTGCTGCCTACCTGTGGCTCCAATGACTTTGGGGGGCACAGCGGCGTTAGCGGCGCGCACTTACCCGAATCACTTACCTGAGTAAGTTCACCGGGATGCGTTTGCTTGCTGCCTACCTGTGGCTCCAATGACTTTGGGGGGCACAGCGGCGTTAGCGGCGCGCACTTACCCGAATCACTTACCTGAGTAAGTTCACCGGGATGCGTTTGCTTGCTGCCTACCTGTGGCTCCAATGACTTTGGGGATTTCTCTTCGCCCTTGAAGCCACAGGAGTATTAGCGGCGCGCACTCATCTGTTGGTCCAAGGGTTTTGGGGATATGTGAGGTTATGGTATGCTGCTGTACTAGTTAAATAGTATGGCTGCATATCATGACAAAACTACGATTGACCGATCCGAATCTGTCGACTGAGGATAATCAGCACTGGCTGACTTTCATTGCACTGTTGCAAGACGCCATTGCGCAAGACCTCCATTTACCCCTGTTGCAATTGATGCTGACTCCAGATGAGCGCACCGCGCTGGGAACTCGAGTGCGTATTATTGAGGAGTTAATGCGTGGTGAGTTGAGCCAGCGTGAACTGAAAAATCAATTGGGTGCTGGTATCGCGACCATCACCCGTGGTTCAAATAGTCTGAAAGCGGCGCCGCCAGAATTGAAAAGCTGGCTCGAAGCGCAGTTATTGACAGACAAAAACTAATTACGATGCAGGGCGCTGGTAAATTTCATTGTGAAACGGCACCAGTGCCAGCAGCAGAGCTTGATGATAAACACTGGTACGAGTCAATTTACCGTCGGTAAAAATACCAATCGCGCCACCCTGTTGTTTAACATTCGATATCCCGGTTAAATCTGCCATTTCGTCGCCCAGCTCACGGCCTTGGCGAATCCCCTGTAATATAATCTCGGGCAGCATCAAGCTGGCAGAGCGGGACTCCCCCCTGAGCTGCGAGCGTTCAATTACCATCCATGCAAAGGTCATATTATCTTCAATACCGGCTTCAACCCCGACCCAAAAATCAGCATCAGGGCGCATCTGACGTGCATTACTCACTCGCTGTCTGGCACCGGAGCGTGTCTCAGTGTTGCCTATGGGTTGCAGGGGAACACCGCTATCAACATTAACCCCTTCAATGTGATACTCGCCGGAGCCATAGACATCATCAAACGCGAGGCTAATAGCCTTAATCTTTGCAGGGTTGGTAGTTGCGGCAACAACATGGTACATAATAAGTCTCAGAATAGATTTAAATAGATTTGGTGTATATTTCACGCAGTATAACGGAAAAATGACATGTTACAGGTATATCTCGTGCGCCACGGCGAAACCGTGTGGAACGCATCGCGCCAGATTCAGGGCCAATCAGACAGCCCTCTGACTGATGTTGGTCTGCGTCAGGCACACTTGGTTGCGCAACGAGTTCGCAGCCAGGGCATCACCCATATTATCACCAGCGACCTTGGGCGCACGCAGCAAACGGCAAAAATCATCGCTGATGCTTGTGGGCTAAAAATGGTGACAGACCCGCGTCTACGCGAGCTGAATATGGGGGTGTTGGAAACACGTCCGATTGAAAGCTTAACCCCCGAAGAAGAGCAATGGCGCAAGCAGATGGTCAACGGAACTGAAGGTGGTCGGATTCCTCAAGGGGAGTCGATGACGGAGTTAGCGCATCGGATGCGTGCGGCGCTGGATAGCTGCCTGGAGCTTCCTGCTGGCAGTAAGCCGCTATTAGTTAGCCACGGTATGGCGCTAGGGTGCTTATTGAGTACCTTGCTTGGTTTACCCGCTTATGCTGAACGGCGGTTACGTTTGCGTAACTGTTCGCTATCGCGTGTTGATTATCAGGAAAGCCCTTGGCTGGCTTCTGGATGGGTCATTGAAAGTGCTGGCGATACCGCTCACTTGGATATGCCAGCACTTGACGAACTACAGCGTTAACGCCTGATTGGAATGAGATATTCGCACTTCAACGTGGACGGAGGCCCATCTTTTGGCCTCCCCTGCGGGAAGAATCGCTCGATATCGTAGCCACTCCTACGCGTTAATTCTAACTGTGGCACGCAGGTGCCATAGAGTGTCAGAATGAAATTCTGTAACCCTTCCAGTGGCCCGTCATAGCTAAACTGCACATACTCGCCACCTTGCAAGATAATCGGTTGCCCCTCCTGCACATTACCCGGCACATGCTGTGGTTCGATGGCCGTCGTGTAGAAAACCTCTTGCTCGTCATCTTTCTCCTGATTAGGTCGGGAGTGATGTAAGCCATACAGCACCGGCGGCACTTGATCGGCACCACCAAGATACTGTTGCCAGAAATGAGTCCGTAATTCAGTGCGGTGCGTCGATATCTGCTCAAGTGTGCAAGAATAGCTTTGCGTCAGCCCCACCAAGTGCTGCTCAGGTAAGGTAATGAATTCAGGCTGAGGTAGAGTATATGACCCTAGTCGGATAGGCGGACATATTCCCGCTGAATTCCAATCTTCCGCCCGGCGGTATAACGCAGGCGTTTGCGCAAACTGTTTCTTAAAGGCACGGGTGAAAGTTTGCTGCGAATCAAAACGATATTGCAGGGCAATATCCAGAATAGGACGGCTGGTTAATCGTAATGCGACAGCGGCTTTAGAAAGCCTTCTGGCACGGATATAAGCACCGATAGCATTCCCGGTGACATCCTTGAACATTCGCTGTAAATGCCATTTTGAATAGCCTGCTTTGGCAGCGACATTGTCCAATGCTAAAGGCTGGTCTAAATGACTTTCTAGCCAGCTAAGCAAATCACGAATGATACTGGCTTGATCCATAGATCTTCCTCGTAAAGCGGCCTAAATTTAGGGTATTAGTAATATCAAAAGAATAGCTCTGGCGCATAGTAGCAACTTTTTATGTTCTCGACTGCTTAAGAATTTACTGGCCTTGTGTGTTAAAAAAGTACCTAAGATTTATAAAATGACTTTTTAACCAATTGTTTTATTATCAGCAATAAATATTTAACGTTGAATAACGTTATTCAATGACATGGAGTAAGTGTATGAAAAAAAATTGGATATTCCTTGGTTGCGTACTTTCTTTGGGGGTAATAACCGCCCATGCGGAGGAGATTGGCTCCGTCGATACGGTATTTAAATTGCTGGGACCTGACCATAAAATTGTGGTTGAAGCCTTCGATGATCCTGATGTTAAAAATGTAACTTGTTATATCAGCCGGGCAAAAACCGGTGGTATCAAGGGGGGATTAGGATTAGCGGAAGACACTTCTGATGCTGCCATTTCTTGCCAGCAAGTCGGGCCAATCGAGTTAAGTGACAAAATTAAGAATAGGAAATCTGAAGGTTCGGTGGTTTTCCAGAAGCGGACATCATTGGTCTTTAAAAAGCTACAGGTGGTTCGTTTCTATGACCCGAAACGTAATGCTTTAGTTTATCTCACTTACTCAGACAGAATTGTCGATGGCTCACCGAAAAACGCGATAAGTGCGGTGCCAATCATACCTTGGCGTTAATGCTAGAAAAGCAAAAAGCCAGCATTTGCAGCTGGCTTTTTTATTGTAGACGGCAGGCAGAGGTTTACTCTTCCAGGTCACCACAGAAACGATAGCCTTCGCCGTGAATAGTAGCGATGATTTCTGGGGTGTCCGGCGTAGATTCGAAATGCTTACGAATACGACGGATAGTGACGTCAACCGTACGGTCGTGCGGCTTCAGCTCGCGACCGGTCATTTTCTTCAGCAATTCACCACGGGATTGAATCTTGCCCGGGTTTTCACAGAAGTGCAGCATGGCGCGGAACTCACTGCGTGGCAGCTTATAGTGCTCGCCAGCAGGGCTTATCAGTGAGCGGCTATTGATATCCAGCTCCCAGCCATTGAATTTATAGCTCTCAACCAAGCGGCGCTCTTCGCCTACGCTACCCAAATTCATGGTGCGTGACAGCAAGTTACGTGCCCGAATGGTTAATTCGCGCGGATTGAAAGGTTTGGTGATGTAATCATCAGCACCAATTTCCAAGCCAAGGATCTTGTCAACTTCGTTATCACGGCCTGTCAGGAACATTAGGGCAACACTTGCTTGTTCACGAAGTTCTCGTGCTAGCAACAGGCCATTTTTGCCCGGCAGATTGATGTCCATGATAACTAAGTTGATATCATTCTCAGACAGAATGTGGTGCATTTCTGCGCCATCATTAGCCTCATGAACAACATAGCCTTCCGCCTCGAAAATGCTCTTCAGGGTGTTACGAGTAACGATCTCGTCTTCTACGATCAGAATGTGCGGGGTCTGCATGTTTGCTACCTAAAATTGCCAACAAAATAGAAATAGGAAGTACAGAAGTCTTTGTTATATTAGGATTTTTATTGACTGGTTACTCGTCATCCCGTTCATCACATGACTAAAGTACGTAAACGCGTTCTTGATGCACTTTCCATCAACGTCAACAACATCACTAGCTTGGTCGGGGTGTTACTCCCTACAGCCCCAAAGGTGACAAAAGCGGCGCATATCCTAACCCTATTAACAGCAATATAACAGTGTGAGCCGAATGTACCACCCAACAAAACTACGCTTTGTTGACATATATCAAATTCAATTGTAGCACGTTAACACTTTTGTGAAAAAGACTTACAAGAATACCAGCTTAAGCGATAGTTGGTTAAATTATGTGATCGATTCAGTGTTATTAATATTAAAAATTGGAAGACAGACGTAACAAAAAAATGAAATTTCTAATCTGTTGATTTTTATTGTTTAAAATCAATATTCTTTCGACATAAAGCCAATTAAGCCTTTTTCCTTGTCAGCGGTCTATTTCATCCAGAAGCATAAGAAGAATTATCACCAATGTTAGTCAAATGTAAAGCGAAGTGACAAAGTTTTCATTTTTGTTGCATTTAAAACCATTTGAACCGATAACCAGCCTATTTTGCCCCTTCAATTAGATTTTATGCTGTAGAACGCCTCAATTGCCTGTCAGGGTATTTCATATCATTAAGGTGAAAAAAAATCGCAAAGTTCATTATAGCGACCAAAGCTAATTCAACGGTTTTATTGTCTGGTGTTTGCCGGGGTATTTTATTTGTATCCGCTGATAATGTTTCCAGAGTTAGACGATTAACCATTATGCGGCAGTTAATTTCTTACTGGCGGCGGATGAAAAAATTTGACTTGAGGGGACGATTGCTTTAACCAATAGAGGGAGAACTTATTTTATGAGACAGACAGACGACATGCGATACATCAGCCTGAACACAACAATTATTACCACCACCGAAACCACAGGTTACGGGGCGGGCTGACGCGTAAAGGAAACAACAAAAAAAAGCCCGCACCTAGACAGTGCGGGCTTTTTTTTTCAATCAAATCTTTGCAAAAAAGTTTGCGATAAAAATAGCGCGAAAGCGGGAGAGAACCAGAAATGCGAGTGCTGAAATTTGGCGGGACATCAGTAGCAAATGCAGAACGCTTTATGCGTGTTGCCGATATCATTGAAAATAATGCGCGTCAGGGGCAAGTGGCTACGGTGTTATCCGCTCCCGCTAAAATTACCAATCATCTGGTGGCGATGATCGACAAAATGGTCGCCGGGCAAGATATCTCGCCGAATATCAGTGATGCAGAGCGAATTTTCTCCGAGCTATTGCGTGGATTGGCTGATGCGCAACCCGGTTTTGACTACGAGCGCCTGAAAGCACTGGTGGCCCATGAGTTTGCGCAACTCAAACATGTTCTGCACGGTATCTCTTTGCTAGGGCAATGCCCGGATAGTATCAATGCCTCCATCATCTGCCGTGGCGAAAAACTCTCCATTGCTATCATGGAAGCGGTATTCCAAGCCAAAGGTTATCAAGTTAGCGTGATTGATCCGGTGGAGAAATTGCTGGCTCATGGCCACTATCTTGAATCCACAGTTGATATCACTGAATCTACTCGCCGTATTGGTTCCAGTGCTATTCCTGCTGATCACATCATCCTGATGGCAGGTTTCACCGCCGGTAATGACAAAGGCGAACTGGTAGTGTTGGGCCGTAATGGCTCCGACTATTCTGCTGCGGCGCTGGCGGCGTGTTTACGTGCTGACTGTTGCGAAATCTGGACTGACGTCGACGGGGTGTATACTTGTGACCCGCGTGTTGTTCCTGATGCGCGATTGTTGAAATCGATGTCATATCAAGAGGCTATGGAACTTTCCTATTTTGGTGCCTCAGTTCTCCATCCTCGCACTATTGCTCCTATCGCCCAGTTCCAAATTCCTTGCCTGATTAAAAACACCTCGAATCCACAAGCTCCCGGCACTCTGATTGGTGGTGAGAGCAGCGATGATGGCTTCCCGGTTAAAGGCATCACCAACCTGAATAATATGGCGATGATTAACGTTTCAGGCCCAGGTATGAAAGGGATGATCGGCATGGCCGCCCGTGTCTTTGCGGTTATGTCCCGCAGCGGCATTTCAGTGGTGCTGATTACTCAGTCATCTTCGGAATACAGCATCAGTTTCTGTGTCCCGCAGTCAGAGCTAGCTCGCGCCCGCAGAGCATTGGAAGAAGAGTTCTATCTGGAACTGAAAGACGGCCTGCTGGAGCCTCTGGATGTCATGGAGCATTTGGCGATTATCTCAGTGGTTGGCGATGGCATGCGCACGCTGCGCGGGATTTCGGCCCGTTTCTTCTCGGCGCTGGCCCGTGCCAATATCAATATCATCGCGATTGCTCAAGGCTCATCTGAGCGCTCTATTTCGGTGGTGGTCAGCAATGATGCAGCCACTACCGGGGTGCGTGTTTGCCACCAGATGCTGTTCAATACTGACCAAGTCATTGAAGTGTTTGTCATTGGTGTTGGTGGCGTCGGTGGAGCATTGATCGAGCAAATCTATCGTCAACAACCTTGGCTGAAACAGCGCCATATCGATTTGCGCGTATGCGGTATTGCCAACTCCAAAGCTATGCTGACCAATGTGCACGGTATCGAGCTGGATAACTGGCGTCATGAGCTGGCTGAAGTGAAAGAGCCGTTTAACTTGAGCCGCCTGATTCGTCTGGTGAAAGAGTACCATTTGCTCAATCCGGTGATTGTTGATTGTACCTCCAGTCAGGCTGTGGCTGACCAATATGCTGATTTCCTGGCGGATGGTTTCCATGTTGTGACGCCGAATAAGAAAGCCAATACATCATCAATGAATTATTACCGTCAGATGCGTGCGGCGGCGGCGAAATCCTGCCGTAAATTCTTGTATGACACTAACGTAGGTGCTGGCTTACCAGTAATCGAAAACTTACAGAATTTGCTGAATGCTGGTGACGAGCTGATGCGTTTCTCTGGCATTCTGTCTGGCTCACTCTCCTTTATCTTCGGTAAGCTCGACGAAGGGATGACATTGTCGGAGGCGACGTTGCAGGCCAAGGCAATGGGGTATACCGAGCCGGACCCACGTGACGACCTTTCCGGGATGGACGTTGCGCGTAAATTGTTGATTTTGGCCCGTGAAGCAGGTTACAAACTTGAACTGACGGATATCGAGGTTGAGTCAGTTCTGCCAGCAAGTTTTGATGCTTCAGGTGATGTCGACAGCTTCCTCGCGCGCTTGCCATCATTGGATGCCGAGTTTACTCGTCTGGTGGCGGATGCCAGCGAGCAGGGCAAAGTGTTGCGTTATGTTGGGGTTATCGAAGAAGGGCGTTGTATTGTCCGGATGGATGCTGTTGACGGTAACGATCCGCTGTATAAAGTTAAAAATGGTGAGAATGCGTTGGCCTTCTATACCCACTATTATCAGCCAATTCCGTTGGTACTTCGCGGATATGGCGCGGGTAATGACGTGACTGCTGCTGGGGTGTTCGCCGATCTTTTACGCACATTATCATGGAAGTTGGGAGTTTAAATATGGTTAAAATCTATGCTCCGGCATCGATTGGCAATGTCAGCGTCGGGTTTGATGTACTAGGTGCGGCGGTCTCACCGATTGACGGCAGCTTGCTGGGTGACTGTGTCAGTGTGGTTGCGGCAGAGCGTTTCAGCCTGCGCAATGAAGGCCGCTTTGTCAGTAAACTGCCTGACGACCCAAAACAGAATATTGTTTATCAATGCTGGGAGCGTTTTTGTCAGGAAATTGGCCAAGAGATCCCGGTGGCGATGGTACTGGAAAAGAACATGCCGATTGGCTCAGGGCTGGGATCTAGCGCCTGTTCAGTCGTCGCTGGTTTGATGGCTATGAACGAATTCTGTGGCAAGCCGCTGGACAAAGTTACCTTGCTTGGCCTGATGGGTGAACTGGAAGGGCGGGTATCCGGCAGCGTTCATTTTGATAATGTTGCGCCGTGCTATTTGGGCGGGATGCAGCTGATTCTTGAACAAGATGGCTATATTAGCCAAGACGTGCCCGGCTTCGATGACTGGCTGTGGGTGATGGCATATCCGGGTATTAAAGTCTCAACCGCTGAAGCGCGGGCGATTTTACCGGCGCAGTATCGCCGTCAGGACTGCATCACCCATGGGCGCAATGTCGCCGGGTTCATTCACGCCTGCCACACTCAGCAGCCAGATTTGGCGGCTAAAATGATGAAAGACGTTATTGCCGAACCTTATCGCACCCAATTGCTGCCGGGCTTTGCGGCAGCGCGGCAAGCTGCGCATGATATTGGCGCATTGGCCTGTGGTATTTCCGGCTCCGGCCCGACCCTGTTTGCCGTCTGTGACGACGCAGACACCGCGCAGCGTATGGCGGGCTGGCTACAAAATCATTACCTGCAAAACGACGAAGGTTTTGTTCATATTTGCCGTCTGGATACCGCAGGCGCACGACTACTGGGATAACGCATGAAACTGTATAACCTTAAAGATCACAACGAGCAGGTCAGCTTCGCGCAAGCGATCAAGCAGGGTTTGGGCAAGCAGCAGGGGCTTTTCTTCCCGCTGGAACTCCCCGAGTTTGAGCTGACTGAAATTGATAAATTGCTGGATCTGGATTTTGTAACACGCAGCAGCCGCATTTTATCTGCATTTATTGGCAGTGAAATTGCTCCCGAAGTTTTAACCAAACGTGTGCAGGCGGCTTTTGAGTTCCCGGCACCGGTCGCGCAGGTTGAGAATGATATCGCGGTTCTGGAGCTGTTCCACGGCCCGACATTGGCATTCAAAGATTTTGGCGCACGTTTTATGGCGCAAATGCTAGCTGAAGTGGCTGGCGATCAGCCAGTAACTATCTTAACGGCGACCTCTGGCGACACCGGTGCCGCAGTGGCCCATGCGTTTTATGGCCTGAAAAACGTGCGGGTGGTTATCCTCTACCCACGTGGCAAAATCAGCCCACTGCAAGAAAAACTGTTCTGTACGCTGGGGGGCAATATCCACACGGTGGCCATTGATGGCGATTTTGATGCTTGTCAGGCCCTGGTGAAACAAGCCTTTGATGACGAAGAGTTAAAGCAGGAATTGAGCCTTAATTCTGCTAACTCAATCAACATTAGCCGTTTATTGGCGCAAATTTGCTATTACTTTGAAGCGGTAGCCCAACTGCCACAAGAAGCGCGTAATCAACTGGTTATCTCTGTACCAAGTGGTAATTTTGGTGATTTGACGGCTGGCCTGCTGGCTAAATCCTTGGGGTTGCCGGTTAAGCGCTTTATCGCTGCCACCAATGCCAATGATACCGTGCCGCGTTTCTTGGTTAATGGCCAGTGGCAGCCAAAACCCACTGTGGCGACGCTATCGAATGCCATGGATGTCAGCCAGCCAAATAACTGGCCACGGGTTGAAGAACTCTATCGCCGTAAAATCTGGCAGTTGAAGGATTTGGGCCACGGGGCGGTCAGTGATGACATCACCAAAGACACCATGCGCGAGCTGGCGGGTTTGGGTTATATCTCAGAACCTCATGCTGCCATTGCTTACCGTGTTCTGCGTGACCAATTGCAAGATGGTGAATTCGGGTTGTTCATTGGTACGGCACATCCGGCGAAATTCAAAGAGAGTGTAGAAGAGATCCTGGGGCAAGAGTTGCCGTTGCCAAAACCATTGGCGGTGCGGGCACAGTTACCTTTGCTATCCCATGATTTATCGGCAGATTTTGCAAAGTTACGTGGTTTCTTGATGGCTTTGCCGAAGTAGCGTCTATCCGTTTTTTGTTAAAATAGTAGGTTATGGTTCGGTTGTTAAGTATGGGGTCACTGTTATCGGTTGCTCACCGTTCAGTGTTCATCTTACTTTTGTGAACTCAACCGAGCAGGAGGGTAAACCAGCCCTCCTGCGCCTGCGGTTTGCGAGAAATATTGCCTGTTAACTCCACCCTACAAACCCAGCCCCCAAACAACTGAATGACAAAACCTAGCTTTCACTCCGTTTAAATACCAACTCATTTTTCGCCGATGACCCGGCATCAAACTCATAGCCTTCCAGATTAAAATCAACCAGTTGCTCTGGTTTGGTCAATTTGTTCTGAATGATAAAGCGGCTCATAAGACCTCGGGCTTTTTTGGCGTAGAAACTGATGATTTTATATTTACCGTTTTTCTCATCCAAAAACACCGGCTTAATCAGTGAACCGGCTAATTTGGCTGGTTTTACTGCCTTAAAGTACTCATCAGAGGCCAGATTAATCAGCACGTTATCACCTTGCTGCTCCAGCGCCTGATTCAGTTTTTCGGTTATCTGATCACCCCAGAAAGAATAGAGATCTTTGCCGCGCGGGTTTGCCAGTTTAATTCCCATTTCTAGCCGATAAGGCTGCATCAGATCGAGTGGGCGTAGCACACCGTATAGGCCAGAGAGCATGCGCAAGTGTTGTTGGGCAAAATCAAAATCAGCCGCACTGAAATCTTGTGCCTGCATCCCGGTGTAGACATCACCTTTAAAGGCCAGAATAGCTTGGCGAGCATTGTCCGGCGTGAAATCTGGCTGCCATTCGCTAAAGCGGGCGGCATTTAGCCCCGCCAGTTTGTCGCTAATCCCCATCAGACTGCTGATTTGCGCCGGCGTCAGCTCACGGCAAATCTCGATAAGTTGTTGTGACTTATCCAACATTTCAGGCTGAGTAAACTTCTTGGTCGCTAGCGGACTTTGAAAATCAAGGGTTTTGGCTGGGGAAATAATAATAAGCATAACGACATCCTGTTTATCCAGATAACACACTGTAGCAAAAAGCACCCGTCAGCTAAAAGAAGATTGGACGATTGCTAAGATAGGTAGGCGGTATTTCCGATAACGGATATAGTTTTTACAGCTTTGGTAGCCAATGATGAAAAACTTTGTTTAGCTAAATCGTCTCAGCACCACAAGAATGGACGAAGTTGCTAATAACCTGCCGGTTTCCGGCTGTTTTAAAAGGCGAAAACGGTTGCGAACCGAATAGTGCTGGTTTGTGCCTTTTTTAATCAGTTTAACTGCCTTGCACCGAGGCTTACGCATGTTATTATCAAGACAAGGCACAGTGTCGAAATAGCCAATTGTGAGAAATGGCTAACATCAGAAAAGAGATGATTAGTTGTTTCGACAGAGATAAAAAGCAGCGACATGCCAAAAGTTCATGCACAAACGATGAGAAACGACAACATGACCGATAAACTTACTTCCCTACGTCAAATCACCACTGTAGTAGCAGATACTGGGGATATCGCGGCAATGAAACTGTATCAGCCGCAAGATGCAACCACCAACCCATCACTGATTCTGAATGCTGCGCAAATTCCTGAATACCGCAAGCTGATTGATGAGGCTGTTGCTTGGGCTCGTGAACAAAGTAGCGACCATGCTCAGCAAATCGTTGATGCGACAGACAAACTGGCTGTTAATATTGGTTTGGAAATTCTGAAGCTGATCCCGGGCCGTATTTCTACTGAAGTTGACGCTCGTCTGTCTTATGACACTGTTGCCAGTGTGGCAAAAGCCAAGCGCCTGATCAAAATGTATAACGAAGCTGGCATCAGCAATGATCGTATTTTGATCAAACTGGCTTCTACCTGGCAGGGTATCCGTGCTGCGGAACAGCTGGAAAAAGAAGGTATCAACTGTAACCTGACTCTGTTGTTCTCCTTCGCTCAGGCGCGTGCTTGTGCTGAAGCGGGTGTGTTCCTGATTTCACCATTTGTTGGTCGTATTCTTGACTGGTACAAGGCCAATGGCGATAAAAAAGAGTTCGCACCAAACGAAGATCCAGGTGTTGTTTCCGTCACCGAGATTTACCAGTATTACAAAAAACACGGTTATAAGACTGTGGTTATGGGCGCAAGCTTCCGTAATCTGGGCGAAATCATCGAGTTGGCAGGTTGTGACCGCCTGACTATCGCGCCATCTCTGCTGAAAGAACTGGCAGAAAGTGAAGGCCCGGTAGAGCGTAAATTGTCTTATACCGGTGAAGTACAGGCTAAACCTGCTCCACTGACTGAAGCTGAGTTCTACTGGCAGCACAATCAGGACCCAATGGCGATTGATAAACTGGCTGATGGCATCCGTAAATTTGCTATCGACCAAGGCAAACTTGAGAAAATGATCTCAGACCTGCTGTAATTTCTATAGCTTGCGGTAATTGATTATCCGCAGTTATCTGACGAAAAGGTGGCGTAAGCCGCCTTTTTTATTGCCTGTCACTTGCGTCTGAGAGCAGTTCCAATGACGTGGGATATGCTATTATTCGCCACAGATAAAGGCTTTTCGTCGAGGTAGTCACATGAATACATTACGTATCGGTTTAGTTTCCGTCTCAGATCGCGCGTCGAGTGGGGTATATCAGGATAAAGGCATTCCAGCATTGGAAGAGTGGCTGGCCAGTGCATTGACCACCCCTTTTGAAATCGAAACCCGTCTTATCCCCGATGAACAAACACTGATTGAACAAACCTTGTGTGAGCTAGTCGATGAAATGGGCTGCCATTTGGTGCTGACCACCGGCGGAACTGGCCCTGCAAGACGTGATGTTACCCCTGATGCCACCTTGGCTATTGCCGATCGCCAAATGCCGGGCTTTGGTGAGCAAATGCGTCAAATCAGCCTTCATTTCGTTCCTACCGCGATATTATCCCGTCAGGTGGGGGTTATCCGTAAGCAAGCATTGATTATTAACTTACCTGGGCAGCCTAAATCCATCAAAGAAACCCTTGAAGGAGTGAAAGATGCTCAATCAAAGGTTGTTGTCGCCGGGATTTTTGCCAGTGTGCCTTATTGCATCCAATTACTGGACGGACCTTACGTCGAAACTAACAGTGAAGTGGTAGCGTCTTTTCGTCCTAAGAGTGCCATTATTGGTGCAAAAGACTAAATTAGAATTTTCTATAGCATAAAACTCCGTTGTAAGCGTGTGGGGAATTTTGTACGGTATAGTCATGTTTACTTTACAAAAAGTTGGAAATATTTTTCTTCCCCTACTCTGGTTTACTACGGTGTCATATGCCTCAAGAACACAACTCAACTCAAAATGACTTATCCCAGTCTCATGCTAGCCAACAGCATAATCATAATCGCCGGTTGAATAAGCAAGATTACAAAACACTCACGCTGGCCGCACTTGGCGGGGCGCTAGAGTTTTATGATTTCATTATCTTTGTCTTCTTTGCGGCGGTTATTGGCGACCTATTCTTCCCGACAGATATGCCGGAGTGGCTGCGTCAGGTCCAGACATTCGGTATTTTTGCCGCCGGTTATCTGGCTCGTCCACTGGGCGGCATCATCATGGCGCACTTTGGTGATTTGGTCGGCCGCAAAAAAATGTTCACTTTGAGTATTTTGTTGATGGCATTGCCAACACTGGCGATTGGTATGCTGCCGACTTATGCCTCTATTGGTATCGCGGCACCATTACTGCTGTTGCTGATGCGGGTATTACAAGGTGCGGCAATCGGTGGTGAAGTTCCCGGTGCCTGGGTCTTTGTGGCTGAACACGTACCACGCCGGCGCATTGGTATCGCCTGCGGCACCTTAACCGCAGGTTTAACCGCTGGGATCTTGTTAGGTTCACTGGTTGCGACCGCGATGAACACCATGCTGAGTCATCAAGCTATTTTAGATGGCGGCTGGCGTGTGCCGTTCTTCCTTGGTGGGATCTTCGGCTTGTTCGCGATGTATTTACGCCGCTGGTTGCAGGAAACTCCTATCTTCAAAGAGATGCAGGCCCGCAAAACCTTGGCAGATGAATTGCCATTGAAATCTGTCGTGGTTAATCATAAGAAAGAAGTGTTTGTTTCCATGCTGCTGACTTGGTTGCTCTCAGCCGGTATTGTGGTTGTTATCCTGATGACGCCGACTTATTTACAGAAACAGTTTGATGTCTTACCGGCGCTAGCATTGCAAGCAAACAGCTTGGCAATTGTTGCATTGGTATTTGGCTGTGTAGTCGCAGGGCTGGCGATTGATCGTTTTGGTGCCAGTAAGACCTTTATTATTGGTAGCCTGATGCTGGCTGTGTCCACATGGTCGTTTTATCACACTAATTTGACTGATCCGACCCAACTGTTTAGCCACTATATGATGGCTGGATTCTGTGTGGGCATTGTTGGCGCAGTACCTTATGTGATGGTTCGTGCATTCCCTGCGGAAGTTCGCTTCACCGGTATTTCCTTCTCTTACAACGTGGCATATGCCATTTTTGGTGGGTTGACACCGATTGTGGTGACCTTATTGATGAAGGTGACCCCAATGGCTCCCGCGTATTACATGTTGTTGTTATCACTGGTGGGGTTGTTGTTAGGGATTTATCTGCGTAATGATATTAACAGTGACGTGAAAGTTCAGATAACCAAGAAAGTAATGGGCTGAACCACGATATCGCCAAATAAACTTCTACTCTAATAGCCCATAAATTTATGGGCTATTTTTTTGCTAATTGAGCTTAAAATTCCGTTTTGAAATTAAAGCCGAGCTTCTGTTTGACTCGCGCTGAGGGCTGAGAAATGACTTCAGAAAATAATGTTCTGGCTCCTTGTCGTTGTAAATAGCGGGCGAGTTCACTCACTGCGGCGGTTCCAGCCCCACGAACAGTTCCTTCACGTTCCGGGGATAATACATAATCTGGCAGGGTTGCTGAGGCGACCAGCTCAACTTCATTTTGGCTGTTAAAACGGTCAGCCAGAACAATCGCTATAATTCTGCCATGTAGCTTGATAACCACATAAATTTCACCGGGGCGGCGAATAATTAATCTCCGATGGATTATTCCGGTAACAATATGTCCTGCATGTAGGATTTTACTGAGTACGGCCTCTTTGCCATCTACAGTAGGATCTGATCCCATATGCGCGCCTTGATACTGTTGCCCCCATTGCGCAATAGTTTCGCTGAGTCTTCTTCGCATGGCTTGAGCGTTCTGAATTTCAGCATCCGAAAGTTTTTCCTCCTCTTCAGGGGGGAGTGTAGTCAGTATTTCCACTTCAAAATTCAAGTCATGTTGCATAACAAGTTCATTTTGCACCATGAAGCTGGGGTGGATTGGTCGGTATTCAAATGTATCTAATAATAACTCATAGACTCCTAGAGGTAATAATTCCACTCGTAAGGGCGGCTCATCCGATAAATAACGAAAGTTGTACCCTAAATAGCTAAGCTGAGCATAGTCAAAGGCGGTTCTGACATGATGGAGAGGATCTTCTTCACTTCGCTCCGTTACTTTTTCTTTTACCGTATTGATTAATCGCTTTTCCACCTCTGGGTCTGCTACTTCGACTCCAGTGCTTCCGGTTCTAATAATAGAGTCTATAATTTGGCCAAAAAATACAGCATTCCATGTTTCCAGACTATGGCCGAATAATAAGGTGAAATCAGTCATGATTTCTAATGTCCAATCAATACAATGAGGCTTTATTTGACGTACCTGACGTGAATTGAATAAAGAATAGATAGAAACCATGCAGGCTTTAGCAACAGCCGGTAAACTTAGTGATTGGTTATGCTTAGTACTGTCAATATAAGTTAATAGCACGTAGCTATTAAAACCATTTATATCGGCTGGCTCTGTTCTTGCCAGTGATTCTTTCTTTAGTGGACGACTGCTGCCTGCAATATGTAATGTTTTTCCTTCCGTGCTATTATTAAAGTATTTCTCTGCGCTAAATATAATACTATCTAATTGCTGGCATTTACCATGTGTAATGTAATTATAAATATTTAGGAACGGAGTAAAGGCACATATTATTTTGCTTGTGTTTACTACTTGATTTACATCTCTTTTTCTTTCTGTTTTAATGCCAGTGTCTGCCGTCAATATAGCTTTGGTTAGAATTAACGGTTTTTCTATGTTGTAGTTTATAATTTCTATTTCTGGGCTGTCGTTCATTATGTTATCCCATTCAAATAATATGATGGGTGATATGTCGACTAAGTTATTATTTAATGTCTGGATATACTGAGTTTTTACGATGCTATCCTCTACTTGTATAATAAATGACAATCTGTCTATTTCTTCATAGAGGTTAAAATAGAACTTGCTAACCATGCTGAGATCGGAAAATATGATGTTGCCTTTATTCAAGCTAATGGTTGGTCCGTTAAATAATTTAATATCATAAGTGGCGTTTCTGTATATTCCATCGCTGTTGAAAACAAGAAGTAATTGTTTGTTTTTTAATAGAGAGTTATCCCAGTAACTACCGAATGCATCAGCTAACTTTATTCTGCGATGTCCTATAATGATGCATTGTTGGTCACAGCTAAATTCTTTTTTTTCTGATGCTTTGATACTGGTTATTTCATTATCCATTCCTAATGATTTCAAACCATTTACAGCAATATCCTCGGTTAATTCAAAAAAAGGTGCATTGAAATTGTCATTCTTATAAATTGTCGCCATCATCCCATTAGGGATTGTGATTGATTTTATACTATCATTATGAATAAGCACTGAATTTCGGTTAGAATTAATTATTCCTTGGCTATCATGATATAAATCTATTTGTTGATTTGAAGCTAGGCAGGTGCTGTCACCTTGATAATTGTCTTCAGTATAAAAGCAGATTGCCGGTGCTATTTGATAGGATTTTATTTCTTTATGTAATCCTAATGATATTAACTCTTGCTGGTTAATATCATTTTTTAATTTTTTATTAGTGCCAGAGAAATTAATACCATCATAAATAGTGATAATCATTCCTGGCGGAACTGAAATAGAGGCTATTCCATGATCAAAGTGTTCATCATAAATATAGGTGGCTCTTTCCTCACTTTCTGCGGCACAGAACGATTCTCCTTTAAAATCAGCTAATTCATAAAAACAGATTTTTGCCTGCTCTGACCAAGCTGATTGCGATATTATTAATATAACGCTAGCTAATAGCTTTGTGACTATTTTCATCGGCGGCCCTTGGGTTTATTTTACTCATCAATATTATCAACGGTATTGATATGTTATATGACGAGCTATTTGTTTTCTTTATCTATTTAAATTATTCTATTTAACTATTTTATAGTGTTAATAAATAGATGTGTTTTTATATATAATGATTGGTGATATATAAGGGCTGCCAATAGCGGTGTTACGATAAGTAAGTATAAAAAAGCCCCCTGAATATAAATACTCAGGGGGCAGTCAAATATAAGCTTTCTAAACAGACTGTAATTAAACTACAGCTTGTACTTGTAACTTTTGGCTCGGTTCGCCAATTGGCAGCACAGTGCGGCCATATTGCTCATTGAGTACTTCTGCCATTGCCAGGTAAATTGCGCTGGCACCACAAATAATGCCTTCGAAACCAGCGAAAACCAGCAGTGAATGGTTACCGGTGAAGTTACCGACTGCCAGCAGAGCAAACAGCAGCGTCAGGCTACCGAAAACAAACTGCAAAGCACGGTTGGCTGGCAGAGTGCCGAAGAACATAAACAGCGTGAAGATACCCCATAGGCCCAAATAAACGCCAAGGAATTGCGCATCAGTTGCTTCCGCCATACCCATTTTAGGCAACATCAGCAAACCGACCAGGCTCAACCAAAATGCACCATAAGAGGTAAACGCCGTAGCGGCAAAAGTGTTGCCTTTCTTATATTCCAGCATACCCGCCAGAATTTGTGCCAGACCGCCGTAAAAAATCCCCATGCTCAAAATAACAGAGGTCAGGGGAAAGAAGCCTGCGTTGTGCAGGTTGAGCAAGACGGTGGTCATCCCAAAGCCCATCAGGCCTAATGGGCCAGGATTCGCCAACTTGGTGGTGTTCATAAGTCCTCTGCAAGTAACAGAATGCTAATAAAAAAGGATAATTATCCGAATAAGTATAAAGCGCCTGAATGACCAAAAAGTCGTCAATTCCCTCAGTGCGCGCGGCATCATAATGATCCGCGCGATTGGAAACAATGATCTTGAGGGTGATAAAAAGTAATTTTTTTTCATCTCCCCCCTTGATGCTGCGTTTCGTGGCCCCATCTTATTCCCAACCGCAGGGACTAATCGTGGATCAGCGGAAACATACGCCAGTAGAATGCTGGGTGTGAAAACATTGATTGTAAGAATTTGGGCAGTTGAAAAAAAACAATCCGCCCACATATAGATTAGTAACTTGACCGAATATGACTTTTTAGTGGAGGCGTTCTAGATGGGTAAAATTATTGGTATCGACTTGGGTACTACCAACTCTTGTGTAGCAATTATGGATGGCACAACTGCGCGCGTGCTGGAAAACGCCGAAGGCGATCGCACAACGCCTTCTATTATCGCGTATACCCAAGATGGTGAGATTCTGGTTGGTCAACCAGCTAAACGTCAGGCTGTCACTAACGCAGAAAACACACTGTTTGCTATCAAGCGTTTGATTGGCCGTCGTTTCCAGGACGAAGAAGCACAGCGTGATAAGAGCATCATGCCGTACAAAATCGTTGCTGCTGATAATGGTGACGCTTGGCTGGAAGTAAGAGGCCAAAAAATTGCACCACCGCAGATTTCTGCTGAAGTACTGAAGAAAATGAAGAAAACGGCTGAAGATTATCTGGGTGAGCCAGTGACTGAAGCGGTTATCACTGTGCCTGCATACTTTAACGATGCTCAGCGTCAGGCAACCAAAGATGCTGGCCGTATCGCAGGTCTGGAAGTAAAACGTATCATCAACGAGCCAACCGCAGCAGCATTGGCCTACGGTCTGGATAAAGAAGTCGGCAACCGTACTATCGCGGTTTATGACCTTGGTGGTGGTACTTTCGATATCTCAATTATCGAAATCGACGAAGTTGATGGCGAAAAAACCTTTGAAGTTCTGGCAACCAACGGTGATACCCACCTGGGTGGTGAAGACTTCGATAGCCGTCTGATTAACTACTTGGTTGATGAATTCAAGAAAGATCAGGGCATGGATCTGCGTACCGATCCACTGGCAATGCAGCGTCTGAAAGAAGCCGCTGAAAAAGCGAAAATTGAGCTGTCTTCAGCTCAGCAGACCGACGTCAACCTGCCGTACATCACGGCTGATGGCAATGGTCCAAAACACATGAACATCAAAGTGACTCGCGCTAAATTGGAGTCACTGGTTGAAGATTTGGTCAACCGTTCTATTGAACCACTGAAAGTGGCTCTGCAGGATGCTGGCCTGTCTGTTTCCGACATCCAGGACGTTATCCTGGTGGGTGGTCAGACTCGTATGCCAATGGTTCAGAAGAAAGTTGCTGATTTCTTCGGTAAAGAGCCACGTAAAGACGTTAACCCAGATGAAGCTGTAGCTATTGGTGCGGCAGTGCAGGGTGGTGTTCTGTCTGGTGAAGTGAAAGACGTTCTGTTGCTGGACGTTACCCCACTGTCACTGGGTATTGAAACCATGGGTGGTGTGATGACTCCGCTTATCACTAAAAACACCACTATCCCAACTAAGCACAGCCAGGTGTTCTCTACTGCGGAAGACAACCAGTCTGCAGTAACCATCCATGTGCTGCAGGGTGAACGTAAACGTGCTCAGGATAACAAGTCTCTGGGTCAGTTCAATCTGGACGGTATCCAGGCGGCACCTCGCGGCATGGCGCAAATCGAAGTGACTTTCGATATCGACGCCGATGGTATTTTGCATGTGTCTGCTAAAGACAAAAATACCGGTCGTGAGCAGAAGATCACCATCAAAGCATCTTCTGGTTTGAATGAGGAAGAGATCCAGAAAATGGTACGTGATGCTGAAGCTAACGCTGAAGCAGACCGTAAGTTTGAAGAGCTGGTACAGACCCGTAACCAAGCTGACCATCTGATTCACGGTACTCGTAAACAGTTGGAAGAAGCCGGTGACAAACTGCCAGCTGAAGACAAAACTGCCATCGAAGACGCGGTGAAAGCTCTGGAAGCCGCTCTGAAAGGCGAAGACAAAGCTGAAATCGAAGCGAAAACTCAGGCTCTGGTGCAGGTTTCTGGCAAGTTGCTGGAAATGGCACAACAGCAGCAAGCTGCCGCAGGCGGTGATGCTGGTGATACCAGTGCCAAGAAAGAAGACGACGTCGTAGACGCCGAATTCGAAGAAGTGAAAGATAAAAAATAATCGCCCTTAAGCGGGCACAGCAGTAGTAGGCCTTACTGTTGCTGGAAACCAGCACGGGCGTCGAGGAAACTCTACGCCCGTGCACGCATGTTAAGGGTAGGAAAAAAAGAGAATGGCGAAGAGAGATTATTACGAGGTTTTAGGCGTCAAAAAGGACGCCGATGAACGTGAAATCAAAAAGGCCTATAAACGCCTGGCGGTAAAGTATCATCCGGATCGTAATCAGGACGAGAACGATACCGGCGAAAATTTCAAAGAAGTTAAGGAAGCTTACGAAATTCTGACCGACCCACAAAAGCGCGCAGCCTATGATCAATATGGTCATGCAGCCTTTGAACAAGGTGGCATGGGCGGTGGCGGTTTTGGTGGCGGTGGTGCAGACTTTAGCGACATTTTTGGTGATGTTTTCGGTGATATCTTTGGTGGTGGCCGTCGTCAACGTGCATCCCGTGGTTCAGATCTGCGCTACAACATGGATCTGACACTGGAAGAAGCTGTCCGGGGTGTGACCAAAGAAATCCGTATTCCGACGCTAAATGAGTGTGATGTTTGCCACGGTAGCGGTGCTAAGCCAGGCAGTTCTCCGGTGACTTGTTCGACTTGCCGTGGGGCAGGTCAGGTGCATATGCGCCAAGGGTTCTTCACCGTACAGCAGGCGTGTCCGACTTGTCATGGCAGCGGTCAAATTATTAAAGACCCGTGCAATAAATGTCATGGACATGGTCGTGTTGAGAAATCAAAAACGCTGTCGGTTAAGATCCCGGCGGGCGTGGATACCGGTGACCGCATTCGTTTAAGCGGTGAAGGTGAAGCCGGTGAACACGGCGCACCAGCGGGTGATTTGTACGTTCAGGTTCAGGTCAAAGCGCACCCAATCTTCGAGCGCGAAGGCAATAACCTCTATTGCGAAGTCCCAATTAACTTTGCAATGGCAGCCTTGGGCGGCGAGATTGAAGTTCCGACGTTGGATGGCCGAGTTAAGCTGAAAGTACCTGCAGAAACGCAAACGGGCAAACTGTTCCGTATGCGTGGCAAAGGGGTTAAATCTGTTCGCGGTGGTAGTCAAGGCGACTTGCTGTGCCGTGTTGTGGTTGAGACTCCGGTCCATCTGAACGAAAAACAGAAACAACTGTTGCGTGAACTGGAAGAAAGCTTTGTTGGTGCCGCGGGCGAGAAAAACAGCCCACGTTCTAAAAGCTTTTTAGATGGCGTTAAGAAATTCTTTGATGACCTGACCCGCTAGTTGCGATTTAGCTGCTAACAAGCTAATAAAGCAGATGAAAATTAAAATCCTCGATAACCATCGGGGATTTTTTTCATCGTCATCGCGAAATATCTGTGACGTACATCAGTAATGGATCGGTTTTATCGAGCATTCAATGCTATAAAAACGACTTTTTTCGAATTGAGGATTATCCTAAGATTTATGAATTGATTTGCCGAGCACCAGCTCACTGTCCGATGTAAGGAGTCATTCATTGTGACAAACATAATTCGTCAATTTTTACGCCAAGAGGCTGCAGGCGGTTTAATTTTAATTTTTGCCGCGCTTGTGGCCTTATTTATGGCTAACAGCCCACTCCAAGGGCTGTATCTATCATTTCTTGATGTGCCGGTATCAGTAAAGATAGCGTCGCTGGATATTAGTAAGCCGCTGCTGTTATGGGTTAACGATGGCTTAATGGCAGTGTTCTTCCTGGTTGTCGGGCTGGAAGTGAAGCGCGAACTGATGGAAGGGTCATTGGCAGGGCGCGATAAAGCAGTGTTCCCGGCCATTGCAGCATTGGGGGGTATGTTGGCTCCCGCCCTGATTTACTTACTGTTTAATGGGGCGGATGACGTCACCCGCCAAGGTTGGGCAATTCCAGCCGCTACTGATATTGCTTTTGCATTGGGTGTCATGGCATTGCTGGGGAACCGAGTTCCAACCAGCTTGAAGGTCTTTTTACTGGCATTAGCCATTATTGATGACTTGGGTGTCATCATTATCATTGCATTGTTCTATACCCATGAAGTTTCAGTGCCAGCCTTGGGGGTTGCCGCCGCGGCTATTGCGCTATTGGGCTATATGAACTGGCGGGGTGTCGGAAAAACATCAGCCTATTTACTGGTGGGATTAGTTCTGTGGGTCTGTATTCTTAAATCTGGCGTGCACGCGACGTTAGCCGGGGTGATTGTGGGCTTTATGATCCCGCTGCACACTAAAGATAAGCGCTCACCTTCAGAATCGCTGGAGCATGGCTTGCACCCGTGGGTGGCTTATTTGATTTTACCGTTATTCGCTTTTGCCAATGCAGGCGTTTCATTGCAAGGTGTCTCTCTCTCAGGATTGACATCGCTACTGCCTCTTGGGATTGCAAGCGGTCTGTTTATTGGTAAGCCGCTGGGGATTTTCTTATTTAGTTGGCTAGCGGTTAAGTTAGGGATTGCTAAACTGCCAGATGCGATAAACTTTAAGCAGATTTTTGCCGTATCAGTGCTATGCGGTATCGGCTTCACCATGTCGATATTTATCGCGTCACTGGCCTTTGAAGGCGGCGATATTGCCCTGACGACCTATTCTAAACTGGGTATATTGCTAGGTTCGACCTCCGCAGCAGTTGTGGGCTATTGTTTATTACGGTTAGCCTTGCCTGCAAACAGAAAAGCGGCTCACTAATTCAGAACTAAATGGCCAGTGCTGCAGGTTGCGGCACTGGCGTTTTACTTGATGGATTTCCTGGCTTTCATTTTGTGAAGTCTCGGAACAGGGAATGTTTAGTCGTGCATGGAGCCCTCTATTCGGCTCGGCGATATGTTAAGGAGATAACAACATGCGAATGTCACATATCAATTTTAATCATCTGTATTATTTCTGGCAGGTCTGTAAGGAAGGCTCAGTCGTTGGCGCTGCTGAAGCTTTATTTCTAACGCCACAGACCATTACCGGGCAAATTAAAGCCTTGGAAGAACGTATGGGCGGCAAATTATTCAAACGCCAAGGGCGAGGGCTGGTGCCATCAGAGCTGGGTCAGCTGGTTTTTCGCTATGCCGATAAAATGTTTATGCTCAGCCATGAAATGCTGGATATCGTTAATTATCGTAAAGAAGCTAATTTGCTCTTTGATGTCGGTGTTGCTGATGCATTATCCAAGCGGCTGGTTAGCCAAGTATTAGAGACTGCCGTGGCAGATCATGAAAAAATTCATCTGCGCTGTTTTGAATCGACCCATGAAATGTTATTGGAGCAATTGAGCCAGCATAAACTGGATATGATTTTGTCTGACTGCCCCGTCGATTCCAGCCAACAAGAAGGGTTATTCTCGGTGAAACTCGGGGAGTGCAGTGTCAGTTTTTACTGTCGTCAGCCCATTCCGGAGTTGCCGTTCCCGGCTTGTTTACAGCAAAAGCGTTTGTTGATCCCTGGTCGCCGTTCCATGCTGGGGCGTAAATTACTGAACTGGATTAACAGCAAAGGGCTCAAAGTAGAGATTCTGGGGGAGTTTGATGACGCGGCATTGATGAATGCCTTTGCTCTCTATAACAATGCTATTTTTGTTGCGCCGACAATATATGCAGCTGATACCTATGCTAAAGATGACAAAATTGTAGAAATTGGCCGCTTAGATAATGTACAGGAAGAGTATTACGTTATTTTTGCTGAGCGTATGATCCAGCATCCGGCGGTACAGCGGGTATGTAACAAAGATTTTTCTGCACTCTTTAGTGGCTAAAATTAGTGGCTAAAATTTGCAGATTAAAAAGAGTCTGTGGGTTTGAAGAATGCATAAAAAGACCGGCCTAGGCCGGTCTTTTTACTAAGCAGTCGACGTAATGCAATTACTGCATTGCGTTGATTTGCGCTACTAAGTTTGACTTATGGCGCGCTGCTTTGTTTTTGTGGATCAGACCTTTACAGGACTGACGATCCACGATTGGTTGCATTTCATTAAATGCTTTTTGCGCTGCGTCTTTATCGCCAGCTGCAATTGCCGCATAAACCTTCTTAATGAAGGTACGCACCATTGAGCGACGGCTAGCGTTATGCTTGCGGCGTTTCTCAGACTGTACGGCGCGTTTCTTAGCTGATTTGATATTAGCCAAGGTCCAACTCCCAAATATATTCTATTGAGGACGATTCAAAGGCCGAGGAATATGCCCTTTTCGCCTTCGATTGTCAATGGATTTGTGCAAATAAGCGCCGTTTGTACGGGCGGCACTTGCTACGTTGTGATGGAGCGGGATTTTACCAGCTTCGCGCTGTGGAATACAGTCTTTCGAAAGAAAATTCCACAGTTCACTGCCTCGAAAGGATTCGACAGTGATTCTTGCAGACAGTGATTCTTGCAAAAACCTCAACCAGCTTCTGTATTCAACGGCGAACGTATTCTACAGGATAAAGTCAGTAAAAGGGATTTTACCTGCAGATTATTGGCAAAATGGCATGACTTTCGGTTAAAGGTGCCAATCGCGGGTTAACCTTAACCGCTGTACAAGGTATAATCCGGCGATTTCCACTGTTTTGAGCCAGCTATGGAGCTAATTCGCGGTATACATAATATCCGGGCACGCCACCATGGTTGCGTGCTAACTATCGGTAACTTTGATGGTGTCCATCGCGGACATCAGGCCTTATTGGAGCAGCTAAAGCACGAAGGTCGGCGCTTGGGGCTGCCCGTAATGGTAATGATATTTGAACCGCAACCATTGGAATTGTTTGCAGCAGATAAAGCACCAGCACGGCTGACGCGCTTGCGCGATAAAGCTAAATATCTGGCCGAGGCCGGTGTTGACTATTTATTGTGCGTTAAGTTTGATCCGCGTTTTGCTGCTAATACTGCGCAAGCTTTCGTTGCTCAGTTGCTGGTAGAGAAGTTGGGTGTTAAGTTTTTAACCGTTGGTGATGATTTCCGCTTTGGCGCAGGGCGTCAGGGGGATTTTCAGCTATTACAGCAAGCTGGGGCTGAGTTTGGTTTTGATGTGATCAGCACCGACAGCTTTTGTGATGCTGGGCTGCGTATCAGCAGCACCGCGATTCGTCAGGCACTTAATGACGACGACTTGGTGTTGGCCGAGACACTGCTAGGTCACCCATACAGTATTTCTGGTCGTGTGGTTCACGGTGACGAACTGGGGCGCACAATAGGCTTCCCAACGGCGAATTTGCCGTTAAAACGTTTAGTTGCTCCGGTAAAAGGAGTGTATGCGGTTGATGTTTATGGCTTGGGTCCAAAGCCATTGCCCGGTGTTGCCAATATTGGCACTCGGCCTACCGTTGCTGGCATTCGCCAGCAGCTAGAGGTTCATCTGCTTGATGTAACTATGGATCTTTATGGGCGCCATATTGATGTGGTGCTCCGCGCGAAACTGCGCAACGAACAGCGTTTTGCTTCGCTCGATGCGTTGAAGCAGCAAATCGCCAATGATGTGGTGACGGCCCGAACATTTTTCGGGCTAAAGACACCGGTTTAATATTTCTAGCCGAAACGGAACCGAGAATCTAATGAGTGACTACAAGAATACCCTGAATTTGCCTGAAACAGGGTTCCCGATGCGCGGCGATCTGGCTAAGCGTGAACCTGACATGCTGAAACGTTGGTATGAGCAGGATCTGTACGGGATTATTCGTACGGCCAAGAAGGGTAAAAAGACCTTTATTTTGCACGATGGCCCTCCATATGCGAACGGCAACATTCACATTGGTCACTCTGTTAACAAAATTCTCAAAGATATTATTATCAAATCGAAAGGAATGGCTGGCTACGACTCACCTTATATTCCAGGTTGGGACTGCCACGGTCTGCCGATCGAGTTAAAAGTTGAACAGTTAATTGGTAAGCCGGGCGAGAAGGTCAGTGCCGCGGAGTTCCGTGCTGCCTGCCGTAAATACGCGGCTGAACAAGTTGAAGGCCAGAAAGCCGACTTTATCCGTCTGGGCGTGCTGGGCGATTGGGACCATCCTTACCTGACGATGGATTTCAAGACCGAAGCCAATATCATTCGTGCATTAAGCAAAATCATTGATAACGGGCACTTGCACAAAGGCGCGAAGCCAGTGCATTGGTGCACCGACTGCGGTTCGTCACTGGCTGAAGCTGAAGTCGAATATTACGATAAAACATCGCCATCCATTGATGTGCGTTTCAACGCCGTCGATGCCGCCGCGGTGAGCGCAAAATTTGGCGTAACTCAGGTCAATAGCCCGATCTCGCTGGTTATCTGGACTACCACCCCGTGGACTTTACCTGCTAACCGCGCGATTTCACTGAATGCTGAATATGTTTATCAGTTGGTACAGATTGAAGGTGAATGCCTAATTTTAGCCGCTGATTTGGTTGAAAGTGTCATGAAGCGCGTGGGTATCACCCAGTGGGCGGTATTGGGCGAATGTAAAGGTGCAGATCTTGAACTGCTGCGCTTTGCTCATCCGTTTATGGGCTTTGATGTCCCGGCGATTTTAGGTGACCACGTGACTCTGGATGCCGGTACCGGCGCGGTTCATACCGCACCAGGTCACGGCCCGGATGACTTTGTTATCGGCCAGAAATACGGTTTAGAAGTTGCCAATCCGGTGGGGCCGAACGGCTGCTATCTGGCGGGGACTTATCCAACGCTAGACGGCCTGTTTGTGTTTAAAGCCAACGATGTGATTGTGGAGCTGTTGCGTGAAAAAGGCGCATTGCTGAAAGTAGAAAAACTGGTCCACAGTTACCCGTGCTGCTGGCGTCACAAAACGCCAATCATCTTCCGTGCTACCCCGCAATGGTTCATCAGCATGGATCAAAAAGGTCTGCGTAAGCAGTCTTTGGAAGAGATCAAAGGCGTGCAGTGGATCCCTGATTGGGGCCAGGCGCGTATCGAAACCATGGTGGCAAACCGCCCAGATTGGTGTATCTCGCGTCAGCGCACTTGGGGTGTGCCTATGTCTCTGTTTGTCCATAAAGAGACCGAAGTGCTTCACCCACGCAGCACTGAGCTGATGGAAGAAGTCGCCAAGCGCGTAGAGCAAGATGGTATTCAGGCGTGGTGGGATCTGGATCCTGCTGAAATCTTGGGTGCTGATGCTGCAGATTACGTCAAAGTTCCCGATACTCTGGATGTCTGGTTTGACTCCGGCTCAACCCACTCTTCAGTGGTTGATGTGCGCCCAGAGTTTAATGGCCATAGCCCAGATATGTATCTGGAAGGCTCTGACCAACACCGCGGCTGGTTTATGTCGTCATTGATGATTGCGACCGCGATGAAAGGCAAAGCGCCATATCGCCAGGTGCTGACTCATGGTTTCACTGTTGATGGTCAAGGGCGCAAAATGTCCAAATCCATCGGCAACACCATCAGCCCGCAAGACGTCATGAACAAACTGGGTGGCGACATCCTGCGTTTATGGGTGGCATCAACGGATTACACCGGTGAAATCGCTGTTTCTGATGAAATTCTGAAACGTTCCGCTGATTCATATCGTCGTATCCGTAACACCGCGCGCTTCTTGCTGGCGAACCTTAATGGTTTCGATCCCGCACAGCATCAGGTGAAACCGGAAGATATGGTGGTGGTTGACCGTTGGGCTGTTGGCCGTGCACAGGCCGCTCAAGCCGAAATTATGGCCGCGTATGAAAGTTACGATTTCCACTTGGTGGTACAGCGGTTGATGCAGTTCTGCTCGGTTGAAATGGGTTCTTTCTATCTCGATATCATTAAAGACCGTCAGTACACGGCAAAAGGCGACAGTGTTGCCCGCCGTAGTTGTCAGACTGCGCTGTTCCATATCGCAGAAGCATTGGTTCGCTGGATGGCACCTATTATGTCCTTCACAGCAGATGAAATCTGGAACCAATTACCGGGTCAACGTCCGCAGTATGTCTTCACTGAAGAGTGGTATGAAGGGCTGTTCGGGTTGGCAGGTGACGAAAGTATGAACGATACTTTCTGGGCTGAGCTGTTGAAAGTCCGTGGCGAAGTCAACAAAGTGCTGGAACAGGCTCGTAGCGACAAGCGTATCGGGGGTTCTCTGGAAGCAGCCGTAACCTTGTATGCCACGCCAGAACTGGCTGAGCGCTTGAACAGCTTGCAAGATGAGTTGCGTTTCGTGCTGTTGACCTCCGGTGCGAAAGTTGCCGATTATGCCGACGCAGGTGATGATGCGCAGCAGAGCGAACTGATTGCTGGGTTGAAGATTACCTTTAATAAAGCTGATGGTGAGAAGTGCCCACGTTGCTGGCATTACACTCAAGATATCGGTTTGGTAGCGGAACATGCTGAGCTGTGCGGCCGCTGTGTCACTAACGTCGCCGGAGACGGTGAAGAGCGTAAGTACGCCTAATGAGTAAACCTATTTGTTCGACCGGATTGCGCTGGTTATGGCTGGCAGTACTGGTGGTGATTTTGGATCTCGGTAGCAAACAGTGGGTCATGACCCACTTTGCTCTGTATGAATCTGTGCCACTGATTCCTTTTTTCAACCTGACCTATGCCCAGAATTTTGGTGCAGCATTTAGCTTCCTTGCGGATAAAAGTGGTTGGCAGCGTTGGTTCTTTGCGGGGATAGCTATCGGTATTTCAGTCATATTGATGGTGCTGATGTATCGCTCTACCGCCAAACAACGTCTGCTTAATTGCGCTTATGCTCTGATTATCGGTGGGGCATTGGGTAACTTGTTTGATCGTATGGTGCATGGCGCGGTAATTGATTTTATCGATTTCCACGTCAACAACTGGCATTTCCCCACCTTTAACATCGCCGATACAGCAATCTGTATCGGTGCTGCGTTGGTGATATTTGAAGGCTTCTTAAGCCCAGCTGAAAAGACGGCAATGAATAAAGGTGAGTGAGATGTCCGAGCATGTACAAGGCAATCAAGTACAAGAGAACAGCGCTGTATTGGTGCATTTCACACTGAAGCTGGAAGATGGCTCAACGGCAGAATCAACCCATATTCACGGGAAACCTGCACTGTTCCGTTTGGGTGATAACAGCCTTTCTGATGAGCTGGAACAGCAGTTGATTGGTTTGAAAGCTGGCGATAAGCACGCTTTTACCTTGCAACCTGAAGATGCCTTTGGTTTGGAAAGTCCTGATTTGATTCAGTACTTCACTCAGCGCGATTTTGCACAAACCGGTGTGCCGGATGCAGGGACCATCATGCTGTTTACTTCTCGTGATGGCAGTGAAATGCCAGGAGTGGTGCGCGAAGTGGCTGAAGAGTCTATTACTGTTGATTTTAATCACCCGTTGGCCGGGCATGTCGTCAGCTTTGAAATTGAAGTGCTGGAGATTGACCCCCAACAGGAGGCTGTCCATGCAGATATTGCTGGCTAATCCACGCGGCTTTTGTGCCGGAGTTGATCGGGCTATCAGTATTGTTGAGCGCGCGATCGAAATGTATGGCGCGCCAATTTATGTACGTCATGAAGTGGTGCACAACCGCTATGTGGTTGATAGCCTGCGTGAGCGTGGCGCTATCTTTATCGAGGATATCTCTGAGGTGCCAGATGGCTCCATTCTGATTTTCTCGGCCCATGGCGTGTCGCAGGCGGTTCGAGCAGAAGCCCGTGCGCGTGAACTCACCATGTTATTTGATGCCACCTGTCCATTGGTGACCAAAGTTCATATGGAAGTTGCGCGCGCTAGCCGCAAAGGGAAAGAAGCTATTCTGATTGGTCATGCCGGCCATCCAGAAGTAGAAGGCACCATGGGGCAATACAGCAACCCGAAAGGGGGAATGTATCTGGTCGAATCTCCAGATGATGTTTGGAAACTGAATGTTAAAGACGAGAATAATCTCTGCTTTATGACCCAGACGACATTATCCGTTGATGATACCGCCGCTGTTATTGATGCCTTGCACCAGCGTTTTCCGAAGATTATCGGTCCGCGTAAAGACGATATCTGCTACGCCACAACCAACCGGCAGGAAGCGGTACGGAATTTGGCGAATGATGCAGATGTGGTCTTAGTGGTTGGCTCGAAAAACTCGTCTAATTCTAATAGGTTGGCCGAATTAGCACAGCGAATGGGTAAGTCGGCTTATCTGATTGATTCTGCGGATGATATCCAAGAGTCATGGCTACAGAATGCAGCATGTATTGGCGTTACTGCTGGTGCATCAGCTCCTGATATCTTGGTACAACAGGTGATTGCGCGCTTGCAATCCCTTGGGGCTGGTGGGTCTGTTGAACTACGTGGTCGTGAAGAAAATATCGTCTTCGAAGTCCCCAAAGAATTACGTGTTGAGGTTAAGCAGATCGACTGATCTGGTATTTATTCTCTCTGGCATGAATTCAATACTTATCAAGCAGCCCGCAGTGGCTGCTTTTTTATGCTTAAAGATACTGTTTTCTTGTTATAACTTGTCTAGCCCTTTAGTGGAGTATGACGAATGATAGAACATTATAACTGCATGAATATGCGGAATAAGCACAATCTGCCATATAGACGGCTATGGCACTACATTTAAGGTGAATAAGGCATTTAGTTGTCGATCAAATCCACTGGAACGCGAGTTACTGAATGTAATGTAAGGAATTAAGTGGTTTCACTGATAAAAGCGGGCGTATATCATTTTTTTCTAATACAGATTAAATAGGCTGGCAGAGTCTATAGCGGGCAGCTAATCTGAACCCTTGTCAGGGCAGATGACACAATATTGGGAGAACTAATGACTGATTCAACAATTCGTATCGCCGTGGTTGGCGCAGGTGGTCGTATGGGGCGACAGCTTATCCAGGCCATTACGCAAACTGAAGGTGTTGTGCTGGGGGCTGCCGTTGAACGTGTAGGCTCCACATTAGTAGGCAGCGATGCGGGTGAGCTGGCGGGTACCGGTTTACTGAATATCCAGGTAAACGATGATTTATCGAAAGTAACTGATCATTTCGATGTGTTGATCGACTTTACTCGCCCTGAGGGCACGCTGGAACATTTAGCTATTTGCCGCAAACAGGGTAAGGCCATGGTGATTGGCACCACTGGTTTTGATGATGCGGGCAAAGCGGCCATCAGTGCTGCGGCATCTGACATTAGTATTGTTTTCGCAGCGAACTTTAGTGTTGGTGTGAATGTGGTGCTCAAGCTGCTGGAGAAAGCGGCCAAAGTGATGGGCGACTACACTGATATTGAGATTATTGAAGCCCACCATCGTCATAAAGTTGATGCACCATCAGGTACCGCACTGGCAATGGGAGAGGCTATTGCTGATTCGTTAGGGCGGTCACTGAAAGATTGTGCGGTTTATAGCCGGGAAGGCCATACCGGGGAACGTAAGCCCGGCACTATCGGTTTTGCGACGGTGCGAGCTGGCGATATCGTCGGGGAGCATACGGCGATGTTTGCTGATATCGGTGAGCGGGTTGAAATCACCCATAAAGCCACCAGTCGCATGACTTTTGCTAATGGTGCAGTTAAGTCGGCCATTTGGGTCTCTAAGCGTGATAATGGTCTGTTTGATATGCGAGATGTACTGAATTTGAACGAACTTTAAAGGTGTAAAGCACAGCCAGTGATGTGGTTGTTTTTATCATAATGGTTTGATAACAGGACAATATTTTATTGTCCTTTTTTATTTTTATGTAAAAATTGAAGTTTTGTATCTATTTTGTGTTTATGGCTGTATTTATGTGTATTTAACCTCGGTTTTATCTCATTTACTCTCTTGGCTAAGCAATTTTTCCCATTTATCCCTCTCTATAATGATATTTTCCAGTCACTCACCCTCGCAACCGTTTACTATGTTAAGTTAGCTTGTGTTTTTGCCGCTATAATTGGCTCATTTTAACGAAAACCGCAAAAAACAGAGAAAAAATGGTGCTTTGGCTAGACAAGAGCGTCACTCATCATTAAAATGCGCCCAATTTGCCAAAAATTAGCTTTGAGGGCGGTTTTTGCATTGATTTAGATCGCTAGATATGAATTAATATGCAAATAATGTGACTGTTTATTCCTTGGAGGATGTTTTGATTAAGTCAGCGCTATTGGTTCTCGAAGACGGAACCCAATTTCACGGTCGGGCCATCGGGGCAGAGGGTACGGCAGTGGGGGAAGTGGTCTTCAATACGTCGATGACCGGTTATCAAGAAATCCTCACTGATCCTTCCTACTCCCGCCAGATCGTCACTCTTACTTATCCTCATATCGGCAATGTCGGCACCAATGCTTCCGATGAAGAATCCTCCGCAGTACACGCCCAAGGTCTTGTCATTCGCGACCTGCCATTGATTGCCAGCAACTACCGTAATGAAGAAGGCTTATCTGAATATCTCAAACGCCACAACATTGTTGCGATTGCGGATATTGATACCCGTAAGCTGACCAGGTTGCTGCGCGAGAAAGGCGCTCAAAACGGCTGCATTATTGTGGGTGACTTATCTGATGCCGCTTTGGCACTGGAAAAAGCCAAAGCATTCCCCGGCTTGAAGGGGATGGATCTGGCGAAAGAAGTGACCACTAAAGAAGTTTATAGCTGGCTGCAAGGCAGTTGGACTCTGGAAGGTGACTTACCTGCGGCGCAGCAGCCGGAAGAATTACCCTTCCATGTCGTGGCATACGACTACGGTGTAAAACGCAATATTCTGCGCATGCTGGTGGATCGCGGCTGCCGTTTGACAGTGGTTCCAGCACAGACACCTGCTGAAGACGTTCTGAAGCTAAATCCAGATGGTATTTTCTTGTCAAACGGTCCAGGGGACCCGGAGCCATGCGATTATGCTATCACGGCGATTAAACGTTTCTTGGAAACGGATATCCCGGTGTTTGGTATTTGCTTAGGCCATCAGTTGCTGGCTCTGGCGAGTGGCGCGAAAACAGTAAAAATGAAATTCGGTCACCACGGTGGCAACCACCCAGTGAAGGATTTGGATGCAAACTGTGTGATGATCACTGCACAGAACCACGGTTTCGCGGTTGATGAAACCACATTGCCCTCCAACCTGCGCACTACGCACGTTTCTCTATTCGATGGTTCCCTGCAAGGGATTCACCGCACTGATAAAGCAGCTTTCAGCTTCCAGGGACACCCTGAAGCCAGCCCTGGGCCGCACGATGCCGCTCCGCTGTTTAATCACTTTATCGAACTGATTGAAGCCTATCGCGCATCATCAGCAAGCACTAATAGCAAGTAATCAGGAGCTAAGACCATGCCAAAACGTACAGATATAAAAAGCATCCTGATTCTCGGCGCTGGCCCAATTGTCATCGGCCAGGCTTGTGAGTTTGACTACTCCGGTGCTCAAGCTTGTAAGGCACTGCGTGAAGAGGGTTACCGCGTCATTCTGGTGAACTCTAACCCCGCCACCATTATGACTGACCCAGAGATGGCCGATGCGACCTATATCGAGCCAATTCACTGGGAAGTGGTACGCAAAATTATCGAAAAAGAGCGTCCAGATGCGGTACTGCCAACCATGGGCGGCCAAACTGCACTGAACTGCGCGTTGGAACTGGAACGTCAGGGTGTTCTGGCTGAATTTGGTGTCACCATGATTGGTGCGACCGCCGATGCTATTGATAAAGCCGAAGACCGCCGTCGCTTTGATATCGCGATGAAGAAAATTGGTCTGGATACTGCTCGTTCAGGTATCGCGCATAATATGGAAGAAGCTCTGGCCGTCGCGGCTGATGTCGGCTTCCCATGCATTATCCGCCCATCCTTTACTATGGGCGGCACCGGTGGCGGTATCGCGTATAACCGCGAAGAGTTTGAAGAGATTTGCGAGCGCGGTCTGGATTTATCGCCAACCAAAGAGTTGCTGATTGATGAGTCACTGATTGGTTGGAAAGAGTATGAGATGGAAGTTGTCCGCGATAAAAATGACAACTGCATCATTGTCTGCTCCATCGAAAACTTCGATGCCATGGGCATCCATACCGGTGACTCCATCACGGTAGCCCCAGCTCAGACGCTGACCGACAAAGAATATCAAATCATGCGTAATGCCTCGATGGCAGTACTGCGTGAAATCGGCGTAGAAACCGGTGGCTCTAACGTACAGTTCTCGGTCAACCCGAAGAATGGCCGTTTGATCGTCATTGAAATGAACCCACGCGTATCCCGCTCTTCTGCTCTGGCCTCTAAAGCAACCGGCTTCCCCATCGCCAAGATTGCCGCCAAGCTAGCTGTGGGTTATACGCTGGATGAGTTAATGAATGACATCACGGGGGGCCGTACTCCAGCGTCCTTCGAGCCATCCATTGACTATGTTGTGACCAAAATTCCACGTTTTAACTTCGAAAAGTTTGCTGGTGCCAATGACCGTCTGACCACCCAGATGAAATCTGTTGGTGAAGTGATGGCGATTGGCCGCACTCAGCAGGAGTCACTGCAAAAAGCATTGCGTGGTCTGGAAGTCGGTGCCACGGGTTTTGACCCTAAAGTTAGCCTTGATGATCCTGAAGCGCTGACCAAAATTCGCCGCGAATTGAAAGAAGCGGGCGCAGAGCGTATCTGGTATATCGCCGATGCATTCCGTGCAGGAATGTCTGTTGACGGTGTCTTCAACCTAACCAATATTGACCGCTGGTTCTTGGTGCAAATTGAAGAACTGGTTCGCTTGGAAGAGAGCGTCGCAGAATGCGGTATCAATGGCCTGACTGCTGAGTTTATGCGCCAACTGAAACGTAAAGGCTTTGCTGATGCCCGTCTGGCGAAATTGGTTGGTGCGGCTGAAAGTGAAGTGCGCAAATTGCGTTACAAATATGGTTTGCACCCAGTTTATAAGCGCGTAGATACCTGTGCAGCAGAATTCTCTACCGATACCGCCTATATGTACTCAACCTATGAGGAAGAGTGCGAGTCCAACCCAACTAGCGACCGCCCGAAAGTGATGGTGCTAGGTGGCGGCCCGAACCGTATCGGTCAAGGGATTGAGTTCGACTATTGCTGCGTACATGCGTCACTGGCACTGCGTGAAGACGGTTATGAAACCATTATGGTGAACTGTAACCCGGAAACGGTCTCCACTGACTATGACACCTCCGACCGTCTCTACTTTGAGTCTGTCACGCTGGAAGATGTACTGGAAATCGTCCGTATCGAGAAACCGACTGGCGTAATTGTGCAGTACGGCGGGCAGACGCCATTGAAACTGGCCCGTGAGCTGGAAGCTGCCGGTGTGCCGATTATTGGTACCAGCCCGGATGCTATTGACCGTGCCGAAGACCGCGAACGTTTCCAACAGGCGGTAAATCGTCTGGGCTTGAAACAACCGGCTAACGCCACTGTTGCTACCATCGAACAGGCGGTGGAGAAAGCGGCTGGTCTAGGCTATCCGCTGGTGGTTCGCCCATCCTATGTACTGGGTGGCCGCGCGATGGAAATCGTGTATGACGAAATTGACCTGCGTCGTTACTTCCAAAATGCGGTCAGTGTGTCGAATGATGCACCGGTATTGCTGGACCGCTTCCTTGACGATGCAGTTGAAGTCGATGTGGATGCCATTTGTGACGGCGAGCGCGTGTTAATCGGCGGCATTATGGAGCATATCGAGCAAGCAGGGGTTCACTCCGGTGACTCAGCCTGTTCATTGCCCGCCTACACTCTGAGCAAGGAAATTCAGGATGTTATGCGCCAGCAAGTTGAAAAACTGGCCTTTGAACTCTGTGTTCGCGGCTTGATGAACGTGCAGTTTGCCGTGAAGAATAACGAAGTTTATCTGATTGAGGTGAACCCACGAGCGGCCCGTACGGTACCTTTCGTCTCTAAAGCGACCGGTATGCCACTGGCAAAAATTGCCGCGCGCGTGATGGTAGGGCAGAGCCTGGCTGAGCAAGGTATTCTGGAAGAAATTATTCCTCCTTACTACTCAGTCAAAGAAGTGGTGCTGCCATTCAATAAATTCCCAGGTGTTGACCCGATTTTAGGGCCAGAAATGCGCTCTACCGGTGAAGTTATGGGGGTTGGCCGTACTTTCGCCGAAGCATTCTCTAAAGCGATGCTGGGCAGCCAGTCTGGTATGAAAAAGAGTGGCCGTGCGCTGTTATCCGTGCGCGAAGGTGATAAGCATCGTGTGGTTGATTTGGCGGCAAAACTGCTTAAACAGGGCTTTGAATTGGATGCGACTCACGGCACTGCAGTAGTGCTGGGTGAGGCGGGTATCAATCCACGCTTGGTCAACAAGGTGCATGAAGGGCGTCCACACATTCAGGACCGTATCAAGAATGGTGAATACACTTATATCGTGAATACAACGGCAGGGCGTCAGGCGATTGAAGACTCCAAACTGATCCGTCGCAGTGCTTTGCAATATAAGGTGCATTACGACACCACACTGAATGGCGGTTTCGCAACTGCCATGGCACTGAATGCCGATCCAACTGAACAAGTGATTTCAGTGCAAGAAATGCATGCCAAGATTAAGAATATGAAAGGCTAATGCGGGTGATAACCCAGTAAATAACAGGGCGATGGAGACATCGCCCTTTTTTATGCTCACTATTTATAGAATTACGGCTTTTAACCATAAAAACAGTATTTTTCATAAACAATAATATTGTTCATAAACAACATTGATCTTTACCAATGTTACCGCTCATCGGATTGTGGATAGTATCTGAAGGATTGTGGATCAACAGCCGATATCGCTAGCTTAAGGCAACTTTGATACCCAGGCCGATCAACAGGCCGCCGAGCAATTTATCGACCACTTTTTGTGCTTTCGCCAAACCACGGCGCACCGGTGCACTTTGAATCAGAATCACCAGCAAAGGCCACCAGATAACGGCCAGTACCCAGATGATTGAGGCGTACCACAGTTTTTCACCCACGCCGGAGTTAATCTGTAATATTTGAGTGAAAACGGCGAGGAAGAAAAGAGTCGCTTTGGGATTCAATAGATTGCAAAGGTATCCCTGCAAAAATGCGGCTTTTAGTGTGATGGGATACTGTGCTGCGCTATCAAGGCTAAGTTTACTTTCTCCGCGTGATAGCAGTGCCTGGAAACCAATCCAAATCAGATAACAGGCTCCGGCATATTTCAGAAAATTGAATAGCCACGGGGTGGTGGTGATAACCACTGCCAGACCCGCCACGCAGTAAGACATATGTGTCGCGACACCTAAAATTACGCCGAGAGCTGTCATCATGGCTGCGGGGCGGCGATAGCGAGCGGCGTTTTTAATGACCAGAAAAAAATCGGGGCCGGGGGATAGCATCCCCAATGTTGCAATAGTTGCGACGAATATAGAGGTTTCAAGCATAGGAATTACCGAGTGAGAAATAGTGCGTTATGGCGATAATAGCGCCACTTGGTTTCCTGTGCATTATTGTTATTGACTAGCGGTGGTGGATTTGTTGTCGGCAGTGATGGAATTGAGCATTTATCTTTTACTCTTTTGATGGATAGTGATGCACGAATATGAGCCAGGCGAATGTAATAAACAGTGAGGAACCGCATCAACAACAGCGGGAAATTACCCGATTGTGCATTAAATGTGCCCTGTTACTGCTGCAACATGGGGCCGAAAGTATGCTGGTGGAGCAGTTATCCGCCCGGCTTGGTATTGCTCTGGGGATGGATAGCGTCGAGAGCTCCATCTCGGCTAACGCCGTGGTTTTAACCACCATTAGCCAGGGAAGTTGCCTGACATCGACGCGCAAAAACACCGATCGCGGCATCAATATGCAGGTGGTGACTGAGGTGCAGCATATTGTCATCTTGGTTGAACACCACTTGTTGGATGCCAGGGATGTCGACAAGCGTTTTGAAAATATTAAACCGCTGCGTTATCCGCGCTGGTTGGTCGTGGTGATGGTTGCGTTGTCATGTGGCTGTTTCAGCAAATTAAACGGTGGCGGTTGGGATGCTTTCTCCATCAGCTTTTTTGCCAGTGGATTGGCAATGTATGTGCGTCAAAGCCTGACTGCGCGCCATATGAATCCGCTGATTAACTTTTGTATCACTGCTTTTGTTGCCACCTCCGCATCTGGTTTATTAATGCGGTTGCCGTTTTTCCAGGGAGCGTCCAGTGTGGCGATGGCAGCCAGCGTATTGCTGCTGGTGCCCGGCTTCCCACTGATTAATGCCGTCGCAGATATGTTCAAAGGACACGTTAATACCGGTCTGGCCCGCTGGGCAATGGCAAGTTTATTAACCTTATCAACCTGTATTGGGGTGGTATTTGCCATGGCATTGTGGGGATTGCGGGGGTGGTCGTGAGTTTACTTTGGGCGTTATTACAAGATATGGTGCTGGCTGCTATTCCGGCTCTCGGTTTTGCGATGGTATTTAATGTGCCGGTTCGAGCATTGCGCTATTGCGCCTTGCTGGGGGCGATTGGCCATGGTTCGCGGATGCTGATGATTCATTTCGGTATGAATATCGAGCTGGCTTCACTATTGGCATCAATAATGATTGGTGTGATTGGGATTAATTGGTCGCGGTGGTTACTGGCACATCCTAAGGTCTTCACTGTCGCCGCAGTCATTCCCATGTTCCCAGGGATCTCGGCATATACCGCGATGATCTCGGTGGTGGAGATTTCTCATCTGGGTTATAGCGAAGAATTAATGTCGGTCATGGTAACCAATTTCTTGAAAGCCTCATTTATTGTTGGTGCGTTGTCGATTGGTTTATCTTTACCTGGGCTGTGGCTTTATCGCAAACGTCCTGGTGTATAAGGTTTTTTTCCTTCCCTGTTTTTTTACCGGGCTAAGAGCTGTCTTATATATGCGATTAGCCTGCTTATCTCTATCGACGCTTGATTAGGCTTTACGTATAGTGTGAGCAATTTTTCGGTACTGGCTCTTGCAGCCTACAGGGTTTAATAATGATTATCAGCCTGATCGCTGCTCTGGCAGCGGATCGCGTTATTGGTATGGAAAACGCCATGCCATGGCACTTACCGGCTGATTTAGCGTGGTTCAAACGTAACACGTTAAATAAACCGGTAATTATGGGTCGTAAGACATTCGAATCTATCGGTCGTCCTCTTCCGGGGCGTCTGAATATTGTTATCAGTAGCCAACCAGGTACTGATGACCGGGTGACTTGGGCTAGCTCTATTGATGAAGCACTGGCTTTAGCCGGTGATGTGGAAGAAGTGATGGTCATGGGTGGCGGTCGAGTCTATAAGCAATTCTTAGACCGCGCGAATCGTATGTATCTCACTCATATCGATGCTGAAGTTGGGGGAGATACACACTTCCCTGATTATGAGCCTGATGAATGGGAAAGTACTTTCAGTGAATTCCATGATGCTGATGAAGCTAATTCTCATAGCTATTGTTTTGAAATTTTAGAACGTCGCTAAAGTGAATTGATATATATTTTATTTTCGCTTTAAAGGCCCATTTTTATGGGCTTTTTTTATGCCAAATTAGATGAAATTAACGTATTAATTAATGGTATTAAACCATTATTGTTTAAGGTTTTTGGCTTTCCATCCTAATGTTACGCTCTGATCGTCACACTTGAAAATATATTTATTCAACTTTAAATTATATTATCTATGGAGTGTAGAATGGGAAATGTAAAATATATCGCCACCTTTGTTTTATTTTTAATATCACCCTTGGCTTCGGCAATTGAAATAACCGCATGCCCTGAGTCGAATGAAATTAGTCGGGTAATGAGCACTTATATATCAGACAATGAACGTTGGCATGGTTCTTCACAAGGCGCTGAAAATAAAGGGGATACGGTCCGTTTTCTTGAGGCGTTTTACTATCCGTATGGGACAAATGACCGCGCTCTGGGGGCATTAGTACAATGCAGTTATCAGCTTGACGCTGGTATCCTACAAATGAAACTAAGAGATAATAAATCGCTGGTCAATAATGGGCTATATATCTCTATAGTGGATAAACCAGCCTGGATTAAGAATGAAGAAACTGCACCTTATATTAGCTATACTTGCCGAGCAGATAAAGCACAAAATTGCTCATTTAATCGGATGTCAGACCTCGCCATTGCGGCAATAACATCAGATATTCCGGTTATTTTACCTAAAGTAGCCTCAGCAAAATAGTGTTTGGTGGCCATCAGTTAAGCAAATAATAATATCTTAGATTTATAGAGATAAAATAAAGGCGCTGATGAGTGGGCGCCTTTATTTTAATATTATTACAAGTAATTCGGCGGTTCTTCTGATGTATCAGTAGGGCCATCAACCTGACTTAGGGTGGCTTCAACGCTGAATGCATGTTGGGTAAAATAGCGTTTATCTTCCCAGCGGAGTAGGGTTAAATCCCCTCCCCAGCAGCAGCCAGTATCCAGCCCATAAATCCCCTCAGGGACTCCTTTACCTTCCAGTGATGCCCAGTGGCCAAAAATAATTGAATACTCAGGGCTCACCAGCCGTGGCAAGTCAAACCAGGGTTTAAGTGGCGCTGGGGCATTCTCTGGCGTGTCTTTACAGATCATATCCAACTGCCCGTTAGGGAAGCAAAAACGCATACGCGTCAATGCGTTGGTACTAAAGCGCAAACGTGCCAGCCCAGTCAGTTCTGGCGACCAGTTGTTCGGCATATCACCGTACATTGCATCAAGAAAGAGCGGATAGCTGTCACTGCTTAAGACGGCTTCGACTTCACGGGCGCACATCTGGGCGGTTTCGATATCCCACTGCGGAGTGATGCCAGCGTGGGCCATGATCAATTTTAGCTCATCATCAACCTGCAAGACGGGTTGGCGACGTAACCAATTAATCAACTCATCGGCATCAGGTGCTTCCAGCAGCGGAGTAATGCGGTCTTTGGGTTTATTGCGGCTGATACCGGCATAAACTGCCAGTAAATGCAGGTCATGGTTACCCAAAACCATGCGCACCGCTGGCCCCAGTGAGCGAACGTAGCGTAAAACATCCAGTGAAGCTGGGCCACGGGCAACTAAATCACCGGTCAGCCACAAAGTATCCTGCTGCGGATCGAAATTTACCTGCGCCAATAGCGCCAGCAATTCATCAAGGCAGCCATGAACATCGCCAATAAGATAAGTAGACATAATTGAGGTCAGGGTTAGTGGATCAGTGCTGGGATCGCTAAGCGGAAGACCGGAATCGCAGTACGGAAGGCCTGACCGAGGTGATCAACCATCTCATAATGTCCTTCCATGGTACCCAGTGGAGTTTCTAAAACAGCTCCACTGGTGTATTGGAACTCATTACCTGGCAGGATCAACGGCTGCTCACCGATGACCCCTTCGCCCTGAACTTCAGTCTGTCGACCATTGCTATTAGTGATTAACCAATAGCGACCAATAAGTTGCACATTTGAACGGCCTAAATTACGAATCGTCACGGTATAGGCAAAGACGAAACGCTCTTCGTCGGGTATCGACTGGGTTTCTATATAGATACTTTGCACCTGTACACAAACGCGGGGCTGTTCAATCATAATGTGCTCCTGCTTATTTTTGCGGTGTCGATTGAGCTGAAAGCCAGTTAGCCAGCTTACAGTATTGCGCTACCGAAATATTCTCTGCCCGCAGAATTGGGTCAATACCTAATTCGATTAACTGCTCTGGAGTGAATAAATCACCCAAGCTGTTGCGCACTGTTTTTCTGCGTTGATTAAATGCTTGCGTAGTAATACGGCTAAGCATACGGACATCACCCACCGGGTTTGGCATTTGTACGTGAGGAATCAGGCGTACTACAGCTGAATCAACTTTTGGGGCTGGGGTAAACGCGGTTGGCGGCACTTCCAGCACCGGGATGACGTTGCAATAGTATTGCGCCATGACCGTTAGGCGACCATAAGCTTTACTGTTCGGCCCCGCTACCAAGCGGTTAACCACCTCTTTTTGCAACATGAAATGCATATCACGTATCGCATCAGTATAGCTGAAAAGATGGAACATTAGCGGGGTCGAGATATTGTATGGCAAGTTGCCAAACACCCGTAATGGTTGCCCTGCGACCTCGGCCAACTCAGAAAAATTGACTTTCATCGCATCTTCTTGATGGATGGTTAGCTTGTCTTTTAGTTGGGGATGGCTAGCTAAGCGAGCAGCCAAATCACGGTCCAACTCAATGACAGTCATGTGATCCATGCGAGCAGCGACCGGCTCGGTCAATGCACCTAAACCGGGGCCAATTTCAACGACCGCTTCACCAGGGACAGGGTGGATCGCGGAGACAATGCTGTCGATGACAAACTGATCATTTAAAAAGTTTTGTCCAAAGCGTTTGCGGGCAAAATGCCCTTGGTGGACTCTATTATTCATTGCTGTTATTTATCATTTTAATGGCTAAGTTTAATGCCGTAATGAAACTGCCAACGTCGGCAGTACCGGTTGCGGCGAGTTCTAAAGCGGTACCGTGGTCTACAGATGTGCGGATAAAAGGCAAACCGAGTGTGATATTCACTGCCCGACCAAACCCTTGGTACTTCAGCACCGGTAGCCCTTGATCATGATACATCGCGAGAACAGCATCTGCATGCTGCAGATATTTGGGCTGAAACAGCGTGTCAGCTGGAAGAGGTCCGATAAGGTTTATCCCTTGCTGACGCAGTGCATCGAGCGCAGGAATAATAGTCTCGATCTCTTCATGGCCCATATGACCCCCTTCGCCCGCATGAGGATTAAGCCCACACACATAAATCTGTGGTTGGCGAATACCAAATTTGGTTTTCAGGTCACTATCAAGAATGGTGATCACTTCATGCAGACTGGCTTGTGTAATAGCCCCCGGCACCGCCAGTAAAGGCAAGTGGGTGGTCGCCAGAGCAACACGCAGCTCTTCTGTCGCTAACATCATGACTACCCGTGGGCAGAGGCTGCGGTCAGCAAAGAATTCGGTATGCCCAATGAAAGGGATACCCGCATCATTGATAATGCTCTTTTGTACCGGGCCAGTAACCAATGCAGCAAATTCGCCGCTGATGGCACCGTCACAGGCTTTGGCTAGAGTCTCAACAACATAGTGGCTGTTATTAACGTCGAGCTTACCTGGCGTCACCTCAGTGGCTGTTTTTACGGGTAAAATGGTGAGCGTGCCAGCCTGTTGCGCTAATGGTGGCTGATCTGGCTGATACTCACGCAATTGCAAGGGCAGATTAAGTTGATTGGCACGCGCAAGTAGTAAGGCCGGATCCGCACACACCACTAGCTCAACAGGCCAATCCTGTTGAGCCAAGGCGACGACGAGATCCGGCCCAACCCCGGCAGGCTCGCCGGGGGTAATGACAATACGCTTATTGTGGCTGTGCATTACTACCATCAAGAATTTTTACATAAGCAGCAGCGCGCTGCTCTTGCATCCAAGTTTGAGCTTCTTCAGCAAACTTGCGGCTAAAGAGCATACGGTACGCCCGATCTTTCTGTGCTGCATCAGTTTTATCTACCTGACGGGTATCAATCACCTGAATCAAGTGCCAACCGAAAGAAGAGTGAACCGGTGCGCTGATTTCACCTTTTTGCAGTTTCATGACTGCATCACGGAACGCTGGGTCATAAATGTCCGGCGATGCCCAACCAAGGTCACCGCCTTGCATTGCAGAACCTGGGTCCTGAGAGATCTCTTTGGCAATAGTCGCGAAGCTGGATTTCCCACTTTTAATGTCGGCCGCCGCCGCTAATAACTTGGCGCGAGCTTGCTCGTCAGTCATCACCGGCGAGGGTTTCAACAGAATGTGGCGTGCATGAACCTCAGTAACTGAAACTGTTTTATCAGCACCACGGATATCATTGACTTTCAGGATGTGGAAGCCAACACCAGAACGAATCGGGCCGACCACATCACCTTTGTTTGCCGATTGCAGTTTTTCAGCAAACAAAGAAGGTAATTCCTGCAATTTCCCCCAACCCATTTGGCCGCCTTTCAGCGCCTGAGAGTCTGCGGAGTTGGCGATCGCTAGCTTACCAAAATCAGCGCCGCCTTTGATGTCAGACACTAATTTTTTGGCCAGATCTTCAGCCTGATCAACTTGCTGCTGGGATGGATTCTCAGGCAATGGGATCAGAATATGGCTGAGGTTCAGCTCTGCATCACCACTAGTTTGGCTACCAATTTGTTTAGCCAATGACTCAACTTCTTGCGGCAGGATAGTTATCCGGCGGCGCACTTCGTTATTACGCACTTCTGACGTTAGCATCTCTTTGCGGATCTGCTCGCGGTAAGTGTCGTAATTCAGACCATCAGCTGCCAGACGGCTGCGCATCTGATCCGGCGTCATGCGGTTTTGCGCGGCGATATCTGCAATGGCTTTATCCAATGCTTCATCGCTGACGGTAATCCCCATCTTCTTGGCCATCTGCAATAGGATATTATCCATAATCAGGCGCTCAAGAACTTGATGACGCAGTGTCCCATCATCTGGAACTTGTTGCCCAGATTGCTGTGCATTCAGTTTCACTGACTGTAACAAGCCGTCGACATCACTTTGCAGAACTACGCCGTTATCAACCACAGCGGCAACTTTATCAACTTCTTGTGGTGCTGCGAACGCGGTATTGGCACAGACAACCAATCCGAGAATAAGCGTTCTCCAGTTCTTCATACCTTTTCCATTTATGTAATCCGCTTTTGCGGGTTAAAATTCACTGTATTCAGTGTGTTACACAGTATCAGAATGCACTTTGATAAGGCAGGATACCAGAACCAAGCATTTGCGCGGTACCCAAGCTATGGTCGCTACTCAGACCACGTAATTCGATGTTAAAGCTAATTCTGTTGTCATATTTGCTGGTTTCATTCTGCGAATTCCAACCAGTGATTTTCCGTTCATAACCCAAGTTAATCGCCCAGCAACAAGTATTGTATTGTACGCCAACTAACTGGCTGGCGGGTTGATTCGCTTTGGTATCGTAGTAATAAGCACCGACCAATGCCCAGCGGTCAGCAATCGGCCAGCTGGCGGTAGTCCCCACCTGAGAAATACCCTGTTGATAACCAGGACTTTTCACGTTTGGCACTGCTGCCTGAATATATTCTGGGCTGGCGTAGCGATAATTCAATTGAATCATACGCTCTGAGTCTTTTCTATACTCCATTACCGCATTGCCGAGGGTTAAACTCCCCAGACGAGTATCATACTGTGCGCCACCTTTCAGGCCCAGTTGATCACTAATACGCCAGAATGTATCACCTGCCCAAACCAAGCTACCAGTATCATCACTGTTATCAATTGTTTCACTATTACCGGTACGCGAACGGCTAAAGTAATAGATTTGACCTACTGAAACGTTAAAACGTTCAACCAGCGCATCATCATATATGCGAGAAGTTAAACCAGTAGACACTTGATTGGCGGAAGCGATGCGGTCCAGGCCACTATAGGTACGGTCACGGAACAGGCCGGAGTAGTCCGACTGCATCAGCGTGGTGTCGTAGATATAGATATCATCCTGATTCCGGTAAGGAACATAGAGATACTGGGCGCGCGGCTCCAATGTCTGGGTGAAACCTGTTGCCCAATCCATTGGCCGATCAAATACGACTTTGCCATCCACTTTAAACTGCGGCATCACTCGATTAACCGAGTCTTTCAAGTTAGGTGCAGCTTCGCCATTATTCGCACTGGAATAGTAGCTGGCAAAACCTTGCGGAATATCCTGTTGATAGTGTGTTGCCAGTAACTTAGCTTCGGTATTCAGGCTACCCCATTCGTTGGCTAACGGCAGGCTGATCGATGGCTCAACATGGAAACGGCTGGCTTCCGGATTATCCGGATTAACACTGGTGAATTTGGCAGCCTGGCCATAGACATGCATATCAAACGGGCCAACATCATTTTTATAGTAGTTCATGTCCAGCTGTGGCTGGGCACGGTAAGCATTACTGTTACCGGCATCTGTAAATACTTGGAACTGTTTGGATGCTAAAGTGGCATCCCAGTTCTGGTCAGCATAACCGACACTGAAGATTTGTGTGGCATAGCCATCAGTGGTTGAACCGTACTGTGATGTTAAATCAGTAAAATAGTTCGGATCACTGACGCGGGTATAGTTGACGTTGAAGCGCCAAACTTTATCCATCACACCTGAATGGCCCCAGTAGAACAGCCAGCGGGTCGGATCTTGCTCTGTACCATCGACCCCTTTGTAGAGACGGTCACTTGGTAGCCAGTCCAATGCCATGGTGCCTGAGCCTGGCGCCAGCAAATAGCGGAACTCATTTTGCCATTGCATACCACGACGATCCATATAATGAGGGGTAATGGTGGCATCGAAGTTAGGCGCAATGTTCCAGTAATACGGCAACATAAATTCAAAGCCGTTATTACTGGTGTATTTAGCATTAGGGATCAAGAAACCAGAGCGGCGTTTGTCACCGATCGGCAATTGCATGTATGGGCTGTAGAATACTGGAACTTTGCCAATTTTAAATCGGGCATTCCAGATTTCTGCCACTTGCTCTTCACGGTCGTGGATAACTTCAGTACCCACCACACTCCAGCTATTATCACCCGGCAAGCAAGAGGTAAACGTCCCATTTTCTAGAATAGTATAGCGGTTTTGACCGCGTAATTTCATTAAATCTGCATCGCCACGCCCCTGACGCCCGACCATCTGATATTTGCCTTTATCCATATCAGTGTCTTTGGTATTCAGGTTCGACCAGGCGGTTGGCCCCTTCAGCTTGATTTGCGGATCGTCGTAATTAACATCACCGGTAGCTGTTACGGTACGAACCGGGATAGCTTCACCCGATTTCTGTACTTGGGTCAGTTTGACCTGATCGGCAGTGAGGGTGCTATTGCCTTGCTGGACAACGACGTTGCCAGTAAATAGGGCGTTATCCGGGTAATTGGCCTCGGTTTTATCCGCATTAATGCGAACCGGTAGCTGATTTGGATCGCCGGTGACCAGTGGTTGGTCATAGGTCGGTACGCCAAGCATGCATTGCTCAGCAAGGTCGGCCAGCGTGTGCTGGCTATATAGTGCCGTCCATATCAATGTGGCCAGCAGTGTTGGGAATCTTTTTTTCATACGCGGTTTTGGTGTTCCGTCATCGGGGGGCATCATGCCGGCAAACGGTCTGAGACTATATTACTCATCACAGTTGCGCTAGTGTTAAATCCGGCCGCTTACACGTCTCGCTGTTAGGCGCTGAGCTGAATGCCGAGTATGATAATGCAAATTTTGACTGACGGCATGATGAATTGAGGAGTATATGCAGTATTGGGGAAAACTGCTCGGTCTGGTACTGGGCTTTCTGTCCGGTGGAGTCTGGGGTGCAATACTAGGGTTGCTTGTCGGCCATATGGTTGACAGGGCGCGCAGCACAAAGCGTCGCGGCTTTTTTGCCGATCAACAAACACGACAATTAATTTTTTTCCGAGCGACTTTTCAGGTCATGGGGCATTTGACCAAGGCGAAAGGGCGGGTGACGGAGGTTGATATTCAGCTTGCCAACCAATTGATGGATAGAATGCAATTGCATGGCGAGGCCCGAACAGCAGCACAGCAAGCATTTCGTGAAGGGAAAGAGAGTGGATTCCCATTACGTGAAAGGTTGCAAGAATTACGCGGTGTCTGCTTTGGCCGTTTTGATCTGATTCGGATGTTTCTGGAAATTCAGTTACAGGCCGCATTTGCTGATGGCTCTTTACATCCTAATGAGCGGCAGGTGCTGTATGTGATTGCTGAAGAGCTGGGGATCTCACGCGGTCAGTTTGATCAGTTCCTGAGCATGATTGAAGGTGGACGCCAGTTTGGTGGACAGGGCGGTTGGCAGGGCCATCAGGGAGGATATTCTCAGGGTGGTTACCAGCAAGCGTCAAATGGCCCGACACTGGAGGATGCCTGCAAAGTGCTTGGGGTCAGTAGCTCTGATGATAGTGTAATCATCAAGCGTGCTTATCGTAAGCTAATGGGAGAGCACCATCCTGATAAACTGGTGGCAAAAGGTTTGCCGCCTGAAATGATGGAAATGGCGAAGCAAAAGGCCCAAGAGATTCAAGCTGCGTATGACTTGATCAAGCGCGAGAAAGGATTTAAGTAACATTGAGCGAAAGATGTCTGTCATTTGGCCTCTTTCGCTCTTTATTTAAATGCTAGAAGCAGTTTTAAAGTATTAATGCAGGTGCCATTACGCCTGTATCTGGCGTGACTAACTGCTAATACTGGGTGGCCTGGGTGGCGCCATATCATGTTTATCTTTTATATTATAATATTTGTCCAGCTCAAATTTCTTTAACGATATATTCTCGTACTGGACAGTATTGCCAGTAGACTCAGTGGGTAAAGTATTTTGATTAACGCTGTTGAATGTGCATATTAACGTCCTATCATGTTTTATACGTAAGGCAACAGAAGGGCAGTCTCCTCCCAAATTACGCATGCTCCCCTCTAGCTCCCTTATTTGATATATAATCAAATCATTAGGTAGTTATATGGCTTTAAAATCAAATGAATAAGATGACTCTGAATCTCTTTTTATCGCGCCGGGGCTGAGATTCCACTACGATAGTTACCCTTTTCTTTGGGTGGAAAGAACGTGAGTATTTATGCTAACTGAATACCCTGCCAATGTATTGATACCATCTTGATTAAACCGGTGGATGCGGCTTCTTATTTTTTCGCCTTTAATTTTTTCTGCATTAACCGCATATTCTGAGTAAGTTTCTACCACCGGAATAATAACATTCCTTCATTAGTATATAATGAGTGAGATATTATTTTTTAACTTGTTTTTTATTTTTAATCTTAAATTATCATATTTATTCTATTGTCATTAATTTGTAAATAATGAGGTCGCCTCCTTATTTAGGATGCGGTGACTCATTATGATTAATAAATATTAAAAAGGCGCGTCACATTTAAAATGCATTGCCGTACCAAATTCTGGATGAGTGATACATAATTCCTGCGCATGTAGCTGTAAGCGGGATGCCATCGCTTTAGCCTCTGGGTGCGCATAGAATCTATCGCCCAGAATGGGGTGGCCGATTGCCAGCATATGAACCCGCAATTGATGTGAACGCCCGGTAATAGGGGATAATTTCACGCGCGTGCTGCCGTCAGTATCGCGTGAAAGGACCAAATATTCAGTTTGTGAAGATTTTCCGGTCTCATAACAGACTTTCTGTTTTGGCCGATTAGGCCAATCGCAGATTAACGGCAGGTCGATCAAACCTTCATCTTGCGTCAGATGGCCCCAGACTCGTGCAACATAAGACTTTTTAGGTTCGCGTTCACGAAATTGGCGTTTCAGTTCGCGTTCGGCCGCTTTAGTCAACGCCACCACAATCACGCCACTGGTCGCCATATCCAACCGATGTACAGATTCAGCATGGGGAAAATCAGCTTGGACGCGGGTCATTACGCTGTCTTTATTTTCTGGTGCGCGACCCGGTACGGAAAGTAATCCGCTAGGTTTATTAACCACCATGATGTGCTCATCCTGATAGAGGATGTGTAGCCAGGGGTCGCGTGGGGGGTTGTAAGGTTCCATCATAGCTCCATCCCCTTCATCTTTCACGCCGCAGCGGTGTTGGCTGCCTTCACTCACCCCAGTCACTTAGTGAACTAAGCTCTAGGGGACTCGCTCAGTTGCCGCCTTGCTGCAACGCGAAATCTATTGGGTTTTACTGTTTTCTTCATCTTTCACGCCGCAGCGGTGTTGGCTGCCAGCCTGGGCTAAGCAAATTGGTTTTACTGCGTTTATCAAAATGGATAAAAGAGCCGAATAATTTCGGCTCTTTCTGACACTAGAGAATTACTGGTGTGTAACCACCACCAGACGAATAGCATCTAAACGCCAGCCCGCCTGATTCAAGTTTTCCAGCACCATTTTGCGATTGTGCTCCAATGTTTCTATTTCGTCATCGCGAATATTGGGGTTAACCGCTTTTAGGGCTTCCAGACGCGCCAGTTCGGTACTCAGCTTATCGTCAGCTTCATGCTTGGCCGCCTCAATCAAGACGCGCGCTTGTTCTTCAACCAGCGCCTCTGCTTGCTGCAGCATGGTGTGAACTTCTTGCTGAACCGCATTGACCAATTTGCTGGAAGTATGGCGATTGACTGCATTAAGTTGACGATTGAAAGTTTCAAATTCAACCTGTGCCGCCAGATTAGTGCCATTACGATCCATCAGCATCCGCACGGGTGTTGGTGGCAAGAAGCGGGTCAATTGCAGATGTTTCGGCGCTTGAGCTTCTACCACATAGACCAATTCAGCCAGTAGAGTACCAACAGGCAATGCTTTGTTTTTCAACAGAGAAACAGCGCAGCTGCCAGTATCACCGGACAAGATCAGATCCAAACCATTGCGGATGATGGGGTGCTCCCAACTGACAAACTGAGCATCTTCTCGCGATAAAGCTTGTTCGCGATCGAATGTCACTGTGCAGCCATCCTGTGGTAAGCCCGGGAAGTCCGGTACCAGCATATGGTCAGAAGGCGTCAGCACAATCAAATTGTCGCTGCGATCTTCTTGATTGATACCCACAATATCGAACAGATTGAGCGCAAAACTGACCAAGTTAACGTCATTGTCTTGGTCAGCAATGATTTGTGCCAACTCTTGCCCATGTTCGCCACCATTGGAATGCATTTCCAGCAGGCGGTCACGACCCTGTTCCAATTGAAGTTTCAGCCCTTCATGCTGCTGACGGCAGGTGTGGATAAATTCATCCAAGCCTTCCTGTTCATTCGGGGTCGCCAGATAACCAATTAGCTCTTGATAGCCACTATCATAAATGGTGCGGCCCGTCGGGCAGGTGTGCTCGAAAGCATCCAAACCTTCGTGGTACCAACGCACCAATATGGCCTGCGCGGTATTTTCCAGATATGGCACCATGATCTGAATTTCGCGGTTCTGACCGATTCGGTCCAGACGGCCAATACGCTGTTCCAGCAAGTCCGGGTTAAATGGCAAATCGAACATCACCAATTGGCAAGCAAACTGGAAATTGCGCCCTTCAGAGCCGATTTCTGAACACAGCAACACCTGTGCGCCATCTTCTTCAGAGGCAAAATAGGCAGCAGCGCGGTCACGTTCAATCAGCGACAAACCTTCATGGAACACTGCCGCACGGATAGCTTCGCGCTCACGTAGCACTTGCTCAAGCTGTAAAGCAGTGGCGGCTTGCGCACAGATAACCAGTACTTTCTCACCGCGATTAGCAACCAGATAGTTAAGCAGCCACTCAACGCGAGGGTCGAAGTTCCACCAAGTAGCGTTTTCACCCTCAAATTCTTGGTAGATTTGCTCAGGATAAAGCATATCTTTGGCACGCGCTTCCAGCGTCTTCTTCGCGCCCATAATCCCGGACACTTTAATCGCTGTTTGATACTGCGTCGGCAATGGCAACTTTATCTGGTGCAAGACGCGATGCGGGAAACCCTTCACGCCATTACGGGTGTTGCGGAACAAGATACGGCTGGTACCGTGTCTGTCCATTAGCATGGTCACTAGCTCTTGGCGCGCCGCTTCGCTATCGTCACTTTGGCTATTCGCGGCTTTCAGCAGCGGCTCAATATCCTGCTCATTAATAAGTTCACCCAGCAGGTTCAGCTTATCATCCGCTAAACGTTCACCACCCAGCAGCAGTGTTACGGCATCAGCAATTGGGCGATATTTCTGCTGTTCATTGACGAACTCTTCGTAATCGTGGAAGCGATCTGGGTCCAGCAAACGCAAGCGGGCAAAGTGGCTCTGTTGCCCTAATTGCTCTGGGGTTGCCGTCAACAGTAAGACACCGGGAATATGTTCAGCCAACTGTTCAATAACTTGGTATTCGCGGCTTGGTGCCTCTTCGCTCCAGGCCAGATGGTGCGCTTCATCCACCACCAACAGATCCCAAGCTGCATCAGCCAACTGTTCTAAGCGCTGCTTATTACGGCGCACGAAATCCAGTGAGCAAATCACCATTTGTTCGGTTTCAAACGGATTGGTGCTATCCAGCAGCGCTTCGGAATAACGGCTGTCATCAAACAGCGAGAAACGCAGGTTAAAGCGGCGCAGCATCTCGACCAGCCACTGATGTTGCAGGCTTTCCGGTACCACAATCAGTACGCGCTCGGCGCGGCCAGCCAGCAGTTGCTGGTGGATTATCATCCCGGCTTCGATGGTTTTACCCAAGCCCACTTCATCGGCCAGCAATACACGTGGCGCATGGCGCTGGCCCACTTCATAAGCGATATGCAATTGGTGTGGGATTAAGCTGGCACGGATACCGCGCAGCCCGCTCCATGGCAGGCGGAATTGCTCGCTCTGATACTTACGGGCACGAAAACGCAGGGCAAAACGATCCATACGATCGATCTGGCCGGCAAATAACCGATCCTGTGGTTTGCTAAAAGTCAGTTTGCTATCGAGCAAAACTTCACGCATTGAAACGCCGGTTTCCTCAGTATCTAAACGGGTCCCAATATAGGTAATCAACCCATTTTCTTGAGTCACTTCTTCCACTTTCAGCTGCCAGCCTTCGTGGTTGGTGATGGTATCGCCCGGATTGAACATTACTCGGGTGATTGGCGAGTCATTTCTGGCGTAAAGGCGGTTTTCACCGGTTGCGGGAAACAGTAAGGTGACCATGCGTACGTCAATGGCAACGACAGTACCCAATCCAAGTTCGCTTTCTGTGTCGCTGATCCAGCGTTGACCAAGTGTAAAAGGCATAAATTATCGGCTCGATTTTTTTGTTGGACAGTTATTGGTAGAAAATCTTTTGTAGATAATGTTTTGGTAAATAATCACTTATAGAGATTAATAATCAAGTTACTGGCAATAGTTTACCGTCCACGCAAGCTGCGTGGCTAACGAGTCTGTCTGAAAAAGCACTCGCAGACAGAATTCGGGTCGGTTATGTAAATGTGATTGATGCGAATTTTGGCAAGGGCGCTATGGTAATGGAAGGCGAGCGCTTCGTCACCCCTAAAACAGCCCAATTACGATTAAAATAACCCCATCTGACCGGTTATCAGTGTTGTAAAGTCATCGTGCATAAAGGGAAGTATAGCGTCTGCCACCGGTTGTAACTGGCGAGTTAGGTAGTGATCGTAATCAATAGGGGATTGTCGGATTTCTAATGGTTCGGGGCCAGCCGTGGTCATGACATAGCTTATCCAGCCGCCATTCTGGTATTGCAGCGGGCGGCCGAGCTTGCGGTTGTATTCATCTGCCAGACGCGCGGCTCTGGCATGTGGCGGGACATTACGCTGATAGTCATCCAGCCGTCGGCGCAGGCGTTTGCGGTAAATAAGCTGCTCATCTAACTCACCATTCAAGGTGCGAGCCACGTAATCTCGCACATAATCTTGATAAGGCTGCTGCTGGAAAATACGCAAATACAGCTCGCGCTGGAATTGCTGGGCCAGCGGCGTCCAGTCGGTGCGAACGGTCTCCAGCCCTTTGTATATCATCTGGTCGCCAGTTGGGGTTGAAATCAGCCCGGCATAGCGTTTTTTACTGCCTTGCTCCGCCCCGCGAATGGTGGGCATCAGAAAGCGTCGATAATGGGTTTCAAACTCCAGTTCCAGCGCACAGGGTAAATCATAGGTTTGCCGAATATGCGCCTGCCACCATTGATTGACATGCTGTACCAGCGCTTTGCCAATGCGGGATGCTTGCTCCTCGCTATGGGCACTTTTCAGCCAGACAAAGGTTGAGTCGGTATCGCCATAAATCACCTGATAGCCCTGCGCTTCAATCAATTCACGGGTTTGGCGCATAATATCGTGGCCGCGCAAGGTAATTGATGAGGCCAGCCGGGGATCAAAAAATCGGCAGCCACTGGAGCCCAAGACGCCATAGAAGGCATTCATGATGATTTTTAATGCTTGTGATAATGGCTTATTTTGCTGGCGTTTAGCCGCTTCTCGCCCCTGCCAGATTTGGTTGACGATGGCAGGTAAGCAATGTTTGTCGCGTGAGAACCAAGCGCCGCGAAAACCGGGTACCGAATGCTTTTCATCCGGCTGGGACATGCCCCCCACTAAACCGACCGGATCAATCAAAAAGGTGCGAATAATTGATGGATAGAGGCTTTTGTAATCCAGCACCAGCACCGAGTCATATAAACCGGGTTGGGAGTCCATCACAAAGCCGCCGGGGCTGTGCTCTTCCGGTAATTCGCCTAAATTAGGTGCCACATAGCCGATACGGTGCATCCGTGGCAGATAAAGATGGGTAAATGCGGCAACGGAACCGCCACTGCGATCAGCCGCCAGCCCGGTGACTGTTGAGCGCTCGAGCAAGAAGCTGAGTAGCTCGGTTTTGGCAAAAATCCGCGTTACCAGTTCACAATCTTTCAGGTTATAGCGGGCCAGCGCCGGTTTATCATGGGCGAAGCGCTGGTTGATTTCGTCCATCCGCTGGTAGGGGCTATCGCTGGCTTTGCCTTCACCCAGCAAGGTCTGCGAGACAGATTCCAGACTAAATGAGGGGAAATTCCAGGTGGCAGATTTGAGTGCTTCAATGCCATCAATAATCAGCCGACCCGCAGCGGAGGCAAAAAAGTGCCCCTGTTTAAAACCATGTTCACGCCACTCCAGCAGATTACCGCCGCGACCAAAGCGCAGTGGGATCTGATAGCGATCAGCATGTTTTTGTAATACGCGTAAATCAAACTGCACCAGATTCCAGCCGATAATGGCATCAGGATCATGCTCTGCCAGCCACTGATTCAATTTCTCTAATAGTTGCGGGCGGCTGGCGACATATTCCAGTTTGAAGTCCAGTGCGGCTTCATCCGCCGAACTGCCATTTGGCGGGCCGAGCATGTAAACCTGACGCTGACCACAGCCTTCTAAACCAATGCAATAAAGTTCGCCATGCTCGCTGGTTTCGATATCCAGCGACAGCAGTTTGAGGGCTGGGCGATACTCCTCGGCAGGTTTCATTTGGGTATTAAGCAGCGGGCCATGACCATTTTCTTCGCCACTAAACCATACCGGTGCGGTAATAAAGCGTTCCATCAGGAAACGTTCTGGCGGGCGAATATCACCTTCATAGACATTCACGCCGCTTTCTCTGAGCAGCTTTTCCAGGCGGATTAATTGGCGATGTTGGCTACAATATAGCCCCAGAACCGGGCGTTGGTGGAAGTCGGTTAGCTCAAGAGGGCGCAATTGCCAGCGGCGTTCATTACGCAGCACGGTTTCGGCCCGTTGGCGTTGTTCGGCCGGGATAAAAGCCACTGAGGGCTGAGGGGGTAACCTCACTTGCTGTGGCCCCTCATCGGTTGCTAACCAGAATTCAACTTCGGTGCCAGCCTGCGTGTCGCGCCAGTGGCGAGTTAGCAGGAAGCCCTGACGGGTTTGACCCACAAAACGACCTTAATAAAAAACGATTAGACTAGGTACAGGCTATTTTATTTGTCATTTTGAACTTGGGCAGTGCTCGAAATCCTCACGTACTTATGTACGCTACGGTTTCTGCGCGCTGTCCGCATCCAAACTGACTGCAACAATAACGCCTGAAGATTTCAGATCTTTATTATGGTTATTTATACAGTAATTGTCTATTTTAATGGTTTTTCCCATTAACTGCTTTTTAGCTAAAGTCATTGGGGTCGCAGCTAACATCCTTGTACTTCACAGATGGCGGGGGTTAATTGATGATTGACTCATTTGTCGGTGGGCTAGACAATCCACCAAGTTGTTAACTAACGGACAAATTTATGGAAGCCTATTTATTACATTTACTGACACAATCTCTGGCTTTCACGCTATTTGTCGTCATGTTAGTCACTTTTCTTGAATCTTTAGCGCTGGTGGGCATGTTATTGCCCGGCACGGTGATGATGACCAGCGTGGGCGCGCTGATTGGCAGTGGGGAAGTGGGCTTTTACTCGGCTTGGGCCGCCGCGACTGTCGGCTGTTTGATGGGGGATTGGATCTCTTATTTCATTGGTCGTCGCTTCAAAGAGCCGCTGCACCGCTGGTCTTTCCTGAAAAAACATAAATCTATGCTGAATAAAACCGAGCATGCGCTGCACAACCACAGCATGGCAACGGTACTTTTGGGGCGCTTTATTGGCCCGGCGCGGCCTATTGTCCCGATGGTGGCGGGGATGCTCAACCTGCCGCCAGTAAAATTCGCGCTACCGAATATCATTGGTTGCCTGACATGGCCGCCAATCTATTTCTTCCCCGGCATACTGGCTGGGGTGGCAATTGATATCCCGCCCAGTGCCAACAGCTATATGTTTAAGTGGCTATTATTCGTGGTTGTGGTGCTGATTTGGCTGGCATTGTGGCTGTCATGGCGCTGGTGGCGGTTTGGTAAACGTAGCCCGGACCGCCTGAGCAAATGGCTGCCTCTGCCCCGTTTGCGTTGGGTGACTCTCTTGGCTATCGCCGCCGCTATCGCCAGCTTTGTGTGGCTACATATGCAGCCAATTATGCCGGTGTATCGGCATCTGTTGTGGAAGGTTCTGGCCGGATAAATATCCTTCGTCTTTGACGCCGCAGGGGTGTTAGCTGCGCTCACTATTCAACAACTAATGATGTGTGGCAATCCCCAGCACGCTGGCTTCTGGGGCACTGCCGCTCACCAGCGCCTGTGTTGCGCCGTCGTAGTAAATGCGGCCGTCGACCACCAATAAGGTGCGCTCGGCGATACGGGCGGCATCATCCAGATTATGCGACACCATCAATAACGTCAGCTGGCGCTGAGTGCAAACTTGGTCAACTAATTGCAGCATTTCATTGCGCAGAGCCGGATCCAGCGCGGAAAACGGCTCATCCAGCAGCAAAATAGGCTGGCTGCGCACCAGGCAACGCGCCAGTGCTGCTCGTTGGCGTTGACCACCGGAGAGCTGAGCCGGTAGTCGCTCGAGGCACTCTTCCAATCCCACTTGTTGAGCAATTTGGCGTAACAATAACTTTTGCTCATGATTGAGTTTCAGCCCCGGATGTAAACCCAGCCCAATATTTTGTTCGACAGTTAAATGCGAGAACAGATTATTTTCCTGAAACAGCATAGATACCGGCCTTTGGGCGGGCGCAGTGTGAGTGTGGTCTTGATTGTTCAGCAGCATTCGGCCACTGACCGGCAGCAAAAAACCGGCAATCAAACTCAGCAGGGTACTTTTGCCTGCGCCACTGGGGCCGAGGATCGCCACTCGCTCGCCGGGTTGAACGCGCAAATCAAAACGCATTGGCAAGTGGTCGTACAGGTAGGTAATTTTCTCAAGCTTTAGCATGGCGGCTCGGCAGTCGTTCAATAAGAGTAAACAGCAGGAAACAGAGCAACAGCAACAGCAAGGCAGTGACTGCGCCATCGTTACTGCGATAAGAACCTATCTGCTGATAAAGATAGAATGGCAAGGTGCGGAAGTGTTCATTACCAAACAGCGCCACGACGCCAAAATCCCCGATGGAGAGAACACTGGCAAAAGCCAGCGCCTGAGCCAGCGGGCGTTTCAGCGCAGTTAACTCAATATGGCGTAAACGGTGCCAGCCACGAATGTCCAGTGACAAGCACAGCGGTGTGTAGCGCTCGGCCAAGTCACGCATTGGGTTATCCAACACTTTCAAGGCATAGGGTACCGCCATCAGTGCATTGGTCAAAATCACCAGCGCATAGGGGGATTGCGGCAAGCCAAAAGTATCGTTGAGTAATAAGAAAAAGCCCGTTGCCAACACAATACCCGGCATCGCCAGAATCACCATGCCACTGACTTCCAATGCTTGCCCGTAAGCAGCACGTTGGCGCAGCTTTAGCTCCCGGCTACTCCACAGCAGCATCATGGTCAAGATGACACACAATAATCCGGCCCCAATGGCGATGACCAGAGAGGTGAAGAAAGCTTGCCACAGTGCGGGTTGCTGCAACACCGTCAGTATAGTTTTATTGCTGCCATCAATCACAACCGCCAGCAATGGCGGCACCATCAATAATAATGCGGCCCCAATTAACAGGGTGTCGCTGATGCGCGACCACGCGCTATCTTGCGGGTTGCGCCAAATTTGCCCGTGAGTATTTCCCACCGCCAGCACTGAGCTGAGCCGTTGGCTTAGCACCACCAATCCAAGGCAACAGCCCAGTTGGATCAGTGCCAGTAATGCGGCACGACCGAGATCATAGTCATAGCTAAGCGCCTGATAAATAGCTAACTCGATGGTGGTGGCTTGCGGCCCGCCCCCCAGAGATAGCACGGTGGCAAAACTGGCAAAACAGAGCATGAAAATCAGCGCGCCAGTGGGCAGAATTTGGCGACGAAGATAGGGCCACTCGACCAAGCGAAAATGCTGCCAGCCGTTCATACCCAACTGTGCGGCCAATTGGCGCTGTTCCACCGCAATGCTTTCCAATGACTGCAATAACAGGCGCGTCGCCAGTGGCATATTAAAGAAAATATGTGCCAGCAAAATCCCCTGTAAGCCATAAGGTGAGAAGCGATAATCCACTCCCAGCCAGCCAAATAACCCCGCTAGCCAGCCTTGGCGGCCATAAACCGTCAGGATGCCAAAGATGGCGACTAACACCGGGAGCACCAAGGTCATCGCGCATAATCGCAGCATCAATTGGCGGCCGAGAAAACGGCGGCGATATAAGGCGCGGGCGAGAAAAATCGCCGGCGTTACCGACAGCAATGCAGAGAGAAACGCCTGCCAGAAGGTAAAGCGGATCACATGCCACAGATAGCTATCCTGCCAGATACTGTGCCAGTCTGCTGCCGGGGCATGGCGCCAGATAGCGGTGAACGCCAGCAGCGCGACACCGACTATCAGTCCGGCAGCCAATAGCCCCGGCCACAACCATGTGGGGATTAGCGGCTGACGGCGGATTGCCATGCCTGAATCCATTTTGCGCGATGATCAGCCACTTCTTTAGCATCAAATTGCAATGCTTTTTGTGGCACTGTGAGTGTGTCAAATCCGGCCGGTAGCGTCATTTTGATCACCGGATACATCCAGTTGCCGGTTGGAATATGGTCTTGGAAGGCAGGCGTGACAATAAATTGCATAAAGCGCTGCGCCAGTTCTGGCTGTTTGCTGGAGGCAACCTGACCGGCGACTTCAACTTGCAGATAGTGACCTTCACTAAAATCAGCGGCGGCATAGTTGCTTTTCTTCTCTTCGATCAGATGGTAAGCCGGAGAGGTGGTGTAGCTCAGCACCAAGTCCCCTTCACCTTTCAGGAACAGACCGTAAGCCTCACTCCAGCCTTTGGTGACGGTGACGGTTTTCTTGGCCAATTGTTGCCATGCTTGTGGGGCTTTATCGCCATACACTTTTTGCATCCACAGCATTAAGCCAAGGCCGGGAGTACTGGTGCGCGGGTCTTGATAAATTATTTTCCACGGCTCTTTGCTGTCGACCAATTCTTGTAAGCTTTTTGGCGGGTTCTTCAATTTGTCTTTGTTATACACAAAGGCAAAATAGCCATAATCATAAGGGACGAAAGTTTTATTCTGCCACTTTTCCGGCAAGGTGAGGTGGCTGGTGTCCACCTGACTTGGAGCGAATAGACCGGTTTGCTCTGCGGCCTGTACCAGATTGTTATCTAAGCCTAAAATCACATCGGCCTGACTGTTTTTCCCTTCCATTCGCAGGCGGTTTAGCAGTGATACGCCATCTTCTAACGCCACAAATTTAAGTTGGCAATCGCACTCGGCTTCAAAGGCTTTTTTAATTGCCGGCCCTGGCCCCCAGTCGGCAGCGAAGGAGTCATAGGTGTAGACCGTCAGGGTTGGTTTATCAGCAGCAACAGCGGCCGCGGACAGCAAGAACAAGCAGGGAATAATGCGTTTAAACACTTTGCACTCCTTAAGAATAAAGGTGGCAAAGGTATCTGAGGCGGTAGCTAACAGCCGTATCCGTGGGGGCGCGGTGTTATCTTTCTCAAATCCCTCCGCCGGTGTTAACCGGATCAGGTTCGACGGGTTTGCTCTCAGCAAAAACGTGCTGCGCCGCGGTTGATACAGTGTTGGGCAGTACTCGAAATCTTCACGTAGTCATGATTTACAAGGTCATGTGTACGCTCCGGTTTCTGTGTGCTGTCCGCCACTGTTTGAACCCGGCTCGCTATGTTTTTAACACTTGCGACACTAGGTTAAACCTGGCTAGCGATATTCTTGCACCCCGTTGAGACGGCGCTATTGTAGAGATTAATCTGGACGGGTGAAAGTGGCTTTATCCCTCGGGAGGCGTAAACCAAGCCGATTTGAAATCAAACCAGCCGAGAGTATTCATGCGCACCCCGCGCATACTGTGCTGCCCATATAATTCTAGCCAGTGATGGAACAGCGGGTGGAATTGATTTTGGCTGACCAATTTTTGACTCCAATCGGCCATTGGCAATGTATTATTTCGCCATAATTCAACATCTTGATGCAGCTCTTCATCCAAACAATATTGTAGCAGCGGCAGTTCATACAGGGTAGCAAACAGGGAAAACTCCAGCGGCAGATAGAAGTTTGCGCTGCCAAGCCAGATATCACTCTGTGCATCACCCTGATACCACTGAGTGTAATCCAGTACCTGTATTTTTAAGGTGACACCATGGGCCGCCAGCAACTGGGTTAATGTCTGGCTGATGGCATCAAATTCAGAATGATCACTGTAAAAAGTCAGTGTCAGTTCAGTTAGCCCGGCGGGTTTCGGCTCCAGTGCCGTGAGCCGGTTGTGATGCCAGCGCGGTAACATGCCATAAGCGGGTGACCAGTAACGTTGATAAAAGGGATCGGCAAAGCTGAGTAGGGCCACTGGGGTGATCAATTCACATAGCCAGCGACGGATCTCTGGATGACAGGTCTGGGGCGATCGCTGGTCAAATAACAAAAAATAGCAGCCTTCTTCCAACCGGCTTTCCAGCTCATTTTTACTGGTGTCATCAGCCTGCAACTGGACACCGGTGTAAATCAGCTCGTCAGACAGATCGGGCAGCACCCAGATATTGACCTCGTCAATTAGTGCCCGAAAGCCAAAATAGTTATCGAAAGCCTGAATTTTCAATTGGCTATGGTGATTCCGAATCACGGAATAAGGGCCAGTCCCAATCGGATGCCGACGAAAATCCGGCTGATTTTCCCACTCTTGCGGCAAGATCATGGCGTGCGCACTGCCTAGCAACCACGGCAACCAATAATCTGGAGTACTGAGATGCACATCAAGCACATAGGGCGTTGGTGAGCGCACCGCCGTAATATGCGAAAACAGGGGCTGCGGAATTAATCGCGTCAGACTGGTTATCACATCATTCATGTCCAGTTCACGGCCATGGTGAAAATGAATCGCGGGGCGCAAATAAAAGCGCCAATGCAAAGGGCTAATGGCCTGCCAGTGATGAGATAAGTCCGGCTCCAGTTCCCCATTTTCCTCATTTATCCGGGTGAGGCCATTAAAAATCTGCCGCACCATATGGGTTTCTGAGCGGCGCAGTGCGGTACCGGGTAATAGGTTTTGTAACGGACGATAATAGAGCACCCGCAGAATATGTTTACCTTGCCGAAAGCTGCGCCCTAGCTGGGATAGCAGCATTTGGCGCACCGCTTTTTTATCCCCAACCAGCTGTACTAATTGGTCAATATGGTCTTGTTCCAGTAACTCTTCGGCCCGCTGCTGTTGCAGTGCCAACCCGGAATAGAGGAAAGTTAGTTGTGAGCGCTTACCTCGGCCAGCTTCCGCTTGCCAGCTCAACCAGCCCTCTTGTTGCATGCTGCCTAGCAGGGAGCGGACATGGCGGCGCGAGCAACAAAGCACTTCGGCCAGTTCTTGCAAGGTAGTTTCTGTGTGTTGGCCATTAAAACGTTGCCAGAGGCGAATAAACTGTTGTTGCAAGCGCGAGGCAGACATAAAAGAGGAACTCCGCAGCAAATTTCATCAATTTTTCTTTCCCTATATTACGCAGATACTGGTTGCCAATGAAAGCGAATAGTCACCGCGATGCCAGCGCAGTCACAGCTAATGGGAGGGGTAAGATGATTTTTAATTTACAGCGTTATTCCACTCATGACGGCCCCGGTATTCGTAGTGTGGTTTTCCTAAAAGGCTGTTCGTTAAGCTGTCGCTGGTGCCAAAACCCAGAGAGCCGCTCACGCCAACCTGAGGTGCTATTTGATCCCCGCCTTTGCTTATCCGGTTGTGATTTATGCCATCAAGCTTGCCCGCAAGCTATTCAGCGTGTTGATGATCAAATTGTTATTCATCGCCAATTATTAGCCGAAGATGATATTCAGGCGCTGGCGGTTAGCTGCCCTAGCGGAGCTTTGATGCAGTGCGGCAGCCCGATTGATATTGATGCCACCATGGATACATTACTGCGCGACTTGCCATTTTATCGGCGTAGTGGCGGCGGCGTGACGTTGTCCGGCGGCGAACCTTTTATGCAACCCGCAGTAGCCGCTGAATTATTGCAGCGTTGCCATCAGCTTGGCATCCATACTGCGGTTGAGTCTTGCCTGCATACGCCGTGGCGCTATATCGCCCCCTCATTACCTTGGCTTGATTTGATGCTGGCGGACTTAAAACATACCGATGAGCGCCGTTTTCAGCAGTGGACCGGCGGTTCAGCCAAACGCGTCATGGATAACTTTCGCAAGTTAGCTGCCGCAGGCACCAATATCACGGTACGGGTGCCGCTAATCCCAGATTTCAATGCTGATAACCACTCGGTGCAAGGGATTGTTGATTTTGCCGCCGATGAAATTGGTGTGAAAGAGATTCATTTTTTGCCTTATCACACTCTGGGCATCAATAAATATTCACTGCTGGGTGAAGCCTATCTGGCAGCCAGTACCCCTTTAGACTCTCCTGATCTGCTGGCCTTCGCGGAAAGTTATGCCCGTGACAAGGGCCTTACCGCAATTTTAAGAGGATGACGCAATGACCACTCTCGATTTGGTAACCTTAAGCGAACGGACAAAACAGCATAAAAACGCACTCATTCATATTGTGAAACCGCCAGTTTGTACTGAGCGAGCGCAGCATTATACCGAAGCTTATCAACAGCATCTGGATAAACCCTTACCCGTCCGGCGCGCGCTGGCGCTAGCTCATCACTTACAGCAACGCACGGTATGGATTAAGAATGATGAGCTGATTATTGGTAATCAGGCTAGTCAATTACGCGCCGCGCCGATTTTCCCTGAGTATACCGTCAGTTGGATAGAAAATGAGATTGACGAATTAGCCGATCGCCCCGGCGCAGGGTTCTCGGTCAGCGAGCAAGATAAAGCAGTATTGCACCAGCTGTGCCCGTGGTGGCGCGGTCAAACCGTGCAAGATCGCTGCTATGGCATGTTCACCGATGAACAAAAAGCGCTGCTGGCAACCGGTATCATCAAAGCGGAAGGCAATATGACCTCCGGTGATGCGCATTTAGCGGTTAACTTCCCGTTATTGCTGGAAAAAGGGTTGGATGGCTTACGCGCTAAAGTGACCCGTCGCCGCTCCCGTCTGCAACTGACAGACTGGAGTGATCTGCATAAAGAACAATTCCTGAAAGCGATTGATATTTCGTTGGCGGCACTGAGCGAACATATTGAGCGCTATGCAGCAGTTGCCCGGCAAATGGCCGCAGAAGAAACCCGCGAATGGCGGCGGATTGAGTTGCAAACTATCGCCGCGAACTGCGATTTAATTGCGCATCAGCCACCACAGACTTTCTGGCAAGCTTTGCAACTGTGCTATTTCATTCAGCTAATTTTGCAAATTGAATCCAATGGCCATTCAGTTTCATTTGGCCGTCTGGATCAGTATTTGTATCCGTGGTATCGCCGCGATGTTGAGCTGGAAAACACCCTGAGTCGCGAGAAAGCGATTGAGATGCTGCATAGCTGCTGGCTGAAACTGCTAGAAGTGAACAAAATCCGCTCTGGCTCGCACTCCAAAGCTTCGGCGGGTAGCCCGCTTTATCAAAACGTCACTATTGGTGGGCAAAAACTGGTGCAGGGCAAGGCCATCGACGCTGTCAACCCGCTCTCTTATGCCGTGCTGGAATCCTGCGGGCGCTTAAGATCAACTCAGCCTAACCTCAGTGTTCGCTACCATGCGGGTATCAGCGATGACTTCCTTGATGCTTGTGTACAAGTGATTCGCTGTGGCTTTGGTATGCCAGCCTTTAACAATGACGAAATTGTTATTCCTGAATTCATCAAGTTGGGTGTCGAGCCACAAGATGCTTACGATTATGCGGCAATTGGTTGCATTGAAACCGCTGTCGGCGGCAAATGGGGTTATCGCTGTACGGGCATGAGTTTCATTAACTTTGCCAGAGTGATGTTGGCGGCCTTGGAGCAAGGCCGTGATGCCACCTCCGGGCAGGTATTCTTGCCACAGGAGCAGGGACTGTCGAAGGGGAACTTCGCTGATTTCTCTCAAGTGATGGCGCAATGGGATGAACAGATTCGTTATTACACCCGCAAATCCATCGAAATCGAGTGTGTAGTAGATACCGTATTGGAAGAAAACGCCCACGATATCGTCTGTTCCGCGCTGGTGGATGACTGCATTGAGCGCGGCAAAAGTATCAAACAGGGGGGCGCGCGCTATGACTGGGTTTCTGGTTTGCAAGTTGGGATTGCTAACTTGGGGAACAGTTTGGCGGCGGTGCGCAAGTTGGTCTTTGAGCAACAACTGATTGGTCAGCAGCAGCTGGCTACCGCATTAGCCAATGATTTTGCCGGTCTGAATGGCGAGCAACTGCGCCAACATCTAATTAATTCAGCACCTAAATATGGCAATGATGTTGATGATGTTGACCAACTGTTAGTGCGTGCTTACCAGACTTATATTGATGAATTGAAGCAATATCACAATACCCGATTTGGTCGTGGACCTATCGGCGGCACCTATTACGCAGGGACATCATCAATCTCTGCCAACGTTCCCTTTGGGGCGGCAACCATGGCAACACCGGATGGCCGCAAAGCGCACAGCCCATTGGCGGAGGGCGCAAGTCCCGCTTCTGGCACTGACCATTTAGGGCCAACGGCGGTGTTTAACTCACTGTCGAAGTTACCGACGGCCTCTATTCTGGGGGGCGTGCTGCTCAATCAGAAGCTGAATCCATCGACACTGGATAACCCGCGGGATCGTGAAAAACTGATGATGATGTTGCGCACCTTCTTTGAAGAGTATCTGGGCTGGCACGTGCAGTACAACATTGTATCGCGCGAGACCCTACTTGATGCTAAGCAGCATCCAGATCGTTACCGTGACTTAGTCGTTAGGGTCGCCGGTTATTCGGCTTTCTTCACCGCGCTATCGCCAGATGCGCAGGACGATATTATCGCCCGAACCGAACATACCCTGTAATTTTCTGTTTGAGTTGATGTAGTTAAGTGTTGTGAGTCTTGCGGTAGTAGAGAGAAAACCTGTATTAAAATTTCTGAGTAATGGTGTGTTTCACCAGCCAGTGGGATAGTATATTCCGCTGGCTTTTTTTCTATTTACTCTGCGTCCTTAACGCCACAGCGTTGTTAGCGGCACTCACTCACCCGAATCACTTACTTGAGTAAGCTCATCGGGATTTATTCGCTTGCTGCCTAGCTATGACGCCAATGACTTTGAGTAAAACTCTGTGAACTTAACGCCACAGGGCGGTTAGTGGCTGAAATTATTTTAATATGAAATCTTTTCGGCTTTTTATAAATTTATGTACCCAATATATTTCGAGTTGCAGGTAGGCGGCAACTGAATGAACTCAAGGAGTTGAGATAACTCAATGACTTGGGTGAACGATGGCAGCCAACAACCCTGCGACTCGAAAAATGACGGGTATACGTACTTCTGTAGCATGGCCAGTCATAGCTGTTTCTGGCGTTGGAGCCTGGAATGAAATCTGCATTAACCTTTTCCCGTCGTATTAACCCGGTTTTTCTCGCGTTTTTTGTGGTGGCCTTTCTTTCCGGTATTGCTGGGGCTTTACAAGCGCCAACGCTAAGTCTATTTCTCAGCACTGAAGTGAAAGTCCGCCCGCTGTGGGTAGGGCTGTTTTACACTGTCAATGCTATCGCCGGGATTACCGTCAGTTTTGTGTTGGCAAAACGTTCAGATTTGCGGGGTGATCGCCGCAAACTGATTTTGGTCTGCTATCTGATGGCGGTGGGGAACTGCCTGCTATTTGCTTTTAATCGTGATTACCTGACATTAATCACCGCGGGTGTGCTGCTCGCCTCAGTGGCTAACACCGCAATGCCGCAGATTTTTGCCTTGGCGCGTGAATATGCCGATAACTCGGCCCGCGAAGTGGTGATGTTCAGCTCGATTATGCGTGCTCAGCTATCATTGGCTTGGGTTATTGGCCCACCGCTGTCATTTATGTTGGCGCTGAATTATGGCTTTACCCTGATGTTCTGCATCGCCGCCGGTATTTTTGTGCTCAGTGCCTTGGTGGTGTGGTTTATTTTGCCCTCAGTGCAGCGCGCGGAACCGGTGATGGATGCGCCAGCTGTCGCTCAGGGCAGCTTATTTGCTGATAAAGACGTCTTGCTACTCTTCATTGCCTCAATGTTGATGTGGACATGCAATACCATGTATATCATTGATATGCCGCTCTATATTACGGCAAGTTTGGGGCTGCCTGAGCGGTTGGCGGGATTATTGATGGGAACCGCCGCAGGGTTGGAAATCCCTATTATGCTACTGGCGGGCTATTCGGTTCGGCGTTTTGGTAAGCGCAAAATTATGCTATTCGCGGTACTGGCTGGCGTGCTGTTTTATACCGGATTAGTGCTGTTTAAATTCAAATCTGCATTAATGCTATTACAGATTTTTAATGCCATCTTTATCGGCATCGTCGCCGGTATTGGTATGCTCTATTTTCAGGATTTAATGCCAGGCCGAGCGGGTGCCGCTACTACTCTGTTTACCAATAGCATCTCTACCGGGGTGATTTTGGCTGGGGTGCTACAAGGGGTATTGACGGAGACTTGGGGGCACAATTCGGTCTATGTGATGGCAATGATTCTGGCAATTCTCTCTCTCATCATTTGTGCGCGGGTAAGAGAAGCTTAGCGCCCCGCGGGGCGCTGGTTATCGGACTTTAATAGGTCGGCAGCAGGTTTAAGCTGGACAGAATATGGGCGATGGCATTAATCGCCCCAAACAGTAAAATCAATACAATCAATGGAGTGCCGCCCCATACGCGATACAGTGGGCTACCAAAGCGCTTACGGGAAGCTCGGGCCAACAGTGCTGGTACAATGGCGGCCCACACCGTGGCAGCCAGCCCGGCATAGCCGATGGCGTAAATAAAACCATCTGGATATATCAGCCCACCCAATATCGGCGGCAAGAATGTAATGACGGCTGTTTTCCCACGGCCTAAGCGGCTGTCGTCAAATTTAAATAAATCAGCAAGATAATCAAATAATCCCAATGTCACGCCCAAGAATGAACTGGCGACGGCGAAGTTTGAGAATACCGTCAGCAGCAGATCCATCGACGAGCTTTGTAAGATCCCGCCCAAGGCACTCACCAGCACATCAATATTCCCGCCCTGACTGGCTATTTCGCGAAATTGTGGTCGCGGAATATTCCCCATCGTGCCGACCAACCAGATGATATAGAGCGTCAGGGCGAGCAGAGTACCAATCAGTAGACAGTTGCGGATACGGCGGGGATTCTTGCCGTAATACTTCATCAGGCTAGGGACGTTACCGTGATAACCAAATGAGGCCAGACAAAATGGCAGAGTCATCAGCAGGTACGGCAGGTAGCTGGGATTGGCTTCGCTCAGATTGAACAACTTCACCGGCTCGACGTGCCCCAACAGCCCACCAAAGGTCATAAAGAAGGTGAGGATTTTGGCGCCCAGCACGATGGTGGTCATTCGGCTTACTGCGGTGGTACTGAGCCAAACAATAAAAGCGACGAATAATGCAAAGAACAGACCGCCGAGCCGAGCCGGGAAGTCTATCCCCATTCCGCGCAGGGTATGTTGAATCACCGAGCCGCTGGCAGAGATATAGGCGTAAGTCAGAATATAGAGCACAAAGGCGACAGTCAGGCCATTGACGATATTCCAGCCGTTACCCAGTAAATCTTTGGTGATGGTGTCGAAACTGGCCCCGGTGTGATAGTTGAGGTTGGCTTCGAGGATCATTAATCCTGAATGAAGCATACAAAACCAGGTAAAAACCAGAACAGCAATAGACCAATAAAACCAGATCCCTGACATGACAACGGGTAATGAAAACATCCCTGCGCCGACGATAGTGCCGGCAATAATCATTGCACCACCGAGCAGAGAAGGATTTTTAATTTTTGCGGCTGTGACCTGATCTTCTAGTGTAGTTTGGGCCATAGTAGGGTGTCCTCGTGTGGTTTTACCACTTATAGAGGTAGCGATTTGGTAGCGGTATTCCCCCTGCCGGTGCGGCAGGGGGCGTGCTCTTAGAGTCGCGGTTGCCGTTTATTCGATTGGTTTTAATCGGGCAACAAAGTGGCGCAGAACCGGAGGTTCGTAGGTGAAGGTGAGGCCTTTGATTTCCTCGGCCCGTGATTTAAGTGAAATCAGGGCATCGGCGATATAGTCCATGTGGTCATTGGTGTAGACCCGGCGCGGGATGGTCAGGCGCAGCAGTTCCAATGGTGATGGTTTTTGTTTGCCGGTTTCTGGATCTCGACCTAATAGCAATGAACCGATTTCAACACTGCGGATACCTGCTTCCAGATATAGCGCATTGTTAAGCGCTTGTGCCGGGAACTGCTCCGCTGGAATATGCGGCAGCAAAAGTTTGGCATCAACAAACACCGCGTGGCCGCCGGTAGGGTATTGAATAGGAATGCCCCCTGCACGCAGACGTTCACCCAGATACTCTACTTGGCCGATACGATAAGTCAGGAAGTCTTCATTCATCCCTTCTTCCAGCCCGATTGCCAGCGCTTCCATATCGCGACCAGCCAGACCACCATAAGTTACAAAACCTTCCATGGGGACACAACGGATGCGAACGTCGTTAAACAGGTCTTCATCGGTACGGAAACAACACAAACCGCCAATGTTAACCATCGGGTCTTTTTTGGCTGACATGGTCAGCATGTCGCCATACTGGTACATCTCCAGAATGATCTCTTTGATCGACTTATCGCCATAACCCGCTTCACGTTGCTTAATAAACCAGGCGTTTTCGCAGAAGCGGGCTGAGTCAATGACCACCGGAATATTATGCTGCTGAGCGATACGATACACTTCGCGCATATTACTCATTGAAATCGGCTGACCGCCGGAGCTATTACAGGTGACGGTGGTAATAATAGACACCACGTTTTCGGCACCATGCTCAGCAATGGTGGCCTTCAGCTGATCTAAGTCGAAATCCCCTTTCCAGTCATAATAAGAGACGGTATCAAAGGCTTTTGGCGTGACTACGTTAATGGCTTTTGCGCCATTCATCTCGACGTGGGCGGCAGTGGTATCAAAGTGGAAGTTGGAAATAAATACCGGCTTCTTACCACCACCTGCTTTTTGTTTTTTCGCAATCAGGCAAGGGAACAGGATCTGCTCAGCACCACGGCCTTGGTGGGTCGGGATAGTAAATGGGTAGCCAATCAGTTTTTTGACTTGGTCGCACAGGTGATAATAGTTACGCGAACCGGCGTAAGCCTCATCGCCCATCATTAATCCGGCCCACTGACGGTCACTCATGGCACCGGTACCTGAGTCAGTCAGTAAATCAATATAGACATCTTCGCTAGGCAGTAAGAATGGGTTATAACCTGCCTCAATTAATGCTTTCTCGCGATCCTCCCGGCTGGTCATCCGAATATTTTCTACCATTTTAATACGGAAGGGTTCAGGAATGCGTTTCATGGCTTATTACTCCAAATATTATTTTTTGGGTATAGTTATGCCGTGGATAATAAGAACCGTTAAAATAAGAAATAACAGTTCGTATTGCCCATGATGGCAATAAAAATAAAACAGATGAGTGTTTCAGCCGAAGCTGAATAAGCAGCAGGAAACTAGCGTGGGAAATCGTTGGCGAGGCGGTAATCTATATTAAACCAGGCTCGGCTATCGCCGGAGATGCGTGCTTCATAACGCAAGGCAATGCGTGTCATAAGGCGCCCTCTAGGTGTGGATGGTGAGTTGACAGCATAGCGTTGTTTAAGAAATAAAAAGTGACCGTCAGCACAAATTACAATCAATATTAACTATATTAGAATGATTAATATGTATGTAAACTAATGGCTTACCGCTCTGTTATATAACAGATTGATTGTGCTGGGATTTTGTTTTTTAAGTGATGGAATAAAGATAATGGGATATATATTTGATTAATATTCTAGGTGGGTTTTAATTGTTGGGTCAGGATGAGCTCTGACACCAACAATATACTCACATAATGGGTTAGCGTAATATCGCCAACCTTAAAAATAATTAACGTAGAAACTCGGGTTGTTGTTTTTCGTAGGCTGAAATATTACTTTCGTGTTGTAACGTCAAGCCAATACTGTCTAAACCGTTAATCATGCAATGGCGACGGAAGCTATCGATTTCGAAAGAATAACTTTTGCCACCGGCATTAACGGTTTGTTTTTCCAAATCGACAATAAACTCGATGCCTTCATTCTCTTTAACCAACTGGAATAAAGTATCAATATCCGCTTCGTTTAATGTTACCGGTAATAACTGGTTATTAAACGAGTTGCCATAAAAAATATCGGCAAAGCTTGGCGCAATAACCACTTTAAAACCAAAATCGGTCAAAGCCCAAGGCGCATGCTCGCGGGATGAACCACAGCCGAAGTTCTCGCGTGCTAACAAAATGGTCGCGCCCTGATAGCGAGGTTGATTCAGCACAAATTCAGGGTTTGGCACTTTGCCGGCATCGTCGAGAAAGCGCCAGTCATTAAACAGGTGCTGACCAAAGCCAGTGCGGGTGACTTTCTGCAAAAACTGTTTTGGGATAATCGCGTCAGTATCGACATTCGCCGCATCCAACGGAGCGACCAAACCAACGTGTTGAATAAATTTTGCCATGGTGGTGTCTCCAGTTAGTGGGTGGCGGCAGATAAATCGCGAACATCAGCAAAATGACCACTGACAGCAGCAGCGGCAGCCATTGCCGGGCTAACTAAATGGGTACGACCCCCACGGCCCTGACGCCCTTCAAAGTTACGGTTGCTGGTGGAAGCACAACGCTCGCCGGGTTCCAGGCGGTCGTTATTCATCGCCAGGCACATAGAGCAACCCGGCAAGCGCCACTCAAAACCGGCTTCGATAAAGATTTTATCCAAACCTTCCGCTTCGGCTTGCGCTTTCACCGGGCCAGAGCCGGGAACCACAATCGCCTGCACGCCGCTGGCAACTTTACGCCCTTGTGCCACCGCCGCCGCCGCACGTAAATCCTCAATGCGCGAGTTGGTGCAAGAGCCGATAAACACTTTATCAATTGCCACTTCGGTCAACTTGATACCAGGTCGTAAGTCCATATAAGCCAAGGCTTTTTCTGCTGATGCGCGCTCGACCGGATCACTGAAGGATTCAGGGGCTGGAATAATTTGATTAACCGCGATCACTTGCCCAGGATTGGTACCCCAAGTGACTTGTGGCGCGATATCCGCAGCATTTAAGGTCACCACGGTATCAAATTTGGCATCAGCATCAGTTTTCAAACTACGCCAGTAGGCAACGCCTTGTTCCCATTGCTCGCCAGTCGGGGCAAATTGACGGCCTTTCAGATAGTTAAATGTGGTGTCGTCCGGTGCCACTAAACCTGCTTTAGCACCCATTTCGATAGCCATATTACATAATGTCATGCGGCCTTCCATGCTCAGCGCTTCAATGGCGCTACCACAGAATTCCACTACATGGCCGGTACCGCCAGCGCTGCCGGTTTTACCGATAATGGCTAACACGATATCTTTGGCAGTAATGCCTGGGCCGACATCACCATTCACTTCAATTTTCATGGTCTTGGCCCGACCCTGTTTCAGGGTCTGGGTGGCCAGCACGTGCTCAACTTCTGAGGTGCCGATACCAAATGCCAATGAGCCAAATGCGCCGTGAGTCGCAGTATGGGAGTCGCCACACACGATAGTCATGCCCGGCAAGGTCATACCCTGCTCTGGGCCAATGACGTGTACGATGCCCTGGAATGGATGGTTCAGGTCATATAAGGATACGCCGAACTCAGCACAGTTTTTGATCAACTCTTGCATCTGAATGCGGGCCATTTCGCCGCTGGCATTGATGTCTTTAGTTTGTGTTGAAACGTTGTGGTCCATGGTGGCAAAAGTTTTGCCCGGCTGACGTACCGGACGGCCCATGGCCCGCAAGCCATCAAAGGCCTGTGGTGACGTCACTTCATGCACCAAGTGGCGGTCGATATACAACAATGGGGTTTCATTCGGCGCTTCGTGAACAATATGCGCATCATACAGTTTTTGATATAAAGTCTTGTTTTGATATAAGGTCTTGCCCATCTTAAACCCCCTCAGCCACAAATTTAGCGATGATATCGCCCATTTCGTTGGTGCCGATGGCTTTGCCATCACCCGCTAAATCCGCTGTGCGATAGCCTTGTTCCAATGCCTGATTAATCGCATTTTCAATCGCATCGGCAGCATCGTCTTTACCTAAACTGAAACGCAACAGCAGGGCCAAAGAGAGAATTTGGGCAATGGGGTTGGCAATGTTTTTACCCGCGATATCAGGGGCTGAGCCACCCGCGGGTTCATATAAACCGAAACCTTGCTCATTCAGACTGGCTGACGGCAACATCCCCATGGAGCCGGTGATCATGGCGCACTCATCAGACAAAATGTCGCCAAACAAGTTAGAACACAGCAAAACGTCGAACTGGGAAGGGTCTTTAATTAACTGCATGGTGGCGTTGTCGATATACATATGGGACAACGCGACATCAGGATAATCCGCTGCAATGGCGGTAACCACTTCACGCCACAGAATAGAGCTCTGCAACACATTGGCTTTATCAATTGATGTAACCTTACCACGGCGCTTGCGAGCAGATTCAAAGGCAATGCGGGCGATGCGTTCAATTTCAAAGCGATGATAAACTTCGGTATCAAATGCACGTTCGTGCATGCCCTGGCCTTCACGGCCTTTGGGTTGACCGAAATAGATACCGCCAGTTAATTCACGCACACACAGAATATCGAAACCTTTGGCGGCGATATCACTGCGCAATGGGCAAAAATCTTCTAACCCTTGATACAAACGAGCAGGGCGCAAGTTACTGAATAATTTGAAGTGTTTGCGTAATGGCAGCAAGGCACCACGTTCAGGTTGTTCCGCCGGTGGCAAATGCTCCCATTTGGGGCCGCCCACCGAGCCGAACAAAATGGCGTCAGCTTGCTCACACCCGCTGACGGTTGCTGGCGGTAATGGGCTGCCGTGACGGTCGATAGCCGCGCCACCCACATCATAAGCACTGGTTGAAATCTTGATACCGAAGCGCTGACGAACAGCATCCAATACTTTATTGGCCTGAGTCATTACTTCAGGACCAATACCGTCTCCGGGTAAAACGGCAATATGATAAGTCTTAGTCATGTTCACACCATTTCCTGATTATTTTGTTGCAGACGCTGCTTCTCGATTTCTACCTGATGAGCGCGCCAGATGTTATTTAATACGTTAACCAATGCTTTGGCTGATGACTCGACAATATCAGTTGCCAGACCGACACCATGAAAACGGCGGCCTTTATGGTCAACCACGATATCAACCTGACCCAATGCGTCTTTACCCTGACCATTGGCAGACAGTTGATATTTCACCAGTTCAATTGGGTAGTCGGTAATGCGGTTGATTGCTTGATACACCGCATCAACCGGGCCATTACCTGTGGCCGCTTCTGATTTAATTTCTTCACCACACACCAATTTGACTGATGCGGTTGCCATGACACTGGAACCAGATTGGACACTGAAGTAGTCCAAACGGTAATGCTCCGGCTCTTCCTGCTGCTTATTAATGAAAGCCAATGCTTCCAAGTCATAGTCGAAGACTTGGCCTTTTTTATCCGCCAGCTTCAAGAATGCGTCGTACAGGGAATCCAGATTGTAATCTTTATCTTGATAACCCATTTCTTCCATGCGGTGTTTGACTGCCGCACGGCCAGAGCGTGAAGTCAGGTTCAACTGCACCCCTTTCAGGCCGATAGATTCAGGGGTCATGATTTCGTAGTTTTCGCGATTTTTCAGTACGCCATCCTGATGAATACCGGATGAGTGGGCGAAAGCATTGCTACCAACAATGGCTTTATTAGCCGGTATTGGCATATTGCATAATTTACTGACCAATTGGCTGGTGCGGTAAATCTCCTGATGATTAATGTTGGTATGTACGCCCAACATGTTTTCGCGCACTTTGATTGCCATGATCACTTCTTCCAGTGAGCAGTTACCGGCGCGCTCACCTAAGCCATTAATCGTCCCTTCAACCTGACGAGCCCCGGCTTGTACGGCGGTAATGGAGTTGGCGACCGACATGCCCAAATCGTCATGGCAATGGACTGAGATAATGGCTTTATCAATGTTTGGTACTCGCTCATACAAGTCAGTGATGATTCCACCGAACTGATATGGCGTGGTGTAACCGACGGTATCAGGGATGTTGATGGTTGTGGCACCGGCATTGATCGCCGCTTCTACGATGCGGCACAAGTTATCAATCGGCGTGCGACCGGCATCTTCACAAGAAAATTCTACGTCATTGGTATAGTTACGCGCGCGTTTCACGGAATGCACGGCCATTGCCAACACATCCTCAAACGAGCGCTTTAATTTGGATTCGATATGTAAAGTGGAGGTCGCCAAGAACACATGAATACGGAATGCTTCGGCGATGCGCAAAGCTTCAGCAGCCACATCAATATCTTTGTCGACGCAGCGTGCCAAAGCACAAACACGGCTATTTTTAACTTGCTGAGCAATAGTGCGCACTGACTCAAAATCGCCAGGAGAGGAAACCGGGAAACCGACTTCCATTATATCGACACCCATTCTTTCCAGTGCCAGCGCGATTTGCAGCTTCTCTTTTACACTCAGGCTGGCTTGCAATGCTTGTTCACCGTCACGCAATGTTGTGTCGAAAATAATGACTTGCTGGCTCATTGGATATTCCTTGTCGTGTTTACATTTGCGCTTTGCGGGTAAAAAAAAACCCGCGCATTTGCGCGGGCTTGTTAATCTTGATGGCTGAATCAGTTCTGATTTCCGTCCACCAACATACCGCGCAAGAGAGATGCGTTAAGTAGTAGGCTTAGTAGACGGGTTGAATAGAACATAATTTTTCAGTTTCTCATCAGTTAAATTATTGCGTTGCCTAAATTGATACGTGAATTCTATGGGTATGTCAACATTTGTTTAAAATGGCGTGTTCAACTGGTTACGCAGATACTTGATTCCTTATAACGGCACAAAAAACTTAAAAATTAATTTTTTAGGTTTTTTAGTCTAAAAAATCAAGCGGTGGATTTTGCTTTGTTTGGTATAATGCTCGGAATATGGATTATTGTGCTTTTCCCCGATTTTATGAACCAGTCAACTGTTTACTTCCTGTCGATGACTCTGTTAGAAGGCCAACCTCTGCCTTATAGAAGAGCGAGCAATAATAGCTTTTATAGATTAATAGTTAGACAGATGAATAACAGGATATTTATTTTAATTTATACATACAATATATTTATATATTAATTATTTTTCCTTAGCAGCCAATCTCATTATTTATTTTTATACTTTACAGTTTTAGCTGTGAATTATAATTAAATAAACTGAGATATTTGATTTTATTTATGTTCTTTTAAATGTAATTAAGGGTTGATAAGTTTTAAATGAAGAATTTATTATTCATTAATGTCATAGTTGTTAATCTTCTCATCTTGTGATGTGATCATATCGTGAGTTCTATTATTGATGCTTATGATGTATCGTCTTGGCATTGATAATGTAGATTGGTTATATTCATCATGCAAAAGTATTTTGCATATGTTTCTTGTTTATATTTTTATCTATGGATATCTACTGAATCACCAAATGCATTAAGTGTGGTTTATATTTCACACTTATACAAGGATGAGACTCGATTTTACCTCGCCGAGGTACTAAAGAGAATATTGGCATCATTAATAATAAGTATTCAAAGATATTTTGAAGTCACGATAAGTATCTGTGAGGTTTTTTATTAATCACGCCATCTGCATAAAGCTTAGTGGAGTTAAGCATGTTTGAACACAACTTAGTAACCGACAATCAAGTCACAAAAAAGGAAGGCAATGATGTTCATTTACGCAGTGTCGACCTCAATTTATTAACTGTTTTCGATGCTGTGATGCAAATGCATAATGTGACACGCGCAGCACAGTCACTTGGCATGTCTCAACCTGCCGTCAGTAACGCGGTTGCCCGCCTAAAAGTGATGTTTAATGATGAACTGTTTGTCCGCTATGGCCGAGGTATTCAGCCTACAGCCAGAGCGCGTCAGCTTTTTGGCCCAGTTCGACAAGCTCTGCAATTAGTACAAAATGAGTTACCAGGCGCGGGTTTTGAAGCTAAAAACAGTGCGCGAATATTTAATTTATCTATTTGCAGTCCATTAGACATCAGGTTGACCGCACAAATTATACAGCGTGTTAAACAATTAGCACCTCATGTTCAGCTCATTATCCGATCTTATCTTAATGAGAATATTGAGCATCAATTACGTTATCAAGAAACCGAATTTGTTATAGGTTATACCAAGTTCGAACGCCCAGACTTTCATGATATATCGCTGTCGAATGATGAGTCAGTTCTGGTTGTTGCTAAAGATCACCCGCGTATTGATAATGCAATTACTCAAGAGCAACTTCTTGCTGAATTACATGCGGTAGTATCATTAGATAAAGTAGGTTCTTTTAGTGAGTTTTATTATGCATCAGCCATAAATGCTCAAACTATTGCTTACGAAAGTACGGATATGAATAGCATACTAAATATTGTCTCTCAGACTTGCTTTGTCGCAATTGCTCCTCGCTGGCTCGCTCAAACATACAGTGAGACCCTTAATATAAAAATTATCCCATTACCTTGGGAGGAGACATGTCGCCCATGCTATCTCACTTGGCACGAATCTACTGACAGAGATAAGGGACATCAGTGGATGAAAGAGCAACTTAGCCAACTTAGTACTTTGTCTTAATTTTTTTGTAAAGTCCTGCTGCTGAAATCGTATTTTGATCAGTAGCAGGCAAGAACTGACTCCGAATTTAATATTGTATTTACTAATGGGCTTTCATCCCATTCAGCAGAAACAATTATCTGCTTTAACACCCGCCTCATTGCCCTAACTGCTGTGTTTTTAATCAAAATCGATTTCAGCTCACACTTCTACGCTGAATTTTATTTGCCATAACCTATAGAGTGGGTAGACTGCGCGAAAAAAAGTGAACACATGTAAGCTGAATGCTAATAGGCAAAAGTAGCTGTTCACTCAATAAATCATCTATACCCGATAGATTTCAAGATGCAGGGAAGGGCTGAGTCACTGAGTACACTGCCAATCACCTGGGGCTTGGAAGATGAACGGTATATAGCGAGCGGCGATTTTATGATCCACACTTTAGAACAACACCACCTTGTGCGCCGTTTGCGCCAACAAATAGAGCAGAGAACCGACAATATTGCTTTCCGTGAATGGTCACCAGAAGGCGAGAAGCAGCTGAGTTGGCGGCAAATTGACACACATATCACGCGGATTTCAGCAGCGTTGCTGTCTTTGGGCGTGGCAATCCAAGAACGTATTGGGATTTTTGCTAATAACAGTATGGCTTGGTCATTGGCTGACTTAGCCATTTTACAATTGCGTGGCGTGAGCGTGCCGTTGTATGCCACCAATACCGCAGCTCAGGCCGCTTACGTGGTTAATGATGCCGATGTCCGTATTTTATTTGTCGGTGGGCAAACTCAATTCGATGTTGCCATCACACTAAAGCCGCTGTGCCCGCAACTGACGCAGATTATTGTCTTAGATCCCACAGTAGATCTTCGTGGCTGTGAATATGCTCAGCATTTGGCTGATTTCGAGCAACAGCCTGATGCCGTACAGCAGCATCTCTTAACCGCCCGCATTGAAAGCTGCGATTTAAATGATTTATTCACGCTGATTTATACCTCTGGAACCACGGGTGAACCGAAAGGCGTGATGCTGGATTACCGTAATATGGCGGCCCAGCTCTATTTACATGACCAGCGCTTAACCCTGACAGCAGAAGATGTTTCTCTGAGCTTCCTGCCGCTATCTCATGTGTTTGAACGGGCCTGGAGTTTCTATGTGATGCATACCGGCGCGCAAAATGTGTATATCAGCAACACCGATTGGGTGCGCGCAGCGATGCAGGCAGTAAAACCGACAGTCATGTGTGCGGTTCCCCGCTTCTACGAAAAAGTTTTCAGTGCCATCAATGACAAAGTGGCGTTGGCAAAATGGCATCGTCGCTTGTTATTCCGCTGGGCCGTTGACTGTGGCGAGCGCAAGTTCCAAAGCCTACAAAATGGGCAAACTCTGTCGCTGCTTTCCGCGCAGATGTATAAGTTGGCCGACCGTCTGGTATTGAGCAAGTTACGCGGAGTCTTGGGTGGCAAGGTGCGCTTTTTACCGGCTGCTGGCGCACGATTAGATGACAATATCATTCTGTTTTTCCAGGCTATTGGTATCAATATTAAGTACGGCTATGGCATGACCGAAACCTGTGCCACCGTCTCTTGCTGGGAAGAAAAAGACTTCCGCTTTGGTTCTATTGGTAAACCATTACCCGGGATTGAGGTGCGTTTGGGAGCTGAAAACGAAATTCAGGTACGTGGTCCGATTGTCATGCGCGGTTATTTTAATAAGCCGCAAGAGACAGCGGAATCCTTTACCGAAGATGGTTGGCTCAAAACCGGTGACGCGGGCGCATTGGATGTCCAGGGGAATTTGTTCATCACCGAACGACTGAAAGATCTGATGAAAACCTCCGGTGGGAAATACATTGCGCCGCAAATGATTGAAGGCACTCTGGGTCAGGATCGTTTTATTGAGCAGGTCGCTATTATTGCAGATACTCGCAAGTTCGTTTCGGCGCTGATTGTGCCGTGTTTTGAATCACTGGAAGAGTACGCCCGCTCGATAAATCTAAAATATCACGACAGATTAGAGCTATTGCGCCATAGCCATATTGTCGGTTTGTTCGAGCAGCGGCTAAAAGATATGCAAAAAGAGTTGGCGAAATTCGAGCAAGTAAAGCGTTTTACCCTCTTGCCGCAGGCATTCACCATGGAAACGGGTGAACTAACGCCAACCATGAAATTACGCCGTAAAATCATTCTCCAGCGTTATCAGAATGAAATTGACTCTATGTACCGCGACTAATCTATTCACATTTTAACGGCGACGGCGTGTATCGATCTGATGATATACACCGTCGCTGCCTTTCTGAGCAATCCCTCCTTGTTTTTACCTCTTTCTGTGTAGTTCTTGCCGTTTTGCTGTAACCAATGTGTAAAAATTCTCAGCCTGATTTAGTTCTATAATTAGTGACTGTCGCGGAGTGAAGAACAAGGTTATGCCATTCTAGGCAGTGTTTTGTTTTTGTGATGCGGGTAAATTCAGTGGGTGTGGTGCAAGATTGCCTTTAGTGCAGAGAATTGCTGTTTGCCTGCCAGAAAGTCTGACGTTATGTTACTAAGTTAGTTACGTTAATAAACATTCGAACTATAACAAACACAGCATAGGAATATGGGGCGTTGTGCCTCTCCTACAGGATCGCGTGGAAATGACTTCCCGAGATCCAATGAGCAAACTAAGTCTGGAGGCAAAACCCATGGAGATGTTGTCAGGAGCCGAGATGGTTGTCCGATCGTTAATCGATCAGGGCGTTAAGCATGTATTCGGTTATCCCGGCGGGGCCGTACTTGATATCTACGATGCCCTGCACACGGTCGGAGGCATCGATCACGTGCTGGTGCGCCACGAACAAGGTGCGGTTCACATGGCCGATGGTTATGCGCGAGCTACTGGTGAAGTTGGCGTGGTGCTGGTGACATCTGGCCCCGGTGCAACCAATGCGATTACCGGTATTGCCACGGCCTATATGGATTCAGTGCCGATGGTGGTGCTTTCTGGCCAGGTGCCGAGCTCACTGATTGGTTACGATGCTTTCCAGGAGTGTGACATGGTGGGGATCTCCCGCCCGGTCGTCAAACACAGTTTTCTGGTCAAACGTACCGAAGATATTCCAACCGTATTGAAAAAAGCTTTCTATCTGGCCTCTACGGGGCGTCCGGGCCCGGTGGTTATCGACCTGCCAAAAGATATTGTTGGCCCTGCAGTAAAAATGCCTTATGCCTATCCTGAGCAGGTTAGCTTGCGCTCTTATAATCCGACGGTGCAAGGCCATCGCGGGCAGATCAAACGCGCATTGCAAACCATTCTGGCCGCCAAAAGGCCCATTATGTATGTCGGTGGTGGGGCGATTAACTCGGCCTGTCATGAAGAGTTACTGATACTGGCTGAGAAGCTGAATTTACCCGTTACCAGTTCTCTGATGGGATTGGGTGCTTTCCCCGGAACACATCGCCAAAGTGTGGGCATGTTGGGCATGCATGGGACGTTTGAAGCCAATATGGCCATGCATAATACGGATCTTATTTTCGCTGTTGGAGTGCGTTTCGATGATCGCACCACCAATAATCTGGCGAAATATTGCCCAGATGCGACCGTGTTGCACATTGATATCGACCCAACGTCAATCTCCAAAACCGTCACTGCGGATATCCCGATTGTTGGCGATGCCAAACAAGTATTGACGCAGATGCTGGATCTGCTGTCGCAAATTGATTGCGTACAAGATTTTGATAGCTTGCGCGACTGGTGGCAATCCATTGAACTGTGGCGCGCCCGTGATTGCCTGAGCTATGGCAAAGACAGTGGCAAAATCAAACCACAAGCGGTGATTGAAACACTGCACCGCCTGACCAAAGGTGATGCCTACGTCACCTCGGATGTTGGCCAACACCAAATGTTCGCGGCACTCTATTATCCATTTGATAAACCGCGCCGTTGGATCAATTCAGGCGGCCTTGGCACTATGGGCTTTGGTTTACCGGCTGCTTTGGGCGTGAAATTGGCTCTCCCAGATGAAACTGTGGTTTGTGTCACTGGGGATGGCAGCATCCAGATGAATATCCAGGAATTATCTACCGCTCTGCAATATAACCTGCCGGTATTGGTTCTGAACCTGAATAACCGTTATCTCGGTATGGTGAAGCAGTGGCAGGATATGATCTATTCTGGCCGACATTCACAGTCTTACATGGATTCTCTACCTGATTTCGTCAAATTGGCAGAAGCCTATGGTCATATTGGTGTTTCGATTCGCACGCCGGATGAGCTGGAAAGCAAACTCGCCGAGGCACTGACGCAATTATCCGAGACTAATCGTCTGGTATTTGTAGATGTGACTGTCGATGAAACCGAGCATGTTTACCCGATGCAGATTCGCGGTGGTGGCATGGACGAAATGTGGCTTAGTAAAACGGAGAGGACATAATTATGCGCCGCCGGATTTTATCAGTTCTGCTGGAAAACGAATCAGGTGCCTTATCAAGAGTGGTGGGCCTGTTTTCTCAGCGCGGTTATAACATTGAAAGTTTGACGGTTGCCCCGACCGACGATCCAACGCTGTCTCGCATGACTATTCAAACCGTGGGTGACGCCAAAGTTCTGGAACAGATTGAAAAACAGCTGCATAAGCTGGTGGATGTCTTACGTGTCAGCGAGTTGGTTTCCGGCTCACATGTTGAGCGCGAAATCATGCTGGTGAAATTGCAAGCCAGTGGTTACGGGCGTGAAGAAGTGAAGCGCTGCGCCGAGATCTTCCGTGGGCAGATTGTCGATGTTACCGCCACGCTTTATACCGTCCAACTTGCCGGTACCAGTGACAAACTGGATGCATTCTTAAATGCCGTGCGGGAAGTCGCCGAAATTGTCGAGGTTGCGCGCTCCGGTATTGTCGGTGTCTCTCGTGGTGACAAAATCATGCGTTAATCGCGGTGATTAATACTGACTAATCTCCAATTATTAGGCTCAGCAGGCATGCTGAGCTTTTTTTTTCTTATTTTTTAACCTGTATAGCGTTATATGGCGGTTAAAGCGGTTGCTCAATAGTGAGTTCTGCTGTTAGATCATATCCATGGTTAAACTATGTCTATACCGACATTTTTCAAGTTGCTGATGGGTTGGTTGCTCGCGGTCACCTGAATGACTTACTTAAGTAAGTTCATCGGGGGTTTCTCGTTTGCCGCCAGTTTGTGCCATGAAGTTTATTCGGTATGTCAGTTGCTCTAGCCTACAACATCATTTTTTCAGGTTTATAAGGGGATAATGTGAAACTGGATGAAATCGCGCGTCTTGCGGGCGTTTCGCGCACCACGGCCAGTTATGTCATTAATGGCAAAGCGAAACAGTACCGGGTCAGCGATAAAACAGTCGACAAAGTTATGGCGGTTGTCAGGGAACATAACTATCACCCAAATGCTGTTGCGGCAGGACTGCGCGCGGGTAGAACTCGCTCGATCGGTTTGGTGATCCCCGATCTGGAAAATACCAGCTACACCCGCATTGCTAATTATCTGGAGCGTCAGGCTCGCCAGCGTGGCTACCAGCTGCTGATCGCCTGTTCCGAAGATCAGCCAGATAATGAAATGCGCTGTATTGAGCACTTGTTGCAGCGCCAGGTCGACGCCATTATTGTTTCTACGGCCTTGCCGCCAGAGCACCCTTTCTACCAGCGCTGGGCCAATGATCCGTTACCAATCATTGCCTTGGATCGTGCGCTTGATCGGGAGCATTTCATTAGCGTCGTCGGGGCGGATCAAGAAGATGCCCTGATGTTGGCACAAGAGCTACGTTCTTTCCCTGCGGAGTCCGTATTGTATCTGGGGGCATTGCCCGAACTGTCAGTTAGCTTCTTGCGAGAGATGGGGTTCCGTGAAGCGTGGAAAGATGATCCACGTAAAGTGGATTATCTGTATGCCAATAGCTATGAGCGCGAAGCTGCCGGTGCACTGTTCGCCGAATGGTTGAAGACTCATCCAATGCCGCAGGCATTGTTTACCACTTCATTCCAGCTCTTACAGGGCGTTATGGATGTCACTTTAAAACAGAATGGGCGTCTGCCGAGTAATCTGGCGATTGCCACTTTTGGTGATAACGAACTGTTGGATTTCCTTGAGTGCCCAGTGCTGGCTGTAGCGCAACGTCACCGGGATGTCGCCGAACGTGTGCTGGAGCTGGTATTAGCTAGCCTGGATGAGCCGCATAAGCCGAAACCGGGGCTAACTCGAATTCGGCGTAATCTGTTCCGCCGCGGTAGCTTAAGCCGTAAATAGACAGTAAAACGTGGTTCATAATGAATCAGGGCGCTTAGTGCGCCCTGATTGTTTTGGTCTGGCTAAATTTTCGTTCCCTCATACAAAGATGGCGGGTTTATCAGACATAGCCTGCAACACGGAACAGTCTGCGGCAATATTCCAAAAAGTAACCATAAGCCACGCCCATTGCCATTGAAACCAAGGCATTGCTGGCGACTGCGGTGGTTATTTGTTCTATGTCAGCCCCGACAGACCATAAAATCATGGCATAGACTGGCGACTGAAAAGTGACATAAGCCAGTAAGTCGGCCAGATTCTTCGCCCAAAAATGCTCACCCGCATGGCGCTGGGCAACACGGATGAATGCATCCCGATACACACCGTAAGGCCAGGCAATCAGGATGTTGACTGGAATTGAGACCAGCCGAGAAGAGAGCGACTGTTGGAATGTCATTCCAGAGATCACTATTTCAATTAGCATGCCGATGACAAAACAATACACCACGAGCGCAAAAGTATCGGCTGCGGCACTACGCAGACGGGACCCAGTTGAAAACATTGTCATTAACTCCCTACTTGGGGGAAAAATCTGTTAAACCGCCTACCAGTGAAATTAATGGTAGGGTTTATGTATTGCTCATCATTTAACTTGCAGGTGATTGTGTTGTGATTTTGCTTTTTGTGTAGTCTACAGTGCTATTGTTTGTAATATAACCAGCTTAAAATTTTTATTTTTAACATTTGCCTGATTTTTATACTTTGTACTGCGAGGAATTGAGCTTTTCGTGGTTTTTTAAATGGTCATTCAAGTGTTTTTTATTTAAAAACATAGAGTTATGTTTTCTTGTATTCTCACTCAGAAGCGCCTCTCCACTTAAGCCAAATTTAAAATAACAGGTAAGAAAAATACTAATTTGAAGTATTTTCCTAATTTAAGATTTATCTGTCTGAAGATATTCATATTTCAGTGATGCTCGGAAATATGCATCAATAATTTATTTCAAAATAGATTAATCCCAACTGGATAATTGAAGTAAAATGCCCCACCAGTAACACTCATTGTTCCCAAGGGTATTATTGTGTTGCCGTGGTTTTTGTGGTCGTTATCCTCTGCTTTTCCCTAGGAAACGCCAGTTGCCACGGGTTTTGTGCCCAAGGCGTCTAATTTTGAACCGTACGATTTTCATACTAAAAATGAGACATTCCTTGCAGAAGGAAATAATGGGTCAATTAATTGACAATTTATTATTTATTTAAGTAGCTGGAATTACTGGCGGAAAAATAGCCCGTTTATCATGACGTTAATTTCTATTTCAACCACGAAAATAGCCCCTTATACGAGATATATCTCAAAAACGGCCCATAAATATTGTCAAAGCGCATCCGCTCTGGCTTGACAAGGTTTTCATACCATCCGTAAACTCTTTAATGTGGGGATTTGTGGGGTAAAGTGGCGAATTGGGTCATGAAGGGGTAACTCAGTCATGTTTCGTGGGGCAACGATGGTTAACCTCGACAGCAAAGGGCGGCTTGCCGTACCTACCCGTTATCGGGATTTGCTGAACGAGGAATCGCAAGGCCAGATGGTCTGTACCATAGACCTTCACCAACCATGCCTGTTGCTTTATCCACTCCCTGAATGGGAAATCATTGAACAAAAACTATCCAAGCTGTCGAGCATGAACCCAGCTGAACGTCGAGTTCAGCGTTTGCTGTTAGGGCATGCCAGTGAATGTCAGATGGATGGTGCCGGGCGCTTACTGATTGCAGGGACATTGCGTCAACACGCCGGGCTGAATAAAGAAGTGATGCTGGTTGGGCAGTTCAATAAGTTTGAACTGTGGGATGAACAGACCTGGTATCAACAAGTCAAGGATGACATTGACGCAGAACAGTCCACTCAGGAACCTTTATCTGAGCGGCTACAGGACTTATCGCTATAAGCATGGTAGATAACAAAAACGTGGTTGAGAACAACTACAAACACACAAGCGTATTACTGGATGAGGCGGTTAACGGCCTGAACATCCGTGATAACGGCATCTATATTGACGGAACTTTTGGCCGTGGTGGCCACTCGCGTCTGATTTTGTCCCAACTTGGGCCAGAAGGGCGCCTGATAGCAATTGATCGTGATCCACAAGCTATTGAAGCTGCAAAATCTATTACAGATCCACGTTTCTCTATCGTACACGGCCCCTTTTCTGATTTGGCGCATTATGTGCGGGAGTTGGATTTAGTTGGTCGCATCGATGGTGTGCTGCTGGATCTGGGTGTTTCATCTCCTCAATTGGATGATCCCGAGCGCGGTTTTTCTTTCATGCGCGACGGGCCATTGGATATGCGGATGGACCCTACTCGTGGATTATCTGCTGCCGACTGGCTAATGAAAGCCAGCGCCGATGATATCGCGTGGGTGCTGAAAACCTTTGGTGAAGAGCGTTTTGCCAAGCGTCTAGCTAAGGCCATTGTTGAGCGTAACCTCACGCAGCCGATGACGCGCACCAAAGAATTGGCTGATTTGATCGCCAATGCCAGCCCATTCCGTGAAAAGCATAAGCATCCGGCAACGCGAAGCTTCCAGGCTATCCGCATCTATATCAACAGTGAATTAGAAGAGATAGAGCGCGCACTTGATGGTGCACTTGAGGTTCTGGCACCTGAAGGCCGTTTGTCTGTCATCAGCTTCCACTCTCTTGAAGACCGCATTGTGAAAAACTTTATTCGTCATCACAGCCGGGGGCCACAGGTTCCAGCAGGGCTGCCATTGACGGAAGCACAGTTACGTAACATGGGCGGGCGCAGCTTGAAATCTGTCGGCAAGATGATGCCGCCGGATGCCGAAGTTGCTGAAAACCCACGAGCGCGTAGCTCAGTATTACGTTTTGCCGAGAGGATTAAAGCGTGATAGGCAACGAACGCCACGGTCTGGTTGGGGTCATCGGCGGGGATTTGCTCCGTAACGCGAAGATCCCATTGATTTTACTGACTGCGGTGTTGGTGTCTGCCATTTTTGTTGTGACCACCGCCCACCGGACGCGTTTGCTGACCGCAGAGCGTGAGCAGTTAGTGCTGGAGCGAGATGCGCTGGATATTGAATGGCGCAACTTGATTCTGGAAGAAAACGCCTTGGGTGACCACAGCCGTGTCGAAAGTATCGCAACCGACAAGCTGAAAATGCAACATGTTGATCCGTCACAAGAAAATATTGTGGTTCAACAATAGGTTTTTCTAATAAATAAAGGAATTTGTCGCCACCATGACTCGTAGTAGCCAAGGTAACGCATGAAAGCAGCGCGCCCCGGGAAGTTAAAGCGCCAGGAAGAACAAGCCAGCTTTATCAGCTGGCGTTTTGCGTTGCTGTGCGGCTGTATTTTGCTGGCATTGGTCGGGTTGATGCTGCGTACCGCCTATCTGCAAGTAATTAACCCCGATAGACTGGTGCGTGAGGGCGATATGCGCTCACTGCGGGTACAGGAAGTGCCAACGGCTCGTGGCATGATAAGTGACCGCTCCGGCCGACCTTTGGCTGTCAGTGTTCCGGTTAACGCGGTCTGGGCCGACCCGAAAGAGTTAACCGAACGCGGTGGAATTACGCTCGATACTCGCTGGAAAGCCCTGTCTGATGCTCTGGAAATCCCACTTGATCAATTAGCCACTCGCATTAATGCCAATCCAAAAGGGCGCTTTGTTTATCTGGCTCGTCAGGTTAACCCCGCGATTGGCGACTACATCCACAAGCTGAAATTACCCGGTATCTATTTGCGTCAGGAATCCCGCCGTTACTATCCGGCAGGTCAGGTGATGGCGCACATCATCGGTGTGACCAACATTGATAGCCAAGGTATTGAAGGCGTTGAGAAAAGCTTTGATCGCTGGCTCACCGGCCAACCTGGCGAGCGTACGGTACGTAAAGACCGCTATGGCCGCGTCATTGAGGATATCTCCTCGGTAGACAGTCAGGCGGCGCACAATCTGGTGTTGAGCGTCGATGAGCGCTTACAGGCGCTGGTATATCGCGAGCTGAACAATGCCGTGGCCTTCAACAAGGCTGAGTCGGGTACTGCGGTGCTGGTCGATGTTAATACCGGCGAAGTGCTGGCGATGGCGAACAGCCCGTCTTACAACCCGAATAACTTAACCGGTACGCCGAAAGATGCAATGCGTAACCGGGCGATAACCGATATTTTTGAACCCGGCTCGACAGTTAAGCCAATGGTAGTGATGACGGCATTGCAGCATGGCGTAGTGAAAGAAAACAGCGTGCTGAATACCTTGCCGTACTTTGTTAACGGTCACCAAATTAAAGACGTGGCCCGTTACGCAGAGCTATCCGTGACCGGGATCTTGCAGAAGTCGAGTAACGTCGGTGTTTCTAAGCTGGCGTTAGCGATGCCATCCTCAGCCTTGGTAGATACTTACTCAAGGTTTGGGTTTGGGAAAGCGACCAATTTGGGGTTGGTCGGAGAAAGCAGTGGCTTATATCCTAAAAAACAACGGTGGTCTGACATAGAGAGGGCCACCTTCTCTTTCGGCTACGGGCTAATGGTAACGCCGTTACAACTAGCGCGAGTCTATGCAACCATCGGCAGCATGGGGATTTATCGCCCGCTGTCGATAACCAAAGTTGACCCGCCAGTGGCCGGTGAACGCGTCTTCCCTGAACCGCTGGTACGCACCGTGGTTCACATGATGGAAAGCGTGGCATTACCTGGCGGCGGGGGCACCAAAGCTGCCATTAAAGGCTACCGGATTGCCATCAAAACCGGTACCGCCAAAAAAGTCGGGCCAGATGGTAAATACATGGACCGATACCTCGCTTACACCGCCGGCGTAGCGCCCGCGAGTAACCCTAGATTTGCTCTGGTTGTGGTCATCAATGACCCGCAGGCAGGGAAATATTACGGTGGTGCGGTTTCTGCACCGGTGTTCGGTGCCATCATGGGCGGCGTATTGCGCACCATGAACATTGAGCCAGATGCATTACCCACTGGTGATAAAAGCGAATTAGTGATTAATACAAAAGAGGGTTCAGGTGGCAGATCGTAACTTGCGCGACTTACTCGCTCCTTGGGGGCTAGACGTCCCGGAGCGTGCGCTACGGGAAATGACATTAGACAGCCGTGTTGCCGCTGCCGGGGATTTGTTTGTCGCTGTTGTTGGCCACCAGACGGATGGGCGTCGTTATATTCCGCAAGCCATCGCACAAGGTGTAGCGGCGGTGGTTGCTGAAGCTGACGGTGTAGCACCTGATGCCAGCATGGTCGAGATGCATGGTGTTCCTGTTATTTATCTGCGTAATTTGAATCAGCACTTATCTAAGCTGGCGGGGCAGTTTTACCATCAGCCGGGTGCCGCATTACGTTTAGTTGGCGTGACCGGAACTAACGGCAAAACCACCACTACCCAACTGTTGGCGCAGTGGGCTCAGGTGCTGGGCGAAACCAGTGCGGTGATGGGTACTGTGGGTAATGGTTTGTTAGGGCAAGTTATTCCGACAGAAAATACCACTGGCTCAGCCGTGGATATCCAGCATTTATTGCGAAATCTGGTGGGCCAAGGTGCCACTTTCGCGGCGATGGAAGTTTCTTCCCACGGTTTGATTCAAAACCGTGTTGCTGCATTGCCGTTTGCTGCCGCAGTGTTCACTAACTTGAGCCGCGACCATCTGGATTACCACGGTAATATGGCGAGTTACGAAGCTGCGAAATGGCTACTGTTCTCTACCCATCAATCCGAACACAAAATTATTAATGCTGATGACGAAGTGGGCCGCCGCTGGTTGAGCCAGTTGCCGCAAGCCGTTGCCGTCAGTATGGAAAACAACATTCCCGCTGGCTGGAACGGCCCGTGGTTATCTGCCACCCATGTTGACTATCACGACAACGGTGCCAGCATCTCCTTTGATTCAAGCTGGGGCCAAGGTCAGTTAGAAAGCCGCCTGATGGGGGCATTCAACGTCAGTAATCTGTTGGTGGCACTGTCAACATTGCTTTCACTCGGTTACCCGCTGGCACAGCTGTTAGCTGCTGCACCTCAATTGCTGCCGGTGTGTGGTCGGATGGAAGTGTTTAACGCGCCGGGCAAACCGACGGTGGTGGTGGATTATGCCCACACCCCAGATGCGTTGGAAAAAGCCTTGGCGGCGGCTCGGTTACATTGTAAAGGCCAGCTGTGGTGCGTATTCGGTTGCGGTGGCGATCGAGACAAAGGTAAGCGCCCACTTATGGGCGGTATCGCGGAACAACTGGCTGACCATGTCGTTGTCACCGACGATAACCCGCGCAGCGAAGAACCACAGGCGATTGTGGCTGATATTCTCAGCGGCTTGTTGGATGCCGGGCATGCGCAGGCCATTCATGGCCGTGCCGAAGCCGTAACCAGCGCCATTATGCAAGCCAAAGAAGACGATGTTGTGGTGATCGCGGGTAAAGGACATGAAGATTATCAATTAGTGGGTAACCGCCGTCTGGATTACTCCGACCGTGTCACCGTCGCCCGCTTGTTGGGGGTGATGGCATGATTAAGGTCTCCCTGCATTTCTTGTCCACGCTGTTAAACGCTGAATACATTATGGGCGATAAAGCGCGCGATAATGTCGATATCACCGAAGTGACCATTGATACCCGTCAGGTCACTGCGGGGTGTTTGTTTGTCGCGCTGAAAGGCGAGCGTTTTGATGGTCATGACTTTGCAGAAGATGCTGTTGCCGCCGGGGCCGGAGCTTTGCTGGTAAGTAAACGCTTACTGGTGGGGGCACCACAATTAGTGGTTAAAGACACTCGTCTGGCGCTGGGGCAGTTTGCTGCCTGGGTACGCCAGCAAGTGCCCGCTCGCGTGGTCGCACTAACCGGCTCATCAGGTAAAACCTCAGTAAAAGAAATGGTTGCAGCGATTTTGCGCCAATGTGGCAAGGTGCTGTATACCGCTGGTAACTTCAATAATGACATCGGCGTGCCGCTAACTCTGCTGCGCCTGACGCCAGAGCATGACTTTGCAGTCATTGAGTTGGGTGCCAATCATGTGGGTGAAATTGCCTACACCACAGATTTAAGCCGCCCAGAAAGTGCCTTGGTAAACAATTTGTCTGCCGCACATCTGGAAGGGTTTGGCTCCTTGGCCGGTGTCGCGCAAGCCAAAGGCGAGATTTTTGCCGGATTGCCAGCTAACGGCACCGCAATTATCAATGCTGATAGCCACGATTGGCCGCATTGGCAGGAAACACTGCATAACAAGCGGGTCTGGCGTTTTTCACCTCATGCTGCAGAAGATATCGATTTCTATGCCAGTGACGTGCGTATTACGCCACAAACGACGTATTTCACTCTGCATTCCCCTTTCGGCACTGTGGATATTGAATTGCCTCTGCCGGGGCGACATAACATTGCCAATGCGTTAGCCGCAGCGGCATTAGCCATGTCGGTTGGGGCTGATTTAGCCGCCGTCCGTCAAGGGCTGACTCAGCTACAGGCCGTACCGGGCCGCTTATTCCCCATTCAACTCGCCGCAGGCCAGTTGCTGCTGGATGACAGCTACAACGCCAATGTGGGTTCGATGACTGCCGCCGCCCAAGTGCTGGCTGAAATGCCGGGCTACCGGGTGATGGTGGTCGGCGATATGGCTGAACTGGGCGATACCGCCATCGATTGCCATCGTCAGGTGGGCGAAGCGGCGAAACAGGCTGGTGTCGATAAAGTGCTGAGTGTTGGCACGTTGAGCCAGGCTCTGAGTGACGCGAGCGGATGTGGCGAACATTTTCAGGATAAGAGCGCAATAGCCGCCCGTGTGAGTGAATTGCTGCTCGAACATCCGGTTATCACGGTTTTAATTAAAGGTTCACGTAGCGCCGCCATGGAAAATGTCGTGCGTGCGTTACAGGAGAAGGCATCATGTTAGTTTGGTTGGCTGAATACTTAGTAAAATTTTACTCAGGCTTTAACGTCTTTTCTTATTTGACGTTCCGCGCCATTGTTAGTCTGTTGACGGCATTAGTGATTTCATTGTGGATGGGGCCGTACCTGATTTCTTACTTACAGAAATTACAGATTGGCCAGGTTGTACGTAATGATGGGCCAGAATCACACTTCAGCAAACGCGGCACGCCAACCATGGGCGGCCTGATGATTCTGTTCTCCATCACTATTTCGGTTCTGATGTGGGCTTATCCCTCTAATCCTTATGTCTGGTGTGTACTGTTCATTCTTGTCGGTTATGGGATTGTCGGTTTTATCGATGACTACCGCAAAGTGGTGCGTAAAGACACCAAAGGTCTGATTGCTCGCTGGAAGTATTTCTGGCAGTCAGTGATTGCACTGGCAGCAGCCTTCGCCATGTACAGCATCGGTAAAGACACCCCGGCAACTGAGCTGGTGGTGCCATTCTTTAAAGACATCATGCCGCAACTGGGTCTGCTCTATATCCTGCTGGCTTACTTCGTGATTGTGGGAACCAGTAACGCGGTCAACTTGACTGACGGGCTGGATGGGCTGGCAATCATGCCGACGGTTTTCGTAGCTGGTGGCTTTGCATTGGTGGCTTGGGCGACCGGTAACGTGAATTTCGCTGCATATCTGCATATTCCTTACCTACGTCACGCCGGTGAGTTGGTGATTGTCTGCACCGCGATTGTCGGGGCCGGTTTAGGTTTCTTGTGGTTTAACACCTACCCAGCTCAAGTATTTATGGGCGATGTCGGCTCGCTGGCATTGGGCGGTGCGCTGGGGACCATCGCGGTATTACTGCGCCAAGAGTTCTTATTAGTGATTATGGGTGGGGTATTCGTCGTTGAAACGCTGTCGGTAATCTTGCAAGTCGGTTCCTTTAAGTTACGTGGGCAGCGAATTTTCCGCATGGCTCCAATTCACCATCATTACGAACTTAAAGGCTGGCCAGAACCACGGGTGATTGTGCGCTTCTGGATTATTTCGCTGATGCTGGTGCTGATTGGCCTGGCGACGCTGAAGGTGCGGTAATTATGGTTGATTATCAGGGTAAAAAAGTCGTCATTATCGGGCTGGGGCTAACCGGCCTTTCCTGCGTTGATTTCTTTATGGCGCGCGGTGTGACGCCGCGAGTTATGGATACCCGTATCAATCCTCCGGGCCTGGATAAGCTCCCCGAAAGTGTTGAGCGCCATGTGGGCGACCTGAACCAGCAATGGCTGTTAGATGCTGATTTGATTGTTGCCAGCCCCGGTATTGCACTGGCGCATCCGGCGTTGAGTGATGCGGCGGATGCTGGCGTCGAGATTGTCGGTGATATCGAGCTGTTTTGTCGTGAGAATCAAGCACCGGTAGTCGCCATTACCGGTTCTAACGGTAAAAGTACCGTGACCACCTTGGTCGGCGAGATGGCAAAAGCCGCTGGCTGGCAGGTGGGGGTTGGCGGCAACATTGGGGTCCCGGCTCTCACGCTGTTGAAACAAGAAAACCAACTGGTGGTGCTGGAGCTGTCCAGCTTCCAGTTAGAAACCACCTCAAGTTTACGTGCTAACGCTGCCACCATATTGAATGTCACGGAAGATCACACTGACCGTTATCCGTTCGGTTTGCAGCAATATCGTGCAGCCAAACTGCGAGTTTATGAAAACGCTAAAGTTTGTGTCGTGAATGCCGATGACGCGCTGACCATGCCGGTGCGTGGTGCTGATAGCCGCTGTATCAGTTTTGGTGTGGATGTCGGTGATTATCATCTGAATAAACAGCAGGGTGAAATCTGGTTGCGAGTGCGCGGTGAGAAAGTGCTGAATACCCGGGAGATGAAATTGACCGGGCGTCATAACTACACCAATGCGTTGGCAGCCCTTGCGCTGGCTGATGCCGTTGGTATTCCGCGCTCATCAAGCTTGAAAGCATTGACCACCTTTACTGGCCTGCCACACCGCTTTCAATTGGTGTTTGAGCACAATGGCGTGCGTTGGATTAATGATTCCAAAGCCACCAACGTGGGCAGCACCGAAGCGGCACTGGATGGGTTACAGGTTGATGGCACCCTGCATCTGTTGCTGGGTGGCGACGGCAAATCCGCTGACTTCTCCGGATTGACCCGTTTCTTGCAAGGCGACCATATCAAGATTTACTGCTTTGGTCGTGATGGTGAGCAACTGGCTGAGTTACGTCCTGAAGTCTCGCAACTGACCGAAACAATGGAACAAGCCATGCAGCTGCTGGCCAAAGATTTGGCACCGGGAGACATGGTTTTACTCTCACCAGCTTGCGCCAGTTTGGACCAGTTCCGCAGTTTTGAGCAACGCGGTGATGAGTTTGCTCGTTTGGCTGAGGAGTTGGGCTGATGCGCATGCCGGGGCTGGGGCTGTTTAATACCCTAAAGCATTTTGTGATGGGATCGCGGGAGAGCGACACCACCAGCATGGTGCTTTACGACAGAACCTTGCTGTGGCTGACGTTCGGTTTGGCGATTATTGGTTTCGTGATGGTGACCTCGGCGTCAATGCCGATTGGTCAGCGTCTGGCCAGTGACCCGTTCCTGTTTGCCAAGCGTGATGCACTGTATCTGGTGTTGGCATTCGGTTTGTCACTGGTCACGCTGCGCATCCCGATGGCAGTCTGGCAGCGCTACAGTAATATTATGCTATTGATTTCAATAGTGATGCTGTTGGTTGTATTAGTGGTGGGTAGCTCAGTAAACGGGGCATCTCGCTGGATTGCACTGGGGCCGCTACGTATTCAGCCCGCGGAGTTATCTAAGCTGTCACTGTTTTGTTATCTGGCCAGCTATCTGGTGCGCAAAGTTGAAGAGGTTCGTAGTAACTTCTGGGGCTTCTGCAAACCGATGGGCGTGATGGTTATTCTGGCAGTATTACTGCTGGCGCAACCTGACTTAGGTACCGTGGTGGTGCTGTTTATCACTACGTTGGCGATGTTGTTCCTGGCAGGGGCAAAAATGTGGCAGTTTCTGGCTATCATCGGCTCCGGTGTCTTTGCCGTCTGCTTGCTGATTGTCGCTGAACCTTATCGTATGCGCCGAGTGACATCGTTCTGGAATCCATGGGCTGATCCGTTCGGCAGCGGTTACCAGCTCACCCAATCACTGATGGCATTTGGCCGCGGTGAATTCTGGGGACAGGGGCTAGGGAATTCGGTGCAGAAATTAGAGTATTTGCCGGAAGCACATACCGACTTTATTTTCTCGATTTTAGGCGAGGAGCTCGGGTATTTCGGTGTGGTTCTCGCATTGTTAATGGTATTCTTCGTCGCTTTTCGTGCGATGTCCATTGGGCGTCGTGCATTAGAGATAGATCAGCGATTTTCTGGCTTTTTGGCCTGTTCGATTGGCGTCTGGTTTAGTTTTCAGGCGCTGGTTAACGTTGGGGCTGCTGCCGGGATGTTGCCAACCAAAGGTTTGACATTGCCACTGATAAGTTACGGTGGTTCGAGCCTGATTATTATGTCAACCGCAATAGTGCTGTTGTTACGTATTGATTTTGAAACACGTCTGGCAAAAGCCCAGGCGTTTGTAAGGAGTGCCCGATGAGTGGCAAGACCAAGCGTTTAATGGTGATGGCGGGTGGCACTGGGGGGCATGTCTTCCCCGGATTGGCCGTTGCACATCATCTGATGGCGCAAGGCTGGCAGGTGCGTTGGTTAGGCACCGCAGACAGAATGGAAGCGTCATTGGTACCCAAAAACGGCATTGAAATTGATTTCATTCAGATTTCTGGTTTGCGTGGTAAGGGGCTGATGGCCCAGTTGAGTGCCCCGGTGCGAATTTATCGTGCCGTGCGTCAGGCGAAGAAAATCATGCGTGATTACCAGCCGGATGTGGTGTTGGGGATGGGCGGTTATGTTTCCGGCCCCGGTGGTTTGGCGGCATGGCTGTGCGGTATTCCGGTGGTTCTGCATGAGCAAAACGGTATTGCAGGGTTGACTAACCGCTGGCTCGCCAAAATCGCGAAGAAAGTTTTACAGGCATTTCCTGGCGCATTTCCTCATGCCGAGGTGGTCGGGAACCCAGTTCGTACCGACGTATTAGCACTGCCATTACCGGCTGAGCGCCTCAGTGGTCGCGAAGGGCCGATCCGGGTGCTTGTTATCGGTGGTAGCCAAGGGGCGCGGGTATTGAACCAAACTCTGCCGCAAGTTGCGGCAACATTGGGTGAGCAGATTACCGTCTGGCATCAGGTGGGAAAAGGCGCTTTACCTGAGGTATTAGAAGCCTATCAGCAAGTGGGGCAGGGTGGTAAACATCAGGTTGTCGAATTTATCGATGACATGGCTGCTGCTTATGCCTGGGCCGATGTAGTGGTCTGCCGCTCCGGTGCGTTGACGGTCAGTGAAGTGGCTGCCGCCGGGTTACCGGCAATTTTTGTGCCTTTCCAGCATAAAGACCGGCAGCAATATTGGAATGCATTGCCGCTAGAAAAGGCGGGAGCAGCCAAAATTATTGAGCAGCCACAATTTACCGCGCAAGCAGTGAGTCACTTGCTCGCGCAGTGGGATCGCCCCACTTTATTGACGATGGCTGAGCAGGCAAGGCAGGTAGCCATTCCTGACGCAACTGAGCGTGTGGCCGCCGAAGTGGTCGCTGCCTGTAAGTAAAATAGATAATGAATGGCTGGCAGTTAATGCGGGCTGTGAATATGCAACAGATAAAAAAGTGAAGAAAAACGTGAATACACAACAATTGGCGAAACTACGTACTATCGTGCCCGAGATGCGTCGCGTCCGGCACATTCACTTTGTTGGCATCGGTGGTGCTGGCATGGGTGGTATCGCTGAAGTGTTGGCAAACGAAGGTTATCAGATTAGTGGTTCAGATTTGGCACCCAACCCGGTAACCCAGCATTTGACTTCATTGGGCGCACAGATTTATTTCCACCACCGTCCAGAAAACGTACTGGACGCCAGTGTGGTAGTGGTTTCAACAGCAATTTCTGCGGATAACCCGGAAATTGTTGCCGCTCGCGAGGCGCGTATTCCGGTGATCCGCCGCGCCGAGATGCTGGCTGAATTAATGCGTTATCGCCATGGGATTGCAGTTGCTGGCACCCACGGTAAAACCACCACCACGGCGATGGTTTCCAGTATTTATGCCGAAGCGGGTCTGGACCCAACATTTGTTAATGGTGGATTGGTGAAAGCCGCTGGTACTCATGCTCGTTTGGGTTCCAGCCGCTACCTGATTGCGGAAGCCGATGAGAGTGATGCGTCATTCTTACATTTGCAGCCGATGGTGGCGATTGTCACCAATATCGAAGCCGACCATATGGATACCTATCAGGGCGACTTTGAGAATTTAAAACAGACATTTATTAATTTTCTGCACAACTTGCCGTTTTATGGCCGTGCCGTGATGTGTATCGATGACCCTGTAGTGCGTGAGTTATTACCGCGTGTGGGCCGCCATATCACCACTTACGGCTTCAGTGATGATGCTGATGTGCAGATTGCCAGCTATCGTCAGGAAGGCCCGCAGGGGCACTTCACACTGAAGCGCTTGGATAAGCCGTTGATGACCGTGACCTTGAATGCGCCGGGCCGTCATAACGCACTGAATGCAGCAGCAGCGGTGGCAGTGGCGACCGAAGAAGGCATTGAAGACGATGACATCCTGCGTGCGTTGGCAGGATTCCAGGGGACAGGCCGCCGTTTTGATTTCCTTGGCAACTTCCCGCTGGCACCGGTCAATGGCAAGGAGGGCAGCGTGATGTTGGTCGATGACTATGGTCATCATCCGACAGAAGTGGATGCCACAGTTAAAGCAGCGCGTGCCGGCTGGCCGGATAAACGTATCGTGATGGTTTTCCAGCCGCATCGTTATACCCGTACTCGTGATCTGTATGACGATTTTGCCAATGTATTATCGCAGGTTGATGTTTTGCTGATGTTGGATGTGTATGCCGCCGGTGAACCGCCGATCCCAGGGGCAGATAGCCGCTCGTTGTGCCGTACCATCCGTAATCGTGGCAAGTTGGACCCGATTTTGGTTTCAGACAGTGAGACCGTACCTGAAGTGTTGGCGCAAGTGCTGAATGGCGATGACCTGATTCTGGTTCAGGGCGCTGGCAACATTGGTAAAGTTGCCCGTAAATTGGCTGAGCTTAAATTGCAGCCACAGAAAAAAGACGAGGAACATCATGGCTGAGAAAGTCGCGGTACTGCTGGGTGGTACCTCTGCTGAACGTGAAGTGTCATTGCTTTCAGGCCAGGCTGTTTTAGCGGGCTTAATAGAAGCGGGTATCGATGCACATGGCGTTGATACCAAAGACTTTCCAGTCACTCAGCTTAAAGAACAGGGTTTTGATAAAGTCTTTATCGCTCTGCATGGTCGCGGTGGTGAAGATGGTACGCTGCAAGGTGTGTTGGAGTTTCTGCAACTGCCTTATACCGGCAGCGGCGTGATGGCTTCAGCGCTGACGATGGACAAATTGCGCACAAAATTGGTGTGGCAAGCTTCAGGTTTGCCAATTTCACCTTATGTCGCACTAAATCATCAACAGTTTGAAACACTTTCGTCAGAGGAATTGTCGGCATGTGTCGCTAAGCTTGGCCTGCCATTAATCGTTAAGCCAAGCCACGAAGGCTCTAGTGTCGGGATGAGCAAGGTTGATCAAGCCAGTGAGCTACAAGATGCCTTGGTGGAAGCTTTTCGCCATGACAGTGATGTGCTGATTGAGAAATGGTTGAGCGGGCCGGAATTCACGGTCGCAATTCTGGGTGACGAGGTTTTGCCGTCTATTCGGATTCAGGCTCCCGGCGTGTTTTATGATTATGAAGCGAAATATCTGTCCGACGAAACTCAATACTTCTGCCCAAGTGGTTTGAGTGCCGAGTTAGAACAACAGTTGGCAGAACTGGCATTACAGGCCTATCAGGCGCTGGGTTGCAGTGGCTGGGGGCGGGTTGATGTGATGCAAGACAGCGATGGCCGTTTCTATCTGCTTGAAGTGAATACTTCTCCGGGTATGACCAGCCACAGTCTAGTGCCGATGGCTGCACGCGAGTCAGGGTTGAGTTTCTCCCAACTGGTGGCCCGAATTCTGATGTTGGCTGACTGATATGTCGCAAGCTGCCCTGAATGCGCGTGAACGTGCGGCGGAAAATAGCGCAGCCCGGCGCAGTAACGGAGGCCAATTAGCGGGGCTGATTTTCCTGCTGATGGTGCTGGGAACCATCCTCTGGGGTGGATGGGTGGTGGTGGGGTGGATGAAAGATGCCAGCCGACTGCCACTGTCGAAACTGGTGGTGACGGGTGAGCGGCATTACACCACCAATGATGATATTCGCCAGGCGATTCTGGCATTGGGCGCACCGGGTACTTTTATGACGCAGGATGTCAACATCATCCAGCAGCAGATTGAAAGGCTCCCTTGGATTCAGCAGGCCAGTGTGCGTAAACAGTGGCCGGATGAGCTGAAAATCCATCTGGTGGAGTATGTGCCCTTTGCCCGCTGGAATGATTTGCATATGGTTGATGAGCAGGGGCGTTCATTCAGTGTTCCGTCTGAGCGAATCGGCAAGCAGAGATTGCCATTACTGTATGGCCCGGAAGGCAGCGAACAGGATGTTCTGGAAGGCTACCGGGCAATGAACAAGGTGTTAGCGGCCAATAAGTATCAGCTAAAAATGGTGGCGATGAGTGCCAGACATTCTTGGCAGTTGGCCTTAGATAATGATGTTCGGCTGGAGCTGGGACGGGATGACCGGATGGGGCGTTTGCAACGTTTCATTAAGTTATATCCGATGTTGCAACAGCAGCCAGATAAACGGGTCAGTTATGTTGATTTGCGATATGAGACAGGGGCTGCAATAGGTTGGGCACCGGTATTTATCGGCAGTCAGGGTGGTGAGCCACCAATAAATGGCCAGCAGAACAGTAATCAGCAACAGAATCAGGCACAGGCAAAACAACAATGATCAAGTCGACGGACAGAAAACTGGTAGTAGGTCTTGAGATCGGAACGGCAAAGGTCTCCGCATTGGTAGGGGAAGTTCTGCCCGATGGCATGGTCAATATTATTGGGGTAGGCAGTTGCCCATCCCGTGGCATGGATAAGGGTGGGGTTAACGACCTTGAATCGGTAGTGAAATGCGTACAGCGCGCTATCGATCAGGCTGAGTTAATGGCAGATTGCCAAATTTCATCTGTCTATCTGGCATTGTCGGGTAAACATATCAGTTGTCAGAATGAAATAGGGATGGTTCCTATTTCGGAAGAGGAAGTAACTCAGGAAGATGTAGAAAACGTAGTGCATACCGCGAAGTCGGTGCGTGTGCGTGATGAGCATCGTATCTTGCATGTTATTCCGCAGGAATATGCCATTGATTATCAGGAAGGCATTAAAAATCCTGTTGGTCTTTCTGGCGTGCGGATGCAGGCCAAGGTACATCTGATTACCTGCCATAACGATATGGCGAAGAATATTGTTAAAGCGGTGGAACGTTGTGGTCTGAAAGTGGACCAACTGATTTTCGCCGGTTTGGCCGCAAGTTATGCAGTATTGACCGAAGATGAACGTGAGCTGGGTGTCTGTGTTGTCGACATCGGCGGTGGCACCATGGATATGGCGGTTTATACCGGTGGGGCATTGCGCCATACCAAAGTTATCCCTTACGCCGGGAACGTGGTCACCAGCGACATAGCTTATGCCTTCGGGACACCGCCAACAGATGCGGAAGCGATTAAAGTTCGACACGGCTGTGCGCTCGGGTCGATAGTCAGCAAGGACGAAAGTGTAGAAGTGCCAAGTGTTGGCGGACGCCCTCCACGTAGTCTGCAAAGACAGACACTCGCAGAGGTTATAGAACCACGCTACACCGAGTTGCTGAATTTGGTTAATGACGAGATTTTACAATTGCAGGAGCAATTACGTCAGCAAGGCGTGAAGCATCATCTGGCAGCCGGTATCGTGCTGACAGGCGGAGCGGCACAAATTGATGGTTTGGCTGAATGCGCTCAACGGGTATTTCATGCCCAGGTACGTATCGGTCAACCGCTCAATATCACCGGGCTGACGGATTATGCACAGGAACCTTATTACTCCACTGCTGTTGGGTTGTTGCACTATGGTAAAGAATCTCATCTCAGTGGTGAGTCAGAAGTAGAAAAACGTGCCTCAGTGGGCAATTGGTTTAAACGTATCAATAGCTGGCTGAGAAAAGAGTTTTAATGTTTCAACAAAGAGATCATGCTGAACATATTTTTTGATCTCGAAGCGACAGGCACAAAACGGAGAGAAACTATGTTTGAACCTATGGAACTAACCAATGACGCGGTGATTAAAGTCATCGGCGTCGGTGGTGGCGGTGGTAATGCCGTCGAACACATGGTGCGCGAGCGCATCGAAGGTGTTGAATTCTTCGCCGTTAATACAGACGCTCAGGCGCTACGTAAGACGGCTGTTGGCCAAACTATCCAAATTGGTAGCGGTATTACCAAAGGTTTGGGTGCTGGCGCAAACCCAGAAGTGGGTCGTACTTCAGCTGAAGAAGACCGTGAAGCTCTGCGTGCAGCCCTTGAAGGCGCAGACATGGTGTTCATCGCCGCAGGTATGGGCGGTGGTACTGGTACTGGTGCCGCTCCTGTGGTTGCTGAAGTGGCAAAAGAACTGGGTATTCTGACAGTTGCTGTGGTTACCAAGCCTTTCAATTTCGAAGGCAAGAAACGCATGGCATTTGCTGAGCAGGGTATTGCTGAACTGTCCAAGCATGTGGACTCACTGATCACTATTCCGAACGATAAGTTGCTAAAAGTTCTGGGTCGTGGCATCTCCTTACTGGATGCATTCGGTGCAGCTAACGACGTATTGAAAGGCGCTGTTCAGGGTATCGCCGAACTGATTACCCGCCCAGGCCTGATGAACGTCGACTTCGCTGACGTGCGCACTGTGATGTCCGAAATGGGTTATGCCATGATGGGCTCTGGTGTTGCTTGCGGCGAAGATCGTGCTGAAGAAGCAGCAGAAATGGCTATCTCCAGTCCATTGCTGGAAGATATCGACCTGTCTGGTGCTCGTGGCGTTCTGGTTAACATCACGGCTGGTTTCGACTTGCGTTTGGACGAATTCGAAACTGTGGGTAATACTATCCGTGCATTTGCGTCTGACAATGCGACCGTAGTTATCGGTACATCATTAGACCCGGAAATGAACGATGAACTGCGCGTAACTGTTGTTGCGACCGGCATCGGCATGGACAAACGCCCTGAAATTACGCTGGTTACCAACAAGCAAACACAGCCTGTTATGGACCACCGTTACCAGCAGCATGGTATGTCTCCTTTACCTCAGGAAGTTAAACCTGCGGCTAAAGTGGTCAATGATCCAACTGCTCAAACCAATAAAGAGCCCGATTATTTGGATATTCCGGCATTTTTGCGTAAGCAAGCCGACTAATTTCCGAAAAAATTGGAATCTCCGCTCTTTGTGCTAAACTGTCCCGCCGATCTTGTTATAAGCTTGATCGGTAGGATGGATAACATTGCGAGATAAAACGATGATCAAACAAAGGACTTTAAAACGTATTGTTCAGGCGACTGGCGTCGGTTTGCACACCGGTAAAAAAGTCACACTGACAATGCGACCCGCGCCGGCTAATACCGGGGTCATCTATCGTCGCACTGACTTGAATCCACCGGTTGATTTTCCGGCAGATGCAAAATCCGTGCGTGATACCATGCTCTGTACTTGCCTGGTCAATGAGCATGACGTGCGTATTTCTACTGTTGAGCATCTCAACGCTGCTCTGGCAGGGTTAGGGATTGATAACATTATTATTGAAGTTAACGCTCCCGAAGTACCGATTATGGACGGTAGTGCCAGTCCATTTGTGTACTTGCTGCTGGATGCCGGTATCGAAGAGTTAAACTCTGCGAAGAAATTCCTGCGTCTGAAAGAGACTGTGCGGGTTGAAGACGGTGATAAATGGGCTGAATTGTCTCCATTCAATGGATTCCGTTTAGATTTTACCATTGATTTTAATCACCCGGCGATTGACTCAAGTACTCAGCGCTACCGTTTAGATTTCTCGGCCGATTCATTCGTCCGCCAAATCAGCCGTGCGCGTACTTTTGGTTTCATGCGTGATATCGAATATCTGCAGTCCCGTGGTTTGTGCCTGGGCGGTAGTTTCGATTGTGCCATCGTGGTAGATGATTACCGCGTGCTGAACGAAGATGGCCTGCGCTTCGAAGATGAATTTGTTCGTCACAAAATGCTGGACGCTATTGGCGACCTGTTTATGTGCGGCCACAATATTATTGGCGCATTTACTGCGTACAAATCTGGTCATGCACTAAACAACAAGCTATTGCAGGCTGTTTTAGCTAAGCAAGAAGCTTGGGAATATGTGACGTTCCAAGACGAAGCCGAAATGCCATTGGCATTCAAAGCTCCGTCTACAGTATTAGCTTACTAAGTTTATTTATCACTTTTGGTTGCGTTGGCACTCTCTCCGGCCAACGCAGCCAATCGTTCCAATATCGTCCTCAGTTTTTCAGGGCTACGGCTCGCTAATCCTCTTAATTCCTTAGCACTTTCTAAGCTTAAATGACGTAATGGCGGCGATTTCTCAGAATTTTGCGTAGATTTTGCGATATCTTGCGTAATGTTATGGCCCTTGGCCATTAACGACGGATTAATCCTGATGTCGATTGAAGACAATGATGGTAGAATTTGCGCTCGTAGTGCAGAGAGTAGCGCGGGTTGTTCATAACGTAAGCGCATTAACCAGCTGGCGTTCGCGGTCTCTAGCACTAAAACACTCTGTCGATAGTTAGCGACACGGCACCACGGCTGCAACTGTGAAGGGAGCAATCCTTTTACTGCACGGTTAAGTTTTAACAGTGCTGTAGCGCGTTGTTGTACGTTATGCAGCGGTCCGTTTTCTGCTGCAATGGCATCATCGAACAGAACATCTAATAATTGTGGGCGGCTTTCACGCATTGACAAGGCTCCGGCGGATTTTAAACTCGTGATCGGTATTCTAAATCGTTGGCGACAATTTGGCAGACGTTATTTCTGGCCGCATCTCCTATTGGGGATGGTAGCGGCGAGTCTTGGCGTGCCATCAAATCTGTCTGGCGTTCCTGATCAAGCTGCAATCCCCAATACATCATCAAGCCAAAGCCGTCAGAATTACGGCGCGACAAACTTTAATAGTTTGGCATTGCTGCATGATATGCATCGTCGCCCTTCATTCAGCGTAGACTACTGGCAACAGCATGCACTGCGCACGGTTATTCGTCACCTTTCATTTGCACTGGCTCCCCAAGCGGCTTATGCCAGAGTGCAGGAAGTTGCAGAAGTCGAACAGGTGCAGCCATCACAAATTCAGCAACTTGCATTGCTGGATACGCTGAATGCACTCCTGACTCATGAGTTCAAGCCACCCGCCATCATTCGCTATACCGAGCAGGTTGAACGGCCAGTCCTATCGTTACATAAACCTGGACTTTGGCTTGCACAAGTGCAAGGCATCCGAGCCGGGCCTGCCATTTTAAGCTAACTATTCTCTTGGTTTACCCCAATTTTATACAACCTTTGGCCGCCGGTTTGGTGGTCTTGTAAGAGATATTAAGAATCATGCTAATCAAATTATTAACCAAAGTTTTTGGCAGCCGTAACGATCGTACCCTGCGCCGTATGCAGAAAGTGGTTGATCTTATCAACCGCATGGAACCTGAAATTGAAAAACTGACCGATGCTGAATTACGTGCCAAAACTGATGAATTCCGCGAGCGCCTGGCAAAAGGTGCAGTGCTGGAAACTCTGATTCCTGAGGCTTTTGCTGTGGTGCGCGAAGCCAGTAAACGTGTGTTCGGTATGCGTCACTTCGACGTGCAGCTGCTGGGCGGTATGGTACTGAATGAGCGATGCATTGCAGAAATGCGTACTGGTGAAGGTAAAACACTGACCGCAACACTGCCAGCTTACCTGAATGCGTTGAGTGGCCGTGGTGTTCACGTAGTTACCGTCAACGACTACTTGGCTCAACGTGACGCCGAAAATAACCGTCCACTATTTGAGTTCTTGGGCCTGAGTGTTGGTATCAACTTGCCGAATATGACGGCGCCAGCTAAGCGCGCTGCTTATGCTGCAGATATCACCTACGGCACTAACAACGAATACGGTTTTGACTATCTGCGTGACAACATGGCGTTCAGTCCGGAAGAGCGCGTACAGCGTCCGCTGCACTATGCATTGGTGGATGAAGTTGACTCCATCTTGATCGACGAAGCTCGTACTCCGCTGATTATCTCTGGCCCAGCTGAAGATAGCTCCGAGATGTATATTCGGGTTAACAAGCTGATTCCAAAACTGATTCGTCAGGAAAAAGAAGACTCCGACAGCTTCCAGGGGGAAGGGCACTTCTCCGTGGATGAAAAATCACGTCAGGTTCACCTGACTGAACGCGGTCTGATTCTGATTGAACAAATGTTAGTGGAAGCGGGCATCATGGACGAAGGGGAGTCGCTGTATTCTCCAAGTAACATCATGTTAATGCACCATGTTACTGCGGCTCTGCGTGCTCACGTTCTGTTTACCCGTGATGTTGATTACATCGTGAAAGATGGTGAAGTTATCATCGTTGATGAGCACACTGGCCGTACCATGCAAGGTCGTCGTTGGTCCGATGGCTTGCATCAGGCAGTTGAAGCGAAAGAAGGCGTAGAAATTCAGAACGAAAACCAGACGCTGGCTTCTATCACTTTCCAGAACTACTTCCGTCTCTATGAAAAACTGGCCGGTATGACCGGTACTGCGGATACCGAAGCGTTCGAATTCAGCTCTATTTATAAGCTGGACACCATCGTTGTACCCACCAACCGCCCAATGATCCGTAAGGATTTAGCTGATTTAGTCTATATGACTGAACAGGAAAAAATTGGCGCAATCATCGAAGATATCCGTGAGCGTACAGCGAACGGCCAACCAGTATTGGTGGGTACTATCTCGATTGAGAAGTCTGAAGTGGTGTCTGCTGAGTTAACCAAAGCCGGTATCGAACATAAAGTTCTGAACGCCAAGTTCCACGCCATGGAAGCGGAAATCGTTTCTCAAGCCGGTCAGCCGGGAGCGGTAACTATCGCGACCAACATGGCGGGTCGTGGTACTGACATCGTGTTAGGCGGCAGTTGGCAGAGTGAGATTGCCCTGCTGGAAGACCCAACTGAAGACCAAATTGCGGCGATTAAAGCGGCATGGCAGATTCGTCATGATGCGGTACTGGCATCGGGTGGTTTGCATATCATTGGTACTGAGCGCCATGAATCGCGTCGTATCGATAACCAGTTACGTGGTCGTGCGGGTCGTCAGGGGGATGCCGGTTCTTCACGTTTCTACCTGTCAATGGAAGATGCTTTGATGCGTATTTTTGCCTCTGACCGTGTGTCTGGCATGATGCGTAAATTGGGTATGAAGCCGGGCGAAGCGATTGAGCACCCATGGGTCACCAAAGCTATTGCCAACGCGCAGCGTAAAGTTGAAAGCCGTAACTTCGATATCCGTAAGCAATTGCTTGAATATGATGATGTGGCAAACGACCAGCGCCGGGCGATATACAGCCAGCGTAATGAGCTGTTGGATGTGTCTGATGTTAGCGAAACCATCAACAGCATCCGTGAAGACGTTTTCAAAACGGTTATCGACAGCTATATCCCAACCCAGTCTCTGGAGGAAATGTGGGATGTTGAAGGTCTGGAACAGCGTCTGAAAAATGATTTCGACCTGGACATGCCGATCGCTCAATGGCTTGAAGATGAGCCACAGTTGCATGAAGAAACATTGCGTGAGCGAATCCTGCAACAGGCTATCGAAGTGTATCACCGCAAAGAAGAAGTGGTTGGCATTGACATGATGCGCAACTTCGAGAAAGGCGTGATGTTACAAACACTTGATTCCTTGTGGAAAGAGCATTTGGCTGCCATGGATTACCTGCGTCAGGGTATCCATCTGCGTGGCTACGCACAGAAAGATCCTAAGCAAGAATATAAGCGTGAATCTTTCGCCATGTTTGCTGCCATGCTGGAATCACTGAAATATGAAGTGATCAGTGTGCTGAGCAAAGTACAGGTGCGGATGCCAGAAGAAGTTGAAGCGCTGGAAGTACAGCGCCGTGAAGAATCTGAGCGTTTGGCTAAACAGCAACAACTGAGCCATCAGTCTGATAACAGTGCATTGATGTCGCAGGAAGAAGTCAGTGTTGCTGCCAGCCTTGAGCGCAAAGTGGGGCGTAATGATCCATGCCCATGTGGTTCAGGCAAAAAATACAAACAGTGCCACGGCCGTTTACAGTAATATTTTAGGCTAGGATCGATACTGTTAATGAGGGCGGCGTAAAAACCGCCCTTTATTTTGGCTCTTTTTTGCCGTTCGATTTTAGGAAAAACAATCAGGGTAAGGCTTAGGCTAGCGTTTATGTCCCTTTCAGGAGCGAGAGAATTGAAACACTTACATATTGCAGTGGGGATTATTCGTAACGCACAGCGGGAGATTTTTATTACTCAGCGCGCGGTTGATTCTCATATGGCCGGCTTTTGGGAATTCCCCGGCGGTAAGGTTGAGCAGGGAGAGACACCAGAGCTAGCTTTGCAGCGCGAGTTGTTGGAGGAAACGGGCATTGTGGTGCGAAACGCCGCTTTATTTAAAGTGCTTGAACATGCTTATGCTGACCGTATCGTGACACTACATTTTTATATAGTTGACGCTTGGGATGGCGAACCTTTTGGCCGTGAAGGGCAACCGATGCGCTGGGTGAAACAATCTGAGTTGTTGGCGCAAGAATTCCCGCCTGCTAATACCGCCATCATAGAATTACTCACTGCATAATGCAGGCCACTAATATGATTGGTATTTGATCTGAGGCGAATGGAGCGGATGACTTGCTCCATTCTTGCGAAACAGTAACCAGTGGTTAAAACGATCAGTGCTTGAGAGGGTCTTCTTCCGTCCATTCATCACTATCGGATTGTTCACCATGGCTAGGTATACGTTTCTCTTCATCTGCCCATTCACCTAAGTCAATAAGCTGGCAACGCTTGCAACAGAAAGGGCGATAAGGGCTTTGTTCACCCCAGATCACTACTTTTCCACATGTTGGGCAGTTAACCTCTATTTCTTCGGTTTCCATGTTTTTTCTCCTAAAATCTATCAACTTAGCAGCAGGCCAATTCAAACGATAAACGAGCTGGCACGGTGCCATTTTCACTATCAAGTGGTAAGAAGCGAATGGCATATCGTGTTTTATGACCAGAAATCTGCGGATACAGTTGCGGCTCCAGCGGCAGACGCAATCTGAGCAAATCGGCCCCTTCCGCATTGTCTTGGAAGAAGCCATTTAAGCTGATTTGTGCTCGTAACGGACCTGATTGGCGAATTAAATCTAAAATGATGGTCAGTGATTGATTGAGTGGCGTCAGGCTTGCCAGTAATTTAGCAATATGCTGATTGCGCTGGTCTTGCGGTTGGTGCAACCAGGTATGTAAAGTGGGCAAGTCAAAACTACAGCAGCCACCGGGGATACTTAGACGCTGACGAACAACACTGATTAAACGGTCTTCTTTTAATGACTGGCCGATACGCGGCGCAGACATTAATACTGAGGCTCGGTTTTTTAGCTGACTGCGCAGTGAATCCACCCGTGAAATATCGACACCGGGCATATCAGCCCACTGCTGCAACTTTTGCTGCTGACGTTCAAGTTCCTTAAGCAAATCAGTCCGAACTTCACCGCGCTCAAGAACATCGATTAAATCAGATGCAGTTCGGAAAAACGTCAATGCACTGGCAATATTATCTAACGAACGTTGGCTTTCTAATTGTTGTAGTAAAAACTCCATTCTCAGCCAGGTACGCATTTTTTCATTAAGCGGATGTTCAAAAAGTATTGTTGAGGTGAGGTCACTCATCGATATAGATCCTGTTGGGCCGCAGCTGCCAATTTTAAATACTGTTGGTGTAATGCCGCAACTTGCGGGGCGATAACTAAGGGATCGCCGCTATTGTCAATAATGTCATCAGCACAGGCCAGCCGCTGCTGCCGCGAAACCTGTGAGGCTAAAATATGTTCTGCCTGTTGGCGGGTAATACCATCTCTCGCTATGGTACGAGCGAGTTGTATATCAGGTGCAACATCTACCACTAACACACGATTAGCACGGTGGTGTAAACCATTTTCAACCAGCAGAGGAACAACCCAAAGTATGTATGGTTTATCAATAGCCGCGAGTTGGCGCTGAGTTTCCTGCTGAATCAATGGATGCAACAATGAATTTAACCATGCTTTTTCCTGTGGCTCACTGAAAATTTTTTCGCGCAATGCTGCTCGGTTCAATGTGCCATCCGCTTGCAGGATAGTTTCACCAAAGTGAGAGGTGATAGCCGCTAGTGCTGGCATCCCCGGTTCAACAACCTGACGAGCAATAATATCAGCATCAACAAGGGGCACTCCGAGGTTGGCGAATGCATCCGCTACTGTACTTTTACCGCTGCCAATGCCACCGGTGAGGGCCACAATATAGGTCATTGCCTAGCCTTGCATACTGTTAATGAGTGGCCGAATTGTATCTGAAAGCAGGTGCGAAGGCATAGCAAGGTATGCATTCTGTTTGAACTACGTGGAAAAATATATGAAGTGGACACGGTGATAAATGAGCTGTCGGTACTCTTCAGGTAATTTGTGGGATTGTAGCGTAAATAAAGGTGCATTCGCAGTCTTGCCGTAGAATTATTCATGCGTATGATAGCTTCACTGGGATGGCGTGATTTACGCCCGATCACATTTTGCGATCTATCGCCACTAACCAGGAAATAATCAGCCATGCGTATTGAAGAAGGTTTGAAATTAGGCTTTAAAGATGTGTTAATCCGTCCAAAGCGTTCAACACTGAAAAGTCGCTCTGAAGTGGAACTGGAACGTCAGTTTACCTTCAAACATTCAGGTTGGAATTGGTCTGGTGTACCTATCATCGCCGCTAATATGGATACTGTTGGCACCTTCCGCATGGCAGAAGTCCTGGCATCATTTGATGTTCTTACCGCAGTTCACAAACACTACAGTGTTGAGCAATGGGGCGAGTTTGTTAAACGAGTTCCTGAGTCTGTATTGCGCCATGTCATGGTCTCAACCGGGACTTCCTCTGCCGATTTCGACAAAATGAAGCAAATTTTGGCATTATCGCCGGCATTGAAATTTATCTGCATCGATGTCGCTAATGGCTACTCTGAGCATTTTGTCTCCTTCCTGCAAAAAGCACGCGAAGCTTGCCCAGATAAAGTCATTTGTGCCGGTAATGTGGTGACTGGCGAGATGGTAGAAGAACTTATTCTTTCGGGCGCTGACATTGTTAAAGTGGGTATTGGCCCGGGTTCGGTCTGTACCACTCGTGTTAAAACCGGTGTTGGTTATCCACAATTATCAGCAGTAATCGAATGTGCTGATGCCGCTCATGGCTTGGGTGGTCAGATTGTCAGTGATGGCGGCTGTTCAGTGCCGGGTGATGTGGCAAAAGCTTTTGGTGGCGGTGCTGACTTTGTCATGCTGGGCGGTATGCTAGCTGGGCACGACGAGTGTGAAGGGCGTGTGGTTGAAGAGAATGGCGAGAAGTTTATGCTGTTCTACGGTATGAGCTCTGAGTCTGCGATGAAACGTCATGTGGGTGGTGTTGCTGAATACCGCGCCGCAGAAGGCAAAACGGTTAAATTGCCATTACGTGGTCCTGTTGATAACACTGTTCGCGACATTATGGGCGGCTTGCGTTCAGCTTGTACCTATGTAGGGGCTTCGCATTTAAAAGAGCTGACTAAACGCACAACATTTATCCGTGTTGCAGAGCAAGAAAATCGGGTATTTGGCAGTAATTAATATCTGATTTCCGATGATGTTTAAGCATTGATATGAAAAGGGCGTATTCACTCAGCGCCCTTTTTCTATGGCTCTCCTTACGCAGTCTTAGCCGCAAGCTCCCTTATTTTGATACCTTTATTGGCCTACCCGATAACATCCCCTAATTGGAATATGGGTAAATACATCGCAATTACTAAAATCCCAACAATGCCGCCAATAATTAGCATTAAAAGTGGCTCCAACATTTGGGTCAGATTATCAGCCAAATCTTGGGTTTGCTGCTGATGCCAATTTGCCAGTTTTTCTAGTAGTACATCCAGTGCACCAGATTCCTCACCAACACGAACCATTTGTTGGCATAAGGGAGGAAATAGTCGTTGTTGGGCAAGGGCTATATGCAGAGGAACGCCTTGGTTAATTTGTGTTTGAATATGCCTCAGTGCTTGCTGATAGCTACTGTTATTGATGGATACGAGTGCCGCATCCAATCCCGCCGTCAGTGGTAATCCCGCATGTTGGGTCATCGCCAGTGTTTGGAACACTTGGCTAAGGCAGCTACCGCGAATGAGTGCTGAAACAACAGGAAGACGTAATAAAAGCCTTTGTTCCGCTTGTCGCCAGCGAGCTTGATGTTTTCGTATATACAGATATCCACTACAAAGTAACACCATTAACAATGCTATAAATGGCCCATAAGCAGTAATGAATGCCGACATCAATAGCAGTGCGGCGGTCAGTGCCGGTAATGGCGTATCGAATGATTGATATATTTGTGCAAACTCAGGTAGCACCAAGACCAGCATGAGGATGCTAACAGCCAGTGCAATAACACAGACAAATACCGGATACTTGAGTGCCTTAACCACTTTCTTTTGCAGTTTTTGCTGGCGCTCCTGATGATGTACTAACTGAATACAGCATTGTTCAAGATTCCCAGTGAGTTCCCCCATGGCAATGACTGGGGGATATAATTGAGGGAACGTATTAGGGTAGCGAGCTATCACTTCTGATAATGATTGCCCCTGTGACACCCGCTGGCTTATCTCCTGCAATAAGCATTGCCAAGGGAGGGCATCCATTTCTTTGGCTAATAGTTGCAAACTATTGACCAAAGGCAGCCCAGCTTGCAGCAAAGTGGCTAATTGACGAGTAACCGCGACTAGCCGATCTCCTCGCCAGTAGCCAATTGATAACCGTTTGCCACCCTTAACGCCTAAGGGTTGCAATCCATGACGAAGCATATGTTCATAGACAATATTTCTCTCTGTTGCCAATAGCGCACCTGTTTGTAGCTGGCCTTCAGTGTTAATGGCCCTCCAGTAAAATAATCGCTGATAACTCAATGCATTACCTCGTGTTCTGCTAACAACCCTACTACACGATTAATTTCAGCGAGACTCGTCATGCCGCTTTCGACCAATGCTAAGCCTGCGCAGAGTAATGTTATTTGTTCTTGATCTTGCGCCATTCGCGTGAGCTCTGACGGGCTGACATTATTGAGTAGAGCTTGTTGAATTGACGGGGTTATATTTAACATTTCGTAAATTCCTGTTCGGCCATAATAGCCAGCACAACAATGCTCGCAGCCGACAGCAAGATAATGCTGCAATGGCGTTGTTCGCACACCAGAAGGGGCCTGAAAAAGTGTGGGTGATACCTGTCGGCAGTGCAGGCACAATTTGCGCACCAAACGTTGGGCGATAACTAATATCAAGCTGGACGCAATTAAGTGGCGCTCTATTCCCATTTGTGTCAGACGTATTAGCGTCTCGGCAGTTGAATTGGTATGTAATGTAGAAAGAACCAAATGCCCGGTAAGTGCCGCTTTAACGGCTATTTCAGCTGTTTCATTATCCCGAATTTCACCGAGCATAATGACATCTGGATCCTGTCGCAGCATTGCACGTAATACACTCGAGAAATCGAGCCCAATCTTATTGTTGGTCTGAGTCTGATTGATACCATCAACCTGGATTTCGATAGGATCTTCAGCACTACAGATATTGATTTGTGGCTGATTAAGTTGGTCCAAACTGCAATACAGGGTCACTGTCTTACCACTGCCGGTCGGCCCGGTGACCAGAACTAAACCCTGCGGTGCGGATAATGCTCGTGATAACTGTTGATGGGCGATTGTAGTTAACCCCAGTTTTTCGAGCGTAGGTTTCTGCTGGGTGTTCAGAATTCTTAGTACGACTTTCTCGCCATACTGCACCGGAAGAGTTGCTATTCTCATGGAGTAGCGGATACCGTCTAACAACAGAGCGAGTTGACCATCCTGTGATAGCCGCTTTTCAGCGATATTCAGTTTAGCCATGACCTTCAGGCAGCTACTGATTCGACTGGCTAATTCGGCTATGGGCGGTGGAGCTTCATGCAGTACACCATCAATTCTTAATCGGATGCGATAGTGATGCTGATAAGGTTCAAAATGGATATCTGATGCCCGCTTTGCAATGGCTAGCCTCAGTGTTTGGGTTATAAATTGGATAACAGGAATATCACTTTCGTTATCCAACTGCATTTCATCAGAATTTTGTAGTGACAGGTTTGATGATGTAGCCCCAAGCGGTTCCCTGCCTTTTACAGCGCTATCCTGATGGGATTCTTTGGATTTAGTGTCTTCGAATAACTCCAGATTTAATGATTGTTCAATTTTGGCTTCTGGCCAATATTCCACTCTTATCTTGCGGCCACAAGTAAAGCGCAGTGCCGTTAATAGTTCATCATCGACGGGGCTTGATGAGGCGATAGACAAATTCTGACCATCAAGAGTTAGAGCTATTGTTCGATGACGGCGACAAAGTGTGTGTAATTCATCACTAATTATTTGGGGTGAGGATGCCATAAATTCACTCATTCTATTGAGGCCTTATCATTGAAACGGAACACGCTGTTACAGCTATCAGTAAGGCTGCTATCTTTAGCTATACATGTTCTTGTCCAGGTGACATTTCCACTCTGATTGAATGTCGGCGACATCGCCAACGTCAAATCGGTAAGAGTGTGCAGGCCCGTCAATGTAATCACCCCCTTATTAATGGCAGTGGTGCTAACGTAACGTGACTTTTCCCCTGCTGGAATCCCATGCTTACCTGCATTACAGCTATCAAGGCTGGCATGTTCCATAGCGCAAAGCTCTACCGCCATTTTGTAGGGAACAATGGTTTGTAACATATCGGTGAGTGCTGCTTTCTGGATATAACGCTGATAGGACGGGATGCCAATGCCGCTGAGAACAGCAATGATGGCAATTGCGACCATCAATTCAATTAATGTAAAACCTTGTTGATTAGCCATATAGCACTTTCCTTGTGTGTGTGAAAACGAGGTAAGAGTGCCGCTTTTTAATTTATGGCAATAGGGGCATTACATTGATTTGCGAAGCGTACTGTCGAATATTTAGGTCGTTGCAATAGCGGGACAGATAACTTCGGCGGGGTTCGCAAAACAGAATCAGAGTCTGTTAATGGTTGTATTCCGCCGAAGATATTTTGCTAGGATTATTGGAAACGCATGGAAAGGTCTAAGGCAGTAATATGTTTGGTGAGTGCGCCGACTGAAATGAAGTCAATACCGGTTTCAGCATAGCTTCGCAGCGTTTCTAGGGTGACATTACCTGAAACTTCCAGTTGTGCGCTGCTCTGAGTCTTGGCAACTTCATCACGCATTTTTACCGCATCACGCATCATAGGAATGGTGAAGTTATCCAACATGATGATATCAGCACCTGCCTCCAGGGCTTGCTGTAGTTCATCAAGGGATTCAACTTCAACTTCGACAGGGACATCGGCATGTATCCAAAATGCTTTGGCAACCGCTTCTTTGATAGACCCGGCAGCAATAATATGATTTTCTTTGATAAGAAAAGCGTCGGATAAACCGAGCCGATGATTGCTGCCACCACCACAAAGGACGGCATATTTCAGCGCAGTGCGCAGCCCTGGGAGTGTTTTTCGAGTATCGAGTAATTGTGTATTTAACCCGGAGAGCACTGCTACATAGCGGCTTACTTCGGTGGCAACACCTGATAGCGTTTGCAGGAAGTTAAGAGCAGTGCGCTCACCGGTTAGCAGGATACGGGCTGGGCCCGTCAGATGACAAAGCACCTGATTTGCTGTCAATTTGTCGCCATCGTCAACGAGCCACTCGACTGATACCTGAGCGCCAAGTTGGATGAACACTTCATTCAACCAGCGTTGGCCGCAAAAAACACCGTCTTCGCGGGTAATAATAGTGGCTTTGGCTTGTTTATCTGCTGGGAGTAATTGTGCGGTGAGATCACGGTCTGGATTGACCTCACCACCAAGATCTTCACTCAAAGCTTGAGCTACAGTAGAAGGGATATCATATTGAATTCGTTCCAATAGCTCGGCGCGGCGGCTGTCGGCATTATAGCTGCGGGTCGGCATAGAAAACTCCGAAATGGCGGATGGATAGTTATCCAAACATGCTACTCTGTTGCAGACAGAAGTGCCATATACCCTTTGTACTTGCCGTCGCTGGCGTTTACTTAGCTGGGTAAATTTATCGAGATGAGCGAGTTAGCGACTTATCTGCAAAACCAAGTCTTTTGGGGTTAAAAGAGCCGGTTGAAGTCTATTATTAGAGGGCTTAGATAAACAATGCAGTTAGATAATGGCTGGATTTCAGGGGTTAAACGGGTGGTTTCTCCCCATTTCGATCAGCGGCCCGAAGGTGAAGACCCTTATCTGTTGGTGATTCATAATATCAGTTTGCCTCCGGGTGAGTTCGGTGGCCCGTATATCGACCAACTATTTACCGGTACACTCGATGCTAATGCACACCCTTATTTTGCCGATATTGTTCACTTACGTGTTTCGGCTCATTGCCTCATTCGCCGAGACGGTGAAATTATTCAATATGTTCCTTTTGATAAGCGTGCCTGGCATGCTGGAGTATCAACTTTTGCCGGGCGTGAGCGGTGTAACGATTTCTCCATTGGAGTCGAGTTGGAAGGAACAGATGTGTTACCGTTTACGCCCGCACAATATCGCAGCCTAACCGAGATAAGTGCGCTACTTTTTGCCCACTATCCAATAACCGCAGAGCGGGTGACGGGTCACAGTGATATTGCACCAGGTCGTAAAACTGATCCCGGTCCAGCTTTTGACTGGGTATTGTATCAACAGCGTTTGGCGGCGTTATCTCAGCCATCGTAATGCCTAGGTAGTCCAGTATTAACCAGAGGTTTATTGTCGAGTGCTTATTCGCATTTAGCCTCGACTGATATTGTCGTTTATGCATGCCGGGAGGCATACGCCCTGTTTTAGGGTTGGTTAAGAAAGGGAGAATAAGAGCTAATGACACTGTTTACGCTGTTGCTGGTGCTTGCATGGGAGCGCTTATTTAAACTGGGCGAACATTGGCAGCTAGATCATCGCCTTGAAGTCGTATTTACGCGTTTACGTCACTTTTCGTTGGTACAAACAATTTTACTGACTGCGGTGTGGATGGCGTTGGTATGGCTAATTTTACGGTTAGTGCAAAACATCTTGTTTGGTTTCCCTCTGCTGCTGCTTTGGATCCTAATTTGCCTGCTGTGCATTGGGGCCGGTGGAATTCGTAAACATTATCGTGCTTATTTGAAAGCAGCTCGTCAGGGTGATGCTCATGCCACTGACAAAATGGCAGAGGAGCTTGCGCTGATCCACGGCTTGCCGGTGGATAGTGGCGAGAAAGTCAGATTACAGTCTCTACAAAATGCCTTGCTATGGATAAACTTCCGCTATTACTTAGCGCCTATTTTCTGGTTTGTTGTCTGTGCTAATTACGGCCCGGTGGCTTTAGCGGGCTACGCAATGTTACGTGGATACCAAACTTGGCTGGCACGCCATCACACACCTTTACAGCGTTCTCAATCTGGTATTGATAGCATCTTGCATTGTCTGGACTGGATCCCAGTGCGGTTAGTGGGCGTCGCCTATGCACTATTGGGGCACGGTGAAAGAGCGCTACCTGCCTGGTTTGCTTCATTGGGGGATTTCCGCTCTCAGCAGTATCAAGTACTGACGCGCCTCGCCCAGTATTCGTTAGCGCGAGAACCTCATTTAGATCCCGTGCAAACACCTAGAGCGGCGGTTTCTCTGGCGCGAAAAGTCACGTTGACGGTGATTGTCGTTGTCGCGTTACTGACAATTTATGGTGCCTTGGTATAGCCGGTTGACTCACTGTACTGGCCGGAGTGTTTGCTTCCGGCCAGTGCTCTATCAATCACGCGGTCAAGTGATGACAGCCAGCAACTCTACATCTTAAAATATGGCAGTTGTATCTGCTGGTGGCTCACCGAATATCGGCATACCTTGTTCATCCCAACTTATACTCTTGATTCGGGTATGACGATTAGGGTCATAAAGCGGGTCGCCCTCAATTTCAGTGTAGTTGCGGGCGTGATAGACCAACACATCTTCACCGTGCTCATTGCGGGTAAAGCTATTGTGGCCAGGGCCAAATTGGCGATTCTGGTATTGAGTCCGAAATACAGGTTCTGGTAATTTATGCCATTGTGCCGCATCCAAGATATCACTGTTGATATCAGCCCAGAGCAGCCCAATACAGTAATTTTCATCGGTAGCACTGGCTGAATAACTGATAAAAATACGTTTTCCGTGTTTAATAACCGCCGGACCTTCATTGACCCAAAAACCGATGGTTTCCCAAGGTAATTCAGGTTTACTCAGCATGACTGGCTCGCCTTTTAGTGTCCATAGGTTCTCCATTTCGGCCAGATACAAGTTTGAATTCCCTCGAATCTCCGGATCTTTTTGAGCCCATAAATAGTAGTGTTTTCCGTTATGCTCAAAGTGTGTTGCATCCAGCGAAAAACTGTCTAATGGCGTCGCGATACGCCCTTTTTCAACCCACTTACCCGTGAGCGGATTGGCGGCATCACACTCTAGTACAAACATTCGATGCTGGAATAACCCCCCGGCGATTTCCGCTGAATGTGCTGCGGCAAAATAGAGATACCATTTGCCCTCAATAAAATGCAGTTCAGGTGCCCAGATTAATGCACTCATTGGGCCTTGCTGTGGCTTGCGCCAGACGGTTATCGCTTCAGCCTGAGCAAGCCCTGTTAGTGATTCTGCACGGCGTAATTCCAGGCGGTCATATTCAGGTACAGAAGCGGTGAAATAATAATAGCCATCAGTGTGCCGATAGATAAATGGATCTGCCCGCTGCTCAATCAATGGGTTAGGGTAGTTATGCTCGGTCATACTGACTCCTTAGCTTCCAGTTGCTTACCAGTGCGATAGTCACTGAGTTCTTGATAGTTATGGCGGCGTTTTTCCAGATCGATTTGAATTTGTTTCATCAAATTGCGGTCAACTTTCAATAACCGAACCACACCTGCGGTAATCAAATAGCCAATCCCAGGGATCACGGTGAACAGCAATACAATGCTGTTTAATGCGCTTGGTGCCTGGTTAATAGCATCCGCTTGATAACCCGTTGCTGATAACAGAAAACCGACCATAGCTCCCGCGACTGCCAACCCTACTTTTAGGAAGAATAAATTACCGGAGAAACTGATACCGGTGATGCGCTTACCGGTTTTCCATTCACCGTAGTCATCAACATCAGCCATGAGTGACCAGTGCAATGGGGAAGGGATTTGATGCAGTATATTCAGCAGGAAGTAGGCCACCACAATCAGTGAAGTCAGGTGCGGGTTCAGGAAATAGAAACTGCATGAGAAAATGGCCAGTATGATATTGGTCCAGAAAAAGACTTTTAATTTACAGAACTTATCTGTCAGAGGTTTTGCCAGTGCGCTGCCAATCATCATGCCAATAACGCCAAGGCTGATAAACAAACTGGCAAAGGAAAATGATTGTTGCATGACATAGGTGACGTAATACATCGTGGCTGCCATGCGGATAAAACCGGGGCATACGTTGCAGAATGTCAGCAATAAGATACGAACCCATTGGTCATTTTTCCACACATCACGCAGGTCAGCTTTTAGCGCATCATTGGTTGGAATTGCGGGTTTAATTCGCTCTTTCACAGTGGCAAAGCAGAACAGGAACATGAAAAAGGCCACTGTTGCCAATACAGCCATTGCCATTTGATATCCGCGTGCTTTATCCGCACCACCAAACCATTCAGCCATCGGTAATAGTGTCATTGATAATATCAAGGTAGCGATCCCAACCATAATAAAGCGATATGACTGGCAAGATACGCGCTCTTTAGGATCTGATGTAATCACGCCGCCTAATGAACAGTAAGGAATATTAATCGCGGTATACGCGAGTGACATCAAGAAGTAAGTGGCGAAAGCATAGATAACCTTGCTGTTATAGGTCCATTCAGGCGTGGTAAACATTAGGACGCTGAATAGGACATAGGGAAGGGACATCCAAAGTAAATAGGGACGAAAGCGCCCATAGCGGCTTTGTGTGCGGTCGGCGATAGCGCCCATAATGGGATCAGTCACGGCATCCAGAACCCGGACTGAAAGCAGCAGAACACCCACTAATGCAGGTGCAAGACCGAAAATATCGGTATAGAAATAGTTCAGGAAAAGCATGATTGCGCCGCCAATCATATTGCAGCCAGCATCCCCCATCCCATACCCGATTTTTTCCTTCACTGTGAGTGCGGTGTTCATGGATATTCTCTCCGTAATGGATCCGAAACAGTTATTGGGAATGGATTATTGCTGCACAATTGGCTGAAGCATCAGAAGTTAATGGTTATAGAGATGGACAAATGTGTCATCGCCATTGAAGTGTGAGCCAGATTGCAAAAAACAGGTGCAGTAAATTGAACAGATAAGTGATATCGAACTGGCATCTGCTTGAAGACGGCAATTGGTGTTTGTGATGCTGAAGGATCAGTAAGTTATAAGGGGATAATGTCAGTCGCAGATAAATAGGTTTATTTTTGCTAAACAATAAAATAAATAGGCCAGCACTGAAGGCTGGCCTATTGGTGACGACATCACCAGATTATCCATGGATAACAGGCGAATTTCTGCTACTAAGATTTTGCCCGTTGCTGGCGATTTTTCAGGATATAACCAATAGCCAGAAGCAATACCCAAGCCGGGATCAATAAGACTGAAATCTGGATGCCCGGGGTCAGGTACATGATGACCAAAATACCGGTCAGGAACAGTAAGCATAAATAGTTACTGAACGGATACCAGAATGCTTTGAATTGCGGGATCACGCCCTGACGGTTTTTAGCTGCACGGAATTTAAGGTGCGCCAGACTAATCATCGCCCAGTTTATCACTAGCGCTGAAACCACTAATGCCATCAATAATTCAAAAGCGCGGCCCGGTAACAGGTAGTTAATCAGGACACAGAAAGCCGTTGCGAATGCAGAGACAGCGATAGCAATCACTGGCACACCGCGACCATCAACTTTCAGCAGTATTTTCGGGCCGTTACCTTGCTTGGCTAAACCGAATAACATGCGGCTGTTACAGTAAACACAGCTGTTGTAAACCGACAATGCTGCCGTCAATACCACGACGTTCAATACCGTTGCGACCACGTTACTGTTCAGTGCGTGGAAGATCAGGACAAACGGGCTGCCGCCTTCAACTACCTTTCCCCATGGGTAGAGTGACAACAAGATAGCCAGAGAACCGATATAGAACAGCAGGATACGGTAGATAACCTGATTGGTAGCTTTGGGAATACTTTTGGCTGGATTTTCTGCCTCTGCTGCGGTGATACCGACTAATTCAAGCCCACCGAAGGAGAACATAATGACGGCCATGGCCATGACCAGACCCATAATGCCATTTGGGAAAAATCCGCCCTGCGCCCATAAGTTGGTCACCGTCGCTTCTGGGCCACCTTGCCCACTCAGAAGCAGGTAACCGCCGAACAGGATCATCGCAATGATGGCGACCACTTTGATGATGGCAAACCAGAATTCCATCTCACCATAGACTTTTACGTTTGCCAGATTGATGGCATTGATGGCAAGGAAGAAGACCGCAGCAGATACCCATGTTGGGATCTCAGGCCACCAATATTGCACATAGATACCGACTGCCGTCAGTTCAGCCATGGCAACCAACACGTAGAGTACCCAGTAATTCCAGCCGGAAGCGAAACCGGCAAAGTTACCCCAGTATTTATAAGCAAAGTGGCTGAAAGAACCCGCTACAGGCTCCTCGACCACCATTTCTCCCAACTGGCGCATGATCAGAAACGCGATAAAACCACCAATTGCATACCCCAGTAAGACTGAAGGGCCCGCCATTTTGATGGTTTGTGCGATACCAAGAAATAGTCCGGTACCAATAGCACCACCTAAGGCAATAAGCTGAATGTGGCGGTTTTTAAGCCCCCGCTTTAGCTCCGCGCCTTCCTGTTGAACACTCATCGTTGCATCCTCTGTCGTTGTCACTTTTAGCTGGCTAAAATGATGCCTTTTGCTATGCGTAAGGTTTTGATTACATTATTTGTATTGTTTTGTTTACGGTTGCTTTATATGGAATTTAACACCTTGGCTACCGTTTAAAAGAGAATAGTGGTAGGCGAGAATTATTGCATCTGGTTTTTATTTTAACTGGCGAAATTTTAGTCAAAGTGCGAAGAAAAATGTTGATGCGTGATCAAGCCGTTATTTTCCAGAAAAGGATTAATGAACCTTTTCTGCACAAAAAGTCGCCAGTTAGCCATTTTCATAATGGTCATACCAGTGCTTCGCGAGGAGTAGAGGGAAATGCGGAATTTTCTTGTTTTTTAATGAATTTAAATTCACATAAATTGACTTTAAATTCGCAAATAAAATGACTATAACGCTTCAGCTTGCCTAATTATCCGTTTCACAAAAGTTAAAACTCACTTATGTCAGGTAATGGTATTACCATCGCTACGTTATCACTTTGCACTGCTTTTTTAGTAAAGTTGTTAAAATGTGCTGGGTTTCATGATTTCGGTCAAGGTCCGTATGGACAGGTAGTGAATACTTTGTTACTTTATCGTCACGTTTTTGAAATTGGTATTACCAATTGACTCCGCGCCTCTCGCAGAGACGATTCACTCAATACGGCATACAGCGCGACTGACAATAAATTATGGCCTACAACAAAATCCGCCAACCCAAATTATCAGATGTTATTGAGCAGCAGCTCGAATATCTGATCTTGGAAGGGACGCTACGCCCAGGTGAGAAATTATTGCCTGAGCGCGAGTTGGCGAAACAATTTGATGTTTCCCGACCTTCTCTGCGAGAAGCAATCCAGCGTTTAGAAGCTAAAGGGTTGCTGCTGCGCCGTCAGGGTGGTGGCACTTTCGTGCAAACCAATCTGTGGCAAAGCTTTAGCGATCCGCTGGCTGAACTGCTGGCCGACCACCCAGAATCACAATTCGACCTGTTAGAAACTCGTCATGCCCTCGAAGGTGTTGCTGCTTATTATGCAGCCCTGCGTGGTACTGATGAAGATCTACAGCGCATTCGTGAATGCCATACTGTTATTCAGCAAGCACAAGACAGCGGCGATTTGGATGCCGAGGCTGATGCTGTCATGCAGTATCAAGTTGCTGTCACAGAGGCTGCGCATAATGTGGTTTTACTGCATTTACTGCGCTGCATGGGGCCGATGCTGGAGCAAAACGTTAAACAAAACTTTGAATTGCTTTACTCGCGCCGCGAAATGCTGGCAACGGTGAGCAGTCACCGCGCCGGGATTTTTGAGGCGATTGTGGCACGCGAGCCAGAAAAAGCCCGCGAAGCTTCACACCGTCACTTGGCGTTTATTGAGGAGATCCTGTTGGACCTCAGTCGGGAGCACAGTCGCCGTGAGCGATCTTTGCGTCGGCTCCAACAGCGCAAGGACTAGAAACGAATCATTCAGGTTGCGCCTCTGCAAGACCTCAATAACTCGTTTTGTACCCTTTGTACTTGAAGCTGCAGGGTTGTTAGCTGCGTGAACCCCCCCCGAATGACTTGCTTGAGTAAGCTTATCGGGATTCGTTCTCTTGCTGTCTATCTGCAACTCCAATTCCTGTGGGTATAGGTTCTCATTTGAGAATCATTAGCGGCAACTAAACTGATGGGCCTATCTTCCGGTGTTTTCACCAGGGCACGTGCTTTAGCCCCGGGTTAAAGCACAGGAAGATAGGCTCCAAATAAACCATTAGAAACAGATAAGGAATACCACCATGTCAGAACGTTTAAATAATGACGTGGATCCGATCGAAACCCGCGACTGGCTACAGGCGATCGAATCGGTCATCCGTGAAGAGGGTGTTGAGCGTGCTCAGTATCTGATTGATCAGGTTTTGGGCGAAGCCCGTAAAGGTGGTGTGAGTGTTGCAGCTGGTTCAGCCAGCCGTGATTACATCAACACTATCGCAGTAGAAGACGAACCCGCATACCCTGGCAACCTGGATCTGGAACGTCGCATTCGTTCTGCCATCCGTTGGAATGCTGTGATGACCGTGTTGCGTGCATCGAAGAAAGATCTGGATTTGGGCGGCCACATGGCATCCTTCCAGTCTTCCGCTACCTTCTACGAGGTCTGCTTCAACCACTTCTTCCGTGCTCGTAACCAAAAAGACGGCGGCGATCTGGTTTACTTCCAGGGCCACATCTCTCCAGGTGTTTACGCACGTGCCTTCCTTGAAGGCCGCCTGACTCAAGAGCAAATGGATAACTTCCGTCAGGAAGTTCACGGTAAGGGTCTGTCTTCTTACCCGCATCCAAAACTGATGCCTGAGTTCTGGCAGTTCCCGACAGTCTCTATGGGCCTGGGCCCAATCAGTGCAATCTATCAGGCCAAGTTCCTGAAATACCTTTCTCACCGTGGTCTGAAAGACACTTCAGCACAGACTGTATACGCCTTCTTGGGCGACGGCGAGATGGACGAGCCAGAATCTAAAGGTGCGATCACCATCGCGACCCGTGAAAAACTGGATAACTTGGTCTTCGTTATCAACTGTAACTTGCAGCGCCTTGATGGCCCGGTTACAGGTAACGGCAAAATCATTAATGAGCTGGAAGGTATCTTCAGTGGTGCTGGCTGGCAGGTTCTGAAAGTCATCTGGGGTAGTCGTTGGGATGAGCTGCTGCGTAAAGATACCAGCGGTAAACTGATCCAATTGATGAACGAAACTCTGGATGGCGACTACCAGACCTTCAAATCCAAAGATGGCGCTTATGTGCGCGAACACTTCTTCGGCCGTTTCCCAGAAACTGCTGCATTAGTGAAAGACATGAGCGACGACGAGATTTGGTCTCTGAACCGCGGTGGTCATGATCCGAAGAAAGTCTTTGCTGCACTGAAAAAAGCGCAAGAAACCACTGGTAAACCAACTGTAATCCTGGCCCACACCATTAAAGGTTACGGCATGGGCGAAACAGCTGAAGGTAAAAACATCGCCCACCAGGTGAAGAAAATGAACATGGAAGGAGTTCACCACTTCCGCGATCGTTTCAATGTGCCGGTTGCTGATGCTGATATCGAAAAACTGCCATACATTACCTTCGAGAAAGATTCCGAAGAGTACAAATATCTGCATGAACGTCGTCAGGCGCTGGAAGGCTATGTGCCAACTCGTATGCCTAAGTTCACTGAGAAACTGGAAATTCCAGCATTGTCAGATTTCAGCTCATTGCTGGAAGAGCAGAATAAAGAGATTTCTACCACTATCGCTTTCGTCCGTGTGCTGAACGTGATGCTGAAGAACAAATCGATTAAAGATCGCATTGTTCCTATCATCGCCGATGAAGCCCGTACTTTCGGTATGGAAGGTCTGTTCCGTCAGATTGGTATTTACAGCCCGAATGGTCAGCAGTACACCCCGCAAGACCGTGAGCAGGTTGCATACTACAAAGAAGACGAAAAAGGTCAGATCCTGCAAGAAGGGATCAACGAACTGGGTGCGGCTTCTTCATGGCTGGCTGCTGCGACTTCATACAGCACCAACGATCTGCCAATGATCCCGTTCTACATCTACTACTCCATGTTCGGTTTCCAGCGTATCGGTGACCTGTGCTGGGCTGCGGGTGACCAACAGGCTCGTGGCTTCCTGATCGGCGGTACTTCAGGTCGTACAACACTGAATGGCGAAGGTCTGCAACATGAAGATGGTCACAGCCACATTCAGTCACTGACTATCCCGAACTGTATCTCTTACGATCCGGCCTATGCTTACGAAGTTGCTGTCATCATGCATGATGGTCTGGAACGTATGTACGGCGAAGCGCAGGAAAACGTGTATTACTACCTGACCACGCTGAACGAAAACTATCACATGCCAGCAATGCCGCAGGGCGCAGAAGAAGGTATCCGTAAAGGTATCTACAAACTGGAAACTGTTGCAGGTAGCAAAGGCAAAGTACAGCTGATGGGTTCAGGGGCAATCTTGCGCCACGTTCGTGAAGCAGCTCAGATTCTGGCTAACGACTACGGCGTAGGTTCTGATGTGTATAGCGTAACTTCATTCACTGAACTGGCCCGTGATGGTCAAGACTGTGAACGTTGGAACATGCTGCACCCAACAGAAACTCCACGTGTTCCTTATGTGGCTCAGGTGATGAACGACGCGCCAGCGGTTGCTTCAACTGACTACATGAAGTTGTTCGCTGAACAGATTCGTAACTTTATTCCTGCCAGCGAGTTCCGCGTTCTGGGTACAGATGGTTTCGGCCGCTCTGACAGCCGTGAGAACCTGCGTCACCACTTCGAAGTTGATTCTTCTTACGTTGTGGTTGCAGCTTTGGGTGAATTGGCTAAACGCGGTGACATCGACACCAGCGTAGTTGCAGAAGCAATTACTAAGTTTGGTATCGACGCCGATAAAGTTAACCCGCGTCTGGCATAAGAGGTAAAGAACAATGGCTATTGAAATTAACGTACCAGACATCGGTGCAGATGAAGTGGAAGTCACCGAAATTATGGTGAAAGTAGGCGATACCGTTGAAGCGGAACAATCGCTGATCACCGTTGAAGGTGATAAAGCTTCCATGGAAGTCCCTTCACCGCAGGCGGGTGTAGTTAAAGAAATCAAAATTGCAGTGGGCGATAAAGTCGCGACCGGCAAATTGATTATGATCTTCGAAGCTGCGGGTAGCGAAGCAGCTCCGGCTCAAGCAGAAGAGAAACCAGCGGCTCCTGCTCAGGCAGCGGCTCCTGCGGCATCTGCTGTTAAAAATGTTGAAGTACCAGACATTGGCAGTGATGAAGTTGAGGTCACTGAAGTGTTGGTCAAAGTGGGCGACACTGTGGCCGCTGAACAATCTCTGATCACCGTAGAGGGCGACAAAGCCTCTATGGAAGTACCAGCACCATTTGCTGGCACTGTTAAAGAGATCAAAATCAGCACTGGCGACAAAGTGAGCACCGGTTCTTTGATCATGGTCTTTGAAGTTGCCGGTGCTGCGGCACCTGCTGCGGCCGCTCCTACTCCAACAGCTGCACCGGCTGCATCAGCAGCTAAAAACGTTGAAGTGCCAGATATCGGCGGTGACGAAGTTGAAGTGACCGAAGTGATGGTTAAAGTGGGCGATAAAGTTGCCGCTGAACAATCACTGATTACCGTTGAAGGCGATAAAGCATCAATGGAAGTGCCGGCACCGTTCGCCGGTACAGTGAAAGAGATCAAAATCAGCACCGGCGATAAAGTGAAAACCGGTTCTCTGATCATGGTGTTTGAAGTAGAAGGCGCGGCTCCTGCTGCTACCTCTACCGCGGCACCAGCCCAGCAAGCGGCTCCTGCTGCTGCACCGGCCAAAGCGGCCGCAGCACCAGCAGCAAGCAAAGGCGAATTTGCTGAGAATGATGCCTACGTGCATGCTACGCCGGTTATCCGTCGTCTGGCCCGTGAATTCGGCGTGAATCTGGCGAAAGTGAAAGGTACTGGCCGTAAGGGCCGTATCCTGCGCGAAGACGTTCAGGCTTACGTGAAAGATGCGGTCAAACGCGCTGAAGCGGCACCAACTGCGGCTACTGGCGGCGGTCTGCCAGGCATGTTGCCTTGGCCGAAAGTTGATTTCAGCAAGTTCGGCGAAATCGAAGAAGTGGAATTGGGTCGTATCCAGAAAATCTCTGGTGCTAACCTGAGCCGTAACTGGGTCATGATCCCACATGTGACTCAATTCGATGAAGCGGATATCACTGAAGTTGAAGCATTCCGTAAGCAACAAAACATCGAAGCTGAGAAGAAAAAACAAGATCTGAAAATCACGCCGCTGGTGTTCTTGATGAAGGCAGCTGCGAAGGCGTTGGAAGAATTCCCTCGCTTCAACAGCTCGATTTCTGAAGATGGTCAGAAACTGACACTGAAGAAATACATCAATATCGGTGTTGCGGTTGATACGCCTAACGGTCTGGTTGTTCCGGTATTCCGTGACGTGAACAAAAAAGGTATTGTCGAGTTGTCTCGCGAGCTGTCTGTGATTTCCAAGAAAGCACGTGATGGCAAACTGACGGCATCTGACATGCAAGGCGGCTGTTTCACTATCTCCAGCCTGGGCGGTATCGGCGGTACGGCGTTTACGCCAATCGTTAATGCGCCAGAAGTGGCAATTTTGGGTGTGTCAAAATCATCCATGAAGCCAGTTTGGAATGGTAAAGAGTTTGCGCCGCGTCTGATGCTGCCTCTGTCTCTGTCCTTCGACCATCGAGTGATCGATGGCGCAGCAGGTGCTCGTTTCGCAGCTTATATCGCGACCATTATGGCCGATATTCGCCGTCTGGTAATGTAATCATCAGGGCCGGCCTTGTGCCGGCCTTGTTGTTGTTGCGACTCTCGTCACGTGATGCAGCTTTTCAGTTTGTTAACAATTATGTAAACTGCATCGCGATGCAAGCGTCCCGGTGGATGAAGGGCGTTATAAAACTAACTACCCTAACATACCCAATAGATTTCAAAATGCAGCCAACACACCGGCAATTTGAAAGATGAGGGTATAAATGATGTCAGACCTGCCGGACAAACAATTAAGAGGTCATGATGAGTACTGAAATTAAAACTCAGGTCGTGGTACTTGGGGCAGGCCCAGCAGGGTACTCTGCTGCTTTTCGTTGCGCGGATTTAGGTTTAGAAACCATTCTGGTTGAGCGTTATGCCACTCTGGGTGGTGTTTGCCTGAATGTGGGTTGTATTCCTTCCAAGGCATTGTTGCACGTCGCTAAAGTTATCGAAGAAGCCAAAGCATTGGCTGAACACGGTATCGTTTTTGGCGAGCCTAAGACTGACATTGATAAAGTACGTGTCTGGAAAGAAAAAGTTATCAATCAGTTAACCGGTGGTTTGGCAGGTATGGCTAAAGGCCGTAAAGTCAAAGTGGTTAACGGTTTGGGTAAATTTACTGGCGCGAATACCTTGGTTGTTGAAGGTGAAAATGGCCCAACGACCATCACTTTCGATAATGCGATTATCGCAGCCGGTTCTCGTCCTATCCAACTGCCATTCATTCCGCATGAAGACCCACGTGTTTGGGACTCAACAGACGCACTGGCACTGAAAACTGTCCCAGAACGCCTGTTGGTGATGGGCGGCGGTATCATCGGTCTGGAAATGGGGACGGTTTACCATGCTCTGGGTTCAAAAATCGATGTAGTGGAAATGGCTGACCAGGTTATTCCGGCGGCTGACAAAGACGTAGTGAAAGTCTTTACCAAACGCATTAGCAAGCAATTCAACCTGATGCTGGAAACCAAAGTGACCGCGGTAGAAGCCAAAGAAGACGGCATCTATGTCACGATGGAAGGCAAAAAAGCGCCGGCAGAGCCACAGCGCTATGATGCAGTATTAGTTGCTATCGGCCGCGTACCTAACGGTAAATTGCTGGATGCAGGTCAGGCTGGCGTTGAAGTTGACGAACGTGGCTTTATCCACGTTGATAAACAACTGCGCACCAACGTGCCGCACATCTTTGCCATCGGCGATATCGTCGGTCAGCCAATGCTGGCACACAAAGGTGTTCACGAAGGCCACGTTGCCGCTGAAGTTATCTCCGGCATGAAGCATTACTTCGATCCAAAAGTTATTCCATCTATTGCGTACACTGAACCAGAAGTCGCATGGGTCGGTTTGACCGAGAAAGAAGCAAAAGAAAAAGGCATCAGCTACGAAACCTCCACCTTCCCGTGGGCGGCATCGGGCCGTGCTATCGCTTCTGATTGTGCCGATGGTATGACCAAACTGATTTTCGACAAAGAGACTCACCGCATCATCGGTGGCGCTATTGTCGGTACTAACGGTGGTGAACTGTTAGGTGAAATCGGTCTGGCAATCGAGATGGGTTGTGATGCTGAAGATATCGCATTGACTATCCATGCTCACCCAACGCTGCACGAATCTGTTGGTTTGGCTGCCGAGATTTATGAAGGTAGCATCACTGACTTACCAAACCCAAAAGCGAAAAAGAAATAATTTCTTATTGCTGATGTGGTTGCTGAAACGGCTCCTGATAAAGGGGCCGTTTTTTTTGGCCTGAAATAGGTACTAATTTATGACGCTGCTGGCGTATACAATGTGGACGAGGTGGACGAGGTGTTTTCTGGCGAGATAGCGAACATTTTGACTTCAACACTTTTGCCGTCGGCGGATTTCTCCACTCGCACAATTAAGAAACGACTTTTGGGTAAGAAAACTCTTTCATTTTCAGTATCATCCAGTATTTTAGTGAGATCGGTACTGTTAGTCCGTCCCTGTTGATATTTTATGGTATATGTCACATTGATTTGCTCATCACTCAGACTGTCAGTATTGAACTCGACAATCACCTCTTCGTCGGAGGTGGTACTAAAGAAAGAGTCTATTTCAATTACTGAATTAGCGACTATCTGGGCAAAAAATTCATCCCGGTTTCTAACCTCTCCCCGGTATAATTGACTTACGGTACTCTCTTCCTCAGAGATAATTTCACCATTCTCTCTAAGAGCAATATTAATGTCGGAGTTTTTATTTAAGGCATTGTAGACTTCATCGATCTCTATTTTTAGATCACTGCTGATTTCCCCGGTACGCAGGGCTTTATTTATCTCTAAATAACCACTCTCTTTATAGTTGCGAAGGGCATAGTATTCTCTAAAACTCACTTTTTCACAGGCAGAGGAGGAATTATAGTTTTCTATCTCCTCTCTAATATCTAATTCACTATTTTCAAATGTCTTATCTTCATATGTGTTTTTTATTTCATCTATTGCATCTTCAATATCGCTATTATTTATAGATTCAGTTCTATTGATCACTCTAATATCAGTGCTAGTGTTTAATTCTGATTCTGTTGAGCTTCTACCGGTATTGAAGTCCTCTAGTTTAATTCTTTTTGCTTGGGGTTCTTGGCCTAACGTAGGGGGATCAGTATCCCCCAGTAAATAACCCACTTTACCATTCACTCGTTGTAATTTACCTGAAACCTTCGGCTTAGGTTTTGGGCTTGGAGGGAGTAACGGCGATCGTTCTGAGGTAGTACTGAAACGTAGTGAAGGTTTCGGTGCGCCAATTTGGGGTTTGACGGCAGGTTTTGCTCCAATCCCGACTTTAAATCCTTTAGGTTGCGGGGTTGGCCCCATCGTTAATATACCGGTTCCGACCTCAAGAGCAATTTCTTCACTGGTCCTTGGCGGCAGTTTTCCCTCATTTTCAGGCACCTTTTTACATTCATGACCTACCCGCCATTTACAGTGTTGGTGTTGAAACTCTTTCCAATCCTGGCCCACTCTACGTTTAGGTTCTATTGGCCTGGCATCAATGTCATTAATAATTAAAATGGTTAAAGAAAAAAATGCCATTACAAATCTATTCATATAATATCCTTATTTATACAAAATTGATTTCTATTTAAATTCGCTGTAATGAATTGGAATTTAAATACTGTCAGTTTCATGCCAATAACTCTGATTGAGTCCGAATATAATTACTCTCGACAATGCTGTAACGAAGTTTGTATCGTTATTAGTTGGGTTGGAATGGTGACGATGGTGGAGGTTCATCAGCAAGGGCCAGCATGTTAACCATAAAGGTTGAGTCTTCTGCTGATTCCTCTACATCAATCACCAGGAAACGGCTTTTAGGCAAAAAGATACGCTCGTCTATGGCATCATCAAGTATTTCACCAAGATCAGTACTGTTGGTGCGGCCAATATAATATTTGATGGTATATCTCACATTGATCTGCTCATCGGCTAAATCGTCACTATTGAATTGAGCAATGAGATCTTCATCGGCAGTGGTGCTAAAAAAAGAATCTATTTGAATACTTTCTTCTGGCACGACTGCGGATAGAAATTCAGCACGCTCTCTGACTTCTCCTCGATATACTTCGGCTATGCTGCTCTCTTCTTCAGAGATAATATGACCGTCCTCTCTGAGTGAAATATTAATATCAGAATGGTTATCTAGCGCTGTATAGAATTCTGAGGTTTCAACTTCTAAATCATCATTGGCACTCCCATTTCTCATGGCATTATTGATCTCGACAAATCTTCCTTCCTGATAGTTTCTGATCGCAAAATATTCTCTGAAATTTATTTTTTCATGCGCCGAAGTGGAGTTATAGCGCTGAATCTCATCATCAATATCTAACTCACTGTTATCTAATGTTCGCTTGCTGTATATACTCTCAATTTCTTCTTTTATACTGGCGACTTCATCCTGTTTTATGGTTTTTATGCGGTCGATTTTGTTTTTTTCTATCGCGATATCTCCTTCAACATCATATGCCTCTGTAGAAAAAGAACTATGGTTATCTAATAGGTCCAGTTTGACTCTTTTGGCACTAGGTTCACCCCCCAAAGTCGGTGGATTACTATCCCCTAACAAAATACCTACTTTGCCATTTATCCTTTGTAATCGCCCCGAGACTTTGGGTTTAGGTTTGGGGCTTGGTGGCAACAGTGGTGCTCGTTCAGAACTTGTGCTTACACGTGGCGAAGGTTTTGATACCGCCACTCTCGGTTTAGCGCCGCTGATACCAGATTTGGCGCCGATCCCGACTTTGAACCCTCTGGGTTGTGGGGTTGGCCCCATCGTCAATATGCCGGTGCCGACTTCAAGAGCGATCTCTTCAGCAGATTTTGGCGGTGTTTTTCCTTGATCCTTGGGGACATTCCTACAAGGAACACCCTGTTCCCATTTACAGTGCCGAGACTGATAAGTTGACCAACTCTCTTTATTAGATTGCCATATAGGTTGGGCTTCACGTGAATTAGCCGTATTGAAAAATAATAATGTGAGCAGCATGGTTAGTAACTTTATTATTGAGCTCATATTCACTCCTTGTGTGTTTAAATAATCCATTAGTTATATAAGCGACTGACTATTTGTAGCCGATGTCTAATGTTAATTTAAATCAAGGCAGTAAACGTATTCTATTTTATATAATGGCTGCTGTTATTTATGAATAATAAATACTATTGATACTGTAATTTAAGGATGTTGTTAATTAAAGATGCTGTTAATTAAGGATAGATACCTTCACGGATCTGGCTGGGGGTGAGATTAAATGTCCGGCGCAGTGCCGTCGCAAAATTAGCCGAGCTGGTATAACCCGCAATAGTGGCGGCTTGGTCAATACTAATACCTTCTTTCTGGAGTGCCAGCATGGCGCGTTTTAAACGACAATGGCGCAGGTATTCAAATACCGTGATGTTGTAGCTTTCACGAAAACGCCGCTGCAAGGTACTTTGGCTCATATTGACCCTGCGAGCCAGTTCACTCATAGATAGATGGTCAGCCTCGCCACTTTCCAGCCAATCACGTACCTGTTGAATGCGATTTAACCCGCGCAGTGACATTTTATTCTGTTGCTGGGTTTGCTGTTCCAGTGAGCTGAATGCTTCAATAATCAAGCCGATACATTGTGTCTCGCAATGCAGTCGCTCGAGCGGGGTTGAGAAAGGAGGGGCGCTTGCTATTTTTTGGGCGATGGCTTGGGCATGGATTGATGGCTGCCATAAATGAATAGCCAAATGTTGCTGAGTAAAGTTGTACAGCGTATCCCACGAAGCGGCTTGCGGCAGCAAATCGCCATACAACCATTCACGGTCAAAGGTGAGTGTCAGGGTGCGTTCATGGCTATTATTTTTGCCGTGGCGAGTGAATAAGGTACTTTCAGTCAGCGATACCAGAGAGGCATTGCCTTTTTCTTGCAAATGCAGTTGCTGACCACCAAATGAGATATGCGCGCTGCCGCTGACGACAATCGCCAGTTTCAGCGCCGGATTGAGCTGATTCTGGGTCTTCATATCGTAGAGATTAGTCACATTGGCGGTATGCAAAATAAGATGTGGATTCAGGCGCAATACCTGAAAATCACCGAATAACACCGGATCAGTCGATAAGGATTTAGCGCCACTCATCTGGTAGTCACTGGCAACCAGATTCGATTGCTGCACAATTTGGTCGCGGTAAATGGGTTTGGAGAAGGGGGAAGCATTGCGTACCTTATCGTGACTGCGCAAAGGGTTTCTTTTCCCGGTAGGCAGGTTTTTATTCACCGCTGACATGACGAACTCTCCACTGACATTGACGTTCTAACAAAGAGCTTTGCTGTTTACACAAACCTTTTTTCTGATTGCAAATGTAACAATTAGCAAGATGAATTGATAATGAAAATAATTATCAATCTTGTTCGTTTTTGTTGCCCCATTAATAGATTGGTAGAGATTTTCCTCTACTGACATTTGCTGTGGGCTTTTGCATCGGGGAAAGTGTAATGAAAGTAAAATGGCAGCGGCGCTCTCTGACGACCTTGGCGAGCTTGATTGGTCTCTGTATTTCGACTCCGCTTTGGGCGCAGACACAAGATACCACTCCGGCAGGGTCTGATACAGTCGCGACAGAAAAAACACAAACTGTACAGCAACAAGCATCCTCAGAAGCAGAGGGCAAGGCGGCAACTGGCGATACCTTGGTTGTGACGGCGCAACAGCAAGTTCGTCAGGCACTGGGTGCATCAACAATTACTGCGGAAGATATCCGCAAACGCCCTCCAGCGAATGATCTGTCCGAAATTATCCGTACCATGCCGGGGGTTAACCTTTCCGGTAACTCTGCCAGTGGTCAGCGCGGGAATAACCGTCAGATTGATATTCGCGGCATGGGGCCAGAAAATACACTGATTATGATCGACGGCATTCCGGTTTCGAGCCGCAATGCGGTGCGTTATGGTTGGCGTGGTGAGCGCGATACCCGGGGTGACACCAACTGGGTTCCCGCCAATATGGTAGAAAAAATCGAAGTGTTACGCGGCCCAGCGGCGGCTCGCTATGGTAATGGTGCTGCCGGTGGGGTGGTAAACATCATCACCAAACAGCCAGATAAAGAGCTGCACGGTAGCTGGAATGCTTACATGAACCTGCCGCAGCACAGTGAAGAAGGGGCCACTCGCCGTACCGACTTCAGTCTGATGGGGCCATTAAGTGACACCCTCAGTTTCCGTTTATACGGTGGATACAATAAAACTGATGCTGATGATTGGGATATCAACTCCGGCCATGAGTCGGCCCGAACAGGTAATCAGGTAGGGACATTACCGGCGGGGCGTGAAGGGGTACGTAATAAAGATATCAATGGGTTACTGCGTTGGGATTTCGCAGTAGGCCAATCCCTGGAGTTTGAGGCAGGTTATAGCCGCCAGGGGAATATTTACGCGGGTGATACGCAAAACACCAACAGCAATGCCATTGTGCGCAGTTTATATGGTGCAGAAACCAATGTGATGTACCGCAATAATTTCTCACTGACACACCGTGGTTTTTGGGATAGCGGCGTCAGCACTACCTCCTATGTTCGGTATGAAGAGACACGCAACTCGCGCATTAATGAGGGACTGGCGGGCGGTACCGAAGGTATCTTCTCAAATAGTAATTTCAGCACTATCAAGCTGGACAACTATTTGGCCCACTCCGAGGTTAACCTGCCATTTGATTGGGGTGTTAATCAGGTGCTGACCTTGGGTGCCGAATGGAATGACCAGAAAATGAATGACCCGACCTCCAATACTCAGACGACGTCGGAAGGCGGCAGTGTCAGTGGATTAACGGGCACCGGGCGTGATACTCGCGCGTCAGCGCAGATAGCCTCGGTGTTTGTTGAAAACAATATCGAGCTGACAGATACCACCATGCTTACTCCAGCGCTGCGTTTTGACCATCACAGCACCGCGGGCAGTAACTGGAGCCCGGGCTTGAACCTGTCACAGGAATTGGGCGATTACTTCACCATGAAAATGGGTATCGCACGTTCTTATAAAGCGCCAAACCTCTACCAAACCAACCCTAACTATCTGTTATATAGCCGTGGTCAGGGTTGCTATGGCGGTGGCGGCAGCTGTTATCTGATGGGGAATGACTCTCTGTCGGCTGAAACCAGTGTCAACAAAGAGATTGGGTTTGAATTCCATAATGACGGCATAATTGCGGGTATCACTTACTTCCGTAATGATTATCGCAATAAGATTGAGCCGGGGTTAGTCTCGCTGGGTAATGCCAGTGGCGGGACCGGAGCTTATGCTAACTCCGATATCTTCCAGTGGGAGAATGTGCCGAAAGCATTGGTTGAAGGTCTGGAGGGTAACCTGACGGTTCCATTCACCGATACAGTGCAATGGAGCAGTAACCTGACTTACATGCTGGAATCAAAGAACAAAACTACCGGGGATTACTTATCCATCACGCCTAAGTTCACGTTGAACAGCTCACTCAGTTGGCAGGCGACGGATGATTTGTCCTTCCTGTCGACGGTAACATGGTATGGGCGTCAGGAACCGAAGAAATATGACTATCAGGGGCTGCCAGTTACCGGTACCGCACTCAATGAAGTCAGTCCATATGCGGTCTTTGGCCTGAGTACCAGCTACACAGTGACAAAAAATGTCAGTGTTACCACCGGTATCGAAAACCTGTTTGATAAACGCCAGTTCCGCGCGGGTAATGCTCAGAACGTCGCCAATATCGCCGGTGCTGGGGCTGCAACCTACAATGAGCCGGGTCGGACATTCTTTGTGAGTTTAAATACTCAATTCTAATTCAGGTAAATGGCTATTTTACTGGTCAGCTTGAGATTGGGCAGTGCTCGCCGCCGTCACGTACTAGGTGTACGCTCCGTTGGCTGTGCGCTGTCCGCACTCAATCTGCCTGCGCCAATAACGCCATTTGAGTCGAGCTAAAAGCTGGTCACCATCCAATTGAAGATATAAATCGGGGCGTCATCAGGGCGCCCCTGCATTATCACCCTCGCACACTGATATTATTCCCCCCTACCGATAACTTATTAATAAAGCTGAGCAGAAATTCTTAATAGGCAGAGATCGTTTTTACCCTTTGCATTATAGTGGGTATTGTTAGCTGGAAAGGGCGTAAATCTAACCTTGAAGATCTAGGTAGAGGTAGGTGTCATCACCTCGTAGAGGCGCTAACTGAGATCAGTTATCAATATGTAAGATGATTACACTGCGCTCAACGATTCAGCAAAAATTTAATGTTGCTTTTATGTGAACGAATTAACACTGAGTTTAAATACTGGTATGCTGGCTGAGCGAAACTGGGCATCTTACCTTACACCTACTGCATCAGTGATGATGGCTGGTGGTAACAATAAGCCTGGCAAAATAAATGATAATTAAAGCGAGGAGAGAGTCGTGCTAGAAGAATACCGTAAGCACGTAGCCGAGCGTGCTGCTGAGGGTATCGTCCCCAAGCCATTAGATGCGTCACAAATGGCAGCGCTGGTTGAGTCATTAAAAAATCCGCCCGCGGGCGAAGAAGAATTCTTATTAGACCTGCTGATTAACCGTGTTCCACCCGGTGTTGATGAAGCAGCCTACGTTAAAGCCGGTTTTCTGGCTGCAATCGTTAAGGGCGAAGCCCACTCCCCCCTGATTACCGCAGAGAAAGCTATCGAACTGCTTGGCACCATGCAGGGCGGCTATAACATTCATCCGCTAATTGATGCGTTAGATAATGAAAAGTTGGCCCCGATTGCGGGCAAAGCGTTATCTCATACCTTGCTGATGTTTGATAACTTCTATGATGTAGAAGAAAAAGCCAAAGCAGGTAATCCGCATGCCAAGAAAGTCATGCAATCCTGGGCTGATGCCGAATGGTATCTTTCCCGCCCGGCGTTAGCTGAAAAAATCACGGTAACCGTGTTTAAAGTGACCGGTGAAACCAACACCGATGACCTGTCCCCGGCTCCCGATGCCTGGTCTCGCCCGGATATCCCATTGCATGCTTTGGCAATGCTCAAAAATGAGCGCGAAGGCATTCATCCGGATCAACCCGGCAGTGTTGGCCCAATCAAACAGATTGAAGAACTGAATAAAAAAGGCTTCCCACTGGCTTATGTCGGTGATGTCGTCGGTACCGGTTCTTCCCGTAAATCCGCCACTAACTCGGTGCTGTGGTTTATGGGTGACGACATCCCTTACGTGCCGAACAAGCGCGGCGGTGGTGTGGTGCTGGGCAGCAAAATTGCGCCAATCTTCTTTAACACGATGGAAGATGCCGGTGCTCTGCCAATTGAAGTCGATGTTGCTAATATGAACATGGGCGATGTCATTGATATCTTCCCGTATCTGGGTGAAGTTCGTCGCCACGATACCGGTGAAATCTTGGCAACCTTCGAGCTTAAAACAGATGTCTTGCTGGATGAAGTCCGCGCCGGTGGCCGCATTCCATTGATCGTGGGCCGTGGCTTGACCACCAAAGCGCGCGAATCTTTGGGCCTGCCTACCAGTGAAGTATTCCGTGTAGCGAAGCCGGTAGCGAAAAGCAATAAAGGTTTCTCACTGGCTCAGAAAATGGTGGGCCGCGCCTGTGGTGTTACTGGCGTGCGTCCGGGTGAATACTGTGAACCTAAAATGACCTCGGTCGGTTCACAAGATACCACTGGGCCGATGACCCGTGACGAGCTGAAAGACTTGGCGTGTCTGGGTTTCTCCGCTGACCTGGTGATGCAGTCATTCTGCCATACCGCGGCTTATCCGAAGCCCGTTGATGTAACTACCCATCACACATTGCCAGACTTCATTATGAATCGTGGCGGTGTCTCTCTGCGCCCAGGCGACGGTATCATTCACTCATGGCTGAACCGTATGCTGTTGCCAGATACTGTTGGTACCGGTGGTGACTCTCATACCCGTTTCCCTATCGGGATTTCCTTCCCGGCGGGTTCTGGTCTAGTGGCGTTTGCGGCGGCAACAGGGGTAATGCCTCTGGACATGCCTGAGTCTGTGCTGGTGCGCTTTAAAGGTGAAATGCAACCGGGTATCACTCTGCGTGATCTGGTGCATGCTATCCCTTACTACGCAATTCAGGAAGGCCTGCTGACCGTTGAGAAGCAAGGCAAGAAGAACATTTTCTCTGGCCGGATTCTGGAAATTGAAGGTCTGCCGGAGCTGAAAGTCGAGCAAGCGTTCGAACTGGCGGATGCTTCTGCCGAGCGCTCTGCGGCCGGTTGTACCATTAAATTGGATAAAGCGCCGATTATTGAATATCTACAATCCAACATTGTCCTGTTGAAGTGGATGATTGCGGAAGGTTACGGCGATCGTCGTACTCTAGAGCGCCGTGTGAATGGCATGGAAAGCTGGCTGGCGAATCCAAATCTGCTGGAAGGTGATGCAGATGCGGAATATGCCGCAGTGATCGAAATCGATCTGGCAGAGATAACCCAGCCGATTCTGTGCGCACCGAACGATCCGGATGATGCTCGTCTGTTGTCTGATGTTGCCAACAGCAAAATTGATGAAGTCTTTATTGGCTCATGCATGACCAACATTGGTCACTTCCGTGCTGCCGGTAAATTACTGGATCAACATAAAGGTCAGTTGCCAACCCGTCTGTGGGTTGCGCCACCAACTAAAATGGATGCCGCGCAGCTTACCGAAGAGGGCTATTACAGCGTCTTTGGCAAGAGTGGCGCGCGTATCGAGATCCCAGGCTGTTCACTGTGCATGGGGAACCAGGCACGAGTTGCGGATGGTGCGACGGTTGTTTCTACTTCAACCCGTAACTTCCCGAACCGCTTAGGGACAGGGGCGAATGTTTATCTGGCTTCGGCTGAACTGGCGGCAATTGCATCGCTGCTTGGTCGTCTGCCGACTCCTGATGAATATCAGACTTATATGGCTCAGGTTGATAAGACTGCGGCAGATACTTACCGCTATCTGAATTTTGATCAGTTGAGCCAATATACCGATAAAGCGGATGGCGTGATCTTCCAAACCGCCGTGTAAATCGCTATATTTCGCACCTGCTAAAAAGGAGGCCATTGGCCTCCTTTTTTTATGTCAAAAAAACTGTGTTTAACCACATGTCTGATTGAAATTTTGCAGGTATTTACCGGCTTTGCGAGTTTGCGCCAAGTCAGGCTGCTAATAACGATTACACTTATTGAAAGAGCATCAGGAGGGCGTGCTATGGACTATGAATTCTTGCGTGACTTAACAGGGCAAGTGCTCGTCAGATTCTCCATGGGGCATGAAGTGATTGGCCACTGGCTCAATGAAGAAATTAAAGGTGATTTGGCAAAACTGGACCAAATTGAAGCCGCCGCTAATGAAGTTAAAGGCAGTGAGCGCCAATGGCAGCTAACAGGCCATGAATACACGTTGTGGCTGGACGGTGAAGAAGTGATGGTGCGCGCCAATCAACTGGATATTGAAGGCGATGAGATGGAAGAAGGCATGAATTACTATGATGAAGAGAGTCTTTGTCTGTGTGGTTTGGAGGATTTTCTGTTAGTGCTGAAAGGCTATCGCACTTTTATTACATCCAAATAAGACAATTTATCCCCAAAGAACTTGGTGTTGCAGGAAGGCAGCAAGGGAATTCATCCCGATGAGCTTACTTGAGTAAGTGATTCGGGTGAGTGAGCGTAGCTAACGCCCCTGCGGCTTCAAGTTCGAAGGGGATTGCGGCTGGCAGACCAACATAATAGTGAGCCGACCACCACCATAGCCACTCCCGGCCAGAATGCGGCAGAGGGCAGGGTATTGAGCCATACACTGGCAATCAGTATGGACAGCAAAGGTGTGAAGTAAGAGAGGGCAGCGACCAGTGTGGCGTTGCCTTTTTTCATGGCGATATCCCAACACAGGTAGGCCAGTGCGGTGTTCGCCCCCATCAGCAGCAGCTCAAAAGTTGCGCGCGAGGTGAAATGCAACTTACCGGGTGTCAGCATAAAGAACATCACCCATAAGCACAGGGCGCAGGCGAGTAAAAAGAGCGGCAATGCGCCCGGCCCTCGGCTGTAGATCCGCACTAAATTGGAATAACCGGCCCAGGTAAAGGCGGCAATCAGTGCCAGACTGTAGGCCAGCGGGTTGCTGCTGACATTAGCGCGCAGCACATTCACGTCCAGCCCATCGCCACCACTCACCACCCAGATAACGCCAAACAGCGCCAGAGCTGCTCCCGGCCACAGCCACCAACGTGCCCTCAGTTTGAGCAATGGTACCGCCAATAGCAGAGTCAGACTGGGCCACAGATAGTTAATCAAGCCAATCTCCAGTGTTTGTTGGCGGTCATTTGCCATGCCGATAGCTAAAGCAAAGGCCACCATATACACCACAAACAATAAACCACAGCCATACAGATAAGCGGGATGCTGCCCACGTAGCGTCGGTTTACCGGCGACCAACCAGACCAATATCCCACTGACCGTATAAATTGCCGCTCCCGCACCAAATGGTCCCAGAGTTTCAGATAATCCGCGCGTCAACGCGACACTCATGCTCCAAAGCAGGATTGCAATAATGCCATATAGGGTGGGAAGGCGGTTCATGAGTGGGGCATCTTCCTTGTGCAGCATTAGATTGAAAAATAGGATCTTCTTATACATCGTCTATCTGGATGATGGGAATAGCAACGTACAATTATTGATAAACCAGATCAGAGATTTGACACAATTTTATTAATTGCGGCTTCCTCTTAACAAGACGATATAAACATTATGGTTATCATTTTTTAGTCCATGATTGATGATTATTGTTTTAATAAACAACGGATTAAATAAGTAAATCAGCCAAACTACTCTAAGAATTCCACGTTGAATTGTGTAGCTTAGTCAGTGAGTTGTTCTATCTGACAGATTCGCCGTTTTGTTATTCAACAGATTGCGAATTTGCTGCTAACCAACACAACACCAGGATGGTGATTTTATGGCTGGATTTGCTTATCGACTCAGGCGTATCGTCAGTTGGCCTATGATATATATCATAGGCTTACAACCTTTACACCCGGCTATTGCTGCTGGTATTGAATCAGCACAGTCCCAAACTAAAGTCCAAATTCACAATCAGATTCCAGTGGTTAATATTGCTAGGCCAAATGCCTCCGGCGTCTCTCATAATCGCTACAGTGACTTTAATGTCCCCCCAGCAGGGGCGGTGTTAAATAATTCTAAAACGGCTGGATATTCAGCATGGGTAGGTTATTTAGATGCTAATCCACATTTAGCTGGTAATAGCGCTCAGTTGATTATTAATGAGGTCACCAGCCGTCAGCCTTCATCACTGGAAGGTATGTTGGAACTATTTGGTCAAAATGCCAATGTGATTATCGCCAATCCCAATGGCCTATATTGTAATGGCTGCCGGTTTATCGATATGAACGCTATTACCTTAACCACGGGAATACCGGTATTGAATCGGTTAGGCGGTTTGGATCGGTTAGATGTGGTGGGTGGGGCGATTACGGTGGGTGAGAAAGGGCTAAATACCCTTTACCAGAAAGATGCTGCCATCATCAGCCGTACCCTGGATCTTCAAGGTGAAATTTATGCAAACCAACTGGATATTCTGTTGGGTGCTAATCAGATTGATTATCAAAGTGGCCATATTAAATCTTTATTTGGGGTGGAAACTTCTCATGAATTAGCAATAGACACCCGTGCATTAGGTGGGATGTATGCTGATCGCATCCGCTTGGTATCAACAGAAAAAGGCAAGAGTGGCAATCTTAATAATATTTTTGGCTCCAAAGGCGATGTTACGCTTGATGTTGCAGGAAATATAACAGCAGGCTCAATTCTGGCAAAAAAAGATCTCAATATTGTTGGTAAAAATACCACTATTACCACGGGTGGGGAATTAATTAGCGGACGCGACATTACATTGGTCAATACCGAATTAAATAATTACGGTAAGGTTAAGGCGGTAGGCGACGTGCGTATTTTTAGCGATAAGGTACGTAATGTTGGCTCATCGGCTGAATTACACGCTCACCAGCGGATGTGGATCCAAAAAGATGCTGAGGGTAATAAAAATAAGTTAGTTGAGAATAAATCTGGTCATATTAAAACCAATTTAGACGATTTAATTATTCGCACCGATAAACTGGATAATTCCCGTCAGGTATTTAGTGCGGGATGGCAGGAGTTAACACCAGACTCCCGTGAAGCGAGTTTTTTGGAACCGGGCAAAACTGACCGTACAATAATGCAACTCCCCGTAGATAGCCATTCTAATGAAATGTTTAATAAGTGGTTTGGTACCATGAACATTGAAAGTCTCTCGACAGAGAATATGAGCTATATTTTTACGGCTAATTCAGCCAGAAGCCATTATAAAGTATCAGCTATATCTACTCCTGCCGATATTGACTCCGGAAAAAATATTTATCTCAATGCAACTTTACTCAATAATAACCTTAGCAATATTGAAGCTAAAAAAGATACTTTTTTAACTGGAGATAATTTTCTTAACACTAGTATTATATTTGGTACTAAAAACATATTTAGTCGTTTAAATGTTGAAATTGATGGGGGGGGTGAGAATTATTGGGCAAATACAACAAAAATTGCTGACCAATCTCAGTGGGAGAGTGTTTCACAAAACCAAGGTATAATAAAGTCTGCTGGCAATCTGGTTGTTGATTTTAAAAATAATATAAATTTACACCATCAATCGCCTACTGAGAGTCTCTCTTTTGATGAGGTTATTATTGGACGTGAAAAGCAGTCAGTATTACAAGCGAATAATATTGTACTTCATGCTAAAAATATTATTAGTAATAGTGCAGTACATGCCCAAGAGGACTTGGTCGCGATTGCTGATAATTCGATGATTTTATCTCGTGCTGATATTACAGCAAATAATATCGCGGTAACAGCACTTAATGATATAGATGTGGCCTACAGTGAAATCTCCGGACAAGACATTACTTTAATTAGCCGTCAAGGTAATGTGAAATTCAACTCGCCAGCATTACGTTATTTTCAACAAAATGGGTTGAGAACTACTAACCAATTAAAGGCCACTGGGGATCTAACCATTATTGCGGGTCTGAATATTCATCTTCTCGATACTTTGCTACACCCCAGTAAAAATATCACCATGACGGCCAGTAATAATATTACATTGGCAAATACGGCTACACCGTTACTACATCAAAGAATCAGTTCTATTCTCTCTTTACCACAAAAACAGGCGCTGTTTGATCAAGCATTGCCATTGTCTGGACGCTTGAATGCCCACGAAAGTATTACCCTGACAGCAGGTGAAAATCTTTTCCTACAAGGGGTTGGGCTAACAGCAGGGCAAGATATTAATTTACATGCGGCACATGATATTGAATTGATAAATCGAGTATTAGTACCGGAGCTGGACCCGTTCTTCCCCGCTTCACGTACCCCAGAATTAAGCACTCAGATAAATGCCAAAGGTAATCTCTTAATCAATGCTGGCCGCGATATTTTGAGCCAAGCCAGCAATATTAGCGCTGATAATAATAGTCACTTATTGGCTGGTCGAAATATCCAACTAGCTGCATTGGCCTATTCGGGTCTTGATCACCCGGCTGGAGGCCAGCGTCAGGATCGCCATGTGGTGACTCGAGTCCAGACGGATAACACACTTAATATGGTTGCAGGTCATCAATTACTGAGCTGGGGGGCTGAAATTTCTTCTGGTGGCGATATGACACTGGCCTCCGGAAATAATATGCGCTTTGAGTCGCTATTGAATGAACAGCATCAGGGCGGTGGTGATAATTTCAGTTTTAATAAGCTGCAACAACCGACTCAACTTAATAGCGGCGGTATTCTGACGCTAATTTCCAATGGCAGTATTTTATTTCAAGCAACTCAATTAGCCGCTAAAACGGTCATGGATGTGGCGGCGGAAGGTGGCTATTTGTTCGCCCAGGCGATGGAAGAAACCAGCCATGCCGAACAGCGTTGGAGTAGCCGCAAATGGTGGGGGCGGAAAAAATCACACCATAATGTTCAGCATTCGGCCACCAATAAGGTGACAGAATTTACCGCTGGCGGCGATATCAGCCTGCTAAGTCGTGATGACAGCACTTATCAGGCCAGCAAAATCGCAGCAGGCCAGCATGCCAAACTGACCAGTACTCACGGTAAAGTGATTTTTGAAGCGGTCAAAAATACGACATTTGAGCAAAAGACAACTTTATCGAAAGGTTTTTATATTAAGCAGAGTGATAAGGGATATCAGGAAGAAACATGGGTTTTGCCCAGCATTCATGCCGGTGGTGAATTAACCGTTGATGCAGCTCAAGGTATCAGTGCCGATATAAAAATCCAAAATGGCCAGTCATTGCGCAATGCTGTGACTGCACTTAGTAATGCCCCCGGCAACCAATGGCTGAAAGATTTGAATCTGCGCGATGATGTGCAGTGGCACAAAGTAATGGATGCCTACCACAGTTGGGATCACCGCAGTCAGCAACTGAACCCGGTGGTGGCGGTGGTCATTGCCATTGCAGTCGCGGCGGCAACGGCGGGGTCGGGGCTAGTCGTTGCGGCAAATGCGGCAGTAGGCGGAGGGATTAGCGGAGGTGCGGTGACAGCCGGGATGTCTTCTTTAGCATCGCAGGCGGCAGTATCACTGGCAAATAATCAGGGAAATATATCTAAAACTCTTAAAGATTTAGGCAGCAAATCATCGGTGAAATCACTGGCGACCTCAATGGCGGTTGGTGGAGCATTATCTGGATTTGATGCAGCCATCGGTTTTGATAGCACAGCCAACAGTGCCCACGCGACGAAATTACCCCGCCTAAGTAATGGCGACTGGAGCAAAACGGCACAGCGGGTCGCCGGTCAATCTATTATCAGTTCCAGCCTGAATACCGGCATTAATGGTGGTAGCTTTAAAGATAATCTGACCACGGCGTTATTCTCTAATATGGGCGCTCAGTTACATGCCGAAGGAGCGCATTTAATTGGCAACCATGGCACGGTCTTGGGCGCACCGGGCAAAGCACTGAGCCATGCCTTGGTGGCTGGCGTGGCGGCTGAAATTGGCGGGGGTAACGCAAAAGGTGCCGCTGCCGGTGCATTGGCGGCAGAACTGGCCGGTACCGTGATGGGCGAGAACTTTATTGGCCCCCAGCACTGGCAAGCAAAATCTGAGCGTCAGGCCCAACTTGCCCGGTTCTTCGGTGGGGTCGCTGGGGCGATCTTCACCGGTAAAGCACAAGGGGCTTACAGCGGTGCCAATGCAGCCGAAGTGACGTTTCGTTATAACTATCTCAGCCACCATCAGCAAAGGTTGATGAGAGCAGAAATCAAAGCTGCCAACACATTGGCAGAAAAAGGCCAAGTTTTTATTCATTGGGGGATAATCAGCGCTAAACAAGACGGTGCCTTTGCGGCAGGAATGATAGCCGGTGTACCGGAAGGGCTATATAGCAGCACCGCAGAGTTAGTGGGGATGCTGAAAGAGCCTAAACAAACCTTTATGGCACTGCGAGAGTTGGTTCGTAGCGATGATGTTCTGGGAACTGTGGCGCAAAGTGTCAAACAAGACTGGCTGGCACGGATTGACCGCATGGAAACCCATTACCAGCAAGGCAGTATGAGTGGTGCCTATGATTCAGGAAAAGAAGCGGGTAAGCTACTGGTTGAATATGGTGGCTACGCCACCGCCGTTGGCGGTATTGCTGTGGGCAGCACGCGCATTGCCAGCAGGCAGGTAGTGAAGTTTAGAGCGACAGTACCGCGAATTTCTGTTATCAATCAGCCATTGGGATTAGGCTCGACAGGCAGAAATGTACCTACGAATCTAATAGAGCAATTAGCACTTAAGCAAGCGATATCTAATCCAACAGTGGGGAGACAATTATCAATTCCTCTGATGGATAAACGCTGGCCAACCTCTGGAGGATGGGTCAAAATGTCCCAAAATATCAATGGAATTGAAATCCATTATGTGAGGAATATAAAAACTGGGGCTATTGATGATTTTAAGTTTAAGTGAGGAATTTTATGCTCATTAAATGTATTTCTAACTCAGCGCATGTTTTACCCTTATCACTTCGTTGTATGGGTGAAACTGATTATACTGATTTTACTTTCCTTAAAGTTGATAATGAATACTTAGTCTATGGGCTAATGTTTTTTCCATGTCGTGTAGATTACTTAATTTCTCCTGAGAGCAACAATCCAGTATGGGTTCCAGGTGATTTTTTTGAAATTTTAGATAATTCATTACATTCTAGCTGGTCTATTTGTATTACTCATTTAGATGAGAGTTATAAACTCTTGCATGAAAATTTTAATATTCAAGTATTGATTGGTTATCTTGAGTTAGTTACATCAATATCTCATTATACTGGTATTATTGAAAGAGAGCCTGATGACTTGAGGAAATTCTTTGAAGAAAAAATAAAATTGATGAATGGCAGTTAACACACTAAATAACAGTGTTTATTACCTGGGAAAGGTTAAGTGGTTTTCAATATTTTTCTAATCAAAAAATCCCGGTTCACAACTCTGGGATTTTAAATCAGATAGTCAGGCTGTAAACCTTATTAGGATTACTAATGAGTAAGATCTTGTTTGAACTATCTGATACTAACTCTAATGTTGATAGTGTAATTAAAACTTATTTTAACATTATGTATAGTGATGAATACTTTTTAGATGCAATCTATCATATTGTCCATAAAGCTGGTTTTGGTACTGATGGTACCTATTGTAATTTCCCTGATATGAATAGTTACTATGAAGAAGAGCATTTTGAAGGGGTTGAATTCGCTTGTGGATATCCACCGGAAGAAGACGATACTATCATTGTTAGTGAAAAAATTTGTTTAAGTTATGTCAGATTAGCCTGTGAAAAATATCTGCAACTTCATCCTGAGGATAGCGCTAAAGTTAGCACTCTACTTGCCCAACTGCTTTAACCTAAAATCCCGGCTAAAAACCGGGATTTCAAGTTGGATATCGCCCCTACCACATCACACTTCTGGCATATTACGGCCATAGTAGATTTCCTGCATTTCTTTATATAACAGGCGGGTAATTCGCTCTCTTTCTTCCGGGCTTAGCTCTTCTGGCTTGGCATTAAACAGATAGTGCTTCAAATCAAAATCTTTCAGCATCATCTTGGTGTGGAAGATATTTTCTTGATAAACATTCACATCCATCATGTGATAAAGCGACTTCATATCGTCAGACATAAAGTTCTGAATCGAGTTGATCTTGTGATCGATAAAATGTTTAACACCATTGATATCACGGGTGAAACCGCGCACGCGGTAATCCATGGTGACGATATCGGATTCCAACTGATGGATAAGATAATTCAGTGCTTTCAGTGGTGAAATAACACCACAGGTAGAAACTTCAATATCAGCACGGAAAGTACATAACCCTTCCTCTGGGTGGCTTTCCGGGTAGGTATGGACGCAGATATGGCTCTTGTCCAGATGAGCAACCACCGCATTGGGCAATGGGCCTGGGTGCTCGGAGGTATCAACATCGCGCGGATCAACCGGCTCTTCACTGACCAGAATGGTGACACTGGCACCCTGAGGGTCGTAATCCTGACGGGCGATATTCAAAATATTAGCGCCAATGATCGAGCAGGTTTCGCTCAAGATCTCGGTCAGGCGGTTGGCATTATACTGTTCGTCAATGTAGGCGATATAGCCATCGCGGTCGTCTGCAGTCTTGGCATAACAAATATCGTAAATACAAAAACTCAGGCTTTTGGTCAAGTTGTTGAAGCCGTGTAGTTTAAGCTTGGACAATTTAGTTCACCTCCTTACTCAGCGGGTTGGCGTTAAGGCATCCAGTAGATACTGCGGCAAAGCGAAGCTGCCGACATGAATGGCTGGGTTATAGTAGCGGCAGGTCAGGCCTGCTTCAGCAAAACGTTGTTGCAGCGTAGTGATATCCAATTGACGCAACTGTGGGTTTTGTGTCGCCCAGGCGAAAGTCATGATACCACCGTAATATGTCGGAATTGCTGCCTGATAAAAACTGACATCCTTGAAATAGTGACTAAGCTTGTTATGGCTATCGACTGCTTCATCTTGCTGCAAGAAACATACTCCGTTTTGTGCCACAAAAATGCCGCCTTCGTTTAGGCTGCGGGCACATCCCTCGTAGAAAGCAGAGGTGAACAAGCTTTCTCCCGGGCCAATAGGGTCGGTACAGTCAGAGATGATGACATCAAATTTTTCAGTAGTTTGGTTAACGAAGTCGACGCCATCGGCGATCACTAACTTGAAGCGGGGATCGTCATAGGCTCCGGCGCTATGATTGGGTAAATATTGGCGGCAGAACTCGACCACACCGGCATCAATTTCTACCATAGTTATCTGCTCAATATTTTTATGGCGGCTAACCTCGCGGAGCATCGCGCCATCACCGCCGCCAATAATAAGTACTTTCTTCGCCTGACCATGAGCCAGCAAAGGGACGTGCGTCATCATTTCGTGATAGATAAATTCATCACGTTCAGTTGTTTGCACCACGCCGTCCAGAGCCATTACTCGACCCAGCACTGGGTTCTCAAAAATCACCAGATCCTGATGCTCGGTTTTTTCGCGGTACAGTATATTTTCTACTGAAAAATACTGGCCGAAGTTGGCATGCAATGTTTCATACCATAGTTCTTTCTGTGACATGTTCGGGGCTTCTCCTTCGCACTAACAGCCATGAAAAATGGGGGCAACATAATAGCCAACTCTGCCAGAGGTTGCACGGCAGAATTTCAGGCTGAAAGGGTAAGTGTGGGATCGCTAGTTAGCGTAAGCCAATAAACTTAAAGAGTCACGGGCTAGAGACTTACATTTGGTAGGAACGGGGATCGCAATACCACGCAGATCGCGATAGCTCTCTTCACCCAAGGCTTTCATATTAAAGCTATTGTAGTTACGCAGATCCCAGCGATTTTGCTGAGCAAAATAGACAATTGCCCGCTTAATTTCATTATTGGGTAATTCGTTATAACCACAGTCATTTTTCAGATAGACAAATACCGCAGTCAGATCGGCAAGATCTTCTGCTTCAGATTCACTTAATGCAGAACTGGCAGACGAGAATCCGCACAGAGTAAGCAGCAGCATAACTAACGTTGTTCTTTTCATAGCGGAAACAGGCTTGTTCATTGTAAACAGACGTTATCACACTGTGATGCGACAAAGTAAATTTTATTATCCCCTCGGGATATGGATTGATTCACAGCGTGATTGATTGCACCTTGACCTTCCCGTTAGGGGAGGGTTTATGCTGGCGCACAATGCTGTTTTTGTGCCATGTCGGCATTTACTGACCATCAAGAATGGAGACGACCATGCATCGCCGTGATTTTATCAAGTTAACGGCAGCTCTTGGAGCCGCCACTTCACTGCCTTTATGGAGCCGTGCGGCCTTCGCTGCAGACTTTTCACCTTTACCTATCCCGCCATTACTTCAGCCGGATGCTAGCGGCAACATTAATCTGAATATCCAAACCGGCACCATGGCTTGGCTGCCTACCGCCGCGACGCAAACCTGGGGTTATAACGGCAACTTGCTGGGGCCAGCAATTCGTTTACAACGTGGTAAGCCGGTAACTATCAATGTGACTAACTCTTTGCCAGAGGCGACTACCGTGCATTGGCATGGGTTGGAGATCCCCGGTGAAGTCGACGGTGGGCCGCAAGGTTTGATTCAACCCGGTGCCAAACGTCAGGTTGAGTTTACGGTCGAGCAGCCCGCCGCGACCTGCTGGTTCCACCCACATACTCACGGTAAAACCGGTCATCAGGTCGCTATGGGGTTGGGGGGGCTGGTATTGATTGATGATAGTGATAGCGAGAAATTACCGCTGCCGAAGCAGTGGGGAGTCGATGATATTCCGGTCATTCTGCAAGATAAACTGTTGGGTAAAGATGGCCAAATTGATTATCAACTGGATGTGATGACCGCTGCGGTCGGCTGGTTTGGCGATCGGATGTTCACCAATGGCGCGCGTTACCCACAGCAAATTACCCCGCGCGGCTGGGTACGTCTGCGGCTACTTAATGGCTGCAATGCGCGTTCGTTGAATTTGGCACTCAGTGATGGTCGCCCAATGTATGTTATTGGTAGCGACGGAGGGCTATTGGCGGAGCCGGTGGCGGTGCGCGAATTACCTATATTGATGGGGGAACGTTTTGAGGTGCTGGTGGATACCTCCGACGGCAAAGCGCTCGATTTGGTCACTTTACCCGTGAAACAAATGGGGATGACATTAGCGCCATTTGATAAGCCGCTACCGGTATTGCGCATCCAGCCATCACTGGCGGCAGGCAGCAAAATTTTGCCAGACTCTTTGGTGGTGGTACCGGCGTTGGCAGATGCCACAGGCCTGCAAGAGCGCTGGTTCCAACTGATGATGGACCCGAAATTAGACATGCTGGGAATGCAAGCGCTGATGAGCCGCTATGGTATGCAAGCTATGGCGGGCATGAGTATGGATCACGCTGCGATGCCGGGCATGGACAGTGGTCATATGGCTGGAATGGCGGATGGCCATATGAAAGGCATGGCGAGTGGCGCGATGAAAGCCGCACCGGCATTTGATTTTAGCCACGCCAATACTATCAATGGTAAAGCTTTCTCCATGACTGAACCGGCATTTGATGCAAAACTTGGCAAGTACGAGAAGTGGACCATTTCGGGTGAAGGCGACATGATGCTGCATCCATTCCATGTCCATGGTACGCAGTTCCGGATTTTGACCGAAAACGGCAAGCCGCCGGCAGAGCATCGCCGTGGCTGGAAAGATACCGTGCGGGTAGAAGGTGCGCGCAGCGAAATATTGGTGCGCTTTAATCATTTGGCTCCTACCAGTATGCCTTACATGGCCCACTGTCACCTGCTGGAGCATGAAGATACGGGCATGATGTTGGGCTTTACCGTCAGTGCCTGATATTGTCCTGGGTATTTGAAGTCGCAGAGCGGTTAGCTGCGGCTCCAACGACTTTGGGCAATAGTTGAATTTAGGTAATAGTTGAGTGGCGCGTGAGTCCGTCGCAACATGGCTTGGGCTATGGTAAACTCAGCGGCTTTCTTCCGGCAACCAACGTAAAAAAGCGACGTTAATACCTATGAAACACACTGTAGAAGTCATGATTTCCGAGCAGGAAGTCAAAACCCGAATTGCCGAATTAGGCCGCCAAATCTCCGAACATTACCGCGACAGTGGCAGTGAAATGGTGTTGGTCGGGTTGCTCCGTGGTTCATTTATGTTTATGGCTGACTTATGTCGCGCCATTGATGTTTCCCATGAAGTCGATTTTATGACGGCCTCCAGTTACGGCAATGGCATGAGTACCACCCGTGATGTCAAAATCCTAAAAGATCTGGATGAAGATATCCGTGGCAAAGATGTGCTGATCGTCGAAGATATAATCGATTCGGGTAATACATTAAGTAAAGTTCGTGAAATCCTGCAACTGCGCGGGCCGAAGTCATTGGCTATCTGCACCCTGTTGGATAAACCACAGCGCCGCGAAGTTCAGGTGCCGGTAGAGTGGGTCGGTTTCGCCATCCCTGACGAGTTTGTTGTGGGCTATGGCATCGATTATGCGCAGCGTTATAGACATTTACCTTATGTTGGTAAAGTTGTGATGTTGGATGAGTAATCGGGCTATCGGCTACTGCGCGCAGGCCGCACACAAATTGCTGCTGCTCGCTATGCCTTGAATATAAAGTATTATTGTGCGTTGGCACTTTAATGTTTTGATTTAGCGGTGATGTTAGATGGGAGAGGGCGCGTCTGAACGTACCCTCCCATAACCGCTAACTTAGTCTTCTTTAGGGTCTTTAGGCAATAACTCAGCCATTGCTTTTCGGTACACTTGTTCAAGTGCTTCCATGCTGGTAGCAGAGACTTCTAAATCCGTCAGCAGACCGTCTTCAATACCATAGACCCAGCCGTGAATCATGGCTTTCTGTCCGCGCTTCCAGGCGGAGCGGACAATAGTTGAATGACCCAAGTTATACACTTGTTCCACGACGTTGAGTTTACATAACATATCGCTGCGTTCTTCAACTGGTAGCCGACCTAGCAGTGAACTGTGTTTAAACCAAAGATCACGGATATGCAGGAGCCAGTTATCAATCAGCCCTAACTCGAGGTCTTTCTTGGTTGCCGCTTCAACGCCACCGCAGCCAAGGTGACCACAGATAATGATATGCTCGACCTGTAAAACATCGATGGCGTATTGAACCACTGACAGGCAGTTTAGATCAGTATGGATAACCAGATTGGCAACGTTACGGTGAACAAATAATTCACCGGCTTTCAGGCCAGTCAACTCTTCTGCCGGGACACGGCTATCTGAACAGCCAATCCACAGGAAGCGTGGTTTCTGGGCTAGCGCCAGGTGCTCAAAAAAACCGGGATCATCTTTACTGATAGCATTTGACCAAGTCCGGTTGTTCGCGATGAGCTTTTCTATTTCTTTCATAAATGTAAATAGCCTGTAATGAACGGATTGCGATAGGATAATATACGGCAAGGATGACGATTTTGAAATCGGAACAGTTGTTCCTTTGGTAGCGCAATGTTGTCTGCGTAACATCTTCTCGGTATCTACCCAGACTCCCTTCTGTCCTCATAACTTGCTCTGAAAAGGGTGGGGTAAGTGAGATATGGATATGCTGTAACCACTGGGAAACTCATAGAATAAGGTTGTTTTTTACTTATGACATATGCACTGGAAATAACGCAGCTGACCAAAACCTATGCCGGTGGCGTTCAGGCACTGCGTGGCATTGATCTGCACGTAGAGGCAGGCGATTTTTATGCTTTGCTCGGGCCTAATGGGGCGGGGAAATCCACCACCATTGGCATTATTAGCTCATTGGTGAATAAAACCTCTGGCAAGGTTAAGGTCTTTGGCTACGACATCGACCAAGATATCGTCAACGCCAAGCGCCAGCTCGGATTAGTGCCACAAGAATTTAACTTCAACCCGTTTGAGACGGTGTTGCAGATTGTGATTACCCAAGCGGGGTATTACGGTGTTACGCGGCGCGAAGCGATACAACGAGCAGAGAAATATCTCAGCCAGTTAGATTTGTGGAGCAAACGTAATGAGCGCGCCATTCGCCTATCCGGCGGGATGAAGCGCCGCTTAATGATAGCTCGCGCCCTGATGCATGAACCTAAATTGCTGATTCTAGATGAGCCAACGGCTGGGGTCGATATTGAACTACGCCGCTCGATGTGGGGCTTCCTGAAGGAGCTGAATGCGCAGGGAACGACGATTATTCTGACCACCCACTATCTGGAAGAGGCGGAAATGCTGTGCCGTAACATTGGCATTATCCAGAATGGTGAGTTGGTAGAAAATACCACTATGAAACAGCTGCTTGGCAAGCTTGAGTCAGAAACCTTTATTTTTGATCTGGGTATTAAAAGCCCGTTGCCGAAGCTGGAAGGATATAGCTATCGCCTGACGGATACCTCAACACTGGAAGTTGATGTAAAGCGCGAGCAGGGACTGAATGGTTTATTCAGTCAATTAAATGCTCAAGGAATTCAGGTACAAAGTATGCGCAACAAGGCTAACCGTCTGGAAGAGCTATTTGTCACCTTGGTTAATGGTAACGGGGGAGAAAAAGCATGACCCGCCTGTATTGGGTAGCATTACAGAGTATCTGGATCAAAGAAATTACGCGTTTTGCCCGTATCTGGATTCAAACTCTGGTACCGCCAGTGATTACCATGTCGCTCTATTTTGTCATTTTCGGCAACCTGATTGGGTCGCGAATTGGTGATATGGGCGGTTTTAATTATATGCAGTTTATTGTTCCCGGTCTGATTATGATGGCGGTGATCACGAACTCATATGCCAACGTTGCGGCGTCTTTCTTTGGGGCAAAGTTCCAGCGCAGCATTGAAGAACTGCTGGTGGCTCCAGTGCCTACCCACATCGTCATTATTGGTTATGTCGGTGGCGGTGTGGCGCGTGGGCTCTGTGTCGGTATTCTGGTCACCATCATTTCACTGTTCTTTGTGCCACTGCATGTGCACTCTTGGTCAATGGTGGCACTGACATTACTGCTGACGGCGATTCTGTTCTCCCTCGGTGGGTTACTGAATGCTGTTTTTGCCAAAACCTTTGATGATATCAGTCTGGTGCCTACTTTTGTGCTGACGCCATTGACCTATCTGGGCGGGGTGTTTTACTCGCTAGCCTTATTGCCACCGTTTTGGCAGGCAGTATCCAAGCTCAACCCTATCGTGTACATGATCAGTGGCTTCCGCTACGGTTTCCTTGGCATTACTGATGTGCCGCTGATATTCACCATTGGCGTATTAGTGGTATTTATCGCGGTATTTTATGCTTGGGCATGGTATTTGATTGATCGTGGGCGCGGTTTACGTACCTAGTTTTCTTCATAATTGGCGTTGCAGAGGGGCTTTGCTGCAACGTCAATAACCCGCGTTATTGATCCGGATAGTAAATTATTAGTTAGTTAATTGTTGTTAATACTGGAATTTAATCGTAATAAATAATGTCCTTGTCTAATATCATCTTTCTCAAGTCGCAGAGTCTCGTGCTATGCTGACACACCAGATTTTCTCCTTTTCAATTCAGCGCCGAACGCGCATAAGTAGAACGATAATGTGGCATAAAAACAGAATAGCTATTGGGATGCTACTCGGTGTTGTCATGTCGGTAATGATACCGGCGGCGCATGCAGACCTTCTGCCAGATGAAGCGGCACTTACCCCTCGATATATGGTTGTAGACCGCGATAGCGAAATATATTCATTAGTTGGCGATAAGGTCATTCCAGTCGGTGAGATTAAAGAAGATCAACTTCTTCAGGTTCTGCCTGCAGCGGCGGAATACTATGAATTTAAATTTGGTAATGGCACTGGTTTTATTGATAAAGACGATCTGCGGGATATCAAAAAAGAAAGAAAAAACAACGATATACTGGGTGATTTAAATAAACCTCGACCGAACCAAAATATCATTATCAAGCGCGAAACGCCGGTTTATTTGGCCGCAGATGTAGACAGCGAGCAATTCGCTACATTGGTTGATAATTTGCGCTACCCAATTGTTGGCAAATTGAAAGATCGGTTAAGTAATACTTGGTATCAAGTCAATATTGGCGATCGTTTAGGCTATATCAGCAGTGCTGACGCCGAAATAGATAATGGCATTCCTATCCTCACTTATCACCATATGTTGAGAAATGAGGAAAATAAACGTTTTCTGAACACGTCAACGACCACTTCAGATGTGGCGTTTAGCAACCAAATGACCTATCTCAAAGAGACGGGCTACGACACAATTTCTCTCTATCAGCTTGAAGGTTATCTCAATAATAAGATTAACCTACCTGCAAAAGTGGTGGTGCTGACATTCGATGATGGTCTTAAATCGGTCAATCGTTATGCGTATCCCATCCTGAAGGAAAAGGGCTTCCGGGCAACGGCATTTATTATTTCATCGCGCATTAAACGCCATCCGCAGAAATGGAATCCTGACTCATTACAGTTTATGAGTATCTCTGAGCTAAAAGAGATTCAGGATGTATTTGATATTCAGTCTCATACCCATTTTTTACACCGCACAGATAATAACCGTAACCCAATTTTATTGAGCCGCTCTTATCACAACATTGTTTTTGATTTTGAACATTCGCGCCGGGCTTTATCTCAGTTTAATCCGCATGTGATTTTTCTGTCCTATCCCTTTGGCGGCTTTAATCAAATCGCTATCGATGCAGCGAAAAATGCAGGTTTCCATTTAGCGGTGACGACGGTACGGGGCAAGGTTAAGCCGGGTGATAATCCATTTACCCTTAAGCGGCTTTATATTTTGCGCACTGATTCAATCCCGACCATGGCCGAGCGCATTGCTAATGAGCCAGGTCAGGTGCCCGCTCCTGCAGCACCCGCGGTAATGGAATCTGATTAGCTCAGCATGATTTTAGGATATGAAAAAGGCGCTTTAATTAAGCGCCTTTTTTATGGTGAAAATTTAACGATTACTGGTCATTAGGCAACCTGAACCGGCACCGCTTTTGCTTTGCGCTGCAACTGATTTTCACCTTCAAAATATGCCACTTTGGGGTGGTGCAGGCGGGCATCAGCATCAGACATCTGGACATAAGAGCAGATGATCAGTTTATCGCCGACGCAGGCACAACGCGCTGCGGCACCATTCACAGAGATAATCCGTGAACCGCGCTCGGCGGCAATCGCGTAAGTTGAAAAACGCTGACCATTATCAACGTTATAAATATCAATAGCTTCGTATTCCAGAATGCCAGCGGCTTCCAGAAAATCCTGGTCAATAGCGCAGGAACCTTCATAGTGCAAATCAGCTTGAGTGACTTTGACCCGATGCAGTTTGCCTTGCAACATAGTGCGTATCATAACTCTTACCTTTGACCCCAGTTATTGCCCAGAATAAGTCTGGCAACCCATCCCTTCACCGACTGATTTAGGGAGAAGCACCCAGTTTTGCTGATTTTATATCACTTGTCTATGACTGACTCTACTGTTGGTTATTCGCCCTAATCAGCTGCCTGCGTCGGGCCAGATAATCAGCTACGCAAATCAACCTGTTGGTTATCAATTAGGCGTGCTTTACCCAACCAGGCGGCCATGAGAATAACCGCTTGCTGACTTTCGACCGTCAATGGCAACAACGTTTGCGCATCGCGAATAAACAGCTCGTCCGGTGTAAAGCCAGCCTGACGTAATTGCTCAGCGCTGTCAGCCAGTAAATCATCAATCTGCCGTTCACCCGCAGTTAGCTTGTCAGCTAACGCCTGCATTATTTTATAGAGCTGCGGTGCAATTTTACGTTCTTCAGCCGTCAGATAACCATTACGGGAACTTAGCGCCAGGCCATCTTTTGCCCGCACAATGGGGACGCCAACAACATTGATGTCATAACCCATATCCGCCACCATTTTGCGGATTAATGCCAGTTGCTGATAATCTTTTTCACCAAAACAGGCGACATCCGGTTGAACCAGATTGAATAGCTTGCTGACGATAGTCGAGACACCACGGAAATGTCCGGGGCGGCTGGCGCCTTCCAAAATGGTAGACAGGGCAGGGACATCAACATAGGTCTGGGCTTCCAATCCTGCCGGGTAAACATCGACAGCTGCTGGAGCGAACACTAAGTCAACACCATGGCGGGTCAGTTTCTCGCAGTCTTCCTGCAAAGTACGCGGGTAGCGGGCTAAATCATCCGGGCGTTCAAATTGCAGTGGGTTGACAAAAATACTCACGACCACAACATCGGCACGCGTTTTGGCATCTTCGACCAGTGTCATATGCCCTTGGTGCAGGTTGCCCATAGTTGGCACCAGTGCGACTCGCTTGCCCTCTTGACGCCAACGACGGATTTGCTGGCGCAACAATGGCAAGGTTTCGATAATTAGCATCCTTTCCTCCGGTATACCCGTCATCTTTCAAGTTGTAGGTGTGGCGGCGGCACTCGTACACCCGAATCACTTACCGTTGTAAGCTCATTGGGGTTTTCTTGCTTGCCGCCTTCCTACATCTCGAAATCTATAGGGTGTAATAGCAATATTTAAGCAGTAAAATTTTACTGGAATGTATGTTCTTCAGCCGGATAGACGCCGCTCTCAACTTCTTGAATATAAAGCTGAATGGCGGCACGAATATCGCCAGCACTTTGTGCCAGGAAGTTTTTGCTGAATTTAGGCGTATGGCCGCCGGTAATCCCTAGCGCATCGTGCATCACCAGAATTTGCCCATCAGTAACATTGCCTGCGCCAATACCAATCACCGGAATAGTCAGTGCTTCGGTGACACGCTGGGCCAATTCTACCGGTACGCATTCCAGAACTAACAGTTGCGCCCCAGCATTTTCCAGCGCCAGAGCATCTTTCAACAGTTGGTTCGCCGCGACTTCTTCCCGGCCCTGCACTTTATAGCCGCCGAAAATATTGACCGATTGCGGTGTTAATCCCAAATGCCCACAGACGGGAACAGCGCGCTCTGCCAGCATGCGGACGGTGTCGCACAACCAACTGCCGCCTTCCAGCTTGACCATATTGGCCCCAGCCCGCATTAATTCTGCTGCGTTAGTGAAGGTTTGCTCTGGTGTGGCATAACTCATGAAGGGCATATCAGCCAATAACAGGCAATGAGGCGCACCACGACGCACTGCACGGGTATGGTAAGCCACATCCGCCGTGGTCACTGGTAAGGTCGAATCAAAGCCTTGTAATGTCATTCCGAGCGAATCACCCACCAGCAGAACCCCAATACCCTGCTCGGCAAATAACTGAGCAAAGCTGGCATCATAGGCAGTGAGTGTGGCGAACTTACGTTTCTCTTGTTTCCATTGACGTAAGTGGCTCATGGTGGTGGCTTTCATCACTCTTTCTCCTGAAGTCGTCAGTTTAATAAAGCCATTCTACTGTAACCTTAGTACAACGGCGAGTGGTGCTATTTTATGCATTTAATCATATAGATAGAGGATTAATCCTCGGTGGATAGTTAGGAATTCAGCATAGAATAAAGAATTAAAGAGAAAGGAGATATCAGGTGGGGAAGCAGGTTAGTGCTGGTAAACATCAGTTACCAGGGCACCAGACCGTTTTTATCTACCAGCTTGAGGCGCTCTGATAGTGATTCGCCATCAGGGAAAATCAGGTCAGGTGCAATATCAGCCAATGGATAGAGCATAAACTCACGCTCTTTTAGACCATAGTGCGGCACCGTCAGGCGATCGGTGTTTATCACCTGATCGCCATACAGCATAATATCCAGATCCAGTGTCCGTGGCCCCCAACGCTGCTCTTTTCTCACCCGGCCTTGGTTGCGTTCAATGGCTTGGGTGCAATCTAACAGCTGCTCTGGCGGAAGTGATGTATCCAACGCCACCACAGCATTGAGGAAATCTGGCTGATCTTGCGGGCCTAAGGGTTTGGTGCGGTAAAAAGGTGAACACGCCACTAACCGGGTGCGCGGCAGATGCTCCAGCGCTTCCAGTGCTGCTTTAACCTGTTGCAGTGGCATGGACTGATTACTGCCCAACGCGATATAGACCCGGATCATGATATAAATTATGCCCCTTCTTTACGTGGCGTTGTTGGTTTACGTGGGCGGCGAGGCCGAGAGCGACGCGGCGCCGGATCAGCTCCTAACGTATTCAACATATTCTTTTGCTGGAGTGGCGTCGCTTCTTGGAACTCTCCCCACCACTGCGCTAAGCGCTGCAATTCATGGTTATTTTCCACTTCAGCCCGCAGTGCTAACAAGTCATAGGCCGCGCGGAATTTTGGATGTTCCATCAGTTTATGCGCACGTTTGCCCTGACGACGTGACAAACGCAATTGCAGCAGCCAGATATCCCGCACCAGCGAAGTAATTCGCTTTGGAATGGCCAGTGAACGGCACTCTTCATCAAGCACATCATTCATTGCCAGTGCAAAAGCATCGTAATAAGCCAGGCCACTTTCTTGCGTCAGTTTCTGCGCATGTTCAATGAGCGGATACCAAAGCATAGCGGCAAATAAGAACGCCGGATTGACGCGCTTATCATTATGCAAACGATGGTCAGTATTTTTCAAAACCTGAACCAGAATGCGTTCCATTGGCGAATCGTGATGCTCGGTAAAATTACGGGCAATCAGCGGGAACAATGGCTGGAAAAGCTGATATTCGCACAGTTTTAAGTAAGTTTTATAGCCATAACCTGACTGCAAGAGTTTGAGCGACTCTTCAAACAGACGAGCCGGTGGGATCTCGTGCAGCAGTGATGCCAGACGCGGGATTGGCTCTGCGGTTTCCGGGCTGATGGTCATGTCCAATTTAGCGGCAAAACGCACCGCGCGCAGCATCCGCACCGGATCTTCACGGTAGCGGGTTTCAGGATCACCAATCAGGCGAATGATACCTTCTTTCAGATCACGCAAGCCGCCGGTGTAGTCACGCAGTGCAAAATCAGAAATACCGTAGTAGAGGCTGTTAATGGTGAAATCGCGGCGTTGGGCATCATCTTCAATGGTGCCGAAAATATTGTCGCGCAGCAGCATGCCATTTTGTGCCTGCTGGGAAGAATTTTTGTCGCTATCTTCTGCTGGTTGTTGTTCGTGGTGACCACGGAAAGTAGCAACTTCAATGATTTCCGGGCCAAACATCACATGAGCCAGACGAAAACGACGGCCTACCAGACGGCAGTTACGGAATAACTTTCGCACTTGTTCTGGCGTGGCGCTGGTGGTGATATCAAAATCTTTCGGCTTTTTACCCAGTAGCAGGTCACGGACACCGCCACCAACCAGATAGGCTTCATAACCTGATTTATTCAGGCGATAGAGAACCTTCAGCGCGTTATCGCTGATATCTCGACGGGAAATATTGTGCTGATCTCGTGGAATAATCGTCATCGGACTCTGTTCCGAAGCTGGCCCTGCCTGATTCTTACGGCCAGTATTTGTTCTGGCAGGCCTTCTCTCTTTGCGGGCCACGTTATCTTCACCGGGCACTTTATCTTTACGGGCACTACTATCACGGGCCGTCTCATCGCGGACAGCTTTACCATCGCGAGCGGATTTATCATCGCGAATCAGTACCTTACGGCAGAAATTGGCTACTCGGGTAAAAATGGTACACCTCGATAGTGGCAATATTTAACAGAACAACAGAAAAACAGCGGCTAATCATAGCTCACCGTGCTTCCTTTGAGAATGCCGTTGTGTTTTCAGTGGCGGCTATCGCCCCCTGAAGCGGAATTGCTGCCAATGTCCAATTTTCGACTGCAAAACGTAATAATAACGGCAAATCAAGATCTTGCCAGCATTCTGGCAGTGGTTGACGTAAAAACTTTAATGCCTCGACCAAAATCGGCCGCGGATCGCCATTTGGCAGCGGCGGCGCATGGTTTTGCTTAGATAACTTATTGCCATCAGGGTTCAGCGCCAGTGGTAAATGCAAATAGCTGGGTACCGGTTGCTGTAATTGCTTATAGAGGGCTATCTGACGCACTGTTGGCTCAATCAAATCCGCCCCACGCACAATCTCGGTTACGCCTTGAAAAGCATCATCAACCACCACCGCCAGATTATAGGCAAACAACCCATCTCGCCTACGAATAATAAAATCTTCTTCTGCCAGTGCTGGTACGGCGTGCAACTCACCCAGTAATTTATCATAAAAGGAATAAACCGGTTGAGTCTGGCGTAAACGGATAGCCGCGCCATCTGCGGGTAAATGACGTTCGCGGCAAAAGCCGTCGTATAGCCCACCAATCTGTTGAATACGGCTGCGGGTACAGGTGCAGTAATAGCTCAGCCCTTGTTGCTTCAACCACTCTAAGGTAGCGCGATATGCTTCATGGCGCTGAGACTGGTAAATAACCGGGCCGTCCCAATGCAGGCCATAGTGCTCTAATGCAGTTAAAATGCGGGCGGCGGCGCCAGGAATTTCACGAGGAGGGTCAATATCTTCAATGCGAACTAACCAGCTCCCACCTTGAGCGCGGGCTTGCAGGTAACTTCCGAGTGCGGCAATCAGCGAACCAAAATGTAAATCACCAGAGGGTGATGGCGCAAAACGCCCGACATACTGGGTTGGCTTCAGAGCTGCTTGTTCAGTAATGAGTCGCTGAGTATTGATATCTTCAGGCATATAGGGAAAGGGAGGTTCAGCGTAATGAATACGGCACCAGAAATCACTCTGGCACCGTATTATTGCTGTATTAGCCTGCCATCTGCTTTTCGCGGATTTCGGCTAAGGTTTTACAGTCAATACACAAATCTGCTGTTGGTCGCGCTTCCAGACGGCGAATGCCAATCTCGACGCCACAAGAATCGCAGTAACCGAAATCGTCATCTTCGACTTTTTTCAGTGTTTTCTCGATCTTTTTAATCAGCTTACGCTCGCGGTCGCGGTTACGAAGTTCAAGACTAAACTCTTCTTCCTGCGCGGCACGGTCTACCGGATCGGGGAAATTAGCAGCTTCGTCTTGCATGTGCGATACAGTACGATCCACTTCATCCCTGAGCTGGTTGCGCCATGCTTCAAGAATCAGCTTGAAATGCGACAGCTGGGCGGCATTCATATACTCTTCGCCTGGCTTCTCTTGGTACGGTTCTACCCCAGCGATGGCGAGAATGCTCAAGGACGAGGTTTTACGTTTTTGCCCTTCTTGCATGATGCTTCTCCTACATTCATACGCACTATCGAAATCCCCAATACGGGGAAAAATCAGGCCGCTATAAATAACAGAAGGAAGGTAGGTTGGCAATTATTCCTGTCGCCTGCTTGACAATGCTGTGAAGGAAGGCGTATTTGGCGAGCGGCTTTACCCAATAGTTGCTTCTTTATTAAGCATTATGGATTGAGCGTTTCGTCCAGTAATAACGGTAAACGAGCATCCAGCGCGATACCGTCAGGCGATAGTTGAAAACCGTAGCAAATCACCTCCACTCCTGCTTGCTGAGCCTGGGCCAGCAATTCTGCATAGCGATTGTCAATGTGTCGGGCCGCAGCGACTTGCTTGATGCCCGTATGCAATACGGCAAAAAAAAGTACCGCCCGGTGACCGCTGGCAACCATGCTTTGTAACTCCCTGAGATGCTTCTGACCCCGCAGGGTGACGGCATCCGGGAAATACCCACACTGTTGCTGTAATAAGGTAACCGACTTGACTTCAATATAGCAGTTAGACCTATTTTCTGCCTGCAATAACAAGTCTATACGGCTGTTCTCGTCCCCATATTTAATCTCTCTTTTGACAGAAGTGTAACCAGATAATTCAACTATGTGGTTATTATCTATTGCAGAGCTGACTAACTCATTGGCACGTAAGGTATTTACGCATATCCAATCACCAGTTTGGGTCTGTGTTAACTCCCAACTATGAGGATACTTACGTTTCGGATTATCCGAGGTCGAATACCAGACCGTATCTCCTGGAGTTGCACAACCGGTCATGGCTCCAGTATTAGCGCAATGAATAGTTAATGTTTCTCCGGCGGGCGTCACAATATCAGCTAAAAAGCGTTTATACCGCAGGATAAGTGTGGCCGGTTGTAACCGGGGATTAAACGACAGTAATTGGGGATGAGAAAATGACTGTGGGCTAGACGCCATCGGATGTCCTTTCGCTGCTCACCAGTGGCCAGCTTTGCACAATGTTATAACGGGTACGCCCGCGCACCAATGCCGATTCATATAATGAAAAATGGCTTGCACGGAAGCTTTCGTTTGCGGTTTTAGCCGGTATCGCGACCGGGCGGGTAGCGCCACGTAGCAAGCTGACATGGGGATGAAAGGGCAGTGGTGATTGGTAACAACCGCTGCGTGCCGCCTGAGAGCGCAGTAGCTGAGCCAACTGCAGCAGACCGCGTGGCGGATTCTTACACCCGAGCCAGACCACACCGGAACCGGGCCAGTGGCCGATATCATCCAGTGTCACGTCAAAACCCGGCTGACTGATGCGCCCCGCTTGTTGCTGCAATACCTGAGCTTTGGTGGCACTGACCTCGCCGAGGAACGCCAGCGTCAGGTGAAGATTGGCCGCAGCAATAGGATGGCCAGCCTCTGGCGAGAAGTTATCTGCTCGCCATTGTACAATGCGCCGCTGCATGGTCTTCGGCAGTGTCAGAGCAAAGAACAGGCGGCGAGGACTCGCGGTCTTCAGCATGGTTTTGTTCACGATTGTTTTATCGACAGCATTAATCATCAGGTTGGCATAATCACTCGGCTAAATACGCTATACGGTCATGATGTTACAATGACCGATGATAAAAGTAGAGAGCATGGAGAAGAATGTGGGGGTGAGTCAGAGAGAAAGTGATGCGCAGATGGCCGCTTTGCCGGTAGGTGAAGTGCTTAGCGAGATATTGTCTGCGTTGCGCACCTCACCGCAAGTTTTGCTCCATGCCCCCACCGGGGCAGGGAAATCGACGTGGTTACCGCTGCAAATCCTGCAATGCAGTGAGTTTATTGATGGTCGCATTATCATGCTGGAACCACGGCGGCTGGCGGCAAAAAATGTGGCATACCGCTTGGCGCAACAATTGGGTGAACAACCCGGCCACACCGTGGGCTATCGCATGCGAGCCGAAAGTAAAAGCGGGCCGAATACCCGCCTGGAAGTGGTTACCGAAGGTATCTTGACACGCATGCTGCAACAGGATGCGGAGCTTACGGGAGTGTCTTTGGTTATTCTCGATGAGTTCCATGAGCGCAGTTTGCAGGCCGATTTAGCGCTGGCGCTGTTGCTGGATGTGCAACAAGGGCTGCGTGACGACCTCAAGCTGTTGATCATGTCCGCGACGTTGGATAATCAGCGCCTGTCTGCGCTATTACCCTCTGCACCGGCCATTGTTTCCGCTGGGCGCAGTTTTCCTGTGGAACGTAGCTATCAGCCGCTGTCTAGCCATGAGCGGTTAGAAGATGGAGTGGCTAACCGGGTTAAGCGCTTATTGAACGAGCAAACTGGCTCTTTGCTGCTATTTTTACCCGGCGTCGGGGAAATTCATCGTGTCATTGAGCGGTTGCAGGGCGAGGTCGCCAGTGATACTGACCTTTGCCCGCTGTACGGCGCTTTACCCCTCAGTGAACAGCAAAAAGCGATTCAGCCAGCCCCGGCAGGGCGACGCAAAGTGGTACTGGCGACCAATATTGCCGAAACCAGCCTGACTATCGAAGGGATCCGCTTGGTTGTTGATAGTGGTTTGGAACGGGTGGCGCGCTTTGATGTCAAAAACGGGCTGACCCGTTTGGTGACTCAGCGGATAAGTCAGGCTTCGATGGTGCAGCGCGCTGGACGTGCCGGGCGGCTAGAGCCGGGTATCTGCTGGCATCTGTTTGCCAAAGAGCAGGCTGAACGCGCGGCGGAATACAGTGAGCCAGAAATTCTTAATAGTGATTTATGCAGCTTGTGGCTGGATCTGCTGAACTGGGGATGTCAGGAGGCGAGCCAGCTCAGTTGGCTTGATCAACCGCCGCAGGCCGCACTTTCTGTCGCCAGTGATTTATTGCGGCGCTTGGGGGCTACCGACTCGAATGGTCAGCTCACTGCTACTGGGCGCACGATGGCAAATCTGGGGTGTGAGCCGCGTTTGGCCGCGATGCTCTGTTTTGCCGCTGGACAAAGCCCGGATGCACTGGCAACCGCGGCGCTGCTGGCCGCCATTCTGGAAGAACCTCCTCGCTCTGGTCAAATTGATTTACATCACTGGCTTAGCTGCCCACAGTCCCATTGGCAGCGGCGAGCAAGGCAATTGACGCAAAGAATTAATGCCCGTGTTGGAACTGTAGATAGCGATATCGCCGGCCAATTATTGGCGCTGGCATATCCTGACCGCATTGCGAGTGCGCGAGGACAGGATGGCCGCTATCTACTGGCTAACGGCATGGGGGCTGCAATGGCGCAAGACGAGGCGCTATCACGCACTCCCTGGTTAGTGGCTGCAAGCTTATTGCAAAGCAACAGCGGGCCGGATGCGCGCATTTTACTGGCACTGCCCATTGATGTTGAACAACTGGCGAAGCAATTGCCCCGTCTGGTTGAAGAACGGACGGTGGTGGAGTGGGATGAAGCAAAAGGCACATTGCGTGCCTGGCGGCGCTGGCAAATTGGGCGTTTGACCTTACGAGCCCAGCCGTTGGCCAAACCGAGTGATGAAGCATTGCAATCCGCCCTGCTAAACTGGGTGCGTGAGCAAGGGTTACAGGTGCTTAACTGGGATGAGAGTGCTGAACAGCTCCGTACCCGGCTGCACTGCGCCAGTCTTTGGCTATCTGAAGAGCAATGGCCGGCCGTCGATGACGACAGTTTACTGAGCCAGCTTGAGCAATGGCTGCTGCCGTCACTGTCTGGTGTGCGGGATTTGCGCCGATTACGGCAAGTGAATCTCTCGGAAGCGCTGACTCGCTTATTGAGTTGGCAGTTACGTCAACGGCTGGATACTGAGCTGCCAACTCATTACACTGTGCCGACCGGTAGCCGTCTGCCAATCCGTTACTATGTCGACCGGCCCCCGGTGTTGGCGGTGCGTTTGCAGGAAGTTTTTGGCGAACAGCATAGCCCGATGCTGGCGAGTGGGCGGGTCGCGGTGGTGCTTGAACTGCTTTCTCCGGCCCATCGACCACTACAGATTACCGGCGATTTAGCCGCTTTCTGGCAGGGAGCCTATCGCGAGGTGCAAAAAGAGATGAAAGGGCGCTATCCCAAACATGTTTGGCCAGATGACCCTGCCAATACTCGGCCCACTCGCAGAACCAAGAAGTATCAGGATAAGTGATACACAGGGCTAAGAGCCCATAATTTCAGATGTTTCCCCTTTCTATTTGGTTAATTGGGGGACACATTAAGCCGCAATAATCGCCAATGCGCGTGGAGAGAAATACATGTCTGGGGATGACCGCGAGCCAATAGGGCGCAAGGGCAAGAAAGCCCAACCCAAAGCTGCACCAAAACGGCCATTGCGCCGGCGGCGTGATGAAGATGAATACGAAGAAGAAGATTATTTGGATGACGAAGACCACGACGATGATGACTATGACGACGAGGAAGAACCGATGCCAAGAAAGGTAGCATCACGTCCGCCCCGCAAAAAACGCCGTTGGCTTGGCTTATTTATCAAACTGTTCCTGGTTGGCGCGGTGGTATTGGCTATTTATGGCGTTTACCTCGACTCGCAAATCCGCAGCCGTATTGATGGCAAGGTCTGGCAACTGCCTGCTGCCGTATATGGCCGTATGGTTAGCCTTGAACCGGGGATGTCCTACAGCAAAAAAGAGATGATCGATTTGCTGGAAGGGATGCAATACCGTCAGGTTACACGGATGACTCGCCCTGGTGAGTTCACTGTGCAGGGCGATAGCATTGATATCTTGCGCCGCCCATTTGATTTCCCTGATGCTAAAGAGGGTCAGATCCGTGCGCGTTTGATCTTTAAAGATGATCGTCTGGCACGGATCCAAAATCTGGATAATCAACGTGATTTTGGCTTCCTGCGCCTCGATCCTAAGCTGATTACCATGTTGCAATCACCGAATGGTGAGCAGCGCCTGTTTGTGCCGCGCGCTGGTTTCCCTGATTTGCTGGTCGATACCTTGCTAGCGACGGAAGACCGCCATTTTTACGAGCATGACGGTATCAGCCCCTATTCTATTGGCCGCGCCGTCGTTGCCAACCTGACTGCCGGTAAAGCAGTGCAGGGGGGCAGTACACTGACTCAACAGTTAGTCAAAAACCTGTTCCTGACTAACGAGCGCTCACTGTGGCGTAAACTTAACGAAGCCTACATGGCGCTGTTGGTGGATTACCGCTACAGCAAAGATCGCATTTTGGAACTGTACCTGAACGAAGTGTATCTCGGGCAGAGTGGCAGTGATCAAATTCGTGGTTTCCCGTTGGCAAGCTTGTATTACTTTGGTCGTCCGGTGAATGAACTGAGCCTTGACCAGCAAGCCATGCTGGTGGGGATGGTGAAAGGGGCGTCGCTGTATAACCCGTGGCGTAACCCGACACTGGCGCTTGAACGGCGTAATCTGGTGCTGCGTTTGTTGCAGAATCAGGGGGTCATTGACGGCGAACTCTATACCATGCTGAGCGCCCGCCCACTAGGGGTGCAGCCGAAAGGCGGGGTTATCACGCCTCAGCCTGCGTTTATGCAGATGGTACGTCAGGAACTACAGCAGAAGTTGGGTGACAAGATTAATGACTTGTCCGGGGTGAAAATTTTCACCACGCTAGACCCGGTTTCACAAGATGCGGCAGAAAAAGCCATCGAAGATGGGATTCCGGCACTGAAGGCTGCTCGTCATCTGGATGATTTGGAAGCGGCGATGGTGATTGTTGACCGCTTTAGTGGCGAAGTTCGTGCCATGGTTGGCGGTGCTCAGCCACAATTTGCCGGGTTTAACCGTGCCATGCAAGCACGCCGCTTGGTGGGGTCACTGGCCAAGCCGCCAACTTATTTGACCGCCTTGAGCGAGCCAGATAAATATCGCCTCAATACTTGGCTGTCGGACCAACCGCTGTCGATTAAATTGCCCAACGGCTCAACATGGCAGCCGAAAAACTATGATCGTCAGTTCCGTGGACAGGTGATGTTAGTCGATGCTTTGGCGAACTCTTTGAACGTGCCAACCGTCAATCTGGGCATGTCCGTTGGGTTGGATCAAATCAGCGCTATGTTACAACGTCTGGGTATCCCGAAAGCGGTGATTAATCCGGTTCCGGCCATGTTACTGGGGGCAATTGACCTGACGCCGATTGAAGTGGCGCAGGAATATCAGACTATCGCCAGTGGCGGAAATCGTGCGCCATTATCCGCTGTGCGCTCGGTGATTGCTGAAGATGGCACGGTGCTGTATCAAAGCTTCCCACAGGCGGAGAGAATGGTCCCGGCACAAGCGGCTTATCTGACTCTGTATGCCATGCAACAAGGGGTGGCGCGTGGGACATCGCGTTCATTGTCAGTGAAATTCTCTAAATACAATCTGGCGGCGAAAACCGGTACCACCAACGACCTGCGTGATAGCTGGTTTGCCGGTATTGACGGCAAGGAGGTCGCGATTGCTTGGGTTGGCCGTGACAACAATGGCCCGGCCAAATTGACCGGGGCTAACGGGGCACTGACTTTGTATCGCCGTTATCTTGAGAATCAAACACCATTGCCGCTGGTATTGCAGCCCCCAGAGGGGATCAGCCAGATGAGTATTGATTCGGCAGGGAACTTTGTCTGTGGCGACGGGAGCGGCATGCGTTCGATTCCGGTTTGGACTGAGAACCCGCAAGGGTTGTGTCAGGCCGCTCAGCCAGCGCAGCAAGCCAAACCTGACGGCGACGGTGTTGCGGGTTGGATCAAAGATATGTTCGGTCAGTAATCATGTTCTGGGGATGGGCACCGTTATCGTGCCCATCCTCATCCTCATTCAAATATGTTCGTCTGCTTTACCCTTCCACGGCCTTTCCCCCTTGAAGTCATCAGGCTTAGCGCTTGCAGTTCGCCGTAGGTTACGCATAAACTACTTGCTTTGATAATTATTATCGTTTCGATTCACTTTCTCGTTATTTATCGATAACGTTTGGGTTGCAATAACTAAGGCATCCGTTAACAACTATGTTAGTTAACAACTGCCTTAGTGAAATGGCACCCATTAAATTTAAATCGCAGGGCACCATCTTGGACCAACAGGCAAGCCAATCCAGCATATTTACACTCCGTGAGCTGAGTTTCTCGGTTCCTGGCCGAACCTTATTACAGCCACTGTCACTCACCTTCCCACAGGGGAAAGTCTGTGGGCTTATCGGTCACAATGGTTCTGGTAAATCGACACTATTAAAAATGCTGGGCCGCCATCAGCCACCCTCCAGTGGAGAGGCGTTGCTCAATGATGTGCCATTGGCCCTGTGGGACAGCAAGGTTTTTGCCCGTGAAGTGGCTTATTTACCTCAGCAATTACCGGCGGCAGAGGGGATGACGGTGCGCGAATTGGTGGCAATAGGCCGCTATCCGTGGCATGGCGCATTAGGTCGTTTTCGTCAGAAAGATCGTGAACAAGTGGAAGAGGCGATTGCGCTGGTGGATCTAAAACCACTGGCAAATCGGTTGGTAGATAGTTTATCTGGTGGCGAGCGCCAACGCGCCTGGCTAGCAATGATGGTTGCGCAAAATAGCCGCTGTCTGCTGCTCGATGAACCAACTTCGGCACTGGATATTGCTCATCAGGTTGAAGTGTTGGGGCTGATTCAGCGCCTCAGTCATGAGCGCGGTCTGACCGTCATTGCGGTATTACACGATATCAACATGGCAGCCCGCTACTGTGACTATTTGGTGGCATTGCGTGGCGGCGAGATGATAGCGCAAGGCCCAGCGGACAGTCTGATGCAATCCTCCGTGTTGGAACAAATTTACGGCATTCCGATGGGAATATTACCGCACCCGGCCGGTGGTGCGCCGGTAAGTTTCGTTTATTAATGAAAGCCTATTTACCTATGGAACAGCCCCATTTGACAGCACCGGACCACACCCGGCGCAGACTGCTCGCCGCATTGGCATTATCACCATTACTCTATTCATTGCCGGGGTGGGCGTTGACCCCTCCTAAAGTTGATAGCCACCGAGTGGTAGCACTGGAGTGGATGCCCGCTGAGCTTCTGCTGGCTCTGGGAGTCACTCCCTATGGTGTGTCGGATATACATACTTACCGTTTATGGGTGGAAGAGCCAGAACTGCCGGCTAGTGTCATTGATGTTGGGTTGCGCACCGAACCCAATTTAGAATTGCTCCAGCAAATGGCACCGTCCTTGATCCTGATGTCCGAAGGTTTCGGCCCCTCGCCAGAAAAACTCGCGCCTATCGCACCTTCAATGAGTTTTTCCTTCAATAAAGCGGGCAGTTCACCGCTGGCGACAGGCAAAGAATCATTGCGTGCATTGGGGCAGCGACTGGGGTTAGAAGCCACGGCAGAACAGCATATCAGCGATTTTAACCACTTTATGCAAGCCGCTCGGCAGCGCCTGTTTGATGATGGAAAAACATCATTGTTGATGTTTTCTCTATTGGATACTCGCCATGCCTTGATTATTGGTCAAGGTAGCTTGTTCCAAGATGTATTAAACGAATTGAATATCAAAAATGCCTGGCAAGGTGAAACCAATCTTTGGGGCAGCACCGTGGTGGGTATTGAACGTTTAGCGACTATAAAACCGACTAGAGCAATTTGCTTTGTTCATGGTAATAGTGAAATGTTACAGCAGGTTAGCAATACGCCATTGTGGCAATCTATGTCGTTTGTTCGCCAAAACCAATTACAGATACTGCCCGCGGCCTGGTTCTATGGCGCGACATTATCGGCCATGCGATTTGTACGCCTCTTGGAGTCGGTTTGGGGTAAAACTTCATGATGGCCATGAACTTACGTAAAAGCTGGTGTATGCCTGCCAGCTTACTTGTCTTACTGTTGATTATTGCCGTGGCGCTGACACTGCATAATTTGAATCAGGTATTGCCAGCCGCGCTTTGGGGCATAGCTTTATGGCAACCCGACAGCGACGATGTGCACCAAATGCTATTTCATTACAGCCAACTTCCCCGCTTGGTAGTAGCACTGCTTACCGGTGCGGGATTAGGGCTGGTGGGCGTTTTGTTCCAGCAAGTATTACGTAACCCACTGGCCGAACCGGCGACTCTGGGTGTGGCTGCTGGGGCTCAGCTTGGCCTGACTGTTGCCACGTTGTGGATGTTGCCCGGCGGTGAACTAACCCGCCAACTGGCCGCTATGGCTGGCGGCATTACTATTGGCGTGCTGGTATTTGGTGTGGCTTGGGGCAAACGCATGTCGCCAGTCACGCTGATTTTGGCGGGGCTGGTGCTCGGGCTTTACTGTAGTGCGGTCAGTAATCTGCTAGCGCTATTTAATTATGACCAACTGCAAGGGCTGTTCCTGTGGAGCAGTGGTGCACTGAATCAGCAGGATTGGAGTACGGTGCAGTTTTTGTTGCCTCGGTTACTGATAACTGGCGTTTTGGCGGCATTATTGATTCGCCCACTCACTTTGTTGGGGCTGGATGATGGTGTTGCCCGCAATCTGGGATTAGGGCTGTCATTGGCACGATTGAGTGCTTTGGGGCTGGCTATTATCTTCAGCGCCATGTTGGTTAATGCTGTGGGTGTGATTGGCTTTATTGGTCTGTTCGCTCCGCTATTGGCGAAAATTTTAGGTGCCAGACGGCTATCGCAGCGCTTGATTTTGGCCCCACTCTTGGGCGCGTTGCTGCTATGGGTTACGGATCAAAGCATCCTCTGGCTGGCACAAGTTTGGCAAGAGATCCCGACTGGCGCGGCAACAGCACTGATTGGTGCACCGCTATTGCTATGGCTATTGCCGCGCTTACATAGCGCGACCGCACCGAGCATGGATTTTGGCGACAATGTCCCGGCTGAGCGGCATCATTTGGCATGGTGGGTGAGTGGCGGTCTGCTGTTACTGCTGGCCGGGTTAACGCTGGCGCTGATGTTTGGTCGCGACAGCCAAGGCTGGAGCTGGATTTCTGGTGATGATGTTCAGGCACTATTACATTGGCGCTGGCCGCGGGTATTGGCAGCATTAGCAGCCGGTATGATGCTGGCGGTGGCAGGGACATTAATCCAAAAACTGACGGGCAACCCAATGGCTAGCCCTGAAGTGCTGGGTATCAGCTCCGGGGCTTCTTTCGGTGTCGTGATCATGATGTTTATCGTGCCCGGCAATGCGCTGGTATGGTTGTTGCCCGCCGGGAGCCTAGGGGCCGCGGCGACCTTACTCCTAATTTTGGTGGTTGCCGGACGGGGCGGGTTCTCTCCTGGCAGAATGTTATTGGCGGGGATCGCGCTGAGCACCGCCTTTACCACTGTCATTACCATGTTGCTGGCCAGTGGCGATCCTCGGATGCGCGGCCTGCTGGCATGGATTTCAGGTTCTACCTATGGCGTTGATGGCCCACAGGCATTGAGTACCGGAGTCATCGCCTTGGTGCTGATGGCACTGGCGCCACTGTGCCGCCGCTGGCTAATGATTTTACCGTTGGGCAGTGTGACAGCGAGGGCATTAGGTGTGGCACTGGCCCCCAGCCGGTTGGCTATCTTGCTGTTGGCCGCCACAATGACCGCAGCAGCTACGTTGACGGTGGGGCCGTTAAGCTTTGTCGGATTGATGGCTCCACATATGGCTCGTATGCTGGGTTTCCGCCGCGCCATCCCGCAACTGTTTATCGCCGCTATTTTAGGTGGTTTGCTCATGGTCTTCGCCGATTGGTGTGGCCGGATGCTGCTATTCCCGAATCAGATCCCTGCCGGGTTGTTAGCCACCTTCATTGGCGCACCCTATTTTGTTTATTTATTGCGTAAACAGGGGCGATAACCGCGTATTACTGACAAACACCTGTTCCTGTGGGGCAGGTGTTTGGTTTTTTATTATAACTATTTAAATAGACACATATAAAATTATGATATTTAAAATATTAAATGTCTAATTATAGGTTTTTATTTATTAAACTTAGTGCCACTTTAATAAAGTGTATTGTATGCCCACTCCTATATGATAATGTAAAAACAACCAGCAGAGTCTCTGTTGATTGTTTCTGACGTTAATTATAATCTAACTTAATCTGGCTGTTATCTACTTAGTGTTGTGGCTTATCCATCTGTTTTATATACCTTATTTTAAAATAACCTGCCAATTAGTTAATGATTATTATATTAGAGGGATATAATATGACTGAAATAAATTATGAAGGACATAATCATAGAATTCATCATGTTGATAGAAAAGGTATTGTTAAAGCTGTATTAATCTATAGCTTATTACTTTTAATCCTTAGTATATTACTTAAGGCTGATATATTAACTGACTCTTTAGCTATGTTTTCAAATGTTATTCAACCGGTAATTAATAGCATAATAAATTATTGCCCAATTGAAGTGGAAATTCCAACTATTCCGCTAGGGCCAGGTTGGAATGGTAGTGATAGTAATTCGTCACAATATATTGATATACCTGAATTACTTAATAAGATTAATCGATAGTAAATCTAATCGGTACTATTTTAGAAAACATGATTTTATTTTTAACCATCTCCCTGATTGAGGAGATGGTTAACATATTGATTGATATTACAGTTGAGCGAAGCACCGACGAGCGGCATCTACCGTCTTCTGAATATCTTCTTTGCTGTGTGCAACTGACATAAAACCGGCTTCAAAAGCAGAAGGAGCTAGATAAACACCTTCTTTCAGCATCAGGTGGAAGAAGCGCTTGAAACGTTCAACATCGCAATTCATTACATCCTGATAGCAGGTCACCGTCTCGGCATCAGTAAAGAATATGCCAAACATCCCACCAACATGATTAACCACCAGCGGAATGTTCTCGGCTTTTGCGGCATGTAGCAGACCAGTAGCCAGTGAGTCGGTCAACTCTGTTAGGGTCTCATGGATGCCGACCTGAGCCACCTCAGTCAGACAGGCAAAACCCGCAGCCATTGCGATTGGGTTACCAGACAATGTTCCCGCCTGATAAACCGGGCCTGTTGGTGCTAATGCATCCATCACATCACGACGGCCACCGAACGCGCCGACTGGCATACCGCCACCGATGATTTTACCCAGACAGGTTAGGTCAGGGACAACATCGTAATAATCTTGCGCCCCGGCTAATGCTACCCGGAAACCGGTCATGACCTCATCAATGATCAGCAGTGCACCAAATTCATCACACAGTGCACGCAGGCCTGGCAGGAACTCCGGCAATGGGGGGACGCAATTCATGTTGCCAGCGACAGGTTCGACAATAATACAGGCGACTTCTTGTGGATATTGCTCAAAGGCTTCGCGTACCGAGGCAAGGTCGTTATAGGTGCAGGTCAATGTGTGTTTGGCAAAATCGGCTGGCACCCCTGGTGAGTTTGGTTGACCGAGGGTTAGGGCACCGGAACCGGCTTTAACCAGCAGACAATCTGCATGGCCATGATAGCAGCCTTCAAACTTGATAATTTTATCGCGACCAGTGAAACCGCGAGCCAGACGAATAGCGCTCATGGTCGCCTCGGTACCGGAGTTAACCATCCGCACCATATCCATGGTTGGCACTAAATTCGTGACCAACTCAGCCATTTTGACTTCCATTTCGGTTGGTGCGCCAAAGCTTAGGCCGCGCTCGACAGCTTCAATTACCGCCTGACGAATTGCCGGGTGATTGTGGCCTAAGACCATTGGCCCCCAAGAGCCAACATAATCAATATAGGCTTTACCATCCACATCAAACAGATAAGCGCCATCAGCACGTTCAATAAATAATGGGACGCCACCAACACCGGTGAATGCACGCACCGGAGAGTTAACCCCACCTGGGATCAACTGTTTTGCCTGGGCATACAGACTTTCGGATTTACTCATAAACGGGCTCCTGAATTGGGCTTGGCGACATTCGTGTTGGTAACATCAGCCTTGGCAATAAACACTTTACTCAGCCATAACATTTTTACTGAGTAATAAACAATGCGGCTTATTCTAAAGAACTGGCGGCGGTTATCAAATGATTGGGTGTATTTAACTGCAAGCTTGCGCGGCGTGCCGCAAATCGGAGTTATGGTCGTTTGCAGCGACAGATCGTTTTGTCGACGTTTAAGCGGGCACAATGTGGACGTGTAAGCTAGAATCAGTCCATCGCTCATTTGTATTACTTATTGTTTAACTGGTAAGCATATAAACTATGACTGATTCAAAGCAAAATATATCCTCTCAAAACATTCCTGAACTTAAACGTGGCCGCTTTATTAATGCATTGGTAAACCGTGACAAAACACCCTTAGTGATTCTTATCATGGCGGCTCTCGTCGGCGTAGTGACGGGCTTGCTAGGCGTTGGATTTGATCGCGGAGTGGATTGGATTACGCAACAAAGGCTGGCAACACTGGCTAAGGTGGCGGATGTTGCCATTTTTGTTTGGCCACTGGCTTTTATTATGTCGGCGCTGCTGGCAATGGTCGGATATTTTTTGGTACGCCGTTTTGCTCCAGAAGCCGGTGGCTCGGGGATACCGGAAATTGAGGGGGCAATGGAAGAGATGCGCCCGGTTCGCTGGTGGCGGGTGATTCCGGTTAAGTTTATTGGCGGGCTGGGTACGTTAGGGGCTGGCATGGTGTTAGGCCGCGAAGGACCGATGGTGCAAATGGGGGGTAACAGCGGGCGAATGATTGTCGATATTTTCCGTTTACGCAGCCCCGAAGCGCGTCACTCATTGTTGGCAACGGGTGCCGCTGCCGGTCTGTCCGCCGCTTTTAATGCTCCGCTAGCCGGAATATTGTTCGTCATTGAAGAGATGCGATCGCAGTTCCGCTACAGCCTGGTATCTATCAAAGCGGTATTTGTCGGGGTTATTACCTCGACCATTGTTTATCGTTATTTTAATGGTGAACGTGCGGTTATTGATGTGGGTAAGCTCAGTGATGTCCCGCTGAATACCCTATGGCTCTATTTGTTGCTGGGTATTATTTTCGGTGCTGTTGGCGTGATATTCAATGCGCTGATCTTTCGCACACAAGATATGTTTATGCGTTTTCACGGTGGTGATTGGCGCAAGCTGGTATTGATCGGCGGCCTGTTGGGGGGAATGTGTGGTTTATTGGCACTGATTCATGGTGATGCTGTAGGCGGTGGTTTTGCATTAATCCCAATTGCGGTGGCGGGTAATTTTGGTATTGGCATGCTGCTGTTCATTTTTATTGCCAGGGTGATAACGACTTTACTGTGCTTTGGCTCTGGTGCGCCGGGGGGGATATTTGCCCCGATGCTGGCTCTAGGTACCATTCTGGGTACCGCGTTTGGTTTATCCTGCGCGCATTTTTTCCCAGAATACCATATTGATGCTGGCACTTTCGCCATTGCCGGAATGGGGGCATTATTTGCCGCTTCGGTACGTGCCCCTCTAACAGGAATCGTGCTGGTGCTGGAGATGACTGATAATTATCAGCTTATTTTACCGATGATTGTGACCTGTCTGGGAGCAACACTGTTAGCGCAGTTTATGGGCGGCCAGCCCTTGTATTCAGCTATTTTAGCCCGCACATTACAAAGACAAGAGCAGGCAGCAGCAGAGACAGCGGCACAACAAGCCGTGGTTGAAAGTCCCCCTCAAACAGGTAGATAATATATAACATTGGCCAGCAATACTTGAATGAAATACTCAGGTATTAGATAATTGATATACAGGCCCGTTATCTTTTTCAAGTTTATTGGGTACAGATCAGGCTGCCATTGTAGTAACCTGCAACTCGAACACCGGTTGGGAGTAATGAGTATGAGCGACGAAACAGTACTGCCCCTGCAGTTTACCGAGGCGGCGGCAAAAAAAGTTAAACTGCTGATTTCTGATGAGGAAAATCCAAATCTGAAGCTGCGGGTTTACATTACCGGTGGCGGATGCAGCGGGTTCCAATACGGCTTTACCTTTGATGATCAAATCAACGATGGTGATATGACCATTGAAAAACAAGGTGTTGAACTGGTCGTTGACCCAATGAGCCTACAATATCTGGTCGGCGGCGCCGTAGATTACACTGAAGGATTAGAAGGTTCGCGTTTTATCGTGACGAATCCGAATGCGAAGAGTACCTGTGGGTGCGGTTCTTCTTTCAGTATCTAATTTACCCTTCGTCCTTGGCGCAATAACGGTGTTAGCTGCGCCTACTGACCCGAGTCACTAACAGGTTTAGCCGTGCTCTTATATCAATGAGTTCGGAGCGAATTTTCTGCCAAGTATTCGATAAAAAAAACCGCAACTCTCAAAGCTGCGGTTTTTTTACATCTAATTTTTACCATTCTACAGTAATCAATTGCACCCTTGGATTGGCACTGGTTTTGCCAAGTAACGAACCATCAGAGGCAATAAAGGAATGGCTGACTCTAGGTTCTGTAATCAATCCATTCCCTCTATTACATTGTATTTGTGGATAATCTCTTTTCGAGTCATTATCCAGGTATTCATTTTGATTCGGAGATTGCACCTGACAAGCTGGCACGATAGTCAGGTTTAAATCTATTGTGCCGCTTAGCCCCTGAGCCAGCGACGGACAGGCAAACAATGCCAGCCAAAAATAAAACATTAAATATTTCATAATTATCAATAAAATGTATAACAGCGGTGTCCCACTTAGTCAGCTAAATGGGGATATCCTGCTTACTTGACGCCACAGCGTTGTTAGCTGCATTCACTCGCCCGAATCACTTACTTGAGTAAGCTCATCGGGACTCATTTATTTGCTGCATAGCTGTAACGTCAATTAATTTGGATAATATCCTGCTTACTTGACGCCACATCGTTGTTAGTTGCACTCACTTGCCTGAATCTCTAACTTGAGTAAGCTCATCGGGAGTCATTCATTTGCTGCTTAGCTGTACTTATCGGCTAAATTTTTAAAAAATTGAAGATTTATTGCGTTAATTGTAGTGAATAGTTAACTACTGTGCCTCTCGTTATAGAAACGGTAGGCACGGGGTATCACGACGGTTTATGAATTGTACGCAAATTAATCCACTCAGAGAATGCTCAATTTCTTGCGGTACTTTAATGCTCTATCTCAAACGTCGGCAGTTTTAAGCGCCAGCGAATCGCAGCCAGCCTAATACCTAAGGTTATTACCATACCCAGCATCATTGCTTGCTGTAATGGCATCCCAAAAGTATAAAATGCCGTTGCATGGACTATGCCACCAATGATACAGGCGGTGGCGTAAATTTCAGTACGCAGGATCATTGGGATCTCACGAGCTAAAACATCGCGGATAATCCCACCGCCGACACCGGTTATCACCCCCATACAGATAGCCACCAGCGGGCTGGCTCCGGCGGCAAAGGCTTTATTGACCCCGATCCCCACGAATACCGCCAGACCAATGGCATCCAGCACTGGCAGGATCCATTTAGGTGTTCGTCGTGGTTGGCGTACCAGCAAAATCGTTGCCAGACAGGTTACCATCGCAACAACCAGATCAGTGGGATCTTTCACCCAAAACACGGGGCCATTGGCTAAGGCCATGTCGCGTATCGTGCCCCCGCCGACGGCTGTCACCACACCCAAAACCAGCACGCCAAAAGGGTCCATACGCAACTTCCCCGCCAATAACACCCCGGAGATAGCAAATACCGCAGTACCTAAAATATCCAGCCAATAGACCAGCATTAATGTGACTCCGCCACAGGAGATGGGAGGCTGGCCATTTGCTGGCACAGCTGCTTCGCGGCGAGCAGAATACGTGGGCCGGCGCGATTAAACCAGTCCTCATTAAGTGCTATCACAGGGACTGCAAGTTGGGGCCGCCAGAAAGCGTTAATGTTCTCGGTCTGAGACTCATCGCCACTGACAACAATAACCTGTGGTTTGCGGATGATCACTTGTTCACGGCTGACCTGCGGCCAAGGAACCCGGCTATTGGCAAAAATATTTTCACCGCCGCACAGCGAGATGACCTCACTCTGCAACGTATGACCTGAACTGGTAAACAGTGGTTGCGTACCAAATTGCAGGAAAATCCGTAATGGCTGACTGCGAGCATGACGGGAACGTAACTCTGCAACCTGTTGGCGCAATTGCTCTGCGGCCTGATGTGCTTGCTCAGGGTGAGAGCTGTATTGGGCCAGTTTATCCAGATCATCTGCAATCTGATCAATATTAACCGGATCGGAATAGAAGATCGGAATTCCAAAAGAAGCCAGTTGCTCCAGCGGGCGCTGCGGATTGCCACCTCGCCAGGCGAGGATCAAATCAGGCTTTAATGCCAGAATTCGTTCTACATTTACCCCTTGCCAGGAAGCCACATGTTCAAGCTTTTTAGCGGCTTCTGGGTAGTCTGAGTAAGCGCTTACTGCAATCAGTTTATCGCCCAGCCCAGCGGCATAGGCTAATTCTGTGGTACTGGGTGATAAACTGATAATCCGCTCCACAGCCATAGCGCGTGACATAAACGCACTCAGCATCAATAGGCCAAGCGACAATATTATTGCAGCTTGAGGCCTAATGATTGCTGTTCGTGGCTGGGAGAAAAAACTAAGCCACACCATTAACCGCGCTGCGCCAACTGGGTTAACATTGCTTCGATCATCAGCGTCGACTGCTTAGCCGCGACAACCAAGAACTCCTCAAAGCTGAGATGAGACTCTTGGTCAGCCACATCTGAAATGGCGCGCACGACAACGAAAGGAGTTTTGAATAGATGGCAAACATGGCCAATCGCTGCTGCTTCCATTTCAACAGCGGCAACTGTCGGGAAAGTTTCACGGATGCGAGCCAAAGGAGCTGCACCATTAATGAAGGCATCACCGCTACAAATCAGGCCGCGTACGGCATTTAAATTCAACTGGCCGATGCAAGTCTCTGCCAAGGCAATCAGGTCAGCATCAGCAACGAAAGCGGGTGGGCAACCAGCCATTTGACCTGGTTCATAGCCAAAAGCAGTGACATCGGCATCGTGATAACGAACTTCAGTAGAAATCACGATATCGCCAACTTTCAAGTTAGAGGCTAAACCACCTGCAGAGCCGGTATTGATAACAACATCTGGTTGGCAGTGTTCAAGCAGCAGAGTGGTGCCCATGGCCGCAGAGACTTTACCAATACCGGATTTCAGCAAAGCGACGTCCACACCATTGAGTTGCCCGGTGTAAATCTCACAACCTGCCCGAGCGATGGTTTGGCGATTTTCAATTTTGCCACGCAGTAACGTGACTTCTTCTTCCATTGCACCAATAATGCCTACTTTCATGTGGGTACCCGCCTAGTTAAGGAGTGGATTAATCTGTCATTAGCACTCAACAGTTTATCAGGTAAGTGAGACTGTCGGGTAGTTTGCCAAAGATAATGCGTAATCCGCCGCAGTTCGCACGTAATCAATTGCATCTTCCGCTGATAGTGGGTATCACTATTTATCCCTTCCGTACTAGCCGTAACACCAATGATTTGGGGATGTACTTAAATACTCAGGGGGAAAGATGTCTGGGATCGACTTTAAGCAAAAAATCAGTTTTCAGCGGCCATTTGGTAAATCCAGTTCGGCTGAAGATGAATATGATATTACCCGGGTATTTGAGAGTGACCGTGGGCGGATTGTAAATTCTGCCGCTATTCGGCGTTTACAGCAAAAAACCCAAGTATTCCCATTAGAGCGGAATGCTGCGGTGCGCAGCCGGTTAACCCATTCATTGGAAGTACAGCAAGTTGGCCGCTATATCGCCAAAGAAATATTAAATAGATTTAAGCAGGATAAAAAAATCACCGCCTATGGGTTAGATAAACTGCTTGATCCTTTTGAAAGTATTGTAGAAATGGCGTGCCTGATGCATGACATCGGTAACCCACCTTTCGGCCATTTTGGTGAGTCAGCCATTAATAATTGGTTTAGCAAGCAGATGGATCCCAATGGTGGTGGTGCTGAGCCACGCGGCAAGGATCTTTGTCAGGTCAATACGTTAAAATTGCGAGAAGGGGAAACCGGGCTCAATATCCTGCGCAGCAAAATCCGCCATGACCTGAGCCAGTTTGAAGGAAATGCCCAAGCCATTCGCCTAGTTTATAGTTTATTAAAATTGAATCTGACCTATGCACAGGTCGGTTGTATTCTTAAATATACTAAGCCAGCTTATTGGTCAGGTGATATTCCGGCCTCTCATCACTATCTGATGAAGAAGCCGGGCTTTTATCTTGCAGAAGAAGAGTATGTTAAAGATTTACGCCGCGAGCTCAATATGGGGGAGTTTAATCGCTTTCCTCTGACATATATTATGGAAGCTGCGGATGATATTTCTTATTGCATTGCAGACTTGGAAGATGCGGTTGAAAAAAATATTTTCAGTGTCGAACAACTTTATGACCATATGATGCAAGAGTGGGGCGATGTTGCCCATGGTGATTTGTTTGATAAAGTTGTTGGCGGTGCATTTCGTCAATTAGGGCGAGGGCAAGGTCGGCGTAGTTCAGAAGATCAGTTCTTTATGTATTTACGCGTCAATACGGTGGGGAAATTGGTTCCTCATGCAGCGCAGCGGTTTATTGAGAACCTACCTGAGGTATTTTCAGGTTCGTTTAATCAGGCATTATTAGAAGATTCCAGTCCGGCGTGTAAATTACTGCAAATTTTTAAAAAGGTAGCTGTAAAACACGTATTTAATTACCCAGAAGTGGAACAGCTTGAATTACAAGGATATAGGGTAATTAGTGGGCTACTGGATATCTATAGCCCTCTACTGGCTATGCCACAAGCCGCATTTACGCAATTGGTGGCGGAAGATAGTCATCGTCAGTATCCGATAGAGACTCGGTTGTTCCATAAATTGTCGACTAAACATCGCTTGGCTTATGCTGAATCAGCGGAGCGGCTAGGAAAATTACCGCCAGAACAACATGAGATATATGAATATTATTATCGCGCTCGCTTAATTCAGGATTATATCAGTGGCATGACAGACCTTTATGCTTACGATGAATATCGGCGTTTGATGGCTGCGGAATAGTATGCAAGAAAATTGAGCTGTCGGTTTAATTAACTATAGCTATCATCTTAAAAATTGCAGGGGCGCTGGTAGTAATCGTTCTCGCGAATCACTGACGTGGGTATATAGATTTGTAAAGACGGACAATATTTTTTACTTTTCCAATTATTGGTTATCTGAACTTCATCCCCCATATTTAATCTTACTATGCAAGACGACTATATCCTTCTTGCTTGAAGTTGCTGTGAAACTTGCTGTTTGCATTCACCCGAATCACTAAGATGAGTTAGATAATCGGGATTTGTATGCAATACCAGCGGCAATGCCAATTCATTTGGGATAAGTCTGTTATATACCATTTATTGATTCATTATTATTTGTATAGCGAGAGCCTGAATACATGAAAAAAACAACTTTAGTGTTAAGTGCATTGGCATTGAGCATCGGTTTAGCCATGGGGCCGGTTTCTTCTGCCATTTCGGCAGAGACAGCCTCTTCTAGCAGCCAGCAGCTCCCTAGCCTGGCGCCGATGCTAGAGAAGGTAATGCCTTCGGTTGTGAGTATCAATGTGGAGGGGAGCACCCAGGTAAGCAATGCGGGTGCTAACGGTATCCCACCACAATTCCAGCAGTTCTTTGGCGATGATTCGCCGTTCTGCCAAGACGGTTCACCGTTCCAGGCTTCACCAATGTGTCAAGGTGGGCCAGGTAGCAAAGGTGGCGCGCCAAGTAAGCAGGATTTCCGTGCGCTGGGCTCGGGTGTAATTATTGATGCCGCCAAGGGTTATGTCGTTACCAATAACCACGTGGTTGATAATGCGACCAAAATCAACGTCAAACTGAGTGATGGCCGCAGCTATGAAGCGAAAGTCATTGGTAAAGACCCGCGCACTGATATTGCGCTGTTGCAGTTGAAAGACTTTAAAAACCTGACAGCAATTAAGATTGCTGATTCTGATCAATTGCGTGTGGGTGATTATACCGTGGCTATCGGTAACCCATATGGTCTGGGTGAAACCGTTACGTCCGGTATTGTCTCTGCTTTGGGCCGTAGTGGCTTGAATGTAGAAAACTACGAAAACTTTATCCAGACTGACGCGGCCATTAACCGTGGTAACTCAGGTGGGGCATTGATCAATCTGAATGGTGAATTGATCGGCATTAACACCGCGATCCTGGCACCAGACGGCGGTAACATCGGCATCGGTTTTGCTATCCCAAGTAACATGGTGAAAAACCTGACCTCTCAGATGGTTGAGTTTGGTCAAGTGAAACGCGGTGAGCTGGGGATCATGGGCACAGAGCTGAACTCTGAGCTGGCGAAAGCCATGAACGTAGATGCACAGAAAGGTGCCTTTATCAGTCAGGTCCTGCCAAAATCTGCTGCTGCTAAAGCAGGTGTCAAAGCGGGTGACGTGATTGTCAGCATGAATGGCAAAGCTATCAACAGCTTCGCTGGCTTCCGTGCTGAGATTGGTACTCTGCCTGTAGGGACTAAAATGACCTTGGGCCTGCTGCGTGACGGTAAACCTGTCAATGTAGAAGTGACATTGGAGCAGAGCAGCCAGACTCAGGTTGATTCCGGTAATCTCTACACCGGCATCGAAGGTGCTGAACTGAGCAATTCTGATGTTAATGGTAAGAAAGGTGTGAAAGTAGATAGCGTGAAAGCGGGCACAGCTGCTGCACGCATCGGCTTGAAAAAAGGCGATATCATCATGGGTATTAACCAGCAACCGGTTCAGAATCTGGGTGAGCTGCGTAAAATCCTTGATTCCAAACCATCAGTATTGGCGCTGAATATTCAGCGTGGTGATACCACACTGTACTTACTGATGCAGTAATCGCTATTAATGTAGTCTCGGGTATTTGTACATTAACAGTATGAATACCCTAACAGCATGAAGACCATAAAAAGGGCACAGTCGATTATCGCTGTGCCCTTTTCATTTCTGTTGCCGCGCTGATGTTAGGCTGCGCCCAAATAATTTCTGGCGGCATAGCGGACATTGTCCATTTCATCTAGCAACTCAAGCCACTCTGGTTGCAGATCTTGTAAATCTGTCTGTTTACGTAACTGCTGCTCAATTATCATACACAGCTGTTTCAAGCGTGGCACACCGCTACAGGCACAACTACCATGGAATTTATGAATCAGACTTAGAATATCTTCGTCATGGGCACCCGCCAGAATCGCCTGTACACGACTGGTTACCTGCGGCATAAAATCTAGCAGCATGGTTAAGAGGTCTTTAGCGAGCGTCTCTTTATTTGCGGCTTGTCTGACGGCCAGTATCCAGTCTATTGACCCTTCATACTCTGATTGCGCAATAGGTTGGATGTCCGTCTCCTCTTTGAGTTGGGAAGGATTGTCGGGTTGATAGCGTGAAAGTGCCTGTATCAGCCGGGCTTCATCAATAGGTTTTGCCAGATAATCGGCCATTCCTAATTTTAGCAACTGTTCTTGCTGCCCTCTGACGGCGTGAGCAGTGACGGCGATAATGGGCGTGTCTTGATGATGTGACATCTGATGGATAACTTCACTGGCGCGGATCCCGTCGATTTCCGGCATTTGGATATCCATTAAGATAATATCCAGTGTATTTTCACGGGCATAGGCAATAGCTTTAGCTCCGCTGTCACACAACACGGTTTCTTCGACTAACTCCTCCAACAGAGTGCCAATTAATTTCAAGTTAGCCGGGTTGTCGTCAACTGCCATCACTTTGAAAGGAAGCTTTGGTAATTTGCGTGGTAACTCTATTACTGGCAAGACGCAATCTGCTGATTCATAAGATAATAAAGGAATGAGACGATTGGATGATATAGGTTTAATCAGGCACGCCTTGGCACCAATTTGTTTAAGTTGTTCCGCCTCAACCTGTGATTGGCTAGGCAGAGCCAGAATGACTTGCTCGGAAATCTTCATGGCGGCGATCAGTTTATCCTGATGAACAGCCATATTATTACGGAACGGAATGGGAACCCCAACCAGCAGGAAATCATAATGCTGTTTCGGTAGCTGGGCTAACGTCTGACTGTGGGTTATCTGCAAAGGAGTCATACTGAGGATATCCAGTGCCGCCCTTGCCGCTGCGGCATTGCGCTCAATATAAGCCAGAGTCTTGCCTTCCAGATGTGACATATCCGGGTGGCGATAGTGAACCGCTTCATTGAGATCCAACGTGAGGTGGAATCTGAAAGTAGAGCCGCGATCAACCTGGCTGTGGAAGCTGATGTCGCCGCCCATCTCTTTGACCAATCTTTCGGTAATGACCAGCCCCAGCCCAGTACCACCGTGACGGCGCGAGATACTGGCGTCGGCTTGACGAAAAGCCTGGAACAACTGACTCTGCTGGGATTCCGAGATACCAATACCGGTATCGTGAATTTCTACCACAATGGTCACTTGCTGCACTGTTTTTGCCTGTACCGCCACCAGAATGTCAATATTGCCCTGTTCGGTGAATTTAATGGCATTACCCAGCAAGTTGGTGATGATTTGCTGCAAACGCATGGCATCTCCGATGACTTGCTCCGGGACATCCTTATTAACATGCAGCGTCAGTTCCAGACCTTTTTCATGGGCCGTATGTGCCAGCAAAATAATGACTTCATCCAGCGCGCCTCGTAATGGGAACGGAATATGTTCAAGAACCAGTTTTTCGGCCTCCAGTTTGGAGAAGTCCAAAACATCATTAATGATGCATAACAGATTATTGGCTGAGCGCTGAATAGTTTGTAAATAGTCTGTTTGAGTCGGCGTAAGTGAGGTTTTCAATGTTTGGCGGGTAAAGCCAATTACCCCATTGAGCGGAGTTCGTAACTCATGGGACATATTGGCGAGGAATTCGGATTTAATTCGCGCCGCTTCCTGCGCCCGCTTTTTCGCCAGCCCCAATTCGACGTTTTGGATCTCCATCTGCTCTAGCGTTTCACGCAAATCTGAGGTGGCCTGATCGATATTTTGCTGCATCTCTTCGTGGTAGGCCGCCAATGACATAGCCATCGAATTGATGCCATTTTTCAGAATATTCAACTCACCGAGCATATGCCCTTCAACTCGGCTGTCTAACTGCCCACGGCGAATGCGGTCAACGGCATTGACCATATTACGGATAGGGCCGGTGACATCGCGCATCAGGCGATAAGCAAACAAAATGGCCACACACATGCAGAACAGCAGCAACAGCGTTGAAATAAAGATCTCTTTATATTGCTGCAAGCGCACCGATTGTAAATCCAAATCCATGGCGATATAGCCTAATGGCCGGTTGGTGATATCTGAATCCGACGTTCGGTCACTGGAGAGATTGGATTCCGAAACTATAGGCATTCGCATAATTAAGGAGTCGCCACGATAGGAAAGCATCAGCGAACTGGGGATGGGGTCGTCTTTGGGTAACCTTAATTGTGAGGAATTGTAATTATAGTTGGATGTGACAAAAAGATTATTATCGGCGTCAAAAACCGATATCGACCGAACAATATTCGAGTGTCTGCGGTGAAGTAGATTAATCAACTGACGTACGGTATCGCGATTGCGAAAGGTCATTCCATACTCACTGGCAACAGCCAGCGGTTCGATAATATTGGTGCCTGCATTAACCAATTGTTTTTGCAGTTCATTATAGCGGTTGACCATAAAGGAAGTACTGAGTAACAGCCCAAGAAGCAGCGTGGGGGCCAAGATTAAAATCATCATGCGCGCGCGAAGACTGTATTTGGTCATGGTATTCCAATGTGGGAGAATTAGCAGCTTACGAAACTGATGCTTGATCAATCAATATGGCGCAATTCTACTCTGCAAACCGGCGTGTGACGACCAAACAAACGATAACTGTGACAGTAAACTCTCTTGACCCTTTTGGGCAGGGAGTTGCGCGCCACCAAGGTAAAGCTATCTTTATTCTCGGAGCCCTGCCGGGAGAGCAAGCTGAAATTGAGCTGATCGAGCAAAAGCGCCAGTATGGCCGCGGTAAACTTAAACGATTATTGAACCAATGTAGCGAAAGAGTGACTCCTCCTTGCCCTCACTTTGGGATTTGTGGAGGCTGTCAGCAGCAACATGCCAACAGCCAGCTACAGCAACAAAGCAAAGCTGATTCTCTTCAACGTCTGATAATCCGCGAGACGGGGGGTTGCCCAGAGTTAGCCCCGGTCATTTGTGGGCCAGAATATGGTTATCGGCGGCGAGCGAGATTAGGGTTGTTGTATCACCCAAAGCGGCAACAATTACAGATGGGATTTCGTCAAACCGAATCCCACGATTTAGTCTGTGTGAAGTGTTGTCCGGTGCTGCGACCTGAGCTTGAGCGCTTGCTACAACCACTTTATCAATGCTTATCCGCCTTGCAAGCTGTGCGCCGCTTAGGGCATGCGGAGCTGGTGTTGGCTGACAATGGGCCGTTGCTGGTTTTACGTCACCTTGATACCCTTAAAGAGGTAGATCGCGCGGCGTTAATTGAGTTTGCAAAAAAAGAGCAAGTCGCGGTCTATTTGGCCGCCGACAGTGACCAGTTGGAAAAACTCTTCGGTGAGGATCCCTATTACCAGATAGAGGGTCTACGCTTAGCGTTTCATCCGCGAGATTTTATTCAAGTCAATGATGCCGTTAACCAGCAAATGGTGGCTCAGGCTATTGCCTGGCTTGATATCCAGCCTGATGAGCGGGTGCTGGATCTGTTCTGCGGCATGGGCAACTTCACCTTGCCATTGGCAAAACTGGCGCGAGAAGTGGTCGGTGTGGAAGGAGTTGCGGCGCTGGTAGCGAATGGGCAGTATAATGCACTCAATAACACGCTACCCAATGCGTCATTTTTTCATGAAAATCTTGAATCCGATATCAGCTGTCAGCCGTGGGCGACACAAGGGTTCGATAAAGTATTATTAGATCCCGCACGCGCAGGTGCGGCCGGGGTCATGTCACATATAGTCAAGCTGGCGCCAAAGCGGGTGGTGTATGTTTCTTGCAATCCCACCACGCTGGCACGAGATAGTCAGGTGTTATTAGCCGCCGGTTACCGTCTTGCCCAGGTGCGAATGTTGGATATGTTTCCCCACACCGGGCATCTTGAATCTATGGCGCTGTTCATACAGGGGCCAGGGGTCGCAAAGTAGGGAGAAGTTATGGTTGCGGTACGAAGTGCACATTTGAATCCGGCGGGCGAGTTTGCTCTCGACGATTGGATCGCCAGCTTGGGGCTTCCCAATCCGCAGTCATGTGAGCGATTAGCCGAAACCTGGCGTTACTGTGAGCAACAGACGCAAAACCATTCCGATGCCTCGTTATTGCTGTGGCGCGGTCTTGAAATGGTTGAGATCCTTTCCACCCTAAGTATGGATAACGACAGTATGCGCGCGGCGCTGCTGTTCCCGCTGGTGGATGCCAATGTGATTGATGAAGCCACATTGACCGAGCAATTCGGCAAAAGCATTACTTATCTGGTGCACGGTGTGCGCGATATGGATGCTATCCGCCAGTTGAAAGCCACTACCAACGACTCCATGAGCTCCGAGCAAGTGGACAACGTGCGCCGTATGCTATTGGCGATGGTGGAGGATTTCCGCTGCGTGGTCATCAAGCTGGCAGAGCGTATTGCTCATCTGCGTGAAGTCAAAGACGCGCCAGAAGATGAGCGAGTGCTGGCGGCCAAAGAGTGTTCCAATATTTATGCTCCGCTGGCTAACCGTCTAGGTATCGGCCAGATTAAGTGGGAGCTGGAAGACTTCTGTTTCCGCTATCTTCACCCCGATGAATACAAACAAATCGCCAAGTTGCTGCACGAGCGTCGTATCGATCGTGAGCAATTCATTGATGATTTTGTTGCGTCGCTGCGTAAAGCTATGGCCGATGAAGGCATCAAAGCCGATATCTATGGTCGTCCCAAGCATATCTACAGTATCTGGCGCAAAATGCAGAAGAAGTCGCTGGCCTTTGATGAACTGTTTGATGTGCGCGCGGTACGGGTGGTGGTGGAGCGTCTGCAAGATTGTTATGCCGCGCTGGGGATCGTTCATACCCATTTTCGCCATTTGCCTGATGAATTTGATGATTACGTTGCCAACCCTAAACCAAATGGTTATCAGTCGATCCATACGGTAGTGCTGGGGCCGCGTGGCAAAACTCTGGAAATTCAAATTCGTACCCGTCAGATGCATGAAGATGCTGAGCTGGGGGTCGCGGCACACTGGAAATACAAAGAAGGTGCAGTGGCCGCAGGCCGCTCTGGCTATGAAGGCCGGATTGCCTGGTTACGTAAACTGATTGCCTGGCAGGAAGAGATGGCCGATTCCGGTGAAATGCTGGATGAAGTGCGCAGTCAGGTATTTGACGACCGGGTATATGTGTTTACCCCGAAAGGCGATGTTATTGATTTGCCAGCTGGTTCTACCCCACTGGACTTTGCTTACCATATCCACAGTGATGTGGGCCACCGCTGCATCGGTGCTAAAATCAGCGGTCGGATAGTGCCATTTACCTATCAGTTACAGATGGGTGATCAGATTGAGATTATCACTCAGAAGCAGCCAAATCCAAGCCGCGACTGGCTAAATCCAAACCTCGGTTATGTCACCACCAGCCGTGGGCGCTCTAAGATTCACAACTGGTTCAGAAAACAGGACCGAGACAAGAATATTCTTGCGGGTCGGCAGATGCTGGACGATGAACTCGAGCACTTGGATATCAGCCTGAAAGAGGCCGAGAAACTGCTGGTGCCACGCTACAACATGAACTCCATGGATGAAGTGTTGGCAGCGATTGGCGGTGGTGATATCCGGCTGAATCAGATGGTGAACTTCCTGCAAGGGAAGCTTAATAAGCCAACGGCGGAAGAGGCAGATTTAGAAGCATTACGCCATCTGAACAATAAAACCCAACAACCTCCGCGTAATGCCAATAAAGACAGCGGGCGCATTGTTGTCGAAGGTGTTGGCAACCTGATGCACCATATTGCTCGATGCTGCCAGCCAATTCCGGGTGATGAGATTATTGGTTTTATCACCCAAGGGCGGGGGATATCCATTCACCGCGCGGATTGCGAACAACTGGCTGAATTGCAGTCTCATGCACCTGAACGGATTGTCGATGCCGTCTGGGGCGAAAGCTACTCCAGCGGTTATTCTCTGGTAGTGCGAGTGACGGCCAATGACCGCAGTGGGTTATTACGTGATATCACCACCATTTTGGCGAACGAAAAAGTCAATGTGCTGGGGGTTGCTAGCCGTAGCGATACCAAGAAGATGGTTGCCACCATTGATATGGATATTGAAATCTACAATTTGCAGGTGTTGGGGCGGGTGTTGGCGAAGCTGAATCAGTTGCCGGATGTGATCGATGCCCGTAGGCTTCACGGCAATTAATTTGTGATCTGGGCGGCTACTGGGCTACTGCGCTTTGGCATATTGATATTGGGCAGTGCTCGCCCTCCTCATGTACTACGTGTACATTCCGGGGGCTGCGCGCTGGCCGCAATCGATCTGCCTGCGCTCGCTATGCCTCGAGCCTCGAAAAAATAAAAAGTGAATAAATAACCATGACTCAAACAGTAAATAACTCTGACTCGACGGCGTTAGCCTTGCAGCGGCTGCTGGATATTATGCGCCAGTTGCGTGACCCGGAGTTGGGCTGTCCGTGGGATCGTAAGCAAACTTTTGACACTATCGCGCCCTATACATTGGAAGAAACCTACGAAGTGCTTGACGCGATTCAGCGCAAGGATTTCGACGATCTTCGTGATGAATTGGGCGATTTACTGTTCCAAGTGGTGTTTTATGCCCAAATGGGGCAGGAGCAAGGGTTGTTTGCGTTTGATGATGTTTGCCATGCCATTAGCGACAAACTGGTTCGCCGCCACCCACATGTGTTCCCAGATACGCCGCAAAACGCGGCAGAAGCGATGATTGGTAGTGAGGCAGCACTTGCTGGCTGGGAGTCGCGTAAAGCCGAGGAGAGGGCGGAGAAAGCGCTATATTCGGCTTTGGATGATATTCCTGATGCACTGCCGGCGTTGATGAAAGCTCATAAAATCCAAAAGCGCTGTGCATCTGTCGGTTTTGACTGGGACACATTGGGGCCAGTGTTAGACAAAGTCTACGAAGAGATCGATGAGGTTATGTTCGAAGCGCGGCAAGCGGTGGTGGATGAAGAGAAATTGGGCGAGGAAATTGGCGATTTACTGTTTGCCACGGTGAACTTATCCCGTCATTTAGGCCATAAAGCTGAAAATGCCTTACAGGCCGCAAATCGTAAGTTTGAACGTCGTTTTCGTCAGGTAGAACAAATAGTTAAGGCATCCGGTAAGAGTATGGAAAGTGCAACTCTTGATGAGATGGAACTCGCCTGGCAGCAAGTTAAAAAGCAAGAAACTGAAATGTAAGGTGTTTTAATTCATTCGACGGATGGTTGTTGAATTTTAATTACGTTAATATATTGAATTATAACGGATAGCAAGACGATGTTCTGCGCGATAAAAACGGTGAAAACGGCCACTGACGCGGAGATCATTTGTAGCGAAACCAAGGTTCGGGTATACTACTTTCCCGTCTTGGTTCTTCCATCGTCTTTAAACCTAAACTCTCAGGTTCAGCATGACAACTAATTATATTTTTGTGACCGGCGGGGTCGTATCCTCTCTGGGTAAAGGCATTGCCGCAGCCTCTCTGGCGGCTATACTTGAAGCCCGTGGCCTCAACGTTACCATCATGAAACTGGACCCGTATATCAACGTGGATCCGGGCACCATGAGCCCGACACAGCACGGGGAAGTTTTCGTCACCGAAGATGGTGCTGAAACCGATCTGGATTTAGGGCATTACGAGCGCTTCATTCGCACCAAAATGACCCGTCGTAACAACTTCACCACTGGCCGTATCTATTCTGAAGTTCTGCGTAAAGAACGCCGTGGCGACTATCTGGGTGCGACCATTCAGGTTATTCCTCACATCACCAATGCAATCAAAGAGCGCATCATCGAAGGTGGCGAAGGCCACGATGTCGTATTGGTTGAAATTGGCGGCACCGTCGGCGACATCGAATCCTTGCCATTCCTGGAAGCTATTCGCCAGATGGCCGTAGATGTTGGCCGCGAGCACACTCTATACATGCACTTGACGTTGGTTCCTTACCTGGCTGCGGCCGGTGAAGTAAAAACTAAGCCAACGCAACATTCGGTAAAAGAACTGCTTTCAATCGGTATTCAGCCTGATGTGCTGATTTGCCGTTCTGATCGCGCAGTTCCTGCTAATGAACGTGCCAAAATCGCTTTGTTCTGTAATGTGCCAGAAAAAGCGGTTATCTCACTAAAAGATGTTGATTCCATTTATAAAATCCCGGGCCTCTTGAAATCACAGGGCCTTGACGATTATATTTGTAAACGATTCAGCTTAACTTGTCCTGAAGCAAATCTTGCCGAGTGGGAACAGGTAATATACGAAGAGTCGAATCCAGGTGGTGAAGTGACCATCGGGATGATTGGCAAATACGTAGAATTGCCGGATGCCTACAAATCTGTGATTGAAGCGCTGAAACACGGTGGGCTGAAAAATCGTCTGACAGTGAACATCAAGCTTATCGATTCGCAGGATGTTGAGACACGCGGCGAAGAGATGCTGAAAGGATTAGATGCTATCCTTATCCCGGGTGGTTTCGGCTACCGTGGTGTGGAAGGTAAAGTTCTGGCGGCACGTTATGCCCGTGAACACAATATTCCTTATCTGGGCATTTGCCTGGGTATGCAAGTTGCACTGATGGAGTTCGCCCGCAATGTTGCGGGGATGGAAAACGCGAACTCCACAGAATTTGTGCCAGACTGTAAGTATCCGGTGGTTGCATTAATCACCGAATGGCGTGATGAAAACGGCAACGTTGAAGTCCGTACGGAAGAAAGCGATTTGGGCGGTACCATGCGTGTGGGTGGGCAGCAATGTCACCTGGTCGAAGGTAGCCTGGTTCGTCAGATGTATGGCGAGCCGACCATCGTTGAGCGCCATCGTCATCGCTATGAAGTAAACAACATGTTGTTGAAGCAGATTGAAGCCGCCGGGTTACGTGTAGCAGGGCTTTCTGCGGATAACAAACTGGTGGAAATTATCGAGTTGCCAAACCACCCATGGTTTGTGGCTTGTCAGTTCCATCCAGAATTTACTTCGACGCCACGTGATGGTCACCCGTTGTTTGCCGGCTTTGTGAAAGCGGCTGGTGAGTATCAGAAGCGCCAGGTGAAATAAAATATTTGGTAGAAGGGGCGGCAGAGATGTCGCCCCCTCTGTCTGGAGTTTTAGTTTAACTTGTACTGAGGAAAATCTAATGTCCAAAATCGTTAAAGTCATCGGTCGCGAAATCATCGACTCCCGTGGTAATCCAACTGTAGAAGCCGAAGTTCATCTGGAAGGCGGTTTTGTTGGTTTGGCTGCGGCACCATCAGGTGCTTCTACTGGTTCCCGTGAAGCACTGGAACTGCGTGACGGTGACAAATCCCGTTTCCTGGGCAAAGGCGTTCTGAAAGCCGTTGCAGCAGTAAATGGTCCAATTGCTCAGGCAGTTTTGGGTAAAGATGCCAAAGACCAGGCTAACATCGATAAAATCATGATCGATCTGGACGGTACTGAGAACAAATCCCAGTTTGGTGCTAACGCCATCCTGGCTGTTTCTCTGGCAGCAGCTAAAGCAGCAGCAGCGTCTAAAGGCATGCCTTTGTACGAGCACATTGCTGAACTGAATGGCACCCCAGGCAAATTCTCTATGCCATTGCCTATGATGAACATCATCAATGGTGGTGAGCACGCAGATAACAACGTTGATATTCAAGAGTTTATGATTCAGCCAGTTGGCGCTAAAACTCTGAAAGAAGCTGTTCGCATCGGTTCTGAAGTGTTCCATCACCTGGCTAAAGTTCTGAAAGCTAAAGGCTTGAACACTGCTGTTGGTGACGAAGGTGGCTACGCGCCAAACCTGGGTTCTAACGCCGAAGCACTGGCTGTTATCGCTGAAGCGGTAAAAGCAGCAGGTTATGAGCTGGGTAAAGACGTTACTCTGGCTATGGACTGTGCAGCGTCTGAATTCTACAAAGACGGTAAATATGTTCTGGCTGGCGAAGGCAACAAAGCCTTCACTTCCGAAGAGTTCACTCACTTCCTGGAAGATCTGACTAAACAGTACCCAATCGTATCTATCGAAGACGGCTTGGACGAATCTGACTGGGCTGGCTTCAAATACCAGACCGAAGTTCTGGGTGACAAAATCCAGCTGGTTGGTGATGACCTGTTCGTAACCAACACCAAGATCCTGAAAGAAGGTATCGAGAAAGGTGTTGCTAACTCTATCCTGATTAAATTCAACCAGATCGGTTCTTTGACCGAAACTCTGGCTGCTATCAAGATGGCGAAAGATGCTGGTTACACTGCGGTTATCTCTCACCGTTCAGGCGAAACCGAAGATGCTACCATTGCCGATCTGGCAGTAGGTACTGCAGCAGGCCAAATCAAAACGGGTTCTATGAGCCGTTCTGACCGTGTTGCTAAATACAACCAACTGATCCGTATCGAAGAAGCGCTGGGCGACCGCGCACCATTCAACGGTCTGAAAGAAGTTAAAGGCCAGTAATTACTGTGCTCTATCTTCTGTAACAGTTGATTGATAAAAACCCGCTTCGGCGGGTTTTTTTATGGGGCTATTATCCGAGATAAAAAGTAATAATGGTTATAAAGATAATTTGAGATGGCATGTAATTGTTTATAGGTAAAATAACTTAGCGAAAATAATTTGCTGAATATCTTATTAGTTTACTAAGCTATAAGCGACTCTATGAGCCATACAGATAATCAATTACATGAAGAGCAATCCTTGTTGAATGAATATTTAACTGTATCTGACCACCAAGAGTGAAGAGTACTATGAGTATGTCTGTTTTCTTCAATAATAATATTGATGAAAATGGAATTAAAATATCAATTGAAAGGCTTGTGTCTATCACTCAACCATAGTGCCGGTAATTTATCTGCTGCTATTATTAATTAGTGTCAATGTGATTTAATAATAAAAATTACAATTTTATTTTAATGATATTATCATTCAGTCTAATTATTTATTATAAATAAAAATGATTTAAAAAGACTTTTCAGGTGGTTATTAGGCGTGGCCGTTATATGATTGTCCTTGCAGGAAATACACTGACTTAGTTTGATAAATGTTCAGTGGCCAATCAATGTTTTTTAAAAAATAACTTAAGGATTATTTATCATGGAAATACAACGGGAAATAATAAGTGATAACTACGGCTTGAGTAAAAAAGATGAGTTCCTAATCAATGAATATATTAAGATTCACCCCGAGTCTATAAACGATATGGATTCATCTAAACTCAATGAGTTAGCCCAGTATTTAAATCGCATAACAACTAATAATACTAAAAACAATTATATTGAATTGATAAGCCAGTCATCAGAATATCAATATCTCTCAATACGTAACCAAGATGTTATTGAGCTGGATTCTAATGTTTTGAGGTTAGCAGAGTATATGTCCGGGACGCATGATAAGGTGCTGGTAAGTGCCCAATATGCCATGCTGCCCGATCAAATGGTGGCCCCTTTGGTTACACTTTCTCATCAGATAGTCTAGTTTGACCCTCTCCAGAGTAATTTATTGTTACCCCTGCCTTTCCCCCGCGAGATTAATCTGAATCTCGTGGGGTACACATCTCTGGCTCTCATCTATAACGCTGCTCGCGTGCAGATAATTTATCTGCGGTTATTCTTAATGAGTACCTGAATGATTCAATAATAATAGATAAAGGAAGAGAACCGATGAAACTGAAATACTTACTGTTACCAGTAATGCTTTTCTCTGGCAGCCTACTGGCGGCAGATGTCGTCGTAACCATGAATGAAGCGTTACCGACTGGCAATGGCAAGGCGTTGGGAACTGTTACTGTAACAGAAACTCCTTATGGTTTGCTGTTTACCCCCAATCTGACTGGGCTGGTGGCGGGGATTCACGGCTTCCATCTGCATGAAAATCCAAGCTGTGCGCCGGGGCAGAAAGATGGCAAAGCTGTTCCTGCACTGGCGGCTGGTGGGCATTTTGATCCGCAAAAAACCGGGGAACACCTTGGGCCTTATAGTGATAAAGGGCATTTGGGTGACTTGCCGGGGTTGGTGGTCAATGCCGATGGTACCGCGACTTATCAGGTGTTAGCCCCACGTCTGAAATCATTATCAGAGTTGAAACAGCATGCGCTAATGATTCATGCGGGTGGTGATAACTATTCTGACCATCCGATGACATTGGGTGGTGGTGGGGCGCGAATGGCCTGCGGCGTCATTGAGTAACGGTCTGATACAAACAAACTGGCAGTCATTGGGTTGCCAGTTTGGTCGCTGCACAGGAATCTGCGATAATCGCCCATTGGCTTGAATGACGATAGAGATACTGATGCAGTACCCGATTAATGAAATGTTCCAGACCTTGCAAGGCGAGGGTTACTTCACCGGTGTTCCGGCGATATTTGTGCGCTTGCAGGGCTGCCCAGTGGGTTGCAGTTGGTGCGATACCAAACATACCTGGGAGAAAGACGCTGATCGGGAAGTTGACATGCAGCGCATCATGGTAAAAACCGCAGAAAGCGATGCCTGGGGAACCGCCACGGAACAGCAGCTCTTGGATATCTTTATTCAACAGGGGTATACCGCTCGTCATGTAGTAATAACCGGCGGTGAGCCTGCTATTTACGATTTATTCCCTTTAACTTCGCATCTGGAGCAAGCCGGTTACAGTTGCCAAATTGAAACCAGTGGCACTCATGAAGTGCAGTGTTCAGCCACCACTTGGGTAACAGTTTCGCCCAAAGTGAATATGCGTGGCGGTTTGAAGGTCTTGCCGCAAGCATTGCAGCGAGCGGATGAAATTAAGCATCCAGTGGGGCGTTTACGGGATATCGAAGCTCTTGAGGCGCTACTGGCAACACTAGAAGATGATAAAAAGCGAATTATTGCCTTACAGCCTATTAGTCAGAAAGAAGACGCGACTAAACTCTGTATTGAAACTTGTATTGCCAAGAATTGGCGGTTGTCGATGCAGACGCATAAATATTTAAATATAGCCTGATGACCCCGCGCCCTTGACGCCGCAGCGGTGTTGGCTGCACTCCCTTACCCGAATCACTTACCTGTGTAAGCTCATCGGGATAAGTCCACTTGCCGCCTTGCTGCAACGCCAATGGCGCAGGGGGCATCTGAGTTCTTGACGCCGCAGCGGTGTTGGCTGCACTCCCTTACCCGAATCACTTACTGATGTAAGCTCATCGGGATAAGTCCGCTTGCCGCCTTGCTGCAACGCCAATGGCGCAGGGGTCATCTGAGTTCTTACCCGCGATAGACACAGCCTGCTGAACAGGTTTCTTTCACCATCACCGCACTCAGCTCTGGTAATTGTGGCTTAAGCTGTTGCCAAATCCAACTGGCCAGCACTTCACTGGTTGGATTTTCCAAACCGGGAATGTCATTCAGATAATGGTGATCTAAACGTTCCCAAATAGGTTTAAATGCAGCTTTGAGATCAGCAAAATCCATCACCCAACCGGAGTGAGCATCAACTTCACCAGTGACCTCAATACGGATCATAAATGAATGGCCGTGCAAGCGGCCGCATTTGTGACCTTCTGGAACATGGGGCAGCCGGTGAGCGGCTTCAAACTGAAAATCTTTAAATAGGGTGGTGCTCATAGTCCTGACCTTATTGACTCAAAAAACCGCCGCATAGTACCGGAAAGCAGCGATGCTGGCTATGAATGCGCGCAATAGAGTGGATTACTCGCTCTACCACGCCCCAGTCTCTTTCACGTAGCTTACTGATATCTATACAGACAGCTAACTTAAGAGTGTAAAATCAGCGAGAGTGAATTTCTCTAATAAGTTGAACACTTTAACTCATATCTATTACCTGAAAAACCGCTTAGTCGTTTTGGTTATTTATTATTTCTATCGCTTCTTTAATTGTTATTATCGAGATGGTTAACCTTACAAACTATCATCCCCTTCGTACTTGAAGCTGCAGGGTTGTTAGCTACGTTCGCTCACCCGAATCACTTACTTATGTAAGCTCATCGGGATTCGTTCTCTTGCTGCCTACCTGCAACTCCAATTACTTTGGGTATAGATTTTGGGCATTAATCATTCGCGCCTTCAATTTATCGCACTGAAAGCATAGGGAATTCGTACCGCAATGACGACTCAGGCTCCTCCTACTTCTATACTCCCGCTATCGCCGGAGCAGTTAGCCCGCTTACAGGCTGCGGTTGGCGAGTTCTCCCCAACTCAAATGGCCTGGTTATCTGGTTACTTCTGGGGCATGGTTAACCAACAGCCCGGCGCAGTGGTTGCTCCTGCGGTGGCAGCTCCTGCGGCACTCACCATTACCCTAATTTCCGCCTCCCAAACCGGCAATGCGCGGCGTTTGGCTGAACAGCTACGCGATGACCTTCTGGCGGCCAAACTTAATGTCAATTTGGTCAATGCCGGTGATTATAAGTTTAAACAAATAGCACAAGAGCGCTTATTAATCATCGTCGCGTCCACCCAAGGGGAGGGCGAGCCTGCGGAAGAGGCCGTGGCACTGCATAAGTTTCTTTTGTCTAAAAAAGCCCCGAAATTGCCAGAGACCGCCTTTGCGGTATTTGGTTTGGGGGATACCTCATATGAGCATTTCTGTCAGGCAGGTAAAGATTTCGACAACAAGCTAGCTGAATTGGGGGCCGAGCGGCTATTGGATCGCGTCGATGCGGATGTGGAATATCAAGAGTCAGCACAGCAATGGCGGCAACAGGTAGTTGCGGCGCTGCAAGCCAGAGCGCCAGTCCAATCAACAGCGGCAGCAGCCATCACCCAAAATGGTGTGGTTGATGAAATTACCTCCAGCCCGTACAGCAAGGCCGCGCCGCTGACTGCGCTGCTGTCGGTACAGCAAAAAATCACCGGCCGTAACTCAGAGAAAGATGTGCGCCATATTGAAATTGATTTAGGTGACTCTGGGCTGCGCTACCAACCGGGTGATGCGCTGGGAGTCTGGTTTGATAACTCTCCGGCACTGGTGGATGAGCTGCTGGCGTTATTGTGGCTCAAAGGCGACGAGTTGGTCAGTATCGATGGGCAGAATATGCCCTTGTCACAAGCACTGCACAGCCACCTTGAGCTAACACAAAATACCACGGTGATTGTCGATAAATATGCCGCGCTCTCCCGTGATGAGAAACTGATAGCATTGCTGGCAGATAGAGCGGCACTACAGCACTATGCGAAAAATACGCCGATTGTCGATATGGTCCGTCAGGCTCCTTCTGACCTGAATGCTGATCAACTGGTGGCGCTATTGCGGCCATTGACCCCGCGGCTTTACTCCATCGCCTCATCACAAGCCGAGACGGAAAATGAAGTACATATCACCGTCGGTGTGGTGCGTTACGACATTGAGGGCCGCCCACGCACTGGTGGTGCTTCCGGGTATTTGGCTGACCGGCTGGAAGTGGATGGCGATATCCGCATCTTTATCGAACATAACGATAACTTCCGTTTACCGGCTAACCCAGAGACGCCAGTGATAATGATTGGCCCCGGTACGGGCATCGCGCCATTCCGCGCTTTTATGCAGCAGCGTGAAGCCGAGGGAGCCACCGGCAAAAATTGGCTACTCTTTGGTAACCCGCATTTCACCGAAGATTTTCTCTATCAGGTTGAATGGCAACGCTATGTTAAAGATGGCTTGCTGACCCGCATTGATCTGGCTTGGTCACGGGATCAAGCCGATAAAATATACGTACAAGACAAACTGCGTGAACAAGGCGCAGAACTGTGGAGCTGGATCCAACAAGGCGCCCATATTTACGTCTGTGGCGATGCTAATCGCATGGCTAAAGATGTCGAGCAGGTTTTACTGGACGTGGTGGCTCTGCACGGTGCAATGGATGCCGAGCAGGCTGATGAATATTTAAGTGAGCTGCGCCTGGCGCGCCGTTATCAGCGGGATGTGTACTGATGAATGAAAAACACCCAGGGCCACTGGTCGTGACAGGAAAACTGTCCGATGGCGAGCGCATGAAGTCACAAAGCAATTTCCTGCGTGGGACGATTGCTGAAGATTTAAATGATGGGCTGACCGGTGGTTTCAACGGCGATAATTTCCTGTTGATTCGTTTCCATGGCATGTATCAGCAAGATGATCGTGATATCCGCGCTGAACGTACTGAGCAGAAGCTGGAACCGCGCCATGCCATGATGCTGCGCTGCCGCTTGCCCGGCGGGATAATCACCCCACAGCAGTGGTTGGGTATTGATAAGTTTGCTGCGGATAATACTTTGTATGGCAGCATCCGTATCACCAACCGCCAGACATTCCAGTTCCACGGCATTCTGAAAGGGAATGTGAAACCGGCTCACCAACTGCTTAATCAATTAGGTTTGGATGCACTGGCAACGGCAAACGATGTTAACCGTAACGTGCTATGTACCTCGAATCCGGTGGAATCGGTGCTGCATCAAGAAGCTTATGAGTGGGCGAAGAAAATTTCTGAGCATTTGCTGCCACGAACCCGTGCATATGCTGAAATCTGGCTGGATGCAGAGAAAGTAGCAACCACCGACGAAGAACCCATTCTCGGTGCCACCTATTTACCGCGCAAATTTAAAACCACGGTGGTCATTCCGCCGCAAAATGATGTGGATCTTCATGCCAATGACCTCAACTTTGTTGCTGTTGCGGAGAAAGGCAAGTTGGTCGGGTTTAACGTGCTGGTAGGCGGCGGGTTATCCATTGCCCATGGTGATAAGAATACTTACCCACGCAAAGCCAGTGAATTCGGTTACATTCCACTGCAACATACATTGGCTATCGCAGAGGCGGTGGTGACGACTCAACGTGATTGGGGCAATCGTACCGACCGTAAGAATGCCAAAACCAAATATACGCTGGAGCGTGTCGGCGTTGATACCTTTAAAGCTGAAGTTGAAAGGCGCGCTGGCGTAAGTTTTGCTGCAATAAAACCCTATCAATTTACTGGCCGTGGCGATCGTATCGGTTGGGTGAAGGGGATTGATAAAAAATGGCATCTAACCCTATTTATCGAAAATGGCCGTCTGCTGGATTATCCGGGGCGTAGCCTGAAAAGCGGCGTGGCGGCCATTGCTAAAATTCATCAGGGCGATTTCCGTTTGACGGCTAATCAGAACCTGATTGTGGCGGGAGTGCCGGAAAAAGAAAAAGCCCGTATTGAGGCTCTGGCCCGTGAGCATGGTTTGATGGATGACAGTGTCAGCCCACAACGTGAAAATTCGATGGCATGTGTTTCATTCCCCACCTGCCCACTGGCAATGGCTGAAGCCGAACGTTTTCTGCCGGAGTTTGTGACTCGCGTCGAGGGGATTTTGCAGCAGCACGGTATTGCTGATGAGCATATCGTCCTGCGGGTGACCGGTTGTCCGAATGGCTGTGGCCGCGCTTTGCTGGCGGAAGTCGGGCTGGTGGGTAAAGCTGTCGGGCGCTATAACCTGCATCTGGGGGGCAACCGCGAAGGAACACGAATACCGCGGATGTATCGTGAAAATATCACCGAAGATGAAATTTTGGCGATCACTGATCAATTGGTCGGGCGTTGGGCTAAAGAGCGCTTATCAGATGAAGGTTTCGGCGACTTTGTGATTCGTGTTGGTGTTATTGCCCCAGTGATTGATTCTGCCCGCGACTTTTATGATGTTCAGGAGGCGGTGTGAGCCAATTTAATTTGAGCGAACTTAAAGCCTTGCCGAAGGCGGAACAAGCAGCGGCATTGGCGGTGGTTAACGGGCAACTGGAGCATTTAACCGCCCAAGAACGTGTCAGTTGGGCGCTGGAAAACTTGCCCGGCGAGTTCGTGCTCTCTTCCAGTTTTGGTATTCAGGCAGCAGTTTGTTTGCATCTGGTTACCCGCCAACAACCTGATATTCCGGTAATTTTGACGGATACCGGCTATCTGTTCCCTGAAACTTATCAGTTTATTGATGATTTAACCGAGAAGCTTAAGCTCAATTTGCAGGTGTTTCGCGCGCAGCAAAGCCCTGCCTGGCAGGAGGCCCGTTACGGTAAGTTATGGGAACAGGGTGTTGAGGGCATTGAACGTTATAATGACCTGAATAAAGTTGAGCCGATGAACCGAGCGCTGGAGACGTTAGGCGCCCAAACATGGTTCGCGGGCTTGCGCCGTGAGCAATCGGGCAGCCGTTCACAACTGCCTGTTCTGGCTATTGCGCGCGGTGTTTTTAAGGTTCTTCCCATCATTGATTGGGATAACCGGCAGGTTTACCAGTATTTGAAACAAAATGACCTGAGTTATCACCCGTTGTGGGAGCAGGGCTATCTCTCTGTCGGGGATACCCATACCACCCGTAAATGGGAACCGGGCATGAGCGAAGAAGAGACGCGCTTCTTTGGCCTGAAACGTGAATGCGGTTTGCATGAAGGCTGAGTGACAGCAAAAGAAACCGTCAGGGCGCAGAGAGCGCCCTTTTTTGTAGCCATTAGCGAGCCATTCGCTCTCGGGCGAGTTCATTGAATTTATTGAATTTTTATTCGCTTTGCGCAATGCCTCGCAAGGTGAACATTATTTTTTAGCGACCGCCAATTCTTGTATCAGCGGCAGCAAGACTTTGACACTGTCATGGCTACGTTTAGTGATACGGCCGGGCAAAAACTTATCCAGATAATTTAAGTTATCCAGTTGGCTTTGGTGGCGGGTAATCCCCTGGGGAAAATGCTTACTGATAGCCCGTTGCTGGCAACCATCGTTATTACCCAGGCTCTCTTTATTACTCAATTTAGTGTTGCTGGCCTCGACAGATAACAGCGGTATCCCCGCAGTATCAAATACATTTTTTTCTGCCTGACAGAGTGAGGTTACTTGATTTTTTACCGTGCTGGCAGTGATGCCATAACGCCGCGCCAATGCTAGAGCCTGGTCCCTTGCTGCAATAGCTGCGGGCTGGTTACTGGCATTAAAATAGAGGCGATCGCCGGTAATCAGGCTATCTAAATTAATCACCAACAAGGTGTTAGCTTTCTCAGCCTGGCTCATGCGTTGCAGGTAGTTCTCGGTACCTTGCGCACCAATTTCTTCGGCGCTGAGTGCCACAAAACGCAAATCATAGCGCAGTGGTGCCGCTTTAAGGCGCTCCGCCAGTTCTAGCATCACACCGACACCCGCGGCATTGTCATCAACGCCTTGCAGTGTCAGTCCACCAAGGTTTTTATCTAAATCTTTATCACTTTGCGGCGTGTAAGTATCAAAATGCGCCATAATGATTATCTGCTGCTGGGTATCAGGCTTCTCAATTGAGGCGTTGCGAGCCGCAATCACTGATGTGGCACTGACATTTCGCCAGCTCTGTTTACCATTTTTACTGGTATAGAGATAACGGGTATTAAAACCGCGTAAATCACTCTGGTAGCCCATCTGCTGAAAACGATGATTAATATATTCAGCAGCAAGCAGTTCGGCTGGACTACCTGCCATACGGCCGGGGAAGTAAGTGCTAATATGGCGAATTTGCTGTTCAGCAATTTGACCGGTAGCGGGTGTGGTCGCCGCCTGGAGTGGCAGGACGGTACTGAAACTCAGAGTAAATAGTGCCCACTTTAGGCAACGGCGGGAAAACATACCGAAATATCCTTGTTAAAGTCGCTGGTATGGATAACGCAGTTAGTATGGAAGCGTCAGGCCCAATAGACAATCTGTATGGCTCCTAAACTGCAGATATTTATGTGAGCAAATAAGAAAATAACTCACAGTGATAGCTGGCTAACATCGCCGCAAGCCTGACTATCACTCTTATATATCATTATGGAACTTGTAATTACTTTTCGTCATTTCATAAGGCCATAACCCCCCCCTATAGTCACCCTACGCTTTATTATGTAATCGAAGGGTGTTGTGGACTATCTACCTCTATTTGCCGACTTGAAACGACGCCCAGTATTGGTCGTTGGCGGCGGTGAAGTTGCTGCGCGAAAAATTGACTTACTCCACCGCGCTGGCGCACTGGTGCGGGTAGTGGCACAGACTCTTTCATCTGAACTTGAGCAGCAGTACCAAGATGGCCGCATTCACTGGCTGGCATTGGATTTCTTGCCTGAACAGTTGGATAAGGTATTTCTGGTGATTGCTGCGACTAACGACACCGAACTCAATGCTACGGTTTTCGCTGCGGCTGATGAACGACATATTTTAGCTAATGTGGTTGATGACCAACCGCGCTGTTCGTTTATCTTCCCGTCGATTGTTGATCGTTCGCCACTGGTGGTGGCGATTTCCTCTGCGGGTCAGGCTCCGGTTTTGGCACGTTTACTGCGCGAGAAGCTGGAAGCTTTGTTGCCCAGCAGTCTGAGCGATATGGCGGCAGTGGCCGGGCGCTGGCGTAGGCGAGTCAAACAGCAGATTTCATCAATGGGGGCGCGCCGACGTTTTTGGGAAAATGCCTTCAGTGGCCGGTTTGCCAACTTAATCAGTCGTGGTCAGGTAGCACTGGCTGAAGAGGAACTGCAATTAGCGCTGGAGGGGCAGGGCAGCACTCAAGGCGAAGTTGCGTTAGTGGGGGCGGGGCCGGGAGATCCGGGTTTGCTGACCTTACGCGGCCTGCAAGTTATTCAACAAGCTGATGTAGTGCTGTATGACCATTTAGTCAGCCCGGAAGTTTTGGATCTGGTGCGGCGCGACGCCGAACGTATTTGTGTCGGTAAACGGGCTGGTGCGCACTCGGTCGCTCAGGAAGAAACTAACCAATTGCTGGTCACATTAGCACAGCGTGGCAAACGAGTGGTGCGGCTAAAAGGCGGCGATCCTTTTATCTTTGGTCGTGGCGGTGAAGAGTTACAAGTTGTGGCGCGCGCGGGCATTCCTTTTCAGGTGGTGCCGGGGGTGACGGCGGCTGCGGGGGCGACCGCCTATGCCGGTATTCCTTTGACTCACCGTGATCATGCGCAAAGTGTGACATTTATTACCGGGCATTGCCGCTCTGATGGCGATGATTTGGATTGGCAGGCACTGGCCCGTGGCCGTCAGACATTGGCTATCTACATGGGCACGGTGAAAGCGGCTGAAATCAGCCGACAATTGATAACCCATGGCCGAGCCAGCACCACGCCAGTCGCCGTGATTGGCCGGGGCACGCGTGCTGACCAGCAAGTGCTGACTGGCACACTGGCTCAGCTTGAGTCACTCGCACATCAGGCACCTACTCCAGCACTGCTGGTGATCGGTGAAGTGGTGGATTTACATCACCAAATTGCCTGGTTTGGGCAACAACCGCAGACTGAACAGGCGCTTAGCCCATCAGTCGTGAATTTGGCATAAAGGATCTGTTATGGACGAAAAACGACTCACTCATTTGCGGCAATTGGAGGCGGAGAGTATCCATATCATCCGTGAAGTGGCCGCCGAATTCGGCAACCCGGTGATGCTCTATTCCATCGGCAAAGACTCTTCTGTGATGCTGCATTTGGCGCGCAAAGCATTTTTCCCCGGTAATTTACCTTTCCCATTATTGCATGTGGATACTGGCTGGAAATTCCGTGAAATGTACGAATTCCGTGACCGCACGGCAAAAGCTTTTGGTTGTGAATTGCTGGTGCACCGTAACCCGGAAGGCGTTGCCATGGGGATTAATCCCTTTGTTCACGGCAGTGCCAAACATACCGATATCATGAAAACCGAAGGCCTCAAGCAAGCACTGAATAAGTATGGTTTTGATGCGGCTTTTGGTGGCGCGCGGCGTGATGAGGAGAAATCCCGCGCCAAAGAACGTATTTATTCGTTCCGCGACCGCTTCCATCGTTGGGACCCAAAAAATCAGCGCCCGGAACTGTGGCATAACTACAACGGCCAGATTAACAAAGGCGAAAGTATTCGTGTCTTCCCGCTGTCCAACTGGACAGAGCTGGATATCTGGCAATATATCTTCCTGGAAAAAATCGACATAGTGCCGCTGTATTTGGCGAAGCCGCGCCCGGTGGTCGAGCGTGATGGTATGTTGCTGATGGTCGATGACGATCGAATCGATCTACAGCCGGGTGAAGTGATTACGCAGAAAATGGTGCGTTTCCGTACTCTCGGCTGCTGGCCGCTGACCGGCGCGGTTGAGTCCGAGGCTGAAACCTTGCCCGCCATTATCGAAGAGATGCTTATCTCGACCACCAGCGAACGTCAGGGTCGAATGATCGACCGCGATCAATCCGGCTCGATGGAGCTTAAAAAGCGTCAGGGATATTTCTGAGGAGCGCCCGATGAGCACAAAATTTCCAGACCAATCTGCTTTAGAACGTCAGTCAGCTTCAGAGAGCAGGTCGATGATTTTACAAAATACGTCTATTGCCCAGCAGATTGCTAATGAAGGCGGGGTGGAAGCTTACCTGCACGCACAGCAGCATAAAACGATGTTGCGTTTTCTGACCTGCGGCAGTGTGGATGATGGTAAAAGTACCTTGATTGGCCGTTTGTTGCACGATACCCGGCAAATCTACGAAGATCAGTTGACTACGCTACACACTGACAGCAAGCGGATGGGGACTCAGGGTGAGAAACTGGACTTGGCATTGCTGGTGGATGGCTTGCAGGCCGAACGCGAACAGGGCATTACCATTGATGTAGCCTATCGTTATTTCTCGACTGAAAAACGTAAATTTATCATCGCCGATACTCCGGGGCATGAGCAATACACCCGCAATATGGCCACCGGTGCTTCTACTTGTGACTTGGCTATTTTGTTGATCGATGCCCGCAAAGGGGTATTGGACCAAACTCGTCGCCACAGTTTTATCGCCACGTTACTGGGTATTCGCCACTTAGTGGTGGCAGTGAACAAGATGGACTTGGTGGATTATCAGGAAAATGTCTTCGAGCAGTTCAAAGAAGATTACCTGAGTTTTGCCGAGCAGTTACCGACAGATCTCAATATTAAATTTGTACCGCTGTCTGCGCTGGATGGCGACAATGTGGCCTCGCCAAGTGAGAAAATGAATTGGTACCCCGGGCCGACACTGCTTGAAGTATTGGAAAGTGTTGATGTGGTGAATGCCAGTCGTCAGCAGCCACTGCGTTTCCCGGTGCAGTATGTTAACCGGCCAAATCTGGATTTCCGTGGTTATGCTGGCACCTTGTCTGCCGGTATTGTCCGGGTGGGACAAAAAGTCAAAGTATTGCCCTCTGGTGTGGAATCAACCGTGGCGCGAATTGTGACTTTCGATGGCGATTTAACCCAAGCCGTTCCCGGCGAGGCGATTACGCTGGTGCTGACCGATGAGGTCGATATCAGCCGTGGCGACCTACTGGTTGATGCCAGTGAGACGCTCAAAGCCGCCCAAAATGCGCTGGTGGATGTGGTATGGATGGCCGAACAACCATTGGTGGTGGGGCAAAGTTATGACATTAAAGTCGCGGGGAAAAAGACCCGCGCTCGAGTTGAAAATATCCAATATCAAGTTGAGATCAACTCATTGACTCAGCGGGTGGTTGAAAGCCTGCCCTTGAACGGCATTGGTTTGGTTGAGCTGGCGTTTGATGAGCCGCTGCTGCTGGACAGCTATCAACGTAATCGGGACACCGGCGGCATGATCTTTATTGATCGCTTGAGTAATGTCACCGTCGGTGCAGGTTTGATCCGTGAAACGCTAGAGTCGGTTTACCAAGAAACAACTGAATTCAGCTCATTTGAACTCGAACTGAATGCATTGGTTCGCCGCCACTTCCCACACTGGGGTGCGCGTGATTTGTTAGGGGGGAAATAGCGTGCCTGCGGATGAGAATATTGTCTGGCATCCCCATGCCGTGACCCGAGAAGACCGTGAACAACAGCATGGGCATCAGGGCGTCGTGCTGTGGTTTACCGGTTTATCGGGCTCCGGTAAATCGACCTTGGCCGGCGCACTGGAACAGGCGCTGTTTGCCCGCGGTGTCAGTACTTACTTACTCGATGGTGACAATGTTCGCCATGGTTTATGTCGCGACTTGGGTTTTTCTGATGCTGACCGGCGCGAGAATATCCGTCGGGTCGGCGAAGTGGCTAAATTGATGGTTGATGCCGGTCTGGTGGTGCTGACCGCCTTCATTTCTCCTCATCGGGCTGAGCGCCAAATGGTGCGAGATATGCTGGCATCGGGCCAGTTTATCGAGGTATTCGTGGATACGCCGCTGGCGATTTGCGAAGCCCGCGACCCGAAAGGACTCTATAAGAAAGCCCGCGCCGGTGAGCTGAAAAACTTTACCGGTATCGACTCTGTTTATGAATTTCCTGAGCATCCCGATACGCATTTGCAGGGTGAACAATTAGTAACAAATTTGATTGAACAATTGTTAGACGTACTCCGTGGTAGAGCTATTATCAAACTCTAAATGTACTTTTTGGCTACATGTCCTGCCCGGCAAAACGACCTCAGAGCGTGCCGGTAAACTGTGCCCACGGGATTTCTATGCAGAATATTACCCAGATTATTATCGACGAACAGCGGGAAAGGGAGGAGCCGTCATACTCCTTTCTCGGTGGCGTCACGGGTTTCGTTTTCTATTGGCTGGCGTTTGCGATCCCATTTTTTGTCTACGGCCCCAATACCGTTTTCTTCTTACTCTATACTTGGCCGTTCTTTTTGGCTTTAATGCCGGTCTCGGTGCTAATAGGTATCACGCTGAGCATGCTATCGCGCGGTAATCTGCTGGTTACCGTCGGTGGCACTGGGATTGCGGTGGTGTGTTTATTCTGGATGCTGTTTTCATTTCTCACCGGCTGGTGAGCGCGAGTTTAGCGGGCGGTCTGGGATTAGCCCGATAACCGCCCGTTTCAGTTTTGAATAAGGTCAATTTGTAACAACCTTCATCGATCTCAAGATACAGGTAGGCAGCAACAGATTTGAATGCTGCTTGCAGCGGCCTCGCAGAAGCGAGGCCCGTGGATGGGCCGAGTAATAATGGCAGCCAACAACCCTGTAACGTGAAAGATGAGGGTTAACTTTGTGCTGAAAGCACTTTGCTGAGGAAGGCTTGAGTGCGCGGGTTGCTTGGCGCGGTAAAAATCTCTTCCGGTTGACCCTCTTCCTGAATCACCCCTTGATCAATAAACAGTACCCGGTCGGCAACATCGCGGGCAAAGCCCATTTCATGGGTGACGACCACCATGGTCATCCCTTCCAATGCCAATGCTTTCATTACCGCTAGCACTTCGCCCACCAGCTCTGGGTCAAGGGCCGAGGTTGGCTCATCAAACAGCATGATTTTCGGCTCCATCGCCAAGGCTCTGGCAATGGCGACTCGTTGCTGTTGTCCACCGGACAGGCTACTAGGATAAGCATCAATCTTATCCAGTAATCCGACTTTACGCAGCAATAACTCAGCCCGTTCTATGGCCTGCGCACGCGGCAGTTTTTTGACGTCCATCGGTGCCATAATCAGGTTTTCCAGCACCGTCATATGCGGGAACAGATTAAACCGTTGGAATACCATGCCGACACTTTCGCGCATACGGTTAAGATCTGTTTTGGGATTATGAATCTCAAAACCATTCACCGTTATCTCACCCCCGGACAAAGTCTCCAGTGCATTAATGCAGCGCAAAAAAGTGCTTTTGCCCGAGCCTGACGGACCAATGATGCAAACCACTTCTTTCGGCTGAATTTCGCAGGAAATGCCGCGCAACACATGGGTTTCGCCAAATTGTTTTTGCAGGTTATGTACGTGAATCACTTTTACCGAACCTCTTTTCCATATGCCGCACTAACAGCGAAAGCAAGAACGTAATAACCCAATAAACCAGTGAAATGGCTAGGTAGGGTTCCCAATAAGTCGCATAGGCACCGGATACGGTGCGAGCGGCATAGGCTAAATCGGCCAGCCCAATGGCAGATGCCAGTGATGAATCTTTCACGATGGCAATGGCATTGTTACCCAATGGCGGCAACATGCGGCGGAAAGCTTGCGGCAGGATAACCTTACGCATAGTTTTGCCGTAGCTCATGCCCAGTGAGCGCGATGCTTCCATCTGACCACGATCAATGGACTGGATACCGGCACGGAAAATCTCGGAGACATATGCCCCGGCATTCAATGTGATAGCCACGATACAAGATAAAAATGCGCCGTAATCGGAGCGCAGCATTCGGGCAAAATCAGAGGACATAATGCCATTGGTGACCAGAATGCCATCTCGTGGATTGATAAACAGTGGCACTAACGCGAAATGCACCACCATAATCTGCACAAAGAGCGGAGTTCCCCGAATGGCACTGATATAGATACGCACTGGCCATTGAACAAAGTAATACAATACTGGCTTCCAGATACCATGAGGTGCCTGTGCCAACCGCCCCAGCCCCAGAGTTAAGCCCCAGGTGGTTCCCAGAATCACGCAGATAATGGTGCACTTTATCGTCATCCAGGCGCCGTCCATAAACAGTGGCGCGTATTCCTCGATGATTTCCCAACGAAATCCTGACATAAGACAATCCAAAAACCTTCATCATTGGCGTTACAGCGGTTATTCACCAGCGGACGGTAACGCCAACGACTTTGGCTCTAAAAAAGGGGTAATAAAAAATTATTTTGCTGGCTGAGTTGCCGCAGGCAAAGTAGGTACCTGTGCATCAAACCATTTTTCGTAGATTTTGGCATAGGTGCCGTCAGCCACGATTTTCTGTAAACCGTTGTTGATTTTATTACGTAATTCTTCATTACCTTTCGCGACCGCAATACCAAAATATTGGCGCTCAAACTTGTCATCAGAAACCAGTTGGAAGGCTTTTTCGGGATGAGTTTTCAGGTAGAACTTGGCCACACCCACATCACCGACTGCTGCTGCGATGCCATCTTCATATAACTCTTGCAGCATCAGCGGCGTATTATCAAAGCGTTTGATTGCGGTGCTGTTTTTGCCCAGAACATCAGATACCACGATATCGCCGGTGCTGGAGTTCACTACGCCAACATTCAGGTTTTTCAAGGCGGCAATGGAGTCCACTTTAGAATCTTTAGGCACCACGATGGTTTGTTCTGCTGGGAAATAAGGGTCAGAAAAATCAACCATTTGCTTACGTTTGTCGGTAATAGTGATGCCAGAAATAATGATGTCACGATCACCTGAACCCAAGGTGGCAAAAATACCTTCCCACGGTGTATTCACCAGTTTGACCTGGAAACCTTCTGCTTTACCGATAGCTTTAATGATATCGATATCAAAGCCTTCCAGCTGTTTTTGGCTATTTTCATACTCGAATGGGCGGTAGGTACCACCGGAACCAACCACATAAGTCGGTTCAGCAGCCATCGCGCTGCTTGCAGACAACAGGGCTGCCAGGCATGTCCCGACCAGCATTAAACGTTTAAACATGTGAATCTCCCGGTTAAAAGGCAAAGACGAGTGAAAGTACGATTTTTTATTTATGCAGTTTGAGTGCATAAAAATAAACTTTTATAAATGTAAACTCAACCGTGATGGGGATTATTTATTTATGGCGACATTAAATATTCACATTTCTTTTGTTGGTAGGCATAAGCTAACGGCAAAACCAACTTTACCAGTGTTTATCGCTGCATGATTAATTCACCGAGAATGGCGGGGTGAAACCGTGCTGAAAATTAGCATTTAATGACATTTTGTAGATTTGCGTGGTATTTTTGCCGGAAATCGTCCTTAATCTGAGCCTTGTGGCCTATTTCCGTCACAGAGTGGAGTCCGACGAAAAGTTGTGGGATGATTAGGCAGTTTTTCAGGGGGCGGGCATGGGAAAACTTACACTACTATTGCTGATTTTACTTGGCTGGCTACAGTATTCATTGTGGCTGGGCAAGAATGGTGTTCATGATTTTGTTCGGGTTAAGGATGACGTTGCCCTTCAAGAGGTCAATAACGGCAAACTTAAAGCCCGAAATGACCAGCTATTCGCTGAAATTGATGATTTAAACGGTGGTCAAGAGGCGATCGAAGAACGCGCACGTAACGAACTGGGTATGATTAAACCCGGCGAAAGTTTCTATCGTCTGGTTCCTGACCAATCCGGACGCAATGCGAGTATCCCTTCGACGCAAAATAACGCACAACAATAAATAATGAGTAATTTCGCAGTTTCCCTTCCTGAAGTCGTCGCCATATTACCGGCGGCGGGTATTGGTAGCCGCATGCAGGCTGATTGCCCAAAACAGTATTTAATTGCTGGCGGCAAGACAATCATTGAACATGCCATTTTCTCTTTACTGAATCACCCAAGGATCCAGCGGGTTATCGTGGTGATTCATCCACAGGATCAGCAATTCTCTACATTATCTATTGCTCGTGATCCGCGCATCAGTGTGGTTCACGGTGGTGAGCAGCGAGCCGATTCTGTCATGGCGGGTTTGCAATATGCCGGGCGTGCCGAGTGGGCATTGGTGCATGATGCGGCGCGTCCCTGTTTGCATGCTGATGATCTTGAAAGATTGTTGTCGATTATCGAGCACAGCAAAGTCGGCGGAATTCTGGCGGCACCGGTTCGCGACACCATGAAGCGGAGTGAAGCTGGGGTTCAAGCTATCGCGCATACTGTGGACCGCCAAGCACTGTGGCATGCCCTGACACCGCAACTTTTTCCACTTGAGTTATTAAAAATGTGCTTATCCCGCGCCCTGCAAGATGGGGCGGTGGTCACCGATGAGGCTTCAGCATTAGAACATTGCGGCTATCATCCGATACTGGTTTCGGGCCGTTCGGATAATATCAAGGTGACGCGCCCGGAAGATCTGGCGCTGGCAGAGTTTTATTTAACTCAACGACAAAATCCCCAATAATTGGAGTGCAATTAATGCGAATTGGCCATGGTTTCGATGTTCATAAGTTTGGCGGCGAAGGCCCGCTAATTATAGGCGGCGTGCGCATCCCTTATGAAAAGGGCCTGCTGGCACACTCTGATGGTGATGTCGCATTACATGCCGCGACCGATGCATTGCTGGGTGCTGCTGCTTTGGGCGATATCGGAAAGTTATTCCCCGACACTGACCCGGCGTTTAAAGGCGCAGACAGCCGCGCGCTATTGCGTGAAGCTTATCGCCGTATCTTGGCGAAAGGTTACCAACTGGGGAATCTGGATATTACGATTATTGCCCAAGCCCCTAAAATGGCCCCTCATATCCCGCAAATGCGCGTTCATTTGGCGGAAGACCTACAATGTCATATGGACGATATCAACGTCAAAGCCACGACCACTGAACAGCTTGGCTTTACTGGGCGTGGTGAAGGTATTGCCTGTGAAGCGGTAGCCCTGTTGGTTAAAGCCCAGTAGTCGCTTAAAAAATAGTTATTGGTTAAGGCATAAATGATGGACATGGAAAATCTAACCTGGTTGCACGGCAAACCCAAAGCAAGTGGCATTTTAAAAGCCAATCCGGAAGACTTTGTGGTGGTCGAAGACCTGGGATTTGAACCTGACGGTGAAGGCGAGCATTTATTGGTGCGCATCCGCAAAAATGGCTGCAATACCCAGTTTGTTGCTGATTATCTGGCGCGTTTTGCCAAGATTCACCCACGTTTGGTGAGCTATGCGGGCTTGAAAGATCGCCATGCCGTCACTGAACAATGGTTCTGCTTGCACTTACCGGGCAAAGAAGCGCCAGATTTGTCCACTTTTGAGCTGGAAGGTTGTGAAGTATTAGAATCAGTGCGCCAGAAAAGAAAACTGCGCATCGGTTCATTGAAGGGGAATGCCTTCACCTTGGTACTGCGCCATATTACCGATAATCAGGATGTAGAACAGCGATTGCAGCAGATAGCCGCGCAGGGTGTGCCTAACTACTTTGGTAGCCAGCGATTTGGTCGTGGCGGCAATAATCTGGTGCAGGCTCGGTTATGGGCCAATAATGAAATTCGCGTAAAAGAGCGCAGTAAACGCAGCTTTTATTTGTCTGCTAGTCGCAGTGCCATGTTCAACCTGATTAGCAGTTGCCGTTTGGCACAGCAGCAGGCGACAACAGTGCTGGCAGGTGATGCATTGCAGCTCTCGGGGCGCGGCAGTTGGTTTGTGGCTGAAGCTGAAGAACTGACCACCTTACAGCAACGAGTTGATGCGGGTGAATTGAATGTTACTGCGCCATTGCCGGGTGATGGCGAACTGGGTACCCAGGGCGAAGCATTGGCTTTCGAGCAGGCATGCCTGGCGGAGCAAACCGAACTATTAGCATTAATTAAGCGCGAGCGTGTGGAAGGAGCTCGCCGGGCTATCTTGCTGAAACCACAGAATATGGCGTGGAATTGGTGGGATGAGGTCACTTTGGAACTCAGCTTCTGGCTGCCCGCTGGCAGTTTTGCCACCAGTGTGGTGCGCGAAATTATGAATCAGGACAATGCCGATGCTGCGGATATTGCTGAGTAACGACGACGGTATCACTGCGCCAGGCATCCAAACACTGGCATCAGCATTGCGAGAATTTGCCCACGTACAGATTGTGGCTCCGGACCGTAATCGCAGCGGTTCCTCTAATGCTTTGACGTTAGATAGCGCTTTGCGCATCACGACGTTATCCAATGGTGACATTGCGGTGCAGCAAGGTACGCCGACTGACTGTGTCTATCTTGGGGTCAATGCGCTCATGCGTCCCCGCCCTGATATTGTGGTTTCTGGCATCAATGCGGGCCCGAATCTGGGGGATGATGTTATCTACTCGGGTACGGTGGCGGCGGCGATGGAAGGGCGGCATCTGGGGTTCCCGGCACTGGCGGTCTCGCTCAATGGCCATCAGCACTATGCGACAGCGGCCGCTGTCACTTGCCGGATATTGCGCGCGTTACAACATAAACCGTTGCGTACCGGTAAAATACTGAATATTAATGTACCTGACTTACCCTTATCTGAAATTAAAGGGATTCGGGTAACACGTTGTGGTAGCCGCCATCCGGCAGAGCAGGTATTTTGTCAACAAGACCCACGTGGGCAAGATCTCTATTGGATTGGACCTCCGGGGGAAAAGTTTGATGTGGCGGAGGACACTGATTTTGCAGCAGTTGAGCAAGGTTATGTTGCTATCACGCCATTGCAGGTTGATTTAACCGCTTATGCGGCGCAACCGGTAGTTGAAGATTGGTTAACCGACATGACGCTAGTAAATACCGAGGTTGACGGGGAATGGTAAATAAACGCATGCAAACATTGTTGATGCAGTTACGTCAGCAGGGCATTGCAGACGAGCGCTTGTTACAGGCGATCGAAGCCGTGCCGCGCGAGCGTTTTGTTGATGAGGCGTTATCCCATAAGGCCTATGAGAATACAGCCCTTCCTATAGGTTCAGGGCAAACTATTTCTCAGCCTTATATGGTGGCGCGTATGACGGAGTTGTTGCAATTGACACCCACTTCGCGAGTATTAGAGATCGGTACCGGTTCGGGTTATCAGACCGCTATTTTGGCGCATTTAGTCGAACATGTATGTTCAGTTGAACGAATCAAAGGGTTACAGTGGCAGGCAAAACGTCGCCTGAAACAGCTTGATCTGCATAATGTCTCAACTCGCCACGGTGATGGCTGGCTAGGTTGGGCATCACGCGGGCCATTTGATGCGATCATTGTGACAGCCGCTCCGCCAGAAATACCCAATGCATTACTTGAGCAATTGGATGAGGGAGGGATATTAGTCCTGCCGGTGGGGGAGCAAGCTCAAACATTAAAATGCGTGCAGCGTCGTAACAATGAATTCCAGATTGAGACGGTGGAAGCGGTGCGTTTTGTTCCTTTGGTAAAAGGGGAGTTGGCTTAAATAAAATATTCTTATTTCAGCTTTAGTCTTTTACTACGTCCCTAGCACAATTTTTGTGCTAAATATCGGACGAAAATCAGTAACATAAATTTTATGGTGTGGCAGGCGCGGTATTGATAGCATGCGCGCTTGTGCATTTTGTCTCTTCAGTTTGGGCTTGCATAGATGTGGCTCACACTGTGGAACCTTTTAAGACTCGAAAAATGAGTGGCGTAGTGACCATCAGACTGACGTTGTTGATTATCGTCAGCTGAGCACTTTAACTATCGACCACTGATAACTACAGTGTAAAAGGTATTTTGGTTATATCGCTTATTATTGCTGTCATGGGGGAAGCATGAGCACGGGAAGCCCAATGATTACATTACGCCGAGTAGCGGCATGTACGGTTATGAGTTTATGGTTGGTGGGTTGTAGCAATGATAATACGACCTCTGCACCAATCAGCAGTGTCGGTGGTGATCGTTCAGGTACCATGCTAGGCGGCTCTAACACCAATAGTTCAGGTGAGCGCATAGTTTATAACCGTAGCTACGACAATATTCCCAAAGGAAGTTACAGCGGCAATACCTATACCGTTAAACGCGGTGACACGCTGTTTTATATTGCCTGGATAACTGGAAATGACTTCCGAGATCTCGCGGCAAAGAACAATATTGCTGAGCCATACAGTCTGAATGTGGGGCAATCCATTCAACTTGGTAATGGTTCTAGCGGTGGGATGTTGGCTGCAACTGATGCCACATCAGGCGGAATGACAAAACCGCCAGCAAATATTCAGAACACAACTACAATGGTTGATTCTCCATCAACTAGCGCGTATTCTGAAAACTCGGGTAAACAGAATGTTGGTAAAATGTTACCAGCAGCAGGAGCAGTTGCCGCAACGACCGCCCCTGTTACTGCACCTAGCAGTGTCATCAGTGACCCTACCAGCAATGGTGGTCCAGTGAGTAGCTGGAAATGGCCAACTGAAGGCAAAACGATCGATAGCTTCTCTGCTTCCGAAGGGGGCAATAAAGGGATTGATATCGCCGGTTCTCGTGGTCAACCAATTTTCGCTACAGCAAATGGGCGAGTTGTGTATGCCGGGAATGCACTGCGTGGTTACGGTAATCTTATTATCATCAAACACAATGATGATTACCTGAGCGCCTACGCTCACAACGATACAATGCTGGTCCGGGAACAAGAAGAAGTGAAGGCGGGTCAAAAAATAGCCACCATGGGTAGCACCGGAACCAGTTCAGTAAGATTGCACTTTGAAATTCGTTACAAGGGGAAATCCGTAAACCCGCTGCGTTACCTTCCGCAGCGATAGATTGGGCAGAATACGCTGTATTCTGCTCGCCGGATTCACGGGTAGGAGCAGCATATGAGCCAAAATACGCTGAAAGTTAACGAGTTGCAGGAAGATGCTGATTTTGACGAAAACAGTACGGAAACTGAAATTTTCGACGAAAAAGCATTAGTTGAAGATGAACCTACCGAAAGTGAGTTAGCAGAAGATGAGCTGTTGGCGCAAGGTGTTACTCAGCGAGTGCTGGATGCGACACAGCTCTATCTTGGTGAGATTGGTTATTCGCCACTGCTGACCGCAGAAGAAGAGGTTTATTTTGCCCGGCGTGCATTACGCGGAGACGTGCCCTCGCGTCGACGTATGATTGAAAGTAACTTGCGGCTGGTGGTGAAGATTGCCCGCCGTTATAGTAATCGCGGCTTAGCGCTGCTGGATCTTATTGAAGAGGGTAACCTCGGCCTGATCCGGGCGGTGGAAAAGTTTGACCCTGAACGCGGTTTCCGTTTCTCCACTTATGCTACCTGGTGGATACGTCAGACAATTGAACGGGCAATAATGAACCAAACCCGTACTATCCGTTTGCCTATCCATATCGTTAAAGAATTAAACGTTTATTTGCGTACCGCACGAGAACTTTCTCATAAATTGGATCATGAACCGAGCGCTGAAGAGATTGCCGAGCAACTCGACAAACCGGTTGATGATGTGAGCCGTATGTTACGCCTCAACGAGCGTATCACTTCTGTTGATACACCTTTAGGCGGCGACTCAGAGAAAGCCTTGTTAGATATTCTGTCTGACGAAAACGAAAATGGTCCAGAAGACACCACGCAAGATGACGATATGAAACAAAGTATCGTGAAATGGCTGTTTGAATTGAATGCCAAACAGCGCGAAGTTCTGGCTCGTCGTTTTGGTCTGTTAGGGTATGAAGCAGCAACACTGGAAGATGTTGGCCGTGAGATTGGTTTGACACGTGAACGTGTCCGCCAGATTCAGGTTGAAGGTTTACGTCGCTTGCGGGAAATTCTGCAAGGACAGGGCCTGAGCATCGAAGCGTTGTTCCGCGAATAAAAGTCGTTGATAAAACACAAAAACGGTGAACTGATGTTCACCGTTTTTTTATGCCAGTTACTGACCTTTTGACCGGCGACTGGCTATTTTAGACTGTACTACACCATATTCTTCAGGCGATAAATCCACTCTAGCGCTTGACGCGGCGACAGTGAATCTGGGTCTAGAGCTTCTAAGGCTTCGACCGCAGGCGGTACTTCTTCATTGAGCAAGGTCAGTTGCGAGCCATCAATTTTACTTGCGGCGGCATTGTTTGACAGTGACTCCAGCTCTTTCAATTTTTGCCGCGCCCGCTTAATCACATCTCGTGGCACACCAGCCAGTGCTGCCACCGCCAATCCATAACTTTTACTGGCAGCGCCATCTTGCACACTGTGCATAAAGGCGATGGTTTCACCATGTTCCATGGCATCAAGATGCACATTGACCACCCCTTCCATTTTTTCCGGTAAGGTGGTCAGCTCAAAGTAATGGGTGGCAAACAGGGTCATGGCTTTGATCCGGCTAGCCAGATTTTCGGCGCAGGCCCAGGCCAGTGACAAACCATCATAAGTCGATGTCCCGCGGCCAATCTCATCCATTAACACCAGACTCTGTTCGGTGGCATTGTGCAGAATATTGGCGGTTTCTGTCATTTCCACCATAAAGGTAGAGCGGCCAGAGGCTAGATCGTCCGCCGCGCCGACGCGGGTGAAGATGCGATCGACCGGGCCAATGGTTGCTTGGTCCGCAGGAACATAGCTCCCCATATGTGCCAGCAAAACAATTAATGCAGTTTGGCGCATATAGGTACTTTTACCGCCCATATTCGGGCCAGTAATAATCAGCATTCGCCGCTGAGGTGATAAGGTCAGTGGATTGGAAATAAAGGGTTCACTGAGCACTTGCTCGACCACTGGATGGCGGCCACCGGTAATTTTGATCCCCGGTTTATCACTCAGAACAGGGCAGTTGTAGTTAAGTGTTTCAGCTCTTTCAGCCAGATTCGCTAGCACATCCAATTCAGCCAGAGCATTGGCGCTGGTTTGCAATTCGGATAAATGTGGCAATAGCAGATCAAAAATCTCTTCGTATAGCCCTTTTTCAATGGCCAGCGCTTTGCCTTTGGAGGTCAGAACTTTGTCTTCATACTCTTTTAGCTCAGGAATGATGTAGCGTTCCGCGTTTTTCAAGGTCTGTCGGCGAACATAATGGATAGGAACCAGATGGCTCTGACCACGGCTGACCTGAATGTAATAGCCATGAACACCGTTAAAACCCACTTTTAGTGTATCCAGCCCCAGTTTTTCGCGTTCACGAATTTCCAGTCGATCCAGATAGTCAGTTGCGCCATCGGCCAGTGCTCGCCACTCGTCTAACTCAGCATTATATCCTGGGGCAATGACGCCGCCATCACGCACCAATACTGGCGGCGCTTCAACGATAGCGCGTTCCAGTAGGTCTTGTAATTCATCAAACTGACCAACTTGCGAGAGTAAGTTTTGCACGTGGGGAACATTCACCGGTTGTAATAGACGATGAATCTCCGGCAGCTGTTGGAAAGCATGACGCATGCGAGCCAAATCTCGCGGACGGGCTGTACGCAGTGCCAAGCGCGCTAGAATACGTTCTAAATCACCCACTTGACGCAATGGCGCTTGCAGTTCGACAGTAATATCTTGCAGACCACCAATCGCTTGCTGGCGGTTGGTGAGGATGTTGATGTCACGGATTGGCATATGCAGCCAGCGCTTGAGCATGCGGCTGCCCATCGCGGTCACACTGCAATCAAGGATTGCGGCCAGTGTATTCTCAGTTCCCCCGGACAGATTCAGCGTCAGTTCGAGATTACGGCGGGTCGCGGCATCCATAATAATGCCATCTTGCTGGCGCTCCATCGTCAAACCACGAATATGGGGCAAGGACGTGCGCTGAGTATCTTTAACATATTGCAGCAGACAGCCCGCAGCACGTAATGCTTGCTGCGCTTGTTCAACCCCAAAACCGATTAAATCACGGGTGCCAAATTGCAAATTAAGCTGCTGTTTGGCTGTTTCCAGCTCAAACTCCCATAATGGGCGGCGGCGTAGACCATGTCGCTGCTCGATCAACGACATTTGTTCGAAGTTTTCTGGGTAAAGTAACTCTGCGGGGTTGGTTCGTTGTAGCTCGGCCGCCATGGTTTCAAGGTCGGTGGGCTCTGCTACTCTAAAGCGCCCAGAGCTGATATCCAAGGTTGCGTAACCAAATCCACGGGCATCCTGCCAGATAGCAGCCAGTAAATTATCCTGCCGCTCTTGCAGCAAAGCTTCATCACTCACGGTGCCGGGGGTAACGATGCGCACAACTTTGCGCTCAACCGGACCTTTGCTGGTGGCTGGATCGCCGATTTGTTCGCAGATAGCTGCGGATTCACCCAATTGAACCAGTTTCGCCAGATAGTTTTCTATCGAATGATAGGGAACACCCGCCATAGGAATGGGTTCACCGGCTGACGCCCCCCGCTTGGTCAGTGAGATATCCAGCAGCTGTGAAGCTCGCTTGGCATCACTGTAGAACAGTTCATAAAAATCCCCCATCCGGTAAAACAGGAGAATGTCAGGATGCTGGGCTTTGAGCCGTAGATACTGCTGCATCATTGGCGTGTGGGAGTCGAGTTTATCGGTATTATTCATGCGGCTGTTATCTATAATCCATTGAATTTAAAGTTAGTTGTGATTTTTATTATTATCGTTGGCATCACATGATTTTACGGTTAACACCAGAATCTTGCTACCGCTCATCAAGTCCTTTTTCCAGCCGATATACTAGCTTAGCAGCCCGAAAACTGACATAGGTAAAAATTCTAAGCGGTCTATTGGTCACGAAAAAAGCCCCTCGATTAAGGGGCTGGCAATGTTTACGCTGGATCTAGCGAGTGTTATTTAAAGATTGGGTTACCGGGGAAGAGGGCTTGAGCCGTCTGGCGTAACTGGTTGGCTTGCGCGACATCATTCTGATACTGGGTAATCATGATAAGGCTTTGATAAACATTCGGATCGTTGTGTAGCTGGATGTATTGCTCTGCCCATGCTCTGAACTGCGTGAGAAATGCCGGATCTGGGTTTTTATTAAATTGCAGTAACAGATTGATATGGCGTATGTATTGATATCTTTCCCATTGGATATAAGGATTTATCAGGCTATCTAATGGCTGCATATCGACTAAACCGCTTCTTTCGCTGAGTGTCAGTACCCGGCCAGTTTTGAAACCTGTCACCATAAATAGCAAGGTGCATAATGCCGATAACACAATCGCGCCATGCAACCAGCGTCGCCATAAGCCTGGCGCAGATGGCACTGCGACCAACATGCTTTCTGGTACCATCAGCCGACCGAGTAAAATCAACACCAACCAGTGACCCGCTGATTGATAAAGAGGCCACTCAGTCATCAAGTGCAAGGCCATTGGCAAACTGAGCACCCAGAGAGGGAAAACATTCTTTGGTTGAATCAGCAGTGGTCTTATATACCCGATAGCCAATAGCAACATGCCGACCAGTGCGACGACTCCGCCTTCTGCCCAACCATAAAGAATTTCATTATGAGGGTGAGAAGGGTAAGTATAGTTAGTGGGCACCAGCCCAGCCTGCGCCAAGGTCTGGGCAAAGGCGGATTCGAAACTGCCCATCCCCCAGCCTAGCCAAGGGCGCTGCTGTATCATGTGCCAGGTATATTCCAGTATTAGCCAGCGGTCGGCATTGCTGCTCTCCTTTGATACCAGAAAATTGCCCTTTATCTCTAGCAGGTAGGAAGCTGCCAACAAGCTCAGTAAGCTGCATAGCCATAACCCGATGATTTGCTGCTGACGCCAGTAATAGACAGAAAGCAAAACTAAGGTGGTCACTCCGCCGAGCCAGCCAATCCGCGATTGCAATAGCAGTAAGACGCCCGGGAAAACCAGCAGTGTAAGGGTACTGATGCCACGAATGGCCCGACGGCCCGAGATCATAAATAGGTAGGCTGCGATGGCGTAGCCGGTCGCCAGATAGCTGGCCAGCACGTTGGTTTGCTGGAAGATCCCATAAGGGCGCTGTGCAGTATCGAACTCCATCCAGTTATCCGGGGTAACAACAAACCATTGCAACAAGGTCAGTATTGTTTGCCCCCAAGCCGACAGCAGTATCAGCAGCAACCAGCCCTGCCGCGCACCACTACTAAGCTTCAGGCGAAATAGCCCCAACAGCAGTATGATTCCCCCCCACAAGCCGAGAATCCGAGGCAGCCAGGCACCTACGTGTTGTAATGAGGCAGGCCACAACCCCGGAAGTGTCACTAATATGGCCCCAAGCAGTAACCACCGATTACCCGAAGGATTTACGGAATAACTCTGTTCACTGTGCGGCAAGTAGAGGGCTATCGTCAGCAGTGCCATCATGGCCCAGATGACGATATTGGTGGGAAGATGAAGCCCTGAACCACCTCGATTGATTTCATAATGCATCATGGCGATAAATGTTATGGCCATAACCATCATGGTAATAAGGTTAATTCTTTGCCCGGGCAAAATATATTTTATAAATGGAAATTTCATAATTTTCAGATGGTTACTATTTATTCGAACAAAGCATTGCATGCTAGTTAGTTAACTAACTATTTGGCATTTGATTTATAACCACTAGTAATAGTGGCTATGTTTATTTTTCCGTTGGATGAGCAATAAACCAACGCAATGAATTCATAACTTTAGTTTCGGACATTTTGGCCCGGTCCTCATCGACCAGTTTCATTAATACCAGCCTTGCCGTATAAATATCCAACTGTGCTTTATCAGCAAGTTCTCTGGTTTTTGGCCAACTGGTAACAGGCGGCAGAGTTTCAGTAAACTGCTCCTTTAGGACATTACAATGCTCTGCCAAAATACCTAAAACTTCTTCCTTCCGTTTATCCTTAGGTTTCATTATTTAATTCCTCATGCGATGTATATTTTGAAAATGTTTTATTTCTTATATTCTCAATGCTGGGTTTGTATTTCACACATTATGGTAGGATGTTTCCTACAAATAAAAAGATAATTCATACAACAAATGAAATGACTTCTTATTTATTTTTATTCTTTTCTTAGATCTTTATTCCCTCCATGAGCATCGGCTTGTTAAATTTAACAATTAGACATGGGTTTTATGATTAATAAATACTATTTTTGATTCAATTAGTAAATGAAAGATATTTTTTTATAGTTTAAAAAATAAGCTAAAATTAAAATTATTTTGTGTTTAATTTCAGTGAGTTACGTTTATTTTGATATAAAAAAACCTTGCTTATCTCATGGGGAATCAAAGAATTAGCAAGGTTTAATTGTATTATTGTTAAGCTTTTTCTGCTTCTGGCGTTACAATCGCAAGTATTTAATATCGATTATAATTTGACTTATGGAATAAGCAATCATTAATTTTGGAAAAACGACTTTTAGCGATCTAATGTGTCGATTTGCTCTTTTTTGCAGTGGTATGTGTCGAAGGTGCAATGTTTATCGATCAAAGTTATCGATATTATTGTGTTAAATTAGTTAATTAAGTTAAAGACTCTGAATTTTGGTTATTTGAATTAAATAGCTATCAACTATCCTCCTATATTTGTATTATCTGCGGCGAACAAAAAGAGCTTTAACGTTATTTAAATTTTTTCTGAATGATGTGGGTATTCATCAATGCTTTCACGTCAACTTTATGGCTCTATCTAGTTCTTGGTTAAACTTCTCGTATTTAAACGATAAGAAACCATATGAATACTTATTTTCAAACTACTTCGAAGCGGTATTTGCCTTGATTTTATTGAGGTAAATCGGCGGGCAAAATTTTAATTGTGTATAAAGGAATCACGTAATGAAACTGAATAAAACTATCTTGGCTGCTGGTCTGGTATTAGGTTTTGCTTCTATGGCTAACGCTGCTGATCAAGGTCAGGGTACTGTAACTTTCAATGGTTCTATCATTGATGCGCCATGCTCAATCGCTGCGGGTTCTGATTCACAAACTGTTGAAATGGGCCAGATCTCTAACGTTGCTCTGCAGAACGGCGGCAAATCATCTGCTCATGATTTCAACATCAAGTTGGAAAACTGCGACATCACTACCCTGAAAACTGTAACCACCACTTTCGGCGGTATGGAATCAGCTGCAGTACCTGGCCTGCTGGGTATCACTGGTGTTGCTGAAGGCGCTGGTATCGCAATCGTTGATGGTTCAGGTTCTGTTATTACTCTGGGTACTGCAACTGGCGAACAGACTCTGGTTAATGGCAACAACACTCTGGCATTCTCTGCTTACCTGCAGGGCAGCACTGCTTCTGACGCAATCAAACCAGGTACCTTCTCTAGCGTTGCAGACTTCACGCTGGCTTACCAATAAGTATCCCTTTTCTAATTCGGCATGCGGATTTTTCCGCATGTCTTTTTCCCCTGAGAAAGATACGTGTTGGATGAGCTAGGTGATTTATGTCCAAGTCATTTTTTTTGATAGTGCCTCCTTCCTTACTGATGGCGTCATTACTGAGTGTCGCGGTAATGGCCTCCCCCATGAAAACAGATTGGGGTCGCGTGAGTATGGAAGGAAGTATTACTGATACTGCTTGTGCGATAGATCCAGGAAGTTTGGAACAGACCATTGATATGGCGATTTTGCCAATAGGTCAGTTAGTTCAAAACGGTGTGGGAAATGATCATCCATTCGAGATTCGTTTGCATGATTGCACCATTGCCCATGCTGATTCGAGCAAATCTAACCAACAGCACTTTACCGTGACTTTTGACGGTACAGCGGACGGTAGTAATTACGCAGTTTACGGTGAAGCCGAGGGGGTTGCCATGCAAATCGTTGATGATAAAGGCATTGCTTCTATTCCTGGGATAGCGTCACCGGAGATAAATATTATCCCTGCAGATATGAAACTCAATTATGCCCTGCGTTTAGTGGGCAATGGCAAGATGCTGCGTGCTGGAACTTATCATTCTAGCGTTCGTTTCACATTGGATTATTACTGATTTCAATGAGTAAGGTGACATATCCCATGCTATCCGCTCGTTCCATCACCACCGGTATTGCCCGTCGTGATTTATTACGCATTTTGATTGCAGTTGCGTTAAGTGGCAATGCTTATGGCGCGTTAGCCAGTGATGATATTCAGTTTAATACCGATGTGTTAGATACCAAGGATCGGGCCAATTTCGATCTGAGCCAATTCTCCCAACGTGGTTTTATCATGCCAGGGAGTTATAACTTGTTGGTTCATATGAACAAACAAGATATTGGTGAGCAACCGATAATATTCTATGCCGCTGAAAAAGATCCTAAAAAAAGTGAGGCATGTTTATCCCCCAAGTTGGTTGAATTACTGGCATTGAAAGAAGACAGCTTTAAAAAACTGACGTGGTGGCGTGACGGAGAGTGTTTGGATATCAGCAGCTTGCCCGGTTTGACCGTGCAAGGTGATTTGGCGACTTCATCACTTTACTTGAGTGTGCCGCAAGCTTGGCTGGAATACAGCGAACCTGACTGGGATCCACCTTCACGTTGGGAGGAGGGGATTTCTGGGGTACTTTTCGATTACAACTTGTTAGGGCAACTGAACCGCCAACAGACGAACAATACCAGCAACAATAGTTTGAGCGGTAATGGTACGGCTGGAGCCAACTTGGGTGCCTGGCGCTTTCGCGCTGATTGGCAGACCCGTATTGATGAGGTTTCTGGTTCGCCAACTGAACGTCAATGGGATTGGAGTCGTTATTACGCCTACCGTGCGATACCCAATTTGGGTGCCAAGCTGACGTTAGGCGAGGACTTTTTAAACTCGGCTATTTTCGACAGTTTCCGCTTTAGCGGTGCCAGTTTGGTGACGGATGACAATATGTTGCCGCCGAATTTACGCGGTTATGCACCGGAAATTACCGGTGTGGCTCGGACCAATGCGCGAGTCGTTGTGAGTCAGCAAGGGCGTGTATTGAGTGAAACACTGGTGGCCGCCGGTCCTTTCCGTATTCAGAACCTTAACAGTTTTGTCTCCGGGACATTGGATGTTCGGGTCGAAGAACTTGATGGACAAGTTCAACAATTTCAAGTGAATACCGCAAGTATTCCTTACCTGACCCGCCCTGGCATGGTGCGTTACAGAATCGCTGCTGGTAAGCCTTCTGATATTGGTCATCGGTCTGAAGGGCCGGTATTTGGTACCGGGGAATTCTCTTGGGGGATCAATAACGGCTGGTCACTGTTCGGCGGTGGGATCAGTGGTGAAAACGAATATCAAGCGGCGTCCATGGGGATTGGTCGTGACTTAATGGAGTTTGGTGCGGTGTCGGTGGACATGACCCAATCTTGGGCGACCTTACCGGATCAAGGCACCTTGAGTGGTGGCTCTTACCGAGTCAACTATTCAAAAAACTTTCAGGAAACTGGCAGTCAGGTGACGTTTGCGGGCTATCGCTTCTCTGAACGTAACTTTATGAGCATGAGCCAATATCTTGATGCACGTTATCGTGGCGATAACGTGGGTGGCAATAAAGAGATGTATACCATCAGTTTCAACCAGCAGTTCCGTGATCTGGGGTTGAGCGCGTATCTGAACTATAGCCATCAGACGTATTGGGATCGCTCGGCTAATGACCGCTATAACCTGTCGTTAGCGCGCTATTTTGATATGGGCAAGCTTAAGAACGTCAGTGTCACAATATCCGCGTATCGCAACCGTTATAACGAAAATAACGATGACGGGATGTATTTATCGATGTCCATGCCATTTGGCAACAGCGCAACAATCAGTTACAGCGCGACAGTCAATGGCAGTGAAAACAGCCAGCGGGTGGGGTATGCCGACCGTATTGATGCTCACAACAACTACCAAATCAATACTGGTGTGGCACGTAGTGGCGCGTTAGTGAGTGGTAACTATACCCACATGGGGAACAGTGCAGATATCAACGCCAATGCCAGTTATCAGGAAGGGCAATACTCTTCTGTTGGTGTCGGCATTCAGGGGGGCGCAACTATCACTGCTGAAGGCGGGGCGCTACATCGGGTTAATACGCTCGGCGGTACCCGATTACTGCTCGATACCCAAGGGGTCGCCGGTGTGCCGGTGCAAGGGTACGGCTCAACCATTCGCACCAACCAATTTGGTAAAGCGGTGGTGGGTGATGTGAACAGTTATTACCGCAACCGCGCCAGTATCGATATTGATAACCTGGCAGATGATGTCGAGGCGAGAGGAACAGTCGCACAGGTTACCTTGACTGAAGGTGCCATCGGTTATCGTCGCTTTAATGTGATTTCCGGTGAAAAAGCGATGGCCATGATTCGCCTGGCAGACGGTACATCGCCGCCATTCGGGGCCACTGTAGTCAATGAAAATCAGCAAGAAACCGGCATTGTTAATGACGACGGTTCTACGTACCTCAGTGGGATCAAGGCCGGTGAAACGATGTCAGTACACTGGAATGGGCAGGCGCAATGCAGCGTCACTCTACCGAAGATGCTTTCTCCGGCAGTGCTGGCAAATTTACTGTTGCCTTGTCAGCCGATAGCGACAGGGGATAAGCCCCCGGTAGCACAGTAGAACAGATTGAGTAATGAACCTGCAGATAGCCGCTCGTTCACATAATAGAAGACGACCGGCGCCATCAGGTTCTGACATGAATAATTGAAGGAAATAAGGTAATGAAATTGAATAATAAACTGCGTATCACCACGATTTTGGTGACGGCACTTATGGCTCAGCAAGCAACAGCAGCAATCGCACTGGACAGAACTCGGGCGATTATCAATGGCGGCGATAAATCGATCAGCTTGAATATCAGCAACCAGAATAAGCAATTGCCTTATCTGGCGCAGGGCTGGATTGAAGATGAGCAGGGCAACAAGATCAATACCCCACTGACGGTGGTTCCACCGGTTCAGCGTGTTGAGCCAGGTGCTCTCAGCCAGTTAAAAGTACAGACATTGCCGGCGGTGAGCCAGTTGGCGCAAGACCGGGAAACGCTGTTCTATTTTAACCTGCGTGAAATTCCGCCGCGTTCAGACAAACCTAATACTTTGCAGATTGCTCTGCAAACGCGCATCAAACTTTTTTATCGCCCGACCAGCATCGTGCCCCAAAAGGCCGACATGTCGACACCTTGGCAGGAAAAGTTACAGCTGACCCGTCAGGGCGATCGTTATCAGGTTAATAACCCGACCCCGTATTACATCACTCTGGTGGATGCCAGTGAGAGCAAAACCGGCAAAACTGCAGCGGGTTTTAAGCCGTTGATGATTGCCCCAAAAGCGCAGGGCATGTTGGATGTTAGTGCTGCGGCATTAGGCAGCAAACCAGTGCTGACCTATGTCAATGATTTCGGTGGTCGTCCAAAACTGATCTTTGGCTGTACGGGCAGTACCTGTTCCGTGGTTGAAAGCATCAAGTAACAGTGGTTTTCGTGGGGCCATAATTTTAGCAATAAGGAATATGGGATGGCTGTTGTTTGTAAGGGATTAGTTACCCGGCTGGCCCCGATGGTCATGAAGGCCATGATTGGGATGACGGCCATCGTAGGAACAACGACATTATTTAGCAGCCCTGTTTGGGCACTAAATAAGACGGCAACAGTGAATGTTTCGGTCAGTATTTTTGCAGCGCCGCCCTGCGTGATCAACAGCAACAATACCATCAACGTTAATTTTGGTGATGACCTGCTGACGTCGAATATTGACGGTGTTAATTACATGAAACCGGTGACCTATACCCTGAACTGTACTGCGGCAGCTAAAAATGCGCTGAAAATGAGCATCAAAGGTAATGGTGCGAATTTTGATACCACCCTATTGAAAACCAGTAATACGAGTCTGGGGATCAAATTGATGCGAAGTGGGTTGGTACTGCCGCTTAATAGCGAATTTAATTTTACCTATCCGACGGTCCCTGTATTACAGGCAGTGCCGGTTAAGCAAACAAATGCGACGTTAAGTACGGGATATTTTTCCGGCACAGCAACCTTGGTTGTGGAGTACCAGTAATGAAAATAAATTCACTCACATCGTATTGTTCCGTTGCTGTGGTTTTGGCCCTCAGCAGTTCGTTAGCGTATGCAGACAACATGCTGTTTTCAGGCACATTAATTAATCCGCCGCCTTGCGTGATTAATAACAGCGGCACCATTACTGTCGATTTTGGTGATGACATCCTGACTTCACGAGTTGATGGTGCTCAATATATAAAGCCGGTGACCTATACATTGAACTGTACTGGGGCGGTATCCAATGCACTGAAAATGACGATTAAGGGTGATGGCGCGGGTTTTGATACGACGGTCTTGAAAACGAGTAATTCGAGTCTGGGGATCAAACTTGTACGCAACAGTCAGCCATTAACACTTAACTCTACATTTACGTTCTCCTACCCGACGATACCGGTATTACAGGCAGTTCCTGTCAAACAAGCAGGGGCGACGTTGAGCACCGGGTACTTTTACGGCACAGCGACCATGGTTGTGGAGTATCAGTAATGAAAAAAGTCTCACTGATATCACGCTGTTCTGTTGCTGTCGTTTTGGCATTGAGTAGCACATTGACGTATGCGGATGACATGTTGTTCACCGGCTCGTTAATTAATCCTGCACCCTGTGTCATCAGCGGTGGGAATACCATTGATGTGCCTTTTGGGGAAAACCTGGGGGTGAAGAAAATTGATGGTATTAATTATATCCAGACCGTGCCTTACAGTGTGGCGTGTGAAACAGTGAGTAGCAGCTTGGAATTAGGCCTGACAATAGTAAGCGCGTCTGTTACTACGTTTGATCTCTCTGCAATACAAACCAATATTCCTGATCTGGGCATTCGTATACTGAGAAATGGCGTCCCTTTAACACTGAATACGCGTATTGCTTATGACAAAAATAATCCGCCGACACTTCAGGCCGTTCCTGTTCAAGCAACCGGTGCGATATTAAGTGAAGGGGCCTTTGAGGCTACCGCTACATTATTAGTGGATTACCAATAGGATCAAATGATGACTAATTTAAATCTGCTGGTGCGCCACGGGCGAATTATTTTGAGTGTTCTGGTTTTGAATACTCTTGGCATTATGTCGGTATCTGCGGCTGACAATATGCGTTTTCATGGCGCATTAGTAGCAGAGCCGTGCACTATCCGCCCTGGTGACGAGGCTATTAGTTTGAACTTTGGCACCGTTGTCGATAAATATCTTTATTCGAATCAGCGCACTTTAGGCAAACAGTTTCAAATCCACCTAGTTGATTGTGATATCAGCTTAGGTACTACTGCCAATATTATGTTCACTGGTAATGACAGTGTTAATTTACCGGGGTTATTAGCGGTTGATGGCAATGATGTAGGAATTGCTATTGGTCTAGAAACTATGGCAGGGAAAGCATTACCACTGAATCAATCCAGTGACGATATCCCGCTTGATACGGGTAATAATATTATTACGTTGAAAGCCTATGTCCGCGGTGAACCAGACGCAATAACCCAACGCACAATTAAGCGCGGTGAGTTCAGTGCAGTAGCCACTTTTAACCTGCAATATTATTAATATGCGGATGGAATTCATGGAATTTAAACGAGTGAGACAGCCTGATATACAGCTAAGTAATCGTTATTGCTGGTTAATAGCTTGCGTGCTGTTCTTATTGCCACTTTATAGTCAGGCCAGCGCCTGGGTTTCGACACAAACGCGTGTTGGTTCTCAATATCAAGGTACTTTTTCTTGGCCGAGCGAGGAAAGTAGTGGTGCCGTACTTTGTGCCAAGACTTATTGTTCTGTAGCAATATGCCACTTCTCGAGTGATATCGATGAATTGTGCGCCAATCCCTCTTATGCTTCAACTCGCGTAACGGTTGCCCGTGGTGCAACGGCTCAAGATATGCGCACTGCCTTTATTGCACAAAACGGCGTCTCTGGTGGCTGGGCAACAACAACCTTAAATCCATTACGCGCAGCAGGTACTTGCTTTGGGGTGATGTATTGGCAGGGAGATGATGATATCAACTTCACTGGTCAGTCTATCCCCGGCTCCTATTGTGGTGCAGTTCCTCCGACCCCGGAAACCTGTGATATCACCGGTGATGTGTATATCAATTATGGCTCACTTAATCAGCAAAGTGTTGATGGAGCAATAAAAAGCGAGCCGCTAATTATCAACTGTACCGCCAGAACATCAGTGAAGTTGACCTTGGTGGGTGGTAAAAGTATCAACCTTGGGCAGAATGGCAATCTAACATCGACATTGAAAGTGGCGGGGCAAGACTTGTCTGCTGGTGTAACAGTAACCCCCGGAGTGGGCAACAACTCTTTCCTGATTGAGTCGACACTTCATGCAACGGCATTGCCTGATGCAGGTACCTTTTCCGGTAGTGGAGTTGTGATTATGTCATATCTTTAAATAGAAGAGTTATATGCATTCAGTCTATGAGTGCATTATTATTATGAATATAAAATAGCGTTTTAATTTCGTTGTTTTTATATTCATGAGGCAAGATGGTTTACTGTTATTTTAATATGGCAGCGAACCCTTGCGGCATTTATTTATATATTAATTTAAATTAAATAAATGTTATTTTTTGTTGTAATTGGTATTGTTGTTATAGTATAAATCTCCTGCGTTGGATTAATTAAGTGTTGGGGTGAACCTAATATTTAAAACGCATACTTCAATGGGCTATTAAATAATAGGCTATAATTTTTTATTTTTTCTTTAAGGACTTTATCATGAAAAAAATGAACATGGCTGATGCAAATACTATCGTTGGCGGTACTGGTACTACTTGTAAAGATACTTACCAGTGGAAGACCGGTAGCACAACTTTGACTTGCATGGCTATTACTACTTGTACTGACAAACACGGTAAAGTTGTTAGCTCTTCTTCAGCACCAACTAGCGTAGCTAATTGCCGTTAAGATAGTGAATTAAGTATTCGTTAATTTTTATTAATATTTGACGATGCCCCAGGTAAGTATGGGGTAATTACCATGCTTGCCTGATTTATTTTTTTAATACTCTACTGATGCTGAAATTCAAGAATTTTCGCATTAAGTGAATGTTATAAATATTATTTTCGCGGACATAAAGGTCATTTTACGCCATTTATGTCTTACCTGAACCCTGATTGTGAATAAAACTGACCATGTCTACCAAAAAAAATATGTTTAGGAGTAAGGGATTCTTTATAGGCTATACACTGTTGGTTATCCTTATTTCTTCATTGATAACAACCGCCTATTTCCATTATTTCGTGCTCAATCAGGATACGCAGGAAACGCTGTTCTCTGTTAGCAGCAGCGATGTTGAGAATAGCCCGATTAAAGATGACAAAAGTATTATCGAAATCTTCTCTTATGGCTGCCATTACTGCGCCATCAACGAAGAGAATGTCGCCCAATTAGAAAGTCGTATGCCAGAAGGCACCCGTTTTATTCGCCTGCACATCAGCAGCGATAAAACCTCTGGGTTAGGGCGTTTCGCACCGATGTTTGCCACATTATCCGTAATGGGTATTGAGTCGCAGCATCGAGCGAGTGCCTACAAAGCGGTACTCGAAGACAATATTGATTTTAGTGATAACAGCAAGCTCGAAGCTTGGTTGAAAGCCAATGGCATTGATGTCGCTAAATACCAGCAAGTCCGCCAATCCTCTGAAGTTAAAGAGCTGGTTGCCTATATGACGGCAGTGACAGCGCATTACAAAGTTGATGCCACTCCGACCTTTATTGTTGGCAAGAAATGGATAGCGCTACAGGATCGTGAATTCCCAGCGTTCTCGGATCATCTGTTGTCATTACTCGAGCACGATAAGGCGCTGGAGAAATAATGAGACTGTTAGCCGTATGGGGTTATTTCGCCTGGAGAAACCAGCTGGATAAGCTGGCTTTCAGCGGGCGAACATTGACCCACTTGCAAGCCAAACTGGCTGTCGGGTTATTACGGTATGGTGACTATCGCTGGTTACTGCTGCTCGGTGCTTTGCGCCGGGCTTTCGGGTTGTCGTCACGGCGGCAGAAGAATCTGGCCCGGGTGGCAGCCGCTAACAGTCAGTGTCTGTTGACGGGGCAGAAAAGCCCGTCTGCACGCAATTTTATCCGTACCGCGCAACGCCGTCAGGTGTTAGAGCTGGCGGCAACCTTTGGGCAGAATCGGCAGGTTTTAGCTCAGTTGGCAGCTTGCACTCAGCAGTTGGATAGCCAAGTCAAAGCGCTGCACGACGCGGGTTCTCCGGTGATTTTGGCCCCTCTGCATATGGTCTCAGATGTGCTTGCCGGTATGGTGGGTGCGGGTACTTATCCAGGACTGGCGACGGTCGTGGTGTCAGCCAGTGCAGAAGCTTATGAAGAGCAGGCCCGGCAAATGGGGGGAGTGAATATCTCTTATTGCTCTATCCATGCTGATAGCCGTGCCATTGCGGGCAACCTGATGGACGCCATTATGGAAGCGGCAGAGCATAAGCGAAATATTATGATTTTTCCTGATATTACGCCGGATTACACCATTAATAACCAGACGACGGAAACCGCAAAGATTCCCTGCCAACTGTTCGACCGTCCGGCCAATTTGCACAGTGGAATTATCCGCCTTGCCAGAGCACTGTCAGCGCAAGTGGTTTTTTATTACCTGTATTACGACAAAGGCATAAAAATCCATGTTTATCCTGCGCTTAATGCACGGGAAGTCAAAAATAAATTACCTGAATTGATTGAAACATCAATGACGCAGCATCCACAAGATTGGCTGTTATGGCACTCACATTCGTTGTTTTTTATTAATGAATAATGTTACCCACAAAGAATAGTAGAAAATGGAAAAGATAATCCCAACGCTAGTTTTTCAAAGCGAAACCAATGAATGCGGTTTGGCCTGTATTGCGATGCTGGCACAGACGCAAGGCATCGATGCACCACTGGAAAGCTTGCGTGAGCGTTATCCTGCCTCTGGGCATGGCACATCACTGGCCACGCTTTGTACTATTTTGTCTGAGCTGGCCATTCCGGCTTATCCGGTGGTATTTGAGCATCAAGAGCTGTCAGCGTTACCGCTGCCGGCCATTCTGCATTATGGTGCCAACCATTATGTGCTGCTCGCCTATCGTCAAGGTAACTACGTCTGTGTAATGAACCCGGCTATTGGGCAGCAGTTGCTACCCATGGATGCCTTAAAAGCAGAAATCAGTGGTTATGCGCTGGTGCTGGATCCCGAAACCCCGGCTGATCCAGAAGCCGTGAAGAAAATTCAACACAGCAAACGACTCAGTGCGCTCGACTGCATGAGCTTAAAAGAGACGGCGAGTATTCGTGGCATCTACTGGCTAATGACGCTGGCATTCTTGATTTCTCTGACGCTGTTTATTATGCCGACCATGGTCAGCAGCGCCATTAATGACGTATTTTCCTCTGCCGGTGATAAAGATTTCCCTTATTTCTATTTTCTATTGGCCTTTGTGGTTGCGACGTCATTGGCTTTTGCTGTGCGATATATCACTGAGCGCTATATCAAACACTTTGTGGTGCTTAACAGTGTGGCCGGTTTCTCGCGCTTGCTCAGTCACTCGCTTAACTTCTTTGATAAGCGAGCGCCGGGTGACATCTTCAGCCGCTTCTCGAACTGGCAAATGGCAGCCACGCAAAAAATTGAACTGGATAATGGCCTGCGCACCGACTGGATAATCGGCGCTATTGCGTTGGCGGTGATGTGCTACATGAGCCCACTGTTGGCAATGGTGTCGGCTATCGGTGTGATGCTGATGGGGCTTATCAGCATTTGGGCTATCTATCGTGACCGCTATTACACCCAGCAGTTACAGGTGAAAGGGGCCGAGCAAAGCGACTTCATTCTGGAGAGCATTCAGGGCTTTTCTACCATTAAATCTGCCGGTTTATCCAGCCAACGCCAAGGGGTGTTTGCCGGTTTGGTGCTGTCACTGTTCACCGCATTACAGAAGAAGAAAATCTACGATCAGGTCAAAAATAGCCTTTATCAACTGATTGGTAGCTTGGAAATGGTGTTCTTTATGCTGCTGGCGTTGCCATTGTTAAAGCAAGGGACATTGAGTCTGGGGGAGTTTTTCGCCTACAGTTTTGTGCGCGAAATTTTCACTTCCTATATCACCAAAATCTTCTATGCCATTTTGCAGAAAAACCAATTGCACGTCATTGATATCCGCGCGCGCGACTTGTTCCCGGCTGGGCAGCCGGTATCCGCAGAAAACAGCCCGGCAGTGCCAAAAGCTCCGCCGGTGTTTAACCATCAGTTGGTTTATCAGAATATCCGCTTTGCTTACGATGCCAGCCAGCCGGTATTGCGTGACTTATCGCTGTCACTGACACGCGGGCAAAGCGTGGCGATTGTCGGGGAATCCGGGGCCGGAAAAAGTACTTTGCTGAAAGTGATGGCCGGGTTAATGCCGCCACAGCAAGGGCAAGTTATCGTGGATGGTGAACCGGTTGATTTTCAACAGGCCCATGCACTGTTCTTCCTGCAAAGTCAGGAAGATATCCTGTTTAATGCCTCGGTATTACAAAATATCACCTTGTTTGATGGGCATCTTGATGGCGAAAAACGCCAGCGTATTGAGCGCTCACTGCAAGGTCTGCAATTAACTCATGTTATCGATAAATTGCCCGGAGGCCTCAGTGCGCTGGTGCGCGAAAGTCATGCAGCACTCTCTTTAGGGCAGCGCCAACGGCTATTACTGGCGCGTGCAATGTACAGCAATTGCCCGGTGTTGGTGCTGGACGAACCAACGGCCAATCTGGACGAAGATACCGCTCAGCAGGTGATGCAGACTTTACTGAGCCATTGCCGCGAATATCAGAAAACGCTGATCACCGTGACTCACAGTGAAAGTGTGCTGCCGATGTTTGACAAAGTTTTTCGCTTAAATGACGGCCAACTGGTGCGCTGCATTCAACCAGCGGCATCTGCTCATCTTACTCCTGCGGCGGTTAACTGATGCGTATCAATAGGTTGAACAAAAAACAGCGACTAGCACTGGCCTTGCTGATGATTGTTTTACTGCTGATCGGCGGTGCTACGGCGCTGCTGTTATCTGGTAGCAAGCAAGATACGCCACAGCTAACTGTCACTGTCGATCGCGGTGATATTGAACGCAATGTGATGGCCACCGGCAGTTTAAAACCTTCATTGCAGGTCAATGTCGGGGCACAGGTCAACGGGCAGCTAACCAAACTTTATGTCAAACAGGGCGACCGCGTCACTCGTGGTCAGTTATTGGCTGAAATTGACCCGACGTTGCAGCAAAACGAATTACGTAAATCAGAAGCTGAATTACAAAGCGCGCAAGCACAAAAGCAGGCGACTCAAGCTTTGTTGCGTCAATATTTGCTCGAATTCCGCCGCCAGCAGAAGTTGGCAAAAGAGGGTTCTGGGGTGCAAAGTGCACTGGAGCAAGCACAGGCGCAATATGACAGCCAGTTAGCGCAATTGCATGTTAATGAAGCACAAATTGTACAGAGCCAAATGGCGTTAGAGACCGCAAAAGCCAATCTCGGTTTTACCCGCATCATGGCGCCTATCGACGGCGAAGTGCTGGGGATTGTCACCAAAGAGGGGCAAACCATTGTTTCCTCACAGACTGCGCCAACCATTATGGTTTTAGCGAATGTCGATACCATGACCGTGCAGACGCGGATTTCAGAAACCGACATCCTCAAAGTCAGTGTCGGGCAGCCGCTGTGGTTCTATGTGGTCGCCGACCCTGAGCGCCGCTACGAGAGTCGGATGGATGCTATTCAGGAAGCTTCCGCAGACAGTTTGCGTGAAGAGAGTGCTGGGCAAGGGAACAACCAGCAGCCTTCCGCAGTTTATTACAACGGCCTCTTTAGCATTGCCAACCATGAGCGGCTATTGCGCACCTCAATGACGGCGCAGGTCTTCATCATTACTGCACAGGCTAAAAATGTGCTGCGCGTGCCACTGTCTGCTTTAGGTGAACAGCAATCGGCTTTAGACCCCAAAGCCGACAAACGCTATCGAGTTCAAGTCATCAAAGGCCAACAGACTGCCGAGCGCTGGGTCGCTATTGGCCTGCGTGATGGTCAATATGCTGAAGTAAAAGAGGGGCTAGAGCAGGGTGAGCAGGTTGCACTGATCGGTGTGCCGTCGGGAGTGAATAATGGACATTAATACTGTTCATCGTGATGACGCTAACCGTGCCCCGTTGATCCAACTCGATGGAATCTATCGCCATTTCTCGTCAGGTAGCGCGTCGGTTGCGGTACTCAAGAATATCTCATTGTCGATTCATCGCGGCGAAATGGTGGCGATTATTGGTGCTTCTGGCTCCGGTAAATCAACACTGATGAACATTATCGGCTGTCTGGATAAGCCGACGCAGGGTGAAATGTCGATTCATAACATCCCGACGCGGCAGGCCAGCAGCGAGCAACTGGCACAATTACGCAGCCAGTACATCGGTTTTATTTTTCAGCGCTACCACTTAATGCCGTACTTAACGGCGACCGAGAATGTGGTTATCCCGGCACTTTACACCGCGATGAGCACCGCCGAGCGTCAGGAACGTGCCACTTATTTGCTGCGTCGTTTAGGTCTGGGTCAGCATTTGTTGCACAAACCGGCGCAACTCTCCGGTGGGCAACAGCAGCGGGTGAGTATCGCCCGTGCTCTGATGAATGGTGCCGGTATTATTTTGGCCGATGAGCCGACCGGTGCGCTCGATCGCGCCAGTGGGCAGGAACTGATGGGGATTTTGCACGGCCTGCATCAGTCCGGCCACACCATTATCATCGTGACCCATGACCGCAATATTGCTAATCAGGCGCAGCGTATTATCGAGATCAGTGACGGTGAAATTATCTCTGATCGCAATAATGAGGCAACCGGTGCTGCAATAGTTAATGCGGCGCTGCCGACCACGGTTGCCACCGGCCGCCCCCACTGGTGGTTGAGTGTCAGAGAGGCGATAAAAATGGCCTGGCGCTCCCTGCTTGGGCACCGCATTCGGGCTTTTTTATCCATGCTCGGCATTATTATCGGCATCTCTTCCGTGGTGTCCTCCATGGCGGTGGGAGAAGGCGCTCGTCAGGAAATCCTAAATGAAATCAGCCAACTGGGTACCAGTAATCTGGATGTTCGCCCAGGGCTGGGCTGGGATAAACCGCGCCCTGATTTTGAACGCGCACTTTCACAAGCAGATGTTGAGCTGCTTCGCCATCAACCCTATGTCGATAGCTTGTCGCCGGTAGTGAGCAAAATGGTGGCTGCGGTGCGGGGTGAAAAACAAGTGATGGTGGCGCTCTCTGGCGTCAGTGACGGCTTCTTTCAGGTCAAAGGGCTGAATTTTATGGCCGGGGAGGGTTTTACCCAGAGTCATGTGAATGCCCGTGAGCCGGTGGTCATTCTGCAACCTGAGCTCAGCGATACTCTGTTTGCTGCCGGAGAAAATCCGATTGGCGCCATTGTGCAGTTAGATGGCATCCCACTGCGCGTTATAGGTGTTGCCAAGAGGAGCAGTTCATCATTCGGTGGCTTATTAGCTGCCTGGATGCCTTATACCTCGCTGACCGAGCGGATTTCGGGCGATATCCCGCTGGAGTCAATCTCGGTGCGGGTTCGTGAAGGCTATTCGCTGAATGACGTGCAACAAGATGTCGAGAAGCTGCTGGAGCAAGCCCACGGTCAGCGGGACTTTTTCATTCTGAGTAATGACCAGATGAGCAAAGCGATTCAGAAAACATCTGACTCCATGACACTGCTGATCACCTCTATTGCCGCTATTTCTCTGCTGGTGGGCGGGGTGGGCGTGATGAATATCATGCTGGTGTCGGTGACTGAGCGCACCCATGAAATTGGGATTCGTCTCTCTGTGGGCGCACGTCCGAGCGACATCATGCTTCAGTTCCTGATTGAGGCGGTGGTCATCTGCACCCTCGGCGGCTTGATTGGCATTGTTGGTTCCGCACTGGCTGGGGTGATTTTCTCTTGGGTTACCCAGACCTTTACCCTAATTTTCACTTGGCCGCCGTTAGTGTTGGCCTGTAGTTTCTCCGCGCTTATCGGGTTGGGATTTGGCTTTTTCCCGGCGCGCAATGCTGCTCGTTTGCATCCAACCGAGGCGCTGGCACGAGAATGATGAAATTAATTAATGCCGGGATTCTCACTCTGCTGCTGACCGGTTGCGGCTCTTTACTGAAAAGTGATTATCAGCGGCCAATGTTGTCAGTGCCTGATGAGTGGCGAGTCAAAGATAGCGGCGGCGGCTACCTACACCACAGTGTGCACTGGTGGGAAAATTTCGATGACCCGCAACTGTCAGAAAACATCAGCCGCATGTTGATCAGCAATAATGACCTCGCGACTGCGGGGCTGAAATTGCAGCAGGCGCGCCTAACGGCGGGGCTGACGAATACTAATTTGCATCCCGAGGTCACATTGACGGGTACTGGCAGCAATACTCGGTCATTGCATGAAAATACTCAGCCGCGAGAAAACTACAGCACCTCATTCGGCTTGAGCTACGAGCTGGATCTGTGGGGTAAATTAGCCCGTGCCCGTGAGCAATCGGCTTGGCTAGTCAATGCAACCGAGCAAGATCGGCAGGAAACGGCACTTTCATTGATTGGCACCACGGCGGATCTCTACTGGCAGATTGCTAAATTCAATCAACAGTTGGGCTACCAGCAGGCGGCGGTGGCTATTGCGCAAGATACCCTCAAAATCGTGAGCTCGCGTATGGCGGCGGGTGATGCTGGTGAAATCGAGCTATTACAGGCGCAACAGACATTACTGGATCGTCAAAATCAGTATCACAGTCTTGAGCAGCAGCGGGAGGCCGCACGCAATGCCATGGCATTGCTGTTTAACCGCGCGCCCGATTATCGTCAGACCGAGCGCCAGTCATTGGATTTACAACAACAGGTGCCGATCGCCACAAGTCTGCCATTACAGGTGATTGCCCAGCGCCCCGATGTACAGGCGGCCGAGTGGCGTTTACGTGCGGCATTAGCCGGTTCGGATGTCGCCAAACTGAATTTCTACCCGACACTTTCATTGGGCGCCACGCTGGATGCCGGTAGCTCGGTATTTTCACAATGGTTCAGCAACCCAAGCCGGACACTGAGTGTTAACAGCGCACTGCCTTTCTTACAGTGGAATACCGTGCAGCTCACCATTGACCAGTCAAAGCTGGAGGTGCAATTGGCGGCAGTCGATTTTCGCAGCAAGGTCTACAGCGCACTGAAAGATGTTGATGACGCAATGACCCAACGGCTGAGTTATCAGCAACAAAAACAGAATCAGTGGCAGAACCTGCAACTCAGCCAACGTCGGCTGAGCTTGGCTAACAGCCAATATCAGGCAGGTGCCGTCTCATTTCAGACCTTATTGGATGCGCAGGACGCTCTGCTGACCAGTGAAACCAGTTTGCTCGAATTTCAATATAACTACCTGAATGCCACCATGAAATTATGGCTAGCCTTAGGCGGCGGTGTGGATAACAGCAGGGACAGTAAAGGAATTAAATCATGACAAATACCGTTAAGCAGCGCCGGGTTGTAGTAACCGGTTATGGCAGTGTGACCCCAATGGGCATGACCGCGCAGCAGAGTTGGGCGGCCATTATGGATTACCAATTAGGTTACCGTTATTACGATAAATCCGAGCAGGGCATTAAATCGCGATTTTTTGGCCTGCTTGATGCGGAACCTAATTTGAAAGCGGTACCTGCCGCGATACGCCGCCGCCTGCCGCGCTATGCCCGATTAGCGCTGGCTGCTGCACGAGAAGCCATGGCGATGGCATTTGCCGAGAAATCTCCGGCGGAGTATTACGATTTACTCGATTGCGGCACCATCATCGGCAGTGGCTGGGCGGGTCAGGATGAAACCCATGATAACTATGAAGGTTATTTAGAAACCGGGCTGGGCACACCTTTCGGCTGTTTCCTGTCGATGCCGAATGCCGGGACAGCAGCTTGTAGCTTGTATTGGGGATTGCGTGGTTATCAAAACTCACCGATCGCCGCTTGCGCCACCGGCACTATTGCCATTGGTGATGCTTTTGAAATCATCCGCAGTGGACGAGCTTCTATGATGCTAGCCGGGGCGGGGGAATCACTGCGCAGTGATGCCGCCGTCTGGAATATCGATATCTTGGGCGCACTGGCACGCGAGCAGGAAGATGCCAGCAAAGCCAGTTGCCCGTTTAGTTTAGATCGTAATGGTTTTGTACTGTCTGAAGGGGCGGCGGTGCTGTGTCTGGAAGAGCGGGAAGGGGCGATTGCCCGTGGCGCTCATATCCTTGGCGAGATAAAAGGTTACGGTAACTACTCCGATGCCTTTGATTTCACCGCACCGGCAGAAGATAAAGTCGCTCGCGTCAAAACTATCCAGCATGCCTTGCAGCAGGCAGGGTTGAGCGCCGATGACATTGATTACGTTAACCTGCATGGCACCTCTACTCAGCTTAACGATCTGAATGAAACTCAAGCCATCAAACAAGCATTTGGTGATGCGGCTTATACCACGCCGTTATCCAGCACCAAATCCTATTCGGGTCATTTGATTGCAGCAGCAGGCAGCTTTGAATCCATTATCTGCTTGCAAGCTTTGCAACATCAGATGATGCCTGCTACCTGCAACCTGAAAAATGCCGACCCGCAATGTGACCTTGATTACATCAGCGAAGGGCATCGTTCCGCGGTATTACGTAACACTCTGAACCTGAGCTTTGGTTTTGGCGGAGCGAATGCCGCCTTGGTTATTGGGCTGGAATGACCATGACTTTTAACTCGTCGTTTAATTACAACTACAACCTCAGTGATGCCGAACGTTGGGCCGAGTTTTCTGGTGACTACAACCCGATCCACTTTGATCTGCAACATGCGCAGCAGTTAGGCCAGAAGCAACTCACCGTCCACGGAATGCGCGCCATGCTGGATATTAAATATCAGCTCAGTGCTGCGTTATTAACCGCATTGCCCGACACGGATTTTCTGCGTTTTAACGCGCGCTTGCGCCAACCGGTGCTATGTCATACGCCGTATCAGTTGCAATTGAGTCAGGCGCAGGGGCAAGTGAGTGGCAATTTGTTCGACAGTGATAATGGCGAAAGTTGCTTTAACGGCAAGCTACGCAGTGCACCTGCGTTGGTACAGACTGACTGCGAGCAATGGAGTTCTTTGTCTGCGAACGAGGTTCATCAACTCAGCCAGCAATTCCCCGGTGACACCTCACAACCGGCTGAGTGCTGGGCATTTTTCGATGCACTGCTGTTTAAATTGTTGGTTGCTGCTCCGCAAACACTGGCAACGGCCAAACAGGTGTTACCTGGAATTCAGGCCGAAACCTTGATTGATGTTTTTAAGCATGTGCCAGTTATTCAGACACATCATGATGTGCATTTCAGTGCTGATCTACTGCGCATCAACCAGCCGAATTTATTTGTCCGCAGCGCACTGCACTATGCCATCGAGCCGACACTGGTGGTCGGCAATACTGAAGATGGCTGGATATTGCGCTCGGCTATTCAGGCCTGGACCGACATCGGGCCATTAATTACCACCGCTGTAACATTAAAAACGTGGCCATTAGCCGCGCATTAAAAAAGGATAAGACCATGGAAAAGTATCAACACGTTTATGACACCGTATGTGAAATGTTGTGTGACGCCAAAGACTTGGAAATGTCGGCACTGTCACCTGAAATGCCACTGCATCAGTTAAAACTCGACAGTCTGGATTATGTTGAATTGATGGTGCTGGCAAAACGCGAATTCGGTGCCACGCTGAATGCCGAAATGTTTATGGAAAGCCCGGACATGACTTTAGGCGAGCTTTGTCAGAAGCTGGCTGAGCAGAAGAAGTAATATTATGAGCAGGCAATGGGTGTTAATTACTGGCGGCAGCCGTGGCATTGGCCGGGCATTGGTTGAAGAGCTAGCCAAAGAGTGGGATGTTGTTTTTACCTGGCGTCAGGGTGAACAGCAGAGTCACGATGTCATCGAAAGTTGTGAAGGATTACCCGGTCGGGTGACTGGCTATCGTTGTGACGGCAGCAATGAAGCCGATGTTGATGCGTTGGCCCCACAATTGTTAGAAAAATATGGCCCGCCCGGTGCTGTTATCCATAATGCTGGCATTACTGGCGATAGCTTACATATTCAGCAGAATGGTGATAACTGGCGTAATGTCATGGATACCAATTTGAATGCCATTTTCTACTGGAATAAGCACCTCTTGCCGCCCATGATGATGCAGGGAGAGGGTGCCGTGTTGCTGATGTCTTCGGTCACCGCCATCAAAGGCAATATCGGACAGAGTGCTTATGGGGCCAGTAAGGCGGCAATGATTGGCCTTGGCCGCTCACTGGCACTTGAGATGGGCCGCTTTGGTATTCGGGTAAACTGCTTGCTGCCGGGGATAATCGACAGTGATATGACGCGCAATATGCCTGCCGATGCCTTAAAAGGATTACGTAAGCAGATCCCATTGCGGCGTTTAGGTGACGCACAAGAAGTCGCTCGAGTCAGTGCCTTTATGATAGGCAATGATAGCCGTTATATGACGGGGCAGGCAGTAGTGCTAGATGGCGGATTAACGGCTTAAACCCAAATTACTTGAAGCTACAGGGTTGAATTTACTGACTGCCTACCTGTAGCTTCAATGATTTTAAGATAAAAATAGCGGGTAATTAATGGCCGCCTATTCGGAAATATTCCACTGGTGGGCTAAGGTGGATTTTGTCTCGCCACTCAACCACTGGTTAACTGCGCTAAGAAGTGGCTGATTATCTTTTGCCATCATATACACTTTATAGCTGCCGGTGCCGGGCAATATTTCCGGTGTGGCGACACAAAATATCCCCGGCTCTTTGCTCTGGTAATAATCCCCTTCAATTAAATCAGTGAACATAATATCGGCGCTCTGATCTCGGACACCCTGCAAATTGGCGACGTTATCTTTGGTGCGGATGATTTGTGCTTTCTTGATATTAGCATCGACAAAAGATTGGTTAGTGCCACCGGGATTCACAATGACTTTCACTGCTTCATTATCGATAGCATCGAGTGTGGGGAATTTTTTAGCTTGTTGGCAGTTGGCTAAGGCAATTTTGCCGTTTTTGACCACCGGACTGGATAATGCAAATTGCGCGGCACGGCCAGGCGTTTCTGTCACCCCGCCCATGGCAATATCAAATTTGTCGGCCGCTAAATCCTCCGACAGTGTTGGCCAGCTACTTGGCACAAAATTAACTTTAAGTTTTAGACTCTCACCCAAAGAGTTTGCCATATCAATATCGTAACCAACGAGTTGCCCTTGCTTATCGTGAAATGCCAGAGGGGCATAGTCACCGGGAACACCAATACGCAATTCCCCGCTCTGTTTTATTTCTTGCCAGCTTTTTGCCAAGACTTGTTGGCTGCTGAGTAATGCCACGATCATGATGCCCAGAGATAATTTCTTCATTTTTATTCCTGTTATTTTTATAAAAGCATTTGTAGGGTGATTGAGGAGGAAATAGCCTCCCCTTTATCCATTAATAACACGAAATAATGGCGGTTATACCCAATCGTTAGCCCGGAACATTCTCAGTACGGAGACAAAGGCCGTCATTTCTTCTGGTGTCCCTAATGTAAGGCGATTCCAACCAACTGCAGGGGGAAATTCACGCCCAACAAAGACATGATATTGTTTCATTCGTTTTTGGTAGGTTTTTACATCTCCGGGCACTTGGTGGAAGATAAAGTTAGCCTGAGAGGGTAAATAAGCCAATTTTAATTGGTCAAGTGCCTGAGTCACTATGCGGCGAGCTAGATCAGCTGACTGGCGGCTTTGTATCACAAAAGGTTTATCCTGCAACGAGGCTAACGCTGCAACGGCCCCTGCGGTATTGGTGTTATCCAGTGAGACAAAGTTTTCTATTGCTGCGATCAGCTGCGGATGTGCAATACCATATCCAATCCTTAGGCCCGCCAGCGCGAATATTTTCGAGAATGTTCGAGTCACCAAGAGATTCTTGTGGCCTGCTTGAACTAATGCAATGGCGCTGCGAAACGCTGGATCACTTACAAATTCGGCATAAGCTTCATCAATAATAAACAGTGTTTCCGGTGTGGCATTTTTAACCCAGTCGTCAATAAGATTTGATGGGGTGATAGTGGCTGTCGGATTATTAGGATTACACAGATAGACAATCGAACGGCCATTAAAATCAGCGACTTTCTTTTGCATTGCCGGTAGATCGAATGCCATTTCTTGGGTTAAAACCACTTTCTCTATCGGGATACCAAAAGGTTTGGCGTAGAGCTCGGCATAGTTAAACGTTGGGTCCGGTACCACGAGTTGAATCGGTATATTATCTTGCTCAGCCTGACGAATAACTGCCTGAATTACCGCCTGAATAGTCTCTGAAGAGCCATTTCCCAGAGAGATGTTTTCGTCTTTAAGTTGGTATTCTGTCGCGATGTTGGTAATCAATTTTTCGCGGGCTGCATCGGGATAGCGGAATGCGGTGGGCAGAGCATCAATAATCGCCTGATGTGCTTTAGGCGACATTCCCAACGAGTTTTCATTAAAATTAAGTAATAGTGGTTGCTGCTCGCTGGGTATCAGTACTTGTGAAGCTATTTTAGTGTTTTTTGCCTGAGCACTAGGAATAAAGCTACCTAACGTTAATCCACCCAGTAATAAACCTGATGATTTTAAAAGTGTACGGCGATCCATACTTAATTTCCCTTGGGTAATCTCTGTTACATTTTGTTATAAGTAAGGATGAGAATAGCCTGAGGTCTTATTTTTAGGCAACGTCTTTTATCGTAAACTCATTTTTTACCAGTCACTTACAAGAAAATTCCTATCTATTCTAAATTGATTGAGACTAACTTTGGCAGTTAATGCTGAATATGTGTGAGGAAGGTATGGAGTCACTGGAAGGATATCCGCAGATAAACCACTCTGCGGATACTTTTGATATTAATACTTATTCTTTATAAGGCGTATATTCCCCGGTCAGACTTTCGAGGAACGCGACGATATCTAGAACATCCTGTGGTGGCAGATTAGTACCGACCTGATATTTCAACATCATCTCGACCGCTTGAGTTAGATCTTCGGCTTGAGCATCGTGGAAATAAGGGGCTGTCAGTGCAATATTACGCAGACCCGGTGTTTTAAAGCGGTGCATATCACGGGGATCTTTGGTGACATTAAAACGCCCATGGTCATCAGCAGTCAGCTCTCTTGGTCGATCAGCGAAGTAATTACCCGCTAATCCCATCAGATCATAAGACTGCCCGCCAAGATTTTTACCGACGTGGCAGGTATCGCATTTATTTTTCTGGAATAACGCCAAGCCATTTTTCTGACTGGCAGTTAAGGCATTCGTATCCCCTCGCAAATAGCGGTCAAAAGGACTATTTGGTGTGGTTAAGGTTTTCTCAAATTCAGCGATGGCATCAGTAATTGTTTGTTCGGAATAACCTTGCGGATAAACCTGAACAAATTCTTGAGTCAACTGAGTATCTTGTTGCAGCTTATTAATGATTTCATCCCATGAAGCTGAGGCCATTTCTACCGGGTTAAGTGGTGGCCCGCCAGCCTGCTGTTGTAAATCAACGGCGCGGCCATCCCAGAATTGATTAACATTAAATACGGCATTGAAGACTGTTGGGGCATTAATTCCGCCTTTCTGACCGCCAACCCCAGTCGAGGTTGCCAGATTATCAACCCCACCTTTTGTTAGCAAATGACAACTAGCGCAGGAGACGGTGTTATCACTGGAGAGTCTTGGGTCGTGGAAGAGACGCGAACCTAGTGCGACTTTTTTACTGTCTACTGGCAGGGCATCCGGCAGAGGCTGCAATGTCAGGTGCTTCATGTCACTGCTGCTGTTTGAAGGGAAATGCTCTGCCCGGTGTGATTTTACCCAATCCAGAATTTGATTACGTTCCTCGGCATTGATGCCAGAAGACCAGTGCAAAACTTCAAAACGTTGTGGTGGCATTTGTTCGCGGGCAATGGCCGATTCGATTTTAGCTAAATCAGCCTCTGGTAAGGCTCTATTTTCTTTAATAGCCAATAAGGTCGGTTCCAATGAAAAATATTGACTGCCTTGTTGAATATCGTAATCCATTAATTGCTTCACGCCCGGAATAACAGCATAAAACGGCAGGGATGCACTGCTTGTATGGCAATAATCACAGCCCTTTTGATAAAACAAATTACTGACTTGTTGGTTGGTTAGTGTGGTGTTGTTCACAGAGGGGATTGCATCGTTGGTTATTAGTTTTTCCTCGCTGATTAATGCCTTACTGCGCGCGTTATCCGTCATGTAGATATAGCCAGCTACACCCAGATAACCTGCAACTATTAATATACCTCCGCCAATTAGCCATTTTCTTATCACAGCAGCACTCCTTTGTTGTGTGGAAAGTGATAAGTCACTTTCACATTTATCCCCTTCGTATTGGCTGCTACCGAACTGCAATGCCAATAATGTTGGGTATAGGGTTTTTATCCTGTCAATAACCTTATTTATTGAGTGGGATTATCTCTGGGCTGTGCTGAGTGATGGTTGACCTTTATCAAGCTAGTGGGGCAGCTTTGCCTATCGTTGAGATAGCCTTTGTCTATTGATTGAAAAAAAAGCAAATTTGGCGCTGGGCAGCAGCATGAATAAGGATGGTGACCCACGCCCCTCCCGCGCATTTTGTGATGTCGGACACTTTTCCCCTATTTCATCGTGATGGGGCTCACAATAATTTATGCATTTGCCCAAAAAACCCTGCCTTTATTGTCTTTTTTGCAGCCAATTTCCTAATGACTAATCGACAGTTATCTCCAATACTGGTTAAGTGAAATGTAATTCCATTTTAAAAGATCCGTCGTTTTAATATTAAGCGTGAATAAATCATCATTAAAAATAAGGGATTAACGATTTGAGCTCACAGGGATAGCGGCCATTTAGTCAGGAGATATCAGCGAGGCAATCACTGTTCCGACTGAAAACGAAATGAACTCTAAAGGCAGGTAATCAGGTGAAAATAATATCCGTAGACGTCACTGTATTTTCTTATCCCACCCGGCGTGTTTCTGATACCGCTGGGCATTCGCACCCCGGTGAGGAATCACTGGCAAAAATGGCCATGCTGACCTTGACCACTGACGAAGGTGACTGTGGCTATGCATTCGCCCCACCGGAAGTGATTCGTCCGCACATCATCGACAGCTTCTTTAAGAAAGTGTTGATCGGGCAGAACCCGTTTGACCGCGAGCGGCTGTGGAATGACTTAGTCCACTGGCAGCGCGGCAGCGCCAATCAGTTAACCGACCGGGCACTGGCTATCGCTGAGCAGGCTATTTGGGATCTGCTGGGGCGCAAATTGGGTCAGCCAGTCTATAAATTGCTGGGCGGTTATCGCGACAAAGTATTGGCCTACGGCAGCACCATGTGCGGTGATGAGCTCGCGGGTGGGCTATCCACCCCGGATGAGTATGCGCGTTTTGCCGAGCAATTGGTCGCCAGAGGCTATAAGGGCATTAAGTTGCATACTTGGATGCCGCCAGTCTCCTTTGCGCCAAGTCCACAAATGGATGTCCGCGCCTGTGCTGCGGTACGTGAAGCCGTCGGGCCAGATATTGCTTTGATGCTGGATGGCTACCATTGGTACAGCCGTAGTGATGCCCTCTATATTGGCCGCGAACTGCAAAAACTGAATTTCAGCTGGTTTGAAGAGCCGATGGAAGAGCAGAGCATGGCTTCTTATTGCTGGCTGCGGGAAAACCTACAGATAGACATCATCGGGCCTGAAAGTCTGGCGGGGAAATACTTCAGCCGTGCAGATTGGGTGAAAGCCGGTGCCTGCGATATTTTACGTGCCGGTGTTCAGGGCGTAGGCGGCATCACGCCTTGCTTGAAAGTGGCCCATTTAGCGGAATCCTTCGGCATGGATTGTGAGATTCACGGTAATGGCGCGCCAAATCTGGCGGTTGTCGGTGCCATCCGTAACTGCCGCTGGTATGAGCGTGGGTTACTGCATCCATTCCTTGATTACGATGAGCCCGCTGCTTACCTCAACAGCATCATCGACCCGATGGACAGTGACGGTTATGTCTCGTTACCGACGCGCCCAGGATTAGGCGAGGATATTAACTTCGACTATATCGCAGCCAATACCCTGCGTTCTTGAGGCCATTGAATAATTTCTTCGCGGCTTAAAAATTATTTCGACCTATAAAAACAAGCATTCAGATCTCGCCTTTTCTTACCGGAGAATGGTCCATGAACGCGATAATAATAGTCAGAACACTCCTCCTTACCCTACTGATTACCCTGACGTCGGCTGGCGTCAGTATGGCTAAAACACCCAATGACCAACTGATTGTTGGCATGAATATGAACAACCTGCTGTCACTCGATCCGGCCGCCATGACTGGCAATGATGCCGTTTCTATCATTGTTAATCTGTATGACTCCTTGGTGGAATTGGACCCACACACGCCGAGCAAAGTTCTGCCCGGTGCGGCCACTGAGTGGCAAATCAGTGACGACGGCAAGTTAATCACCTTTACCTTGCGTGAGGGAATGAAATTCCACTCTGGCAATCCGGTGACGGCTGCCGATTTTGCCTGGTCAATGAATCGCCTGATGCATCTGAATCTGGCGCAAGCCACGACTTGGAAATCCTACGGCTTTACTGCCGATAACGTGGAGCAGTTGATCCGCGCTAAAGATCCCCTCACGGTGGAGATTGAGCTACCTAAGCCGACCGACCCGAAGCTGGTGATTTATTCGCTGGCAACCTTGGGCAGTGGCTCGATTCTTGATCGCGCCACGGTGATGCAACATGAGAAAAATGGTGATTGGGGCAATGGTTGGCTGACCACCAATGAAGCGGGTTCAGGGCCATTCAAGCTGGATGTTTGGCAGGCAAAAGATGTGTTGCGTATCAGCCGGGTGGATAATTACTGGCAAGGTGACGCCAAAATGAAGCGGGTGATATTCCGCCATATGACGGAGTCGCAAGCGCTACGGTTAATGATTGAAAAAGGGGATATTGATATTGCCAGTGGCATGTCGGTGCCCGATATTAATGCACTGAAAAATAACCCGGAAATTCAAGTCGATGAAGTTCAGCGCGGCACCATTTATTATGTTGCTATGAGCCTGAAAGAGCCGCATTTCGCCAATCCTAAGGTGCGCGAAGCGGTGCGGTATTTAATTGATTATGATGGGATTAATAAAACTATCATGCCGGGCTATGGGATCTTCCATCAACGCCCGATCCAGAAAGGGATGGATGTCACACTGCCCGATCCCGGCTATAAACTTGATGTGGCGAAAGCCAAGGCGCTGCTAGCGGAAGCGGGTTATCCCGAGGGTTTCACCACCACCCTGCGGGTGCTGTCTGATCCGCCATTTATCAACGTCGCCACTGCGGTTCAATCCACACTGGCTCAAGCCGGAATCCAAGCCAAAATTCTGACCGGCACCGGTAATCAGGTCTATGGTGCCATGCGGGATCGCCAGTTCGATATGCTGGTGGGCCGTGGCGGTGGCGGCGTTGATCCTCATCCTCATTCTAGCTTGCGCTCAATTGCCTATAACCCGGATAACAGTGATGCCGCCAAGCTGACCAACTTCCAGGGCTGGCGCACCTCTTTCTACGATAAACAGCTGAATGAATTAATTGATAACGCGCTTATCGAGAAAGATCCGGCCAAGCAAAAGCAAATGTACGTGGCAGTACAGGAGCGCTACGACGCGCTATTCCCGGCCATCTTACCGATTTCACAAATGGTTGATTCCGTCGTGCTGCGCAAAGACGTAGTTGATTACGTCCCGCATCCATCCACCACAACCCGCCTGCTACAGGTGTATAAGCAGCGATAATTCACGGCAAGCAACCTAAACCTAGGGCAAGGCACCCGTGTGTTTTGCCCGTATCGGGAGGATAGCATGAAGGTTTCAGACTGGTTTGCACCGCATGGCATCGCGCGGCGTTTATCAAAGCGCCTTTTTCAGGTAGCCGTGACTCTATTCGGTTTATTGATCCTGACGTTTATTATCGGCCGGGTCATGCCGATTGACCCGGTTTTGGCGATAGTCGGTCAGGATGCCGATCAAAGTACCTATCAGCAGGTTTATCTGCAACTGGGGCTTGATAAGCCGCTTTGGACACAGTTCTTTATCTACTTTAATTCACTTATCCACGGTGATCTCGGCAATGCTTTGCTCACGGGTCGCCCAGTGGTTGATGACATCATTCGTGTGTTCCCCGCAACCATTGAACTGGCCACTATGGCTATTTTGGTGGGAGCCGGTCTGGGCATTCCTCTGGGGGTTATGGCGGCAGCACGCCATGGCAAATTTGCTGATTATGTGGTGCGCTTTATCAGCCTGGCGGGCTATTCAACCCCGATTTTTTGGGTCGGGATGATGGGGCTATTAGTGTTCTATGCTTGGTTAAATTGGGTGGGCGGTGCCGGGCGGGTCGATATGGCCTATGACGGTTTAGTTGACCGGCGCACTGGCTTACTGCTGATTGACTCGGCACTGGCGGGCGAGTGGGAAGTATTCCGCAGTGCGGTCAATCACTTGCTGTTGCCGGCCACCATTCTTGGCTTCCACTCATTGGCTTATATCAGTCGTATGACCCGCAGTTTTATGCTGGCGCAGCTATCGCAGGAATACATCATTACCGCCAAAGTGAAAGGCTTGTCTGAGTTTCAAGTGCTGTGGGGCCATGCTTTTCGCAATATTCTGGTGCAATTACTGACGGTTGTCGCGCTGGCTTACGGCTCATTATTGGAAGGGGCGGTATTGATTGAGACCGTCTTCTCTTGGCCCGGTTTTGGTTCGTATTTGACAGGCAGCTTATTGCTCGGCGACATGAATGCGGTGATGGGCTGCGTGCTGCTGGTTGGCTTGATCTTCGTTTCACTGAATTTACTGTCTGACATGCTGTATCAGATCTTTGACCCGAGGACGAATCAATGATGCTTTCCTCTGAACCCGATAATGTCGTGGCACGCCCTGAAATGAAAAATCAGGGTTGGAAGCGCGGGCTACGGCGGGTAGTTAGCTTCTTCCACACTTTAATGAGAAACCCGCTTACTGCCATTGGTGTTTCCATTATTGGCTTGTTGTTGGTGGTGGCCTTTTTTGCGCCGTGGCTAGCAACCCATGATCCGCTGGCACAAGATCTCGGTAATGCATTACAGGCTCCCGGTAGCCAGCATTGGTTTGGTACTGATGAATTTGGCCGGGATCAATACAGCCGCCTGATTTATGGTGCGCGTACTACTTTGTACATTGTGGCACTGGTGTCGGTGACGGTCGGGCCTATCGGGCTGTTACTTGGCGTGGTCGCTGGTTACTTCGGTGGCAAGGTCGATAGCATCTTAATGCGTATTACCGATATTTTTATCTCGTTCCCGAGTTTGGTGCTGGCACTGGCATTCGTCGCAGCTTTGGGCCCCGGTCTGGAGCATGTGGTTATCGCGATAACACTGACCGCCTGGCCGCCGATTGCCCGTCTGGCGCGAGCCGAAACTCTCTCGCTACGCAATGCCGATTTTGTCTCGGCGGTGAAATTGCAGGGCGCATCGCCGCTGCGTATTTTGCTGCGTCACATCGTGCCGCTGTGTCTGCCGTCGGTGATTATCCGTATCACCATGAATATGGCCGGTATTATTTTGACCGCCGCGGGCTTGGGCTTCCTGGGTTTGGGGGCTCAGCCACCGGATCCTGAGTGGGGGGCGATGATCTCCAGCGGTCGCCGTTACATGATGGAGTGCTGGTGGCTGGTGACGATCCCTGGGTTGGCGATCCTGCTAAACAGTCTGGCGTTTAACTTCTTAGGAGATGGCCTACGTGACATTCTCGATCCCAGAACAGAGTAAATCAGTGCCTTTGCTGGAAGTGGATGACCTGCGGGTGAGCTTCGTTAATGGCAAACAGGTGACTGACGCGGTGCGCGGCGTTTCATTTGCGCTGGGCAAAGAGAAACTGGCGATTGTCGGTGAGTCCGGCTCAGGCAAATCCACAGTAGGGCGCGCACTGCTGAAACTGCATCCCGCCAGTGCACAAATCCATGCCAACACCTTGCGCTTTGCTGAAGTGGATTTATTGCGCGCCAATGAAGCCAAAATGCGCGAAGTGCGCGGCAAGCGGATGTCGATGATTATGCAAGACCCGAAATACTCCTTGAATCCGGTGGTGTGCGTCGGCGATCAGGTGGCGGAAGCTTATCTGGCACACCATAAAGTGTCGCGTCAGGAGGCGCGGGAGCGGGTGCTATCAATGTTTGAAGTGGTGCGTATTCGCCAGCCTCAGCGGGTGTATCGCCTGTATCCGCATGAAGTTTCTGGCGGTCAGGGGCAGCGGATCATGATAGCCATGATGCTGATCACTGGGCCAGAAATGGTGATCGCCGATGAACCCACTTCGGCACTGGATGTGTCTGTGCGGTTGCAGGTGTTGGCGATGCTGGATGATTTAGTTCAAGAGCGCGGCTTGGGGCTGATTTTTATCAGTCATGACATCAATCTGGTGCGCAGCTTTTGCGATCGGGTGTTGGTGATGTATGCCGGGCGAGTGGTGGAGTCCATTGCTGCTGGTGATCTTGATAGTGCGCAGCACCCCTATACTCGCGGCCTGCTCAATGCACTGCCTGATCTGAATAACCGCCGTGATCGCTTGCCAGTGATGGTGCGTGATCCAGCCTGGATGAAAGGTTAAGGAGCCTGTTATGTCTGCAAATGCGATGATTGAAATTAATAACCTTAACCTTATTTTTGGCGAAGGTAGCCAGCAGAATCAGGTACTGTTTGATGTGAATCTGGCGGTTAACAATGGTGAAATTTTTGGTTTAGTGGGGGAGTCCGGTTCGGGCAAAACCACGGTGCTGAAATGTCTGGCGGGGTTATTTAATCACTGGACAGGGCAGCTCACACTGAACCAAATGCCGCTGGCACACCGGATCGAGCGCGATCGCTGCCGCCATGTGCAGATGGTGTTTCAAGACCCTTATGGATCACTGCATCCACGTCATACTATTGAATACATTCTTTCCGAGCCGCTTGCCATTCACGGCATGGGTGACCGCGACCAGCGCATTGATACCATCTTGGAAAAAGTGGGTTTGAATCGGCTGTTTCGCCAGCGCTATCCGCACCAGCTCTCGGGCGGTCAGCGCCAGCGGGTGGCCATTGCACGGGCGCTAATTCTTGAGCCGCGCGTCTTGCTGCTGGATGAACCGACCTCGGCGCTGGATGTGTCGGTACAAGCCGAAATTCTCAATCTGCTGGCGGAATTACAACAGCGCGAGAAGCTCACTTATCTGCTGGTGACACACGATCTAGGGGTCATCGCGCATCTGTGCCATCGTGTGGCGGTGATGCAACATGGCCGAATACTGGAAACGCTGAATACCGAGGATTTAACCACCGACTGCGAAAAAACCGCCTATACCCATATGCTGGTGGATGCCAGCCGGCAGTACAGCCGTGATTTGGCGCAGAAAGCGGCTGCAATGTCATGATTTATTCAGGCGCTTATATGGCATAAGTGCCTGTTTTTTAGGACTCATCCGCCATCTTTTTTAACCACTGAATAAAGGCATTAATCTTTGGCCACTGCCGGTCTGACAGGGTCGAAATGTAATAGCGCTGCTCGCACCTGACTTCAAGATTGGGGAAGGGCATGATGAGCTCTTGGTTTTCCAGCCGTTTGGTCACCAGTTTCTTACGCCCCATGGCGACACCGACATGATTCATGGCGGCGATAATCGCCAAATCTGAGCGGTCGAAACCCATACTGCGCTGTGTGGAGTCAATATCAAAACCCACTTGCTGGCCCCAGGTATTCCACTCACTGATATCAGAATCATAACTCCAGGCTTGGCGGTCATGCAGCAAGGTACATTGCCGTAAATTGATAAGGTTGCCATTAAGCTGATGTTTTTCGGCATATTCCGGGCTACAGACCGGCACCATAGATTCATCCATTAAGTGCTGATAGGAGAGCTTCTCCGGCGTTTTATCATCAAAATAAATGGCTAAATCAATACCGCCACCTTGGAAATTGACGTTTTCATTGCCAGTCAGAATATTCAAGCTGATGGCAGGGTAGTGATGGGCAAAATCAGCCAGTTTCGGGACTAACCAGCACTGGGCAATGGAAGGGCGAGAATAGAGGGTCAGTGTGCCGGAGAGTTCCTGATTCTTTATTTCTAGGATTTCCTGATTCAGATATTCCAGTGACGATTTCAGCACCCAAAATACCCGTTCCCCTTCAGCGGTGAGTTCCACTTTGCGGTGAAAGCGCTGGAACAGTTTGAAACCTAACTCTTCTTCCAGGCTATTAATTCGATGACTGACTGCGCTGGGGCTGATAGATAACTCATCAGCCGCCAGTGCAAATGAGCAGTGTCGTGCAGCAACTTCGAAGGTATAGAGTTTCGATAGCTGATAGCCATTCAGTAATTTATTGCGGGTGATATAGCTTTTTTCTGGGTACATGGTGGCTTCTCCGGCAATCTTTTTTGTTGAAATAGTATACCGCAATGACCCACCAAAGCAGTGATTAGGGTTATCTAATGTGATGCAAATCTGAGTTAATAGTAAAACCTTGACCAATATTGCACTTTTGGTTCAATCCAGTTCATCTGAAAGCCATTTTTTATCATTTGTCAGTACCGGCCAATTCTTATTCAATGAGGGCAGAACTTATTATTAGAAGAGGTTGGCTATGGACTCACAAATATGGGTAGTGGGGACGTTATTAACGAGCATCATTATTATTATTTTCACCATTGTAAAACTAAAAATACATCCCTTTCTGGCGCTGTTATTAGCGAGTTTCTATGTCGGGTTATTAATGGGCATGAATCCGCTGGAAATGGTGAATTCCATTGAAGGCGGAATTGGCGGCACACTGGGCTTTTTAGCCGCAGTGATTGGGCTAGGGACTATTTTAGGTAAAATGATGGAAATATCCGGTGCCGCAGAGCGCATCGGTATTACCTTACAACGCTGCCGCTGGCTATCACCGGATGTCACGATGGTGTTGGTCGGGTTAATCTGCGGCATCACTCTGTTTGTTGAGGTGGGGGTTGTCTTACTGATTCCATTGGCATTTTCCATCGCCAAAAAGACCAATACCTCATTGCTGAAGTTAGCTATCCCGCTGTGTACTGCTTTGATGGCGGTCCACTGCGTGGTGCCACCGCATCCGGCTGCTATGTACGTCACCAATGCATTAGGGGCTGATATTGGCAAAGTGATTGTTTACGGGCTGGTGGTCGGGTTGGCGGCATCATTAATTGGCGGGCCACTCTTCCTGCGTATTGTGGGCAAACGCCTGCCATTTAAAACCGTGCCGCAAGCATTCTCTGAAATTAAAGTACGCAATGAAGATGAGCTGCCGTCATTGGGGGCCACCTTATTTACCGTGCTGCTGCCGATTATTCTGATGCTGGCAAAAACCGCCGCAGAACTGAATATGGAGAAGGGCACCAGTCTCTATTTACTCTTAGAGTTTATCGGTAATCCTATTACCGCCATGTTTATTGCCGCCTTTGTTGCCTATTACACGCTGGGTATCCGGCAAAATATGGGGATGAGTACGCTACTGGCGAAAACCGAAGATAGTTTTGCTTCTATTGCCAATATTCTGTTGATCATCGGTGCTGGTGGCGCATTTAACGGAATATTAAAAGCCAGTGGGTTGGCGGATGCGTTGGCGGTGATTTTATCTAATCTGGATATGCACCCCATTCTATTGGCGTGGCTGGTGGCGCTGATTCTACATGCTGCGGTTGGCTCGGCGACTGTGGCAATGATGGGAGCAACCGCCATTGTTTCACCTATATTGCCGATGTACCCCAATGTCAGCCCGGAAATTATTACTCTGGCTATTGGCTCCGGTGCTATTGGTTTCACCATCGTCACTGACTCGCTATTCTGGCTGGTAAAACAATATTGCGGTGCGACGTTGAGTGAGACATTTAAATATTACACCACCGCGACCTTTATCGCGTCGGTGATTGCATTAGGCACCACTTTCCTACTTTCTTACATCATATGATCGAAAAGAGACATTCTATGAAAAGCACTGAAATTGATAAATTAATTACCGACTACCCTTTGGTCAAAAAGCTTATCAATTTGGAGGAAGTCACGTGGTTTAACCCGCAGGCGACCACCCTTGAAAAAGGGCTGCCTTATGTCGGGCTGACGCAACAGGATGTTGCTGATGCTGAAGCTCGGTTGCTGCGCTTTGCCCCTTATTTGTGTCAGGCATTCCCTGAAACACAAAAAACACAGGGCATTATTGAGTCCGATATTGTGGCTATCCCGGCGATGCAGCAAGTGCTGCAACAGCGCTACGGGGTTGAAATCACGGGCCGCTTACTGCTCAAGAAAGATAGCCACTTGCCGATTTCCGGTTCGATTAAAGCTCGCGGTGGCATTTATGAAGTTTTGACTCATGCGGAAAAACTGGCGCTACAAGCCGGGTTACTGACTGAAACTGATGATTACAGCCAGCTATTTTCAGATGATTTCCGCCAGTTCTTTAGCCAGTACCGCATTGCTGTGGGGTCCACCGGTAATCTGGGGATGTCGATTGGCATTATGAGTGCCAAGTTAGGATTCAGTGTCAGTGTGCATATGTCCGCGGATGCCCGTGAATGGAAAAAACGCAAACTGCGCGAGCACGGTGTCAATGTGGTTGAGTATGAGCAGGACTATGGCGTGGCGGTTGCGCAGGGGCGCAAGCAGGCAGAATCTGATCCAAATTGCTTCTTTATTGACGATGAAAACTCGCCAACCTTGTTCCTCGGTTATTCGGTGGCGGGCAGCCGCTTGAAAAAGCAGTTTGCTGAGCAGCAGATCTTGGTCGATGAAAATCATCCACTGTTTGTCTATCTCCCTTGTGGCGTGGGCGGTGGCCCCGGTGGTGTAGCTTTCGGCTTGAAATTGGCATTTGGTGACCATGTCCACTGTATTTTTGCCGAGCCGACGCATTCACCTTGTATGTTATTGGGCGTCTATACCGGTTTGCATGATGATATTTCTGTGCAGGATATTGGTATCGATAATATTACTGCCGCAGATGGCTTGGCGGTAGGGCGGGCATCCGGATTTGTTGGTCGGGCCATGGAGCGTTTGCTGGACGGCTTCTATACCTTAAGTGATGCCGAAATGTATGGTTTGCTGGGCTTGCTTAATCGGCATGAAGGTATTCAGTTGGAGCCTTCGGCACTGGCGGGGATGCCTGGCCCGGCGCGGGTTAGTGGTAGTCACGATTATTTGCAGAGCAATCACTTTAGTGCTGAGAGAATGCAAAATGCCACCCATCTGGTGTGGGCAACCGGCGGTGGGATGGTGCCTGCTGAAGAGATGAAAAAGTATCTGGCGACGGCAAAGATTTAATGCCATAACTGGATAACAGTATAAAAAGCGGGGCTAAATTTCTGCCCCGTTTTTTTATGCCGGGTAACCGTCAGTTATTGGGGAAAAGCCGGACTTTAATATCAGCGGGTTGGCTGTAGTAAGGGGCGGATGTAATCACCAAATCAATTCCTGTTGCGGCATACTCCGCTATATTGGCTGTTGTGACGCCACCGGTTGCTGCTAAATGGCAAAAAGGTGCATAAGCTTTTGCCTGCGGCAATAATGCGCTGATTTGCGCGGGGCTGAATTTATCCAATTGGATGATATCGGGCCGGGCCGGTAGGATAGCCAGCGCTTCTTCCGGAGTATCGGCTTCCACGACAATGGCTTTTTCTGGGGCACTGTTGCGGAGCAGTGTCACATGGCTGACCCAGTCATCCGGTTGGGCCAAAAAGCGCCGATGATTGGCAAAGAGCAATATCGTCTCGGCGGTACCGGCTCGATGGATCAAACCGCCACCATCCAAAATAGCCGCCACTGCCAGCATCTTGGTGCCAGGGATACTTTTGCGGGTACAGGCAACTTGCAAGGCGGGTGAGATGGCTCTTCCTGCCACTAACAATTGGTGGGTGTAATCGGCGACACCGCAGCACCATTCAAGGATATTTTGTGCCACTTTCCAGCCTTGATGCAGCTGGGATGCTTTACCCACAGCGGTGAGCAACAGTGTTCCTTCCGCTACCACCGAACCATCTTGTACATGACTTTCTACTTGTAACTCAAGGCGTTGTAGTAGGCGGCGTGTAACCTCAATACCACTGACTTTCCCTCCATGCTTGCGAGTTAGGGTCATGCGCCCCTCTTGCTGCCCAATATGCAGTGAGCGAGTGGTGAGGTCGCCATACTGGATATCTTCCAATAGCAATCGATCTAAATCAGCATCAGAAAGATAAATCATCTCCATTCTCCTTAAGTAAAACCACTTGCCCTTGAGAAAATACCCAGCGCTGATCGGCCAGTGCTTCTGCTTCGCGGGGTTCATGGGTGACCAGCACCAGAGTAATCTCATCCGTATGGAGCTGGCGAATTACGTCCCAAAGATGCCGACGGGTCTGCCAGTCAAGGTTGGCGAAGGGCTCATCCAGTAACAACAGTTTGGGTTGTGAAATCAAAGCCCGCGCCAAAGCCGCTCGTTGCTGCTCGCCACCGGAAATTTGCCGTGGGTAGCGATGGGCTAAATGGGCAATACCCATTTTCTCCAGCCATGCTATGCGCTGTTTTATATCCCGCTTTAACCCGGCGGCATACTGGGCTAACTGCAAATTGCCAGACAGTGTGAGATAAGGGAAAAGATATAGGCGCTGGTTTAGATAGCGACAAGGCCGCAGCCAGGGGGGTGTGCTGGACATTAATATCTGGTCAATCTTAAGCTCACCCTGGGCCGGAATATTGCCAGCAATAGCATTCAATAAGGTCGTTTTACCACAGCCGGAAGGGCCGCAAATCGCGGTCAAACTGCCTTTGGCAACATGGAAATTAATCCCCTGTAAAATGCCTGCGCTCAAATTATTAATTTGCAGCATAGCCATCTTCCTTATCTCTGCGGGTAAACAGGCGCAGTGCTATCAGCAGCACGCAAGCCAGCAGCATCAGTAGCAGCGCACAACCAATGGCCAACGAGAAATCGCCACTGGCAATATTCAAGTAAATGGCGATGGGCAGAGTTTCTGTTTTGAGCCGTACGGCACCAGCTAACATCAGCGTGGCACCAAATTCACCCAAGGCACGCGCTAATGCCAGAATCGCCCCACTCAGTAATGCTTGCCAGCAGAGCGGAATTTCAACCAGACAAAGGGTTTGCAGCGGGGTTAACCCCAGATTTTGTCCTGTGCTGATATACGCTGGATCTATTGCTAAAAATGCGGCATTGGCGGTGCGAAAAATAATGGCGCTGGCTACGTAGGTTTGCGCAATCACCACTCCGATTGGGGAAAACAGCATTGAAGTTAACTGCGGTAAAATACCTGATAGCGGGCCTTGGTGGCCAAGTAATAACAGTAAACCAATACCCACCACCAGCGGTGGAGTTACCAGAGGTAAATCCAGCAATATATTTGCGATATATTTACCAGAAAATTGAATGCGCGCCATGGCCCAAGCCGCTGGAATACCAATAATTAATGACAGCAATAATGAAACAAATGCAGTGGCTAACGAGAGAAAAAGAGCAAAATGAAGCTCTGGATCTTTCAGTACCGAGAGCAACACTGGGAAATCAAGTTGGAAAATCAGTGCACAAAGAGAACCGATTACCAGCGACAATAATAATCCTAGTGGTACCAGCGTTAACTTAACCACTAGAGTGCTTTATCCTGCTTGACCAGTGGCAGGAAACCGTGAGCAGTAAATGTCGCAATTCCTTTCTCTGACGCAAAATAGTCAGCCAGTTGTTGGGCCGCTGCGGGTGAATGGCTGGTTTTCAGGGCGGCGATAGTGACTTCATCTTCCGGTACCCCCGCTGGAGTTGGTAAAATGACTAATGTTTGCGCATTTTTTACCGCGTCAGAGCGCCCAATCACCGCAGCGTCAACATCACCATTGAGTAAGTACATCAGCAGCTGTTTGATAGTAGCGGCTCGCACAATGACTTTTGCACGCAACTGTTCACCATGGCCGGACATTTCCAGCATTTTTTCTCCGCTGGCCCCCAGTGCAATGGCTTTGGCATCTCCCATCCCCAACCGTAGTGGGCTGTTGGCTAAATCGGCAAGATCCTTAATATCACCGGCTTTATCGCGACGAACAGCCATGACTGCGGTATGCCGGACCAAGGGGTAAGAAGCGGTGAACTTGCCCTCTTTACTCAGTTTTTCTACATAATCAGCCGAGCCGGGCAAGAAAAGATCGCCCTCATTCGTTAATTGGTAACGGGTGAGTATTTGGCCGGAACCTCCATACTCCACGGTAACTTTGTGCCCGGTATTGGCTTCAAATTGCGTAATGATATCTTCCACCGGAAGACGCAGGCCCGCTCCGGCATACAGATGAAGCGGGTCGGCATAACTGGCTGATGCAGCGACGGTAAGAAGAGTGGCTAAAACAGCTAATCGCATCCTGTTAAATAGCATGTTTGCTCCTGATTCAGATGAGTGATTGAATAACAATCGATATATAAAACACTATATAGCGAGGCGACTCAATACTGTGTTCGCAAAATGTCGATCTGGATAAGATTATTGAATTTAAAAGGATAATCTCTATTTATATTGCGCCAGATATTCAGCAGGAAAGGAGGTGCAGCAGAAATGTTTTGGATTCTCATGTGATGCACAGAAAAAGCGCAAATTTGCACTTTTTCTGTGCGCCGGGTGTGTATTGAACGATAACTTTCCTCTTCCCTTGCTGTCCTGCAAGTTTTAGCCATCAACCAATAACAGAAAAATACTAATTTAATTACATATAGTTACGTTACTTCCCGCCATTTATTTTTTCACTTTATGCCCACTGGCATAGTTCATGCTTATGTCATTACATTCAAGTCACTTGAATACACTTCACACTACTTTAAATGGGCGGCAATCATGACTCGACGTAAACAAGCAATACCTTTGTGCTGGGCAATGCTGTGTGCTGCCAGCGTATTTTCTGCGACCGCGCATAGCGCAGACTTGCTGGACAGTATTAAAGCCAATAAGGCGATAACCATCGCCACAGAAGCGCGTTATGCGCCATTTGAGTCGGTAGAGAATGGCAAGATTGTGGGCTATGACGTTGATTTAATGAATCATATTTTGCAGAAAAGCCTACCGGGTGTTGAGGTCAAGCAGCTTGATTTGCCATTCCAGGGCATATTGCCCGGTCTTGATGCCAAGAAATTCGATTTTGTCGTCACCGCGGTGACGGTGAATAAACAGCGCATGGACCATTTTGCATTTACCGTCCCGATTGCCGAATCCACCGTCGCGCTGCTCAAGCGGGATAACGACAATTCTATCAGCACCTTAGATGACTTGAGTGGCAAAGTGGTGGGATCTCAAGCCGGTTCTGGTCAGCTTCAGGTGCTGCAAGAATTTAATGAAAAACTGAAAGCCAGCGGCAAGCCGGGTATCAAAGAGATCAAACAGTATGTCTCTTTCGACGAGGCCTATGCCGATTTAGCGAATAAACGACTGGATGGCGTCGCCCAATCACTGGCGAATCTGGGCCCATTAATCAAAACCCGTCCGGGAGTTTTTACCACATTGAAACCGATGTTGGGGCCAACCACCTATTTTGGCTGGGTCGGGCGTAAGGGCGATGACAGCGCAAGCTTGGTAAAACTGTTCAGCGACGGCATCAGTGAAGCCAACCGTGACGGCACCATGAAAGCATTGCAGCAGAAATGGTTCGGTTTCGTGATGGATGTTCCGGCTGACCAAATGCCTGCGCCAAGCTTGTAAGAGGATTGATTATGGGGGAATTTTTCCAATTGTTGACGGCCTGGCTGCCGATGTTGATAGATGGCGCGCTGACAACGGCTTCGCTGTGTATTGTGGCCATAGTTGCCGGTTTTTTTATCGGCGTGGTTATCTACCTGATGGAAAGCGGCCGCTCACGAGTGGGCCGAGGATTCGCCCGTGTCTATATCAGTCTGTTCCGTGGCACCCCAGTTCTGGCACAGGTTTTATTGTGCTTTTACCTGCCGGGAGAATTAGGGCTGTCACTGCCCGGTTATCTGGCGGCGGTGTTGGCGCTGACACTCAATACCGCCGCCTATCAATCGCAAATTTTACGCAGTGGCTTTAATGCCATTCCACCGGGGCAGTTGGAGGCCGCTGCCATGTGTGGGCTAAGCCCGCGTCAGGCACTGTGGCATATCCAGATCCCCCAAGTGCTGCGCATCACTATGCCATCACTAATTTCAGAATTAATTGATGTAATTAAAGCCTCGGCGGTGGTGTCGGTGATTGCCATTACCGATTTGATGCGGGTAGGGCAGCAACTGGCATCGGCAACCTACCGCCCACTCGAAGTGTATGTGGCGATTGCTTTGTCTTACTTAGTGCTGACCAGCCTGCTGGCTCTGCTAGGCAGTTATGTTGAACGGCGCTGGCATAAGGAGAGCCGATGAACGATTTTTTGCTTTATCTGCCGGACTTTGCCCGTGCATTGGGTGTCACGCTGGCTATCAGTATGAGTGCAGCGGTCATCGGGGCTTTCGCCGGGTTCATGTTACAGGCGGTATGCCGCAATAGCCGCTGGTTGTTCTGGCCGTGGCGCACTTATGTATGGCTGATTCGTGGCACGCCTTATTTGGCCCAATTGGCGGTGTTCTATTTCGGCCTGCCGGCTATTGGCATCACGCTAAGCGCCATCGAAGCCACGGTGTTATCACTGGCGATTTATAGCTCTGCCTATTTCGGTGAAATCTTCCGTACGGCATGGAAAAGCATTGGGTCTGGGCAACTGGAAGCGGCTCAAGTACATGATATTTCAGCCTGGAAGAGCTTTTGGTACATCCAAACCCCGCAAGCTTTGCGCTTTAGTCTACCGCTGCTGGGTAACCAATTTATTTTAACCATTAAAGAGAGCGCCGTGGCATCGATTATCACGGTGCCTGAACTGACCATGACGACGGGGCAGATAGTCGCGAATACCTATACCTACATTGTGCCTTATACCTTGTTAATCCTCAGTTATTGGCTGCTGGCGCAAGGGGTTAGTGTCGGTGTGCGCATACTCAGCCGTCAGGCCATAGAGGGATAACATCATGAGTACCGGACCCATTATTGAATTACGCAACTTGGGCAAATCTTTTGCTGCCAATCGGGTACTTAGCGGGATAAATCTGACGGTGAATGCCGGTGAAATTGTCACCTTAATCGGCCCCTCCGGTTCAGGGAAAACTACAGCATTACGTTGCATGAATTTTCTTGAGGCCTATGACGAAGGGGAAGTGCTGATTAAGGGGCAATTATTGGGTTATAGCAGTGCCGGGCGAGAGCCGAAGCATCGCGACAGCGCGGCATTAATTGCCGAAGTACGCCGTCCGCTGGCGATGGTTTTCCAGCAATTTAATCTGTGGCCGCATATGACGGTGCTGGAAAATGTCAGCGCGCCGTTGATTCTGGGGAAAAAACTGCCTCGCGATGCGGCACGTAAAAAAGCGGCAGCGGCGTTGGCGCAGGTGGGGATGTCAGACAAAGCAGACGCTCGTCCGGCAAAACTATCTGGCGGTCAACAGCAGCGGGTGGGTATTGCCAGGGCTTTAGCTCTGGGACCGGAATTGCTGCTGCTGGATGAGCCGACATCGGCCCTTGATCCTGAGCGGGTAGAGGAGGTGTTGGACGTGATTAAAGTGCTGGCAAATGACGGGATGACTATGGTGATGGTGACGCACGAAATGTCATTCGCCGCCAAAATATCCTCCCGCGTGGTGTTTATGGCGGAAGGTTCAATTATTGAAACCGGCGCGCCCGCGACGTTATTCCGCCAGCCACAAACCGAGCGCTTGCGGTCGTTTCTGGCCCCGTGGTTTAAACGCCCACTGCAACTGGATGAGCCGGAGGCCGGACATGCTTAATTCTGCGGGGGTGCAATTAGCCGGTTATATCAGCCAACAGCGATTAATGGATAAATTGGCCCAATTAGCCCGTTTTGGGGCATTGGAGCATGGCGGCGTTAATCGGCAGGCTCTATCCAGTGAGGAATTAGATGCCAGAGCTTGGTTAATTGACTGGGCTTATACCTTGGGCTGCGAAGTGATGACCGACGATGGTGCAAATCTGTTTATCCGTCGAGCCGGTCGTGAGGATTTACCCCCGGTGGTTACCGGCAGCCATATTGATACTCAGCCGTGCGGCGGTAATCTTGATGGCTGCTATGGCGTGATTGCCGGTATGGAGTGTTTGAGTGCATTGGCTCAGGCGGGCATCAGTACATTGCGCCCAATCGAAGTGGCGGTATGGATGAACGAAGAGGGGAGCCGTTTCTCTCCCGGTGCCATGGGTTCCAGCGTTTTTGTCCAGCCACAGCGCCTGACCGGTTATTTACATCATCAGGATGCTAACGGAGTGACGCTGGCACAGGCACTGGCGGGCTGTCATCAACGTTTTCCGCAGTTGCCACGCCGTGCCACTGTGCCAATGGCGGCGTTTGTCGAACTGCATATTGAGCAAGGACCGGTGCTGGAACAAGCCAACCAACCTTTGGCTGTGGTGCAAGGTATTCAAGGGGTGCGCTGGTATCAAGTGACGTGTTTGGGGCAGTCCGCTCATGCCGGTACCACCCCGATGGCGGCTCGCCAAGATGCGATGTCGCTGGCGCGCCAAACCGCACATCAGTTGGAGCAACTGAGCGCCACACTGCCAGCGGATCAATTGCGCCTAACTTTTGGCCGCTGGGAGATTGAGCCCAATGCCATTAATACCATTGCCGGGCGCGCTACTTTTACCCTCGATTTCCGTCATGCTGACCCCGTGGTATTAGCGCAGTTTGATGATTGGATGCAGCAAATTTCTGCGCGTAACGTGGTGGTCGAATGCCTGTTCAGCCACGCGCCAGTGGCATTTAATCGCGAACTACTGGCGCAACAATATGCTTGCGCTCAGGCGCTACAGATTGAGACCGCAACCCTAACGTCCGGTGCATTTCACGATGCGATGCATCTGGCCAGCCATTGTCCTACCAGTATGTTTTTTGTTCCTAGCCATAACGGCATCAGCCATAACCCGGCTGAATATACAGACCCTCAGTATCTGTACTTTGGCGCCAAGGCATTAGCCTGTTGCCTGACAGAGCTGGCAAATCAACCCATAGGAGTTACCATGAGCACCCACACTTATCCCGCTTGCTGTGAAAAAGACAACGGTAGCGCGTTGGGCACCAATGCCACGTTATCCTCGCCAATCTCTGCCGATGGCACTCCGGTACTGGGTGAAGTCTATACCGTACCCGCCCGTTGTGGCCGGGCAGTGCGGTTGAGCAAAGGGCAGGTTATTCGTATCACCAATACCCACGGTAGTCAGGTGTGTGATACCTGGTTATTCAATAGTGCCGATCTGAGTGAGTTTTCATCAATGGAACATACTCGCGCATTTATTGATAAAATCATTCCTCAGCCGGGTGATGCATTAGTGACTAATCAGCGCCGCGCCATCGGAACATTACTGACCGATACTTCGCCGGGCGTACACGATACCCTGATTGCAGCTTGCGACCTTTATCGCTATAGCAATATGGGGATCACTGAATATCACGATAGCTGTGCGGATAATATGCGTCTGGCGCTGAATGCTATCGGATTGAGAGCTAAAGAAGTGCCACAACCATTGAATTTGTGGATGAATACACCAGTAAATCCGGATTACACCATTTCCTGGTTACCGACAGTGAGCAAAGCTGGCGACTACGTCGAGATCCGCGCTGAATTGGATTCTATTGTCGTGATGTCGGCCTGTCCGCAAGATATTGTCCCAATCAATGGTTGTAACCCGCAGGATGTGCATTTTACTGTTACGGAATAATGGGCAGTGACCATGTGAATGATGCACCAGTCATGCCCTGTAGCAAAATGTTGCCCGGCATGGATACGCCGGGCGTTTGAGTCTCTTTGAGCAGCAGATATCAATTTATGAAAAAAAACGGCGATAACGGCGGTTTTGTTTTATCTGATTTAGGGATGCGTTTACGTCATGCTCGTTTGGCGCAGGACATCACGCTAAAGCAGCTGGCACTGAAAGTGGGATGCTCAGAGAGTTTATTGTCCAAGTTGGAAAATGAAGTGGCGTCCCCCTCACTTGCCATGTTGCACCGGCTAGCCAGTGCATTGGAAACCAATATTTCAGATTTGATGGCTGAGAGTTGGGTCGCTGATTCACCGGTGCTGAAACCCGAACAGCGGGTGCGTAAGCGCTTTGTCCATCGCAATAAAAAAGGGGGCATTGCGCTGGAAAACCTGACTCACCATCATAAGGGAGGGTTATTGCAGGGGAATATTCATATTATCGAGCCGGGTGTCGCCAGCGATGGGCAGATAGAACATCATGGCGAGGAGATGGGCTATGTCCTTGAGGGCGAGATTGCGCTGTATCTCGGTGAGGAGACATACACCCTCAGTGTGGGCGATTCGTTTTATTTCCCCAGTAATGTCCCGCACGGTTACCGTAATATTGGTGAGTCAGCCGCAAAAGTGCTGTGGGTGAATACACCGGTAACATTCTAAGCCGCTCTTTATTTTATTCGCCATTAATGCTGCTAGCAGTCATGCATGGCACTACATTTTTATATGTTTATGTCTATATTGTTTTAGAGGAACGTCAACAAATCACCGTGCAAAAACGGGGTGAACCGATAAAGGGATATTGTCATGAACAATATGGCACTGGCTGCCAATGGGGTAGCCGCTCAAAAATCGCCGCCGGGAATTATACTGGCTGGTGGTGCGCTTGGCGTGGTGTTCGGTGATATTGGGACCAGTCCACTCTACACGCTGAAAACCGTCCTATTGTTATCAGGAAATAATCCGACTCCGGCAGTTATTTTAGGCCTGTTATCGCTCATTATCTGGACACTGATTCTGGTGACTTCAGTTAAATATGCCGTGTTTGCCATGCGCATTGATAATAATGGCGAAGGGGGCATTATGGCCCTGATGTCACTGCTGGTGCGCAAGGGAAAGGGAAATAAGTGGGTTATTTTTTCTGCCTTGCTTGGTGCCGCGCTAATTTACGGTGACGGCGCTATTACACCGGCGATATCGGTGCTTTCCGCCCTTGAAGGTTTGAACATTGTTCTTCCTGCCGCACACCCTTATATCCTGCCAGCCACGGTCATTATTTTGGTGGCACTATTTGCTATTCAGCCTTTTGGTACCGCTAAAATAGGTAAAGTTTTTGGCCCAATAATGGCGCTGTGGTTTTTTGCTATTGCCGCACTGGGTATTTGGGGGATAATTCAGCACCCGGCGGTATTACTGGCAATTAACCCATACTATGGCATCAACTTTTTGTTCTCTAATGGCTTTGCCAGTTTTCTGGTATTAGGCGGCGTTTTCCTTTGCGTCACCGGGGCAGAGGCTTTATATGCTGATATGGGGCATTTTGGTAAGAAGCCGATTTGGATGGCGTGGTTCGGTTTAGTCTTCCCCAGCTTATTGCTTAATTATGCCGGACAATCTGCATTGATTTTGGCTGGCGCGGATATTACACATAATGTTTTCTTCCGCCTCTGCCCACCGATCATGCAAATCCCGCTGGTTATTCTGGCAACATTAGCCACGATTATTGCCAGTCAGGCGATTATTACCGGTGCTTTTTCTATGACCCGGCAGGCAATTCAGTTGGGATGGCTGCCCCGCTTGCGAATAAAACAGACGGCGGCCGAGAGCTACGGGCAAATTTATATCGGCACCATCAATTGGCTATTAATGATAGTGACGGTCTGTCTGGCGGTATTCTTTAAATCCTCTGAGAACCTTGCCGCTGCCTACGGTATTGCGGTGTCGCTCACTATGCTAATGACTTCCGGGTTGTTATTTGTGGCGATGCGCAAAATATGGCGATGGAATTTATTGGCGAGTGCTTTAGTGGCTGGGGGATTTTTAGTTATTGACGCCAGCTTCCTTATCGCCAATCTGATTAAAGTGCTGGAGGGCGGTTATATTCCTCTGCTATTGGCGGCGGTGGTCTGTACGGTGATGCTGGTGTGGCACCGTGGGGTGAAAGCAACCTCGCAAGCTATTAGCGAGAAGGTGATGGGTATCGATGAGTTCTTTACTAAAATCCGGGAGAAAAATATCCCTCGGGTGCCGGGCTCTGCGGTATTTCTGACCCGGACTCAGAATGATATTCCACCGGTCATGCGCTGGCATGTCGCGCGTAATCGCGCCTTACAGCAGAAAGTCCTATCTCTCACCATTAATATTCTAAATGTTCCTCGCGTGGATCCGGCAGAGCGATTGGTGATTACTGAACAGGCGGCGGATTATTGGCGCGGTGTTGCTCAATACGGCTTTATGGAGCGGCCGCATATCCCCGAGTTATTGCAGAGTATTGTTGGCATGAACTGCCAATTCCAGCTTGAAGATGTAACCTACTATTTGGGCCATGAAACTATTGTCGGGCGCGAGGATGGTTATGGATTGGCGTCATGGCAGCGCAGCAGCTTTGCGTTTATGGTCAGAAACTGCACTCATGTCACCAATTACTATCATCTGCCCAGTGATCAGGTGGTAGAGATTAGTCGGCGGGTAGCTATCTAACGGCTCCTGGCATCAAGCTCAATAAAAAAGCCGCCAGCTAAAATCAACTGGCGGCTTTATAGTTTTATTTCAGCGGGTTAGCTTTTGGTTCCCCGCGCGGCGATAATCGCGTCAGCAACATTCCGTGGTGCTTCGGCGTAGTGTTTGAACTCCATCGTGTAGGTCGCCCGGCCTTGTGACATGGAACGTAACACGGTCGAGTAGCCAAACATTTCAGATAACGGCACTTCTGCCCGAATAATCTTCCCGCCACCAATCATCTCTTCCATGCCTTGCACCAGGCCACGGCGAGAGGAAAGGTCGCCCATCACGTTACCGGCATACTCTTCCGGAGTTTCCACCTCGACACTCATGACCGGTTCCAAAATCACCGGTGACGCGCGCTTAGCCGCTTCTTTGAAGCCAAAGATGGCCGCCATTTTAAACGCCAGTTCGGATGAATCCACTTCGTGGTAGGAACCGAACGTCAAGGTGACTTTCACATCCACCACCGGATAACCGGCCAGAACCCCGGTATTAGTGGCTTCGATCACTCCTTTCTCTACCGCCCCGATAAATTCACGCGGAACTACGCCGCCTTTAGTGGCATCAACAAAGGCTACACCACTGCCCGGCTCCTGCGGCTCCAGAGTAAAGACCACATGGCCATATTGCCCTTTACCACCGGACTGACGGACAAATTTGCCTTCGACATCTGTCACTGTTTTGCGCACGGTTTCGCGGTAAGTCACCTGTGGTTTACCAATATTGGCTTCCACACCAAATTCGCGCTTCATACGGTCAACAATGATCTCCAGATGCAATTCACCCATGCCGGAGATAATGGTCTGGCCGGACTCTTCGTCCGTACGGATACGGAACGACGGATCTTCCGATGCCAGCCGCTGTAGCGCTAGCCCCATTTTCTCCTGATCGGCCTTGGTCTTCGGCTCAATGGCTTGCGAAATCACCGGCTCAGGGAATTCCATGCGCACCAGCGTAATGACGGCATCCGGGTCACACAGTGTTTCCCCGGTGGTGACATCCTTTAAGCCCACACAGGCGGCGATATCACCGGCGCGAATTTCATCCACTTCAATCCGGTTATTGGCGTGCATCTGAACGATACGGCCAATGCGCTCTTTCTTGCCCCGAATTGGGTTATAAACACTGTCGCCTTTGCTCAGCACGCCGGAGTAAACCCGCACGAAAGTCAGCTGACCCACATAGGGGTCGGTCATCAACTTGAATGCCAGCGCCGAGAATTTTTCATTATCATCGGCCCTGCGGCTCACTTCGTTACCGTTTTCATCGGTACCACTGACCGGTGGAATATCCACCGGCGATGGCATCAGTTCAACCACCGCATCCAACATCCGTTGCACGCCTTTGTTCTTGAAGGCACTGCCGCACATCATCGGCTGAATTTCACCGGCAATGGTGCGGATACGCAGACCTTGGGTAATTTCATCCACCGTCAGGTCGCCGGTTTCCAGATATTCTGTCATCAGTGCCTCAGAGGCTTCTGCTGCCTCGGAGACCATTTTCTCGCGCCATTCATTAGCCGTCGCCAGTAAATTTTCTGGGATTGGCTCATAACTGAATGTCATCCCCTGAGAAGCTTCGTCCCAGATAATGGCGCGCATCAGCCGCAAATCCACCACGCCGGTGAAGTGCTCTTCACTGCCGATTGGAATCACAATCGGCACCGGATTGGCTTTCAGGCGGTCAATCATCATCTGCCGTACGCGGAAGAAATCAGCGCCTGGGCGGTCCATTTTATTGACGAACGCCAACCGTGGTACACGGTATTTATTGGCCTGACGCCAGACAGTTTCTGACTGCGGCTGTACGCCACCGACTGCGTCATACACCATGACTGCACCGTCGAGTACCCGCATGGATCGTTCCACCTCAATGGTGAAATCCACATGCCCTGGGGTGTCGATAATGTTAATGCGGTGCTCCGGTAGGGTTCTGTCCATACCTTTCCAGAAGCAGGTCACGGCAGCCGATGTAATGGTAATGCCACGTTCCTGCTCCTGTGCCATCCAATCAGTAGTCGCGCCGCCATCATGCACTTCACCCAGCTTATGACTGACGCCGGTGTAGAACAGAATACGCTCGGTAGTGGTTGTTTTACCGGCGTCGATGTGGGCTGAGATACCGATGTTGCGATAGCGCTCGATAGGAGTTTTACGTGCCATATTAAGTCCTTAAAAGATGATGGCAATTTCGGGGCGGGCAATTTGCTGCTCTGCCGGGAAGTTGTTGGTTTAAGTTGTACATTACTGTTGATCAACAGGTGATCGCGATCAGTATAGTCCCATTGTTCGAATATACACGTACAATTTAATTATTTGTTCTGAAACTGTGCAATAATAGCTAGCAGCAATGGTTGGCAGGGTATTCGCCCTGACACTGGATTTATTAGTAGGGCCGACATGGAGTATAGGCTATATTGCCGCCGGCTAAGGGCCGGTGATGTATGGCCAAATCAGGCAGTCTGGTCGTGGGCTGTCGTTTATCAATAGGAACACTATGATTGCAAATCACCCTGAGCGTGAGCAGATACGTTTGGAAAATGTGCTGACGGCTTTAGGTAATCCACTGCGGCTGGCTGTGGTGCGTAGGCTGGCGGCGGGGGGCGAACATGCATGTGGCACGTTGGTGCACGGGTTGTCCAAATCGACTCTGACCCATCATTGGCGTGTGCTACGTGAAAGTGGGGTTATCTGGCAACGTCCCTGCGGGCGGGAGAGCTTGTTATCACTGCGACGCGATGATATTGATGCCCGTTTTCCCGGCTTGCTGGATGTGCTGCTGAATGCGGTGGAAAATGACTCTACCACCGATGAGTCGACGGCAAAGCATCTGTCGGAGAGTGAATCATAGCCTCGATGCGCGCAGCGGAAGAGGCGGCATAACAGCGGAGAGATTCTCCGCTGTTTGCTATTGATGCCAGGTCAGCCTATACCGCTGCGGCGAGCTGTTTCAGCCAAAGAATGCCGCGTTCTGGCGATGTCAGTACTGGAATAGATGGCGGTGTCGGCAGGGTGGTTAGCACTCTGGCCATTGACGCCTGCGCCAGCATCACCACGTCGCTACTGGCGAGTGCCTTTTGTAGCCCTTCGGCCACGATGCGGTCATGAGTGGTGTTGTCGCCATCTAACAGTGCGATGAATGCCTCCGGCATCAGCATTGGCACAATGTCTAGATTTTTACCGGCTGCTGCGGCTTTACGCCGCACAAATTCCAACGTGGGTTCCAAAGTAGTGGCGACGGTAGCCAGCACAGAAATCCGCCCGCCAAGAGCAATCGCCTCATCGACCATGGCAGAATCAATGCGCGTCAGCTGTAACGTGGTCATAAACTGGCACTGTTCCACTGCGCCGCCAATGGATGAACACGCGGTCATAAAGATCTCACAGCCCGCTTTCTCGGCATTATTGATATAACCGGCGATGCGAGCGCTGATTTCAGGGCTGACACCGCCGTGCTTCATCACCTGTTTAATCATCGAATCTTCAATGATGTGCATCACTTCGGCTTGCGGCATATGCTCGGCAATCAGTGTTTGCATCATGCCGAGCGTGGCAGCACTGGTGTGAAATAGGGCAATTTTTTTCATTTTGTTATCCTTCACAGATGGTTCTGCGGCTAAAAGGTTACGCTAGTTCATGCATAAACTGGGCGACTTTGGCTGCCGCTTCATGATCTTCTTTGGCAGATAATCCGCCCACGGCGACAGCACCGACGCACTGTTTATGCGTATCCAGCAACGGAATCCCTCCGGGTAGGGCAGTAAACCGTGCATCACCAAAGTAGCCGATATCTAACTGTTCATTTTGCAGTCGTTGCAAAAAGGCGTCGGTGGTGGCACCCAGTTGGCTGCTGGTATAAGCCTTGCGCTGCGTCAGTTCGATAGTCAGTAACTTTGCGGCATCCATCCGGGCAAACGCCAGCAAAAATCCTTGTCGGTCGCAAACGGCAACACTCAGCGGCCGGTTGTCATAGTCATTCTTTGCCAGATTCAGCGCATGGCTGACGGCCTGTTGCGCAGTATCCAATGTAAGTTGCGTTAGCATACAGCCTCCTATGCAGAGTGAGTTTCAGAAAGTGATGAGTCAGGTTTAGTGGTGCCAGTTCGAGTGCGCTGCTTCGCCAGATCTTTTCTGCGCCAGTAGTTGGCCAGCAGTGAGCCGGTGACGTTACCCAGCGGTGTCATTACCGCCGATGCCAGCCCGACTGTTGCCAGTTTGCCCATCGCTGCCGCCAAGCCAGATGCCATGCCGCCATTCTGTAAACCGACCTCAAAAGCGATAGTGCGCGATGATTCGATATCCAGACGGAATACCCAGCGACTCATGCAGTAGCCGATCAGGAATCCGCCGCAGTTATGAATCAGCATCGCGACGCAGAGTAAAATACCGACTTGCATCAGGTTATCGCGCCCAGCAGCGGCGGCAGTGGTGGTGAAGAAGATGATGCCCATCATGGAAATCCTTGGCATCGCCAGCAGAACTTTGTCAGATTTGGTGGTTAGCCAGTTGTAGAACAGGCTCCAGATGATGCCGCCCGCGAAGAAATTAGCGACGACTGCTAGCATTTGTGCATCTTCTGATGCGGTTTCGAACAAGCGATCCCAGCCACCAAAGATCATAAACAGCAGCCATGCCGCACAACCTGCGGCGATGGTTTGGACCACACGTCGGCCTTGTTGACCCGCATAGGTTTTCAGGTAATCGTGCAGAATGGCGGCCCCAATCGGGATCATCACAATTTTGATGACATCCATCACCATCGACAGCAATTTCACCTCAATCAGCGAACCGGCCAAAATATTGACCCACAATGGCGTCATTACTGTGGCGACCAAGGTTGAAACCGCCGTCACGGAGATTGCCAGCGCCAGATTGGCATTGGCGATATAGACCATCACCGTCGATGACAGGCCGCTGGAACATGAGCCGATCAGAATAATGCCAACCGCGACTTCAGGTGGGAAACTGAAAATTTGTGTCAGGGCATAGCCGAGCAGTGGCATGATTAAGAAGTGACAGAAGGTACCGACAAACACCGCCCACGGCATTTTCGCCACATCAGCAAAGTCTTTGATAGTGAGTTTGGTTCCCATGCTGAACATGGTGGCTTGAATCACTAAAAAGACGATCCATTTATGGGTGATATTGAAACCACCCCAGATAATCAGCTCCTTGGAGTAGATCATTGCCGCGACAAAACCGGCAATAATCCATAGAGTGAATTGATAACTGCGTAATCCAGGCCAATACCCGGCACCAATGGCAAAACCAGTAATAAATATCACTAATCCTGGGTGCCATAAGCCAGTGGATTGCATCACCATTCCAGCAAGGGAGATAATAACGCCCGCTGCAGAAATCAGTAATCCGGCTTTATAGACAGACGTGCTGATAGCCATAATAAACCTCACTTGTCGCATAATCAGAATGCGACATATTAAATATACCCGTCATACTTCAAGTTGCATGTGCGTTGGCTACATTCAATAACCCGAATCACTTACTACAGTAAGCTCGTCGGGACTATCTCGCTTGCCGCCTTCCTGAAACTCGAATTATTTTGGTATAGTAGGGTAAATAGATAATTAAATTAGCGATTGTTAATATCGATATTCAGCATTTTTCTCGCCTGCTCAGGTGTAGCGACCTGTTTATCCATGCTGGTAATAATGTTGGCCAATTTTTTCACCAATGGCAGATTAGATTCCACGGTATCAGTGGCATTAATATATCGACTGTCTTCAAAACCAATTCTGACCTCTGCGGCCCCCATACCTACTGCAGCAGCAATCAATGAAAAGTCACGACGGCCAAAATGCGTAATTGCCCATAATGCGTCGCGGGGAATAAATTGCCGCATAGCAATTAATGCATCAATGGTCGCGGGGGTGGAACCGCGATGACCCAATACAATATTAAACAGCAGCGGTTGTTTGAATTTTATTTTCTCCTGCAGCAGAAGAATGTTATTAATCATCCCGATTTCAAATACTTCAAATTCAGGAATGATATTTTTCTCTACAATCAGGCGCGAACAATACTCCACGTCTGGCGTCGGGTTGAGATAAACACTGTCACCCAGATTCACTGAGCCGACGTTAAGTGAGGCCATGCCAACACCTTTGCATTGCAGTGGTGCGCAGCGCTGCTCAATGTTCATTGTGGAGACGCCCCCAGTTGAGGCCTGAACGATCATCTCGGTCTGACTGAGAACCGGCGCGATGGTGGCAGCAAAATCACTGACATCCGGGGTGAGCTTGCCGTGCCGATCACGAACATGAAGATGAACGACGGCGGCACCAGCATTGGCACAGGCTAAAATATCCTGCGCTACCTCTGCGGGCTCTACTCGGGTCGAATCTGCGGCTACTGGTGCTAGCGAAATAATAACGTGATTAGACATAATTGAATTCCTAAATATGACCCGCCATACAGAGATATTTTGGGCGTAGGTTATTAATTAATTGTTTTATAATGAGTAAACCAATCTAATCCTTCTCGCGTGGTAGTTTGTGGCTGATATTCACAGCCAATCCACCCCGAATAATGATGCGACGCCAGATAATTAAATAGCCATGGGTAATTTATTTCTCCGCCATCGGGTTCGTTTCTATTGGGCACCGAGGCAATTTGTAAATGTGAAATTAATGGCCAGTAATGTTGCAGACTACGCGAAATATTCCCTTGAATTTTCTGACAATGATAAATGTCGAACTGGAGAAAGATATTTTCTTTGTTACACTCTTTAATTAATTGTATTGCCCGCGTAAATGTTGAAATGAAATAACCGGGCATATCTTCAGTATTTAATGGTTCGATGAGAACCCTGATGTTGTCCGCTAATAAATAATCTGCTGCATAACGTAGTCTTTTTACTAGAATATCGTATTGTTGTTGTTCGGTGATGCTGCTATTTCTGTTTCCGGCCATTATATGTATCTGTTTACATCCTAATGCCAGTGCATATTCCCGAGCTTGTTGCAGACTTTGCCTGAACTCTTCTTCACGTTTGGGCAATGAGGCCAGTCCTCGCTCACCTTGATCCCACCTTCCCGGCGGCGCATTAATCAGTACCACCGGCAGGCCGCTGTTGCGCTGAGCGCTGACTAAACTATCAATCGGCTCCTGATAGGGAAACAGACACTCTGTACCCTGAAATCCGGCGGCGGCAGCTTGACTGAAGCGCTCAATCAGCGGAACTTCGTTAAATAGCCAGCTTAGGTTGGCTGCGAATTTGAGCATGATGTCCTCACTTCTGTATTAACCAGATGCAACCTTACCCCGAGCTCACCAATCTGCTGTTGCGCGTCAGACGGCAGATGCACATCAGAAATAATGTCGCTCAACTGCTGCAAGTTGCAGATATGGAACATGCCGTACTTGCCATACTTACTGCTGTCCGATACCAGTATGTTGCGCCGGGAGGCCCGCATGACCGCCGCTTTGACCATCGCTTTACCTTCACTCGGCGTTGACATTCCGCGCTCCAACTCCCATGAACTGCTGCTCAGAAACGCAACATCAATGTTGATTGCATTAAAGAAATTGGCAGCACTATTACCCAGACAAGAGCGATTGCGGCGATCGACCAGTCCTCCGGTGTGATACAGCGCAATATGCGGCATATCCATTAAATAACTGCTGATAGTGAAGTCATTGGTCACCACGGTCAGATTAAAGCAGTTACTGGCAGCAATGGCTTTAGCGACTTCAAACAGGGTAGTGCCAGCATCCAAATACAGCGTCTGTCCCGGTTCGATTAGCATTGCAGCCAACGCGCCGATGTTTTGCTTTAACCCATGATTCAGCGAGGCTTTTTCGCTGTAGGCCAGCTCCAGCTTCAGCATGTTATTCAGTTTGACGCCGCCATTAATCGCCACCACCTTGCCCTCGGCCTCCAGCACCTGAATATCTCGGCGCACAGTCATGTGCGATACATTCATGATGTCGGCAAGATCTTTAAACGACGCGACATTCTGTTCATGCACATAGCGATAGATAAAATCACGACGCTGTTCAGGGAGCATGGCGTTCACCCAATTTTATTGCGATACACCTGACGTAACTCATCGATATCTGATGCGCTGAGTTGGGTGTAAGCATAAGGTTTCAACAGAAAATACAGCCGGGCCGTATCTTCAAGTTCTTCGGCATTAAATACAGCTTCGCGCAGGGTCGAGCCGCTGACCACTGGGCCGTGATTGGCGAGCAGTGCGGCGTTGTGGCTCAGCGCGGACTCCGCCAATGCACTCGCAATGGCCGGATCGCCCGGTTTCATATAAGGCAATAAAGGAAGCTGGCCGATACGCATAACATAGTATGGTGTAATTGACGGCAAACAATTCGTTTGGTCAATATCTGTCAGGCATGAGAGCGCCGTCAGATAAGGAGAATGAAGATGGACTACCGCGCCACACTGTGGCCGCGATTGATACATCGCCAAGTGCATTGGCACCTCTTTGGACGGTTTATCACCGCTGAGATAATGACCTTCGGCATCCAGTTTACTTAAGGTCTGGCTATCCAGTTCACCCAGGCAAGAGTTGGTTGGTGTTACCAAAAAACCGCCGTCGGGCAACTTCGCACTGATATTGCCAGAGCCGCCGCTGCTCAATCCGCGCTGAAACAGCGAGCGGCCATAGTTCACCAAATCGTCGCGCAGTTGTTGTTCAGATAGTGGCATTGTGTTCATGCGGAATACTCCTGCGCCAGACAGAAAAAGTCTTCATTACCAAAGTTGCCAGATTTAAGTGCCATCATCAGCCCGAGTTGTGCATCTCGCACCCATGGCACCCCCGGCGCTATCGATTTGCCGATCTCCAATATATTCACTCCAAGCTGGTTTACCACGGTGCCGGAGGTTTCTCCGCCAGCCACGATGAAGATATTGACACTGCGCTCCAGTAACTGGCGAGTGAGCTGGGCAAAGGTCTCTTCGACGGCCAGACTGGCGCGTTGTTCGCCATATTGTTGCTGGATGACTGAAATTTCTGCTGGCGGTTGGGTGGCAGAAACCAATGGTGCAAAGCTGTCGGCAAGGTGCTGTTCGACCCAGTCGGCAATTTGACGGATATAAGCCGGGTCTGCCGCAATGCAGCGCTCAACATCCAGTGCAAAATGTGCGGCAAACTGGCGGTAATTCGCGACCTGCCGATTGGTCATCACTGAGCAACTACCGGAAAGCACCACGGCTTTTTTCTGGGTGGGGAAAGTGAGGGCGCGCGCTGCGGCTGTGGTTTGTGAAGGCAAGTATTTCGCCAGCGAACCTGCTAAACCGGAACCACCGGCAAGCAGTGGCTGTTGCACTAATGCTTGCGCCAGATGGTCTAGATCGTGAACGGTCAGTGTGTCGGCGATAACATGGTTTATCCCTTGCCCAGCCAGCACAGCGAGTCGCTGAGTGATCGCCGCGGCACCTTGTTGGATCACGGCCAAATTGAGTGATCCGACATAGCCTTTCACTTGCGGTGCCAATACCTGACATAAATTAGCATCACGCATTGGATTAATCGGGTGGTTTTCCATTCCAGACTGATTCAATAGTCGGCCATTCACAAACAGATGAGCATGAATAACTGTGCGAAAATTCTGTGGCAGTGCCGGGCAATGCACGACTTGCTGGGCTCCACATGCCGCCATCAGCGCATCACTGACCTGGCCGATATTGCCTGCTGCTGTGGAATCAAAAGTGGAACAATATTTAAAATAAATCTGCCGTGCTTGCGCCGTTTCTTTTAACCACCGCAAACAGGCTAGTGACTGTTTTACGGCGATTTCAACCGGAATAGACCGACTTTTCAATGAGATAACTACAGCATCTACATCAGCGGGGCATACCGCATCAATTGACGGTTCACCGATAATTTGTACCACTTTCCAGCCGTTATCTGACATGAAACTGGCGATGTCGGTAGCGCCAGTAAAGTCATCGGCAATCACGCCAAGTTGGATAGACATCTCAACCTCTCCTGCAACAGCGTATTTAATTGACTCTATTGTTAGGTTTTGTGCTTAACATTGAGATGACTGATATCACAAACTTTATAACGGGGAAAAAAGAGGATTTGAACTTAATTTATTGAAATTTAAAATAAATAATCAAAGTCAGTAAAAATAACCTTTCACACAGAGTTGTGAATTTTTGTGCGCTGCCAATAGTGATGAATCACTTGCTCGCATCTGATCAATAAAATCACCGGCGAGATGGGCATCTTCGCCGGTGAGATTCATAAGGTTATCGACGCCGTGAATCATTAAATCTCTTCGGCGTGGGTCAAAACATAATCTTCCGCTTCTTTTGACCACAATCCGTCGGTTTTACGCAAGATCGTTTGCAGTTCCAGCAATAACGGCAAATCTTGTGGTTGCTCCATTAACTCACTTAAGGAGGTCAGCGGTATATTTTTCCCGGTATAAACCAACTTTTTACCACCGATAATTTGCGGCAAATTCAATGTGGTTGCTGCTGCATCATTCAGTCCTAAAATATGAGAGACCACTTTCCCGGCATTCACTTTCTTTTCTTCAATTAACTTCACTGCTTCACGCATATCGTCAGTATTTCCTCCGGAGGTGCCGACATAATGGGTGAACGAATAATGGATATCGTAGAAATTAACCGACGCCATAAAATTCTTATCCTGCGGGCCAGCAAAGAAGTTAAAACAGCCATCTGGTGCTAATAGGCTTGAAGCCAATGTCACTAATTCCGCGGAAGGCACAAAAACAAAGATATCGTCATAACCCTTGCCCTCAGTCAGTGCCATTAAACGTTCAAACTGATCGTCAGTTTGTTTGGTATTAAGATAATGTACCTGGGTGTGCGGCTCGCTTGGATAGAGGCGTGCAGCATAATCCAGTTTCTGTTGGTGACGATCGGTAATGACCAACAATTGCGGATTAACTGGCCCATGCAGAGCATAATCAATGGCTAATAATCCCATCGGGCCGGTACCGCCAAGGATTAATACATGACCGCCGGGCTTGATACCCATTTTGTGTTGATAAGTGCCAGGAACCAGATGGTAGTTGGCATTAAATGCGCCGATAACACAAGAAAGCGGTTCTACCAGCGATCCTTCGAAATAGCTTTCACCTTCATATGGCAGCAAACAGTCTTGCTCCATCACTTCGTTAGGAATAACCACATGGGTGGCTTCTCCCCCGACATAAGGGAAAGAATATCCGGGGCAGTCAGGGCGGTCAGGTAATTGCAAATTGGCCTGAATCACATAACGGCTACCGGGTTTAAATTTATGCTGCCATTTCTTACCCACTTGCAGGATATCGCCGCAAAATTCATGACCAATAATAATGGGATTCTCCGCCACATTATCGGGCACTTTTTTATGTTCCGCCCCCAGATTGGCTTCTTTCCATGAAGAGAGGCAAATACTGTCAGTCACGACGGTTGCCAGAATTTCATCGTCGCCTATTTCCGGTAAGGTGAAACTTTCCAGACGCAGGTCATTTTTGCCATATAAACGTAGTGCTTTAGTTTTCATGCGGAACCACCTCAATATTTTTTAAATATAAAAACAGCCGGTCGAATAAAAAAACTCCCTGGCATTAAATCAAGCCAGAATGCCAAGCCATGAGCCTACAATTCCGAGGCCAAACAGGGAGAAAATGAGCCAGATAGGATTAATTTTTCGCTTGAGCAAGCGCATCATTAGCAGGGTTAATCCCAGTGCCAGTAGGCCGGGGCACAGTTGATCAAGAATGTTTTGTACCGTCATCGTCACGGTGGCACCGTCGTGGCCCGGTGTTTTTGATATCACCAGCGGCACATTGATGCTGGTCCATTTGGTGACCAAAACCCCCATGATAAACAAGCCCAGAATCGAAGCGCCTTCGGTCAGTTTTTGCAGTAAGTTACCGCCAAGATCTTTGACGATATTGATCCCTTTAACGAAACCGTATTGCAGGCCGAACCATTTCAGCGCCAGACGGACAGAGTTAAATGACAGGAAGAATAGAATCGGCCCCAGCACATTGCCATTCAGTGCCAGCGATGCGCCCAAGGCGGCGGTGATTGGGCGCAAGGTTCCCCAAATTAGCGGATCACCGACCCCAGCCAGTGGCCCCATCAGCCCGACTTTCAGGCTATTGATCGCCCCTTCATCAATATCAGCGCCATTGGCGCGCGCCTCTTCCATCGCCGCCGTCACACCGATAACCGGGCCACAAACGGCAGGGGTGGTGTTGAAGAACACTAAATGACGTTTTAAGGCGGCAATTTGATCTTCTTTCAGCGGATATAAGCGCTTAATTGCTGGCACCATGTCATAGCAGAAACCAAGGCCATGGATACGTTCATAGTTAAAAGAGGCCTGCTGCAAGTTACTGCGTAAAAACATTTTAAACAGATCAGACCGGGTTAATTGTTTGTTTAATTTGGTCATTTCGGCGTCTCCTAATCTTCTAATTCATCGAGTTTGGCTTGGCTGGCCTGCGCTACAGGAGCCGCCGGTTTCTGATAAAGCGGGTTTAACTGGATATACAGCAGGGCAATAATCAGGCCGATGCCACCGAAGGCGAGTAGGCTGAAACCGAGGTAACCCCCGACAATAAAACCGAGGAAGAAGAAGGGCATCAGGTACTTCACGCCCATCATGTTGAGCACCATGGCGTAACCGACGACCACGATAAATCCACCGGCAATTTGTAACCCATGGGTGACGACGGTAGGGATGGCACTGAGCATATGGCTGACGGTATCGGCGCTGACAAAGATGGAGACAATCAGTACCGGTATGGCTACCCGCAATGCCTGAACCAGTAATGCCGAAACATGCATTAAATCGATCATGGCAAAATTGGCTTTTTCTGCGTACTTATCTGCGGCATGTTGGAAAACGACGGTGATAGTACGGGCAAAGACGGTCAGTACTTGGCCTGCCGCCGCGACAGGTAGGGCAATGGCAATACCTGTGGCAATATTTTGATGGCCGACAATGACCAGAATGGTGGAAATAATACTGGCGAGCGCGGAGTCTGGGGATTGCGCGGCCCCGACGTTCATCCAGCCCAAGGCGATTAACTCCAACGTACCGCCGAGAATAACGCCAGTGGTCATATCACCGAGGATCAACCCGGTGATAGTACAGGCGATTAATGGCCGGTGAGTTTGAAACTCATCCAGCACACTTCCCATACCGGCAATACAGGCGAAAATAAATATTAAGATTATCTGTACTAAACTTATTTCCATGGTGACCTCTTTGGACGATATAAAACCTCTCACGTTGTGCGCGATAAGAATGGTTTTCTGTCCAGGTTAAGTAATCGGATTTAAATGTTTAATAAAGCCTGGGTTATTATTTATTTATCAAGTTAGGTGTCGTTATTTAGACTCCAGCTCGCGTAATTTTTTAATCACATCCACCTGAGGGTCAGAAGTGACTACCCGTAAATCTAAATGAACGCCACGTTCACCTAATGCATAAAAAGCATTAATATCGTCCTGATCAACCGAAACCGCTTTGGTTAATTGCGTTTTCCCTTGTTTAAAGGCCATGCCGCCAATATTAATGACATCAATTTTTACCCCTTGGTCGACCAAGCGTAAAACGTCTGTCGGGTTAGTAAATAAATAAAATACAGTGTCATTGGCATAGTTCGGGTTGTGATAAACCGCCACAGCTTTTTCTATATTAACGACATTCACTTTAATTCCCGGTGGCGCAGCTTGTTTTAATAACGTTTTTCGGATTTCATCGTTATAAACTTCATCGCTACAGATGATAATACGTCCGGCTTTGGCTTCTTTCGCCCATACCGTGGTGACCTGACCATGAATCAGCCGGTCGTCAATTCTTGCCAGATTGATTTTCATATAAAGTCGGCCTCTTCTTCTTCATTGCATTGTTGGTGTCGGAATGACTGCACGCACTGTGTACCAATGTCGAGTAAATAATCCGTGAGTTCTTCCGCCGCCATAGTTTGTTGGTTATCGGCAATTTCTAGCGCCAATGGCAGTGATAACCCACTGATGACCTGAATATGGTTGTTACCGAATGCCAGGCGAGCCGCAGCGTTATAAGGACTACCACCTTGTAAATCCACTGCAATTAACCAAGAACTATTGTCACTCTTTGCCATCACATCTTGCATTTTCTCGACTAAGTTCTCGGCATTTTCACCACGATTAAATAGCAGCGGAGTAATATTCTGTGTTTCGCCATACACCATATTGACGGAGTTCAGCATTGAAACGGCTAAATCACCGTGAGCACAAAAAATAACCTTAACCATTTTGCCTCCTGTTATTACATTTCCCTGTCTATCTAAATTTGGATAATACTCAGCCACACACTGCAACGTGTGATTTCGTAAACTGTTATTTGATATCAGGGTAAAATTAGTTTTTTATTGAAATAATCTTACCCACATCTTATCTAGTCATTGATACTCATTTATGGTTTATGCCGTTATTTTAAGTATCTCCTCAGCTGTCTCTTTGGTGGTCACCAGGCTATTAATATATTTTCCTTTGATGGCGCCAATAATCCCGCTGATTTTTTCGTGGGAGTGGGCAATTCCAATGGAATAACGAGCTTGCTTAATTTTGTCTAATTGAATGGTAATCGTTTTATCCGAGATATAGGTTTCCACCGGATTACCCTGTAAATCATAAAAACGTGAGCAAATATCACCTGCAACCTGTCGGTCATTAAAGTGCTCAATTACATCACTGCCGTAAAAAGCTCGCCAGGTAGAGTTGCCCGAAATATTCGGTGAACCAATGCCGAATATGGCGATATCCAGCCGCTGCCAATAGTCTGCAATGGCCTGATAATGCTGAGATTGCACAATACCATCACGGATAGCACTCTCTTCCAGAATGGCCGGGAAATCGATCAGCAGTGACTCTCCTTTTAATTTCATGGCGGCGCTGTAGACCAGAGTATTGACATGAAAGCGGCTTTCTAATTTCCCTGACGGGCCGCCAACCATCGGGATACAAGTCAGTTGGCGCGACACTGGTGATGTATCCATTTGCTCAACCAGCGTGGCGATAGCACTGCCCCAAGAGAAACCCAGAATATCGCCATTTTCAATAATTCGATTAAGCAGTGCGCCACACTGTTTTGCCATTAAAATCAGTTGATGTTCTGGCGATTGGTCTTGTTCTGAAGAAACCACAATTGCTTCACGTAATTTAAAGCGCGATTTCAACTGCTGCTCCAGCAACAAATTCTCGTTATAGTTGTAGTTGATTGAAATAGTGACAATACCTTGTTCGCGCACTTTTTTTAGCATCCGGCTGATACTGGTTCGGTAAATTCCCAGTGCCCGCGCTATTTCTGCTTGGGTGAAATTTTGCTCGTAATACATTTGTGCAATTTTCACCATCAGGCGTAGGTCATCGTTCTTTTCCATTTCAGCCTCTTGCACATTTGTGCAAATGTCATTAAATTATCTATGGCTTGATATAATCACTTTCCATTTTTTAAGTCAAAAGCACGAAATAATGAATCAGCTCGCCATTCTGTCATAATCATCTAATTCCCACGTCGAAATTAACCGTAGATAACGCACAAGTGTGCATATATCTTTAATGGTTTGATTTGTATTAAATAAATAGAAAAGTGGTTTTTGTGTTAACCCACTTTATTCAGGACAAATTTTGGATTTCGATCACATTTTTATTTTGCGTGATAATGTGGGTTTTGCACATATGTGCAGAAATGTGGTGTGGAAGATATAATCCGGCCCTATTTGACCGGGTTATATCAGGGGGCGGGGATTAATTCAGTAGTGGTTTGTAGTGATGCGGCTGGCGCATGCTGACCAGATCTTTACGGCGCACGACATTGGTGGGGTAAGGACTGCCCACCAGAGAACGGGTATCAATGGTTTGCGTCACTGTTTGGGATTCTTGCCATAGCAACTGTTCTTGTCGTGGGAAGGCGAAAGTTTCAGGCCCGAATATGCCGCTGTATCCCCCCTGCTCATGAGTGCTATCGACGGCATTGGCAAAAGCCAGATACAGGTTATTTTCCCCTGCACGGGTTCTGAATAAGTGCCAGTGAAGCGGATCAGCTCCGGTCGGGATGGGGTAATTTTGCAACACCGTGCTGCCCTGATGCGCGCCAGTAAAGCCCGCAGCTACAGCGGCTGAGCAGGCAATAATATCGCATCCCATCAGTGCCAGAATCCGTGCTGATTCCGGCAGTATGGCATCATGGCCTGACAGCAATCCAACTCGCCCCAGTGCTGTATCAAATACCCGCCACTGCTCCCCAGCACTGGCCCACTGTTGCTGGGTCTGAGAAAGATGTATTTGCCGATAGCTGCCAATGATTCCCTCCGGGCCAAACAGAACCTGAGTGTTATAGTTTTTATCCGGCTGTTTCTCGGCCATACCTACCACCAGATACACGCGCAATTTCATGGATAAACGAGTTAATGCCTGTACTGCGGGGCTTTCCAGTGTTTGCGCATGTGCCGCACCTGCGAGGTAGCCAGTTAGCGCTAATTCAGGGAACACAATAAATTCACTGCCTTGCTGAAGCACGGCTTCTTCGGTCATAGCCATTATGGTCGCCAAATTGTCATCCATCCGCTCAGTGGAGGAGAATTGCGCGACGGTGATACGACTCTGTTTGCCCGGTGGTAAAGGTTGTTGCCCGTAAAGCCCAAAGAAATCTTGTGGATTCCATAAAAAACTGTCACTCAAGAGTGAGTGATAATAGTCAGGTCGGCGTTGTTCAAACACCGGCTCACCCAGCACCTGACGTTGTCGGCTCCGGCTGATATCAATCTCGGCATAGGCAATACCATCTCCGCCATCGACGACGGCAGCAATATTGCCATCAGGTTCAATAACGCAACTGCCGCCACTGAATTGCACACCTCGCTCTAGCCCCCAGCGATTGCTTTCCAGCAGGTAGCAGCCATTTTCCATCGCCCGGCTGATCCAGTAAGGGGCGGGCGTGCGCTCGGCCAGCCAGTTACTGATGTGACAAATGACATCAACCCCCTCCAGCGCCAGTAAACGGGCGGTTTCGGGGAAGTGAATATCCATACAGACCAGCATGCCAATGCGCCCCAGTGGGGTATCAAAAACCTGATGCCCGACATCACCGGCGGCAGCCCATTTAGGTTCTGAAATATAGGGATGGCTTTTGCGATGGCAGCCAATCACACCCTGTGGCCCGATTAATACGGCACTGTTGTAATAGAGGCCGGTTTGCGGGTCCACTTCTGGCATCCCCAACACGATATAACATTGATAACGTTGCGCCAGTTCAGCAAAGCGAGCGGTGCTATCACCGGGGACGGTTTCTACCATGGGGGCGATTTCCTGCCGGTCAAACCAGCAGTAACCCGTGGTGGCCATTTCTGGTGTGGTAATCAGGCGCGCCCCTTTTTGTGCCGCTTGCTCAACTAATGTCAGTAACTGACGCACATTGGCCTCTTTGGCAAACATCAAGGGTTCAAACTGAACTGCGGCGGCAAGAAAGGGAGCTATTGGCATGATTATCCTCACAAATAATGACTGTTATGCTCGAAGGGTTCCTCGGCAATTAAAATTCAGTTCTTCCGGTTATTGGCTGCTGTCGGTGTCGTCCAGGAAAGAATGTCATTGGCCTGAATCAATGCGCATGAGATCTCTTCGACGGTAATACGTTTATCCATCGCCTGATGGCGCAAAATCTCATAGGCCTGCTCTTCGCCAATGCTGTGCATTCGCATCAGAATGGCTTTAGCTTCACTGACTTGGCGGATCCCCAGCACTTTTTTTTCCAGCCGCTCAATTTGGGCGCTCATCTGCCGCTGCTGTTGGGCATGATGCAAAGCAAGCACCATGGCTGACAGCAAACCTGAGGCTCGGATGGGGGTGGTGATGGTGCTACCGGCCCCCATGTTAAGAGCCTGATCAATGAATGTCGGGTTCTCATAAGCAATCACGGCGATCAGGGCATGCTTATGGTGGTCGAGCCATGACACGTCCGGCTCGGGGTTATCTGACTGTAACGCATAGAAAATCAGGTCAGTATCTGCAGGCAGTTGTTCGGGGATTGGCCAGAAAGCCTGAACTTTAAAGCCCATACGGCGTAAATGATTCGTCAGTGTTTCACCGTCGTCATCATCAGGGTGTAACACCACACAGCGGACCCCGCGACTCAGTAACAGGGCCGTCGCACTGATTCGGCTATCGCTAGGTCGCATGTGGATACCCCACTGTCGTGAGTTTGGTGACCCAATCGCCTTGAATCTGATTAGTCATGTAAGGGTCGGGTTCGACGATACGGCGAGATTCCTGCATGATGGTAAATTGCCCACTTTCATTCGCCATACCAATGCGTGGATATAGCCCGGTATGTTGATTCAGTGGGTCAATACGAATGCGGCCTTGTGGGGCATCAAACTGGCTGCCGCGCAGGGCGGCTGACAGTGGATAGATGTGGTCACTGCCACATTCTGCCATGGCTTTGGCGAACAGATGCACCTGACTGTAAGTGGCTTCCCAATTCATATCGGTGGTGAATTCCGGCCCGAATTGTTGGTGGAATTGCTTGAGTGCCGACTGATTCGCTTTACTGGCAATGCTTTGGAAATAGGGCGCGGAACTGAAATGGCCCTGTGCCACTTCCGCCCCCATAATGGCAACCTCGGTTTCTGAGGTATTCAGGCTACCAATCGGCATACGGGCGGGATCTAAGCCCGCGGCTTGATAAGCTTGATACAAAAAGGGCACGGTTTGCCCGACCACGGTACTGAAAATAAAGTCTGGCTGCTTTTTCGCGATCTCCTCAATGATCGGAAGGAAAGCTTCATAAGGCGCATTCAGATCAAGATAGCGCTCGCCAATTACTGCGCCATCGTGGCGTTGCAGAATCAACTCCTGCATATTGCGATTGCATTCATAAGGGTAAATGTAGCGAGAGCCAATCAGATAAACCCGCGCACCAAACTGACCCGTAAGATAGTCAGCCAACTGTACGCAGTTCTGATTAGGGGCTGCACCGCCATAGAAAATATTCTCGGAAAACTCAAAACCTTCATACAGTTGCGAGTAGAACAGCAGCCGACGATATTTTTCCACCACCGGTGACATAGCTTTGCGGCTACTGGAAGTGTAACCGCCAAAAATCACATTAACTTCATGTTCAACAATCAATTGCTCAGCCAGTGCACGGAACTGGGCATCGTCGGATTGTGGATCAAAATGGATAGCATTCAGCAACCTACCGTTGATACCGCCATTTTGGTTAATTTCAGCAATAGCCTGTGTCGCTCCGCGCCATTGCGACAGTTCTTGTGCCGCTGTCACGCCACTGAAGGAGTACAGTAAGCCAATATTGACGGGTGTCTCTGAATCCATATGCACCTGCTTATGCCATTTGAATATGGCGATTGAGCGAACGCGAAAAACACCCCGACCTGCGCCGGGGGCAAGAATTATTGCGCTAACAGTTCTTTATTTAGCATGGCGCCGACGGTGTATTTCGGGTCAACCATATTACCCAACCGCACTTTGCCGCACTGGCTTAGTAGCATGTAGGCATCCCATTGCTCAAAGCCAAAATCGGCCACCAGCCAGTAAATCAGGTCACGGTAAGCAATGCGGGTGGCATCTTCCAATGGGCGTGCGCTGCCAATGCTCATGATGGTTTCTGCGTTTTCCATCCGTGGCCAGGAGAGCTGCCAGTTCTTAATCAAATCCACTTTGATGGTGGTTATGGAGGCGAACTCCACCGCGGTGCCACAGATTTCCCCGTCCCCTTGGCAAGCATGGGCATCACCAATAAATAGGCGGCCGCCGGGGGCGCGTACCGGCAGATAAGTAATACTGCCCGGCCCGATATCCGGCACGTCCATATTTCCGCCATGGTTATCCGGGGTCAGCGAGTTGATGGAGTCAATCTCTGGCGAGACACTCAACGTGCCAATATGGGGTTTGTAGGGCAGGGTATGGCGCTCGCTCCAGTAGACCTTTTCGCTATCGAGCTTAATCATGCGTACTTTTTCTGGCAGTGGGTCATTCAGCATGGCGGTCAGGTCTGTTCCGGTCAGCCCACCAAAATGCGGGATCATGGCGCAGATGCCGTGCGGATTGACGCCACGCGGCAGCATGGATTCGATATATACCGCAATCACATCCCCTTTTTCGGCACCATTGACCATAATGGGGCCATTTTGTGGGTTGAGAAATGGCATTTTTAACAGTTGGCTCGGAATATCTTGCTCTGAGTTGATGGCCCCTTCGAAGGCGTCGCGGGTGTCCACAATGACTCGGTCTCCGGGTTCAATGGTCAATACCGGGGTTGAGTAAGGGCCGATGGTGTAATGGAACTCTTTCTGCATCTCTTCCGTCAGATGGTGAGTCACCGGTTTACGTCCGGCACCCACACCACGTTTGACCATGATTGATTCTTCCAGCCATTTCATTAGCAATTCTCCATGTCGTAAGGGTAGCTGCGCAGTCGTGGCATCTGGTTACAGTGCCAGATGGCGGCGCATTAAAAGATCATCGGAAAGCTGTTGTTGTGTCAGGGTGTCGACCACCTGACCCTTATCCATTACGCTGCAACGTTGCGCGGCTCGCTGGATCATCGCGATATCCTGTTCCACCAGAATCACCGCCACATGCAGCTCGCGAGCAATTCGTACCAAGGTATCGGCGATGATGTTGACGATTGAGGGCTGAACACCTTCAGAGGGTTCATCCAGCAGTAATACTTTGGGCGATCCTACCAAAGCTCTGGCGATAGCCAGCTGTTGCTGCTCGCCACCACTCATGGTGCCGGCTTTTTGTTTGAGTCTTTGGCGTAAAATCGGGAAGTAATCCAGCACTCGCTCAAGCAAGTCTTTGGCGAACTCGCGGTGCTCACGCACAAACTGCATTCCGACTTGCAGGTTCTCGGCCACAGTCAGGCCCGCGAACACTTCACGCCCTTGTGGCACATAGCCAATACCTAGGCGAGCACGGCGCTGCGGTGATGCATTTGTGATGTCAATTTCGCCTAACAAAATGCTGCCTTGTTTGGCAGGCACCGCCCCAATTAAGGTGCGCATCAAGGTGGTTTTGCCCACGCCATTTCGGCCAATCAAGCCCAAAACTTCTGCCGCATGCAGCTGCAATGTGACGCCATTGAGCACTTGCCCGCCGCCGTAACCGCCAGTCAGGCCGTCTATTTGTAACACCACGCTAGTCATACCGCTTTCCCCAAATAGATATCCGCCACATCCTCGCGCGCCAGCACTTCGGCGGCATGGCCATCAGCAAAAACATGCCCGCCATGCAGCACCGTGACCTGCGAGGCAATCTGGCGCACAAATGTCATGTCGTGCTCCACCACCATCAGTGTCAAACCGTCGCTTTGCATCTGTTTGATTAGCTCACCCGTCAGATAGGTTTCGTCGATAGATAAACCGGCCACTGGTTCATCAAGCATCAGCAGGGTAGGGCGAAGTGACACCGCCATAGCAATTTCCAGCCACTGTTTCTTGCCGTGAGACAAGTTACCGGCCAACTGATGGTATTCAGTGGTGAGCTTAAAGCGCTCTAATAACTCATCGACACTGGCCGCCTGTGAACGAACCTCCGGGCGTAAGTGGCTGAGAGACAGTTGCAAATGCTGCTCAACCGTCAGTTCTGGAAAGATGCCGGGAATCTGAAATTTAATGCTCATGCCCATCCGAATACGCTGGAAAGGAGCTAATGTATTCAGCCGTTGATTGAAGAAACGAATATCTCCAGCGCTGGGGGTATGTTCACCGGTGAGCAATTTGAAAAAGGTACTTTTACCGGCCCCGTTAGGGCCAATAACACAGCGCACCTCGCCACGACGAATTTGCAAATCCACCTGATTGATAACCTGAATGCCACCAAAGCGTTTGCTTAACCCACGGGTTTCGAGGATCAATTCTTCTGATAGCTGATTCATAGTGGCTCTCCTCGCTTCTGGCGTGCTGCAGCCAAGCGGGTGATTTTCTCCGCCAACCACGGCAATAAGCCATTAGGTGCGGCCAGTACCACAAACAGCAGAATGGCACCGAGTAAAATCATGGCGTATTCGCTGCCATAAATAGCCAACCATTGGGATAACCACACCAGCAGCGCCGTGATGACCACGGTGCCAAAAATATTTTTACGCCCGGCGGTTGCCACCCAGATAACCGGCATTGCCGCCGCGGTCAGCCCCATGGACGATGGCGTGATGTAAGAGCCCCACAGGGTATAAAGTGCGCCGGATAACCCGGAGAGCACGCCGCCGAGCACGAACACCAGTAATTGGTAGCGGCGGATATCAATCCCCAGCATTTCGGCCCGCCGTGGGTTCTCACGAATAGAGGCCAGCGTCAGACCAAAATTAGAGCGCAATAAGCGCCGCACTCCCCAATAAACCCCGGCCAGCAGCACGATAATCAGGTAATAGAATGCATTGCCCTCCAGTGTCAGCCGTTCGCCACCAAACCCAGGGAGAGACAGGGGCGGCATCCCTGACATGCCATTAAAACCATTCAGTCGCGCGCTACCGATAGCCCAGTGCGGGCCTGCGGTTTGTGACATAAAGGTTTCCAGCACCAGAGTGAAAGACAAGGTCACGATGCCGATGAAAATGCCGGTTACCCCGCCGTAAAACATCAAATAACCCAGTGCGGCAGCTACGGCGGCGGCCACCAGCAGCGCCACTATTAAGCCAGACCACGTGGAGAGCACCCCATCACCAAAATTCAGGGTCATCACGCCGTAGGTGTAGCCGGCAAGGCCAAAGAACGCGGTCTGGCCGAACGATAAAATGCCGCCATGCCCCCACATTGCCGCTAACCCGATGGCGCAGAATGTCCATAACAAGAAGTAAGAAAAGTCGCCGATCATGGCGCTATCGACTACCAGCGGCAGGGCCAGTGCGCCCACAATCACCAACAGTGCGACCCGTCGAGTAGTGGATGGCGGGCCTTTTTTGGCGCTCGCCGTCGATAGATTAAGAGAAGTCATTGTCACATGCGGCTCCTAGCGGTTACGGGTAAACAGGCTGCCAACACCATTCGGCAGCAAGCGAATAACCAGTACGGCGGTGACCAGCAAACCAATTTGCCCGGCCAGTTGCCCATACCAAGAGTTCAGCCCGGTTTGTATGGCACCCAGTGCAATTGCTGCAGGAATAGTGCCAACCAGAACATTTGCGCCACCGACAACCACAGAAACAAAGGCTTGCACAATAAAACTGCTGCCCATGGTGGGGACGGCGGTCAATGTTGGGGCATAAATTGCCCCCGCCAGTCCGGCCAGCCCGGCACCCAGTGCAAATGTCAGTGTGTAAATGCGGTCCGTTTCCAGTCCCAAACAGGATGCCATGCGAGCGTTTTGAATCGTGGCTCTGGCGCAGACACCATAATTGGTGTGGAAGAACAGCCAATAGAGCACCATTAAGATGGCAATTGCGAAGAAAGGCAGCAGTGCGCGATAGGTGGCAAACGAGTATTCGCCGAGAATGAAAGAGCCGAAAGGCGTCGACAACCCTTCCAGTGACGGCCCGGCGATCAGCAGCATACTTTGCTGCACAATCAGGCTGATAGCCCAAGTAGCCACCACTGAATCATATAAGCGACCATATAGATGGCGCACTACCAAGCGCTCCACCACCCCGCCGAAGAATGCGGCAGCCAAGGTACCGGCTAGCATGGCAAAGGGCAGTGGCAAACCTGCTTTATTCATCAGAATGGTGACGTAAGCCCCACACATAATGAACTCGCCATGTGCCAGATTTATCACGCCCATCATGCCAAAGATAACCGCCAGTCCCAGTGCTGCCAGCACCAGATAGGCGAAGTTATCGCCAAACTGATAAATCACCGAATAGAGAAAGGATAGCGTTAACATCGTTTGGCAATCCCCGGTGTCCTGATTGACACCATTGAAAATGGATAACACAGGGAAGCCCGCCACTGACGGTCACTTCCCTACCAAGAAGCTCGATTTAGGCTTTTTTCGGTGGTGAAGAAGGGGTGTATTGGCTGTTATCAGGTTTAACCGGTAAATCGCAGCCGGCTTCACCTAACCAATAAGGCTTGATATCGCTCCACACTTTGGGGATCTCGATTGAGTGGTCATCTTTCACATGCGCCAGATAGATGGTGTGGCTCAAATGGTGACTTTTCGGATCAATACAGACTTTGCCAGAGGGGCCATCGGTGCAGATGTCGCCGCTTTCCAGTGACTTACGTACAGCATCCATATCAGTGCTACCCGCTTTCTCGACCGCCGCTTTGTACAGATAGACGGCATCATAGGCATTGGCGGCTTCCTGATTAATGTAAGGCTCGTTCGGGAATTTAGCGTGGAAACGCTGTTTGAAATCATTACTGGCTGGGCTATCTACTTCTTCGATGTAGTTAGCGGTGATATACATATCTTTCAGTGCCGGTGCTTTGAAGCGTTTGTGCTCATAAGCTTGGCCGACATTGACCGAACTGCCCATTGGCAAGTTCAGTTTGGCCGCGGCTTGCTGCTCGTAATAGGAGGATTGGTTTGCCCCGACCAGCAAGGTCATCACGAAGTCAGGTTTGGCTTTCTGGATGTTTTGAATGGTTTGACCGAATTGCGAAACACTCAGTGGGATAAACTCTTCGCCCACCATGGTGCCGCCATGCTCTTCAACAATTTTGCGTACCCATTCGGCAGAGATTTGCCCGAAGTTATAGTCGGCGGCAATGGTGTAAACTTTTTTGCCGTACTTCTCCATCATCCACGGAATCAAGGTTGAGAACTGCTGCTCAGGGACTGCGCCAGTGACGAAAACATTAGAGTCACACACGCCGCCTTCATACTGATTGTTATACCAATAGAGCTGCTTTTCGCGATCCATAATTGGGCGGATAGCTTCACGCGAGGCACTGGAGAAAGCCCCGAATATCACATCCACTTTGTCATTTTTAATTAAGCGCCGAGCCATTTGTTGGAAGCGGGTGTTATCGGATTGCGTATCGTATTTGACCAGCTCGATGGGGCGTCCGAGTATGCCACCTTTAGCATTAATTTCTTCTACAGCCAGCTCTGTTGCATGAATCTTGGGGATAACCGGCAAAGCAAAATTACCGGATGCATCTTCCAGCAAGCCAATTTTCACTGGTTTTTCTGCCGCTGTCGCCATTCCTGAATAGCTCACGGCAAGTGCAGCGCTCAACGCGATAGAGAGCGCGGTGGAATGACATTTTATTCTGGACCATTTTATTCTAGACATAAGTGAATACCCCTGGCATTGGTTAAAAAAGTGGGTCTGAAAAAAAGCCAAAAAAAAAGCCCAGCAAAGTCAGATGACATTTGCGAGGGCTCTATTGCCATAACCACAAGCCGACAACGTTGGCGTTCTTGCGGAGAAGTCAGGGTCACTATAAAAAGCATTCGGACTGATTGTCAACGAAGAATTTTCAATAAAAATCAAATAGTAAAACTGAAAATCATTGCACTAAATTAGGGCTTTTCATTGCACGAAAATGGCCCATTTATCTGACGCCAGACCGCAACGGCTAACTATTGATGAGTAATAATAAAGCGGAGATTTTTAGCAGGATAATGGAAAGACTCCCACCACAATCTTGTGGCGAGGTTAATAAATTGCACCAGCAGAGTGCTTAAAAACCATTCAGCAATAAAGGATGAAAAACACCGCAGCGAGACAGAATTTAGCAGATAACAGACCCCGGTGGTGTCACCGGGGCTGAAAAACGAAGTTAACCGCAGCGATTACATTTTGCTGCCTGAATCTGTTGGAAGAAATCATTACCTTTATCATCAACCAAGATAAAGGCCGGGAAATCTTCTACTTCAATCTTCCAGATGGCTTCCATCCCCAGTTCAGGATATTCCACACATTCCAGGCTCTTAATGCTGTTTTGCGCCAATACTGCGGCCGGACCACCGATACTGCCCAGATAGAAGCCGCCGTGTTTGTGACAGGCGTCGGTCACTTGTTGGCTACGGTTACCTTTTGCCAGCATGATCATGCTGCCGCCGTGGGATTGCAGCAGGTCCACGTAAGAATCCATACGACCCGCCGTGGTTGGCCCGAGCGAACCAGAAGCATAACCTTCAGGGGTTTTGGCCGGGCCAGCATAGTAGATTGGATGGTCTTTAATGTACTGCGGCAGTCCTTCGCCGTTGTCCAGCCGCTCTTTCAATTTGGCATGGGCAATATCACGGCCAACAATAATAGTGCCGCTCAGTGACAGCCGGGTAGATACCGGATACTGCGACAGCTCTTTTAAAATCTCTGGCATTGGGCGGTTAAGGTCGATTTTAACCACTTTGCCTTCTGTGCTGTGGCGCAAATGCTCAGGAATATATTTCCCCGGATTTTGCTCCAGTTTTTCCAGCCAGATACCTTTGCGGTTGATTTTGCCTTTGATATTGCGGTCGGCTGAGCAGGAAACCCCCATCCCCACCGGGCAAGAAGCGCCATGGCGAGGTAGCCGCACCACTCGGACATCATGAGCAAAGTATTTGCCGCCGAACTGCGCGCCCAGACCTAAGTCTTGTGCGGCTGCCAGCAATTCTTGCTCCAGTTGAATGTCACGGAAAGCTTGCCCGTGCTCATTCCCCTCAGTTGGCAAACCATCGTAATACTTGGTTGAGGCCAGCTTCACTGTTTTCAGGGTGCTTTCAGCGGAGGTGCCGCCAATAACAAAGGCGATGTGGTATGGCGGGCAGGCCGCGGTACCCAAGGTGCGCATTTTCTCAACCAGATAGTCTTTCAACTTACCCGGTGACAGCAGCGCCTTGGTTTCTTGATACAGATAGGTTTTGTTAGCGGAGCCGCCGCCTTTGGTGACGAACAGGAATTTGTAATCCTCACCTTCGGTACTGTACAAATCAATCTGTGCTGGCAGGTTGGTGCCGGTGTTCACCTCTTTATACATATCCAGCGCGGCATTTTGCGAATAGCGCAGGTTATCTTCAATAAAGGTGTTATACACGCCGCGAGACAGTGCCTCAGCATCATTCCCGCCGGTCCAAACGCGCTGACCTTTTTTGCCTACAATAATGGCAGTGCCGGTATCCTGACAGGTCGGTAAAATCCCCTTGGCAGAGATTTCGGAATTGCGCAGGAATTGCAGAGCCACATATTTGTCGTTTTCGCTCGCTTCCGGGTCATCCAAAATAGCGGCGACTTGCTTTTGATGGGCGGGGCGGAGCAGGAATGAGGCGTCGTGGAAAGCATGTTGGGCAAGGAGAGTCAGGGCTTCTGGCTCGACTTTGAGAATGTCGTGGCCTTCAAACTGTGCAACCGAGACATGATTATTACTGACAAGGTAATACTCAGTATCGTCTTCCTTTAGCGGGAAGGGATCCTGATAGTGGAACGGTTTGTTTGACATATTTTTCTCACATTCAACAGCAGTTAGCGAAAGCGTTCGATAACAGAAACAAGCATTTTACCCTTCATACACCAACTGCATGGGCGTTGGCTGCACTCAATCACCCTTCGGGCCTGCGCTTGCCGCTTTCCTGCAATTCGAATTATTCTGGGTATAGCAAATCCAGCCTATCTATTTTTAACGATGATTTTACTATAGATTGTCTGACTTAAGCGACGGCCCCACCCTCTTTATAAAGGGTGGATCTCATTTTCCGCACTTATCGATGGCTCTGACAGCATGATGGTGGGACACTGGCCGACCGCCAGCAGATAACTCTGCTGTAAGCGGGCTTCTTACCGCTAAATCCTGCATATTAAACTGCTACATTACCGTGCTTAAGGCTTCGGCGATGCGCTTGAATTTGTCAAAACGGGCTCTGAGTATCTGATGCTTTTCAGCATTAGGTAACAAGCGAGTCATCGGCGGTGGGCTGGCAAGAATCGCCTCTGAAAATCCGCTGTAATAACCACTTCCTACAGCTGCGCACAGGGCGGCGGCCCGGCAACCAGATTGCTGAATATCGACTATTTCCAATGGTAAATTACTGGCGTCGCAGAACATTTGCATCCAGATGGTTGAGTGGGTTGGGCCACCGGTAAAGCGAAGGCAGTCGGTGCCCGGCTCTAACGCGAGGATCTTGTCCTGATGCAGCAGGTGCGAAAAGACAATCCCCTGATAAATCGCATAGACAATATCCTCCAGAGTATGGTGGCCACTGAGGCCTAGCAGGCCGCCACTGAGATTGGCACTGTGATTAGAACCATACAGCCACGGGAAGAACAGAATATCTTGCGATTTTTCATAGCCCAATGCTGCCCAGTGGTTGAGGGTTTGATAGCCACCGGCAATATCTGGCAGAAATTGTTTCACAAACCAAGCCAGATTACTGGCTGATGTAGGGCTGCCTTCGTGGACGAAATAAGTGCCGGGGATGCAATATTTCCCCCACACATAAGGATAATCGGACGGCTGCACTGCCTCGAATACCCGGGTGGCAATTGACCAGGTTCCGGCCACCGCACTGAGCTGGTGGCTGTCATGTAAACCGGAGGTTAATGCTGCACCTACCACATCAAACATGCCGCCGAATACCGGTGTGCCCGCTTTTAAGCCACAGGCATCCGCCGCCAGTTCGCTGATATAACCGGCTAAATCAGCAGAGCCGATGATGGGTGCTGTTTTCTCTGCTACTTCTTCAATGGCGAAAATCTTCATCAGTTGTGGGTCAAAGCCGCCACTGTATTGATTATAGAGATTGCTGCCGGAGATATTGGTTTCTTCAATGGTGAACTCATCGGTTAAGCGATAGCGAATATAGTCATGGGCCATGAGCACATAACCGCTGCGCTGATAGTTATCCGGTTCATTCTCTTTGAGCCAGCGCAGTAGGGCCGCCGGATGCGACGGCCACAGTTGTTGCAGACTGAGTGCATAAGCTTGAGTGGCTTTGCCCTCTTTTTGCCAGCGGCTCACTAAGTCCAGCGCGCGGGAATCAGAGGAGACAATGCCGTGGCGTACCGGCTGGCCTTGTTTATCCACCAGATATAACCCTTTGCCGTGGGCGGAGAAACTAACACCACGGATTTGTTCCGCCAGCACCCCTGACTGTTGTTGAGCCTCATTGATTGTCTGGCGAATCACCCGGCAAGTCGCCTGCCATAAAGCCTCCATATCACGTTCACAAAACCCAGCTTGAGGGCTGAACACCGGCAAAGGCTGCTCAGTAACTGCAATTTCACGTCCTTCGGCGGTGTAAATCCCGGCTTTGGTCACCGTGCCGCCAAGGTCAATGCCGAGAAAATAGTGGCTCATTATGGCTCCTTAGCGTACCGCTCGCAGAACATCGTTACCCCAGCCAGCCAGACGCATTTTGTCTTCAATCCAGTGGCGGGCATGGATGATTTCTAGCAAAGGCTCGGCTGATTTTTCGGTCCACATCTCTATCAAGAATGTGCCGCGATAGTTCAGACGCCGCAAGGTCTTAAACAGATTAACAAAGTCGACGCAGCCTTCACCGAATGGCACATCACGAAATTGCCCCGGGCAATCGGCGGTGACGGCATAAGTGTCTTTCAGGTGGATGGCGGCAATGCGATCGATACCACTTGCCAGCTCGGAATCGACTTCATTGCCCCATGCAGTAAGATTGCCGATGTCGGGATATACGGTAAACCACGGCGAGCCAATTTTGCGGTCCAAAGCTTTCCACTTACTGATGGAATTCATAAACTGGGTATCCATGATTTCTACTGCGCACATCACTTGGGCTGCTGCGGCTTGTTGTGCGGCCCACGCCATACCTGCTTCAAAGCGGCTGATGGTGTCGCTATCTTGTGGTTCGTAATAAACGTCATATCCCGCCAATTGAATGGTCCGAATCCCCAGATCTTGTGCCAGCCGAATAGCTTGCAACATGATAGTGCGCGCTTGCTCACGGGTGGCGGCGTCACGGCTACCAAAGGGATAGCGACGATGTGCCGACAGACATAAGGTGGGGATTCTGACTCCCGTCTGCTGGATAGCATTAATCACGGCCATTCGCTCCTCGCGGCTCCATTCCAGACGTGCCAGCCGCTGGTCGCTTTCATCCACCGACATCTCGACAAAATCAAAGCCACAGGATTTCGCTACAGCCAGCTTTTCAACCCAACTGATTCCCGCAGGCAGTGCTTTTTCATATATTCCCAAAGGATGAATTCGCGTCATTTGGCTCTCCCTGTTGCAATCGCATTCAAGTGTTTCAATCGGTTATTTCTCATAGCTCGCTTGGATTTCCATTTCTCTTTGAAGAACTTAAAGGCCAGAGCGAAGATAAGCGTGATACCCCAGACCGCCAGATTGAAGTGCAAACTGACACCCAAGAGGCTTAGGCCGGTGGCGATGACCTGTAATACCAGCAGCGCACAAAACACATGGCTGACTTTCCCAACACCGCCGAACGGATTGGTGCCACCCAGCACAATGGCCAGTACGGTAAGTAATAGATAAGAGTCGCCATATCCCATGCGCGCAGAGTTAAAGCGCGACATCATGATCAGGCCCGCCAGCACACATAACAGGCTGGAGATGGAGTAGATGGCTATCATCACCCGATCCGTGCGAATGCCGCTGAACCAAGTGGCATTGATATTGCTGCCGCACATATAGATGGTTTTACCCAGCCGTGTTTTCCCAAGTAACAGTGCCAGGACGAGTGAGGCGACGATAAAAATAATCATCGGAATAGGAATGCCCATCACCACCTCTGACCCCATGCTGCGCACGATGGGCGGCATGCCGCTGAGTGCCGCCCCTTTCGTCAGATAAACCCCAATACCGCTAATAATGGTCATACTACCCAGTGTTACCAGAATGGGGTGAGCACCAATGCGGGAGATCATCAGCCCAGTCAAGGTGCCGATAATGACGGCAATCACTGCCGCGCCCAGCAGGGCCAGCACCAGCCACATCAGCTGTGTGGTGGTACTGGCATCCGCCGGAACATATTGGATAAGCAGCCAGGCCATAAACAGGCCGGTCAAGTTAGCGGTGCCAATGATGGAGAGGTTTAGCCCGCCACTGAGCATCGGGACGAACATGGCAAAGGTCAGCAGCCCCAGTTCCGGTAGCTGGAAAGCGATACTCAAAAAGGTATTTTCAGTAAAGAAACGACCGGGCATTGCCAGACTGAAAGCCAGTGTTGCCAGACAGCAAATACCCAACAAGCCGGAGATGGTGCCGTCGAGATGGAAAAATGTATTCTTTTTCATAAATGCCCCTGTCAGACAAAGCCAACGTCAGTTTCTTTGCGCTTCTTATAATGGGTGACGCAAATGGCGGCGATGATCACCATGCCAATCACAATGTTGACGAAGTAACTGGAAACGCCGATCAGGTTGAGGCCATTTTTCAAGATACCAATCAGGAAGACGCCCATCAGTGTGCCAACCACCGAGCCACGTCCGCCGGACAAGCTGGCTCCGCCTAAGACTGCTGCGGCCAGAACATCCAACTCACCGCCCACCAAGGCACTCGGCACCACTTCACTCATGCGGTAGGTCTGCAACATGCCGCCGATTGCTGCTGTTGCCCCCAAATAGCCATAGGCAAACAGATAAAGGAGTGACACGCGGATACCGATACGGCGGGCGGATTCTGGGCTGCCTCCGACGGCATATAATTGACGGCCAATGTGGGTTTTATTCAATAGCACCCAAGTGAGCAGGGCGATGGCGAGCATGATGACCAATGGCAAACCAATCTGGTAACTCTCGCCGTTAAAGGTAAACGGCAGAATGGAGCGCTGAGTTATCCACCAGTCCGGTAAGTCATAAATACTGTGGCCATTGGTTATCCACATCAGCATGCCAAACAGCAGCGATTGCATACTGATGGTGATGATGATGGAAACGATATTCAGGTAGTAAATCAGTACCGCATTAACAAACCCGAGCAGCACACCGATGGAGATAGCGATAACCAGACACAATATCGGGCTGGCAATCACATCATTGAGTAGCAAGGATGCCACCACGTATTGCACCACGGAGGCCACGGCAGCAAAGGAGATATCAATACCGCCAGTGACCAGCACCACGAACAGACCGAGGGCAAAAACGCCGGTGACAGCATAGCTTTCGGTCAGATCTAGCAAGTTTTGGATGGAGAGAAATTCACTGCTAAGCAGGGAGAACAGGGCCAACATAATGACGATGACCCAGGCCAGCCACCCTTCAACGGATTGCGGTTTGAGTTTGCTGAGATTAAGCATTGATGGCCTCCGCAAGCTGTTGTTCAGTAATTTGATTCGGGATTAATTCATTGACGATGCGCCCCTGTTTCATATGCAGGATGCGGTCACAGTTGTAATAGGCTTCCGGTACCTCATCGGAGATAAGCAATACCGAGATACCGACACCAGAAAGGCGGTGAATCAACTTATAAATACTGTCTTTTGCACCGATATCGACCCCGACGGTGGGGGAGTCAAGAATCAAAACTTTAGGTTTGGTCAGGATCCATTTCGCCAATACCACTTTTTGCTGATTCCCCCCGGATAAGGTCGAGAGCGGGTTATCAGGATTGGTGACTTTAATGTCTAAATCTTTTACCCACTCTTGCACCAAAGCCTCTTTCTTAACCTCATCAATGAGATAGAGCGGGGTGCGGATACGCTGCAGAATCGACAGCATCATATTGTCGGCGACCGATTGCGGCAGCACGGCCCCCAGTGTCAGGCGATCTTCAGAGACATAACCAATACCCAAATCAATGGCTCGGGTATTGTTTTTGATATGAACAGGATGGCCATCAATAGATATTTCGCCACTATCCGGGCGAGTGATACCAAACAGACTTAGGGCCAATTCAGTGCGCCCAGAGCCAAGCAAACCGCATAGCCCTAAGACTTCACCGCGATGTAAGCTAAAGGAAATATCCTCAAACTGCCCTTTACGACACAGCTTATCCAACTGCAATACCACCTTGCCCAGCTCAGCATTCGGTAATTTCTGCTCATGGGTAATGGTCAAGCCGGTCATTAACTCGGTAATCCGCCCCACAGAAAGCTCAGAGGCTTGCCAAGTTCCCACTTTCTCGCCATCCCTAATCACGGTGATCCGGTCTGAAATTTCTTTCACTTCATCCAGGCGGTGGCTGACAAACACCACGGTAATGTTCTTGTCGCGCAGGTAATTCACTGTGCGCAATAACTGGTTCACTTCTGTGCGGGTAAGAGAGGCGGTCGGCTCATCCATAATGACCAGGCGGGCATCAGCGACCAGAGCGCGGCAGATAGCGACTTGCTGACGCTGAGCAATGGGGAGGTTCTGCACCAGTGCATTAGGATCAATGCTAAAGGCCAATTCTTGTAAAATCTGGCCCGCTTTCTGTTTGATTTTGGCTTTGCTGAACCAACCAAAATAGCCTTTTAGGTTGTATTCGAAAGCAATGTTTTCCGCCACGGTTAGATTAGGAAACAGCGACAAGTCTTGATAGATAACTTGCACCCCTAAATCGCGGGCGCGATCTGGGGTTAAACGAGGGTGTGATTTACCGTCGATAATAATTTCACTACCATCATCAGGGGCATAGACCCCACTGATGGTTTTTATTAGCGTACTTTTGCCGCAGCCATTGGCGCCGGCCAGACAGTGCACTTCGCCTTTATTCAACGTCAGAGTGATATTTTTAAGTGCCTGATGTCCGCCAAAGCTTTTTGATAGCTCTTTTAGCGTGATAAGCGGCACTTCTTTATCAGCATCAGAAATATAAGTCATCGTGCAGTTCCCCGGAAAACGGCCCAACACGACGGGCCGAAATAAGAGCCGGGCAGGTGAGCACCCGGCGATACTGGCTAGTTAGCGTTTTGCTTATAAACCAAGCTTGACCAGACGTTTGGTGTTTTCAATGTCCAGTTTTTCCGGGTTATCACTGAGGATGGTATTCCCCTTAGTTTTGATTTCGCCCATATCACCCAGCTTGACGCCGTCTTTGATCGGCTCGCCGTTCATCATGGCCGTCGCCACCTGCACAAACACCTTACCGGCAACCATTGGGTTAGAAATATAGCCACCATCAATGGCTCCTTTTTCTAACAGCTTGATACCCTGGCCCGGGGTAAATGTGCCGAATACGCAGGTAGTGTCATTTTTCTTACGTTTATCAATGGCACGGCCAGCACCAATTGGGCCTTGTGAGCCGAATGACATAATGCCTTTTAGATCTTTATGTTTAGAGAGCAAGTCATTGGCAGTACGCATGGAATCATCCACTGACTCCGCAACGCCGAAACGGTCTTCAACCAGCACCATCTTCGGATAATGCGCTTTCTGGTAAGCAATGGCGGCATCTGCCCACTCATTCACCAATGGTACGGTTAGGCTGCCGACGAACATGGCATATTTGCCTTCTTCACCCATGCATTGCGCCATATCTTTCATATGGTTAGCACCCATGGTTTGGGTATCGAGCAACTCAAAATCCCAATCGGCATTGATTTGCCCAGGCGATTCGTGAGTAATGACTTTAATACCGGCTTCTTGCGCCCGTTTCAGCACTGGTTCCAGGACTTTGGCATCATTAGGCACCACGCCAATGACATCGACTTTCTTGGCAATCAAGTCTTCAATGGCGCGCACTTGCTCTGCCGGATCTGCGGTGGTTGGCCCGACTTGCCAGGCATTGACACCCAGCGCCTGGCCTTCTTCCTTAATGCCTTGTTCCATCACATTGAACCAGGGAATCCCCCCCACTTTTACCACTACCCCCATGGTGAAAGGTTTGTTGGCTTTTTGCGGCACTTTGCTGTCATCCGCCCAAGCGGCATGGGAAGCTATTAATGTGGTTATTAAGCAGGGTAAGAGTAACTTTTTCATTATTAAATCCTCTGAAAGAATCATTAGTAAGCATCAAGACACTCAACTTTTCCTCATATAAAGAAAAAGTAAAATCTGCTTGGCTTATTCTTATTGTGTGACTGTTTTCTCTGGTGTTGACGCTATTATTTCAATGAATAATCTGTTATTTATCTGATTCAATGATATTTAATTTAGGATTATCACTACGATAATTTTGCGAACTTAATCGGTTAGTAATAAGAATATCAACTTCATCCAACATACATATTTTACAAAATGCGTACTGGTCAAATTTACTGGAGTCAGCCAATAATATTTTTTGCCCCGAGACTTGTAGCATCACTTGCTTTAATTTCGCATTAATATCATTGCCGTCGCGAACGCCACTCTCTTGATTAATCCCTTGGCAAGAGAAGAAAAAGGTATTGATCTGAAAATTGCGAATGGCATTTTCTGCCACCGGGCCATGGAAGTCATCGTGGCGCGCTGAGTATTCACCGCCGATGCCAATAATCCGCACCTTGTCACGGCAAGCCAGCGCCTGAATAATCTTCACTGAATTAGTCACGACGGTGATTTCAATATCTGGAATTTGCCGTGCCAGAAACCAGCAAGAGCTACTGTTATCCAGTAAAATACAGTCTCCCGGATGGATAAACTGTAATGCGGATTTTGCAATTTTCATTTTAATATCAGGATGTTCCTCCGTACGCTTACGGAATGACTCGGCCCGATCAATAGCATTAAGGCTGTAGTTGCTCTCTTTGATATCAATGATCGATAGATCAGGGCCATCTAGCGCCACTGCTCCACCAAAACTACGGATCAGTTTTTGCTTTTTCTCCAGCACCGTTAGGTCGCGGCGGATAGTTTCTTGCGAGACTTGGCACAAGACAGATAACTCAGTCACCAGCGCCGATCCTTGCTGCTGTACATGGCTACAAATGATTTTATAGCGTTCGGCTTGTAACATGTTTACCTCAACATTTGTCTCTGCGTTTATCTCAAACAGCACCTATAACATTCATGCTGCTATATTGGTATTTATCTGCTGTTTATACAGTGACTGAATTCAAGTATTACTTTAAGCCCCGTTTTACCCTGAATTACTGTGATGAATATTGCTATTTTTATGCACTCATTTATTTCACTTTCATTTTATTTGTGACTAACATCTCATATAAGGCACTTCTGCGGGTGATGGATGGTCAATTCTGGTAATGAAAACACAAATTCGGGCATAAATTAAATGACCGAATATGCCCGAATGTGATTGATTGTTTTTGACTGTTTGTTTGGTGGTTCCTTGTCCTCTTTAATTTAGCCATAAATAGGGGTAGGTTAGTTTGCAACGGGGTATTATGTTTTGAATATATAAATCTCGTCGTTAAATAATGGTTTTGATGTTCTTAGTGGGTTAATTACTATTTTTAATTAACGTTATTTTTCATTAATAACTGTAAGTGCCGGTAACCATTATTTATATGTGGTTGTTTACTTAGTGATGTCTATTAAATAGCCAAATCTAAATTATGTGCAGTGTTTCCGAGAGTAAATGGCCGTGCCGATTATTATTTCATGAGGTGGCATCATGTTAGAACAGTTAAAACAGCGGGTTTTTGACGCTAATTTGGCATTGCCAAAATATAAGTTAGTCACTTTTACCTGGGGTAATGTCAGTGGTATTGATCGCCAACGCGGGCTGGTGGTGATTAAACCTTCGGGGGTGGAATATGATGTGATGAGAGTTAATGACATGGTGGTGGTGGATTTGGCCACAGGTAAGGTAGTGGAGGGAAATAAAAAGCCTTCTTCAGATACCGACACGCATTTGGTGCTCTACCGCGCCTTTCCCGAGATTGGCGGTATTGTCCACACGCATTCGCGCCATGCCACTATCTGGGCGCAGGCCGGTAAGTCGCTCTCGGCATTAGGGACAACACATGCCGACTATTTCTATGGCCCGGTACCTTGCACTCGTTTGATGACTGATGCAGAGATTGCCGGTGATTATGAATATGAAACCGGTAATGTCATTGTGGAAACCTTTGATAAGCTGGCCTTGAGTGCGGCGCAAATTCCGGGCGTATTAGTGAATGGTCACGGCCCGTTTGCCTGGGGCAGCAATGCTGACAATGCCGTGCATAATGCCGTGGTACTGGAAGAGATTGCATATATGAACCTGTTTACTCACCAGCTTGCGCCTTCAGTGAGCCATATGCAGCAAACACTGTTGGATAAACATTATCTGCGCAAACATGGCACTAAAGCCTATTACGGGCAGTAATGGCTAGCTGCTGGTGGCGTAGATTATGTTGCTACGCCATCTGCCGGTGACTCGGTATCCACATTTGAGATAACTTGTTCGACGTCATCCAGCGTACCGATTTTGACTTCCCCGGTTCGGCACATTTTACTTTTGTCGATTAGCAAAATGGACTGGGTCGCGCGTTTCAGCAGCATGGTTTTGAATTCGGCATTAAACGGGTTGGAATCCCACAGAATACCGTCGGTATCAATACCTTCACATGAGAAGATAAACAGGTCAATTTCGATAGTTTTCAGTAGTGAGAACAGGGCCGGGTTAACGTAGCATGCATATTTGCGTTGCAACAGGCCGCCAGCGCTGATCAACTCGATATTTTGATGTTTCGCCAGTTCCTGACAAATCCGCACACTGTTGGTAAATACCGTAATATCGATATCCGGCAGTTTTTTGGCTAAATACCAACAGGTGGAACTGGCATCCAGCGCAATCACCATCCCACTGTCAATCAATGATAAAGCATGAGCGGCAATACTGGCTTTACTGGAAAGGTGGCTTTTTAGGCGCTTGGTAAAAGGGTCGCCGCTATCTTTGGTGGCGCGTTTAATACTTTTGGCTCGCCCATGCTGGCGGATGATCAGCCCCTGAGCTTGCAGCTCATTGAGATCACGGCGAATAGTTTCCTGACTGACCGCTAGTAAGCTGGCCAGATCTGCTGTCGTCAGCGTTTCATGCTGCTTAATGTGTTGCAGGATTTCCTGGTGACGAGACGCTTTCATGATCCTCTCCGTCAGCAAAGCCATGTATCTCATGCCCGATTAATATCAGTACTGAATACATGGCTAAAGGGGTGAGGTTACGTGATAGTCACTTTAAAAAACAGGCGTCACCCCCTTCTTTAGCAGAATATTGCCGTATTTGGCAGTCTCTCCTGTGATGACGATCGCAAATGCTTGTTGGGCGCGTTGGTAAAACGCAAAACGGTCAATGCGTTCTACCGGCAGTGCTTTTTTAGCCCCAAACAGGGCGTGTAAATAACGTTTTTCAACCGCAGCATCAAGTGTATCGCCGTCAACGGCTGCCATCATCACCAGCGGTGGCGCGTAGCTGTCCAGCTCGAAGAGTGGAATGGTGGCCTCCAGTAATGCACTGACGGATAAGCCATCGGCATGAATCACTTGCGGCCCGCCATTTTTACCGATGGCATGGGCCGGAAAATGGGCATCTGAGAAGATAATTTCATCACCGTGCCCCATTTCTGCCAGTGTTTTGAGCAATTGTGGTGACAGCAACGGCGAGATAGTTTTAAGCATGACACTCTCCTTTCAAAGGCATGGCTTCAGTTACCGGGGGAGGGCAGTGAGTGAGCGCCTGATAAAGTGGCTGCTGGTCACCCGGCTGATAATATTGATAGTGGTAATTAACTTGTGCCCGAGCTTCTTCGGCACTGGCGTAGTAGCCTGTGGCGTGCCAGGCAAATAGTGCCGCGCCCAACACGGTGGTTTCGGCTTCATCAATGACTTTAACCGGCAGATTGAGCACGTCAGCTTTGATTTGATTCCACAGGGCATTGCGACTGCCGCCGCCAACCAGCAACAACTCCTTGGTGTGGAATTCGCCAATCCTTTCCAGCACGGCCAGATTATCTTTCAATTGCCAGGCCAGACCTTCTAACGCCGAGCGATAAAAGTGCCCACGCCCACTGGAGAGCGAAACTCCTTGCCAGCCGCCGGACAAATTGTGGCGCGTGTTGCCAAGCAAGTTGCAATCCATCCGTACCCCATCCGCACCCGGCGAGATAGCCTCGGCCTCGCTAATCATCCGCCGATAAACGTCGGCACAGGCAGCATCGTGCCAATACAGTTGCCGGACCCATTCCAAGACGCCGGAGGCTAACCACTGCAAACCGGGGTTGAATAAGCGCGGGCAGCTATCCAGCTCGCAAGTGGAACCGGCAAACTGGGGCAGCAGAGCGGTATTTACCTGTGGTGTACGCACCATCAGAATTTCCCAAGTGCCGGATGACAGCACCGGTTGGTCTAAATCAGCTCCAGAACCAAATAAAGCAAACTGGGTATCGTGACCGGCAGAAATCACCGGCAAACCTGCCGGTAGCCCCAAGCTCGCAGCGATATCCGGTAATAACTGACCGATGATGTCACCCGCAGCAACCATTGGCGGGAATAAATCGGCCTGAATACCTATCTTTTGCAGAATCGTAGGGCTGAATTGTTCCCGTTTTACATCCAGTAGCTGGCTGGTGCCCGCCATGGTGCGGTCAGTGGTGAATTCCCCAGTGAGGCGGTGGTTAATCAATGATGAAATAAATAACCAAGCATGGGCCTGCTCAACTAAATCTGGCCGGTTTTCCTGTAACCAAATCAGCTTATATAAGGTGTTAAAACTGAACTGACCAATGCCCGATATCTGCTGTAGTTTTTCGGCCGACATATAGCTGGCGATGTTTTCCATCACCGCAACGGTACGTGGGCACTTCCAACTGATAATCGGGTACAGCATTTTGCCCTTGGCATCGACTAAAGCGCCATCCACGCCAAAGGTAGTCACTGTCACCGCGTGGATTTTATCTTGTTGAATTTGTGGCAGTAGCTGGCGGCAACACAGGGCAAAACTGTGCAAAATATCTTCCAGCGGCCACAGCTGCCATTGTGGATTGGCCGGGTCGGGCTGGCTATGGTTGGGCAGCACCGCTTTGGCGACCACCACACCTTGAGGATCGACTGCAATCGCCCGGATATTGGTTGCGCCGCAATCTAAAACGATGACCACATCGCGCTTCATAAAGGCTCCTGTAACTACCATCTGGCAGCAAGGATGGTTATCTGACTCAGGCAAGAAGGAGCTCCTACCTGAGTCATGCCATCTAATAGGTTTAAAAATTACGGATTATTATTTTTTATATAATGGGCCGTAATTCTGGCAGGCACGGTAATCCTGCCCTTCGATATCCATGCCGTGTGCGCCCCAGGCGGTTGGCCGGTAGACACTCTCTTCCTCCACGTTGTGCATACAAACCGGAATACGCAGCATTGATGCCAGCGTAATGAGGTCTGCCCCCACATGGCCGATAGTCAGCACACCGTGGTTTGCTCCCCAGTTTGCCATCACTGAATAGACATCACTGAATGGACCTTTACCGGTCAGCCGCGGTGCAAACCATGTAGTTGGCCAGCTTGAATCCGTGCGTTTATCCAGAGTGTCATGGACAGATTTTGGCAACTCAACACTCCAGCCTTCGGCAATTTGCAATACTGGCCCCACGCCCTTAATCAGGTTGATTCGGCTCATGGTAAATGGCACACCGCCACGGGTCAGGAAACGAGAAGAGAAGCCGCCGCCCCGGAAATATTCATGGATCGCCGGGCACCATTCGGTTGCTGCCAGACAAGCATCGGCTTCTTGCTGGCTCACTTGCCAGTGCGGTTTGATGGTCGGTTTACCTTGAGCATCATTTTGGCAGCAAGTGCCATCCAGTGCGGCGGAGCCCGAGTTAATCAGGTGGATAATGCCGTGCTCGGCAACCCCCTCAAGCTGATGGCCGGTCACGCGCTGCACCGCTTCTGGTGACCAATAGGTGCGAACATCAGCAAAAATCTGCGCAGTTCCGGTCAGCGTATGGCCAAACAGCATAGCGACGCCATTTAAGCTGTCATTTTCGGTGGCGATAACCATTGGCTCGCGCACCCCATTCCAGTCGAATGAGCTGTTCAGCAGGGCTTCGGCGGTATCGCCGTTCGGGTATTGATCCGTCCAGTGGCGTTGCCCTTGGAAACCGGCGGCAATGGCGTTATAGCCCAATGCTTCTTCGCCAAAACCTTTGGCCGCCAGTGCCGGGTTGCCTTGCATCATGTCGCGGATACATATTGCCATTTGCAGACTTTCACGCAGTACCGCGCGGCTGCTTTCCGCAGTGCGGCGATACTGTTCGGCGTTTTTATCCGGCCCGAATTTGAAATTGTTATCGGCCCATGACAGCGCCAGTTCCAGCTCTTGCTCATCATAGATTTTTTGGTCAATACGGCGGCGCAGTTCGGTCATGTCCACCGCCTGCACTTTCATCCCTAACCAAGATTCGAAGAAGTTATGGTCAACAATGGAGCCTGCGATCCCCATTGATACGCCACCGAGCGAGAGGTAGCTTTTGCCTTTTAAGCTGGCGACGGCCAAGCCTGCACGGGTAAAACGCAGCAGTTTTTCCTGCACATCAGCAGGGATGCTGGTGTCATTGGCATCTTGCACGTCATGACCATAAATCGAGAAGGCAGGCAGCCCTTTCTGATTATGTGCCGCCAGTGCCGCCGCCAGATAAACGGCTCCTGGACGTTCGGTGCCATTGAAGCCCCAAATGGCTTTCGGGCGGAATGGGTCCATATCAATGGTTTCGCTGCCGTAACACCAACAAGGCGTCACGGTGATAGTCAGCCCAATATTCTGTGCACTGAATTTATCATCACAAGCGGCAGACTCGGCCATACCTGCAATACAGGTGTCGGCAATAACGCACTCAACTGGCGTTCCACAAGGATGGCGTACTACTTCTTGCAGAAACTGTGCAGTGGCACGGGCCATTTTCATGGTTTGTTCTTCCAGTGATTCACGCACCCCCATTCTGCGACCATCGATAACTGGACGAATACCAATTTTAGGTAATTGAATTGTCTTTTTCATAATTATTCCTTATGTTCTATAGCAAAATTTAATTTATCAGTAACCCGCATAATTAATTTACGGGTGATGTTTTGAATTTGGCGAAAATAAAGATAATGGCGAAGCACAATGCCGGAATAAGTTCGGCTGTTGGTATATTCCCTGCTGCGTCACTGACCAGCCCCATAATCGGCGTGACAATACCGCCACCGACAATGGTCATAACAATAATTGACGCGCCATATTTAGTGTCTTGATTGAGATTCTTAATGCCTAAAGAAAATATGGTTGGATACTGTATCGACATAAACATACTGCATAGCGTCAGTGCTAATAGCCCAAAGTGCCCACCAAAGGCGGCAGAGATAATACATAGCAACATTGAAATAAATGCGTAAGCGGCTAACACTTTCTCTGGTGCGAAGCGAGTAATTAGCCAAGTGCCACTGAAGCGACCAATGAAAAAACAAACCATAGTGGCAGTTAAATAATTCGCGGCGTATCCTGGAGTAACATTAGGTAATTCTTCAATGGCGTAGCGAATTAAATAACTCCAGCAAGCTGTTTGAGCACCGACATAACAGAATTGTGCTAATACTGCCCAACGCCAATGTGTTATTTTTAATAAACGCGGTAATGATGCAAAGAAAGAACCATTATGTGCGTCATCGGATTCACTTTTTATTGCCGGGAAGCGAGTGATAAGAATTAATAGCGCAACAAAGATAACCACAGCGACAATAATTAAATAAGGTAATTGTACCGCTTTGACCAAACTGTGATGGTAGCTGTTTAAGTCTTCAGCTGACAATTTATCTAATACTTCCTGTGTCTGGTGAGGGACATTGGAGAGAATTAAACTTTGCCCAAACACCACGGCAATGATGGCACCAAAGGAGTTAAATGTTTGTGCCAGGTTGATACGGAAGTGACCGGTTTTTTCAGGCCCGAGCACAGTAACGAAAGGGTTCGCCGCCGTTTCCAGGCAACCTAAACCCGCAGCGATAATGAATAAACCGATTAAAAACAAGGTGTAATTCATTGTCTCAGCGGCAGGCCAGAACAGAGCAGCCCCAAAGGCGTAGAACAGTAATCCGGTAATGATCCCCGCTTTATAACTGAATCTTTTCATCAGGATACCCGCAGGTATCGGGATTAAAAAATAGCCAAAGTAGAAAGAGGATTGAATCAGTCCGGCTTGAAAGTTGGTTAGGGTAAACGCCTGCTGAAATTGGGGTAATAAAATATCATTCAAGTTGTTTGCTACTGCCCAAAGGAAGAACAGTGAGCACAGCAATGCGAAAGGTATCAGATATCTTTTTTTATTTGCCGACTCGTCACTTACCGAGGCGGAAATTTTGCTGCTATCTGTTTGTATTAAAATATTTCCCATGATGCCCTCGTCAGATGTTGCACTTATTCTACTCGTCTTGAAATTCGTAATATTCGACGGAAGTCTTTTATTTAATGAATGACACTTTTATTTTATCTGGCGGCTATGAGTGCCGGAGTGAAAATTAAAATATCCTCATTGCGTTAAGTCCTGTTCTTTATAAGGTAAAAATCACTAAAAAGTATGAGCTGAATCACATTGATAACTCAATGCTGATATTTTGTGATGATAATCACTTTAAATAAAAACATTTCATGACCGTTTGAAATGAATTGTGTTTCAAACCCACAAGCATAATGACCGATATTTTTATTTCCGGCACAAACGGTCAATTCTTCATAAATAGACATATATTTTGTTTTGGAGACAGTGATTTGACCGTTTAATCATATTGTGTTTTCAAACGGACATTTGATAAAAATAAATAAAACTCAAATCACCATAAAGTGATCAATAGTCATGACGCTGATCACAGTTTTGTATGCTTGATTTTTTACTTCAATTAAATAAGAGAAAAATATCTCACATATTCACAATCGTTAACGTTCATTAGCCTATATCCATTATTTAATGAATTTTTATATTTAGGTATTTGTATCCTAAGAGAGGACAAAATGAAAAAAGAAGCATTGGCGCGCGACATTATTAATACTTGCCTGGAAATGACCCGCTTAGGGCTAAATCAGGGGACTGCTGGCAATGTTAGTGTGCGCTATCAAGAGGGCTTTTTGATCACGCCATCCGGTATTGCCTATGAAAAACTGACTGAGTCGCACATTGTTTATATTGATGCCGACGGCCATCATGAAGCCGGTAAAATCCCTTCCAGTGAGTGGCGCTTTCATCAGGCGGTTTATCAGACTCGACCAGATGCTAATGCGGTCGTCCATAACCACTCGGTTCATTGCACGGCGGTTTCGATTCTTAATCGGCCTATTCCTGCCATCCATTACATGATTGCTGCCGCGGGGGGCAATGATATTCCTTGCGCGCCTTACGCGACTTTTGGCACCAAAGCACTTTCCGAACATGTGGCTGTGGCGATGAAACACCGTAAGGCGACGTTATTGCAGCATCACGGCCTGATTGCGTGTGAAGAAAATCTGGCCAAAGCCCTGTGGTTAGCCCACGAAGTCGAGGTGTTAGCCACATTGCTGCTGGCTATCTTGCCGATTGTTGATGAGGTTCCGGTGTTATCCGTCGATGAAATCAGCGTGGTCTTGGAGAAATTCAAAACCTACGGTTTGCGGGTAGAAGAGTAAAACACAAGCAGCTGGATTAACACCTTGAGGAATCAATCATGAACAGAATGATTTTAAATGAAATGGCATGGTTTGGCCGGGGCTCACTGGATGCTTTGACCGATGAAGTGGCTCGGCGTGGCTATCAAAAAGCCTTGGTTGTGACAGACAAAATGTTGCTTGAATGTGGGGTGGCCACGCGCTTAATTAGCCGCCTGGAAAAGGCGGGTCTGGATTTTGCGATTTTTGATGCCGTCAAACCCAACCCGACCATCAGTATTGTGCAACAAGGGGTGGCTGCTTTTCGCCAAAGTGGGGCGGATTATCTGATAGCCCTTGGTGGCGGTTCACCGCAAGATACCTGTAAAGCCATTGGCATCATTATTAATAATCCTGAATTTGCCGATGTCCGCAGTCTGGAAGGGGTTGCTGATACCCGCAAACCTTGTGTGCCAATAATGGCTATCCCGACCACTGCCGGTACTGCGGCAGAAGTAACCATTAACTATGTGATTACTGATGAAGAACGGCGGCGCAAGTTTGTTTGTGTCGATCCCCACGCTATTCCGGCGGTGGCATTTATTGATGCTGACATGATGGACAGCATGCCCGCTGCACTTAAAGCGGCGACGGGCGTAGATGCTTTGACTCATGCCATCGAGGGGTATCTGACAAAAGGGGCTTGGGAACTCACCGATGCTTTGCACCTTAAAGCCATCGAAGTTATCAGCCGCTCATTGCGCGCCTCGGTAAAGGGCGATGCTGCTGCGACTGAAGATATGGCGCTTGGGCAGTATATTGCTGGTATGGGATTCTCGAATGTGGGCCTTGGGTTAGTGCATGGTATGGCTCATCCGCTGGGGGCGTTTTATAACATGCCTCATGGCGTTGCCAATGCCATTTTACTGCCTTATATCATGCGCTATAACGCCGCTTATACCGGTGAGCGCTTCCGCCAAATTGCCATGGTGATGGGGGTGGATAATGCACAAACTTCGCCACTAGAGCAGGTACGCGAGCAAACTATTGAGGCGGTGATTGCTTTGAACCGCGATATTGGCATTCCATCTTCGTTGGGTGCCGTAGGGATGCAGGCCGATGATATTCCGGCGTTGGCCGCGGCAGCTTTTGCCGATGTTTGCACTGGAGGAAACCCGCGCGAGGCCTCAATTGATGAGATTATGGCGCTATACCATCAAGCCTGCTGAATAGAACGGCTATTCATCACAAATTCACCATAAAGCGGTGAGGAAATCCTAATCCTCATTGCTTTATTGATGCTGAGCAATTCCCGCACTACCCAAAAGAGGTAAAAATAGTATCAGCGGGACGGGTTATTAATTATCCTAATTATAAAATTTGCCGTAACTGGCCACTGGTCCTCATTAAGTACCCTCCCTCCCGCTTATTTACTCATTTTTTTGAATTAATCGGATGTCATCCTGACGGATGTTCTCCATTTTCTGGAATGCAACCAAGTGGGAATCTTATGAAAGAGACCAACGAATCCCGACTGTTAACCGCAGAAGTCACCCGCCGAAAACTGGTCCAAACGACACTGGTCGGCGGTCTTGCCGTCGCCACCGGTGCGTTTTCGCTGCCGTTCTCCCGTGCGGCTCGAGCTGTCCAATCTGCAATAAACCCGGCCAACGACGGCAAAGTGATATGGAGTGCTTGTACCGTTAACTGCGGTAGCCGCTGCCCATTACGTATGCATGTCGTTGATGGCGAAATTAAATACGTCGAAACCGACAACACTGGCGATGATAATTTCGACGGCCTGCATCAGGTACGTGCTTGTCTGCGAGGCCGTTCAATGCGCCGCCGGGTGTATAACCCAGACCGGTTAAAATATCCGATGAAGCGTGTTGGCGCGCGTGGGGAAGGTAAGTTCAAGCGCATCTCGTGGGAAGAAGCGTTTGATACTATCGCCGCCAGCATGCAGCACATTATTAAGGAATACGGTAACGAGGCCATCTATCTGAACTATGGCACCGGTACCTTGGGCGGCACAATAACTCGCTCTTGGCCACCGGGTTCAACCTTATTGGCGCGGTTGATGAATTGTTGTGGTGGTTATCTCAATCATTATGGTGACTACAGTACCGCACAAATCGCCGCAGGTTTGAATTACACCTATGGCGGCTGGGCTGATGGCAATAGCCCATCCGACATTGAAAACAGTAAGTTGGTGGTGCTGTTCGGTAACAACCCAGGCGAAACCCGGATGAGTGGCGGCGGCGTGACCTATTATCTGGAGCAGGCACGGGAGAAATCCAATGCCAAGATGATAGTGATTGACCCTCGCTATACTGATACCGCAGCAGGTCGTGAAGATGAATGGATCCCGCTACGGCCAGGAACCGATGCCGCGCTCGCCTCGGCGCTGGCTTATGTGATGATCACCGAGAATCTGGTGGATCAGCCATTCCTCGACAAATATTGCGTCGGTTATGACGAGAAAACCTTGCCGGAAGGCGCACCGAAAAATGGTCATTATAAAGCTTACATTTTAGGCCAAGGGGCAGATAAAACGGCCAAAACGCCACAGTGGGCGGAAGCCATTACCGGTATTCCAGCGGCAAAAATCATCAAACTGGGGCGCGAAATAGGCTCGGTCAAACCGGCTTATATTGCTCAAGGTTGGGGGCCGCAGCGCCATTCCAATGGTGAAAATACCAGTCGTGCCATTGCGATGCTGGCTATTCTGACAGGTAACGTCGGGATTAATGGCGGTAACTCAGGGGCTCGTGAAGGTTCCTATGATTTACCATTCGTCCGCATGCCGACCTTGGAAAACCCGGTTAAGACCAGTATTTCCATGTTTATGTGGACGGATGCCATTGAGCGTGGCCCGGAAATGACCGCGACTCGCGATGGTGTGCGTGGCAAAGATAAACTGGATGTGCCAATCAAGTTTATCTGGAACTACGCCAGCAACTGCCTAATTAATCAGCACGCTGAAATCAACCGCACCCATGAAATTCTGCAAGATGATAAGAAATGCGAAATGATTGTGGTCATCGATAACCACATGACGTCGTCGGCAAAATATGCCGATATTATCTTGCCAGACTGCACCGCTTCCGAGCAGATGGACTTCTGCCTTGATGCTTCTAGTGGCAACATGGCGTATGTCATCTTTGCCGATCAGGTGATCAAACCGCGCTTTGAATGCAAAAACATCTATGAGATGACCACTGAGCTGGCAAAACGCATGGGTGTCGAGCAACAATTCACCGAGGGCCGCACTCAGGAAGGTTGGCTGCGCTACCTTTACCAGCAATCACAACAAGCCATTCCAGAGCTGCCTTCATTCGAGGAGTTCCGTCAGCAGGGTATCTTTAAAAAACGCGATCCTGAAGGCCACCATGTTGCCTATAAAGAGTTTCGCGCCGATCCCGAGGCAAATCCACTCAGCACGCCATCGGGCAAAATCGAGATTTACTCTGCCGAGCTGGCGCAGATTGCTGCCACTTGGGAGCTACAACCAGACGATGTTATCGACCCACTGCCGGTCTATGCTGCTGGTTTTGAAAGCTTCGACGATCCTCTTAACCAGAAATATCCGCTGCAACTTACCGGATTCCATTATAAAGCCAGAACCCACTCAACTTACGGTAACGTCGATGTACTGAAAGCATCTTGTCGTCAGGAGATGTGGATTAACCCGATAGATGCCGGGCAACGCAATATCAAGAATGGCGATATGGTGCGGATATTCAATGGCCGTGGCGAGGTTCAGATTAACGCTAAAGTCACTCCGCGCATGATGCCGGGAGTTGTCGCACTGGGTGAGGGGGCGTGGTACAGCCCGGATGAAAAACGTATCGACCGAGCGGGCAGTATTAACGTATTGACCACTCAGCGACCGTCTCCGTTGGCGAAAGGGAATCCATCCCATACCAACCTCGTTCAAGTAACCAAGGCATAAGGAGCTAAATGATGACGCAATATGGTTTTTACATCGACTCCAGCCGTTGCACGGGTTGCAAAACTTGCGAGCTGGCTTGCAAGGACTTTAAAAACTTATCAACCGATGTCAGTTTCCGGCGCATTTATGAATATGCCGGTGGGGATTGGCAACAAGATAACGGCGCATGGCACCAAAATGTGTTTGCTTACTATCTGTCTATCGCCTGCAACCACTGTAGTGATCCCGCCTGTACTAAGGTGTGTCCGAGTGGCGCAATGCATAAACGAGACGATGGCTTCGTGGTGGTAAACGAGGATATTTGTATCGGTTGCCGATACTGCCATATGGCTTGCCCGTATGGTGCGCCGCAATATGATGCCGAAAAAGGGCATATGACCAAGTGTGATGGTTGCTATGAGCGCGTGGCCGCAGGTAAAAAACCGATCTGTGTCGAATCCTGCCCATTGCGGGCGCTGGATATGGCCCCTATCGATGAACTGCGTGCGAAATACGGTGATTTAGCCGAAGTCGCGCCATTGCCGGCAGCACATTTCACGTTGCCGAATATCGTCGTGAAACCTAATGCCAACAGCCGCCCGGTCAGAGATACCACCGGTCATCTGGCAAATCCGGAGGAGGTGTAATATGGGCATGGGATGGCATGAATGGCCACTAATGGTCTTTACGGTATTGGGGCAGTGTGTGGTCGGGGGCTTTATTGTCCTTGGGCTGGCACTGATTTTCGGTGGTTTGAATCGCGGACAGCAACAGCGGGTTCACCGCAGTATGTTTGTCTTGTGGGTGCTGATGGCGCTGGCTTTTATCGCCTCGACACTGCATTTGGGCTCGCCCATGCGCGCGTTCAACTCATTAAATAGAGTTGGGGAATCGGCACTGAGTAATGAGATTGCCGCCGGTTCGGCGTTCTTTGCGGTGGCTGGTTTTTACTGGTTACTGGCGGTATTGGATAAAATGCCCGCCATGCTTGGCAAAATCTGGCTGGTGATTGCCATGATCTTGGGCGTGGTATTTGTTTATGCTATGTGCATGGTTTATTCCATTAATACGGTGCCAACTTGGGATAATCTCTATACGCCGCTGGGCTTTGTATTGACGGTGTTTATTGGTGGCCCAATGTTAGGCTATCTGCTGCTACAATTGGCTGATATCAATATGGATAAGGCTAATGGGCGCATGATGCTGCAATTGCCGATGATCAGTGTATTGGCGCTGATTATCAGTATTGCCAGTGTCATTATGCAGGCGGCGAGTTTGCCGACCATATATAGCTCAGTACAACAGGCTTCAGAGTTGATCCCCAATTACGGCACGCTGATGGTATGGCGGTTAGTGCTGCTGGTCTTGGGGCTAGGATGCTGGATTTGCCCATTAATTCGTGGTCGCACACCAATGACACTGGGGATGATCTTTGCCATGCTATTGATTATTGCCGGTGAATTGATTGGCCGCGGTGTATTTTATGGGCTGCATATGACGGTCGGTATGGCAGTCGGCGGGTAATTGCTCACTAAACGGCTACTGCGCTTCGCCATTCTGGGTTGGCGCAGTGCTCGCCAGTGTCATGTACTGATGTACACTCCACTGGCTGTGCGCTGGGCGCGCCCAGACTGACTTTGCTCGCAACGCCTTGATCGAGAGTGCTCACTAAACGGCTACTGCGCTTCGCCATTCTGGGTTGGCGCAGTAGCTGGTTTAATCTGAAGCCAATATCATTCAGGATAATATTTAATGGTTGAAAACAATATTGCTTATCAACACATTGCGCTCACTGGCCGAGTGCTTGGCGCGCTGTTTTATTGTGAGCCAGATAGTCCGGCATGCAGTGATATTGTGGCGCAATTAAGTAGTGGTTCATGGCTAGCGCAATGGCCCTATGGGAGTGAAGAACAACTGGCCCCTATTGCCGCTTTACTGGCGCAGTCGGATGCACAGGAAACTCGGGAAGAGGCTTGGCAGCGGCTATTTATTGGCCCTTATGCCTTACCCGCCCCACCTTGGGGGTCAGTATATCTGGATAAAGAAAATGTGCTGTTTGGCGATTCAACCCTAAAACTGCGCAACTGGATGGCCGAGCAGCAAGTGGAAGTCACACTGGATACGGAAGAGCCGGAAGATCAATTCGGTTTATTACTGATGATGGTGGCCTGGCTGGCCGAAAATCAGCCTGAAAAGTTACCTGATTTACTGGCTGAACACTTACTACCTTGGGCTTACCGCTATCTGGATTTACTGCAATCTGATGCCGGACATCCGTTTTATCAGGGGGTTGCCCAATTAGCGGCCTTAACGCTGACCCATTGGCATCATGAATTGCAGGTGACACCGGCTGTGGTTAAGTTATATCGCTAGCGTCATCATTTAGTTATTTACTCAATAATAAGTGTCACTTTTTTACCAATATTGCTCGCCATGCAAATTAATGAATCAAGAGTGAATTTCTCCGCTTTTTGATTAACTACATCGGAAACTCTTGGGCGCGACACATGTAATAATGTGGCCGCGTCCACTTGCCGTATTCCCTCTGATTTTATCCAGCTTGCGATCGATGTCATCAGAGCCTTTTTCATCGCTAAAGCTTGTTCAATATCTGCATTTGATTCGGCCAATAGTTGAGTGGCCTTAGCATCAGAAAAGCCCAAGTCAGTAAAAATATTATCTTCAGCGGTAGTCATGTGACGTGATGCCGTATCAATTTTATCTGTCATTTTTTCTTCTCCGCTCATGAATAACTTCTTTGTAACGAGCCAATCAATTATTTTTCCAATCATTCATCACTCCTTGATGTATGTATAAAATTTTATACATTTCATTGGGGAGATCAATTCGTTTTTACAGTGGCTATCTTCAAGATAGTGATTGTTATGCTCGGTTTTATGGTCTTCCTCATCGACTAATTTGTGACCGGCTTCTACTTTCCTTGCTCTCATATTGGACAAGGCCAAGGGCGTTTGTATTATTAGATTGAATATAAATTTAATAGTGAATATATATTCAATGCGGAGAAAAATAATGAAAAATACCCTACTGAAATCCTGTCTTACCGCAGCATTGATCTCCATGGCGGGTGTTGCTGGCGCTGCCAGTAACGGCCTGATCGCCATTATCACCCCGTCCCACGATAACCCATTCTTTAAAGCTGAGGCTGAAGGCGCTAAGGCCAAAGCGACGGAACTGGGATACACCGTACTGGTTGCTTCTCATGATGATGATGTGAACAAACAGAACCAACTGCTGGAGACCGCCATCGCCCGTAAAGCCAAGGCGATCATTCTGGATAATGCCGGTTCTGATGCCACTATCGGGCCATTGAAAAAAGCCAAAGCGGCGGGGATCCCCACTTTCCTGATTGACCGTGAAATCAATGAAACCGGTATTGCAGTCTCGCAAATCGTCTCTAACAACTATCAGGGCGCACAACTGGGCGCAGAGAAATTCGTCGTACTGATGGGAGGCAAAGGTAAATATGTTGAATTGCTGGGCCGCGAGTCTGATACCAACGCCCATGTTCGTTCACAGGGTTACCACGACGTCATTGACGAACATAGCGACATGAAAATGGTCGCCCAACAGACGGCAAACTGGAGCCAGACTGAAGCTTTCAACCGGATGGAGTCCATTTTGCAGGCTAACCCAGATATCACTGGGGTGATTTCCGGTAACGACACCATGGCACTCGGCGCTGAAGCGGCATTAAAAGCCGCCGGGCGTAATGATGTGATTGTGGTTGGATTTGACGGCAGTGACTATGTTCGCGACTCCATCATCAATAAAGGCAATATCAAAGCCACCGTTCTCCAGCCGGGTTGGGCCCAAGCTCAGATGGCAGTGGTTCAAGCTGATAAATACCTGAAAACCGGTGCTACCGGTCAGGAAGAAAAACAGCTGATGGACTGTGTATTGATTGATGAAAACAATGCCAAGAACCTGAATGTCTTTGCGCTGAAAGAGTAAATCCTTGAATAAGATTCACTAGACGCGCGTTTAAAGGCAATGAGGGGCGTCACTGCCCCTCCTGACAGGAGGCAGTATGTGGTTCAGTGCCCTATCGAAAGCAGGCGGATTGTTGGTGATCAGCGCCGTGCTGGTGGCTTGCACCTTGGTGGATTTGGATGAAAACGGCAAGCCGATCCTGCCGGTTGATCCCAATGCGGTAGTCAGTGACTACAACCAACCACCAGACAAAGTCGCCGCCACCATTTGGGTGAGCAAAGTGATGCCATTCGCCAACAGTAATGCCGTCAGTTGGCAACAGGTTAAACAGCAGCAAAGTCAGCCAGTACCAGGAAAGAATAGCCAAAGTCGTTTTGTGCGTTTTAGTGGCAAAGTGGTGGCGGTAGAAACAGAAGGGCGGGAAGGGGTGATGAGAGTCGCAGTCGATGGTGATGAGCAAGTGCTGCAATTGGGGCCGATCGTCAAAGGCAATGCTATCCGTGATGCCTCAACCTTTATTCGCTTCGAAGATTTTAAGAACCAAGTGCAGTACGCCCAGCTCTCTAAGGCATTAAGTAAACGTGCGCTACAGGATGTAGCAAAACCTGATGCCAGTTGGGTCGGGCAACAAGTCGAGGTCTTGGCCGCCGTGACATTAACGCCGACCAGCCTGAGTAATGCGGTGCCACTCAGTTTGAATAAGGAGAGCCACTAATGGACCACAGACCTGACATCGTCATGCGCGCTGAGGACATTTCCATGCGTTTTCCTGGCACGTTGGCGTTAGATGCCGTCAGTTACAATGTTTATCGCGGCAAAGTGAATGTGATTATTGGTGAAAATGGTGCTGGAAAATCAACACTAATGAAGATTTTGGCCGGTGTGCAGCAGCAAACCTCTGGGCAAATCTATCTGAATCAGCAGCCGGTAACCATTGCCAATACTCGCGAGGCAGCAGCGCTCGGTATCGGCATGGTGCATCAGGAGCTAAACCTGTCAGAAAATCTCAATGTCGCGGAAAATATTTTTCTGGGACGCGAGATCCAGCAAGGTTTGAAACCTATTAATCAGGCTGCGCAGGAGTTGATTGCAGAGCAACTGATGGCGCGCCTTGATCAGGCCATTTCACCGAAAGAGATGGTCTCAAATCTCAAAGTCGGTCAGCAGCAGTTAATTGAAATTGCCAAGGCATTGGCAGAACAGGCGGACATTCTGATTCTCGATGAGCCGACTTCAGCACTGAGCAAAACGGAAGTCGATATTCTGTTTCGGGTGATTCGTGAGCTGACTCGACAGGGGGTTTCCATCGTCTACATTTCCCATCGGCTGGAAGAGTTGATGGCGATTGGTGACTACATCACCATCCTGCGTGATGGGCGTTTTCAAGCAGAAGCCGCGGTCAAAGACATTGATGTGCCGTGGATTGTGCGGGAAATGTTGGGCAGTGATCCGGTCTCTAGCTTCCTCCACCCCGACCGGACTTGCGGTGCACCAATGATGGAAGTGGATAACGTCACTTTAATCAATGAATCCGGTAATACCGTAGTGAATCAGGTTTCGCTGGCAGTTCGAGCGGGTGAAATCGTCGGTATTTATGGCTTGATGGGGGCGGGGCGCACCGAGTTGTTTGAATGTCTGCTCGGCACTCAGCAAAACTATCTCGGCACGATTCGGCTTAATGGTACGGCGATTAATGCCAAAACCTCGACGGCGGAGCGCATCCGTCTTGGCATGAGTCTGGTGCCGGAAGACCGTAAAAAAACCGGCATTTTCCCTGCTTCCTCGGTGGCTAACAATCTGACCATTGCCAGCTTATGGCGTCGGCTGAAACATCGCTTCGCCATCTGGCAGGAGAGTGAGTCACAGGTGGTGGCATCGGTTATTGGCGACTTGTCGATCAAAGTCTCTTCGCCGGAAGTGGAAATTCAGGCACTCAGTGGTGGCAATCAGCAAAAAGTGGTGATTGGCCGCTCATTACTGACTAGCCCGAACATTTTACTGCTGGATGAGCCGACTCGGGGTATTGACGTCGGCGCAAAAGCTGATGTGTTTGAAATGATGGTGAAACTCTCTGAACAGGGAATTGGCATTCTATTTTCCACCTCAGATCTGAAAGAAATCATGGCGGTATCAGACCGCATTCTGGTGATGTCGAACGGCAAACTGACGGCGAATGTTTCTCGTCAGTTGGCCAGTGAATCGGCATTGGTTACGGCAAGCGCACAAGGGTTTGAATGATGAAAGCAACAACTGGCACTGCGTTGGCGAGTCACCAGCCCGGTGGAGCGTCGTGGTCACGGGAAAACATGCTGCTGCTTCTGCTAAAGATGCGCACTTTTATTGCCCTGTTCCTGATTCTTGGCTTCTTCTCGGTGATGGTTCCGGGGTTTCTGGCGACCGGTAGCCTGATCATTATGGTGAAGCATATCGCGATTAATGCTTTCCTCGCCTTAGGCATCACTTTTGTCATTATCACCGCCGGTATTGACCTGTCTATCGGGGCCACCTTGGGGCTGTGCGGCATGATTGCTGGCTGGATGATTACCCAAGGTATTGTTTTACCGATGTTTGGTATTGCCATCTTCCCAAGTGTTTGGGTGGTGGTGCCGGTGGTATTGGTTATCGGGGCGCTGATTGGTGCGGTCAATGGCTGGATAATTACCCGCTATAACGTCGCGCCTTTCATCTGCACCCTCGGCACCATGTATGTGGTGCGCGGCGCGGCAATGCTGATTTCCGGTGGTGAGACTTTCCCTGGCTTACAAGGGAATCCGCAACTGGGGAATACCGGCTTTGATCTGTTGGGCTCAGGCACGTTGCTAGGCTTGCCGATTGCTATCTGGATCATGTTCATTCTGGCATTAGTCATTGCCTATGTTGCACGCCGCCTGCCTTTTGGTCGCCATGTCTATGCCATCGGTGATAACGAACGCGCTGCCGAACTTTCTGGCGTTAAAGTGCGGCAGGTCAAAGTGTGGGTGTACACCATATCCGGCTTCTGTGCGGCGATTGCCGGGATCATTGTTTCTGCTCAACTGGTGGCGAGCCATCCGGCAAATGGCAGTGGCTTTGAGATGAATGCCATTGCCGCCGTGGTGCTCGGCGGGACTTCGCTGGCCGGAGGCCGCGGTACCATTCTGGGAACACTGATTGGTGCATTTGTTATCGGCATTCTGGCTGATGGGTTGGTCATGATGGGGGTTAGCGAATTTTGGCAAATGGTTATCAAAGGGATCGTGATTATTGTGGCCGTCATTATCGACCAGATGCAAAACCGGATGCAGCACAAGGCCGCCATCGTCTCGCAAAAGTCTGGCGTGGTGGCGCAAGTCGGCAAGAGCGAGCAGGTATAAAACGCTGATAACGGCGACAGGAGCAGTCACCGTCTCCTGACCACAGAACACGAAAGATGTCATGCCGGAGGACAACTTCCGGACAGGCTTGATGAAAGCTATTTTTTAGCGCCATCAGGAATAAATATTCCGAAGTGAGTAAAAATTCACTGACGGATGAAAATTAAAGAGAGGTAATGTCATGAATCCGTATTCACTGTCAGTCGATGAGCTGGTGAAAAAGGCACGGGCTATCCGTCGCCGGATCGTCCTGCTCAATGCGAACAGCCCTGCTGGGGGGCACACCGGTGCTGATCTTTCGCAAGTAGAGATTCTGACTGCACTCTATTTCCGCATCCTTAATTGTGCTCCCGAACGGCTTACCGATCCTGAACGCGATATCTATGTGCAATCGAAGGGACACGCCGTGGGCGGTTATTACTGCTGTCTGGCGGAGGCGGGATATTTCCCTGAAGAATGGTTGGCAACTTACCAGCACGCTAACTCACATCTGCCGGGCCATCCGGTCAAACATAAAACACCAGGGATTGAATTAAATACCGGTGCTTTGGGCCACGGTTTACCTGTCGCAGTGGGGATCGCATTGGCGGCAAAACGCGCGAATAGCCAGCGGCGGGTATTTGTTTTAACCGGTGATGGTGAGTTGGCTGAAGGTAGTAATTGGGAAGCCGCGTTAGTGGCCGCTCACTATCAGCTAGATAACCTCATCATCATTAACGACAAAAATAAACTCCAGCTGGCAGGCACCACCAAATCGATTATGAATACCGATCCGCTGGCAGATAAATGGCAGGCATTCGGTCTGCAAGTTACGGAATGTCAGGGTAATAACATGCAATCGGTGGTGGAAACTCTCGAAGCTTTACAACCGAAAGGTAAGCCCCATGTGGTGATTGCCAACACCGAAAAAGGTGCCGGAATCTCCTTTATTCAAGGGCGCGTGGAGTGGCATCACCGGGTGCCGAAAGGCGCTGAAATTGATCTGGCACTGGAGGAATTGAGCGATGAGTAATGCAGAACATTTGGCCGCAGTGATGGTCGAGCAGTTTATTAAAGCCGTCGACAGCGGCGTGGATCTGGTGCCTGTGGTGGCTGACTCAACCTCGACAGCGAAAATCGGGCCTTTTATGGCGCGTTTCCCTGACCGGGTGGTTAACGTCGGTATTGCCGAGCAAGCCATGGTGGGCACCGCGGTGGGGTTATCCATGGGGGGCAAAGTGGCGGTGACCTGCAATGCTGCGCCATTCCTGATTTCCCGCTCCAATGAGCAGCTTAAAATTGATGTTTGCTACAACAACAGCAATGTAAAACTGTTTGGCCTTAACTCAGGTGCCAGCTATGGGCCGCTGGCGAGCACTCATCACTGTATTGATGATATCGCTATCTTACGTGGTTTTGGCAATATTGAAATTTATGCGCCATCTGACCCACAAGAGTGCCGCCAGATAATCGATTATGCCCTCCAGCATGTTGGGCCGGTCTATATCCGTCTGGACGGTAAATCATTGCCGCCACTGCATGATGAACATTACCAGTTCACCCCCGGCCAAATTGATGTTTTGCAACAAGGTCAGGATATTACTCTGGTAGCTATGGGTTCTACAGTGCATGAGGCTGTTAGTGCAGCAGCCATGCTGGCAGACAACAATGTTTCTGCTGCGGTGGTCAATGTTTCTTCTATTCGCCCGTGTGATACTCAGCAACTGTTAGCTATCCTCCAAAACAGCCAGCGGGTGATTACCATCGAAGAGCACAATATTAATGGCGGAGTGGGCAGTCTGGTGGCTGAGGTGTTGGCCGAAGCGGGGAGCGGCATTCCCTTGGTTAGATTGGGAATTCCAGACGGAAGTTATGCCATTGCTGCCGATAGGGCGGATATGCGTGCCTATCATGGTTTTGATGCAGCAGGCATTGTGGCTCGCGCTTTGCGGTTTTGCCGGGGGGAGTAACTATGCCGCTGAGTAGAAAGACAGAATCGCCGAGCCGACAAGCGATGCCGATTATTTTAGCGATTGATGAAGGCACCACTAATGCTAAGGCCATAGCGGTCGACACGGCTGGGCAGATTCGGGCCAAAGCTGCGGTTCCCTTATTGCTAGAGCACCCGCGTCCCGGCTGGGCGGAGCAGGACCCACTGGCTATCTGGCAAGCTGTTTCGTTGGCCATTGAAGGCTGCCTGAGCCAACTGGCTGGCGCCAGAATTGCGGGTGTCGCAATCAGTAACCAGCGCGAATCAGTGCTTATTTGGGAGCGCGAAACCGGGAAGCCACTCACCCCAGTGGTGAGCTGGCAGTGTCGGCGCTCAGAGGTTTTCTGTCAGGCACTGAGCCAGTTACCCGAAGCGGCAATGGTCGCGGAGCGCACTGGGTTACAGATTGACCCTTTGTTCCCGGCAGCCAAGGTCCATGGCATGCTGGCGGACATCCCACAAGGTGTGGAGCGTGCAGCCCACGGCGAGCTCTGTGTTGGCACCATCGATTGTTGGCTGACCTGGCAACTCAGTGGCGGGCAAAGTTTCTCTACCGACTTTTCCAATGCCGCCCGTACTCAACTATTTAATATCCATTCAGGCCAGTGGGACCCTGACCTGTTGGCGTTATTTGGCATCCCCAGCCTCTGTTTACCCGCGGTTTTACCCTCAGCGGCTATCCACGGACATACCGGAAATACTGGCATTATCGGTCTGAGCCAAGGTGTGCCGATAGTGGCACAAATTGGTGATTCACATGCCGCGCTCTATGGGCAGGGCGGTGACCGCGCCGGTGAAATCAAAGCCACTTATGGTACCGGCTCCTCTCTGATGACCACCGTGAAACAACCCAGCGCGCAGAGCAATGGGCTGAGCACCACCATTGCCTGGCATGATGGCGAGTTGCGTTATGCCCTCGAAGGCAATATCACCCATACCGGCTCTGGGGTAGCGTGGGTTTCGCGCATGTTGGGGATCACTGACTTAGCGCTTCTGACCGAAATGGCACAAAGCCAATCGGGTAATCAAGGGGTCTATTTTGTCCCGGCATTATCAGGACTGGGCGCACCTTATTGGGACAGTCAGGCGCGCGGTCTATTTTGTGGTCTGACCGATGCTACCACCCCGGCAGTATTGGCCCGCGCCGGGTTGGAGTCTGTCGCCTATCAAATCGCGGATGTCTTTTTTGCTATGGAGCAAGCCGGTCATCACCGCCTCGAACAGTTACGTGTTGATGGCGGCGCTACCAGCAACCGCTGGCTGATGCAGTTTCAGGCCGATTTACTTCAGCGCACCTTGATACGCAACCACACCGCAGAAGTGTCAGCACTGGGGGCGGCTTATTTAGGCGGGAAAACCCTTGGCTGGTGGCAGGATAGCCAGCAACTGGCGGCCCTCCCCCGTGAAGTGGAATACATCGAACCGCGCGCTCAAAGCGCGGAGATGCAAGATAACTATTGCCTCTGGCAATCGGCCATCGCGCGCGCGCGTTTCCAGCCGAAATAACCCACACTAGGAGTATGCATATGTCAGCAATACCTCGTAAGTTAACTTTTGCGGTGATTATCGGCAACCGGGGGTTCTTCCCAAGCTATCTCGTGGCAGACGCGCGCCGTGATGCACAGGCACTGTTCGATCGCCTGGGAATTAACACTATTATGCTCAATGAGGAGCAGACCCCATTGGGTGGGGTAGAAAACTGGCGCGATGCTAAAGTGTGTGCCGAGTTATTCCGTAAGCATAGCGAAGAGATCCACGGCGTGGTGGTCATTCTGCCCAATTTTGGTGACGAAAAAAGTGTCTCTGATGCTATCCGTCTCTCTGGCCTTAAAGTGCCTGTGTTGGTACAAGCAGAAGAAGATGCATTGGATAAAATGGGGCTGGCGACACGTCGTGACAGCTTCTGCGGCAAAATATCACTGTGCAATAACCTGCGCCAATACGGCATTCCATTCACATTGACGAAACAGCATGTTTGTAGCTTAAACAGTGAAATCTTTAGCCGTGATGTCGAACAGTTTGTGCAGCTATGCCGCGTGGTTCATGCCATGAAACGGGTGCGGGTTGGCGCTATCGGTGCCCGTCCGACTAACTTCAATACTGTACGTTACAGTGAGAAGCTATTGGAGAATTTGGGGATTACGGTTGAAACCCTCGATTTATCCGAGGTGTTTTTCCGGGTTGCCAATCTCAGTGATAACGACATCCGGGTCGGTGAAAAACTGGCACTGTTAAAAGCCAATGGCGATACCAGCGCTATCCCACAAGATAAATTGCACAAAATGGCAAAATTGTTTGTGGTTATCAGTGAATGGATTATTGCCAATGATATTGATACTACGGCCATGCAGTGCTGGACCTCATTGCAACAGAATCTGGGCATTAACGTCTGTTCCATCATGAGTGTGATGTCAGGGCAATTGATGCCAAGTGCCTGCGAAGTGGATGTCATGGGGGCATTGTCGATGTATGCGCTGGCGAGTTGCTCTCTGGCTCCGGCCTCTATTGCTGACTGGAACAATAACTTTGGCGCTGAGCGTGATAAATGCGTGCTATTCCATTGCGGTAACTTTGCCAGTGAAAGTCTGGAAAGTTCAACCATGGGTACCGCTGATATTATCGGCACAACCGTGGGCTGTGAGAATACATGCGGTGCCGTTCATGGTCGGATGAAGTCCGGGCCTTTGACCTATTTCCGGCTATCTTCCGATGATTTTACCGGCCAGGTACGGGCTTATGTTGGCGAAGGGCGCTCTGTGAGTGACGAATTAGACACCGTGGGGTGCCGTGCGGTGGTTGAAGTGCCACAGTTGGAAAGTTTACTGACTCATATCTGCAATAATGGTTTCGAGCACCATGTGGCGATGAACCATTCAGCAACAGCTCAAGTGCTGCAAGAAGCATTCAGTAAATATCTGGGTGTTGATTGCTACTGGCATGCAAAGTAAGAGCGTTCGCGTTTAGATAGACAATAAATCCGCACCACGGAGGGTGCGTTTAATCGCATAATTATATGACTAGCCATATAGTTATATAGCTACAGCAATGTCTCGGCGGTTAATCTGTCGGTAATCAATACATCAATATAGCTGCCATTCAGCGCGCCGCGGATGGCGGCACTTTTACCTATCCCGCCCGCCAGTGCCACGACCCGTGGACAGGCCCGCAATTGCGGTAATGACATACCAATCACCGGATCTTCTTCGTCACTGAGTACCGCGTTACCCGCGGCATCAAAGTAATGCAGACATAAATCACCTACGGCACCGCGCTCTGCCAGCAATTTCAGCATCTCTTCGTGGTAATAGTTACCGGAGTTTTTCAACAATTGTGAAGGCTCCAGATCGCCAATACCGACGAGTGCCAGATCCACTTCAGAAAATTTATTCACTACTTCCGCGACTTCGCCGCTGGAGATTAAGCGGGCACGATCTTCTGTTGAGCGCTCAATACTTTGTGCTGGCAGTAAATAAGCCGGGCAATTTAAAATATCTGCCAATGATTGAGTTAACAATGTGGCCTGCACATTACCGTTGGGGCCAACTCCGCCCAATAATTGGATAACACCGCTGGTTTTGATGTTAAGGGGGTGAAGATTATCAACCATCGCCCGGATGGTACTGCTCCACGAAGAGATACCCACCATATCATTTGGACGAATACTGGTTTGCATGTAGTGCGCTGCCGCGGAGCCAATAGCTTGTTTTATCTGTGTTGGGTTGGCGTCATCGGCAATATCTACCACTATGGCCTGGTCGATACCATAGTGTTTTTGAATGCGTGATTCGATGCCAATAAACATGTTAGCGGGCTGGATGACACTGATTTTAACCACGCCTTCTTTGACGCAGCGAGTTATCGCACGGGATACAAAAGACTGAGATAAATGCAGGCTGTCAGCAATCTCAGATTGCTTCATCCCTTCGGTGTAATACAGCGTGGCGATTTTCACCAGCAACCGTTGCTCATCTTGTCTCGACATGGTTCCATCCCGCTAATTACTTGATGCTGGTATTTTTATTCAAAGCCGAATAAATAACAAGCAGTACCGAATTGACACTCAGCGCTACTGCTCTTTAGGATGACTTTCTGAGGCATTTTCCTCGGGTTCATTTTCTCCTTCCGGTTGATCTGGCGGCGGCATAATGTCGTGGATTAATTGCTCATCAAAACTTGGATTTAACGCCGGAGAGAGTGGGGAGCTGACCAAGCTGTCGGGTATTGCCATATGTGGCACTGGGGCATCGTTAACAAATTCATCTTGATCCTGTTTCACGGTTCGGCTGAATGCTATCAGGCTTAAACCACAGAGTGAGAAGAACGCGTACAGAATGTTACCGCCGAGAGGCGCAATTAGCGCACCGACAGCCAGTGGCCCGATACTGGCCCCCACCCCAAATGACATCAATAAACACGCCGCGAGTGAGACTCGTCGTTCTGGCGCAATCAGATCATTGGCCAGTGCTACGACCAAGGGATAAAGCGTGAACTGCAACATACTGACGACAAAACCTAAACCCAGTAAAAAATGGAACGAAATATGGGGCACCAAGGCTAGGGGCAGTGCAGTTAGTGCCAGTAATAAAGCATTAATTCGTATTAATAACGTACGGTTATAGCGGTCTGACAACCAACTTAGCGGTAGCTGAGCAACCAAACCGGCAAAAATAGATAGCGCCATGAACAGGCCAGTTTCTTGGGTAGAAAGCGACTGCAGACTGGCATAGACCGGTGCAAGGCCATAAAACGAGCCGACAATCATGCCGATAACCAATGTCGATGCCAGTATTTTGGGAATCGAGCTGATAAAGAATTTCAGCTCCATGGGGGCAGGGGACATCTGTTGGGCATTACTGCGAGTGGTCAGTGCGACAGGCACCAAACAAAGGGCAAAAAATAGAGCGATAATCATCAATGTGCTTAAACCCAATTCGGGCTGAAGCATTAATACCACTTGGCCCAATGCCATGCCGGCATAGGTCGCTGCCATATAGAAACCAAACACCGTGCCGCGCTGATTAGACTCCGCCTGATCATTGAGCCAACTTTCTAACACCATAAACTGGCACATCATGCAGAGGCCAATAATCAAGCGCAGAACCACCCACGCAGGGATATATTCAGTAAGGCCATGACTTAACACTGCGGCGGTAATAATACCGGCACAGGCCACATAAGCCCGGATATGGCCTACCCGTGCAATCAGGAAGTGGCCGACCTTGCCTCCGATCACCAAACCAATATAGTTTGCGGCGATGATTGCCCCGATTAATGCCCCAGAGACATGGATAGCCGTGAGACGTAGCGAGATATAGGTCGTTAATAAACCTGAGCCTAATAGCATCAACACGGTGGCGCTATAAAGGGGGAAGAAGGCGTTAAGAATTTTTTTCACTGTCACGTCCTTAGTTCATCATTCCGGATAAATTACCGGAATTGCAGATGTCGCCAGCCGCATCCTCTTTATTTTGATACTAACAGCTGAGTTCCTGAGGTAAAGCTTTGTACAGAAAAGTGCTTTTTTTCATTGCACCCTGCGAAGCGTTTCGCATAACTGAGCACGGTTGCCGCTACAGCCGAAAGAAGTGCTACTATCGGCGACAGAAAATCTCAGTTGAGTCGGGGGAACAATGCACGAGAAACAATTACGCCAACTCAGTATTGCAGTCGGCAATAAGCTAAAGGAACGCGGAGCTTGGGTGACTTGTGCTGAATCTTGCACTGGTGGCTGGGTTGCCAAGGCACTGACTGATATTGCAGGCAGCTCAGCTTATTTTGATCGCGGCTTTGTGACTTACAGCAATGCCGCAAAACATGATTTACTGGGTGTGCAAGAAAGCACGCTGGAAAGTTATGGCGCAGTGAGTGAAACCGTTGTGCAAGAAATGGCACATGGCGCATTGCGGGAAGCCAATGCGGATTTTGCGATATCAATCAGTGGTATTGCTGGGCCAGACGGCGGTAGCGCAGAGAAACCGGTAGGTACGGTATGGTTTGCTGTTGCAACAGGTGAAGGACAGATTGTGGCCCGTAAACAGCTTTTTCACGGCGACCGTGATGCTGTGCGGCTGCAAGCAACTGTTTTCGCACTACAAACACTATTAGATGATTTTCTGTAAAAATAGGCTTGATACTGTATGATTGTACAGTATAATTAGCGGTAATTTCCTGCACAAAACAACATTCAGTGGTGATGACAGGGGTAACCCGGCATACCAGAGAGGGAGTAAAAATGGCTATTGATGAGAATAAACAAAAGGCGTTAGCAGCAGCACTGGGCCAAATTGAAAAACAATTCGGTAAAGGCTCTATCATGCGCCTTGGCGAAGACCGCTCAATGGATGTTGAAACCATCTCTACAGGTTCTCTTTCTCTTGATATCGCATTGGGGGCGGGTGGCCTGCCAATGGGGCGTATTGTTGAGATTTATGGCCCTGAATCATCAGGTAAAACAACGCTGACTTTACAAGTTATCGCCGCTGCACAGCGTGCAGGTAAAACTTGTGCGTTCATTGATGCCGAACATGCTCTTGATCCAATTTATGCCAAAAAATTAGGTGTAGATATTGATAACCTGCTGTGTTCCCAGCCAGATACCGGTGAACAAGCACTGGAAATCTGTGATGCACTGACTCGCTCTGGCGCAGTAGATGTCATCATTGTTGACTCCGTGGCAGCATTGACACCAAAAGCTGAAATTGAAGGTGAAATTGGTGACTCTCATATGGGCCTTGCGGCACGTATGATGAGCCAGGCTATGCGTAAGTTGGCCGGTAACCTGAAGAATGCGAATACCTTGTTAATCTTCATTAACCAGATTCGTATGAAAATTGGCGTTATGTTTGGTAACCCTGAGACAACCACTGGCGGTAACGCACTTAAATTTTATGCCTCTGTACGTTTAGATATTCGTCGTATTGGTGCAGTAAAAGAAGGTGATGTGGTTGTGGGTAGTGAGACGCGCGTTAAAGTTGTAAAAAACAAAATTGCAGCGCCATTCAAGCAAGCTGAATTCCAGATCCTGTACGGTGAAGGTATCAATATAAACGGCGAGCTTGTTGATTTGGGCGTTAAGCACAAGCTGATTGAAAAAGCAGGTGCATGGTATAGCTATAACGGTGACAAAATTGGTCAGGGTAAAGCGAATGCCAGTAACTACTTAAAAGAAAACCCAGCAGTAGCTGCTGAGTTAGATAAAAAATTGCGTGAAATGCTGCTCAATGGCGGAAATGGCGAACAAGCTGTTACCACTGCAGCATTTGCCGATGAAACTGATGAAACCAGCGAAGAGTTTTAATTCGTAAAGTTTTGATCGAGTTTGCACGGTAAACCATTAATAAACGGCTCACTTAGTGGGCCGTTTTAGTAACTGACAGAAAGTGCCGTTAACACCGCTGCAACTTTGAGTAATAAGGGTATTACCCAAAGTAATTGGAGTTACAGCAAGGCAGCAAACGAATGAATCCCGATGGGCTGACATTGGTCAATGATTCGGGTGAAAGAGTGTAGCTAACACCGCTGCAACTTTGAGTAATAAGGGTATTACCCAAAGTAATTGGAGTTACAGCAAGGCAGCAAACGAATGAATCCCGATGGGCTGACATTGGTCAATGATTCGGGTGAAAGAGTGTAGCTAACCCCGCTGCAACTTTGAGTAATAAGGGTATTACCCAAAGTAATTGGAGTTACAGCAAGGCAGCAAACGAATGAATCCCGATGAGCTGACATTGGTCAGTGATTCGGGTGAAAGAGTGTAGCTAACACCGCTGCAACTTCAAGTAAGAAGGGTAATTATGAATGACTTACTGAGCCGGGCCATGAGACTCCTCTCTCAACGCGATCATAGTGAATCTGAACTGCGTCGTAAACTTGCAGCACAGCCATTTTCGGTAAAAGGTCATTGGGGAAAGCGTGCAGTTAGTGGCAGTGAGGAGCCCGCCGAGGATATCGATCCAAAAGTTATCGAACAGGTTATTGCCTATTGCTATCAACATAATTGGCTGGATGATTCCCGCTTTGCTACCAGCTACATTAATAGCCGCAGTCGCAAAGGATATGGTGCACAACGCATTCGCTCTGAATTGATGCAAAAAGATGTCGATAAAGAACTCATTCAAGCCGCTTTTGAAATTAGTGAAATTGACTGGAGTTTGCTCGCAAAAGAGGTCGCGCAGCGTAAATTTAGTGAAATTTTACCTGTTGAATGGAAAGAAAAGGCCAAGGTTCAGCGATATCTTCTCTATCGTGGCTTTTTCCAGGAAGAAATTCAGTCTATTTTCAGTAATTTTGACGAATGAATGCACGCGGGATTTTACTTCCCTTCGAAGAAAATTTATCTTAGTCCCACTTTTTGTTCGTGAGCTTACCCATTGTGTTGTCAGTTATAGGCACCCGATTTGCTCACGGGCTATTCTTTTAGCTTGTTTCCGGGACAATTATGAGCAAGAGCACCGCTGAGATTCGTCAAGCGTTTCTCGATTTCTTCCATAGCAAGGGACATCAGGTTGTATCAAGCAGCTCTTTGGTCCCTAATAATGACCCTACGCTGTTGTTTACCAATGCCGGGATGAACCAGTTTAAGGATGTTTTCTTAGGTTTGGATAAACGGGCTTATTCCCGTGCGACGACCTCTCAGCGCTGTGTGCGAGCAGGTGGTAAGCATAATGACCTTGAAAATGTAGGTTATACCGCGCGTCATCATACTTTCTTCGAAATGTTGGGTAACTTCAGTTTCGGCGATTACTTCAAACATGACGCCATCAATTTCGCTTGGGAGTTATTAACCGGCGAACAGTGGTTTAATCTACCGAAAGAAAAACTTTGGGTAACTGTTTACGAAACTGATGACGAGGCCTACGAAATTTGGGCCAACGAAGTTGGGGTACCGCGTGAGCGTATCATCCGTATTGGTGATAACAAAGGTGCCGCTTTTGCATCAGATAACTTCTGGCAAATGGGTGATACCGGCCCTTGTGGCCCATGTACAGAGATTTTCTTTGACCATGGCGACCATATCTGGGGTGGGCCTCCTGGCTCCGCAGAAGAAGACGGTGATCGCTATATTGAGATCTGGAATATCGTCTTCATGCAGTTTAACCGCCAGTCTGATGGCACTATGCTGCCATTACCTAAGCCGTCAGTTGATACGGGCATGGGGCTTGAGCGTATTGCTGCAGTATTACAGCATGTTAACTCGAACTACGAGATTGACCTGTTCCGCAATTTGATTAGTGCAGTAGCCGATGTCACGGGTGCGACTGACCTTTCCAGTAAGTCGCTGCGTGTTATTGCTGACCATATCCGCGCCTGTGCTTTCCTTATTTCTGATGGCGTAATTCCGTCGAATGAAAACCGTGGTTATGTTCTACGCCGTATCATTCGTCGTGCTATTCGTCACGGTAATATGCTGGGTGCCAAAGAGACTTTCTTCTACAAGTTAGTTGCCCCACTCATTGCAGTTATGGGCTCTGCTGCTGATGAATTGAAGCAACAGCAGGCGATGGTAGAGCAGGTTCTGAAAACTGAAGAAGAGCAGTTTGCCCGCACATTAGAGCGTGGTTTAGCGCTGTTGGATGAAGAACTGGGCAAATTGACGGGTGATACCCTTGATGGCGAGACCGCTTTCCGCTTGTATGACACCTATGGCTTCCCTATCGATTTAACCGCAGATGTTTGCCGTGAGCGCAATCTGAAAGTGGATGAAGCTGGTTTTGAGCAAGCAATGGAAGCTCAGCGCCGCCGTGCTCGTGAATCCAGTGGCTTTGGCGCAGATTATAACAACCTGATCCGAGTTGATAGTGCGAGCCAGTTCTCTGGTTATGACCATGTTCATCAGCAAGCAACAGTGACTGCATTGTTCCGCAATGGCGAAGCTGTAGATGAAATTCATGAAGGTGAAGAAGCGGTTGTTGTCCTGAACCAAACACCATTCTATGGTGAGTCTGGTGGTCAAGTTGGCGATAAGGGTGAGTTAAAAAATGCGACGGCAACTTTTGCTGTGGCAGACACCCAAAAATATGGCCAGGCAATCGGGCATTTAGGGCAATTAACTCACGGAACGTTGCGCGTTAACCACAGCATTGATGCACAGGTTGATGTCGCACGACGTAACCGTATTCGCCTGAACCACTCTGCAACTCATTTACTGCATGCGGCATTGCGTAAAACTCTGGGCGAACATGTCGCTCAGAAAGGCTCGCTAGTCAATGATAAATACCTGCGTTTTGACTTCTCTCATTTTGAAGCAATGAAGCCAGAGCAGATTCGTTTGGTCGAAGATATCGTCAACGAGCAGATTCGCCGTAATATGCCAGTCCAGACTGAAGTTATGGAGTTGGAAGCGGCAAAAGAAAAAGGCGCGATGGCTCTGTTTGGTGAGAAATATGACGATCAGGTACGAGTCTTGACCATGGGTGATTTCTCAACCGAACTGTGTGGCGGTATTCACGCCAACCGTACGGGTGATATTGGTCTGTTCCGCATCTTGTCAGAGTCAGGTACTGCAGCTGGTATTCGCCGTATTGAAGCGGTAACCGGTGAAGGGGCTATTGCGCTGCTGCATCAGCAAAGCGACTTGCTGGCAGATGTCGCTCATCTGGTGAAAGGCGATACTAATAATCTGGCTGATAAAGTACGTGCAGTACTGGATCGTAGTAAAATGCTTGAGCGTGAACTCCAGCAATTGAAAGATCAGCAAGCTGCTCAGGAAAGTGCCTCATTGTCATCCAATGCAAAATTGGTCAAAGGGGTGAAACTTTTAGTTAGTCAGTTGGATAATGTTGAACCAAAAATGCTGCGTACTATGGTTGATGATCTTAAAAATCAGCTGGGGTCCGCTATTATTGTGCTGGCAACAACAGCCGATGATAAGGTCAGTTTGATTGTTGGGGTGACCAAAGACCTCACAAGCAAAGTAAAAGCAGGCGAGTTGATCGCTGATATTGCTCAACAGGTTGGCGGTAAAGGCGGTGGGCGCCCTGATATGGCCCAAGCTGGCGGTTCTGATGTGCAGGCACTGCCATCAGCATTGGCAAGTGTTGAGGCATGGGTAGAATCCCGTTTATAAGTAAACAATGACCTATTAAATCAATACGCCATATCTCTCTGCTGGGTATGGCGTTTTTCAATTTTCCTGTCATAGTTCAAAAACAAAGTTAAACGCAAAGTTGTTTGCTTCAGCTAAACTTGTATTAGTTAGAGACTTGACCAAGCTACTTACATTTTATGTGAATGTGATAGCTTACGTTTTCACGGTGTATGATGGATAATGGCGGGGAAACTGAGAGACCCGACTCTTTTAATTTTTCAAGGAGCAAAGAATGCTTATTCTGACTCGTCGAGTTGGTGAAACACTCATGATTGGCGATGAGGTTACGGTTACTGTATTAGGGGTTAAAGGCAACCAAGTTCGAATTGGTGTAAATGCTCCGAAAGAGGTTTCTGTTCACCGTGAAGAAATCTACCAGCGTATCCAAGCAGAAAAGTCTCAACCGACGACTTACTGATTTTGAAGAAGCGTCTCGTGTTACGCGAGGCGCTACTGCTGTCTATTCCCCTTCAATTCTGCTACTTATCCATTTTTTACGTTCTTATTCTTGTCATAATTTTCTGTTTACGGCCCATTTAACGGAGCGGTCAGGATAATTTCTTTTTTCCCTCTCTTCGATTACACCGTAATAATCACTATCTTGCCTGTTGATAAAACACTCTTTTTGGCGTCAAACTGGTCATGTTGTGCGTGAATTGTGCAAATGAACGTGAGTTAGGAAAAATTGTTTGACTTATAAGTGCGGGAAAGTAATATGTGCGCCACGCAGTGCCGATGAGCTTCTTCAAAAGCAAGTTAGGCACAATTCGCAAGAAGCGTATGGTGAGGTGGCCGAGAGGCTGAAGGCGCTCCCCTGCTAAGGGAGTATACGGTCAAAAGCTGTATCGAGGGTTCGAATCCCTCCCTCACCGCCATTTACTATGCACCCATAGCTCAGCTGGATAGAGTACTCGGCTACGAACCGAGCGGTCGGAAGTTCGAATCTTCCTGGGTGCACCATATTAAGAAACCTCGCTATGGCGGGGTTTTCTGCTTTCTGGCCTCATGGCACCTAGCCACTAGTCAAATTAAGCCTTTTAGCCCCGCCATCTGTTATTAACTTCCCAACTTATTGATTTTTACTATGCAAAATAGCGTAATAATCTATTGATAATAATTATTTATTGATTAAATTCAATTAGTTATGCAGTTAGCGACAATTTGATTAGTTTGCGATAAAGTAGCTTTTCATTTTCTCCCTGGTCGTGGAGTCACGATGTACGATCGCTATGAAGGCCTGATCTTTGATATGGATGGCACCATCCTAGACACGGAGTCGACTCACCGTCAGGCATGGCGTCAGGTGCTAACCCCTTATGGTATGCAGTTTGACGAGCAAGCTATGGTGGCTCTGAATGGTTCGCCAACGTGGCAAATTGCCCGCGTAATCATTGAAAATCACCAATCAGACCTCGATCCGCATTTATTGGCTGCTGAGAAAACTGCATTGGTGAAAACGATGCTGTTGGACAATGTGAAGCCTCTGCCGCTCATAGACGTGGTTAAAGCCTATCATGGTCGTAAACCTATGGCTGTAGGGACAGGAAGCGAGCACGCCATGGCAGAGATGCTTTTAGGTCACCTTGGTTTACTCGGCTACTTTGATGCTATTGTTGGTGCCGATGATGTCACCAAACATAAGCCAGAGCCTGAGACATTCTTACGTTGTGCACAATTACTCGGTGTTAATCCCGATAAATGCGTGGTCTTTGAAGATGCTGATTTTGGTGTTGAGGCTGCGAAAAGGGCAAATATGGCAATAGTTGATGTGCGCTTACTGTGAGTAGTACGCTAGCTATTGCTTCACTATTTGGGAGTAGTTTCCTCAGCGCGACACTCTTACCCGGAAATTCTGAAATTCTGTTAGTCACCCTATTAACGGCAGATAGTGCGCCGGCAATGATGCTGGTGTTGTCTGCCACCATCGGAAATACTCTGGGGGGGCTAACAAATGTTGTTATAGGCCGTTTATTACCGGAACTAAAACCACAGCGTGGGTTGAGCACAGCTCTTGGCTGGCTTCAGCGTTTTGGTCCGGCAGCTCTGTTATTGAGCTGGTTACCGGTGGTAGGCGATTTGATGTGTGTGTTGGCAGGCTGGCTGCGTATGCCTTGGGGTCTTGTGGCTTTTTTCCTATGTTTGGGAAAAGCATTGCGTTATATCGTGTTAACGGTAATTACGTTGCAAGGAATTGCCTGGTGGCAGTAAAGAGTGTGACAAACTTACGTAGTCACATCTATGCAGTTTCAGTATGCTGATGAGTTATGGTTTTCAAGAGCGGGAGGTCGATTTGATCCCGGATGTATCACACGCGCTAACTTGGTTGGAAGCGCATCCAAAAGCCCTGAAAGGGATCCGTCGCGGTATCGAGCGGGAAACATTGAGAGTCACTGCCGATGGCCAACTCGCCTCGACGGGCCACCCAGAATCACTGGGTGCAGCACTGACACATCAATGGATTACCACCGACTTTGCCGAGGCATTGCTGGAATTCATTACACCAGTAGATGGCGATATCGATCATCTGCTGACTTTTTTACGTGATATTCACCGCTATACCGCACGTAAACTGGGTGATGAGCGTATGTGGCCGCTTAGCATGCCTTGTTTTATCGGCGCTGAGCAGGATATCGAACTGGCTAAATATGGATCTTCAAATATTGGCCGATTCAAAACACTCTACCGTGAGGGATTAAAAAACCGCTACGGTGCGCTGATGCAAACTATTTCCGGTGTGCACTATAACTTCTCTTTGCCTCTGGAGTTTTGGCAGGCATGGGCAGGTGTTACCGATGAGAAAAGCGGTAAGGAAGAGATTTCCGCAGGGTATTTTCGCCTGATCCGCAATTACTACCGCTTCGGCTGGGTAATTCCTTATCTATTTGGTGCTTCACCAGCCATTTGCTCATCATTCCTGCAAGGGCGTGAGACGGCATTACCGTTTGAGCGCAATGACAAAGGAATGTGTTATTTGCCATATGCCACCTCATTGCGCCTGAGTGACTTGGGTTATACCAATAAATCACAAAGCAATTTGGGCATTACGTTTAATGACCTGCACACCTATGTTGCTGCTCTGAAACGCGCCATTCAAACGCCATCAGAAGAATATGCCGCATTGGGGCTCAAAGATGGTGACCGTCATCTGCAATTGAATACCAATGTGCTGCAGATTGAAAATGAACTGTATGCACCAATTCGCCCTAAACGGGTTACCCGTGCTGGCGAGTCGCCGTCTGATGCTTTGTTACGTGGCGGCATTGAGTATATCGAAGTGCGCTCGCTGGATATCAATCCATTCTCTCCAATTGGGGTTGATGCAGTACAAGCTCGTTTCCTTGATCTATTCTTAATCTGGTGTGTATTGGCGGATGCGCCTGAAATGAGCAGTGATGAATTACTGTGCACCCGTAAGAACTGGAATCGGGTCATTTTGGAAGGGCGTAAACCGGGCCAGACTATCGGTATGGGTTGCAACGATACTCGTGAGCCGTTGGAAAAGGTCGGTAAAGACCTGTTTGCCGACTTACGCCGCGTTGCAGAAGTGCTGGATGGTAAAGATAGCACGGAGTATCAACAGGTCTGTGACGAGCTTGTCGCGTCCTTTGATGACCCGAGTTTGACGTTCTCTGCGCGTATTTTGCAAGCGATGAAAGAAGGTGGTATTGGTGGTGTGGGTCTTGAGTTAGCGGAACGCTACCGAGAAATGCTGCAAAGTGAACCACTGGAATTACTGACAGAAGAGCAATTATCTGCAGAAGGTGCAGCATCATGGGTACGTCAACGTGAGCTGGAACTCAAAGATAAGCTAAGCTTTGAAGAGTATTTGGCGCTTCACGGCGGCCAATAAAAAGAAAAGGCCACATTGCTGTGGCCAAATTAACATCTCTGTTAACAGGGATGATGATAACAAATGCGCGTCTTTCACATATTAAGACGCGCAGGAAATAAAAAAGTTTCACGAGTTGCGAAAAAAGATCGAATAAAAATTATTTTTTTTATGAGGAGGTGACTAAATGCCATTATTGGATAGTTTTACCGTAGACCATACCATCATGAAAGCACCCGCTGTACGCGTTGCTAAGACGATGAAAACCCCTCATGGTGACGAGATAACTGTATTTGATTTGCGCTTCTGTGTGCCAAATAAAGAAGTGATGCCAGAGCGTGGGATTCATACATTGGAGCACCTGTTTGCTGGTTTCATGCGTAATCATCTCAATGGCAATGGTGTTGAGATTATCGATATCTCGCCAATGGGATGCCGCACCGGCTTCTATATGAGCTTGATCGGTACGCCTGATGAACAACGGGTCGCTGATGCCTGGAAAGCGGCGATGGCTGATGTGCTGAAAGTGACAGATCAGCGGAAAATTCCTGAGCTTAATGAATATCAGTGCGGCACTTATCATATGCACTCATTGGAAGAAGCGCAGGAAATTGCCAAAAGTATTATTGACCGCGGTGTGCGTATCAACCACAACGAAGAACTGGCGTTGCCGAAAGAAAAACTGACTGAATTGCATATCTAGCTTTTAGTTGCTGTGTTTTTGAGTAGATAAACGCAAAAAGACGCTGATAAGGCGTCTTTTTTATTTGCTACAGAGCACTGGAATTGAGGGGTTAGCCAGAATGGCTATCATGCAGGATAGGTGTTACCCGCACCCGCTTAATCATATTGTCTTGTACATCCAGCACATCAATCAAATAATTCCCAATGCGAACCTGAGCATCTATCTGTGGAATGTCCTCAAGTTCCTCCAATAACATGCCATTGATAGTGCGAGCATCGACAGGTAGCGACCAGTTAAATGCTTTGTTCAGTTCACGTACACTGGCACTGCCATCAATCAAGACTGAACCATCACTTTGCGGATTAACCTCTTCGGCCAGAGTTGGGGACATTGACGTGGTGAAGTCACCTACGATCTCTTCCAGAATATCTTCGACTGTTACCAATCCTTGAATATCACCATATTCATCGACAATCATGCCGACTTTTTCTTTGTTGCGTTGGAATTTCACCAACTGCACATTCAGTGGCGTGCCTTCTGGAATGAAGTAAATTTCATCAGCAGCGCGTAATAGATTTTCTTTATTAAACTCTTTTTTCTCGGTCATCAGCCGATAGGCTTCCCGCACTCGCAGCATGCCGATAGCATCGTCCAGTGATTGGCGATATAACACGATGCGGCCATGAGGTGAGTGAGTGAGCTGGCGCATGATTGATTTCCAATCATCATTGATATCAATACCAACCACTTCATTGCGTGGCACCATAATATCGCCGACGGTAACCTTTTCCAGGTCTAGCACGGATATCAACATATCTTGATTACGGCGGGAAATTTGTGAGTGGGATTCATTCACAATGCTGCGCAACTCATCTTTACTGACAGCATCGCTGCTGTGCACATTCCCACGAATACCACACAAACGCATTAATCCTCGAGTGATGGTATTGAGCAACCAGACCAACGGCAGCATGATCTTCTGCAATGGTGCAAGTAATACACTGCTGGGAAAGGCAACGCGCTCAGGATAAAGAGCCGCAATAGTTTTCGGCATCACTTCGGCAAAAATAAGCACCACAAACGTCAGAACCCCGGTGGCGATAGCAACTCCAGCATTCCCATATAAGCGGATACCGACAATTGTTGCGAGCGCAGAAGCCAGAATATTGACCAGATTGTTGCCGATTAATACCAAACTTATCAGGCGGTCAGGGCGGCGTAGCAGTTTCTCGACTCGACGTGCAGCGCGATTTCCCTGCTTGGATAAATGGCGTAAGCGATAGCGATTCAGGGTCATCATGCCGGTTTCGGAAGCAGAAAAATAAGCCGAAACTATGACCATAATGACAAGAATAATGATCAGCGTGCTAGTTGATACGTGATCCAACTCAGTGTTCCTTAATTACAATGCAGGCCAGATGTGGACGATTTTAATCACGATTAAGGGACCATGATTTCCTGAACCAGACGGCTGCCAAAGTAAGCCAATGTCAGTAAAAATGCGCCGGCGAAACTGAACCAAATGACTCTGCGCCCACGCCAACCCTCATGATAATGGCCCCATAGTAAAACAATGTAGACGAACCAAGCCATGATCGATAATACCGCTTTATGGACGTTTTCTTTGCTAAATAGGTTGTCCATATAAAGTAAGCCGGTACAGAGCGTTAACGTCAGTAATACCACGCCAATCTGCGTAATATGGAACATTTTACGCTCGATGCTCATCAACGGAGGCATATCAGCGTTAAATGTAACTTTCTTATTTTTTAGCTGATAATCGAGCCAAGCCAGTTGTAGGGCATACAGTGCCGCGATGATGAGCGTTGCATAAGCAAAGAGGGCCAGCCCAATGTGGACGAATATGGCAGGACTGGCTTCCAGATGAGTAATAAACTCCCCCGGCAGCAGACTGGCCAGTGCCAAATTGATCATGGCAAAACTGTAGACAATTGGCAGTAAGAACCAGCCACGCCCTTGTGAGGCGACAATCGTCATAATAGTGCAGATCATCAGCCCGACAATGGAGCCGATATTCAATAAAGTGAGGTTTTGACCTCCGCCAACATCAAAAATTTGATGCTTCAGAGCAATAGCATGGCACACTAGCGCCACGACAGCAGAAACCAGCGCTAACCGCCGGTAAGCACTATTTTTCTGCACCAGACTTGGGACAATCAAGCCCAGGCTGAGCAAATAAGCGATCAAAGCCAAAATGGAGAACACGGGCATAGCGTTATATGGGCATCGGCTAAGTGAATTAGATAGCCAGTATAGCGTTGAGCGCGTTCCTCTCCAACCGTTCTCCGACGTGAGGGCAGAGATCGTTTAAGCTTCGTGTTATAATCCCCCCATTGTGTCGCCAGAGCGGCCTGTTTCCACGTTGAGTATGAGACAATGTTTGAGAACTTAACTGATCGATTGTCGCGCACACTGCGCAATATCAGCGGCCGTGGCCGGCTGACAGAAGAAAATATTAAAGAAACGCTGCGTGAAGTACGCATGGCGTTGCTAGAAGCTGACGTAGCTCTGCCGGTGGTGCGTGATTTTATCAATCGGGTAAAAGAGCGAGCTGTCGGGCATGAGGTGAACAAAAGCCTTACGCCAGGTCAGGAATTCGTCAAAATAGTTAAAAATGAACTTATTGCCGCCATGGGCGAGGTCAATAACGAACTGAATCTGGCAGCACAACCGCCAGCAGTAGTATTGATGGCTGGTCTGCAAGGGGCGGGTAAAACCACCAGTGTGGCTAAGCTGGGTAAGTTCCTTAAAGAAAAACATAAGAAAAAAGTGCTGGTGGTGTCTGCCGACGTGTATCGCCCTGCGGCGATCAAGCAGTTGGAAACACTGGCTCAAGGTGTTGGCATTGATTTCTTCCCGTCTGATGTGCAGGAAAAACCGATTGATATCGTCAATCGTGCTCTGCAACAGGCGAAGCTTAAGTTTTATGATGTTCTGATTGTCGATACCGCGGGTCGTTTGCACGTTGACGAAGCGATGATGGACGAAATCAAACAGGTTCATGCCGCGATTAAGCCGGTTGAAACACTGTTTGTTGTCGATGCCATGACCGGTCAGGATGCCGCCAATACGGCGAAAGCATTTAATGAAGCATTGCCACTTACCGGTGTGGTACTGACCAAAGTTGATGGCGATGCCCGTGGTGGTGCCGCCTTGTCTATCCGCCATATTACTGGCAAGCCGATTAAATTCCTCGGTGTAGGCGAAAAGTCAGAAGCGCTTGAGCCGTTCCACCCAGATCGCGTGGCTTCACGTATTTTGGGTATGGGCGATGTACTGTCGCTGATTGAAGATATCGAAAGCAAAGTTGACCGCGCACAAGCGGAAAAACTGGCAACTAAGCTGAAAAAAGGCGATGGCTTCGATCTCAATGACTTCCTGGATCAACTGAAGCAAATGCGCAATATGGGCGGCATGGCGAGCATGTTAAGCAAAATGCCGGGTGCAGGTCAGTTGCCTGACAACGTGAAATCCCAGATGGATGACAAGGTAACAGTGCGTATGGAGGCCATCATCAACTCGATGACGCTGAAAGAGCGCGCAAAACCAGAAATCATCAAAGGCTCACGTAAGCGCCGTATCGCACTCGGTTCAGGTGTGCAGGTGCAGGATGTCAACCGCTTGCTTAAGCAGTTTGATGACATGCAGCGCATGATGAAGAAAATGAAAAATGGTGGCTTGGCCAAAATGATGCGTGGCATGAAAGGTATGATGCCACCGGGTTTCCCAGGTCGCTAAATGTCATTTCACGCTGTGAAGTTAACCGGCGTGAAGTGAGTAAAGATTTCCCGCTGAAAACGGCGGTAAACGAAGAGAATTTGACTCATTACAAAACTAGCGCATAGGAATCTACGCTTTAGATTGCTTTTTGCGCCAAAATGAGTAAAATTTTCGGGCTTTTTATATTGCAACTGGACCCCGTTCCCCGATGGGGTCCAGTTGTTTTATTAACTAAAGAGGATGTTATGGTAACAATTCGTTTGGCTCGTGGCGGCGCTAAAAAGCGTCCGTTCTATCAAGTAGTAGTGACCGACAGCCGTAATGCTCGTGACGGCCGTTTCATCGAACGTGTAGGCTTCTTTAACCCGATCGCATCTGGTCAGGCTGAAGCTCTGCGTTTGGATCTGGACCGTATCGAACATTGGGTTGGTCTGGGTGCAACAGTTTCTGATCGCGTATCTGCGCTGATCAAAGACGCTAAGAAAGCAGCTTAATCTGTCGCGGTGGTGGTTATTATGAGCAAACAACTCAATCCAGTGGTTCCCGATCAGCCGATTGTTCTCGGTAAAATGGGTTCAACTTACGGCATTCGCGGTTGGCTCAGAGTATTTTCATCCACCGAGAACGCCGAAAGCATTTTTGATTACCAGCCGTGGTTTATCCAGCAGGCCGGTAAGTGGCAGCATGTCGAGTTGGAAGACTGGAAGCGCCACAGTCAGGATCTGATCATTAAAGTTAAAGGTGTTGATGATCGGGATGCCGCGAATTTATTGACCAATTGCGAAATTGTCGTCGATTCAAAGCAACTACCCGCACTGGCTGATGATGATTACTACTGGAAAGACCTTATGGGCTGTCAGGTAGTAACCACCACCGGTTACGAACTAGGTAAAATCATCGATATGATGGAAACCGGTTCTAACGATGTGATGGTAGTGAAGGCAAACCTGAAAGATGCATTCGGTATGAAGGAGCGGTTGGTCCCGTTTCTTCATGGGCAGGTTATCAAGAATGTCGATCTCACTGCTCAACGTGTTGAAGTAGATTGGGATCCTGGTTTTTGACCTCCGAATTAAACGGCAAAAGTGAGTGGAACAAAACAATGTGGATCGGTGTTATTAGCCTGTTTCCCGAGATGTTCCGCGCGATAACCGATTACGGGGTAACTGGCCGGGCAGTAAAAAATGGCCTGCTGAGCGTGCAGTGTTGGAGTCCTCGTGACTTTACCTACGATCGGCATCGTACCGTGGATGACCGCCCATATGGTGGTGGCCCGGGAATGCTGATGATGGTGCAACCGCTAAGGGAAGCCATTCATGCAGCAAAAGCAGCGGCAGGCGAGGGAGCAAAGGTGATTTATCTGTCACCTCAAGGGCGCAAACTGGACCAACAGGGTGTTTGCGAACTGGCTACTAATCAGAAGATGATTCTGGTGTGTGGTCGGTACGAAGGAGTTGATGAGCGCGTAATCAAAACTGAAATTGATGAAGAATGGTCAATTGGTGATTACGTTCTCAGCGGTGGCGAGCTACCGGCAATGGCTCTGATAGATTCAGTATCCCGCTTTATCCCGGGCGTGCTGGGTCATCAGGCTTCAGCAGAGGAAGATTCCTTTGTTGATGGGTTGCTGGATTGCCCACACTACACTCGGCCTGAGGTGTTAGAAGGGATGGAGGTTCCGCCAGTATTACTGTCGGGTAACCATGCCGAGATTCGTCGCTGGCGCTTAAAGCAGTCGCTGGGCCGTACCTGGCTTAGAAGACCTGAACTTCTAGAAAGCCTAGCTCTGACTGACGAGCAAATGGTGTTGCTGGCTGAGTTCCAACGGGAACACAAGCCCCGAGCAACAGAACTATGAAAGGAACATTGTGCCGTGTGCCAATTTCCTGATATATCAGTTTACCTAGGGTAAGAGACTTATTATGAGCAATATTATCAAGCAAATCGAACAAGAGCAGATGAAGCAAGATGTACCTGCATTCCGTCCGGGTGATTCCGTGGAAGTTAAGGTATGGGTTGTTGAAGGTTCTAAAAAGCGTCTGCAGGCATTCGAGGGCGTGGTTATCGCTATTCGTAACCGCGGTCTGCATTCTGCGTTCACCGTTCGTAAAATTTCCAACGGCGAAGGTGTTGAGCGTGTATTCCAAACTCACTCCCCAGTAATCGACAGCATTACTGTGAAACGTCGTGGTGCCGTTCGTCAAGCGAAATTGTATTATCTGCGTGAGCGTACTGGTAAGTCTGCTCGTATCAAAGAGCGTCTTAACCGCGTTAACTAAGGTACAGCTCAGGCTTCATCCAAAAGTTAATAGTTATGAAGGGGTTAGCCATGTGCTAGCCCCTTTTTTATGGGTATTTTACGGTGCAAATAATTTGCTTCCGAATGGTTCAGGAGGCGTGGACAAGTAACAGACAGAAAGTAGCGTGGCACGACACCACGCTAAAAAGACGAATAATTACAGGCCGTAAACCAGAGTGACTGAGGTCGTGGTATCGGTATTTTTTGGTGCGCTAGCAGGCGGTTTGGTGTTGTAGGTAACAACATAAGCTAAACGTAATGCGAAGCTCTTATTGATTGCTACATTCAATGCAGTTTCTGAGTTCAGGGTAGTTTCTTCGTTGGCTAGTGCAGAAACACCTTCACTGAATACCGTGTTATCAGTTAACTGATAAGTATAGTTACCACCGGCATAGGCCAATGCTTTTGTCGCGCGGCCACCCTCATAGAATTCATCATGACGAACACCCGGACCAAATTCCACCCGTAGATTATGTAATGGCGTAGTCATGATCTGGCGACCATAACCGGTGGTCAGCACCGAGCGAGAATCAAAACCGTTATAGCGATCGTTCAGCCAACTGGCTTGCCCAAACAGATAGTTACTGTCAGTTAGATTATAACGGGTACGGCCGCCCAATTGATAACGTTCGGAAGAACGCTGATTGTTAGAGCTGGTATTGCGCGCGGCTCCCCACAAGCTATAGGCGGTGTTGGGCTGAAACCAGGTTAACGTCGAGTTAGCGGTCAGTGTTGAGTTAGTCGTATTGCCTGACTGTGCGGTATAACCGGCTTCAACGGTACCATCAAAGCTCTTTTTGGCTGTGGCTGGATCGTCTAAGGCGGTAAAAACAGTCGCGTCAGCAAGAACTGAAGTGCTGATTAGGGATAAAGCGAGTGTGCTGATATAAAACGGCAACGCCCTGGTATGACGCAAAGAAAACATAATAGGTCCATGGTGAAAAAGATGATGTTTGTGATGCGGCCCGCATTGTAGCAGTTGCTCTCCAACTTACTCAGAAGATATTTCGGATTGAATAATTAATTATAATAAACGGGATTTTTTGATGAGTTCATTCTTAAAGTGTCATAAACAGGGGTTAGCTTTATCGCGCATTGGCGTTTTTTATTGGTCTTATGAGTGAAGATTTATTGGGCTAAGGTAGGAATATAATTAAAGGGCCAGAAGTTATCCGGCCCTTATTTTAGTTCTAATTGGTTATTACATAAAAGTGGTCACTAGCAGGTAGCCAGTGATACATGAGCAGATAACCCCAATAAGCCCTGGGATGATAAAGCTATGGTTAATAATAAACTTACCGATCTTAGTGGTGCCGGAGCGGTCAAAGCCGATACAGGCAAGATCACTTGGATAAGTCGGCAGGACAAAGTAACCATAAGCGGCTGGGAAGAAGGCAATCAGCATTTTGGGCTCAACACCCAGTTGTAATCCCATCGGGGCAATCGCCGCCAGTGCCGCCGCCTGGCTATTAACCAGCTTGGAAACCAGAAATAGGACAATGGCATAGGTCCACGGCTGGCTTTTCACAACATCTTCCAGTACCAGCTTCAACTCACCCATATGAGCCTGGAAGAAGGTATCACTCATCCATGCCACACCGAATACCGAGAAGATGGCGACCATGCCAGCTTTGAATACTGCGCCGTTAGAGATATCACTGGGCTTCACTTTACAGCCAATCAGAATCACTGCACCGGCAATCAGCATCATCATCTGAATAACCAGGTTCATCGATAATGACTGCAGCTTGCCTTTAACTTCAAAAGCAGGGCGTAGGTCAGCAAAAGCACCCAGCAATACAACCAGTGCGATAGCGGTAAAGAATATCCAGGTGGACCAATAAGCCTGTTTAGGGAAAACTTTATTTAATAATGTATCTGTTGAGCCATAGATAAAGTTGCGTTGCTCTGGATCTTTGATTCTTTCCTGAAAATCAGGATCTTTATCCAAATCTTTACCACGGCGTAGGCTCCACAATGCTGCCATCAGCACGCCAACTAAGGATGCTGGCACAGAGATAGCCAGAATCTCCAGAATGCTATAAGCCTGACCGATGCCATGGTTTGCACCGATAATTGATACCAATGACACCACGGCGACTGATACTGGCGAAGCGGTAATTGCCATTTGCGATGCCACTGATGCAACGGCCATTGGGCGTTCCGGGCGAATTCCTTTTTTAATAGCAATATCAGAAATAATAGGGAACATGGTATAAACAACATGCCCAGTACCACATAAAAAGGTTAATGACCAAGTGGTGAATGGTGCCAGTAGTGTAATATGTTGTGGATGTCGACGTAATAATCGCTCGGCAAATTGCATCATGACATTTAAGCCGCCGGCAGTTTGTAATACCGACGCACAACCAATAACGGCTAATATAGTCAGCATAACGTCAACTGGCGGTTTACCTGGTTCAAGGCCAAAGATAAACGTCAGAATAAATAAGCCAATGCCACTTATTAACCCCAGCCCCATGCCGCCATACCGAGTACCCAGTAATAAGCATAGAATTATAATTATAAATTGTAGTGTTATCATAATATTACCTTGCTTCCAACATGAATGAAATTCGATTCCGTATTGGCTGGTTTTAAGCAATGAGTATGGCTCTCTCGGTTTTCTCTATCGGAGCGCAGACGGCATTGATTAAAACCTTGCTAATACCAAGGCTATATTGTTCAGTTATGTAATTAATTAAATCTGGGATCTGTCTCTATTTTTATATCAGCTCGGAGTTTTCTAATTAATTAAAGTGGAATTGGAAGGGATAAATAGAATATAAGGTTTTTGAATGTGAAATTAATGTATGAATCTTGTTTTCAATTAATGAAATAATTGCCTAATAATTTAATATAAAAAGTATTGCTCAACCGAGAAATGCGTTAAGCCAATATCCCGGTCGATATAAATTGTTGCTTCATTCAGTTAATCCCTAATTTCTCCTTTAGGGATTTTAAGTAGCGGCGACTCACAGGGATATGTTTGCCGCTACGAGTAATCACTTCCGCGGCACCATTATCCATAAGCTGAATCTCCCCTAGCTGCTCAGTATTGACCATGTATTGCCGATGGCAGCGGACAAAAGGTGTTTTTTCTTCTAACGTTTTTAGTGAGAGCTGGGTATAACCAGATTGCACTGTCCCAATCACATGCACGCCACTCAGCTCAGAACTGAGATATTCTACTTCCTCAATTTTCAGTAAAAAAATCCGGTTGTGGCCAGAGCAAGGGATATGTCTCAGCATCGGCTCTGTGATTTTGTGTACATTATTATTTACACCAAGGCCTCTTCTTAAGCGAATTAGTGTTTTTGCCAACCGTTGATGGTCGAGGGGTTTTAACAGATAGTCAAAGGCATGTTCTTCAAAAGCACGGATAGCATATTCATCGTAAGCGGTGACAAACACGATGTGCGGCATACTTTCCGGGTTCAGCATTGAGGCCAATTCCAGACCATTAATTCTGGGCATTTGGATGTCGAGAAATATCACATCGGGCTGTAGACGCTGGATTGCGGGGATAGCTTCTAACGCGTTGCTGCATTCGGCGACGATCTCAATATCATGTTCTTCACTTAGTCTTTCGCGTAAATCTTCACGCGCGGGTTGTTCATCGTCGACGATGATGACTCTTAACATACAGCCTCCACAAATTTCCGGCATTTTATCATGGCCTCAGAGGGAGGTTAGGAGCATCTGCAGAAACTGCGACTTACCGCAAAAGTCAGACTGAAATATGCCTGTAAATCTAGTGGTAATTATTTATTTACACATATGGATTGAAAACTTTACACGCCATGGTATTGTAGAGTCTTCAAACGACAAACACGCTAAACGACATCGGCTAAACAGAGAGATAGGTAAAGAATATGATCATGCAAAAAGACGCGCTCAATAATGTCCATATCAGTGCTGAACAAGTATTGATGACACCTGAAGAACTGAAAACCCAGTTTCCTTTGAGCAGCAATGGTCAGTATGCAATTGAAGCTGCACGCAAAACTATTGCTGATATTGTTCAGGGACGAGACCCACGTTTGTTGGTCGTCTGTGGGCCATGTTCGATCCACGATGTGGATGCTGCTCTGGATTATGCGCGTCGTTTGAAAACTCTCTCTGCACAATTGAGTGATAGCCTGTATATCGTTATGCGTGTCTACTTCGAAAAACCAAGAACTACTGTTGGTTGGAAAGGCCTGATCAATGACCCTGCGATGGATGGTTCTTTTGATGTAGAAAAAGGATTACAAATTGCACGTCAATTGCTACTGGATTTAGTGGAGATGGGCTTGCCATTGGCAACCGAAGCTCTGGACCCGAACAGCCCGCAATACTTGGGTGACTTATTCAGTTGGTCAGCTATCGGCGCGCGTACCACTGAATCGCAGACTCACCGTGAAATGGCCTCGGGCTTGTCCATGCCAGTTGGGTTCAAGAATGGTACTGATGGCAGCCTGGGTACTGCAATCAATGCAATGCGCGCGGCAGCTATGCCACACCGTTTCATGGGGATTAACCAGTCTGGTCAGGTTTGCTTGCTGCAAACTCAAGGTAACCCACACGGCCATGTGATTTTACGTGGTGGCAAAACCCCTAATTACAGCGCACAAGATGTTGCCCAGTGCGAAAAACAGATGCAGGATGCGGGACTCGTTCCATCCTTAATGATAGATTGCAGTCATGGTAATTCGAATAAAGACTTCCGTCGTCAGACTGCAGTCGCTGAATCTGTTGTTGAGCAGATCAAGGCTGGCAATCGTTCTATTACTGGCGTGATGCTGGAAAGTAACATTCACGAAGGGAATCAGTCCTCTGAGCAACCACGGGCAGATATGCGCTACGGTGTTTCCGTGACCGATGCCTGTATTAACTGGGATACGACTGAGACCTTGTTACGTGAAATGCACCAGGAATTACGTTCAGCGCTGGCGGCACGGACTGCAGAGGAAAAGTAAGTATGGTGGCTGAACTGACCGCTTTACGTGATCAAATTGATGAAGTCGATAAAGCCCTGTTGGATTTGTTGGCTAAGCGTCTGCATTTAGTGGCAGAAGTAGGCGAAGTTAAAAGTCGTTATGGCTTGCCTATTTATGTTCCGGACCGTGAGGCGGCAATGCTGGCCTCACGCCGACAGGAAGCCGAGGCTCTGGGTGTTCCGCCTGATTTGATTGAAGACGTATTGCGCCGAATAATGCGAGAGTCTTATACCAGCGAGAATGACAAAGGTTTTAAGACGTTATGCCCGCAATTGCGCCCGGTGGTTATTATCGGTGGTCAGGGCCAGATGGGGCGGTTATTCAGCAGAATGCTAACGCTATCTGGCTATCAGGTAAAAACACTGGAACAAGAGGATTGGCCGCAGGCTGAGTCTATTCTGGCTGATGCCGGTATGGTGATTGTCAGTGTGCCTATTCACATTACTGAAGATGTTATCAACCGATTACCAAAACTGCCGTCAGATTGTATTTTGCTGGATCTCGCGTCAGTGAAGAATAAACCACTGCAAGCCATGTTGGCCGCCCACGAAGGGCCGGTTGTTGGCCTGCACCCTATGTTTGGGCCTGATGTAGGCAGTTTAGCGAAACAAGTTGTGGTGTATTGCGATGGCCGTGACCCGCAAGCTTATCAGTGGCTGTTGGAGCAGTTACAGGTATGGGGCGCACGGTTACATCGAATCAGTGCTGTTGAGCATGATCAGAATATGGCGTTTATTCAGGCGCTACGCCATTTTGCGACTTTTGCATATGGATTGCATTTAGCAGAAGAAAATGTGCAGTTAGAGCAATTACTGGCACTGTCTTCACCCATTTATCGTCTAGAGTTAGCGATGGTTGGGCGGCTATTTGCACAAGATCCGCAGCTCTACGCTGATATCATTATGTCATCGGAAGATAATCTGGCGTTGATTAAGCGCTATTACAAACGTTTTGGCGAAGCGATTACTTTGCTGGAGCAAAGTGACAAGCAAGCTTTTGTGCAAAGCTTCCAGAAAGTTGAGCACTGGTTTGGCGATTATGCCGAGCGTTTCTTGGTAGAAAGCCGTTCATTATTGCGCCAAGCAAACGACAACCGGCAGTAACTCCGCTTTATTTTAAAAAGTCATCCCGACAGTGTCGGGGTGACTTTTTGCTTTCTATTCTTATGCTTAGCGACAAAGACTGAAAGGTTAGCTTGGATTGACCGGCACCACGTTTTCACTTGGATAGCAGCCCAAGACTTTGAGTGAACGGGTTATCGGCATCAAATCTGCCAAGGCTTTTTGCATAGAGTCAGAACGCAAGTTAGCTTGCACATCAATATAAAACATCTCTTCCCATGGATTGCCATTGATTGGCCGGGATTCAAGTTTGGTCATAATGATCCCGTGATCCCTCAATACTAATAGCGCCTCAACCAATGCCCCTGACTGTTGGCCTGTTGCCATAATTAAGGTGGTTTTTGCTGGGATCTGCTCCGATACATCAATGGCTTTGCGGGCAAGAACAATAAAGCGAGTGATATTTTGCTGTTGGTTAGCCAAATTATGTTCCAACACCTGCAAATTATAGAGTGCGCCCCCGGCTTCGCTCCCCAGAGCGGCTGCGGTTGGTGAGTTTAGCTGTGCAACTTTCTCCATCGCGGCGGCAGTACTTTCGCAATATTCGATTTTCCAGTGCGGGAAGCGGTTAATGAATTGACTGCATTGCTGAAAAGGCTGTGGGTGGCTGTAGACGGTTTGGATTTGGCTCAAGTCAGTTTCGGTGGCGACCAGCACACAATGGTCAATAGGATTGGTAATTTCACCGACAATAGATAAGCTGGTGTGCTGCAATAAATCATATACGTCATTAATAGAACCCGAGCTGGTGTTCTCTATTGGTAATACGGCGTAATCCGCTTGCCCGGTTTCCACCTGGGTAAAGATATCCTGGAATTTCTGGCAACCACATTCAATCAGATGCTCAAAATGACGAGCAGCGTATTGGCGTGCGGCTAAATGTGAGTAAGAACCTTTCGGACCGAGGAAGGCGATACGGGCAGAGTGCTGAGCTGTTTGATTCAGCTGATGCTGTAGCAGGGCCTGCTGAGTCAATACCGAATCTTCGATAATCAGTTGGAACAAGCGGGTGACATAAAATCCATCGAGATCATAAGGCTTAGCGGCCGTAATGAGTGCATCCAGCAAGTCACGCTCACGTTCTTTATCACGAATCGGGCGATGATGAAGTTGTTTGGCTTTAGCGACATCCACCGCTAATCCACGCCGCTCTGCCAACAAAGCCAGCAGTTTTAAGTCAAGTGCGCTGATGCGCTCGCGCAGCACCAGTAATGGGTTATCGCTCATCGGGTTTGCCTTATTCTTTTGAATGATTTATGCATAAAAAAAGCCTCCCGCTTGGGAGGCTTTATTGTTCGTCTTCGCATTCTTTATCACACGACGAAACGCCTCCCAATCAGGGGAAGGTAAAAAAGAATGCGAAGAAAAACACTTTATTAATCATTGCTGCTGATTACCTGTTATGGAGTTGGTTTGTGCATCATTGGTATCTGTTGACGGCCCAGAGAAAAGGCCACTAGAGAAATACCATGCTACAACATGTTTTAAACAAACACAGACTCTAAACTAACCGCCAGCCTGAATTGCTGTCAATAAAAAACGCGCCCAAAGGCGCGTTAGATCCGAAATGAGATGGATTTCCCGGCTATTGTTCCTGCTCGGATTCTTCTTCCTCTACATCTACTGACTCCAGATTAGCTTCTTTAACACTGCTTGCCGCACGTCGAGCTTCACCTTTGTGTTGAACTTTATTTAATTGGCGTTCTAGTTTGGTGATCAGTTCATTAATTGCAGCATACATATCGTCATGTTTGGCACTGGCAACCAAGGGGCCCATCGGGGTACTGATAGTTGCGTCTGCAACAAATCCTTGCGGATCTTTAGACAGTACAATATGTGGATTGATTAACTGGGCCTGCCATTTATCCAGTTTGGTGAGACGGTCTTCAACATGTTTACGAATTGCTGGGGTAATATCCATTTGTTTACTGGTAATGTTGACTGTCATATGACTTACCTCTCTGTCTACTCCGTCTTGGATAACTTCAGCATACCTCTCTTTTTCACAAAATGTATGATCAAGATCACTTATTTTTGTCACTTTTTGCAAAGGTCATGGGAACTGTGATTTAACGTCAGGAATAGATGTTGGGGGCTTGAATCATTGATTAGAATGCCGCATTATCGATAAGTTATGTCGCCTGCATCTAGCTAAAAATGGCATTATTTTTGTGTTTGGAATGCAATAGCAGCGCGAGAGTCTGAGGCCATGAATTTCATCAGTTTGTGGCGATTTAGACAGAATTGAAAACGGCAGCCTGAGCTGCCGTTTGTTATTTTTATCGTGCGATAATATCAGGCAGGGTTTGCCGCAATTATCTTGGCAACTTTGTCTGCCTGGGCATTCAGTTGCAGTTGTTTGTAAGCATTTTCCATCAACGGCAGCGCATCGCGTGTTGCTTGAGTATCAGGATAATCTCTCAACATTTGCTCGACACGGTTAACTACCGCGACGTAAGCGCCTCGTTTAGTGTAATATTGCGCAACGGCCAGTTCATGCTTGGCCAGACGATCTTTCAGGAACATCAGGCGTTTTTGCGCGTCAGTTGCATATTGGCTGTTCGGATAGCTTTGAATCAACTGGTTAAAATCGCGGAATGCGGCCTTAGCATGTTGCGGATCGCGGTCTGAACGATCAATCCCGAAAAAGCCTTGTAATGCGCTGTCATCCAGAGCCATGTCAGTCAAACCACGCATGTATAATACGTAATCGATGTTAGGATGTGTGGGATTAAGGCGCATAAAGCGATCGATTGAGGCTTGCGCCAACGGCAGATCAGCAGATTTATAATACGCATAAATCAAATCAAGCTGAACTTGTTGGGAGTAAGGCCCGAAAGGATAGCGGTTATCTAACGCTTCTAGTTGCGTAATTGCTCCCTTAAAGTTACCGTCCTGCAGTTTTTGCTGAGCGGTAGCATAGAGCTCAGAAGGCGGGTTATCGGGAACCACGTCCTTGTTACTGGAGCAACCGGTCAGCACCAGGCTCAACGTGGCGGCAGCCACCAGATATTTCATACGCGTCATGACGTTTTGATTATCCTCGAAGTGTTATTCCGGGAGACTGTCCGTTAAGCTCCCGACAAAGATCTAGATACAATAGCACATTATATTAAACGGCATCGCCGTCAAAACCCAACGTTAACGAACAAGAAGCTGCATATGGCACAACAAGTACAACTCAGCGCAACGGTGGCCGAATCACAACTCGGTCAACGGTTAGATCAGGCTTTGGCCGAATTGTTCCCTGATTATTCAAGATCTCGTATAAAAGAATGGATTTTGGATGACAGAGTGACAGTCGACGGTAAAAAAATTAACAAGCCTAAAGAAAAAGTGTTGGGTGGCGAGCTCGTCGCAATTGACGCGCAAATTGAGGAAGATGCCCGCTGGGCGCCTCAAGAAATCCCACTGGATATCGTCTATGAAGATAACGATATTCTGGTCATTAATAAACCCCGTGGTTTAGTCGTGCACCCCGGTGCCGGTAATCCAGATGGCACAGTTCTGAATGCACTGCTCCATTACTACCCGGAAATCATGGATGTTCCTCGTGCGGGTATCGTACATCGCCTGGATAAAGATACCACTGGCTTGATGGTGGTGGCAAAAACCGTTCCGGCCCAGACTCGTTTGGTTGAGGCACTGCAAGCGCGCGAAATTACCCGTGAGTATGAAGCAGTGGCAATCGGAAATATGACAGCTGGCGGCAGAGTTGATGAGCCTATTTCTCGTCATTCTACCAAGCGCACACATATGGCTGTGCACCCAATGGGTAAACCGGCGACCACGCATTATCGCATTATGGAGCATTTCCGTGCCCATACTCGCCTGCGCTTACGTTTAGAGACAGGTCGCACGCACCAGATTCGTGTGCATATGTCTCATATAAACCATCCGCTGGTGGGTGATCAGCTGTATGGTGGCCGCCCGCGTCCGCCAAGAGGGGCATCTGATTCCTTTATTTCTATTCTGCGTGGCTTTGACCGCCAGGCGCTGCATGCAACCATGCTGCGTTTGTATCATCCAATCAGTGGCATTCAAATGGAATGGCATGCAGCATTACCAGAAGATATGGTTGAGCTGATTAATGCACTGAAAGCCGATACTGAAGAATTCAAAGATCAGATGGATTGGTAATGAATAAGCTGATACTTCCCGATTGGCCAGCGCCTGCCAGTGTTAAGGCATGCAGTACCACCCGTCACGGCGGTATCAGCGAATTCCCTTATGATTCATTAAACCTTGGCACTCACGTGGGGGATATTGCCGCCACGGTGATAACCAATCGTCAACGTTTAGTGGAACAAGGGCAGTTGCCGCAAATGCCCGTTTGGTTAGAGCAGGTGCACGGTACTCGTGTTCTCCATCTGGACGGCTCGGCAATTTCTGATGTACAGGCAGATGCGGTATATAGCCGTGTTACTGGGCAAGTTTGTGCGGTCATGACCGCCGATTGCTTGCCAGTGCTGTTCTGCTCATTGGCTGGCGATGAAGTCGCTGCAGCGCATGCTGGCTGGCGTGGCTTATGTGCGGGCGTCCTTGAACAGACAATGGCACAATTTAATGCTGCTCCTTCCTCGATTATTGCCTGGCTAGGTCCAGCAATTGGCCCGCAGCAGTTCGAAGTGGGTGAAGAGGTTAAACAGGCATTTATCGATATCGACACACAAGCCGCCGCAGCATTTATACCTGCCGGTACCCAATATCTTGCCGACATCTATTTATTAGCCCGACAGCGGCTACAAGCTGTGGGTATCCATGCCATCTATGGTGGAGATCACTGTACCGTGAGTGAAAAACAACAATTTTTCTCCTATCGGCGCGATGGAATCACCGGGCGTATGGCAAGTTTAGTCTGGCTGATATAACCTATGAAATTAGGACGATCCGCTGGCGCATAACGTTGTACTCTAAATATAGTGTCGAAATAACCTTGAAAATTTGAGGGATGACCTCATCTAATCTCCAGTAGCAATTTTGACCAACATTGGAGGTGTTATGCGTCTGGATCGTCTTACTAGTAAATTCCAGCTTGCCCTCGCCGATGCCCAGTCTTTAGCACTCGGGCGCGACAACCAATTTATTGAACCGTTACATTTGATGAGCGCATTGCTCAATCAGGATGGGGGGACGGTTCGCCCATTGTTGACCTCGGCGGGTATTAATGTCGCTAGTTTGCGTAGCGATATTGAGCAAGCTTTGGGTCGACTTCCGCAAGTCGAAGGCACCGGCGGTGATGTTCAACCATCGAACGAGCTGGTCCGTGTATTGAATCTGTGTGACAAATTAGCGCAGAAGCGCGCAGATAAATTTATCTCTTCAGAGCTGTTTGTTCTGGCAGTCCTTGAGGATCGCGGCACCTTAACTGACATGTTAAAGGCCGCAGGTGCAACAACAAGTAATATAGATAAGGCAATTGAAAATATGCGTGGTGGTGACAAAGTCGATGATCAGGGTGCGGAAGATCAGCGCCAGGCATTGAAAAAATTCACTATCGACCTGACCGAGCGTGCGGAACAAGGCAAGCTCGACCCGGTTATTGGCCGTGATGAAGAAATTCGCCGTACCATTCAGGTGCTACAGCGCCGGACTAAAAATAACCCGGTATTAATTGGTGAACCCGGTGTCGGTAAAACGGCTATCGTGGAAGGTCTGGCCCAACGTATCGTGAATGGCGAAGTGCCTGAAGGCCTGAAACATAAACGTGTGCTTTCTTTAGATATGGGCGCCCTGATTGCGGGTGCTAAGTATCGCGGTGAGTTTGAAGAGCGCTTGAAAGGCGTGTTGAACGATTTATCAAAACAAGAAGGCAGTGTGATCTTGTTCATTGATGAATTGCATACCATGGTCGGGGCCGGTAAAGGCGACGGCGCAATGGATGCGGGCAACATGCTGAAACCTGCGCTAGCGCGTGGTGAATTGCATTGCGTGGGGGCCACCACTCTTGACGAATATCGTCAATATATAGAGAAGGATGCGGCGCTGGAGCGGCGTTTCCAGAAAGTCTATGTGGCAGAACCAACAGTCGAAGACACCATTGCCATTTTGCGTGGGTTGAAAGAGCGTTATGAGCTGCATCACCATGTGCAGATAACCGACCCGGCAATTGTTGCTGCGGCAACACTGTCGCATCGTTATATCTCGGATCGCCAGTTACCGGATAAAGCTATCGACCTTATCGATGAAGCCGGTTCTAGCATCCGTATGCAGATGGATTCAAAACCAGAATCATTGGATCGTCTGGAACGTCGGATTATCCAATTGAAACTGGAGCAGCAGGCACTGAAAAAAGAGTCTGATGACGCCAGTAAAAAACGTCTGGAAATGCTCAATACCGAATTAGAGCAGAAAGAGCGTGAATATTCCGAGCTGGAAGAAGAGTGGAAAGCAGAAAAAGCCTCTCTCACCGGGACTCAGAATATTAAAACTGAACTGGAACAAGCCAAAATCACCTTAGAGCAAGCTCGTCGTGTCGGTGACTTGGCGCGGATGTCAGAACTTCAGTACGGTAAAATCCCTGAGCTGGAGAAACAGCTGGCGGCGGCAACGGCGCTTGAAGGGAAAACCATGAAGCTGCTGCGTAATCGCGTCACTGAAGCAGAGATTGCTGAAGTGTTGGCGCGCTGGACCGGTATTCCGGTCTCTCGCATGCTGGAAAGTGAGCGAGATAAGTTGCTGCGCATGGAAGAGGATCTGCATACACGCGTCATTGGGCAAGATGAAGCGGTTGAAGCGGTATCTAATGCGATTCGTCGTAGCCGTGCTGGGTTATCAGATCCAAACCGCCCAATTGGTTCCTTCCTATTCTTAGGGCCAACTGGGGTAGGTAAAACCGAGTTGTGCAAAGCGCTGGCGAATTTCTTGTTCGACAGTGACGATGCCATGGTGCGTATTGATATGTCCGAGTTTATGGAGAAACACTCCGTGTCTCGGTTGGTCGGTGCGCCTCCGGGCTATGTCGGTTATGAAGAAGGTGGTTATCTGACGGAAGCGGTACGCCGTCGTCCTTATTCAGTCATTCTGCTGGATGAAGTAGAAAAAGCGCATCCAGATGTATTCAACATTCTATTGCAGGTGTTGGATGATGGGCGCTTGACTGATGGGCAGGGTAGAACAGTCGACTTCCGCAACACGGTAGTCATCATGACCTCTAACCTCGGTTCAGATTTGATTCAGGAACGTTTCGGTGAAAGAAGTTACACCGAAATGAAGAATATGGTGATGGAAGTTGTGACTCACCACTTCCGCCCTGAATTCATTAACCGTATAGATGAGGTTGTAGTTTTCCATCCGCTGGGTCGGGCGCATTTGGCTTCAATTGCTCGTATCCAACTGGAACGTCTGTACAAACGTCTGGAAGAGCGTGGCTATCAGGTCACTATTACTCAACCTGCGTTGGAGTTCCTGGGTGAAACCGGCTTCGATCCTGTTTATGGTGCACGGCCATTGAAACGTGCTATTCAGCAGGAAATCGAGAATCCGCTGTCGCAGCAGATACTTTCCGGCAAATTAATACCGGGAGTACCAGTGACTCTGGATGTCGAAAATGGGCATATCATTGCTAAGCAGTAATGGTTAATCCTTAAGGGGGCGAGAAATTGCCCCCTTTTTGTTGTCTTTTTCACCGTATTTGGCATTTTTGCCGCATTAATGAGCGGTTGAAAAGTTTTTTCAAATTAGGGGTTGCAGGCTGTCAGGAACTCCCTATAATGCGCCTCCACTGACCGGGAACAACGAAACAGACTTCGCCGGGTCAGGAAGAGAAAAGAATGATTTTGACTTCGAAAGAAACAAAAGAAAACCTTGACTCTTCAGCGGGAAAGCGTATTATCTGCCTCCCGCGTTACCGTAAGATTCGCCGAAAGGCAAACGGGTAACGAACGCTCTTTAACAATTTATCAGACAATCTGTGTGGGCACTCGCAAGACGATATCGAAGCCTGTTTCGGCAGGCAGAAGC
>NZ_CABHWW010000032.1 GCF_902170305.1 Yersinia alsatica | reverse complement strand
AAGGCATCACCAAATGCCAGGAACATATGAGGATTTAGAAGAACGATTACTTTCTAATGGTCAGCGCTGGAGCCTGCCTTATTTTCCGAGATTTAACTTTGTCATTATATTTATCTATGTTTAAACTGGTTGTATTCATAGTATAATTCCCATAGTGATTAGTCAGTATGAGACAGATAAGCATCATATCATTCAATATATAATTTCGAAGTGAACTCCTTTGTATAGTCAGCGTTAGCTATTGGTGCTGTTATTAGTTCAGGTGGAGGTGAGATAAGGTTAATCAGATACGTTATTTTCTCCATTGTAGGAACTACAGGACTTGGATTTTCAGACAGATAAGGTGAAAAGACATTAATTAAATCTAATAACAGCTCATCATCTAAAATACCTGAATTTTGTATCTCCTGAATAACCAAATCTAACCCGTAAGAGTAAGATAATATTTGTGCGGCAGCATGCGATAATGGGTTATGTTGACAATCAGCGACTACTTTCTTCTCGACCTCCTGAGCAAGATTGGTGGGAACAGTCATCGGATTATTAAATCGGTGTGTCCTAACCATGTGCTTTGCAATTTGGTATGACATTACTGAATTGTCACCAGCATAAGTTAATGCTGCCTCTGCATCATTCTGCAATGTGATGATTTTATTATAATGATGGAATCCCAAGGCTCCACACATCAAACGACACTGACGCAGAACATCCAAACCCAACGATGTTCCAATATACTTTCCTGCCGAGGCTAGGATTTGCAACTCTTTATATGAATTCTTATTTTCCCACGAGTTTACAAACATCCTGACAATTATCTTTCCCATAATCATAATCGCCGCAGACTTTAATAACTCAGGATATAATCGTTGGCAAAATAGAGGCTCCATAATTAATGTTTTACATGTTGGTTCATATGATATAATTCTATTCTGAGAGTATTTAAATGTAATATTAAGTGCAGTTGCTGAGGATTTTACTAGCATATATAATGGGATTAGTCTTTCTTGTAAAAAAGTTTCAAATAAATTTATATAACGCTGTGGTTGATCCATTTCGCTATGATATACGCCGTCAGAAGATATTTTTGAATAGCGTTGTAACATAGCATCGAGAGGGATGCTAACCTGATTAAATCGAATTGCAGCCATCTGTATTCCGTGCATTCCTCCTTCAGGGCCTACGGTGATGATATTTATACCAGGAAATAATATCCCTTCATCCTTATCCCTTAACGGGACTCGAAACCAATGAGGGCCATGATCAGTATCATTAACTATAAGTCTTGCTAATACCATGCCCACTGATGCGCTGTAGAGAGCATTCCCTATCCAAAACTTACATGAACCAGAGCTTGGGGAGTGAAGGAGCATTTTTTTTGTTTATGCTCATAGGTTACCGTGGTTTCCAGATTCTTTACGTTAGTGCCGTTGGCAATTTCTGAACAACACATAGAGTATATGCAGTGAAGGTTATTTACTTCATCATGGTATTTCTCCATCTGAATAGGGTCAGACTGTGTGAACATAACATTCCCAGAAATCAGATGGGTAGATATCGATATTGCTAATGAGTGGTCAAATGCACCAATTAAACCTATATTTTCACATAACTCATTGAACTTAATTTCTTTACCCTGCCCAAGCCACATATCATTGTGAATTAATTTCTCTTTAAAGATCAACTTCATCCTTTTTACAGTTAAATCTATATAGTCACGCCTGGAAATGTGATATTTCAATTCAGCATTAAATAATGGCAACTTGAAAAGCTCCATAAGTTTACTATTAACATTCATACAAACTCCAAATAAATTATCGTGATAATTCTACGCGGGAAAATGAAAATGCCAGACATTAGAAATGACAGGCAAGATTAGTATAATAGTTATTAAAATATACATTACATATATTTCAGGTTGAATTTAAATTATTAACTAAAAAATATAATTATTATAATGAGCTTTTATTTAATAATTTGTTTTACATTTATATTAAACACAACATTAATTAATTTATCAAATACAATATTAATTGATTATGTATTATTTAGCAGTCTAACCTCTTTTGCTTTATTTTATTTAACTTATTGTTTTAATTTAACTAAATGCTATGTATGAAAATTGAATTTAAAGCTCTGGTGAACCTTTTGTGCCATCCCTCACACAAAACCCATCACATGCCCCGCGCGCCCGTAGGCGGCAGACTGACCGAATGAATATTTTTATTGCTGGCCTTAAGCGCCTATTGGCTAACATTATCAGCCCTTTAATTCGGCACTGATTTAGCTATAGGGTGCTGGAGACAAAAAAAGGTACCAACCAAAAGTTGATTTGGCTTAATCAGAAATAATCAGCCTACCCCGCTAGCATGGTGGAAAACCAACACCAGGGAAACCAGCATGCAGCTTTTGAATCCAGTTAGTTTACGCGGCAAGCAGGTAGAACTAGTGAAAGAAGAACTCAATTTTGAGGCCATGACCAATGGCCGGTAAGCGTAAAAACGCGGCCGATAATTGAATGCCTACCAGAGTATTCCGTGGCCCCAGCGCTTATAACTTCAAACACCCGGACGGGCGCACTCGACACTACTCAAGCCGAAGTCTGGGTTCATTATGAGAAGTTTATTAATGAGGAAAAAGACAAATCAACGTTAAATACCTTAGTTGAGTCTTTTTTCAGGTCTGTGGATTTCATCGATTTAGCAACCGAGACACAAAAAGACTATCGGAAATATGCCTCTAAGTTATTACCTGTTTTCGGGGCCATGCACCCCGATAATATAAAGCCTGAGCATATTAGAAAATATATGGATAAGCGGGGCTGAGTAGTAGAACGCAAGCCAACAGGGAAAAAACGTTTATGTCTCGCGCTTATAGATGGGGGTATGAACGGGGTTCTGTGAGAGGCAATCCGTGCAAGGTGGTTAAGCAATTTAAAGAGCAATCAAGGGAGCGCTATATTACAGATGAAGAATATAACGCTTTGTATAAAGTTGCGCCGGATGTCGTAAGGGTAGCAATGGAAATAGCGTACTTGTGCCTCGCAAGACAAGCTGATGTGCTTTCATTACGCAAAGATCAACTCAGAGAGCAAGGGCTATACATCAGGCAGGGTAAAACAGGGGCGAAACAAATCAAAGAATGGTCGGTACGATTGCGCAACGCTATTACACTGGCAGAGTCCCTACCCTTACAACCAGGTATCAGCAGCGTATACATCATCCGCCAACGCACTGGACTGCGATATACGCGTGACGGTTTTAATAGTCGATGGCGCAAGGCCAGAGAAACGGCAAAAGAGGCTCACCCTGAATTGGATTTTAATTTCACATTCCATGATCTGAAAGCCAAAGGTGTTTCTGATCTTGAGGGTTCACTCAGTGAGAAGCAGGCAATATCAGGACATAAAAACATGGGTCAAACAGCGCGGTATGACAGGAAAATAAAAATTGTGCCGGTGGTAGGTAATCAGAAGAAGTGATTTTTTATGCGTTAGTTGAATTTTATGTTCCTAAATCATCTTCCTAACATCTTCCTAAATGTGATTTCAGAAACAAAAAAACCGCCTCACGGCGGTTAACGACATACTCATACTGCTTTGTTTTACTTAGATTTGTTTCCATGGTGCCCGGGGCGGGACTTGAACCCGCACAGCCATAAGCCGAGGGATTTTAAAAACTCTCACGGCATTATGGAAATCAATCACTTACGTAAAATCAGTAAGTTACCAAACACGATGGCGGGTTAGTTTGGGTTGTTGTGGGGGTGGTAGTCACAGTAATACAAGCTAAGCTTAATGCTCAGTAAATCAGATGTGTTCATTCATCTCTAATTTGACATTCTTGCTACTCAGCATGTTACCAAATCTGCCGATCGGTTCAGTGCCTGATATGGATATTACAAACAGCAATGTATGTTATTTAATTGGATACAGATCAACTCAACTCAACTCAACCATTTGGCGTCAGTTACGACGAGATATCCTTATCAAGAGTAAAATAAATTTAGGGAGATAATTTATCCCCCTTGTACTAGTCAATCTGAACTAAGAATTAGTTAAAATTTATTAACTAATTGATCAATGTGCTGTCGAGCCTCCACATAACGAGCCCTCACAACCTGCACCTCCTCACCATTTGGCATAGTGTAATATGTCTGAGCAGGTAAATTCAGCAAAGGGATACCAAGTGTTGCTGACACTTTGCCCGATGTATGGAAATCCTTAACTTCAGATAAATACGATGCTATCCAATTACCTACATTATTAATAGGTTGAGACGGAGTGGAAAATAGGTTGGGGTAACTGACAAATTGTTGATATGCAAAGTTACACAACGCATCTTTGATAGCATCATATGCTGTTGCAACACCATTGTTTGTTGTGTAATTGTTAAAAACAAACCGTTCCATTTTAGGAAGATTTAAATTATTATCAGAAACTTGTGAATGAAACGTTATAAACTTTTCAGCGTAGGTTTGCGCAGCAGCTGTCGGATAATGTGCGTAAAGAAGGGTCATAATTCCCTTTAAACCTTCCAATGAAGAGTAGTCTGCCATCATTGGGATAATAATCTTATCTGAGGATACAAGAGCCATTTGAGTATAAATGGAAAAGCTCGGGTTACAGTCAATGAAAACTACGAGATCTTCATATCTATCCTCATGTTCAAGGTCGCAAAGACGACGAAATGCTGTCATGTACTGTCGCCACGCCTGTCTATTTGCAGGGTTGATAACGGCATAGTTTAATGATAATGCCAGAGATTCAAGGAACGAATCACCCGCGATTAAGAACAGATTATCTGCGATAATATTATTGTGCGCGTGAACATTAGTTTTAAATGACTGGGGTATACTGGTAAATCCTGAATTACCTGCCAGTAGCCAATCCAAAAATCCGACCACATTACTCCGTGTTCTTTTCGATTGTAATTGCTGGTTTCGAGCATAACCCTTGTCTCCTCCCCCCAACAGATATTGCGAAATGTTTGCCTGCGGACATAAATCTATCACTAAAACTTGGGTATCAGGATGGCGAGCCGCAAATTCCGCAGCTAGGTTAAATCCTAATGTTGTCTTGCCGACCCCCCCCTTATTGTTGTACATCGCATAAATTGTTGTTGCCATCTTACCCTCATATGAAGAATGAATTAAAAAACGATATAGTTATTAAGTATTAAAAATCAATACTATAAAATTAGTACCATGGTAGTATTTTTCCTACTAAACCAATGTGGCATACTCACCATTGATTAGTACACGCAGCTATTCGGTATTGACTCGTTGTGACCACTGTAGATTGTAAGGCCGATAAGTTCACTCTTATCTGACCATAAGATTTTTTCGTACCTTGCTACAGAAAAAGCTATCATTGCCCTCAAGAGCTAGATATTCCAACAACGTCATAATTCGTTCATTCGACGCAGTTATTACAAAAATCTCCAACCATATTATTCATCATTAAATTCTCACATTATTAATTTTTAAAAATACGATCATATGGATTCAAACTCACTGCCGCTTCTAAATGATCCGGTGCAAAGTGGCTGTAGCGCATGGTCATTTGGATAGTGGAGTGCCCGAGGATTTGTTGCAGTACTAATATGTTGCCACCGTTCATCATAAAATGACTGGCGAAAGTATGGCGTAGAACGTGGGTTAACTGGCCGGTAGGTAGTACCAGTTTAGCCCGGTCAATGGCTTGGCCGAATGCGTCATAGGCATTGGCGAATAAGCGCCCTTTCATCTTTGGAATTAGTTTATGCAGTTCCGCAGAAATAGGGACTGTACGGTTCTTTTTACTCTTGGTGTTGATATAGGTAATTTTATTTGGCATCACCTGAGCTTGTCTTAGTTGCTCCGCTTCACTCCAGCGCGCGCCGGTAGCCAAACAGATACGAACAATGATACCGAGATCTTTATTGCTGGAATTGTCACACTCATGCAGCAGACGCTTAATATCGTCTTCATAGAGAAAGGTTAACTCGTTTTCACTTTCACGAAATAGCCTAACGCCATCCAGTGGATTCGCATGATTCCAATGTCCCAGCCTTTTTAATTCATTAAACACGGCTCGTAGGTAGGCATGTTCACGATTAACCGTTGCCTCTTTTGGCGGTTTAACGATTCCGTGTTTTGGTTTACGACTAAACTCACCGGCTAAACGCTGCTTGCGGTACTTGGCGAACACTTCCCGGTCAAAATCAGCAACAGCAGGATCGCCCAAGTTATCACACAGGATATTGAGTTTATTTAATCTTGCTTCGCCGTCACTCAAAGAGCGCCCGTGGAGTTCATACCACTGACCAACCAATGTTTTTAACCTCTGCGCGGCAGTCTCTGCCGGTGTGTAGTCAATATCCAGATCACCACGTTGTGCTAACTGCTCACGTTCAAAGCGCAACGCCTCGCCGCGAGTAACAAAGGTTTTCCTAACCCGCTTACTGTCACGACCATCTGAGTAAAAATCACAGACCCACTTCCCGTTGGGTAACTTCCGTACTGCCATAAATAAGTCCTCAAGAATAATCCCTTGGGCTTATTTACTGTATATAAAAACAGTAGTCAATGTTTGATATGCAACACGACAAACATCTGATTAAAAACTAACGTGTACAGGTTTTCTTTGATTTACTGATAGAGCCATCATTACAGACAAATTTCCCATTTTCACAATGGGATACCCCGCCTTTTTTACCGGAACAGGGGTAATTTCTAGCCATAGTGATCGTAGGTAAAGATAAAAGAAGAATACCGATTACAGCACTAGCTAATAATTTCATTAGATTATTATTCCATTAGTGCGTCGATTACTTTTTAGCACTGACTATTAATAGCCCGTAATTTCACCGACAACTTTCGCCAGTATATTAACCTCACTAACCGGCCAATTGACATCATTGATTCGCCATACATCACCCGGTAAACGAGCAATATTACTAATTGAGGTCACGCCTGCTTTTTCAATCAACCAAAGACCGTCAGCAACATTTTTAAATTGGCGCTCGACCAAAAAATAGCGTTTCTCATTAGGGAACGAAATTAATTCAGGTTCAATAATCTGAACGGGCAGTAACTCTGAATCTAGCAATATAGTGGATGCATCTATCAGTAAGCCATCTTCAAGGCTTTTATGAGCAATAGATTTGGCGGTTTCATGTGCGGCAGGTTTAACCGGTTCCTGAGGTTCACCCTCACCAGTTGCAAGCCAATGCAATGAAACACCTGTTTCTAAAGCACAGAGCACAATCTCTTTGCCCGGAAAGTAATCACGTTTGATCCAAGTGCTGATTGTTCCCGTTCCTGCACCTAGATAAGCCGCTAATTCTCTTTGTACTTTAAAACCATAGGCTTGCATCATTCTTTCTACTGCTGCAATCCCGCCGCTTAGTTTTTTATCATCCATGCTCGCAAAAACCCCTTTACATACTCGCATATGCATAGTTTAATTTGTGAATTGATGGCAAATACCCACCAACACCTATATTAACCACCATCAAACAGGATGCCCTATGAATCAGAACCTTGCAATAACAGTTACGTCGCCCTATTTGTCACTCACTGAGTTCTCAAAATTGAGCGGAATCCCTTATGAAACCTGCCGTGGCATGGTGAAAGACGGTCGTCTACCTATCCGCCAGAAAGTTCGCAAAATGGAAAAGGTTCTCGTAAATATGATCGCTCTCACTAAAGAAGCGGCAAACCAGTAATGTTCGATATTCAAATTTGCCAACTAATTGTCGGCATATGTGAGGAAGTAAGCCATGTTTGATTTTTCAGTGTCCAAACATCCGCACTTTGATAACGCCTGCCGCCAGTTTGCGTTAAAGCACAACTTAGTTGAGCTGGCAGCAAACGCAGGGATTGCGGCGCAAGTTCTGCGTAACAAATTGAATCCTGACCAGCCGCACCGTTTGACCGTTGACGAACTGCTACGCATCACCGACCTAACCGAAGATCCAACATTATTGGACGGTCTGCTGTCGCAAATCAATTGCATGCCATCTGTGCCAATCAATGAAGCCTGCACCGGCAATATCCCGACTTATGCGCTACATGCTACTGCCGCCGTAGGTTCTATTGCTGCCGCTGCGGTGCAAGGTAATCACAAAACAGCATTCAGCAAGTCTGCTCTGCTGGATAGCGTCAATACTGCGATTCGTCACCTGTCACTGATTGGCCTGACAGTGCAGGCGCGCATTCAGTCAACCCCTGCGCTTGCTTCAACCGTTGATGTTATTAGCGGCTTGAGTGCTGTCGCCGGTTTGAGTTGAGGTGTCTTTATGATTATTTCTATTGCTCCATTGTTGAAACAGCAAAGCCCGATAAACCTGCGCCATTTCGGTAACGGTGTGCTGGAGTTGAAAAACGGCCAGCGCTGGAAGCCGGGAAGTAATCAAAAGGCGCTTTTACAAGAATTGTCCTCTGCAAAGAAGACGCCAATATTACGCCGTTTATTCGGGCGTTAATTGGGGGTTATATGTTGCAATTAACGGAATCTGAAAAATTAAGAATGACGGGTATTGCTCGTATTGCTGAATTAAAAGAAACGCATTTCCGTAATAGAAAGAATATTGCTCAGGAGGCTTTTGATAAGTCACCGGCACATTTACGGAAAACAATCTGTTTTCATGCCGGGTTAAAAAGTCGCCATGTAAATATGCAGTTTTCAGAATTAAATCCGGCAGAAAGAGAATCTGTTGTTGAAACGTTAAATTATTTAATTGAGTTTACCCGTTCGTTGCCGTCATTTGTCAGTAATGATGACTGCACACTGAATATTATTAATTAATCATCACCGCAATATATGGCGCTTCACTCGCCGGGTTTCGTATTGCCTAAAAACAGGAATTATTTATGCAGAATACAACACAAAAGATATGGATGGGCGTAGACCCGGCCAAGCCGGGCAGTGACCGCTCAGTCACAATGATGTCAGTTGAATCAATGGAGCTAATGCTCAATGAAGCGCGCATGGATGAAAGAAAGAATCAGGCCGCACTAGTTTCATTTCGTTTGGATGAGATTGCTAATCAAATTCTAAACCGGGAGCTGAACGGCGTAGAGGCGGCGGAACTGCTTAACCGAGTAGCC
>NZ_CABHWW010000031.1 GCF_902170305.1 Yersinia alsatica | reverse complement strand
GTTCGTTCAGGGCTTTCAGTCGCAGCTGTCGCATTACCGGTCGCCATTGCTTACGCCGAGTTAATGGGGATCAATGCTGTTGTCGGGCTGTATGCCTGCATTTTACCCATGATTGTTTATGCATTGTTTGGTACATCAAGGCAATTGATCGTTGGCCCAGATGCCGCGACCTGTGCCGTCATTACGGCGGCAGTGGCCCCTCTTGCTCTTGGCAATCAAGACACTGTCTGGCAAATGGCTATTGCCATGACAATAATGACTGGGTTTTGGTGCGTCATTGCCGGCCGCTTTCGGCTCGCCATCTTTGCCGATTTTCTTTCTCAGCCTATTTTGCAAGGGCTTTTGAATGGCGTAGCCATCACCATCGTGATCGGTCAGTTTGGCAATATCTTAGGATTAAATTCACTCCCATCAGATTTGATTAAGTGCTTGATTGCCTTACCTGAAAGATT
>NZ_CABHWW010000030.1 GCF_902170305.1 Yersinia alsatica | reverse complement strand
TCAGAAGTGAAACGCCGTAGCGCCGATGGTAGTGTGGGGTCTCCCCATGCGAGAGTAGGACACTGCCAGGCATCAAATCAAGCCGAGACCCCATGCCAAAAGCGTGGGGTTTTTGCTATGTGGGATTTGGGATACAAGAGAAAGCCTTCTGCTGCGCAGAGGGCTTTTTTTATGCCTGCACTTAAAACAAAATACAATATGAGTATTATGATCGGTTAGACTAGCGCTAGAGCTAGCTAGAATGAGTATCCAATGCAATGTCGAGTCAAGGTTCCCCGCTAAAACATCTCAATACTTTCGCGTTATCAGCCTACGCGAGCAACGTAATCAGTGCCAATTCTACGGAAGAATTGATTAACGCATGGCGTGAGTCAGTCTCTAAACAGCAACCTGTGCTTTTGCTTGGCGAAGGTAGCAATGTACTGTTCATTGAGAATTACGCAGGAACAGTATTACTAAATCGTATCAAGGGCATCACTTTTACTGAAGACGATACCGCCTGGCATCTGCATGTCGGTGCCGGGGAGAATTGGCATGAGCTGGTATGCTATTCGCTACAACACAATATGCCGGGGCTGGAAAACTTAGCTTTAATCCCTGGATGTGTCGGCTCTGCGCCAATTCAGAACATTGGTGCTTATGGTGTTGAACTGCAAAAGGTATGTGAGTACGTTGATTTGCTTGATATGGAGGCGGGCACAGTGCTGCGCCTCTCGGCTCAAGATTGTCAGTTTGGTTATCGCGATAGCATATTTAAGCATCGCTATGGGAATGGATTTGCCATCGTTGCAGTGGGGATCAGATTAATAAAATCTTGGACTCCAACATTGGGTTATGGCGATTTAACTCGTATGGACCCATTGACGGCCACTGCAGAAGATATCTTCAACTCAGTCTGTGCAATGCGCCGGAGTAAATTACCTGACCCGACAGTAACGGGTAATGCGGGCAGTTTCTTTAAGAACCCGGTCGTAGATGCAAGTGTGGCTGAAGATATAGTGAAGCGTTACCCCAATGCACCTCATTATTTGCAACCTGATGGCTCAGTAAAACTGGCCGCCGGTTGGCTAATTGATCAATGTGCGCTTAAGGGATACCAAATTGGCGGTGCCGCAGTACATCAACAGCAAGCCTTAGTACTGATTAACCTCGCAGGAGCGACAGGGCAGGATGTTGTGGGCCTTGCTAGCTATATTCGCCAGCAGGTCGCAAACAAATTCGCTATCTGGTTGGAACCAGAGGTCCGCTTTATTGCCAGTAATGGTGAAGTTAATGCTGTGGAGCGTTTGTCGTGAAAGATATTAAAGTCCCCTTGCGGTTAATCGGCATACTGGCTGATGGCGCATTTCACTCAGGTGAACAACTGGGTGAAATGTTGGGCATGAGCCGTGCAGCGATTAACAAGCATATGCAAACTATCAGAGAGTGGGGATTAGATGTCTTTACGGTTCCTGGTAAGGGCTATAGTTTGCCAGCGCCGATCCAACTACTTGATGAAAAAACGATATTACGTTATCTACCCACAGGGCAGGTCGCTGTGTTACCGGTCGTTGACTCTACGAATCAGTACCTCCTTGATCGCATTACAGAGCTGAAATCTGGTGATGCTTGTGTTGCTGAATATCAACAAGCAGGACGGGGTCGACGCGGACGTCAGTGGGTCTCTCCTTTTGGCGCGAATCTTTATTTATCAATGTTCTGGCGTCTCGAGCAAGGCCCTGCGGCTGCCATGGGACTGAGTTTGGTTGTGGGCATTGTCATGGCCGAAGTACTGCATAAGCTGGGTGCTGAGCAGGTTCGTGTTAAGTGGCCAAATGATCTGTATCTCAATGATAAAAAACTGGCCGGTATATTAGTTGAACTCACAGGGAAAACGGGTGATGCGGCTCAGTTAGTGATTGGCGCTGGTATCAACCTGACAATGCGTGAATCAACAACCAATGTTATCAGCCAGGATTGGATTAATTTGCAGGAAGCCGGTGTTATTATCGATCGCAATAAACTGACAGCTGAACTGTTATCGGAATTAAGATTAGCCGTGGTTAAGTTCGAGAATGAAGGGCTATCTGCCTTTATTTCTCGTTGGCGGGAAATGGATAATTATCTCGATCGCCCTGTGAAATTGATTATTGGAAACCAAGAAATATTTGGCATAGCTCGGGGTATAGACCAACAAGGGGCATTATTGTTAGAGCAAGACGGTAATGTAAAACCTTATATTGGTGGTGAGATATCCCTTCGAGGTATTTAATTTATAAGTTAAGCGGGCAGTTATTACTACCCGCTATTTATTATTTTCTCAATCGTACACTCTCAACGGCGTGGTTAGCACTCTTAGTCATTATCAGACTTGCTCGCTCACGAGTTGGCAATATATTTTGCTTTAAATTCAATCCATTAATCTCTTTCCATAACTGAGTTGCAATTTTGACTGCTTCTGTTTCAGGCAGTTTGGCATAGTTATGGAAGTAAGAATCTGGATTAGAGAATGCACCTTGTCGGAATTTAAGGAACCGATTGATATACCAGCTTTGCAGTAAATCTTCTGGTGCATCTACATATATAGAGAAGTCTACAAAGTCAGAGACAAATACATGGTGAGGATCATGGGGATAATCCATACCACTTTGTAATACATTCAACCCTTCCAGAATAAGGATATCAGGCTGCTTAATGACTTTATTTCCATCGGGCACAACGTCATAGATCAAATGTGAATAAACTGGCGCTGTAACCTGACTGGCACCTGATTTAACTTCCGAGACAAAATTCACCAAGCTATGCATGTCATAAGACTCAGGGAAGCCTTTTTTCTTCATCAACCCACGTTCATTTAATACTTTATTGGGATGAAGAAAACCATCTGTAGTAATCAGTTCTACGCTGCGGTGTTCTGGCCAACGGCTTAGTAATGCTTGCAGCAAACGTGCTGTGGTACTTTTACCTACAGCAACACTACCGGCAATACCGATAACATAAGGGATACGCTGGCCATCAGTCCCGAGGAATTGCTCCAGAACAGCCTGGCGGCGCAAATTAGAACTGATATAAAAATTAAGTAGACGTGAAAGTGGTAGATAAATCTGTGCCACTTCATCTAATGAAAGGTCTTCGTTAATCCCTTTGAGTTTAACGATTTCTTCTTCTGTTAGTGTCAATGGTACGGAGTCGCGCAGAGCTGCCCACTGAGTACGATCGAACTGTAGATAAGGCGTCGCTAAAGATTGATCTCTTTTTATCATAAGCCAAATTCTGCCTGTTAACGCAGGTTGGGAAAGGCGCTGGACGCCAACTCCAGATAAGAAACAAGCTGCATATTATAGGCAGCTTGCTTTTTGGCGTAGACATTTTTGTATTTAGTGAGTGATTTCTTTGATGTGTGTTGCTATTCCAATCAATTAAGAAGGGCGGTGGCGAGTGAGAAGCTTTTTACCGACTATATTTATCTTTATTAACTGGCAATGGCAGTATGCCTTTGATTCACAAAAAATAATCGTTTGAAATAAATCGCCGTTGGATGATAAGAACCATCCGGTGTACAGGCATAATCAGGAATTTCGCCCATACGGTGATAACCCTGTGCCCGATAGAAAGATTCTGCGGGAGAACCTGCTTGTGTATCGAGATACAATAAACCGCGGCGGAGCTGGATGGCGGTATCCTCCATGACGGCCACCAATTTATGCCCGATACCGCCACGGCGGCTACGGCTATGTACTAATAATTTTTGCACTTCGGCCCGATTTAGCCCATTAGGTTTTTGGCAAAGATCTAATTGGATGGTGCCAACAATTCCTATGTCATCGCGTGCTATCCATAACAATAATGTCCCTTTGGCGATGGCGGGACGAAGTCCGTGAAAATAACTCTCGGCGTCCTCTCGCGAAAGAGCCCGGGTGTCATAGCCTATTGAGGCTCCGTGAGATACGGCATCAATTAGCAAGTTTGCTAATTCGCTTCGGTAAATGGGTAATGTCGCCGCATTAAGTAAAACTATCTTCATGATAAAACTCCTCTCCAGCGATCGCCTCGCATATATCTCTATGCTTAAGCAATAAACAAGCCAAACGAGCAATAGCGTGATTATCTGAATTGAGGTAATTATTTTTTCGCATATATGCACTGTATTGGAGGGATCTCACCATCTTGGTGCATACAGCGAAATTAATTTTTATCTGACTGAGGATAAGATTGTTGGGTATTGCGACATTAGCCGATTTTTTAGGGATGATTTTTATCTGCGAATTTGGTTAAAATGGCAAATCTACTGGATGCTAATTAAGCTAACCGTGGTTAATAATACGCCGAGCATTTAAAAAATGACTGTTTTATGAGCGAAAGGGCAGGTTATGCAATTTTTTAGTTGCATCATAGGCTCACTCTACCTAGAATGCGCTGCACTTGATGCCGGCATAGCTCAGTTGGTAGAGCAACTGACTTGTAATCAGTAGGTCCCGAGTTCGACTCTTGGTGCCGGCACCATTCAAGTATAAAAATTAGGTGGGGTTCCCGAGCGGCCAAAGGGAGCAGACTGTAAATCTGCCGTCATCGACTTCGAAGGTTCGAATCCTTCCCCCACCACCATATTCAACCTTGAGCCTTCGGTGATTCGAAGTAAAGAATCCAGGCAGTGCTTAAGGGGAAGGTGAAAAACCTTCGACAAGGTTCGAGCCGAGCGTAGCGAGACAACGACGCAAAGCGGCGACCCGAAGGGTGAGGAGCGGAGTGACGAATAATCCTTCCCCCACCACCATATTTAACCTTGAGTCTCAGGGTGATTCAGAAGATCGAACCCCAATAAACACTCAAGGCGAGAGCAGCGCTCTCGATGAAGAGTGAAGTGGCCAAGCCCTTCCTTTCAAGTTTCTGCAGATTAAGTCAGGTAGCCGAGTTCTAAGATGCGGGCATCGTATAATGGCTATTACCTCAGCCTTCCAAGCTGATGATGTGGGTTCGATTCCCACTGCCCGCTCCAAGATGTGCTGATATAGCTCAGTTGGTAGAGCGCACCCTTGGTAAGGGTGAGGTCGGCAGTTCGAATCTGCCTATCAGCACCACTTCTCATTCTCTCGTCCCCTGATTTTCTTTCTGTGTTATGGATTCAGCAAGCATGCGCTTGGTTGATGTGGTGAAACCACCGATTCCGTGTCTTAGAGGGACAATCGATGTCTAAAGAAAAGTTTGAACGTACAAAACCGCACGTTAATGTGGGTACTATCGGCCACGTTGACCATGGTAAAACTACCCTAACTGCTGCAATTACCACCGTACTGGCTAAAACTTACGGCGGTAGTGCTCGTGCATTCGACCAGATCGACAACGCTCCGGAAGAGAAAGCGCGTGGTATCACCATCAACACTTCACATGTTGAGTATGACACCCCGTCACGTCACTATGCTCACGTCGACTGCCCAGGGCATGCTGACTACGTTAAAAACATGATCACCGGTGCTGCTCAGATGGACGGCGCGATCCTGGTTGTTGCTGCAACTGATGGCCCGATGCCACAGACTCGTGAGCACATCCTGTTGGGTCGTCAGGTGGGTGTTCCTTACATCCTGGTCTTCCTGAACAAATGTGACATGGTTGACGACGAAGAATTGCTGGAACTGGTAGAAATGGAAGTTCGCGAACTTCTGTCTCAATACGATTTCCCAGGCGATGACACTCCAGTTATCCGCGGCTCTGCGCTGAAAGCACTGGAAGGCGAACCTGAGTGGGAAGCTAAAATCATCGAATTGGCCGAGGCGCTGGATAGCTATATTCCACAGCCAGAGCGTGCGATTGATAAACCATTCTTGCTGCCAATCGAAGACGTATTCTCAATCTCTGGCCGTGGTACTGTGGTTACCGGTCGTGTAGAGCGCGGTATCGTTAAAGTCGGTGAGGAAGTCGAAATCGTGGGTATCATTGATACCATTAAGACGACCTGTACTGGCGTTGAAATGTTCCGCAAATTGCTGGACGAAGGCCGTGCGGGTGAGAACGTTGGCGTTCTGCTGCGTGGTACTAAGCGTGATGACGTACAACGTGGTCAGGTATTGGCAAAACCAGGTTCTATCAAGCCACACACCAAATTTGAATCAGAAGTTTATATTCTGAGCAAAGATGAAGGCGGTCGTCATACTCCGTTCTTCAAAGGTTACCGCCCTCAGTTCTACTTCCGTACAACTGACGTAACCGGTACTATCGAACTGCCAGACGGCGTTGAGATGGTGATGCCAGGTGATAACATTCAAATGATTGTTAACCTGATTGCTCCTATCGCAATGGATGATGGTCTGCGCTTCGCGATTCGTGAAGGTGGCCGTACTGTTGGTGCTGGCGTTGTTGCTAAAGTCATTGAATAAGATTTGACGCGACATGCGATAAAAGGGCATCATTTGATGCCCTTTTTCTACGTTGTCATACTAGAACCTATCTCATCAGTGGTTTTTTCAGCATAATTACTGGTGAGATGGGCTCTGGAAGTACGGCGAATAGTGCTGAGTGGTGCCGATTAGAGAGTCTCTAGAGCATCCTTCGGCTTGGTTTGCTTTGCGGTGCGAAGCAAAGTTGTTTGTTCTGAATCATAGTGACAGGTTGGTTTATGAGTGCGAATACCGAGGCTCCAGGGAGCGGACGCGGCCTGGAAACGGCTAAATGGCTAATCGTTGCTGTACTTTTAGTTACAGCAATTGTGGGTAATTATTATTACCGTGATTTCAGCCTGCCGCTGCGCGCGTTGGCAGTTGTAGTAATTATCGCTGTTGCCGGTGCTATTGCATTGATGACGGCAAAAGGCAAAGCCACTGTAGCGTTTGCTCGTGAAGCACGCACGGAAGTGCGTAAAGTGATTTGGCCTACCCGTCAGGAAACTCTGCACACAACGTTAATCGTTGCTGCGGTAACTGCTGTAATGTCACTGATTCTATGGGGGCTGGATGGTATTCTGGTCCGCCTGGTATCATTTATTACTGGCCTGAGGTTCTAAGATGTCTGAAGCACCAAAAAAGCGTTGGTACGTCGTTCAGGCGTTTTCCGGTTTTGAAGGCCGCGTAGCTCAATCGCTGCGTGAGCACATCAAGTTACATGACATGGAAGAGCTGTTTGGCGAAGTCATGGTTCCAACGGAAGAAGTCGTCGAAATTCGTGGCGGTCAACGTCGTAAAAGTGAACGCAAATTCTTCCCAGGCTATGTACTGGTCCAGATGGTGATGAACGATGCCAGCTGGCACTTAGTGCGTAGCGTACCTCGTGTAATGGGCTTTATCGGTGGTACATCCGATCGCCCTGCACCAATCAGTGATAAAGAAGTTGATGCGATTATGAATCGCCTTCAGCAAGTGGGTGATAAACCACGTCCTAAAACACTGTTTGAACCAGGTGAACTGGTACGTGTTAGCGATGGTCCGTTTGCCGACTTCAACGGTGTCGTCGAAGAAGTGGATTACGAAAAGAGCCGCTTGAAAGTGTCTGTTTCCATCTTTGGCCGTGCTACTCCGGTCGAACTGGATTTCAGTCAGGTAGAAAAAGGCTGATTCATTTTTCGACAATGGTTGAAATTTGAGTCTTGTCTTAGGCGCGAAATTACAATATAATTTCGCGCCTTTTGTTTTTAGATGTCTTGCTTTTGTCATCCGTGGCAATAACAAGCGAGACAAAACACGGGGAGCCTCAAACGAGGCGTTACTACCCAAATCGAGGAAATCGTAAATGGCTAAGAAAGTACAAGCCTATGTCAAGCTGCAAGTTGCAGCTGGTATGGCGAACCCAAGTCCACCAGTTGGTCCAGCTTTGGGCCAGCAGGGTGTTAACATCATGGAATTCTGTAAAGCGTTCAATGCTAAGACTGAAAGCATTGAAAAAGGCCTGCCGATCCCTGTTGTTATTACTGTTTATTCTGATCGCTCTTTCACTTTCGTTACTAAAACCCCGCCAGCAGCAGTTTTGCTGAAAAAAGCGGCAGGTATTAAGTCTGGTTCCGGCAAGCCGAACAAAGACAAAGTAGGGACCGTGACCAGTGCTCAGGTTCGTGAAATCGCAGAAACCAAAGCTGCGGATATGACTGGTGCTTCAATTGACGACATGATGCGTTCAATCGAAGGTACTGCTCGTTCCATGGGCCTGGTAGTGGAGGGTTAATAAATGGCTAAGCTGACCAAGCGCATGCGCGTGATCCGTGACAAAGTTGATGTTACTAAGCAGTACGATATCAACGAAGCTGTTGCCCTGCTGAAAGAGCTGGCTACTGCTAAATTCGTAGAAAGCGTGGACGTTGCCGTTAACCTCGGTATCGACGCACGTAAATCTGACCAAAACGTTCGTGGCGCAACTGTGTTGCCACATGGTACTGGCCGTTCAGTACGCGTTGCTGTTTTCGCTCAGGGTGCAAACGCTGAAGCTGCGAAAGAAGCAGGCGCTGAATTGGTAGGTATGGACGACCTGGCTGATATGATCAAGAAAGGCGAAATGAACTTCGACGTTGTTATTGCTTCCCCGGATGCAATGCGCGTTGTTGGTCAATTGGGCCAGATCTTGGGTCCACGTGGCCTGATGCCTAACCCTAAAGTGGGTACTGTTACTCCTAACGTTGCTGAAGCAGTTAAGAATGCTAAAGCAGGTCAGGTTCGTTATCGCAACGATAAAAACGGTATTATCCACACTACCATTGGTAAAGTTGACTTCGACTCAGATAAGTTGAGAGAAAACTTAGAATCTCTGGTTGTTGCGCTGAAGCGTGCTAAACCTGCTACAGCGAAAGGCGTTTATATCAAGAAAATCAGCCTGTCCACCACCATGGGCGCTGGCGTTGCGATTGATCAAAGCGGCCTGACTGCAGTAGTGAGCTAATCACTAATTGCTTTTATCGCTTTACGTGGGCGTAAGGTTTGTCTAGAATCTTACGCCCATGCTTCTGCTGATGGCTTGTTTATCGATAACAAATGTCCAGTTGGCAGAAAAACAGAATTTTCGGTTGGAGCTTGGCCTTATCCAAGCCTCCGTCCAAGACCGCAGGTGTGTTTAGAGTATTTATGCTGTAAAAACACTTAATTTCCTGCGTAGACGGTGACAGAACCTAAAGCATTTTTTTTGATAAAGAATTGTCTTTGCTGGATTCTGCTCACCGTGTTTCAACGCCCACTCATTACAATTTAGTAATGTTTTGGGTGACGTGAGTTCCGGGGAATTATTCCCCGGTTAATCCAGGAGCAAGAACTAATGGCACTAAATCTTCAAGGCAAACAAGCGATTGTTGCTGAAGTTAAAGAAGTAGCCAAAGGTGCGCTGTCTGCGGTTGTTGCGGATTCTCGTGGCGTTACCGTTGATAAAATGACTGAACTGCGTAAAGCAGGTCGTGAAGCTGGCGTTCACATGCAAGTTGTTCGTAACACCTTGCTGCGTCGCATTGTTGAAGGCACTCCATTCGAATGCCTGAAAGACACGTTTGTTGGTCCAACCTTGATTGCATTCTCTTCAGAACACCCGGGCGCAGCTGCTCGTCTGTTCAAAGCATTTGCTAAAGATAATGCGAAATTTGAGGTTAAAGCAGCAGCCTTTGAAGGCGAGTTAATCCCTGCGGCTCAGATCGACCGCCTGGCAACTCTGCCAACCTACGAAGAAGCAATTGCAAAACTGATGGGAACCATGAAAGAAGCCGCTGCTGGCAAATTGGTTCGTACTCTGGCTGCACTGCGCGATCAGAAAGAAGCGGCTTAATCGCCTTTCTTATCCATCGTTGCTTTTTAACGTATAAACTATTTCTGTATTTTAGGAACACTTGTTATGTCAACTATCACTAAAGAACAAATTCTTGACGGTATTGCGGCTCTGTCTGTAATGGAAATCGTTGAACTGATTTCTGCTATGGAAGAGAAATTCGGCGTTTCAGCTGCTGCTATTGCTGCAGGTCCTGCTGCTGCTGCTGAAGCTGTAGAAGAACAAACTGAATTCAACGTTGTTCTGGCTTCATTCGGCGACAACAAAGTTGCAGTAATCAAAGCTGTTCGCGGCGCAACTGGCCTGGGCTTGAAAGAAGCTAAAGACCTGGTTGAATCCGCACCTGCAGTTCTGAAAGAAGGCGTGAACAAAGACGAAGCTGAGTCTCTGAAAAAATCTCTGGAAGAAGCTGGTGCTTCTGTTGAGATCAAGTAAGTTAAGCTTTGAGTTCGCAGCCTGACTTATAGGCTGATGGCTGGTGACTTTTTAGTCATCAGCCTTTTTGCGCTGTAGGGCGTTAGTCGCATTTCACACTGTTTAGCGGCTAGCTAACCCCCAATATTCCTTTCTATTGACGACTTAATATACTGCGTTCTCAGCTACGACCCACTCGGGTAGCTCGGTAGTCAAAGTAACGCGATGAAATGGTTTAAGAGTGATAGAAGAGAGTATTCCGAGAAGTGTTTCGACTTCTCAGTCTAAATAATAGTGTTGCATGAACTGTCCTAGTTTAGGGCGGACAGAGTGGGTCACTGATCAGCGAGCTGAGGAACCCTATGGTTTACTCCTATACCGAGAAAAAACGTATTCGTAAGGATTTTGGTAAACGTCCACAAGTTCTGGACATACCTTATCTCCTTTCTATCCAACTTGACTCGTTCCAGAAGTTTATCGAGCAAGATCCCGAAGGGCAGTACGGCCTAGAAGCAGCATTCCGTTCTGTTTTTCCAATTCAGAGCTACAGCGGCAATTCGGAGCTGCAATACGTTAGCTACCGTCTTGGTGAGCCAGTATTTGACGTCAAAGAGTGCCAGATCCGTGGTGTGACTTATTCCGCACCGCTGCGCGTTAAACTGCGTCTGGTAATCTATGAGCGCGAAGCTCCGGAAGGTACGGTCAAAGACATCAAAGAACAAGAAGTCTACATGGGTGAAATTCCACTCATGACCGAAAACGGTACCTTTGTCATTAACGGTACTGAGAGGGTTATCGTATCTCAGCTGCACCGTAGTCCTGGCGTATTCTTTGACAGTGATAAGGGTAAAACCCATTCATCGGGTAAAGTGCTGTATAACGCACGTATCATCCCTTACCGCGGTTCATGGTTAGATTTCGAGTTTGACCCGAAAGACAACCTGTTTGTCCGTATTGACCGTCGTCGTAAGTTGCCGGCAACCATCATTCTGCGTGCATTGAATTTCACCACTGCACAGATCCTCGATCTGTTCTTTGAGAAAGTGGTCTTTGAGATTCGTGACAACAAGCTGCAGATGGAATTGGTTCCAGAGCGTCTGCGCGGTGAAACGGCATCCTTTGATATTGAAGCGAATGGCAAAGTTTACGTCGAGAAAGCGCGTCGTATTACTGCACGTCATATTCGCCAGCTTGAAAAAGACGGTATTGATCGCATCGAAGTTCCAGTTGAGTACATTGCTGGCAAAGTCGTTGCAAAAGACTATATCGACGAGAACACCGGTGAGCTTATCTGTGCAGCCAACATGGAGCTGTCACTGGATCTGTTGGCTAAGCTGAGCCAAGCGGGTCACAAGCAAATCGTAACACTGTTCACCAACGACCTGGATCACGGTGCTTATATCTCCGAGACCCTGCGTGTTGACCCAACCAGCGATCGTCTGAGCGCTTTGGTTGAGATCTACCGCATGATGCGTCCTGGTGAGCCACCAACACGTGAAGCAGCTGAAAATCTGTTTGAGAACCTGTTCTTCTCTGAAGACCGCTACGATTTGTCTGCGGTTGGCCGGATGAAGTTCAACCGTTCACTGCTGCGTGACGAGATCGAAGGTTCCGGTATCCTGAGCAAAGAAGACATCACTGAAGTGATGAAGAAGCTCATCGATATCCGTAACGGTAAAGGCGAAGTGGATGATATCGACCACTTAGGCAACCGTCGTATTCGTTCTGTTGGTGAAATGGCTGAAAACCAGTTCCGTGTTGGTCTGGTTCGTGTTGAGCGTGCAGTTAAAGAGCGTTTGTCTCTGGGCGACCTCGACACACTGATGCCTCAGGACATGATCAACGCCAAGCCTATCTCGGCTGCGGTGAAAGAGTTCTTTGGTTCTAGCCAGTTGTCACAATTTATGGACCAGAACAACCCGTTGTCTGAGATTACGCATAAACGTCGTATCTCTGCATTGGGCCCGGGCGGTTTGACCCGTGAACGTGCTGGCTTTGAAGTTCGAGACGTACACCCGACTCACTACGGTCGCGTATGTCCAATCGAAACGCCAGAAGGTCCAAACATCGGTCTGATCAACTCCTTGTCCGTGTACGCACAGACCAATGAGTATGGTTTCCTGGAAACACCTTATCGTCGCGTTCGTGATGGTGTGGTGACCGATGAAATTAACTATTTGTCTGCTATTGAAGAAGGCAACTTCGTTATCGCTCAGGCGAACTCCAACTTGGACGAAGATGGCCGCTTCATCGAAGACTTAGTCACTTGTCGTAGCAAAGGCGAATCAAGCCTGTTCAGCCGCGACCAAGTTGACTACATGGACGTTTCTACTCAACAGGTGGTGTCCGTTGGTGCTTCTCTGATTCCATTCTTGGAACACGATGACGCCAACCGCGCCTTGATGGGTGCGAACATGCAACGTCAGGCGGTTCCTACTCTGCGTGCTGATAAGCCGCTGGTTGGTACCGGTATGGAACGTGCAGTAGCGGTTGACTCAGGGGTAACCTCTGTAGCCAAACGTGGCGGTACCGTTCAGTACGTAGATGCATCCCGTATCGTTATTAAAGTTAACGAAGACGAAATGTATCCGGGCGAAGCAGGCATTGATATTTATAACCTGACCAAATACACCCGTTCTAACCAGAACACCTGTATCAACCAGATGCCGTGTGTGAATCTGGGTGAGCCAATCGAGCGCGGCGACGTGCTGGCAGATGGCCCATCTACAGACCTGGGCGAGCTGGCATTGGGTCAGAACATGCGCGTAGCGTTCATGCCTTGGAACGGTTACAACTTCGAAGACTCCATCTTGGTCTCCGAGCGCGTGGTTCAAGAAGATCGCTTCACGACCATCCATATTCAGGAATTGGCATGTGTGTCCCGTGACACCAAGTTAGGGCCTGAAGAGATCACTGCTGATATCCCGAACGTGGGTGAAGCTGCGCTCTCCAAGCTGGATGAATCCGGTATCGTCTATATCGGTGCTGAAGTGACTGGCGGTGACATCCTGGTTGGTAAGGTAACACCTAAAGGTGAAACTCAACTGACGCCAGAAGAGAAGCTGTTACGTGCGATCTTTGGTGAGAAAGCGTCTGATGTTAAAGACTCTTCTCTGCGTGTACCAAACGGTGTTTCCGGTACGGTTATTGACGTGCAGGTCTTTACTCGCGACGGCGTAGAAAAAGACAAGCGTGCGTTGGAAATCGAAGAAATGCAGCTGAAGCAGGCTAAGAAAGACCTGACTGAAGAGTTGCAGATTCTGGAAGCTGGCCTGTTTGCACGTATCCACGCAGTACTGGTTTCTGGTGGCATCGAAGCTGACAAGCTGAGCAAATTACCACGTGATCGCTGGCTGGAACTTGGCCTGACCGACGAAGACAAGCAAAACCAGCTGGAACAGTTGGCAGAGCAGTACGACGAAATGAAATCCGAATTCGAGAAGAAGATGGATGCCAAGCGTCGTAAGATCACCCAAGGTGATGATTTGGCACCAGGCGTGCTGAAGATCGTCAAGGTGTATCTGGCGGTTAAACGTCAGATTCAACCGGGTGACAAGATGGCCGGTCGTCACGGTAACAAAGGTGTTATCTCTAAGATTAACCCGATCGAAGATATGCCTTACGATGAAAACGGTACGCCGGTAGACATCGTTCTGAACCCGCTGGGCGTACCGTCGCGTATGAACATCGGTCAGATTCTGGAAACCCACTTGGGGATGGCAGCGAAAGGTATTGGCGAGAAAATCAACGCCATGCTGAAGAAGCAGGAAGAAGTTGCCAAACTGCGTGAGTTCATCCAGAAAGCCTACGATCTGGGCGATAACGTTTGTCAGAAAGTTGATCTGAGCACTTTCACCGATGACGAAGTACTGCGTCTGGCAGAGAACCTGAAAAAAGGTATGCCAATCGCAACACCAGTCTTCGATGGTGCGACAGAGAAAGAAATCAAGGAACTGTTACAGCTGGGTGGCCTGCCAACTTCTGGTCAGATTACTCTGTTTGACGGCCGTACCGGCGAGCAATTCGAACGTCAGGTTACTGTCGGCTACATGTACATGCTGAAACTGAACCACTTGGTTGATGACAAGATGCATGCGCGTTCTACCGGTTCTTACAGCCTGGTTACTCAGCAGCCGCTGGGTGGTAAGGCTCAGTTCGGTGGTCAGCGCTTCGGTGAGATGGAAGTGTGGGCGTTGGAAGCTTATGGCGCCGCGTACACCTTGCAGGAAATGCTTACCGTCAAGTCTGACGATGTAAACGGCCGTACCAAGATGTACAAAAACATCGTGGATGGCGATCACCGTATGGAACCGGGCATGCCGGAGTCCTTCAACGTATTGTTGAAAGAAATCCGCTCGCTGGGCATCAATATCGAGCTGGAAGAAGAGTAATTCTTCTCCAGACGGCAGGCTCTCATAGCCGGGAGTCTGCTGGTGGTTCGCACTGGTCACAGGGGCGCTCAAACTTAGGTTTGGGCGCCTATCAGGTCTAACTCCGACAGGAGCCAATCCGTGAAAGACTTATTAAAGTTTCTGAAAGCGCAAACTAAGACCGAAGAGTTTGATGCGATCAAAATTGCTCTGGCCTCGCCAGACATGATCCGTTCATGGTCGTTCGGTGAAGTTAAAAAGCCGGAAACCATTAACTACCGTACGTTCAAACCAGAACGTGACGGCCTTTTCTGCGCCCGTATCTTTGGCCCAGTAAAAGATTACGAATGCCTGTGCGGTAAGTACAAGCGTTTGAAACACCGCGGTGTTATTTGTGAGAAATGCGGCGTTGAAGTGACTCAAACCAAAGTACGCCGTGAGCGTATGGGTCACATCGAACTGGCTTCTCCAACTGCGCACATCTGGTTCCTGAAGTCGTTGCCATCTCGCATCGGTTTACTGCTGGATATGCCATTACGTGACATCGAACGTGTACTGTACTTCGAATCCTATGTGGTTGTTGAAGGCGGTATGACCAACTTGGAACGTCGTCAGATCCTGACTGAAGAGCAGTATCTGGACGCGTTGGAAGAGTTTGGTGATGAGTTCGACGCGAAAATGGGCGCCGAAGCTATTCAGGCCCTGTTGAAAAACATGGATCTGGAAGCAGAATGCGAGATCCTGCGCGAAGAATTGAACGAAACAAATTCTGAAACCAAGCGCAAGAAGCTGACCAAGCGTATCAAGCTGCTGGAAGCGTTCGTACAGTCTGGCAACAAGCCAGAGTGGATGATCCTGACCGTGCTGCCTGTGCTGCCGCCAGATCTGCGTCCATTGGTACCGTTGGATGGCGGTCGCTTTGCGACTTCTGATCTGAACGATTTGTATCGTCGCGTGATCAACCGTAACAACCGTCTGAAACGCCTGCTGGACTTGGCTGCTCCGGACATCATCGTACGTAACGAAAAGCGTATGCTGCAAGAAGCAGTAGATGCATTGCTGGATAACGGCCGTCGCGGTCGTGCAATTACCGGCTCTAACAAGCGTCCGTTGAAGTCACTGGCTGACATGATCAAAGGTAAGCAAGGTCGTTTCCGTCAGAACTTGCTGGGTAAACGTGTTGACTACTCAGGTCGTTCGGTTATTACCGTTGGTCCATACCTGCGTCTGCATCAGTGCGGTCTGCCTAAGAAAATGGCTCTTGAGCTGTTCAAACCGTTCATCTACGGCAAGTTAGAATTGCGTGGTCTTGCTACCACCATTAAAGCTGCCAAGAAGATGGTTGAGCGTGAAGAAGCAGTTGTTTGGGATATTCTGGATGAAGTTATCCGCGAACACCCAGTACTGCTGAACCGTGCACCAACCCTTCACCGTTTGGGTATCCAGGCGTTTGAACCGGTTCTGATCGAAGGTAAAGCAATCCAGTTGCACCCACTGGTTTGTGCGGCATATAACGCCGACTTCGATGGTGACCAAATGGCTGTTCACGTACCGCTGACACTGGAAGCTCAGTTAGAAGCGCGTGCGTTGATGATGTCTACCAACAACATCCTGTCACCAGCGAACGGCGAGCCAATCATCGTTCCTTCTCAGGACGTTGTATTGGGTCTGTATTACATGACCCGTGACTGTGTTAACGCTAAAGGCGAAGGCATGGTACTGACTGGCCCGAAAGAAGCTGAGCGTATCTATCGCGCTGGCTTGGCATCTCTGCATGCCCGAGTCAAAGTCCGTATTACTGAAGAAATTCGTAATACCGAAGGCGAAAGCACTTCGCGTACCAGCATCATCGATACGACTGTAGGCCGTGCTATTTTGTGGATGATTGTCCCGAAAGGCCTGCCTTACTCTATCGTTAACCAGCCGCTGGGCAAAAAAGCTATCTCTAAGATGCTGAACACTTGTTACCGCATCCTGGGCTTGAAACCAACGGTTATCTTTGCTGACCAGATCATGTACACCGGTTTTGCTTACGCAGCACGCTCAGGCGCCTCTGTAGGTATCGATGACATGGTTATCCCAGAAGCGAAAGCAGGGATCATCGAAGAAGCTGAAACTGAAGTTGCCGAGATCCAGGAACAGTTCCAATCCGGTCTGGTAACTGCAGGTGAACGTTATAACAAAGTGATCGATATCTGGGCCGCGGCTAACGAACGTGTTGCCAAGGCGATGATGGATAACTTGTCTGTTGAAGATGTTGTCAACCGTGACGGCGTTGTTGAACAGCAGGTTTCCTTCAACAGCATCTTTATGATGGCCGACTCCGGTGCGCGTGGTTCTGCTGCACAGATTCGTCAGCTGGCAGGGATGCGTGGCCTGATGGCTAAGCCAGATGGTTCGATCATTGAAACGCCAATTACTGCGAACTTCCGTGAAGGTTTGAACGTACTTCAGTACTTCATCTCAACCCATGGTGCTCGTAAAGGTTTGGCGGATACCGCATTGAAAACTGCGAACTCCGGTTACCTGACCCGTCGTTTAGTTGACGTGGCACAGGATCTGGTGGTGACTGAGGACGATTGTGGTACCCATAACGGTATCGTGATGACCCCGGTTATCGAAGGTGGTGATGTTAAAGAGCCACTGCGTGATCGCGTACTGGGTCGTGTGACCGCAGAAGAAGTTATCAAGCCGGGTACGGCTGATATTCTGGTTCCGCGTAACACCCTGCTGGACGAAAAATGGTGTGATCTGTTAGAAGAAAACTCCGTCGACAGCGTTAAAGTTCGCTCCGTAGTAAGCTGTGAAACTGACTTCGGTGTGTGTGCTAACTGCTATGGTCGCGACCTGGCACGTGGCCACATCATCAACAAAGGTGAAGCAGTTGGTGTTATTGCAGCACAGTCCATCGGTGAGCCGGGTACCCAGCTTACGATGCGTACGTTCCACATCGGTGGTGCGGCATCTCGTGCGGCAGCAGAATCTAGCATCCAGGTTAAGAACAAAGGTAGCTTGAAACTGAGCAACGCCAAGTTCGTTACCAATGCAGCTGGCAAGCTGGTGATTACTTCTCGTAACACCGAGCTGAAGCTGATCGACGAATTCGGTCGTACTAAAGAAAGCTACAAAGTGCCTTACGGTGCTGTAATGGGCAAAGGCGATGGTGCAGAAGTTCAGGGCGGCGAAACCGTTGCTAACTGGGATCCGCACATCATGCCAGTTGTGACCGAAGTGAGCGGTTTCATTCGCTTCGCGGACATGGTTGACGGCCAGACCATTACCCGCCAGACCGACGAACTGACTGGTTTGTCTTCTCTGGTAGTACTGGACAGCGCAGAACGTACCGGTAGCGGTAAAGACCTGCGTCCGGCACTGAAAATCGTTGATGCCAAAGGCGACGATGTATTGATCCCGGGTACAGATATGCCTGCTCAATACTTCCTGCCAGGTAAAACGATTGTTCAGCTGGAAGACGGTATTCAGATCGGTGCGGGTGATACCCTGGCGCGTATTCCTCAGGAATCAAGCGGTACCAAGGATATTACCGGTGGTCTGCCACGTGTTGCTGACTTGTTCGAAGCACGTCGTCCGAAAGAGCCTGCAATCCTGGCTGAAATCAGCGGGATCATCTCGTTCGGTAAAGAGACCAAAGGCAAGCGTCGTCTGGTGATCTCACCGTTGGATGGTAGCGATGCATACGAAGAGATGATTCCGAAATGGCGTCAGCTCAACGTGTTCGAAGGTGAAATTGTAGAACGCGGTGACGTGGTTTCCGACGGCCCAGAATCTCCACACGACATTCTGCGTCTGCGTGGCGTTCACGCGGTTACCCGTTACATCACCAACGAAGTGCAGGAAGTTTACCGTCTGCAAGGCGTTAAGATTAACGATAAACACATCGAAGTTATCGTTCGTCAGATGCTGCGTAAAGGCACCATCGTTGATGCAGGTAGCACCGACTTCCTGGAAGGCGAACAGGCAGAAATGTCCCGCGTTAAAATCGCTAACCGTAAGCTGGCAGCTGAAGGCAAAATCGAGGCTACGTTCACACGTGACCTGCTGGGTATCACCAAGGCATCCTTGGCGACCGAGTCCTTCATCTCTGCGGCTTCGTTCCAGGAAACCACGCGCGTTCTTACTGAAGCGGCTGTTGCCGGTAAACGTGATGAACTGCGTGGCCTGAAAGAAAACGTAATCGTGGGCCGTCTGATCCCAGCCGGTACCGGTTATGCTTATCATCAGGATCGTATGCGTCGTAAAGCTCTGGGTGAAGTTCCAGTGGTTCCGCAAGTTAGCGCGGATGAAGCGACTGCTAACCTGGCTGAATTGCTCAACGCCGGTTTTGGTAACAGCAAAGACTAATCTCTTTGTTGGTCACCAACGTAAAAACCGCTCCTTTCGGGGCGGTTTTTTTTGCTTATTTTTCAGGATGAAAACGGAAGACTTATTGGAGAGAGCGGCCTAAATGACGATCCCAATCTTTCCAAACCGGTTGCAGCCCTGCTAGCGTTAATGCCTGCGCAACCTGCTCAGGAGTCCGATTATCATGCGGAGCAAACTGTTCAAGCTCGGGGTGATTATCTGCATATCCCCCCGGTTGGGTTTTCGAGCCGGCACTGACATTATTAATCGCCACTGGAATCACGTTATCGCGAAAGAAAGGCGACTCGCGGGTGGATAAGGACAGTTCCACATCTGGTGCAAACAGGCGAAAAGCACAAATCAGTTGCAGCAGTTGTGGCTCACTCATCAGAGAGGCGGGTTCAATGCCCCCAGCACAAGGCCGTAAACGTGGGAACGAGATAGAATAGCGGCTCTGCCAATAAGTTTGTTGCAGGTAAAACAGATGCTCTGCCAGCATGTAGCAGTCAGTGCGCCAACTGTTCGACAAACCAATCAAGGCACCCAGTCCGATCTTATCGATCCCCGCGCGCCCCAAACGATCCGGAGTTGCCAACCGCCAGTGAAAATCCTGCTTATGGCCGCGCAAGTGGTGCTGCTGATAAGTGGCGGGATGATAGGTTTCTTGATAAACCATCACGCCATCCAATCCCAATGTTTTAAGCTCCGCATACTCTGCTTCCGCTAATGGCTGAACTTCCATCATCAGCGAGCTGAATTGGTTGCGGATAGCTGGGAAATGGCGACGGAAATAGTCCATCCCGACTTTTGCCTGATGTTCGCCGGTAACCAGCAGTAAGTGTTCGAAGCCCAATGCTTTGATGGCTTCACACTCACGAATGATTTCCGTTTCATCCAAAGTTTTGCGCTTGATACGATTACTCATTGAAAAACCACAATAAGTACAATCATTGGCACACAGATTAGAGAGATAAAGTGGCACATAAAAACTGACGGTATTGCCAAAGCGCTGACGAGTCAGTTGCTGAGCCTTCTGCGCCATGGGTTCCAGATAAGCTGACGCCGCCGGTGAAATCAATGCCATCAAATCGTCACGATTGGGTTTAGTAGCATTAATGGCTCGTTCAACATCCATGGCGGTTTTGCTGTTAATACGCAGCGAAATATCATCCCAATCCAATTGTTGCCAGCGCTGAGTAAAATCTTCAGACATGATTTTTTTCCTCTAGCTGGCTAAGGAAGCCGGTCAATGGGCTGGTGGCATTGGCTTGCAGTTGACTTGAGCCTAAACCGGCCTGACGCGCCAGAGTTCCTGCTTCAACAGCCAGCCGGAATGCTTGCGCCATTTGTACCGGCGAGCGGGCGACAGCAATGGCAGTATTCACCAAAACAGCATCTGCGCCCAACTCTATAGCTTCAAGAGCATGGCTTGGGGCACCAATCCCAGCATCGACCACCACCGGTACTTTGGCTTGCTCGATAATGATTTGCAGAAAGTCGCGGGTACGTAATCCCAAATTTGAGCCAATAGGTGCTCCCAATGGCATCACGGCCGCACAACCAACTTCTTCCAATCGTTTGCATAATACCGGGTCAGCGCCACAGTAAGGCAAAACAACAAAACCCTCTTTCACCAGGATTTCGGCAGCTTTCAGGGTTTCTATTGGGTCGGGTAGCAAATACTTCACATCTGGGTGGATTTCTAACTTCACCCAATGCGTACCCAGCGCTTCGCGAGCCAGGCGAGCAGCAAAAACGGCTTCTTGTGCGGTTTTTGCTCCCGAGGTGTTGGGTAACAAACGCACCCCTAATTGGCGCAGAGGGGCCAGAATGGCATCGTTGCCAGCATGCAGATCCACGCGCTTCATCGCCATAGTAATCAGCTGTGAGCCGGAGGCTTGTAGTGCTGCTAACATCAATTCAGCCGTGGCAAATTTGCCCGTGCCGGTAAATAAACGTGAGGTAAAGGTAGTATCGGCGATTTTCAGCATGTCAGCCCCCAGCAATCGCTTGGAAAAGCAAAATGTTATCTCCGGCGCGCAACTGATACTTTTCCCAGTCAATGCGGGGGATGATGACCTGATTAATCGCCAGTGCCGTACCCGGCTGGTGGCGATTTAACTGATTGAGCAGCTTGTCAGCGGTGATATTGGCCTCCACCTCTAACGGCTGGTCATTGAGCATAATGAGCATGGAGTTTGTCGTCACAATCCACCTCCACAGGCAGGGCAATGTGCCGCCCGCGTGAGTTGTAGGGTGCTCCAGCTCTGCTGCTTACCATCGAATAACCGCAGCTTGCCACTCAATGGCGAAGGAAGCCCCGCCAACATTTTGATGGCTTCGAGTGCTTGCAAAGTACCAATCACCCCCACGACTGGCCCCAATACACCAGCGGTACGGCAGTTTCGCTGTGGCAGCTCTTTGTCTGGATAAAGACAGGCATAGCAACCATGGGAATAGGGCGGCTCAATCACCAGCAACTGCCCACTGAACCCAACCGCACTGCCGCTAATCAATGGCTTATGCGCTTTGATGCAAGCTGCATTCACCTGATGGCGGGTCTCCATGTTGTCGCTACAATCAAGCACTAAATCGACCCCAGCGACGGCATCAATCAATGCTTCTCCCGCGAGTCGCGTATCAAAGGCGATAGCTTCAATCAGTGGATTGAGACTTTGCAGGTGGTGTTGCGCCAATCGGGCTTTATTTTGGCTAAAAGATGTGGGCGAAGTGCGAACTGGAGTAGGGCTGATATCCGTAGTGCGATACAGAATTTGGCGCTGTAAATTAGTCAGTTCGAGCTGGTCATCGTCAGCTAGTAATAACCGCCCAACGCCCGCTGCCGCCAGATAAAGGGCCGCAGGAGAGCCCAGACCACCCAGCCCGACAATCAATACGCTGGCACTTTTCAGCTTCAATTGGCCTTCAGGGCCAATATCTTCCAGTAACAATTGGCGGCTGTAGCGCAAGAATTCACTGTCACTTAGCTCATGCTTGTTGATCATCGCTCAGCTCCTTGCCCTCAATCAGGTGCAGCAATTGCGCAGTTGCTTGCTGCCAATCATCAGCTTGAGTAATAGCACTGACCACTGCCACACTGCCGACGCCGGTTGCCAATACCGCAGGGACGCGCGCGATACTGATGCCACCGATAGCGACGGTGGGGTAATCAGGGGTGTTATCAACCATTTGTTTAAGAACCGCCAGCCCCTGAGGGGATGACGGCATCTGCTTGGTCTGGGTTGGGAAGATATGCCCCATGGCGATATAGGAAGGCTGCACAGCCTTGGCGATCGCCAGCTCATGCTCATCGTGGGTGGAAACACCCAGCCGTAATCCGGCCTGTTGAATAGCCGCTAAATCAGTGGTTTCCAGATCTTCCTGCCCCAGATGAACACCATAAGCGCCATGCTTAATCGCCAACCGCCAATAGTCATTGATAAATAAGCGCGCCTGATAGCGTTTGCCCAACTCAATGGCAGCAGCAATATCTTGTTCGACCTGTGCATCCGCTAAATCTTTAATACGCAATTGGATGGTGGTCACGCCCACGGCCAGCAGCCGCTCTATCCACAGCAATGAATCGACCACTGGGTACAACCCAAGGCGCTGTTTGGTCGCCGGGAAACCTTGCTCAGCAGAAAATGAAGCATGATCAGACGGATTCATTATTTGCCTCCGTTTTCAGATTCGCTGGGCTGTGGTACAGCTCACTGCCACGGGAGCGGAACTCGGCCGACATCTGCTCCATACCGGATTGCAAAACCGCTATTGGCTGAGCCGTTGTCTCTTGCGCGGCCGCCAGTTCTTGTTTAGCGGCATAGTCACGCACTTCTTGTGAAATCTTCATGGAGCAGAATTTCGGCCCACACATTGAGCAGAAGTGAGCTACTTTTCCTGACTCTTGCGGCAGGGTTTCATCGTGATAAGCCCGGGCGGTTTCTGGATCGAGTGCCAAATTGAACTGATCTTCCCAGCGGAATTCGAAGCGCGCTTTTGACATGGCATTATCGCGGATCTGTGCACCGGGGTGGCCTTTCGCCAGATCCGCCGCATGGGCCGCAATTTTATAAGTGATAAGCCCTTGCTTCACATCATCTTTATTGGGCAGGCCAAGATGCTCTTTGGGAGTGACATAGCACAACATGGCGCAACCAAACCAACCAATCATGGCGGCCCCAATACCCGAGGTGAAGTGGTCATAGCCGGGGGCAATATCCGTGGTCAATGGGCCTAAGGTATAAAACGGCGCTTCGTGACAATGCTCCAACTCTTCGGTCATATTGCGGCGAATCATCTGCATCGGCACATGGCCCGGGCCTTCAATCATCACCTGTACGTCATATTCCCAGGCAATTTTGGTCAATTCCCCCAAGGTATGTAGCTCAGCGAATTGGGCTTCATCATTGGCGTCCTGAATAGAACCAGGGCGCAAACCATCACCCAGAGATAATGAAACGTCATAGGCTGCGCAAATTTGGCAAATCTCGCGGAAGTGCTGGTAGAGGAAATTTTCCTGATGATGGGAAAGGCACCATTTCGCCATAATAGACCCGCCCCGGGAAACAATTCCGGTCAGTCGTTTGGCTGTCATCGGTACGTAACGCAGCAGCACGCCAGCATGAATAGTAAAGTAATCAACCCCTTGTTCGGCCTGCTCTAATAACGTGTCGCGGAATATTTCCCATGTTAGGTTTTCAGCCACGCCATTAACTTTTTCCAGCGCCTGATAGATAGGAACCGTGCCGATAGGGACCGGGCTGTTACGCAAAATCCATTCACGAGTTTCATGAATATAGCGGCCGGTGGACAAATCCATCACGGTATCTGCGCCCCAGCGGGTAGACCACACCAGCTTTTCCACTTCTTCTTCAATAGAGGACGTCACGGCGGAGTTACCGATGTTGGCGTTCACTTTCACCAGAAAGTTGCGGCCAATAATCATGGGTTCAGATTCAGGGTGGTTAATATTGGCAGGGATAATCGCACGACCGGCGGCCACTTCTTGGCGAACAAACTCCGGCGTGATGTTTTCCGGCAAGTTAGCACCAAAGGCTTGCCCCGGATGCTGGTGGAGTAATACTTCACCGCGAATCCGCTCACGGCCCATATTTTCTCGTAGGGCGATAAATTCCATCTCCGGCGTCACTTTACCGGCTCTGGCGTAATGCAATTGCGTAACACATTTACCATCAATCGCTTTTTTAGCGCGTGGGAGATGCTCAAAACGCAAATGATCCAAACCTTCATCAGCCAAACGTTGCTGGGTAAAGCCAGAGCTGAGGGTCGTCAGTGCCTCGGTATCCTGACGGTCGGCTATCCAGCTATCACGCAATTTGGGTAAACCGGCATGGACATCCAGTTTGGCGCTCGGGTCGCCATAAGGGCCGGAGGTGTCATAAACCGGAATAGCTTCGTTATCTTCATAACTTGGCGTGTCTTTGCTGCCGCCGATCAATGTCGGGCTGAGTTGGATTTCACGCATCGGGACTTGAATATCGGGCCGTGAACCTTGCAGATATATTCGTTGCGAGTTAGGGAAAGTCACCCCTTGCAGGGTATCGATGAATTGTTGCGCCTCTTCGCGCACTTGTTTCCGGGGTATAGCTTTACGCGGGAGTGATGAGTTTTGAGTTGTATTATTAGACATAGCAAATTCCTACCAGTGTGGTTTATAGGGAAAATTGCTTGTCTGGAGCTTGGCGGGAGTAACGATGTTGGCCAGTGACCGGCAGCCACCTGTAAGGGGAAGACGGGCCTGTAGCGATAAATTACTCTTGTTCCCTTCGCGGGTATTAACCCGATCAGGTTCCGCGGATCCCGAATTAACGGTCTCAGCCTGTGCATTGCTTTAATAAAAAAGCACGCGCTAGGCACTCCGACAAGAGCCTTGAGTATATACCCTTCTTACTTGAAATTGCAGGGGTGTTAGCTACGTTTATTCACCCGAATCACTTACCTGTGTAAGCTCATCGGGGTTCATTCACTTGCCGCCTACCTGCAATTCCAAGTTCTTTGGGTATTCGAGGCTTAATAAAAATTACACTTACAGAATTGAGTTAATTCGCCAATCCTTCTTTATCTGCTGGCTGAGCGGCTTGCCATGACTCGGCAGCCCACTGAATTAATTGATCTTCTAGCCTGAAACGGGCATCGAGTGCTTCGCCGATATCGGATAAAGCCTGTTGAAACTCGGTGCAACTATCTTGGTCTATCTCAATGTTTGTATAGCGATCATGGAATGCCATGATAGTTTGAGTGTTATTTTTTAAGGCAGGATAAACTTTGGTCGTCAGCGCCATTTTCGGGCTGGATGCACCTTCTACCTGTTTGATAATTCTATCGTAGATATGAAAATGTCCTGAGGAGAGATAATCCACCAGATTATGGCAAAAGTTCTCCAGCGCTTTTTCATTAAGCGGGGTATGCTTTTCTTTTTGCGGCTTAATACCGATCACTGCGCAATACGAGACTAAAAGTTCTTTACGTGCATGAAGCCATTGATCAATTAATTCATTACTGCCGCCAACGCGTTGAGTCAGGCTTTCCAGTCGGTTGAGCATGAGCGACTCCATGAGTAAGAATACGTCAATATGGGTTACGGAAATGTAACAAGCCAGATTCTAGATTGCCAGTGAAGTCGAGGTTGTGCAACAACGATATGGAACTACAACTTACAGGTAAAGAAAGTGGCTGGTGGATTGTCAGTCATGAAAACAAATTATGGTTACCAAAAGGGGAGTTGCCGCAAGGTAATGCCGCCAATTGGTCATTACAGGGCGCAACCGCCAGACAGATTGGTGAATGGCAAGGCCAAGCTGTTTGGCTTATTCGCCAACAGATGTCTACCGATATGGGCTCAGTGCGGCAATTACTGGATGTGGATCGCGGTTTATTCCAATTAGCAGGGCGTGGCGTGCAATTGGCGGAGTTTTATCGCTCTCATCGCTATTGTGGTTATTGCGGCCATCAAATGCATGCCAGCCGTACCGAGTGGGCTTGTCTGTGTAATCACTGCCGTGAACGTTACTATCCGCAAATCGCGCCTTGCGTCATTGTTGCCATTCGCCGTGGTGATGAAATTTTATTGGCGCAGCATGTTCGTCATCGTGGCGGTATTAATACCGTGCTGGCTGGGTTTGTCGAGGTCGGCGAAACGTTGGAACAGGCCGCTTCTCGTGAAGTTTTGGAAGAAAGTAATATCCACATTAAGAATCTGCGTTATGTGACCTCACAACCTTGGCCGTTCCCGCATTCGCTGATGATGGCGTTTATGGCGGATTATGACCACGGCGAGCTGCGCCATGATCCTAAGGAGCTGCTGAATGCTGGTTGGTATCGTTATGATCAATTGCCATTATTGCCGCCACCAGGCACCGTGGCACGCCGGTTGATTGAAGATACCGTGGCATTGTGTCGCAGCGAGCAGGACAGCTAAAGCTGGCATGCTACAATAGCGCCAGATAACTAAGGGAGCCCCACATGAATGAGTTGAAAAACGATCGCTATCTGCGTGCCTTATTACGCCAGCCGGTAGATGTTACCCCGGTGTGGATGATGCGCCAGGCAGGCCGCTATTTGCCAGAATATAAAGCCACTCGCGCTGTTGCCGGGGATTTTATGTCACTGTGCAAAAATGCTGAATTGGCCTGTGAAGTGACGATGCAACCATTGCGTCGTTATCCGCTCGATGCGGCGATTCTGTTTTCCGACATTCTGACCATTCCTGATGCTATGGGATTGGGGCTCTATTTTGAAACCGGTGAAGGTCCTCGTTTCCAGTCTCCTATTACCTGCCGTGCCGATGTCGAAAAACTGCCAATTCCTGACCCTGAGCAGGAGTTGGGCTATGTCATGAACGCGGTAAGAACCATTCGCCGTGAGCTGGCAGGAGCCGTGCCATTGATTGGTTTCTCTGGCAGCCCGTGGACATTAGCGACCTATATGGTCGAGGGCGGGAGCAGTAAAGCTTTCACTAAGCTGAAGAAAATGATGTATGCCGAGCCGCAAACATTGCACCTGCTGCTGGATAAACTGGCCGACAGTGTCATTTTGTACCTCAATGCTCAAATTAAAGCGGGCGCGCAATCCGTGATGATCTTTGATACGTGGGGTGGGGTGCTGACAGGGCGTGATTATGCTGAATTTTCATTGAATTACATGCATAAAATCGTCGATGGCCTGATCCGCGAAAACGACGGGCGGCGGGTGCCGGTGACCTTGTTCACCAAAGGCGGTGGGCAATGGCTGGAAGCAATGGCGGCTACCGGTTGTGATGCTTTGGGGCTGGATTGGACCACAGATATCGCTGATGCACGTCGCCGCGTGGGCGACAAAGTTGCTCTGCAAGGGAATATGGACCCTTCCATCCTTTATGCTCCACCTGCGCGTATTGAGCAGGAAGTTAACACTATTCTGGCCGGTTTTGGTCGGGGAGAAGGGCATGTCTTTAATTTGGGGCACGGTATTCATCAGGATGTCCCACCAGAACATGCAGGTGCTTTTGTTAATGCGGTGCATCGTTTATCCAAACCGTATCATCAATAAGTTAGCGAGCGACTAGACTGATGGTTGATACTCAAGCGCTACGGGCAGAACAGCGGCAACGGGCATCTGAAGTGCGTCTTCAAGATGATATTGCTAGTAGCTCGGTGCGCTTTATTGCTGGGGCGGATGTTGGCTTTGAGCAGCAAGGGGAGGTTACCCGTGCTGCTATCGCAGTCTTACGCTACCCTTCGCTCGAGCTAGTGGAGTATCAGATTGCTCGTGTAGCAACTTCACTGCCGTATATCCCCGGTTTACTTTCTTTTCGTGAATATCCTGCATTATTAGCCGCCTGGCGGCAGTTACAGCAACGGCCTGATTTGGTTTTTGTCGATGGGCAGGGTATCGCGCATCCCCGCCGTTTAGGGGTTGCCAGCCATTTTGGTTTGTTAGTCGATGTCCCTACCATTGGTGTGGCCAAAAGCCGTTTGTGTGGGCATTTCCAGCCATTGGGCAGTGATAATGGAGCACTACAGCCGCTGGTGGATGGCGATGAGCAACTTGGCTGGGTATGGCGCAGTAAAGCCCGCTGTAATCCATTGTTTATTTCGCCCGGTCATCGGGTGAGTGTGAACAGTGCGCTGGAATGGGTGCAGCATTGTATGGCCGGTTACCGCTTGCCAGAGCCGACACGTTGGGCGGATGCTATCGCATCAAACCGTCCGCAATTTCAGCGTTGGATATGGAAAAATCCTGATTTGCTTGGCAAGCATAGGGATATGATTTAATTTCGGGTACACTGCCGCGCAGATAATGAATAATGAGAACTCATCATGATACGTAATCCGATTCATCTACGTCTCGAAAAGCTGGAAAGCTGGCAACATCTGACTTTCATGGCTTGCCTGTGCGAGCGGATGTATCCCAACTATCAGCAATTTTGTCTGGAGACCGAGTTCGGTGATCCGGCGGTTTACCGACGTATTCTGGATCTTATCTGGGAAACATTGGTGGTAAAAGACGCTAAGGTCAATTTTGATAGCCAGTTAGAGAAATTGGAAGAGGCAATTCCTTCCGCTGATGACTATGCTATCTACGGTGTTTACCCTGCTATCGATGCTTGTATTGCATTAAGTGAAGCTATTCATTCGCGTTTGAGTGGCGAAACTCTGGAACATGCTATCGCTATCAGCGAAACGTCAATCCGCACAGTTGCAATGCTGGAAATGACGTTGGCCGGTAAAGAAATGACCGATGAAGAACTGAAAATCTTGCCCGCGATTGAAGAAGAATGGGATATCCAATGGGAGATTTTCCGCCTGTTAGCTGACTGCGAAGAGCGAGACCTAGATCTGATCAAAGGGTTACGATCTGACCTGCGGGAAGCGGCTGTTAGCAACATTGGCATAAATTTAACGCAATAAGGCAAGAAAACGTGATTTAACGCCTGATTTGTCACGTCTTAAGGCTTCACATCTGCCCCCTGTCTGTTCTACATTTGGGGGGCGAAAAAAAGTGGCTATCGGTGCGTGTATGCAGGAGAGTGCTGTCAATCGGCATATCCGTCGCACTCGATGCTTTGCAAACGATAAACACACTGTAAGGATAACTTATGAATAAGACTCAACTGATTGACGTAATCGCGGACAAAGCGGACCTTTCCAAAGTACAAGCTAAAGCAGCTTTGGAGTCCACACTGGCTGCAATTACCGAATCTCTGAAAGACGGTGATCCAGTACAATTGGTTGGTTTCGGTACTTTTAAAGTAAACCATCGTAATGAGCGCACTGGCCGCAACCCACAAACCGGTAAAGAAATCAAAATTGCTGCAGCTAATGTGCCAGCGTTTGTTGCTGGTAAAGCACTGAAAGACTCTGTTAAATAATAGTGTGTCAGTGAAAATAATAAACGGGGGGGTGGCAAAACCCCTTTTGTTTATGCAGCGGGTGCTGATGACCCTCGGTTTAGCCTTTGGTCTCAGCGCCTGTAGCAGCCAGTCAGGCACCCCTCAATTTAGTGCCAGCGGATATATCGCCGATAATGGTGTTGTTCGTTTATGGCGTCAGGATAATGCACAACAGCAGCCACAAGTGCTGATGAGCGTCTACAGCCCCTACTCTGGGGATAATACCCGCGTTACCTTCTACGAATATCAAAATGGCCTGTTACGGGAAATCCGGCGCAATGATTTGGGCCGTGAGCCACAAAGTGTCGAATTGCGTTTTGATGAGCAAGGTCAGGTCAGTTTTATGCAGCGTCAGCTAGCGACGCGGCGTGAGCAACTCTCTGCGGATAATATTGCGGTTTATCAATTGGACGCCAAGCGGACCTTGGAGCTGAGCAGCGTGCTGCGCGCCGGAAACGTTAGGTTAATTCAAGGGCGTTGGCAGGACGGCGTGGTGACGACCTGTGCCGGGAAGAAGTTACGTTTGAGTCTGGATGAAAAGTCACAAGCATGGCTGAGTAAACGAGGCGAGAATAGCACCCAACCTTTGGGTATCGCGTGGTTGGATTCACCAGAAGGCCAGCAATTACTGTTGGTTGCCAATCAGGACTTCTGCCGTTGGGAACCTACCGCGGGGAGCTTGTAAGATAAAGGGGCACAGTGAACTGCCCCTTTGAAAGTGATGACCATGAGCTTTATTGCGAGTTATTTGCCGCGCGCAATTGCCCGATAGCCAATATCTTTACGGCAGAAAGCACCTTCCCACTGAATATTCTCAGCAAGTTGATAGGCATGTTGCTGTGCTTGAGCGACGGTGGCACCGAGCGCCGTGACACACAACACGCGACCCCCGCTGGTCACAACATTATTCTGGCTATCTAGCTTGGTTCCGGCATGGAACACTTTCCCATCAGCGGTTTCTTGCTGTGGCAGCCCGTGAATGACATCACCCTGACGGTAATCAGCCGGATAACCGCCTGCGGCCAACACAACACCCAGTGATGGGCGCTCGTCCCACTCAGAGGTTTTCTCATTCAGTTTGCCTTGAGCACCGGCGAGACAGAGCTCAACTAAGTCTGAACGCATCCGCAGCATGATGGGCTGGGTTTCAGGATCACCAAAACGACAGTTGAATTCGATAACTTTTGGTTGCCCATCGGCCGAAATCATCAAACCCGCATAGAGGAAGCCAGTATAAACATTGCCTTCCGCCGCCATGCCGCGCACGGTTGGCCAGATAACTTGGTCCATGACGCGTTGATGGACTTCATCAGTGACCACCGGCGCTGGAGAATAAGCGCCCATGCCGCCAGTATTCGGCCCGGTATCTCCATCACCCACTCGCTTATGGTCTTGGCTGGTGGCCATCGGCAACACGTTTTCACCGTCAACCATCACGATAAAGCTGGCTTCTTCGCCATCAAGGAATTCTTCCACCACAATACGGTGGCCTGCATCACCAAATGCATTGCCTGCCAGCATGTCATGAACGGCAGTTTCTGCCTCTGCTAATGTCATGGCGACAATCACACCTTTACCTGCAGCTAGTCCATCCGCTTTAATTACGATGGGAGCGCCAATCTGGCGAACATAGGCTAAAGCCGGTTCAACTTCGGTGAAGTTTTGGTAAAACGCGGTTGGGATATGGTGGCGAGCCAGGAAGTCTTTGGTGAAAGCTTTCGACCCTTCCAACTGAGCGGCGGCTTGCGTTGGGCCAAAGATAGTCAGGCCAGCAGCGCGGAAAGCATCAACGACACCAATCACCAGCGGAGCTTCCGGGCCGACGATAGTCAGGCCAATGTCATTCTTCTGAGCAAAAGCCAGCAAACCCGCGATATCGGTAGCGGCGATATCTACATTTTCTAGCCTAGGCTCCAGTGCCGTCCCCGCATTACCTGGCGCGACATAAATTTTATCCGCCAAAGGTGACTGTGCAGCTTTCCAGCCCAGCGCATGCTCGCGCCCGCCATTGCCAATAATCAAAATATTCATTCGGATGACTCCGTGGGTTATGCACCAGAGCGCATACCCCACTTAGATAAGAGGTTTAATTAATGACGGAAATGGCGCATGTCGGTGAAGATCATGGCAATACCGTGTTCATCAGCGGCAGCAATAACTTCGTCATCACGGATTGAGCCACCAGGCTGGATTACGCAGGTGATACCCACGGCTGCTGCGGCATCAATACCGTCACGGAACGGGAAGAAAGCATCAGAGGCCATGGCGGAACCCGCCACTTCCAAACCTTCATCTGCCGCTTTGATGCCAGCTATCTTGGCTGAATACACGCGGCTCATTTGGCCTGCGCCTATACCAATCGTCATATTGTCGCGCGCATAAACAATCGCGTTAGATTTAACGAACTTGGCGACTTTCCAGCAGAACAGCGCATCACGCAGCTCTTGCTCGGTGGGTTGGCGTTTGGATACCACGCGCAGATCCGCGGCAGTTACCATACCTAAATCGCGATCTTGCACCAACAAACCACCATTGACGCGTTTGAAGTCCAGCGCGGCGGTACGTTCTTGCCACTGACCACAAGTCAGAACGCGAACATTCTGTTTAGCGGCTAACAGCGCCAAAGCTTCAGCGCTAACTGCTGGCGCAATAATGACTTCGACGAATTGGCGGCTGATAATGGCGCTCGCAGTTTCGGCATCGAGTTCACGGTTAAAGGCGATAATGCCGCCGAAAGCTGATGTCGGGTCAGTTTTATAAGCTTTATCGTAAGCAGCCAACAGAGAGTCAGCGATAGCAACGCCACATGGGTTGGCATGTTTGACAATCACACAAGCGGGTTCACTGAACTCTTTCACACACTCCAGTGCGGCATCGGTATCGGCGATGTTGTTATAAGAGAGGGCCTTACCTTGCAATTGCTGCGCAGTTGCAACGGAGGCTTCTTTAATATCTTCTTCTATATAGAAGGCGGCATGCTGGTGGCTGTTCTCACCGTAGCGCATATCTTGTTTCTTTATATAGTTAAGATTCAGAGTCCGAGGGAAGCGGCCAGAAGGTTGCTCAGTGTCGCCATAATAAGGAGGAACCAGCGCGCCAAAGTAGTTGGCAATCATGCTGTCGTAGGCGGCAGTGTGTTCGAAAGCTTTAATCGCCAGGTCGAAACGGGTTGGATAAGTCAGTGAACCCTCATTCTCATCGAGCTCAGCAATAATAGCCGGGTAGTCGCTGCTCTTGACGACAATGGCGACATCTTTGTGGTTCTTAGCCGCTGAGCGCACCATGGTTGGGCCGCCGATATCGATATTCTCTACCGCATCTTCTAGTGAGCAATCAGGGCGGGCTACCGTCTGGGCGAATGGATATAAGTTCACAACCACAATATCAATTGGCTGAATGTCATGTTGGGCCATGATGCCATCATCTTGACCACGACGACCGAGAATGCCGCCATGTACTTTGGGATGCAAAGTCTTAACGCGTCCGTCCATCATTTCTGGGAAACCGGTGTAGTCCGAAACTTCGGTGACTGGCAGACCAGCCTCAGCAAGCAGACGGGCGGTCCCGCCAGTGGAAAGTAACTCGATACCACGTTGTGAAAGTGCAGTAGCGAATTCGATGATCCCGGCTTTATCAGAGACACTGAGTAGAGCACGGCGGATTGGGCGGCGTTGTTGCATGGTTTTATCCCTTGGCTTTGGAGTCGCAATTGTTCTTCGCAATCGATCAATAGAGCGTTATGTGGATCTCTTCTAGCTATATAGCGCTATAAAGAGAAGAACAGATTCAGATAACGTCCCAAACTTTGCCAACAAGGTGACTCTTTTCGACGCGGGGAATTGTAGCGAAAACGATTGCGCGATGCTCGTCAATTTTGAGTTCAGATTCAATCTGTGGATAAGTTTGTGTACAACAGGGTATAAGGTGGGGTTTTGCTGTGGAATGCAGCAAACAGTCATTTTAATTGAAATTAGCGGTTGCGGGCAGCTCAGAACTCCCTATAATGCGCATCCATCGAGACGGCACACAACGAATCAAGTAGTTAAGTGACCGGCAAAGAGAACAGAGAA
>NZ_CABHWW010000029.1 GCF_902170305.1 Yersinia alsatica | reverse complement strand
ACCATCCACTGAGGCACGGGCGCTATAGCCAGACAGTCGCGACTCAGTGGTGCTTTTACTGTTGCCGTAACCGGCCATCAACCCCAGATGGAAACGATCTGCACCATTGTGGCTCCACTGGGCAATATCGCCGCCCAGTTGCATCACATAACGGTTACTTTGGGTGCGCAGTTGGTCTTGGGAATCGCGCGAGCGATTATGCCCACCTTCATTACGTAACCACAGACTGGTGACTTTCTGCTCGCCCGTCAGCGCATCAATATAGTGGGTTTCCCCCAAACGGTCATGCAGACGGGTGACAAACATATTATTGGCCGCGGCAAGGTTAGCACTGTAGCCACTGGCTTCCGGGCGCTCGATCATGGGTGGCGAAGGTTCGCCGGGAACATCGGGCCCTGGTACACTTATCGGAATAGAGCTTTGCAAATACCAGTTAGTATCATTGCTGCCAATGCCGCGGGCTAAATAATAATCATAAGCCCCGGCAACAATCCGCCCGCTTTGAGTAAACTCGCCAACCGAATTGCCGGATACAGTAATCAACTCAATGCCATTGAGGGTCTGTGCGCCACTGCCGCCCAGATTATTCACCTGCACAAAGGTGTTGCCGGAAGTATTGCCGCCGATAATCAATTTATCGGTGACGGAATCGTCATCTTCCAAAACCGAATTCATATTGAGCAAGCCATTGTTGCCAATATAATCACCGGTGATAGTTAAGGTGTTACCGCCAGTACCGCCAAAACTCACTGTTCCGCCATTATTGAGGGATTGGAGCATCTGGTTGTAGCCATCTAAATCCAGTGTGCCACCGGTATGGGTGGTGTAATCCGAAAGGGTACTGAAGACATTATCAGCACCGGCTTTAATGCTGCCGCCATTAATAGTGGTTGCACCGCTGTAGGAACTGGCAGTGGAAAGAGTCAGAGAATGCGGGCCATTTTGTGTCAGACTACCGGTGCCGGCAAGATCGAAATTCAGGGTGTAATCTTCACTGCGCTGGAAAATTAACTCGCCCTCATTTTGCACAGTACCATCAGGACCTTCAAAGGTTCCCTGGTCGTTGACGACTGTTTGACCTATAAGCTTGCCTCCGGTAGTGACTGTTAACATACCGGTATTATTTATTATTGAACCATTGGCGATACCATCGCTTTGGATAGATTGATGGCTATTATCATTAATCGTGGTGTTGTTTGAGAAACCACCATAAATGACTTCTTGAAAGCTATTGCCATTCATTATGGTGCCGTTGACAACCCCCCCGACATGGATATATAGCTCCGCATCGTCATTCATGATGGTGCCGTAGGCAGTACCATATTCGGTGACAACTTGGGCTCCTTGAATATTCAATGTGGTGTTGTAGGCAATGCCACTCTCGTAGACATATTGTTGCCCACGACCATTAATAGTAGTGCCGTTTGCGATACCATTACCCCAGACCGTTTGCTGCCCAAGACCATAAATCGTGGTATTGTTGGCAATGCCACCTGCTCGTATTTCTTGTCTGTCCCTGTCATTCAGAATTTCCCCGGTCACTTCCTGCCCGATAACCTCGGGAGTAAATGCCATGAGCGAGGGACTACCTAATACACTGCAAATGAGAATGGCTAATGCTGATATCTTTGTACGCGGGTACTGATATATCAATTTCCCCCTGCAAATAGCAGTTACAGGGCATTTAATTGAATTGTTTTTTTTGCTCATATCTAAAAAGACCTTTAATAATAATTTCACTGGTGAAATAGAATGAGAAAAATATAACTTCATGATACTCATCGATAAATTAATTTTATTGAATTTTTTGGCTGATATTTTAAAGAAAACAAACCTGGAATTAACATATTTTCAATCAATTCAACCAAAATATATTATATGTTTGTTATAATTATTTACATATATAATATACTATTTCCACATATTGAATTAACAATTTCAGAGCGGATATGAGATGCGGCCATTTATTTGTAGGAAATATCCCAAACTAAAAAGGGTTTTTCATTAATACATTATTCATCATCGTGTTATGAAATGTATTAACACGGAAACTAACATTTACTATTCCCATTGAGTGGTTAATAAGTTGTATCTACCAGTCGGGCCTGCAGTCCCACATTAATAAATAGTAAGCATCAACAAACTCTCATTCAGTAGCCAAAAACTCGAGGTAATCCGCTCGTGTTTTTATCTGTGTGAAACGAGCAAAACTAAGTGCGTGGTATTGCTCAAGCCATCGAAGCTAATAATTACATTGAGTCAAATTTTCAACCTGTAACTTTGCCTGAGAGGCTTCCAGCTCCGGCATCTATAGATCTCAATGTGAATTCAGTCGCTATCTGGCTGAAATTATACCCAGTCATTAAACAGCCGGGAGTTAGCTAAAAATACGATGAAGAGGCGGCTCCTTCAGATTAGATACATTAATCAGAAATTTGGCAAAATGCAGATTGAAGCTATTACCACAAAACATATTGCCGATTTTATTAATACCTATGCCGCAGTGGGTAAGAGTTTAATGGTGGTTAATTCACGGTCTGTTTTATCCGATGTTTCGCATTTATATTATGATCTAATAGCGCTAATTTCCCTTCTATTGAAATCGTAGCAATGAATATTTCGCTCCCCTAAATGGGCATAAATGCTGAAGCATCACATAAAAATGAGCGGCGAGAACGAACACTTTGGCGGCCAGTGTTCATCTAATGGCGTGGTTATCGATACACATGGCAACGGCCAAGTGCAGTGCGGTCATGATAGGACATTAGGGATAAAATAAGCTTCTACTAATTAGACAGTTAGATATTTCTTTAGCCGGGTATCTTCGGGAGTATCCTTAAGTAGTGACCTTCTTTACCTTGCTAATTTGGCTATGCATTGACCATCCATCGTGCTAAATTATACCCAAATGGGTATAATTTGACGCATGGATTAGCGGATGAAACCACTTTATTGGGTTGGTAGTAGTAAGAAGGACCTTCAATCTTTACCTGAAGACGTACAGGATATTTTCGGCTACGGCCTTCATTTGTCGCAAATGGGGGGTAAACATTCGCAGGCTAAGCCATTGAAAGGCTTTGGTGGTGCTGGCGTATTGGAAGTTGTTGAAGATTACATCGATGATACTTATCGGGCGGTTTACACCGTCAAATTCGGACATGCAGTGTATGTACTACATGCTTTCCAAAAAAAGTCCTCGTCAGGGATCACCACACCTAAACCCGATATGGATAAGATCCGCGAGCGGCTAAAAATCGCAGAGAGCCACGCTAAAGGAGCATAATATGAGCCATGATATTGAAGCCAGCAGCGGCAATATTTATGCCGATCTTGGTAAAGAGAATGCTGAAGAAATGCAGGTTAAGGCACAACTTGCCACTACGATCGGCAACATTATTAAGGGCCGTCGCCTGACGCAAGAACAGGCAGCCAAACTACTCGGAATGACCCAGCCTAAGCTGTCTAATATGTTGCGCGGGCAATTCAGAGGTATCAGTGAAGCTAAAATGCTGGAATGCCTGACTCGTTTAGGGCGAGATGTGCAAATTGTGGTAGGGAAACCACGCCGCACGCCGGGTAGCCTGAAAGTGGTATTTGCCTGATAATCTTGACAGCCCGATGACTCGGGCTGTTTTCACTTTCTCTATTGTCCCCCCCACACATCCCTTCTGACATGCCATCCGCGCTCATTAGCGGCAAACTACCCCGAACACGATAGTGCACATCAACACCAACACTGCCCCCTATATTGACTGGCCGAAACCGCCACAATAGCGCGTGTTTTGTCGAAAGAATACGGGTTTTAACATGGCGTTGAATGACGGTTCGTCAGGCTGCCCGTTTCTCTCGCAAAAGCGGTATAAACACGCGCAATTGAAACCTGTAACACATTATTTTAACAGAAAATAATGTTTGTCCTAAAGTGATGTTGGCTCATTGCTCAGTAGGATCTCATCGGGTTATAGTCGCTCCGCAGCTATAAAATCCTTTACCGGACTTTCTGGTCCGGTCTATAGCAAGGCGCATGACGTAAATACAGCAACACCGACAATAAGTAGCAAGGGTGCACTGGGCGGGGGTATCGGATTCTCTGTTGCCCCTGCTCAGTTCATCCCCTTAGCATCAGAAAACCGCGCCGCGATGTCCCAAACAGCATCCACGGAGAAATAACCCAACCCAATAACTCGATGGCTGGTGCGGCCCCGTCTTAGTACAAGGAAGCACGTATGACGATTGCAGAGAAACTGAAGTTAGAAGGCTTCAAAGAGGGTTTTATGGAAGGATTTATTGATAGCTACCAGAAAAGTCATCGGGAAACACTCTTGCAGATTGCCCGCGCATTATTGGCCGAAGGTGTTGATCGCACTCTGGTCAAGGAAGTCACGGGTCTACGCGATGAAGATCTGACGCAGTAAGGTAATACTTTCACTAAAAGTTTTCCGACCCACGAGGATAAACTTATGACCATTGCACAGAAGTTGGAAAAAAAGGGCGAAATCAGAGGTGAGAAGAAGGCCACCTTGAAAATTGTCCAGACTATGTTAGCTAACGGTCTTGACCGTGCCACAGTAATGAAGTTGACCGGTCTGAGCGATAAAGAGCTGGCACAACTTAGCCACTAAGTTGCCACTAACTCACCGACTAAAATCGTAAATCTAATGGGCGATGTTATCCTCAACCTTGCCTAGCTTTTGTTATTTGTCATCCTCACCAGTCTGAATTATTCTTTACCGCTTCCTATTAATATCCGCTATAACTACCTATTTTAACTGCAAAAAATGTTTGTCCTAAAATGCTCCCAGCTCATTGCACGGCGAAACGCCACTGGGCTATAGTCACGCCGCAGCAGCAAAATCTGCTGCCGGGTTTGGAACCCCGTTTTTCAACAGGACGCATAGTGGTTTAAATGGCTATTATGTGTAGGCACGGCTACATCTGTAAAACAATGGTGAGCTGGGTGGGGGCATCGCAAGATGCGCCGGATTCTCTGTTGACCGGTAGTTCCAACCTTGCTCAGTTCACCACCCATTATGAGATTGGAACCTCAAGGTGGTGAGTTTAAAAACTACTACAGAGAGGTTGTCATCATGGATTTGACGACTAAGTGCCTATCGCTATTTACCCATAATAATATTATTCCCTCCTTGCAAGTACTTCCGTTTGCCTTTCTGCTAATGGGGGTGCCCCATGTACGATGACACTCCTCGCGAAGCCGAAGAACTTATCGACCACTGTCGCGCGCTGATTTATGCCATCGTGACACTGGACAGAGCCGATGTTAAAGAGGTGCTTTCATTGCTTTTGTGGCAACAAATTGATGCTTTGCACGGCACTTATGCGCGGGATATTGCAGAACTGACCAACACGTAAGCGACCCGAATTATTCAAAATATAACTTGAATAGATAAGAGGTGATTGTAACAACTGTATGAGTTGTGCCCAAACCCGCACAACTCTCCTCTTTCCCCCTCTCCAGCCTGAGTTATTCTTTATCGCTTTCTATTAGTTACGCCTATAACTCATTATTTTAACAGGAAAATGTTTGTCCTAAAGTGAGGCTAAGTGATTGCTCACACTGATCCCCATGACTATCATCGCCGGATGAAAACGACCCCTACACCTCATGATGCTTTTTTTAAAAATTTCGTGACCAAACCCAAAACGGCTTATGATCTGTTGGATATTCACCTGCCACCCGCCCTGCGGAAAATCTGTGACCTGAAAACAATGCGGCTGGAGCCGGGCAGCTTTATCGAGAATGACCTGCGCGCTTATTACTCTGATGTACTCTACTCGCTAAAAATGCAGGGGCAGGATGGCTATGTTTACGCCCTGATCGAACATCAAAGCTCCCCTGACAAGCATATGGCTTTTCGCCTGATGCGCTATGCCATTGCCGCGATGCAAAGCCATCTTGATGCCGGACATGATAAACTGCCGCTGGTTATCCCTATTTTGTTCTACCATGGGCTGATTACGCCATACCCGTATCCAATGAGCTGGCTGCAAGCATTCAGTGAGCCGACACTGGCCAGACAACTGTATGGCAGTAATTTCCCACTGATTGATGTGACAGTGATCCCCGATGACGAAATCATGACACACAAGCATATCGCCGTGCTGGAACTGTTACAGAAACACATCCGCCATCGCGACCTGTCTGAGTTATCGGATAAATTGGTCATGCTATTATCGAATGGTTACACGACGGATGATCAGCTAATATCTATGGTCAATTACATGCTACAGGTGGGTGATACGGCTGCGCCGGAACAATTTATCTGGGATTTGGCTCACCGACTGCCGCAACACGAGGATAAACTTATGACCATTGCACAGAAGTTGGAAAAAAAGGGCGAAATCAGAGGTGAAATCAAAGGTGAAATCAGAGGTGAAATCAGAGGTGAGAAGAAGGCCACCTTGAAAATTGTCCAGACTATGTTAGCTAACGGTCTTGACCGTGCCACAGTAATGAAGTTGACTGGTCTGAGCGATAAAGAGCTGGCACAACTTAGCCACTAAGTTGCCACTAACTCACCGACTAAAATCGTAAATCTAATGGGCGATGTTATCCTCAACCTTGCCTAGCTTTTGTTATTTGTCATCCTCACCAGTCTGAATTATTCTTTACCGCTTCCTATTAATATCCGCTATAACTCCCTATTTTAACTGCAAAAAATGTTTGTCCTAAAATGCTCCCAGCTCATTGCACGGCGAAACGCCACTGGGCTATAGTCACGCCGCAGCGGCAAAATCTGCTGCCGGGTTTGGAACTCCGGAAATTACCAAAGCGCACGACCGTAGACACGGCTATTATGTGCGGGCACAGTGACACCTGTAATATGCAAGAAACGGTGAACTGGGTGGGGGCATCGCAAGATGCGCCGGGTTCTTTGGTAACCGGTAGTTCCAACCTCGCTCAGTTCACCACCCATAAAGAGATTGGAACCTCAAGGTGGTGATTAGTCCCCCTACCAAAGAGGTAGTCATCATGGATCTGACGACTAAACACCTGTCATTATTGACCTGCACTATCGTTGCTATTCCCATACCTGTTGCTTCATCTACCCCTCTGCTGCCGGAGGTGCCCCATGTACGATGACACCCCCCGCGAAGCCGAAGAACTTATCGACCACTGTCGCGCGCTGATTTATGCCATCGTGACACTGGACAGAGCCGATGTTAAAGAGGTGCTTTCATTGCTTTTGTGGCAACAAATTGATGCGTTACACAGCACTTATGCGCGGGATATCAATGTGCCATTGGATAGTACCAAACCACCTAGAAATTAATGCTGCACGACTATTCACATAAGCATTACTAGATTAAAAGGTGTACATAGTACATAAAATGCAATTGCTATGTGTACTCTGTACACGTATTATAAGGATGACAGATGACACGGATGACGGATAACAAGTCAGGAAAGGTAATGTTTACGTTCATTGAACTATCTAACTTCAGTAGACGACGACCAACACTACTTACTGATGATGAGTTTAGGGAGTTTCAAGAAACCCTCATTAACAATCCTGAAATGGGAGATACTATTTCTGGTTCAGGAGGTTTTAGGAAAGTGCGCTGGAGCCGTCAAGGAACGGGAAAACGTGGCGGTATCAGAATGATATATTTTAATGTCACTCGCAAAGGGCGTATCTATCTGGCATTAATTTATCCTAAAAATGAGCTGGACAATTTAACGGAAGAGCAGAAAAAAACACTGAAGCAATTGTCAGACAAGCTAAGTTAGTTACACAATATATTATTTTGTAGTTAATGATTTTTACTGGGAATCATTCCCGCGCCAAAGGGCGGAGAAGAATTATGAAAGATGAATTGTTTGCCGAGCTGCTGGCCAGTGCAGAGGAAATGGTAAAAATTGAAAACGGTGAACTGACACCTAAGCCAGAGCATATTCACACTTTTACCGATATTGATGTAAAAGCTATACGCGAGACGACTGGGTTAAAACAACAGGATTTCGCATTGGCAATTGGTGTCAGCTATGACTTGGTGAAAAGCTGGGAGAGTAGGAGACGACAACCAGTAGGTGCAGCTCGTAAGCTACTTATTTTATTGAAAACAAATCCATTTATAATCAACCACATTAAGTCTGCATAATACAAGCCGTGCCTCATTATATTCAATGAGGCACGCAGTTATTCACTTACAATAATAAAAGCAGTCATCATATTCTGAGATAAGAGCAATTGAATTATGTAATCGGAGTTATGGTTATCTGCTGAATATTGTGTAGAAAAATATATGCAATGAAAGCCAGTTAAAGAACAAGCGGCCTTCATGAAATTTTAATTAATGACTTACCGTTTTACTTCCAAATCGATCACGTCAATACATCTTTGAGCAATAGAATGGTTTGAGGCCGTATGCCACTCACCGTCACGAACGGCAACATCTTTCAATTTGGCAATTTCAATGCATCTCCAGTTATCTGTAGAGTCACGAGTAATCACCCCCTGACGACTTGTACCTGCGAATTGAAAGCATATCGCCTGTTCTTTACCATTTTTCGTTCCGATTGCATGTGGGCATAATTCACGATAATGCCCATTATACATAGCTGTTATTTGCTGTTTCTTTTCTATTGCATTTCTGACCAGTTGGTATGTAGTCATTTAATCATCCTAATGATTATATTAAATATGGCAAATGCCACTCGCTACAATAACTGTTAATTGCAAATCCCTTTGGTCTGGCATCACACTTTCGAATTATATATAAAAATATTTAATATGAGTTGTGCCCAAACCCGCACAACTCTCCCCCGCAGCTTAATCAGCTGATCCCTGCCATCCTACTCTCCCCCACCCACGGAGAGTTGCCACATGGCGGATTATCATCATGGTGTGCGAGTGCTCGAAATCAACGATGGCACCCGCGTTATTTCCACGGTTTCTACCGCCGTTGTCGGTATGGTCTGCACTGGCGATGATGCCGATGCAGCAACATTCCCGCTCAACACGCCGGTATTAATCACTGATCTGTTGGCCGCAGCCGCTAAGGCTGGCACAAAAGGCACACTGGCGGCATCACTGCTGGCGATTGCTGAACAGGCCCGACCGGTCACCATTGTGGTGCGCGTTGCCACTGGCAGTAACGAGACCGGAACCACGACTAATATTATCGGCGGGGTTGACCAGAATGGCCGCTATACCGGCATGAAAGCGCTGTTAGATGCGCAGTCTGTTACCGGTGTGCGCCCGCGTATTCTTGGTGTGCCAGGACTGGATAGTTTGCCCGTGTCGACCGCTCTGGCAGGTATCTGTCAGCAGTTGCGTGCTTTTGGTTATATCAGCGCCTATGGCTGCAAAACCAGCAAGGAAGCGTTGAAATACCGCGAAAATTTCAGTCAGCGCGAGTTGATGCTGATTTGGCCGAATTTTCTGAGCTGGAACACCTCCACCAACCGCAGCAGCGTAGCTTATACCACCGCTCGCGCCCTCGGCTTACGGGCCAAAATCGACCAACAACAGGGTTGGCATAAAACCCTGTCTAACGTCGGCGTGAATGGCGTAACCGGTATCTCTGCCAGCGTCTATTGGGATCTACAGACCGTCGGTACGGACGCCGACCTGCTAAACAAAGCCAGCGTGACAACGCTAATCCGTAAAGACGGCTTCAAGTTTTGGGGTTCGCGCACCTGCTCCGATGATCCGCTGTTTGCCTTTGAGAACTACACCCGTACCGCGCAGATTTTGGCTGACACTATGGCCGAGGCTCAGCTCTGGGCGATTGACCGCCCTATCCACCCCACGTTAGTCCGAGACATGATCGGTAGCATCAATGCCAAATTACGCGAGATGAAATCTGCCGGGCTGATTATCGATGGCAGTTGCTGGTATGACGACAACGCCAACGATAAAGATACCCTGAAAGCCGGCAAACTGTTTATTGATTACGACTACACGCCAGTGCCACCACTGGAGAACCTCACCCTACGCCAGCGCATCACCGATAAGTATCTGGTGAACTTTACTACCACCATCAACCGCTAAGGAACCCTGACCTATGGCTCTGCCATGCAAACTGAAATTGATGAATCTGTTTAACGATGGCCGCGATTACATGGGGATAGTCTCTTCCGTCACTCTGCCAAAACTCACGCGCAAGCTGGAGAACTATCGTGGCGGCGGGATGAATGGCGTCGCGCCGATTGATTTAGGTCTGGACGATGACGCATTGGTGATGGAGTGGTCAATGGGCGGCCTCGATGAGTTGGTATTGCAGCAATGGGGCGCGGCCAAAGTTGACGCGGTTCCACTGCGTTTTGCCGGAGCCTATCAGCGTGATGATTCCGCTGAAGTGATGGCGGTAGAAGTTGAAATACGAGGCCGTCATAAAGAAATTGATAGCGGTGAGGCCAAACAAGGAGAAGACACCGAAAGTAAAATATTCACCCAATGCACCTATTACAAACTGACCATTGACGGCAAGGCAGTGATCGAAATTGACGTGGTTAACCTGATTGAACGGGTTAACGGTGTCGACCTGCTGAAAGCCCAACGCAAGGCCATTGGCCGCTAATCTAATAGGAACAGACATGAAAAATGCTACCGCTAACGAGAATGCCGTCATGCTGGATACCCCGCTCAAACGCGGCGATACCCTGATCACTGAAATCGAAATTATCCGCCCCAACGCCGGAACCCTACGCGGGGTACGGCTAGCCGATGTGGCTAATTCCGATGTCGATGCGCTGATGATAGTGTTGCCCCGCATCACTTATCCCTCACTCACCACCGCAGAATGCAGCCGCTTAGAGCTACCGGATTTAGTGGCACTGGCCGGTAAGGTGATCAGTTTTTTGTCGCCGAAACAGGAAGCGTAAAGCTCGATCCTATGCTGGAAGTTGACGACCTGATGGCGGACATTGCCGCCATTTTTCACTGGACACCCTCGGAGTGTTGGGCCATGAGCCTCAGCGAACTGGTGCGCTGGCGTCATAAAGCCTTGCTACGCAGTGGAGCCGTAAACCATGAGTAAAAACTTGCAGCTAAAAGTATTGCTCAAGGCGGTAGACCAAGCCAGCCGCCCGTTTAAAGCCATTCAATCCGCCAGTCAGTCCCTCACCGGCGATATCCGCAACACCCAAAGCAGCATCAAAGCGCTTGATGCGCAGGCAGCAAAAATTGAGGGTTTCCGTAAGGCCAGCGCCCAACTGGCGGTCACCGGGCAGGTATTAAAAAAAGCCAAAGCCGATGCAACGGCATTCGCCATTGCATTGAAAAACACCGAGAAGCCCACCGCGCAACAAGTCCGGCTGATGGAGGGTGCCAGACGCGCAGCCACTAACTTGCAAACTCAATACAACGGTTTGCGCCTGTCAGTACAGCGCCAACGCGATGCTCTGACGGCGAGCGGCATCGCCAGCAAAAACCTGAGCACTGAGCAACGCCGATTACGCAACAGTGCCGCCGAAGCTACAGCCGTCCTGACCCGCCAACGGCAAGAGTTGCAACGCCTGAGCCAGAAACAAGAGCAGCTCAACCGTGTCACTCAGCGCTACCAGCAAGGCAAAGCGGCGACTGAAACGGTACGCAATGCCAGTGCCGCCAGTTTTGGTGTGGCAAGCACCGGTCTGTATGGCACGGCAAAACTGATTGCACCAGGGATCCAGTTCGACAGCCAGATGTCTGGCACTCAGGCAATTTTAGGGCTGGAGAAACACAACGCCAAACTGGCCGCCATTCGTCAACAGGCGCGTGATATCGGCGGTTCAACCGCCTTTTCCCCCACCGACGTAGCACGAACACAAGACACACTGGCGCGTTCCGGCTATGACGCTGATGCCATTTTGGCCGCCACCGAGCCAACAGTAAATCTATCGCTGGCCTCCGGCGTCGATATTGCCCAGGCGGCAGGCATTGTCACCAATATGCAATCGGCGTTTAACCTGCCACTTAACCAGATCAGACGTGTATCTGATGTGATGGCGAAAGGTTTTACCAACTCGAATACCAATCTAACCGAGCTGGGTGAGGCGATGAAATATGTCGCTCCGATTGCCGAGGCCGCCGGAGCCAGTATTGAAGACACCACCGCGTTACTCGGCGTGCTAGCCGATAACGGTATTAAAGGCAGTATGGCAGGTACCAGCACCAGCGCGGTGTTTAGCCGATTACAAGCACCAGTCGGGCAAGCACCCGCCGCACTGAAAGAACTGGGTATTACGACCCGCGACGACAAAGGCAATATGTTGCCCGTGGCGAAAATACTCAAAGATATTGACCGCTCGTTTAAAAAGAACCAGTTAGGCACCGCGCAGCAAGCCGAATACCTAAAAGTGATTTTCGGTGAGGAAGCGATGAAAGGCGCAGTGAAACTGGTGGCAGCGGCCGGTGATGGCAAACTGGTTGAGAAGAAAAGCAAATTAATGTTGGCCGATGGCACCGCGCAAGCTATCGCTACGGTCAGAATGGACAACCTCGACGGCGACCTGAAAAAATTCAGCTCATCATGGGCCGATTTGCGTATTGAGATATTTGAGGAGCAAAACACTGCCCTGCGCCAACTGATCATGACTGCAACCGACTGGCTGGTGAATGTCGCTGCATGGGCTAAGAAAAATCCAGAGCTGGTCGCCACACTGACCAAAGTGACTGGTGCGGCGTTGTCACTGGTTGCCGGGCTGGGTGCACTGGGTCTGATTGTATGGCCGGTGATGGCGGGGTTTAACCTGCTGTTGGCCGGGGCTGGCCTGTTGAGCACCGGTTTTTCACTGATGGCTGGAACCATTGCCGCCGCGCTCACGGCGCTGACATGGCCGATAGTGGCAGTAGTTGCGGCCATTGTGGCCGGCGGCCTGCTTATCCGTAAATACTGGGAGCCTATCAGCGCCTTTATTGCTGGCGTGGCCGAGGGCTTTACCGCTGCCATGGGGCCAATCAGTGCCGCGTTTGAGCCGCTCAAACCGGTGTTTAACTGGTTTAGTGACAAGGTAAAACTGCTTTCGAACGGGTTCGCTGACCTGATCAAACCGGTTAAAGCTACACAGCAAACCTTAGATGTGGCGACCAACGCAGGCAAGTTATTTGGCGAGGGGCTGGCTAAACTGGAGATTATCTGTAAGGGCTTAGGTAACCCGATTGCAGCCGATATCACACCGAAAGATTGGGCGCACTATCGTGACCAGCGGCTAAGAGGAGAAATAAATAACGGCTACAGCACCAGCCTGCGTACCCGCATGGTTACCACCGGTACGGTAAACAGTGAACAGGCTTATTTGCGCGCGGTGTTTAATGAGTTAACGCGGCTGGGCGAATGGAGCCACCCTAACCCACTGACCAATATACGCGAGTTCGATCAACCCGAGCGGGAAATGGCGTGGCTGAATGACGATCAGATTGATAGCCTATTAGCCGCCTGTGATTTGCACGGCAATCCTGAATTAACTCTCATCGTGCGTTTGTGTTTATCCACCGGTGCCCGCTGGAATGAAATTGCCAAAATAAAAGCTTCGCAAGTTTCCCCCAATAAAATCACCTTTATTAATACTAAAGGTAAAAAGAACCGCACTATTCCCCTATCAGAAGATATATATCAAGCGCTCGCAGCTCGCAAAGGCAAACCGTTCGAACCTTGTTATAAACAGTTCTATCGGGTTATTCGGTTAGCACAGATTGAGCTGCCAGTTGGACAAATGACCCACGTTCTCCGCCATACTTTTGCCAGCCATTTTATGATGGCCGGTGGCAATATCATCGTGCTGCAACGCATCCTCGGCCATTCAGATATTCGGGTCACCATGCGCTACTCTCACTTCGCGCCAGACCACCTGGAAGACGCTATTCACTTCAACCCATTAGCCCGATTTGAGAGTGGCTGCAAAGTGGCGATAGCGGATGAAATAGCAAGCAATGAAGAGTAACGGGGTGTGGGGTAAGTGACTGATATTTATGTATATGGTTGATTTTAAAAGATGAATAAAAAAAGACCGAATACGATTCCTAAAGGTGAGAATTCTTAAGTTTATCTATATAAAACAACAAGATAATCAGAGTTATGACCTTTAGTACACGTTAAAGACCATCCTTTAAAGTCCCATATGATCAAACAGTTATCAATTATTTCGAAAATGCTCGGGAAAATTTGGGGCGCTAAAATGAGGAAAACATGACATCGACACTATTTATAGTCTGCCTAATACTCGCCGCCATAATGATCACCATCCACCCTGCTCTCTGTATTCCTTTTGTTATCGCTGCTTACTTGCTGGCGGGTAAAGGCAATATGCATATGAACAGTAATACAAGCATTATTTTAGGAATAGTTGGAGTCTTTATGTTGCTGTTTTTGTTTGTGATAGCAAAAGACTTGCTGATGTAACACAAAAATTAATCTCACGTCTTGAATTATTGAAAATAATACTGTATAAATACACAGTATAATTTGAATCATTAGAGCGATTAAATACTCATTATGTGCACGTAGCACACTTTTATGGAATGTGCTTATAGAATAATTCTGAAGTTAACTCTATGATAAATAATCTTTATCATATGACTCCTTTGGATGTTCCAATATGCAAATGTATGCGCTAAGAGTTTTTTTGCGGCCACAAGATAATGATTTATTCAAATCTTCTAATGTAATTAAGGATATAAGGCACTTCGAACAGGCTTTAATTTTTGCATCAGAGGAGAATATTAAGGCAAAAAAGACTCCGTCAGCGTTACCCCCTAAAAAATACTCCCTTAAAATTAGTATTTCGCCAAGTGATGGAATTATGGCAGGCATCGTGTCTAAGGGCTTAAAGATCTATGGACATGATGAAAATTTTGAAGAGTATGATGTTGACAATTATCCACCTATCATGTGGTTTTGGGATCAGACCGAGCAAATCTTGCTGGTTGAGAAAAAAACTCAGTTATTTAAGAATGCCGAAGCAACAGCAAAGGCTTTCGAAGATTTGGCAAATAACCAATTACTAGCTGAAGCTGGATTGCGAGCATACATACAACCGTGCCTTGAGGAAGACGATTTTTGGAAAGAGTACGCTAGTTACCAGTTTGTTGAAAAAGTAGAGTTTAACTTAGTCACACCGAACCTTTTTGGTGAAACAAAAGAGGAGCTTCGCAAATCTCTTAATGATGTTGTTGAAGAAACGAACGCATCTTGCTTCACTGCTGTTTTCGAGAACAGAGATGGAAACCTGAAGCTTAAAAACTCCCATTGGGTAGAAAATTTAATCAGCTGGGTCAAGGATGGAGGTGGTATGTGGTCTATGAAAGGTAAAAAAAGTAAAAATAGTAAATACACAACAGCTTCAAGTAGCCAAACAGCTAAACTTATTGTTGTTGATGGAAAAATTTCCGAGGTAGAACTAAACAACTATAGTGCTGAGGATATAAGATTTTTGTTAGAAAATAAAAGAGATGAATACACGTTTAAAGGTGATGCAATTGAAAACGATAATAAAATTAATAGTTAGCTTTTTAATATGTTTGATTTTTGCATCAACTGATAAGGCAGCATTTATATTTATAGAACAGGCAACCCCTGGTATAATAGGCTCAATATTAGGTGGTATTGCAGCTGGTATAGCTGTTATTTTTGGGATATTGGCAACATTAAGGATTGATCCCGCTAAAACTAATAGCTTTAATAAATTTCTCGTGCTTTTAGAAAAAGACCTGAAAATTTTAGTGCTATGTTTAGCTGGTTCTATATTATTACCCTATATTCGTGTAACAGGGATACCTCTAGTATCATACCCTGCGCATGAGCTTATTCCATCACGTGATCGTTTAATTACAGCTTTAGAGCTTTTTACTGTTTTCATTTCTTTATCTCTTATTATTGAGGTTGTTAGCATCATGTTCACTGTTATAAAGATATCTTTTAAAAATATAACAATTTCCTCATCAGAAAAATAGGTCTAGATAGCGTCACCATATTAATTTCATCACTTACTGTAAATATAGAATTATGATATTTAAAAGTAATTAGTGAAAACCTCTCAAAGTATAGATCCACTATCTACTTCGCCTTCTAAACCAGTTTATTTATGCTGTCATCGCTGCCTCGACTCTTTCTCGTGTCGGTTCAGAGGCTAAAATATGATCACTTCGAACCTAATCTGGACATCCGTTATGGGTGGGCATAAACCCTAGGGTCACGATAGATTAACTTGTCTTCTATCCTATAGGTTGTCACTGCTTACTTATTGACAGGTGGCAGTAACACAATATCATCGGATTTATTCTGTTATTAGCTCTATTCGTCATTGTGAATGATGCCCTCAAATAATTGCTGATACTGTAATATGAATTAGTCGCTACCGAATCTGACAGTCATCTAAGTACAATGAGTAAACATAACATTGTGATATGTTAATCAATTGGGAGCAGGCCACAAAGTGTCCTGTTAGGCGAAAGTAGCGAGAATAGAGCAGAAAACACCAAGCCTTGATTAGACACAAGGATATCAAAGCGTAAATTCTTTTAGTTAAAAAAGAAGGCTAAAAAATGACCAAAAATACAGGTAAGGCATATGAAGAGTTTGTTGGAGCCATACAGCAAAGCCTAATAAATGCTGAAGGAATGTCTCATTTAAAGAATATTAATGTTGAAGTAAATAAAAAAATAGAGGATAGAAATGGAATAGTTAGGCAGTTTGATGTTTATTGGGAGTTTGCATTAGGGGGTATGAGTATAAAAGCGTAATCGAGTGCAAGGATTATGCTTCTACTATAACTATAGATAAGATCGATGCTTTCATTGGGAAGACGCTAGACATTCCCGGCCTTCGACTTATCTATGCAACAAAGACCGGTTATCAAAGCGGAACAAAGAAAAAAGCGGAGCAACATAAAATAGACCTCCTTATTGTTCGCGAAGCTGAAAATGAAGATTGGCGTGCACCTGATGGGACTCCATTAGTCAAAATAATCAATCTAAATATTGTCGCAATTAGCCCACCAAGAATCAATTCATTCTCTCCTCTTGTTGATGCTTGTTGGTTAGAGTCTCAACCAGAGTTAGATGTAAATGTTATAAACGAAAGATTCAATAGAACTCTCAATAATGCCATTTTCATTTCCAATGAGATTAATGGGGAAAGAATTTCACTTTTTGACCTAGCAGACTCACTAGCTACAAAAATACCTGACATCCAGTATGGAAAAGGGACTTACAATGAAGAGTTGCATGATTCGTATCTTGAATCTGAAAGTGGTGATTTAAGAATCAAACTCAGTGGTTATAATCTCGAGTATCAGTACAATGAACCAGCAATAATAACCTCCGTTATTGATTACTCTACAGCTCTGTTGGGCATCGTTCACAACTATATTTCTGGCACCAAGCAGATGGTTTTTAAAGATGGTATGGTTAAGTAGTGATTCTTTGAACTGCTCCCACACGAGGTTACTACAGAGTAGGCTGTCGTGACAAAATTGCTTAGCTCAAAGGTTAATAAATTAGGGAGCTCTTTCAAACTCCCTTTTTAATTACTTATTAAAATACGGATTCGCCCACTCAACTGCCTGCTGTACCAGCTTATTTCTGGTTGCCACCATTCTGTCGATTCTTTCCCATTTATATTCTGAGGCTCAAATGCGAGCACTTTGTGACCAATTTAAGTATTCATTCTGTCTTGTTGTAAGCCCTAGATTCACGATAAATCACTTATTCCCCTAACCCATCTGTTATCGCTGCTTACCTGTTGGCAGGTAAAGGCAATATGCACATGGATAGTAATACGAACATCATTTTAGGAATAACTTCATCTATAATAATGCTCTTTTTTTGTGTTGTGGTATGGAACCTTATTAAATGATAGGGTTAGTTCAAACTAACAGAATTATATAATACGTGAGCAATTTTTTCAGTTCGCTCTTTTACCTTTGCTTCGTCCCAATCTGCTTCGGCAATAAATGTCTTTTCAAGAGGATATATTAACTCACTCAAAATCTTATACTTTCTTTTAACATCTAAATTATTCAAAATAGAACTATTTGTTTTGTCATCTATAAGCAATAAATTTCCGATACTACCCACAACACTTTCCTTTCCGCCATTTTTCAACTCTGATTCAGAAATGTAGTGTTCTAAGGTTAAGAAATCATGATCTATATTTAGACAATTTATAGCTTCACCTAACTGTTTAGAAAGTGCGTATTTAATTATATTTTTACTTCTTGTTTTATTTGATATGTAATTTAACTCAATAAAATTAACATGGAATTCTTCATAACTAGGCAGTTTCTTACTCAGCGATCTGAATAAAGAGCTTAAAACACTCTGTACCTCATCAACATTGTTTGACTTAGTAAGTCTAATTGCATGTTCAGAATATATTGTTGATATCATACCCGAAGAACGTTGAGATGTTACCGCATTAAATACAAAATGAAAATATTCTATTTTTGTAAGTGCCGTTTTTAAATTCCGTAAATTTAAATTACCTTTTTTCCATGATCTTAGCAAGGCTAAAACCATTGAGGATTGTTGTTTAACCTTAAAAGAATTTAATGCTACTAGAGAGTCTTTAACTCCACGTTCTTCCTTACTCCACAAATTATTATTAGGATTAAGCATCATTTGATAATACGGTGCTACATGTGCAAGTGTTTGGAGCAATTGCAAAGACTTGTCACCATCCTCGCCTAGATGTGCTTTTACTTCTGAAAATAATTTTTTTTCCGTCGTATAATTATATTCAGACAACCAAAAATGGAGCAAGTATGTATCTATTATTTGCTCCCCATAATTATTATCAAATATAGACACTAATCTATTCCATATTTCTTTCGCTGAATCGAATCTATTGTTAGTCGATTTTAATTTCTTTAAAAATAAATTTTTTACTAAATCTGATGTTTTTAAGTCTCTCCCTCTGGCATTAAGAGTTTCAAAAATCAAATATGCATCTTCTTCATTATCCAATTGTATAAAAACTAGTTTTAATGCTAACACCTTGTCACGAATATCTTTTAATTTTTGGATCGGATCATCCACACCTGAAGGAAACATATCTAGTTGACTTAAGTTAGGCTCATTTATTTCAGGTATTAGCTCAAGTAGTTTTGTAAAAATAAATTCAAAAGCATTCTTAAGGTTTTTTTCTTCCATTCCGACATCACAAGGAACATCATCTTTTTTGAAGGACTGAACAACTCCTTGTAAAAAAGGAAAAGATGTTTCTGAGTTTAAAATAAATTCGTTTTCGTTATCTACATTAGCTTTTTCAATATACTTATGAATCCCTTTAGCCAAATTATCTTGGCCTAGCTTAATGAATGAATCTCGTATTGCGGATAAAATTATAGTTATCGTTGTTAATCGTTGTTGCCCATCTACTATACCAAAATAGGGTTTCTTGGATTGATACACGACCATTGAACCGATGAAATAACTCTCGGGGTTATTCTTAATTACATCATCCCAAAAATTTTCGACCTCTTCCCTTTCCCATGAGTAAGGTCTTTGAAATCTAGGAATTTGGAAATATCCCAGTGAAAAAATATCCTGAACATCCTTATCGTTAGCCTCAATCTTCATGGTACCCCCACAAAAAAATAGTTTACTCCATGATTTTATACACATTCTTTAATATTGATAGTCTAATAGTTTAGATTTTCTTGAGGTTAACCTTAATAAGGTGATGGACATCCCATAAATATTATCTATCAAAATACCCATTCACCCTTTCCACCGCCTGCTGTACCAGTTTATTTCTTGTTGCCATCAGTCGGTCAATTTTTTCTCTTTTCTGATCCGCCGTTAATATCCTGTCCCGCCTCATCATTTCAATCTGGGCATTCAGTGCTTTCACTTGTTTCTGCGTCGCTGTTAGCCCCTGACGCTGCGATAATTTCCCTCTATTTTCCTCTATCAATTCATTGGCATCATCGCCACGGCCCTGTTTTCGGAAGCTGTTAATAGTGCTGTTTATCTGATTGGCTTCAGTCATCATGCGGTAAAAATCTTCGGTGAACTGGGTAGACTTAGCTGGATCGGAGCCACGGAAGAAGGATTTAATCACCGGCAGTTCATCCAGGCGCATGGCCGGAGTTTCGCCGTAGTCTTTCAGGTTACGCATCAGCAAATTGGTCGCGCCCATAACATAACCGCCCAGGCTGCCTGTGTAGCCCATCACAATGTGATCCAGCATCTTTGGTGACATATTTGTAGCCTCACCCACTTCGCGCATCAGCAGGCTGGTCTGGTCATTATAACGGGCTCCCGCAATCAAATTACTGTCGGCCATGTTCTCGATCGGCCCACCTTTGAAGAAATCATAGTTAACATAAGCCTCGGCAATCGGCATGGCGACTTGCGGGATCGGGTTGAATGCCATGGTTTCCATAAAGTTATGCGCCACCAGCTTGCCGAATTTAGCTCCGGTATCTTTACCACCCAGCGCACGAACAAATCGCTCTGGCAAGGTGCCGAACATCAGGCCAATTTCGAATGGTTTCGGGAAACGGATATGCTGATCACCAATCCATGCATGCCAATAAGTGTCTTTATCCCAGTCCTGTAGCTCTTCATAACGCTTATCGTCCCAATTTAGCGCCATCAGTGCCAGAGAGGCCGCCGTAATCATGCCGCCGCGCTTCAACACTTCACGCGGGTTCTCTTTGATACCACGGCCTAATTTACTCAGCCCCTGCATGCGGGCGTTGAAGAACGGCAGCATATCACTCAGGTTAATCATGATATTGCTGGCCCCCATCATGCTAAAGTCCATCAAGTCACGTGATTCAAATGCTGCCAGCGCCTTACTTTTGCCCGATTTAATGGCGGCTTCATACGTGGCCAGCCATTCATTCTTTGTCACAGCAAACCATCCTGACCTGAGTCGCGCACGCCTTTCACTGCTTCGCTGAGTGGTGTTGTGATGCCCTTGCCTTCTGAGGTTAATTTCTCTGTCTCTGCCTTTAATTTTGCAGTGGCCGCTTTAATACGATAGGTGTCTGCGGTTAAGCGCGGCACATTGACCGCATCCAGCCTCAACTTACTCAAACTGTTTTCTATCGACTCAATACGACCAATGTTTCTATCCAAAGCCGACTCAGCCTTTAACAGCTTGTCGTACAGCTCAATTCGAGCTTCAACAGACTCAGCAGCAACTAAATCCTCATGGATCTTGCGCATGGTTTTGGTGACTGACAACGCACGAGCGCGAGTGAATATCAGTTCGTCATGTAGATCTGAGCCCTCAGCAGCTTCAAACAAATCATCAGCATTCAGATAGCGGGCATAAGCACCATGTTTTCTGGCTGCCTGATTGCCCGGAGTAAAAGCGCCAACCGGATTGGGATTACCTGCATTACCTTCTGAATGACGGTTGCCTTTGGTGAATTGTCCGTTGCCAGATCTGCCGGAGTTCGGTTTCTCGCTTGGCTCAGGCACGGGATCGCTGTCATCGTCTGTGTGAGATGATAATTTATGTTCTTCCTCTTTCGCGTCATCACTGTTTGCGCACTGTTGCGCAGTGATATCGGATTGCGCATTGTGCGTAGTTCTACGTGGTTTCTTTTGCGCAGACTGCGCAGCGCGAGGTTTGATGTAGCGGCGTGCAGATTGATAATTGAGTCCATGCTGTTCACACCATTGCTGAGCAGTAATCCCTGTATCTGCGTTATCAGCCAGAAAGGCAGCTTGTAACGCTTCCCAATCATGCTTTGCCATAGTGTTCTATTGGTCTGTTGTGGGCCATTATTGAGCCACCTCTTGGGAAGTGACTCTGTAATGACTGGCTCCAGCTCATTTATCCCCACTAGGTTGTTGTGATGGCAGACTGCGAATTGATTCTCTATCGTTGTTGGCCCGGTCTAGCAGAGTCAGTAACGGGTCAATCCACAGCACTGCTTGGCGATATGTCATTCTGTTGGGGGAAGTGGTACCAGTAAGGGTTCCGTCAGGTTGGCCGGGATCGCGCATTGCCCTGGCACGTAAACCGTTCGTATAGTCGTACATCCGCTGAGCAGTAGCGTCAGGGATATACCGATCAGCACATTCCTCAGTTTTGAGGTCTTTGCGGTTTTCAATTTGCCTTTCCTCACTTTTGGCGGCAATGGTGACGTTATAGCTACCGGCCTGTGCAGCTATCACATTGGAGCGCTGGAACTGAAAAGCCTGTAGTGCTTGGATTGATTTTGATTCATCCAGCTCACTTTGCAGTTGTGATAATTGCCCATCCTTCTCGACAGCAGCTTTGTGGAAATAGAAAGCGGTCGCGCCAAGGCACAGGATCACCACCAGCAGAACGCTGGCAATCGCGATAAGTAGTTTTGTGGACATATCAGGATCCGGGCTTAAAGCCGTTTACTGTGAAAAAGCAGGGGTAATGGCATACACCAGTGATTCAGATTTCACGTAGCGTTACCAAAATGACTCAAAAGTAGGTATTACTAGCTAATTTATAAGGGTTTTATGGCATCAGGCATAATTCGCGCTCGACTTCACGACGATTGACTAACCCCTTCCAAACCTTGCCACCTGCCTTAATCCATCGGCGTAACTCATCGCACGCGCCCGATGTATCGCCACGGTTGAGCTTTTTCACCATAGTGGAATGGGTCATGGCAGTAATACCGACGTTGTAGCCAAATGATGCCAGGGCAGCTTTGCGGAAGTCAGACATTGGAACTTTCACGATACGGTCGATGGCAGCGAATACAAGTATCAGGTCTTGGTGTAGCAAAGCATCGCATTCAGCATCGCTATACCGTTTGCTGGGAATAATGTCTTTGCCAGTGTGGCCATCGCAGACTGTGAGCACGCCGACCACATCTCGATAAGGCACATATTCGCGCCCTTCTAATCCGTCATGGCCGCCAATCAGTGCAACTGCGATAGCCATAGCGCCCCCCGCGACAACACTGGCAACTTTCGTCATTAGTCGTTGGGAGATTGCCATTACTTCGTTCCCCGGATGATGGCGTATCCTTCGCGGGCTGCTTTCTCTATGGCTTTGGTTTGTCGCCGTTGCCAATAGGCGTTTAAGAAGAATGTGGCGACACAGATGATAATACCGATAACTACGGCCCAGTCATTGAGGGTTAAGTCATTCAACAACCTCCCTAACTTGCCAATAATCACCATCATCACCCCTGTAATATATGAAGCCAAGGATGTTTTTTCAGGCATTTTCATGCTCCACCTCCCCGGTTTGGGGAAATAAAAAAGCCTGCTGGGCGAACCATGCAGGCTTTCGGGGTAGTCAGGACTGACCGGAACTGACCAATAAAAAACCGGAGCAGCTTTTAAGCATACTCCGGCATCTTTCGGAAATTTAGCGCGTATTTATCATTCAGTCAATGGAGGGTATTGCAAAAGATTATTATTCATCAACGCAATAACCACCGTCATTTGCTGATTGTGATTATTCGCTCCTTCAGGGAATACCCTTTTAGCTTCAACCCATAATTTAGATGCTGAATATTGCTTGCTGGGATCAGCTAAGATTATTTTTGCTCCCTCGATAGCGTAATCTTTATTTGGACTATTTTTGTTCAAGTAACAGTCAGGTGGTATCCCTTTAACCCAACCATTTTCACATAAGCCGAGAAATGCAGATCTAGGGCATCCTTTTTCACGGCTAACTTTACTTGTCGTAAAAAAAGTTATCTGCCGTAACCATGACTCATCTAAATCTTGACCGCGAATATAATGCTTCACCACCTCTACTGCTGTATCACCATATATTCCCATGTCAATCCCCGATTTCTTCACTCATTCGTTGCTTGAGAATCTCAGCAGCTTCGGACTCTTCAATCAACAACCAGTTCATGCATTCTTTAACCAGTGGCACATATTGCGCAGCCCATTCCCCAGTCGGTATCTCAGCCCCTATGATGCCCATGGATTTGCGCAGATGCTCCATTGTTGGCGGTATACGGCCACTGCCGTCGCACTCGTTGCAGGTTTCAGGATGAAGTCGCAGAGTTTTACCGGCACCATGGCAACGTGGGCAGACTTGCGTTACCGCTGCCTGCTGATTGGCCCATGCCCGCAAGGCGCCACGTTCTGTTTTGATTTTTGACTGTAGGGCTTTTATATCGTTTGCCAGTAATGCGATAGCACCATCATCAAGAGCCTGGGCTTTATCTCGTTCCAATAATTTGATTTGCTGCTGAAGCCCTTCAATGACTTTTCTTGCCATCCCTGTGCGGGATCCGTAGCGCCGGAGTAAAGCTGAGATTTGTTCTATCTGTGCTGGCAGATTCCGATCTAAAACTATATTCAGCGCTAACTGGCAGGCAGCAATGGCTCGAGGGGGATGCGGTCGCTTATGCAGCCATATACTTATAGCGGCCCGTATACGTTGCTCAGCTTTACAATCAGTGCGGTATTTGGTCATTAAAATATCGAATCCGATAGGGTGTATATGCTGGCAGGTAGCGAAAGTCCCTAATATCTGGTCTTTAGTCAGAACTGCACGGCGATATGCTTGTGTGTCATGATTTCGTCATCGGGGATCACTGTCACATCAATCAGTGGGAAATTACTGCCA
>NZ_CABHWW010000028.1 GCF_902170305.1 Yersinia alsatica | reverse complement strand
CATTTACATATTCCTTTTATCGAAACATATAATGTGAATTTATTTAATTATATAGTTCATATATCCGACATTAATACTAAATGACGCTATATACATTGTTATCTTGTCACCTAAGCTTTGCTTTAATCATATAACCATAAAATTTAATTACGACCAAGGGAGATATGTCACTAAAAAAGAGAATAGGATAAATAAATTAATGTTACCAAGCGAATCTGCGCTAGCTATTCCCCTTGAGAAAACTCAAGAGGAATAGAAAAAAGCTGAGTAATTACATGAGGAACTCGACTACACCGCCATTTAAGTTGTACATGCTACCGACTATTTTTATTTTCCCTTCTTTCTCTAATTTATTAATTATCTCACTATTTTTACGTATCTCATCAATAGTGTGCTTCACATTATTTTTTGCTACGGCATCGACATAACGTTCATTTTTACTGCTTTTTTCACCATCAAATTGCGTCGTCTCAATTGCTGGTTTAATTTTATTGAGAAGGCCAGTCAAATTGCCAAGCTCCACGTTATCAATGGCACCTTTTATCGCACCACAGGCGGTATGCCCCATGACCAAGATAACTTTTGCCCCTGCCGCTGCACACGCAAATTCCAAGCTACCTAATAAATCTTCATTCGAGATATTACCGGCAATCCTGGCATTGAATGTTTCACCTATCCCGGTATCCAGTACAATTTCGGCTGGCGCACGGGAATCAATACAGCTGAGAATAACTGCCGCAGGAAATTGACCGTCGGCGCTACTTCTCTTTTGAGCAAGATAATCATGTTGCTGCATTTTTCCAGAAATGAACCGCTTGTTACCCTGCTTCATTCCTTCAATGATTTGATCTGGTGTTAATTTATCCCTCTCTGCTTGCGTCAGGGCCGCTGCATAGGATATTTGAGGCAATCCCAATCCAATCCCGCCCATTACCCCTGCAGCAGTGATGCCAAGAGCAGCTTTAAGCACGTTCCGTCGGCTATTAGGATGGTTCTCTTCCGAACAGCAACCCGTTATCTTACTCATACACTCTCCTTAAAACTATTATCATCATTTGATACTGCATACTAATGAGCAGCCTATTAAATGTAGTACATGTAAGTTGTATTACGCGACTGCAAATGAGCTAGTAGTAAAAAATCAGCCTTTTCCTTAAGTTACGGTAATTGGTATTACAGACGTTTACTAAGATCTTTATGGTGAACTCTCATCCATTGCGCCAGTGAATCTAATGTTGGCTGTAATGTTTTACCCAATGCAGTAATTTCATATTCAACACGCGGCGGAACTTCGGCATAAACCTTACGGTAAACCAAACCTCGTTGCTCAAAAGCACGCAACTGCCGAGTAAGTTCTTTTTGAGTGATGGGGGCAATCGCGCGTTGTAATTCACCGAATCGGATTGGTGCAGCAGTCACAATCAAACGATAGAGAATTGGAATGGCCCACTTGCCGGCAATAAGCTCAACAAATTGCACCATCGGACATTTCTCGTCTGTTATGGCGTCATCAGCGGTAGGTAGCGATTTATTTTTAAGGCTAAGGGGCTTATAGACAGTCATTGCTTTCCTATTGCATCATTAGTATCAAATTGGTACCTACTATACTTTAGATACTTTTGTATTAAAAATGGTCTTCCGCCGCTATCAATGGAAGAGCAATAATGAATCGCTTAACAGATAAATATGCATTAATTACCGGGGGAACCAGTGGGATTGGGCTAGAAACCGCCCGCCAGTTCCTTGCCGAAGGTGCGACTGTCGCTATTACCGGTAGAAGTTCTGCCGCTTTGCACGCTGTACAAGCGGAGCTGGGAAATAAGGTGTTGCTGCTGAAAAGTGATGCCAGCAATATTGCCGACCAATCTCTGTTGGCCGCCAAACTGACCCAAAGCTGGCCACGTCTGGATATCGTTTATATCAATGCTGGAGATGTCACTCACCATCCGATAGATGAGTGGGATGAATCGAGTTTTGATCGCGTGCTCTCCACCAACCTAAAAGGGCCTTTTTTCCTCTTGCAGTCACTGTTACCTCTGCTGGCTAACCCTGCCTCGGTGATTCTTTGCGGTTCGGCCAGTGTGCATATTGGCTTACCTCAAAGCAGTGTTTATGCCGCCAGTAAGGCGGGGTTGCTGTCGCTTGCACGAACGTTATCGGGAGAATGGGCTGAAAGAGGCATTCGGGTGAATGGACTAAGTCCGGGGCCGACACAAACTCCTGCGCTGCAAAAACTGGGTTTATCGGGGAGCGAACAACAGAAATTGACAGAGCAAATTCGTCAACTGGTACCTATCAAGAGGATGGGAACACCGGCAGAACTGGCCCATGCCGCCGTTTTTCTGGCCTCAGATGAATCCAGTTTTGTTGTTGGCACTGAATTGCGGGTCGATGGCGGAGTCTCCAGCCTTTAAGGAGTATTATTGGCAGCAAATTAGTCACTTACTGAACATATTGTCTTAAGAATAAATTAGGTGCAGATTGAGGGATATTTCTAACTGGCACACAACCATGAGGCGAGATGATGAAGGCTGCAATAGTTAAGACGCTAGGTGAATCCCCTGTTTTTGGGCAGTTTTCTGAGCCGACGCCCTTGCCCGGTGAAACAGTCATTAATGTTGCGGTGGCGGGTATCAAACAACTGGATCGCGCCATTGTGAAAGGCACACATTACTCAAGCCCGAAAACACTGCCTATCATTCCTGGCACTGATGGCATCGGGTCACTGTCGGATGGCTCGCGAGTTTATTTTGCCTCTTTCCGCCAGCCATTTGGCGCCATGGCTGAGCGAGCTGCTGCATCCTGGTATGTTCCAGTGCCGTCCGAGGTTGATGATGCCACTGCCGCAGCATTAATTAATCCGGCATTAGCCGCGTGGTTGCCACTTGCCTGGCGAGCCAAAATCCAGCCAGGTGAAACGGTGCTTATCCTTGGCGCTACCGGCACTTCAGGTAAGTTAGCCATTGCTGCGGCACGTCATTTAGGAGCCGGTCGGGTGGTGGCCGCCGGCAGACGTCAGGCGGTGTTAGCGACATTAGGGGCGGATGCCACGGTGGATTTGACACTGCAAGGTTCCGAGCTAACCGACGCATTTACACAAGCAGCAGGTTCAACCGGTTATGACGTGATTGTCGATTATATTTGGGGGCCAGCGACCGAGGCGCTTTTCGCCGCACTGACCCGCTATGATCTAACCGCTCATGCCAATGAAAGAGGTATCCGCTTGGTGAATGTCGGCTCGATGGCTTCTCCAACTCTGCAACTGCCCTCCGCCGTTTTGCGCAGCGCGAATCTACAAATTTTGGGCAGCGGAACCGGGAATTTCCCACCGATTCCTGAATTAAAACGTATTGTCAGTGATATCTTCAGTCTTGCAGCACAACAAAAGCTCAGTATTGAAACCCAGCTTCATCGGCTGAAAGAGGTCAGTGAAGTTTGGAATCTGAATAAAAACAGTGATATTCGCTCTGTACTCGCTATCGGATAAATGCGGTCTCGGGTTGGGCTGCCATGAGCACCAACCCGAGTGATGGGCATTAAGATGTCTGCACAAAACGATCAAGCTGCCTGCGCAGTTGATCGTTTTCTTTCTTAAGCTGCTCAATGCGCTCAAGCAGCGTCAAGGTCATAGCTACACCAGACCAATCCAGATCCAACTCATTTTGCAGGCGTTGCGCGCGTTTCAGGCAGCTCAATGCATCCGCGTCAAAAATCCAAACTGTATCTGTGGGCTCTAACGGCACAATCACGCCGAGTCCAACCACCTCGACCAGCTCATCCTGCATCATCCCCGTTGACTGGCATAATTCAGTCACGGTGTAGGTGATTTCTATTTCAGCCATAATCTGTTACTCCCATCCAGTCCGAGGATTAAATGCCGCTTGCTCTGACAACTGTTGCCAAAGTACCCGCGTTTTCTCGTCTGGTTTCGGTGGCATCACCACTTTAAGGACCGCATACAGATCGCCAGTTCCTTTTTTGCTGACCAGACCTTTGCCTTTAATGCGCAACCGCTGACCACTTTGGCTGCCTGCCGGGATAGTTAGCGTGATTTTCCCCGTCAATGTCGGCATCTCGACACTCGCTCCCAAGGCGGCTTCCCACGGGGCTAACGGCACCACTATTTGTAAATTTTGGCCATCAACATCAAACAATGGATGTGGTGCGATGCGAATAATTAGGAATAAATCGCCATTGGCCCCACCTGCAAAACCCGGAGCTCCCTGACCTTTAAGGCGGATACGTTCACCATCGCCCACACCCGCAGGAATTTTTACCTTCAGTGTTTTGGCCGTTTCGCCACCCGCTCGGCCCGACGCATCAATGGTCGGAATCTTGTAAGAGATCGAACGCGTTTGTTCAGCTAATGTTTCTTCTAAAAAGATCGGCAACTCCATCTCAAGATCCTGGCCGCGAATTCCCTGAGAAGCACGATGAGAAGTGTGCCCAGCTGCCGCGCCACGGTTGCCAAAGAAAGATTCAAAGAAGTCAGAAAAATCATGAGCGCCGCCCCCAGTACTGCTATGCCACTGTTGGCCGCCAGTATTGTAGGCTGCTTGTCGTTGACCAAAGTGAGGGTCATTACGGTGCAATCTGAGTTCATCGTATTCAGCGCGCCGTTCAGCATCTTTTAAGACTTCGTAAGCTTCGGCAACTTCCTTAAACTTACTTTCAGCGTCAGCTTCAGAGCTAACATCGGGGTGGTATTTACGCGCCAGCCTGCGATAGGCGGTTTTAATCTCTTTAAGGGAGGCGGTTGGCTCCACTCCCATCACAGCATAATAGTCTTTAAATTCCATGCGAAAATATCCTTAAATTCAATGTGTTATACACAATAGATTTCAAGGTGCAGGGAGGCGGCAAGATTGAGCACTGCCAATACACCTGCAGTTTGAAAAATGACAAACACGCCATCTGGCTTATATAAAACCCATCAATGCATATCTCTATACGGGAACCCATGACCCTAAACTATAGCTTACCCTGCTCATTTAATGTTACCGCCGCAGATGCGGCTGAATCACTGATGTTAATCATATAACTGGTCGCTGGGTTTATTGGCCGCCGGCATCATTCTCTTCTGATTAACTTGCTTCACCGAGGAGCGCACCACCAGCTTGCCTTGCAGCAGGGTATTACTGAAAGGGGCATCCGGGCGCAATAAACGCCGCTGTAACAACTGGATAGCTTCGGCTCCCAACTCATCACGAGGGACATGCACCGCCGTCAGTGGAACATCATGGATTTGCGCCAAATTAAAACCATCCATACTCATCACTGAGATGCTATCTGGCACGCTAATTTTCAACTTATTCAGTGCATTAACCGCGCCAACAGCCATATAGTCCCCGCCGGCTAAAATGGCCGTAGGCAGTTGGTTTTTATCCTCACAGGCCATGATATAGGCGGTTATCGCCTGTTCCGCTTCTTCTGCACCAAAACCATGAGTAGTGACCAGATGTTGGTTATCATCAAAACTCATATTATTGCTGGCAAAAGCTTCTTTGATCCCCACCAGCCGCAGCTCCATGGTGTTACGCCGCAAACACTGCAATGTTAGAATACGCCGATGCCCCTGCTGTATCAGGTAGTTGGCAGAAAATTCTCCAATCAGCTGATGGTCAGGAGAGACGCTATCCAATGACATCTCTTTGTCGCGGCAGTTGATTAACACTGACGGCTTATGCACCCCAGCCGCCAATGTATGGATACGTGGGTCATCAATACCAATGATGATTGCCGCTTCCGTCTGCGGGTTGGTTATTTTTTCCAGAAACAGCGAGATATCACTGTGAGTCTCAGATAATCCGCAGTAGCGAACCATCACTTCATGTTGACTGACCGCTTCAGTTATTCCCTGAATAACTTTGTAGTAAAAAATATCAGTCCGCACATCAAACGCCCGGTGCGGCGCAAACACCATGATGTTATTGAGCATGAGCCGCCCACTGGATAAATTCTGCAAAATGCCCTGGGACTGGGCATAAGCCATAACCTGCTGTTTTGCCTTCGCGCTGGTGTTGGCTTTACCGGCTAATACTCTGGATACCGTGCTAATTGAAAGGCCCGTCTGATTAGCTATTTCTTGTATTTTTAGCTTTCCATTCATTTTGTGATCTCTCTCAAATTAGCAAATGAAAAAATTTTCATAGCCAGAAAATAGCTTATTTAGGGACTTACTTAATATAAATGCTGAAATATTACTCAGCTTATGAAAATTCTTTCAAAAAAACGCGTATTAAAGCCAATTTAAGCTAGTTACCTTGTTTTGGTAAACCAATTTTAAAAACTTATCAGTCCGGTTAATTTTGATTAAATATAAAAATACTAACAATATCAATTAAGTATGTTTTATCGCTACGATTTAATGTGAACAAAGTCACAATAAAACTCAGCGTAATCTTAATAACCGAAAATGGATCATACCAAAACAATAAGTTGGTCCGGTTAATTTACTGCTGACTAACGCCAGGAGGCTGGGATGAGTGTTGAGATTAATCAATCTGCTAAAGTTGTTGGGCGGCGGAAAATAAAGTCATTACGCTGGTGGATGCTGGCGCTATTTCTACTTGGGGTCACGGTTAACTATATTACCCGTAACTCTCTGGGTATCCTCGCCCCAGAACTAAAAACCAGTCTGAATATGACCACAGAGCAATATTCATGGATTGTGGCATCATTCCAGCTGGCCTATACCGTGTTCCAACCGCTTTGTGGCTGGCTAATCGACGTCATCGGTTTAAAGATGGGGTTCCTGATTTGTGCCAGTGTCTGGGCGGTGGTGTGTATGATGCATGCCGGCGCGGGGACGTGGTTCCAATTGGCGGTGCTGCGTTTCTTCATGGGCAGTGCTGAAGCCGCCGCGACACCAGCCAACGCCAAAGCAATTTCTGACTGGTTCCCGAAAAAGGAGCGCCCTATTGCTGCTGGCTGGGCAGGGGTTGGCTTCTCTATTGGCGCGATGTTGGCACCGCCAATTATCGTATTGGCCCATGTGGCTCTCGGCTGGCAAGGCGCATTCTTATTCTCCGGTGCCTTAGCCATGATTTGGGTATTGCTATGGTGGCGTTTTTATCATTCACCCGATACACATCCCAATCTGAGCAAAGAAGAATTTGAACTGATTCATCAGGACAATGAGCCAGTGCTGCCACGGCTGCCATTCCTTAAATCACTGGCTATCCTCAGCAAAAATAAGAAATTCTACGGCATTGCTATCCCGGCATTCCTGGCAGAACCGGCATGGGCAGTGTTTAGCTTCTGGGTTCCTCTTTATCTGGCGACCGAACGTGGTATGGATCTGAAACAGATCGCTATGTTTGCCTGGCTGCCCTTCCTGGCGGCGGATATTGGTAGTGTTGCCAGTGGCTACTTAACCAAGCTCTATCAAAAATGGTTTGGTTGCAGCCGCGTCAACTCAGTGGTTGCCAGCTCCGTCACCGGCGCTTTCATGATGGTTTCACTGGCCTTCGTGGCTATCACCAAAGACCCTTATCTGGCGATTGCGTTGATCTCCGTTGGTGGCTTCGGGCATCAGGTTATCTCCTGCATGCTTAGCGCATTAGTGGTTGAATCTTTTGATAAAAACCAAGTGGCAACCGTCAATGGGCTGCGCGGTTCCTCTGCCTGGATCGCCAGTTTCCTGTTTACCTTATTGATCGGCGCGGTCTCCGACACCATTGGCTTTAACCCACTGTTTATCGCCATGGGCTTCTTCGATTTGATTGGTGCCGTGTTCCTGATTGCCTTGTTTGCTGAGTTCCGTAATAAGAAACAGTCGGCTGCCTGATGCTATTAACCCAGCAACAGCGCACCATCCGCGCTGTTGCCAGAAAAAAGATGAGCTGTGATGAAAACATTAAAAAACTGGCAGTTAGTAAATGAATATCCCGACCATCTGGAATTGCTGGTCGATGGCCGACATAGTTTTTGTCTGTATGTATTAGAGCCAAACCTTTGTCGAGTGCTGATTAAACGCAATGGTGAGCTGGCACTGAATCGCACTTGGAGCATTGCGCCACAGGGCGATGTGCCTTGGTCTGGGCGTGACCGCCTGAGTCTGGAGGGCTTCTCTGTACCGGGTTATCAGTTAGAGCAGCGCCAACAGCAATTGATAGTGACCACGGATTGCTTACGAGTCACTATTCACCAGCCGCTCTATCTGGAGTGGGAATATAAAAACCCGCAGGGTGAATGGCAGCCACTGGCCGCAGATCGTCCTACTAGCGCTTATCTACTCAGCCCGCAAGGCGAAGCGATTGCTCACTATCAGCGCCGCTATCCTAATGAGCAATATTATGGCTTGGGGGAAAAAGCCGGGGATCTCAACCGCGCGGGCCGCCGCTTTGAGATGCGCAATTTAGATGCCATGGGCTACAATGCCGCCAGCACTGACCCGCTGTATAAACATATTCCTTTTACCATCACCCGCCGTGATGATGTCAGTTTTGGCCTGTTTTATGACAACTTAAGCAGTTGCTGGCTGGATCTGGGGAACGAGATTGATAATTATCATCTGGCTTATCGCCGCTATCAGGCCGAAGCCGGTGACCTTGATTACTATATGTTCCTCGGCCCCAAAGTGTTGGATGTGACCAAAGCCTTTGTTCGTCTGACCGGTAAAACACAGTTTGGCCCTAAATGGAGCTTGGGTTATAGCGGCTCCACCATGCATTACACCGATGCCCCCGATGCACAGGTGCAGCTACAAAAATTCATTACCTTATGCCAGCAGCATGATATTCCCTGCGACTCTTTCCAGCTTTCGTCTGGCTATACCTCCATCAAAAACAAGCGCTATGTCTTTAATTGGAACTACGACAAAGTGCCACAGCCGCAGGTGATGAGTCAGGCATTCTTGCAAGCGGGGATCAAACTGGCGGCGAATATCAAACCTTGCCTGTTACAGGATCACCCGCAGTATCAGCATGTTGCCGAGCGCGGGTTATTTATTCGCGACGGCGAAACCGGGCTGCCTGAGCGCTCTTCATTTTGGGATGACGAAGGTTCACACCTTGATTTTACCAACCCGGCAACCGTCGATTGGTGGCAAGAGAATGTCACCAAACAGCTATTGGAAATGGGGATTGGCTCAACCTGGAATGACAATAACGAATACGAAGTGTGGGACGGCGAAGCGCGCTGCAATGGATTTGGTGAATCTATCGCCATCAAACACATCAGGCCGGTGATGCCATTACTGATGATGCGGGCCTCAATGGAAGCTCAACAAGCATTCGCGCCAGATATACGTCCGTATCTGATATCACGCTCTGGTTGTGCCGGGATGCAGCGCTACGCCCAGACCTGGAGTGGTGACAACCGCACCAGCTGGCAAACACTGCGCTACAATATCCGCATGGGGCTGGGCATGAGCTTGTCTGGCTTGTACAACCTTGGCCATGATGTCGGCGGTTTTTCTGGTGATAAACCTGAAGCCGAACTATTTATCCGCTGGGTACAAAACGGCGTTATGCATCCACGGTTTACTATTCACTCATGGAATGACGACAACACCGTCAACGAACCCTGGATGTATCCAGCCGCCACACCAATGATCCGCGATGCCATGGCGCTACGTTATCGGTTATTGCCTTACTTCTACACGTTGCAGTGGCAAGCTACCCATGACGACGAGCCGATGTTGCGCCCAACTTTCCTCGATCATGAGCATGATGGCTGCACATTTAAAGAAAATGACGACTTTATGCTAGGTCGTGACTTACTGGTCGCCAGTGTGGTTGAACCGGCACAACGTCAGCGTCAGGTTTATTTACCGGATAATAATGTCGGTTGGTACTGTTTCCATACTGGGCAGTGGTACAGCGGCGGGCAAACTGTGGTGTTAGATGCGCCACTCGAGCGCTTGCCTCTGTTGGTGCGGGCCGGTGCCGCGCTGCCGCTATCACGGCGCATCGCTTTTGTGAATGCTGAACAGGACTCTCAGCGTGAGTTAGCACTTTACCCAACAAAAGGCGGCGGGCAATCCACTGGGATGTTGTTTGAAGACGATGGCGAAAGCCACCGCTGGCAACAAGGCCATGCATTATGGCTAAGTTGGCAGGTCACGACCGATAACCACCGTATTGATATCACCTTTAATCGTACCGGGAGTTACCAACCGGCATGGCAAGAATTGACGGTGACACTGCCAGAAAATGAACATCGTGAGTTATACATCAATGGTGTGGCGGGCCACACACTGCAACTGAGCCAGTTGGCTTAATCAGTAAACGCTGCGGGCTCCCTATCAGGGCCCGCTTATTTTTGCATTCAAGAAGGCATCAATTCAACGCGCTAACGCAGCAGTTTTAGTGAGCCCGTTAATGAACGCACCCATTTCTCCGGCCCAACCAATCCCAAGCCATCTAACTGCTCATCAATAAGAGAACGTAGTGGGAAAGCCGCTGCATAATCCTGAAAACTATGCATTGAGCGCGCAAATGCAGGGAAAGGGACTATCGCCCGCTCATCGGTGAGCAGCAATGCCTTCAGCAGCACCTCCCTCATCTGTGAAGCATTCGCCTGTAAAATAGGTACTGGCAATTTTGAACTGACATCAATTTCCTTCCCCACCAAATCGGATAACGTCATACCCGCCAGTTGTGGGAATTTTGCTGCTAAACCAATCCCTACTGCGCCGGTAGTATTGGCAATTAAGCCAACAGGAAGTTCGGGGTTAACAATAATCGCGATCCGCATTTGTTCTGCCACAGCCAGTGCCCTTTTGCCGCTAATGTGTACAAAATAGAATATCCCTCGTCAGCGGGTAAGTGCTTTCTTTTATCACCTTCATTCGGCTAATATTGGTAACCTATACCCTATTTAGACAATAAAAAGGTAGAAAATGCCATCACCATTAATAACTCCGGCAGATATAAAAATCTTAAAGCAATTACAACACTCAGGTCGCATGACCAACCAAGAGCTGGCCGATAAAGTGGGCATGGCCACCTCCCCATGCTGGCGGCGGGTAAAACAACTTGAAGAAAGCGGCATTATCACTGGCTATCAGGCTAATATTGATCGGCGCAAGATTGGGTTAGGCATTTTGGCTTTTATTCGGGTGAAAATTGATAGCCACAGTGAAGAGGAATCAAAGCTGTTTGAAATGCAGGTTGGCGCATTAAAACCGGTGATTGCTTGCTATGCCGTGGCGGGAGATGCTGACTTTTTGCTGCAAGTGGTCGCGGAAGATCTCGACAGCTTCTCGACCTTCGCGATGTCGGTCATTCGCCGACTCTCGGGGATTAAAGAGATGCAAACAACCTTTGTGCTGCGTGAGGTAAAACCACTGGATCATTTGCCGCTGTAATACCTCACGTCGACTCAATCTAGGCCGCCAGCACTCTGTTACGGCCCGATGCTTTGGCGCGGTAAAGAGCCTCATCCATGCGTTTGAATAAGCTATCGGTATCCTCACCAACTTGATGCTGCGCAACCCCCAAACTTACCGTGAGTTGCGGCAGATTAGGTTGGCAGATCATCTGAATAGTTTCTCTAATAGATTCAGCCACCTGTAATGCTCCATTCAGATCAGTTAACGGCAGAAGAATGACAAACTCCTCACCTCCCCAGCGGAAAACAATGTCGCATTCACGAATGATAGACTCTAGGGTTCTGGCTAATAGAATCAATACCTCATCACCCTTATGATGCCCAAGCTGGTCATTAATCGATTTGAAATGGTCTACATCCAATAAAATCAAACTAAAGTTCTGACCATAACGTTGGCTCTGGGCATGAGCATGTTCGACCAAAGGAAAGAACTGACGCCGATTGCCTAAATCTGTCAACGGGTCGCGTAAAGCAGCATGTTCCAAGGCTTGTTCAAGACGTTTTTGTTCAGTGATATCGTGAATAATACACAGCATCAATCGGATACCATCCAACTCTACCGGCCCGGCATAGGTTTGGACGTGGCGCGTCTCCCCATCAGCTAATTTATGAATAAAATTAAGCGGTTTATGGCCGCCGGGTAATTTGGCAACCTCATTCATGACAGGTAAAACATCCTTCCCCATGATATTAATTTCCCAGGTGTGCTTCATGCACATCTCATCGCGAGAATAACCGTAGAAACGTGTAGCCGCCTGGTTAGCATCAACAATTTGCCCCTCCCTTGAGGGATCAATAAGGAGCATTGGGGCAGTATTGGTACTGAAAAATTGCTGGTAAAAACCCGGCACATCACGGGAATAAGGTTTTGAATATAGCTGCCCGACATTGGGCTGAGTCAGTACAGTGTCTGAAATATAGAGCCCTTCAAAAACAATCACATCGCCGTAAGGTTCTAGCTGAGTGAGGGAAAGCTGGCAACTCAGGGGAAAGGTATTTTTTCCTGTCTGAACAGTCCAAATCTCCACAATTTGGTCATCGTCGGCTAATGCGGGGAGATAAGCGCTTAGCTGCTGCTGCGCATGTGCTGAAAACCGCCCATTGCGCATGAGTGACAATGGACAATTGCCTGCAATTTTCCGGGCTTCCTTGTTGGCAAAGAGTATTTCCTGATTTTTGGGCAACACGACCCAAACCGGCGTACTCAAAATATTTAATGCATCTAAGTAAGCTATCAACATAGGAATACCGATAAATATTTGGCATGAGAACAGAATACAGTTAATTACCTTGAATTCACTCTATTTCTATTTACACAAAAGCTTACCAACAAAATCCACTCAAAATTGCAACTATTCTGTATAAGTTGCACAAGTATTATTACAGCAAGAATAATTAGCGTCTATCTTTATCAATGAGCACCACTCTCTTAAGTAGAGGCATTTATGTTTCTAAATTATTTTGCACTGGGTGTACTTATTGTCGTCGCTCTCGTTATCTTCTATGGAATCATTATTCTTCATGATATTCCTTATTTAATCGCCAAAGCCCGTAATCATCCCCATGCCGATGCTATCCACGTCGCCGGTTGGGTAAGCTTGTTTACTCTTCATGTTATCTGGCCATTCTTATGGATATGGGCCACCTTGTACCGCGAGGAACACGGCTGGGGCATGCAAAATCAGGAGGCTGCGTTTACACAATTGCAGCAACGCGTGACAGAACTGGAGCAAAAACAGAACAGTACCACCATCCCGCCATTGGAGTAACATCATGGATTTGCTCATTATCCTGACGTACGTCGCGTTTGCATGGGGGGTATTTAAGATATTTAAAATACCGGTAAATAAATGGACGGTACCCACTGCGGCATTAGGCGGTGTTGTTTTAGTCGGCGCACTTATATTATTAATGAACTACAACCATCCTTATACTTTTCTGGCACAAAAAGCAGTTATTTCTATTCCAATAACACCTCAGGTCACCGGTATTGTCACTGAAGTAACAAATAAGCAAAATTCATTAATGAAAAAAGGTGACATCCTTTTTAAAATCGATCCTATCCGTTATCAAGCCCGAGTTGATAGATTACAGGCCGATTTGGTCACTGCCGTTCATAATGCTCAGGCACTTAAAGGGCAATTAGACGAAGCCATCGCCAATACATCTCATCTCAGTGCAGAACGTGACAGATTATCCAAAGACTACCAGCGCTATTTAAAAGGGAGTAGAGCGCAAGTAAACCCCTTCTCTGAAAGTGATATTGATAACGCCCGGCAGAACTATTTGGCGCAGGATGCATTAGTGAAAGCATCCGTCGCCGAACAGGCACAAATTAAAAGCCAGGTAGATAGCGTGCTAAATGGAGAACAATCTCAAATTGTTAGCCTCAGAGCTCAGTTAACCGAAGCAGAATATAATCTTGACCAAACCGTCGTGCGCGCCCCAAGCAACGGCTATGTTACTCAGGTATTGATCCGCCCCGGAACTTACGCCGCAGCTCTACCATTGCGCCCGGTGATGGTTTTTATTCCTGAACAGAAACGCCAGATTATCGCCCAGTTTAGACAAAATTCATTGCTGCGACTCAAAGCCGGTGATGAAGCTGAAGTGGTTTTCAATGCCCTACCCGGGGAGGTCTTTTCTGGCAAGCTGACAACCATTGTCCCCGTGGTACCTGGCGGCTCATATCAAGCTCAGGGAGCACTACAATCACTGAATATTATGCCCGGCACTGATGGCGTGATGGTAATTATTGAGCTGACACCGAACAGTGAAATTGACGCATTACCTGATGGTATTTTTGCTCAGGTAGCCGTTTACTCCGACCATTTCACCCATGTTTCGGTAATGCGCAAAGTTCTGCTGCGGATGACCAGTTGGACACATTATCTCTATCTCGATCATTAGACGTAAATCGAGCGGCATAAGTATCTTCAACATCAGGAAGCTAATATAAATCAGAATATTAGCTTCCTATCAAAAAATCGAGTTAACCCACAACCCGTGGTACATCGCTATTGTTTCGTAGTATCAAATGCTTGCAGCAACCATTGTTTGAACTGCTGCACATCTTCACGTTCGGCTTTTTCACGGCTAGTCACAAAGTAGTAATTACCGCCGGGCAATATCCCCGGTAGCGCTATATGCAGCAAGCGCTGCGCCAGTGCGTGATGAATTAACAATTCACTGGCCAGTAGCACTCCCTGCCCCGCGATAGCGGCCTGAATGGCGTGTGTCTCATCATCAAAGCGAATCCCCGACTGCACCGCTAACTCTGCCGGACCAAAAGTCTCACGCCAATGCCACCAATCCGGTTCTGGCGTCGGTACGTGGCGGTTTTCAATGTGAAACAGGGTCAACCCAAGCAAATCCTCTGGGCAAGATAGTTTTAACTGTGGACTGGCGACTAACACGAAGCGATCACGATATAGCAATGTGTTATCGAGTGTTTCGTCAGGTTGCATGCCGTAGCGAATAGCGCAATCAGCCATTGCGCTGCGCACATCGACCAGCTCAGTGCTGCTGTGTAAACGCAACTCCAACTGCGGATGCTGGTTGTGCAGCGCTGGCAAACGGGGTACTAACCAATTGGTTAGGAAGTTAGACGTGGTACTGAGAGTCAGCACCTCCGGCTGTGCTGCATTGCCAATGGTATCAAGCGCTTCACGCAAGGTGGCAAACATGTTCTCGGAAGCTCGAAAGAGAATATCACCGGCAGGTGTTAGAGTGACGGCGCGTGCCGAGCGGGTAAACAGGCGCTGATTTAACGCCTCTTCCAGTACACGGATTTGATGGCTAATGGCGGTTGATGTCACACCAATCTCCTCCGCCGCATATTTAAAGCTGGCGTGACGAGCCACAGCATCAAAAACACGGATTGCAGAGAGCGGCGGCAGACGGCGTGATTTCATGGATGAATTTAACTCATCAATGGCTGAAAAGTATGACTTTGATTCAACCGGTTAATAGGGCGTAGCCTGTTGGCATTCACAAACTGTTCATGATGATTATTCATCATAATCAGGCTAACAGGAAGCCCGATGACTCAATTTACTGCGATAAAAACTTCATCACCTACACGCCACCTGACACTGCTGGCTCCCGGTATCGCCCAAGCTTTGATTGCACTGGATTACGCCATAGTTTACGTAGCACTGCCAACACTGGCGCAGCAACTGGGGCTTTCGCTCAGTGAGATGCAGTGGGTGGTTTCACTCTATGGCCTGACATTTGCCGCTTTGCTGTTACTCGGCGGCAGTCTGTGTGACCGTGTCGGCGCACGGCGCATCTTCAGTATCGGTATGACGTTGTTTTTACTGGCGTCGGTGCTAGGTGGACTGGCACAAGATGGCTCTCTGTTGCTGATCGCCCGCGGCGGACAAGGGATTGCTGCGGCACTATTGCAACCGGCAGTTCTGGCATTGATGGCGCAGCGTTTTCACGGCGAAGCCCACCGACGCGCACTAGCAATCTGGAGCGCCATTGGTGCACTGGGGCTGGTGGCGGGTGCAATCCTGGGTGGCGTGCTCACGGCACTGAACTGGCGGACCATCTTTTTCCTTAATCTACCATTAGGGCTACTCGCGCTATGGCTGGTCAGACGCGACTTTCCCATACTGCGACCACAAAGTGAGGCGCAAGGCATTGGTATCGGGGCATTGGTTGGTAGTGCGGCGGCGGGTGCGCTGGTCTGGGCGCTAATGCGCTATGCCGAAAGCGGTGAGGCTGATTTTTTCGCCAACCGACTAGCTGCGGCGGCGATACTGTTATTCATTTTGCATGAGCGCTACGCACCACGTCCTTTGCTATCACATTCACTGCGGGCACTACCTGGCCTACAAAGCGGCTGGCTCAGCAGTGCCTGCTATATGGCCAGCGTCGGCAGCCAGTTTTACGCCATGACGCTGTTGTGGCAACAAACTTGGCAGCAAGATGCCGTAACTACCGGGTTGCTATTCACACCATTGGCCCTACTCATTGTGGTAGGGAATGCGCTTTATACTCGGCTAACAGCACGATATGCCAGTTCACAAGTGCTGGCCGCCGGGTTCGCTAGCGCGGCTCTCGGACTAGGGCTGTTGGCCGCCGCTCTAACCACACCACTTTCTCCGTTATTTATATTTGGGATCGTGTTGAGCGGTATAGGTCACGGGCTAATTTACCCGGCAATGTTCGCTGTGGGGCTGGCGTCCGTTCCCACACAGCAGCAAGGCCGCGCAAGTGCAGTGATGATTACCAGCCAATATACTGCAGGCGCAATGGCACTGGCCGCAATAACTGTACTGCTCGGCACCCAGCCAGATCTGGGCGACTGGTCCATAGTATTCCAACTACTGACCGGTGCCGCACTGATCGGCATGTTAATTGCCCTGTGCTCACCAAGGCGCTAATCATCAAAAGACAACAAAGTAGATTTCAATAGACGAACAGGTATATAGGAATAACTAGATTAGCCTGAGAAGTGCGGATTTACTGGGTTTGATGGACTTCGGGAGATACTACGAGACGTTAAGTTGGAGCGGGTGAAGGGAAATCACCCCCACTCCAGAGATCTCGTAATCCCATGGATTTATTAACAAAAACGTGATGCATTGTAGGATACATTTGTAGGAGGAACTACAACGTTTTGCAAAGCTCTTATACCTTAAAGCGGGCAGTTATCAAGGCTGCGGCAAAAGTAGTAGTTTTTTGAAGATGCAACAGAAGCACGGTTTAATTCGCGCACTTGCTGAACACTAATGTGCCTATCGGTAATGTTCGCAAAAAATGCATGATGAGGAGATATGGGGATAAAAGGTTGTAAACCATCAGTATCTCCAGGGTAGTAATCAGCAACTAAAAACTCCCCTCTACTCGCTGTTAATATCCCCCACTTAGTATGCCCCATATGACGAGAAATCTTGCTCAGCATTACATGAATCTCAAGACCCGATGCAAGGTGGTGTAACAAGCCGTCATTTTCTAAAATGAAGCTATATCCATTTTTTTCTAGAATCTCTTGTTCATCAATAGATAAACGATGACCGAGTCCGTTGTTGAAATGCACATCATTTCTCTCCTTGTCCCTTGCAAGACCTCGTAAACGCCACAAGTGATAGTAACGGCTAATATCGTCATGCCTTCTCTCAGTAAAAGGAGTATCAATGTTGTCTATGACATTAAAAAAAGCGGTTTCGATACTGATCATATAGCCTTTTTCAGACCGATGATCCCAAGCTCGTTTTGCACAAAAAATTGCGGCGTCTGGTTTACGCTGCACCCATCGAGAAAGAGGTTTATCAAAAACAGCGACTGTCCCCTTTTCATCTGTAAACTTTTTTATGCAATGCGCCGCATGGATATGTTGATCAACGGATAATTGGTGAGGGTTTTTCTTTTGGACTCTTCTAAAAGTTGGTTGTGTCATAAGGATTTTCCCGGTGCCCATAACCGAAAAGTCAGCATCAACTCACCTTCAGGAGATACATTCAAGTCTCTCCTCATTTCTTGGAGCAGTAGTGACAACAACTGATCATGACGTTCAAGGGTTCGGCTCGGATTGCTTGACTTTGTTTCGTCCTGAAACGCTTGCAGGGCTTTGATCACTGATGCGGGCGCAACAAGATTAAGGTTGTTGCAAGCTACGGCAAACCGCTTTTGTCCCTGTAAATTGTTATCGCCTTCAAGAATGTCACTCAGACTAGAAACAAGTTCTTTATAGTGAGCTAAGCGTTCTTTTCGCAACTCGGCTTCTCGTTCACGTTTTTTCGTGAACCAGTAGCCAACAACTGCAACTGCTAACGCCGTTGAGGATGCTATTACTGTCGTGACAATTTCGAACGCCATCAACATAACTCCGCTAAACCGAGGACTTTGCCGAAATAGTTTTCGTTGAACCATTTAGAGGCGGCAGCACGATAGCCCTTAATTTTATTGTGCTTCAACTCAGGAAAAAGGCGATCATAACCGGCAACTTTCAGCGCCTCTACATACTCGAGAAACCCTAGTTCTATTAGACGTGGATGAATCGGAACCTGACGAATAGCGTTCACTGTTTTCAGTGATTTTTCACCGCCAGTCAACGCCTCGTCATCTATCACCTTATCCGGCTTATCGAGGTTAAAATCCACATAGGCGACACCGTTTTTGTCCATGCGAATATCCGCCAGATAAAGCTGGCAAAGTTCATTGATACGCCCGCCCAGATACAGCGCCAATAATGGCAGCCAATAGTGATACGGGCGAAAACTCGTGTAACGCCCGTATTGATTGGGCGTTCCCGCCCCGTTCTTAAACCACTCAGCAGAGAAAATTTGTATTAGCTCTTCTTCGGTGAACTGATCGCGGCGATCTTGCTCCCGCACCATAACGCGGCGCTGAGCAAGAACATTCTCGGCAGGGTTATCAAACAGGTAACGCTCGCTCTTGGCCCATTTCATCATTGAACCAAACGACTCAATATGCCTGCCAATCGCATCTCTGCTCATTACCGGCCGACCGTCAGCTAACGCCTTTTCAATCAGCTTGCGTGTATCTGAAATCTTATATTTACGCCGCAATAGATACAAATTGCCGGGCATATTCTGCATTCTGGTGACGTAATCTTTCACCACATCGCGATCCAATTCACCTAGAGGCAAATCTCCCATAATCTTCGTGAAGTGTTCAATTCGGGAGCGAATTTTACCCTCGGTGGCTAGCTTAATATCACCCGTATTTTTATAAACCAGAAACGCATCCAGCAGTTCTGAAACCGTCATGCTTGCATACGTCGGATTGCAATACGGATTGGTGGTAGCAGCCGCAGGAAGTGCTGTTGCGACAACTGCCGGAGCAGTTGGTAGAGTGGGTAACGCTGGCTCCGATTTCGCAAACGCTCTATCCCAGATACTGCGCAGCTTTTCAGCTTGCACATTGTTGATAAAGAGCGAACTCGCTTCCAGCGTAACTCCGGGCAAATCCAACAGCCAAAGTGCAAGTGGATTGCCATTGTTAGCCCTGAATGCAGCTATTTCCACAGCTAGCCCTTTCTGCAACGCCATAAGAGCAAACTGTGGCTGATAAAGCTGCATATATCCGTTTATCGCAGCCTCGGCGCCGTAATGTGCAATGTTGTTTAAAACGAATCCATGCGTATCAGGATCACGCTCAAGCATGCTGAAATCATCAATCAGAAAGCCACGCTGGTTCGCCACAAAGCCATACAACGGCACATTGTCTGCCAGAAGATGCTGAATGACCGTCTCAAGCCCAACCCCAAATGACTCACAAAACAACGACAGGCTGATTTTGCCAGCGCCAGCCAACAGTGGGGCGTTACCCCGAATCTTCTCTTTATCCAATTGTCTGAACTCTTCCAAAGACGCATACCACTTATCCAGCAAACGCGCGGCGATAGCTCTGGCATTTGCAACACGGGTTGTGCGGGTAGATGCATGTATTTCACGCTGCCCTATCAGGGCACGATAACGAACCGGAACGGTGATCCGCAGAACGTATATCCCGCTGGAACGTCGATAGAGATTATAACGCTGAGCCATCGGCTGTATCACTCCTTTGTAGGAGGATCACGAGTGCCATCACGTATGATTTTTAAAAAGACAGTGGAATTAATACGTTAAGGAAGTTTTGGAGCGGGTGAAGGGAATCGAACCCTCGTATAGAGCTTGGGAAGCTCTCGTTCTACCATTGAACTACACCCGCTTCGGTGTGCGGTTTGCATTATAACCGGTTCTTTGACGTGGGCAAGCGAAGATATAGCCTAAGCGCCGGTATTTTAAGCGATTAGATTAAATTAAGCCTAACAGCGGCTGTTTTTATGGAAATATTTTGCTCAGTAAAAAGGGCGCCGTAGCGCCCTAATGGATTTACCGTTAACCGAATTCTCTTATTTTACCGGGCGCATCGCCGGGAACAAGATAACATCACGGATGGTGTGGCTGTTGGTAAACAGCATCACCATACGGTCAATACCAATGCCCAGCCCCGCTGTTGGCGGCAAACCATGTTCCAGAGCAGTGACATAGTCTTCATCATAGAACATCGCTTCGTCATCACCCGCTTCTTTGGCGCTAACTTGATCAGCAAAACGTTGTGCCTGATCTTCAGCATCATTCAGCTCAGAAAAGCCGTTACCAATCTCGCGGCCACCAATGAAGAACTCGAAGCGGTCAGTGATAAACGGATTATCATCATTACGACGTGCCAGCGGAGAAACCTCTGCCGGGTATTCAGTAATGAAGGTTGGCTGGATCAGGTGGCTCTCTGCGGTCTCTTCAAAGATCTCACATTGAATGCGGCCTAAGCCCCAGCTCTTCTCTACTTTGATACCCAATGACTCAGCAATAGCCACAGCTTTGTCCATATCGTCTAAATCAGCCACATTGGTTTCAGGACGATATTTGCAAATGGCTTCTTTCATCGTCAACTTGGCAAAAGGCTTACCAAAATCAAAGGTCTGCTCACCATACTGCACCACACTGCTACCCAATATGGTTTCTGTCAGTGTACGGAACAGCTCTTCGGTCAGCACGATCAAGTCTTTGTAATCCGCATAGGCCATATAGAGTTCCATCATGGTGAACTCTGGGTTATGGCGCGGTGAAACACCTTCATTACGGAAGTTACGGTTGATTTCGAACACCCGTTCAAAACCGCCGACAACCAGGCGTTTCAGATACAGTTCTGGCGCGATACGCAGATACATATCGATATCCAGTGCATTGTGATGAGTCACAAACGGGCGCGCAGAAGCACCACCAGGGATCACTTGCATCATTGGAGTTTCGACTTCCATGAAGCCTTTTTCCACCATGAAACTACGGATACCTGACATCACTTGTGAGCGAACTTTGAATGTATGGCGAGACTCATCGTTAGCGATCAGATCCAGATAACGTTGGCGATAGCGCGTTTCCTGATCAGCCAGACCGTGGAATTTATCCGGCAGTGGGCGCAATGCTTTGGTCAGCAAACGCAGCTCGCTACAGTGGATAGACAACTCGCCGGTTTTAGTCTTAAACAACTTACCGCGCGCACCCAGGATATCGCCCAGATCCCACTTTTTGAATTCTTCGTTATAAACGCCTTCCGGCAGATCATCACGGGAAACGTACAGCTGGATTTTGCCGCCGACATCTTGCAGTGTCACAAATGAAGCTTTACCCATGATACGACGGGTCATCATACGGCCAGCCACAGTCACTTCGATATCCAGCGCTTCTAATTCTTCATTCTCTTTGCTGTCGTACTCAGCATGCAACTGGTCAGAAAGATGCTCACGGCGGAAATCATTAGGGAAAGCAATTCCCTTCTCCCGCAATGCAGCCAGTTTCTCCCGACGAGCTTGTAACTCACTATTGAGCTCTTGCGCTTGCTCAGCGACTTGTGGTTTTTGCTCTGACATCTCAGTTCCTCATAGCCCGGCTTTCAAACTTGCTTCAATGAATTTGTCCAGATCGCCATCCAGTACCGCTTGCGTGTTACGTGTTTCCACACCAGTACGCAAATCTTTGATACGGGAGTCATCCAGAACATAAGAACGGATCTGGCTACCCCAACCAATGTCGGACTTGTTATCTTCCAGAACCTGTTTATCAGCATTTTTCTTTTGCATCTCAAACTCATACAGCTTCGCTTTCAGCTGTTTCATCGCTTGATCTTTGTTTTTATGCTGTGAACGGTCATTCTGGCACTGAGTCACGATATTGGTAGGAATATGGGTAATACGTACCGCAGATTCCGTTTTGTTAACGTGCTGACCACCCGCACCAGATGCACGGTATACGTCAATACGCAGGTCCGCCGGGTTGATTTCGATATCAATGTCGTCATCAACTTCTGGGTAGACAAAGGCAGAACTGAAAGAGGTATGACGACGGCCGCCAGAGTCAAACGGGCTTTTACGTACCAGGCGATGTACGCCAGTTTCAGTACGTAACCAGCCAAATGCGTAATCGCCGATGATCTTAATGGTGGCAGACTTAAGGCCAGCAACATCACCATCAGATTCTTCAATGATTTCAGTTTTGAAACCCTTGGCTTCAGCCCAGCGCAGGTACATACGCAGCAGCATGCTGGCCCAGTCCTGAGCTTCTGTCCCACCGGAACCGGCTTGCAGGTCCAGATAGCAGTTAGCGCTGTCGTATTCACCAGAGAACATGCGGCGGAACTCGAGCTGGCCCAGCTTGCCATCAAGAATATCTAACTCAGCAACAGCTTCGTTAAAAGTCTCTTCGTCGTCAGCTTCAATGGCTAATTCCAACAAACCGGAAACGTCTTCCATACCTTGATCCAGTTGATCAATAGTGGTGACAATTTCTTCCAGCGCGGAACGCTCTTTACCCAGCGCTTGGGCGCGCTCAGGTTCATTCCAGACGTCGGGCTGTTCCAGCTCGGCGTTTACTTCTTCCAGTCGCTCTTTCTTGGCATCATAGTCAAAGATACCCCCTGAGAACATCTGTCCGATCAGACAGGTCCTGAATTCGGTTTTTTACCGGGTTTATTTCAAACATGGTTTAAAGTCTTACGTTGAGTCGTAGATGACGGAATGTCATTAGAACCGGTAATTCTAACGGATCTCAACGACGGTTTATAGCACGTTGACTATATTTGTAGCGCCTTATCCTGCTTACCTAGCGTTACAGCAGTGTAAGTAGCGCTTATTGGCTCGGCCCCTCCATGGACCTTGCCCCTTTGAGGCCACAATCAGCCGGGTTCAAACCTGCCTGCGCTAGATTTATCACTCGAGTGACTGATTAATAAGGCCACAAGTGCTGAATTAATAACTGAACACTGCGATTGCCACGATACTCATTAATATCGAGCTTATAGGCCAGCTTAACTTCACGCACACTGCTGTCGGGCCATAAAGTGGTATCGATATTAAAGGCAATACCATCCAGTAAAGGACCGCCATTCAATGGCTCGACCATCAGTTTCAGATGGCGTTCCCCCACCAGCCGTTGCTGCAAAATGCGGAATTTGCCATCAAATGTCGGTTCAGGGAAAGATTGCCCCCACGGGCCGCCATCGCGCAGTAACTCTGCGGTTTCCAGTGATAACTCGTTGCCCTTCAATTCACCATCTGACCAGATAATGCCTTCTAGCTGCGAGGCATCCATCCATTCACCAACTAAATCTGCAAAACGCTGGCGAAACTCCTCGAACTTATCCTGCTCCAGCGATAAGCCTGCCGCCATGGCATGGCCGCCAAATTTCAGCATCAACCCAGGGTTTAAGGTATCCAAACGCTCAAGAGCATCGCGCATATGTAAACCCGCGACACTACGCCCCGAGCCTTTCAGTAAACCGTCGCCCGCAGGAGCAAAGGCTATGACTGGTCGGTGAAAACGCTCTTTAATCCGCGAGGCTAAAATCCCCACGACCCCCTGATGCCATTCTGGGTGGTACATCGCAATGCCGTAAGGTAATTCAGTGCTGGTACGTTCCAGTTGGTCACACAGTTGCAAAGCTTCAACCTGCATTCCCTGCTCTATCTCACGGCGTGTCTGGTTTAGCGTATCCAGATCGATTGCCAGCGCCCTCGCCTGAGCAATATCGTCACTAAGCAGCAGTGCAACACCGATGGACATATCGTCCAGACGTCCGGCGGCATTAAGCCGAGGGCCGAGGGAGAAACCGAGGTCATTCGCCGCCAATTGGCGCGCATCGCGGTTGGCGACTTCCAGTAATGCACGAATACCGGGGCGGCATTTCCCTGCACGAATACGACTGAGCCCCTGATGCACCAAGATCCGATTATTAGCATCCAGCGGCACGACATCCGCCACAGTACCCAGCGCCACTAAATCCAGTAGCTCGGCCAAGTTGGGTACAGCCAAAGTACGCTGCTCAAACCAGCCGCAATCCCTAAGACGGGCGCGTAGTGCCAGCATTAGATAAAAAGTAACCCCAACGCCGGCCAGTGATTTAGAGAGAAAATCACATCCGACCAAATTCGGGTTAATGATGGCTTCTGCTGCTGGCAAGGTTTCACCCGGCAGATGGTGGTCGGTAACCAAGACTTGGATACCCTTGGCATGCGCCAAATCCACCCCTGCATGGGAAGAAATGCCGTTATCGACAGTGACGATCAGCTCCGCGCCGCGCGCCGCAACTTGCTCGACAACTTCAGGGCTAAGCCCATAGCCATCTTCAAAACGATTTGGCACCAGATAATCAATATTGCTGCCGCCCATGCTGCGTAACGCGAGCACGGCCAGCGCGGTGCTGGTTGCGCCATCCGCATCAAAGTCACCGACAATCACGATACGCCGCCGGTCGGCCAATGCTTGTTGCAACAACGTGACTCCGGCATCAATGCCGTCGAGTTGCTGCCAGGCCAACAAACCTTTTACGCCGCGCTCCAGCTCCTCGGCATTTTTTACACCTCGGCTGGCATAAAGACGGCGCAATAATGGGTGTAATTGCGCAGGCAAATGACTATCGTCCACCGGCTCACGACGGCGGAGTTGAGTTTTCAATGTCACGGAAGATTAACCCGCCGCTTTTACTGAGGCCTGATGCTTATTCAGCATCTGTAGCATTTCTTCTGGCTTCAAATACCCAGGAACGATAGTGCCGTCTTGCAGCACAATGGCAGGTGTCCCCTGAATACCAAACTGCACACCTAACTGGTAATGCTTGCTGATATCGGTTTTACAGGTTGCCGGAGAGATATCGACGCCTTTCATCGCATCGTCGAAAGCTTTGTTGCGGTCAGCCATGCACCAGATAGAGCGCATGTCTTTTTCTGCCTGCGAACTTAAGCCCTGACGCGGGAACGCCAGATAGCGCACGGTAATACCCAGCGCATTATAGTCTTTCATTTGCTCGTGCAATTTATGGCAATAGCCACAAGTAATATCGGTAAATACGGTAACGACGTGTTTTTCCTGCGGCGCTTTATACACAATCATTTCGCCACTTAATGCTTCCAGCTTTTTCACCAGCATCTGATTGGTCACATTCACTGGCTGGTTGCCACTGACGTCATATAGTGGCCCTTGCAACAGATGTTTACCGTCGGCTGAGATATAAAGCACTCCACTTTCTGTCATCACCGTGCTCAATCCGGGGATTGGCGATGGCTGGATATCAGCTTGCTGAATGTCTAATTTTTTCAACGTTTGTTGGATAGCGGCATCATCAGCATGAGCCAGCCCGGTGAATGCAGCGATTAATATCGGCAGCAGCAATAAACTTTTTTTCATTTATAAATCCTATCTCTTTCCACGTCGCTATTATGCGCGCGGATGATGCTGTTGATGTAGCTGCTTCAAGCGTTCAGTCGCTACATGGGTATAAATCTGAGTCGTCGACAGGTCGCTGTGGCCCAGTAACATTTGTACCACACGTAGGTCCGCACCGTGGTTCAACAGATGCGTGGCAAAAGCGTGCCGTAATACGTGGGGCGAAAGCCGTTCACTATCAATACCGGCAAGGATCGCATAGTGTTTGATTCGATGCCAGAAAGTCTGTCGGGTCATTTGCTGACTACGGTTGCTGGGGAATAGTACATCCAGTGACTGACCATTGATAAGCCATGGACGCCCGTGCTCCATGTAATTTTCAATCCAGTACACCGCCTCTTCTCCCAAGGGCACCAACCGTTCTTTGTTCCCTTTACCAATAACCCGCACCACTCCTTGACGTAGACTGACATCACTGATGGTCAGCCCAACCAACTCCGACACCCGTAAACCCGTGGCATAGAGCACCTCCAACATGGCTTTATCACGCAACTCCAGCGGGATATCAACATTGGGCGAATTGAGCAACGCATCAACCTGTGCCTCACTTAAATCTTTCGGCAGGCGCTGCGGTAATTTGGGCGATGAAAGCAGCGCCGTTGGGTCATCTTCACGTAATTTTTCACGGTATAAATATTGAAATAACCGCCGCATAGCACTGAGTAAGCGAGCTGAACTGGTGGCTTTATAACCGCCCTCAATACGCTCGGCAAGAAAGGACTGCAAGTCCTGCGAACCGGCGCGCAATAAATCACTACCGTGGTGTTCTAACCATCCACTCAGTGCATGTAAATCCAAGCGATATGAGGCCAGTGTATTCTCCGCCAGATTCCGTTCCAGCCACAGGGCATCAAGAAACTGTTCAATCAGCGGGTTATTTTGCTGTTGCATGACTGTTTCTCTCTTTGATTGAACTCAGTAGCCATTATGCCTGATGGCGAGACAAATCTGGTACACTCGATGCTATTCCTTATTAGTAATGCTATGGCTATACATCATGAAGATTGGTCTCTTTTACGGCTCCAGCACCTGTTATACCGAAATGGTAGCAGAAAAAATCCGCGATATTCTCGGTGAAGATTTGGTTGATTTACATAATGTAAAAGATGCCAGCCCCCACTTGATGGAAGAGTACTCCATTCTAATTCTGGGTATTCCTACTTGGGATTTCGGTGAGTTACAGGAAGACTGGGAAGCTATTTGGCCACAGCTAACGCAACTTAATCTCAAGGGAAAGATTGTTGCCATGTATGGCATGGGTGATCAATTCGGTTATAGCGAATGGTTCCTCGATGCGCTTGGTATGTTGCATGACCATATTGCGCCATTAGGGGTCAAATTTATTGGTTTTTGGCCTATCGACGGGTTTGAGTTTACCAGCCCAAAACCACTCAGCGCTGATGGTAAACACTTTGTTGGCCTAGCATTGGATGAAGTCAATCAATATGATTTAAGTGAAAAGCGCATCGAACAGTGGTGTGAGCAAATTTTGCTGGAGATGGATGCTCTGCTTTAGTCACATAAACGGGCACTTGGGGTGCCCGTTTTCATTAATGATAATTTAGGTTTATTTCCATAAGCGGAATGAATCTTGTGAGCCGCCTCCGGCTGGTGCCGCATCGATCGCCATCTCTTTAGCTTTAGCTTCAATCTCAGTGGATTCCGTATTTTTTGGCACGGTAAAACGCTGTGGATCTGCCACCTGATACCAATCCAGTCGTCTGGTTAGTAACATGACCGCGGCCAGAATAATAAACAGTAAACTAGCCCCTAATAACAGTGCATTGTCCTCTGATTGCAGCAGGCCAAACAAAACGCCGTACAACAGTAACAAGCCACCCGCAAATAACGCCCCGCGTAACCATCCCCCCAGTACTGCACTCAGATAAACAGCAATCAGCAGGCTACAACTCAAGCTGGCGATAAGATACGCGAGGGTAAAACCAAGATGCTCCGAAAATGCCAGTAACATCAGATAGAACAGCACCAATGCCGCGCCGACCAACAGATACTGGATCGGATGCACGCGCAGTGACGTTAAGCTCTCAAATAGGAAGAAGCTAAAGAAAGTCAGGCCGATAAACAGAATGGCATATTTAATTGCCCGTTCGGTTAACTGGTAGTGATCAACGGGTTCAATCAAGCTGGTGGTGAAAGCCGGTAGCTGGTCAAAATTAAAATTCACACTGTCACTGGCGAAGTGAATATTCATGCTGTTAGCCAGCCAGTTGCTGCTCCAATGTGCACGGAAGCCATTTTCATCAACCTTGCGCTGCAGGGGTAAAAACTCACCGACAAAATTAGGATGCGGCCAGTTGCTTTGTAAAGTCAGTTCGCTGCTTCGCCCTACCGGGATGACGGATAGACTATTGGTGCCCGTCAATGTCAGTTTAAAATCAATATTGAATTTACCCTGCTGAACCTGCGCCAATGTTAGCGGTGCATGGACTCCCTGCCCTGAGCGCCCCAAGAAAGCGCCAGGTTCGAAATTAATTTTTGAGCTTCCCAAGCTTAGGGGCGAAATCTGCTGGATCCCGCGTGAGTCACTCAACGCCAGTACCAGTGATGGTGTGCCAATAATAATTCCTTTACGATCTAAATCATTCAGCGAAGAGGATTCAAATTGCCCGTGGAAGTAGAGTTCTCCTTGATATACCTGAGCTTTATAAATACCCAATTGGCGAACTTCAACATTAGGTGCGCCAGTTATCGTCATAACCTCAGGCAGTAAGTAGCGATGGCGGCTGACCCGCTGCCCCTGTTTCTTGCCATCCACTTCAGTTTCAACCCATTCGCTGTATGGCACCACAATTAACGGGCCAAGGATCTTTTGTGCACGACTGGTACTGTCGCTCACTTTATCGATCACACTCTCCCGGTAACCACTGCGTTCATTAATAACATTCAACAACATTTCTTTTGGAATCATCATCAAAAGAATTAATCCTAGCAGCGTGGCTATTTTCCAAAACAGTACGGATTTGAACATGATTTTCACTCCTTTTAAGGTCAGGAGAGCAGCTTAAGAGAGTGAAGTGAAAGGAGAATGAGGTTATGTGAAGTGAAAGTGAAGTCGGTGGATCAGGTAATATCTAACGGCAGTGTCAAACAAGCGCGAACCCCATGCGGCGGGCGGTTTTCAAGGGAAATATTCCCTTGGTGAATAGCCGCGACCTCACGCACAAAATTCAGCCCCAAACCGGTACTTTTTGGGCTATTGGCGCGCGGTAATGAATAAAAACGGTCAAAAATCTTCTCTTGCGCATAATCAGGAATGCCACTGCCATTGTCTGCAACTGTTATTTGATACTTATCAGCTTGCCGCTGACCACTCACCGTCACCTCGCCATCAGCGGCTGTGAAATCCAGTGCATTATCAATCAGATTGGTCAGCGCCTGGCTAAGTAATAACCCATCGCCGGTTAATACTGCGTTATCGGCACAGATTAGCTGCAAACGGACTCCCCGGCTGGCAGCTTGAGCCTCTTTGGCACTAATGGCTTGTTTCACTATGCTGCTTATCTCTAGGGGAGAAAGCTGCAAATCAACCCGGCTCTCTAGCCGAGCCTGTATTAGCATTTTATCCACCAACTGTTTGATGCGCGCACTTTGCTGTTCAATATTCAGCAGAAAACGCTGGGCTGTAGCCGGTGGTGGGGATTCTCGTAATAGCTCCGCCGCGCCGGTAATGGCCGCCAACGGGCTTTTTAATTCGTGGGTCAGGGTGTGAACATATTGCTCAATGTAAGCTTTGCCGTCTAATTTAAGGCGCATGCTTTCCAATGCACGGGCCAAATCATTCAATTCGCTGCTCCCCATGGCTGGCAATGCCACAACCTGCCCTTCAGAGACTCGTTCGGCATAATCGACCAACTTGCCGATAGCCCGGTTAATCCACCACACAAACCCTAAACCAATCAGCAGGGCTATTCCCAGTAACACCCCGCCCGCCAACAAGATTTTACGTTCACTGCGTTTTATTACCGGTGCCATCGAAATATTGGGCTTGCCAACACTGAGCACGCCAATAATTCTATTCTCCACCATAACCGGAGCTGCCACATACATAACAGAGCTTTGCTCATCATGGGGATCTGTGCGGCTACTGCGAGCACCATACTCACCCCGCAGAGTCAGCCACACATCATTCCAACGCGAATAATCTTGCCCCACCGCTTTGCCCGATGAATCAAAAATCACTCGCCCATCAGCATCGGTTAGATAAACACGATATTCATTGCGATCCTTGCGGATACCTTCAATATTCGCGCCGATGGGCCGCAGATTCAGTGATGCAAAGGCTTGAGCTAACTGACCGCCCGCTACCTTATCTTGCAACATATCTTGGCGAGCAAACTGGGCCAGCAAAGTGGCCGTATCAACCAGCGTACCCTCAGTGGCGCGCCGCACTCCGGGCTTTACCTCTTGCACGAAAATACGAATGACAAAGTAACCCGCGATGGCGACTATCAGAAAATAACCCAGCAATAAGCGCACGCCTATTTTCATCTATTGTTGCTCATATTCGGTATGTCAGGCTGTAGCCCAGCCCGCGATGTGTGCGGATGGGAGACTCTTCATCAAAGGTAGTGCGCAGTTTTGAGCGCAGAGTTTTGATGTGAGTATCAACTGTGCGGTCTTGGCTCTCTTCCGCCTGCGCCCAGACAATATCCATTAGCTGCTGACGTGAGAATACGCGCTCCGGTGCCAGTAATAAGGTTTTCAACAGTAGATATTCATAGCGGGTTAGCCATAAAACCTGCTGATGATAAGTGACTCGCGCCCCGGCTTCATCGAGAGTGAAATGACCAAATTGATGTAAAGCAGTAGATGCCGCCACGGTTTGTGATTTTTGTAAGCGGCGTAATACTGTGCGCACTCTGGCACTCACTTCACGTGGAGAGAAAGGCTTTGCAATATAGTCGTCAGCGCCAATTTCCAGACCGATAATTCGGTCCAGCTCTTCGCTGCGGGCAGTCAAAAAGACCACCGGCAACTCTGGAACCTGCGCCAATAAGCGGCGGCACAGATCAAAACCATTGATGTCTGGCAAGCCCACATCCACTATTGCCAAAGCTGGCGGGCCATTGGCCAGCGCGGCAAGAGCAGGTTCCCCCCGGTCAAACCACCGGAGGGTAAAACCTTCGCTTTCTAAGGTATAAATCAGCGTGTCGGCGATGCTCGGCTCATCTTCTACTAACCAGATTAAGGGCTTCATTAACTGCCCTCCTCATCAGAGCCAAAGGCATGACGCAGCAGCACACACAGTTGCCGCCACTCTTCTTCCGACATACTGTCAGCCGCCAGCCATAAACGTTTGCGGGCCGAGCGACTCCCCGTCTGTTGCAAACTTAATAACGCGCCATAACGGGTAATCCATGGCTGTTTAATGACAATCCATTCATGCCTTTTCCATAGCACCACATTGCCGGGTTTCAGCCGGATCTCGCCCTGACAGGACGTAATATTTTTCTGGCTGCGGATACACTCAAACACCACCAACGTCAGTAATACCAACCAAAGTGCGGTATAACCCTGAGGCCAAGGCGCGACTAATGTCAGTATGACTAAAACGCCATGCGCCAATAAAGAGAAGAGTTGAGTGTGCCAGGATACCCGCAGGTCACATCGCCACTGGGCCACGGGCTTTATTTCGTGCTTGAATCAATTTGACCATTTGACGCAGCTCGCTATCCTGCGGCTCCCCGTGATTCATCAACCAATTAAATAAGTCTGGGTCATCGCACTCAAGTAAACGGATAAATGCCTGCTTCTCATTGTCACTCAAACCATCATATTCATATTCGAAAAATGGCATGATAGAGATATCCAGTTCCCGCATACCCCGACGGCACGCCCAGTGAATACGGGCTTTATTATCGATTTCCATGTCCTGATTGACTCCTCAATGAAGGATATTGTCCGAACCCGGCAGCCGCCCAATTCGGTGTATAAGACTATTGTACCTCAGATAATGGCGAATTTAGATATTGGGATAATAATGGTAAATCGGTGGAATAACTGCTTGCAAAGCTACCCGGCTATTTTACCATTGAGGCATCAGTCACAGCACCTTTTTGATATGCAGGTAAACCATGGCCTATAACACTCCATTTGCTGCTCGACCACTGCTCGCCTCTTCCGAGCTGCCATTAACCTTGATTTCACTTGATGACTGGGCGCTGGTCACGTTAACCGGCGCTGACCGGGTCAAGTATCTGCAAGGGCAAGTCACGGCGGATATTGATGCCCTGCCCACTGATCAACATGTGCTTTGTGCTCATTGCGATGCCAAAGGCAAGATGTGGAGCAACCTGCGGTTATTTTATCGTGGGGAAGGTTTGGCATATATCGAGCGCCGTAGTGTACTTGATAACCAATTGAGCGAACTAAAGAAATATGCGGTGTTTTCTAAAGTGGCGATTGCCGCGCAGCCTGATGCGGTTTTGTTAGGTGTGGCGGGTGCTCAGGCACAAGCCGCGTTGGCGCAAATCTTCAGCGAATTACCCAATGCCGAACATCCGGTCATACAGCAGGGCAATAGTACGTTGCTGCATTTATCACTGCCAGCCGAACGGTTCCTGTTGGTGACAGACAGTGAGCAAGCACAACAAATAGTGGAAAAACTGGCTGACAGCGCACAGCTGAATAACAGCAAACAGTGGCAGGCATTGGATATCGAAGCCGGTTTCCCCATTATTGATACCGATACCAGTGCGCAATTTATTCCGCAAGCAACAAACATTCAGGCGTTGAATGGCATCAGTTTCAGCAAAGGCTGTTACACCGGGCAAGAGATGGTCGCCAGAGCAAAATTCCGTGGTGCCAATAAGCGCGCGCTCTATTGGTTAGTGGGTAATGCTAACCGTGTACCGGCAGCGGGCGAAGATTTAGAGTGGCAATTAGGTGAGAATTGGCGTCGCACCGGTACTGTACTGGCTGCTATTCAGCTCAGTAATGGTACGGTGTGGGTTCAAGCGGTATTGAATAACGATCTGGCATCAGACAGTGTGCTGCGAGTGCGCGATGATGTAGAAAGTGTGCTCAGTATTCAGCCACTGCCTTATTCGCTGGTGGAAGATAAGTAATCGTTGGATTAAACACCAAGAGGCTGATTATTCGGCCTCCGAATACCCACCGCCCCTGTGACTGCAAGCATCAAAGTATAACCAAAGTCATTGGAGTCACAGGTAGGCAGCCAGTGAACTTATCCCGATGAGCTTACTCAAGTAAGTGATTCGGGTAAGTGAGCGCAGCTAACACCCCTGTGACTGCAAGGACGAAGGCTATTTCAGACATACAGATAAATCGCCATAAAATGGCAAACACTCCCGCCCAAGACAAAACCATGCCAAATGGCATGACCAAAGCGAATACGTTTAGAAGCATAGAAAATCACCCCTAGCGTATAGAGCAAACCGCCTATCGCCAGTAGAGCCAACCCGCCAATTTCAAGTTTGACTGCCAACTGATAGATCACAATTAGGGATAACCAGCCCATCGTCAGGTAAGTCACCAACGAGAGCACTTCAAAACGGTGAGCGAAAGCCAGTTTAAATATCACCCCAACCAGCGCTAGCCCCCAGATCACCGCCATCAAACCTCGTGCTAAGGGGGAGTCTAAGCCCACCAAGAGAAAAGGCGTATAGGTGCCAGCGATCAGAATATAAATGGCGCAATGGTCAAACTTTTGTAGCCAGAGTTTCGCCTTGCGGTGTGGAATAGCGTGATACAAGGTTGATGCCAGAAACAGCAAAATGATACTGCCGCCATACAGGCTATAGCTGGTCAGCGCCTTGGTATCAGCCCCGCTATCGACTGCCTGTACCAAGAGCAAAACCAAGCCAATAATGCCAAAGACCACGCCAATACCGTGGCTGATGCTATTGGCGATTTCCTCTGCCCATGGATAAGCCGGCGTGGTGGCAACTGCACAAGTGACCGGAGCCGTCGGTGTTACTGATTTATTCTTCAATACTGATTATCCTGAATATTAATAGTTATCTCATCCACTGAGCACAATGACTGCACAAAAATGCCGCACTCAGGTTAACTGAGAATGATTCCAGTGTACACGTGTAAGCTTAAATATTCTGTCAGCACATGTAACCCGTTATATATTGGGCTCCGTGATTTAGGTAAGTTAGCGCAGCGAATACCGCTTCAACATCAATAACAACCAAGAATAATGAGGTTTGCTATGTCATCAGTTCTGGATTTTGGCCCACTGACAGAGACTATCCAGTTTCTGATGGAAATCGATAAGCTGAAAGATATACAGCGACGAACCAAAGTGATTGCCAGTCTGCGGCAAGAAAATTCGGCCGAGCACAGTTGGCATTTTGCGGTGGCAGCCATGAGTCTGGCACCCTATGCAGGCCCGGATGTCGATATCAATCGCGTGATTAAAATGGCGCTGCTGCACGATATTGTTGAAATCGATGCTGGTGATGTCATTGTTTATGATCTGGTGGCCAGAGCCGCTATTCATGAACAAGAAGTGGCTGCCGCCAAACGCTTATTTGGCCTGTTGCCGCCAGAGTTAGGCAGACAATTTACGCAGCTGTGGGATGAGTATGAAGCCGAAGAAACTGCCGATGCCCGCTTTGCTACTGTGCTGGACCGCATTTTACCCATGCTGATTAACCTGCATACCGAGGGGCAAAGTTGGATAGATAATGGTATTCAGCTGCAGCAAGTCCTTGATCGCAACCAGTTAGTGGCAGAATGCTACCCTGAAATTTGGCAGCATTTATTGCCACAGTTACAAGCGGCGCAGCGGAAAGGCTGGCTGAAGTAGCAAAATATGGCTGCTGTTTATTTCCCGCCAGCCATGTCCAGCACACTGCCGGTAACATAAGAAGCATTGTCTGATAGTAACCAGACAATAGCTTCTGCCACCTCTTGCGGTTGGCCGCCACGTTTCATTGGCAGTGAATTTTTTACGCGATCAACCCGCCCCGGTTCACCACCACTGGCGTGTATGTCGGTATAGATTAAGCCCGGCCGAACGCCATTGACTCTGATACCTTGAGCCGCCACTTCTAGCGACAAGCCGGTGGTCAATGTATCAATCGCGCCTTTGGACGCGGCATAATCCAGATATTCGCCGGGAGCCCCCAACCGCGCAGCAGCAGAAGAGACATTAACAATCGCGCCGCCATTGCCACCGTGGCGCAATGCCATACGTTTGACCGCCTCGCGGCTGCATAAAAAATAGCCGGTCACGTTCGTGGTCAGCACCCGATTAATGCGCTCAGCCGTCAACCCTTCGATAGTGGATTGCGTGAATAAAATTCCTGCATTATTGACCAGTGCCGTGATTGGCCCCAACTGAGATTCCAGCTTTTCAAATAGCGCGATAACCTGAGACTCATCGGCGATATCCGCTTGTAATGCCACCGCCAAGCCGCCCGCTGCCGCGATTTCTGCCACCACCTGTCGGGCAGCCTGCTCATCATTAATATAATTTACGGCTACCCGATAACCGTGTTTTGCCAGCAGTAATGCTGTGGCGCGGCCAATTCCCCGGCTGCCTCCTGTCACTAGCGCGACTTTTTTATGCATATCCTTGCTCCTGATTCAGTCGTGAGTCTGTTTGCAAATTTGAAGAGTAAGAGTAGTCATTGATAACGGGAATACCAATAAAACAAAAGGGCCGCTTGCGCGACCCTCCAGATAACAAAGTAGGGAAATGTACCGCACGGCATAAGCCGTCAGAGCGGCGAACAGTGCAGCCCCCACTAGCCACCAAACTATTCGTAATCAGCCATCGGCACACATGAGCAGAATAAATTACGGTCGCCGTACACATCATCCAGACGTTTCACGCTCGGCCAATATTTATTCTCCATCACCCCGGCAACTGGGAATACTGCCAGCTCGCGGCTGTAAGGATGCTGCCAATCACCCACCAACTCAGCTTGAGTATGGGGCGCATTGACCAATGGGTTATCTTCCAGCGGCCATTCGCCCCGTGCTACTTTTTCGATTTCAGCGCGGATAGCCAGCATTGCGTCGATAAAGCGATCTAACTCAACTTTGCTTTCAGATTCAGTCGGTTCGACCATCAAGGTGCCCGCAACCGGGAAGGACATGGTCGGCGCATGGAAACCGAAATCAATTAAGCGCTTGGCGATATCCATTTCGCTGATACCTGTCGCTTCTTTCAGTGGGCGAATATCCAGAATACATTCATGCGCCACACGGCCATCGTGCCCGGTATACAGCACCGGATAAGCCGCTTTTAGGCGAGTAGCAATGTAGTTGGCATTCAAAATAGCCACCTGACTGGCACGTTTTAGGCCATCAGCTCCCATCATGCGGATATACATCCAGCTGATTGGCAAGATGGACGCACTACCAAAAGGTGCCGCAGACACCGCGCCTTGTTGGGTGGTCATGCCATCAATCTGCACCACACTGTGACCTGGAACAAAAGGTGCCAAATGTGCTTTAACCCCAATTGGCCCCATGCCTGGGCCGCCACCGCCGTGTGGGATACAGAAAGTTTTATGCAAGTTAAGGTGTGAAACGTCTGCGCCAATATAGCCCGGGGTGGTAATCCCCACCTGTGCGTTCATGTTCGCGCCATCAAGGTAAACCTGACCGCCAAACTGATGAACGATCTGGCAAACTTCACGGATAGTTTCTTCGTACACACCATGGGTTGACGGGTAAGTCACCATAATACAAGACAGCTCGTCACCCGCTTCGCCTGCTTTTTGGCGTAAATCGTGCAAATCGATATTGCCTTGTTTATCACAAGCCACCACCACAACCGACATACCGGCCATCTGGGCAGACGCCGGGTTAGTGCCGTGGGCTGAACTTGGGATTAAGCAAATATGGCGGTTCGCCTGATTGCGGCTCTCATGGTAACGGCGGATAGCCAGCAAACCGGCATACTCACCTTGCGCACCTGAGTTTGGCTGCATGCAGACGGCATCATAACCGGTCAGTTGCACCAACCACTGAGACAGCTGACCAATCATCTGCTGATAACCGGCAGCCTGCTCCGGCGGGCAGAATGGGTGCAATTCAGCAAATTCTGGCCACGTGATTGGGATCATCTCAGCGGCAGCATTTAGCTTCATGGTGCAAGAGCCCAGCGGGATCATCGCCTGATTCAGTGCTAAATCTTTGCGCTCTAAACGATGCATATAACGCATCATTTCGGTTTCGCTGTGGTAACGGTTAAATACCGGATGAGTCAGAATCGGGTCTTGGCGCAGCATCGCTGGCTGAATGGACTGGCTATTTTGGCTCACTTTGGCATCAAGCTGGTCAATATCCAAACCGTGGTTATCACCGGCTAATAGGGCAAACAGCGTCTGGATATCTTCACGCGAAGTGGTTTCATCCAGTGTGATCCCTACTGCGCCGTGAATGTCGGTGCGCAGGTTAATCCCGAAGCTTAATGCACGAGCTAGCACCGCCGCTTTATCTTTAACATCAACAGTTAAAGTATCGAACCAGTGCTGGAAACGCAGGGTAAGACCGGCTTGCTGTAAGCCAGCAGCCAGAATATCCGTCATGCGATGAATGCGGCCAGCGATATGCTGCAAGCCCTGTGGGCCGTGATAAACCGCATACAAGCTGGCGATATTGGCTAGCAGCACCTGCGAAGTACAAATATTGGAGTTGGCTTTTTCGCGGCGAATATGTTGCTCACGAGTTTGCATCGCCATGCGCAGCGCGGTATTACCCGCGGCATCGCGAGATACCCCGATAATCCGGCCCGGCATCGAACGTTTAAATTCATCGCGACAAGCAAAGAAGGCCGCATGTGGGCCACCGTAACCCATGGGTACACCAAAGCGTTGAGCAGAACCAAATACTACATCAGCGCCCTGTTTGCCCGGCGCAGTCAATAGCACCAAGGCCATGATATCGGCGGCAACACTGGTAATAATTTTGCGTTTTTTCAGCTCAGACAACAGCGCTGAATAGTCATGCAGTTCGCCCGTGGTGCCCACTTGTTGTAGCAGCACACCGAACACGCCTTCCAGCTCTAGCACTTTTTCGGCGCTATCAACAATCACTTCAAAACCAAAGGTTTCCGCGCGGGTACGTACCACATCCAGTGTTTGTGGATGCACGTCATCGGCAACGAAGAAACGATTCGCATCTTTTAGTTTACTGGCGCGCTTAGCCAGCGCCATGGATTCTGCCGCCGCCGTGGCTTCATCCAGCAAAGAAGCGGATGCCAAATCTAGCCCGGTCAGATCTTGAGTCAATTGCTGGAAGTTCAGCAGAGCCTCAAGGCGGCCTTGAGAAACTTCAGGCTGATATGGGGTATAAGCGGTGTACCAACCGGGGTTTTCCAACATATTGCGCAGGATAACCGGTGGCGTCAGTACTGGGCTGTAGCCCATGCCAATATAAGATTTATAGCGCTGATTCTGGCTGGCAATCCCTTTAAGTTCCGCTAATGCCTGATGTTCAGTGGCAGCATCACCCACTGGCGGCGGGCTGGGCAATTGGATATCTGCCGGAACAATCTGCTGGATTAATGTACTTAACGAGCTGGCGCCAACGGCGGCCAACATCTGTTGCTGTTGTTCAGTTGAAGAGCCGATATGGCGCTGAATAAAAGCATCGTTATGTTCAAGCTGGCTGAGATTCTGAGTCATTTGCTACAAATTCCTGAATAGAGCATGGGACGGGAAGCTGGACTGATTTCATAGGGCGTAATTTTACAGGCAATTTGGACACGGACAGCGCGCCAGAACCGGACCTACACATGAGCTTATAAATCATGAGTAGGTCAGGATTACTCGCTCCGCTCACCCATACGGGCCGCCTTGATAGGCGTTCAAAAGCATTTGCGCTTTTGTCTGAGCACTGCCCTGCTTCAAAATGGCAAATAAAATAGCCCTAACTTCATTTACTCTTCGATAGATGCTAAATAAGCCTCGGCATCTAACAGATTTGCCAGCTCGCCTTCATCAGAGGCTTTAATGCTGAACAACCAGCCGTCAGTATAAGGTGCGCTGTTCACCAACTCTGGTGAGCTTTCCAGTTCAGTATTCACGGCGATAATTTCGCCGCTGATCGGTGCATAAATGTCAGAAGCCGCTTTTACTGACTCGGCAACCGCGCAATCGCTACCCGCAGAAACTTCGCTCCCGACTTCAGGCAAATCAACAAACACCATGTCGCCCAATAATTCTTGCGCATGTTCAGTGATCCCGACGCTATAGACGCCATCACCATCGGCACGAACCCACTCATGAGATGACGCATATTTTAATTCTGCTGGTACATTGCTCATTGCTGCTCCTTAAAAGCGTAGAGCCAAAAAGTGAGGCTCGTATAATTCGGAATAATGACAAATAAATTTACAGCGTGACCGGCTTACCCGCCCGCACAAAACCCGGTTTTGTGACCCGCACCGGCATTTCGCGGTTACGGATTTGTACCACAGCACTTTCACCTATCCCTGCAGGGACACGAGCCAATGCAATACTGAAACCCAATGTTGGCGAGAAAGAACCGCTGGTTATCACGCCCACATGTTGATTGCCCGAAGCATCAGAAAAATGCACTGGCAACTCATTACGTAATACGCCCTTTTCCGTCATGATCAAGCCAACTAGTTGCTCGGTGCCCTTGGCACGTTGCTGTTCCAGTGCTTCACGGCCGATAAACTGACGATCTTCTGGCAACCAAGCCACTGTCCAGCCCATGTTGGCCGCAAGAGGAGAAATGCTTTCATCCATTTCCTGACCGTAGAGGTTCATACCGGCTTCCAGACGCAAAGTGTCACGCGCGCCAAGGCCTGCGGGTTTCACTCCGGCAGCCAACAGTTGCTGCCAAAACTCAACCACACGCTCTTTAGGTAAGGCGATTTCGTAGCCTGCTTCACCGGTATAGCCGGTGGTGGCAATAAACAAATCATCAGCTTGAATACCAAAGAATGGTTTCATGCCTGCAATGGCTTGTTGCTGCTCAGGGGTTAGCAAAGTAGCCACTTTCTTTTGTGCTTCTGGGCCTTGCACTGCAACCAGTGCCAGATCGTCACGCACCGTGACTTCAACCTGATAAGGTTCAGCATGCTGAATTATCCAGTCCAAGTCTTTATCTCGGGTGGCGGAGTTAACCACTAAGCGGAAATAATCTTCACGCAGGAAATAAACAATCAAATCGTCGATAACACCGCCGGAGGCATTCAGCATCCCGGTGTAAAGGGCTTTGCCCGGTTGGGTCAGTTTGGCGACATCATTGGCCAATAGGTAGCGCAGGAATTCACGGGTACGGGTACCCTGTAGATCGACAATGGTCATATGCGAGACATCGAACATACCGGCATCGGTGCGTACGACATGGTGTTCGTCGATTTGGGAACCATAATGCAATGGCATCATCCAGCCATGAAAATCTACCATGCGCGCGCCGCACGCCACGTGCTGCTCATACAGTGGGGTCTGCTTAGCCATCTCTTACCTCAAACAGTTTCATGTAATGAGTGTCTGATACTTTAACTCACCATAAACAGGCATATACCCTAGATAATTCGGGTTGCAGGAAAGCGGCAACTAAGTGAATCCCAGGAGCTTACATCAGTAAGTGACTGGGGTGAACGAAGGCAGCCAACGCACATGCAACGTGAAGTATGACGGGTCTACGCAAACGATACCTTTTACCCAACGTTATCACCGAATTCATCAGGTAACCATAAGCTAAAATAGGCAATAGCATGCTTTAAGACGACAAAAGGCAGGGGTATTGTGCAGAGTTTTTCACTGTAAAACTGCGCACGAAGGCACATAATTAACAATTGAACAGTAAAAACAGCGATATTATATAACTAAATAACCAAAACCCTGTCGGATTCAACTTTTCAGGTTTTGGTTATCCGTGAAAAAAACTAATGCGAAAACTGTGCTGAAATTAGATTATTTCAACTGAGAAGAGATTTAGTGAGCCACAAGATTACTCATCTAGCCAATCGGGTAAATCATTTAACCCCATCGCCTGCCGCACTAACTGCGGCTTCACTCCCGGCAAGTTATCGGCCAGTGTTAACCCAATATCACGCAACAACTTTTTAGCGGGATTACTGCCGGCAAACAGGTCGCGGAACCCCTGCATACTGGCAAGCATCACTGCGGCACTGTGCTTACGCCGGCGTTCATAACGGCGCAGATAGAGATGCTGGCCGATATCTTTCCCCTGACGCTGTAAACGTCGGAGCTCAGTAACTAGCTCGGCGGCATCCATAAAACCTAGATTTACCCCCTGCCCGGCCAATGGATGGACAGTATGAGCGGCATCCCCCACCAGAGCCAACCGATGGGCCGCAAAGCTACGCGCATAGCGCCCGGTCAGCGGGAAGGTTTGCCGCGCACTTTCGAGCTGACATTGCCCCAGCCGCATATCAAAGGCCATACCTAACTCACGGTTAAATTGCTCTGCTGGTAGCGCAACTAACTCAGCAGCGCGCTCGGGGGAGACGGACCAGACTATCGAACTGAGATGAGGGTCACTAAATGGTAGGAAAGCCAGAATACCATCACCGTGAAATACTTGGCGCGCCGTGGCCTGATGGGCTTCTTCGGTGCGAATGGCCGCCACCAGAGCATGATGGGCATAATCCCAAAATGTCAGCGGAATATCGGCATGTTGACGTAACCAAGAGTTAGCGCCATCGGCTCCAACCACCAGCTTCGCACTGAGCATACGATCATCGGTTAAGGTGATAAAAGCTTCGCTTTCGCCCCAAGCCACTTGTTTGAGGCTGGCCGGTGCCAACAGGGTCACATCCGCCAGTTGGCTGGCTCGCTGCCATAATGCTTGCTGAATGACTTGATTTTCAATGATATGTCCGAGATGGCTGAAACCGTATTCATCAGCATGGAACGCAATTTTGCCAAAACTGTCTTGATCCCAAACTTCCATACCGCTATAGGGACTGGCGCGCAGTGCCAAGATGCTCTCCCACACGCCAATTTTTTGCAGTAAGCGCTCACTGGCGGCATTAATCGCCGAGACTCGCAATGCCAATTCGCCGGTTAGCGGGGCTGGTAGCGGCTCTTGAGCGGGTTGATGCTCCAGAATGGCAATACGCAGACCACTACCTTGTAAGCCGCAAGCCAGTGCGAGGCCGACCATTCCGCCGCCAACTATAGCTATGTCATATGATTGCATTCAAATACATTCCCATAATAAATACTAACTTTGTCTACCCACTAGATTTCAGGATGCAGGAAGGCAGTAAACGAGTGAGTCCCGATGAGCTTACACCAGTAAGTGATTCGGAAGGCCGAGAGCAGCCAACACACCTGCAACTTGAAAGATGAAGGGTAGACAAAGTTAGCGCTTAACCCAGCCCAGCGTCCGTCGTGCAAAAGCATCACGAATGGTAGGGATACACTCCATTGACATCAGCGCAAGGTTGCGCCCAACCACCAGTGGCCCATAGCGATTGGCGAACAAGTGAATTAACCCATCGGTTACCCCGATAGTGGCCTGTTGATCTTGCTGCCGCCGCTGTTGATACTGGCTGAGCACCTCATAGTCGCCGGGATCTTTGCCTGCTTGTGCAATGGTTTCAGCCAGTGACATGACATCGCGCAGACCAAGATTAAACCCCTGACCCGCAATCGGATGCAGGGTTTGGGCCGCATTACCCACCAGAGCCAAACGGTGACTAACATGGCGTGAGGCGGTCAGTAATTGCAGTGGGTAGCTATGGCGCTTGCCCGCATGCAGGATTTTCCCCAGACGCCAGCCAAAAGCCCGCTGTAGTTCTGCTATAAAACGGGCATCATTCCAACTATCAACCTGCTGTTTATCTTCTTTGGCATGACACCAGACCAGCGAACTGCGCCCTTGTGACATTGGCAGCAACGCCAATGGCCCATTACGAGTAAAACGCTCAAAGGCTCGGCCATTGGGGAGTTCAGAGGTGGTGACATTGGCAATCACCGCTATCTGTTGATAATCCTGCTGTTGCCACTGAATATTGCACGCCTGAGCTAAAGCAGAATGAGACCCATCCGCTGCCACCAACAATTTGGCGCTCAGTTGTTGGCCGTTATCCAGTGTCACAGTGGCTGATTCCGCAGTACGAACCACTTCAACCACTTTGGCCGGGCAATGCAGAGTCACACCTGACGCTTGCTGTAACAAAGCGAATAGCCGTTTTCCGGCATCAAACAACTCAATCACCTGCCCCAATGCCGGAACGCGATAATCTTGCGCCTGTAAATTCACAAAACCGGAATGACCGCTGTCACTGACGTGAACATGTTTAATGGCGGTCGCGCAGTCTGCCAACGCCGACCAGATACCAATGCTATCGAGCTGCTGGCATGTCCCTTGCGCCAGCGCGATAGCTCTGGCATCAAAGCCCGGATGCTGCCGGTTATCCGGCTGTTGAGCTTCAACCAGTGCCACCGGCACCGCCCCTTTTGTAAGGGATGAAATAGCCAGCGCTAATGTCGCGCCAGCCATACCGCCACCGACAATTATCACGCTCATCAGTTATCTCGCCACCGCCATAAGTGCTTCAATAGCATCGGGATCTTTAACCACACTGGCAGTCAGATTTTCGTTACCGTCGGCGGTAATCACGATATCATCTTCAATACGGATGCCAATGCCGCGATATTGTGGCGGAACATCGGCATCCGGCGCGATATACAGGCCAGGTTCAATGGTCAGCACCATACCGGGTTCAAGAATACGCCCGCGATCGCTGTTGGTATAATCGCCAACATCATGTACATCCAGCCCCAACCAGTGACTCAAGCCATGCATAAAGAATGGCCGATGCGCCTGATCAGTCACTAGCTGTTCAACATCACCTTTCAGGATGCCCAAGTTAACCAAGCCGGTAATCATAATGCGCACCACCTGCGCCGTAACTTCGCGGATGCTGGTCCCCGGCCGGTACAATTCGAGTGATTTATTGATAGATGCCAGTACAATGTCGTAAATCTCGCGCTGTGCTGGGGTGAACTTGCCGTTAACCGGGAAAGTGCGCGTGATATCACCGGCATAGCCTTGATATTCACAGCCCGCATCAATCAACACCAGATCACCGTCGCGCAGTTCACACTCATTTTCGGTGTAATGCAAAATACAGCCGTTTTCGCCACCACCGACTATCGTGTTATACGCCGGATAGCGCGCACCATGGCGAGTAAATTCATGCAGAATCTCCCCTTCCAGTTGGTACTCAAACATACCCGGGCGGCATCTTTCCATCGCGCGGGTGTGGGCCATCGCACTGATTTCACCGGCGCGGCGCATCACCGCGATTTCTTCTTCTGACTTAAACAAACGCATCTCATGCAGCCATGGCCGCCAGTCAGTTAACGTTGCGGGTGCACGCAGATTTTTACGAAAACCGTTACGTAATCTTTCCAGTGCGGCGAACACAATTTTATCAGCATAATCATACTGGCCCTGCGCGTGATAAATCACATCAAGGCGATTAAGCAGCAAATAGAGTTGTTCGTCGATTTCGTCAAAAGGTAAGGCGCGATCGACCCCCAATTTAGCGGGAGCAGCCTCTTGCCCTAAGCGGCGACCAAACCAGATTTCTGCGGTTAAATCCCGCACCCGGTTAAACAGCACACTGTGGTTATGAGTCTCATCACTTTTCACCAGAATCAGCACAGCTTCTGGTTCATTGAAGCCGGTCAGATAACTAAAATCGCTATTCTGCCGATAAGGATATTCAGAATCCGCGCTGCGTGTGGCCTCTGGTGCGGCAAAAATAATGGCTGCACTGCCCGGGGCCATCTTCGCCAACAGCGCCTGACGACGGTTCTGGTATTCTTGCTGAGTCATTACACCCTCCTGAAATATCCGGTTTTCATCATTCAAAACATCATACTAGCTCGTTTAGTGTAATGTCGGCTTACGAATCTCTGGGGCTGTCGGCTTCTCTTGAGTAAATTCTATATGGCATAAAATAGCCGCGACACGCACATACTCGATAACTTCTTCCAACGATTGGGCCAGCTCTTCCTGATCTTCATCTTCGTCATATCCTAGCTGAGCGATATTACGCAAATCATCAATGGCTTCACCCACTTCATCTTTCACTTGTGCCAACTTCGGCTGCAACATTCCAAGCCCTAGCAGGAAATGGTTTACCCAGCCCGATAATGCATCAGCACGGTCAAAAACCGTAATCTCTTCCCCTTCGGGGATCAACAACTGGAACATAAAACCTTCGTTTTCCAGTGCTTCTTGTGTTGCTTCATGTAACTGTTGTAACGGCAAATCCAGCGACTGTGAGAAGGCCACACCCTCGTTGGTCAGGTCATGCACCATTGTGCGCCAGCCATTGTCTTTACTGCCACCGCAGAGCATGCCGCTGATCAGGCCATGCATTTCAGCAGGGGTTAATGCCACTGCTTGTTGGTTTAATGCCAGGGCAAGTGATTGGTAAGTTGGTAATGTATTCTCTATAGACATGCGTATTGGTCATCGTTGGCAGGATAAGTTCGTGTTATGCTACCACCAAGAAAGGTCGCTATACCAGAAAACGCAACGCTATATACCCTATAGATTTCAAGATGCAGGAAGGCGGCAAACACAAAAATCCGCATAAACTTACATCAGTAAGTGATTCGGGTGATTGAGAGCGGCCAGCACAGCTGCAATTTGAAAGATGGTGGGGATAAAAGGGGTTGTATCTTGGTATCGAGGTATATATAGTGACGCCCGCTTTGCAGCTACAAGCAATTTGCCTCTGTTTTTCAGGGCTGGCGCGAAATTAGTCAGGAAGGTCGCATGTCTGCACAACCGGTAGATATTCAAATTTTTGGTCGCTCGTTAAGAGTTAATTGTCCGCCAGAACAACAAGATGCGTTGAACATGGCAGCAGAAGATCTTAACCAACGGTTGCAAGATCTGAAAGTTCGCACTAGAGTCACCAATACTGAGCAGTTAGTTTTCATCGCGGCATTGAACGTATGTCACGAATTGGCTCAGGAAAGATTGAAAACCCGTGACTATGCCTCCAATATGGAGCAACGTATACGGATGCTACAACAGACCATTGAACAGGCATTGCTTGAACAGGGTCGCATCTCTGAACGTCAGGATGCACAGTTTGAATAAATCTCTGTTGAGTGATAGATTCAGCAGTGAGTAAAGAATTTCTCTGAGGTGTTTGCCAGCGGGCCAGTCCCCTGAGCCGATATTTAATACCAACAGAATGTAGTGCCTCCGTAACCGGTGCGCATGCTCGGTCCGCCGAGAAGCCTTAAGGTTGCGACGCTGCGTTCACCTTGAACCATGGGTTCAAGGGTTACAGCCTGCGGCGGCATCTCGGAGATCCCTTTCTTATCCTGTAACCGGTATTTTTTGGTTATTGCGTTTGTTTTTGATACAAGCAGTTTTCTTCTTACTTGTCTCAACCTGCATGTTTTCCATACCCTAAATAATTCGAGTTTCAGGAAGGCGGCACGTGAGCGAGTCCCGGTGAGCTTACATGAGTAAGTGATTCGGGTGATTGAACGCAGCCAACGCACATGCAACTTGAAGTATAACGGGTATAAGTTGATGACATGCCTTTGAATCCGCAACACGCCCTTGAACGGCAAAAAATTCGCAGTGAAATTCGTGAGCGTCGGCGTCTTTTGACTCCCGAGCAACAACAACATTCTGCTCATCTTGCCACCAAACATATCGCTTCCCACAATAAAATTCAGCAAGCCAATACTGTTGCCGTCTTCCTCTCTTTTGATGGTGAACTGGATACTGGCCCACTTATCGAATTATTGTGGCAGCAGAAAAAGCGGGTTTACCTCCCTGTTCTTCATCCTTTTAGCCCCGGCAATCTGTTATTTCTCAACTATCGCCCCGATAGTCAGCTTGTGCGTAATCGCCTGAAAATCCTTGAGCCTCAATTAGATGTGCGCGACGTTCTGCCCTTAAACCAGCTAGATGTGGTGATAACCCCGCTAGTGGCGTTTGACCACCATGGGCAACGTTTGGGTATGGGTGGAGGATTCTATGACCGCACGCTACAGCACTGGCAGCACGGCGGCCCCTATCCTATTGGTCTGGCCCATGATTGCCAGCGAGTAGCGCATTTACCGAGTGAATATTGGGACGTGCCGCTGCCAGAGATAGTGACGCCGGAAAAAGTCTGGCAGTGGTGAGCGGGAATTTTCAGCATAAAAAAACACCCGGTATTTTATAATCACCGAGTGTTTAGTCATTTCTGAACCGCACAACATAGACATACCCAATATCATTGACGTTGCAGCCAAGCTGCAAACACCAAGGGCGAAGGGTATATTAGTAAAGCAAACGTGCGCGAATCGTCCCTGGAATAGCCTTCATTGCCTGCAAGGCTTTTTCTGCATTTTCTGCATCATCAGTTTCAACGTCGATAACCACATAGCCGATTTCAGCACTGGTTTGCAGATACTGTGCGGCGATGTTGACGTTCTGCTCAGCAAAGATTTTGTTGATGCTGGTCAGAATGCCAGGGCGGTTCTCATGGATATGCAACAGGCGGCGGGTATTATCGCCGTGAGCTGGCAGTGAAACCTCTGGGAAGTTAACTGCCGACAGCGTTGAGCCGTTGTCAGAATATTTCGCCAGTTTACCGGCCACTTCATCACCGATATTTTCCTGTGCTTCCTGAGTGGAACCACCGATATGCGGAGTCAATAATACATTATCAAACTCGCACAATGGTGAATTGAACGGGTCTTTATTGGTTGCTGGCTCTTCAGGGAAAACATCAATTGCCGCGCCAGCCAAATGATTACTGGCCAATGCATCACACAGCGCAGGGATATCAACCACGGTACCGCGAGAGGCGTTAATCAGCATCGCGCCCGGCTTCATCAGTGCCAACTGCTCAGGGCCAATCATATTTTTAGTCGAGTGATTTTCCGGCACATGCAGGCTAATCACATCACTCATATTCAGTAAGTCTGACAGGTGGCGAACCTGCTGGGCATTCCCTAACGACAGTTTATTCTCGATATCGTAGAAGAATACTTTCATACCAACACTTTCAGCCAGAATACCCAGCTGAGTACCGATATGACCATAGCCAATGATACCCAGTTTCTTGCCACGGGCTTCATAGGAGCCTACCGCCAGCTTATTCCACTCGCCACGATGTGCTTTGGCGTTAGCGGAGGGAATGCCGCGGAACATCAGCAGTAACTCGCCCAGCACCATTTCGGCTACCGAACGGGTATTGGAGAAAGGCGCATTGAATACCGGCACACCGCGTTTGGTAGCCGCTTTTAAATCAACCTGATTGGTACCGATACAGAAACAACCTACTGCAACCAATTTTTCTGCTGCAGCAAAAACTTCTTCGGACAGATGCGTGCGCGATCGAATCCCGACGAAGTGAGCATCACGAATAGATTCTTTCAGTGATTCGGTGTCTAAGGCACCTTTATGATATTCAATATTGCTATAACCGGCCGCACGCAGATTATCAACCGTGCTCTGGTGCACCCCTTCCACTAACAGAAACTTAATTCTGTCTTTCTCCAGTGATACTTTTGCCATGTCCCCGACCCTATTTTCAGACTTCAGATGTGGCTGCCGATATCGAATGAATCCGGTCAGCACCCTGTCAACATAACAAATATTACGCGGGCGGCAATACAAACGATTGCTTGCCTATCAGCATAACAAACAGTGCAAATGTTAATTTATGGAATAAAAAACTGGCTGGAAGAGAGTTAATGGCAGGTTAAGAAAATGAAATGAGTAAATGTGATATATATCACCAAATTTAACCATTTTAAGAAAAGATATTTAAAGGCAAAAATTATCAGGGTGAAGTCAATAAACCACACCCTGAACAAGGTTTAGCCGATTACTTGAGGACCACGGTCTTAACACCTTCGGCGGTACCAATCAGTGCCACATCAGCACCTCGGTTGGCAAATAGCCCAACAGTGACCACTCCAGCGATACCATTAATTTTATTTTCTAACGCGATAGCATCCAAAATCGTCAAATTATGTACATCCAAAATAACGTTGCCGTTATCGGTCAGAACATTTTGGCGATATTCAGGTAGCCCACCCAATTTAACCAGTTCGCGGGCCACATAAGAACGGGCCATTGGGATGACTTCGACCGGCAGCGGGAACTTACCCAATACATCAACTTGCTTGGATGCATCAGCGATACAAATAAACTTACGGGCAATGGCGGCAATAATTTTTTCGCGGGTCAGTGCTGCACCACCGCCTTTAATCATCTGCATCTGACCGTTAATTTCATCGGCACCATCAACATAGATATCCAGTGCATCGACTTCGTTGCAATCAAATACCTGAATACCGTAACTTTTCAGTTTGGCGGTAGAGGCGTCAGAGCTGGAAACCGCCCCTTCAATTTGACCTTTGATAGAGCCAAGAGCATCAATAAAATGCGCTGCGGTTGAGCCGGTGCCAACCCCAACAATAGTGCCAGGTTTGACGTAATCTAATGCTGCCCAGCCCACTGCTTTTTTAAGTTCATCCTGAGTCATGGTAAGTTCGCGCCTTGATATGAAAGAAAACCTGAAGTCATTATAGAGCATATACACCAGAAATCTTCGCAATAAAGCCCACTTACTGGACGGTTAATTTTAGCTGGATCACAGTTATGCCGGTTTATTTGTGGCGGGTACCGAGGTATTCGGGCATAGAAAAATGATCAAAATGTGGCATAGTGCCTTATTAACTTAATATTTGGAGAGATGACTCCGATGAAACGCCCAGACTACCGTACGCTACAAGCGCTGGACGCGGTGATCCGTGAACGCGGTTTTGAACGCGCGGCACAAAAACTCTGTATCACCCAATCGGCAGTATCTCAACGCATTAAGCAGTTAGAGAATCTGTTCGGTCAGCCACTACTGGTGCGCACAGTGCCACCGCGCCCGACGGAACAAGGCCAGAAACTGCTCGCTTTATTGCATCAGGTTGAACTGCTGGAAGAAGAGTGGCTTGGTAATGACAGTGGCGGCGATACTCCGCTATTGCTGTCATTGGCGGTCAACGCCGACAGTTTGGCAACCTGGCTGCTTCCGGCATTGAAACCGGTGCTGGCAGACTCTCCGATTCGGCTCAATCTGCAAGTTGAAGATGAAACCCGAACCCAAGAGCGGCTACGTCGTGGCGAAGTCGTGGGCGCAGTTAGTATCCAACCTCAGCCCCTGCCGAGCTGTTTGGTCGATCAACTGGGCGCGCTGGATTATCTGTTTGTTGCATCCAAACCCTTCGCTGAGCGATATTTCCCCAACGGCGTCACGCGCTCGGCACTGCTGAAAGCACCAGCGGTCGCTTTTGACCATCTGGATGATATGCATCAGGCGTTTTTACAGCAGAATTTCGATTTATCGCCGGGCAGTGTGCCCTGCCATATTGTTAACTCGTCGGAAGCCTTTGTGCAGTTGGCAAGGCAAGGCACCACCTGCTGTATGATCCCGCATCTGCAAATCGAAAAAGAGCTGGCATCCGGGGAACTGATTAATTTAACGCCGGGGCTATTACAGCGGCGCATGCTGTTCTGGCACCGATTTGCGCCGGAAAGCCGGACAATGAGAAAAGTCACTGACGCCCTATTATCTTACGGGCGTCAGGTTTTACGACAAGACTAGCTTATTTAGCGGCGGCCGGAGCACTGGCGCTGGTTTGTAGCTCAAACACCACATCAACCTGATCATCAAAATGGATGGTCTGCTGTTCGTAAGTTTGAGCGGCATCCGTTGCCGGTGCAGCTTCGGCACTCTTAAACATCCGCGCTACCGGCATTGGCTGGTAGTTAGCTACATGATAACGAATGCTGTACACCGGCCCCAGCTTGACCTTAAATCCTTCAGCCAAAGAGCCCGCTTGGCTAATCGCATTCTCGATAGCTTTTTTACGTGCTTGCTCACGGTAAGTCTCTGGATTAGCAACACCAAGCTCTACGGCTCGAATCTCATTAAGACCCGATTTTAGTGCCCCATCCAGTAACTCATTCAATTTATCAAGCTGGCGCAGTGTTACCTGAACCTGACGCACTGCACGGTAGCCTTTCAATACCGCTTCACCGGTTTTCTGGTAATCGTATTCAGGCTGGGTACGGATATTGGCAGCATTGATATCTTTCTTATCAATGCCACTTTTACGCAGGAAATCAAAATATTGCGCCACGCGGGTATCCGCCTGCTTTTTAGCATCAGCGGCATCTTTGGCAGATACGCTAACTTCAATTGCGATAGTGGCAATATCCGGAGTCGCATCCACACTGGCAGTACCGGAGGTGACAACATGCGGCCCTTCTGGCACTTCGGCGGCTTGAACTTGTAGCGCCAAAGGTAACGTCCCTAATCCCATCATTGCGGCCAAAGCCAATGTCTTCAACTTCACGGAGCCTCCTAAAATACGCATGACAAATAAATCTGCTGCGGTTAGATAACCAGTGAATTCAATTAGTCACAAACACATTTGCAGTTAATTACACTCACTTGTATCTCATTGGCAACCTGATTCATTTGCCGTCAGTAACCTGAAATAACACATCAACCGTAGCATATCTTGGGAATCATGGGATTCAGATTAGTGATAAAAACTCACAGATTTAATCCCTGACGCGCTAACTGAAACGCAATAAACCACATCACGCCGCCCACCAGCAGATTAATCACTCGCTGTGACGTCGGGCGGTTCAGCCACGGTGATAACCACGCTGCCAGCAGAGCCAGTGCAAAAAACCAAGTAACAGAGGCAGTTACGGCACCAAACGCAAACCAAGGCCGAACATCAGGCAGTAGCTGACCTCCGAGGCTCCCCAACACCACAAAGGTATCAAGATAAACATGTGGATTGAGCCAGGTTACTGCTAATAGTGTCACGATGATGCGCCAGCGCCCCTGAGCACCAGCGGCAGCAGAGGAGGCGGTATTATCCCCCCGCCAGGCGGCTAACAGTGCTCCCCAGCCATACCACAGCAGGAATGCGACTCCGCCCCAAGTTACCAGCGCCAGCAGCAATGGTGAGCGGCTCAGTAAAGCACTGCCACCAAAAATACCGGCGCAAATCAAGATGATGTCACTGAGAGCACAAAGCCCGGCACTCATTAAATGGTGTTGCCGCTTAATTCCCTGATTCATCACAAAGGCATTTTGTGGCCCAAGGGGCAAAATCATGGCGGCACTGAGAGCAAAACCTTGCAAATAGACGGCTAACATACTGTTACCTTTGGATAATCCTCAGTATTAACCGAGGGAATAGGAAAGCAATTAGCAGCATATTACGGGGAGATGATCATCAGAGGAAATTGATATTTCTTATCAACTATAAGTAAAACTAATAATTAGTAAATAGGGGGCGATGAGAGGGACGAAAATAAGAGAAACGGGCCCAATGGCAGCCCGTATCAACATCATTTATTTTATGCTGGCTTATTAGATTCAGCGGTTGCTACCTGATGCAAATGCACATCCATCTGCGGGTAAGGAATACCAATTTTATTAGCATCCAGCGCGCGTTTGAAATTCTCCATCAGATCCCAATACACATCCATTGCATCGCCATTGGTGGTCCAGACACGCACGGTGAAGTTCAATGATGAAGGTGCCATCTCATTCAGACGTATCGTCACCCCTTTGTCGTGCATGATGCGTGAATCAGCGGCGATTATGTCGCCCAATACTTTTTTCACCACATCAATATCAGCATCATAAGCCACACCAACCACCATATCGGTACGGCGGTTCGGTTCACGGCTGGTATTGATGATGTTGTTGGCAATAATTTTGCCATTTGGTACCACGATGATTTTATCGTCTACGGTGCGGAGAGTGGTTGAGAAAATCTGCACCTGCACCACAGTACCGGCAACACCGCCCAGATCGACATACTCACCCGCTTTAAACGGACGGAAGGCCACCAGCAACACACCCGCAGCAAAGTTGGACAGCGAGCCTTGCAGCGCCAAACCGACGGCCAAGCCCGCGGCGCCGATGACTGCAATCACCGAGGCGGTTTGCACACCAAGACGGCCAAGCACCGCCACAATGGTAAAGGCCAGAATACTGTAGCGCACCATGGCCGCCAGAAAATCAGCAACCGTGACATCAATACCACGTAATTTCATGACCCGGCCAAGCATGCGAGAGACGATCTTGGCAATGATCGACCCGACAACCAGGATCAACAGCGCAGCAACCAGATTGACGGCATATTGAATCAGCAAATCCTGATTATTGATAAACCAAGAGCTGGCCTCATTAATACTATCAACTACATTTAACTCTTCCATTTTAACCATCCTACAAAAAATTCCCCGCAGGGGAGATTACGCAAAAATTACCACCAATTGATGACTAATATGGCAGTCATACCCGTTTAGGGTAACGAACAATAGGATGTGTTGCCAATTTTGATAGTAATAAATAAATATCAATATTCCTGCTTGAAGCTGTATCAGCAAATTTTCAACCCATAGAAAAAATAGAATATTTATAGAATAAACATTAGCTGGACAGATTTAGCATGAGGGGGGTAGGTCATCCTATTCACTCATTGAGAGAAAATCCATGCCTAGAATTAGACCATCCCACCTTACCCTCAACTTGAATCCTATTAAAGATAGTCAGCCCCAAACAGACGCCGAAAAGCTCCTGGAGTCGCTTAAAATCCATCAGCAGGGATTAATATGGGAAGAGAGTAATCAAGCAATAATACCCAAAGAGAATCAAAGATATAGAGACATTACCACACCGAAAACAACCGCTATCATGGCACCTAACAATACTGCTCTACCCGCTAACCATATAGAGCTAGGAACAGATAAGGGGGTGATACGTAGCCAATATCCGACAAAACAATCGGTTACTCCATATATTGAGATGTTGGGAGAAAGGCGAGCAACAATATTGGTGGTAATCGGTGAGGAAAATATATTTAGCAATGACAATATTAAACCAAAACCTTATCCCCCTTACTTTAAAACAGTGGAAAAGGATGCCTCTTACGAGATAGATATTCGGACTGAAATACACCCTGGTGCCGAAGGTTATACAATCAAAATACCTTATGATGAATCACACCCAAAACTCAAGATTGCAGTTCCAGTTATTCACATTACTGATTGGAAGGATAAAACAGCATTACCTGCTAATGAAATGGTGACACTGGCGAAACGTATCGTTGAGTTACACGATGATAAGTTTAATTTTTATGCTAATCCGGAAAAAGAGGGATTCGCCAGTAGAGCGGTTAAAGCTGAATATAAAGCACTTCCAGTAATTCATTGTAGTGCCGGTGTTGGGCGTACCGGGCAACTTATCGCCGCGATGGAATTGATCAACCCAGAATCATCACAAAGCCTGGAATTAATCATTAAAACCCTGCGAGAACAAGGTGGGCCGTATATGGTACAGACCGACGATCAAATGAAGGCATTAATTGCTTTGGCTCAAAAACTCGATAAGCCGCTGATGTAAAGACGAGCAAACATAAAGAATCTTCAATTTACTGACAAAACGGAAAAAGGCCCCGTAGGGCCTTTTAGGTCAGTCAAAGCTAAGCTGAATTACAGTACGTCGACTGCGTTCAGTTCTTTGAATGCCAATTCCAGACGGGTAATCATGCTAGTCTGGGCAGAACGCAACCACACACGTGGGTCGTAGTATTTCTTGTTCGGCTTGTCAGCACCTTCTGGGTTACCCAGTTGGCCTTGCAGATAGCCTTCGTTCTTCTTGTAGTAGTTCAGAATACCTTCCCATGTTGCCCACTGGGTATCGGTGTCGATATTCATTTTAACTACGCCGTAGCTTACTGCTTCTTTGATTTCAGCAGCAGTAGAACCTGAACCGCCATGGAACACGAAGTTCAGGCTGTTGTGCGGCAGATTGTGTTTCTTAGAAACATAATCCTGAGAATCACGCAGAATAGTTGGGGTCAGTTTCACATTACCTGGTTTGTAAACACCATGTACGTTACCGAAAGAAGCAGCGATAGTGAAACGTGGGCTGATTGCGTTCAGTTTTTCGTAAGCGTAATCAACGTCTTGCGGCTGAGTATACAGGGAAGATGCATCCATATGGCTGTTATCTACGCCATCTTCTTCACCACCAGTACAACCCAGTTCGATTTCCAGCGTCATACCCAGTTTTGACATACGAGTCAGGTACTTGCTACAGATTTCGATGTTTTCTTCCAGGGACTCTTCAGACAGGTCGATCATGTGAGAAGAGAACAGTGGTTTGCCAGTGGCAGCAAAATGTTTCTCGCCTGCATCCAACAAACCGTCTAACCATGGCAGCAATTTCTTGGCGCAATGGTCGGTATGCAGAATAACGGGAACACCATAGTGCTCAGCCATCTGATGTACATGGTGCGCACCAGAAATAGCGCCCAGAATTGCCGCGCCTTGTGGCACGTCAGTTTTCACGCCTTTACCTGCGATGAATGCTGCACCACCGTTAGAGAACTGAACGATAACTGGCGCACGCACTTTGGCTGCTGTTTCCAGCACTGCGTTGATAGAGTCGGTGCCGACACAGTTAACTGCTGGCAGAGCAAAGTTATTTTCTTTTGCTACCGCGAACACTTTCTGCACGTCATCACCTGTGATGACACCTGGTTTTACGAAATCAAAAATTTTAGACATGTACGTTGTCCTGTTTCGTCGACTGAAGATAGCAGCTATCCGGGAGGATAGGCCCTAAATGTAAATCGGTTTTCGCACAACTCAAAGCCCGCAGGCGATGAGCTAAAAGCGAAACGGGCGGCTCTCGCCCCCCGTTATCTAAATTACTGCTTAGCGCGCTCTTCCAGCATCACAACCGCTGGCAGTTTTTTCCCTTCTACGAACTCAAGGAAAGCACCGCCGCCGGTAGAGATGTAAGAGATTTGGTCAGCAATGCCGAACAAGTCGATTGCTGCCAGAGTGTCACCACCGCCGGCGATAGAGAATGCTTCGCTCTCTGCGATGGCGCGAGCCACAATCTCGGTCCCTTTACGGAAGTTAGGGAACTCGAATACACCCACTGGACCATTCCACAGAATGGTTTTGGCGTTTTTCAAGATCTCAGCCAGACGTTCCGCAGATTCGTCGCCCAGATCCAGAATTTGCTCATTATCTTTGATTTGGTTAGCAGGTTTCAGTGTTGCAGCTGCAGTTTCAGAGAACTCGGTAGCAACACGAACATCGGTAGGGACTGGGATATCGCAAGTTTCTAACAGACGTTTAGCTTCTGGAATCAGGTCTGCTTCATACAGAGATTTACCCACATTGTTGCCTTGAGCGGCAACGAAGGTATTGGCGATACCGCCACCAACAATCAGTTGGTCTGCAATTTTAGACAACGCACCCAACACAGTCAGTTTGGTAGAAACTTTAGAACCACCAACGATAGCAACCATTGGACGCGCTGGGTTACCCAGTGCTTTACCCAAGGCTTCCAGTTCTGCTGATAACAGCGGGCCAGCACAGGCGATAGGCGCAAATTTACCAACACCGTGAGTAGAAGCTTGTGCGCGGTGAGCAGTACCAAAAGCATCCATTACATACACATCACACAGTGCGGCATATTTCTTGGACAGAGTTTCGTCGTCTTTCTTTTCGCCTTTGTTAAAGCGAACGTTTTCCAGAACAACCAACTCGCCAGCTGCAATCTCAACGCCGTCCAGATAATCTTTCGCCAGACGTACCGGAGCAGACAATTTGTCTTTCAGGTAGTTAACCACTGGCAGCAAGGAGAACTCTTCGTTGTACTCGCCTTCGGTCGGGCGACCCAGGTGAGAGGTAACCATTACTTTAGCGCCCTGCTTCAGTGCCGCCTCAATGGTCGGCAGAGATGCACGGATACGCGCATCAGAAGTCACTTTGCCATCTTTTACCGGAACATTGAGGTCCGCACGGATCAGCACGCGAAGGCCTGCCAGATCCAGATCGGTCATCTTAATTACAGACATGGTGAATCCTCTTGTTGATTCTCTTTAAAGTTGCATAAGCTGCACATCAACGTTGTAGAAACCGCAATAAATCACGGAAAAACAACACGTTAACATACCATACTAGAAACCACTTCTGGCCATCGCCAATGTCGTATCCAACATTCTATTGGCGAAACCCCATTCGTTATCGCACCATACCAACGTCTTAATCAGGTGCTGCCCACTGACCCTTGTCTGAGTACAATCGACAATAGCACTGTGCGGATCATGGTTAAAATCCGTCGACACCAATGGTAATTCCGTATAGTCAACTATACCACGAAATGAACCTCTTGCTGCCTTTTGCAAAAGCTGGTTAACCTCAGCCACGCCAACTGGGCTTGTCACGCTGACACTTAAATCGATCGCCGTGACATTGATTGTAGGCACCCGCACCGAGATAGCTTCGAACCTGTCGCAAAACTTCGGAAAAATACGGGTAATCCCTGCTGCCAGTTTGGTATCAACCGGGATAATTGACTGACTTGCTGCTCGGGTACGACGTAAATCCTGATGATAAGCATCAATAACCGGCTGGTCATTCATTGATGAATGAATAGTGGTAACAGTGCCGGATTCAATGCCATAAGCCACATCCAACAACTGAATAATAGGAATAATACAGTTCGTGGTACAGGAAGCGTTGGAAACAATTCGATGCTCTGCCTGTAAATCCTGATGATTAACACCATAAACCACCGTAGCATCCAAATCATGACCACCGGGATGGGCAAACAGTACCTTTTTGGCACCGGAGGTTAAATGCGCCTCGCCATCTGCACGGCTGCCATACACACCGCTACAATCCAGAACAACATCAATTCCTAACTCACCCCAGGGTAACTGCTCAACTTCTGGCTGATGTATCAGCCGGATAATATCGTCCCCGACGTATAATTTGTCACATTCCTGACGAACATCCCAAGCAAACCGCCCATGGCTGGAGTCATACTTCAACAGATGGGCCATCCCTTCTGCATTAGCCAACTCATTAATAGCAACCACTGAAATTTCTGCCCGGCGACCTGATTCATACAATGCGCGTAAAACGCTACGACCAATACGGCCAAAGCCATTTATCGCTATACGGATTGTCATGCTACTCCCTGTTTCTGGTTATTATCATGCAACCCCATAGCGTACTTCAGCGCACCCTAAGATGTTAATCGTCTTATCACAATTCAGCCAGAATACTCCCGGCTTTTTCCTCAGCGAAATGAGCTGAAATGGAAACTGAATTATGACTGAAACGCTTCAGCCAGAATAAACCAAACTAATCATAAAAGGAATATCTGCCTGATAAAGGGCACAATTCATCCATCAATTGGTGAAAAAAAAGACTGCCGAAGCAGTCTTTTAACAGGTGTATTACCGGGATTATCATCACCATTTACACCCGACTATAGCTTCTTACTTAAAGCTACAGCAGGTGTTGGTCGCGTTGCGGCTTATTTCAACAACGCCTGAGCTTTCGCCACCACATTTTCGACGGTGAAACCGAACTCTTTGAACAGCAATTCCGCTGGAGCAGACTCACCGAAGGTGGTCATACCCACAACTGCGCCATTCAGGCCAACATATTTGTACCAGTAATCAGCAATACCCGCTTCAACAGCAACGCGAGCGCTAACCGCTGATGGCAATACAGATTCACGGTAAGCCGCGTCTTGTTTGTCGAATGCATCGGTGGATGGCATAGAGACAACACGCACTTTACGACCAGCAGCAGTCAGTTGATCGGCAGCAGCAACCGCCAGTTCAACTTCAGAGCCAGTAGCAATAAAGATCAATTCTGGCTGACCCGCACAATCTTTCAGCACGTAAGCGCCTTTAGAAATGTTCGCTAACTGCTCAGCTGTACGTGGCTGTTGTGCCAGGTTCTGACGGGAGAAGATCAGCGCGCTTGGGCCATCTTTACGTTCCAAGGCGTACTGCCATGCTACCGCAGACTCAACCTGGTCACATGGACGCCAAGTGCTCATGTTTGGTGTGACACGCAAGCTTGCCATCTGCTCAACTGGCTGATGGGTTGGGCCATCTTCGCCCAGACCGATAGAGTCATGGGTGTAAACAAAGATGCTGCGGATTTTCATCAGCGCAGCCATACGTACTGCGTTACGGGCATATTCCACAAACATCAGGAAGGTTGCGCCGTAAGGAATGAAACCGCCGTGCAGCGCGATACCATTCATGATGGCAGACATACCAAACTCACGGACACCGTAGTGAATATAGTTACCCGCCAGATCATCGCTCAGTGATTTAGAGCCAGACCAGATAGTCAGGTTACTTGGTGCCAGGTCAGCAGAACCGCCGAGGAATTCAGGCAAGACCTTACCGAAAGCTTCCAGTGCATTTTGTGATGCTTTACGGCTAGCAATCTTGGCAGGGTTTGCTTGCAACTCTTCGATAAATTTCTTGGATTCAGTCGCCCAGTTAGCTGGCAGTTCACCACTTACACGACGCTTGAATTCAGCAGCCAGTTCTGGATACGCTTTAGCATAAGCAGCGAACTTCTCGTTCCAGGCCGCTTCTTTAGCTTTGCCCGCTTCTTTGGCATCCCATGCAGCATAAATATCCTGTGGGATTTCAAATGCCGGGTATTTCCAGCCCAATGCTTCACGGGTTGCAGCAACTTCATCAGCACCTAATGGTGCGCCGTGGGAGTCATGGGTACCGGCTTTCTTCGGTGAACCAAAACCGATAATGGTTTTGCACATCAGCAGTGATGGTTTGTCGGTAACTTTGTGGGCTTCTTCGATAGCCGCTTTGATGGAATCAGCGTTATGACCATCAACACCACGAACAACATGCCAGCCGTAAGCTTCGAAACGGGCAGCAGTATCATCAGTGAACCAGCCTTCAACATGACCGTCGATGGAGATACCGTTGTCATCATAGAAAGCGGTCAGTTTGCCCAGCTTCATGGTACCCGCCAGAGAACAAACCTCGTGCGAGATCCCTTCCATCATGCAGCCGTCACCCATAAAGGCATAGGTGTGGTGATCGACAATATCATGGCCTGAGCGGTTAAACTGCGCGGCCAGTGTACGTTCTGCAATAGCAAAACCCACCGCATTGGCGATGCCCTGACCCAGTGGGCCAGTGGTGGTTTCTACGCCCGCGGTATAGCCATATTCAGGGTGACCTGGCGTTTTAGAATGCAGTTGGCGGAAGTTTTTCAGTTCTTCCATTGGCAGATCATAGCCAGTGAGGTGCAGCAAGCTATAGATCAACATGGAGCCGTGACCATTCGACAAGACGAAACGGTCGCGATCAGCCCAGTGTGGATTGGTTGGATTATGGTTCAGGTAATCACGCCACAGAACTTCGGCAATATCTGCCATACCCATAGGGGCGCCGGGGTGGCCGGAATTCGCTTTTTGCACTGCGTCCATGCTTAGTGCGCGGATCGCGTTGGCAAGCTCTTTACGAGAGGACATGTTTTACTCCAGGTCGGATTAAAAAAAGCGTTCAAGTTTACCATTTTCTCAGACTCAGCATTGAAACGGCAATCACTAAAACCAAATGAGCTATAACTTCCATATTAATGGCCAATGGAATCTGCTGATTTTCAGAATAAAGCTATAGCTGTAACGCCCAAGGCGCGTTAACCTCGCAACGTTTTTAGCCACACAATGAGCATGTTAAACGCTCGATGGCTGGAAGTGCTCGTTTTTGCAAACAGACCAGTACAAACCATACTTTGCAACAACATTTTTGGGCAAGACCTATTGCCGACAGAGTAGAACAACCGCCGTCGTTTCAACAGCTATTAATGCAATAGATGGTGAGAATGTGAAAATGGTTATAGGCCGAGAAGCATGAATAGATAACCACAGTTAATACGTTGTCCTCACTTATAGAACTGCCCCATCCAATGATAAAAATGGCATAACCACAGGAAGAAAGTGTTATGAAAATTCGTACCTCAATGATTGCACTGAGCCTTACGGCGCTGCTTGGCGGCTGCCAGAATATGAATACCGATGGCTTAATGCAGTCCGGTGCCCAAGCATTTCAGGCGGCAACCCTGAGTGATGCTGATGTAAAAAATCTCAGTGAAAAATCTTGTGCAGAAATGGATCAGAAGGCCCAGATAGCTTCGGCTGATAGTGCCTACGGCAAACGCCTAGCAAAAATCTCAGCCGCATTAGGTGACAATATCAATGGCACGCCAGCCAACTATAAGGTTTACATCACTAAAGAGGTTAATGCCTGGGCGATGGCAAATGGCTGTATCCGTGTATATAGCGGCCTAATGGATATGATGACCGACAATGAAGTGGAGGCGGTACTCGGCCATGAGATGGGCCATGTAGCATTAGGGCATACCCGCAAAGCGATGCAAGTGGCTTATGGTACTACCGCCCTGCGCACTGCGGCCGCCTCCGCCGGTGGCATTGCTGGCCAACTCTCTCAGTCTCAGTTGGCTGACATTGGCGAGAAACTGGTTAACGCGCAATTCTCTCAGAAACAAGAAAGCGAAGCCGATGACTACTCATTCGATCTGCTGAAAAAACAGGGAATTGATCCGCAAGGGTTAGTCACCAGTTTTGAAAAACTGGCAACCATGGAAGCAGGCCGCACCAGCAGCATGTTTGATGATCACCCGTCCTCACAGGCCCGCGCGGATCATATCCGCCAGCGTATTGCCAGCGGCCAGTAACCTGAATCAGCATAAATTCACTCTGCCTGCTCAACGCAGGCATTTTTACCTTCGAGCCCCCCTAGCTTTCACTGAGATCAATCTGGATCTGTCCGGCATCCACTCGTACCTGGTACGTTTGTAAATCGCGATCCCCTGGCTCCCGCAAACATTTGCCAGTTTTCACATCAAATACGGCACCGTGTAATAAGCATTCAATGGTGCCTTCATCAAAAAAACCCGGGCTAAGTAATGCGTTGGCATGAGGGCAAACATCGTCCATCGCGAAATACTCACCATTAATAACATAAACGCCAATACGTTTATCCCCGACACTCGCCGAAAAAGGCGAGTCTGGTTTAACGTACGATGCTTTGCATACGCTGACCCATCCCATACTTAAACCTCCGCAGACATATCATATTGATTAAAGATAGCTGACTAATAGGTAAGCAATAAGAATCTATTTTTCTCATCCTACCTGGCACTGGATAAGTACCCCACATAATAGTGCCGGGTCATGCTGTGATGGATTGGAACATTGCATGGATAGCGCATATAGCAATGCCTGACGAAATGATTCGTCATCAAGAATGGGCGATTATCAGGGGGAAAAGAGAGAGAATTGAATAAGATGTGGGTATCCAGATTGATACCCACATTGAGATCATTTATTTACTCATCTTCAAGATAAGTATAACCGTACAAACCAGACTCAAACTCTTCCATAAACTGAGCCTGGAGCTCGGTATCCAGATCGGTTTCTTTCACTTGATCGTGGAACTGTTTCAGTAATTTTTCTGGGTTCAACTGAACATATTCCAGCATATCCGCGACGGTATCGCCTTCGTCAGTCTGTTCAAATTCAACCGTACCATCAGGGAAAACATACACATCGACAGCGGCGGTATCGCCAAACAGGTTGTGCATGTTGCCCAAGATTTCCTGATAAGCCCCAACCATAAAGAAGCCCAACAGCGGCGGATTCTCTGCATCATACGGCGGCATTGGCATGGTGGTTGCTACCCCATCACCATCAATATAATGGTCAATGGTGCCATCGGAATCACAAGTGATGTCCAGCAAGACGGCGCGACGCTCTGGTGGCTTATCTAGCCCTTCCAGTGGCAAGACCGGGAAAAGCTGGTCGATACCCCATGCATCCGGCATTGACTGGAACAGCGAGAAATTGACATACAGCTTATCAGCCATACGTTCTTGCAGCTCATCAATGATTGGCCGGTGTGCTCGGTTGCTCGGATCTAGCTGCTTTTGGATCTCATTGCAGATACTCAGGTATAGCTCTTCAGCCCAAGCGCGTTGAGTCAGTTCCAACATGCCATGAGCGTACTGAGTATGGACATCGTGCAAGTCCATCTGGCTATCGTGCAGCCATTCGCGCAGTGAGCGGCGATTTTCTGGCTCTTGCATTTCCAGCCAGGTATCCCACAGGCTTTCCAGTGCGCGCGGCGCATCAGCAGCCGGTGGTTGTGGCTCGTTGAACTCATTGCGTTCTACGCCGATAACATTGGAAACCAGCACAGTGTGGTGTGCGGTAACGGCGCGGCCCGACTCGGTAATGACGGTTGGATGCGGTAAACCGTGTTCATTACAAGCATCCCCGATACCCCAGATAACGTTGTTGGCATATTCATTCAGGCCATAGTTAACTGAGCAATCTGATTGAGAGCGCGTCCCTTCGTAATCTACGCCTAAACCGCCACCCACATCGAAGCACTGAATATTGACACCCAGTTTGTGTAGCTCCACATAAAAACGGGCGGATTCGCGCACGCCGGTGGAGATATCACGGATGTTGGAAAGCTGAGAACCTAAATGGAAGTGCAATAATTGCAGGCTTTCCAGACTGTTGGCTTCGCGCAGCATATCCACCAACTGCAATACTTGAGTCGCGGACAAGCCAAATTTGGATTTTTCACCGCCGCTGGCCTGCCATTTGCCAGAACCCTGTGATGCCAGACGTGCACGAACACCCAAGCGTGGCACGACATTCAGGCGCTCGGCTTCTTCCAGTACCATTTTGATTTCTGACATCTTTTCGATAACCAGATAAACCTTATGGCCCAGTTTTTCGCCGATCAATGCCAGACGGATATATTCACGGTCTTTATAACCATTACAGACGATAACTGAGCGGGTCATACCGGCATGCGCCAGAACGGCCATCATTTCCGCTTTAGAACCCGCTTCCAGCCCTAAAGGCTCGCCGGAATTAACCAGAGATTCAATAACCCGACGATGTTGGTTTACTTTAATTGGGTAAACCAAAAAGTAATCGCCTTCATAACCAAACGACTCACGCGCACGTTTAAACGCACCATTAATTGAGCGCAGGCGATGCTGTAAGATTTGTGGGAAACAGAATAGTGCAGGCAAGCGTTGCCCCTGCTCAAGCTGCATTCTTTTGACCAGTTGAGCCAAATCAACACGAGCCTCACGAACATCGGGATCTGGGCAGACACTGATATGACCCAGTTCATTGACGTCATAATAGTTGCCACCCCAGTAGGCGACGTTATACGTGCTCAGCATCTTGCTGGCATTACGATCATTCATGGCAACCTCCTGCATGGAGCGTAAAGAAATATGTGCGCCCGCAGCTGACGGACGGTCAATCAAGTTATCATCAGACATAATTCGCCTCTATTGCGATACTGACGATAAAGTCAGCCACTATCGCAGCTACAACCAGCAAGGACAACCCGCGCGAATGCCAAATTGGCAGAATATTACGCTAAAAAGCGCGACTCTCGAGCGGTTTATCACCCAGCTATTCATTACCCAACAGGGTAAAACACGTTTAAATGAAGAATACGTTTGACTGTAAATACGTATTGAGATTTTGTGAATCGGATTAGCCGCAAAGTCGCCAGGCCAGTCGGATTCAGTGCTTCAGGCAGTGATTAACCCGCCCGCGAATCCTGAGTTGCACCCATGTGGGTATAACATCGGGTTGATGGCGTACAAGAAAGGAAGGTTGCAAGGGGAGATTGAACGTCAGAACGACGCAGCTGTTGATGTGCAGCAACCAGTAGACAACGGATCATTAATCCAACCACCTCCACGCAAGCCGTTCAAGCTGAACGGACAAGACTTAATATAAATAGACAATTTAGGTAACAGTTCGATGACGCTGCCATTTCAGTGCTTATTTGTGATTACGCCCCCTTAAACATTGGGAACTCATCACTAAGTGCAAAACACTGAAAATCTAACAATGAGCTAATGTCATCTTCTGCCATCTTCATCATTGTGTATCAAATAAGCTGCGCGCGCAGTTTATACCTATAACGCGGGCAAAATGCAAAATGAAAATGGCCTGTAACTGTATCAAGCGGTAAATAAATCAACTGACAATCAAAGCGAGAAATATCTTGATGCAAAAAGGGCTGGCATTAATAGCAAAAGCTGACCTAAAATAGACGTCCAGATGTTAATACATCCATACGCTTTAATTGCTAGAATGCCTATTGCGCTGTAAATACAACAGGCTTCTTGATAGATAGACTGCTAAAGGCTTTGCCTAAAGGGGCATTGTAAGGCGCAACGCAGCATGAAACTGGTTCAAATTTGGGTTTCTGTTGTCTGCCCTTAATGCTATGCAGTGACTTTTCACTTGTATTCAAGGTAAAGAAAATAATGGCTAAACACCTATTTACGTCAGAATCGGTTTCTGAAGGGCATCCTGATAAAATTGCTGACCAGATTTCAGATGCGGTACTTGACGCAATTCTTGAACAAGATCCTAAAGCACGTGTTGCCTGCGAGACCTATGTCAAAACGGGTATGGTATTGGTTGGCGGTGAAGTAACCACTAACGCATGGGTTGATATCGAAGAGATCACCCGTCGTACTGTGCGCGAAATCGGTTATGTTAATTCTGAGATGGGTTTTGACGCTAACTCTTGTGCCGTCTTAAGCGCAATTGGTAAGCAATCTCCTGATATCAATCAAGGGGTTGACCGTGCGGACCCACTGGAGCAAGGTGCAGGTGACCAAGGTTTGATGTTTGGTTATGCCACCAACGAAACCAGCGTATTAATGCCAGCGCCGATTACTTATGCTCACCGTTTGGTTGAGCGCCAGGCTGCTGTACGTAAAAATGGCATCTTGCCATGGCTGCGTCCAGATGCAAAAAGCCAGGTTACTTTCCAGTATGACGACGGCAAAATTGTTGGTATTGATGCAGTAGTGCTGTCAACTCAGCATTCAGAAGATATCAATCAGAAAGATTTGCATGAAGCGGTGATGGAAGAAATCATCAAGCCGGTTCTGCCTGCCGAGTGGATTACGTCTGCCACCAAATACTTTATCAACCCAACAGGCCGTTTTGTTATCGGTGGCCCAATGGGTGACTGTGGTCTGACTGGCCGTAAAATTATCGTTGATACCTACGGTGGCATGGCGCGTCATGGTGGCGGTGCATTCTCTGGTAAAGATCCATCCAAAGTTGACCGCTCAGCAGCTTATGCCGCTCGCTATGTTGCTAAGAATATTGTGGCCGCTGGCTTGGCTGACCGCTGTGAGATTCAGGTCTCTTACGCCATTGGCGTAGCAGAACCGACCTCCATCATGGTAGAAGCGTTTGGTACCGAGAAGATCCCTGCAGATCAACTGACTGCATTGGTGCGTGAGTTCTTTGATTTGCGCCCATATGGTTTGATCAAAATGCTGGATCTGCTGCACCCGATCTATCGTGCAACCGCCGCTTATGGTCACTTTGGTCGTGAAAGTTTCCCTTGGGAAAAAACCGACAAAGCGGCATTGCTGCGTGATGCTGCTGGCTTGAAATAAATTTCAGCGTCGGAATTTAAATAATAAAAAACCCGCATTGCGGGTTTTTTTTATCCCTAAGGTTCTATTGAGTCCGACGTCGGCGCTCGATAGCACTGAATATCGCCATTCCTGCCAGCATAGCGGCAACAAAGATGATGCCCTTATACATCCCTGCCCCCAATAATACCAAAGCCGGCCCAGGGCATATCCCCGCCAGCCCCCAGCCGATGCCAAATAACAAACTGCCGCCAATTAATCGTTTATCGATGTTTGTCGCCATCGGTAACTGAATAGGTTGCCCCAGCAAACTGGTTTTGCGCTTTTTAGCCCAAGTAAAACCTAGGGTGGCAACGACAACTGCCGCTGCCATCACCAGAGCCAATGACGGGTCCCACGCCCCACTAATATCAAGAAAACCAAGCACCTTAGCCGGATTAGCCATACCCGCAATAATCAAGCCCAGCCCAAAAATTAGCCCAGCCATCAATGAGAAAAATAAATTCATATTCCCTTCCTAAGTTATTCTATTAGCTAAGAAAATAGATGGCGAACCAGCCATACCGTGACAAAACCGGTGAACATAAAACTGAGTGTCGCGACCAGTGAGCGCGGCGAAAAGCGCGCCAATCCACAGACCCCATGCCCACTGGTGCAGCCAGCGCCATAGCGCGTTCCGATGCCTACCAGCAATCCAGCCACTACCAGCGTGGGCAAGTCGGCTTCGATCTGGATAATCGGTAGCACGGCAAAGAGTGAATAAACCAGAGGAGAAATAATCAAGCCGATGATGAAAGCAGCCCGCCAGGCATTATTATCCCCACGTTTTGGCGGTAACAATCCCCCCAAGATGCCACTAATACCAGCAATACGGCCATTCCAGAGCCATAAGATAGTTGCAGCTGCGCCCAATAATGCCCCACCCGCCAATGCGCTATAGGGGGTAAAGTTGGCCCAATCGATAGTCATACGCCCTCCTTCTCTTGCGGGCAGTAAAGCTGATAGAGAACCTCCAGCAGCGCCAATATTTTGCTGTCGGCGATGGAGTAAAATATTCGTTTGCCTTCTCGGCGAGTGTTCACTAACCCATCACTACGCAGCACACCAAGCTGCTGCGAAAGAGTTGGCTGATGAATGCCTAGTGCGGCCTCCAACTCACCAACCGCTTTTTCTCCCTGGCTCAATTGGCATAACAATAACAATCGATCCTCATTTGCCAATATTCGCAGTACGTCACAAGCCTGCCCTGCCGCCAGCCTCATCAAATCTATGCTCATTCTTTTATCGTCATTCATTTGCTTCTCTGATATTCATTTTCATTCTATATTTTTATATTATATGTTTTTATATAATGATCAACTAAAAATAGTCCTGTCTACTCGCTTGCATCTGGATATCTGGCGTTTTATTCTTCCGCAATATGAGTTCATTAAGAATCCCCATCGCGCTACAGCAAGCGGTTATGCGCTGTTTACGCCATAAATTACAGCTGGCAAATCAGCATCTTGGCACCCATTATCCGGAGCCAAAAATCAACTATCATCAACGTGGTACCAGCGCGGGTAGCGCCTATCTGCAATCGTTCGAGATTCGCCTTAACCCCGTGTTGTTACTAGAAAATCAACAACCTTTTATTGATGAAGTTGTGCCCCATGAACTGGCACATTTGCTGGTTTATCGTCAATTTGGCCGTGTTGCCCCCCATGGCAAAGAGTGGCGCTGGATGATGGAGCACGTACTGCAAGTCCCGGCTAGCCGCACTCATCAATTTGAAGTGACCTCAGTACGCAGTAAGACCTTCAATTATCAATGCAAATGCCAGCAGCACGCTTTAACCATTCGCCGCCACAATAAAGTGCAGCGCGGCGAGAGCGAATATCGCTGCCGACAATGTGGCGAAAAGCTGCAATTTATAGCTGTGAAAAACTGTTAGTAATTATCGTTACTTGTTATAAAACAGCACGTTAACTTGCTATCCATAATCATTATCTATAACCTGCCTGCTTTTCATCATCAGGCTGTTTTGAGATATGTTACGCAAACTTTTGTTCTTGCTGGTTTTATCCTCCCCACTGCTGGCTCTCCCTGGCTACAGCCAAAGCATTAATAACTTTTCCCAAGCCAAAACGGTCGCCGCGAAAATTAACCAAGATGCACCCGGCAGCTTTTATTGCGGCTGCAAGATTGACTGGCAAGGCAAAAAAGGTATTCCAAACCTGAAAAGTTGCGGCTATCAACCGAGAAAAAATGCCCAACGTGCAGCACGGATTGAATGGGAGCACGTGGTCCCAGCCTGGCAATTTGGCCATCAACGCCAATGCTGGCAACAAGGTGGGCGCAAGAATTGTGCTAAAGATCCGATCTATCGCCAGATAGAAACTGATTTGCATAACCTGCAACCGGCTATTGGCGAGGTCAATGGTGATCGCAATAACTTCATGTATTCCCAATGGAATGGTGGCAATGGCCAATATGGTCAATGTGAGATGAAGGTCGACTTCAAAAACAAACTAGCAGAACCACCAGCACGGTCACGCGGGGCAATAGCACGTACCTACTTTTATATGCGCGACCAATATCAATTGCGGCTTTCCAGTCAGCAAAGCAAACTGTTTGATGTCTGGAATCGTCAGTATCCTGTCACTCAATGGGAGTGCCAGCGTGACGAGCGAGTGGCAAAAGCACAAGGGAATCATAACCCTTATGTACAACAGGCTTGCCAGCAGCAAAAAGGCTAATCTAGTATACTGGTCAATATTTTCGTTTCGGGACCTAACTCATGCGCATACCCCGCATTTATCATCCGCAGCCTTTGCAGGCAAATACCGAACTGGCGCTGAGCGACGAAGCAGCCAATCACGTGGGCCGCGTACTGCGTATGGGCGAAGGACAAAGCCTGCAATTATTTGATGGTAGTAATCAGGTATTCGCGGCTGAAATCATTCGGGTCGATAAAAAAAACCTGATTGTCCGGCTGGCTGAAGGGCAACAAGAAGATCGTGAATCTCCCTTGAATCTGCATTTAGGCCAGGTGATTTCCCGCGGGGAGAAAATGGAGTTTACGGTACAAAAATCCATTGAACTGGGTGTCAACGTGATTACTCCGCTGTTTTCTGAGCGCTGCGGCGTTAAGCTGGATGGCGAACGTCTGGCGAAGAAAATTCAGCAATGGCAAAAGATTGCTATCGCCGCCTGCGAGCAATGTGGCCGCAATACTGTGCCAGAAATTCGCGAAGCCATGCAGCTCTCTGACTGGTGCGCGGAGCAAGATGACAGTCTGAAACTCAACCTGCACCCACGCGCCAGCAACAGCATTAATACCCTTCCCGCATCACTCAATAAAGTACGTTTGCTGATTGGCCCGGAAGGCGGCCTCTCTGCTGATGAAATTGCCATGACCTCGCGCCTTGGATTTACTGATATCCTGCTAGGACCGCGCGTTTTGCGTACCGAAACTACCGCCCTTACCGCCATCACTGCTTTGCAGGTGCGGTTTGGCGATCTGGGATAAATTTCGTTCCCATTAGGAGAGAATAATGATCAAGCTCGGCATCGTAATGGACCCAATCTCGTCCATTAATATTAAGAAAGACTCCAGCTTCGCTATGCTGTTGGAAGCACAGCGCCGTGGTTGGGAACTGCATTATATGGAGATGGGGGACCTTTATCTGCGTGGTGGCGATGGTCGCGCCCGCACCCGCCTGCTGAGTGTGAAGCAAGACAAAGAGAGCTGGTTCAGTTTTGGTGCGGAGCAAGATCTGCCGCTGCATGACCTTGATGTCATTTTAATGCGCAAAGATCCTCCATTTGATACTGAATTCATCTACGCCACCTATATTCTGGAACGCGCGGAAGATAAAGGTACGCTGGTGGTAAATAAGCCACAGAGTCTGCGCGACTGTAACGAGAAGCTGTTTACCGCGTGGTTCTCAGAGCTGACCCCAGATACGCTGGTGAGTCGCAGTAAAGAGCACATCCGCAAATTCCATCAGGAACATGGCGACATTATCCTTAAACCTTTGGATGGTATGGGCGGTACGTCGATATTCCGCGTGAAGCAGGATGATCCTAATCTATCCGTTATTATTGAGACCCTGACCGAACTGGGTAGCCGCTTCTGTATGGCACAAAACTTCCTGCCCGCCATTAAAGAGGGTGATAAACGGGTGTTGGTAGTGGATGGCGAACCGGTGCCTTACTGCCTGGCGCGTATCCCGGCTCAGGGTGAAACTCGCGGTAATCTGGCCGCTGGTGGCCGCGGTGAAGCTCGCCCACTCAGTGAAAGTGACTGGAAAATTGCCCGTGCGGTGGCTCCGGTGCTGAAGCAGAAAGGCCTGATTTTTGTCGGATTGGATATTATCGGTGATCGTCTAACTGAAATTAACGTTACCAGCCCAACCTGTATACGCGAGATTGAAGCCGCCTTCCCGGATGTTTCTATTACCGGCATGCTGATGGATGCCATTGAAGTTCGTTTGGCTAATAAAAAAGCGTAATTCGCCTCTCCAAAGAAATTGAAGTTGCAGTCAATCCCGATGAGCTTACTCCGGTAAGTGATTCGGGTTCTTCCCCAAGCCCCCTGTAATTTGCAGCATCATAAGCATCTAAATATAAACACAGAGTTAAAATTTCTTTCTAGGAAATATTCTATATTTAATTAAGAAAAAATAGCCTACTAATACCCCATCGTAATTTTTAATAAATAAAAAGACTGATTCAGCATGATTACTTTCTAGGAAATATTCTCGGTTTTATTGAGAATAATGTCTGAATCAACAACAACACCTCAGTGATTTTATTTTAAAGCTCACTTTTAATGTTCTTTTAATTCCATATAGACACAGAACTTAAATGAAAGAACACTTTTCACCTCTGATATAGCAACCACCTGCACGAAATGAAAAATAAACAAATAAAATCAATATTTTAATCAACATTAAAACTAACAGCCATGATGTCACAATCGAGAATTAATCCTGAAAAAAAATATTAAAAAAACATTAAATACAAAAAACAAATTCTGTAGCACACGAGCAACGTGTTGAGTGGGTTATTTTTAACCTATATCTTTGCCGCATCGATTGTTAAGCAATCCTCCCTATTATATTTAATATCTTTAAATCAGGATTAAACGAAACCATGAAAAAGCAAACTGTATTGCATACTCGTGTATTGCCATTATCACTTATTGTCTCTTATTTAGTTTCCGGTAATGCTTTCGCTAATGCTGGTATCCCTATTGCGAATAGCAGTGACGTTGATATCGTGACCACGGTAGAACAAGACATTACCGATACAGTAGCTAATGCCACCGAAGAAATGGAGAAAGCTAAAAAACAAGCTCAATCAGCAATCAAAAGATTTGCCGGTATAAAGGCCAAGGCTGATGTCTTGGATGTGAAAATAAAAGAGAAACAACAACAACTGGACAATGCCACTCAGTTAGAAAATGAGGTCAAAGCCCAGTTAGCTAATCACTTGGCATCATCAAAAGAGATCAAAAGCAGTATCGCTGCCCTGGACGAAAAAAAAGCAATCACAGAACAGGCGATAGCTTCAGCTCAACAGATTAAAGACAACGCGGATAACCAACTCTATAACGCAAGTATGCCTTTGGATTTGAACACTAAGGCGAAAGCAGCAGCAGAAAACAAATTACAACAAGCTGAAGAGACCCTAAATACAAAAACTACCGAGATGGCACAATTACAGTCAACTCTACAGCAAGCTAAAAGTGATAGTCAGCAGGCAGAGATAGCTAGAGCTGACTATCTGGAAAAGTTCAGAGCCACCACTGATAGTGCTGAAAAGAAATCGTATGAAGGTCTGTTTAAAGCTGAAGCCGACAAGTTAATCAACGCACAAACAACCATTAGAACGACAAACTGGCGGATGGAGAACACACAAGAAGAGATTGATGCAGCCATTGCGGATAAAACGTTACATAGCAATGCAATCATCAAGCACAATTCAACCATTGAACAAGCCCAGAAAGAGATCGTATTAGCGAAGCAGGCGCAAAAAGAAGCCCAAGCATTGCTAGAAGAGTCAAGCAAACAACTCGCCACACTTGAAGAAGAAAAAAACTCTAAATTGCAGCAAAAAAATGCTATCGATGCCGACTATAAAGTCGCAACTGACAAAGTGGGCGATACCGTTTTTGCACGCAGCAACGCGGAAAATGCATTTAAAACAGCAGAAAACGAAAAGAATAACTATGCACAGACACTCGCTGATGCTCAAACTGCAAGAAATGCCGCATTAAAAGTGCAACGCGACCTTGAGAAAGCAAAAGGCAGCATGGTTGCTACAGAGCAAGATGAAATCGATTTATCCGCCGCGAAAAACGAGGCTTTAACAGTAGCGAAAGATGCCAGCACACTGGATGCCAAAATTAACGGTGGCACTCAAAAGGTGCTAGCCGGTGGTGTAGCCAAAGGCAGTGTTATCACTGACGACGGCAAAGTAGATCTGGAAACTGGCTCCCTGGCGGAAAATACCGTCGTTGAAAACGGCACCCTAACCAATGACTCGGGCACGGATATCGGCACTGTCGTCTTAGCTGACGGCAAATATATTCTGACCGGCAGCGCCGTCTCTGAAAATGCCGTGATTTATGGTGACGAAGCCACCTTGTATAGTGGTGATTACATTGTCGATCCCAACTCACTGAATCCAGGGGTGCTGATCTCTGACCAGACCCAGACCAAAGGCATGACGATTAACACCCGTGCCATGGCGATGCTGAACAGTAAAGACGCTAACATGGCCAACACTCAGGTATCGGGCATGTTGTACAACGAAGCCGGTACTGACACCGGGACAAACATCCTTACGGGCGGTGTACTTATCGTCAACGGCACTGATGCCCTTTCCGTTAATGCCAATATCGCCAAAGGTGGCGAGGCAGTAGTGGTTAATGGCGGTACGGCCAGCAATATGGTTAGCGCCGGTAAAATCATTGCGGCTGATGGCGGTATCATTAACTCATTGACTATGCACGGCGGCTCCTTTGATTTATTGGACGGCGCTCAGGCCCGTGATGTAAAAACAACCCGTGGCATGGTGAAAGCTTTCGGCTCATTAAATGGCGCTGAACTGCATGAATCCGCACTGAGTATCGCTAATAGTGCGATGGTATCGGGTGCGCTGAAGGCGGATAAAAGCAGCATTATCAATATTGCTGCTGGCGCTAACACCGCTAATACCGACCTGACTCTGGCTGGGCAGATGACATTTTTTGCCGCCGAGCCAGAAGAAGCCACAGGTTTGCGCACTAAGCGCAGTATCGCCCGTGCCGCTGCTGCACCGCAAAGCCCGCACCACAGTTTTAAGTCAGTGGTGCTGAATGGCGGGACTGTCGATTTAACTCAGGTAGCCAGCAATACCCAACTGAAAATGGGCACCCTGAGCGGCAAAGGCCACTTTAAGCTGAACACTCTGAGCAATGCCACCGGCGCACCTATTCAGGTAATCGGTAAAGCTGACGGCAGCTTTGATATTGAAATTCAGGACAGTGGTGCCACGCCAACCAACCTGAATGTTATCCAGACCGGCAACGGCAGTAATGCCAGCTTTAAGCTCAACCGCAAAACCAGCCAGGGTAACTACCAATACGACCTGATAGATAATGGTAACGGCACCTTCCGGTTAGTGGCCGATACTCACAAACTGACGGCCAGCACTGCCGGTATTTTGGCAGTGGCGAACACCAGCCCGGTCATTTTTAATGCCGAACTGAGTTCCGTGAATAACCGTCTGGACCGGCTGGCGACCTTCTCTCATGAAGATGGCATCTGGCTGACTTACCTGAACAACAGTTTTAAGGTTAATGGTACCGCGACCAACTTTAATCAAACCTTAAACGGCGTAACACTGGGCGCAGATAAAACCGCCGAGATGGATAACGGCAGCATGACACTGGGTGGCTTTTTTAGTCACAGCAATTCATCAATTAAAACGGATTATCAAAGCTCTGGCAAAGTGGATAGCTATGCACTGGGGGCTTATGCCCTGTATCAGCACCGCAGCGGTTACTTTGTTAACGGCGTGCTGAAAGGCAACCAATTTAGCCAGGATGTTAATGTGGAGATGCGTGGTGCAGACACAGCAAAAGGCAACGCGAAGTTTACAGGTTTGGGTCTGGCCATTAAAGCCGGTAAAAACATCGAGCACGGCGCATTAACCGTGACACCTTATGCAGGTATCAGCGGCTTCAATGGCTTTGACAGTGACTATCAGTTATCCAACGGCATGAAGGCGCAGAGCAAAGGTAACCGCTCAGTTATCGGCACTGTTGGCGTGAATACCGGTTACCAAATTAACCTGAAAAATGGTGTCTCTATCAAGCCTTACACCACGTTATCAGTGGATCAGGAATTTGCGAAAGGTAACAAGATGGTGATTAACAATGAACAATTTAGTAATGATCTGTCTGGCACCCGCGCCAATGTAGGGCTGGGGATGAATGCCCAGTTGAGCAAGAATATTTCAGTGACTTCGGAAGTGAAATTCGCCAAGGGCAAGAATATCTCATCCCCGGTCACGGCAAATGTCGGTATCAGCTACAGCTTCTAATCTTACCCAGCAATAAAAGTGGGGGTGGCGTTTCTCTGAGCGCTCCCCCCGTGACTTTATCCTCATTTATCCGCATACTGACATCAGTTCATCCATTAACTCAGCGAATCCCCTATATAATATAATGAATTTACAGCATCATTTTCTTATAGCTATGCCTTCACTGCAGGACCCTCAATTTATGCGCTCAGTTATCTATATCTGTGAACATAACGAAGAGGGTGCGATGGGTTTGGTGATTAACAAACCTATGGACCAGTTCACCGTAGAGACGGTGCTGAAAAAGCTGAAAATCACCCCATCGCCACGAGACCCGGCAATTCGACTGGATAAACCGGTATTGGCGGGTGGCCCACTGGCAGAAGATCGCGGGTTTATCCTGCACTCGCCACGGGAAGGTTTCGGCTCCAGTATCCCTATCTCATCAGATACCATGATAACCACCTCCAAAGATGTATTGGAGACGTTAGGAACACCGGAACAGCCTAAAAATCTGCTGGTAGCACTAGGTTATGCGGGCTGGCAGCAGGGGCAATTAGAACAGGAATTGCTGGATAACGCCTGGTTGACCATTGAAGCAGATACCCAAATTCTGTTTCACACCCCTATTGCTGAACGTTGGCAAGCCGCAGCCAATAAATTGGGCATAAATATCTTTAACATTGCTCCGCAAGCAGGACACGCCTGATGGCTAATCGCACGATTGTTGCCTTTGATTTTGGGACTAAAAGTATCGGTGTGGCCATCGGTCAGGAAGTCACTGGCACCGCCAGAGCACTGACATCATTTAAAGCTCAAGATGGCACTCCGGACTGGCAAAAAGTCGAAAAACTGCTGAAAGAGTGGCAACCAGATTTAGTCGTTGTCGGGCTGCCATTGAATATGGATGGCACCGAGCAGCCACTAACGGCGCGCGCACGTCGATTTGCTAACCGTCTGCATGGCCGATTTGGTGTACAGATAGCCTTACAGGATGAACGTCTTAGCACTGTTGAAGCACGCGCTAATTTGTTTGATAGCGGGGGCTATCGTGCTCTGGATAAAGGCAGTGTCGACGCGGCTTCCGCAGTCATCATTCTGGAAAGTTGGTTTGATGAACAAGCCGGCTGAATAGGTTCATTTGATATTATCACCGGCTATTTTCCACTTTCCATTTCTGCGGCCTAAACCGACAATCCCTGCATAACATGGCACCCAAGCCCGTGGAATTGTATACTGCCTTTATATCTTTCGTACTTGAAGCTGCGGGGTTGTTAGTTTCCTGCATTTACCTGAATAAGCTCATCAGGATTCGTTTGTTTGCCGCCTACCCGCAACACCAAGTTCTGTAGGTAAATGCCAATCAGCGGCTCAAAATATTGCGCACCCCACGTGGGTGTTTTTTACATTTATTGAGGTTTTCTCATGACAAAAGTAACTGTTGCTGCGACTCAAATGGCCTGTTCCTGGGATCTGCCTAAGAACATTGAAAATGCCGAGAAACTGGTACGTCAGGCACATGCCAAGGGCGCACAGATAATCTTGATTCAGGAGCTGTTTGCCGCACCTTATTTCTGTATTGATCAAAGCCCGGAACATTATGCACTGGCCCAAGAGCTGGATAATAGCCCGTTGATCCAACACTTTGCCAAGCTGGCAGCAGAGCTGGAAGTGGTACTGCCACTGAGTTTCTTTGAGAAAGCCAACAATGCTTATTATAACTCACTGGTCATGATTGATGCTGATGGCACCGTTATGGATGTCTACCGTAAAACTCACATTCCTAATGGCCCAGCTTATCAAGAAAAACAATTCTTTATCCCCGGCGATACCGGTTTTAAAGTTTGGCAAACCCGCTACGCTAAAGTGGGCGTGGGCATCTGTTGGGATCAATGGTTCCCTGAAACAGCTCGCAGCCTGGCTCTGCTGGGTGCGGAAGTTATCTTCTACCCAACAGCGATTGGTTCTGAGCCTGCCTATCCTGAAATCGACAGCCAACCGCACTGGACTCGCGTTCAGCAAGGCCACGCTGCGGCAAATCTGGTGCCCGTGATTGCCTCTAACCGCATTGGTACCGAGAAGAGCAAATTTATCGATGGTCTGGAAATGACCTTCTATGGCTCTTCGTTTATTGCTGACCAAACCGGTGCTCTGTTGGCTCAGGCCAACAAAACTGACGAAGCTGTTTTGGTGCACGAATTTGATTTGCAGGAAATTGCCGCCCAGCGCGCGTCATGGGGCTTGTTCCGCGATCGCCGCCCAGAAATGTATCAAGCATTAGCCACTTCTGACGGCAAGACCCGGAGATAATTTATGTCGGCACAAGACAAGGTTTTACAAGGTTCACCGGCACTGTCTGGTACCCCACTGCAGGACGGTTTCTTTATGCCTGCTGAATGGGCTAAACAAGACGCCGTCTGGATGCTGTGGCCATATCGTCAGGATAACTGGCGCGGCAAAGGCATTCCTGCGCAGCAGACGTTTGCCAAAGTTGCAGAAGCCATCAGCCGCACTACGCCGGTGTTTATGGGCGTGCCAGCCGAATTTATGACACAGGCAAAAACCACGCTGCCGGCCAGTGTCACATTGGTAGAAATGGCCAGTGATGATGCCTGGATGCGCGATACTGGCCCAACCATGGTTATCAACGGGGCTGGCGAGCGCCGTGCTGTTGACTGGCAATTTAATGCCTGGGGCGGCCTTAATGGCGGTTTATACAGTGACTGGCAGCAAGATGAGAAAGTTGCCGTTCAAGTCAGTGACTTCCTGAATAATGCCCATTACCGCGCGCCACTGATACTAGAGGGCGGCTCTATTCATACCGATGGTGAAGGCACATTGCTCACCACGGCTGAATGTTTGCTCAATCCCAACCGTAATCCACACTTGAATCAAGCGCAGATTGAGCAGTTACTGCGTGAATATCTTGGCGTCACGCATTTCATCTGGCTACAGGATGGCGTTTATAACGATGAGACCGATGGTCACATCGATAATATGTGCTGTTTTGTGCACCCGGGTGAAGTGGCTTTGCATTGGACTGACGATCAGCAAGATCCACAATACGCACGTTCTGTAGCGGCTTTTGAAGTGCTGTCCAATGCCGTCGATGCCAAAGGCCGCAAGCTGAAAATCTGGAAGCTACCCGCACCAGGCCCACTGTATAACACCGAAGCAGAGACCTTCGATGTGCTGTCCAGTGATGCAGTACCCCGTACCGCCGGTGAGCGGTTGGCCGGATCTTATGTCAATTTCCTGATCAGCAATCAGCAGATTATTTACCCGTTGCTCGATAGCCGTACTGATGGGTTGGCACAAGACCTGTTACAGCAAATGTTCCCTGACTATGCGATTGTCGGAGTTCCTGCTCGTGAGATCCTGTTGGGGGGCGGTAATATTCACTGCATTACTCAGCAGATCCCCGCCGCATAATGACTCTTTGAACTTAAAGCCGCTACCCCGTTAGCGGCTTTTAATCACGCCCCACTTCCCTGCACCTAACAGCCCGAAGCCACCCTAAACAAAATTTACATCTGCTGCCTGCAAGATTGTCGCCCTAATGACAATTATCACTGCTGGCAAATACTCCCTGCTGTTGCCGCTGCGCCATGCCCTGCTCAAAGCTTTGCATCCCCCATTGCCCACCAGCTTGTATCACGGTAGGTAATTGATAAGTTTTACCTTCACGAATCAAGTGACTGGCTGCAGTGGTTTGCGTCAGGATTTCAAATACTGCAATACGCCCGCCACCTGCTTTTGCACACAGTTTTTGCGCAATCACCCCACGTAAGCTGGCGGCTAATTGCGCCTGAATAACCACTTTCTCTGCTGCGGGAAAAACATCAACCAGCCGATCTATGGCCTGAGTTGCGGTGCGAGTATGTAATGTCGCTAACACCAAATGCCCTGTTTCAGCCGCAGTCAGGGCCAATCGAATAGATTTTTGATCCCTTAGCTCCCCCAGCAAAATGATATCTGGATCTTGTCGCAGTGCCCCACTTAAGGCACTGCTAAAAGAGTCGGTATGGCGACCAAGCTCGCGCTGTTGGATCAAACAAGATCTGCTGCTATGAATAAACTCGATCGGATCTTCTAACGTGATGATATGGCGTGCTTGTTTCTGATTGATAGCATTGACCATCGCACTCAAGGTGGTGGATTTACCACTGCCCGTCGCGCCCGTGACCAAAATCAGCCCATTCTCTTGCTCAATAAGTTGATGAATAATGGGAGGAACATCCAATTCCTCCAGCAATGGGCAACTGGCTGAAATAATACGAAAAGCTATCGACAACCCTTGCTGTTGCTGAAAAATATTGGCCCGCAGCCGCTGCCCCGCAACAGTGGTACAGGCACAATCAACCTGCCCCAGATGTCGTAATCGATTTTGTTGCGCCTCACTCAACAAATGTCGACTTAGCCCATTGAGCCAACCCGCGCTGATTCGAGGCCAATGGCTGAAGGTTTTCAATTCCCCCTCAATGCGTAATACCGGGTGATAACCGGTACAAAGATGCAGATCCGATGCATTATGATTTACACTACTCGCCACCTTATTTTCGAAATCCTGTTCAGTGAAGTTATCGTCGAGATGTTTAGGGTTTTCTAAATCAATGCTTTTGGCGGGAATACCGCTAAATACAGGGTCAGCCGAGTCGGTGTTTTTATCATCCTGACAGGTGAAATCCATATCAAACTCCTGGGTCCATATGAGCACAATTGAGCAAAATCTACAGGATGTCAGAACGCGAATCGCAACCGCTGCACGCAATTGCGCGCGCTCTCCAGAAGAAGTGACATTGCTTGCAGTCAGTAAAACCAAACCTGTGACAGCTATCGAAGAAGCCATCGCTGCCGGGCAATACGCTTTTGGGGAAAATTATGTGCAGGAAGGGGTGGATAAAATCCACTATTTCGCTGATAGCCTCCATGCAAACAATCTTGAATGGCACTTTATCGGCCCGTTGCAATCCAATAAAAGCAGATTAGTGGCAGAAAATTTTGCCTGGTGTCATACCGTCGATAGGCTCAAAATTGCCCAACGCCTAAGTGCTCAACGTCCAAGCGAGATGCCCGCGCTGAACGTACTGATTCAAGTCAATATCAGTGATGAGCAAAGTAAATCGGGCATTGCCTTGGCAGAACTGCCCGCACTCGCAGCCAGTATTAGTGAATTACCTCAGCTGCATTTACGCGGGCTAATGGCTATTCCTGCACCAGAAACAGATTATCAGCGACAACTGGCAGTATTTGAGCAAATGAATCAGGCTTTCTTGACTTTAAAAGCCAGCTACCCTCAGATGGATACGCTTTCCATGGGTATGACGGATGATATGGCAGCAGCCATTGCTGCTGGCAGTACGTTAGTGCGTATTGGCACCGCCATTTTCGGCTCCCGCGCGTAAACATCCAATGTAATTTGAGCCGTTTTTGAGCCGCTAACGCCATTGTGGCTTCAAGTATATAAATAGGTTACCCAAAGTAATTGACGTCACAGCAAGGCAGCCAGCGAACTCATCCCGATGAGCTTACACAGGTAAGTGATTCGGGTTAGTGAGAGCCGCTAACGCCGCTGTGGCTTCAAGTACATAAATAGGTTACCCAAAGTAATTGGAGTCGCAGCAAGGCAGCCAGCGAACTCATCCCGATGAGCTTACACAGGTAAGTGATTCGGGTTAGTGAGGGCCGCTAACGCCGCTGTGGCTTCAAGTACGAAGGGTAAAGGAGAAATTATTCAATGCAGCATCGCTACATAACATTCATTGGCGCGGGCAATATGGCGCGCGCGATTATCGCAGGTTTGGTTGCCGGTGGTTATCCGGCAGCAATGATTAGCGTTTGTGCACCTTCAGCTAAAAACCGTGATGCGCTGGCTGCTGAATTTGGTGTCATCAGCAGTGATGATAATATTGCTCAGGCACAAAAGGCTGAAGTGGTGGTTTTGGCGGTTAAACCTCAATTAATGGCTGCGGTATGCCAGCCTTTGCAGGAGAGTGTCGATTTCAGCGGTAAACTGGTACTGTCCATTGCAGCTGGGGTACAAGTTGAACGTTTCTATGCATTATTGGGGAGTAATACCCTCAATCTGGTGCGCATAATGCCCAATACTCCATCGCTGGTGGGGAAAGGCATGAGTGGCCTTTATGCTCCAGAACAGGTTGCGCCGGTAGATCGTGATTTCACGGCTTCGCTGATGAGTTCAGTTGGTAAAGTTTGTTGGGTGAATGACGAAAACGGCATTAATAGTGTAATTGCCGCCGCAGGCAGTGCACCGGCTTATTTCTTCCTGTTTATGGAAGCAATGCAGCAAGAGGCTGAGCGACTAGGTTTTGACAGTGAAACCGCCCGCTTGCTGGTGCAACAAGCCGCCTCCGGGGCCACAGCCTTGGTGGAGGCCAACCCGCAATTGCCTCTGTCGACCTTGCGCGAGCAGGTCACCTCTAAAGGAGGAACCACAGCGGAGGCAATAAGGGTGTTTAATGAGCAACATTTGTCAGAAACCGTTGCCAGCGCCATGCAAGCTGCTATCGTGCGAGCAAAAGAGATGGAAAAGCTGTTCTAGCGGCAGCAAAAATTTACAAAATCCGACACTCCCCCTGTCACTTTCTCGTTAAGATAGGGGTCTATAAGTATGCGAATACATTTTCATTTATACGTATACCCAAAAAATATTAAGGATAAGGACGAAAGCAACTCATGCTAACGCTGACTTTTTTGGCCAAAACGGTCATTGACCTGTATGTGATGGTACTGCTGTTGCGCATCTGGATGCAGTGGGTTCACAGCGATTTCTACAATCCATTCTCACAATTTGTGGTGAAGATTACACAGCCGATTGTTGGCCCATTACGCCGGATTATCCCCTCACTGGGGCCGATTGACAGCGCATCCTTGCTGTTGGCATTCCTGTTGATGACCATTAAATATCCGCTGCTCGTATTGATTCAGAGCGGCTCAATGTCAGTCAGCCTGTACAATTTACTGTTCGGGGTGATTTCATTGGTGAAGGCTGCCGGTTACCTGATTTTCTGGGTAATGATTATTCGTGCATTAATGAGTTGGGTCAGCCAAGGTCGCAGCCCGATGGACTACCTGCTGCATCAGTTAACTGAACCTTTAATGGCACCCATTCGTCGTATTTTACCAGCCATGGGCGGTATCGATTTCTCGGCAATGGTAGTTATTCTAATCCTGTATCTGATCAATTATTTAGGTATGGATTTGCTGGGCGAGCTCTGGTTCGTTCTGTGAGTGCAGTGACAACCTTGCTGGACGGGCTGGCGCTCAGGCTTTATATTCAGCCGAAAGCCAGCCGTGATCAGATAGTCGGTTTGCATGGCGATGAACTCAAAGTCGCCATCACCGCCCCACCCGTTGATGGTCAGGCTAATGCCCATTTGGTCAAATTTATCGCTAAACAGTTTAAAGTAGCGAAAAGCCAAGTCATTATTGAAAAGGGCGAGTTGGGGCGGCATAAACAGATCAAAATCGTTAACCCGCAACAGATCCCACCAGAAGTTGCGGCGCTGCTCGAATAACAGAAACTTCCCGCTAGCATTGGGTGACTGATTGTCAGCCCAAATGAAATTCAGGACCCTTCGATGCAAAAAGTAGTATTAGCCACCGGTAACCCCGGCAAAGTGCGTGAGCTGGCAAACTTGCTGGCCGATTTTGGTTTGGATGTTGTCGCGCAAACCGAACTGGCCGTTGAGTCTGCCGAAGAGACCGGCTTAACTTTTATCGAGAACGCCATATTAAAAGCGCGCCATGCGGCACAAACTACCGGTTTACCCGCTATCGCCGATGACTCAGGTTTGGCCGTCGATGCATTAGGCGGCGCACCGGGGATCTATTCTGCCCGCTATGCTGGCATTGATGCCACTGACCAAGAGAATCTTGAGAAGTTACTCGTCGCCTTGAAAGATATTCCAGATGAGCAACGCGGTGCGCAATTCCACTGTGTGCTGGTCTACATGCGCCATGCCGCGGACCCAACCCCGCTGGTGTTTCATGGTCAATGGCCGGGTGTGATTGCTCACCAACCTGCTGGTGCTGCTGGATTTGGTTATGACCCAATTTTCTATGTCCCTGAATTGGGTAAAACCGCCGCAGAATTAACTCGCGAAGAGAAACACGCCGTTTCCCATCGTGGTCAGGCGCTGAAATTGATGTTGGATGCGCTACGCAATGCTTAAATTACCGCCGCTCAGTCTCTACATTCACATTCCCTGGTGTGTGCAAAAATGTCCTTACTGTGATTTTAACTCTCATGCCCTGAAAGGTGATGTCCCCCATCAGGAGTATGTAGAGCACTTGCTAGCGGATTTGGATGCCGATGTTCCTCTGGTCGATGGCCGAGAAATCAGCACCATTTTTATTGGCGGCGGCACCCCCAGTTTGCTCAGTGCCGAAGCCATGCAGCAATTGCTTGATGGTGTTCGTGCCCGGTTGCCGGTAGCTTTTGATGCTGAAATTACCATGGAAGCCAACCCCGGCGCGGTTGAAGCGGATCGCTTTAGCGGCTATCAACGTGCCGGTATCAATCGTATTTCTATTGGTGTGCAAAGCTTTAGCGCCCAGAAGTTAACGCGCTTGGGGCGGATACACGGGCCTGAAGAAGCAAAACGGGCCGCGGAACTGGCAACCTCACTCAACCTGCGCAGTTTCAATTTGGATTTGATGCACGGTTTGCCGGATCAATCGTTGGAGGAAGCACTGGACGATTTGCGTCAGGCTATTGCATTGAATCCTCCTCATCTGTCTTGGTATCAACTGACTATTGAACCTAATACCGGTTTCAGTTCACGCCCACCGACACTGCCGGATGACGATGCACTGTGGGATATTTTCCAGCAAGGCCATCAGTTACTGAGTGCCGCTGGATATCAACAATATGAAACCTCGGCCTATGCCAAACCGGGCTATCAATGTCAGCACAATCTTAACTACTGGCGCTTTGGTGATTATCTGGGGATTGGTTGCGGTGCTCACGGTAAAATCACCTTTAGTGATGGGCGGATTTTGCGCACCATAAAGACTAAGCACCCCCGCGGCTTTATGCAGGGTAACTATCTGGATAAACAATACGAAGTGGAAGCCGCTGATCGGCCTTTCGAGTTCTTTATGAACCGTTTTCGTTTGCTGGAAGCTGCGCCGCGTGCAGATTTCACCCATTTTACCGGGTTAGCTGAAAGCACCATTCGCCCGCAGTTGGACGAAGCATTAGCGAAAGAATATTTAATCGAAACAGAGGAATACTGGCAGATTACCGAGAAAGGAAAGTTATTCCTTAACTCACTGTTAGAACTGTTTTTATAACTCTGATTTTATAACTCTGAGAAGTAAAATAACAGGTTCAGACACTCTTTAAGTCTGAACCTGTTTTTACCGCAGCATGAGACTAATTTAATGCTTTAAGTAAATCTTTGCGCTGCTGTTCCAACGCCGTCACACGTCCACAGACCTCGTGCCCAAACTGCTGGAAATCCTGTTCCTGATTATTCCATTCATTTTGGATAGCTTGCTGTAACCCACCCAAATTACCCATAATCGCCTGTAATGGATTATTCCCACCACTGCCACTGGTTGCTTGCTTTACACCCATCTCATTCAGGCTGTCTTGCAGTACACCGCCCATGCTTTGCTGAACCAATTGACGGCCATCTTTTTCCACTTGATCAATGGCCTGATGATGGAACGTTAAGCCATCACTGCGTTTCTCAATAATGCGGCTCATTTGCTGCTTAAGCTGGTCATTCAGGGTTGTCAGTCGGTTACGCACATTACTGCTGCTTCCCAGTTGCTGAACAATGACTTTATCGAGCGACACTCGCGCTTTTTCAAGGCGCTGCTGTGCGCCCTGATCTATCCAAGGCAGGTCTTTACGCAACGCGGTCTGGTAGCGGAAAGCCTGCTGGCGCTGCGCGTCAGTCAGCGTCAATGTCTTACCGTTGCGGGTAACATCACCGTCTGGCGAAATCTGCAAATTGCCACTGGCTCCGACAACTTGCACCGATTGCGGGCTGATAATCACATCATCCTGCGGCTTTACACTGCACTGATAGTCAGCTTGTGCCTGCCAAGCGGTCAGCATCAATACCGCCAAACCCATCGTTCGTAATGCTTTTATTTTAGCTAACATAAAACTCCTAAGAAGCTGCGCCATTTAATATTTCTATGGCTCTATCGCTATTTATAACGTGCTAACCCCCACCCTGCCAGAATTTACCTCAGACATGAAGGGAAGCTGTCCTAAAAAATGGAGCGGCCAATCCGCTGTGCCAGTAGCTCTAAGGCAGCGGTTCCGGCAAGAGAGTTCCCTGCGCGGTCTAATTCCGGTGACCAAACCGCAATGCAGAGCTCATCGGGCACAATAGCAATAATCCCACCACCGACCCCCGATTTACCCGGCATACCCACGCGGAAGGCAAATTCACCCGCTCCATCGTACATGCCGCTGGTAATCATTAGCGCATTGATTTGCCGTGCTTGCATCGGCGTAATCAGCGGTTCATGACCACCAATACTGCGCCCCTGATTTGCCAGATAGACAAAACAGCGGGCCAGTTCGACGCAGCTCATGCGCATAGCGCAATAATGGAAATAGGTCTGTAGTACCGTCAACACATCGTTGTTGAAGTTACCAAAAGACTTCATCAGATAAGCAATAGCGGCATTACGGTCTGAATGTTCGAATTCTGAACGAGCCACGCGAGGATCGTAGCTAATGCTATCGTCGTTCACCAGTTGGCGCACCACTTCCAGCATCCGCTGTTTCGGGGCACTCAAGCGGCTTTGCAACATATCACACACCACCAGCGCCCCGGGGTTAATAAAGGGATTGCGGGGTTTACCCTTTTCTAACTCTAACTGAACCAATGAGTTAAAAGGCTGCCCGGAGGGCTCTTTACCTACCCGCTGCCACACATCCTGCTCAGCATAACGAGATAAAGCCAAAGTCAGACTTAATACTTTCGAAATTGATTGGATAGAGAAACGCTCTTCGGCATCTCCAGCCTGAAATATCGTGCCATCCAAGGTACAAACCGCAATACCCAGCTTATCCGCCGAGATCTCGGCCAAGGCCGGAATATAGTCAGCCACTTTTCCCTGACCAACCAGCGGACGTACCTGCTGCAAAATATCTGCCAGCAAAGCATTATCTAAACCCGTTGCCACACCTAAGCCTGTTGTCACAACGATACTCTCCAAAAATCGCCAGTAACTGCTATCGCTAACTGCGCCCGATAAAAACAAAGGCGCCTGCTTAGGCGCCCTTATTGATTATCTGCCGTTAAAACGGAAGATCAATCCCACCAGATATCAAACAGCTCAGTGGTTTCTACATTTTTCAATTTGCGAGCTTCCAGCCATTTAGTCACCAACGCGCGGTGCTCATCGGTGCAATGACCGATCTCTTGCAGGCAAATCAAACCTTCCCACTGCATATAGCCACTGCCATCAAATGCCAGACCGTTAGCTTCAATGACTTCATCGATAAAATCATCGACAGTCTTATCAATCACTTCAACACTGGTCCCTTCAGAGAAGGTCCACTGCACAGAAAAACCTAACTCCTGAAACTCATCGATATGCATTTTTTTGCGTAAACGACGACTACGATTCTTAGCCATTATTCTTTCCTCTCAAACATCAGATCCCAAACGCCATGTCCCAGACGCTGGCCACGTAATTCAAATTTTGTCAGCGGACGTGAGTCCGGACGAGGAACATAATCATTCTGTTCTGAAAGATTGCGGTATCCATTCGCACCGGACATCACTTCCAACATATGTTCCGCATAATGCTGCCAGTCGGTCGCCATATGGAACACGCCACCCACTTTTAGTTTACTTTTTACTAATTCGACAAAAGGTGCCTGAACGATACGACGTTTATTATGGCGTGCTTTGTGCCAAGGGTCAGGGAAAAACAGCTGAACCATATCCAGCGAAGCATCCGGGATCATATTTTCCAGAACTTCAACCGCATCGTGGCACATAATCCGCAAATTACTTAGGCCCGCTTCGTGAGCCGATGCCAGACAAGCGCCCACCCCCGGAGAATGAACTTCTATACCGAGAAAATTCTGCTGGGGATTACTGGCCGCCATAGTGACCAGCGAGGTTCCCATACCAAAGCCGATTTCTAATACCACTGGGGCTTCACGGCCAAACAAGGCAGTTAAATCAACAGGGGTTGCCTGATATTCTACGCCCATCACCGGCCAGTAGTTATCGAGCGCCAGTTGTTGGCCCTTGGTCAGGCGCCCCTGACGGCGGACAAAACTACGAATACGGCGCATGGCACGGCCGTTTTCATCAAATTCCGGAGATATGACGTCATTTATCATGGTGCTTTCTGTCTGTTGGTTGCGTGTATGAACGCGCATTATGCAAAGATACGCCAGTTTATCAACTATGGACGTCAGAAGTACAAAATTAAGCTGTAAATAATGGATATATCCCCATAAACCACCATTCAGGTGTCAGTGCCGCTAACACCACGGTGGTTTCAACTCAAATGGTTTCCCGAACTAATTGGAATCACACGAATGAGTCCCGATGAGCTTACTAAGGTAAGTGATTCGGGTGACAAATCTGCCGGGAGCAGATTTGAACGCTGTTTGCAGCGGCCTCAAAGAGGTGAGGCCCAAGGATGGGCCGAATAATTAAGTGCAGCTAACACCACGGTGGTTTCAAGTACAAAGGGGAAAGGCGGAAAGTTCCGGTTTACAGCCACTAAACTCTATGCTGCAATCCAGCCCTAATTTATTTATCTGCCGGATATCGATACCTGCTTATGATGCAAGCGCAACAATTCGCGCACGTGGTGCTGGAGTGGTACCAACGCTTTGGTCGCAAAACACTGCCATGGCAGTTGGATAAAACACCTTATCAAGTCTGGCTGTCAGAAGTGATGTTGCAACAAACACAAGTTGCGACCGTCATCCCCTATTTCCAACGTTTTATGCAGCATTTCCCTGATATTCGGGCGTTGGCAGCGGCACCGCTGGATGAAGTTTTACATTTATGGACTGGGCTGGGTTATTACGCCCGCGCCAGAAATCTGCATAAAGCAGCTCAGACCGTGGTTGAACGCCATCAGGGTGAGTTCCCTACAACGTTTGACGAAATACTCGCGCTGCCCGGAATTGGTCGCTCAACCGCAGGAGCAATTTTATCGCTGTCGTTGGGGCAACATTTCCCTATTTTAGACGGCAATGTTAAGCGAGTATTGGCTCGTTGCTATGCCGTTGAAGGATGGCCCGGTAAAAAAGATGTCGAAGGCCGTTTATGGCAGATCAGTGAAGATGTCACTCCCGCTAAAGGTGTTGGCCAATTTAATCAGGCAATGATGGATTTAGGCGCTATCGTCTGTACTCGCTCTAAACCCAAGTGCGAACTTTGCCCGCTGAGCCTCGGTTGTCTTGCTTATGCCAACCATAGCTGGGCGCGCTATCCGGGTAAAAAACCCAAGCAGACCTTACCGGAGAAAACTGCCTATTTTCTATTGATGCAGCACGACGCGCGAGTGTGGCTCGAACAACGCCCACCGGTGGGGTTATGGGGCGGGTTATTCTGCTTCCCACAATTTGCAGAGCAAGAAGAACTGAATAATTGGTTACAGCAGCGGGGCCTTGCCCCAAGTGACTTGCAGCAGTTAACGGCTTTTCGCCATACCTTCAGTCACTTCCATTTGGATATTGTCCCGATGTGGCTAGATACTGCATCAAACCGTGGATGCATGGATGATGGCGCAGGTCTCTGGTATAACTTAGCACAGCCACCGTCGGTAGGCTTGGCTGCCCCAGTTGAACGCTTATTGCATCAGTTAGCAAAACAACCGCTAGCAAAGTAATCAGTGGGCACCCAACCATCTACCCAAACAGCTTTATTTGGAGAGGATTTAGCATGAGCAGAACAATTTTTTGCACGTTTTTAAAGAAGGATGCTGAAGGGCAAGATTTTCAGCTCTATCCAGGTGAAATCGGCAAACGTATCTATAACGAAATCTCAAAAGAAGCTTGGTCACAATGGATAACTAAACAGACCATGCTGATAAATGAGAAGAAGCTCAGCATGATGAATGTAGAAGACCGCAAATTGCTGGAACAGGAAATGGTTAATTTCTTGTTCGAGGGGCAAGATGTTCACATTGAAGGTTACACTCCGCCGAGTAAGTAACTACACGGGGCCCTCTTGGTCCCGCTGTTATCCCCTAACTCATTTAAATTGCAGGAAAGCGGCACCAAAGCGAATCTTCAGGAGCTTATATCAATAAGTGGCTGAAGTAAGTGAAGGAAAGACACCGCACCGGCGATTTGAAGTTGACGGGGATATTTTTCATCAATATATGGCTCGTAAGATGAAGAAAATTTTAGCTTTGCTGGTAATTGCACCATTATTAGTGTCTTGCTCAGGCAATAAAAATCAGGCAGAAAACGAAGCCTTTATCAAAGACACTAACGGTTTTGAGATTTTAATGGGCCAATTTGCCCATAACATTGAAAATATTTGGGGATTAAAAGAAGTCCTAATCGCGGGTCCAAAAGATTACGTGAAGTATACGGATCAATATCAAACTCGCAGCCATATCAACTTTGATGCCGGTACCATTACGGTTGAAACTATTGCCACGACTGATCCGGCGGCTCACTTACGTCAGGCCATTATTACCACATTATTGATGGGTGATGATCCCGGTTCGATCGATCTCTACTCTGATGCTAACGATATCCAGATCAGTAAAGAGCCGTTCCTGTATGGACAGGTGCTGGATAACAATGGCGAGCCTATTCGTTGGGAATGGCGAGCAGCTCATTTCGCCGATTATTTATTGCAAACTAAAATGCAAAAACGCACGTCTGGATTGCATGTAATCTGGTCGGTAACTTTGCAATTAGTACCGAACCATTTGGATAAGCGCGCTCATAAATATCTGCCACTGGTACGGCAATCCGCCGAGAGATATGGGGTGGAAGAGTCATTGATTCTGGCTATTATGCAAACAGAATCGAGCTTTAACCCATATGCTGTGAGTGGCTCTGATGCGTTGGGTCTAATGCAGGTTGTTCAGCATACTGCCGGGCGAGATGTCTTCAAATTGAAAGGTAAAAGCGGTCAGCCAAGCCGTAGTTATCTATTTGATCCTGCAAATAATATCGATGCTGGCACTGCTTATTTGGCAATCCTGCAAAATACCTATTTGGGCGGCATTCAAAATGCTACCTCACGGCGTTATGCTGTCATTACCTCTTATAATGGCGGGGCAGGTAGCGTGTTGCGGGTATTCTCCAGCGATAAGAATCAGGCGGTGAATATTATCAACAATATGGCTCCAGGAGATGTATTCCAAACGCTGACCACTAAACATCCATCCGGTGAGTCTCGCCGTTATCTGGTGAAAGTGAATAGCGCGCAGAAGAGTTATCGCCGTCACTAAGTTTGTTGGTACTGAGAAGTCATATAAAAATGGCACAGTTCGCTGTGCCATTTTTTGTAATTAGCTCATTCGAATAACAATCATTCTCAATAAAGTATTATAGTCATACCCACAATCCCATTACTTACACCGGCAGGCTGAATAAATGGACTTCGGACTTACCGTTTTCGAGATGGTGGTAATCTTCTCCACCATGGTCATCGCCTATATTATCTTTGGCCTCACCGGATTTGGCTCTGCACTGATTGCCAGCCCAGTATTAGCACTATTTATTCCCGTGGCTAAAATTGTCCCTTTACTGGCAATTGTCGATATGTTTGCAGCTATTACTAATGTGGCGCGCCATAGCCGCCACGCGGATATAGCAGAGCTTAAGCGGCTAGTGCCCTTAATGATTATTGGCAGCTTGATTGGCGCGACTGTACTGCTGCGCACCCGGCCAGATATTTTGCTATTAGCATTGGGTGTATTTGTCATCCTGTATGCGATTTACTCCCTTAGCCGACGCAAACCCCAAGGGCAATTCAAGCCTATTGCAGCCATTCCTTTTGGCCTAATTGGCGGTATCTTCAGCGCATTATTTGGCAGTGGCGGGTTTATCTATGCCATCTATTTATCCGGACGGATAGCCAGCAAAGACAATTTACGGATCACTCAGACGACACTTATCGGCCTAAGCACCCTAACCAGAGTCATTTTATTTACTCTGGCCGGAGTCTATATGGATTTGTCGATCCTATGGATGGTTTTACTGCTAGTACCGGGGATGTTAGTCGGCTTGGTCATTGCCAATAAAATTAGTTTAGGGCTCAGTCGCGATCAGCTCATTCGCATAATAAATATCTTATTGCTGATTTCCGGCACTGTCTTGCTGGCACGCTATTTCGGTTACTGATAAACCTCATAGTCATCTTTATATTGAGACAGCCGACATGCTCGTCAGCTGTCTATTTTTATTCAGATCACTTGATGACGTAACCAAAAATACGCCGCCACTCCACATCACCTTTTTCAATATAAACACCCTGCAGTTCTGGTGAAAAGCCGGGTAACAAGTTGATGCCCTCTTCTAACGCCAAGAAATAGCGCTGCACTGCCCCACCCCATACTTCTCCAGGCACGACACACAGCACCCCCGGTGGATAAGGTAAAGCCCCTTCTGCAGCAATGCGCCCTTCCGCCTCGGCAATAGGAACCAGTTCGATGTTATCGCGAACAAATTGGATATTGGCATCTTGTGGGTTCATGACCACCGTCGGGAAACCCGCTTTTCTAAACATATCTTTTTGTAATTGCTTAACATCATAACTGACATACAGGTCATGCATCTCTTGGCATAACTGACGCAAAGTATAGCCGCGATAGCGTCCTTCATTCTTACGGTATATGGTCGGCAATACATCACACAACAGTGCATCTTGTTCAATATAGCGCTCAAATTGAACTAACATATCAACTAGATGCGCCATTTTGGCTGGATTCTCTGCCGGGGTCAGTAGGAACAGGATCGAATTAAGATCGCATTTTTCCGGCACAATACCATTCTCACGCAGGAAGGTAGCCAATATTGCCGCTGGCACACCAAACTTAGTATATTGACCACTGCTGGCATCAATGCCCGGCGTCGTCAGCAACAACTTACAAGGATCGACCAGATATTGATCTTGGTTATAACCTTCAAATCCGTGCCAACGTTCATTCGGCACAAAATTAAAGAAGCGAGCATCATTAGCAATAATCTCAGTATCGTAGTCTTGCCAATTCTTACCACCCACTGTCGGTGGAATAAATGGCCGCAACATTGAGCAGCGTTCTAATAATGATTTACGCGTTTCAATACCAAGTTTTACACAATCCATCCACATACGGCGGCCACTGTCACCAGAATGTATTTTGGCGTTGACATCCAGTGCCGCAAATAATGGATAGAATGGGCTGGTCGATGCGTGCAGCATAAACGCATTATTAAAACGCTTATGGTTACAGTGGCGTTTTTGCCCTTTGATGTGGTTATCTTTTTTATGCACCTGTGACGTTTGTGAAAAACCAGCCTGCTGCTTATGCACTGACTGAGTCACAATAATCCCAGGATCATTTTCATTTAATTCCAACAACAGTGGCGAGAAATCCTTCATCATCGGAATAAATTGCTCGTAGCCTACCCAGGCAGAATCAAACAAAATGTAGTCACATAAATGACCAATACTATCAACCACCTGACGCGCGTTATATACCGTGCCGTCATAGGTACCTAATTGGATGATTGCCAATCTGAATGGCCGTGCATCATCTGCACGTTCAGGTGCCACTTCGCGCAACTGTTGGCGTAAATAGCGCTCATCAAAGCAATGAGCATCAATGCCACCAATAAATCCAAATGGGTTACGGGCTGTTTCCAAATAGACAGGTGTTGCCCCGGCTTGAATCAGCGCACCATGATGGTTGGATTTATGGTTATTACGATCGAACAACACCAAATCACCACGGGTCAACAAGGCGTTAGTGACAACCTTATTAGCCGATGAAGTCCCATTCAGAACAAAATAGGTTTTATCTGCATTAAAGACCTTCGCCGCATATTTTTGTGCCTCTTTTGCCGCCCCTTCATGAATCAGTAAATCGCCTAATTTGACATCGGCGTTACACATATCTGAGCGGAAAATTGTCTCGCCATAGAATTCAAAAAATTGGCGACCAGCCGGATGCTTACGGAAGAACTCTCCCCCCTGATGCCCTGGGCAGGCAAAAGTTGAATTTTGCATCTCAACATATTTTTTTAATGTTGAGAAAAAAGGCGGCAATAGGTTTTTTTGATATTCACTGGCAGCAGCTTCTACCTGAGCGTTGTAAAATGCTTTATTTGCCTCGCCGAGGGTAATGACACCTTTAATTAGGGGCAAGTAATCCGCTGATACCGTCTGTTCAGCGGTAACAGCAACAAAAGTAGGGATAGCAAAGCCCAAATCATTCAGCTTTGACAATAGACCGGCATTGGCATCTTCAACCGACATCACCACTGCGGCAACATCGGTAAAATCGGTCTGATTGAGGTATACCACTCCCCGCTGACTTTCTACATAAGAAGCCAAACGAGCGCTTGTTGCTATTTTTAACTGTGTCATGTCACTTACTCTCAAACGGTCAGGTATGAGGCTGCCACTTTGGCATATAGATGACATCACACAATATGGGGAAACTTATGTGATGCCGGCAAATTGATATCTTTAACGCGCACTTTTCCAAGCTAAAATAACAGCCGGAATTAATGAGTGGACTGGTCTCAGCATCGACCAATAGACATCAGTAAAATCAGAGGTCAGCTCTATTTTTAATAATGCCTAACAGTGAGCAACAAGTAGCCTTACCGCATGGAGGGGATAAGAGACTTAGTAGAAGTGACACAGAGGAAACAGTGCCTGAGGCGTTTGATATGCATTGGATAGTGTAAAACTGCCATAACCGCCTCCTGCTTAAACTCTTGAAATGATATGGACTAGAGGAATGAATAGTAACGCTAAATTCGCGCAATAATTGCATGTTTCTGGAGGCTATTCAACCCTTAGGAATCAATAAAAATGCACATTTAGTGAATATCTAAGCTATTGTTATCTAACAAACTGTAAAATAAAAAATCTATAAATCAAATAGATGAAACATTGAATTACAGTGCAAAAATAAACATCCCAACAGTTTTTTAGCTATTTTTGCATGAAAAGAGAGCAACTGATCGCCAATCTATGAGAAACTCATTGACGATTTGGTGCCAATACGGTTTAATGCGCCCCGTTGCCCGGATAGCTCAGTCGGTAGAGCAGGGGATTGAAAATCCCCGTGTCCTTGGTTCGATTCCGAGTCCGGGCACCATATTCAGAGAAACCAGCTTAACAGCTGGTTTTTTGCTTTCTGACGTTTGGACTCTTCATCGAACACGTTCGATTATTCGCTCTGCAAGCAGCGCTCACCCCTGCGGGGCCGTCGCCAGCGACGTTCAACTCCGCTGCGCGGGTTGTCCGAGTCCGGGCACCATATTCAGAGAAACCAGCTTAATAGCTGGTTTTTTGCTTTCTGACGTTTGGACTCTTCATCGAACACGTTCGATTATTCGCTCTGCAAGCAGCGCTCACCCCTGCGGGGCCGTCGCCAGCGACGTTCAATCCCGCTGCGCGGGTTGTCCGAGTCCGGGCACCATATTCAGAGAAACCAGCTTAACAGCTGGTTTTTTGCTTTCTAGCGTTTGGACTCTTCATCGAACACGTTCGATTATTCGCTCAGCAAGCAGCGCTCACCCCTGCGGGGCCGTCGCCAGCGACGTTCAATCCCGCTGCGCGGGTTGTCCGAGTCCGAGCACCCTATTTAGAGAAACCAGCTTATCAGCTGGTGGGATAACTCGAATTCTCGCAAATATAGTCATACAAACGCTGAGTATCTTCTAATGAACAAAGGCGAGTGCCGAGATTAAGTGTCGCCGCACTACCGGCAGCAACGCCAAAACGTACAATATCAAAAAGGTCAGCACCCTCTGCAAGTTTCAGTGTCATCGCACCAACCATGCTGTCGCCGGCACCGACTGTACTCATCTTTTTCACTGGAGGAGGAACTATCTGTACACAATTATCACGATCAACGGCAAGTGCTCCCTGAGGCCCAAGCGATACGACAACCCGTTTAGCTGCACCGCGTTTGACCAATTCTTGAGCTGCATCGCGTACGTCATCAGGATGTATCAATGCTCGCCCTATAAGAGCTGATAGTTCATTCTGATTAGGTTTTACTAGTGCCAACCCTCCCAAATTCAGGCAGGCCTCTAATGCTTCACCAGAGCTGTCAACGATACATAGCAACCCCATCGTTTGAGCCTGCTTGACCAGATAAATTAATTTATCAGTCGTAGTATCTGGCGGTAAACTGCCACTAATAACCAGAATCGATCCTGAAGGAATATGTTGTACTTGCCCCACAAGTAGATCAAATTCTGCATCACTCAGTCGTGCTCCTGGCATAACAAAGCGATACTGTTCACCACTATTATCTACATGGACATGCATGTTCTGCCGAGTCCAATCCTGTGTCTTCAGCGTTTCCGTATGAACACCTTCCTGATTCAGCAACTTTTTCAAGTGTTCACCTGTAGGCCCACCAATAGGGAAAATAGCATTTGCTTGACCGCCAAGATAAACAACAGCGCGCGCAACATTAATCCCCCCACCTCCTGGCTCAAAAATAGGTGCGGTACAACGTAATTTTCCTTCAGGGTAGATTTTGGGGATCGTCGTTGCGCTATCTAGTGAAGGGGATAAAGTTAAAGTGAAAATCTGAGTCATAATAATACAACCTCCTTTTGGTTTTTACTTCGCCAATCCGACAAGTAACAATGGAAATTGTGTATTGGTAACATACTGATAACTATCACAACAATAATCATAAAGCTCAATTTCTTTATAAATTATTTGCTACAATTTTAGCCAGTATAGTGGCTACACTAAGTAAAGCACATAATATCGAGCTTTGTTTGGGTTGTACTATTTTCACTATTTTTACCGTCATCATGCTTATTTTGTATGACGATTACGCTGCATCTATGAGTAATTTAGGTTATAGATAGGATTATTATTAGTTTTGGATTTTTCTCTGAATAGAGGAAAATGAGCACAACAAGGTAGCTCTGAGATAGAAACAAGGAGGATATAAAATGTATGAATCGAGAAATATGCCGTTGATTTCTTTTAGGGCTTTTTTAAAGCGAATACTGTTACACTTCGGTGGCGCTGTACTGCTAGTGATATTCACCCTGTTTATAGGCATGGTAGGACATATACTCTTTGACGAGAATATAGGTTGGCATGACGCGACATTAAATAGCGCATTCATCGCAAATGGTATTGGTCCCTACATTATGCCACAGAGTATTGCGGGCAAGATTTTTTTTGCCTTTTACGGTATGTTTACAAGCCTGGTTTTTATGACCACATTGGGGCTAGTCTTGGCCCCGGTGGCGCATCGAGTGTTACATAAGTTTCATTTAGATGATAATCAAGACTAATACCATGATAGGTGGCGGTAAGGCTCTAGGTAAAATTAACATAACTAAGTCAGCGTTGTGTTTTATTCAAGATGAAGGATAAAATGGCCTAGCAATATTTTATCACATACTATCTTCATGTCTGGATTAGATAAAGCCGCCTCTAATATTGGACATGAGGATTTATAAAGCATCAACATTATTCACAACTCTTATCATCTATATTTACTGGGTCAACATGTGTCATGACATTTAAAACACGATAGTTATTTAATACTGTATTTCTGGCAGCGACTGCAATGTCATGCCCTTTTTTTACCGATAAACGGCCATCAATCTCCAAATGGACATCAACAATAATTAAGTCACCCATTCTTCTTGTCTTCAGGTCATGAATACCTTCAATACCCTCAGTTGCCAATAATGTTGCCTTAATTTTATCTTCCGTTTCAGTGTCTACAGCCCTGTCCATTAAGTCGTGTAGTGAGTCTGACATAAATGAATAACCCATCTTGGCCACTATAAGGCCGACGATAAGAGCAGCAACCGGGTCAAGGAATTTAAAACCTAATAAATTACCGATGATCCCGAGAGCGACAACCAGAGATGAAGCCGCATCAGAACGTGCATGCCAGGCATTGGCGACCAACATGCTGGATTTGACCCGAGTGGCAACGGCCAGCATATAGCGAAAAAGCAGCTCTTTGAGAACCAGAGCAGCTAAGGCTACCCAAAGTGCAATAATGTGTACTTGGGGGATAGCTTCGGGGTGCTGAATTTTATTTACTGCAGACCAGAGCATCCCAATACCAACAACAAAGAGTATCGCTCCCAGAATTAGTGATGCTCCATTCTCATATCGATGATGACCATAATGGTGGTCATCATCAGCACCTTTTTTACTTTTATGATTTGCAATAAGCACAACAAAGTCTGCAACTAAATCAGATAGCGAATGAATGCCATCCGCAATAAGCCCCTGAGATCCAGAGAATATCCCGGTAATTATTTGTCCTAATACTAGAAAAAAATTAACAAATACACTTATCCAGGTACTTTTGCGGGCTGCACGGAAACGCTCATGAGAATCACTATTAATATCATCGACAGTTTTGTTTTCTTGCACTTGATTCTCCAAATAACAACAGACAGCAAATATTAACCAGATGATTGACATTATTAATTACTAAAAATAATTCTTTTTTAAGTCTGGGATTACTGTCCTAAGATGTCACATGTTTTTTAAGTTAAATTTATTTTGTTGTTTTAATAGTGAAATGTAAATACTGAATCAGCTTAATTTTTTCTTAAGCATTTATGATTATGCTTCTTATTATTAGTCATAAAGAGCGATGGTAAGAATATTAGTCTAAAGTTGGCTTCTGCAACGAGTTTCTCAGTAGGGGCAATGTTGCCCTTGTTTGTAGCGATAGTATCTTCGGCGAACTGGGCTTTTAGTTGTACTCACTTGTGCGGCAGAACCAAATTGACACATTCCTGCTTGAACTCATGGCTAAACGTTTTTCTTAGCATTCTCGCGTTGCGCATTATATCTCTAACTAAGTGCCCGGCATGATTAGATCATGACAATACTCAGTTCTGGGATATTTTCTCTCTCGGCTAAAAACCACCTAAGATTGTGGTCTCAGAACAATGGAACAAGCGTATCTGTCGGCAGGATGGATAGATATCGTCGTTTCGAATGTTTCACCGTTATGATCAACATAACGACGGACAATTCTCAGGGCTGGTGAGCCGGGTTCAACGCCAAGGACTTTGGCTATTTTCGGCGACACGCCTACGGCTGTAATCGTCTGACGAACCTCTTCGCTTTTTACGCCATAGTTTTTTTCAATCAGATCACTGATTAAGGCGTAGGGATCACTACGTACCAAACGCCGTATTTTCTCGTAAATTGCGCTGGTGTAGCTGTCAGTCCAGCAAATTATTTGGGGATGGCACCGCAAATGGTGGATCGAGCTGTGAAATTCTCAACCCATCAGGGTTAATACGAAAGCGAAAGATTCAATTCTTTTATAAGGAGATGATTATGGCTCCGGCAATGCCGTCGGTCACCGCCAGATCGGGAGGAATTATCGTAGGTTTAGGTTTGGCCGCTTACCTGTTTGCGACCCAAGCCGTAAGCTGGAAAGACCTACTTAAAGATCAAGCTGCGTGGGATACCGTTATCTGGTTCAGTGTAATCATCAGCCTTGCTAGCGACCTATCCAGCCTCGGTTTTATCAGTTGGATGACCACCAAACTTGAAACGACCATCAGCGGTTTTGGTGCAACAGCCATCGCGGCTGGAGCCCCACCAATGATGGTCGCTATTTGCTTCGGTATTTTCAGTAATCTGATGTGGGGAAATACTGAATATGGCGGCGGATCAGGCCCTATTTACTTTGCTCAGGGTTATTTTGAACGGCCACGTTTCTATAGAATCAATTTCTGTGTAGTGACCTTCAATGTCATTCTGATCTTTGTGGTCGGTCGCGCGTGGTGGAAATTGCTAGGATATTATTGAGCCCATAAGTAGAGCTGGCTATACAGATAAAGTGCCTGATTTACTCTATTGAATAGCTAGCCTAAAAAATGCCCATGATACAACTCAACCCTGATAGTCATTTTACAATGGATAACATTGTTCAATCGGGATTGAGTTCCTTTAGTAATCGACTATTTCTATAAATACAGGAACGTCAGAAAAATAGTGAGTAAGTGCAATGACGAATATAGTAACTTCCAGCAAAGTCTGATGATGAATGGACTGAATTCTAAATAAATTAGCTTGTGATAGTTATTAAACCAGCGCCTGTATTTATACGGCCTGGTTTTTTCACAATAGCTAGATAGGACTCAATCGATAACATGCATTTTTAAAGAAAAAATTCAACGTTCCCCTCCGTTAAAAATACCAATAATCACATTCCCTTCCATATCAAGCTACGAAAAATCATTCATTTAATATAAAACCGAGATTACAAATCCATTTTTTCCATTTAAGATTTTACTTGGATAGCGAAAAACCTTTATAACTGCCTTATATTGCTTATTTTTAAATTTTCATTTTTTTGTACTTTCAGGTAATGCAACGGTTTAAAGATAGATTGTTGTTAAAGATACATTACTCTCTAAACAATACTTCAAGCACATCACTTTTTAGACATAAATCACAGTTGTTAAATTCCATAACTCCCGAGTGAAATTACAGAATTCCCTTGCTATCACGGGGAGTCCAACATGACTATGAAACCTAATGTGTCTGTTTAATTTCATTCATTTCTGGAGCGATAGAATGACTTATTTTTCTGAAATAGCAGGTGTTTATTACGAAGGTGCCAAAACAAAAAAACCATTGGGTTTCCGCCATCACAACCTAAATCTAATCTCAGAAAATAATATTTACTTCATAGGGTTTAGCTGCCAATCCAGCACTATCCGCTGTTCAAGAATGCCCAAAGGATTGCTGTTTCACTGTCATCCCTAAGATATTGGATTGAGTGCTTTCTTCATTGTCTTTTTTAGGCATGTGCTAGTTATGGCACAAAAAACGTGAAATATGCTGTGCGGATGGGATGAATAATCTATTTTTTGTTCCGGCAAAAGGAAATCATAATGAATACCGCCTTTGTACTCAGTACTAAAGATAAAATAGGTTATGGCCTGGGCGATATGGCAAGCGCTCTGGTCTGGCAAACTGCCACGCTGTTTTTAGCCTATTTCTACACCGATGTATTTGGGTTGCCAGCCGCGATTATGGGCACCATGTTTTTACTGGTGCGGGTGGTGGATGCCTTTATTGATCCCTGTATTGGCGCGCTAGTTGATCGCACCCAAACCAAGCATGGTCGCTTCCGTCCATGGCTATTATGGTTTGCTATTCCTTTCGGCGTCAGTTGCCTGATTACTTTTTATGTACCCGATGTTGGGCCCACAGCAAAAATTATTTATGCCTGTGTCACATACAGCCTGCTCAGTCTGGTCTATTCAGCGATTAATGTCCCTTATTGTGCCATGCCCGGCGCACTGACCCTGAATCCGCGTGAGCGGCATTCTATTCAATCCTGGCGTTTTGCTCTGTCATTTATTGGTGGCCTAATTGTTACCGTGATTGCTTTGCCACTGGTGGACTGGTTGGGAAACGGCAATGCGCAGAAAGGGTATTTCTACGCCATGAGTCTGATGGGGTTGCTTGGGGTGGTATTATTTTACTGCTGCTTTGCCATGACTCGGGAGCGATATTCTCCGCGTAATGATACTTCTGGCTCAATGCTGAGTGATTTAAAACTGCTGACAAAAAATAGTCAGTGGCGCATTATTTTTCTGTTTAATATCCTGCTGTTAACCGCAGTAGTGACTCGCGGCTCGGCGACAATGTATTACGTAAAATATGTTCTGTTACGCCCAGATTTAGTGTTCATGTTTATTGTGTCCGGCATGGTGGCTTCTCTCTTGGGGGCATTACTTTCCGAACGCCTGCTAGGTAAATTTGACCGGGTGCGGGCCTATCAATGGACGATTGTGAGTTTTGTGTTTTTTGCCAGCGCGATATTCTTTATTCCCCCTTCATCAGTATGGGTTATCTTAGCCATCAATATCGTATTTAGCTTTATTCAGAACCTTACCACACCGCTACAGTGGACAATGTTCTCTGACGTCGTGGACTACGAAGAGCACCGCACTGGCCGCCGTTTGGACGGGCTAGTATTTTCTACCGCACTGTTCGCCATTAAATTCGGCTTGGCACTTGGCGGGGCTGTAGTCGGCTGGGTGTTAGGTCTGGTGAACTATGTCCCCGGCGAGGTTTCGCAATCTGCCAGTGTACTGACCACCATCAACGTCTTATTCACGCTCATTCCTTCAGCACTATTTATCGCCATGGCCTTGCTGCTGTTTGCTTATAAACTGAATAGCCGTCTGGTCGCAAATATTGCCAACGAACTGGCTGTTAAACGCCAAAGCAGCAATGGTGCGCCGTCTCTGGCCCCGGCAACACAGGAGTAATTCATGACTGTTATTTATAAGGATGCCCAGTATCCGATTAGTGAACGCGTTACCGATCTGTTGTCGCGCATGACCGATGAAGAAAAGTTCGCCCAGATGCATGCTTTCTGGCTGATACTTTCTGCTGATGGGTTGCATAAAGAGCGCACCGATATGAGTGATGAGTTTTCTGGTGCCGGCGCACAGGCCTCCCTACAGGAACGTATAAAACTGGGTGTCGGGCAAATTACTCGCCCACTGGGAACACATATTGTTGATGCCCGAGAAGGCGTGCGCGCCGCGAATAAATTGCAGCGGACGCTTATTGAAGAGACGCGTTTGGGGATCCCGGCGCTGTTTCACGAAGAGTGCCTGGTCGGATTATTATGTAAAGATGCCACGCTATTTCCTTCCTCACTAAACTATGGTTCTACCTGGGATCTGGAGCTTGTGGAGCGCGCCGCTGCGGCCATCGGGCAGGAAGCCCATTCAACTGGATGTCATCAAGGGCTTGCCCCGGTGCTCGATGTTTCCCGCGATGTCCGTTGGGGGCGTACCGAAGAGACATTTGGGGAAGATCCTTGGCTAGTCGGAATGATGGCGACACATTATGTGAAAGGCCTACAGGGGAAGAAACGAGACTTACTGGCCACTCTCAAACATTATGTTGGCCATTCCTTTAGTGAGGGCGCACGTAATCATGCGCCAGTGCACCTCGGTTTTTGCGAACTCAACGATACTTTTCTGCTGCCATTCGAAATGGCAGTAAAGCTGGCGAATGCTGGCTCAGTGATGCCGGCTTATCATGATATTGATAATCAACCAGGTCATTCGGATTCATTCCTGCTGACCACGGTGTTGCGTGAGCAATGGGGCTTTGATGGAATTATCGTGGCCGATTACGGCGGTGTTAGTCTGCTGCATCAGCATCATGGTGTGTCGCACGATGCGGCGGAATCCGCAGCGCTGGCCTTTAATGCCGGTCTGGATGTGGAACTACCGAAAGATGACTGTGCCCGTCATTTGCGTGAAGCCGTCGATCGCGGCCTGATTAGCATGGCAAAAATCGATGAAATCGTTAGTCGCGTGCTGAAAGAAAAATTCAACCTCGGCCTATTTGAACATCCTTATGCCGATGAAAATGCAGTTGAATTACAAAGTGCTACCACCCGTCAAATCGCTCGCGATGTAGCAACTCGCTCAATAACATTGCTGGAAAATAATGGCATCCTGCCGCTAAAAGGTCAGCTACAGGTAGCGGTTATTGGCCCAACCGCCGATGACCCTTTGGCTCTGCTGAGTGGCTACAGTTTCCCGGTACATTTGATCATCAGCGATATGTTGGAGCAAACCACTCAGGTTACCACCCCGCTGCAAGCCATGCGTGAACAGCTTGGCAACGATAATGTTCATTACGCGAAAGGCTGCCATATTATTGAGAAACGTATGGCGGGCGCACCGGTATTCCCCGGCGACAGTAGCAACAAACCAATGCAAAGCTCGCCGGTTTCAACAGATACAAGTCTGATCCCAGAGGCCGTGCGCCTTGCAAGCCACAGTGATGTGGTCGTTCTGTGTGTGGGGGATCTCGCGGGTCTGTTCCAAAGTGGTACGGTTGGCGAAGGTTCGGATACCGATAGTTTGTCACTGCCAGGTGTTCAGCAACAACTACTCGATGAACTGGTGGCTACCGGCAAACCAGTGGTGGTGGTGATGACTGGCGGGCGGCCTTATAACCTCGGTGGGCAAGAAGATCAGGTTGCAGCATTGCTGATGGCTTGGGCTCCAGGGCAAGAAGGTGGCTATGCCATTGCCGATATATTGACCGGCAAAGCTGAACCCGGTGGACGGTTGGTGGTATCGGTACCCAAAAGCGCCGGTGCCATGCCTTATTACTACAACCATAAGCTGAAAAGTGGTGGCACACCGTTTGCCTTCCATTTTGGGGCGCGTTATCCGTTTGGCTACGGTAAAACCTGGACAGAATTCGACTATGGGCAGTTGGAGCAACTCAGTCACGAAGTGGTAAATGAAGGCGGTGAGGTCAAAGTCAGCTTGACTGTGACTAACCGCGGTACACAACCGGGTAGTGAGGTTGTGCAGTTGTATGTGCATGACAAAGTGGCCTCGATGGTTCGTCCGGTACAAGAGTTAAAAGCTTTTCAGCGAGTTTATCTGGCACCGGGTGAATCTGCTCGATTAACATTTCATATTCCCACTGACATGCTCAGCTTTACACGGCGAGATGGCCAGCGCGTAGTGGAACCCGGTGAATTTGATATACGGGTTGGCGCTTCAAGTGATGATATCCGTAGTATTGGTTTGATTAAGGTAACAGGTGAAACTCGGGTATTGAGTGGCAACTGGCGCATGGTCAGTCACTGTATAAGTTAAGTTTCGTACTCCGGCAGAGACCCAACATCCTGTGGTGTTGGGTCAAATAGAATGATTCTCACGCCGAAAATTTATCCTCAAAGGGTTACTGGGATACCAAATTTGGAACAAAGTAAGTTGGCTACTTAATTGATTGGGTTAATACACTACCTGACTGATGGGTAGAATTAACATCGGTTGTAAAGAAGGAATTCCCAGCTTACTCAAAGCACTTCTCTTATAGTAACTGACGGTTTTGTTGCTTAACTGCAAGATAGTCGCAATGTTATTATTTGAGTTCCCTTGTAACAACAATCTCATTACCGTTTGTTCTCGTTTTGATAGTGGCAGATGGCGCTTACGATAAAAAAAACGTTTGGTCGGAGTGGCCTGGAAAAAGACATGTGTTAACCGATCGACAAAATGGCTAATCGGGGCTGCTTGCGCAATCATGGTATAAATAAGGTCGATGCCGTAAAAATAATGCTCTAATAGCCGGATATAAGATATATCGGCGATGATAACGACTCGACAAGTTGCTCGATTCTCCTGCAACCAATTGATGATTAAGCCAAAGGTATTAGTGTAACAATAATCGTAACCATACAGACTTAAAACGACCATATGAGTAGAAGGGAAACGAACCAAATTATCATAAACATCATTCAGTGATTCCGCATGATCAACAATATTAACTGGCTCCATAGCTAATACATTGCTTAAAATATCTTTCATACTGAAACGAGTAAATTGACAGGCATGTTGAATAATAACTTGTTTCTCTTCCATAGAATTAATCCCTATTGATATTTAAAATAAAACGTTACTAAATTTTAGTATTGAATGTCATCGTTACGTTTAAAAAACAAATAGATCAACAAGATAATGGCAACTGCAAGGATAAGTGATGACCACAATAAAGTAGCAATCAGTGGACTATAAACATCTTCAAAAAAGGCAATACCAAAATAAGAGGAATATAGATATCTAACTAAGTCAGGCACAAATTCGACACTAAGCAAAGAAATAAAGCAAAACAACCACGAAAACCAGAAAATATAAAAAAATAAAGCACCAGCCATTTTCATGATATTTTCCTCAATGTGTGTTGAGTATTATTTTTCATCTTGGTTTTGATGGATTAAATCATCTAGCAATAACCTCACCCAGCCACTTATTTAAGTAAGTGACTGGGCGTTTATTAGTTGCCGCTATCTTGCAACCCTGAGCTTATCGATATAATTAATTTGTAAAGATTGTGGTAAATGAAACACCCGTAATATAAGTCATACCACCACTATGAGTACGTGAATATGCTGTATATCCTTGAAGAGTATATCCATTCTCAACATTGAAGGTTACCGTTGTATTCCCTGCCGCTCCCTTCCCACAACTGACGCTTGAACCGCCTGACATGTTAAACACTATTTTTGTCAAATAGATATCACTTCCACCATATGCCCATTGACCATACGTCACATCAACACTAACCACTTCATCCATATTCCCTACAACTTTGAGATCTCCTCCAGTACCACCAGATGAGGCGGTCGTCCACATGTCATCAACAATATCACCACACCTCATATTTATCGTATACCCTCCCTCAGGGCTAATGAGGTTAAGCTGCGGCGTATTAGCACCAGCATTTCCAAATAGGCCGCTAGATATTTGTGGGAATACTGTAAGAGTCCCTTGCTCCTCAAAATCGACGTGATTGTACTGGCCTCGGCCAGTGATAATTGAATTTGAACCACCTACTACTGCTGCTAACCCTGTAGCCATTCCACTTGACGTAATTGAAACAATACTACTGTTGCTTGTACCCCAGACAATAGATGCATTCGAACTCGTAAGTATTACGATTTCAGCCGTATCTGTTGTTGTCGCCGTAATACTGAATTGCACGGTAGCATCTTTGGCTATATTTTTAGATATCGGATCAATCTTGAATGTATAACTATAAAAACTCACTGTCGTGTTGGCATCAACAGGTGATTGGCTACCTGCATCAAACACTGCAGAGATCATAACGCTATTGACCAGTACTTGATTGCTTCTTACCTGCACGGTTGCGAGCCCATTCCCGTCAGTGACGGTACTTTCAACAACATTGCCACCAGAATCAGAAAGGATTACGCCATTATTCCCGCTATCCTGGAACCATTTCACCGGTACTCCTGGAACTGGATTGTTCGTATCATCCAGAACAGTTGCGGTGAAAGTAAATACATCCGTATTATTTGCTACCTTACGGGTTCCACTCCCATCTAAACGCACTGAGCGTACTGCCGCCGTGGCCTCATCCACAATAAAGGTCGAGGTTTTGGCTGCAGTGGTATAAGTACCCACCGTCGCGGTCACCGCGTTGCCTCCGGCTATCCGACTCACCAGTCCCGCTGTCGCTATCCCACTACTGTCAGTGTTTACTGTCAGGCTGGTCTGGCTGATCCCATCAAAGGTTGCGCCGCCGGTCACCGTGAAGATCACATCCACATTCGGCACCACATTGCCATTGCCATCCTTCACTGTGGCACTCAGCCCATTGGTGGCGCTGTTATTTGCCACCGCCCCGCTGGCGACACTGAAGTCGGTCTCCGTAATCTCTGCGGTGGTTTCATCGGCGATAAAGGCCGAATTTTTTGTCACCGGGATGTTCGCCCCCACTGTCGCCGTTACCGGGTGATCACCCGCCACCAGACTCACCAGTGCCGCTGTCACCACCCCGCTATTATTGGTGGTCGCGGTCAGGCTGGTCTGGGTGCCACCGGCAAAGGTCGCTCCGCCGGTGACGACAAAAGTGACACTCACATTCGGCACCGCATTGCCATTACCATCCTTCACCGTGGCACTCAGTGCATTGGTGGCACTGTTGTTAGCCACTGCGCCGCTGGCGACGCTAAAGTCGGTCTCCGTAATCTCTGCGGTAGTTTCATCGGCGATAAAGGTTGAATTTTTCGGTACTGTGACATTGCTTCCCACTGTCGCTGTTACCGGGTGATCGCCTGCCACCAGACTCACCAGCTCGGCGGTTGCCACCCCGCTGTTATTGGTGGTCGCGGTCAGGCTGGTCTGGGTGCCACCGGCAAAGGTCGCTCCGCCGGTCACCACAAAAGTGACACTCACATTTGGCACATTATTACCCCCGGCATCTTTCACCGTGGCACTTAGCGCATTGGTGGCACTGCCATTAGCCACTGCCCCGCTGGCGACGCTGAAGTCGGCCGCCGCAATGACCGCGGTGGTCTCATCGGCGATAAAGGCCGAGTTTTTCGGTCCTGTGACATTGCTTCCTACCGCCGCCGTTACCGAATGTTCACCCGCCACCAGACTCACCAGTGCCGCTGTCGCCACCCCGCTGTTATTGGTGGTCGCGGTCAGACTGGTCTGGGTGCCACCGGCAAAGGTCGCTCCGCCGGTGACGACAAAAGTGACACTCACATTTGGCACCGCATTGCCATTACCATCCTTCACCGTGGCACTCAGCGCATTGGTGCTTGTGTTATTTGCCACCGCTCCGCTGGCGACACTGAAGTCGGTCTCCGTAATCTCTGCGGTGGTTTCATCGGCGATAAAGGTCGAATTTTTCGGTACCGTAGTGCTGGATCCCACTGTCGCTGTTACCGGGTGATCGCCTGCCACCAGACTCACCAGCTCGGCAGTTGCCACCCCGCTGTTATTGGTGGTCGCGGTCAGACTGGTCTGGGTGCCACCGGCAAAGGTCGCACCACCGGTGACGACAAAAGTGACACTCACATTCGGCACCGTATTGCCTCCGGCATCTTTCACCGTGACACTTAGCGCATTGGTGGCACTGTTGTTAGCCACTGCGCCGCTGGCGACACTAAAGTCGGTCTCCATAATCACTGCGGTGGTTTCATCGGCGATAAAGGTCGAGTTCTTCGGTACTGTGACATTGCTTCCCACTGCCGCCGTTACCGGGTGATCGCCCGCCACCAGACTCACCAGTGCCGCTGTCGCCACCCCGCTATTATTGGTGGTCGCGGTCAGACTGGTCTGGGTGCCACCGGCAAAGGTCGCTCCGCCGGTGACGACAAAAGTGACACTCACATTCGGCACCGTATTGCCTCCGGCATCTTTCACCGTGACACTCAGCGCATTGGTGCTTGTGTTGTTAGCCACCGCCCCGCTGGCGACACTAAAGTCGGTCTCCGTAATCTCTGCGGTAGTTTCATCGGCGATAAAGGTTGAATTTTTCGGTACTGTGACATTGCTTCCCACTGTCGCCGTTACCGGGTGATCGCCCGCCACCAGACTCACCAGTTCGGCGGTCGCCACCCCGCTGTTATTGGTGGTCGCGGTCAGGCTGGTCTGGGTGCCACCGGCAAAGGTCGCTCCGCCGGTCACCACAAAAGTGACACTCACATTTGGCACATTATTACCCCCGGCATCTTTCACCGTGGCACTTAGCGCATTGGTGGCACTGTTGTTAGCCACTGCCCCGCTGGCGACGCTGAAGTCGGCCGCCGCAATGACCGCGGTGGTCTCATCGGCGATAAAGGCCGAGTTTTTCGGTCCTGTGACATTGCTTCCTACCGCCGCCGTTACCGAATGTTCCCCCGCCACCAGACTCACCAGTGCCGCTGTCGCCACCCCGCTGTTATTGGTGGTCGCGGTCAGACTGGTCTGGGTGCCACCGGCAAAGGTCGCTCCGCCGGTGACGACAAAAGTGACACTCACATTTGGCACCGCATTGCCATTACCATCCTTCACCGTGGCACTCAGCGCATTGGTGCTTGTGTTATTTGCCACCGCTCCGCTGGCGACACTGAAGTCGGTCTCCGTAATCTCTGCGGTGGTTTCATCGGCGATAAAGGTCGATTTTTTCGGTACCGTAGTGCTGGATCCCACTGTCGCTGTTACCGGGTGATCGCCTGCCACCAGACTCACCAGCTCGGCAGTTGCCACCCCGCTGTTATTGGTGGTCGCGGTCAGACTGGTCTGGGTGCCACCGGCAAAGGTCGCTCCGCCGGTGACGACAAAAGTGACACTCACATTCGGCACCGTATTGCCTCCGGCATCTTTCACCGTGACACTTAGCGCATTGGTGGCACTGTTGTTAGCCACTGCGCCGCTGGCGACACTAAAGTCGGTCTCCATAATCACTGCGGTGGTTTCATCGGCGATAAAGGTCGAGTTCTTCGGTACTGTGACATTGCCTCCCACTGCCGCCGTTACCGGGTGATCGCCCGCCACCAGACTCACCAGTGCCGCTGTCGCCACCCCGCTATTATTGGTGGTCGCGGTCAGACTGGTCTGGGTGCCACCGGCAAAGATCGCTCCGCCGGTGACGACAAAAGTGACACTCACATTCGGCACCGTATTGCCTCCGGCATCTTTCACCGTGACACTCAGTGCATTGGTGGCACTGCCATTGGCGACTGCCCCGCTGGCGACGCTAAAGTCGGTCGCTGCAATCACTGCGGTAGTTTCATCGGCGATAAAGGCCGAGTTCTTCGGTCCTGTGACATTGCCTCCCACTGCCGCCGTTACCGAATGATCACCTGCCACCAGACTCACCAGTGCCGCTGTCGCCACCCCGCTATTATTGGTGGTCGCGGTCAGACTGGTCTGGGTACCACCGGCAAAGGTCGCCCCACCGGTGACGACAAAAGTAACATTCACATTTGGCACCGCATTGCCATTACCATCCTTCACTGTGGCACTCAGCCCATTGGTGCTTGTGTTGTTAGCCACTGCCCCGCTGGCGACACTAAAGTCGGCCGCCGCAATGACCGCGGTGGCCTCATCCGCTATAAAGGTCGAATTTTTCGGTACTGTCGTGCTCGCCCCCACTGCGGCCGTTACCGAGTGATCGCCCGCCACCAGGCTCACCAATTCGGCGGTGGCTACACCGCTGTTATTGGTGGTCGCGGTCAGGCTGGTCTGGGTGCTACCGGTAAAGGTCGCCCCACCGGTGACGACAAAAGTGACACTCACATTCGGCACCGTATTGCCTCCGGCATCTTTCACCGTGACACTTAGCGCATTGGTGCTTGTGTTGTTAGCCACCGCCCCGCTGGCAACACTAAAGTCGGTCGCCGCAATGACTGCGGTGGCCTCATCGGCGATAAAAGTCGAGTTTTTCGGTCCTGTAATATTGCTTCCTACCGCCGCCGTTACCGAATGATCACCTGCCACCAGACTCACCAGTGCCGCTGTCGCCACCCCGCTATTATTGGTGGTCACTACCAAACTGGTCTGGGTGCCACCGGCAAAGGTCGCTCCGCCGCTCACCACAAAAGTGACACTAACATTTGGCACCACATTGCCCCCGGCATCCTTCACCGTGGCACTTAGCGCATTGGTGCTTGTGTTGTTAGCCACTGCTCCGCTGGCGACGCTAAAGTCTGCCGCCGCAATCGCTGCGGTGCTCTCATCCGCAATAAAGGTTGAGTCTTGCGGTGCCGTGGTGTTGGTCCCCACGGCAGCTGTTACCGAATGCACGCCCGCCACCAAACTCACCAGCCGGGCTGTTGCTACCCCACTATTGTCGGTGGTCACGGACAGATGAGTCTGGGTACCACCGGCAAAGGTCGCTCCGCCGCTCACCACAAAAGTGACACTTACATTCGGCACCACATTGCCCCCAGCATCCTTCACCGTGGCACTTAACGCATTGGTGGCAGTGTTGTTAGCTAGCGCTCCGTTGGCGACGATGAAGTCTGTATCTGCAATCTCGGCTGTTGTCGCATCCGCCTTAAAAGTGGTGTTCACACTGGCATTACTACTATTTACCGTCGCCGTCACCACCGTGGTACCCGTCACAGTATTGGTCAACGTCATCGTGGCAATACCATCTGGCCCCGTACTTGCACTCGGGCTGGCCAAATTACCATTATCCACACTGAAGCTGACTACCTCGTTGGGAACGGGATTGCCATTTGCATCGGTGACCAAAACCTGCACCGCATTACGGTCACTGCCATTAGCGGTAGCATTATCAACCGTCACGGTTAGGTTGCCACTGACTATCTCTGCTGTGCCGCTATCGGCAATAAAGACCAATGGCGCTTGCGCACGATTGCCGTTATCCAATGCACCACGGATATGCCCGCCACCAGCTAGCGTACTTCTGATCGTAATATTCGCTTTGCCCTGATTATCCGTAACAGCATTCGGGGTCAATACATTACCCACGGTGGAATCAAAGACGATATTCATCCCTGCTAATGGAGTTGCTACCGTGCCGCTCGTATCAACCACGGTCGCAATATAGCTCACCGGAGCATTACCATCGGCAATCGCTATATGGCTGCCACCACTAAGAGTAAGAGAGATTTGTTGCGGTGATTCTTGCACCACAAGAGTAGTTGTTGCTGTATTGGAGCGATTACCACGCACATCATAAGCAACGGCACTAATCTGATAGTTGTTAGCGGTCTGGAGCTGTTGATAAGGTGGCAGAGTGACAGACGCGGACTCCATGGTCAGCGGTATGATTGATCCTCCCGCAGCAATTAATGCCGGGGCACTCCATTCCATTCTCTCTGCGCCATATTTGGCAGTGATATTACCTGTTAGCGGAAGATTGGTAATCGCATAAGCCGACAGGGTTTCCGGCAATACCAGTTTGATTAAATCCTGTTTCTCATATTGCATGACAATATTGTAATTGCGGTCAACAAGATCGTAGCGGCTGCCCATTAGGCTACGCATCAAGCCAACGGTGTTCTTATTAATTTGATCGATCCAGGGCACCCCAAAGCGGTAATTAAAGTTCAGGCCAAGTTGTAATTCGTTATTGGTATTTTGACCTTTCTTATGTGCCACATCGACCGTGAATAATGGAATTGGCGTGTAATTAACCCCCACAGTGAAAGCCGAAGGGGAATCGCCTAAATCACCCGGATTTGTGCTACCCGAATTCAGGGCGACACCTTTGCCAAAATATTTTTCATACATTAAACGGCCACCCAATTGTGGATAGCTGGGCAGATAAGCCTCCGCACGGACATCAAAACCATTAGCCGGACGTTCGTTATAATCTTCCATATTGGCCAGCACGGACTGATGCCAGTCAGTCAACCGGTAATAACCATTAGCAGAGAATTTAAGGTTGTCAGTCCAAGCTTCACCGCCCACCCCCAAACGACTATTTTTGCCGGTCAGGTCGTAATCATAAAAAGTGTTAACACCAAACATCCAACTGTCGGTGAAGCTTCGCACCCCAAGGCCGACGTTATTGGTTGTTCTTTCCCCGTTGTAACGCACCCCTAACTGACCAAATAACAGATTATTTTGCGTTTCAGTTAATGGGATCAGCACATCGACATTACCGATACTGTTCGAATTGAGTTGCACTCTGGCATTACCATACTGACCTAGCCAGTCCGCTGCCGCTTGCGAGGCTAAACCAGAAGCGACGCCAGTAACGGCACTTTCTGCCGCCCGGCTGCTATTCTCGTTACCCATAATGCCCCAAAGCTGCGTCGCAGCACTGGCAACATTATCTTCTGTTACGGCAAACTTATTGTTCACGTCGATATCATTCTGAATACTGCCTAAATCAGGCAGCTCAATGATATTTTTAGATGTATCTTGCGGTATGAAAAGAGGTGTCGATGGAACATTCAAAGGGGCATCTGACGGTAAAGAAGGCACCAAAAATGGGTTGTCAGATAAAGGGTTATCGGATTGTCCACTGTGCTGAGGTTCCGTGGTGTTGGGCTCTGTCAGGATGTCTGACAAACGCATTCTCGCCATCTGCTCATCTAATTCATTAGCACGAGCAGACGCAGAGATGAGCGGAGTAAACGCAATCACAAGTGGCAGCATTAATTGCACTAATAAAGTATTTAGTGCGACCATCCGCATAAATGATTTATATGAATAGAAACCGTTCATAATAAATTCAAAGTTCCGATTTTTAATTGGCAATATAACTCTAACAATGCAGACATAGAGTCATTGCGTTAGCAACAAAAAGGCGAATATCATCATAGTGATACATATGATGAACTTGCCTATCCTTGTGGCCTAAAGTATGTATATCACTCAAAGGTGATTTAGTTACACGCGCGCATGAAGAATAAGCTGTTTAGCCAGCCAAACAGCCCTAGTTACTCATAAAGTTAATTATCTTTCTGTATAGGAATAGCCAATGAACCCGCTTATCTGAAGCAGAGATAAAGTGCATTTAAAATAACACAATAGAAAATTAGCACTGTTACTGACAAAAAGATTAAACGGGTAAACATGCCATAATACAAAAATACTAAATACGAGAAAGGTAATTCACTTTATTTTGTACTTCGTTGAAAGCAGTGTTTCTAACTCTGGCACACACCATTTTCAATTTTGAATCCAGCTCTAACGAAATAAGCTGCTTAGGATCATTATCAAGTATATTCCTATTCTGCTCCAAGAATGCATACATATCGTTGATCTTATCAAACTGGCCTCTGAATACAGCGAAGTCATTCGCATTCAGCTTTTTAACCATAGAGAAGTTATTGACACATTGATCGTTAGTACTTTTTTTAATGATAGCGGCTGTCTGCTGTTCTGATTCCGTTTTAGCTTTTGTAGTACAGCCCATAAGAGCAGTACTTAGCATTAGTATTGTAATTGCCACGCCTTTCATATATATCCTCACTGATCCTTTATAAGGAGCTGTTTCTATACTTTTTTCTGTTATTATTACGCATTTTAGACAACATACTAAATATGTTAAACGTAATATAAACGAACCTAAACAAAGTTAAAAAATCTAAACTGACACCAAAATCCTGTAGTCCGATGCCTTTATATCACGATCTTTTATGCTATCAAACATTGTTATGTTAGTTTTAAATACCAACAAGACAGGTTCAACCAGTTTATTATTCTTTATAACTATTAATTTAAGGATACATAGATCGTTGATAATGTATTTTTTAGTTATATCTTTCATATTGTCGCACTATATTAGCTAATTCCCCTGAGTGAATTAAATGTATAAAATTCATGTTCAATCACAAATATTGTGGCCGATGTGATAAAAAACCAATTAATGCACTAATATTTTTCAATTAAAAACACAAAACATTATATTATCAAATCAATAACAAAAAACCTTAATTCATAGCATAATAGGTATTTTCTATTCAATAAACAATAATCCAAGAATGTTCTTATATTTAATGCGATGATGAATGAGGATATATCTAGCACAACAAGATTATATGCAAAAACATAGACACTCTGGTTATAGTGATCTTCTCTTTCAGCAATGTATCACTAGGTATGTTTTGTTACAGTAAATCCAACCCCCTTAACCAAGCCGCGGTATGACCATATCAGTACCAACGTCAAAATAGTGAAATATTCTGAGCCTAGCCCCAGAAAACAAAAAGCCAGCTATTAAGCTGGCCTTTTTTTCGGAATTTAGACATTCTTAGTGGTAGAAAGAGAGCGAATACCAAGTATCGATTACATCATTATCAAATACTCTTCCCGTCGTTAATCAGCGACTGAGCGCGTATCTGCTGGTTGGGCTATCAGTGCATATCGGTTCAATAGTTGGCTAAACCGGCTGTCTATCTGTTGGCGTAGAGCTGAAGGTGGCGTTTGTCCTAATGCAGATTGGGCCTGATACTGACGCAGCAGTTCTTCCAGCGGTAATGTTTTTTCCAGCGGTTGCTGAATGGCAAAAACCACCGATTTCAGCTCAGAAACCGTCATATAGCGCCCTTTCTTCTCATCCAGCCCATTCAGACGTTCCGCAAGTTGGCGTAAACGTTCTTGCGCCAGTGCAAATTGTTCCAACTCAGCCACGGGTGCGGCGGCAGCTTCTCGCTGTTGTTGCCACCAAGTATTCAGCCGCTTGACCTCTTGACTGGCCGGCCAAAGTTGTTGTGCCTGTGACAACAATCCATCACCTTGCACCTGTGCCCACAATGGCGGCAACAAGGTTAGTTGCTCTAACAGTGAACCAGTGCCCTGCAATACAGGTTCAGCCAAAGCAACTAATGTTTTATCCGAAGTGTGCTTTTTCAACTCATCGATTGATTTAGCGGACAGAGACACAGGTAAAGCTGCGGTACTGGTCAGCAACGCATCCCGTAGCGGATTAGCTGATATCGACTGCCAGATAAAGCAACCGCCAGCAACCAGCACTGCCATCAGTGATAAACCAGCAACAAAACCATGACTCGCTTTCCAACGAGGAGGGGGCGGCGAAGGCGGCGACAACTCTACCTGAACACGCGCCGGCGCCGGTTCGTTGACAATATAGACCAGTGGTTCACTGACTGCCGACGACGTGAATGCCAGTTCGGGGTGAGATTCTGGGGCTGATATACCGGCATGCCGCACGGGTATGCTTAATCGGTCAGAGGTATCAGAGGCCGCCTCAGTACTTTCCAAACGCAGTGCAGCGTTATGCAACATCAGACGAACGCCGTCCAGTTTGCTCAGGTGTTTAAGCTCCAGCGTTTGCAACTGAGTACACAATTGTTCCAGCGCCCGTTCTGCCCGATAAATCAGAGCCAAATCACCGTAGCACGGTGTCATTGTCCGCCAGACTTGCTGCAACCGATTACTCAGCCATGCCAACAACTCAACCCGGGCATGTGTTTGCGGTGGCCACAATGCAGTCCATTGATGGGAGACTAACCCCGCCAACAACTCCAGCCCCTCGCATAATCCGGCTAACCCCGCAAGCTGCGTCCGAGCCAGCGTAAAATCGACAGTGGTCTGTAACTCAACGCCATTCTGGCGGAACAGCGCCAGACATAAATGTTCCACCCGCCCCCAATTAACATCCGGGCGAGCGGGATGATGTAGCTTGCCGATCTCGTCACGCAGTGCAGTAAATTCAGCGAGATGGCGAGGATCTCCCCCGGTTTTCAGCGTACGTTCAGTATTCAATATCATGTGATGGTCTTCCCTGAACCGGCGTTAAAAGGACTCGCCCGAATTGAGATAATTTTGTTGTTTAAGATGACGTATCAACACCCTACCCTCTGGCATAAACGCCGTACCAAAGTGCACCAGCCCATACTCTTTCAGCTCGGCGTCAATGCCATATTCCAGGTGCCCCGGGGTGGATTGCGGCAGCAACACTACGGTGATACTTTTCAGCCGTGGCTCATATTTCAGCAAGGTGTCAGAGAGCGTGGTCAGCAGTGAATGTGCAGTGCCAGGCATCCCCTGTAGGATTTTGCTCATGTCCGGCAGACCGTAATCTGGTAGATGGCTGAGCGAACCGGCACGGCAATTAAGGATACGCTGCATATTATCGAGTACCGACAGAACCCCTTGATCGACTTCGTTCACCTGATGGAGATCGAGACCACCAGCTACGTTGCCGAACAGCATTTCATAGAGAGAAGGCTGGGACATATTACTTATCCTTCAAAGGTAACAGTGCCATCCCATGATTGTTCAGTTCAATCTGGCGGGCCTTATCGGGATCGAGGTCGTCACGGCTCAACACCAACCGCCACGTGTTATTAGCAATATCAGGTGCCAGAAACATACCTGCGACCGCCACATACTGCGTTTTTTCATCCAGCGGTACATCAATGGACACAGCCGCCCCCGGACGAATACGGATATCTTTTTCAGCAATCAGATCAGCTTTGATGGCCTGACTGTCCTCAGCAAATAGGGAGGGATAATCGGTGCCATCAAACGTTTTGCGATCCTGTAGCTGATAGATACGCACTACCGTGGCTAGCGGAGCACCTGTCGCGTTGTTGTTTACCGCGTCCCGTGCCTGTATATCCAGATGCAGTGTTTTCACCTGCTTATAAAAAATGGATTTTGTCATAGCGACGGTGCCGTCACTCACTTTCTGGGTCAACCCACATCCGCCCAAGGTGAATATCGTGACCAGCATCAGTAATGCAAAACGTGTTTTACCAGCGATAATCGCCATGTTCGTCAGTTTCCCTTCGGTGAAAATTTTCCTGAACACGCTGATAGCGGCCCAGATTAATCGTGATTATTTCAATATCAGTTTGTGCCGTTGACATGACGCGCTGTGTTCGCATCACAGCGGTTCGGCCTAGCAGAATACCGGTGCTTTTCGGCTGGCAGGAAAGTTGGGCATCAGGCAACAACGAGCGTGAGACAGACAACTGCAAACGCACGTTCAGCCGCGACCCCAGATACACCTGCAATAACGCTAAAAAATCTGAGTGTAACTGTCCGCCAGGGAGCCATGCTTTGGCTTCCTCGGGATTATCCGTATCCAGTCGCAGTAATACCTGACTATTAACATCCACTGCGTGACTCCCCATCACCGGGCTGTTGTTCATGCTGACAGGGTGGCGCGCGCTCAGTGCCAGTGGATTGCGCAAGGGGATTCGGCAGTGGTCATGCGCTATCACGTGAGCGTTTGTTTGCGGTGCCAGTAACTGAACCAGCGCAATAATGCCTTCGCTGGTGCGCGTGGGCAGGCGCATCATGCCGGTTAGGGCCAAAAAACGTGATACCGGCGTAGCGATATTCTGTGCACATCCCTCGATACCCAGGCCACAGAGGCTCAACAGATACTGCGAAGTTTTATCCGTACCGCCGGGAGAAAAGCTGGCGGGATAAGAGTACTTACGCCAGATACGGTAGTACTGAGTGATGAGTCGGTGATTGAAAATATCGAGAAAGTCACTGACCGCCTCATACCCTTCCCTGCGCTGGGTAATATCATCGATATACGCGGTGGGCAGCGGCGATTCCACACCATACAATCCCATAAAAGTGGTGCGAATGGTCGGAGGGAGATGTGCATGCTCGGGGATTTCCACCCGTTTAAATTCACTGGCCGGAAAACCCATGCCCGGATGGGGACGAAAACGCACCGGATCATGCCTGACCTGCCAGTGACTACCCAATGGGGGTGCATCCGGCTGGCTTTGCTCCAGTAACTGACAGAAGCGATAAAACTGGGTATACGGCAGTTTATCCCACAGTTGTTCGATTAGCCGGGCAGACGCTGATTGTGATTCTCTTTCCATCGGATACATTTCCCGGCAGGCTGAACGATAAGGGTGAGCTGATTGAACAAATGGATGTCAGCATAAAGGGCAAAGAAACGGTTGAGCATTTCCCCGAACAGATGAATATCACCTTCACCGGTAAAACCGTTACCATCCAGCGTCACTTCAATGTCGATGCCTCGCAGCAGAAAGCCCTTTTCAAAACGCTGAGTCTGGTGGTGCTGCACCTGTTGAATGGCGTCAAGACGGCGATTATTCAGTTCATCCCCCTGCCAGTTGTACAGTTCCAGCGTCCCACGCAGCACTTGTGCGCTGCTCATCAGGTTAAGGTAACTTGAACCCAGATGGCTCAGTACCCGCCACTGGAAGTGATCTTCCGCTGGAGGATAAGACGGTAGCGTAGGCTTACAGAGATTGCGCACTTTCAGCGGCGTCTGTAACACCGCCTCGCAGCGGTCCAACAGCGTGCTCTGTAACGCTTTGCGCGGTAGTTGGCCATTGGTACCGGTAATTTTCAGCGACACTGCCTCGCGGGTGAACAGCCGGTCCACTTCCCACTGCTGCCCCCCGAGGATCAACCAGGTATCGTGTAACCCAGTCACACCCCGTTTCACCCGAGTGTGGAAATAGCGTTCCGGCGCATGCCGTCTCTGCATTCCGCCGCGATGGCGAAAACTGGTAAAAGGGACATAGGTGGCATCCGATGTCCGCTGCGAGCCAGTCACCGAGTCCACGGAGTAAATTTCGGTGTGCCCATCCTGCAAGCGGCGTGGGCGCAGCATATACTCACTTTCCAGCCCGTTGATGGTCAGCGGATCAGCTTCCAGAGAGAACAGGTTAATCACCGGCACACAATGCAGATGAAGTGCATCATCCCTGACCGGCAGATCACTTTGCCACTGACCGTCAAGTACCACTTCGATATCAAACCAGGCAATCCCCGCAGGTAACGTCACTGTTTCCAGCCCATTTAGGTGCACGAACATAAACTTCTCGCGGAAAGTGAAATACTCCAGCAGTAACTGATAGCCACTGAATGCGCTGTCGCCTTTAGGCCACAGCAAGTCTTCGTCGGCAAAGCCGCCGGGTGAAAACCAGCCATCCAGTTTTATTCGGTCAGCCTGATTGGGTAGCCGCAAATAAAGTGCGGCCTGACGCCGGGTCAGTGCCAGATGTAACGCACTGCTAACCGCCGCCTCTCCCGCCAGATAAAAACACAGACGACGCAAGTCCACCTGTGACCAGTCAGCCTGTGGGCTGCATGCCAGCCGCAGACGCAGCACCGAGCGGCCATCCGGTTCTGTAGCCATCACCACGGTTGAGACGGCGAGGGGGTTGAGTGCTATATCACGGGTGGTTCGGTACTGACAGACGGTATTTTTCGGCCCAATGGGTCGGGAATAGACTTCCATTCCAACGGGGACGTTTTCGGTCATTTTCATCGCCGGGATATCCGGGGTCAACGCAACCACCGACAGCGAGGGAATGGTGCGCAGATAGTGTGGCCACAACATACTCACCAGCCCTTCGGTAAACTCCGGCAGGTCGTCATCAATTTTCTCGCGCAATCGCCCCATCGAGAAGGCAAAACCTTCAAACAGGCGTTCCACGTAAGGGTCAGGTGTGCCGGGTTTATCCAGATCTAACATCGCCGCCCGGTCAGGATGCGTTTGGGCGAACTCTTTGGCCGCATCGCGCAGATAGCGCATTTCAGCATCGTAATAACGCAGGGTAAGGTCTTTCATGGTTTTCTTTTTTTATCAGGATAGGGTTATCAATTAACCACACAGCACCGCAGCCCTTGCCGGGTCGAGGGCCACTAATCCGGCGAGCAGGTTTTCCATCTCGCTATGCAACCGTGATTTGTCCGACTCTGTCCGGCTGGCTTTCATGCGCAGCAGCTTCAGGCGACGGGCTTTCACTTCAAACAATAATTCCGGCTCCCATTGGGTGAGTGTCATCTGGGTTGCATTCCCCTCCAGTTCACCCAGCAAATGCAACGCCATATCGTTCTTTCCGTATTGCTCGGCCACCCGTGCCATCAGCAGGCGGATCAGCCACTGATGGCGCGGTGTACGGACATTCGGACGGTTCTGCAGCCAGTTCAACGCCGCTTCCACACCTTCGCTGTCGGCCTGTACCAGCGCTTCCGGCTCCAGTTGTAAAATATCGTCGTCGCCCGCCGTGCTGGCGGAGACAGCAGGTTCACTACCCCAACTGTCTGCTGCCATGACGTGCTGGTTTATCCAGTGCAAGGTCACTTCGTCGGCGAACGGGGTACCATCATTGAACGCCAGCCCTTCAAGCCCCGGCAGGCGGGTCAGTAGCCCATTAAGATCCTGTTTAATGATGTCAGCCCAACGCTCATAGGGTGTGCCCGTTTTCATCAGTGCCTGGTGGGTATACCACTGAAGATCCAGCCACAGATGATTGACGCCCTGAGCGAATAGAATGTCAGTTTGCTCCAACAGTTCCAGCCAGCTTTGTTGCAGATAAAGCCGCTTCAGCAGTGCACGATTTTCCGGTTTTGGCGGAGCCAGACGGGTACATCCATCAGCAGCCAGCGGTGGCAATTCATGCAGTGTATCCAAACGAATACTGTTCATCAGATGATGGCCCGATAGCCAGCCATTCGGCTGGTCGCGCAAAAAAACGGCCAGCAGTTTTGCCTGATCGAGTAAATCACGCCCAGAGGTGACGGCTTTCAAGGCTGGCGCATCAGGTGCAGCGTGACGGGAGGGACTGCTGTTTTGTGGAATGACGGCATCAGGGCCGCCAGACTGCATCAGCCGATTTTCCAGCGCTGTATAAAGGCCACCGAGCTGAGGACGGATAGACTCATCCCAGCAACTCACACTGTCTTCGGTTAACGCCAGCGCCCCTACGATACGTTCAAAGTCAGCTTTGGTGACTTCCGGGTAAAGTGACAGGCTGTCCAGCACTCGGTTACCCGCCAGCCATTCCAGTGCCAGCTTGCGGCTGTTGCCACGCTGCGGATGCAGTTCATCACCAAAACGTTGGACCAATCCAGCCAGCAGGGCCAGACCGTCCGCCAGTCCGCTTTCGCCATCGATGTGCAGTCGCGCCCAGATATAGTAAGTCGCGACACGTACATCCTTGCACGCCCCCGTCAACAGTTTTTCCGCCAGTGCACAGATCAATCCCGTATCTGCGCCAGACAGTTTGTTGACCTCTTCACGCATCTGCTGGAAGTCATCGTCATAACCGGGATCGTCACCTACCGGTGCATCTGCGGCTATGGGGAGCAGCCATTTATCCCAGAGAAAAATCTGCTGCTGTACCTGCTGCGAAAGCGCCTGCTGTTCGACATGACTGGCGGTAAGTAATGTGTGCAACGTAGCCATCAGTCGCCCTCTCCTGTTGTAGTATCCGGTCTCTGAACACTACCTGCGGCATCCACACTGAATATTTGTGTTGGTAACACAAAGTTACGCAGTTTCAGTAAGGCCAGCGGCCCTTCTCCAGCTTCAGTCCGTAGGGTGTAGTTCAGCGGCCGGCCATCAGGTGCTTTCCAAGTGAGATTAAAACTGCTGTTCACTCCCTGATACGGTGTCACCTGAGCTTTCTCCAGTAAACGAATCCACCCCCAAGCTCCGGGGTGATCGGCAAACTGCCGGGTACCAGCCTGAGTGCTTATCCAACTCAGACTGCCACCCGGTGCTTCGGTGTCATTGGGCCAAGTGAAACGCTTCCAAATAGGCAGTTGGTTGTAATAGCTGAGCTTCTGACTGTCGATCACCAGGTCAGTCTGCATCACGTCCTTGGCAGTCCCTGGCCGCAGTTCAAAGCGCATTCCCGCTTCTCCGTCGGCAAACACGACGTCAGACAGGTAACTTAGCTGGTCCACGGCTTTTAGGAACGCTGGGTTGAACGTCAGTCCCTGAGCATTAATACTGTCCGGTACCCAATGGCTGCCCTCTTTGCGCAGCACACCGTTCAGCCGAGTTTGCAGGAAACGGGCAATACGCCCACTGTCGCTGTTAAGGTAACGCGCCAGCAGTGGGAGTGACACTTCACTGCTGGTATCTTTTAAGGGATAGCGTCCGCCAAAGGTACTGTTCCAGTCATCGACAATAGACGCCTGCCACTGGGCATTCAGGCTCTGGGCGGCAGGGGTTAAGACCTGCTGCCACGCCTGTTCCATCGGCTGAACAAACACCGTCTGGCCAAATCCACTCCATTCCTGACCGAGACTGGCGGCCACCAGACTGCCGTAATCACGAGTTTCAGTCAGATCGACCGCCTTGCCCTGAAATACTGTCTGCGCCAGAGTCTGGGTCATGGCCTGAGGGTCGGCAGCATTCACCACCTGTTGAAGTTTAAGACGTACCTGAGTGACCCGGGTCAGGAAGGTTTGCAGACTAAGGTTAGTGTTGCCCTGCCCGCCAGCCTTACCATCCATCAGCGCCAGTACTGGCCCGAAAGTAGCATCCAGCGGCCCTTGGGCACCGGCTTGCTGATCAATAGCAGGCTGCTCATCGCGGTTTAACAGATTCTTGGCTGATTTCACCAGCGAGTCCGACAACGCCTCACCGGTTTGTCCGGTTTTCCCCTGTATACTCAGGGTGTTCATTAGCGCCACCAGAGGGGACTGACGCACATCAGCCATTAGAGTGAGCTGGTCGATAGAGTCCGACAGCGTCTGTGCTGGCTGCCAGTGCAGGCTATTGAGGAAGTCCAGCCAACTGGTGGAAAAATCAGCGAAATAGCGCGTTTTCAGACGTGCCTGCAGGGCTTCAGGAGAATCCTGCTGTAGCACGGCATTCTTACTGTCACTCAGCACCCAGTCCATCTCTTCCCGACGCTCGCTGACCACCTTTTCAATTGCTGGTTTTACTGCGTCCTCCCAGGCTTTACGAGTGAACATCCCCGGCACTACGGCGTCGGTGATAAAGATCCGCTCAGCATCGGTATCCCCAGTCATATCAGACAAGCGCAGATCAGCATACTGGTGCGCGACCTGAACCAACATCTTCTGGTAGAGCGAAGATTCACTGTTGCGGGCACCCAGTTGGCTGATGAGCCGAGTCCGCACCTGACTAACCAGACTTTGATCTGGGTTCAAACCCCAGGCAGGATGCAGGGAAAGATTGCGAGCATAAAAGTCCAGCAGAGCCGGGCCGCTACCCTGCCAGAGACTATCTGGCACACCATCGCGCTGTGGCCAGTCGCGCAGCAGCGTGGAGCTAAACCATGCTGCATCCATTTTTTCCGGACGCGCCAGCATCAGATAGAGTTTTAACTGGTCATAAGCGGGTTTTACCAGCGTGTCACGTAGCGGAGAATCGGGAGGAAGCTGCGCCATGGTATTGAGTTGTTCTTCAAGGTGACGGGCAGCAGCATCACGCAATAAAGGAGTCGCGCTAGCCTGATAGTGCGGCCAGAGTGCCGCCAGCAGCGATTCGTTCTGACTTAGAGCAAACCGGCTGTACCAGGGGGCACCTTGCTGCTGGCGATACTGAAGCCGGTCCAGTGTGTGTTGCAATTCCAGCAGCGCCTGAAGACGTGCCGGGAGGGCCTGCTGCACATTAGCGGCTTGTTTCACCTGAGATTCAGCGGTATTAAGGGTGTCGCGGTTGACCAGGAATGACATCACCATGCCCGCGCCCCACAGCACCATAATCCCTGCAACCGCCATTCCCAGTGTTTTACGCCAGGCGAACCCCAACTTTTTCGCCGCTAAGCCGGTGGGCAATGACGACAATGAATCAACCAGCACATCCCAGCGGTTATCCTTACCCCAGTGGTGTTTCACGCTGCGTTTTGCATCAACGGATGCCGGACTGAAGATAATCCCTGCCAACGGTGAGGGACGATAAGGATTCAGTAACGTCGCAAGGGGGCCTGCGACAGAATCCGGCTGACGTGATAATTGATCAGCCAGTTGCAACAAAAATGGGTGCTGGGTGTTGCTGCTAATCTGTTGCGTGCCCTGCTCAATCAAGGACGGCAGCAGCCGGGCAAGCTGTGCACTCAGTTCATCAGGTTTACAGCCCGCGGGCAGTAAACAACCGACAGATTGTGTGATGCGGTCAACCCCATCATCGGCATGCAATGACCAGACATACAGCGGCAACCGCCAGCCGAGGAGTTCATAACGCGAAGCAAATGCCTGCGCCACGCTGTCCATCATATCGGCAGTAAGTGTTGTTTTAGACTCGTTCTGACCAAGCGTAGTGCGTTGGGCTAAGGCTGAGGTCACCCAGACGATGCCATCCAGCGGGCGTCCGCGCAATTTACGCAAGGACCCCAACCACGTACTATCGGCCTGCGCCCCCAAATCGCCCCCCCACAACAGCACAGTGCCACTGTCTTCCTGCCAGTATTGCGACGTCAGGCCAGGGGTGAGATGTTCAACATCAGCTGCACTGCCGCTGAGTAAGAGAATGCGCACTTTGCGGGGCCAGAAGCGGCCATAGCGAGTCCGGAGAGTCTGTCGCAGTTCACTTACTTTGGTACTGCGGGGAGGTATCGGGGCCAGACGTGATTCCCCGTTAGGATAAATACCGTGATCGCGCCCATTATCTCGATGTTGCCGCCGCTTAATGTAACCGGAGATCGCGGGGGATAGGCGGGCCAGTACCGTGATCAACATCACCAATAGGAAAGCGAACAGTTTTTTATATTGGTTATCCAGCCCGACGGTGTCGCCATATTGCCATATTAGCCAACCAACAGCGGCCAACACCACGGCGGCTAATACTGCACCACTGCCCTGCCGCCACGGATTACTCAACATCTTCATTGCAAACTCCTGGAGAAACCGTACTGACTACCCCGTACTCGGGGCCAAATGAAAAAACGACATAAGGCATATCGTAGTAATAAGCAAAATCCAATCCAAATGCTGCCACTAGCCAGGCAGAGAATGGCCCCGGAATACCGGTTAATGACTCTTGTATCAATACACTTTCAGCGCTGAAGTTAGCTCCTAACTGGTGACCAACAGGAATTATTTTCGGGGTCAATGACATCAATTCAGTGCTATCCCCCAAGATCCCGCCTGCCCGGCAGGCCAGAGACTGGGTTTCCATAAACAAGGCAAGCTCGCTTTCTGTCTGTGCAATATTCAGTTGCATCGGGCGAAGCAGACGCCCTTGTATCGGTAATTGGTGTTTTTGTGCCATGTCATCGGTCGTGAGCAAGAATACAGCCAGCCCGTCGGAGTAGTCCTCATCGCCGTGTAGTTGCAACACCAGGATCAGTTCTGCACCAGTAATGGCATTCTTTATGCCATCATCTATCTTGCTGTATGGCATCTCGGCAGACAGGGTCAACGTTATAGGCGCGAAGCGGGTGGGGATAGTCTTAACCCAGCATTGTTCCCAGACAACTCGCAGTTGTTCGTATTCTGCCGGATCACTGTCAGTCAAGAGAGTCGCACGCAGTTCAATATCAGGGGGCAATGAATTAAGGGCTTGCTGGATGCTAACGAGCAAGGCGGTGATGGCCTGATACTCAGTCCCGTTGTCTTGGGGGAGATAATCAATACGGCGAACAAGCCCGCGTTGAAACTCCACATCTGTTGGGTTATTCGCCAGATACGAGACAGTGATAACGTCCGGTAGCAGAACACAACTCGCCAGCACGGCCATATAACGCTCAGCCCACGTCTGCCACTCTTGTTGCGCCTGTAGAGCTTCATCTTGTAAAAAAGTGTAGTGACTGAGGTCCCGGCCATACATATAGCCCCGGACACAGAATGTCAGCCCCCAACCGATAATGGGTACCGCTGAGACCACCCAAATATTGATAGTTTGTAATCCGACAAACTTGTCGCTAGCATGCAGTGAGAACAATAAAATCCCCACAATAATGGACAACACCCCAGCTAATAACCAACGCCCCAGCGAAGGCCGCGAAGGTTTTTCTGTTATAAACGGTTTTTGGCGATCCCAACCCATGTTTTATCCTATTGAACAATCTGGCGCACTGGAGATAACCTGGCATCCACACTCACAATGGCAACCATCAACGACAACAGCTTTGCCGTCAGAAGCCCATTCAGATGAGCCTTCTATAATGGCATTGACGCCATGCCCTGTTTGAGGACAGCTAATCATATCGCCCATCAGTGCTACTTTTTTGCCATTAACGACCATGCTTGATGTAGCAGAAATAACCTCACCACCGTGCGTTGTTTTATCGCCTAATAAAACAAATCCTTTGGACATTCGGTTTCCCTTAACTTTGGTTCATATCGAGATAACAAAAAACTGTGCACATCTAAAATAATGAGTGTGACGGATAAAGAGTCACACCATAAGCTATATCAGCAGATTAAGATAAAAAGTTTATTGGTGTTATAAACCGGAAATAAGTTATATATAATAATTCATTGTAATGTTCGAAGTTTCTTAAAATCAGGGAAGTATGGTGAAGAGGTCACAACCCCATCAGGGTATGTAACCTCAAAATACTCACCAACTTTTTGCTTATCAGGTTCCATCGCTTTAACAATTAAATTAGAATGAATGACCGGATAAAAAAACACTTTATCTGCCTCATGCATTTTATATATAAAATCAATTTCCTTTACTATAGATAGCGTTTTAGATTGGTCCTTAATTCGATAGGTGGTCATCATTGGATAATAATCCCCACTAATAACCAACTCTTTATATACATCTTTATAAGAACCACTAACTCTTTGAGGTTCCATTTCATCAAATGTAATTATTTCGTTTATCGGTACATTTGTGACATCACCACTTTCAAATAAAGCATTTTTTTTATATTTAATTCCTATTGTGACATTACTTAATTTCCACTGACAATTTCCACCTCCATCGAAAGGGACCTGTGATTCAAAAAGGTCACTATTCTCTACCTGTTTAAGATTAATTTCAGTAAAATGAAATCCAGGTACCTCATAATTTTCGCCATTAGCGTTACTTCGTTTCTTGAAACATTTAATTGAACGGTACATCACACCTAGCGGGAGTGCATCTATTTCATGCGGGATTTTCACCGTAACAGAAACACTCTTCCCGTTCAGCGGAGGAGATAGACGTTCATCCTTTTCGCAGCCAGATAACAAAACTGGCACCATCAAAAGGCTGTACTTAATCAGCTTTTTCAATTTCTTCCTCCGCAACATTCTTAAATCGAGTGAGTGCATTTTTCCACGTATCATCTGACTCTGATATTAACAATGTAACAGGTAGCATATCTTGTAACGAAAGGAAAAGACGGTTCCTGCTTACTTCATTTTTAGAAGTACTACTCTCTGGACTTATTGCTTGATTAAGCCTTTCTGCGAAAAGCTGTCTTTTTCTCTTTCTATCCAAAGGACGATTAGTATCTATTAATTCGATAAGTTGATTATTAACAAAGGGCATATACTGGCTTGACATTAAGTGGTTCATTGGATTAGTTAATGAATCGAGGTTAGGGTTGCTATTCTTCGGAAAATGATAATTAAGACTGTTGGAGTCTAAACAATGTATAAATGTTTTTTGTTCTTCTTCCGACAAACAAGAAACACTTTCATTCAATGACGGTACAAGATAAAGCTTTGCTTTACTTTTACTTTTATATGCGACAGTGATATTAGGGGAACGACGACTACCGCCACCAATCCAAAGAATAGGTTGTTTTTGCGAATGAATTACCGACTGCTCCACCTTAAAAAAGACCACGACATTACCGTAATGCCAATAAGGGTCACCAAATTTCATTCCCCCTGCCTGCAGTTGAATCTCAATAAGAGATAATCGAAATCCTAATAGAGTTCCAAGCGGCCCCCATAAATCATATAACGCATTATCAAGCTCAGCTTCTGGTGGAACACTGGTAACCGAATCAGAATCATTCACATGCCGGTAATGGGTAATACCCTGCAAAGATGAAACAGCCGTTGCAGTGAAAGTACGGGGCATTCCATAAGTGTAAATAACAGGGTTATAATTTTTCAGTGTCGCCGCATGTATAAGTGTTAATGCCCCACCAAGGCTATGACCGCAGATAAAAAGCTCTCGTCCAGCCAATTTCTGTGTAATATCAGTAAATTTATCAGAGAATTTTTGTTGTGCCCGTTCAAAACCATTCAAAAAACCTTTATGAACGCGTCCTATGGCAACCACTGCGGGACAAGGTATTGGGCGAAACGTAGCATCTGTACTGATATCGCCAAATTTTGTGGGTTCAGTCCCTCGCCAAGCAATCAAAATCTGCTTCTGATTACTGATATAAAATAATTGAGTGTCGCCATCTGATGAATCCCCAACACTAGTATCCAGAAATGTAGGATTAACATAACGCTCACTGAACGGGACATCAATTATGACAGGGCGATATAACAACTGTGGAACCTGAGACAAATCCAAACATTGATGATTAAAAAATTTATTAATCTTATCACCACCTGAATAGGCAATGTCAGCCATCAAACCTAAATTCATAGCATTGACAATTGAGTATTCCTTTGTGTGGTGTAACAGCAAGATCCAAGCCATAAAAGGACAAATTCTAATAAGAATACGTGCATTAAAATACATATTGGAAATCAATAACCCAGAGAAGTCAGTGTCAGGAAAATGAAATTTAGGTAGTTTGGTATCTACCCACCCCAGAATGTTAGGTGCTTTATCACAAAGCTGGCCTATTACAGTATAATAACAAATACACCCACTTTCTTTATCCACATTTATTGGAGCCATTTTCATTTGATACGCACTTACTCGCTCAAGACTCAATGGCCGTTTTTCCATTTCATCTGCGAGAGGTTGAGCCTCAATAAGCAGTGTCAGGTCTAGATGATGTAACCCCTCAATACGTATAATGCCACTGGCATCACTATTGCCAGTATACTCTTTTACATGACCACTTCTGGTCGCATCATTAATGGCCCGATATGGCATATTAGCGACAGGATTATTCATCTCATCCAGTAATTGGAATTCAACCCAACTTGTTTGGTCTTTTGTGCTGAGTGATACGGTCTTACTTTCTTCTTTTATTGAAGTATTATGTTCTTTATTACTCACCTGCTAACCTCTTTTATTAGTCCTGAGTTATGTCTTATTAACAAAGAAATCCCCTTGCGAGTTCCTTTTCTTTTTCCATAAATAAGTATTACAAAAATACCAACTAATAAAAAATTTAATTAAATAGTCTTCTTATCGTGAGTAATATAATAATCTTTATCTTCCAATGAATATATAAATTAATTCCTTCACTTCTCAGCAGGCTGGATAAATTGAACCATCAGAATTTATTGAGTCATCAGGCCTATTTTAACTTTTCCTTTAGCTCCATCTCGTTATCATAAGAAAATATTTTGGCGCTAACTTCAAGTTATTACAGTTAACACTTTCAAACTACCCATTGTGGGAAGTTACATCATCCGATGCTATCGTTGCCCCACTGCTGTGCCTGGTATTAGTTCTTTCCCCAGATGCTTCGCATCAATTTATTCTATATCTAAATTAAACTCACTCAATTTCCATTGGCATGTCACCCACCTATAATGCTATTTTCTCTTTAAAGACATCATTATTAATTTTTTTGTATTAATGCATTCAATAAACAATAAGTGAGAAGTAAATTACATTGAACTCAATTTCTCAAAATCAGGAGTTACTTCACCATTCGACGTGACGCTTCCATTTGGATACTCTATACGCCAATTATTACCTTTCTTTTTGATCTTTGGACCAACCATTCTCACAACTTTAGATTCATCAACAGTTGGTGAGAAGTTTATTGTTAAATCACCTCCATCATTATTATTTACTTTATACAATTCAAAATCTTTTTTTCCAAACAAAGATAAAAAAACACCTTCATCAACAATATAGCGTTCTTTAACTATTGGATAGTAAGTTGGAGATACTGTTAGAGGAGTATTAGCAGAGACATAATCACCATTCCGTTCACCTTGATCATCAAAAGCCACCTCAATACCAACTGCAGTCCCTATCTTAACTCCACTATTTTTAATAATATGTTCACTTCTAGAGTACTTGATACCTAAAGTTATACGACTCAATTTCCACTCACATTGCCCACCACCATCTATAGGGATTTTACTTTTATAATTGCCCGATATTTTATCAAAATTCATATTTATATAATTTGTTTGCGTTCCAGATACTAAATATATCTTCATATCTGTATTATATCTTTCTTTTTTACACTTATCAGAAATGTAAAATGCAGCTAATGGTGCTGCCTGTGTATTGTTTGGTGCCTTAATTTCAACATCTACCCATTGATTATCACTCGGCGGTGAAATTGCTCTATTTCTTCCCGCACAACCACTAAGTAATATAACTAACAACACACACACACAAAAAGATGCAATTTTTTAAATTTCATCATTAAAGCTATGCCCAAGCTACTTAATTTTAATCGACTCATACTATTCAGCATCCTCTTAGCCATAAGCCGCAAAACGTTCGAACGCTTCTGTTCTTCCACTCATAAATTTGGTTACTGTTAATGCCTGCAGCAGCAAATCCTCTAGAGACAAAAACAGGTCTTTCAATAAACAATAAGTGAGAAGTAAATTACATTGAACTCAACTTCTCAAAATCAGGAGTTACTTCACCATTAGATGTGACACTTCCGTCGGGATATTCTATGTGAAAGAAATTACCCACACCTCTGTTCTTTGGCCCGATTTTTTTAACAATTTTAGACTCATCCAAGATGGGAAATAATTTTATGTTTACATTCTCATTATTAATAATATTAATTCTATAAGATTCAAAAGCCTCTTTCCCTAGCAAGGACAGTTGAGTAATTTCGCTAGGAAGATACTTTTGGGTAATTATTGGATAATAGGTCGGCGTTAGTGATAAAGGATTTGTAGTAAGTATATAGTCACCATTTTTCGCCCCTTCATCATCAAATGCAACTTCAATACCAACGGCTGTTCCTATCTGGCCTCCACCATTATTAATGAGATGCTCTGTTCTGGAATATTGGATACCTAATGTCACTTTACTTAATCGCCATTTACATTGTCCACCACCATCCATTGGAATTTGACTTCGATAGTTACCTGAGGTTTTATCAATCTCCATATTAATATTACGAGCCTGCGTACCTTTTAGTTGATACAACTTCATATCTACGTTATATCGTTCTTTTTTGCATTCATCAGAAGTGTAAAATGCAACTAATGGAAAAGCCTCGGTATTGTTTGGTGCCTTAATTTCAACATCTACCCATTGATTATCACTCGGTGGTGAAATTGAATTATTTTTTGCCACACAACCCGAAGTACATAGTAAAGATAAAAACAAGATATATATGTTATTGAATCTCATTGACCATCCTTTTTCAAACAATAACGTTGCATGGAAATATCACCTTCTGGTAAAGACTTGGTGATATCCAAAGTCGTAACGAGTAATTTATCAACGGCCAAGAAAGACTTATTTCTGTTATACTCAGATTGAGGTATATCATTTTTATACTTCTCCATTTGCAAAATAAAAACATCCTGTTCTTTTTTATAAACACCATCATTGGTTGTATCATATAACTCCAGCAATCTATCACCAATATATTCAGCATACTTTCCGGATGGATGGTCACCTCCGTTTAGTGCATTTTTAAGCTCTGGATTTCCATGTTTTGGAAATAATTTATCTTTACTTTCTTTATCTATTTCTTGAATGAATTCTTGCTGATTATTTTTCGCATTTTCATCACTATGTGAGCTTAAGCAAGGAACCAAAAATAATTTTGCCTTCTCTGGAAGGCGCTTTCTAATTTTAATTTTAGCACGTGGACTTCGTTCTTCCAACCACTCCAAAACTGACTCTGCTTTGAAAAAGTGCACAACTTCACCATGATGACAAAAAACCTCACTCCCAATCGGGACTAAAGTCTTGACAACAGACCAACTATAACCAAAAACATATCCTAATGGCCCCCATAATTTATAGAAATGATTATCTAATTCTCGCTCTGGAGGTACCGAGGGAACTGCATCATTCTCATTAATATGCCTATAGTGAGGTATCCCCTTTAATTCCCCCATAGCACTCAAAGTAAAAGTACGAGGCATTCCATAAGTATATAATATAGGTTTGTAATCAATGAGTTTAGCTGCGTGTATTAAGGCCAGCGCACCACCTAAACTATGCCCACAAATATATACCCTCCTACCAGCCAAAAGTTCGACTAATCGTTCAATATTCTCTTTAATTTTAGTATTATCGCTGCCATTTATAACCTGAAACGCATCTAAAAATCCCTGATGTACTAATCCATTACTAACAATACCACTACAAGGTATTTTTATATCACAAGTTAGATTAATAGGTTTATAAGTAATATCCGAAACAACGTCCTTGAGACTTGCTGTTCCACGCCAAGCTACAATGACCTCAACACTATTAGCTGCGAAAAATAACTGTGTATCCTTTTTTGCATCAGCACCCTGACTCGAATCTATAAATTCAACATCAGTATAACGCTGGTGAAAAGGCACATCTTTAACAATAGGCTGAAATTTTTTATCATTTACTTGATACGGCACGCGAGCTAGTTCTAGCATTTGCTGTTTAAAAAAATGTGTTATAGACCCCGTTGCTTGCCCATCACCATTCGTATGGTAATCTGCATAAGATAATATTGACATCAAAACCAGATTATAAGCATTCACCAACGAGTAGTCGGGTATATGATGCAAAACTAAAGACCATGCCCGGAAAGGACAAATTTCCAAAACATGGCGGCAATTCAATTTTTTTACCGTCAAACCGGTAAACCGAGTATCCGGGAAATGATATGCTGGCGGTTTCTTTTTATCTTCCCAATTAGGGGTAATCGCCGGTAATTTATCGCACAACTTCCCAATAGTGATGTACTGGTACTCATACCCTTCTTGTTCTGCCAATTTTTTAACCGTTGAATATTTTTCTTCCCTACCGACACGCAGCGATCGAGTCTCCATTTCATCTGCGAGAGGTTGGGCCTCAATAAACAGTGTCAGGTCAAGATGGTATAAACCCTCAATACGTATAATGCCACTAGCATCGCTACTGCCTGTATACTCTTTCACATGACCACTTCTGGTCGCATCATTAATGGCCCGATACGGCATATTAGCGACTGGATTATTCATCTCATCCAGTAATTGGAATTCAACCCAACTTGTTTGGTTTTTTGCGCTGAGTGATACGGTCTTACTTTCTTCTTTTATTGAAGTATTATGTTCTTTATTACTCACCTGCCCACCTCTTTTATTAGTCCTGAGTTATGTCTTATTAACAAAGAAATCCCTTTACGGGTTTCTTTTCTTTTTCCATAAATAAGTGCTATAAAAAACACCAACTAATAAAAAACAGCCCGGCAGCAACAATTTGATTAAAAAGCCCATATAAAACGCAGCTTTGGTTTCCCCCTCATAGTGTCCTTGTAGAATAACCCCTTCATAGACATGATAAAGATATGATGAAAAACCAGTGATAATGAAGATAAAAAATAAAGTTAAAGAAAGTAAAATATAAAGGGATAAAAGCAAAAGTTTTCTTTTCATAGAATTTCCCAAAACAAGACTTTTGTTGATTTCCTTAGGTCGGACATTGACAGGTAACTTTCAGATGCCTGAGGAAAGGTTCTTCTTGCCCAAGTAGATAACCATCCCAGACTGGCTAATTTATTGTTTTTCCATAAATCGATATGATCACCGGTAGGGGATTTCTCACCAGAGCGTAACCAATAATCCTGGAAAAAAATGAGTCCTGTTTTATCAGACACAGCATCTTCATAGGTTTTTCCCGTCAATTCCAGTGGCTTTTTACCCCCAGCAAAAGGAAGTGTTTTCTGGTTTTTGAGATAATCACTCAATTCCTGGGCACGAATAGCATGAATTCCTTTTCCTGTACTATCCGGTGTAGGGCAATTCCAACATCTGGCTCCTTTAAAACTTTTCATCAATATGCCACATTGATACAAAGCTTGACTGACATTTATTGCACAGTGATCTGAAAATATATCGTCTTTCGACTTGGGATCAATATGTTTGATCGTACTTGATGGGTAAGCCGACCATAACTCATCAAAGTAGATAGATTTAATTTTGACATCCTGAACAGAACCCGTTTTATTATTGGATTTCACGACTGTTTTCTGATTCATTTATGCACCCTTCTCTATCCGAGCAAGGGCTTCATCGCCCCAAGATACGGTTATCTCCGATTTGCCCTGAGTTATCATTCGTTCAGTCAGTCCTTGAGCATCGGTAAATCCCGAGTAAACCTGTCCATCTTGTGATTTTGCATAGTAAGCATATTCCACCAGTGGTTCTCCCGTTGACTCATCAATCGCTCTTAATTGTTCATCCAGCGATTCATCTGGAGAACCGATGGTCAATGGCATTGGCGTGGTGGTAAAAATTTTGGCTGTTTTCCCTTCAATGTCAGTCGTTCCTGAGTAAACATCCCCTGCGCTAGTTGTTATCTGATAGCGAGTAAAGGGTAAAGCTTCCCCGGTTTTTTCATCAGTAAGGGCATAACTCCCCCCAAAACCACGAGGGAATGTTTTAGGGGCAATATTCAAACTCGCCGCACCCATCTTCTGTACATTGGCCGACTTCAACAAAATATTACCCGGACAACCTAGCTCAATATTCCCACCGCTGAGTTTGATATATGCTCCACCACAAGTCAGCACTAACTCACTATTCGCTGATATCTCTACTTTCCCTTCTGCACTACGGATTTCAATATCTTTCTGCGCCGTTGCTAAAATCGCATCACTCTGCGCCTGTACTTCTATCTTGCCCTTGCCCGCAAACAGTTTCATGCCCTGTCCTTGAGCAAACAAGCTCACCGCATCACTGGCCGCCACCGTGAACGACTTACCCGCACTGATATCAGTGTTGTGCCCTGACATCACACCAATACTTTCACCACCCGATGCTATCCGTACCGCTTTTGGGCTCACCATCCCTATACCTTCCGGAGCATGCAGTAATATCCCTGCCGCTCTCAGTTCGTTCAGCGATTTGTTTAACTGCTGCTGACTGGCAATATCTCCTTCATGTGTTTGCGCGGTTTGCACTGCTTGCGATAGGCTTTTCGCCAGCGACAATGCCGTCTCCAGTTGGCTTATCGCCTCGCTCATATCCAGCATCTCTCCCCCAGCAGACGGCTGTTTATCCGCACTGATAAACACCCCTTTCCCACCACGGATGCTAACCCAGTCATCGGTTCGCAGCTCGGCCCCCTCACCGCGGAGAACTCGTTGGGCATCCACGTTATGCCCGAGGTTCAACTGGGTTTTGCCGCCGTATTCGGTGCTGAGCTTGATGTGCTCTTCGCCGCGTTTGTCTTCCATGCGCAGCTTGTTGAAAGCAGGGGTGCGGATCACGTTGCGGGTGTTATTTTTTTCGGTTACATGGTCGGTATGACGCGAGTCGTGCAGGGCATGGGCGATATAGGGGCGGTCTGGGTCACCGTCATGGAAGGCTATCGCTACCTCGGTGCCTTGTACCAGTGGGAAGTGAATGCCATACACATCACCACCGTAAGGTTTGGCGAGTCGCACCGGCATACTCTCCTGACCCTGTACTTTATCGTCCTGATCCGCATCAAATTTCACCCGATACAAACCGGAGGTATCCTGCCAGGCATAGATATCATTCGACTTGGCGCTGGTCACGCGTGCCATCATGGTGCCACTGACTTTCGGACGTGGAAGTAATTCCGGACGCCAGCACAGGGTTTCACTGTAGGGTACTGCTGCGATTGTCACTTTCAGTGCATCTTTACGACTGGCACTGAATCCGGTGCGGACCACGACCATCGGTTGCGACAGCAGTTCCGGTAATGTAGACGGGATCGATGTATCAGTTACCGTCAGTACTTGAGCAGGATGTAATGTTGGATCGGTGCTAAGGCCGGTGATTAGTGTTTGTGCTGATAAAAAACGTTCATGGTCAAGACGAGCGAGGAAGTTAGCAGTTTCCGCGGTTGGATCTACTTTATCGCCGGTATCCAGATGGCGAGGTTTGTAATGATACACTTCGCCATAGGTTGTGCCTTCACCATCGCCGCGCGTCATGTCTACTCTGGTAGACTGCAATACTTTCTGCGCTTCACGGTAGTTGTAATCTTTGGTTGTCACGCTGGCCTGCACTACGCTATGCCGTACACTCAGTCCCCAGACTGACTGTACGCCGCTATCACTCATGCCTGACGGGCTGTTCAGTGGCAGAGTTTTACCAAACTCATAGGCACTCTGCTTATCAGCAAAATGAATCACTTCGGTCTGGGTGTCCGGTTGCAAGGTGAAGAAGTAAAATATCCCCATCTCCGAGAGCAATCGCTCAATGAATTTTAGGTCGCTTTCCTGATACTGGTTTATCTGCTCACGTTTTGGGTAACTCTGTTTCAGAGCAAATTCATATTCCCAGTCTTTCAGACCATGTTCCTGAAGTATTTGTTCGACCACTTCAGGTACCGATTTATTAACAAAGAAACGGTGTGTACGGAATTGTTTGTTTAGCAGGACTAGAAAGGGTTCTACAATAATCTCGTATTTAACCTGATCACGTGAACCTGATATACGCCTAAAATGTGTAATTACACCGTGTACCACTTTTCCCGTCACCGGGCTGAGCAAATCCCCTATACCCATATTCAATGTGGCTGGTTTATTCAAAAACAACTCAGCGGTGAGATCGGGATGAAGAGTGGTAAATTGGATAGTGTAATGATACAAAACACTTATTTGCTCAAGCCCATTAAAGTCCTCAACATCCAGCGGAGAAAAGCAGGACGGAATAATCAGGCTGTAGCGGTTAAGCGTTGCTCCAGTTAGTTCGGATAAAAGATTCATTTTCGGTTTCCTGCCCTATAATTTCACTATGCTGTAGGACTAATAAATATTAGGTGGTTGAACGTTATTAGTAGTAATCATCCCATTTCCTTTGAATGTTAGGATAAGTGATGCGGAAAATTAAATATCCTAAGATGGCCAATAAACTAGCCCCCCCACCCCAGTAGAATCTATCATCACTGTTCGATAGAAAAAAAAACCAAAGAGAAGAGATTACGCCAACCATTGCTATGGTAGAACCAATTGCACAAACAATATTTGACATTAAGATTACTGCAATTTTTTTTATATTCATGAATGACTTATATCTTATGTTTTCGTTTCTTTATTTTAAGAGACTAGTGATTATCAAACTTATTTTGAATTTTATTTAATCCTAATCCTAGCCAACGTACAGCCATGGATAATGTGATAAATGCTATTTTTTCAAACTCATAGGCCACCAAAAAAGTATTCGCAAATTTTATTAAACTCTTCCGGATTTTGGTCACTAACAGTGCAGGCTCGTTCAAAAGGCTTGACCGTATCTTCAACAAGAAAATAAAGAAGGTCTAAATCACCCAATCCTTGCAATTTATAGTATATCATCGGATTCCTTTCCCTTAGATATCTGGATGTATAGATTGATCTGGATGTTTCCGCACCGACAGTAATAAATGCACCGATCGCAGTTCCTGATAAAAATGCAGCCACAGCACGAGTTGCAATTACGTTACCAAGATTAACCCCTGTCAATTGAGAAAATAATACTTTTCCAATCGAGCTTCCTGCGATATTTCTCACGAGATTAGCTATGTTAATTCGAGAGGAAAAGTCATTCATAAAGATACCAATAATTTTCTCAATTACTTCTCTGTTAATAGTCCCTGATTTTATTAGCTTTGCTATTCTCATCTTGTCATCAAAATTTTCGCTTCGATGTTCAGTATCCATAAAGTCATAACCAAGATAATAAAAGCTAACAGGAAATGAGATAAATCCTTTCGCGACTGCACCGAAAAATCCAGAACCATCGATATTAATAGCATCCAGCATATCTCTGGCAATTTCTTTAGCACTGTCCATAATAGTTATCCTTTAGAACTCTCAAACTCCAGCACAATCCCTTCTTCTTCATCCCAGCCCAAAGTCAGTGACGTGGTAGGTGTTTGCTCCGACATCCGTTGCAGCAGTTGCTGACTCAGCACCGGTAAAATCTGTTGATTAAGTAGACTATCAATGTTGCGCGCACCGGTGTCTGGCAATAAGCAGGCAGCAACCAAGGTGTCATACAGACTGTCACCCAGGGTACATTGCAGGCCATAATGCTTATGTAGGCGTTTTGCCACCTGCGCCAATTTCATTTTGACGATGGTGCGCAACGCGGTGGCATCCAGCGGGCGGTAGATTAATGTTTGGAAGCGGGCCAACAGTGCGGGTTGGAAGTGATCACGCAGGATCGGGCGCAGCATTTCTTGCAGATCACTATCGGTGGATTGCGGCTGTTCATCCAATAACTGCATGATGTGGTCACTGCCCAGATTGGCAGTCATCAAAATCACCGTGTTGCGAAAATCAATTTCACGCCCTTCGCCGTCGCGCATAAAACCACGGTCAAACACCTGATAGAACACATTGAGCACATCGCGATGGGCTTTCTCAACTTCATCCAGCAACACCACGCTATAAGGTCGCTTACGCACCGCCTCGGTCAAAATCCCCCCCTGACCGTAGCCGACATAACCCGGTGGCGAGCCCTTAAGTTGGGAAACGGTATGCGCTTCCTGATATTCAGACAGGTTGATGGTAATCAGTGATTTTTCACCACCGAACAGTGTGTCGGCCAGTGCCAGTGCGGTCTCGGTTTTCCCTACACCACTTGGGCCAACCAGTAGGAAAACGCCCAGAGGGCCGTTTTCTGGTGTTAGGCCGGTTTTCGCTGCCCGTAACCGCTGAGCCATATCTTTCAGGGCAGCATCCTGCCCAACTACCCGACTGGCTAAATGATTCTCCAGGGAGAGAAGGTTGGTTTGTTCATCCTTCAACAAACTGCCTAAGGGAACCCCAGTCCAATCGGCGATGACCGTTGCAACGGTACGGACATCAACATCCAGTGACAGTAATGGCGCACTGCCCTGCAATTCACTTAATTGCTGCTGTAGTGCATTGATATCGACCTGACGGCTGATGTCCTGACGAGTTTCCAGCAGTTGCTGCGTCAGGTTTTTTTCCTCATGGTACTGATTCTCCAGCCCCCGCAGTTGCTCACCTAAACTTGTTGTTTGCAGTTCAATCTGACCCAGACGCTCAGTGTTGCGGTGGTTACCGAGGGCGATATCTTCCAACAGCGCCTGTTGTTCCATCGCCAATGCGCTAATCTGCGCCTTCAGCCGGGTTAACTCCTCCGGCAAGGTATCAAGGCTCATGCGCACGCGGGCACTGGCGGTATCCAGCAAATCAACCGCTTTATCTGGAAGTTGACGGCCGGTGATGTAACGGCGTGACAGGCTGACCGCCGCTTTCACCGCCTCATCAGTAATGTGGACACCATGGTGTTGGGCATAACGCGACTTCAGGCCACGCAACATCAGGCACGCCATGTCGTCATTCGGCTCGTCGACTTTAACAATCTGGAAGCGACGTTCCAGTGCCGCATCGCGCTCAAAATACTGTTTGTATTCAGACCACGTAGTCGCGGCAATAGTACGTAATTCACCGCGTGCCAGTGCTGGCTTTAATAGATTAGCGGCATCAGCGCCCCCTGCCTGATTACCAGCACCAATAATAGTGTGTGCCTCATCAATAAACAGCAACACGGGGTGAGGAGACTGCTGAACCGCTTCGATAACATTTTTTAAGCGCTGCTCAAACTCCCCTTTTACCCCGGCCCCCGCTTGCAACAGGCCAAGGTCAAGCGTGCGCAGGCTGACCGTTTTTAGGCTATCCGGCACATTGCCTTCGGCGATACGCAATGCCAGACCTTCAACCAGTGCCGTTTTCCCCACTCCCGGTTCACCCACCAAAATGGGGTTGTTCTTACGCCGACGCGACAAGATATCCACCATCTGGCGGATTTCATTATCGCGACCAAATACCGGGTCAATCTGCCCAGCTTTAGCTTTGGCGGTCACATCCAGAGTGAATTTATCCAACGCCGCTTGCAGGGCGTCATTCAGTTGGGGTTGACCGCTGGCTGAGGGGATGGTCGCTGCTTCGTCCGTCAAATTGACCGGGCTGTCCGCCAGTGCCGCAGCTTGCTGAACCTCGGGACGTTCATCGGATTGACTGTCCAGCAGCGGTAACAGACGGTGTAACTGCGTGCGGCTCAGGCTGAGCAACGGCCAGGCGGCATCGGCGGCTAATAATGACGGCGTGGCAATCAGCGCGGCCAGCAGATGAACGGAACGCACGTTATCGGCGTTCTCCTGCAACGAGGCATCCAGCCAGGCACTTTTGATCAGTTGCTGTAACGCGGCCGACAACTGGGGTTTACCCTGCACTGTGCGCGGCAAGGTATCCAGATGGGCCAGCAACCCCTGCCACAGACTGTCCATGTCCCACTCATAGCGACGGGCAATCACCGTGATATCGCCTTCACCCTGCTCCAGCAATTTCAACAACCAGTGTTCGACGGTGATCTCGGCATGGGCTCGGGTCTGACACAGAGTAGCGGCACCGGCTAGTGCCTGCGCACAATAGGGATTTAACCGACGTAATAAGTGTGCTGAATGCGTTGTCATAAACTCTCTTCCTTGTGTGCGAAACCGTTGCAAAACCTGATAAGTAAGCTAGCGTCGGACACGCTACCGCCCATAGCCGTCAACCGAGGCCCATAAGGTCATCTGATAAAATGTGTATGCGTTTGGCTGAATACCGATGCACAGATACTCAGCTAAAAACACAAAAAAGCAGACGGCGAACCGCCTGCTGATGCGGGTTACCCTAAATAATTCGTGTTGCAGGCAGGCGGCAAGTGAACGAGCCCCTGGGAGCATAGATAACTATGTGACCAAGGTGAGCGAACGTCGCCAACGCACCTGCGGCGCGAAGAATGACGGGTAACTATGCGGTAGTACGTTCGTTCCATGAATCGGAATGAATGATGTTGCCGTCTTTGTAAGTCCAGGTGATTTTTTCGTAACGCAGTTCAATCGCTTCCAGATGGTTGTGTTTCTCTTTAGCTGGATCTTTGATGTCATGCATCTTCGGCGCGACTTTCACCAGTTTTACGTTCTCAAGCTTGGTGTTGAAATACTCCACTTCCTGACCTGCATCGTTAATGCGATACCATTTAAATTCCGCAGATTTCAGGGTCTGACCGGTGGTCACCGCCTTGTACAAATACGGGCTGGAAGAGTCGATTTCTTTGGTAAACAGGAATGGAGTATGAATACGGGTCCCTGTCAGCTTGCCGGTGTTGTTGTCAGTCGGGATATACAGATTATGTTCCTGTGCCACGATCTCGATGCTGCCTTCACGATCTTTAACGTCGACGGAACCTTTAATGTCCGCACCGCCGTCATCTTTCAGCCACAGATAAACTGGAATTGCCATGGTTTACTTCTCCATTTCTTGAGTTGATACGTCACTTTCATCCTGTGACGCTGTTTTTACGCCTGGCAGGCGACAGGCATCAGCCTGCGGTACCAGACTGATTTCGACACGGCGATTGAGCGCACGGCCCGCTTCCGTATCGTTAGATTTCAGCGGGCGGCTCTCGCCATAGCCTTGTACGGCAAAGCAGCTTTCCGGAATGTCCCCGGTATCACGCATCCAGTTACGTACCGATTCCGCCCGTTTCAATGACAGGGTCTGGTTGGACTTATCATTTCCCGTGATATCGGTATGACCCGCGACCACGATCAGCCAGCCAGGTTTCGCCTTAATCCCGACCAGCGCATTGATAAGCACTTTGGTGGAGCCCGCTTTGAGTATTGACTGACCCACGTCAAACAGTGACAGGCTATCCAGACGCAGGGTTTTGGGTCCCTGAACAATTCGATTAATTACGGGAGGGGGCGGTGGAGGAGACGTCCAGCTATTGATAGCAATTTCAAGTGGAGCCCTAAGCCGCAGGCCCTGATACAGCCCCAGAGACAAACGCATGGGTGCACCGCGGCGTAACCAGTCATCCAATAGGTGTGCATCCGCACGCAGTTGCTGCTGAGCCAGAGTCTTCGGGGCTGGAGGCGTACCAGTGAGCCGGTTATACAGCGACAGATGATCGCCCACACTCTGGACCAGACGCTGGTTATTAACAAAAGAGGCCAACAGGGCAAACAATAAAAATACACCGCACAGCACACCGGCCATCTGCCAGCATTGCATCAGGCGGGAGACACCACGACGGCGAGGCAAATAAGGCAGTAACACTTCTGGCAACGGCAGGTCATTTTGCTCAGTGGCGGCTACAGGTGTCAGCGTGGTGACGCCACGAATGTATGTCTGCCACAGATTGTTTTGACGCCCCGTAACCGGGGTAAAACAGCAACCCCATGCGCACGGGGTCAGTGGAGGGACATCCCCTTGCCGCTGTGTCAGGATGCTCAGAACATATTCATCAAGCCAGCACAGAAGACTTTCCATCCATAATACAGAGCTCAACCTTTCCTGCCCGTTGCGGGGATCTTGATGCCGACTCCATTCAACCAACGGCATAATCCCTGCCCCGGCTTCCTGAACCTGAATGCCTTTCTGCCCCGGCGTGACCATATACCAACGATCTGTTTGCGCTGGTGAAACCGTAGGCTGTGAAAGCCAGATGCCCAGCCAGACAGGTGGAACTCCTGCAAGCCATCCTTTGCACTGCACGATAGCCCGTTGCCAAGCACGCAGCGACTGTGAAAAATCATCCCGGTCCTGATGCTGCTCTGGCACAATGGCCAGTAACACAGAGATCTGAGCAATCAGCGCCGGACGTTCCGCCGCCAAATATTGCGCAAATATGGGCAATTGTTCTGGCATCTTCACCGTTAGATACCAACCCTGGTGGGTTTCACGAAAAGAGGCTGAGGGGGAAAACAGGACATTGCTGTCACCGCAAACCAGCACTACCGCGCCCTGAAAATCTTCAGGTGGCAGCGTTGAATCTGCAATGGAGTCATGAGCCACTTTATAGCGGTTGTGTTTGCGCCACTGAAAATAACCGACACCGCCACAGAGGATGACAACCACGATGCTCAGTGCCACACGGCTACCCGTTCCCAACGGCCAAAAACCCAAGATAAGCCACAGTGCCAGGCATGTGCTCAGCAGTAGCAAGAGTAACGGCGTTAATCCACGCATCCGCTAATGCATCCCTGTCAGCTGAGACACCATCTGCGTAAGCCGGGTGGACAACATGAACCACAAAGCAACCAGGATTGCGACGCCCGCGACCCACGAGAACCAATAGGTTTCGCGTCCGGAGCGCAGACGCAGTGAGCGCGAGACCAGCGGTGTCTCCTGTGAAGAAGCGAATGGTGGCACCAGCAAACTCAGCTTACGCACCACATCTTCTCTCCGCTCATCTCCCTGTTCACGATAGCGACCGGAGAATCCTAAGGTCAACGCACGATAAAAGCAGGTCAGCACGGCGGTATCTGGTGCCGGCTCCTGTAACACCGTACGGATCCGCTCCCACAATTCCTCACCTGCATTCAGGGTATTAAAGTAGCGGGCTTGAAGCGGGTTTTTCAGCCATTTGGTATAGCCACTGTCCTGTTTCTGGCGGTTCAGCACACTTTCATCCAGTAACGCACACTGGGTATACAACATATGGTCACAACTAATCTCACTGAAACCGGCACGCGACAACGCCTCACGTGCGCCGTCAATCCACTCACAGGCACGGCGGTACAAAGCCTCACCGTCTTCAATTTCCTGACCGTTGCGCAATTGGCTAACCATCAGCCAGCAGGGATAGAAAACCGCATCAACGACAGATGTATTTATTTTGCTCATGAGCGCAGCACCGCAAACAGTTCAAGTTTGATATCACCCAGCGAACCTGGAGTGTAGAAAGCACAGTTACCCGCATCCAACATGGCTTGCGCTGCTGGCCCGTTGAGTTCAAGGGCAAAGTACTGATTCTCCAGACGCAGCGGGATAGCAGCCGGAACATGGGACAGTGGTTTCATCGCCACACCGTTGAGCGCCACATTAACCACATCGGACACATCTTCAACGCTGCCGGCTTTACACAACAGTGGGAACTGGGTCTGCAACAGATGATTGGGGATCGAAGAGCGAACAGACAGATAGAAATCAGCCCCTTCACGCAGGCGAGCATCGTGTAGAGAACCGGTCCAGAATTGGCCCTCATGAGCGAGTTCAATCACCACCATACGGGATGGCAGACTGGCTTCGAGCAGCGCATCAAGCAAAGTGAACAGCGGCGGGAAAACCTGCTCCGGTGCGTCATGCTGATACAGAGGAATGTCTTCGGCTTTATGCTCCAGAGAAAACGTCAACAGGCTACCGGCGAGGCGAACCAGTTCTCGATAGAACAGTTCGGGATGGCGCGAAGGCGTCTGATACAGTTCTGTTAATACCGGCTCAGCACTGTTTAACGCATTCAACAACCAAAACAGCGACACATCGGCCACCGAGAAATCAGCCATCCGCTCGTTGCTTTCACGCCGCATGGCCATCAGACGACGCCGACGAGCCTGCAGTCGATGGATGAGATCCCCCAACGCCATCAACACAACCGGACTGGCCGCCAGTGACAGCATCGGTGGGATAAAATTCTCATCTGGCATCCACTGCCCCTGGGCACTGCGTATTAACCGCACCACCGGACAGGTCAGATAGGCACTATTTTCCTGGTGAGCAAAACGCAGCGTGACCGCATGGCGCATTATTGCCAGTTCGGTACGCTCATGACCAGCAAGCTCCTGTACGGTAACCCACTCCTGCTGCCAGCGGCGAGGACGCGCGCTGTCTTGCCCATCATCCAGATTGCCGCCGTTAGCCGAAAGCAGCGGCAATGCCAGCACCACGTCCACGGCATCACGGTCTGAAACTACAGACAAATCGCAGCTAGGGGGCAGGTTATCTGCCCGTTCAGAATCAATTAGCGTGCCATCAGGAAAACGAACCACCAGTTTAAGCACGTTCAGGCGAGAAAGCGCCAACGACCCCCGGTCGAAGGTTGCCTCAATAACTCCCCAAGGAGATGCCAGTACCATATGGGCCACGCTATCTGCCACATAAGCATCCCAGCGGGCCTGTTGCTGGAATTGTTGCGGGGCCAAAAAGGCCCCATCGCTCCATAACGGACGATAAATTTTCATCCCAACGACCGCCTTAAGCTTTAGCCTTCGGCATCTGCGAGACTAACGACAGATTGACGTCCATACCTTCCACCTGGAAGTGTGGTACGGCATACAGCTTGACGCGGAAGAAACCTGGGTTGTCTTCAATATCTTCTACTGTAACTTTTGCATCGCGCAGTGGATGGGAAGCCTGCAAATCATCGCCCGGATCAGTCATCTCAGTGACCAGACTGCGTACCCAATTATTCAGCTCCAACTCCAACAAACGGCGATCTTTGGTGGTGCCGATATTTTCGCGTTGGATCAACTTCAGGTAATGAGCAATACGTGATAGCAGGAAGATATACGGCAGACGGGCATTGATGCGGCTGTTGGCAGTCGCATCCGCCGTTTCATACAATGCTGGCTTTTGGGTAGAGTTAGCCGAGAAGAAGCAAGAGTAATCACGGTTTTTGTAGTAAGACAGTGGGATAAAGCCCAGATTGGCAAACTCAAACTCGCGCGTTTCCGGGATCATCACTTCTGACGGGATTTTCACCTGATTACCGGTGCCCAAATCGTACAGGTGAATCGGCAAGTCAGTTACAGCACCACCCGCTTGTGGACCACGAATCTGCACGCACCAGCCGTTTTTGATGAAACTTTTCACCATGTTGGCCGCAAACGCAAAAGACGCATTCGCCCACAGATATTTTTCATGATCCGGGCCTTTCACTTCTTCAACGTAATTAAAGCTACGTACTGGCACAGTATCAGGGCCATAAGGCAGACGACCCAATACACGCGGCATAGTCAAGCCGATATAGCGTGCATCGTCAGAGTCGCGGAACGATTTCCATTTGATGTATTCCGCGCGATCAAAGTAGTTGCCGATATCTTTGATGGCAGCCACTTCTTCCATGGAGTCTTTGAGGAAGAATTTAGGGCCAACAGAGGCGATAAATGGCATATGTGCCGCAGCAGAAACTTTAGAAATGTTGCGTAATAGCGCGACATCTTGCGGACCGGCATCAAACTCATAGTTAGAAATAACCGAACCGATAGGCTCGCCACCCGGTGTGTCATATTCCTGAATATAGGTATGGCGATATAAGCCACTCTGGACAATTTCCGGGCAATCTTCGAAGTCCTGACGTAAGTCTTCTTTCGACACGTCCAGCAGTTCAATTTTGACATTCTGACGAAAATCAGTGCGGTCAACCAAGAACTTAAGGCCACGCCAGCCGGACTCTACACGCTGGAAATCAGGATGATGCATTACCGCATCTAGCTGGCGACTGATTTGGTCGTCCAGTGCTGCAATGTGGCCATCCAGTAAGGTTTTATCCAGTTTTTCTACTTTTCGAGACGACTGTTTCAACAAGTCTAAAAAGACGCTGACCGCAGCGGTAACACGCTCGTCGGTTGTGGCTTCTGCCAGTGCATCGTTGTTTTGAAAAGCATCAAGACGGGTCAGTGATGACACTGGGCTAAGATTGATTTTTTCAAACAGCGAGGCATAAACCCCCTGGGCGACGGGGCGGTTCTTCTCTAATACGGTCGTCGCACTACCCTGCGCAGCATTTTCCTGTACAGACATCAGCATGTTCCTTTTCTTCTTTCCGTTTACAAGCGGCTAATTCAGTGATTAACAGTCTTTCGGGGCCAATGCCGCCAGTTCAGCACGCAGCTCATCGCTCAGTGCCTCGTCTTTGAGGATATTTTCCAGCTCACGGCGGAAGGTGGCGTTGTCCAGCAGATTGGATTTGAGGTCACGCAGCAGGTTACGCATCGCCAGCAAAGCCCTTAATTGCGGGATTTGACGCGCCACGCTTTCCGGTTCGAAATCTTTCATGTCTCGGAAGGTCAGGGAGACCGCTGTATCCGTGCTATCCCCGGCAAGAGTGTCAGGTACAGTCAACTTCAGGCTCGGTTGAAACTCAGCCAGAACACTGTTGAAATTGTTTTTATTAATATCAAGCTTGTCACGCTCAGACAGCGGGCGCTGTTCCTGGCCATTGCTATAATCTCCCATCACTAATAATTTCAGAGGAAGCTCAACTTTCTTCTGAGCTCCGCCAGTGTGGAGATCTAATTTAATATTAACGCGCGCTTTGGGTATTTCATTCTGGAAACTTGAAGAGGACATCAACGTTCCTTATTGAGTGAAGGAAACTTAGGAAATCCATTCCTGAGAAGATGTGTAAAAATAATCTACGCTGCCAGGTTCAATATCCACAACTCACCGACAATTCGGGTGAATGAAATAAGAAAATAATTGTTCGTAGATAACCTTACCCATTCACCGGATGGCATAAAACAGTCTCTGACAGGTATTTTTCGCACACATTAGCACATCAATTAAATACCCAGCGGCGGCAGTTTAGAAACATTAGACACTTAACACCAATTAGTTAAATGTAACAATTTGTAACAGCAACAAGACCACCACAAACGGATCATCATATTGATATATAAGAATTTTCTCGGTACAGCACAATAACACCCTGTTATTTAAGGGAGACGGAAAACATCATCAAGGCTAAAGTAAGATTACATGTAATTAATTGTAGGACTACTCCTACAATATTTTTTCAAAAAATGTGATTTAAGACGGGAATTTTTATCGATGAGAAAACGAGGGAAATGCCATACCCATTATCATAATGAATAAGTTAATTTATAATAATATGAATGTAGCTTACGAATAGGTCTGACCATTGATGATCGCAAGTTATAAAACATTACCAGACAGTATATTTCTCAATATAAACTTCAGAATAAATAACGTTTAAATCCATTGGTGACACTTTGTTTCGGACGAATTAATCATGATTGCCAGTTTAAAAAACCAATAATTAGATCTTACCAGCCAGATAATCCTGCCGTAAAACTTCAATTCATCGTTTCAATTCCAATTAAATTGAAACGACGAATATTTAGCATGTGAATATATTCTTTCAGTTTACTGCGGCATTGGTCATTCTACCCATCACGAAAGCCAAATTGGCGGCAGCAACTAATGAAGCGGCGTGGGCATCGGTACTCATTTGCTGAGCATTTAATAGGCCATTTGCAGCTTCGTTTGCGACCGTGATAGTACCGACACCATTGCGGTAAGACTCCAGTGCGGCGTCATAGGCGATAAATGAGGTTTTCACCAGATTTAGCGCGGCCTGATTGGATTCAAGTGCAGACCGCAAAGTATCCGCTGCGACCACAATTTCACGTACGGCCAATTCTTGCGTTTTCTTAAATCCTTCAGCCGCCACCGCAGCACGCGACTCGGCTTCTTTGACCCTTGCGGCGCGTATCCCACCATCGTAAATAGGCACACTGACACCGACTAAAATGCTGGACGATGAAGTTTGCTGGCTGATTCCCGGTAAACCCTGAATATCAAAGCGCCCATCTCCCCCAGCCACCGCGCCAGCAAGATAAACCTTCGGCAAGAAGTCCGCCTCCACCGCTTTGACGCCTGCGGTCGCCGCTTCAACTGCCGCGTAGCTAGCTAACACATCTGGTCGCTGGGAAAGGGCCAGACGAATCATCCTTTCTGTTGGTGGGCTAGCAACATCCGGTAAAGCGCGATCCTCCGCATAACCGACTTTAATCGCCAATGAAGGCGAAACCCCCATGGCACCAAGCAATGCCTGATAGGCATCACGTTCAGTCCCCTTGGCCACCACTCGGCGTAATTCAGATTGCGCAACTTGCTGTTGGGCCAAAGCCACTTCTACTGACGTGGCGATACCATTTTTCCTACGCTCCTGCGCAGCATCCTGAATTTTCAGACTATTTTTCAGTGTTTGCTCAGCGATTTGAGTCTGGGTTTGCGCGGCACCATATTGGAAATAGGTGCGGGTAACATCGTAAATAAGCTTCTGGTGCATACCATTAAAGCTCACATTAGCCGCATAGGAAGTCTGTTTGGCCGCTTCAAGTAATGCGCTGCGCTGCCCGAAATCAAAGATAAGCCACTGTAATGCCAATGCAGGAACAACAGCACTTCCAGAAGTTTTAAGATCCTTCTCACCACCGATAGCATAAGGCAAAGGGGTGCTGGTGCTCTGGTAGCCGCCAATAACACTGGCTGAAATGATCGGTAGGAATACCGCCTCGCCCATGCCCACGGCGAGTGCGGCCTGTCGCGCCTGCTGCCAGGCAATACGAGTATCAGGATTCTGATTCTGGGCAATATCGATGAGCTCTGGCAATGAGTAAAGATGCTCACTTTTTATTGCCGGAGATTGGGGCAACTCTGCCACTAGTGGGTTCGCTGGCACTGAAAAGTTACCGGCACCAACCGAGGCTCCGGCATTCCCATCAGGTGTCCAAGGGGTGGAATAGGAGCTGGGGGCGAGGTCTAAGCGGTCGGTAGCACAACCGGCAATTAGCATGCTCAGACTCATTACTGCGCAAGTCAGACTTATTTTGGCGATCCGGGCCGTTAGTACCGCGTGCGTCATCATGTCATCAAGTTCCCAGAAGTTCCTCAAGCCGCTTTATGCGCTGTTGAATCGTCATCTCAATCGGCGATAATGGGTGCCGTAAAGAGTCACTATGCTGCTCTTGCTCATCAGAAAATACGCTAATATCGTCACCTGCCGAGAGGCGGCGCAGTTGCTCAGCATCTGACGGCGATTTTTGGCTGGATAAATACAGGGCCGGGCCTAATCTGCCGATTTCCGCCAATATTGCCTGTAGTCGTGCGCACTCTTCGCGTGAGGGGCGCAATTGTTTTGGCTCAAAGGGAACCAGCGCCAGTTCTTCTCGTGCTCCAGTAACTTCAGCTTCAACAAGGGTTGCTTCTCTCAATGCCGCAGGGCGGGCATGAGATGGCAACGCGGCCAAGTTTGTCAACCCGGTCAATGCTTTGCTAATTCGTATCTGCACAGCATCGGCAATCGCTACTGGCCACCAGCGGGTGAAAATTAAATACACCACCACATTACCCAGCAATATGCCGAGCACCCTATCGAGTGCCACGCCCATATCGGTGCTCGGCCCAAAGCCTTGCAATACTGTCAGGAGGAAAGCCAGCCCTATTTGCACACCGGCATAAGCAATACGTTCGTTGCCACACGACACCCAAGCGGCCAATATCACACCACCAAACACCAGCGCCATCAGTTGCCCAATCTCATTCATGTAAGGAATGATGAAAATGATCGCGAGCACCCCCATTAAGGCTCCAATCAGGCAACCAATGATGCGCAACACCAATTTGTGTACCGTCTCACCCGTGGTACCCAGAGCCGCAACATAGCAGGTGATCATGGCGGTATGAATGTCCTGCCAATCCAACGCGGTGTAAATCAGGTAGCAAATCAGGGCTGCGGCGGTGGTCTTCAGAGCAAAACGTTGATGAACTGGATTAGTGAGCGCATCAGCGGCAAAAAATGAGTCTTTGGGCGCATCAGGATCTGGCCCATTATCTGCATTAGCCAGTGCTAGCAGCGCATTGCTGATTTCAGCAATTTCATCCCCCGCCGACTCAATAGCAAACGGTGGGGCGACGGTAAGATGACCCGCAGCAATTGCCTCGCCAGCACGGGTGCAATATGCCGCCAGCTCAAGGCGCACATTTTCAGGGGCGGTGGCCGGTAAAACCGAGGTTGCCAGCAACAGCCGATAACTGCTTTTTACCGCACTTTCGAGCCAGTGCGCTTCAACCGAGGGGCGCAGATGAAAAATACGCACGAACAGCGCCCGCTGCTGATGCTCATTTTGCCCTTCCTCTAGCAAGTCGGTCACTTTAGCCATATTAGCGGCATCGGGCTGCCGTAGTGCCTCGCCCACCGCCAATAAACGCTCTGACAAACTGGCTCGTAATAACCGCTGCGGGGCGCGGCCAAGAAAGAGGTTAAAGCCAATAATCAACAACATAGGAGCGACAGCCATTAGCCAGGCATAGAGTAGCCCCCGCGTCGCGACTTCACCGAGGGGAATATCACTGAGCAAGGTCATCACAAAAGCGATGACCAGCGCAATAATACTGCCTGCCGGGCCCAATTTGCTCGCCGACCCCAAATAGAGAAACAGAAACGAACTGACGATCAGCGCCGCCATGCGCAGTGGCGCGGCTTCCAAAGTGAAGTGGATAAGTAGAAATACCAGCCCGACAACCAGCGAGACCAATACCGTGATAGCAATCGCCATCACCATACTCTCTACGCCATCCGGTTTCATGACGAAGATAATGAGATAGCAGCTAATCGCGGATTCCGGGATGCCATAAACCATGGCAACCATTGCCATCAAGGCGCACAGCACCGCAACCCGCCATGCCATGGCAAATCGCCCTGGGAAGAAGGCCAGATCGGCTTTTGCCTGGCGGAGCATGCCGCCAAGCGTACCGTCAGCAACCATCGTCATTTCGCACGACAACCACAGCCGTCGCTCCAATGCGCATTAGTTCTTCCGGTGGGTTATCCAGACTAATACGTACCGGGAAACGCTGTACAACGCGGACCCAATTCAGTGACTTCGGCACATAAGGCAGCCCACGTGGAATATTGAGCAAATCCTCCGAACTCACTCCCCAGCCAATCCCCTCGACCCGTCCCTGAATCGCGTGCTGGCGGTCCGCCATAACATACACAGTGGCACAGTCACCCACTTTAATGTTCTTCAATTCTGTTTCACGGAAAAATGCCGACGCGTGCCAATGCTCGGTATTGATGAGGGTAAAAATAGCCTGATCCGGGGCGACAAACTCCCCAGCCGAGACAGTGAGCCCCACCACCCGGCCATCATGCGGAGCGCGTATTTGCGTGTTCGCCAGTTCCCGCTCGGCAATGGCCAATGCCGCGCGACGAGCAACCACCAGCGCTTCGGAAGCTGCCGTTGTGCTCACCAAAGCCTCAGCCGCAAAGGACTGTTTCAGTGCCTGGTTTAAACTGACCTCGGCATCATGTTTCGCCGTCGCGGCATCGTCTACCTGTTGCGCCGTCACATAACCTTTAGGCAACAAAGGTTGTAGCCGTGCCAGTGTTTGAGTCGCCAGCTTAAGATTGGCCCGCGCCCGTACAATTTGTTGGTCAGTGATGGCGGCATTCGACTGTTCGGCTACCACTGTTCTTTGCTGGGTATCCCGAGCAGCTTCTGCCATTTTCAGCTCCGCCTGCGCCTGTTCAACCCGCAAACGATAGAGATCCGGCTCGATAGAAAACAGCAGATCGCCACGCTGAACTTTGCTGTTTTCCTCCACATTCAGCGCAATAATGCGACCAGGAACCGAGCTGGAGACATGCACCACGCTAGCGCCCAGTTCCGCATCTTCCGCCAATGGATTCAGTGTGGTTTGCCGCACTGAAAGCCAGCCCGATATCAGTGCCGCGACCACAATCAGCCCGGCGACAATCAGCGCCAATTGCCGCTTACTCCCCTGTCGCTTATTCATCTTCATAATTTATCGCGCAAACAGTAGTAGGGAACAGATAAATGCCACAGCCAGCGCCAGGCAGACATAGACCAACAGCCGCCATGGCAGCACCTCATCAATACCAACACGAATAAATAGGACGCGAGCGGCCATCGCCGCAATAACCCCGATAAATGCGCAAGCCAGCCAAGCAGGGAAATAAGAGCCAAATAATGCAAAAGAGGGCGCCTCTGAGCGCGTACAGCCGCTCAGAGCAATCGCCGATAACAGAACCCATGACCCACGCCATAAGCTTAGACTGGTGCAATTTAACCTATTGAAAAGAATCAACTGTGGCTTCCCAACATGTTTTTGAATATTTGGCCATCTTTCATAATTACCCGGAATGCAGTCTCTGGATGAGCGATAAGTTGGATATCACTCAGAGGATCACCGTCAACCAGAATCAAATCCGCTAATGCCCCATTTTCCACTACTCCCAGCTTACCGGGATAAGGATTTCTTGGGCCAGAAAAGGCACAAAGTTCGGCGTTAACACTGGTCGCCATCTTGAGAACCTCAATGGGTGAATACCAGCGGGTCAGCTTGGCTAATTGCGCCCCCTGCCGGGTGGCTAATCGCGCATCAAACAGCGTATCAGTGCCCCAGGCGGTCTTGATATTGTATTTTTTTGCCAACATGTAAGCATTATCGGTACCCGAGACCATTTCAAGCTGCTTGGCGCGTGAGGCGGGGCTTGCCATCGGCACCGCATCCTCGTCATCCAGGAAGGGTTGCAAGCTCCACCAGATACCTTTTTCGGCCATCAATTGGACAGTTTCTTCATCCACTAATTGACCATGTTCAATACATTTAACGCCGCCTTTAATGGCCATGGTGACGGCCCGAGCGGTATAGGCGTGAACCGTGACATAGGTGCCCCAGTTTTCGGCGGCGGTGACTGCCGCCTGAATCTCCGGCACTGACCCTTCAGTCACACTGATGGAGTCATACATGGAGGCCACACCACCGCCCGCCATATATTTGAGTTGTGATGCCCCGCGCATCAGTTGCTCTCTGGCGCGTAATAGCACCTGATCGGCACCATCGGCTATGGCGGTCATACCCACACGCTCGGCGTAGCTCAGAGGATCTGATGGGGTATGAGGCAGCTCGCCAATCAGACGAAAATCGCCATGCCCACCAGTTTGGGTAATAAATGCCCCAGATGGGAAGATGCGCGGCCCTTTGGCAATTTGCTCGTCAATGGCGCGTTTCAAGCCAAATACTGGTCCCCCCATATCACGTACCGTGGTGAAGCCACGCATTAAGGTGGCATCTGCTTCGGCAATGGCCAGCGCCTGAATATAGTTAAAATCTGCCGTCATCGCGGTCATCATTGAGGGACGAGCCATAATGGCGTGCCAATGTGCATCAATCAGCCCCGGCATCAATACCCCACCGCCGCCATCAATCAACTCCACATCCGGTGGCAACTCGGTATCAACCGGCTCTACCGACTTGATCTTGTTGCCTTCAACTAAGACTCGCAATCCATCGCGCAGATGGTCTGAAACACCATCAAAAATGCGCACATTAATAAATGCCATTACCTGCACAGCATTGGCAGCGACATCTCTTTTTTGCGGTTTGGTGCCCGGTACTGCCGCTGCAACAGTTGCCGCAGTGATAGGGGCTGATTGGGCCGCTTTCTGGGAAAATACGGTATTAATGCGCACGAACGCCGGGCTATGGCAGAGACAACCGTCAGAATGGCTGGAGGGGGGCTTGATTAATGGCATATGAGACATAGAGTTCTCCTATATGAACTGTCCCCCCAATCAATAATTAGAGGGCCGCGCTCTCGATCATAGATCAAATTCTCACGTAACAGCTTATTTTTATGCCAAAAGTTGACCAAAAATAGTGATTGGCCTCTTATCCTGACGAGAACTAGCGGGTCGCCGACATTATCGCTTTTGACAGGTGTATTTTATCTTTGCCTATGGCAATATACATAACATATATGTTTCGTATAGGTGTTTTATGGGCATTGTTAAAATCTCCGACCTGATGCATGAGAACCTTCGCATCGCCAGTAATGCTATGAGCCGGTCAATTAATGCGCAGGCTGAGCATTGGCTCAAAATGGGCATGCTTGCTGAGCTGTATCCTCAATTGAGCCATCATGAGCTTGCCCGCGCATTGGTACATGCAGAATTACAGGGCGGAGCTGATATTGCCAGAATCATCCAAAGTGAAACCAATACGCTTAATAAAGAAGAGAACGCGCAATGACATCAGTAAAGATCCACTCGCCAGCTGAGATTGAAATGGCCCGCGCCGCAGGTCAGGCTGCCGCGAAAGTACTGGAAATGATCACGCCGTATGTGCAAGCGGGTATCACAACCGATGAAATTGACCGGCTATGCCACGATTACATTGTGAACGTACTCAAGGTTATTCCTGCAAACATTGGTTATCACGGCTATACCCGTACCGTTTGTACCTCTGTAAATCATGTGGTTTGTCACGGGATCCCATCCGACAAAAAACTCAAAAAGGGTGACATTGTTAATATCGATGTGGCCATTATTAAAGATGGTTGGTATGGCGATACCAGCAGAATGTACTATGTTGGAGAGCCATCAGTCAGGGCTAAGCGCTTGGTGGATATCACTTATTTATCCATGGTTGCCGGTATTAAAGTGGTGCGTCCAGGAGCAACACTTGGGGACATAGGTGCTGCTATTCAACACGTAGCGGAGAGCGCTGGGTTTTCTGTGGTGCGGGAATATTGTGGTCATGGGGTTGGGCAGGAATATCATACCGACCCACAGATATTGCACTATGGCACGCCGGGATTGGGTATGAGCCTCAAAGCGGGGATGATTTTTACCATTGAGCCAATGATTAATGCCGGTAAAGCAGCAACCAGCGTTCTTTCTGATGGCTGGACAGTTGTCACCAAAGACCGCTCACTTTCGGCGCAGTGGGAACATACTATTGCAGTGACGGAGTCAGGTTACGACCTGCTGACACCTTGGCCAGAAGGCACCGGCGAATACGCGCCAATCTAATATTTCCCGGTATTCGTGGCCCATTAATCTGCCACGAATACCAGAAAATTACCGTTTAATATCTCAGCGGTAGTAAATCGCAATATGCTGATCTTGCACTTTTTCTATTCTTATTTTTAGATCAAAAATCTCTTCCAGAATATCCGGCTGCATTATTTTTTCTGGTGCCCCGCGATAAATAACCGCACCGTCTTTCATCGCAATAATATGGTCGGAATACGCAGAAGCGAAGTTGATATCGTGAATAACCAATATGATGGTTTTGTTCAGTTCATCTGCTGCGCGCCGCAATTGTTTCATCATCGCGACACAGTGCTTCATATCCAGATTATTTAATGGCTCATCCAGCAGGATATATTTCGTATCCTGACACAGCACCATGGCAACATAAGCACGTTGCCGCTGCCCGCCAGAGAGTTCATCAAGATACCTATCTTTCAGCGGCATCAAATTAAGGAATTCCATGGCCGCATCAATATGTTGGCGATCATTGGCATTGAGCCTGCCTTTTGAATAAGGATAGCGCCCAAAACCTACCAAATCCGCGACAGTCAGCCGGCTGGTGAAATGATTTTCCTGGCGTAAAACCGACAGGATAGTGGCCAATTTATCCCCGGAAGTTTTCGCCACATCCAGCCCATTAAACCTCACACTCCCGAGGTCGGGAGTGAGTAAACGGCTCATAATCGACAATAACGTAGACTTTCCGGCACCATTCGGCCCAATAATTGAGGTAATTCCACCTGAAGGAATATGCTCATTTATATTATCGAGTACCAAAGTATCCTGGTATTTTTTATTAATATCAGTTATTTCAATCACACCGGAGCCTTTTTTATTAAAAGATAAATAAACAGCGCGCCGCCAACAAACTCAATAACCACTGACAGCGTTCCCGACATGTTCAGTAAACGTTCGAGAATTAATTGCCCACCAACCAACGTAATAGCTCCCAGCAGAAAAACGCCGGGCAACAAATATTGATGTCGGAATGAGCCCACAATGGGATAAGCCAGATTAGCGATAAGCAGACCTAAAAATGTTAACGGCCCGACAAGTGCAGTAGAGATAGCCACCAGCAATGAAACAAGCAGCAAAATAATGGTTATCTTTTTCTGATAGGCAACACCCAGATTAACCGCGGTATTTCTACCCAGCGCGATAATATCGAGGCAATGGCGCATACGCCAAACAGCAATACCCACAATAACGATTATCCCAGTGGAGAGAGCAATAATTTCAGGCGCGGCTCGCGTAAAGGTAGCAAATACCCTCCCCTGTAATATGGCAAACTCCCCCGGAGAGAGTAGGCGCTGCATCAGGCTAGATAAACTACGGAATAAGGTGCCGCACACCAACCAAACCAATAGCACCTTGTGCAGATTGATGCCCACGCCCATCAGTAACCAGCGGTAGAGAAATGCCGAGAACAGCAATAACAATGCTGACTCACAGAGAAACTTACCGGTAATACCTAATACTCTGAACCCATCGGCATCAACAAAAAATATCAGTAGGGTTTGTATCAGAATAAATAGTGCTTCAAGCCCCATGACCGAGGGGGTCAAAATACGGTTATTGGTGACGGTTTGGAATAAGACGGTGGCAATGCCAGCAGCAAATGCAACCAATAACATCGTGGCTAAAATAAGGCCACGATGCACCAGCACATAGTGGATATTGCCCCTGAGATTAATGGTCATGAAGAGAACAATCGCACTAAGGGCAATGAAGCTTAATAACAATAACCGCTTTGCCGGTAGACTTAGCGTTTTGCTTTTCTCGTGCCGGAGAGAGCCTGTTGGAGAATATTCATTAGCCTGCATGGCGTTTTGTCCTAACAATTAATAATAGGAAAACGAATGCACCAATTGCGCCCAGAATAACGCTGGCCGGTATTTCAAACGGATAGCTGATTAACCGACCAATAATGTCGCATAACACGACCAGTGCTCCGCCACATAGCGCGACCCAAGGAATGGTGCGGCGCAAATTGTCGCCCATCGCCATGCTGACAATATTAGGCACAATCAACCCCAAGAAAGGCAGCACACCAATCACTACCACCACCACGCCGCTAATGATGGCAATAATGGACATTCCCATCAGCATAACGCGTTGATAATTAAGCCCGACATTGACCGAGAAATCTCGCCCCATTCCAGCGACGGTAAAGCGGTCTGCAATCAGGCAGGCAATCAGCGTCAGTGCTCCAACTATCCACAGCAGCTCATAACGCCCCTGTAATACACCCGAGAAATCGCCCGATTCCCAACTGCCCAGTGATTGCAGAAGATCAAATTCCATAGCCAGAAAAGTCGTTACGGCACTAAATACTGCTCCCAGCATAATGCCGGTCAATGGAACCATGAGTGCCGACTTCATTCTCATTCGTGCCAATAACAGCATGAAAAGCGCGGTGCCGCCCATGGCAAATACCGTCGCCACCAGCATTTTGACCATAACTGGCGCTGCCGGGTAAAACACCATGATCAGCAATAAACCAAGGCTGGCTGACTGGGTGGTGCCAGCAATTGAAGGTTCGACAAAACGGTTTTGAGTCAGCATCTGCATGATAAGGCCGGCAACACTCATCGCGCTGCCCGCCAAGACTAATGCCAATGTTCGCGGTACACGGCTTATCACAAAAATATCGCGCATATCCGGGTCAGACCAAACATCAGCCAAAGTGACATTCCCGGCACCGATAAATAAGCTGCATATCATCAGGCCCAGTAAAACCACCAGGCCTGCAATAAAGCTAAGATTTTTCATTAGTGAAAATTACTGCGCTGTCGCTTGTTTATCCAACACAGTGCTAATTTTATCCATCAGCTGCGTATAACTCTGTACACCACCGGCAATATAGAGCGAGGCAGAATCGAGATAAATAATGTGATTATTTTGCCAGGCTTTGGTTTTACGAATCAGTGGATTATCCAGCACCTGCTGTGCAGATTGACCTTCTGCGCGGCCAATCGCGTTATCGCGATCAAGTACAAATAGCCACTCAGGATTAGCATTAAGGATAAATTCAGAGGTGACCACATTCCCATGACGACCCGTCTCGGTGAACGTCGCTGCTGGCGTAAATCCTAACTCGTCAAAAATAAAACCAAAACGAGAACCGGGAGTGTAAGCCGACATTTTCCCGCCACTGACCATCAATACCATCGCTGAACCTGCGTTGGCCGATTTTTGCTTTATGGCATTAATCTGCGAGGTGAAATTACTCAGCAGAGTTTTCGCCTCTTCTTCTTTGCCAAATATCGATGCCAATTGCTCAGTGCGATGAGTCAAACTCTGTGTGAAATGCTGAGTATCTACATCAAGCGAGATAGTGGGCGCGATAGCGCTAAGTTTGTCATAGGCATCTTGAGCACGACCACCGGCAATGATCAGGTCAGGTTTAGCCTGACTCAGTGCCTCGTAATCCGGTTCAAATAAGGTGCCAGCATTCAAGAACTCTGAGCCACTGTATTTGGATAAGAATTCGGGAAGATGAGTGCTGGTCTGTGGGACACCAGCAACTTTAATATGCAGAGCGTCGGCGGTATCCAGTACCGATGGGTTCAGTATGATGACTTTTTGCGGATTAAGTGGAACCTGAGTGGTCCCCTGCGCATGTTCAATACTTATTTTTGATGTTTCTTCTGAGGTCTTAGATGAATCATCACATCCGGTAATGGCAACAGTGGCTGCCAGTAATGATGAAAATAAAGCCAAACGTAATCGCATTTTCTCTCCTGAAAAGTAGGGATGTAAATATCCTTGAGTGCTAACGCTAATGATTTGCATTACTGGTGATGGATAATACCGATCTATGCATGCGATGAACAGATTACATCACCGACCTTCTGGCTAATCTGTAGGATGGGTAACAGCTAAAACACATTATTCAGACTTAATATATTGATTAATTAAATTCAACTCATTGTATTTTATAGAGTAAATATTATTTAATCGAGATGGGTGGGTTTATCGCCGTAATATGGAGAAATTGTGAGTTTTCCTACAGGCTGTAGGAAATGCAGAGGATGAGTTTCAACTGTGCTGCAAAATATAGCCACATTACGGCTGTGGTAAGTTTTTTGTATGACTGGCAACGGTCACTCACCCTATAAAAAAGCCCGCATATGCGGGCTTGAAAAAGTGCGACGTTTAACGGCTAAAACCAATATTGTCATCAATAACGGCATTCGGGCCAATTGGCACCCTACCTGGCTTGGCCAACTGCAATTTATTGAACACAATTTTATCGCGCCATACTTTACGCAGAAAATCTTCAAACACCTGAATCGTCAGTTGCTCACCTGGGCAGCGACGATAGCTGAACCCGAATGGAGCAAAGCCCGCATAATCACATACCGGTTTTGCTTTACCATCCACCACGCCAAACACCGTACCGAAACCACTGTTAGTTAGCGCCACATTACGACCATCTTTAACCTCCAGTGAAGTGATATCAAATGGGCAGCGAGCCAGACCAATTTGTTTGCATTTCTCTTCGGTTATTTCGGCGCTGGTTGGCACATCACGATAACGGTTAGGATCAAATTCTTTAGGGTCTTTCCAGTGAACCGGGCTGAAACTGGTACTGGTATGGGGGGTGCTAATGTAGCTATGACGTTCAAAAGGCAAACCAAAACGATTATGAGGTGACTCTCCATAGGCCGAAGTACGGGCATCCTCCACCGCAGAAATACTGCCGCCATTAGGTGAGATAGTGCGGAATAATTCCATAACGAATAATTCCAGCGGCGTATAAGGTGCCCCATTAGCATTATCAAAATCACTGCTCATGGTCTTTTTAAATGCTTCACGGACAGCCGGGTCCCCTTCATTTTCACTCAAGCGGGACATGATACCGAATAAGGTATTCCCCCACTGACTGAAGGCAACAAAGTTGTGGAAGCATTCAAACACAATATCTTTCTTACTAAAGTGTTCACCGTTACCGGCATTTTTCAACCAATACCAGGCCATGGTTTTTTCAGGATTGGCAGTGCGCCCATTATTGATGTCATCGACACGCTCATCAATCCATTGCTTAAGAAAATCGAGTTGTTTACGTACTGTCATATAGTTTTCATAAACAATCGGTTGCAGTGGGTCACGGTAGGCTAATACGGTATTGAAAGACTCACCAATTTCTCTGACCTGTTTCGGGATAGCATCGCCTTTGACACCCAAATGCAAATCCCAATAAATATCAAAATAATAATCTAAGTAGTGCCGCATGAAGGGTTTATTGGCAAACTGAGGTTCCATCAGTTGGTCGAAAAATGCGACTACTTTATCCCCATACATTGGGCGATACAGATCCGGAGTGACAGCAGAGAAATAGATACGTTTGCGGAGGTTATTCTCACCACGTTCTTCCAAGCCCTGTAAAAAAACAGTGACTCCTTCAGAGGGCGTGGGCTTCCAGTCTTTATAAATCAAGCCCCAAAGATCATAAGGCAGCGCATTCTCTTTCGTAAAATTCAGGTCGATCATGGGTAACATCGGCCTTTCGCCCTCATAGAAACTGGTGAGGAAGAAAGGAACGACGGCATTCTCAACATAAGTTTGGTCAAAATTGGCGGGAATAGTTTCACGAAAACGAGCTAAAGCAGCGGCAATTTTATCAGGTAATGCATGCTCCCCTGTTGCTGCATGAGCTGATGCAGCTACTGCTCCCGCACTGGATGTCCCTGCTGCCAGCCCTAGCGCCGCAGCTCCTTTCAAGAATGTACGTCTTTCCATATCTGCACTCCTCACATTGAAAATAACACATACCAGCCATTGATTTTCTTAATGAATATATAAACAAAGTTAATATACTTATTATTCCATCACTGAATATAGCGATCAAAGTCACACTTGTATTATTTTAAGAGTCACAAATTTTACTGGGAACATTCTTACTATTTATCCTGCCTCACTTATAAAAAGGCAAGATTAATCTCATGGAAAATAAATAAAAAACACTAACTCTATAAAATCACTAATTAAAAGTCATCCAGAGTTAAATATTCCGCCTAAGACAGATACCCGATGAGAGTTATTTTACTTTTGAATTCAAATTCTAATTTTAATTAATTCCTCGATACTTTTAATTGCCATTAATTAAATGACGCAATATTCCACTAAAATAATGTGGTTACTCAGTATCAACCCAACTTTCGTTACCAAAATTGACGTAACGTCATCCTGATTGTTTGGGACTCAGGCTGCTGCGATGGCTTGGCAACAACACGTTCATAATTCACAATAATGTCACCGCCGCTCCAGGCTCTGATGCCGATCCCGGTCCCCAACCTCAAGGTATTAGCAGCATTATCTTGAGCAACATCATCAATACGTGTCTCACCACCAACATTGTAATAACTATCGAAAGATACCCATATTTGCGGTGTAATATTGCGACTGGCATGCCCCTCAATTACCACCAGAGGATCCTGAGCAAGTTTAGAGGCTCCAGCAACCTGGTAGTTATCATTGTCCGTAAATACGGTCGTCGTAATATAAGTCTCAAGCCATGTCCAGCCTTGATCTGGCGTATAGCTATAGTTCAGGGTTGGCGAAAAAACCCATCGATTTGAGCTGGGATTTAGAGCGGAGTGTGCATCATATTCTCCCAATGGAGTGCCAAGATAAAAATGAAAACTGGAGAAGGTTTCCGGAATAAAGGCGCGGAATTGCTCGCGACTCAATGCCGGCCCGCCAAACAAATTAATTTGCCACAACATGCCGATATCAGATACGCCACGAGTAGAAGCCCGGAAGTCATCAGAATGGGTTTCAACGTAACGGTAAGGGAGAACCAATGAAAGCCCCCCGGTTCTCCCCCAATAATCCATCGTACGAGTCAGCATAAAAGATTGAGATAATACATTTGCTCTCACATCAGACGTAATATCCATACCATCTTCTGGAGTCACCGAAGATGAATAACCCGCATTATAAAACCCCAGCCATGAATCAACTGGGGCATTAAGATAATCACGAGCAGACCCAGCAAAGCTATTGATAGGAAAGAGAGTGGCGGTAAGATAAAGCAATGGGTAGAACCGGCGAGAAAGATACATAATGGAGACTCTCTTTATAATAGAGTTGATAACACATTAAGCCATTTATACTATTTCTGAAATACTTACATCCAGATAATTATAAAAAAACTCAATGATAAATAACCCTCAAAAATACTTTTTATTTTCTATCGAACACAATGTTTAAGGCCATCACTGACAAGATCAGTGATGGCCTTAAACATTGACTAAAAGAAAAGTGGGAGACTCTATCTCAGGAATATCAATATGTAACAAGCAACAACCTCAATATTCCCATTTTTATTATGCCTCTAGCGAAGAATATCGCCGTATTGAATCCTCGTCCCTCCTTTTTCTATCAGGGACGAAGATGACTATCTCGTTAACGCGCAACAGCTTCAATGATCGAGAGGTAAGTGCCTGTATCTATGATGCGGTTAATTTTCAGATCAGCCTTGGCCAGCAGTCCTTTTAGCTCAGTTTCGGTACGCTCTCTGCCACCGTCAAAACTGGCTAACATGAGAATATCCATGGTTTTTCCGAAGTGTGGATGGTTATTCTCCGGAATAATAGTGTCCATAATCAGCACCTTGCCGTCAGGCCGCATTGCCTTACGGCAGTTGCTCAATATTTCAACTGATTTTTCATCCGGCCAGTCGTGGACGATATATTTCAGCATATAAATATCGGCTGACGGACATGACTCGAAGAAACTACCAGACTGGAGTTCCCAGCGCGAATCATCCCCCAGTTCACCCAGACGGGTTCTTGCCACCACCGGCTCGCGATCGAATAAAATACCGTGAAGGGTCGGGTTAGCTTGCAATACTCTCAACAGCAATCCCCCCATGCCCCCAGCCACATCTACCACCGTCGCATTTTTCGGGAAGTCATAGCTGCGTACCAAACAAGCATTTTCCACATTGGACATAGAAGACATGCCAGCATGAAAATCTCTGTCAGGCGTGTGATTTTCAGGTTTTGACCAGTATTCGAAGAAAGAAGTGCCGAATATTTTCTTAAAGGCCGAGTGACCGTGAACACTTTCGGCAATGATTCCTAATGGACGCCAGAAGGTTTCATCAGTCAACATCAATACTGCCGCTCGCAGTGAGTGAGGTGAGGACTTAGATAGCAGCTCCGCCGCTGGAGTCAGCTCAAATTTCTGCCCGCCAATCTCTTTAAAGACATCTCGTGTCGCCAGTAGCCGCATTACCCGATGCAAAGGTTGCTCTTCCACACCCATTTCTTGCGCAAGTTCTTTCACTGTTTTTGGTTTATCTAAAAGATGGTCGGCTACCCCTAAAAGAGCGGCGGCCCGAAGCGCAGCTTGATAGGTATAGCTCATGACTTGATCCATTAAAAATAATGCAGCTTTTTCACTTTCAGGTGTAAGTGTCTTATTAGTTTCCATGCTTATAATGCCTCTAATATAATATTCAACAAGATTAATAATTAAGACAACCAGACTAATCCCCTACCTAATTCAGGGTAGAGACATTGCCCGGATATATAATGGTTGCAAAACATAAATGCGCTATCCATTAGCATTAAATATATTTAATGCTAATTGTGGTTTTTTATTTACATGTGGCCCGAGATGTTTACGTTTGAATAATTTTTATTTTGTCACGTTTTTATCGAATTGATTTAATTGAAATTATGGGCTAGAAATATCATATGGATATATATGACAAATACGAAAGGCATTGATAACATTAATGATAAATACATTTCAGAACACAGAATAAAATAAATTAAACTCATTTAACCTTAAATAATATTAAACATAATTTTAAATATATAGCAAATCATTCAAATATAAATGATATCGAAAATTAAATATAAATAAATAGAGAAAAAATGATTAAATAGAATATGTTGTTCAAACTACCTCCTCACTGCTCCTCATAATTCAGCTAATAGTTAAGCTACATTTCTAAATCAGATACAAAGTGGCTCAATGAGAATCCCATAATGTGGACCTGTGCATAGACCACTTAATCAGGAAAATAATCTGTCACTTATTACGATAGATTGCCAAGTTAGGCACCTTTTTCATCGGGATTGGAGTCGTACGGGAATGGCGAATTATTCAGAAAAAACTGGCCGGGCTGTTGCCTTAAACCAGCAAACAGACAATAAACTGACGCAAGGCTGGCTCAATGGCTTCATCCGAATGCTTATTTTCAGTGGCTCTTTGCCCGCAACACGCGTCGCGGTATTGGAGTTCTCTCCCCTATTCTTGACTGGAATGAGAGCGGTGATCGCAGCATTACTGGCAATGAGTGTGTTGGTATGCGTATTTGGCGCGAAGAGATTTTCCAGATAAATCAGAAACAATAGGGCCGATGGATGGGTTTAGCCCCATTATTTTCTACCGACCCGATTGCGTCAGTGAAACCATAATCCCATTTAATTTGATGATTGCTCGAGTGATTTCTTGGTCACTGTATCCGCCAAGCCCAAGGAGTAACCCAGATCGGCGGCGTGCTGTGCCATACATGGGCGAAATAGCCCGCAAGGAGATTCCCGCCTGTGCGCATTTTTGTGCGACCACGCAGTCATCCAATCCTCGTTTGAGCCACAACACCATATGCATCCCCTGATCACAGGGCTGTAGTTCGCCAAGTTCAACATCAATATAAATTCTGATGGCCTCAATCAGTACTTTGCGTTTTTCCGCATATACGCTGCGCATCTTCCTAATATGCCGATCAAGATGCCCCTCGGCCATAAAACTGGCCAACACATACTGATCAGCACTAGGGGGATGGCGATCCATCAATATTCTTGCGCCGCAAAAAGCATCGACTAGCAGTTCTGGAACAATGGCATATCCCAGTCTCAGTGAAGGAAATAGCACTTTACTAAAAGTCCCTAGATAGATGACTCTGGCGGGATCCAGCCCCTGAAGAGAGGCAAATGGGTGGCCGGAATAGCGCATTTCACTGTCATAGTCATCCTCAACTATCCAGGATTTATGCTCTTTTGCCCATGCCAACAGCGCGTTTCTCTGCGCCATGCTCATGGGCATCCCCAATGGGTATTGATGCGAGGGAGTGACAAACACAGCCTTGGCATTTCCCGCGATTTCTCGCCCGACGGCCACATCAATCCCCGACTCAGCAACAGGGATTCTGACCATAGTTCTGTCGCGGAACGCACTGGCAAAAATGGCGGTAATTCCCGGATAAGCCGGTTCTTCAACCCATGCGCTATCACCTGAGTCCAGCAATATCTGGGTCGCCAGATATAACCCCTGCTGTGTTCCAGAGGTGATAATAATCTGCTGCGGCGTACAGTGAACTGATCGCGCTTTTCGCACATATTCACAGATAGCTTCGCGCAGTGCCAGCGCCCCCTGCGGATCACCGTAACCAGAAGGTGCACCCGGCCCTTTGGCGCGAATTCGATTACCTAAACGCCGCCAGATGTCGTCAGGTGCGGTGTCTAATGCGGGAACAGAAACAGCAAAAGGCACCGGGGCCAATGGTTTCATTTGAGCCGCAGTCAGGGCGAAGGCCTGCGCCTGAGCCGACAGAGGAATATCGTCAGCAATGATAGGTATTGTGGGTGATGGCTTTTTGCAATCACTTTCCAGTAATCGCGCTACGCGTGTACCAGAGCCATATTGCATCTCCAGAAAACCCTCGGCTTTTAGCTGTTCAAAAGCCTCAAGCACTGTGCCTCTGGCAACATTGAGTGCACTGGAAAGAACGCGGGTCGAAGGCAGAAGGTCACCTGCTTTAAGCTCACCTTTATGAATGGCTTTGCGCAGTGATCGCGCCAGTTGCAGGCTAAGATTTCCAGCGGTTCGATCAAGTTCACCAATAACCGGAATATCAACCACTCTGGCTTTTCTCGACATCTATTGTGGCCCATTAATTAATCTGCAATCTGGTACTTAATAGTAAACCACCATTGCCGTAATTTCGACGCCATAAGTCAGCGAGCCGCGCGAGTTGCTGTGCGAATACCTATTTGCACAGAAAACAGAGCAAGCCAATCATTAAAGGAGTGGAATATGTACTCTCCGCGTCAGTTTCAGGAACATCGTCCAGAAGTTCTGCATGCCCTTATTAAACAGTATCCATTGGGTATTCTCATCAACCAGCAAGCGGGAATACTTGATGCATGCCATATTCCCTTTGAATATCGTGCTACAGACCAAGGGGCGGGTTCGCTACATGCCCATGTAGCAAGAGCAAACCCTGTTTGGCAGAATATTGAGGGGAACGAAGAGGTACTGGTGATTTTTCGCGGCGAAAATGCCTATATTTCTCCCACTTGGTATCCCAGCAAACACCAACATCATAAACAGGTTCCAACCTGGAATTATCAGGTAGCCCAAGTGCGCGGAAAGCTCATTATTCATGATAATGAAGACGATATTCGTGAGCAGTTGGCCCGCCTGACACACCAGCAAGAATCTGGTCAGCTTACTCCTTGGCAACTAACTGATGCGCCAGAAAGCTATATCACTGCCATGGTCAAAGCCATTGTCGGTGTCGAGGTGGTTATTACAGAACTCAGCGGAGTCATGAAACTCAGTCAGAACAAAGATGATGCCGATGCCAAGGGGGTCAGCGAAAATTTGATAAAAACGGGCAATGTGGTCATCGGCGAGGCTATTTTGGCTAAAAGGCCACAGCGTTAATACAAAACAGGCTAAAAAAAGAGGGGATATCAGCAGCATCCCCTCCAATCACTTCTAACGGCTTATTTTATTATTTTTTATATATTCCACAATTTCATCATATTGGCTTCCCTCGATAAAGTTAGTGATCGACATGAAAGTGATCCCTTTATCTCCATGTAACTTTTTGGCGCGATCTATTAGTTGAATATGTGTAATAACCAAGTCGGTATCGCTGGGGATCTCCTCTATTTTTGCGTTAGCCACTTTAATATCTATCATCGCCTTCTTCAGTTTTGTTTTTAGCACTGAAGCCCCCATGGCACTAGAGCCCATACCGGCATCACAGGCAACAATAATCTTTTCAATATTTCGCGCACCCTGGGTGTTTAAAACTTCGCTATTAGCATTGTTGGCTGAGTGTGTATCAACAGACTCAGTTCCATCGATAGTTTCAGGGCGTTTATCTAATTTCAGTAAAACAGCGGCAATAATAAAGGAGACCGCCATCCCGGCAAAAAACCCAACCAAGTTACCTAACATGGCACCTTTGGGCGTTAACACCAGCATGGCAAAGAAACTGCCAGGTGAAGGTGTCGCAACGGTACCGCCGCCTAATAACATGAAACAAGTCAGTGAAGTGGTGATCCCCCCCATGGTGGCAAAGACCAATACGGGTTTCATTAGGACGAACGGGAAATAAACTTCACCAATCCCACCGACACCGGCAATTAATGCCGCGGTTGGCGCCGTCTTTTTCGCCATTCCTTTGCCAAAGAATGAAATAGCCAACAGTGTACCAACTGAAGGCCCACAGTTGGCATCAACCAAGAAGAGAATAGATTTACCGGTAGCGGCAACCTGCTCTAAACCTAGCGGGGCCATGATGCCGTGGTTAATGGCATTATTTAAAAAGAGTACCTGGGCTGGCGCAACAAAAATTGAAATAAAAGGCAGTAAACCGTGGGCTATTGTCCAGTCTACCCCGGCGGATAACATATGAATCAAACCCGCAATGATCGGGCCGATAATGATATATCCAGCCAGTGTAATAACCAGGCCGACAATCCCCATGCTGAAATTACTGATCAGCATTTCAAAACCCGCTCTGAATTTTCCATCCAGATACTGGTCAATTTTTTTCATTATCCATGCAGCAAATGGCCCCATAATCATGGCCCCACTCAGCATGGTGACTGAGGAGCCAATAATCAGCCCCATTGTTGCCAAGGCACCAATGGCTCCGCCTCGTTGTCCATGAACAATAAAACCGCCAGTAAAGCCGACTAATAGCGGCAGCAAATAGGTCAGAATGGGGCCGACCAGTGCGCCTAGGTGTTCATTTGGGATCCATCCGGTAGGAATAAATAATGCTGTAATTAAGCCCCAGGCAACAAAAACGCCAAGATTAGGCATTACCATTCCACTTAGAAAATTACCAAACCTTTGTACTTTTACGAGAAAAGTTTTATCTTTCTGTGCTTTGTCATTTATTGTATTAGGCATCTTAGTATTTCCCATAAGTAGGGTTACGAGGGAACTTTAAAGCTAAATAAATACTTTCCTTACCGCGACTTGCCTCCGGAAATATTTATCGTCGTTCCACTGATATAACTAGAGTGATCGGATACCAGATATGTCACCAGGTCGCCTATTTCATGATGTTCACCTGCGCGCCCCAATGGAATTGAACCGGTGTAATCGTTATCGATATTGTCCGGATCAAGCCCTCGTGTATAAGCCAGTGCGCGATAGTTCTCATCGCTATTCATATTGGTTCTTTTATTTATGCCGGGAGCAATGCCAATAACTCGGATACCAAATTTACCCAACTCTTTGGCCCATGAGCGAGTAAAACTATTTAATGCTCCTTTCGTCGCAGAATAAATACTTTGTCCGGCAGAGCCTTCAGTACCTGCTTCGGAGGAAACATTAACAATGACACCATGTTGGCTTTCGATCATGTGCCTTGCGACAGCCTGAGCACATAAAAAAGGCCCTTTCTGATTTACATTAACAATAAAATCAAAATCTTCTTCGGAGGCTTCATAAGCATTATTCTTTTTATAATGGTCGACTAAAAGTCTCGGTCTATTCACGCCTGCATTATTAACTAATGCATCAACTCTCCCATATTTTTCTATTACCGTTTGAACCATAAGTTCAACACTGTTTTTATTGGTAATATCACACTGAATAAAAAGATCAGAATTAGTTTTGCACTCTTCACTTTCTCGTAAGTCACTGATGACGACAATGCTATTATTATCATGCAGGTTCTGCGCAATCTTGGCACCAATTCCAGAAGCGCCGCCGGTAACAATAACCACTTTCTTATTTAAATTTATCCAACCTGTGTTACTCATGACTATCTCCTATTCAAGATTTGCATGTAATTTCCATAAGCTATGCAATTCTATTTTCTTTTCTTCCACCATCATTAAAGCAATCGTATCGCCAAGAATAAGCAGTGATTGCTCAAATAGACTTGTCATTGGCTGTACTGATGGAATCTCACCGGGAAGATTTAATTTTGTCTGAACCGGTATTCTGATAAAAATATCGCTGAATGCCCCCATTGAGCTATTCGGGTTAGAACCTATATGAGCCACTGTTGCATTAAAGCTTTTAGCTTTTTTCGCAATGCCCAAAGGAAACATACTTTCACCACTGCCAGAGCCAACAATCAACAAGTCATCCGCAGTAATGGCCGGTTCAGTTATTTGCCCGACCACATAGGTTTTCACGCCCAGATGTGCCAAGCGCTTGGCAATCGCTTCCAGAGAAAGCAAAACCCGGCCAACCCCGACAAAGAAAACTTTGTCAGCTTTTTCGATTTTATCGACCAGCGCCATGATGCTGTCAGGAGAAATACTATTGAGTGTTTTGTCCAATTCGCTGACAATTTTTACTCTTGCGTCGCTGTAGTCCATGATTAAAACCTCGCTGTCATTTACCAAATGCTTTACAGAGTTAACAAGCCTTGTTGTACGGCATGGTCCAGTGAGACTTTGTTTTCAGATAATGTTTTCCCTGGAATATAAAGACTGGTACTTCCCAAGACTAAATTGTTGGCACCTGATTGAATCAATCCCGGAATAGAGGCCAGCGAAACTCGCCCATCAACTTGAATTCCGGTACTTCCTTGCAACTCATCAATTAACTTGGCTAAGTCGCGCACTTTGCTCTCTGAATAAATTGCCTGTTTCTCACTTTTATCTCCCGCAAAACCGGGATTAATAAGCATAAGCAGAACGTTATCAAGTTGAGGTAGTAAATACTGCAAACAAGATAATGGGGTTGCTGGATTCAACGCGAGACTGGCTTTAACCCCTCGGTTTTTAATCATATTGACCAGCCGGTCAGCATGGAGGGTCGTTTCAATATGAAAAGAAATTTGCTGCACACCAATATCAAGAAGTTGTTCGACAAACCAATCATTATTCTTTGACATAATATGTACATCAAAATCCAGATCTGTCTTTTCTCTCAATCGTTTAACTGTATCAAGACCCAATGGCATGCTTGGGCTAAAAGCACCGTCAATAATGTCTATATGGAGCGCATCAATCCCGATGCTTTCCAGCTCTTTAACTGAATTTTCCAGATTTAATAAGTCTGCACACATAATTGAGGGTGCAAGTATGATTTTGCTTCTCATTTCTCTATTCCTTTCTTATTAAATTAAAATTTTTAACTACATAAAAGCTTAAGAATGGCGATATTAATGACTTATATAGCACTAAAATAAGAGATTATAATTAATGGCTTAAAGTTAACTTATTCATTTTTATACTGACTCACCCAAGCCATTTAAAATTGCACTCTGTAAAGTATCTAATGTTTCTTGCGCATCATCACCTTGAATAAATACTCGAATGTTATGCCCTTTTTTAACACCCAGAGCCATCAGGCTTAATAGACTCTTTGCATTGACTATTTTTGAGTCTCGGTTGGTATTGGTTATTTTCACTTCACTTTTAAATGGTTTTAAAGCTGCAACCAGAAATGCCCCTGGACGTGCATGTAATCCATTAGGATTATTTATTATGAAATCTGCAACCAGCTTGTTTTCTTTCATTTTAAAATCTCATCACGTTAGCATTGGTTAATTCCATTGATAAATAAACAACTCGCTAAAGGCCAAGCACATCTAATATTTCTTGCCTACTTTTTGCGTAGCGGATTTTTTCGATGTTCTCTTCTTCCATGCAAGCAATAGCTATCTGGTTCAAAATATCGAGATGGCTCCCATCTTTACCGGCAATGCCTATCACTACATAGGCAACCGCCCCATCACCAAAACTGACGCCTTCAGGTATTTGGATAACTGAGATGCCTGAACGGATTATTTCACTTTCAGAGCCATCAACCCCGTGCGGGATAGCCAGATTATTGCCCATGAAAGTGGAGGTCATTGCTTCTCTTTTAAGCATGAGTTCAATATATTTTTCAGTCACATATCCAGATGACTGCAATATCTCCCCCGCTTTGCGGATGGCATCGGATTTATGCAGGAATGAAGCCCCTAGCAAGATACTTTCTATATTGAGAATACCGTCCATTTTTGCCCCTTTAGCCTGTCAAATAGTGCTCGACGATAAAATTACGCTTCATAACCAATATATCGCTCTATCTATCGTTGCATCGCAATCTTATCTTTATTGATTAAGGTAATTGTATGATTCCGCCTACAACCCAACATATCACAATCAATTTACCCACCAATTCACAACCATTTTCCAAATTATCGCAACCTCAATCGCAATAATCGTAACTAAGAGGTCACTAATCAAGCTGATTAGTTGTAAAACCAGAGTTCAATCACAATTTTTTTCGCAATATCTATAAGATTGGGGCACCTTGAGGTAGAGTACTCGCACATTTCAGGATGAGTATTTGGTCCTTTGAATAACCAATTTATAACGGAATAAATTTTCATTTTTTAACTTTAATTTATTGAAAAATATATTTTTAATGGATTTTTAAAAGGTAGTTATCATGGCTAACTCTTTGACGATTGAACGACGAAATAAATTAGCGCAAATTTTAATTTCCGAGGGTAGCGTTAAGGTTGGGAAGATTGCGGATATGTTTGGTGTTTCTACTGAAACCATTCGCAAGGATTTGATATATCTTGATAAAAAGGGCATTGCCACTAAAGGCCATGGTGGGGCGATCGCCTCTGGTAATATTCTGGCCATTGAGCAACCGCTAGCCAGAAAAAACACAGAGCACCTTGATATTAAAGATAAAATAGCGCAAGTGGCGGTCCAGTTGATTCCTGAAAAAGGGGTGGTCATTCTTGATACTGGGAGCACAGTCCAATGTGTGGCGAAAGCATTGGTCATGAAAAGTCGATTAACTATTATCTCCAATGCGATAAATATTGTTCAGCCTCTCAGTGGAACTGATAACGATATCTTTCTGGTTGGGGGGCGTTTCAGACCAAGTAGCTTGGCCATGGTTGGGATGTGGGGAGTCAGTGCCTTTCAATCAATTAATGCCGATATCGTTTTTTTGGGTACTGATGGCCTTAAGCATCGTAATGGGCCTTGTACCGCATCCTACGAAGAAGCTGAAATCAAATCAGCGATGGTTAAAAGTGCCAGGTTAAGAGTAGTTGTGAGTGATGGCACCAAATTTAGTAGCTCCGGTTTATTCCAATTCTGTGATTGGTCTGATATTGACTATTTTATTACTGACGCTGGAATTCCTGAGGATGAGCTTAAAAAAATGGAGAATTTGACTGAAGTCATTATTATCGACTAACGCGATTAATCATATTTATATCGTAAAAACTGAGCTACACATTCGATTATCTGGCAATTAAAGTCATTTAACCAAATAATAATCTCTGCATGAAAGCTATGGCAGAGATTATTAGGCCAATGTTAATAAATGGTTATCCTTTCTTTCACTTAGTATACTTATAACCATGTGATTTATTATTTTGGCGTGAAAACATGTCGACTTATGCTTGGCGCAGTACTGTTTGGATTGCGGTATACCTGTTTTTTATTTTAGCCCCATTATTGGCTTTATTGACCGGTACATTGCCCCCCGCCCGAGATTTCTGGACTGAGCTTTCTATAGCTCTCGGTTATGCTGGATTAGCAATCATGGGGCTACAATTTGGTCTGACGGCGCGCTTTCGCTATGTCACCGAGCCGTGGGGGGAAGATATTATTTATCACTTCCATCGGCGTATTTCGCTTATTGCCGTTGGATTAGTCATTGCGCATCCAATCATCCTGTTTGTTGTTCGCCCTGAGTTACTGGCATTACTCAACTCCTTCGAAGCCCCATGGCGCGCCCGTTTTGCAGCACTCTCAACCTATTCACTGATTGCTTTAGTCATTACCGCATTGTGGCGAGTGCAATTGAAAATCCGTTATGAAATCTGGCATTTATCTCACATTATTCTGGCTGTCGTTGCAGTAATCGCCGGGATAGCTCATATGGTTGGTTGGGGCTTTTACCTCGACGATCCACTGAAAAAAACGCTGTGGATTGGCCTGATTCTGTTTTGGTTTGGGTTGCTGCTCTATGTGCGGATCGTCAAGCCGCTCTTTATTCTGCGCCGCCCTTATCGAGTGGTCGATGTGCGTGAAGAACGCGGGGACACCACCACATTGGTTATGGCACCTGAGGGCCATGCAGGCTTTCGTTTTACTCCGGGTCAATTTGGCTGGCTGACCGTTTGGGGCGGCCCGTTTAACATTACTGGGCATCCTTTTTCCTTCTCATCCAGTGCGGCAGTAAGTGATGGGCGCGTCGAAATGTCGATCCGCAACTTGGGCGATTTCACCCGTAATATTGCTAAAATACCGGTCGGTCAACGAGTCTATCTGGATGGCCCTTATGGCGCGTTCACCTTGGGTAATCCGGCAGATATGCATGTTTTAGTCGCCGGCGGGGTTGGGATAACCCCGATGATGAGTATGTTGCGTACCCTCGCGGACAGCGGCGACCAGCGCCCCGCCCTACTGCTTTATGGCAGTAAAGATTGGGAATCAATTACGTTTCGTGAGGAATTAGAAGCCTTACAATCACGGCTGAATTTGAAAGTGGTGCACGTATTATCCAATCCATCATCAGACTGGACTGGCGAAAAAGGGTTCATTAATGCCGAGGTCTTCAAGCGCTACTTGCCTCCTCCTTATGCCAGTCATGAGTATTTTATCTGTGGCCCAAATATCATGATGGATGCGATTGAAAAAGCGCTGGCTGAGATCGGGGTTCCGATGTCGAAATACCATTCTGAGCGCTACAGTTTTGCCTAAGGAGCATACCAATGCGTCGTTTATTTGCTGAGCGGCTGGTCATTGCAACCGCCGTTATTGTGATTGTAGTAGCCATACTGTTTGCCTGGTTACGAGTCGCCGGGTAAGCCGATTATTCTTATGCTGAATACTCATCACGGCTAAAAATTGTCGACTCCCTCCCCTGCTATCAACTGATATTTTGCGGGCTTTACTCGGTTAGCCCGCATATTTCGTGCAAATACCAAGCAATTATGTGACAGTTTCGTGAACAATCTCTAAAGATTTAATAATTAGTTTGACCTATCTACGCGGGTAGATACACTTAAAGCACGGAACAAGATTAAAGTGGCTAATGTTTTACTGCTCAGCACCCTTTGGTTGATTATCCTAACAACCGGGTGAAAGGCGAATAAACAGGCAGACATTAATCTGTGAACATATTGATGCGTGAATATGATGCTTCAACACCAGGGGAACTTTTTTAATGACTTCACTAAATAGCTCGGCGGCAGACAATGCTCCATCAGAGAGCATGGCTGCAGAAGAGCGCTTGGCTACGCCCGAAGGTCGTAAAGATTTTTGGCGCGCAACCTTTTCGTGCTGGCTTGGCACCGCCATGGAGTATGCAGACTTTGCACTCTATGGCTTAGCCGCTGGCATAATATTTGGTGATGTCTTCTTCCCTGAAGCAACACCGGCGATCGCATTATTATCCAGTTTCGCCACTTACTCTGTCGGCTTTATTGCTCGCCCTATTGGTGCGCTATTGTTTGGCAGATTAGGCGATCGTAAGGGCCGTAAAGTGGTGATGATTACCACCATCACCTTGATGGGCGCATCCACGACCATGATTGGCTTGATCCCAAGCTACGCCTCTATCGGCTTGTGGGCACCGGCCTGTCTGGCCTTCTTGCGCTTTATGCAAGGGCTGGGAGCTGGCGCTGAGTTGTCAGGTGGCGCGGTAATGCTCGGAGAATATGCTCCGGCGAAAAGACGTGGTCTGGTCTCCTCAATTATTGCGTTGGGTTCTAACAGCGGTACGTTATTAGCGGCACTGGTATGGTTGTTGGTGCTGCAAATGGATAAACAAACCCTGCTCGATTGGGGCTGGCGTATTCCGTTCCTTTCCAGCATTTTAATCGCCGGTGCCGCACTGTTTATTCGCCGTCATATGCGTGAAAGCCCAGTATTTGAGCGCCAAAAATTAGTGCTGGAGCAACAGCGCCAAGAAGCTCTGGCTCTCGGTCGTGAGCATATGACAGAAGTGGATAACCGCACTTTCTGGCAACGCAGCAAATCATTCTGGATTATGGTTGGCTTACGTATCGGCGAGAACGGCCCATCCTATCTGGCTCAAGGCTTTATGATTGGTTATGTTGCCAAAGTGCTGATGGTCGACAAATCGGTGCCAACTATGGCGGTGTTTATCGCCTCTTGCTTGGGCTTCCTGATTATTCCGTTAGCAGGCTATCTGTCAGACCGCTTTGGCCGCCGTATTACCTACCGCTGGTTCTGTTTACTGTTAATTATCTATGCTTTCCCTGCATTTATGCTGCTAGAAACCCGTGAACCTATTATTGTAATGGGAACTATAATTATCGGCATGGGTCTGGCATCACTGGGGATCTTCGGCGTGCAAGCTGCATGGGGTGTCGAGCTGTTTGGTGTGACTAACCGTTATACCAAAATGGCTGTGGCAAAAGAGTTAGGGTCAATTTTGTCAGGCGGTACTGCACCACTGGTTGCCGCGGCAATGCTGACATTGACTGGCCATTGGTGGCCAATAGCCCTCTACTTTGCTGTGATGGCCGGGATTGGCTTTGTCACAACATTTTTTGCTCCTGAAACACGCGGACGTGACCTAAACTTGCCAGAAGATGCGATTTAATACAGAAAAGTAGGTAACTTTGGTAAAGCCTCAATCTCATCGTATTACGCGTTCAGATGTTGCGCGAGAAGCAGGTACTTCGGTGGCGGTGGTGAGTTACGTCATCAATAATGGGCCGCGTCCGGTGGCAGAAGCCACCAAACAGCGAGTGCTTGATGCCATCAAGAAAACCGGTTATCGGCCCAATGAGATTGCCAGAGCATTAGCACGCGGTACGACTAAAACTTATGGTTTGGTCGTACCCAATATCTCCAACCCATTCATTTCTTCAATGGCTCATGCCCTGCAACGTGAAGCTTTTGCCAACGGGCAGGTGTTACTGCTGGGTGATGCCGGTGATTCTCGTCAGCGTGAACTCGAACTCATCAATAATTTGCTGCATCGTCAGGTTGATGGCTTGCTGTATACCAGCGTCGATCGCCATCCTTACATTGACTTAATTCAAGCTACCGGTACGCCGTTTGTCATGCTGGATAGAGTCGATCCTGCACAACAAATCTGTGCCATCCGTGTGGATGAGCGCGCAGCGGCATTTCAGGCAACCCAGCATCTGATTGAGCATGGCTATCGTGAAATTGCCATTATTTGCGGTCCGCTGGATATGCTTAATACTCAAGATAGGGTGAATGGTTGGCGCGATGCTTTGCAACAAGCCGGACTGACAGTACGCAACGAGTGGATTTTCTCTACCACTTATACCCGCCCTGGTGGTTATCAGGCGGCGCAACAAATGCTAGCTGGGCCATTACCACAGGCTCTATTTGCGACCAATGAATTACAGGCGTTTGGTTGTTTGCGGGCGATGGCCGAGCACAACCTGACTGCCCCAAAGGACTTAGCACTGATCTGTTTTAACGGCACAATTGAATCCGAATATAACGTACCGTCACTGACGACAGTACGCCAACCGGTGGATTTAATGGCGAAAACCGCTATTGAGATGCTGAAAAACTGGAATGGTGCTCCGACTATTCGCGAATTCGATTTTTCGCTACAACTCGGTGAGTCCTGCGGCTGCCCCACCAGTAAAAGAGTTTTTTCATTATAAAAAGATAAAAATATGCGTTTAATTATTGATTGTGACCCAGGAAATGGCGTACCCGGCGCCAATGTCGATGATGGACTTGCCTTAGCACTGGCCATCGCTGCACCGGAAATTGAGTTAGAACTTATCACTATCGTGGCGGGTAATACCCCAAGCGAAGTTGGATTCTCTGTTGCCCATGATTTGCTGACCCGTCTGGGATTAACCATCCCAATCGTTCGGGGCGCTTCACAGGCATTGGTTGAACCGGCCGCACTCTGGCGCGATAAGTTGGATAATAGCGCCGCCAGAAGCGGATTAACTGCACTTTGGCGACAGACTCCGCAACCACAAATCGTCCCCTCCAGCGCACCATTAGCGGCCCATGCTATAGGTGAATTAATCTGTAATAACCCCGGGGAGATAACCTTGGTGGCGATTGGTCCACTGACCAATATCGCCCATGCAATGCAACTTTATCCACAACTGGCGTCATCGGTGGCAGAAATTGCTATCATGGGTGGGGTATTTAATGTCGATGGCTATCTTAAAGACACTAATTTTGGGATCGATCCCGAAGCCGCCCATGTGGTACTGACCAGCGGAGCCAACATTACGCTGGCCCCTTTGGATATCACGACCCAGACGCAAATGGTGCATCAGGATTTAGATAAGATTGCCCTGATTGACTCACCACTGAGCCGTTATCTGGTCGAGACTCTCCGCCCGTGGATCAGTTACTCGATGCAAACCCGCCAACTCCCGGGCTGCTGGGTTCATGATGCATTGGTGGTCGCCTGGTTACTGGATAAAAGCATCGTGACCACCACCCGCGATTATATCGATGTCGCACTCGAAGGGGCATTGACTCGCGGAATGACCTTGCGTTTTAGCCCGGAGAATCTACGTTTAGATATTGGTATCCCGGCACCACAGGGGAAACCAGTAAAAATATTGCAAACGGTTGATAATAAAAAACTCTTGGCTACCATCTATCAATCGCTGAGTCATTATACCCACTAGATTTCCAGGTACAGGTCGGTGGGCAGCCTCCGACACTGTACCTTTAAATAATAAGGGGATTCCCAAACTCACATGCTGACACTGCTTCATCTGCTTTCTTCCGTTGCCCTACTGGTGTGGGGAACACACATCGTCCGCACAGGTATTATGCGGGTTTATGGTGCCGATTTGCGCCGGGTGCTGAGTGCCAGCATCCAGAAAAAACCGACCGCGTTTGTTGCTGGGATTGGTGTTACTGCACTGGTGCAGAGCAGTAATGCCACGGCGCTGCTGGTTATCTCGTTTGTATCGCAGGGGCTGATTTCCTTATCACCGGCACTGGTAATTATGCTCGGGGCTGATGTCGGGACTGCGCTGATGGCGCGGGTGCTCACCTTTGATCTCTCCTGGCTGTCACCCTTACTGATTCTCGGCGGGGTAATTGTCTTCCTCGGGCAACGTAAAGCGCGTATCGGGCAGATGGGTCGGGTGTGTATCGGCCTTGGCTTGATTATTCTGGCGCTGCAATTGATTGTAACAGCCGCCGGGCCAATCACTCAGGCTACTGCCGTCCAGGCCATTTTCTCCTCTCTGACCGGGGATACCATTCTGGCTCTGTTGATTGGTGCGCTATTCGCCATGATCAGCTATTCCAGTCTGGCTGCGGTGTTACTGACCGCCACGCTTGCCGCCACCGGTTTAGTCCCACTGAATATCGCCCTTTGCATTGTGGTTGGGTCAAATCTGGGCAGTGGTTTTCTGGCGCTGATCAGCAGCCGTGGGCAGAATGCTGTTTCCCGGCAAGTGGTGCTGGGGAGCTTACTGTTTAAAATTATCGGTTGTATTTTGGTTATTCCCTGGATCAACGTGTTAGGGAAGTGGTTGTTCGGGCATAATTTACCGGCAGCCGAAGTGGTCATTTACTTCCATGTTTTCTATAACCTGCTGCGCTGTTTGCTGATGCTGCCATTGGTTGAAGTGATGGCGCGCATCTGTAGCCGGTTAGTCAGTGATGATAGCAGCGTCGTCCCGCCCGCAGCACCGCGCTACCTTGATATTACGGCAATTGATACCCCATCACTGGCATTAGCCAATGCCGTGCGCGAAACCCTGCGCATGGGGGATGTGCTGGAGCAAATGCTATTGCGCTTTAAAGAAGTGCTGGAAGGCAATAAGCAGCAAAAACATGAAGTCAGCTTGCTGGAAGATGAAGTCGATATGCTGTACAGCGCCATTAAGCTGTATTTAGCGCAAATTCAGCAAGATGAATTAGGTGAAATTGACTCGCGGCGCTGGGCTGAGATTATTGATACCGCAGTTAACCTCCAACAGGCAGGCGATATTATTGGCCGCATGACGTCGGATGTCGCCGCTAAGTCACTTAATGCACGCAAGCCATTTTCAGCCGAAGGATTTGAGGAGCTAAATACCCTGCATGCCCGGCTAGTGACCAATCTGGATTTAGGTATGTCGGTATTTTTATCCCGTGATATCAATAACGCCAAGCGCCTACGTCGTGCCAAGCATCGTTTCCGTTTGCTAAACCGCCGTTATTCTCATGCTCACGTCGAACGCTTGCATCAGCAAAACGTTCAGAGCATTGAAACCAGCAGCCTGCATATGGGGCTGTTGGGTGATATGAAACGCTTGAATTCACTATTCTGTTCAACTGCTTATCATGTGTTGGAAGTGCAGGAAGAAGCATTGGATTAAGTCGATATGGGGAGAGCGTAATGCCCTCCCCTGATAGATTATTTCGCCGCTGACAAACAGATCGCCCGCGTCAATTCATACGATTTTACAAAGGAGCTGATAGGCAAGAATTCAAATGGCGAATGGAAGTTATGCGCCCCAGTGAAGTAATTCGGTGTCAGCAAGCCCTGAGTGGATAACGCCGCACCATCAGTACCGCCGCGCATCGGAATCACCTTAGGCTCAATACCCAACTGTGCCATCGCAGAGAAAATCAGCTCAATGGCCCGCTTATCTTCACCAATCGAGTTACTGATATTGCTGTAAACATCCGTCACTGAATAGGTTATTTTCGCCCGTGGATATTGTGCCGAGATCTTGGCTACCGCCTCGCCAATTGAGGCTTTACGGGCTGCAAATGAAACATTATCAAAATCGCGAATCGCAATTTTAAGCTTGGCTTGGTTGGGATTCGCCACCATATCGGTGAACCAGACATAGCCTTCCCGCCCTTCGGTGTGCTCTGGTGTCTGTTGCGGGTCAAACTCGCTGATAATGTCATAAGCAACACGGATGGGATTGATCAGCACATTTTTGGCAGACATGGGATGCGCCGTCACCCCGACAATATCAATCTCAGCCGCAGCGGCATTGAAGTTCTCATACACCACTTCGCCCAGTTCACAGCAATCGATGGTGTAAGCAAAATCGACATCAAAGCGCGCGAGATCCAGTGCCTTGGCACCGCGCAAGCCAATTTCCTCATCCGGGACAAACGCCACCAGGATATCGCCGTGTTGATCATCTGCACTGAGGTTTTCCAGCAATGTCATCACCACCGTCACCGCCGCTTTATTATCGGCCCCCAACACACTGGTTCCATCACTAAAAATAATCTCTTCACCCTGATAACGCAGGATTTCTGGGTGTTCAGCGGTGCGCAGATAAATACCCTGCTGCGCATTTAGGCACAAATCACTACCGGTAAAACGCAGCCGCTGCGGGTGGATATCTGGCGACAAACCAACATCAACAGTATCAATGTGGGTGATAAAACCAATGCGTGGCGCTGTAGGTTGGGTGCCGGGTTTACGCGCGGTGACCGTTGCATGTTGATCAATGACGATATCTGCCAGCCCCAATTGGTGCAGATCTTCGGCTAGCATTTGCGCCATTTTATGCTGCCCGGCGGTGCTCGGCAGGGTGGTCGAGGCCGCATCACTCTGGCTACTCACCGCCAAATAGCGGAAAAAGCGTTGCGTCAGTTGTTCTGAGAGTGCGATTGTCATTTTTTCTTCCTTATGAATTCTTTTTAGAAACTAGCCCCAAAGTGATTGGCGTGGTAGCCCGATGGCCAGCACCGCTACAGCACCAAATACCCAAGGTATTAATTACCTGCCGGATAGGTATACCCACTCTGGAACCCTAGCGGAATGCCTAATCCCCAGAACAAATAGAGCATCAGGGTCAGCACAATGGTCAGCCCGAGGGTATAAGGCAGCATCATGGCGCAGAGTGTTCCGACCCCGGTTTTAGAGCAATACTGGCGGCAATACATGATGATCAATGGATAGAAAGCAAACATTGGTGTCGAGATATTCACCGTGGAACTGACACGGAAACTGGCTTGAGTCAGTTCCGGCGAAATGCCAACAGCCATCAGCATCGGCACCAATACCGGCGCCAAAATCGACCATTTTGATGAAGCTGAAGTAATGATGATGTCCAGCGCACAGGACAGTAAAATCACCCCCATAATCGTGAAGCCAGCAGGCATCGCCAGAGTCCGTAAGAAATCAGCCCCTGAAATTGCCAGCAAGGTACCAATATTAGAATGGCTAAATGAATATAAGAACTGCGCACAAAAGAAGCTGAATACTAAAAACGAGACCAATGACTTGGTAATATTCTCCATGCTGCTGGTGACGTCTTTGGTGCTTTTAAAAGTGCCAGAACTGAAGCCATAAATCAGGCCGGGAATAGCAAACATAAAGAATAGCAGTGGCACAATCGCCTGCATAATTGGCGCATCAGGGCGAGTTAGGCTGCCCTCTGGCGAACGCAATAATGAGTTCTCCGGGTACAGTGCCGCCGCCAGACCAATTAGCATCAATAACATGGTCAAACCGGCCTTTTTGAACGCTTTACTCTGTTGCGGCGTGACTTTTTGTAGCTCATCACTGTTGTGCAGCACACTGAGATCGTCATTCAATGGCATCGATTTAACCAAGCGCGGTTCAACGATTTTCTCGGTAATAAACCAGCACACCAAAATAACTGCAAAGGTGCTGCCAAAACTGAGGAAGTAGTTGCACAGCACATTGACGTTATAACTCGGGTCAATAATATGTGCTGCACCCTGAGTGAATCCCTGCATGATGGGGTCGATAATCGACGGGGTGTAACTGGCAGAGAATCCACCGGCCAACCCGGCAAATGCGGCCGCAATACCGGCGAGTGGATGGCGGCCGCTGGCATAAAACATCATGGCTGATACTGGCATTAAGATGACGTAAGCCGAATCGGAGGCAACATGACTAACCACACCAATGAAGATAACCGCCGGGGTCAGAATGCGCTGTGGCGTGACATTTAGCATCTTCTTCAGCATCACCTGAATAAAGCCACTGCCTTCAGCAATACCAATCCCCAGAGTGGCAACAATGGTGATCGCCAGTGGTGGGAAGTTAATAAAGTTTTTGACCATGGTGGTAATAAAGGTCACCAGTTCAACCGGTGCCAACATATTGGTCACTTTGATTTGGTCACCGGTCAATGGGTGATAATAATCAAAATTGATAAAGGACAATGCAAAGGAGAGCGCCCAGCACACTCCCAAAGCATAGATAAAAAGCATGGTGATATCGGGCATTGCATTGCCGATGCGCTCAATGGTGTTAAGTATCCCGGTTTGTCGGTTTTCCTGCGGTTCAACTGCTGACATATCCTGTCCTTTCCCTTTAAAGAGGCCATAGCCAAAACGGACAGGAAATACACGTGACTCCCTGTCGCGATAGATAGAGTGGTGATATGCCGTGGGGAAAAATAACTAACGGGATGGAAAACGAATAAACCCGACAAACAAAAATGCTTCACTAACTTAATGAATAATATAATATTTTTATATTCAATTTTTTATAACAAAAAACAGAAAGCGTCAATTTAATTTCGTAGTAAATAGAAATCAGTGCAATATTAAAATCCACATCCTAGATATGAATGTGGATTTAAAATTGAGAAGTAATAAAAAGTGAGATTAATAAACTAAGAATGTCATAAATTCGAAATATAAACCCAAATGTTACACTGCCCAATCGGCAAGAATTTGCGCTGTGGATTTGACGGCGATGCTATTGCCCGGAATGCTCAGTTCTGACCAAACTTCATTATGTTGGGCGATAAGCTGCTCAGCGGTGACATGCTGCCGATTCGCCGTGGTATGAGCATCTGCTGCGATGGTCAGGGCATAACCTTTGCTGGCAGCAATTTTGACAGTGGTATCAACGCAGTAATCTGTAGCACAACCACAGATTGTCAGATGGGTCGTTCCCAGTTGGGTAATAACACTCTCGAGCGGCGTGCGATAAAACGAGTCACAGGCAGTTTTATTAACTGAAATTGCACTTTCTGGGCGGTGCAGTTGCGGTAATATTTGCCACAATTCACTGCCTTCAGCCATTTCACCTTCGATATGCTGAATAAAAATAACCTGATCAGCATGGTCTATCAGCTGATTAATACGCGCGACTCGACCTGTACGATCAAAGCGGGGATGAGCAAAAACACCGTTTTGCATATCAATGACGATAACCACCTTTTTTCTGATCACTGCCAACCCCCGCTATTTATGTGCAATCCCCGTTCAAGTTAACACAAATTCTACGGCTTATTTTTTCAGTTGCAATGTCGTCATGCAGGTTTGACTTTCCGCTTGCGTGGCAAAAGGTGATAGCGCTTTAAGGCCTTGGTAACTGACTTCAATCGTCCCTTCGGTATTACGTGGTAACCAAACTCCGACGAAACCATTTTGATAGCTGGTGAGCTTATCCTGCATGATTACTTTGCCGGTGTTATCAGTAATCTTTACATCGAATGTGGTATTTGCCAGCTCGCCACGGCAACCCGATAAACTGTGATTAAAGCAGGGGTGGGTTTGGTTTATATAAGGGGCAAAAGAGAGATAAAACTTATCACCTAGCGGGAAAGAATACTGCTGCTGCCCATCAGATAATTTCAATTCACTCCCAGTGACTGAAGCTGAATAGGGCAAAGGGCGTGGTTGCTTGGATTGATCAATAGTCTCGATCATCTGCTCAGTGGTTTTCCCAGCTAAACCATGCTGCGTTAGAAACTCTGTTTCTGCGGCGGCAGTGGATTGTGCCAAGGCAAAATGGCTGAAAGTCACTGCGGCTAAAGCAACAATGGCCAGTCGGGCAGTCGAAGCAAATGTCTTTTTCACGGTCATGGTTTCCTGTCAAAAATTTTTACCCAACGTCATTGGGTGGCCAGTTGGCAGCAATGCCAATGAGAAGGATAAATGTAAACCCTCCCCGTAGGGGAGGGTCAAAGAGAGATTTGAATAGAAAGGTAAACCATTGTATATATTTGGTTTTTCTTGATCTAAATCAAATCGAAACCGTGATATGGCCCACAGTACGCCTTAATTAATATCAGGGTGCTGTGCAATCAAGTTCTTTCTCTTTTTCTCAAGCTCGGCAATTTGCTGATCGATATCCTCAATATTCTGTTCAATATTGTCATGGTGCTCCTGCAATATCTCTTTGGCTTCTGCCCGGTCTGAAGCCGCAGGCGTCGCCCCTTTCAGTGGCTTATTGGCCGTTTCTTTCATAAATACGCCCGTCACTAGGCCAATCACTGCCACGACCATCAAGTAATAAGCGGGCATAAACAGATTTTGAGTGGTTTCTACCAGCCATGCCGCCGCTGTCGGTGTCAGGCCGGCGATCAGCACCGAGATATTAAAAGCAATGGCTAGCGCACTGTAGCGAATATGAGTTGGGAACATCGCCGGTAATATCGACGCCGCCACACCGGTAAAGCAGTTAAGTAAAATCGCCAGGATCAATAAACCACAAAATATCAAACCAATAATGCCGCTGTTAATCAGAATAAAGCTAGGAATGGCGAGAATAAACAAGCCGATACTGCCGCAAATAACAAAAGGTTTACGGCCAAATCTGTCGCTCATTAACCCCATCACTGGCTGGACAAATAACATACCCAGCATGATGGCAATAATGATTAATACACCGTGATCTTCAGAATAATGCAGGCTATGTGACAGATAGCTTGGCATGTAAGTCAGCAGCATGTAATAAGTGACATTAGTGGCAATCACCATGCCGACACAGATAGTCAGGTTCTTCCACTGTTTGGTTAAAATTTCGCGGAAAGAGACCTTAGGCGGCTGGGCAATGCTATGGCGCGAATCACTGTCCATCTTGTCCACATGCTGTTGAAAAGTGGGGGTTTCTTCAAGCGCATGACGCAGATAAATCCCGATTAGGCCCAATGGAGCAGCAACAAAGAACGGAATACGCCACCCCCACTCAAGGAAGCTGGCCTCGCCCACAATACTGGAAATCAGTACCACCACCCCAGCACCAAGCACAAAACCGGCAATGGAGCCAAAATCCAGCCAACTGCCAAGGAAGCCACGTTTTCTATCCGGTGAATACTCAGCAACAAAAATTGCCGCACCAGTATATTCGCCCCCGACAGAGAAGCCCTGCGCCAATTTTGCCAATAACAGTAAGATAGGTGCCCAAATACCAATCGAGGCATAAGAAGGGATCAAGCCAATACAGAAGGTACTGACCGACATAATAATAATGGTGACGGATAGGACTTTCTGTCGTCCATATTTATCACCCAGTGCCCCAAAGAATAAGCCACCCAGAGGCCGAACCAGAAAAGGAACGGAAAAGGTCGCCAATGCAGCGATCATCTGAATACCGGGATCGGCACCGGGGAAAAATACCTGGCCCAGTGCAAATGCGACAAAACCATACACCCCAAAGTCGAACCACTCCATGGCGTTGCCTAGCGCCGCAGCGGTAATAGCCTTCTTCAGTTTAGTATCATCAATTATCGTAATGTCATTGATTTGCATAGGTTTAACGTTTTTTCTTCGTAGTCCCATTTTTTCTTCCTTATGTTCTTAATAGCTCCACTGCATAAAGCATGAAAATGATGACGCGCAGCAATACCGTTAGAAATTAAAATTTCGTGAGATATTTATAAGAATAGTTGTAAAACGAGGGATTTGTAGGATGGCTCAGCCTGCAATCATTAGATAGATTAACGTAATATTATCAAAAATGCATGTTTGATAGCAGCAAAAGGCTGGCAACAGGAGTTTTAACCGCCATTTATATAAGGGAAATCAGCGCGACATGCTACTGTCGGTTTCAGTAACATAAGTGGGGCTTACACACCCGTGTAATGCTGGGTTATCACTCTCATCCTTAAGCTGCACCCCGGATAAACGGCGCTGGAAAGATTGCTCTAACAGCCATGCCAGCTTAAAAGCCGCCTGAGGATAATCCAGCCCTTCTGGTCGGATATTGGAAATACAGTTGCGCTCAGACTCCAGGCGCTGGGTATTCGGCCCCCAAGTCATATAAATCCCTAAACTATCTGGAGAAGAGAGCCCCGGCCTTTCACCAATCAAAATGACCACCGCCTTGGCCTGCAAGCATTCCCCCGCATCATCACCCAACGCCACTCTGGACTGGTGAGCCAATACCACCGGAGCGAGTGATAAACCTAATGTCTGTAAATATGGCAGTAGGGCCGCGACCAGAGGGATTGCCTGACGATGTACCGCTTTGGACGATAAGCCATCGCCAATCACCAACAAAACATCGGCTTGCTTATCAGGCCATGCGCACAGTTGCTCACGACTTTGTGGCGACAATTTCCGCCCCAGATCCGGGCGGCGTAAATAAGTGGAACGCTCCGGCGCAGCACTGTTCACCGTGATGGAGGTTAATCCTAAATCAGCCAACTGACTGGCAAGATCTTCACTGATAAAGGGCTGATGTACCGCGTCGCGTGCTTGTGCATGAGCTAAACCAAATTTTAGTAACTCGTGGGTCGGTAAACTTGCCCCTGTACGGCCAAGGGCAATACGGGCCGCGGTAAACTGGCGTAAGGCCTGCCACGGATTAGGATGCAACAGGTCATTATCAGCACTCATCGAGAGACCTCCAACTGCGGTAACTGAGCCAGTAATGGATGATTCATCGCGGTATCACGTAAGCGCCCACTGGCATCCATAATATTCATTTTCTCCAGCCACAGGCCAAACTCAGGGGCATGTTTCAAGCCGAGCAGTTGGCGAATATACAAAGCATCATGAAACGATGTGCTTTGATAATTCAGCATAATATCATCGGCACCCGGGATGCCCATCATAAAGGTTAATCCGGCCGTTCCTAGCAAGGTCAGTAAGGTATCCATGTCATCCTGATCCGCTTCGGCGTGATTGGTGTAGCAGACATCACAACCTAGCGGAACACCCAGCAGTTTGCCGCAAAAATGGTCTTCTAAACCGGCACGGATAATCTGTTTGCCATCATAGAGATATTCCGGCCCGATAAAACCGACCACGGTATTGGTCAATAATGGAGAAAACCGGCGCGCAATGGCATAGGCTCGGGCTTCACAGGTTTGCTGATCCACACCAAAATGGGCATTACCTGAAAGACAGCTGCCTTGCCCAGTTTCGAAATACATCACATTGTTGCCCACCGTGCCACGTTTAAGGCTCAGAGCCGCAAGTTGTGCTTCTTCAATTAAGGCGAGATTGATGCCAAAACCGGCATTAGCGGCTTCGCTGCCCGCAATAGATTGAAAGACCAGATCAACCGGCGCACCACGTTCAATCAATTTAAGGGTGTTAGTAATATGGGTCAGTACGCAAGATTGGGTTGGGATCTCAAAGCGGCTGATGACATCGTCCAGCATGTAATTTAGCTTTTCCAACAGCGGCAAACTGTCACTGGCCGGATTGATGCCAATCACCGCATCGCCGCTGCCATACAGCAGCCCATCAAGCATACTGGCCGCAATCCCCTGCAAACTGTCGGTGGGATGATTAGGTTGCAACCGCACACTTAAATGACCAGGAAGGCCAATCGTGTTGCGAAATCGGGTAATCACACTGCATTTCTTCGCCACCAGAATCAAATCCTGATTGCGCATGATTTTACTCACCGCCGCCGCCATTTCCGGGGTGATACCCGCACTCACTTGCGCCAGTATCACTGTGTCTGTTTGCTCGCTGAGCAGCCAATCACGAAAGTCACCAACCGTCAGGTGCGCTATGGGGGAAAAAGCCAGTGGGGAGTGCGTGTCAATAATCAGTCGAGTGACTTCATCCTGCTCATAGGGGATTAGCATTTGCTGTAAAAAGGTTTTTAACGGCAAATCGGCCAGTGCCATGCGAGCCGCCATGCGCTCTTCAGCGCTATCTGCTGCAACACCTGCCAGATAATCCCCCGAGCGCGCGGGGGAAGCTTTCGCCATTAAATCGCGTAAATCACTGAAGTGATAGCGACGATGGCTCAATGTTGTCTGGTACATAACGCGTCCCTTAGTTCAGCAGGCCGCCGAAGCAGCCTGAATATAATGAGGTCACTCTCGCCATGTCATTCGGCACCACTAAGCTGTGGATCGAATGCAGCGGCTGCGCGCGAACGATGGGTCAGACGGAAGTAAATATAACCGACCAACATCATTCCAGCGAATATCAGCGCCAATAGCGGGTTGTAATAGATCATTGCCACCAAACAGACCACCGCAAGAATCAATGCCAGTGCGGGAGCAAAGGGATAGAGAGGCGCCGAGAACGGGCGAGTCAATCGTGGCTCAGTTTGCCTGAGTTTAAATAGCGACAACATCGAGGTGATATACATCACGATGGCACCAAACACTGACATAGTGACGATATTTGCCGTCAGTGGCATACCGCCAATCACGATAAGCGAGTCAGAGAAAATGGCGGCAATCCCCACCACACCACCGGCCAGAATCGCCAGATGCGGAGTACGGAAACGCCGATTAACTTTCGCCAAGGGTTTCGGTAGATACCCGGCACGGGCCAGAGCAAAAATCTGGCGCGAATAGCCCATAATAATGCCATGGAAAGAAGCAATCAGGCCGAATAACCCCAGCCAGACCAACATATGCAACCAGCCACTGTCACTGCCGACAATAATTTTCATGGCCTGTGGCAGTGGGTCATTAATATTGGAGAGCTTCGTCCAGTCACCGACTCCACCGGCAAACACCATCACACCGAGCGCCAGCACCACTAAGGTCAGAATGCCGCAGATAAAGGCGCGCGGAATGGTTCGTTGCGGATCTTTGGCTTCTTCAGCCGCCATCGAAGCCCCTTCAATGGCCAGAAAGAACCAAATAGCAAAAGGGATAGCGGCAAAAATACCTGACATTGAACTCAGACTGAAAGTATCTGCCCCCGCCCAGCCACCTTTAACAAAGTTGCTGGCCTCAAAACCGGGAGCCACCACGCCCATAAAGACCAACAATTCAAAAATCGCCAGTACCGTCACTAATAATTCAAATGTTGCCGCGATGCTGACACCCAGAATATTCAGTGACATAAATACCAGATAAGCCCCAACAGCGACCCATTTAGGGTCAATTGCCGGAAACTGCACATTAATATAGGCGCCAATTGCCATCGCAATTGCCGGTGGTGCAAAGACAAACTCGATTAATGTTGCGAGGCCGGCAATAAAGCCGCCGGTAGGGCCAAAAGCGCGGTGGGCATAAGCAAATGGCCCCCCGGCATGAGGAATGGAAGTGGTTAACTCGGTAAAGCTAAAAATAAACGCCGTATACATGGCCGCCACGCCCAACGCGGTAAACAGGAACCCCAGCGTTCCCGCCTGCGCCCAGCCATAACTCCAGCCAAAATACTCGCCGGAAATCACCAACCCGACAGCAATACCCCATAACTGAAAACTACCTAATGTACGTTTTAACTCCGGAGCCTGTTTCGCCTGTGACATACCTTATCCCTGCCATTTGCCAGTAATAGTACGGTCTACGGCTCAAGCAAGGTTTGTACCACATTACAGGCACCCGCTAATTAGCAGGAATACCCGCACTTTATGTAATGAAAAACGGTACCGGAGTGAGGGAAAAGCACAGATTGCGCGCACTTTTTAGAGGCAAATGCACGAAGATGCAGCAGCACTGTCACCCCATGGCGAGGTGACAGATAAGTCAGCCGATGTTTACTCTTGCGACTCTTCATCCGCAGGTGATTTTCGCGTTTTTGTCCATTCCCGCAATCGCTGAACATGCAAATAGAGCGCTGGAATAAACAAAATCCCCACGGCGGTGGCCATTAGCATGCCACCAAATACCGTGATACCAATTATCTGGCGGCTCATCGCCCCGGCACCACTGGCAAAGACCAGCGGCATCACGCCGAGAATAAATGAAATCGCCGTCATCATGACTGCGCGAAAACGCTGCTTGGCCCCATCTTGGGCCGCTTGCGCAATGCTGGCCCCCTCTTCACGTCGGGCTTTGGAAAACTCGACAATTAATATCGCATTTTTGGCCGCCAGCCCTATCAGCAACACCAAGCCGATTTGCGCGTAAACGTCGTTGGCAAAGCCCATGGCTGATAGCCCGGCAACTGCACCGCCCACGGCAAATACCACCGAAAGAATCACCACCAGCGGGATGCTCCAGCTTTCATACTGGGCCACCAAAAACAGATAGGCAAATACCAGTGCCGCCAGATAAATAAACACTACCTGCCCGCCGGTTTGCTGCTCCTGCCATGACATCCCACTCCAGCTATAGCTGTAACCTTGCGGTAAATTCTGCGCCAATAGCGTCTCCATCGCCGCCATGGCCTGACCAGAACTGGCCCCATCAGCGGCAGAGCCACTAATGGCAACGGAAGGGAACTGATTGAAATTACTGATAAAGGGAGCGCCAACCGACGGCGTTAATGTGACAAGGTTCGCCAAGCTGACCAATGCTCCATTATCGCTACGTACATTCAGACTATTTATCTGCGCAGTGCGTTGACGGAAGTCCATATCATTCTGCAATTGCACCCGGAACATACGGTTATTCAAGGTGAAATCACCGGCATTCATCCCGCCGAGTGAAGTTTGCAAGGTCTGGAAAATACGACTGACCGGCACCTGTAACAAGGCGGCGCGATCCCGGTCAATACTCAGATTAACTTCAGGTACTGAGGCACTGAAAGTGGTAAATACCCGGCTGAGTTTAGGGTCCTGATTAGCGGCAAAAATAATCCCCTGACTGACCTGCGCCAATTCCTGCGGTGATTGCCCCAACAGGGCCTGAATGCGCAAATCAAAACCGGAAGCACTCCCCAAACCAGCAATCGCCGGTGGGTTGACCGCCATAATCATCGCCGAGGGAATAGTCGCCAAATTGGCTTGGATGCTGGCCAGCACCCGATCAATATGAGGGCGCTGTCCCCAAGGTTTGAGCATCACAATGGCAAAACCGGCATTGGGTGAGTTATTGCCACTGAGCAAACTGAAGCCAGTGATTTTTATCACGTCCTCAACGGCATCATTGGCCGTCACCTGTTGGTACATCTGGTCCATAACTGTCTGAGTACGATTCAGAGAAGCGCCATCCGGCAGTTGTAAACTGACAAAGAAATAACCCTGATCTTCCTCTGGCAAAAATGAGGTCGGCAGGCGGGTATAACCCCACCAGGTTGCCAGCCCCACCAGCAATAGCGCCGCAATGCTAAACACCGCGCGGCTGCTAATCCGGCTGGTTAATCCGACATATCCATCACGCGCGCGGTCTAAACCACGGTTGATACCACCAAATACACCGCTATTGGATAAAGTGCGCCGTTTAAGCAACACCGCACACAGCGCCGGACTCAGGGTCAGCGCATTGATACTGGATAAAATGACCGCCGCCGACAGTGTGACGGCAAATTGCCGATACAGCTCGCCCACAATGCCCGGCAAAATGGCGATCGGCACAAATACCGCCATCAACACCAATGTAGTGGCAATAATAGGCCCGGCAATCTGGCTCATCGCCTGCTTGGTGGCTTGTGCGGGTGTTAGGTCTGGATCATTCGACAATAGTCGCTCAACGTTTTCCACCACCACAATGGCATCGTCCACCACGATCGTCAGTGCGAGAATAATGGCGAACAAACTGAGGGTATTGGCTGAGTAACCAAAGACATACAGCACGGCAAAGGTACCAAGCAGCGACACCGGGATGGTAAGCGCGACAATAAAAGTCGCCCGCATACTTTGTAAAAACAGATAGACCACTGCCAACACCACAATCAGGGTCAATGTCAGGGAGATGGCGATTTCATGCAGTGTCGCGGTCACCGGCAAAGTGGAATCGTAGTTTATCTCATAAGCCAGATCCGGTGGGAAAGAGGCCGACAACCGGGCCATTTCATCGCGAACCCCATTCGCCACATTTAAAGCATTGGCACCGGGTACCGGATAAACCACTAAAAATGCAGATTCAGTCTGGTTTTGTGCCGCACTAACCTGATAGTTCTGCGCCCCTAGCGCCACGCGGGCAACATCACCCAGCCGAATCATCCCGCCCTGTGGATTGCTGCGGATAATGACATTGGCGAATTGCTGCGGGTCGGTCAGCCGCCCCTGCCCACTGATCGTCAGGGTTTGTTGTTGCTCGACAGTCGATGGCGATGAACCAATCTGCCCGGCAGCGGCTTGCACGTTCTGCTGCTGTAATGCAGTGACAATGTCTTGCACGCTGACATTCAGTGACTCCATACGTTGTGGATTCAGCCACACCCGCATACTGTAATCGCGCGCACCAAAGACCTGCACATCACCAACACCATTGATACGCGCAATAGCATCACGCAGCTGAATGCTGGTGTAATTACTGACAAACAGCGCATCATGGGTCTGCTTCGGTGAAAAGACACTCACCCCTAGCAATAAGTTAGACGCCCGTTTACGTACTGAAATACCATTCTCATTCACTTCAGCGGGCAGTTGAGCACTCACCTGAGAAATACGGTTCTGCACCTCAACGGCGGCCATATCTGGATCTGTGCCGCTGGCAAAAGTAATACTCAGCTGGTAGCTGCCGTTATTGCCACTGGTGGACTCCATATACAGCATATTACTGACGCCATTCACCTGTGCCTCTAGCGGTGATGCGATGGCTTGCGCCACATCACGGGCACTGGCACCGGGATAAACCGCACTGACCGAGACCACTGGCGGCGTGATATCAGGATATTGCTCCACAGGAATAACATGCAATGACACCCAGCCAACGATGGTGATCACCAGCGCAATGACAATGGCAAACTTGGGACGACGGATAAAGAAATGCAGCATCTGGCCTTCCCCTTAGTTCGCAGTCAGCGGTGTAGCAACACTGGCGCTGACCGTCATTCCGGGCCGGACATGTTGCAGCCCCGACACAATGACGCGCTCACCGACCTTCAGCCCATCCTTCACTTCATATTGTTGTTCAAATTGCTCGCCCAGTGTCACCGGCCGCACTTCAACCTGATCCTTATCTGTCACCACCAGCACAAAATGGCCCTGCTTATTCTGCTGTAACGCCGCGATAGGGATGGCGGTCACCGCTTTGGCAGTTTCTGCCGCCAGCGATACATTGACCACCCCACCGGGTAATAATAGATGCCGTGGATTAGCAAAGCGGGTGCGAATAGTCACGGTACCGGTCTGTTTATCGATTTGATTATCAACAGATTCAAAAACGCCGCTTTCCGGATATTGCTTACCATTCGCCAGTTGAATGCGTGGCGTGAAATGTCCAAATGGCGATGCATTGCCCTCTGCGGTAGCCGAATTGGTTGCTGATGAACCTGCCGTTGGTGAACCCGTCGCCGACAACTGATAGGTGGCCGTAATGTAATCACGCTCATTAACTGCAATTGCCACGCGGATCGGATCAAGCTGCACAATACTGACCAGTGTGCCACTGGCGGGATTAATCAGACTGCCAACATTAAAGCGACTGTGACCAATTTGTCCGGTTATCGGCGCGGTGATGCGGGTGAAACTAAGTTGCAGTTGCTGAATTTGCAGGTTTGCTTGTGCCTGAGCCACCGCCGCCCGGCTAATATCCCGCTGCGCCTGCGCTTCATCGACTTCCGCCTGGCTTACCGAGCGGTTATTGCCCAAGCGCTGTAAGCGGGTAAGCGTCACCTGAGCATGATTGGCACTGGCGGTTGCACTGTCTAATTGTGCCTGCGCCTGAGTCACTGACGCCTGATGTAACGCGGGGTCAATTTCATACAGCAATTCCCCCTGCGTAACCATTTGTCCTTCGGTAAACAATCTGGCGGCAATAAATCCTTCTGTTCGGGTGGTGACATCCACCGCCTGAATAGCTTCTACCCGCCCGAGATATTGCAACGCGCTATCCGGTGTCGCGGAGGTCACTACCGCAACCGTCACCGCCGGCAGTGGAGTGGCTGCCATCGCTGTACCCACGCCCAATAGCAGGACAATGGCGTATGCGGTCAGAGAATATAGCCGAGTACTTAGGATTCGCGCCGCATTAAGGGTCATCGGGTTGCGAACCAATTTCAGTGTAGACATGGTCATTTGTTCCTTACTCTCGGCGGGGTCATGAGTCTGGGTAGGACGTTAATAAAGCTTAGCGGGATTAGTCATATTTTGGTGTCACTTTAACGTCTTGCGACAAAAATTCCTATTACAGTCTAATGTCAGTACGCTAAGTTTATTTAAAAAGAGATGCGCGGAAAGTCACGAGAAGAATTTCAACTGGCTTTATTAAAAAATCGCATGATGATTAACTTCAGAATGTGACGAAATGGCATATAAATGGATAATTAGACGTTAGGTGACTATCCGAGCATAAGGGCGATATAGAGTGAAAACAAATATGCTGGAGGCGATGAGAATTTTTGTTCAAGTAGCTGAGCAGGAAAGTTTCTCCCGAGCGGCTGATATCCTTCAGTTGCACCGCCCCGCCGTCAGTAAAACCATGCAACAACTTGAAAGAGAAGTGGGCGTCAAACTGCTGCATCGAACCACCCGAAAAGTGAGTATGACGGCTGAGGGTGAAGAGTTTTACCAGCGTTGTATTCGCCTTATTAACGATTTTAGTGACACGATGGCAGCGTTTTCCCCGACGTTACCACCACGCGGTCGTCTTCGGCTTGATATGCCCATTACCCTTGCCACAGCAATCATTATTCCTGCATTGCCTGATTTTAAGGATAAATATCCTGATATAGAAATAGTGCTGCGCTCCTCAGATCGCAGAGTCGATCTAATTGCTGAAGGTGTCGATTGTGTGGTCCGACTTGGGGAACTTAATGATTCAAGTTTTATTGGTCGTCGAGTCGGAGAAGCCAAAATGGTTACCTGCGCCTCTCCTGAATATCTAAGAAAATATGGTACACCGCTGACACTTGATGACCTGGCAAACCATAAAGCGGTTAATTTTTTTAGCAATACCAGCCAAGAAGTCATGGACTGGAAGTTCCTAAATAAAGAAGAGGTGGTTACACGGCGGATAAAAAGCAGCATCCTCGTTGATAATTCTGAAGCATTTATCTCCTGCGGATTAGCTGGAATTGGCATTCTACAAGGCCTGAGAGTTTCGCTTGATCCCTATATCCAGGCCGGAAAACTGGTGGAAATTTTTCCTCATATACCTTCAGTAGCCAAACCAATTTCTGTTCTCTATCCAGACCGGCGTTATTTATCACCTAAAGTTAGAGCATTTGTTGACTGGGTCAGTGAATTGTTTTCCATACCACCAAAGCGCTAAATGATTATGATTAATTCAGTAATAGTGAGTTAATTTTTTACCTATTTTTCACCTGTCTGATTAAAGCTAAATTAATCCAATAGATATTCACATTAACCCGTGTTGAATTCGGCGCTGCATAGCGCAATTTAATCAGATTAAGGAGAGACAAGTCATGGCAAAAGTTGTTCGCTTTTATGAAACCGGAGGCCCGGAAGTTCTAAAATTAGAAGATATTGAGGTTGCCGCCCCCTCAGCAGGAGAGGTGCAGATCCGTCTACAGGCCATCGGTCTTAACCGCGCTGAAGTTATGTATCGTTCCGGTCAGTACGTTATTGACCCTCAGTATCCTGCAATATTGGGGTATGAAGGCGCAGGTATTATCGAGGCAATTGGCCCAGATGTAACTGATTTTGCACCAGGTGACGTCGTCAGCATCATTCCTTCGTTCATGTTCAGTGAATATGGCATGTACGGTGAATTGGTAAACGCCCCGATTCATGCGGTAGTCAAGCATCCGACTAACCTCAGTTTTGCAGAAGCCGCAGCAAGTTGGATGATGTTTGTTACGGCTTTCGGTGCGCTGGTTGAGTTCGGTAAGCTTAAGGCCGGCGAAACTATCCTGATCGGGGCCGCATCCAGTAGTGTCGGTTTGGCTGCTATTCAGATTGCGAATATGCTGGAGGCAATCCCCGTAGCCCTGACTCGCACCAGTGAGAAGCGAGATATGTTGTTGAAAGCCGGAGCCGCTCACGTTATTGCGACACAAGAAGATAATTTAATTGAATCCGTGAACAACATCACTAATGGTAAGGGGGCACGTATTGTCTTCGACCCTGTTGGCGGGCCAGAAGTCAGCAGAATGATGAAAGCCATGTCGGCGCAAGGTATTTTCTTCCAGTATGGTGCGCTAGACCCCCGCGACATCACGGTTTCAGTTATGGATATTCTGGGAAAACACCTCACATTGCGCGGATACGAGCTGTTTGAAATCACTACGGTTCCTGACAGGATGGCGCGGGCCAAAAAATTTGTTTCTGATGGGCTTTCTTGCGGACAGTTGAAACCGGTGATTGACCGAATATTCAAACTGGAAGATATCGCTGAAGCTCACCGATATATGGAAGCCAACGGACAAGTTGGGAAAATAGTGGTAACCCTATAGCGATTTCTGCGATGCAGGATATTAACCACTAAGTTAATTTTTTTCTTAACTCAGATTTAACAGCCATAAAAAATTCATATTAAACATAAACCTACGCTTCTGTCGTGGGTTTATGTTTCATTAAATCCCAAATTTTAAATATTAAATTATTCTGAGCTAAAATTATAATTTGACGGAGTTATGTTAGTTTAGATTGCCTCAGAGTCTTTACTTCCTGCTGATTAAACAGGTTTTTCTCTAATACTTAGTATCAGCCCGAACTTTGTAAGTGCTAAGGGAATTCACTATGACAAACTCCACCCCGCAAGAATCACGGGCAAGAGGAGAAAATGTTTTCTTTGCGAAACAAACTTTACAGGCTATGGCTCTGCTCGTTGGGGCAACTATCATTATTGCGGCGGTAGGCATTATCTACATTGCCTCACAATTAAATGAACAGGCGATATCTCAAAGCCGCTTTTTGGTTAATAAAGCGTGGGAGATGCGCCAAAATGAGATCAAAGCCAGAATAAAAGATAATGCTTTTTGGGGCGATGCCTATGAACATCTGCATGTAAAAGTAGACCCTGAATGGGCCTTTATCAGCCAGAATTTGGGGCCATCACTTTATAATGATTTTAATTATGAAGGCGTATTCGTCATTGATGGTCAGGAAAAGACGCGTTATTCCGTTATTGATGGGAAACTGGCAAATACGACGTTACCAGATTGGCTCAATGAGAATATTACACCGCTTATTGATACTGCCCGCGAGCGAGCCGCAACAGAGTATATTGCGACGGAAACCATCGACGTTGCGGGTCAGCCCGTAATCATTGCGGCAGCAGCATTGACCCCAGGTAATGACCCACGAGTTAAACCAGTGCCAGGTGCCCCCTCTGTTCTGGTGTTCGTCAATGTCCTCACACCGGCCGAGCTGGATGCCTTGGGCGAAGATTTCGGCATTCATCAATTACGTACTCCTCGTGACAAAAAAGATATCTCCTCCAGCCCTTCGGTGGCGTTAGTTTCCAGTGACAACAGTGACCTGACTTTGCACTGGAACCAGAGCATGCCGGGGGGGCAGCTACTCAATATATTGCTCCCATTACTGGCGCTGGTTGCTCTTATTCTTGGATTAAGTGGCTGGTTGGTACTGCGGCGAGCCATGTCAGAGGCACAAGTTGCCGATGAAAACAAAGCCGCTTTAATTGCCAGCGAAGAGCGTTTTCGTCATGTTGCAGAGGCCGCAACTGATTGGCTATGGGAAACCGATGCTGATTTACGTATTACCTATCTGTCACAGCGATTTTTAACTATTACCGGGCTAAGTATGGAGCACTGGTTAGGCCGCAATCTTGATTCACTGCTAAATTGCGACATTATTCCGCTGCGCTCTTGGCTGCAACACACCCATCTGACTGAATCTCGTAATGAACTGCAATGCACGTATTTCTCGGCCAAGGGCGATAAACGTATTTGCCGGATTTATGCCAAACCTATTATCAAAGATGCCAAGACTATAGGTTTTCGCGGCACCGCTTCAGATATCACCCGAGAGATAGAAGCGCAGGAACGTATTCAGCACCTTTCTCTGCATGATGTGCTAACCGGTTTACCCAACCGTCTGCGAATGAAAGAGTTTCTGGAAAATAAACTGCGAAACTTGGCTGCCGCGCCACACCCACTGGTGATCCTCAATGTCGATTTGGATAAATTCAAGCCAGTCAATGATACCTATGGTCACGTTACCGGTGATCTGGTGCTGCATCAGGTATCTGAGCGCCTAAGAAGCTGTTTGCGCGATCAAGATCTGGTCGCCCGTCAGGGGGGCGATGAGTTCATTCTGATTATTACCGGCCTGGCATCAATCAAAGAAATTGAGCAGCTCTGCGCCCGTGTTATCGCCCGTATCGAAAGCCCTTATGTCATCAATGGCCAAGATATTTATATCGGTGCCAGCATCGGCATTGCTTTGGCACCACAGGATTCAATGCATGCCGAGGAGTTGTTGCGGTTTGCCGATATTGCCATGTACGAAGCTAAAAATAGCGGCCGTAACCGGTGGAGTTTCTACTCCAGTGAAATGAATGAGCGCCTGATGCAACGCAGCGAACTGGAGCGGTTTTTACGTCAGGCGGTTAAACACAATGAGTTCAGCCTTTATTATCAACCGCGCTATCGTATTGAAGGGACACAGCTCACCGGGGCGGAAGCTTTAGTGCGCTGGAATCATCCGGTGCTAGGGCTATTAATGCCGGATCAGTTTATTGCTCTGGCAGAAGAAACCGGGCTTATCACCTCCATCAGCGATTGGACCATGTTACAGGCCTGCCAAGATGCCTCCACCTGGCCTCCATCGTTGATTGTTTCCGTCAATATTTCGGCCATTGAATTCAGAAACCAGCGTCTGATCGAGCGAGTGCGGCAAGTTCTGTTATTGACGGGGCTGCCTAGCCACCGGCTGGAGCTAGAGATAACCGAGCGAATAATGATTGAAGATGCTGATGGGGCATTTAAAACTATGATGGCGTTGAAAGCCCTCGGTGTGCGCTTATCGATGGATGACTTTGGTACCGGATATTCATCACTTAATTATTTGCGCCGTTTCCCATTTGATGGTCTGAAAATTGATAAGAGTTTTACGGATGAACTGGCGGAATCCCATGAGGGTCAGTCAATCGTTGAAGGCATCATTAACCTCGGCCATGCCCTGTCGATGACCGTGACCGCCGAAGGGGTAGAAACCGCCGAGCAGCTTGAGCATCTGCAAGCCCTAATGTGTGATGAAGTACAGGGTTATTTATTAGGCAAGCCAATGAAATTAAATGATTTATCGGTTCTTATTCGCAGTGCGTATTACGACTAGATAAGTAGCAAGAAATACCGCCGAGCCTCTGGGTTAATGCTATTCAGAGACTCGGCAGTATGGGGATTTTTATAGGATTAGTTAGCTTTTTTGTTTGAAATTAACAATGTCATAGACCAATCCATCCACAGTACTCTTCACGTCATCCGCCGTAATTGGCGTATTACTGTTACTGACATCTTTACCGTAAGCTTTACGTACCACCACGATCACCGGTTTACCGGTATTAGAGTCAATAACCTGCACTTCCATATAAAGCGCAGTATGTTGGGTGCGATTACCCGTGGCTGCCATAGTACCGGCGATCACTGCGGCAATAGGTACCACTTCATATACCTGCATATCTTTTGTTTCAGCAGAAACCGCCGTAATTGCCGCGCGGACAATTAATGTATTAGGTAGTTTTGGTGAATTGACTAATGGTAATTGACGGCTAAAAGCTTCTTTAAGTCTTTTATTTGCGTAGGCCAAAACTTGATCTAATGTTTGCTGACTCACTCGTTGAGTTGGTGTCGAACGCGGGTAATAAACCAACGGTGTATAATAAACGCCAGTATAGTTGGCAACATTAAAACCAGGTGCAATCCAGCGCAGTATTTTTTGACCACTCGCGGATTCTGTTTCTTGTAATTTGGTGTAGTCACCCAGAAAACCAGAGTATTGCGCGCTGGTTGTGACCTTTGAGGCGCATCCTGCCACTAATATCCCGACGGCAATTAGCGCCGCTATTTTATAACTTTTCAGAAGGAGCATTGTATTTTCCTATGTGTTTATTAGGGACCTAAAAAACAGGAATGCAGAAAAGACCGGGAAGACCAAAGAATGTGAGTACTCACCATTTAAATTCTAAACCATGGCGAATTATTTGCTGAATATAATTTAAGCCTCCGTAGAGGCTATTAATTAGATTTAATTTGAGAGTGAAATCTTGGTGGAAAGCTAATTAAATCAGGGCAAAACTAAACACCAATAGTTTTCAATTGATAAAGACCATCAAGAAAAGCCGGAATAAAACTTCCCGGCCCGGTAACTTGCTGAGAGACCACACCACCAACCTGCGACATAATTCGGCACGCTGTCGCAACATGATGCAAGCGATCGCCTTCAAGTGCACAGAACGCCGCCACCACTGCAGACAACGCACAGCCGGTGCCAACTACCCGCGTCATCAGCAGATCACCGCCGGGCACGGCGAAATCACGCTGCCCATCAGTGATGTAATCCACCTCACCGGTCACCGCGACCACCGTCTTAACCTGCTGTGCTAACTGGCGAGCGGCAGGCAATGCAGCCAATGAAGTATCAACGCTATCAACTCCTCGCCCCATGGTTGCCATGCCGCTCAACGCCATAATCTCCGAGGCATTGCCCCGTATAGCCGCCGGTTTGAGTGTCAATAAGTGGTGGGCAAATTCGGTGCGATACGCCAACCCACCGACAGCAACAGGGTCCAGTACCCACGGAGTGGCTGTTTGGTTGGCCGCAGCAATTGCCGCCAACATGGCTTCTGCTCGTGTTCGATGCAAGGTGCCAATATTGATCAACAAGCCATTGGCCATGGCGCTGAATTGCGCCGCCTCTTTAGGCTCTACCACCATCGCCGGAAAAGCCCCCAGTGCCAGTAATACATTGGCGGTGAAGGACTGCACAACCTCATTGGTTAAACAGTGAACCAGCGGCGGTGTGGCATGAAATTGCTGCAAACAGGCCGCTGCCAATGTATCAGGGAATAAATCCGGTGTAATAGAAGGGTCAGAATGAATGGTGTGCACGGTGCCTCCCACCAGTGAACAGAAAGGATATTGCCATCAACCTTATGTCATCGCCCGGGCAGCCGCAATCAGTGCCTGTCCTAGCGCCAGACCACCATCACCCGCCGGAAGGCGCTGTGGCATCAATAGCTGAAAGTCATGCAGTTGCTCGCATAATAGCTCGCGCAGCAGTCGGTTATGCAACACGCCCCCGGAAAAGGCAATGGTATCAATGCCAAAGTCGTGTGCCGCTTGACGGGCTAAGGTGGCAAAGCCCTGCGCCAGCGCGAAGTGGAAAGCATAAGCCCGCTCTGCCGGTGTCGCATCGTAAGCCAACCATTGCTGCCAAAACGTGGCTAAATCCAGCTGATTACCGCGCAGCGGTAGTGTGACGGGGGGAACCGTTCTGGCACTCTGCCATGCCAGCGCTTCCAACTGACAAGCGGCCTCCCCCTCCCAACTGATGGTGTGCGGCACAATATTGAGTGCTGCCGCCACCGCATCAAATAATCGCCCCGTCGATGAAGCCAGTGGCGCATTGATGCCACGCGCAATGGCGCGCGCGAGGATCTCGCCCTGTGGCTGTGGAATGGCAGCAGCTTCAGGTAAGTTTTGCCCTAGTGGAACAAAGCGCTGTAACTGTGCCAACAAGTTGCGCCATGGCTGACGAGAAGCTAAATCCCCGCCGGGCAGAGCCACGGCTGGCAAGCCACCGATATGTTCACAACTCACATAATCTACACGTAAACATTCGCCCCCCCACAACTGGCCCTCTGCACCATATCCCAGCCCATCCAGCGCCAGACCAATTACTGCTCCGCCCTCACGCGGCCAGCCATGTTCTGCCAGACAAGCCGCCAGATGTGCGTGATGATGCAGCACCTCCACGCAAGGAATATTCTGTTGTGCGGCCCAATCTTTACCAAACTGATGGCTGACATACCCGGGATGGGCATCCACCACTACCGACTGTGGGGTGAAATGATAAATATTGCAAAATAGCGCGAGTAACTGCTGCTGTTGCTGCGCAATATCGCTATCAGCCAGATCCCCCAAGTGCTGGCTCAACACCGCATTGCTATCGCGCAACAGACAAAAGGTATTTTTCATGTCTGCCCCCAGCGCCAGAATTGCCGGTTGCTGGCTAAACCCCGGAGGCAGTTCGAAAGCATCGGGCACATAACCTCTGGCGCGGCGCAGCATTTCAGCACCATTGCCAGTGAAGCGCACCAGCGAATCATCAGCTCGCTGCACAATAGCCCTATCGTGCAACAGCCAATAGTCGACTATATCAGTTAGCGCACTCAGGGCTTGCTCATTACTGAGTGCCGGAGGTTTGCCACTGCCATTGCCGGAGGTCATCACCAGTGGGCGCGCAACTTGTTGCAGTAACAAATGTTGTAGCGGATTGGCGGGCAACATCACGCCGATTTCCGGTAACTTTGGTGCAATCGCGCCACTGAGTGGGCTGTTCGGTTGTTTAGCGACTAAAACGATGGGAGCCGCCGAGCTGCGTAATAATCGGAGCAAAGCTTCATTATCGGTGTCCTGCACACAGGTTTTTAACCAACTGGCATCCGGCAACATGACGGCCAGCGGCTTGGAGGGCCGGTGTTTACGTGCACGTAAACGGGCCACTGCGCTACCGTTGGTGGCATCGACCGCCAAATGAAAGCCGCCCACACCTTTGACAGCAACAATCTCGCCGGCCAATAGCGCCGAGGCCGCCTGCTGCACGGCAGTAAAGCCCTGAGCCAAGGTCTGACCGTTCACATCACTCAGCCATAATTGCGGGCCACAATCCGCGCAGGCATTGGGTTGAGCATGAAAACGGCGGTCTGCCGGATGGTCATATTCGGCCTGACAGGCCGCACACAGCGGGAACTTGCCCATCGAGGTATAGGGCCGGTCATAGGGCATGCGGTGGATAATGGTAAAACGCGGGCCGCAATGGGTGCAGTTGATAAAAGGATAACGATAGCGGCGATTGGCGGGGTCATTCATTTCGTGCAGGCAAGCATTGCAGGTTGCAGCATCGGGCACGATTTGGGTGTCCATCTGCCCGGCCCCACTATGATGAATAACAAAATCCAGCGGCGGTTGTGCCCAGTGATAGGGTGCGCTGACGATGCTATCAATCTGTGCCAGCGGCGGGCAATCCAGCGGCAATGCCTGTAAAAAATCCACCACTGCTGGCGATTGCCACAGATGAATGGTCACTCCCGCGCTGTCGTTACTGACATCGCCACACAGGCCAAAACGATGGGCAAGTTGCCAGATATAGGGACGAAAACCAACCCCTTGCACCTTACCTTTTACCCGCAGGCGAAGACCATTTTTATCCACAATGAACTCCTGACCTCACCCAATTCCTGGCCACACTCATCGCCAATCCCCAAGGACGCGGAGGAGGATTAACAGATTCGTGGTAACGGCTCATCAAGAGGTAAATCCAAGCGGCGCGAAACACCAAATGCGCCACATAAACGCACTTGCTTGCTCTCGGTAACATGCCCAATAACTGCGGCGTCCTGGCCTAATGGATGGCGATGCAACTCGGCCAAAACCGCCTGTTGGGCCTCGGGGGAGACCACCAGCACTAACTTACCTTCGTTAGCAAAATTGAGCGCATCCAATCCCAGCAATTCGCAAATCCCGCGCACTGCCGGTTTCAGCGGTAAATCAGTTTCGTTGATTTCCATACCACAACCACTGGCGGCGGCAAATTCATGCAAGATAGCGGTCACTCCGCCCCGTGTGGCATCGCGTAGCGCTCGCACCCCGGCAATGTGGCGCAGTGGGGCAATCAGGGGTGCCAACAGCGCACAATCACTGATTAGTTCAGCTTCCAGACCCAAACCTTCGCGCAGATTCAGAATGGTCGCGCCATGATCACCCAAAGTGCCACTGACAATGATCCGATCACCCGCACGGATCATCGCCGTTCCCCACTGGATATCTGCCGGGATCACACCAATACCGGTGGTATTAATAAAGATCTTATCCGCCGCTCCACGCTGCACCACTTTAGTATCGCCAGTGACTATCTGCATACCCGCCTGCTGCGCGGTAGCGGCCATTGACTGCACAATCCGTTCAAGTGAGGCAATCGGCAGACCTTCTTCCAGAATAAAACCACACGAAAGATAGCGCGGTATCGCCCCACTGACCGCCACATCATTGGCGGTACCGCACACCGCCAATTTGCCAATATCACCGCCGGGGAAAAAAATAGGATCGATGACATAGCTGTCCGTTGATACTGCCAGCCGATCACCGAGCGCAGTAAGATCCGCCAGCGCAATACGCGCCTGATCCTCCCGCTCATTCAGCGCGGGGTTAGAAAATGCCGCCAAAAACAGTGACTCAATCAAGCTTTGCATGGCCCGCCCACCACTGCCGTGGGCTAGGGTGATCTCGTGGTTATTCATTCATTATTGCCTGATTTATTTATATTGGTAGTAAGCGGAGCAAGCTCCCTCAGAGGAAACCATCAGCGCCCCAAATGCATTATCTGGCGTGCACTCGCCACCGAACAACGGGCATTGGTTCGGCTTACAGCGCCCAGTCAGCACATCGCCACAGCGGGATCGCGGGTCATCCGCCACTTTCTGCTGCTGTGGTTTGAAACGCAGTTCGGCATCAAAAGCCTGATACGCCGGGCTAAGTTGCACACCAGAATCGGCGATTTCGCCCAACCCACGCCACTCGCTGCTAGCTTTAACGATAAACACGTCATCCAGTGCTTGCTGTGCCAATAGGTTGCCGCTGTCCGGCACGATGCGCCGGTACTGGTTTTCCACGGCACAGCGCCCACTGACCATCTGCTCCAGTAGCATCACCAACCCTTGTAAAATATCCAGCGGCTCAAAGCCGGTGACCACCAGCGGTTTATTGAATTGATCGCAGATAAAGTGGTATGGCGTGGTGCCGATCACCATGCTGACATGGCCTGGAGCCAGAAAGCCGTCGATCCGCACATCGGGCTGCTGTAGCAGACTGCGCAACGTAGGAATAATGGTGATGTGCTGGCAGAACAGAGTGAAATTGGTCAGCCCAAGCCGCTTGGCTTGTTGTAGCGTTAAGGCACTGGCCGGCATGGTCGTTTCAAAGCCCAAGCCGAAAAATACCACCTCGCGGGAAGGGTTATTCTGTGCCAGCGTCAGGGCATCCAGTGGTGAGTAAACCACGCGAATATCCGCGCCGCGCCGCTTGGCATCCAGCATCGAACCATTACGGCCAGGCACTCGCATGGCGTCGCCATAAGTGCAGAAAATCACCTCTGGGTGAGCGGCAATCTCCAAACAACTGTCGATACGCCCCATCGGCAGAACACAGACCGGGCAGCCTGGCCCATGAACAAACTCCAGCCCATCTGGGAGCAGTTGATCAAGACCAAATTTAAAGATCGCATGAGTATGACCGCCGCACACCTCCATGATCTGCAACGGCAAGCGCTGTTGATCCGGGATCTGCGGCAGTAAGTTTTCGATACGGCTCAACAACGCCGTCACTAATGCCGGATCTCGAAACTCATCAACGTAGCGCATCGCTGGCCCCACTTACGACATCATCCAGATCTAGCCCAACAGCTTGCATATGCGCTAACGCCGCCAGTGTTTGCTGAGCTTCTTCTTCATCAAGCAGACTCATGGCAAACCCAACATGCACCAAAACCCATTGGCCCAACAAGTCCGCCGGACTTTCATCGCACACTAGCGCAATATTGATTTCGCGTTTCACGCCGTTCACTTCCACCCATGCCAATTGGTGGATATCTTCACCTACCGCCACAATCTTGCCGGGTACGCCTAAGCACATCGCTGCGCCTCCAGCCATTCCAGCCACAAGTCCATGCCCTCGCCGCTACTGGCTGACAGAGCAATAACCTGAATATCGGGGTTCACCTGACGGGCATAGGCGATGCACTGCTCAATATCAAAATCCAGATACGGCAACAGATCGATTTTATTGATAATCATCAGGGTGGATGCAGCAAACATATGAGGATATTTCAACGGTTTATCTTCACCCTCAGTAACCGAGAGCACCGCCACTTTGTGGCGTTCGCCCAGATCAAAGCTGGCCGGGCAGACCAAGTTGCCGACGTTTTCGATAAACAGCAGGCTATCATTGGCAAGCCCCAATCGGTGCGCGGCATCGTGCACCATCTGCGCATCCAGATGACAGCCTTTGCCGGTATTAACCTGAATCGCTGGCACGCCGGTAGCGCGAATGCGCTCGGCATCATGGGTAGTTTGCTGATCACCTTCAATCACTGCGCAAGGCACTCGCCCGGCCAGCAACTGTAAAGTCGTGGTCAACAAAGTGGTTTTGCCGGAACCGGGACTGGAAACCAAATTCAGCGCCAAAATATGTTGTTCGACAAAATGCTCACGGTTATGGCTGGCTAACTGATTATTTTTGCTCAGTACATCTTGCTCAATTTGCAGTAAGCGGCGCTGTCCCATGCCCGGCGCGTGGCTACCGGCCTCACCCTGACCATAATGCAGCCCAAGTTTATCGGCATGAACTTGTGGGGCAAAAGGCTCTGCTGCCGGAGCGTCGGTATCCTCAGGTTCGTTACCCGCCATCGGTTCCGGCGCTTTGCCATGATAATGATGATGAACATCACCTTGATGGTAATAATAGTGGTGGTGAACAATGACCGGCTGCGTGCCTTTAGCGACATATTTATTTTTATGTTTATGCTGAATTTTTTGCGGCTGGGCAGCGCTTTCATGATGATCATGGTGATGATGATCGTGGTGGCCGTCATCATGATGATGATGGTGGTCGTGATGATCGTCGTGGTGGTGATCATCATCATGATGATTGTCGTCGCCCTCGATCTTTCTCTCGCCGCTGGCGCAACCACAAGTCGTACACATAGGAATTCACTCCTTCAGGATTATTCCACTTCTATCTGTTTTACCTGCAAATTGCTGCCACTCTCCACTTGCAGAGCATGGCTGCCGCAATGCGGGCACCCGGCATCATGCCGTTCAATAGCAACACTGGTGCTGCACTCCCAGCACCAGGCTTTGGCTGGCTGATAGCTAAGGTGCAATTGGCACCCCGCAGCCAGTGTCTGGCGGCTGGCGCTATCAAAACTAAAACGCAAAGCGCTCTCTTCAATACAAGATAGCGCACCAATCTCCAGCCATACCGCTGTTATCCGTTTGGCACCGTGCAATTGTGCCTGTTTCTCAATCAGCTCCAATGTGCTGAGGCATAAACTGATTTCATGCATGCGGATTCGTCATTTGAGTGACCTTACTAAACAAGGCGCGCCGCCGTGGATTGGCAGGAGCATCTGCATCCACCACCGGCAGTGACAGCGCCATGCGCGCACTCTGTTCTGCCAGTTGCACCGCCTGTTCTGCACCAAGCGCAGTGTCCAGCGGCGACATCAACGAGCGGCTCAAATACTGGCCGCAACCGGCAATCTCGCTAACGGTAAAACCGATGGTGCCGCAAGGTAGCGCCAGCATCAGGCGCTCTCCCACAATACGGCGTTGCCAGCTTTGCTGTGGCCCTGGCAATACCACCAGACTCAGCATCCATGGAGTCAATAACGCGCCAATCCATTGCTGCTCAAATAACTGAAATCCACAGGCGCGCAGGGGAATATGGTCGCGGTAAAATGGCAATTTGCACATTTCATCGGCCGCTATCTGGCTAAACACCTGTTCCAGCAATTCCGTCGGATTTTGTGCATGGCCGGCAATGACATCAGACATGGCTTTCTTCCCGTGCTTTGAGCGTGATTCCGCTGACCTGTAGTGCCGCGATAATCTGTTCCAGCGCCGGTTCGATGGCCTGCGTGACCGTCGGCGTCAGGCCAATCTTCGGTGCCAGCGATTCGGGCACTACCCCCACTAACGTAAGCTGGCGCGGGAACTCGTCGGTCAGTTGCAGCGCCATCAGCACATCGCAGAGCCCCAACTGATGCGGTGACACTTTGCGACTGAACATCGCCGGAATTTCTTTATCCCGCAGCACCACCACGCTACCCGGTGACTGCCCGGTCAATACCGCATCAGCGACAATCAGATGTTCGCGATTTGCCATCGCTTCCATCAACTCCAAACCGGCAGTGCCACCATCCAGCACCTCCACTCCCGCTGGGATGTGAAAGCGCTGTTCCAGCGCCTCGACAATCCGCACCCCGACAGCTTCATCACTGAGTAATAAGTTACCTATACCTAATACCAAAATCCCCATCACAGCACCTTGACTTTGGTCACTTCGTTGCCCGTTGTGTCGACAATATGTACAGCACAGGACATGCACGGGTCGAATGAGTGAATGGTCCGCACCACCTCCAGTGGTTTGGCAGGATCGGCCACCGGCGTCCCGACTAGCGCTTGCTCGTAAGGACCCGGTTCATCGTTATAGTTTCGCGGCCCAGCATTCCAGGTTGATGGCACCACCGCCTGATAATTGGCGATTTTGCCATCTTTGATAACCACCCAGTGCGACAGCATGCCGCGCGGGGCTTCTTCAAAGCCCACGCCACGGATTTCACCTGTCAGGGGAATGTCAGGTTTGATAAAGGTTTCGACATCACCGGTGCCAATATTAGTCACCAGTGCCGTCCATTGCTGGGCCAACGTCTCATGCAGCACACAGCAATGCACCGCACGACCAATAATGCGGCCCAATGTTGATGGCAGTTGTTCAGCGCTAATACTCTGCCCACTTAAGGTGTGGTAAGCCGCACCAATATCACTAAAGTGCTGTTTGGTTGGCCCATGATCTGCCGCTATCCCACACATCAACCAAGCCAGCGGCCCAACTTCCACAGTTTTGCCATAGAATGTCGGCGCTTTTACCCAAGAGTATTTGCCATCTTCCTGCCAGCCAGTGTAGTTCGGGTTAGTTTTCCCTTCCCAAGGGGCCAGCGGTTCATCGTCCTTGTACCAGGCATGCTTACCACTCTCGGCAATCCCTTTGATCAAGTAAGGATCGTTGTGATTAACAATCGGGCGGAAGGTGCCATTTTCCAGATAACCGCCTGGCAGCAGGAAGGTTTCTCCTTTGCGATCGATGGGCAGCTCCGGCACGCTGAGGTAATAATCAGCCCCTTTGCCCAGATTGAGCCAGCCCGGATAATGGGCAGCGATCACCGCGGTATCCACTTTGTAGACTTGCTCGATAAAGCTCCCCAAGCGGTCGATAAAGGACTTCACCAGCATCAGGCGTTCCAGATTCAGCACACTCGGCATATCCAGATTAATCGGGTTGGCAACCCCGCCTACCGCCAGGTTTTGAATATGCGGCGTTTTGCCGCCCAGTACCGCCACAATGCGGTTGGCATCGCGCTGGCACTCAAGCGCTTGCAGGTAATGTGCCACGGCAATCAGATTCACTTCCGGCGGCAATGCCATTGCTGGATGGCCCCAATAACCGTTGGCAAAAATACCTAACTGGCCGCTGGCGACTAAATCCTTGATTTTCTGCTGTACGCGGGCAAACTCCTGCTCACTATTAAGCGGCCAGCTTGACAGCCCTCTTAGCATCTCTGCCGCTTTGCGTGGCGAAGCTTGCAGTGCCGAGGTGACATCCACCCAGTCCAATGCCGATAGCTGATAGAAGTGGACGATATGGTCATGAATACTGTGCGCAGCCAGAATCAGGTTGCGGATATGCTGCGCATTGACTGGCACTTCCATTCCTAATGCATTCTCGACTGCACGCACCGAGGCAATGGCGTGGATGGTGGTGCAGACGCCACAAATGCGCTGCACAATCATCCAAGCATCGCGCGGATCATTACCTTGCAGAATTTCTTCCATGCCACGCCACATGGTGCCGGAGGACCAAGCCTTAATGACTTTGCCGTCCTCAATTTCGCAGTCGATCCGCAGGTGTCCCTCAATTCGGGTGACGGGATCAATGGTGATGCGTTGGCTCATGCTTTACCTCTGTCTGATTATTCTTATGTAACTGCCCGTGAGCAGGAAGCACCGGCAACAGTCGAATCAATAAAATGTAGGCGCAGACCTCAATGGCGACGAAGCCGATGGAGATCAGGATTTCACTGGTGGTTGGGAAATAGTTGTAGCCGCCGCCGGGGCTGAAGGCCAATAGCGAGTAATTCAGCCGCCATAAGGCTCCGCCACCAATCATGCAGAGCGCACCGATAAACAGTAGGCGGCTGTCTTGTCTGGCTTTCGGAATGCGGAAAATCAGCAACGGCAACGCCATCAGGATAATTTCAGCCCAGAAAGCAATGGAATAGCGGTCAAACAGCCACAGATAATCGGTTTTATGGCGCACGATCACCTCACCAAGACGCAGCACAATAAACAGCAGCAGGAATACGTCGATGATGGTGGTCAACCGCGCGAATAGCGGAGCTTCGTTTGCCCCTCGCCCACGCAATCCGGCCTGAACCAATGAGCCTTCAAAGATGACAATAGAGAAGCCAAGAATAGCAGCCGTCAGCAGGGAGAACAGCGGCAACATTTCATAGCTTTGCCATAGCGGGTGAATCTTGGCACCGGCGGCAATCATCAACGATCCCATTGAGGATTGGTGCATGGTGGGTAGCAGCGCACCCAATGCGATGACAAAAAACATCACTTTATTGAGGCGCTTAAGCGACACTTTCCAACCGAGGCGTTCAAATAACGCCGGAGCAAACTCCACCGCCATGACGCCAATATAGATCGTCATACAGACCGCGGTTTCGAACAGCACCGAGTTAACGTTGAAATGCCCGGGGATAAAGAAGTAAGGCAGGTTCCAGTAGCGGCCCACGTCGATGGTTATCGATAAGCCACCCAGTGCATAACCAAACAAACTGGCGAGCAGTGCCGGGCGTACCAGTGGGTGATATTCCCCGCGGTTAAACACATAAACCGCCCAAGCCAATGCCCAGCCACCGCAAGCCAAACCGGTGCCAACCAGCAAGTCGAAGGCAATCCAGATGCCCCACGGGAAGCCGCCATTTAAGTCACTGACCGACCCCAGCCCTAGCACCAAACGTTTGACAATCAATAGCGCACATAACACCACAAAAGGCGCTAACAGCATGACCGGCCAACTGACCAGCCGCCCACCCAGTGGGCTGGATTTATGCATCGTCATCTGGACCTTCCTTTTTATCCGGCGTGCCCGACTCGCCATGATGCTTTTTATCTTCATCATGTTCAGAGTCTTTGCGCTCATCACGCGTATTTCTGTGCACCAATGCCGTCACCCCGGCCAGTACCGCCAGCGGTAGGATCATGCCTTTGTACAACGTGTGCTGGACATGCTCAGAGCGAGCGCCCGTCGCCAGTTCGGCCAATGGTGGTAAATCGAGTTTCTCGGCCGGAATGCCCGCCAGCACCAAAACCTGGGTGCCACCGCCCTCTTTCTCACCATAAACGTGCTTATCATAGTGAGGGACCGGATGCTCATAGGTGTCATTGGCACTGAGAGTCTGACGTGGGAAACGGTAGTTTTCACCCGGCGTTAGCGTCAGCCGCCGTTGAGCTTCTGACAGCAGTTCCTCGCGAGTACCGAATATCACCGCCCCGGTCGGACAGACTTCAACACAGCCGGGTAAACCGCCTTTATCCAAACGCTCAACCCCTTTCTGGTTGCACAATTCACATTTATGAATCTTGCCAAAGGGGTTGTCGTAATCATATTTCGGCACATTGAACGGGCAACCGACCATGCAATAACGGCAACCGGTACAAACATCGGGGTCGTAGTGAACAATGCCGGTTTTGGCATCTTTGCGCAGGGCACTTACCGGGCAGACGGAGACACAATTGGGATCAACGCAATGCATGCACTGCTTTTTGATATAGGCATAGCCATCTTCTAATTGATCTTTATTAACCCCCGCGCCGCTGGTCCATACCTGAATAATATTGTTGGTGAAGGGGCTGAGTTTGTCATTCTCGGACCAAACAGCCTCGCCGCGGGCGTATATCTCGCTATGATTGACCTGCTGGCATTTGCTCACGCAGGCCTGACAACCGACACATAATGTGGAGTCATATAACATCCCCAGCGCACCGGGAATCGGTGGCCGGTTTTGTACCTCAGCTTTGGTGCTGGGCGACAGCCCCGCCAACAGCACACCACCAGAGGCTAATTTGAAAAAGTGACGTCGGTTCACGGCTACTCCTCCCGCGATGAGTGATCGTCATCTTTGCGGCGCTGTTTCTGTTGCCGCCCCAGTTCACGCACCGTCATCAAGCTGACACCGGCGACCAATCCCACGACCCCACCCAGTAACGCCGTGGCGGTGGTCGAGATCTTGCCGCCTTCGGCGTTATGGATCAGCGGTAGCTCGCCACGCGGTGTCGGATGTTCAACACTGGACAATTGCGCGATACCTTTGGTGAAACCGATGCCTTCTTCATTACAACCGTAGCAAGGATGCCCTATCCCGACCGGCCAGATACCCCCGCCGACATCACAGAACTCCAGTGTCGGGCAGTTGCCATAGGTCTCCGGCCCCTTACAGCCTAAATGATAAAGACACCAACCTTGTCGATGGCCTTCATCACCAAACTGACGGGCAAAACGGCCAGCATCAAAGTGTGGACGCCGTTCGCAGTTTTCGTGGATCAGGCGGCCATAAGCAAAGGTTGGGCGGTTTTTGGCATCCAATGCGGGTGGCCGCTGGAAGGTAATGATATGGGCCACTGTCGCCAGAAAGTTATGCGGATTAGGTGGGCAGCCGGGGATATTAATGACGGTTTTGCCCGGCAGCACCTCTTGCAAGCTAACCGCGCCGGTTGGGTTGCCGCCAGTGGCAGGTACGCCGCCCCAGGCAGAACAGGAGCCAATAGCAATAATAGCCGCTGCATGCTCTGCGGCTTCACGAATATGCTCGACAATAGGTTTACCGGCAACCATGCAGTAAATCCCACCGTCTTTCAGTGGGATAGAACCATCCACCACCAGTACATATTTCCCTTTGTACTTTTCAATTGCGTGGTGCTTGTTCTCTTCCGCCTGATCACCAAAGGCGGCAGAGAGAACTTCGTGATACTCCATTGAGATAACACTCAGCAGCAGGTTCTCAATGGTCGGGTGAGTTGAACGTAACAGTGACTCGGTACAACCGGTACACTCCTGCGCACCAATCCAGATGACTGGCGGACGTTGGGGTGAACTCACTGTACTAGCGATTTCAGCGGCAGCCTTGCTGCTGAGACCCATGGTGGCAGCTAATGCTGCACAAAGTTTCATAAAATCACGACGGTTAACGCCATGCTGGGAAAGCATGTTTTTTCCCCTATTTTTTATTATTCTACTTATACCCACTAAATTTCAAGATTCAGGAAAACAGCAAGCGCACCTGCGACGTGAAAGATGATGAGCATACCCTTAGATAAAACATGGTTTTGTGTTAATATTTTGTAACCTCCGAAATTTAATTAAGTTGATCTTTATCAATGGATAATTGATTGAGTTAATGCGAGGAAAATATCTGTGAACTAAAACCGTTTCAGCAAAATATTTCATTTGCCAGAAGTTAGAAAATCTGTCAAGTAGTAATGTGGGGGATACAGATGGAATTGAATATCATTAACCGAGCATGGCTAATTAACGATATGACTTTAATTACATATTACTTACTTTAGTTATTTAACCGGAAATGAAAGTTCTATCTGACTTAAAGATGAAATGAGCCTCTTAGCCCAATTAAGCAAACCTAATTGATAAAAAAAGCCTAATTTGGCATTGAAAACACTGAAGTATTGCCATTTAAAAACTCACCAAACCCGCGCCCCCCTTGCTGAAACGGGTTCTTTTTGCTCTTCTCAAAGTTCGATAAAAATCAGTGCAAAAAACCAGCATAAATTTTTTCCAATTACGTCAATTATTTACCAAAACTGATTATTTTAACATTTGGCTTAAGCTCCACTGATGCCAAAACGGGTTAACAATTCAATCTGCCATTATCATTTTATAAAAAATAAAACCAGAGCCACTTGAAAAGGCAAATCACATGGCATGATTAATTATTAATTTTGTCTGCGAGCCAAATATGAATTTTCAACTATCAGATTTTAAGTAATTTTATTAGCTATTGGATATTTCAACGTACAATTTTGCTATTTTTAATAGTGAATATTATTGTTACAAAATGGATCTGCTCGGGATAATAAAAGATAATATTGAGCATCGGCATCATTCACCAACAGTGTATTTGGTTAATATTTGAGCTTTTAACAGCATAATGCCCGTGTTAACTTGGCGATGTGCTGCCAACCAATGCCCCTTGTCAGGTGCAAACTGCGCCGCTAGAGCGTAGTTAATTGCATATTTTATATATGAATCAATTTACTGGTAAATGAGCCGTGCTATGATGAATTTACCGGTCAATATTCAACCGGTTATGCGCTAAAAGGGGTTCCTTTATGATCAAGCCATTCATTGTTGTTGCTATCGCCGTTGCCACACTCAGTGGCTGCGCCAATAATAATACCCTTTCGGGCGATACATTCAGCAGCTCTCAAGCGGGTGTTACCCAAACGGTAACTTACGGTACTCTGGTTTCTGTACGCCCAGTCACTATTCAGGGCGGTGATGGAAATAACATTGCCGGTGCAGTTGGCGGTGCGGTGGTAGGTGGCTTCTTGGGTAATACCATCGGTGGCGGTACAGGCCGTCGTCTTGGCACTGCCGCAGGGGCGGTTGCTGGCGGTGTTGTTGGCCAACAAGTTCAAAGTATGCTGAACCGCAGTAGCGGTGTTGAATTAGAAGTTCGTCGAGATAACGGCACCACATTCCTGGTTGTTCAAGCCCAAGGAGTGACACAATTCCATGCTGGTCAACGAGTTACCATTGCAACCCATGGCAATACTGTCACTATCACTCCACGCTAATTTCATCAGCCACCTATTCGTGATGCGGGTATGTGGCTGTTCCCAATAAAAAGCACCGCCCAGCCCGGGGGTATTCGAGGGTTGGCTGGACAGTGAAAATAGCAATGTAACTACTCGGCTTTATTCATTGCCGATTTCACTACATTCTCTCCGTGATTGCCAAAGAACTGATAGAGGGTGTCAGAGGCGGTTTTAGTTAACACCATGATCTCAATGCGGCGGTTTTTAGCGGCTAAAGGTTCGGTGGTGTTCAGCAACATCTGATCGGCCATCGCATTGATTTGCAATACTCGACCTTCGTCCAATCCACCATTTACCAGCGCTTTATGCGCCATCAATGCCCTTTCCCCCGACAGATTCCAATTGTTGTACCGCACTTGGTCGCGATAACGGGACGCATCGGTATGCCCGGTAATAATGATTTTATTGTCCATCTCATTAAAGGCCGGTGCCAGCTCACCCAGTAAACGGCTGAAAAACGGGGTCAGTACTGCGCTACTGCGTTGGAACATATCTCGCTGTTTATCATCCTGAATCAGAATACGCAGCCCTTGGGGAACCACTTCCATATGCAGATTGGATTGTGCGTCATAAGCAGACGTAATCTGCATAATAATGCGCGATAACTCTTCCATCTCCTGACGGGATTTATCCACCACCTCTTCCAATGACTGCTCCGGCTCTGGTGCCTCTACCGCGAGGTTACTTTTGGTCTCTTTGGCCTGTTCTTGACCATCGATACTGTCAGAGAACTTGCCGCCGCCACTTCTGCTTTTAGACGGAATCGAAATAAAGGATTGCTGGGCAAAAATAGTCTGGCCATTCAGTTGCGCGACAATCTCTTGTCGCTCCTCTTCCGAGACCACTCCGACAATCCACAGCACCATAAACAGCGCCATCATGGCGAGAGTAAAGTCGGCAAAAGCCACTTTCCATGCACCAGAATGCCCGCTTTCATATTTCTTTCTGGCAGAACGTTTGATTATGGTGGTTTGCCCACCCATGGCATGACTTCTCATTACGCGCCTGCCATCATCAGCTTGTTAATCCACGAATCCAGAGTGGCAAAGGTCGGTTTGCTGTCCAGCGGTAACATTTTACGCCCCGCGTCGACGGCCAGCAGTGAAGGTTTACCGGCCACATGATTGACCAACACCATCCGCACACATTCAAAGAACGCCAGTTTCTTTTTCATCGCCTGTTCCATGGCATTAGCCAGTGGGTCCATCAAGCAGTAGCAGATGAATACCCCTAGGAAAGTGCCGATCAAGGCGGCTGCCACTTTAATGCCGATCATTGCAATCGAGCCGTCAATGGATTGCATGGTGATGATAATGCCCAATACGGCGGCACAGATACCAAACCCAGGCATCGCTTCAGCGGTGCGATGAAAGGAGCGCGAGGGAACCAAAAGTTCCTCTTCTACCGCCGATAATTCCTGTTCGAGTATACCTTCCAGCTCATGTTGATTGATTTTGCCCATCGCCATTAGGCGGAAATTATCAGAGATAAAAGTCACCAGATGCTGGTCTTGTAAAATAAGAGGGTAGCGCTGGAATAGCGGGCTATTAGCCGGGGTTTCAATATGCTCATCCAAGCGTTTTAATCCGCCTTCATCCACCATTTCGAGTAATTCATATAAGAGCATCAGTAATTGCTGCTGAAATTCGGCGGTATATTCACTCTTGCGGGTGATGGCAAGAATCTGGTGCCACATTTCTTTTAATACATAACCGGGGTTTGCCAATATCATGGCTCCCACCCCTGATCCGAGGATAATAATTATCTCCCCGGGTTGCCAGAAGGAAGATAACATTCCGCCTGACATCATATAGCCACCAATCACACATACCATAATGACCAGCAGCCCAAATAATTTCTGCATAATACCCTCGACATTTTAAAAAAATGATTTAATTTTCTGTACTAACTTTTTATTAAGCTGACAAATTCGTGCTTCAGTGAGATCTAAAACTTCAGCAATCTCTTTCATACTCATTTCTTTTTGATAATAAAGATGCAAAATCATCTGCTCTCGCTCCTCTAATGAAGCGATAGCTTGATTAAGATTATCTTCAATAATAATACCCTCTTCCAACTGCCTGCTTTGTAAAGCATCAGTGGGCGTTTCCAGTGAAAGAATATCGTCCAGGCTTTCCATTGCACTGGCGCTCTCCAATAATAAATACTCTTGATATTCCTCTGCCGTCAGTTGCAGTTCGGCATTAATTTCCTCAAAGCTGGGTTCATGGCCCAATTGCCGTGCTACTTTACGAATAGCTTCATTGGTTTTATGCGTTTTCTGCCTTAGCCTACGTGGTCGCCAGTCATGTTCGCGCAGTTGATCCAGCACCGCACCCCGAATTCGATGAACAGCATAGGCAGCAAATTGCCCGTCAGGATGCCCATAGCGGCGTAGTGCCTCTAATAGCCCCATCAATGCAACTTGCTGCATATCCTCTCTGCCGATAACACTATCCGCCTGAAATGAAAGTTGTCTGACAACACGTTTTACCAAAGGTAAATACGCAGCCAGATATTGGCTTTCTTCCGCAGGCGTTAGCGCCAAATTATCATTAATGTCCATTATCGCCATATTGATTACTGGAACACCATACGGCTAATCACCACATCATCAAATGGCATTGGGACATTTAAACTTTCAAAATCCTTTTTATATTCACTCATCAGTTGGCGACGCAAATCGATAATAGATGTATTACGTACAGCTTGATAATCCATGTTAGAGAGTAAATTAACAGTGGCCGATTGAATAACCGGCACCATAGCAATCACTTTTTTAACATCATTATTATCACCGGTGGCAATACCCAGCTCGAGTTGTAGATAACGCTCGGATTTATTATCTTTCAGCGTAATAATCATGTTCTTTATTTCAACAAACTGAACAGCCTTATTTCCACGAATAAAAGATTTACTGATGGTCACTGGCTTACTCTTAAACTTAGCCAAAATATCCTTATGATAATTTACCGCTGCGGCGGTCAGGATAATTAACAATAGAAGTCCCCACACTTTCATTGAAAGTGTTTTTTTATTGCTGTTCATTTGTCGTCCCTTATACAGTAATTAAGAGTGTACCGTCGTCGATGCCCATATCCACTTGAGTCTCAATATGACGTGCGGCCAAAATATCGTCATGTGGTTTTTGATGCTGCTGTTGGCGCTGTTGTTGCTGGCTATTCGCCGATATTTGCACCTCAACAGCAGCACTATTTTGCCCGGTTAATGCCTGTCGTAACTCGGCACTACTCTGTTGTAATGCCCGATAAACATCCCCCTGACTCGCATTGATATGAACTTGTAGTTTTCCTCCTTCCATATGTACTGAAATATCAATTTTGCCCATATCCGGGGGATCAAGCCGAATAGTGGCATGCTGCACTTTGTTTTCGACCTGTAATTGCAGGCGCTCGCCTAGCACGGTTCGTAATTGCTGCGACCACTCTGGCTGGCTTTTCGCCAGAGTTAATTGGCTTTCCATGCGTGGCGCGGTCGCCTCATGAGGATGATTAGCACCATTTCCATTGGCGGGAGCTTGTGCCGCTGACTGTATTACCGGGCTTAATCCCTCCGGTACCATCCGGCCAGATAATGCATTTTCACCCACGCTGGCCGCTGGCGATGTGATATCCAGCCTTGGCCCAGTTGATTTCAGCAAACTCACTAATGCTGACGACTTCTTCTGCGGCCCCGGCGGCATCAGTTCTGTCGTCGAGTTGCCTGTATCCTGCGGCAGACTGCGTGGTAAAGCCGTCATAGACAGTAAACTTGGCGCTGGCGCATTCTGTGCATGACTATGTAGTAACACATTCAGCAACTGCTGGTTCTGTTCATCCATTGCTGGCGTTGTCGCGCTATTCTTCCCGGCATCATCAACTTGTGCCATCAAGTCCATCACCACCGAGGGCCTTAGTGAGATAGGCTGATGTGGCTCTCTCGCCTGCAAAAGAGCTGCATCGAAAGCCGCCAGATTATTGATTCCCGCATCCTCTGCATTACCCGTGACCGGGGGATTTTCTAACCCCGACTCAGATGCCAGTTGGCTGGTCGCCTGAGCAAAGCCTGTTAATGTAATCACCGCTGCTCCTCTTCCGTGGCCATATTTTGGTAGGCTGTGATGGCCATCTCCGCGTAGGCGGTAATCCCGGGTTGAGCTTGCCGTAATTGTGCCATGCTGCTGTTTAAATGTGCCTGATACAATAAAGACTGCTGATAAGCCCATTGATAGTGAGTTTTTAATTGCTGCATGGCCTGCTCAATCGCTTGCGGCACCGAATGTTGTTGCTGCAAAAAAGTCACCAGTTGATCAATACGTTGATTTATCAGTGGCATAGCATCCCAGTGATTCTGCTGTGCTACATCAAGCAACTCGCACTGCAACTGCTCAATTAATGCTAAACCATTCATTCAGTATCCTTTATTGCTTCCCAGCCACTGCGCAGTGTGGCCAGGATTTGTTCTACTTCAGCCACAAAATCAACTGATAACTGATTGCTGGCATCGTAGAGCCGGTAAACGCAGAAGTCATAAATCTTGCCAAGATTGACGACCAGTTCACCACCACGCTCAAAGTCCAGTGAACTGGTCAGTGCATTCAGAATATCAATGCATTTATTGATGCTTTGCGCCTTATGCTCATAGCGTTTCGCCACAATATGACTTTTGGCCCGCACCAACTCATCCTGTAGACCATCAAACAGCATCAACACTAATTGATGTGGTGTTGCCGCTGCCGCCTGCATGGCAATATCAGCCCCTTGATAAGAACCAGGTTCCTGATTGGTATACATAATCTATTCCTGCCCGATCATCAGTTAAAACCCCAGGCTCGCATGTTTAATGCCATTTGCGCCGAAGCCTCTTTTATCTTGCTAAACTGCAACAGATAGCGCTCAAATGTTTGGCTATGTTGCTCTTTCAACATATCAAGCTGCTTATGGATACTGGCTGTTTTACGCTCAAGCGACTCATTACGCCCTTTCAGTAATCCGGTGTTTTTATTGATATAAGGTTCGAGGCTAGTATCCAGTTTTTTCAATAATCCACTGTCACCGTTTAGCAAAGCCACTAATGCTTTAGGATCGTCTTTTATTGCCTGCTCAAATTTTTTGCTGTCGATTTCTAACCCACCATCACGGTTGGTTTTAATGCCGAAATCAAGAATGCTTTTGCCATCGATAGGCTGGCGAACCAAGCTATTAAGGATGCTATTTAACGCACTAATACCATGGTTTGAATTGCTGCTATAGCGGGTGGTGGCATCCTTATCTTTGCTGTCGTCGACCTTATCTCGGGTAGGCATCACCAGCTTTTTAATGCGATTAAATGCATCAACAAACTTCTTAACTTGTTCTTTGGTGGCAGAACTATCCATCTCAACGTCGATATGCAGCGGCGCATCGCCAGTTTTTTGCACTTTCGTCAGATTGATGGTGACCCCGTCAATCACTGAGTCCAACGTATTGCTCGAGTGCAGAATCTGAATCCCGCTATTCTCATTCCCCAGCCAAACCTCAGCATCGGCCGCAGCTGATAACTCTTTTTTACTTACCCCAGCAAAAGCAGTAGGCAATGAGCCAGGTAGCGTAATTTTGTTATCCTTGCCGCTGTTGCTGCTGGTTAATGTCAGCACCACTTTGCCGCCACTACGGATCAGCGCAGCCGTGAGCAATTCTTTTTTGTCACTGTCCTGATTATCTTTGTGCTTATTAATCGCCTCAGCCAGATCGGCAACCGTGTTCAAAGAGCCAGTTTCAATGCTGATGGTTTTGCCACCGATCTCCAGCTCAAAAGGGCCAGTGGCATTAGCCACAGTGCTATCGTCAAGATCTTGCAGTGCTAATTGATGAGTACTCGCCAACTGTTTAACAAACAGGTTATAGCTGCCTTTCGCCGCTTTATGGTTAGCGGTAACCGTAGCAATCTCTTCATCACTGGAGGTGGTTTTCAGCTTTAGCACCCCCTCATCTCTTTTATTGATGCCATTCAGCGCGGTACGAAAATCATTTAAGCCACTTTGTATTTTGCTTAATGCATCTTGTTCTTTCTTAAATTGAGCCTGCTGGCCTTTTAATCGATTAACCCGTACCTCGAACAGACTATTGGCTGCACCTTGCGCCATTTGGCTGGGATCAAAATCAAGCATGCTATTACTCCCGGTATGATTTGCGTTATTCAGCATCGTTTATTGTTAGCAATCCTCGTGCCAACTTTAATTCATTGATATTTAATGAGTTAAATTTCACAGAGGAAATGATTTTTCCATTCAGCGGAAGAGCGCAGCAAACTACAGAGGAAAAAATACCGCCCGAAAGCGGTATCGTGTTTTAAGCCGCAGCCCTTTTTGCCAAGATGGAGCTTAGCCCAGCAGGTTGCCAATCATGTTCACCATGCCGTTAGACTGTTTCAGCATCATTGAGCTGGTCTGCATCAGCATTTGGTTACGCGAAGAGTTGGTCATTTCCACCGCAAAATCAGTGTCCATGATGCTGCTCATCGCCAGTTCGGTGTTGTCTTTCATGTTTGACAGGTTAGCGGCGCTGGAATCCAGACGGTTGATATTGGCACCCAGTGTGGAGCGCATTTCACCGTAGGTGGCCACGGCTTTTTCCAGCTCGGTTACCGCTTTCATTGCTTTTTTAGCATCGCCAATCGTTAGGGTGGCCACACCAGCATCATAATCATCGCGGACAAATAACTCGTCCAGATTGTCAGTGGCTGTTTTCGTATCGACAATTGCGGCGTCCCATTTTGTTTTAGCTGAATCAACATCCGTTGGTGAGCCCGTACCACCGTTGAGTTTTACCACCTCATCGTCATATTTCTGCTTTGCGGCATCTTCATCAGTGGTTTTAGCGTCTAAAGCTTTTTGTGCAACATCCAAATCCTTTTCAATAGTGCCAACTGTAGCAGTATCATCGGCCTTCACTTCTTTGGTCACGCCCTTAATCAAACCGTCAATTTGCGTCGCTACATCCAGCTCCAGACCTTCACCTTTCTGCGCGCCAGTCTGGAAGTTCAGCTTGCCAGTCAATTTACCGCCGGTGGCAAACAGTTTTTCACCGCTGTAGCTGGTGTTATCCAGAATGCTTTTCAGCTCCTGACCCAACTGAGTGAACTCTTTCTGCAAGGCAGCACGGTCGCCTTTAGCATTGGTGTCATTAGCTGACTGGGTCGCCAAATCTTTCATACGGTTCAGGATATTATCTGACTCAACAAAGGCCCCTTCCGCCGTTTTCAGCATCGATTTAGTGTCTGAAATATTGCGCATCGCCACATTCATGCCGCGCACCTGGCTGTTCAGGCGGGAAGCAATCTGCATACCGGCTGCATCATCAGAGGCCGAGTTAATACGTTTGCCGCTGGTCATACGCATTGCAGAAACGCTTTGCAATGCATTAGCGCGGTTCAGTGAGTTGATGGCTGACATGCTGGCTGGATTAGTAAAAATGGACATTGCCATGGGATAATTCTCCTCAGTTCGGGGCTAACCATTAGCGCCCGTGGTACTAAGTTAAAGCGGCACAATAACGGCAAAAATTAAGTTAATGTCAAAAATAGACGGGCTAAAAAAAGTTAAAAAAATACCGCCCCGAAGAGCGGTATCTTGAATAATAACCGGCGCTAAACTTAGCCCAGCAGGTTACCAATCATGTTGACCATGCCGTTAGACTGCTTCAGCATCATGGAGCTGGTCTGCATCAGCATTTGATTACGCGAAGAGTTAGTCATTTCCACTGCAAAATCAGTGTCCATGATGCTGCTCATCGCCAGTTCGGTGTTGTCTTTCATGTTCGACAGGTTAGCGGCGCTGGAATCCAGACGGTTAATGTTGGCACCCAGTGTGGAGCGCATTTCACCGTAGGTTCCCACCGCTTTTTCCAGTTCCTGCACCGCACGCATGGCAGATTGAGCACCAACCACTTTCAGGTTAATCACCCCTGATTTAAAGGTCGAGACATCCGCATAAAGAGTATCTAACTCATCAGCAGCAGCTTTATTGGCAGTCAGCGCTGCTTCCCAGTCGGTTTTTGCGCTTGCAACAGCTGGAGCCTTATCATAGGCCGCTTTCTTGGCAAGCACATCTTTCTCAGCGTTTTCAACTTTAGTGATTGCGTTCTTTTCGGCAGCAGCATGAGTCGCATCAGTATCTTGAGCGACTTCTTTCACCAGGTCACCAATTTGCTGCGCCACATCCAGTTCCAGACCTTCACCTTTCTGTGCGCCAGTCTGGAAGTTCAGCTTGCCGGTCAACTTACCGCCGGTGGCAAACAGTTTTTCGCCGCTGTAGCTGGTGTTGTCCAGAATGCTTTTCAGCTCCTGACCCAACTGAGTGAACTCTTTCTGCAAAGCAGCACGGTCGCCTTTAGCATTGGTGTCATTGGCAGCCTGGGTCGCCAAATCTTTCATACGGTTCAGGATATTATCTGACTCAACAAATGCCCCTTCCGCCGTTTTCAGCATCGATTTAGTATCTGAAATGTTGCGCATCGCCACATTCATACCACGTACCTGGCTGTTCAGGCGGGAAGCAATCTGCATACCGGCTGCGTCATCAGAAGCCGAGTTAATACGTTTGCCGCTGGTCATACGCATTGCAGAAACGCTTTGCAATGCATTAGCGCGGTTCAGTGAGTTGATGGCTGACATGCTGGCTGGATTAGTAAAAATGGACATTGCCATGAGATAATTCTCCTCAGTTCGGGGCTAACCATTAGCTCCCGTGGTACTGAGTTAAGGCGACCCATAAAGAGATAAAATTAAATAGACGATCAAAATTATTAACCAGCCAGTTTTACCGGATATAGCAGTGTATTTATTTAAAGCGGCATAAATACCCATACTCTATGAGTAAAATTAATATTCTATTTTTTTGATTAACTATTCGTTTTAAAAAAAACAGTAACACACACCCTCTGTTTCTTGCTATGAGAGCAATAAGATAATTGCCATCTCAACTGTAATTAAAAGTTCATATAAATCATAACAGTAAAAATACCTCAATGAATGAGTTGATTGTTTTATGTTGTTTGAATAATAATGTTGATGATGTAAAGGTTTAGCTAAAAAACAATTTATTACAGGGAAATGAATAATTTATCCTGTTCGGCAATGGACTAACCTGAAAACTTTTACATCTGGCATTAATTCTTAGTTTCTTTTTACCGTTTAAAGCAACATGGTGGCATCGTATATTTTCTTGGATATTCGCCAGCTTAACGCCTGGATAGCAATGGTGCTATCGTAACTTACCGCTACCTGTACATGAAGATGATAAGAAAAACATATGTCGTTAACGACTACACAATCGACCTGATTTCTGGATTTATTACCCACAGAAAGACAGGTGAAACTAAGCGCCTTGGTGAGTATCAATTAAAATTGATCACCGTGTTGCTGGAACATGCCGGTGAAATATTATCCCGTGATGAGATAACGAATTTAGTTTGGCACCGCCGTGTTATTGGCAATAACAGTTTACCGAATGCTATCCATACTCTGCGTGTCGCTCTGGGTGACGAGAATAAACAGCAGCGCATTATCCAAACTATTCCTAAATTGGGTTATTTATTAGACCCGGAATTTTGCGAGATTATTGAGGAAGACAGTGAGGAACAAGCAGAAGAACAAAATATTTCGCCTCAGGAAGAGCCCCCGGCTAACAACCTAAATGCTCCCCTGCTTGATGAGAGTCAACATCTGCATTCGCTATCTCTTGCAGATGAGCCACTAGCCACAGAAACCACTGAAGCTGTTGCACAACATATTAATCATAATGAAGAAGAACAGCCGCCCTCCAGTTCAGTGTTAGAGCCGCCAGCAACTCAAATAACTGCGCCGCCAAAGCGCCACAGTTTCAATTATTGGGTCATTCTTTTGCTGGTATTATTGGTTATCGTAATAGGTGCCGCGGGTAGCTATATCCTCCATCAGAGGTCAGGTTCCAGCCACTATCAAGCGGTTGAACAAGACTTGGGGATGTACAGCAACATCCGCATATTCCAGTTAGTTGATTCGCAGTTATCGCTACAGGATAAAGAAAAACTGAACCAGCGTTTAAAAGACACTTTCTACATGATAAATAAACAAATTAAGTTAAAAAACACACATATTACTGTTTATTACTTTGTGTCATTAAGGCGACTGGATTTTAATTTTTCGGTAGAGAGTCAATGTGAAAATAAACAACTTGGCATGACAATTTACCATTGGCGTCAAAGTGAACAATTACTCAATAATTTGATTTATCGAGAGATGGAGAGAAAAGTTAATGAAATGGCTCAATGTTAAAAGCGGAATAATGCTGGTAGTGCTGGCGCTATTTCTTTCATTAGCGGCAGCCAAAGTCTCTTCTGAAACTAGTGCACAGCAACCCTTTCAAGCCCAATTACAGATGGGTTTCTATGATTTGTTGTCGCAACAAAAAGAGATTTATGATGCCCGTATTACGACAACCCAAGGCGGAGTCATCAGTACAATTACTAATCCTAATGATAATCGCTTTATTTTTAAGGGAAAATTTACCGTACAGAATGCCGCCAATGGTCAATTAAGCTTTAATTACAGTCCAATATTTTTTAATAACCCAACCTCCGGTCGCATGATTGATGGTTTTTTAGATTATTTAGTCCATAACACTGTGTATATGACACCAATGGTCATTGATGGGCAGCCATTATTATTTGGCCAAAGCGGTATCGTGTTGGGAGAGAGAACCAAGGGGAAATAATGATTCCCCCTCGGTTTCAGACGATGATCACGCAAGGTGCGTGATAGCAAGTTAGTTTCCCAGCAAGTTTCTTACTGTCAAACTGTGTATATTTCCCTGTCCATTCAATGCCTGCAATAACAGGTTATAATGCTCTTTTCCTTGGGCCAACTTACTGGCGAGTGATTCAGCCATTAACTGCACTGTATTTGATGACGATAAACTGCACATACTTTCAATGCTGCTACGTACCTTTTGCTTATGCTCATTAAGTTCCCGCATTTGTCCGGTTATCTGCGTTAATGCCTGTTGCATATTACCCAGGTACTTTTTAGCCTCTATGGGCTGCTCAATAATATGGCGAACATCATCAACCAGCGCGGCTTCCGCCGTCAGCACTAAAGGTTGACTATTCTCGGAACCGAAACGATAGCCCTCACCCCGAACATGGAGTTGATTAATTTCCTGCCAGTGTTGCTCATCAATACTGAATCGAACCTGCCCATGCTGAGTCAGCTCGCCATGAATACCTAAACGCCCTAACCCTTTATTCAGTACCAATAGATTCTGACGGATATTTCCCTCCGCCGGAAATCTGAGAGCAACTATTTTAGTTTCAGCACCTTGTGAAGAAAAAAGTAGCGTTTCCTCTTGGGAGGATTGCAATACACGATTGGCATCCTGCCAACTGAAATTAACTTTTGCAGCTTGCTCCAGTGCAATATTTAATTGCCGGTCAACCGTATTGGCTGAAACTGATGCACGACATTGTAGCCAGTTGACGGTTTTTTCTGCCAATTGCTGCACTTCAGTGCTGACTTTCCCTTGCTGTACTACATTGTGTAATTGAGCAATTTGCCGTTCAGCTTCATGCAAATACCGACCTGCTTGCTGTAAGGAGGTCAGTTGTTGATTAAGCTGCACGTTATAACGTAATGGCTGGCTAGATATAAATGGCGAATCTGGAAAATTCGATATTACTTTATTCTGCTTATGACCATTAACAGGCTGGTGCTGATGAACGGCCAGCGGATGACTGGATGTTTTGTTCCCGCGAAGCCCGTGAGTGGTGTTAAGTCCTACCTGCATGACATTTATTCAGCTTATAGTAAGTTAAAAAGGGAAAGATTATTGACCTGATTGTACATTTTGAATGTACTGATCAAGGCATTTTGGTGAGCCTGCATTTCCAGAATCATAGCCTGGGTTTGAATTTCATCTAATCCCACCAGATTGCGTGCAATATCGTTATTGGCCTCTTCATTTCTTTCATGTGTATCTGACAGTAAGTTAATCCGATTTTGGCGGCTACCCAGCTCTGTTTCTGTAGCGGCCATGTAGTTGGTCGCATCATCAATTAACTCGAGCATATCCTGTAGCTCGCTGATATAACTGGCCTTATCCGGATTGGTCTTCATTTCATTACATAATTCTTTTAGCTTACTTAGCGTACCCATATTGCCCGACGATTGCAGACCAAAAGCTTCCTGTAGGTGCGTGTTTTCACGTACATTTATACCATTAGCGGTGATCGTCTCACGGTAGTCGCTATTGCCATCGTAGTGATACTCTTTGTTGCTGGCATCATAGCGAATGGGCAATGTACCTGTTGCCGTACCCGAAAATATATAACGCCCCTCGCCACTTTTAGTATTTAAGAATGTCACGATAGATTCCAAGCGCGCTTCTATCGAATTACCATAGCTGGCCATATCTAAACTACCGCGGCTATCATTCACTGCTGCCAGTAATTCATCTTTAATATCACCCAGTTCATTTTTGAGTGCGGTAACATTCTTTTCTTGCTTGGTTAAACTATTATTCAGCCGTGAGATATTTTGCTTATATTGGTTAATTGCTGATTGTTCTTGCTCTAATTGCCCCATCCAAGTACTGGCAATAGGATCATCAGACGGTACAATAACCCGAAGTTGGCTACTAATCTGTTTCATTAGCTTCTCTCTTTCTGAGTTACTATTACTTACCGACTGATGCATGGTTGCCGTCATCATTGAAGTACTGATTCTCATGGCTATGTCCTTATTCTTTAGTTAGTGTCAAAACAGCGCTAATAAATCACGGAATAATTGGTCGCCAGTGGAAACCACTTTAATATTTGATTGATAAGCACGCTGATACTCCATTAAATTCATGGCCTCCTCGTCTTTCTCAACGCCGCTGACACTTTCTCTCTCACGGGTTGCTTGAATTAATACATCGCTTGCCGCTTTTAGCTCAGTTTTGTTTCGACCACTTTCCACGCCAATATCACTGAATAACCCAACACAAGCATCACTCAGGCTAGAGAGATGACCACCACTAAAGGTAATCTGTTTATCTTTGATCGCGATAAGTGTATGTAAATTGGCATTATCACCTGGCCCTTTACCCTTTGCAGCCAGTGCTAATTGTTTCAAACTAATAGGATTCACTGTCAGCATGCTGCTGGGATTAGTAGCGTCAAATGTAAACAGCGCAGCTCCGGCATTACCGTCTAAATCCGAACCCTTGGCTAATTGGTCGTTAAATTCTTTTGCCAGTTGCTCCGCAATATTACTGATAGTGTCCTGAACACTGCTCAATATACCGGTTTCATAATCATATAAGGCCCCTAGCTGACCCCCACAGGACATTTCCATAGGTGATTGACTCCCTGAGAAGGTCAAATTAAGCGCCGGCCCACCAACGTTAGGATTAGTTGCAATTGATGCAGCAGTAAAGCCATTGACTAACGGCTGACCGTTTTTCAAAGAAATATTAAAACTTCCGTCCTTCTCTTGCGTTGAGCGAATCTCTACCAACGCACTCAATTCTTTTATCTGCTGATCACGGCTATCTAATAGTGCATTGGTATTTACACCACTGGCATTTAACTGCACTATTTTCTGGTTATAATCGGCAATCGAACGAGTCAGTATATTGATTTGATCTACACAGGCCATCCGTTGATTGGCAATAGCTTGTTTCTGATCGGCAATAATACTGTTGGTATTATTAATACGTAATGCGAGAGCATCCGCTGTATTAATAATATTTTGTCGCTGCGGCAGTGAGTCAGGGATCAATGTTGCACCATTCAAAGCAGCATAGAATTCATTTAATCCTTTAGATAGGCTGGTACTTTCTGTCGATACCGCTGACTCCAGCTTATCCAAATAACGCTGCTTACCATTGAAATAGGCATCCTGGCTATTAGCCCGCCACTCTTGTTTCACTAGATAATGATCTGACAGGCGCTTAATACCATCAACATGAACGCCATTACCTGCACTTGGCCCGACACCATGAGCACCTAGCGCACTTTGTTCCGCTCGTTGACGTGAATAACCTGGGGTCTTCATATTAGCTACATTCATTGCTGTAGCACCAAGATGGGCCTGCGCAGCTTGTGCACCGCTAAACGCGGTTTTAATAAAATCCATGGTATTCCCTGTGGTAAGTTTTTTCAGTTATGACTGACTTGGTGGTTAAAAACGGCTATTTATCCTTTGTCCTTAAATAGCCGACACGGGGAATTCTATTTATTGCCCAGTTGCTGAATCAGTAAATGCGCAATACCACTGCTACGCTGCGAAGCCAGAGTCGAGGCCAGTTTGTCGTCGTAAAAATCACGCATCATACGTTGTTGCTTGCTATTAAAAGGGTCGTCATCAGCAGCTAATGCTTCAGCTGCCTTACGCATTTGGGCCAGTAACGTGCGCATAAACAGCGCCTCAAATTGCACCGCGGCTTGTTCCAGATTCTCTGGCCGTAAATCACCAGCAAAGCTCCCCGGCATAACCGGGGCTGATGTGCCAATTGCTTCAATCATTTCTATTCCTTAGATCACAACCAGTTCAGCATCCAATGCCCCAGCTTCATGCAAAGCTTGCAGTATCGCCATAATGTCATCGGGAGAAGCGCCTAAACTATTGATGGTATTTACGATACTGCGTAATTGCGTCCCACTGGGCACCAGCACCATTTGATTACGGCCTTTCGTCACTTCAATATCACTGTCGGGCGTAGTGACGGTTTTTCCTGAACTTAATGCATTGGGCTGGCTGACATTTTTCTTCTCACGAATACTGACCGTCAGATTGCCGTGAGAAACCGCCGCCGAGTGCACCATGACACCTTCACCAATCACCACCGTGCCAGTGCGCGCATTGAATACCACCCGAGGCGGCTGCTTACCCGCATTGATTTGTACATCTTCCAGCAGTGACATAAAAGACACGCGCGCGCCGGGATCTTGCGGGGCATTGACCATCACATTAGTGGCACTTTGCGCCACCGCAGTATTGGCACCAAACGCACGGTTCAGTGCTAAGGCCACATTGTTGGCCGATTTAAAGCTAGGCCGTTTCAGATTCAGCACCACCTGACTGTTGCTTTGAAAGTCGCTCGGTATCTCGCGCTCAATGCTGCCACCATTAGGGATGCGCCCAACTGTGGGGGTATTAATCGTGACGCTGGAGCCACTGTCCCCCTCGGCTTTAATGCCGCCAACAATCACATTGCCTTGCGCCAAGGCATATACCTCACCATCGGCACCACGCAGTTGGGTCAATAACAGCGTGCCGCCACGCAAGCTTTTCGCATCACCAATAGAAGAAACCGTAATATCAATGGACTGCCCACGGGCATAACCCGGTGGCAGAGTGGCGCTGATGGCGACCGCCGCGACATTCTTCACTTTAGGATCGATTTTCTCCGGTAACTGCACACCAAACTGGCGCAACATATTCGCCATGGATTGACCGGTAAATTTGACCTGATTCTTATCGCCGGAACCATCAAGGCCCACCACCAGGCTGTAACCCACCAGTTGGTTGCCTCGTACCCCCTGAATATCCACTAGGGAACCCAAGGGTTGAGCCAGCGCGGCCGGTAGAGCAAACCACAACCCCACCAGCACAAAATAACGTCGTAACATGTCGGCTCCTGCCTAGATAGGGAACAGTGGGTGGTTAAAGAAGCGCGTCAACCAACCGGCTGAGTTGGCATCACTAAGTGCCCCACGGCCTGCATAGGAAATACGTGCATTGGCAATACGTTGAGAGGAAACCGAGTTATCCCGCTCAACATCATCAGCCCGAACTAAGCCGGTAACCCGCATATATTCATCCCCTTGATTGAGGGTCAGCCACTTCTCGCCACGGATAACCAATACGCCATTGGGGAGCACCTGATGCACCGCGACGGTAATTGAGCCCCGCAGCATGTTTTGCTGTGCCGAGGTGGCACTGCCGTCGAAGTCCCGCTTACCCGAGATTGAACCGCCGAACTTTTTCAGCTTTCTCCCCAACACTTCAGGGATGCCCAGACTCATGTCGTTCTTTTTGCCAAAGTTAGTTTTAGCCTGCTTGCTCGACTGAGTGGATTCGTCCAATTTGACGGTCAGAATGTCACCAATCCGATAAGCGCGCCGGTCCTGCAACAATGACCAGTTATAGGCCGGCTGAAACAACCCGCCCCCTTCCTTGGTCGTGGCCGCTTGCACCAGATTAGCCGGAGGGGCAAATGCGGCATCATCTTTATGCACCAGCAGCGCCGGGGTTTCACAACCACTCAGCGACAGCACAATGCCTGTTAATATTAAAAACCTTTTCATTCATCATTCACTTTTCAACAGATGGGCTGCCAGGCCCTAAGTCATTGAGGTTGCAGATAGGCAGCCAGCGATTGAGTTCGCTTAACTCCCCCTCTGCAACGTCAAGTTCTAAAAGGGATTACAGCTTCTGAGTCACAAACTTCAGCATGTCATCGGCAGCAGAAACCATTTTGGCATTCATCTCATAAGCCCGCTGCACCGTAATCATGTCGACCATTTCTTCCACCACCTGCACATTGGAACCTTCCAGTGAACCATGCTCCAACTGGCCAAATGCCTCTTCACCAGGCACCCCTTCCACTGCGGTGCCACTGGCGATAGTTTCTTTGTACATGTTGCCGCCCACTGCCTCTAAACCGGCGGGATTAACAAAGTTAACCAGGGTTATTTGCCCTAATTCTGCGGGTTCGGCATCGTCACCAACCCGAGCGGTAACCGTGCCGTCTTTGCCTATCGCCAAGTCCTGAGCACCCGGTGGCAGCTCAATTTGTGGAATAATGGCCATGCCCTGCGCATTGGTCAGCACCCCATCAGCATTGATCGATAAATTGCCCGCGCGGGTATAAGCCAAGCCGCCATCTGTCGTTTCAATTTGGAAGAAACCTTGGCCGGTAATGGCGACATCAAATTCACCTTTAGTGACCTTAATATTGCCGACGGTAAATTGTTTTTGTGTCCCGACGACTTTGACGCCGCTACCAAACTGAATACCATTTGGCGTGGTATTGTTTTGATCCAGTGGCGTGCCGGGAGCGCGTTGGTTTTGATAGAACAGATCTTCAAATACCACCCGATCACGTTTAAAGCCGTCGGTATTGACGTTAGCCAGATTGTTCGAAATGGCATTCATCTTGGCATCTTGTGCCGCCAAACCGGTTTTACTGACCCATAAGGCTGGATTCATACGTACTGCTCCCTAATGTTGATATCCATTAAATAAAAATGTATTAAGGCGGCGATTAGCTGCCACGAATCATCCGGTTACCCGTTTGCGCCAGATCTTCAGCCACTTTCATCATTTTGATTTGTGCTTCAAATTGGCGGCTGAGGGAGATACTGGCGGTCATTTCATTGATAGCGGAAATATTGCTACTTTCCAGATGCTTACTGACTAGCTGGATATTGTCATCGCGCGGGGCTGCGCCACGGCGGCTCACCAATAAACCACGGTTATTTTTGCTCAGTTGATTGGTTGGAATATCCACCAGTTTGATGCGATCAATGTCCGTGGGCGTTTTGATGCCGCCCTCTTGTGGAATAATGGTAATAGTGCCGTCATCAGCAACCGAGATCGTGGAATAAGGCGGCAACATAATTGGCCCGCCTTCCCCTAATACCGCTAACCCATTGATAGTTAAATCACCGTCTGGGCCGACGCTCATTTGTCCATTGCGGGTATAAGTCTCACGGCCGCCACTGAGCACGGCAATCAGCCCACGGTCTTTCAGCGCAATATCCAGATCCCGGCCTGTTTCCTGCAAATGACCGGCGGTCATATCAACCCCAGCACTCTGGCTGAGTACCGCCACGCGGCTGCTGTAGCCGCCGCCAGGAACCTGAGTTGCCGTGGCGCGCTCCAAATCAGCCCGAAATCCCTGTGTGTTGACGTTAGCCAGATTGTTGGCATGAATCTTTTGTTGCGTCAGGCTGCGGTTAGCCCCGCTGACGGCGGTATAGAGAAGCTTATCCATTACAACACCTGGAACAGCGCATTCATCATGCTGTCATTGGTGCTGATGATTTTGGTATTTGCCTGATAATTACGTTGCGCCGTCATCAGGTTAACTAACTCGGCGGTTAAGTCGACGTTAGAAGATTCCAGTGCGCCAACTTCAATATCACCTAACAAACCAGAACCGGGAGCCCCCATTAATGCCGCCCCCGACTTGTTGGTTGCCGTCCAGGTGGTACCATTTTGGGCGGCTAAACCATTAGGATTGGCAAAGTTGGCTAATACAAACTTGCCCTGCAGCATCCGCTCGCCATTGCTAAAGGTGGCATAGACCGAACCATCATTTTCAATGCGCTCACCGTTTTTAGTGCCAGAGGTGTAGCCATCACCTTTATTGGTGGTAGGAAGAAACTCAGATTGGAATTGTGTCGTACCGCTGTAATCGATATTAATATTGAAACCTGCAGCACCGGCTGGGGTGTAGGAGCCAGTAATGGCTTTGGTGCTTGCACTCGTCATCACGCCTGAGGTATCAAACTTAAGTTGATGTGTACCTGTCTGCACGGCACCGTCAACAGCATAATGCACATCCCACTCACCAGGATTGTTAGTCTTAACAAAATATTGTGTCAGCATATGCTGACGGCCCAATGAGTCATAAGCCGTCGATGTGGACATATGGTTATAAGAGGTTTTATCAGTAGGACTGAAGGTGGAATTGGTCGGACGAGCATCACCAGCAGGTAAGTTGGTCATAAAGTCCAGTTTGCTGGTGGCTTTTGCCGGTATACCGGTCGTACTTATCTTCAAATCAGTGATGATGTTAGTCTGCAAATTACCGGCAGCATCAACACCATAACCTTGTAATTTCATGCCACTAGCATTGACTAAGAAACCATTTTTATCACTGCTGAACATACCCGCGCGGGTATAAGCCTCATCACCGCTGCTGTTTTTCACCACAAAAAAACCGCTGCCGGAAATAGCCAAATCCATTGCATTGCCGGTTTTCTCGATAGAGCCATCTTTACTGATATTTTGTGACGTGCCGCTAACACCCACGCCCAGTGGTTGCGATTGAGCATACATAGAGGAGAATTCAGTCCGGCTAGACTTAAAACCCTTGGTTCCCGAGTTAGCAATATTGTTACTGACAGAACTCAACTGCTCATTCACTGCACTCAGGCCGGTATTGGCAATGCTAAAACTCATAAAATATTTCTCTTATAAAGTAATGGGTTATTTTTAGGATTTATCGGTATGGCGCTAAAAACCAAACTGTTTGATTTTGCTGTAAGAAACATCACCAAGACCGGTAATATTCAATTGCGCAGCACCGCCCTGTGGCGGGATACGTACCGAGTTAACAGTCCCCGAGAGTTCCAGCGGAATGAATTCTTCCCCACTGCTGCTCACCACGCTGAGCTGGTATTTACCCGGTTTAAGATGGTGCTTCGCGGGATCGATAGTGAAATCCACATTGCCAGCGGATTGTTCGCCCAAATCGATTCGGTGCTCCTGCCCTGACTCATCAGTTAAATAAATCGCTACCGATGATGCTGCATGCTGTAAGGTCAGACGCCCACTTTGGTTCTGTTTATCCAACTCAACAGTGTTGCTCTCGACCATGACTTTCTGCCCAACCAGATTGGCTGTAGCCATGGCTTGCATCTTTTCCATCTGTACCGTGCTGCGATTGAGCATCTTGGCCATGTTCTCGGTAGATTGAACCTGCGAGAGCTGGGCCATCTGGCTGACAAATTCAGTGCCATCAGTCGGATTCAGTGGATCTTGATTCTGAATCTGCGCCACCAATAACGTCATAAACTGGTTATTAAGCTGATCGCCAGTGGCCAACTCCCCTCCCGCAGGGGAAAGCGCGTTATTCGTCTTCGTTGATAAATTTCTAGTTTCATTAATATTCATGATTAGCGCTCTCCAAGCCTTAACACGCTCTGCTGCATGCTTTTCACACTGTTAAGGACTTCAACATTGGTCTCGAAACTGCGTGAAGCCGACATCATGTCTGCCATCTCCGAGACCACATTCACCGCGGGATAAAACACATAGCCCTGCGGGTTAGCCAGCGGGTGATTGGGTTCATAACGCTGCACCGCACCGCCGGTTTCCACCACATCCCGCACCTGTACCTGCGCCCCGCTGAGGCCCCTAGGATTAGCGGCATTGCGTGGGGGATACACGGCTGAAAATATGGGGCTACGCGCCTTGTAAACATCGGCCGCAGAAGCAGCGGGTGACTCAGCATTAGCCAAATTACTGGCGATGGTGTTGAGCCTGATGGTTTGGGCTGTCATCGCAGAGCCTGATACCCGATAAATATTGTTAAACGACATCTTTATTTCCCTTCAATCGCTTGCTTCAAACCCGTTAGTTTCATATTGAGAAATGACAGACTGGTTTGATAATCGAGGGCATTTTTTGAAAACTCTGCCTGCTCGACATTCAATGCCACGGTATTGCCATCTTGTGAGGGTTGATAAGGCAACCGGTATTTCATTTGAGGTAATGTCATTTGAGCGGATGTCATTCCAACCCCACCTCGTTTTGCCCGTTGCATTTCAGCGCCGAAATCAATATCTTTAGCCTGGAAATTTGGCGTATTCACATTCGCCAGGTTGGCTGATAGCAGTTCTGCTCTGGTAAGTCGAAGCTGCATCGCCATCGGGTGAACCCCGAGTGCTTTCTGAAAATCAATACCCACAAAATACGTCCTGATTTGATGTTTAAACGCTGTTATTGCACGAATTCACATCCAATAATGCAAACAACGTGCCAGGTTTATAACATCATGAATATCAATACTTTTTATCTATTAGAACCTCGTAATGGGAAGCTATTTTTCCCCTTGGTTATGACTTTTTTTATCCGTCGTCGCTATCGGCTGCTCTCCCTCTTTATTTGCCTTATCTCACTGTCGATGAGCACCGCCCACAGCACTGAAACTCACGCCCGAAAACAGGTTTATGCGCGGGCATTGCAAGCCGCCAGCGCGGATATCGGCCAAACTGCCAAAAATAAAAACTGGCAAGGCTATACCGCTAAAATGAATATTTTTGTTCCCGCCGAAGTCAGCCGCTATAAAGCCTGCAAAAGTGAAATTCGCGTGGCCTCGCCGCAAAATGGGCATCATGATTTATCGCGTTTGCGCTATGACATCAGTTGTAGTGATGGACAAGGTTGGGAAGTGGCAGTGACGGTAAAACCAGATATTTATCTGCCCGTTTGGGTAGCAAAAAACACCCTTGAGCGCGGTAAGGTGGTAACCCCTGACGATATTGAATTGAAGAAGAAAAATATTGCGACCACCCAGGGCGGCTACCTAACTAACCCGGATGAAATAGTCGGATTCACCGTTAAGCGGCGTATTCGTGGCCTACAAACGGTAACGGCGACACAGTTAGAACAACCGGTTTTAGTCACCCGTGGTCAGCATGTATTGATGATTGCGCAGCAGGACGGCATTGAAGCCCGCATGTTAGGTGAAGCCCTAAAGAATGGCCGTAAAGGTGAGCTTATCAAAGTGAAAAACCTCAGCAGCAAACGCACTATCAGTGCCATTGTCGATGATATTGGCAAAGTGAGAATGCTGGGCATTACGACCAGTTAAGTTTTGACCATTCTGTGACGCTATATCTCAGTAGCATCGATATTTATTAGGTTGTGGGTATATGCCCACAACGAAAACAACGGCGACTCTGCGTACCGTTTGCTAACTGACTAAAAGGTGATTTGATATGGAAATTAATGCAAATCGGCAACAAATGATGGTAGCGAAACCCATCGCAAAAAATGAAAATGCCCCGAAAGTTCAAGCAATAGCCCCGATTAATGCTATTGCTGACACCGTGCAGCACTCAGCCTCTACCGCTGAATTGCACCAGCAATTAGGGGCAATGCCAGAGATAGACAAACTGAGTGTTGCGGCGGTTAAAGCTGACATTCAAGCCGGTAAAATCACGCTTAATAGCGCTGATATTGCTAAAGCGATGATCAATTTCCACAGGAGCTGACCCGGCAATGGAAACTACACTGGCAATAAAACAGCAAAGAATGCAGCAGTTGTTGGTGTCTATTCAGGAAGATCGTAAACGTTATATTGCCTTGGAAAAATTGCTGGTAAAACAGCGAGAATTCATGATTACTCATGACACCGAAGCACTGAAAATCCTTAATACGAAGCTAACTGAACTATATGATATTATTGATAAAACAGCCAATGAACGCCAATTATTGATGCAGGAATTACAGCTACCTGCCCATAAAGAAGGTATGCACATGCTAATATCCAACTTACCGTTGCATTACCGTGAGCATTCTTATGCATTATGGGCAGATTTACGCTTACGTGCCGATGCTTGTCGCCAGCAAAATCACCATAACGGTCTGTTGCTAACCATGCAGATGGAAATCCTATCTTCATTGACAGCAACCCAATCTGATTTTCTATATGCCGGCTGATTGCCGAATATAGGCTCTACCAATCAACTTTTATCGCAGTGATATTATGGGATATTCCCCACCAATAACCCCATCGCCATAGTCTAATCCACACTATGGCGATGGGGTTATCAGTATAATCTTCATCATAATATACATAAAAAAAGCACCCAAATTGAGTGCTTAGCCTGCCAGTGAACCTTGCTGTAAAGCGCGTCGCTGCCAACATTGTGCCGCCTGAGCATCAGTAGTTTTCTGTTCACCCCGCGATAATTCCAATTTATGCAGTTCTTGTTGTTGCTCTAGCACCACTGCCACCGTTTTTTCCCGACACGCCTGCTGCTGTAACTGAAGCTGCAACTTACTGGCTTCAATATTTGCCAGCACCTGCTCCTGCTTTTGCCAATCAATAACCCGCTGAATATGGCGCTTATAATGAGCATTATTTACCATTTGTAAGGCCGCCACTTTAGGTGCCAGTACTGGCGTGGCTGTTAATGATAAATCAGCTAATGAAATCAATGCATTGATATTGCTCTGATAACGCTGACACAACTGCTTCTGTTGTGCCAATTGACTACTTGCCTGATTCAATGCTTGTTGACGCAACTGCTGCAATTGTCGCAGCGTGTTGATGGTATCCATTCTGCATACCTGTTAATTAGTTATGAGGGTATAACGCCTTTAAATGTGTAAGGGTGGCGGCAAGTGACGCTAGTTGAGTCACTTCCTGGCGCAGGAAATCGATAATCGCCGGGTATGTCTGCACTGCCAAATCCACCGCAGGATCGGCTCCCGGCACATATCCCCCTAACGGGATCAAGGGCTTGATCGCCATATAATCGGCATAGCATTGCTTTAATGATCGCGCTGAGAGGATCTGATCGTGCGAGGTTATTTGATTCATACAACGACTGATTGATTGGCCGATATCAATGGCGGGATAGTGCCCGGCCTCCGCCAGCTTTCGCGTCAAGACAATGTGACCATCCAATACCGCTCTGGCACAGTCAACTATCGGATCCTGTTGATCGTCACCTTCCGCTAATACTGTATAAATGGCGGTCATGGTGCCACTGCCGTGGCTGTTACCGGCACTTTCGGCCAGACGGGGAATGATACTAAAAGCGGATGGCGGGTAGCCTTTGGTGGCTGGCGGCTCGCCCAATGAGAGCGCTATTTCCCGTTGCGCCATGGCATAGCGGGTCAATGAATCCACCAACAGCAGCACATCCAAGCCTTTATCACGATAATAAGTGGCGATGGAATGACACAGCTCTGTGGCCTTGATGCGCATGAGTGGAGATTCATCTGCCGGTGCGGCAATGACCACTGACTTTGCCATGCCACTGGCCTGCAATGAATGCTCGATAAATTCTTTCACTTCGCGGCCACGTTCGCCAATTAAACCCACCACCACCACATCGGCTTGGGTATAGCGCGTCATCATACCTAGCAGCATGCTTTTACCCACGCCACTGCCCGCCATCAAGCCAACTCGCTGCCCTTTGCCGATGGTGAGTAGGCCATTGATGGCCTTGACGCCCACATCCAATGGCGCACTGACTGGCTGGCGTTGCAAAGGGTGAATTTGCGGTAACTGCGAGGGCAATGGTGTATCGCCACTCAGCACTCCCTTGCCATCAATGGGCTCGCCCAAACCATTCACAACACGCCCAAGCCAACTGTCGCCAATCATTAATTCGTCACCCAGATCAGCAGGAAAAACCCGTGCGCCGCCCATCAGACCATCGGGATGTTTAAAGGGCATCAGGTAAGTGACCTCCCTATCAAAGCCGACAACTTGTGCATCAATAAAAGTTTCTTGCGTGCTTTCAATACGACAGCGCTGACCGATAGCCAAACGACAGCCGACACTCTCCAGTAGGATGCCGTTAACGCGCACTAAGCGGCCAGCCACTCTGGCCAGATTAATGTTATCGATAGATTTCAGTGCGTTATCAAGTGCCGCTAACTCACCCATGGTCTTGATCCGACAGTAAGCTACTTTTTAAAGCATCAATACATTGATCCAGACGATGCTGACAGCCCACATCAATTTCAGTGGTATCGGTCACCACTCGGCACTCGCCACTGGCCATCTCTGCATCCGCCACCAAACCCCATTGTTGAACTTTTTCTGGCGCAACATCATTAATACGGCCCAGTTCGATAGGGTTGAGATACACTTTCAGCTGTGTCGGTACCGCAGGCTGAGCCGCCAGTGCTTCGTCCACTAATGCCAGCAATTGTGCCGGTTGCAGCGCCAGTTCGCAGCGGATAACCTGACGAGTGACTTTCTCCACTAATTGCAGTAATTCATCACGGCGACGATTTTCGTAACTGTGCAAATAGTCGTGCATTTTGGCGACATAGCCAGTGAAAGGCGCGATAGCCTCATTAAAGCGGCTACTTTCCAAGTGCCGCCCTTCAGTTTTCCCTTTTTGCACCCCATCTTCATGGCCCAAGCGAATACCTTCCTGATATCCCTCTTCTTTGCCATCAGACAGGCCCTTACTGAACCCTTGGTTAACTCCTTCCTGAAAGCCGTCCATTAGCTGTTTTTGGTATTCCGCCGGATCCATTATAAGTCCATCAGCAGAAGGGAGCGGCTGACGATGTTGACGTAAAGGTGGGAACTGATGGACCCGTACCTTGCGGTCACCGGAGCGCGAACTATTTTTGGTCAACATTGCCCTACTCCATGGTCTGTTCAGCAAATAATTGCACTTGGATTTCACCGGCTTCAGCCAGTAAACGCACCTGCGCCATAATCTCTTTACGCACATGCTCTACCCGACTAACCGGTACCGCCCCCATACGATTTGTCGCATTTTGCAGTTGCTGTATCTGGCGTTTTGGCAGCACGTCATAGATGGCCTGACGCAGTACCGGCTCGGTGCCTTTTAGGGCAATTGCCCAGTCACTCATCGGGATGTCATCCATCAGCCGCTGTAAAGTCACCTCACTCTGACGACTAAGAATAAAGAACTCATACATTTCATCCTTGAGATCATTCAAGACATCTTCATCACGCTCTCCCAACTGTTCCAGCAGTTGCTGCTGGTTGCCGGGAATGCGGTTGACGATATTCGCGGCTTGCTTAATTCCCACCACTTTCGAGCCATGCTCTGACAGCACCGCGACCCCGCGCTCAATCAAGCGATCCAACTCATCAACCACATCGCGGTTAACATCGTCGAGCTTGGCAATACGGTACAGCACATCATCCTGACGTCCCTTTTCCAGATAGGCCAAGACTTCGGCGGCGACATCTGGCGGTAGAAAGGCTAAAAATACCGCCTGCAACTGTAGATGCTCCTGCTCAATCAGCGCAGCCAATTGCGGTGTTCCCACCCATTGCAATCGGGTCATGCGATGACGAATCTCATCACCATAAATGCCATTAATCACACTTTTGGAGATATCACTGCCCAAGGCTTTATTCAAAATCCCCTGGAGATAGCTGCGTGATGCGCCATTAATCCCACTTTGTTCGCGATAATCGACGAAGAAATCATCCAGAGCCTGTCGCGCATGGTTCAGCTTAACCCCATGCAGGCGAGACATCATCTGGCTGATGCACATCACCTCTTCACGACTCAGTTTTTGCATCACCATGGCCGCGGCTTCTTCACCAATACTCAGTAATAAAATGCCAGCCTGCTCCAACCGGCTACGTATTGGTGCTACCGCTTGAGGACTATCATTGACGATCGCGTCATCACTCTGATTGGGGTTTAATTCGTTCATTATTATTAATCCATTGTTTGATGACTTCGGCGACGCGTTCAGTTTCTGACTGGGCCAGTTGTTGTAAGTGACTAATTTTGGTTTCCAAACCAGAGCCTTGCGGCGGCAAATTGTCATCTTCCTGGAATGAAGAAGTTGATAATGCCCGCTCTAATATTGTGGTGTTTTCCGTTGTGCTGGTGATAGCCGTCTGACTCTCATTATTTTCTGTGCTGGCGACACCAATACCTTGCACATCTCGACGTGCCAGCCGCTTCATCAATGGACGAATACCCAATAACAAGAACAGCAGAGACAACAGACCAATGCCGATGATTTCAGCCCAACGGAGAGTCGTTGGATCTTGCCACCACAGGATTACAGGCTCTTCAATCAGGCCCGGCGCAGTAAATGCCAGCATGTTCAGAGTTAAAGAATCGCCACGTTTCACATCAATACCGGCAGCATCTTCAATTAAACGTTTTAATTCATTCAGTTGCTCCGGTGCCCATGCCTCCAGCGCTGGGGCTGCTTTATTGAGAATAACGGCCACCGTCATCTTCTCCAGCTTAAAACCTGGGTAGCGAACATGGCGGATATCACGGTCATAAGTGTATTTACGTTGCGCCTGGCTGCGGCTGACGATTGAAGGCGGAGCCGTATTGCCCATTTGAGCGGCAGGTTGATTGCTTAAGGAACCAGGGATCCCCATCGCCATGTCATCGTTGCCATTTTCCTGCTGAATATTTTCATCGCTAATATGTGGCTCTGGGCCAAAACGCTCGAGTGTTTCTTCAACATGGCTCAAGTCCAGTTGTGTTGCCACGCTAATACGATAGTTATTCGCGCCGACGACCGAGCTCAACAGATTGGCAATACTTTTCTCTGTGGAACTCTGTAAATAATGGGCCAACTCAGCGCCGCTTTTCACACTCGGCATGCCATTACTGCCAGCCTGATAAGCTTGCGACAGCAACTCGCCGTGCTGGTCAACGACCCGAACATTGGCGGCTTTCATGCCGGGAATACTGCCGGCTACCAACTGGACTATGGCACCCACTTGCTCTGTTTTCAGAGTCTGGCCATACTTCAGCCGCAGCACCACAGAAGCACTGCTTTCTGATCGGTTGCTGATAGCAAAGGAGCTGGCTTCACTCATTCCTAAGTGAACTCGGGCATAATCCACCACGCTCAATGCCATAATGCTTTGCGCTAATTCGCCTTCCAGACTGCGTTTGTAACGAACATTTTGGATAAACTGGCTACTACCCAGCATGGTTTCTTTATCCATCAGTTCATAACCCAGCGGCAATGTCGCAGCAATCCCTTTGGACGCCAATAAAATACGGGCTTTACCTAACTGATTCTCAGCCACCAATACTTGGCCATTATCTGGATTAATACGATAGGCAATGGCCTCTTGGTCTAATACTTCGACCATTTGGGCAATCGGAATATTCTCCTGTGAGCCAAACAAGGCGGTATATCCCTGCGAGCTACGCCACAGGCTGAAAATAATCGCGCCAGTGACCAGAATTGCCGCCAAACCCACGAGAATGCTTTTTTGATTATTACCCAAATTGACAGAGGATAATTTTTGCTTAATTTTCTCTAACACCGATTTACCCTACAGCGCAATATTCATGACTTCATCCAGTGCAGTGGTAAGCTTATTACGCACCTGCACCATCGCGGAGAAAGCCACACTGGCTTTCTGACTTGCTAGCATTGTGCCGGTTAAATCATCACTAATGCCCATATCCATGGCGGTCTGCTGATTGCTGGCCACATGTTGTAAATTATCCACGCTGTTAATCGCGTGATTGAATACCTGAGAAAAAGAAGAATTGGTCTCTCTTCCCTGAACAAATAAGTGGCTCCCAGCGCGTTCTGGTGACTCTGCGCTGAACTCAATATGACTACCGGCCATAGCCGCCATATTCTGCATTTCCAACATCACCGGTAATTGCAGACGCGGCATATTGATTGCTCCGACTTTATCCATCTCTTTTCCTTTTATGAGTAACATTCAATGTCGATACCATCTTCACGCATATTGGCCAGTCGATATCGCAAAGCGCGGGGGGTAATACCTAAAAATGCGGCTGTCTTGGATTTATTTCCCTGATGTCGTTGCAGTAAATCTACGATGTATTGATACTGAGCCAGCCGCCCACGTAACTTAATATTGCTGTTATTATTGGTAGGTTCAAAATCGGTAGCAGAAAGTATTACTTTATTTCCTACCGATTCATTTCCTGTCGAAATTGAGTCATTTATTGCAGTCAAACCCAAATTTTGAATATCTATCAGTCCGTTATTACTCATGATAATCCCGCGCTGAATAACATTTTCCAGCTCACGCACATTACCCGGCCAAGGGTATGTCTGTAACTCACTTATTGCCTGAGGGGTAATGTTTATCTTTACATCCAAGAAGCTTTTATATTTATTAAAAAATGCCATAACCAACGGCATAATATCTTCTGGCCGTTCCCGCAAAGGGGAAATATGAATAGGGACGACAGACAAACGATAATAGAGATCCTGACGAAAACGCCCTTCAGCGATCTCAACACTCAAATCTTTATTGGTTGAAGCAATTATTCTGATATCGAGAGGGATACGTTTATGGCTTCCAAGACGTTCAACTTCTTGCTCTTGCAATACTCGCAACAATTTCACTTGCAGAGCTAAAGGCATATCACCGATCTCATCCAGTAATAATGTCCCGCCATTAGCTTGTTCAAATTTACCGGCAACACTCGCAACGGCCCCGGTAAAAGCCCCCTTCTCATAACCGAACAATATCGCTTCTAGCATGCTTTCAGGAATCGCTGCACAGTTTACGGCGATATAGGGCGAATTATTACCCATAGCTTTCTGATGGATATATTTTGCCACACACTCTTTACCCGTCCCCGTCTCACCAGTAATTAATACTGGGACATTAAATTCAGCGACCCGACGAGCAAGAGAAAATACACTCACACTGGAGGGCGCATTAGCAACAAAACCATGTTCGCTCTTAGATAACATATCCATAGTCATATTCATCATAATGTGTTTACTCCCCAGTGAAGCCAATGGAATTCTTTCAAGAACTAATAATACGACATGAAAAAAGCCACTCTTAAATGTTTAACAACAAAAAAAATAACGACCACTAAAAAGCATTAATAACGGTTCATTAAGTAGTGACGGAAATCATTGAGGCGAGACTATAGACACCCTTTTGTAAATAAAGTAATTAAATAAAAATTAAAAACATTAATAGAATAAAAACAACAAGTTATGTGAAATTATATTAATTTTTAGATAAAAAACAAATAAATTAATAAAGTAATTCCTATTGTACTGAATTGTAATGCCTGATTTAATTATCGCCTTGTTAAATTCAGTGGAAAGTTAATAAAGCAGGATATGACGACATATTATCACTCTCTATAATAACAAATGTTAACGAGTGTATGGTTTGCTTTCTGCGCAAGATAAAAATCACTAGCATCGATAAGTCTCACTCGTTACATGCAGCCGTTGGCAGTAATGATAAAAATTAGCCTGACTATTATTCTGGATAAACCATGCAGAAAAACAAAGCTAAAGTAAGGGTTCATAAAAATGACTCCATACTGAAAACAATGACACTCGACATTAATAAATTAGGGCGTCCTTATCATAAGATACCTAAGATAGTGGGTGATTACTTTTCTGTTATTGAAAATAACATCAGCCTATATTTCTTAAAAAAATATCGCATAAATATCACCTTAATAGATATTAAATTCGAAACAGACTGTAGCTATAAAAATGCGACGACACTCAGTAGCCAAATGGGTGATGTCGCATTTGATATTGACCGGACACTGCTGCTTAACATTCTTAATGACTATTATGGTTTAACCAAAGAAAAAAACACTATTTCTAACATAGATAACTCGCCAATAACGCAAACAGAGGAAAGGTTAAAAAACAAACTCAGTCTTGAGATAGCCGAGCTTATTCTTAACCAGCCGGTTTTCGGTGAACCACTAATAATAAAAAATAATAATGTCGCCCCTATCACTCATTGGTCATATCGTATGGACTTTTGGTTAAAGGGCTATGAGACATGTGGTTTCACATTACTTATTGACCTGCCCCATGTAGAACGATTCCTCAATACACTGAATCGTGAATCTCATGGGGAAAAGAAAAAAGCACAAACGTTATCAGTAGCACAATTTGATCAGCTAGTCAGAAAACTACCTATACGCCTCACCAGCCAATTATGTCTCAGTGAACTGACATTTTCTGAACTAATGGCATTACAAGAAGGGGATATTATCTCCGCCACTCTGCCAGAAAGTTTTCCGGTATTTATTGGTAAAGAACCTCTATTTAGCGCCGTGGTGACTGAAAGTCGCGGCAAGCTATTTTTATCTGAATTTAATGACAAAACTAATGAGATAAACCATGACTGACCAATCACTTGAACTCAATAATGACCTGGACTTTAATTTCTCAATGGAAGAAAGCGCAGCCAATATTCCCCCGACTGCCGAAGCCGTTGAGGTGACCACAATGGATGAGCACCTGCATGAACAGCAACGTAAAATATCACTGTTCAGCCGCATCCCTGTCACTTTAACGCTGGAAGTTGCCTCAGTAGATATCCCACTGTCAGAGTTGATGACCGTGAATAACGATTCAGTCATTGAGTTGGATAAATTGGCTGGCGAACCACTGGATATTAAAGTCAATGGCATCATGTTTGGGCAGGCAGAAGTGGTTGTGGTCAATGAAAAATATGGTCTGCGTATTGTCAGTTTCAACAATCAGGGCTTGGGTGAACTCGCGTTATGATATTAAGCCGCCTACGGGTTATGACGGCCATCCTAATGAGTGGTGGCATATTTATCAGTGGATTACTGTATTCCCCCCTTCTTCTGGCACAAGAGGGCGGAATTACCCTGTTCAGCACTGTTCCCACGGCTGCGGGCCAAGATTATAACGTCAAAATTGAAATTCTGATCTTGATGACGTTGCTGGGTTTGCTGCCAATCATGATGTTAATGATGACCTGCTTCACCCGCTTTATTATCGTCTTGGCAATATTACGCCAAGCTTTGGGATTACAACAAAGCCCACCCAATAAAGTGCTGACAGGAATTGCTCTCGCCCTAACCTTATTAGTGATGCGCCCGGTATGGACCAAAATTCATCAGGACGCCGTGATCCCTTTCCAAAATGACGAAATCACCTTACCGCAAGCCATTAGTCGAGCTGAAGCTCCACTCAAAAACTATATGCTCGCGCAAACCAGTACTAAATCGCTGGAACAGATGATGGATATCGCTCAGGTCACCGGCGAGCCTCAGCAGCAAGATCTTACCGTGGTGACTCCGGCCTATATTCTTAGCGAGCTAAAAACCGCCTTCCAGATTGGCTTTATGATTTATATCCCTTTTTTGGTTATCGACCTGATTGTCGCCAGTATTCTGATGGCAATGGGCATGATGATGTTGTCACCGTTAATTGTCTCCTTGCCATTTAAATTGATGCTGTTTGTCTTATGCGATGGCTGGACATTAATTGTTGGCACGCTGACTGCCAGCGTGCAGGGGCTGTAGCATGATGACCACTGATATTGCTGGGGATATTATTGCGGCGGGGTTACATCTGGTGTTGATCATTTCCGTGGTTGCCATTATCCCCAGCCTATTAACTGGGTTGCTGGTCAGCATCTTTCAGGCCACCACGCAGATTAATGAGCAAACTCTCAGCTTCCTGCCGCGGTTGGTAATGACCATGTTGGTGTTGATTTTTGCTGGCAAATGGATGCTGACCAAGCTGAGTGACTTCACCATCAATATTTTCCATCAAGCCGCGCAGTTGGTGGGATAAACAGTGATGGGAATTGATATTCAATCGCTAACAACGCCGCTATTTGCACTCTGGTTACCTTTTGTGCGGATTTTATCGTTTTTGCACTTTTGCCCAGTGATTCAACATCATGCCTTTACCCGCAAAGCAAAAATTGGCACCGCCTTACTGCTCGCTGTACTGATCACCCCGATGCTTAATCAGCCGGTGATTATCAGAGAATTATTATCCATGAATTCACTTTTGCTGGCGGGTGAGCAAATTTTGTGGGGCTGGTTATTTGGCTCAATGTTGCAATTGGTTTTTGCCGCATTACAGGCCGCAGGGCAGATTTTATCTATGAATATGGGCTTAGGTATGGCGGTGATGAATGACCCCACTAGCGGTGCCTCTACGACAGTGATTTCACAGATTATTTTTGTCTTTAGTACCCTCATTTTTTTTACGTTGGATGGGCATTTACTGTTTGTCACCATCCTGTACAAAAGTTTCGTCAGTTGGCCGATAGGTGAGGCTATCAATGACTTTTCGCTGCGTTCTCTGGCGCTAAGCCTCGGTTGGATCATGTCATCCGCTACTCTGCTGGCGCTACCAACAACCTTTATCATGCTGATTGTTCAGGGATCTTTTGGCTTACTGAATCGTATATCACCGACGCTAAACCTATTCTCACTAGGGTTTCCAATCGGCATGTTATTCGGCCTGCTTTGTCTGCTGTTACTGGCAATAAATGTACCGGATCACTATCTCAATTTAACCAACGAGATCCTGACCCAACTTGAACGAATGAAGGTGCGCTGATGTCGACCTCTAGCGGAGAGAAAAGCGAAAAACCCACCACGGGAAAACTGACGAAAGCCAGAAAGAAGGGGGATATTCCGCGCTCAAAAGATGTGACCATGGCGGCAGGATTAGTCGCATCGCTAATCACGCTGACACTCTTTCTCCCCTATTACAAAGAGCTGATTAAAGAGTCATTTCTAGCCGTTAGTCGCATGGCCGGCAGGATGAATGACCCCACCGCATTGGAACAATTACTACGAGTCAATCTGCTGATTTTCAGTAAATTTTTAGTCACACTGACCCCAATTCCATTGATCAGTATATTGGCAACCTTAATTCCTGGGGGCTGGAATTTCACCCCAGTAAAATTGCTGCCTGATTTTAAAAAGCTCAGTCCGTTGGCGGGTATTAAAAAAATATTTTCCGCCAGCAATGGGACTGAAGTACTGAAGATGTTGGCAAAGTGCAGCATTGTGCTTTACACCCTGTATCTGGTGGTCAGAAACTCACTGGCTGATTTATTGCGTTTACAAGCATTCCCCTTGCAGGAAGCTATTACTGAAGGCTTCAGCCTCTATCACGGTATTTTGGTGTATTTCATTACTATTATTGTGATATTTGCCGCCATAGATATTCCACTAAGCACTTATCTCTTCACCAAGAAAATGAAGATGACCAAACAGGAGGTCAAACAAGAACATAAAAGTAATGATGGTAATCCAGAAATTAAAGCCAGGGTGCGTCAATTACAACGGCAATTTGCAATGGGGCAGATTAATAAATCAGTGCCTAATGCCGATGTTATTATTACCAACCCAACACATTTCTCTGTTGCATTAAAATACGCGCCAGAGAAGGCCAGCGCTCCCTATATTGTTGCGAAAGGAAAAGATGATATTGCTTTATATATCAGGAGCGTGGCTAAAAAAAACAATATTGAAATTGTTGAGTTCCCACCTTTAGCACGGGCTATTTACCATACCACCAAGGTCAACCAACAGGTTCCAGCCCAGCTCTATCGCGCCATCGCTCAAGTACTGACTTATGTTATGCAGGTCAAATCTTGGCGCTCTGGTCTGGCCAATAAACCGGTATTAAATACCCGCCTTGGTATTCCCAAAGAGATGCAAAAATTCCATGATGAAAAATAAATTAAATAATCTTGCACATATATTGAAAGAGATACACATCACTGTTCCAATATTATTACTTTGTGTATTGGCAATGGTCATTTTGCCTCTATCCCCGATTGTATTGGATATTTTATTTACCTTTAATATTGTTTTGGCTGTATTGGTATTATTGGTCAGCGTAAACAGTAAACGGCCGCTAGATTTTGCAATATTTCCGACCATCCTGCTAATTGCGACCTTAATGCGTTTAACATTGAATGTAGCCTCAACCCGCGTGGTGTTACTCAATGGTCACGAAGGGCCAGGTGCTGCCGGTAAAGTGATTGAAGCATTTGGTCAGGTAGTGATTGGCGGCAATTTTGTGGTCGGCTTTGTCGTCTTTATCATTTTAATGATCATCAATTTTGTGGTCGTGACCAAAGGCGCTGAACGAATTTCCGAGGTCTCCGCCCGCTTTACTTTGGATGCCTTGCCTGGAAAACAGATGGCTATTGATGCCGATCTTAATGCCGGGTTAATTAATCAAGAACAAGCGCGTCTACGCCGTAAAGAGGTCGCCAGTGAAGCCGATTTCTATGGTGCGATGGACGGGGCCTCCAAGTTTGTTCGCGGTGATGCCATTGCCGGGATTATGATCTTGGTGATCAATGTTATCGGCGGTATTTGTATTGGTATTTTTAAATACGATCTCAGTGCCAGCCAATCATTTCAGCAATATGTATTACTCACCATTGGTGATGGCTTAGTCGCACAAATTCCCTCGCTGTTATTAGCCACTGCCGCAGCCATTATTGTCACCCGCGTCAGTGATGGTGGCGATATGACTGATGAAATTAAAGATCAGTTGCTGGCAAAACCGACCATTTTATATGCAGCCGCATTTGTGATGTTCATTCTCGCCATTGTGCCGGGGATGCCCCATCTCGCCTTTCTCAGTTTCACCGGATTACTGTTGTTCGCCGCTAGGCAGCAAAGTAAAAAAATACAGCAAGCGGATGTTGAACCCGATCTTACAGCCCTCAACCAAGCCATTTCTGATGATAATTCACTAAATATCAATTGGGATAATATTCCAATTGTAGAGCCCATCGGCTTAAATTTGGGTTATAAATTGGTAACACTGGTCGATGAGTCAAAAGGCCGGCCTCTGACCCAACGCCTACGTGGTGTGCGGCAGATTATCTCGGAAACCTGCGGAATTTTATTACCCGAAGTTAAAGTGCGGGAAAATTTTCGGTTAAAACCGTCGCAATATAGTATCAATATTAATGGTGTCAAAGTCGCAGGGGGAGAAGTTCATATTGATAAACTGATGGCAATCCCGACCGCAGAACAATATGGGGAAGTAGATGGTATTCTGGCGACAGACCCAACCTATGGCCTGGCTGTAGTATGGATAGAGCCGCAAGATAAAACGAGTGCCCTAAACTTTGGTTATCAGATAGTAGATTGCGCCAGTGTGGTTGCTACCCATGTTAATAAAGTAGTACGTGACCATTTACCCGTGTTATTTAACTACGATGATATAACTCAATTACAACAACGCCTTGAATCATTATCACCACGATTGGCCGAAGATTTAACCACCGCGCTTAATTTCAGTTTGCTGTTGAAAGTGTATCGCCAGTTATTAACCGATAATGTTTCGCTAAAGGATATTGTTACCATCGCCACCGCATTATTGGACAGTGCCACCCTAACCAAAGATGCTCTTTTATTGACCTCTGATGTACGTTACGCATTACGAACTGGGATCGTCAATAGCATCAATGGCGATGATAAAAACCTGGCGGTTTATACCATCAATAACGAATTAGAGAATATGTTACTTGGTTCGCTTAATCAGGCACAGCAAGCAGGAAAAGTCGTATTGGATAATTTCCCTGTCGATCCGAATATCTTGGCCCAGCTACAGCAAAATATGCCCATCATTAAAGAACAGATGAAAGCGGAGAATCACCAACCGATTTTGTTAGTAACACCGCAGTTACGGCCAGTAATTGCGCGTTATGCTCGGTTATTCTGCAATGGGTTAAATGTATTGTCTTATAACGAAGTGCCCGATGATATGGCACTGAATGTGATTGGTACGCTGGAATAAAGCTGGGCATCCCGAATCACTGACCTAACTCAGTGATTCGGATTTCAATGCAGCTTGCAGCGGCCTCGAAGAGAAAAATAATAGCGAGCAGCTAACAACCCTGCAGCTTCAAGACGCAGGAGGTAATCAAAAGTTATTGGAGTTGCAGGTAGGCAGCAAACAAGCAAATCCCGATGAGCTTACTCAAGTAAGTGATTCGGGTGAGCGTGAGCAGCTAACAACCCTGCAGCTTCAAGAACGCAGGATTTAATTATCGATAAACGTCTGCTGCCACTCCATAATTGTTTTTGGTCTTTTCTCTTTATTTTCAGGCACATTAGTAAAATAGTGAACACGTAAGCTGCCATCTTTTTCTGGCGCGACAAAGGCGGCCCATATTTGGCCCGTACGGCTGTACATAATTATCGATGCCCGTTTATTTGCGGCACCTCTCACCCAGGTCGATAGTACTTTTGCACCTCGGTTATCCAGGTCATGGCTATAAATGTAGACGTTTGCCGACGCAACAAATTGCTCATAATTCTCGCCGACTAAATCACGGAATGATTTATCGACAGCGGCATCCGTAAAAATACCAATGGAGAGTAAACTTGGTGCCTCTCTGGGATCTTTCTCTGCCCTAACATATTGACCATCAATAAAAACATCTTTTGGCATCGAAATACGACACCCCCAGCTACCGTTGCTATGGACCTGAATGGAGCCATCTTTTGTTGGAATCAACAGTAACCGACAATTCGTTGTATTTTCAATGACATCAACTACGGCCAGCCCTTCAACTTTACGGGCCTCTGCTCGGAAATTACCCGCATTTTCACCCGACCAGGCACTACTATCAATACTGAATCCCCACTCTGTGACTCGATTAATTTTGATAATACCGCCACGGTCATTCCCTTTGGTGATATTCCACCATTGACCACTCCAGCCGAAATTTTTATCAATATCAGACATGGAAGCAATGCCCTGAAAATAAGCGCGTTGAATACAACTATCACTGGTACAGCTATTTAGGGCTTTTTCCCATGCTCGCCGCTGTTGGTAAACAGTTTCAGTATCATATTTCACTAGCATTGCCTGATAAATGTCACTGAATGTCTGATCCAGCCAATGTAAATCCTCATCACTACACACAGTGTACTCAACCGGTGTCGCGGCACGTTGGCAGTTAATGGCAAAAGCGGATGATGAGAGAATCATCATCAACAGAAAGAAAATACCGCGAAAATAAGCCATATTTATTATTTAACCTGATGAAAAGTATGTTTTTTATTATTTATGAGATGACATAAAGCATGCTCACTATATCTTTTTTATGATCAAAAATCTTTAATAGACAATAAAAAGCCACCAGTGTGGGCTCAACAATCAGCACAATCTGGTGGCTTATACTCTTTATTACGACAGTAATTTCTATTACTTAATTTTAATCTCTATTTTTGACACTATTAAGACACTTGAGCATTATCTGACAGATTAAAAACAGCAACGGCCTCAGTTAATTGACGGGCTTGTTCTTCGAGTGAAGCTGCGGCGGCGGCTGACTCCTGTACCAGAGAGGCATTTTGCTGTGTCACACCGTCCATTTCTGCCACTGCCTGACCAATTTGGCTTATTCCTCGGCTTTGCTCATCAGAAGCTGAGGCTATTTCGCCCATAATATCCGTCACATTGGTGACGGCCTGAACAATACTGTTCATCGTTTCTCCGGCTTCTGAGACTTGTTTAGATCCTATATTGACCCGAGATACCGATTCACTAATAAGCCCCTCAATCTCTTTGGCCGCCTGTGCACTACGTTGCGCCAAATTGCGAACTTCGCTGGCAACCACCGCAAAACCACGTCCCTGCTCGCCTGCACGTGCAGCTTCAACCGCGGCGTTTAATGCCAGAATATTCGTCTGAAAGGCAATGCTGTTTATCACGCCAATAATATCGGCAATACGCCGCGAACTGTCGGTAATACTGCTCATAGTGGCGACTACATCATTGACAATACGCCCGCCATTTTGTGCCGTAGTGGAAGCATTTTCCGCCAGCTTACTGGCCTGATGGGCATTTTCTGCATTCTGTTTTACCGTTGCATTCAGCTGTTCCATGCTGGCCGCAGTCTCTTCCAGCGCCGCAGCTTGTTGTTCTGTACGCGAAGAGAGGTCGGCATTCCCTGCTGCAATTTCCCCTGCGCCGGTATAAATCGCATCGGTGCTATTGCGAATGGTTGATACTGTATTCACCAGGCTATTTTGCATTTCACGCAAATAAGGGATTAACTGCCCAACACAGTTGCGGCCAAACTCAGCCATTGGGCGGCCTAATTGCCCCTCAGCTAAACGCTTAAAGTGCAATTTAATGGAATTAAGCGGGCGCACCAAGTAGGCAACGATGTAACGGTCAGTTAAGAATAAAATGATCACCCCCGCAATTAGGGCCGCCAGTAGTGCTCGTTGGCACCATTCGACTAATAACTGAACCCGCACACTTGCCGCTTCTGTTGCCTCATTAACGGTAGAGTTATATTTCTCCACCGCTGCACCAAACTCGCGACTTAATGGCGGATAAACGTTATTAAACAGCTTGTTATAATCTTCAACGCGATTTTCGGTCACCGCCTTAAACATTGGCTCAATCCCTTTACTCAACAATATTGACCAGCTCTCGATGGTTTTATCCGTCAATGGAGGGTCCATACCTTCATGAGATTGCAGCTTAAACTTCTCCAGTGCTTCTTGAGTAATTTTAAAGGCGACACCTGCCGACGCTAATTCACGATCAGCATCTGCAACCGCCCCATTTTGACGATAAGCTGCTGCACGACTCAAACGTGTTACCACGCGGAAATATTGGTCATTACCACGATTAATAATATTAATGTTTTTCTGTTGGCTAGAACTCTGCTGTAAGGAGTGAGTCAATTGGTTAAGTGAAAATAATGTAAAGGTGGAGACCGCCCCCCAGAGTAACAAAAATATAACAAGAATAGATAATAACGCCATCCTGATGGTGATATGTTTTAGAAAATTCACGGGAATACCCCTGTGTTTTATTTTTTTAGTTTATTTCCTTGAGATTTCAAGGTGTTTATCGCTGATAATTTCCGCAAGGAAAAAGGCTTATTATCAGGATTAGGCATCAAAATAGCATAAAACCAATACAAAAGATCAAGATGACCGATCAATAATAACTAACTGATTGATTTCATCTATTAAAATGTAAATAACGATCGCTAATTTTGATCGAAAAATGATTAGCAACCCTCAGTGTTTACCGCAGAATATGTATTTATTATGAATATAAATACAGCACCAGAATGTCTATTAAGTGTTGGGATAGTTAGCCTATTAATTAATTTATTTACAGATAGCTCATTAGCTCTTTTTACAACAACAGAATTAAATATCTTATTAAATAAGATTGGGCGCGATAAATAAAAAACTAACAAAAATTCATATCAAACCATCAGGTGCGATATACAGCAGAATTTATCTATTTATTCATGTTGATTCTTTTGCCATTTTTTAAGTCAAGAAATACAACCGGGGGAATAACCATTTTATGCATTGAGCGACGACTAGATGCATACCTGTAAGGCCAATGAGGAACATTGAGAAAGATTGAGAGTAAAGCAGACAAGCAATGCCCTGCCGCTCAGTGGTTTGCTAAATACTCCGGCGTCAGTAGCCGCGCCTCATCCAGCTTGCCATTCGCCGTGAGTGGCATTTCAGTTAATAGATACAATTGATGTGGCACCAGATAGTCTGGTAACCGGCAAGCCAGATCGCCCAAAATTCGGCAAGGCTCCGGTGAGCATGATAGTGAGCAAGAGCACGTCGCAAAAGCCAATAACGTCTTCCCCTGCTGGCGTACCATCACCCTCACTTGTGAAAGCAAAGGACATACCTGACTAAGCTGAGATTCAATCTCATTAATATCAATCAGATAACCATTAATATGCACTTCATCTGCGATTCGGCCCAAAAAGCGGAATTCTCCCGTAGCCCATTGGCAAGCTTTATCCCCAGTGCGATAAAGACGTACTTGCTGACCATCGGGCTGCTGCCAATCAATAAAGCGGCTGGCGGTGAGTTGTGGCTGATTAAGATAACCGCGAGCCAAGCCAATACCGGTTAAACACAGCTCGCCAGCAGTGCCTGTTGGGCACGGAGCGCCCAGTTCATCAAGTATCCAAGCCTGCATCTGGCTGATAGGATTACCAATATTGACTGTCTTATTTGGTTTCAAGCGGGCACAAAGTGCGGTTACCGTACATTCAGCCGGGCCATACATATTGTACAGTTCAACTCGTCCGGCCCAGCGTTCGGCCTCAGTTTGAGGGCAATCTTGCCCCCCAACTATCATCACCGACAGTTTTTGCAGATCATTGGGATTTAAGCCTGTCAGCCACGCGGTCGGTAGTAATAAATGAGTCGCTGACCTAGCCTCAGCCTGATGAATCATACTGACGTCGGCCAGCGCAGAGATTAAACACGCCCCGGCAATCAGTGGCAGCAAGGTGGCCATATTACCCGCATCAAATGCCAGCGACAGTGTGTTATAAACCCGACTCTCCGCACAAACACCAAGGCGCTGCTGATGATCCAGTAAAACATTCGCCAGCGCGCGGTGCTCAATCATGACGCCCTTTGGGATGCCAGTAGAACCAGAGGTATAGACCACCATGGCCAGCTGTTCTGGGCGACGAATGAATACCGGCGGCTGTTCGGCAGACCAAGAATGCATTGCCCGACGAAAAGAAAGGGCAGAAATATCGAAATAGCGGCAATTAGGCCAGAGTAACAATTGCTCAGCAGAGCCGCAGCCCAGAATGACCGCCAAACGAGCATCCGTCATACAGTGAGTCAGGCGAGCCAATGAAGCATGGCTATCTAAAGGAACATAGGCCGCGCCAGCTTTCCAGATTGCCAATATGGCAACCAATAGATAGGGATCAGCCGAGGTTAACACCCCAATCAAGGAGTGCGGGCCGATGCCCTGTTGATGCAGCCAACCGGCAATACGGTTGGCATCCTGATTAAGCTGAGCATAGGTGACGTATTCATCATTAATATAATGCTGAGCAGCAATATGCTCCGGTACCTGTAAGCACTGTGCTTCGATCAAATCGGTCACAGTGAGCGCTGTCAGGTTATTCATTCCAAATATCATCCATCAAGCATTATTTTTAATACATTAAGGTCAAATAACCTGTGAGCAGAAAATAATGCCCATTACGCCGACAGTGTCGCACCACCATCCACCACGATATCTTGCATCGTGATATGGCTAGCTAAATCTGACGCCAGAAATACGACGGTATTGGCAATCTCTTGCGGTGTGGCAATTTTACCCAGAGGGATCCCTAACTTATATTGCAGCGGGAAACCGGCAATCGTCTGTTGTTGGGCATCTTCACTGTGCCACATACCGCGCTGCATCGGGGTATCGGTGGAACCGGGTGAAACCAGATTGCACCGCACCCCATACGCCGCCAACTCTAACCCGACACAGTGGCTCAAGCTGGTTAATGCGGCTTTAGATGCGCAATAGGCAGACATTTTGATACGTGGTACATGGGCCGCATTGGAGCCAAGAGTGACTACCGCACCATATCGCTGCTGTTTGAACTGCGGGATTAATTGACGTAAAAGATAGAAAGCACCGGAAACATTCACATTAAAACATTGTTGCCAATCTTCCAGACTCAGCTCCTCGGTATCAGCCATGCGCAGGATGCCGGCACCATTGACCAAGATATCGAGACGTGGAACTTCACTCAGAAGATGCTGGCACACCAATTCTACTTGCTGCGGGTGACTGATATCCAGCAATGCAGTGGTAAATGGGTAGCCCTGAGCAGCCGAAGTAGGGTCAGCATGGAAGCTTTTATCCAGCCCCACGACGTCCGCTCCTAGTGCAAAAAACTGACAGGCAATCTGATAGCCAATCCCCTGCCCGGCCCCAGTCACCCAAACACGTTTACCGGTAAAATCCAGCTGCGCAACCAACGTGGCGGCTGGCATACTTTTAGCGGATGAAATCTGATTTGCCGCCATTATTCTGCCCCTGCCAAGGTCAAATTATCAGTCCGGGTCGCTCGCTGCTGTTCCAGCAGTTGCCACCAAGCATTCAAGCTCGGATTTTTGGCTAAATCGACAAAGCTCAGCTCAATTCCCTGCTGACGCCATTGTGTAGCCAGCGCCATGATATGCACTGAATTCAAACCATAATCGATGAGGTTTTCATCTGCATCGAACTCTTCAGCGCTTTCATCAATTAGAGCCAACAACTGCTGTTTGAGCTCTTCTTTAGTGAAATTAGCGGTTTGCTTATTCCCATGAGCCACAATCTCCTCGGTAAAAATAACCCGCCCACTGCGCGTTGCCACATACTTAAGCGCCATCAAATGCTCATCCAACGAGAAATCAGCAACCGCATCAGCAACCATAAATGGCTGAATATCTTGCATAAAAGCATCTGTAGCCGTTGTTAGGCACCCGATATGACCATAAATACCGCAGATGACCAACTGATCACGGCCCTTGTCCGTCATGATTTGGCGTAATGGCGAGCGGTAAAATGCACTGTATCGCCATTTGACCAGCACTTCGTCATCTTCATCTGGGGTCAGCTCTGATACCACTCGCTGTTTCGCCGGATGATTATTTAAACCCGCGCCCCACATATCATTAAGCAGCGCGCGATCTTCAGCACTTTGATGATTGGGTTGGGCGGTGTAGATAACTGGGACTCCCTGCTGTTTGCAATAATTTCGCAACGCAGCAATATTAGCGATAACCTGCTGTATCAACGGGTTATTCTCACCATAAAAGCTGACAAAATAGTCCTGCATATCGTGAATCAGTAACACTGCTCGGGCCGGGTTAAACTGCCAATTCACTTTATTGGCCGGAAATTGCCCCACGTTAGGGAGGTCATAAGCAGGGAGAACAGGGATAGCCATGATAAAATCCTTATTTGCTAAGCGTACTGAGGCGGTCTTGAATATCCTGACGTAGCCGCTTTTTATCTATCTTGCCGACTGGCGTAACAGGCAGACTGGCAACCATTTCAAAACGGTCGGGCAATTTGAAATCAGCCACTCCCATCTCACGCAGATATTTGCGTAATGTGACCGGTTTCAGACCGGCATCTGTGGTGACAATAAAAGCACAGCTTTTCTCCCCCATTATTTCATCTGGCATTGAAACCAACGCCGCGTGAATAATGCCGTCATGGGCCACCAGCAAGTTTTCAATCTCTTCCGCGGCAATCTTTTCACCACCCCGATTAATCTGATCTTTCTCTCGCCCGACGACCCGTAAATAGCCTTCTTCAGTCATCTGTACCAAATCGCCTGAGTAGTAAAAACCTTCGTTATCAAAGGCATTGGCGTTGTGGGTTGGGCTACGGTAATAGCCACGGAAGGTATAGGGGCCACGAGTGACCAACGCGCCAACTTCACCGACAGCGACAGCTACCCCGGCGCTATCAACCACTTTGATTTCATCATCTTCACTGATAGGGCGGCCTTGAGTGGTGAACACCAGGTGGTCACTGTCATCAAAGCGGGTGTAATTCACCAACCCTTCCGCCATGCCCAGCACCTGCTGTAATTGGCAACCCAGAATCTGTGGAATACGTCGCGCCAATGACTCACTGAGCTTCGCACCGCCGACCTGCAATACCTGCAAACTGGCCAAGTCATTAGCAAAATGCTCCGCAGCCTGTAACCACAGGGCCACCGCGGGCGGAACCAAAGAAGTGAAGGTAATTTGATGACGTTTAATCAGTGGGAAGCAGCTCATGGCACTTGGATCAGGCGCTAACACTACACAGCCGCCCGCATAGAAAATGCCTAAGGCTCCCGGTGAACTTAGCGGATAATTATGGGCTGCCGGTAAGGCACAGAGGTAGCGGGTGTGTTCATCGAGCTGACAGATTTCCGCACTGGCGCGCACACTGTAGTAATAGTCATTGTGAGTGCGGGGGATCAGTTTTGGCGTGCCGGTGCTGCCACCAGAAAGCTGGAAAAAAGCCACGCAGTCAGCCGCTGATGGATGAAACTCTGCGGCTTCATCATCTGATTCATCGGCATACAGCAGTGCTTCCAGCGATTGGGCATAATCGGTATTTCCCGCCACAATCACCACGTCCAGCATTGGCACTTTTTGTTGTAGCTGGGTGCAATAATCCCCCTCAGCAAACAGACTATGACCAGCATGAGCAATCAGCAGTCGCGGCTGAATCTGTTCAATATACGCATTTAATTCCAATCGGTTATGGCTGAACAGGGCATTAACTGGCGCAACACCCATTTTTAATAATGCGAAATAGACCAGATAAAACTCGGCACAATTGGGCAGTTGAACCAAAGCCGTATCGCCACACCGCAAGCCAAGCTTTGTCAGGCGAACAGCCAACCGCTGGGCGGCCTGCTCGAATTGTGCATAGCTGATATGGCGCTCACCACAAATGATTGCCGTCGCATCAGGCCGTATCTGGCATTGACGGGCTAAAATCTCGGTCATCGGCTGATCAGTCCAATAGCCTTTTTCGCGATAACGGCGGGCAAATTCATCTGGCCAGCGGGTAAATTCGATGCTCATGGCTGCTCTCCTGAAGGTCTAATCGCCAGAGCATTGAGCATGGTGCCCAATTTGGCTTCGGTTTCTGCCCATTCCAGCGCGGGCTGTGAAGCTGCAACAATGCCCGCACCGGCAAATAATCGAACCTGAGTCGGATGCACAGTGGCACAGCGGATGATAACCGCCCACTCGCCATTACCCTGCTCATCACACCAGCCGACAATCCCGCTGAATAAACCGCGATCAAAGGGCTCCAGTTGGTTGATTAACTGCCGGGCTTTTTGTGTGGGTAAACCACACAAAGCGGGAGTCGGATGCAACAAATTCGCCAGTTCCAACACCGGCATATCCGGGTTTTCCAACTCACCACTGATGGCGGAAGATAAGTGCCATAGTGCAGCAGTGTTAATCAATGAAGGTTGTGAGGGAATATTCAGAGTGCGGCAATGCGGTGCCAGCAAGCGGCGAATTTCATCGATAACCAGACGATGTTCATATTGGTCTTTCGCGGAATCCAATAGCGTCTGACTGATAGCCAAATCATCCTGCGGATCAACCTGACGTTTTGCCGACCCAGCTAATGGATTGGTATAGACGCCAGATTGATGCTTACGTACCAATAATTCAGGGCTAGCCCCAAGCAGTACCCCACCATCAGCCAAAGGCACCCGGAAGTGGTGTGCTGCGCTGTTTTGGACCAGTAAATGATTCATAACCTGATCACTATCAACCGGGCTATCAGTATCAATTTCCAGAATGCGCGAAAGCACAACTTTATGGATTGCTCCGCGCTGGCAAGCCGAAACCGCCTCAGCAACACACTGTTTAAATTGACTTTCATCCGGCAAACTGCGCACTGCACCTACAGCCACGGGGCTGCGATGTACAACTTGCGCTGCATCGACCAAAGCTTGTCGATCACAAAGCTGATAATGTTCTGGTACAAATAAACACGATGCCTGACTGGCATCAAAAGGAATTGCCCCAACAATGATAGGTTGTTGCTGCCCGGCATGACGTGCACGCTGAAATGCCTGTTTTAAGGTATTTTGCAGAGAATTATCATTACCAGCATGACCTTGTGCTGCTTGATGAATTCGCTCGAAGATACCCTGAGTTTTGATACTCTGGTGTCTTGAAGTGAATAAAAATGCTGAGGGTACGGCTGAAAACGGCGAATTAACGGGCATTTCTTCAGAGCTGCCATGTTCTTCAGAGTTGCTGTATCGCACAGAGACCTCCACTGCGATGTGAATAGTAATCTAAATAATAATTACTATCATTCCCTTTCGTGCGTGATAAATTACGACTAAGTATTCACATTGTCAATCAATGTAAAGATATTATTATTAACCATTACTAATATGTACCTAATAGATTTCAGAGTGCAGGAAGGCAGTAAAGGGGTTATCCCGACGAGTTTGAATCAATATGTGGCTCAAACAACAGGGGCAACCAGCACACCTGCAACTTGAAAAATGACGGGTACAAATAGGAAGAGAAAACGCCATTATGTCCCTTGGTATCCATCATATTCAGCACAAAAAATTCCGTTCAGTATTGACTGGCTTGGGGATTTTGAGCCTTATTTTCTGCTTATCCGGCTGTAAACCGGCTGAAGAAACAACAGGTAAGCAAGCCTCTCCATCAGACAGTGAAAACACATCTACATGGTCGCGTACCGTGGAAACGGCGAAAGGCCCGGTGACACTGACACATCAGCCAATGCGTATTGTGTCCACCAGCATTACCATCACCGGTACTTTGCTGGCGATCAATGCGCCGGTAATTGCTACTGGGGCGACGGTGCCCGACACCACAGTCGCCGATCATCAAGGTTTCTTTACCCAATGGTCAGATGTTGCACAAGCTAAAAAACTCGTTCCTATGTACCAGACAGAACCTAATGCCGAAGCTGTTGCGGGTATGAATCCAGATTTGATTATCATTTCTGCCACTGGCGGAGATTCGGCATTGAAGTTATATGAGCAATTGTCAGCAATCGCCCCCACTCTGGTGATTAATTACGATGACAAAAGCTGGCAAGAGTTGGCCATAGCACTGGGACAAGCAACCGGGCATGAAGCTGATGCCCAGCAAGTGATTGATAATTTCACTCGTCGGCTCAATGAGGTAAAGCAGAATATTACTCTGCCACCACAACCGACTTCAGCATTTGTCTATCAGGCTGCGGGCAGCACCGCCAATTTGTGGACCGAAAATTCCGCACAGGGAAAATTGTTGCAGGAGCTGGGCTTCACACTGGCAGAAGTTCCTGACGCAGTGAAGGGCAACACCAGTATGGGGCACCGCAAAGATATCATCCAACTGGGCGGAGAGAAGCTAGCCGAAGGTCTTAACGGCGAGACTATTTTGCTGTTTTCTGGTGATCAACCGGCGATAGATGCCTTGAAAAGTAATAAATTTTTAGCTCATATCCCAGCAATTGAACACAATCGAGTTTATGCTGCAGGCTATGATACATTCCGCCTAGATTATTATAGTGCGAGTAATTTGTTAGCGCGGATTGAGACGATGTTTAAGGCAAAGCCATAATCTTGGGTATGGGAGGACGAATTTGTCCTCCTTACTATTTGCAACTGGCATGAAATATTTTTATAACGATCGACATAACTCACCACACATATACCGAAGCAAAGATTTAAATACCAAAATATAAATAGCACTCGACATTTATATTTATTTGGCAATTGATAAACAACGAAAAATATAACCAAGAAATATCTTATATTATGGCAATTAAATATCATCAGCCTTTATTGCTATAAATAAAAGAAAGAAAACAGGGTATAGGATCACGTCACCACCACGTTATCTCTTATAGTTATTGATTTAATTCTTCGCCACGTATCTAATAAAACCTCACATTACCCCCCAGCCCTTTATACTGCGGCATTGCTGGCGATTACAGCCACTGCTATGGATCAGTGCTTGGCAGTTCACTGGGGTGTGATAGGCCGTCTTGCGGGATTCATCGGGTATAAATTTAATGTTTTATGTGGAACAGCTGAATGACTGCTGAAAATAAAAACGCAGCGCCTGCTGCAAGGAAGAGCTTTATCAAATATGGACTTTGGGCTGCGGGAGCTATTTTGGCTGTCTCTGCTATTGCATGGGGAATTCAACGAATTGGGTTCGCTGAACATTATATTCAGCCGCCAAGTCAACTCGTTTGGCATAATAATCTGAAAGTTGATTTACATCATCCTGACGTGCTCATCGAAAGCGAATCTCTGAGTAAATTACCCAATGACTTACTCACTATTCCCTTCTTGCGAGCCACTCTTACAGAAGATTTTGTCTTCTATTATGAGAATAATGCTGACCGCCTAGGTTTAATTGGCAGCTTGCGCAGAATTGCCTTCGAGCATGATTTAACTCTGCGTGACAATTTCCTGGAAATGCTGCTCGACCAGCCAGCCAATATAGCCCTTTGGCATGATGATCTTGGCAAGTTGAATCACTTTATGGCAGTGATCAAGCGCGGTGGCCTGACACGCCTGCTAGAACCCTTGGCGAAGGCCGCAGCAGAAGATACACAACTGGAAATCACCGACTTTTCACAACTGAAAGTCGGCAGTGAAGCGATTCCCGTTTACCAGTGGCATTATGGGGGCAATAAACAGCTATTTTTTGCCAGCCACGGCGATAACCTTTTGCTGTTTTCCGATATCGACATGCTGTATGACCAGGATTCTCCTTCCAAGGACTCTACTCAGATAACCAGCATATTATTGAGTGGTACGAATCCGTGGCCTGAAAGTTTTGGCCTGAAAAATCGTGCAGGGGCAAGTGAGGCGGGATCAGAATCCACTAAAAATACCTCGCCTTTAGCCCACCGAATTTCGGTCAGTGCGAACTATCTAGGCTTTGGTTACCAGCGTTTTATTCCGGCATTTGCCGGTGTACGTTTCGAGATGGGGCCGCAAGGTTGGCAAAGCTATTTGGCGCTGAATGATAAACAACAAGGAGAAAATAGCAGTTTTGATCTCTCTCCGGTTTGGCAAGCCATGCCAATGGGGGCCAGCCTCTGTGTGGCGCTGCCTGTATCGCAAAGTGTGCCAGAGTATTTGTTCCAACGTATTGATGCCATCGACAGCAAAAGCGCGGCAGACTTCCCATTGGCATTAAATAGGGCCAGCGGCTTATGTTGGTATGCTGACTCGCATCTGTATACACCGTTATTTGTCAGCCAGTTAGAACAAACGGCCAATGCGCAAACCGATGAAACTTTGGCAGGCATGTTTACCAAGGTGATCGGCGCCAGAGAAAAACAGCCTATTCCCGTGGAAGCTACCGCAAATCATCACGGACATCTGTGGCAACGAGAAGTCAGTTCCCGCTATGGTCAGTACCCTGCGAGTGATGCCAAAGATCAAGACAGTCTGCTGGGCAGCCAGTTCTTCCGTGTCAGTCTGGCACGACATGGTCAAATCCTGTTGTTCTCTCTGGATGACAAACTGGTGAATAAGGCGTTGCAAACGCTAGATAAAAACTTCCCCCCCATTGCAGATGTGTTGCCACAACAAGCCGTGGTGCCGGTTTACATGGCCCCCGAAGCGCTGTCTGAATTATTTAAGCAGGAAGTATTCGCCAGCCTGCCAAAGAATGTCGAACCCATATTTTATAACGCCGCACAAACTTTGTTGTTACCCAAATTAAGTGCATTAGCCGCACAACAACGTTATGCCTTAATTCTGCCTGCTGATACCGAGCTCAATGAGTCTTGGCAGTGGTTGCCACTGAAATGGCAGGAACTATGACCGTCAAACCCGCCACTTTTGGCCTGTTATGTTTGCTTGGAATCATGCTTTTTAGCCGAAGTAGCTTGGCTGATGAGCCGGTTTCGCCACTGACGTCTGAGCAATCCAGCCTATTTCGTTCATGGTTTGTACGTATCGCTGAAGAGCAGTTGCGCCAGGGGCCAAGCGCTCGCTGGTATCAACAGGACTGTGCCGGACTGGTACGTTTTGCGGCCAATGAGTCACTGAAAGTTCATGACAGCAAATGGCTGCGGGCGAATGGTTTATCCAACCGCTACCTTCCCCCTGAATTGGATATCAGCCCACAGCAGCGCCTGTTTGCTCAACGCTGGCAGCAAGGCGGCAATAAGCAAGGCCCCTACGTGGATGCCATCAAGCTGATCCAATTTAATAGCCAACTGATCGGCCGAGAACTCAATCAGGCGCAGCCGGGCGATCTATTGTTTTTTGATCAAGGCGATGATCAACATTTGATGATCTGGATGGGGCGCTATATCGCCTATCACACTGGCTCTTCGACTTCGACAGATAACGGAATGCGTGCAGTGAGCATGCAACAATTGATGAAATGGAAGGATACCCGATGGATACCCGACGAATCGAACCCCAACTTCATTGGCATTTATCGCTTAGGTTTCCTATCACGATGAAAATTCTTTCGCATATGTGCCAAAAATGGCTGCTGGGGATGGCGCTGTTCATTCCCTTCACTGTGGCTTACGCCGAAGGCGAACTTCCGGCGAGCAATTATAATGTTCCACAACAATCTTTCTTTTTGCTCTCTGATAGCAGCTTTGCCAGTGATGAAGTTGCCAAAGTACGGCTGGAAGCTCCGGGGCGTGATTTTCGTCGCTTTGACGCCGAGCAATATGGCGGCGCTGATATCCGCTTATATCGTATTGATAAGCCGATGGAGTTTTTGAAAAAACAGAAAAACCTTCATCGCATTATGATCGAAAGCCAATATAAGGGAGAAGGCTTATCCAACACACTCTCTTATCTTTGGGATAACTGGTACGGCAAATCGCGCCGTGTCATGCAGCGCGCTTTTTCTTTTGATACCCGGCAAGAAGTTACGGACGCGCTACCAGAGCTGAAAATGGGCAATGTGCTGAATTCACAGCCTAAATTCACTGTACAACCGCAGTTCGCTCCGCTGAAAAATCTGCCATTAATCAGCCAGTTCCGTTACCCCATTTGGGAAGCGAAACCTATCCAGCCCCCTGAGCACACTAACGTACAGGGCTCATCCAGCAATTTTGTGGAGCCGGTACCGGGCAATGTCTACATTCCGTTAGGCACCTTAAAACCGGGGCTATATTTAGTCGAGGCACTGATAGGCCAGCATCGGGCCACTACCGTGGTGTTTGTCTCCAATACTGTCGCCATGAATAAAATTTCGGGCAACGAACTGCTGGTGTGGACGGTGGGCCGCAATGACGGGCAGGCCGTCGCAGGGACGCGAATTCTGTGGAGTGATGGGCTAGGTGTGATGAGCAGCGGCCAGACGGATAAAAGTGGCTTGCTGAGTTTACGTCATATCTCACCCGAACGTTCGTATGTGATGGGGGAAGATAGTGAAGGTGGAGTGTTTGTCTCTGAAAACTTCTATTACGACAGTGAGATTTATGACACCAAACTGTATGCCTTTACCGATCGCCCACTCTACCGCCCGGGTGATTGGGTTCAGGTTAAACTCGTTGGGCGCGAATTCAAAAATGCACTGGATTCCGTCGCACTGAAATCAGGTTCGCTGAGCTTAACCGTTTTGGATGCCAATGGAGCGACATTGCAAACCTTGAATTTACCTATTGATGGTCAATCCGGGGCGCAAGGACGTTTTCAACTGCCAGAGAATGCAGTGGCAGGTGGCTACGAGTTACGGTCAATCTACAACGGTCAGGTTTACAGCAGCTCATTCCGTGTTGCCAGTTATATCAAGCCACATTTCGAAATTTCACTGGTCACCGCCAAACCGGATTTTCGTACCAATGAACCGGTGAATGGCGAACTTGTTTTGCTCTACCCCGATGGCAGGCCGGTGGCGAATGCAGATCTGGAGTTGAGCTTGTATAGTCAGCAACTTTCGATGGTCGGTAACGATCTGCAATATCAGGGGAAATTCCCTGTTGAGCTGAAAACAGCGCAATTGACCACCGACAGTAAAGGTCATGCCAAATTGGATCTGCCTGCAGCGGATAAACCGAGTCGCTATCTGCTGACTATTTTTGCCAGCGATGGAGCGGCTTATCGGGTCAAAACCACGCGGGAAATTCTGATTGAACGCGGCGTTTCGCGCTACACCCTGAGCACACCAAAGCGCTTTAGCCGCGTCAATGAAAAGGTGTCATTCAGCTATGTCAATCAACTCTCGGGAGGCGACCATCCGGCGATTTTTGAGTGGATGCGTCTGGAAGACCGTAAAGTTGAAAGCGCCCAGTTGCAGGTCGAAAACCACCCGTTTGCCATTACATTCCAGCAACCCGGCACCTACACCGTCACCTTGAAAAGTGAACAAGGCATGATCTTGGGGGCCATCAGCCACTTTGTCAGCGGCCCAGGTGGGAAAGCAGTGCCAGGGAGTGTCGAAATCGTGATGGACAAGTCGCAATATCAGTTAGGCGAAGTGGCTCAGGCGCTGATCACCTTCCCGGAGCCGGTGGAGCAAGCTTTGCTCACACTGGAGCGCGACAAAGTAGAGAACATTGCACTGCTCTCAACTGGCGCGGAGTGGATTAAAGCGCAGCGCTTAAGCGATACCCAATATTTAGCGCAAATCGCAGTACGGGATAGCTTTGCGCCGAATATGACCTTCTCCGTGCTGTACAGCAAAGGCGGGCAATATAGTTTCCAAAACGCCGGAATCAAGGTGGAGATACCGCGTATCGATATCACGGTTAAAACAGACAAAAATATTTATCGCCCCGGCGAAAACGTAAACGTCACCTTAGATACTCAGTTTGCCGGCAAGCCTCTGTCGGCTCATCTCACCGTCAGTGTCGTCGATGAGATGATTTATGCCTTGCAGCCAGAGATAGCGCCCACTATCGACCAATTCTTCTATCACCCACGACGCAACAATGTGCGTACCAGTACCAGCCTGTCGTTTATTGCTTACGACTTGGCGCTACCCGGCGTGCCACGAGCGCCCGGTGCAGCAAATCGCAGCGATCGCAGTGTCAAAGTGCTTGAACGTCCACGGCGTGAAGATGTTGATACTGCGGCATGGCAACCAGATATTGTCACTGATGCCAATGGTAAAGCGACATTCAGCTTCCGCATGCCAGACTCTTTGACTCGCTGGCGCATTACAGTGCGGGCGCAGAATGCACAGGGGCAAGTGGGTCAGAAGCAGCATTTTGTCCGGTCGGAAAAACCACTTTATCTGAAATGGAGTGGCGCGACACAGTTCCGTAAAGGCGACCATCCACTGCCGGGCGTGTTTATCTTCAATCAGAACCAACAAGCAGAACAGGTAGAGCTGCGTACCCAATATGGTGATAGCAGCATGAGCCAAACGGTATCACTGCATGAAGGGGTGAACTACATATCTCAGCCGGTCGCTGCGATGCAATCTGGCCGCTGGACATCCGAAGTGGTGAAAAACGGCGAGGTACAAGATAGCCTGAGTGTTGACCTGAATGTGCTCGACAGCACTTGGCCAGTGCCGCAACAGCAGGATATTCGACTGCAGGCGGGGAGCAATAAACTCAATCTGCCAGCCAATACTGATGACATTCGTCTGCGCCTCAATGGCGATGCGCAATCCATGTTCCGTAACAGTCTGGATGACCTGCTCAATGAGCCTTTCGGCGGAGTGATTAATACCGCCAGCCGTTTGTTGCCTCTCAGCTTGGCTTACAACATGTTGGCCAAAGAAGATGCGCAGCGGGGGAATGTTTTACGACAAATCATGCAGAACAACCGCCAGCGGTTAGTACAGATGGCCGGGCCGGGAGCCACTTTCACTTGGTGGGGTGAGGACGGTGATGGCGATGCCTTCTTGACCGCCTATGCCTACTATGCCGATTGGTATGCCAGCCAAGCATTGGGCATGACATTACCGGCAGAACACTGGCAGCGAATCTTGGAGCTGTATGCGAAGCAGGCTGAAGAGATGCCACTGCTCCATCGCGCTCTGCTACTGACATTCGCCCATGATATGCATCTGCCAGTCAGCAGCTTGCTACAAGGATTGGCGGATTCGTTCCCTCACGCGCAAGCCGAATCAGGGGCATCACTGTCCGAAACCGATAGCTTGGTGATGACCGCGCCTAATTCCAAATTAGGCCTAGCCGTGGCGCAGGCACTGACCTATTCGTTATTACAACAGATGCCCGGTTACACACTGTCAGAGCAAGAGTTGCAAGCATTGCGTCAAAGCCAAGAGTTTATCTCGTTCAGTGAACATCCGTTTGCTTATGCCGCAATATGGCGGACTCGCAGTGCCGATGCCCCGCAAGTGGCCTGGTTATTGCAGCAACTGATGCCAGCACAGCAAGGGCCGGAGCGGGCATTGGCCTTGACGTGGATCTATAACTCACTCGGTACCACCGTACCACCGGTTCATTTTAATCCGGGTGAAGGCTGGCGGCTGCAACAGGCCGCGACGGGGGAACGTTACTGGCAGTGGCAAGGGCAAGGCACGTTAGCGGCGGTTGAGTTACCCGCGGATCAGGCTGAGCCGCTTGAGGCCTCGCTGAGCTTTAACTTGCCACTAACTGCCGCCGCCGATAGCCATAAACAGCCATTAAAGGTGGAGATCCAGCATCGCTTATTGCAATTGATCCCTGGGGATAAGGCCTTTGAGTTTACGGTGAAACCAGTCGCTGCAGGAGAGGCACTTTCCAGCGATGCGCTGTATCTCGATGAGGTGACGTTAGTGAATAAGTCTGCGACACCTCAGCGCTACATGCTATTAGAAGTGCCTTTGCCTCCGGGGGCAGATATCGAACGTACCACTTGGGGTATACAAGTGGCGGGTCTGAGTGACAAGGGCGCAGTACCGATTGAGAAAGCGCACAATGAAATGGGTCAGCTCTCTTATGTGGTACCGGTTGATGAATTGATAGATTCCAAGGTTTATCAGCATTTGGTGCGCTTCTCACAGAAAGGGCAGTTTGTGCTGCCACCCATCCGTTATTCGCGCATGTATGCGCCACAAGACGCAGCAACAGAAAGTGGCAGCGCCTTAAATACTCTGGTGGTGAAGTAAATGTTCCGTTGGTGGTGGCTGTTGTTGTTGATACCCGTGACGGTCTTTGGCGCAGAGTCGAGATTACAGTTGGCCCTGCGCGATGGTCAGCAAGATACTCTGCTGACCTTAAGCCAGAACCGGCAGCTTTCACAGCAACCGCTACCGGCTGAACTGACCACGCCATTGGGGAGCATCTGGAAGCTATTTGTTTATGCGTATCTGGTGGATACTCAGCAACAAGAAGCTGAGTATCAGTGTAATGGGAGCCAGCCACAGGAAGAAGTTTACTGCTGTAAAGTGGGTCAGACCATCACCCGCGATCGGGCTTTGGTGCAATCCTGCGGGCTTTATTTCAGCCCCCAACGCCTGCATTTGGAGCCACAGCAGTGGTCCAACTATTGGCAACAGCAGCAAAGCCCTGAGTGGTTACGGGACTTAACACAGCTACAGCCGAGCACCCAAGTTCCGGTCACTCAGTTGCTGACGGTATTAGCCTCACTGCCCGCACAGCAGCAGGCACGTAATGTGTTGCTCGATGTACTACTGGCTGCTGGTGGCAACTTGGTTGGTGCGCTAGGCAGCCGGCTGCGAATCAAAACCTGGAGCTGGCTGGATGACCAAGACCCCACTCAGCGTCAGGGTGGGTTTGCTGGCTGGTTGAACGATGGCACCCCGGTTTGGGCGGGCGGAGCTGGCACCAGTAAAACCATCGTGCAAAATTATGCAGACATATTGAATTCAGTGTTACCGCTGGCCTCTCCTACAGACCGCAAAGTCTGCGTGGTCGTGAAGCTGTTTGACCGTTATCCCATCGCCAGTCTGCGCCGCTACAGCGAGCAATCCCCGGTCTCGGTGGGTGTTTTACAAGGAAAGTATGACGTTGAGTTTCGCAACGGCAACCACTTGGCCATTGAGAGCCGCGGTGAACTTTTTCTACAAAAAAATGGTGATGATTTCATCCTGACTGCGCGTCTGGATCGCGAAGAGTATGTGGCGCGCGTGCTGCAACGAGAAGCCGCAGCGCAGCCCACCGAAGCAGCAAAAGCGTTGGCGATAGCGATCCGCAGTTATCTATTACAAAATGCCAGCCGCTCCGGTGATTGCTTGCTAATGACCGACAGTAGCGCCAGCCAGCGAGTGGCTCCTACCCCCGCCTCACCGGCAACATTAGCCATCGCGGCCTGGACTGCCGATCTGGTGCTGGCGGGATCACCGGTCAACTATCATCTCAATCAAGCGGGCAATAACCGCTTGTCTTGGCAATTAGCTGTCTCTCAGGCCCAACAGGGACTGCGCTATGACGCCATCCTCGCACAGGCTTTTCCAAGGGCTAATTTGGGGCGTTGGGATAAGCCGGAAATATTGTGCCAGCCGCTGAAAGAGGCTGAAGTCTGGTTAGCTGCACAGCAGCGGCGTTGGCGCGAGAAACTGTACAGTGAGCCGGGCTATACACCACTACAGCAGTTTACAGTCTGCCGTTTACTCTCAGGTAAACCCCATGTTGATCGTATGTATGGCCGTATCTATGTACGGGATCTTTACTCATTGCAAGATCGGTTAGATCTGGCCCATGAATACTTACACTTGGCTTTTGCGGCTCATCCTAATGGTCAGGATGAAGCCTTTGTTGAGCAACTTGCCCGTCACCTTTTATTGGAATAAGACGATAGCGCTAGGATCGTCATCAAAGGACTCTATGTTTTTCAGGATTACACTATGATTACTCGCTTGCTATACAGGATGTGTTCGCTAGTGTTGCTGGTGCCCGCTATATCGGCGATGGCAGCGCAAAATGTGGTGATTGATACGCCGGTCGCCGGGTGGCATGACACTTCAGGTGAAGGGGCCAATTTTACCCAGCAGGTTAACTATCCGGCCGCGTCAGTGAATACGCCCGCCAACCAGTCGGCACAAGCGCTGATCAGTGGTCAGATAAAAGGTTTTCAAAAGCCCAAGGATGAAGCCAGACAAGAGCCGGGTAGGCTGATTGTTAATGGCGTCAGTATGCCGCTCAAAATTGAAGACGAGGGCGATTTTAAACGGCCTTATATCTTCTCCCAAGGCAGTAACAGTGTCGAAGTTCGTAGCCCTGATCGCACTGCGGCACATCGTACCCAGTTTTATGCTAAAAGAGGCAGCGGCGCTATCCCTGCGCGCCTACGGATTGTGCTGTCATGGGATACCGATAACACCGATCTCGACCTGCATGTGGTCACTCCCGATGGTCAGCATGCTTGGTATGGTGGCCGACAGTTGCAAAATGGTGGGGCGCTGGATATGGATGTCACCACTGGTTTTGGCCCGGAGATTTTCTCTTCGCCAGCACCGGATAGTGGGCAATATCTAGTGTACGTAAACTATTACGGTGGCCGTGGTAGCGACATTCTGACCACGGCGCAAATCACTATCGTGACTGAGGAAGGGACCAGCAATGAGAAGCAGGAGATGGTGATTGTACCGATGCGTAACCCCGGCGAACTGACGTTGGTAAAACAGTTTAGTTATTCAAATCGCAGGTAAAGTTCGGTGCGATACCGACACTCGGGGAGTGAACCTTCCCCGAGTCTATTTCGCCGCAATATTATGCAGCGGGCGGTTAACTCAGTCAGCTAACATAGCGCCCAGACCGCTACCCTGTAAGCTAGTCCGTGACGACCTCATCCGCACTATTGTCTTCCCCCTCGCCCCCCATAGTCGCCCTACGTAATGTACCGCCGCAGACGGCGATTATGCCGCCCAATACCGCTGCCGCCGCACCAAAAGTCAGAGCGCTGAGCGCCGGCGCCATGACTTTCGCTAGCACACCTAGCCCCAAGGCACCGAATGATTCACCGGCAACAAACTGCACATTCCACAAGCTATTTACCCGCCCCAGTAGAGCATCCGGCGTATGGGTTTGTACCAAGGTATATTGCAGTAATCCGCTAATCGAACCCAGATAGCCGTACAGCAATAAACCGGGCAGCGCCAGATAGAAATTATGGGTTAATCCTAAGGTGCCGATAGCTAAAAAGGCGGCAATCGAACTGTACATCAATACCACTCCGGGGCGTCGAACCTGATTCACCCAGCCACTGGTGAAAGCCCCAATCGTCGCGCCGAGTGGCACGACGGAATACATCAAACCAATCTGTGAAGCCCCAACATGATAGGTATTTTCCGCCAGTGCCGGGAACAGAATTCGAATCGCCCCAATCATACTGACCAACGTCCCCAGCAACACCACGGAACCCACCACTTTATGGCTAAAAACGAACGAAATCCCGGTGGCTAATGCCCGTAGCGGGTGCTCATGCTGGTGAGTTGCCGGTTTCATTGCAGGCAGTCTCAATAGCGGCAACAAGGTTAACATCGTCCCCACGGCGGCAATGCCATAGTTCCAACCCACTCCGCCATACACAATAACCAAGCCACCAATCGCTGGAGAGATAACCGAGCCAAAGCGCACGGTTAACATGCTTAATCCCCCTGCGGCGGCCAGATTCTCGCGTCCGACCAATGACGGTGTAGCCGCCATCAGCGCCGTCATGCCCAATGCACCAAAGAACCCATCCCAGGCGGCTAATACATACAGTACCCACAGCGAAGGGGTAGCGGAAAACGCATTGAAACTTAAGCCAATAAAACCTAAACCACAGGTAAAGCGCGCGAATAAAATCAGCTTACGTCGGTCAAGCCGGTCTGCCAGCACTCCTCCCAGCAGCAGGCCAATAAACATCCCTATGCCATCTAAAGTCACTGCCAGCCCGACCTGCAAGGTAGATCCGGTCATCATTTGTATCTGTACCGGCACCGCAACCGTCAGCATCCCAAGCCCTAATATCGAAATAAAGCGGGCAAAAAATACGGCACGAAAGTTAGCGTTAGTCTTTAACAGGCTGAAATCTAAAAGAATTGGCGATTTTGCCATGATTGTTTAATCCGTTAATGTTGGTAAGAATTACCTGCCATGGTTATGAAAAATAGAAAGTTGAAAATATTGCTGCCAGAAATAGGGTAAGTCAGCTGATTTTGCCGATGCATTCCCATAATAAGTCGTGTTAACATACATCAAACAAATAATAATGATAATCAAAACGATAACAATAATCATTTGTTAAAGAAGAGTTACAATGTCAGCCACTGATTCCCCAAATCCATCTTCATTGAAATCGCTGAAACCCGCCCCGCCCCACCGTGGGTTTTTACTGTTACTCAGCATTGTTGTCTTGCTACTGGTGATGGCCGCCAGCCTGATGCTCGGTGCCAAAGCCATCCCTTTTTCGGTGGTCTGGCAGAGTTTGTTGGGGGAGCACAACAGCGCCGACAGTATTTTAATTTTAGAATCACGTCTGCCTCGCACGCTAATTGGGGTGCTTGCCGGTGCCGCGTTGGGGCTATCGGGTGCAGTGATTCAAGCACTGACCCGCAACCCGCTGGCTGATCCTGGAATTCTGGGCGTTAATGCTGGAGCCAGCTTTGCCGTAGTGATAGGGATTACGGTGTTCGGCGTTCAGGCCATTCATGGCTATATGATCTCGGCGTTTATCGGTGCCATGGTCACCACGTTGGTGGTGTATTGGGTGGGTACCCTGGGAGGTGGGCGAGTGAATCCCCTGCGCCTCACACTTTCTGGCGTGGCTATCGCCGCGGTGTTACTGGGGATTACCACCGGCATCTCACTGACTCATCCGCAGGTCTACGACAAGGTGCGCTTCTGGCAAGCCGGTTCTCTGGATATTCGCAATATGTCGGTGGTGATGGCGGTAGCACCAGCAATTGCTATCGGCTGCGTGATAGCCTTGCTGCTGGCTCGCCCACTCAATGCCATGCATATGGGGGAAGATTTGGCCGCCGCCATTGGCGCGCGCATTGCACAAACCCAATTTTGGACGGTAGTCACCGTGACCTTACTCTGTGGCGCTGCTACCGCCGCCGTCGGCCCTATCGCCTTTGTTGGCCTGATGGTACCGCATATTGCTCGCTGGATTGTCGGGCCGAATCAATGTTGGATTCTACCTTTCACACTGGTAATGACGCCTATTCTGTTATTAGTCTCTGATATTGTGGGCCGTTTTTTGGTTCCCGGGGAATTACGGGTTTCCGTCGTCACCGCGTTTATTGGCGCACCTTTGTTGATCTGGCTGGTTCGAAGTAACCAAAGGATGACCGCACTATGAAACCAGCCACTTCACTTTGGCTATTCGGCCGCCCTGATGGCCCGATAAATCTGCGCATCCAGCCTCGTAATCTGATAGTGAGCAGTTTGCTGCTTCTGGCCTGCTTATTGGGTGCCCTACTGGCACTGATGATCGGCACTTTATCGTTATCTCCTCAACAGGTACTTGATGCTCTATTCGGCCACACCAGTGGCGCGGCGAATATTATTGTCAACCAATGGCGACTGCCCCGAGCGGTAATGGCGCTAATTTTCGGCGCGGCTCTGGGTATCAGTGGCGCAATATTTCAATCATTAGTGCGTAACCCTTTAGGCAGCCCCGATATCATCGGCTTTAATGCGGGAGCCTATACCGGCGCGCTGGTGGCAATCACCTTGTTTAACGGCAACTATTTTGAGATTGCCAGTAGCGCCCTTGGCGGCGGTTTGCTGTCTGCAATTGCGGTCTATTTGTTAGCTTATCGCCAAGGGGTTCAAGGTTTTCGGCTGATTATTGTGGGTATTGCCATTGGCGCGATGCTGACGGCATTCAATACCTGGCTGACCATCACTGCATCATTGGAGGCCGCCATGACAGCCGCCGCTTGGGGTGCCGGTTCGCTGAATGGGCTGACGTGGGCCAAAGGCCTGCCATCGGTAATATTTATCTTGATAGCCACCGTGGCTGCCATGTTGCTAAGTCGGCGTATGCCATTGTTGGAGATGGGCGATGATGCTGCCGGTGCCTTAGGTGTTCCGGTTGAGAAAACACGTCTGGGCTTGATGGCTATTGGGGTAATTTTGATGGCAGCGGTCACGGCGGCGGCCGGGCCAATTTCCTTTATCGCCTTAGCGGCACCACAGATTGCCAAGCGCCTGGCGGGCACCTCCTCCGTCACCTTAACCACTTCGGCGCTGATGGGGGCATTCTTATTAATTGCTGCTGATTTATGCTCCCAACATCTGTTCGCACCGAATCAGTTGCCGGTGGGCGTGGTCACCATCAGCATCGGCGGCCTGTATCTTATTTGGCTTTTAATCCGGGAGTCCGGACGTTCATGAGTATTGTTAACCCAGCCACCACACCGGCTGCTCGCTTGCAAGCCGAAGCACTGACATTGGGCTATGACGGCAAAATCATCAGTGAGAACTTGAGTGTCGCCATCCCTGATGGGGAGTTTACTGTCATCGTCGGCCCTAACGCCTGTGGGAAGTCGACACTGCTGCGCGCCTTGAGCCGGTTGCTAAAACCGCAGGCGGGTCAGGTGATATTAGATGGCAAGAATATAGCCAGCGTTGATACCCGGCAGGTAGCACGCCATTTAGGGTTATTGCCACAAAGTTCGCAAGCACCGGACGGTATTAGCGTGTTGGATTTAGTGGCGCGCGGCCGCTATCCGCATCAGAAATTATTACAGCAGTGGACACAAGCCGATAGACTGGCCGTGAGTAATGCCATGCAAGCCACCGGAGTCAGTGAGTTAGCTGACAGGCCGGTGGATGCACTATCTGGCGGGCAACGCCAGCGCGTCTGGATAGCCATGGTGCTGGCGCAGCAAACGCCATTATTGCTGTTGGATGAGCCAACCACTTATCTGGATATAGCTCATCAGATTGATTTACTTGAGCTATTTAGTGATCTCAATCAGCAGCATAATCATACGCTGGTTGCTGTTCTACATGATCTTAACCATGCCTGCCGCTACGCCACCCATATTATCGCCATGCGCGACGGACAGATTGTGACCCAAGGCAAGCCGCGAGAGGTGATCACCGCCGATCTAGTGGAACAGGTATTTGGTATGCCGTGTTTGATCATTGATGATCCGGTTTCCCATACGCCGCTGGTGATACCCAAGGGACGGTTTTAGGTTTTGGTTGATCGAGTGTTGGAGTAGGTTTCGGTTGTTTGAATAGGGGAGTGCTGGAGTAAGTTTCGGTTGATAATCGTTCAGTGATCAACTTATCTCTGTCACCTCAACCGAGCAGGAGGGCTCGCCGGCCCTCCTGCACCTGCGGCTTGCGCGAAATATTGCCCTACGGGTAAACCTCCTGCGTCTTTCGGGCTGACGAGCCAGCGCGATTTGCATCCATGCTCAAGCGCGCTTTTCGCGGGCGTCCATGCCCGCTCACTCTACCCTCTATCCTCGTCGGCAATATTCCTGATTGCGCTCAACGTCAAAAGAGAAATTCAACATCAAAACCATAGATTTGAGGTTTTGAGGTTTTGAGGTTTTGAGGTTAAAAGCATATTTGTATTGCCACAAAGTATTCACGGGTGAAAACATATTGATCCGCCGATGAATCCAAGATATCAGCCCTCTTTACGCCCATTTTTCTCAATGTCTTAGGATTGAGATCCACCAGATGAAGATCTTCGTAGGGTTTCACTGCGGAATGTGCCAAGCCCTCTAATTTACCCAAATCATAGGGCGTGCCGACAGAACTTGAGGGTAAGTCATGAAAGATAGTCTCCATCACCGCCACACTGGTACTCGCTCCACCGTAAAGAGTGGGTACACCATTACTCATCGGGCTAAATCGTGCTCCGCCTTTACCCGGATTAAACTGAGTAGCAGCGAATTCCGCTGAATGTATGCGATAGATAGGTTTTCCTGCAATCCATGTTGTGAAGTTCACTTGTAAATCGGCCTTAGGTGCAGGCAATTTCCTGACAACAACATCCCTGTCGTCTAAATCAACCATGAATCCCTCCATCCAGTTCAGCCTGCGCAGCTAGCACAACTTGCTTTGGCATTGTTGCCAGCACGTCTTTCGGCTTCTTCCCACCTAACCAACTGTTTTCAGAGCCAAACCAGATGGCTAATCCCCAAGGTGTTTTCTTCTCACCAAACAGGGAAATAACTTGTTTAACCACAGGGATAGGGCGAAAGCCTTCATCTAATGCATATTCAGGATATTTATCTTTTCCGTTCAACTGAAGCGCAAAAATACGCCCAGCAGACTTCCAACGATTCGGCCCTGCACTTGGATTGCTATTATTGAAACTCGCTTTTTCTGACAACTCACGCGCTGTCAGCCATATAGAATCTTCGAGTATACGAGCATTCAGCTGCTCACGGCGATGAGCATTACGCTCCGCTCGCACCTGCTTATCTGCACTATCAATAGCCTCATTAGCGGGTTTAACTGCTTGAGGGGGATGAGTCACTTTACCTTTTTTCACTGCAGGAACAAGCTCAGGCATCGATGCCAGCACTGCATTCATTGCAGCACTCATGGCTACCTCCATGGTTTTATGGAAGTCTGAACGACGGCCTTTAGCATTCCCCAGATCGATGACCAAGTATTCAGAATCTGCATGTGTATTTAAGCTATGCAGCTCGTTCCCACTCACAGTCTTGATTTCATAGGGGGGCTCTTTACGCCTGACGGTATTCACTCTAGTCGTCATCATTCACCTCGCCACACAAATGGATATATTGGTTATATCCATTATATATGGCATGGGTGATTTGTCATCTGACTTGATTGTAATTTAAGCTCTTGGGTATAACGGGGTGCCCCCCTTAACCGGTTGTGGCTCGCGAAGTTAAGTAAACTCAGATACTTTAACAACCGAACCAATCACTCAATAAATATAAACTGGAGATGCCAATAATCCCGCTATGACAACGACTTAATCTCCCTAAATATCTGCTGCAAAATCGGCCCTAAAACTTTTAATGTCTCTGGTGACATCATCGTAATATGTGAGCAATCCAAATTGTAAGTCCGCAGCTGCTTCACATAAGGCCGCCAAATTTCTTCGGGGGTTTCTCCGGCAGGTAAGGTTTGAGTCGCGACAAACAGTGTGGTTTCACCGTCATAAACTGGTGTTTTAGCACCCGATAACAACCCAACAGCATCGTCATAGTTAGCCTGGATTTGTGCAAACATCTCGCGCTTCTCTTCCAGCTCATCCCCGGCCGCCGCCATAAATAAAGCTCGCTCACGTTCAACTTCGTCCAGTGCCTCGGCCTCAATCGGGGCGTTCCAGTCCTGCGTTTCCGGTGGATAGGTATCCAATAACCCCAAGAAAGCCACTTCCTCACCCTGCGCCTGCAATTTTACCGCCAGGGCCTGTGCCACGGTGCCGCCCAGTGAATAACCCATAAGATGGTAAGGCCCTTGCGGCTGTACCTGGCGTAACGTTGCCAGATGATGGTCACACAGGCTATCCATATCCTGACAGGTAGCAATTGCCCCATGTGGGCGCGGTGATTGAATCCCCAATACTGGCCAACTACCCGGTAAATAACGTGGTAATAAACTGAACTGCCAGGCAAAACCTGAGGCCGGATGAAGACAAAATAGCGGATTCCCCTTGCCGCTACGTAGGGGAAGTATTTCGCTGAAACCCGCTTTAACCGCAGGTTGCTCGGATGGCGGTAAGCTCAATGCTGCCGCCAATGTTGCTACTGTCGAAGCCACCATCACCTGCCCTACTGCGACGGGCTGTTGCAGCTCACGGCGCAAATCAGCCGCTAGTCTCATTGCCAGCAAAGAGTGCCCGCCCAGTGCAAAGAAATCATCATCGGCACTGACTAACTCAATTCCCAGCAAATTGGCAAATAACCCGGCAATCAAGCTTTCCAACCCCACTTGTGGCGCGCGTCCTCCACTGCCCGCCTGATTAACTGGGGCGGGTAATGCCTTGCGATCCAGCTTGCCATTAGCACTCAGCGGGAAAGCATTCAGGCTGATGATGACGACCGGCACCATATGTGCGGGTAAACGCTCACTGAGCTGGTTACGCAAGGTTTCCATATCCATGTCTTCTGCCCCAGCCACCGGCACAATGTAGCCCACTAACTGGCGAGTATCAGCACCCGCTAAAGCCCCCTCTTCTCCGACCAAAGTGCGGGCATGCACCACCGCTTGCTGAACGTGCGGCAACTCCAACAGTGCAGACTCAATTTCACCTAATTCAATACGTTGACCTCGAATCTTCAATTGATCGTCGCTGCGCCCCAGATACTCGACCGTGCCATCCGGCAACCAGCGAGCAATATCACCGGTACGATACATGCGCTGCCCGCGATCATAAGGATCGGCGACAAAACGACTGGCCGTCAGATCTGGGCGAGCATAGTAGCCGTGCGCCAGTTGCACGCCACACAGGTAGAGATCGCCCGCTATGCCGACAGGAACTTGGCGCAGCATGCCATCAAGAATCCGCAGTTGAGTATTCCAGACCGGTTTGCCGATCGGCACGCTATTGCCGGTCACCCGCGCTAATGCATCGCCATACGCAGGCTGATAAGTGACATCGACCGCCGCTTCGGTGGGGCCATATAAGTTATGTAATGGCGCAGTGAAAATATGCTGGTATAGCTGCGAAAGCTCGCGTGATAATGCCTCGCCGCTACAGAATACCCGTCGCAGGCTATGGCAAGGTTGGTGCTGCTCATGCATTGCACTGACAAAAGCTGCCAGCATTGACGGCACAAAGTGGGCCGTCGTGACGCCATAATCCTCAATAATGGCGCGTAATGCATCTGGGTCACGATGTGCTTCTGGCGGAGCCATCACTAATCTGGCTCCGGTTATCATTGGCCAGAAAAACTCCCACACCGAGACATCGAAACTGCACGGTGTCTTTTGCAACACCACGTCATCACTGCCCAGCGGATATTCATTTTGCATCCATAACAGGCGGTTAACGATAGCCGCGTGTGAAACCACAACCCCTTTTGGCCGCCCGGTAGAACCCGAGGTATAGATCAGATAAGCCGGATGATCCGGAGTGATCACCACTGCGGGTAATTGGGCCATTTGATCCGATGATGGCAATTGATCCAGCAACAATAGGGGGGCCTGAGCGGTAAAACGCTCAGCCAACGAATTGATTGTGATAATCAACCGCGGTTTGGCATCACTTATCATATAAGCCAAACGATCGTCAGGATAACCGGTATCCAGCGGTAAATAGGCGGCACCGGCCGCCAGAATAGCCATCAGAGCCAAACTCAGGTTAACTGAGCGCGGCAATGCAACTGCCACCCGATCACCGGGTTGCACCCCCTGCTGCCGCAGGCAGGTTGCCAGAGCACTAACTCGCTGATTTACCTGCTGATAAGTCAGGCTTTCGTTAACATCAAGCAAGGCGAAAGCCTGTGGTGTCAGTTGTGACTGCTGGTTCATCAAATCACATAACGTGAGCGCCGGTAGAGCAACGGCAGTGTCATTGACTGATGCTAACAAGGCTTTCTCACCGGGCGTCAGTAAATCCAGTGCAGATAACGGCAACTCTGGCTGCCAGACCAGATATTCGAGCAACATCACCAGCCGCTGGGCTAAGCGCTGCGGATCAGTGACTGCATCACGGTATTCAAGTTGCAGATGTAACTTCTCACCCGGCAACACTAATAAGGTCAGTGGATAATGGGTATAGCCACGATTATTCAGTGCATCACAGCGCAGGCCGTGGAAAGATTGCTGATGCAATTGGTTGTTTTCGGGGTAGTTCTCGACCACCAGCAAGGTATCAAATAAAGTATTTGTCCCCGCCAGGCGCTGGATCTCGCCCAAACCAAGGCCATCGTGCTCCAGTAACTGGATCTGCTGTTGCTGTAAGGCCGCCAACTGCGCTAACAGTGGCAACTGCGGCTGTAATTTCACTCGCACCGGAATGGTATTGCTGAACAGTCCGACATGCTGTTCAATACCGTCGAGGTCACTGAAACGCCCAGAAACCGGCGAGCCGAAGACCACATCATCACGACCACTTAGCACCCCTAATAAGGTGGCCCAGACACCTTGCAATAAGGTGTTGAGCGTGATGCCCTCGCGCCGTTGCAGGGTGGTGAGAGCAGCTTCCAGTTCACTGTCCAGCTCAATAACCCATTCGTGTACCGGGCCAGCGGCGTTAGCTTCGGGATAGAGAATTGTTGGTGTGACGCCACGGATAGCGTGCTGCCAAACCTGCCTATCGGGTTGCAAATCGCGCGCCGTCATGCGGCGAATCAAGTCACCATAACTGACGCTAAGAGGCGGTAATACCTGGTCGTTACCATACAGATGCAGTAAATCATGTAGCAGGATCGCCGAGGACCAGCCATCACCCACCAGATGATGAGCAATGATCACCAAGGAGTGGCGCTCGGCACTGTAGCGGATTAAGGTGGCGATCAGTAAAGGTTGTAAGGTTCCCGCGGTGTCACTCACCAGATCCCGCGCCAGCCCTTCGCGCTCAATTTGCTGCGTTTTAGCTCTCTGTTCATCAGCGGTCAGTGCGCTGAGATCATATTGCTGCCACGGCCAGCGGCGCGCCTCATTCTGGATCTGCGGCAAGATCTGTAGCGGCTCATGGTGCAGCTCACTGTCAAAAATCGCCCCCAGTTGCGGATAGCGTTGCAGCAAACTTTCCAATGCATCGCGCAAGCGCTCGATATCTAGCTCACCTTGAAGATCAAATCGGCTAATGGCGTTGTAATTATTAGCTTCTTGCCCTAGCTGAGCATGGAACAGCAACCCTTGTTGCAACGGCAATACCGGTAAAATATCCACTATTGGGCCATATTTTTCACTGGCTGCCCGCCATAGCGCTTCAGGTAAAGCCGCTGCCAATGGGGTTGATATTTCAGCCGTTATTATTCCGGCTGATGTTATTCCAGATAATGGCTGTAACGCCGGTGCCATCCGGGCTGGGGTGCGCAGAGCAAAAATCTCGCGTGGCGCTAATCGGAAACCCGCGCGGCGCAAGCTGCTACCCAGTGCCATGGCTGAAATACTGTCGCCGCCGAGTTGGAAAAAGTCATCTTCCGCACCGATGCTGTCGACACGCAGCAAACTGGCAATAGCTTCGCATAACAGTGTTTCTTGTGGAGTTTGCGGCTGACGGCCACCAGCTTGGTGCCGGTGTTGTGGAGCAGGTAGCGCCTGACGATCAATCTTGCCGTTCACTGTCAGGGGCATTTCATCCAATACGATCAGGATGGCGGGCACCATATAATCCGGCAAGGTCACGGCCAGTTGACTCATCAAGCGGGTGTTGAGGTCGTCACTGGCGCGCAGCTGTGCATCTGGTACAGCACAGTAACCAATCAACCGGTGCGTCGCGCCAATAGCTTCAGCGATAACCACGGCGCTGCTGACTTCTGCCAAGGCCACCAGCGCATTTTCTATCTCGCCCAGTTCAACACGGAAACCACGCACTTTAATTTGGTGGTCAATGCGACCAACAAAATCCAACTGCCCGTGCGCAGTCCAGCGCATCAAATCACCGCTGCGATACATCACTTCGCCGTGACGGAATGGGTTCGCCACAAAACGCGCCGCCGTTAAATCAGGCCGATTTAAATAACCGCGAGCCAAGCCAGGCCCGGTAATATATAGCTCACCGACGACACCAACCGGTACTTTGGCAAGTTGACTGTCGAGCAAATAGACTTCGGTGTTTGCCACTGGGCGGCCAATAACCGGTTGCTCCGATACTTTAGTGTTAGCGCCAAGGGTATCAATGGTGTATTCCGACGGGCCGTAGAAGTTGACGACATTCAGCTCAGGATGCTGTTTCAGCAGATGCCATAACCGTGGCGTCGCCGCCTCGCCGCCAATCATAATGAATGCTGGTCGATGACGCACTTGCTCCAACAAACCACTGTCGATCATTTGCGTGAAGAATGACGGAGTAATATCCATAGTGTCGATCGGCACTTGATCCATCATCTGCACCAAGGCGTAGGCATCACGGCGCATCTCTTCATCAAAGATGACCATTTCGCAGCCCATCATCATCCAGAACAGCGGTTCCCAAGAGGAATCAAAGGAAAATGACGCGGTATGTCCAGCACGCATCCGCCGCGAGTTATGCTGCTTAAATTCCGCCATGGCCGGGCCATACAGATGAGTACGATGCGCCACGAGCAAGTTGACTAACCCACCGTGAGTGCTCATTACCCCTTTTGGTCGCCCGGTAGAGCCGGAGGTGTAAATCATGTAAGCCAGATGATCACTCTGCATTGGCTGCCGGCGTTCTGGATCACTGATGGATTGAGTTGGGAAAGCGGCGCATTCACGCCGGAAAGTATCATCATCCAGACAGACTAGCGGCATCCCACTCGTGGCCGTCAACGGTGATAATAGGTTTTCGGTTGATTGATGGGCCAAGAGCAAACACGGACTGGCGTCTTCACACATCAGCATCAGTCGGTCCATCGGGTAGTCCAGATCCAGGGGCATATAAGCTGCACCACTGGCCAAGACCGCCAAAATGGCAACCAGCGAATCCACCGTTCGCGGAATACCAATCGCCACCACATCTTCAGCGCCAATACCTCTGGCAATCAGTGCTCTTGCCAGTTGAGCAACACGGGCTGAAAGCTGACGATAAGTCAGGTTTTGCTCACCACAACTCACCGCGATGGCATCTTGTTGTGCACTGACTTGCTGCTGGAAGATATCCAACACCGAAACCACACCGGCGGGCAGTGTTAATGCCGGGCCATTAGCCCAACTATCAATCAATTGCAGCTCTTTTTCTGGTGTCAGAATGAGCTCACCAACAGTGATTTCGGGCTGAGTCGCCAACTGCTGTAACAAGAATTGTATGCGCGCGCCATGCTCAAGCAGGCTGGCGTCGTCATAGCGCTCAGCGTTCGCCAGTATTTCCAGCGTTAACTGACCATTATCGAGGTAAATATCAATTTCTAAATCATCGACTGGGCCAGAGGCAAGAGTGTGGGTAATGCCGGTTATCTCACCAAAATTAAGGGCAAAATCGAACATTTTAAAATTCAGTACCGGGCCATACAGCGCCCGTTGGGAGCCCACCATCCCCAAATCACGTCGTAGTTGCTCCGCTTCATAGCGCTGATACTTGCGCACTGTTTTCAGCTCGTTAGCTACCGCCCGCGCCACATCAAGAATGTGCATTTCACGTTGTAAAGTTACCTGCAATGGCAGGACATTCACCACCGGTCCAGTGGCTGACAACGCCGCCGATCCCATGCGCCGCATAAACGGGCACCCCACTGATAGGCGCATTTCGCCACTCATACGGGCAAAATAAATCAGCAATAGCGCCATGGTCATATCCGCAGCGACAAAACGTTGCTCAGCACCCTGCTGTGTTAAGCGGCCAAACAACACCGGGTCGATAGCAATGCGCTGACGCAATACGCGATTATCAGTTTGCTCTACTCGAATAGGGGAATTTATTGATGAGAGCGAAATGGCAGCGGGTAAATCCGCAGTATGTTGTTGCCAAAATTGCTTATCACGCTGTTGGATTTCTGAGCCGGCATAAGCCAAATATTCACTGACTACATCACTAAATGGAGTAAACGGCGATTCCCCAATAGGTTTTTGTTGCAATAGCGCGGTGTAAATATCGGCAATACGGCGGGTAATTGCGGTGAAACTGAAGCCATCGAGCAATAAATGATGATAACGTTGATACCAGAACCAGACGGATTTTCCTTGCTCGTCCGGTACCCGGATAACCCAGTGCCGAAACAACAGATCCTCGCTATCCGCCGGTAAGTCTGCCGCGGTATCGTCCTGCATTAGTGTCAGTGCTACCAAACGCCCATCGGCGCGAGAGCTCAAATCCAGCCATGTAAGTTCTGGCATGTCTGCTGCATCGAGCTGTAGCGGGATACGCTGTATCGGGCCATCGTGACTATCATAAAAACGGGCATGCAGGGTATCAGCCTCAGCTAATCCTTGTCTGACGGCGGCGCTAAATAGTATTCGGTCCAATGGACCTGCCAGTTCAATGTAATGCGCCACGGTAAACAGGTTCTTTTGATGACTTAGCTGGTCGGCAAACCAGATCCCGGGTTGTGCTGCAATCAGGGGTAATTCAATAGCCGCAGCATCCGCGAAAATGGGGGTTGAATCCTTTGACACGATGGGTATTCCTTTTTTTGGCAACAAACGACTTATTGCGGCACCCGCGCCGACAATAATTCTCACCTACGACAGTTCGATAATTCCTTTCACCTACGACCGGCGTTATCGCTGGCCAGCCTCTGCTCGAATCAAGCTGGCCGGGCGCATGTCGGTCCAATTAGCCTCAAGATATTTCACACAGTCGGCTCTGGTTTGTGGGCCATAAACCGGTTCCCATCCGGCCGGGATCGCTGTAATTTGCGGCCATAAACTGTATTGCTGCTGCTCATTGATCAGTACCAAAAAGGGCAGATTTTCGTTATCAAACGGATTGACTTGCGTTTCATTGCTCATGGTTATGACTTCCTTGTTTTGAATCAGTAGAACCTAATAAACATTGCAGTCCATCAATCAAACCGCCGCGCCAACATAAGGCATCGTGCCCGCCCGCATAAATGCGGTAGTGCAGCCGATGCCCGGCTTGGCGCAGTGCCTCACTCATGGCTTCATTGACTTGATAAATCACATCTTCACGGCGACCGGCTTCCATAAAAATATCCAATGGATGGTTAGCACCCAGACCTTGATAAACCTGCTCCGTCAGCCAGCCCTGACGTTTGGCTGTTCCCGCCGTCAACGCCTTGAAATTGTCGACATCTGGCCACCAAAAAGAGCCAGACTGGCTCAGCACACAACCAAAACGTTGCGGCCAATGTAATCCGGCGTATAACGAAGCCAATCCCCCAAAACTTTGCCCAGCCACTACAGTACGCGAGGCCTTATCAGTGAAGGGTTGCAGCAAGGCAACTTGTGGCAATAATTCAGTTTGCAGTGCCTGCCAAAAATCTTGATTGCAGGGCAGCTCTTCCGAGCGATGCGGCTGGTCAATAATATCGATCAACACATAAACACTGGCTGGCAAACGACCGGCGGCAGTTTCATTGTCCAACACCCCCAAGATTGTCTGCCCCTGCGCCCAATACTGACCATCAAGCAAGATAGCCAGAGGCCGCTCGGCCTTATCCTCAGCACTAACGCATTGATTATCAAGGGTGTGGTAAATCCACACTTTGCGGCTGTTACCTAACAGTGGGCTGCTCCAGGTGATAAGTTGCAGTCGTTTTGGGTCGATGGGCAGTTTTTGTCCGGCATCAATCGGCTGCCAGGCAGCTTGCGGCAAGGCATCCGCTAAGTGCACTCCAGACAGCGGCATCCCCCGGTAGCTGCAATGCGCCGCCGTATGATTCAATGGGTCGTTTTCGGCCAAGTCCAGCAATGAAATCCACCAATTCCGCTGTGCCTGACGCCGCTCTTGTGGCGTGCCCTCGGGTAAATTTAAGCACTGCTCTGCGGTAACAGGAATAAAGCAATAACTGCCACGAAAATCAGACTCTACCTCGGCTTGCCAATACCACACGTCAGTCTGGCCCAAGCGCTGGAGGGTTTCCGGATTCACACTATGGTGGTCTGTCACACCATTGACGTCGATATAGACCCGGCTATAAACCGAGTCGTGCGCCTTGCCCTGCCGATCGCGCCAGAGAAAAGTCAGTTTTACTTTGCCAGCGGCTACCGGCTCCACCAACGGTGTTCCCCACTGCGCTATGTGCTGCCACCATGAATCACTGCCAGCCAAAGTGTCTGCTAACAAGCTCTGACTATCCGGATACTCATTTGTCCTGCTCACACTCAATCCTCTTAATTTTATTGCTCGAGTCTATTGACCACTCATCGTGCAAATTCATGTCCGGTAGCGGCTTGATAGAAAGTTAAATATATTCGTGATTCTTATGTGAATACAAATAGTATTGAGAACTATTATTATTTGCAATAACATAGTGCGCGTTCTCTCTAAGGTATCACCCCATTATCGCAATATTGGTATGGGTGCATTGTGGTGTCGCAACTGAGTGAATGGATAAACTTTTTCTTATAAGTCATTAAATCATACCGGGCAATAACAGAACCCGGATGGCATCAAAGCCCCACTTTATGGGCTTTAAATATTTTTATTATGTTTTAGGTAGGGATAAATCATGTTTGATATTTCTGGCAAGAAAATGTCAAGGACATTGCCATTCCGGGCAGGCTATACATCAAAAACCTTATTATTCACCTCAGCATTAATATTAATACCGACGCTCCCGGCTTTTGCTGCCACCACAGCCAAAGACGCGGCAGCGGCAAAAGAAGACAAATTAGTGGTTGTTGCCAAAGCGGGCAGCGGACAACAAGATGATGGCTTCGTCGCTAAAAATAGTTCAACCGGCACCAAAACCGATACCCCACTGATCCGCACTCCGCAATCCGTTGCCGTTATTACCAGCCAACAAATGCAAGATCAGGGCGCAACCTCAGTGGCTCAGGCATTGCGCTATACCGCAGGTGTGGTACCTGAATATCGTGGCGGCTCTAACATGAATGACGAAGTTATCATTCGTGGTTTCGGCTATGCACCGCGCTTTCTTGATGGCTTAAGTTATAACTCTCTGGGTGGCGCTCGTCGTGGTGGTCAAATTGATCCCTGGCTGCTGGAGCGAGTTGAAGTCATTCGTGGCCCCGCATCCGTGCTGTACGGCCAGGTCAACCCAGGTGGCCTGATCAATATGGTCAGCAAGCGCCCGACCGCAGAAAGTATTCATAAGGTACAGGTCGGTGCCGGTAATAATAGCCTGGCAGAAGCCGCCTTCGACTTCGGCGGTGTATTGGATGATGAAGGGAAAGTTCTCTATCGCCTGAATGGGATTGGCAGAAAACAGGACGATGCGGTTAATAGCTATAAACAAGAGCGTTTGGCTATTGCACCGGCATTAACTTTTATCCCGAACGAAGACACAACCTTTACCCTACTGACCAGTTATCAGAAAGAGCCCAAAGCCGGCTCGCGTAACTTCTTGCCAGCAACCGGCACCGTGTTTGGTACTGCGTACGGCAAAATCCCTTACGATTTTAACGTCAGCGACCCTTCATTTGATCAGTCTGAACGCGAGCAAACTTCTGTCGGCTATGCACTTGAGCACTACATCAATGACACGTTTAAATTCCGTCAGAACCTGCGCTACAGCTACAACAAGCAAGACTATAAATACTTAGTCTTTATGAATTTACTGGCCGATAACCGCACCATGACTCGCCGTCCACAAATTGAGCGCCAAACAACGGCTGAGTTTGCCGTTGATAACCAGCTGCAAGCCGATTTCTGGACCGGCCAATTGAACCACACGGTATTGACCGGGTTGGATTACAAACGTACTCGTATTGATAGCCAATTCTTTATGGGCACAGTGCAGACAAAATATAATCTGGACTGGGTGTCACCGGTTTATGGCCTGAATATTAAAGACAGTGATTTATCACTTAATAGCAGTGATCTGACCAAGCTCGATCAGGTGGGTATCTATTTACAAGATCAGATTGAACTGGATAAGTGGAACTTCCTGTTATCCGGGCGTTATGACTGGTCGCAGTTGAAAACTCTGAGCCGCAAAACCGTCACGCAAGATCAACAAGATGACCATGCTTTCACCGGCCGCGCTGGGGTGCTCTATGCCTTTGATTCCGGTATTTCTCCGTACGTCAGTTACAGCACCTCATTTGAACCTAGCACCGCCAAAGGCGCACCGGGTACCGGGGCATTGGATCCAGTAACCGCACGTCAGGTCGAGATTGGTCTCAAATACCAACCACCGGGCAGCAGTACTCTGTTGACCACCGCCTTGTATGATTTACGCCAGAAAAATATCAGCCAATACGATCAGGCGCTGGCCTACAACGTCCCCATTGGTGAAGTGCAATCCCAGGGGATCGAAACTCAGTTAAACAGTGAGATTAACGACAATATCAACCTGATTGCCGCTTATACCTACGCCAAAGGGAAAGTTCGCGAAACCAAGACACCGGCGGAATTAGGCAAAATGCCAGCCCGTACACCTAACCATTCCGCCTCATTATGGGGAATGTATACCTTCGATAAAGGTGTCGTCGATGGTTTATCCACCGGTGTTGGCGTGCGCTATATCGGCACCAGTTGGGGTGATGCGAAAAACAGCTTTAAAGTCCCGGCGGTAACGCTGTATGACTGGATGATGCGCTATGAACTGGGGCAAGCTTTGCCTGCAATGAAAGGCACCAGTTTGCAAGTTAACGTCAACAATGTGTTTAACAAAGAATATGTTGCCAGTTGCGCACAAACAGCGGCCTGTTTCTACGGTAGTGGCCGTGTAGCTACCGCGACAGTCAGCTATTCCTGGTAAGGTTAACGGATATTTAACTCTCCGCGCCGGTGTAAACTGGCGCGTTTTTTACTGCAAAATTATTTAAAGATACGTAAATTTTCACCCTTGGCCGACTCTCTTTTGGCACTTAGTTTAATGATAAAGTGAATAAATTCAGCCAACTAACGTTTCAGTAACCTTTCATTTCATTCAGTGCAACTGGACAAAACCATTCTAAAAACAGGGGGATAGTCCTATACTCGCTGACAGCATTATTTAATGCCGTCACTTATTCAGGGTAACCATGCCAGCTTTTAAGGGAATACCACAGCTTATGCACCGGATGCGCGCCAGTAAAATGCGCCTGTGCGGTATGCTGCTGGTTGCCTGCTGGCTGATCCTCAATGCACAATTGGCCATCGCCGGTCATCAATGCGATATAACCCCGACCGCCTCACCGGTATTTACCCAGCATCAAGGGCATTTACAGCCGGATAATGTGCAACACTCAATGCACGCCATGCCATCAATGATGGATATGTCGCATGGTCAGGCGCAAAACTCGCTGTGTGATAAACACTGCCTGCCAGATTCTATTCAATCTGATAGCGGGATGCTGGTGCTGGCAGCATTGCCGACCCACACCGAATTAGTGTTGGCGGATGTACAACAGACGCCACGTGTTCATCATTTTGACTGGCACAGCCCGCCCATTGTCGGCCCCCCCACTGAAATCGCCTTCTGCCGATTTAGAGAATAGATCCAGACATTTTTAACCACGTTATTCACGCCATTTTGTCGTGTTGTGTTTACTTTATGTTTTGGAGCTATTCCTATGAGTACCTTATCTCACGCTGTCTCCGCTACTGCGGGCATTATGCTCTGCGCTGCGGCGCTGTTCTCGACCCCTGTTTTCGCAGCCTCTACTCCTATGGCTGACAGCATGCCAATGTCCCATGACCACGGGGCGATGATGGCCGATACTGCAACTGCCAACAATGCTGCAACTGACAACCACAGTTACCACTCTCGCGGGCAAATAAAAGCCTGGAATGCCGCCAGTGTTTCCATCGCCCACAGTGCAATTGCGGCCCTGAACTGGCCCCCCATGACCATGACTTTCGACCTGCCGGATAATCTGGTGGCCGCCCCTCTTCCTGTGGGTGCCCAGGTCACATTCAGCTTCCGCCAGACCGAACAAGGCTATCAGCTCACCGCCATTTCAGCCCAGCAACCGTAAGGCGGGAGCCAAAATGAACCCTCAATTTAATCACCCTCAGCAGGTGCGGCCTTCGGCTACCTTGCGTTTGAGATTCGCCAGTCTATTGATGGCGGCAGCATTTAGTCTGCCCGCCATTGGCTATGCCGCCGATATCACACTGGAGCAGGCGCTGGTTTCCGCCGAGCGCTACTCTGCTGAATTATCGGCTAATCAGCATCAAGTCAATGCCTTAGAGAACATGGCAAGCTCTGCCACCCAACTACCGGACCCCAAACTGAAATTTGGCATTGAAAACCTGCCGGTAGGTGGCAACAATGCCCGCCGTTTTACCCGTGAGGGGATGACGATGCAGCGGGTGGGTATCATGCAGGATTATGTCAGCAGTGATAAACGCCAGAGAAAAGCCGATACCCTGAGTGCTGAAGCCCGTAAAACAGCGGCGGGCAGTGAAACCATTCGTACCCGACTACAAAAAGAGACGGCGCAAGCCTGGCTGGATCTGGCGCTGACCGAGCAAGCAGTGAGTGATGCCAAAATCTTGGTGCAGGAGAGTGAAAAACAGGTCGGGCTGCAACGTGCCGGCGTTGCCAGCGGCGGTACTTTACCCAGTAACGTGTTGGATGCACGTCTGACACTCTCTGCCATGCAAGACAGGCTAACCACCGCGCAACGCGATGTGGCTTTGGCGCAGACCCAACTGACTCAGTTGACCGGTATTGAGGTCCAGCACATCAATGGCCCACTGCCCTCTTTCACCCGCCTACCGGCTGATATCACTGTCTTGCGTGATGCCATCAAGCAGCATCCAGAAATCTTACTCGCCAGCCGTGAGGCCGAAGTCGCCAAAGCGCGCTCGGCACAATCGGCTATTGCCGCCACCCCCGATGTCGGCATTGAAGTCTATTACGCCAAACGTGCGGACGAATATGAAGATATGGCTGGCGTGATGATTACTGTCGATCTGCCGCTGTTCCGCTCACAGCGCCAGGATAAAGACTATGCCGCCGATGTCTCGCGCACGATGGAAGCCAATGACCAGCTGACATTACTGACCCGCGACCATCGGGCACAGCTCGACACTCTGCTGGCGCAGTATCAGGCCACGCAACAACTATGGCAGCGGCAGACTAATGAGGTTTTACCGCTGCAAAAACAACGTGTTGATTTGATGATGGCGCAGTACCAAGCCAATAAAAGCGATTTGAGCTCAGTGCTGGAAGCACGGCGCGCCCTACTCGACAGCCAGCTAAATACCAGCAATGCCGCCCGTGAATTGGCCCGCACCTGGGCCGCCATCCGTTATCTGACCCCGCAGGAGAGCGTGCGATGAAAAAGTTATTTAGTCTGACCTTAGTCGCGGTTGCCGTGATTAGCGGCCTCACTGGCTATCTATTAGGCAGGCCTGCGCCCCATGCCACATCTGCGCTTGCCACTGACGCCCCCGCGGAAAACAGCCGCAAAGTGCTCTACTGGTATGATCCGATGTCCCCCGGCCAACGTTTTGATAAACCAGGAAAATCGCCCTTTATGGATATGGAACTGGTGCCGCGCTATGCCGGTGAAACCGAAGAAGATGGCGGCGTGACGATCAGCGCCCGTCAGCAGCAAAACTTGGGGGTGCGAACCGCCCCGGCAGAGATGCGCGCACTCAACTATCGCCTTGCTGGCTACGGCACAGTGGCGACGGACGAACGTGGTGTGCAGGTTATCGCGGCGCGGGCCAACGGTATCATCGAGCAACTCTATGTTCGAGCCGACCAGCAACCGGTCACGAAAAACCAGCCATTGGCTCAGCTATGGGTGCCCGATTGGAGTGCCGCTCAGCAAGAATATCTGGCCATTCGGCAATTAGGCGACAGCTCATTAACCGCCGCCGCCCGTCAACGGCTACAACTGCAATTTATGCCAGAAGAGGTGATTCGTAGTGTAGAGAAAAGCGGCCAACCACAAACTCGAGTGACATTGCGCTCCCCTGCCGATGGTTATGTGAGTAAGTTGGATATTCGTGCAGGCGCACAAGTGACAGCGACCCAATCACTGTTTGAATTAGCCAGTCTCGATCCGGTGTGGATCGTCGTGGATTATCCACAGTCACAGGCCAGTTTAGTCTCTATTGGCAGTGAAATTTCCGCCACCACCGCCAGTTGGCCGGGGGAAACTTTCCACGGTAAAGTCAGTGAATTATTACCCAATATGGATCTCGCCACCCGCACGCTGAAAGCAAGGATCGTACTCGAGAACCCGCAACATAAGTTGAAACCGGGTATGTACCTGAATGTGCAATCGGCACAATCAGATAACCTTGAGTCAGTGCTGGCTATTCCGCAGGAAGCTTTGCTGATGACAGGCAACCGCAACCGCGTGTTGCTGGCGCAAGGAAATGGTCACTTTAAGCCAGTGGAGGTCAGTGCCGGACAAACTCAAGATGGCTGGGTTGAGATCAAATCCGGGCTGAGCAGTGGCCAACAGGTGGTGACGTCTGGGCAATTCTTGATTGATTCGGAAGCCAGTTTGCAAAGTGCTCTGCCACAAATGGATGACTTGCCAGAAACCCCAGATCCGGTCATGGATAACAGCACAGCGACCCCCGTCGATATCTATTCGGTACAAGGGGAAGTCAACGCCATTAACGGCTCCACCATTACCTTATCTCATGGCCCAATTGCGGCATTGAAATGGGGAGCGATGACCATGGACTTCCTCCTGCCTCCGGGCGATTTATCACCAGAGATTAGGGTTGGCAGTCAGGTTAATTTCACCTTTACCTTAAATGATGAAGGGGCACAGATCCGCCACATCAAGCCAGTAAAAACCAATAACAGCACGGATATTCATGGGAGCCACTTATGATTGCTGCCATTATCCGCTGGTCATTACGTAACCGGCTGTTGGTGCTATTGGGGGCAGTGATGATGGCGGCATGGGGGATTTGGTCCCTGCAACAGACACCGCTGGATGCCCTGCCGGATCTGTCAGATACACAGGTGATCATTCGCGTCAGTTATCCCGGCAAAGCACCACAAGTGGTGGAAGATCAGGTGACTTACCCGCTAACCACCACCATGCTGTCAGTGCCCGGAGCCAAAACGGTGCGCGGCTTTTCTATGTTCGGCGACGCCTATGTCTATGTATTGTTTGATGATGGGACCGATCCTTACTGGGCGCGCTCACGAGTGCTGGAATACCTTAGCCAAGTACAATCCACGCTACCAGCCGAAGCCAAGGCCTCACTGGGGCCGGATGCCACTGGCGTCGGCTGGATCTATGAATATGCCTTAATTGATCGCACCGGCAAACACAGTCTGGCGGACTTGCGCGCACTACAGGATTGGACACTGAAATTTGAGCTAAAAACCGTGCCAAATGTCTCTGAAGTGGCCAGTGTGGGCGGTATGGTGCGCCAGTATCAGGTGGTGCTTGACCCCGAACGGATGCGAGCGCTGAATCTCTCCCATCAGCAAATAGCCAGCGCCATTAGCGACAGCAACCAAGAAGCTGGGGGTTCAGTATTAGAGATGGGGGCCGCCGAATACATGGTGCGAGCCAGTGGCTACCTGAAAACTCTGGATGACTTCAGGAATATTGTGATAACTGCCCGTGATGGTATTCCGATTTTACTGTCCGATGTTGCCAGCGTGCGTATGGGGCCAGAGATGCGGCGCGGCGTGGCAGAGCTGAATGGCGAAGGCGAAGTGGCGGGCGGCATCATTGTGATGCGCTATGGCAAAAACGCACTGGAAACTATCAATGGCGTGAAAGAGAAACTGCAACAGATTCAGCGCAGTTTGCCCGCTGGGGTAGAAATCGTGCCGGTTTATGACCGCTCACAACTGATAACTCAGGCCATCGATAGCTTGTCGTTTAAATTATTGGAAGAATTTTTAGTCGTCGCCGTCATCTGCTCACTGTTTTTGTTCCACTTCCGCTCGGCGTTGGTGGCCATAATCACCCTGCCATTGGGGATCCTCGGTGCCTTTATTGTGATGCACTATCAGGGGGTTAATGCCAATATCATGTCCCTGGGGGGGATTGCCATTGCTATCGGTGCCATGGTCGATGCGGCGATCGTCATGATCGAAAACATGCACAAAGTATTGGAGCAATGGCGACGGGATCACCCCGGACAAACACCCGTCAGTCAGGATTATTGGCGCATTTCAGAACAGGCGGCAACCGAAGTTGGCCCAGCGCTATTTTGCAGTTTATTGATAATTACCTTGTCATTTATTCCGGTATTTACCTTACAGGCACAGGAGGGGCGCATGTTTTCCCCACTGGCCTTTACCAAAACCTATGCCATGGCGGTTTCTGCCGGTTTAGCCATCACACTGGTGCCGGTGTTAATGGGCTATTTTATTCGCGGAAAGATCCCTGATGAAAATGCCAACCCTATTAACCGTGGTTTGATTGCCCTTTATCATCCGGTGTTAACCGCCGTGCTGGCGCGGCCAAAAACCACCTTGGCGATTGCGGGCATATTGTTACTCGCGACGCTCTATCCGCTCAGCCGTCTGGGTAGCGAATTTATGCCCGCGCTGGATGAAGGCGATTTGCTGTATATGCCCTCGACCTTGCCGGGGATTTCCGTGCGGGAAGCTAGCCATTTACTGCAACAAACCGACCGCCTGATCAAAACTGTGCCGGAAGTGGATACGGTATTTGGCAAAGCTGGGCGTGCAGAGACAGCCACTGATCCCGCCCCACTCACCATGATCGAAACCACCATTCGTTTTAAGCCCAAAGAGCAGTGGCGGCCCGGCATGACCATGGATAAATTGATCGAGGAACTGGATGCAACCGTTAATATTCCCGGAATTGCTAATCTGTGGGTACCGCCAATCCGTAATCGATTGGACATGCTATCTACCGGGATTAAAAGTCCGGTAGGGATCAAGGTCAATGGTAAGAATGTGCAGCAGATTGAGCAGGTTGCACAACAAATTGAGCAAGTGGTGCGCAAAGTACCGGGCGTAACCTCGGCTCTCTCTGAGCGCTTGGCCGATGGGCGCTATGTGGATATTGATATTGATCGCCAGCGGGCTGCCCGTTATGGCGTTTCAGTCAAAGAGTTGCAATCACTGGTGGAAACGGTGATTGGCGGGCAAAACATCGGTGAAACCATTGAAGGGCGTGAGCGTTATCCCATCAACTTGCGTTACCCGCGAGAAATACGTGATTCACTACAGAAATTACGTGATTTACCGGTCGTGACTGCCAGTGGTGGGCAAGTGGCATTATCAGAACTGGCAGATATCAAGGTAGCTGAAGGCCCGCCAATGCTAAAAAGTGAAAATGCCCGTCTATCGGACTGGGTTTATGTTGATTTACGTGGGCGGGATTTGAAATCAGCCGTCACCGATATGCAACAGGCTGTCGCGCAACAAGTGAAGCTGCCAGAGGGAGTGTCACTCAGTTGGTCTGGGCAGTTTGAATATCTGGAGCGGGCCACCGCGAAACTGAAAATTGTGCTGCCGGTGACTCTGATGATTATTTTCGTGCTGCTGTATGTCACTTTCAGCAGTGTCCGCGATGCCGCCCTGATCATGGCAACGCTACCCTTTGCCTTAATTGGCGGGGTGTGGCTGCTTTATGGTTTGGGATATAACTTTTCAGTAGCTGCGGCGGTGGGCTTTATCGCTTTGGCGGGGGTCGCAGCAGAGTTTGGCGTGATTATGGTGCTGTATCTTAATCAGGCGGTGAAAAAAAATCAGCGGCCAGGAATGGCGATGACGGCCAGTGAGATGAGCGCGGCTATTCATGAAGGTGCGGTACTGCGCGTGCGGCCAAAAGCCATGACTGTCGCCACTATTATGGCTGGCTTGCTTCCCATTATGTGGGGAGGAGGAACCGGTTCAGAAGTCATGCAACGTATTGCTGCGCCAATGATCGGCGGGATGGTCAGTGCACCGCTGCTTTCGATGCTGGTTATTCCGGCGGTGTATATGTTGCTGCATAAAAAGGACCGCCAACAGCAGTAAAGATCTCAATAAGCATCATCTAGCCCTCAGTTCTGCCAGGCAGGACTGGGGGTTATCTATTTAGAACCTCATAACTTCTCAGCGTCCCGGTACAACGAAAGGTCAAATTAATCCGATACGCACCCGCCCCGGGAGAAAAACCCGGTTTTATGGGCAATACACCATGATAATTCAGACGAGACGGCCCGCCCCACACCACAACATCCCCTTCGGTCAGTAAAACTCGTTGGCATTTTGCCTCACGAGACAATCCACCAAACTGAAATATTGCGGGTAATCCTAACGAGACCGAAACAATGGGTTGGCGTAAATCCAGCTCGTCTTTATCTTGATGCAATGACAACTTAGCGCCGACTTCGTAACGGTTTATCAAGCACGCGTCGGGTTGAAAATGTGCAAAACCCGCATCGCGCGCAGCAGAAATAGCTAGCGCCATAAAACGGGGTGGTATAGCGGGCCAAGGATTTGTTGTTAATGGGTCAATTGGACTGTAGCGATAACCCTGTGCATCGCTGACCCAGCCCACCGAGCCGCAATTACTCATGGCAACCGACATTCGATAACCACCGGGGGTAATTAAATGCCGAAAAACAGCAAGTTCGGTAATTGCCGTAACTTCTGCTAACAATAGCGGCGCTTGCTCCTGCGCATAATGATGCAAAACCATTGCCCCCGGAGCCAACTCTTCAGTCCAAGGTTCGCCCGGTAACTGGGAAAACAGATCCATAGTCATAATGGCCCCACTCCAATTCAAGGTATTGCATAATTAAGGCTATTACAGTTTACCTCAATGCTCATAAGGTAGATATGCAACAACAGATTCGCCAACCATGCCACTTAATTAATAACAAAAATCATATTTAACATATTAAAATTAAAAAATATAAAAAAACATGAAAAATACAGAAGAGTAGTAAAAAGTCATCAATGATGATAAAGGATATAATATACAAATAAGAAATAGTGATAACTAAAAATAACAAATATTATATTTACGACCAATACCATCTTGTTAATTAAAATGGCATCATGCAGAATATGCCGAGTTACCATTACAGAAGATTGAGAATTAAAAAAGACAAATCAATAATAAATTAATAATCTTAATCTTGTTATCACATAGTAAAAACCAAATTCCCGATACAAAATATCAAAGAGAAATATTCATTCAGGATAAACTTAACTTACCCACGGCAAGATAAAATCTTAACGTACTCAAAGAATAAATAAACACCTTATACAGGATAGGTAGCAGTCAATATGGAGACAAATGAGATTGTGTTTAAATTAGAAGGAACGGTGCTATTTTCCCCCACACAACGTTGTTTAAATGGTCCTGATGGTTCAGTTGTCATATTGACTGAGAATAACCTGCGATTCTTGCAACTATTGCTTAATGGGGTAACTGAGAAAGAACAAATTATTAATCAGGTATGGAAAGAACAACGTGGGGCAGTTAGCGAAAGCAGCTACTACGGGCAACTCTATATGCTGCGTAAAGCATTTATTCAAGTCGGGCTTAAAGAGTCTCTTATCCATACTATTCCACGCAAAGGTGTGCGCTATACTGGCTCTGTTAGCCAGGTAGCAGTGGGTGAAAAACCACAAAACTTACAAGACGGTGGTGATCCTGGCTCAATAACAACTATGCCCGAACAACCGCAGGCAAATTCTCTTCCTCTACCGGCAAATAGTATGGTGACAGTGGCGACTCATACTCACACCAAGCAAAGTTTCTTGCAAAGTCATCGTTGGAAAAAATTGATCTCTTTACTCGCCCTCTTTTCTTTCTGCTGGCTCTCATTCCTCTCAGTCTTAGTCATTATTATCTTATTCAATGGAGATAAGCCTAATTATTAATACTCTCATTGAAACAAGCATGATTTTAAAAGATTAAATGATGATGATAAAAATGAATTTCGTAAAAAAAAACCGTTAAATAGCTACCACTACGAACGAGGCGAATATAAAACATATCTATTCGGGTAGTAGCGACATACCTAATCAGAACTTAATATAACGGGAAATTCCCAACATATTTAACAAGGAAAATAAGTCATGATGTTCTCAATCACCAAAGGCTGTGCAACTGTTCAACGTAAATCTCAAGAGTTTCTAAAAAACCAACGAGGCTCTATTATTGAATACGTGATGATTATTGCAATGGCGGGTATCTTTATCGGAATAGCAAAACCAGAACTAACCAAGATTGTAACTGCCACTATCGATAAGATTGTAGCTCTATTCCCTTAATGTTTTTATAATTTATTACATGGCAACTCATTGTTGCCATGTTTTATATTAGGAAAGTGATGGGTATAATTAAATTATTCTTATTAATACTATTAGTATTACAACTACTCTTAATTTGCTATACAGACATTCGCTATAGAGTTATTAGTAACATACATAACATGGCTATAGCCATCAATACATTAACTTTAGGTTTTGCTTTACATAATACATTTAGCGTTATTATTCCACTCATAGCCTTACTGGTTGGTTATGTTATTTTTAATTTCAAGCTTATCGGCGGAGGTGATGTAAAGTTCATAGTCGCTTTGTTATTTTCCCTCAGCCCAGGACAATCACTGGATTTTATTATTTATACTGCAATTATGGGTGGCGTCGTCATGATTATAGGTATGATAATTAATAAAAAAGATATTCAACAGAGAGGTGTCCCTTATGCTGTTGCTATTTCCAGTGGTTTTTTATTATCTCTATTTAACTAGTTGTGAAGTAAGCTATTTCAGCATAGCGAGAGGTGATTACTATGAATCGTAAATTTCTTTTATTATTTTCAATTCTTATTATTGCCATAGGAATTACCGGTATATCGGTAGATTTTGGAGATAATAAAAAAGAAACAAGCAAGTTAGTCATACAAAAGAAAGAAAAAGAAGTCATCATTTCACTAGTACAAGCAGCGCGTGATTTATCTGCAGGAACTCTATTAGAAAAAACTGATTATACTATAAAAAAAATAGCAGTTCCGGAATCAAGCGATCTAATAAAACATGCAATATCTGAAGCAACCAATATTAATAGTCACTTACTGAAAAACAATATTGTTATTGGATCTTATATTACTAAAGAGATGTTAGTGTCACCTGATAGTGATGAATTCATCCATTTGAGCTTACAAAAAGATCAGGTTATTTATAAATTCAGTATCTGGCAGCAAGATGAATATTTGTTAAACACATTAAAAATTGGTGATGATATTTCATTACAATTAAGAATTCTTGAAACTGATAAAAATAAAGGCGTGAGAAGCGAAATAACCATTAATACAAAGAACATGAATAATAACAGCAACTATTCATTAAATGAAATTATATCTAATATGAAAGTAGTAAGAATAAAAAAGCACTCTGCGGAGGAATTATCAGAAAAAAACAACAAAAATCAAAAGACTAATGAAACGTCAAAAGGTTATATTTCCGTCATAATAAAAACTAAAGATCTTGACCTAATACGTTTAGTAGAAAAATCAGGTGATATATTTTTAATACCAAGCTATAACATCGAAGATAACACCAAACATAGTAATTTATATGAAATTATCCCTAAACTTCGTACAACAAGAGAACTAAGAGGATGAAAAAAAACAGATTAGTCTATATAAGTTGGCATTTTTTATTCGCCACTATAGCTTGCTTGATAACCACGCAGGGAGCAAATGCTAAACCAGTGTATCTATCTGCTGGTGAGTCATACATTATTAATACGCAAGATGAAATAAATACAGTTTTTGTTTCTGCCGCGACCATCGCTGACTATGAACTTATTGGTAAAAATAGCGTTATTGTATACGCTAAAAATGAAGGGATGGCAGAGTTAACTTTGTTCAATCATGACCATAAAGCAATCACTAAATCCGTTGTAATGGTTAATAATATTATTACTGTAGCACATAAAAGAATACAGGCTGAATATCCAGGCAGCGATATAGATATTAATAAAATAGGCAACAGTTACATTCTGACTGGAACCGCAGAATCTGAAGAGGCTAAAGATACCATTGCTAGCATTATTGGTGAAGCTATGGGGAGTAAAAAAATAAATAGCAACAACCAACCCTTTGATAGTAGTAACTATGCAGGAATTATCAATAAAATTAAATTATCCCAGTCTAATCAGGTGAATGTGAAATTGACAATTGCAGAAGTCACCAAAGATTTCACTGAAAATATAGGGATAAACTGGAGCACTATCGGTGAATCTGTCGGTTCTTTTCAATTATTTAAATTTAATGCAAAAGGCATTAGTACATTAGTTCATGCTATTAACGATGATGCTATTGCTCGCGTCTTAGCCGAGCCTAACCTCTCGGTATTATCAGGTGAAAACGCATCCTTTCTCGTGGGCGGTGAAATACCCATTGTCAATACGACGCAAAATAGTACAGGGGTTAATTATAAAGAATTTGGGATCAAATTAAATATCGGTGCCAAAGTTAATGATAAAAAACGTATCCGTATCACTTTAAATGAAGAAGTTAGCAGCATAGGTAAGACATTCAATGTTAATGGTGGAGACTCTTATCCTTCCATAAGAACACGTAAAGCTGCAACAACACTAGAATTAGGGGATGGCGAAAGTTTTATATTGGGTGGCCTCATCAGTAGGAACGAAAGAGAATCACTTAAAAAAATACCATTAATGGGTGATATCCCGTTATTAGGCGCATTTTTTCGTAATGCGCAAACCGAGCAAAGTCAAACTGAACTGGTGGTCATCGCCACGGTAAATTTGGTCAATCCCGTTGCTGAAAAAGAAGTCGAATTGCCTGATTTTATGCATACCTCAACACTTGAACGATTTTTTAACTTTACACACATACTGGAAATAAAAAGACAGAAAGTTGCCAGGGAATTTTTACGTAAAGGAGGATTTATTAAATGAAGTTATTAATAATAGGTAGCATAATAGTTTTCTCAAGTACAACTCATGCAGCGCTAACAATCCAACCGAGTGATAATGAGCGATCATATATTCTAGTAAATAACTCACATTCAAAAATAAATACTTTATTAAAACACAAAAATAGCATTTGTGACATAAAACAGAAAGTCTGTAATTATAGTGTTAATGATTATCGTCATTTTAAAGACAGTGAAATGGGATGCGCTGTAAATAATAATAGGAAAAAATCCATTAAAGACGGTGGCATATGCAATTAATCCTAAACAAAGATTTAATAAACAAGAAAGACGGTAAAACAAAAAACACCATTGCAATTATATCTCAACGTGCATGGCTAATAGAAAAAGTATCTGAAAAAATACGGCTAGCTGACTTTAATAGTATTAAAGAGATCGATAAAGATATATTTATTACACTATCAGTTAATTTACCTGAACAAACTATCGGTATGATTATTGATATCGGAAATAATGATAATATAGAGAAAATACTAAGCTTAATAAAGAGTCATACACCGCGAGATTGTTGGTGTTTATTAGTTGGAGATATTGATTCAATTAGTATTGCACAACAGTTCACAGAGCGAGGGATATTATATCTAAATATACAATCACAATCATCAGAGATAACACAACTGTTACTTAAAGGTATTCAGATAGAATTAGAACGAAAAGCTTTTTTTATTAGTGTCCTTGGATGTAAAGGGGGTATTGGTACTACACTGCTTAGCTATCATTTAGCTAATGAGATTAATCAAATAAAAAAATCCCCCACTCTATTGTTACAAGGTAATCAGGGTTCTCAGGATCTTGACCTCATGACCGAAAAAAAGATGAATGCAGAGCTAACCGAGTATCAGAAAAATTTTGACCTCATGTTCTGTAAAGAGAAAAGATTCAGCGAGCTTGATGCCCGAACAAATAAAAAGCACAACTTTATTGTATTCGATCAATCTGTTCATAATGCATCAAAAGAAAATATAACAGAATATATTGAACAATCAAATTGCATCATTATATTACTTGATAATAGTATGATATCAGTTCGTGTAGCTAAAGAGTTTATTAGCATATATGACCGTTTCAAACGAGATAATAGGAAAGTAATTCGATTAATAGTGTGTCTAAACGAAAGCAGGCCAGTGACAAAGAATATGTTAGATACTGCTGACATACAGTTATTATTAGATCGCCCTATCGATATACATATACCTTATATACATAAAACAAAAAGTTCACTAAGTGACCAAAATTACTTTGGTAGAAGAAAAATAAAAATAAACACCTTGGCTAAAAATACATTAGGTATAAAAGTTGATTCCTCAATACGAAGTCAAGAATGGAAAGATAAAATAATATTATCACTAAAAGGTATTAAATAAATCATGAAAGTATCATTAACTATTCAAGAGTTAATCCGTGAAAAAATGCTGGCTAATATTGATATAGATGAAGTAGAGCATCTTGTTGATGACTACAATAAACTTAGTAACCTATTAACTCAGACATTTTATGAATTATTTAATGATAATGAATACCAGATAACCACTCAGGATCAGAAAAAAATCATTGCAATGATTGCTGATGAAATTACTGGCTTTGGGCCGTTAAGGGAGCTGATGGAGGATGATTCTATCAGTGACATTATGGTGAATGGCCCAGATAAAATATTTATTGAACGTTATGGATTGATATCCTTAACTGATAGCCGTTTTATTAATAACACTCAGCTGACGGATATTGCCAAGCGTTTAATGCAAAAAGTCAATCGTCGAATTGATGAAGGCCGCCCCTTGGCGGATGCTCGCTTAGTTGATGGTAGCCGGATCAATATAGCAATGAGCCCTATTGCTCTGGATGGTACAGCACTTTCTATCCGCAAGTTCAGCAATAACAAGCGGAAATTAGAAGACTTAGTTGATATGGGTGCAATGAGCAGTGATATGGCTAATTTTCTGATCATTGCTGCCGGTTGTCGGGTCAATATCGTCATCTCTGGCGGTACTGGCTCAGGAAAGACCACACTCCTTAACGCCCTATCAAGATATATATCTAAAAATGAAAGAGTGATTACCTTAGAAGATGCAGCAGAGTTAAACCTAGAGCAGCCCCACGTAGTGAGGATGGAAACACGACTAGCAGGACTGGAAAATACCGGACAAATCAGTATGCGAGATTTAGTCATAAACTCACTAAGAATGCGGCCGGATAGAATTATTATCGGCGAGTGCCGAGGTGAAGAAACTTTTGAGATGCTTCAGGCAATGAATACGGGTCACAATGGCTCGATGTCAACCCTGCATGCAAACTCCCCCCGGGATGCTATTGCCCGTTTGGAAAGTATGATCATGATGGGGCCAGTTAATATGCCGTTATTTACTATTCGGCGAAATATAGCGTCGGCGATCAATATTATTATACAAGTTTCACGAATGAGTGATGGCACCAGGAAAGTTCGACATATTAGTGAAATCATGGGAATGGAAGGTGATAACATCATATTACAGGATGTTTTTTCATTTAAACCAGATACAGGGCGCGACGAACAGGGTAAGATTCAAGGTGAGTTTATTAATCATGGATTACTGAGTCGCTCCTCCGTTAGAATAAATGCGAGTATCTATAACTTATCAGATGAATTAAATAGCATATTTTCTGTGGCGGAATAATGATTTACTATACAATAATTTTTTCTGGCATTTTATTGCTATTATTAACTAATTTAAAATGGATTAAAATAAAAAAGTCCATTATTAATACAAAAAAAACCAGCATCAAGAAAACCGAAAAAAAATATTTCCTTATTTTATCATATAGAAAAATATATATAGAGTGGATGCAGTACTTACACAATATAGTTAAAGATAAAAATAAACCTCATATATTTATTCCTATAGCCTATGCAATATTAATTTATACAATCAACTTTTTCACTCTTAAATTAAATGTTGCTATTATTTTTATTTTTATATCTGTAAGTATCATATATCTACAAATAACTCTATCAAGGAAGAGACATTACTCTCTTTTTAAAAAAGATTTTCCAGAAGTTCTCTTAATGATAAATATGGCATCAAGTAGTGGGGCTAGTATTAATCATATATTAGAACGCTGTGGACAAGAAGTTAGCGGGCCATTAGGCAATGAGCTTATTCTTATTTGTCGTAGGTTGAATCTCGGTGAGTCACCAGAAACTGTTTTTTATGATGCCTATCAACGCTTTAATTATCCTGAGTTTTATTTTCTCACCATGATTATTTTACTTAATATCCAACAAGGTGGACAATTAAGAGAATTAACTAGCAGATTATCCCAGGTAATATCAAAAAATAAAACGACTGAGCAGAAAAAATCTGTACTCACGGCTCAAACTCGGATGTCAGTAAATATTATATCTGCCATGCCGTTTGTATTCTCTTTTTTACTCTATTTTATTGATTCTAGTAGCATAGAGTCAATTTGGGATCACTCAACAGGAAGAATCATCTTTTACTATATAATTATTAGTGAAGCCATTGGAATTTTTATAATAAGAAAAATGCTAAGGAAGACACTATGAAAATATTTTTTATTTTGTTAATTATTTTAGGAATTTATTTTTTTTCCAGAATAAAATCAAGGGAAAACAAAATATCCATATATAATAGAGTAAATAACAACGATAAGTCACAAGAAAAGAGAGAAAATAAAAATGAAATAAACAATCAACACAAAGAAATTTCTCAATTTATAAAAATGCCATTAATTCTTGATAATAGCATTTATTCTAAATCACTTATTTTATTTGCTAGTTCTATCATTACAGCCATGTTGTTATTAACAAATATAATAGCTATTAATCTTAATACCTTCTTTACTATTGGATTAATAACTTTATTAGCTACTCTATATCTTCCGAAAATTATTATGAAGGATATTATCACCAGAAGAACTGAGTCTGTACTTAAATCACTGCCTTTCTTTATTGATATTACTGCAGCCTGTGTTCAATCTGGTATGACAATTGATAATTCACTAAGTTATGCAGCAAAAAAGTTTAAATTGATAAATTCAGATTTAAGTCTGATCATGCTTAAGATGATAAAGCGAGCTGAAATAAACGGGCTAGAGTTAGCAATTAAAGAGCTTCATCAGTCTTCTAGTGCAGTAGAAATAAGAATGTTTTGTAGTGCTCTTCAATACAGTATTAGTTTTGGCTCAAGTGTTTATGATCAGTTGATCAACTTATCTCAAGACATAAGAGAAATACAATTATTAGTAACAGAGGAGAAAATTAGTAAGTTATCAGCAAAGCTAACCTTTCCACTATTTCTCTTTATATTAATTCCATTTGTCGTTTTAGTTATATCACCTAGTATATTGGAGATACTCGCATATGTACAAGAAATTTAATACGGCCATTATTGTTTCAATTTTCACACTGCTAATAAATGGTTGCTCTTGGAGCGATAATATGAGTAAGAATGAATTTACTTATCGTGAAAGTATTTTGACTAAAGCAAATAATTATAGCGGGTTAATTACCTTATACCGTAATAAATTAAAAATAACAGAAGATGATGATATCAGATTAAAATTAGCAAATGCTTATTATATGTCCGGCGATAGTAAATCTTCTCTATATTATCTCAAACCAATAGCGCATAAGCAGAGTGACTCTATCCATTTATTGCAAGCCAAGAGTCTTATCAACGAAAATAATAATGCTGAAGCTCACATTGTTGTAAATAAACTATTGGCAAGTTCACCCAATAATGCTGAGGCTCATAATATGGATGGCATTATATTAGCAAGTAATGGTGAAATAGCTAAAGCTGAAAGTGCCATTGAGAAATCAAGAGCTCTATTTATTTCAGATGAGACAGCGATGAATAATCTTGCTGTTATCGCCATACTCGACAATCGTTATACGGATGCAGTAAGAATATTATTACCAAACTACCTTGCAGGTAAAAGAAACAGTCTAATGTTACATAATTTAGTATTTTCATTAATTAAATTAGATGATAAACAATATGCAAAAAAAATAATCATTGCTGAAAAAATGACTAAAAATGCAGATGAGCTGATATTAGCGTTAAGCCAAGTTAATAATCCTTATCAAGATAAAATTTCTGGCAGGCTAGAATAATGAGTAAAATAACTCGCTCTTTTATTCACTCAAGAAAAGGCTCAATTACTATAGAATTTTCAATAGTGTTTTTTTTATTTATAGTGACGCTATTGTTTAGTGCGGAGATTACTCGCCTATTTTATACCTCTGCCAGTTTAGATTTAGCTATTTCCGAAGCTGTAAAGTCAGCTAAAAATAAACAGAGAAATGACAGTGACAGTTATAATACCGTATTGAAAAAAACATTGTTATCACAGCAGGGAGTATTAGGTACTTTTATCACCGATGATAACTCAGTAAAAACAAGCGTTAAATTCAGTCTAAGTATAGATGACATTATCAATAATAATATGTCAGATGATAATAAATCACCATTGGCAAAATATACTGTCAGCTATTTATATCGTCCCGTTTTTTTCCCTATTCCATCAATTTGGGCTAATAGTCTATTATTACGAGAGGTTATTTTTGCACAAGAAATATAAATCAAAGAATATCATTATAAATACCTGTGGTGCAATGATAATTGAGTTCTCCTTGGTTTTTTTAATCATTGCACTTTTTATAAAGTCAATGATATCCATAGCCGAACATTACTCAACCATAGGAAAATTAGATCGTATTTCATATTCATTAGCAGGAATAATTAGAGAGAGATCACAGTTATATCATAGTGATAATATATTAACTCAGCAACAAGTTAATCAATTAAAAGATCTTGCTGAAAGCATGCTATTAAACTCCAATATTCCCAGTCATGATTTGGCACTAAGAGTAGAAACAATACATTTTAAGCAACCCCAGTTACCTGATATTGAAAATAGGGTAAGTGATGATATCAAAACCTTATCATTTAGTGTGGGTTCCTGTGAGCCAGACTCTCCCCTGAGAGGGTTAACACATTTATCATCCTTTAGTAATGCAGGAAGATGGATCCCCCTTTATCAAGTCACATTATGCTTTCCCGCTGCATCTTGGTACAGCACGCTATTAAACCAAAATGGACCAGCTATTGCCATAAAGTCATCTTCTATCACTGTGGAACGGTTATTAAATAATATTTCACACACAACAGAATAGTAAAGGCTATTTATGCTAAAAAAAAACACACTCTATATAAAGTTAAATACATTTTTTATTTTTATAAAAAATGAAAATGGCGCTATATTATTGTCATTTATTTTTTTTCTGCCTGTTATTATAGGATTATTTTTTTTATCTTTTGAAATTTCTCATTTTATACAAAAAAAGGCTCGACTCTCGGATGCTATTGAACAGGCAACATTAGCACTGACCATTGACAATGATGAACCACCTGATGGCGATAATATAAAAAAAGAAGAAAATAGAAATTTTGTCATAGCTTATGCAAAAGCATATTTACCCAATGAGACATTTTCAAAACCAGCAATAAATATAACCAGTCATTCAGACCATATTAAGTACCAGGTAGACATGACGATACATTACCCTACCAAAATATTAAATAAAATATTTCAGAAAGTCTCTTCTGAAGTTAGCATCAATGATAATTCTCGGGCCATAAAGTATATTGCTAAGGCTGCAGAACCAACCGATGTGGTATTTGTCACTGATTATTCAGGCTCTATGAAATTTAAATTCTATGATTCCAACAATGAACAAGTAAAAATAGAGGCTTTAAGAAAAGTATTTAATAATTTGTATAAAAAAATACAAAAAAACGACAATATTAATATCATTGGTTTTGTCCCGTTCTCATGGGGAACTAAGATATCTACTAGCCATATTGTTAATGACGAGGAAGTCGAAAAATATTGCCACTTCCCATTCGTTCCAAATGCAGCAACTCCCAATTTTGATTACTTAAAAAAATACACACTTTCTAGATTAAAACAATTTCCAGGGTTAGAAAATCTTGATAGTGTTGACAATATAAAATATGGTGAATGTCTAGATAAAGATCACAAAAAAATTAAAAATGAAATTAACGAAATATTAAAAGGAAACGTAGAAAAAAAGATATCTGAATACCTTGATACGTCATGTAAAATTAGTGAATCCCAAATTATACGTGAAGTTATTGAGAGTAATATTGATTACACTGCAACGATTAAATCAATAGGACTCGTTAATAAACCCGACCAGCTAATGAATATTAAACTCTCGGATTTACTTAATGGCGGCATATGTTTGAAAGGGTCTAGTGCCATTACTTTTGGCCATGAGATTACAAGCCTGTCACAAATATCTGATGTGTTAAACGCCGCCCCTTTAGGGGGGACATTAGTAAGTTCAGGCATTTTGGCTGCAAATAATATATTTCAGAATACCTACAGTAGCAGGGATAAATTAATGATTATCCTTTCTGATGGTAACGATAGTAATGATGATGAAGACAGATCCTCAAAAAAAGCTAGAAATGAAAATTACTTTTATATTACTCAGAAGCTCATTAATATGGGAATGTGTGAGAGAATTAAAGATAATAATATTAAAATGGTATTTATTGCTATTGGATATATACCAAAAGAAGATATAGATTGGAAAAAGTGCGTCGGAGAAAAGAATTTTTACTTAGCTAAAAATGTCTCTGAACTGAAGCTAAGTATTAACCAGGCATTAGCCAGGATTGATACTGAAGTGGGCCGTAATATACCGAAGAACTGATATCAGGCGCGGTAATCTCCACCGCGCCTGCCATTGACTATTTTGCGGCACCAGCCGCTTCCATACCGACTAACCCAACTTTGAGATAACCCGACTTACGCAGTGCATCCATCACACTCATCAAGGTTTCATAATCCACCACTTTATCTGCCTGGAAGAAAATAGTGGTTTCTTTATTAGCTTGGGTCACTTTATCCAGTGCGGCCGCCAATGTATCGCGGTCAACCTGCTGGTCACCGACATAAAGTTGGTTATCCGCTTTAACGGTCAGAAATACCGGTTTTTCTGGCCGTGGCTGCGGTACTGCTGAAGATGCCGGTAAATCGACTTTGATATCAACAGTGGCCAATGGTGCAGCCACCATAAAGATAATCAGTAATACCAGCATGACATCAATAAAGGGTGTCACGTTAATTTCGTGCAGTTCACCACTTTCATCGAGGTTATCGTTCATCCGCATAGCCATAAATCACCCCGCACGCAATTGGTGAGGCAGCTTAGGTGACTTTGCTTCAGCGCTGCTATTCAAATCAAGGTCACGGCTCAGCAGTAACAAAACCTGCGCGGCAACATCCCCAACCTGTGCACGGTAAGAGCCAATCAGACGAGCGAAAATATTATAGATAACCACAGCTGGAATTGCAGCGACCAAGCCCAGAGCTGTCGCCAGCAAAGCTTCGGCGATGCCCGGCGCAACAACCGCCAAATTGGTGGTCTGTGAGTGAGCAATGCCGATGAAGCTGTTCATGATGCCCCAAACCGTACCGAACAACCCGACAAAGGGTGAGATTGCGCCAATTGTTGCCAGGAAGCCGTTGCCTTTCCCCATTTGGCGACCAATTGCCGCCACTCGGCGCTCTAAACGGAAAGCGGTACGCTCTTTAATGCCGTTATTGTCGTTTGATTCTGCCGATAGCAGGCGCTCGTTTTGCGCTTCACGCAGTAATAGGCCGCTGATACTGTCGGTGGAGAAGGCCTCTGCCCGCTCAGATGCAGTATCAAGATCCGTTACCGCACCGATAACTTCATGCTCTTGCTGTAAGCGACGACGGGCGCGGAATAATTCAGTACCCTTGGAGAACAAAATGGTCCAGGTCACGATGGATGCCAATACCAGACCAATCATGACACCTTTAACCACCGCGTCAGCATGCTGATACATACCCCAGACCGAGAGGTCCATCGCCAGACCTTGCGGTGCTGGAGCCATCAACGGCTGAACCATCGGCGCAGGTGCGGTTGTTTCTGCATTGGCCGGTGTGGCTGCTACCGGAGTAATTTCCGGCGTTGGTAACGGTGTTGATGTTGCAGTTGTTGGTGTCGCAACAGATGCAGCAACTGCGCCACTGTTGCCAGGCGCGGCGAATGCATGGCCAGCTAAACCTGCCACCAGCAATAATGCCATCGCGCCTTTCATCACTCGGCCTTGCACGAATGATTTATCTTTAATCTCTTTGCCAGCTGTTTTCACGCTGTGCCTCCACCCAATATGCATATCAATTTAAGGACGAAATCAGCTGCCGATCATATCAAACAAATGGGGGATTGATAGTAATTATCATTAGTATTTGAGCCTATTTTTTGAGAAAAAATAAGAATTCCCCTGATATCAGGGACAACGCAGCGTGACAATCGGATAACTATTCTTGGCTGTACAGCTTGAGTGACATGGAATGTAAAGTTTGAGGCGGTTACTCTCTAATTATTATTCCTTAATAAATACCCTATTTCGCCACTTACACAGTATTTTTCCATGATAAACCCACAGAAAACAGCGGGTCACCCTCTTGAGTTTTTTTCATGGTGAAAGCCGCTCTCACAGCACAATCATCATGCTAACGTAAGGAATACATCCCAATAATGAATGCTGTCCAAAGAATAATGGACTCAGATTATAAAAAGGTGACAACGCAATCATGTCTGCAAATAAACCTACGACAGAAAAACTGGAAACAACCTTAGTTAGCGCGGGCAGAAGTAAGAGATTTACCCAAGGCTCGGTTAATACCGTTATCCAACGGGCATCTTCGCTGGTTTTTGACTCAGTGAAAGCAAAAAAGCATGCCACCATTAATCGCGGAAATGGCGAGCTATTCTATGGCCGTAGAGGCACGCTGACCCACTTTTCCTTGCAGGAAGCAATGACGGAATTGGAGGGTGGTGCCGGTTGTGTGCTTTATCCTTGTGGGGCCGCTGCCATTAGCAATGCCATTTTGTCATTTGTCTCAACCGGTGATCATGTGCTGATGACCGGTTCTGCTTATGAACCCGCACAAAGTTTTTGCGATAAAATTTTATCGCGCATGAATGTGACCACCACCTATTTTGATCCGATGATAGGGGCCGAAATAGCCGCGCTGATTACCCCGCAAACTAAAGTGGTGTTTCTTGAATCACCCGGCTCTATCACCATGGAAGTGCAAGATATTCCAGCGATTGTGAAAGCCATCCGTGCTGTGTCTCCCGAGATGATTATCATGATGGATAATACTTGGGCAGCCGGTGTGCTGTTTAAAGCATTGGATTTTGACATTGATATCTCCATCCAATCAGGTACTAAATATATTATTGGCCATTCCGATGCGATGCTGGGGATTGCAGTTGCCAATGCCCGATGTTGGGAGCAGCTGCGGGAAGACTCTTATCTGATGGGGCAAATGGTTGATGCTGACACCGCCTATCTTGCCAGCCGTGGTTTACGCACTCTCAGTGTGCGGTTAAAACAACATGAAAAAAGCAGTATTGAAATAGCGAACTGGCTGGCTCAACGCCCAGAAGTAGCTGCGGTCTATCATCCGGCGCTACCTGGCTGCAAGGGCCATGAGTTTTACCAGCGGGACTTCACGGGCTGTAATGGTTTATTTTCTTTTGAGTTAAAAGAAGAGCTCACTCAGCAGCAGTTAGAAGCTTATCTTGACCACTTTACCCACTTCAGCATGGCTTTCTCATGGGGCGGTTTTGAGTCTTTAATCCTGGGTTATCAGCCAAAGGATATCCGTGCAATCCGCAAGTTCGAAGCAGAGGGAATAAAAGGCACTCTGTTCCGTCTTCACATCGGCCTGGAAAATGTGCAAGACTTGCAGAACGATTTGGTGGCAGGATTTGAGCGCATTAAAGCAGTTGGATAATCGCTACTGCACAACCTGATTTGTTAATGCGCGGTGATAATGGCCGCGCATTAATCCTCTCTTACACAAATAGTATCAACGACACGTATATATCCGCCCAAAAATTTAATTATTGAGGATAAGATCAATGTGGATCTGCGCCATTACGGATACACTGTGTAAGACCTCACAACGATATCCTCACACGATAGGCAAACAGGAACAGAAATGGATGTATTACGCGAAATCCTTCATGCCTTATGGCAGCAGGATTTTAGTAAACTTGCCGACCCGAATGTGATTTGGGTCATTTATGGCATTCTCTTTACCACCCTCTTTTTAGAAAATGGTTTACTGCCGGCTTCTTTCCTCCCTGGTGATAGCTTGTTGCTATTGGCGGGTGCATTAATTGCCAAGGGTGTCATGGGATTCTTACCCACAATGATAATTTTGACCGTTGCCGCCAGCCTGGGTTGTTGGTTAAGTTACCTGCAGGGGCTGTGGCTCGGTGATACCAAAATAGTAAAAAGGTGGCTGTTGCAGCTACCCGTTCATTATCGACAGCGTGCACATAATTTGTTTGTTCGCCATGGTTTAGCGGCCTTGATTATCGGCCGGTTCTTGGCTTTTGTGCGGACTTTACTGCCAACACTGGCGGGTATTTCAGGTCTGAACAGCACACGTTTTCAATTCTTTAACTGGCTCAGTGGGCTGCTGTGGGTAGGCAGTGTCGTGGGGCTGGGCTTTGCTCTTAGCCATATTCCATTGGTTAAGCATTATGAAAATCAGGTCATGACGGCGCTGATGATTCTGCCGATTGTCTTACTCCTGATGGGGTTGGTCGGCACACTGGTTTTGGTTTGGTGTAAACGTAAGAGTGTCACTGAGTAGCGGCCCAGATCTGGGTTTACTCGCTAAACGGCGCGCTATGCGCCGTTTTTTTGTCAGCGTAAAAGCGGGCGCTACATCAACTAGCGCGCAGCTTGGCAAGCTCTTCACTGGGCGTCACGCCAAAATAGCGTTTAAACTCACGGCTAAACTGCGAGGCGCTTTCATACCCCACTTTATTGGCTGCGGTGCTGGCTTTTAGCCCATCGTGCAGCATCATCATTCTGGCACGGTGCAGTCGGTAAGATTTCAGATATTGCAGGGGCGAGGTGTTAGTCACGGCTTTAAAATTATGATGAAACGCCGAGACACTCATATTCACATCTGCGGCTAATTGTTCCACATTCAGGTTATCGGCAAACTGATTTTCGATACGCCGCAGTGTCTTGGTAATTTGATTGAAGTGCCCATGGCGGTTAACCAATGCTTGCAACGCCCCACCACACTGACCACACAGCACATAGTAGATAATTTCCCGCACAATTTGTGGGCCAAGTACTCTGGCATCACGCGGATTAGACATCACATCCAGCAGGCGCTCAGTGGCGCACAGCATCTCTTCAGTTAATGCCGATGAGTTGACGCCGGATGTATTACCGAAAGGTTTATCCAGCTCATCATCACCAATATCTATAATTAGATCCTGTAGCATCTGGTTATCTATATGAATATAAATTCCAGCCAGCGGTATTTCAGGGCTAGCAAAGGTTTCACATTCAAAGGGCAGAGGCACGGTCAGAATAAGGTAGTTTTTCGGGTCGTACTGAAACACTTTACTGCCCAAATAACCGACTTTATGCCCCTGAAATATAATCACCACACTGGGGGTGTACATTACAGGTGTGCGCGGCTGATGCACCGTGGAGTACAGAATCTTCACCTTGGGTACAGCGGAAGGGGTTAAGCCATTGCCCTGCGCCAGACCAGCAATTTTTCCAGCCATCTGTGCCTGAATATCAGTAACCTCAACCATGGTGCCTCACCTGCTTCTGTTATCTAAAACAATCTGACATAAATTGTGCAGTATTTCGGGCATTTTCTACAGTGATTTGGAGAAATAGGCAAGAGCTAGGCAGAAATGTGCATTGAGGTATAGCATCAGGTTACCGACAATGGCTACCAATAAAATTAGCAGCGTCATCATTGCTGTTTGTTCATCACCCAAAAGCTGGAAGACAAATCATCATGCAAAATTTTACCCTTCATACCCCAACAAAAATCCTGTTTGGTACTGGTCAGATAGCGCAACTAAGTAAAGTGATTCCTGCCGATGCGCGTATTTTAATCACCTACGGTGGCGGTAGCATCAAACAAAATGGCGTGCTTGACCAAGTTCATCAGGCACTAAAAGGCTTTGATTTTATTGAGTTTGGCGGTATTGAACCAAATCCAACCTACGAAACCCTGATGAAAGCCATTGAGGTTTGCCGCAAAGAGAAAATTAACTTCCTGCTCGCTGTTGGTGGCGGTTCAGTGTTGGATGGCACCAAATTCATTGCCGCTGGCGTCAATTATCCACAAGACCCATGGCATATTCTGGAAACCATGGGCCGCGATATTACTGAAGCCATCCCTATGGGCTCAGTGCTGACCTTACCTGCTACTGGCTCTGAAGCTAACAATGGCGCAGTTATCAGCCGCCGTAGTACCGGCGATAAACAGCATTTCTTCTCCCCACATGTGCAACCGCTGTTTGCTGTGCTGGACCCTGAAGTCACTTATACCTTGCCACCGCGTCAGGTCGCCAACGGTGTGGTCGATGCTTTTGTTCATACTATTGAGCAATATCTGACTTACCCAGTGGATGCAAAAGTACAGGATCGTTTCGCTGAAGGTCTGCTGTTAACACTGATCGAAGACGGCCCAAAAGCCTTGAGTGACCCGAAAAATTACAATGTGCGTGCCAATATCATGTGGAGCGCCACCATGGCATTAAACGGCCTGATTGGTGCTGGTGTCCCGCAAGACTGGGCAACACATATGCTGGGCCACGAACTGACTGCACGTCATGGGTTGGATCATGCCCAAACATTGGCGGTGGTATTGCCTGCACTGTTGGTCGCCAAGAAACAGCAAAAACACGCTAAATTACTGCAATATGCAGAGCGCGTCTGGGGTCTGCGTGAAGGGACTGAAGAACAGCGTATCGATGCCGCGATTGAAGCAACCCGTCATTTCTTTGAAACCATGGGTGTGGCAACTCGCCTGTCCGCTTACAAACTGGATGGCAGCTCCATTCCAGATCTTATCAAAAAATTGGAAGAGCACGGCATGACGGCGCTGGGTGAACACGGCGATATCACTTTAGCCGATAGCAAACGTATCTACGAAGCTGCGGTCTAATAAACACAGCTATAGCGACTAAACTTATCACATTGGTTATATAAATAGGCTGGTACAGCCCAAATCTATACCCAACGAAAATGGCGTTGCAGGGAGCGGGCTTCTTGCAACGTCAAGCACTAAGGGTATTCAGCTAAGGAGATAAACATGGCAACACAACCCATTATCAAACTGCACGATGGAAATCTGATGCCACAACTCGGCCTTGGCGTTTGGCAAGCAAGTATTGAAGAAACACAGCTTGCTGTCAGCAAAGCGCTGGAAGTGGGCTATCGTTCGATCGATACGGCGGCTATTTATAAGAATGAAGTCGGTGTTGGTCAGGCGCTGAAAACCGCTAATATTCCCCGTGATGAGGTATTCATTACCACAAAACTGTGGAATGACAGCCAGCGTAATCCAAAACAAGCTCTGGAAGAGAGTCTGGAAAAGCTTCAGCTCGATTATGTAGATCTCTATTTGATCCATTGGCCAGATCCTACACAGGATCGTTATGTCAGTGCCTGGCGTGAGCTTATCACCTTGAAAGAACAAGGTTTGATCCGTAGCGTAGGGGTTTGTAACTTCACAATTCCTCATCTGCAACGGCTAATTGATGAAACCGGCATTGCCCCGACCGTCAATCAGATTGAGCTACATCCGCTGCTACAGCAGCGCCAAATTCATGCCTGGAATGCTACACATCATATTGCTACCGAATCCTGGAGCCCACTGGCACAGGGTGGCAAAGGTGTGTTTGATCAGGCTGTTATTCGTCAACTCGCCCAGAAATACAACAAAACGCCGGCACAGATAGTCATCCGTTGGCATCTGGACAGTGGGCTGATTGTTATCCCTAAATCAGTCACTCCCGCGCGCATCAGAGAAAACTTTGAAGTGTTTGATTTTAAACTGCACAAAGATGAACTGACGGCAATTTCGAAGTTGGATAGCGGTAAACGGCTGGGGCCAGACCCGGATGTTTTCGGGTCTGACAGCTGATTCAGCTTAGTGATGCTTAGTCTTGCCTCTGGCGGTACCAGCAGGTTTATTTACCGGCGCTCTGTTTGCGCCGGTTTTGTTTGCACCCGTTTTATTTGCGCCAGTCTTGTTTGCACCAGTATGGTTTGTACCGGTTGGTTTAACTGACGGTTTAGCCGCAGACGCGCTATTGGCTGCCAGCGGTGTTTTAGCCGCAACTCGCCCAGTAGGCTGGCGTTGACGAGTGATTGAGGTGTGTTTGGTCAGCGCCGGGGTATGCTGGCGGAATGCGCGCCGTGCTTCACGCTGCTCTTCGAGAGTTGGAGCCGGAACCAAACATTCACGGCGGCTACCAATCAAATGTTGCAGTCCCATATCCTCTAATGCCGCACGAATCATCGGCCAGTTAGCCGGATCATGATAACGCAGCAATGCTTTATGTAACCGCCGTTGGCGATCACCTTTAGGAACAACCACATCCTCACTCTTGTAATCCACTTTCCCCAGCGGGTTCTTACCGGTGTAATACATGGTGGTGGAGTTTGCCAGCGGTGATGGATAGAAGTTCTGCACCTGATCCAAGCGGAAGCGGTTTTTCTTCAACCAAAGTGCCAAATTAACCATATCTTTATCTTCAGTCCCCGGATGGGCGGAGATGAAATACGGGATCAGATACTGCTCTTTACCGGCCTGCTTAGAGTAGGTATCAAACAGCTCTTTAAAACGCTGATAGCTTCCCATTCCCGGCTTCATCATCTTGGAAAGTGGCCCTTCCTCGGTATGCTCCGGCGCTATTTTCAAGTAACCGCCCACATGGTGGCTGGCTAATTCCTTGATATAGCGCGGATCTTCCACCGCCAGATCATAACGAACCCCAGACGCAATCAGGATCTTTTTGATCCCTTTCAAATCGCGGGCGCGTCGATACAGAGAGATGGTCGGCTGATGGTTAGTGTCCATATGTGGGCAGATTTCAGGATACACACAAGAGGCGCGGCGGCAGGTTTGCTCGGCACGTGGCGACTGGCAACGCAGCATATACATGTTTGCCGTTGGGCCACCAAGATCAGAGATAATACCGGTAAAACCGGGTACTTTGTCACGAATTTCTTCGATTTCACGAATAATGGAATCTTCGGAACGGCTCTGAATAATGCGCCCTTCGTGTTCGGTAATCGAACAGAATGAGCAGCCGCCATAGCAACCACGCATGATATTGATCGAGAAACGAATCATGTCGTAGGCTGGAATCGGTGACTTGCCATAAGCCGGATGCGGTACTCGCTGATAAGGCAGCGCAAAAACACTGTCCATCTCTTCGGTGCTGAGCGGAATCGCCGGTGGGTTGATCCAAATATAGCGATCGCCATGTTTTTGCATCAAAGCCCGCGCACAGCCGGGGTTGGTTTCATGATGTAAAATCCGCGACGTATGGGCATACAACACTTTGTCTGCTTTCACTTTTTCATAGGATGGCAGCAAGACATAGGTCTTCTCCCACGGCTTTGGTTTCGCCGCCCGCACCGTCACCGGCTTGGCTTCGGGTTCCGGCACAGTATCCGTGGCACAGGGTAAATCATCGCCATAAGGATTAGGAATAGCTTCAATACGGCCCGGTTTATCCAGACGGGTAGAATCTACCCCACTCCAGCCCGGCAATGCACTTTTGCGCATCACGACGGTATTACGCACATCCTGAATATCTGCAATTTTCTCACCATTAGCCAAGCGGTGCGCCACTTCAACCAGCGGCCGCTCACCATTGCCATACACCAGCATGTCAGCTTTCGCATCCACGATAACCGAGCGGCGCACAGTATCTGACCAATAATCATAATGAGCAATACGGCGTAAACTGGCTTCAATACCGCCGAGCAATACCGGCACATGGCTATAGGCTTCTTTGCAGCGCTGGCTATACACCAAGGTGGCACGATCTGGCCGCTTACCACTTTGATTATCCGGCGTATAAGCATCGTCATGGCGTAATTTGCGGTCAGCGGTATAGCGGTTAATCATCGAGTCCATATTACCCGCAGTGACTCCGAAGAACAGATTCGGCTCACCCAAGCGCATGAAATCGTTTTTATTTGTCCAATCTGGCTGAGCAATAATTCCCACGCGGAAGCCTTGAGCTTCTAACATGCGGCCAACAATGGCCATGCCAAAACTGGGATGATCCACATAAGCATCCCCAGTGATCACAATGATGTCACAGCTATCCCAGCCTAATATGTCCATTTCTTCGCGAGACATCGGTAAAAATGGCGCAGTGCCATAGCATTCAGCCCAATAAGGCTGATAAGAAAACAGGTCACGCTCTGGCTGGATCAGGCTGGTACTCATGGCAACACTCTTTGATTGGGGAAAGTTGAGGTGGTTCGGGTTAAGAAATCATCACCGGGCGGCGATTATACGCATTTATCCATGAAAAGAGGAAGGATATCTATTTTGCATGAGGGAATAAGGAGCAGTGATTCAGTTCGGTTGATATAAGATTGTCGCTAATCTTATATCAACCGAAACCCGATCCGGTTAAGGGCAGTAAAACTTTAACAACCGAACTTGCCCGCCCAAACCTTAACCAACCGTCGGTGCTGCCTGTGTCACCAACTGCCCTGCTGAACCACGGTCTGCCATCTCAAGGGTCTGGCTGTGGAACAAGAACGGGAAATGCGCGGAAGAAACCTGATTGAAATACACCAGTAACTCCACATCGCCATCAACCCAAACCGTGTCTTTCCAGCCGCGATCTTCCGCCATTGCTGGCGCGCCATTCACATTCTTCACTAGGAATGAAACGCCCTGAATATGGAATGCTTGTGGCATATCTGCATGCAACGTCCAGCGCTCCCAAGTACCTTGTTGGGCTTGAGCATCAACCCGGCTCATATCCCAGATAGCCCCATTAATACCTGGCAAGTCATCGCCCAAGCGGAACTCACGGGAACGCACCACACTGCCGTCCAAAATCTGGTCGGACAGCAGACGCATTGGCAGATTATCAGTCACCAACGGTAATAAACCGGTCGGTTTTAGTGTCAGCACCAAGGTGGAAATCAAAATGCTTGATGGCTCAAATAGCCCACGCAGACGGTCCATAATCCCGGCGGATTCGCCAGCGGTAATCGACACCTCGCTGCCTTGCGACATATCAATCACCACTTCACGTCGCTCACCCGGCGCGAGTGACAGTTGCTGTACGGCAACCGGAGCCGGTAAGAAACCCTGATCGCTGGCAACAACATGAAGTGGACGCCCATCACTGAGTTGCAAGGTATAGCGACGAGCATTGGAAGCATTCAATAAACGTAAACGCACCCAACCACGAGAAACCTCAACAAACGGGCTTTGCACACCATTAACCAGCAATGTATCCCCAATAAAACCGCCTTTCGCCGGTGGGTCATATTGCGGGACACCGAAGTTATCCAGCCGTTTATCCTGAATAATAATCGGGAAGTCATCCACCCCATAGTGACTCGGCAGCGGCATTGCTTTGCTGACTTCATCTTCCACCAGCCACATACCGGCCAACCCGTTATAGACATGGGGGGCCATGCGGTTCGGGGTATTAGCATGATACCAACAGGTTGCGGCGGGTTGTCGCACCGGTAATACCGGCGACCAATCACTCCCTGGGGAAATCATACGCGCAGCACCGCCCATCAAGGTGCCGGGCACTTGCAACCCACTGATCGTCATGGAGACCGGCTCAGTCAAACGGTTACTGTAAATGAGTTTAACGTCATCACCGCTGAAAACCCGGACTGTCGGCCCCAGATACATCCCGTTGATACCCCATACAGCGGCTTTTTGCCCACCACTGAATGCCCAATGTGCCCGTTGTAAAGTCAAAAACAGCGGTTGACCACGACGAGATTCCAGTATGGGAGGAACAGGTAAAGAGGGTTGTTGGGTACTATTAGCCTGTGCCCTCAATGGCAACGAGCCCGCGCCTAGCGCTAAACCCGTAGCCTGAATGAACTGGCGACGACTGAGTGACATATCTTCTCCGTGAAAACCACAATCAAACTTACTGCAAAATTTTGCCTGACTGCGAATAACGCTGAAGGACGGCAAAACGCTCACGACCAGAGTCGTTTAAATGAAAACTCACAATTTACTTCAAGCCAAATAATCAGCGCAGAATAACGAATTTATCTACACCAATAGATTATTTTTTAGCTGCGGCCTCTTGGGCTATTTCTGCATCGAGTTGCTCAATTTTAGCCAGCATCAAATTGCGGCAATGCTCTGACAACTCGCGCACGCGATCTTTGCCATAGCCGCTGGTATCAACTGGCGGCATGATTTCTACGATGACTTTGCCATTCGACCAACGGTTTAAGTTGATATGGTTAGTACTGGAAACACAGATTGGCACAATCGGCACTCCAGCGGCGATAGCGGCATGGAAAGCGCCGGTCTTAAACGGCAATAAGCCACGGCCACGGCTGCGAGTCCCTTCTGGGAACATCCAGATAGAAACATTTCTTTTTTTAACCTGTTCAACAACTTGGGCAATAGTGCCATGCGCTTTAGCACGGTTATCACGATCAATCAGCAGGTTACCGGTCAGCCAATATAATGGGCCAAATAAAGGTACCCACAGTAAGCTCTTTTTGCCCACCGTGACGGTACCTGACTGAACCACATTCGACATCGTGACCATATCGTAATTATTCTGATGGTTAGCGATGTAAATGCAAGTTCCGTAATTCGCTGTTTCTGGGGGAATTCGCTGCTCAACGGTAATCCCAAACAGTACTGACATCCGGCCAAAGAGATGGGCAAACGTCGCCAGATTACGTGGGTTTCGTGGGCTAAACAGGCAATAAATTGAGCCAAAGACACACACTAGAAAACAATATAAAACAGCCAGCACAGTGCGCAAAATTAATAGCATAACAACCTCTTAAACACTTACTTATAGACACGTAATCGGCGCTAGTATAACGGCTTCCAGGCAAAACACCGCGCAGATTCCTAACCATAATGATGTTACGCGACAGCGCACGCAAATTGCGCACGCCGCCTGTTACATTGACTCGCTGTGATTCTAATTACGTTGAATATTACTCTTCACTGTCTGTGGGTATTGCCCGTGCAGGCGCATCAACATCAACACGATCAATACGTTGCAAACCACGAGGTAGCGGTGAACCTTTCCGGCCGCGTTCAGCACGGAATTTCTGCAAATCCTCTGGTCGCAAGGTTAGCTTACGTTTACCGAAGTGAAGTGTAACCGACGTTTGCGGCGGCAAAACAAATAGCCACACCAGACGATCTTTGCCCGCTGCGGCATCTGCCGCCGGGATTGAGACTATCTTATTACCCTTACCTTTTGATAACTCAGGCAGATCTGCAACTGGGAACATCAGCATACGACCAGCGGCGGTGATGGATAACAGCATGTCATCCGGCCCATAAATTTCCAATGGCGGTAATACTTTGGCATTTTCCGGCAAAGTAATCATCGTCTTACCGGCACGGTTCTTGGCAACCAAATCATTGAAAGTACATACAAAGCCATAACCGGCATCTGATGCCATCAATAATTTCTGGCTATCTGGTGCCATCAATACCTGTTCAATGGTTGCACCCGGCGGCGGTGTGAGCTTCCCGGTCAACGGTTCACCTTGCCCGCGTGCTGATGGCAGTGTCAGTGGGTCTAAGGCGTAACTGCGGCCGGTTGAATCAATAAAGACCACCGGTTGGTTACTCTTGCCCCGCGCTGCGGCGCGGAAACTGTCACCCGCTTTATAACTTAAGCCAGACGGATCAATATCATGGCCTTTGGCACTGCGCACCCAACCCATTTCAGACAACACAATGGTTACCGGCTCAGAAGGCACAATATCATGCTCACTCATGGCCTTAGCTTCACCACGTTCAGTCAACGGTGAACGACGATCATCACCATAGGCTGCGGCATCTGCCTGAATTTCTTTCTTAATCAAGGTATTCAGTTTGCGTTCGGATGCCAGTAATGCCTGTAATTGATCACGTTCTTTGGCTAACTCATCTTGCTCACCACGGATCTTCATCTCTTCCAGTTTGGCTAAATGGCGGAGTTTCAGTTCGAGGATCGCTTCAGCCTGAGTTTCAGAAATCGCGAAGTGCTGCATCAGCAGCGGTTTTGGCTCATCTTCAGTACGAATGATATGAATAACTTCGTCGATATTCAGGAAGGCAATTAATAAACCTTCTAAAATATGCAGCCGTTTCAGCACCTTTTCCAGACGATAATTCAGGCGGTTACGTACTGTTTGACGACGGAATACTAACCATTCGGTCAGGATCTCCAGCAACCCTTTGACTGATGGACGATGATCCAGGCCGATCATGTTCATGTTAATACGGTAACTTCTTTCCAGATCCGTGGTGGCGAACAGATGGTTCATCACTTGATCCAGATCGACGCGATTAGTACGCGGAACAATTACCAGACGTGTTGGGTTTTCATGATCAGATTCATCACGTAAATCTTCAACCATCGGTAATTTTTTGGCGCGCATTTGGCTGGCAATCTGTTCCAGCACTTTGGCACCCGAAACCTGATGAGGTAAGGCGGTGATGACCGCGCTGCCATCTTCTTTCTTCCACAATGCCCGCATACGCACGGAGCCACGGCCATTCTGGTAAATCTTACGAATTTCATCACGCGGAGTAATGATTTCTGCTTCAGTTGGGAAATCAGGCCCTTGCACGAATTCCAGTAACTCATCCAGAGAGGTCGCTGGTTTATCAATAAGCGCAATCACCGCTTGTGCAATTTCGCGCACATTATGCGGTGGAATATCGGTTGCCATGCCGACAGCAATACCGGTCGTCCCATTGAGCAAAATGTTTGGCAGGCGCGCAGGTAGCATTTTCGGCTCCTGCATGGTTCCGTCAAAGTTCGGCACCCAGTCAACCGTGCCCTGCCCCAACTCGCCCAGCAAAACTTCAGCATATTTGGATAAACGAGATTCGGTATAACGCATTGCGGCGAAGGATTTAGGATCATCCGGTGCCCCCCAGTTCCCTTGACCATCAACCAATGGATAGCGATAAGAGAATGGCTGCGCCATCAATACCATAGCTTCATAACAAGCACTGTCGCCGTGTGGATGATATTTACCCAACACGTCACCCACGGTACGCGCAGATTTTTTAAATTTTGCGCTATTGTTTAGCCCCAGTTCGGACATTGCGTAGACAATGCGCCGTTGCACCGGTTTCAAACCATCGCCGATAAACGGCAACGCCCGATCCATGATGACGTACATGGAATAGTTCAGATAGGCGTTTTCAGTAAAGGTGTGCAGCGGTAAGCGTTCTGCACCGTCATGAGTCAAATCACTCATTACTCAATTATCCTCAGACTCTGGTGGCAATCACTGTTCGTCAAGATAGACACCGCAAGTTCATTGTAGATTTCTGCCCGCGATAGTACCTCATCTGCGGGGTTACTGTCACAACCCACAGATAATCTCAATCTTTCATCTCTGTAACATTGCCCCGCCTTTCTATCACCGGGGTAACAAAACGATATCATCATGTAGCCTACCGCTGCTTTTCCATTCATATACTGGCTATGCGCTGGACTTCCTTCCACTTTTTCACTTTCTCGATACGGTTGTCGGAACCACAGCGTGCCAATCAACACACAGAGACAATATCGTTTCGCTTGCAGTCGAAGTAGGAGAATACCCATGGCATCACCCAATATTTTGCTGTTACGCATCGATAACCGGCTGGTTCACGGCCAGGTTGGCGTGGCATGGTCCTCATCCCTGGGGGCAAACCTGTTATTAGTCGCCGACGACGGTGTCGCACAGGACAAACTTCAACAGCAAATAATGTCGATGACAGCTGAGTCTATGGGGCTGGGGATCCGTTTCTTCTCCATCCAAAAAACCATTGATGTCATTGGTAAAGCTTCTGCTGAACAGAAAATTTTTATCGTCTGCCGCACACCGGACGAAGCTCGCCGCTTGGTCGAAGGCGGGGTACCTATTCGCGATGTGAATGTCGGGAATATGCACTTTTCAGAAGGCAAACGCCCACTGACCAAAAAAGTGTATGTCGATGATAACGATCTGGCCAACCTGCATGCAATTCAACAGCATAACGTAAATGTCTTTATTCAGGACACACCGAGCGACGGCAAAGATAAAGTCCAGTAAATAGCCGCCGCATCAGGGTATAGCAATACGGTATGACGAAAACCGACAGTACCCTGCCCTACAACGCCTTTGGTGACGGAATTATTTATGCATGAAATAACAATGATGCAAGGTATTGGGCTGGCAATTATGGCCCTGATTGTCGGGATCGATTTCTGGCTGGAAGCGCTGTATATCTTCCGCCCGTTAATCGTCTGTACCTTAACGGGTGCTATTCTCGGTGATATCCAAACAGGTTTGATTACCGGTGCTTTAACTGAACTGGCCTTTACTGGCCTGACGCCAATTGGGGGTACTCAACCGCCAAACCCGGTGTTGGCGGGGATTATGACCACCGTTATCGCCCACAGTACCGGGGTTGATGCGAAAACAGCAATCGGACTCGGTCTGCCCTTTAGCTTCCTCATGCAATACATCATTCTGTTCTATTACTCAGCATTCTCCTTCTTTATGCAGAAAGCAGATTTGTATGCAGAAGAAGCGGATGGCGCGGCTCTCGGGCGGCTAAATTTGTTGTTAACCGCGATAGTGGCGGTGACTTACGCCGCCGTAACCTTCCTTTGTGCCTATGTCTCTCAGGGGGCGATGCAAAGTCTGGTGCGCTCAATGCCGGTGTGGTTAACCCACGGATTTGAAGTGGCGGGCGGCATCTTACCTGCAGTTGGTTTCGGCTTACTGTTGAAAGTTATGATGAAAACGCCGTTCACCCCTTTCTTTATCATTGGTTTCCTGTTTGTCACCTTTATACCGGTACAAAATCTGTTACCTGTCGCGCTACTGGGGACGGCTTTCGCTGTCTACGAATATTACAACCAACAGAAGAAAGCCGCCGCTGCTGCTGCACCTGAGGAGATGAATGATGGAATCTAACACCTTGCCCACTACCACAGATGCCAGCGCAGAACCGACCACCAAGTTGACACGCCGAGATATCACGCGGTTAGGTTTCCGTTCGGCACTGTTACAGGCCGGTTTTAACTACGAGCGGATGCAAGCCACCGGTTTTGCCAGCGCCCAAGTCCCACTGTTGAAGAAGATTTATGGCAATGACAAAGCTGCTCTGTCTGCTGCCATGAAAGACAATCTGGAGTTTATCAATACCAACACCAATGCCGTTGGTTTCCTGATGGGGTTACTGATTTCACTGGAGGAACGTCATGAAAGTCGCGACCTGATTAAGGGGCTGAAAGTGGCACTGTTCGGGCCACTGGCGGGTATTGGCGATGCTATTTTCTGGTTCACTCTGCTGCCGATTGTCGCCGGGGTTTGTGCCTCTTTTGCCAGTCAGGGCAGTGTGTTAGGGCCAATTATCTTCTTCGTTGTCTATCTGGCGCTATTTTTACTGCGCGTGGTGTGGACTCATCTGGGTTACACCTTGGGGGTAAAAGCCATTGATAAACTGCGGGCCAGTTCGGGGGCTATTTCCAGAGCAGCGACCATCCTCGGTGTGACCGTCGTTGGTGGGCTGATTGCTTCATATGTTCATATTACCGTAGCGGCGAAAGTCGCGGTGACGGCTGGTCATGAAGTCTCTATTCAAGAAGCTTTCTTTGACAAAGTCTTCCCTAATCTGCTGCCCATGGTTTACACCTTGCTGATGTATTACTTGCTGCGGGCCAAGAAAGTCAGCCCGGTAACACTCATTCTGGTGACATTTGTGTTGTCTATTGCCTTGTCATGGCTCGGCGTGTTGTAGCCCCCATCAGTATCAATCTTTAATGCGCTGGTAACTTGCCAGCGCTCAAGGACTTTCTATGATCAGCATAATCATCACCGGCCACGGGCGCTTTGCCAGTGGGTTATATAACGCCCTAGAGCAAATCATTGGCCCCCAACAACAAATTATTGCTATCGATTTTCCGGTCGGCATGAATACTCAACAGTTAGACCAAGCATTACAACAAGCACTGGATGCATTACCTGTGGAGCAGGGAGTCGTGTTCTTCACCGATTTACTGGGTGGTTCCCCTTTTCGCAGCGCTGTCCAATTGAGTGTGCAGCAACCTCAGTTTGAAGTTATTGCTGGCACCAATATGCAGATGCTGGCAGAAACAGTGTTAGATAGAGATGAAATCCCCACTGCGAGCGAGTTTGCCCAGCAAGCACTGGCTGCCGGGAGCAGAGGAATCGTTCATTTTGTGCTTGAGAGTGACACACCAGATAATGAGAGCAATGAGGAACCGGAAGGAATCTAGGAGTAACCCTCTGATATGTTGTGATTTCCCATTTTAAAGAAGGGCACTTCGCCCTTCTGCTCCATGAAAGCTGCAATAATCGAACCTGCAATATCCCTCTATAAACTCAGCCACTTTATTTGATGCGCCACTCTTAAGATTTCACCGCGATTAATGCAGTATTCAACTGTTGCACAGCCTGCTGCGGTGTCTGCTCTGGATGGGTAAAAAAGTAGTTCAGGACGTGGAAAAAAATCTCTTTAGTTTGGGCATCTGTCGCCATTGAATGCGCCATGCTCGGCAATAATTTGTCTGAGGCCTCCGCCTGACGGAATGCTTTGCCGGACTGTTGCGCACAGGAGTCAAAATCTTGCAAAGAAACATCCATACGGGCGGGGATCGAACCTTTTAATTTATTAAAAGTGACCTGAAACTGCTTATCCATCAAGACGTCAGCTAAATGGCGCTGCCCGGATACCATGACCGGATTACCATTCTGCTGCAAAATAGCAAAGCTGTCGGTGTTATAGATGAAGTAGCCCTGAGTCCCGGGAGCCAAGGCACACAGAAACTCTTTGCCGGGGTGGTCACCATCTTGCATCATCTCCCCTTTGGCCCAGTCGCCCATAATCATCATGGCTGCTTTGCCACTGCGCAGCATTTCTACCGATTCATGCCATGGCCGATTGGCAGCATCTGGATCGATATAACTTTTAATTTGGCGAAACTTTTCCAGCACCTGCACCATCTTCTCACTCGTGATAGCACTGCTGCGTTGCTCCATAAATACCTGACGGTAGAACTCCCCGCCCTCCATGCCTAGTAGGAGATTTTCAAACACCGTGGCGTCCTGCCATGCTTGCCCACCATGTGCTAAGGGGATGTAGCCAGCGGCTTGTAATTTGTCAGCGGCGGCAAAAAACTCATCCCATGTGGTGGGCACCGCGAGTTTCAATTTGGCGAAGGGTTTGGGGTTAATCCACATCCAATTGATACGATGTATATTTACCGGCACAGCAACATATTCACCACGGTATTTAATATTAGCCTCAATCGCCGGGGGTAAAACTTTATCCCATTCAACAGTTTGCTCCGGTGTATAAGGGCTGGAGAGAAAGCCTAATCTGGCCCACTCCTCTATGGCCTTACCTTCAAGCAGCGCTGCTCCGGGCGGATTGCCAGCAATAGCGCGAGTTTGCAGTACACTGTATGCGCTCTCTCCCGCGCCACCTGCAACAGCAAAATCTTGCCAGTTGTCTCCTTTTTCGGCCAATGCCTGTTTGACCGATTCAAGTGCGGCTTGCTCACTGGACGAGGTCCAATAATGCAGAACTTCAACGTTAGTGGCAGTGGCATGGGTCGCGACCGACAACAAGAAAATAAGAGATAGCGCCTTCAACATAGGTAATAGACTCAGTTATAACGTTGTAAACGGACTTCCACTATCAGGCCACTGCCGGGATGATTGCGTAATGTCACCTCGCCACCATGTGCTCTGGCAATGCTGCGCGAAATGGCAAGCCCCAACCCGCTGCCACGGTTATCTTGCTGTAAACGGTAGTAAGGTTTAAACACTTTCTCCCACTGATCCTCCGGGATCCCCGGACCAAAATCACGGATAAACAACATGATATAATCCCGATGATCTGACAAAGTTATCTCTACCTGCTGACCATAATTCAACCCATTTTCGACGATATTATTCAGCAGGCGCTTAATCGCCAGTGGGCGACCAAAAATGGGGCTGGCTTTGCCAGAAACACTGACATTGAGATAGGCATCCATCATTTTTCTTAGCAAATTCATGATATCGATGGATTCAAGATTCTCATGTAAATCAGTGTCTTTCATACTCTGTAGCGCGCCTTTAACCATCATTTCCAGGTCAGCAACATCCTGCTCGAACTTTTTCCCCAATCTTTCATCTTCCAGCATTTCTACCCGCAAGCGCAGCCGAGTAAGCGGCGTTTTCAAGTCATGGCTGATCGCGGTAAACAGCATCTCCCGATTATGCAGATAAGCCCTTAGGCGGCTTTGCATTTGATTGAAAGAACGGGTTGCCGTCACTAACTCTGCACTGCCTTCCTCCGGCAATGGCTCGCTGTCCAATGAGCTGTTAAGTTCAAGCGCACCATGGGCTAACCGCGCCAAAGGTTTCAGTTCACGGCGAATCAGCCACCAAGTGAAAAGTAGCACCAACAGCAAGCTACACAGCGTAAAACCAACCTGACGTAAGCTAAATAGCGGGCTTTCTAACTGATCGTAAGGGGGCGGCAGAGGAGCGGCGAGAAATAGCCATTCATTGGCATTTAGTTGTAATTGAATAACCAATACCGGCGCATCTTTATGGGAGGTGGTGATGCCAAAACGCGCCCATGCCGGAGGCAGATTTTCCACCAGAACCCCGGCATTAAATACTTTAAGTTGATCCGCGGGGGTCAGAGAGATGATTGCCGCTTGTCGCTCTCCTAATTGTGTCCGCAGTTCCTGTTTTGCCTGTGAGACTATCGTTCTGGCGGTTTGGCTATCCAGCAGTTGTACTTCGTCCAATACATGATTATTGATTGAAATAAAAAACTGAGAACCCCCGAGTGCCAGTTGCTGCTGCAATACCAAATGGCGGTAATTGTGCGGCAGAGAAGACATAAAGTTGTAGCTGGTCAGCATCCCTTGCACCAACCCTTTAATGGTACTTTCCAGGCTAGCCTGATTACGCAGACTGAACTGACGATACCAAATGGATCCGGAAATACTTTCAGCTAACAGCAGTGCAATCACCAACATGCATAGCATGCGGCTCAGTAGTGAACGAGGCCAAAGTGGCCGGAACATATCTTGTAGCCAGCGAACATAACGACCCGCATCAATATTCACGAGTCACATCGCAACACAGCATGTAACCCTGATTGCGCAGGGTGCGCAGTAGCAGGCGCTGGCTATCTTGCAGGCGCTGACGTAACCGGCTGATTTGTACATCAATCCCACGCTCTAAAGGGTTATTTTCCCGCCGACGAGTGATTTCAGAAATCTGGTCCCTATCGAGGATCTGGTTAGGATGACGTAAAAATAGCGAGAGCAACGTAAATTCAATTCCGGATAGCGGTTCACTCTGTTTATGTGGATCAATAAGCTCTCGCCGGACTAAATCCAGTTTCCAGCCGTTAAAACACAAAAAACGTGCTTCAGTACCGGGGCTTTGCACGATTTGATTGCGACGTAATAACGCCTTAACTCGCGCCAACAACTCACGAGCACTGAAGGGTTTAGCCAGATAGTCATCAGCTCCCAGCTCCAACCCAATTACTTTGTCACTTTCATCAGACGCCGCAGTCAGCATGATGATCGGCACCGCCGATACTTGCCGCGCTTTACGGCAAAGCGTGAAGCCGTCATCCCCCGGCAGCATGACATCCAAAATCACTAAATCCACAGACTCTTGCTTCAACGTGGTCAGCAAGTGTTCACCGTCAGGTAGCGAAAGCACACGAAAATTCGCCTTGGTGAAGTATTCCGTCAGCAAGCTGCGGATCTCTTCGTCATCATCAATTACAAGCAAAGTATGAGGGGACATAATGGCGCAGACCTGAATAAACGAGCGTCGCTGATAGGCAAGCAGTGTACCGCTATAACTCTGTTGGCAGCTATATGCTGCGCGGTATTAACTGCATTCTGAGAGCAGCTTCAAAACTATTGATCTGCGGTTTCGGTTATATAAAATTCAATGCGCGTTGCTTCGCACATTTGCGGCTAAAACGATTCAACCAAAGAGCTTTGTTGCTTTTTAAGCAACAGTGTTATGCATTATTGTGCATTTTTCTCTGGTACTGAAACCGTTAGCATACTCAGCATTCTGAGTTAGGTAGTTTCAAAACTCCCGCGTCAAAAGGATTATATTAATGAGTAACGTACTAATTATTAATGCAATGAAAGAGTTTGCGCATTCCAAAGGTCTGCTAAATCTCACTCTCACTAATGTAGCTGCTGATTTTCTTCAGGAAAACGGCCATCAGGTTAAAATCACGACTGTTGACCAAGGTTATGATATTGAAAGTGAAATTGAAAACTATCTGTGGGCTGATACGGTTATTTATCAAATGCCGGGTTGGTGGATGGGTGAACCTTGGATTTTGAAAAAATATATTGATGAAGTCTTCACCTATGGCCATGGTCGCTTGTACCAAAGCGATGGTCGTACCCGCTCCGATGCCACCAAAGGTTACGGCTCCGGCGGTTTGATTCAGGGTAAAACCTATATGCTTTCAGTGACCTGGAATGCCCCTGTAGAAGCCTTTACTGATCCAAAGCAGTTCTTCGAAGGTGTCGGTGTTGATGGCGTTTATCTGCATTTCCATAAAGCCAATCAATTCCTTGGCATGAAGCCATTGCCAACATTTATGTGTAATGATGTGATTAAACAACCTGATATTGAAGGTGATATTAGCCGTTATCGTCAGCATCTGGCTGAAAACTTTAACAATCAGGCGGTTTGATTTCACACCACCACAAGCTGCGTTATCACATAAGTTGGGACAATAATGATTACTGTTTTTGCCGAGATAAAAGTTAAACCGGGCCGCCGCCAGGCGGTATTGCAGGCCATTGAGAAGCTACAACCTGCCGTGCTGGCAGAAGAGGGCTGCGGTGGCTACGCCCCAATGATTGATGTGCCGACCCAGCTTGACTGGCAAAAGAAGTCGCCAGATTCTATCTTCATGATGGAAAAGTGGCAGAGTGTTCAGCATCTGGAGCAACATTTGCAGATGGAACATATGCATCAGCATCGTGAAGTAGTTAAAGACGATGTGCTGGATGTCGTGATTTATATTCTAGATAACGCTTAGTCTGCTTTGTTGAAGTTGCAGTACCTGCGCTGCAACTTCACTTAATTGAGCGAGGGCGAGATTACAGCGGGTTAGCGGCTATCTTTAAGCCAATGGCTCGTCTTGATCTGCTCACTGACATAATCCAGAAAACAGGTAATTCGCGCCGCAAGCTGGGTATTACGATAGTAAACCGCATTGATTGGCTGCCAAGTTTCCAGAATTTGATCGGCCATGACCTCGACTAAACGCCCGGTCAATTGATCTTCTCGGGTCATAAAATCAGATAACTCGACTATTCCCTCGCCCTGCAAAGCCAGTAAGCGCAGTGTTTCACCACTGGATGCCGCTAAATTAGGCGTGATTGACGAACGCCCGCCCGGCAAGTGGGGCAGTGACCACTGGTTAAGAAACTCCGGCTGAGTAAACCCAAGCAAGCTGTGATTTGCCAGTTCATCAATGGTATGAGGGGTGCCGTGGCGTTGTAGATAATCAGGGCTGGCAAGGATGCGTACGCGGCTGGCTCCGAGCAAACGGGCATGGATAGTCGAGTCACGCAGCGCGCCGATACGAATAGCGATATCGGTGCGTTGTTCGAGTAAATCGATATTGAGGTCGTCGGTATTCAGCTCAAGAATAATTTGCGGGTATAACGCGCGAAAACCGCTGATCATCGGCACAATCACATGCTGCATAAAAGGTGCCGCCGCATTGACACGCAGCCGCCCGGCAGGTTTTAAGCGCCGCAGGGCAATTTGTTCTTCGGCATCATCCACAGCACCCAAAATCTGCCGCGCATGGCTGAGGAACAACTCTCCCTCTTCTGTTAGCTCTAATCGCCGGGTGGTACGGCGCAACAATGTTGTAGCGAGCTTTTGTTCCAGCCGGCTCAAGGCGCGGCTGATACCCGATGTTGTCTGGCTGCGCTGTTCCGCAGCCGCCGTAATTGAGCCGCAGTCAACGACCGAGGTAAAAGCCTGCAACTCTTCTAACGTCACTTTCATCGATCAAACCTCGATTTCAGCGGTATCCCCTTTCTCTTGCAGCCAATTGCGGCGATCTTCGGAGCGTTTTTTCGCCAATAGCATATCCATCATTGCCATGGTCTTATCAATATCATCATCACCGATAGTCAACTGCACTAAGCGGCGAGTGTTCGGGTCCAAGGTGGTTTCACGTAACTGCAACGGGTTCATTTCGCCCAGCCCTTTAAAGCGCTGCACATTTGGCTTACCGCGCTTGCGTTTTAGTTGCTCCAGAACACCGGCTTTCTCTTCTTCATCCAGGGCATAAAACACTTCTTTGCCCAAATCGATGCGGTATAACGGCGGCATTGCTACATAAACGTGGCCATTGCGCACCAGAGCACGGAAGTGGCGCACAAACAGCGCGCACAGCAGCGTCGCAATGTGTAAGCCATCGGAGTCCGCATCCGCAAGGATACAAATTTTACCGTAACGTAATTGGCTTAAATCTTCGCTGTCGGGATCAATACCAATAGCGACTGAAATATCATGAACTTCCTGTGAGGCGAGGACTTCATCTGAAGAGACTTCCCAAGTATTCAGGATTTTCCCTTTTAGCGGCATGATCGCTTGATATTCACGGTCGCGCGCCTGCTTGGCAGAACCGCCTGCGGAGTCCCCTTCCACCAGAAACAGCTCCGTCATGCTCAAGTCTTGCGAAGTACAATCAGCCAGCTTGCCGGGTAATGCCGGGCCGCTAGTCAGTTTCTTACGCACCACTTTTTTGGCGGCCCGCATGCGGCGTTGGGCGCTGGAAATAGCCAGCTCAGCCAACTGTTCTGCGGCTTGCACGTTCTGATTCAGCCACAGGCTAAAAGCATCTTTTACCACGCCAGACACAAAAGCCGCGCACTGACGTGAGGAGAGTCGCTCTTTGGTCTGGCCGGCAAATTGTGGGTCCTGCATTTTTACTGACAATACGTAAGCACAGCGCTCCCAGATATCGTCCGCCGAGAGTTTGACGCCGCGTGGCAAGATATTGCGGTATTCACAAAACTCGCGCATGGCATCAAGCAAGCCCTGACGTAAACCATTAACGTGGGTGCCGCCCTGCATAGTTGGAATCAGGTTAACGTAACTTTCAGTCAGCAGCTCGCCGCCTTCCGGTAACCATAATAGCGCCCAGTCGATAGCTTCGGTATCACCGGCAAAAGAGCCAACAAACGGCACTTCTGGCAGTGTAATCAAGCCATTCACCGCTTCCATCAGATAGTCGGTCAGGCCATCGGCATAGCACCAACGCTGCTCGGTATTATTCACCTGATCTTTAAAGACGATTTCTACGCCCGGGCACAGTACTGCTTTAGCTTTCAGCAAATGCGACAAGCGGGACACAGAGAAACGCGGGCTGTCGAAGAAAGAAACATCTGGCCAGAAATGCACGCTGGTGCCGGTATTACGTTTACCGCAGGTGCCAATGACCTGTAAATCCTGCACTTTATCGCCATTTTCAAAAGCGATACTGTAGATTTGGCTATCACGACGTACGGTAACTTCTACCCGCTTGGATAAGGCATTAACAACTGAAATACCGACGCCGTGTAAACCACCAGAAAACTGATAGTTTTTATTAGAGAATTTGCCGCCTGCATGTAAACGACACAAAATCAGTTCAACCGCAGGAACACCTTCTTCTGGATGGATATCAACCGGCATCCCACGGCCATCATCAATCACCTCAAGTGATTGATCGGCATGCAAGATCACGTCAATGCGGCGAGCATGTCCTGCCAGAGCCTCATCGACGCTGTTATCAATCACCTCTTGACCAAGGTGGTTTGGTCGCGTGGTATCCGTGTACATTCCCGGACGACGACGCACTGGTTCTAAACCGCTGAGTACTTCAATGGCATCAGCGTTATAGCTGGATTCAGTCATGGTTTGATTAATATTCGGCTAATGGTTGGAAGGCTAGACATGCCCGACAGACCATCATGGCCTGCGGTACAATACCCACTGTTTGGGTGGAGCTTAAACCACCAGATATCAAGCGGTTGCTAGCCCTAAAAAAGTCACAATCGGGGAGAAATAATGATCAAAGCCAACAAAGGCGTGATTCCCACCTGATTCTACTGTTTGCCGACAAGGGGTGTAATAGGCAACCGCTTGACGGTAGTCGAGGATCTCATCCCCGGTTTGCTGCAATAACCAGAGTAAATCCGGTGATGCCAGCTTTTCAATCTGCATGGCTTTCAGATCATAAATATGTCGAGACTCTAACACATATTGTTGCCCGGTGTAGGGGTTCTCATTCTCGCCCAGATAATCGTTGAGCAGCTCAAATGGACGCACTGCCGGGTTAACAACCACCGCAGGAATACTAAAACGCTGGGAAAGCCAGGTGGCAAAATAACCGCCAAGGGAGGAGCCAACAATACCAATAGATTGCCCGGCTTTATCCATCACAATGCTCTCCAGCATTTCTGCTGCCTCCGCCGGATAAGGCGGTAATTGTGGGGTCAGCATCTCAATGTGAGGATGGTGCTCCTGCAACCAGCTTTTAAACGTGGTGGCTTTCGCTGAGCGGGGGGAGCTATTAAAGCCGTGAATATATAGAAGCGTACTCATCAATAACCATCCGAGTCCATGTCCGGGCAGAACTCATCACTGGCTAACCGACGAACCTCAGTTTCAAGTATTCCATCAGGCAGTAAATCGAGATAGCGCCATCCCGGGGCCACAGTATCAAGCGTAAAATTAGTACAGTGTGGTTTGAACTGCACACAAGTAGAAGGGCTGGCGAGCAAGCGCTTACCATACCAATCGAGATCCAAGTCCTGATGAATATGGCCGCACAGCAAAGTGGTAACTCGCGGATAGCGCGTCAGCACCGCCGCGAGCATATGGGCATTACGCAGGCTGTGCTGATCGAGCCAGGTACAACCAGACGGCATTGGATGATGGTGCAATAATACCAAGGTATAGCGTTCTGGATGTGCCACCAGACAACGCTCCATCCACTCCAACTGATAGTCACTCAGTTCACCGTAAGGAACACCAAAAACTTGGCTGTCTAATAGCAGAATTTGCCAATGCTCACCGACCAGAACATGCTTTGAAGGCGCAATACTCGCATCCGCCAAGGCATCAACCATAGCGGGTTGAAAATCATGATTACCGGGGAGCCATACACAAGGTGCAGGCAAGCGTGAGATGCCCTTCGCAAAATTCTGATAAGCAGCAACAGAATGATCCTGAGCCAAATCACCGGTCGCAACAATGAGATCAAATGGGCGCTGTTCAGCAATAATCGCATCCAACACAGCGCGATAGCTGCGGGATGTGTTTACACCCAGCAAGGTCTCATGTTCCCCCGCAAAGAGGTGGGTATCTGTTATTTGTAAAATTCTGGCCTTGGCCCCACTTGCCATAGGCAGTTTAAACAGGCTTTCCAAATGGTGTCCTTGTTTTTGCACCCTTCCCAACCAGATTTATCAGGTATCTTTACCCTCTGTCGGTCAGGCTATAAGTCTGTCTAACAAACCGGAACTGCCACTGCTCCATGCGCCAAACAATAGCGCAACCAGTCAGCAAGAAACTGGTTAATTTGATGCTTTTCGTCCCGCTGATGCAACTTTTTATTCGGATAATCATAACTTGCTTTGAAGCGGGAGATCTGCTGACTGGCACACACTTCCGCGACCTGCGCATCATGATAGAGCCGCACCACCATAGAAGGCAGGCTCCAGTGACTGACAGCGGGTTCAGTCTGAACTATCTCAACGACAGAAGTGTAGCGGGTCGATTCAATAATTGTCAGTTGATAACTGGCGCCATTAACCTGATAAGCCACGCTTTCACCCACTTCATCGACGCGCGGTATCAAACGACGCAATTGCGCGAAATTAGTTTCGCATACTCGCATCATTTCAGGAAAATCAGGGGTGTAGCGCTTAACCATTATTATGCTCGCTTTTTTTACGACTGCCATTCTTCTCTCAGGGACTGATGGTGCAACGCCAACCATTGTAATGCAATGATCGAAGCTGCGTTATCAATAGCACCTTCTTCAACCCAACGACAAGCCTGCTCGCGGCTGACAACATGAACCCGAATATCTTCATTTTCATCCGCCAGCCCATGAATACCACTCGCGGTAGTTGCATCGACTTCACCCACCATAATGGATAAACGCTCACTGGTCCCACCAGGACTGGCCAGATAACTGAGCACCGGCTTACAGCGGCCAATATGAATTCCCGCCTCTTCCTCAGCCTCACGACGCGCCACGTCTTCGACACTTTCGCCGTCTTCAATCATCCCGGCTATCATCTCTAATAACCAAGGTGATGGGCTGCTGTCAATGGCGGCAATCCGCAACTGTTCTATCAGCACGACTTCATCTCGCACCGGGTCATAAGCTAATAACACCGCAGCATGACCGCGCTCAAAAATTTCGCGTTTAACCTCCCCACTCATTTCGCCATTAAACAGACGATGGCGAAACCGGTACAAATTCAGTGAAAAAAAGCCACGGTACAGTGTTTCACGTGCAATAATTTCCACATCATTCTTGTCGAAGGTCACCGGTGAGGGCTTTGCTGAAGATGGTGCTGATGTCATTGGATGCTCTCCTTACTTAAGTATCTAGCCTGAATTGTGATTTTTGATGACACCTAAATGACATCATACAAGGCCGATAACGGTGCAATCATACTTTTATTAGTCATGCTTTTTTATTAAAAGTATCACCACGTCATGGACTTCACGCCATATCCTGACAGACTTAACGCAGGCTACAAGATTTTAAAATAACAGGCATCATTAGTTGATAAAAATCGGCTAGTAGATAGAAATGAGTTTGCGAGCTGAGATTGGCGGTTTTATCGCGGTGGCTTGATAAGCGATAGTTTGATAATAGATTATTTGATAAACATAGCGCGAGACAGATTAGTTGTCTGAATACTCATTTAGGTTTGTGATAGATTTAAGTAAATTTAGGCGAGATGGCACAATCAGCCACCTTATCCCATTGGCAGACTCTGATAGAATCGGCAACAATTCGTCTATCGACAGCTACCATAGTAATATTGCCGCACAACTGCTGCACAACAAGGACTGCAAATGAAGAAACTGCTCCCCCTTCTTATCGGGCTGAGTCTGGCTGGTTTCAGTACCATGAGCCAGGCAGAGAACTTGCTGCAAGTTTATAAGCAAGCCAGGGATAGTAACCCGGATTTACGCAAATCAGCGGCTGACCGCGATGCTGCATATGAAAAGATTAATGAAGCTCGCAGCCCGCTGTTACCACAGCTTGGTTTAGGCGCAGGTTATACCCATACCAATGGTTTCCGTGATGCTTCTGATAGCCCTGATAGCAATGCGACGTCAGGCTCACTGCAACTGACCCAAACTATTTTCGACATGTCCAAATGGCGTGCGCTGACCTTACAAGAAAAAGCCGCAGGTATTCAGGATGTTACGTTCCAGACCAGTGAACAACAACTGATTCTGGACACAGCAACAGCTTATTTTGCCGTCCTGAACGCCATTGATACTCTGTCTTATACTGAAGCACAGAAGCAGTCTGTCTATCGCCAGTTAGACCAAACAACCCAGCGTTTTAATGTGGGTTTAGTCGCCATCACTGACGTACAGAACGCCCGTGCCAGCTACGATACAGTATTAGCGGATGAAGTAACTGCCCGTAATAACCTGGATAATGCGCTGGAAAATCTGCGCCAGATTACCGGTGTTTATTACCCTGAGCTGGCATCACTGAATGTGGACCGTTTGAAAACTGAACGCCCGCAAGCCGTCAATAACCTGTTGAAAGATGCTGAAAAACGTAACCTTTCGTTGCTTTCTGCCCGTTTGAGCCAAGATTTGGCGCGTGAGCAGATTAAATCAGCAGAAACTGGTTATATGCCAACTATCGATTTGACTGCATCATCTTCAATCACCAATACCCGTTACAGCGGTGGTACACCAAGCACTCAACAGGTGAACAATGATGCGGGTCAGAACAAAATTGGCGTGCAACTGAGCTTACCGTTGTACAGCGGTGGGGCGACCAATTCTGCGGTAAAACAAGCACAGTATAATTTTGTTGGGGCCAGTGAGCAGCTAGAAAGTGCCCACCGTAGTGTGGTGCAAACCGTACGTTCCTCATTCAATAACATCTCAGCCTCAATCAGCAGTATTAAGGCTTATGAGCAGGTCGTCATTTCTAACCAAAGCTCATTGGATGCAATGGAAGCCGGTTACCAAGTGGGGACTCGTACCATTCTGGATGTGTTGACTGCAACAACCAACTTGTATCAGTCGAAGCAGCAACTCGCCAATGCGCGTTATACCTATTTGATTAATCAGTTAAATATCAAATCTGCATTGGGTACGCTGAACATGAACGACCTAATGGCGCTGAATGGTGTACTGGATAAACCAGTCCCAACTTCAGCCACCAGCCTGGCGCCGGATAATGCTAACCAGAATGCTTATGCTGATGGTACTGGCACTCAGTCAGCACCACGTGCCACTACAGTGAGTCAGCCGACTACCGCAGCGACACGTAACGGTAATCCATTCCGTAACTGATTTTTAGTGATTTAAACTCTCCGGGCGCAGTCTCAAAAAGCTGCGCCCGACTTATTTTCCCCGATTCCATCATGCTGCTACCCAGCATTTTTCAGCAATGAAAAAAGCGCGGTAACCCCCAGCTTTTCGTATAACTTTGTAAAGTCTCCTCCTCACTGTCCCTCACGCTTTAATTTCATACACATTTCCCCTATTCTTAGGGCACTTACTGGGAATGGGCATTGAACGCCCGGAAATGAGACAAATAATGATGAAACGGACTCAAAACATCAATCAAGAGACTTTCCGTAAATCCTGGCGCAGTTACCGCCTTGCGCCAGTAGCTTTAGCCGTCAGTGCCGTATTTATGCTGGCTGGCTGCGAAAAAACCGATGAAACCGTCTCTTTGTACCAAAATGCTGACGATTGCTCTCAAGCAAATCCATCAAAGAGCGCGGAATGCACCACCGCTTACAATACCGCGTTGCAGGAAGCGGCTAAAACAGCCCCTAAATATGCGACTCGTGAAGACTGTGTTGCTGAATTTGGTGAGTCACAATGTACTCAGGCTCCAGCTCAAGCGGGCATGGTGCCTACATCGTCATCTTCTTCTGAAACCACAGCAGCAGCACCACAGCAAAGTGGCAGTATGTGGATGCCATTAATGGCCGGTTATATGATGGGCCGGATGATGGGCGGCGGAGCAAGCCAGCCATTATTCACCTCTAAAGCCCCAAATAGCCCAGCCAATGGCAAGTTTGTCGATGCGACCGGTAAAAACTTTGGTTCAGCGACCACTGGCCGCACCATGACGGTACCGAGAACCGCCATGGCACCGAAACCTGCTGTGACAAATACCATCACCCGCGGTGGTTTTGGTGAGTCAGTAGCTAAGCAATCTTCTATGCAACGCAGTGCAGCAACATCATCTAAAACCAGCACGCGCAGCATGGGTGGCTAAGGTCTGATTAATGAAACGTTTAGCGATTAGCGAACGCCCGGACTGGCGCGAAAAAGCCACCGAATTCGGTTTCCGTTTCCACACCATGTATGGCGAGCCGTACTGGTGTGAAGATGCCTATTACGAATTCACTCTGGCACAAATTGAAGAGCTGGAAGATACCACCGCAGAATTGCATCAAATGTGCCTGCAGGTGGTTGAGAAAGTGGTCAATAGCGACCAACTGATGGCAAAATTCCGCATTCCTAAGCATTGCTGGGATTTTGTCCGCAGCTCGTGGCGAACCAACCAGCCATCGCTCTATTCCCGGCTTGATCTGGCCTATGACGGTGTGAACCCAGCAAAATTACTGGAAAACAATGCGGATACCCCAACCTCATTGTATGAAGCCGCCTTTTTCCAATGGTTATGGTTGGAAGACCAGATCAACGCAGGCAATTTAAGTCAGGATTCTGACCAGTACAACAGCATGCAAGAAAAGCTGATTGAGCGTTTTGCTGACTTGCGTGATAACCATGGTTTTAGTCTGCTGCATCTGGCCTGCTGTCAGGACAGTGAAGAAGATCGCGGCACCGTGCAATATCTGCAAGATTGCGCACTGGAAGCCGGTCTGCCGACTGAATTCATGTTTATGGAAGAGATCGGTTTAGGAGAAAAAGGGCAATTTACCGACCTGGATAATCAGGTTATCAGTAATTTGTTCAAGCTTTATCCGTGGGAGTTTATGTTCCGCGAAATGTTCTCCACAAAGTTGGAAGATGCCGGCGTACGTTGGCTGGAACCAGCATGGAAGAGCATTATATCCAATAAAGCATTGCTCCCTTTGCTGTGGGAAATGTTCCCTAATCACCCTAATCTGTTACCTGCTTATTTTGCTGAAGATGACCATCCTGCGATGGATCATTATGTCACCAAGCCGCTATTCTCGCGGGAAGGTGCCAATATTCAGATAGTAGAAAACGGCAAAGAAGTGGCACGGGTTGATGGGCCATACGGCGAGGAAGGCATGATTGTTCAGCAATTCCATCCATTGCCTAAGTTTGGCGACAGCTATACGTTGATTGGCAGTTGGCTGGTTAACGATCAACCCTGTGGTATTGGTTTGCGTGAAGATCGCGAACTGATCACCCAAGATCTATCGCGTTTTTACCCCCATATCATTTTAGGGTAAAAGCACGCCATTAAAGTAAGGGAAAGCTTCGGCTTTCCCTTAACATTTCTAGCACGTTGCTTTTATTGTTCGGTGACTGGTGGGATTACTGCCCCAATAGCTCAACGTAGCACTCGAGGGGACCGATAGCTAGGCAGCAAGAGAGTGAATCCCGCTGAGCTGACTCAAGTCAGGGATTCGGGTGAAAGAGCGTAGCTAACAACGCTATAACGTCAAGGGCGCAGGGTATTTAGCCGACTTGTACCGACAACATACTCAACGACCCCATCTCAATCCCATCTGTCGGAATAGAAATCGGCTCTTTACCATCCCAGCTTCCCAAGACATATAACAGTGGCAAATAATGCTCGGGTGACGGATTAGATAACGCGGCCCCTTCATGCTGCATAAAGTTGACCAATGGGTGATTATCACCTTGATAACTCAGGTTATCTCGTACAAATTGGTTGAAGGACTCTGCCCATGGATACGGGCTACTTTCCCCTTGCCATCTGACCATACGCAAGTTGTGCACCACGTTACCGCTGGCGACAATCATCACGCCCTGCTCACGTAGCACCGCCAGTTTACGGCCTAATTCATAGTGATATTCTGCCGGTTGCGTGCCATCGATACTCAGTTGCACAACAGGAATATCAGCCTCAGGATACATCTTAATCAATACCCCCCAGCTCCCGTGGTCCAATCCCCATTCGCTGGTATCGGCTCGCACGGCAATCGGTGCCAGCAATTGCTGAATTTGCGCCGCCAGTGCCGGGGAACCCGGTGCCGGATACTCGGTATCAAACAGTGCCTGTGGGAACCCACCAAAGTCGTGAATAGTCCGCGGTTTCTCCATAGCGGTTACTGCGGTTCCAGGAGTATACCAGTGGGCAGAGATCGCCAAAATCGCCTTAGGGCGTGGTAATGACTCACCCAGCGCACGCCATGCCTGAGTATAACTGTTTTCTTCCAGCACGTTCATCGGGCTACCGTGGCCGAGAAACAGTGCAGGCATACGAGAGGTGTTCATAAAAAATCCTTACTGTTAATAAAAAGGGTGGCGTTAAACCATAAGCAGTAGATTACGCGCTTTTTTTTCATTACACAGCCGGATAACAATGATGAAGATATTCAATAAATTTGAATGGATAAAATAGGAGGGAAAATACGTTGAAGATACTTTAGTGATGGAAAATAACCGGGCGGCGACCTATTCAAGAGAATAGTGGCAACCCGGCCTGTAAACCACTTTATCGGCTGGCAATATCAGCAGATATCGCCATCAGAAATCAGCTGGCTTTTTTGGCTTGGGACTGAAGATACTCAGCTAAGTCATCAATTGTCACGACTGGCATATCATGCAATTTGGCGAACTCAATCACTTCTGGCGCATGTGCCATGCTGCCATCATCATTGGTCAGTTCACACAATACACCGGCAGGTTTGAAGCCAGCCAGTGTGGCTAAATCGATGGATGCTTCGGTGTGACCACGGCGAGATAATACGCCACCCGGTTGACCGCGTAATGGGAATACGTGGCCTGGACGATTAAGGTCAGCAGGTTTAGCGTTATCAGCAATTGCAGCACGGATAGTCGTCAGACGGTCAGCAGCAGAAACCCCAGTTGTCACGCCTTTAGCCGCTTCAATTGTCACGGTAAATGCAGTTTGGAACTGGCTGGAGTTATGGGAAACCATCATTGGCAAATCAAGCTGTTGGCGGCGTTCGTCAGTGATACACAGACACACAATGCCACTGCCGTGGCGGATAGTCAGTGCCATTTGCTCAACAGTCATTGCTTCAGCGGCAAAAACCATATCGCCTTCGTTTTCACGACTTTCGTCATCCAACACCATAACACCACGGCCATTACGCAGAGCGTCGATAGCACGTTCTACACGCTCAACAGGCGTGCCAAAATCTGATAAAAGGGTCTGATTCATGGTAAGAAACCTCATTAAAATTATGGATTACCAGAATCAGGGCGGTCTTGAGGAGTAATTGGCCAATTTTTCTATATCAATTTCTCTATATCAATAGAAATAGCCGAAATAACGCAAGCGAGCCATAGGCCCGGCAAATACCGTTACTCTCTCCCATCCGGACTATAACCGTCGGCCCCGGAATTACACCGGGTCTGCTGACCTCTACCCCGCTCTCTTTAACCAGAGAAACAGCGTGAGCGCTCGCGGGCTTTTGCACCACGACACAGGAATGCCGCAACACAATTTACCGCCGGTGGGGACTTGCACCCCGCCCTGAGAATAAGCTCTATGACTATAGCGCTATTGATTCGTTGGAGCAATTACCAAAATGGTGATGTGCGGAGGTTTATACAATTAGCATCAGGCATTACACTAGAGGAGGTAACTACACATCTAATTAGGGAAACACCATGATTGACCCGAAAAAAATTGAACAAATCGCCCGCCAGGTGCATGAGTCTATGCCGAAAGGTATTCGCGAATTCGGGGACGATGTCGAAAAGAAAATCCGGATGGTGCTGCAATCGCAGTTAACCCGCCTGGATTTGGTTAATCGTGAAGAGTTCGACGTGCAAACTCAGGTATTGCTGCGCACCAGAGAAAAGCTGGCTTTATTGGAACAACGGATGGGCGAGCTGGAAGCCAAATTCAACAGTGCGCCAGTTGCTGTTGATACTCCTCAAGCTGTCGACGACAAAACGGGCGAGTAATATGCCCCGTTATGACTAGGGCGCCCTGTGGCGCCCTTTGTTTAGTGCTGTATCACTGATACCCGCGTTCGCGACATTAATATCCATAACAGCGCAAACATCAGTAAGGCGTATAAGCTTTTCCAGCCAATCATGACCAGTAATACACAGCACAGAATACTGCCAATTACTGACATCACCCGCGAGCGCCCACTTAGCAAGCGAATCCCTGCCAACATGCACAACAAATAGATCAGTACGAAAATACCGTTGGCATAAACAATGAGTATATCCAAGGGCAAAGATAGCCAGTAAATCAGCAGCGTGAAGGCCAGGCAGCTACCGACTACCGCGGTGAGAGCATTCACCGGTGTTTTCCCGGCAGAGAGCTGCGCCAACTTACTTTGCGGGCGAACCTGAGCTTGCGACCACACCATGCGAGCAAAGCTTTGGGTATAAATATTCACACTGGCAAAGCAGGCTAAATAACCAATGATGCAGGCGACCCACAGCGCATGCGCACCAAACAATTGAACCACAATCCCCGGTAATGAAGCTGCAGCGGCTTGTTGCTCGCCATAGGCATGGAAATGCAGCACAGCCACGGTACATCCCCAGTAAACGGCACCAGCAACCAGTAGCCCAACCATGAGGGCGCGGGGGAAATCACGTTCAGGATGACGAAATTCTGTTGCCAGATGCGCGAAAGCTTCCAACCCAACAAAGCACCAGAACATCACAGCCAGCGCACTGAACATATTGGGTGGGGAAATATCGTGTAATGCCGGCCAAGGTATCTGTGATGGGTGAATATCCCCCTGCCACCAAATTGCCACCACCAGCGCGATCACCAGCAAGGCAATCAAAGTTTGCACATTGGCACTGGAGCCAGCACTACGGGTTCCCAACAACCAGATGACCAGCAAAGTCACCAATTGCACCATCAAGAGCCCGGTGTCACTCCAGCCAAATGTCGCTTGCCAAAAACCGGCAGCAATTTGTAGAGCAGCCGGTAACCCCACCGGGATCACCGATAAAAATAGCCAGCCGGTCACTTTCCCAAGCTTAGGTCCAAAGGCCATAGTGACGAAATGTGCAGCGCCACCCGCACTGGGGAAGTGACGGCCTAAAGCGGCAAAAGCGATAGCAATAGGGAAAACCAGCACAATCAACACCGGCCAGGCCCACAGACTGTCGTCACCTGCCAGCATTGCCGCCAACGCGGGGACGGCAAAGACACCGGTTCCCAGCAGTGAGGTGGATAGCAACCCGACGCCTTGTGCCAGGCTTAACTCCTGTTTTAGTCCCACTTCACCGCCTTTTTCTATACCTAATCTATAATACCCAAAGTCATTGGAGTGGCAGGTAGGCAGCAAGCAAACACATCCCGATGAGCTTACTCAAGTAAGTGATTCGGGTAAGTACGCGCAGCTAACACCCCTGCAACTTCAAGGCCGAAGGGTATTTAGCCGCGGCCATTCTTGATTGACTGAATAATATTGGTGGTAGAAACACCATCTTCAAAATTCAGCACTTTAACTTCACCACCTGCGGCCCAAACTTCTGCGCTACCGGCGATTTCATCAGGTTTATAATCGCCGCCTTTCACCAGCAGATCCGGCAAAATATCAGCAATCAAGCGCTGTGGAGTGTCTTCTTCAAATGGCACCACCCAATCTACCGCTTCCAATGCACCCAAGACAATCATGCGCTGATCCAGCGGATTTACTGGGCGTTTTTCGCCTTTTAATCGTTTGGTCGATGCATCACTGTTAACTGCGACAATCAGGCGATCACCCAACTTGCGGGCATTGGCCAAGTAGGAAACATGACCGGCATGCAGAATGTCAAAGATACCGTTGGTCATCACCACTTTTTCACCGCGCTGACGGGCCTGCATCACCGCTTTTTTCAGCTGCTGCTCATCCATCACGCCGAAACCGGTCTCAGCACGGCCACGGATAGCATTTTCCAGCTCAATTGGCGACACCGTTGAGGTACCCAATTTACCGACCACAACGCCAGCTGCGGCATTCGCCAAGAAGCATGATTCTTCGAGAGTATTTCCCGCCGCCAATGCCGCCGCCAGCACACCAATCACCGTGTCGCCAGCCCCGGTCACATCAAAGACTTCCTGTGCCTGAGTGGGCAAATGTAATGGCGGTTTGCCCGGCTGAAGCAGGGTCATCCCCTGTTCAGAGCGAGTTACTAGCAAGGCTGAAAGTTCAAAGTCAGCTACCAACTGCATACCCCGGCTAACCAACTCTTCTTCATTTTTACAGTGACCCACCACTGCCTCAAACTCAGATAGATTCGGTGTCAGCAAGGTTGCGCCGCGGTAACGCTCAAAATCGCTACCTTTAGGATCGATAAGAACTGGAACTTTTGCTTTGCGGGCCAACTGGATCATTGTCTGCACGCTGTTGAGCGCGCCTTTGGCATAGTCGGACAGTACCAACGCGCCAATTTGCGGCAGCGCTTGTTGAATGCGCTCAAAGATAGGTTGCGGATCGACACCATCAAAACCTTCTTCAAAATCCAGACGGATCAGCTGTTGGTTGCGGGACAGTACCCGTAATTTGGTAATGGTCGGGTGCGTCGGTACCGAAACAAAATCACAGCGCACCTGAACTTCATTCAGTTTGCTGGTCAGTGCTCGTGCGGCATCATCAATACCGGTTAAACCGACTAAGCGAGAAATAGCGCCAAGGGAGGCGATGTTCATCGCCACGTTCGCAGCACCACCAGGGCGTTCTTCGATGGTATCCACTTTCACGACCGGCACCGGTGCTTCTGGTGAAATTCGGCTGGTTGGGCCATACCAATAACGGTCTAACATGACATCACCAACGACTAATACACCGGCGCGGCGAAAATCAGGCAGCGTGACTTTCATACGTTAGCCCCCCAAAGTGAGCTGTTATTAACCCCGAAAACACACATCCCTTCGCTCCAATTTTGTATTTGTTATACCCAATAGATTTTAAGTTGCAGCCAACGCTCTGCGACTCGAAAGATGACCGGTATAGATGGTGCTGGATAATATCACAGACACCTTATATCCCATTAATAACTGGAATTTATACGCTCGTTGGCGCAGCAACCAGCCATTTACGCCAACTGGCGGCCACTTGTTCTCTTTCTGTGATAAAGCTATCAACCGGGACTTTGCTTGACTGCTCCTGCAATGCCAGATGATGAATTTCATCACGCATGGTGACATAAGCGCGCGTCAATGCCGCAGCCTCCTCGGGCTCCATAATGTCGTAATTGGCCATTAGCTCAAAAATTCGCACATTATCAGACCAACGGGTCAGACGTGGTTCAGTAGCGGCATAGCGCAGTACCAGATATTGCGCGATGAACTCAATATCGGTGATCCCACCTTCATCTGCTTTGATATCAAAGATATCGCGCTGTTTACTGCCCAAATGGGTGCGCATTTTCTCGCGCATTTCGCGCACTTCCTGCTGTAATTGTGCCGCTTCACGAGGGCGGCAAAGGATTTGCTGGCGGATAGCATCAAATTGTTGGTGCAGCGCCGGGTCGCCATAAACAATGCGGGCACGAACCAGTGCCTGATGCTCCCAAGTCCAAGCTTCATTCTGCTGGTAATCAGCGAAAGCCTCGACGGTGCTGACCAACATGCCCGCTTCACCGGATGGCCGTAACCGTGCATCGACCTCATACAAAATGCCCGATGAGGTGCGGGTACTGAATAAATGCATCACGCGCTGCGCCAGCCGCAAATAGAACTGGCAGCCATCAATACTGCGCTCACCGTCAGTCATCACATCTAGCGGGCAATCGAGCAGAAATACTAAATCCAGATCTGAGCTATAGCCCAGTTCCCAACCGCCCAGCTTGCCATAACCAATCACGGCAAAACCGCGGCCTTCGCGCTGCTGTAAATGGCTTGGTTGACCATAGCGAGCCACCATCTGCCCCCAAGCTTGCTGGATAACGGCATCAATAATGGCTTCAGCCAGATAGGTTAAGTGATCGCTCACTTTCATTACCGGCAGTGCCTCGGTGATATCACCGGCAGCAATACGCAATTGTTGGGCCTGCTTAAACTGGCGCAAAGCCTCCAGTTGCTGCTCTTCGTCATCTTCTGGCACCCGCAGCAAATATTGGCGCAATTCATCGCGGTAAGCACCGGGTTCCAATGGCTGATAAAACGACTGCGGGTCAAGTAACTCATCTAATAACAACGGGTAACGCGCCAATTGGCTGGCAACCATCGGAGAGGCCGAACACAGGCGAATAACATGTTTTAGTGCCGCATGGTACTCCACCAGCAATTCCAGATAAGTGGTGCGAGTAACAATACTTAGCAGCAATTGAATCAAGCGACTCAGCGCAACATTGGCATCTGGACGCGGACAAACTTCAGCAAACAGCCTTGGCATCAGTTGGTCCAATACCTCACGACCGCGCGGGCCAATGGTGCGTTTATCAACGTCGTGGCGGAAATCATTCACAGTGGCCAGTAACTGACGACGAGCGGCTTCGTCTAAGTGCGGCGTCAGTGGCGCTAAATCCTCTTCTTCCAGCGCATCCTGCCACAAGCTTTTATACAAGCCATGGCAAGGATCTTCGCCGATATCAGGGGTATCGTCGCCAATCAAGTCATCAAAAACTACCCGTACGGCCTGCATATGCTGTTCTAAAGCACTATTCATCGCCGCCCAATCGGCATACCCCATGCCCCAAGCCAATCTGGCCTGATTCAGTGCATCGCTGGGTAAGGTCTGGGTTTGCTCATCACCAATGGCTTGCAGTAGATTCTCTAAACGGCGCAAAAACAGGTAGCTGCCACTGAGAGAGCTCACCTGTGCTTCGGGCAGCAAACCTAGTTCTGCCACGGCCTGCAAGGTCGGCAACAAAGCTCGCTGTTGTAACCGAGGTTCACGACCCCCACGAATAAGCTGAAAAACTTGCGTGATAAATTCTATTTCACGAATCCCGCCCGCACCCAGCTTAATATTATCTTTCAAGCCGCGACGCCGAACTTCACGAGCAATCATCCCTTTCATATTACGCAGCGATTGGATCACACTGAAATCAATGTAACGACGGAAGACAAAAGGCCGCAAAGTCTGGCGCAACTCTTTGCTGTAGTGGTCTTCAGCCCCGCCCATTAGGCGAGCCTTAACCATGGCATAACGTTCCCAGTCGCGCCCCTGCTCTTGGTAATAATCCTCCAGCGCCGCAAAACTCAAAACCAATGGGCCACTATCACCAAATGGACGTAACCGCATATCCACCCGGTACACAAAACCGTCTATCGTTTGCTGGTCCAGTGCCTTAATAAGCCGCTGCCCTAAGCGCGTGAAAAACTGGGCATTATCGAATTGGCGACGTCCGCCTTGGGTCTGGCCGTTCTCCGGATAAACAAAAATCAGATCAATATCTGACGAGAAATTAAGCTCGCCACCACCTAATTTCCCCATGCCCAGAATCAACAGCGGCTGCGGCTCGCCTTGGCTATTACTCGGGGTGCCAAACTCCCGACAACAAGCCTGATATAGCCAATCACGCGCGGCAATAATCAAGCTTTCAGCCAGCCAACTTAGCTGCTGCAAAGTGTCCGTCGTGCTGCTGGTTTGCAGCGCCTGTGACCAAGCGATACGCACCATAATCCGGCGACGAAACAGCCGTAAAGCCGCTAATAGCGCGGCTTCGTCTGACACGTCAGCCAGTGCCTGGCTTAGCCATTGGGGATAAAATTGCCACTCATCGGGTTGCGGCGGTTGCTGATGCAACTCGTCCAGCCATTCAGGGTGAATCAGTAACATGTCACTGACAAAATCACTCAGCGCTAATACCGCAATATCTTCTTCACGTAAGCTCGGTGGAGCCGGTAACTCACCAAAGCGCTGTTGTACATTCTGCGCCTGATGCTGTAATTCCGAAGAGAGTGGCAACATATCAAATTCCCTTAACGAGCAGAGCCATTACGCCAAAAAGCGGGCTGAGATAAGGCTTCCTTGCGGGCGGTATCACGCCAGTGGCCCTGACGTTCCATAATGGCCAACTGCAAACCAAACCAGCCATCAATGTATGGATGCCATTCATTCTGTGGATAGAAGCCAGAAAGCAATTGGAAAGACATAATCTGCCGGTTTAAGCGCGGAAGCTGTGCCAGATAGCCATCGTCATCCAGATTGTGAGCAAAGGCCTCTTTCAAGTCAGCGGCACTGCGGCTCAGCATAATGTCGCAGAAACGCTTAAATGAACCGTCAAACTTGGCCTGCGCTTTGGCATCCATAAATGGCCGCCAGCCAGAGGTAACCAGCCACGATGTGAGCGCTAACTTACATTTCAGGTAATCGACGCTGTAGCAGAGTAACTCGGCATTGACATTTTTCGGCTCTAACTGTGGCTCCAACGCAATCAACAAAGCCCGTAATTCGGTGCTGGCTTTGCGTGGCACCAACCCACCGAAGATAGCCAATGACTGGCGTATCAGCGCTAATGCTTCAATAATCATAGCCTTGGCTGCAGGCTCGCCGCGCAACCATAACTCTTCGTGGTATTGCCAGTGATCCAGCGCCATTTCCAGCCCGGCGACCATTCCCTGCTCAACAGTCGATTTTGGCGCTGGCTGCAAGACTAATAATGGGCGCAATTCTCGTGGTGGATTGCCTTGCGCTAAATGATAACCACGAGCTGCTTTGCTCAAATTACCCTGACGTAAACCGCCGATTTGTGCCAATTCAGCCGCCAGTGCCAGCAAATCTGCCTGATTGCCTTGTTTCAGCTCCAGCTCAATTTCACTCAGTGGCTCCGACAGTTCGACAGTTTTATCTGCACTGTTAGACGAAATAGTTCCTTGGTCGAGAGCAAGCTCTATCTCACTCTCACCGTAAGTAATTACCCACTTCTCACGCGTGAAATCCGTGCGGAACAGAGGATGTAATTCAGCTTGTAGTGCTTCAATATCCCAACCTTCAGGCCAGATATCGGCAGGGAAACGCGCCAAATCTAATTTGTCGCTATCAATATCGACATTATATTCAGGCCGCTGATGCAAACCGCCGACCACTTTACCGCCGGTCTTCACCGTCATTTCATAACGGCCATCATAACCACGAATGCGTAAGCCAATATCATTCTGGCGCAGCCGGTTATCCGCCGTTTCAAAGTAGATATTGGTCAAGGTTTGCGGAGCTGAATGCTGGCTCTGCCAAGAGGTGATTCGCTCCGGCAAAGCGGCAATGGCCGCAGGAGTAGCAATAAATTTTAATTCTATTTCAACGGTCATAATTTCATTCACACCGGTATGTTGCGAGATTACGGGCATTATGCCTCTTTCGCAGTGATTTGCCTGTTTTACACAGATAAACCCGCGCGGCAGCCCCAAGTCAAACCCTATTTTAACCTGTTTTGGCAGGTCTACCCTAAGGCTTCATAAGACAAATTTTCACCGCAGTAAAAATGAGCAATAAAATGGCTAAAGCCGCGCTGGCTATGAGAGTAAGATAGTTCTCATTCCGGTTTATGCGTTGCGTCGGCAAACTGAACACACTACTATCGTCACATATATTCACTCATAAATGACTCTCTAATGCAGAAATTACGCCTAATTTGCCTCGCCGTGCTAAGTCTCACTCTTTCTCTGAGCGCTTATGCAGAAGAAAAACGCTACATCTCTGATGAGCTGGATACCTACGTTCATAGCGGCCCCGGTAACCAATACCGTATTGTCGGCACGCTAAAAGGTGGGGATGAAGTTACCCTGATAAGCGTTAATGACGAGACAAATTATGGTCAAATCCGCGACAGTAAGGGTAAAACAACGTGGATCCCGCTGGATCAACTGAGTGAAACACCCAGTTTGCGTGTTCGGGTGCCAGACCTTGAACAGCAGGTCAAAACACTGACCGACAAGCTGGCTAATATCGATAATAGCTGGAATCAGCGCACCGCAGAAATGCAGCAAAAAGTGGCAGCCAGCGACAGCGTTATCTCCGAATTACAAAAAGAGAATGAGTCCCTGAAAAATCAGTTAGTGGTGGCTCAGAAGAAAGTCAGCGCAGTGAATCTGCAATTGGATGACAAGCAGCGCACCATTATTTTGCAATGGTTTATGTACGGCGGGGGTGTTGCAGGTATTGGCTTGCTGTTGGGCCTGATACTGCCGCATCTGATCCCAAGTCGTAAAAAGAATAATCGCTGGATGAACTGATACCCACGTTACGCAAAGAATTTATATCGGCTGCCCATTGGGCAGCCTTTTGCTCAGTCTGTTCTCATCCCCAACTATACTGAACTGATTGCTGGTAATTTTGGCGGCCAGTTATAGAATCGTCGTCATCTCCGCTTTATCTCCAGCGCTATAACACCAAGAACGAAGGGTATAACCCAAAGTCATTGATGTTATAGATAGGCAGCAAACGAATGAATCCCGATGAGCTTACATGAGTAAGTGATTCGGGTGAACGAGAGCAGCTAACAACGCTATAACATCAAGAACGAAGGGTTAGTTAATATGGAAATCTACCTGGTCGGCGGCGCCGTCCGCGACAGCTTATTAAACCTGCCAGTTACCGAACAGGATTGGGTCGTTGTGGGGGCTACTCCAGAACAATTGCTGGCACAAGGCTACCAACAAGTTGGTAAAGATTTCCCGGTATTTCTTCATCCTGTTAGCCATGAAGAATATGCGCTGGCTCGTACCGAACGTAAATCAGGCCAAGGTTATACGGGCTTTACTTGCTACGCCGCACCCGATGTAACGCTGGAAGAGGATTTACTGCGCCGTGATTTAACCATCAATGCGATTGCCCGCAGCAGTAATGGCGAGCTATTCGATCCTTACCATGGCCAACAAGACCTAGCAAACCGAGTGTTACGCCACGTCTCTGACGCTTTTGGTGAAGATCCACTCCGTGTGCTGCGTGTCGCGCGTTTCGCCGCTCGTTTTACTCACCTCGGTTTTACTATCGCCCCAGAGACTCAATCATTGATGGCAGCAATGGCCGAAAGCGGTGAGCTTTCTGCTTTAACGCCAGAACGGGTCTGGAAAGAAACCGAGAAAGCGCTGAAAACACAAAGCCCGCAGATCTATTTTCAGGTGCTACGTGATTGTGGCGCATTGGCGGTGCTATTCCCAGAGATTGAGCGCTTGTTTGGTGTTCCGGCCCCGGAAAAATGGCATCCGGAAATTGATACTGGCATTCACACACTGATGACACTGGCCATTGCTGCTCAGCTCAGCCCTGAAGTTGACGTGCGCTTTGCCGCCCTTTGCCATGATTTGGGTAAAGGCCTGACACCAAAAGAGTTTTGGCCTCATCACCACGGCCACGGCCCGGCGGGAGTCAAATTAGTCGAGCAATTATGCCAGCGCTTACGAGTGCCGAATCCAGTGCGAGATTTAGCAAAATTGGTGGCGGAATATCATGACCTTATCCATACGGTGAATAAGCTCCGCCCTGAAACTCTACTTAAGCTATTTGATTCTATTGATGTGTGGCGCAAACCAGAGCGCCTTGAGCAGATGATTATGACCAGCGAAGCAGATGCCCGAGGCCGCACCGGTTTTGAAGAAAATCCTTATCCACAAGGCGATTATTTGCGAGCAGCATTCCATATTGCAAACAGTGTCTCGGTGCAGGAAGTCGTGGCCAGTGGGCTACAAGGCTTGGCAATCCGCGACGAACTAAAGCGCCGCCGTCAATTGGCGCTGGCCCAATGGAAACTCACTCAAGAAGTGATTCCGCAATAAATCACTATCATACTGACACAAAAAAGCCCTGATTATTCAGGGCTTTTTTATAGCACTCGATGACTAAACCACTACATAAAGACCCAATACACCGCCGCCGCAACAACAAAACGATAAATGGCGAAAGGCACAAAAGAGATGCGCTTAATCAGTGACAAGAAGGTTTTGATAGCAATCAGTGCAACGATAAATGCGGTGATAAACCCAACAGCAAACATCGGCACGTCGCCCAACGTCAGGAAATGCAGGCTTTTGTATAAATCTAATGCGCTGGCCCCAAGCATCATTGGAACTGCCAGAATAAAGGAGAATTCAGAGGCGGCGTAGCGGTTCACCCCGACCAACATCCCACCAGAAATGGTGGCTCCCGAGCGAGAGAAACCCGGCCACAATGCCAGGCATTGGAAGCAACCAATAGCAAAGGCTTGGCGGTAAGTAATATCATCCAGCCCAATAGCTTTAGGATTTTTAGGTTTAAACCACTCTGCGGCCAACAATAGCAAGCCGCCAGCCACTAATGCATACATGACACTGTGCGGGTTAAATAACGACTTGATGACATCGTGGAACACTAATCCCAAGCCAACTGCCGGGATCATCGCCAGTAAAATATGGCCCAATGTCAGGTGACCGCTGGTTTTCCCCTCGTGAGGGACTTTACCAAAATGGATGCCAATCAGGCCGAATAAGCGCCGCCAGAACACCACCACCACAGCCAAAATCGACCCTAACTGAATGATAACTTCAAAGGTTTTTGCTTTATCGCCAGTAAAGCCTAATAGCTCACCAACAATAATCATATGCCCAGTAGATGACACTGGCAGAAACTCGGTAAGCCCTTCCACCACACCCAAAACAAAAGCCACAAACAGCGAATACATATCCGTCATCTACGATACCCATGCCAAGTAATAGAGATCACAAAAAAACGGCAGTGCTGAAAACTGTATCGATAGTGGTTAAAACAATATCGATAGTTAACAAAACAATGCCGTTTAAATTCAATATTAATTAATTTATCACGTCATACGATGCAATCAGACCACATTATCGGTTCAGGGTTGCACTTTTATGTCACTACAGCGAAAAATTATGCCATCAATATCACAATGAATCAGTTAGGCCGCAAACCGCGCTCAATCACTACGCCAACATTCCTCGCCTGGGCGACAGCTCCCGGCTTGCTGACTTTAATCCGCACCCAAGGTGAGTTAAAGCGCTGTAATAATAGCTCGGCAATCTCTTCAGCTACCCGTTCTACCAAAGCAAAACGCTGCGACTCGACGTGTTTTATGACGGCATCACTGATATCAGCATAGCTCAGGCAATCCTTTACATCATCACTGACGGCTGCCTTACGGTTATCCCAGCCCATTTCGATATCGAACACCAGCTTTTGCTGAATGGTCTGTTCCCAGTCATAAACACCGATGGTGGTTATGACACTAAGTTCCTCAATAAATACGATGTCCATCACGTCATTCTCTGTTTTTGCGCCTGCCGGATACCACTTCCAGCCGAATATGCGTATTATCCACTGATGTTGCGATTAAAACGATCATTATTCAACAGGGCGGTGTTATGAGTGCTATCGCGCTTGGCATGATTATCTTCGCGTATTTGTGTGGCTCTATTTCCAGTGCAATCCTGGTATGTCGGGTTGCCAAGCTGCCAGATCCGCGTGTGCATGGCTCCGGTAATCCCGGTGCCACCAACGTACTGCGCATCGGTGGCCGTGCCGCAGCGGCAACAGTACTGATTTTCGATGTGTTGAAAGGTATGTTGCCGGTTTGGATAGCTTATCTGTTGCACGTCTCGCCACTCTATCTTGGTCTGACCGCCATTGCAGCCTGCCTTGGCCACATTTACCCGGTATTTTTCCACTTTAAAGGCGGTAAGGGTGTCGCCACTGCGTTCGGTGCCATCGCCCCTATTGGCTGGGATCTCACCGGCTTGATGACCGGTACTTGGCTGCTGACCGTGTTACTGAGTGGTTATTCATCTTTAGGGGCTATTATCAGTGCCCTGATAGCGCCCTTCTATGTCTGGTGGTTCAAACCTCAATTTACCTTCCCGGTCGCCATGCTTTCCTGCCTGATTTTGATGCGTCACCACGATAATATCCAACGTTTATGGCGCGGCAAAGAAAGTAAAATCTGGGATAAACTCAGAAAGAAAAAACAGAAAACCCCAGCCGAAGAAGCCGCAGAGTTGGAAGAAAAAGAAGATTAATTTTATTGGATGGGCCTCGCAGCCCCGCCAAACTCAGAATGACTAAGCGGGAGCGAGGCAAGGCGCAAGACATTGAGGGCGCGGAGCATACATCAGTATGTGAGCATCCCGAAATGACGCGGCAACACAGCCGCAGCCCCGCTTAGCCTTTCTGATTAGACTTTCGGTAACTCACTCAAAGGCCAGCGCGGCCTTACCGACACCGCCAACTCGCTATTCACACCACTTTTCAGCCGAATCAAACCCGCATAGGCGATCATCGCCCCATTATCGGTGCAAAATTCTGGTCGGGCATAAAATACTTCGCCGCCGCGTTTTTGCATCATTTCTGCTAGTTTTGAGCGCAGGGTGCGGTTAGCACTCACACCGCCAGCAATAACCAAGCGCTTAAAGCCGGTTTGATCCAATGCTCGTTTGGATTTGATTGCCAAGGTATCAACCACTGCATCTTCAAAGGCGCGGGCAATATCGGCACGTGTTTGGTCATCATCGCCATTGGCGCGAATAGTATTCGCTGCAAAAGTTTTCAGACCAGAAAAACTAAAATCCAGCCCTGGGCGATCAGTCATTGGACGAGGGAAAGTAAATCTCCCCGCGGTACCCTGCTGCGCCATACGCGACAACATGGGCCCACCAGGATAATCCAGCCCTAACAATTTAGCTGTTTTATCAAAGGCTTCCCCAGCGGCATCATCAACAGACTCACCGAGCAATAGATATTCACCAATACCCGTCACACTGATTAACTGTGTGTGACCACCAGAGACCAGCAGTGCAACAAACGGGAACTCGGGTACGTTATCTTCCAGCATTGGAGCCAACAAGTGGCCTTCCATATGATGAACCGGCACTGCGGGAACACCCCAGGCAAAGGCGAGTGCGCGGCCGACAGTGGCTCCAACCAACAATGCACCGACTAACCCCGGGCCTGCGGTATACGCCACACCATCAATGTCTTTGGCGCTCAGATTAGCTTCTTTCAATGCAGCCTGAATCAATGGCACAGTTTTGCGCACATGATCACGGGAAGCCAGTTCAGGCACTACGCCACCATAATCAGCATGCAATTTAACCTGACTGTACAGTTGGTTAGCTAATAGACCGGTTTCATCGTCATACACTGCAATTCCGGTTTCATCGCAGGATGTTTCTATACCCAAAACTCGCATTACATTTCCCATCATTCACGTGCGGCCGATAGTTTAGCATAACCCAGCTGCTCGTCATGATTTCTGATCCGAAATTGAACGCAAAAGCGCCATTTTGGCGCATCAATAACGTGAATGTTGTTGATAATTGTCGCATTTGAAAAGAATGTTGATAAATTCGCTCAATGGCCCTGTTTAGTATATAATCAGCGGCCGTCGCACTCTCGGCACCAACTTTCTTGTAAAGAACGGGGGCGACATCACAGGGGCGTGCCTGTTTCAATTTGCTGTGGTGCTTTACAAAGCAGCATCCATTGAAGTAAAATTCCGCACCATTTTGAGAAGGCTGGCGATTGGCCAGCAGCAAACCGATTTCTATTGAGGTGAGAGGCACATGCCGGTAATTAAAGTACGTGAAAACGAGCCGTTCGACGTAGCTCTTCGTCGTTTCAAACGTTCCTGCGAAAAAGCAGGTGTTTTAGCTGAAGTTCGTCGTCGTGAATTCTATGAAAAACCGACTACCGAACGTAAACGTGCTAAAGCTTCTGCTGTAAAACGTCACGCGAAGAAATTGGCTCGCGAAAACGCACGCCGCACTCGTCTGTATTAATTCTTCGGGGGTAACCCCACCGCGTAGTTTTTTATGTTCTAAGAACGCGCAGATCGAGTAGTTGCATACGAAGGCCGTGCTTTCCGAAAGGAATGCGCGGCTTGTTCTCGTTTATGGACTGACCGAATAGGGGCTTATGGCTGGACGAATTCCACGGGTATTTATCAATGACTTGCTGGCTCGTACCGACATCGTCGATCTGATCGATGCTCGGGTAAAGCTAAAGAAGCAAGGCAAAAATTATCACGCGTGCTGTCCGTTCCATCATGAGAAAACTCCCTCATTCACCGTTAATGGCGAAAAGCAGTTTTATCACTGTTTCGGCTGTGGTGCTCATGGTAATGCTGTTGATTTCTTGATGAATTACGATCGACTTGAATTTGTCGAGAGTATCGAGGAATTAGCCACTATGCACGGGCTGGAAGTGCCTTACGAGGCAGGAACCGGCACCACACAGATTGAGCGTCATCAACGACAAAGTCTTTATCAACTGATGGAAAGCCTGAGTGCATTCTATCAACAGTCACTCAAAGGCCAGACAGCCAATCAGGCGCGCGAATATCTTAAACGTCGCGGTTTGAGTGAAGAAATCATCCAACATTTTGCTATCGGTTTTGCCCCTCCTGGTTGGGACAATGCCTTAAAACGTTTTGGTCGTGATGGTGAGAGCCGCACTGCGCTGAACGATGCTGGGATGTTGGTGACTAATGATACAGGGCGAACTTACGATCGTTTTCGTGAGCGCGTCATGTTCCCTATCCGCGATAAACGCGGGCGGGTTATCGCCTTTGGTGGGCGAATTCTGGGTGACGGAGTGCCGAAATACCTCAACTCCCCAGAAACAGAAATTTTTCATAAGGGCCGCCAGTTATACGGCTTGTATGAAGCGCAAGTGAACCACCCTAACCCAACCCGGCTACTCGTGGTTGAAGGTTATATGGATGTGGTGGCACTGGCGCAATTTGGTATCGATTATGCTGTTGCCTCACTGGGTACAGCCACGACCGCGGAGCATATTCAATTATTATTCCGCGCGACTGATAACGTAATTTGTTGTTATGACGGAGATCGGGCCGGTAGAGATGCAGCCTGGCGTGCGTTAGAGACGGCACTGCCCTATCTAAATGATGGACGTCAGCTACGCTTTATGTTTTTGCCCGATGGCGAAGACCCGGACACTCTGGTACGTAAAGAAGGGAAAGATGCATTCGAACGGCGGATGGAGGAGGCGCAGCCACTCTCAACTTTCTTGTTCGAAACATTGATGCCGCAGGTTGATTTGAGCAGTCCAGACGGGCGCGCCAAATTAAGCACGCTGGCACTCCCTTTGATAAGCCAAGTACCAGGTGAAACTTTGCGTCTTTACCTACGCCAACAGCTAGGTAACAAGTTAGGTTTGCTCGATGACAGCCAGCTTGACAAGCTGATGCCGAAACAGGCTGAAAACATAAATAGCTACCAGCCGCCCCAGCTAAAACGCACAACCATGCGTATACTTATAGGGCTACTGGTACAAAACCCACAACTGGCTACACTTATCCCCTCATTGCAGGGTGTTGAGCAAGCCAAGTTAGCCGGTTTACCGTTATTTATTGAGTTGGTTGAGACTTGCTTAGCCCAACCGGGGCTGACAACCGGTCAGTTATTGGAACTGTATCGTGATAATAAATTCAGCCAACAGCTTGAAACTCTCGCAACATGGAACCACATGATTGTTGAGGACATGGTCGAACAGACTTTTGTCGACACGCTAACCAGCCTGTATGACTCCATATTGGAGCAACGTCAGGAAACACTAATAGCGCGTGATCGTACACATGGATTAAACGCCGAAGAACGTAAAGAGCTTTGGTCTTTGAATCTGGCTTTAGCCAGAAAAAAATGAAATACCTAACGGCTTAAGTGCCGATAAATGTGGGGGCGAATCCCCACAATATGCCGTCATAGCGGGCAGCGGCGACAAAAAAAACAGCCCCAAATGCTATTGTTGGCGGTTTCGCCGACCGACACCAACCCAAATACTCTGAAGTGTGGATACCGTCTTATGGAGCAAAACCCGCAGTCACAGCTGAAGCTACTTGTCACCCGTGGTAAGGAGCAAGGCTATCTGACCTATGCTGAGGTCAATGACCATCTGCCGGAAGATATCGTCGATTCCGATCAGATCGAAGACATCATCCAGATGATTAATGACATGGGCATACAGGTGCTGGAAGAAGCGCCTGATGCCGATGATTTAATGCTGGCCGAGAACACCACTGATACCGACGATGACGCGGCTGAAGCTGCTGCACAGGTGTTGTCCAGTGTTGAATCCGAAATCGGGCGTACAACCGACCCGGTGCGTATGTATATGCGCGAAATGGGTACCGTTGAGCTATTGACGCGTGAAGGCGAGATTGATATTGCCAAACGTATCGAAGACGGTATCAATCAGGTGCAGTGTTCTGTTGCTGAATACCCTGAAGCAATTACTTATCTGCTGGAACAATATGATCGCGTCGAAGCGGGTGAATCCCGTTTATCTGACCTGATCACCGGCTTTGTTGATCCAAATGCCGAAGAAGATATTGCACCGACAGCAACTCACGTTGGTTCTGAATTATCCACCGAAGAGATGGATGATGACGACGACGAAGATGAAGAAGACGAAGAAGAAGAAGACGACAACAGCATCGATCCAGAGCTGGCACGTCAGAAATTCAGCGAATTGCGTGAGCAGTATGAAAACGCACGCATGGAAATCAAGAAAAACGGCCGCAGCCATGCTAATGCTGCTGCTGAGATTCTGAAGCTTTCTGAAGTGTTCAAGCAGTTCCGCCTGGTACCGAAGCAGTTCGACTATCTGGTCAATAACATGCGTGCCATGATGGACCGCGTTCGTACTCAAGAACGTATCATCATGAAGCTGTGTGTTGAACAGTGCAAAATGCCGAAGAAAAACTTCGTGACTCTGTTTGCTAGCAATGAAACCAGCGATACCTGGTTTGCGGCTGCAATTGCCATGGGTAAACCATGGTCTGAAAAACTGAAAGATGTGTCGGATGATGTTCAACGTAGCTTGCAGAAACTGCGTCAGATCGAAGAAGAAACCGGTCTGACAATTGAGCAAGTGAAAGACATCAACCGCCGTATGTCTATCGGTGAAGCGAAAGCGCGTCGTGCCAAGAAAGAAATGGTTGAGGCTAACCTGCGTCTGGTTATCTCTATTGCGAAAAAATACACCAACCGTGGTCTGCAATTCCTTGATTTAATTCAGGAAGGCAACATCGGTTTGATGAAAGCAGTAGATAAATTCGAATACCGTCGCGGTTATAAGTTCTCAACTTATGCCACTTGGTGGATTCGTCAGGCAATCACCCGCTCTATCGCGGATCAGGCACGCACCATCCGTATTCCGGTGCATATGATTGAGACTATTAACAAACTCAACCGTATTTCACGCCAGATGCTGCAAGAGATGGGCCGTGAGCCAACGCCAGAAGAGCTGGCTGAACGTATGCTGATGCCGGAAGACAAGATTCGTAAAGTGCTGAAGATTGCGAAAGAGCCAATCTCAATGGAAACCCCAATTGGTGATGACGAAGATTCACATCTGGGCGATTTCATTGAAGATACCACTCTGGAGCTGCCGCTGGACTCTGCAACCTCTGAGAGCCTGCGTTCTGCCACTCACGACGTGTTAGCTGGCCTGACAGCGCGTGAAGCGAAAGTTCTGCGTATGCGCTTCGGTATCGATATGAACACTGACCACACATTGGAAGAAGTGGGCAAACAGTTCGACGTAACCCGTGAACGTATCCGTCAGATCGAAGCGAAGGCATTGCGTAAACTGCGCCATCCGAGCCGTTCTGAAGTGCTACGCAGCTTCCTTGACGATTAATCGTCAGTTGCAGTGACAAGCACACAAAAAACCCCGGCATGCCGGGGTTTTTCTTTTTAGCCAAGTAGCCAATATTTAGCTGATATCTGCGCCACCAACCTGCTATGCCCGTAAAAAACCTTAATTTTGTGCATAAAACACCCATCTGATTCTTCAGCTCTAGACCGCAGGATAAAAACTACCGTATAATCAGCGCCCAAGTCTGGCCCCTTAGCTCAGTTGGTTAGAGCACGCGACTCATAATCGCTTGGTCACTGGTTCAAGTCCAGTAGGGGCCACCAAATTTTAGCTGTTAAATCAGTATATTAAGCCAACTTTCGAGTTGGCTTTTTTATTGACTGAAATGGCGATGGCGATAAAATGGCGATGGATATTATGGTGATCGATTCTTAGGGCGAAAAAAAACCTGCTTTCGCAGGCTTATTCTATATCCACAACACACCTTGATTCGTTCGACTTGGATGTGGTGGAGCTGGTTTTGTTTCCCCCGGCGACACAATGATTCTGTCTACCGTTTCGTGCGTGGCAAAAGTACAACTGCAATTTATATTCTGGCACTGGTGATAACGTTCTTTCGTTTTTTCACTCAGGTAACGGCTAGACCGAGCATGTGCAGCGGTCTTACAAAGCGGGCAATGCATCATACTCGTATCCCCTCCTCTCTCTGCTTATGCAAATATGATAGCACTACAAACACACAAAAATTAGCTTTAAGTGAATTAATTTATTAAAGATTCACTAATTGAGCAAATCACTCAGCATCATACGTCACATCTGACAACAACACTTCGAGGGACAGTTGCGTGGTGTAGCCGCTACTACTCAGGCTGTGCGATACCTTACTGATTATCCAGCTTTGTTGGTCTATCACTGATTTAAAGCCGCTGACAGCAATCGGCGTTTCAGGAAACAAATCGGCGCGCCCCATAGCGAGGGTGATACTGAATTCAGCAACACCCCGCTGTAACTTCTCCCATTTAGATTGAGCAGCACGCATAGCCGCTTTTTGCGTGGCGTAAACCGTCGTGATAGCAAAAACGTTATCCTCTGACCCCACCAGATAATCCCCTTGCTTTTCCTCCACCGGTTTTTTTACTGTCGCCGCTTTGGTGCGGGTTGGTTTGGCTTTCGGGTGTTCCAGTGCGCGGAGCTGTTTAAACTTCGGCTTACGTTGCAGCTTAACCTTTTTCGGCTTGGCCGG
>NZ_CABHWW010000027.1 GCF_902170305.1 Yersinia alsatica | reverse complement strand
ACCGGTTTAATCAGGTCAGCGAACCAGTTGGCAAGCTGTTTTACCTTGTCGCTAAACCAGTTAAACACCGGTTTAAGTGGTTCAAACGCAGCACTGACGGGCCCCATGGCCGCGGTAAAGCCCTCGGCTACCCCGGAAATAAAGGCGCTGATAGGCTCCCAATATTTACGGATAAGCAGGCCACCGGCCACAATGGCCGCTACCACTGCCACTATCGGCCATGTCAGTGCTGTCAGTGCGGCGGCAATGGTTCCGGCCATCAGCGAAAAACCGGTACTTAACAGACCGGCCCCGGCTAATAGCAGGTTAAATCCGGCCATCACCGGCCACGCAATTAACCCCAGCGCACCCAGCCCGGCAACCAGTGCCAGCGCCGCGCCGGTCACTTTGCCAATGGTGCCGACCAGTTCCGGGTTTTTCTTGGCCCATGCCGCGACCTTAACCAGCCAGTCGGTAGCGGTGACGGTCAGCTTACGCAACGCGGAATCTTGTTTCTCAAAGACTTCAATTTCAAGGTCTTCCCACGCCGAACTCAGGTTTTTCAGGTCGCCATCAAGGTTATCCATTCTGACCGTGGCGATAGATTGCGCGGTGCCATCGGCATTTTTCAGCTTACTTTGTTTCTCGGCCAGCTTGCCATTACCGGCCGCTGCCACCAGTTTCACCGCGCCTTTCATCGCCTCATCCCCGAATATCACTTTCAGGTATTCGGCTTGCTGTGCGGTGCC
>NZ_CABHWW010000026.1 GCF_902170305.1 Yersinia alsatica | reverse complement strand
ATCTAGTACTAATGTTAGTAATCGATGCTTCGATTCTTTCCATCCATTGATTTATTGTCCTAAGATCCATGTATAATACTTGAGATATCGCAGATAGAATTTTTGAATACTGTTCGATATAACTACTATCTCCTACTTCAACAATGAACCAACTATTGTTTTTATTTCCAAGATGGTTCTGTAAAATCACACTAGAAGATACTATTTCAAATATAAATTCATAATGATTCGGTTTTCTTAATGTTAATGTTCTATTAAAAAACCTATTTAGATATCGTTGTGAATCAAAACCGATCCCATAAACCGCTTTTATTGAGTGTTCTAGTTGTTCTTTATCTGTAGCAATAACAAATACAACTCTTTTCATATCAAATAGATGCTTGATTGTCTCCAACATTTCGATTGCATAAGTAGGTCTGCATCTATCTAATTCATCGATAAATATGAATAATGGATAATCATAACCATTATTTGTACCAATAACTGATTCCAACCATGAATTAATTGCTTTCTTAAAATCCTCTATAGATTTATTAGCTTCCTCATGAGCACTCATTGCTGCCTCAACGAGTTTAGCACCTATGTCAGCCACCCCCTCACCACTTATGAGGTCTGTTGCCTTATCAATATCTACACCAAACTTTGTTTTAATTACAGCTTTTGTAGCCTCAGGTGCAACTGATTTTATCATTCTCCAGGCATTTTTTATGAATGGAGACTTAAGCAATGACTTATCTGTTTTATTTATTAGGCTATGTTGTATCTCTGTAATCACTGCCAGAAAAGGATCTTTTGAGTGGTCACTTTTCCACGCATCAATGAAAACAACTGGATATTTATCCTCTATTTCTTCAGCCCATCGACGTAAAAACCATGTCTTACCTGCTCCCCATTGGGCATTTAAATTTAAAACATAATTCTCACTCTTACCTTTTTCTATTAAGAAATTGGTCAGAAACTCTGCATACTTCGCTCTATCAAGTTTATCAGCAGGGTACTCACTTCCACTTGTTTTTGACCAATCAAATAACATTTACACTTCCTTGAAGTTTATTTTAAACATTGCCCACAGAACCTTTATCAATTTTTGACCTTATATCTTCAATTACTTTTTCATAATAAGATTCACCACTGTCATCAATCGATATTATTCTCATCCCTACACTTTGAAGAAGTTCAATCTTGGGATTTTCGTTGGCATTCTCACATTGCCTGTGGTAATAGAATATCTTATTTTTTACTATATTATCGGATATTCGTCTTGCCCTGTATGTTAATAGCCACCAAAGATCTGATTCAACAAAAGACAATTCCAATCCAAAAATATATATATCTTGAGTAAAAAATAATTCGACCCACGAGTCAATGTTTATTTTTTCATTATTTATCAATCGACTCACTAGAGGCTTATATTTAACTGTATATGCACCGTCAGTACCATTTACAACATAATCTCTCATCTTTTGCATATAACCAACGTAATGCTCATATCCAAGTGTAATTGTATTAGGGGAAGATTGTACACCATGTATATGCCAGATATATGTTTCACGGTCAGGAAGTAAATTCTTTCTAAATAAATTAAATTTTTTTTCCTTTATAACTCCGTCATTAACACTACCTGTAAATTTATCATTTAATGATAGCTCCAATGATAAATCATAGTTTGTTGTCAATATGTTCGATGCTCCAATACTGCATATTTCGGAGTGAATTTTACTTGGTCTTATTGATTTAGAGAAATCTGCTACAATTTTTTTCAATTCTACTTCTATAGCAGCTGCCTCCCTACAATCGCAACCTTCATTTAAAGATGATAAGTATATTTCCTCATATTCCATAGGAAATGGTTTGTTATCATCACTACGAACGGTCTTGCTACACTTTTTTTTGAGAATTAATAATAAATCCTTCCATGTACTACCGGGAGTTACATTATTAACTCCATTTCCAACTAGTAAAGTGAATTTATTCATTTGCTATACTCTAGTAACTTCTCTCTATGCCAAGCCAAATATACTTTAGCCTTTTCATAAATATGGATTTTTACATCAGTGGGTACATTAAGTGCATGGATAACTTCATATATCTTAGGATCATTCTTAATAACAATACTCCCATCATCCGTGAAACTAATTAACCTATGATCAAACAATACATCTACATGTGGAGCTAGCATTAATCCATTATAAGGGTCTAATCGCTCCTCATCTGAACTATCTCGCCAAGGTTTAATATGACTAGCCCTAAGCAACTCAGGCATAGATACGCCTGTAACAGGGCACTGAGGATAGAGGGCCAGCACATTTTGCCGGAATAAGCCTTGCCCCACTCGCGCCTGAATCAATCGTTCTGCCGTAGTGGGATCTCCAAGTTTATGAGCCTTGATTTCAGCAATATCCTTTTCAATTTCTTTATAATCAGAAGTATCGTTTTGTTGTATTAAACTGATTGATTGACATAGTTTTAACAGTAAATGGCCGAGCTCAGGGCTGATTTTTGACAAGTACATCTCATTGCCATTGCCATTAAGCGGTTTTATCGGTGAATGAGTTTCAGGTAATAACGGAGCGATTTCCTCAAGATGTACTTTTGGCGAGATAGGAGTATTTAACATTGTAAAATCTACATCAACCTTCCACCCTTGGTCGTCCCAAAAGCTATCAAAGGCAGGAGGTTGCATAGCGTCATAGCAATTGGACTTAGCAACACCGACTGCTCCTATTTTAGTGAATGCATAGGAAAATATTACGTCACCAGGATTGACTAATTTAAGCGTATCGTATGCTGGCCTCGGTTTTCCGTCCTTTGCTCGACGAGGAGCCCAGATAAATCCCTCTTTACGCGCAATTTTGAATGTTTGTTTGTGATTAACCCAAAAGAATTGTTGCTCGGCTGGTTTATTGCTCATGATTATCTTAAAAAATTATATTTGTAGATAAATTACAGCCCAATCCGTTGCATATCAACTAATGTAACTAAATATTAACCGTCCGTGATTGAAATCACAAAACCATTAATTACATGACGTTACGCTATTATAAAATATAATAACCAACCGAAATTAATGAAAATTGAAGTATGGGTATAAAACACGATTAAAAAGTTCTAAACATCCATTTTTATAATTAATTTAGGATAAGTAATATTGAATCTGTGCCTGGGCGTGCTTAAATCCATAACAAACTTTAGCCATATATCCCGCTCTTGTTAGCCTAGTTATCCACGCAACCTGTGCTTCTGTTGGCATTCCTTTTCCCGACTTCATCTCTATCCACAACCCCGCATACCCGCCACGCGGTAGCGCCAGAAACAAATCTGGCACTCCTTTCCTCAATCCTAGTCGCTTAGCATCCCTCGCCGCCTTTGGCCCGCGCTTCCCCTCATTGGGGATATGGATCAGATAATCCCCGATACAAATACCATCGATAACAGTTTTATCTGCCCACGCAATCAGCGCAGCCTGTTCCTCGGTTTCGATTTGGTGGTTAACTTTACGGACCTTGCCGTTGCGTATCTCAAACTTGGCTACTGTTCCGATAATTCCAATGACATCAATACTATTGATCATTTTCTGGGGAAAACTTTTGTTTAGAAACTTTATTTATAATTGCCCTGCAAAAAAGCATGAATAATGCGCCAGGAAATAATAAAAAAATCAGTTGTGGTGAATCTTTTACCACATGAACACTTAACCCAGATATAAATATGCCTACTGATATCCCTAACAGACTTAACGTTAGGTCGCCTAGCCAAGGTTTAGCTCCTAATGCCTTAATGTATAAGTCGCCTCGCCACTTACCCTCAGGGGTTCCAAGCGAAAACTGTCTTGATATAAGAAGAAACATAACGCTCATACAACCCGACACTGTTGCTATGAATGCAGCACTGAAAAAGGCTATTTGTGTTGATAGAGATGTTTCACTGTAACCAGCAATCCCCACCATTGATATGGTGAAAAAAGAAAATAGTGCTCCATGTAATTTCATTTCAAAACCAAACTCATTATTCATTTATTAATTCCTTTTCAAAACACCAATTAGTCCCTCATTAATCCATACTTTTTGTGTGTCGTGAATAGCTTGCAATAAGATTTCATCCTTCTCTCCCGTCCTCCAGTCATATGGTATCCTCGTTGCGGACAGTTCTGACCTGTTTCACCAGCCTATGGCGGACAGGATTAATTTCACGCAGACGTGCGCTTATAGCGGCCTGAGTATCACCTTCACCGGGAAACATCTGTGACAGTATCTTTTCAAGGTCGCGTAATGTCCGCCAATCAGCACCACTGGCGGCGTTGATCACACGGTTTAACTGGCTGTTTGCATCACTGATACGGCCAGCAAGGCGCATCGACCTGATACCGTTATTGATGCCAACCCTTTCGGCATTGAGGACGAGAGGTTTTATCACCATTACGCGCCCTCCCCGATAAATACATGACGGGTTACTGTTTCTTTGTCCCATCCCTCGGACACTGACCACTCAGGTGATCTACCTGTCCCCTGCGCTGCCCTAGTCAATCGCTCATAAGCCGCAATGAAAGCCATACGCGCACCCACTTTGTCACCCTCCAGCATGATGGGTTGGGCAATGCTCCATGCCTGGGCAATTTCATTCGTCCAAATGACGGTGTTAGCTTCATCTTGCGCGGGTAATGCCAATGCCCACGCCTCATTCGCTGAGAGCCAATCCGGTTTACCGGCAATATGTTGGATATTGCGAATAATATCGGCAGGTTTTGGCGAGAAACGGCCTTGATCCGGATCTGTCAGCCAGTTACTGAATGCCTGGCGTACTGTGTCGATATCGTATGGCAGCAACGCATTCCAATAGATATCGAGCACGGCTTTTGATGCATCTTTCCCGTATATCGCCAGAGTGGCTTTCATGACTTCCGCGAATTCACGCCTATCAAGATCCCGCATACGCACACCCACCATTAACAAAATCATCAGCAACTTGTGCATTGCGGGCCTCTAGTGCTTCCTGACGGCTCATGCCGGTATTACCTGCATACTGATTTTGTGGCCGACTACGATTCTGTAACCATTCAAATTTGAACCCCTGCCAACCAGCAGCCATCGCTTCAGATAACGCATCATCCACTGACCAACCAGACGCAGCCGCTTTTCTCAATTCCTTACCCAGCATGTTCACCACAGTTTGAGTAATGGGTGCGCGTTTTGCTTTTCGGTGTTTTAGGTAGTCATCCCAAATCTCTGGACTAACCGCCATTGGGAAAGCTGAGAAGTCTATTGCCGAACTTTTAGCCGCCTTACGTGTGCGCTTCTCTGTAGTAATCTCTGTAGTAATCTCTGTAGTAATCTCTGTATGATCGAAATGGGGAATCCCTTGCCCGCCAGTTAGGGAATCCCTTGCTGGCGGCTTGGGCTTTTCCTCTTTCGCCAATTGGGCTTTCCCAGTTTCCCGAAATGGGTTTTCCCCATTTGGGGATTTATCAATAGGTTGCGATAACATTCCGTCCAACCGGTCGGTATCAATCTGATAGTAAATACGGTGCTCCAACCGCTTATTTGTTTCTTTCAAAACCCCCGCTTGCTTGAGTTTTTTACGGGCTGTAAGTTGTTCCTCGTAGGTCAATCCTGTTTCAGATTCAATCTCTTCCGTAGTTTTAAAAATGCCAAACTCTGAAGTTTCTTTGCCAGTCCAATAGAAGAACTGGCAGAACAAAATGACTGCGTTTACGCTCCCAAGATATGGAACCAGACCAGGGTAGTAAGCAATCGGTCGGCCAAATTGGTATATGAGTTCAGATGGCGTCATAGATCCCCCTACGGCTGCTTTGTATCTGAGGGACTGTGTTGCCGCGAATAATACGCATTGGTAACCCCTGCCAGAGCCCCTGTGATAGCCATACGGCGGGCCTCCTGCCCGTCAATAGCCAGTTTTTTACCCACAATGTTGGCAATCATTTCTACCGATTGTGTGGTGGTTATCGCAGCCCCTGCCGTTATACCGGCAGGTTGATAAATTGTGGTCATTGGTCAGTCCTTAAATATCTTTGGTGATTACACGCATGGACATAAACTGTGAATCGTTTCTTTTTTAGTCCGCCATGGAGGCGCAATGTCCAGTGATAATTCCCTTAGTTACATTAGAGCCTTGGTCGATGTTGTCGCTATTACCGTGCTATCCGGCAGTGATGAACAACATAAGCTCCGCATCAAGCAAAGTTTGGATGCCATCATGAATCATCCGACACTGGAGATTTCACCTGAGGGTCAGGAATTATTTGCTCACTTTGCTGCCCTTCTGGATGGCTCAAGCACTGAGGTTTTCCTTTCAGCGCGGATAAGCCAAGAAGATCCAGATCCTGAAAAGTCACACTCCTCCCCACATTTGCGTTTATTGAGAGGGGGCAAAGAGAAGTAGCAGTTTTTTGTGTCTTACGTTTAGCTCTCCAGCTAGCGAGCCAACGCTTTGGGCTAATAGTCATTGGTCAGTCCTCTATCTTTACTGATGAGCTGGTTTGGTCAGAACCAGACTGAGATTTTCAGGGTTACGGCCATAGTCGGCCGGGTTATAGGTGTATGGGATGTTCGTAGACATATGGCAAAGTAAGGCAACCTTTTCAGGTAACCCACGCTTACGGTAGGTTTTGATCGCTTCATATGAACACTCAAGAGCTGCAGCTGCTTGATATGGGCTGCTAAAATAATTGATTACCTGCTCAGCCACTTTTACCCGCTCGTGAAGTGGAGTGATGTTGGTGCAGTTCATTGTAAGTTTTCACCTTCAGTTTAAAGGTAGAATTATACCCATAAAGCGAATATATACCGAAACTATACCGAGCGCAAAGTTTACTAAAGTTGAGTTACTTTTATACCTATGACTACATACAGTACTTTCGGTGAACGTCTGTTAGCACGGCGCGATGAACTTGGCATGACGCAGGAAGATCTTGCGGCAAAGGCTGGGGTTACTCGCATGGCTATCAGTAAAATTGAGCTTGGGATGACACAGAAACCCCGAGCAGACAATCTATTTGCAATAGCCAAAGCATTACAATTAAATCCAAATTGGCTGGTATCAGGGAAAGGTGAAAAGGAAGCGAACAACCAATCACAAATAAGGGTTGATAATGCCTCATCTGCGGAGGTGATAACCAGGGAGGTTCCTTTGATTAGTTGGGTGCAAGCAGGTGCATTTACTGAAGTGACCCTATTGCCTCGCGATGAATATATCTATTACCCATGCCCAGTGATGTGTAGCCCGGAAAGTTTCGCACTTCGTATTGAAGGTGAGTCAATGCTTCCCCGCTTTGAGCCGGAAGATATTATCTACGTTGATCCTGAATTGAATGATCCGCCTAGTGGTAAATTCGTTATTGCCAGAATGGAAGGTAGTGCTGAAGCGACATTTAAACAATTACAAATTTTGGATAATCATAAGTATCTCAAAGCGCTCAACCCCGACTATCCAGCGGATGCTCGATTTATAAAAATAAATGGTAACTGTGAAATCATTGGTACTGTGGTATGTCATGTGAAACCAGTGTAAGGATATGAAATGAAAGTTAATTATCCGATAGCAAAAGATGATGAACCAGGATGGCTGGGTAAATTAGCTAGTGGAAAACTAGGTGTTGCTAAGACTTACCTCCACTTTCTACTCGCTATTATTTTTATCTCTGTAGCTACTTTTTTTGCAGAGTATGCTAACTGGAATTTCTGGGTTATTGTGCTGGTAATGGTCCTTTACTCAATCTACATATTCAATGTTGCTCAAGGTCTTTGGCGTACATCTAAAAACATAAACAACACAGCTTTCAGCATCTTGACTAAGTTCGTGTCCGTATTCTCTTTCTTCTGTGGGATATCCTCTTTATTAAGAGCGGGTAGCCTCGTACTTCTATACCTTCAGTCATAATCTATACCATCTGAATTAACCGGCAAATGCCGGTTTTTTTGTCTCAAATTTATCCCAACACAAAAGTACCGAAACTTTTCGATCTTTTTAGTTGCAAAAGTACCGGTATAGTTGTACCTTTCAAACATCCCATAAGGATAAGCTCTTTAACAAATAGGTTAAGTGACACTAAAACGGTCCGCGTGTACCGGTCACGGCTCAGCTAAACCACGAATCACCAGTGTGCCTTCTATGAGGGTATAGCGGTGATAGACACTACTGAGGACTGACCAATGGCCACAACATCTCGACAAAAGCGTATGGCAAAAAAACGTAATGCCCATATCCAGGCACTGGTAAAACGTGAAAGTAACCGAGTTGAAAAAGCAGTATTAGTGATGGTGCGGTGCAAACCGATGCCAGACATATCAGCAGTACCCAGCAAGCCCCGAACTTCAGCAGATCCAGAAAAGCGGATTGCAGCAGTTGCCCGCCAAAAGATGAGTGGTTGCAGTCAGTTACCTCGCGGCGTTCGTTAAGCATTAATTAGCAGGAAAGCAAAATAAACCATCGGAGCTACAGCTTAGGCTGTGGCTCTTTTTTTTACCTAAAAGGAACCAATATGAGCAATTTACCAGCAATTAGTATGAAGCAGATTGAATCTTCCCAGATCCACAGCATCGGCCATGACCCAGTTAACAACACTCTGGCGATTCGTTTTAAGTCGAAAGGTGAACCGGCTGCTCTGTATTACTATCAAAATGTGTCCGCAGATGATTACGCGGCATTCTCTGGCGCCGAATCAATTGGTTCCCATTTCTACCGCAATATTAAAGCGGATACCGAGCGTTATACATTCCAACGCATTAACGAAAAGAAAGACGGCGAATAAGAGATCTTCTCTTGGCCCTGCTCTTCGGGGCATTTGCCTGTGTCGCACTCAGGTTTAACTCGCGAATATTGGGAGGTCAACGCCTATCGTTTATTCATTAAATTAAGTAGAATATCTTAATAATTGATGGCTATTTTAGGCGGTCTAATGAATGATCTGTTGAAGTCAGTTAAAGAAACCGTTATCGATAGAGTACGGAATCCGTTTTTCTTTTGTTTTATCCTCTCTTGGTTATACTTCAATTGGCAATCAGTGCTCATTGTTACTCTTAGCAAGAAACCGATTGAAGAGCGGATTGCTGTTCTCGCTGGAAAACTTGATCCTTGGCATCTTAACTCTCTTATTCTTCCAGCAATTTCCGCCTTTATTATTGCGGTTGCATTTCCTTATCTTGGCGTAGCTATCCGTCTCCTTCATTTACAGTATGAAAATATTTCTGAGGGTTTTATTAGAAAACAAAAAACTCGCGCCTATGAAACAATTAGCCATGTCGCACAATCAAAAGTTAAGAGCGACAATGCGGAATACTTGGAAAAAGCAAAAATTGCTACGAAATTAGCTGAGGAAGAAGAATCACAGCTTAAATCAAAACTAAATATGGATGCATTAAATACCCATTATGAAACATTAAACCTCTCGATAGAGACACTTGAAAAACAGATTAAAAGTGCAAATGAGACGATATCTACCCTCAGTGAAAAATCAATAAGTCTTCAAAATGAAATAAATGAAAGCGAAAATATATTAGTTGGTCTCAAGGGTAAAATAAAAGAATCAAATAGAAAAGAGGGTCAATCTACAACCAAACAAAGAAACATTACTGTAGCAAAGGTACTCGGATCTCCTGCATTCAAAGATGGGAAATATTTAGCTAATAAAGAAATTATGTCTCAGGTTTCAGCATTGTATAATCCTGCTTCTGTCCTACCCAACAACCTCAAAGAGTTAATCAAAATAGCTGAATCCCCTGTTGCCAAAGAATTAGGTTCAATACTTAAAAGTGATCTTAATTTTGGTAACGTCCCAAAAGAGTTACTTGAAGGGGTAAAGTTTGGGGAAAAACTAAACGTAGCTAATTGGAGTATGGGTAAAGGAATCTCAGCCATTCCAACAATCATAAATTCGTCTAGAGATACTGACCCAACTGAAAACCAGGAAGATTCAGATCCCCCGGCTAAAAATGATACCTAACCAGCATATTATTTAATATCCCCCCCCCCTTTAAAGGCCACTTATGTGGTCTTTTTTATTATATGAATAAGAAGGGCCTATGAATGAATACAACTATCAGCGAATGGTTGAGCAATCGCTGGAACAGTATGACCGCTTATTGATTTCGGATCCTGATGAGCAAGAGGAATTAGGCAAGCGGATTGAGTTCTTACGTCGCCATTCGAAAATGCTCAGTGCTTTTAAGTCCGCTGTCAAAAATGGCTGCTTTATTGCGGGCGCAAGTACCCATTATCTTACGGCACTTACCGAAACAACTGCCATGGAACTCTATCTGGATGAGGTACAGGAGGAAATATTTCTCCGTGTTGCCAAGGCAGAAAGAGCCATGGAGTTAGACGCAACACAAACCACCTTCATAGACTAGAAATGATAACCGCGATAATTATTTGATAGCCTTTTCAATAAAAATAGCTCTGCAATTAGCAAGGAATTCATTCTTTGTTGCTATTGGATCTGCTTTAATCTCAGCTCCCATTTCTGGGTTAGCCTTAGCCTGATTTAATATCGATCTTAAATAGTAATAAGCCGATTTATTAAATTCAGCATCAGCTGATTTTCCTATTTTTTTATTGAAATCATCCCAAACGCTAACGCCTGCGGCGATAGCAAGCTCGTCTGATTTTCCTTCGCTGAAATAGGCTGTTAGTGTTTGAAAACCGGCAAGGCAGTTTGTATCTAATATCGTTAGAGTCTTATACCAGGACGCCTCTGATTCTTTGCCTTCACATCCAGTCAGACGATACTCACTTTTCTCATTCTTAGATAGATCTGAACTCACGTAGATCGTTTTGTGTTGAGTATAAGCGAAGGGAATGAAATCAGCCTCTTGACTATTTCCCCCTGTAATACGGACCTCACCACAAACAAACGTTTCGCCGGTAGAGTTGGTTACTTCAGTGATTGACCGATATTCCACTGTTTTCGGGTTCTGCATGCCTTCACGCATGACTTTTTCCATGGCTGGAATATCTACAGCAAACACTGATGGAATACTAAGAATTGATGTTAATAAAACTGCAAGTTGTCTTTTCATACCTTTTCTTACTTATCCATATCCTAAAAGAGAAAAGCCCCAGCGATTAAGCCGGGGCTATCCCAGGAGTGCGGGACCAACCGCAAACCTACTGAGGACTGAACAATAACCACGAGGATTATTATCAGCGTGGTTGAGTGACCAAACCCAACCATGGGAAAGCATACCATGACTATCGAATTCATCAAGAAACTCCAATACCGCCACCGCGTTACCAGTGACAACATCCACGACTACCCAAAACAATCTGGCCTGAAATTCTTCTTTGCCTGCGTTTTAGGTGCATTCATGTTTCTGGCTATCGCTGTCAAAATCTGAGGACTGACCCATGACCACCCAAGCAGTAACAACCAATACTCTTCCGCCCGCCGTGGTTGGGTTGAATATTGACGAACCAACGTGGAACGCGCTGAAAAATAGTATTTACCCTGGTGCTAAAGATGATTCAGTCATCATGGCTGTGAGTTATTGCCGCGCCCGCCAGTTAGATCCGTTGATGAAACCCGTGCATTTGGTTCCTATGAGCGTGAAAGATGCTCTAACCGGTAAATATGAAATGCGCGATGTGGTGATGCCCGGCGTTGGACTGTATCGCATACAGGCAGACCGCTCCGGTAACTATGCCGGAGCGCAGGAACCAGAGTTTGGCCCTGACCTCACGCAAAACTTTAACGGGATAGAAATCACTTTCCCTCAGTGGTGCAAATACACCCTGAGCAAACTCATGCCTAACGGCACTATCGTGGAGTTCAGTGCGAAGGAGTATTGGCTGGAAAACTATGCCACCGCGGGCCGTGATACCCAGGCACCCAATGCCATGTGGAAAAAGCGGCCTTATGGACAACTAGCCAAATGTGCGGAAGCGCAGGCATTGCGTAAAGGTTGGCCTGAAATTGGTCAGCAGCCAACAGCAGAAGAAATGGAAGGTAAAAGTCTTGATGTGAATGAAGGTAAAGAACACAACCAAGGCACCCAACAACCTACTCAATCGCAGGCACTACCAGAATATAGCGCGGAACAATTTCAACGCGCTCTTGCTGACTGGACAACATTAATCAGCAAGGGCAAGAAAACCGCCGCGCAAATCATCAACACAATCGAAAGTAAATACACCCTCACCTCGGCACAAATCAAATCCATCGAATATCTGGAGGCAGAAGATGCAAATCATTAATGTCCAGCAAGGCACGCCTGAATGGCATGCTCTACGCAGTCGCCATTTCACCGCCAGCGAAGCCCCAGTGATGATGGCAGCCTCCAGTAAAATGCGCCGCGATGAATTACTGAGCATGAAGGCTACCGGATCAGAACGGGAATTCAGCGATTGGGTACAAACTAATTTGTTTGATAAAGGCCACGCGCAGGAAGCCACTGCGCGGGTAATCGTGGAATCTATTATTGGCAACGAATTATTCCCTGCTACGGCCATCGATGACGATGGCTATTTGTTGGCTTCCTTTGATGGTATGACCATGATGGAAGATGTGTTGTTCGAACACAAAATGTGGAATGCCACTCTGGCCCAAGCGGCAAAAGATAAAGACCTGCCACCAGAATATTACTGGCAGCTCGAGCAACAGCTCCTTGTGAGTGATGCCGAAAAAGTCATTTTTGTGGTATCGGATGGCACCGAAGAAAACTTTGTCTGGATGGAGTATTTACCGGTACCGGGCCGCCGCGAAGCATTAATGGCAGGCTGGCAGCAGTTTGAGCAGGATCTGAACGGTTACACAGCCCCTGAGATAAAAGATACCCCGCAAGGTAAAGCCTTAATGCGCCTCCCTGCCCTATTGGTGGAGATCGAGGGCGCGGTAAAAGAATCAAACCTGACTGTCTACCAGAATCAGGCACTGGCCTTTATTGAATCCATCAACACTAACTTGGTGACCGATCAGGACTTCGCTGACGCAGAAGAAACGGTTAAGTTCTGTGAAAAAGCCGAGAAAGAACTGGATTTGATTAAACAGCAGGCGCTGTCTAAAACTGAGCAGATTGATTTACTGTTCCGCACCATTGATACCTTGCGTGATGAAATGCGAAACAAGCGGCTGGACCTGTCAAAATTAGTTAAGTTGCGCAAAGAAGCTATTCGTCTTGAGATACTGAATAAAGTAAAAATCGCTCTTTCCGAGCATATTACCAGTATCAATAAACAGTTGGCTATCGTTACGCTACCGACTATCCCGGCTGATTTTGCCACTGCTATCAAAGGCAAGAAAACCCTGACCTCTTTGCAAAGTGCTGCCAACGATGAGCTGGCCAGAGCCAAGATTGCTGCAAACCAATTAGCCGAGAAATATCAGGCCAACTTGGCGCTATTTGTGGATGTTGAACCGGCTTATAAAAATCTGTTTGCTGACATCAACCAAATAATCGGCCATGAGCACGAGCATTTAGCGTTGATGATTGAGCAACGCATCGCCAAGCAAAAACAAATTGAGGAACAGCAGCGACTACAGGCAGACCAACAACAGGAAGAATTGAAAAAACGGCAACTTGCCGCCGCCGCAGAAATCCCCGCAGAAACAGTCACTGTTGGGGCAGATACCGTTTCGCATCAATCATTGCACCCCACAGGTTCTGTAAGTTTTCCAGACAAACTAGGTAGTCCTGTAAATAAGACTGCAGCAGACAAGCCTGTTAACTGGATTGCGCAAATTGATGCCGATTTGGTCGCAGCAGGTATTGAACTCACGACTGAAACAGTTAACCGCCTATATAACGCGGTGAAAGCTGGCCGGATCCGCTATTTCTCTATCACGCAGTAATCCTTTCATAACCTGTCAACTGCAGGTAATTCACAGATAACCCAAATGACCACACAGGCAACAACTGCCAGTGTGCTGGAGTCATCCCTGCGCCCGGTTCGGGCGCAAGAATCAAAAGGAGTCTTCATGATGGATGAAGCACTAAACCAAAGTACCGGCAGCTATTTCAAAGAAGATGACCGCGGAAACTATACCGCCTGCATCATCTGGTTAATGCGCTGTCGCGCTGAGATCCGCAGTGGTAACCCCTACCAGCCGATGCCAAAACCGATTTATCCCGGTGATAACTTATGGGGAGGAATGCCCCGAGTAAATACGGTCAATATTGGCATTCGTAAGCGCTACTCATTAGAGGTTTTGCTGGCTATTTATCAGTTTCACCGTGCCGGCCACAATGAAAACCTCATTGCCAGCGATACCGGTATACCAGTGATGACTATCCGTAAAATGTTAGAGCACAAGACCCAAACTCAGCGCAAAGCATGGCAACTGGCCTACCAGCTCCATATCCCCTCTAAACGGGACATTATTAGTCGATTGGCACGGGAGGTTTAGTTTTAGCGGAAAAAAGCACAGATATGAGTAATCGACTTCGAAAAAATAAACTAAGGATTGACTAATGACCAATAAAAAAGGCGGAAAACTCTACCCATTCAAACTATATTCCCTCGCCATTTTTTTGGTTAGAATATACAAAACAGGAACAACCGTTAATAAATAGTCTCGAAGAGTTTAGAAATGAATAATAGTTTCTATGTTAATAATTTTAGTTTGTGCAGATGATACAGGTTAAAATTACACTCAGTATTTTTCAACCTGCTATCACACGGACTTACTCCTACCTATTAACTCATTATTAAGTATTAGCACAAGAAAAAATAGTTGAAAATAAAAATTCATGGCATAAAAAACAGTAAGAATTTGAAAGGAGGGCGAATCTGTGAGTAATACATCCACCCCAAATAATGAAGATCCTATTTCAGAAAATACCACATTGGTGCTTGCATGTACTGACGATCTAGCTGCCATAGATTTAACAACAGTATTGAAGGACTTTTCTCAATGCGAAGATTACGTTATGGCTCAATCACTATTCAAATTAGCAAAAGATGCCGAGTCCACTAACAACATACATGCACAACGCAGCTATCATCTTCTTGCAGTCCTCTGCTCACTACATTTACGAGTAGAAGATCCGGCAGAACCTTGGAGTCCAAAATGGCAAGGGGCCGATAGCCGGTCATACATAGCGAGTGATTTTCGTGGGGAGCAAAATGAAATTTTAGAAACAATTGTAAATAAGATAATCCATCCAGCTCTTCGCGCACGAGTAGCCGATGTTGTTTGGTATAACAACCGAAAATGTAGAGATGCCGCAGTTGCAGCAGTAGAAGCCTATTGTGACACTATTAAACAACGTCTTAGCGGTAAATTTTCATCTCAATTCCATGAAAAAGAAGATTCTATACTCGATATTATTAATTTGTTTCATCGCTCACTTCAGATCAATGCACTTTCGCAAAGACGTGGCTACATACCCCAGGAAATTGAAAATATTTTCGAGGCAATGTATGAACGAGCCCTCACAACAAGCCAATATGTGGCCTTCGTAAAAATAGCTGAGTTAGGGGCCAGCTATAAGCTAGTTGAGTGGTCTAAAATTGCTTCAGATGCCGAGAGATTGGCCGATCAAAACATAGATCAAGATTGCTATCCTATGGCCCTTCGGGAGGTTTGGAATTTAGCAGTAAAAGGTTATTCAAAACTTAGCGACACCATAGCTCAGAGACGCTGTCAGGAAAGGTCAGTAGAAGAGTTATTACGGATGCGAGGTCTGGTTAGTACTGCATTAGCAAAAGCATATTGGACCCGTAAAGCTATCGGTGAACTTCGAGCCGCGAGAAGTTTTAAGGAACGAATCGATTCACTTCGGGTGGAGTTACGTGATTTACAAGATGCAGCATTAGACGAACAAGGGCAATTCAGTGTGCCAATTGATTTATCAAAAGAGCAACAGGGCACGATAAAAGTGTTCTCAAATCTCACTCTTCCCGATGTCTTGCTCGAGTTCGCACTCCTATCATTTTCTCCAAAAGTTAGCACATTGCGCGAACAAGCATTAGAAAATCAAAAGAATAGCTTTTTTGGTTCTTTATTTGGTTCAAGCTATGTAGATCGCGAAGGCAAGACATATGCTGAAACCTCGGTAACTCCCCGCGGAATAGAACCTGACAGCGAGTGGTTTAAGGAACAATCACTTCAATATCTCGATATTATTCGTCACCATATTGTAGGTGGTGCTATCGAACCCGCACGGCTCAATGTAATGAGCAGATTTCCTCTGGAGCAACGCCACTTTGCCCCCATTGTCAATATGAGTCCATTTGTGCCGCAGGGTCACGAACATTTATTCTCCTTGGGCTTCACACGATTTTGGCAAGGTGACTATGCATCGGCTTCTTATTTGCTTATACCTCAGCTAGAAAATTCCCTTCGTTACGTTCTACTGAACGCTAATCGAGAAACTTCAAAAATAAAACCCGATCTACTTCAGGAAGACCGCTCATTATCTGGATTATTGACATTTCTTCGACCGCAGCTTGAAGAAATATTTGGTGTAGACCTCATTAACGAAATCGATTTGCTATTCAACTACAAGCCAGGTCCAGCTCTCCGCCATGAGATGGCTCATGGAAAATTATCTGCTGGCGACTGCTATTACCCTACAACTGTATATGCTTGTTGGCTTATTTATCATATTACCTGTTTACCACTGATTAGCTCTTGGAAAGTTCATGTATCGCCATTGATTGAACAGGCTATGATTTGAATAGCAATAAAGATTATCGTCGTTGACGATATAGACCATAGCCACTTAAAAACATAGCCCCTTCCTACCAAAGACCAAACGACCAAAACTAAGGGCGTGGCATTGCTGCGCCCTTTTCTACTGAGGAAAGACCAATGACCAAACTACTGACACTAGAAGAGTGGGCGGAAGAAACCTACCGCAGTAAGCAACCAACACCCCAGACACTCCAACGCTGGGCGCGAGGTGGCAATATTTACCCTGCCCCTGAAAAGCATGGGCGTGAATATCGAGTGAGGCCGGGAGCTATTTATATTCAACCCAAAAGCTACCGACTGGCTAAAGAAATACTTAAGACATCATCCAGCACAAGTTCATCACTGATAGAGAGGATAATTCATGGCAAAGCGGCCAAAAAGATATGATGCCAATTTGCCAAAAAATCTGACATATCGGCGATATTACAAATCTTATTATTGGCGAAATCCACTCACAGGAAAAGAGATCCCTTTGGGGCAAATCGCCCGTAGAGATGCTATCTCTCAAGCAATTCAAGCGAATAATTATATTGAATCAAATTTTCAGCCTGTTGCTTTGCTGGAGCGGCTTCAGGCTCCAGCCCCTACCTCTATAGATCTCAATGTGAATTCAGTATCTACCTGGCTGAAACATTATACCAAGTTACTATACCGCCGGGAGTTAGCTGAAAATACAATGAAAATGCGGATACTTCAGATTGGTTACATCAATCAGAAATTTGGCAAAATGCAGATTGATGCCATTACCACAAAGCATATTGCGGATTTTATTAATGCCTATGTCGATGAGGGTAAGAGTTCAATGGCGGTTAATTTACGGTCTGTCTTATCCGATGTGTTTAGAGAGGCCATCGCTGATGGATTAATTAGCAGTAACCCTGTGGAGGCTACGCGTACCCCATCACCAAAAGTTAAGCGGGAACGGCTCGACTATGATGCTTTTCGTAAGATTCAATTAGCAGCATTGCAGCAACCCAAATGGGTATCACTCAGCATGGCTCTGGCATTAATGACCGGGCAGCGCCGGGATGATATCCGACAATTAAAAAGAGGTGATGTGCATGATGGAAAACTGTGGGTAATACAAGGTAAGACCGGTAATCAAATTGCTATCTCACTCTCACTACGACTGGAAATAATGAATACCACTGTTGGTGAGGTTATTGAGCAGTGTCTAAATAATAGTAAGAGTGAATATCTTATTAGTTCTGCCAGTAAAAAATCTGGTCGCGAACCCGGCGCATTAAATGCCGACTCACTCACTAAAGCATTTGTTAAAGCATTGAAGGCTACCGATCTAGTTTATGAAATATCCCCTCCCAGCTTTCATGAAATTCGCAGCCTGGCCTCACGGCTCTATGAGGCAGAATACAGTAAAGAATTTGCTCAGAAATTACTCGGCCACAAGTCGATGAAAATGACGAATGTATACCTTGATTCACGTAAAAATGAGTGGGTAGAAATTTAGGCCGGATATAGGATTTCGTGGATATTTCGTTTATTTTCGTTTGTTGAAAAATAAAACCATATAAATCAAAGCATTAAAAAAAGACCGAATACGATTCCTATATTCGGTCTAGGGAAATGGCTCTTGGGAGAGAGCCGTGCGCTAAAAGTTGGCATTAACGTAGGCTTATTCAGCCGTACTCCTTAAGCGTAGTCGAGTACATGTGTTTCGCCAACTTAGCAGCAGAAGTAATTAATAACGGCTATAAACTAATTTGAGTGAGGGAAAGTTAGTGCTTATGCCGAAGAAGATAATTATCTGTTAAACATAGGCTAATACCGCTAAATACCCCGGCTCTGTGCTCGGGTTTACTTTTGACACAATGTCATGGCGCGTTGCTGGAAAGGCTCCAGACTCATCTTTTGACCCGGTTTTTGGCTGTCATCCAACAGCAGAATATCTAATGGTTTTGCCAGAACATGACCCGACTTCATCTGTTCAGTCGCAATATCATTTAGCGGATACTGCGCTAGTGTGCTTGGATTTATCACAAATAAGGCATTACCGGAGCGGCATTCCAGCATCACTTCTTCGCGATTAAATGCCCATTGTTTGCCAAACTCAAACTTGCTGACCGTGATAATCTTTCCGGCAGCAATAGCGTTAGCGGATAACATGAGTAACGACAACGTCAGCACAAAACCCTTCATCTTAATTACCCTTAATTAACTGATTATTTAGATTTTCTCTCATAGTGAGGCGTGGATGCAAGCTTGCTGGCGCTGTTTGTTAGATCTATCCCGCCCTATACCGGTGCCATCGTGGCAAAAATACTGACCAACAGCAGTACCCCTGCACCAAGGATTATCTCGACGCAGCTGTTAACCACCAGCCAATAGTGGCCTTTCACCGGCAACCTTCGCAGCATTGGGACAATCCAATAGCGGTTAATCAGTGCGACAACAATCATGAATAACACCAATATTACTTTGCAGAGCAATAACATCTGATAGGTGGATGTTAATGTTAAAGAGGTCTCCCGCAGTATAATAATGCTGTTAATAATACCGGTCACTAAAACCAAGGTTACCGCTAAATGCCCCCAACTGGAAAAGCGAATCAATGTCGTGATAGCTTCGCGTTTCACATCACTATGGCGGGTATAAGCAAGACAAATTAAGAGTGGTGGCAGACATCCCAGCCAATAACCCGCGCTGAGTAAATGTATCACTTGATTGATTTGATGAATCCATCCCAAGGCACCATCGTGCATCGCCGCATGCCCGGTAAAAGCCAGACTTGCCAGTAATACAGTGGAACACCCGGCCATTAACCGGTAATAAATACGGGTTGAACCCAGCAATACGATCCACATGCTCAAGATGGATAGGCCAAGATGCCATTGCCATATCTGACCAAAGCGGGTGCCAAATACTGCCCACCAAACACTCAGTCGGTAGGTATCGGCCCAGCCATCCCCCATCATACCGGCTTGAATCGCCAAAAGTCCGACAGCAGAAGCTAGCCCCAGAAAGGTACTGAAGATAAGCAGAGGCGATAAACGCGGTTTGAGTATCGAAGAAAAACGGTCTGGTGCTAATAAGGCGGTGAAAATACTGATGCCAAACATCAACATCACCGCCAAAAAGTGCAGAAAGCGACACAGAACGAATAGAGTCGCCAGAGACATATTATTTCACTGTGAAGCTGTATGTGCCTTTAGTTTTATGGCCATCAACAGAGACGACATGCCATGAAACGTTATATTTTCCTGCTTTTAACGCATCATCAATTGGTAAAATCAATTGCGTATTATTGACTGGGTCTAATTTTAGCTCACCGGTTTTTACCACATCATTATCCGGGCCAGTCACTTTCACACCACTGAAATTCAGCTCAATTCCTTCAGAGAACCCCAATGTCAGGGCTTCCGGCGCTGAACCTATGGTGGTATCGGCGGCAGGTGACTCAATTTTTAAATGTGCGTGGGCCAGCGCTTGCTGGCTGGATAATCCAACAAACAACACAATAAGCGCCGACAGCATGCGGCAAGAAGAACGTACTTTACGAATAAACATAATGTCCCTTAATCGATGGGGGAGAATAATCAATCTGCTACCAACCATATCCTATATTGGCAGCGTGAACCCCTATCACTTCCAGTGAATTGCACTACCTGTGAGGTAGGACACAAAATAAAACGCCAAATTCTGAATGGCGATTGAAATATCACCAATTGTCGAACAGCTATTAAGCTCACGAGCTTTTGTTGTTATTGCAAATGATAACGATTTGAATATGGCAAGTCGAGAAACCATAGCTAAACAACTCGTTATTAGCACGAAACAATAAAATGAGAGGAAGGAGTGCGGATAAATATCATGCGGTTACAACGAAAACCGCAGCTCCGAGTTCCACCAGTGGGAATCAGAAACTGCGGCAAATAGTCTGTCAGTGCTAATCAAGCCAAGTATTAAGCCTGAATGTGGCTCTGAGCCGCCATTGTTTTCAAATCTTTATCAACAAAGAACAATGAGTTACCGCTATTACCCACCAGTGCCAATTTATCCAGAATAGATTTGAACAGTTTTTCTTCTTCATGCTGTTCAGCCACATACCATTGCAGGAAATTGAATGTCGAGTAGTCGTGAGTGGTCATTGCTACATGGGCAAGCTCGTTGATTTGAGTCGTGATCAGTTGCTCATGCTCATAAGTCAATTTGAATACATCCGCCAATGACGCAAAATCGATTGGCGGCGCAGTGATGGTACCCAACACCGGCATAGAACCCGTGCCGCTGAGGTATTCAAACAAACGTTGCATATGTTGCATCTCTTCCTGAGAATGCTCTTTTAAAAATGCCGCCGCACCTTCAAACCCTTTATCGCTGCACCAGGCACTCATCTGCAAATAAAGATTGGCAGAGTAAAATTCTAGATTCAGCTGCTCATTGAGCTTTTGTGCCATTTCTGTCTTCAACATAAATGATTCCCTAATATTTATAATGCAGGTAAGCAACGATTAACTTGGCGTATTATGCCAAGTTAAAAACAAAATAAGAACACCCTATTCACATTAATACTTTATAAAAATAAGACAATCAATTAACACAATGATTTTAAACAAAAAAAATAAATCTAGCTGGGTTTGTTTAATTATTATAGTAATCATTATCATTACCGTGCAAATACTAAAAAGAATGATTCCTATTTGAGGATTAATTAAATGAAAATAAGTCTTTCGCCTGAAGGTGAATATAATTTCCGGCTGAAAGTTTAGAAATAGACATGCTTGATAATCCTCGCCACTTGCCAATCACGACCGTCTGCATTACCTTTTGCGCCATAACCTCCCACCAGCCAAGAAGGAGAAAAGAATGGGATATAATTTGGCAGAGCTTTCTGACGAAGAAACAGCAAAAATGAACGTTGATCTGGCCGCTTCAGGGGTCGCATTTAAAGAGCGCTACAATATGCCGGTGATCCCTGAAATGGTGGCAAGGGAGCAACCAGACGAGCTGCGCGACTACTTTTTGCAGCGTTTGGCGCATTACCGTAGCGAATCGAATAAATTCTCTCGCTTGCCGTATGAGCCGAAGATGAAGTGATGAACAAAATGCTCCCGCAAAGCTGGCTCTGCGGGAGTTAATCAGATGAAGTGCTAGGATTTACGCGCAAACTTATCCGTTGCCAGAATCAACTGATGCAAGATCCCCGGTTCATCAAAGGAGTGCCCTGCCCCTTCAACCAGATGCAATTCAGCCTCCGGCCAGGCTTGGGCTAAATCCCACGCATTCTGTGGCTGACAAGCCATATCATAGCGGCCGTGAATAATAACCGCAGGAATATGGCGAATACGTGTCACGTTATCCAGTAGCTGGTTATCGCTATCCAAAAAGCCCATATGGGTGAAGTAGTGATTCTCAATGCGGGCAAAAGCTAGCGCAAAGTCATCTTCACCGAAAGAAGCCGAACTCTTGGTGGGTAACAGAGTGACAGTCTCGCCTTCCCATAAGCTCCAAATTTTAGCCGCCTCGAGCTGCACAGCCTTGTCCGGTGATGTCAGGCGTTGACGATAAGCGGCAATTACATCACCCTGCTCTTCTGGCGACAAAATAGAGAGCACCCGTTGCCATTTGTCTGGGAAGAAACGTGAAGCGCCATCCTGATAATACCAATACAGCTCTTTTTTGCGCAGAGTGAATATCCCACGCAACACCATCTCACTGACCCGGTCGGGATGGGTCTCGCCGTAAGCTAATGCGAGTGTCGATCCCCAAGAACCACCGAATATCAGCCACTTATCGACACCAGCCATTTTACGTAGCCGCTCGATATCATCGACTAAATGCCAGGTCGTGTTGTTATCCAGACTGGCGTGAGGTTTTGAACGCCCGCATCCACGCTGATCAAACAACAAAACTTTGTATTTTGTGGGGTTGAAAAGCTGCCGGTGATACGGCGCAATCCCACCACCGGGGCCACCATGGATAAATACCGCAGGTTTACCCTCCGGGTTGCCACACAGTTCCCAGTAAATCTGGTGACCGTCGCCTGTGTCTAACAAGCCACTGTCGTAAGGTTCATACGCTGGATAAAGCCCACGTAACTGTTCCATTATTTTTCCATGTTTGTTAAGACATTAAAGTTATCAAAGCCTATACAGCACGCAGGGTCAACGATAAAACATGACATTTACGCCAATCAGTCAATTAATTCCATCAACTGGCGATAATTGCACCATATCTCAATGAGTTTTTAGAAGTAGCATCACAAAATAACAAGTATTAAACACTAATAAGAGAGATTAAGGTTTAATAATACTCTTGCTAAACAATACATTAATCATAGTGATGCTTTCTTCCCTTGCAACTCGCGCTCATAAGGTGGTTAATAGGAGTGCGTACCAACCTAACCGAAGGTAAAGAGAGGCAAGCCATGAGTAAGGGAATGGACAGCAAAAAGAACGCGAAGAAAAAGCCACTAAAAACGCCAGCTGAGAAAAAAGCTGAGAAACGCGCTAAGAAATCATCTTCCACTAGCGCAGAATAACGGATTTTTCGTCTCGTTAGTCAACCCGCCACGATAGGCGGGTTTTTTGTTGCTAATATTTAAGGATTACAGGAGGTAAGCATGTACTTTCGTGTCATTGATACTGAGACCTGCGGCTTAGAGGGCGGCATCGTCGAAATTGCATCTGTTGATGTGGTTGATGGGGTATTGAGCAACCCTATGAGTGACCTGGTCAGCCCTGATAGGCCAATCAGTATTGATGCTATGGTCATTCACCATATCACTGAGGATATGGTGGAGGGCAAACCACGGATTGCTGTGGCGGTGAGGAAGTATCAAGGCAGCCCTTACTATGTTGCCCATAATGCCCCCTTCGATCGTGGCGTGTTACCCGAGATGGGCGGCCAATGGATTTGTACTCTTAAGCTGGCACGGATGCTTTATCCTGATATTAAGCACAGCAATCAATATCTGCGTTACGCTTTGCGCCTGAATGTTTCAGTACCGGATAACCTCTACCCACACCGCGCTTTATATGACTGTTATGTCACCGCCGCGCTGTTACAGCGTATCATGCAAGACTCTGGGTGGAATGCCGAGCAAATGGTGGAGCTAACCCAGCAACCGCTGTTATTGCAGACCTTTAAATTTGGGAAGTATCGCGGGAAGAGTATTGAACAGATAGCCCGAGAAGATCCGGACTATCTGCGCTGGATGTTAGCGTCAATCTCTGACCTTACGCCAGATATGCGCCATACGCTGACACATTACCTGGCGTAATGTTCTATGTGAGATTATGCCAAAGCCAGTATGAATGCATATTCCAAGGCAATATCTTCATAAGCTTTAAAACGCCCTGATTTTCCGCCATGCCCTGAATCCATATCAGTATAAAGCAGTAACTGATGGTCATCTGTCTTCAATTCACGCAGTTTGGCGACCCATTTCGCTGGCTCCCAATATTGCACCTGGGAGTCATGCAAACCGGTGGTGACCAGCATATGCGGGTAGTCTTGAGCTTTGACCTGATCATATGGGCTATATTGCTTAATATAATCGTAATAAGTCTTATCGTTCGGATTACCCCACTCGTCATATTCGCCAGTGGTCAGAGGGATAGATTCATCCAACATGGTGGTGACCACATCAACAAATGGCACTTGCGCGACAATACCTTTATATAATTCAGGAGCCTGATTGATTATCGCCCCCATCAGCAAGCCTCCGGCACTGCCGCCCATGGCGAAGACGCGGTCAGCATCACCATAACCTTCAGCAACCAAGGTTTTGGTGACATCAATAAAGTCGCTAAAGGTATTTAACTTATTAAGCAATTTGCCATCTTCATACCACTGCTGGCCCAACTCACCACGGCCGCGAATATGTGCCAGTGCAAAGACAAAACCGCGATCCAATAGACTTAACCGACTGCCGCTGAATGCCGGGTCCATACTGCTACCATAGGAGCCGTAACCATAGACCAACAATGGATTATGGCCTGAGACAAAGTGCTCGCGGTGATAAACCAGAGAGACCGGGACTTTGACGCCATCTGATGCGGTAACCCAAATTCGCTCGCTGCGATACTTTTCCGGGGTGAAATTTTTCACTTCTTGCTGTTTAAGCAACTGACGAGCACCGGTGTCCATATTCAGTTCATACATGGAACTCGGCGTGGTCATGGAAGAGTAGCCATAGCGTAGCAGTTCAGTTTCCGGCTCTGGGTTATACGCCAGCCAGGTGACATAAGTCGGGTCATCAAAAGTAATGGATTTCTCTTCATGGGTGACCCAATGAATTTGTCGCAGATGTGTCAGCCCTTCACTGCGTTCCTCCACCACCAGCCAGTCGCGGAATAGGCTGAACCCTTCCAACATCACATCAGTTCTTGGCGCAATTAATGAGATCCATTGCGATTCATCAGCAAAGTCAGATTGCACATGCCCTGCTTCGGCGATTTGGTACAGACCGAAATTCTTGCCATCTTTATTTGAGCGAATATAAAAATGCTGCTTATAGTGATCTAAACCATATTCATGATCTTTACGGCGAGGCGCAAACATCTGCGGTACTGGTTCGGGTTGATCGGCATCCAGCAATAAAATTTCAGACGTTGTAGTGCTGCTCAGGTGGATGACAATAAAACGCTCAGAAGTGGTCTTTTCCAAGCCAACATAGAAGGTATCGTCAGTTTCCTGATAAATCAGCTGGTCTAACTTAGGGTCGGTCCCCACAACATGGCGATAAACCTGATAAGGCAACAATGTTTTTTCATGCTTACGCACGTAATACAGCGTTTTGGAATCATTCGCCCACTCAAAATTACCCGACGTATTACTGATGACTTCTTCGTGCCAGGTATCACTTTGTAAATGCTTAACCCGAATATCATATTGACGACGTGATAAGAAATCCTCAGCCACCGCCAGCAGTTGGTTATCCGGGCTGACATCCAGCCCACCCAAGGTATAAAACTCGCTATCTGCCGCGCGCTGGTTACCATCCAACAGTGTTTCCCAACTGCTATCAGCCCAAACCGGCTGGCGCACATAAATGGCATATTCATTGCCCGGCTCAAAACGTGTTTGGTAGCGGTAGCCATTGCGCGTATAGGGAACGGACTCTTCCTGCGGCGGAATGCGGGAAACCATCTCCTGATAGAGGGTTTCGCGTAGCGGCTGCTGCGGTTTTAAAACCGCCTCAGTAAACTCATTCTCAGCTTGTAAATAGTTCAGAACATCAGCGTCTGTGCGCTCATCATCACGTAACCAATAATAATCATCTGTACGAGTATCACCGTGTATTGTTATTGGATAAGGGCGTTTATCTGCCTTTGGCGGTCTGGTCATTAGTTGAGTTATCCATCTGTGTTCGTTAGCGCGAGAGTGACACGATTACCTGCTGATGCCAAGTATCTATAGATGCTTATAATTTAATGAACGATAGCTAATCAAATGATAAATAAGATGTTTAAAAAGTACCAGACCACTTTTAGACGTGAAAAAATAAACAGGCGCAGGAGAGTGAGCCCCTGCGCCTGTTTAGTCGAGATTCATTCTTCTCAATAGAAATTATTGAGGCCCATTATAAGTGATGGAGCCCGCTTTGCAGTCGAGTACCACTTGATAGGTTTTATCGCCCTTATTGCCACGGGCGGTTAATGGCACCTGCCAAACATCATCCTTGCCTGTAATGTCTACTGCGCTAATCCACACCACCGGGCTATCAGTACCCAATTGCTTTTTATCGGCTTCCCAACGTGTTATGCGGTTTTGCAGAAAGTCCCGTTTAACCTGCGTTGCGACCTGAGATTGATTTAAACCGGTACAAGCTGGCACTTTGGCTACCCGCGGCTCTTGGGCTTGCACACTATGGGTAATCCCTGCCAATGCAGTGACCAATATCAAGGCGATTCCTGTCTTTCTCATCATTCCTCCACATATTATTATTTCTATCCTATGGCAGGAACAATGATTGAACGGTAGGTTACAGAGTGGGCCGCATTGCCAACCAGCAGGATGGATGCCGCTAAATTAACACCGAGTAAATTCAATCAAATAAAACTGTTCCAAGCCCGGATAGATATCCTTAATCACTTTTTTCAGCTCATCCAACGACATATTTTCTTGCTCAGCATGGCGTTCAGACAGTGCATCCAAGGTGACTGGAGTGACAGACTTGACCACGATGTTGCAGAAGAATACGCCGTCTTCATTACGACATACGCGCAGGGTTTCACCTGGGCGAAAATCGGCTTCACTGCTATCCCGGATAGTGATCGTTTTGCGATCAGCCAGAATATCCGCCTCAAACCGGCGAAAGAAGGTGATTTCACGATTCATTTTAGATCCCTTTTGCACTTTCTGCCGAAAGTTGGCAGATTAAGCGGCTTGATTTTCTTCAGGTTTAGATTTCTTCTCTGGCGGGTGCTTTTCTGCTTTGGCTTTCGGCTGCACCTCTGTCGGGGTTGTCGGGCTGGCGCCACGCAAAATTTGCCCCAGCGCATCTTTGTTCTCTGCAAGGAAGAAGCTCAATGACTCACGTTGTTCTTCTTCAAGTGTTAATGGCGCTTGTGACAACCATTCAGACAAATTGTCAGCCAAATCCAACATTTTATCGTAGGCATCGGCTTCTTTTTTGGTTGTGAAAGTCATTTTTTCCTCACCCTGTCTTACTACGACGAATTTTATTTCAACGGCCATTGATATGCGTCCTTTTTACTTACAGATTACTGTACATAAACACAGTATAAGGTGATTTATTGGGACGATGCAACCGCCATCGCCCGACTGTGATTATTTTAATAAACGGGCTTTACAGTTTTTGCCTTTGATCTTGCCTTGCTGCAACTGTGCCAGAGCGCGTTTAGCGCAAGCCTTGCGGATCGCAACATAAGCATGGACCGGGAACATATCAATTTTACCTACATCCGCCGCAGTCAGACCGGCATCCCCGGTTAATGCGCCCAGAATATCCCCTGGCCGAATTTTCGCTTTACGCCCGCCATCAATACATAAGGTCACCATTTCAGGTTCGAGCATGGCGTTCGTACTGCGGCTTACCTGCTCTGCTGGCGTCCATTTCAGTTTGATTTGCAGATAATCTTCAATAGCATGGGCGCGAGCCATCTCTTGTGGCGTACACAAACTCACGGCCAGACCACTCATCCCTGCCCGGCCGGTACGGCCAATGCGGTGCACATGAACTTCAGGATCAAATGCCAGCTCGAAGTTAACCACCAACGCCAAGTCTTTAATATCCAGACCGCGGGCCGCGACATCTGTGGCCACCAAAACCCGGCAGCTACGGTTAGAGAAGCGCACCAACACCTGATCACGGTCGCGTTGCTCTAAGTCACCATGCAGAGCCAGCACGCTGATACCACGAGATTCCAAGGCTTCAAACACACTTTGGCAATCTTTCTTGGTGTTACAGAACACCACGCAAGAAGCTGGCTGATAGTGGCTAAGGACCGCAATCAACAGAGGTAGACGTTTTTCACGGGTGGTTTCGAAAAAGACCTGCTCAATGGCCGGTGCTTCATCACCATCTTCAACTTCAACATTGACGGGTTGGCGCTGAACCCGCGCACTGATGCGCTCAATACCCGCCGGATAAGTGGCAGAGAACAATAAAGTCTGGCGCTGTGGTGGAGTGTAGGCAATCACATCGTCAATGGCATCGGTGAAGCCCATGTCCAGCATGCGATCGGCTTCATCCAATACCAAAATCTTGAGGTCATCCAGTACCAGCGTTTTCTTACGCAAATGTTCCTGAATACGCCCCGGCGTCCCTACCACGATATGTGGCGCATGCACCAAAGAGTCCAGTTGATGGCCCATTGGTTGGCCACCGCACAGTGTCAGGATTTTAATATTCTGGGTGAAACGAGCCAAGCGGCGTAACTCTTTGCTAACCTGATCAGCCAGTTCGCGAGTTGGGCACAATACCAGCGCCTGGGTGACAAATTCGCCGACGGCAATTTTATCTAGCAAACCAATACCAAAGGCCGCGGTTTTACCACTGCCGGTTTTGGCTTTTGCCCGGACATCCTGCCCATTGAGGATTGCCGGTAACGCTGCGGCTTGTACCGGTGTCATCTCGGTATAGCCAAGTTCATTAAGATTGGACAACTGCTCAGCAGGCAGTGTCAGGGAAGAAAAGGAAGTTGTGCTCACGGCAGTAACTCTTATAACTGGATGGAATGGCAGCGATGGCCTGAAGGCAAGCGCAAGATTTTGGCGCGATAATACCAGAGATGGAGCCATTGCCGGAACTATACTGTTGCGACCTGAATACGCAATCGTTTTCGTGGCTGATTTATCCTATACTACGCCGGTAAAATTTTCCCACTGATGTAGGTATCTAACTATGCTGACTATTGGAACTGCTCTGCGTCCCAACGCCACCCGTGTCATGTTGCTTGGCTCTGGTGAGCTGGGTAAAGAAGTGGCTATTGAGTGCCAGAGGCTGGGGCTGGAAGTGATTGCTGTTGATCGCTATGCCGATGCCCCGGCGATGCATGTCGCCCATCGTAGCCATGTGATTAATATGTTGGATGGCGCAGCGCTGAAACAGTTAGTCGAACAGGAAAAACCGCACTATATCGTGCCGGAAATTGAAGCTATTGCCACTGATATGCTGGTCGAATTAGAGAATATGGGCCAGCACGTGGTGCCTTGTGCACAAGCCACTCGCCTGACCATGAACCGCGAAGGCATTCGCCGTCTGGCCGCAGAAACACTGCAATTACCCACCTCCAGCTACCAGTTTGCTGATACCGAGAGTGCCTTCCGGCAAGCCGTCAATGAGATTGGTTATCCGTGCATTGTTAAACCGGTAATGAGCTCTTCGGGCAAAGGTCAGAGCCTGATCCGTCAGGAAGACCAACTTCAGTCTGCATGGGATTATGCACAGCAAGGTGGCCGCGCGGGCGGTGGTAGAGTCATTGTTGAAGGATTGGTGCGCTTTGATTTTGAAATTACGTTGCTAACCATCAGTGCAGTTGATGGCATTCACTTCTGCGCGCCTATTGGTCACCGTCAAGAAGAGGGTGATTACCGTGAATCCTGGCAGCCACAGGTGATGAGTGAAATCGCCTTGGCGCGGGCAAAAGATATCGCCTCTCGCGTGGTGACCGCGCTGGGTGGCTACGGGCTATTTGGCGTGGAATTGTTTGTCTGTGGTGATGAAGTAATTTTCAGCGAAGTTTCGCCGCGCCCACACGATACCGGAATGGTGACGTTGATTTCACAAAATATGTCTGAGTTTGCCTTGCATGTGCGCGCCTTTCTCGGTCTGCCGATTGGCACTATTCGCCAGTATGGCGCTGCGGCCTCCGCCGTTATTTTACCGGAATTAACCAGCCAGAATATTGCTTACCATGGTCTGGAAACCGCGCTGGTCGGTGATACGCAAATCCGCCTCTTTGGTAAACCTGAGATTGACGGGAAACGGCGTTTAGGTGTGGCGCTGGCTGTCGCCGATGATATTGACACTGCCATTGAAGTGGCGAAACGCGCCGCCGGGGCCGTCGTTGTCAGTGGGAAATAATCCCTGCCCCCATAAATAAACCCGCCTGCGCTGCGGGTTTAAATGGTTGCTCAACAAGGGTTTAGCCCTCGTAGTGGTCTTCTATTTCGTCGGCATCCGGCTCATCATCACGGCGATAATCAGACTCGCCGTGGTCATCAAAGTCACTGTCTTCAAAGATAGGCATGGCTTGCGGATCGTCTTGGTGCCGCTCACGGATTTCGGCGGCAACCAAGGCAATCGCCTCACCACTGCTCATTCCTTCCGACATGAATTTGTGAATACGTTCGACAGCTTCTTGCTGTTCCTCATGAGAAAGTGAAGGCATACCCGCTAACATTGATTTATCTCCTGCATATAATTGATTAAGTATACCCGTTTATTCTGATTTCAGGTGAACTGACTGCCCTAAGTAAATGGGAGCCAAATACATGAGCGATTTATGCTAATCTTCCCCACTGCACGTTGTGAAGATGCCATTACGCCACCTAATATTGCTAGCCGAAACAAAAGAACAGTGACTCATGAGTGTGAAAACCCTGACCTACCAAACCTTACCTTATCAGCCTGACGCCCTGCTCCAGCAATTTGCTCCTCTCGCCCATCAAGCTTGGGCTATGCTGCTGCATTCCGGGTTTGCTGAACATGCCCATAATCGTTTTGATATTCTGGTGGCCGACCCGCGGGTAACCCTCACTACCCGCGGTGAGCAAACCGAGATTATCAGCGCGCAAGGACGGGAGCTCTCTCTTGACGACCCATTCTCTTTATTACAGCAACAGTTGGATAAATTCTCCCCGCCAATACCCTCCCACCCTGACCTGCCATTTCTGGGCGGCGCATTAGGGCTATTTGGCTATGATCTGGGGCGACGAGTGGAGCAATTGCCGGAACGGGCAGAGAAAGATATCGCCTTGCCGGATATGGCGGTCGGCTTGTATGACTGGGCGCTTATTGCCGACCATCATTTGCAGCAACTGACGCTGGTCTGTCACGGTGATGCTGAGCAACGTCTTTTGTGGTTACAGCAGCAGAAAATTCCTGTCACCGCTGGGCCATTCAAATTGACTAGCCCATGGCAGGCCAATATGTCGCGTGAGCAATATGGTGAAAAATTCCGCCAAATTCAGGAATATCTGCACAGCGGCGACTGCTATCAAATTAATTTGGCCCAGCGATTCAGTGCAGAATATCAAGGTGATGAATGGCAAGCCTTTCTGTCATTGAGCCGCAGTAATAGAGCGCCTTTTTCAGCTTTTATTCGCTTAGCGCAAAATGCCCTATTGAGTGTTTCGCCAGAGCGTTTTTTATGGCTGGAACAGCATCAGATTCAGACTCGCCCCATCAAAGGGACGCTGCCACGGCTGAGCGAGCCGGCGCAGGACCGTTTGCAAGCTGAGCGGCTCGCCAATTCGCCTAAAGATCGTGCGGAAAACCTGATGATAGTTGACCTGCTGCGCAATGATATTGGCCGGGTCGCACAACCGGGCACCGTGCGGGTACCCGAGCTGTTTGTGGTCGAACCTTTCCCTGCTGTGCACCACTTAGTTAGCACCATCACGGCAACCCTGCCCGCTGAATCTACTGCAACCGATTTACTTCGTGCTTGCTTCCCCGGCGGCTCGATAACCGGAGCGCCTAAAATTCGGGCGATGGAAATCATCGAGCAGTTGGAACCACAACGTCGCAATGCCTATTGCGGTAACATTGGCTATATTAGTTGCTGTGGCACCATGGATACCAATATTACTATCCGCACCCTGTTGACTGAAAACGGCAAGATATATTGCTCTGCTGGCGGGGGCATTGTGGCTGACAGCCAGGAACAGGCTGAATATCAGGAAACATTTGATAAAATCGCCCGCATATTACCTCAACTGGAAAATATATAATTAATGAGTGGGCCATTTGGTGAGTGACTTGTCTGTGAATCAATCTGTTATGAATAAATTACTGGTAAATAAATCGGTTGCCGAGAGCCCATTGTCTGAATTTATCAGCCGCTTTCAGCTACAACAGCCGCAGCCGGGGAGTTTTTCTAGCCATAACAGCCATGCCGCAGTATTAATCCCTATTATTTGCCGGCCCGAACCCACATTGCTGCTAACAAGGCGCTCGGACCATTTGCGCAAACATGCCGGTCAAGTGGCTTTCCCCGGTGGTAAAGCTGACCCACAAGATGGCTCGTTGATTGCCACCGCACTGCGTGAAGCCGAAGAGGAGGTCGCGATCCCGGCCTCATCTGTCCATGTGCTGGGGCAATTGGCCCCACTGGACAGCTCCAGTGGTTATCAGGTCACCCCGATTGTGGGTTTAGTCCCAGCCAATATCGCCTTTCATGGTAATGAAGAAGAGGTCGCCGGGCTGTTTGAAATCCCGCTACATGAGGCGTTAAGTCTGTCTCGCTACTATTCGTTGGATATCCATCGCGGGGGAGTCAATCACCGGGTCTATCTTTCATGGTATGAAGGCCAATTTATCTGGGGTCTGACCGCCGCGATCATTCGCCGCCTGGCACAGCAGGTCAGTATTTGACCCTAAAGTCACAGTCTCAATAGGGGCAATGAGTGACAAACTTCACAGCATTACGGCTAAAGAGTCTGAATTGCAGCATAAAGCGATCCCTATCACCCCATCACATCGATTTTTACTCTACTTTCTCTGCACAACCATTTTAAAAAAACTGTAAACTGGCCTGTCAGCGTTATGAAATATCTGTAAAATATCTTTCATCACTATAAACCACTAAAAAAGTAAGGTTAAAAGCGGATAGTGATAGCAATAAATTGGTAGCGAAATGTCACTGTTGCGGTATCCAATTGATACCGCCAACACCAGTAGGACCCAAATTTACAGGGCCTGTGGTAGCAATACTTCACACAAAGTAACCTGCTGCTATCCACAGAGCTCTTATACTTAATACAGCGATCCTCAGCCAGATACCGATGAACTGGAGATCACCAAAGGTTTTGTTAAGGAGTTTTAGCGTGATTAGTGTTTTTGACATGTTCAAGATTGGTATTGGCCCCTCCAGTTCTCATACTGTTGGCCCAATGAAAGCCGGTAAAGAGTTTGCTGATTTGCTGGTCACTCAAGGGTTGATGCCATCTGTCACGCGGGTAGCCGTTGATGTTTACGGCTCACTGTCACTGACAGGGAAAGGTCACCATACCGATATCGCCATTATTATGGGATTGGCGGGCAACATGCCCGATACTGTTGATATCGATAGTATTCCGGCATTTATCCGTGATGTTGAATTGCGCCAAAAACTGATGCTGGCTAATGGCTTGCATGAAGTTGACTTCCCTCGTGAAGGCGGGATGGTGTTCCGCAGCGATAACCTGCCACTGCATGAAAATGGTATGCAGATCCACGCCTTTGCTGGCGATGAGAAAGTGCTCAGCAAAACCTACTACTCAATCGGCGGTGGTTTTATCGTTGATGAAGAGCATTTTGGCAAAGCAGCGGTAAATGCGGTCAGTGTTCCCTACCCGTTTAATTCTGCGGCAGAAATTCTGGCAAATTGCGAGCAAACCGGCATGTCCATCTCCGGTATGGTGATGCAAAATGAACTGGCGATGCACAGCAAAGAAGAGATCGAATCCTACTTCACTGCTATTTGGCAGACGATGCGGGCATGTATTGATCGTGGCCTGAATACCGAGGGCGTGCTCCCCGGCCCGCTGCGAGTTCCTCGTCGTGCTTCAGCCTTACGTCGCCTGCTGGTCTCTTCAGATAAACTGTCTAGCGATCCGATGAATGTCATTGATTGGGTCAATATGTTCGCACTGGCGGTCAACGAAGAAAATGCTGCGGGTGGCCGAGTGGTCACCGCGCCCACTAACGGTGCTTGTGGTATCGTCCCGGCAGTACTGGCCTATTACGACCACTTTATCGAGCCAGTAACCCCAGAAATCTTTATTCGCTACTTCCTGTCATCAGGTGCTGTCGGGATTTTGTATAAAATGAATGCATCAATTTCAGGTGCTGAAGTGGGCTGTCAGGGTGAAGTCGGGGTGGCCTGTTCTATGGCTGCCGCCGGTTTAGCCGAATTGCTGGGGGCAAGCCCGGTTCAAGTGTGTATCGCCGCTGAAATTGGCATGGAACACAATTTGGGCCTAACCTGTGACCCGGTTGCCGGTCAGGTTCAAGTGCCTTGCATTGAACGTAATGCGATTGCTTCGGTTAAAGCGATTAACTCTGCACGTATGGCAATGCGCCGTACCAGCGAACCTCGAGTCTCGCTGGATAAAGTGATCGAAACCATGTTTGAAACCGGCAAAGATATGAATGCCAAATACCGCGAGACTTCCCGTGGCGGCTTAGCTATCAAAGTGCAGTGTAATTAATATCTGTCACTGACCGCGTCACGCAGCAAAAGGGGAGCCGAAGCTCCCCTTTTTATTGGGCTTTGCCAGAGTTATTGCTCTTCCTGCTCATTACTCAGTTTCGTAATGCGTACCAGCTCAATGCGATAATCTGAAACTTCCATGACCTCAAAGCGCAGGTTATGCAATTCAATCACATCGCCCGCTGTTGGCATATGGCCTGAATGCGACAGCAGCATGCCGGCAAGTGAAGCATAATCAGCCGTTGGGCTCACCAGTTCCTGGCAATCCAGCGCCTGCTCCAGAGAGTGCAGATCTGCTCCCCCTTTCACCAGCCAACCATCACCATCAACAATGATATCCGGCGTTTCATCTTCATCTGGGAATTCACCCGCAATAGCTTCCAGCACGTCCAGTGGTGTTACCAACCCTTGTACCACGCCAAATTCGTCATTAACCACCACTAAGCGACCTTTCGCTTTGCGCAATACGCCCAGCAGATTAATCACATCCATGGTATCAGGCACCACTATAGGTGGTGTCGCTGCGGCAAACTCGCAAATCGACTCCCCGCGCTCAATCGCCACTAACAGATCTTTAGCACGCACCACGCCAATTATCTGATCCAGTGAGTCGCGACAAACAGGGAACAGGCTATGCGGCGTATCCAATAACTGCTCACGAATCTCCGCTTGCGAGCGATTACAATCCACCCAAGATATTTCAGTGCGCGGTGTCATCACGCTGCGCAATGAGCGCGATGCCAGGGTCAGCACGCCGCTTATCATATAGCGCTCTTCTTCAGCAAAAGCCTCGGTCGGCAATGCCAATTGCGAATCACCGCTTTGTGGCTCCTGCTGCTGACGCCCGCCCATCAGACGGATAATGGCTTCCGCCGTGCGTTGGCGTCTTGGCAAACGAGACTCATGCTTAATAAAGTTGCGGCGCGCGATCTGGTTAAACAGCTCAATCAGGATAGAGAATCCGATTGCAGCGTACAGGTAGCCTTTTGGAATGTGGAAACCAAAGCCTTCGGCAATCAGGCTCAGACCAATCATTAACAAGAAGCTCAGGCACAGCACCACCACCGTGGGGTGGGCGTTGACAAAGTTAGTCAGGGTTTTCGATGCCAGCAGCATCACGCCCATCGCAATTACGACCGCAGTCATCATGATGGCTAAGTCGTTAACCATCCCAACCGCAGTAATGACCGCATCCAGTGAGAAGACGGCATCCAACACCACAATCTGGGCAACAACAGCCCAGAAACTGGCATAACCTCGGTTTGCGCTGTCATCATGCTGGTTACCCTCCAGCCGTTCATGTAGCTCGGTGGTGGCTTTAAATAACAGAAATAGCCCCCCCACCAGCAAAATCAGGTCGCGCCCAGAGAAACTGAAACTGCCGACACTAAAGAGCGGCGTTGTCAGCGTCACCATCCAAGAGATGACCGACAGCAAGCCCAAGCGCATAATCAATGCCAGAGACAGGCCGATGATTCGAGCTTTATCTCTTTGTTTAGGCGGGAGTTTGTCAGCAAGAATAGCAATGAATACCAGGTTATCGATACCCAGAACAATTTCCAGTACCACCAACGTAAGTAACCCTGCCCAGATTGAGGGGTCCATTAGAAATTCCATGTCAGACTCCGAGAATAAGAACACGATTCAGATGATGTGCGACCAACAACAGAGACAGCAAAACGCCGCAGCACGGTTGTCAGTATAGATACGCAGAAAGATCGGGTGATATTAGACGCAGCAAATGTGCGTGATTGGATAACCAGATTTAAACCCACTGGTTGGGTATTAACGCTAAAGAAACAGTAACTTCGGTGACAGTCCATAGGGAGAGCTGAGGCCCTTAACTCCTGACAATTAATAGAGCCGTTAACTTTATCAGGAATTTTTTTGTCAGCATAGTCAGATTTATTATCTGCTGCCTGACAAGCCATTCAGTCATGAGGCTAAAAATGGCTATCCGCCATGAGGCTATTTTTTTATGACTAAAATTTCTCCTGCTCAAAAAGCAGGCTAATTGTCAAATTTCACACAACTAGCACAAATAATAAACATAACAATCATATTGTGATGAGTGAGTTAGGGTGAAACATATCAATATTGTTCATCTATGTGTCTATTTATTATCCGAATGAGCTAAATCATTCATAACATGTCCCAATAAATGAGCATCGTCACATAATTTATTTTTTCACTGACTAAAATAAATCACATCCAGCACTTTACGGTATGTACCTGAATCGATTCATTGTGGTTGCGAATAAATCGTCAGCAGTGAGCTGACATTGTGACTATCATAATAGATTCAATGTGTACTGAAATGTTGTTGGGGAATACTGGTGTTTCTGTTACGTGCGAGAACTCAATTCTGAGTTAACAGAGGGGGTAGCGAGTGAGTATAGCTATTATCATTGGCACACATGGGGCTGCGGCAGAACAACTGCTGAAAACAGCTGAAATGATTTTAGGCGAGCAAGCTAACGTCGCTTATATCGATTTCGTCCCCGGTGAGAATGCCGAAACGTTGATTGAGAAATACAACGGTAAATTGACCGGGCTGGACACCAGTAAAGGTGTTCTATTCTTGGTTGATACCTGGGGTGGTAGCCCGTTTAACGCTGCCAGTCGTATTGCTATCGATAAAGAGAACTATGAGGTCGTCACCGGGGTTAACATTCCGATGCTGGCTGAAACCTTTATGGCCCGTGATGATAATCCATCATTTGCTGAATTGGTTGCAGTCGCGGTAGAAACCGGTCGTGAAGGCGTTAAAGCACTGAAAGCGCCTGAAGTTAAGAGTGATAAGCCCGAGACGCAACAAGCTGCTCCTGCGCCAAAAGCCAAGGCTCCGGCCGTCGCTTTAGGCCCGAACGATCATATGAAGATCGGGTTGGCGCGTATTGATGATCGCTTAATCCATGGTCAGGTCGCCACTCGTTGGACCAAAGAGACTAACGTAAAACGCATTATTGTCGTCAGTGACGAAGTTGCCGCCGATAAAATGCGTAAGACATTGCTGACACAAGTTGCTCCTCCGGGTGTGACTGCGCACGTCGTTGATGTTGAGAAAGCTATCCGCGTATACAACAACCCGAAATATGCTAATGACCGGGTTATGTTGCTCTTCACCAATCCAACAGACGTTGTACGTTTGGTTGAAGGTGGCGTGGATATTAAGTCAGTAAATATCGGTGGTATGGCATTCCGTCAGGGCAAAACCCAGGTGAACAATGCGGTCTCCGTTGATGAAAAAGATATTGAAGCATTTAATAAACTGAATGCCCGCGGTATTGAATTGGAAGTCCGGAAAGTGTCTTCGGATTCCCGGCTCAAAATGATGGACTTAATTAGCAAACTTAATAAATAGCTTTACTCAAAAACTACGTAGCAAGGTTATGCCCTGTTCTGTTTTGGGACTCGGTTATTTTTACTCAGCTTTTTTGGTCATAGGAGAAGTACAATGGAGATCACAACTCTTCAGATTGTGCTGATTTTCATAGTTGCATGTATCGCCGGGATGGGCTCCATTCTGGATGAGTTCCAATTTCACCGCCCTCTCGTCGCTTGTACCTTAATAGGACTGGTTCTGGGTGATATGAAAACCGGTATCATCATCGGTGGTACCTTGGAAATGATCGCACTTGGCTGGATGAACATCGGGGCCGCAGTGGCACCGGATGCGGCTCTGGCATCGATTATTTCTACCATCCTGGTTATTGCTGGCGGACAAGACATCGGTGCCGGTATTGCACTGGCGATTCCGCTGGCGGCAGCCGGTCAGGTATTAACCATCATCGTACGTACCATTACTGTGGCATTCCAGCACGCCGCCGATGGTGCAGCCGAACGTGGCAGCCTGCGAGCGATTACCTGGATTCATATCTCCGCACTGTTCTTACAAGCAATGCGTATTGCCATTCCTGCACTGATCGTCGCCCTGTCCGTGGGTACATCTGAAGTTCAGATGATGCTCAGCTCAATTCCAGAAGTGGTTACCAGTGGTCTGAATATCGCCGGTGGTATGATCGTCGTAGTAGGTTACGCCATGGTTATCAACATGATGCGTGCTGGCTACCTGATGCCATTCTTCTATTTAGGTTTCGTTACTGCCGCATTCACTAACTTCAACCTGGTAGCGTTGGGTGTTATTGGTGTGGTTATGGCCGTTCTTTATATCCAGCTCAGCCCGAAATACAACAAGTCTCAGGTTGTAGTTCAGTCTGGCCAGGCCAATAACGATCTTGATAACGAATTAGACTAGGAAAAGGTGAGAGAAATGGTTGATACAACAACTGTTACTACGGCAACTACAGGTGAAAAGAAACTCACGCCCGCAGATATTCGCGGTGTGTTTCTCCGCTCTAACCTCTTCCAAGGGTCGTGGAACTTCGAACGTATGCAGGCGCTCGGCTTCTGTTTCTCCATGGTGCCAGCGATTCGTCGTCTGTACCCAGAGAACTCTGAAGAGCGTAAACAGGCAATAAAACGCCATCTGGAATTCTTCAACACCCAGCCTTTCGTTGCGGCCCCAATTCTGGGCGTAACACTGGCAATGGAAGAGCAGAAAGCCAATGGTGCCGAAATTGATGATGCAGCAATTAACGGTATCAAAGTCGGTCTGATGGGGCCTTTGGCCGGTGTGGGTGACCCAATCTTCTGGGGTACTGTACGTCCGGTATTTGCCGCCCTCGGTGCAGGTATCGCCATGAGCGGTAGCTTACTGGGGCCATTGCTGTTCTTCGTGCTGTTTAACGTGGTGCGCTTGCTGACTCGTTACTATGGCGTGGCATACGGCTATAAAAAAGGCGTCAATATCGTTAGCGATATGGACGGTGGTCTTCTGCAAAAACTGACGGAAGGGGCGTCTATCCTCGGCCTGTTTGTGATGGGGGCCTTGGTTAACAAGTGGACGCACGTCAACATACCGGTGGTGGTGTCCAAGATAACCAACCAGAATGGCCAAACCACAGTCACTACTGTGCAGACCATTTTGGATCAGTTGATGCCAGGCTTGGTGCCGTTGCTGTTAACCTTCGGCTGTATGTGGCTATTACGGCGTAAAGTTAACGCACTGTGGATTATTATGGGCTTCTTCGCCATCGGTATCTTCGGTTACTGGATTGGCTTCTTAGGGCTGTAATCCCGCGCGAGTATTAGATGTCACTAAAACCGGGAGCATGCTCCCGGTTATTTATTTCAGATAGGATCTCATCCTATGCCCTATCGGTTTAACGTGCAGGAAGGCGGCAAAGAGGTTTATTCCGATGAGCTTACACCGGCCGCGAACAGAGTTACCACCACACCTGCAATTTGGAAGATGACGGGTATACAGGAGTTATTGCATGTCGGTTACTGACCTTGTTTTGATAGTTTTTATTGTCCTGCTGCTTGCTTATGCCATCTATGATGAGTTCATCATGAATATGATGAAAGGCAAAACCCTGCTACAAGTCCACCTGAAACGTAAAAACAAAATCGACTGCGCAATTTTTGTCGGGCTGATTGCTATTCTTATTTACAATAATGTTATGGCGAATGGTGCAGCTTTAACCACCTATTTATTAGTGGGTTTAGCGTTAGTTGCGGTTTATATCTCTTATATCCGCTGGCCCAAGTTGTTGTTTAAAAATACAGGGTTCTTCTACGCTAATGCTTTTATTGAATATAGCCGAATAAAAAGTATGAATTTATCTGAAGATGGGATTTTAGTGATTGATTTAGAGCAGCGCAGATTACTAATCCAGGTTAAGCAATTAGATGATCTAGAAAAAATTTATAATTTTTTCATTGAAAATCAATCATAAAGCCGCACCTTTTGGGAAGTTAATCTATTGAACATTGAGTTAACTGATTAATTTCCCGACATTATCTCTCACCCCTTCCCCGCTTATTTCCACACCATTATTGATGCTTATATGTGCTATTTATCACTAAAACTTCGATAATGAAAATCATTATCAATACTGCCAAGTTGCCATATTATATTTGGGGTTGTCGATATTAGAATTTATATGTTAAGGTTGCGCCGTTCATGGGGAGTAGCCGGTTTCTGTTCGATATATTGAATTGATATATCGATATATAGAAACGCCCGTATCAACATACTCGTTCTGTTTTTGGAACGTGGTGCGGGCAGCCAGGTAAGGTTGGCGAGACCATAGACACGTAGCTCCGTCGTTAGGTTGGGGGTGGGTTACGTGTATATGGAGCCGCCCGGCCGAGACTATTTCTATGAATCTATCTGCAACTCTTGTTCTTGCTTTTGCCATGTCTATGGATGCTTTTGCTGCATCTATTGGTAAAGGTGCCAGTCTACATAAACCCCGTTTTAGAGAAGCACTACGCACCGGTCTTATCTTTGGTGTGATAGAAGCTATTACCCCCCTTATTGGGTGGTGTATTGGCCTGTTCGCCAGTCAGTATATTTTGGAATGGGACCACTGGATCGCTTTTAGCCTGCTGTTTATTTTAGGTTGCCGCATGATTTTTGAAGGCGCTAAACAGCAAGTTGAAGAAACTGAAAAAATGCGAAGCCACAGTTTTTGGGTTTTAGTTATGACCGCTATCGCCACCAGCCTTGATGCCATGGCTATTGGTGTTGGCTTGGCGTTCTTGCAAGTCAATATTGTTCACACCGCAATGGCTATTGGATTAGCGACCATGATCATGGCAACGCTCGGTATGTTGATTGGCCGTTATATCGGCCCACTGCTGGGTAAGCGTGCTGAAATCGCGGGCGGTATCGTGCTGATTGCCATCGGCTTTAATATTCTTTATGAACACATTTATCGTGTCGCCGCATAATAAGCGTCATTTTATTCTCGTGGTAAAATAAAGTCAGTGGCGCAATATTATTAGCAGCCAAAAATAAACCCCGCATTCCTGAAGAATCGCGGGGTTTATTATTGCTGAGATGCCCATCAATCAGACTGGCATTAACATCTGATTAGAAATCCATTGAGACTGATAATTTCAACTCACGCGGATTGCCTTGATACATATAAACACCACTATCTTCCACAGACTCCCAATAACGTTCATTGGTCACGTTCTCAACGTTGGCACGCCAGATTAAGTTAGTCTCTTTCAACGGCATAGTATAACGCATGCCCAGATCCAGACGAGTCCACGGCTTGAGCTTCAAGGTATTGGCTTCATTAGCATATTGTGAACCTGAGCGGGTCACAGTACCAGTAGCCGTTAAGCCTTCAACCGCTTTGATATCATACTCACCGCCAAGAACTAACTGATAACGAGCTACACCGATAGCATAGTTACCATTATTCTTACTGTCTTGCGCTTGCGTCAAAGTTGGATCCAACCAGACCGCACTACCCAACAGACGAGTACCAAAGACGGGTTCACCAAATACATTCAACTCAACACCCCGGTTACGCTGTTCGCCACTTAAGGTGTATTTGTTGGTTATCGCATCAATAGAACCAGCAGGTCTGGTGATTTCAAACAGTGCTAGAGTACCGCCATAGCGCTTGTTATCAAACTTCACCCCAACTTCATTCTGTTTAGCATGCACAATACCGGTTACATTACCAGCATTAGCGGTGTACCAAGGCGCCACTCTCCCCGGAGATAATGCTTCAATGTGGTTAGCATACAGAGAAACATTTTCCCACGGTTTTACCAGCAGACCATACACTGGCGTCACTTTCATCGCATCTTGGATATTGGCACTATCGGGTACGCCATTGTTAAAGTTGCGGATAACCAGATCCTGACGGCGCAGCCCCAGCATTAACTGCACTTTATCATCCATCGCGGATAAGGTATCAGACACCGAAATACTACTGGCGCGAACCTGACTATTCAGCGTCGGATTCTGACTCGCACTGGTATAGCCTGGCAGAGTGGATGTAGGAGGGAAAGGAACAACGCCTGGATTATAAATATTGGTATTGACTGGCTCAGACATATTAAACGCTGATTTTGCAGTGCGGTAGTTGGCGGCATAACCCACGTTTACTTTGTGTGTAATAAAACCAGTATCAAAATGTCCACGAACGCCCCCCATACCAGCAATAGAATCAGAGATATAAGGCACATATAGACGGCTAATGGTGGCGTTGCCATTATTATCCGTCAGGATAGGTGAACCGTATTGCCCGGTCTCATCATTGTGGCTGGCACCAATAGTGCCGTAAACTGTCCAATTCTGGCTTAAATCATATTCGCTGCGCAGCATACCGAAGGTGGTTTCCATATCGGTATATACCCACTGCTGACCGTAGTTTAAGGTGGCTGCTGGTGGTTCCGGGATCACTGTTGCACTACCAATGCCGACATCAGTACGCATACCGTGTACAGTTTGTTTTTGGTAGCCAATATCTAAAGAAGTACGAGCGCGCTCGCCCCGGTAATCTAAACCAGTAGAGACTGCGGTAGTACGCTCTTTCTGGTCATGAATAGCGGTTTCACCTTCCCGGTGCAACGCATTGACTCGCACCCCGAACTGATCATTGTCACCAAAGCGGCGGCCTACATCCAGCGCCCCCCCCACCTTGGAAGAAGACGTATAATCCAAGCTAACGCGAGTCAGTGGCGTGTCACCTGCTCGTTTGGGTTCCAGGTTAATCATCCCGCCCACACCACTACCACTTGGCGAAATACCGTTTACAAATACGTTCGGGCCTTTAAATACCTCAACTCGCTCAACCATGCTGGTATCAATAACCTGGCGTGGCAATACCCCGAACAAGCCACCGAATGAAATATCATCGCCATCAAGGTTAAAACCACGGATGCGGAAGTTTTGCGATGCATTACCATAGCCACGTACATTCTGCACTGACGCATCATTACTGACCACATCCGCTAGTGTCCGCGCTTGTTGATCTTCCACCAATTTAGAGGTGTAACCAATAACGTTAAATGGCACGTTACGGGCATCTTGCTGCCCAAGGAAGCCAATACGGCCGCCATTAGCTACCTGACCATCCAAATAGGTTGGGATTAAATCGTTGCCACCCGCCCGGAAAGTATCCTGCGTCCCGACTACAGTAATGGTGTCGGTTTTTTTGGCTTCGTCAGCTTGCGCGCTATTCGCTACCGGGCTGGTTTTTTTTACACTGTCAGCCGCAGTATTAGTTGTTGTCGCCGCCCATGAAGAGGCTGATAGCGTGCCGAGAGCAGCACCGATCATCACGCACAAAAGACGCGGCGCCAGCCGTTTCTGATCCGCGCGGGTAGAGATAGATTTATTCATCGTCTTGATGCCCCTGAATTTTGCAAACTTACCACTAATGAGAATGCTTATTATAAAGATTCGGAATTATCCGGATAACACTTGCTGATGCAAGCATTTCTGCACTTCTGGGGGATTATTTTTGCGGTCGTAAAAGAATTAGATCTGTTATGTAATAAACCTGATCTCTGCTGGTAACGTTATTGATTCGTGTGAGAAAAATAATATTAGCGTGGCATTATTCTGTAAATTGACGCTGTTTGGCTCGGAACTAATTAACCCTCCCTACTTAAGTCATTATTTTTATACTTTACCACGCCAATTTGCCCTTATTATTAATAAGGTAAATTATTATTTAGTGCCACGATGCAACTGACTCAATAATCGCCGAAAGCCGCGTATTCAGTGGCCTGGTGTAATATGAAGACCCGTAGTAGAATTTCTTTGACTTCCTTTTTATTTATTTTTATTGCGACCAAGAAAAATCTTATTACCTTGTTTTGCAGGTTAGCGATAGACTGGCCAATCATTTATATCGCGCCAACAGATTAAATTTTCTGGGCATAACTCTGTGCAGCGATAAGCTACTGAATAAAAATTCAAGGAATACAGGAATGGCTTTGCACCCGGCATCATTTGACGATCACATCTTTCGGCTATTGATTGAAGCTGTAGATGATTACGCCATATATATCATTGATGCTCAAGGACATATCCTGACCTGGAACAACGGTGCTGAACGCAATACCGGCTATAACGCCGAAGAAGTCATTGGTCACTCTTTCGAGCTATTTTACACGCCGGAAGATTTGGCTGGTGAGCTCCCACAAAAAGGGCTCATTCATGCCAATCAGTTTGGTCATTATGAAACTCAAGGATGGCGAGTTCGCAAAAATGGCAAACGTTTTTGGGGCAATCTTACACTCAGTGCTTTACACGATTCAGAGCAAAATTTACAAGGTTTTGTGCATGTTACCCGCGATCTGACCGATAAATGGCAGCGAGAAAATGCCCTGCGCAAGAGTGAGGAACAGTTTCGCCACCTGATCAGTGAAGTCGAAGATTATGCTATCTACATGATAGATACTCATGGCCGCATTCTGACCTGGAACAAAGGCGGGGAGCGCAATGAAGGCTATACCAGTGATGAAATCATCGGTGAACACTTTGCACTGCTGTTCACACCGGAGGATATCTCTGCCGGTCTGCCGGAGAAATCACTCGCAAAAGCTATCGCTGAAGGGAATTTCCAAACCGAAGGCTGGCATGTGCGCAAAAATGGTATTCGCTACTGGGCCAGTGTGGCGATTAATCCGATGCATGATGATAGTGGCAAGCTGTTGGGCTTTACCAAAATTGTCCGTGACTTGACCGAGCGCCGCCAGCGGGAAGAGGCACTACGTATCAGCGAGGAGCGTTTTCGCCTGATGGTGGATACGGTGGAAGATTACGCCATTTTAATGCTGGACCCTTGGGGCCGGGTCAATACCTGGAACCATGGCGCAGAACGTAATATTGGTTATCCCAGCAATGAAATTATTGGCCAACACTTCGGCTGTTTCTTTTTACCTGAAGATATTGCTGCGGGCTTACCGGAAAAACTGCTGAAAACTGCCGCATCAACCAGCCGGGTAGAGCGTGAGGGCTGGCTGGTTCGCAAAGATATGACCCGCTATTGGGCCGTTACCGTCATTACCGTGATACATGACCATAGCGGCAAACTGCTCGGCTATGCCAAAATCATCCGCGACATGAGTGAGCGGAAACAGCGCGAAGATGCCTTACGTGCCAGCGAAGTCGCACGTTATGAAGAGCGTGAGCAACTACACCGGGTGTTGTCATCCATTCAGGAAGGAATTATCTCTCTTGATAGTGAAGGCCGTGTGGAATTAATGAACCCTAAAGCTGAAGAGATGACCGGGCGCAGCCAGAATGAGTCCTGCGGTTTGCCCATTGAAGAAGTCTTTGTTCTGTGGTCCCCTTTACGAGATAAAAACCAATTACTTGCCATCCAGCAGTGCTTGAGTGAAGGACGTCATACTCTGTTGCCAGAAGGCAGCCAGTTGTTGTCGAGCCAAGGTGAGCGCCAGGAAATTCGCTGTTCGGCCTCCCCTATTCGTGATCGCGATAACCTCCTCACCGGTGCGGTGGTGGTGTTCCAGGATGTCACCCGCGCGCGCCATGAGCAGCGTGAACTGCAATATCAAGCCAATCATGACATGCTGACCGGGTTAATTAACCGGCGGCGCCTGGAGGAGCGACTAAATCAGGCCATCAGCCAATTGGGTCATGATGAACAGCATATTCTCTGCTACGTCGATTTAGACTATTTCAAGGATGTTAACGACAGTGCCGGTCACGAAGCCGGTGATATGGTGCTGAGGATGGTAGCGCAAACCATGCAGCAAGCAGTGCGTGAGAACGACTTGGTAGCACGGCTAGGCGGCGATGAGTTTGCTATCGTGCTGTTTAATTGCCAAAACAAGTCAGCCACCGAGGTGTTGGAAACTGTAGTCGCGGACATAGCCTCTATCCAATTCCATTGGCACGGTCAATCCTACTCCTTCACGGCAAGCTTGGGCGCGGTCTCTTTAACCCCACAAACTGAAAATGCCGCACAAGCGATGCGTCAGGCCGATATCGCCTGTTACGCGGCAAAACACACCGGCCGCAATCGTTTATCACTCGCTCTTTGAGACTGACAGCTTAAATGGGTGGCCTCCTTTGCCACCCACTTGCTGACATCAGTATTTGCCATTGATCTGCCCCCGCATTGACACAACTTTAGCAAGGTTATTTTTGCTGCATTTCCCGCAATTAGACGTCGGTCAAAATATCGTTTCCCAGGGTGTGATATATAAATATCATCACTTAATAGATTGGAAAATAGATATGCCGTATTTTACGGTCAGTGTCGTTTTGCATAATGCCGTGGAAGGCGATTACGAGACCTTAAATAAGAAAATGGTTGATGCCGGATTTACCCGGCTTATCGGGCGAGAAAAAGTATATAAACTGCCGGAAGGTGAATTTAATTATGGTAGCGGTACATTAAACAAACAAGAAGTGGCTGATTTAGCACTAAAAATTGCCGAACAAATACGGTTTATTCCCTCTATTTTGGTGACTGAATCCGGAGGAAGAACTTGGCGAAACTTAGATTTGAAATAGATAGCCTTATAATAAAAAATAACGCACCAAAAATTTAACTTAAGTTAATAATATATTTTTGTACCAGGGAATAATTACGCAGCTTTATTATAATACTCTTGCCCTTAAGGGGATTTTACGCCCATAGCTTACAGCCAACCTCGATACGACATGGCCCGAAACTTATCAGGCCAAACCTTGGTATACATACGCCTTAGTTGCCCTCGACCGGTGGGTCCGCCACGACAGAATCTTCTTTGCGCCGATGTAAGGCGATGACAAAGTCGGTTTCACAGCTAAACTTCTGCCGCGCAGCCAATTCTTGCCCGGTTTCAATCGATGCGCGCCAGGCAAAAGGTGTCATTTGCAATAAATTGAAGCCCAGCTTACCGGTTAGCTGCATCTCATAAGCCAACTTTTCGCTGCTGACCAGCTCGAAACCGTCGAGATGCTCTGGGGTATCATCATGAAGCTGTACTTCAGCGTAAATCAGTGCTTTAAGCTGATAAAGATGACGAGGGCCGGGTGCCACGGTAACCACAATGCCGCCGGGTTTCACCGTTCGGGCCAGCTCCGCCGCTTTGCAAGGCGCATAAATACGTAATACTGCATCAAGGGATTGATTAGCAAAAGGTAACCGATGGCTGGATGCCACACAGAAATGTACCTGCGGGTAGCGTTTCGCCCCATATCTTACGGCGACTTTAGCCACGTCTAGCCCGAATACTGATACTTGGCGCTGCCGATTTAGCCGGTCAGCGACGGCTGCAGTGTAATAACCTTCACCACAACCAATATCAAGCAACATGTCGGCATCTTGAGGGAGTGCTTGATCCAGAATCTCACAGACTCGCTGCTGCAAAGGTTGATAGTACCCTGCATCCAGAAATGCCCGCCGGGCTTGCATCATCTCCGGGCTGTCACCGGGTTGTTTCGACCCTTTATGCTGCACCGGCATTAAGTTGACGTAACCCTCTTTGGCGCAATCAAACTGATGGTTATTGCCGCAACGCCACTGTTGCTGGCTCTGCTGCATGGCCTGATGACAAAGGGGGCACTGATAAGACATGGTTGAATTCCAGATAACAAATTAATAACTGCCAGAATTAGCGGCAGACGCGGCGTTAGTCTAAAGAAGCCCTTGAACTGTTGCAAGCCACGGTTTAACTCGGTGAATTCACAGCCAATATCAACTATGCCGAACTATATCTGTAGGTATCGCATCGGGTTCCACATTCATGGTGCGCAGGATTTGCCCCATAATATCGCTAAATACCGGAGCCGAAACCGCACCGCCGTAATATTTGCCCCCTTGGGGGTTGTTAATCACCACTACCAAAGCAAATCGAGGATCACTGGCAGGGGCAACACCGGCGGTATAGGCCACATATTTATCAATATACTGACCATTGGGCCCAATCTTTTTGGCAGTACCGGTTTTAACCGCAACCCGATATCCCCTTACCGCAGCTTTTATCCCGCCGCCACCGGGCAGTGCCACACTTTCCATCATGTGCTCGACCTGCTGCACTAACACCTCTGGGAATACCCGCTGCCCCAGCACCGGCGGATCAACTTTGGTAATCGACAGGGGCCGATAAATCCCGAAACTGCCAATAGTGGCGTAGACCCGGGCCAGTTGCAGCGGTGTCACCATCAGGCCATAGCCAAAAGAGAAAGTTGCGCGGTCTAAATCACTCCAACGTGGGCGGTGCGGCATCAGCCCACTGCTCTCGCCGGTAATCCCCAATTGTGTCGATTTACCTAAACCAAACAGTGTGTAGGTTTCCATCAAAGCAGAGGCGGGCATGGCCAGCGCCAGGCGAGAAACCCCGACATCACTCGACTTTTGCAATACGCCAGTCAGTGACAGTGCCGGATAAAAACCGACATCTTTGATTTGATGCCCACTCAATATGTAGGGATGGGTATCCAGCACCGAGTCAGGTTTTACCAAGTGGCGTTGTAATGCCGTCATCACCACCATCGGTTTAACGGTTGAGCCCGGCTCGAAAATATCGCTAATGGCCCGATTGCGGAAATTCTCCTCCGGGGTGCCAGCACGATTATTGGGGTTAAAGGTCGGATAATTCGCCATCGCCAGAATTTCGCCGGTATGGACGTCAATAACCACTGCCGAGCCGGAGTCAGCCTTATTAAACATCACCGCATTACTCAGAGCATGGGAGGTTTCCGCCTGTAGCCGCTCATCAATGCTAAGCTCAACATTTTGCCCCGGATGGCTGTCGGTGGAGGAAATATCTTCAACCACTCGGCCAAAACGATCCTTACGCACCACCCGACTGCCCGCGGTGCCACTGAGTAGCGAATTAAAACTCTTTTCGATGCCCTCAATTCCCTGATCATCAATATTGGTAAAGCCCACCAGATTGGCCGCTACATCGCCAGAAGGATAAAAGCGCCGCGATTCTTCTTTTATTGCAATGCCGGGCAATTTCAGGCGCTGAATATATTCGGCGACATCCGGTTCTACTTGCCGGGCCAGATAGATAAACCGAGCATTGGGGTTTTGCCTGATTCGATTGTTAAGTTGATCGAGTGGCATATTGAGTTCTTGCGCCAATGCCTGCCAGCGTTCAGAAACGCCCACCCCGCCTTTCTCCAGCACTGATGCAGGATCAGCCCAAATAGCTTCAACGGGCACACTGACCGCCAGTGGATGCCCATTGCGGTCCGTAATCATGCCGCGGGTGTTCGGTGTTGCGACGACCCGCACCGAGCGCATGTCCTCTTCTTTCACCAGCGGGTCCGGCTCAATAATTTGTAACCAGGCAACCCGGGCCACCAGACCAAAAAATGAAAGCAAAATACAGCCGCATAGCAAGCTAAAGCGCCAACGAATAAAGTTGCTAGAGTCATTTTTTGGTTTAGAAATCACGGGGATCTATCCTAAAGGGCCGCTTGAATGATAGTGACCATTAAACCCTATCCACCGCGTAATAAGGTGCCAAAACAGTGATACAAGATGCGTTATTTTGCAACAATTCGCTAACGGCAGTTTAAAAGAAATGGCGACTGGTCAATAAGTTAAAAAACGGCTTACACTGAATGGCGTATTTTTTCTTCATTAGGTAAGTCCTATGACTGATTTTTCACCACAACTCAGCCGAATCACCACTATCTGCCATGGCTTTGGCAATAAATCCGCTCTATTGCCTGACTGTCTCCGGCCTTATCAAGCTTCTCAAGCCAATAAAAAACAGGCTCATGGCACCACGATTGTTGATGTCATCACGCCGGGACAAGAGTGCGGCGACGCCGATGGCCTCTATACCACGCAGCCGGGTATCCTATTGACGGTACTGACGGCAGATTGCTTGCCGGTTATCTTCAGTCAACGGCAGGGAAAAGGCATTGCGGTGGTGCATGCTGGCTGGCGCGGCTTATTAGATGGCATTATCTTAAAAATGGTTGAGCGGATTGCCCGCGATGATGACCCAGCAAATTGGGTTGCCGCAATAGGGCCAGCCGCCCGCTCATGCTGTTACGAAGTCAATGAAGAGTTGGTGGAAAGGTTTATTAACGAGCTACCACTGGCGAAAAATATCATTTCACCCCGTTTTCGCCATCTTAACCTCGCCGCAATTGCTGAGCACCAACTGCACAATGCCGGAATTCATCAAGTTGATCGGGTCGGGAGTTGTACCATTTGCTCTACCGTGGCGCATGGCGAGGATAATGATAAGCCGCAGTTCAAATACACCAGCTTTCGTCGCACTAGCCAACAACAGGCTATAGACCCTACTCATCCCGGTATTAAAGGCCGCAATCAATATTCCGGCTTAATTATATTGCCTTAATTTGCTGATTTAATTGGCTATAGATATGAAAAAACCCGCACAAAGGCGGGTTTTTAACAGCAAAAGAGCTGATTAGATTGCAGTAACGTTTACTGCAGACGGACCTTTCTGACCGTCTTGGATTTCGAACTCTACGTTCTGGCCTTCAGCCAGGGTTTTGAAGCCATTACCCTGGATTGCAGAGAAGTGTACGAACACATCTTTGCTGCCGTCAGCTGGAGTGATGAAACCGAAACCTTTAGACTCGTTGAACCACTTAACTTGACCTTTGATCTTTGCCATCTTGAGTATTTCCTTTGGATTGTTTAACTCGCCCGTGGGCGTTTACATAGACAAACTAGAGTCGTTACTGCTTGAGGCACTAAGATAAGGATCGGCAGAGAAGCGGTATTCAACGCTAACGTCTTTACTCAGAACTTCTTTACTGAAAATGCCACACATATACAGAACTGTACCTCGTTTTACCCATATGCGTTATCACATACTCTGTATTCGATGGCAAGCCATTTTTAATCAAGGGTGAACCTGTCGCACATATTTGAAACGGTTGCACATAAAGAATGCGGAAATATGCTAAAAATTGTTGAAGGTCATCGTATTTTCTGCTCTATTTTTTTATACTGTCACATCCGGCTTTCTTACTGGTTTTTAACATTTAAGCTAACTCTTTTTATAATACTGCTTACGTGATTTTTTCGTGGTTTCCATCCCAAACTGATGGCAGAAAACAGCATTGGTATAAAATTTATTAGCATTAAATATATAATAATTGAATATATCGTCGCTTCTGTTCCGGTAGCGCGCCTACCCCAGCCAGATGATCAAACCCTTTCACTCCACTAGGCTAACTCCTTACTTAGCCTCAGGTTATGCTCTCAAAATAATTCAGGGTAAAAATACATAAATATCTTATTTCTCGATTCACACCAGAGGCGAAAAAATGATCTTTTCACTAAGCTGCGGTTGAGCAATTCTCTAATCAAAAAGAACAAATCAAAATATAATATTCGAAGACGAAAAATACGTTATATCAATAAGGCTTTATTGTGTCATATAGGTGCAATAAACCGGTCACATTGAACAAAATGCACCAGAGGAGTGCAATTACACTTTATTTAATCTATATAAATATACTAAAAACCCTCTTGTTTTAGTCAGTTTTATGCAGTGAAATCTTGTTAAATATGCTAGCAAATTGTGCTAAAAAAAACAGATTAAGACATTTCTTGATGTGCCAGAATTAAATTTTAATTACTCTGTCGCGCAGTTTAAAACTCTATATTAGTTACTCGTTATAGAATCGTTTAAGTTTGGCTCTATAACCTTACCACATTATAAATAACGCTTTATTCGTCATTAGTTTTGATAGGTACAAAGATTATCTGATGCCAAGAGATCTTATTTCACCTTATCAGCATCAGAGAGTTACACCATGAATTACAAACATATTATCAAGGCCGTATTTGTCAGTGGCCTATGGTTGAGCCAGGCCTCAGTAGCTCTTGCTAATGGCAAAGACTCCTCAGCCCAATCCCCTATAGATAGTAAGATTACGCCCTCTGCGGGCAATGACAGCCTATGGCAACGTTTGATGAATAACATCTCACTGGCTTGGGATTCACCCAACCAGGAGCTGTATATCCCACTGAATACTTGGCATAACCGCTGGACCTATGATGATGACAAGATAGAGTCATACAACGAAAGGCCTTGGGGTATCGGCTATGGCAAATATCGCTATGATGAAGATAACAACTGGCATGCAGTGTATGCGATGGCGTTTATGGACTCACACAATGAAGTTGAGCCCATTATAGGTTATGGCTATCAAAAAATGTGGATACCGGGGGAAATGGATGGCTGGCGTTTTGGTATTGGCTTCACCGCCAGTATTACCGCGCGTCATGAATATCATTACATTCCAATACCGCTGCCATTGCCGCTTATCTCTATTGAATATAATAAGTTTGCGCTACAAACCACCTATATTCCCGGTACTTATAATAACGGTAATGTCTTGTTTACATGGATGCGCTGGCAGTTCTAATTGAATTTATTATATAACCCTTTAACCATATTGTTAAAGGGGTTATATTGAGTTGTTAAGAATTAATCTCAATTAACAAACAATGCTTTATCATAGTTGATAGTCATAACCTATTATAACTTTTCAATTATTTACTTTATTTATTGCTGCGTATTTAAACAATAGATAATGATTTGAGCAACTTCATACAAAAAAATAGCCGGTTGAATTATTCTACCCGGCTATTTTACCATCACATAATAATCACATCAGACTGCGCTGGAATCATTCGCTGCGGGTTGATTGTTCTTATATTTACGGCGAGTAAGCATAAATCCGCACCACAGCAGTGCAATCCATGCGGGCATCATCAATACTGAAATTTGAATGCCCTCAGTCAGATACATGATGACTAGAATCAACATCAAAAATACCAGACACAGATAATTTCCGTAAGGGTACCATAATGATTTAAAGCGCGGCTCGACGCCTTCTTTCACTTTCGCCGCCCGGAATTTCAAGTGAGCCAGACAGATCATGACCCAGTTGATGACCAAGGTTGAAACCACTAGCGCCATTAGCAATTCAAAGGCCTTGCCGGGCATGACATAGTTAATAACCACCCCTGCTGAGGTCGCCAACGCGGACAGTGCGATTGACAGAATAGGCACGCCGCGCTTATTCACTTTGGTCAGTACCTTAGGAGCATTCCCCTGAGAGGCCAGACCGAAGAGCATGCGGCTATTACAGTAGACGCCGCTGTTGTAGACGGATAGTGCAGCCGTCAAAACCACCACATTCAGAATGGTTGCCACCAGATTACTGTCCAGTGCATGGAAAATCATGACAAAAGGACTACCGCCCTCAACCACCTTGCCCCAAGGATAAAGGGAAAGCAGCACCGCCAATGAGCCGATATAGAAAATAAGGATGCGGTAGACAACCTGATTGGTCGCTTTAGGAATACTGTGATGCGGGTCTTCAGCTTCCGCGGCGGTAATACCGACCATCTCCAGACCGCCGAAAGAAAACATGATTACCGCCATTGCCATCACCAACCCACTAAGGCCGTGAGGCATAAAGCCTCCTTGCGCCCAGAGGTTAGTCACCGAGGCATTTGGCCCACCGGAACCAGACGCCAACAGATAGGCACCGAATACAATCATACCAATGATGGCTGCGACTTTAATGATAGCGAACCAGAATTCGGTCTCACCATACATACGGACATTAACGAGATTGATAGCATTTATCAGAACAAAGAATACTGCGGCTGAAACCCACGTCGGGATCTCCGGCCACCAATATTGGATATAGATGCCGACGGCGGTCAATTCAGCCATACCGACCAAGATAAACATGGCCCAGTAATTCCAACCAGATAAAAATCCAGCAAAATCGCCCCAATATTTATAGGCGAAGTGACTGAATGAACCCGCAACAGGCTCCTCAACGACCATTTCGCCCAGTTGGCGCATAATAAGGAAGGCAATAAAGCCGCCGATGGCGTAACCCAGTATCACCGAGGGGCCAGCCATTTTAATGGTTTGCGCTATTCCTAGAAACAGTCCAGTACCAATCGCCCCACCCAGAGCAATCAGCTGAATATGTCGATTTTTTAAACCGCGTTTTAGTGTTGAATCCTGCAACTGCTGTTCCATCCTGCCCTCTGCCGCACCTGTTACCCATTAGTGTAGTAACAGCGCCTTTCGTAAATGAATCTGCGGCGGTTTTTTAACACTTAAAGCTGATTGCATCAAGAATAAAGGTGGTTCGCGGACAATTGAGCAGCAATCAATCAGCTTACATTATATAAGCTGAGCATTGCATTGATGAGGCTTGAGATAATACTCAGGGATGTAACGCAGATATGCCACATAGCTTGCTCAAATTTCGAGCGCCAATCATTAATGTGGCCACATATGACTGACGTCGAGTGACAACCTCAACGGCAACACGATTATTTTTGTAGCGGATAAGATAAGTTGAAGGCCAGCCCTGACGCCGCTCGCCGTAGGATTTTTGATGGTGGTCAATCGCTGCATGAGCAATAACCAGGTGTGATAAATTTGAATCCCCTTTAATGATACGTTTCATCATCAGCTCCACGAAAGTCGTCAAAAACTTCTTACCGTTTGTCACTCCCGTTACTGCCTACTCACGGGATATTCTGCTGAAAATCATCAACTCCGCTGCTCAAACTTCCTGGCTAAGCAGATAACAGATCATTGCCGCACGCAAAGGGCTTTGGCTATAAGCTTGCCACTCGCCTTGCGGATTAGTAATTCTGGCATTCCACTGATTATTATCATTAATTTCTGGCGAATAGAGGCCAATTTTGTTGGCGTAGATGATAGGCCATGCATCTGAGGGGTTCTTGCAATAGTCCTTACCTTTGATACCACCATAGGGATACCACTTATCTGGATCTTCACCGGTAAGTAATGCAATGCTTCTGTTCACTTCGCTGTCACTCTCTTCATACCATTTAATCATCCGAATCACCGTTCTCCTGAAAAGTTCTGGCTACATTACGGCGAAATTAAGACAAATTTATGACAGCTAGTAGGGTTTATTGTGGCGTGCGAAAGGGAAAATCTAAAACATACAGAGGGAGTTAGGGAAAGGGAGCACTGGCTCATCATTCTGACACTGCCGATGGGCAGTATCAGAATGGCGATGAATGTTATCTCTCGGGAATAAAACCTTTAAAATCGAGGGGAGAAACGATATCGCTATCACTTTGCCCATCACTGACGCCCGTGGCGTTTTCCAGTAATGCTTTGAGCAATTCTGTTTGCTGTCTCTGCTGTTCAGCGATGTCTTGTAACAAGCGGATCTGTTCATTTGCTCGTACACTAGCACGGCTCAAAAAGAACCAAACTATCAAGAAAAAAATGACAGTAAATAGTGATAAAGCGATTGGGATGGCACCAAGTGCGCCCATAGTTGTGTCTGACATTGACTACCCTATTACCGATTACATGCGTGGCGAAGAGGCTATCTTATCACTCTGCCCACCACAAAGGTAAATCCCTGTGGTTAATTAACCGTTAATAAAGATAACTCATAGTAATAGTTTTCAACTGTTATTATAGATAAAATGAGTCGCCTATCCTTACCATGGAATAATCGAAGTAATAGTACAAATACCGGTAGAGAAAGTCCCCCCCTGATCACAGTAGCTATCAAGGGCTAATAGATAAAACAAGCAACAAACGGCAATGATACCTACCGTTGCAACAAGTTTCTTTATGTTCAAATCGAGCACCTTACTTAACATTTTTTTAAATTATACTGTATTAAACATCAACCATTTATAGCCAAGATGTAATTACTAATGTTTGTTATCGTCTTAAAAGAGCACTTTAATGATGGTTTATCCTATAAATCAAAATGATTTAGGATTTTTACTATTAACCGACTCATCATTACAAGTTAAACTGCTAAATATACTCGCTACAAAATAAGTAAAACTAATTACAGGGAGTGACTACATGAGTTTATTCAGGTTGTTCTTAGTCGCCGCAATCATATACCTTGGCTTGCTCTTTTCTGGCTATGGCGTACTTATTGGCAGTGAGAAGAACGCAGCAGGCATAGGTTTACAATGTAAATATCTGACGGCCAGAACTATTGCCACCGCCCAATTTATCAACGGTGAAAATGGCATTATTGGCGTCAGTAATTGCCCTTTAGTGAAAAAGATAGGCAATAACATACTTGAGTAATCAGTTTGCGGGTTAGTTCTTAACCCGCTACTCACCCGACTGGCTTCTGGGTAGTTCTGTACCACTGGCTTTCGCCTAATGTACTCGTTATTTTTGCGTAAACTTCATATCGATCAGCGCAATGGCTTTCTCAATAGCTCGCTTTGTTACCGGGTCGGCACCCGCTGGATGGGTAGAAAAATCGATAGTTTTAAGTTGATGCGACATCTTATCCCGCACTTCCGTGGGGGCAATGATATCGATCACATCCAGAATTTGTTTGATAACTAATTGGCAGGCGACCAGATCAGAGACCAGCTCTTGGTCATTAGTGAACATTTCAGACATGAATAATTCCTTCACAATAATATCGCGCAAGGATATCACGCTCATTGAAATATTTCTTTAGCCGACCGTGTCATATCCTCACCTTTACCGCTAAACTATTCTGCAATTATCTGTGGTTAATTAGCAACCTAGGGAGAGTTATTCAATACACTGTTTCAGTTGCTGAAAGGTTCATTGTTGCAAAAAAAGACAAATATGATGTGGAGGACTCACGAGGTATGGCAAAAATTAGGCATAAAAAAACCAGGTATGATAGTTATCAATCACCTGGTTCAAGGAAGAATTCATTTTATATATGCCGATCACAATATTCCTAACCTCACAGTTCATCACCTCCTGCGCCTTTACCTTTATGCAGAACCATTACTGGCATCTTTAGAAAGACGGTTACGCCCACAACCGCTATCAGAGTCATAATCACTGTTATCAACATGCGATCACCTCATCATTTTTAATTTCTATTTTTCCAAACTCAACCTTTTACCCTTGGGAAATTTCCCATTCAGATGGCACTACCCTTTTACTATGGCACCAGAAAGCTCTTTTGCAAGCATTCGCTGAAAAGTCTTTAGAGCTCCAGCCATTCGCTAGCGGTCAATTTGGTGTTTTGTGTTGTTAGATTCAACTTGTGTATACTGCACTACTCCTAACTAGAAAAAACAGACTAAATAATGTCACAAGAAAATCATCTCGCGTTAGTCTGCGCCCTCAGTAAATGGGTCGAAACCCATCTGGGGCGAGTCATCTACCTCGAAGAATTAGCCGTGTATTCGGGCTATTCGCTTTGGCATATGCAAAAAATATTTAAAGAAGTTACAGGCATATCGCTAGGTAAATACATTCGAGAAAGGCGCTTAGCAGGGGCTGTTTACCAACTCAGAAGCAGTGACAGCACTATTTTTGACATTGCGTTGGACTTTGGCTTTGGCTCACAGTCCCACTTTACTTATATGTTCAGAAAACGTTACGGCATAACCCCGTATGATTTCAGACAAAATACCGATATTGACCTTAATATCGCCTTGCCCTTGCATGCTATCCATCAGAAACTGGCATAACATCCTGCAATGCAATTATTCGCCTGAATGCAGACTAGCGCTATCCGGCGAATAAAGTTCTCAGGTCTTTTTGTAGCAGTTTTGCACATCGATAGTTTGTACTTCGTTGCGTTGACGATCCGCCATATAGGTCATCACAAACATCGTACTCACTACAATAAGTGCAGCCAACAGTAAACCGATCAGTGCAATGACTTTATTGTCATCAAACAAACCCTTATCCATACATTCTCCCTAATTGCTATGGCGCATCAAATTAGCCATAGGATCACAATCAACGTTATTGCAATCAGCAAACATGATGTTGTCAGTAAAACCACGAGCGCAAATTGCGCATCGCCAATTCCCGTTGAATAATCGCTATTCTGGGTAATATTTTGTTGTTTTTTCAAAGCAATACCTACTGGTAAAAACACACCAGCCGTGACCCTGCATAAGAAAAACCGCGTTTTTTATTGGATATTTTTATCAAAAACCAAACCAACACTAACCTGATAGCAGGTTATTCCAGCGCGATCCTGTCGTAGTCTGTGTTATAGATCAAGCCCACCCATTGTAAAAATAGGGGAATTATCCGAACACATTAATGCCAATAATGTATTGCAAGCAATATTCAGATTCCTTCGCCTCTGACTATCCTCACTTAATATAGCAATCTTATCACACCGCAATTATGCCTGTCGCAAGGCTGTAGAGTGCTACAACAGCGGCGATGAGTGCCACAGCAAACAGGCATTTTTCAATGGCAGAAAAAACCGGTTTTTTCTGCTCACGTTTAGCAATAATAAACAATAAGGTTCCAGGACCGTATATCACTGCTGATAATAATATGTATTTCAAGCCTCCAGCATAGACCATCAATATGGCATATAACGTGGCTATTAAAGCAAAAACTAAATCTTTCTTATGGTCTGTTGAACCCACAGGGTATGTTTCTCGAGTCCAGGCCAATTTCAGCCCATAGGCAGCGACGAGAAGATAGGGAATCAAAACCAGTGAACTGGTTAACTCCAATGCCAGTTGGAAAGCATACTCGGTGAAAAGCGTAACAATTAAGAATAATTGGATAAAAATATTCGACATCCAAACTGCCGCTGAAGGTACGCCGTGCTTATTTTCAGTCGTGAATATCTGCGGCATGATGTTACTTTTAGCGGCGCTATAAAGCGCTTCCGCCGCTAACAACGTCCATGACAAATAGGCGCCCATAACAGAAATAATCAGCCCGATGCTGATAAATATCGCTCCCCAGCGGCCCACAATATGTTCTAACACACCCGCCATTGATGGTTGGCGCAAAGCCGCAAGATCGGGGCGAAGCAACACACCATACGAGAGCATAGTGACCAGCACCAACAGACATAAAACACCAATGAAACCTAAAACCGTGGCGATACCGACATGTTTTCTTTCTTTGGCATAGCGGGAATAAACACTCGCCCCTTCAATACCAACAAAAACAAATACCGTGACTAACATCGTGCTGCGAATTTGTGAAAATAGACTGTCAGACCCAGCGGCTATTTCTAAGGCAGCATGGCCGGTATAACCATAATCATCCAAATGGGAGAGATCACCGACAGCCCCTAAAGATTGAGTACCCCAAAAATTTAAGGCGAATGTATCGGTGTGAAATGCAAATGCCAAGACGATGATAAATATAAATATCGGGATGACCTTAGCAAAAGTCGCGATGGTATTAATCGCTGCGGCTTCTTTGATGCCACGCAACACCATGAAATGGAAACTCCACAGAATGAATGACGCAATTAAAACAGCCGATAATGTATTACCGTCGCCAAAAAGTGGAAAGAAGGCTCCCAGTGTTGATTTGATCAATACAAAATATGAGACGCTGCCGATACATGCTCCGGCCCAAAAACCAATTGCCGAAGCAAAACCTGCATAATCACCGAATCCGGTTTTAGCATAGATATAAACACCAGAATCAAGATCAGGTTTGCGCTGCGCCAATGTCTGAAATACAAAGGCCAGAGTCAACATCCCTCCCCCGGCAATAATCCAGGCAATAAGGGCACCAAAACCACCGGTTGCACGGCCAAATGTTGCAGGTAAAGAGAAAATACCGGCACCGATCATTGAACCTACGACGAGCGAAGTTAATGACCACAGTGACAATTTCTTATTCGATGAGGCCGCCATATTCATTTCCATTTGCATTGGTTAATCCCATATAAAACAGATTAACCTAATGAAAGACCAAGTCCTATGATGATATTCAGTGAAAATGTGAGTTTGCATCAAAAGCTGAATGTTTACAGCTTGAGTATAGCAAGATTAATAATGCACACAGTTGTGACGGAAACCACCTGGTGCATTGTCGGAAGATGGTTAAACAGAAAACTTATCTATTGGAGAGAAAATAAATACACTCAAAATTTAATTTTTTGCGCACGCAATAGAGGCACACTCTAGCTAATCAGATTTTTAGTTAAATAATAGCGATGATATTCATCCACGACATTTTCTAGCGTCATTTTCAATTGATAGCCGTGTTTTTCATAAAAAGGTCGAGCTTGAAAACTGAATGTATCGACTTGAGCAAACTTACACCCTCGTTGCAGAGCTTCCTGTTCAACTGCACGCATTAGTTTACTGCCCGCGCCAGAATGGCGTAATGCATCCGATACCCATAACAATTCGATGCTCAAACAATTACCTAATGTATAACCCGTAATCCCACCTAACTTCTCACCCTGTTCGCCAGTGATAAATACGGCTAATGGTTTGCGGCCATTGTCACCAACAAAATTACGATTAAAGGCTTTCAACCCCGCCATAATTTCTGCAACATCTTCAGTTGCCGGGGTATCAGTCAACGTCAACTTCATGGTTATTACTCCTTGCTATGATTTGATTAACAATACCCGATATTATCTTTGCTTCAATGCCTATTACCGTGGATAGGAATTCTATTAATTACAAAGAATTGGCAAAATGAATGCTATTAAGAACCATTTACATTTATAATGCTGAAAACTGATTTTTGATATTAATATCGATTTTCCTCTGTAATTGTAAGGATGCCTCAATGCTCCGCCGTTTCTTCTCTTATTACGCTCCCTACAAAGGGCTTTTCTATCTGGATTTTGGTTGCGCGATCCTGGCCGGGTTGTTGGAACTGAGCTTTCCTATGGCGGTAAAGCTGTTCATTGATAAGCTGCTCCCTAATCAGGATTGGGCACTCATTGTCTGGGCTGCAACAGGGTTGTTACTTATTTACCTGCTCAATACTGCACTGATGGCGGTGGTTAACTATTGGGGCCACGCCCTCGGTGTGGGTATCGAAACCGACATGCGCCGTCAGGCATTTAGTCATCTGCAAAAGCTATCATTTAGCTATTACGACAATGTGAAGACCGGCCATATTATTACCCACGTCACGAAAGACCTTGAAGAGGTTGGGGAAATTGCCCATCACGGCCCAGAGGATCTTTTCATTGCGGTCATGACATTTATTGGTGCGTTTATCCTAATGGCATCGGTTCATTTGCCGCTGGCAATGCTCACTATCTTCATTGTGCCGTTTATGACCTATCTGGTCAGCCGTTACGGTGCGCAAATGACTGAAACCTGGCGCAAGCTATTTGGTCAGGTGGGTAACTTTAATGCCCGCATTGAAGAGAGTATCGGTGGTATTCGTGTGGTGAAAGCTTTCGCTAACGAATCCCATGAAAAGAAATTATTCGCCAAAGATAACGAAGACTACCGCACCACCAAACTGCGGGCTTATCGCATCATGACCACCAGTATGACCATGAGCTACCTTAGTACCCGTCTGGTACAGTTGATTGTCATGGTCGTCGGCACTTGGTACGTGGTTAATGATCAATTAAGTTACGGCGGTTTTGTCGGTTTTCTCTTGCTAGTTGAGGTCTTTTTCCGCCCAGTGGCTAAAATAACCTCCGTACTGGAAAGCTATCCGAAAGGGATCGCCGGTTTCAAACGATTCACTCAACTGATTGATACGTTACCTGATATTGTCGATAAACCAGATGCACGCCCAGTGGGCCACCTGCACGGTGATATTTGCTATCAGAATGTCAGTTTCGGTTATTCGCCACAGAATAAAATTTTCACTGATTTGAATCTGCAAATTCGTGCCGGTGAAACAGTGGCATTCGTTGGGCCATCTGGCGCGGGTAAAACCACATTATGTTCATTGCTGCCCCGCTTCTATGAACTTGATGATGGTGTAATCACTATTGATGGCATCAATATTCGTGATATGACTCAAGAATCACTGCGCAATAATATTGGTATTGTTCAGCAGGATGTTTTCTTATTCGGCGGATCTATCCGTGAGAATATTGCATATGGCAAGCTGGATGCCAGTGATGACGAAATCATGGCTGCTGCGCGGCAAGCGCGATTGGATGAGCTGATTGAAAGCTTGCCTGATGGGCTTGATACTGTGGTTGGTGAGCGCGGAGTGAAACTCTCTGGCGGTCAGAAACAGCGGCTATCAATTGCGCGTATTTTCCTGAAAAATCCGCCTATTTTGATTCTGGACGAAGCAACATCTGCACTGGATACCGCCACAGAGCAAGCCATTCAGTTAGCATTGACTGAATTATCTCAGGGCCGAACGACTTTGGTTATTGCGCATCGCTTAGCCACCATTCAAAATGCCGATCGCATCATTGTGGTCGATAAAGAAGGCATTGTAGAACAAGGTGATCACCACGAGTTGCTCGCCCGTAAAGGGGCTTATGCTAAATTGCATAATGCTCAGTTTAGTGCCGCCTGAGGCCCGTAAAAACCCACCCGCAGATGGGCTCGAATGGTAAACTGGAGGAAAATTCAGCCAAAGCCATTCCATCGCGGGCTTAAATAGGGTACAAGGACGCCATGAAAATTCCAAAACGAATCCAACCGCTGGTTGATGACGGCTTGGTTGACGAAGTCATCCGTCGTTTAAAAAGTGGCAAAGAAGCTGATGTCTATGTTGTCCGGTGTGGGCAGGATATCCGCTGCGCTAAAGTTTACAAAGAAGCTGAGAACCGCAATTTCAAGCAAGCGGTGCAATATCAAGAAGGTCGTAAAGTCCGCAATAGCCGTGATGCTCGCGCCATGGCGAAAGGTTCTAAGTTTGGCCGTAAGCAACAAGAAGAGACTTGGCAGACCGCTGAGGTAGACGCGCTGTACCTGCTCGCAAATGCTGGTGTCCGTGTGCCACAACCATATGCTTGCCTTGACGGTGTTCTGCTTATGGAGTTGGTCACTGACGAGGACGGGCTGGCGGCACCTCGCCTGAGTGATGTGCCATTTAGCAAAGAACAAGCCCTGATTGACCATGCCATCATGATCCGCTATGTCGTTCGGATGCTGTGTGCCGGGTTGGTCCATGGTGACTTGTCAGAGTTTAACGTGTTAATTGATAAAGACGGGCCGGTCATTATTGACTTGCCGCAAGCCGTCAATGCGGCAGCCAACAACCATGCAAAAGCGATGCTGGAGCGGGATGTCGCGAATATGACGCACTATTATGGTCAATACGCCCCAGAACTGCTTAATCGTAAATATGCCAAAGAGATGTGGGCGCTTTATGAAGATGGCAAGCTGCATCCTGAAACGCCGCTGACTGGCGAATTTGCGGAAAGCACGCAAGCTGTTGATGTTGAAGGTGTACTGGAGGAGATTCAGGCCGTCATAGAGGAAGAGCAGGAACGTCTGCGCGAAGCTCAAGATCCTTATTAGCTAGCCCCTATCGCCCCATTCCTAATGATAATAAGAGTAAGTGAAATACAGCGTAATGTTGTTTCACTTACTCTGTTTTGCCTGTTTCCCTTCCTTCAAGGTAATGAGTAAACCGATTTTTCTATCATATATCAGCCCAAGACAATCACCTCAGAGCGGCCGTCTCAACTCGGTTTTTCCCGGCAGTTTTAGCTCGATAAAGTGCTTTATCCGCAGCATCTGACAGCTCTTTTGCCGAAAGGTGTTCACCCGGCTCAGAGACGGATGCCACACCAATACTTATCGTCACTCGCCCTAGGGGGGACATCGCATGAGGAATATCCAACTCCTCAATGGAATGGCGCATACGTTCAGCAACCGCTTGCGCATCCGCCAGTGTACTCGGTGCCAACAAGACAATAAACTCCTCGCCACCATAGCGGGCCAGAATATCTGAGCCGCTACGGATAGATTTTGATAATGTCTCGACAATAGATTTCAAACAAACATCCCCCATAGCATGGCCATAGAGGTCGTTAAAGCTTTTGAAGTTGTCAAAATCAATCATTAAAACAGAGATGGCTCCGCCTTCGATGCGATTTTTCTTCCAAGCGCGCAGATAAAGTTCATCGAAATGACGGCGATTAGCCACCCCGGTCAATACGTCGGTTTGTGACAGAGCTTTTAGGATCGATTCAGACTGTTTAAGTTCTGTGATATCAAAAAACGAGCCATACCAGATGACGGTCCCATCATCCTGCCGGATTGGGAAAGACTCGCCATGGAGCCAATGTGTCCCTTTCTCGGGCAGCACTACGCGAAAATCACAACTCCAAACCGATAAGTCCTGCTGCGAAATAGTCACCGCCTGCCTTAACATATCCATGTCGTCGGGATGAACGCGGCTAAACAAAGGGTTTTTCTCGCGCGGTATATATAAAACATCCGCTGGCGCGAGATCGAATATCTTACGAACGCCCTCGCTGCAATATTTAAAATAAGACTCGCCGTCAGTATTTAAATAATAAGCATAAATCATCGCCGGCAAATTTTTGGTTAACCGGTCCATCATTTGCTTACTTTCTTCCAACTCGATCAGCAAGGATTTTCTTTCTGAAACATCAGCAATAACACTGATATAGCCAACAATGTCACCAGCGTCGGACATTATTTCGTGAACGCTGAGTGCTCCCCAGAAACGTTCACCGTCTTTACGCCGATAAGACCATTCACTGGCATTACGTCGGTTAAGTAATAAATAGTCCAGCTTAGCTTGATCGTCGCCATTTTCTGGAATATGTAATATATCCGATATAGGATGCCCTAGAACTTCTGCCTTAGAGTAACCAAACATCCGCTCTGCGCCCACATTAAATATCGTGATGCAGTTATCTAAGTCGGTTGTTATGATTGCAACCTGTTTCTCGGCATTCAGTAGCACATCCAGTTGAAGATTAGATAATTCATTCTTCCTATTCTCTCTCTTCACTGGTTCACCTCTTGGGTGGCTGCCAAATACTCGCTTGTTAAAAGAAGCCAGGCAATTATGATAAAAAGAAAATAAAGACATACAGATAAATCACCTATCATTTAAAACATAAAACAAAAACAGTAGAAATAAAATAAAATCACTTAAACCCATAAATGATAATACCGAAAATTATAACACAGACCAATGTGTCAGTGTAGATCTACACTGATGGCGCGTCCTATTGGATAAGTAATGACATTCAACTTGATAAAATCATTACCAATCCCACCAAGAAAACTGAGGCTGTAACTCGCTATTATCACAGAGAATTTCTATTGAACAATGGGAGCGAGAATGAAGACGTCACTCATGATTTGTCTGTCTGCAGTATTACTATTAAATGCTGTCACCAGCTATGCTGAACAACCTATTAATAAACAGAATGTTAATAAAGAAAGCATTGATAAAAATCCAGCTAATAAAGACATTCAAAAGCCCTCTGGCGAGACCTGCAAACGACCTCCGGAGCCACCAAAAGATAAAAACGGCCGCCCCTTGCCGTCGCCAAAAGAGCATAAAGAGGATCATCCACCAAAGGGGGAGCCTCCTCATGACGGTAAACACCGCTGCCCACCCCCTGCCGATAAAAAATATTAATAGTGAAATAATTTATTTATCAGCATAGATAATTGATTTATAAACGCAGATAGATTTAGCCAAGCATGGTTTTATTTATCTGCTTTTTATTATCAAAGTAATAATGATGTAATTTAGTGAGTGATAATTAAATAGGGTCATTAGTAAACCACTCTAATTAGTTAGCCTTAAATAACAGAATCAACTTCCATTTCTTATGATAAAAAACAGACACATAATCATTACAAACTAAAGAATGGTAATAAACCTCATTTAGTTCACCCAATTAATTTTCCATTCCATCTGGCAAGATATGATTTTATAACCCATGCTAAATAAGGAAATAATCTTCTGCTGACACATCAACTTTATCCGACTCAAGGTAATAGACAAATAAGGATATAATTATGCTTTATAAATCACTAGCTAATATTATGATTGCCACAGCCTTACTCACCACAATGAGTCCTGTATTTGCCGCACCCTCTCCTACAACGCCGAAGGATATGACTTGTAAAGAGTTTCTTGATCTTAATCCCAAAAGCATGACGCCCGTTGCTTTCTGGATTCTCAATGAGGATACCCAGTATAAGAAAGGGGATAATGTTGATTTTCAGGAAATAGATACCGTGTATACGCCCAAAATAATTGATATCTGTAAGAAGTCACCGGATAAAAAATTATCAGAGATAAAAAAGACGTTGTAACGGCGGCTAAATGGCCTCTGTAATATAATTATTGGCCTCATCTTAGTTAGATGGGGCTATTATTATTTCTTAGCTATTATTTTTGGGGATAAGTATGTTAAAGAAAATTATGTTGGCATCACTGCTGATACTCCCTGTCAGCCAGGCTTTGGCGGTTGACTGTAAAAATGCAGTCACTCAACTGGACATGAACCAGTGTGCAAATTCCGACTATAAAAAGGCTGATGCTGAGCTCAATCGTACTTATAAAGAGGTTCTTGCCAAAACATCGGTAGCTCAGCGGGCATTACTGAAAAGTGCGCAACTGACCTGGATAAAATACCGAGATGCCGACTGTACCTTCCAGGCATCAGCCACCGAAGGGGGCTCAGTCCATCCTATGATCATTTCGGCTTGTTTGACCCACAAAACAGAAGAGCGCACCGCACAGCTGAAATCCTATCTTAACTGCCCTGAAGGCGATTTAAGCTGCCCGCTCTAGTCTTGGTGGCGACATTCGCATCGGCAGAGGCCCCCGCTAGAGTTGCCTTTGCCGCATTAGAGACGGGGTTAGGCCATAAGCCGCTTTAAAACAGTTGCTAAAATGGCTGGCCGAGCTAAAACCACACTCCAATGCAATATGAATAAGCGGCATCATACTGTGCCTTAATAATTGCTCAGCACGCGCCAAACGTATCTTTAGCACAAATTGATGTGGCGCCTGCCCGGTACTTTGTTTAAACATCCGGGCGAAATGGAACTCACTCAACCCGGCCTGCCCGGCCAGATCTGATAATAACAGCGGCTGAGACAAGTGAGCGTCGATATATTCTTTGACCCGTTTTAATACCACTGGCGCTAAACCACCGCGAATGGTGGGCATTGCCCACTGCAACTGAGTGTAGTTTTTCAGCAGATGGGTCATCAGCAAAGTCGCTGCACTGCTGAGTGCCAAATGGTTTGCCTGTTCTTGCCAGTGATAATTCAATAAAAACTGGCGATACAGCAAAGTTATGTGGGGATCTTCGGCGAAAGTACGTTCATCCACCTGAATCGATTGAGGGCTTCGCTCCCAAATTTGCTCCGCTAATTGGCGCAAATGCTCATCGGTGCAATACAGATGTACAAAGGATAAGTCATCGCGCACATCCCAACTGGATAAACTGCCCTTTGGCATAATGCAAAAACGGTCCGGCCCACCGCCGTTTTTCCACCCCGCCTGCGTTTTGTGGTAACACTCATAGCCATCCGCAACATACAGGCTCAGCGTGTGATGGTCTGGGCTTTCTTGAGTAACGCAATCATCGCGATTAGACCAAGCCGCCAATTGAATACCCGAGCCGAGCTGCACACAATCATGCAAACGAGCTTTATGTTCTCTTAGGGTTTCAAAGGCTTGATACCGTTCCAACATCGCATTGACTTCCTGTGGTAAAGCGGATGAGACCAGTTTAATGACTTGCTGTGCGACAGACCATATTTTCCCGTTATTTATCGCAAAAATGCGCAAGATTTTGCAATTTTTAGCAAACCACTGAAAGCGCCCCTCGCCGACATCTCTGATACTGAGGTTTTCCAGAAGTCGTGAGAAATACCATGAACGCGCTGCTTTATTTTTTAGTTGTATTGATTTGGGGAACAACATGGATTGCCATCACCCTACAGCAACAAGGGGATGTCGCCATTACGGTATCAATATTCTACCGGTTTGCTTTGGCAGCCGGCGTCATGATGTTGGTGTTAATCCTCGCTCGCCGCTTGCGCCCTCTCGCAATGCGCGACCATCTCTTTTGCGTAGCACAGGGCTTCTGTGTTTTCGCTTTTAACTTTTACTGTTTTTATCATGCGGCGGCTTATATCAGCAGTGGTTTGGAGTCGGTTATTTTCTCGATGGCGGTTCTGTTTAATGCCATCAATGGCATGATTTTCTTCCGCCAGCACCTCAGCCCGAATCTACTGCCCGCCAGTATTCTTGGGATGATTGGTATTGTTGCTTTGTTTTGGCAAGATTTAACCGCAGCACAGATCGCACCGGAGCTGCTAAAAGGTATTGGTCTAAGCCTGTTGGGTACCTACGGTTTTTCTCTGGGGAATATGATTAGCAGCCGTCATCAACGCCGTGGATTAGACATTCTGTCAACCAACGCCTATGCGATGACTTATGGCGCAATACTAATGGGGGTTTTCAGCCTGATTCAGCATCAAGCTTTCACTATTGAACTTACCTCACGTTACCTTGGCTCATTATTATATCTGGCAATTTTCGGCTCAGTCATTGCCTTTGCCGCCTACTTCAGCTTAATTGGCCGCATCGGAGCCAGTGGCGCAGCTTACAGTACATTATTATTCCCTTTGGTGGCACTGAGCATTTCCACCCTCTATGAAGACTATCACTGGCATCTGAATGCCATTATCGGTTTACTCCTTATTCTATTGGGCAACTTGGTGATGTTCTCTCGACCGGGCATGGTGCAATCTTGGTTTAAGCGGCCATCACTGGGATAATGCCGCAACTCGCAGTCACCTGTGTCTGTAGGTGTAATTTGTTCTGAAGGTATTTATTATTTTAATAGATACCTTCCAGCGAGATTTTTTTTGAACATGGCGGAGCCGCTCGAAATTATCATGACACACTGAATAGTTATCATTTTATTCATATTTAAATTTATCTAATGAAATGTCATTCTAGGTATAACTTGTCATTTACTGTAAATAAAAGCTTACTATTTACAGTGTGTAACCCCACAATAACCTACCCCGATGTTAATTTAATGATAACACTTTCCTAATAAGTGAGTAATTTAATGATTTAGTTTGTTATAGATGTCAGACCATCAACTCAATTCATTGTAATATAAGGATAAATAAATAATCAAAATAAAGAATATTCCTACAAAATTTACTCATCACTCTTATTTCAATTCACCCCCCATCTGTTATTGTCCACAATAAGTATTATTTACAACACCATTTATCATTCATTAAAAATATTAACCGAATATTAATCGGACAATTAACCCTCATCTGCCACCCTTTTAGGCATGTGCTAGCACATGAATTGATAATTACTTAAGATTTGTTTAATAAGGTATCGTAAGATAATGATTCATAAAAAAACACTCACACTCAGCATATATTTAGTTCTGGCTGGCACCGTGAATGCTGCGCCAGCCACCACAACTGTAAAAGATATTAATACATTAACAATTAATGGCGGTGCTGTTAACGTTAATAATCAGTTTGGTATTGCAGCACTTGACGAAAATGCTTTTACATATATGGGAGATATCAGTGTAATTCAAAATCTTACTGCACCATTCTCTAATAACCCGGTGGCTATTAGCGTTTTTAACAGTATTGCAAACTTTGGCAAAACTGATGTTGTTGTCAATATTGATAACGGCGTCACGGGCAGCTATGTTACTGGGCTACGGCTAAAAAATGGCAGCGCTGCAACGCCAGAGTTGGCTGCAACAATTACCGCAGAGCTCGGTGCCAATTCAACAATTACACTTAATGGTAATGATGCCATTACATTATATGGCGTTAATCTTGAGGGCGGGCCATATACTAATGCTCTATTAATTCCTGATATGAAAGCTTATCTCAACGAAGATACCACTATCACGTTGAATAATGCCGGGAATAGCTCCGCAGGTATCCATGCTTATATCGCGGGCACGCAGGTTAATACTAAAGACGGATTAACTGTCAATGTGAATACCGGGAGTAATGCGACAATTTATGGTGTTCGTGCTGAAGGTGGAACCGCGTCGGCCCCGTTAGGAGGAACTGTAGCACTTAACGGAACGTCGGTTATCAATTTGGTTAATGGGGGTTCAGGTTCAACCGGGATTCTGGCGAATACATCAGGTTCTACCGTCACGAGTTTAGAAGAAGTTACTGTCAATAACATCAGCTCTAATAGCGCAGCAACCCTCTACGGAGCCTGGGCTAACGGCGGCAACATTAATTTTCAAGGCCCGACTAACGTAACACTGGCGGGAGGTAATGCCACATCTTCAGCTATCTTGGCATCCCGAGAAGGGGAATTAACCCTCACTGGCGGCACGATTAATGCGCTAGATGCCAGGGCATTTTATGTCACCGGGCAAAACAGCAGCATCACCGGTAATGCCGCCCAATATGATATTACCGGGTCACTGTTATCCGCTTCTGGCGGGGTTTTGAATTTATCAATGACGGATGGCTCAAGATTTACTGGAATATCAGAGCTTGGTGCCGTACCAGGAACAACTAACCTGAATATCTCTGGGGTAAATAGCCGGTGGAATATGACGGGCGACTCTACCGTAACCGCTTTAAATTTGTCGGATGGGGCAACTGTTAACTATTTGAATAACGGTGCGATGTTTAAAAATCTTACTGTTACTGGCGATTATCATGGCGATGGCGGTTATCTCTCTTTAAATACTGTTCTGGGAGATGATTCCTCCGCCACGGATAAACTGATTGTTGAAGGTAATACTTCAGGTAATACCCTTGTGAAAGTCAATAATGCCGGTGGTAGTGGCGCACAAACTCTCAATGGGATTGAGCTCATTACAGTGGCGGGCCTATCAGGGGGCGAATTTACTCAGGATGGGCGTATTGTCGCTGGAGCCTACGACTATTATCTGAACCGGGGAGAAGGTAGTCAGTCTGGCAATTGGTATTTGAATAGTTGGTATCTCCCGCTATCCGCTAGCCCAGACTTGCCGGATACGGCTACCTCCGCGCCGATGCCTGGCATCATGGTCGAACGTCCAGAGGCCAGCGGATATAGTGCTAACTTGGCAGCAGCCAACAGCATGTTCGTCACTCGTTTACATGACCGCTTGGGGGAAACGCAGTATATCGACGCACTGACCGGAGAGCAGAAAGTCACTAGCTTGTGGTTACGTAACGAAGGTGGTCATAACCGTTCTCGCGATACGCAAGACCAACTGAGCACACAAAGCAATCGTTACGTCGTGCAGTTAGGTGGGGACATTGCGCAGTGGAGCAATAATGGATTGGATCGTTTCCATTTGGGCGTGATGGCGGGTTACGGTAATAGCAAAAGTAGAACAGAGTCGCAATTATCCGGTTATAGCGCCCGGGCATCGGTGGACGGTTATAGCACCGGGATATATGGCACCTGGTATGCTAATGACGCAGACAAAACCGGCCTGTATGTGGATAGCTGGGCACAATATAGCTGGTTTAATAACACCGTAAATGGCCAAGGTTTGGTCACGGAAGAGTACAAATCCAAGGGCGTAACGGCATCAGTAGAAAGCGGCTATACCTTTAAAGTCGGCGAAAATACGGCAAAAAATGCCTCTTACTTTATTCAGCCAAAAGCGCAGGTCACTTGGATGGGCGTCAAGGCAGACCAGCATACCGAAGCGAATGGGACGAAAGTATCAGGTGAAGGTGAGGGTAATATCCAGACCCGTCTGGGGGTAAAAGCCTTTATGAACGGATATGCCGATCAGGATAAAGACAAGGATCGTATGTTCCAGCCTTTTGTTGAGACCAACTGGATCCACAATACTAAAGACTTTGGCACCACCATGAATGGCATCAGTGTGAAACAAGACGGTGCCGCGAATATTGCCGAATTGAAGCTCGGCGTAGAAGGCCAGTTAAGTAAGAAAGTGAATGTGTGGGGCAATGTGGGCCAGCAAGTAGGCAATAAAGGTTATAGTGACACAGCGGTGATGTTCGGAGTGAAATACAACTTCTGATTATTTAACCGCATCGCAATAAGGCCACTGGGTTAATCATGCCCAGTGGCTATTTTTTTCAATGCGATTTTTTTTTAACGCTATTTTTCAACAAATGAATATATAAACCCTTATCTCTCACTCAACGATCATTCAAGAGATTGAGAAATTGCCGGGTACGGGCATGGCGCGGGGTAACCAAAATATCCTGTGGCACACCGTCATCCACTATTTTACCCTGCTCCATAAAAATCACCCTGTCCGCGACATCCCGGGCAAAATTCATTTCATGGGTCACTAATAGCATGGTCATCTGTTGCTCATGGGCAATGTGGCGGATAACCCCTAGAACCTCACTGACCAACTCCGGATCCAGCGCGGAGGTTACCTCGTCAAATAACATCACTTTGGGGCGCATTGCCAGGGCGCGAGCTATCGCGACCCGCTGCTGTTGCCCTCCCGATAAGGTGGCTGGCCATACATTAGCTTTATGAGACAGCCCCACTAATTGCAAATAATGATGAGCACGCGCCCGTGCTTCTTCAACACTCACTTTCAACACTCGCAGTGGAGCTTCGGTAATATTTTGCTCAACAGTCAGATGAGGGAATAAATTAAAATGCTGAAATACCATGCCGACCACATGGCTGGTGGCGGGACGACGACGGAACAGTGAACCCGCGCTACCATTGGCATTAACTGCTTGCCCTGCAATACTAATCTGCCCAGAGCTAAAAGTTTCCAGCCCTTTTATCAGCCGCAATATGGTTGATTTTCCTGAACCACTGGGGCCAATTAACGCCACTTTTTGCCCAGCAGGGATCGATAAATCAAGGTGGTCTAACACCCGGGTGTCACCATAGTTTTTCACCACCTGCGACAGAGTAATCTGCACCGGTTGCGGGGAAGTAACAGAGGAATCAAGCATGTGCACGCCGCCTTTCCAAATAGCTGAACAGTAATGATGTCGGCAAACTAATAAGCAGAAACAGTAATGCCATTAAGGTGTATGGCTCGTTATAACGATATGTCAGGCCCGCAATCTGTTTTGCTGCCTGAAACAGCTCGGGGATGGTAATCACCGCCAATAAAGGCGTTTCTTTAAACATCCCAATCAGATAATTCCCCAGCACCGGTAACATCGGCTTCAATGCTTGGGGTAGAATGATGCGCGTCCACTGCGTTAAGGGAGAGAAATCTAGCGCACGTGCGGCTTCCCACTGCCCTTGCGGCACTCCATTGATAGCTCCGCGGAATGCTTCCGCAATATAGGCACCGTAATACAACCCCATACCCAGCACACCGGTGACCATCGCGGGCAATGTTAATCCACTGAGTGGTAAGGCAAAAAACAAAAAATAGAGTTGCACCAGTAGCGGTGTATTACGAAAGAAAGCGACATATGCCTGGCACAACTTGGTCATGAGCCGCGAGGGCAGTTGCAGTAAGACTGCGACCACCATTCCCAACAAGGTTGCCAGCACGAACCCCGCCACCACGACTTCGAAAGTCACCAGCAAACCGGGTAATAAATCCGGCAATATTGACCAGGCAAACGCGAAATCAAAATCCATAGCTTTTCCCCACAAAACGCATCACCAGCCCTAATAACATTAACGATTCCCAACCTGACGATAGCGGGTATGATGCCGCTCGTAATAGGCCACCAGACGGGTCAGTGGCCACGCCATCGCAAAATAGCACAGCAGCACGATGCTCCAGATTAGCGTCTGATCGCCCAGCGTCGTAATCAGTGAGGCTCCGGCGAACGTCAGGTCACTCAGTGTAATTAAGGAAACCAGCGAGGTAGATTTCAGCAGTTCCACCAGCAGGTTACCCAACGGCGGCAGCATAAAAGGCAGTGCCTGCGGCAGAATAATGCGGCGAAATGCCGTCAGTGGCGGGAAGTCTAGCGCCTGCAAAGCATCGCGCTGCCCCTGACTGACATTGACGATGGCACTGCGCACAATTTCGGCACCAAAAGATGAAAAATTAAGCCCGAGACCAATCACCGCCGTGGTCATCGGGCTAATACTGATGCCAAACAGGGGCAAAATAAAAAACAGATAAAACAGTTGTACCAGTGCCGAAGTACCACGTAAAAACTCAATGCAAGCTCCGCTAATCACCCTCACCGGTCGCAAGGGTGACAAGCGCAATAGAGCAAAAACAAACGACAACACTAAAGCCAATGCAGCCGATAGTAAGGTTATTTGCACGGTGACCCATGCGCCATGGGCCAGCTCACCGGCAACAAACGGCAGATTACTCAATTCCATAATGTTAACTCAATGTGCAGATAGCCTATTGCTGTCGCCCGGAAGGTGTCGGGGCCAGACTTATCAACCATTCGCCCTGATTGACGATGTTATGATTCACTAGCATCAATATCAGGCCAGAAAAAGGCGCTATCACATCGGCTACCCATTCACCGTACAAATTCTTAATCACGCCAAGACGTTGTCCCCGGCTCACCTGCTCTCCGGCGACAATCTCCAGATACCAGCGGCCACTAAAAGGCGCTTCAACTTTGACAAAGTTATCGACCACAATATTGCGCCGCGTCCGCGTCACACCAGAGTCCGCTGTTAACCCCAACTGACGGGCAATATTAGCGACCCCATTAAAATGGAATTGCGTATTTTCCTCATCAAGAATGCCATTCGCCCCACCCTCTGACATCACGGCATGACGGCCCAGCCATGGCAGTTCATTGGTTGCCCGTCCCCGATTATTGGTTTGATCAACCGCAAACTCCACAATGGCATCAGCATCAAATTGATGAGCCAATAAGCTGGTAATATTGTCGAACTCTTCATCACCCACCCGCTGGCACATAACAAATTTGGCGACATCTTCGCGCAAATCACCGCCATGCAGATCAATAAACACCGCCGCCTCTTGCGCCCAGCTATTAAGTACTGCATCAATCAATACTTCGCTGAAACTCCCTTGCGGGGAGCCGGGGGAAAGGAAGTTAATGTTTTTATTGTCTTCCGGACAGACGAATTCAGAATGCAAATATAAGCCGGGCATATTAAGCACCGGCAGAATGCTGACCGAGCCGCTCACCAGATGCTCAGCAAAATAATCTTTTAAGCGCAGAGCCGCTTCCATGGCTGAAACTTCATTCGGATGCATACCGGCAATAATGGCAAGTGCTGGCCCCGCTTGAGGAGCCTTAAGATCAAAATAGGGTAACTCAAGCCCGGCCAGAGTTGGGTGGGTGAAAGATAACACTCCCCAACTCAGTTGCCCGCTCTGCCCTATGGCGTGTTTTGAATATGATGAACTGACTGAATTTTTTGACATAAATAACCTATCAATCGCAGCAAAACTATTTCCGAAAACTATGCCTGTGGCTCGCATATCTGGCTGGCCTTAACCTCTACTGGCGGCAGCTCATTCTCGGTATAACCATATTTTTGCAGGATTTTCAGTAACTCACCGGAGGCGCGTAATTTTGCTAACTCAGCATTAAATGCTTGGGTAAATGCCGGATCATTGTGCGGTAAGCCAAAAGCATGGAAGTTGTAGCTAGGGTTGCCGTGTGCATCAGCAATTTGCTGGAAAGGCAGAGCACGCTCGACTGCCGGGTCATTTGATTTTTTCAATAAACTGATGATTTCAGCGTCAGGAAAATAAACCGCATCAACGCGATTAGCTTTCAGCGCAGCCAATGCTTCAGTGTCTTTATCAAACAGCACCACATTGCCTGCTGCAATTCCGCTATCTTTGGCTTCGGTTATCTGATTAGTGCCATTCTGGGTGCCAAGGCGAGCTTTATTATTGGCGGCAACATCTTTCAGACTGTGCAAATTCAGTGGATTGCCTTTCTTAACAATAAAAGCACCGCCGGAACGGGTGACTGGATTAGAGAAACCGATCACTTTGCAGCGCGCTGGATTAATAAACAGCCCCGCACCAATGACATCAAAACGCTTGGCCGCCAAACCGGGGACTAAGGCACCAAAATCAACTATCGGGGTTTCTATCCGAGTTATTCCTAATGGCTTCAACACCGCGCGTAAAACTTCTACATTAGCCCCGGTCACTTTACCGTCGGTGCCGATATAGCCATAAGGCTGTTCATTGGCAATACCTGCAATCAATACCTCATTATTCTTGGCTTTATCCAATAAACTTGCGGCAGCCGCATTAAATGACAGGGCCGCATTTAACAATAACGATGCACTCAATATCCCGCTCAGGGATAAAGTTTTTGTCAGTTTCATTTGTCTTTACCTGGTAATTAATAAATTAGAATTTTCAATCAGAAGATTATCTGTCTTATTAGTGATATTTTTTAAATGCTATTTTTCTATAACTAACTTTTTAATAATGAATAAATTCAATGCCATATAGTCCACCAATGGCGTTTATTGTTTCCAATAGATGCGCGCCGTCAGCATGCGATAATGCTGTGTCAACCTCTGCGATAGGGGCTGATTTCCACAGAGGAAGTCCGGTAAACCATGCCGTAATCTTAGCCATTCTCGCCTCTACTTATTTATCCAATGCTGAACTGATGAATAAAGAGTAAACGCTGAACTGCGCAATAAATGAAATAAGCATTATTGCTTTTCATATGCGAAATTTAGCTATCTCGACCCAGTCTTGAGATAGAGACAAAAAATTTAGTATTTTTAGGATGCCAGTGGTGACTCAAGGCGCTATCTTGAAAGCACCCAAATAGACACCCAAAATCATTGGTGTTGCAGGCAGTAAATACGCCTGCGGCGGCGAGGATGAAAGGTGAAACCTTAGAGGAATAACTCATGTTCGTCGTCACCCTAACTTATCATCAGCCTATCGACGTTGTTGAACCCCTCACTGAGAGCCATAAAGAGTGGCTGAAAAAGTATTATGAGCAAGGTGCTTTTATTGCGTCAGGCCGTAAAGTGCCGCGCACCGGTGGCATTATTTTGGCAAAAAGTATTGCGCGTGAGGAGCTGGATAAAATATTGGCAGAAGATCCGTTTAATGCAGTGGCTCATTATGATGTGATCGAGTTTATTCCCTCCATGGCGATTGAGTCAGTTGCCGCATTAAAAACGCTGTAATGCCGTACTGACCAGCAATAATAACGGCCATGGTTGATACCATGGCCCGCCGTTGTACGGTAAATTATACTTCGGCAGATTGGGTGCCCGCAGAAGATGATGCTAGCCGCTGCTGTCGTTGCTCCATAATGCGATGCAGATTTTCCTCCAGCCACAGCGCCAACCCTTCGACCTGCTCTTGCACTTCTTTCCCCAGTGGCGTCAGCTTATATTCCACGTGAGGCGGAACTACCGGGTAAGCAATTCGATCAATAAAACCATCTTCTTCAAGGTGTTGTAGCGTCTGAGCCAGCATTTTTTCACTGACCCCACCAATCTTGCGCCTTAAAGCACTAAAGCGCAGGGTTTCATTGCTCAAAGCAATCAGCACCAACACCCCCCAACGGCTGGTGACACGCTTAAGTACCTCTCTTGAAGGACAATCGACATTAAGCAGTTCACCGCGCCGGACCTGTTCAGGAAACGAGATATTGCCCGTCAAATTTTGCGACTTCATTATTTTCATACTAACCTTTTGGTACGTACTTACTTAAAGTTAGTATATTGCATATGATGATCTTAAGGGCAGCTTTTTTGACGAATAATCGGATGTTAATTCTTAAAAACAGCGCGCCACCTTTCCCATAATATAAAGTTTGGAGCCTTACTATGATCGCAGTAACCGGAGCCACAGGCCAACTGGGCCGTCTTGTTATCAATGCATTGCTTAAAAAAGTCCCTGCCAGTGAAATCATTGCCGCCGTGCGTCATCCTGAGAAAGCCAGTGATTTGGCCGCATTAGGGCTTCAGGTACGTAAAGCCGATTATAGCCAACCCGCCACATTAGATGCCGCCTTCCAAGGGGTGGACAAATTGCTGTTAATCTCATCAAGTGAAGTGGGACAGCGGGTCGCCCAACATACCGCGGTGATCAATGCCGCCAAGCATGCTGGGGTCAAACTGCTGGCCTATACCAGCTTATTGCATGCCGATAAAAGTATTCTGGGATTAGGCGAAGAGCATCGCGCCACCGAAGCATTGCTACGTGAATCTGGCTTGCCGGTGGTGTTGCTGCGTAATGGCTGGTACACCGAGAACTATGCCGCCAGTATCGCCCCGGCGCTGGCTCATGGTGCCTTTATTGGTGCGGTGGGGAATGGGCGTATCGCCTCTGCCGCGCGTGAAGATTATGCCCAAGCCGCCGCCGCAGTGCTGACCCAAGAAGGTCAGGCTGGCAAGGTGTATGAATTAGCGGGTGATGATAGCTACACACTGGCTGAGTTCTCGGCTGAAATTGCCCGTCAATCAGGTAAGCCGGTGGTATACCAAGATTTATCGGAGGCGAACTTCAAACAAGCACTGATCAGCGCCGGTTTACCCGAAGGTTTCGCTAGCATGCTGGCAGATTCTGATGCGGGTGCGGCTCAAGGTGGGCTATTTGATGACAGCCATACATTGAGCAAACTTATTGGTCGCCCAACCACACCTTATGCCAAGGTGATTGCCGCGACTCTTGCGGCACTTTAACACTCGGGTTGCACTCTAAATATTGTCTCTATCCTGATGACCGGTAACCCTCGGCTACCGGTCACTCTTAGTTGTGATCTTAACGTTTTGCCGCATCCAGTGCTTGAGCAAGGTCATTGAGAATGTCGTCGATATGCTCAATACCAATTGATAACCGCACCATATCCCGTGGCACGCCCGCCTTGACCAGTTCTTCATCATTAAGCTGGCGGTGTGTGGTGGACGCCGGATGGCAAGCCAGTGATTTGGCATCACCAATATTCACCAGCCGCACTACTAAATTCAGCGCGTCAATAAAACGCCCCCCCGCTTCCTGACCACCATGAATACCAAATGACAGTATCGCCGCAGGTTTGCCGCCAAAATAGCGCTGAGCCAATTCATGTTCTGGATGATCTGGTAGACCGGCATATTTAACCCAACTGACTTGCGGATGATTTTTTAAGTAATGGGCAACTTTCAGCGCGTTTTCAGTATGGCGCTCCATGCGCAACGCCAAGGTCTCCAGCCCCTGTAAAATCAAAAATGCATTAAACGGCGATAGCGCCGCGCCAGTATTACGCAGTGGCACAACCCGGCAGCGACCAATATAAGCGGCGGCACCGAATTGCTCGGTATAAGTCACGCCATGGTATGACGGATCTGGAGTATTGAGCTGTGCAAAGCGCTCAGGATATTGTGCCCAAGGGAATTTTCCGGAATCCACCACGATACCGCCAATGCTCGACCCATGGCCGCCGATGTATTTAGTCAATGAATGAACCACAATATCGGCACCATGCTCAAATGGCCGACAAAGAATCGGCGTCGCGACGGTATTATCGACAATCAGCGGTACGCCGTGGCGATGAGCAGCATCAGCCAATTTCTTCAAATCAACAATATTGCCCGCTGGGTTACCGATAGACTCGCAAAAAACCGCCTTGGTCCGGTCATCAATTAACGTTTCCAATGCTTCAATGTCATCATGGTCGGCAAAACGGGTCTCTACGCCATAACGCGGTAAGGTGTGGGCCAGTAAGTTGTAAGTCCCACCGTATAACTTGGCTACCGAGACAATGTTATCCCCAGCTTCAGCAATGGTTTGGATAGCATAGGTAATGGCCGCCATTCCTGATGCCACTGCCAGCGCCGCAACCCCACCCTCCAGTGCCGCAACGCGTTGTTCTAAAACATCATTGGTTGGGTTCATGATGCGGGAGTAAATATTGCCCGCCACTTTTAAATCAAATAAATCAGCCCCATGCTGGGTATCATCAAAAGCAAAAGAAGAAGTTTGATAAATAGGCACCGCAACAGCTTTGGTGGTTGGATCTGGCGAATAACCTGCATGAATAGATAATGTTTCTAATTTCATTCTTTATCCTTTGTATAGATGACAATACCGAGAGTTATGGCGTGATAAACCCTGCTGCGGCCCCCTGATTAGCCAGAGAATTGACTGGTAACAGAGGTATTAGACCCAGTTTCAATAGTGCGATTAACAATAGTGGAATTAATGAACGACACCTACCGCCCAAAAGCAATTATTTAGCTATTAATTATAATTAAATGTTATCGACATCCTGCTCAGACGAAAGAGTGAGTCACTCAGACTGTGATCCCATGCGCGATCAAAGGCGATGGTGAATCTTCTGCCCCACGAACCTCATCATTGATAGCGCAATTAGATGGCACCGGCTGGTGTCACGGTGTAGCCTCTGGTGAATGAAAAACGTCAAAACTCACATCGAAGCTCGGTTTAACGGGGGCATAGAAAAGGAATATTATGAGTGAATTTACCGGTTTTACTCAGGATGGTCTGACATTCTTACAACAAATTAGTCAGAACAATAACAAGGAGTGGTTCGAAGAGCACCGCGCTATTTATGATAGTCACCTGCTGCAACCGATGCGAAAACTGGTGACTGACTTAAGCTCTGATATGCTGATGATTGATGAATTGTTTGAGACGCGTCCGGCGATCGGCAAGACCATCTCCCGCATGAACCGGGATACTCGTTTTTCTCATGACAAATCTCTTTATCGCAATAACTTGTGGCTGACATTCAAACGCTCGCGTAAAAACTGGACTGATGCGCCAACCTACTTTTTTGAGTTTGGCCCAGATTGGTGGCGCTATGGGCTGGGTTATTACAGTGCCTCGCGAATCACCATGGATCTTTTCCGGCAACAACTGCTCCGCGCCCCGGCTGACTTCCTCAAGATAGCTGAATGTATTCATCCAAACTTCTCTATTGAAGGTGAAAGTTATAAACGGCCACTGATTAAAGACCAGCAGCCAGAGTTGGCGGCCTGGTACAACAAGAAATCCTGGGCACTCATTAGCCAGCATAGAGATATGGATGCATTATTTTCTGCGCAATTAGTTGATATATTGAGCAAAGATTTCAAACGAATTGCACCTATCTATAACTTTCTGATGAAAATCGAGGGAATGAAGAAAAGCCACAATACTTTCGACTTCCAGTAAATTTTTATTCGCTACTTTCTTAATGTTTTAAATTCTCTATCCCTGCAACCGCAGGGATCTCTTTATTCTTAATTAATATTGTTTAGATTAATTTCTGCCAGGGTTGTAACAAATAATTATTATAAAAATCATAATTAACAATCGTAGCGAACCAAACCCTCAATGAACATCATGTTATGTAACTTTTAAGTAAAACTTACCCATGTTTTATCAAAGTTGTAGATAAACAGTTCAGCAAATGAACATCCATTTATAACCCTCATCAGTTTATCATTAAGCCCCTGGGGGGATATGATATAATTTATTGTTTTTAAACGATTTAAATTGATTCCATATTATTTAAAACACTAGCACACAGTTAAATATAAATAATAAATTCAACCTATCTAATCATTAAATAATTAAGAAAAATGCTCTAAATAAGTGCAACGAGACTAATATTTAGCACTTTTATGGGGAATTAATAATTTAATAAATAAAAGTATAAAGTTTTATCTAAGGATGCCGATTACCGTCAGTAATTATTGTATCTACCTGTGCTCAGGGAACTCCCCCATTTACTGAGGTTATTATGCGAGTCAACAAGCCTGTCAGTCGGCAGGAGTATCCCATTGGAAGCGATACCACCCTGCAATCAACTACCGATACTCACGGAAATATCGCCTATGCCAATGCCGCCTTTGTGCGCGCCAGTGGTTTTGAATATCAGGACTTGCTGGGGCAACCTCATAATGTGGTGCGACACCCAGAGATGCCACCCGCCGCGTTTGCCGATATGTGGCAAACCTTAAATGACGGGCTTTCTTGGTCATCATTGGTAAAAAACCGCCGCAAAAATGGCGACTATTACTGGGTGCGCGCCAATGCCACCCCACTGCGCCACAATGGCCGATTGACGGGGTATATCTCGGTGCGAATTGCACCAACCCGCGAAGAGGTTAAACAAGCCGAGGCACTGTATGCTGATTTTAACTCTGGCAAGGCAAAACAGCGCCGTATTGCGCTCTATCGCGGCTTGATTGTCCGCACCGGTTGGCTTTCTTTATTCTCGCTATTTCAAACGCTACCACTGCGTTGGCGTTTGCGCGGTGCACTCTTGACCGCTGCCTTGCTGCCCACTGTCGCCGCAGGCGTAATGGGGATGACGGCCTTGCCGCTGTTGATTATGGGAGGGGTTACCCTTGCCAGCAGCATAATCACCTCATTTTGGCTGGAACGTCAGGTCGCCCGCCCGATCGCGGCTATTTTACAACAGGCGCAAGATGTCTCTTCCGGGCAAGCCGGTGATTATGTTCAGCTAAACCGTGTTGATGAAATTGGCTATTTAATGCGTAGCGTCAATCAGTTAGGTTTGAATCTTCGCTCTTTAACCGATGATGTCAGTGGTCAGGTTGATGGCATTAATACCGCCAGCAGTGAGATTGCCGCTGGAAATCGTGAGTTAAAAGTTCGGACGGAACAGGCTACCGCGAACTTACAGCACATTGTCAGTGCGACTGAACAGCTGGTCGCCACCGTACAAAACAGCGCCAATACCGCGAACGAGACAACCTCACTGGCAGAGATGAGCAGTCATGCGGCTGAGGAAGGCAGCGAGTTAATGCATCAGGTTATTGAAACCATGGGGACGATTAATGACTCCAGCCATCGTATCGTCGATATTATCAGTGTGATTGAAGGTATTGCCTTCCAGACCAATATTTTGGCGCTCAACGCGGCGGTTGAAGCTGCCAGAGCCGGTGAACAAGGCCGAGGTTTTGCCGTTGTTGCTAGTGAAGTACGCCATTTGGCGCAGCGCTCCTCCACTGCGGCGAAAGAGATTAAACACTTGATCGAAACCAGCGTAGAGCGGGTGCGCGACGGCAGCACGCTGGTGCAAAATGCCGGGGCGACCATGGATAATATCGTCAAGCAGGCGGGTCAGGTTTCTACCCTGATCAGTGAAATTAGCACCTCAACCCATGAACAGACCCAAGCTCTGGGTCAAATTAGCCAATCAATTAGTCAGTTAGATCAAATGACCCATCAGAATGCCGCCATGGTGGAGCAATATGCTGGTGCTGCGGAAGAATTGGCTCACCGCACCCTACGCCTGACTGCCGCGGTCCGAATTTATCGGCCAGTGAAGTGAAGAAAATAAAGTGGCGTCATTATTAAATGATATCTAAGTGAAATAACCCAATAAACGTAGGAGACAAGCTCACCCCCCCGCATATCTGTTATGGTCACTATGGTAGACTATTCATCTGTCATAGCAATAAACAGAAACCCCGCTATAGTGGGTATGTGGTTATTCAATTATTAAATAAGGAGTTTTATGTCATCAATTAACCCAGCATCTGTTCGCGCTCAGCAAGGTGAAACCGATGCAAACTTACCTGGTGAAGATCATTTGATCGCCCATGAAGCTTTGCTTGTCGCATTAATGGTTGAATGTGCTAATGAGTCGGACAACGATCAATTTCTGTTCAGTGTCCGAGAGACCCTTAATGGAATCTTGAACTCCTCACGTTATCTTGACGCCAGCAAGATAGCCAACGGCCTGCTTGATGAGGCTGATGACAAAGCCAACCGTTAGCCCTCAGCCCTCTCCATTGAGGGCTTTTTACTGATCGCGTCCTAATAATTTTGAGCAGTTGATCAACGCCAACAAGCAAACGATAATCAATCAAAGAAAGCGGCAATATAACCATTGAGGAATGTAATGGCTTCGCTGAAAGAAGTGGCACATCTGGCGTCAGTTTCATTAATGACCGTCTCTCGGGCAATCAATAACCCAGAACAACTGCGCCCGGAAACTTATCAGCGAGTGATGCAGGCCATTGAAGCGCTCAATTATGTCCCTGATTTCTCTGCCCGAAAAATGCGCGGCAATACCACCAAAACCTCGACTCTCGCCGTGCTCGCTTGGGATACCGCTACCACCCCTTTTTCAGTTGAGATATTACTCTCCATTGAGTTAACTGCGCGCGAATTTGGCTGGAATAGCTTTCTGGTTAATCTGACGTCACAAGAAGATAGCGAACGCGCAGTTAATCAACTGCTCGCCCAGCGCCCTGATGGCATTATTTTTACGTCGATGGGGTTACGGCAAGTCACCATCCCCGACCGCCTGCGAGATAAAAATATTGTGCTGGCAAATTGCGTCAGTGAAATCCATTCAATCCCTAGCTATATTCCTGATGATTTTGATGGCCAATATCAAGCGATGAAATTAGTGTTGCGCCGAGGATATCAGCGACCACTGTGTATTTATCTCCCCGAGTGTACTTTGGCAGGTAAGGCGCGGCGGGCCGGTGCGGAAAAAGCGTGGCAAGAATCTGGGTTGCCAATGGCGCAATTACGTCAGTGTCATTTAGCGTGGGGGGATGAACATTATCAGGATGTTATTTCCCTGTTAGACCGCCATTGCCCAGAGAATCAACCTGAGTTTGATGTGCTGATTTGCGGCAATGATCGCATCGCTTTTTTGGCTTATCAGGTGCTGTTGGCTAAAGGTATTGCTATTCCACAACAAGTGGCTGTCGTGGGTTATGACAATATGGTCGGTATTGGCGAGCTGTTCCTACCCCCGCTCACCACAGTTCAACTTCCTCATTATGATATTGGGCGAGAAGCCGCCCTTCACTTAATTGAAGGGCGTGAATCGCGCTTAACCCACCGGTTACCCTGCCCACTGCTGGAGCGGGCTTCAATCTGATTTTCCCGGCGATTTAATAGTGAACACCCGTATTTAAGCGCCAGAATTTACCTGCCAGCAATTGCGCCTGACCATTTTCAGCAAACAGCGATAAACAGCGCTCATGCTGTGCGGGGTAGATACGGCTGCTCATGCAAGCCTGTCCATCATTGATAAATACCTCTAGCGAGGAACTATCAATAAATACACGTAAAGATAGTAATCCTGACGCCGGTAATGACACACTGCGATACCCCGTCAAGCCATGCTGCGGATAGTATCGTTCCAATATCAGCCGATTGGCCTGATTATCCACATAGACAGCAACTCTGCCGCCGTTTCCTTGATTATCCCCCAGTTGAAAACCATATTTTTCGGCATCACTAGTGGCACAATCCCATTTCAGTTGCAGCTCCATACTGTGGCAGTTTTCAGCCAAAAATTGCCGCTGCTGCAACCTTGCCGGGGCGATTAGCTGCTCAGTTTGTCTTAATGCCGCCACCTCGCGCAGCGGTTGCATCAATAGCTGCCCTTGAGGGGCAAGGCTTAGCTCCCGTGGCAAACTTAAGCATCCACACCAATTATCGGCTTTTGTCGGCATCGGGGATTGCCACATATCCAGCCAGCCAATAATTACTCGCCGACCATCAGGAGTGAGCAGAGATTGTGGTGCATAGAAATCATGGCCATGATCGAGCTCAGCAAAAGGTTGAGAGGGCGTAAAATCTGCCCCTGGTTGCCACTTGCCGCGCAGCACCCCACTCTGGAACAGATTACGATGGCGATAACCGGTTGCCACCAAACCCTGCGGCGAAAACATCAAAATCCGTTCATTACCCAATGGGAAGAAATCAGGGCACTCCCACATATACCCCATGCCATCATCTGCCCGGGCTAATACCTGCATAAATTGCCACTGCCGCAATGAACTGGCGCGATATAACAACACCTGTCCGTGATCCTGTGCATCGCGGGCACCGACCACCATCCACCAATAGTCATCCTCGAACCATACTTTGGGATCTCGAAAGTGCATGATGCCCTCAGGGGGCGTCAGCACTACACCTTGCTTAGCAAAATGTATCCCATCTTCACTGGTGGCCAGGCACTGTACCTCGCGAATTGCACTGTCATCACCCTCACCTTTTAACCACACATGCCCGGTGTAGATCAGACTTAAAACACCATTATCATCCACGGCACAGCCGGAAAAACAGCCGTCTTTATCCCATGAATCCCCTGGGGCCAGAGCAATAGGCTGATGCTGCCAACTGAGCATATCCTGACTGGTTGCGTGCCCCCAATGCATCGGGCCCCAATTTTCATCATAAGGATGGTGTTGATAAAATGCATGATAAAGCCCGTGGTAAAAAATCAGCCCATTTGGGTCATTCATCCATCCCGCCGGAGGGGCCAAATGAAAATGTGGATAGAAGCTCGGCTCCACCTGAGAAGCCAAGGTTAGCAGTGCATCATTTGCCCGCTCAATTAATGAATTCATCGTGACTCACTTAGTGGTTAATTGCAGGGAAGGATCATCGGTACGCGATTCGCCGCGCAGCATAAAACAGGAAATGACTGTTAATCCGAGGACAACCCCCCCCATGATCATGTAGGTATCAGCGAATCCTATCTGGTCATAGCCTTTACCCGCCAACGGCGAAAATACGCTGGCACAGACTTGGGTAATAAACTGGAATCCCACCAAATACAGTGTGGCTGACAGACGCGGGTCAAAATTGGCGGCGATATACTTAAACATCGCAATGAGCAAAATAGGCAACTCCACCGCATGTAACAATTTCATCAATGAGATTGTGACTGCATCTTGTGCCAGCCCGGAACCAAATATACGCATCGCCATAATTAATCCGCTCAGCAGCAAGCCATTTTTCGCGCCAATGCGGTTAACCAGCAAAGGTGCGAGGAACATGCCACCAGCCTCTAGGAATACTTGCAAAGAATTAAGAAACCCGTACATCTCATTACCGTGACGCGGGTCTGCAAATAGTGAAGAGAAATAGACCGGGAATTGCTGGTCATAGACGTTATAAACACTTACACCGGTGACAAACACCACCAGCGCCCAAAAGCGCGGCATGTGAAAGAGTGACAATGTATCGCTCAACGTCAGAGCACTGCTCTTACCGTATTCCAACTGCCCCATAGCTGCCGTTTTAACTTCATGTAAGTGCCATAGCAGCAGTAGGAATATCGCGGCTGATGCTGAAGCCATCCAGAAATTAATATTGGGATTAATATTAAACAGCATGCCAGCAAAGAAGGTGGCCCCCGCCCACCCGAGAGAGCCCCACATCCGGGCTTTGCCAAACTCAAACCCACTAATGCGACTCACTCGTTCGGTATAAGACTCCAGCGCCCCTATACCGGCAAAGAACGTCATCCCCATATATAAGCCGCCCACCACTGCACCAGCCAGCATATTGACGCGCAATAAAGGGGCATAAACATAAATAAAAAAAGGGCCACTGATTAGCAGCAAAATACCAATAGCCCATAAAAGATGTTTTTTTAGCCCTAATTTATCTTGTATCACGCCATATAGCGGCTGAGCGCAAAGTGCAGTTAAGGCAATGGCGGAAAAAGTGGCTCCGGTTTCGGTACCTTTTAATCCTACATATTGATTGAGCCATATGGAGAATAAAGAGAATGCCGATGACCAGGTAAAGAAAAACGTAAACAATAAGCCACTCAAAATCAGATATTGATTACGAACAGAATGTTTCATGGCTGTGTCCTGTTGGAGATTTACACCCATTGTTAACGTTAACTTTTTACTTTGAGAAGATCAGTCGAGCGAGGATTGTGATGTTAATCACCAATGTTAACGTTAACATTTGGTTTATGTGATAAGCGTCACTAGGGACATCAAGATCATTAAGAGGCTAACAAATAACGAGTTGCATAGAGTTAAGCTGCCATCGCGGCAAAAAGTGCATATTTGCTGACTCTAGCCATGAAATTTTCATGGTTTTACGTTATCGTCATTGTACATTGCGTATTAGATGCCATAAGCCAACCGACTCAAGGCTGGCCTAAATATTACAAGGAGGAAAAGTGTTACTGGATAAAATCCTACTGGTTGCCATTATGGTTTTATTGTCACTTTTTGTCTGGATGTTCTGCTCGCCGTATCATATGTATTCAACCGCTTATGAGTTTCTCGAGTTGTTTGGCTTTAAAGAGGGTTATAACAATTTAGGGTTTGGTTTGCCGCCGGAAGCAGCAAACTAGGTGGATAAAAAAACAGGTGCCACCTTGGGCACCTGTTGATTTAACGCTCTCGTTATCCAGATGGGTTTTATTCTGTTTGTCTGGTTTCTCGCTGCTCTTTGGGCGGCGACACCGAATAACTGGCAACAATAGCCGTGAGGATGACAAATAAATGCCCTTCCGACGAGTCCAGTAAGAAGGAGTTGAACAGATGGCAAGCCAGATAACCGCCGAGCAAAGCAACCAGCACATTTCTAATATGGGTAGGTAAACGCCAAGCCGAACGGAAGAAGTACCACATCCATCCTAGGAATAAAGCTAAACCTACTATTCCCGACTGAACAGTTTGCATCAGATATTCATTATGTGGGTTGATGCTATAACCAAGTTGTGTATTTGTGTACCAAAAACCGCCAGCACCATGCCCTAAGATAGGCGATTTTTTTATCAACTTTATCGACTCAAGCATAAATGCAGTGCGAGCGCCCATTGAGGAGTCGCAAGACACATCTGCATTCCCCTCACTGACAGTCAGGCAAGTTTGAATCTCTGTGACCCCTTGATGCAACCGGTCAACTGCCCGATTTGGCACCATCAGCACAATAACGCCGACGACCAATGCACAAACCACCATCCCCAGACGCTGACGGGTTGATAGCGATAATAGTCCCCACACCCCAAAGGTTGCCGCTAATGCAACATAGCCAGTCCTGCCCTGCACCATAAACACAATGTTATAGATAGCCAGACACACTAACAATGCATAGCCCCAGCGCTTAAGCCCATGATTTCTAAATGCCAGAGAAAGCCATATCACCGCCGCCAAGGCCATAAAGAAATTATGGGTAATTTGTAATTTGAATACTGACGGATTGAGCGGATCAATATGGCCCAATGGCATATGCAAGACACCCACCCACAGACTGGCGGCCAGAATAACAGCATTCGCCAGTAAAAAACCTTTGGCAAAATAGCCAGCAAGTGAGCGGGAAAGAACAAAAAACATCGCTAATGGCAAGATATACAATAGCTTAGAATATTTACTGACCATCACTTTGCCGTACAGATTGTGATGCCAGAGCAAGGATATTGCCAACAGCACCACCATCAGTGCTGGCAACCAAATCAGCGGATTCTTGGCCAACTCTTTGACATAGCGGGTATCGCGGCTCAGCAGTAAACAGATAACCGCCAAGACCAGCGACAAGTTCATGATGAAATTAGAAGTGGGTAGACCAATACCTAACAGAAATGCAGTTGCACAAGACAGCGTGCCAACATATCGATGCGCGGGGGGTGAGCCTGGCAAAGAGGCAGGAGAAATCATAAGTCACTCACTTCAGATTAATAACCAGTAACAACTGTTTAACACTCATTCTTCGAGCGTCACAGCCCTATTTACGCCATAGCCAACCATTGGGTAATAGTTGGCTATGTGACTTTTTAACTCTATGTGCCGTTATGCTGCGAGTGATCGGAACAAGTAACGGAACCACCATAATGGTCGCCACCAGATCTTACGTGGCGGCACTGTCGGTGGACGTGAATGCACTTTTTTGATTTCCCAATTAAAGTTAAGGAATATTCTACTGTGGCCATATTCCGCACCAAATCTGGCAATTTCACTTTTCTTCCGGTCATCAATCGGCGCGTTATACGTCAGGTCACGATCCAGAGAATGGTAGCTTTTCTTCCTATCAACATTACGTTCGATACATCGGTATTGTTTAGGCAAATAGCGCGGCGTGCTGCCGTGGTCTTTGTGGAATTTCACAAAACGGTAATCTTCCGAACCATAATGGCCAGCAAACTCTTCATCATAACCATAAAGTCTGAAGAATCGGGCTCTGGACATGAAGAACAAGTTAGGGTGACCACGATAGGCTTTGCCGGTTTTTTCATCTGTACGGTAGATACGGTACAGTGAACGCCCCGGATTACGGGCATTAACCAGATAGCGCATGGTATCTTCAGGCAGCAGACAATCTAAATCGGTAATGATTATTTTGTCTGATTTGGCATAAGTCACCCCAAGGTTGCGGGAACCCGCCTGATTCCATTGAATATCAGTGGTAATTCGTAACCACGTGAAATTCAAGTCATAATCTTTAACTTCATACTCTAGTGGTGAGCAATCATCAACGATGACAAATTCGACTGCATCCTTAATATCGTCAGGATAAGATTCATATTCCTTCAACAAGGACTCAACGGAATCCATATTTCCCTGATTACAGTAAAAATGAGTTACATAAGACAACTTGATGTGCTGCTTATCTAACGGATGCCGTGCTTTAACGATCTCTACATCCTTTGTCACAATATAAGCCTCTGTTTTAAGAGAGAAAATAAAAATAAATTTTTATAATTTCTTGAATACTGACGATTTAATAAACTCAGTAAGAATAAATGGCATTGTTATGCCCAGTAACTTTGCGGTAAAGGATAAAGAGTTACCATAATCAGTCAAATATTTTCTTCACATTAATGTGTCAATAGTGACAGGGCGCGGATAACAAGTGATTGATCATTTTTGTTTTCTTCTGTGAAAATTGAGCGGTAAGCCCATATCAGTATTGCTAGATTATGTTGCAGCGAGGTTTTGCAGAAGAGTTGGGACGGGTACTAAAAACTCACGGAAGCCGAAGCCCCCGTGAGATATGACATCAACAGCAGAATTACATGTGTTGAATAATGGCGTCGCCGAATTCACTGCATTTCAACAGTTTAGCGCCGTCCATCAGACGTTCGAAATCGTAAGTCACGGTCTTGGCCTGAATTGCGCCTTCGGTGCCTTTGATAATCAAATCAGCCGCTTCGAACCAGCCCATGTGACGTAACATCATTTCTGCGGACAGAATGATAGAGCCTGGGTTGACTTTGTCCTGACCGGCATATTTTGGTGCCGTGCCGTGGGTGGCTTCAAACAGAGCACACTCATCACCAATGTTGGCACCTGGGGCAATACCAATACCGCCAACCTGTGCAGCCAATGCGTCAGAAATGTAATCGCCGTTCAGGTTCATACAGGCAATAACATCATATTCAGCAGGGCGCAGCAGAATTTGCTGCAAGAAGGCATCGGCAATGACATCTTTAACAATAATATCTTTGCCATTGTTTGGGTTCTTGATTTTAACCCAAGGGCCGCCGTCGATCAGCTCACCACCAAATTCCTCACGCGCTAACTGGTAACCCCAGTCTTTAAATGCGCCTTCGGTGAATTTCATAATGTTGCCTTTATGAACCAGAGTTACTGATTCACGATCGTTGGTAATTGCATACTCAATTGCAGCACGAACCAAACGCTTGGTCCCTTCTTCTGAACAAGGTTTTACACCAATACCACATTGTTCAGGGAAACGGATTTTCTTCACGCCCATCTCTTCACGCAGGAACTTAATTACTTTCTCAGCTTCTGGTGAACCGGCTTTCCATTCGATACCCGCATAGATGTCTTCTGCGTTTTCGCGGAAGATCACCATGTTAGTCAATTCAGGGTGTTTTACCGGGCTTGGAGTACCTTCGTAATAACGTACTGGACGCAGGCACACATACAAATCGAGTTGTTGGCGCAAAGCAACGTTCAGAGAACGAATACCGCCGCCTACTGGCGTGGTCAACGGGCCTTTAATTGCTACACGGTAGTCACGAATCAGATCCAATGTTTCTTCTGGCAGCCAAACATCTTTGCCATAAACATGGGTGGATTTCTCGCCGGTGTAGATTTCCATCCAGGAGATTTTACGCTCACCTTTATAGGCTTTCTTAACCGCGGCATCGACCACGTTAATCATGGCTGGAGTTACATCAACGCCAATGCCGTCACCTTCAATAAATGGAATGATCGGATTATGCGGAACAACCAGTTTACCCTGAGCATCGACAGTAATTTTCTTACCTTCTGCCGGAACAACGACTTTGCTTTCCATCAACCTCTCCTTCAGCGCAATTTTGTTAATGCCTTGTAAGATTCGTGTCAATACTACTTGAATATTCGCTCCGCGCCAATCCGAAACGGATTGAGGTATAATGCGCTAATCATTCGGAATCGCAATAATCATGAATAAATTCTCTGTTAAAAATCACAAAGTTAACCGATTCAGCACCAATGTAGCGGCTAAGCCGGGGAAGCCCGTCTCCCCACGGCGAGTCCTGTTATTCAACAAGCCTTTTGATGTGTTACCTCAATTTACAGATGAGGCTGGGCGCGCCACTTTGAAGGAATTCATCCCTTTTAATGATGTTTATGCCGCAGGACGTCTTGATCGTGATAGTGAAGGTTTGCTGGTATTAACTAATGATGGCAAGTTACAAGCCAAGCTCACACAACCGGCCCAAAAAACCGGCAAGGTCTATTTTGTGCAAGTCGAGGGGGTACCGGGGGATGACGCACTCATGCAATTAAGACGAGGTATCAGCTTAAAAGATGGCCCGACCTTGCCCGCCGGAGCCGAGTTGGTTGATGAGCCTGAATGGCTATGGCCTCGAAATCCGCCCATCAGAGAACGTAAAAGCATTCCAACCAGTTGGGTGAAAATCACACTTTTTGAAGGTCGTAACCGGCAAGTTCGCAGAATGACAGCCCATGTTGGCTTCCCTACCCTGCGCCTGATACGTTTTAGTATGGGAAATTTAAGCCTTGGTAACCTACAGCCAGGCGAATGGAAGGAGATAAACCATGTTTAAGCCCCATGTAACCGTCGCTTGCGTTGTTCATGCGCAAGGCAAATTTTTAGTTGTCGAAGAGACAATTAATGGCAAAAAGTTATGGAATCAACCTGCGGGTCATTTGGAAGCAGATGAAACCTTACTGCAAGCTGCAGAAAGAGAATTGTGGGAAGAAACCGGCATTCGTGCTACTCCGCACTCTTTTCTGCGCATGCATCAATGGCTGGCTCCCGATAAAACACCATTTTTACGTTTTGCTTTTGTCATTGAATTACAAGAACAATTACCAACAGAGCCCCACGACAGTGATATTGATTGCTGTTTGTGGCTCACAGCCGATGAAATACTGCAGTCGTCTAATTTGCGCTCCCCTTTGGTTGCAGAAAGTATCCGCTGTTATCAGCAACCAGAGCGTTATTCCCTTGATCTGGTTGGTGCATTTAATTGGCCGCTATAAAAAGCAGATTTGATTTATTCAGGTAATTGCGAATCTACCATGCAGCAACGCAATCAACGTGATAAAATCCGGCGCTTGTTTTTATAATGCCCAACCAGTGTTGGAAAGTTATTCGGGTAATGCAACCTTATAACCTTCATCCAATCGTTTGGTATTTACGTTAGTGAGACTCCCATGTCAGATAACAGCCAGAAAAAAGTAATCGTCGGTATGTCCGGCGGTGTCGATTCTTCCGTTTCCGCTTACCTGCTCCAGCAACAGGGTTACCAAGTTGCCGGTTTGTTCATGAAGAACTGGGAAGAAGATGATGACGAAGAGTATTGCTCAGCAGCGACCGATTTGGCCGATGCTCAAGCAGTATGCGACAAGCTGGGCATGGAGTTGCACACCGTCAATTTTGCCGCAGAGTACTGGGATAACGTGTTTGAATTGTTCCTGGAAGAGTATAAAGCCGGGCGCACACCTAACCCCGATATTCTGTGCAATAAAGAAATCAAATTTAAAGCTTTCCTTGAGTTCGCTGCCGAAGATTTGGGGGCGGACTACATCGCTACCGGCCATTATGTTCGCCGTCAGGATGTTAATGGCAAAAGCCGCTTATTACGCGGTTTGGATGGCAATAAAGACCAAAGCTACTTCCTCTACACCTTAAGTCATGAACAGCTCGCTCAGAGTTTGTTCCCGGTGGGTGAGCTAGAAAAGCCCGAAGTTCGTCGCATTGCCGAACAGCTAGAGTTGGTTACCGCGAAGAAAAAAGACTCTACCGGTATCTGCTTTATTGGCGAGCGCAAATTCCGTGACTTCTTGGGGCGCTACCTCCCGGCTCAACCCGGCCCTATTATGACGGTTGATGGTCAGCATATGGGTGAGCATCAGGGTTTGATGTACCACACGCTGGGCCAGCGCAAAGGCTTAGGTATCGGTGGCACCAAAGATGGCGGCGATGACCCATGGTATGTTGTGGATAAAGATGTCGCCAATAACATCTTGGTGGTTGCTCAAGGGCATGAACATCCGCGTTTAATGTCTGTTGGCCTGATTGCTCAACAGCTGCACTGGGTTGACAGAGAGCCGGTAACAGAGGCTTTCCGCTGTGTGGTGAAAACCCGTTATCGCCAGCAGGATATTCCTTGCACCGTCACGCCACTGGATGACGAACGTGTTGAAGTTCGCTTTGATGAGCCCGTCGCGGCGGTAACTCCCGGACAGTCTGCGGTCTTCTATCAAGGTGAAGTCTGCCTCGGCGGCGGGATTATTGAAGAGCGCTATCCACTGGCGGGCTCAGTAGCAAGCTAAATATGTCATCAACCAAGTCGGCAATCTTACAGGAGTAACCGTGGCGAAAAATTATTACGATATTACGTTGGCATTAGCAGGGATCTGCCAGTCAGCTCGCTTGGTTCAGCAATTGGCCCATGAAGGCCAATGCGATAATGATGCATTAAATACCGTGCTGGGCGGGTTGTTACAAACTAACCCACCCTCAACGCTGGCGGTATATGGCGGCAACGAACAATCCCTGAAGATGGGGCTGGAAACGTTGCAAAGTGTCTTAAATGCCAATCGTCAGGGGCCAGCCGCTGAATTGACCCGCTATACCCTGAGCCTGATGGTGTTAGAAAGAAAACTTAATGCCAATAAATCAGCCATGAATACCCTAGGCACGCGTATTAGCCAGCTTGATCGCCAACTGGCACATTTCGATCTTGAATCCGAAACCATGATGAGTTCGCTGGCCGCCATTTATACTGATGTTATCAGCCCGCTTGGCCCTCGTATTCAGGTGACAGGTTCACCTGCTATTTTACAAAGCACATTGGTGCAGGCAAAAGTTCGTGCCGCCCTGCTGGCGGGTATCCGCTCAGCCGTGCTTTGGCAACAAGTCGGCGGAAGCCGCTTGCAGTTAATGTTCTCACGAAATCGTCTGTTTAAGCAGGCGCAGAGTATTCTTGCTCATAATTGAAATCCTTCCTCAGGAGTTGCCACCGATGGAATTATCCTCACTGACCGCCGTTTCCCCTATTGATGGACGCTACGGCGACAAAGTCAGCGCACTGCGCCCAATCTTTAGCGAATTCGGTTTGCTGAAATTCCGCGTGCAGGTCGAAGTACGTTGGCTGCAAAAACTGGCCGCCTGTGCAGAAATCAAAGAAGTTCCCGCTTTTGATGCAAACGCAAACGCTTACCTTGATAAGATCGTGCAAGAATTCAATGAGCAAGATGCACAACGCATCAAAACCATTGAACGCACCACTAACCATGATGTGAAAGCGGTTGAATACTTCCTGAAAGAGAAAGTGGAAAGCGTCCCGGCGCTGCATGCGGTATCTGAATTCATCCACTTTGCTTGTACTTCAGAAGATATCAATAACCTGTCCCACGCATTGATGCTACAAACTGCCCGTCAGGAAGTGGTATTGCCAATGTGGCGCCAGATTATTGATTCGATTAAAGCTCTGGCGCACCAGTACCGCGACTTACCACTGTTGTCTCGTACCCACGGCCAGCCGGCGACCCCGTCCACGATCGGTAAAGAATTCGCGAACGTGGCTTACCGCATGGAGCGCCAGTTCCGCCAACTGTCCCAAGTGGAAATTTTAGGGAAAATCAACGGCGCAGTGGGTAACTATAATGCCCACATCGTGGCTTATCCTGAAGTTGACTGGCATCAGTTCAGTGAAAGTTTTGTGACATCGCTTGGGATCAACTGGAACCCATACACTACGCAAATCGAGCCTCACGACTACATTGCCGAATTGTTTGATTGTGTGGCGCGTTTCAATACCATCCTGATCGATTTTGACCGTGATATCTGGGGTTATGTTGCACTGAATCACTTCAAGCAAAAAACCATTGCGGGCGAAATTGGCTCCAGCACCATGCCGCACAAAGTCAATCCGATCGACTTCGAAAACTCCGAGGGTAACCTTGGGCTATCTAACGCTGTACTCGGTCATCTGGCGAGCAAATTGCCGGTTTCACGCTGGCAGCGCGACCTGACAGACTCCACGGTGTTACGTAACTTGGGCGTCGGTTTGGGTTATGCCGTGATTGCCTATCAGGCGACCATGAAAGGCATTAGCAAATTGGAAGTCAACGAAGCGCACCTGTTGGAAGAATTGGACCATAACTGGGAAGTTCTGGCGGAACCTATCCAAACAGTAATGCGCCGCTATGGCATTGAAAAACCGTATGAAAAACTGAAAGAATTGACGCGCGGTAAACGTGTCGATGCGGCGGGTATGCAGGCATTTATCGATAGCCTGGCACTGCCAGAAGAAGAGAAAATCCGCTTAAAAGCCATGACTCCGGCCAATTATATTGGTCGCGCGACAACCATGGTCGATGAATTGAAGTAATATTATAATCTTACATACAGGTGGCGGGTCAATGTCACCTGTATATCCCCTCTCTTTTCTTATTCCCTTGTGCGCGGCCCCTGTTTAGCCCCGGTTTAGTCGTTGTCATTGATAATACTCGCGATGTCAAAAGGACGTTATAACCGCAGGAGCTATTATCATTATGTTAAAGCAAACACTACTCACACTTGCCTTGTTGGGAACCTCTACTGCCACCATGGCGGCTGATTACACCTATGTTGCTGGTGGTTTGCAATACGGTTCCATCAGCAATAATGCACGTTTCGATAAGCAATTTGACCAAAATAATTACAGCCATGTCGGTAACCGAGATATGGGTGGGATTTACCTTAACGGTGGTTATGGCTTTGATAATGACCTGTTTATTGATGGTCGTATAAACAGCATTGCTAATGGTGACCGTGGTTTGGCAGAAGCCGTACTTGGACTGGGCTACCATTTTGCTTTCTCGCCTAATATTGATTTTTATACCTTAGTTGGTGGCAGTCGCCACGCCATGGTATTTGATGCCAGCAAAAACGGTAAAAAAACCAATACTTATAACAGTGCTACCGGCGAAGTCGGCATCAAAAGCAAGTTGTCCCAAGATATTGGTCTGGACGTTGCTTACCGCATAGCAAACTATGATGGCCGTGCCTTCCATGAAGCGCGGGTCATGACAGATTATGCATTAACACAAAGCCTTGCTGCAGAAGTCGGCTATACCTACCATAACTGGAAAGTCAACGACCAAGCTATGCAGGTAGGTTTACGTTACAACTTCTAAGTAACTGTTTTAATTTTTACTTGTCGGGTAATATTAGATTACCCGGTTAACGAATATCGAGGAATGTGGTATGCGGGTTCTGGTTGTCGAAGATAATGCTTTGTTGCGTCACCACCTCACCGTGCAAATGCGCGAGATGGGCCATCAAGTTGATGCAGCGGAAGATGCCAAAGAGGCAGACTATTTCTTACAGGAACATGCTCCAGATATCGCAATTATCGATCTTGGCTTACCGGGTGAAGATGGATTAAGCCTTATCCGTCGCTGGCGTAGTCATCAGACTAATTTGCCGATTCTGGTGCTGACTGCCCGCGAAAGCTGGCAAGATAAAGTCGCCGTGCTGGAAGCTGGTGCCGATGATTATGTGACCAAGCCTTTTCATCTGGAAGAAGTTATTGCGCGGATACAGGCATTGATGCGACGCAATATCGGCCTGGCATCTCAAGTTATTGATTTTCCGCCATTTCAGATTGATCTCTCGCGACGCGAGCTGTCTGTCAATCAACAACAAATTAAACTGACTGCCTTCGAATACACCATTATCGAAACTCTTATTCGTAATGCTGGCAAAGTGGTGAGTAAAGATACCTTAATGCTGCAGCTCTATCCTGATGCAGAACTGCGTGAAAGCCATACTATTGATGTACTTATGGGCCGTTTACGTAAAAAACTGCAAGCGGAACATGAGGGTGAAGTGATTACGACCATCCGTGGTCAGGGATACCGTTTTGACGCCAACTAGACAACATGCTCAGGAAAAATAGTAAACCGTTCTCCCTTCGTGCTCGCTTTCTTATGGCGACAGCAGGTGTCATCTTAGCGCTGTCGCTATCCTATGGTATGGTTGCTGTCGTCGGCTATATTGTCAGCTTTGATAAAAATACCTTCAGCGCACATCGCGGCGAGAGTAATTTATTTTTCAGTCTGGCGCAGTGGCATGACAACAAACTCAGCATCTCGGTGCCTCCCGAACTTGAACTGAATATTCCTACGCTGGTCCTGATTTACGATAAAGATGGCAATATTCTCTGGCGTCAGCGCCATGTCCCTGAACTTGAATCTCATATCGAAAAAAGCTGGCTACAAAAACCGGGCTTCTACGAGCTTGATACCGGGACGCATATCAGTAGCATGATGCTAGGTGATAACCCCAAAGCCCAAGATCAGCTGAAAAAATATGACGATACCGACAGCAGCGCGTTAACACACTCCGTCTCGGTCAATACTTACCCAGCCACCTCCCGCTTGCCACAACTCAGTATTGTTGTCGTCGATACTATCCCACAAGAGTTGCAGCGTTCAGACTTGGTTTGGAATTGGTTCAGCTATGTTTTACTGGCTAACTTACTGTTAGTTGTCCCGTTACTGTGGCTAGCCGCTTATTGGAGCTTAAGGCCAATTAAGGCATTAGTCAGCCAGATAAGTCAGCTAGAGAAAGGCGAGCGCGAGCAATTGGATGAGAATCCCCCGCGTGAATTGCAAAGTTTGGTGCGAAATCTCAATATCTTGTTAACCAATGAGCGCCAGCGCTATACCAAATATCGCACTACGCTGTCGGATCTCACCCATAGTCTCAAAACTCCATTGGCGGTATTACAAACCACGTTGCGCTCTTTGCGTACCGGTAAGCAAACCACCATTGAAGAAGTCGAGCCAATTATGCTGGAGCAGATAAGCCGTATTTCTCAGCAAATTGGCTATTATTTGCACCGTGCCAGTATGCGCTCCGAACATAATGTATTAATCCGTGAAATTCACTCGGTCCCTGCCCTGCTCGACAGTCTGTGCAGTGCGCTGAATAAAGTTTATCAGCGCAAAGGTGTGGTACTCACGCTCGATATCTCGCCTGAAGTGACCTTCCTTGGTGAGCGAAACGACTTTATGGAAGTGATGGGCAATGTTCTGGAAAATGCCTGTAAATACTGTCTGGAGTTCGTTGAAATAACCGCCCTGCACTCTGAAAAACAACTGACTATTGTCGTTGACGACGATGGGCCGGGTATCCCTGAAAGTAAGCGGCAGTTAATTTTCCAGCGGGGCCAACGAGTCGATACTTTACGCCCCGGCCAAGGTCTGGGATTATCTGTTGCAGCCGAAATTATTGAACAGTATCAAGGTAAGATAACCATCACTGAAAGCCCCTTGGGGGGAGCAAGAATGATGGTGACCTTTGGCCAGCAACATGATTATCACACTGATTAATAAAATTTGCCGGTTAGTACCTGATACTGTTGGCAGGCATCCGTTATAATCACTGGCAAGTTCACCCCCTTTCCTGGAATAAACATGGATTATCAACTCGATCTCGACTGGCCTGATTTTCTGCAACGTTATTGGCAGAAACGCCCGGTTATCCTCAAACGTGGTTTTAAAAACTTTATTGACCCACTCTCGCCTGATGAGCTTGCTGGCTTGGCGATGGAAAATGAAGTAGACAGCCGTCTGGTAAGTCATGAAGATGGCCGCTGGCAAGTCAGTCACGGCCCATTCGAGAGTTTTGATCATTTAGGTGAAACCAACTGGTCGCTTCTGGTGCAAGCCGTAGACCATTGGCATGAGCCAGCCGCCGCGTTAATGCGCCCATTCCGCCCGCTATCAGATTGGCGTATGGATGATTTAATGATCTCTTTCTCCGTTCCGGGTGGCGGTGTTGGTCCACATTTCGACCAGTATGATGTCTTTATCATTCAAGGTACTGGCCGTCGCCGCTGGCGAGTCGGTGAAAAAACAGAAATGAAGCAACATTGCCCACACCCAGACTTACTGCAAGTGGGGCCTTTCGACGCCATTATTGATGAAGAAATGGAGCCGGGTGATATTCTCTATATTCCGCCGGGCTTTCCTCATGAAGGCTATGCGCTTGAAAATGCATTAAATTACTCGGTTGGTTTCCGCGCACCTAATGCGCGAGAATTGGTCAGCGGCTTTGCTGATTATGTCCTTTCGCGTGAGTTAGGCAGCTACCGCTACAGTGACCCAGACTTACAACTGCGAGAGCATCCGGCAGAAATTAAAGCACAGGAAGTCGATAAGCTGCGGGCGATGATGTTGGATTTAGTCCAGCAGCCTGAGGATTTCCAAAACTGGTTTGGCGAATTTATCTCGCAATCCCGTCATGAGCTGGATCTGGCACCACCAGAACCGCCTTATCAGGCTGGGGATGTTTATGAATTGCTCCAGCAAGGTGAAGAATTACAACGTCTTAGTGGCCTGCGCGTGCTTCGCATTGGCCAGCAGTGTTTTGCTAACGGTGAACTGATTGATACGCCGCATTTACAGGCGGCTGATGCATTGTGCCAGCACTACAGCATTGACTCGGCAAAACTGGGGGAAGCACTGGAAGATGCGTCGTTCCTGGCGATGTTGACTGCATTAGTGAACAGCGGTTACTGGTATTTTAACGACTAATATCTGCCGCTTAGATACAAAAACGCCCCGATAAACGGGGCGTTTTTAATCGGGCTGCCAAACTTAGGCCTCTTTGGCTTGTTTAGCCGTCAGTTCTGCAATCCGCATGATAACCGCAACCGCTTTTTCCATCCCCTCCAGCGTAATAAACTCATGTTTACCATGATAATTATAACCGCCAGTAAAGATATTTGGGCAAGGTAGCCCCATGAAAGATAGCTGCGCGCCATCAGTGCCACCGCGGATTGGCTTCATAATCGGCGTGATATCACAATCTCGCATTGCCTGCTGTGCCAGTTCGATAATATGCGGATGCTTAATAATATGCTCACGCATATTGTAATAACTGTCATCCATAACGATTTCGATATAACAGTCACGATGCAAACCTTTGCCTATCCGCTTGGCAATATCCACCATGTTCTTCTTGCGTGCTTCAAAACCATCGCGGTTAAAATCTCGCACGATATAGTGCATTTCCGCCCGTTCAACAGTGCCTTTGATGTTTTGTAGGTGGTAAAAACCTTCATAACCTTCAGTGCGTTCCGGGGTTTCATCCGCAGGCAATTCCTGATGAAAACGGGTTGCCAGTGATAATGCATTCACCATCACTCCCTTGGCGCTACCGGGGTGCACATTATTACCCACAATCTTAATGGTCACTGACGCCGCATTAAAGTTTTCAAACTCTAACTCGCCGACACCACCGCCATCCACGGTATAAGCCCACTGAGCATCAAATTCTGCCACATCAAAGAAGCGCGCACCTTTCCCCACTTCTTCATCCGGCGTAAAAGCAATGCGGATATCCCCATGAGGAACATTGTTATGCTTTAAACGCACCATCGCGGTGATAATTTCTGCAATGCCGGCTTTGTCATCGGCACCCAGTAAGGTTTTTCCGTCGGTGGTAATTAATGTGTGCCCGAGCAACTGATGCAATACCGGGAACATTACCGGAGACAACACTTCGTCCCCCATGCCCAGGGCGATGTCACCACCACGGTAGTTTTCGACAATCTGCGGATTCACATTTTTCCCCGAGAAGTCGGGGGAGGTATCAAGATGGGCAATAAAACCAATGGTGGGGACCGGCCAGGAAACATTTGCTGGCAATGTTGCCATCACGCAGCCATGGTCACTCAAGCTAACCTGAGAAAAGCCCAGCGTCTGTAACTCATGTTGTAACGCCTGAGCAAGCTTGCGCTGCCCTTCAGTGCTCGGCACGGATTTTACATTGGCTTTTGCTTGTGTATCAAAAGAAACATAGTTGAAAAAGCGGTCGAGTAATTTGTCCATGGTTCCCACCCTCATAATAGTGAATATCATTATGGGGAAGTGATCGTGATCAAATATTGCGTCAGGTCAGCTTTAGACAAACTTAAGCCAGAATAATAAGGTGCATCGTGAAAACTGTGCTTGGTGATTTATTCATCAGTCAGCAAGGAGTTTCGCTTATTTATCCGCCAATCTCACTTAAATGATCCACATAATTGAGAGCCGCGAACCACGCCGCGGCCCCAACTAAGAAGGATGTTATCCAAAGTAATTGGTGTTGCAGCTAGGCAGCAAACGAATACATCCCAATGAGTCTATCCAAATAAGGTCAACGACAAGTCAGTGATTTGGGTGACAAATCTGCCGGGAGCAGATTTGAACGCTGCTTGCAGCGGCCTCGAAGAGGTGAGGCCCATGGATGGGCCGAATAATTGAGAGCCGCGAACAACGCTGCGGCTCCAATTAAGAAGGATAAATTAATCGCCCTGACGATTCTCGCCTCGTGTAGTCAAAAACTCACGCACATATTCTGGTACGATTTTGCTAGCCAGACCGTAGTGTTTTTCATCAAACTGGCTTTCTACCTGACTGGGTTCCAGATTTAGCTCGACGGTATGAGCCCCGTGCAAGCTTGACTCATGAACAAAACCGGCGGCTGGATAGACATGGCCGGAGGTGCCAATAGAGATAAAGAAGTCAGCTGCGGCCAGTGCTTGATAGATTTCATCCATCCCCATGGGCATCTCGCCAAACCACACAATATGCGGTCGCAATGGTGATGGGAATTGGCAGCAATGACAACGTTCATCAGCGCTGAGGTCACCCGGCCAGTCCAATACTTGGCCCGACTGCGTGCAGCGCACTTTTAGCAGCTCACCATGCATATGGATAACTCGCTTACTGCCAGCTCTCTCATGCAAGTTATCAATATTTTGCGTCACCAGTACAAAGTTATCGCCCAGCACGGCCTCTAAATCAGCGAGTGCGAAATGAGCAGCATTGGGTGCAATTTCTGGCTGCTGTAGCTGGCGGCGGCGCGCATTATAGAAAGCCTGAACTAACTCTGGATCTCGGCGATACCCTTCTGGCGTCGCGACATCCTCTACCTGATGCTCTTCCCACAAACCATCCGCAGCACGGAACGTCCGGATCCCTGATTCAGCCGAGATACCAGCCCCAGTAAGAACCACCACAAACGGCTTCTTCATTTCTGATACTGCCGCACTATCCCGATGAAAAATACGGGAGCGAAAACGTTGATGCCGCAAATGCTTATTCTTGCGAAACCGACATAGCCGATGGCGAATGCGCATAACTTTTTCCTTTTTAATATCCTGTCAATCTACATTTGGATATTGTCGTTATATTATTCAGATAAATGTAAAAAAGCAGCGCCACGAACGCCGCCCGCATCACCATAACGCGCTTTTTCAATGCGTGGCAATCGGGCCACTCGTAATAAGTGCTGCGGTAAACGTTTTGGCAGTTCCTGATAGATCTGCTCGAAATTAGACAAACCACCGCCAATCACCACTAAATGGGGATCCAGCATCGTCAATAAATTACCCAAACATACCGCCAGCACATCCATAAAGCGTTCAACATGCGCCACAGCTTTAGATTCACCAGCATTATAGTTGGTAATAATATCAATCGCGGACAAGGATTGTTGATAGAAGTGTTGGTACATCCATTCAAAGCCACGCCCAGAAATATAATTCTCGATACAACCATTATGGCCGCAACCACAAGGTACTCGCGGAATATCGGCTCCCAGAATATCCAGCGCATCAACCGGCAAGCGGAAATGACCAAATTCACCGGTAATATGATTGCGACCACCAACAATACTGCCATTGACGATAAGCCCGCCCCCCACACCGGTGCCAAGAATCAAACCCAGAACCGTTGGATAGTGACGAAATTCCGGGTCCCAAGCTTCGGAAAGCGCAAAACAGTTAGCATCATTATCAATTCTAACTTCGCGCTGAATCCGTTGGGAAAGGTCGCCCTGTAATGATTGCCCCATCGCCGCTGGCACGTTAGCAGTAAATACGGTGCCATCGTCAGCATTAGGTAAACCGGGGATACCGATACCCACACTGCCTTTAACGCCACAATAGGCATCGGCTTCCAACGTCAAACTTTGTAATACTTGCAGTAATTGCTGATAGTCTTCGCGCGGTGTAGGGACTCGCTTATGCCAGATTCGCTGTAGGTTGGCATCAAAAACGCCTAACTCTATCTTGGTGCCGCCCATATCAAAACCGTAGTACATAAGCTCGCCCTTATTTATTATTGTACCTTTGAACTTGCCGCCGCAGGAGGATCTCTCCCCACCAGCAACGCCCATTTCTTAGGCTAATGGATACATGCTACTGCCCACTCAATACCCGTGCTGGGTCAATACGGCTGGCTCGACGGGCCGGATACCAACTGGCGATTAAACTCAGCACCAGTGCCGTTGCCAATACGCAGGCCACATCAAACCAATGCAGCTCTGAGGGCAAGAAATCGATAAAGTAGATATCGCCGGACAAAAATTGATGCCCGATCAGCGTTTCCAGCCCACGGATAATGTTGGTCAATTGCAGAGAGACAATCACCCCCACCACCGCCCCGCTGACACTGCCGATAAGCCCCGCCAATAAGCCATACCAGATAAAAATGGCGCGTATCAGGCCATCTTTGGCCCCTAAGGTACGCAGTACCGCAATATCGCTGCTTTTATCTTTAACTGCCATAACCAGCGTGGACACAATATTAAAACTGGCCACGCCGATCACCAGTACCATAGCTAAATACATGATAGTACGGATCATTTGGATATCACGGTACATATAGCCGTAAGTCCCAATCCAACTACTGATATACACATAAGCATTGGTCACTTCACCCGCGCTGCGTACCAGTTTGTTGGCGTTGTAGACGTCATCTACCTTGATGGCGAGACCAGTGACACTGTCACCCATTTCTAAATATTGCTGGGCATCAGCCAAAGGCACCAATGCCAGACTATGATCCAACTGGCCACTAAGCTCAAAAATGCCCGCGACCTGCAAGCGAATACGTTTGGGTTGCAGCAGCTTCATTTCAGGGTCGCTATTGGGGATCATCACCGTCAGCCATGAGCCCTGTTTAACCCCCAAAGCATCTGCCAGCCCCTTACCTAAAATAATCTGCTGCTGACCGGCTTTGAAATTCGCCCAAGCATTGCCAAGCACAAAACTGGGTAAGGCACTAAGATGCTGTTCGGCTTCAGGATCGACCCCTTTAACCGATACCGCGCGCAATTGCGTTGCGTTTTCGATCAAGCCGGTAAAGTTGATATAAGGAGCCGCAGCCACAATACCGGGTACTTTTTCAATACGTTGCAAAGTCTCTGGCCAGCCACTGAACGGCTGATTAACCACTGCAATCTCACCGTGTGGTACTACCGCTAAAATGCGGTTTTTTAGCTCACGTTCGAAACCGTTCATTGCACTTAAGCCGACGATCAACACCGCAACGCCCAAGGCGATACCCAAGGTTGAAATCACCGAGATTAACGACACCATGCCGCCGCGACGACGACCACGGCTAAAACGCAAACCGATTAACAGTGAAAGTGGCGAAACGCCCATTACTCGGCCCCCACCAACGTCAAGTGCTGCTGTAGTTGGCCGTCACGCATCTCCAACTGGCGACTCATTCGCTTCGCCAATTGCAAATCGTGGGTGACCACTAAAAATGCCGTCCCCTGACGGACATTCAATTCACCCAGCAGATTGAAGATGCTATCGGCATTGCGCTGGTCAAGGTTACCGGTGGGTTCATCCGCCAGCACCAGCGAGGGGTTATTCACTAGCGAACGGGCGATTGCCACTCGTTGACGCTCACCGCCAGATAACTCTGATGGCCGATGCTTGCTGCGTTTTTCCAAACCAACCGCTGTCAACATGGCGTGAGCTTTCTCCTGCGCATCGCTTGGTTTAGCGCCACCAATTAATAGCGGCATAGCGACGTTTTCTAATGCAGTAAAATCAGGCAGTAAATGGTGGAATTGATAGATAAAACCTAATTCACGGTTGCGCAGCTCCGCTTTTGCCGTGGAGGAGAGTTGATTCAGCGAGCGCCCTTGGTAAATCACTTCACCCGAGGTCGGAGAGTCCAGCCCCCCCAGCAAATGCAATAAGGTACTTTTACCTGAGCCAGAGCTGCCGACAATCGCCATCAACTCGCCCGCTTCAATAGTAAACGACACATTACGCAATACGTCGGTATGCAGTTGACCTTCCTGATAGCGTTTGCACAGGTTTAAACACTGTAATAAAGGATGATTACTCATAGCGTAAAGCCTCGGCAGGTTGTGCGGCGGCAGCGCGCCAGGAAGGGTAAAGCGTGGATAGCAAAGCGATTGCCATTGCCACCAGAGCAATCACGGTCACCTGAATGGGGTTAATCTCCACTGGCAAAGAGGCTCCATCAATCAATATGCCAAGAACCGGGATAATGGTATTCAATTGGCTGGCCAGTAAAATGCCAAGCCCAGCGCCAAGCAGTGCGCCAATCACCCCTGCAGTGGCCCCTTGCACCATAAACACCAGCATGATTTGGCGGCGGCTTAACCCTTGAGTTTGCAAAATAGCCACCTCTCCCTGTTTTTCCATCACTAACAAGCCCAACGAGGTAATGATATTAAAGGCCGCAACAGCAATAATCAGGCTAAGCAGCAGCCCCATCATATTTTTTTCCATCCGTACTGCTTGGAAAAGCTCACCTTTGCGGTCACGCCAATCTTTCCAAACCGTGCCTTCTGGTAAGGTTTGTTGGCTCAAGCTATCGACTGCCAGCGGTTGCGACAAGAATAAACGCCACCCGGTAATATTACCTGCGGGGTAGCGCATCAAGCGCGATGCATCCTGTTGATTGACCAACATTTGGTAGCCATCAACTTCACTGTCTGCGGCGAATGTGCCGATAATATTAAACAGACGCTGGCTAGGAATACGCCCCATTGGCGTGAACTGGCTGGCGCTGGGCACCATCAAACGTAATGTCTCACCCCGTTTAACACCCAATTGACCGGCTAGCTTTTCTCCGAGGATCATATTGTAACTCCCCGGCTGCAAATCCTTTAGTTTCACATTGACCAAGTAATCAGCCAGGGGTTCGCGCTGTTCCGGGTCAATACCCAGCATCACCCCGGCGGCCAGATTCCGTGCACTCTGCAACACCACATCCGCGGTGGTCAAAGGCACAATATCGGTAACGCCCGTCAATGATTTTAAGGCTGAAACGGGGATTTTATTGGGATCGAGAGAACCTTGCGGCGTGGTGATCAGCGCCTGCGGCATCAGCCCCAAAATGTTATTTTGCAAATCACGCTCAAAACCATTCATTACAGATAAGACCGTAATCAACGCCATCACGCCAAGCGTGATGCCAATGGTAGAAAGCCACGAGACAAACCGACCAAAACGGTCGGATGCACGCCCGCGCATATAACGCAGGCCAATAAATAAGGCGACAGGTTGATACATGAAATCTGTTTAGATCCTGTTGCTAAAGCAAAGTGATCGAGGATAATAAAGGGTACTACCGCTTTATGGAACCATTAACCGCCTATATCTCCGGCTTTTATTCCAAATCAGAGCGCCAATCTGTGGCTATGCCCTCGCACGTGCTAGGATAGCCGCCGAGATAATTTGTTATCTGTTGTGCTGATACTGAAACACGGGTCAATGATACCCTGGTCATTGAAGTTGCGGATAGGCGGCAAGCAAACACCCCTACAGCTTCAAGGATGAAGGGTAAACCACATCTAAGATAAGAGACTGTTTAACTGCTTATGTCCCAACAACATCGTTATGCATTGCCGACGCGACGTGGAGATACCCGTCAATTAGGCCAGTTGACTGGCTCAGCTTGCGCAGTCGAATGCGCAGAAATCATTGAGCGCCATGATGGCCCGGTAATGTTAATTACCCCTGATATGCAAACGGCGCTGCGTCTGCGTGATGAGATACAACAATTCTCTTCCCGTCCGGTGAGCACCCTCTCCGACTGGGAAACACTGCCCTACGACAGTTTCTCGCCTCATCAGGATATTATTTCAGCGCGCCTTTCTTGCTTGTACCACCTTCCAGCGATGGATCGCGGCGTTATTATTCTCCCGATTAATACTTTGATGCAACGGGTATGCCCGCATGAGTTCCTGCACGGTCATGCGCTGGTGATGAAAAAAGGCCAGCACCTGTCGCGGGACAAACTGCGCGCTCAATTAGAGCAAGCAGGATACCGCAGTGTTGATCAAGTGATGGAACACGGTGAGTTTGCCACTCGTGGTGCACTGCTAGACCTGTACCCAATGGGTAGCGAAGAACCCTACCGAATTGATTTCTTTGATGATGATATTGATAGCTTGCGGGTATTTGATGTTGATACCCAGCGCACACTGTCGGAAGTTGAGCAGATAAACTTACTGCCCGCCCATGAGTTTCCAATCGATAAAACCGCGATTGAGTTGTTCCGCAGCCAGTGGCGTGAACAGTTTGAAGTTCGCCGTGATGCTGAACATATTTATCAGCAAGTGAGCAAAGGCATCTGGCCGGCCGGTATTGAATATTGGCAGCCGCTGTTCTTCAGCCAGCCGTTGCCTTCACTCTTTAGTTATTTACCTGAAAATACCTTACTGATTAACACCGGTGACCTAGAAAACTCAGCAGAGCGCTTTTGGCTGGATGTTAACCAGCGCTTTGAGAGCCGCCGGGTTGACCCAATGCGCCCATTACTGGCGCCCGAAACCTTATGGCTGCGGGTTGATTCACTCTTCAACGAGCTAAAAGAGTGGCCGCGCGTTCAGTTTAAAACTGACAAACTGCCGACTAAAACAGCCAACACCAATTTGGATTATCAGGCATTGCCTGATTTGGCGGTTCAGGCGCAGCAAAAAGCCCCACTGGATAATCTGCGGCGCTTTATTGAGTCCTTCAGCGGCAGTGTGGTGTTCTCGGTCGAAAGTGAGGGCCGGCGTGAAACCTTGCAAGATTTGCTGGCGCGCATAAAAATCAGTCCGACCCTGATAACTCAGCTATCTCAAGCCACGGTTCCTGGTCATTATCTGATGATTGGGGCCAGTGAGCGCGGCTTCCTTGATACCGATAAGCAGTTGGCGCTGATTTGTGAAAGCGACCTGCTCGGCGAGCGTGTGAGCCGCCGTCGGCAAGATAATCGCCGGACTATTAATACTGACACTTTAATTCGCAATTTGGCTGAGTTGCGCCCCGGCCAACCGGTAGTTCACTTAGAACATGGTGTCGGTCGCTATCTCGGTTTGACCACCCTTGAAGCTGGCGGCATCAAAGCTGAATACCTGATATTGACCTATGCGGGCGAAGATAAGCTGTATGTGCCGGTCTCATCATTACATCTCATCAGCCGCTACTCCGGTGGCGCCGATGAAAATGCCCCACTGCATAAACTGGGTGGTGATGCCTGGAGCCGGGCGCGGCAAAAAGCCGCTGAAAAAGTGCGCGATGTGGCTGCCGAGCTGCTGGATATCTATGCACAGCGCGCGGTTAAATCGGGCTTTAAATTCAAACTCGATCGCGAGCAATACCAGCTATTCTGCCAAAGCTTCCCATTTGAGACCACGCCCGATCAAGAACAGGCAATCAATGCGGTTCTCAGCGACATGTGCCAACCACTGGCGATGGACCGTCTGGTGTGTGGCGATGTTGGCTTCGGTAAAACCGAAGTGGCTATGCGCGCGGCTTTCCTGGCGGTGGCGAATAATAAGCAAGTTGCGGTTTTGGTGCCGACCACCCTGCTCGCCCAACAGCATTTTGACAACTTCCGCGACCGCTTTGCCACTTGGCCAGTGCGGATAGAAATGATGTCGCGCTTCCGTAGCGCCAAAGAGCAGCAAGTGATTCTGGAACAAGCCGCTGAAGGGAAAGTCGATATTATTATCGGCACCCACAAGTTGCTGCAAAGTGACCTGCGCTGGCAAGACCTTGGCCTGCTGATTGTTGATGAAGAACATCGCTTCGGGGTGCGCCATAAAGAGCGAATCAAAGCGATGCGCGCTGATGTCGATATCCTGACACTAACAGCCACGCCGATCCCACGCACCTTGAATATGGCAATGAGTGGCATGCGCGACTTGTCGATTATTGCCACGCCACCGGCACGTCGTTTAGCGGTAAAAACCTTTGTCCGCGAGTACGACAGCTTGGTGGTGCGGGAAGCGATCTTGCGTGAAATTCTCCGTGGGGGGCAGGTTTACTACCTCTACAACGATGTAGAAAACATCGAAAAAGCCACCCAACGATTGGCGGAATTAGTGCCAGAAGCCCGTATTGCCATTGGTCACGGCCAAATGCGAGAGCGGGATCTTGAGCGTGTGATGAATGATTTCCATCATCAACGTTTTAACGTTTTGGTCTGCACGACCATTATCGAAACGGGGATTGATATTCCCAGCGCCAATACCATTATTATTGAGCGGGCCGATCATTTTGGTCTGGCACAGCTGCACCAATTACGAGGCCGAGTCGGGCGTTCTCACCATCAGGCTTATGCTTACCTGCTCACACCGAATCCAAAAGCCATGACCACCGATGCCAAAAAACGGCTCGAGGCCATTGCATCACTGGAAGACCTGGGCGCTGGCTTTGCGTTGGCAACCCATGATCTGGAGATTCGAGGTGCCGGTGAACTGCTCGGCGAGGACCAAAGCGGTCAGATGACTACCATCGGTTTCTCACTGTATATGGAGCTACTGGAAAGCGCGGTAGATGCGCTGAAAGAAGGCAGAGAGCCGTCACTGGAGGATTTGACCAGCAATCAAACCGAAATTGAAATGCGCATGCCGGTGTTACTGCCCGAAGACTTTATTCCAGATGTGAATGTCCGGCTTTCGTTCTATAAGCGTATTGCTAGTGCGCGGAATGAAACCGAACTCGATGAGTTAAAAGTGGAGCTAATCGATCGCTTTGGCAAACTCCCGGATGCCGCCCGTTATCTGTTACATACCGCAGAATTGCGCCAGCAGGCACAGAAGTTAGGTATCAAACGAATTGAAGGTAATGAGCGCGGGGGCTTTATCGAGTTTGGTGAGAAAAACCAAGTTGATCCTGTCTATCTGATTGGTTTGTTGCAACGCCAGCCGCAGATATTCCGGCTGGAAGGGCCAACTAAACTGAAGTTTATGCAGGACTTGAGTGATAGAGCGCAGCGGCTGAAGTTTATCAGTGAGCTGCTGGCGTCATTTGCTCAACATCGAGTGGCTCAATAAGATAACTAGCGCGGGTTTCAGATATGAGAAACCCGCGTAATGCTAATGCCACTCGTTTATTCAGCAAATTAGACGATCAGAATTAGCACTAAACACGGGTTCTTAATGCAAGGTCTTGGACAACAGATTTTCTATTATGCTCGGTTGTTCAGTATCAGTTGACCATTTTTATCGATTGGAATCTGCGTGCCTGGATCACGATCCATGCGAATTTTCCCCTGCTGATCGCCAATTTTGTAGGTTACGTCATATCCCAACATTTTCTGTGACTTATCGTAAACAGTTTGGCAACGTTGTTGGGTTGTGGTGTAAGTATCACTCTCCTGCATATTACTTTGGACGCGATTACCGGCATACCCGCCCGCTAAAGCACCCGCTACAGTGGCAATATCTTTACCTCGACCGCCGCCTACCTGATGGCCCAGAACCCCACCAGCAACAGCACCCAACACTGAACCCGCTATCTGATTCTCGTCCTGCACCGGCTTACGGTGAGTGACGGTCACATTACGACATTCCTGGCGAGGCGTTTTAACCGTCTCTTTAATCGGTGTCGCAGTAAGAACTTGTGCATATTGCGGTGCGCCGGAGAAGACATTCATACTCGCGACAGCGGCAATTCCCAGAGCAGCCGCGATACCGATACCCACACCTGCTAACATTGATTTGTTCACAGGAAATCCTCCTGAAAGTGTTACCACGCATCTTCTGCCGCAGAATTCCAAAATAAAAAACGAAAATCTGTCAGCGCCCGGTATTTGAGGGTTGACCTCTTATTAGCGGAATACGGCGTGCGTGACTCGCCGTCTGTAAACACATGAAGTCTGCACACTGTGCTTTGGCCTAGCAATAAGACAAATGGACTAAACACCCAGATAATAGGTGTGAATGCATATGTTTAGGAGGAATCCGACTGCGATAATTTGTTACTGCGGAGTTTTATGCTGAAAATTTAGCATTACGTGCGAAAGCCTTTAGCTTTCCGTGCGCCACTAAAAGCAAAAAACCGCCACCATCATCGATGGCAGCGGCCTGTTTAACCAATCATTCTTCAAGCTGCATGTGCGTTGGCTACGCTCATTGCCACATTAGTGGAGTTTTAACCGCGGTCTAATAACTCGGTTAATCCCACCCACCAGCATCATCAGACCGGTCTTGGTATAACCATGCAGTGCCACCTGATGCATACGATACAGCGAGATATACACCACGCGGGCCACACGGCCTTCCACCATCATCGAACCGCGCATCAGGTTACCCATCAGGCTACCGACAGTACTGAATTTCGACAGGGAAACCAGCGAGCCGTGGTCTTTATAGATATAAGGTTTCAGCGGCTGCTCATTTAGCAAGGCCAGAATATTGCTGTAGCAGCGGCTGGCCATCTGATGCGCAGACTGGGCGCGTGGAGGCACGAAACCGCCGTTGGGTTGTGGGCAAGAAGCACAGTCACCAATCGCAAAAATATTCGGATCACGGGTGGTTTGCAGCGTTGGCTCAACCACCAATTGATTAATACGGTTGGTTTCCAGCCCGGCGATATCTTTCATAAAGTCCGGTGCTTTGATACCCGCAGCCCATACCATCAGGTCCGCATTGATGAACTCGCCATCTTTTGTATTCAGCCCCTTTTCGTCAGCGCTGGTGACCATAGTTTTGGTCAATACGCGAACACCCAGCTTAATCAATTCCTGATGAGCCGCAGCGGAAATACGTGGCGGCAGTGCCGGTAGAATGCGCTCACCGGCCTCAACCAGCGTGACATTCAGCGCCTGATTATCCAAGCCCTCAAAACCGTAGCTATGCAGCTGTTTCACCGCATTGTGCAGCTCAGCAGAGAGTTCAACGCCGGTGGCACCACCACCGACGATGGCGATATTAACTTTGCCCTTTTCACCCGGTTGTGCTGAATATTTCAGGAACAGGTTGAGCATTTCATTATGGAAGCGGTGCGCCTGATGCGGGTTATCCAGGAAGATACAGTTTTCTTTCACCCCCGGCGTACCAAAGTCATTTGAGGTGCTGCCCAGCGCCATCACCAAAATGTCATAGCTCAATTCGCGCTGAGTGACCAACACATCACCGTGTTCGTCGCAAATCTCAGCCAGACTGAGGGTTTTGGTTTCACGATTAATGTTGGTTAAAGAACCCAACTGGAAATTAAAATAGTGGTTACGAGCATGAGCAAGGTAGCTCAGTGCATCAACACCATCATCCAGAGAACCGGTAGCCACTTCATGTAACAGCGGCTTCCACAAATGACTGTGGTTACGATCAACCAAGACGATCTCAGCTTTTTTGCTGCGACCCAGCTTATGACCCAGACTGGTTGCCAGCTCAAGACCGCCGGCACCACCACCAATAATAACGATTTTTTTCTTCGGCGTTGTCAAAATGACCCCCTAAATGTGAACCAATTGTTAGCTAAGGGTAAAAGAATAATATCCTTAGATAACATAGGGTTCGATGATGCTAATTCAATAATCTGTAGTCAGAATATCACGCAGGGTTATTTGGTCATACCAAAATTGATATATATCAACTTTTTTTGATTAAACTGGCAGCAGAGCAAATTTTTCTGGAAGAAGATTCAAATAGTTAGCGTTTAGTCACAGTTTACGATTTTTCTATCTGATGGGAGATAAAGATCTATTCTAGGAATTTATGTCATAAAAATGGCCTGAAAAAAGTATGTTGCCTCCTTTTTCCAAGCCAGATAATAAAGCGTAAACAGCACTGTAGTTAACCAACCATTAACAAAAAACCATTTTAATTGCTGGTTATTCACTCACTCGCTGTTGACTAGCCGAGGGTTTTAAAGGCCTTGATCCGCTGAAGATGAGGGGAAAGATCCTTAAATTTATGAGTCTGTTTATCATCCCAGACAATTTCATAATAATGATGCAAATCACCGGCAGTTTGCTGGCTATCAAGCATTTCATCATGACGCGACAATACTACCAGACAGCGGTCACGGTTTTTCTCGCGGAAGTCATTAACACACTTACTGGCAATATCAATGTACTCTTCCGGGCGATCGATTTTTCCGCTCATGTTGTTTTGCGGATAAAGATTTGGATTGAAGGCAACTTGGCGGATCCCACACAGGAAACCAATACGTTCTGCCCAGAATCCGCCTAAACCCACACCACAAATCAGTGACTTAGCATCACCACCTTGCTGAATGGCTTTATCGACTTCTTTCAGTAAATGCTGCATATCATGGCGCGGATGCAAGGTGCTGTAACTGATAAAGCGTACATCCGGATCGATGAATTGCAGTTGCAGGACTTTCTCGTGATTACCCGGGCTGTTGGAATCAAAACCATGTAAATAGACGATCATATTTATCCTCGCTACGACATTTGTTTATGTGCATCCCAACGCTCACTGAGTGCTGTTAATGCCTTATTCGCCTGCTGCCAACGTGATGATGCCATCAACGCCTGGCGGCTGAACTGCCCAGAATGATACAAGCGCGCCACTTGGTCTGCTTTGACCGGAGACAGGTTATCTAACACACTTACCGCGCCCTGACGGTTATTGCAGACCAGAATCATGTCGCAGCCAGCATCCAAAGAGGCCTGCCCGCGCTCAGCATAACTGCCCATGATTGCGGCACCTTCCATGGATAAATCATCAGAGAAGATGATGCCATCAAAGCCAAGCTCTTGGCGCAGTATGGTTTGCAGCCAGTAAGCTGAGCCACTTGCCGGGCGCGCATCACCTTCAGTATAAATCACATGGGCGGGCATGATGGCATCCAGTAATCCCCGGGCGATCAGTTCGCGAAATATAACCATATCATGAGTACGGATTTCTGCCAGCGGTCGATTATCCCGTGGCGTCTCTTTATGTGAGTCTGCCGTGACTGCGCCATGGCCGGGGAAGTGTTTACCGGTAGTTTTCATACCCGCGCTATGCATCCCACGAATAAAGCACTCGGCCATATTCATCGCTTGTTGCGGGTCGCTATGGAATGAACGCTCGCCAATCGCGGCACTGACATGACCAATATCCAATACCGGTGCAAAACTGATATCAATATCCATTGCGATCATTTCAGCAGCCATCAACCAGCCCGCTTCTTGCGCCAGTTGAGCGGCAGTGGCCGCATCATTAATGGCGGCAAACGACTGAGCCGCTGGCAGGCGGGTAAAACCCTCACGAAAACGTTGAACCCTGCCGCCTTCCTGATCAACCGCCACCACTAGGCGCTCATGGGATGCCGCCCTAATTTGACGCACTAACTCACGCAACTGTTCGGCATCATGAAAATTACGGCTGAATAGAATCAAGCCCCCCACTAGCGGGTGCTTTAAAATCTCACGTTCTTCCGCATCCAGCTCATAGCTGGCAACATCTAGCATCACTGGACCCACGACAACTCCATAAATTTTATATTTAACATCAAAAAGAGAGATTGAATCGCTGACGTAGCGGCGCAGCCCATTGCAAAAATTGACTGTTCCCAGTCTGTTGCCAGCGCACCTCAAACCACATCAACATCAGGTAATCAATCCACGGTAACCAGCGCGGTATCTGACGGGATAAACGTGCAATGTCATGATAACCCTGCTCACTATGGCAATAGTGCTGTAAAAAAGCCTGCTGTTGCGCCATTGACCATTGGTTACTGCCAAACAGCGCGGCGATATCGAGTGCAATATCGCCATCCGCAGCATATTCCCAGTCAATTAATTTTAGCCCAGTCGGAGTCATTAAAAGATTGCCGGGATGAATATCCATATGCAGAGGGGCCAGCTTCACCGGTTGCGGCAGTGGTTGGCGGATAAAATCATGCTGGAGCCGCAACCAGCTTGGTGAGCGGCGCTTGGGATCAATCAGACGCCCATAACGGATGAGCTGACCACGTAAATCCAGCCGATAGCCACTGGCAGGCAAATGATGCAGGCGGGTCATCAGACGTGCCAACTGACCATTATCTGATAATTCAATGAATTGCTCATTAGTGACAACGTCACCTTCAAGCCAATTAACCACTAACCAGCGCTGATTGGCAGCAATAATCACCGGGGATAAATCGCTACCCGCCACATGCCGCAGCAGTTTACGCTCCTGCCGCCGGTTAACCCCCAACTGGGCTTTTTGCGCCGATTGCTCACGCGCCAGCCAGTCAATATTCGGGGCACTGTTTGACCGTTGGGAAATGCGCCAACTTTCGCCGGTTAGGCCTGACACCGGGCTAATATGACAATCGGCGGTTTTCACCGCCGGATTGATGCTGGCAATAAGCGCATAAAGAGAGGGATCAGCGCTTGACCGGGCCATTACCTGACCAGATGATTTCGCCGGTTTGCGCCTGCATTAATTGCATTTCGATAGTCGGTGATTTCACATCGCCACTGACATCGCTGTACAGCACATATTGGGCGCTGACATAACGGGCCAGACCAATCGCTTTGCTACGCGAACCCAGGCTATCTTCTTCTGATAACCCCAGTGTTTGCTTAGCAACAGCCAGTTGCTGCGGCGAGATCAACACAAACTTTTTATTGGATGTCAGCACCTGATGCAGTGCCGAGGTCGCTTTAGCGGTTTGTAATGCCCCGTTGGTATTATTTTTGACGCTATCGAGCAGCAATATGCTGCCATTGGCGACATCGTTACTATTAACCATTTGTGCAACCAACGGCTCGACACTGCCAGCCCAGTCAATCGACTGCTGCATTTTTGGTGGCTGCGGCACTGTGTCTACCGGTGGAGGAGTTTCAATTACGGGTGGTGTGACCGGCTCAATGGTGACGGGTGGCGTGGTGGTTGGCTCAGTAGGTGCCCGAGTCATACAGCCTGTCAGCACCAGTGCCGCCAAAGCCACAGATAAATACCTTTTCATTGTCCCACTCCAATAGCGCGATGATATCCCCTTGGTTCTTGAAATTGCACAGGATTTCGCTTGCTACCTCTCTGCAACGCCAAGTTCTTTGGGCATAACAATCTGACTGTTATAAAAATATATGAACACGCGCACTGCGCGCATTAAAGTTATTATTAACTGATTGAATGTCCACATCATCGTCTGGCGCCACAATAATGGAGCGCGGCGCTTCCTGCGGTGGCACATCCAAGCCTTGCGCATCATACCAATAAAAACGGTAGTTTATTTTCATCGGTTTATTTTGGCTATTGGTAATCACCGAGCGCGCCGTATTATTACCAGAAGAAGTTGAGACTGTGGGTTGAGAAGCCAAAATGCCCGCCGTCAGTACCGACGAATCCATTACCACGGTTTGCTGCTTATTAACCGCAATCCCTTTCGGGCTGCTGCACCCCAGCAATGTCGCCATACTTGCCAACGCAATCACCGGTAATAAAAACGCCTTCGTACGGCGCATAGGCTTACCTCAGTTAGATGTCGTTATTTATGAGATAACAAGGAACCCAGATCACGGCCACCGACCAAGTGCATATGGATATGATAAACCACCTGCCCTGCATGGCGGTTGCAGTTGATAATGAGGCGATAACCATCTTCATCAATGCCTTCCTGCTTAGCAAGTTTAGCAGCCACGGTGATCATTCGGCCGAGTGTTGCTTCGTGTTCTGCGGTGACGTCATTCACAGTTGGAATAAGAATATTGGGAATGATTAAGATATGAGTTGGTGCCTGTGGGGCGATATCACGAAACGCGGTGACCAGTTCATCCTGGTAAACCACGTCGGCAGGAATTTCACGGCGGATAATTTTGCTGAAAATCGTTTCTTCGGCCATAACGCATTTCCTTGATCATTATAAAAATGGAGAATGCGTAGTATGAGCGACTATTTCTATTGATTTCAACCTCAATCATCAACCACGGGCATAAGCCGCTGCTTTTTCAAACAAAGCCTGATCCGGACGAATACCGGTATACAGCACAAATTGCTCAACTGCCTGAATAGCAAAGACTTCAGCCCCGGTAATGACGGTTTTCTCTTGTGCTTGGGCATAACGTATCAGCGGAGTAATAGCAGGCAGTGCCACCACCTCAAAAATAACCTCGGCGTGATTCACCTCAGCTTCAGTAAATGACATGTTATCCGCATCCTTACCCCCCGCCATCCCCACCGGCGTGGCATTGATCAGCATATCGGCCTGAACGCCCCGCATATCGGATTGATAAGTGTAGCCAGATTGCTCCGCTAACTGTTTACCCGTCTTTTCATTGGTTGCGATAATAAAACCCTGCTTAAAACCGGCATTTTTTAGCGCAAACGCCACGGCTTTGGCCATCCCACCACTGCCGCGCAAAGCAAAAACCTGCTCAGACGAGACTTGATAAGTCTGCAGTAATTGCGCGATAGCAATATAGTCGGTGTTGTACGCTTTCAGATATCCATCAGTATTTACCAAAGTATTAACTGAATTTATTGCAGCGGCGGATGGGTCCATCTCATCCACCATAGGGATTACTGCCTCTTTGAATGGCATTGAAATAGCACAACCACGAAAACCTAGCGCTCGCACCCCGCCAATTGCCGCCGCCAAGTCTGTGGTGGTAAAGGCTTTATACAGATAGTCGAGATCCAGAGCATCATACAAAAAGTTATGAAAACGAGTGCCAAAATTGCTGGGTCTGGCCGCCAGAGAGATACACACTTTGGTGTCTTTGTTTAAGTAACGGGTCATCATTTCACCTTAAATAATTATGCTTGCTGTGGTGAAAATTATCGGCTAAAAAGATGATATTAAAAACTGCTGACTTTTCATCAATTGAGCTCCTCTTTTATGACCAGCCGACGTCTTGAACAACAATATTTACGATTATTAAATCTGGTTGGTGTGCACGCGATTGACATTACGCTGCAAGAGCTGGCAGATAAACTCAGCTGTACTAAGCGCCACATGCGAACATTGTTGGTTCAGATGCAGCAAGCGGGCTGGCTAATCTGGCAGGCAGAGGTAGGCCGTGGTCGTCGGTCACATTTGCAACTATTGCGGAACACTCATCAGTTATTGCTAGAAAAAGCGGAACAGTTACTGGATTCAGGTGATTTCAATGAAGCCATTGCGCTGCTCGGGCAGGATAAACAGCTTATCACCCCACTGCTGCGGGCCAAATTGGGATACCGGGTACGGGATGATTATCAAGCGCTACGCATCCCCTACTACCGCACCATGCCAAACCTTTACCCCGGCACAGCACTGCGCCGCTCTGAGCTGCACCTCGTGCGGCAAATTTTTAACGGACTGACACGGATAAATGAAGAAACCGGCGGGGTAACACCAGATTTAGCACACCGCTGGCGGATGCTGGACCCGCTGCACTGGCGCTTTTATTTACGCCCAGCAGTGCAATTTCATGATGGTCGCGAGCTTTCCAGCCGTGATGTTGTCAGCTCCTTAACCCGCTGTGCCAAGCTGCCGCTGTTCTCGCACATTCAGCATGTCAGCCAGCACGGGTTGCTCGGTATCGTTATCGAACTTAACCAGCCCGATCCTCACCTTCCCTTGCTACTGGCCCACCACAGCGCGCTGATTTTGCCAGCAGATCATGCTGCACAACCCGATTTTGCCTCACACCCGGTGGGAACCGGCCCTTATCGGGTGGCAGAAAATGATGACTGGCATTTGCAGATAAAGTCTTTTGACCACTATTTTGGCTTTCGTGGCTTGCTGGATGAAGTAGAGGTGCTGATCTTCCCTGATCTGGCGCGCCCACAAGAGCGACCAACCCCGGATGCCCCAGTGGTGCTATCGGAGCAACTGAGCCTCGCAAACATCCAAAGTGCCACCTGGTTGAGTTCCAGTATCAGTGATATTGACTATGTTTCTGGCTTCGCTGCCGGTCTGACGGGGAAACCGTCAGATTCAACTCAAGAGATGTTCTTGGAACGAGGCGGATATTTTTTGCTGTGTGATAGCCGCTCACCACACTGGCACAGTATTGAACAGCGCCGCTGGCTGCGAGAAGCGCTCAATCCTTATAATCTCATCCAACGCCTGATTGAACCCATTCGCCCTTTCTGGGTTCCAGCGAGTAGTGTATTACCCACATGGTTTCACGGCATTGATTCAGGGGAGAAATGCTCTCCTTTCCCTACTTGTACTGAACACCTGCCAGTGCTTACACTGGCTTATCATGCCCAACATCCTGAATATTCGATGTTAGTTACCGAGATGAGCCACATTCTGGCGGCACAGGACATTCGGCTGGAAGCATCCGAGCTTGATTACGCCACCTGGGCTGAAGGTGATGCCAATGTCGATTTGTGGTTGGGAACAGTGAATTTTGCCGTTCCTGAAGAGTGGAATGTCGCAGCATGGTTATTGGGCTCCCCACTGCTACGCCAATCCATCACTGGCGGTGATGAGGCTCGTTTACAAGCCTATCTCCATGATTGGCGTAACCAATCCCTCAATGCCGAGCAATTGATCAGAGATGTTATCGCCACCGGCTGGTTGCAGCCTCTATTCCACCACTGGATGCGGCTAAAAGCCCCCGAGCAAGCCCAAGGTGTCCACCTCAATAATCTCGGCTGGTTTGATTTCCAAACCACCTGGCTAGAACCGGAATAATTTTCTGAGCACAAAAAAAGGGAGGCTTTCGCCTCCCTTTTGCACTCCCCATACCTGATTAATGGTTACGAATGTACTCGTCCATATCTGTTTTCAGGTTATCAGATTTAGTCCCGAAGATGGCTTGAACGCCTGAGCCAGCAACCACAACGCCCGCAGCACCCAATTTCTTCAGACCAGCCTGGTCAACCTTGGATACATCCGCCACGCTAACGCGCAGACGAGTGATACAGGCATCAAGGTTAGTGATGTTTTCTTTACCACCGAACGCATTGACCAGTGCTGCTGACATTTCTGTGCCGCCCTGTACAGTTTGCTCAGTAGAGTTCTCTTCACGACCGGGTGTTTTCAGATCCAGTTTGGCAATCAGTACACGGAAGATGGTGTAGTACACCAGACCGTAGCAGATACCCACCAGAGGGAACAGCCAGATACGGCTGCTGTTGCCACTCAGGACGACGAAGTCAATCAAGCCGTGGGAGAAGCTGGTACCGTCACGCATCCCAAGCAGGATACAGATTGGGAACGCCAGACCAGCCAGAATTGCATGGATAACATACAAGATTGGCGCCACGAACATGAAGGAGAATTCGATTGGCTCGGTAATACCGGTTAAGAAGGAGGTCAGTGCCGCAGAGATCATAATCCCGCCCACTTTCGCCCGGTTTTCCGGTTTAGCGGAATGCCAGATTGCAATTGCAGCCGCTGGTAAGCCGTACATTTTGAACAGGAAACCGCCAGACAGTTTGCCCGCAGTTGGGTCGCCCGCCATATAACGAGGAATGTCACCGTGGAATACCTGACCCGCTGCGTTGGTGTATTCACCAATTTGCATTTGGAATGGTACGTTCCAGATATGGTGCAGACCGAATGGTACTAACGCACGTTCAACCACGCCGTAGATACCAAAGGCAACAACTGAGTTCTGATAAGCAGCCCACTGAGAGAATGTCTGGATCGCAGTGCCGATAGGTGGCCACACGAAGGACAGAATCACACCCACGAAGATCGCGGTGAAACCAGAGATAATCGGAACGAAACGTTTACCCGCAAAGAAGCCCAGATATTCAGGTAGCTGAATACGGTAGAAGCGGTTAAACATGTACGCGGCTATTGCACCAGCAATAATCCCGCCCAGAACCCCGGTATCAGCTAAATGCTTGGCAGCAATTTCTTCTGCTGGAAGATGCAAGACCAGCGGTGCGACAACAGCCATGGTTTTCACCATGATGCCGTAAGCAACAACTGCCGCCAACGCGGATACACCGTCGTTATTGGTAAAGCCAAGTGCAACGCCAATAGCAAAGATTAATGCCATGTTAGCAAAAACGGAACCGCCCGCTTCTGCCATTACGTGAGAGACTACCGTTGGTAGCCAGCTAAAATTCGCGGAACCGACACCCAGCAGAATACCTGCGATGGGTAAGACGGATACCGGTAGCATTAGCGATTTACCTACCTTTTGCAGGTTTGCAAATGCGTTCTTAAACATAGTTGAGTGAGCTCCTGAGTAAATAGTGCTTTTTCTGCTTTTTTCTCGCGTTTATTGGCATTACAAAGGGGGGAGTAAGCCTTTGCGAATAAGGGTGTCTAAAGCACCCTTTTAATTTTTACGAAGAGTAAAATAAATAGCCTGCTTAATGTTTGATGGCAGTCACGTTTCTTTCAAGAAAGCGCCTAATTTGATTCAAATCGCGCATTTTTTGTAAAAAAACGTCAATAAGCCCTGCCCTCACCCACTAAATCGGGTGAGAACATTACTCGTTTCGGCGATTAATTACGAGCTTAAAAAAAAAGTATTATTAAGGAAGTTGCTGCGTATCACTGGAGAGGATCGACGATTCCAGATGAAACAACCGGCAGAAGTTATCTGTCGTGGCTTGAGCCAGGGATTCAAGACTTACGCCTTTCAGTACCGCCATATACTCTGCAACATCACGGACATAGGCCGGTTGGTTCTCTTTACCACGATGAGGAACCGGCGCCAGATAAGGCGAATCCGTTTCAACTAACAACCTGTCCAGCGGCACGTAGCGGGCAACATCTCGCAGCTGTTCTGCATTGCGGAAAGTCAGGATCCCAGAGAAAGAGATGTAAAAACCCAAGTCCAACAAGGTGGCTGCCGTCGCTTTATCTTCTGTAAAGCAGTGTAAAACGCCGCCGCACTCTTGTGCCTGCTCCTCACGCAAAATAGCCAATGTGTCTTCACGAGCATCGCGCGTATGCACAATGACCGGCTTATTTAATTTGCGGCCAATACGAATATGTTCGCGGAAAGAAGCTTGTTGCAGTGGGATATTATCTTGCTGATAGAAGTAATCCAGCCCGGTTTCCCCCATCGCAACTACATTATCTGCCGCTGCCAGAGTAGCAAGTTGCTGAAAATCATAGCCGCCATCAAGGTTCAGCGGGTGAACACCACAGGAAAACGCGACATTTTTTCGCGCCCCGATAAGAGATGTCATAGCCGAAAAGCCCGGCAATGTGGTGGCAACCGCCAGAACAAAACCGACATCTCGCGCCTGTGCTTTGGCTAATACATCATCGACACTGCTATGCAGCGTCTGGTAATCAAGGCTATCAAGGTGGCAATGAGAATCTACTAACAACATAATAATCCAAGTTTTCTAGGTATTTAATGAAGATGAGGTGGAATAGGCACCGGTCGTCAGGGCGGTTTCCCAGTTAAGCAGCAACTCGGTGAGCAATAATTCACGATTAACCCCCACCACCGTTAATAATTGATGGCGGCAATGGCTCAGTTGTTTCGCTGACTGAAGCAATACCGGTGTCGTAGCGGCTTGCGCCAACTGCTGTACCAGCGGTAATTGGTCCTGATTGACGGCGAACTCACCCGCGCCTTGTTGCCATTTCAGAGCATCAAGCACTAACGAAGAGAGCCATTGGATGCGCTCAGGGGCGTCATCATGGTTAAGCTGCGGCAACAACGACAATAAATCTGAACTGTTCAGTGCACTACCCAGCGCGCCACATAAGGTGGTTCTGATGCCCCAACGTTCGGGTTGCAGCAAACGCTCGGCCGCCAACGGCGCGCCCTCACTCAATTTCAGCGCAGCCAGCATCGAGATGGGTTCAGCCTGAATTTGCCGATTGAGCCATTGTAAACTGAGCGCCGTATCCGGGCAGGCCAGATGCCAGTAAAAACAGCGGCTGCGCAGAGTGGCTAACAAACTGGCAGGCTGATGGCAATCTAGCAGGAAATAGGTTTTCTCTGGCGGCTCTTCTAAGGTTTTCAGCAAGGCATTCGCTGCGGCATCGGTCAGCAACTCAGCATGAGGCAGCCACACCACTTTTGCCCCCCCTTGCTGGGCATGAGAATAGAGTTTTTCAATCTGTTGGCGCACCAACTCAACACCGATACTGCTTTTGCCTTTATCTGGCGCCAGCACATACCAATCGGGATGATTACCCGCCAACATTAGACGGCAGCTGTGGCATTCACCGCAGCTTTTCTCGCCTTGTCGCTGCTGGCACATCAACCAGCGGCTGATGCCATAAATTAGCGCTTCCTCGCCATTTCCGGGCAAAGAGTGCAGCAATAATGCATGATGACCACGCCCGGCAATCTGCTGCCCTACCCACTGACGGTAAGGCGCGGTAAGCCACGGGTACCATTTCATTACGCTGTTTCCCGGTTGATTAGCCACTGCTTAAGCACCTGACTGATAGATTCACTCACCTGTTCAATAGGCTGGGAAGCATCAATAGTTTTGATACTGGAATCTGCGGCGGCCAACTCAAGATAACGCGCACGAGTGCGCTCGAAAAAGGCCAATGACTCTTGTTCAATACGGTCTAACTCGCCACGGGCGCGAGCACGCGCCAGACCAACCACCGGGGGGAGATCCAGATACAGTGTTAAATCGGGGCGAAACTCACCTAATACCGTGTCACGTAATGATGTCATCAGCTTGCTATCAATCCCGCGCCCTCCGCCCTGATAAGCCTGTGATGACAAATCATGGCGATCGCCGACCACCCAACTGCCGCGGGCCAGCGCCGGTTTGATAACATTTTCAACCAATTGCACCCGAGCGGCATATAACATCAACACTTCGGCTTTATCAGTCAGAACCTCACCGTCGATACCTTGCTTAATCAAATCACGCAGTTTTTCTGCCAGTGGCGTCCCTCCCGGCTCGCGGGTAAAGACAATATCGTTAATCCCCTGGGCGCGTAGCGTGGCAACCACGGTGTCTTTGGCGGTGGTTTTCCCTGCCCCTTCAAGCCCTTCAATAACGATAAATTTACTGTTCATTTTTATCCTTGAGCGATTGGCGATAAACCCGCACCGCTTGGTTATGGCTGGCTAAATTGGTGGTAAAAGTGTGCCCGCCCTTGCCGTCAGCCACAAAGTAGAGATAAGCCGTCTTGGCCGGATGAGCGGCAGCAGTTAACGAGGCCAGCCCCGGCATGGCAATCGGCGTCGGCGGCAAACCAGAAATTGTATAGGTATTATAAGGCGTCGGGGTATCTAAGTCTTTACGGCTAATGTTGCCATTATACTTATCGCCCATACCATAAATTACCGTTGGGTCAGTTTGCAGACGCATGCCAATACGCAAGCGGTTGATAAATACCGACGCCACTTTGGTTCTTTCTTCATTGACGGCGGTTTCTTTTTCGATGATTGACGCCATGGTGACCAATTCACCCGGCGTTTTATAAGGCAACGATTTATCACGCCCTTGCCAAATTTCATCGACTGTTTTTTCCATCTTCACATGGGCACGTTTGAGCAATGCCAAGTCAGTGGTTCCAGCAGTATATGAATAGGTATCCGGGTAGAGCCAACCTTCAGGATGCTCGCTATCTTTCAGCCCCAGCAAGACCGCGATTTCCGCATCGCTCTTACCTGCCAATACATGCTTTATATATTTTGATTGCTGTAATTCATCCAGCCAATCACGCAGCCGCTTACCTTCCACAAAGCGCACCGTAAATTGTGCTTCTTTGCCGCTGGCGAGCAGCTCTAACATGCCGCGAACTGTCATTCCGGGGGTAAAACGGTAGGTACCCGCTTTAAATTTGGCCAACTCTGGGTCAATACGCAGTAACCATGGGAACCAGCGCGTGTTCTTAATCAGATGATCACGTTGCAGTAAATTCTCCAACCCAACCCGGCCGGTCCCCGCAGGGAGCTTGAATAGGGTCTCTTGCTGGATAGCCAATGGCTGGTCCGCAAAATCTTGTACTCTCTGGTAACCCAACAGCAGTAATCCCAAACAGATCACAACAAACAGGATTATTGCTCTGGTGCTTTTTATTTTCATCGGGCGGCCATCTTCAAATTAAAGGTAGTCATAAACACTAAGAATCAGAACTTTTGTCAACCATGACTCAGATATCGCAGCAATGCTGGCTGAGAAAATCAAACAGCTGCCGCGAGTGATACTCCCTCTCGTGGGTGCGACTCACTGGCAGTATCGGCATCAGTGCATTACACAGGATAACTTCATCGGCATCGGCCAGCACCGCTGGAGGTTGCACCACAATCGTCACTGACCTGCCGAGAGCAGCCAGGCAGGCGATTATTCTCTGGCGCATAATGCCATCGACACCTGATTGACTCAGATCCGGGGTAAAGATTTCATCACCTTTGCGCCAGAATAAATTAGCCGCACAGCATTCCACCAGCATGCCTTCAGTGTCAAGTACCAGTGCCTCATCAGCCTCTGTGTGCTCAAGATGCGCACGAATCAAGACTTGCTCCAGCCGATTCAGATGCTTAATGCCAGCCAATAAAGGGCTGCGCGCCAAAGGAACAGGACTGAGTGCCAATACTATGCCCCGCTCACGCCAGCTATTATATTGAGTTGGATAATCACTAAGAGAAATAATTCTGGTCGGATGCTGACATGCTGTACCGCTATAGCCACGTCCGCCGGTTCCCCGGCTGATAATGACCTTTAGCACGCCATCTTCTGTATGATTTGCCGCCTCAACCATTTCCTTGGTCAATGCATTCCAATTTACCGCGGGCATCAATAGCCGCTCTGTCGCCTGCTGCAAGCGTAATATGTGTTTATCAAGCCACACAACTCGGCCACGAGAGACTCTTGCGGTAGTAAAACAGCCGTCACCAAACTGCACAGAGCGGTCTGAAGCTGAAATCAAACTTTGTTCAACACCATTAATCCAGAACATTCAGATTCTCTTTAAATGGAATGGGTACAGTATCAGATTTAAGCCAATAGCTATTTTAAGACAATTTTTATGGCGGGATGTTATGAAGAACGGGTGGTGAACTTAATAAAAGACCCGGAAAACCGGGTCTTTTAGCCACTGGCGCTTAACAGTTATGATTATACCTTACGGAAAACCAAAGAACCGTTAGTGCCGCCGAAGCCGAAGGAGTTACACAGGGTGTACTCCATATCTTTTACCTGACGAGCTTCATGCGGTACAAAGTCCAAATCACAACCTTCATCTGGGTTATCCAGGTTAATGGTTGGCGGAATGGCCTGATCACGCAAAGCTAACACAGTAAAGATAGACTCAACTGCACCTGCCGCACCTAACAAGTGCCCAGTCATGGATTTGGTGGAACTGACCATCACTTTATAGGCATCTTCACCAAATACAGACTTAACTGCCTGCGTCTCGGCTTTATCGCCAGCAGGAGTTGAGGTACCGTGGGCATTGATATAGCCGATTTGAGACGTGCTCACACCCGCATCACGTAAAGCATTAACCATGGCCAGAGCTGCGCCAGAACCGTCTTCCGGTGGCGAGGTCATGTGATAAGCATCGCTGCTCATCCCAAACCCAACAACTTCTGCATAGATTTTCGCGCCACGTTTCTTCGCGTGTTCGTACTCTTCCAGCACCATCATGCCAGCGCCATCACCCAGCACGAAACCGTCACGGTCTTTATCCCATGGGCGACTTGCTGCCTGTGGGTTATCGTTGCGAGTTGATAATGCTCGAGCAGCACCAAAGCCACCAACACCCAGTGGTGTACTGGCCTTTTCAGCCCCACCGGCCACCATAACATCAGCATCATTGTAAGCAATGATACGAGCTGCGTGACCGATGTTGTGCACACCAGAAGTACATGCTGTCGCGATAGAGATGCTTGGCCCACGCAAACCATACATAATGGTCAAGTGGCCGGCAATCATGTTAACAATGGTTGAAGGCACGAAGAATGGGCTGATTTTACGTGGCCCACCGTTCACCAGCGAGGTGTGGTTTTCTTCAATCAGACCCAAGCCACCAATACCAGAACCAATAGCGGCACCGATACGTGAAGCATTGGCTTCTGTTACTTCAAGCCCGGAGTCTTGCATGGCTTGCATGCCAGCCGCGACACCGTACTGTATGAAGGCATCCATTTTGCGTGCATCTTTACGCGAAATGTAATCTTCACAATTGAAATCTTTTACTAAGCCAGCAAATCGCGTTGCATAGGCACTAGTATCGAAATGGTCGATCAGGCTGATGCCACTCTGCCCGGCAAGAACAGCTTTCCATGTGGATTCGACTGTACTACCGACAGGAGACAACATGCCCAGTCCAGTCACAACAACTCGACGCTTAGACACGGTTGTCCTCCAAGGAGGGAAAATAACACTTAGGACAAAAAAAACTTAGGCGGTCGAGTGACCGCCTAACTATCTAAACTTAAAGCATGTACGCTTACTGCTGGTTAGCGTTGATAAAATCAATAGCTGCCTGAACAGTAGTGATTTTTTCTGCTTCTTCGTCTGGAATCTCAGTATCAAATTCTTCTTCCAGAGCCATTACCAGCTCAACGGTGTCCAGAGAATCCGCGCCAAGATCTTCAACGAAAGAAGCACTGTTCTTCACTTCGTCTTCTTTAACACCCAGTTGTTCAACGATGATTTTCTTAACGCGTTCTTCGATAGTGCTCATACTCTTAAATTTCCTATCAAAACTCGCTTTCGCGATGGTTTTCGTAGTGTATAAAATGTTGAAAAAGATGCAACTAAATCTCGGCTGGTCAAACCACGATTTTACGCTATTTTGCGGTTTTTACCTCAAATAACGCAAATACTTTCGTGATTTTTAAATCATATACATGCCGCCATTGACATGTAACGTTTCACCAGAGATGTAGCTGGCCTCGTCAGAGGCTAAAAATGCAACAGCGCTGGCGATTTCTTTTGCTTGCCCAAGCCGGTTAGCTGGTACTTGGGCTAAAATGCCTGCGCGTTGATCATCTGTCAACGCCGTCGTCATGTCTGTCTCAATAAAGCCAGGTGCCACAACGTTGACAGTAATGCCACGTGAAGCAACCTCACGCGCCAAAGACTTGCTAAAACCGATCAGACCCGCTTTAGCTGCCGCGTAGTTAACCTGCCCCGCATTGCCCATTGTCCCAACCACAGAACCGATGGTGATGATGCGCCCAAACCGCTTTTTCATCATAGCGCGCATTACCGCTTTTGACAGGCGGAATACGGAAGTCAGATCGGTGTCAATAATATCCTGCCACTCTTCATCCTTCATACGCATCAGCAGGTTATCACGCGTAATACCTGCATTATTCACTAAAATGTCGACTTCTCCAAATTCCGCACGAATCGTTGCCAAAACTGACTCGATTGACGCGGGATCTACGACATTCAGCATTAAACCTTTGCCATGCTCGCCCAGGTAGGCGCTAATTGCTTCTGCGCCCTTTTCACTGGTCGCCGTACCAATAACACGGGCACCACGTTCAGCCAATAATTCTGCAATCGCACGGCCAATACCGCGGCTAGCGCCGGTTACCAGCGCAATTTTTCCTTCAAAGCTCATGTTACCCTCTTTCTTAGTTTTCAAGCGCGCTGGTTAGCGTGGCAACATCGTTTACCGGTGCTGCAGCTAAAGTATCAACGATACGCTTGGTCAAGCCAGTCAGGACTTTACCCGGCCCAACTTCTAACAGCAGCTCAACGCCTTCTGCTGCGATAAATTCAACACTCTCAGTCCAACGTACTGGATTATATAACTGACGCACCAGTGCGCTGCGGATAGCTTCTGGTGACACTTCAGTTTTCACATCTACGTTGTTAACAACAGGGAATAATGGTGCCTGGAATTCGATCTCTTCCAGTGCAATGGCCAATTTGTCCGCTGCGGGCTTCATCAGCGCACAATGGGATGGCACACTTACCGGCAGCGGTAATGCGCGTTTGGCACCGGCGGCTTTACAAGCAGCACCCGCGCGTTCTACCGCATCTTTATTACCCGCAATGACCACCTGGCCCGGTGAGTTAAAGTTTACTGGCGAGACCACCTGCCCTTGAGCTGACTCTTCACAAGCTTTAGCAATGGATTCATTATCCAAACCGATAATGGCGTACATTGCGCCAGTACCTTCAGGTACCGCTTCCTGCATCAGCTTGCCACGTAACTCAACCAGACGAACCGCCTGTTTGAAATCCAGAACACCAGCACAAACCAGAGCCGAGTACTCACCCAGACTGTGGCCTGCCATCATCGCTGGCAGTTTGCCGCCCTGATGTTGCCAAATACGCCAGATAGCAACAGAGGCTGTCAGCAATGCTGGCTGCGTCTGCCACGTTTTGTTCAATTCTTCAGCTGGGCCTTGTTGCACCAGCTGCCAGAGTGAGTAGCCCAGAACAGATGAGGCTTCACTGAAGGTCTCTTCAACTATCGGAAATTGTGCGGCCAAATCAGCCAGCATGCCAAGGGATTGAGAGCCCTGGCCTGGAAATACCATTGCAAATTTTGACATTTTGCTTTCCTGTTAAATCAAAAGACTTTCTGTTAAATCAAAAACGAACCAGCGCAGAGCCCCAGGTAAAGCCGCCGCCAAACGCTTCTAGCAGCACTAACTGCCCACGTTGAATACGCCCATCTCTTACCGCTTCGTCCAGCGCAGCAGGTACAGATGCCGCAGAGGTGTTGCCATGACGATCAAGCGTGATCACCACTTTATCCATCCCCATGCCTAATTTTTTAGCCGTTGCGCTGATGATACGCAGGTTAGCTTGATGCGGTACCAGCCAATCCAGCGCTGAGCGATCCAGATTATTGGCCTGCAACGTCTCGTCCACAATGTGGGCAAGTTCCGTCACCGCAACTTTAAATACTTCATTCCCGGCCATCGTGACATAGGCGGGTTGGTCTTGTTGTTGGCGATCCTGATACGGTAACGCCAGCAAATCACCATAACGACCATCAGCATGCAAATGGGTCGAAATAATACCTTGTTCTTCAGATGCACCTAATACAACAGCACCCGCGCCATCACCAAACAGAATAATCGTGCCGCGGTCTTCAGGATTCAATGCGCGAGACAACACATCTGAACCAATGACGATGGCATTTTTGACCGCACCACTTTTAACGTACTGGTCAGCCACACTCAGTGCATAAGTAAAACCAGCACAGGCTGCTGCTAAATCAAAAGAGGCTGAATCTTTAATGCCCAGCATTTGCTGCACCTGACAAGCCGAGCTTGGGAAAGCATGACTTGAGGAGGTGGTAGCAACGATAATCAGCCCGATATCGTCCTTATCAATACCGGCCATCTCCAGCGCTTTTTCAGCTGCATGGAAACCCATGGTTGCGACTGTTTCATCCAAACCAGCGATACGTCGCTCACGAATACCTGTCCGAGTCACAATCCACTCGTCCGAGGTATCCACCATTTTTTCTAAATCAGCATTACTGCGCACTTGTACGGGCAGATAACTCCCCGTACCGAGAATCTTAGTATACATGTACGATCAGTCACTCTTGGGTAATACCGCTTCAAGGCGCGCGGCAATCCGCTGAGGGACTTGCCGCTGCACCGCCTGCACAGCCTGTTCGATTGCGACAGCGAATGCTCGTTGATTCGCCGCGCCGTGGCTCTTGATTACGATGCCCCGTAATCCTAACAGACATGCGCCATTATACTGGTCGGGGTTCAAATGACCGAACCGCTTCGCCACGCGTTTTTGCAGCCAACGCCCAATGAGTTTAAGCCACCAGGACTGTTTACCGCCATCGCCCGATGATTTGAGCAGTGACAAGAACATTCTTATCACACCTTCCATGGTCTTTAGAGTGACGTTACCCACGAAGCCGTCACAAACCATTACATCGGTCTTCCCTGTCAGCAGATCATTGCCTTCCAGGTAACCAATATAGTTGATCGCCGGTGTATTTTTTAATACTGCGGCGGCTTCGCGGATATTATCTAGCCCCTTGGTTTCCTCTTCACCGATATTCAGCAAAGCAACACGGGGGTTGGTTATCCCGACAACTTCTTCTGCCATCACCGAACCCATGACAGCAAATTGCACTAACATCGTGCTATCACATTCAACGTTGGCCCCTAAATCTAACACCACAGTTTTGCTGCGCTGTTGATTTGGGATGACGGTCATCAACGCCGGGCGCTCTATTCCATCCAATGGCTTGATAGTCATCTTCGCCAACCCCATCAGTGCCCCAGTATTCCCTGCACTCACGCAAGCTTCGGCTTCGCCGTTTTTAACCAGTTCCAATGCTATGCGCATGGAAGTACCACGGCTGGCACGGATAGCTTGTGAGGGTTTAGCATCGCCGGCAATAACATGCTCAGCGGGGATTACCTGTAACCTTTCCAGCAACAAAGGATCGGCATTAACAAGTAACGGAGTGATGGTGTCGGGATTCCCGACCAGCAGGAGTTTAAGCTGTGGATTAGAGGCCAGTGCCTGCAATGAAGCAGGCACTGTGACGCAGGGACCGAAGTCCCCACCCATTGCATCTAACGCTAGGGTTAGACAAGTCAAGGTATCGCCTTGCTAAAGATTAGCAAGTACTACTCAGCCGATAACCTTGCGGCCGCGGTAGAAACCGTCGGCTGTGATGTGGTGACGCAGGTGAGTTTCACCGGAAGTTTTGTCCACAGACAGAGTGGCAGTGGTCAGCGCATCGTGTGAACGGCGCATGCCACGTTTGGAACGAGTTGGTTTGTTCTGTTGTACGGCCATTGACCTTACTCCTTAATTACTTTCTTTAAACTGGCTAATACGGCAAATGGATTAGGTTTCTCCGCCTCTTCAGGCAGTTTGCCAAATACCATGTCCGCCTCGGACACTTCACAGTGTTCAGAATCATGTACCGGAACGACAGGCAGTGAAAGAATAATTTCGTCTTCAATCATTGCCAGCAGATCAACTTCGCCAAATTCGTCGACTTCGATCGGCTCGTACGCTTCCGGTAATGCTTCAGCCTGCTCATCATTGACGATCGGGCTAAAACAATACGTTGTATGAACATGGTGTGCAAACGTGTTACCACAGCGCTGACACATCAATGTTACATCGACGTCTGCATGACCTGTAATAACCGCCAGGCGCTGATTATCGATATTAAACGATAATGAGGCCACGACATCGCTGTCCACACTTACCACTGAGTCGGCTACACGTGTAACCTGCTCAGGTGAATAGATACCTGCGTAATCTAAACGTTTCTGAGCGGTACGAACCGCATCAATGGTCAGGGGTAATTTTACCTTTTGCATAGGGCGCGCATATTAACTTTGTAACGACATAGAGTCAAAGAAAAAGGCCTTTTTACCGCACCTTTCACCAATATTCGCTTCCGAAGCGGTAGACAGTTTAAAATGCCTGATAAAATTACGCTACGATTTATGGAAAATATTATGCCGCAACTGGTTCTTGCCTCAACATCATCTTATCGCCGTGCGCTGCTGGAAAAGCTGCAATTACCCTTTATTACTGATGCACCAGACGCAGATGAGACCCCATTACCCGCAGAAACCGCCAGTGCGTTGGTGCAACGATTAGCCTTGGCTAAGGCCAAAGCGTTGGCAGCACGTTATCCGCAGCATTTAATTATCGGCTCTGACCAAGTCTGTGTTATTAACGGAGAAATTGTCGGAAAACCGCATAACCATACAAATGCAGTCAAACAATTAGAACAAGCCAGCGGTCAATGTGTCACTTTTTATACTGGCCTGGTGCTGCTAAATACAGCAACAGAAAATCATAATTGTCTTTGCGAGACATTTGATGTTTATTTCCGCACGTTAAGCAAAGCAGAAATCGAAGGCTATTTAGTGCGGGAACAACCGTGGAATTGTGCGGGTAGTTTTAAAAGTGAAGGTTTGGGGATTACATTATTTGATAGGTTATCAGGCCGCGATCCAAATACGCTCATCGGCCTGCCATTAATTGCCCTCACCCAAATGTTGATTGAGCAAGGGCTGAATCCATTACTGGTAAAATGACCGTTTTTTAAACTGCGGCTTTTTTACGTAATACCGACAGGCAATGGCGCAACTGATTATCTAATGGTGCTTCAATGCGCATTGTCTCTCCGGTATTAGGATGCTCAAAACGCAGGGCCGCCGCATGCAGGAACAAACGGTGTAGGCCAGTCCCTTGCAATTGCTGATCAAATTCACGGTCGCCGTAACGATCATCAAACGCAATCGGGTGGCCAGCATGCAGGGCATGAACACGAATTTGGTGTGTCCGTCCAGTAATGGGGCTGGCTTTGACCAACGTAGCATGTTCAAAACGTTCTTCTATTTTAAAGCGCGTTTCTGAGGGTTTGCCTTCGCTGCTGACTTTCACCATGCGCTCGCCACTCTGCATAATATTTTTAAGCAAAGGTGCTTGTACCGCTTTGCAATGAGGTTGCCATTGACCACGCACTAACGCTAAATAGTCTTTCTGCATTCCTTTCAAACGCAACTGTTCATGCAACGAACGTAAAGCCGAGCGTTTTTTGGCGACTAACAACACACCGGAAGTATCGCGGTCAAGGCGGTGGACCAATTCCAGAAAGCGAGCCTCCGGGCGCAATGCCCGCAATGCTTCAATAACGCCAAAACTCAAACCGCTGCCGCCATGCACCGCAGTGCCAGAAGGTTTGTTCAGCACTAACAGATAGTCATCTTCAAATAAAATGCACTCGGCCAGCGCGGCAACTTTATCAAGTTTAGCTGATACCTGAATCTCTTCGCGCTCAGCAACACGTACCGGCGGTACTCGCACCACATCACCGTCAACCAGTTTATATTCTGGCTTAATACGCCCTTTATTAACGCGGACTTCACCTTTGCGAACGATTCGGTAGATCATACTCTTTGGCACACCTTTCAATTTAGTGAGCAAAAAGTTATCGATCCGCTGACCCGCTTCGTCGGCAGAAATGGTGATTAATTGTACTACTGGATTATTCGTTTTCATGGGGCGCGATTCTAAATACACCGAGGAATTAGCGCCACCCCTTTTTATGTGCTTAACTGTGAATCTGGCTATTTAAAGATAACGTTTGCGTGCATTTATTGTTTAATAAGACAACGATAGCCGTCAACACTGTGAAAACAGTAAAAGAATCTTTACGTAGGTAGGTAAAGTCATCTTGCTATATCAGTGTCAGCAATGGAATAATGTGATTAATTCTGCGTTGATTCTCGTTAGACCAAGAGACTAGTGGAATAATAAACTTTGCCTGATCACACAAAAACGCAGCAATGGCGTAAGACGTAATGTGAAATCAAGCAATTAGCGGGCTGCGGGTTGCAGCTTGGTCGGCAAGTGGGTAAAGCTCTGTTGTCTTATATTCAGAAGCTGCCCTTTATATAAAAGCGCTGTTTTTCAGAAAGAAACACAGGCTTACCGAAATAATGCGCCCCTATGCAGGCGACAACCGTGAGGTTGACGGCTTTGCTAGAAGACTCGGGGTCATCGGTTTACCCGACCATGAGGTTATTTTGCCCGCAGTTCTAATGACAATGTAAAAATAACGAGTAAGTTAAAGATGAAAAGAATGTTGATTAACGCAACTCAGCAAGAAGAGTTGCGTGTTGCCCTTGTAGATGGACAGCGGCTGTATGATTTGGATATTGAAAGCCCAGGTCATGAACAGAAAAAAGCGAATATTTACAAAGGCAAAATCACCCGAATCGAACCCAGTCTGGAAGCCGCTTTTGTTGATTACGGCGCTGAACGACATGGTTTCCTCCCACTAAAAGAAATTTCTCGCGAATATTTCCCTAGTAATTATTCCTCCCATGGCCGCCCAAACATCAAAGATGTGCTGCGCGAAGGCCAGGAAGTTATTGTTCAGGTTGATAAAGAAGAGCGCGGTAATAAAGGTGCTGCACTGACGACGTTTATCAGTCTGGCCGGTAGTTATTTAGTTCTGATGCCAAACAACCCACGTGCCGGTGGTATTTCTCGCCGCATCGAAGGTGATGACCGTACTGAACTGAAAGAAGCCTTATCCTCCCTGCAATTGCCTGATGGCATGGGTCTGATTGTGCGTACCGCAGGTGTTGGTAAATCTGCTGATGCGCTGCAATGGGACTTATCATTCCGTCTTAAGCACTGGGATGCGATAAAAAAAGCCGCTGAAGGTCGCCCTGCGCCATTCTTGATTCATCAGGAAAGTAACGTGATTGTCCGTGCTTTCCGTGATTATCTGCGCCCGGACATCGGCGAAATCCTGATCGATAACCCAAAAGTTCTCGAACTGGCTAAAGAGCATATCGCTGCACTGGGTCGCCCGGATTTCAGCAGCAAAATCAAATTGTATAGTGGTGAAATTCCATTATTCAGCCACTACCAGATTGAGTCACAGATTGAATCTGCATTCCAACGTGAAGTGCGTCTACCTTCCGGTGGCTCTATCGTTATCGATACCACAGAAGCCTTGACCGCGATTGATATCAACTCCGCGCGAGCAACTCGTGGTGGCGATATCGAAGAAACCGCTTTCAATACCAACCTTGAAGCGGCAGATGAAATTGCCCGTCAGTTACGTTTACGTGACTTGGGTGGCCTGATTGTTATCGACTTTATCGATATGACCCCGGTGCGCCACCAGCGTGAAGTGGAAAACCGTTTACGTGATGCCGTCCGTCAAGACCGCGCGCGTATCCAGATTGGCCGCATCTCACGCTTTGGTTTACTGGAAATGTCCCGTCAGCGCCTCAGCCCATCACTGGGTGAGTCGAGCCACCATGTGTGCCCACGCTGTAGCGGTACCGGTACCGTACGTGACAACGAATCTCTGTCACTTTCTATTCTGCGTTTGATTGAAGAAGAAGCGCTGAAAGAAAATACCCATGAAGTTCACGCGATTGTGCCGGTACAGATTGCCTCGTACCTGCTGAACGAAAAACGTGAATCCGTTAATGCCATCGAAAAACGCCAAGGCGGTGTACGTGCAGTGATCGTGCCAAACGATCAGATGCAAACCCCGCATTATTCGGTGCTGCGCGTCCGTAAAGGTGAAGAAGTTCCTTCTCTCAGCTATTTGCTGCCACAACTGCATGAAGCAGAAATGGCACAACCGCAGGAAGAAGCGGCTATCGAGCGCAAACGTCCAGAACAACCGGCGCTGGCAACTTTCTCTCTACCAACTGAAGTGCCACCAGAAGCCACGCCTGCTACTGCGACGGTTAATCCAACAGTGGCACCACAGGCTGCGGCATCAACAACGCCAGAGCAACCAGGCTTCTTTAGCCGTCTGTTCAGTGGCCTGAAGGGTATTTTCGCTGGTTCAGCAGAAGCTGAAGTCAAACCGGTTGAAGCTGAAAAAACTGAAACCAGCGAAAATCGCCGTAATGACCGCCGTAATCCTCGTCGTCAGAACAATGGCCGTAAAGATCGCAATGACCGCACACCACGTGAAGGTCGCGATAACTCAGGCCGTGCTGACAACAACAGCGCTCGTGATAATTCAGGCCGTGACAACACGAATCGTGATAATTCCAATCGCGAAGGCCGTGAAGATCAGCGTCGCAACAAACGCCCTACTCAACAAGCTGCGGCACCACAAGCACAGACTGAAGTGGTTGATGCGGATAAAGCACAGCGTGAAGAGCAGCAGCCGCAGCGTCGTGGTGATCGTCAACGTCGTCGTCAAGATGACAAACGCCAGGCTCCACAAGACGTTAAAGCTAAAGTTGATGTTGCCGAGGTCAGTGTTGTAGAAGAGGTACAGCAGCCAGAGCAAGAAGAACGTCAACAGGTAATGCAGCGCCGTCAGCGTCGCCAATTGAATCAGAAAGTCCGTATTCAATCTGCCAATGATGAGCTAAATGTTTTGGAAAGTCCTGCTAGCGAGCCGGTGGCTAACATTGCCGCGCCAGTCGTACAGGAAGAAGTGAAATTATTGCCACAAGCAACCACTCAAGCTGATGATGAAGTGGCTAACGATCGTAATGCCAATAATGAAAATGGCATGCCGCGTCGTTCTCGCCGTTCACCTCGCCATCTGCGTGTCAGTGGTCAGCGCCGTCGTCGCTATCGTGATGAACGTTACCCGACACAGTCTGCTATGCCTCTGGCGGGCGCTTTTGCCTCTCCAGAAATGGCATCGGGCAAAGTGTGGGTGCGTTACCCAGTAGCTCAACCGATCGAACAAGCCGCCTTTGTGGAAAATCCGGTTGAAGAGCAATTGCCTGTAGAGCAAGTGCAAGAAGTTGCAGTCGCCGCCGTTACTACTCCGATGATTGCAGCTCCTGTCGTCGTCGCTCCGGTTGTTGCCGCGGTTGCTGAAGTTGCCGCTCCGGCACCAACCCCAGTAGCATCGCAGCATAAACCAGGCGGTTCTTCCTCTTCAGCAGCAGCTGTACCGGGCCGCGCGCCAGTGGTTGCACCAGCACCTGTGGTTGTCGAGCCAGCGATTGCTGTTGAAGCTGTAGCACCAGTGGCTGAAATTGCACCTGAAACTGAAGCTATCGCCGCAATTGCACCTGCTCCAACCGCGGTCGAGCCTGTAGTTGAAGAGACAGTAGTTGAAGAAACTGTAGCTGCGGAAACTGTGGTTGAAGAGACCATCGCGCCAGCAGCTGTAGTTGAAGAGACAACAGTTGAAGAGACGGCGGTTGAAGCCACTGTAGCAGAAGAAATTGCAGTGGAAGAGACGGTTGTGGCAGCACCAGCACCAGAAGTTATTGCTGAAAAAGCCCCAGTTGAAGAAACCGGCGCGACTGAAACACCAGTGGCAGAAGTTGCCGCTGAAGAGCAAATCGCGAGCGAAACTGTTGCAGAGAATGTGACTGAAGAAGCGAGTGTTACTGAACCAGTAACCGATGCCGCGCCAGTTGTCGTATCTCAACAGCCGGTGGTTGCTCAGCCTGACGGCGTGTTATTCAAGCACTGTGCTTCAGCTCCAATGACTAAAGCTCCGGCACCTGATTATGCTCCGGCATCACCAGCCCAAGGCCATTGGGAACGTCCAGCCTTTGATTTTGCAGGTAAAGGCTCTGCGGGTGGTCATGCTGCAGCAACGCAGGCAACAGCACCAGCGACAAAACCACAATCGGTCGATTAATCGCCGCTTGAACAATACAAAAACCCGCCATCCGGCGGGTTTTTTATTTTGATGAGATTCTCAAGCAATCTGCTTCACTTTCTTTATCTCAATGCTCTCAAGCTTGCCTTCTATCGATTTGACAAACTCTTTGAAGTGCGCAGTTTTATTATGTTTTTCCAATGCTTCGTCAGATTCCCAGCGCTCGAAAAACACAAAAGAACCTGGTTTATCGCTTTCGGCATGGAGATCATATTGCAGATTTCCTTGCTCCTCACGGCTGGGTTCTATCACTTGATAAACCGCAGCTTTAACCGCAGCAGTAAATTCAGGTTTTGCCACTAAACTGGCGATGACACGGACTTCCATAGTTATTCTCCCATGTTATACATTCAATTAGCGTATTTGATGGCTAATTAATCGCTCACCCTGTCGGGCAAATTTTACCCCGAGCCCCTCTATAAGATGCCCTTTTTACATTGTTTTCAACTTAACCCTAACAATCAGATGCATCCTGAGCACTTTCCGCTTATCCTTAGACCCCGCCAGAAACAGCATAAAAACCCCGATATCTCATCATGACTGCGGAGCCCGTTGAATGACTGCACAATCTAACACCCTGAAAATTCGCCGCCCAGATGACTGGCATATTCACTTACGTGATGACGAAATGCTCAGTACCGTGCTGCCCTATACTTCCGAGGTGTTCGCCCGGGCCATCGTCATGCCAAATCTGACGCCACCGATTACCACCGTCGATAGCGCGATTGCTTACCGGGAACGTATTTTAGCAGCCACACCGGCGGGCCATAAATTCACGCCATTAATGACGTGCTACCTGACCAATACACTGAAAGCGAGTCAACTGACGCGTGGTTTTGCAGAAGGCGTATTTACCGCAGCCAAGTTATACCCCGCCAACGCCACCACCAACTCAACGCACGGTGTATCAGATATTCCGGCAATTTATCCTCTGTTTGAACAAATGCAGAAGATCGGCATGCCACTGTTGATCCACGGTGAAGTCACCGATGCCGCAGTAGATATTTTTGATCGTGAAGCGCGTTTTATTGATCAAATTCTGGAACCGATTCGCCGTAATTTTCCTGAATTAAAAATTGTCTTTGAGCATATTACCACCAAAGACGCTGCCGATTATGTGCTGGCAGGCAATCGTTTCCTTGGGGCTACCATTACTCCACAGCACTTGATGTTTAATCGCAATCATATGTTGGTGGGTGGGATTCGCCCACACCTGTTCTGCTTACCCATACTGAAACGTGGTACTCACCAAGCGGCATTGCGCCAAGCGGTTGCTAGCGGTTCTGAGCGTTTCTTCCTTGGAACTGACTCTGCACCTCATGCCAAACACCGTAAAGAGTCGTCTTGCGGCTGTGCCGGTGTCTTCAATGCACCCTCTGCGTTACCGGCTTACGCCACCGTGTTTGAAGAGATGCATGCATTGCAACATTTGGAAGCTTTCTGTTCCTTAAATGGCCCACGCTTCTATAACCTGCCTGTTAACGAAGATTTTGTTGAGTTGGTTCGGACTCCGTTCCAACAACCAGAAGAAATCCCATTGGGAAATGAATCAATTATTCCTTTCCTCGCTGGCCAAACTATCAATTGGTCAGTAAAAGCCTAATAATTTTCACTGTGGGGAAGCGCCCTTCTCTACAGTAAAATTTTTTATCTCTGCTAGTTGCGGCCTGAATATTTATACTGTATAAATAAACAGTATAAATATTCGGAGGGCCAAATATGCGTGTTGAAGTCAGTATTGATAAAAGAAACCCATTACCCGCAGGTGCTATCGAAGCGCTAACTCATGAATTGAGTAAACGACTGAATACCAAATTTCCGGACACCAGTACCGCCGTACAAGTGCGCTATGCGGGTGCTAATAATCTGTCTGTTTTAGGCGGAGCCAAAACAGATAAAGATCTAATCTCTGAAATATTACAAGAAATATGGGAAAGCGCTGACGATTGGTTTGATGCGGAGTAACCCACAGTAATGCTGTTTTGCCGGGGAGTCGCTCCTCGGCTTTTTTATATACATATTTAAACTGCGCATTGTTATTTTCTTCTTGTCACTTTCCTCGTCGCTTAATTAATCATCAGAAAATAAATAATTTGTAAAGATCTGTGGATAATCTCCAAATTTAGCGGCGGTTGCGTATACTAAAAAAGCTCACTCAGTATTGAGCCGCATTGATCCTCGTTAGTCACTCCAGTCAGTAACTACTATATAAGGGGTCTTTATGGACAGAAATGATGAAGTTATCCAGACTCACCCGCTCGTAGGTTGGGATATCAGCACTGTAGATGCATATGACGCGATGATGATACGTCTTCATTACCTGTCTTCCATGGATCAACCGCCAGAAGATGCACTCGTTGATAGAACACTCTGGCTGACGACTGATGTTGCACGCCAATTAATAAATATCTTAGAAGCAGGCATTGCTAAAATTGAGTCATCAGAATATCAAGATTTGGATTATCGTAAGCATTAATTCTTTATGCCAGTTCATTTTCAGCGTTGTAAAAAGGCACCCGTGAATATCACTTGGTGCCTTTTTATTAACCGCTCCCACCCTAATATGGCTAACATCCCTTTTTCTCCTCTAAGTCCCGTGTTATTACTATCGTTTTAATTTTTATCGCTCGTTGCTAGCTTTCATTTTAATATCTCTGTTCAATGCCACGATAAAGATATGCGGCAAATCAGAGAGTGCTAAATAAGGCCTGCAGTGATATTCCCCAAGGTGGAAAATATGGACTACGATTTGATTGTCATTGGTAGCGGCTCTGTTGGCTCTGCCGCAGGTTACTACGCCTCACAAGCCGGTTTAAAGGTGTTGATGATTGACAGTGCAATGCCACCACATCAAACGGGAAGTCACCATGGCGATACCAGAATCATTCGCCATGCTTATGGTGAAGGCGAGAAATATGTTCCCTTAATATTACGCGCCCAAGCCTTGTGGAATCAACTGTCGTCCCAAACGGGTGAAAAGTTATTCCAGGACTGTGGCGTGCTCAATTTGGGGCCAGATGATTCGCTTTTCCTGCAAAATGCCCAACACAGCGCCCAACAATATAATTTGCCAGTAGAAACCTTAAGTGCAACACAGGTGCGTGAAAAGTGGCCAGTGTTTACCGTGCCGGACAATTATATTGGTGTGTTCGAACCGCAAGCGGGTTTTCTGCGTTCTGAATTAGCCATAAAAACCCTGATCAAAGCCGTGACTGACGCCGGTTGTGGCATTCTCTTCAACTGCCCTGTCACTGCGATTGAGCCGTTAGATGACGGTGTGGATGTCGTGACCATAGATGGCACCTACAGTGCCCGTAAAGTGGTTGTTACCGCTGGGACTTGGGTCAAAGAGCTGCTACCAGAGTTGCCAGTGACAGCAGTGCGCAAAGTCTTTTCCTGGCATCATGCCGATGGTCGCTACAGTGAAAATAACCATTTCCCAGCATTCACCGTCGAAACTCCGGATAATATCCACTATTACGGTTTCCCTTCACAAAATGATGAGCTAAAACTCGGTAAGCACAATGGTGGACAACCCATTGAATCTGCCGCGCAGCGGAAACCTTTCGGCAGTTATGCCGAAGACGGCACTGAAGTTTTTGGCTTTTTACGCAATTTTTTACCTGGCGTTGGCGTCTGCCTCCGTGGAGCCGCCTGCAGTTATGATATGAGCCCTGATGAAGATTTCATCATCGATACCTTACCTGATAACCCCAATATCATGGTGGTAACTGGCTTAAGTGGTCATGGCTTTAAATTTGCCACTGCTCTGGGTGAAGTCGCAGCGCTATTTGCACAAGACAAAGCCTCGCCTATTGATATTTCAGCATTTTCCTTGTCTCGCTTTGCGAGTTTGTAGTATCAGTACGTACAAATTATTCTCATGACGCCTGCCGATGACCATTTCTATTTCAAATGAGTCATCGGTATTTTATTCAATTTGCTGACATTTTCTTTTTAGTGTGAAATACTACTATTCAAATTATTATCAGGTAGTTTATTCGTTATATCCGCAAAAAAACCTCGTAAATCCCGAATTGACGTCTTAGTCGTCAGGGGATTACCTTATCCTTGTATGCAGTCAGGTATGGTTGCTGTTAGACAAGGATGTATGTCACATGAAAATATTAATTATCGACGAATGCTTTTATACCCGTTCTGGGGTAAATACTTATTTAAATAACGCTATATCTCTTAATTTAATGGATGTGCCTACCGTTGCCCAGGCAACGTTGGCTATTCACGATTTTAATCCTGAGATAATAATTGTTAATCTTACGCAATATTGTCGATTCGGTGGACATTGCCCTTTATTAGAGAAATTTATCAGTTGCTGTAGTCAGGCAAAGGTTTATATTTATCTGGATGCATCATACCCATTTAGTGAAACACCTATTCCTCTCACTGATTCAGTCTCAATCCTGGCTAAAAGGCATTTGCCTGAGCTATTAAAAATGTTATCTGGCTCTTCAGATGATATCGGTGAAGAACTCCCATCATGCTCCTCATCACTGTTCAGCCCGCAAGAACATAAAGTCATGTGTTATTGGATGACAGAAATGCCTAATTATCGTATCGCTAGAAAGTTGAATATTAGCGACAGCACAGTTTACTCGCACAAACGTCATATCACCGAGAAAATAAAAGTCAGAAATCGTCTGGAACTGTGTTTTATTTATAACGTCTTTAAGTATTTATACTGAGGTTATTTATATAACCAGGCCATCTTCTATAAAAAACATGACAGAATTAATTGATAAATAACCTTGGCGAGTGAATGTAGCTAACCCCCTGCAATTTCAGGTTAGAAGAGTATATAATGGGGGATGATTTTAGCCGCAGGCAGTCGCATGTTAAATAAATTGCTCTCAATGGTTATCAATAATGTACGGGAGCATCTGGTGCTCTATATCTGCTTATGGCTGATCCTGCTAGCACTAGATATTTATTTCTTTTTCTATTAATTCAGGCTTCCAACATCGTCCTTATTTTCAGTCAGGGCCAGCAGATATCCATCTATCTGTGGCCCTTTTCGGCTTAAGCTCGCATTATCAGCTAACTTTATCCGACTCGATTTTAGCCGGTTTACCATCACTCAGTAACACCGCAAATTTATAACCGGCAGGCGTTAACTCAAGTGCAATCTTGACAATAATAGTCAAAGGTACTGAAAGCAACATACCTACCGGCCCCAATAGCCATCCCCAGAAAATTAACGATAGGAACACCACCAGCGTTGATAAACCTAAACCCCGCCCCATCATCCGTGGGTCAATGATGTTACCGCCAATCAAGTTAATGAGAATATAACCGCAGGTAACGGCAAACGCATCGGCAAAACCGTTAAAGAGTAAGGCTTGAATGATGGGCGGAATGGCGGCTAATACTGACCCGATATTGGGAATGTAATTCAAAACGAAAGCCAGTAACCCCCACAGGAAAGCAAACCTCACCCCCATCGCCGCCAGGAATAACCAAATAACAATCCCTGTTGCAATGCTAATAATGGTCTTAATGACCAGATAATGTGTCACGCCATTCAGTGCGCGTTTGAGAATCGCATTGCCTTTTTCTGGATTATCAAACATCAACTGCATTTTATAAGGCAGGCGTTCCACTTCAAATAACATAAAGACCACGGTCATTAGCAGCAAGAACGTGCTGGCCATAGCACCAGACAAGTGGCTAAGCAGGCGGGTAATAAAGTTCATGGCGGTACTGGGATCGACATGCTTCATAATGTCATCCACCGAGAACTCAATATTAAAGCGCATTGAGAATTCTTGCAGATCGCGCATTTTCTCCAGCATCATGCCGCGATATTGCGGTAATGAGCGGGCAAATTCATTGAGTGAAGAACCTAAACGACTAAAGAGTAATGCCATCAGTAACACAATAATGGTGACTAATAAGACAATCGCCAATGTTCGGGGGATTTTTATTTTCTGTAATAATTTCACCAAAGGGTTCAATACGATAGCGAGGAAGATCGCCAATAAAAACGGCACTACAATAGGTGATGCGGCCTTAATTCCAGCCATAATCACTACCAGCATTGCCAACATTGCAACTAACCGTAAACCTTGGTTACTTACCACAGGTGTTGTCATTATCAATCCTTGTATTGGAACCGCCACCGCTCAAAATGGCAAAAAAAAGACGCTACCGGATAAAATAACCGACAACGTCTTATTTTAATAGCACAGCCAGCAGGTTAAGTGATGTATTTCCTTTCAACCTCAAGTTGCAGCAGTGTTAGCTGCAATACCGATAACTTTAGGTATGATTATTTCTTGTCTGTGCTGTTATCTGGCACTGGAATATGCATTGTTGTTTGCAGCAATCCCTTCGACTTATTAAAAATCTTAATGCCATTTTCGCGCCCTGCCCGGCGAGAACGTTGTTCTTCCTGCGGCAGCTGCAATTCTTCCTGGCAAATCTCGCTACAACAACCTTCGAATTTTGCCGCACAACTTGGGCACTGAATAAACAGTAAGTGGCAACCATCATTCTTACAGTTAGTGTGTGTATCACATGCCGTTCCACACTGATGACAATGCGCAATCACATCCTCAGAGATCCGCTCGCCCATCCGCTCATCAAACACAAAGTTTTTACCGATAAATTTCAGCGGCAACCCCTGTTCTTTGGCTTTACGGGCATATTCAATAATCCCGCCTTCAACGTGATAGACGTTTTTGAAGCCATTATGCAGCATATAGGCGCTGGCTTTTTCGCAACGAATCCCGCCAGTGCAATACATAACAATATTCTTATCTTTGTCATGTTGGAGCATATCGACCGCCATAGGCAGTTGCTCGCGGAAGGTATCTGATGGCACTTCTATCGCGTTTTCGAAATGACCCACTTCGTATTCATAGTGATTACGCATGTCGACAAACAGGGTATCAGGGTCATCAATCATCTGATTAACCTGATCGGCCTTCAAATAGTGCCCGATATTGCTGGGATCAAAACTGTCATCATCGATACCATCAGCCACAATACGTTCGCGAACCTTCATACGCAGCACCCAAAATGACTTACCGTCATCTTCATGAGCAACATTCAGCCGCACTTGATCTAACGCCGGATGTGAAGCAAACAGCGCGACTTTAAATTCGTCATAGCGATTAGCGGGTACGCTAATTTGTGCATTAATCCCCTCTTTCGCCACATAAACCCGGCCAAAGACACCGAGCTTAACAAATTGGCTATAGAGGTTATCGCGGAAGGCTTTTGCATCTTCCAACGTGAAATATTTATAAAAAGAAACTGTGGTACGCGGTTCGGTTTCAGCCAACATGCGCGCTTTAAGTTCCTCATTAGAAATTCGGTTATGTAACACTGGCATGGTGTACGTTCCTGTTTTTCAGAGAGGTTACTGATAATAGTTTATTACTGCTCAATGGGTTACGTAACTACGTAAACAGCTAACCACGGTAAATCATCGCGCAATAGAACTGATATTCTGGCACCGGTCACCCCGTGCGGCGCATATAATACCCGAAACACCGCCATCACACATCTTTAGCGTTTTTTGCCATAGAGCAAAACTTGACGCCAACGGTAATTACCGATATTCCTGTTTTATTCCTTTCAGCGCTAATGAGTAAAATAATGCGCGCGATTTGTTATGGTCTTGCCGCTTCGTTGTTTTTTGCTTTTACTTTTATTCTTAATCGCGCCATGGATCTCGGTGGGGGGAGCTGGGTTTGGAGCGCCGCACTGCGTTTTATTTTTATGGCCCCCATGCTGTTGTTATTGGTATTGCTGCGCGGCCAGCTAGTACAAAGTCTGCGCCATTTATACCAATATTGGCCGGGCTATCTGCTGTGGAGCACAGTCGGTTTCGGGCTATTCTATGCCCCACTCAGCCTGGCGGGTGCTTATGGCGAGGGCTGGCTGGTTGCCGGTTCTTGGCAAATAACCATTATTGCTGGCTCTCTGTTGATCCCACTTTTTAAGCAACCAATATCGACTCCTGCTGGCTTACAACGGGTGCGAGGGAAAATCCCCTTTAAAGACCTGCGCTGGTCACTGTTGATTCTCCTCGGCGTGGCATTAATGCAGTGGCAACATGCCCAAACGCTCAGCCTGCAACAAACTTTATGGTGCATTTTGCCGGTAACCTTGGCGGCATTTATGTATCCATTAGGTAATCGTAAAATGATGGATATCTGCCAAGGCGATGTGGATACCTTACAGCGGGTGCTCAATATGACCCTCGCCAGTTTGCCTTTTTGGTTGTTGCTGTCGTACTACGGTTGGTCACAGACCGGTTGGCCGTCAGCGGCACAAATCAACCAATCCTTGCTGGTCGCGTTGTTCTCTGGCGTCATCGCCACTTTGCTGTTTTTTGCCGCCACCAATCTGGTTAAAAAAGATTATTCGAAACTGGCGGCGGTGGAAGCCACCCAATCCGGGGAAGTGCTGTTTGCTTTGCTTGGCGAGATGCTTTGGCTGGCAGCGCCACTGCCGACGGGGTTATCGCTGTTGGGGATGGGATTAGTGATGGTAGGAATGATTGTGCACAGTATCGCGCCATTCATTGGCCGCCGGGCGGCTTTTAAAGCCCCAGTGACTATTTGCCGCGAGGAGCGCGATCAGTAAAACCGGAGGCGACAACCCCCGCCAGCAGTGCAATGGCGGCCGCAATCAGTAATGATTTGCTCTGCCAATCGGCACCGAAGTAGCCCAACAGACCGCCAAGTACCAGCAAGCTGGCACTGAGTTTCGCCACTGACATTGGCTGTTTTCCCGTAATTATTAGCATCGCTAATTTATACACTGAAAACATCCTGATTTAGAAATAATAAATCCCTCTTTAACAGCGAGGGATTTATATACACTCATGACAAAGCCACCGCTCGATGCTGCCGCCCGACTAGAAATTCATGTCCCTTAGCTTATCAACTGTAATTTGGCCGGTAACCCCTGCCGCACCGCTGCGCCGCTCACCCAATCCAGCCAAGTGTTAGGCACTTCGCGCGTTGGGTCGGTAAAACCTAAATCATTCAAATTGGTTCCTTGACCAATGCGCGGGTCTGCTGCCATTTTTACCCCATTCAGTGAATGGGTTCTGGCCCCCATTTCACGATGTCCATAACCATGCTCAATAGCAACAACACCCGGCATTACGCCATCCAATAAACTGACCTGAACTTCCATCTGGCCCCCCGGTGTCATCAGTTGCACCACATCACCGTGTTGTATCCCATAGCGGCGGGCATCAGACGGATTAATCGCCACCAAATTGGTCGCTTTAACCGCCCGTAAGCGCTCAATCATCGCGGTAGAGCTGCTCATCAGATGGGATTTAAACGACATCAAGCGCAGTGGCCAGTCCGCCGCCGGGTAATGTTCAAACACATCCGAACCATCAGCCAGACGAGGAGGATACCAAGTCGGGCAGCCGCTATAGCGCTCACCGGTAATGGCATGATGATGTTTGGCTACATTCTCATTCCAGATTTGCAGTGGTTTTTTCCATTGCGGGCCGGTGGCATCGCCATTCCAACTTTTCTCGTAAGGAGCAAAGCGCCCGCCACGCGCCAACAAATACGCCACTCGGCGCTGTTCATCAGCTTGTAAACTCTGTTGCAAAGCGGGCCATAAACGATCCACACCGGTTAGCCGCAGTTCATCATCATCCGCTGGTGGCAGTGGTTTTTCACCACCATAAGCAATATTCGCCGCCGCCCGTAAGTAATAATCTTCTGCCCGATCCAGCGATAAGTAATTACCTTGGTTGTCTTGCATCGCATTGGCACCAAAACCCGGTAATTGCAGGGCTTTGGCCACCGCAATCAAGAAGCTTTCCATTGCCACCGGCTCGCCCTGTGCAGTGCGAGCGGTGCGCGACTCGACCACCGGCCACCGGGCAGTACTGGCTTTTACCAACACTCCGGCCCAAGGTGCACTGAATCCCCAGCTCTCGAAATTGTGGGTATCCGGCACGATATAATCCGCCAAGGCAGTGGTTTCATTCATAAAAGCATCAATGGCGATAAACAGCGGTAACTGACGCGGATCTTGCAGTTTTTCCTCAATCAGATTGCGCAAACCCGCGACCCCATACAGCGGATTGGTCATATGGCTTATCCAAGCTTTCAAGGGATAAGGATAACCTGCCAGTGCCGGAGCTAGCTGTTCAGTTAATTGCCCGCCGACAAAGGGATACCACGGCCCACGAGCCGGATAACCCGGCTGGCCTTGCTGAATTTTTTGCTGATACTCTTCTGATTTTTCATAAGGTTGCTTGCTGCGCGATAGCGGTAAACCTTTTGGCTTCACCATGCCGGTGAAGGTTGCCAGTTGGTAGCGCGGCCCATCAGCAAAACCATCAAATTTGCCGCCACCGACCGACACGCCCCCTTTCAGGTTTAGGTTGCCAATCATCGCATTCAGCATCATGACGGCCCAAGTGGTATAAAAACCATTGCCGCCCATCATGCCGCCATGAGAAATCACCGCCGCCTGACGCTGATAAGCTGTGAACTCGCGCGCCAAACCGATAATCGTGGTTTCCGGCACGCCGCATTGCTGACTGTATTGCGCCAGTGAAAAGCGGGCGGCAGCTTGCTGGAGGCATGCCATACCCGATTGCACATTAACACTTTGCCCATCATGCAAAGTGACTTGCCGCGTGACGAACAGCTCCGCTTGTAGTGCTTGTGCCGCCGGTTGTAAGGTGCCATCAGTCGCTTGGACTAATATCGGACTTTCTTCTCCCTCGGCCACTGGCTCGCCACTTAGCTGGCTAGCCCGCAGAAACTGCCCTGCCAATGGATGCGTTTCGGTGTTGATAACCAAGTGACTGGCATTGGTCCAACTGCGTTCACCCGCGGCTTGCATCGCGGCCTCTCCGGGCAGCGCCAGATAGCTGCGATTAAAGCGATTTTGCTCGATAATCCAGTGGAGCATCCCCATCGCCAGCGCCGCATCGGTGCCGGGCAGTACTGGCACCCAGCGGTTATGCTGATTGGCCAAGGTGGTGGTGAGCGGCAAGGCGGGCGCGACGACCACATAGTTAAAGTCATCGCGTTGGCGGGCATTGGCTAGCTGACGCCCTTGGCGTTTAAATGGATTACCCGATTGCGCCGGTGAGGTGCCTAAAAACAGCGCAAAACGCACGTTATCCCAATCGGGCTTAACATGGGCATTTTTGTCTAAATCCCCCATCAGCGCACCAGAACCGGCACGATAAGCCAGCCCACAATAGGCACCGTGGCTGCCTAGGTTTTTAGTGCCAAATGCCTGGTTAGCAAAGCGCTGGATAAAAGCATCGCGCCCATCATCACCGGCATTGGTCACCAGCAACTGATTCGCTTTCGGCCCAAGCGACGGCTGTTTCGCATCAATGGGGGTGACTAAATCGCGGATCGCCCGCAGCCCCTCAACCGGCCCCTCGCCGAATAGATCACCGCCTTCAGTGACCTCGGCCACTAATTGTTCAAAACTAATACGCTGCCATTGGCCGCTGCCCCGTGGCCCAACCCGCTTCATCGGCTCAGTGATACGATACGGACTATCGACCCCCTCCAGCAAAGTCGCGCCTCTGGCACAGGCGGTTGAACGCCCAGCCAGACCTTGTTCACCGCCCAACCGTTGCAGCGCCTCACTCAGAGGTAACTGATAAGGGAAATGGTGGTCATGAGATAAGGGATGATAAGGGTTGCCAGCGATGCGCAAGATTTTATTCTGTTGGGTATCAACACGCACTCGCAAGCCACACAGAGTCCAGCAGCCGAAACACTGAGTCATCGAAACCGCCTGTTGCGGATTGGCCTGCCACTGTTGCCCCACCCTCCCTTCGAGCGGCAAAGCATTGGCACTGATAGGGTCAAGAGTGAGCTTTCCCGCACTGCCATCCATCAGCCCGGCCAATGTTTTTCGTGCCACGGCATGATAGCTGGCACCAAATGCCACCACGCCCCCCAAGGCCAGACTGCCTTTTAACCATTGACGCCGTGTGGACTTAGCCATGATGTATTTCCCCTTCAGCTCGGTTTGCGCCTGATACTTTTTGCTCAAGCCATCTGACACTTTCACGGATAGCAATGATTGCTGCTACCCATAATCCGAAAGTGCCGATAATTGCCAGCAATCCTTCGCTGCCGAGCGGCAGGGAATAAGGATTAGCTAACACGTTGTATTTAGGCAATGTTTGCGTTTGCATCAGCAGCAACCACCGCACCGACCAGCATAATGTCAAGGCGACTACGACCTGTATCGCCACCACGAAGACCGGCAATCTCTTGTTCCACATCGATAAGGCCAGCCCGAACAGTGCCAGCCACAACATGAGTGGGAATGCAGCGGTGAGCGGGGACTGAACCGCCCACTGACGTAAAGCTTGCGCTGAAGGATTATCACCACTGGCCCACAGCAGAGTGACCAGCGCCAGTAGCGCTAAGTTTGTGAATTGCCAACCGGCCAGTGATGGCTGATACTGCGGCGCCCGCCATAACCACATCGCCAACAAGGGCGGGATGGCCTGACAAGCAGTCAGGAAAATAAACAGCGGCAGCCACCAACTGAACCACAGCGGCTGGGCGCGTAATACCGATACCTCGCGGCCGGTATAAAGCAAAATACTGATAGCAGAAAGTGCACCAAGCAGCGCTAATCCACTGAGTAACCGCGGCAAAGGTTTTGCTTTCAGTCGGCTATAAATCAGTGCCAGAAAATAACCCACGACACAAAGACTAAACAGCGGCAAAAAGAGGGAACCCCATGACATCCACGACCACGGAGTAAAGTGCGCATAAAAATGCCAGACGCGCGCGGGTTGATGCAGGTCCGCATTAAGTGCCAATGGCGCCACCACCACCGCAGTGACGGCCAGCATCAGCGCGGCGAACTCCAGTTGACTTTGTTGCGCGGATAAGACTCCCCGGCGCGCCAGCATCCGCTGCCCACCGGCAAATAATACCGCCCCACATGCCAAGCCAATAAAGAAGAAATACTGCACCGCCCACGGCAACCAGGCGATATCTTGCGGCCGAGCTAAAATTTCGCGGATCATAGGTGGACCTCCTGCCAGAGTGCGGGCTGGCCCTGTAATGGGCGCGTAAATACCTCGTCTAATCCGAGGTAAAATACCTGCGGATGAGTACCTTGTTCCGGTTTCAACACTTTGATGTCAACGGCATGCTCTAACAGCATTTTACGTAATGTGCTGTTGCCATCACGTAAGTCCCCAATAATTCGCGCCCCGCCGACACAGGACTCCACACAGGCAGGTAATAGCCCGGCATCAAGACGATGAACACAAAAAGTGCATTTATCGGCAGTTTGAGTGCTGTGGTTGATAAAGCGCGCTTCATAAGGGCAGGCCTGCACACAATAGGCACACCCCACGCAGCGGGTATTATCGATAACCACAATGCCATCTTGCCGCTGATAAGTGGCTTGCACCGGGCAAACCGGCACGCAAGGCGGGTTGTCACAGTGATTGCACAGGCGAGGTAGCAGTACGTTAGTCACACTTTCAGCACCCGATAATGCAATCTGATACTGATTGACCGTGGTGCGGAACTGGCCCTGCGGCAGTTGGTTTTCAATGGCGCAACTGACAGTACAGGCTTGGCAGCCAATGCAGCGGCGCAAATCAATCAACATGGCATAACGCCGTTTGATATCACCGTGTTTTCGTACCGGCTCCATCTGCCAGCCAGCATCTGCCAGTGGTACCAGCGCAGCTCCGGCGGTTAATACGCCCAGTCGCTGTAGAAATGCTCTTTTCCCTTGGTCCATTTTTCTTCTCATCTTTCTAATAAGAATCTTCTTGGTAAAGGGATTGTAGAAATTGATAAACAGAAGCCCTATTGTGGTTTTCCACATTCCCTTTAGGGACTTGATCCAGGACAATTGCGCACCGCGATCGGGATCATAAAAAGGAACATGCATGAACTTCAGAGTACTGGCGATAATGCTGTGGTTGTGTGTTTCTACCGCTGATGCCCGAGATTGGACGATTGGTGTTTTGGCATTACGCGGGGATGCGCAGGCGCAAGCCCATTGGCAACCGCTGGTCGACAGTCTGAATCAACAATTACCGGAGCAGCATTTTCAGTTATTGCCACTGGATTTATCGGCGATGAAAAGTGCCGTGGAGCAGAACCGAATTGATTTTCTGCTCACCAACCCGGCGCAGTATGTGCAGATTGATAATCACTATCCCCTGCGCTGGCTGGTCTCTTTACGTTCCAGCCATGAACCGGATGGCACCAGCCGTAATGTGATTGGCAGTGTCATTCTGGTGCGCGCAGACAGTGATATTCATTCGCCACAGGCACTTATCGGCAAGCGCGTCGGTGCCGTTTCCCCTGAGGCCTTTGGCGGTTATTTATTGGGATACAAAGCGTTACGCGATGTGGGGCTGCAACCCGAGCAGGATTTTAAGTTACATTTCACCGGCTTCCCGGTTGATGCTTTGATTTATCTCCTGCGCGACCGGGCAATTTCCGCCGCCATCGTTCCTACTTGTTTGTTGGAAGATATGCAAGCCGAGGGGCTAGTCCATGCTAGCGACTTTCGGCCATTGCTGGCAAAACAGCCAGCCATCCCCTGTATTACCAGCACCGAACTGTACCCTAATTGGTCATTTGCCGCGCTCGCGCAGGTTCCTGATCAGCTCGCCGATAATGTAACGCGGATTTTGCTTAACCCCGCGAACAGCCAAGCCCCACTGTGGGGAGCGCCTTCGTCAACCAGTCAGGTAGAAAGTCTATTGCGCGCGGTGAACCAACACCCGCAACAGCCGCATTTTTGGCAGCAAGTTCTCGACTGGGCGCAGCAACATCGGCTACTGATCGCCGTTATCACTCTGGTTTTACTGCTACTGGGAGCCAATCATATTTGGGTCGCTTTTTTGGTGCGCCGCCGCAGCCGCCAATTAGAGCAACTACACCAGCAACTACGTATCAGAGAAAGTGCGCTGGAACAGGCTCAGCGCCTGAGTATTCTGGGTGAAATGGCCTCGGGATTTGCGCATGAACTGAATCAACCGCTCAGTGCCATTCAGCACTATGCCGATGGCTGCGCCATTCGCCTGCAAAGGGAACAAGCCGGCCATCCATTGCTGCCGATTCTGGCGCAAATTAGCCAACAGGCCCAGCGCGGCGCCGACACCATTGCCAACCTGCGCCTATGGGCAGGAAAAACACCGGCACAATCGCCAGCAACGCAAAGCATCACGGCAAACCAGCCGCTGCACGAACTGCTGCCGCATCTGTGGCAGTTATTGGGGGCTGAGCAGCACCAGCCACCTTGCCAGTTGCATACCGATATCCAACCACACATAAAGCTGCAGTTACCTCCGACACTGCTGGATCAGGTTTTGTGTAATCTGATAACCAACAGTTTGCAGGCCGGTGCCCGCCAGTTGTGGTTTAGTGCTCATCAACAAGCCGACGGGACGATACTGACTTTGCAAGATGATGCTGGTGGTCTCACCGCTGAACAACTCAGCCAACCCTTTACCCCGTTTCGCTCCACCAAGAGTGATGGCCTCGGTCTGGGATTGGTTATTTGCCAACGACTGATAAGCAGTCAGGGCGGAAATCTATCGCTACGTAACCCTATTGCTCCCAATGGTAATATCGGGCTGCAAGTGACACTGACCTTTCCCCTTAACCCAAGCAAGGAGCTGACTTTTGTCTCTGATTCATCTGGTTGATGACGATATTGCCGTTACTGATGCCTGCCGTTTTTTACTGGAAAGCCTAGGCTACAAAGTCAAGGTGTGGCATGACGGCGAGCTATTTCTCGCTCAAGCTGGCTTACATCAGTCCGGCGTATTATTGCTGGATATTCGCATGCCATTACTTGATGGCACACAGGTTTATGCCCAGATGCGCCAGGTAAGCAGCACACTGGCGGTGATCTTCCTCACTGCACATGGCGAGGTGCCGCAAGCAGTGGAACAGATGAAGCTGGGGGCGGTCGATTTCTTGCAAAAACCGGTCGCCACTGCGCCATTGATGGCGGCGTTGCAACAAGGATTGCGGCAATCGGAGCTACTGATGAGCCGTTGGCAAGTACAACAGCGCTATGCCTTGCTGACCCCCAGGGAACAGATGATTGCTCAATGGGTTATGCAGGGATTGATTAATCGCGATATCGCCGACAAAGCTTGTGTCTCCGTCAGAACGGTAGAAGTCCACCGCGCGAAAGTGATGGAAAAAATGGCGGTCAGCAGTTTGGCAGAACTGGTCAGCATCCTTAATCCGATAAAATAGCCACATTACCGTTGGCTAATTAACCATCAAATATGTGATTTCGCTGACGAAAATTTCTGCAAAAAAGCATAAAAATGGCTTTTTGGTGCGGTCTTTTTTCCTGTAAGCCCCTAAAAATGCCAGAATAGTCTACCTTAAAACGACAGATGAGCAGGTTGGCACAGGGCTGGATCCAACGTCCGCCATCAATAATAGCGAATTAACTGTCCGCATGAATTACAATGACGCTGAGAACAGATATGCAAGTTCCTTCTTTTGATCGTTCACTACTGCACCCACGTTATTGGCTGACCTGGCTCGGCCTCGGTATTCTCTACTTGTTGGTGCTACTCCCCTACCCGGTTATCTACACTATGGGTACCTCGCTGGGCCGTTTTTCTATGCGTTTTCTCAAACGGCGCAAGCGCATAACGCAACGCAATCTGGAGCTGTGTTTTCCTGATATGCCCCAAGCGGAGCGCGATGAACTGCTGGTTAAGAATTTTGAATCCGTCGGTATGGGGCTATTTGAAACCGGTATGGCGTGGTTTTGGCCCAACTGGCGCATTCAGCGCTGGTGCAGTGTTAGCGGGTTGGAGCATATCCAACGAGCACGCGATGAAGGCAAAGGAGTGTTACTGATCGGCTTGCATTTCCTGACGTTAGAGTTGGGCGCACGTATTTTTGGTATCTACAATCCGGGTATTGGCGTCTATCGCCCTCATGACAATAAAGCTATGGATTGGATGCAGACATGGGGCCGGATGCGGTCGAATAAAGCCATGCTGGATCGCAAGGATCTGAAAGGAATGATTCGTAGCCTTAAACAAGGCGAGATTATCTGGTATGCCCCAGACCATGATTATGGCCCACGCAGCAGTGTCTTCGTGCCGCTATTTGCTGTCGAACAAGCCGCAACCACCACTGGGACTTACCTGCTGGTGCGCATGGGTAAACCTGCCATTATCCCGTTCACACCGCGCCGTTTGCCTAATGGCAAAGGGTATCAACTGATTTTACAACCTGCGGTTGAGAACTTCCCGCTGGATAATGAAGTTGAGGCGGCGGCCTTTATGAACAAAGTGGTGGAAAAAGAGATTGTTCGGGCCACAGACCAATATATGTGGCTGCACCGCCGCTTTAAAACCCGGCCAGAGGGCGCGCCTTCACTGTATGAGTAATCGCTTAGATGAAAAAGATATTACAAATAATAATGAGAATTAGTTTATATCAGTTTTTTTGATACAATCTGTCAGTTTTATCCGCTAGAAAGATAGTATTTATCTGACTGATAATGCAAATAATTAATCTTAGTTATTATCTGGTTATTTTTTTCTTGATAAGGATATACACATGCTAGCAACGCTCAATCTCTGGTTCACGCGATTAACTAATCACCCGGACGGCGGCAGACTATTATTGCGCCTTACGTTCGGTATTTTGATGCTATTTCATGGTGTGGCAAAAATTCAGCACGGTACTAGCTGGATAGCAGAGTCTTTACAAGCTCAGGGCATTCCGGGCTTTGTCGCTTATGGCGTTTACATTGGCGAGATTATTACCCCGCTGCTGATTATTCTGGGCCTGTTTACTCGCCCAGCGGCGTTTATTTACGCCGTTAATTTATTGGTTGCCGTATTGATGGTAGGTACCGGTAAATTCTTTACCCTGACTCAGGTTGGTGCTTGGGGTCTGGAAAACGAAGCTATGTATTTCTTGGGCGGCGTTGCCATTATGCTGCTGGGTAGTGGCCGTTATTCCATTACCAAGAACGAAGCTTACCGCTAAAAATCTGCGCTAATGCCGGATGTGATATTGAGCCACTCTTGCGCTAGCGGAGTGGCTTTTTTCATGTCTTTATGTTGATAAAAACCATACTGAATATAACATTAAGACCAATGAGTACTAATTTGTTATTCCCCAAACGAATAAGCTTATCCCACTGTTTCAAACCACCTTTCCATTTTAATAAAAACTAACATTCATCTCATTGATGTAAATGGACTATGGGCGCATACTTACCTTGCTAACTGTTTTCTTCTTGTGCTTTGTTGCCCCTTCAAACGCCCCTATCGACGAATAAAGAGACACAAAGCAATCACTTGCTTAATCGGTAATTTATGACCTCGGCTCCACAACCTATTAACTGGAAAAGAAACCTATTTGTCACCTGGTTAGGCTGTTTTCTAACCGGCGCGGCATTTAGTTTGATCATGCCCTTCCTGCCACTTTATGTGGAGGAGTTAGGTGTGAGCGGCCACCAGTCATTAAACATGTGGTCCGGTTTGGTCTTCAGCATCACTTTCCTGTTTTCTGCTATTGCCGCGCCATTCTGGGGCAGCCTTGCCGACCGGAAAGGCCGCAAAATCATGCTGCTGCGCTCAGCGCTCGGTATGGGGATTGTGATGGTATTGATGGGGATGGCACAGAATATCTGGCAGTTCTTGGCACTGCGAGCACTGCTGGGGCTATTGGGTGGCTTTATTCCTAATGCCAATGCACTCATTGCCACTCAAGTTCCTCGCAACAGAAGTGGCTGGGCTTTGGGGACGCTGTCAACCGGCGGGGTCAGCGGCGCATTAATTGGGCCATTGATTGGTGGGCTCTTGGCCGATAACTATGGCTTGCGCCCGGTATTCTTTATTACGGCCGGGGTTTTGTTCGCCTGTTTTGCTATGACATGGCTGTATGTCAGAGAGCAATTTGCCCCAGTACTGAAAAAAGACATGCTCAATGGGCGGCAAGTATTTAACTCGCTAAAAAATCCGAAGTTAATCCTCAGCCTGTTTGTCACCACCATGATTATCCAGATTGCCACCGGTTCTATCGCGCCGATCCTGACGTTATATGTGCGTGAACTGGCGGGTGATATTCATAATCTGGCATTTGTCAGCGGCATGATTGCTTCGGTGCCCGGTGTTGCCGCGCTGATGAGTGCGCCGCGCTTGGGAAAACTGGGCGATAAAATCGGCCCGGAACGTATTTTGATTGCCATGCTGGCGCTCTCCATCTTGATTCTGATCCCGATGGCTTTTGTTCAGACGCCGCTACAACTGGGCATTCTGCGCTTTTTATTAGGCGCAACTGATGGCGCATTGCTGCCCGCGGTACAGACGCTATTAATTTATAACTGCACTAATCAGGTGGCTGGTAGGATTTTTAGTTATAACCAATCATTTCGTGATGTCGGTAATGTCAGTGGCCCACTATTAGGTGCGGCGGTTTCCGCCAGCTATGGCTTCCGTGCCGTGTTCTGTGTCACGGCGGTCGTCGTGCTGTTTAACGCGATTTATTCTTACTGGTGTTTGCAGCGCCAGCCACTAAAAGCACGGCAGCGTGAAGTTCAACAACCGCAAGACAGTTGAAAATAAGACGCTGAACCAATAAAACCTTCAGTTTTCATTTTAACTTATTGATAAATATAATTAATAAGTCCACATTTCATTAGAAAATATCACGTATTATTGTAGCGAAAAGCGGTTAAAGCCAGAAACATAACCCTGATAAATGCGATGCGTGTCGACTTTTCATCTAAAAATACGATATAACCCCGATGGACACAAAAAAATGACGTTATTATTGCGTTAAATTCTACTGTAACGAGTGTTAAGCCTGAGAACCGGCCGCAGTGCCAAAAGGGTGACATTCGATGATGGTTTATTCGCTCATTTTACGGCGATTCTATGGGAAGACTTTATGCAAACCTCTGTTAACAACCAAAGCGGTCGTACGTTCTTTGGTCATCCTTATCCGCTCAGCGGGCTGTTTCTTTCCGAAATGTGGGAGCGTTTCTCGTTTTACGGCATCCGCCCCCTCTTAATTCTATTCATGGCCGCCACAGTATTTGATGGTGGTATGGGTCTGCCGCGTGAACAAGCTTCGGCTATCGTCGGGATTTTTGCCGGTAGCATGTATTTGGCAGCATTACCCGGTGGTTGGCTGGCTGACAACTGGCTTGGGCAACAGCGGGCGGTATGGTACGGCTCTATCCTGATTGCGCTGGGTCATCTGTCGATTGCTATGTCCGCCTTCTTTGGTAATGACCTGTTCTTTATCGGCTTAGTGTTTATTGTGCTGGGTACTGGCCTGTTCAAAACCTGTATCTCCGTGATGGTCGGGACGCTGTATAAGCCCGGCGATGCTCGTCGTGACGGTGGTTTCTCACTGTTCTATATGGGTATCAATATGGGATCGTTTATTGCGCCACTGCTCTCCGGTTGGCTGTTGCGCACCCATGGCTGGCACTGGGGCTTTGGTATCGGCGGGATTGGTATGCTGGTGGCATTACTTATCTTCCGTGGCTTTGCTATCCCGGCGATGAAACGCTATGACGCAGAAGTTGGCCTGGACTCAAGCTGGAATAAACCCACCGTTCAACGTCAGGGTGTGGGCAAGTGGGTTACCGCCATCATGGCCGTGGTCGTGGTCATCATAGCCTTGATTTCTCAGGGCGTTATCCCGATTAACCCGGTGTTGATTGCCAGCTTACTGGTATATGTTATCGCCGCTTCCGTTACCCTCTATTTTGTCTATTTGTTTGCTTTTGCCAACATGAGCCGTAAAGACCGCGCCCGCCTGCTGGTGTGCTTTATTCTGTTGGTGTCAGCGGCATTCTTCTGGTCAGCTTTTGAACAGAAGCCAACTTCATTTAACCTGTTTGCTAATGACTATACCAACCGTACTGTTATGGGTTTTGAGATCCCAACAGTCTGGTTCCAATCGATAAATGCACTATTTATTATTCTGTTGGCACCAGTATTCAGTTGGGCATGGCCTGCGCTGGCGAAGAAGAAGATTCAACCGAGCAGTATCACTAAATTCGTCATTGGTATCTTATGTGCCGCTGCGGGCTTCGCCGTAATGATGTATGCCGCGCAGCATGTGCTTAACAGTGGTGGTGCCGGTGTTTCGCCATTGTGGCTGGTGATGAGTATTCTGCTGCTGACGCTGGGTGAATTGTGCTTAAGCCCTATTGGGCTGGCGACGATGACGCTACTGGCACCAGACAGAATGCGCGGTCAGGTCATGGGGCTATGGTTCTGTGCCAGCTCACTGGGTAATCTGGCGGCGGGTCTGATTGGTGGTCATGTTAAAGCAGACCAGCTTGATATGTTGCCAACCCTGTTTGCCCGCTGCTCAATTGCTTTAGTTATCTGTGCGGCCGTGTTGATCTTGCTTATCGTGCCTATTCGCCGCTTGATGAACAATACTCAGGGCCAACAAGCCGCCTAATAGTTATTGCTCAACCAAGCTCGATTCAAAAACCCGTCCTTGTGGCGGGTTTCTTTATGGCAAGTTTATATTAGTGAAATAGCTATAGCGCCCACCCTCGTTGCTGCAATACCACTCGATAACCATCAGGATCCTCAAAGGTTTTTCCGCTCACATCCCAATAAGGGTTATAAGATGTTACTGAGTTAAAACCAGCGACTAACATTTGTTGGCATTGACTGGCCCACAACTCCTCGTCCGGTATATAAAATACCAATAAGTTGTCCTGCGTAGGTGCCCTTCCTACCTCAACGCCACGGTGATGAGTAAATTCTAAATGATAGGCGTGGTGCGGATGACCAAGAATGACGCCATCGAATCCCTGATGATCAGTAAAGCGGCCTAATGGGGTGAACCCCAGACCACAGCAATACATCTCACTGACAATTTCAAGGTTATCTGTCGGTCTGGCAACCCGCATTATCGAGGTTGACGCTAATACCGGTGGATGAGTGGTGGCTGGTTTGACTGGCATCTATATCGCTCCTGCTGTTATTCGTAGGGGCCGTGGCTGGCATCAATGGGGAGCATAAAAGTATCAACAATCATTGATAGGGGAACATCAATCACCGTGACATATTTCCATGGCCCCTCGCGCATATCCCATTGCACTCCGGGATAATATTGGTGTCCATGCCCCTGCCCCGGCACTGTACGGCTGATAATGCTACCGCAGCCGGACAACAGCATCAGACTTGTCCCCAGCAGTAAGCTTCGTATCAGGCCAGACCGGCGATTGATTGGTTTAAACATGGGACTCACACAATTTGCAGTTCAGATAATGAACGTTTTCAACTTCAGGACTGAATGTAGTTTATCATAGTGGCGTGTTAAGAAGCCGTGCAGCGAGTATTAAGAGACGGCTTGATTAGCTGTAAAAAAAAACGGGCAATACATGCTGTAGGCCCGTTCTCTATTTTAGTATTACCGGATTAGCTACTTAGCTGCCGGGAACGCCTTCATATTATGCGCCAACTGGCGATAATATCCGTTCCAGACTCGATATTGCTCCGGCTGCTGCCACACTTGCTGGTGCAAACGCGCAATCAGTACCGGATCACTAAGCAGTTCCAGTCGCTGTAATTTAGCCAGTTTCTCTGGCCCAGCGTCCAGCGCCTGCGCTACCCGCTCGGTACGCACCTGTTCGATAATCGCGCGAGTGTGATGACGCGCCGTTGCCATGGCACAAACCAACGCGTTATATGATGGGTTCATCACTGCATGAAAGAAGCCATTACTGAGCGCACGCTGATGGTTAAGCTTCAGATACTCTTCCGTCGCCACCAATTCCCGTGGTGGACTATATTCTTCCGGGATCAGGAACAATTTAGCCCGTTTACTGGCAAGCCCCAAAGTGCGGCGGCTAGACAGAACCGAAACTACTGGCGAGAGAATCAACGAAAAGACAATCGGCGATAGCCACCACAAGAAGCGCAGATCCAGCCAGGCCACTCCACCCGCCCAGACCAAACCCAGTAATAGCTGTGGCCCATGACGCACCATCGCTTCACTCCAGGGAGTGGCATCATCATCACGCTGCGGTGAATTCCATTGCACTGACCATCCGAGGAAAGCGCTGACCACGAATACGGTGTGGAATAACATCCTAACCGGTGCCAACAATACTGAGAACAGCATTTCAGACAACATCGATATCAGCAGGCGTATTGCCCCACCATACTCTTTCGCCCCTTTCGCCCAGATCAAAATGATGCTGAGTAACTTAGGCAAGAACAGCAAAACCAAAGTGGTGGAGAACAGCCCGATGGCCAGTTCTGGCCGCCATTGAGGCCAAACCGGGAACAACTGACGTGGTTGCAAGAAATATTGCGGCTCCATTAGGGTATGTACTGCTTGCAGCGCAGTACACAGCACCAAGAACATAAACCACAACGGTGCCGACAGATATGACATGACGCCGGTGAGGAACACGGCCCGATGAACCGGGTGCATACCTTTAACCAAGAACAACCTGAAGTTCATCAAGTTGCCGTGGCACCAACGGCGGTCGCGTTTTAGCTCATCAAGCAAGTTAGGTGGCAATTCTTCATAGCTGCCCGGCAAGTCATAAGCAATCCACACCCCCCATCCGGCACGGCGCATTAATGCCGCTTCCACAAAGTCATGAGACAAAATAGCGCCAGCGAATGAGCCTTCACCGGGCAAAGGTGCCAGCGCGCAGTGCTCAATAAAAGGTTTTACCCTAATGATGGCGTTGTGGCCCCAATAATGGGATTCGCCCAATTGCCAGTAATGCAGGCCGGCAGTGAACAGCGGGCCATAGACTCGGGTCGCAAATTGCTGAACGCGGGCATACAGCGTATCCATACCGGATGCTTTCGGCGCAGACTGAATGATGCCAGCATTCGGATTGGCTTCCATTAACCGCACCAAGCCAGTCAAGCAGCCACCGCTCATTACGCTGTCAGCATCCAGAATCACCATATAGCTGTACTGACTGCCCCAACGGCGGCAAAAGTCATCGATATTGCCACTTTTACGTTTAACCCGACGGCGGCGACGGCGATAGAAAATACGGCCATGACCATCAACATCGCGGCACAGTTCCAACCAGGCTTTCTGCTCTGCTACACAGATATCAGGGTCATAGCTGTCGCTCAGCACATAAATATCGAAGTGCTCAAGCTGCCCCGTCGCGGCCACAGACTCATAGGTTGCCCGCAGCCCGGCGAATACTCGCTCTACATCCTCATTACAGATAGGCATAATCAGCGCAGTTCGATGCGCGGGATTTAACGCCTCATCCCCTTTAATGGTGGAAGAGATACTGTATTTATCTTTGCCAATCAGTAATTGCAGGAACCCCATCAGCGCGGTCCAGAAACCGGCAGAGACCCAGCAGAACAGAATGGCGAACAGAATAAGGATGCCGGTTTGCAGTAAATAAGGCAGCAATTGCATCACCGACACCTGCCAGTTCTGTTGCCAGATCTCGAAAGGATCGATTAATGCCCAGCCCTGATAAGGCAGAATGGTCTTCATATAGCTGGTAGCTATCGTGGTTTGCAGCACGATCAGTATCAGCAAGATATAGCGGCGCAGCGAACCTACGCTACGCCACTTTTTCTCAGCCGCCGCTTCTTCATGGCTCTGTGCCCGCGAAACAGGGCTGCGACCCAGTAATGAATCCCAAAAACGGCCTACCGGATTGGTGCGCCATGCTTGCGGCGCCATACTGGTGCGTTTGATCGGCGGCATGGCATGAATAACCGTGCGCCCTTCTGCATCTTGCGCCAATAGCTTGCCATCATTCAGTGCATCCGGCCATGCAGCTTGCAAACGCGCATCAACGGAAGCCAACGCGCTGTCTTGCTCACTACAGGTGGGTTCAGATTCAGACATGCTGGCCGCCAGTTGCTGATGCAACCGAGGGATGGCATCCGGTGTGCTATCAAGTAGCACATCCTCAGGTAAAGCATCACGTAGCGCCCCTTGCTGCTGTGCAGTCAGGGGCAAGTCCGCAATGTAATCCTGTACAGGGGATTGATTTGACTTATTCATCGGCAGGTAGCTGATAGCTCCAGGTTTCAGTCAGGGTTTTATCGCCATTAACCAGCGCAGCGCGCATCTCTATCGGTTTTTTGGCATCCTTAACTTTTAGCCGCAGTGTCAAACGCCAGCCCTTAGTGACTGGGTTATAGCGGACAGAGTTTTCAATCAACTCACCGTTTTCATCAACACTCACCTGCGAGGCCAGTGGTGCATTCTCATCAAGTGATTTCAGCACTGGGCCGACAAAATCAACCAGGAAAGCCACACTGCCATCGGGTTGGCGAATCAGATTTGACTGTTTCACATCACCGGTTGAACGTAGAGTCTGTTTCACATAGGCCACTTCCGGTGAATGTAATTTCTCTTCATCACGGGTGAAATGCAGACGATAGTTTAGATCCAAGGAGTTCTTCGCATCTGGCAACACGTCAGGTGTCCAGAACGCGACGATATTATCGTTGGTTTCATCGGCCGTTGGGATTTCCACCAGCTCAACTTTACCTTTACCCCAGTCACCGCGCGGCTCCACCCACGCACTTGGGCGCAGATCGTAGCGGTCGTCTAAATCCTCATATTGCGAGAATTCACGGCCACGTTGCAGCAGACCGAATCCTTTAGGATTTTCCACCGTATAGGTACTGACTGACAGATGTTTCGGATTGTTCAGTGGTCGCCAGATCCATTCACCATTGCCCGCATGAATAGAAAGACCATTCGAATCATGCAGTGCCGGACGATAGTTCAACACAGTAGACGGCTGGCTCGGGCCAAATAGGAACATACTGGTTAATGGTGCAATCCCCAGCTTCTCAACTTTATCGCGCAGGAAGACTTTGGCTTGCACATCAATAGTGGTATCGCGCCCCGGATAAATCACAAAACGGTAAGCACCAGTGGCGCGCGGGGAATCCAGTAAGGCAAAAATCACCAAATGTTTATCATTAGGTTTTGGCCTTTCAATCCAGAACTCACGAAAACGCGGGAACTCTTCACCAGAGGCCAATGCCGTATCAATAGCCAACCCGCGCGCAGAAAGGCCATATACCTGACCTTTACCAATCACGCGAAAATAGCTGGCACCCAACATACTGATGATTTCGTCTTTTTTATCCGCCTTGTTAATCGGATAAAGCACTTTAAAACCGGCAAAACCCAAATTCTTCACTGAATCAGGATCGTGTTTGACCGAGCCGAAATTAAAATAATCCGGGCTATAATTGATAGGTTTTACACTGGTGGCAGTCACTTCATTAATCTGCACCGGGGTATCGAAATACATCCCCTGATGATAAAACTCTAACTTAAATGGCGTATCCAGTTTGGTCCAATATGACTTGTCATGGTTGAACTGAATCTGCTGGTAGTCGGCAAATTTCATTTCTCGAAATTGCGATGGAAGATTACTTTTTGGTGCTTCAAAGCTTTTACCCGCCAGAGCCTGTGCCTGTTTAGCCACATCATCTAATGAGAAAGCCATTGCCTGAGAAGTGAATAATGATAGCAGGAGAGTGATCCCCAGCCATTTGACGCTATTCGCGCGCGACCCTTTTGACATTCTATTGACGTTCGACAAAATATTAACTTGCACATCTCCCCCTAAATCACAACAGCCAAATTATTGACGGTTTATCCAGCAGGGCAAGCAGATAAATCCAGGTTATTGTTACGCCCGGAGTTAAACCGCCAGCTCATTGTGTAAACCAGTGGCTAAGCCACAAGCCTAGCAAGCCAGGCTAAAATACGCTATGGAAAATTATTAACCCTTATAGTAGTGTTTCTCGTCGCACTGATCCATTGATAACGTATATAGTTATCAACGAATATTTATTATAAAGAAAAAACCTCGGGCAAAATCAGATACGTTATTCTAATTCCGATAACAAATAGCGAATAAGTATGAAAAAAAACACTAACCAGCGGGAGTACTTTCTAGACGCAATACGCGCCTATTTGATGTTACTCGGCATTCCTTTTCATCTTTCTCTTATATACTCCAGCAATCATTGGGCCGTTAACAGCAGCCACCCGTCACTGCTATTCACTATACTGAATGATTTCATTCATGCCTTTCGCATGCAGGTTTTTTTTGTTATTTCAGGCTATTTTTCCTTCATGTTATATCAGCGTTATGAGCGCCAGCGCTGGCTCCAGGTCCGCCTGGAGCGTGTGGTTATTCCGTTAGTTACCGCCATCCCACTCATTACATTGCCACAGTTCTTCTTGCTCAAGAACTACACCGATAAATTACAAGATTGGAATTCATTTACAATTTATCAAAAAATAAATATTGCTATTTGGGAAGTTGTTTCGCACTTATGGTTTTTGTTAACCCTCGCATTACTGACCGGTATCTGCTTTTATCTGTTCCAGAAAATGAAGAATAAAAAACATGCAGTTCCTGCGGTGATAAAGGGGATGAATAATATAGGAAAAATCTCACTATCATTGTTTCTATTTGTATTTATTTATTCAGTAATACGCCGGATCATATTTCTCCTTAACCCAGAAATACTCTTTAATAGCGTCTTCAATTTCTTTGTTATGGAGACACTATTTTATCTGCCTTTCTTTTTGCTGGGTGCCTACAGTTTTATCTATCCTCCACTTAAGCAGGTATTTCTCAGGTTTTCACCGGGTGCGTTAGTGGCCTCAGTACTATTGTTCTGTGCTTATTATCTGAACCAACACATTAATACTTCTGAGTTTTTTGCTTTCGAGTTGGACCTTATTATCAAAGCATTAATGGGCGTTACCATGACAAACGTTGTCTACTCTTTTGGACATCGACTGCTCAATTATCCGTCACCACGTATCACTTATCTGGTTAACGCCTCGCTCTTCATCTATCTGGTACATCACCCATTAACCTTAATATATGGTGCCTTTATTACGCCACAAATTGACAATAATGGCCTGGGTTTCATACTTGGAATGGTCTTTGTTTGTCTGATTTCGTTTGTGCTATACGAGGTTCATCGCCGTATTCCTGTGCTGAAATTCTTGTTTTCTGGAAAGCCACAGCAGCAAACGGCGTAATCAAAGTATTATCCAAACGAATAATGTTATTGCTAAGCAATCTATGCATCTACATACCGTTTTGGCCATAAAACCGCTACACTGTCAAACCATCATGTAGATGCGGGATGGCAAGTGCCTCACTGTGCGCTCTGTTTTCAGAGCAACTATCCTGTTGATTCCTTAGCAGGATTTGTTTCACTTGCAGTGACAACAAAAAGAGGAATTGTGATGAATAAGCAAGAATCTGTTGAGAATAATCCCACATCTGATACTACGTCCATCACCGAGTTCAGCGCCCTGTTGGCCTTGGTCAGCCGCCTAAGCGGTGCACTGGACAGCGCGATAACGGGTAAAGATCGCAGTGTATTAGTCCATGAGCTGTCACAACTTTCTGTCGATACCCTGCCTGAGCAGGAAAAAATAGTCACCAGCGAGGCCCTACGCAGAGCATTAGCAACCTTAAAACGTGACTAGTTTATAAACCAACGCTCACCCTTGATTCCCCGCTGGGCGATTAAAGGTGAGCGACCTGGCGGTTATCTGTACAATTCTGCTCTTGTCCTCTTTCCTTCCCCAAAGTCATTGTCATTACGGCGTCAATAACACATTGAATTAGGTCATATCTTCCCATCGATTCCAGCAAATCTGTGTATAATAATTTTGCTCGCCCTTCATTTATTTCGTTTACATCAGGAGATCTTCCACCTTGGACGCCATCACTATTAATAGCCTTTTTTTGATCGGCGCTGTGCTGGTAGGAGCCAGTATTTTACTGAGCTCACTCTCTTCTCGGTTAGGTATTCCCATCCTGGTTATCTTTCTCGGCATCGGTATGTTGGCGGGGACCGATGGCATTGGTGGCATTGCTTTCAATAACTATCCCGCCGCCTATTTGGTCAGTAACCTAGCTTTGGCGGTAATTCTACTTGATGGTGGTATGCGCACCCGGGCTTCATCCTTCCGCGTCGCGCTCTGGCCGGCTCTCTCACTAGCCACGGTGGGTGTGTTAATCACCGCAGGCCTGACCGGTTTGGCGGCGGCTTGGCTATTCAACCTAGATATTATTCAAGGCTTATTAATCGGTGCCATCATAGGTTCCACGGATGCGGCAGCCGTATTCTCCCTATTAGGTGGCAAAGGCCTCAATGAGCGCGTCAGTGCAACTCTGGAGATAGAATCGGGCAGCAATGATCCAATGGCGGTATTTTTAACCATAACCTTAATTGCCATGATTTCCGCCGGTGAAAGCAGCCTCAGTTGGATGTTCTTGGTGCACTTAATTCAGCAATTTGGTTTAGGGATTTTCATCGGGCTGAGTGGCGGCGGATTACTGCTCTTGCTGATCAACCGGATAGAATTACCGAATGGTTTATACCCACTACTGGCGGTCAGCGGCGGGATTTTAGTCTTTGCACTCACCACCGCAATGAATGGTAGCGGCATCTTGGCGGTCTATCTCTGCGGCCTGTTGCTCGGCAACCGCCCCATCCGTAACCGGGCTGGAATTTTACAAACCTTTGACGGCCTGGCATGGCTCAGTCAGATTGGCATGTTCGTCGTCTTGGGGCTGCTGCTTAATCCGAGTGAGTTGTTACCGATTGCCATTCCGGCGCTGATCCTCTCCTTGTGGATGATTCTGTTTGCCCGCCCGCTGTCGGTATTCATTGGTTTGCTGCCATTCCCAAGCTTTAATTTGCGTGAGCGAATCTTTATTTCATGGGTGGGCTTGCGTGGCGCAGTGCCGGTTATTTTGGCTGTATTCCCAATGATGGCGGGAATACCCAATGCAAATCTATTCTTTAATGTCGCCTTTTTTGTCGTGCTGGTTTCACTACTATTGCAAGGGACCAGTTTGTCATTTGCCGCACGCAAGACAAAACTCGTGGTGCCTCCGGCCTTGGCTCCGGTCGCGCGGATTGGTTTAGATATTGATAAAAATAATCAGTGGGAGCAGTTTATTTATCAACTAAGCTCCGACAAATGGTGCATCGGTGCCGCCTTGCGTGACTTGAAAATGCCGCAAGAAACCCGAATTGCAGCACTGTTTCGTGGCAAGGACTTGCTGCATCCAACCGGCAGCACCCGCCTGAAAGAAGGCGATATCTTGTGTGTTATCGGTCAGGAGCATGACTTACCGGCATTGGGGAAACTGTTTAGTCAGTCGCCTAGTATCCAGTTGGATGAGCGTTTCTTTGGTGATTTCATTCTAGATGCGGATGCAAAACTCCATGACATCTCCCAGATTTATGGCCTTAATCTGGAGCCTGGCATCGATAAGCAGCAAACTCTGGGCCAATTCGTGCTCTATCTCTTTGGTGGTGAACCGGTTATTGGTGATCAGATTGAGTGGGATGGCCTGACTTGGACAATTGCCGAAATGGACTCTGATCGTGTCAGCCGCGTTGGGGTTAAAATTGTGACGGATAAAGCCTGATTTCCTCGTTACTTATTATCTTAGGCATGCCACAACTCACGGTGGCATGCCCAAATTATCGCTCAATCATTGTCATTCGACATTAATCATCCAGCCCACACCAAATTTGTCGGTCAGCATGCCGAAGCCTTTGGCCCAGAATGTCGCACCAAACGGCATAATCACCTGCCCCCCTTCAGATAAACGCTTGAACAGATCTTCACCTTTGCCCATATCTGCCACATTAATTGAAAGTGAATAACCTTTATGTGGGCTATCACCCTCATCAGGGCAACCATCAGAGGCCATAATGACATTGCTACCGATTTGCAGACGGGCATGCATGATGGACTCAGGATCAGTATTGGGAGGACAACTCTCAGGGTTGGGAATTTCTTTATAACGCATCATGGCAACCACATCGCCCCCTAATTGCCGGGCATAAAAGTTGACCGCTTCTTCGCAGTTGCCATTAAAAAACAGATAAGGCTGAATCAGCATGATTTTGCCCTCTTTAGAGACCCACGCACCGCAATCATTGTGGTGTGTGGGCCAGATAGTTATCACTAGCAATAATTGCTGGCAGTGACTTATTAGTGTAGTTCTGGGCAGAATAAAGAGGCAAATAATGTGTGTACTTTAAATAATAGTCTTGTTATTCAAGGTGAAAAACTAGGTTTTGCTCTGTTTAATCCGATTAACCAAGATAATCCCCACGCAAACCAGGACCAACGCAATAGCATTTTTCCATTCTAAAATACTTTCGTTCAGGAAAATGGCCGACAGAACCGCACCAGAAACCGGAATGAGGAAATTGAATGGGGCCACCATGCCAACCCGGTTGTATTTGAGCAATAAGCTCCATAAAGCAAATGCGGCCGACGATAACAGCACCAGATATGCCAGCAATAATAGTGCCTGCCAACCAAACTCACTCAAGTTACCACCGAATAGATAGCCACCAACCGTCAAGACCAGTCCGCCAATAGCCAGCTGGTAACCTGTCATCACCGTCGTATCCATGGTTTGTGAGATTCGTTTACCATAAATACTGGCCGCCGAAAGAATAAAAGCTGCCAATACAACACAACCCTCCCCCATCAGGGAAAAATTAAAATCCATCAAGTCGGAGCCGAAATTAACCACCATGACACCGGCAAAGCCCAATGCACAGCCAATGATTTTATTGAATGTTAGCCGGTCATTTTTATAAATGTAATGCGCTAATAGCACACTAAAAAATGTGCCTGTTGCATTCATAATCGAACCTTTGACTCCGGTGGTATATGCCAGACCAATATAAAAAAATACATACTGCAAAGCGGTCTGTGTTAACCCCAAAATAGCAATTTGCTTATATTGGCCTTTTTTAAGGCGACCAATGGCTTTACCACTAGCAATAGCAAAAAGAAGTAACACAATGCCGGCCAATAAAAAACGATACCCGGCAAACACCATTTTGCTCGGAATATCATCTGGCGCGATATGAAATAGCGCATAACCATTTTTAATAGCAGGATAAGCGCTGCCCCAAAGTAAACAACAGAAAGTCGCCACAAGAAAAACAAATTTTTTATTGGTAAAAAGCGGAGGACTACTGTCCACGTCAACATCCTTTTCGATAAAGAAATGAAACATTGTTTCGTTATAACCATTTCTCACCAAAAAGTCCTGTCTGATGTCACTTTTTCTCTAAAAAGATTGAGGCAATCCAATTACATCGCACCAATAGCCCATATCAAGCCCAAAAAGGTGTGAAAGGTTGAGTCGCCTGCCGAATAATTGTACAGTGATGTGGACTTTTATTTACCATTCACCTGAAAATTTAGCATCGTTCAATGTTTGCACTGACAGGCAAAGATCGTGTACGATGTTGTTTTAATTAAATAACTTTGGTTTTTATTATGTTAAAACTCTTTAACGTAAACTTTAATAATATGCCTGAAAGAAAGTTAGACGAGGTCTTTTCACTCAGAAAAATAACATTTAAAGATCGACTCGACTGGAAAGTAACTTGCATTGATGGCAAAGAAAGCGACCAATATGATGATGAGAATACCAACTATATATTGGGCACCATAGACGACACTATTGTCTGCAGTGTCCGATTTGTTGAGATGAAATATCCGACAATGATCACCGGACCATTCTCACCTTACTTTGCTGATATTGACTTGCCGATTGATGGATTTATTGAATCCAGTCGCTTTTTTGTTGAGAAAGCATTAGCAAGAGATATGGTAGGTAATAATAGTTCTCTTAGCACAATACTTTTTTTAGCTATGGTTAATTATGCTAAAGACCATGGGTATAAAGGGATATTAACAGTCGTCAGTCGCGGTATGTTTGTGCTACTTAAACGTTCCGGCTGGAATATCACGGTAGTAAACCAAGGTGAGTCAGAGAAAAATGAAGTCATTTATCTTTTACATCTTGGTGTCGATGTTGATAGCCAACAAAAACTCATAAATAAAATACGCAGAATACATCAAATTGAGCCTGGTATTCTTGAAAATTGGCCACTGACAGTACCCAATATCATAAAATAGATTTAATTAATTTTAACTCGATGCCAAGTCTTATTGCATGCTTGGCATTTAAAACGCCAAGTTTTCTGACAACATTACCAATATGGAACTTAACTGTACTTCTTTTTATTCCTAATATAATTGATATTTCAGAATAAGTTTTACCTACACTGGCCCAATATAATATTTCGTTTTCTCTAGGAGAGAATATATCCCGCTCTATTTTATTAGAGCCTGATTCATTTTTTTCGGTACTATTATGATAGAGCCCTAACATTTTCTCATGGGTAAGAATGAGCAACATTTGGATTTTTTCTTTATTTGTTTCAATGCTTTCATCAAAATAGATACTATCGTCGCTACCATTAGAAATACTTAGCGTAGCCATATTGTTACTATTATCATGGAGTACAAAAGTATAACCATTAATAATGTTATATTCTCTGGCTAGCTTAAATACTGCCGAATCTGTTGATTTCTTGTTGATAACCGAGTTGTCATCCCATGCAAAGGGGGCAACTTTGTCTTTCGCCGTCAAAATAACTGGATCAATAAGATGATAACTATTTTTTTTGTATTTTTTTACCCAATCCAATGGATAGTTAGAGATAATTGTAGGATGCAACGGTGTTTTCTTATTCATAACTAAATAAGAATAACGAAGATCACCATAAGACTTTATTCTTCTTTGAATATAGTTTCTGATGTCTTCATTAATACTTTCATTATCAAAATAATCAATTATCATAACAAACCAAATTTACCTGATGCGTAGTGCCACAGTACAATTTTATCACATTGTTTTCAATAGAAAATACGGTATAAGATATCCTCACAGAAATTTCTTATATGAAATTAGCTAACAACATAAAACGAAAAAAAACCTAGACCAAAGGATAGTTTTGGAAGCTAGACTTAAGGTCAGCTATTATTATAGCCCTATGTTAATTAAACTGTTTTTGCTTTACAGAATTAGTTTCAAATATAATAGAACTAATATCTTAGCGCACTAATGCTAAGAAAGTTAGTCTGCAATGAATATATTTTCGCCAATACCAGGGACTTTAGTCCACCAACACCAAGTTTTACCCTGCCGTCTGGATGGCTTTACATTCAGATGGCTACTATCCTTCTGAAATCTAAATTCCATATCCAATAACCATCCTGCCAGTTTAACCTTCAGACCAATATGCCATCCCACAGCACTATCATTCTTCATTTAACTGTCTGTTATTAAATAATTTTAATCTAATTATCATATTTATTTTACTGCTAACATGGCTCACTAACGCCCTTGTGCAACAGCATCAATAACCTCAGAACGAAAAAAAAACCTTTAATGGCATAATAAACATTAAACAAATTAATGTAATCTTGATAAACTTGACTTAAGTCATGTCATTAACTCAAATTAATCGTATGATAAATAAACGGTTATAATGTTTCCCTGGTGTTGGCCGAATTGGCATCCCTTACCAAATGAGATTGGTAAGGGTTTTTTTTGCCTATTATTTGAGCTTAAACCGCTATTTAACAAAACCCAATAATTGCCACCACACGAAGCCCACCGTCATTGTTACCACGAAACAAGCCATCGCAATCACAGCCCCTGAAGTCCACCATGTTTTGACGTCGCTATAACCGGCACCAAAGATAATGGGTGCAGCACCGCCTCCATAATGTGTCAATGAACCACCGTAAGAGTTTGTCGCTGCTAACACCAGCGCCAGCGCCATTGGGTCAGCGCCAGCCACCTTGCCCACAGTAAGAAATACTGGCAGCATAGCAATGGCATAAGAGCTGGCTGAGGCAAAGAAATAACGCACGATGATACTGAGGAAGCCAATAATGGTTAAGGTTAAGTAGGGATTGTTTCCAAAATCGATATTGTTTTGTAGGGTCTCCGCCAGCCAGTCAAACACTTTGGCTTTATTCAGTGCCGAAGCCAAACCAATAATACCGCCGAACCACAGCAAGGTATTCCAAGCACCTTTGTTGTTAAGCAGATCATCCCACTTAATAATCCCTAGCAGGAAGCACAACACCATTGCGACCATGGCAACCGCAGTAGCATCAATATTAAGTGTAATTCCTGTCCCTTGAGCCAACAGGGACGGTAAAGCCCAACCAATAAGAGCAAAGACAAAAATAGCCACTAAGATTTTTTCTTTTTTAGTCATCGGCCCGAGTTCTGCCAGACCCTCAGCTGCAATTTTTTTATTATCGATCTTGGTCAGTGTTGGCTTATCCATGTAATAGCCAATAGCCGGAACAATCAACAATAGCAACAAACCGGGGACGATCATCGCCAATGCCCAGACACCCCAGTCCAAATTTACACCCAATATTTGAGCGGCAAAATCTGCGGTCAGCAAGTTGGGTGCCATCGCCGTGATGAACATAAAGCTACTGACTTTCATTACGAAGTAGATGTTAGACATCAAATAAGAACCGGCTTTCTTTGCCGTTTCACCAGGCTCCGAACCCAAGGCTTTCACTACCGAGTGGATTATCGGAAAAACAATACCACCACTGCGCGCTGTATTAGAGGGGGTTACTGGTGAAATAACAAATTCCAAAAATGCTGTTACATAACCGAGCCGCAACGTGGTACTACCAAAAGCCCTGATCATCAGAAAAGCAATGCGCCGTCCTAACCCTGTTTTGACAAAAGCAACACTGATGCCGAAGGCTGCAAATACCAACCACACTGTTGATGAGGCATATCCACCAAGCAGTTGAGTCGTATTATTAAGGAAAAAACCGGCAAACCCGACCACACCGAGCAAAACAACCGCTTCCGAGAATGGTTTTAAAATAAGACCGAAAATCGCAGCCAGATAAAAACCAAACAGCCGCCATGAGGATGCAGTCAAACCTTCGGGGGGAGGGATAAACCATATCACTAGTGGGATGGCCACCAGCACGCCGAGTTTCCAGATTCTATCTTTCATAATGCAGTTCCTCTTTTTAGAGTGTAGTGATATTGGAACTTTGTAGGTAACGGTCAGACGAATTACTCCCGCCTATTTTTCCCGTAGTGAGGTAAGTTTATTGGTCATCAATGGCCCCCCCAAACAGAGCCTGATATAGCGACACGGCCATCAAATAGCAGGCGTGCAGTGCGAATTAACCCACTTTTAATGACCTCGCCCTCAGTATTACGGCTCAATAGCACACTGAATTCGCCACTGGGGTGTTCAACAGAGATACGCAGGTCCTGAGCTGAAGTGACCACGGCCATATCCTCGGCTACGCTACCTGGCAGCAAACAAACTGTTGCCACGCTGACAGCACCAAGTACACCGATTGAAGCGTGACAGCGGTGGGGAATAAAAGTACGTGTCGCGATAGTCCCACCGGAAGTAGCAGTGGCAATTAGGGTCATTTTGGGTACCGTGCGTAAGGTGACATCTCCCAGATTCATTTTCCGCCCTGCAATAAGGCGAATTGCCTCTAGCCGAGCCTTCAGTTCGCTGTCTTGATCCAACTGTTCGCGACTTTCGTAACCAGTGCGACCAACATCAGCAGCACGCAGAACGACAACCGGCATGCCATTGTCGATACAGGTCACATCCACCCCATTGATACTGTCACGTACTTGTCCAGTCGGAAGTAAAGCCCCGCAACTGGAACCGGCAACATCGCAGAAATTAAGTACCAATCCGGCAGCGCTAGCGGGCACGCCGTCGATACGCACCTCACCGTCATATTCCACATAACCTTCCGGCGTTTGCACCACCGCTTCCGCATCCTGACCGGTATTTTCCATATGAATACGAACCAGCGTTCGTGCTGCCTGAATGGGTACTAACCCTTTTTCGATAGCGAAGGGGCCGACTGCCGCCAAAATGTTTCCGCAGTTCTGCCCGTAATCGACGATAGCTTTATCGACATTGACCTGAGCAAACAGGTAGTCCACATCGGTTTCAGCACGTGCTGAGGAGCTGATGATCGCTACCTTACTGGTGAGTGGATCTGCGCCACCCAGTCCATCAATTTGACGCGGATCAGGTGAGCCCATGACAGCCAGTAGCACGCGATCCCGTAGCGCGGGGTTAGCGGGCAGATCAGTCGCCAGAAAAAAAGCCGCTTTCGAGGTTCCACCGCGCATCAGTACGCAAGGGATAGAAGTCTGTTTCATGATGAGCTATACCTCTAAGTCATCGAGGGAATCGACATAGCGCAGCCCTTTTTCCGCCAGTTGCGCCCGCATTTGATATATATCTAACCCCAGCTCTCCACTCGCCAAACGCTGACGTTTACTCTCTTCGAGGTTCATTCTTTTTTGTGCTGTATATGCCACATTCGCTGCCTGTAGCCGTGGCACGATCACCACGCCATCATCATCTGCCACTACGACATCACCTGGCGTCACTAACTGACCAGCACAAATCAGGGGGATATTGACGGAGCCGAGGGTCGCTTTTACTGTGCCTTGTGCCCAGATGGCACTGGACCATACCGGAAAGCCCATTTCACGTAGGGTTTCGCTGTCGCGAATGCCAATATCTCCAACTAATGCCACCACGCCGCGAGCTTGCAATGAGGTTGCCAAGAGATCGCCAAAAAAGCCGTCATGGCAGCGGGATGTGGGGGTGACCAGCAGCACATCACCGGGCTGGCACAACTCCACCGCCACATGAAACATCCAGTTATCACCGGGCGTGACCAGTACTGTCACGGCATTGCCCGCAATCTTGTGCCCTTGCTGAATAGGCCGAATGCGTGCATCCAGCAACCCCTGCCGTTGCTGTGCTTCGTGTACGGTTGCCACACCGAATTCAGCAAATTTTGGCAATAATGACGGGTCAACACGTTGGATATTTCGTACTGCAATCCCTTTCATACCGACGATACTCATGACAAATTCTCCGTTACACGGGGGAAGAGGCTTTGATAGCCTTCGCCATAAGTGATGACACGGGAGTCAGCAATACCGACGTTGCGTTTTGCCTGAACGCCACGTTGCAGCGCAACGCGGGTGTAGTATTCCCAAAGGTGTTCTTGGCCTGCCATACATTGGATTGCGGCATACTTTTTCGCCCAGACCGACGTGATATCCAGCAATACGTCAGGTTTCCACTGGCATTGCTCCGGCTGATGTGGCTCAAAACAGTAAACCGGCGGTGCTCCAATAATTTGTTCACCCGGACGATACCCTTCCGCTTGCGCAATAATCCGGGCTTCCTGTGTCAAACTGGCGGCCAGTGGATGGTCATAGTTGTAGGGGTCGGCGATGGAGTGTGTTAGTACAAAATGAGGCTGTTCCCGGCGAAATACGTCAGCCAAGCGGAACAATGTTTCTTTGTCGGCCCGCAGCGGGTAATCGCCCATATCGAAGAACTCAATGCTAGCCCCGAGAATGTTTGCAGCTGCTTCAGCCTCTATCCGGCGACTTGCTTTAACTCGCTCTTCGGTCATGTTGCCTTTGCGCCACAATTTTGCGGACTCACCGCGCTCACCAAAGGAGAGACAAACAATATGTACCTGATAGCCCTGTTCAACATGTAACGCGATAGCCCCTCCCGCCCGCCAGACGAAATCTGCCGAGTGAGCGCTGACCACCAGAGCACTTTTTTTCGCAATATTTACCATGTTCATGTCCTGTTTTGGCTGTTTTGTCTACTTAACATCCTTGCATGGCCCAGTTAACACGGGACAGTGCGTTTCATTGCATTAGCTATGATTTTTATTTATGTTGTTAAAAAATAGACAGCTGAATGAGCATGAGGGATGAGAAAAACAAAAACTGAAAATATGATTAATATTATGCAGATAAGAGCATTTTGCATGGTGGTAGAGCGAGGAACTGTATCCCGAGCGTCACACGATTTATTTCGCACGCAATCAGCAATCACTCGCTCTATTCGTGATCTTGAACACACTTTAGCCCTGTCACTGTTTGAAAGGCACAGTAACGGCATGCTCTTGACGGATATTGGAAAATGCATACTGCCGCGAGCCCAGCGCGCACTGGTAGAGTTGAATCAGATCCCTGCATTGCTGAACCGATTGCAGCAACAAGATGATCGTCGCCGTGAAGATACTGAACCTATTTGGTTATTCAACGTGCGCCGTTTGCAGATTTTTCTTCACCTGTACAACCTAAATCACACCCAAAGTGTGGCAAACACCTTGGGTATTACTCAGCCAGCCGTGAGCGCTGCATTAAAAGTTCTAGGGAAAGGTGCTGGAGTGGCATTATTTCAACGCACCCCTAAGGGTATGATGCCCACCCCTGCTGGTCGTGAAATTGCCGCTAATATCAGCCGAGCACTGAATGAGCTTCGCCATATTCCAGAGGATATTGCCGCAAGACAAGGGATGCTGACTGGAACTGTGCATGTCGGCGCACTACCACTAAGCCGTGCACGCCTCTTGCCGCAAGCATTAATAAAATTAATTTCTCGTCACCCTGGCATCAAAGTGGTGACTAATGAGAGCGCTTTTTCTGCACTGATCACCGAACTGCGCGCTGGCAATATCGATTTTATTATTGGTGCTTTGCGCAAAGAGGAGAAATTGCTGGAAATTCAAAATGAAGTGTTATTTGAAGAGGAATTGATTCTGCTCGCGCGACCACAGCATCCATTGGCTGGCCGACAAGTACTCAAGCAGGATTTGCGCAAAATTCAATGGGTTTTACCACGCGAAACCGCGCCATCACGCTTCTTGCTAGAGCAGGCTTTGCAGAGAATGGGGGTTGAACCACCGCATCCCGTAGTGGAAAGCGGCGATCCGGCGGTAGTGCGGGCACTGCTGCTGGGATCTGATATGGTGGCGGCAGTCTCCTCACATCAATTGGACTACGAAGTATCGGCGGGCATATTGATACCACTGCGTATCAACCTCGTGGCTACTCGCCGCGAAATTGGCCTAACTTTTCGTCAGGGAGCCCTGCTCTCCCCTGCGGCGGCGGCCTTGGTTCGCTGTGTGCACGAGGTTATTCCTGGCGAAACAATTTGAATATCCACTGACACACGCAATATTTATCCCAATGATACTTTGCTAGTTTCAAGCAAAATACCCCTCTTAGCCAATGACAGATAAGGGGGCATCTCAACAGTGTGTTGACTTGCCGAGCTTATTTTCCTTGTTGGCGGAACTCCGTCACGGTATCCCAGGCAACTTGTTGCAGCGCCCGGGCGGTCTGTTCTGTCATGTCACTATCAACTGGCAATGCGCCGCCAACAGGGGATTGGTCATAAATCGTAGCAAACAACACCGCGGCGGCCAGATAAGTACCCGCTAAAGAGGGATGATTACCATCACTGTGATACAAATCTATTTCTGGGTGGGCTTTGATTGCACGGCTAAATGCCAGACCGATCGGAGCCACATACCCGCCGGTTTTACTGGCAATATCGATATAGGCTTTGGCCAGTTTATCTGTTTGCTCTTGTTTATCCTTATTTGCCCATGTCATGAAATAAACAACTTTAGATCCCGCTTTATGAGCGGTATCCGCCATAGCAGTGGCTGAGTCAGTAAAATATTGGCGTGAGTCTGCTTTAGCCGAAATAGGCTCCATAGAGTTGCCCTGAAGAACAACAACATCCCATTTCTGGAGCGAATTTTGGAAACTCAAGTTAGGGATATGCCAGCCTAATTGTCCGCTGGAAATAGTTATCCCACGGAAGGCATATCCTTTAGCCTCATCGGATAACAGTGAACGGCTTAAATCACGCAGTCGGGTATTCACATGATTGTTGTAATGCATATATGAATTTCCGTAGAGCGCGAATGTTTTCCTTTCGCCATCCATTTTCGCCTGAGGCTGCGGCGCAATAATCGTATCCGCCCGAGCACTGGCTATCGTGATTAACCCACATGCCAACATTAACATTAGCTTTTTCATTATATTTATCCTTAGAAGTCGTAACGTAATCCGAGAATAATGGCATCATCGTTTATTTTGAGATTGTTATTCGCCAGCACTTTGTCATAGGTCAACGAGAGATAAGCATTCTTCGCCACAGTTAACTGAGCTTCTGCTCTCCAGCCCTCTTTCTCATATATGTCTTTACCATCCTCATCCAGGAAGCTATATCCACCTAGAATTTTAATATTTTTAAACTGATACGAGGCCACTGAGTCGAAGCTGAAATAATCATTATCAGATTTATTATCGCGCTCGATAGAGATCTTTCCTGCGGTGATCGCCAGAGACATAGCATTATAATCAAGCTGCAATCCACCCATTATCTGCTGGTGTTTCTTGCGACCATCAGTAGTCTTTTTCTGCGGGTTATCTTTACGGTTAAACTCACTGGCAGCAATGGCTGGCGTTATTTTCAAGTCACCAAATTTAATCATTTTTCGATAACTAATCATCATGCCGTTATCGAGCCCTTCATTGTCGCTGTTAGCATTACCGGCAACATAAGCCGCTTGAATCTGGTGCCCATCAAATTGACCATTCCATTGGAGAGTACCGTCCTGACGGTTATATTGGTAGGACGTATCAATGGTGCTAATACCGTAGTTATATACATTTGGTGTAAAGTTTTTATATTTATCAGTCATTCTCATCACCTGATATAGCGGGTTCTGAGTACGGCCACCAATTAATTCACCGTAGCGCGCATGAGATAAACCGAGCCAGGCATAACGTGCATCCAGATCTCTATCTTTGGTTTTATTGTCGTTTTTCTCGGTACGTAACTGCCACTCCAGGCGGCCGATAATTTTAGTATCTTCAAGCAGTGAAAGGTCGCGGGTTACATAGATACCTAAACGCCCGCCTAATTGATTTCGTACATCGTCCCCGGCAAATGAAGAATCACCATGAGCAAATTGATACTCCAGGCGTCCATAAATATCTAGCGTCGTTCCTTTATCCTTGTAAACATTCATCGCGAAGGCTGATGAACTCATACAGGTTAAAAGCATAATCGGCATTATTTTAATTTTCATAATTTACCTATAATTAAAAGCGAATAAAGCACCCCAGTCAGAAGCTCTCAACTGATAAGAAGATAAAAAACATTTTTATCGTGAATATTATTAAGATCAAAAAAATAATGTGAGGTATGGGAATATTTCTTTCTCACTTTAAAACGTGATAATCCGCTCAAAAAATTATTCAAACAGGATTTAAATCACTATTTCCCAGTTCAATTTAATAAGTGATAAATAAAAGTTAAGTAATATTTCTCCCGCAGCACGCCATAAAAAGGTGGTAATAAGTATTTTGTGTTAAGTTTGTCACGTTTTTAGGAATAAAACGGGGCGAGTAGAGGGGAAATTCATATTCTCATTTTTATGATCAGAAATTTAGACCAGACTTTCGGTCATCAATTGGATATAAATAGAAACAACTCACTGATATCTTTCATCTACTTATTTTGGAGTCAATAATGCAGGGTAGTCATAGTTCAGTATTTGATTCAGAACTGTATTCATCCTTGTTCACTCACCCTGAAATGAAACAGGTTTGGTCTGATGAAAACTTAATTCGCTGCTGGCTGGAGTTTGAAATGGCGGTAGCCCGCGTGCAGGCTGAATTAGATATAATTCCAGCACAGGCCGCTGAAGAAATTGTCGCTACTTGCCAATCGTTAAATGTTGATTGGCCGCGACTGGCCGCAGAGACACGTTCCGTTGGCATGGCGATAAAACCGCTGGTTGACCAAATAACGGATGTCGGTACACCGCTGGTGAAAAAATATCTGCATTGGGGCTGTACGACTCAGGATTTATTGGATTCCGCACTAGCGATGAGAATGAAGCAGACATTGCTGTTGCTGCGCCGCCAGCTTATTGAACTGGGCGAATGCTTAAAAACTATGGCGCAGGAACATAAAGCGACCGTGATGGTGGCCAGAACCAATTCTGTAGATGCCTCAGCAACCACCTGGGGATTACAGGTCAGTAGTTACCTGAGTGAGTTAACCCGCCATATTCATCGTCTTGATAATCTCTACCCAACTGCCATTACCGGTTTATTTGGCGGGGCGGTGGGCAATCTCGCCTCCGTGGGACATGACGGCATAGCGACCCGAAATAACTTAATGAAATTATTAGGTTTATCTTCACCTATAGGAATGATGAATGCCAGTCAGGATAACGTGGTGCAGGTGGTCCAGTTTTTTGCTCTGGTACACGGTACCCTGTGTCGGATTGCCAATGATGTCGAAACCATGGGAAGGCCATCCTTTGGAGAAGTCAGAGAGGGTGAAGGCGGCGGCGGCTCCAGTACTATGCCGCACAAAACCAACCCTCGCGCCAGCAATATGATCCAAACACTGTCTCGCATGGGCTGGATGTATGCCTCTGGTGCCACCAATTTGCTGGATCAGCAGGATGTGCGGGCCGCGTCGATGCGCGTATTAAACTGGACCCTGCTACCTGAATCGGCGTTAAGCCTCTCCACCAGCCTTGATCGTGCTTGCCGCCTTATCAGCCATTTGGTGATTGACAAACAGCGCATGGCGGACAACTTCAACATATCGAAATATTTCATTATGTCGGAGTCGGTATCAATGAGATTGGCTGACAAAATTGGCCGGGATCAGGGCTACAACATCATGAAAAATCTATTAAAAGAGGCTGATGGTACCCAAGATTTACAGCAGTTGGCGCTCAATAATGCTCAGATTCGTGAATTCTTAACAGAAGAAGAGATTATTACCGCCTGTGATCCCTCATCCTATCTTGGCTGTAATGATGAATTGATTGAGGAAACATTGGCATTCTTTGATGCCACTGAAAAGAATTTGGTCGGTTGATAGAGTAAAGACTCCCCTAAGCATCGCCCTTGGGGGAATCTTTACTCACCTATTTAGGGAGTGGAGAAAAGAGTTCGAAAAAGACAAATAGCTCTTCCAACTGCTCAAAGTTCCCCTCACCTTCCCCTTTTTCATAGGCCAGATGCAGGACGAGTTCGACAAAAAAGAAACTGATAATTCTGCTTTTAAAAACTGACTGTACATCGCTTGGCAACACAAACTGTAGATTACAAAATTTGCCATAGGGATTGGATTCTGAATTGGTTATCAGCACCACTACCGCATCCTTCTTGCGAAACCACTCTGTTACTCGAATCACGACTCGGTTAAACCGGTAATAAGAAAAGGTGATCAGAACATCTTTACTGGATAAATTAAGCAAATCTTTAGGTAAATCACCGACATCCACCGAAAGCAGCGTCACTTTGTCCCTAAAGTATTTAACCAGGGTGGTGAAATGCTTAGCCATAGCATGAGACGAAGAAGGCCCAATAACATAGAGATGTCTGTCAGTATCCAAAATAAGACTGATAAACTCATCCAGACTCTCGATATCGATATTATCTTTGAAGCTCTCAAACAGCATGGTCACATTCTTATTAAATTCAGAGACTATCTCTGCGGTGGTGACCTTGGCTTTCTCATGAGCCCGTGATACCAGCTCAAATGGCGGTACCAGTTTTTGCTGTGACAGCGCTTCCTCCAGTTCACGTCTGAAAGCCGAATAACCGGTAAACCCCAATTTATTTAAAAAACGCCCAACAGTTGCTTTACTCACCATGGCATTACGTGCGAGATCGACAATGCCATGAAATGGCAGCTCGTTAAAATGCCCTTGAATATATGCATCAAGGCGACATTCTGATTCTGTCAATGAATTTAATTGGATAGTTTGTGAAATATATTTCTCAAGTGTCAACAAATTATTAATTTTCATTCATTATTGCCTCTTGACCTTCAAATTGACTAGCTAACATATAAATATATTATCGGAAAAAATATCTTGTTAATGATCACGCAAAGTATAGGTAAAATGAAATCATTTATTGATGTAACAAAGAATTTCAAGGAATGAGACACCGCGCACAAATTACTGTGAGAAAACTATTTTCTCATTCTGCCAATGATTTCTTACTTCTACTATGGATACATTGCAAACAGGCACACAGATTAACCGTTCACGCCTGAGATATATCTGAAAAGATTTATTTAACTGTGGTTTTTCACTCGGGAAAACAAATAAAAAGGGCTCATCTCATGATTGCATTTATAATCGCAATAGTGATTACTATCATTGCTGCATGGTTAATCATTAAGAATTACCAACCGCAAACCGTGCTGTTGTTAGCCGGTATTTCATTACTGACTATCACTGCTATTTTTTACCCAGAACACGATATTTTATACGATAAAGCGAAATCGACCGGTTCAGTTTGGATTGATATTTTTGCCTTTGCAAAAAACTCACTCTCTACTCAGGTTGCTGGCATCGGTTTGATCATTATGGCTGCCGGCGGTTTTGCCAGCTATATGGACCATATCAAAGCATCAAATGCCATGGTTAATGCCTGTATTCGCCCTCTACAACTGATTAAAGCCCCCTACCTTATTCTGGCAATTGGCTATATTTGCGCACAGTTATTGCACGTGGCAATTTCCAGTGCTGCCGGGTTAGCCATGCTGTTGTTGGTGACTTTCTTCCCGGTACTGGTGCGCTTAGGTGTGAGTAAAGCCGCAGCAGCCTCAATGATTGGCCTTTGTGCCTTTATGGATCTTGGTCCTGCGGTGGGGACAGCTAACCTCGCGGCAAAACACGCAGGTATGGAAACCGCAATCTATTTTGTCCATTATCAGATGCCGATTGCTGTTGCCGTGATGTTAGTGGTGTCGGTGTTAGTCTTCTTTACCGCCAAATATTACGATAAAAAAGATGGTCATTCTGTTGTCGTTCAAGATATTAACAGCGCCGAAAACACCGAAGAAGCACGTGTTCCTACCTTCTACGCATTATTACCTATCTTCCCGGTTGCTCTGGTTCTGATATTCAGCCCGTTATTTATTGATACCATAAAAATAGATGTGGTCACCGCCATGATTATCGGTACGTTGACGGCATTTGTTTGTGACCTGTTGGTGAAACGTGATTTCCGTGGCTGTTGTAAAGGCATTCAAGTTTTCTTCAAAGGTATGGGGAGCATGTTTACCAGCATCGTTTCTTTACTGGTTTGTGCTGATATTTATGCCCAAGGGATGCAGAAAATTGGGGCGATAGACTATTTACTGGAGTCAGTCCAAAACGCCGGTTTTGGCTTTGCCAGCATGACAATTCTAATGACGCTGCTGGTCGGTGTAACTGCAGTATTAACTGGTTCTGGTGTCGCTGCCTTTTTCTCCTTCTCAGGTATGGCACCCTCTATCGCCAGTAAATTCGGCCAAGAAGCAGTTACCATGATTCTACCGATGCAGTTAATGGCCGGGATGGGCCGATCTATTTCTCCGGTAGCCGGTATCATCATCGCCGTCAGTAAGGCTGGTGAATGCTCTCCATTTATGATTGTAAGACGAACGCTAATTCCGGCTATCGGTGGCATCGTCACCATGATGATAGCTAATTACCTGCTGTTTTAAATTCAGAACATTTCATCATCGTTGAGTATTTGGATATTTAATATGTTTCATGAAGATAGCCAAGAATCACTGTATATTCCCTATACGGGCACGTTATTGATGGACACTCCCCTGTTAAATAAGGGGAGTGGATTTACCAGTCATGAGCGGGAAACTTTTAATTTACGCGGGCTGCTGCCCGCGGCAGTAGAAACTATTGAAGAACAGTCGCAGCGGGCCTATCAACAGTTTCTCGACATCAAGTCCGATATTGCTCGCCATATTTACCTGCGCAATATCCAAGATACTAACGAAACACTGTTTTACCATATGGTCGGCAAGCATATTTCAGAGATGATGCCGATCATTTATACCCCGGTTGTCGGCCATGCTTGTGAGCACTTTTCTGATATTTATCGCCGAGCTCGGGGGCTGTTTATCTCTTGGCCTGACAGGCATATGATTGATGATATTTTGCATAATGCGACTAAGCAGAATATTAAAGTGATTGTTGTAACTGATGGTGAGCGCATTCTCGGTCTTGGAGACCAAGGTATTGGCGGAATGGGGATTCCAATAGGCAAACTCTCCTTATATACCTTGTGCGGTGGTATCAGCCCAACTCAAACACTGCCTATTTTACTTGATGTGGGAACGAACAATTCTCAGCTGCTTAATGACCCACTCTATATGGGTTGGCGTCATCCACGGATTAGCGGCGATGAGTATTTTGAGTTTGTTGATATCTTTATCAGCGCAGTCAAACGCCGCTGGCCCCATGTATTATTACAGTTTGAAGATTTTGCCCAGCATACGGCTATTCCACTGCTAAACCGCTATCGCGATCAGCTCTGTTGCTTTAACGATGATATTCAGGGCACCGCCGCCGTCACGTTGGGCACCTTAATGGCCGCCAGTCGCGCCGCAAATAATCAGCTACGGGATCAGCGCGTGGTATTCCTTGGTGCTGGTTCTGCGGGATGTGGTATTGCTGAGCATATCGTGGCACAGATGGTATCCGAAGGCTTAACCGACGCCCAAGCGCGCGCCAATATCTATATGGTTGACCGGTTTGGTCTGTTAACCGATGACCAAACTAATCTTGCGGCTTTCCAGCAGCATCTGGCGCAACCACGCTCAAGTTTGACAGGCTGGAATTGCCAAGGTGAAACATTCTCACTTATAGAAGTGATCCAGAACGTCAAGCCGACAGTGCTGATTGGGGTCACGGGTCAACCGGGATTATTCAGTGAAGAAGTGATCAGGACAATGTATTGCCACTGTCAAAAGCCCATTGTTATGCCGTTATCCAACCCAACCTCGCGCATGGAAGCTCGCCCGGAGGATATTCTGCGCTGGACTGAGGGTCATGCCATTATCGCCACTGGCAGCCCCTTCGAACCCATTGTTTATAAGGATAAGGCCTACCCTATTGCCCAATGTAATAATGTTTATATTTTCCCCGGCATAGGGCTGGGTGTTATTGCCAGCCAGGCACGACGTGTCACGGAAAGTATGTTAATGGCCGCCAGTCGGACGCTGGCCGATTTCTCGCCCCAAGCTCGTGATGGCAATGGCTCGCTGCTACCGGATATTAAAGATATTCAGCAAGTCACACAGGCCATTGCTTATAGCGTCGCGAAAGAAGCTCAGTTAGCCAGCGTAGCAAACGAGATCCCAGATGATATGCTGAAAGAAACTATCATTAAGAATTTCTGGCAGCCGCAATACCGTCTTTATAAACGGACGTCTTTTTGATTATTTTTAAGAGGCTGGGGAGCAACGTATTTATAAAGTGCCACTGGCACTAAATATGATGCTCCCGCTATCAATACCTAGTCTTGATTTTTTACTTCATTAACTGATGGGTATCAGGCTAAGGTCTGAGTTAATTGGAGTCGGAAGCGGTAGACAAGATCTATAACAAAACTAATTATCTTGGTGTTGTAATTTTCGAGTTTTGGATATGGGGTAACAAGTCACTGGTAATTAAAGGTGACCCGCACACTGAGCCTCGCATTACGGATGCAGAAAAACTGGAGGTTTCCACTGCACTCAAAGTAGTAGCTGCAGTCTATCCCAAATCCAGTCTTTCATTTTCTGGTAATCAATTTAATTGATTCGAGAATTTCATTACTACTCAGCGAATCATTATCAACGTTAAACTAACAGAAGATTAAATTCTATAGTCATATTTGCAACTATATTAATTTTTCAGTAGTTTTTCTTTCCAAAGAATCCATCTTCATATTTACACTCCTTATCCTCTTTTCCCCAATACCTTGGAATACCATCAGTATGATTTAAATCAACAATTTTAACACCAGAATTCACTGCATAAATATCATAGTCATGCCCTGTTTCAGGAACAAAACCTATCCAACGCGTTGCGATTATTTGGTTATACTGCGACCTAAATGTTTCTTCCTTATATGTTATTCTTATATGCTGATTAGATTTAATTCTATACTCCAACGAATCCATTCCATTCATTTCCGAAGAAGGAGGCCGCATTCCTGTTATTTTCTTATTGTACGTCGATTTTATGCCAACAAGATTAATACCTGCGGTCAAAGATTTTGTACTTACCAGTTTAAAACATTGACCTGATTTTTCATAAATTTCTAATGTCAGTGGTGGAAGATAGTTTTTGACTCTTATTCTTGCCGAATCACTTCCAGTGTAATCCTCCAACGATTTGGTCATATTAACTGCACATCCTGAAATGGCACAACTCAAAATAAATACTGTATTAAGCTTAATTAATTTCATTAAAAACATAGCAAATCCTTTTCCATAAGTTAATTTTACTACAACAAAAAATATTAGCCCTAAGTTTATCGCTGATCTTCAGTTAGGTCTTCACGTTTGATACCCAGGTACATCTGTTGGGCAATATACTTACCCATTACCCCACCAGACGCGTCGACCACCACATTACTGGCAAAGGGCTGATTTCGAGAGTGGGGAAACAGACATCACTAACTGAGCATTTTATCTATCCCTAAGGGATATATTGCTTCATCCAAAGGCATTTTTAGTCACTGCGCGGAACAAATGCCCCCTGTGATATCAGGGGACATGGGCACTAAAGAGAGTTACTTAGCATCTTTACCGTAATTGGGTGAACGCGGCCCGTACAGAATGCCGTTAGGCGTTCCTGCCGTCAGCATTCGGGTGCTGGTAACTCCAGCAATATCATGACTATGATCAGTCAGTGTATTGCTGATTTGTGTGACCGCCGCTTGCACCAACATGTCGATGACACCACCAGAAGAGTTATCGCCTTCATTACTGGACGCAGTAGCACTGCCGCTCCACAACAATTTTCCGGTTCTCAAATCAACCAGTTTGGCATTCGCTGTGACACGAGTATCACTGGTGATAATCTGATAAGAGGTACCGTATTGCACCACAGTGATGTACAGCACTGCATCTGCGCCGAAGATTTTATGCAGTTTGGCTGGGCTGGCAGCATGGATGTCACCCGCATTTGTCATGCCATTTTGCTTAAATGTCTCTTCCACGACAGCAACGGGCAGCACGTAATAGCCCGCTTCAGCTAACGGGTAAGTGACCTGAGACAACATACCATGGCTGGCAGCCACTTCTGGTGATTGGTTCTGCGGCAGCAAGACCAAAATACTCTTTGGTTTGCTTTGCTTAAATGCAGAATAGTCCTGCTGCTGTACTGGCTTGGCACAACCAGTCAACAGTAGCGCCATCATAACAGCACAGATTGCGAAAATAGATTTCATTTAAATGCCCCTTTATCCTTGCTCATCAAGAAATCCATAAACGGAGCAGACTCAGGGAATGCCGTTTTCTCGGTATTGAATTCAGCCATCGCCAAATCTGTATGCCCGGTATTGCCATACAGCATGCCCAAATGAGCATGTAAGCCCGGAGGAACTGGCATATTTTTCGCGCGTGACTTTTCAATATTCTCTTTTAAAGCAGCAATTTGCTGTTCAGGGCTGGCATCCGATTTATAGTAATCATAAATCGTCGTTTGGTAGTTATCCCAGTTGTAAATAGGTTTCGGTGCCGTGGCACAGCCCGCCAATACTGCGGCAGCTAACACCAAAGAGAGCTTTCTCACTAATTTCATATTGTGGTATCCATACTCATTATTAGGAATTATTTTGCCATTAACGTCTATTTCGCCGGTTGCCATGCACCCGATTCAATGCCAGCAACCAGATTGTTGACAGCTTCACGGATAGCCAAGTCCAGCACCTTGCCATTCAAAGTTGAGTCGTAACTTGCTGTTCCGCCAAAACCGATCACTTCGCGGTTGGACAGTTCATACTCGCCAGCACCCTGTGAAGAGAACACCACTTCAGAGGTTTTCACATTGACGATATTCAGATTCACTTTGGCGTAGGCAATCTGAGATTTACCCCGACCCAAAATGCCAAATAACTGACGATCACCAGTCTCTTTGCGACCAAACTCGGTCACATCACCGGTCACGACGTAAGTCGCGCCTTTCAATTGCTGGCTTTGCCCTGAAATAGCCGCTTCGGTTTTCAGTTCTTCCATATTGGTGCGCTCTAATACGTTAAAGCGGCCAGTTTGTTGTAAGTGCGTCACCAGAATGGTTTTTGACTGGTTCCCCAAACGATCAACACCATCGGAGAATATCCCGCTCATATAGCTTGAACGGTTGTCAAATTTACCCACAGAAATAGGGCTGCGTGGGCCGTTATATTGCGTGCCATAAGAGGCGACTTTCGCCACTTCTAACGACCGCGAGGACTCAGAGGCACACCCACTTAATAAAAATGCAGTTATTAAGGTGGAGGCTAAAAATATTCTTTTCATCATAAAAGCACTATTCTCGATAAAAGATTGAACAATTATATCTGATCCCCTTGGCAGACCTGTTATGGAGCACTTGGGCTGCCAAAAGACTCAGACGGTTAAGCAGGTTACTGTTGGGTCTCTTTTTTTTATTAAAAATACATATTAAATCAAAAAGATAAAAACATTTTCATTGTTAGGTAAAGCCAGTTTTCTACATCAATGTGAGTTCACCGCATTGATCTTAAATTTATGTGGATATATCAAGATAATTAATTACTTTCTCTCGTTACATACTGTAATGGTAGGGAGTCAAAAATATTTATCTCATCTCCTAGACTAATGATAATCAAGCTGAGTCCATCCTCAAAGCCAGCTTTGTTCCTATAGTGGCCTTTTCAGTATCTGAGTAAATTACAAAAAATTTTTGCTCCCATTTCCCCGATATATTGGGGAAGTAACCACAAGTCTGACATACCCATAATTGCTTCTTTACCATACTCAGCGAGTCTCACTCTCTCTTGCATCGGTAATTTAATGAGTTCAAGATTTGGCTCTTTTTTTCACAACAAAAGCTAATCATCCTAATAAGTATCAGAAAAAATGAGTTGTAACTGTTGAGGGTACTCTAAGTTGGAAACCTCAAAAAACATTAAAATATTGATATTAAACAATTTTATATCAATAGTGCCATTCACCTACTTATGATACATCTCTGGGAAACATCTCATTTCAGAGCCCCTTCAGTGCATTTATCACTTTGGATCAATCTATACTTAGTATCTGTTTATAAAAAAACTCACCAAAATCATTTGCTAGGGGCTTAAATGCAAGTTGATTGTCATTTACACCAGGAGACCATAGTTTAACAGGTGCTTCAATACCTGGCTGAGCACAGTCTAAAACCACATAATCCCCAGATCCCGTAGAACTGATAATTATATAATTACTTGGTAAGTTAGAATTATTTCGCTCCTGCATAGTTATCCAGACAGCATCAGGGACACTTGAGTTAAAAAAATCAGAGTTAATCAATCCATAAAACTCTTGACCTGCTATATCCCCACACCCTAAATTCTCCAAAAAGTATCGATATGTCGTAGGGAAGCTTAAGCCGAGCACTTTCTCAGCAGATTTAATGAGTGCATCATCTTTAGGCCCATCAAAATCGGCCCCGTCAATCTTACCATTGATAATATCAATGGCATTTTTCATATTATTCAAGCTCATATCATCTACCCTTTAAAAGCCTGAGCGCGTTCTTTCCAGTAATTAGAACGCCATTTATCAAACTCAGTCCGATTAATGCCTGAAGGTATACTGTTATCATTAATATGGATAACACCATGATTATCCTTATGGAAAGTTTGTGTCACCTCCGCTATAGGGCCATCTTGACGTTGCAACATGTGATGTAAATTCACAGAGTTTCCATTAGCATCAAGCGGGGCCAGCCCTTTTTCCATCCTTTGAATATTACTTCGTCCCCTAGCATCTACAGCATTTAGATCAAACAAATCATTCCGCTGATAGACCTTGTTACCATTAAATTGTATTGGTTCAGCAGACCAGTATTTTCTTTCCTGACCAAAGTAATTGGCACTACTAACCTCATCACTGGCCTTATTGAGTAACTTCGATGCTTCAGCAACATCGCCTTTCTTCAGTGCTGTTTCTGCAGCCTTAATAAGCTTACCTGCAGTGTCACCCAAGACAGGAACCAAGCCTACTGTCGCGATCAGGTAATCCAGTGCACTCTGTGCTTCCGCAAAACTTTTGATATCACCGATGATGGGAACGAAGTCTATCCCAAAACCCACAGCCCCTTTCAACAGCTCATCGCGATGTTCACTTATCTTCGCCGAACAAGCATCTGCACTAAGCCCGGCGCAGTTCTGTGCCTTGAACTCCTCAACAGCGGCAACCAGTTCTTTCTGCGCATTCTGGTATTTCTGTTCCTGCGATACACCAGAGGTTTTATTATCAATAATGTCATGGAGCGAGTTATTCTCCACCGCATTCTTCCCGGTCTGCGCACCTGCAACCGTATCAGCGGTGCTGTCACCGGTCAAGCCACCCGCCAGCCCTGCTGCCAGTGTTGCCAGTGCACTGACCGTCTGTTTCTGGTCTTCCGAGAGATTGTTTTTGTCCCAGCCCATTGTCGCGATGATAATCGGTGCCATCAGTTCTGCCGTCGCCGCACCCGCTGCACCCGCCAGTGCATTGTTACCACTGGCATACGCCGTCACCGCACCCAATACCGCGTGCGCCATGGCATTGGCTACCTGATTATCCCCTGTACCAGCCTTTATCACTTCCGCCAGATACGGTGCCGAGGCGCCGCTCAGTGCCTGTGCCATATTGCCGCCCGCCAGTCCCTGTATTGCTGCAGTGGCCGCCTGCATCGCACGCTGTACCGAGCCGCCTGTTCCCAGACCTGACTCGTTAAACGCCTGATTGTAAGCAGTTTGGTATATCTGGTTATTGATATCCTCAGCGGTGGCTACTTTGCCCGGATTGACTTTTTCCCACTGTTCTTTTGCTGCCGCAATATCTTCAGGCCGGACATCCTTCATCTTCTCGTTAGCCGCATTGGTCGCAATAATCTTGCCCTGCGTGCGCGCAATATCCATCGCCTGACCGCCAATCTCGCCAATCAGCTGGGCTTCTCGCAGGCGGTTTTGCTCTTTCTCTTTATCAAATATCGGGCCGATGCTGCCGTTGGCATTCTCGGTGTCGCGGCTCAGGTCTTCAACATTCTGCTGCTGTTTATCCTGGTCACGGATGGTGATAGTGCCATCCGCGATTGCCGACTGAGTGGTGCCCTCGGCATGGCCGTCATTACTCAAACCCGACAGCACCACGCCGCCCAGATTACTCAGCAGGTCAGACCCGACCGGGCCACCGGAGCTCAGGCTGCCGCCCTGATGTTCAGCCTTGAAATCGGCCTTGTTCTCAATATCACTGAAGCCCAGTGTGCCGGTATCCAGACTGTTTTTGCTCTTGTCGGCGGTGCTGGCAATCACCGCGCCATCAAGCTGCGTATGTTCACCGACGGTGATATCAAAACCGCCCTTGCCAGCATATATTCCGGTCTGCTCCTGCACCGAATCATAATTGCTGTGCAGCTTGTCCTGACTCATGCTCAGGTTGGCTGAGCCGCCGCCGCCGGCCACTGCCATGCTGATACCGCCGCTGGTACTGGTTTGCTTCGCATCATAGTTATCGCTGTCTTGCTGGCTTTGCAGCAACAGGTCGCGGCCCACATCTACCTTGACGGTTTCGCCGCTCGCCTGAGCACCGATTAGCGCGGTATCACGGCCACTGTGTAGCGACAGCGTGCCGCCACTGTCGACCTGGGTTTCCGTCCAAGTCGTGCCGTCGCCGTGCTCATTGCCCTGACCCTTGTTGGCATTGGCAAAGATGCTCAGGCCACCGCCAGAGCTACCGAACCCCAGACTGACCCCCACACTGCCGCCACTGCTGCTGTTACTGCCGTCGGTTTTTTGTGTGTTGGCGGCACCCAGCAGCAATATGTCGCGCGCAGCATCCAACGTCGTATCGCCACCGGCTTTGAGCTGGCTGCCCTGCACCACGATATCGCCGCTGTTCGCGGAGTTCCCATCACCGGTCGCATTGATGGTTAGATTGTTACCTGCCGTCAGGGTCGAACCGGTCACGCTGGTCTGTTCCTGATGCTGTTGCGAGGCCGATTTTTGTGAGCCTAATGAGGCGCTGATGCCGAACATGCTGGCGGTATCGCCCCCCTGCGCCTGCACCAGTTGCCCAGCCTGTACCGCCTGAGCACCACTGAGCGCAGCCTTCACGCCTTGCAATGCCGCCAGTCGGCCATTGCTTTCGTCGCTGGCAGCTTTGGCGGTGGTGACCGCGGTATTGAGGGCGCTGCCGACTGCGCCGGATAGCGCCAGTGTCAGGCCGCTGGATTTTTGCTCGACGGTATGGGTCTGGCTGCTCTGGTTTTCAGCCGCCACAATGGCAACGTTTTTCCCGGTCAGATTGATATCTTTAGCCGCCAATACATCGGAGCCTTGCACCATCAGGTTTTCACCGGCGGTCATGCTGACATTGCCCAGTACACTGCCCACTGTACTGCCGACGTTGGAGATGGATTTGCCGGTGTCGGTGACTTTGGTGCTGTTGCTGCCGACCGTGACCCCAATACCGCCAGTGCTCATCAGGCCAGATTTTTTCTGCTCATACAGGTGAGACTCGCTTTCGCTCTGCTGCGCAGTGCCGACGATAATGTTCTCTTGCGCGCGTAGGCTAATGTCGTTGTCAGCCACCACATTGCTGCCGATGACGGCGATATTTTTACCACTGATATCCATAGAGCCGGCTGACAGCATCGAACCCACCGCCAGCGTCTGGCTAATACTGTCTTCAGTGCGGGTGGTGGTGCTGGAGGCCAGCCCTTTTTTAGTGCCGGTATGATTGCGCTGCTCGTCATGCTGCTCAGTCTGGGTGGTGAGGGTGATATCGCCGCCCGCCGCCAGCTTTAGCGCACCGTCGGTTTGTATCGCACTGGCACTGAGGCTGATGTCTTTCGCCGCCTGTAAATTGATGTCACTCTTGGCATTCAACTGGCTGCCGAGCAGGGTTTCATCATAGAGATCCACCGAGCTGCGACTGCGTTTGCTCGACGATTCACCGGTGACATGCAGGCTGTCAGTGGCGGCACTCAGGCTAATATTCTGCGCCTGTACATCAATAGTATTGGCATTAATATTAGCGCCGATGGCGGTCAGATTGTTAACGTTGGCGGTCAGTGCGCCACCGACATTCACTTCACTGCCCAGATGGCGGATATGCTCACTGGTCGAGCTGCTACGGCCATAATTTGCCGTTATCTGGTCGCGGGTTTGCACCGTATTGAGCAACCAGTCGCCGCCAGTATTGACCTGTAAATCCTGACCGACATTGAGGCTCGCGCCTTGCATGATAAAGTCACGTTCAGTATTGATAACCGCGTTATTGCTGACATTGATGCTGGCCAGCGGCCCCAGCACGGTTTGGCTGCGCTGGACGGCCCCATTATCGCTGTTGAGTTGCGCACTGTCGGTGCGCAGAATGATATCGCGGCCGCTGTCCAGTTGCAGGTTAGTGGCATTTAATCGGCTGCCCGTCAGGTCAATATCACTGTTCAGTGTACTGAGTAACATGTTGCCGCCCGCCTGAAGTAAGCCGCCGCGGTTATTCAGGTTGATGTCTTGCGCCATGCTGATGCTCAGGTTATTGCCAGCTTTCATCGCCCCCTGATTGGTGAAACCCTGAAGCTCGGTTAAGGAGATATTCTCGGCGGCAATTAATGCGCCGTTGGCCTGTAAGTCGCCCGGCTTGACCCCTGCCAGATAGACCACCGGTACCAGCACCGTTTGCCCGGCGACTTCACGGCTTTCCATCAGCACGATATTGGTGGTTAATGCCGCCATCTGCTCAGCACTAAGGTGCGTGCCGAGGGCAATATTAAAGGCTTCACTATATTCGAGGCCCGCCGCAAATAATTCCTCGAACTGCTCCTGGGCGCTACGGTAATCACTGGCTACCGCCTGACCGGTCAACGCCAGAACTTGATCGCGCACCAAACGCTGCTCATAGGCATTATCGCCCAGCCGTTTGAATATCACATTCGGGTCGTTATTCAACTGCTGGAGCACGTAGTCGGATCCGCGCCAGTTATTCAGGTTGGCAAAGGCAGGATTCGTTTCTATCAAGTACTGGCTGTTGACGGTGTAGTCAGTACTGAACTGATACAGCCCGCCATTAGGCGGTGTCAGGGAAATGCCGTTAAACTCGATGGCAAGGTCTTTCCCGGAATTGTTGTTTCCATTGGGTGGCGCAATAGCACCGGGATTAGCCCCATTGTTGATCGTGGTGCCACTGCCGCTGACGGTTTGTGCGGTGAGGCTGGAGGCATATTGGTGAGTCGCGCGCGCGCTCACCTCGGGGCCCCAATCTCTGTGCCATAACCCGCCTTTATAGTTACGGTAATTCCACTGACCGGAGGAGGTGGTCTGCTCCATCAGGCGTTGTGCACTTCCCCAGCCATCCTGTTGCAGGGTGACGCCGGTGAGGTTAATCTCACCCTGAGCACTGATTTTACTCCAGAAGTTTTCCAGCGTACCCACTTGCGGGGTCAGGTTGCCCCCCGCCAGCAGTTGCGCCTCCGGGCTGATGTTATCGATGCTGTTATAGGCGATAGTCGACGTATAATCGGTGCCAATATAATCGCTGTTATCTGCCCCCTCATGAGGCGGCTCGCTATAGCGCCCACCCGGTATATCGGGGTTATCCACTGTCCAGTAAGCTGACCCATTCACCGTGTCGGCCACCACAAAGTCGCTATTGGCGGTGAGAATATGGCGGCGATTGGTCAGCGTTGTGGCGTAAACCAGCAAATCTTTGCCGGATTCAATCAAGCCGGACAGGTTGAGTACCTGAGCCGCCCGCAGATAATTCCCGCCGCTGTCTTGCCCCCCCGCCAGAATAATCGTGCCCATCCCTAAAATCGTGGTGGTCGGCGCGGTATCGGTGTCAGTGACGGTATCACTGTTTTCAATCACCGGAGCCAGTAAGGCTAAAGTACCGTTTTCATCCGTAGCACCGATCAGGGCGTTCGGGCCGGAGTTAGTGATGCGCTCGCGTGCTTTGAGTGTGGCTTCGGCACCAATCAGGGTGCCGGAGTTGAACAGGGTATTAACGTCGGTATTGAGCAGGCCGCGGGTCAAGATATCGCCGCTATTTATCAATGCGCCAACGGTGGTGAGGTTGGTTTGTGCCGCAATGATATCGGCGGTATTCAGTAAGCTGTTTGAGTCGGTGCTGAATTTGCCGCCCGCGAGCATTTGCCCGCTATTGGTCACGTCGCCAGCGGTGGTCAAAGTGAAATCACGCCCAGCCTGAAGGGTAGAACCCGCCAGATGGGTGAAATCACGCTGTAAGCTAATCGCCAAATCTTCGCTGGCTGTAATCTTGCCAGCATTATTATCCAATTGGCCCAGATTCAAAGAAACCGTGTTTGCCGCCAGCGCGCCACTCTGGTTATTGAGGGTTTGCCCGGCATTGGCACTGGCGTTAAGGGTCAGTGCGCCAAGGGCGAGTATATTGGCACGCTGCGTGCTGATATCTCCCTGAATGGCAGTGATATTCATCTCACGGGCTTGCGTGTAGCTGTCAGTCAGATCAATCCGGCTGCCCGTTAACGTCATGGCACCTGCGGCGAGGGTTTGTCCTTGTGCGACTAATTCTTGCCGGGTTTTCACCGCCAGATCACCGCTATCCGTCAGGCGACCATCACTCTGTATACCCGCGCCCAGCAGGCTATTACCGTTGCTGTTTACACCTTCGGCTTGTAGCGAGAATGTCCCGGCAGACAGCAGAGTGCCATCACGGTTATCAATATAACCCGGCAGATTCAGATTAAAATCGGTGGTGCCGGTTTGCGCAATCACGCCGCCCACATTAGAGAGAGTTTGCGCGTTAAAGGTTATCTTATCTGCAATCAGGCGGGCATTATTGGTATATAACACCGAAGTCGTTGATGCCGACAGGCTCTGGCTGGCAAGCACCTCAGCCCCGGTGAGATTGATGTCCCCGCTTTGTGCTGTGAGGGCCACATCACGGCTTTGTGTCTGACTGCCGCTTAAATCAATACTGCGCGCATTGAAGCTCTGTGCTGTTCCACTGATATTCTTGCCTTGCGCGGTGAGTTGCCCACTGGCGTCAATGCGCAGTGTGCCACGGGTAATGCTGCTGTTGTCGGATTTTACGCCCGCACCCAACACAGAATTTCGGCTGCTGTTAACCTCAGCCGCACGCAACGAAGTGTCACCCGCCGCCGCAATGGTGCCACTGTTAGTCAGTTTACCGGCGGTGGTAAGCTGGGTATTGGCGCTGGCGTAGAGCACTCCGGAGTTTTCTATGCCAGCGCCGGTTTTCACCACTAAGTGCTGTGCGCTGTTGATTTGGCCGCTGTTCATTAGCATGCCATCGGCGGTTATGGTGATATCGCCCGCAGCAGCCCCTATCTCTCCGGCATTGCGCACACCGACACCGCTTTCAGTACCAATTAGACGAATTTTACCGGCATACATGCCGCCCAAACTGGCAACATCCACCGCCACACTTGGCCGTGAACTGCCATCAGCGGCTTTAGCATTAATGGCCTGATGTGCAGCATCCACCTGATTACGCCCGGTGGTGACATTCAGCTCATTGGCCCAGATCCCGGCATTCACTTTGACAGAACGGGCGATCAGATCGGTATGATCCTGACGGCTGCTGTCCAGACCATTGCCCTGAATAACAATTTCGCCCCGCTCGACATCGTAGCCCGTCAGTTGGCCATTAGTGAGTTGCGCCTGACCAGTGGTTAATGTCGCGCGGTTGGCGTTGATAAAGCCGCAGCCCTCGCAGGTAATACCGGCCGGGTTAGCGATAACCACCTGTGCCTTGCGCCCGGCGACTTCGATATAACCATTAAGTTTACTGGGGTCGCGGCTGTTGACCTCATTAAGGATCACGCTGGCTTCGCCTCGTGCCAGCCAGGGGTTGCCATCCACCACGCCAGCAATCTGGGTTTGGTTGGGACCGTGGCCGTTATTGAGGATCACCCCGCGATTATCGACATCGAACTGGCTATAAACGTTGCGCGACACCCCACCGCTACTCGGGGTCTGGATATTCACCTGTGGTGTGCCGTTGGCGCTGTTAATAATAGTCGGCTGCTGATTACCCGGCGCACTGCCATCGGCAACAATATTGGCCTGGGCCGATAATGAGACACAGCCCAATGCCAGTAACAGGCTGAAACTGAGTGGAGATAATGCACTGATACGACGGCTCTGAGTCTGCCCAACCCCTGATGACGCAGAAGAGGCGGCCCGACCGGAAGCGGCAATATCAGCCACCACCATCAACATGCCACGCGCCTGGTTAAATACGATACGGTACAGGTTCTTATTCATGGTTCATTCTCAAAGAGTCGTTATTAATCAGGCGCATTAGTATTGCCAGTTCAGGTTAAAGCCCACCGTCACCGAGTCGGTTTTGAAGCCGTCGGGTTTCGACAAGGGTTTGCCAGCAAACAGGTCATATTGGGTATGAAACACGCGGCCACGCACCCCGACGACACTGCCCGCTAAATGCTGGCCCAATAAGTAAGGGTCACTGCGGCCACCCACTTCGCCATAATCCACACCGACATACAGCTCATGCCCCGGTAATGGCGTATACCAGCCGAGATCATTGCGCACCGTCCAGCCGCGATCGGCATTAAGGGTGCGTTCGCCGTCAAACCCGCGCACTGACCAACGGCCGCCGATACTGAACTGATCCTGCGGCGTCAGTGGCGTGTTAGTGCTTTGGCGCTGATATTGCAGGTTGTAATGGAAGTTTTGTTTTTGAATGGCAAAAGGAATATCCAGCTGTGCATTCAGCCGCAGGATCTTGCTCAGGGCGGTGGCTTCGCCAAAGAATTCTTCTTGTGCAGGTACCGCGCCAAACCAGCGAGTGCCGCGCTGATAGCTGATACCGGCGTCCAGTGTCGCTTGCGAGATAAAGTGACGATGCTGTAGCCCGACACGCCAGGCCGAGGTGCGGCGGCGCTGCACTTCCACTTCCGTATCATTAATGTAGTTTTTCGAGGCGCGAGTCAGCACATCGTAAGTAAAGGTGGTTTTTTGGCTGGCATTGCGATGCAGCAGGCGGCTAAGTTGCAGCGAAACATTCTCACTTTCGCCCCGGTAGCCATAATCGCCATTCAGACCTGCCACGGTTTGGTGATAGTCGTAACTGCTGGCCGTAATACCCGCGGTCCAGTAACCGAACGGCAGCGAATAATGGCCAGTGAGGTTATTGGTGCCTTTCTCGCCGCGACTTTTCAATGAGCCACCAGCAGAGACATAAAACTGGTCACTCAGGGAGAGCGGATTATCCAGAAACAGGGTTGCGCCACCTTGATAACGGCCGGTGCTGCGGGTGCCGGAGTCATCCAGCGAGGCCGCCAGCCGCCACATTTTGCTCTGTTGCCAGCTCAGCGCGATATCAGTCTCGCCGGGGGCATCACCGGGAAGCAACTCCATGCTGGCCTGTACCGTGGGGAGGCGCTGCAAATTCTCGAGCCCTTGTTCAATATCGCGCAAATCCAATAAGTGACCGGGACGAGCGGGGAAAGCGCTGAATAACGTGACATAGCGGTCACTGTCGGGAGTTAGCTCAACACGACGAATTTTGCCGGGCACCACTTGTAACGCCAGGGTACCGCTGTTCAAATCCTGCTGGGGAGCCAGCACGCGGGTGGTGACATAGCCATGATCCACCAGGCGGTTTTGTATTTGGCTCATCAGCAGATTAATGCCTTTCGCTCCTAAGCACTGACCTTGCGCCTGATCGGCAATGCGTTGTAGTGGCAGCCAGCGCGGTAATGGTTCTGCGCCACTGATTTTTATACGATCAATGACAAAACAGGGTTTTTCTATCGGGAAAGTAAGGTGACCAAAGGAAGCAGGAGGTGCAGATAAGCGCACGTCAGGTGTTGCAGGGGCCAAACGTTCTTCCAGGGCGCGCTGACGTTCTTGTTGATGAATAGTTTGATCGACAGGTGCTAATTCAACACCTTGACTAATAGGTGAAATAACTATTGCTGTCAGCAATATACTGCCAAGTAATATAGAATAATTGGAACGCAGCACAGGGCATATCCTTATTCGCCCGGCTGGGGCAGATAAATAATATAATCAAAATAATTTGGCGCATTATGCCTGTGGGAAGATTATTTTCAATGTGTTTTTAACCTCATTAAAAATATAGGAAATTTCGCTAAATTATTGTAGGAATAATCCCACCCCAGCAAGATAACCCCAGAAAACATCCTATTTAGAGACGTTTTAGCATTAAAAAAACAGATTAAATCTTCAAATAAATAATTAATAAAGCTATGCCACTGATATAGAATTATTTAGTAAATTCTTTATTTAAAATGTGTATAGGCGCTGTTTTTAATTTAAAGAAAAATAACGTGGTTAAATATAAAATCATTATTGGATTAGAACAATATTCGCGGTAATTGCAGCTACAGTTTGACAGTGTTCTTGGTTGGAAATTTCAGCCCACGTTGTCTAACGGCAGTAAAAGGGGAAATGGCATACAGAACAACAAAGTAAGAGATTAGATTGGAGTGAAAAACGAACAAAACAGAGAAGATAAAGAGAAATGATGGCGGAGGAGGAGAGATTCGAACTCTCGAACGGTTTCCCGTCGACGGTTTTCAAGACCGTTGCCTTCAGCCACTCGGCCACCCCTCCGCAACGAGCCGAACTATAAACAGAGCGCCGCTGCTTGTAAAGCTTGTTCGCGTTCAACCGCCCAAAAAGTCATCATTCAATTGTTAAATGCTGAATTAATCGTCATCCGCGATACTGGCTGATGGTTCAGTGTACAGCTCCCTGACCTTGTTCTGCATCAATGGAATCTTACAGCGTAAAAATACGGACTTCATTGGGTTATCGGCAAAGATTTGCTAAATTAGCCACCGTTTCATTAATTGAATCTGAGGTTGTATGTTGGAGTTTGAAGGTCGGACAATTGAAACCGACGCACAAGGGTATCTAAAAAACAGTGCAGACTGGAACGAAGCTTTGGCTAGCATACTTGCCGAGCAGGAAGGTATTACGCTCACCGAGCCTCATTGGGAAGTGGTGCGCTTTGTGCGCGCTTTTTATCAAGAGTTCAATACCTCACCCGCGATTCGTATGCTGGTAAAGGCGATGGCGCAGAAATATGGTGAAGAAAAAGGCAATAGCCGTTATCTGTACCGCTTATTCCCCAAAGGGCCAGCAAAACAGGCGACCAAAATTGCGGGATTGCCAAAGCCGGTGAAGTGTATTTAACGCGGAGCCGCGCGTAACGCTTTTTCCGGTGCATACCTTGGTTAATAACGAATTTTAAAAGTATCAAACTGTGTGGGAGGATAAGGCTCGGTCAGCAAGCGCTCAACTCGCGCTCCGCGTGGCCCTCCCTGCTTGATCCACTCCATTAGCTGCGCCACAGCTTGCTGCTCACCACAAGCAACCACTTCCACACTGCCATCATCACAATTCCTGGCATACCCCGTCACCCCCAGTTCTTGCGCCTGGCGTTGCGTGCTATAGCGAAAACCGACACCTTGGACGACACCATAAACATAGGCCGCAGTGCATACTTGAGGCATATCGACTCCTTATCTCCGTGATAATTTGCATTTTACGGCTCATACTCCGACAATACCGCTCTTTTTTACCTAGCTGGCAGCAACCTAATTATGACCGTACGCTTGATTCTTGCCAAAGGACGTGAAAAATCCTTACTTCGTCGCCATCCATGGATTTTCTCTGGGGCTGTTCAACGCATTGAAGGCAATGCTATTTCCGGGGAAACCATCGATATTCTTGATAGTCAGGGAAAATGGCTGGCCCGTGCCGCCTACTCACCAGAATCTCAAATTCTGGCACGAGTCTGGACATTCCAACAAGATGAAGTTATCGATAGCGAATTCTTTGTTCGCCGTCTACAGCAAGCACAAAGCTGGCGGGATTGGTTGGCACAACGAGATGGCTTGAATGGCTATCGCCTGATTGCGGGCGAATCTGACGGCTTGCCCGGTATCACCATTGACCGCTTCCAAAACTTCCTGGTATTGCAACTGCTGTCAGCGGGTGCCGAATATCAGCGAGCGGCGCTGGTCAGTGCCTTGCAAAAGTGCTACCCAGAATGCTCTATTTATGACCGCTCCGATGTCTCAGTGCGTAAAAAAGAAGGCTTACCGCTGACCCAAGGTACGGTCTATGGTGAGATGCCTCCGGCACTGTTGCCAATTACTGAAAATGGCATGCAATTGCTGGTTGATATTCAGCAAGGTCATAAGACAGGCTTTTATTTAGATCAGCGCGATAGCCGCCTCGCGGCGCGTAATTACGCCGATGGCCGCCGTGTTCTGAACTGTTTCTCTTATACCGGGGCTTTCGCTGTTGCCGCGTTAATGGGGAATTGCCAACAGGTTATCAGTGTCGATACGTCACAATCAGTGCTGGATATCGCCAAACAGAACGTTGAACTCAACCAATTGGATTTGAGTAAAGCTGAATTTATTCGTGATGATGTATTCCAATTGCTGCGCAACTACCGCGCGCAAGGGGAAAAGTTCGACATGATTATCATGGACCCACCGAAATTTGTAGAGAACAAAAGCCAGCTCGCCAGTGCTTGTCGCGGTTATAAAGATATCAATATGTTAGCCATACAGCTATTACGCCCAGGCGGGATCTTGTTAAGTTTCTCCTGCTCAGGTTTAATGCCAACAGATTTATTCCAGAAAATTTTGGCCGATGCTGCGTTAGATGCAGGTCATGATATACAATTTATAGAACAGTTCCGTCAGGCAGCGGATCACCCTGTTATCGCGACATATCCAGAAGGTTTGTACCTGAAAGGATTTGCGTGTCGGGTAATGTGACTTGAAATGCCCTACACTGCCCTCATATAGAAGGCAGAGTAAGTTTCTCAGGAGGTTATCATGATCGCCAGCAAATTCGGTATTGGGCAGCAGGTTCGCCATAGCCTACATGGCTACTTGGGTGTGGTGATTGATATCGATCCTGAATATTCTCTTGAGCCACCAGCACCTGATGAAGTTGCAAACAATGACATTTTGCGTTCATCACCTTGGTATCATGTGGTCATTGAGGATGATGAGGGGCAACCGGTACACACATATCTGGCTGAAGCACAGCTGACTTATGAAGATATGGATGCTCATCCGGAGCAACCTTCATTAGATGAACTGGCGGCGTCTATTCGCCATCAGTTACAGGCTCCGCGTCTGCGCAACTAAGTCTTGAGACTAATCAATAAAACCCGGCGCATTTGGCCGGGTTTTTTATCGTCAAAAATTCATCCCATGGGTAGCGAGAAGATCACTCTTTTTCTAATCCCAATCGCGGGATTTCAATTTTCGGGCAGCGGTCCATAACCACCTTCAGCCCAGCATCTGCCGCCAAAGTTGCCGCCAATTCATTAATAACCCCAATTTGCAGCCACAGAACCTTAGCACCGATAGCAATAGCATCCTGTGCGACACCATACGCAGCCTCAGCATTACGGAATACATCCACCATATCAATCGGATGAGGTATATCAGCTAACTCAGCATATACCTGCTGACCCAGTAATGACGTTCCAGCCAGTTTAGGGCTGACAGGTATCACCTGATATCCCTGCTGTAACAGGTAAGCCATGACACCGTAACTTGGACGTGAAGGCTTATCACTCGCGCCAACTAATGCAATTGTTTTTACCTGCTGGAGAATGTCAGCAATGTCTTTATCGTGCATTTTTCAGTTCCTCTGATGCGCTAAAAGAATGTTCCAATCCATTTACATCCGGATGGATTTACAAATAGGGGTGACGTCTTAAGTGTACATCATGATGAAAAACGATGATAAATGCAGACTAATTGATTTGGTTTAATAGTTAGAGAAGTATTAACTGTTAGATTAGCTGTTTTATCTTTAGAATTCATCAGGATAAAATGCCGTATTTATACTGAATATTTCAAAACGTAAATAAATGTGGGCAACCGGAAAGAGTTTGACACATAATCTAGCTGGTCTGACAAAATAAGCAGATATCGCCTTCAGGAGTAGCACATGAAATTTGGTCTGGTGGTCGCAGGGATTTTGGCCGTTTGCTGTAGTGCTTCAGCTATAGCCACGACCTTAAAACTTGCACCGGAAATTGACCTGTTGGTGGTCGATGGAAAAAATATGTCGGGTTCCTTGCTGAAGGGAGCTGATAGCTTGGAATTAAATAGTGGGCAGCACCAAATCCTGTTCAAAGTCGCTAAAGCACTTCCGGCCGACCCGAAAGTCTTGTACACCTCTCCGCCGTTAGTCGTGGTATTTAACACCCGTAACATTCGTTCAGTTGCTATAAAATTACCGACGATTGATACCGAGCGAGATGGCTATAAATTCTCTAAAAACCCGCTATATCAACTTATTGGAGATAATGGTCGCCCATTGTCTGTACGTCATGACGTATTGCATCAGGACAACCTCAATACTGCTGCCACACTTGAAACAGCCATGGCAACTTATAATGTCGGGCAATTTAGTGCTTCAGTCCCCTCTTTTGCCACTATTCCTCCGTCGCCAGTAAGTGCGGTACCGGGTACTACCATTGCCGTGGCGGGCACCAATGCCGCACAGAAAGCCACCAACTTGCAAGGTGAGAATGTCGCCGAGCAGATGCTGCAATATTGGTTCCTGCAAGCGGACAAAGAAACCCAGCAACGTTTCCTGTTATGGGCAAAAAAACCGCCGACTAAGTAGCCCAACAGTACTAAGGCCGTTTTTAAACATCAGGTTATGCTTGTTTCCTCGCATTTCTTTGCGTTACCACTATGCACAAAATCGCCATTTCAGTAATCTGTCAGCAAACCGTCGGCACTTATTGAAGGATATTTTGATGGAACTCACTACCCGCACTATTGCGGCACGTAAGCATATTGCTCTTGTTTCTCACGACCACTGTAAGAAATCACTGCTCGAGTGGGTGATGGAAAACCGGGATCTTTTATCACAGCACGAACTTTATGCCACCGGCACCACAGGGAACCTGGTGCAGAACGCAACAGGTATTGATGTTCACTGTTTGCTCAGTGGCCCAATGGGTGGAGATCAAGAAGTGGGGGCGCTGATATCTGAGAAGAAAATTGATATTTTGATTTTCTTCTGGGATCCGCTCAATGCCGTCCCTCATGATCCCGATGTCAAAGCCCTACTGCGCCTGGCTACCGTGTGGAATATTCCGGTTGCCACTAACCGCTCTACCGCAGATTTCTTAATTGGGTCGGCGTTATTTAGCAGTGAGGTGACCATCGCGATCCCCGATTATGAGCGCTATCTAAAACAACGTCTTAAATAAGCATTAAGCCCGGTGCGTTAAAATCACCGGGCTTAATCTATCGAGAATCCCTTCGTAAACCTTAATTAGGGCTTGCGCTGAGTTGGCACACCTAACTCACTGAGTTGGCTGATAAAGACTGAAGGGTTAGCGGTATCTTGCAGTAACCAAACTTGATGTTTTGCTCTGGTCATCGCGACATAAAGTAAACGCCGTTCTTCCGCGTCAGGGAAATCCTCTGGAGCGGGTAGCAGCACATCCTCCAGAATAGATTCGCGCGCGACGGCTGGGAAACCGTCATTCCCATCATGCAGACCAACAATGATGACGTAGTCTGCCTGTTGCCCTTTACTGGCGTGAATAGTCATAAAATCAATCGTTAACTTTGGCCAACGGGTTGCTGCTTTTTGTAAAATCTCAGGTCGCAGATGATGATAACGCGCCAAAACAAGGATACGTTCATCATCCTTAACAAAACCACTGCATTTATCCAGCAGTGTTTCAAGCTGCTCACTTGGCAAGATAACCACTGACTTTTTATTGCCTTTACTCAAGCTATTTAGTGGTTTTTTCAGTTGGTATGGATTCTGCTGAATAAATCGGTTAGCAATCTCACCAATACGGTCATTGAAACGATAGGTGGTATCCAAGGCGCATTCCGCCCCTTCACCAAAATTCTGCTTAAAAGCGGTAGTGAGAGAAAGCTCTGCACCACTGAATCGATAAATAGCCTGCCAATCATCACCAACAGCAAATAAACAAGTTTGCTTATTTTGCTTGCGCAAGGCAGTCAGCAACATTGCGCGTTGTGGCGAGATATCTTGAAACTCATCGACCAATATATGTTTCCACGGGCTGACAAAACGCCCTTTATCCAGCAAGTTAACGGCTTGATGGATAAGCCCGGAAAAATCGACCGCGCCCTCTTCTTTCAGTGCAGTCTTCCATGCTTTGAGTAGCGGTGCCATTAGCCGTATACGTTTTTGGAAGAGATCACGCACTTCTTCATCAGCCTGCTCTATCATTTCAGCCTGGCTGCCACCATGCATCCGCATTAATCCTAACCAACGTTCCAGTCGCCCTGCCAGCCGTGCCGCCAGCCGTTTATCCTGCCAAAACTCACCTTCGGCGACGTCCCACTCCAGCTCGTCAGTAAGCCATTCGCGCCACCCTTTGGCTTGGGCTTTTTTCTCACTACATTGTTGCTGCCAATTCTGAATCAATAATGACCGTCTGGCCTTGCTATCAGACTCAAGCTTACTGATCACTGGCGTTTTGCGACTACCTTGCTGGATTATCTGCAATGCAAGGGCATGGAAGGTTTTGGCCTGAATATCATCCACCGCCAGCCGTTGCTTAATGCGGCTATTCATTTCATCCGCCGCTTGACGTCCAAAAGCCAGCAATAAGATTTGCTCCGGTAATGCTTCATTGCGACGTAATAGCCAACCTGCACGCGCAACCAACACGGATGTTTTGCCACTCCCGGCACCCGCCAACACCAATACCGAATCTTCACCATTAACCACCGCTCGGCATTGCGATTCATTCAACGGAGAAGTTTCGACACTCTGGAAGAAGTCTTGATGCTCTTCCAACATGCGGTTAGTCCACTGCTGATTACGGTGATCAACACTGCGGCTGCCCTGCTGTAGCCAGCGCAGACAGAGCTCATAATCGGCGCGGCACGATGCAAACTCGGGCAGGCGCTGAACCGGCATTGGCAGTGATGCAAAAGCCTCACCAATGGCAGCCTGCACTTGACCTAATTCGCTACGTTTAAACCACTTATCCTGCTGCTCAATTCGCTTAATTGATTCGACTTGTTTCTGCAAAACCGCAACACAAACCAGGCTCATCTCCTCACTCCATTGCTGCCAGATGCCCAGTAAGTGATGATAAAAGCGCTGAGTTTCCTGCCATTCAGTGCCATGCAAGCGCACAACTTGTTGATTTGGCAATTCAAATTCCATTTCACCCCAGACAATACCGCGCTTACATTGAATGTTAACCAACTGGTTAAAAGGAATCAGGTATTGATGTTTATCACCGCATACTTCGATGCCCGCATTGAGCAAACGAACCCGGTTATAGGGGTGCTGAGCCAGATGCTTGCCAAAGGATGTCGCTTTAAGTTCCATATCTGCGCGCCATAACTCGTATTAAGTGAATTGAAGTAACATAAGGGAGTGTAAATAAAATAATTGAGTTTAAACAACAGGTATCCGATAGTTGTTTAAGGAAACTAACTGGCGCTATCCGTATAGAATAGATAGCACCTGTTTTTACTCATCCGCATTGCGGTTTTTTATTCAGCGAGGCTGACTAACTATTATGCGTACTGTACTGAATATTTTGAACTTTGTTTTAGGTGGTTTCTTCACAACATTAGGCTGGCTACTCGCAACCGTGGTCAGTGTTATCCTGATTTTCACCTTACCACTAACTCGCTCTTGCTGGGAGATTACTAAGTTATCATTTCTGCCTTATGGTAATGAGGCGATCCATGTCAATGAATTATACCCAGAAAAAAGTAATCCTCTGTTATCCGCAGGCGGTTCTTTACTGAATATAGTCTGGTTTGTTTTGTTTGGCTGGTGGTTGTGTTTATCGCATATTGCGACCGGCATTGTGCAATGTATAACCATAATTGGTATTCCGGTTGGGATCGCCAATTTTAAAATTGCCGCTATCGCATTATGGCCAGTGGGCCGACGTGTCGTTTCTGTCGAAATGGCACAACAAGCAAGAATAGCCAACGCCCAACGCCAGTATCAGCAACGCTGACTTTTCTGTTTTTAGAGGTTTTTTGTGCTCACTTTCGTCACTGGTTTACGTCGTTACGTCTACAACAGCAACCTGCTTTACCATGTCCGTATTTTTATCGCATTAGCAGGAGTAACGGCGGTTCCATGGTGGATTGATCAGCCCAAGCTGACAATCCCCTTAACTCTCGGTGTCGTTGCCGCAGCACTTACTGATCTTGATGACCGCCTGGCTGGGCGGTTACGTAACTTATTTATTACGCTGATTTGTTTTTTTATCGCATCAGCCTCTATTGAACTGTTATTTCCTTATCCATGGTTTTTTGCCCTTGGGCTGACCTTATCAACTTGCGGCTTTATTCTGCTCGGAGCCTTAGGCCAGCGTTATGCCACCATCGCTTTTGGCGCATTACTTATCGCCATCTACACCATGCTGGGCACCTCGATGTACCATATTTGGTACCAGCAACCACTGTTACTGATAATCGGTGCCGTTTGGTACAACGTTCTGACCCTGTGTGGGCACCTGATTTTCCCTATTCGTCCCTTGCAGGATAACCTGGCCCGTTGTTATCAGCAGCTTTCTCACTATTTGGAAGCAAAAGCCAATCTATTTGACCCAGATATTGAATCTGATGTTGACCAGCCGCTTATTGATGTGGCGATGGCTAACGGTATATTACTGACGACATTGAATCAGGCCAGAATTTCACTGGTTTCACGGCTGAAAGGTGACCGCGGGCAGCGCGAGACTCGACGAACGCTTCATTATTATTTCGTGGCACAAGATATCCATGAACGCGCCAGTTCATCACATGTTCAGTATCAGTTGCTTCGAGAGAAATTCCGCTACAGTGATGTTTTGTTCCGCTTTCAGCGCCTACTTAGCATGCAAGCCAGAGCCTGTATGCAACTCTCGCAATCCATTTTAATGCGGCAAAAGTATCAACATGACCCACGTTTCGAGCGCGCGTTTACCTATTTAGATGCCGCACTCGCCAGAGAAATGGCTCAAAATGAGAATGTGCCACAAGTGAAAGCGCTGTCACTTTTGCTTAAAAACTTACGTGCCATTGATGCACAACTGGCTGGTATTGAATCTGAACAGGTATTAGCCGAAGGCTCACAACCTGAAAACCGCCTATCTGATGATCGCCTCACCGGATGGAGCGACATTAAGCTGCGTATCAGCCGCCATCTGACACCGCAATCTGCACTATTTCGCCATGCTATCCGCATGTCAGTGGTACTTTGCGTGGGTTATGCTTTCATTCAGCTTACTGGTATGCGCCACGGCTATTGGATTCTATTAACCAGCCTTTTTGTCTGCCAACCCAACTACAACGCGACGCGCAGCCGCCTTACTCGACGTATTATTGGTACCCTCGCAGGGATACTTATCGGGCTACCTATCCTGTATTTTGTCCCTTCCATTGAAGGGCAACTGATCTTAATCGTCATTAGCGGCGTGCTGTTTTTTGCTTTCCGCAATGTTCAGTATGCTCATGCAACAATGTTCATTACCTTGTTGGTTTTGTTATGTTTTAATCTATTGGGTGAAGGGTTTGAGGTTGCCATTCCGCGAGTGTTTGACACATTGCTCGGCTGCGCCATTGCCTGGGTTGCGGTGAGTTTTATCTGGCCTGACTGGAAATTCCGTCATCTTCCCGCTGTGGTGAATAAAACACTGAATGCCAACTGCCGTTACCTTGATGCTATTTTAGTGCAATACCATCAAGGTAAGGATAATAGCCTGTCCTACCGCGTTGCGCGCCGCGACGCGCATAATTGCGATGCTGAACTGGCGTCAGTGATTTCAAATATGTCAGCTGAGCCCAACAGCAATAAAGAAACTCAGGAAGCGGCATTCCGTTTACTCTGCCTAAACCACACGATGTTGAGTTATATCTCTGCGCTGGGCGCCCATCGTGAAAAACTGAGTAATACCGCCACCCTGAGTTTACTCAATGACGCGATTTGTTATATCGAGGGCTCACTTGAGCAAGAACAACCCGACAGTAGCCAAATGGCGCGAGTGCTAACCGGCTTATCTACCAGGCTGCAAGACTGTAATCCTGAGCCGGAAAGTATAGACCAGTTGGTTTTACAACAAATTGGCTTATTGCTTGAATTGTTACCTGAACTTAGCGAGCTGAATAAACGCATCAGTCAAGCGAGCTAATTAATGCTCGGGCCGCGTTCTATTAGTGGCCCACTGCTATACAGTTTCATATTGTGCAATTTTGGGCGAACGAATGTGTATTTCAAACCATTCAATAAGCTCACTTCGCATCATTAGAGGCAATGCTGCATAGTGGTGACCACTGATCGCGCCAGCAAGGGATAACAAAATATTCACTCCGAGCGACCGTCTTAATGCTCGCAATTTAAGATAGCAGCACTTGGCACCCTCGAGGCGCAACTCTGCTGCACTCTTGATGCCCACTTTCCATAATAATCGCTCTAGACTGGCACTAAGATTTGGTAAGTCTTTTAAGCGAACCGCGGGGCCTTTCTTACTTAAAACCTCAGCTTTAGCCCCTTGATAAGCCAACTTAGCAAAATGGCGCAGTGCGAGGTCATCACTCCATAGTAGAGTGTCCACCCAATAGTAGCGCAGCAAAACCGGAAGCCCGCGTTTAGCATAAATAAGGTTGGTCATTTCTCTGGTGCGGAATAAATTTTCAACCTGATCATTACCCCGTAGATACAACTCTCCCTCAGAAACCACAGCAAACATAATGCCGTTAGCCAACAGTCCATAACCGCCAAATTGTGAGCGAACTGTGATTTGACCCAAAAAATCAAAATGAGACTGAGCGCGTACTATCATCCTTTCTGATACGTTTTTCATGACTACTCCTTTAGCAAAAATCCGATCAAACGTCCCTATTCAGTTGTAATAAGTGTAAGAGGAACAACTAATTAGAAAATACGCAATATAGATAACTGAGCCAAACAAAAAATGTGTTTGACGCCCATCTACATCACAATAATGCGAAGCGTCTTGTAAAAATTTAGTTGATCTTCGAACAAACAGTGACTACTGTATATGCATACAGCACACTACAGGCGAGGTTCATAATGCGTACTCAATCACTAAAACCTTATCATGCTAATTATCATTCTCTGAATACCCGTGATACACAGGAAAGAGTTGATGCCCCAACAGATAGCGGTCTTATCAGTGAACTTATGTACAGTGAAAACCAGCCTGCTGTAACACAGTTATTGCTTCCACTTTTACAACAACTTGGCAAGCAATCTCGCTGGTTGTTATGGTTAACACCACAGCAGAAGTTAAGCCGTTCATGGATACAGCAATCAGGTTTACCAATCAGTAAAATTGTGCAGGTAAGGCAGATCAATCCATTATTAACAGTTGATGCTATGGAAAAAGCCCTGTTGACTGGGAATTATAGTGTTGTTCTTGGTTGGCTACCTGAATTGTCAGAAAACGATCGTAGCCGATTACGCTTAGCAGCAAAGTTAGGGAATACTTACGGGTTTGTTATGCATCCTGTGGATGACACAAAATCGCCTCAAGGACAGTGCGCAACGTTAAAAATTCATTCTTCTTTGTATCATTAAGTAAATTTAGGATTTATCCCATGAATTTTTACAATATCTAGCGCTTAGTCCTGTGTAACCAGCATAAAGCGAGTCAGAATGCGGCTTGCAGCAGAAAATAACGTATAAGAAAAGCTGCATTTTCCCGCTAAATCGTTAAAGATCATGCACAATTTCGGTTTTTTTTCAGGCGGTTTATCACATCACACTTGTAACTTTCTCGCCACGTTGTAGACTTTACATCGCCAAGGTTGCTCTAAAACGCCAAATTATACTGGCAGCGTGATTAACGGGAGCGCGAATACCTTGACGAAGAATTTTAACCAAGGGCTTGGCTTTTAAAGCTCATTGCCTATTTGGATGATAACGAGGCGTAAAATGAAAAAGACAGCTATCGCATTAGCAGTGGCACTGGCAGGTTTCGCTACAGTAGCGCAAGCCGCACCGAAAGATAACACCTGGTACACCGGTGGTAAACTGGGTTGGTCCCAGTATCAAGATACTGGCACTGGCGGTATCTATGGCGACGTTGGCAACGACGGTCCTACCCATAAAAACCAACTGGGCGCTGGTGCATTCTTGGGTTACCAAGCAAACCAATACCTGGGCTTTGAAATGGGATACGACTGGCTTGGCCGTATGCCTTACAAAGGCGACGTGAATAACGGCGACTTTAAAGCACAGGGCGTTCAACTGGCTGCTAAACTGAGCTACCCAATTGCTCAGGACCTGGATCTGTATACCCGTCTGGGTGGTATGGTATGGCGTGCAGATTCTAGCGCTTACAATGCTCCAACTGATACTCGTGCTAGCAACCATGACACCGGTGTTTCTCCACTGGTAGCTCTGGGTGCTGAATACGCATGGACCAAAAACTGGGCAACCCGTATGGAATACCAATGGGTTAGCAACATCGGTGATAAAGCTACCGTTGGTGCTCGTCCAGACAACGGCATGTTGAGCGTAGGTGTTTCTTACCGTTTCGGTCAAGATGATGTAGTAGCTCCAGTAGCTCCTGCTCCAGCTCCAGCTCCAGTTGTTGACACTAAGCGTTTCACTCTGAAATCTGACGTGCTGTTCGCTTTCAACAAGTCAACTCTGAAACCAGAAGGCCAGCAAGCTCTGGACCAACTGTATTCACAGCTGAGCTCTATCGATCCTAAAGACGGTTCTGTAGTTGTTCTGGGCTTCGCTGACCGTATCGGTCAACCAGCTCCTAACTTAGCTCTGTCTCAGCGTCGTGCTGACAGCGTGCGTGATTACCTGGTTTCTAAAGGTATCCCTGCTGACAAAATCACTGCTCGCGGTGAAGGTCAAGCAAACCCAGTTACAGGCAATACCTGTGACAACGTGAAACCACGTGCTGCTCTGATTGAGTGCTTGGCACCAGATCGTCGCGTAGAGATCGAAGTTAAAGGCTACAAAGAAGTTGTAACTCAGCCACAGGCTTAAGTTTACTCCTTTAATAAAAAACCCCGCTTTGCGGGGTTTTTTTTATCATCTGTTTCTTATTAGATATTCTTTAGTATCTATATCAGCAAAATACACGGCATATCTTATTGGCTTAATAGCCGTATTTTAGTGCTCTGAATATTGATTCATACCTAAACAGCTTAAATCTCTTTCCTCAGAATATCCTGCAAGTCCTGCTTTAAGGACGACATCTGACTCTCATATTTCTCTTTGCGCTCAGCATCTTCAATTAATTGAACAACGGTCTCTGACAAAGTTATCCCTCGGCGTCTGGCAAGAGCTGCCAAACGTTGCCAAACCAGAAATTCCAAATCGATTGATTTCTTGCGGGTATGTTGATGTTCTGCATTGAAATGCCGCTTACGTCTGGCACGAATAGTCTGCTTCATCCGGTTAGCCAGTTGCCTATTCATGTGAGTATCAATCCACTCCAGCACTTTCACCGGCTCACTTTCCAGTTTCATCAGTTGCTCTACTGCTTCCTGCGCGGCGCTGTTTTCAATATGACGAGTAATAGCCTCACCTTCACGGTGTTTTTTTACCAAATACGCCCATTTCCAACCGCTTTCCAGATTTTCCAGTTGCTGATATTTCATCGTGAGCTCTTTAGTGACCGTGTAACTTAACTCAAGCATAACAGCTTTACACAGAATTTCACCCTACTAAAAGCACATGATTAGTTTGTTTTTTGTACGGAACACTGCCGATTTCTTACTCCTTGCCACCAACTACCACTCTACGTATATGCAGTCTGCTTTATTCTTGTATAATCGCACTTTCCCTTTTTGACGATTGCATCTATCACTTTGACCAATAACAGACTTGAATGGCAGTCACTGCTGCCGAACACAACGCCATATGAAGCGTTATTTGCTACTGCCTCCCAGTTGGAGCCTGTTTCTTTCGCCGCGATTCAGCCCCGGTTAGAAAATGGCATGACGTTATTCTGTCATCCACAATCTCAGCCGCGTTTTATGCTGATCAAAGCACAGGAAAGTACTGAGTATTTGGCATTGATCGCTCAAGCTGTTAAGGAGCTGCAACCTGAGGCCTCTGCCCTGTTTGGCGGAGATTATCTGGTGCACGGTCACCAAGTCACTTGGCAACCAGCGCAACGCGGTGACGAGCCCTTTGCGGCGCTCTCACGCTGTCTCTATCAAGAGTGGGTAGAGCCCGAACAGCTGTTTGGCTGTGTCAGATGGCATAAAGATCAAATAAGTTTACAGCCCGGCTTGGTTCATCAAGCCAATGGCGGCATCTTGATCTTGTCGGTGCGCGCATTACAGGCACAGCCTTTGATGTGGTTACGACTGAAGCAGATGATTGTTCAGCAGCGCTTCGACTGGCTATCACCGGATGAAACTCGTCCTTTGCCAGTACATATCCCGTCAATGCCATTGGATTTACGTCTGATTCTGGTTGGCGATCGTCTGGGATTGGGTGATTTCCATGATATGGAACCCGAGCTGGGCGAATTGGCTATTTATGGTGAGTTCGAAGTAGAGCTGCCGCTGGTCGATATTGATGGCATGACCTTGTGGTGCGGCTATATCAATACACTGTTGCAGCAAAAACAGCTCCCTGCGCTGTCTGCCGATGCCTGGCCGGTACTGTTCCGCCAAGCAGTGCGTTATAGCGGCGACCAAGGCAGTCTGCCACTGTGCCCACAATGGCTGACCCGCGTGCTTGCGGAAGCTGCGCTTTATGCCGAAGAAGACACCATCACAGCTAACGCGCTGGAAGTGGCGCTCAATGCCCGAGATTGGCGCAATAGCTACCTGGCTGAACGGATGCAGGATGAGATAGAACTGGGGCAAATTCTGGTTGAGACCGAAGGGCAAGTTGTCGGTCAGATTAATGGTCTGTCAGTCTTGGAATATCCCGGCCACCCTTATGCCTTTGGTGAACCCGCTCGTATCAGTTGCGTCGTCCACTTAGGTGATGGCGAATTTGTTGACGTTGAACGTAAAGCAGAGCTGGGCGGTAATATTCATGCTAAAGGCATGATGATTATGCAAGCTTTCTTGATTTCAGAATTGGAGCTTGATCAGCCGCTGCCTTTCTCCGCCTCCATTGTTTTTGAGCAATCCTATGGTGAGGTTGATGGCGACAGCGCATCACTGGCAGAACTTTGTGCATTGATCAGTGCCCTGTCACAGCAGCCAATCAATCAGCAAATTGCCGTGACAGGTTCAGTTGACCAATTTGGTAATGTTCAGCCTATTGGTGGCGTCAATGAAAAGATCGAAGGCTTCTTCGAAGCTTGCCAACGTCGTGGGTTGACGGGCCATCAAGGGGTGATTTTACCCGCCACCAATGTCCGCCATTTGTGCTTGAATCAAGCAGTCATTGAAGCGGTGCAAAATGGTCAATTCCATTTATGGGCGGTGGATAGTGCTGCTGAAGCATTGCCATTATTAACCGGTGTGGTTTATGCCGATGAGCAGCAACCAAGCTTGTTAGGTATAATTCAAGAACGAATCTCACAAGTAAATCCGCAGGACAGGCATCGTTGGCCATGGCCACTACGCTGGCTGAACTGGTTCAACCAGGGCTGATCGGACTTGCTCAGCGTACAGCTGTACGCTATTCTGCGCACTTCATTAAAATAAGGCTTACTGAGAACATGGTAGATAAACGCGAATCCTATACAAAAGAAGACCTTGAAGCATCTGGCCGTGGCGAACTGTTTGGCGCGGGTGGGCCACCATTGCCAGCAGGCAATATGTTAATGATGGACCGTGTCGTCAAAATGACGGAAGACGGCGGCCTCTATAACAAGGGTTATGTGGAAGCGGAACTGGATATTAATCCGGATCTATGGTTCTTCGGTTGCCACTTCATTGGTGACCCAGTAATGCCTGGCTGTCTGGGCCTTGATGCCATGTGGCAGTTGGTTGGTTTCTATCTTGGCTGGTTAGGTGGCGAAGGCAAAGGCCGCGCGCTGGGTGTCGGTGAAGTTAAATTCACTGGCCAAGTACTGCCTGACGCCAAGAAAGTGACATACCGTATTAATTTTAAACGCGTTATCATGCGTAAATTGATCATGGGTGTTGCGGATGGCGAAGTGTTAGTGGATGGCAAAGTGATTTATACCGCCACCGACCTGAAAGTTGGCCTGTTTAAAGACACTGCTGCTTTCTAATATCTTTATCCGTGACCTGATGCAGGGGCCGTTAAATCCCCTGCATTGTTATCAGTATGCCAATGGCATTTTTTTTAACTTTAGTGACTACAATAAATGTAGCCACCAATTAATATCAGCCAGTAATCAGCTATATTCACAGGAACACACGAGGAGCAGTATGCAAAGAACTCGCCTGCAAGATATGCCCTGCCCGGTAGCTCGCTCCCTTGAGCGAGTGGGTGAGTGGTGGAGCATACTGATCCTGCGTGATGCTTTTCAGGGGTTAACGAGATTCGATGAATTTCAGCAAAGTTTGCAGCTTTCCCCCACTATCCTGACCCGACGTTTAAAGTATCTGGTAGAAAGCGGCATCCTTGAAAAGCGGCTTTATCACTCCCGTCCTGCTCGCTATGAGTATCTATTGACCGAGCGTGGCACTGATTTCTTTCCGGTTATTGCCGCCCTATTTCAATGGGGTAATCAACATTTTGCACCCGATGGCCCCGCAGTGATACTCACCGATCGCCGTACTGGCACACCGCTGGAACCCATCTTACTGGACAATGCCACTCGACAGCCTATCCGTGCACAAGATGTCACCCTCACGGCAGGCTCTGTCAGGAGCGATATAATTAATAAACGGCTGGCACTGATGCATGACAAACAATCAGTCGATGCCAGACACCCACAACATTCAATTGAGTCTAGAAAGGAAAAATGATGAATACGCGCCGTGTCGTAATTACCGGGATGGGGGTGGTTTCCCCATTAGGCTGTGGTATCGAAACTGTCTGGCAACGTCTGTTGGCGGGACAATCGGGTATCCGTGTTCTGCCAGAGGAGATTGTCGGCGATCTAGCGGCAAAAATTGGTGGGCAAGTTCCAACTCTTGCAGCAGACCCTGAGGCAGGCTTTGATCCGGACAAAGCCGTTGCGCCTAAAGATCAAAAGAAAATGGACCGCTTTATTGAATTTGCGATGGCCGCAGCAGATGAGGCTATTGCCCATGCGGGCTGGCAAGCCGATGATTTAGATAAACAAGAGCGAACCGCCACGGTTATCGGCTCCGGCATTGGCGGCTTCCCGTCCATTGCACATGCGGTGCGCACCACAGATAGCCGTGGACCAAAGCGCCTGTCTCCTTTCACCGTCCCTTCATTCTTGGTAAATCTGGCCGCGGGCCACGTCTCTATCAAGCATCATTTTAAAGGGCCAATTGGTGCCCCGGTCACTGCCTGTGCGGCTGGTGTTCAAGCTATCGGTGATGCGGTACGCATGATCCGCAACGATGAAGCAGATATTGCCCTATGTGGGGGAGCTGAAGCGGCAATTGATAAAGTCAGCCTGGCCGGTTTTGCGGCCGCTCGCGCATTATCGACCGGTTCTAATGATGCGCCAGAGAAAGCCTCTCGCCCATTCGATAGCGCCCGTGATGGTTTTGTGATGGGTGAAGGTGCTGGCTTGCTGATTGTCGAAGAGTTAGAGCATGCTCTGGCCCGTGGCGCGCAACCATTGGCTGAAATTGTCGGTTATGGCACCAGCGCCGATGCTTATCATATGACCTCAGGCGCGGAAGATGGCGACGGCGCATATCGTGCAATGAAAATTGCATTACGTCAGGCGGGAATTAAACCCGAGCAAGTTCAGCATCTGAATGCACATGCAACCTCAACACCGGTGGGTGATCTGGGTGAGATCAATGCAATTAAGCACTTGTTTGGCGAGGGTGATACGTTAGCCATTACATCAACAAAATCAGCAACAGGCCATTTACTCGGCGCTGCTGGCGGACTGGAAACCATTTTCACTGTGCTGGCATTACGGGATCAAATTGTTCCCGCAACATTGAACTTGGAAAATCTGGATCCTGCGGCCACCGGGCTTAATGTGATTGCTGGCAAAGCTCAAGCTCATGAAATGACATATGCCCTGTCAAATGGCTTTGGTTTCGGTGGAGTCAACGCGAGTATCTTACTGAAACGCTGGTAGGCGGGGCCGCAGCTAGGCGGTAAACGATTAAATCCCGATGAGTTGACTCCTGTCAATGATTCGGGTTTATGAGAGCACCCAACAACGCTGCGGCAGTCAGTACGAAGAGATAACTCAAAGTAATTGGTGTTGCAGCTAGGCGGTAAACGATTAAATCCCGATGAGTTGACTTCTGTCAATGATTCGGGTTTATGAGAGCAGCCAACAACGCTGCGGCAACAAGTACGAAGAGTTTTTCAAAAACCTCCGCGATATGCGCATAAAGCGGAGGTGTTCCTTTAGTCTGACAGAGAGCCGCTTAGGCGGTCACAGCCCTGTCCTCCATGGCTTGTCGCCAACCTCCTAACCAATGTGATCTGGCGTCTAAAGCTTGGTAAGGGCAAATTTCCCTTGAACGCCCTGAAATACCTGCTTGGTACCCACGTGACAACGCCCTTTCCAGGCGATCTCTTTTCTGTCTCTTCATGCCTCGTTTCCCTCATCTTTCGGTCTGGTGGAAAGAAAACAGTGACTACTTTATGTGCGGTCACAGTTAAGTGATAGACCTTAGGAAACAGAAAAGCAATGCGCAAAATTCACGCCAATGTCACATTTGTGAGCTATGCACGCTGATTAGCCTAAGTGATTGATTTGGAGTATTGCAGGGTAACTTATTGATATTTATTGATAACCCTCTTTCACGATAAATTCATTATTACCAATGAAAGAGGGTTAGACTGATTTAGAACAAAATATTATTTAACTCGCTGCAACTGCGCTGCAATCGTCTTAGCTTCTTGCTGCCAACCCTCTGCCAAGGTACGAATAAGAGCATCATAGCCATCTTCACTCTGTTTAAGCTCGAGATCGAATGGTTGCTTAATAAGCTGGTCCTGATGTTTCAGTATCCAAACACCACGGATGATGGCACGACCATCATAGCGGCCATGGAACCCGGTTACAGTCACATTGAGAACGTCCTGATCGCTATCGAGTGGCTGTGAGGAAACCAGCCAACCCGGCAGCGCATTACTCAGATTCGTCACCAAAGTTTGCTGCAATTGCTGGTCCAGTGGGCTGGCCCAAAGGTTGTTACTGGCAATCACATACTGCACATCATTGGTCTGATACACCACGCCAGCCGCAGCCAGATAATCAGCGACACCAACATGCTCAATCCACAGCTGCCGCGATGTCACGTTGCTACTGGCCGTTGCAGGCGCGCTGAGTGCTGGTAGCTGATAATACGTCTTGTTGGGTTCGCTACTGCAAGCGCTGAGTAACAGCGCGGCGATTACTGCCATCCATTTTATCATTTTTTGGCCTTCTTAGGCTGAGGGTCCTGACTTCCTGCCGCTTCAAATACCAGCGCGTTACTCTTCTCATTCAGCGTACGCAATACCGGTTGTAATTCACGCAACACTTGATCTAACCGCTGCATATCACCCACCATTTTATTGTATGCCGGAGATCCTGGCTGGAAGCCTTTCATGCTGCGATTAAGCTCATTCAAGGTTTTTTGCAGATCTTTTGGCAGGTTCTGCATGGCCGGGCTAGAGGTAATCGCGGTCAGTGACTCCAGCGTTTTCTGAGTTTCATGCATAGTTTTCTGGCTTTCAGCCAGTGTCTTGGTGGCTTCATTAATCATTGGCTCTAGCGGCAAATTATTAATCTTATCCAGCGTTTGCGTCAGTTTCTGCTGAATTTGCGCTAAACCACCGCTGACTGTTGGCAGTAGCGGATAACCCACCACTTCCAGCGGCCCTTTCCACGGTTTTGCATCTGGATAGAAATCCAAATCGACAAACAGTGCACCGGTCAACAGGTTTCCTGATTTCAGTGATGCTCGCAAACCGCGCTCTTTGGCTTGTTTCAGTGTTTGTTCAAAGTTCGCATCCGGGCCTAAATCATTACGGAAACGACCTGGCTCAATACGAATAAGCACTGGGATACGGAAGTCATTATCAACACGCTGTCTCATCCCCTTGGCGAAGAACGGTACTTCACCAACAGTCCCCACACGGATCCCACGAAACTCTACCGGTGCACCCTTCTGCAAGCCGCGAACAGAATCAGAGAAGAACAGCAAGAAATCTTGATGTTCCGTGTACAGGGAATTTTGAATGCTACTGCGGTCATCAAACAGTTTGAATTCGGGCTTCTGTTGCGTGATTGGCTGACCCAGATCCAAACCATCGGGTACATCGAAACTCACGCCACCACTGAACAACGTCGCCAGCGAGGCCATTTCCACCCGCATCCCTTGTGAGGAGAGATCAACCGCCACACCACTGTCTTTCCAGAAGCGGACATTGGTCGTCACCAGACTGTCATAAGGCGCGCCAATAAAGAGTTGATAACGCATCAGGCGTAATTTGGCGTCGAAAGTACTGGTCTCCACTGAACCCACGCGGTAACCACGGAACAGGACCGGATCTCCGGCATTCAACTGCCCTGCCTGTTCGCTGTCGAGTATAATGCGCAAGCCTTTGGCATCCGGTGCCGCCAGCGGCGGGGAGTCGAGCAGGGTGAATTTATCTAATGCCTTACCTTTGCCGCCGGGTTGCAGTTCAATATAAGCACCAGAAAGCAGTGTCCCTAAACCGGAAACACCTTCGCGACCTATCTGGGGTTTAACCACCCAGAAAACCGTGTCGCTATGCAGTAAATTCTTCATGCCGGAACTCAAGCGCGCTTGCACAATAACGTGGTTGAGATCTTCACTCAGAGTGACCTGCTCAACGATGCCAACATCCACGCTACGGCTTTTTATTTTTGTTTTACCGGCTTCAATGCCTTCAGCATTCAAAGTGGTCATAACCACTTCCGGCCCCTGATGGCTAAAATGATAAAACAGTATCCATGCGCCAATCAGCACGGTGACAATAGGGATGATCCACACCGGGGACCACCGCTTGATTTTTTCAATTTCCGCCACACCCTGGCTGGGATTATTGTCCGTCACCTTGCGGCTCCTTCTTGGGTTGTTTCACTTATCCGATCCCAGGTTAACCGGGGATCAAAGGTTAATGCAGCAAACATTGTCAGGATCACCACCATCGCAAACAGCAGCGCACCAATTGCTGGATAGATGCTCATAAGTTGCCCAATGCGGACTAATGATGAAAGCACTGCAATAACAAAGACATCAATCATTGACCAGCGGCCAACGAATTCCACTATTTCGTAAATAAAATGCATCCGTTCGGTATCCGTATTACCCTTGCCTTTTGCATCCCAACATAACCAACCGATCGCCAACATCTTCAGTGATGGCACCATAATACTGGCAATAAAAATCACTAATGCCACTGGGTAGGAACCTTCACTCCACAAGAAAATCACCCCAGACATAATGGTCGAACCCATCTGGCTACCCAAGCTTTCGGTAATCATAATCGGCATCAGATTGGCTGGGATATATAACAGTATTGAGGTGATGAGTAATGCCATGGTCCACTGCAAACTATTGCGACGACGAACATAGCCATGAGTATGGCAACGTGGGCATTGCTCTTGAGATTGCGGCAAAATTGCCGTGCAGCACGAACAGGAGCGCAGACCTTGACGCAACCCCGTGCGGCCCGCAACGAGTGGGTAAGGTAGCGCTGGGGCGGGAGCAATATCTTGCCACATCCAGTGGCGGTCAACACACTGGAAAGCGCGCACCTGCAACAAGCAGAATAAACAGTAAGGAATAAAACTGCTGCCAATGCCAATCTCGCCATAGGCCATCAGTTTGACAAAACTGACCAGCACACCGGCGAGAAAGATCTCAACCATGCACCAGGTTTTAAATTGGAATAATATTTTGGCGATGAATGCTTTCCAGCGCGTTGGCATACGCACCCGCAGGCAAAGCAGAATGATGGCCACCATACAGAAGGCCGGAATCAACTGCACCAGCACCATAAATAAGGTTGCCATGCTGACATAGTCATCAGCCACCATCACTTGTGGTATTTGGATCAGTGTTATTTCGCTGGTGATCCCCGCCACTCGCATGTTAACGAAGGGGAACATATTCGCCAGCAATAACATAAACAGTGCGCTGAGCGCATAACCGACTGGGCGCTTACGTGGTTCATCCCACCGCGCGGTCAGGGTTGTTTTACAACGCGGACATACCGCTTTGGTGCCATAAGGCAGAGAGGGTAAGACCACTGACATATCACACTGCCGGCACAGGATCACATTCCCTGTCTGCCCGGCGTGCTCAGGCTGAATTACAGAACACAATATCTCATTCCTCAATACCCTTTATCTTTCCAAGCACAGGTGTGTTGGCCGCATTCGCTAGCCCAAATCACTGGCATCAGTCAGTGAGTCGATATTCTTTCGCTTGCCGCCATCCTGTACTTGGAAATCTATTGGGTATTACTAATGTCGCTGAGTGCCGTTTTGTCAGGAGGCTTAATATAACAATAGACATAATATCGTATACCACCTCATCTGACAGAACGGCTATTGCATATTTTTAGCCGTTTTTCTGAGCTTCCAGCTCTTCCCAACGACTAAATGCCACTTCTAATGCCTGTTCAGCATCGGCCAAAGCTTTCAATACCTGCTGCGTCTCTTCATGTGGACGGGAGAAGAAATCAGCATGACCGACCTGAGCCTGTAACTCACTGATTTCATTTTCCAGCTTTTCCAACTGCTGCGGCAATTGGTCCAGCTCACGTTGCAGGTTATAGCTCAGCTTACCAGGGCGTTTCGCCGCGGGTGCCGCGCTTTTTACTGGCGCTGCAACTTTGGTTTCTTCCACTTTAGCCGCAACCTGACGAATAGGTTTTGCCTCAGCACGTTGTTGGTGAGCATCATAATACCCGCCAACAAAGCTGCTGATTTGCCCATTGCCTTCAAAGATCCAGCATTCTGTCACTGAGTTATCAACGAATTGGCGGTCATGGCTCACCAGTAACACGGTGCCCTGATAGCTATCTACCATTTCTTCCAACAGTTCCAGCGTTTCAACATCCAGATCGTTGGTCGGTTCATCGAGAATCAGTAAGTTACTTGGCTTAAGGAATAATTTAGCCAATAACAGGCGGTTACGTTCACCACCAGACAAGGCTTTTACTGGCGTCATTGCGCGTTTCGGGTGGAACAAGAAATCTTGCAGATAGCCCAGAACATGGCGTGAACGGCCATTGACCATCACTTCCTGCTTACCTTCCGCCAGGTTATCCATAACCGTGCGTTCTGGATCAAGTTCTGCACGATGCTGGTCAAAATAAGCCACTTCCAGCTTAGTACCGCAATGCACTTTGCCGCTGTCCGCTTTAAGCTGACCGAGCATCAGTTTCAGCAAGGTGGTTTTACCGCAACCGTTCGGGCCCACCAGCGCAATTTTATCGCCACGCTGGACTTGGGCGGTGAAATCTTTCACCAGCACTTTGCCATCAACCTGATAATTCACATTTTCCAGATCAAAGACAATTTTGCCCGAGCGTACAGTCTCTTCCACTTGCATCTTGGCGGTGCCCATCACTTCACGGCGCTGTGAGCGCTCCATCCGCAAGGCTTTTAGGGCGCGAACACGGCCCTCATTACGCGTGCGTCGTGCTTTGATGCCTTGGCGAATCCACACTTCTTCTTGCGCTAACTTGCGGTCAAACTCAGCATTTTGTAACTCTTCAACCCGCAATGCTTCTTCTTTGCTGGCAAGATACAGTTCGTAGTTACCCGGCCATGACACCAACTTACCGCGGTCCAGATCGACAATGCGAGTGGCCATTGCGCGGATAAAGGAGCGGTCATGGGAGATAAAGACAATGCTGCCCTGGAACTCTTTCAGGAAGCCTTCCAGCCAATTAATGGTTTCAATATCCAAATGGTTGGTCGGTTCATCCAGCAACAGCACTTTTGGTGAGCTTACCAGTGCGCGACCTAATGCCGCTTTCCGCAACCAACCACCAGACAGCGACGAAAGTTCGGCATCTGCCGATAAGCCCAATTGGACCAACACTTCCTGGATACGACTGTCTAATTGCCATAAGCCCTGATGGTCTAAAATTTCCTGCAATGCTGCCAGACGATTAAGGTTTTTCTCGCTCGGATCAAGTTCAACCTGATGCAACGTCGCGTGGTAAGCCTTCAGATGCTCTGCCTGTTCTTGTACGCCTTCAGCAACAAAATCAAACACCGTCCCGGCCACATTGCGTGGTGGATCTTGTTGCAGACGCGCGACAATCAAATCCTGTTCATAAGTGATGCGGCCATCATCCAAAGGAACTTCTTTGCTTAAGATTTTCAGCAGGGTGGATTTACCCGCACCATTACGGCCCACCAGACAAACACGCTCGTTTGCCTCAATATGTAATTCCGTATTATCTAATAAAGGTGCATCGCTGAACGACAGCCAAGCACCGGACATGCTAATTAACGACATAGTTTTTACTTTTCCTCGCTGGCGTGGGTGACCAGCCAACAGTTGTGGATCTGACGATTACGGGCAAAGTCTTCAGATTGCGTCTGCGCTGTGATTTCTTTCGCTTCCAGCCCCAACGCTGCTATACCGGCCAAATCCATCTGGAAACCACGCTTATTGTTAGAGAACATGATTGTCCCCTTACGGCGCAGTAACCGTTTAAGTTCTTTCATCAGCACTAAGTGGTCGCGCTGAACATCAAAGGTGGTCTCCATACGCTTGGAGTTGGAGAAGGTCGGTGGATCAATGAAGATCACATCGAATTGCTCATCGGTGTTACTGAGCCAAGAGAGGCAATCAGCTTGAATCAAGCGGTGCTGCTGACCTGTAAGGCCATTTGCTCGCAGGTTCTTCTCAGCCCATTCTAAATAAGTACGCGACATATCGACCGTGGTCGTACTACGCGCGCCACCCAGCCCTGCATGAACACTGGCAGTACCGGTATAGGCGAACAGGTTAAGGAAATCTTTACCCTGACTCATTTTACCCAGCATCTGACGGGCGATGCGGTGGTCAAGGAATAAGCCAGTATCGAGGTAATCAGTCAGGTTAACCCACAGCTTGGCGTTATATTCGCTCACCAGCAGGAACTCGCCCTTCTGTGCCAATTTTTCGTATTGATTTTTACCTTTCTGCCGTTCGCGTGTTTTCAACACCAGCTGATTTGACGGCAAATCCAGCACCGCCAAAGTGGCATTAATCACATCAAACAGGCGCTGACGCGCTTTTTGTGCATCAATGGTTTTCGGCGGCGCATATTCCTGCACCACAACTTTGCTACCGTAACGATCGACCGCCACGTTGTAATCTGGCAAGTCGGCATCATACAAGCGATAGCATTCAATACCCTGCTGCTTAGCCCACTTATCCAGTTTTTTCACATTCTTACGCAGACGGTTGGCATAATCCTCTGCCACTTGCACGCCGGCAGCACCCTGTGGATTCGCCGCCAACTGGTAGTTTTTCTGCACACAATCCAACGGGCCATTTTTGGCTTTGAATTCGCGCTCTGCACGTAACTGCAAGCAGCTCAGCAATTCAGGTGACGCGCTGAACAGTGACAAACGCCAGCCGCCGAAGGCACTTTTCATGATGCGGCCCAGCATATTGTGCAGGGCAATCAGCGCCGGTTCACTTTCCAGCCGCTCACCATAAGGCGGGTTACTGATAACCGTACCTACCGGCCCTTCGGGCAGTGGATTCACCAGCTTGCTGACATCATTGGCATTAAAGGTAATCAATTCTGATACCCCGGCACGGCGGGCGTTGGCCCGAGCCATCTCAATGACACGCCGGTCAATATCTGAGCCAAAGAAACGAGACGTTGTTTCTTGCAAGCCACGGCGAGCACGCACTTGTGCTTCGCTGGTTAACTCGCGCCACAGCTCTTCGTTGAATGCGCTCCAGGCAGTAAAGCCCCAATGTGCCCGATGCAAACCCGGTGCGCGATCAGAGGCCATCATGGCGGCTTCAATCAACAACGTACCGGAGCCGCACATTGGATCGACCATTGGCGTACCCAACTGCCAGCCTGAGCGCTGAATAATAGCCGCCGCCAAGTTTTCTTTTAATGGCGCCTGTCCGGTCAAGTCGCGATAACCGCGCTGATGCAGGCCTTCACCGCTAAGATCTAACGCCACACTGGCCATATCTCGTTGCAGGAACACATTGACCCGAATATCCGGTTGCTGCTTGGCCACCGTCGGGCGCTGATCCAGCTTGCGAGTAAAGCTATCGACAATGGCGTCTTTTACTTTTAATGCACCATACTGACTATTGCGGATCTCCTCATTCACGCCGCTAAAATGCACGGCAAATGTCTTGTCCACACCAAAGATTGACGGCCAGTCAATTGCCTGTACCCCAAGGTACAAGTCTAAGTCACTGTAAACTTTGAATTCGTTGAGCGGTAGCAAAATGCGCGAAGCCAAGCGGCTCCACAACAGGCTTTGGTACATGAGTCGATCGTCGCCCTGAAAATGTACCCCACCCTGCACTATTTTACAGTCGTGAGCGCCCAGCGCTTCGAGTTCGCTTTTTAACAGTTCTTCCAGTCCACGCGCCGTGCTGGCAAACAGAGAGTTCATATCGCACTATCACCAAAAAGAAAATTGTTGCGCATTATAGCTAATCCCAGCAGCTTGTCATAAAGTTGCTCCCTCTAATTTAATACTCGCACGGAGGCAATGGTGATTACCCTCTCCCGACTTTACGTTCATCCGGTGAAATCCATGCGCGGCTTGCAGCTTTCTCATGCTCAAGTTAGCAGCAGCGGACTGGCCTTTGACCGCGTATTTATGATTACCGAACCGGATGGCACTTTTATTACTGCGCGCCAATATCCGAAGATGGTCATGTTTACCCCGGCATTAATGCCAGACGGTCTGTACCTTACTGCCCCCGATGGCGAGAGCGCCAGTATCCGCTTTAATGATTTTTTAGCCAATGGGGAACCCACTGAAGTTTGGGGCAACCATTTTACCGCGTTAATTGCCCCACCCGCTATCAACAACTGGCTCAGTGACTATTTTCAGCGTGAAGTGCAATTGCGCTGGCTCGGAGCAGAATTAACCCGCCGGGTAAAACCGATGCCGGAAATTCCACTCTCCTTTGCTGATGGCTTCCCTTATTTACTCATTAATGAAGCATCATTTAAAGAATTACAGCAGCGCTGCCCCGGCAGTATTAAGCTGGAACAGTTCCGCCCCAATTTAGTGGTGACGGGGGCCAATGCCTTTGCTGAAGACAGTTGGCAGGTTATCCGAGTGGGGGATATTACCTTTGATTTGGTCAAACCATGCAGCCGCTGTGTATTAACCACAGTCAGCGTTGAACGTGGACGTAAACATCCTACAGGTGAACCTTTACAGACACTACAGACATTCCGAACCGCTGAAAATGGTGATATCGACTTTGGCCAAAATATGGTGGCCAGAAATAGCGGGATTATTCGGGTTGGGGATGAAGTCGAAATTCTGTCAACCAAACCGCCACGCCCCTATAGCGCTGGTGCCGTGGTTGAAAGCTTAGCCGCGCCGCAAGATCAATCCAAAACGCTGTCTATTGAATATAATGGCATCCGCTTTAATGGTAATAATCAGCAGGTATTATTAGAGCAATTGGAGCAACAAAATATTCGTATACCTTACTCTTGTCGGGCAGGGATATGTGGCAGTTGTCGAATTACATTAATCAATGGCGATGTCGCACCTTTAAAACAGAGTGCTATCGGTAATGACGGGACGATTCTTTGTTGCAGTTGTATCCCTAAAGGGGATATTACTCTCAGCGGTAAATAAGAGAATCCCGACTAACTTACGTCAGTAAGGTAGCCACCACAGCTGTAGCTTGAAAGATAATGGATATTACATCGCCCGGTCGTAGGCTGGCGCGGTGTACGTCTGTTCAATCACCAGCGGTAACAAACGATCATTCATTATCTTTATTGCGTCACCCAATACTAACTGACGCCCTGCTAATACCACCTGAGATTGTGCCAATAAACATAAGCTGGCAGAGTCGCCTGATTCAACCACCAATAAACTAATATCTTCACCGCTATCCAATACTTTTACTGTCGCCAGTTCAGCATTCTGTGGCAACCAAGCTTTTGGCTGTTGCGCAAAATACCAGCTTTTAGGCATTAAAGGTTTTAGAAAACGAAATGCAACCAAAGCATTTAATATCAATTCTGAACGTTGCTCATGGCCCATTTTAATTTGGCGGCACTGATCTTCAAATTCAAAATAAAGCGCGGCATCATCAACACAAAATGCGGAATCAGCAAAAGCATCAGGGGTTAACATTTTTGACGGGAAACGCGAGCGAAATATCATACCATTAGCTAAATCCAACATGAGTCGATCATGTTCGGTATCAAAATACCAACGCCATTTATCGTCTGGTTTAATCCGCATATTTTATCCTTCCCACTATTGCCGCCAACATCATTGACTCAATGAGCAAGATTTTCACCCGCCAAATGAGACTAAATTCAAATAAGGTTTTTGATGTATATTTAATCTATAGGAACAAAATATAGACGAGCTGGGGGAATAAATAAACCCCCAGGCAAGTAAAGAAGATAAATAATTAGATATGAGTAACGATATTCTTAATCAAACCTGGTCCACGGAAGATAAATCCGGAATAAATTTGAATCAATGAAGCACCCGCGGCCATTTTTTCACGAGCAGCGGTTACTGAGTCAATTCCACCCACACCGATAATAGGCAGACGCCCTTGTAGCTCTTGCGATAAACGACGAATCACTTCAGTACTGCGTAATTGTAATGGTCGGCCACTTAAACCACCGGCTTGTTCGCAATAATTTAATCCCTGAATGAGGGAACGATCTAAAGTTGTATTAGTGGCAATAACACCATCTATATTATGGCGAACCAAACTGTCAGCTATTTGGATCAATTCCTCTTCAGTAAGATCTGGCGCGATCTTTACTGCCACAGGAACATACTTATGGTGGCGCTGGTGTAATTCAGTTTGTTTATTTTTAATTGCAGCTAACAGATCGTCTAATGCTTCGCCATACTGTAAAGTTCGTAATCCCGGTGTATTTGGTGAAGAGATATTAATCGCAATATATCCAGCGTAAGGATAAATTTTATCCATACAAATCAAGTAATCGTCTTTACCTTGTTCTACGGGAGTATCTTTATTCTTGCCGATATTAATACCGAGAATACCGCCAAAATGTGATTTCTTAACGTTTTCAATTAAGTTATCAACGCCGTGATTATTAAATCCCATGCGGTTGATCAAACCTTCGGCTTCAACGATCCTAAAGAGTCTGGGTTTATCATTACCTGACTGCGGCCGTGGTGTCACAGTCCCTACTTCGATAAAACCAAACCCCATTGCCCCCAGAGCATCAATACACTCACCGTCTTTATCCAGACCCGCAGCCAAGCCGAGTGGATTTTTGAATGACAATCCCATACAACTTACCGGTTTAGTTGGCACCGACTGACGTACCAAAAACTCAAGCGGTGTGCCGGTAATTCGTTTTAGCTGGCGGAAAGTAAACTCATGGGCACGTTCTGGATCAAGCTGAAAGAGTGCTTTTTTGACGAGAGGATAGTACATGTAATCTCCTGAGCGAGCGATGACAAGCCGTTGATGCGGGAATGGTAAATTCATCTTTCAGGAAAGTAAACGTTTGCGAAGTAAAGCCATGGAAAGAATAGTGGTATTGCAGAGTGGGTCAGTCATGAATAGAGGGCACAACTGCCCTCTATTCATTATGCAAAAACAGCTTATGCCGCTAATGCCTTGGTGATTTTCTCGTACAGGTCACCTGATAAGTTTTCCAGCATTTTCAACTGTTCCAATGCCTGACGCATCAGAGCTTGACGCCCTGAATCATAGCGTTTCAAACGAATCAGTGGCTCAATCAAACGAGCAGCAACCTGTGGGTTACGGGTATTCAAGTCACTGAGGATTTCCACCAGGAATTGATAACCGCTGCCATCAGTGGCATGGAAGGCCGCTGGGTTGCCGGAAGCAAAACTACCAATCAATGAGCGAGTACGGTTTGGATTACTCAAACTAAACGCCGGATGCTTAAGCAACCCGCGAACTTGCGCCAAAACATCCACCGCCGGGCTGGTTGCTTGCAGAGCAAACCATTTATCCATCACCAGACCGTCATGGTTCCAGCGCACATCAAAGGCGGCCAGTAACTCGTCCCGGCATGGCAGTTGTGCCGCCACTGATGCGGCTAATGCGGCCAGCGAGTCAGTCATATTATCGGCTTGATGATATTGCGAAGAGACCAGTTTATTAGCAAACTCGGCATCACCAAACGCCAGATAATTCAAGCAGGTATTACGCAAGGCACGCTTGGCTATATCACTGTGCTCAATACGATAGACTGGAGTGATATTCGCCACATAGACAGCCAACAGTTCATCGGACAACTCTTGGGCCAGGCAACGGGTAATCGCCTCATGCACCGCACTGATCGCCTGCGGATCAATAGTGGTAAACAGCTCAGCAATTTCATTTTCTGATGGCAATGTCAGAATCTGTGCAGCTAAAGCAGGATCAAGATTTTCATCAAGCAATATTGCACGGAAAGCATCGGCCACGTGATTAGGTAAACTCAACGGCTGTTTCTGCTGGTATTTAGCAACATTAAGCTTGATATACGTTGCCAACAAGCTCTGTGCTGCATCCCAACGAGAGAATTCATTGCGCGCATGCTGCATCAGGAAAGTCAGTTGCTGGTCACTGTAGGTGTAATCCAGTTTAACCGGTGCGGAGAACTCACGCAGCAGAGAGGGGATCGGCGTATGTTCAACATTATCAAAGGTAAAAGTCTGTTCCGCTTCTGTCACATTCAGGACGTGATGAACTGGCAAGCCATTTCTCTGTAACGGAATAACATTGCCTTTGCTGTCATATAACTCAATATCCAATGGGATATGTAATGGCAGTTTTTCCGGCTGGTCGGGGGTTGGTAATGTTTTCTGACTCACATGCAGATGATATTGCTGTTTTTCCGCATCATAATCATCACGTACCGTCAGGATTGGCGTACCCGATTGGCTATACCAGCGGCGGAATAAAGATAAATCGACATTTGATGCATCTTCCATGGCCTGGACAAAATCATCACAGGTTGCGGCGCTGCCATCGTGGCGCTCAAAATAGAGTTGCATACCCGCCTGGAATTGCTGTTCACCCAGTAATGTATGCATCATGCGGATAACTTCTGAACCTTTCTCGTACACCGTCAAGGTATAGAAGTTGTTCATCTCGATAACTTTATCGGGCCGAATAGCATGAGCCATTGGGCTGGCATCTTCTGCAAACTGTGCCGCGCGCATGACACGCACATTTTCAATGCGATTAACCGAACGCGACCCTAAATCAGAGCTGAATTCCTGATCACGGAATACTGTTAGCCCCTCTTTCAAACTTAACTGGAACCAATCGCGACACGTCACGCGGTTACCAGTCCAGTTATGGAAATATTCATGGCCAATAACCGCTTCAATATTCAGATAGTCTTTATCTGTCGCTGTTTCTGCTTTTGCCAGAACATATTTTGAGTTAAATACATTCAACCCTTTATTTTCCATGGCGCCCATATTGAAGAAATCAACCGCAACAATCATATAAATGTCTAGGTCATATTCCAGACCAAAACGGGTCTCATCCCATTTCATGGAATTCTTCAACGAGGTCATCGCCCAATCAGCACGATCCAAATTGCCACGGTCAACAAACAACTCCAGCGCAACTTCTCGACCAGAACGAGTAATGAATTTATCGCGTAAAACATCAAAATCACCGGCGACCAAAGCAAATAGGTAGCAAGGTTTTGGGAATGGGTCTTCCCATTTAACCCAATGGCGACCATCGTCTAAAGTGCCTTTCCCCACCGGATTACCGTTGGAGAGTAAATAAGGATAAAGCGTTTTATCGGCAACAATCCGCGTAGTAAAACGCGCCAGCACATCAGGGCGGTCTAAATAATAGGTAATATGACGAAAACCTTCGGCTTCACACTGGGTACACAATGCTTCGCCGGAAAGATATAACCCTTCAAGCGCACTGTTGGTTGCAGGATGAATATCATTAACAATTGTCAGTGTGAAATTCGCCGGCAGTTGTTCGATGACCAGCACGTTATCCTGTAGCTGATAATGTGGCCAGGCTTGCCCATCAACACTGAGACTCATTAATGTGAGATCTTCACCATTTAAAATCAGCGGTGCGCCATCTGTTCCCTGACGTTTTACTTTACTGACCGCCGTTACCGTCGTTTTTTGTGCATCTAGCGCGAAGTCCAGACTGATATCGGTGATAGTGTAATCCGGCGATTTATAATCGTGACGGTATTTAGCTTGCGGCTGTTGTGTCATAGAAACCCTTTTGACGTCATCAGTGAATATGATTACCAGGTCTGCAATTATGGTTGTTGGGGCTCAAAAACATTAGATTAAAAACAATAATGTTTGAGTGAAAACCAATAATTTTGGGTTAAAAACAAGGCTGCCAGTGGCTTTGACCCCAGACTCAGATAGCTTTTCAATGTATCACAATTGCAAAAAAATCCCAGTTGAGAACCTATGCTATTGCGGCAAATTCTGTATCGAACAAAAAGCAGCCTGCACATTAATAAAATTAAACCCAGATAAGCAGATACTCACTTAATCACCACCACAACCCCACGTCTTTGTCTGGCCTAAAAATAGCCAGCAAATCTATAAAAGAACACCAAGCCAGCTAGCCCTCCTTTAGTTACCTCTTATTAAAATTTTGCCTCGTTTTGACTAAAATTAAATAATTGTTAAGAAATGCAAATATGATGACCGGGAAATGTGCAAGATGCATTTCCCCATCGTAGACATAAAAACTTACGCTTTGTCGATATTCTACTCAAGTTAATAACCCTATATTTTTTAAGATAATATTCCTCTCTGAACATCTAAATACCTAAAAAGTTAGCTTTTATCTCATGACACATTTAAGAAAAGAGCGACTTCGCTGATAATGGCACGTTTAATCCTAGACCTCTGATTAGCATTTATGGTGTGATGAGGCTTCAATAACAGGATAATACCGGTATACTCCTGCAACTTTTAGATTATGCCGACTGTGGAAAATGCTCCTACGAGGATGCTGTATAGCGCCATGACCCAAGACGCCTCACCGATTTTGACTTCATTGCTTGATACGGATGCTTATAAGCTCCATATGCAACAAGCAGTGTTCCATCGTTATCGCCATATTACCGTTGCTGCGGAGTTTCGCTGCCGTGGTGATGAGCTGTTGGGCGAATATGCTGACGAAATCCGCCATCAAATAACATTGATGAGCCAATTGGCATTGACCGATGATGAGTTTATCTATCTTTCAAGTTTACCCTTCTTTCAGGATGACTATCTGAATTGGCTGCGGGATTTTCGTTTTAATCCCGAGCAAGTCAGCGTATTAAATAAGGAAGGGAAATTAGATATTCGCATTACCGGGCTGTGGTGTGAAACGATTCTATGGGAAGTGCCATTACTGGCAGTAATCAGTGAAATCGTACATCACCGTCGTTCTGTACATGTCACCGCCGCTCAAGCCGTCAAGCAATTGCGTAGTAAACTTCAGCAATTTAAAGCGCTGAGTGCTGATATCGATATTACTCACTTCAAATTAATGGACTTTGGTACACGCCGTCGTTTCTCACGCGAGATACAACATGCCATTGTTAGCAGCTTAAAAGACGAGTTCCCCTATCTGGTCGGCACCAGTAATTATGATTTAGCGCGCGAGTTATCTTTAACGCCGGTTGGCACTCAGGCCCATGAATGGTTCCAGGCTCACCAGCAGATAAGCCCGGTTCTGGCCAACAGCCAACGCGTGGCGCTGCAAGTTTGGCTAGATGAATATCCCGATCAACTTGGGGTCGCATTAACCGACTGCATTACCATGGATGCTTTCCTGCGCGATTTTGACGAGACATTCGCTAAGCGCTATCAGGGATTGCGCCATGACTCGGGTGATCCGGTCGAATGGGGTGAAAAAGCTATCGCTCATTATGAAAAACTGGGTATTGACCCTATGAGCAAGACGCTGGTGTTCTCTGATAATTTAGACTTGGAAAAAGCGCTGTCGCTATATCGCCATTTCTATCAGCGGATTAAATTGGTGTTTGGTATTGGTACCCGCCTAACCTGCGATATTCCCGGTGTCAAACCACTTAATATTGTTATTAAGCTGGTCGAATGTAACGATAAACCCGTCGCTAAGCTTTCTGATAGCCCTGGTAAAACTATTTGCCACGACCCGGCTTTTGTTGATGAATTACGTGAAGCATTCGCTCTGCCGCTGGTTAAGAAAGCCAGTTAGCATATTGCTCATGGGTTTATAAATAGCTGGGCTCATTCTGCCCGGCTATTCATATCACCGACACCTTTTGTCTCCTCATCATTGCCTCTATTAAACTCTATCCCGATTTATGCCGTCTTTATTTAAGCTAACCCTAGAAATGTTGCACCGATTTGGTGATTTCTACTTGTGTCCTGCACTGCCACAAGTAACATAGCAATATCCCCATTTTGTTGGGTTATTAACTATTTCTATAAAACTATTTATTAAAGAGAGAAATCTATGAGCGTAGTGCCTGTAGTCGACGTACTGCAAGGCCGTGCTGCGGTTGACAGTGAAGTCACCGTACGCGGTTGGGTGCGTACCCGGAGAGATTCTAAAGCGGGTATCTCCTTCGTTGCCGTTTATGACGGTTCCTGCTTTGACCCGTTACAGGCCGTCGCGAATAATACTTTGCCGAATTATCAGGATGAAGTGCTGCATCTGACTACCGGCTGTTCTGTAGAAGTCACCGGAACGGTAGTTGCATCACCGGGTGAAGGCCAAAGTTTTGAAATTCAGGCCACGGCTATTAAAGTCGTCGGTTGGGTCGATGATCCCGATACCTACCCAATGGCAGCAAAACGTCACAGCATCGAGTATCTCCGTGAGGTCGCGCACTTGCGTCCACGGACTAACTTAATCGGCGCGGTTGCTCGCGTTCGCCATACCTTGGCGCAAGCTATTCACCGTTTCTTCGATGAGAATGGCTATTTCTGGGTTTCTACCCCACTAATCACCGCCTCAGATACCGAAGGTGCTGGCGAAATGTTCCGTGTATCCACATTGGATCTGGAAAATTTGCCACGCACAGATACCGGTGCTGTCGATTTCAGCGAAGACTTTTTCGGTAAAGAAGCTTTCCTGACAGTATCCGGTCAGTTGAATGGTGAAACCTACGCTTGTGCGTTATCCAAAGTTTACACTTTCGGCCCAACTTTCCGGGCAGAGAACTCCAATACCAGCCGTCATTTGGCTGAATTCTGGATGGTAGAGCCTGAAGTGGCTTTTGCTTCCTTAGATGATGTCGCCGGTTTGGCTGAGAAAATGTTGAAATACGTTTTCCAGGCAGTACTGAACGAACGTGCTGATGACATGAAATTCTTTGCCGAGCGCGTAGATAAAGATGCTGTAGATCGCTTACAGCGTTTTGTGACTTCTGACTTTGCTCAGGTTGACTATACCGACGCCATTGAAATCTTGCTGGCATCGGGCCAGAAATTTGAAAATGATGTGTCTTGGGGTATTGATTTGTCTTCTGAGCATGAGCGCTATTTAGCTGAGAAACACTTTAAAGCGCCGCTAGTGGTTAAAAACTACCCGAAAGATATCAAAGCTTTCTATATGCGGATGAATGAAGATGGTAAAACCGTAGCCGCGATGGATGTCCTTGCCCCGGGTATCGGCGAAATCATCGGTGGCTCACAGCGTGAAGAACGTTTAGATGTGCTGGATGCACGTCTGGCAGAAATGGGCCTCAATAAAGAAGATTATTGGTGGTATCGTGACCTTCGTCGCTATGGCACAGTGCCACATTCAGGTTTTGGCCTTGGATTTGAGCGTTTAATCTCCTATGTAACAGGAGTTCAAAACGTTCGCGATGTTATTCCATTCCCTCGCACACCGAGAAATGCCAGCTTCTAAGTTTATCATTTAGAAAAAATTTGTATTTTTGTATAAAAAAAAGCCAGCTCAGCTGGCTTTTGTCATTTTTTAAAGTTCGATCTAAGTCACAAAGTTCCCTGATATTTACATTTAGTAACACATAGTTTCCCAATGAAACATATTCAGGTAATTGGTAGCATTTTCGGTGTGGATTATAGGGCCGGTGAATGGAACACTGCGTTCAGACACAGACGACACCAAACTCTCAACAATAGTTCCAAAAAAATTATTGGCGGCAGTGGCAGGTGTCCGAATAAAACCAATGAGGGTAATAATAATGATGAAGCGCAATATTCTTGCAGTAGTAATCCCAGCATTGTTAGTAGCTGGCGCAGCTAATGCAGCAGAAATCTACAACAAAGACGGCAACAAACTTGACCTGTACGGTAAAGTTGACGCGCGTCACCAGTTCTCTGACAACGCTGGCCAAGACGGCGACGAATCTTATGTTCGTTTTGGCTTCAAAGGTGAAACCCAAATTACCGACCAACTGACCGGTTACGGCCAGTGGGAATACAACGTTCAGGCTAACCACGCTGAATCTCAAGGCGACAAAGGCAACAAAACCCGTCTGGGCTTTGCTGGTCTGAAATTTGCTGAGTTCGGTTCATTCGACTACGGCCGTAACTACGGCGTAATCTATGACGTCAACGCATGGACTGACATGCTGCCAGTGTTCGGTGGTGATTCAATCTCCAACTCTGACAACTACATGACTGGTCGTTCTACTGGCCTGGCTACTTACCGTAACACCAACTTCTTCGGTCTGGTTGACGGTCTGAACTTTGCTCTGCAATACCAAGGCAAAAACCAGAATGACCGCGCTGGTTCTATTGACCCAGTAACTGGTGTTTACACTGGTGCTAACCTGAAAGACCAGAATGGCGACGGCTTCGGTATCTCTTCAACTTATGATATCGGTTACGGCGTGAACTTCGGTGCTGGTTTCTCTACTGCAAACCGTACTAACGAACAGAAAGCATTCAGCACCGCTGAAGGCGAAAAAGCTCAGGCATGGAACGTTGGTGCTAAATACGACGCAAACAACGTATACCTGGCTGTAATGTACGCAGAAACTCAAAACCTGACTCCATACGGCGACTCTAGCAACACCATCGCTAACAAGACTCGTGATATTGAAATCACTGCACAGTACCAATTCGACTTCGGTCTGCGTCCATCTTTAGGCTACGTTCAGTCTAAAGGGAAAGATCTTAACACGAATGGCGATAACCAAGACCTGTTGAAATATGTTTCTGTTGGTTCTTACTACTACTTCAACAAAAACATGTCTACCTATGTTGATTACAAAATCAACTTGCTGGACGAAAACGACTTTACCCGTGCTAACGGTCTGAACACAGACGACGTTGTTGGTGTTGGCTTGGTTTACCAGTTCTAAGTTAAACTTAATCACGCAATTTATCTGCTGACGTAAGTTGAAAAAAAGACAGGGCCTCGGCTCTGTCTTTTTGTTTTCCCCTTAGTCAATCTAGGGATATTACGCTGCTGATTGACCTATTCTGCCGATTTTTCACCCTGAATCCCCCCGCCTCACAACATTCATTTCTTTTTCTCGCAAACGGTTGGCAAAGACCGCAACTGGCGCTACCCTGATGGTTCTGTTTGCTTAACGCTAAGCCATGGAAGCCTCTGACATGTTTGAAAAAATCACTGCTGCACCTGCGGACCCAATTCTGGGCCTGACCGATATTTTCCGCGCGGATGACCGCCCTAATAAAATCAACCTGGGGATCGGTGTCTACAAAGACGAAACCGGGAAGACGCCGGTGCTGACCAGCGTAAAAAAAGCTGAGCAGTATTTGCTGGAAAATGAAGTTACCAAAAACTATCTGGGCATTGATGGCCTGCCCGTTTTCGCCAGTTGTACTCAGGAACTGCTGTTCGGTACCAATAGCGCGATCATTACTGATAAGCGCGCGCGTACTGCTCAAACGCCTGGTGGTACTGGTGGATTACGTATCGCCGCTGACTTTATTGCCCACCAAACCAGCGCCAAACGTGTCTGGGTCAGCAATCCAAGCTGGCCAAACCATAAAAACATCTTCGCTGCTGCTGGATTAGAAGTTGTTGAATATGCCTATTATGACGCTGCAAACCATGCGCTGGACTTCGATGGCCTATTAAGTAGCCTGTCAGAAGCCCAAGCGGGCGATGTCGTGCTATTCCATGGCTGCTGCCATAACCCAACAGGTATCGATCCAACAGAAGCCCAGTGGAGCCAATTAGCTGAGCTGTCTGTAGCCAAAGGTTGGCTGCCGCTGTTTGACTTCGCTTATCAAGGTTTTGCCAAAGGTTTGGAAGAAGATGCCCAAGGTTTGCGTATTTTTGCCGCGAAGCATCAAGAACTGATTGTTTGTAGTTCTTACTCCAAAAACTTCGGCCTGTATAATGAGCGCGTTGGTGCTTGTACTGTTGTTGCCGCAAGCAGTGAAATAGCCGATATTGCTTTCAGTCAGGTTAAAGCTGTTATCCGTGCCAACTACTCTAACCCTCCTGCTCATGGTGCTTCTGTGGTTGCGACCATACTCAGCACCCCTGCGCTACGCGCAATTTGGGAACAAGAACTGACTGACATGCGCCAACGCATTCATCGTATGCGTCAGTTGTTTGTGAATACCTTGCAGGAAAAAGGCGCTCAGCAAGATTTTAGCTTTATCATTAACCAGAACGGCATGTTCTCGTTCAGCGGTCTGACTAAAGAACAAGTTCTGCGTCTGCGCAATGAGTTTGCTGTTTACGCCGTAAACTCTGGCCGTGTTAACGTTGCCGGCATGACACCAGACAATATGGCACCACTGTGTGAAGCCATCGTTGCCGTGCTCTGATTAAGTGGTAATGACTCACGGTAAAAGGGTGCCTTGGCACCCTTTTGTTTTATACATAAAGCTAAAAGAGTCTTAATGGAACATATATTTGGCAAACTCGTTCATTGGCATTGGTCGCCCGTACATATAGCCCTGTAGATAATCAACCTTGTGTGCTTGTAAATAACGCATTTGGGTATCATTCTCGACGCCTTCGGCTATAGTTTGCAGCCCCAGTCGTGTCGCCAGATCGATAACATTCCCCACAATGTGGCTCGACAATGCATCTGAACCAATCATGCCGACAAAACTTTGGTCAATTTTAATAAAGTCGACTTTAAACTTCTGCAAATAAGTCAAACTTGAATGCCCCGTACCAAAGTCATCGATAGCAATAAATACCCCCAGAGCATGAAGCTCTGCAAATAACCTATCTGTAGTCTCATCGGCGACAATCAACTTTCGCTCGGTTAGCTCTAGCGTAATATTGATCTTATTGCCGCCAAAGGCCTCAATAAAACTACGGCAGTCATCTACCAGACTCAAATCACGGCAATGATTGGCGCTAATATTAAAACCAAAGTGGAAACCTTCAGGCAATTGATTGACATAAGGTGCAAATTTTTCACTCACTTGTCTCATAATAGAGCGCGTCATCGGCACGATAAGTTCACTGTCTTCAGCCAACGGAATAAATTGATTAGGTTGAATTAGACCATGCCCAGGATGCTGCCAGCGCATTAATACTTCGCAGCCAACCCAGCATTGATCCTTACCGGATACAATGGGCTGCATATAAGGAATAAATTCATTATTTTCTAATGCATGTTTTAATACTAAGGTTGGTGATGCCGCCCTACCCGATAACCAAAAAACCAGTGTGGCAGACCCGACACTCATTAGGATGAAGAAAATTAAGCTGCCTCGCGAATATTGCCAGGCATAATCTAAATATTGCTGATGGGAAAGAGTGGTACTTAATGAATACGCATATTTCTCAGATGCCAAATATAAAGGCTCGTCTCCATTTGGCGGGCGACCTGAATGGACTATTCCTGCCGCATCCATCCATGTATTCCCCACTCTCAGTTGCAGCTCAACATTGCTGCTCAAGAGATTCAGAATACTGCGTAAGTAGTAGCCATCGACGGCAACCAAAATACTGTAATCACCGCGTTCCAGCCGGTAAACCATCAGAGCGCGATCCGGTGTTACATCATTGCCCGGCATTAATTCTAATTGCCCATTAACAAACACGTCTAAATCAAAAGGGGTCGCGAGTGGGCCATATATTGATGAACAATAGATCGTGGAGTCTTTTGCTAAACTGACTGAGCGAACATCCGGGATCATTACCACTTGATCCCGCAGATTCTGTACAACTTGCACACAAGGTTTCCCTAATCCGGTTTCTACCTGAATAGCAGCATGCTGCAAGTTATTAAATATTTGATCAAAGCGAGCTCTGGCTTGCAATAACTTAGCCTCAGCATCCTGATGCATATTGGCCTTGGTTTGTGCATAAATCACTACTGCACCTAACAACAGAAATAGTAATAAAACCATGCAAGCAAAGCCGAGCCGGGACAGTAACTTATTCAGTCTGAAACGACGAAATGGCATAGTAGATTCCATTGAAAGGTGTTCGTCATTTTACGAACTCAAAATGGCAACAAAGAACGATGCCGGATTAATACCAGTGAGATCTTTTTTGTTTTGCTGCGCCTTATCAATATCGTAAAAAACATGCTGACTTAATAGCCATCACCATTATGTCTATAATACCAATAAATAGCTGATTATTTGTTCACAAAAGACTTTAATCACTCATATTAAATATAACGTAAAAAAGGCACCGTCAGGTGCCTTCATTGTGATCAATACTTGAATTATGCATAGAGTTTATGACAGTAAACTTGATGCATCACCAGATTGCAGGTTCTTCTCGTATAAATGGATTAGTCTGCCGCTCATGACCTAGCGTCGACATAGGGCCATGGCCTGGAATAAACGTCATATCGTCACCCAAGGGTAATAATTTGGTTCGGATAGAATTAATTAATTGCTGATGATCGCCGCGTGGAAAATCGCTACGCCCAACACCACCATTAAAAATAACGTCACCCACGAGCGCCAAACGATCCTGTTGCTCAATAAAAACAATGTGCCCCGGAGTATGACCTGGGCAATGTAAGACGGATAACTCCACTTCGCCAACAGTGACTTTGTCACCCTCTTCTAACCAGCGAGTCGGTGTAAAAGCCTCACATTCGCTGAGCCCAAACATTTTACTCTGGGCCGGCAATCCTTCTAACCAAAAAGCGTCTTCTTTTTCTGGGCCATAAATAGGCACCTGAAAATGTGCAGCTAATTCTGCGGCAGCACCTACATGGTCAAGGTGACCGTGAGTCAGTAAAATCTGGCTCACTTTAACGCCTTGACGTGCCACTTCAGCCATAATTTTGGCGGCTTCACCACCTGGGTCCACTAGTGCGGCCTGCCCTGTCGCTTCACACCAGATTAGTGTGCAGTTTTGGCTAAAAGCCGTCACCGGAATAATTTGATATTTCATAAAGCTCCAACCCCAATGCCAACTCAGTAGCTGCGAAGCATTGGCAAAAAATGCGTGTTACCAGGTTCGTGCTGGCCCAGTATCAATATGCACAAAATTACTGCGAGGGTAATATCCTACACCACCTGCGCGCATTTTTAATGCCGCTTTGCGGATATTACTCAATTGAATGCCTTCTATATGGAAATCCATCGCCCGCCCTTGGGTATGGAAGCTATGTTTAGCCACACCCCGGCTACGTTCACGCAGTTCATTATTGGTATCAAGTGAGCGATAACCTGAAATAAGCTGTACCGGTTTAGTGGTACCGAGAAGGCCTTGCAGACGGTAAAGTTGGTCAAAGAGGCGTGGATCGATAGTTTTAACTTTATTGGCCCGATAATCGCGAAATAGATGATTTAAGCGGGAAAGTTCGTCTTTGTTATAGCTTCGACCATCAAAGAATTCGGCTTTTATCGACTCACCTGTATTCAAATTATTCAGGGTCAAGATACGTGGGCGAGGAGTAGAAAGGGTAGCGAATGCTTGCCCCGGAAGCAGCGATATACCCAACGCTGCCCCGCCTAACGTTAGCCATTTACGGCGATAATTATCAATTTTATCCATGATCTCTGTTAATACCCGGCAAGAATGTCAAAAGTAAGCACTATAAAATGTGCCGTCCCGAACCATAACCGCCTACGGAAAACCAGTCAACCCGCATTCGGTACGCATTCACTGTGCGTTTAGATTTAGGGGCTGGGCACCCATAAATGAGTGCCCACAAGACAACCCGATATTGAGACCATTAGTTATTGAGTTTTACTGCATTTATTGCAGCAAAAGTTCAGCCTGTTGGGAGATTTGTGAACCTGATCTCACCGTCATATCATAATTGTAAATATCTGTTCTAAACTGTGGTTTGCCATCGTCGGCAACCCATGCCGTCAGGTAATACAGTTGTACCGGGATACGTTGGCGAATGTTGACGTAAGTGGTATTTCCCTGCTTTAAGGTCGAGGACACTCGCGCATCATTCCAACCCGCATCCTGCAACAGCATATTGGCTAAATCAGAGGCTTTATTCACTCGAACACAACCTGAACTGAGTGCCCGGATATCTTTCTGGAACAAGCCATGGTTCGGCGTATCATGCAAATAAATAGCATCCGAGCTTGGCATATTAAACTTGAAGCGCCCCAAGGAATTACTGGCGCCAGGTTCCTGACGTAGGCGATAGGGGAAATTATTCGGCGAAATCATGTTCCAGTTGATCATCGAAGGATCGACGACTTCAGCATCGTTACTCCAGCCGGACAATACGGTATAGCCGTGGCGCTGGAAATAGCTGGAATCATAACGCGCTTTCGGCACGATATCCTGACGTATCAGGGATGTCGGCACGTTCCATGGCGGGTTCACCACCACATTATTCAACGCGCTGCTCATGAGTGGTGTTTTGCGGCTTGGACGGCCAACAATCACTCTCGATGAGAGCACCTCGGTACCATTCTTATAATAATTCAGCGAATAGTTCGGTATATTAACCATAATGCCGTTATCTACCCGGCCCGGCAAAATACGTAATCGCTGAATATTCAATGCTAATAATGTTGCCCGCATCTGTGGCGAAACATTCAGCCATTCGCGAGTCCGAACCCCGATAACCCCATCATCACTCAGCCCGTGCCACTGTTGAAAACGTTTGACGGCCTCCATCAGCTCTGGAGTGTAAACATTATCAGTCACTGCGGCAGTCGCCGTCAGTGGTGCTGATGATGGCGCAACCCCCCCTTCAGTAACCGGGACATCCGCGACCGGTGCCGCCGATGGGCTTACCACCAAGCTGTGGGCCTGGGCACGGCTTTTCTCTTCATCAACCGAGAGGTCATCATTAACAACCGCGGCTGCCGGGTTATCCACGGGGATAACTTCGGTATCTTTCGCGGGAACCGCAGCCACCGGATGCAGCATGCCGGTTCTGTCGAGAATCTCCCGCAGGGCGGGAATATCGTCACTGAGTTGGCCTGGGCGTAAACTCGGGCCATTGGCCATTTGCGGCCATGGACGGCGGTCAGCCAACAGTTGTTTCAGCGCCTGATGCATTTTTTCATATTGCGGATGCTGAGGAGCCAGTGAGGCCAGATAAGGCGCAGTGGTCCCTTCGTGTACGGCCTGCTGCCAGCGATTTAAAATCGTGGCCGGCGGCATGGCCATCTTGTACGGCACATTACTATAGAGCCAGACACTGCCATTCGCGCCAACACCTGAGATAAAGTGCAAATACCCCAACATGGCATCAGACAAAATAACATCGCGGGCCATGCCAGTAATTTCAGGATCACTCAGCCATTTCACCCACTGCATAAATTGTGGTTGAATACCGGAGAGTGCCACTTCAGCCAATTGCTGCTGAAAATGCTGAACAGCCGTTCTATCCTGCCACATGGGCTGCATTTGATTAGCGGCATAAAGCAGCGCTAACTCCGAAGCATAGAATGGCGTGACGTTTTTCGGTAACGTCGCCAATAACTGAGAGCGGCTTTGTGCGACCGTCATACTTTTTGACGACGTGGAAAGTGCTGAAGATGAATCTACAGGCATGACTGGCGCGGTGGCTGATGCTGTAAATACCGGCATCAGGCTACAAATTAAAGCGCAGTATAACGCGAATACGCGTTGCGGATTTTTTCTCTCTACCGACATTCTATGCCCCCGGTATGCTTGTCTAAATACGTCATAGTCTGTCGTTACCTTTCTTCCCTGAAGTCGCAGCATGCTAGCGGCTTTCTCACCCGAATGACTGACGGGAACCCGCTCAGCATTGTTTGTTCATCAACTGCAATACCACTATCTTTGGGTATTAACATTATTATACAAACAGAAATCCTACTGGGCGGCCAATATTAAAAATTTAGCCATTTACGTTACGCTAACAGATTTTCTCTGGTTATAAAATATAACCCTCAGCTGTAGCAAAAAATAAAAATGGCCGCTAGGCGGCCATTAAATGGAATTAATTATTATTCACCTTTTTGCTGAACGATAATTAACCGGGTTGCTGCTGTTCAACAGGTTTTGAGGGCAGTGTTGGAATTTCATTCGCAAAACCGCGCAAACCAACCACATGTACATGTTCATGATTTTGGAAGACTTTTCGTACCAGTTTATAGGTTGTCCCTTTTTCTGGACTAATATTTTCTGGTGCAGCAATAATTAACTGCATTTCTAGTCGCTCGCACAGTTCGAATAATGTCGCGATGGATTTTGCATCCAGACGCGCGGCCTCATCCAAGAACAGTAAACGGCATGGCGAAATATCTTTGCCACGTAAACGACGAGATTCTTCTTCCCAACTCTGAACAACCATCACCAGAATAGACATCCCGGTACCGATAGCCTCACCGGTTGATAATGCCCCACTCTCTGCCCGTAACCAACCATCCGCACCGCGGTAAACCTCAACTTCCAGTTCCAGATAGTTACGATAATCCAGTAACTCTTCACCAATGGTTTGCGGCAAACGCTGCCCCATATCCATTTGTGGGTTCAGGCGCTGATAGAGTTTTGCCAGTGCTTCAGAGAAGGTCAGGCGATTACTGTTGAACAGGTCCTGATGCTGCTCTTGCTGCTCAGATAGCACATCAAGCAAGGTTGCATGGGCTTCACGCACATTCACATTCAGCCGCACACTCTTCACCTGACCGAATGACACCGCTTGCAGACCCTGATTCAGCATCCGAATACGATTCTGTTCGCGCTGAATGGTTTTGCGGATGATATTCGACACGCTTTTTGAACTGATCGCCAGTTTCTGTTCACGGGCCGTCAGTTCTTCGGTCAGACGGCCCAGCTCAATCTCCATTTGTTCAATGGCTTCCACTGGGTCATCAGTACGGATAATATCCTGACGAATACGTTCACGCAGATGCTGGTACACCGCAATATAGAACTGAATTTTGCGTTCAGGTCGCTTTGGATCTTCTGATAACCGCAGCACATCACGCAGATGTTCATTATCGGCTACCGCCAAACGCAGCGCCCCGAGCGCCTTATCCGACATTGAACGCAGTTCGTCGCCATCCATATAGGCCAGTTCCCGACGATGTAAGCGGCGCTCAACACCATTATCCTTCACCATGCGCATCACTGCACACCAGCCCGCTTTAGCATTAACCACTTGCTCGCGAATCTGATGATAATCCCGCTCCAGCTTGCGCAGTTTCTTCTGCAAGCTGTCCATTTCGGCTTCGCAGAAAGTCAGCTGCTTTTCTAACTGATTACGGCGTGAGCGATTGGCACTCAATGCGGCATGCAGTTCATCACGGCGAGTACGGGCGCGGGCTTCAGCATCAGGATCTGCCTGAACACCAATATCCACCAGCTCCTGACTCAACTCTTTGAGCATGTCACGTTTGGCATCATAAGAACTTTTTAATGATGCCAGCACCTGATTGTATTGCGTAAATTGGGCCTGATACTGACGCAGCTGTTCGCGGGCGCGGGTACGCTCGGCTTCGGCCTGCTCTAAGCGCTGGCGCAACTTATCGTTGAGGTCTGAATTTTCAGTCAGCATGCCTGCTGAGTCGGTATAGCTAAAGTGTGCACGGCGCTGCACCACTTCAGTCAATGCGAAAGCTTGCTGCTTCGCCTGACGCTGGCTGTTTTGTGCCAGTAGGTAGTTTTCTTGCAGCTGTTCGTGCTGTTGTGGATCACTTTGCAGCACCGCTAACAGCGGCTCGAGTTTGGTCAGTGAAGCGCCGTGTTTTTGTATATGACGTGCGGCTTCCTGTGCTTCTGCCAGCTCCTCAGTTATCTCTTCTACCCGGTCAGTCAACGTATCATCAAGTAACAATGAAACCAGCGGAATCAGGCGATTAAGGGCTGAAATACCCTCTTTGGCCTGTTCAAATTGCTGACGCTGTTGCTGATTTTGATCTTCATGTGCACTCAGGGCGCGCTCAATTTCACCACGGCGAGTATTCAGCAGGCGAATTTCAGCTTCGGGATCAGAATCAAATGCCACAGCCAGATGAGAGCCGATAAAGCGGCTGAATGCTTGATGCAGGCGCTGCGTTTTTTGCACATCAAAAGACAACGTCGCATAGCGTTCTGCCAAGCTATCGCGCTCTTGATACAGTGATTCCAGCCGGTTTTCACGGGCGGCACGGCCAAACAGTGGCACTTCCGGGTAGCGAGAATAACGCCATTGGCGATCGGCAATTTTCACCACTACCGCTTTTTCATGCTCTTCGACGGCAAATACGCTGTCATCAAATGACTGCGGGTCCCCCTCGATGAGATAGAGATCTTCCGGACAATCTTCCAGCCCCTGCAATTGGTCACGCACCAATGACAAGTCTGGCACCACGATACCGTGGCGCGATGGGCCATATAATGCAGAGAAATATGGCGCATCGTCGATGGTTACATCGTCATAAATCTCGGATAACAGCACGCCGCCAAAACGTTCAGCCAGCGCAATCATCCGCGCATCTTCAGCACCACTAGGCTGGCTCAGCCGCTCGATTTGGGCATCAATGGCGCGTTTAGTCGCTGCCACTTCATCGCGCTCGACCGTGGTTTCGCGCTCACGCTCCAGCAACTGCTGCATGTGCTCAGTAACCTGACGGCTATCTTCCAGTGCTTCGCCACTTTGCTCACTGAGTTGGCTCAGTGCATCTTGTGCCGCCAGCCAAACCGGAGCTCGCGCAGTCAGTTGCTGAATTTTCTGCTTCAGTTGCTCCAGTTCCTGACGCATTTCCATGCGCCGCTCCCCGGCATCACTGACACTGAGAGACAGCTCTTCAACCTGCGATTCCAGCTCGCGCTGCAACTCTTCCAGCTCTTCCGGCTGATACTCCTGCCCCTGACGTTTGCAGAACTCCTGTAATAAACGCTCGGCATCTTGCTGGGCACGCAAGCGCTGTTCCAATTCGGACAAACGCATGCGCAAGGGCTGAACGCGCTCAGCCAAATGTTGCTGAGACGGCCAGTCACGTAATAATTCACGCGCGGTCTGCCAAGCTTCACTGCGGCTGACTTGACCGGCAATCGCCACCACCAGCTGATAAGCTTGCTCAAATTGGCTGTGCGCCGCATCGGCAACACTCAGTTTTTGTTCAAGCTGCAATAAAGACTCGGTGGCTTCTTGCTCTTTGGCCTGGAAAGTTTCCAGCCACTCGTCAGCATTATCAGCTGTTAATTCTGGTAACTGGCACAAGGCACGCGCACGTTCCAGAGCCTGTAATGCTTGTTGATATTGAATAGCTCGCGTCTGCTGCACATCCAGCGCTTGCTGATAATCGGCCAACTGACTTTTCAGTTCGTCCACTTCCAGCTCTGCGGCTTCAGCTCGCGCTTCATTATCAGCTTGCTGCTCGCTTGACTCGGCAACAACTTCGTTTTGCTCTTCCAGCCGGTAAGTCAGCTCTTCCAGATCACTCTGATAGCGCTCGATTTTTTCCTGCTGACGCATGGCTGTCTGCACCAAACTCAGATGGTCGCTGGCCGCTTGGTAGTCAGTCTCGAGATCAGATTCTGCCCCACTTTGCTCTGCCAATTCGCGCGACATTTCAACATGCCGATACTGCTCGGTCACCAGTTGCTTGCGGCTCGCCAGCAAATCGCGGCGCAATACTAACGCGCCATCAAGGTGAATACGCCGCTCATTGGCATGGCGCATATAGTCAGCAGCAACATATGAAGTCGCTTCTGAGATCAGATGCTTAAATAGGTCGCGGTCAGACTGAGTAACGCGAATCGCCTCCAAAGTCATGCGGTTTTCACGCAACGCCGACTCCATATCCTGGAAGGCTTTTCGTACCCCGCTGTTTTCTGGCAATAAATAGTCGCGCAGGGAACGGGTAATGGCGCTGGAGATACCACCGTACAGAGAGGCTTCAATCAAACGATAGAATTTGCTGCGGTCGGCCGAAGAGCGCAAACGCTTCGGAATCACTCCCAAATCGAACATCAAGGCGTGGTAATCAGTGATGGAGTTAAATTGTTTAAACTGCACCCCCTCCATTGCTTCGACGCGCTCTTTCAACTCTTGCAATGACAACACCCGCGCCTGACGTTCACCGACCACTTCAGTGAGAATTTCGGTCGGTTGAATGGCGGTTGGCAATCCTTGGATAGTAAAAGGCTTGATATCCACTTTGCGGTCACGCCCGGCAACTTGTTGCAGACGGACCCCAACCACCACTCGCTGATGGCGAGAGTTGACCACATCTAAGGTGGAATAACACACCCCGGCGCGCAATTTACCGTGCAAACCTTTATCACGGGAACCACTGGTCGCCCCAGCTTCGGTGGTGTTACGAAAATGCAGCAGCGTCAGGTCGGGGATCAGTGCGGTAACGAAAGCCGCCATGGTGGTGGATTTCCCTGAACCATTGCCACCGGATAATGTGGTGACCAGCTCATCAAGATCGAATGTCCGGGCAAAGAAACCATTCCAGTTAACCAAGGTCAGTGAGCGAAACTTACCGCGTTCAATCATTCCTGTTCATCCTCTGCACTGTCCGTTGCATTACCCATGGTGATATCGGTTTCTTCGCTTTCATCATGGAGTGACAGACTATTCTCTACCGCCATGGCTTCACCATCACGGATCATGCGTAACTGGGCTTCGCGTGGATCATCGCCACTACGCACATCGGCACCAAAGCGGAACACCGCCTCAGTGATACGGAATTTGCTACTGTCATTGCCCATAAAGTAGATCATTCCCAAGCGACGTAGCCGGTTGAGTGACGTTCGTACTTTTTCCTGCAATTTCTGTTTATCTAAATCTGAACCGGTCGAGCGCTGATTAACGAATTTCAGCAATTTGCTCTCATCGGCCAGACTCAGCAGCTCTTCATACAGCTCATGCTGCGCAAAAATGCCTTCATGGGCCAAGCGCTCTGGGCTGAGATAGAGATAACAGAGAATTTTGCCAACCATCATATCCAGCTCAGATAACACTGAACGCGGGATAAGGGTGGTAGAACGCGGGCGTAAATAGAAGAAACCTTCCGGTGCACGGATTAATTCCACGTTATAACGGGTATAAAACTCTTCTAAATATTCCTGAAAATCCATCAGGAAGGCATGATTATCCAGCTCATCAATACCGATATGACGGCCAGCGCGCAGCTGGCTATCGAGTGCCGGAAACAGTGAGTTGGCCAATGCCTGAGCCAGTTTAACCGGCATTACTACTTCAATATTTGTTGATGACATGTGCCTGCACCTTGGCTCCGTAATCATTGATTGCCAACCATTCAGCTGGTAACCCTGAGAAATCGGCTTCGGCCACACCAAGGCGAACTGCCTGGTCGACCAGGATACGAGCCACGTCGAAATGACGAGCACGCGGATATTGCGCGAGGTAATCGCGCATCACTTCCCCCAGATTAAGTGGCAGTTTCTGCTGCTGATAAACCAGCAATGCCTGCTCAATCATGGCAGCTAGCTGCTCACGGATCTCATTAAACTCTTCAAATTCCAGATCCGGTGGCAGCTCCCCGGTAACCTCTTCACTACGCAATGCCAACTCTTCATCGCGCATATCCAGCAAGCGATCGGCGTTGGCGTAGGTAAGAGCCCAAGGGCTATCAAAATAATTTTGCACTGATTGGCGCAAACGCTGGGCGAATACCCGGTTTTTATCCATATCAATCGCAGTACGGATAAACTTGTGTACATGGCGGTCATAACCAATCCACAGGTCAATGGCCTGCTGACCCCAACTGATAATGCGGTCAAGTTTGCTTTGCAGATCAAAGACCAGCTTATCAACCAGCTCCAGACCAGCATTGCCGATGGTGGCTTCCTGAATTCGCAATAAATTCGCCTGAAGCTTATCACCCGCCGCTTCCAGCGTATCTTGTAATTCTCGCAGTGTACCGGAGGTTTCTGACAGCAACATTTCGCAGCTGGCAATGGCGGCACGCCAGTCTTGATTCAGCAATGCGGCGATGTCTTCCTTCACGCTATGCTGCTGTTCATCCATCAAGCGCTGCGTCATATCAATACTGTCAAAGATTTCAGCTACTGAATATTTGAGCGGGGCAAACACATTTCGGTGCCAGTGGAATTCATCACCGTCCTCTTCTGCCGCTTCGGCTGCACGTTGCAGCTCTTGCGCCACAATCGACAACTGCATCGACAAGCGCAGAGTCGAGAACTCGCGCTGGCGGATATAATAATCTGTAATACCAATACCCAATGGAGTCAGGCGGTAAATAGCATTACCGTCGGCCATTTCACTGGTAAAGCGGTTCAGTAAACGCTGGCGCACCATGTCATTGATGGCATTATTAGCGCGCACTGCCACGGTTTCGGTGGTCTGTTCAAAACCTTTACTGACGTGACGAAATGCATCAACCAACTCCCCTTCGCTCATTTCGCCGTCCAGCCGCTCACCGTTTAAGGTAGCAATAGCCATAAGAAAGGCCAGACGCTCCGTTGGCAGAGTAATCGAAAAATCATTTTTTCGCGCCCAGGCGACCAGTTCGGGTACTGTCTGGGAAAATTCACTCATAATGGGTCCTTCAGATTCGGCTTAAACGCCATGACATGCACGTAGCGCCCCAAGCTGATAAAGGGCTCCTGCCGGCAATAGCGCTGTTCCAACGCCAATAATTCAGCAAACTCATCGACTTGTTGCTGTTTATTTTTCATGTAATCGTGAAACACCCGCACTCCCGTCTTACCGCTAATGGTTAATCCCATTTGCTCAAGCCAACCATATACCGTCGGTGGGTCTAAAGGATATTGCGGTGACAGCGAGCGCTGTCGGCGCCTTTTGACACCCGGTATTGCCAACTGAAAGTTACCCAATACCGCATTACGCATCACCAACCCATTGGCATTGAAAAACATCAATGAAAGCGCGCCACCGGGTTTTAGCGCATTAAAAAGTATTTGCAGAACTTGTTGAGGCTCTGCAATCCATTCTAAAACCGCATGGAACAATATCAGATCAACTGGCTGTTCTAAATGTTGGGTGATGTCCTGCGCCGCACTTTGTACAAATTGCATGTTGTGGCTCACACCTTTTTCTTCAGCCGCAACTTTAGCACGCTGGATCATCTCAGCAGACAGGTCACATAATAGAACCTGATGACCTAATGCTGCCAGTTGGCAAGCCATGTGCCCTTCACCACCACCAGCATCTAAAATCCGTAGCGGGCGTTGCGGTAGCTGCGCTAATAGCCCGGTGATATCTTGCCAAACCACCGCCTGACGAATCATGCCTTTCGTCGTGCCGTAGATATTGCGGGAAAACTTCTCGGCAATATCATCGAAATTGCGATCCTGCATAGATAACTGTTCCACCATCATCAATATAACTATTGATTTACCCGCCTTGGTAGAGACGTACAAATCAATGGCTACAGCAAAAAGAATGACTACCAACCTGCTATTTTGGCACAGCCTGACTTAGAATAAATCTTCTTGACCCATAATCATCACCAAATGCCGATTTTTCAGCCAAAAGGTGCCTGTTTTTATGCTTTTCACCCTAAAAAAGTTTGTCGGTGGCTTATTAATGCCACTGCCTTTGGTGCTAATCCTTATGGGACTGGCACTCATCTTATTGTGGTTTACTCGCTGGCAGAAAAGTGGCAAAACGCTTTTTGCATTAAGTTGGCTGATATTATTGCTTATTAGCCTGCAACCTGTCGCGGATCGCCTGCTATTACCGCTGGAAAAACAGTACGCGACTTATCAGGGAAACGACCCGGTAGATTACATTGTTGTCCTTGGCGGCGGCTACACGTTTAATCCGAATTGGGCGCCAAGTGCGAATTTATTCGCAAATAGTTTGCCGCGCGTTACCGAAGGTATCCGGCTATATCGTGCTCATCCCAATGCAAAAATGGTGTTTACTGGCGGCGCTGGCCCCAACAGTCAAAGCAGCGCAAGAACCGCTGCACAGGTTGCTGAAAGTTTAGGTGTCCCCGCCGAGAATATTATTGCGTTAGAGCAGCCCAAAGATACGGTGGAAGAAGCCGCCGCAGTGGCGGGTTTGGTCGGTGATAAGCCGTTTTTGTTGGTGACTTCCGCCAGCCATTTGCCACGGGCGATGAAATTCTTTGCCGCCAAAGGGTTGCATCCCATCCCGGCGCCGGCCAATCAGTTAGCTATTACCACCCCACTGCATAGCTGGGAGCGCAGCATTCCGGCCGCCGTATATCTTGGCCATTCCGAGCGGGCCTGGTATGAAACATTGGGGCTAATCTGGCAGAAATTAACTGAAAATAACCCGCCAGAAAATTGAAAGAGATAATGGGATATTTAATCTAACCAAGGTAAAAGTTGCCGGGCTGCATTATCAAATAAGGCACGGTCTAAATTGCCGGTATGAATAAAGCGAGATACCAATTCCCACAGGGTATAGAGCCAACGACGGGCAACAAAGGATTCAGAAACCGGTGCTTTATTGAGATAACGATAAAATAGTTGGCTCGGCATTCCCTCTTCACTGAGTCGGAATAAATCATACTCGCGTGGCGCCCATAATATCGGGCCGGGATTCAGCATCGCTAATAACTGATCGCTGCGCGCATCTTTCAGCATACTGCGTAAGGTGAGATTGCCGTGCACCAGCACTGAACTGTCGTCAAAACCGGCGAAAAGTGCACTTAAGGAGGCCCGAGCACGATAAAGTACCGCGCGGTCTTCCAAGGTCATGACCGGTGAATTCATATTAGATAGTGTGGCCCACAATACTTCGACGCGTTGCTGATACCAACTGAACCAATTATTTTCCTGTGTGCTATCAACGTTACCCACACAACCATGGCTATCAATGCGGTGCCAGGCTAATACACCTTCAACTATCTGATCCATCAGAGCATCCCAGCGTTCGCCGGTGCGGGTTGGTGCTTCCACTGAAACCCCACGTAAACGCTCCATCAGCAGAATTTCTTTATACGGGGATTGGTGGGTCATGACTAAGCCATACACTGTCGGCAGGCGGATATCGCCCTCACGCGACAACATTGACAGTTTATATGCCTCTTGCTGCGCAATCCCCTGACAAACATAACTTTTCGCCAACAATGGGATGGCCTGCCCCTGCTGATTATACATTGCATACAGATGGGCATAGGGCTGCTCGCTGATACGTTCAAGGCGGGTAATAGACTCCCCAAGCACGACACTCAACTCAGCTTTCAGCTGTTCCATAAGGCTCTTCCGATTATCTGACTATAGGGATTCTTCATAATGAGATGGTGGGCTGGATATTTCCAGAACCCAGATCAAATAACATCCATAATAAAAATCAAACCATCGGCTATAAAATAGCAACGGCAGGATCTAATGAGCCTGCCGTTGGAGTTCTAACGATGATTATTGCATTACTGATTGAGCATAATCGCCCGAACTCGGTCCAAATCTTCTTGAGTATCCACCCCAACCGCCGGCACAGCTTTTGCCACGGCAACATGGATTTTCTCGCCGTACCACAGCACGCGAAGTTGCTCTAATAATTCGATTTGTTCCAGTTTGCTGGGTGCCCAATTAACATAGCGGCGAATAAAACCGGCGCGATAAGCATAGATACCAATATGACGTAAGAAACAGTCACCAATGGTGTCTTTGGATTGAGCAAAACGCTCTCTCTCCCATGGGATTGCCGCACGGGAAAAATAGAGCGCATAACCCTGAGCATCCATAACAACTTTCACCGCGTTTGGATTAAACGCTTCTTCGCTGCTTGCAATCGGTACAGCTAGTGTTGCCATACCCGCGCTAGAGGCGGCCAAATTATCAGCAACCTGGCGAATAATCACCGGCGGTATCAGTGGCTCATCGCCCTGTACATTGACGATAATGTCATCATCAGCAAAATTATAACGCTCGATAACTTCAGCTAAGCGCTCGGTACCAGACTGATGATCAGCTCGAGTCAGGCACACCTCGCCCCCTGCTGCTTCAACAGCTTTCACCACTTCTGGATGGTCTGTTGCCACAATCACCCGAGAGGCACCTGACGCCAGCGCTTGCTCCATCACATGAACAACCATAGGTTTGCCAGCAATATCAGCCAGTGGCTTACCGGGTAGACGGGTTGATGCATAGCGGGCGGGAATTATAGCAATGAAACTCATGCGTGCTTCTCATCAATTGACAGTGGGCGGGCTTCGTTCTCCAACAATACCGGAATGCCGTCACGCACCGGGTAAGCCAGATTGTCAGCTTTACATACCAGCTCAAGGTTTTCTTTATTGAAGTACAACTTGCCGTTGCAGACCGGGCAGGCAACGATTTCGAGTAAACGGTGGTCCATACATCCTCCAGAATGGAGTTTAGCCAGCAGGAAAGTGGTCGAGGATATCATATCCACAGTTGCAGGTTAACTGCGCCGATGCCGTCATTGATATCCACGGTTAATAACAAGCAGTTATGTTAAGCAGCATTAATATAAGTAAATACTCTCGGCAATTGAGGGGGTAAATGTTGGTTTTGTTATTGATATGTTGAATATCGAGGAGTATTATTTTGTGACTGACATCACACAATTATGTGCATCGAGTAAGAAATGAAAGTATTCCATAAAATTATTGCGCTGTTTGCTAACTTCAGCAACTAAGCCGCAAAAATACAAATAGCAGCACCTGCAAAATAGCCCGGCGATGAAGTTAATATCGAACAGAGGTAACAACGACTCAAAATAATTGGCGCTACGGCGTCCAGTCAGAAGAGTAAAAAAAACGGCTACCCTTGGGTAGCCGTTTTCTTAGAAAGCGATCACATCAGCGGCTGACGGCCCGTGAATACTACGATATGTAGAGAATTCAACGTCCTGCCCTTCACTCAGTGATTTATTTTTGGTGTTGGCAATGGCTGTCTTGCTGACATACACATCCAAACTACCATCATGTGGAGAAATGAAACCGTAACCTTCGGACTGGTTGAACCATTTCACGCGACCCATTTTTAACGTCATAATAAATTTCCTTTTACTGGGCATCCTAACAACTCATTTTTATTTATTGTTTAGATGCAGTTGCCCATCCTAAAGTTTTCTGATTAAACCTCTATGAGCTTGATTGTATGAAAAAACCCGCATAAATGCGGGTTTTAGAATTTTGCTATCCGGATAGATGATTAGCACATTGGCATCATCAATTTCCAAGATAATTCAAACATTATAATTCTGAATTACAGAGCAATAACGTTTGCGGCAGCCGGCCCGCGCGGGCTGTCTTGGATGGTGTACTCAACACGTTGGCCTTCAGCCAAAGTTTTGAACCCATCAGTTGCGATTGCGGAGAAGTGAACAAACACATCGTTACCGCCATCATGCTGTTCAATAAAACCAAAACCTTTAGCTTCGTTGAACCACTTAACCTGACCAGTTTTCTTAGACATAACTTTTACCTTTACTATCAAATACAAATACTAATAAATCTGCCATAAGGCACTCTACGCTATTGGCAATAGCGGGTCTGCATCAGAAACATTACATATGGGAGTTACTTATCGGAGATACTAGGAGGTTCGTCTTTGAAGCGGCATCAAAAAGATAACGTCTTGGGAGGAACTGCTTTGCTTTACTCTCGTACACTCTTACACATAAATAGGTCTGTATCACAGGCCGGCGGCTATTTACTCACAAAAAATATAATCATGCAATCATTTTATCTGGGAAAATACATCAAGCAGCAGCATCAATGAGATGTCACGCATAAAAAACCAATATTCTCCGCTGGTTACCCCCTAACTTAACGATATCAAACTAAAATAAAAATTGAGCATACAGTAACCACCCGGCAATTTGCGCTGCAATAGGCCAATAGGAGCCACCTGATGACGACCCAGCCATCCTTTGTTCAGCCCGATGAAATACGTGCCAGATTCTCCCGCGCTATGTCGGATATGTATCAGGCCGAAGTCCCGCTATACGGGGCCTTATTGCAATTGGTTGCCGAAATAAACACCCAGACCATGGAACAGCAACCAGAACTGACTCGTCATTTGCGCCAAACAGGGGAGATTGAGCGGTTAAATAGGGAGCGTCATGGCGCTATCCGGGTGGGAACGGCCGCCGAACTTGCTACCTTGCGCCGTTTATTTGCCGTCATGGGTATGGTTCCTGTTGGTTATTATGACCTGGCTCCAGCCGGAGTACCGGTTCACTCCACGGCATTTCGCGCCGTGCATGAAGCCTCATTGCAGGTCAGTCCTTTCCGGGTTTTCACTTCACTATTACGTCTAGAGCTGATTGAACAACCTGAGCTGAGACAGCAAGCTGCTGATATTCTTGCGAAAAGAGATATTTTCACCCCACGTGCCATTGAGTTAATTGCAAAGTATGAAACTGCGGGTGGGCTAACGGATAATGAAGCGACTGATTTTATTACTCAGGCCTTGGAAACATTCCGCTGGCATAGCCAAGCCACTGTCAGTGCCGAGGTTTACCAGCAACTTCATGATCAGCATCGCTTAATTGCTGATGTAGTTGCTTTCAAAGGGCCCCATATTAATCACCTGACCCCACGAACGTTAAATATAGATGCCGTGCAAACAGCGATGCCAGAGCACCATATTACCCCTAAGGCGGTGATCGAAGGGCCGCCGCCACGCCACTGCCCGATACTGTTGCGACAAACCAGCTTTAAGGCATTGGAAGAAAAAGTCGCCTTTATATCCACTGATGGCCAGAGAGTTCAAGGGCATCACACTGCCCGCTTCGGCGAGATAGAACAGCGCGGTGCTGCACTGACCGCCAAAGGCCGCTCCCTTTATGACCGCTTGTTACAGGCAGCTCAAGATCAATTACAGGTGCCTGCGAATGAGAAAAATGCTGAGCAATACAAAACTCTTCTTTGTGAGCAATTCAGCCAATTCCCTGATGATTACCCGACAATGCGCGCAGAGAAACTCGCCTTTTTCCGTTATTTCCCTACCGAGAAAGGCCTCCATATTTCTGCTGCATCAATCCAAGATCTGACTTTAGAACAACTAATTAGCGCCGCTATCATCCAATATGAACCTTTGGTTTATGAGGATTTTTTACCTGTCAGTGCCGCAGGGATTTTCCAATCAAATTTAGGGGATAAAGGCCAGAGTCATTTTACCGGACACTCCAGTAAACAGGATTTTCAGCGCGATTTAGGGGTTGAGGTCATTGATGAACTGCAATTGTATGAAGAAACACAGCAGCGTTCGTTGGCTGCATGTGCCGCAGCCTTACAATTGGTGACACTGAGTTTATAAATTGGATGATACCGAATGGCGAGGGAGTGCCTGAATTTTCAGCAGTAATTGTTCAGCCTGATCAGGCGGTAACTGTGCATCGACTGGCAGATACCACCAGTTAGGCTGAGCAAAAGCCCGGCATTTGACGGCATCTTTTTCGGTCATGAGTAATATCTGTGGCCCCGAAGTCAGTGGGCTAAGTTGAGCCAATGAATAATCCTGATGGTCTGCAAAAGCATATTCATTTTTAGGCTCAATACCTAATGAACTCAGTGTGGCAAAAAAACGGGGCGGATGACCGATTCCCGCCATAGCGACGACATGGTGCAATTGCTGTGCGGGTAGGCGTTCACCTGTTACCAAATTAATCGCGTCGCATGCCACCAACTGCATGGGGATTTCACCCACAGCTGCCAGACCGCCATTAGTTATCACTGCATCGACAGAGCGAAGTCGCCCTGCCCGCTCCCGCATTGGACCAGCAGGAAGCCACCAGCCATTACCGAAACGCCGCACACCATCAATCACCACCAGCTCAAAATCGCGCTGCAATGCATAATGTTGTAAACCGTCATCTGTGATGATGAAATCCAGCTCGTGATATTTCAGTAAGGCTTTTACAGCCTCAGAACGTTTAGGAGAAACGGCCACTGGCGCACCAGTGCGCTGAAAAATCAGCACCGGCTCATCACCTGCCTGAGCCGTTGTGATCTCATTGGAGAGTAGCAACGGATAGGCATCCGACTTACCGCCATAACCACGGGACACCACACCAACACGGTAACCCCGCAGTTGTAGGTGTTCCACCAGCCAGATAACCACTGGCGTCTTACCATTACCGCCAGCGGTAAGATTACCAACAATAATAACCGGCACTGGGGAGCGCCAAGCTGAACGCAGCCCCAGAGTATAGCTGGTACGAATAAGCCAGGTGATTGCACCATAGAGCCAAGATAGCGGTAGCAGTAATAAATACAGCCACGACTTCCCAGACCAAATACGCTCAATCATTGGCCAAACTGCATACGGTTAAGTTGGGCATAAGCACCCTTTTTCGCCAGCAATTCTGCATGTACACCGCGTTCGACAATGCGCCCATCTTCAATCACCAAGATCTCATCCGCTTTTTCAATGGTGGACAAGCGATGCGCAATAACCAGTGAAGTGCGGTTTTTCTGTAACTCATCCAATGCAGATTGGATCGCCCGCTCAGATTCGGTATCCAATGCCGAGGTCGCTTCATCCAGAATCAATATTGGGCAATCTCGCAATAGCGCTCGCGCAATGGCAATACGTTGACGTTGACCACCAGAAAGCATCACGCCGTTTTCACCAATCACGGTGTCCAGGCCATTTTCCATTTTATTGATAAAGTCCATGGCATAAGCCATGCGGGCAGCTTCTTCAATTTCAGCGCGGCTGTATTGCTCATCACGGGCATAAGCGATGTTATTAGCAACAGTATCATTGAACAGATGTACGTTTTGCGATACCAGCGCAACCTGATTACGTAGGGAGCCCAACCGATAGTCACGTAAGTCATGACCATCCATCAGGATGCTGCCTTCACTCACATCGTAGAAACGGGTAAGTAAATTAGCGATAGTTGACTTACCTGAACCTGAACGCCCTACCAATGCCACGGTTTTACCCGCTTCAATGTGCATATTAATGTCATTCAGTGCTGGGGTGTCTTTGCCCGGGTAGTAGAAAGTCACATGGCGGAATTCTATTTCACCTTTCGCGCGTTCAACTTCCAGTTTGCCATCGTCCTTTTCCTGTTCCATATCCAGAATAGTGAATAGCGTCTGGCAAGCCGCCATACCGCGCTGGAATTGGGCATTCACATTGGTGAGTGACTTCAATGGGCGCATCAGTGCAATCATGGCGGAGAACACCACCGTAATCGTACCGGCGGTCAGGGTTTCCATCACACTTGGGAAGCTTGCTGCATAGAGCACAAACGCCAAGGCAAAAGAGGCAATCAACTGAATAATTGGGTCGGAAATAGAAGAGGCAGAAACCAGCTTCATCCCCTGCTGACGCATGCGGTTACTGACCGTCTCAAAACGCTCGGTTTCAACTTTCTGGCCGCCAAAGATCAACACCTCTTTGTGCCCTTTAAGCATTTGTTCTGCACTGGTGGTCACTTCCCCCATAGTGCTTTGCATATTTTTACTAATATTACGAAAACGCTTTGAGACCAAACGGATAGAAACCGAAACAATCGGTGCGATGACGATTAAAATCAGCGACAACTGCCAGCTGTAGTAAAACATCATAATGAACAAGCCGATAATCGAAGCCCCTTCCCGCACTACAGTAACCAATGCGCCAGAAGAAGATGCCGCGACTTGCTCGGAGTCATAGGTTATACGGGATAACAGAGTACCCGTTGATTGCTGATCAAAAAATGAAACCGGCATTCCCATCATATGGCTGAATAAGCGGCGACGGATATGCATCACCACTTTGCCTGAGACCCAGGAGATGCAATAGCTTGAAACAAAGCCAGTGACACCACGGACAACCATCAAACCGATTACCGCCAGAGGCATCCATTTTAAAATTGAGCTGTTCGCTTTACCAAAACCATCGTCTAACAATGGCTTTAGCAATGACAACATAAAGGTGTCACTGGCAGCATTAAGGATCAATGCTATCGCCGCCACCACAAGACCGGTCTTAAAAGGAGAGATCATTGGCCAGAGGCGACGGAACGTCTGCCAAGTGGATAGATCTTTATCATTCATCATGCAAATACCAGCACCAGAAGAAATAGCGGCCCATTCTACTCATTATGACCCCTAACGCCAAATTGCTGGTGGTACCAACGTGGCATTAATTGTTCCCGATAGCCATTAATTTGCCAACTATCGCTGTAAAAATACACACTTAGTTGTCCAGATACCGAGGTATCACGCCAAATAATGCTATTTTTTTGATAGCGCTGAATCACTTTTTTGGCAGGAAGATGCCATTGGTTATAGCGTGCAACAGAAGTCAGTGCCAACTCCGGCTTCACCGCCCGTAAGAAAGGCGCAGTTGAAGAGGTATTGCTCCCATGATGAGGAACCTGTATCAGTGTTGAGGCTAGCTTTGGACGAGAATATTTGACCAACTGCCGCTCCCCCTTCATTTCAAGGTCACCGGTCAGCAATAAGCGGTATTTGCCATCATCGATACGAATAACACACGAATCATCATTTTGAGCATTAACCACCTGTGCCTCAGGCCATAAAACCTCGAAATTCAAACCTTGCCACTGCCATTGCTCCCCTTGCTTACAGGGCAACACACTGACATCGCCCTCTAGAGGGAATGGCGCGCGAACCGTCGCCAGTGGAAAAGCAGCACGAAGTTCAGCTAATCCTCCAGTATGATCCAGATGATCATGACTAAGGATAATCTGCTCCACGGTAATGCCACGCCAGCGTAAATAAGGCAGGATAACCATTGAGGCCATGCTACCCGTTGCCCAGCGGTTACCTGTATCGAAGATAATGGCTTTTCGGTCGCGTTCAATTACCATCGCCAAACCATGACCGATATCCAACATATCAACACGCCAGCGGTATTCATCACGTCGTTGTGTGAGCAATATCAAATTAACGCAAAGAACTATGATTCCAATAGGGTAATTACGCCACCACTGGAAGCGCCAGACCAGCATGAGCAGCCAACCTCCGTATCCCAAAGCAATGGATGTCGTACCGACATATAGCCAACCAGTGCTCAAATAGTGAAGGGGCGAAAGCACTGCCGCTAGCGACATATCAGCCAATGACCAAAACACTGCGGCAATAGTAGGAAGTAGCGTAAAAATCAGCGCCAATAGAACACTTGGAACAGTCATGAAGGAAACAACAGGGACCGCCCATAAATTGGCTGGTATCGAAAATAAACTGATGCCATGGAATAGACCTATTTGCAATGGCATCAACAGCAGCATCATACCCAATTGCAAATGAAACCAACGGATTGGCCCTCCATACCTACTCGTTTTAAAACGCGATGAAAGTGGCATCCAGTAGAACCAACATATTAGGCTGAAGACTGCCAGACAAGAGAGCCAGAAACTGTCTGAAAGTACTGCGAGTGGGTCGCTGAGTAAAATTAGCGCCAATGCCCATAACCACACTTGCCAGGCACTACATGACACGCCAGCTAGTCGAAGCAATGACCATAGCGTTAATGCTATGGCAGCCCTGACCGCAGGTGGATTGGCCCCAGCCAACCAAACATAAATCATTGCCACCAGCCAGCCTATCAACAACGGAAACAGTGGCCGAATCCCGCTAACAGGAAGGAAAAGCTGCACACACCGGGCCAGAGCGCCGCCAAACAGTGCCGCCATTGCAATGTGCAAACCTGAAATTGCCATCAGATGTGCCGTGCCGGTGTCACGTAGAAGAGCCCAGAGCTGAGAGTCTAGTTGACGTCTTTCACCAAAAGCCAGCGCCAGCAATATTCCTCGTTGACTGTAGGGTTCAAGTTGCTGCTCAACAGCCCGGATAACCTGCTGGCGAGTATTACAGCGGGCATCAAGTACTTGAGCGTGAATGACTCGCCCTTGCAGCGGACGGTGATTGGCTATTGCCCAACGTTGGCTATCAAAACCCCCTTCATTGAGTAAACTGTGGACACCTCGCATCTTTAGGCGAAGTTTCCACTGCTGCCCCGCACAGTAGCTAAGATCCTTTTGCCACTTTAGCGCAACGCTAATCGGCGGGAAAACTCTCTGACCATTAACCTGTTGAATACCAAGCAGGACTTTGTTGTCATCCTTCCAGGCCAAATGTGAGCTATTGATTGTACCAACGACTTGCTGCTCCCCTTGAGTCAAAAGCTCAATCTGCATCAATGCTTTATCTCCATGCCAAACACCCCATGCAAAGCTAATCAGGGCCAATGTAAGACATTGGCAATAAGCATTACCACTCATCCATAACAAACCACCCAACACCAGAAATGCGCTTATGGCTGCCGCTCCAGGAAGCTGCGGCAGAAAAACCAGGGGCAGAAGGCCGGCAACAATAGCTATTGCGGCATGATCAATTGATAAAGTGATATTAATCCATCCATTCTATGACGCTCAGATAAGCTTATTGCCATCCGAACCTCTCTGGGTAAGACACGGATTCTCTATGGGAGTGGGCAATACAACCAGCATGAATAGTGAGTGTTCAGAGCAGGTTCGCGAACAGTTTTGCCTTGTTGCAAAAACAATCTTAGAAATGCGGGATGTATCTTAAATAAATGGGGTTTTACTCATGAAGGGAGAGCGTTTTGATGTAGCTAGATTTGATCTGGGTAGGTAGTCGAGGCGAAGAACAAAATAAAAACGGTGCCATTATAGGCACCGTTTCGTATTAGCGTTACACCTGAGTAATCTGAAGCATGCGCCTCAAGTACTTTAGGTATATATAATAACGCGGAAAGTTGTAAACAACTTAACCGTAGATATTAGCGCGATCGCGCAATTCTTTACCTGGCTTAAAGTGTGGAACGTACTTACCGTCCAACTCAACTTTAGTGCCAGTCTTCGGATTGCGGCCAACACGCGGAGCACGGTAGTGAAGCGAAAAACTGCCAAATCCGCGGATCTCAATGCGCTCACCTTCAGCTAGTGTTCCAGCCATATGTTCAAGCATTTCTTTCACTGCATCCTCAACGACCTTCGCCGGTACGTGAGATTGCTGGCCAGCAAGTCTTTCAATAAGTTCAGACTTGGTCATATTACCTCCAAGCTTTGCAGCTAAACTACCGTATAGGGGCAGAAAGACCGCCCCCCGTTATTACTCGCCTTTTGCAGCTTTGAACGCTTCTGCCATTGCGCTAGAGAAGTTGCCTTCTTCTGGCTTGTTGTTAACTGTAGCAATAGCATCTTTCTCATCAGCTTCGTCTTTAGCACGAACAGACAGGCTGATTACGCGGTTTTTGCGGTCAACGCCAGTATATTTGGCTTCAACTTCATCACCGACGTTCAGAACCAGCGTCGCATCTTCAACGCGGTCGCGAGTTGCTTCGGAAGCACGCAGATAACCTTCTACGCCGCCTGCCAATTCAACTGTAGCACCTTTAGCGTCAACTGCAGTTACTTTACCAGTAACAATAGCACCTTTCTTGTTAACAGACAGGTAGTTATTGAACGGGTCTTCTGCCAGTTGTTTCACGCCCAAGGAGATACGCTCACGTTCTGCGTCAACTTGCAGAACCACAGCTGCGATTTCGTCGCCTTTCTTGTATTCACGAACTGCTTCTTCGCCTGCAACGTTCCAGGAGATGTCAGACAGGTGAACCAGGCCGTCGATGCCGCCGTCCAAGCCGATGAAGATACCGAAGTCAGTGATAGACTTGATTTTACCTTCAACGCGGTCGTTTTTGTTGTGGGTTTCTGCAAACAGCTGCCATGGGTTAGATTTGCACTGTTTCAGGCCCAGAGAAATACGACGACGTTCTTCATCGATGTCCAGAACCATAACTTCCACTACGTCGCCAACGTTAACAACTTTAGACGGGTGAATGTTTTTGTTGGTCCAATCCATTTCTGAAACGTGTACCAGACCTTCAACACCTTCTTCGATTTCTACGAAGCAGCCGTAATCAGTCAGGTTGGTTACACGACCAGTCAGCTTAGTGCTTTCTGGGTAACGTTTAGCGATAGCAACCCATGGATCTTCGCCCAGCTGTTTCAAGCCAAGGGATACACGAGTACGTTCGCGGTCGAATTTCAGAACTTTAACAGTGATTTCGTCGCCCACATTGACGATTTCGCTTGGGTGTTTAACACGTTTCCAAGCCATGTCAGTAATGTGCAGCAAGCCATCAACGCCACCCAGATCAACGAATGCACCGTAGTCAGTCAGGTTCTTAACGATACCCTTAACTTCCATGCCTTCTTGCAGGTTTTCCAGCAATTGATCACGCTCAGCGCTGTTCTCGGATTCGATAACTGCACGACGAGAAACAACGACGTTGTTGCGTTTCTGATCCAGCTTGATGACTTTGAACTCAAGCTCTTTGCCTTCCAGATGCAGAGTATCGCGAACTGGACGCACATCAACCAGTGAACCAGGTAAGAACGCACGGATGCCGTTCAGTTCGACTGTAAAGCCGCCCTTCACTTTGCCGTTGATCACACCAGTAACGGTTGCAGCTTCTTCGTAAGCCTTTTCCAGCATCAGCCATGCTTCGTGACGCTTAGCTTTCTCACGGGACAGCAGAGTTTCACCGAAGCCGTCTTCAACAGCGTCCAGAGCAACGTCAACTTCGTCACCAACTTGAATTTCCAGTTCGCCTTGCGCGTTCTTGAACTGTTCTGCTGGAATTGCTGACTCAGATTTCAGACCGGCGTCAACCAGTACGATATCTTTATCGATAGAAACAACAACACCACGGACGATAGAGCCCGGACGTGTTTCAATTGTTTTCAGGGATTCTTCAAAGAGTTGAGCAAAAGATTCTGTCATGTTAATAATCTTCAGGATTCTTAAGTTTAACGTCCATCTAGCATCCCGCCGGATGGGGTTGTTTCACATGCCTCGCCACACATCCTTGCAGCAAGGTTAAAGTGCTCATCAAAAATAATTTTAATTAAAAAATAAATCGTTGAGAGCTCAGAACTGACCGCATTGTCGTTATTTTTTTAACGGCAACGCTAGAATTCGTTGGGCATAAGCCAGCGCCTGTTCGATCACCTGCTCGATGGACATACTGGTTGAATCCAGTACCAACGCATCTGCGGCAGGGACTAAAGGTGCAATAGCCCGATTACGATCGCGGTCATCCCGCTCCTGTATCTCGGACAAAAGACGTTCAAAGTTAACATTAAACCCCTTTTCCTGCAACTGTAGCATGCGCCTGTGTGCACGTTCTTGCGAACTTGCATCCAGAAATATTTTCACTGGCGCATCAGGGAAGACTACAGTGCCCATATCGCGACCATCAGCAATCAGGCCTGGTGCTTCACGAAATGCCCTTTGTCGGCGTAACAATGCTTCACGCACTCGGGGGAAAGCCGCAGCCTGAGATGCCGTGTTGCCCACAGTTTCAGTGCGAATCTCATTGCTGACATCCTCACCTTCTAAAATCACTTTTAACTGCCCATTCTGTGAGACAAAACGAACATCGAGATGCGCGGCAAGTGGAACTAATGCCTCTTCGGTGCTGATATCAACCTGATGATGCAGTGCTGCCAAAGCTAAAACACGGTAAATCGCACCAGAATCCAGCAAATTCCAGCCCAGCGATTCAGCCAGTGCTTTACAAAGCGTACCTTTACCTGCACCACTCGGTCCATCAACGGTTATCACCGGGGCTGACGCCGTCATTTATCTCTCCTTTCGGTAGGCAAAACCTCTTGTCTACCCGATAGGGCAAACACAGGAGCAGTATTATACGCTGCATCGGTATGAACTGTTACCCTGCCGTGGTTTAGTTGCTGAAAATAAAACCATAGGCTGTGGCTGAAGTGTAGAAGATATGGGCAAGATAAGCCGATAATTATTTATTTCTAATCTATCTATCACCAAGATTTCACCGACGATAGCCAATCATAACTCGCTCAGAAATCGCCTTTATGTCATAAAAAATGGGTACCCATTGGCACCCATTTACGCAGTTAAATTATGTCAATCTACCCTTGAAATTATTGGCTCAAGCGGGCCAGTTGTTCAAAGTAATCAGGGAAAGTCTTGGCGGTGCATTTAGGGTCCAGAATAGTGACCGGCGTATCGGACAGTGCCACCAGAGAGAAGCACATTGCCATGCGGTGGTCATTGTAAGTCCCTATTTCTGCGGCGATTAACTGTGCCGGAGGTACCACCCGAATATAATCCTGCCCCTCTTCCACTTCGGCTCCGACTTTTCTCAGTTCCGTCGCCATTGCAGATAAACGGTCAGTTTCTTTAACTCGCCAGTTATAAATATTACGAATCACCGTCGGGCCATCGGCAAATAATGCCGTCGTGGCAATGGTCATTGCCGCATCTGGGATGTGGTTCATATCCATATCGATACCATGCAATTCACCACGGCTGCATTCGATATAGTCATCACCCCAACTCACTTTCGCGCCCATTTTTTCCAACACATCGGCAAACTTAGTATCACCTTGCACGCTTTTCTTGCCGATACCCGTCACACGCACGGTGCCGCCTTTAATCGCCGCAGCCGCCAGGAAATAGGATGCCGATGACGCGTCGCCTTCAACCAGATACGTTCCCGGTGTGCGATAAGTCTGCCCACCTTTGATATGGAATATTTGGTAGTTTTCATGCACCACATCAACGCCGAAAGCCTTCATCAGATGCAAGGTAATATCGATATAAGGCTTGGAAACCAGCTCACCTTGAATCTGAATATCAGTATCTTGTTCAGCTAAAGGGGCCGTCATCAGTAATGCCGTCAGGAATTGGCTGGAAACACTGCCATCAACCGTTAGCTTACCGCCGCGGAAACCGCCACGTAAGCGCAATGGCGGGTAGTTTTCTTGCTCCAGATAATCAATCTGTGCACCGCCCTGGCGTAATGCATCCACTAAATGACCAATTGGCCGCTCTTTCATACGCGGTTCACCGGTCAGTACGATATCGCTATTCCCCAGACACAGTGCCGCCGCCAATGGGCGCATTGCTGTGCCGGCATTGCCTAAAAACAGCTCCAACGGCTGCTCGGCAACCAATTTGCCGCCAAGGCCATCAACGTCACAGCGGGTACGATCAGCAGAAAGACGGAACTTTACCCCCAATGCCTGAAGCGCATTGAGCATATGACGGATGTCATCACTGTCTAACAAATTGTTGAGCTGGGTAGTCCCCTCAGCCAGCGCTGCCAGAAGAAGTGCACGGTTAGAAACACTTTTAGAACCAGGTAAATTAACGGTGCCATTAATCAGGGCAATGGGTTGTAAAGTCAGGGATTCCAGCATGGGAAAAGCACTCTCCAGTCTTAATGAACCACAGCCCCGCACGGGGCTGTGGCTATCAATTAATAAATCACTAATGAATAAGTTACTAATGAATAATTACGATGCAAATAATGGCGATAAATGAATCTGTGCAGGTTTATACCCGCACAGCGAAATCAACCATGGCGGCGTTCAAAATCAGCCATAAAATCGGTTAATGCTTTAACGCCTTCAATTGGCATAGCGTTATAGATTGAAGCCCGCATTCCCCCAGCGACCCGATGGCCTTTCAAGGCTTGCAACCCTTGAGCTTCAGCTTCACTCAAGAACAGCTTGTCCAGCGAAGGATCTTTCATTTGGAACGGCACATTCATCCGAGAACGATTCGCGGTAGCAATCTGATTGCGGTAAAAACCAGTGCGGTCAATAGCGCTATACAGTAACTCAGCTTTGGCCTGATTACGTTTTGCCATTTCGCCCAAACCGCCCTGCTCTTTCAGCCATTTAAATACCAAGCCAGAGAGATACCAAGCGAAAGTTGGCGGAGTATTGAACATCGAATCGTTCTCTGCCAGAACTTTATAATCAAGGATCGACGGCAGTTCTTGGCGGGCTTTGCCGAGCAAATCGTCACGCACGATAACCACTGTCAGACCCGCTGGGCCGATATTCTTTTGGGCACCGGCATAAATGACACCATAGCGGCTGACATCAATCGGGCGAGAAAGGATAGATGAGGAGTAGTCCGCGACAACCACTTTGTTACCAAAATCAGGCTCTTCATCGATAGCAAGCCCATCAATGGTTTCGTTCGGGCAGTAATGCACATAGGCGGCATTATCACTCAATTTCCATTGTTTCATGGGCTGAATGCCAGTGACGCCATTCTCGTGAGTCGTCACATCAATGACATTCGGAGTGCAATATTTCTGTGCTTCTTTGACCGCACTGTGCGCCCAATAGCCGCCATCAATATAATCCGCACTGTTACTGTCACCGAGTAAATTCAGTGGAACCGCAGCAAACTGTGCGCGTGCACCGCCGTGACAAAATAACACTTTATAATTGGCTGGGATCTGCATCAGATCGCGCAGATCTTTTTCAGCCTCTTCAGCTACCTGCATAAATTCTTTACTGCGGTGGCTGATTTCCATGACCGACGTACCCAGACCATGCCAGTTACGTAATTCCTGTTCCGCACGACGTAAAACTTCAACCGGTAGCATTGCTGGACCAGCACTAAAATTATAAACCTGTGTCATTTCCCCTCACCACACTCTACTGAGATTGCCATCGTTATAACCCATCACTCGGTTTTATCATCCGAGTCCGCCTGCTGCAACGGTTATTCACTGGCAAGGAGCAAACTCTCAACCTCGGCTACAGCAGGCTGTGCGTTAACTGGCTATTAATTTGAAATTATTCACCAAAAGTGGCCCCATACTATCGCTACGGCACGATAGATAACTCATTTTGCTCGTTGATGGTGCAAGGCCTCAACCCAGTGGTGATGACCGCAGCGTTGGCAGGTAGCCCGTGAATCTGCTGATAGCCTAATAATGAGGCTACATTGGCTACAGGCATATTCACCCTTTTTCTCGATGAGACTCAATGGCTTGATGCAACATTTTGGCAGGACAGGCAGCCCAGGCTTAACCTGTTCATTAGTGAAGAAAAAGACGCTAATAGCCCCATTGACCTCTAAAATTGCCAGCCTTACCTGACCAAGGTGCTCCACACCTTGCTGACGCAACTCCATAAAGAACTCGTCATGGGTAATATTTTCCTGCTGCATAGTTTTCCAAACAAAGACACCGTCGCTGATAATAATCAGCGGCTTACCTTCCATCCATTGCTGTATTTTTTCGCTGCGCGACATCAGAAAAGTAGACAGACGGTACAAAATCATAATGCTGATAAATACCGTGACGACAGGCAGCATAGGGACATCTTCATAAAAGGTGACGTCACCCGCGGCAGAACCGAGTGTCAGAATGATCACCACTTCAAATAGCGACATCTGCCGCACACCTCGGCGACCACTCAGTTTGAGAAATAAAAAGACTAAAACAAAGGTAAATAAGCAGCGAATACCCACCTCTGCTAAAAATTCAATAGGAAACTTATCCAGAGCCATCCGGTTGAAATCAAAGGTTTTCATTTATTATTTTCCCGCAGTCTAAAAAAAAACACAAATCCTTGCCTGATACCCATTAAAGGTAGCTGGCAGAAGGTATTAGCGTTTTTATTTCAGATTACAGGTAATAAAAAGACGGAGGCCGCAACCTCCGTTAAAGATTGGCTAAATCAATAGGTGTGGAAAAGTTTTTGAATTTCTTGCGGTTTTTGCGTTTGTGTCAGTGCCAATTGCAACAATACCCGCGCTTTTTGTGGATTAAGTGCGCCGGAAGCAACAAAGCCATACTTGGTATCGTCAACTTCAGCATCTTCCGTAGTAGAGCCTGTGGGCACGCGAGATGAACGCACCACGGCAACACCGTTATGTGCCGCAGTTGCCAAGGTATCGAACACCGTATGATAAAGATTGCCATTGCCAACACCGGCACTAACAATTCCCTGATAACCGTCGCTAATCAAAGCCTTGGCGGGTAAATCAGAGGCATTGGCATAGTTATAGATAATGCCAACTTTCGGTAAGGTATTCAGCTTGCTGATATCGAAAGCAGGCTGTCTTGGTGCGGGCTGATGCAGATAATTAACTTTACCATCATAGATATAGCCCAATGGGCCAGTGTTCGGTGACTGGAAGGTTTGCACCGAGGTGGTATTGGTTTTCATAACATCACGGCCAGTCATTACCTGGTCATTCATGGCAACCAACACACCGCGTTTAGCTGAATTGGCATCACTGGCAACCACTACCGCATTATAGAGATTCAGTGGGCCATCAGCACCCAAGGCGGTTGCCGGGCGCATCGCCCCAACCATCACCACGGGCTTATCACAATTGACAGTTAAATCGAGGAAATACGCCGTCTCTTCCAAGGTATCGGTACCGTGGGTAATCACGAAGCCGTCGGTTTTAGCGCAATCGGCATTAATTTTCTTCGCCAATTTCAGCCAAACCTCGTCATTCATATCTTGAGAGCCGATATTTACCACTTGCTCACCTTGAATATTGGCGAGTTTTTTCATTTCTGGCACCGCATTAACCAGGGCATCGACCCCAATTTTGCCCGCGGTATAGTTAGATTTGGTGGCTGAATCACCGCCACCAGCGATAGTTCCCCCGGTTGCCAACAAGGTTATATTGGGTAGAGCAAAGGCCGAACCGCTGATCCCTGCTAAGATTCCGGCTAAGACAGTTAGCTTTATAGACTTCATATTATGACTCCATTATTTATAAGCTAGTGAATTATCCGGAATATCCATACCAAAACTGTGACATTTGCTGTGCTTTAGGAATACGTGGAGCTATTAGCTAAAACCCCGTATGATTGCGCGTTTTTAGTACCGCCAAAAAGTGAAGACAATGACTCAAACCTTTATTCCCGGCAAAGACGCCGCGCTGGAAGACTCCATCTCCCGCTTTCAGCAAAAACTGAGCGACCTCGGTTTTAATATTGAAGAAGCCTCCTGGCTGAACCCAGTTCCTCACGTTTGGTCGGTACATATCCGCGATCGTGACTGCCCGCTGTGCTTTACCAATGGCAAAGGTGCCAGCAAGAAAGCAGCACTGGCTTCGGCCTTGGGTGAATATTTCGAGCGCTTATCCACCAACTATTTCTTTGCCGATTTCTATCTGGGTAAAGGTATTGCCGAGGGCGATTTCGTTCATTATCCGAACGAGAAATGGTTCCCAATTCCTGAGGATGACCTGTTGCCAGAGGGGATTTTGGATCAGCGTCTGTTGGCGTTTTACGATCCAGAGCAAGAGTTACTGGCCAGTGATCTGGTGGATTTACAGTCAGGTAATGCCAAGCGGGGTATCTGCTCATTGCCTTTCACCCGCCAGTCAGATTTAGAAACTGTCTATATCCCAATGAATATTATTGGCAATTTGTATGTTTCTAATGGCATGTCTGCGGGGAACACCGCTAACGAAGCCCGCGTGCAAGCATTGTCAGAAGTGTTTGAACGTTCGGTGAAAAATCGCATTATTGCCGAGTCCATCAGCTTGCCAGAAATCCCGGTTGAAGTGCTCAATCGCTACCCGGGGGTGGTGGAGGCTATTGCCAAGCTGGAAGAAGAAGGTTTCCCAATTCTCTCTTACGATGCTTCTTTAGGCGGCGCTTATCCGGTTATTTGTGTGGTGCTGTTTAACCCATCAAATGGCACCTGTTTTGCTTCGTTCGGTGCGCATCCAGACTTTGGTGTGGCCCTTGAACGTACGGTGACTGAGTTATTGCAGGGCCGCAGCCTGAAAGATCTGGATGTGTTTACTGCACCGACTTTTGATGACGAAGAAGTGGCTGAGCATACCAATCTGGAAACGCACTTTATCGATTCAAGCGGTCTGATCAGTTGGGACATGTTTAAAGAAGATGCCGACTATCCGTTTGTCGACTGGAGCTTTAAAGGCACCACAGAAGAAGAGTTCGCAACCTTGATGGCTATCTTCAAGCAAGAAGATGCTGAAGTGTATATCGCTGATTATGAACACTTAGGGGTTTATGCTTGCCGTATTCTGGTGCCAGGAATGTCAGATATCTATCCTGCCGAAGACCTGCTGATGGCCAACAACACCATGGGTGTGCATCTCCGTGACACCATTCTGGCGCTACCAGACACTGAGTGGCAACCAGAACAGTATCTGGAACTCATTCAGAAGTTGGATGACGACGGTCTGGATGATTTTGCCCGTGTGCGCGAGCTGCTCGGTATCGCCTCCGGTAAAGATAACGGCTGGTATACCCTGCGTGTCGGTGAACTGAAATCCATGCTGGCATTAGCCGGTGGTGATCTGGAGCAAGCGCTGATCTGGGTGGAATGGACACAAGATTTCAACTCTTCGGTCTTCACCGCAAAACAGGCAAATTATTACCGTTGCCTGCAAACCTTGCTGCTGCTGACCCAAGAGCCAGATCGCGAACCAATGCAATATCACAGTGCCTTTGTGAAAATGTATGGTCAGGAAGCGGTAGATGCGGCATCTGCAGCATTAGCCGGTGAAGAGCGCTTTAATGGCCTGTTCAGTGTGGATGAAGATTTGAAAGCTCTGCCAGCGCATCAGGCGCTGCTCGGTGCCTACGCCAAGTTACAAGCGGCTAAACGCCGTTATTGGACTAAAGGCGCATAAGCTCCATCAGGTAAAGCGGCAAATGTCGCTTTACCTCTTTTTATGTTTTAGTTTTTACGCCTTGATTCTGCCCTTCTATTTATTACTGCAATTATTCCTGACGAAAATAAATACAAATCACCAGAGACAATAATTGTTTTTGTCATAAAAAAACGTTATTTTCTGACGCCACTTCGGGTAAAAAACAGCACCTTTAAACAAACATTATTTGTTCACCAGATAAAATAGACAAAGAGGTGAATAAATAGTTAATTTTTAATGACGGTAAATAATAAAAATAGCTACAAACACTCTTTTTACTTAACGTTCTCAACGGCTTTAAAACAGGTCGCTCAAAATTTTTTGTAAATCTTAAAATATTTTTTCATATTAAAAATCAAATAGTTAACCTCATTAAGCACACATTTTGTGGTGTTTTAGAGCCAACTAAACTCGCGCAATATGATCCACATCAATTTTCACGCTATACTGCTTTGCTAGTATCTCGTTGTGCTTTATTAACCCTTAAGAGAGAGTTAGTGTGAAAGCTGACAACCCCTTCGATGCATTATTACCTGCGGCAATGGCTAAAGTAGCCGAAGATGCCGGTGTCTATAAAGCCACCAAGCATCCGCTAAAAACCTTTTATTTAGCGATTACTGCTGGTGTGTTTATTTCAATTGCGTTTGTTTTTTATATTACAGCGACTACCGGAACTGCAGGCGTGCCTTTCGGCTTTGCCAAGTTAGTAGGTGGTATTTGTTTCTCCCTGGGGCTAATGTTAGTGGTGGTATGTGGCGGTGACCTTTTCACTTCTACCGTGCTCACAACTGTCGCCAAAGCCAGTGGCCGTATTACTTGGCGTCAACTGGGTTGTAACTGGGTTAATGTCTATGTTGGGAACCTGGTCGGTGCGCTATTCTTTGTGTGCCTTATTTGGTTCGCAGGCCAATATACTGTGGCAAATGGTCAATGGGGTTTGAATGTTTTACAAACCGCTGACCACAAATTGCACCATACTTTTATTGAAGCAGTATGTTTGGGTATTTTGGCTAACTTAATGGTCTGCCTGGCGGTTTGGATGAGTTACTCCGGCCGTACCATAATGGACAAGATGTTCGCGATGATTTTACCGGTGGGAATGTTTGTTGCCAGCGGCTTTGAGCATAGCATCGCAAATATGTTTATGATCCCTATGGGTATTGTGATTAAAAACTTCGCTTCGCCTGAGTTTTGGCAATCCATAGGAGCAGCACCTGAGCAATTTGCTCACTTAACCGTAAGTAACTTTATTATTGATAACCTGATCCCAGTCACTATCGGTAACATCATTGGTGGCGGATTATTGGTAGGTTTGACTTACTGGGTAATTTATCTGCGCGGTGACCAGCAGCACTAAGTGTGGCCGCACACGGTTTTCGAAGAAATTCACATTAAAAGGTAGATGCATTATGACCGAACTTAATGAAAAATTGGCCAAAGCATGGCAAGGTTTTACCAAAGGTGATTGGCAGAACGAAGTAAACGTTCGTGACTTCATCCAGAAAAACTACACTCCTTATGAAGGCGATGAGTCCTTCCTTGCCGGCTCTACCGAAGCGACCGACAAGCTGTGGGCGCAAGTTATGGAAGGTATCAAACTGGAAAACCGCACCCATGCGCCAGTTGATTTCGATACCGACGTAGCAGCGACCATCACCTCCCATGATGCTGGCTACATCAACAAAGATCTGGAAACCATCGTTGGTTTGCAGACTGAAAAACCATTGAAACGTGCCCTGATCCCATTCGGCGGCATCAAAATGGTAGAAGGCTCTTGCAAAGTTTACGGCCGTGAACTTGACCCGCAACTGAAAAAAGTCTTCACCGACTACCGTAAAACACACAACCAAGGTGTGTTCGACGTTTATACCAAAGATATCCTGAACTGCCGTAAATCTGGGGTACTGACTGGTTTGCCAGATGCTTATGGCCGTGGCCGTATCATCGGTGACTATCGTCGCGTAGCCGTTTACGGTATCGACTACCTGATGAAAGACAAACTGGCTCAGTTCAACTCTCTGCAGGATGATCTGGAAAACGGTAAAGACCTGGAAATGACTATCCAGCTGCGCGAAGAAATTGCTGAACAGCATCGTGCTCTGGGTCAGATCAAAGAAATGGCAGCCAAATATGGTTGTGATATCTCCGGTCCTGCGACTAATGCGCGTGAAGCTGTACAGTGGACTTACTTCGGCTATCTGGCTGCGGTTAAATCCCAGAACGGCGCTGCAATGTCCTTCGGTCGTGTTTCTACCTTCCTTGACGTTTACATCGAACGTGACATGAAAGAAGGTAAACTGACTGAAATCGAAGCTCAGGAACTGATTGACCATTTGGTTATGAAACTGCGTATGGTTCGCTTCCTGCGTACTCCTGAATACGATGAGCTGTTCTCTGGTGACCCAATCTGGGCAACTGAGTCCCTGGCCGGTATGGGCGTTGATGGTCGTACTCTGGTCACTAAAACCAGCTTCCGCTTCCTGAACACCCTGTACACCATGGGGCCGTCTCCAGAGCCGAACATGACTATTCTGTGGTCAGAAAAACTGCCACTGAACTTCAAAAAATATGCAGCTAAAGTGTCTATCGATACTTCATCTGTACAGTATGAAAACGATGATCTGATGCGCCCTGACTTCAACAACGATGACTATGCCATCGCTTGTTGTGTTAGCCCGATGATTGTTGGTAAACAAATGCAGTTCTTCGGTGCCCGTGCCAACTTGGCGAAAACCATGTTGTATGCAATCAACGGCGGCGTTGACGAAAAACTGAAAATTCAGGTTGGCCCGAAAGAAGCGCCAATGATGGATGACGTGCTGGACTATGACAAAGTCATGGAACGCATGGACCACTTTATGGATTGGCTGGCTAAACAATACGTTACTGCGCTGAACATCATTCACTACATGCATGACAAGTACAGCTATGAAGCTGCGCTGATGGCACTGCATGACCGTGATGTTTATCGCACTATGGCGTGTGGTATCGCTGGTCTGTCTGTGGCAGCTGACTCACTGTCTGCTATCAAATATGCCAAAGTAAGCACCATCCGTGATGCTGATGGCCTGGCTGTTGACTTCAACATCGAAGGCGAATACCCACAATTTGGTAACAACGACTCACGCGTCGATGATATCGCTTGTGACCTGGTTGAGCGCTTCATGAAGAAAATTCAGAAGCTGCGTACTTACCGTGGTGCAGTAGCAACTCAGTCTGTACTGACCATTACCTCTAACGTGGTTTATGGTAAGAAAACCGGTAACACTCCAGATGGTCGCCGTGCTGGTGCTCCATTCGGTCCAGGTGCTAACCCAATGCACGGCCGTGACCAGAAAGGTGCTGTTGCCTCTCTGACCTCCGTTGCTAAACTGCCGTTTGCTTATGCGAAAGATGGTATTTCTTATACCTTCTCTATCGTGCCAAACGCGCTGGGTAAAGACGATGAAGTTCGTAAAGCTAACCTGGCAGGTCTGATGGATGGTTACTTCCATCACGAGTCGTCCATCGAAGGTGGTCAGCACCTGAACGTGAACGTAATGAACCGTGAAATGCTGTTAGACGCGATGGAAAACCCGGAAAAATATCCGCAGTTGACTATCCGTGTGTCAGGTTACGCTGTTCGTTTCAACTCACTGACTAAAGAACAACAGCAGGATGTGATTACTCGTACCTTTACACAGTCGATATAATTCCCTGCCGCAGTAAAATGGCATAAACTTAAAGGCTCCACTTTAGTGGGGCCTTTATTCATCCAGCATTGGAGAAATCCTGCTATGTCAGTACTTGGTGACTTTTAAATAAGGTTAACAAGTTGAAATTAAAGGATTAATTTCTGGTCTCGTCCACATATTGACCACATCGACAAAACTAGCTCCGCCTGCGGGGCTTTTTATTACCCGCAGAATCATCACAGAATCGATACACTCCTTTTTTCTCTAGCGCGCTGGCTAGCTGTTTCCCCTCCCCCTTTAACGATCCATGCGAGATCTTTTCACGCATGTTATTGCAAAAACCTTTTTGGCTCAAACTCACCCGCAAGCCTTGCGGCGCATGGCTTCACCGCATTTTAAACTCTGATGAAAATACCCTCGCAGTTTTTATTTGATCGTCGCGGAATCCAAAAGAGATCCTTTTAAAACATGAGGTTAACCAAAAGGTTAGCAAGCTGATAGCCGCGACATTTTGCAAACTGTTGCAAATGTTGGCGACCAGTGCAAAACCATTCGAACAGCAACAGCCCAGCGGCGGCGCGCTCTGGCAGCTTTGTTTGCCCCTCAAAACTTTTGCAAAATTTTTAAGATCCAAATCGTGCAGGCGGGTGCGGTGTAGCGCCGATTTCGTCCCGCGAGTGCTTCCGTATGTAGACTGTAGATTCACCCACGTGCGCAGGTGGCGAGATCGAATTGTTGGTGTTGTGGTGGCTTGTTTTATGGCTTAAATCGTTTGTAAGGCATTACAGGGGGTTTGATGATTGCTGAAGCACAGACGTTTCTGTCTGTGCTCGATGTCAGCTAGGCAATAAAGGGGCTGTACTTAGTGGTAAGGGCTTGTGTGCGGTTGGCTGTGGCGGTGAAATCGCCGGCATTCAGTGGGCCACCGGTGTTGGTATGGGTATGACTGGCGGTCTGGTTTGCCAGGGTTTGGATCACATCCAGCGTATCGGTTAACAATGTCAGTACATTGATATCATCGGTACCTAGGCGCACCGATGGCGCGATAAGTTCCTGGGCTGCGGCCACACTGCGCCGAATGCCGGCGATTTTCTCAGTCAGCGCGCCGCCGATATCTGTTGTTTGGTTCTGGCCAACGGTGATATTTTGATTCTGGCCAACATCGTCATTTTTGTCTTTGCCGACCTTGGTCACCATATTGGCTGATGTACCTATTGAATAGTCACCCTCGGCAAGCTGTACCACTTGCCCAGCCATCAGGGTTTTAGTTCCCAGTACCGTGGTGCTGTCATTGGCTTTTACCGTGGTGTTGCGGGTCGTGGTGGTACGGCTTTCCTCGTCACTGGTCACACTGCGCCGGCTGCTGGTTTCCTCAATCGCCTGGTCAGTATCGCGCTGCCAACTGCCGTCAACCGTCACGCGCTGACTGACGCCGGCGCGCTGCTGTTGTAACTGTTCGCCCGGTTTCACTGCGGGCAGTGATAATCCCTCAGACAGTATTTGCCTAATCATCGGCTTATCTGGCCGGCCATCAGCAAAACCAATTTCTACCAATGTCCCCTCTGGCGGGAACTGGAACATGCCGCCCTCACTGCCGGCCATCGGTATGGGAAGCGGTACCGCGTTATATTCCTGCGCGCCAGCGGCGGCGTTGCCGTTCTCGTCCAGCAATTGAACATTGACGGCATAACGTGGCCGGAATGGGTCGGACGGGTCGCCCAGCTCGGCGGCATCGGTCGGACTCATCACCCGCGCACGACGAGGCAAATGTAACCCTGCCCCCAATTCTGGATAAAGTTTTTCAATCTGGCGCTGTTCCGGGGATTTCTGCGCCGGCTGGCCCTGACTGTTTAACGGCGTCCAGCTCAATGTCATGGTGTCGTCGCTCACATCTACCTTGGTGATACGCCGGTCATTCACAATCACACCCGGACGGATCGCCGGAATAAGTGGCAAGGTAAGACTGTTGCCACCGCCGCCGCCCTGGGCGAATTCCTGCGGAATATCAACCGGCGTTTGTGCAAAACGAGAATCGGCATAACTGCCGACATAGACGGTGCCGTCAGACAGTTGGTACCAGACATAATCCGGGATGCTGAACGCGCGCCCCAAATTGAGCATCAATTGGTTACCGCTACCATTGTGCTGGAAATGGGGGATCGGGGTATCGGTATAAGCGGCATTTTCCGGTAATACAAAACGCATGTTGGTTGCTTTGCCGACCGCGTCGGTAACATCGCGTAATGTGGGGTGTTGCAGTGAGCACGGCCACGAACGCTCGAACACGCCAACCAGCTCCCGCACAAGTAGTCGTTGCGCGCCATTTTCAGCCGGCGCGCTACGTTCAACAAATCCGGTTAGCCAACGGTAAATCGAGGTGTTATAGCCCAAATCCAACCGCACTAATTTACCGGTACACTCCTGGTCAGTTAATGCAGTGATGAAACCCAGACCGCACCCATTGAGTGAGAGCGAAAGGTTTAAGTTATTGGCGGGGATTTCATCATCGCCAATGCGTAATGTCACAACGGATTTCATGCGCTCCCCCCGGCTGGGCCGATAGCGTTATCGACCTTTTGCAGCACACTTTCAAACCATGATCGGCTTTCTGCTGTCTCGCCGTCTGACGCGCTCGCAGTACCGCCCGCCGTTTGAATGGTGGCATTTTTACCACCCTTGCTGGCTTGTTGGGCTTTACGTTCGGCCACGCTGGAATATTCAGCCAGAGTAAAATTAACCAGCCAGGCCATTTTATCGGTTTGCTCTGCGGCATCCACACCGCTGGTAAAGGTGGCTTCCCGAAATTTGACCGCCTGAGCTAATGAGTGGGCGACACGATAGCGCTTTTTACTGCCGTCACTGTTCTTGGCTTCGGCCAGGCTATAAATTCGCGTCAACATGGCGGGATTGGTGTAATTAATTAACCCAGATACGCGTAACTCTTTACCCTTGGTGCCTTGTTCTGATTTGCTGGTACTGCTGGCCTGTCCGCTCTGGTCTTTGTCTTGTATCTGCATGGTGAGCGTCACCAGAATGTTTTTTAATAAGATAGCTTCTCCATCAAGGGCCAGCGTGACGACATCACTCATGATTGACCACCATTGCGCGCAGTGGGGCTAAATCGTCGCCCACAAACATTATTGCCAGGCTGAATATGGCCTGGTTGTCGGGAATGTCTTTTTTCATCTCAGCGATTGCCGTTTGCGTGTTGCTCTCCACTGACAATGACCAAACCGGCACACTGGACGCCTGCAATTGTGCCAGGCTGTTTTTTGCCTCGGCCAGTAGCGCGGCGCGCTGTTGGCTAAATGCGGTCAAGGCTGAACCGATAGCCGCGCTACTGCTGCCGGCTGCGGTATCACTGATCGCTTTTTGCAGGGCTTGCGCCCCGGATGCCTGGCGCGCGGTAGTAACAGATAGCGGCGCGGCGGCGGGTAGGCCACCAGGGCGCGCGGGGATTTGCATTTTACTGGCCTCCAGACTTAACGCGGCTTTGGCTCGTCGCTGAACCTGGGTTAATGCCGGGATGGGGAACACGTCGCTGGCGGCAGTCAGCAACGTAATAAATTCACCCAGGGTATTGGCCGTGATAAGCAATATCAGCACATCCTGATTATTGTCAGTGCCGGCCAACCGGCTGGCGAGTGCATTAATGGCATTGGCCGGACTCAAAAACGAGCCTGACTTCTCCGTCTGGCCCACACCAAACGCCCAGGGGTGAGCGGCTACGGTGGAACACGTGACCGGGGCCAGATTGGGCGGGATGCGCAGTAATGATTTACGCCATGTCATGCGGGTAATTCCGGCCAGGCCTGATTAACATCAAGGCGCAGTAAGGCAATGCGGTACTGTTTCAGCGCCGCCAATCGGGTAAGCTCTGACTCGGTAGCACTGCCGCTTTCAGCGATATCCTTCAAAGTCGCCAGCTCAACAGAGATTTCACTCATCAGCTCTTTGCGGCGCTCGTCTGCAGCGGCGGTAATTTCCGCTGTTGAGGGAATGCGCATCACCACTTCACCATTGAGATACTCATAAGCAGCCCATTCTAGCGAAAAATTATCTGGCAGTGATTCAACCTCAACAACAGACAACCCGGTAGGAGCGATAGCGTAAACATGCTCAGACACACTACAAACAAACCCCTGCGAGTTATAGGCAACTTTTATCGTATCTTCACGAAAGGTCTTTTGCAGTTCATACCAGTCACGGCCCTCTTCATCAATGTGATAAATCACTATGCCACGTAACTCCGGGTCGTATTCCTGCGTTGCAATGGTGAAGTTTTTATAATGCTGTAATGTTTTCATTAGCCGATATCCCCGCCCATTTGCACCCATGCCCCGCTAACGCGTTGCATAAATATTGGTCGCTCTACAGCGCTACCTGTCCCGAATGAATAAACCAGAAATGTTCCCGCCGATGATTCTGTCTGACCGATAACCCGGCGTGCACCACGAGCCAAAGCAACAACGCCATAACTGTTTGCCTGATTGCTAATCCCCCCAAGGTAATTGGATAGATAGCCGCCCCATATTGGGCCATAAACATTGCCATCTGCGGGTAACCATGCGGAGCCGTTGCCGGCGGCAATATTTCCAGATGCCGTAATAGTGGAGCCGTTTATTGTTCCGACTGTTTTTAACGTACCGGGCAGGCTAATGGCGGTATTGGTAGACTGGATAGCATTGACAATGCGGGTGTCGTTACCTGCGGCTACGGTTCCAGCCGTTGTTCCTACATTCAATTTAGCCGCATTACCTAAGCCAAGATTAGTAAACAGTTGGGCAACCGCTGTCGGCCCTAACGCGACAATCTCAGACAATAAATTATGAATCTGCAAATATTGGTCATGAGGATTTTCATTCTGAACATGGTCACCCATAGCAATGACTGCCGCGTTCACCGCTTTTTTTACCGCTTTAGGCGTCGCCGCGAGTGTTTCGCTGTCGTTATCAATATCACTGTTTAGCTGAACAAAACCTTTAGCTGTTAACGTGCCATCGGGGTGATTGCGCGATTTTTCGTGTAGAGCCAATGCGTCACCAACTTCCTGTTCGATCAATGTGCCTTTGGGACGCAAATCGGTAATATTGCCGGCGGCGTCGATACTGGCGACCGCAAACACATAGTGCATAAAGCCGGATTGGCTGTAATTATCAAGCGTTGGCGCGACGGTGATTTTTATCACAGCCTCCCACTGGCTGGTAATGTTGCCCTGCAAGCTGACATCAGCCCAAACTTTGGTCGCCGCTGCGGGTACTGCAATATTGCGATTAGCGGGCAATTCGGCGCGAATACCACCGATGTAACCCGTGCCTTTGGTCACAAAGAATTGTGAACCGGCTTTAGCCACCAGGTAGCCCGTACCAAAAAATGCGCCGGGGCCGTAATTATCCACATTGATTAACCGCTGCATTTCATCAATGCCGGTCAGTCGGGCAGTAAAATCTATTTGCCAAGTCTCTGCCGGGGTGGTGATGCCGGTTTCAGTGGCTGCGCCGTTGTACTCCATCAAAAAAGAACGGGTCAGGACGTTACCTTGTTGGCCGGTCACGTTGGCGACTTTACGCTGGGTTGGCGCATGGACAATCATCGCTACCGTGCCGCTGGCCTTATTAACCAGCCCGATCCAGTTAAAATCAAAATCACCGATTTCTGTCCCTAATGTGACGGAATACACCACCGCATTTTCATTGACTACACCAATTTTATTGACGCTCTGACGGTGAACAATTTGCGCTACTGGCGGCAATGTTTCGGCACGGTCAATAGGTACCGAATGATCGAGGTCTGGCACATAGGCCAGAACAAACTCATCCAACACCACCAGATTACCGGTGGCGGCCTCCTGGGCTTTCCATTGCTCAAAAGCAAAAGTAATCGCAGTTTGTGACATTAGTTTTTCTCCATCAGCGATGCACCAAAGGCGGTGGCTGTCACTACATTTGATACGGTGCTGGCGCTGTAACAGATATATTCACATCCCACATGGCCGGCGCGGATAACCGGCGATCGCCAGGTGTTTTTCTCTGCGTCGCGCGCGCAGTCTGAAATCTTCAAATTTTATATTGTCGAAATTGCTCAACAGGCTTTTGGTATTACGCTGACCGGTAACCCGATCAAACTGAGCAACGGGGCAGTATTGCGTTTTCTGTCTACCAATGCCAACACGTCCCAGGGCTTCAACGGCCATTTGTACGGTGACGAAATATTCTGGATACCTAAGTTCGGGCGTTTCCATGAAACCGCGTCAGCGATGGCGACACAAAACAAATGGCGCACCACTTACTTTTCAACGCCGAGCGCGAAAACACATCAGGCTTACCCCATCTGGACGGGTGACGCCTGGCGAGAAGATGACGCCAGCCGGAAAAAGGCCAAGTTCCCGAAAGAAAGTGAAATGCGCAAAGCTGGCATCCTTTGCCCTGATGGTCAATGGCGCTACATCATCACGATGGAAGATGCGATCAAAGGTGGATTAAGCGCCCTGGTCAATATTGAGCGGCTGCGTAACAAGTACAACGCGACTGCGTTTGCGATGCTGTATATGTGCCAGTTTGTGGACAGTAAAGACGCCGTTTTTAAATTTTCCGAGTTGGAAAAGTGCGCCGTGGATGCCGGCATGTGGCAAGACCACGACATTAAAGCCGCCCGCCCCTTTGGCAACCGTGAAGTGTGGTGCGGTTTTGACCCGTCTCGTTCCGGTGATAACTCCACCTTTGTGATTGTCGCACCGCCCATGTATGACGGCGAGCGCTTCCGCGTCCTGGCGGTGTTCTACTGGCAAGGGCTGAATTTCACCTGGCAAGCTGAACAGATAAAGCAACTGATGCGCCGCTATAACGTCACCTATATCGGTATTGACGTGACTGGCATTGGTCGCGGCGTTTATGACCTGGTCACCAAATTCGCGCCCAGGGAGGCCACCCCGATTTTATACAGTGTGGAAAGTAAAACCCGCCTGGTGCTGAAAATGGTTGATACGGTCGAGCGCCACCGCATCGAATGGAGCAAGGACGCCACCGACGAGAACAGCCAGGAACGGGCCGAGATTGCCGCCAGCTTTATGGCGATTAGACGCACGACAACCGGCAGCGGTAACGCGCTTACTTTTGTGGCTGAACGGTCAGACGCGACCGGCCACGCCGACGTATTTTTTGCCATTTCTCACGCTGTGATTAATGAACCCCTCGACTATGAATATGATCGCCCGTCTACCTGGGCCTTTGGAAAAGCAGCATGACAACTAAAAAGAAACGCGGACGCCAGTACAGCAGCAAGCCCCAAAAAGCCAAGAAAACCGAGGATTTCACCCCTGGGCGTAGCAGCGTGATTTCATTTGGGGAGCCTGAACCGATATTAACCACCGGTACTGATTACAGTGAAATATGGTACGACAACGATTTCGACCATTGGCGACTGCCGATAGACCGTCTCGCCCTCGCACAATTACCCAATCTTAACGGCCAACATGGCGGCGTTCTCTATGCCAGGCGTAACATGCTCGTTAGTGATTATCTGGGCGGTGGGCTAACGACCGACAATATTGAGGCGGCGGGTTTTAATTATTACCTGTTTGGTGATGTAGCTATTTTAAAAGTGCGTAATTTTTGGGGGGAAGTTATCGACCTGGTGCCATTGCCCTCACTCTATACGCGCCGGCGCAAGTCAGGTGAATTTGTTGTTTTACAAAAGGATGAACCGCTCGTTTATTCCCCGGACGATATTATATTTTTGTCGCAGTACGATCCCCAGCAACAAATTTATGGCTTGCCGGATTATATCGGCGGCATTCATTCGGTTTTGCTTAATTCCGAGGCTACAATATTTCGCCGCCGCTATTACCATAATGGCGCACATATGGGTTTTATTCTGTATGCCAATGACCCCAGCATCAGCACAGAAGTCGAGCAGGAAATAAAGGAAAAGATAGAACAGAGTAAAGGGGTGGGTAACTTCCGAAATATGTTTATCAGTATTCCCAAAGGTGACCCGGAGGGGATTAAATTAATATCTATTGGTGAAGTGAGCGCCAAAGATGAATTTTCTAATGTTAAAAGCATCACCGCCCAGGACATTCTTACCGCGCACCGCTTCCCGGCTGGCCTCGCGGGGATTATCCCGCCCAATGGGGCCGTAATGGGTGACCCGGACAAGGCCCGATCCACTTACCGAAAAGATGAAGTGTTACCGGTACAAAATAAATTTATGCGCGCCGTGAATACCGACCTCGAAATACCCGCCCATTTACACCTGCGATTTAAAGAAGATAAAGACACGGATAACACTGAAAGGGGCGAAAAGTGAGCAGAATTAAGCTAAAATCACGGAAGTTAACAGAATTAGCTTTCGGAGTGGTTAATATGCGAATGTTCAAGATTAAATGCACGGAATGCCGCGCACCCGCAATTATCCGCAAAACAGAATGGAAAGATGTCAAAATAGCCGACCTGTATTGTGCTTGTTCCAATGTAGAGTGCGGCCATACCTTTGTATTTAACGCGGTGTTCTCGCACTCACTCAGCCCCAGCGGGTTAACGGGGAGTAAATTGGTTATGGCTTTGCTTGACATGTTGAAGCCGGATGAAAGGCAAATAGCGCTAGATTTGTTGCAAGGTCAGCCAGGATAAGAGAAACCCGCCGAACGGCGGGTTTTGTTTAATTGTATGATTCAGCGCGGAACACCCCCTCCTCGCTCAAAATTCGTACTCATCCATATGGGCTTTTTTCTGTATTTCATTGTCGAGGTTATCGTACAATTTTTTCCCAAGAGACATTGCATGATCCAGCAATTGTTCTAAATCTTGCTCAGTAATCACTACTGGGTTGCCGTCTTTATCCTTACCGCCACGATGTACTAAATGGTTGCGCTTTAGCGTTGCATTTTGAATCGCCTCTATCGGCCAGTCTCTTTGGACTTTAATGTCAAACGTAGCCTTGTAACGCTTCACAACTAGGTCTGTGTTATGCCAGCTTGCACTAATCAAATGCTCCTTAATAGCTTTGATTAGCTCCTCCCTTATTTTTTCAATAGGCTCACCTTTGAACGGTAAAGCTATAATCTCTTTGCTTACTTTGAACTCCGTCTTACCGTTTTCTATAAAATCGGCGATATAGGACTCATCTTTCTCTATAGAGTTAATGAATAACTCAACATAAATCGTTTCCAAGGCTGTAATGACGTTGGTGTACAAGAGACTAAGCAGATGATCTTTTCGCTCATCTTTAGATTCGCTTTTTGCCAGTGACTTTATTCCTTCAATATTCTTAACGAACTTAACAAAAGGTTCTTCGGAAGAAGTTACTGCATCGTACAAGTCTTCATCGTACCAATCATCAATGTTATTGGAATTGCCTGACCAGTCGTAACAGTGCTCTTGCAACTCGCCTACTAACTCATTGATATAATCGGACTTTACGTAGTTATCAAACATCGCTTGCAACTCTTCGCTTGCGTCATATGGGCCGCCATAAATGTAAGCATACCCGCCTTCTCGGGATTCATAAGGGCAAGCATTCGCGGGGTCTTCGAAGTTCTCAAAAAACCAATTACGCATTACTTCGAGCTGGTTTTCTTTGCTTATGTACTGCAAAGATTGGAGCGGGACTTTTTTCCCATTGATATTAAAAACCACTTTCACGTTGCAACTTCTCCTTGAAAAATATGGGATACTTTGACCTGATTTCCATAAATTATCATAGCACTATGTTAGCGTATCCGCTTCTGGTACAAAGCCATCAGCAACAACCACATCAGACTGCCAAGAGCGAAAAGCAAGCATTTTACTGTTTACTTAATACGATAACGAAAGGGTATTATTGATGCATAAAAATGTCATAAACTCAAAAGTATGTGACCTTAAAAAGTAGTAGACTTACAGGAGTTGCAGGGAGTATTAAAAAATAAAATTTAATTTAAAATTTTAGGGGTAGTAATAAGTTATGGAACAGATTAATTATCACACTGAAATTTTTAACGAAATTATTAAAGGTTATGTAATAATTGAAAATGAAAGCTATTTTTCGGAGCTAACTTTAAATGATAAAGGGATTCACATCCGCTTGGTTGATTTTAAAGGTAAAATCAATATTAATGCTTTGGATAACACCTCTTTTAATTCATTAGTTTTCAAAGGAGGCCTAAGCCACTACCTCCTGTTCGGCCTAAATTTAAATAATATTTCATGCATGCATACAGAGTCAGATGAAAGTTTTAGTGATTATTCATTTACTGCTCAAGGATTTTTATATTCAGAACAAATATTATGCGAAAATAATTTATTTACTAACCTTAGCATCCATGGGGAAGGTATTAAAAAATGGTCGGGCTGCACTCGTAAACTAAATAATATAATAGCACATGGGCTTAGCAATAGATTACCCAGCCAAGATGAATGTGTCGAATTTGAAAAAACTATCGCTGGACTTGGAAGTCTTGGTCTCTATTATTCATACAGATACGGCGGTTTAAATGGCCTACACACTGTAGGAATGGAGGTAGACCCGCACATAAAAATTACTTTCGAGAAGCCTGTTAGTTTTGATGTTTTAATTGAAAGATATATTGATTTATATATGTTACTAAGGTTTTTAATTGGTGATGAAATTAATATTTCAAACATTAAAACACAAAGTCCCAATGATTATTGGAATGATTATACACAATTATATCTTGCTGAAAAAAAAGGATCTAATAAACTCATTCTAAATGGTATGACTTTACCCTACTCTAGCCCTTATCGCGATGATTCAGAGGAAAGCTTCCCTGAGTTAATTTGGGAGGACTACTTCAACCATAATAATTATGAAATTAAAGAGTTAATTAAAAAATACGTGACATATTCCATGATTCACAATGATGAAGAAAAGTTCTTAGGGTATTATAGAATACTTGAAAAAATTACATTAATAAACTCTAGTTATGCTAATGAAGATAAATTATCAGTTTTACTTATAAGGTCAAAGAGGTTGTTATCGAATCAATTCCCAGGAGTTTCTCTTCAGAGGTTTTTAAGAGCAATAAAAAGTGCAAACAGAAAAAAGCACAATACCGAAAGCTGCATCCAGCATTTCATACGCAGCCTACCAGAATCAATGATAGAAAAATTCAAACTTAAAGATATAAATATTAGAGAAATATGCGAATCTAGAAATAAGATTATACATCAGCCTTTGTTCATAGAAACCTCCGAGAAAATTTCCATATATTTACAGAGTACTGAAATCCTTCTGAAAGTCGCATTACTGATAAAGCTAAATGTTCCTTCATCTAAAATCGAGCAATATATCAATTATTATCGATAAATAGAGAATCAAATGATTTTTCTATGTTATTTTTTTTGCACCAAGACAACTGTCAGGTTGGGATTATGTCTGTGCTCGATAAGCCTCAAATAATTTAATCAGCTTCACTTCCCCTTGTTCCCAGCGTTCCTGGTCAAGTCGGACGGTCATTGTGTTTGGTAATGACAGATTGCTCCCCCTGGCTAAGACGTTGATTTGCCATTTTTCCAATACCCAGCCGCTACGCTGCATGGCCTGGTCGATTTTTTGGCACATTTCAGGCGAAATTATTCGCTCACTGACTGGCGGTGATCGGGGTTCTTTGGGTTTATCGTCACCGCCATACCTCGGCGGCGGCAATTTCCGCAATCGCTCACGCATTTCTCGCCGTTGGGTGAACGTTATTTTGGAAAAATCACTTAAATCAGGCGGTGGTGTTGTGCGTTTTTTACGCTGCTTTGGGGCTTCGTCGTCGGGGTGGGGACAGTTATTGCCACGAGTCCGAGGGGCGATAACGCCGCCCCCAACTGCAAAATCAAAATCAAGGTCAACGTCTACGGCCACAGGAGTGGCCTTGGTTTGGCTGTCATCGCTGGCAGTCTTGCGTACCATCTTCCAGTTATCGCTATGAATACAAACGCGTGAGCGGTCGCCCAGGCTTGGTGACCAGATGCCATAAATTTTGGTGCCGTGTTCGCCGTAATCGTTAGGCGTTTCAGACTCAATATAAGCGGTGCGGATAAGGTGATTTTTGCGAGGTTCCAGCACGCCGCCTTGTTTTAGGATGTACGTCGCCATACAGCCGGCATCCGCTGCGGCCAGCACATCATCCATGTCTTTATTAGCCAGCACTTTTTTCCATAACCAGACCTTACCTAAACCGGTTTCGTCCTTGGTTGCGGCGGCGGCTTCCATCTTTAGGGCTTTGGCTTCTGCCTTGCGCCGGAGCTGGCCGGCTAACATCCGTAATTCGCGGTATACCTGGCGGGAGGGAATGCCAAAAAAACGGAATTGCTGGACACCGTGAAGAGAGGCCCAGGCAACGGCCCTTTCGGTATCGTCGCCCAACGGTTGCCCGGTTTCTTTACTGACTATCGGCTTACCGGTTTCTTTATCCAACTTTCCTTTAATGTTGCTGCCGCGCACGTTCTTACCCAGGTATTTGGTTAAATAACTGGTGATGGTGCCTTTGCTTTTGAGTACCGGCTTAACATCAAAACGAGGTTTAATATTTCGCCCTAACTCTTGTCTATCTTCACGGACAGCAAAATCCCGCATCACCTGAGTGATCGCGGCGCGGTCTTGTTTTTCCATGATGCACATCAAATGCCAGTGAACGGTGCCATCATGATGGGGTTCGGCAATGCGGACGCCATACCAGCGCAAACCTAACCGGTTGAGTTTTTTTCTGATGCCTGCAAAAAGGTTAACCAGATAATTGCTGCTTTCCCTGACAGTTTTTGTGCTCCATTTTAGGTTAGGTCTGCCGTCTTTAAGCGTGGCGTGATACCTGGATGGACAGGTTATTGTGTAAAACATCGCCTTATCGCCGCGCATTTCTGCCAGATTTTCTAACCCCTTACAGGTCGTCATCATTTCGATATAGCGTAAATGTGGGTTGCTGGCGCTGGCGTTTACGACTTCCTCCATATCCATAACAAAGCCACTATCATTGACCAGGTCGTGAGCACGGATAAACTCGGCAGAACGTCGCCACTGTTCACGCTGATAAACCAGCGCTTCATGGCTGATGTAAGGGGATGTTTTCTTATGTACCAGCATGACAGCGCGCAATTGTTCCTCTCGCCACTGACAACGTAGCCGCCATAACCGGCCTTTCCACCAAGTAGCACAGCGCAAACGGGCTAGCGCACCGGGGATCAGGTCGTAAGGTATTTCCCCCCTGCGGCGTAACTTATCGTTAAGAGCGTCCCAATTCGGGGGGGTAATTGACAGTTTTCTGGCTTCGTTAGCGACGGCGTGATAAATCCGCAATATCTGGCGTGGTGTGGCATTTTCAGCCGGGAGTTTCACCATTTGGCTATCGAGTAACATATCCATATGCGCGGCGGTCATGGTGGCAAGGGTGGTGACTTCCCTTTTATTGAGTTCAGCCAAATGCAATAGACCGTCCAGACCTTCGCGACTCGCAATATGTCGCATTGCGGCAGTTTGTTGCTTCTCTCTCATCGCGTCCAGGCGTGACAATATTTTCTCAACAATTTTGTTTAAGAAATCATTAGCCCGCTCGTCGCTACGCTCCCGGCGTAGGTAATCAATGCGTCGCTGTATAGGTTGGCGAATAAATTTTGGCTGGCCGTTGAGATTAGCCTGGGTTCTTAAGCTGTGATTATGGTGTTCGGCTTCTCTGGCTAAGGCCAGCCAGGCAAGGGTTATTTCACGCTTAGCTTCTTCATCTTCGAAATTATCAAGTCGCCACTGATGCCGAGCCCTGGCCTTACGCTCCTCGTCAGTCAGCTCGGCTTTCTTGTTCTCAATATCCGCATGATAGGCCGCTATCATTTGCGCTAACGGGGTGAGTTGTACCGGCGCAATATTTTGACGCGGATTTATGCCGGTGTTGGGTTTATTCCAAGAGTAAACCCCGGCAAACGTTTCATCGTTTCCGGGGTAAGGTTGTGGCGGGGTGGGCTGAATTCTGCCGCGTGTGTTGGTCATTGTTGGAATAAACCGCCAGGCGTAGGCGATTGCCGTATCCGGTAATAAACAATCGCGTATACCGTGCCTTTCGGTATTTCCATTTTTTCGGCGATAACCCTAGGCGTTAATCCCTCGGCATAAAGCGCGCGACATAGCTCAACATCATGATCGCTGTGCTTCGAATTGCGGTTACGTTCGCCGATAGTTGAGGGGTTAACCTCTTCGGAAAATGCTTTTACCCGGACGGCGGTCAAGGTGCGGCCCAGGTGATCGGCAATATCTTGATATCGGGTTGTTGTTACCGCTTCACGCAGATAAGCCACCTCATCCGGTGACCAGGGTTGGCCGTGTCGATGTGGGGTAGTCATAATTTTTTCGACTCTCGGTGGGTGATTGCCCCAATAACCATGAGAAGCACTGCGATAATAACGAGCCATAATGCTAAGCCGCCCCAAAATGGCGCAGTTACCCACCACCATGACCAGGTGATATATCCCATTAACTTTAAGGTGATGAAAATAAGCCCAAGGGCTATTAAGGGTGTTATTGTCCAAGACTTGTTTTCTTTGCTCATTTTTAATTCCATTATTTAGATGTGAAAAAATCCCCGCCACAAAGTGGCAGGGTGAGAGGTGTTTATTTTTCGTCTGACGGTCGTTTGTATCTGTCGATATTCAGCAGTACACGCAAAGCCATTGCGCCCGTTTGTATGGCTTCTTCGCGAACGGCTTCTATATCGCCGTTGTTATAATGGTATTCAATAGCCGCTTTCATTAATTCCCCTGACTCCTCAGTGAGAATAGATACGGCGTGGAGTGCATCAGTCGGCCATTGGGGATGTATTACCGATGCGCGGACTGCTTCATCAATGATTTCAGTTAAAATAAATCGATACCGTCCACGAATGAGCAGTCCAGCACGTTGGTTAGTAAGCGCATTTAATACATCGGGAGCGGGGAAATAATTGTTGAAAATTCCCCGTCTTACGGCGGCAAAAATATCTTCTGTCGGTTCCGTTTTGGGTTGTGCCTTTTGGAATGCTTCCGCAGTGCGTAAGGCTTCCTTGCGGTCGGCTTCGGTTTTCTTGATTGCTGTGATTGCTCTATCTGTCTCCATATCGGGATCAATAATTCCAACAGAAGATACGCGATCCCCTGCGGTTGTGGCGCTCACTGCGTCAATTACGCTTTCCCAGCGGCGAACAAATCGCGATGGTTGCTCAGCTTTTAACTTCGCTATCTCACTCCGCAATTTAATGGCTTCATTATTAAGACGCTCAATTTCAATACCGGCATCAGTTAAATGCTGGATGGAATGCCGAGCGATGGCAGGAGCAATAAAAAGTACCTCAAGGGCTTTTAAATGCTCAGTGACACAAGTCAGCCCCTTAATTGCGTTAGTAGTATTGATATGAGTAGCCATTATTTAGCCTCTTTATTTTGGATGAGTGAATTAACAACGGGTTTCATTTCTGATATCCATACGGATAACTCTTTAAATACTTCCACCTTTGAAAGTCTGGGAATATTTAAATTAGTCAGTTTATTTTCTAGCCGCTCAAGCAGTAACAATCGTTCAGAACGGCGGGCATTATTAAAATGCTCGACCAGTTCTATGTCATTTATCTCTTTCGTTAATTTTATCGGTGCAACACTCATTGTTATTATCCCGCCTTTAGATAATGGGAAGCCCGACGCAACAAAGCGCCTGTTAATTTCAGGTGTTTAATTAATTACTTTTATTATCCGGCAATGGTTCACAATCTATATATGTGATTCTTTCCGGTAATAAGCTGGCTGATGCCCGCCATCTATTCAATGCATCAACAATTTGTCTCTGCTCGTCCGGTAGCAGCTCCTTAAACTCTAATTCATGCCTTGCCTTGATAATGCCAGCAAGGTAATAAATGGCACCTTTCATTTTTGGGTCTGTCTCGCCCATTTCATTAATCAGTGCCGGAATAACTCCCTGGTGTTTTTTGTTTGGGAGTAAATACCAAATCTCAGCGACATGCTGTAAACCGTGTTGTCGCTCTTTTAATGTCAGCGGTACCGCGCGGGCCTCTTCGGTGTTTGCCATACATCCTCCTACGCAAATATTCCCATAAGGCGCGCCCACCAACGGGGTTTACCCTTGGGCTTTGCCATAAAGGGAGTGCGACAACCTTTGATAAATTGCACTTCACTGGCTTTCGGCTGAAAGTCGCGACCGTCTGGTGTTTCAATCCAGCCGCACTGGTGGCGACGGTGGGTAACTTGTTGGCCGTTCCGTAGCATTGCAGCCAGTGACGGGCATTGATTAGCGGTCATAAAGTGATCTCCATCAAATGAATAGTTGCCGGGATACTGCATCGCGCCCGGCGCACGTTTTTTGTGGTACTGTTTTTTGCGCCGGTTACTACTGTGAGAAGGAACCCCGGCGCAAATACCAACCAACCACAAAAGGAGTTATATACATGGAAATTGAAGCAATTTTTCCAAGGGAGCTTGAATGCAAAGAAATGTCTGATGCTTCAGGAAATAAATATATTGGCGTAATCATGGGTAATCTCCATACACGTATCGGAACTTTAATGGGGCACGATACACCGCCATATGCTTTAACTCCGGAAATGGCTACTGACCTGATTCAGGATTTGATTGACGGCCTGAATAATATCGACGGTGGGAAACGCTCCCTTCTACTGTAAGAAATCCCATTTCAAAACCGAGTAGATTTTTAAAAAAAAAAGATGTTGTGAATTCAGCCTCAGGAATGAGGCTATTTTTTTTCAATTTAATTTGCGGCTGTAATTTCTGCATTTTCAACACCTCATTCCTTTAATAAAGAAAAAACCCTTTCGCAAATTGCTTTATTTGAGAGAGGGCTCTATCCCCTCATTTCATATAACCGATCAATGTATTCAGTTGCCTGCGCCTGGGCGTCGAACTTGCCGTAAGAATCATCACCTTGTCTAACGTGGTAACGGGTGATCGGATTTCTTTTATTACGTTTTAATTTGGTAATTGAAAAACTACGGTATGCGCTGGTGTGGTCACTGATAACAGTAAGTGCATAACGTGCGGCGATTGCTGGGGATGGGGAAATCATGCCGCCGCCTTAGCTTTATCTTTGCGCCCTCTTCCCGGCTTACTGGCACTAATACGATCTTTCCAGCCATGCCACGCTGACGGTGCATCTTCAACCAGTTGTTCTGCGTATTTATCCCACTCTGACCGACTAATCCACAGTTCGGCATGGCCGCCGGGCTTTGATGGGTCGGCCATGTAAAACGCGGGTAACTTGCCAGCTTTTGCCATAGCGACAACGGCAGCAACCGTCTTACCTACGTACAAAGCGAAACCCTCTTTTGAAAGAAGATTTGCGGGTTTCTCCGACAATCTGACGGATTTCTTGGTGGAACTATCTTCACTCTCTAACAAAGTTTCAGATCCAAGAGTTTTAGCGACATCTGACATTTGCTATTCTCCAATTTACTTATAGATCGCCAACTGGAACCATTTAGGCCTAGTTAGCGTTAAACACCACATAACATATACAACAAAATAGGAGATCTGCAAACAGATGTCAATTAGTCAATCTGAGAAACTAAAGCTCATTCGTGACTCTGAGCGTTTAAATACGAAGCAAGTAGCTGAATTAATAGGATTAAATTATTACTCCTATCATGGCTATGAATCAGGAAAAACAAAGATGCCAATGGAGGCAGGAATAAAATTGTTTAAGCACCCAAGATTTAGAAAATATCGAGATTGGTTTATGTTTGATGAAATCAATCCCGCTGCCGGACAAATAGCTCCGGCCCTCTCCCCTGATGGGCAAAACGGAATAATCTCTACCCACTCAGGGAAAGAGATTGGCTAAATATCTACTTAATTTATATTTTTGAAACATTGTTCCAAAATGATGATTTCATCGGAGGGCTATCTTATGTCGATTAAGAAGCTCGATGATGGTCGCTATGAAGTGGACGTAAGGCCGCAGGGTTCCGAGGGAAAGCGAATCCGGCGTAAATTTAATACCAAAGGTGAAGCGCAAATTTATGAGCGCCATATCCTGGTGAACTATCACGACAAAGAGTGGCTAGAGAAACCCGCAGACCGTAGAAAATTAACTGAGTTACTTGATCTGTGGTGGATATATCACGGTAAGAGCCATACACGCGGGGACGTTGAGAAAGGCCGGCTAATTGCCACGATGAAAAAATTAGCCGAAATGGGGGTTATCAGGGCCGACCAACTGACAAAAAAAACCATCACAGACTATCGGGTTCACTTGCTAAATACAGGGCTTAAGACATCGAGCATTAACCGTGAGTGTTCTGTCTTGATGGGGCTATTCACCAAGCTAATTAACGCGGGTGAATATCACTGTCAAAACCCATTTAGCGGGATTAAGAAGCTGAAAGAACCTGAATCAGAAATGGCGTTTCTATCATCCGATGAATTACCCAAACTGCTGGGGCTATTAGAGGATGATGATCGGAAAGTGGCTTTAGTTTGCCTGGCTACTGGCGCGCGGTGGGGTGAGGTTTCAGCTCTGAAAGGTGAACATGTATTTAATAACATGGTTACTTTTATGAAGACCAAGAACGGTAAGCGGCGGTCAGTCCCAATTTCTGAGGAACTATTCAAGCTGATAAAACTACGGAGTACGGGCTTACTATTTAAGTCAAACTATACTAAAACCCGTAGAATACTAAGGGAAATGAAACCTGACATCCCTGACGGTCAGGCATTGCACATATTGAGGCACACTTTCGCAACGCATTTTATGATGAATGGAGGTAATATTATTACACTACAACGAATTTTAGGACACTCCACAATACAACAAACGATGACGTATGCGCACTTTGCACCTGACTTCTTGCAAGATGCGGTAGCACTGAATCCCATAAAAGGAATGTCCATATAATGTCCACCATTCAGAACCAAATGGCACTAACTGGAACTTTATGAACAAGATAACAGATTGTATTACAACGGAAACCCCCGCCACAGAGGGGGCTACCAAACCAGTACTTGGTCGTATTCACTCATTCGAATCCTGTGGCACCGTTGACGGCCCAGGCATCCGATTTATCGTATTCTTCCAGGGCTGCTTGATGCGTTGCCTGTATTGCCATAACCGTGATACCTGGGATACCCACGGCGGTAAAGAAGTTACCGTTGAAGAATTAGTCAAAGAAGCCATCACCTATCGCCACTTTATGAATGCATCTGGCGGCGGCGTGACTGCCTCTGGTGGCGAAGCTATCTTGCAGGCCGAGTTTGTACGCGATTGGTTCCGCGCCTGTCATGAAGAAGGGATTCATACTTGCCTGGATACCAATGGCTTTGTGCGTCGTTATGATCCAGTGATTGATGAATTATTGGATGCCACAGATTTAGTAATGCTGGATTTAAAACAGATGGATGACAGCGTGCATCAGAATTTGGTCGGCGTATCCAATCACCGGACGCTAGAATTTGCTCGCTATCTGGCAAAACGTAACCAGAAAACCTGGGTTCGCTATGTGGTGGTACCGGGCTGGTCAGATGATGACAAATCAGCTCATATGTTGGGTGAGTTTACCCAGAACATGACCAATATAGAAAAAATCGAGTTGCTGCCTTACCACGAATTAGGTAAGCACAAATGGATTGCCATGGGCGAAGAATACAAGCTGGATGGCGTTAACCCACCATCCAAGGAAATTATGGATCGTGTAAAAGGCATTTTGGAAAGCTACGGTCACAAAGTTATCTACTAACTCAGTGACCGAGTAATCAATAGCGCCCCACTGATACTCAAACTGTGCCGCCCTGCCGGATTACTCCGCTGGCGGCATTTTTTTGTCCACTACACTGCAGCGTAAGGCGTGTGCTGCTGGTCAGGTTTGCGCAATAACATCATTAAATAGACTAAAGCCACGCCAGCAATCATCACGAACAATAGATTATCCGAATAATGCTGCATTAACAGTGAAGTCATCGTCGGCCCAGCCAAACTGCCGATGGTGTAACTCATCAATAAGGCCTGATTCATCGCCACCAACTCATCAGCACTGGCTTTCTCACACGCCCACGCCATGGCTACCGGATAGAGGGTAAAACCAGCACCCCCCAGAATAAACAGAGCCGGAGCCAAGGCATAGTTACCCAGAATAGCCACGCTACCAAGGATAACGACGAATACCTGAATGCGCAGCACCAGTAGCCGGCCATAGCGGTCTGCCATTTTACCTATCGGCCACTGCCCCACAATTCCCGAACTGACCAGCAGTGCCATCCACCACCCGACGCTCGCATCACTCATTCCTTGATGGGACAAATACAGCGGTAACAACCCATAGAGCGAACCTAATAACACACCTGAGATAATGCAGCCATTAATCCCCAGACGCGCGCTACGACGTTTCAGCATCGACCAAACGGCAATATGTGATGATTCACTATCACCTTGATGCGAGAAATGGGCAAATAGCAGTGGCAACATCGCCGTAATCACCAACGCACTGACCCAAGGGATAACGTTAAGTAATTGTGTGGAGACGATGCCCAAGAGGAGTTGCCCGGTGACGGTCCCGAGATAGTAAACCATCATGTAAGCCGCCAGCAGTTGTCCGCGATTGATTAATGTGCCACTGCGCAGTAATGCGCTCTCGACAATAACCCAAATCAGCGCGCAGGCCACTCCGGCAAAAAAGCGCCACCCCAGCCAGCTCCAAAAGTCGACCGACAGCATCAGCCCACAAGTCGCTAGCGCAAATAAAATACAGGAGTAATGGTAGCTACGATTAAAGCCAAGGCGCTGAATAAACCGCCCGGCAATTAATGTCCCGACAAGATTCCCAGTAAAATATGATGAGCTCACCATCCCCACTTGCCAGGTTGGCAGCTGTTGATGGGATAACCATAAGGGAACTAATGTATTTAAAACCGCGATAGAAATCGTAAACAGCAAAAGCCCACAGAGCAGAAGCAGCACTGGGCGAGAATATGCGGACATAATAAGACTGAAGCCATCGGGACAATGAAAGTGAGCGCATCATGCCACTGGCGATAAAAAAGTCAATTACCTCGCGGGAGCGGATAGCACAATATGTTGCTTAGCGGTATCTATAGCACTAAATCAAAACGCTGGCGGTCATTATAAAAAGAAAAAGCGCCCGCAGGCGCTTTTAGATTAATAACAAGTTTCAGGCAACTAATTCACCTGGTTTATTAACCGATAAATTCTAATCCACCCATATATGGGCGTAAGACTTCTGGCACTTGGATTCGGCCATCAGCCTGCTGGTAGTTTTCCAGCACTGCAACCAAGGTACGCCCAACAGCCAAACCAGAACCATTCAGGGTATGAACCAAACGGGTTTTTCTGTCAGTCTTGTTGCGGCAACGAGCTTGCATACGGCGCGCCTGGAAATCCCACATGTTAGAACATGAAGAAATTTCGCGGTAAGTGTTCTGCGCTGGCAGCCATACTTCCAAATCGTAAGTCTTGCTGGAACCAAAGCCCATATCACCAGTACACAGCAGCACTTTACGGTAAGGCAATTCCAGTAATTGCAGAACTTTCTCTGCATGACCGGTTAGCTCTTCCAGCGCCGCCATTGAATCTTCCGGGCGAGTTATCTGCACCATTTCAACTTTGTCGAACTGATGCATACGGATCAAGCCACGAGTATCACGACCATAAGAACCCGCTTCAGAACGGAAGCAAGGTGTATGAGCGGTCATTTTCAATGGCAAGGATTCTTCTTCCAGAATCTCGTCACGCACCAAGTTAGTCACCGGGACTTCGGCAGTTGGAATCAGCGCATAGTTGCTGCTGTCTGACTCTTCTTCCAGTGGCTTGGTGTGGAACAAATCACCACCAAACTTAGGCAATTGGCCGGTTCCGTACAATGTTGCATGGTTTACCAGATAAGGGACGTAAGTTTCCAGATAGCCGTGTTTCTCAGTGTGCAGATCCAGCATGAATTGCGCTAACGCGCGGTGCATACGGGCAATTTGCCCTTTCATCACCACAAAGCGCGCGCCAGTCAGTTTCACTGCTGCTGCGAAATCAAGGCCACCGGCCATTTCGCCCAGAGAAACATGGTCTCTTACTTCAAAGTCATACTTGCGAGGCTCACCCCAACGACTGACTTCAACGTTATCGTTTTCATCTCTGCCCACGGGAACAGAATCATCAGGCAAGTTAGGAATAGACAATGCCAGATCACGGATTTCGTTTTGCAACTTGTCCAGCTCGGCCTTAGCGGCATCCAGCTTTTCACCCAGCACATTCACTTCCAGACGCAATGGTTCGATATCTTCGCCACGCGCCTTGGCCGCGCCAATCATTTTCGATCGGGAGTTACGTTCTGCCTGCAGACTTTCTGTTTCAACCTGTAAAACTTTGCGGCGCTCTTCTTGTTGGCGCAACATTTCAACATCAAGTTTAAAACCTCTGCGAGCCAGTTTTTCGGCAACTGCGTCTAGCTCATTGCGCAGCATATTGGGATCGAGCATGCTAGTCCTGTGCTTGTAGTTATTGATAAATAGTTGTGAAAGGAGAAATTAACGACGTAAGTGGTGTAAACAGCCACTTACAAAGTATTTATAGCGCTAACCTTACCGCAACAGCAAGGCTAGCGGTAGCGTTTTATCGGGCTATTTTGATCCTGCTCAGCCAACCATGCCAGCTTTTCACCGATTTTCCCCTCCAGACCTCGGGATGACGGAGAATAGTAGCGAGTAGCAGCCATTTCTGGTGGAAAATAGTTCTCACCGGCGGCATAAGCATGTTGTTCATCATGAGCATAGCGGTACTCAGCCCCCAGCCCCATCTCTTTCATGAGTTTGGTCGGGGCATTACGCAGATGTTCCGGTACATCAAAATCTGGCTTCTCACGCGCGTCCTGCATTGCCGCTTTAAACGCGGTATAAACAGCATTACTTTTCGGTGCACAGGCCAAATAAACAATCGCCTGAGCAATCGCTCGCTCGCCTTCCGCCGGGCCAACACGGGTAAAACAGTCCCAAGCAGATATCGCCACTTGCATAGCACGCGGGTCGGCATTGCCGATATCTTCGGAGGCAACAGCCAATAAGCGCCGGGCGACATAGAGTGGATCGCCGCCCGCAGTGATAATGCGCGCATACCAATATAAAGCCGCATCAGGCGCAGAACCGCGGATAGACTTATGCACAGCCGAAATAAGATCGTAATAACGATCGCCTTTGTTATCAAAGCGGGCGCTGCGCTCACCAGAAACTTCTTTTAGTAAATCCGGGGTCAGTACTCGTACCCCATTGGCATCTATTTCCGCCATATCTGCCATCATTTCAAGGCTATTCAACGCGCGGCGGGCATCTCCACCCACTAATTCAGACATCATACGGCGAGTTTCATCGGGCAGCTTTATATTCTGCCCGCCATAACCACGGCTGCTGTCGGACATCGCCTGATCGATAACTTTTTCGATATCTGCAGCAGTTAATGCCTTCAGTAAATAAACTCGCGCTCTGGAGAGCAAAGCCGAATTCAGTTCAAACGATGGGTTTTCCGTGGTAGCACCAATAAAAGTGATAGTGCCATCTTCAATATGCGGTAAAAATGCATCTTGCTGACTTTTATTGAAGCGATGAACTTCATCGACAAACAAAATAGTTCGCCGGCCAGCATCGCGGTTTTGCCTTGCTCGCTCAATCGCTTCACGAATTTCTTTAATACCGGAGGTCACCGCGGAAATGCGCTCAACATCGGCCTGGCCATAGCGACCAATAATTTCTGCCAATGTCGTTTTGCCCGTTCCTGGCGGCCCCCAGAGGATCATCGAGTGTAATTGCCCGGCAACGATTGCCCGCGGTAACGGTTTACCCGGGGCCAGCAAATGTTGCTGACCAATATATTGTTCTAGCGTCAAAGGCCGCATACGCGCGGCCAATGGCTGAAACTCATTCTGGGAGAAATCGAGGGACATATTACTCACGCAAACCTCACTGCCGCTGGTCGTCCAGCGTCACACCTTTTGGTAGGGTAAATTTAAATTTGCTTGCATCGGCTGAGCTGTTTTGCTGACCTTTCAGCACATACGCGCTGCGCTGCCCATCTTGCTCAACTGCTGTAAAGCTTTTGATGGTGCCGGTTGGCGTCACCGTAATCGCAAATTGCTTCAGATTGCCGCTAGCACTTTTCGGCGTCAGCTCAAAATCGTCACCCTTCTGCTTCACATTGTACTGTTTCCAGTCATCTGGGTTATTGCGGGTGATCAGCATGAAAGGCGTATTGCCGGTAGCATTTTTCAGCCAAGTCGCCGTTGCCTGCTCAACAAATGGGTTATAGAACCATAAGGTTTCGCCATCAGAAATCAACACACTTTCATCCGGGGTCGTCATATGCCAGTTAAACAGATTTGGCCGTTTCACCCATAACTCACCTTCACCTTCTTGTACGGCTGCGCCATCTGAACTGGTAACTTTTTGCGAGAAGTTAGCATGGAAACTGTTCACTTTGCTCAGGCGACCTTGCAAGTCTGTACTGGCATCGGCCAGAACTGAACCCGAAATTAAACCTGACAACAGACAGCAAGCAATAAGCAGTTTTTTCATTACTCTAAATACCTTATAAGATTCATTGCACCCTAACCGGGCTGCCACAAAGGCGGATTCAGTAAGCGAATATATTGTCACTCTAAGCGCGATTTAAGTCCATGACCGGCAAACTGAATGCAGACTACAAACCTATTTTCGACCAACCCATGCACTTTAGCTGAAGCATTGCCTTTGCGTTAGCATATTAATCTGATAAATACCGGTTTTACGCTTCTTTGCATAAGGGCCGCAAAGCGGCCCCATTTATGTTAACGACGTCAAAGCAAGAAATTACTCGTGTGGCGGCGGAGCCAAAACTTCACGATTACCATTATGGCCCGGCGTACTCACAATCTGTTGAGCTTCCATCTGCTCAATGATACGCGCAGCGCGGTTATAACCGATACGGAATTGGCGCTGAACCCCGGAGATTGACGCACGACGTTTCTCCAGGACAAAGTTAACCGCTTGATCAAATAGCGGATCCAGCTCTTCGTCGCTATCCAATCCAAGACTGCCGCCCTCACCGTCGTCACTCCCACTGAGAATGCTCTCAATATATTGTGGACGACCACGAGCTTTCCAATCATTAACCACGGCGTGTACTTCTTGGTCACGGACAAAAGCACCATGCACACGTACTGGAATTGAAGAGTTAGGTGCCATATACAGCATGTCACCCATTCCCAGTAGTGATTCGGCACCCCCCTGATCAAGGATAGTTCGCGAGTCAATTTTACTGGAGACGGTAAACGCGATGCGGGTTGGAATATTTGCCTTAATCAAACCGGTAATCACATCTACTGACGGACGCTGAGTTGCAAGAACCAAATGAATACCGGCGGCACGCGCCTTCTGTGCCAAACGGGCAATCAGCTCTTCAACCTTCTTGCCTACCGTCATCATCAGATCAGCAAATTCATCCACCATGACCACGATATAAGGCAATTTCACCAACATTGGCGGTGAAATGTCCATGCTATCGGATGGTTTCCAGAATGGATCTGGAATTGGCCGCCCCATAGCTTCGGCTTGAGCAACTCGTTCGTTGTACCCGGCAAGGTTACGGACACCCAAAGCCGACATCAGTTTATAGCGCCGTTCCATTTCACCGACACACCAGCGCAATGCATTCGCCGCATCCTTCATATCTGTCACGACTTCAGTTAACAGATGAGGAATGCCTTCATACACGGACAATTCCAGCATTTTCGGGTCAATCATGATAAAGCGCACATCGTCTGGCGTGGCTTTATATAAGATGCTGAGGATCATCGCGTTCACCCCAACCGATTTACCCGAGCCAGTGGTACCCGCTACCAACAAGTGCGGCATTTTGGCCAGATCGGCCACCACCGGTTGCCCGGCAATATCTTTACCCAGCACGATAGCCAGTGGTGAAGGATTATCACGGAATTTGGCGCAATCCAGCACTTCGCGCAAATATACAGTCTGGCGGTGTTTGTTTGGCAGCTCCAGACCGACATAAGGTTTACCTGGAATCACTTCAACCACACGCACCGCAATGGCAGACAGAGAACGTGCCAAATCGCGCGAAAGATTGGAAATGCGTGAAGCTTTAACACCCGGAGCTAAATCTAGCTCAAAGCGCGTAATCACTGGCCCCGGAGAAATACCCACCACTTCAGCTTTTACCCGGTAATCCCCTAACCGCGCCTCGACCAAACGAGCAGTTTGCTCCAACGCGAACATATCGACCGGCTCTTCTTCCGCTGGCGGAGAAGAGAGCAGATCAAGAGTCGGTAATGGCGTTGTCGGTTTAATAAGCGGCTGGTCATTACGCATCAGGAACGGATGAATCAAACTGTCCATTGCTGGCGTTGGTTGTACCGGTGCAACCGGTTGAACTGGCGCTGCGGGCTGAACAGGTGTTGCTTGCCCTGAATAAGCTTGCTGTGGCGCAGATGGCTGATAGGCCGAGGCCTGTTCAGGATAATCTGGTGCCAGCGTACGGTGATCAACTACTGGCTGAGCAACCTCTTCAGTATACGGAGAAAGCGTAAACAACGGCTCACGCGGGCTCTCGTCGACGAGGTCTGCAACTGGCGAGAAGGTAAAAGCACTGCGCGTATTTACCGGCTGCATCTCTTCAGCACTCGTATTTTCAACAACATTAGTTGCGTGATTTTCAGTATGAACCTCACCATAACGATGCTGCTGTTGTGCTGCAAAGGCCTGCCGTAAAGCCGCCTCTTGCAAAGCCTGCTCGTCTTCAGGTTCAGGTGCCGAGAAAGCATTAATCCCTGTTTCTGATGCTTGCCCATACCGCTCTGATTGCTGTTCAGCAAAGGCTTTGCGCAAAATGGCCTGCTGCAATGCATCATCATCTTCCGATGCAGCCCTTGCATCAAACGGAGTCTCTGTTACTGACGGATTTTGGACACCCTCTTCATGCTGCTCGCGTTGCTCTTGTTCTGCCATACGCTGAGACGGCAATTTAATGCCATAGGATGCCAACTCACGCCGTGTTGGAATACGCACCGGGTTAGGCCGTGGCAACTCAGGGCCGATACCTTGTTTAATCTGAGAACTGCTATCGCTGGTCGCCGTAAATGCTGGCATAAACGTAGCAGCAGCTGCACTTGCCGCCACTATTCCAGAGGTAGATACCGGGCGATTTGTTGCTCCCATTGCGGCCAAACTATCACTATCAGTGCTCAGCCCAGGATTCATATAAGGAGTACTTTCCACCTGATCGCTATGACGTTGTGCCGCCGAGAAATCAAATGGCGAATGGCTTGCAGACGCTGCTGGCTTATCCCATGCCCCCAATTGAGGCTCTGGCCGCTCTGCGGGCGACGCAACGTAGGTCGGCGCAGGAGATATCGCTTCTGGTGGAATTTCAAAAGAATAGAGTGGCGGTGTTACCATCACACTATCAGTTACAGGGATAGTACCGTGACTATGACCAATAACCGGTTCAATCGAATCCTCTGAGGAGATAGCAGATAATGGAGACAAGCCGCTATCATCGGTCGCACGTAATGTACTTAATAATGGGTCGTCGCTATTATTGATTCCTGCCGATAGCCCATCAGTTCGCGAAGCATTATCATGATTCTGTAGAGGATTAACTGGCGCGTCAGTCACTGACGGCGCAGAGAACAACACATCATCATCATCATCGGCATGAGCAGAGTTTGCCGCTAAGGCGGTTGCGGCAACCACACTCGCTGTAACAGCTTTATTCGGCTCTTGCTCGGCGGCGTTCACATCATCAATCTGATAATCGTCATCTTCGTCGTCATAACGCTCTTCACGACGTGAGCGATTCGTCATGAATGTCAATGATCCTAAGACTACTCCACCAATTTTCTCTGCGATGACTAACCATGACCAGCCAGTAAAGAGCGTCAGACCAACAGCCCAGATGCAAAGCAACGTCAGGGTCGCACCCACACCATTAAACCATGGCAACATTGCATTACTGAATAGACTGCCAATCACCCCGCCAGAGGCAAAGTAATAGAGGTCGTCAATATTTAATGCCGCTAGCCCACATGACGTTAAAATCAGGGCTAATGTGCCAATCAGGCGTAACGAAAGCGCAAAGTAATCAACATGTTCACTGGCATCACGCTGGCGGAATGCCGCCCAGCACAACATCACCATAATGGCGGGAATGGCATAAGCCAGCACACCGAAAGTGAAGAACAGCGTATCGGCCATCCAGGCACCAACACTTCCACCAAGATTATGGATAGGCTCGTGCCATGAGGTTTGGGACCAACTCGGGTCCGAAGGATTGAAACTAAGCAGCGCTGCCATCAGGTAGGCTGCCAATATCGTTACTATAATCAAAACAGCCTCAAGCAAACGACGCCCACTGCTGAGTTTTTTCAGAGTAACTTCTTTATCTTCTGTATATTCCTGGCTCAAGAAAGGCTCTCCAGGTTCCTGTTAATTGGTATGAGTAACAACGCCGAGAACCCTCCCGGCGTTGAAACTGTATGAATAAACAGGAGTGTAACCAAATTACTCAGGTTTTGCACCTGCCTGTTTACCGCGTTTTAATCACTAGGCGGTTACTCTGCTTCACTTCTTCCATGACCACATAGGTACGGGTGTCGTTCACGCCCGGCAGGCGAAGCAAGGTCTCACCGAGTAAAGTACGGTAAGCTGACATATCAGGTACACGGGTTTTCAACAAATAGTCGAAATCGCCGGAAACCAGGTGACACTCTTGAATTTCCTCAAGATTTTTTACAGCGGCATTAAATTGCTCAAATACATCCGGAGCGCCACGATTCAGAGTAATCTCAACGATAACCAGCAATGATGCATCCAAATACTGTGGATTAAGCAGTGCGGTATAACCATGAATGAAGCCCTGACGCTCTAAGCGGCGAACCCGTTCCAGACATGGTGTTGGTGACAACCCTACTCGTTTTGAAAGCTCGACGTTAGAGATGCGCCCATCCTTTTGCAATTCATTCAGGATGTTACGATCTATACGATCAAGCTCTTTCCCCGGGCGTTTTTTATTATCTATCATCTTATAGTCTCTCTTAATTTCCTTGAGTCTGCGACAGGCTCCAATCGTTAATCGATTTAGAACCTGCTGCAAACAACGACCCGCAGCCTGTTTTATGCAAATATATCAATACGTTGTTATCTCACACCCTGTCTGTCCAACTGTATGCGAGGTACTCGATGATTATTAGCGTTAAGGAAGAGATAGCGCATCACGAACAACCGCAAAAATTCCCCCCTGCAGTTGTTCGAGAACATACTCCACATGCCATCCAGTATTAATCGAAAACATTCCAGGGTTTTCGCTTGGTATCACTGACACCAAATCTGAAATTATGGCGCGCAGATAATTTCTTCTTCCTATGATGTTTTCGCAAATGCACAGCCGATTGTCAAAGTAAAAGAAGTTAAATCAGTGGAACGTGCCAGAATTAAAATCTCAGCCCCCTGCGCTTACCTATTTTTTCACCGTTTATTTGCTATAAAATGGTGCAAATAGGCATATGAAAGATACGGGTGTTTTTTGATACAATCGGCTTGCAAGCCACATTTTTTATGGGGTTAAAGATTTTTAGCGCCATTTTGTTCATAACGTAAAAATCAATTTTGGTCTAATTTGCAATCCGCTTAAATTCTTTTACTGCCTAACTGTCGATTCTTAATACATTTAGTTTATTAAATAGGCATTACCTATCAAACAAATCGCTAACAACATTTTTGCCTGCTTTTTTTAATGATCGATTTTCCCTACAATCGCTAACATTGTCCGCCATTGTGGGAAAGAGGTATTCATGAGCACGGCTAAACATAGCAAATTAATTATTTTAGGTTCTGGCCCTGCGGGTTACACCGCGGCAGTTTATGCAGCACGCGCCAACCTGAAACCTGTATTGATTACCGGCATGGAAAAAGGCGGTCAGTTGACCACCACCACCGACGTAGAAAACTGGCCTGGCGACCCAGAGGGTCTGACTGGTCCTGCACTAATGGAACGGATGCATGCCCATGCAGAAAAATTCGATACAGAAATCGTGTTCGACCATATCAACAAAGTTGATTTACAAAATCGCCCATTCCGCCTGTTTGGTGATGGCGCGGAATACACCTGTGATGCGCTGATTATCGCAACTGGCGCGTCTGCCCGCTATTTAGGGATGGAATCCGAAGAAGCCTTCAAAGGCAAAGGGGTTTCAGCCTGCGCAACTTGTGATGGCTTTTTCTATCGCAACCAGAAAGTCGCTGTAGTTGGTGGGGGTAATACCGCCGTTGAAGAAGCGCTGTATCTGGCAAATATCGCCGCCGAAGTTCATCTAATTCACCGCCGTGATAGTTTCCGTTCAGAGAAAATCCTCATCAGCCGCCTGATGGAAAAAGTGAAAAACGGCAACATCGTTTTGCACACTGACCGCACATTGGATGAAGTACTCGGTGATGACATGGGTGTAACCGGCGTGCGTCTGAAATCAACCAAAGGCAACGAGACCGAAGAGTTAGCGGTAGCGGGTGTTTTCATTGCTATCGGCCATAGCCCTAACACCGCCATATTTGGCGACCAGTTAGCATTGGAAAATGGTTATATCAAAGTGCAGTCTGGTATTCAGGGTAATGCAACACAGACCTCGATTCCGGGTGTCTTCGCTGCGGGCGATGTGATGGACCATATCTATCGCCAAGCCATTACCTCAGCCGGCACAGGTTGTATGGCAGCACTGGATGCAGAGCGCTATTTGGATGGCTTAGTTAACGACAAATAACGCCATTGATAGTGGCATTGGACCTCGTACCAACGGGCAGCTGACACATAGGTGAGCTGCCCGTTTTTAATTTCTATTTTGCCCTTTATTTTTGTACCTCGTCATGTCAATGAAAAACAGCAAATTATTGATATCCACTAATGCGGCAACTATCACAAGCATTATGGTTTCACCTCATGGCATGACGAGGTAATATTGCCCCTCGCTGGTGTGCCACCTCCCATGGTGACAAACACTTTTTGATATTTTCCAGTACTCTGCGCAGACAAATTGCCCGATGAATAAAACACGACAGTATGAGTTGATTCGTTGGCTGAAAAAACAAAGCGCCCCCGCGCAACGTTGGCTCCGCCTGTCCATGTTACTTGGCCTCCTCAGTGGGTTATTAATTATCGCTCAGGCATGGTTATTGGCCACCTTGCTGCAATCGCTGATCATTGACAAAGTGCCCCGTGCGGCATTGCTCGCTGACTTTTGGTTGCTGGCAGGAACCTTTGCCTTACGTGCGGTGATCAGTTGGTTACGCGAGCGAGTGGGGTTTATTTGTGGCATGAAGGTGCGGCAGCAAATCCGCAAAATGGTGCTGGACCGACTAGAACAGCTGGGCCCTGCCTGGGTGAAAGGCAAACCTGCCGGAAGTTGGGCGACTATCATTCTGGAACAGATTGAAGATATGCAAGATTACTATTCTCGCTATCTGCCGCAGATGTATTTAGCGGTCTTTATTCCAGTCCTGATTCTCATTGCTGTTTTCCCCATTAACTGGGTAGCAGGTTTAATTTTATTTGTTACAGCCCCGCTGATCCCTCTGTTTATGGCTTTGGTCGGCATGGGTGCTGCTGATGCCAATCGGCGCAATTTTGTGGCACTGGCTCGCTTAAGTGGTAACTTCCTCGACCGCTTACGTGGCTTGGACACTTTGCGGTTATTTAACCGCGCCAAAGCAGAAACTGATCAAATTCGTGACTCTTCAGAAGATTTCCGCCGTCGCACCATGGAAGTGCTGCGGATGGCCTTCCTTTCTTCGGCGGTATTAGAGTTTTTCGCGGCGATATCCATTGCAGTGGTTGCGGTTTATTTTGGTTTTTCCTATTTGGGAGAGCTGAATTTTGGTAGTTACGGTTTAGGTGTAACACTGTTTGCAGGTTTTCTGGTGCTAATTTTGGCACCTGAATTCTTCCAACCTTTGCGGGATTTGGGCACTTTCTATCATGCCAAAGCGCAAGCCGTCGGTGCCGCAGAGTCGTTAGTGACGTTTTTGAGTAGTGAAAGTGAGGCTATCGGCCAAGGTGATAAAGTTCTTAGTGGCATTGATGCCATTACTTTGGAGGCTAACGAGCTAGAAATTCTGGCTCCCAGCGGTACCCGCTTGGCTGGGCCACTCACCTTCTCCCTACCTGCCGGAAAACGAGTTGCCATTGTAGGCCTGAGTGGTGCGGGTAAAAGCTCATTACTTAACTTGCTACTAGGCTTTTTGCCCTATCGCGGCTCGTTAAAAGTCAACGGCGTAGAATTGCGTGAATTAGACCCGCAAGCCTGGCGTGCTCAGTTAAGTTGGGTTGGCCAAAACCCACACTTGCCGGAACAAACGCTTGTCGCCAATATTTTGTTGGGGCAGCCTGACGCTGATGATAACCAACTGCAACTGGCTGTTGAACGCGCCTATATCAACGAGTTCCTCAACGACTTGCCACAAGGGCTAAATACCGAAGTCGGTGACCATTCAGCGCGGCTTTCTGTTGGGCAGGCTCAGCGAGTTGCTGTTGCCAGAGCACTACTGAATCCATGCCGTCTATTGCTACTGGATGAGCCCACCGCCAGCCTGGATGCCCATAGTGAGCAGTTGGTGATGAAGGCGCTAGAAGAAGCCTCCCGCCAGCAGACAACCCTGTTGGTCACCCATCAACTGGAAGATACCTTGGGATATGATCAAATTTGGGTAATGGATAACGGCCTTTTGATTCAACAAGGTGATTATTCAAGCTTAAGTCAATCCGCTGGCTCATTTGCCAATCTGCTGTCCCACCGCAGTGAGGAGCTTTAATTATGCGCGTACTTCTCCCTTTTCTGGCGCTGTATCGCCGTCATTGGTTCCTGATTTGTCTGGGTATTGTACTGGCAATTATTACGCTGCTGGCCAGTATTGGCTTGCTCACGTTATCCGGTTGGTTCTTGGCAGGCACGGCCATTGCTGGTCCCGCAGGCCTATATACGTTTAACTATCTGCTACCGGCGGCGGGTGTGCGAGGGGCTGCAATTACCCGGACCGCAGGCCGCTATGCTGAGCGAGTGGTCAGTCATGACGCAACATTCCGTGTACTGGCGCATCTGCGGGTATTTGCATTCCAAAAGATCCTGCCGCTGTCCCCTGCGGGTATTGCTCGTTTTCGTCAAAGTGAGCTGTTAAACCGCCTAGTTGCCGATGTCGACACACTGGATCATCTCTATCTTCGGGTCATATCGCCGTTGGTGGCGGCCATTGTCATTATTGCTGCGGTGACTTTTGGCCTGAGCTATCTGGATGTTAATTTAGCCCTAACGTTGGGGGCCATTCTGCTTGGGTTGTTATTACTCGTACCCTTGATTTTCTACCGTGCTGGTCAGCCTATTGGCCGTGATTTGACCGACTTACGCGGCCTTTACCGTTCACAATTGACTTCTTGGCTACAAGGCCAGGCTGAATTGCTGGTGTTCGGTGCATTACATCGCTTCCGCGTCTCTTTGGAGGGCATTGAACAGCGCTGGATGAGCCGCCAAAAACAGCAAGCCTCTTTGGCTGGGTTAGCGCAGGCCCTAATGATTCTGGCTTCCGGTCTGACTGTAACATTGATTTTATGGCTCGCCGCCGCAGGGATTGGTGGGGATAGTCAGCCTGGCGCATTACTGGCACTGTTTGTTTTCACCTCTTTAGCGGCATTTGAAGCCCTATTGCCAGTAGCCGGTGCTTTCCAACACTTGGGGCAAGTGATTGCCTCTGCAACCCGTGTCGGTCAGCTAATGGAACAAAAGCCTGAAGTGACATTCCCGACCAGTGGTCCAGTACCAACCTCACAGGTAGCGCTAGAAGTGACAGGGTTGAGTTTTACCTACCCGCAGCAACCCTTGCCTGTTTTGCAGAATATATCGCTGTCACTGGCCGCAGGAGAGCATATTGCGCTATTGGGTCGCACCGGCTGTGGTAAATCCACACTGTTGCAGTTATTAACCCGAGCCTGGGATGCCAATCAGGGCGTTATCACCCTCAATGGGAAATCATTAGCCAGCTATGATGAAGCCACATTGCGCCAAATGATGACAGTCGTCAGCCAGCGGGTGCATATTTTCAGCAGCACCTTGCGCGAGAACCTGCTACTAGCCTGCCCTGATGCATCAGATGCGCAGCTAAAAACTGTGCTGCAACAAGTGGGGTTAGCCAACTTGCTGGATAACAACGAAGGGCTAAATGCCTGGATGGGGGATGGCGGGCGGCCATTATCCGGTGGTGAGCAACGGCGTTTAGGTATTGCTCGTGCCCTACTGCATCCGGCCCCGCTTTTGCTGCTTGATGAACCTACCGAAGGTTTGGATGCTGAAACCGAACAACAAATTCTGGCGCTATTGCGCGAGCATTGTCAGCAAAAAAGCCTGATTATTGTCACTCATCGCTTATATGGGCTGGAATATATGGATCGAATCTGCGTAATGGATGGCGGGCAGATAGTCGAGCAAGGGGATCATCAAAGTTTGCTACAGAACAAAGGCCGTTATTACCAATTCCATCAACGGCATTAAGACAAATTCATCAACGGCATTAATGCAAAGGTGACCAGTGTGAGCGCCAATTGAATACAGGCAGATAATCAGCAAATTTGCAGCTAATATTAAGTAAAGCTGCTGAAACCAAAGCAGTATTATTTGTTATTGATGATTATACCCAGCGTGATAGTAGTTGCAGGTAGGTTGCTAGTGAACACTCCTGCAACATCGAACACGAAGGATATGGGCCTGTAAACGTCACCAAGGGGATTTATGCGCATCACACAGCTCTCATCTCAATCATTCGCGTTCCCCTCACCTGAGCTGGCTCTGCGCGAACCAAACGGGTTGCTGGCTCTCGGGGGGGATTTATCCGCACCTCGTTTACTGGCAGCTTACCAGCGAGGGATTTTCCCCTGGTTCAGTCCCGGAGAGATGATTTTATGGTGGTCTCCTGACCCTCGAGCCGTATTATTTCCAGAAGATTTGCATATCAGCCGGAGTATGCGGCGTTTTCTGCGTCGTTGCCCTTACCATTTTACCCTTAATCATGCTTTTGAAGATGTCGTCCGCGCCTGTGCCTCGCAACGTGATGAGGGAACCTGGATTGGTGACGATGTGCAACAAGCTTATTGCCAGCTACATGCTTTGGGTCATGCTCACTCGGTAGAAGTTTGGTTGGAAAATGAACTGGTTGGTGGTTTATATGGAATTGCAGTGGGCTCACTGTTTTGTGGTGAATCCATGTTTAGCCGGGCTGACAATGCTTCAAAAAGCGCATTAATGGTTTTTTGTCATCATTTTACCCATCATGGTGGAGAACTGATTGACTGTCAGGTCCTCAACGCTCACACTGCGTCGCTGGGTGCAATTGAGATCCCACGCAACTTTTTTTTGCAGCAGTTGAGTCAACTCCAGTTTAGTCCACTACCGGCTGAATGCTGGTTACCGCAATCGTTGAATTTTTCATCCGCGATGCAGTAAAGCTCAACCGTTGAAAAGAACCCCACATTAGGCTTTATCCCCTCTTACCGGCAGACTAATTTTGCTGAAATGGTGCGATGACCGCCAACACTTCTTTACATAATGTGGGTTTTTCGGCATTATCTTGCCGGTTAAAAACTAAGGTAGTTACACCTAGAGGATTCGATGGCCAAAGAAGACAATATTGAAATGCAGGGCACCGTTCTTGATACGCTGCCGAACACCATGTTCCGCGTTGAATTGGAAAACGGGCACGTGGTAACCGCTCATATCTCCGGTAAAATGCGTAAAAACTATATCCGCATCCTGACGGGTGACAAAGTCACTGTAGAGCTGACCCCGTACGACCTGAGCAAAGGCCGCATTGTCTTCCGTAGCCGTTAATCGGCTAAACTGTCGCAAGTCAACGACCTGCGAGCTCTGAGGATGTAGTCCCCCTCCGGCGCCCTTCCTATTATGGTAAGGGCGTTTTGCGTTTTCTTTTATTTGTCGGCTTAGTATTTGTCGATTGAGTGCAGTTGGCTCATCGCATAAATTATTTATCGAACAAACAAAAGTAAAATGTGCAAAAAAATAAAAAGGGCGATAGCTAAATTAGCTTATCGCCCTTTATTTTTCTTAACATCAAACTATCGCAGTATTAGCTGCTCACTGACTTAATGAACCGCACCTTCAGTTTTGCGTTTTTGCGCACTCTGAAACTCATAAGCCAGTTGTTGTTTTTCTTTATCCAGCCCAACAGTGACTGAGCCACCATCAACCAGAGAACCGAACAGCAGCTCGTTAGCTAGTGGTTTCTTCAGATTTTCCTGAATCACTCGCGCCATTGGTCGTGCGCCCATCGCCTTGTCATAGCCTTTATCAGACAGCCAATTACGTGCTTCTTCACTGACTTCCAGTGACACACCTTTAGCATCTAATTGCGCCTGCAATTCAACGATAAACTTATCGACCACTTGCTGGATAACGGCAGGTGACAAGTGGTTGAACCAAATGATGTTATCCAGCCGGTTACGGAACTCCGGTGTAAACACTTTTTTGATCTCTTCCAGCGCGTCAGTGCTGTTGTCCTGCTGTTTAAAGCCAATAGAAGTACGCTGAGTTTCCCGCACACCGGCATTGGTGGTCATCACCAGAATGACGTTACGGAAATCAGCTTTACGCCCATTGTTATCCGTCAGAGTCCCATTATCCATGACCTGCAATAACAGGTTAAACACATCCGGGTGGGCTTTCTCAATTTCATCCAGCAGCAGAACGGCATGCGGATGCTTGATAACCGCGTCGGTCAGCAGACCGCCTTGGTCGTAGCCAACATAGCCCGGAGGTGCACCAATCAGCCGGCTAACGGTGTGGCGCTCCATATATTCGGACATATCAAAGCGCAGCAGTTCGATATCCAGCGCTTTAGCCAATTGCACGGTCACTTCTGTCTTACCCACCCCTGTAGGGCCAGCAAACAGGAAGGAGCCAACCGGCTTATGCTCATGGCCCAAGCCCGCACGACTCATCTTGATGGCCTCAGACAGCGCCTCGATGGCCTTATCCTGGCCGAACACCAACATATTCAGGCGGTCGCTCAAGTTTTTCAGCACATCACGGTCACTGGCCGATACTGTTTTTTCCGGAATACGGGCAATACGCGCCACCACGGATTCAATATCCGACACATTGACGGTTTTTTTACGTTTGTTAACTGGCATCAAACGACTACGTGCGCCAGCTTCATCAATCACATCAATGGCTTTATCTGGCAGGTGACGGTCATTAATATACTTAACCGACAACTCCACTGCCGCACGTATCGCTTTCGCGGTATAACGTACGTCATGATGCGCTTCATATTTCGGCTTCAAGCCGTTGATAATCTGCACAGTTTCTTCTGGTGTTGGCTCAGTAATATCAATTTTCTGGAAGCGTCGTGCCAGAGCACGATCTTTTTCGAAGATATTGCTGAACTCCTGGTAAGTCGTGGAGCCAATAACCCGAATCTTGCCACTGGAAAGCAGTGGTTTGATTAAGTTAGCGGCATCGACCTGCCCACCAGACGCGGCCCCTGCCCCGATGATAGTGTGAATTTCATCGATAAACAGAATGCTGTCTTTGTCATTTTCCAACTGTTTCAGCAGCGCCTTGAAGCGTTTTTCAAAATCGCCACGATATTTGGTGCCAGCCAGCAGTGAACCTATATCCAATGAATATAATGTGCATTCTGACATCACTTCAGGGACATCGCCCTGCACGATCCGCCAAGCCAGACCTTCCGCGATAGCGGTTTTACCGACACCGGACTCCCCCACCAGCAGCGGGTTATTTTTACGACGACGGCACAATACCTGAATGGTTCGTTCCAGCTCTTTCTCGCGACCAATAAGCGGGTCAATGCCGCCAACGCGGGCCAGTTGATTCAGATTGGTGGTGAAGTTTTCCATACGGTCTTCCCCTCCTGCCTGCTCTTCATTCACCGGATTTTCTGCATTCGGTGCCTGACCCGGTTCGTCCTTACGGGCGCCGTGGGAAATAAAGTTCACTACATCCAGACGGCTGACATCATGCTTACGCAGCAGGTAGGCCGCCTGAGATTCTTGTTCACTGAAGATGGCGACCAACACGTTGGCACCAGAAACTTCATTGCGCCCTGATGATTGGACATGGAAGACCGCACGTTGTAACACGCGCTGGAAACTGAGCGTCGGCTGGGTGTCGCGCTCTTCTTCACTCGCAGGTAATGTTGGTGTGGTTTGTTCGATAAACGCTTCCAGTTCCTGGCGTAATGCCACCAGGTCAACCGTACACGCCTCCAGCGCTTCCCGCGCGGCTGGATTGCTTAGCAATGCCAGCAATAGGTGCTCCACGGTCATAAACTCGTGTCTGTGCTCACGCGCTCTGGCGAAAGCCATGTTGAGACTGAGTTCAAGTTCTTGATTGAGCATAGGCACCTCCCAATAATTGCCTTAATCAGGCTTTTTCCAGCGTACAAAGCAACGGATGCTCGTTCTCCCTGGCGTATTGATTTACATGTGCGACTTTGGTCTCTGCAACTTCGGCAGTAAAAACACCACAAATCGCCTTTCCTTGATAATGCACATTGAGCATCAGTTGTGTTGCACGTTCAATATCATAAGAAAAGAACTTTTGCAGAACGTCAATCACAAATTCCATCGGTGTGTAATCGTCGTTGTTAAGTATAACTTTATACATAGACGGCGGTTTGAGCGCCTCGATTTGTTTATCTTTGACTAAATGTTCAAAATTCAGCCAGTCGTTGTTCTTGCCCATTGCCTGCCCATCGTTTTACTGAACCACACAGGAGCAACATCTCACTCCGGTTATAAGACCATTTCATGCAGATATCTATTATTATTTTATCATCACTTATGTCATAACGCCGCTCGAGAAAAAAGTAAGGGTATTGACGTTAAGAACGATTAAATTGTACCCAAATAAATACAATAGCGTTAGCTACATCAAACTTTGAAGAACTGCCCGGCTCTGACAAAAGCCGTCCCCTTGACGTTAAGGCCATTTCCACTAGAGTGTATTTTCGTGAGCTGTTGGAGTTTTAACCAATTCGCGCTCACTTTAACCAGTGATTACCTCATCTCGAACTAAAATAGCCTTGCGAGGAACGTAGAAGTATGGAGACGGGTACTGTTAAATGGTTCAACAATGCCAAAGGTTTTGGCTTTATTTGCCCTGAGGGCGGCGGCGAAGATATCTTCGCTCACTATTCAACTATACAGATGGATGGCTACCGAACGTTAAAAGCGGGTCAGATGGTTAACTTTGATGTCCATCAGGGACCAAAGGGCAATCACGCCAGCCTAATTGTGCCACTCGGGTTAGATGTGGTATTGCAAGAAGCCGTACCGCAGGAACTGGCTGCATTGGCCTGACACCACGCACTTCTCTGCCTGCTTATCTCGGCATACCATCACCTAAAACATTCTGGTGCCAAAGGTATTTCCAAGGCGGGTTGTTGCAGCCCTACATCGGTGACCATTCAAAAACATCTGTTCAAAATGCCAGCCCAGTTGCGACTGGCATTTTTCTTTGTTGTCTTCCTATTATGCGGCCAAAGTCGTCAATATCAACCCTTGACTCAGTGCCAATTATTCACGCGCCAATGCATCAATAGGATTTAACCGGGCAGCACTGCGGGCCGGTAGATAGCCAAACACCACCCCTATCACCGTTGAGCACAGGAATGCGCTGAATAGTGCCATTGGTGGGAAAGCAATTTGCCAGTTAGGTAAAAACATTTCCACAATCAAACCAATAGCAAAGGATAGCGAAATACCGAGCGCGCCACCGACCAGACAAACCAGTATCGCCTCAATTAAAAATTGCTGCATAACATCACTGGAACGCGCACCCACGGCCATGCGGATGCCGATTTCTCGCGTACGTTCGGTCACCGACACCAGCATAATATTCATCACACCAATCCCACCGACCACCAGCGAAATTACCGCCATCAATGTCAGGAACAGTTGCATGGTTCGGGTGGTTTTCTCTGCCGTTTGCAGCAAGCTATCCATGTTGTAGGTGAATATGTCTTTCTTGCCATGACGCATGGTCAATAACCGGACCAACTGCTGTTCAGCCTCCTTACTGCTATAACCCTCTTTGATGCGGATAGTGATCGAGTCAAAATAGGAGCGCCCCATCAGGCGGCTCGCCATAGTGCTGTAAGGAACCCATACCCGCAGCGCTTTGCTGCTACCGAACATCGATTGTTTTTCCTCCACCACACCCACAACCGTTGCGGGCATGTTGCCAATCAATATCACCTGCCCAACAACCTCTTTGAGGTGAGGAAACAGGCGGCGCTGAGTATTGCGGTCAATAACCACCACTTGCGACTGGCGCTCAACCTGTTCGCTGGTGATAGGGGTTCCTTGTTCAAGTTTCATGCCATACACCCGAAAATATTGCTCACTCACCCCAGACACACTGGCGGCGACATCAATATTGCCATAACGCAGCCGCATACTGCCGGCGATTGTCGGGGATACCGCACTGACGTAAGACTGCGCTTTTAGCGCCGCCATATCGTCATAAACCAGTGCTTGCCGAGTGCTGGGGTCATCATCGCCAAAATCTTTGCCCGGATAAACATCAATGGTATTGGTGCCAATTGCTCGAATATCCGCCAGCACCAGCTGTTTAGCGGCGTCCCCGACCACCAATATCGAAACCACCGAAGCAATACCAATAATGATGCCCAACATGGTCAGCGCGGTACGCATTTTATTGGCCGACATCGCACGCCAGGCCATCAATAGTGCCTCACGGAAACGGCCGACTAACTGCTGCCATGATGGTGCCGGTGGCGTCAGACTAATAGCCGCTGAAGCCGCGGCAGTTGCCACTGTTTTTGAGCCAGAGTCAGCCATGATGCGGCCATCTTTGATCTCAATAATTCGCTCGGCCTGAGCCGCAACAGTCGGGTCATGGGTCACAATAATCACGGTGTGCCCCTGCTGTTGTAGCTGTTTCAAGATGGCCATCACTTCAACACTGGAATGGCTATCCAGTGCACCGGTCGGCTCATCAGCAAGAATCACCTGCCCGCCATTCATTAAAGCACGAGCAATACTGACGCGCTGTTGCTGCCCACCAGACAGTTGATTGGGCTGATAACTGACACGTTCACCCAGCCCTAGCCGGGTTAATAGCATGTTCGCTCGCTCACGGCGCTCATTTTTGCCGACCCCAGCATAGACCGCTGGGACTTCCACATTGTGGGCGGCGCTAAGATGAGGCAACAGGTGATAGCGCTGGAAAATAAAGCCAAAATGCTCACGGCGCAGTGCTGCCAGCGCATCGTTATCTAATACGGCAACATCTTGACCTGCGACACGGTAAACACCGGCACTCGGCTTATCCAGACAGCCAAGAATGTTCATCAGCGTGGATTTACCTGAGCCGGAAGCCCCAATAATGGCCACCAGTTCGCCAGCATTTATCGTGAGTGAGACATCCTGCAATACATCAACCGTTTCTTCGCCGGACTGATAGCTGCGACGGATGCCTTTTAATTCAAGCAATGCCGCCATTATGCTTCCTCCGCGCCGCCGCGGCTCACGATGACTTCCTCACCCACGTTTAACCCCGAAATCACCTGCGCATCAACGTTATTACGGATGCCAATCGTCACTTCGCGTTTCTCTTCTTTACCCTCTTTCAGTACCGCAACCTGGTAACGATTAATTCCCAATTCATCACCTAATGCCGATAATGGGATAACCATAGCCTGCGGAACATTCGCGAGCTGGATTGACACTTGCGCAGTCATTTGCAGCCGTAATAGCCGATCCGGGTTCGGCACTTCAAAACGCGCCGAATAGAAAATCGCGTCATTCACTTTTTCGGGCGTGGGTTGGATATCTTTTAACACTCCATCAAAGTGCTTGCCGGGATCACCCAACACGGTGAATGAAGCTTTCATGCCGGGTTTAAGGTGAATAACGTCGGCTTCTGAAACCTGCGCGTTAACCAGCATGGTGCTCATATCCGCCAACGTCAGAATATTCGGTGCTTGCTGCGCGGCGATCACGGTCTGGCCTTGCAAGGTGGTGATTTGCACCACATCGCCATCCATTGGAGCCGAAATCTTGGTGTAATCCAGATTGATGTTGGCCGTATCCAGGCTGGCTTTGGTCTTATTGATTTGCGCTTTAATGGTCTCAACTTGCGCTTTTTTCACGGCCAATGTGGTGCTGGCTTGATCCAGATCCTGGCGTGAAACGGCCTGCAATTTTGCCAGCTCCTGCTGGCGACGCAGGGTCACCTCAGCCAATTGTTGCTCAGCCTTTGCCTGCCCTAGTTGGGCATTCAGATCCTGTAATGTGGCTTCAACTTCTTTAATCTGGTTCTGAGCCTGTTGCGGGTCAATCATCGCCAGCAGTTGCCCTTGCTTAACTTGGTCGCCAATTTCCACATACAGTTTTTCCAACTGACCACTCACCTGAGCACCCACATCAACTTTGCGGACAGCATCGAGTTTGCCGGTTGCCAGCACATTTTGTTGCAGGTCACGATGGGCCACTTTCACGGTTTGAAATTGCACCGGTGCAGGTGCCATTAGGTGCCGAATAATGAAAAAGCCACCGATAACTAACACAGCAATTGCGGCAAACCATCGGCGCTGACTTCTACTTAACTGCATCAAAGCAATTACCTTCCTTAATTGTAAATGACCAACTCGTTGAAAATAACATCAGAAATTCTCATTTAACTAAACCAAATATCAATGCCTACCGGGCAACAGGCGGAATCTAAGATGTATTGAGACTCTGTTTAGTTCCCATTTGTTTCAATAGCGCCAGAAATACATTGATATAACGGATTTAATCATGCAAAACATAAAGAATACCGTATTAATCCCTAATAATATTAACCGCTGGGGGTTAATTGCATTGCTATTCAAAGGTCATCAAGCACTCGGTGGTTCATGGAAAGAATTACAGTTTCGGCTTAAATTTATTGCCCGGGCCTTAATCTGCCCAAAGCTGACCTTTAACTTACTCGGCGTGCTGGTGAAGCAGCCGCTACTCAACAGCATACTTCGCGCTCAACCTGATTTACCCTGTAAATTGCATCGCCCTTATCTGGCGAACACACTCAATAATCGCCAGAAACTGGGGGTATTACAGGACCATTTCAAGCTGATCAATCAATGTATGCCTGAATCATTACGCCGCAACTTTTTACATCATTCGCCTTATAAACTGACTGAGTTAATTGGCAAAAATGATGAAAAGTATTCTCTTTATTTGGGTAGTTTTCCAAAACTCAATAAAGAGGGCGAAATTACGCTGATGCTGGCTAATGAGCAACAACAAACACTGGCACTGCTGACTTTCAGCCTATTTTATTATCAAAACCAAAAAACCTTGTTTATTGGTGGATTACAAGGTGCAGATAATGAAACTCCGCACCACGAAATTCACACCAGCACCAAAGCCTGCCATGGGTTGTTTCCCAAACGTCTGGTTTTGGAGGCCACTTGCTGCCTGGCAGAACTGATGGGAATAACACATATTATTGCCGTAGGTAATGCCACCCATGTTTATCAAAACTGGCGCTATCGGGCGAAGAAAAAAGATAAATTACACGCAGATTATGACAACTTCTGGATATCGCTAGGCGGGGTACAGTGCGCAGAAGGCCATTTCCGTTTACCGGCCAAGATTGCACGTAAATCGATTGAAGATATTGCCAGTAAAAAACGTGCCGAATATCGCCGCCGTTATCAATTACTTGATCAACTCGAAAACGGCTTAGGCACGCATTTCACCTAAAGTTAATGATGTTAATACATTAATATATACCCAATAACTTTCGAGTTGCAGGTAGGCGGCAACTGAATGAATCCAAGGAGTTGAGACAACTCAATGACTTGGGTGAGTGATGGCAGCCAACAACCCTGCATCTTGAAAGATGACGGGTATACCTGATGTTAATCAGCTCGCCCACGCGCTAGCCATACCACACGAGAAAACATTTTTTTCAGTAATGGGGGGACAGATTCTACCCCCCAATCTCTGGCCTGGCTGGCAACCTCGATAGCTAAATCCGGTTTTGACGTGCGATGAATCGCTTTTTCAATCACCCGACGCGGCTGCATTTTAGCATTGGCAGGAATAGCCGATATCCGGTGATATACCTCGTCAAAACCTTCACGATACAAAAAGTGCTCCATATCTGGTGCCGGTAAAATGGTCAAACGATCGCGTTCATGATCACGCCCGTCATCCGCCATAGTACGCACTGTCGCCGCGTACTTCTTCCCTGCATCATCACCGTCGGTCAGAACATGCCACTGTATCCCCATCCGGTTTGCAAATTTCAGTAATGGGCGCAAGCCACTCTGAGCAAACTCAATCACTTTTACCCCTTCGGCTTCAAAGTGATAGCCGCATTGGCGCGCCAGTTCGTTGAGTAACCAGATTTCTGTTTCACCTTCGACTAACAACCAGCAGCGAGCGAAAAATGCCGAGGGCCGGTTGAAACGAATATGAAACGCGATGCGGCGACTGTCTTCAGAACTCATGCCGCGTGGCCCAATACGGTAAGTTGCAACTTTAGAAGACTCACGAACCAGTCGACAAATGCTCTCAATTGGCACTAATGAAACCAGCTCACCTGAGTTGGTGGTGGTAATGCGCTGCAGAGGAAGTTGGCTGAGCAGCCCCCAGGCAACAGACAGCATGATGGGATGCAAACGAGTTTCCGGGTCTTCTACCAACAGCAGTGGGCGAGCATGTGGGTCAAGACTCAATGGCCCTTTGGCTTGCAGCAATGTTGAAAACATTCCCAGAAGAATCAATCTCATGCTGCGGCTATTAGGCTCTGCAACCATGCGGTTAATGCTATCGAGAGCAAGCCATGCCTCACGCTCCGGTTGTGGGCGGTAATGGTGATTACGCAAGTTGGCTGATTGTGACCCTTGCTCGGCAAAGTAGTGCTCCAGCAGTTGGCGCATCGCCTCCAACCCTTGGCGTAGCTCGGAGTTAGTTAGCTTCTGCGGGTTACGCACCAGTTCACGGCTTAATTGATCCAATTGTTGATTCAGTGCCGCTTTATCGGGTTGGCGGTTATTTTCGGCGGTGCTACTGCGTAGCCGGCGTATAAAACGCGCATCCCGCAACCGTAATACCGGATGAATACGAATAACACCACGCGCCAGCTTTTCAATATCGTGCAATGCCAATGGCAACCCCTCTAAATCGAGGAAACTGCGCCAAGTACACACGGTATCATCGTCACCTAACTCACCTTCAATCCGATAATAAATACGATGTAAGCCATCGTCATTTTTTATCCATAACGGTGTTAATTGGCGATAACGGGGTGCGCGCCAGTGGCCAATGTCTTTTTCGCAAAACGTGAAGATAACTTGCAAGTGGCGTTCTTTAGCACTTTCATCCCCTGCCGGGTGATAAAAATCCTGCGAGGTAAAATGGTAAAGTTGCGGTTCGGGGGATAAAAGTAACGTGAGGGCATCTAATAAGCTGGATTTACCCCAAGCATTCTCACCAATAAGCACTGTATTATCATCAAGATTCAATGAAATACGATTAATACCGCGAAAACCGACAATATCGACACGTTCAAGATACATACTACGCCTCCGGTGCGAATGTATTCATATTGATACTATCAGATTACTGGCTTAATCCATTACCTGATTATCTGAAGCAAAAAAACCTTATAGCTCAAGTACCACGGTAGCCGGTGCTCTTTACTCTCTCCCTGATTTTAGATAGCTTATTGCGCCACAGCCCATTATTCATCTACTCATAATACCCAAAGTCATTGGCATTACAGCAAGGCGCAAACGAATGACAAATTGGTGGTAAACCGATTTGAATAGTATTGGCGCTACCCCCTCTGATGAGACTCATAATCCCAATGAGCTTAGATAGCGGGTAATTTCGTGCTGCTAACATCGCAGTAACGTCAATGAAAAAGGTATAGGACGGTATAACTCGTGTACTCAGGATTGCTGATCATTCTTTTGCCGTTAATTATTGGTTATCTGATCCCACTTAGCCGCAAATCATTAATTCAATTGATCAACCGCTTATTAAGCTGGATGGTCTACGTTATTTTATTCTTTATGGGCATCAGCCTGGCATTTCTGGAAAATCTCAGCGCTAACCTGCTGCTGATATTCCAATACACCGGCATCTTTTTTCTGTGTATTTTTTGCGCCAATTTGCTGGCACTATTTTTACTCGAACGCAAAACTCCGTGGAAAAATACGCATCGTCAGGAAGCACTGCCATCTCGCCTACATATGGCACTGGAATCATTAAAACTCTGTGGCGTGGTTATTGTCGGTTTTCTGCTGGGATTGACCCAATGGGAATGGCTGCAATTTGCGGCGAAAGGCAGTGAGCTAGCGCTGATTTTCTTGCTATTTTTAGTTGGTATTCAATTACGTAACAGTGGCATGACACTGCGCCAGATTGTGTTAAATCGCCGCGGCACTATAGTGGCATTTGTGGTGGCGATCAGTGCATTGGCAGGCGGCGCTATTGCCGCAATGTTGATTGGATTGCCCGTTAAAACCGGGCTGGCGATGGCTTCCGGTTTTGGTTGGTATTCACTATCAGGTATTTTATTGACCGATACATTCGGCCCAGTAATTGGGAGTGCCGCATTCTTTAATGATCTGGCCCGCGAATTGGTGGCGATCATGCTGATTCCCACACTGGTGCGCAGCAGCCGCTCCACGGCACTGGGCTTATGTGGGGCAACCTCAATGGACTTCACCTTACCGGTATTACAGCGCAGTGGCGGGTTGGAAATGGTTCCAGCGGCTATCGTGCATGGTTTCTTATTGAGCTTGCTGGCACCCATCTTGATTGCTTTCTTCTCTTCATAATCTTGCTATTGCGCAGTGAATCTCTCGGTTTACTGCGCAGTATCCCTGCCTAATATTGAATAAATTCTCATTCGCAGCAAAAGTTGCGCTAAATCAAAACAAGTTAAAGTTGCATTAAAAAAGCCTTTTTAAACCCTCGTAGCATCTCTATGCTTTTAAACACGCATTACAAATGCAACTTTAAAAGGAAAAATAATTATGTTCTGTGTGCAATGTGAACAAACCATCCGAACACCCGCGGGTAACGGCTGCTCTTACGCGCAGGGAATGTGCGGGAAAACCGCCGAAACTTCTGATTTACAAGACTTATTGGTTGCCGTATTACAAGGACTTTCGGCTTGGGCATTGACCGCCCGCGAACTTGGCATTGTTGATCATCAAATTGATAGCTTTGCACCCAGAGCCTTCTTCTCAACGCTAACCAATGTGAACTTCGATTCCGAGCGCATCGTCGGCTATGCCAAAGAGGCCATTCTGTTACGCCAATCACTGGCTATTCGCTGCCGCCTGATTGACAACACCATCACGGTTGATCACCCGCTAGCCGAGCTGCAACTGCTGTCAGACGATATCTCTGCCCTGCAACAGCAATCGCAACAATTCGCATTAAATAGTGACAAAGCTGAGGTCGGCGACGACATTCATGGTTTGCGTATGTTGTGTTTGTATGGCCTGAAGGGGGCGGCGGCCTATATGGAACACGCCCACGTATTAGGCCAGTTTGATGAGCAGATTTATGCCGAATATCATGCCTACATGGCGTGGTTGGGCACGCAACCACGTGATGTCGATACCTTGCTCAATAACGCCATGGGCATTGGCAAAATGAACTTCAATGTCATGGCTATTTTAGACCGTGGTGAAACCCAAGCTTACGGCGATCCACAGCCAACGTCGGTTAACGTGCGCCCGGTCGCCGGTAAAGCCATTCTGATTTCCGGCCATGATCTCAAAGATTTACAGATGCTGCTGGAACAGACTCAGGGCAGCGGCGTGAATATTTATACCCACGGCGAAATGCTGCCCGCCCACGGCTATCCGGAGTTAAAACGTTACCCACATCTAGTCGGCAACTATGGCAGTGGCTGGCAGAATCAGCAGACAGAATTTGCCAAATTCCCCGGCCCTATTTTGATGACATCCAACTGTATTATTGATCCAAATGTGGGCAATTACGGCGACCGCATCTGGACGCGCAGTATTGTTGGCTGGCCGGGGGTGAATCATCTGGATGGTGAGGATTTTGCGCCAGTTATTGAACAAGCACAGGGCATGGCCGGTTTCCCATACAATGAGCTGGAACAGCTGATTACCGTCGGTTTTGGTCGCCAGACCTTACTGAATGCCGCAGACACTGTTATTGATTTGGTTGCCAGCAAAAAACTGCGCCATGTTTTCCTGGTGGGGGGATGTGATGGTAGCCGCACAGAACGCAGCTATTTCACCGACTTTGCCCGCAGTGTGCCGCAAGATTGCATCATCATGACACTGGCCTGTGGCAAATATCGCTTCAATAAACTGGATTTTGGCACCCTGGAAGGTTTACCGCGCCTACTGGATGTCGGCCAATGCAATGATGCTTATTCAGCCATTATGCTGGCCGTTAAGTTGTCGGAAAAACTGGGCTGTACCGTCAATGATCTGCCACTCAGTCTGGTGCTGTCTTGGTTTGAACAAAAAGCCATTGTTATTCTGCTGACTTTACTGTCATTAGGTGTGAAAAATATTTATACCGGGCCGACTGCTCCGGGATTCCTGACTGACAACCTCATGGCCATTCTCTATGAGAAATTTGGTATGCGACCAATTACGACCGTAGAGCAAGATATGAACGCGATTTTGGGTAACTAAGCCGATAACAGCCAGCCCGGTTAAGGCACTTTTCGCCTCTGACCGGGCTTTTATTCATGGTCTTTTACTACTTTTTTGCTAATTATCTGATTCGTTGTGAGGCCCCGATGACCGATTTTATTCCCAGTGATTGCCCAACGCCCCTCTGTCCTAACCGCATGCAAGTCCACTCTATGGTGCAAGAAACCCCTGATGTCTGGAGCCTGCGTTTAATCAATCACGATTTTTACCCCTATTTACCGGGGCAATATGCTTTAGTCAGTATTCGTAACAGTGATGAAACCCTACGAGCTTATACGCTGTCCTCCACACCCGGGTTAAGCCCTTTTATCCAACTGACGGTACGCTGTCTGGCTGATGGCGAAGGTTCAAAGTGGCTGACTCAACAGGTCAGCGCGGGGGATTATCTGTGGTTATCTGATGCTCAAGGTGAGTTTACTTGTGCCCAGGCTGATGATGACCACTACCTGATGCTGGCGGCTGGCTGCGGTGTCACCCCAATAATGTCGATGTGCCGTGATGTGCTGGCCCGCCGCGCGCAAGCCGATATCCGCGTCATTTTTAATGTCCGCACCCCGGCAGATGTCATTTTTGCTGATGAGTGGCAAAAGCTATTGCAGCGCTACCCACAACAATTACAGCTCACACTGATGGCGGAGTCTGAAGCAACAGCCGGATTTATTGCTGGGCGAATTAATGCTCAAGTGATGCAGCAAGTAGCTCCGGACATTGCCCGCCGTCGGGTCATGACTTGTGGGCCAGCACCTTATATGGATTGGGTCGAGCAATATTGTCGCGAGCAGTCGGTGCCCATGGATCATTTCCAGAAAGAGCAATTCCGCACCACCGATGATGCTATTGATACCAGCAATGAACTTACGATGACCATAAGCCACCCACTGCGCCAAGTGAAAGTTCCGGTCGGTACTTCACTGTTATTTGCACTGGAGCAACACCAAGTTCCGGTGATGGCCGCTTGCCGTGCGGGAGTCTGTGGTTCATGTAAGACCCGCATTCTGCATGGTGAATACACCACCACCAGCACTATGACGCTGACACCAGAAGAAATTGCCCAAGGTTATGTGCTGGCATGCAGTTGTCAGCTACAAGGTGATACTCAACTGGCCTAAACCCACCTTTAGCCGCCCCATACTTGTGTAGAACTACCTTTAATGGGGCAATTATTGCCAAACACGCCATACTTTGACCTCATAGAATAATGACTCGCCATTAATCCTTGAGGGGACAACTATGAAGCAAACCGTGGCAACACTGGTCGCAAAAACGTTGGAACAAGCTGGTGTTAAGCGAATCTGGGGTGTAACCGGGGACTCACTCAACGGCCTGAGTGATAGCCTGCACCGTATGGGAACTATCGAATGGATGGGGACTCGCCATGAAGAGGTTGCCGCTTTCGCCGCTGGAGCCGAGGCGCAGCTAACCGGGCAGTTAGCGGTATGTGCGGGCTCCTGTGGCCCAGGAAACCTACATCTGATTAATGGTTTATTTGATTGTCATCGCAACCATGTTCCGGTGCTCGCCATCGCCGCGCATATTCCTTCCAGCGAAATTGGCAGCGGCTATTTCCAGGAAACCCACCCACAAGAACTGTTCCGTGAATGCAGCCACTACTGTGAATTGGTCTCCAATCCAGAGCAGTTGCCGCGCGTGCTGGAAATTGCCATGCGCAAAGCCATTCTTAACCGCGGTGTTTCAGTGATTGTGCTACCGGGTGATGTTGCGCTGCAAGCCGCACCTGAAGATGCCGCCATCGTGTGGCAAACCCCTAAACTGCCATTGGTTCAACCGCTGATGAGTGAGTTGAATATTTTGGCGCAGACCCTGAACCAGGCAAAAAATATCACACTGATGTGCGGCAGTGGCTGTGCCGATGCCCATGATGAAGTAGTGAAATTAGCTGAAATGCTTCAGGCTCCGGTGGTGCATGCCCTGCGCGGGAAAGAGCATATTGAATGGGATAATCCTTATAGCGTAGGTATGACCGGGCTGATCGGTTTCTCCTCCGGCTATCATGCGATGATCAACGCCGATACTTTGGTGCTATTGGGAACACAATTCCCCTACCGCGCCTTTTATCCAACCAATGCCAATATCATTCAAATTGATATCAATCCAGGCAGTATCGGTGCCCACTGCCCGGTCAATATGGCGCTGGTCGGTGACATCAAAACCACCCTTACAGCCCTGTTACCGCAGCTCGAAGCCAAAAGTGACAAGGCATTTTTGACTAAGGCGCTGGAACACTATCGTACCACCCGCAAAGATCTTGATGGGCTGGCAACCGCCAATGACAGCCAACCTATTCATCCACAGTATCTGGCGCAGCAAATTAGCCGCCATGCTACTGATGACGCCATCTTTACTTGCGATGTTGGCACGCCAACCGTCTGGGCCGCGCGCTATCTGGCAATGAACGGTAAGCGGCGGTTGTTAGGTTCGTTTAACCATGGCTCGATGGCGAATGCCATGCCGCAAGCTATTGGTGCGCAAGCCACTGATATGAATAGGCAAGTTGTCGCCTTATGCGGCGATGGCGGTTTCACCATGCTAATGGGGGATTTCCTCACGCTGGCGCAGCTAAAATTACCGGTGAAAATTGTGGTGTTTAATAACAGCGTGCTGGGCTTTGTCGCCATGGAGATGAAAGCTGGGGGTTATCTAACTGACGGCACCGACTTGCATAATCCAGACTTTGCCGCCATTGCCAATGCCGCGGGAATCAAAGGGATTCGAGTAGAAAAAGCCTCTGAGCTGGATGCTGCACTGGAGAGTGCTTTCGCGCATCCGGGGCCAGTATTGGTGGATGTTGTCACCGCCAAGCAAGAGCTTTCGATGCCACCGCAAATCAAGTTTGAGCAAGCCAAAGGATTCAGTTTGTATATGCTCAGGGCGATTATTAATGGCCGTGGTGATGAAGTCGTCGAATTGGCAAAAACTAACTGGTTACGTTAATAAGCAGCGTTTCAATCAATAAAAATCTTCCTCGTTTTCCCCGCCAATGATACCGGTGTTCCATCGGTGCCATTGGCACATAATTCTGGTGTTTTCTCCAGCCAGTTAACAGTTTTTACATCATATCCAGACAAAAATTATGCAGGCACATGAGGCTGTTTTATTTAAATCCTCATTCATAATGTGTGCCGTAAAATCATAACAAAATCGAATCTATATTGAGGATAAATCAAATGGCAAAAAGCACTATGTCAGATTTCTCACCCTCTGCTGAGTTAGTCTGCATACTCAGGGCAAAATCCTACAGTGAAAAAAGGGAGGGATACAAAACAGAGGATTATATCTCGCTATTAATTTCACACTCATTAACCTCTTTTTTTTCAATGACCCAAAAATCATTTTTGATGCCGGGTAATATTCTCTCACCACAAATACCTGCGGGCAGCTATGAATTTTTAATTAGCCGGACAAAGTATCTAGATGAGTTTTTCCAATTACGTGCTAGTGAGTTTGCCAATATTTTCATTCTTGGTGCCGGTTTTGACTCCAGAGCCATTAGGTTTCAGAATTTACTACAGCAAAGCCTGATTTATGAGTTAGACCATCCGGTAGCGCAAAAAAATAAAATAGCCAAACTACAAGAACTGAGCATCTCTACCCCGCGCAACTTGCGCTATATCCCTATCGATTTTAACCAAAACAATTTGGTTAAAATATTGCAGGAGTTGCCGAGAAAAAAAGGCGAAAAAAACCTATTTATATTGGAGGGGCTGATTATGTATTTGCTCCCTGACACAGTAGAGAATATTTTCTCCGCGATTGGCACTTATGCCTCCCCCGCCAGCGAAATCATTTTCGATTATGTTTATTCCGATGTCTTAACCGGGGAGAACACTTCATATGGTTCTATCGAGGTTTTTGAAGGGCTAAAAAATATTGGCGAGCATATGCTTTTTGGCATAGAAAAAGGTCGCCTGGATTCTTTTCTAAATCAACACCATATGAAACTGCTTGATGAGATGGATGCCAATATTCTTGAACAGCGCTTTTTTGCCAATTCACAAGGAAAGGTGCTGGGCAAACTGAATACCGCGCTGGCTATTGCCCATGCTATTAAATAAAAATCAAAATAAAATCAGCCAATAAGCTTCTTGCTCGGGCCTATTATGCTATTTAAAACAAATAACGCTGCAGTGGGCTTTTTTGTTTCAATATTCTCGCTATGATGAAACAACGCTTTTCTTTCCCAGCCGCGAGAAAATTATGTTTATCGATTTACGCAGTGACACAGTAACACAACCTAGCGCTGCGATGCGCAGTGCTATGGCCAATGCCGAAGTTGGCGATGATGTGTATGGCGATGACCCAACGGTAAATGCTCTAGAAGCTGAAGCCGCCCGGTTATCAGGTAAAGAAGCCGCGCTATTCTTACCAACCGGCACCCAGGCAAATCTGGTGGCGTTGTTAACTCACTGTCAGCGTGGTGAAGAGTACATTGTCGGCCAGAAGGCGCATAACTACCTGTATGAAGCGGGCGGTGCCGCAGTTCTCGGTAGTATCCAACCCCAACCTATTGATGCCAATGATGACGGTACGCTGCCTTTAGATAAAGTTTTGGCGGCCATCAAACCTGATGATATTCATTTTGCCCAAACGCGACTGCTAAGTTTGGAAAATACTCACAGCGGCAAAGTGTTGCCACTGAGCTATTTACAGCAAGCCAGAGCATTGACCGACGAACATAAACTTGCACTGCATATTGATGGCGCACGTATATTTAATGCCGCGGTGGCACTGAATGTGCCATTAAGCGAAATCAGCCAATATTGCGACACTTTGACTATTTGCCTTTCTAAAGGCTTGGGAACCCCAGTAGGTTCTCTGCTGTGTGGCAGTGCTGAATATATTCACCGCGCCCGCCGCTGGCGGAAAATGACCGGCGGTGGCATGCGTCAGGCTGGGATCCTTGCGGCTGCTGGGCTATATGCCTTAGAGCATAATGTCGCCCGTCTAAAAGACGACCACGACAATGCCGTGTGGCTGGAACAACAACTGCGCTCATTGGATATCGACATTGTGGCTCCCGGCGCACAAACCAACGTGCTGTATATTAAGCAATCGGCTGAATATGCTGCCAAACTTGGCCCTTGGATGCGCGAGCGTGGGGTATTAATCAGTGCTGGCCCCATCACCCGAATGATTACTCATATCAATATCAGCCGCCCAGATCTGGAAAAAGTGGTCGCATTGTGGCGTGAATTTTTGACAGAACAGCGCTCATGACACCACAACGGATATTGGTGCTAGGCGCCAGTGGCTACATCGGTCAGCACCTGATTCCAAAGCTTAGCCAACAGGGGCACCAGGTCATTGCCGCCGCCCGCCGTATCGAATGGTTAAAAGAGCAACCGTGGCCGGGGGTCGATTGCCGCTTTGTTGACCTTTATCAACCCGCAACCTTACATGCTGCTTTGCAAGATATTGATGTTGTTTACTATCTGGTGCATGGCATGGGGGATGGACAGGATTTGATTGAGCAAGAACGTATTGCAGCCAACAATATGAAGACCGCGTTACAGCATGCTGCCAGCACCTCCTCCTCGGTCAAGCAGGTTATTTATCTGGGAGCTTCACAGCCCGGTGATAGCAACTCCACGCACTTGGTTGCCCGCAAACTGACCGGTGATCTGCTGCGCCAGAGTGGCATTCCAGTGACAGAGCTGCGCGCCAGTATCATCATCGGCCCCGGCTCTGCGGCCTTTGAAGTGATGCGCGACATGGTCTATAACCTGCCCATCCTAACGCCCCCACGGTGGGTGCGGTCAAAATCCTCCCCAGTGGCATTGGAAAATCTGCTGGTTTATTTGACCGAATTGCTCAATCACCCGGCCACTGAAAACCGCGTTTTCGATGTCGCCGGGCCGGAATATATAAGCTATCAGACCATGTTCGAGCGCTTTATTGCCATCAGTGGCAAGCGGCGCTGGCTGGTACCAATTCCCCTCCCCACCCGTTTTATCTCAGTCTATTTCATCAATATGATCACCTCAGTACCCACATCAATTGCCAGTGCATTGATTGAAGGGCTGAATCACGACCTACCTGCCGACGGCCAAGCTTTGCAGGCGCTAATTCCTCAGCAACTCATCAGTTTTGATGATGCTGTTAAAGAGACGTTGCGCCGTGAAGATGAAGTGGTGGACTCCGCGGATTGGGGCTATGACCCAGAGGCGCGCGCCCGCTGGCGGCCGGGTTACGGTTTTTATCCCAAACAAGCTGGCTGCCAACTGTATACCACCGCCTCCAGTGAGGCGCTGTGGCACGTGGTACAACAAATTGGCGGCAAAGAGGGCTATTTCTATGGCAATCTGCTGTGGAAAACCCGCGCCTGGATGGATGACCTTGCCGGTGGTGGTGTCGTTTATGGCCGCCCGGAGAGGGAAACACTGGAGTTGGGTGACCTGATTGATGGCTGGAAAGTTATCACTCTCAAGCCAATGCGCCAACTCGCCATGATGTTCGGAATGAAAGCGCCAGGACTCGGGCGGCTGACTTTTACTATCAAAGACTTGGGTGGACGTCGGAGTTTTGATGTTCGAGCATGGTGGCACCCGGCTGGTTTTAACGGATTACTGTACTGGTTTGTTATGATGCCGGCACACCTGTTTATTTTCCGTGGAATGGCCCAGCGAATTACAACTTTAGCCGAGCAATATGACCGCGAGCATCAAAGTAGTGGCCCACAGAGTGCTTCATCAACAAATAAGCCAAACATCAAAACCGTGGATACATCAGCCCAATGAACCAAAAGGCCGATAAATAACGGTTATTTGTCGGCCAATTGAGACATTTGTAATATTTACTCAGCCCTTTCTGATTGCATAGCGCATCATTTCACGGAAGAATGGCATCTTATTTGCGGGGCTAATAGTTCTAAGCTCTAGCATTCTGATTATTGGTGGGAACCGAATTCGCTATGAAGGTATTGGTTACCGGTGCAACCTGCGGGTTAGGCCGAAATGCCGTTGAATATCTCCGTCGTCAGGGCATCAAAGTCATCGCCACCGGCAACAACCCGGCGATGGGCGCATTATTGACAAAATTAGGCGCTGAATTTATTCATGCTGATCTGACCAATCTGGTTTCCTCGCAGGCAAAAGCCATGCTGGCGGATGTTGATACCTTGTGGCATTGCTCCAGTTTCACCTCGCCGTGGGGGACTGAACAGGCGTTTGAATTAGCCAATGTCCGCGCCACACGTCGCCTGGGTGAATGGGCCGCGGCTTATGGCGTAGAGAATTTTATTCATATCTCCTCACCTGCCATTTATTTCGATTATCACCACCACCGTAATATTCAGGAAGATTTCCGCCCAGCACGTTTTGCCAACGAGTTTGCCCGCAGTAAGGCCGCTGGAGAAGAGGTTATCCAGCAATTGGCGCTGTCTAACCCACAGACCCACTTCACTATTTTGCGCCCACAAGGTTTATTCGGCCCGCATGACACGGTGATGCTCCCGCGCCTGCTACAGATGATTAAGTATTATGGCACTTTGCTACTGCCGCGGGGCGGTGATGCATTGGTGGACATGACCTATCTGGAAAATGCGGTTCATGCCATGTGGCAGGCGACCCAAAGCCAAAATACCTTATCGGGCCGAGCTTACAATATTACCAATCAGCAGCCTCGTCCGCTGCGCACTATCGCGCTACATCTGCTGGAAGAGTTGGGGATGACATGCCGCATTCGCTCCGTGCCCTACCCAATGATGGATATTATGGCCAGAGCCATGGAAAAGTTGGGCAATAAAGCAGAGAAAGAGCCGGTACTGACGCATTATGGCGTCGCTAAACTCAATTTTGACCTGACACTGGATACCCAGCGTGCCGAGTTAGAGTTAGGTTATCGCCCAATAGTGTCGCTGGACGAAGGTATTATTCGTACCGCCCGCTGGTTAAAAGAGCATGGTAAATTACGCGGCTGATAAGGTAGGTTAGCTGGAGGTTTGTCATTCACTTTGCCTTGCTGCAACTCCACATTCTTTGGGTATATACTACAATCACTTTCATAATAGATTCTTTCACTTAAGGTCATCATATGAAAAAGAAAAATATTGCCCTGATTCTCCCACTCGCCATCCTGCTCAGTGCTTGTACCACTTCAGTTTCTCCAGCATTCAAGGATGTTAGCAGCCGCACGGCACCTTGTGTTGACGGGGGACCGGACCAAGTCGCGCAGCAATTCTATGACTTACGGATTCAGCAAATTGGTAATAAGAACGGCTTGCCTGACGATAATTTGTCAGCTCAATTTCGCCCTTATCTGAGTCAGGCACTGTATGAAACTATCCAAACAGCCAGAAAACAAGCCGGTAACCGCGCCACTACTCAGGTAAATACCACACAAACTATTAATGGCGATATTTTTACCAGCCTCCGTGAAGGCAGCACCAGTGCCGACGTCGCTAGCGCCTCAACCATCCCTAATACCGATGCGCGGAATATTCCGTTACGTGTCAATTTGACGCACCAAACAGCCGACGGGAAATCCGTGGCGTGGCAGGATGAAGTGTTAATGATCCGCGAAGGAACCTGCTGGGTTGTCGATGATATTCGCTTTATGGGTGTCTCTGCCCCAGCGAGCAGCCTGCGTCAACTGCTGGGCGATCGTTAATTCCGTTAGCTAATCTTCCAGTAAACAACCATGATGTTTACTGGAAGTACCTGATGTAGAACTCTTGCCTTTCAACCACCGAATAAATAAGCCTCAACAAGGAAGTCGTGACTATGCACCCATTCATCCGGTTTATCGCTGTTAGCTGCTTTTTTATCTCCGCGACGGCTCAAGCGCAAAATTGTGGGCAAACCGCCCAACTGCTCAACGAACGTTTAAGTTATATGAAGGATGTCGCGGGCTATAAAGCCGCCAATCATTTGCCGATAGAAGACCTCATCCAAGAAGATAAAGTAATGGATAAAAGTCTGGCTGAAGCCGAGTCGCTGGGGTTAAGTGGCGCATCTATCAAGCCGTTCATGGTGGCACAAATCAATGCCGCAAAAGCCATCCAATATCGTTACCGCGCCGATTGGCTATCACAGCCAGAAACACATTGGCAGCCAAAGCCACTGGATGAAGTGCGAACCCACATTAGTGAGTTAAGCAGCACAATTTTGCGGCAGATAGCGCAAGAGCTGAAAAGCTGCCAACCCGCAGAGATGGGCGATAAAGCGCTATTTATCAAAACCATCCGCCAGCATAATTTAAAAGAAGCTGATGTTGAGATCATCTTCACCACATTCAATCAGATAAAATTGAAATAGCCATATTGGGTGTACCGGTTTTATTCCAGTAAACCGGTACCCTTTGATTTGCAAGTACAAACCTATTTCGCTTGTTTTTTAACCCACACTGCGGATGCTCTGTCAGATTTATTCATCGCATGACAAATTCCCTCTGATAGCATTCAAATCCAAATGTTATGCTGTTATTTAGCCGTAACACTGGTTATTAATAAATTTTAACGCACAAAGATTGCATAAGTATGCCGCGGAAGTTACCATTCACCGCATCATTGGCTATTCAGATTTGGCGCATGAGTATTCAACTTAACGGAATTAACTGTTACTACGGCGTACACCAGGCGCTGTTCGACATTACATTAGATTGTCCTGCGGGCGAAACCTTGGTGCTATTGGGGCCAAGTGGTGCCGGTAAAAGCTCATTGCTGCGCGTACTTAATCTGCTGGAAATGCCTCGTTCAGGGACCTTGCAGATCGCCGGTAATCACTTCGACTTTACTCAGGCTCCGGGCGCAAAAGCTATCCGCGAATTACGCCAGAATGTGGGTATGGTCTTCCAGCAATATAATCTTTGGCCGCACTTGTCAGTGGTACAAAATCTGATTGAAGCCCCTTGCCGTGTGCTGGGTCTGTCAAAAGATGAAGCCATGGCGCGGGCACAAAAATTACTAACACGTCTGCGTTTGACTGATTTTGCTGATCGCTATCCGCTGCACCTTTCTGGTGGTCAACAACAGCGTGTGGCGATTGCGCGTGCATTAATGATGGAGCCACAGGTGTTGCTGTTTGACGAACCAACCGCGGCACTGGATCCAGAAATTACGGCACAAATTGTCAGTATTATCCGTGAATTGGCCGGCACCGGTATCACTCAGGTGATTGTTACCCATGAGGTTGAAGTGGCCCGCAAAACGGCCAGCCGTGTGGTTTACATGGAAAACGGTCACGTAGTGGAACAAGGCGATGCCAGCCACTTTACACAGCCAACAACTGAAGCTTTTGCCAGCTATCTGTCACATTGATATCTATTTGGGAATTTGCGATGAAAAAATTAATAATTGCTGCAGTCCTCGCCAGTATCAGTTTGTCTGCCTCTGCCGCTGAAACTATTCGTTTCGCTGCTGAAGCAACTTACCCGCCATTCGAATTTATTGATGCCAATAATAAAATGCAGGGCTTTGATATTGATCTGGCCAATGCGCTGTGTAAAGAGATGCAAGCCGATTGTACCTTTACCAATCAGGCTTTCGACAGTTTGATCCCAAGCCTGAAATTCAAACGTTTTGATGCAGTTATCTCTGGGATGGACATCACCCCTGAGCGCCAGAAACAAGTAGCTTTCACCCAGCCTTACTATGACAACTCTGCCCTGTTTATTGCAGAGAAAGGCAAAATTGCTGATTTGGCGGCACTGAAAGGTAAACGTGTTGGTATGCAAAATGGGTCTACCCATCAGAAATTCCTGATGGAAAAACACCCTGAAATTACTGCCGTTCCTTATGACAGCTATCAGAATGCCATTCTTGATCTGAAAAATGGTCGTCTGGACGCCGTATTTGGTGACACAGCCGTGGTCAATGAGTGGCTGAAGCAGAACAACCAACTGGTGGCGGTCGGTGATAAAGTGACTGATGCCAACTATTTCGGCACCGGTTTAGGTATTGCGGTTCGTCAAAACAATACCGAACTACAGGGTAAGTTAGATGCTGCGCTGGCGAAAGTTAAAGCAGATGGCACCTATCAGACAATCTATAAAAAATGGTTCCAGCAGTAATTTAAGCACCCATGAATGAATTTCAACCTTTAGCAAGCGCCGCCGGCATGACCGTCGGCCTTGCCGTTTGTGCCTTGGTCCTCGGCCTGGTTCTGGCGATGCTGTTTGCCGTCGGTGAATCATCGCGTTGGAAAGTGGTCAGTTACCTGACCACCGGCTGGGTCACTATTTTACGCGGGCTACCCGAGATACTGGTGGTCCTGTTTATCTATTTTGGCTCTTCTCAGCTACTGATGATGCTGTCAGACGGCTTTACTCTAAATCTCTATCTGTTTGAGCTGCCCATTAAGCTCAATATTGATGATTTCGAGGTCAGCCCGTTCTTGTGTGGTGTTATCGCCCTGGCCCTGCTCTATTCCGCTTATGCTTCGCAAACCTTACGCGGTGCACTGAAAGCGGTGCCTGTCGGGCAATGGGAGTCAGGTCAGGCGCTGGGCTTAAGTCAGGCGGCTATCTTCTTCCGTCTGATTATGCCGCAGATGTGGCGTCATGCCTTACCCGGCTTGGGTAACCAATGGCTGGTGCTGCTGAAAGATACTGCGTTAGTGTCGCTGATCAGTGTCAATGACTTGATGCTGCAAACCAAAAGCATTGCCACTCGAACACAGGAACCCTTCACTTGGTATATGATTGCCGCGGCAATCTATCTGGTGGTTACCCTGCTGAGTCAGTATGTACTCAAATGGATTGAACTCCGTACCACCCGTTTTGAGCGGAGCCCATCCTGATGTTGGAATACTTACCCGAGATTCTTAAAGGGCTGCATACCAGCCTGACATTGACCATCGCCTCTCTGTTGGTTGCTTTGGTGCTGTCACTGCTGTTTACCATTGTGTTGACACTGAAAACCCCGATAGCGAGCCAGGTGGTAAAGATTTACATCACTCTGTTTACTGGTACTCCGCTGTTGGTGCAGATTTTCCTGATTTATTATGGCCCCGGCCAGTTCCCAGCGATTCGCGAATTTCCGTGGTTGTGGCATGTGCTATCGCAACCTTGGTTGTGTGCCATGATAGCCCTCGCGCTGAACAGCGCGGCTTATACCACCTTGCTGTTCCACGGTGCTGTCCGCGCTATTCCGGCCGGTCAGTGGCAATCCTGCGAAGCTCTGGGGATGTCCAAAGCACAATCCTTACGCATTCTGCTGCCTTATGCTTTCAAACGCGCGCTATCCTCCTATTCCAACGAAGTGGTATTGGTGTTCAAAAGTACCTCACTGGCTTACACCATCACATTGATGGAAGTTATGGGTTATAGCCAATTGATGTATGGCCGTACCTATGACGTGATGGTATTCGGTGCGGCGGGGATAGTTTACCTGTGTGTCAATGGTTTGCTGACCCTGTTAATGCGGTTGGTGGAGCGCAGAGCATTAGCGTTTGAGCGGCGTAATTAGGGGGAAGCTTTTCCTAATGGTTTTGCTTGAACTAGGTGCTCAGCTCGGTTGTTAAAGCTTCACTGCTCACTTAATCTCGGATGAACCAACCGCCAAAGGGTGTGAGCGCACACCCTTGTGGAATCCCGCGCTTGCGCGAAATATTGCCCTGCGGGTAAACCTCCTGCGTCTTCCGGGCTTAACGAGCCAGCGCGACGGGCATCCTTGCCCGAGCGCGCTTTTCGCGGGCGTCCATGCCCGCTCACTCTACCCTCCATCCTTGTCGGCAATATTCCTGATTGCGCTTAACATCAAAGTCCAAAAACCAATGTTTTGACCTTAATATTTAAAAGCACATTTGAGCAGCCGAGTGAAGAGAGTAGGCAAGGAAAATGGGCAGGACGCCCGTTTTAGGCGTCGCGCGGAGGGACCCGCGTAAAGCCGTCCGCCAGCCGAAACGATGAGTGAGGGACACCCACGAAGTGGGCTAGCGATACGTGCGTAGGCGCGGGATTGTCAAGGGTGTGCGCCAACACACCCTTGACCGGTTGAGGCCACGGAGATTAAGTGAGCAGTGAAGCTTTAACAACCGAACCGAACACCTAAATGAATATCAACCGAAATCTGATTCGATATCGATTAATCAAAATATCCCCCCTCCTTTTATCACAAAAATAAAAACTAAATTTTTAATCACATTACTTGCATATAAATTCATAAAATGGCAATGTAAACACCATCAACCATCCGAATAAATCGCGATGAAGCATCATCAGTAATAATAAAATCAATAACTAACAACGTATTCTATTAAAAAAATTCAGACAGGAGTTTAAGCATGAAAAAGTTACTATTGGCAACAATCTTAAGTGGTATGGTTTTCAGTGCGACTGCCGCAGAAACTATCCGGTTTGCCGCTTCTGCAACTTACCCGCCTTTTGAATCTATTGGTGCCAATAACGAAATTGTCGGCTTTGATATGGATTTGGCAAAAGCATTATGCAAGCAGATGGAAGCCAACTGTACTTTTACCAATCAGGCCTTTGATAGCTTGATCCCCGCGCTTAAATTCAAACGTTATGATGCAGTCATTTCCGGTATGGACATTACTCCTGAACGTAGCAAGCAAGTGGCATTTACCCAGCCGTACTATGCTAACTCAGCCATTGTCATCGCCCCGAAAGGTAAATTCAGTTCTTTCGCTGACTTGAAAGGCAAGAAAATCGGCATGGAAAATGGCACCACCCACCAAAAATATCTACAGGATAAGCACCCTGAAATTCAAACCGTGGCTTATGACAGCTACCAAAATGCCATTATCGACCTGAAAAATGGCCGTATTGATGGGGTGTTCGGTGACACTGCGGTCGTTAATGAATGGCTGAAAACCAACCCGAATCTGGCGTCAGTTGGCGAGCATGTGACTGATCCGCAATATTTCGGTACTGGGCTGGGGATTGCCGTGCGCCCAGAGAACACCGCGCTGTTGGAAAAACTGAATAAAGCGATTGATGCAGTAAAAGCTGATGGCACATACAAAGCCATCAATGATAAGTGGTTTCCTAACTGATCCACACGTTAATCAGTCCCCAAAGTCATTGGAGTTGCAGGTCGGCAACCAGTAAACACATCCCGATGAGCTTATTCAGGTAAGTGATTCGGGTGGGTGCGCGCAGCTAACCCACCAGCGGCTTCAAGGACGAAGGGTAAGTAATGTCAGCACTTCATAATGGCTAGTATGTGGAAACATATCGAACAACTGCACCCGCTCAATACGGTAATCCGCTAACTGGCCAATATCTTTTGCCATCGTCTCAGCATTGCAGCTTGAATAGAGAATAAATTCAGGTGCCATCTGGCTGAGATAGTGGCACAGTTCGCTGCCAATTCCACGGCGCGGCGGATTGACCAAAACTAACTGCGGCACTTGTGCTTCGGCGGTAGCAAATCGGGTTGAATCGAGCGCGGCAAAATTGACGTTTTTTAGCCCTAACTGATCCGCAGACTGTCGCGCGCAAGCAATAGCTTCAGCACTGATTTCAATCCCGGTAAGCTGAGTATCGGTATCGGCACAATGCAAACCAAACCCGCCCACCCCACAGAACAAATCCCACATGCTATCAATATTCAGTTCACGCCCCCATTGGCGGGCCGTGGCATACAGCGAGGCCGCTACCTGTGGATTAGTCTGGAAAAAGCTTTGTGGGCGGATGAACAACGGTACCTGATTAAAACTCTCGGGTAGTGTTTGTTGCTCAGTTAATGGAATTTCCTGCTCCCCTTCCAAAATCGCCATATGCACCGGCTGAATATTGGCCGAGATAACCGCCAGTTGCGGCAATTGTTGCTGAAGCCACGGCAACGCTGCCCGCAGTTGCGCCAGTTTAGCTTCAGAGCGCAGTACAAAACGCAGCATAAGCTCGCCGCTATAGGTGCTTTCAGTCAACAACAGAAATTTCAACTCACCCCGTTTACGGGCCACGTTATAGGGCGTCAAACCCGCGCGGGCAATAAAGATTTTAAGCACCGCAAAAATGGGGGCAAAACTGGCCGGATAAAGTGGACAATCACACAAATCTACCGCAGTACCATCACGATGCAACATCCCTAACAGTGGGCGTTCAACACTGCCACTGACCACCATTTTCGCTTTATTACGAAAAGCACTTTCACGCCCGAACACCGGATCGAGCCATTGAGCTACGGCATGACCGGATAACAGACTTTCTAAATGATGTTGTTTGTCAGTTAGTTGCTGGGGATAAGGTTTATCCAGCCACTGACAAGAACGGCAACTACCTGCCGTATATTGTGCGCAATGCATTAATAATTGACCGTTATAATCTGAGACGTTAAATAATTTGCAGCCGAGGCTGTTGATGGGAACGGATTGTAGCACTGTGTCACGCTAAACACTCATTTTGGCGCGCGGAAGTCGTGGTGCCAGGGGAAAAACAACAAACCGATAATCACCACATCCGGGATCTTCTGTAACAGCAGGCTATGCAGGATTTCTGCACCGGTATCCCCTTCGACGCGGAAAACATCCACATCAAGAGATAGCCAATCCAGCGATACCATCAATAAATAAACAATGACGAGTAACTGACACACCAGATAGGTCCAGCGCGCCCAATTTTGCCGTAGGCAGACTGCGACACCACACAGGATCTCCAGTAGCAGCAGCAAAATACTGACAGTAAAGACCAAGCCGGAACCCCAGGTTTGCAGACTTTCATAAATAAAACTGCCGGTACCGCTCCAGCCCAGTTCCGCCACCAACAGTAATACCCCGATAAAACGGGTCGCAATGATGGCCGTTCCGGCAATTAACACCGGCACCGGCGTAGTCGCCGCAGATGAAAACGCTGAGGATGAAAATAACGATCTCATATTGCCCTGTTGGTCTCCCTGCTCAGGTTTTGCAACCTGATGTTATCCTTGACAATAACGCCGCTTAAGCGCGGCGTTATAAGATGATGAAAGCCTAACAGTTTTAATGCTAATCAGCTACGGGCAGCTTTACGTAATTCGCGCAATCGCTGTTTTTCCGCGCGGGACATAAACCACCACGCGATTAAGCCGATAATCCCGACCACCAGCAAGATAAGCGTCGCTAAGGCATTTATCTCTGGATTAACCCCCATGCGCACACTGGAGAACACCAACATCGGTAACGTGGTTGCGCCCGGCCCGGCAACAAAGCTGGCAATCACCAAGTCATCCAGCGATAAGGTAAAGGCCAGCAACCAACCGGAGATGAGCGCCGGTGCAATCATCGGCACGGTAATCACGAAAAAGACTTTTAATGGCGTCGCCCCCAAATCCATCGCCGCTTCTTCGATTGACCGATCCAACTCGCGCAAACGAGAACTGATCACCACCGTCACATAGGCGGTACAGAACGTCACATGGGCCAGCCAGATGGTAAACATACCGCGCTCCGCCGGCCAGCCAATGGCGTGGCCCATAGCAACGAACAGCAGCAACAGTGACAAACCCGTAATGACATCGGGCATCACCAATGGTGCGGTCAGCATAAAAGCGAAGCCGGTAGAGCCGCGAAAACGCCCGAAGCGCACCATGACCACTGCGGCTATCGTCCCCAGCACCACCGCCATCGTGGCAGAAGCCGCCGCGATAGTTAGACTCAAGCCAACAGCAGATATCATCGCCGAGTCATTAAAAAGTTCGGTATACCAACGGGTTGACCACCCCGCCCACACGGTGACCAATTTCGAACTGTTAAACGAATAGATAACCAACATCAGCATCGGCGCATACAAGAATGTATAGCCGACAATCAGGATCACCCGGCGCCAGACCGAACGCACTTCCGGTAGGTTATTCATACCGAGCCTCCTGGCTCTTTATTCTGGTGTTTGTGGAACCAGAGTATCGGCACAATCAGCAACACCAACATCACCGTAGCTACCGCTGAGGCCACCGGCCAATCACGGTTATTGAAGAACTCCTGCCACAAAATACGGCCAATCATGATGCTATCTGGCCCACCGAGTAGTTCAGGGATAACAAACTCACCGACCGCAGGAATAAAGACCAGCATGGAGCCCGCAACAATTCCCCCTTTGGTCAAGGGGACAATGACACTGACAAAAGTCTTAAATGGCTTCGCACCCAAGTCCAGCGCGGCTTCAACCAACGAATAATCCAGCCGGGTCAGCGCGGTATAGATAGGCAGCACCATAAAAGGCAGATAGGAATACACCACGCCAATGTATACCGCCAGATTGGTGTGCAGAATAATCAGCGGCTGATCAATAATCCCGGTCCACATCAGGAAGTTATTCAGGATACCGTTATTTTTTAGTATCCCCATCCAGGCATAAACGCGAATCAGGAATGAGGTCCATGACGGCAAAATCACCAGCAGCAATAAGATATTGCGTGTGGATGATTTACTGTGGGCAATCGCCCACGCCAATGGATAGCCGATAATCAGGCAACAAAATGTCGATACCGCCGCCACTTGCAATGATTGCAGATAAGCATCGATATACAGTGGATCATCAAGCAGTTGCAGATAGTTGCCAAGATTGAGCGAGATATCCAACTTACCGTCCAACCAGGTCACCAGGTCGGTATAAGGGGGAACGGCACGCGCCATCTCTGCCAGACTGATTTTAAACACAATCAGGAATGGCAACATAAACAGCAGGAATAGCCACAAATAGGGCATCGCAATGACCAATTTGCGGCCATGCGACATCTGGAAGCGCTGTATCAGCACCTTAACTGGCCCGATAGTGCGGGTCGGTGGCTCTGCTGCCCCACGGGTAGATTCTGGTATCACAATATTAAGCTCCCAACACCACACAGCTATCCGCGTCCCAGCAGAGTTGCACTTCATCACCCCAGGTTGGCATCCCTTTACGATAGCGATGGCCATTCTGTAGCTGCGCACTCAGCATCTGCCCACTGTGTAATTTAACGTGATAGATAGACAAATCGCCCAGATAGGCAATGTGCACCACTTCACCCACCGCAAAGTTACAACCGTCTTCCGGCACCTGCTCGCACAGCATCACTTTCTCTGGACGCAGGGCAACAAAAACTGGCACACCGTCAACCACCGAAGCATCAGAATCAACTTTCAACGGATGACGTAAGCCGGGGCTATCAATAATTAGTGCATCATCCAAACGCTCTTTTAGCACCCCTTCAAACACATTCACCGAACCGATAAACTCTGCGCTGAATCTACTGTTAGGATGCTCATAGATCTCTTCTGGCTCGCCAATTTGCACAAACTTGCCACGGTTCATAATGGCAATGCGCCCGGCCATGGTCATCGCTTCTTCCTGATCATGGGTCACCATGACGCAAGTGGCCCCCACCCGCTCTAAGATATCCACTACTTCCAGTTGCATGCGGTCGCGCAGCTTTTTATCTAATGCGCCCATGGGCTCATCCAGCAGCAGCAGTTTGGGCCGTTTCGCCAAACTGCGCGCCAGTGCCACTCGCTGGCGCTGACCGCCAGAGAGCTGGTGCGGCTTACGTTTGGCAAACTCTTGCATATGCACCAATGTCAGCATCTCTGCCACTCGGCTTTTGATTTCATCCGTTGGGAGTTTGTCTTGCTTCAAACCAAAGGCGATATTTTGCTCGACAGTCATATGTGGGAATAATGCATACGACTGGAACATCATATTGATTGGGCGCTGATAAGGCGGCACATGCGACAAATCCTGCCCATCAAGCACTATTTGCCCCTGAGTCGGTTGTTCAAAACCGGCCAGCATACGCAACAGGGTGGATTTGCCACAGCCTGAAGCCCCTAACAGCGCAAAAATCTCACCTTTATAGATGGTCAAATTGACATCATCTACCGCGGCCTGACCATCAAATGATTTGGTTAAATTGCGAATCTCCAGCAAGGGGGTAAACACCTTCTGGGATTTTGGCTGCGGACGGGGAATTACATCATTCACTCAGCGTGCTCTCCGTGAAAGCAGAACAGGCCGCAATCAAGGTGCGGCACAATAAAAAAACAGGAACAGGAAGATACACTCCCTGTCCCTACCATGGTCTATTTTACTTTTTCATCAATGGGTTAACAGTCTTCAATGAGTAACTGCGTCACGCCAATGGTTTATTTACCGCTTTTCACTTTGGTCCAGGCCCGCGTGATCACGCGATCAATTTTCGGATCTTGTACTTTCAGAGTGAACATTTTGGCGCGCACATCAGCTGGCGGGTAAATGCCCGGATTATCACGAATTTCTGCATTCACCAGCGGGGTTGCCGCTTTGTTGGCATTCGCATAGAACACATGATTACTGATATTCGCAATCACATCAGGGCGCATCAGGTAATTCAGGAACTGATAAGCTTCATCCTGATTTTTGGCATCAGATGGCATCGCAAACACATCAAAGAAAGCTAGTGCCCCTTCCTTTGGAATGCTGTAAGCCACATTCACACCATTTTTAGCTTCTTTGGCACGATTAGAAGCCTGCATAACATCACCAGCCCAACCTACCGCAACGCAGATATCGCCGTTGGCCAAATCATTAATATATTGTGATGAGTGGAAATAGCGGATATTCGGTCGTAATTTCAACAGTAAATCAGTGGCCGGGCCGGTGTAATCACTGGCCTGAATACTGTTCGGATCTTTGCCCAGATAATTGAGCACGGTGGCAAAAATCTCACTTGGCGCATCGAGGAAAGAGACGCCACAACTTTTCAGCTTCTCAAGATTTTCGGGTTTTAATACTAAATCCCAGCTGTTGACAGGGGCATCAGTCCCCAGTGCTGCTTTAACTTTTTCTACGTTATAGCCGATACCCGTAGTCGCCCACAGATAAGGGATTGCGTGTTTATTCTCAGGATCGTGTTTGCTGACCAGCGCCAACAATTCGGGATCAAGATTTTTGTAATTCGGTAATTTGCTTTTATCCAGCGGCTTAAATACGCCAGCAGACAATTGACGTTCGAGGAAACTGGCAGATGGCACCACCAAGTCAAACCCGGTACTCCCCGCCATCAATTTACCTTCCAACACCTCGTTGGAGTCAAACACATCATAGACAACTTTAATGCCGGTCTCTTTCTGGAAATTTGCCAGCGTATCCGGCGCGATATAATCGGACCAGTTGTAAACGTGCAGTGTTTTTTCCTCAGCAGATGCTGAGACGGACGCGGCCATTAACAGGCCAGCAGCAACACCCGATAACCACTTTTTACGTTGGGTGAACATCCGTTAACTCCTCCAAAATAGGGGGTGAGGTCGTACGCAAATTTGTATCCGATGGGATACAACACCTTTGGCCTGCCGAGCGCGATTGCCACAAACACCAGATGCATGACTATGCACGGCGTGTGATTATTAACCTAACAAGGATAATCACTGATATTGCGGGGGAATATTATGCCCTTTGCAGAAACAGCAGCATAACCGCAGTTCGCAATTCACACCAGACTCTAGGGTAAAAAACGCCTTTTATCGATTTTTTATGCATATTCTATCTATGTAATGCGCCACTAACGGTATAAACGGCGATAAATATCTGGCAAAGGAGGGTAAAAAGCAGAATATCTTATGGTTTATAAGGGGAATAGCAGTGTGCCACTGATGATCAGCAGCACTCTGATAATTGATGTGGGGTGTCAATTAATGAATAACAGGATAAGCCGTGGCAGTTTGCGGCAACTCATCGTCGTCACTGTTGCCAATGAAGAGCAAATCATTAGCACGCGCTTCCAAAATAATCATTGAGATCTGTTCTTCGCACTGCTGCATAAAGTAGCCAAATTGGGCAAATGTCACCCCCACTTCTATTGTCAGCGACTGGCAAACAATCAGTTTTGGCAGATTATCATCCTGAATATCAATAAAGGCTTTAACCGTCAGTGAACTGGCATTAATTTGGCTAAGATCGGCCACTAATGGGATCAAGGCTGTCGGCCGAATCTCGGCCAGTGCAGAGAACAGAATGACGTTATCAACCAAATCAACTTTGGCATCAAACACACCCTCAAAATTTTGCATATGCGGCAAATGCAGTGCCTGGCAGGAATCGCATTCAAAAAATGAGATACCGAGCTGATCCAGCCAACGCCGTAATAAGGCTAAATCCGGGACGATGAGTGAATCCATAACTACCTACCTCACGATTCTCATAATACGAAAAGTGGCATAGCTTACGGAATATTGGCCGACAGCGCCACTTCAATCCCGACTAATTTAATGCCCTAAAGAAGACTTGGTCATGACCTTACTCAGATTTATTCTCCTTTTTTATTCGCTCTTCATCTAACTCTTTCTTGGATTGCGGTTTGGATATTCTATCTGCACTGCCTAATAATGGCCCAAAACCGCTGGCAACGCGCCAAACAATATAGGCGGCAGCCGGGAGCATCAGGCCAATTCCGACAAAAATCATAATAATCGCAACAGTGGCGGTTCCCATCGAACCAGGTAATGACACAAAGTCATTAATACTGAGATAGGCAACAACCAGTAATACCATCCCCAACACTTCTGAAATAATCACAATGCGGGGCATATCTCCTAACGAGCGCATCTTTGCCTCCGATAAGCTCAAGAACGACTTTGACTCAGTGTATTGAATCCTCACTGTTTGTAACAGTATCGATAAGCAAATAGGTAAGATTAATCAGACTAACAGGTAATTCCTGCTTTTTTTTCACTACGCCAAAGGGCATAGTAGACCCCAGTGAGAGTGAGTAATGCGCCAGAAGTCATTTAACAGTTGAATATATCAGTAACTGTTGGCGAAGTGATTATCTCAATTTAATCAAGGAGTTATACATGTTTGCTGTAATTTTCGGGCGTCCTGGATGTCCTTACTGTGTTCGTGCCAAAGAACTGGCGGAAAAGCTGGAAACTGAACGCGACGATTTTAAATTCCGTTACATCGACATCCATGCGGAAGGTATTACCAAAGCTGACCTGGAAAAAACAGTCGGCAAACCGGTAGAAACCGTGCCACAAATCTTTATCGATGAAAAACACATTGGTGGTTGCACCGATTTTGAAGCTTACGCGAAACAAAATCTAAGCCTGTTCCAGTAATCCGGTTAGCAACCAACTGAAGTTTTCTATACCAATAGGGTTTTTCTGTCAATTTTGGTTGGTTTTATCCGATAAAGGGTGTTTAACACCCTTTTTTATTGCCTGTCATTTATCTCACCGCAGTAAAAATATCGTCCCAAAGCGGTTCACCTCGATTATTAGTAGCATATAAGCCCACATTTTATTACTAACCAAGCATATCTATCTGGCTATGCCAAACTTCCTGCTTACTACTGGCTGTCTCGCAGCAGACCGATTAGAATAAGCCCCGCTATTGCCAACATTTATCTTTTTTTGGCGATAACATTTTTGAATTTAAAGATATGTGTCGCTCTAGCGTTACATTGAGGGCGAGTGCATCGTAAATCATCGTCATCCGGGCTAAATAGAAAGTCATACTAGTGAATATAAACGTCGCAAATTTGTTAAACGGCAACTACATATTGCTGTTATTCGTAGTTTTAGCGCTAGGATTATGCCTAGGCAAACTGCGACTGGGTCCTATTCAATTAGGCAACGCTATTGGTGTGTTGGTGGTATCACTGTTGCTTGGGCAACAGCATTTTACTATCAATACAGAAGCGCTCAATCTGGGCTTTATGCTGTTTATTTTTTGTGTCGGTGTCGAAGCTGGCCCAAACTTTTTCTCTATTTTCTTCCGCGATGGCAAAAACTACCTGATGCTCGCCTTGGTCATGGTGGGCAGTGCCATGATTCTGGCCCTCGGTCTTGGTAAGTTATTTGGCTGGGATATTGGTCTAACGGCCGGTATGCTTGCAGGTTCAATGACATCAACTCCCGTGCTGGTGGGTGCCGGCGACACATTGCGCCATACCATCGCCAATAATCCAGCGCTGCAACATGCCCAAGATAACCTGAGCCTCGGTTATGCCCTGACCTACCTGATTGGCTTGGTCAGCCTGATTTTAGGCGCGCGCTACCTCCCTAAATTGCAGCATCAAGACTTACCGACCAGTGCTCAGCAAATTGCGCGCGAACGTGGCCTTGATACCGATAGCCAACGTAAAGTTTATTTACCCGTGATTCGTGCCTATCGTGTCGGCCCAGAACTGGTGGCGTGGGCTGATGGTAAAAATCTACGCGAACTGGGGATCTACCGCCAAACGGGCTGTTATATCGAGCGAATTCGCCGCAATGGTATTCTGGCAAACCCGGATGGCGATGCAGTGCTGCAAGTGGGTGATGAGATCTCGCTGGTGGGTTATCCCGATGCACATTCGCGGCTTGACCCCAGCTTCCGTAATGGGAAAGAAGTCTTTGACCGTGACCTGCTGGACATGCGCATTGTGACAGAAGAAATTGTGGTCAAAAACAGCAATGCGGTAGGCAAACGTCTAAGTCATTTAAAACTGACCGACCACGGCTGTTTCCTTAACCGGGTGATTCGCAGCCAAATCGAAATGCCGATTGATGACAATGTGGTCTTGAATAAAGGCGATGTATTGCAAGTCAGTGGTGATGCCCGCCGAGTGAAAAGCGTGGCTGAAAAGATTGGCTTTATCTCCATTCACAGCCAAGTTACCGACCTACTGGCTTTCTGTGCCTTCTTTATTTTGGGATTAATGATTGGCCTGATTACCTTCCAATTCAGTAATTTCAGCTTCGGTATTGGTAATGCTGCCGGGTTATTAATGGCTGGCATCATGCTCGGGTTTTTACGTGCTAACCACCCTACTTTCGGCTATATCCCGCAAGGGGCGCTTAATATGGTGAAAGAGTTCGGGTTGATGGTCTTTATGGCTGGCGTCGGGTTAAGCGCCGGTGGGGGCATTAATAGCAGTCTGGGAGCCATTGGTGGGCAGATGCTAATATCTGGCCTGATAGTCAGTTTAGTGCCGGTCGTTATCTGCTTTATCTTTGGCGCTTATGTATTGCGCATGAACCGAGCTCTGCTTTTCGGCGCGATAATGGGGGCTCGGACGTGCGCTCCGGCGATGGATATCATCAGCGACACCGCCCGCAGTAATATCCCAGCCCTAGGTTATGCAGGAACTTATGCCATCGCGAACGTATTATTGACGTTAGCAGGCTCATTAATCGTCATTGTCTGGCCGGGGGTATTAGGTTAGCGCGGAAAAAGTGCATTTAAGATAAAACTAAACATTATTTTATACTTTTTTCATTTGCCCAGAACTTTCTTACCGAGCTGGGGTCTGAATTAATGCCACTGCTTTTCTTTGATGTCCCCATATTGAGGAGCCCGATAGTCCCGCCTTCTTAGGTTCAAGACTAATCGGGTTTTTTCTTGCCTGAAATTCAAACCATTACCTATCAATACCTTACAAGCACTTTGCATGGCCATTGGCGGTGGAATGGCGGCAGCACTTTGAAATTTTTCATTTAAATGCTTGAGTTTTAGGTCTGTTCGCCTAGTATTTACGCATCTTAACTATAGAGATATTAAATACTTACATACAGGATGGTGCTAAAAAGGCGAGTGAACTAGATTCTCAAATAGAAAGGAAAGGATAGCTGACAATTTCATTTCTTTTTTTTAATATCGAATTCCAGCGCAAGCATTACCACACCTGACTTACGCACTATTTTATCTCACTATCATAAGATCTATTTCGTAAAAAAGTTTACAGACTCGCTCCAATGAAATATTTGGGGGCAAAGCTCAAGAGCCTTAAATAGGCTTGCTGTATGCATTGCTGGGTCGGAGTTCATCATACGAAATAGCGACATGCTCACTATATGCAGGTCTATTAAGAAGTCGTTTATAGTAGGCTTCAACATATGGCATTGATTTTCTTTTTATATCAATATCATAGTAACGATACAAAACATGTCCAAATTGAATATCGGCTAATGAGAAGTGTTCGCTTGCCAAATAATTCCTAGAGGTGAATATTTCTTCGGCAATCATTAAATTATTTTCAAACTGTTCAACTGCCAATCTGATAGCTTCTATATCATGCAATTCATTGGGAGTACGTGCAACCCGCCAAAAAATTGGTGCCGTAAATGCCAATGCGACATTTAACTTTGACCACTCCATCCAACGATCAACTTCGGTTCTTGCCAGTAAATCATCAGGCCAAAAATCCCCTTTTGCATATCGATTAGCAAGATATCGCAGTATAGCTCCGGTTTCCCATAAAGGAGGATTACAGCCATCCTGTAAAACAGGAACAGTACGGTTTGGATTTAAGCGATAAAACTCGTCAGTGTTAGTACCACCATAACGATGCCCAATATCATGTCTCTTATAAGGTAAATCCAACTCCCCAATACACCACATGAGAGCTTGCACATTCGATGAAGTTTTACGACCCCAGACCGTTAGCAATGTATTCTCCAGAAAGTCATCTAAAAATATTCTTTCAATAATACATACATAAATTAATCCAAGAAAGCATCCGCCCCTATAGACCCAAATCAATCTGTAGCTATAGTAACACTATTAATCACTTAAATTTCAGCTTAGAAACGGTCTGTGAAATCCCCCACAACCCACGCCAGCTCTGACATAGTGGCATTTATCCGCATTGAACAAAAGCGCGTAAAGAGATCCAATTCATTCCACGCAAACCACACAATCCCCTTTAAATTCAATGCACTAATACTTTTACGCGATCCACTCCAAGATCCAAAAACTGAAAAACATTGAAATTCTTTTCAATCTTTTCAGTTGGCGAAACGCCGCAAAGCCCCAGCCACGGCGCGGGCTGGCGGGATGTTTTGTAGAAAAATAAAACTGAAAAAACTTTATAACGCAAAGTGTGCAGGCGGGTGCGGTGTAGTGCCGTTTCCGTCATGATTACGTTTCTTCCGTGGCGTGTTCTGCTACGTGCGCGGGGCGTGGCTGGCGTGTCAAACGACCATCGGCCAACATCGCTTTGATAGTGTCTGAATCTAAACCAGTCAACTCGCCATATCTCTCAACTGTGACGTGAGGAGTTAGAAGAGTGATTGAAATATTAGGTCTCATGATGCAACATCCCCTATTCGCTTGTGGTGAGCGGTAGTAACGATAAATAACGGGTGGTTATTCACTTTTCGAGATGAATTTAATATCTCGAAAAGTGAATGTCAATAAATAAACTTCACTTTTCGAGATGAACATGGATCTTCGACGTGGTGGCCAAGCGGCAATTGACCGGATGCTGGAGGCTTATGGCTTCAGTACAAAGCAGGCTTTATGTGAGCAATTAGGCATATCTGCCAGTACATTAGCCAACCGTTATCTACGTGATACTTTTCCCGCAGACCTTGTGATTCAGTGTGCTTTAGAGACTGGCGCATCACTACGTTGGTTAACGACTGGCGAGGGCGTAATGTATGAAAATGCTAAACAGCTTGATATCGTGCAGATTCCTCGCCAAAAGTTGTTAGACGGCAAACTCTACGATTCAAACTTCTATATGTTCGATAAGGCGTTCTTGCCTGACGGATTAAAAGACCCGGTAGTTATCCTTGATGGGGATATTACCTATATTGCTGATCGCAAGTTCGATGAAGTACAGGATGGCAAATGGGTTGTTGATATTGAGGGAACAATCAGCGTCCGAGATATTATCCGGATTCCCGGTGGCAAAGTGAGGGTTGAAGGCGGGAAGTTTTCTTTTGATTGTAGGTTAGAAGATATCAATTTCCTTATTGCAATAAAATCCATGTTTTTAATTACTAATTGAAATCAAGGGACATATGTTCATAGAATCAGTTAAATTAAAAAATTTCAAATCATTCAAGAATTTAGAAATGAATGACATTCCGAAATTTTGTGTGATTGTAGGGGCTAATGGGGTTGGGAAAACAACTTTGTTTGATGTATTTGGCTTCCTCAAAGACTGTCTGACATACAATGTTAGAAATGCGATACAAAGGCGGGGAGGTTTTAATGAGGTTCTTAGTAGAGGAACAGATTTTAATAATAGAACAATCGAGATTGAAGTAAAATTCAGACTAGAAATTAGTGGCTATGAACGTTTAGTCACATATATTTTAAAATTAAATGAAGATGCAAAAAAAAGAACTTATGTTGATAGAGAGATACTCCGTTATAAGCGTGGCCCATATGGTTCCCCTTATCATTTTCTTGATTTTTCTAAGGGAAAAGGGACTGCCATTATTAATGAAGATGACTTTAGTAAAAAAGATGAGGAGCTTAATAGAGAAGAACAAATTCTTGATTCCGATGATGTTCTAGCAATAAAAGGGCTTGGCCAGTTTTCTAAATTTAAGGCTGCAAGTGCTTTCAGACAATTAATTGAAAATTGGCATGTTTCAGATTTTCATATTAACGCAGCCAGAGGAACAAAAGATGCTGTAGGGTACGAAGATCACCTATCTGCCACTGGTGATAATTTACAACTAGTTGCTCGAAATATTCATGACAATTACCCTGAGATATTCGCTGAAATAATTACTGCGATGAAACATAGAGTTCCTGGTGTTTCTGACGTAAAACCAATAAGTACACAAGACGGTAGACTTTTATTAGGTTTTCAAGATGGGAGTTTTGCAGACCCTTTTATCGACAGATTTGTGTCTGATGGTACATTAAAAATGTTTGCGTACTTAGTACAATTACATGATCCCACTCCTCACCCATTACTTTGTGTTGAAGAACCTGAAAACCAATTATACCCTAAATTATTAACAGAATTAGCTGAAGAATTTAGAGCATATACTACTAGAGGTGGCCAAGTTTTCGTCTCAACACATTCACCTGATTTTCTAAATGCAGTAGGTATTGACGAAGTTTTTTGGTTGTCAAAGAATCAAGGTTATACAACTGCAAATAGAGCAAAAGAAGATACTCAACTTGTTGCTTATATGAATGATGGCGACAAGATGGGATATCTTTGGAAGCAAGGATTCTTCCCTGGAGTTGACCCTCAATGAGAACTATTGTCTTTTTACTTGAAGAGTTATCTGCCGCTGAAATGTTAAAAGGCTTAGTTCCAAGAGTTATTCCGGGTGATATAACTGTCCGATATATTGCATTTGAAGGTAAAAATGATCTTGAAAAACAATTAACAAAAAAACTGAGAGGATGGCAAACACCTAATACAACATTTGTTATTATCCGAGATAAAGATGGTGGAGATGGCCCTACAATAAAACAGCGGCTATTAATGTTATGCGCTGCATCCGGTAAGCAGAGTTATTTAATACGTATAGCCTGTCATGAACTAGAAAGTTGGTATCTAGGTGATTTGATTGCGGTTGATCAAGCGCTAAACCTAAATACAACCCCCCAACAGAATAATAGAAAATTTAGGACTCCCGATAACTTAGCAAATGCGGCAGAAGAGTTGATTAAACTCACTAATCACTCATATCAAAAAGTAGCCGGCTCTAGGGCTATTGGGAAAGTATTAAGAATACATGGTAATCTTTCCCATAGTTATAATGTGTTCATTAGTGGGCTTCAAAGTATTTAAGTGAATTAGATTATGTATTGCTGTCCAATTACAATCTTTTTATTGATAATATCAAACATTGACCACTGTTCATTCATACAGTTAAATACCCCCTTATCTTCAAAGGGGGTTATCAATGTCAGTACGCAAACAGCCAACAGGCCAATGGTTATGTGAGTGCTACCCGGCAGGCCGTACAGGTCGCCGGGTAAGAAAAATGTTTGCGACCAAAGGTGAAGCGTTAGCCTTTGAACGATACACCATGGATCAGGTAAGTAATAAGCCTTGGTTAGGGGACGCACCAGACCGCCGCACATTAAGCGAAATTGCCGAACTTTGGTATAACCTGCACGGCCGTTCTTTAGAGGCCGGTGAAAAGGTTTATAAAAAACTGAAACTGATAGTTGCCGCACTGGGTGATCCCCCTGCCCACAGTTTGAGTGGCAAAGATTTTGCTCACTATCGCTCTAAGCGTTTGTCTGGCGAGATTTATTTCTCAGAGAAATGGAAGAAAGGCGCAAAGCCAGTCACCGTGAATCTGGAACAAAGTTTTTTGAGCGGTATGTTTAGCGAGTTGGCCAGATTAGGCGAATGGAACCTACCGAACCCATTAGACAATCTGCGCAAGTATGCCGTGGCAGAAAAAGAGATGGCGTGGCTCACTCATGAACAGATTAAAACACTATTGGCCGCATGTAGTTTTGGCCGGGCAGATTTACCTATGGTAGTTAAAGTTTGCCTCAGTACCGGGGCGCGATGGAATGAAGCAGAAAAGCTCACCCGCTCACAGGTTAGCCCGCACAAAATTACTTTTGTCAGAACCAAAGGTAAAAAGAACCGCAGTGTGCCAATCAGCAAAGAACTTCATGACGAGTTAATCGCGTTAGAGGGAGACCGGCTTTTCAGTGAGTGTTATTTCCGCTTTATGGCGGCAATCAACACCACAGACATTAAGTTACCTGCTGGCCAGCTCACGCATGTTTTGCGCCACACCTTTGCCGCTCACTTTATGATGTCCGGGGGCAACATTCTGGTATTACAGCGCATCCTTGGCCACAGTGATATTCAGATGACAATGCGTTATGCTCACTTCGCGCCAGAGCACCTAGAAACCGCTGTACAGTTCAATCCGCTAACCACCATGAGCACTGGCGGCAAAGTGGCGGCGGAGGTTACCCTTCCCTAGTATTTACTACCCCTCAATAACTAATTAACTCACTGTATTTATTGTATATTGTTGTTTTATATAGAGTAATGAGACTATCGGGTTTTTTCTTGTCTGGAATTTGAGTCCTGCTGTAATCCCCTTCGCTATCAGCCCTTAAGGCTTTCTTAAGACAAAATAAACACAATATCAACATCAAAACCTCTGCTTCAGGCCATTTCGTGAAGACCAACAAACTGCCCGCTCAATCAAACGCAACTATGTCTATATTAAATAATACCTCAACGGTACAGATAATTAGGACAAAGTCCCTTTACTCACTGCCGTTATCCTTTTATTTTTGGCAGGTTTTTGGGTTGTTGATCAGCGGATTGCTGTTTCTGTGGTTGTCCCGCAACGAGCAACTGGATTGGTTTATCAGTAATTACTGGTTTGACCCGGTTGGCCAGAATTTTCCGTGGGATAATAATTACTGGCTGGATTTACTTAACCACCGGTTACTGAAACTGAGCATTATCAGTGCGGCGATCGTCACATTGTTATGGGGCATTTATCGTCGCAATGGGCGCTTGGTGACCACCATGTTGCTGCTGGGTATCGGCCCATTGGTGATCGGTATTCTAAAAGCCACCAGCGCGCACTCCTGCCCTTGGGATTTGGTGGAGTACGGCGGTAAATCCCTGAGCTACGTATTGATGGGGACGGCCCCAGTCGGTGCAGGCCCCGGCCACTGCTTCCCCGGTGGCCATGCATCCAGCGGTTTTGCAGTAATGGCACTGTTTTTCTTGTTTTACCCAGAGCGCCCGCGATTGGCCACACTGTGTTGGTTCGTCGGTGCCAGCCTTGGCATGTTGATGGGGTTTGGTCAAATTATGCGTGGGGCACATTTTCTTACTCACAACCTGTGGGCAGGTTGGTGGGTATGGCTCAGCCAGTTGGCTGTGTTTTGGATGATTAGCGGTTTTTACCACCGCGATAAAGGTACAAAATGATGGAACAAATGAATTACTTTTTCTTTTCCATGATAAATGCGACTCCAGCATCACCATCGTGGATAATTTCTTTTGCGACTTTTATCGCACGCGATCTCATTATGATTATCCCTATTTTGCTCATAGGGCTGTGGCTATGGGGGCCGAAAAACACTATGGATATGCAGCGCACCATGGTCACTAAAGCTGCCATTGCCCTTGCATTCTCCATGCTATCAGCCACTTGTATTGGCATGCTTATTCCCCATGATCGACCTTTCGTGGTGGGTTTTGGCTATAACTTTTTACCGCACTCACCGGACAGTTCTTTCCCGAGCGATCACGGCACCGCTATTTTTACCGTGGCCTTAGCCTTTGTTTTCTGGCACAAACTCTGGTCGGCAGTCAGCATGATGATCGTGGCGGTCGCCATTGCATGGTCACGCATTTATCTGGGTGTTCACTGGCCATTAGATATGGTGGGAGCCTTCCTGCTAGGGATTGTCGGCTGCTTGTTCGCACAGCTAGTGTGGAATTTATTCGGGGAAGCTATTTCGAATGGTATGCAGCGTCTTTATCACGTAAGTTTTGCCTTGCCGATCAGTAGAGGATGGGTCAGAAGCTAATCCTCCGCACGTTACTTATCTCACATTGCCGGTAAGCGAAAAGACCGGCAATCTCTCTCGTCAAAAATACCACTCTATTTAAAACCAATAAAATTCAATCAGATACACTTCAATTAAGTGTATCTGTTGTCTATTTAATCGCCATCAATGTAATTAAAATAACAAAATAAAATCTAAAATAGCCATATTTGTGAGAATTATCTTTGTTTTTTCTTTTAAATGTTATTATTATAACAACAGAACTAACTTACAGATGAACAAAAGGATAATAATCATGACGATCAATTACGCTAGCTACATTGACCATACCCTACTGGCAATGGATGCCACTGAAGCACAAATCATTAAGTTGTGTGAAGAAGCTAAACAGCATCATTTCTATACTGTATGTGTTAACTCTGGCTATGTTCCCCTGGCGGCACAGCAACTGGCGGGTAGCCCAGTAAAAGTATGCTCAGTAATTGGGTTCCCTCTGGGGGCCGGTCTGACCGAAGCAAAAGCCTTTGAAGCTCAAGCGGCTATCAAGGCTGGCGCACAAGAGATTGATATGGTTATCAATGTTGGCTGGTTAAAAAGCGGCAAAATTGATGAAGTTAAAGCTGACATCAAGGCTGTGCGTGATAATTGCGGCGCAACACCGTTGAAAGTAATATTAGAGACTTGCCTGCTTAGCGATGCACAAATTGTACAAGTTTGTGATATCTGCCGTGAGCTTGACGTCGCTTTTGTTAAAACTTCAACCGGTTTCAGCACCGGTGGCGCGAAAGAAGAACATGTAAAATTGATGCGTGCCACAGTCGGCCCGGTCATGGGTGTTAAGGCATCCGGTGCAGTTCGAGACCAAGCAACAGCTGAAACCATGATTAAAGCTGGCGCGACACGCATTGGTACCAGTTCAGGAGTGGCCATCGTTTCAGGCCAGTCCGCCTCCGCATCAAGTTACTAAATTATTGTAAGCCCGGCGCTTGTCGGGCTTAATTATTGCCATCGACTGTTTTACTCTGTTTTTTGTTTTGTAATAGCTTGTTTTAGATTGCATTACAAAGAGTTGTGCGCAATATTTGGTTTTGAAAATAACTTGTCAGGAATAGCTTATGGAAACCCGCCGTGCTGAACGAATTAATAAACTTACTCAGGCCCTTAAGCGTTCCGACAAAATCCATCTAAAAGACGCCGCCAATCTGCTGCGCGTGTCTGAAATGACCATTCGCCGAGATCTTAGCGCTGAACCTACTGCCGTCATTTTGTTGGGCGGTTACGTGGTGATGGACCCAAAAAGCAATAACGCCAATAACTATTTTGTTTCGGACCAACAAGCCAAGCAGGTGGAAGAAAAACGCCGCATCGGTCAGTTGGCAGCACGTCTTATTGCCGAGAATGACACTGTTTTTTTTGATTGTGGCACCACAATTCCATCAATCATTGACGAAATAGATGAAGAACTGTCATTTACCGCCATTTGCTACTCCCTCAACACTTTTCTTTCCTTACAAGATAAACCTAACTGTAAAGTGATCCTGTGTGGTGGCGAGTTCAAGCCTAACAACTACATTTTCACCCCTATCAGCCAGCACAATGAACTAGACAACGCCTGCCCGAATAAAGCTTTTATCTCCGCAGCCGGTGTTTCAATTGAGTACGGCGCAACGTGTTTCAACTTCGACGAGATCCTACTGAAGCAACGGGCGATTGCCAAATCCCAGCATAAAATTCTGGTCGCTGACCACAGTAAGTTCGGCAAAATAAAACCTGCCAGTATTGGCGCTCTGACCCTCTTTGATGCATTGGTGACTGATCGCCAACCTGATGATGAATTCAGCCAATTCTTTTTACAGCATAGTATTAAAACCTACTGTTAAGCCCGCACGCCCTGCCCCACTGATTATTTCCCTTGCTAGTGAGATGCGCGTCATCTCGTTGGCATGGGATTTTTTCCGCTCTAAATACTGATTTAGTCGCTCGCTGACAGATCGCCTTGATTACATAGCAAAAATCTTAATTGTGTAAATACTGGATGAATACGATAGAGGTGTATTATCTAAAAAACGTATTATATTTAAGCAAAATAAGCCAAGGGGTTATAACCCTATTTTATTTGTGCTTAATATGATTTTTAATCTATAAAAAATTTAAAACACAATTTCATTCCATAATTAAGTGCCAGTAATAACTGAGCTTAAGGTAAATTAATTTAACATTTGTCATTCTTTTTAATACATCTATGCCAAGAAATAGCGACAGTTATATTGTCAGACAAATAATCATCACAATATTTCATATGACAAATAAACCATGGAATGCAAATAGTCACTCACTGACTTATTTAATTCAGCAATAAACCTTTCATTTTTGTCTTATTTAACTGTTTATATTACCGCCAGGTATCAGCAGCCATACTGATAACAGAAAAAAGATAAAGTCATTTAAAATCAATTAGTTAATTCAATATCATTATTTTACATTAATGATATTCATCAATAAATCAGTGAAAAACTTGATTTTAACTAGATTCATAAGCGTGGTTAAAATATATTTCCCACCAAGATAGAGAGGATGAAAATCTGATTGTTTATTTATTGAACAGTGCAAAGAATGCTTATTTATTATCCTTAGTGATAAAAAATAAACATTAACACAACAATCAGATGTAAATTCGTAACAAGTGATCGTCGGCGAGTTTATTGAGCATTTGAGAGCAGGATCACGGTAGTTTTCACTACAAATCGCTATCTTGCCGCCAGCAAAAACTAGAGTTCTTATCAGAACAATAAAAATATCCGATAAAACGAATTCACACTCTTACAATCGGTTAATTTTTGCACTTTAACTTTTAGGTATAACACGCGACTACGGCACCAACGTAATAACCAGGGCACCATTTTAGACGAATCGTTTAGACTGAATTTTTCGCCTGATAATGTCGCTAAATAAAGCATTACAGGAGCCTAACTTTCGGTTCTTAATTTTAAATTAACGTGTTCACTATGGAGATTTTTCATGGACACTACTCAAGTAGGCACTATTGCCTCCACGGGAAAAGTTTCATCAAGCACATGGCGTAAAACCGACACCATGTGGATGTTGGGTCTGTACGGAACAGCAATCGGTGCTGGCGTACTGTTCCTGCCAATCAACGCGGGTATCGGCGGCCTTCTGCCTCTTATCGTTATGGCTATCATCGCTTTCCCGATGACGTTTTATGCTCACCGTGGCCTGTGCCGCTTTGTGCTGTCAGGTAAAAATCCGGGTGAAGACATTACTGAAGTGGTTGAAGAGCATTTTGGTAAAGGCGCGGGTAAGCTGATTACTCTGCTTTACTTCTTTGCTATCTACCCAATCTTGTTGGTCTACAGTGTGGCAATTACCAACACTGTTGATAGCTTCATCACACACCAGATGCATCTGCCATCACCCCCACGTGCCATTCTGTCGCTGATTCTGATCATCGGCCTGATGACTATCGTGCGTTTTGGTGAGCATGCCATTGTGAAAGCAATGAGTATTCTGGTCTTCCCATTTGTCGCGGTATTGATGCTGTTGGCGGTCTATCTGATCCCTAACTGGTCAGGTGCGATATTTGAACATGTATCAATGGATGGCAATGGGACTGGCAGTGGCCTGTGGATGACCCTATGGCTGGTGATTCCGGTGATGGTATTCTCGTTCAACCACTCCCCGATCATTTCCGCCTTTGCGGTAGCAAAACGTGAAGAGTACGGTGTTGAGGCTGAGAAAAAATGCTCCCGCATTTTGGCTTTCGCTCACATCATGATGGTTGTTACGGTGATGTTCTTCGTATTCAGCTGCGTACTGAGCCTGTCTCCGGCTGATTTGGCTGAAGCAAAAAGCCAGAATATCTCTATTCTGTCTTACCTGGCTAACCACTTTAATACCCCAATGATTGCCTATATGGCTCCGGTCATTGCCTTTATCGCTATCACCAAATCTTTCCTGGGCCACTACTTAGGCGCACGTGAAGGCTTTAACGGGATGATGATCAAGTCTCTGCGTAGCAAAGGCAAAGCCATCAATCATGACAAACTGAACCGCATTACTGCACTGTTCATGCTGGTGACAACCTGGATCGTAGCAACCATGAACCCAAGCATCTTGGGCATGATTGAAACATTGGGTGGCCCAATCATCGCAATGCTGCTGTTCCTGATGCCAATGTATGCAATCCATAAAGTTCCTGCGATGCGCAAATACAGCGGTCACATCAGCAACGTATTCGTCGTCATCATGGGCCTGATTGCTATCTCTGCAATCTTGTTCAGCCTGTTCGGTAAATGATTTAGAGGCTGGCCAGTGCTCACGGCCAGCTCACAACCATCATCTGACGTTGTAAATTGTTTCAAAAGCCGGTGCGTCCGCGCCGGCTCTCTATTCCACGGTAATGTAAGCATTTTAATAATATTACCCAGCATGGGTATAACGCCTTTAACATGAAGGAGGCGAATATATGGTCAGCGTTTTTGACATTTTCAAGATTGGTATTGGTCCATCCAGCTCCCACACCGTCGGCCCAATGAAAGCCGGCAAGCTGTTTACCGATGATTTAATCACACTAGGACATCTTCCTGCCGTCACCCGAATCACTGTTGATGTTTACGGCTCTCTGTCTCTGACTGGTAAAGGTCACCATACTGATATCGCCATTATCATGGGGCTGGCGGGTAACTTGCCTGATACCGTTGATATTGATGCAATACAAGGATTTATCCGTGATGTAGAGTCGCGGGAACGCCTGTTACTGGCTAATGGTAGCCATGAAGTTGATTTCCCGGCAGTGGGTGGCATGAACTTCCATGAAACCAATTTGCCACTGCATGAAAATGGCATGTCCATCAGTGCACATGCTGGTGATGACTGTATTTACAGCAAAACCTATTACTCCATCGGCGGCGGGTTTATTGTCGATGAAACTCAGTTTGGTCAGCAAGATAGCCACGCAGTGACCGTGCCCTATCCCTTCAATTCTGCCCGCGATCTGCAAAAACACTGTAAAGATACCGGTTTATCTTTATCAGGTTTAGTGATGCAAAATGAGCTGGCTTTGCACAGTAAAGCCGAGATAAGCGCGCACTTTGCGGCGATCTGGGAGGTGATGCAAGCGGGGATTGAGCGCGGTATTAATACTGAAGGCCTGTTACCCGGCCCGATGAAAGTGCCGCGCCGTGCCGCGGCATTGCGCCGGATGCTGGTCACTACGGATAAGCATAATGCTGACCCAATGATGGTGGTTGATTGGATCAATATGTATGCCTTAGCGGTTAACGAAGAAAATGCCGCGGGCGGGCGTGTGGTCACAGCACCGACTAACGGGGCTTGCGGTATTATTCCTGCGGTTTTGGCTTACTACGATAAATTCATTCGCCCAGTGAATGAAAACTCTTACAGCCGTTATTTCCTGGTTTCAGGGGTTATTGGTGCGCTGTATAAAATGAACGCATCTATTTCTGGCGCAGAAGTGGGCTGTCAGGGGGAAGTCGGGGTTGCCTGTTCAATGGCCGCAGCAGGTTTGGCTGAGTTAATGGGAGGTAGCCCTGCTCAGGTCTGTATCGCCGCTGAAATCGCCATGGAGCATAATCTGGGGCTAACTTGTGACCCTGTGGCCGGGCAAGTTCAGGTGCCTTGCATTGAGCGTAATGCCATTTCCGCCGTGCAAGCGGTTAATGCCGCTCGGATGGCGCTGCGTCGGACTAGTGAGCCAAGTGTCTGTCTGGATAAAGTCATCGAAACGATGTATGAAACCGGCAAAGATATGAACTCAAAATATCGTGAAACGTCTCGCGGTGGGCTGGCAATCAAGATAGTCGCCTGCAACTGATGCACTAAGGCTAAAGTCAGTGATTCGGGTGAGTTCTCGCCACTACCCCATGCGGTTTCAAGTCCGAAGAGGTTACCCAAAGAACGTGGAGTTGCAGGTAGGCAGCAAGAGAGCAAATCCCGATGAGCTGACTCAAGTCAGTGACTCGGGTGAGTGAGCGCCGCTAACCCCTGCGGTTTCAAGTCCGAAGAGGTTACCCAAAGAACGTGGTGTTGCAGGTAGGCAGCAAGAGAGCAAATCCCGATGAGCTGACTCAAGTCAGTGATTCGGGTGAGTGAGCGCCGCTAACACCCCTGCGGCTTCAAGTTCGAAGGGTAATAGGGCGACCGGATAGTCGCCCTATATAATCATCCTAAACTTAACCAAAAACCCCGCCAAACCACTGGTTAAGTTTCATCATGACAAAATCCCAGATACGGCTAAAGAAGCCGCCCTCTTTGACTTCGTTCAATACCACTAGCGGGCGCTGGTCGATAGTTTTGCCATCCAGTTGAAAATCTATCGTCCCCACCACCTGATGCTTCGCCAGTGGTGCTCGTAGCTCTGTTTGATCCAGCTTATAACTGGCTTTCAAGTTCTTCATCTGCCCTTTCGGGATGGTGATGGCGGCATCTTGCGCAACACCAAGTTCAGCTTGCCCGGTGTCACCAAACCATACTTTCTGCGTCACAAAAGGTTTGGTGGCTTTAATCGGCACCACGGTTTCATAGAAGCGGAATCCCCACGTCAGGAGTTTCTCACTTTCACTGAAACGCACTCTATCGCTGGGCGCACCTAGTACCACAGAAATCAGTCGCATTGGCCCGTCGGTCGCCGAAGCCACCAGATTATGCCCCGCCCCGGTGGTATAGCCGGTTTTCATACCATCGACATTGAGATTAGTGCTCCATAACAGGCGGTTACGGTTAATCTGGCGAATTTTATTAAAGGTAAATTCTTTCTCTTTGTGTAGTGCATACTCTTCGGGCACATCACGGATCAGTGCTTGCCCCAATAAGGCCATATCGTGTGCGGTACTATACTGCCCCGGCGCATCAAGGCCATGCACTGTCATAAAGTTGGTATTGTTCAGGCCCAATGCTTTGGCGTAATTATTCATCAAGCCAACAAAACTATCCTGGCTCCCAGCGATATAATCCGCCAATGCGATGCTGGCATCATTACCTGATTGAATAACAATGCCTTTATTCAAATCGGACAATTTCACCTGATCGCCCGGTTTCAAAAACATCAGTGAAGAGCCTCGCAAGGCCGGATTACCAGTGGCCCAAGCATCTTTCCCGACAGTCACCAGATCATCCGGATGAACTTTACCGGCTTTAATCGCCTGCCCAATCACATAGCTGGACATAATTTTCGTCAAACTGGCCGGGTCAAGGCGTTGGTCACTGTTCCCCTCAGCCAGCACTTTCCCACTGTCATAGTCCATCAATACATAGGCTTTAGCATCGATCACCGGAGCCGCTGGAGCATCAGCCGCATGGGCGGCGGGCAGTACCAAGAGCAATAATCCGGCACTGAAAGAGAACTTTTTTGTCTTAAACGGGAGGGTAAATTTCATCATGAGGTCGCCAGAGTATCCTTGCAAATAATCGGAAATAAGTGGTATTCCCAGAACAAACCACAGTCCAATTAGCGAAAAAGTAACGTCTTTTCACTGATACTGAAATATTAGCTTAGTCATACTTCAGCACCTTTTCTAAATTTATCCCATTGCCGAGTCAATTGGGCGTAGTTTTACGTTTTGTTTTGTAAAGATGCGCTTTTTCAATAAATATTGATGGCTACGCGGCTAACCATCTTCCTATCTAAACGTCCTTACACCTAAGCAGCTAAACGTCTAAAAAACAATAATCATATTCCAAAAAGGAATATAAATGGGTTATTTGTTCTTTTTAGTGCCTAAGTCGCTAGCGCTATTATCCCGCCATAGGTTGTTAACTGAACTCACTCAGTTAACTCAAATTTTTGCTGGAGCAAATAATGGCAATCCCTCGCTCGGTGCTTGATCTTATCGGCCATACCCCCCTTTTGGAACTGACCCGCTTTGATACCGACCCGTGCCAATTGTTTGTGAAGTTGGAAAATCAAAACCCCGGCGGTTCGATTAAAGATAGAGTCGCGCTGTCGATGATTGAACAGGCGGAACGAGATGGTCTGCTGTCACCCGGTGGCACTATTATTGAAGCCACTGCGGGCAATACTGGCCTGGGGCTGGCGCTGGTAGCGGCACTAAAAGGCTACAAATTGGTCTTGGTGGTGCCGGATAAAATGAGTCAGGAGAAAATTTTCCATCTACGGGCGTTAGGCGCACAAGTGTTGCTAACCCGTTCTGATGTGGGTAAAGGTCATCCGGCTTATTATCAGGATTATGCCCTGCGTCTGGCCCAGGAAATCCCCGGCGCTTTCTATATTGACCAGTTCAATAACCCTGCGAATCCGGCGGCACACCGGACATCAACCGGCCCAGAACTGTGGCAGCAGATGGACGAACACATCGACGCCATCGTGGTCGGTGTCGGCTCAAGTGGCACCTTGAGTGGGCTGAGCCAATATTTTGCTGAGGTTTCGCCGACCACCGAGTTTGTGCTGGCTGATCCCGCCGGTTCTATTTTGGCGGATTACGTCAACAGCTCACAGATTAATGATGCCGGCAGTTGGTTGGTCGAAGGTATTGGTGAGGATTTCATTCCGCCACTGAGTAATTTCTCTCAGGTAAAAAAATCCTACCAAATTGATGATGCCGAAGCATTCAGCACTGCCCGCACCCTATTACGCGAAGAAGGGATTCTGGCGGGTTCTTCAACCGGTACCTTGCTGGCTGCGGCATTGCGCTATTGCCGCGAGCAGACCACACCGAAACGGGTCGTGACCTTTGTCTGCGACAGTGGGAATAAATACCTGTCAAAAATGTTCAATGACTACTGGCTACTGGAGCAGGGTTTACTCAGCAAACCTCAACATGGCGATTTGCGCGATTACATCACTTATAGCCATCAGGATGGTGCGACTGTCTCGGTCACGCCACAAGACACACTGGCGGTCGCTCATGCCCGGATGCGCCTGTATGACATCTCACAGTTACCGGTGTTAGACGGCGAAAAAGTCGTTGGGCTGATTGATGAGTGGGATCTGCTGAATGCGGTCCAAGCCGATGCCAACCATTTTAAATTACCCGTCAGTACCGCCATGACACGTCAAGTCAACACGCTGCAAAAAGAGGCGGATTACCACGCGCTACTGACCACCTTTAATGATGGTCATGTCGCGGTAGTACTGGATGGCGAACACTTTCTTGGCCTGATTACCCGCACCGATGTTTTGAATACCTGGCGTCAAAAGCTGGCTTAACCTTCTCTTATTAAGGATTTTTATTATGGCAAAGTTCGATACGCTGACCGTCCACGCCGGTTATACCCCTGACAGCACCGGTGCCGTGATGCCCGCCATTTACGCGACATCCACGTTTGCACAACCGGCTCCCGGCGAACATACCGGATATGAATATTCCCGCAGTGGTAACCCCACTCGTACTGCACTGGAAAACGCTATTGCAGAACTGGAGGGTGGCCTTCGTGGTTACGCCTTCGCTTCCGGTTTGGCAGCTTGTTCAACTGTACTTGAACTGCTGGATCAAGGCAGCCATATCATTGCAGTTGATGATTTATATGGCGGAACTTACCGATTGTTGGAGAAAGTGCGCAGTCGCAGCGCCGGTTTGCGCGTGACTTATGTTTCTCCGGCAGATACCGCAGCACTGGAACAGGCCATTTTACCTGACACCAAAATGATCTGGGTGGAGACACCGACTAACCCACTGTTAAAACTGGCCGATCTGGCAGCTATTGCCGCTATTGCCAAGCAACATCGTCTGATCAGTGTGGCTGATAATACCTTTGCCTCGCCTTACATTCAGCGCCCACTGGAACTGGGCTTTGATATTGTGGTGCATTCAGCCACCAAATATCTTAATGGTCATTCTGATGTGGTAGCCGGGGTGGCAGCGGTAGGGAATAACCCTGAGCTGGCTGAGCAATTGGGCTTTTTGCACAACGCCGTGGGGGGAATTTTAGACCCATTCAGCAGTTTCCTGACATTGCGCGGTTTACGCACGCTGGCTTTGCGGATGGCACGACATAATCACAGTGCTCAGCGCATTGCCGAATGGCTTGAACAGCAGCCACAAGTGGAAAATGTGTATTATCCGGGGCTGAAAAGTCACCCACAACATGCGCTGGCAGCCAAACAGATGGCCGGTTTTGGTGGCATGATATCTGTCCGCTTGAAAGGGGATGATGCCTTTGCTCGTGCAGTGATTAAGCGCTCACATCTGTTTACGCTGGCCGAAAGTCTTGGCGGAGTCGAGAGCTTAATCAGCCAGCCTTACAGCATGACCCATGCTTCAATCCCCTTGGAAACCCGACTCAAACACGGTATTACGCCACAATTACTGCGTTTGTCCGTCGGTATTGAAGATACTGAAGATTTGATAGCTGATTTGGCGCAAGCGTTAAATGGTTAATTTTTAATAAAAAATACGGTAGGAGTGGAGGCTTTCCTACCGTGATACACACAGCGCTGAAAACTAAACGGCTCTTTGCCATCTATGCCCGCGCTCTTCAAAAATCAATTTTTCTATTGATTGCTGCACTTCAGAATCGGCCAGAATACGTAAAAAATGGCCCACACCACTGGCCTCATCAATAGATTCCACATACAGCGCCCGCAAAGAGACATCTGCTGTTCGTGGCAAGCTGGTTTGCCCTTTTTCCCAACGAGCTACCGTCTGTACATCCACACCGAGTAATGCCGCGAGTGCTTTTTGCGACATGTTCATTTCAATACGTATAAAGCGAATCTCATCGGCGACTAAAGGATTGCTGCGGTTAACTAATATTTTGCCAATGAGGCGATGCAAACCATCAACATCATCAATACTGGTAAACCGCTCACCATCAACAACATCACAGTGATAACCATTAGCCAACCATACCGTGGTTAAACCACTCTCCGTGTAGTGATACATGACTTTTCTCCATTACTTAATCATCACCGTGACAACAAATACCGTAGGGTCGTCCTCATGCCGCTTTAGCACCGTCACTATTTCAATCACATCACCTGCGGCAACACCTTGTAAGTTAAACTTCCAGTCACCGGCGGCAGTTTGGTGCGGTACTTCGATAAATCGGCTGTGCTTGCTGACAAAAACATGCAAAATTTGCCGCAGCGTAACACTCCGTTCAGACATCCTTTGCTTGGCATGCCGGCTGATACGAATACGTCCAGTATGATTCATTGCCAGATCGTTAACTATTTTTCGTGCTGAAACAGCACTGAGCGGAAACTCCCTGACCGTCATTCCCTGATAACGTAAAGGTGTATTAGATTCCATTCAATCACCTCTCAATTTTGTACCTATCATTTTGATAGGTACAAAAGAGAACGTCAAGAATAGACAGAGAAGAAAAGAAATGAAAGAAAATAGGTGTCGGGATGAATAAAAAATAAGCGGTAAAAACTTTTATGCGGTAAAAGCGTTAGCGCCGATGAGCCAGTGACCTGACCCACTTGTCACCCAAGCTTTGTACACCCTGAACCAGAATCACCAATATAATTAGAGTCGCGACCATCACTTCATTATTAAATCGTTGATAACCATAACGAATAGCCAAATCACCCAGCCCGCCGCCGCCGATAACCCCCGCCATTGATGAGAACCCCACCAGCATGACGACGGTTAAAGTTATCCCCGCCAATAAAGCGGGCAGTGCTTCCGGCAACAACACTTTTTGGATCACATGCCGCGCCGATCCCCCCATGGATAAAATGGCCTCAATTCGCCCTTTATCAACTTCATCTAATGCCGCTTCAACCACTCGAGCAAAAAACGGAATTGCCCCAAGAGTGATGGGCACAATAGCGGCAGTACTGCCCAGTGTCGTCCCGATAATCCACCGGGTAATGGGAATTAATGCAATGAGTAGCACCACAAAGGGCATTGAACGCCCTAAATTCACGATGGCCCCGATCAAGGTATTTAGCCGCGGCGCAGGTAGTACCCCATTAGGGCGTGAAACAAATAATAATACGCCCAAAGGCAAACCAATCAGCACGGTGAAAAAGGTGGCAATCACCACCATATATAGGGTCTCGCCGGTAGCATTAGCGACCAATGCCAGCAGGTCCTGCCAACTCATGCGGTTGTTCATAGCAACTCGGCCCTCACACCACGCTCATTAAGAAATTGTAAGACTTCAGCCAAATTCAACCCGCCATCTGGGTGGCTGAAATCAACCTGCAAACGGCCAACCCGTTGACCGCCAATCGATTCCACTCCGCCGCCGAGTAGAGTGACGCCCACCGCATGTCGGTGCGCCAATTCACTGAGTGCTGGAGAGGCCGCTAACGTATCAAAGAAAGTCAGTTCCGCCACCGGCGTACCGGATAAAGAAGCCGGGCCACGGGCTGGCAGTAATAAACGCCCTAAACGGGAGTGAGGAGAAGCCAGTAAATCCGCAATAGCGCCGGTTTCGGCCACTCGCCCACCTTCGAGTAACGCCGCGTTATCACAGATAGATTTCACCACATCCAACTCATGGGTAATCAACACGATGGTTAACCCCAACTGGCGGTTAATATCACTGAGCAGTGCCAATATCGAGGCAGTAGTTTCTGGGTCCAGTGCACTGGTGGCCTCGTCAGATAACAGATATGAGGGCTTAGCCGCCAGCGCCCTGGCAATACCGACGCGCTGCTTTTGCCCACCGGATAACTGAGAGGGAAAAGCATGCGCTTTGTCACTCAACCCCACTAAATCTAATAATTCTGCGACACGTTTTTGCCGCTGCGATTTCGGCATACCAATAATTTCCAAACCCACAGCAATGTTGTCCCAGACATTACGTGAATGAAGTAAATGGAAATTCTGGAAAATCATGCCGATATTCTGCCGCTGTAACCGTAATTCACGGTCAGAAAGTGTGGTTAACTCGCGGCCATCGACCTGAATACGGCCCGAAGTGGGCCGCTCCAGTAAGTTAAGACAGCGGATTAAAGTACTTTTACCGGCCCCGCTGCGGCCAATAATCCCGAACACCGAGCCAGTCGGGATCTCAAGCGAGACCTCCTCCAGAGCCACCATCGGCAGCCCTCCTTGCGGATAGGTTTTACTCAGGCGTTCGATGCTGATCATGATTTAATACCTGCCACTGGGATAACCGAACCGGCATATTTTTCAGTGATAAACTTCGCCACTTCTGGCGATTGTAAATCTTTCGCCAGTTGTTTGATGCGCGGGTCGGCTGCCAATGCTGGCGTGGTGACCAAAATATTGGCGTAAGGGTTACCGGCCGCTTTCTCCAGCCCCAATGCATCTTTAGCCGGACTTAACCCAGCCTCCAGGGCATAGTTGCCATTAATCACAGCCAAATCAACATCATCCAATGAACGTGGGATCTGCGGTGATTCAATCTCCAAGATTTTTAGGTGCTTTGGATTGCTGGCAATATCTTTAGGTGTTGCCTGGTTTTTGGCTGGATCAGTAAAGCCCGGCTGCAAGGTAATCAGCCCCTGATCTTGCAATAAATAGAGCGCACGACTGAGGTTAGTGACGTTGTTTGGCACCGCCACCGTGCCATTCTCCGGCACATCTGCAAAGGTTTTGTGTTTATGGGAATAGACGCCGAGTGGCTCAATATGCACCGTGGCGGCAACAGCGAATTTCTGCCCCAGTGCCTGCTCTTGTGAGTGCAAATAAGGAACATGCTGGAAATAGTTGGCGTCCACATCACCATGAGCTAACAACTCATTGGAGTTCACGCCATTTGGGATCTCAATGATTTTCAGATTTAACGACGGGTCCAGTTTCTGTACAAATTGCAGAATTTCCGCATGGGGAACCGGATCTGCGGCTACCCGCAAGGCTTCAGCGGCCTGCGCTGATAAGGTAAAAGTTGATGTCAGTGCTGTCAGTAATGCCGCACGAATCCAGCCAGAAACAGGTTTCTTAGTCATAATCATCATCCCAAAATAAGTTTTTATCATTAATAACACCCACGCCATTGAGTAAGTTTCAAGAGCCAAAGGTTTCTGGATAGTAACGCTCTGCAACATCCGGATGAGAACGCAAGCGCCCTTTGAGATAATTAAGCCCGACGTCACGAAACAGCGGATTATGCGGATCACTGGCTGGCCCCCGAGCCTCCAGCGCCAAAGATTCAGGCAGTTGATACAATGGCACCACTGCATCCAGGCGCGCGCCGAGGAAAAAGGCGATAGACAGACGGTCAGCCCCTGGCGGTGGGGTTTCCACACGATGTACTGTGGCGCGTAAATATCCATTACTGGCCAGTTCAAGCAATTCACCAATATTGACGACAAAGGTGCCGTCTTGTGGAACCGCATCAATCCAGCGCCCTTCTTCCACTTCTACCTGCAAACCACGTTGTTGATCTTGCAATAAGAAACTGAGGAAACCTGAATCCTTATGCGCCCCGACCCCCTGCCCACTTTGCGTGGTTTCTCGCCCCGGATAGCGAATAAGCTTGATATGCTCGTTAGGCTTATCGCCATATAACTCATCAAAGGCGTTTTCATCCAAGTTCAATGCCAGAGCAAAAGCGCGCAGCAAGCGCAATGCCATTCCCGTCATTTCCCGCTGCCATTGCAACAGTGCTGGTTTTAGCTCAGGTAGCCCCTCAGGCCACTGATTGGGGCCTTGCAGCCGCGCCCAACTTGGCGTGCCGGGGGTTTGAGGTAATGGCGTTCGCTCAGCACCGATATCAAACTGTTCGCGCCAGTCGGGCTGACCGCGAGTAAGCTCAGAAGCAGCACGGTTATAGCCGCGAAAATGCGGGGAGCGCACCATGGCGACCGCCAGTTTTTCTTCATCTGGCAGAGCAAAGAATTCACGTGACAAAGTTTGGATCTGTTTTAGTAGCGCGGGGTCAATTCCATGTCCGGTAAGATAGAAAAAACCGATATCTCGGGCGGCATGGCGTAAAGCGCTCAAGAATGTCTGACGTTCAGTGTCACTGCCATTAAGCAATGAAAGGTCCAATAAAGGTAATGTATTGGCAGATACTGTATTAACGGCAGATTGATTACTAAATGATTGATGGCTTAACTGTTGGTGGCTCATTTTTCACTCCAGAATGTTCAATTGGCTGCTTTTTTTGCTCATAACCAATGAAAACTGGACAACCATACAAACGAATAATCAGCATAATCAGCTCCTGAGCTGTAGGGGATGAAAACATTTTTAAGAGCGTTCTCGACTAGATATTTAACAATCTATATCCAAACGATATAAACAATTAACACCGAAATTTCTCAGCACACCAATATCAATCCGTTCTATGTTATTTCTTTCATTTTTATCAGAGTGGTCTGTAGCCAATAGATTTCGGGTTGGCGCGGCAACTGAATGATCAATATAGCGGGGGTTGATTTAAGCTGAGTTCGCACTAGCCCATAAAATAAGTCTTAACGAGTTGAGATAACTCAATGAGTTGGTGACGTGATGGCGCGCCGAAAGCCTGTTTCTGGAGAAATGAAAAGGATTTCATTGTTCTGTCTTATTTGCCGACTAATCTGCTTAACTTCCCTATTTGGGTAGAAAGTATTAGGTTAGCTGTTGATAGCCGTTATTCCAGTGGGGAATATTCTGATGCTCAGCACCAGCACTGTTAAGTTTCACTTCATTCGATTTACCAACCAGGAGGTGGCTTAATGGATTTGGCCCTATTTGACCTTGATGAAACGCTAATAAGCGATGACAGTTCTGGCCTATGGCTGCGCTGGTTAGTTGATGAGGGACTGGCTCCCATCGAGCTGGCAGAACAAGAACAATATTTAATGAAGCAGTATTACCAAGGTAACCTGTCGATGTCCTGTTATATGGAGTCGACTTTGTCACCTCTGGTCGGTAAACATCAGTCTGAAGTGGCGGGTTGGGTGGCGCGTTTTATTGAGCGCGATATTTTGCCTCGCGTTTATCCACAAGCCAGAAAGCTACTAACCTGGCACCGAGAACGTGGCGATTATATCGTCATTATTTCAGCCACTGGCGAGCATTTGGTCACCCCGATTGCACAGTATTTCTCTGCCAATGCGGCGTTATCGATTGGCGTCGAGCTGGAAAACAATCGCTATACCGGCAAAACATACGGCACCCTGACTTATCGCGAAGGTAAAGTCGAGCGGTTGAAACAGTGGCTGGCGGAGTCACCCCAGTTAGATTTCCATCGAACTTATGGTTACAGTGACTCCATCAATGACAAGCCGCTACTGGAATATGTCGACCGCGCCGCAGTCATCAATCCGGGCACCGAATTGGTAGATTTGGCAATTTTACATGACTGGGATATCCATCATTGGCAACGGCGTTAAATAAAGAGGATTTGATATGCTGACGGTCTGGGGTCGAAATAACTCGACCAATGTCAAAAAAGTGCTGTGGTGTCTGGAAGAGTTGAGTCTCCGCTATGAGCGAATTGATGTCGGTGGTCAGTATGGCAAGCTTAATGAGCCGCTTTATCGTACATTGAATCCAAATGGCCTGATCCCTTGCCTACAAGATGACGATTTTATTTTGTGGGAATCGAACACTATTGTGCGCTATTTGGCGGCGCAATATGGCGAAGAGACTCTTTATCTACCTGATGCGCGGCAACGAGCAAGTGCTGAAAAATGGATGGATTGGGCTTCGTCCAGTGTCGTAGAGCCCTTTAAAGCGGTATTTATTGGGCTAGTACGCACCGCGCCAGAACAGCAAGACAAAGTGAAGATCGCTCAAGGTATTGAGCAACTGAATAAATTGATGACAATTGCGGATACGGCCCTCGACAAGCAAGCCTATCTTTCTGGTGATCAATTCGGTATCGGTGATATTCCGTTAGGCTGTCTGGCTTACGCCTGGTTTAACCTGCAGATTGAGCGCCCGGAATTACCGCACTTACAGCGTTGGTATCAACAGCTGGCGCAGAGACCGGCATTCCAGAAAGTGATAGATATTGGCCTGAGCTGATGAAGCCACAGGGGTCAGCAAATATCGCTAACCCCTGCGACAGCAAATCGCCGCAAATTGGCAGTCAATGACTCGGGTGAGTGAGTGCCGCTAGCACCCCTGCAATGCCAAGGACAAAATCCATTCCCCGAAGTCATTGGTGCCGCAGGTAGGCAGCCAGCGAACTCATCCCGACGAGCTGACTCAAGTCAGTGACTCGGGTGAGTAAGCGCCGCTAACACCCCTGCGACGCCAAGGACAAAGGGGAATTAGAAATCGTAGCTCGCCCCAACCATATAACGACGCCCATCCAGAACCTTATCGTTAACTTCAATATCCACACGTTTATCCAGCACGTTGTAGACGCCGCCCATGAGACGGAACTCTTTTGTCAGTTGGTAGTTGGCCCCGACATCAACAAAAGTATAAGACGGGGTTTGAGTGCCCATGCTGGTACGATCGAGATATTCCGAGGTTTTACCGCGGTAGTTAGCCCGAATCCAGGTGGCTAATTCTTCACTCGCTTGCCAGTTCAGTGTGCCGTTCAGCATATGTTTTGGCATCTGATTCAGTGGCTGACCAGAGAACTGCCCGCTCTTCTGCTCAGATTGAGTAAAGGTATAGTTGGACGTCAGTGACCACTCTTTATTGATATCCCAACCAAAGGTGGCTTCCACGCCGCGCGTCATGGCTTTGTCCACGTTGGTACGGTCACTAATAAATTTATAGCTGGTGCCATTGATCATGCACTGACCGGATGCATTGCCTGAGGGCTTGCCGCTTGCATCAACGTCAGTACAGCGGCGCACCTCGGTAATTTTATCTTTAAAATCAGTATTAAATAGCGTGACTCCGGCATTCATACCTTCCTGATCATCCCAGAGAATGCCAATTTCCTGGCTAAGGCTTCTTTCTGGTTTCAGGTTAGCATTACCAATAATGATCGCCGGATCACCACGGCCACCACCGGTGAGTTGCCCCCAGTTTTCGGTAGCCTGACGCAAATCTGGTGAACGATAACCGCCAGATACCCCACCCTTTAATGTCCATTGCTCTGCCAGATGCCAGACCCCATATAAACGCGGTGTCCAGTGAGTACCATAGTTTTCATCCTGATCCATGCGGATACCGCCGGTCAGTGCGAAATCATTGGTCATCTGCCATTCATCTTCAGCAAACAGTGCCCAGCTCCAGCGCGTCAATTTAGTCAAATCACTGGCTGACACTAATTGGTTGCCTTCATCATATAATTCTTCGTAACGATATTGGCCGCCAAGAATTAATGTGTGGCTATCGAACAGGAATGAAGTTTGGCTATTAAAGATATTATCGACACTTTTCATTTCCCGCGATGGGTTGCGGGTTTCATCACGCTGAACATAGCTGGTTGAATTACCAAAATCATAATAACCGTGATGGGTAACCGCGTAATTATTGCGGTCATATTGCACATCACTGCTTTTGCCATTTAATGCCACTGAACGCCCAGCGGTTGAATTTCTGTCTTGCACATAATGGCCAATATCAAAATCAAATTCGTTCTTGTCATCTGGGGTCAGCGTAAATGTCGCTGCACCATTTCTTAAGCGCTGCTCATTATAGCCATCGACAATTTTATCTTCACTACGATGAGAAAGCAGACCGCTGACTTTTAATCCCAGTAAACCGTCAATTAATGGGCCAGAGGCATAAGCGTTGGTTTGATAAATATCGCCAGATTTGGCATCTTCTTGCAAAGTCGCATCAGCACGCACGGTGCCGTGCCACTCTTTGCCCACTTTACGGGTAATGACGTTAATCACCCCGCCCATGGCGTCGGAGCCATAAAGTGAGGACATCGGGCCGCGAACTACTTCAATGCGCTCAATGGCGGCCAGTGGTGGCAGCCAGCCCTGCTCAATACCCGAGCCATCGCTGTTTGGCCGCGTGCCACGGGTATCCACTCGTTTGCCATCGACCAGAATCAGCGTGTATTTCGCGGCCATACCACGAATACTGATATCACTGTGGCTACCGCCGCCAGTCACCACCACGCCCGGGACATCTCTTAGCGCATCGGTAATATCACGATAAGCTTTATTTTCAATTTGCTCGCGGGTAACAACAGAAATAGACGCCGCTGAGTCTTGAATACGTTGTTGGAAGCCTGTTGCCGTTACCACCATAGTATCTGTTGTGGTGGTATTGGTTTCAGCGGCATACGCCTGAGATGAGATAATTGTCGCTATTACCAATGCCGCAGCATTAGATTTCCTAAAACTCTTATTGGCCTTCGCCATTATACGTTCTCCATGAGATATAAATTTACTCAGAGCCTTTCCATCAGGTTCTTTTTGCCTGTAGCGATACCGCCTGACGGGCAGGTGATAAATATTATTTTTATAAACATCGGCAATAGCTCACCAAAGCAGAAATAGCGCTTCCAACGACTCCTGCTTAATAGATAATTTTTATTTTATAAAATCGGTTACTTCTCAAATATATGCCTTACATCACAGTGCTGGTGCACCGCGTGAAATAAGGCATAAAAAAATGACTTATTTATATTGTGGGCTCTGTGACCAACCCATCAATTAATACTTGTGGTGTTCCTTGTGAACAGCGCTCAATACGCCCTTTCACACCATATACTCTGGCCAGACTTTGCGGCGTAATAACATCCTCGGGTAAACCATCAGCAATCAAGGTGCCGTTTTGCAGCATCAGCACATGGTCGCCATGACGTAAGGCAATATTGATGTCATGAACCACAACCACGGTAATAATATTGCGTTTACGGGTTTCTTTACCTACCAAATCCATCACATGGAACTGATAATTAAGATCCAGCGCGCTGAGTGGCTCATCAAGTAATAACAGTGACGGCTGGCGAATAAGAGATTGCGCCAACCCCACCAATTGCTTCTGACCGCCAGAAAGTTGATCCAGATAACTGAGTGCCAGGTGAGCAATACCTAGCTGTTCCAGTAAGGCCATCACTTCTGCTTCACTGCTGGCATTACTGCGCCCGCCAGAGGCACGTTGGGCCACGATAATCGACTCCAACACATGCAGATGCACACCTGCGGGCAGTGATTGCGGCAAATACACCACTTTTTCGGCCCGCTGGGCAAACGGCATCTGCATCAGGTCACTGCCATCCAGCCACAACTGACCTTGGGCACGGTTTAACCCCGTCAAGGAGCGCAGTAAGGTTGACTTACCGCTGCCATTCGGCCCAAGCAATACAGTAATTTTGCCGCGTGGCAGCAAGGGTACCGTCAGGTCTTGAATCACCGGGCGTTTCGGGTAGCCCGCATTAAAACTCTCAATACGTAAGCCTGAAGTCATACATTCCCCCTATGGCGTAAAATAATGCTGAGGAAGAATGGTACGCCCACCAACGAGGTCACGATGCCAACCGGAATGATGACGCCAGGAATCAGGTTTTTCGAGGCAATGGATGCCATCGACAGGACCAGCGCGCCAATCAGGGCACTGGCTGGCAGATAGAAACGGTGGTCTTCACCAAAAATCATGCGCGCAATATGCGGCGCTACCAGACCGATGAAACCAATCGGGCCGACGAATGCCACTGCCAACGCCGATAATATGCTGATACGCAGCAATGTTCCCAAGCGTAAGCGGCGAACATCAATACCAAAACTGATGGCGCGGTCTTCGCCTAAGCGCAATGCGGTCAGTTTCCATGAACTCATCATCGACAATGGCAGCATCAAAGCAAACACCGCTAGCATGATGCCAAGTTTGCTCCATGAAGCACGCGCCAGACTGCCCATGGTCCAGAAGACTAAGCCTTGCAGGGTGTCTTCACTGGCAATGAACTGCATCATTGAAACCAGCGCATTGAAGGTAAAGACCAAGGCAATACCGAACAACACCACGCCGGAAGTCGCCACTCGCGTCCAGCGTGTAATTCCGTCGAGCATCAAGGCGGCGAACAGAGCAAAAATAAAGGCATTAACTGAGATAAACCACTGGTCAGGCACCCCAGGAATACCAATCCCCGAGACAATCGCCAACGCCGCACCAAATGCCGCCGCTGAGGAAACCCCCAGGGTAAAGGGGCTAGCCAGTGGGTTATTCAGGATGGTTTGCATTTCAGCCCCGGCCAGCCCGAGCGATAAACCAATCACCACCGCCATCAAGGCATAGGGTAAACGAATATCCCAAACAATAACCCGGGTACCCGCATTAGCGCTGGCCGGATCAATGAATGTCTGCCACAGCGACGACAATGTTAGGCCCGATGGCCCCATCGTGAAATCCAACAACAAGCAGCCGACAATCGCCAACACCAAAATACCCATAATTAGCAGGCGGTGACGTACAATATTCTTATAACGCCCCATGACGCTGACATCAGTTTGCTGCTGCGTGTTGGTCATGGGTTCTGTAGATACACTCATTTATGTCTGTTACCTGCCACGGGCCATTATTGGTTTTAGGGGATGTCGCCAGAACGGTCTTCAGGCTCACCAACCCCAATGCCCTTTACACTTCCTTATCAGATGGCGCTAACAATAAAACAAACGATAATACTTATCAATAAGATTGCTATAACTGATTTAATCTAATTGTTTGTAAATGCTTCTTTTATAATATTATTTAATCAATAGGGTTAATTTTACCCACGTTCTGATAGGGGGAATGAGGTGAAGTTAGCGAAAATATTTGCGGAAGATGGAGCAGATAACCCTCAAATTATGGATGTAAAAAAGGGCGATAATGTTATCGCCCTTCTCTTATTGCATCCTGAGGTTAGTCAGAGATCAGCACCGGTTTTTTCGGTTCCTGCTCATCATGACTATCATCGCGCCATTTAGGGAATTCCATATCTTTGTATTTGATTACCCGAGTACCACGGGTCAGCTTATAGCCAAACCAAATGATCAGGAACAATGGAATACCGATATAGGTGGCGGTGACGCCATACCAATCAATGCGATCTTGCAGGAATGCCTGATAGTTCTGACCCAAAGTAATGGTCAAACACAGCACAAAGGCGAAAATCGGCCCTAATGGGAAGAAGCCTGATTGATAAGGTAAGTCATTCAAATCACGGCCCTGCATCATATAACCGCGACGGAAACGGTAATGACTGATGGCAATCCCCAACCAGGCAATAAAGCCCGTCATCCCTGAAGTATTAAGCAACCACAGATAGACAGTTTGATTACCAAACATCGAGCTCAAGAAGCACAAACCAGCCACTACCGTCGTGGCATAGAGCGCATTACGCGGTACACCGCCACTAGAAAGCTTGGCGAAAATACGTGGTGCTTTACCTTCTGAAGCCAGCGTAAACAGCATGCGGGTTGAAGCATACATGCCTGAGTTACCGGCGGATAATACTGCCGTCAGGATAACTGCATTCATCACCGCAGCTGCCGACAGCAGACCCGCATTCTGGAACACCAAGGTGAACGGGCTGACACTGATATCTTTAACATCATTACGTAACAGACTTGGGTCAGTGTACGGAATGATCAAACTGATAATAAGGATCGCGAAGATATAGAACAGCAAAATACGCCAGAACACCTTGCGCACCGCGCGTGGAATGTTCTTGCCCGGATCTTTTGATTCGCCCGCAGCAATACCGATAAGCTCAGTCCCCTGGAAAGAGAAACCGACAATCATTGCCACACCAATCATCGCGGAGAAACCACCCGCAAAAGGTGCATCACCAATAGTCCAGTTGTGCCAGCCGGCACTTTCGCCGCCCTTCATGATGCCGCTGATCATCATTACGCCCACAATGATGAAGATAATCACTGTGGTCACTTTAATCAGTGAGAACCAGTATTCCGCTTCACCAAAGCCTTTTACTGATATCCAATTCAGTAAAAACATCAAGCCGAGGAACAGCGCACTCCAGATCCAGCCTGGGGTGTCCGGGAACCAGTAATTCATCACTAACTGTGCAGCAACCAAGTCAACGGCGATAGTGACCGCCCAGTTGTACCAGTAGTTCCAGCCGAGGGCGAAGCCGAAGCCTTCCTCAACATATTTTGAGCCGTAAGTCGAGAATGAACCGGATACCGGCATGAATGCCGCCAGTTCACCGAGGCTGGTCATCAAGAAATAAACCATCAGGCCAATCAATGCATAGGAGAGCAATGCTCCACCTGGGCCTGCCTGTGATACCGTCGCCCCTGAGGCCACAAATAGACCGGTACCAATTGAACCACCGATAGCGATCATGGCTAGATGCCGTGATTTAAGCTCTCGGCGTAAGCGCTGTGCACCCTGCTGCGCTGGGATTTTAGTATGTTGCTGAGTCATTCTTACCCTAATCCGCCCTTAAAAATGAGGCGGGATTGTAACAAATCCCACCGGCTCTGTTAGTAACAATGCGCTGATATAAGATACCTTCATGATCCCAGCCCAATTATTAGCAAAAGCTTAATTGTCAGAAGAAGCTCATACCAACAGGGTATTCAAGCCAAAATCGCCCTTTTAGCTGGTGTAAAACACTCAAAACCCTCCGCACCATGCTGCTAATACACTGGTATGAAAACCACCGCGTTCAAGTCTCTTCCTGACAATAACTAAGAAAACGTTGTAAAGCATTGGAGATGTGTTTTTGCCGATGATGAATCAGGTATAGCGTGCGGAAAAGTGGCGGCAAAGGGATATTAAGCGCGATCAATTCACCACTGGCGAGTTGATCGGCAATAACCTGACGCGATAAGCAACTGATTCCCATGCCGTAACGCACTGCCCGCTTAATGGCCTCTGAGTTGCCCAGTTCCATAACTAACTTAAAATGGGGCAATTTTGCCAACAATAAATGGTCGAGCACTTCGCGGGTACCTGAACCTCGCTCTCTGAGGATCCAAGCGGCGTCAGCTAGCTCATCCAGAGTCAGCATTTTATGACATAGTGGATTATCAGGGGCCGCAAACACCACCAGCTCATCACGTTGCCAGGCCTGAGTCATTAGCTCCGGCATATGGCATGGCCCTTCAATCAACCCCAAGTCTCCGCGAAAATCAGCTACCGCCTCAATGACATCCTGGGTATTACCAATATTCAGTTCCAGCGGCGTGCCAGGAAAATCACGCCGATACTTGGCAATCATGCCCGGCAACATATAGTTGCCAATAGTGCTACTGGCCGCGATGCGTAATGCACCTAAATCCTGTAAGAAAAGTTGTTCTATTTCAATCGACTGATCGAGTAACGCACGCGCTTTGGGGTAAAGCAGACGCCCATGCTCATTGGTCACTAAACGCTTACCGACCCTATCAAAAAGTTGCACCCCTAATTGCCCTTCCAAATCCGCCAAGGCAGCACTGACTGCCGATTGTGAAAGCGCCAGCACAACCGATGCCTGGGTGGTGGAGCCGCTCTTTAACACCTCAGTAAAGACTTCAAGTTGACGTAAGGTTATGTGCATAACGGTCTCTGTAGTAAAAAATGGAGGACGCTATCATCACTCTGTTCGTCAGTTGCCAGATGAGAGGAGCTAATGTCTACCCAAAGTAATTGCTGACGAAAGGATTATATAGCCTCAATTACCGTATAAGACTAACACCTTTGAGTAAAATCGGGAGGTTATCAGGGATCAAATTAAGCAGCGAAAATACTATTTATTATCCTCTGGACGAAAGAATAACCGATAAACTATTGCCACAATCGTGCTGACAACTACGTTTAAAATCAACCACATAATCAGCAGATAGCTAAAAGTATGTGATAATGGGATGCCGCGCTCGGTCTTGAATGGATTAAAATGCGGCAGCGACGCTATATGGAAAGGATTCAAGTTATATAATTTGAAAAAATAAGCGACTAAATAAGGTGGAATCAATAAATAAATAAGTGGTGCAATCACCAATATCGCCCAAAGCGACTTTTCTGGTTTTATCTTCTTCATATTAAAACCTTATATCGCTGATTAAATATTACAACTGTAACGTCGTTGCTTGCTCTCCCCACTACACCCGCCAGCCATCTGCAGGTTGTTCCGATGCTTTAGTCCTATTAATACGAGTATTAGTTCATTGAACTGCTCGCACTATCGGCATATTGTTTTCGTGGTGTGATAAATCATTGTATATATTCATTATAAATATTATTTATTAGCTTAGAAATTAGAATATCGCCAATGACCCCTCACATATTAAATAGATGGATTCATTTAACTTATTGAGGCGTACTTATGAATAATCCTATTAAATATCTACTGTTTTTCTTAACTATTTCAGCTATTTCTTGGTCGGCGAATGCTTGCTTACTTGCTGGATTAAGTGAAGACGAATGCATAACGGCCTGTCTGCAACCAGAAATAGAGGACTATAACGCTTGTATGCTAGGAACACCTAATCCACATGATCAGTCCTCCCCTACTGCCACAGGGCAAACTGACCAACCCACTTCGCCATAAATGAATTATCAGGCATGCTCTCCTGCGTATGCCTGCATTATCAATAACTGAAACCACTCATTTTGTGATGCCTCCAAGCACCTTTACCACTTATATCGATTGATTATAAATATATAATGAATTTATCTATTATGCTAAAAATCAGTAAACTGTGCGCAATCTTTACAGGACACAGGAGATAACATGGCGACTTCTCATACTAAAGGACTCTCCCAACCACAGCAGTTTACTCTGACCCGCTATATCCCGGGTTTAGTATTAACCGGTGTGCTTACTGGGGTAGCACTTAAAGTGGGTGATATGCCGTGGTTTATCGATATGGGGCTAGGGGCTCTGACTCTGGCTATTCTATTCGGCATTGTGGTGGGCAATACCTTGTACCCATGGGTGCAGCCAGTCTGTGCTGACGGGGTGGTGCTTGCTAAGCAACATTTGTTGCGATTAGGGATTATTTTATATGGTTTCCGGCTGACTTTTCAGCAAGTGGCTGATGTCGGGGCCACCGGGATGATTATCGACCTGTTAACCTTAAGTTCGACCTTCATACTGGCGTGCTGGCTGGGTAAACGGGTATTTGGTCTGGACCAGCAAACCGTGATGCTGATTGGTGCCGGTAGCAGTATTTGTGGCGCTGCGGCAATCATGGCGACAGAGCCGGTGCTGAAAGCCGATGCCAGCAAAGTTGCGGTAGCGGTGGCAACCGTGGTGATTTTTGGGACGTTAGCCATTTTTGTTTATCCATGGCTGTACCAGTTGAATCTGCATTATCAATGGCTGCCATTTAGTCAGGAAACCTTTGGTATTTTTGCCGGTTCAACCATTCATGAAGTGGCACAGGTCGTGGCGGCGGGCCATGCGATGGGGCCTGATGCTGAAAATGCAGCGGTTATCACCAAAATGATCCGCGTCATGATGCTGGCCCCGTTCTTGCTGTTACTTTCCGCTTATTTGGGCCGTAGCAGCATGAAGACCCATGGGGAAAAACGTGAGAAAAGTGCCATCACCATTCCGTGGTTTGCGGTGATATTTATTCTGATGGCCGGTTTCAACTCACTCAACCTGCTGCCCGCAGCTTGGGTTAACCATCTGATTGTATTGGATACTATTTTACTGGCGATGGCGATGGCAGCTCTGGGGTTAACTACCCACGTTGGCTCTATTCGCCAGGCGGGGATAAAACCGCTGTTACTGGCTTTAATGCTGTTTGCCTGGTTGCTGATCGGGGGTACCGGCATCAACTTACTGGTTCAGCATATTGCCGCGTAAATCGATATAGGAAGAATTTATTCGCTATTTAATTAGTGCAGAAGAAGGGGCATATCAGCTGTCTCTTGAGCAGTTCTCAGTTCAAGAGACAGCATCAGCATGACCCCTAATGGCATCCACAAATTTGGAGCGGATCATAACCAAGGGGCTTAGGTATAAGAAACCGCAATACCAACCCTGAAAATAACCGAAAAGTATGCTTTCAGTTGAATTCTGTGGCTATATCAATAAATCAGAATCTATAGCCAACACCCAACATCCATGTGCCAACTTTAATATCACTCAATTTGGTATGTTCATATGAGGCATCAATGGCAATATTTGGGAGCGGATTGAATTGTACCCCAACGCCATAGGCCATAGCGGTCTTACTCTCGCTGACAGATTCATCAAATACAGATAGGCTGACCTTACCTCGCGCGGCCCCTATTAATCCATATGTACTAACATATTCATTAAAACGATAAGATGGGCCCGCAGTGAATGAGTAATAATCAAAATCACCAGAGCCAACATCGCCATAGCCATCAGATAAATTATATCCTTGATGGGTATGAGTAAATGAACCTATTAGCCCGAGAGCATTATTAATTTCATAACGATATTTAAAGTTAAAACCTTTAGGATCTTTATTTAAGCTATTACCCGCTGCACTTATATTATTTTGAGCATAACCAATAGAAACGGTATTTTCATTAGCAGCATATACATTGACTGACATGATTGATAAACAAGCTATCAAAGACGTAGCTAATAAAGTCTTTTTCATAAAAATCGTCCAATCCGTTATAACAAAAAAAGAATGATAAAAACCAATCAGTTATCATGGTCATAAATATTATATCAAAAGATTTTCTCTCAGAAAAAGTGCAAAATATCTCTGGTAAACAATAGACACAAAAAGAATTACCCAAACGTGATCCGCATTTTATTTATGTTTTTCACCATTCAATCGATCCCCTATTAATGCCATAATGCAGGGGAAAATAAAGGAGAATGGAATGAAATTTGTCGGTGCACATGTTAGCGCAGCGGGTGGTGTCGATCAGGCGGTGATTCGGGCGCACCAACTTGAGGCCACGGCCTTTGCCCTGTTTACCAAAAATCAACGTCAATGGCGCGCCGCGCCGTTAGCGGAAGATGTTATTGAAAAATTTAAGCAGGCTTGTGAGCAATATGGTTACACCTCAGCTCAAATCCTGCCGCACGACAGTTATTTGATTAATCTCGGTCATCCAGTCACAGAGGCACTGGAAAAATCCCGTGAAGCTTTTATCGATGAGATGGTTCGTTGCCAGCAACTGGGGCTGTCGTTACTGAATTTCCATCCCGGCAGCCATTTACTGCAAATTGATGAAGATAAGTGTCTGGCGCGTATTGCAGAATCGATCAATATCGCGCTGGACGCCAGTGAGGGCGTGACCGCGGTGATTGAGAATACTGCTGGTCAGGGCAGCAACCTCGGCTTCAAGTTTGAACATCTGGCTGCCATTATTGACGACGTAGAAGATAAAAGCCGCGTGGGAGTTTGCATTGATACCTGCCATGCTTTCGCTGCCGGTTATGATTTACGCACCGAAGCAGATTGTGAACATACTTTCAATCAGCTTGGTGAAATCGTCGGCTTCCAATATCTGCGCGGTATGCATCTTAATGATGCCAAAAGTGAATTTAACAGCCGTGTCGACCGCCACCACAGCTTGGGTGAGGGGAATATCGGCAAAACGGTGTTTAGCTATATTATGCGCGATCCGCGCTTTGATAATATTCCGCTGATTCTGGAAACAGTGAACCCGGATATCTGGGCCGAAGAGATAGCTTGGTTGAAATCACAGGCGGAAATTTAAGCAAAAAAATGCCCGCCAGCTAACCTGACGGGCATTTTGCTATGGTTTATCCCTCTTAATGACACACTCCACTGAGCATATACAGCCCGACGTCGCCTTTTTTCGCGTTCGCAAGCTGGTAATCCACCTTGCACTGTTGGCTGGCATCCTTGCCCCACTGCACCAACAACTGCCCAGTTTCCGGCAAGCCAGCCAGATAGGCTTTCCCGCCTTCGTCGACAATCGCCGCATTGGCCGGTTGATTGACCAAACTGGCCATCGCACCAAACGGAATAATCTCGCCATTAGCCCGTTTGATGGTCATCAGCGCCCGCGCCCCGATTTGTGGGCTAAAGCTGGCGCGAACAATCGCCCCTTCGGTCGGCAGCACCTTGGCATCGGTTTTTGTCACCTCCGCGTCCGGCGGTAAATCGGTAGTTTCCAGCAAAATATCATGCTCTTCATAAGGGAAAATACCCGACACAATGCTGTAACCGCGAAAATCCGTTTTCAGCCGGTGATCTTCACTGGTGGACACTCCGCTCACCCCCGGCACTTCAACCAGTGCGGCGGTGCCATTGATTTGCGGCCCCAATGTCAGCCCGTGCCGATGGAGAATCGCCCCACCAGACACATTGGCACTGATCTGGCGCATCGTCGGGGTATAGTAATAATCCCCGCCAATATCGCCGTAGTTACCCTGCCAATCCAGGCCCAATGAACCGCTGTTTCCACCGGAGTGAAATTGAGCATAACGTTCTGTTTGGCGTACGTTCCAGCTCAGCCGATTATCAAAAGCATGACCATACAGACTCAATTCATGGTCTTTACTCTCACCAGATGACGTCATGCGGTAAGCCGCATAAGTGTTGCGCTCGCGCCCCAGCGGCATACTGACCGACAAACTTAACAGGCGCTCCTGATTACCGCGATATTGATTTTGCGTCCAATCCAGTGAGCAATATAAATTGCCGATATTGAAGCTGTACTGAACGCCCCACGAACTGCTCACCGGAGCATCACGGTAATTCTGTCGTGACCAATTGAGGTTCAGATAACCAAACTGACCTAAGGGTTGCCCCACCACCACGCGAGTTTGGTGGCGCAGCGGGCTTGAGTACAACCCGCTATCACCATGGCGCCGATAACTCTGCAACACATCAGATAAGCTATGGAAATCTGCGGTGCTGTATTGGCTATTGACCAATGAAAATGAAGTATCCGATGCTTGCAACGTCTTGTTATAGCGCACTTCCCATGCTTGCCCTTTCACCGGCTGCTGCTGACGATATTCACTGCAGGCTTGGGTAATACTGGATGACAACGCACCATAATCCCCCAGCATCACCCCCATCCCAGCCGTGGTGGCCTGATAGTGCGGCGACCATTGCCCACCAACAAAGGCGGTCAGATTCCACGGCAAACCATAGGCCAGGGTGGCCTGCGCAATGGGCGTGGTTTCCACATCCACATTAGCGGGGCGATAGCGCCCTGCCATCAGGTTGTAGCGCAAACGCCCCTTGCGCAGCGCGATAGCCGGTACAGTATAAGGCACGATAAACTGCTGCGTTGCGCCGTTACTTTCCAACACCGTCACATGCAAATCACCGTCTGAGTGACTTGGTAGCATGTCAGTTAACTCAAATGGCCCCGGTGACACCACGGTGCTGTAAATCAGATAGCCATTTTGCCGCACTTCCACTCGTGCCTGAGAGCGGGCAATGCCGCGCACTACAGGCATAAAATCGCGCTGGTTACTCGGTAACATATTGGCGTCATCACCCAGCATCACTCCACTGAATGGTACGCTGTCAAAAAAATCACCGGGGGTATAGCTTTCCCCCAAAGTGATCCGGCTTTTTAAGCGGTATAACCCGCGTGTGGCATAGATATAGCTGCTTTGCCACTTGCCGCCGGTATCACCGGATTGGCTCCAACTGGTGGCATTACGAATACGCCATGCCCCAATATTCAAACCGGGATACAGCTGAATATAGTGTGAGCGCTGCTGCTGGCCATTTTGGCGATAAGTTGTTTCACTGCTATTGGCCATATAATTGAGCAGAAAAGCCGTAATACCGTCATCCCAGCGCTCGATTGGGATTTCATCCTTGGGCCGCAATGCCACTTGTGGAATATTCAGCACCAGTTGCATATGATAAAAGTCAAACTCTTCACTGGCCTGTGGAATAGCCGCCAAATTAACACACTGGCCAGCTTGTTCACCCTGCTGGGTATTTTTTGCTGGCGACAATAATTCCGGGTAATTATCCACATCCACACCATAGCGGGATAATTGCTCTTTAGTTAAACAAGATTGTAGTGCATATTCTCCGCTGGATAGCTTTACCGAATGGAACGCCACCTCGGTGGAATCCACCTTTTCGCCGCCCAAGATAATATCTACCAGATAAGTACCCGGTAATTGCCCACCTTGTTCAAATAAAGAAAGTTCTGCTTTATCTTTAGCCGTATTATCAGCCAATAATGTCGGGTCAAAAGTATAATGGTTGGCCCAAGCTGGGGACACCAAACCTATTGCCAGCAAAGCGATAATTTTAACCACCGATTTATTTAAAGAACAAAACATCACCATACACCATAAACATGCAGGGGAAATATCAGGAAACAGTCATCAACCTAAACCCTGGCTTTAACCTAAACCTTGGCTTTAAATATCTTACTCACCCCACCCAAGTCATCAATGATCTGCCAATTAACTTCAGATGGCGTCCCTGCCATGTCAACCGGCAACGCATAACTTCTTTCACCAAAGGGGGCAACATAGGTATTTTCGCCAGCAGAAGATAAATTGATATTTTTGTCACCCAAATGAATAAATTTAAAACTAATGTAAAAAGGTGTCGGGTTATTAACCTGCAACAGCCCCCCTTTACGATGCCATATTAATTCTCCGGCAACTTCCTCCGGTTTTTGTTTGAGTTGGTCGGGTCTAACCAATAATTTCATACAGGTACTGACAGACAATCGAATATCCAGATTAACATCTTGGGCTTGGGTAGTTCTATTTTTGTCGTGTTGACGATTATCCCACACATCCCCTTCTTTCGGTGGTACCCCGGTCAGACATAACCATTGTAAGCTCTCGCGATCCTGCGGGAAGTTACCACCGGTACGAATAACGCGCACTCTGCCCTGCATCCCACCATCAAGACGGAATAACGGTGGCGTCACCACAAACGGGGCTAGCGAATGCTTATCTTCTCCCTTAACCTGTGTTTGCACTAATATCGGATAATCTTGTGGGTTCATCACCGACAATGAAATCCCTTTAACTGAAGATAACGGGTAGATAGTTCGTGTTTGACCCACTTTCACTGAAAATTTATGTTGAATGGCATTAATATTAGTCTCTTTAGCATAAACAAAAGGCAGATATATTAATGATGAAAGTATTAGAAAAATAACTTTTTTAATATTTATTTTCATTTTATTCCTCATTAGAAAAATCCCCATAAAGAAAACAATCCCCCCAAGGAGGGGGTTAAAGCTGAAAAAAACATAGAGAATATGACGATAATAAATCGCCATATTCTCTACTTAATTCCTAATTACAGAAACTCTTCAACTCGACCAGTAAAATGATATACCCCAGCTTTAACCTTAGTACCTGTAACTATGTAAAGGATCGCCTTTTCTTCCTGGCTACCACTACCATTGATATAGTAGTAGCCACCAGACTGTTGGGGTGCCCAAGTCCAACTACTCGTAGAACTTAATTTGACAGTGTCACCTTGGTCGTTATACATAACACTGCCTCTTGATGAACCAGTTGGAATAAAGCGCCAACCTGAATGCTCCGCTGAATCTGATACTTTTAGCACAAATGCAGGCGTAACTTCTTCCTGTACACCTGAGATTATTTCGTTCGGAGAGGGCGCAAATTCAACTTTTGCTGCTCCGCCTTGTCTTACCTCCTTGTCAGCTGATACGTCTTGGCTGTAGATGGTGGTCTCAGATGCATGTGCCATATTCGTCATACCACCAAAAGCCATCATGAATACAGCAATTGCTAAATGTTTTTTCGCAAATTTTTTCATAAGTTAAAACAACCTCATTATTCGTTAAATAACGATGAAATGGAAATGATGATTTCGATAACAGCACCTTTTATGTAGAGAGATAAGTGTCCGCTCGTCAAAAATGATGCAATCACCGACGTGGCATATACTGGCAAAATTTTTTTGATGATTTAAATTATTAATAATTTATTAATCGTTAATAAAAACTGGCCAATAAAAAAGCAGGCTATCCCATTGGGATAGCCTGCTTTTTTACTTGATGAGCCATAGTTAATTAAACGAATATTTTTATTGCAATAACATTATGCACTCACACTGAGATAAGAAGCATGAGTATGTTCACCTTGCAAACCTAATAATAGCGAGGACAAATGAATAGTTTCACCGTTTATTTCAATAAACCCGCGCTCGCCATTAAAGAAACTGACAATATTCTTTTTCTGATTATCAACTTCATAAATACAAACCGATAACACTGAACCTAATGACTTGAGTGACCCTTTGGGCTGACCATTAGCTGCTGATTGATATGAGTGCAGCGGGAAGAAAATATATCCCCCCCCCGGTTTCCGTAGGCTAATACCGGACATCTCTTCTGACAGGATTAAATGCGAATCCTTATCAATAATATAGTGTAAAATGTCAAATTTTAGTCCGCTCACCTTAATATCAATATGCTCGGTATTGCTGCCATACTTCATTTCGGAGTAATAACATAAGTGTTTGTAACTATAGATTAATAATAAAGTAATAATGGAGAAAATAGATATGATAACCACAGATTTTATTTTCATTGCCATTGACACTCCACATGATTGCAAACGATAACTGAACCAAAGTTATCTTTAAATATCACCCCATTCTTGACTTTGGGTAATGTTGCAGCGCTATTATCCAGCGCCGGTGGCACATTGGTGATAATAGTGCTGTGAGTATCGCTATCAGTAAAAGAGATAATATCCTCTTCACCGCTGATAAAAAGCGCCATAATCACAATAATGGCAATAGCCATAAAATAGTAAGTGTAGTTATGGGGGAATCTTTGCCCGCCATGCACTTTAGTCGATTGCAGGGGTTGTTCCTGCTCTGCACTATTCTCTACCGGGGTCTCTTGACGTATTTCTGCTGTATTGATTTGTTGCTCATACACCGCACTATTAATGGCCAATTCAAGACTATCTTGCTGGAAACTGTAACCCACACTTTTATGGGTTTTAATCACCTCTTTTTGGGTGGCCTTGCGTAATGCATCGCGAATATGCTTTATCGCCACCGGTAATGAAACTGGGGATACCACCCGATCAGGCCAGCAGGTACTGAGCAAATCATCGCGGGGAATCACTTCACCACCATGTAAATAGAGATGTTCCAACAGCAGCACTTCATTTTTTGATAAAGCATGTGTTTCATTATTAATGACAAGCACATTTTTTAATTTATCTAAAATAATAGGGCTACTCACCCTTGCCTCCTTTTAATTTAAAAGTCGTTGAGTGATTAAAGACATAAGGGAAAATAGTAACGGGCCGGTATTTTATAGAGGCAACTTAACCCTGGCAAGCATAAATTTAACTACATTATTATCCGTTAATAATGGCATTAAGCATGCATAACAATATGATTTACCAATAAAAATGCCAGTCAGTTAATTCTGACTGGCATTACTCAATAATAGTTATCTTAATCGTATTTAATAATATTTATGCGACTTTCGCGACCACTGCATCAGGGCGTTTTAGCATTGCGTACAGGCCACCGGCCAAAACAGTACCGGCAATAATCGCCACCAGATACAGCAGTACCGGATGAATTGCGCCCGGGATCAGCAGCACGAACAAGCCACCGTGTGGAGCCATCAGTTGCGCGCCGAAGGCCATAGACAGAGCACCAGTCAGTGCGCCACCCGCGATACAGCACGGTAAAACACGCATTGGATCTCGCGCGGCAAAGGGAATCGCCCCTTCAGAGATAAAGCACAGCCCCAGTACCAGCGCCGCTTTGCCCCCTTCTTGCTCGCCTTTGTCGAACTTATGACGTGCCAGCAGAGTTGCCAGACCCATTGCCAGCGGTGGCACCATCCCCGCCGCCATGATAGCTGCCATCGGGGCATAGACTGACGAACTCAGCAGCGCCACACCAAAGGCGTAAGCCGCTTTGTTCACTGGCCCGCCCATATCGGTACACATCATCGCACCGAGGATAGCGCCCAGCAGCACCGCATTGGCGGTACCCATGGATTGCAGCCAGTCAGTCAGGCCAGTCATGATTTTTGCCACCGGCGTACCGACCACATAAATCATCACCAAACCGACAATCAAGCTGGCTACTAGCGGAATAATCAGTATCGGCTTCAGCGCTTCCATACTTTGTGGCAAACGCAGCTTGGTACTGATGGCTTTTGCTACATAACCGGCCAGGAAACCGGCAATAATACCCCCCAGGAAGCCAGCACCAGTGCTGACGGCTAACATACCGCCAATCAAACCCGGAGTCAGACCCGGACGGTCAGCAATGGAGAAGGCGATGAAACCAGCTAACACCGGCACCATCAAGGCGAAGGCAGAACCGCCACCGATTTGCATCAAGGCCGCGGCTAAAGTGCCTTTGACTTCAAATGCTTTAATACCAAACACGAAGGAGAGTGCAATACACAAGCCACCGGCAACTACCATTGGCAACATGTAAGAGACACCGGTCAGCAGATGGCGATAAGGGCCGCCAGTTTCTGCTTTTTTCACCCCAGTGCTGCTGCCGGTTTTTGGCTGATAAACTTCAGCTTCAACCAAGGCTTTATCCAGCTCCTGCACGGTTTTCTTCAGGGCCAGACCGGTGGTGGTGCGGTACATCGGTTTACCGGCAAACTTATCCAGATCCACTTCGATGTCGGCCGCCACAATCACTAAATCGGCGGCTGCGACTTCTTCTGGTGTAATCGCGTTACCAGCACCAACGGAGCCACGGGTTTCAACTTTTACCCACCAGCCACGTTTTTTCGCTTCACTTTCAATGGCTTCAGCGGCCATAAAGGTGTGAGCCACACCGGTCGGGCAAGCAGTGATTGCCACAATGCGCTTAGGCGCAGTTGCTGACGATGTTGCTGGAGTAGCAGTCACTGCGGCTTGATAAGGTTTAGCCTGCGCAATAGCCTGGGCCAAAAAACCTTCCGGGTCGCGTACCGCTTTTTCTACATCACCGAGATAGACTTTTTTGCCGTTCAGCGCAGCATCAGCCGGGATGGATTGCCCTGCGACAATCACCAACTCAGCATCTGCGGCCTTATCAACCCAGCTCAGTCCTGCTTTTGCCGCCGCAGCACCCAACATCAGTGTCGCAAGGTGGCCTCTGGCCTGCCCGAGCGAACTGTCTATTATTAGTAGCGTTTTCATTTCGCCTCCGGAGATCAATTAAAGGGTTTCAGGTCAACTTTCGCCATCATGGCTGCCAACTGCGGGCGATCCGTAATACCCACATTGCTCTGACTGACGGCCAAAGCAGCAACAGCTGTTGCCAAGCGCAGCGTGTGTTCGCTGGATTCGCGCATCAGCAGCCCATAGATCAAGCCTCCGACCATGGAGTCGCCAGCACCCACGGTGCTAACCACTTCACAGGCCGGCGGTTTTGCCAACCAAGCACCAGAGGCATTAACCCACAGCGCCCCTTCTGCCCCGAGCGAGATAACCACATGGGCAATCCCCTGATCACGCAGGGCGTGCGCGGCTTCGACCACATCACCCAGCTCAGGTAATGGGCGACCGGCCCAGATTTCCAGTTCGCGGCGGTTGGGTTTGACCAACCATGGCGAGGCTTTCAGACCTGCCACCAGTGCTTCACGGCTGCTGTCGAAAATGATGCACGGGCATTGGCTGCGCAGGCGCTTCATCCAGTCGGTAAAGTCATCAGGATTAACACCGGCGGGCAGACTGCCGCTGACGGCAACCATGTCGAATTGCCCCAACCAGCTCAATGAGTCGGTCACGAAGCGATCCCAATCCGGTTTAGTGACTTCAAAGCCGGAGAAGTTAAAGTCAGTGACTTCACCATCTTTTTCGGTCAGTTTGACGTTAATGCGGGTACGGCCCGGCACCACCTGAAAACGGTTAGCGATGCCCAGCTCACTGAATAGCAGTTGGAAGCCGTCTTGGTTATCTTTGCCCAGGAAACCACCGACCGTGACATCAATACCCAAGTCTTTCAGGACTTTGGCAACATTGATGCCTTTACCAGCAGCATGCAGACCGGCGGTTTTTACCAAGTTAACTTCGCCACGTTCAATTTCCGGGCAAAAACCGACCAGATCGTAAGCTGGGTTCAGTGTGATAGTTGCAACTCTTCTGCTCATGCTGCCCCCTCGCCCAAACCGGCGGAGATAGCTTCACCAATGGCATCCAGCGCTGCTTGTGCATCTTCACCGCTGGCGGTAAAGCGCAGGCGATTCCCTTTCTTAACTCCTAAAGCCACAACTTTCATCAGACTACGTCCATTAGCGGGTTTACCGGTGCCGTCCAAATTGGTCACGGTGATTTCACTGGTAAACTGTTTGATTGTATTGACTAAAATCGTCCCTGGGCGCGCATGTAACCCATGTTCATTACGGATAACAAACTCAGCGCTTAATACTGCGTTCTGCTCGACATACTCGCTGGTCAGCAGCGCCAGCAGTGCCGCCGCATCCGCGTTCAGCAACGCGTCAGCTTTTTTCGCCAATAACAGGTCGCTTAAATAGTTCAGCACCGAGAGCGGCTGGTCATCAGCAACCGACAGTGTCAGCAGCAGGGCCACTTTCTCTCCGTTATGCTCAAATGCAGTTGCCGGGCGGCTTACCGTAGCGGCGCTGACCAAATTGCCTTCAGTGCTATCACTCAGCCAAATGCCCTGCCCCAGATTCAGTGGCTCACGGGTGATCACATCACTGACAAAACGAGCATCAACCGCGCCGATTTGCTGTAGGCGGCCCGCATTTAGCGCTTGCAGCGTGATCAAATTGTCAGCCGCAACATCGAGTGCAATCAGTGAGGTGTCAAAGTGGAATTCAGCGGTTTTTTGCTCGCCCATCAGCAAACTGCGTAACTCTTCAGCTGACGTGGTTTTGGCCAACTTTGCCGCAACCGCATCATCACTTAATACGTGGGTCAGCTGACGCAATAAGGCCAGATGTTCGTCAGAACGTGCGGCAATCCCGATAACGATATAGGCGGTTTGATCTTCACCCCACGCGATACCCTGCGGGAATTGGAAAACCTGTACGCCAGTGTTCAGCACCAAGTCACGGGTATCAGTGGTACCATGGGGGATAGCGATGCCATTGCCCAAGTAAGTCGAGGTTTGCTGCTCACGGGCTAACATGCCATCGACATAGGCGGCGGCTACACAGCCAGCCTGAGTCAACGCGGCGGCTACCTGGGTGATAGCCTCGTTTTTACTGCCTGCTTGTGCAGCCAGATGGATATCTTTGGTTGATAACTGGAACATTATGTCTCCTCTCTACTGAAATTGAATCGTTTCAGCTTTAGTGAGAAAAAGGAGCGTTACCCTTTATCATCTGGTGACGAGATAACGCTGAAACGTTTCAAGGAGTGTGTTTCCGACTCAGAATATATGCAAGTTTTCTGCTTTTATTCTTGATGAATTTTTGACACTCCGCACATTTTCATGGTGAATAGGCCGGTGTCGGCAGCAAAATAGCATGAATAGCTGATGCTTGCTGACACGCATTGCAAAGGAGTCAATACAATGTCTGTCGTGGTAGGTGTTGGCGTCATTATCGTCAATCAACAAGGTGAAGTGTTACTGGGCAAACGCTGTAGTCAGCACGCGCCTTACTGGTCAATTCCCGGCGGTCACATGGAGGCTGGCGAGTCATTTGAACAAGCCGCTCAGCGGGAGATACTGGAAGAAACTGGTTTAAATATCAATGAGATGAAAGTTATTGCATTGTGCAATAATCTGGCGACCTGGCGGGCGGAAGCTAAACACACCGTTTCAGTTTGTTTGCTGGCCTCGCACCCCGGTGGGCAGCCAGAGCTGAAAGAGCCAGATAAGTGTCAGCAATGGATATGGTGCAACCCGCGAGAATTGCCCGAGCCACATTTTGAAGCCAGCCGCCACGCTATCGATTTATGGCTAAATCAGCAGTTTTACGCCACCTTCGACTAAAAAATAGCGCTATATAAAACATTATATAACCAGCAAATTCAGCTGGTTATTTGTGCTATCACGCAAATATTTATCCATTCATCACATTTTTATTCAGCAAATCTGAACTATTATTGCTAAATACCTCCATTGAGTTAGTCATCAGCAAAAAATCCCCCTACAATACTCGCACTTATTTTGTGGGAAATATTTATCACTAACTGATAAGAATCTATTGGCAGATTATCTGGCATTTTATCTTTTCGTGCATTTGATCCGTCCGTTTTACCAATAATCATTAGAGATACCCAAAATTTTCGAGTTACAGCAACGGCATTACTGCGCGGCAGCTTAGTTCAGCTAACTGACTGAGATGAATAGCTGCGGCTTGAAATATCAAGGGTAGATAACAGTGGGTGCAATTATGAGCAATAAACAGACTGGCTTCGTCAAGCGACGCCGGTGGGGATGGTTATGGATCTTGCTGATCGGCATCATTATTGGTGCGGCGCTATTGGCAGGGACAGCAACCGTCTTCCATAAAACCAGCGATACTGCGTTCTGCGTTTCCTGCCACACCATGCAACAACCACTGGCTGAATACCAAGGTAGCGTCCATTTCCAAAATACCAAAGGTATCCGCGCTGAATGTGCTGACTGCCATGTGCCTCATGAACCACTGGACTATCTCTGGACCAAAATCCGGGCCGTGAAAGATATCTACGGTGAAATGGCTGGCACAATCAATACGCCAGAGAAATACGAAGCCCACAAACTCGCGATGGCTCAGTCAGTATGGAAAACACTGAAAGAGAATGACTCCGCGACCTGCCGTTCATGTCATAGCTTTGATGCCATGGACATCACCGGGCAAAGTGCTGAAGCTCGCATTCAGCATCCGGTTGCCATTAAGAATGGCGAAACCTGCATTGATTGCCATAAAGGTGTCGCCCATATCCTGCCAGACATGAGTGAAGTGACTCAAGCTGGCGCTGCTGAACTGGCCACTGCGGCGGCACAAACCCCGGCCTCGGCAACCAAACTCTATACCATCGCCACTGAGCCCTTCTTTATGAATGCCGGTGACAGCCATAACGCCGGTAATCTGATGCCATCGACCGAGGTCGACGTGGTGAAACAGCAAGGTGATCAGGTGCTGGTTGATGTTAAGGGCTGGCAACAAGATGGCGTCGCCGAGGTGTTCTATGCCGCACAAGGAAAACGCATTCTGAGTGTGCTACTGGGCGAAGATGCGCAAAAAGCGCTGAAAACACTGAATACCCAAACTGACCCGGAAACCAATTTGGTCTGGCATCAAGTGGCACTTCAGGTGTGGTTGCCAAAGAAACAACTGGTTGATGATCAACAGAAAATCTGGCGCTATGCCGCCGATATGATGTCCGCTAACTGTACCGGTTGCCACGGCTTAACGGCACTGGACCGCTTCAATGCGAACCAATGGATTGGGGTAATCAAAGGCATGGCACCACGCACCTCCCTGACTCAGGAGCAGTTGCGCGTGATGACACAATATGTACAAAAACATGCCAGTGATATGCCGGCCAAGCTGTAAATAAGAGGCGAAAATGACTAAATACCAACAACAACCTTTAACTATGAGCCGCCGCCGCTTCTTACTGGGAACCAGCGCGCTGGCCGTCTTGCCGATGGTCGGTGGTCTGTGGCCCAAATCAGCATTAGCAGAAGCCATCAGTCAGGCATTACCTCAGTTTCTGGCACTGCGTCAGGCACAAAAAGGCATTCTGACTGGTGCTCACTGGGGTGCATTTGAAGCTATTGTCGAGAATGGACGCATGGTGGGTGTTCAGCCGGTCAAAGATGATCCGTGGCCCAATGACCTTATCACCATGGCCCCTTATCAGGTGCACGCTGATAACCGCATCAAATACCCAATGGTCAGGAAAAGCTGGCTGGAAGGCGGCCCCGGCAGCCACACCGAGTTGCGAGGCCGTGATGAGTGGGTGCGTGTCAGTTGGGATAAAGCCACCGAACTGGTGTGCAATGAAATCGTGCGAGTGCAGAAAGATCATGGCCCGCAAGCACTGTATGCCGGTTCTTATGGCTGGAAAAGTGTCGGGATGCTACACAACAGCCGCACTTTACTGCAACGGTTGATGAACCTGAGTGGCGGCTTCCTCGGTTATGCCGGTGACTATTCAACCGGTGCCGCGCAGGTCATTATGACCCACGTTATGGGGTCAATGGAGGTTTATGAGCAGCAAACCGCCTGGCCAAATGTGGTTGAAAACAGCGAGCTGGTGATTCTATGGGGTTGTAACCCGATGATCACCTTGAAAAATAGCTGGAATATTCCGGATCATGTCGGTCAAACTGGTTTTGAAGCCTTGAAGAAGAAAGGCACCAAAGTCATCAGTATTGACCCAGTACATAATGACAGCGCTAAATTCACTAACGCTCAATGGATTGCCCCGCGCCCATACACTGATAGCGCCATGCTTATCGGGATTGCCCACACCTTACTAACTGAAAAGCTTCACAATCCAGACTTTATCAAGACCTATACCATCGGTTTTGATAAGTTCCAGGCTTATCTGTTAGGGGAAACTGACGGCCAGCCGAAGAGTGCTGAATGGGCGGCTGATATCAGTGGCGTGGATGCTGAGGTACTGCGCCAACTGGCGCGGGATATGGCAAAACAGCGCACGATGATCATGGGCGGTTGGGGAATTCAACGCCAGCACCACGGTGAGCAACAACACTGGCTGCTGGTAACTGTGGCGGCAATGCTCGGTCAAATTGGCTTACCGGGAGGCGGTTTTGGTTTCAGCTACCACTACTCTTCGGGTGGCAGCCCGACAGCTAAAGGCGGTATTTTACCAGGGATTTCTGCCGGTAATGCGCCGAAGAACTCGCCAACGCCAATTCCGGTGGCTCGTATTGCCGAGTGTCTGGCGAATCCGGGAAAAACCATTGATTTCAATGGCACCAAAGTGACCTATCCCGATGTCAAAATGGTCTATGTTGCTGGCGGCAATACCTTCCACCAGCATCAGGATACCAATAATCTGGTCAAGGCTTGGCAGCACCCAGAAACTATCGTGGTGAATGAACCTTACTGGACTGCCACCGCCAAACATGCCGATATCGTATTGCCCGCAACCACCAGCTATGAACGCAACGATTTGGAAATGGGCGGCGACTATTCGCAACTGTATGTTTTCCCAATGCATCAGTGTGTTCCGCCACAGCATGAATCACGCAATGATTTTGATATCTTCGCCGCGATGGCCACTCGACTGGGTGTTATTGATGCCTTTACCGAGGGCAAAGATGAAACACAGTGGCTGAAATCAATGTATGACGATATGAAATCACAGGCGCGTACTGCCCGTGTTGCCCTGCCCCCTTTCGATATGTTTTGGGCCTCGAACAACTATATTCGCTTCCCGATTCCTGAAGCGAACAAGCAGTGGGTGCGTTTTGCTGATTATCGTGAGAATCCGCTGCTCAATCCTCTCGGCACGCCATCCGGTAAGATTGAAATCTACTCTGATACTATCGCCAAAATGGAATATGCCGATTGTCAGGGGATCCCAACTTGGATGCCGCCTTATGAATGGTATCGTGGCGTGGAGGCCAAGAAGTATCCGCTGTCACTGAATACCGCGCACCCTATCAATCGCCTGCATTCGCAATTGGATAACACCCCACTACGTGAAAAGTATGCCGTTGCCGACCGTGAAGCGATCCTCATCAGCCCGCAAGATGCCAGCGCGCGGGAAATTGTCAACGGGGATTTGGTACGTGCGTTTAATGATCGCGGGCAGATCTTAGTGGGGGCCGTGGTATCGGACGATGTTCGCCCGGGAGTGGTGCGGATCAGTGAAGGTGCCTGGTTTGACCCAGCCGACCCATCAGTACCGGGTTCTCTGTGCAAAAACGGCAATATCAACTGCCTGACTTTCGATATTGGCTCATCCAGTCTGGCACAGGGCAACTGTGGGCAGATGGCGCAGCTTGAAATTGAAAAGTATCGCGGGCCAGTACTGAAAAATACCGCCCACGCGGTTCCTGCCGGAGCTTAATAGCATTAAGTCATCAGCGAAGGGTGGTAATCAGAGCGCCCTTCGCGACCATTAAGGCGCAGTATCCGCTTCCAGCTTAATCAAATACACTAGCGCCTGTTCGCGGGTATCAAAACACATCTCACGCAATGCTTGTAGGCTGGCACAGACTGTCGGGCGGAATGGCGAGTGGAAAATACCGCAGCGCATATTGTCATCCAAATGCAGACAACGGGTATTGGCAGGCTTGCCCAAAGGCATGCCGGGGATCGGGCTGGAAATCGAAGGAGCAATACAGCAGGCACCGCAATCTGAGCGACAGTCCATCAGCAGGCTCCTGTAGGCTGGTGGCATAACAGCGGACAATAGCAACCGCCCTCATGAACTGCCAGCATTATCCTTGATCAATAGCTTAATTGCCGACTCGTCCCACAGCCTTCAGCTGTTAGCTTCGTATTTTCAGTTTGTTTTTTAACCTGAACCATCCCTTTTGGTGCAATATTTGCTCAGTATTTAATCTAGACAACCAGACTAATCACTGACCAAATGATCCACGCAAGCATATTCATCTGTTTACAGCTTCATCGTCAGCATGTACCATTAAGCTAGTACAAAAGAACTATTAACCTATTATTAATATCCACTGTCATTGGCGCTACAGCCTTAAAGACGAAGAATATTTGGAGTGACAAATGTCGATGGACTTAACCCAACCCTTATCACGGCCTTCTGTGCTGGGCGGCGCAATGATAGTTGCTGGCACCGCTGTGGGCGCAGGGATGTTCTCAATCCCCATCGTGACAGCCGGTGTGTGGTTCAGCGGCTCAGTGGCTCTGTTGATTTATACGTGGGCCTGTATGTTGATTTCCGGTCTGATGATTCTGGAAGCTAACTTAAACTACCCAAGTGGTGCCAGTTTCCACACCATGGTGCAAGACCTGCTGGGTAAGGTATGGAGCTCAATCAATGGGCTTTCAATCACTTTTGTCCTCTATATATTAACCTACGCCTATATCTCTGCCGGTGGTTCAATCATTACCCATACACTGCAAAATACAGTGGGGATTGGTCAGGCTGGCGCCGGCTTTATTTTTGCACTGTTGGTGGCGTTTATTGTTTGGTTATCAACCCGAGCCGTCGATCGCTTAAGTACAATATTGATTGGCGGCATGGTCATCACATTCGTCATGTCTGTCGGTGATATGTTTAGCCACGTGGAAAGTGCAGTTCTGTTCAATCAGACTGACAGTAACGCCAGCTACCTGCCTTATGCTTTGGCAGCACTGCCCTACTTACTGACCTCATTTGGTTACCACGGTAATGTGCCGGGGCTGGTGAAGTATTATCACAAAGATGGCAAAGCCGTGGTGAAAAGCCTGCTATACGGCACCCTGATCGCATTGGTCATTTATATCCTGTGGCAGTATACCATTCAGGGCAATATTGCTCGGGATGCATTCAAGCAAGTCATTGCTGATGGCGGTAATATTGGTAGCTTGCTGAAACAGATGGATACGGTCTCGGCGAGTCAGGCCACCAGCCAGCTCCTTAATGCTTTCTCTTATATGGCATTGGCTAGCTCATTCCTTGGCGTGTCCCTTGGGTTATTCGACTATATTGCCGACTTCTTTAAGTTTGCCGATGACCGTGGTGGGCGCACCAAATCTGCATTAATCACTTTTGTGCCGCCAACCATCGGTGCCTTACTGTTCCCAAATGGCTTTCTCTATGCCATCGGTTTTGCCGGTTTAGCTGCGACTATTTGGGCCGTCATTGTTCCTGCATTGATGGCGCGCGCCAGCCGCAAGCGCTTCCCACAAGCGACTTATCGGGCTCCCGGTGGGCGCATGATGATTGGCTTTATTATCTTGTTTGGCCTGATCAATGGCGTCACCCATATCGCCGCTTTATTTGGCCTGTTACCGGTCTATCAATAGGGCCGATTTTATGGCGAAAATATCACTCTTTTTTGCGCTATCTGCTTGCCTGAAACACGCGGCACGAGTAACTTGTCGCAACTTATCTTCAATTCTGATTGGCGGTTAATAAATGGCAAGAGCTAACGAAATAAAACGCGGTATGGCGGTCAACCTCAACGGCAAATTACTGCTGGTGAAAGATATTGACGTGCAAAGCCCAAGTGCCCGTGGCGCAAGTACGCTGTATAAAATGCGTTTTTCTGATGTGCGTACCGGTTTGAAAGTTGAAGAGCGTTTTAAAGGCGATGAGATCCTCGACACCATCACTTTAACTCGTCGTTCAGTCAACTTTTCCTACATTGATGGCGACGAATACGTCTTTATGGATGATGAAGATTTCACCCCATACAACTTCAAGAAAGAGCAGATTGAAGAAGAGCTGCTGTTTATTCCTGAAGGCGGTATGCCTGGGATGCAGGTTCTGACGATGGATGGCCAATTGTTAGCGCTGGAATTGCCGCAGACTGTTGATATGGAAATTGTTGAGACGGCACCTAGCATCAAAGGCGCATCAGCCAGTGCCCGTAACAAACCGGCAGTGATGAGCACCGGTCTGTCCATTCAGGTACCAGAATATATCAGTCCGGGCGAGAAGATTCGTATTCATATTGCGGAGCGTCGCTATATGGGACGCGCCGAATAATCAATTCTATATAAATTTGAAGGGCCGGTTTTCCGGTCCTTCAAATTTTATACTGAAGCCATACCCTATAGATTTCATGATACAGGAAGGCGGCAAGCGAACTCATCCCGATGAGTTTACATCAGTAAGTGATTCGGGTGAGCGAGTACAGCCAACACACCTGTAACATGAAAGATGACGGGTATGGATGGCTATTTTAGCTCAGGGAAAAACGCCCGCTTCAGTGCCAACTCCACACCACGAACTTCTGCCAACCCTTTCAGGCGACCAATGGCGGAATAACCCGGATTGGTCTTCTTATGCAAATCATCCAACATCTGATGACCATGGTCTGGTCGCATTGGAATTGGGCGCATGTCTCCGGCAGCCTGACGACGTTGTTCTTCGGTTAAAATTGCTTTAACGACCGAGTACATGTCGACATCACCCTGCAAATGACCACCTTCATGGAAGGTTTTTGGGTTCCCTTCACGGCAAGTTGAGCGCAGATGAGTAAAGTGAATGCGATCACCAAAGGTTTCGATCATCTGCACCAAATCATTGTCAGCGCGTACGCCATAAGAACCGGTGCACATCGTAAAGCCGTTATGAATGCTATCAACGGTTTCTTTCAGCCACTGCATATCTTCAATCGTTGAAACAATACGCGGCAAACCAAGAATTGGACGCGGTGGATCATCTGGATGTACCGCCATACGCAAGCCGACCTGTTCCGCGACGGGTATAATCTCGCGCAGGAAATAGGCCATATTTTCACGTAGTTGCGCTTTATCGATACCGTCATACTCAGCTAAACGCGCGCGGAACTGGTCCAGCGTATAGCCCTCTTCTGCCCCTGGCAGACCGGCAATAATATTGCCTGTCAGCTTGGCAATATCCGCTTCAGACATAGCATCGAAATAGTCAGCCGCCTGCGCCTGCTCTTCAGCAGTGTAATCATTCACAGCACCAGGACGTTTCAGAATATGCAATTCGAAGGTCGCAAAAGCTATCTGGTCGAAACGCAATGCTTTGGAACCATCAGGCAATTGATATTCCAAATCAGTACGCGTCCAGTCCAGTACCGGCATAAAGTTGTAGCATACGGTATCAATACCGCAATCAGCCAGATTACGTAGCGTTTGCTTATAATTTTCAATGTGTTGCTGATAATTACCGCTGTGAGTTTTGATCTCTTCATGAATCGGTACGCTTTCTACTACCGACCAGACCAAACCTTTCGCCGCCAATTCAGCCTGACGCTGTTTGATCTCACTCACCGGCCAAACTTCGCCATTCGGAATATGGTGTAACGCGGTCACTACTCCAGTTGCGCCAGCCTGACGGATATCATCTAAGGACACCGGATCATTCGGGCCATACCAACGCCATGTTTGTTCCATTTATTTTTTTACCTTCTATGTAAACTATTCAGGTGTGCTAAAAATGCTGTTATACAGATTTCCAAGAGGTATCACTCAGCTTATCCTTACTCTTTCAGCGCTAAGTGTCAAAAAGCAAAACCTCATTGGTTGATCCACTTCACGAATATAACCAATATTGGACTTACCAATTTTATTTTCTGTCATATGGCTTTACACTGCAAGCCGATATTCATGGCAACCAGCAAAAGAAAATGATCAGCACGGTGTGGCCTTTTTCCTACAAGCAGCCCATCGAAACTGGTCTAACAACTTTTTATTTGCCACCTTTTATGTCAACTCCCCATGTACCCATCCTGGGGTGAATGATTTTGGAGCCACGTATGAACACCATAGCCAACAGCACCCTGCCCTCAACTGTACAGTTGCCTACTTATGATAGAACAGCGCTGAAAAGCCGCATTGTTCACATTGGTTTTGGCGCATTTCACCGCGCTCATCAGGCACTGCTCACTGATCGAGTATTAAATCAACAAGGGGGAGACTGGGGTATTTGCGAAGTCAGCTTATTAGGTGGCGACGTATTGATTCAAAATTTACGCCAGCAAGACCATCTTTTCTCCGTTCTGGAAAAAGGCGCGCAGAGCAATCAGGCAATTATCGTCGGTTCTGTTTGTGAGTCGGTACATGCCCGGTTAGACGGCATCATGCAAGTATTGGAGAAATTGGCCGAACCACAAGTGGCCATTGTCTCACTGACCATTACTGAAAAAGGTTATTGCATCGAACCGGGTAGCGGCCAACTGGATCTGCAAAATGAGTTTGTTCGTGCCGACCTGGCAATACCTGACGCCCCAACATCCGCACCGGGTGTGCTGGTTGAAGCTCTTCGTCTGCGTCGCTTGCGTGGCTTACCACCTTTTACCGTGCTTTCCTGCGATAACATTCCTGAAAATGGTCATGTCGTGAAAAATGCGGTTTTGGGTCTGGCGACGGCGCGTGATCCTGAACTGGCCAACTGGATTAGCAAGAACGTTACCTTCCCGAACACCATGGTTGACCGCATTGTGCCAGCAGCTACTGCAGAAACTCTGCAAGAGATTGCCGATGAACTTGGCGTAGTCGACTCGTGCGGGATTGCCTGTGAGCCATTCATTCAGTGGGTTGTTGAAGACAAATTTGTGGCCGGCCGCCCTGACTGGGAGATCGCCGGGGCGCAGTTGGTGGATGACGTATTGCCCTTTGAAGAAATGAAGCTGCGCATGCTGAACGGCAGCCATTCCTACCTCGCATACTTGGGTTATCTGGCCGGTTATCAGCATATTAATGATTGTATGGCCGATAATAATTACCGTGTTACCGCTCGCCGCTTGATGATCGATGAGCAAGCACCTACTCTGCGCGTCACCGGTGTTGACCTTAACGCCTATGCCGACCAGTTGATCGAGCGTTATACCAATCCATCGTTAAAACACCGCACTTGGCAGATTGCTATGGACGGGAGTCAGAAATTACCACAGCGGATGTTAGATTCCGTGCGCTGGCATTTGCAACATGGCGGAAACTACCGCTGTCTGGCATTAGGCATTGCCGGTTGGATGCGTTATGTCAGTGGTGTGGATGATAACGGTCAGCCTATTGATATCCGTGACCCTATGGCTGACAACTTTAAGAAATGTGTCGCCAATAGCGAAGAGGGGGTTGCCAGAGTACAGAGTTTGCTCTCGCTGAAAGCACTATTTGGCGAGACCCTGCCACAACAGCAAGCTTTCGTCGAGGCTGTCACCGAGGCCTATCTCAGCCTGCAACAATTTGGCGCGAAAGAGAGTGTGAAACGTTTAGCCGAACACGCTTAATTTCATGAGTTAATATTGGCTGGATGACATTTATGCTGGTTATCCAGCCAATACTTTAATGACTCAATGAGATTCTATTCTTCCAACTGATACGGCGCAGACTCAAATAAATAACCATCGAAATCAGGATGGTCAGCATCAGAAAGCTCCAGTAACTTCAGTTTTACATTCTCCAAATGCTGCCACATAGCTTGCTTGGCGGCCTTGCTGTCACGGCGCAGCACGGCTTGCAAGATTTTCTGATGATCTTCCAGCCACTGCCAGCGGTAGCTGAAATCAACAGTATGGCCGTGAGCACCTAACCACATTGCGCTGGTTTTTCGCGCCTGCCAAGCCTCTGCAACCATATTGGCCAGCACGCTATTTTGTGTCGATTGAGCCAGTAGGCAATGAAATAGTTCATCCGCACTTTCATCCACAGCCCCCGCTTCTAGCGCACTTTTTTCTTGTTCGATAGCATGACGCATTTTGATGATATCGGCTTTAGTGGCCTGCATCGCGGCAAAAGCAGCAACTTCGCTTTCGAGTAATTGGCGGGCTTGCAAGAGCTCAAACGGACCATAACCACTGTCGGTTGCAGCGGCGGACTCGCCCCCAACTGACATCTCAGGCACATTGACCACATAAACGCCGGAGCCTTTACGCACCTCTACCAATTTTTCCAGCTCTAACATAATCAGTGCTTCACGTACCACACTGCGGCTGACACTGAAATTTTCGGCGATATCGCGCTCGGGCGGCAAACGATCGCCTACGTTATATTGACCACTGACAATCGCTGCGCGCAGTTGACTGCCCACTTCCTGATATAACCGCATAGCCTTATTTCCTGCATCGGGCATTGGCGTTGATGTTAATAATACCAAATTGGCCGGACCAAAGAGTGTCTGAATAGCAGTGAGTATATCATGTGGTCACACAATTTCATTGTGGTCAAATAACTTCTGACAGCAAAAACATCTGACGAGCTAACACGACTTATCAACAGGATAAGCCGTGTTTATAGGGATAGGTTTCTACAGAGATAAGTATTCAAAGATATAAACAATACAGACTGAAATATTAGAGATAAGTGACGGTTAAAATGCCCAGACTACGCTGTGGATTCAGCCATTCCAGAGTGGAAGAGGCTAAATTACCGGGTAACCGGGAGGTCAGAGGCATATTACGTGAGAGTGCTTGTCGTTGAGTCAGTGTTTCGCCATTACGATAACAACGAGTTGTTATTGTTTGGCCCACTAATGCGGTATCACATGGACTGTCTACAATGGCTCCGGAAAAGGTAATTGTTCCTGAAACAGACAGGGTAGATTGCGCACTACTTGCAGAAAAAGATATTATCCATGAAAACATTATCGCTAAGATAATTAGTACTCGATAATTGCTCATAAACACCTCGACTCTCATATCTGTCATTTTAAAGATAGAGGATTTCAGCGCGAGCAATAGCAATGGCAGAGCTTTTTTTATTGCTCTACTCCGTCTATAACCCACTAAAATCCCCCGAATAAGCTAATTATATTGCTTAACTCAGGGCCGCCATTAGGCGCTGTTCTGAAATTTCCTAGGAAATACTCTTAATTTGGGCTTTTTTCGTTTAATAATTAGCCTACGCGTAGTTCTGTCCTGTTCTAATAACAACGGCTAAAATGCCATTAACTTAATAGCTAATTAAAAAAAAATTTTACAGCGGAGAATCCATATGACAAAAACCAACTTGATTACCGGATTTTTGGGGTGTGGAAAAACCACCACTATTCGTCATTTGTTGGCCCAAAAGCCGGAACATGAGAAATGGGCCGTTTTGGTGAATGAATTTGGTGAAATAGGGATTGATGGCGCGCTATTAGCTGAGAGCGGCGCGGTATTAAAAGAAATACCTGGCGGGTGTATGTGTTGTGTTAATGGTCTGCCGATGCAAGTCGGTTTGAATATGTTGCTACAGCAGGCAAAACCGGACCGTTTGCTGATTGAGCCAACCGGATTAGGCCACCCCAAACAGATCCTCTCCTTATTGACCTCAGATATTTACCAACCATGGATTGATCTGCGCGCGACCTTAAGCTTGCTGGATGCCCGCCAACTGAGTGAGCCTCGCTATACCGAGAATGAAAATTTCCGCGACCAATTGGCAGCCGCAGATATTTTGGTGGCGAATAAACAGGATACTTATAGCGCAACAGATTATGCCGCGTTACAACAGTGGCATGAGCAACAACCAACATCACGCCCCCTCTATTATGCGGAACAAGGGAAAATTGATGTGGCCCTGCTCGATACACCGCACAGTAATAATGATGAATTACCTGACGGTGCGCATCACCACGGCTCCACACGACAACATGGGTTGGCAGCATTACGTTTGAAAGGGACGGAACCTTGGCGTCGGGCATTGAATAAAGGTCAAGGTTATCTGAGCTGTGGTTGGGCATTTAATGCCGACACCGTATTTGATACAGTTCCACTATTGGAATGGGTACGATTAAATCCAGCCGAGCGGGTAAAGGGAGTGATGCGTATTGCAGAGGGAACATTAGTAATTAACAAGCAAGGGAATGATCTAAAAATAGAAACACGTCAGATCCCCCCGCTAGATAGCCGGATTGAACTGATTAGCGCGAATGAAGCTGATTGGAATGCACTACAGCATGAATTACTGAATATTCGGTTAAATAAAGGGGTATGATATGCCCCGATTTTTATTCGTTGCACAATTTATAGTATAGGCCGCCGCATGACCCGTCGTAATTTACCGACAATTTTACTGCTCAATTTGCTTGGGATTGCTCTGTTCTTCTCTTGGTACATCCCGGCAAACCACGGTTTTTGGTTCAAAATAGATTCGGCAATATTCTTCTATTTTAACCAACATCTGCTGTCCAGCCCTGCCTTTCTGCATTTGGTGGCACTCACCAACAATCGGGCTTTTGATGTCATTTCCCTAATGTGTATGGGCCTGCTGTATTTATACTTCTACATAAAGGAAACACCCGTAGGTCGTCGCCGACTGATAGTCACCGGGTTTGTCATGTTGCTGACCGCGGTTATCCTCAACCAGTTAGGCCACATGTTGCCAGTTTCGCATCCCAGCCCAACACTGGTGTTTGAGAATATTAATCGCGTCAGTGAGTTAACCGGTATTCCAACCAAAGACGCTTCTGGTGATAGTTTCCCTGGCGACCATGGCATGATGTTAATGATCTTTGCCTGCTTTATGCTGCGCTATTTTTCTCGCGGTGCTTTTGCCATCGCCTTATTGATTGTGATTGTCTTCTCGATGCCACGAGTGATGATCGGCGCGCATTGGTTTACTGATATTGCTGTTGGTTCTCTTTCCGTTGTTCTGGTTGGGATAAGCTGGGTACTGCTAACACCACTCAGTGACAAGGCCATTGATGTCATTAACCGGAACTTGCCTGGGTTCACAACGAAATAATCTGTAACCTGCTTATGTTGGGGCAAAAGTCTATTTTTTGCTCCAACTGCCATTAACATTTCCCTTCATTTATTATCCCCGAGTGGCTACAAAATCAGCAATCTCGCTTTTAATAGCACACATTAAGTTTCATTAACATTTAGTAAAATAATGGTTATAAAAGCTCTCGCCTTTTATTAACTATTACGGTAACCTCAAAAACGTTTGTGTTCGGATACCGGCATTTCACCACTGTCCTGATTAATATTGTGCGTTCCTGCACATTTATTTGGTTAAGTGATTGTCTCATCAGACCACAATCAATAATCTCGATTCGTTTGGCATTTTTGGGTAGCGACATCCGTCGTAAGGATAGCAAGGGAAAACAACAACAATGGTCAAGTCTCAACCTATTATGAGATATATTCTGCGGGTCATTCCTGCGGTTGCAGTAGCGGTAATGTTATCCGCGTGTAGTTCATCACAGACTTCGAACTTACATAATACGCAAACTGAGATGCGTGCAGTTAATGACAAAGATGGGCTTTTACTGCAAGCCTCTCAGGATGAATTCGAAGCGATGGTGCGCAACGTTGACGTCAAGTCAAAAATTCTAGAACAGTATGCAGGGTGGAAAGGTGTTCGTTATCGTTTAGGCGGTAGCACCAAACGCGGTATTGATTGCTCCGCATTTGTACAAGCCACTTTCCGTGAACAATTTGGTATGAATTTGCCACGCTCAACATCTGAGCAGCAGGATCTTGGCAAGAAAATTCAACGTACCAAGTTGCGTCCTGGTGATTTAGTACTGTTCCGAGCGGGTTCGACTGGACGCCATGTTGGTATCTACTTAGGTAACGATAAATTTGTTCATGCATCGACCAGTGTCGGCGTGACAATATCGAGCCTAAATGAAGATTATTGGAATAAGCGTTATCGCGATGGGCGCCGAGTGCTAAGTAGCGGTTCGCGCAGCTAGCTGATTTTATTCCTGTTGTCCGAGAGATGCCAAACGAAACTCTGAAACGCCGCATTAGCGGCGTTTTTTATTATCCGCTATTTATGACTGCCCATTCTGCAACTACCCACTCTTCCTGCTGGCTTGTAGGAAATGTCCTTTTTTTTTAGCAACCGCGAAATTCAAGAAATTTCTGTGTAAAATCCGCCCCACTTAACCAAGAGTTTTCTGGCACTAAGACATATCAACCGACGATTCTCCTTTCTAGAATTAAGTAGATTGTGTCAATAATCTGAAAATTTGTTTTACTGATATATATTCCTGAATATACCTATCAGTACAAATTAAGAATGCAGATCCGCTTATTTGATGCATTTTATGAGCACATTTCTTTATATTGGATGTTATTCATATCGATACGCTTATTAATGCCAATAATGCTCACTAGCAAACCGGTAGCGCTGTGCTGCCAACTTACTTATACTCATAACACTTTATCAATCATGCTGAGGAGCGGCGTAACATGGGTTCAAACAGTGCGTTCTCCCGCAATATTTTATCCAGACGCCACCTTGTAAAAAAAAGTGTCATCCTCGCACTCTGTTTCTTTATTTGTTTTGTTGTTATTACGTTGTCATTACTTTATCGCAGCAGTGAACGTAAATTAACAACACAAAGCGATCATATTATATCCTATTCGTCTCAGTTCCTTAATGGACTGACGACAACCATGTCTCAGCTTATCCCGCAAAGCACCAAGACATGTGAACAGGCCAGTTCAGCACTGCACTATCGAGCTGCATTTACCAATGGCGTTAGAGCTTTCTTATTGGTTCACGATGACATTGTTTATTGTTCTTCAGCAACAGGTGAAATGCATGTACCGGTCAGTGCGCTATATCCTAAAATTAACGTATCCCAGCCTTTAGATTTTAAAATTCAGCAAGGTACGCCCATGATGCCAAGTAAACCGGCAATTGGGGTTTGGTTGCGTGAGGCTGGTCGAGGTAACTCTGGGGTATTAGCAACACTAGAATTAACGCTACATCCTTATTTCTTGCTGAACTCGGCGGAAAACCAAGTCAATAACTTAGCTATCGTTATTGATGATTTAGCGATAACCACTTTTAGCGCCAGAGTCATTCCGGTCAACCAATTACCAGCCCAATCCTCACATGAGGTCCAATTACCCGGCTATCCCATTAAAATATTGATTTATCACACCAGCCTGACTGCGGATGATATTCGCATGACGTTACTCGGCGGTCTGTTACTTTCAGGTTTAGTCGGTATCCTGGCATATTATATTTTGATTACCAGTCAAAGTGCTGAAGCCGAAATTCTACGTGGTATACGGCGTGGTGAATTCTTCATTGAGTATCAGCCAGTATTCCGTTCAGATGAACGTACAATGTCAGGCTTTGAGGCACTCATCCGTTGGAAACATCCTATCGAAGGGCGAATCTCACCGGATCTCTTTATTCCCTATGCAGAAGCTCAGCATTTGATTCAACCACTGACTCGGCATTTATTTGAATTAATCGTCAGTGACAGTAAGTTAATGGAAGATTACGTTCCTGCTGGGACGAAGCTTGCTTTTAATATCTCCCCTGTCCATCTTGCTGATGATGGCTTCCGTAAAGATGTCTTACACATGTTGCAGCAATTAAATACCGACATTTTTGCTCCGGTGTTCGAGATTACCGAGCGAGGTATGGTTGAAGAAGAATTAGCTATTGAGCAATTCGCCTGGCTGCGTTCCCAAGGGATACAAATCGCGGTTGATGACTTTGGGACTGGACACAGTGCGCTGATCTATTTAGAACGTTTTACTTTAGATTATATTAAAATTGATCGTGGCTTTGTTAGCACCATCGGCATTAATACGGTCGCGGCACCGGTATTAGATGCTGTATTAATGTTGGCGCAGAACCTCAATATCGAGACGGTTGCTGAAGGTGTTGAAACAGAACAACAACTCCAGTATTTGGCCCAACATGGGGTGAACTTCTTGCAAGGCTATTTACTTAGCAAGCCGTTATCTGTTGGGGATTTAGTCAAGTTTTGTAATAAAAAGAATTCGTAACAAAAACTCATTGGCTTAATGTTTGCTTTACCCCTGCAAACTGGTAATTTCATTTAAGAGTATTACTATTCGAATAACAGCAGGAGATCACCACCAATATGTTGTCACGCCTACTTGCTGCCTTAGCACTTGCGGCCCTGAGTTTTGGGCTACAGGCTGAAACTATTAAAGAAGGCAGCTCTTTTGCCATACTGGGTGAACCTAAATACTCATCAGATTTTAGCCATTTTGATTATGTTAATCCGGCGGCCCCTAAAGGCGGGGATATAACGCTATCGGCTATTGGTACCTTTGATAACTTTAACCGCTATGCATTGCGTGGCAACCCGGCTATACGCTCTGAGCGGCTATATGACTCGCTATTTGCCACCTCCGATGACGAAATTGGCAGCTATTACCCATTAATTGCCGAATCCGCGCGTTTTGCCCCAGACTTTCATTGGATTGAAGTGGATATCAATCCCCGTGCCCGTTTCCATGATGGCACGCCAATTACCGCGCAAGATGTTGCCTTCACTTTCAATAAATTCATGACCGAGGGTGTGCCACAATTTCGTATCGTCTATAAAGGCGTGCAGGTAAAAGCCATTTCTCGCCTGACTGTACGTTTTGAATTCCCGGAACCCAATAAAGATAAAATGCTGGGTCTATTTGGTTTGCCAGTGATGCCAGAGCATTTTTGGCGAGACCATAAACTCAGTGATCCTCTGAGTAAACCGCCAGTCAGCAGCGGCCCTTATCGTATTGGTAAATATAAAATGGGCCAGTTTATTACTTATGAGCGGGTCAGAGATTATTGGGCGGCTAATTTGCCAGTCAATCGTGGCCAATATAATTTTGACACCATCCGCTATGATTATTATTTAGACGATAAAGTCGCGCTAGAAGCCTTTAAAGCTGGGGCGTTTGATTTCCGTGAAGAGACCTCGCCAAAAAGCTGGGCCACACAATATGTGGGCGGCAACTTCGCCAAAAACTATATCGTTAAACAGGATATCGTCGATAACTCGGCACAAAATACTCGCTGGCTGGCATTTAATGTCCAACGCCCTATTTTTAGCGATCGCCGAGTTCGTCAGGCGCTCACCTTAGCTTTTGACTTTGACTGGATGAATAAAGCCTTTTATTACAACAGTTATCAGCGCACTAACAGTTTCTTCCAGAATACTGAATATGCTGCGACGGGTTATCCAGACAGTGCTGAATTAGCCTGGTTAGCCCCGCTGAAAGGCAAAATACCGCCAGAGGTATTTACGCAACTATATCAGCCACCACAAACTGACGGCAGCGGCGATTCGCGGGATAATCTGTTAAAAGCGCGCGAATTACTGAGTGAAGCTGGCTGGGAAGTAAAAAACCAGCAATTGGTCAATAGCAAAACTGGCAAACCTTTTGAGTTTGAATTGCTATTGCTCAGTGGCAGCAACTTCCAATATGTTCAGCCGTTCAAACATAATTTGCAGCGTTTGGGCATCACCATGAATATCCGTGAGGTTGACAGTTCTCAATTTGTTAACCGCCTACGCAGTCGGGATTACGATATGATCCCGACCGTTTACACTGCGTTCCCTTACCCTAGCCCAAATCTGCAAATCTTGTGGAGCTCGGCTTATATTGATTCCAGCTATAATGCTTCCGGTATTAAAGATCCGGCTATTGACCACTTGATTGAACAGATTATCAAACATCAAGAACAGCCCGAAGCCTTGCTGTCTCTGGGGCGCGCCCTTGATCGCGTCTTGACCTGGAATTATTTGATGATCCCGATGTGGTATTCCAATCATGCCCGCTTTGCGTATTGGGATAAATTCTCAATGCCTGTGGATCGCCCCACTTATTCGCTAGGGTTTGATAGCTGGTGGCTGGATGTCAACAAGGCAGCTCGCCTGCCAGCAGAACGTCACTAGGGGGCGGTTGTGGGCGCATATCTATTACGGCGGTTATTGCTGGTTATTCCCACATTGTGGGCGATTATTACTATCAACTTTTTTATTGTGCAAATCGCCCCAGGCGGGCCAGTTGATCAGGCGATAGCCAACATTGAACTGGGCCATTCCAGTGGCTATAGCGCAGGCGGCGGTGATGCTGGCTTGGGTGGCGCGAAAGTGGGCCTTAATGCTGCCCAGGTGGGTGACAGTAACTATCGCGGCTCACGCGGATTAGACCCGGAAGTCATTGCCGAAATCAAACAGCGTTTTGGATTCGACAAGCCGCTGCACCAACGTTATTTCGATATGTTATGGAGCTATGTGCGCTTTGATTTTGGCGACAGTCTGTTTCGTGGCGAATCGGTAATGTCATTGATTAAGCACAGTCTGCCAGTGTCCATCTCTCTCGGGCTATGGAGCACGCTGATAATTTATATCGTTTCCATTCCACTGGGGATTAAAAAAGCGGTGCGAAATGGCACGGCTTTTGATACCTGGAGCAGCACCTTAATCATTATCGGCTATGCTATCCCTTCGTTTTTGTTTGCCATTTTGCTGGTGGTGCTGTTTTCCGGCGGCAGCTATTTCGATTTATTCCCGCTGCGCGGACTGGTTTCCAGTAACTGGGATACGCTGCCGTGGTACAGCAAAATAACCGACTATTTGTGGCATATCACTTTACCGGTATTGGCCACAGTGATTGGCGGCTTTGCTACATTGACCATGCTGACTAAAAACTCCTTCCTCGACGAAATTCGCAAGCAATATGTTGTCACCGCGCGCGCCAAAGGGCTACCTGAAGAAAAAATTCTCTATCGCCATGTGTTTCGCAATGCCATGTTGCTGGTGATCGCCGGTTTCCCGGCCACCTTTATCAGTATGTTTTTCACTGGCTCACTGCTGATCGAAGTGATGTTTTCATTGAATGGATTGGGATTACTGGGCTACGACGCCACCTTACAGCGCGATTACCCGGTAATGTTTGGCACTCTTTATATTTTCACCCTGATTGGTTTGCTGCTGAATATCCTCAGCGATATCACCTACACCTTGGTTGATCCACGGATTGATTTTGAGGGCCGCCAATAATGATACGGCTAAGTGCTATTAATCAGGCCCGCTGGGGGCGATTTCGTCAGAACCGCCGTGGCTACTGGTCGCTGTGGATTTTCCTGACTCTGTTTATTATTAGTTTGTTTGCCGAGCTCATCGCCAATGACAAACCGTTGCTGGTGAGCTATCAAGGGCGAATTTATATGCCCTTTATGGCTAATTACAGCGAGTCAACTTTTGGCGGCATTTTAACCACCGCCGCCGATTATCAAGACCCTTATGTTATTGGCCGAATTAAAGATCATGGTTGGGCTATCTGGGCACCTATCCGCTTTAGCAATAACACCATTAATTTTGCCACTGACGTGCCCTTCCCTTCGCCCCCCAGCCGCACCAATTTATTGGGGACTGACAGCACCGGTGGCGACGTGTTGGCTAAAGTCATTTATGGGTTCCGTATTTCGCTGTTATTTGGCCTGACACTGACGCTATTTTCCAGTGTGATTGGGATTTGTGCCGGGGCAGTTCAAGGCTATTACGGTGGCCGAGTTGACCTATGGGGCCAGCGATTTATTGAAGTCTGGTCAGGTATGCCAACCCTGTTTTTAGTGATTCTACTGTCCAGCATCGTGCAACCCAATTTCTGGTGGTTATTAGGTATTACCGTGATATTTGGCTGGATGGGGTTGGTCGGTGTGGTGCGGGCAGAGTTTCTGCGCACGCGAAATTATGACTATATCCGGGCAGCACGGGCCATGGGAGTACGCGACCGAGTTATTATGTCGCGACATATGCTACCTAATGCCATGGTGGCCACATTGACCTTCTTGCCCTTCATTCTGTGTGGTTCTATTACCACCCTAACTTCGCTGGATTTCCTTGGTTTTGGCTTGCCTATGGGCTCTCCCTCATTAGGCGGGCTGCTCTTGGAAGGTAAAAATAACCTGCAAGCGCCCTGGCTTGGGATCACTGCATTCCTGGTATTAGCCGTGCTGTTATCTCTGTTGATCTTTATCGGCGAAGCGGTGCGTGACGCCTTTGACCCAAGTAAGGTGTACTGATATGGCAACCTCTCCACTCCTGGATATTCAGAATCTCAGTGTTGCATTTCGTCAGGCTGGCGTTGAACGTCAAGTGGTCAGCGAGCTGTCATTGCAGGTAGCACCGGGTGAAACACTGGCTTTAGTGGGGGAATCTGGCTCCGGCAAGAGTGTCACCGCCTTGTCAATATTGCGTTTATTGCCCTCACCGCCGGTAGTTTACCCGACAGGGGATATTCTGTTTGCCGGCAAATCACTGTTACATGCCGACGAACCGACATTACGCAGTATTCGTGGTGACCAGGTTTCAATGATATTTCAAGAGCCTATGGTCTCACTCAACCCACTGCATACCATTGAAAAACAGTTGGCTGAAGTTTTGTCGCTGCACCGAGGTATGCGTCAAGAAGCGGCTCGAGCGGAGATTATTCAGTGCCTTGACCGGGTGGGAATTCGCAATGCTAAAGACCGACTGGCTGATTTTCCGCATCAGTTATCCGGTGGGGAACGTCAGCGCGTCATGATCGCCATGGCGGTCTTGACCAAACCCAAATTGCTGATTGCCGATGAACCGACCACCGCGCTGGATGTATCAGTTCAAGCCCAGATTTTGAGTTTGCTGAAAGAGTTAAAGCAAGAAATGGGTATGAGTTTGCTGTTTATCACTCATAACCTGAATATCGTGCGCCGGCTGGCAGACAATGTGGCGGTGATGCGTGAAGGCCGTATTGTTGAGCAGAACAGCCGCCAGACACTGTTCAGCGCCCCGCAGCACCCCTATACCCGTCAATTATTGGATGCCGAGCCACAGGGCGACCCACTGCCACTGACCATGGACTTGCAACCCTTACTGCAAGTTAAAGGGCTGCAAGTGGCTTTTCCCATTAAACGCGGCTTACTGCGCCGCACTGTCGCTCATCACTATGCACTGAAAGATCTCAGTTTTGATTTAAAGCCCGGTGAGAGTTTAGGTTTAGTGGGAGAATCTGGCTCAGGGAAAAGCACCACTGGGCTGGCACTGCTGCGCTTGCTGCCCTCTAAAGGTGAGATTTGGTTTAGTGGTCAGCCGCTACACAGCTTCTCGCCCAAGCAAATGTTGCCTTATCGTAGCCGCATTCAAATCGTGTTTCAGGACCCTTATTCAGCCCTAAACCCACGCTTGAATGTTCAACAGATCATTGCTGAAGGGCTGGAAGTGCATCAAAGGCTCAGTGCAGTACACCGTGAGCAGCGAGTAATTAAGGCCATGGAAGAAGTTGGTCTGGACCCAGTGAGCCGCTACCGCTACCCAACTGAGTTCTCTGGTGGGCAGCGCCAGCGCATTGCAATTGCGCGAGCCCTCATTTTGCAACCTCAATTACTGATTCTGGATGAGCCAACCTCATCACTGGATAAATCAGTACAGGCACAAATTCTGGCCTTGCTGAAATCTTTGCAGCAACGTTATCAACTCAGTTATCTGTTTATCAGCCATGACTTACAAGTCGTTCGTTCGCTCTGTCATCAGGTGATTGTGTTAAAACAGGGCGAGGTGGTGGAGCAAGGTGATTGTCAGGCGATATTTGCCGCACCCAAGCAGCAGTATACTCAGCAACTGCTGCAATTTGCTGATTAATTTGGTGTAAATCAGGAATTAAGACACAAAAAAGCGCCAGCATATTTGCGTGACAAACAGCGCTGACGAAATGCCGCTAACGAGTGCTCGATAGCGTATCAGAAGGGATAAAGTGCCGTCATGGTTTCGGCAATGGCCACACCCACATCTTTCAGGCGGCAGATAGTGGCACTCTCATCTTGATTGTGAACAAATAAGCAAGGCTCACCTTCCCATTCGACAATCGCGGAATCCACTTGTATCTCTTGTAACGAGAGATGCAACCGCTGCATGATAATTTGCGCGTGTTTACCATCGTGGCTAAGTAATTTCAGCCCCATGAGGTCATTATTGGTCTCGTCTATCGCCGTCAGTGGTATCGGCTCAACTTTCACGCCGATAAATCCAGATAACCAACGGTAACTTTGCGGCAGACGATGTACTACCGAAAGTTGGATATTATTCACGTGTTTTTCCTAGTCAAATATAAAAATGCAAAAAATCATAAAAGCACCACAATGACTCACACTTACTAAAGTTATAGCTGCTAAGTTGTCATTGTGCTTGGTTCAACCTCTACCAAAACACAACATTGATAACAATTTAGAAACTAAAAATCTACAATGTCATTTTTATGCTGTTTCTAACCTTGATTCAGCCACCGATGCCAAGCACGGGACTGTTGGTTTGGGATTTAGATCCCATTTTTTGTTATATTTATACCTTTATGGCGGCTATCTCAACCATTTTTCTTGCAAACTTGTTACTTAATGCCAATCAACATTTTACATTTCAAGAACAAACAAAGATCAATACAGGCAAAGAAAATCCATTTAATTAATTGATAAATAACTATATTCAATGATATTCATCACTCTTTTATGAGTACCAATAACGGATAAAAGTCCGGTTGATACAATTGAAACTTTTTTATTTCATCGCTCAAAAAGTTAACAATATGGTGTCAAACATAACTATGCAATAAATAATGATATGCATGCTTACTATATTGATGGAGCGCAATAATTTTGTGCTTTTTAGTGGCTATTAGAGCGATATTTAGCAGAGTGAAGGGAAAAGCAGAAAGGAAATATGAGCAAAATGTTAATTAATAAATAAGAGATATGAAGGGAGCGCTCGCCAGCCTCTCCTCTTCATATCTCTCAATTAATTATTTTACCGCGCCCTTATGGGGGCGGCTGGCATAAAGATACAGCAGCATGGCGACAATAATACAGAAGGCCATTGAGCTCACCATTGGCCAGGCACTACGCGATGGTGCCATCGACAATAGCGTTCCCACTATCGCACCAATACCAAAGCGTAAAGTTCCGGCCAGAGAAGAAGCCGTGCCCGCCATATGTGGGAAGTCATCCAAAATAACGGCCATGGCATTTGAGGTGATCATCGCGATACAGCCGACATAAGCCGCCACGCCCAATACCAGCGCCCAGAATCCCAGCCCGGTGGCACATACCACCAGCAGCCAGATGCCCATCACCAGTTGGACTAACATACCAAAGCGGAACATTTTCAGTGCGCCAAAACGGCGAACATTGCGGCTATTTATCAATGTCATCAAGAACAGAAAGACAATATTCAGTGCAAAATAGTAGCCAAAGTTCTGCGGAGAAACGCCGTTTAACTCAATATAAACAAAGGGACCGGCACTCAGGAATGAAAACATCCCGGCAAAAGAGAAGCCGCTGGCCAGCATATAGCTCAATACCCGCTTGTGGCGGAATAAGGTCGCGAAATTGCCGATAGTGGTACGCAAGTGAAATCGCTGTCGCTTCTCTTGCGGTAAGGTTTCTTTGATAAACAGTGAAACCAGTATCGCCGCCACCAAGGCGGCACCGGCCATGGTCCAGAAAATCGCATGCCAGCTAAACCACACCAGTAGCGCGCCACCAATAATCGGTGCCATTAGTGGGGCAATAGTCATCACTAAGACCACAAAAGACATCATGCGGGAGAAGTCATCTTTGGTGAACATGTCTCGCATCAATGCATTGATCACCACACTGGCGGCGGCGGCGGACAAACCATGCAAAAAGCGCATGTTAATCAATTGTTCAATTGACTGCGCCATAGCACAAGCCATCCCCGCCAGTGCGAAGATAAGCGTTCCCCAGAAAATGACCGGCTTACGCCCGATGCTATCGGCCATCGGCCCATAGAACATCTGCCCGATAGCAAACCCCAGCACATAAGCGCTTAGGGTCATCTGCACCGCGCCACTCTCTACGCCAAACTCTTGCGCAATGGTGGGCATGGCGGGCAGATACATGTCAATCGCCAAGGGCATCAGCATCGACAGCAGGCCCAAGATGAAGATTAAGCCAAAGTGGGATGTCCGGGTCTTCCCGTCATTTTGATTACTGGCATGCACGTTCAACAACTCCTTCCATAACCTACTGCGGGTTATATCAACGGCAAAACAGCGTGGAGACAGTTCGCCCACGTTGCAATAGAAAATCACTTACAGATGGGGAGCGCCGACACTCGCAATCTCTTCTGCCGTCAGTGGACGATACTCGCCAGGTGCTAAATCATCGTCTAACTTGATATCGCCAATTCGCTCACGGTGCAGTTCAAGCACCCGATTCCCGACGGCGGCAAACATCCGCTTAACCTGATGGTAGCGCCCTTCGCTAAGGGTCAGACGTACCAACTGTGGCTCAATAACCTCAAGCTGCGCTGGTTTGGTCAGGGACTTTTCATTATGTAACTGTACGCCGTCCGCAAACTGCTGCGCCGTATCATCCGCCAGCGGATGCTCCAGTGTCACCAGATAGGTTTTTTCACAATGGTGACGCGGAGAGGTGATGCGATGTGACCACTGGCCATCATCTGTCATCAGGACTAGCCCGGTAGTATCAATATCTAATCGGCCCGCGGCATGAAGTTTGTAAGCTACTGGCTCATCAAGGAAATACAGCACCGTCGGATGATCGGGATCTTCGGTAGAACACACATAGCCCTGCGGTTTGTTCAGCATGAAGTAACGTGGGCCAACTGTTTGTTGCAGTGGGTTACCATCAAATCTCACGTCTTGTTCTGGCGTCAGCTTAATAGCGCCACTTTTGACCACTTCGCCATCAATGGTTACTCGTTTTGCCCGCAGCTCGCGCGCGACCAACGCCCGGCTGACACCTAATTGCTGAGATAAAAACTTGTCCAATCGCATTGAATCTACTTTGCCTGTTGTATAGTCGTGCCAGTAACAGGCACGATACCCGCAATCACGCCTACATCTTAAAGATGCGGGGGATTATACGGTGTGGAATGAATGAAGCAGTAAAGTGGTATAGGGGAAAATAATTTGCTGCCTAACCGACCTAATTCACCAGTATAGCGGCGGTTGCCATATCATCCTAGGAACAGTTGCAGTGAAACCCTTATTTAGCAACCACATCGTGGTAAAATTCAGCAATCGCCCTAATCCCGCCGATGGGCACAATAGAGAGTAGAAATTTTTTCACTACTCGTAGAGAGAAATATTGTTTATACCCGGTAAAAGAGTGTTGCAAATCATGTATTCAATCTATGGTCACGCAGTGTAATGGCATTCACATTACGCCCCTATCAGCAAGAAGCGGTGGATGCGACGCTGGCCCATTTTCGTCGTCACACTGAACCCGCACTGATTGTTTTACCCACCGGGGCCGGGAAAAGTCTGGTCATTGCCGAGTTGGCAAAACTGGCGCGTGGGCGCGTTCTGGTGCTGGCACATGTTAAAGAACTGGTGGCGCAGAATCATGCCAAATACTGTGCCTATGGTTTAGAGGCTGATATCTTCGCCGCCGGTCTGCAACAGCGCCAAAGTGCAGGGAAAGTGGTCTTCGGCAGTGTGCAATCTGTGGCGCGCAATCTTACTTTGTTTGATAGCGCCTTTTCGTTGCTGATTATCGATGAGTGCCATCGCATCAGTGACGAGGATGACAGTCAATATCAGCAAATTATTCAGCATCTGCGTAGCACTAATCCGCGTCTACGGCTGCTGGGGCTGACCGCCACGCCTTATCGTCTGGGTAAGGGCTGGATTTATCAATTCCACTATCACGGTATTACCCGTGGTGATGGGAAATCTCTGTTCCGCGATTGTATTTATGAATTACCCCTGCGCTACATGATTAAGCACGGTTTTCTGGTGCCACCAGAGCGGCTGGATATGCCGGTGGTACAATATGATTTCAGCCGTCTGACCAGCAACAGTGACGGTATGTTCCGTGAAGCGGATCTAGACCGCGAACTTAAACAACAACAAAGAATTACTCCGCATATTGTTAGCCAGATAATTGAGTATGCCGCCCATCGTCGCGGGGTGATGATTTTCGCCGCCACCGTTGAACATGCTAAAGAGGTTTACGGGCTACTACCCCAAGGTGAAGCCGCGCTGGTCAGTGCCGGAACGCCTCCCGCAGAGCGCGATGCACTCATTAGCGCCTTTAAGCAGCAGCAATTGCGTTATTTGGTCAATGTTGCCGTGCTGACAACCGGCTTTGATGCCCCACATGTCGACCTGATTGCGATTCTACGCCCGACTGAGTCGGTCAGTTTATATCAACAAATCGTTGGCCGCGGTTTGCGGCTCTCTCCGGGTAAAGAAGATTGTCTGATTCTGGATTATGCTGGCAATCCCCATGACTTATTCACGCCAGAAGTGGGTACCAGCAAACCTCACAGTGATAGCCAACCGGTGCAGGTCTTCTGCCCTGACTGCGGTTTTGCCAATATTTTCTGGGGTAAATGCACTGAGTCAGGCGAGATTATTGAACATTATGGCCGCCGCTGTCAGGGCTGGTTTGAGGATGACTCTGGGGCGCGGGCACAATGTGACTATCGCTTTCGCTTTAAGTCCTGCCCACATTGCGGTGCTGAGAATGATATTGCCGCCCGCCGCTGTCATCAGTGCCAGGAAGTGCTGGTCGATCCCGATGATATGTTAAAAGCTGCCCTGAAATTGAAGGATGCACTGGTTCTGCGTTGCGGCGGAATGAGTTTGGAAGCGGGGCATGATGCGAAAGGCGAGTGGCTAAAAATCACTTATTACGATGAGGATGGCACCAATACCAGTGAGCGTTTTCGCCTGACCACGCCCGCTCAGCGAATGGCATTTGAGCAAATTTTCTTACGCCCTCACCAGCGGGCGCCCGGTGTTACCCTCAAATGGCAAAACGCCGCAGATATCATCGCGCAACAGGCATTACTGCGTTACCCGGATTTTGTTGTCGCCCGTCCTCGCGGACAATGGTGGCAAATCCGAGAAAAGATATTTGACTATCAAGGGCGTTTTAGAAAAGCAGATTCACTGGCTTAATGAGTTGACGTTGCAGCAAGGCGGCAAGTGAGTGCATCCCGATGAGTTTACATCAGTAAGTGATTCGGGTAAGCGAATGCAGCCAACACCGCTGTAGCGTCAAATACAGAGAGGATTATACCCAAAGTAGTTGGCGTGACAGCAAGGCGGCAAGTGAGTGCATCCCGATGAGTTTACATCAGTAAGTGATTCGGGTAAGCGAATGCAGCCAACACCGCTGTAGCGTCAAATACGCAGGGAATATGCGGTATTGTTTGCTGTCTGGCGGAGACTTCGCTAGAATATCGCCCGCTTTGCTCTGGGTTTACCCAGTCAAAGCCGAGTATCGAACCTGTTGCTGGGTCGCCTGTAGCAGGGTAAATTTTCTTTAAGAGAAAACAAAATGACCACTATCAATGTAGAAGTACGTAACGACCAGGGTAAGGGTGCGAGCCGCCGCCTGCGTGCAGCAAATAAATTTCCGGCAATCATTTACGGTGGTTCTGAAGCAGCAATTTCTATTGCTCTTGACCATGACACCACCAAGAACCTTGAATTGAAACCGGGCTTTTATGATTCCGTACTGACTCTGGTTGTTGACGGTAAAGAAACCAAAGTTAAAGTACAGGCTGTTCAGCGTCACGCTTTCAAGCCAAAACTGACTCATATCGACTTCGTTCGCGTTTAATCGCGTCGCTGTCGATATTCGGGACGCCGAAGTAAAAAACGCCGCTTATGCGGCGTTTTTTATTGGCTAATTTGGTGATTTTCTCATCACGCAATCTATTCTACTTACCGGCATTGCGCTGCAACTGATCGCGCAGATTCGGCGGCGTGCCTTTAATGGTCAATGTATCTGTCGCTGCATCCCAGAAAATACGCTCACCGAGTAATAGCGCGTCAAAATTGATACTCAACCCGCCGCCACTGCCTGCGAACTTGGTCAACTGACGCAGAGTGCCGCGATCCGCCGGGAAGCTCTCTTCTAATCCATAGCCTTGCTCAGCAGAGAACTGTTGGAAATCTTTTTCGCCCAACTTCGGCAACTCTTGCGCAAGCTCTTGTAAGGCAATCTCCTCACCGGCCTGCAACTGCTCATTACAATAACTATAAACTTGCTGGCGATAGGCTTGACGCTCATTTTTACCCAGTTCAGCATCCGCACAGTAATCATCAACGGCTTGTAGTAAACCGCGATTCTGCGCTTTGGTATCTAAACCTTCAGCAGCAGACAGGAAATCCATAAAGAAGTCAGATACTTTGCGCCCGATCCGCCCTTTCAGGAATGAAAGATAACGGGTAGATTCCGGGTTATTTTCCCACTCAGTCAAATCAATACGAGCCACAATGTCAGCACGGTTTATATCAAGATAGTGAGTGGTGCTCAGATCCAACTGCTCGTTTACTCGCATGCTATTACAGCTGCTCAGCACCGAAATCAGCAAATATTCCACCGCCAGATAACGATATTGGCAAAACAGCACCACACCGCCTTCAGCAAAGGGATACTTGGCTAACTCATCGCGTAAGCGCCCAGTTGCCGCGCGGCTAAAGCTGAGGAAGTCTTCATCACCCTTACGGCTTCGTTTCAGTGCTTCAGCCAGCTCACTTTGCTCATTAAACAACCCGTAAGCTTTGCTTTTGGCACTGTAGACCCGATGCAGCTCGGCCATCATTTCTTCAACTACAGCATTGGCAGGTAACAGCGAATCGCGCAACACCACATCAAGCGTTTGTTCATCACGTTTGATAAGCTGATGTAAGGCTATCTGGTCAATATCCAGACTCATGATAAATACTCCTTTTGGCTAGGGGCGTATTCAATCACTGATGCCTGAGAGCTGCAACCCAAAAGCTATCGCCGCCCTCAATTAATGGCTAATGATTCTTAATGCTATAAAATAGCGGAAAAGCGCGACTCTATACGGTAAGATATGGGACTTTGTCAGGTGTTGAGCACAATTTTTATGCCACAATCATCCCGTTATAGCGACGAACACGTTGAACAATTGCTGTCTGAACTGGTCAGCGTACTGGAAAAACACCGTACCCCAACCGATCTTTCTTTGATGGTTTTGGGAAATATGGTAACAAATCTGATCAATACCAGCATTGCCCCGGCGCAACGCAAAGTATTGGCGCGTTCTTTCGCTGAAGCCCTGCAAGCTTCAGTACGTGAAGATAAAGCTCATTAATTTATCGGCCAAGACTGCAATCTCAATATGGTGACAAATCGTCAGCGCTATCGTGAAAAAGTCTCCCAGATGATCAGCTGGGGGCACTGGTTCGCCTTGTTTAATATCCTGTTCAGCCTAGTGCTGGGTAGCCGCTATTTGTTTGTTTCCGATTGGCCTTCATCGCTGATTGGCCGTATCTATGCCCTTGTCAGTTGGCTCGGGCACTTTAGTTTTATCGTTTTTGCCGCCTATTTATTGGTGATATTCCCACTGACTTTTGTGGTGATGTCGCAACGATTGCTGCGCTTCCTTTCTGCGGCCTTTGCCACTGCGGGTTTAACCCTGCTCTTGGTCGATACTGAAGTTTTCACCCGCTTCCACTTACATCTTAACTCCGTGGTATGGGAGTTAGTGATTAACCCCGACCAAACTGAGCTAGCGCGTGATTGGCAACTGATGTTTATTGCCGTGCCGGTCATTTTTCTGGTCGAGATGCTTTTTGGTACCTGGGCGTGGCAAAAACTACGCAGTCTCAACCGGCAGCGTTTCGTTAAGCCATTGGTTGCGGTGTTCATTTCCGCATTCTTTGCTTCACATCTAATTTATATCTGGGCCGATGCCAATTTCTATCGCCCAATCAGTATGCAACGCGCTAACTTGCCGCTGTCATACCCAATGACCGCGCGTAAATTCCTTGAAAAACATGGTCTACTTGACCAACAGGAATATCAGCGCCGCTTGGTAGAGCAAGGGAATCCGGATGCATTAACGGTTGAATATCCACTCAGCCCGATTACTTTTAGTGATAAAGGCAGCGGTTATAACCTGCTATTGATTGTGGTTGATGGTATCCGCGTCGATAGCCTGCAAAAAGATATGCCCGCGTTAGCTGAGTTTGGTCACTCAAACATTCAGTTTGACCGACATTATAGTTCGGGTAACCGCCAAGATACGGGTCTGTTTGGCCTGTTTTATGGCATATCTCCAACTTATCTGGACGGGGTTCTCGCTGCCCGGAAACCTTCTGCATTTATTACGGCATTAGGTGCGCAAGGCTACCAATTTGGTCTGTTCTCATCTGATGGCTTTGCATCGCCGCTCTACCGCCAGGCGTTATTATCTGATTTCACCTTACCTGCGCCAACACAGCAAACAGACAGTGAAACGACGGCACAATGGCAACAGTGGTTGTCAACTCTGACCAGCAGTGCGCCGTGGTTCTCATACATTAATCTTAATGGCGCAGTCGAAGCACAAGACCCCATCAAAGGTAATCAAGTTGCCTTGCCAACTGACTTTATTCGTCACTATAAAGCCGGGGCGCAAGATGTGGATCAACAGATTGCGACCATTCTGGATACCCTGAAACAACGTGGGCAACTCGATAAAACAGTGGTGGTGATTACTGCCGCCCATGGTGTCGAATTTAATGACTACGGCAATGATAATTGGGGTGCAGGCAGTAGTTTCAATCGTCAACAGCTACAAGTGCCGCTCATTGTTCACTGGCCGGGGACACCTGCGCAAGCAGTTAACAAGCTAACTAACCACGAAGACATCATGACGACACTGATGCAACGGTTGTTGCACGTCAAAACGACATCAGAAGATTATTCGCAAGGGGAAGATTTATTCGCCGCGCAGCGCAATCATAACTGGGTGGCAACCGGCGATAACGGCATGCTGGTTATTACTACGCCAACACAAACGATTGTGTTAGATAATAACGGTGAATATCGGACCTATGATCAGCAAGGCAATGAAATCAAAGATGAAAAGCCTCAGCTCCCATTACTATTGCAAGTGCTGACGGATATAAAACGTTTTATTGCGAACTAGCTCTAAAAACTGAGCACGATACGTTTAAAAAACCGGCAACTGTTTTTATCCGGTATTGCATTAGTCACTGTAAAATGTAGTATAAATACCGCAGCATCGGCATGTAGCGCAGCCTGGTAGCGCACCGTCATGGGGTGTCGGGGGTCGAAGGTTCAAATCCTTTCATGCCGACCAAAATACCTAAAGAAAACCAACCTGTTAAGGTTGGTTTTCTTGTTTGTGGGGTTTGGTGAGGGAAACCTAAGGGTAAAACACTGACTATATCTGACCCGTGTGGCTCAATACTTCTATTCAATGTTTACCCGATGACACGCAATATGTCTAAAGCATTACAGATTTAAAGTTCTTCACCGTTGCTGGCAATAACTTTCTTATACCAGTCAAAACTCAGTTTACGCGAGCGCGCCATTGTGCCGCTACCGTCATCATTTTTATCAACATAGATAAAACCGTAACGTTTGCTATATTCGCCAGTGGTAAATGACACGCAATCAATGCAACCCCATGGGGTGTAACCCATCAGATCAACACCGTCCTCAAATACCGCTTTTTTCATCTGCTCGATATGCGCTTTGAGATAAGCAATACGGTAATCATCGTGGACCATGCCATCATCAGCCACTTTATCGATAGCGCCAAAACCGTTTTCAACAATAAATAACGGTTTTTGATAACGCTCATACAATACACTGAGTGAATAACGTAAGCCGACTGGATCAATCTGCCATCCCCAGTCAGAGGCTTTAACATGTGGGTTAGGCACACTGCCCTCGAAGCCAGACAGCGAATTGCCACTTCCTGGATTGGTCGCTGAAACCGCGTTACTCATGTAGTAACTCAGCCCCATATAGTCAGCACAGCCCTCACGCAGAGTCTCAAGATCGCCCTCTTCCATATTGATGGTGAAGCCACGGCGCTCCCATTCATTCAGAATGTACGAAGGATAATAACCGCGCATATGAACGTCACCGAATAAATAACGCTCACGCATGGCTTCCACGGAATACATCATGTCGTCAGGGTGGCAAGAGAACGGATATAGCGGCACCATCGCAACCATACAGCCAATCTTGAACTCAGGGTTAATCGCATGGCCCAGTTTGACCACTTTGGCGCTGGCAACAAACTGATGATGCAGAACCTGATACATTGTCTCTTCAGGATTTTCTTGTTCAGTGAATACCACGCCAGAACAGCAATAACCAAATAACGGATATTTCCAGTTACGTTGATTATTGATCTCGTTGAAAGTCATCCAATATTTGACTTTGCTTTTGTAACGCTCCATCACCACTTCACTGAATCTGACAAAGAAGTCGACCACTTTGCGATTTTTCCAGCCGCCGTATTCTTTGACTAAATGCCATGGCATTTCGAAGTGAGATAAAGTAATCACCGGTTCGATGCCGTATTTCAACAGTTCATCAAACATATCGTCGTAAAATTGCAGGCCAGCTTCGTTCGGTTGCAGTTCATCACCCTGCGGGAAAATACGTGTCCAGGCAATAGAAGTACGGAAACATTTGAAGCCCATCTCGGCAAACAGTGCGATGTCTTCTTTATAATGGCCATAAAAATCAACCGCTTCATGGTTTGGATAGCGATACCCTTCCTGCACACCATCGGTCATAACACGGTCAACGCCGTGTGCGCCGCCGGAAAGTACATCGGCAATACTTACCCCTTTACCGCCTTTATCCCAGCCGCCTTCGACCTGATGTGCTGCGACCGCGCCGCCCCATAAAAAATCTTTCGGCAATTGTTTGTGGCTCATAACTTTCTCCCTTAGTACTGTGGGCAACTATTCGCCCTGAAAATGAAATTCAATGGCGGGTGGTTGCCCGCCTAAATCTTAAAACTATTTTAGCCTTGATTCATTTGTGCCTGAGCAATAGGTGCTGCTGATGTTTTTTCCTCTACACTTTCACTCTCATCGGTAAACCCAACCAGCCAAGTGAACACGGCACCCAAGACGAAAGCGACAGTGATAGACAGTAAGAAACCGAGGAATTGGGCCATATGCCCCTCTTTAAAGAAGACGGGGAGCACAGCAATACCCGGTAAACAGTAGCTCCAGGACACCGCATTAAAACTCCCGGCAATAGCCCCGCCAATTCCACCAGCAGCGCAACTGCACAAGAAAGGTTTTTTCAGTCGTAATGCCACACCGTAAATGGCCGGTTCGGTAATACCGAATAAAGCGGTGATCCCGGCCGACAATGAAATACCTTTCATTTCACTGTTGCGAGTTTTTAGGTAAACACCAAACATGGTACCTGCCATCGCGAAGACGGCTGAAGCTTGCAGACCGGTAAAGGTGTCGTAACCCAAAGTTGCATAGTTACCCACCGTCACTGGCGTAATGCCCCAATGCACCCCTAAAGTCACCAATGGTTGCCAGAATGCCCCGACCATAAACCCTGCAATCGCTGGGCTAAGGTTATACAGTGTATTGTAAACACCGCCGATAGCACCGCCAATCAAGTTACCTATCGGGCCGAAAACCAGCAGAGTTAATGGCACCATAATGGCGATACAGAACATGGGGGTAAACAGGTTACGCACCACCATTGGCAGGATACGTTCAAAGAAACGCTGCACATATGACATGGCCCAGACCATCAAAATGATCGGAATAACCGAGGCGGTATAACTCAGGTATTGCACGGGAATACCGAAGAAATCCAATGTTGGAGAGGATAAAGGAATACCGGCAATGGTATTCAGAATCTGGGCAATTTGTGGATTATTCACCGCTTCATGCATCAGTTGCTGAACCGCCGGGTCCGCTGAATTGACAGTCACTATCTTATTGGCGGTCAGCATATTCATGTAATCAGGGCTGATCAGTGCACACGCCGTAATGACGGCAGTAAAAGGGTTAACATTGAATTTTTTAGCCGCGGTGAAAGCCACCATGACCGGCAGGAAGGTAAAGCCCGTCCAGGAAACAAAGTTTAGAATTCGATAAGTACCACTAGCAGCATCCATCCAACCAATAGCCGCGAGGAATGAGATAATCCCCTGCAAAATACCGCATGCCGCCAATGGATAAAGGAAGGGAGCAAAAATGCTAGAGATAATGTCCATCAAGCGGCTAACAATACCGACTTTAGGAGCGGCAACTGGCGCGCTTTCATCGATGTTAATTAAGTTGGTGACATGTTTGTAGGCATCACCAACATGGTTGCCAATGACCACCTGCATTTGCCCGCCAGCTTCAATAACAGTAATCACGCCTTTAACACGATTTAATTTTTCTTTATCGACCGCTTTATTATCTTTCAATATAAAACGTAAACGCGTTGCACAATGTGTGACGGTAATCACATTATTATCACCGCCAATATACTTAATAATTTCCTGAGCGGTTAATGAGTAATCAATTGCCATTATTAGTCTCCTGTTAAGGACGCTGGTATAAGATAAACAGAGCGTTATCGGCTTATTATTAATATTTTTGGTCGATTGAGACTGGAGTTTAACAAAAAAAGAAGTGAAGTCACGATATAACAAAAATCGCAACTTGTAATATGTAACAGGTAAAAAACACCCTGTTTTATTTCGCGTTTTTATTAATTAATGGCGGGAGTTTCTTACCTATGGTTTCAATAATATACAACACTGGAATTTGAGTGGTAATATTATAATGACCTTCCAATACAATAGGTGGCATATGATAAGAGATATTCAAATCAGCCATCTTAGCTAATGTTGAGTTATCACTGTTGGTTAGGCTGATAATTTTACAGTTATGCAAGCTAAACTGATTGGCAATACGAATAATCTCCTCGGTCTCGCCGGAGACTGAGAGGATGATCGCAATAGCATCCTGATACATATCACTATTAATAGGATAATAAGGATCGTCAATATAGGTACTATATTTCCCTATATTAGAAAAGAAACGAGCACTGTATTTTCCTAATGCGCCTGAGGTACCTATGCCAACAAAAATAATTCGACGCGTTGCCGCTATTTGTTCTGCGGCCATATCAAGCAACTCATCAAACTCACTATTATTAATACTTTTAAAATAGCTAATTATTTCACTGATACCAAAACTAACCGGTGGCTTTTCGTCATGCTCTAAATACAGTTTAAAACGCACGCGGAATTCAGAGTAGCCATCACAATTCATTTTTTTGCAAAAACGCAAAACCGTGGTAGTTGAAACACCCGCAGCATCAGCCAGTTCTCTGATGGTCATATACATCACTTTGTCAGTGTTTTTTATGATGTAGTTATAGACAATCAGTTCCAGTTCGTTTAGCGACGATATTTCTTTATATGTAAACATACTGGTACCTGAAACGATGCATTGGCCTGTGATATGAGAATTTACCATGAAATGAGGATAGTCACGAGGGGGATTGGTGTAGGGTTGAGTTTTGCAGCAAGGATACGGATTATCCCCAATTGGCAAGATTCCGGGCGGTTAAGCCCGGCGTTGTATTACTCAGGTACAGTAGGCCACTCAATATCAGGAGCTCTCAAGGTGTCAATACGATTTAGCAATACACGGTAAGTTTTCCAAGCTGCAAGTTGGATCTTCTCATCAACTATTGCTATATCGGTATCGACAGCATCTTGCAGCGGTGCCATCCTTACTGCTGCCTCATTCAATAACTGTTTTTTTGTATCCTCAGCCATTTGTACTTCAGAAATGTACTGCTTTTCTGAATCCGTAACCCACTGCATTCCATTCCACAAGTCGTAATTCGTCTGTGGAGCTAGTAATGTAAGTGTATCAGGCAAAGTACCAATAGAATTAACTGACTCCGGCAGTCCGGTAACAGTGCTATAAGCTACTTTACCACGAAAATCAGCTACAACTTCCCAAGCCATCTCATCGTCAGTACGTCGTACAGTTTTATCATCATCTTTAACTAACATTGGAGCATCAATATAGCCACCAGCAGGCAAACCCACCCCGAGTGCAAGAAATTCGTTATTTACGCCTGTGTATTCTCGCGATTCACGGCTTGCACTATAAACGGTGACCCAACCTTCGGTAATAGCCAAACCATATTCACTTAATTGAGCCTGGACAATATCTAGCGCATTTTTTTTCATTATAAAGCTCTCACTATGTAATTGAATGCAATATTTCGCATACGGTTTTCGGCAGCAGTAGGTACAACATTTGCGGCAGAAAAATTAAATTGAGGGATAGTTGTATCTCCACCAGCTGCAACATTATTTTTCCCTGCAACACCACTAATGGCAAATGCTCCACTCGCTGCTGATGGAAATGATGTTGATAATTCTTTAGCGCCATGAACGCTAAAAGTCCCTGTTATATTTCGAATTGCATCGCCCTGTTCTGACAGTAATGCTCGGCCAGCATCAATCCCTCGACCATCATCCCATGCACGAATAACATCACCGCGCATATCAGGTAAAATACCCGATGGATAGGCGAGAGCCAGTTTGGGATATTGTGTTTTACTAAAAGAAGCACCGTTACATTTCAAATATCCCATGGGAAGAGTGGCTTGAGGCCAAGGAATTGGAGATCCTACTAGGTCAATTGTGTTTATATAATTATAAAGATTACTCCCCCATATCGAACCGGTAATATTCCCATCTGTGCCGAGAATAGATGTCCCACCGTCACCATTCTCATTAGCATAAATAGCACCTTTAGATATCAATCTCCCTCCATGAAGATCACCGGTTACGGAAAGACTTTTTACCCCCAATGCACCTGCTAATTGAATATCCGTATCCATACTATTAATAAAGGGCAAAGCAATATCAGCAGTCCCATCAAAAGCCACACCGCCAATTTTACGGGCTGTAGCAAGCTTGGTTGCCGCTGCTGCTGTCCCAGTCGCTGATAATGCGCTAAGGTTTACAAGAGCCGCTGCAACGGCGGTTGGGCCGGCGGCTTTTATTTCGGATAAATTATTACCCGACTGTAAAAACAGTTTCTTCAGGGCGGCTAATACCTGGGTATCGTCATTGGGATCTAATGCTAATCCTCCGTCTTGCACGACTTTAATTAATTCGCGTTGCAAGGTATTAAACCATTCAGCCGGTAATATGGTTGGTGGCACACCGGCGGCAACATTACCGTCGGTGAACTCGCCATTACTGTCGGCGCGTGCATTAGGAATATCGCCAATTTTTTGCATAGAAAATCCTCGCCAGTTAAGGCACTTAAAAATAAATGAAAGGGATTAGTTAACTAACGTAGCCGAATTTCAAAATCGTATGAGACGGATTTAATACTGCTAATCTGCACTCAAGCTGTTTATTACCCCATGAACGTAATGGGTCACTGCAATAGGTTAGGCCACTTTGGGCATCATTAATGGTGGTTTTTGGGGCGGTAATTAACCAGGTGAATGGCCACTCTTCGCCATTCAAGGCATCTCGACAAACCGCCATCCCTGCGCAAGCTTGTCGGTATTGGGTCACCGTAATGGAGTAGCCCAGCGCCTTTGCTACCCGGATAAAATAAGCGGCGGACTGCCCACCGATACCAAATAACTTCGACACCACAGCGCGCTGACGCTGGATCATACTGTCGACTTCACCAATAGCACACAAATCCGGTAACCCAAGTGTTGCTTCCCACTCCGGTAGCATTGACGTGGCTGTGGCCGGAAAAGCGCCAGACAGCAAGTCTTGTGCCTCTTCATCACTGCGCCGATAAGCCTGAGCCAATGCCCGCAAGACTTCGGTTTGTACTCCATCGGGCCGTCGTGGCCAGACCAAACCCATTGGCATTAACGCCTGCAAAGCTTCGGTATATTCACTGACAGAATAGCGGCTCATAAGTAGCTCACTGTACCCCTAATGGGGAGTTTGCCGGTTTGCAGCTCAATATTTGCTGCTGGAGATTGCATGATAAAGCCCCCGGTACCGGCGATTTCACCGATGGCTAACAGCAGCGATGACCACAGAATTTTGCCTCCGGGTTCTCCTTCGGTGAAAAATACCTCGTCGATGGCTGCATTAATGGCCGCGGTAGTTGCACTATCAGCATGGGAAATACCACTAATAATAAAATCAATGGATTGCGCGACAGGGGCACAGACATAAACCAGTGCGATAATCGGTTGCTGCGGATAAATTGCATCCGCGACTCGCCGCTGATCACCGCTGGCTTTCACCGCCCCCCACTCTTCAAGAGATGAAATCCCGTCGCTACCCTGTGGGAAGCCAGCATAATCATTATCATCACACATAATATAGATGCCAACGGTACCGGCCCCCATCAAGCGCCGTTTAACCCAACATCGGGTCACTCCCGGCACCGACAATGCCCAAGATTGATAGTCAGTATCATTACCACCTTGTGGGATATTTTGGTAAGCCAATAACATGCGGGAGCGAAATGCATCTTCGGATTCAATATCAGCTCCGCCGCTAATTTTACTCAGCGCCGTGGCCGTGGCCTGCACCCCATCAATGGCAATATCCAGCGTCAGTACAGTTCCGAGTGCACTGTTCCCCCGATTTCCTCCGCCAGTCGCATCGTCCAATGGGCTAGGTAAAATGGCGGTAATTTCTCCGATTACGCTGCCATTGGTAGCGATTGTGACTGCATTATCCAGCCGATATTGATAGCCATCAGCTCGATTTAGCCGCCGACCAGACGGAATAACTCGCCCAGCGATACCACTGAAGCGCACATCGGCACAGCGGGCCGGATTAGCGGCTTTGCGAAAGACATCTTTCAGCGCCGCCCAAGCCGCAAGGTATTCATCGCTAGCATTATAAGGTGTCGCTTGCCGGGCAATATAATCAAGATAGCCGTAATGCAGGTGAGCCATCCCAGCATCTGCGTCACTGATCACGCCAATGTTAGAAAAACGCAATAAATTGCCGCCAGTTTTCAGTTCCGATTGAATATAGGACTGATTTCGCTGTCGCAATTCGCTTAATGTGGGTCGATTAAATGGCATGAATTACTCCTCCCATACCCATGAAAATTTAACTGATGATTGAGTTTTACCCGGTTGTTGATAAGCAATAATCAGCAATAATGTATTGGGGAAGATTATTTGCGCCCGAGGACTAATAACGCTGACAACGGCATCTTCCATTAGCCAGGCCAATGCTTCACGAGCATAATCTTCAGCTTTGATAGCAACTTGAGTGGTCAGTTTTTGCCGCCGTAATAGCCAAAGCCGTGAACCAATGGCCGATGTTGCGCCACTGTCCCCCCACCAGCCGCGACGATCATCACCATCGATATCGTCATCAGCGCGGGCCAGACGATCAGTGAACAAACTCAGTAAAATGGCAGTATGCAGATCATCACCATCCAGCAACCCACCATGGCCGGTCCGCCAATCCCCCAGCGAGGCATCGACATCCCAAACTGTTTTAATATCCGTTGTCATCGCACCACCTTAGCGGGTGTTTCACTGGTGAGTGTTGCATTACCCGACTGTACATTTTTGAGTTGATGATTATGACTGTTGTAGGTGTCACGTAAGGTTTTCAGCGTCGTCGCATTACTGTCGGCGTTATCCACAATATCGCCACTAACCTCCAGTAGCGGGGTGTTTAACCGTACTTTTACCGATGCATTGACGGTCACCTCGGTGGCATCATTTACCGTCACTGGCTGGTTATTGGCCTCAATGATCACTCCACTTTCGGTCAATTTAATAAATTGCCCCCATTGGGAATAAATCACTGTTTCTCCTGGATTTAATTCTTTATGGCGGTAAGACGGATGGTTAGACGCAATGATCATGCCGCTGGAGCGATCCCCACCCAGAAACCCCATCACCACGTCACTGCCCGCCGGTAATCCTGATGAAAAACCAAACTCGGCTAACCGTGGCGTATCGCTGTGAACTTCCAGTAAGGTCTGATATTGCACGGTTTGTACCCCATCACTGTCATCGAAAGCCGTTGCTCGCCCGATCCCCAACAGCATTTTTATCTGCCGGTACAAGGTCGAGATTTGCCCACTAACGTCATGCATATAACCCCCTGTTTCATTTGATTTTATAGAGCTGAACTGCGAAGGCCTCAGGAGGCATCAGCGTCATAGTCGCCACGGTTCCGCTGGTATCTTTCTGATAAACCACCTCTGATAGCAGCCACAGTTCATCTTGCAGCCCCAAGGACGGGATAGTGATAGGAATCAGTGAGTTGGTTTGCCAGAGTTGCTGCTCCCGATCACGCCAGTTATCAACTTGCACCTTGAGAGCTTTGGAACGACCGTTATTACGATTTATGCTCCAATCAAGGCTGTTCCTCACCAAGTTAGGTGAATTCATCGTGCTTTCGACGATAACTATCTTGTTGCGGTGGCGAGCCGGAAACTGTTCAGCCAGTTGAGTATCCTGAGTTCTCACCAGAGCCGAGGTATTATTGCCGCCGGAAGCAGAACGGCGGGCGACCGCATTGCTGGAAAGGGCGACACCGGTGTAGTCAATAAAACGCTGATTGATATCCGTATGCAGGTTGGCACTCAAGATATTAACCCCCTGCTCCACGCCGCTGGCTGCTTGACGCGTACCAACCCGTGTCAGGTATAAATTGCCATCGGGTTGGTCGTAATAAAGCAATGCTGCCCAGCGGGTTACGTGCTCAATGACTGCCTGTGCGGTTTCCCCCCAGTTAAGGGTGAATTTCGGCACCACCACCATGTCGTTAATGTCTGATATCACCTTAATGCCGTAAGGTTCGGCCAGTTTTTGTGCAATTTGTAATACCGTAGACTGGCTGATCACGCTGTTGGGCCATTCAGCGGAGCAATCCACTAAATCCTGGCATTTGCTGCGCCCTTTGGCTGTCACCTCACGGCTGGTAGCCGTAATGGTGCTATCCCAACTGTCGATATAGCCGGTCAGAACGGCATCGTTGCCCAGCTTAACTACGCAGGGATCGCCAGGATTTATCCATTGCTGCCCTTCGCTACCGGGGTAGCGGTCCATTAATGACAGCTCAAAGCTGCTGGGTAATTTTTCAATGCCTCTGGTAACCTGAATTTTGCTCCAGCCAGTGATTGCCCGGCCGCCGACTTCGAGTGTTAAATCATCGTTTATCCGTTCATCATTCATAAGTTCAATGCCTTAAAACGGATAGGCATAAATGCCGGATGAATCGGGTCGGCCATTTTCACCAATGCATCAGTGCGAGAAGCATCCTGATACAGACGATTTGCCAACATCAAGGCGGGCTGTGAGCGGCTAAAATTCACCTCTGCGACACGCGATAAATTAGCGCCAGCTTGCTGTAATTTCAGGACGATAGACTCTCGCATCAGCATTAATGCGCCATAGGTTTCATCATTTCCATTGTCAGCGGCAGCCAGCGCTTTCCTGTCGATGACCTCACACACTCGCGCCAAAATATCGACAGCATCGTCATAACTTTCCGGCTGATATTGCGACGCGGCATAGACCATCGCGCCCGCGCACAATGTCGTCATTAAGTGCTGGCTGGCGTCAGCAACCGCAGCATCGCTATTATTGGCACGAAACATATCGTCTTGAGATATCGACAGATTTTCCATCATGCGCATGACATCTACGATACTGACGCCGCTGCTTTGCAGTGTATTGACCAGCGCCAACATCTTGTCGGCATGAGCATCAATGCTGTTTGCATCAAGCAGTTCATTTACTGCCGTATCGACAGCCGCCCGCCCCTCAACCGTTAATGCCAGCCGCTGCGACACCAAAAGTGCCAAATCCGTAGTATCACTTTCCAGCACGACGGCTGCGGTGGCCCCCGAACTGCTGCCGCCTACTGTGCCGTGGTTGTAGCGGCCATAGCGTTTGCGACCAAAAGTTGAGCGCAGAGCATTTCCCAAATTACTGGCTTCATTGGCGGTATTGGTGACCATTCGCCCCCAAAACGCCGCCGTACTTTTCAGTGTTTTTATCGCCTGAGTTGCAGAGCGCATTTCTCCTTTCACTGTAGCGATAAAACCCGCGACGGCTTTAGCACTCAACCCCAGCCAGGAAGATTGGATTGATGCGCCCATTTCTGTCGCGCCGGTGATGGCAAAGGCGCGTAAACCAGATTCGTGCACTGTTAAGCTGAATGAGAATATCCGCCCGCCAGCGGTATTTTCATCAATCTTCAACTCACTCACACTGACGGTCATTTCGCCAAGCGTCGGGTGCACTAATGTCCCTGGTCCCGGCATTTCACAGGCGGCAATCAATGAGTCACGCTGGGTCATTACATCTGGTGCGGTATAAATCTGACTGTTCTGCACCAGAAAACCGCCCAAAGTCATGCTTCTGGCACTGCGCCCCAGATCCTCGATATAGCTGGTATCACGATAAGGATAACTGTGTACTGCCTGACGGCGACCAAAGGTGCCGGTGCTTTTTTCAATGACAAAAGGAACACCGCGAAATGAAGCTTGATGTAAATGTTCCGACCATTGCCAACGGGTGTCACCGCCGCCTAATAGCGCTGATAAGGTATTGCCGATGAGTGACATGGCGTTCTCCTGTTGAGGATCCTTACGATAGAAAGTTAAAAACCCGCCGCAGCGGGTTATTGCAAAAACGAAGTAATATGACTCACGCCATTACATTGGCATGGCCATCGCATAGCTAATCCGCCCGCCCCCCTGCGCCAATAGCATTGAAGTTTCCCCACTCCGGCTGTCGATTAATGTCAGTTCGATCTGCACTCGGTTATTCTGCATTGCAGTCGCAATAACATCGGCAATATCACCAGAATTAAAGCCTCCCGCCGACTCTGGATAAATAGGCGATATAGATGTAGAAGCTGTTGCAGGAAATGTATTCATTAGATTGCTGGCTACAGCCTGCTCAGATGAAATAGGAGGTAATGATGACAACAGTGGCCAAATATAATAATCCGTTGGTTGATTATCACTCCACGTATCATCAGCTTCCAGATCAAATGTATTCTTATCAGAATAAGATTTGTTTCCCAGATTAAATATATCCGTCAATGGATTCGGTTCAGGCTGAGGTAATGTAAGTCCTGGAATAGCACCCGCCATAGCTTCTTTATATACTAATGGTTCAGCATTTTTGAACTCAGAGTAATCTTGGTACTTTTTGCGAAAACCATCAGTCATAAAACCAAGCTTAAGCATTTCTTTTTCATATCGATTTAGCTGTTGATAAAAATCCGAATCATTATATGCCGAGCGCATTTTATCGGATTCTTCGCCACTGATTACCCCAAGGGTTCGCGTAATGGCGAAGCTATCTAGACCATACGTCATCAGATCAGTTACTCCTCCTATACCATCAGCTATAGAGCCATCGGAAACTAGAGCGCCATATAATTTATTGGATACTTTATCTTTCAACCCATCCCAAGCCGCACTTAACTCATTAGTCTTGCGGTCTAGTTCTGTTAACTGCGTATTGAGTTCAGGGTCAATCATTAACCCAAATCTAGTCGATTTAGCCAGTAAGTCCCTTAGCCGTACACCCTCTCGTAATAACTCAATAGCATTACTGTCCAAGCCAAGAGAACTAATCAACGTGCTTTGTGCTTTGGGATCCATTTGCGAAAAATCATTGGCAATGTTAGCCATAGTTGCAGGAACATCCGCTGTACCATTTTTATTACTGATAATTTCAAAACCGAAGTTACGTAGCTGAGCTAATCCCTTCTCATTACGCCCCCAAAGCATATCATTCAACTGACTATAGAGCTGCTCAGTCGATTTGATTGAAGCATTTTGCTCAGCACCGCGAATGCGCATAGCACCACTAATCTGGCTAAATTGGTTAATAGGCGCACTGACATTTAGAGCTGCCGTATTTACTGTATGAGCCTGCTCAGCCGCTCTATTTAGCCCGCTGGCAACCTCAGCGCCAGCTGTATAAATAAGATTAGCTCGTCTGGTTAATTTATAAATATTTTTCGCTCTATCTGAAGTTTTATCCTCCTGGCTTTCTAAAGCTGCGCCAACAGTATTACCTTTAAAACTCTTATTATATTTTTCAAGACGTTTTTCTATCCTCTTAATTGGGAGAGGAATTACCTGATCAACCGCCACAACACTTTTACGTAGTTCATAAAATTGAGGCACTAATTCTTTTACTGCCTTATTCATACGCTTAACTGACTCAGTTATCTGAGCATTAGTGGTTAATTCAAAATCAAATTTATTAGCCATTTTTGCCAGCCTTAATTTTATTAATCCGCTCGGCCTGCTGGCACCACCACATTAATTTACTGTAGGTCAGGGACCAGGCATCGCCCGGCCCCCAGCTATAGTAGTAAGTGACGTCAGCGATTATTTCGCGCCATCGTCCCCCATTGGGGAGTAGGCTAAAAAACCCATCATGTAGACCTCGCAAGCTTTGTAGTCGGTGAAAGCCATCTTTTTGATGGCCTCACGCGGTACCCCAGACACTAATGCAATCAGCAATCCCATGCCGCTAAGTGAACCGGTCTTGGTTTGCTCATCGTAAAATTGCTGCACTTGCAATAGAGTGGGCTCGTAGAGTTCGACCACCTCATAAGTGGTCTTGGTAGCCTCGTGCGAAATGGGTTTAACCAGCGAAATGGTTTTACTGCGCTCCAATTCAGCCATATCAGTTCTCCGTCACCGAACCGCCTTCCCAACTGACATCAACCGTACCTTCGGTGCTGTCCACCACCAAAGTACTCACTGACCACATGCCGCTACCGATAATGGTTTTGCCATTAGCCAATTCACACACGATATTGACATTGGTTTGGTCATTGAAGTCACTGATGGAAACACCGCCACTATCGCGGATGGTGCAAGAAATTGACGGTGCAACCACGGTTTCTTTATAGCCGTGAATGCCGTCCATCCCCATCACGGTTTCACGTTTAACTTTTGACGGGCTGTATTTGAACTGACCGGCGACCATGATAGTAATGCCATCAACAGTGACATAAGCGGTACCCGCCAGGCGGTTTGAAGAATCGCTCATAATTTATTTCCTTTTATTTTTAACGAGTTGAGAATTAGCAGATGGCAGTTAAACCGCCGCTTGCAGACGGAATTGATTGAGTACCGCGAAGATACGTAGCTGATTAATCAGCACACCGGTCCACAACACATCGACGCGATTTGGGTTACTGGTGTTTTTCTCAACAATCAGCCCACGGGCGAAACCTTTGGCGTCCTGCACATAGCCGTTAAATTCCAATGTCTGATACTGGGCAATGAGCTCAGCACGAATAACATTGGGGGTGATAATCGCCGAACCGGCGGCAAAACGGGTGCCATCTGCGGCTAACTTCATACGAGCAAATTTAGAGGTCACTTGCGTACGCAGGTAGCGGGTGACAAACATCAGCAAGAACAAGGTTTCGATTTGCAGGTAACTATCATCTTCAGCACCGTATTTATTGGTCTGATAGGTAGTGATGATATTCTCCACTTGGACCCTACCGTCATCCGCCACTGTCACGGTGGAAATACCACTGTGCAGCAGGTTATTGCGCTCCGTCAGAGTGAAACGGCTAGATAATGGCGGTGCCAGCACCCCACTGACCGCCAGTGTTTGCAATGGGCGACCGGGATCATTGCGCAGGCTCTGAGCAATTGCCCCCACATAAGCTGCCGACCAGATGTAGGCCGGAGTCGGTGAGTTATGAATGCCCAGCAATGAAGCATGTTGATCATTACGTAGCTCTCCGGCAGCGGTCAGTTGACCATAAGTGCCCGATTGCGCGGCGAAACTGTGCCCATACAACTGCTGGCTGTAGCTCCAACGCCCGGTGCTATCGGAGAGAAAAGCTTTGATAGCATCCAATGACGCCGTATCGGTATAAGGGTTAATGATGAAATCGAAGGTGCGATCCTGCAAATTCGCCAGGCCATCAGCCAGTTCAGGCACACCGGCGCCACCAGCCATCGGGGTCATCGTCAGGACCAGACTGTCTGGGGTCACTTCCCCACCCGCACTGCCTAAGTAGTTCAAACGCAAGTCAATATTATTACCGTGCGCGCCTTTATTTTTCGCCGTCAAGACGATGACACCATCTTCCGCCGCCACACCTTCGGCATGAACAACCGTCACGGGCAATTCGGGTTTGCTCTCAATGGCCGCAGCCAGTGCAGTGGCTACAGCATTGGCATCATCGGTTGCAACCACCGTGGTTTGTACCCGAATACCGCCGATATACAGTGAAATGACCCCAGTTGCCGAGGCTGGCGTGGTGACAGTGATTTTGCCCGTAGCAGCCACCATGGCATCAGTGTCACTCAGCGGAAGAAGATAAATTTCACCGGCAGTGTCGTTCGCCAAATAAGCCGCCATTTGCCCATGTAGCATCGAACCGGCCCCGGCTAAACCGGCCACTGTCGCCGTTGATGAAACCAGTAATGGCACATTGGCTGGCAAACTACTTTCTGGCAAAGTTTGCCCGATAATCAAAGTCCGCTGAGTAGTACTCGCCGTATTAGCCTGAGAATTATCAAATTCCGCAAAGAACAGCGGCGTGCGCAAATTGCTTGGGATATTAGTGAAAGGAATGGTCATAGTTTTGTACTCTCCGTTGTTGATACTTCAAATGCAGATATCACTGATTTAGCAGCTATCTGCATCACATCGCCGTCTTGAATTCGACGGCGCCAAAATGTGTTATCAGGAACCTCAGTACCCAATTCAGGCAAAAAGGTGCCCTTGACCGGGTCACGTACCGCGCGACCAGTCATAGGTTTGACGAACATAGGGTTACTCCGGGAAGGTGATGGCGATCAGCGGGTCGGTGGTGCCATCGGGCATAGCAATAGTGACGTCGATGCCCGCCAATGGCGTGGTTTCCAGCGGGAAGAAATCTTCCGGCCCTTGGTAATACTCAAGATCCAACTCTACTTTGACTTCAGCAAAGTGCTGCTCACTGCTGGTGTCGATACCCAGGGTGGTGCGCACTTTGGCAAATTGCTGAATCTGCCGGGTCAACTCATAGCTGTTAATCACCGCGCGTTGAATTTGCTCACACAAACGCTCAAGTGCAGTTGCTGCTGCAGTGACCCGATTTTCCGTCTCACTCAGTTGGATATGCCCACTGATTCGCAAAGTGGTCATGGTCTTAAACTGCGGCGCATTACGGCCAATGGACTCTTTAACTTCCAGCGGTGTTTGCAACAAAATGGCCGGATAAGTCGTTAGCGGCCAGGCGTCGGTTGAATAGATCCGATCTTCAGCATCGGTTTTTCCTACTAGCGCTGCGGCTGCCAGTTGCCTGATTTGAGCTGCATTCATGATTTCACCCGATAGAAAATGCGAATTCCGACATCAATACATGCCATGATTATTCTCCTGATAGATAGTTGCCCCATTAGGGGATAAAGCTCGAGCGGCCACTAAGGGCGAGTCACCGAACAGCGGGAATTTCTCAGGGGCGCAGGGAGTTACGCCAATTTATAACCTCATCTAACCGCCCCTTGCAGATGAGCAATTCCCGCTTGAGGGTCAGGGCATATAAGGCGCTATCACCCCATGTCGATCCGGTAAACTCAGGGATTTCACATGCAGTCATCGCTGGCTCTGGCGGCAATAACAGCGGGGGATTGACTAAAAGAGTGCGCGGTTTATTCGCGCAGGATGCTAATACCAGACTCAGGCATGCGGCTAACAGCACAGTTGTCAGTTGCCGACGCAGCCGCAAAACGCTTGAGACGATCCTCGGTTTCATGTCGTAACGCCCTTTCGTTTTCTAACTGTCGGGCGGCGGCCGCTCGATTGGCGGCGTCGTTTAACTGATAGGCATCAATGATGTTACCCAACGTCTGATTCACCAGTTGTTCCGCCTGTAACTGTGTATGTTCTTGTTTTTGCTTAGCGCTAAGCCGATAAGTATTTGCTGTAAGGCCAAGGAGCAAGAACAACAGCAACCCAATGCTGATAATCCGTCGCTTCATTTATCCTCCGCGGCTTTTTTCGCCACCGATAGGGGCATCAAGCACAGCTCGCGTTCTATCTCGCGCCGATGAATCAAACCTTGCCACCGTTTACCGCCCGCCATAATCCAGCGCCGTAACTCGTCGCACGCAGTAGCCATATCGCCACTATTCAATTTCTTTAATAAAGTTGAGTTGAGGAATGCGGTTTGACCGACGTTGTAGGTAAAAGAGTAGAGTGCTGCCCGGGTGTATTCCCCGATGGGAACCTGTACGGCGCTATCAACCCGCGCCTTTACTGGCAGTAAATCCCGCTGTAGCAGAGCATCACACTCCTGATCGCTGTACTGCTTATGGCGAATAATATCGCTGCCAGTGTGGCCATCGCATACCGTCAGAACCCCCGCGACATCATAATAAGCACGATATTCGCGGCCCTCGATGCCGCCATGCCCGCCAAGTAATACTCCGGCAATCGCAATAGCACCTCCGGCGGCAGCGCCCAACACTTTGTTACGTAATGCTGGTGTCATATCAGCTCTCCATCTTGTGCAATGCGTCATTGCATACCGCAATGGCGGCTGGAATATTCTCTATTGTTTTATTCCGTAAAAAATCTCGTAATATTTCGGTTCGACGTTGCTCCTCTTTAATTATTGCGGCCTTCTCATGTAAATTGACGTAATACGTTTTAATCGTGAATATCACGCTAATCACTGTACCGAGAATAAAGATGTAATCCTGTAAGCTCAGAGCCGAAAATAGTGCCAGCGATCCTGTCCACCAATATGGCAGTTGACTTTGTTCATTCATTTATTACCTCCCATTCTGATACACTGGCACGTATTACCAACAGAAACAGGAAAGCCCCGACATTGCGAGGCTTTCCTGTTTTTAATCAGTATGTAACTAACCAGTGATATCAGACTAATATACTTTTTGCGGACCGCGTTAATGTTTTTTAATGAATATTTAAAAAATTATTTATTTACACTAACAGTCAGAATTATAAAAAGAAAAACCCCGCATTAGCGAGGTCTTAAAATATTATTCTTGCGTAACACACCAACCAGTAATATCAGACTAATACACTTTTTGCGGACCGCGTTAATGTTTTTTCATAAATATGTAAGTTTTCAATTAATGGGTCCATTTCTAATTTTACATTCAACATAGCCAGACAACCATCAATAAAGCCTTCAGCCATTTGCATATTAATCCTTACCAGCTTTTCATCTCTTTTTTGCTGGCGTGCAATAGCTCGCTTTGATTGATTAAGAACATAATGACGAATAATCAATTCATATTCATCTGGTCGGTATTGTTTTAATCGCGCCACACAACCATCTACGACTAAGCCATCATCATCACAGCAGGAGGCTTTACTTTTAGAGGTATCGGGCAAAAGCCCTTTGAAGCCAGCGGCAATAGATGAATAATCCAGCCCCGAGCTATATCTAGCCCAAACACCCCAGCGCGCTAATACTAATTGAATATCTCTCGTGCCCGGCATCTTCTGACTATGGTTTCCGGCTTTCGGGCCGTTAATTGAACTCATATATAGCTACTCCACAAAAGGCGGGGTCACAGGATGACACCTCAGCCTATCGATTGTTCAGCAACGGAAACCCTTATACGCCTGGCTGCCGTCTTCTTGTGATAACCAGAGCAACTCACGGCACGAAGGCTGATGACACGACTAACAGTGCGTGTTGCAGGTGCGATTCCATGCGTTTCTCTTATATATTTTGATTGATTATTACCGCAAGTGATTTTATAGTCAATACCGCAGGTGATTGGATATTATTGCTAACGGTAATAAAATTGACTGATGAAAAAGAAGCCATTGACGCCAGAACAGTTAGACGACGCTAAGCGGCTGAAAGAGCTGTTTAATGCCAAAAAGAAAGCACTGGGTATATCCCAGGAATCGGTTGCGCACGAATTGGGCGTGGGCCAAAGTGCGGTTAACCAATTTCTGAACGGTATAAATCCGCTCAATGTGACCAATGCCGCTGCTTTTGCCAAAGTGCTGAATGAACCTATCAGCAGCTTTAGCCCTTCATTGGCAAAAGAGTTGGCGAAGATGGCGGAAAGTTTGTCTATATCTACCCGCAGCGGACTAAATGATAAACCGGCGGGATCGGTTGCCAACAGTTATCCGCTGATCAGTTGGATCAGTGCGGGCAACTGGTATGAAGCAATAGAGCCCTATACCCTGCGCGATATTGAAATTTGGCCGGAGTCGACCAAGAATGCACATGACAATGCATTTTGGTTGAGTGTAAAAGGCGATTCTATGACCTCGCCGTCAGGTATCAGTTTTCCCGAAGGGATGATTATTCTCGTCGATCCGGAAAAAGAACCGATGCCAGGTAATTTTGTTGTCGCCAAACTCACTGATGATAACGAAGCCACATTTAAGAAATTGATCGTCGATGCCGGGGTTAAGTATTTGAAACCATTGAATCCTGCCTACCGATTAATTGAACTCAATGGTAACTGCAAGATACTCGGTGTCGTGGTCGATGCCCGCTGGTTAGAGATAGATTAACCAGATACATCTATTCTGATCATTTACTGCTTCGGCAAAAAAAATCTAAATTGCCTGCATAAACAAGCAGATAAAATCTCAAACAAAAAATAACCGCCAGTGATTACTCAATAAATCACCTGCGGTTATTTTCAATATAGCCAAATCGCCTAAAAAACAGTCAGTTAACCTAATTCCTTGCCCACAAAGCTAAAATCCTATTGTCTCACACCCAATATAACTGTATATTAATACAGTATTTTAATTTGAGAAAACTTAGGAAGAAGCGATGCGAGTTGAATTAATTTATGACAAACGGAATGTCGCCGGCCTGACCAATGCGAATGAAATGATTAAGGCGGAACTGACCAAGCGCGTACACCAGATATTTCCTGATGCAGAAGTTAAGGTCAAGCCGATGCAAGCTAACGGCATAAATACCGATGCCAGCAAACAAGAGAAATCGGTACTCAATCGTTTAGTTGAAGAGATGTTTGACGAGGCCGACCAGTGGTTAGTCAGTGAATCATGATTATCTTATAAGCTCGAATATTTAGCATCAATCTAGATACATCCCCGGATTTCAGCCGATTGGTGCTTATTTTACCCTTTAAATCTCTCTATTTTTTTCAACTTTATCGCTATTCAATCCAATAAATTCAAGATCAAAAAACAACCAAGTTTATGTTTTCATTGGATATCGATATCAACAAAATGGACCACTGTCGTCACTATTACATAAAAAAGAATTAACAATGGTGCATATATTACACTTTGTTACTGTGACTCAGCTCAAGTTTCCCTACGCCAAGCCGTTACTTGAATCATGCATTCCCCTTTACTTAGGACGCTCTATGCTTGATTCCATTCGTTCACGTATCTTGGCTGCCTGTATCATTATCGTGGCGTGTTCCCTTGCCATTAATACTTACTTTAACTATTCCGTTGCTAACAAATATAACAGCAGTGCCATTGATAATACTCTGACGGCAGTGACTGCCAGTCATGGTGTTGGCATTGCAGACTGGGTCGCCTCTAAAACACAAATGATTGTGTCACTCAAAGACACGGCTCTGGCGGCTGATCCAACCGCCGCACTGCGTCAGGTTGCGGCGGCCGGTAATTTTATTAATGTGTATATTGGTTACGCGAATAAGACTGCCATCTTCTCTAATCCTGAGGGTATTCCTGCAGGTTACGACCCCACTGGACGCCCATGGTATTTGCAAGCTGTGAAAGCAGGAAAGCCTGTCGTCACGCCGCCTTATGTCGATGCCGGAACAAATCAGTTAGTGGTCACCTTTGCATTACCCATCATCCAAGATGGCAGTGTTAAAGGAGTATTGGCTGCCGATGTCACCATGGACAGTGTGATTGCAAACGTAAAATCTATACACCCAGCGGAAGGTAGCTTCGGGATGTTGATTGATGCTGATGGCACCATCATCGCCCACCAAGACGCGCAATTAACCCTCAAACCACTGAGTGAAATTGCCCCCACACTGGATCTTAAGGCACTCTTGTCCGCCACTCAGCCTATGACTGCCGATATCGGTAGCAGCAGTAAGTTATTGCTGGCGCAGGCCGTGCCGGGTACACAATGGTTTACTGTTGTGGCACTGGACAAAGCTCAGTCTACTGCCGGGATGCGCTCATTATTAACCACTTCGCTGGTGACGCTGATTGTGATTATCCTCATTGCCGCAGTGATTATTGGCCTTATTACCCAGCGCGCTCTGACACCACTGACCCACGTGCATAAAGCCATGGATGCAATCAGTTCGGGTACCGAGGATTTAACACAGCGTTTGCCGGTAGAAGGCCGTGATGAAGTGGCAAAAATAGCGCGTTCATTCAATAACTTTGCTGACAAACTCAGTGCTGTCATGACTCAAATTCGCGATACCAGTGAGTCGGTAAGAATTGCCGCCAATGAAATTGCCGCTGGAAATCAGGACTTGTCGGGCCGAACTGAATCAGCGGCCGCCAGCTTGCAACAAACCTCTGCGGCATTAGAACAAATTTCAGCAACTGTGGCTCAGTCGGCCAGTGCAGCAAGGCAAGCTAACACTGCGGTGCTCTCCGCAGCCAATGATGCCTCGCGTGGTGGCGATGTTATCGCCAAAGTTATCACCACCATGGAATCAATTGAGGCGGCATCTGGCAAAATCGGCGATATCACCAGCGTGATTGATGGTATTGCCTTCCAGACGAATATTTTGGCACTGAATGCGGCGGTAGAAGCTGCCCGAGCAGGTGAACAAGGTCGCGGTTTTGCCGTGGTTGCCGGTGAAGTGCGCACATTGGCACAACGCAGTGCACAAGCCGCGAAAGAGATAAAAACATTAATTGAATCAACCGTCAGCAGTGTAGCCTCCGGTTCGGGTCAGGTACGTCAAGCCAGTAATACCATGACCGAGATTGTCAGCAGCGTCTCTGATGTCACCACCATCATGTCAGAAATCACCAACGCCGCAGATGAACAGATGCGCGGCATTCATGAAATCAATAGTGCAGTGGCTCAATTGGATACCATGGTGCAACAAAATGCGGCACTGGTGCAGGAATCAACTGCCGCCTCTGCGGCATTACAAGCTCAGGCGGCTGATTTGACCGGTGCCGTGAATCAATTCAGAATCTAGTGCATCAAATTCAATAAAAACTGAGGGTTAGCTTCAGCGGGTGGTCATTAAACCCGCTGGAACGCCCTACTCCAGCACTATCCGTGCGCCAATCTTAATCGGCGCAAAATTCTCTTGTGAAACACCGGCTTCAGCTAACGCCAGCGCTAATTGTTGCGGCGGCTCATCCAGTGACTCATCGGCCAATTCAAATACCCCCCAATGCATAGGCACTGTCATAGGTTGCTGTAATTGCTTAAATAATTGTACCGACTGCTGCGGATCCATATGTTGTGCATTCATAAACCAGCGCGGAGCATAAGCGCCAATAGGCAAGGCCGCGTAGTTGAATGGCCCCAATCTTTCGCCAATGGTCAACAGTTGCTGACAATAGCCGGTATCACCGGTGAAATAGAAGTTAACATTGTCGCGTTTAACCACCCAGCCCGACCATAGACTTTGGTTACGATCCCACGGCGTGCGCATACTCCAATGGCGCGCTGGGACACAATGAAACTCAAATTCAGCAGCCAGATGCTTGTCCCACCAATCCAACTCATGAACATGCTGCGCACCATGTTGTACGAACCAACTTTTTAGCCCTAGTGGCGCCAAAAAAACCACCTCGGGGAAGCGCCGGATTAATTGGGTAATGGTCGTCACATCCAGATGGTCATAGTGATTGTGAGAAATCACCACCACATCAATAGGTGGCAACTCTTTTACACTGGCGGGAGCCGGGGTTCGGCGTGCTGGCCCATAAAAATTGAGGGGCGAAGCACGGCAAGAGAGTACCGGGTCGAACAGGACAGTTTTCCCCCCGACGCGCAATAATAATGAGGCATGACCCAACCACCACAAGGCATCTTGTTGACCACCGAAATCCGCCGCTTGCCACCAGTCAGTGACAAACTGGGCATAACCCTGCTGCGGAGGTTTGGGTAACGACTGGCGTTTGCGCTCTTCGCGCCAACGTTTTAGATCCTGCGGGTGGTGGATAACAGGTTCCAGATTCTGAAATCCAAATTCGGTGTGGTGTGGCTTACTGGCATCATAATAGGGGTTTTTCTTCGCCATTTTACATCCTTCACTGCTAGCCACTGGTGCAGCCAGAATACATTCATATGCTACGGAACCATTCCCATATATCAAATATTGATATTTTCACTATGTACGCAACAGACTTAATACAGATGCCGATTTTTCATGCCATTGATTAAAATCTTGCCACATTTGTCACGGTGATGATTGCCGTAAAAGAGCATTATCACTCATTAGTATTCTTATGGATATTTTGTTTTTTTGCCGAATATTCCCTCCATCCATTAACTTGATTCACATCAATTTTTACTGTAATTCGCGCCATTTCAGATCGAAAAACCCTTTTTCGTGATCGACCACTCATTTTTATGAACGCCATACCTTTATAAAGAAAACGCTTATCCATTATTAATGAAACATTGTTTTAATTTGAGGTGGCGGTAAAAATGAGTAAAGCTATTACAACAAGACATACCTTGGCGTATGGGAGCGCTAACTTACTGGGGAGCGGCGCACTGGCAATTAGCGGTGCCTGGCTGATGTATTTCTACACCACCTTTTGCGGACTCTCTGTCGTAGAAGCTGCCACTATCTTTTCAATCGCTAGTATTATCGATGCCATTAGTAACCCGGTAATGGGTTATATCACAGATAACTTTTACAACACTCGACTGGGCCGCATCTTTGGCCGCCGTCGCTTCTTCATTTTAGTGGGGATCCCACTGGTATTGGTCTATCCAATGCTGTGGATGAGTGGCTTTGGCTTCTGGTATTACCTACTGACCTACGCACTGTTTGAACTGATTTACACCTCGATCATGGTGCCTTATGAAACACTGGCAACCGAGATGACCACCGATTTTGCCAAGCGCTCAAAACTGACGGGCTCTAAAGCTATCTTTGGTAAAGTCGCTAACTTTTTAGCTGCTTTCATTCCCGGCCAGTTTATTGCCATTTATGGTAAAGATTCAGCGACGCCATTCCTCTATACCGGGATCGCCTATGGTCTGATTATGTGCTGCGCCATGATCTGGCTTTACAGCTCATCTTGGGAACGTCCAGCCAGCGAAGTGGTTAGAGAAACCACGAGCAGCTTAGGCCAAGCCCTGAAAAAACTCTGTGTGGATATGGCATCAACTTTCCATCTGCGCATTTTCCGCAAACACTTGGGGATGTATTTGTTTGGTTTTGGTGCTGAATGGTTGTTCGCTTCCGCATTTACTTACTTTATTATTTTTGGTTTAGGTCAGGATGCCGCGCTGGTCTCTCAGCTCAATAGTTTTAGCTCAATCATGCAGCTGATTTCTACCGCGATCTTTATTGGTATCTGCGTCAAAATGGGCTTTGCTCGCCCGTTCCGTATCGCGCTGCAAGTCGTGATTGTCAGTGTGATTGCGTATGCCGCACTCTATTTTACTGGCTGGTCTCAGACCACCACAGTGATTGTGTTGTTCTGCATCACTGCTGTTTTCGGTTTGAGTACCGGCGGCATCTACTACATCCCATGGACGGTTTATACCTTCCTGGCTGATGTGGACGAAGTATTAACCGGCCGTCGCCGTGAAGGGATCTATGCCGGGGCCATGACTTTTGCCGGTAAAATGGTGCGCTCGATTATCGTCTTCGCCATGGGGTGGACGTTAAGTCGCTTTGGTTTTGTCTCTGGGCAATCGAGTCAGCCGGAAATGGCTGTGCAAGCCATTGTCGGGGTCTTCGCTATCGGCGTTATTGCTCTGGCATTAGTGGCTATCTACTACACCACGCAGATGAAACTGGACCGTAAAAACCACAAAATCCTGCTGGAAGAAATTGAGCGGATTAAAGGTGGCGGCGCCATGGCTGATATCCCAGCCCATGCTCGAGCCGTCGCGGAAGAACTCACCGGCTGGAAATACGAACAGTGTTGGGGCAATAACCCACTCGGTATGAAAGAGTCATCTAACGTGGTGCCTAAACCGGTCACTGAAAGCTAATAGATGTCTGATAGTCAGCGCAAACCGCACCGGCCCTAACCCGGTGCGGTTTTTTATCATGCTGAATATCATTACCATTCTACTATTTCCCCTCTCCCGCTTTCCCTTTCTATCATGCTATGGTGTTTAGCTCCCCTTTTCTCCAACAGGATATTGGCTAAAATGATTGTAAGAACTTGGCATGGTTGTGTCCCAGTAAAATATGCGGAAGGATTCAGGCAGCATTTGGAGCTCACCGGTGTGCAAGATGCCACAGGAATTGCAGGGAATAGAGGTGCATTTGTACGCCATGAAACTCAGGGGATGTGGGAGCATTTCTTTTTAGCCACTTACTGGCAAGATATTAATGCCGTTAAAGCATTCGCTGGCGAGAATTATCAGGTGGCAGTCACCTATCCCGATGACGAACAGTTCGAATTACTCTCAGACCCTTACGTTTTTCAGCACGAGGTTCGTCAGATATCCCCTATCTAAGCCACGTCTAATGTAATAACAGGATATAAAGCAGAAAAAACAGAGTGGCTCTCTTTGTGGGTTGACTCGCAATGAGGCCACTGGCCCGATAAGTTCTGCCCGCTAATGTAAATTATTCGTCTATCTGAAAATTTCAGCATGTTTTATACAAATATCCGATTACTATAAGTCCACGACCACTTATTTATTTTTTGAACATGGACAAAAGATTGCTGAAACATTTCTCCGCCCCATTGCTAGCCGCTGCATTATTTACAATCCCTATGCACAGCTATGCCAATACTGAGCTTTTGACATCACAAGTTGTTGATCAATATGCTGAACATATCTTCTATAACAGTGGGGCCATGGGAATGGCACTGGTGGTTATCGATAATAATCAAGTGGTCAACCGCAGTTTTGGTGAAACCAAGCCCGGTAATAATCTGCGCCCGCGGCCAGACTCATTGATTCGCATTGCTTCTATCACCAAGCTGATGACCAGCGAAGTGATGGTTAAGCTGGCTGAAGATGGCACGGTAAAATTGACCGACCCACTGCGAAAATATGCGCCAAGTGGGGCCAAAGTTCCGGCTTATAATAGTAAGCAGCCAATTACCCTGCTGAATTTGGCCAGCCATACCAGCGGCCTGCCGCGTGAACAACCGGGTGGCCCGCAGAAAAGGCCAGTGTTTACCTGGCCGACTAAAGATAACCGCTGGCAGTGGCTTAAACAGGCAACTGTCGCTGTTCCCCCCGGTGTAAAAGCGGCTTATTCCAATTTGGCCTACGATTTGCTGGCGGATGCACTTTCACGGGCCTCCGGCAAACCTTATACCAGCTTATTGCGCGATAAAATCACCGCTCCGCTAGGAATGCGCAATACCACCCTCACCCCGACGGCAGAGCAATGTAGCCGTTTGATGGTTGGTGTTGGCAGCAGCCGTTGTGAGAACACCACAGCCGCCGCTGGCAGCGGTGGGATTTACTCAACACCGGAGGATATGCAGCGCTGGATGCAGCAATTCTTATCTTCAGATAACAGCGCGCGTAAGAATTCAGCCAAACGTGAACAAACCCTGTATTTCCAACGCCGCGACTTAGTTTCATTAAAAGGGATGGATGTTGCCGGTCAGGCAGATGCACTGGGTTTGGGATGGGTTTATATGGCACCCAATGATGAACTACCGGGAATTATGCAAAAAACCGGTGGCGGCGGCGGGTTCATCACCTACATGGCCATGATCCCGGAAAAGAATATCGGCGTCTTCGTGGTAGTGACCCGCACGCAGTTGACTAAATTCACCAATATGAGTGATGGCGTTAATCAGCTGGTGGCCCAACTAGCCAAGAACAGCTAATGCTATTGGCGGCAGCGACGGTAGCTGCCGCCATTTCGATAGATATGAGCCACCCCGCCTCGCTGAGCCGCGATGTAAAGCTCATAGCAAAAAGCCCGCTATCTTATTCAGATAGCGGGCTTTTAATTGGTGCCGGCACCAAGAGTCGAACTCGGGACCTACTGATTACAAGTCAGTTGCTCTACCAACTGAGCTATGCCGGCGTAATTTGGCGGAAGGATAGAGATTCGAACTCTAGGACCTGTTACAGTCGACGGTTTTCAAGACCGTTGCCTTAAACCACTCGGCCATCCTTCCAATGAGCGGCATTATCATCTATAGCGTGATGATATGTCTAGTGTTTGGTTCAGAAAAAATTGAAATTCGGTTCGTTTGGTTAAACTTCATGCCGAAATTGGTCAAAAAAAGCCAGCTTGGTCAAAAACGCAACGATGCTGGATTGGGTTACTGCTCGGTTACAGCAATGACAGGTATAAAAAAACGCGGCCAAATGACCGCGTTTTATCAGAACCTACCCTGTTATCAGGATTAGAACTGGTAAACCAAACCAACCGCTACGATATCATCAGTGTTGATACCGGCATTTTTGGTGAATTGGTTTTCATCCAACAGGTTGATTTTGTAATCAACATAGGTGGACATGTTTTTGTTGAAGAAGTAAGTAGCGCCGACATCAACATATTTCAGCAGATCTTGGTCACCATAGCCGTTGCCAAGGTCTTTACCTTTAGATTGCAGGTAAGCTACGGATGGGCGCAGGCCGAAATCAAACTGATACTGAGCCACTAACTCAATGTTCTGTGCTTTGTTAGCAAAGCCGTAAACCGCGTCAGCATCGTCATTGCTAAAGTTACCGAAACGGGTCTGGTTGTAAGTCTGAGTATAAGTTGCGGCCAGATAAACGTTGTTGGCGTCATATTTCAGACCACCGGCATAGGCATCAGCACGATCACCATGACCATATGCCAGTTTATTTTGATCAGTAGTACGCAGAGAGCTTGCCATCGCAGCAGACGCACTCACGCCCCAACCAAGGTCGTAAGATACGGACATACCGTAACCGTCACCATTCTGACCTTGTACATCACGGCCATTGTTGGTTTCAGTGCCGCTGCCGTTCTTGCCTTGATATTGCAGAGCAAAGTTCAAGCCATCAACCAAGCCAAAGAAGTTGGTGTTGCGGTAAGTCGCAATGCCGTTACCACGTTGTGACAGGAAGTTATCCGCACCGTAAGTATCGCCACCGAACTCTGGCAGTACGTCAGTCCATGAGTTTACGTCGTAAAGCACACCATAGTTACGGCCATAATCGAAAGAGCCGTAATCAGCAAATTTCAAACCAGCGAAACCAATACGGGTAAAGTTACCTTGGTCTTGATCTTCAGCTTTGTTTAAATTTGCCTGATATTCCCACTGGCCGTAACCGGTCAGTTGGTCGCTAATCTGAGTTTCGCCTTTCAGGCCAAAACGCATGTAAGACTGGTCGCCATCTTTGCTCTTATCATCAGAAAAATAATGCAAACCATCGACTTTGCCGTACAGATCCAGCTTGTTGCCGTCTTTGTTGTAAATTTCAGCCGCGCCTGCACTACCTGCGACTAATAAGGCTGGAACAAGCAGGGAAAGAACTCGAAGTTTCATCGTTATTATCCTCTAATTATTAGATCTAACTATGCCACTGCTCTTGCGAGCATATAATCCCAATGGGGTTATTCTATTGTGGTAATAAGATTAGGATTTATCTATACAGAAAATGCTACCAAGTCTCGGATAATGTTTCATATGTCCAAAAATCATTTCAAAATGTAAATGGTGGCGAACTTTCACAAAAATAGAAAATACCAAGAAATATAGCACCTATAATCAAGAATGATTATTTTTTAAATAAATACAATAAGTTACAAGAAAATTCATACCGCACAAATTGACAAGTAATATCTTAGAAACAGCAACTATAATAAATCCGCTATCATCATTATTTTACTATTACTTTCATTGTGGCCTCCGCGGCCAGATAATTCGTTAGTGTTACGGCCGGTCTTTTGACCGGCTTTTTTATTGTCTGCAATATATATAGTGAAGTATATTTATAATGATGGGCATATTTCCAAAATGAAATAATAGGCAAAACATATAGTTTCATCATAATATTTGAGCACGAATAGCTTAAACATCACGGGCTAATAATTAGCCTGATTGGTTAACTAGCATCCAACTATTTATTGGCATAGTTTAAAATTTATCAGCAAATAAAGGGCATTCAGCGTCAACTGTAAAACGCCAATAGAGACAAATAATTAAGCAGCATTATTAGCGCTCCCGCAATGCTTCATTCACTTTATTCAACGGCTTTATTAGGTAGTCTAATACCGTTTTCTGCCCGGTTTTAATTTCTACACTCGCCACCATTCCCGGTAATATTGGAAATGACTTCCCGGCTTTATTCGTCAAATCAGCCCGATTAGTGCGCACATAAATACGGTAGTAAAATTGGTCTCGTTTAACTTCATCTTGCAAGGTATCCGGCGACACCGTCTCTACCTCGCCATTCAGATTGCCGTAGATGGATGAATCATAAGCGGTTATCTTTACCGTCGCCGGTAAGCCGGGGCGGATGTAAGCAATGTCACGCGGGTTAATACGCGTTTCAATCAATAATTGCTCTTCGATAGGGACGATTTCCATCAACTTACCGCCGGGTTGCAGCACCCCCCCGACGGTGGAAACCTGAATATCCTTTACGATCCCACGAACCGGTGAAATGAGTGTGGTTCGCGTGAGTTGATCCTGCTTGCCGGAGACCACCTGCAACTGTGCATCTAAATCGGCATTATTTTTAAGCTGCTCCTCTCTGGCTCTAACCGCATACTGGTTGCGAGCTTCATCAATTTTGCCTCGCAGATCACTGACTTGCCGCTGTAGCCGGATCACCTCGACCTGGCTGGCGGCACCTTTAGCCACCAGCGGTTCGGTCATGCGCAGCTCCTGCTGGACCAGTTTCAGTGATTGCTGCAAATTGCTGACAGTTTCATTGAGATTTTGCCGGCGAGAGAGATAGAACTGAGTCTCGCGCGCCACCAGTTCCGGCTCTTTTAAGGTATCGACACTGAAAGCCAATGCCGCACCGGTGAGCTCAGCGCGCAAGCGTTCTGAAGAGGCGCGCAAAGTACGCACTCTGGCGGCGGCTTCGCCGTAGTTAGATTGAAAACGGGTGGGATCAAGGCGGGCCAGAATTTGCCCTTTATTGATGATAGCCCCTTCATGCACCAGCAACTCATTAATGATACCGCCATCCAGACTCTCTATTAGCTGCGCGCGGCTCGAGGGCGTCACTTTCCCAGTACCCACAGTGACTTCATCCAGCGTGGCGAAATAAGCCCAGATAAACATCACTATCATCCCCACCAGCATGAGCCACACAATGGCCGACATGCGCCGCTCCTGCTGTACCCTTTCTTGTTGCAGGCTGAGATTGCTCATGACCAACTCCTGTTAGGCAGCACCTTGTTGAGATTTATTGCTCATCGCATTGAGAATATGGTCGCGCGGGCCATCAGCCACCACTCGGCCGTTATCCATCACAATGATGCGGTCTACCAATTTTAATAATGCAGGTCTATGGGTCACTAGCACCAACATGCGGCCATCCAACCAGCTATCCATTTGACGAATGACATAATCTTCCAGTTGTTCATCCATTGACGCCGTCGGTTCATCCATCAGTACAACCTGTGGATTACGTAAAATCATCCGGCTCAGCAATACCATCTGCCGCTGCCCGCCGGATAACCCTTGCCCCCCTTCATTAATAATCCGATCAAGGCAAGCCGCATCCTGCTGCACCATGGCGATTGCGCCACTGATCCGCAGCGCCTGAATCATCTCCTGCTCGCTGGCATGGGGGTGGCCCAGCATCAGGTTTTGCCGCAGTGAGCCAAAGAACAGGCGAGAGTCCTGCGACAGAAAGCCCAGTTGACGGCGTAAATCTGCCGGTTCTATCCGCTTGATATCAACTCCGTCAATCACCACTTTGCCTTGCGTGGCACTGGCCTGACCGGCTAACAGCTTCAGTAAAGTAGATTTACCGGCCCCTACTTTGCCCAGAATTGCCACCTTCTCACCGGGTTTGATTTCCAGAGATGCAATCGCAATGACGCTTTGCCCTTTCTCTTCATCATAGGTGTATTGCAGGTTGTGCAGCTGATAGTGGCCGTTCAGTATCGGGCAGTGAGCCAATTCACTCTCATCTGGGCGATCTAGGGGTTTTTTGAGTAATTCATTCAAGCCGGTCATGGCGCTTTTCGCATGTTGCCAACGCGAGAAAACCATGGTCAGTTGCATTAACGGCGCGATAGTTCTTGAGGAGAGCAAACTGCTGGCGACCAGTGTCCCGGTGGTTATCTCCCCGGCCAACACCAGATAGGTGCCAAAAACCAGCATGCCCGCATAGGTCAATTGTGAAACTGTCGAGGCCCAACCGGTAAGGCGCGCGCCCCATAAGCGCTGTTTCATCCCCACCGCCGCGCTCACCTCGTGGGTTTGCTCCCATTGGCGCTGAAAATAAGGTTCGGCCTGCAATGCTTTGATATCTTCAATACCTTCAATGGTTTCAACCAAAATGGCATTGCGCAGTGCCCCTTCACGCATTCCTTCCTTCGCCAGTTTCGCCATGGGGAACTGAATCAATAAGCCGGGGATAACAATTAGCGGAATAGCCAATAGCGGGATAATAACCAGAGGGCCACCCATAAAAGCCATGATGACCAGAAACAGCAGCACGAACGGCATATCGGCCGCTGCCCCTACCGTCGTGGATGTGAGTAATTCACGAACTTGATCAATTTCACGCAGTTGAGAAATAAAGGAGCCAGTCGACTTGGGGCGAGCTTCATTTTTAATCGCCATCGCGCGGACAAACAGCATCGACGAAACATTGAGGTCGATTTTTTTACCCATCAAATCAGAGATCTGAGTCCGGGTCAGCCGAATGACATACTCCATAACCGCGGCCAGCAACACACCGAAGAACAGCACCCACAATGTAGCGTAAGACTGTGCTGGAATTACCCGGTCGTAGACTTGCATGGAGAACAGAATCCCCCCCAGTGCCAGCACATTACCCAGCACCGAGGCGAGAGAGATCTCAGCAATTTTACGCCCGGCACCCCGGAAGTTTTGCCAGAACCAGTGCTTGCGATAGGGTCTGACAAACTCATCAATCCGTTGATCACGGCCGCGCATGGCGGTGCCCACCATAACCACCCGCCCCTGACTGCGCGCCAGCAACTCGGGTAGGCTCGCCTCACGAATCACATCACCGCCATCACTGAGCCAATAACTCACCTGCTCGTCATCACTCAGGTGTTCTAATACCGCCACACTGCCGGGTTCCAATTCCAGTAACACCGGCAGCAGTTCATTGCGCCAGCGGACTTTCTTCAATGGCATCACGTTGACCTGCAAACCCAGCAGGCCACTGAGTCGCTCCAGTTGACGCAAGCCATTTAATTGCTCAAACCAGCGCATTTGCTGGGTCAGAAAATTAACATCAGCGGGTTTGCCATAACGGCTGGCAACCCTCGCCATTGCGGTTATCCAGACTTCTGTTGGCGTAGATTGCGTTGTCATGTTACCCCTGTTGCGCGCACATTTGCGTCAATGAAACCCGATACCCCACCCCGTCAGTGGCAGGTGAAAATACCGCTATCAGAGTGTCGGTAACCTTTCGCCACTTTGAGCAACCCGGTCGATACCGAGCATATCGACCAAATTATCGACCGCCGAGGCATAGCGCGCGGTGGCATCCCAGCCGTCATAGAGCGCCATCAATCGCATTGAATCTGCCTGTGATACATCCTGCTCAACACTCAGTAAGTCATTCAGGCTGCGTTTGCTTAACTTATATTCATCCTGATAGACACTGCGGGTATGGCGGGCACTTTCCAGTTGCTGCTCCCCTGCTTGCTGGCGCTGTATGGCACCAATCATGTCGGCGTATGCCGTTGCGGCTTTTTGATTCACATCCAGCTTGGCTTTTTCAACTTCCGCCTGTGCCGCCGCGCGCGCACCTTCTGCCGCACGAACTTTGGCACTCACCGCGCCGCCCTGATAAACCGGGGCTTCAACTGCCAGTTGCACCTGATCATCCCAATAAGAGCGGGAGTCATTTTCATAGCGTGTCCGGCCCGCCTGAATCTTTAAGGTTGGCCAGTGTTGCGCCTGACTCTGCCGCACCCGCTGCATGGCGGCCTGCTGCTTAGCCTCGGCACTGCGCACTGCGCTGCTGGTATCGTAAGGAATAGCGTTGAGCGTGATTTTTTGCTTGAGCAGATCTTTGGGGAGATCCGGCAGATTGTCGGACACAACACCGGTCAAGACCGTCAGTTGCGCCTGCGCTGAACGCTGCTGCGCGCGATACTGTTCCAACGTGGCAACCATACCGGCGATGCGGGTTTCGGCTTGTAAAACATCAGATTGCGAGCTCAAGCCAGCATCAGCCCTGAGTTGGGCAGTCTCTTTAACACTTTCCAGCGAGGCAATATTACTGCGCGCGACCACACTTAATGCCTGATAGCGCTTGACCTGCAAATAAGCCTGAACCGTACTCAGCCCCACCGCGGTCATGGTGTTAAACAGTTCATAGCGATAAGCATCTGACAGCGCTTGTTGCTCATCAATACTGCCGCCGGTTTTACCGAAGTCATACAATAGTTGGCTCAGTTGAACCCCGGCAGAAGCATTGCTATTTAAGCTGCCAGCAGAGTCGGTTTGATGCGATTTCCCGGTCGTGCCTTGTAGGGAAATTTGCGGATACCAGCCACTTTCGGCGATATCCAAATCACCTTGCCCCACTTTGATCTGCGCCGCCGCTTGGGCAATTTGCGGATTACGGGCAAAAGCCCGCAAGATAGCTTCACGCAAGCTGAGCTCCGCCAATTGCTCTTCGCTCGGTGCGGCCTGCCAGTTAAAAGCCGCCACCGGTGGGGGTTGTGCCGCCCACAGCGGCGGCCCTCCCAGTGTGATTAACGCCGTAATACCCCATAATGCGCCGGGAATGCACCGGCCAGTAAAGCCGCTTATTTTTCTATTCATCGCCGACATACTCCCGTGCCGATCATTTTCTAAGTGTTTTTTGCTCTTAACCGAGCCGGTGGTTTCACACTAAATGCACTTGCAAACCGTGCTGAATCAACACATCTCCCAATGTGTTGCTGCTATCCAGTGATGAGTTGTGGTAGACGTCAAATGCTTGCCCATCAACATTGCGTTGCCCGACACTGCTCCACACTCCGTCTGGCGTATTGCTGAGTGTGACTTGCCCGCCCTCTGCTCCTTTAATCAACAAGTCATCTTGCGGTTTATCGGTTAGCGTCAGCGCATCATGCAAATCAAGCTGGATACTGTTGGTGCCGCTATTACCTAAATCAATGATTTCGATATGCTCCACCTTCAGCCCCAAACTGGTCAGATCCAGGACCTGATGAGTCCCGCCCAGCAGCAAGGTATCCATCCCCAAACCGCCGTCGATATGGTTGAAATTCAGGGAATTGACTGTGAAAACATCTGCGCCGCTGCTGCCGGCCAGTGCTTCACCGGACATCACCACACCATCCGCCAGATTGAGCGTGACGCCGCCGATGGTATAGCCGCCTTCGGTCACCGTGGTGGTCAACGTGCTGTCGATAGGCGCAGTCAGCGATTCAGCAGCTGTGGACTCCACCTGAGCAGTGGCTGATTGAGCCGCAACCGAGTCGGCCGAGTGCTCGCTAGTGGTCGCCACGTTTTGGCTTGTCTCTGTTTGATTGGTTGCGCTGGCAGAATGCGATAAATCACTGTCAGGGGTGACCATCATACTGGCGGCCTGAATATCCTGGTCAGCAGAGAGTAACTGAATCCCCGAGCCCGAGAGCAAACCGACCGCGATCGCTTTGTGGTTACCGGCTTCATCGGTGACCGATACCGCCACCGTGGTGGTCAATATGCTGACAACATTCAATGCACTAAGGAAACTCCCATAGAATTTGACACTCCAGTGGCCCGTGCTGTCGACCGTGCCCTCAAGGGATTGCCCCAGCAGAACCACGGTGACCTTAGTATTGGGCAACACATTTAAGCTGGAGCCAGAAACAGTCAGTCCGTTAGCCGGCAGTTGCAACAGATTGCCGACATTGCCAAGCACGTCGACCCCCAAGAGCGGTAAGGCATGGGTTTTTACTGTGAAATCAGTGTCTACCGCGACCTGATTGCCGACGGCATCAGTGACCGAGACAGCAATTTTGGCGGAACCGTCCGCCAGACCGGTCAGAAGTGACGGCGTAATCGGCACACTCCAGCTACCATCACTGGCAATGGTTCCAGTGAGAACCGTACTACCGATGGTCACCTTAATCTGCGAGCCGGCGGCGTGGGTGCTGGTACCGGAAATCACTTGTGCCGCGGTTGATTCAGCGCCATTGAGATAGTGATCGGTGGCAAAGAAAGGATTCAGTGTCAGTGTTGGTAAGCTGATCCCAACCGTAACGGGCGCGGTGGCGCTGGTACTGTGCCCGGCGGCGTTAGTCAAGCTGGCACTGGCGGTAAAACTCCCATCCAGCAGACCAGCCAACATCAATGGCGATACCGCAATGCTCCAAGTGCCGTCAGCTTTTACGGTGGTATTTAGCGTCAGATTACCGACAGTCACACTCAGATTGGATCCGGCGGCAAAAGTACTGTGCCCACTGATGGTTTGGGTCAAGAGTGCATCAGCAGCATTGAGTAGACCATCACCAAAGATAGGGTCCAGTGTCAGGGTCGGCAAACCATTGGCTATCACATTCAGAATGCCAGAACCGTTGGCCAGATTACCCACAGCATCTTGCAGCTCGGCAGTCACTGTCAGGTTACCATCGGTCACCAATGTTTTTAAATCAATAGGTTGAACCAGTACACTCCAGTTCCCCCCCGCGCCAACCGTGGCAACGTAGGGTTTACCATTTAGCGTAATATTAATTTGGGTGCCCAATGCCACATTGGTGGTAGTGCCGCTGATGGTCTGCGCCACCAGCAAATCCGCCACACTCAGGATGCCATCGCCAAAAATAGGATTGACTGACAGTGTCGGTTGGGCATGAATCAGCACATTGACTAACCCGCTGGCGCTACTGGTATTACCGACACTATCAACCAAGGATGCACTGATTGTTTGGCTACCATCCAACAACCCACTCAATATATTGGTCGGAACCTGCAGGCTCCACGAGCCATCGCCCGCCACAATTGCCGTCAGTTGGTTAGTACCCACCTGAACCAGTATCTGCGTACCGGCAATGCCATTGACGACCGTCCCGCCGATAGTTTGCGCCTTTTGGCTATCCAAAATGCTCAGCAGCCCGTCACCAAAAATCGGGTTCAGTACCAGCTTAGGCACATTATTGATAATGACATTGGCATTGCCGGATGCTGCTCCGGTGTTACCGGCTAGGTCGGTAACCGAGACGTTGACCGTCAAATTGCCATTCGATAACGCGGTCAAGTCAGTCGGTTGCAGCGTCACCGTAAAACTGCCATTGGCGGCGGTGGTCGCAAAGAACGTTTTCCCGCCGACTGTGACACTGACCTGAGTTCCAGCCGTCACTCCGCTGACGACCCCACCAATGGTTTGGGCAATCGCGGTATCCGCCAAGCTAAGTTTGCTATCATCAAAGATAGGACTTAGCGTGATGACAGGTAGCGTCACATCCACCAGTAATGGGCTCGTCGCGCTACCGCTGTTCTGGGCAGAATCGGTCACCGTGGCAGTGACATTGAGGGTACCGGCGAGCAAGCCATTCAATATGCTAGCATCGACTGGCACACTGAAAGTGCCATCCGCATTCACGGTTGCCTCTAGCGACGCCGTCCCCAATTTAATGGTGACCTTGGCACCGGCAGGCAGATTTTTAATCGTGCCGCTGATGGTTTGGGTTAGCAGCAAGTCAGCCGCATTAAGAATACCATCGCCAAAGATAGGATTAAGGCTAACCTGCGGCAGATTATGGATAAGAACATTGGCCGTGGCTTGGGTATTGACGATATTCCCCGCCACATCTTTAACCGAAATATTAACCTGTAAACTACCGTCTTGCAGGCCGCCGAGCAGGGACGGCAGTAAGTCAATATGCCACACACCCCCGGCCAGTACTTGTGTGGTCAACACTTGGGTGCCGATGGTCACCGTGACCGTCGCCCCTACAGCCACATTATTAATCACCCCACTCAGTGTTTGCGTTGTCGCCGCCTCCACCGCATTAAGAATGCCATCTGCACCAAACAGTGGGTCTAATGCGCCAAACGTCGGCAGATTGTGTGTCAGCACATTCAACACCGGTGCGGGGCTGACGTGCACCACATTATTATTGGCATCAACTATCGTGAGATCCAGTGACAGCGGGCCATCCGCTAATTGACTCAGCTGTGCCGTTGGTAGCGTCAGCGACCATTTGCCATTAGCCCCCACATCGGCCGTCAGTTCGACACCATTGATAGTCAGTTTTACCTTGGCACCCAGACCGGCATTTTGTGCCGTACCGGACAAAATTTGATCCACTGTCGAGCCAATGGCATTGAGATAGCCGCCGTTGAACAGAGAGTCGACCGCCAGAGCCAACCCTTTATTGAGCGCGACATTGACTGTCACATTGCTGCTGCTTGGGTTACCGGCAGTATCTGTCACACTTAATCCGACAACCAGTGGGCCATCCGCAATACCGGATAAATTCGCCGGAAAAACATTGATACTCCATTTACCGTCATTTCCTACCACTGTCGTCAGTAAGGTACTGCCCAAGGTCAGCGTTAAGGTTTTCCCTTCTGATCCCAGCGCCGTCCCGGACAATATTGAGCCCAGGAGATTGCTGTTAAGGATTGGCGCACTGACATCCAAGGTGATGAGTGTCGGTACCGTATCAACCAAAACAGTGATTGGCGTGGCATTGCCACTATTTCCCGCCAAGTCGGTCAAGGTCGCCGTCAAGGTATTATTGCCCTGTGGCAACGCCTGCAAATCGGCCACCGGAATAGCGACACTCCACGCGCCATCCGCCCCTATCAGAGCCGAATAATTTTTACTGTTTAGCGTTACCGTCACCGTGCGGCCAATGTCATTCGCTGAGGCAATACCGCTGACCAGTTGCGGCTCTTTGGATTCCAGCGCATCTACTATGTTGTTGAGAGCAAATGGCTCCAGGGTCAAGGTCGGAGGAACTCGGTCAACCAGCAGTCCGACCTGTTCGGAGGCAGTGCCCCCAACCAACGACACGGTTATTTGATAATTGCCATCCGGGAAGTCACCTTTGGGCAGGGTCACTGACCAACTCCCATCAACCCCGATGGTGAGCGGTACGCCAATTATGCTGCCATTGATTTTAAGTATGACGGTGTCGCCAGTGGTAGCGCCGGTAACGTTACCGCTAATAATGATGTCCTGCGGGTCATTTAGCTTATTGATAATATTGTTAGTGGTGATTGGATCTATCGTGAGCACCACCGGAGGAGCAATGATATTCACATCGACGTTAATTGGAGCGAGGGTATGGCCCTCATTGCCGACACTGTCGGTGACTGATGCATTGATCGTCACATTTCCGGGTGCCAAACTCCCCAACTGAGCACTGCTCACCGTGGTTGACCACACCCCATTGAGCCCCACAGTCGCGGTCAGATTAAGGCCACCAAAAGTAATATTGACCAGACTGCCGACGGCCATATTGGTGGTGGTGCCGCTGATAATCTGTGGCACTTTACTCTCGAGGAAGTCTAGTTCAGCGCCAAAGAGTGGAGTATCAATGGTGACCGTTGGCAAAGTATGAGTTTGTACACCGATGCTAAGCGAGCTGCTGCCGCTATTACCGCCGCCATCCAGCACATCCACCTTGATAGTAGGGTTGCCATCAGGAATAAGTTTTAAATCTGCCGTCGGCAACGTGACCGTCCATACTCCCGTCGCGGTATTAACATCGGCGTTGTATTGCTTGCCATTGAGGGTGACTTTCACGGTTTGCGCGGTGTTCAGCAATCCGGTGGTGCCAGTCAATATCTGGTCAGTCCCGGCCTCATTCAGATTCAGTACTGCGCCAAACGGCGGTGTGTTAATGGTCGGCAGAGATGGCGTTAGGAAGCTATCAAAACCGAGCAAGCCGGTATTACTGTTCCCTGCGGAGTCAGTGACAATGACATTAATTTGGTGTGAACCATTAACCAAACCATTAAGTGCCCCTGACGGGAGAGTGACCGTCCAGTCGCCGGTGATGGGATCGACCACACCAGAGTAGCTTATTCCGCCGACATCAATCTTCAACTGCACATTCTGGTTATTACCGATTATCCCGGTTTTACCGGTGATAGTGATTGCCGCTCCAGCCTCAGCAATATCAACACTGGCACCAAAGGACGGTGTATTGATGGTTGGCTGCGGCAGCAACTGTTGCGAAATAAAGATGATGGGTTGGTTTGGCAGAATATCCACCACATTGCCGCCGCGATCGGTGACCGTCACGCCAATGGTATGTGAGCCGCCACTTAACCCGGTTAATAGCCCCGTCAGCAGTGGCAGTGACCAACTGCCATCCGCACCGGCAATCACAGTTTGTATCAACCGGCCATCAATAGAGATAGCCACTGTTTGCCCGCTGCCCGTCACCCCAGTGGTGCCGGTCAATGTCTGCCCAGTCAACGCCTCCAAATGGTTTAGTACTCCATCGCCAAATGGCAATGTCAGTGTTGGCTGCGGTAAATTATGGGTCATGACCTCCACGTTTCCGCTCAGGGAGCCGGTATTGCCCGCCGCATCTTGCGCGGTAACCGTGACAACCCAAGTTCCCTCCGGCAGGGCTTGCAACACGGTTGGCGTCAAGGTCAAGGTCCATTTACCGTCTTCGGTGACAGTTGCCGCGTAACCGGTGCCATTAATATAGACGGTGACCTGTTGTAGCTTATCGCCCACAATCCCGGTGGTTCCGGTTAAAATTCCGCCAGCGGCGGCTTCAGCCGCATTGAGAATACCATTGATAATTGGCCCGGTATCAAACGTAGGGGCTGGGCTAAGCACCAATTGAGAGTTGAAGTTAACCGACTCAGTATCGCTGTTACCCACCCGGTCAGTCACTGTGACCGAAATCGTATGTGATCCGTCCAATAACCCACTTAATGCCCCGGCTGGCAGAGTGCAAGTCCAGGTTCCATCAGTAGCCACCGTGGCCGGGTAGCTCACGCCATCAATTTTCAGCGTGATGGTTTGCCCACTCCCGGTGGCTCCGCTGTTCCCGGTCAGCGTCTGGCTGGCGGCGGCTTCTAGCTTGTTTAGGTAACCATCACCAAACGGCAAGGCTGGCAGAGTAATATTGGGGACGTTATGAATTAAAATATCGAGGTTGGCGCTGGCTGAGGCACTGTTTCCCGTGTCCGCATCAATAGCACTGACCGTCACTTGAGTCTTACCGTCAGCCAGACTTTGCAAAGCTGCGGCGCTGATATTAACCGTCCAGACCCCAGCCGATGTCACACTGCCGGGGTAATCTTTACCATTAATCGACACCACAACCGCGGTACCGACAGCCAAATGGTCACAGCTGCCCGTCAAGGTTGCATTTGCACTTATCTCGTTAACACTCAATATGTTATCGCCAAAGAGCGGCGCAATTGTCAGTGTCGGCACATCATTGATAGCCACTGTGATATCAGTAATATCGTGGCTTTCATTACCGGCGATATCCGTTACGCTGACTTTAATCCCCCCCGCCAGAGTGCCATCCCCCAAGAGCAACAAATCTGCCGATGGAATCGTCAGGCTCCAGGTGCCATCACTCTGCACCGTAGTTTTGTAATCACGACCATTAAGTGTGACTGTCACGGTAAGCCCGGCATCACCGGCGCAGGTTCCTTTGACAACCACCCCCAGCAAGGCATCAGCCAGATTCAATACATTGTCGAGACTGGTTTGGACATCAACAGTGAGGATCGGCGGGTGAGTATCAACCGTGACATTGTGGCTGGTGTTGGCCGGGTTTTGTGCCACATCATTTACCGTGGCGGTAATGACATTAGTGCCCTGCGGTAGCGCCTGTACATCCGCGACAGGCACCGAGACACTCCAGCTACCGTCGGCCAGTACCACCGCCTGATAGTATTTACCGTGCAAGCCAATCGTCACTGTTTGCCCTGCCTGCACATGCAAGCTGTTGCCACTGATGGTCAGTGCTGACTGACTTTCCTGATAGTTGATGATGTCGTCACTGGTGACTGTCGCAACCGTTAAGGAGGGTTGGTCAGCCAGAGAGGCAATCACCGTCACCTGATGGCTACCACTGGTAAGGTTCCCCCCCAGATCAGTGACCGTCGCCACTGCTGTGGAAGGCCCTTCCGGCAATAGATTCACATCTGCCGCCGGGACTGTCACTTGCCAGCGACCATCACTTTGTACGATGCCCGTGTAGCTCTTGCCACCAAGAGTGACGGTGACAGTGCGCCCCGCTTCTACATGGGTCGACACCCCGTTGATGAGTGCGTCCTGCGCATATTCAATGCGATTAATAAAGTTATCGCCTGAGATAGTGTTAATGGTAACTGTCGGCAGATTAGCCGAGTCAGCATCAATTATCAGGGTGCGATCGACAACTGTCTGGTTGCCAGCGCTGTCGCTGAGGGTAACTCGAATCGGATAATTGCCATCAGTCAGGCTTTGCAACAGCGTGTTGCTCAGCGGAATACTCCAGGTGCCATCCGATTGAACCAGACTGCTGTAGGTCACACCGTTTAGCACTACAGAAACCATACGCCCGGCGTCTGACAATGGCGCGCTCCCGGTGATATTGACGGTACTCAATGCTTCGGTGGCATTGATAATATTGTCGCCACTGATAGGGTCTACCACCAATGCTGGCGCAACTTTATCCACAATGGCACCACCGGTGAAGGTGCTGCTGTTGCCTGCACTGTCCGTGGCCGTAACCGAAATGGTCAGATTGCCGTTGGGCAGATTTTGTAATTCAGATGGCGGTAGAGTGAGTTGCCAGTTGCCGTTATTGTCGGCAACCAGCTGATGGGCAACACCACCCACCGTCACTACCACCGTCTGCCCTGCACCACTGACACCGGTGGAGCCGGTCAGTGTCTGGCTGGTGGTCACTTCTGCTGCATTAAGGTAACCATCAACAAAGGGAATATTCAGTGAGGGGGCCGGAACCGCGTGAGTCACCAGTGTAATATTGCTCACTTGGGTGGTGGTATTCCCCACACTGTCGGTGGCCGAAATGGTAATCGGGTAGCTTCCGTCCGCCAATAGATTCAGGGTGTTGGCGGGGATACTCACACTCCAACTCCCGGAAATACCTACCGTGGTGCTGTAAGTTTGACCGTTAATCACCACATTGATGGTGGCCCCAACGTCATTGGAAGTACCAAATACCGAGATACTGGCTGCCGCTTCACTGGCATTTATCACTCCATCACCAGCAATTGGCCCCACCGATAACTCAGGGGCCAGAGTATCTACCGTTATCGGGGTAATCTGGCTATTGCTGTTACCGGCGGCATCCGTCACCAAGACTGAAATTGACTGCCCGCCTTGCGCCAGCCCCTGCAATACACTGCTGGGTAATGTTAGTGACCACTGGCCGTCATTGCCGACCAGTGCCGCATAGGTTTTGCCCCCGATAGTCACCATCACGCTCTGTCCGGCCCCCAAGATACCGGTGGAGCCGTTTAAGCTCTGGCTGATGCCCGCCTCGACTTTCGTTAGCGTGCCATCACCAAAGGGCAGATTAGTGATGGGTGCTGGCAGCGTATGGATATAGATCCCAAGCTCGCTGCTGGTGGAGACAATATTGCCCGTGCTGTCAGTTGCGGTAGCGGTCAATGTTACTTTACCATCCAATAACAGGGCTAAATCACCGGCGGGTATATTCAAGCTCCAATTGCCACCGACCCCGGTGATAGCGGAGTAAGTTTTGCCATTCAGCGTCAGGATAATCGTCTGATTAGGATTGAGATTACTGGAGGTGCCATTAACAGTGACACCTGCTGCCGCCTCTTGTGCGTTGATCAGATTGTCACCGGTCAACGGGCTGATACCAATCCCGCTCTGAGCATTGTTGACGATAATACCCTGGCTACCACTGGCCGCATTGCCATTCACATCGCTGACAGTCGCCGTGATGCTGGTCATACCATTAGCCAGCAACGCCAGATCAACTACCGGGATTTTCGCACTCCAATTGCCCGAAGAATCCACCGTCGCGGTATAAGTTCGGCCATTAAGAGTGATGGTAATCACCCGCCCAGCCTCTATTGCAGTCGTGCTGCCGCTGATGGTCTGACTGACCAACTGCTCAGCGCCATCAAGAATATTGTTACCGGCGAAGGTGTTAATGGTGAGAGTCGGCAAATTGAGAGGGTCGGCATCCAAGGTGACATTTTGGGTCACTGTGGTGCTGTTACCGGCAGCATCCAGCACCTGGGTACTAACCAGATAACTCCCATCACTGAGGGATGACAATGCCCCGGCAGGGATAGTGATGCTCCAACTGCCATTAGGCTGCACCACACCGGTGTAGAGTTGCCCGCCAATAGTGACCTTCACAATGGCACCAATCTCTGTACAACTGCCATTCACCGTAATACTCGCCGCCGCCTCTGCGCCATTGATAATATTATCCGTCGCAATTGGCGCAACGGATAAACCGGGCGCTTGGGTATCAACCTTAAATTGGCTGTTTAGGATATTGCTATTACCGGCTGCATCACTGGCGGTAATCACCAGCGGCTGATTACCTTGCCCCAAGCCTTGCAACACATTGGTGGGTAGCAACAATGTCCAACTGCCGTCGGCGGCAACCGTGGCTGAGTAGGTCACACCGGCGAGTGTCACACTCACCTGCTGACCACTGCCCGCAATGCCGGTGCTGCCGCGCAATGTTTGACCCAGCGCGGCTTCCGCACTATTGAGTATGCCATCGCCAAAAGGAGGAATCAGGCTGGCGGTAGGTAATGCATGGGTATAAATTCCCAAGCTAGTGGTGCTGTTGACCGGGTTGCCAGCAGCATCGGTGGTAGCAGCAGATAACGTCACACTGCCATCCGCTAACTGCGCCAGATCCCCTGCCGGGATCTGAGTGCTCCAGTTGCCCCCCGCGCCCACTGTTGCGGTATAGGTTTTGCCATTCAGTGTCAGGGTGACAGTTTGGCCGCTATTAACATTGGACGAGGTACCGCTGACCGTCACTCCTGCCGCCGCTTCAGCAGCATTGATGAAGTTATCGCCGGTAACCAGATTGATACCCAGCCCCGACGAATAATTATCAATAGTTATATTGTGGGTACCAGCGGCGGGGTTACCGCTCACATCGGTGACTGTTGCCGTAATGTTGGTGCTGCCGTTTGCCAATAAAGCTAAATCAGCCGCACTAACTTTCGTGCTCCAACTGCCATCTGCCGCGACAACCGCCGTATAGGTTTTGCCATTCAGTATGATGGTCACGACTCGACCGGCTTCCACTTTCGTGGCCAGCCCACTGATTATCTGGTCGACTCGCTGCTCTGCTCCATCCAGAATATCGTTACCGGCAAAGGTGTTAATGGTCAGGGTCGGCAAATTAGCCGGGTTAGCATCTAACGTCACATTCGAGGTGACGCTGGTCGTATTGCCTGCGGCATCGGTTATGGTGGCGGTTAATGGGTGGCTACCATCTGCAATAGCAGAGAGATCATTGGCAGGAATATTAACCGCCCAAGAGCCATTCGACGAGACGGTTGCGGTATAGGTTTTCCCTTCATAAGTGATGGTGACTGTACCGCCTAGCTCGGAACTGCGCCCACTGAGTGTTATCACTGCTGCGGCTTCAATGGCGTTAATTATACCGTCACCGGCCACCGGATTTACCACTAGCGTCGGTGCTTGAGTATCGACGTTAACCACCAGCGACTGGCTATCACTGTTACCTGCGGCGTCGCTGACCGTCACCACCAGCGGTAGACTCCCTTGGCCCAATGCCTGTAAGGCCGCGGGGGGTAAAACTAATGACCAACTGCCATTAATGTCGACTGTCGCCTGATACGTCACACCGTTAAAGCTCACCGAGACGGTCTGACCCGCTCCCGTCACCCCTGTTGACCCGGTGACGGTTTGGCTTACATTGACTTCAGCGCCATTGAGCTTCCCATCACCAAAAGGTTGATTAATGTTAACGGCTGGCAAGCTGTGGGTGTAAATACCGAGTGCAAGGCTACTGTCTGGTACACCAGTGGCCTGAACAGTTAATGTTATTGAACCATCAGCCAGTAAGGCTAAATCCCCTTTAGGGATAAGTACACTCCAGTTGCCATCTGCATCAACTAAGCCGGTATAAGTTTTGCCATTTAAAGTGACGGTAACCTGTGTGCCTAGAGCCAAGCCCGCCGACGTGCCAGTTACGCTAAGGTTAGTTTGTGCTTCGATGGCATTTATCAGGTTATCGCCCGCGACGGTGTTGATACCCAAACCGCCCTGGGTGCTATCGACGGTGATAATGCTGTCTTTACTGGCCGGGTTACCGGCGATATCCGTGACCTGTGCATGAATAGTGGTGCTGCCATTGGCAATCATTGCCAAGTCTGCCGCCGGAATCTGAGTGCTCCATTTGCCATCAGCCCCGACAGTGGCGGTATAAGTTTTATTATTCAATGTGATGAGGACTAAGCGGCCAGCCTCAACATGGCTGGTTGTGCCGCTCAATGTCTGACTGACTTTTTGCTCTGCCCCGTTAAGGTTATTGTCTACGGCAAAGTCATTTAGCGCCAAATTAGGGAGGTTGGCAGGATCGGCATCAATGGTGACACTCCCGCTAGCACTGGCACTGTTACCGGCACTGTCACTTACCGTAGCAGATATCGCTTGTGAACCATCAGCCAGCCCAACCAGATCGCTGGCAGGGACATTCACACTCCAGCGACCATCACTTTGCACCGTGCCGGTGTAGGTTTTTCCATGGAAGACCACAGTGACGGTGGCACCAATGGCCGATGACGTCCCGCTAATCGCCACTGTTGCTTTGGCTTCTGCCGCATTGATAATGCCATCCCCGGCGACCGGAGAAATTGTCAGGGTGGGGGCTGTGGTATCAACGACCAGAGTCACAGTTTGCTCCGCAGTCTGGCCGCTACCATTTGAAACGGTGACCACGACGGTATAACTACCATCGTGTAAACCTTGCAATACCGAGGCCGGAAGTAAAATGCTCCACGAGCCATCCGCTGCAACTTTCGTGGTGTAGGTCGTGCCGTTAATGCTGACATTGACCGATTGCCCAGCCGCAACACCGGTGGTGGTGCCACTCAATGTTTGGCTAACATTGACCTCACTGCTATTGAGCAGGTTATCGCCAGTCAATGGATTAACTTTCAAGGTCACTGCGGGGTCTGGGTTGCTGGTCGGTGGATCAACATTACCGCCGTTATTACCGCCGGAGTTGCTGTTATTGGAATTGCTATTACTGTGGTGTGATGCGGCAATGCCGATGCCTCCCGCTATCGCCAGAAAGCCCAGCGCCCCCGCCAATAACCCGGCAGAGCTGGCGCTGGCACCAACAGCCAAACCAGCCACACTGTCTATTGCGGTAAATTGCGGTACTAAGATGGCATCACCAGCAACTGCGGCGGCCCCTACAGCAGCAGGGAAAGTGGCATGTATCGGTGGATTAATACCATCATCAAACACCAATTCGCTGTAATTGCCGACACCATCGGTGGTGAAGAAGTGCTGGTAGCGCACGGTAGTGCCGTCTTTCATGTGCAAAATCAGGTCATTACCCTGGCGCTCATAGCTGGCAACACTTTCCGGCGTGCCATGAATACGCACAATGCTCAATCCGTTAAGCGCGACAACCTGCTGGTTACTTGCAACCTCTGAGATCAATGCCCCATTTTGCCGTGAAATAATATCAATTGAACCAGCCGCTGAATTCGCCATTGATAACCTCAAAAATCAAGCAAGATGATATCTCCACGTAAGAATATATCTGGGGGAGCCCCTGATAAGTCGGACGCTGGAGGGTAAATAAACACCTCAATAAAGAGGGTCTAAGCTTGTTTCTGGTGTGATTAACAACAACAAAGAAATCAGCACAATAGGTACATTTAGTTTTTATACATTTTTTTTAATGTGAACTCGAACAATAAGTTGGCGAGTCATTACTTAGATATAAGTAGATATTTCACAACTGTACAATAAAATTTCCCATTTTATTTACAATCATTAATAATTGAAATGATAAGAATTAGATTGAAACCAAAGGAAATGACTTCTAATGTGTAATTTAATTAATTGATTATTATCATAATTAATCGTTTCAGCATAGAGAGAAACTTAGCGTGGGCAGCAAAACAAGGTTAGATGGGCACCAGACAAATGATTAGCAAAATTAATGACTATTAGTTTACACTTATGCAACATACGCAAGAATAGATACGTATATAGTTTAGAATTATTGCATTAAATCAATCCTATCGCTTTGCCATTGATCTTCATCCTCTGTAGCGGTTATGCCAGCAAGCGAATACATAAGATTGCCAAGTATTATGATAATCCGGATAAATCCCTTCGACCCGCATTTCGCTTTGTGATAGAAACGTCTGTCTATATTTATTATTCATATCAATCGCAGATCCGATACCTCATGACCACCAAAACACTCCAATCAACAGTGCAACCAGGTGTTGCACAGCAAGTCTCGACTCGTCTGGCTTTTTTCATCGCCGGACTGGGCATGGCCGCATGGGCACCGTTGGTCCCTTTTGCCAAGGAGCGTATTGGTCTAAATGATGCGTCACTGGGCTTACTGCTATTATGTATTGGTGTCGGCTCAATGCTCGCCATGCCGTTGACTGGGGTGCTTACCGCAAAATGGGGCTGTCGGGCCGTGATTTTACTGGCCGGCGCGGTACTCTGCCTCGACCTACCCTTGCTGGTCTTGATGAACACTCCGCTGACCATGGCTCTGGCGCTGTTAATCTTCGGTGCCGCGATGGGCATAATAGATGTTGCGATGAACATTCAGGCAGTTATTGTCGAGAAAGCCAGTGGTCGGGCAATGATGTCCGGTTTCCACGGGCTATTCAGTGTCGGCGGGATAGCCGGGGCCGGTGGCGTCAGTGCTTTATTATGGTTGGGTTTAAGCCCATTGACCGCCATTATTGCCACCGTGGTATTAATGATTATCCTGCTACTGACAGCCAATAAAAACCTGTTGCATGGCAGTGGCGAACCCCATGACGGCCCGCTATTTGTTTTACCTCGTGGCTGGGTGATGTTTATCGGCTTTTTATGCTTTGTGATGTTTCTGGCGGAAGGCTCCATGCTTGACTGGAGTGCTGTCTTCCTCACGACATTGCGCGGCATGGAACCCTCTCAGGCCGGTATGGGCTATGCCGTATTTGCCATCGCGATGACTCTCGGGCGCTTAAATGGCGATCGGATTGTCAACGGATTGGGCCGATACAAGGTATTATTAGGCGGCAGTTTGTGCGCCGCTATTGGGATAATTACCGCGATAAGTATTGATAACTCACTCGCCGCCATTATCGGCTTTATGCTGGTGGGGTTGGGTGCCTCAAACGTGGTGCCCATCTTGTTCACTGCCGCGGGTAATCAAACGGTGATGCCAGCCAATTTGGCCGTCGCATCCATTACCACTATCGGCTATGCCGGGATTCTAGCTGGCCCAGCGGCAATTGGTTTTGTCGCCCAGTTAAGTAACTTATCGGTCGCTTTTGGCTGTGTGGCCCTGTTATTACTGACAGTGACTGCCAGCGCCAGAGCGGTCACGCGCTAACCAAGGAATATGCATTATTTCTATGCAAAATAATTCGCCATCCACCAGTTCAGTTAATATTACTCGCTGCTTCTGGCTATTTATTGTATTGCTGCTCATCACGATGGGGTTGTATGGCTACAACTATACCAATGCTTATCTGACAGATAAAAAGCACGCATTAACCAATATTGCCACCGGTTTGCAGCAACGTATTGATGACTATCGTTACCATACTTATCAAATCTATGATTTAGCCAATAACCCTACTCTATCTGATAAGCATATTCTCACTGCGCAGGAAATCCGTCTGCGCCCCGACATTTACTATATTGAAAAGCCGCGCAGAAAAACTGACGCCGTCATTTTTGGTAATCACGAGCCCGCAACGCTGCCTATGACATTGCAGTTGTCCGATTATCTCGACAACCACTGGGGCTCCCAGAATGATACCTACTCAATGTATTATCTGAACGGCCAAGATAATAGTCTGGCACTCATTACCACTCAGGCCTTAAAAGAAGTCACTTCGCGCTTTAAAGAGAGTTACTTGACGGCTGCGGCAGAGTCTCGCCGGGCAGAAATGCTCCAGCAGGCCAATACCTTAGATGAAAGAGAAAGTTTCTCGCCACTGCGAAAATTGCGCTTCCAGAATGCCTACTATTTTACGCTACGAACCACCTTTAACCATCCCGGTCATCTGGCGACCGTTATTGCCTTTGATTTGCCCATTAATGACCTAATTCCGCCCAATATGGCGCGTTCGAGCTTTCTGCTTCAACAGGATAAAACCCCCATTAATGAAGGTATGGCTCCAGAGGATATTGCCGCAGCCAGTGTGACACTCAATGGCTACTGGGTTGAATTCTCCGCCCCGCTGACAAACGCCACACTGAAAATTGTTTATCGTGTGCCGATCAGTGTGCTGGCCATCGATTTGCTGAGGAACAACTTCTGGCTGATCCTGGCCAATATTCTGCTGCTGTCATTGGCCGTGGTAGGAATCTATTTTATTCGCCGCCAATTCGTACGCCCTAGCGCCGAGATGGTCGATCAATTAGAAACGCAGAAGTCATTGAGCCAGGAAATCATTACCAGCCTGCCACAAGGATTGCTGGTGTATAATTTCAGCAACAATGCTGTGGTCGCCAGTAATCAGATAGCAGATAACCTGATGCCCCACCTTAATCTGCAAAAAATTGCCCATATGGCAGAGCAGCATCATGGGGTAATTCAGGGCACCGTGAATAATGAAGTTTACGAAATCCGCATGTTCCGCAGCAAAATTTCACCGGAAACTTATCTTTTCCTGCTAAATGATCAAGATAAAGAAGTGTTGGTCAATAAAAGGCTGCAACAAGCCAGACGTGAATATGATAAGAGCCTGCAAGCACGGAAACTGATGTTGCATAATTTGGGGATTGAGTTGAATCAGCCGGTGAATCAGCTCAACCAGCTAGCCAAAACATTACAAAACACCACTGATGTTGAGTCGCAGCATGAATTGACGGCTAAATTGGTCGAACAATCTGAAGATATCATTGAGTTGATTGACAACATCACCCTGCTGACTCGTCTGGAAACACAAGATTGGCAACCGGAGCAGCAAAGTTTCTCTCTATCAGCATTAATCGACGATCTACTGCTGGAGTTGCTGCCGGCGATTAATCGCAAGGGGTTGACTCTGTTTAATCACTACCGTGTCAATATTGACCAGAATTATATCGGCGATGAAAAAGTATTACGCAAAATACTTTCACTGTTGCTGCATTACTCCATTATTACGACGGCTTACGGTAAAATCACGCTAAATGTTGACCACGAACCGGGTCACCCTGAGCAACTGCTTATTCAGATAATTGATACCGGCGCGGGTATTTCTGACGAAGAGATCAGTAACCTTAATTATCCTTTCCTCAGCCAAACACTGGTCGATAGATACAATCACAGCTCGGGGTTAACATTCTTTTTATGTAACCAATTATGTAAAAAATTAGACGGTCAATTAGAGATTCGCAGCAAAGTGGATATAGGCACTCGTTATACTATCCGAGCGACAATTGCTGTTCAGAATGAAGAAGCGGAGGAACCAGAGAAGTTATTGGACGGTGTTACGGCTTTATTAGATATAACCTCTGAAGAAGTGCGTTCTATCATCACAACATTATTGAATTCGTTCGGTGCTAACTGCATTATCGTGGATGACCGTTTACCCGGTAGGGACTACGATGTAACGCTAACGGATAACCCGCAACACTATGATAATTTTACTTTATTACTGGCACCAGACGAAGTCGGCTTACAGCAGTTGCAGGATAATTATATTCGGGTAAATTATAATTTAGGAAGTGCAGTCATTGATGCAATATTATTATTAATCGAACAGCGCATTTTATCAGATGAATCCTCTGGAACTTCTGAATCCATTGCTGACGATGATATAAATGCATACGAGCAACAACTAAAATCCAGTGACTATTATTCCTTATTTGTTGAGACAGTACCGGTAGATCTGAAGAAACTGTATACTGAACTTCAGCAACGTGATTTCATATCGCTTTCGCAGACCGCACATCGATTGAAAGGCGTATTTGCTATGTTGAATCTGCTTCTCGGCAAACAACTATGTGAAACATTAGAACAGCATATCGCAGATGGCGATCGGTTGAAGATCGAAAATAGCATCAGTCAAATTGATTCTTTCGTCACCAGACTGTTGCAGCAAGGTAACCCATAACCATGAACAACCTTAATGTAATTATTGCTGATGACCATCCAATTGTGTTGTTTGGCATCCGAAAGTCGCTTGAGCAAATTGAATGGGTAAACGTTGTTGGGGAGTTTGAAGACTCCACTGCGCTTATTAACAATTTGTCTAAACTTGATGCCAATGTGCTAATTACCGACCTCTCCATGCCTGGAGATAAGTACGGTGATGGCATCACGTTGATTAAATATATAAAACGGCACTACCCTGATTTAGCCATAATTGTACTAACAATGAATAATAACCCAGCTATTCTCAGTTCAGTTTTGGACTTGGATATTGACGGGATTGTATTAAAGCAAGGCGCACCAGCTGACTTACCTAAGGCCTTGGCTGCATTACAGAAAGGGAAAAAATTCACTCCTGAGAGTGTGGCAAAACTACTAGAAAAAATCAGTGCGAATGGCTATGGTGATAAACGTTTGTCACCGAAAGAAAGTGAAGTTTTACGGTTATTTGCTGAAGGTTTCCTGGTTACAGAGATCGCCAGAAAGCTTAATCGCAGTATTAAAACCATCAGTAGCCAGAAGAAGTCAGCGATGCTGAAACTGGGCGTTGATAATGATATTGCGCTGTTAAACTATCTTTCTTCCGTCACTATCGGTCAAGATAAAGAATAACTCTCGGCCCTAAACCCGTGGTGTTATTAACAACACCACGGGTTTATTTATTTCTGCCTTTCCATTCGCGCTACAAATGTATTAATCCCTGACGACTTTAATGGCAATAGGTTTAACGCGCGCGTCGTACCTTGTCGCTGTAATAACGCAGCATTTGCCGCAAGGTATCCAAAGTCACAGGCTTAGATAAACAGTTATCCATCCCCGCTTCAATACAGCGTTGTTTACCTTCAGCTAATGCATTAGCCGTGACGCCAATCACTGGGAAGTTATGATTCAATTGACGCAGGCGCTGCGTCAAACGATAACCATCCATATTTGGCATATTCACGTCAGTCAGCACAATATCAACGTTATTAGCACTCAATACCGCCAGCGCATCCAGCCCATCATTCGCCGTAATCACTCGATAGCCCAATGTGGTGAGCTGATCGGCCAATAACCGCCGATTGATAGGATGGTCATCCACAACCAAAATTTGCAGGTCATCATTATCATCCTGATTGGTTCTAGCCGCTGGCAATTGCAATGGCGCATCCTCAGCCAATGATTGCTCCAGTAGTATGTTGTCCAATAATGGGATGATTTCCAGCAGCGTCGATGTACTCAGCAGCCAATAGCCTGGGCGCGTCTCTTGCGGCAAGCCAATATGTTCGATGGATAGCTGAATCCAGGTCGACAGTGGCGAGTTTATCTGCGGTAGATAATCACAAATCAGGACTTGATCTTGCAAAGTCTGTTCATTGCTATAGCGCTGGATGGTGGCACCGAAATGACTTAACAGATCGAGTAAATAGCTTTCGAGGCGCGCATTGCGAATATCCAACCACAGTACTTTTCCTTGCCAGCGGTCACTGGGCGGCAATACCGTATTTTTAGCCTGATACAGCGGAATACGAATAGCAAAAATACTGCCCATTCCCAGCTCGGAAACAACCTCAACGTCCCCGTCCATTAAGTTGACCAACTTCTCACAGATAGCCAAACCTAATCCCGTACCTTGAAAATGGCGCTGAACTCCAGTTCCCACTTGGAAGAAGGGATCGAATAGCTGGTTTATCTCGCGGGCATTAATTCCCACCCCAGTATCCCGTACCCGGAACTCAAGATAATAACCACGAACCCGGACCTGCAAGATGATGCAGCCAGTATCGGTAAATTTAATAGCGTTATTCAACAAGTTAGAAATCACTTGTTGTAAGCGAACCGCATCCCCCAGCATCAGACGAGGGACATCTGGCTCAATAAAGCAATACAGGCCTAAGCGCTTTTTCACGACCAGTGGCAAATAGTTTGCGGTGATATGCGTTATCACCTCCACGGTAGAAAACTCGCTCGGCTCAATTTTCAGTTGCTCAGATTCTATTTTGGAGAAATCCAGAATGTCGCTGATAATTTTCAGCAACAAACCAGATGAGTTATTCATCGCGGTAACTAACCGGTCAACGCCTTGAGGCAACTCTTTGGTTTGCAATAAATCGAGGTTACCTATAATGCCATACAGCGGAGTGCGCAATTCATGGCTGACGGTCGCCAAAAACATCGATTTGGATTGGCTGGCCTGCTCTGCTGCTGCGGCCATCTCTTGCAACGACTCCTCCATTTTTACCCGCGAACTGACATCCACCAGCACGCAGATAGCCACATCTTCATTACGATAACGCGAGTGAACAAAGCTGATTTGCAGATTGTTATTATTACTGGTCATCACATCAACAAAATTGGCTTGCTGCTCACAAATAATGCGCGTAATACGCTCGCGATCCTCATTTGTCAGCAAGTTAATATAGTTGTGTGCTAATTCATTACTGAGGATATTGGTGCCATCGCTAATCCGCAGGATGGAGATTCCCACTGGTGCAGAAGCAACAATTTTGCGATTAAATTGCTCATGTTCTTCCAGCCTTAACGCATTGTCTTCAGCCGGGTGGAACATTTTGCGCTCAAATAACCAGGCCAGAGTGAATATCACCACAGCAGAGAGCGTATTGAGCAGTAATGCATTAAAAATTAATAGCTTGAATATCTCTATAATCGTTTTAACAGGCAAAGAGTAAGCAATGCTTAGCGGGGATGGCAGTAAATTCTTTTTCAGAATAAGGTAATTATAATCATCCACATAGCCAAAATAAGAGGGTGTATCTGGATAGTCATTCAACATCGAGGCGGAGCGCTCCCCCGTTGCCAAACGCAATACCGGTTCATTGTCCTGATCCAGCAGAGTCACCCCCACTGGCAGCGGCCCTGACGAGATAAAATCTTCCAAACGAATAGTTTGCTCAGTCCCCACCAAAGCTTCTAACTTGTTGCCGACATAAAGTGGGCTCATAACATATAAGGTGCCAATTTCAGGGCGCACGCCAGGTACAATCCAATACAGGGTGCTGTCTTTATCCTGATTATTGGCCTCACGATATTTTAAAATATGTTCATTCAGTGACTTGAGTAAGCTCTCTTGCTCCATCGGGACATTACGAATATCGAAGTCCACCATGCACAAGGTATCACTGCCAATGAAGAATATCCGATTCAGGTCATAAGCGGCGGCGAAGTTCTCTTTCCAGTACAAAATAAGGTTACTGAGAGAATCTAATGACGAGTGACGCGATGAGTTAAGGGTGGCGCAGTCGGCCTGTGAGCTGAGCGGGTAATATTTGGGGGTGGTCTTATTTTTAATAAAAGCCCCGGCCGCGATATCGCTGCTCGCCGAATTCTGGCTTAAGCGGTTTTCCGCCATGTATTTGATATCGCGAATAATGTCAGAAGAGTGCCTAATGTAGCTCTGGGCTTGATCAAAGTTAGTATTATATTCCTGACGAATATCAGATTTTTTCTCATTAAGAATGTTCAGGATATAAAAAGTGGTCAACAGCGCGCCCAGTGACCATAGCATGACGGCCAATACCCGAAATAGGTAGCGGGATATTTTCAGTGTAGTGCGAAATGAAGAAAGATATTTCAATCTGATACCATGGTTAAAGCATCGCCCGACAGGCTGAGTGAGTAACAGAATACACTACCAATAAGCCATAAAAAAGCCAGCTCGTAAGCTGGCTGTTTCATTTACAGATGACGCGTTATGCGTTGTCGTCTTCTGCTTCATCGGCAGCAGTGTCATCTTCTTCCGGTGTGTTCAGTGTCGCGTTTTCTTCGCCACCTTCTTCACCTTCCAATGATTCGCCATCAAGGATTTCATCATCCTCTTCTGGCTCTGCTACACGTTGCAGGCCGACCACATGCTCATCTTCCGCAGTACGGATCAGTGTCACACCTTGGGTATTACGCCCCACGATGCTCACTTCAGACACGCGGGTGCGCACCAGAGTACCGGCATCAGTGATCATCATGATTTGGTCGGTTGGTGTCACTTGGACGGCCCCCACGACTTTACCATTACGTTCACTGACTTTAATGGAGATAACCCCCTGAGTCGCACGGGACTTAGTTGGATATTCTTCCACTGCAGTACGTTTACCGTAACCATTTTCAGTCACAGTCAGGATTTCACCATCACCGCGTGGGATAATCAGAGAAATAACCCGATCATCGCCATTGAGGTTGATACCACGTACACCGGTTGCAGTACGGCCCATAGAGCGAACCTGTGCTTCTGGGAAGCGGACCACTTTACCCAACGCGGAGAACAGCATAACTTCATTGCTGCCGTCGGTCAGATCCACACCAATCAGCTCATCGCCTTCATTCAGGTTGACGGCAATAATACCGGCACTGCGTGGGCGGCTAAACTCGGTCAATGCGGTTTTCTTCACGGTACCGCTGGCGGTAGCCATAAAGATGTGGCGACCTTCTTCATATTCCCGAACGGGCAGAATGGCGGTAATACGCTCATTTGGCTCAAGCGGCAATAAGTTGACGATCGGACGCCCACGGGCACCACGACTGGCTTCCGGTAACTGATAAACCTTCATCCAGTAGAGACGACCACGGCTGGAGAAGCACAAAATAGTATCGTGGGTGTTGGCAACCAACAGGCGATCAATGAAGTCTTCTTCTTTGATACGTGCCGCTGATTTACCCTTACCACCACGACGTTGAGCTTCGTAATCACTCAGCGGTTGATATTTGACATACCCCTGATGGGACAATGTCACTACCACATCTTCCTGATTAATCAGGTCTTCGATATTGATGTCAGAGGTATTCGCAGTGATTTCAGTGCGGCGAGCATCATTATATTGCTCTTTAATTGCCACTAACTCTTCGCGGATAACTTCCATCAAGCGCTCTGGGTTTTCCAGAATAAAGATCAGTTCACCAATGATGGTCAGCAGCTCTTTATACTCATCCAGCAGTTTTTCATGCTCCAGGCCGGTCAGTTTCTGCAAGCGCAGATCCAAAATCGCCTGAGCTTGTTGCTCGGTGAGATAATACTTGCCGTCACGGATACCGAACTCAGCTTCCAGCCATTCAGGGCGGGCAGCATCATCACCGGCACGTTCCAACATTGAGGCAACGTTGCCTAATTCCCATGGGTTGGCAATCAGACCCGCTTTCGCTTCCGCAGGGGTTGCTGCACGGCGAATCAATTCGATAATCGGATCGATGTTAGCCAATGCAATCGCCAGCGCTTCAAGGATATGCGCGCGGTCACGAGCTTTACGCAGTTCAAAAATAGTACGGCGTGTCACCACTTCACGGCGGTGGCGCACAAAGGCAACCAGAATGTCTTTCAGGTTAAGCAATTTAGGCTGCCCTTGAGACAGAGCCACCATATTGATACCGAAAGTCACCTGCAATTGCGTCAGAGAGTAGAGGTTATTCAGAACCACTTCCCCAACCGCATCACGTTTGATTTCAATCACGATACGCATGCCGTCTTTATCAGACTCATCACGCAACGCACTGATGCCTTCTACACGTTTTTCTTTTACCAGCTCGGCGATTTTTTCAATCAACCGCGCTTTGTTCACCTGATACGGGATCTCGTGAACAATAATGGTTTCACGACCCGTTTTAGCGTCAGCTTCGACTTCAGCACGGGCGCGGATATACACCTTGCCACGACCGGTACGATAAGCTTCTTCAATACCACGGCGACCATTGATAATCGCTGCGGTTGGGAAGTCTGGCCCCGGAATATATTCCATCAGCCCTTCAATGCTGATGTTTTCATCTTCGATATAGGCCAGGCAGCCATCAATAACCTCAGAAAGGTTATGTGGCGGAATATTGGTTGCCATCCCGACGGCAATACCTGACGAACCGTTAACCAACAGGTTAGGGATTCGAGTCGGCATTACGGCAGGGATTTGTTCCGTACCATCATAGTTAGGCACGAAGTCAACGGTGTCTTTTTCTAAATCCGCTAACAACTCGTGAGCAATTTTAGACATACGGATTTCGGTATAACGCATCGCTGCGGCGGAGTCGCCATCAACGGAACCGAAGTTACCCTGCCCATCCACCAGCATATAGCGCAGTGAGAACGGCTGGGCCATACGCACTATTGTGTCGTAGACCGCGCTGTCACCATGCGGGTGATATTTACCGATAACGTCCCCGACTACACGGGCCGATTTTTTATATGGTTTATTCCAGTCATTACCCAGTACATTCATCGCAAACAGTACGCGACGGTGAACCGGTTTCAGTCCATCCCGGACATCTGGTAAAGCACGTCCGACAATAACGGACATCGCATAATCCAGATAGGAGCTTTTCAGCTCTTCCTCGATGTTGACCGGTGTGATTTCTCTGGCAAGGTCGCTCATTGAGCCGCTATCCCTCTACTAATTACCGGATTTAAAGGTACGAAACTATATCACAAAACCCAGATTTTGGCGAAACTACATTACGCTCAGCTGAAACAGCATTGCGCTTAAGTCGTAGACACAAAACTGCGCCAATTGATGGGGAACATGTATAATCCGCGCAAAGAAACACAACAGTGAGAACCGGTCATGCGTGCAGATACCACAGCCCCTCATCATAATGTCGATGAACAAGAAATCGCTAAGTTTGAGGCAGTTGCCTCTCGTTGGTGGGATTTGGAGGGGGAATTTAAACCTCTCCACCGCATCAACCCCCTGCGGCTTGATTACATTTTGCAGCGCTCTGGCGGTATTTTCGCTAAGAAAGTGCTGGATGTCGGTTGCGGTGGCGGCATTCTGGCTGAAAGTATGGCGCATGAAGGGGCACAAGTGACCGGGCTGGATATGGGCTATGAGCCGCTACAAGTCGCTCGCCTGCATGCGCTAGAAACCGGCACTAAACTGGATTATGTTCAGGAAACGGTTGAAAGCCACGCGCAAAAGCACCCGCAACATTACGATGTGGTGACCTGCATGGAGATGCTGGAGCACGTTCCTGACCCCGCTTCAGTTATTCGTGCTTGCGCGCAACTCGTCAAACCCGGCGGTCATGTCTTCTTTTCCACTATCAACCGCAATACCAAATCCTGGCTGATGGCGGTAGTTGGCGCGGAATACATTCTGAAAATGGTGCCAAAAGGGACCCATGATTCGAAAAAGTTTATCCGCCCATCAGAACTTATCGGCTGGGTAGATCAAACGCCGCTGCGCGAGCGCCATATTATCGGGCTACATTACAACCCGATAACTGACCATTTTAAGCTCGGTCGCAACGTCGATGTGAATTATATGGTTCATACTCAGAAAGCAGACGACAGCACCGCGGTGTGACGTATAAAAACTAAACAATGCCCGATAGATTTCGCGTTGTGGCTAGCATCACTGCGACGCGAAAGATAAAGGATATTTCCAGCGTTTAATAAATCAGCAAACGGTCAAACTTTTAGGATTTTCAGCAGAATCTTATCCCCCAGATTGGCAACCGAAGATCGCCAGTGCTGACGCAGGTTGTGAGGGTTTCGTAACAATTCACCCCCAAGTTATCCACACAATTCATCGATCTTGTTCACTTGCCAAAAGTCTCAATACTCACTATCTTGTTATCTATCTACTACCCACCCCCTATATATTGTGTTTACATACTGAACAATACACTACGACCTCAATGATTATCGCAATCATGGAGAGCGTAAATTTGTGCTGTATAGACATAGAGTAAGGGGGAACAAAGGTCCCGAACACATGAACCAAAGCCTACTTGTTACTAAACGCGATGGCAGCAAAGAACGCATCAATTTGGATAAAATCCACCGGGTCATCGACTGGGCCGCGGAAGGTTTACATAACGTCTCAGTATCTCAAGTAGAGTTGCGTTCACACATTCAGTTTTATGATGGTATTAAAACTGCTGATATCCATGAAACTATCATCAAAGCTGCCGCTGATCTGATCTCGCGCGACGCGCCGGATTATCAGTATCTGGCTGCACGTCTGGCTATTTTTCATCTGCGTAAAAAAGCCTACGGTCAGTTTGAACCGCCGAAATTGTTCGACCATGTGACGAAGATGGTCGATATGGGCAAATACGACAAGCATCTGCTGGAAGATTACACCGCAGAAGAGTTCGAACAGATGGACACTTTCATCGACCATTGGCGCGATATGAACTTCTCCTATGCAGCGGTTAAGCAGTTGGAAGGCAAATATCTGGTGCAGAACCGCGTCAGCGGTGAGATCTATGAAAGTGCCCAATTCCTGTACATTCTGGTTTCTGCCTGTTTGTTCTCAAACTACCCACGCGAAACCCGTCTGGATTACATCAAACGTTTCTATGATGCGATTTCTACCTTTAAGATTTCGCTGCCAACACCGATTATGTCTGGTGTTCGTACCCCAACTCGCCAGTTCAGCTCTTGCGTGTTGATTGAATGTGGTGACAGCCTGGATTCTATTAATGCCACCTCCAGCGCCATTGTGAAATATGTGTCACAACGTGCCGGTATTGGTATCAATGCGGGCCGTATCCGCGCGCTAGGTAGCCCAATTCGTGGCGGTGAAGCCTTCCACACCGGGTGTATTCCATTCTACAAACACTTCCAGACCGCCGTGAAATCCTGCTCACAGGGTGGCGTTCGTGGCGGTGCGGCCACTCTGTTCTACCCAATGTGGCATTTGGAAGTTGAGAGCCTGTTGGTGCTGAAAAACAACCGTGGCGTTGAAGGCAACCGCGTACGTCATATGGATTACGGCGTACAAATCAACAAACTGATGTATCAGCGTCTGTTGAAAGGCGAAGATATAACGCTGTTCAGCCCATCCGATGTGCCGGGGTTGTATGATGCGTTCTTCGCTGATCAAGATGAATTTGAGCGCCTTTATACTCAATATGAGCAAGATGACAGCATCCGTAAGCAACGTGTGAAAGCCGTCGAGTTATTCTCTCTGATGATGCAAGAACGTGCCTCTACTGGCCGTATCTATATTCAGAACGTGGATCACTGCAACACCCACAGCCCGTTTGACCCGAAAATTGCGCCGGTGCGCCAGTCAAACCTGTGTCTGGAAATTGCGTTGCCAACGAAACCGTTGAATGACATCAACGATGAAAATGGTGAAATCGCGCTGTGTACCTTGTCAGCATTCAACTTGGGTGCCATTGACAGCCTTGATGACTTAGAAGACTTGGCCGTGCTGGCGGTACGTGCGCTGGACGCCCTGTTGGACTATCAAGATTACCCGATTGCTGCGGCACAACGTGGTGCGATGGGCCGTCGTACCTTGGGTATTGGCGTGATTAACTTTGCTTATTATTTGGCGAAGAACGGTGTTCGTTATTCCGATGGCAGTGCCAACAATCTGACGCACCGCACCTTTGAAGCTATTCAGTACTATTTGCTGAAAGCCTCGAATGCGCTGGCCCGTGAGCAAGGTGCTTGCCAGTGGTTCAACGAAACCACCTATTCGCAGGGTATTCTGCCGATCGATACCTATAAGAAAGATTTGGACAATATCAGCGACGAGCCGCTGCATTACGATTGGGAAACGCTGCGCAAAGACATTCAGACTTACGGCCTGCGTAACTCCACGTTGTCAGCGCTGATGCCGTCCGAGACCTCTTCGCAGATTTCCAATGCCACCAATGGTATTGAGCCACCACGCGGATATGTCAGTATCAAAGCATCGAAAGACGGTATTCTGCGCCAAGTGGTTCCTGAGTATGAACGTCTGAAAGATGCTTACGAACTGCTGTGGGACATGCCAAATAACGACGGTTACCTGCAACTGGTCGGTTTGATGCAGAAATTCGTCGATCAGGCGATTTCAGCTAACACCAACTACGACCCAACTCGCTTCCCGTCCGGCAAAGTGCCAATGAAGCAGTTGCTGAAAGACTTGCTGACGACTTACAAATTTGGCGTAAAAACCCTTTACTATCAAAACACCCGAGATGGTGCTGATGATGTGCAGGAAGATATTCAGAGTCAGCCTGGTGATGATGACTGTGAAGGCGGTGCATGTAAGATCTGATTTTTAGTTCCGGCCCTCCCCCGGTTCAATAAGGCGTGTTCGTGATAACGCGCCAACCGGGGGATGATTCATTTTGTCGCTAAATACAGAATGTCATGGGCCTCTCTTCATTTGCCTTTTGCTGTTCCCTGAGGAAATCATGGCCTATACCACTTTTTCGCAAAATAAAAACAACCAGTTGCTCGAGCCGATGTTCTTTGGTCAACCCGTCAATGTGGCGCGTTTCGACCAGCAAAAACACGCTATTTTCGAGAAACTGATTGAAAAGCAACTGTCGTTTTTCTGGCGTCCGGAAGAGATTGACGTCTCTCGGGATCGTATCGATTATCAGAATCTGCCAGAACACGAAAAACACATTTTTATCAGCAACCTGAAATACCAAACCTTGCTGGACTCTATTCAGGGCCGCAGCCCTAATATCGCCCTGTTGCCACTCATCTCGATTCCTGAGCTGGAAACCTGGGTTGAAACTTGGTCATTCTCGGAAACCATTCACTCACGTTCTTACACGCATATCATCCGCAATATCGTTAATGACCCTGCGATTGTTTTCGATGATATCGTGACCAACGAAGAGATCCTCAAGCGCGCGAAAGATATCTCGGCGTATTATGACGATCTGATTGAGATGACCAGTTACTACCATCTGCTGGGCGAAGGCAGTCATCAGGTTAATGGCAAAACGGTGGTGGTTAATCTGCGCGAGCTGAAAAAACAGCTTTATCTGTGCTTGATGAGTGTGAATGCACTGGAAGCTATTCGTTTCTATGTCAGCTTCGCCTGTTCCTTTGCCTTTGCCGAGCGCGAACTGATGGAAGGCAATGCGAAAATCATCAAAATGATTGCGCGCGATGAAGCCCTGCATCTGACGGGCACTCAACATATTCTGAATTTGATGCGCTCAGGCGAAGACGATCCTGAAATGGCCGAAATTGCCCAAGAGTGTCAGCAACAGTGCTATGACCTGTTTGTTTTGGCCGCAGAACAAGAGAAAGAGTGGGCCGAATATCTGTTCCGCGACGGCTCCATGATTGGTCTGAATAAAGATATTTTATGCCAATATGTTGAATATATTACTAATATTCGCATGCAAGCCGTGGGTCTCGGTGTGCCATTTGCTATTCGCACCAATCCAATTCCGTGGATCAATTCGTGGTTAGTTTCCGATAACGTGCAAGTTGCACCGCAGGAAGTTGAAGTCAGTTCTTATCTGGTCGGTCAGATTGATTCAGAAGTCAGTGCTGATGACCTGAGTGATTTCGAGCTGTAATCGATGAAATCTCTAGTGACGTTGAGCACCACCGGTGCTCAACTTACCCCCCCAGCGAATAGCCGCAATTTGTTGGAAACGCTCGAACACCATCAGGTACAAATCGAGTACCAATGCCGCTCCGGCTATTGTGGCTCTTGCCGCCTGCGTTTGCTGAAGGGCGAGGTTTGCTATCACCAGCAACCGCTGGCCTTTATCCAAACCGGTGAGATCCTGCCCTGCTGCTGTCAACCACAGGGTGATATTGAAATCGAGCTTTAGTGACCGACCCTTATCGAGAGATTGTATTGTCAAAACATAAGCTTGGCTTATTCCTCATCAAGAAAGTTCGGATTTCACCTATAATCAGACTCCCGGTTGTGTGATATTTTACTGTCGGTATTACCTGATAAATCATAGGGACAAAAAATGAAAATAGTGTCAATCGCGATAACCAGCCTGTTAATGGCAGCATCGGTCAGTACTTTTGCCGCCACAGAGCCGCAGCTTGATCGGCAACAGCCGTTAGAGAAGATTGCGCCTTATCCACAAGCTGAAAAAGGCATGAGCCGCCAGGTAATTTTCCTTGATCCACAAGAAGATGAAAGCCGCTTCAAAGTTGAATTGCTGATTGGAAAAACCCTTGAAGTTGACTGTAACCGTCATATGCTCGGTGGCAATCTGGAAACCAGAACTCTGTCTGGTTGGGGATTTGACTATCTGGTGATGGATAAAATCTCAGAACCGGCCTCTACCATGATGGCCTGCCCGGATAACAAGCGCCGCCCACAATTTATCGCCGCCAATCTGGGTGATGCCGGAATGCAGCGCTACAACAGCCGACTGCCAATTGTGGTGTATGTACCGCAAGGTGTTGATGTGAAATACCGAATTTGGGAAGCAGGCAAGGAAGTCAGAAGTGCGCAGGTGAAATAACCCGCGCGATAAACTCAATAACACAAAAGGCAGAATATAAATTCTGCCTTTTCGTTTCTGCGATAATTACAAAATCTCAACCACTTCCAGCCAGCCGTGTTGACCGCAGACTGGGCTGCCCTTCAGCCAGCGGCGTAACATATCCAATGCCAGCATGGCGCTACTTTCCTGACGAATACGCAATCCATGGCGGCTGGCCTGATAACGTACTGTCTGGGCAAAAGTCCCATCAGGGGTATGCAGCGCCACACTTAAACGATCATTTTGCATGGTACTCACAGCCAGCACCACCTGCGCACCGCACAGCATAGATAATGACTGAGCACGGCTGGCAACTTCGGTTAAGGATTCTTGGCAATGAGCCGGTAATAGCTCGCCCCCCGCCAATGGCGCGCTCGCACTCTGTAACTGCCAGTGCATCAATCCGCCAGTAAATTGCTCGCTGACCGCCAACAGCAACCCGCGCTGCGTCAATTGTTCAGCCAACAATGCTGGCAAACCTTGAGTACCTTCAAAGATGGTGCTGTCGCCCGCCACCGCCCTTACCTGCTGCCACACTTGCTCCATCGCCGCACGCTGCGAGGCTGGTCCGGTTAACTTCAATTCAATGATAGGTGCAGATGAACGATAACCGAGCACCGCCCCCTGTGGGAGTGACAGCGGGTCTAGCTCTAGCGCCAAATCACTTTCAGAGCGACCAAAGGTGGTCATTCGTAAACATAATGGTGGCTCAGCCACCTCAAAATGCTGGCGTAACCGCGGCATAATCTGCTGCTTAACCATCACTTTAAATTCTGACGGCACGCCGGGGGTGAAAAACATTAAGCACTTATTAAGCTGTAATGCGAAACCACAGGCAGTACCAACCGGGTTATCCAGCATTTCTGCATTGGCCGGAATATGGGCTTGCTTGCGGTTAGTCGACGACATCACCCTGCCGCGCTCATGAAAGAAAGCCTCCATCCGCGCAATCCATTCAGGATGCTCAATCAGCTCCGTTCCAGCGGCTCGCGCTGCCGCCAATGCACTCAGATCATCACTGGTTGGCCCAAGCCCGCCATTGACAATCAACACATCGGCCACCTGGCTGCGCTCAGTTAACACCTCAATAAGAGCCGAGAGTGAATCACCGACAGTTTCCCTACTGCTGATGGGTAATCCCTGATTAAACAAATAATCTGCCAGCCATGCAGCATTGGTATCAATAATCTGCCCATGTAGCACTTCATCCCCGGTACTCAACATCTCAACTCTGATCATTTTCTTCTCCGTTCAACCCATACCACTCACTTTATGAATCTCAGCACCTAAACACAATCATTTCCCACTGGGATAAAAAATAAGCGCAATAAATGTATCTGTTTTCATACACCTATTAATGTAAACATAATATTACACTGCGCGTAACGTCGATTTGACACAAATAGGCCAATCTACTACTCTGCTGCACTCAATAATTCCAATAAATTGTCATGTAGTAGAGGAAAGCGTGAAGAATCGCACTCTGGGCAGTATATTTATCGTTGCCGGCACCACCATTGGTGCAGGTATGCTGGCTATGCCACTGGCCGCTGCCGGTGTTGGCTTTGGCGTTACACTTGCATTGTTAATTTCTCTTTGGTTATTAATGTGTTATACCGCATTACTCTTAGTTGAAGTCTATCAGCACGAAGCGGCAGATACCGGGCTGGGTACCTTGGCTAAACGTTATCTCGGCAATCGAGGCCAATGGATCACCGGCTTTAGCATGATGTTTCTGATGTATGCACTGACGGCAGCCTATATCAGTGGTGCAGGCGAATTGCTGGCAACCAGTATCAGCCAATGGACTCAGCACTCATTTCCCACCTCACTCGGCGTGCTGCTGTTCACCCTGGTTGCCGGTGGCGTGGTCTGTATCGGAACCCACTCGGTCGATTTATTTAACCGTATCCTCTTCAGCGCCAAAATTATCTTCCTGATTGTGATGTTGGCATTGATGATGCCGCATATTGAAAAAACCAACTTATTGACGCTGCCATTGGAACAAGGGCTGGCTCTCTCGGCTATTCCAGTGATTTTCACTTCATTTGGTTTTCATGGCAGCGTACCAAGTATTGTCAATTATATGGGCGGCAATATTCGCAAACTGCGCTGGGTATTTATTATCGGCAGCGCCATTCCGCTAATTGCTTATATTTTCTGGCAATTGACCACGTTAGGCTCTATTTCCTCCCCGACTTTTATGGGTATTTTGGCGCAGCAAGCTGGTTTGAATGGGTTATTGCAAGCGGTGCGCGATGTGGTGGCCTCTCCCCATGTTGAGCTGGCGGTTCACTTGTTTGCCGATTTGGCGCTGGCAACCTCATTCCTCGGAGTGGCATTAGGGCTGTTTGACTATCTAGCAGACTTATTTAAACGCCGTAATTCAGTGCGCGGCCGCCTGCAAACCGGCGTCATTACCTTTGTGCCGCCGCTGCTGTTCGCGCTGTTTTATCCACGTGGCTTTATCATGGCGCTGGGCTTTGCCGCCGTCGCACTATCCGTGTTGGCATTAATTCTGCCCGCGATGCTGGCGTGGAAAGCACGTAAAATCCATCAGGGAAGTTATCGAGTCTGGGGCGGGAAACCGGCACTGGCCGCGGTATTTGCTTGTGGAGTTGTGGTCATTAGTATTCAGGTGGGAATTGTTACTGGCGCGCTACCTGCGGTTGGGTAAGTTTTCCCCGGTAATCAGTTTTAACCATACAACCATTAAGGCGTAGCGCGCTAAGTCAATCTGAGTGCGCCCAGCGCGGCGTGATGACGCGCAGTAGCCAAACGCCCGCAGCCATTGGGGCTACAGCAAGGCAGCAAACGAACTCATCCCGATGAGCTGACTTAAGTCAGTGGTTCGGGGGAGTAAGTGCCGCTAACACCGCTGTAGCCTCAAGGGCATATGGGAATTAGAAGTTCAGGCCGGCACCAATATACACCCCATCCGCCAGGCGATTATCACGATGCCCTTCTTTACCTTCCATATTGATATAGCGATAACCGACATCAACAGTCAGTGGGCGGAAGACACTCCAGCGCACGCCACCGTTGGCTTCGCTGTAAGATTTCATGCCGCTAGTCAACTCTTCTGGGGCGAAATAGCCTTCACCGTATAAAGTGAATGACTTGTTGATTGGATAGGTTAAACCGCCGCCAATCGCAATCGCACCGCCATTGCTACCGTCTTCTGGTGACATATAAATGCCTTTCCCGCCGACAGTGGCCATCATTGGGCCAATCGGTAAATTGAAGCCCAAGCCCATGCCGTAGATATCTCCGTCATGGTCACTACGCGCCCAGTTACCACTGATAGCCAGGCCGCCAGTGTTAGTGCCAAGGCCGAATCCTAAGTTGGTGTAATGACGCCCGGTTTCGGCGTTAAAACTCACTGCACTGGCTGAACCCGCCACAAACAGCAAGCTGGCAGCGCCCGCAATTAAATGCTTCTTCATATTTTTCTCTCATTATTCGTGATGTCACCCATGAGCAAACTCTGGCTAACAGGTTTTTCCTGTACCGAGTTTAACCGAAAAAAAGCCCATAAACACACGGAAAAAACGATTAAATACCACAGTATTTCAAATGATTGTAAATAGTTATGCAATTTATATGTCTTATGTTGGCGATAGTAACGATAAGGCGTGCCTATTTGCTGAATCGCGGCAATAAGGCTACAACTAGTGTGGAGATCAAAGAATAAATCCCTGATGTTGTTTAAGTTATTATCTTGTCAATCAGGCTTTTGGCGCGATGTAATGCTTTAAAACACCCGAAAACGCAATCAATTCAACAGCTATACTGGAGAAAATGATGAGCAAAAAGAAAGGATTAACGACCGCAGCTGGTGCTCCCGTTGTTGATAATAATAATGTTGTTACTGCAGGCCGACGTGGCCCGATGTTACTGCAAGACGTGTGGTTCCTGGAAAAACTAGCCCATTTCGACCGCGAAGTTATCCCAGAGCGCCGCATGCATGCTAAAGGTTCTGGTGCTTACGGTACGTTTACCGTGACTCACGATATTACCCGATACACACGAGCAAAAATTTTCTCCGAGATTGGTAAGCAAACTGAAATGTTTGTCCGCTTCTCAACCGTTGCTGGCGAACGTGGTGCTGCTGATGCTGAGCGTGATATTCGTGGTTTCGCCATGAAATATTACACCGAAGAAGGCAACTGGGATTTAGTCGGTAATGACACGCCAGTGTTTTATTTACGTGACCCGCTGAAGTTCCCCGACTTAAACCACGTAGTAAAACGCGACCCACGCACCAACCTGCGTAACCCAATTTATAAGTGGGATTTCTTCTCCCAGCTACCAGAATCGCTACACCAGCTCACCATCGATTTCAGTGACCGCGGCCTGCCAAAATCTTATCGCCACATGCACGGATTCGGCAGTCATACCTTCAGTTTTATCAATGCCAACAATGAGCGTTTCTGGGTTAAATTCCATTTCCGCTGCCAACAAGGCATTGAAAATCTTATGGATGATGAAGCTGAAAAACTGGTTGGCACAGACAGAGAAAGTTCACAGCGTGATTTGTACGAAGCAATCGAACGTGGTGACTTCCCGCGTTGGAATCTACAGATTCAGATAATGCCAGAGCATGAAGCATCACAAACGCCTTATAATCCGTTTGACCTGACCAAGGTGTGGCCACACGGCGATTATCCATTAATTGATGTGGGTTTCTTCGAGTTAAACCGTAACCCGGAAAACTACTTCGCCGAAGTTGAGCAAGCCTCATTTAACCCCGCCAACGTGGTTCCGGGAGTGAGTTTCTCTCCTGACCGTATGCTGCAAGGCCGTCTGTTCTCCTACGGCGATGCTGCACGTTATCGTTTGGGGGTTAACCATCATCAGATCCCGGTGAACAGTGCTAAATGTCCATTCCACAATTATCATCGCGACGGCGCAATGCGCGTTGATGGTAACAGTGGCAATACCGCGACTTACGAACCAAACAGTTTTGGTTTGTTCCAGGAACAACCTGATTTCAGCGAACCGCCATTAACACTGGAAGGGGCGGCAGATCACTGGAATCATCGCGAAGATGAAGATTACTTCTCACAACCACGGGCGCTATTCAACCTGCTCAGTGCAGAAGAACATCAACGGATGTTTGCCCGTATTGCCGGTGAACTATCTCAAGTTCCGGAAGAGATCCAACGTCGTCAGGTAGAGCTGTTTACCAAGGTTCATCCTGATTACGGTAATGGCGTGAAGAAAGCGCTGGGATTAAATTAAGACGTTTATAAAAAACCCCTCGCTTGAGGGGTTTTTATTTTGCTGTTTTTAAATGGAGTTCATTTTTAATAAACTCAGCCACCAACCGCCGCGAAACCTTAATTCCGCCGTTTTTCAGTTCATCAGGTAAACGATAAAAAGCCAGCGGGCGCTGGAATACAGCTAATTGCGGCCTAAGCCAATCGGCTAGCGCTGCTTCATCCAGCATGCTATTGGTATCAATCACGGCGACCGGACGATGACCAAATTCTGGGTCGGGGATGGGCAGTATAAAGGCTTGCTGTATGCCGGGATATTGCAGCAAAATCCGCTCGATATCTTCGGGTTGGATACCCTCGCCACCACTGAAAAAGACATTATCCAGCCGCCCAAGAATCCGCAGCTCATCTTGTTGCCACATACCGCGATCACGGGTGTGGAACCAGCCATCACTGTCGGTCAGTGGCTGTAGCTGGCCTTGTCGCCAATACCCGGCAGCCAGACAATCGGCTTTAACCCAGACTTCCTCTGCAACCAGCTTCACTTGCCGCCCCGCAAGAGCGATACCGACACCGGGTAAGCCGTCGGCCCGCTTGGCACAAACTGTCGAGGCGGCTTCAGTCAAACCATAGCCACACCAACAGCGAATACCACGAGCCTCTGCTTGCTCGGTCAGTTCGGTTGGAATACTCGCCCCCCCTAGCAGCACCTCTTGCAAGCTAAGCTTACTGTCGGCCCCCTCTAACAGACGCCAGAGTTGGGTCGGCACCAGTGACGCGTGGCTGCATCCGGCTAAGGCATCGGATAAGTTCATACCGGTTTGCACCACCAAAGTAGCTCCGACACTTAACCAGCGCCAGACAATGCCCTGCCCCGACACATGAAATAGCGGCAACGAGAGCAGCCAACTGTCTTCCGCTGTGAAATGCATTAACTGCAATACGCCCTCTGCACTGGCCAGATGGGCCGCCAGAGTATGGACCGCCGCCTTGGGCAAACCCGAGGAACCAGAGGTTAATGTCATAGTCGCCAGTCGCTGGCTATCCCATGGCACCACTTGAGGCGCGAAATTCTCAGCACTGAGATGTAGCGGAAGAAAGGTTAATGGCGCAGGTAATGGATCAGCCAGATTCAGCATAAAATCAATATCAAACTGTGGCAGCAGTGAGGTTAACAACGCCTCGGGCAATTGAGGATTGAGGGGTAAAATGCGCGCCGCACATTGCAACCCGGCCAGATAGGCCAGCAGCAATGAATAACTGTTTTTACCCCGCAGCACGATAGCGCTGCCGGGCGTTACGCCTTGCTGCTGAAAACTACCGGCCAGATTATCAATATCCGTAGCGAACTGTTGCCAACTGATCAGCTGCGACCCCACACGGAGCGCGACTGTCTGAGGCCGCTGATTGGCCCAATGTTGCCAGGGCCAGTCGGTTAGCTGTGCCATAACACATCCAGTTGGTCCAGGGTTACTAACGGCAAACTGCTCTCAGGCCATGGGCGTATTAATTGCGCTTGCATCAAATCCAGTGTATCCAACCCCGGAACCGTTGCCGGTGTCAGCCAGTTCGCTAACCGTGCTAATTGAGTCAACCCCAGACTCGACTCAATACTGGAGCTGATAACCGCCACCAACCCCGCCTGATGGGCTTGCTGCACCAGCTGTTGGCAACGTGCGATGCTGCCCACGAGCGTCGGTTTGATGACTATCGCGGCGACGCCCGGCTCGGCTTCCACCTGAAAATCAGCCTCGCGAACACTTTCGTCCCAAGCGATGGCAATCCCGGTGTCACGAGCAAACTCGCGGGATTCAGCCCGGGTTTTGCACGGTTCTTCCAGAAATGCGATGCGCGAACGCAGTTCAGGATTCACATATTTGGCAAATCCATCGGCCTTTGCTCTGGTCCAACTGCGATTAGCATCCAGCCGCAGTGTTAAGTCAGGTAAGGCTTCCAACAGCACATTGACGATCATCCCGTCACGCACAGCTTCATACAGCCCGACCTTCACCTTGGCAACCTTCTCACCGGGCAGTGCCTGAAGCACGGCGAACAACTCGTCAGGATCGCCACTACAAAGTGGCGCTTTGCGGTAATCGGCGGTCATTGGCAAAGATTGCTCAAGCTCTGCTTGCGCGCAACTGAGGCCAAAAGCCACCGAAGGCAGCGTGCCGAGTGAGAGTTCCTCACCCTTGACCCAGTTTTGTAGCCACTGAGTGGCCGCCGTTTGCGCCTGATCCAGGGTTTCCTGACTGAACTCCGGCAGGGGAGCAATTTCCCCCCAGCCGGTTTGCTCGCCTTGCTGCAACTTCACCAATAACCCATCACGACTTTTCAGCCGTTGATGACGCAGGATCACCCCGGCATCCATCGGGATGCTATAGCGGTAAAGTGTGGCCGCGCGCATTATGGATTACGCTTGAATTTGCTGAAGTCTGGCTGGCGTTTTTCATTGAATGCATTACGCCCTTCCTGGCCTTCATCTGTCATATAGAACAGCATAGTGGCATTGCCCGCCAACTCTTGCAGACCCGCCTGACCGTCGCAGTCAGCATTCAGCGCGGCTTTGAGGCAACGCAATGCCATTGGGCTGTTTTGCAGCATTTCGCGACACCAGCGTACCGTCTCTTTTTCTAACTCAGCAAGCGGTACCACGGTATTGACCAGTCCCATATCCAGTGCTTGTTTAGCATCATATTGGCGGCACAGGAACCAGATTTCACGCGCTTTCTTCTGACCCACAATCCGCGCCATATAAGCCGCGCCCCAGCCACCATCGAATGAACCGACTTTAGGGCCGGTTTGGCCGAAAATGGCATTATCAGCGGCCACGGTAAGGTCACACATCATATGCAATACATGGCCGCCACCAATAGAATAGCCAGCAACCATTGCCACAACGGGTTTTGGACAGGTGCGGATCTGGCGTTGGAAATCCAGAACATTCAGGTGATGAACACCACTGTTATCTTGATAGCCGCCGTAGTCACCACGGACTTTCTGATCACCGCCAGAGCAGAAGGCTTTTTCACCTTCACCGGTCAGAATGATCACTCCGATATTGTCATCATAGCGAGCATCAGCCAGCGCCTGAATCATCTCTTTAACCGTTAACGGACGAAATGCATTACGCACATGTGGACGGTTAATGGTGATTTTGGCAATCCCATCGCTGGATTTGTGATAACGAATATCTTCAAACCCGGCGGAGCAATCCTGCCACTCGATGGCGGCGTACAGTTGTTCTTCGCTCGGATACAGCATAGTAAGCATTCCTTTAACGGGAGAGGGACAAAAACGAAAGTACCTGCGCGGCAAAAGCGCCGGGATTTGCCCGGTGCGCATTGTGCCCAGCGCGGGCCAGTGTGCGTAATGGCAGCTGATATTGATGAGCCAATTGCTGGAATTTACTATCTTTTGCGCCACACAAATAAGTATAAGGGACATTAAGTCTCTGTAAGGCTGGTAATAGCCAAGGCTGATGCCCAAGGGAGGTGGCTTCCAGCATATCGGCCACCGCCGGGCCATGGTTAGCGGCGCGCAATAACACTAATTGTTCCCGTTGCTGCGCATCTAAATCAGCAAACACATCCTGCTGATACCAATCTGCCAATACTTGTGGCAAAGGTTCGTGACGAAAACGTTGTGCCCATTGACGGTCTTGCTGTAACCGCTGAGCCCGTAATTCATCACTTTCCAACCCGAGGTTTCCCCCTTCGACCAATAACCCCTGCATACCGCGATGGCTACCATAACAAGCATGATACATCGCGATTCTGCCGCCTAAAGAGTAGCCTGCCAGCCAATATTCGTGAATGCCGTTAGCCTGCAATGTTTGTGCTAACTGGCGGCTGATATCAGCAAAGCCGCTGGTGGTCAGAGTGGCAGAGTTACCGTGGCCCGGCAGATCAACCAGCAGTGAGGGATAATCACCACACAATTCTGCTACCGGCAGCCAATCCTGACCGCTGCCCAATAAACCATGCAGCCAGACCAGCCATGGCCCGCTATGTTGCTGCGCAGAGGATTGCGGGTGTGGATCGAGTTTACGGCAAGCCAGTGTCATAGTTGGGCCACCTGTTGCACCAGTTGTTGCAGCGTTTCTGCCCCTTGGCTTGGTGGTACCACGATTTCAATCAGTGTCACACCGCCGTGTAGCCAACATTGTTCTATCTGCTGTTGCAGCATCAACATGCTCTCTGGCCGGGCATAACCTAAGCCAAACATAGCAGCGGCATGTTCAAAATTCACATTTTGCGGCATGCAGTAAAAGCGTTGGCGGTCTGCTTCTGGGGTCGGCAACAGAGAGAAAATCTGCCCGCCATTATTGTTCATCACCAGCAGCACGGTCGGCGCTGAACTTTGGCGCAATAATGCCAGGGCATTAAGATCATATAGAGCCGATAAATCCCCGACAATCGCCAGTGTCGGCTTAGCAGTGGCTCGCTGAACACCGGCTGCAGTCGATAACAGACCATCAATACCGCTGGCCCCGCGGTTACTGTAAACCGGATAGCCCACCGGTAATTGCCCCAGAGCGTCAATCAAGCGAACAATCAAACTGTTACCGACAAAAAGCTGGCCATTATCCGGCAATAATTCGACAAGTTGATGCGCTACTGCCGCCTCACTGAATTGGTCGTTCAATGTTTGTGCCACCAGGGCATGGGCATTTTCTGACCACAGAACAAGCTCGGTCGCCCACGGAGTACGGCGCTGTGCCGGGTGCTGTTCCAGCCACTCATTTACTGGCGAAATAATTCTACGCCCCCGATGATTAGCCGGATCAAGGCGGCCCGGTAATGAATCCACCAGCCAATACTCCTGCGGCTGGCACTGCTCTTGCCATTGCAACAGGCGCTTACCGGTCAGGCTGCTACCAAACTGCAACACTATCTGTGCCTGTGCCAGAACACGCTGAGCGCCCGGATGCTCGAGCCATAAATCAGCGCAAGGTAAGGGCTGGCCGGTTTGTGAGAGCACATCGCCAATCAATGGCCAGCCCAACAGTTGCGCCCATTCAGCCAGTTGGCTCCCCTCTTCGGCACTCATCCGACCGGCAATGACGACGCCGCGTTTTTGACGCCAGGAGAACCAATCGGCTTGTTGTATATGGGGTAAATTGCGGGACTGACGTAACCACGGATGGCAATCTTGCCACCAGTCACCCAGGCTGGCAGACCAATCAGCATAAAGTTGGTCATCACCGCCATAGAGCGGCTCCGCAAATGGGCAGTTAACATGCAGGCCGCCATGATGTAATTGCGCCATGGCACTGTCGAGGGTAGACACCAGCCAACTGGCTGGAATATCGGGGGTGGGACGCGGCAAATTAAGTGTGACAGTGGGATGGCTGGCAAACAGCCCTGATTGTCGAATGGCCTGATTCGCCCCGCAATCAATTAATTCCGGCGGGCGGTCAGCGGTCAGTAATATCAAGCGCTCCCCCGTCAGTCCGGCCTCAATTAAGGCCGGATAGAGATTGGCAGCAGCAGTGCCGGAAGTGACAATCACCGCCACCGGCTCAGTGGAGGCTTTCGCCAACCCCAAGGCCAGATGCCCTAAGCCACGCTCATCAAAATGGGTATGACAAACCAGTGACGGGTTCGCGGCAGCCGCCAAAGTTAAGGGTGTTGAACGGGAACCCGGAGCAATACAGATATGACGTACACCGTGGCGAGTTAACGCCTCCAGTAGTAATGCCGCCCAACGACGGTTAAAAACGCTTGTCGACATGGTTCGCCCAAAAGTCAGTTAACAGACACTGCGATCCCGATAATCAGCACGAGGAACAAAATTGTCCTCTGAAAAATCCCGGAGTGACTGATTAATGGTTAAATTTTTACCGATCTATACAACATAAGTGGCTTACATTTGCCGAGTTGTGACCTTTTTTGACAGTTTACACCTGCCGCATAGGAGCCACAATCTATCCACATAACTGGTGCGGTTAATTACCGCATTTTATGAAATATTATGTTGCTGTTGCTGAGTGAGCAACGTTCGCAAACCAGCCGATTTATTATTAATTTCATGCCACTCTTGCTCGGCATCAGAACCCGCAACGATACCTGCACCGGCATACAGATGGAGCAATTGTTCCTCCACCCATGCTGAACGCAGAGTGACACTGAATTCACTCTGTTTCTGTGAAAGATATCCCGCCGAACCGGCATACCAGCCGCGAGAAAAAGGTTCATTTTCTGCAATAAACTGCCGGGCAATATTGCGCGGTAAACCCGCTACCGCTGCGGTTGGCTGGAGCCGTTGTAAGCAATCAGTATCACTGGTGCGATGAAGTTCGGCATGAATGCGACGGCGTAAATGCTGGACTTTACGCAACCTGATAACTTCCGGCGGCATCACATCCACCGCGACAACTCCACCTTGTAAACGCTGACAAATATCATCAACTACCAGTAAGTTTTCCCGCTGATTTTTTTCATCATTCATCAGCCAATGAGCCAGTTCGCTGGCTTGCGCGGCATCATCGTCATTTGACACCGTACCCGCCAATGCTTCGGTTTCCAGATGGCAAAGTTGGCGCAGATACAGGCGCTCCGGGCTGGAGCCGAGGAATGCCCGCGTTGCATCAAAGCGCAACATATAATGGAAACAATGGTGATTAACCTGACGGCTGGCGGCCATAAAAGCGGTGCAAGAGAGCGGTTTATTCAGCCTTAAATGAGTGGCTCGCGCCAACACCACCTTTTCCATCTTTTGCTGTTCAATGCAGCCCAGAGCTTGCTGAATCAGGCTGCTCCATTGCGGATATTCCGGCATATGGCTGGCATGCTCAATCACCTGGTCCAGCACCGGGAGCGGTTTGGCGGCAACCAGTTGATCAATAAAGGTGATGGCGAGTAACGCATCTTGCTGTAGGGAAAAGTCGCTAACCAGATTGAGTGTCAAATGGGTGTTATTACCGCGACGTAAAATTTCAATACGGGGCAAAAACAGGAAGCTGGTTTGCGTGGGTTGAACATTATCGGGATTATCAGTTGTGGGCGCGGCAACACTCACGGGTTCAAATGCATTCAGCCCCCAAACTCGCAGCCCGCTGACCGCGTGGTGCTGCTGGATAAACTGATCTGCCGATTGTACATCATTAAACTGGCGGGTTTGACCACAGACAGCGGCCTCTTCATGACCATCACGATGATGCCAATAGAATTGCGGGAAATGGCACTGAGCCGCCAGCCACTCCAGCAATTGGCTCCCCACTTGCCCCGGCGCGGGCAAGATAATTTGCCGAATACCGGCCTGGTCAGGGAAACCGGCGCGCAGCTTTTGCCGTAATTCGCCCAACAAACCAGAAAGTTGCTTCACGACCACCTCGGCAAATCAACAGAAAGAGTGGGATTATACGGGCCATGAATAATAAAAAAAGTCAGATTGAAAAGTTATTGTTCGTTATCACACTAATATTTGATATCGGTAGCTATCCTTACCTCTTAATAGGGTGAAAAGGCAGGAATACACCCACCCTTCACATGGGTTTAAGGTGCTTGGCGGGTACGAGAGGTCACTTAGCGGCGAGCCAATAATAAGCCCACGACCAACCCCACCGTTGCGCCAATCCCCACACTGCACCAAGGTTTTTCGCGCACATAATCATCGGTACAGCACGCGAGCGCTTTCGCCCGTTTGATATAGCATTCACTGCGGCCACTCAAACGGTATTGAACCTCCTTTAATGCTTTCTCCGCCCGTGCTTTGATTTCCTGATAACTTTCATCGGCAGCATCACCAGAAGCCCGCAACACCTCTTCCAGCGTATCAGTCAGCATAGTCAGATCGTCATCCAGTGAGGTTTGCTGTTCTTTATCTCGATTCATATGCGTTCTCCATGATTAAAAAAGATCATCCTGTAAGGATAGTCTATCTGAGGAGCGGTGGGGATGATTTGGGTGGATGATGAGTTTGTGGGTTAGGTGAGCCGTTTTGGCTGTTAGAGTTTCACGGCTCACTCTACCCTCCATCCTTGTCGGCAATATTCCTGATGGCGCTCAACGTCAAAACCATGAATAAAAAGATCCAAGATCTGGGGTTCAGTGCATCTTGTGCCCCTTTGGCGGCTGGGGCATCTGAGGAGAGGTGGCCACTAATCGCATGTCAACCGAAGCGGATCACCCAGCCCAAATCAACCATAAACACTACATGCCCCCTGCTCTGCGCCGGTAAATCTCTCACGTAGCGCACCAAATAACTCTCGGCCAGACCCCACGTGGAACGCTGAAATATCCGGCATTTCCGGGTGGCGGCTTGCTAATTCGGCTTCATCCACCAGCAGTGAAAGCTCACCACTAACACCATCCACCCGCACCCGATCACCATTACGGATTTTTGCCAGTAAACCGCCACAATAAGCTTCTGGAGTCACATGAATCGCTGATGGTACCTTACCCGATGCGCCGGACAGACGACCATCAGTCACCAGTGCTACCTTAAAACCACGATCCAATAACACCCCCAGTGGTGGCATCAATTTATGCAGCTCCGGCATACCAATAGCCCGCGGCCCTTGATAGCGCACCACCACCACGCAGTCCCGGTCCAGTGCACCGGATTCAAATGCTGGCCCGACGTCATGTTGACTTTCAAATACCACTGCTGGCCCTTCGATAATTTGATGGTCATGCGGCACTGCCGAGGTTTTCATCACCGCTCGCCCCAGATTGCCACTTAATACTTTGGTGCCTCCATGTGGCGAGAACGGCTGAGCTAAACAGGCAATCACTTGATCATCCAACGACTGCGCAGGCCCACTACGCCATTGCAGTTCGTCGTTTTCCAAATAGGGCTCCTGAGTATAACGTTGCAGGCCAAATCCCGCCACGGTATGCACATCTTCATGCAGTAAACCGCCTTGCAGTAATTCTCTTACCAGCAAGGCCACCCCACCGGCAGCCTGAAAATAATTAATATCAGCCGGGCCATTGGGATAAATCCGGCATAGCTGAGGAATCACTTCCGATAGCTCGGAGAAATCATCCCAATCAATCATAATGCCAGCGGCGCGTGCCATTGCCACCAAATGCATGGTGTGATTAGTCGAACCACCGGTTGCCAGCAAGGCCACGATGCCATTGACCACCACTTTTTCGTCCACCAACTGACCAATAGGCAGATAGTTGCCACTGATTTGTGTCAGGCGAGTGACCTGACGAGCCGCCGCCGCAGTTAAAGCATCACGCAGTGGCGTGTTAGGCTGGATAAATGAAGAGCCGGGCAAGTGCAGCCCCATCACTTCCATCACCATCTGATTCGAATTGGCAGTGCCGTAAAATGTACAAGTTCCGGCACTGTGATAAGAGGCTGCCTCGGCTTCTAATAGCGCATGCCGGTCAACTTTCCCTTCAGCGTAGAGTTGCCGCACCCGCACTTTTTCTTTATTGGATAAGCCGCTGCTCATCGGCCCGGCGGGAACGAAAACCGCCGGTAAGTGACCGAATGACAAAGCAGCCATCAGTAACCCCGGCACGATTTTGTCACACACCCCAAGATATAAAGCGCCATCGAACATATTGTGTGATAGGCCGATAGCCGCTGACATGGCAATCACATCGCGGCTCATCAGCGACAGTTCCATACCATCTTGCCCTTGCGTTACCCCATCACACATGGCGGGAACCCCGCCAGCCACCTGCCCGACCGCCCCCACTTTATGCAGCGCCTCTTTCAACTGTTGCGGATAATGTTCATACGGTTGATGGGCAGACAGCATATCGTTATAGGAAGTAATAATGGCAATGTCACTGCGCACCATATTTTTCAGTGCGGCTTTATCGTCAGGTTGGCAAGCAGCAAAACCATGAGCCAGATTGCCGCAAGCCAGTTGCGAACGGTGAACCGTGTTTTCTTTTGCCGCACTGATTCGCTGTAGATAAGCCGTACGAGTCGCCGCAGACCGCGCAATAATACGCTGCGTAACACGAATGAGAGTCGGGTTCATCGCCATTCCTTATTCACTCAAGGGAGTCAAAAGTTCAATACTGCCCGCAGGAAGACCGATAAAGTCGGCCAATACTTGCAACAGTAAATTGTGATCATCTAAATGTGGCGCGCCAGAAACGTTCACGCTGCCAATAATTCCGGCCTGTTTAATCTGTAGCGGGAACCCGCCACCTAGTGCAGCATAATCGCGCGAACTGACGCCATAGCGCGCCTCAAGTGAGGTCTGCCGCTGTTGCAGCATTAACCCGGCGGCATAGGAACTGGTGCCCAATAACGCCACAACATTGCGTTTACGCCGTAACCAATCACGGTTCTCAGCACTGGTGCCGGGCATGGCGTAGCTAAATAAAGTCTGCCCGTTCACCGTGATATTGATAGCCAGCGCCACACCTTGTTGCTCGGCCTGATGCTTTATTTTTTCACCTAACAACCAAGCAGTTTCATGATTGAAATGCGTCAGTTGCAACAGCTGTTGATGCTGGTGGCTGTGGGCGAGTTGCTGCGATAAATTCATGAGTTCCTCCGATGATAGTTAGCGGGCGGCATGGCTATTTCAGCGGATGCCGCCGACCGACTTAAGCGCGTTTTGCCTTGGCTAAGTCTTTGTCAGCAAGCCCCTTGGCGGTGACTTCAACATCACACTCCTTCGGCAGACTCAAGGTAATCAGCCCAGCGATAATCAAGGAACCGGCTAGCATACAAACCGCCGCGCTTTGGCCGTAGAAGAAGATCATCACACCGACCAGATATGGGCCGCAGAAACCGCCCAAATTACCTAACCCGTTAATCACACCACGCGCCCCACCCGCCACTTCCGGCACAGCAATACGCCCAGGAATAGACCAGAATGGACTGGTCGCGGCTTTCAGGAAGAAACCACACACCACCAATGCCAAATAAGAGATCAATACGTTGTGACGGAAAATAACCGATGTCACCAGACCGGCAGCAAAGCAGAACAGGGAAATCATAATTAACAGGCGGCGTTTACCGGTTTTATCCGCTAGCGCAGAGATGACATAAATACCGGCGGTAGTGGCGATAAAAGGCAGAATGGCCAGAATGCCGACAGAGGCCATATTGCCGCCAGTAAGATTTTTCAGGATAGTGGGCAACCATAAGGTGTAGCCATAATCCCCGGTCTGATAAAAGAAGTTCAGCGCGACCAGTTTCATCAAACCTTTATTCAGGAAAACAGCTTTTAGCGGTGCATTAGTCACTGGCGCATCCAGCTTACGCTCAGCACGTTCCCGAGCCAGCTCGGTGACCAGATAATCGCGCTCTTTTGCTGATAGCCATTTGGCCTCTTCTGGCCGGTCACTGATAACAAACCACCACATCACCAGCACCACGGCTGACAGCGAGCCTTCCAGGAAGAACAGCCAACGCCAATCTAGCGCATTGATGATAAAACCGGATAGCGGTGCGGTGAACATGCCGCCGATGGGGGCAAACATCATCACGAAAGCATTGGCGCGGCCAATTTCACGTTCCGGGAACCAGTTGCTGACCATGGTCAACACCACCGGTAACATGCCGCCCTCGGAAACCCCCAGCACAAAGCGCAGGAATAACAGTTGATAATGGTTAGTGACAAAGCCCGTCAAGATAGAAACGACGGCCCAAACCATAAGAGAGTAAGCAATAAATTTTCTGCCGCTGCCATGAACAGCAATACGGCCACCCGGTACTTGTAAAAATAAATAGCCAATAAAGAAAATACCGCCCGCTAAACCGGCCATTTGGCTGGTAATAGCCAGATCACTTTCCATACCGCCCGGTAGTGCAAAACTAATATTAACCCGGTCCATAAAAGAAATAATACAAGCAATCATTATTGGAACAATAACGCGAAACCAACGGGCATTAGGGATCTTACTGTCCATATATATACGCCTTATGATAATAGCAAAGTATTACCCTGCACCACGAATAAAGGTGCAGGATAGGGCGAAAGCAAATAAGGGATATTTGCTACTGTTAATTAAAATTCACAAAATATTTTTATTATTACTAATATTTAGTTTATTTATAGATGATTGCAGTTGGCGCTGTTTTACCGGAGAAATGGGCTAGAATATTTGAGAAGACAATATCGCTCATTTGAATTCGAGTTTCAGTCGTAGCACTGGCAATATGCGGCAGCAATACAACATTACCCATATCAATCAAGGCTTGTGGCACATTAGGTTCATCTGCAAATACATCTAAACCAGCACCACCAATCTCTTGCTGCTGTAATGCGAGAATTAAGTCATCCTGATTAACCATGCTGCCACGCGCAATATTGATCAGCAGTGCATGATTTGGCATAGCCGCAAAAGTGGTTTTATTCACCAGACCGGCACTGTCTTTCCCACCCGAGATAGCCACCACCAAAATATCACTTTGTTTGGCAAGAGTGATTAAGTCCGGCACATATTGGTATGGCAGGCTCTCGATATGTACAGTGTCGGTATAAGCAATTGGCATATCGAAACCCGCGGCACGGCGGGCAATGGCCTGACCAATCCGCCCCATACCAAAGATACCCAGACGTTTACCCGTCACTTTAGCGGATAATGGCAGGCTGCTATGTGGCCACTGCCCGGCACGCAGGAATTTATCGGCCTGGCATAAACGGCGCGAGGTGGCAATAATCAGCCCCAACGCGGTGTCAGCGACATCGTCAGTCAATACTCCCGGTGTCGTGGTCACAATGATATTACGCTCACGAGTCATATCCAGATCCACTGCATCCGTGCCCACCCCAAATATTGAGATAATCTGCACTTCAGGTAATAACGCCAGCACCTCGTTGGTCACACCAATATCACCGCGGGTCACAATACCTTTAATATTCTTGCCCTGCTCTGCTAGAAATTCAGCTGGATCAGTCACCTGGAAGAGTTTATGAACAGTAAAATTTTGTTCCAGCTTCTCAGTTAAATAGTCCATTACCGGGGCGATAATCAATACGGCTTGTTTGCTGTTTTTCATTACGAGTACCTGATCATGTCAATAAATCAAAAAACCAGAATGGCGGCAGGTAATCATTGGATGATTGAGCCATTCAGCGAATGTGGTTATGAGACCTGTTTTCAATGTTTTATTTTGTGATGTGGGTCACTGTAAATCATGTTAAGAAAACATGTTACCGGTAACGTGATCGACTTATCATTGCTTATGCTGAATTGTTTCAGCCAATCAAATAGGCGTTAATGATTTATGTAACTCATTAATTAAAATGTTATCGGTTGGCGCTATTTGTTATGGCGGGAAATACAATTATGCTTGGGTCATTAGCGGGGAAAGCCACTGCCATCGACGAACACAATGGCAGTTTTTGGCAGTAGACCGGCCTTTTAACAACGGCGTAAAGGTTAAATAGTTCCGCCGAGTGAAATACGATAATGGAGATCAACTTGTTCAATTGTAGGGATTTTTTTGATTTTCTTAATCAAGATTTCCGCTGCGACTTTGCCCATTTCAAAACGTGGCGTGGTGACACTGGCCAGCACCGGTGTCGTCGCCTGACCAATATCCAACCCATGGAAACCGGAAATTGCCATTTCCGCTGGCACCGCCATACCCAGTTTTAAGCATTCTTGTAACACGCCCACAGCCATATCATCATTGGTACAAAAAATAGCATCGACCTGCGGATACATTTGTCGTGCCAATGCCAACATGCCAGCACCAATAGAGACTGACGAAACTTTATTTGGGGTAATGTGCAAAGGCGAGAATCCAGCATCACTCATCGCTTGGCTATATCCTTGATAACGCTTGCGATCTCGCACATCGGACATCGAGCCAAAATAGACAATATTCTGTTTACCACTGGCCAACAGTGTTGCCGTCATATCATAGGCTGCCTGATAATTATTAAAACCCACAGTAATGCGATTGGATTGTGGCTCCAGATCCATTACCTGTGCCACGGGAAGTTCCGAAGCATTCAAATACTTATCAGCACGTAAGGTATGTTCAGAGTCAGTCAGAATCAGCCCTGAAATCTGGCAGGAGAGTAGATTGATTATCTGCTCCTCTTCACGTTCTTTATTGTAGTTATAGTTAACGACTAACGTTTGATAGCCGCTCGCCGCAGTGACCGATTCAATACCCGCCAGTAAATCAGAGAAAATCTGGTTATTAAACGATGGTACCAAGATACCAATGCGCGGGCTTTTTTGATTAAGACTAGTTTCCCCATCAGAATCAACGCTGTAATTTACTTCAGCCATCACCTGAGCAATACGCTCACCGGTTTCCGGAGCCACTTTTTCCGGCGTGCGTAAGTAGCGGCTGACGGTCATTTTAGTTACACCGGCTAGCAACGCGATATCCTGTAACGTAACACGCTGGTTTTTCATGGCTTATACCTGGCAGTCGGGTGCGGGAAGAGTGAAAATGATTATGCACTGTTAGTACGGATAATGAAAAGCATGTTACGGGTTAAAAATGCCATAACAACCATGCTGGATATTATTAAGTTAGTTTATTATCAATATGTTAATTCTATATCTCGTCCTAAAATGGTCAAGACTTTGGCTGATAGACCGATTTCGTCGTCATCAAGGCGATGTCGCTCACGTAAGTGGTAACAGCTTGTCGTAACATGATTTAAAGTGATCTGCATCACAGTTTACTAAGACGGAAAACGGTTTGATAGGCACATGTTTTCATGTCCACCACTTTATAGATTTTCATATTACTGACAGTTAAGTTATTACTGTATTAATTCGGCAGTAATCCAGCAGTGATTTTTATTTTATATGTCGCTTAATTCGCGTCATCAGGAATTAATTATGAAGAATTTATTTTCGTTAGAAAAACGCAAAGTATTAATTACCGGTTCTGCACAAGGTATCGGATTCTTATTAGCAAAAGGCCTGGCTGAATTTGGTGCGGAAATCATTATCAATGATATTACCGCGGAACGTGCAGAGAAAGCAGTTGCTGAATTACGTGCCAGTGGTTTTATTGCTCATGCTGCCGCATTTAATGTGACTGACCATGATGCAGTTAATGATGCTATTGCACAAATAGAAAACAACATTGGTGCTATTGATATCTTAATTAATAATGCCGGTATTCAGCGTCGCCATGCTTTTACTGAATTCCCGGAAAAAGATTGGGACGATGTTATTGCAGTCAACCAAAAATCCGTATTTTTGGTTTCACAAGCAGTGTCCCGCTATATGGTCAAACGTCAACGCGGCAAGATTATCAATATTTGCTCAATGCAGAGTGAATTAGGCCGCGACACTATCACGCCATATGCCGCCTCTAAAGGAGCAGTCAAGATGCTGACGCGCGGCATGTGTGTCGAACTGGCCAGATACAACATTCAGGTCAATGGTATTGCTCCTGGCTATTTCAAAACGGAGATGACAAAAGCACTGGTCGATGACCAAGCCTTCACCGATTGGTTGTGCAAACGTACCCCAGCAGCTCGTTGGGGTGACCCGGAAGAGTTGATTGGTGCCGCAGTGTACCTGTCTTCCAAAGCTTCTGATTTTGTTAATGGTCACCTGTTATTTGTTGATGGTGGCATGTTGGTCGCTGTTTAATCTTCGCCATTGACGTTGCGAAGCGTTAACCCATTAACGAATTGCCGAGGGAAGTTATGTCCGGTAAATGCATTATTGTCATGGGCGTTTCCGGCACCGGTAAATCCTGTGTCGGCCAAGCATTGGCACAAGCGCTGAGTGCCAAATTTATAGACGGCGATGACTTGCATCCTCGCGCTAATATCCAAAAAATGGCGTCAGGTCAGCCTCTTAATGATCAAGACCGTGCCCCTTGGCTCGAGCGACTAAGTGACGTGGCCTATAGCCTGCAACAAAAAAATGAAGTGGGTTTCTTAGTGTGTTCAGCCTTGAAAAAACAGTATCGCGACCGCCTGCGTGAAGGTAATCAGGGGGTGCGTTTTCTGTGGTTGACCGGTGATTATGATTTGGTATTGCACAGAATGCAGCAGCGGGCTGGGCATTTTATGCCGGAGAGCCTGTTAAAAAGCCAGTTCGCAACACTGGAAACCCCAGATGCCCGCGAGCCAGACGTGATTGCCATCGATATCTCACCCGATGTTGCCGGTGTTGTTGAACACTGCATTGCCGCGCTAGAGCAAGAGAGCAACGTGAGCCATTGTGCTTAAGCACTCTCGGCATAATGCCGACCTAAGAATTTAGGAATTGTTATGATACTTGATGAACTGAAAAATGCGGTGAATAACCCACTCTATCCAGATGCTATCCGCCGCACACTGGCTGCGATCGCTAATATGGATTTAGCTAATCTACCGGCGGGCGAACAAGAAATTGAAGGCCGCGAGATTTACCTGAATCATATTATTGCCAGCAGCAAGCCACTCTATGAACAAGCCCCTGAATTGCATCGTTACTACATTGATATTCATATTCTACTGGAAGGCAGCGAAGTGATTGGAGCGTCGCCCTCAACTCAGGGCCAGCGCCCAACAATGGATTTTGATACTGAGCGCGACTACGGCTTGTTTGAAGGGATCACCACGGAAACCTTGTTAACACTGGCTCCCGGTGATATCGCCATATTGTTCCCTGGCGAGTTGCATCGCCCAATGGGGACATTGACCGAGGTCGCCCCACTACGCAAAATAGTGGTTAAGGTTGCGAATCATCTGCTGTAATGTGACTTTGCTAAGGTTTTATCCAGCAAGCAATGGTGTCTTTCATCACCGCCAGACGTTTTTCTAATGCCTCTGGCGTGGTGAGATCCTGCTGATAAACAATCGACAATGTCGCGTTGTTTATCAGATAAAAAAACCCTAACGCGGAAATAGAAATATTCAGCTGCATAGCATCAATGCCCGGTTTAATGGTTTTTTCCCGCTCACCGCGCTCAATCAATGTTTGAGAAATACCCCGCCAGCTAAGGTTAATATCATCAATGCTTTTTGACTGCTGAAGATGTCGGGCTTTCTGTTGGTTTTCACTACTAAGCAGGCGAATAAATTCAGGATGCGCCAAATAGTAGCGCCAGGTAAAGTCCACTAATTCAAGAATGGCTTCATTAGCGGGTAAATGGTCAAGTTGCAGGGCCGCTTCTTGTTCACGAATATTACGATATGCATCTTCCAACACGCGAGTAAAAAGCTCGTCTTTATTCTTAAAATAATGATAGATAAGCTGTTTATTGATATCTGCTTGCGTGGCGATTTGCTCAACACGCGCACCATCAAAACCTTTCTGGGAAAATTCTTCGGTTGCCGCTGCCAGGATACGCATCTGTGTTTGTGCAGCATCCCGTTTACGTATTATTTTTCTATCTTCGGTCACGTTGCAGCCTCTGTCTTTGTCCAATTTACCGCCTGAAAACATGCTAATCGGCGCCTAACTAGCTGATGACTATAGCACAGCCACCACTCTCATCATAAAACTCAGCTCACGCTTAAGCCTAGTTAACATGCTCTAAAAATAATCAACCATTTGGTTGGTTATGCGAGGCAGATCATTTTTTTCTTGCCAAGAAAGCTCTAGTATCTTAATCAACCAAACAGTTGGTTAATTGTAACATAATGAATTTAATATAGATATGGAGTGAATATGGCGATTTCATCTCGACCGGTTGCTCTGGTCACCGGCTCCACCCGAGGCATTGGCCGACAATGCGCATTCTGGCTAGCTCAGGCTGGATTTAACGTGGTCATCAATGGTCGTCGTTCGCCTGACAGCATGGCGCTACAGCAGCAATTAGTGACTGAGTTGAGTCAATTTGGCGTGGAAGCGTTGGCTTGTCCCGGTGATATCGCGGAGCAAGAGCAACATGAATTGATGCTGGATGCGATTTTCGACCGCTGGGGGCGGCTTGACTGTCTGGTTAATAATGCGGGTACCGGAGCCAAGCAGCGTGGCGATATGCTGGAAATCACACCAGAGAATTATCAATACTGCATGGATGTGAATGCTCAGGCGATGTTTTTTCTCAGCCAGTCGGTCGCCAAAAGGATGTTGCAACAAGGCGAACTCGATAACCAACATCGCAGCATTATCAATATCACTTCCTGTAGCGCATCCGTCCTTTCCATTAGCCGCGCCGAATACTGTGTCTCAAAGGCGGCGGCCAGCATGATCACGCAACTTCTGGCACTGCGTTTAGCGCAAGAGAACATTGGGGTGTATGAGATTCGCCCAGGCATTATCAATACTGACATGACAAAAGTCGTGAAGCCGAAATATGACCAACTCATTGCTGATGGGTTAGTACCCATGAAGCGCTGGGGTGAACCGCAGGATATCGCGCAAGTGGTGCTCAGTTTAGCCAGCGGCAAATTGCCTTTTACGGTGGGCCAAATTATTGATGTCGATGGCGGATTGGCTAAGCCACATTTTTAACATTACCTATTTTTATCGCCTTCTTAACTTCAGGGGAATAACTCATGGCAACATTACGTATTGGCATCATCATGCACGGTGTGACTGGCCGTATGGGGAAAAACCAGCACTTAATTCGCTCGATTGTGGCGATCCGCGATCAAGGCGGCGTGACATTGACCAATGGTGACCGGGTGATACCGGACCCCATTTTGGTAGGGCGCAATGAAGAGAAAATTGCGGCTCTGGCGCAGCAATATCAGATTGAGCGCTGGACTACCGATCTTGACGGCGCATTGAGTAATCCTGACGACATTATTTTCTTTGATGCCGCTACCACACAGGCCCGTCCTGGCTTGTTAAAAAAAGCCATTGCCGCAGGCAAACATGTTTATAGCGAAAAACCGGTCGCCGTTAGTCTGGAAGAAGCGCTGGATCTCTATCATTTTGCACAAGAGCGCGGCGTCAAACACGGCGTAGTGCAAGACAAACTGTGGCTACCTGGGCTACAAAAACTGCAACTGCTCAATAATGCAGGATTTTTTGGCCGGACACTGTCAGTACGCGGTGAATTTGGTTACTGGGTATTTGAAGGCGATTTGCAGCCAGGGCAACGCCCTTCCTGGAATTACCGTCAACAAGACGGTGGCGGCATCATTCTGGATATGATCTGCCACTGGCGCTATGTCATCGATAACTTGTTTGGTGAAATCAAGAGCTTGAGCTGCCTGGGTGCCACTCACATTCCTGAACGTTGGGATGAACAAGGCCAGCCTTACGTCGCGAATGCTGATGATGCCGCCTATGCCACCTTTGAACTGCATAACGGCACTATTGTGCAAATCAATAGTTCGTGGTGCGTGCGAGTCAGACGTGATGATTTAGTCACGTTCCAGGTTGATGGGGTCAATGGTTCTGCGGTTGCAGGCCTGACAGATTGTCGTACCCAAGCACGCGTCAATACTCCGAAACCAGTGTGGAATCCAGATGTTCGGCAAACCCATGACTTCTTTGATGACTGGGTCGAAGTTCCAGATAACCAAGTCTATGACAATGCCTTTAAAGTTCAGTGGGAACTCTTCTTGCGCCATGTTTGTGACAATGGTGAGTTTAAATGGAACCTGCTGGAAGGGGCTAAAGGCGTGCAGTTGGTTGAATTGGCGCTACAAAGTTGGCAGGAACGCCGCTGGATAGATGTTCCGCCACTCACTCGTTGAAATCAGCCCATATCACATTAGGAGTGATCGCCATGTCTGGAAATACGACTTCACCATCTGTCTCGTCATCCATCTCACAACAGCCGGATGCCAACTTATTGTCAATTAATACCGCGACCGTTCGCCAACAATGGACACTGGATAAAATCATTGAAGGTTGCGCTCGCCATGAGATACGCGGTATCTCGCCGTGGCGCGATCAAACTCAGGCGCTTGGTGTGAAAGAGACTGCTCGCCTGATCCACAGCCATGAATTAACCGTCACTGGCTATTGCCGTGGCGGTATGTTCCCCGGCATCTCGCCGCAACAACGCCAGCATAACAATGATGACAACCGCCGCGCTGTAGATGAAGCGCTGGAGTTGAATGCGCAATGTCTGGTGCTGGTAGTCGGCGGCTTACCGGCGGGCAGTAAGGATTTGTCAGGGGCGCGGATGCAAGTGCGCGACGGGCTGGCAACCTTGCTCGACTATTCACGTTCAGTATCGATGCCGCTGGCTATTGAGCCACTGCACCCGATGTACGCCGCTGAGCGCGCTTGTGTCAACACACTGGAACAAGCCAACGATTTATGCGACGAACTGGGGGATAACGGCCTTGGGCTGGCTGTCGATCTTTACCACACGTGGTGGGACCCGAAGTTTTTCGCCCAAATCAAACGCGCTGGCCTGCGGCGTTTACTGGCTTTTCATATCTGTGATTGGTTGGTGCCAACACAGGATTTATTAAATGACCGCGGCATGATGGGTGACGGGGTGATTGATATCCGTGCTGCTCGGCTGGCAGTTGAAGCTGAAGGATACCGGGGATTTCATGAAGTGGAGATCTTCTCTGCTAATAACTGGTGGAAAAAAGATGCCAATGAGGTGCTGATGACCTGTAAACAGCGGCATCTGGACTGTTGCTGATGATTCAGCATGGTCACTGAGTTTTCTCTGGCCCTACACAAAAAACCGTGCTGAATCGTACTCTTACGCCGGTGTTGAATTCTATTCTCGTCATTAAAAACACAATAAGTCGAGGAAGTTATGAACACAGAAACAAAGAAAATGATATTGGTATCAGTCCTCTGCGGTCTCGGTTATATGATGTATTCCGTCGACCGCATGACCGTCTCTTCCGCCATTGGGTTAATCTCGCAAGATTTTGGTTTAGAAAAAGGCAGTTCGGGCATTTTATTAAGCTCGTTCTTTTATGGTTTTATCGGCTTTCTGTTTATTTCCGGCATTATTGCCGACAAGCTCAGCGGCAAACCGGTGCTCATCCTCGGTCTGATGATATTTTCACTGGCAACCATCTTTACTGGTCTTGCCGGGAGTTTAAGCGCGCTGATTTTCTATCGTGTGATGACCGGGATTGGTGAAGGGATATTCTGGCCTGCCGCCTCATTGGAGGTCGCTAACGTCACCACAGAGAAACAGCGCACCACGGTGATGTCATTATACTGGATGGGTTATCCCATCGGCGGCTTCCTTGGTACCTGGTTAGGAGCGATGCTGGGGCCCGTGTATGGCTGGCGCGTGGTGTTCTACGTCGCCGGTGCTATGGGGGTCGTGGTCGCTATCCTCTATGCCATTTTAGTCAAAAATGAACCCAAGCCGGCAGAGGCTAAAACCAAAGTAGTGAAAGAAAAAGTCCCTCTGCGCCTATTGTTTACCACCCCTTCCGTGATCCTGATGGCCCTCTACTACTTTGTTCTGCTGTGCGGCTGGTGGATAGTGCTGCTCTGGGCACCAACCTTCTTAATGAATGCCAAACAGATGCCCATCGGCATGGCTGGGACCATTGCCAGTTTACTGGGGCTGACCGGCGCCTTAGGAGGATTCCTGCTCGGACGTTACTGCGACCGGGGGAATTTTAACCGCAAACGCTGGGTGCTGATCAGTATTACCTTGCTCAGTGGCGTCTTGATGGCTGCACTGGTAGCCGATTTGCCTATTCCGGCGGTCGTAGTGTTGGTGATGTTACTGGGCTTTATCGGCTATCCGATCACTCCATTAGTATTGGCATTTACCTCTGAGTTGGTGCCCGCCTCAATTCGCGGCGCGGCTATCGGTTTTGTGATGAATGTGGGGATGACGGCAGGCGGCATCTCTCCGGTATTGGCGGGCTATCTGGCGGAACGTTATACCTTGTCGCCAGTCTGGCTATTCTCCGCCTGCCTGATGGCTTCAAGTAGCTTGTTATTACTGCGGGTGCGGAAAGTTGAAGTCACCATCGATGAACCCGTGGTATCTGGCGAACTGACTAAAGCTAGCCAATAACCCGGTTGGTTTTATCTGCCCCGACAACTGACTCGTTAAGAGATTGAACATGACAATGACTATCCCGCAGGAGACATTGGATCAATTAACCCATGTCCCAATGCCTAAACACGTTGCCACGCGCCAGCCTAATGAAATGCTACAGCTAGGGGCAGATATTATTCCAGTCTATCGCAGTGAAGCATTGGTGATTGGCAGCGGTGCTGCCGGGTTGCGTGCCGCCGTTGAACTGCGCCGCCGTCATATTGATGTGCTGGTCGCGACTCAGACGCTGTTTTGGGGCACCTCGGCCTGTTCCGGGTCGGATAAGCAAACACTGCATACCGCAGCTACCAGTAAGCAAGGCGATAATTTTATTAAACTGGCACAGGCCTTGGGCGCTGGTGGAGCAATGGATGCCGACACGGCTTATGTCGAGGCTGTCGGCTCAGTTGAAGCCTTTGCTGGCCTTAAATATATCGGCCTACCCTTACCAGAAGATCGCTATGGCGCTATTTTGCGCTACCAGACTGACCATGATGAAGCTGGGCGGGCAACAAGTTGTGGCCCGCGCACCTCACGCCTGATGGTTAAAGTATTGGCAGAAGAAGCTATTCGGTTGGGTGTGGCTTTTGTTGATCACTCAACCGTGATTCGTCTGTTAGTGGCGGGGGAAGGCCGTGAGCGCAAAATTGCCGGAGCCATCGCCATTAATAGTGGCGATCGCGGCGAGAATAATCCAACCGGGCTTGCTATCTATCTTTGCCCGTCACTGGTATTAGCCGCCGGTGGGCCAGGAGAGTTATTCCGCGACAGTGTTTACCCGAAGCGCTGTTTTGGCTCATTGGGTTTAGGGCTAGAAGCTGGGATCACGGCGGTGAATCTGACTGAACATCAATTTGGTATTGGTACACGCCGCGATGAGTTTCCATGGAATCTGTCGGGCACTTATGTGCAATGCATGCCTTATATCTATTCTGTCGATGACAAAGGCAATGAGCATAACTTTCTGGCGGAGTACTACCGCACCACACAAGAATTGGCAGCAAACATCTTCAGGAAAGGCTATCAATGGCCAATCCATGCGACGCGAATGTTAGATTTTGGTTCCAGTTTGGTCGACTTGGCGATATTTAGTGAGTCGCAATCTGGCCGAACCATCTTGATGGATTTTAATCGCAATCCGCAGCCGGTAGCGGGTGATGAGTCTTTTAGTCTGGAGCGGCTGGAACCGGATGTGGCATCGTACTTATCCAATAACGATGCATTATTGCCGTTACCGATAGATCGCTTGCGTCGTATGAACCCGCTCGCCATCGAGTTGTACAAATACCATGGGCAAGATATCAGCCAGGCACCGCTAGCATTTAATGTTAATCACCAGCATATGAATGGTGGTCTGGCCGTTGATACTTGGGGTCAAACTTCACTATCGGGCTGCTATGCCATTGGCGAAGCGGCGGGAACACACGGCGTGACCCGCCCAGGAGGGGCTGCATTGAATGCGGGACAGGTATTTGGTTTGCGTTGTGCCAAACAAATAGCTAACCAAACAGCGTCGCCACCCTTAGCTGTCGCCCAGCTACATAAGCAAATAGCGCAATGTATGGCAGACATAACACAGGGGCTAAGTAATGAGAGCGGGTTAAGCCTGCAACAGATTAAAGCCGATATTCAGCAGCGAATGAGTGATAAAGCAGGCTTTATTTGCTATGCCGACGAGGTGAGTGACGCTCTACAAGCCGCGCAGCAGCTAAATCAGGTTATTCAACAGCAGGGAATTGCTATTCCATATGTCAATAAAGTGGCGGTGAGTTTCCAATGGCGGCATATGGCACTGGCGTCGGAAGCGTTGCTGACGGCTCTGGATTTCTATATCTCACAAGGCGGGGGCAGCCGTGGAGCCAGAGCCATCTGTTCGGCCCAGGGGGAAGCGGTCCCTGAATCACGCCAAGGCCCACTGGCCGACTATCGCTTCATAACTGAAAAGCCTGAGCATCGCCAGCAGCAGTTGACTGTCACTTATCAGCAGGGGAAGTTTGCTGTTACTGTCTCATCTCTGCGTCAACTCGATGATCTTAATGCTATTTTCTTTGAAAAAAATTGGCCCGATTTTCTTACTGGAGCATTATATCGCTAAAATTCGTGCTCTTGTTCGCCCAGTAACCCTTGCAACCCAACGTATTCCGTGGGCTTTTTATTGCAGTAAAACGCCGCTTTACTCTGCATCGACTGAAGGTTCTAAGGTAGCCCCCTTCCCTTGGCGGCTGCGTTTTGCAGCCAACCACAGTCCGCTGTTTTTCATCGCGTAGCCAAACACAACGCCGACCAACACCGAGGCCGTCACTAATTTCCAGTCACCATTAGCGGCAAAAGTGGCACAAGCACCGATAAAGGTACCGGGTACAAAGGATAGCCATTGCTGACACGCCTGAATGCACATCAAAAATGCCACAATTCCGGTTAGAACATACCCAAGGATTGTCCATTCAGGTTGTAACGCACTGCCCTGAATAATCATCATCGCCCAGAATACTCCGCTCATACAGGTGAGCAGAGTGATTAGCAAACCTTTCAAACCACCTTGCGGACAGGCGAAATACGCCGTACAGCCAAGAAAACCGGCCCAACTGATCAGCCCCAAGCTAACCGCGACCCACCCCCAAATACCTGAAAGCACGCCGGTGGTAATAGCAATCATCAAAATAATATTCATTCACGTCACTCACGAAAAAGTCAATCAATAGGGATCAAGCAATGAACATATTTTACCCGAACTTAGGTAATATATGGCGATGAAAGTCACAAATTAAATGATACGAATGCAATTAAATTTAATTTATTGTGATTTAAATCACAAAACAATCGATGGAGAGGTTGAATGCTACACCTGCTGTGTAGATCGAAATAGATATAAATATTTAATAACCACTGAAAATTGGTGAGTATTTAGTTAGTAACCAAATAAAATTAACTATTTTAATAAAACAACAATTAAAATATATTATTTATTACATCCATCAATTGATTTACTTTAAAACATCTAAAAACAAAATTTATAGTAAGGTGTTTATATAAATGAAAAAATTTATTTATATGATGATTCCAATTATTTTATACAGTGGAACAGCCCCTGCTGATCAAATTAATCTCGTCAACACTCGTAAAGAAGATATGGCATGCTTTTATAAGGACAACAATTATTCAAATGAAATGTTTTGCGTAGAGAACAATACAGCTATTGGTCAATTAGGTAATAATCACAATAATAATGCATCCTCCATTAAAGTTCCACGAGGTTTAGCCGCAACTATATACCAAGACTCTTATTACAAAGGAGAAAGCACTATAATTTATACTGACACCAATATGAAAGAGTTAGAAGCTTTAGGGTTTCAGGATAAGATTAGTTCATTTTATATAACCTCCGCAGCGTGTTTCTATACTGAGGATAACTTCACCGGCTTACAACATTGCCTGGCAACCGATCACAATGAAAATTTCTATAAAAACTCAAAAAGTAAAATTAGAAATGACAGTATTTCATCAATTTACATCCCCAAAGACATCTTGGTGTCTATATATAAAAATGACAATTTCAACCCGCCATATTATTTAATCCATGAGAGCATAGATGCTGATGGATTACGTAAAATCGGCATGTTAAATGATATATCCAGCATTCAAACATTTAATGACAAATATGCTTTCTGTATTGATAAATGCGTTATCAATAAAGTGATTAACTATCCTCTCAATTCAATATTTGGCACCTACTGGAATAATGATAGCCTTCCATACAAATATGTACTGTTAAATATGAAGAGAACTCAGAATGATAACTATCAAATAGTTTTATTCGAGGACAGTAACATTTACGTTAACTATCCTACCATTACCTTTAAACATAGAAACCAGCAAGAGGAATTTACCTTTAACCTGAATGAACACTCTAATGAAATAACACTGCTCATCAGAATTAATGATCCTTCGATTGAGATTCAGTATGTGGAGTCTTATAACACGCAGTATATAAACAGTTCACCGTTAATTGCGTTCGAATCGGAAAATATGACAGAAATAGAACCTAACATCATTGTTTTTAATAAAGAGATGGAGTGGCCTTTAATCATTAACAGTGCCGTATTTGCCGTGAAGCAAGGGCTTTCCTTACCCAAAAGAAATACCAATAACGTTATGATTTGTATTACCAATCCATTACTGGGACTTTATAACTACGTAGTGCAAGGGCGCTGCAATCAGCCAGAACTCTTCGTCACTAAGTTAGAGAGATTGTTCAGCGACAATGCTGCCGGGCACCCCGAAAAAATATTACAGGTGGCTGGCAGTGCCAAGCCGTTGACGCCACTACAAAATAATACGCCAAAACACCCTGCGAGCGCTCATCCTCTGCTAATGCAACTCACACACATTAACGCTGATACCCGTGGGCATACACTGTCCATCGCGGGTGCGGCATTCGCCTGTAAAACTCCCTTAGTGGGTGGAATCCATCATATAACCCGCCGCCAAATAAAACCTAATCTGGACCCACATTGCATTTTATGGACTATGGATATTCTGACCGATTATACCCTGCTGTTTGGCAGTAGCATCATCACTTGGAACCGCAATCATTTTGGTCAAGTTATCAGTAATATCATCGCCCATGGCGCGACCGGATTTGCCGTTCGCGATCCTCATATAGAAGCTCGATTGGTGGCCTCGGTGTTAGAGCACCTACATCCCACAAGTCCAAATGAAATAGCGCACCTTAAAACTGCCTTTGATTATGCCCAACTGACTTATGTTGGTTATCAAGAACTCAATGCTCTTGCGACAGACCAAGAAGAGTCCTTTACTCTGGCAAGAGAACCTCGACAGGCACAGGCTTTGCCGATGGGCCGCTATGAACTTCAGCTTAGTAGTTACATGTATCGAGAAGTCGTCCCCAGGATTCGTGAATATCAACAATGGGTTGAACACCCTGAATTACGTTTTGACGTTGAGGTGATAAGCGGCACCCCAGCAGAGACATCAGCAGCCCGCCAACGAGTGCTACTTACCGCCGAACAGTGGCGGGAAACCTATTTTCGCCAGAGTATTCCCCGCGTCCCCAGTGGTCAGCCAAATTCTCAAGCCGCCACCTTTATGCAAACCGGTCGAACCGTCAGTGATATCGTCCGAAGTTGGCTGCGTACCCCTAGCGAAGATTATATTTATATTGTCGTGAGACTGCGCGGAGAGATTGTCAGTTTGGCTGTTGCCACAGATATCGGTAATGATAACGTTGGGTTAGCAGCATCAATTACCGCGCCCGCTTATGTCATTAACCCCGTCGCGGAAAATGCAGTTCGAGGTAGCGGTACTGCCGCCGTGCATGCGCTAGCCAAATATCTGAAAGAGAAAAAGAAAAAGAGTTTGGTTTCCATCGTAATATCCCAACCCTCGGCGATTGTGAAAAATAAGTTGGGCTTTAAATTCATCGAGGATATGTAGTTTGCCGATAGAAAAACAAAACCCCCTGTCAGCCGACGCTCACAGGGGGTTTATTTGACCTTTACCGCCTGATTACATCAGCGGCTGAGCCATTTGTACCAACGTAATCAGTGGTTGTGGATAGATACCCAGCACCAGTACCAAAATCGCGGAAATCAGCACCACGACACCGCCGGCAGTCAATGCCCAGTTATTTGGCGTGTCGCGAACCAAGGTTTCCGGCGCACTGAGGTACAGACTGACCGTCACGCGCAGATAGTAATACAGGCCGATGGCACTGCCCAATACCACCGCACCCGTCAGCCACCACAGGTTAGCACTGACACCCATTGCCACGACAAAGAACTTACCAATAAAGCCCAGTGTCATTGGGATACCGGCCAGTGACAGCATCATCACCGTCATCACCGCAGACAGAATCGGCTTATGCCAGAACAACCCACGGTAGGAGAACAGCGACTCTGCATCCGGGCCTTTGTATGGGCTGGACATCAAGCTGATCACACCGAAAGCACCCAAGCTGCTGAACAGGTAACCGGCCAGATAGACACCGACGGTTTCCAGTGCCAACTGATGAGTTTGTACCGCCACCAGCGCAATCAGCAGATAACCAAGGTGCGCGATAGAGGAATAACCCAACAGACGCTTAATGTTGGTCTGGCTGATTGCCATCAGGTTACCGAACAGAATCGAGGCCACCGCAATCAGTGAAAGAACCAGACGGACCGCTTCACTGTCAGCCGCGGGCGCATACAGGAACAAGCGCATCACCACGGCAAAGATAGCAATCTTACTGGCCGTTGCCAGGAAAGTAGATACCGGGGCAGGAGCGCCCTGATACACATCCGGCGTCCACAGTTGGAATGGCACCAGTGACAATTTAAAGCCGAGGCCGACAATCATCATCCCCAGACCGGCCAGAATCAGCGGCTGATGGATAACAGAATCACTCAGGCTTTTGCCCAGACCGGCGAAAGACAAGCTACCGGACTCTGCATACAACAGCGCCATCCCGAACAGCAGGAATGATGATGCTGCCGCAGACAGCAGCATGTATTTGATACTGGCTTCCAGTGAACGCTTCTGACGATAGGCGTAACCAATCAGGCCAAACAGCGGCAAGGAGATCAGTTCGATACCCAGGAACAGCGAGGCCAGATGATTGGCACTGGCCAGCAGAATGCCACCCATGGTCGCAATCAGCACCAGCAGGTAGAACTCTTCGCGGTTATCCGGATAGCCATTGAGCCACGGATAAGCAAAGGTGCTGGTTGCCAGACTGGCGGCAATCACTAACCCGGTATAGAACATCGAATAGCCGTCAACCCGCATCAGCGGTGTGACATCCATCGGCCCGACCTGACCGACAAAGTAAAGTGACAGCAATGCCAGGTTAAGCCCGATAACCGTCAGAGTGGCGTTGAGAAAGTGATCGCGTCGCCACGCAATGGACAGCATCACAACCACCACCGTCAATCCGACGATCAACAGCGGTAGCATTGCGATCAGTTGTTGAGGAGTTATTGTCATGGCGAATTACGGCCTTGTTGTTGGAATAGATGAAGCTGAGAACCACTGCTGTACATTACTCATCGCAGCATGGGAAGTGTCGAGAATTGGCTGCGGGTAAACCCCCAGCAACACTAACAACACCACTAACAGCAGGATGATGGACAGTTCCCTTGCACTCATGCCCGGCAATGCTTCTTGTGATTTTGGCGCGCCATAATAAGCACGTTGCATCATAATCAGCGAGTAAACCGAAGCAAAAACCAGCCCGAAAGTCGAGATCACGGTAATCACCGGCACCACTTGGAAGCTACCGAACAGAATCATAAATTCACCAACGAAGTTACCGGTACCCGGCATCCCCAATGTCGCTACCGCGAAGAACAGCGACAGCGCAGGCAAGTATTTGATTCGGCCCCAGAGGCCACCCATTTGGCGCATATCACGGGTATGCAGGCGCTCGTAAAGCTGACCACAGATGATGAACATACCGGCAGCAGAAAGGCCGTGAGCAATCATCTGAATAACCGCACCTTGGTAAGCCAGTTGGCTGCCGGTATAAATGGCAATCAGGACAAAGCCCATGTGCGATACGCTGGTATAAGCAATCAGACGTTTGATGTCTGTCTGGCAGAATGCCATCCATGCGCCGTAGAAGATGCCGATAACCCCCAACCACATGGCGATAGGAGCAAACTCAGCGGATGCATTCGGGAACAGTGGCAGGCTGAAACGCAGCAAACCATAAGCTGCCGTTTTCAGCAAAATCCCGGCCAAGTCAACAGAACCTGCCGTCGGTGCCTGACTATGTGCATCTGGCAACCAACCGTGCAATGGCACCACGGGCATTTTTACCGCGAAAGCGATAAAGAAGCCCAGCATCAGCAGATATTCAACATGATGTGACATCGGAGTTTTCAACAAATCTTCGTAGTTGAATGTCCAGACGCCGGTGGCGTTGTAGTGCACAAACACCAGCCCCAAAATGGCAATCAGCATGATAAGGCCGCTGGCCTGGGTATAAATGAAGAACTTGGTTGCTGCCGCGATACGGGTTTTACCGTCTGATGCTTTGTGACCCCACAAGGCAATCAGGAAGTACATCGGCACCAACATCATTTCCCAGAAGAAGAAGAACAGGAACATGTCGATGGCGAGGAACACGCCGATAACCCCACCCAGAATCCACAATAGATTCAGGTAGAAGAAGCCCTGATTGCGCTGAATTTCACGCCACGAACAGAGGATAGCCAGCACGCCCAGTAAGCCCGTCAGAACCACCATCAGCAGTGACAAACCATCCAAAGCCAGATGGAAAGCAATGCCGAACCGTGGGATCCACGGCAAGGTAAATTCTGATTGCCACTGCGGGATACCCGCTGGGTTAACCAGTGAATAGCTGCCCTGCACCCAAAGTTGCAGGGAAAGCACCAATGTCAGCCCCATCGCGAGTAGCGCTATCCAGCGCGGTACTCTAGTACCGAAGCGCTCACACTGCCAAGACAGTAAGCCGCCGATAAAGGGGATAAGAATTAGCCAAGGTAATAGCATGGCGTTTTGTGTCCCTAATTAAACGAAAAGCAACAGAGCCAGTACAACGACTGCACCCAAACCCATAGACGCGACATACCAACGCACCTGTCCATTTTCACTGACGGTCAGACCGCGATTACTCCAGCGCGAAAGTATCGCCGGGGTATTCATCAGTGAGTTCAGCGGATCACGTTGCAACAGTCTTGCAATCCACAGATACGGGCGAACAAACACGTTTCGGTACAGCCAGTCGAAGCCCCACGCATGGAACCACCAGACCGTAAAGAAGCGGCCCAGCGCACTTTGCGCAATGCTGTTTACCAACTGACGTTTACCCAGATACAGTGCCGCTGCCAGTGCAATACCGACCACTACCAGCACACCAGAGAAGATCTCCAGCGGCATTTTGCCCTCTTCACCGAAGTGAAGCTCTGGCAACACACCCGCCAGTGGTGGTGTTATCAGCGCGCCAACAAATGTCGACAGCACCAGCAACACAATCAGCGGCAGGCTATGAGTGATCCCTTTGACTGGATGCGCTTTGGTTTTTGGCTCGCCATGGAACACAATGAAAATCATACGGAAGGTATACAGCGCGGTGAGGAATGCCCCAACCAGCCCCGCAACCATCAGATTGATATGGCCACTGGCCAATGCGCCCCACAGAATTTCGTCTTTACTGTAGAAGCCTGCGGTGACGATTGGCAATGCTGCCAGCGCCGCACCACCCACCAAGAAGCAGATATAAACCAATGGGATAGTCTTACGCAGACCACCCATTTTGAAAATATTTTGCTCGTGGTGACAGGCCAGAATTACTGAACCGGAAGAGAGGAACAGTAACGCTTTAAAGAAAGCATGGGTCATCAGGTGGAAAATCGCCGCATCCCACGCCTGAACGCCCAGCGCCAGGAACATGTAGCCAATCTGGCTCATGGTGGAATAGGCCAAGACCCGTTTGATGTCGGTCTGTACCAAGGCGGCAAAACCGGCCAATACCAAGGTGACTGCCCCAATAATCCCCACCAGATGCAGAACTTCCGGTGCCATCAGGAACAGACCGTGAGTACGGGCAATCAGATAGACCCCAGCGGTAACCATGGTTGCCGCATGGATCAGCGCGGAAACCGGTGTCGGGCCCGCCATCGCATCAGCCAACCACGTTTGTAACGGCAACTGCGCCGATTTACCGACCGCGCCACCCAACAGCATCAGCGTCGCCCAAGTAATGGCGGTGGAGCCCATTTCCAGTTTCTGCGGTGCCAATACCATCAGCTCGCGAATGTTCAGCGTGCCCAGTTCTTGATAGAGAATGAACAAAGCGATGGCCAGGAACACGTCACCCACACGGGTCACGATAAAGGCTTTCATCGCCGCAGCGCCATTGGCAGGATTGGTGTAGTAGAAACCAATCAGCAAGTAGCTGCACAGGCCCACGCCTTCCCAACCCAGATACATCAGCATCAGGTTATCCGCCAGCACCAAGGTCACCATACTGGCGATAAACAGGTTGGTGTAAGCGAAGAAGCGGGAGTAGCCCTCTTCCCCACGCATATACCAAGAGGCATACATGTGGATCAGGAAGCCCACCCCGGTGACCACAGACAACATGGTCAGCGACAGGCCGTCCAGTGTCAGAGTCAGCGGAATGTTGAACGCGCCGACAGACATCCAGTTCCACAGGGTTTGGTTAAACACCTGTACCCCGGTGGCTTTTTGACTGAGGAAATCCACTGCAACATACAGTGTTACCAGCGCAGTTAGGCCAATAGAGCCAACCCCGACAGTGGCGGAGGTGTTTTCAGACCAACGCCCACGGGAGAATGCCAACAGCAAGAAGCCCAGCAGTGGCAGCAGAATTGTTAAATATAATAGGTTCATCCGCGCATCTCACTGACTGTATCGATATTCAGAGTATGACGGCGACGATACAGCTGTAGCAGCAATGCCAGGCCAATACTGGCCTCCGCTGCCGCTAGCGTAATCGCCAGGATATACATCACCTGACCGTCAGCCTGACCCCAATAACTGCCCGCCACCACAAAGGCGAGCGCCGCTGCGTTGATCATCACTTCAAGGCTTATCAGCATAAACAGCAGGTTGCGACGAATCAGCAACCCCGTCAGCCCCAGCACAAACAGAATGGCCGCCAGAATCAGGCCATGTTGTAGAGGGATCATGCTTGTTCCTCCGTTTTTCTTTTCGCTGAATCGCTGGCGCCCAGCACTTCACCCGGCTTATGTTCACGCCCGATATGGAAGGCAACCACCAGACCTGCCAGCAGTAGCATTGAAGCCAGTTCAACTGCCAGCACATAAGGGCCGAACAAGCTAATACCGACGGCTTTGGCATCCACCATTTCACCGCTGATACCTGAATCGGTGACTGAGCTAATGGCATAGATCAGTACCGACAACAGCACCAGTGCCAATAAGCCGGGGCCAATCCACAAACTTGGTTTCAGCCAGTCGCGCTCTTGTTGTTCAACATTGCCAAGGTTCAGCATCATCACCACGAACACGAACAGCACCATAATGGCACCGGCGTATACGATGATTTCCAACGCACCGGCAAAGTAAGCCCCCAGCGAGAAGAACACGGCTGAAATAGCCAGCAAAGAGATAATCAGGTACAGCAACGCATGTACCGGGTTGGTATGAGTGATAACGCGAATAGTCGCCACCACTGCCACCAATGCTGCAATATAAAATGCAAATTCCATGGAAGCTGGCTCCTAAGGCATCAGACCTTTAACGTCGATCGGTTTGGCTTCATTTTCGGCTTCGCCTTTCTGCTTGCCGTCAATTGCCATACCGGACATCCGGTAGAAGTTATATTCCGGATATTTACCCGGCCCCGAGATCAACAGATCTTCTTTCTCATACACCAGATCCTGGCGTTTGAATTCACCCATTTCGAAATCCGGCGTCAGCTGGATAGCGGTGGTCGGGCAAGCTTCTTCACACAGACCACAGAAAATGCAGCGCGAGAAGTTGATACGGAAGAACTCCGGATACCAGCGACCATCTTTCTGCTCAGCTTTCTGCAATGAGATACAGCCGACTGGGCAAGCAACAGCACATAAGTTACAGGCAACGCAGCGCTCTTCACCGTCGGGATCGCGCGTCAGCACAATCCGGCCACGGTAGCGCGGCGGCAGGTAAACCGGCTCTTCCGGATACATTTGGGTTTCGCGCTTGTGGAAGGCATGAAGGCCTATCATCCACAGGCTGCGCACTTGGGTGCCGAAACCAACCACTAACTCTTTCAACGTCATGGTTCATTCACCCCTTATTGAGCGTTGTACAAAATGACCGCGGCAGTCGCCAGCAGATTCAGCAGGGTCAACGGCAGGCAAACTTTCCAGCCGAATGACATCACTTGGTCATAACGTGGGCGCGGCAAGGATGCACGGATCAGAATGAACATCACCATGAAGAAAGCCGTTTTCAGCGCAAACCAGATAAATGGCGGCAAGAACGGACCTTGCCAACCTCCGAAGAACAAGGTGACTATCAGTGCAGAGACGGTCACGATACCGATGTATTCACCGACGAAGAACAAACCGAATTTCATGCCGGAATATTCAATGTGGTAACCATCGGCCAGTTCTTGTTCAGCTTCTGGCTGGTCAAAGGGATGACGGTGACAGACTGCAACACCCGCAATAGCAAAGGTCACAAAACCAAAGAATTGCGGGATGACATTCCAGACGTGCTCCTGAGAGTTAACAATATCCTGCATGTTGAACGAGCCTGCCTGTGCTACCACGCCCATCAGCGACAAGCCGAGGAACACTTCGTAGCTCAGGGTTTGCGCAGATGCACGCATCGCCCCTAACAGAGAATATTTGTTATTACTGGACCAACCGGCGAACAGCACGGCGTACACCGCCAGCCCCGCCATCATCAGGAAGAACAAAATACCGATATTGAGGTCTGCAACCGCCCAGGTCGGGCTGACCGGGACAATGGCAAAAGAGAGCAAAAGTGAGGTAAAGGCGATAACCGGTGCCAGAGTAAAGATAGCCCGGTCGGAGAAGCGCGGTACCCAGTCCTCTTTGAAGAACATTTTGATCATGTCAGCAACCAGCTGCAATGATCCGCCCCAACCGACACGGTTTGGTCCGTAACGGTTTTGGAACAGACCCAGCAGGCGGCGCTCACCAAAGCTCATAAATGCGCCGCAGGTCACGACCACCAACAGAATCACTACCGCTTTCAGGACAGAGATTAAAATCTCAATCAATTCAGGGGTAAACCAGCTCATAGTACTGCCTCCCGCAGATTCTCAACACGCGCACCCACCATAATCGGTGGAATGCCCGGTAAGCCAAGCGGCAAGCCGACCTGACCCTGAGCCAAGGTTTCACTCAAACGTACTGGCAGGCGCAAAGTCTGACCCGCGCAGTTGAACTCCACCAGCGTACCGAGGTTGACCCCAAGCGTGGCGGCATCAGCCGGGTTGACCATCACGTAAGGTGCAGGCATCCGTTGCTGAATCACATCTGAGCGCTGAGACATCTCTTCACTACCAAACAGGTGATAGTAAGGTGCGATCTGCCAGCTGTCGGTGTTAGCGGTAAAGGCTGCAGGTACCGAATCAAAGTAACCGAGAGTTCCCTCCCCTGCTTCAATCAGACGGACACCCGGATCGCCGAAGCGCAAATTGCCACCCACTTCTGCCTGGAATTTGTTCCATGCTTGCGGTGAGTTCCAGCCTGGTGCCCAGGCAAATGGAATCTGCTGACGATCAGCCAGTGGGCTGTTGTTCCCTTCCATTGAGAAGGCAAACGGCGTGTCGATATCTTGCGGCTGACGCGGTTCATGCACACTAATATCTGCGCGCATGGCAGTACGGCCACTGTAACGAATCGGCGAACGCGCCAGTTTCTGACCACGGATACGGAATGTCGCATCCGGCGCGGCTTCAACAATGCCTTCTAACTGCGGCAATGCAGCCACACAAGCTTGAATCACGTGATCAAGCTGAGTCCAGTCAACGTGGCGGCTGGTGTAAGTTGAGTGCAGGGAATGCAACCAACGCCAGCTCTCCAGCATAATGCTGCGGCTTTCAGGTTTTTTCGGATCATCGTAGTAAGTCGGGTCATACACTTGGAAGAAGCGCTGAGCGCGGCCTTCCTGATTGACCAAGGTACCGTCACTTTCCGCGAAACTGGCAGCAGACAGAATCAAATCCGCTTTATCCATAATCGCTGTGCGCTGGTGATCGACCACGATCAGATTTGCTGTTTTCTCCAATGCGGCATCGACTTTGTCTTTTGCAGCATGGCGATACAGGTCGTTTTCCATCACGATAACGCTATCCGCGTCACCTTGGGTCAACAACTCCAGTGCTTGATCCAGTGAACCACCGCCGATCATTGACAGACCAATACTGTTGGCGGCACTGGCAACAAAGGTAATGCCGACATCAGAGCCACGGCCTTTCAACGCTTTTGCTACGTTGGCTGCCGCTTCAATGATGGCGTCGCTGCCCGCACTGCTGCCGGTAATAATCAGTGGTTTTTTCGCACCGGCCAGCGCCTGTACGATGATATCCACTTTACCTTTCAGTTTACTGTCGAGATCAGAGACTGCCGGGGCCGACTCATCCAACGCGTGAGCAATGGCGAAACCTAAACGAGCCTGATCATCCACCGGAGCACGGTAATTCCATGCCGCGATATCATCCATGCGGGTGTTATCAACGTTAGTGATAAACAGCGGATGTTTGGCATGTTGACCAATGTTCATAATGGCGGCAATTTGCCAGTCAGCCACTTTTTGTGCGGCGGCCATTTCGCGGGCTTTACCTTTCACTGCCTGACGAACTGACAGCGCAATACGTGCGCCAGTCTGAGTCAAATCTTCACCCAGAATCAGCACGGCGTCGTAGCTTTCAATTTCGCGTAATGCTGGCGTGTAAATACCGCCCTCACGCAGCACTTTCAGCATCAATTGCAAGCGTTGTTGCTCACTTGCGGCGATACCGGTGTAGAAGTTTTCAGCACCAACCAACTCACGCAGCGCGAAGTTACTTTCCAGGCTGGCACGCGGTGAACCGATACCGATGGTTTTCTTCGCCTGACGCAGAATATCCGCCGCACCTTGCATCGCTTGTTCAGCGTTCAGGTGGATCCAGTCATTACCACGCAGTTGCTGTGGTTGACGTGGGCGATCTTTGCGGTTGACGTAGCCATAACCAAAGCGGCCACGGTCACACATAAAGTAGTGGTTTACCGTGCCGTTGTAGCGGTTTTCGATGCGACGCAATTCACCATAACGTTCGCCCGGGCTGGTATTACAGCCCACGCTGCACTGCTGGCAGATACTTGGCGCGAACTGCATATCCCATTTACGGTTATAACGTTCGGAATGGGTTTTGTCGGTGAATACACCGGTCGGGCACACTTCTACCAGGTTACCGGAGAACTCGCTTTCCAGCGTGCCGCTCTCAGTACGACCAAAGTAGACGTTATCGTGCGCGCCGTAGACACCAAAGTCAGTGCCATCCGCGTAATCTTTGTAGTAACGCACACAGCGGTAACAGGCGATACAGCGGTTCATTTCATGGGAGATGAACGGGCCGAGGTCCTGATTTTGGTGAGTCCGTTTGCTGAAGCGATAGCGGCGGAAACTGTGACCGGTCATCACTGTCATATCTTGCAGATGACAGTTACCCCCCTCTTCACAGACCGGGCAATCGTGTGGGTGGTTAGTCATCAACCATTCAACCACACTCTCACGGAACGCTTTGGCTTCGCCGTCATCAATGGAAATAAAGGTTCCATCAGTGGCCGGGGTCATACAGGACATCACCAAACGCCCACGAGTGTCGTCCGCGTTTTGGTATTGCTTTACCGCACATTGGCGGCAAGCGCCGACGCTTCCCAGCGCCGGATGCCAGCAAAAATAAGGAATATCGAGTCCCAGGGAGAGACAAGCTTGTAACAGGTTGTCGGCCCCGTTTACGTCGTATTCTTTGCCGTCTACATGAATCGTAGCCATATGCATGCTTCCAAGTGACCTGTGCGTGAACACGTTTAATATCTGTTGCGCTCGGTGATACTTCGTCAAAAATCAGCCCGAAATGCTCATTTACCAGAGTAAATTCCGCTTTCTTTCTGATTTTTTCCTCGTCTGACCGTCGCTCACGACGACTTTAAACGGTTCGTTTACAAGCGTTAATCAAAAAATCTGACCCTTACTGAAAATAGCAAGGGCGTCAATACTGCTACCAACGCGCTTTTAATAGGTTCGGTTGAATACCGGCTATGGCTCGGGTATTGCCATAATCCTTAGCTGCGATCCCGGCTTCGAATTCTTCCCGGAAATATTTGATCGCGCTTTGTAGTGGTTCAACCGCGCCCGGCGCGTGAGCACAGAAGGTTTTGCCCGGCCCCAAGAAGCGGCACAGTTGCTCCAGCGTCTCGATGTCGCCCGGCTGACCTTCGCCGCGCTCCAGTGCACGCAGGATCTTCACGCTCCATGGCAAACCATCGCGGCAAGGTGTACACCAGCCACAAGATTCACGGGCAAAAAACTCTTCCAGATTACGCACCAGCGGAACCATACCAATTTCATGGTCTACCGCCATGGCCAGTGCAGTCCCTAAACGGCTACCTGCTTTAGCGATATTCTCGAAGTCCATCGGCAAATCCAGATGGTCGGCGGTCAGGAAGTCAGTACCCGCCCCACCCGGCTGCCAAGCTTTGAATTTCAAGCCATCGCGCATGCCACCGGCATAATCTTCCAGAATTTCACGGGCGGTGATACCAAACGGCAGTTCCCACAGACCCGGATTTTTCACCCGACCAGAGAAGCCCATTAACTTGGTACCGGCATCGTTACTTTTACCGGCAGTGATCCCCTGATACCACTCCACACCATGCTCAAGAATGGCTGGAACGTTACACAGCGTCTCAACGTTATTCACGCAAGTCGGCTTGCCCCAAACACCTGAAGATGCAGGGAAAGGTGGCTTGGAACGCGGGTTGGCACGGCGGCCTTCGAGCGAGTTAATCAATGCGGTTTCTTCACCGCAGATATAGCGGCCAGCACCGGTATGCACAATCAGCTCAAAATCAAAGCCGCTGCCCATGATATTCTTGCCCAGCAAACCGGCTTCGTTAGCCTCGGCAATCGCACGGCGCAAGTTAGCGGCAGCTTCGATATATTCGCCACGTAAGAAGATATAACCACGGTAGGCTTTCAACGCGAAGGCACTGATCAGCATCCCTTCCACCAGCAAATGAGGCAATTGCTCCATCAGCAAACGGTCTTTATAGGTGCCCGGTTCCATCTCATCGGCATTACACAGCAAATACCGGATATTCATGCTTTCGTCTTTTGGCATCAGACTCCACTTCAAACCGGTGGAGAAGCCAGCGCCGCCACGCCCTTTCAGGCCCGCGTCTTTGACCAAGCTAACAACATCAGGTGGTGCCATGCCTTTTAACGCTTTTTCAGCACCTTGGTACCCGGTTTTGCTGCGATATTCATCCAGCCATACCGGCTGTTTGTCATCACGCAAGCGCCAGGTCAGCGGGTGCATTTCCGGTGTACGGACGATCTCTTTGGTAAAACCTGAAGTTGTTGTCATGGATATTGCTCCAGTAACTTCTCAATATCTTCAGGTTTCAGATAGCTGTGAGTATCGTCGTCGATCATCATGGTCGGGCCACGATCACAGTTACCCAAACAGCAGGTTGGCAGCAGTGTAAAGCGGCCATCAAAAGTCGTCTGACCTGGCTGAATACTGAGTTTTTTCGAAATCGCAGCCTGGATCCCCTGATAACCGGTGATATGGCACACCACACTGTCACAGTAACGGATCACATGACGCCCGACAGGTTGGCGGAAGATCTGGCTGTAGAATGTCGCCACACCTTCAACGTCGGAAGCCGGAATGCCCAGCACATCAGCAATGGCATGAATCGCGCCATCCGGTACCCAGCCCCGTTTCTTCTGCACGATTTTCAGTGCTTCGATTGACGCGGCGCGAGCATCTTCGTAATGGTGTTTCTCATGTTCGATAGCATCACGTTCTTCAGCACTCAATTCGAAAACGTCGGTCGTGGTCGCCGGTTCAGCCGCATTGACTGCCAGGTTCGCCACATCTTGGCTTTCGTTACTTACCTGAGTCTCTTTTTGATCACTCATAATTAGCGGTCCACATCAGACATTACAAAATCGATACTGCCCAGATAGACGATCAAGTCAGATACCAGGCTGCCACGGATAACCGATGGGATCTGCTGCAAATGGGCATAGCTAGGAGTACGTATCCGGGTGCGATAGCTCATAGTGCTGGCGTCACTGGTCAGATAGTAGCTGTTGATCCCTTTGGTCGCTTCAACCATCTGGAATGATTCGTTAGCTGGCATCACTGGGCCCCATGAAACTTGCAGGAAGTGAGTAATCAGCGTTTCGATATGTTGCAGCGTACGTTCTTTCGGTGGCGGTGTAGTCAGTGGATGGTCAGCCTTGAATGGCCCTTCTGGCATGTTTTTATAACATTGCTCCAGAATGCGCAGGCTTTGACGCAACTCTTCCACTTTCAGCATCACGCGGTCATAGCAGTCACCGTTGTTACCGATTGGCACTTCGAATTCAAAGTTTTCATAACCGGAATAAGGGCGCCATTTACGCACGTCAAACTCAACGCCTGTAGCACGCAGACCCGCACCGGTCACCCCCCACTCCAATGCTTCTTTGGAGTTATAGGCGGCCACACCGACCGAACGTCCTTTCAGGATACTGTTCTGTAACGCCGCTTTGACGTAGGAATCCAGACGTTTTGGCATCCAGTCAAGGAAGTCGCGCAGCAGACGTTCCCAGCCGCGTGGCAAGTCGTGCGCCACACCACCAATACGGAACCAGGCCGGGTGCATACGGAAACCGGTGATAGCTTCAACCAAATCGTATACTTTTTGCCGGTCGGTAAAGGCGAAGAACACCGGTGTCATGGCACCAACGTCTTGGATGAAAGTACTGATGTACAGCAAGTGGCTGTTGATACGGAACAGCTCAGACAGCATCACACGAATGGTTTTAACGCGATCCGGTACCTCAATACCGGCCAGTTTTTCAACTGCCAGCACGTAAGGCATTTCATTCACGCAACCACCGAGGTACTCAATACGGTCGGTATAAGGAATGTAGCTATGCCAAGACTGGCGTTCGCCCATTTTCTCCGCACCACGGTGGTGGTAACCCACATCTGGCACACAGTCGACAATCTCTTCACCATCAAGCTGCAACACGATACGGAACGCACCGTGTGAAGAGGGGTGGTTCGGGCCGAGGTTCAAGAACATAAAGTCCTCGTTTTCGGTCCCACGCTTCATTCCCCAATCTTCTGGTTTGAAGGTCAGTGATTCCATTTCCAGATCCTCTTTCTGCTTGGTCAGCACAAAGGGATCGAACTCGGTGGCACGCGCTGGGTAATCTTTACGCAGTGGGTGACCTTCCCAACTCTGCGGCATCATAATGCGCGTCAGATGCGGGTGGCCATCGAAAGTGATACCGAACATTTCCCAAGTTTCACGTTCATACCAGTTGGCATTAGGGAAAATCTTGGTGGCTGTGGACACGTGCATGTCTTTTTCAGACAGTGCCACTTTCAGCATAATGTCGCGGTTGCGTTCGATGGAAAGCAGATGATAGAAAACAGAAAAATCCGCAGCAGGGAGACCCTGGCGGTGAGTTCGAAGGCGTTCATCTACACCATGCAAGTCAAACAGCATGACATACGGCTTCGGTTGTTTTCTCAGGAACGTCATTACTTCCAGTAATTGTTCACGCTTGATCCATACCACGGGCATTCCGGTACGGGTAGCCTGAACAACAAAGGCCTCAGGCCCAAAACGGTTCGACAGTTCACCAATCACCGGATCATCGAGATGATCCCGGGTCTGCCATGCAGGCTGGGTGCCGTCGGACGTCGTTAAATCGGTCATTATTTATTCACCACACTGTTTTTTCACCACACTGAATGTGTCATTTTGTGGTCATTTGCCGCACACATGTTTTGGAAGAAAAACGGTTCTCTCCAAAAACAAATCACTTACGCACCAAGGTCTTAGCCGCTATTTTTACAAAAATAGCAAACTTAGATCTCGTCAGGTGTACGCAGGTTAGTTACTGCAATTCGTTCAGCATGCTTACGTTCTCTTTCTGGTTGCATGTTGGCGCGGTAAACACCTTGATCACCAACAACCCAAGAGAGAGGACGGCGCTCTTTACCGATAGATTCCTGAAGCAGTAGCAGTGCTTGCATATAAGCTTCTGGGCGCGGTGGGCAGCCAGGAATATACACATCTACTGGCAAGAATTTATCCACGCCTTGTACTACAGAATAGATATCGTACATGCCGCCAGAGTTGGCGCAGGCACCCATGGAAATAACCCATTTAGGTTCCAGCATTTGTTCATACAAACGCTGAATAACTGGGGCCATTTTGGTAAAGCAGGTACCGGCTACGACCATGAAATCGGCCTGACGTGGGGAAGCACGCAATACTTCTGCACCAAAGCGTGCCACGTCATGTACGGCGGTGAATGAGGTCACCATCTCCACATAACAGCAGGAAAGGCCGAAGTTATACGGCCAAAGAGAGTTCTTACGCCCCCAGTTCACCATGTCATGCATGGCGTTCTCAAGTTTACCCATGTAAACACTACGGTGGACATGTTGCTCGAGAGGATCGCCGCTGACGGTTTCCTGAGTTTGCAGGGGGTAACGGTCGTTCTCACCGTTAGGGTCTATGCGGGTGAGCGTATAGTCCATGTTAATGCCTCGCTATATTATTGGCGATTATCTTGTGCTTGCGGATGACTGCTGGCGTATTTGACTATGCTCGGTTTGCTCACGCGACGATTAGAACGCGCAGGAGTCCAATCCAGAGCGCCGATGCGCACCAGATAAACCAAACCAGCCAAGAGCACCAAAATGAAAATGGTTGCTTCGATAAAGCCTACCCAGCCACTCTCACGGATAGAGATTGACCACGCGTACAGGTACAGGGCTTCAACATCGAAAATAACGAAGAACATGGCGACCAGGTAGAACTTAGCAGACAGGCGCATACGCGCGGAGCCTACTGAGTCAATACCAGACTCATAGGGGACGTTTTTGGCACGGGCCCGAGCTCTCCCGCCCAGAAAGAACGCACCTAGCAGCATCAAACCGCACAGCCCGATAGCGCCGATCAGGAATACAGCGAACGCCCAATGATGAGCGATAACTTCAGTGGTTGTTGACATACTCATTGCTTACTCATCAAAAGTGGCGTCGGACATCCTGCTCTTGTGTTGGCAGTTAGTGCACCACATCGATTCAAAGGGAAGGATAAAAACCACACAAAACACACTGTCTTTACAACTGTTTAGCCAGTGTTTTACTGTGGGCTTTTTACTCCTTTCAGTAACCTTTTGTCAACTTTGACAAAAGTAACTACAGATTAATTTACAAACGCACGATCATACTTAACATTTGGTGCGACTTGATAAGCTAAATCGAGTCAGTAATTTGTTAAGTCAGAACATACACATATAAACCAACATGGATAGTTCTCTTTAACTATACCATTGTCTCAGGAATAACCTGTTCTTCCACTCACTAGCTAGGGGTATTTTTTTGATCCAGAACACGTTTTGAGTGTTATTTCATAAATATTCGGCATGAAAAGTTGCTATTAAATTTTTAAAAATAATGAAACGTCGTTTTGATAAAAAATAAATAACTAATAATAAAAACAGATATTAACCATTACATTATCAGGCTTATTCGTCATCATCTGATACGGATAAAGGGCAATAAGTGAAATAAAACGACAGTCTTCAGCAGAAATTAATCTGAAGCGAGTGAAAAAGAGTATTTAGAAAAAAATGATAAAAAAAAGCCCCTAGAATAAGGGGCTTATGATGATTACTTAGAGTAAATGCTTAATTTTGATCATCGATTAAATAATCAGAATCCAGCATCAAATCCGATCCAGACTGTAGGCCGTGTTGATGGCCGGTCTGCATAGCATCGAAGATAGCTAATGCCAGCTCGTTGCCACACTGACTGTCTTTACATAGTGAGTAATTGGTCTCAGGCAGGCGAGGTAGCCCTTCTGTTTCACCCAATACACGTAAATCAGGACTCATCATCTCTATTGGCCTGGCGGTCACACCTAACCCTGCCCTCACCGCCGCTCGAATGGCAGAAAGAGAAGAGGCAACATAGGCGATACGCCAGGCTATACCCGCTCGAGTCAGATGCTCTATTGCCATATCACGAAATGGACTTGGCTCATCCATCACCACTAAAGGTACTGATTCGCCGGGCTGGAACTGATAGTCGGCGGAGCAATACCACAGTGTCGGTGATGTTCTTAAGATCACATGAGGATGAGTGTCAATCTTGGCGGTAGTAATAGCCAGATCCACTTCGCCTTGACTCAGCATGTCAACGATGAGTGGGCTACGTTTCACCCGCACATCGATTGCCAGCCGAGGATACAGCGTTGCCACTCGGTTTAATAAGAAAGGCAGCAGCGTATCGGCAGTATCATCAGATGCGCCGATAATGAGTGACCCTTCTATATTACTGTACATAAGTGACGTACAAGCTTCATCGTTGAAACGTAAAATTTTTCTGGCATAGCCAAGTAACTGGAGACCATGTTCAGTGAGTAATTTGTTACGCCCATGACGGGCAAATAACTCCTTACCTACCAACTGTTCTAACCGTTGCATTTGTTGGCTAACTGCTGACTGAGTTCGACAAACCGCTGCCGCGGCAGAGGCGAAAGTATTCAAGTCAGCAACAGCTACAAAGGTTCTAAGCAGATCGAGGTCGAGATTAATTATCGGACGATTTGCATTTGTCATAGTGTATTCTTCACTTTTTTGAATTCTAATTACAAACTACCCTGGTGTTTAAGTATTAGCGCTATCAATAAGGAACAACGCTAAGTATGACAGTACCCCACTCATTAGAGTAGGGCAAAAAATTTACTTATATTTCGTTACCGCTATCTCTTTTTAAAAAAAACTATTGGCACAACTCTGTATTTGTTTGTGAATTCGGTCATAAAAAACCGCTAAATCTTCGATAAATGAAGATTTTTTCCTTTAGCAACTCTGAATTTTTGTGATGCTTATATGGCAACTCATCTCTATTTTAATTAAATCATCAGAGCTAACCAGTTAAGAAATATTAAAAAATATCAATGTATCTTTGTGTGGTTTTTTTATTGAATTGAGTAAATTCAACTATTAAGATTTGATAGCCAGTGAGATCTCGCAACGATAACATTAATCATTCTTAATAGTTTTCCTATTTACAATTACGTCTTTTTTTGCATTTTTAAATATGTATGATGATATAAACTGTTGAATTGAGATCTTTATAGCGACAGCAGCACACAATGGAGGGCGAGGGTTGTTTTACCACGCGGCCTTTATGTAAACGAAAATGAACCTTATCTTGGCGAAAACATTTTTTTTGTTAACGATTGTGAATCTCAAGATCCGTCAGGATAAAACTTCAGACAAACTCATCAATCGGACATAACCAAGAGGGTTAAACAGCAAAAAGCCCCGCGCAATCCCCTACTTTTTTCACTCAACAGACATTTGCACTAAAGATATGCATATAACTTCAAAAATCGGCGGCGGCGGAGTACATTGGATGCCTTGCAGTGTTCCACGCTGAGGACACGCTTTTACCAGCAAAAGGCTCAATTTTTTATGTCCCCCATTGAGAAATCCAGCAAACTGGACAACGTCTGTTATGACATTCGTGGCCCAGTGCTAAAAGAAGCTAAGCGTCTTGAAGAAGAAGGTAACAAGGTCCTGAAACTGAATATCGGCAACCCTGCGCCGTTTGGTTTCGATGCACCGGATGAAATTCTGGTGGATGTGATCCGTAATTTGCCGACTGCACAGGGCTATTGCGACTCCAAAGGCCTGTTTTCGGCGCGCAAAGCCATTATGCAGCACTATCAGGCACGCGAGATGCGCGACCTGACGGTAGAGGATATCTACATTGGGAATGGCGTTTCCGAGTTGATCGTGCAATCCATGCAAGCATTGCTCAATCTTGGCGATGAAATGCTGGTACCCGCTCCCGACTACCCGTTATGGACGGCAGCAGTGTCGCTTTCAAGCGGTAAAGCCGTGCACTATATGTGTGATGAAGAGTCCGGTTGGTTCCCTGATTTGGATGATATCCGCAGTAAAATCACTCCACGGACTCGCGGGATTGTCATTATCAACCCAAACAACCCGACTGGCGCGGTATACAGCAAAGAGCTGTTGCTGGAAATTGTCGAAATCGCCCGTCAGAATGACCTGATTATTTTCGCCGATGAGATCTACGATAAGATTTTATATGACGAAGCCCAGCATCATTCTATTGCCGCTCTGGCGCCTGACTTGCTGACAGTGACGTTCAATGGTTTGTCCAAGACTTATCGCGTTGCCGGTTTCCGTCAGGGCTGGATGGTACTGAATGGGCCGAAAAAACACGCCAAAGGTTATATCGAAGGCTTGGAAATGCTGGCATCCATGCGATTGTGCGCCAACGTGCCAATGCAGCATGCGATTCAAACAGCACTGGGTGGCTATCAGAGCATCAGTGAATTTATCCAACCCGGTGGGCGTTTATACGAACAACGTGACCGTGCCTGGGAACTCATCAACCAAATCCCGGGGGTTTCTTGTGTGAAACCTCAAGGCGCGCTGTATATGTTCCCGCGTATTGATGCCAAGAAATTTAATCTGCATGACGACCAGAAGCTGGTGCTGGACTTGCTGTTGCAAGAGAAAGTATTGCTGGTGCAAGGCAGTGCATTTAACTGGCCGTATCCGGATCATGTGCGGATTGTGACATTGCCGCGTGTCGATGAGTTAGAGATGGCCGTTAGGAAGTTGGGGCGTTTCTTAGAGACATACCACCAATAGTGAAACAGGGCTTGTTTGACAAGCCCTGTTTTTCATACCGCGATTATCCTGCACAGCCTAGTATTTCTTTTTCTTGGCGATCCACTAAAATCTTTGCCGCATCATTAAGACTAAGTGATCGCGCTGAGCGTTGTTTTGCTTTCAACTTATTACATCGCTGCTTTTGCTCGGCTGCGATATGCCGGGCACAAAACTCCTTCCCGAACGGCTCCACATTTCCCCCCTCACAAATCTTAACTTGAGCTGGCGCGGCGACGCTGAATAATAAAATGGATACGGACATAAATAATAATTTCATCTGAACATCCCTAGTTTTATAATATAAATAAATTCATATACTTATTTAATTCCCAGTCAGATGGGCAAAAGAACAATAATTGCTTCGCGTATCATACTCAATAGAGTTAATGTTAAATAATTTATATTATAATTAATGAGATAGATGAATATAATAAGGATGAAATACCAGGTAAAAATGAGGGTTTAATAAGAGTTTGAAGCATTGTGAGAGTATTTAATTAACTCATTGTCTAATCGAGAGAATCGATTTGGTGTTATCCTCGTTGCCTGAAGGTTGTTTCCATCATTTGCATGGTTCTGATATTAAAAAGAGAGAACACTATGAGTCACTTCTTCGCTCACCTATCCCGCCTGAAACTGATCAACCGCTGGCCGCTGATGCGCAATGTCCGCACTGAGAATGTTTCTGAGCACAGTCTGCAGGTGGCGTTTGTCGCTCATGCATTGGCTATCATTAAAAACCGTAAATTTAATGGCAATCTTAATGCCGACCGTATCGCACTGCTGGCGATGTATCACGATGCCAGTGAAGTCATCACCGGTGATTTACCCACCCCTATCAAGTATTACAATCCTCAGATTGCTCATGAATATAAAAAGATAGAAAAAGTCGCACAGCAAAAGCTCATCGAAATGTTGCCGAAAGAGTTGCAGCACGATTTTCGTTGTCTGTTGGATGAGCATTATTACAGTGAAGAGGAAAAAGCACTGGTTAAACAGGCGGATGCCCTGTGCGCTTATCTAAAATGTCTGGAGGAGTTATCTGCGGGGAATAATGAATTCATTCAAGCTAAGGCTCGATTAGAGAAAACCCTCGCCATGCGCCAAAGCCCGGAGATGGATTACTTTATGGAAGTATTTGTTCCCAGTTTCAGCCTGTCTCTGGATGAAATCAGCCTCGATTCACTGGATTGATCACCATAAGAAAAAATCTATAAAATAGTGGATTATCCAAAGTCATTGGCGCTACAAGTAGGCGGCCAATGAATGAATCCCGATGAGCTGGCTCACGCCAGTGATTCGGGTAAGTGAATGCAGCCAACACCCTTGTAGCCCCAAGGACACGGGATAATTAGAATGGGAATAGTAGCGGCACCACCATCACACTCACAATCATCACCAGAAAAGTAAATGGCACCCCCATTCGGACAAAATCACCAAATTTATACCCCCCGGGGCCTAACACCAGCGTATTGACTGGGGATGACACCGGCGTCATAAAGGCCGCTGAGGCTGCAATACCAATGATCATCGCGAAGGGATAGGGGGAAACTGACATTTCACGGGCAGCCGCAATTGCAATCGGCGCCATCAAGACCGCCGTGGCCGTATTAGAAATAAACAGCCCAATAGTGGCGCACAGGATAAATAAGCACAGCAACATCACCCGTGGCCCCATCCCGCCGGCGACATCCATTAACCCACGGACGATTAAATCAACCCCACCGGTTTTCTGTAATGCTTGGGCAAAGGGCATCATCCCGATAATCAAAATCAAACTTGGCCAATGAATTGAGCGATAAGCACTTTCCATATCAATACAACGGAACTGCCCCATCAACAAACAAGCCACCAATGCCGCAATCACATTTGGCACTTCATCGGTCAACATCATTGCCACCATCAGCGCCAAACAGAATAAAGCGTGAGGTGCTTGGGAGATAGCCGGGGCCACTTCGTCAACTTCAGCAGGTAGATTCAGCACGATAAAGTCGCGAGTTTTTTGCTGTAATTGACGGATCAATTTCCAGTCGCCGATCACCAGCAAGATATCGCCAAACTGCAATTTGTCATCGACCAGTTTGCCTTCCAACACCTTACCGTTGCGGCGGATACCGACTACATTTAAGCCATAGCGGGTGCGGAAAGTAGCTTCACGCAAACTCTTCCCCAGCAAAGCAGAGTCAGGAATCAGCGAAACTTCGGCCATCCCGACGTTGCGCGCCTGTTCTGAGAAATATTCACCGCGCAGCACCATCGGTTCTAACTTTTGCTCGGTGCAGAATTCGCGTAAATCCATGTCACAATCAGACATGTCAATCAGCAACACGTCATTCTCATGCAGTTCAGAGGAACCCGTCGCGCTCACCATCACTCGCCGAAAACGCTTCCAGCGCTCAATCCCCACCACATTCGCACCATAGCGGACACGCAGATGCAGTTCATCAAGAGAACGGCCAATTAGCGGAGAATCATGGCGGATAGCCAAACGACGAGCACGGCCTGTCAGTTTGTAATCGCGGATAAGATCACGAAAAGTACGGCGTTTCCACTGCTGTTCTTTCTCTGAGCTTTCCTGTTTACCCCCCAGCCAGCGCCGGGCAACTAACATGTAACCCACACCCATCAGCAAAATAATAAGGCCAATTGGCGTCACACCGAAGAAACCAAATCCTTTGATACCTTCACGTAATAATTCACTGTTAACCACCATGTTGGGTGGGGTCGCGACCAGTGTCATCATGCCGCTGATAAGCCCGGCAAAACTCAGGGGCATCATCAAGCGCCCAGGGGAGATTTTCATTCGGCTGGCCACACTCAGTACCACCGGGATAAAAATCGCCACCACGCCGGTTGAGCTCATAAAGGCCCCTAACCCCGCCACAGTCACCATCAGCAGTGCCAGCATTTTGGTTTCACTGTGACCGGCCACTTTTACCAGCCAGTCCCCGACCTGATAGGCCACGCCGGTTCTCACTAACCCTTCACCAATCACAAACAGTGCCGCGATCAAAATCACATTGGGATCGCTAAATCCGCTGGTGGCCTCGCCTAATGACAGCGTGCCACTCATCACAAAGGCAATAATCACCAACAATGCCACGACATCCATCCGCAGTTTATTGGTAGTAAACAGCACAATAGCTATCAGAAGTAGCGTCAACACCCACAATAGTTCGCTGTTCAAAATGGCCTCGTTGGCAAAAAGTGAAAGGGAATATCCGGCTATGGTAGTAAAACATCAAATTAAATCGATACCGCTGTTTGAGATCAATAATGACTGTAAATTTATGTGCTTACCATCCCACCACAGCATTAATTGCATTTTTTTTCTGAAAAAAAATTCGTCAATATGTGATGAAGGATTCGTCAGTTGAAAAAACATTGCTCAAATATTCGGATATTCACGCGTATTTAACCATCTGACTATACTGGTAATAGTGGACAGCAGGCACTCATTAGAATTATTTGGATTGGAGCACTGAATGAGCAATATTACGGATTATCCGATTGTCCTTTTTCTGCTGTCCTTGGCCCTGCTATATAGCTCAGCTTATGTGGGTCAGGCCTTTTTCCGCCGAGGACGAGATCTGGATGACAATATTCGTGAGAATTTCACCGTTATCCAAGGGGCGACACTGACCTTACTCGGCCTGATTATTGGTTTTAGTTTTTCAATGGCTATCAATCGCTATGACCTCCGTAAAAATTACGAAGAGGCAGAAGCCAATGCCATTGGTACTGAATATTTGCGTGCCGATTATCTACCAACCGCATCCAGCACCGCCACCAAAGCGCTGTTAATACAGTATCTTAATCAACGAGTCCTTTTTTATACTACCCGCGATGAAGGCCACCTAATTGAGATTAATAACCGGACCAATCAACTGGAAAATGCACTTTGGCTCGCGTTGCAAGAACCGGTAAATCAGCACCCTGACCCGATAAGAGCATTGGTCGTTGCCGGGATGAATGATGTTTTAAACTCTGCGAGTTACACACAAGCGGCGTGGTGGAACAGAATCCCGCATGCCGCTTGGTTATTGATGCTGATTATCGCGGTTTGCAGTTGTACTTTGGTAGGTTATGGTTCGAAACAGGGTAGAAATGGCAAGATTATGACATTGATATTGCCATTGGTGATTTCATTCTCTTTTATGCTCATCGCCGACATTGATAGCCCGCGAGGTGGGATTATTCGGGTCGTACCGCAAAACTTACATAGTCTGGAAGATAGTTTGCTCCCTGCCCCCACACAATCCAACGCGGCTCAGCACTGAGCCGTCAGCCTCCGATAACAAAAGAGCGCCATCAGGCGCTCTTCTTCAATAGATTCACATAATTAGCCGACAACACGAACCACTGCACCCTGTGCAGTGGCTTCGACTGCAATGTGCTCAAGTGAACTGAGAACCAAGTCCACTTGGTCTAACTTTGGCGTGTCAGCAGGGGCGTTCACAGCAATCACTTGGCAACCGGCGGCCAGACCGGACAAAATCCCAGCCGGAGCATCTTCCACCACAATGCAATCAGCCGGTGCCAACCCTAAACGCTCAGCCCCCAGCAAATAAGCATCTGGCTTAGGTTTGCCATGCTTGACCTGTTCGGCGGTCACGAACACTTTAGGCTCCGGTAAATGACCCGCCGCACGGCGAGCTGAAGCCACAGGAACAGAACCGGATGTGACGATGGCCCACGGAATAGACAGGCTGTTGAGCCGCTCCAGCAGCGATACCGCTCCCGGCAATGCCGTCACGCCATCGGTATCATTGGCTTCAATGTGCTCCAATGCCAAAAACTCGGCCTGGAGTTCCGCATCACTGGCACCTGGCATAAAATGACGAAGAGAGGTAATTGCTTGTTTGCCATGGATAAATTCGAGTACTTCCGATGGATCAATGCCGCGACCTTGCGCCCAGCCAATCCAAGCTCGTTCAACAGCAGGTAATGAATCAACCAGAGTCCCGTCCAAATCAAAAAGAAAACCTTTACACTCCACAAGCACATCCTCATCAATAAACCAATATATTCAATAGCCTAACTAGCTCATTAGGCATTGATAATTTGCGAAATTTCTACGGCACTCAAGTGATATTGGCGCGGGCATGATTGCCAGATAGCCAACATACGTTGGTATTTGTCCCACATTGGCGTTTGGGAATTAAAACCATGAGTCCCAGAGTCAAAATGGGTATAGCGCCCTTCGGTATTCACCATAAAGCGCACATAACTCAGGTAACGGGATTCAGTGGCAGCATCAAAACCGAGGAATGCAATGCGACGTTCATCCAAATCTTGCTTATCTTTAAGATTGCCGCAGGAGACTTGCAGAGCATGATGCATCTCCATGATATTAATGATGGTACGGCAAGTCTCTTCGCTCATCTCACCAAAGTCGCGGTCCAGTTCACGCATCTGCAAACCAAGGCCACGTTCGACAATAGTTTGCTGGCGACGATAGCGCTCAGCGTTTTCCGGGTCTAGCATGGTCATCATTTTGTACTGATTCGAGAGAATCAGTCGTTGGGCGTTTGTCATATCCATCACTAAACTCCTAAGACATAAATAATGAGGAAATCATCGCATACAGAGTTGGGTCATACTTTGATTTGACAGGGGATTTTGCGCTGCTGTTAACAGATGCATAAAAAACCCCGGTGGCATACTAAGCCCCGGTATCTGTTCTTCTACCATGCCACTGCGGTCAATCAAAAACAGCTGTAACCCTCAACGAGGGCTACAGGTCATCAAGAAACGTTTTATCCAACTGTTTAAAGGCGCGTTTTAGCACATCGGCCAGCGACTGGTAAGTTGGCGTCTGTTCAATTGGAGCAACCGCCTGCCCAGCTTCCGCCAGCTTGTTACGCACCTCGTGGAACCACTGTAATAATGTTGGCGGTAACGGCGTAATTGCGCGCTTACCCAACCACCATAATCCTTGCAGTGGCAAGCCGCAGGCGAACAGTGCAGTGGCTATCGCTGGGCCTAATTGACCACCCAGTGCTATCTGCCAAGTCAGCGTAAAAATGGCCAACGGGGGCATAAAGCGAATACCAAAACGAGTGGCTGTTGACACACGATTCTCCGGAAACACCGGTGCCAGGCGTTTATCAGTAGGCCAGGTCTTCATATAGTGCTGACCGCGCTGGAGTACCTGAAACCAGCTTACGGTGTCAGAAGGTTTTGTTGTCATGGCTCACCTCAACTTCACAAGCAAAAATTAAAATTATTTTTGTAATTCACAAACTAAAAATTAGTCTGTTAAATATATTTTGTTTTTAGCCGGCGCTATCGGTATCCTAGTCCGGCCTTTAGGCCGCTAGAAGATGACGCTAAATATGTCAACTTTTCGCAGCATTTAAATCATTTTTGTTAAATCGCGCAGGTTTTTACCACCAGGCATTAACGTTTTATCAGCGATTTTTTCATCATCATGCCTTTTTCGCTATCGCATGATGTTAATCATTAATGTCGACGCCAATATGCGCTACGCTTTTGGACAGATTGACGTTTTATTAACCACGTGTTTTTCGCTGTTTTTGTACTCCCGATGCACTGTTTGTATCGTTGATGCCAAAACAAATGTCGAACACGATTATAAATAGGTACTTCCATGTCGAGTAAGCTAGTACTGGTTCTTAACTGCGGTAGCTCTTCCCTGAAATTCGCAATCATCGACGCAACCAACGGTGAAGAACACCTCTCTGGTTTAGCCGAATGCTTCCACCTGCCAGAGGCACGCCTCAAATGGAAAATGGAGGGTGGTAAACACGAAGCCGCATTGGGTGCTGGTGCAGCACACAGCGAAGCACTAAATTTCATTGTTAATACTATTCTGGCACAAAAACCAGAGCTTTCCGCTCAACTGACTGCCATCGGTCACCGCATTGTTCATGGCGGCGAGAAATTCACTGCATCAGCTATCGTTACCGAAGAAGTTATTCAGGGTATCAAAGATTCCATCCCGTTTGCACCACTGCATAACCCTGCCCACCTGATCGGTATCGCTGAAGCATTGAAATCCTTCCCAAATCTGGCTGATAAAAATGTTGCAGTTTTTGATACTGCCTTCCATCAGACCATGCCGGAAGAGTCTTATCTCTACGCCCTGCCGTACAGCTTATACAAAGATCACGGTATCCGTCGCTATGGCGCACACGGCACCAGCCACTTCTATGTGAGCCAGGAAGCCGCTAAAACCCTGAACAAACCACTGGAAGAACTGAACGTAATCACTTGCCATTTGGGCAATGGTGGCTCAGTGACTGCGGTTCGTAACGGTAAATGTGTTGATACTTCTATGGGCCTAACGCCACTGGAAGGTCTGGTCATGGGTACCCGTAGTGGTGATATTGACCCGGCAATCATTTTCCACCTGCATGATTCAATGGGGATGAGCGTTGATCAAATCAACAAGCTGCTGACCAAAGAATCTGGCTTGCTGGGCCTGACTGAAGTGACCAGTGACTGCCGCTATGTTGAAGATAACTATGAAACCAAAGCAGATGCACGCCGCGCAATGGATGTGTTCTGCCACCGTCTGGCTAAATATATCGGTGCCTACACTGCACTGATGGATGGCCGTCTGGATGCTGTCGTCTTCACTGGCGGTATCGGTGAAAATGCCGCGATGGTGCGTGAACTGACGTTGGACAAACTGGCTCTGCTGGGCTTTGAGATTGACCACGAACGCAATATGGCAGCTCGCTTCGGCAAGTCTGGCACCATCACCAAAGATGGCAGCCGTCTGGCTCTGGTTATCCCAACCAACGAAGAGCTGGTTATCGCGCAAGACGCCTCTCGTCTGACCGCGTAAGTATTCTTTATACTTATATATATCCAAAGAATTTGGTGTTGCAGGCAGGTAGCAAACGAACTTATCCCGATGAGCTTACTCTAGTAAGTGATTCGGGTTATTGAGCGTAGCCAACCCACATGCAGCTTGAAGTATGACTGGTATATATACCCAATAGATTTCGAGTTACAGGTAGACGGCAACAGAATGAGCTCAAACAGTTGAGATAACTCAATGACTTGGGTGAATGATGGTAGCCAACAACTCTGCAGTTTGGAAGATGACGGGTATAAAACCGTAAAGAGGTTTAACCGTGTCCCGTACAATAATGTTGATCCCTACCGGCACCAGCGTTGGTTTAACCAGCGTCAGCTTGGGTGTCATCCGCTCCATGGAACAAAAAGGTGTACGCCTGAGCGTATTCAAGCCAATCGCACAGCCACGTGCTGGTAACGATGCACCTGACCAAACCACCACCATCATTCGTGCGAACTCCAGCATTACTGCTGCTGAGCCGCTGAATATGAACCATGTGGAAACCTTGCTGAGTTCTAACCAGCAAGACGTGTTGATGGAAGAAATTGTTGCCCGTTATCATGAAAACACCAAAGACGCCGAAGTGGTTCTGGTTGAAGGTTTAGTGCCAACCCGCAAACATCAGTTTGCCAATGCACTGAACTATGAAATCGCTAAAACCCTGAATGCTGAAATCGTGTTTGTGATTTCACTGGGTAATGATTCACCGGATCAATTGAAAGAGCGTATCGAACTGGCTCGTTCCAGCTTCGGTGGCAGCAAAAACAAAAACATCACCGGCGTTATCATTAACAAACTGAATGCCCCGGTTGATGAGCAAGGCCGTACCCGCCCTGACCTGTCTGAAATCTTTGATGATTCAACCAAGGCCAGCGTTGCTAAAATCGATCCAAAACAGCTGTTTGCCAACAGCCCGCTGCCGGTTCTGGGCTGTGTGCCTTGGAGCTTCGAGCTGATTGCCACCCGTGCAATCGACATGTGTAAGCACCTGAATGCGCGCATTATTAACGAAGGTGACATCAACACTCGCCGCGTTAAATCGGTGACTTTCTGTGCCCGTAGTATCCCACACATGCTGGAACACTTCCGTCCGGGTTCTCTGTTAGTGACTTCTGCTGACCGCCCAGATGTGTTGGTTTCTGCTTGTCTGGCAGCCATGAATGGTGTTGAAATCGGCGCTATCCTGCTGACCGGCGGCTATGCCATCGACGAGCCAATCAAACGTCTGTGTGAACGCGCCTTCCAAACTGGCCTGCCCGTCTTTATGGTTGATACCAACACTTGGCAGACCTCTCTGAGCCTGCAAAGCTTCAACCTGGAAGTCCCGGCAGATGACCACGAACGTGTTGAGAAGCTGCAAAACTACGTTGCCAGCCATATCAGCAGCGAGTGGATTGATTCTCTGACTGCAACATCTGAGCGCTCACGCCGCCTGTCTCCACCAGCATTCCGTTATGAACTGACTGAGCTGGCACGTAAAGCGGGCAAACGTATCGTGCTGCCAGAAGGCGACGAGCCACGTACCGTGAAAGCAGCCTCTATCTGTGCTGAACGCGGCATCGCGACTTGTGTGCTATTAGGTAACCCAGAAGAGATCCAACGTGTTGCTGCGGCTCAAGGTGTTGAGCTGGGTAAAGGCGTTGAAATCATTGACCCGGTTGCTGTGCGCGAGCAATATGTTCCGCGTCTGGTTGAGCTGCGTAAGAGCAAAGGCATGACCGAAGTGGTTGCGCGTGAGCAGTTGGAAGATAACGTGGTTCTCGGCACTTTGATGCTGGAGAAAGGCGAAGTTGACGGTCTGGTCTCTGGTGCCGTTCATACCACCGCCAACACTATCCGCCCACCGTTGCAGTTGATCAAAACCGCACCGGGCAGTTCACTGGTTTCTTCGGTGTTCTTCATGCTGTTGCCTGACCAGGTTCTGGTTTATGGTGACTGCGCGATTAACCCAGATCCAACGGCTGAACAACTGTCAGAAATTGCTATCCAGTCTGCTGATTCTGCTGCAGCATTCGGTATTGAACCGCGTGTGGCGATGATCTCTTACTCCACCGGTAATTCTGGTGCTGGTAGCGATGTAGAAAAAGTTCGCGAAGCAACTCGTTTGGCTCAGGAAAAACGCCCAGATCTGATCATCGATGGTCCATTGCAGTATGATGCGGCAATCATGGCTGATGTAGCGAAATCCAAAGCGCCTAACTCGCCAGTTGCCGGTAAAGCGACCGTGTTCATCTTCCCTGACTTGAACACCGGTAACACCACCTATAAAGCGGTACAGCGTTCTGCCGACCTGATCTCTATCGGGCCGATGCTGCAAGGCATGCGCAAGCCAGTTAACGACTTGTCCCGTGGTGCGCTGGTTGACGATATCGTCTATACCGTAGCACTGACAGCAATTCAGTCAGCACAAGCTGACGCGTCTTAATCTTCCAGTTAAGCCGTATACAAACGCCAGCCTCGTGCTGGCGTTTTTGTTGGGTTATTTATACCCTTGACTGATGCTGTCAGGTACTTTGCCTTGGTTCGAACTTATAGCTAAAACTCTGACTAAGAGGTTCATCTTCCTCGTCGTCGTCATTATCTAGCATATTAATCAGCATCTTACCGGCTTCTTTCCCCATTTTTTTATAATCAATGCGCATTGATGTCAGGGTGGGATGGGTTTGGTCGCAACTGTCAGAACCGTCTAAACAGGCCACTGCAATTCCGCTAGGTATTTTCAACAGCCGCCGTTGGCACTCAAATAACACACCAAGAGCAATATCTTCATGGCTACATATCACTGCATCCAATTCAGGTTGGCGCTGGAGTATTTCTGTCAGGGCATAACGACCAAACTGTAAACTGGCACTCTCCGGCGTAGTGACGGTTTGATCGCCATTCTTGTAATGCTCTAACATCGCTTTATGCCAGCCATTCAGTTGCTGGCGCTGCAAGCGGTTATCCATATGAGCGCCAATAAAGCCAATATTATGGTAACCCCGCTCCAACAAATGACGGCTCAATTCATAGGCTGACTCAAAGAAAGCCGCCTCAAGGGTAATCTTCGCCGCTTTGAAATAAGACCCAACCACGTTAACTGTTGGAATATTCGCCCGCTCAAGCAGCTGATAAGTTTTATCCGCTAATTGTGAGCCAAATATCACCACGGCGGCCGGATTGCTCTGTAACAAGGTCATCAGTATTTCAGCTTCTTTGCGCTGATTATATTCATGGCAACCAAGTAATAACTGAAACTCATTTTTATTCAGAATCTGTTGCAGCGCCTGCATAAATCGGGAGCTGGCTTTATCCGTCAATGACGGTATTAAAACGGCGATGGTATCACTGTGGCCGGATGCTAATGCCCCAGCCGCACGGTTAGGAATATAGCCCAGTGTTTCAACCGCTTGTTCTATTTTCTCACGTAACTTATCTGAAACCTGCTCCGGCGTTCGCAGCGCTCTGGAAACAGTCATCGACCCTACCCCGGCGTAATTCGCCACATCCGATAGAGTGACCCGCCCGGTATTACGGCGCTTGCGCGTTTTTTCCATGCTGATTTCCTGCCTGATTAAAATTTCTTGCCTTATAGCAACCAGCCATTCCGCATTGGCCCCGACAATACATTGCATTGTATATGGCTTATTCCTAGATAGCCAAAGCCCAGGGTGCGGCAAATGATAGCGCTATCACAAATTTTGATAGCGCTATCAGGTAGCGCTATCATTTGAGATATTCATCACATTAATAGCAGTGATAACTATCTACTCTCCTGTTAACAGTCATTGGGAGTCATAAATATCATGTTAAAAACACTGTTAACGCCAGACGTCATTCAGGTGGTCAGCCACGCAAAAGATTGGCGCGATGCCATCGCGATTTCATGCCAGCCGTTAATTGATAATGGCTCCATTGAACCTCGTTATGTCGAGGCGATTTATCGCTCCCATGAGGCCATTGGCCCTTACTACGTGGTCGGACCGGGGATTGCTATGCCGCATGCCCGCCCGGAAGAAGGGGCGAATAAACTCTCTTTGGCATTAACCGTCATCACCGAGGGCGTCACTTTCAATGCTGAAGGTAATGACCCGGTAAAACTGCTCATAGTGTTAAGCGCGACAGACAGCACTAGCCATATCGAGGCTATTTCTCAACTCGCTCAGTTGTTCGATAACGATAACGATGTGACCACCTTACTTAATGCCAAAACGCAGCAGGATATTTTGTCAGTCATTGCGCGTTATTAAGCACCACATTAGGTTCAGATAATAATTCTATACCCAAAATAATTCGAGTTGCAGGAAGGCGGCAAACGAGATAATCCCGATGAGCTTACTGTGGTAAGTGATTCAGGTTATTGAGCATAGCCAACGCACGTGCAGCTTGAAAGATGGCGGGAATAAGGGGAAAGAAAATGAAAATTACAGTGGTTTGCGGTAACGGTTTAGGTACCAGCCTGATGATGGAAATCAGCATCAAAAACATTCTGAAAGAATTGGCGGTCAGTGCTGAAGTTGATCATGTTGACTTGGGCTCTGCCAAAGGGACACCCAGTGACATTTTCATCGGCACCAAAGACATTGCCGAGCAGTTAGTTGCTCAGGCTGTCGGCGGAAAAATCGTTGCGTTGGATAACATGATCGATAAGAAAGCCATGAAAGAACGTTTGTCTGTGGCTTTAACCGAATTAGGCGCTTTGTAACCGGAGGCTGGCATGGATTTCTTTCGCTTTTTAATGAGTGATGTTCTCTCCGAACCGGCGGTGTTGGTAGGTCTGATTGCTTTAATCGGCCTGATTGCACAGAAAAAACCGGTCACGGAATGTATCAAAGGCACCGTCAAAACCATCATGGGTTTTGTGATTTTGGGTGCCGGTGCTGGCTTGGTAGTGTCATCTCTGGGTGATTTCGCCAATATTTTCCAACATGCTTTCGGTATTCAGGGCGTCGTGCCCAATAACGAAGCCATTGTGTCAGTAGCACAAAAAAGTTTTGGTAAAGAAATGGCGATGATTATGTTCTTCGCTATGGTTATCAATATTCTGATTGCTCGCTTTACACCTTGGAAGTTTATCTTCCTGACCGGGCACCACACGCTGTTTATGTCGATGATGGTGGCCGTTATTCTGGCAACTGCCGGGATCAGTGGGGTAACACTGATTGTTATCGGTTCGCTGGTAGTTGGGGTTGCCATGGTCTTCTTCCCCGCGATCGCTCACCCTTACATGAAAAAGGTGACAGGTTCTGATGACGTGGCAATTGGCCACTTCTCTACTCTGTCTTATGTCTTAGCTGGTTTTATCGGCAGCAAATTTGGTAATAAAGAACATTCGACTGAAGACATGAATGTGCCAAAAAGCCTGCTGTTCTTGCGTGATACACCGGTCGCTATCTCCTTTACCATGTGTATTATTTTCATCGTCACCTGCCTGTTTGCCGGGCCGGAAGTGGTGAAAAGCCTGAGTGGCGGCAAAAACTGGTTCATGTTCTCACTGATGCAATCCATTACTTTCGCCGCAGGTGTGTACATCATCTTGCAAGGTGTGCGTATGGTTATTGCTGAGATAGTGCCCGCGTTTAAAGGGATTTCAGACAAGTTAGTCCCTAATGCTAAACCTGCGCTGGATTGCCCGGTCGTCTTCCCTTACGCGCCAAATGCCGTATTGGTTGGCTTCTTGAGCAGCTTTGCTGCAGGTCTTATCGGGATGTTCGCGCTGTATTTGATGAACATGACGGTAATTATCCCAGGTGTCGTGCCTCACTTCTTCGTCGGTGCTGCTGCCGGGGTGTTTGGTAATGCAACTGGCGGACGCCGCGGTGCCATTCTGGGGGCATTCGCACAAGGCTTATTAATTACCTTCCTGCCAGTGTTCTTGCTGCCAGTGTTGGGCGATATCGGTTTTGCCAACACCACATTCAGCGATGCTGACTTCGGTGCTCTGGGTATTTTGCTGGGTATTATTGTTCGATAATCAGTAAGAGAAAGGCAATAACGCGAAAAGCCCCTGCTAAGGGGCTTTTTTATGGCTGATGTAGATCAATTTTCTCGCGGGGTGATTTTTCCGTAATCCTGTTCATTATTGCGTGTTAGCCACAGCGACAGGGCTTTTAGGGAGTCTGGCGTGAACTCGTCGCAGCGGGCGGTAATTTCTTCCGGCAGCATCCAACGAACTTCATCTATCTCTTCTGCCTGCAATGCAAATGGCCCATGGGAGACACAGCTGAACAAGGCCCCCCACACGCGGCAGCACTCTTCTTCAAAGTAAAACTGACCATGCTCAGCGAAAGGCACCCCTGCAATCCCTAACTCTTCTTCCGCTTCGCGACGGGCTGATTCAAGGTAGTTTTCACCACTTTGCACCACTCCACCGGCGGTTGCGTCCAGTTTTCCGGGATAGAAATCTTTGTTCTCAGTACGACGTTGTACCAGAATTTTGCCCATTCCATCGTGCACCACAATATAGGTAGCACGGTGGCGTAGTCGTTGAGCTCGCATTTGTTGACGACTGGATTGAGCAATAACTTCATTTTGCTCATCAACAATATCAACCCACTCGATGACTGCTGCTGGATTTTGCTCCACCATCCTCTGAAACCTTCTATCTGGGCGCGTATCCGCGCAATTGTTAATCAAGAGGTATATATATTTATTTAGTTTTTAATGCCAACTGGGCGACAGGTTCATCATTTTGTAGGGTCAGAACCTGTAAAACACCGCCATCCAACATGCCATAACTCGCCGGGTATCCTCCTTTTGGGATACTGACCGAGCCAGGATTAAAGCATATCACCTCATCCTGCCACTGTGCCTGAGGCAGATGAGTATGACCATAAACTAAGACGTCCCCATGACGCAACGGAGGAAGAGCAGCGGGATGATAAAGGTGACCATGCGTCAAAAATAGGCGCGTTTCTGGCATAATAATCTGCTGCCAACCCGCCATCATCGGGAACTGCAATAACATTTGATCGACTTCACTGTCGCAGTTGCCACGCACCGCGATAATGTTGTTTTTATAGGGATTAAGGCATTCTGCTACCGCCGCTGGCTGATAGCCTGCCGGTAATGCATTGCGAGGCCCATGATTGAGCAAGTCACCCAATAGCACCAACCATTGCGCCTGACTACGTTCAAAAATTTCCAGAACTTTTTCTGTAGCCGGTAGCGACCCATGCAAATCAGAAGCAAACATTAACTTCATGGTATCGTCGTCTCTTAGGTTTAATCTCATTAAATCAGGCTATGCATACAACCAAGGTAGATAATGAGAACTCAATGTGGCTTTATTCTATCATCCAATCCGTCGGATTAATCCGATAAAAGCCATTATCCGCCATAAGAAAATTTTATCGTAAAAGACACCGCCGACATTACAGAATAATGTCAGCATTGTGTGAAGAGAAATCGTTATAGTGAAGGTTGCGATACCAGTTCATCCAGTGTGAGCTGATTGAATAAATACCCTTGCATAGCATCAATATTACTGCCCTTGAGCTGTTCTGACTCATCCTGATTTTCTACGCCAACGACAATAACCCCGAGACAATATTTCTTAATATTATTTATTAAGATAGGGAAAGTGTGCTTGTTATGCTGCCAGAAGAAATGCTTATCAATTTTTACGTACTCAAAAATATTGGCAGTGACTGCATTCAAAGTGGAATCACCTCTACCCAAATCATCGAGCCATAGTGGATACAACTCAGCCAATTCACGTAGCAATGGATTATTCATTCCATCGGATAAATTGGAAAATGTCTCCATGATTTCCAGCCTTAAGAAAGGCATTTCATCTAGCATTTGGCGAGTCGAATCATCAGTAACAATCACACTGGCCAAGTCAAAATCGATATTAATCGAAAGCAAAACATTGTTAGTGATAAACCAATCGCTGTGGGCTTTCACCGCACGTAATTGGTCTTGGAATAAATCAGTCTTTCCACCCACATCCAATTCTTTAATAAAATGTTCGACATCAATGGGGGTATCGACCGATTTAGCTGAAAATCGGCTTAATAGCTCAACCGCTAATAAGCTACCGTCTTGCTTATGTATAGGCTCACACACATAAGAACAATTAACTTCGATGTTTAGCTTCATGCGCACCTGAAAAAGTGTATGAACAACAATGAGATCACAACCAGATCTCAGCCGGAGGATTTATAAGCCACCGTGAGTTTTTATAAAACACCCAACATTTTTTATAAAACATCCAACTTCACTAGGGGAAAGGGCTGGCAGCCTCTTTTCTATTCAAATTAGTATGTTTACTCTAGCAGAAAATCATCAATTCAGTGTTTTAAAAGTCGTCGCGTATGCCTTAAAACCATTGTCAGCGCTCAGAAGTAATAAAGTACTTAGGCCACAACTGCACCTGCAAACTGGTAATACCTGAACGCACAATACTGTATTAATCGGACAGAATGCGGGATTTATTTAGTTATTATTTTTTTATTTTCTCAAATGATGCCGCTGACAACATATGGACATTCTTCTTACCCGTGATTGAGCTGCTAGCGGCATACTCTCTGGATGAAAAAATTAATCCAGGATGTGCTCAGCATCGTAGGAGAAGCACCCAGAATCACCTATGCTAAAAGAGAAGCCGATAAGCAGACATTACCGCTACCACACAAAAGCAATAAGGGATAAACGGAGATTGGCTATGCGTATTTTAATCACTGGAGCTACAGGACTGATCGGGCGTAGTCTGAGTGCTTTTCTTTTGTCGCAAGCCCATCAAATAACGGCCTTAACCCGTGACCCACAGCGAGCAAATAAGGTACTCGGTTCGCAAGTCACCTGTTGGTCAACCTTGAATGATAAGCATGACCTCAATGATTTTGATGCGGTGATTAATCTGGCGGGTGAGCCTATTGCTGAGAAACGTTGGACTTCACAGCAGAAAGAAATTTTATGCCAAAGCCGCTGGCAGATAACCGAGAAACTGACAGCATTAATTAAAGCCAGTAGTCAGCCGCCGGCAGTGTTTATTTCAGGGTCTGCGGTCGGATTTTATGGCGATCAGGGGCAAGCATTGGTCACTGAAGATGAGGCACCACATGATGAGTTTACTCATCAGTTATGCGCACGCTGGGAAAGCCTGGCATTGGCAGCCTACAGCAACCATACCCGGGTTTGCTTGCTACGTACCGGTATTGTATTAGCGCCTCATGGTGGTGCATTAGCCAAAATGGTACCGCTGTTGCGCCTTGGTCTGGGTGGCCCAATCGGCGATGGCCGCCAATACCTGCCGTGGATACATATTGATGATATGGTTCATGGTATCCATTATTTACTGACCACCGATGGATTGAATGGCCCATTCAATATGGTTTCCCCTTATCCGGTCCATAACGAACAATTTATTGCCACACTGGCAGAAGTACTCGATCGCCCAGCCGTAATTCGCACCCCTGCGGCAGCCATTCGCTTATTACTGGGGGAGTCGGCGGCATTAGTATTGGGGGGACAGCGGGCAGTACCCAAACGGCTGGAAGAAGCTGGCTTCGCATTCCGCTATTTCGAACTGGAAGAAGCTTTGCGCAATGTGCTGAGAAAGCCAGCGGAATAGATTTGTAAGCTATCCCCCCTTCCTGATAGATTTTGAGTTGCAGCTAGGCGGCAATAGAATGCACCCAAGGAGTTGAGATAACTCAATGACTTGGGTGTATGATGGCGACCAACACCACTGCAGCTTGCAAGATGATGGGTATAAATTGTTACTTCAGTGCGCCAGACAGGAACTGCTGCAGGCGGGTACTCTTAGGGTTGCCAAAAAGCTCGGCGGGCGGCCCCTCTTCTTCAATAACGCCTTTATGCAAGAAGATAACGTGGCTGGAGACATGGCGCGCGAACTCCATTTCATGGGTGACAACCACCATGGTTTTCCCCTCTTCTGCCAGCTTTTGCATAATGCGCAATACTTCCCCCACCAGCTCAGGGTCCAGAGCCGAAGTCGGTTCATCAAACAGTAATACATCCGGCTCCATAGCCAGTGCCCGGGCAATAGAAACACGCTGCTGTTGACCACCCGAAAGATGTACTGGATATTTAGCCCGCGCACGCTCATCAATCCCAACTTTATCCAAATAACGAATAGCACGCTCTTTGGCCACCGCCTTACTCAATCCCAATACTTGAACCGGTGCTTCCATGACATTTTCCAGCACAGTCATGTGGCTCCACAAGTTGAAATGCTGGAATACCATCGTTAGCCGGGTGCGCAGTAATTGCAGCTCTTTTTTATCAAAAACTTTTAATTGCCCGTCTTTATCACGAACCAGGCGGATATCTTGATTATTGACGCTAATCGACCCTTCGCTGGGTTTTTCAAGGAAATTGATGCAACGTAAGAAGGTACTTTTCCCTGAGCCAGAAGAGCCAATAATAGAAATCACATCCCCTGCTTTGGCGGAAAGTGAAACGCCTTTTAAAACCTCATGCTCACCATAGTGCTTATGCAGCTCCGTCACAGACAGTTTGGTTTCAGCTATTTTAGTTTCTAATGTGTCAGTCATAGTTTTTAATGTATCAGTCATAGTCTCTCCGTACTTAATGCGATGCCTGAGGTTTTATATGTGCCAGCCAACGTTTCTCTGCCTGGCGGAACAGGCTAATTAGCGTAAAGGAGATAATCAGATAAAGTACGGCAGCAATACCAAATGCATAAAACGGCTGATAAGTCGCAGCGTTAATATCACGAGCTATCTTCAGAATATCTGGCACCGTGGCCGTAAAGGCCAACGCGGTGGAATGCAGCATTAAAATAACTTCATTACTGTAGGCCGGTAAAGCAATACGCAGTGCAGAAGGCAAAATAATGCAGCGATACATTTTAAAACGTGAGAAACCATAAGCGCGAGCTGCCTCTATTTCACCATGAGGAACCGAACGAATAGCACCGGCGAAAATCTCGGTGGTATAAGCACAAGTATTCAGTGTCAGCGCTAAAATAGTGCAATTTAATCCGCTACGGAAAAATGCATTCAGCAGATCGTTACCTCGGATAATCTCCAAACTGTACACGCCGGAATAGAACACCAATAATTGCACGTAGAGCGGCGTACCACGGAAAATATAGGTAAAGACCCAGACGGGTAAACGAATCCAGCGCTTTTCAGCCACTCGTGCTACAGCCAAAGGAATAGCTAACAATCCGCCCATCACCACGGAGGATATTAATAACCACAGCGTAACGGACAGCCCGGTAAACCGGTAGCCATCACTCCAAAGCAGGGCTTGCCAATATTGATGCAGAATATCAATCATAGTTCAGCCCTCTTCACCCCATGGGAATAGCGCCGTTCCAACCAGAGCAAAACACCATTCGAGACCGTGGTGAAGACCAGATAAACCACACCGGCCACCAATGCAAAAAAGAAGGGTTGATAAGTGCCCTTTCCCGCCAATTGTGTGGCTTTGACCACATCATTCAGTCCCAAAATAGAGACCAATGCCGTTGCTTTGAGGATGACTTGCCAGTTATTACCAATACCCGGCAAGGCATAGCGCATCATGGCAGGGAACATGATTCTGCGGAAAATCTGGCTGGAATTAAAACCAAATGCCCTTGCGGCTTCAATTTGTCCAGCCGGAACGGCCATATAAGCACCACGGAAAGTTTCGGTGAAATAGGCACCATAGATAAAACCGAGGGTGATAATCCCAGCAGAGAGAGGGTCAATATTAATTTGTTCAAAGCCAAGTGATTCAGTAATGGTGTTTAAGGTGATCTGCAAACCGTAAAAAATAAGCAGCATCAAAACTAAATCAGGTACACCGCGAATCAGCGTGGTGTAGCACTCAAACAAGCCAGATAACAACCGGTTTGATGATAACTTTCCACCGGCACCAATCAAGCCGATAATCACTGATAGCAACACTGAGCACAGTGCCAACTCCAGCGTCACCAGCGCACCTTCAAATATCAGTTTCGAATATCCATCCAGCATCTGGGTTATCCTGTTTTACTGAGTAAGGAGTCTGGTTAATTGCTCTGTGTTGGCCCCAGCCGGAATAGGCTGAGGCCATAGCGGCAAATAGGATTAACCGCCGTAAACATCAAAGTCGAAATATTTTTTCGCGAGCTTGTCGTAAGTGCCATCTTTGCGTATTTCAGCAAAGGCTTTATCCAGCGCGGCTTTCAGTTCGACATCATCTTTACGCAAGCCCATACCGGTACCTACACCAAAGAATTGATCATTTTTCACTGATGGACCGGCGAAGGCATAACCTTTACCTACTTCTTGTTTCAAGAAACCTTCACTACCGGCAACTTCATCCTGGAAAGCCGCATCAATGCGACCAGAGGCTAAGTCGGCATAGATTAAATCCTGATTTTGGTAAGCAACGACATCAATACCTTTTGGTTGCCACTCAGCATTGGCAAAAGCTTCCTGAGTCGAGCCTTGCAATACCCCGACACGTTTGCCTTTCAAGGCGACTAAAGTCGGCTCAATGGTGCTGCCTTTAGTGGCGATTAAACGGGCATTGGCGGCGTAGAGTTTGTCGGTGAAGGCAATCTCTTTTTGGCGTTTTTCAGTAATTGAGAGCGAGGAGATAATGGCATCAATTTTCTTAGCTTTCAGCGACGGGATTAATGCATCAAAGTCACTCTCAACAAAAGTGCACTTGGTATCAATCCGATTGCATAATTCTTTTGCTATATCGATATCAAAACCGACCAACTCACCACTGGCATTTTTTGATTCGAAAGGAGCATAAGTTGGATCTGTACCAATTTTGATATCTTTAGGAATGGCGGCAAAAGCACTGCTGGCAGCAGCCAATGCTAATACTAAAGGCAGAACCAAAATCTTCTTATTCATACATAACCCTCAAATTGATTTTCGATGCCACAAAGCGCGTTAGTTTTCTGTACAGCCCAGAGCGTTCATAAATCAATTTGCAGTAATCGTGCCAGTAATCATTGGGAGGGAAAGCAAATTCCATCACCGATTTCTTAGCATAATCACTACTAAATGCGGGCATCGGGCCATGAACAGAAACTGAATGCGAATGCCATGCACCAGCATGCGTCCTAACACAGCATCATTGTGGTGCATAATTCGCCCTATTTCAGTGCGATGTTGCACAAATGTATCAATTAAGGGAAATAATGTTAATTTGAACCTTGCCAGCGAATAAACAGATCTTTAGGCAGCTCAATATCAAATTGATCGATAATTCGGTTAACCGTCTGATCGACAATATCTTGAATACTTTGTGGCCGATGATAAAACGCCGGCATTGGCGGCATGATGACCGCTCCCAGCTCGGCGGCTTGTACCATCAGGCGTAAGTGACCTAAATGCAGCGGAGTTTCACGCACACATAACACCAAGGGGCGGCGCTCTTTCAATATCACATCCGCCGCACGGGTCAGTAAGCCATCGGTATAGCTATGGACAATGCCAGATAATGTTTTGATTGAACAAGGTAAAATAACCATGCCACTGGTTTTGAATGAGCCAGATGATATGCAAGCGGCGATGTCACGAGAATCGTGCACAACATCCGCTAACGCCTGCACATCTTTCACACTGAACTCGGTTTCAAGTGCTAATGTCTGACGGGCCGCATTACTGAGAATAAGATGGGTTTCCACGCCCTCGACATGTTGCAGCACCTGTAACAGCCGAACACCATAAATGGCACCGCTGGCACCACTGATGCCGATAATAAGTCGTTTCATGGGAACTGCCTCAAGCAAATGATGGATAAAGAATTATCCACAGTATAACCAGAAATCAGGCCGATTTACTGTCTTAGGTGGTGAGCAATCCAGAATAGCGACCCGACTCAATAACAAAAAAGGTGCACCGCGTCTGAACGTCGGTTGCACCTTTTTGATTCATTGATACTCTTCGGGCTTAACGCAGCAGGGTTGTTAGCAACGAGGACACAGCCAACACACCTGCAACTTGAGAGATGAAGGAGATATTAACCCTCGTTATGCATCTCTAAATTTTCTGCTTCGTTATGATTACGTAATGCTTGAGCATCATCGTTACGTAACGACTCCAGATACTCCAGATAGCTCTGATCCACATCTTTAGTGACGTAAACGCCGTTAAAGACGGAGCACTCAAACTGAGTGATATCAGGGTTATCTTCACGTACAGCCTCAATCAAGTCAGTCAGATCTTGGAAAATCAGCGCATCTGCGCCGATCAACTGACGAATCTCATCGACTTCACGACCATGAGCAATCAATTCATTGACGCTTGGCATATCAATACCGTACACATTCGGGAAGCGAATTTCAGGAGCCGCTGACGCGAAATAGACTTTCTTCGCCCCTGCATCACGCGCCATCTCAACGATCTGTTCCGACGTCGTGCCTCGCACAATAGAGTCATCCACCAATAACACATTCTTATCGCGGAATTCTGCACGGTTGGCATTGAGTTTACGGCGTACTGATTTACGGCGTTCCTGCTGGCCCGGCATGATGAAAGTACGGCCAACATAGCGGTTTTTCACAAACCCTTGGCGATAGGGTTTATCCAGGATTCGGGCAATTTCCAGTGCGATATCGCAAGAGGTCTCCGGGATAGGAATAACCACATCAATATCCATGTCTTCCCACTGTTTGGCAATTTTTGCCCCTAATTTCTGGCCCATACGCACGCGCGCACTGTAAACCGAAATTTTGTCCATAAAGGAGTCTGGACGAGCAAAGTAAACATACTCAAACAAGCACGGATTGTATTTCGGATTTTCAGCACACTGGCGAGTAAACAACTGGCCTTTTTCGGTGATGTACACCGCTTCACCCGGCGCTACATCGCGCAGGAATTCGAAGCCAAGGGTATCCAATGCCACACTTTCAGACGCCACCATGTATTCATTGCGACCATCAGCTAAAGTGCGTTTACCAATCACCAGCGGACGAATACCGTTAGGGTCACGGAATGCGACCATACCGTGGCCAATAATCATCGCGACGCAAGCATATGCCCCACGGATTAACTGATGAGTAGCGGCAACAGCGGCAAAAATGTTGTCAGATTCCAACGGGTAATGCTGGAAACGGTCCAATTCACTGGCAAAAATATTCAGCAGAATTTCTGAGTCAGAAGTGGTGTTCACATGACGGCGAGAAACTTCGAATAATTTCTTTCTCAGCTGGTGAGCGTTAGTCAGATTACCGTTATGAGCCAGAGTGATGCCAAACGGTGAGTTAACGTAGAAAGGCTGAGCCTCGGAAGCGCTGGAGCTGCCTGCTGTCGGGTAACGAACATGGCCAATCCCCATATTCCCCTGTAAGCGCAGCATATGCCGGGTTTCAAATACATCCTTCACCAAGCCGTTTGCTTTACGCAGCCGGAACCCATTATGGGCATCAATGGTAACGATGCCCGCAGCATCCTGGCCTCGGTGCTGAAGCACCATCAACGCATCATAAATCGACTGGTTTACCGGTGCAAAACCGGCGATACCGACAATACCGCACATGTTGTCTTTTCCTCATAAGCCGCTCCGAATCGGTAATTGATTCGGTAAGAAACTCGACGTGCTCTGCAGGTAGTCAAAGAACCACCTGATGATATAACTGAACTGCGGGATTAATTGTGACTGCTTCCAGTCAACACTCTGTGAGAAACCGGTAAATGTATCCAGAAAGAACAACATGGCAGAGACAATCAGCACACCTCGCAGCGCCCCAAAACAGATCCCCAGCACCCTGTCAGTCCCTGATAACCCAGTACGTTCAACCAGTGAACCAATCACATAGTTAACAATAGCCCCGACGATCAATGTCGCGATGAACAAAATGCCGATAGCAATTCCGTTGCGCACCACTTCATCCTCGAAACGAGTGAAGTAGACAGCAAGATAAGCGTAAAAATGGCTGGCAACAAAAAACGCACATCCCCATGTTACAAGTGACAATGCTTCACGGACAAAACCCCGGATTAAGCTGACTAAAGCAGAAAATCCGATAATCCCTATAATGACGTAATCAATCCAGACCATGACTATTCCAATGACGAAATCGCCGCTGCATCCTGTTCGCGGCGAATTCTAACAGAAAAAGAAAACGTTTGCGTAGGGGAATTCTTACCCGCGACAAATTAAAGTGCGGCGATTTTAAAAACAACAATCGCCGCACCAACGAAGCCGCTAGAACCCCGTACACCCTGATATCTTAACCCTTGGTCAAACTTTAACGCCCGGTACTATAAGGCCGAACCTGCCCACTCAAGCCACTCAATGAGTTAAGTTCTGGCAAAGCCGATTGCAGTTTCTGTTTTGACGCATCCGGCCCGACATACAACCGGGTAATTTGGCCCTGAACCGGCGTCGCTGGCACCGTAAATGCCCGGTGACCTGACAGACGCAACGTTGCAACAATTTCATTCACTTTAGCTGCATTTTTCAGCGCCCCCAGTTGGACGACATAAGCCTGCCCTACCGGTGCTTTTTCTTCAGTGGCCGGTTTGCTCTCCGGCTGAACGTCTGGTTTCACCTCAGGTTTTGGTTTAACTTCCTGCGGTTTTTTCTCGACCGGAATCGGTTTTGGTTCAATTGGCCGACTTTCTACCGGCTTAACTTCGACCGGTTTCTTCTCCACAGGTTTCACCTCAACCGGCTTACTTTGCATGGCTGGCGGTGCCACAATCGTCGGCTCAGATGGCAGATTACCGGCATCATTAGCAGCCTGAGAAACGGAATCATCTTTGGGGACATCCACGGCTTGCGCAGCACCTTCCGGCGGCGCAATAGGCAAAGGCTGACTGACCGGCGGAACCGCATCAATTTCTTGGCTATCACCGGGTTTTGGCACTAGTGGGATGGCAGCAAACTCATCCTCATAATGCTTCTTTTTACCATCTAATAGCCCCGGCAGCACAATCACCCCCAAGGCCACCAGAATAATGGTCCCGACTAAACGGTTCTGGAACTTACTTGCCACTCGAACTCCTTCAATTCCTTTACAGACCCCGGTACCTTTACCAATCCGGCCGTTACAAACTTAATGCTGTCACAGATTCAATGCAGCCATCACATGAGCAACCGTATGGAAAGATCCACAGACAATGACCACATCCCGTGATCCTGCATCTTGCATCGCCTGACGCCAGGCGGTTGCTACATCACTGAACTGGCGTGCTGATGCGAGATGCTCGGCTAGCTGCTCCGCACTGGCCCCACGCGGCCCTTCCAGCGGCGCACAGTACCATTCATCAACTTGCTCAGATAAGCACGCCAGCGTACCGCCAATATCTTTATCTGATAGCATCCCCACTACCGCCCGAACTTTGCCCTGCTTCGGCAATTGCGCGAGTTTGTCAGTCAAATAACGTGCAGCATGAGGATTATGAGCAACGTCCAGAATTAACAAAGGCTGTTCGCTGACTATCTGAAAACGCCCGGGTAAACTGGCGCTTTGTAAGCCCTGCCGTATAACGTCTTCGCTCAAGGGCAATCCAGAATAATGCAGCACCGCCAGTGCCGTCGCCGCATTTGCTACCGGGACATTCGGTAGCGGCAAATTGTGCCATTGGCGGTCGTCACATTGCCAGTCCCAGCTTTGGTCGTGTTGACTGAACTGCCAGGCTTTATCACGCTGGTACAGCTGCGCGCCTAACTGCGTGGCGACATCAGCAATGGACTGTGGCATATCCGGCTCACCCACTATGGCAGGTTTTCCACCCCGGAATACCCCGGCTTTTTCACGGCCAATACTCTCGCGATCAAACCCCAGCCAGTCAGTATGATCTATGGCGATGCTGGTGATAGCCGCAACATCAGAATCGACAATATTGGTCGCATCCAAGCGCCCACCCAGCCCCACTTCGAGGATCACCACATCAAGCTTAGCCTGCTTAAACAATTGCAGTGCCGATAAGGTACCAAATTCGAAGTAAGTCAGTGAGATACCTTCACGCCCGGCTTCAATTTGAGCAAAAGAGTGGCTGTGTTCTGCTTCAGAGAGCTCTTTCCCCTGAATACGGACACGCTCGGTATAACGCAAAAGATGAGGTGAGCTGTAGACCCCGACTCGCAGCCCCGCCGCCAGTAAAATTGATTCCAGGGTACAACAAGTGGTGCCTTTGCCATTGGTGCCGGCAACGGTGAATACTTTAGGAGCAGGTTTAAGCAAATCCAGACGCTCAGCAACCTGTTTAACACGTTCCAGACCCAACTCGATTGGTTGAGAGTGCAAACGTTCAAGATAATAAAGCCACGCGGCCAAAGGCGACGTGGCTTGGGGAATGAGATGATTGTTCATGAGTCCCGTCACTGGCCTTTTCTAATTTCTGACTTAAAGCTCGAGAGCTTAAGCTACGATAATGCACAATAACCGGGCACCACCTTATCAGGGAAGTGCCCGTTGGGTTAATCAGGCATCAGCCTGATTATCAGTCGTAGCAGCATCGGCCTTAGCCTCAACCACACTTGGTTGCGGTTGATGTGTCAATTTAGACAAGATACTGGCCAGCGTCTGACGCATAACCGGGCGGCGAACTATCATGTCGATAGCGCCTTTTTCAATCAAGAACTCACTGCGCTGGAAGCCTGGCGGCAGTTTCTCACGCACGGTTTGTTCGATAACCCGCGGGCCAGCAAAGCCAATCAATGCTTTTGGTTCAGCAATATTAATATCGCCCAACATCGCCAAACTGGCAGAAACTCCACCCATGGTTGGGTCAGTCAGCACCGAGATATACGGCAAACCACGCTCTTGCATTTTTGCCAAAGCCGCACTGGTTTTTGCCATCTGCATCAAAGACATCAATGCTTCCTGCATACGAGCACCGCCACTGGAGGAGAAACACACCAGCGGGCAATTATCTTCCAGAGCCTGTTCTACCGCACGAACAAAGCGAGCACCAACTACTGACGCCATTGAACCGCCCATAAAGGCAAATTCAAATGAAGCGGCAACAATCGGCATACCCTGCAAGGTGCCTTTCATGGCAACCAGAGCATCTTTCTCGCCGGTATCTTTTTGTGCGGCAGAAATGCGGTCTTTATACTTTTTGGAATCCCTGAACTTCAGGATATCCTTTGGCTCCAGCTCGCTACCCAATTCAACTTCACTGCCTGCATCCAGCACCATATGCAACCGTGCACGGGCTGACATACGCATGTGGTGATCACACTTAGGACAAACTTCCAGATTGCGCTCTAATTCGGCACGATAAAGTACCTGACCGCAACTGTCGCATTTCGTCCACACCCCTTCAGGAATACTCGCTTTACGGGTTTGTGTGATATTGCTTTTGTTAAGAATTCGTTCAATCCAGCTCATCGATGACCTTTCTGTTTGAACCTGGCTGTTGCCAGTCCGCTGTTCATGCTTTAACCATCTCCCCGAAAACGACCCAATAAAAAATGCCTAAGATATACGCTGGTACAGCGTAACTAAGGCACTGATACTCGGGTTGTCCGCAGGAACAGACCATAAATGTCACTCATTAAACCATATTGGCTCGACAGTGTAGATAAAAAACTGGTCGAACCCTCGGCTTAGGTAACGTTTTTACTGATTTTTCTGCCGTGCCGCGGCACGCCGATGCCGCCAAACCTCGAATACACCTGGCAAAATTGATACCACAATAATGACGACAATCAGCAATTTCAGATTGTTCTGTACGATAGGCACATTACCAAACAGGTAACCAGCATAGGTGAATAACAATACCCATACCAATGCCCCAATCACGTTATACGCGGCAAAATGACGGTAGGACATTTTTCCCATACCGGCGACAAACGGTGCAAACGTACGAATGATCGGTACAAATCGCGCCAAGATAATCGCTTTACCGCCATGTTTTTCATAAAACTGGTGGGTTTTATCCAGATAACTGCGGCGAAAAATTTTGGAGTCCGGGTTACTGAATAGTTTTTCACCGAACACCCTGCCAATGGTGTAGTTAATGGCATCTCCCAAAATGGCCGCCGTCACCATCAGAGCCACCATAATGTGAACATTAAGATCATTGGAAGGCAATGAGGCCAGTGCGCCGGCCACAAATAGCAAAGAATCTCCCGGCAGGAATGGCGTAACCACCAAGCCGGTTTCACAGAATAAAATCAGGAATAAAATGCCATAAACCCAAACCCCATACTGCGCAACCAGCTCCGCCAGATGAACATCAATATGCAAAATAAAATCAATAACGAAATGTATAAATTCCATAAATACTCTCGAGAGGTAAACGAGCCTAATCTTTAATTGAGCGAGCTTAGCTGAACTTCCTTAGGTATTCCTTAACCCTATGTAATCTGTCGGCCAAACTCACAAACTATTGGATAAAAGTGAGGCTATAAATCAATCATCCGCTAAAAAAAGTGGCCCCATCGGCGCTTTTGGCAACGCAAAATGTTCAGGATAGTCAACCGCAACTAAATACAACCCTTCGGCTTTCGCGGTCGCCGCAGCACGTGTTCGGTCTTTCAGTGCCAACAGCTCAGCCATCCAGGTAACGTCCTGATTACCGCAACCCACCTCGATCAGGCTACCGACAATATTACGCACCATATGATGAACAAAAGCGTTGGCCTTGATATCTACCACGATATACGCGCCATGTCGGGTAACTTTGACATGTTTTACATTTCGCCAGGGTGTGCGGGACTGACACTGCACAGCACGAAACGAGGTAAAATCATTCTCGCCGAGTAAACATTGGGCTGCTTGTTCCATTTTTTCGGCATCCAGCGGCATATAGCAATGGGTTACCCCTTGCGCCAAAACCGCCGGGCGATAGCGATGGTTAAAAATAATGTAGCGGTAGCGGCGAGCTGTCGCGCTAAAGCGGGCATGAAAGTCATCAGCAACTGTTTTCACCCAACGCACGGCAATATCTGGCGGCAAATGGCTATTGACCCCCATAGTCCACGCCGCATCTTTGCGCTCCGCCGTGGTGATAAAATGAACCACCTGCCCAGTGGCATGCACTCCAGCATCCGTACGCCCAGCACAAAATACGCCGATAGGTTCATTAGCCACTTTTGATAACGCGGCTTCAAGACAAGCTTGCACACTGGCCACTTCTTGCTGGCGCTGCCAACCAAAGTAGCGACTGCCATTGTATTCGATACCCAGCGCGATTTTTATACCCGCAGCTTCAGCCACAGGATGTTCTGGCTGAGCCAACTCAAGTTCGGACATCAGTATAGTTGCTCCTGCAACAGGCGCTCCGCCGTTTCAATCGCCATCAATGCACCACCAAAACGAATGTTGTCGGCAACCGACCAGAACTGCAACACTTCAGGAATACCATAATCATTGCGCACGCAACCAATGCTCAGCACATCGCTGCCAGAAGCATCACTGACCTGGGTAGGATAGTCATCTTCCTCAGATAGTTGGATATCTTCACAACTTTCCAATTCGCTACGCGCTTCATCGGCAGAGATTGGACGTAAAGCTTCCAGATGAACCACCTGCGCCTGACCATAGAATACCGGTGACTGAATGCAGCTCACTGAGATTGGCAAACCTTCGTCTTGCAACACTTTACGCACTTGATCCACCAGACGGCGCTCTTCACGCACACTGCCTTCTTCATCAGCCAGCAGCGGCAGCACGTTAAAGGCCAGTTGCTTAGCGAAGATACCCGGCTCGGCGGGGATACCATTGAGCAGCTTGGCACTTTGCCCAGCGAGATCATCCACCGCCGCTTTGCCATGGGCAGAAGCAGAAATCAGCGCCGTAACATGCAGGCGAGATAAACCAGCCTGTTCTGTCAATGGCTTAATGGCCGTCAGTAACTGGCTGGTCAGGCTATCGGCTACAGCAACAATATTACGATTGCGGTAATCTGCCAGAACTTGCGGGTTCACACTCGGCACCACCAGCGGAACGTCTGGTTCCATGGCGAAGAAGCCGCTGCTGTCGATAACTAAACAGCCCGCATTTCCTGCCTCTTCAGCATATTGTTCGGAGGCTTCACGGCCGGCGACAAAGAAAGCCAACTGTGCTTGAGACCAGTCAAATTCAGCGACATTTTCGACCAGCAAACTTTTACCATTGAAGCGCACGGTCGCACCGGCGCTACGCTCGCTAGCCAGAGGATACAATTCACCAACCGGGAACTGGCGCTCACTTAATAGCTCCAGCAAAGCTTCACCTACTGCGCCCGTTGCTCCTAACAGAGCAATATTCCAGCCGTCAGACATGTTGGTTTTCTCCACTAATGATTGATAAGACAAAGGCGGTAAAATACCGCCTGATATTCAGTAATGATTAATTTATATAGCGAGTTAGCGTAACTGAGCGGTAAACCCTAATTTCTGTAACAGCTCGGCGCTGGCAGCATTGTCGCACTGCACGCAAAGTGATGACCACTCGCGGCGTTCCTGATAGTGCTTGCGCAGACGATCGAATTCGCCCGGCAGGCCAGCAACACGCCGCAGCGGCGCATCATCGCGGCGCACATCATACACTAAGTGTATCAATCGTTTTAATTTGCCTTCATCCAGCTCGCCGTTGAATTGCAATTGGCTGAATTCTGGCTGTGGCAAGAGTGTGGCAAGCTCTACCGATTGCGGCTGCCCCAGATGCTGACTAAAAGCTTCAAATACCTGAGTAGTGCCCCGCGCCTTGCCTTCTAACGTGTATCCGGCGATATGCGGGGTGCCGATATCAACACGGGCCAACAGCGGCAGAGATAGCTCCGGCTCTGGCTCCCACACATCTAACACCACATTGAGTTTTTTGCCTTTTTCCAGCGCCCGGAGCAAGGCGGCGTTATCTACCACGGCACCACGGCAAGCATTAATCAAAATACGGCCATCTGGCAGAGCAGCCAGCAGCTCATCATCAGCCATATGCAGGCTTTGATAGGCTCCGGTTTTATTCAGTGGCGTATGGAAGGTGAGAACATCCGCCTCGCGCACCAGTTTTTCCAGTGGCCAGAAAGTCTCATTGTCACCACGATCCGCACGTGGAGGATCACACAATAAGGTGCGAACCCCCAGAGCTTGCAAGCGGGCATTCAGCCGTGAACCCACATTACCGACACCGATAATACCGACGGTTTTATCGCGCAGTTGAAAACCATCACGTTCAGCCATCATCATCAGGGCGGAAAAGACGTACTCCACCACCGCAATAGCATTGCAACCCGGTGCGGCAGAGAAGCCAATACCCTGTTGCCGTAACCAGTTATCATCGACATGGTCGGTACCGGCGGTCGCCGTCCCCACAAAGCCAATTGAGGTGCCTTGCAGCAATGCCTCATTCACTTTGGTTACCGAGCGCACCATCAGCGCATCTGCACCAGCCAATGCATCAAGGGGGATAGGTCGCCCCGGCACTGCCTGTACATCGCCTAACCGCTGGAATAGTGTTTCCGCGTACGGCATATTCTCATCAACCAGAATCTTCACGTTGTTCTCCGGCAGCTTACTGCCCTACCAAACAGGGGGCTTAGTATATACCCAAAAAATGTGGCGTTGCAGCTAACTCCCCGGCCTCAAGCTCGACGAAAACGTTCGGGAGTGGTGCCAGAAATCTGCTGGAACATAGCAATAAACGCAGAAGCCGAGCTATAACCCACATCCAGCGCTACGCTTTGTACGGTTTTTCCTTGTTCCAACAATGAAATAGCATGTAAAAAACGTAACCGTTGCCGCCATTCACTAAACGCCATGCCTAACTCTTGCTGGCAGCGGCGTGATAGCGTTCGTTCGGTGGTATAGACCCGTTTGGCCCACAGCGCCAATGAGGTATTATCCGCTGGACAGCGCTCCAGTGCCGTTAATACCGGTGACAGCAGCTTGTCTTGTGAAGTCGGCAGATAGGTGCGCTGAACGGGCGATTTATTGAGTTGATCAATCAGTACGCGAGCTAAACGCATATCTTGTTCGCTTTCCGGCATCAATAAACCCCGCGAGAAGCAATCCTCGACGATGGCATTAAAAATCGGGCTGATATGCATTAGGCAAGCAGAATCCGGTAGCTCATCGCAAAGCGCCTGCGCGATATCAATGGCACGAAAATGCATCGGTTTGCGGTTATAACTGGAATGTTCCACTCCAGCCGGTACCCAGACACTGAACTCTGGGGGTGCCAAAAAACGCTGGCCGCCGATATTCATTGCCAGCACACCTGATTTAACGCATATCAATTGCCCGTAGGCATGGGTGTGCGGCAGAAATTCGGTATTGGCATTATAAATCTCGCAGCGAAAGGATAAATTCTGCGGCGCAGTGGTGGCAACCACCGGAAAATCGGGATTTTTCATCGTCAACACTCTTCTGTGGCAACACATCCACCAGCTGAAATTGTCCTAATCGCAGCAATTATTGTCTGATTATCAGTATATAGAATAAATCAGACAACTGTAGACTACATCGCATAAGTTTATGGATGAGAATTTTTCGCATGAATGTGTTGTTCCCCTTATTCGCAGTGATTATTTGGTCAATCAATGCCGTTGTCAGCAAGATATCCGCCACAGCTATTGATCCGGCGGCGATCTCTTTCTATCGCTGGGTCTTGGCGTTCCTAACGTTGACGCCATTTTTACTGCTGGGTGTCATCCGCAACTGGCAAGCAATACGGGTCTATTGGTGGAAGCTGATGATTCTGGGGCTGCTGGGCATGGTGCTATACCAAAGTCTGGCTTACTACGCAGCCCACAGTGTTAGCGCCCTATTTATGGGCATCCTTAGCTCATTGATTCCGCTGCTAACCGTGCTGATCAGTATTGTCCTGTTACGCGTCGCCCCTACCGTTGGCATTGCGCTGGGCAGTGTGTTGTCACTCGGGGGATTAATATGGCTGGTCAGTGCAGGCAACCCGGCACAACTGTTGCAACAGGGAATTGGTAAGGGTGAATTGATGATGTTTGGTGCCTCGGCATCCTATGCCCTGTATGGCGTATTAACCAAACGTTGGGCGATTCAATTACCCAACTGGCAATCTCTTTATATGCAAATCGCCTTTGGTGTAGTGCTGTTGTTGCCTAACTTCTTATTGGCTCCAGATGTGCAACTGACCGCGCAAAATATCCCATTGGTCTTATTCGCCGGTATTCCCGCCTCCATTATTGCACCTTATTTATGGATTCATGGCGTGATGCGGTTAGGGGCGAATACTGCGTCGATATTTATGAACCTAACCCCGGTGTTTACCGCAATTATTGCCGTGAGCTTCCTGCATGAGCAATTGCACAGTTACCATCTGATTGGCGGCGGCATTACCCTGGCTGGGGTGATATTAGCTCAGCGCCTGCGCACCCCACTACGACGAAAAGTAACCCAATAAATATCAAGATGAGATAGTGGCGTTATTATCTGCCACTATCTCGCCCCCTAATTGCGCATTATCTTTCCTGTGCAACATTAATACCCCCAATAATACCAATGCACTGCCAAGCAATTGTGATGCGGATAAAACTTCCCCCAGCAGAAAATAAGCAATTACTGCGGTGAACACTAATTCCAGGGTTAACAATAGACTGGCTACCGCCAGTGGCAATGTTTTCAAACTAAGATTAAACAGGCCAAATCCCAGTAATGTGGGGCCTGCGGCCAAAATCAGCAATAGCCACCACCCCGACCATTGGATGCCCTCGGCCCCCATGGATAAGAAAAATAGATTTCCCACCATTTGCTGTAACCCCTGTACCGGGAACCACAGCAGCAGTTGATTAAATATCAATTGATAACCAGCAGAAAAACCAAACACGTATAAAATTGTATTCCACACTGGATAACGACGGTCGGTGGCAATCCGCCCGGCTAAGGTATAAAAGCTATAACCTACTCCCGATGCCAGACCAATAAATAGGCCGATAAAATTAAAGTCTGTCGCCGTGATATTTACCCCATCACTGACTAAAAAACAGCCCAGCAGACTGATAATAATCACCAGCAGCTCACGCCAGCCCATATATTCGTGATAAAAAATCCAGCCAAGAAAAACTGTAAAACCCACAGAGCAATAGACCAGAATAGTGGAGATTGATGCGCCATTTAAGGCAACAGATTCTGTCCATAAGCCATTAAATACTGCCAGCAATAGCCCATACGAGAGATAGAATTTCACTTGGTCGCGGCGTAATTTAGCCCACTGCGGCTTGGTCACTAATAGAATCGGCAATAACACCGCCGCCACTAATGCTGCGCGCCAAAAAGCCAAAACCGATGTTGGCAAATGATAATGTGCCGTCAGAATGCGAATAATAATGCCAGTAAACCCTAATAACATGGCACTGATAATCGCCAAGATATAGCCTTGCCGTCTACCGGTAAAAAAAACACCGCCGGTCAGCGGCGTAGCCATCGTTGATGGGGGTAATCCCGCCGGTATTGCCATAGCAGCCTCATTAGATTCACAACATCAATTAATGGGATGCAATTTTACGCTGACGTTTTTGGGCGACCAGAGCCACTTCCCCACTGATTAATACAGGCCACTTTTTCTTGCTTGAAGCCTTGTTAACATTGGGTATAGTGAAAGTCTCTTTTCTAAAGTGAGCCACTTTAGGCGCAATCACATGCACATTCCATTAGACCGGCAACAAGACATTCCACTGTATTTGCAAATTGAAGAGGCGCTACGCCGGGCTATTCTCAGTGGTGTATTTGCCGACGGCGATAAATTGCCCTCTACCCGCACCTTGGCGGCAGAATTATCGGTGAGTCGCCTGACCGTGGATAATGCCTATGCCGAGTTGGCGGCGAAAGGTTTGTTACAGCAACGCCGTGGCAGCGGGGCTTATGTACGCTATCTCCCGCCACCGCTCAGCCAGCCACAGCCACTATTACAAGGCGAATTTCCACTCGACCGTTTTACTACCGTGACTTCGCGGCTCGACGGTTATGCCGATATTCCCTTACCTGCGGACACCATCAATTTTGCCGCTGGGATTGGCAGCCCGAAGATTTTCCCGCTGGATGAATTTCGCAAAATTCTGCAATCCATATTGCGCCGTCATGCTGAAGAGGCCTTCAGCTATGGTGATTACTGCGGTTACTATCCACTGCGCGATACACTCAGCCGGATTCTTTCTGCTCAAGGTATCCCGACGCGACCAGAGCAATTGCTGATAACCAATGGTTCGCAGCACGCCATCAGTTTGGTGAGCCAATCACTGCTGGCACCCGGTGATACCGTTTTGGTCGAAGAACCCACTTATGCCGAAGCCTTAGCCCTGTTCCGCCTGCATAAAGTGAATATCGTGGCACTTCCCAGTGACCAACAGGGGATGAAGCTGGATACCCTGCCGGCGCTATTGGTTAAGCATCAGCCCAAACTTATCTATTGCATCCCCAACTTTAATAACCCGACTGGCCGCTGTATGAGTGAAAGCCGCCGCCACCAGCTATTGCAGATGACCCGAGCGGCGGGAGTGGTGATTTTGGAAGATGACTATGTCGGTGACCTGCGTTATAGCGGTAAAAAGTTGCCGTCACTGCGTTCGCTTGCCGCTCCGGGCGAAGTTATCTATGTCAGCACCTTTTCCAAAATGTTGTTGCCAAGCATGCGGATTGGCTATCTGGTGGCGGACCAACCCCACTACACACAATTGGCACGTTTGAAGCATGTCGATAGTTTTACCAGTTCGAACCTGATCCAACGGGCGCTGGATGCCTTTGTCACGGTCGGGCGTTATGACAAGCAGTTGCGCCGGGCCTGTCGTTTGTATCGTCAGCATTTGGATGCGATGACTGCCGCACTCACACAAACCTTACCACCCGATTGCCAGTTTGAAATACCGGATGGCGGGCTATTTATCTGGCTACAACTCCCTGAAAATGCGCCAGTTTCGCGCCTAATGCCACTGGCTTGGCAGGCGGGAGTGACTTTTGCAAAGGGAGGCGGATTTTACACACAAGAGTCCTGCGGCGAATTTACCCTACGCCTAAATTTTGCGGCTAATTCGCCAGAGCTGATAACCCAAGGGATAGCGCGCTTGAGTAGCGCAATTCGCCAGTGTCAGGCACAAAAAAGCCCGGTATAACTACACCGGGCATATAAAATGAAATAGCTTTATATTACAAGGATGCTAGCCACAAACGCAGCTTCATGCCCCAATAACTGGTCCAGCCGCTCGTGTGTTGCACCATCTTTCCTTGATAGAGAATCACCACCGTCGGGGTGACATTGACTTGCCATTGCGCCGATAATTGGCCTTGCGGATCATTAATCACCGGCAATTGATAGCCTTTCTTACTTAACCAGCGATCCACTTGAGCAGCATCGCCAGAACGCAAGGCGACAGTCAGAACATTTTCACCCTGTTGTACCAACTGATTGACACTGGGTGTGGTGAATTTGCACACGCCACACCATGTCGCCCAGAAATAGATAAGCAAAGGTTTTTCCTGACTCATCTCCTGCAAGGACACCGTCGTCCCTGCCAACGTCGGCAATGCCGTATTCGGCCAGTCTGCCGGTGCCTGTGGGCTACGTAGCCAATCCATGCCCAGTGAAACCACCGCCACTACGAGCAATAAAATGGCTAACTCTTTACCCCAGCGTTTTAGGCGACTCATTTACCCGCCTGCGCCAGTTGCTGTTTTACTATCTCCTCCAATTGTTGGTAAGAAATCGCGCCCGGTATCATTTGGTCGCCAATCAAGGTGGCGGGAGTGCCCTGAACCCCCAGTTGGTCAGCCAGTTTCAGGTTAGTGCGCAATACATTCAGGCTTTGCTCACTGGGCTCCACCGGCGTCACCCCGGTTTTCTTTTGCGCCGCCGCAATACTGCTGGCATCGTGGAACCCTTTTTTCGCCATTAAGCGCTGATGAAAGGCCAGGAACTGCTCTGGATGCTGTTGCCACAGTGTCAGCGCCAGTCGGGCGCTGGTAACTGAACTTTCACCTTTAAATGGCAAAGGTTTTATCACCACCGCCACTTGCGGGTACTCTTTCACTAACTTTTCCAGCAGCGGATCAAATGTTTTACAGAATGGGCAGTTGTAATCGGTAAAAGACACCAGCGTCAGTTGCGGGGCTGTAGCACCAAACCGTGGGCTACCGGGGTCCTGATACAGAGCTTGCTTATTGGCGGCGATAAACTGGCTCAGTTGTTGCCCTTGCGCTTCATTGGCTTGCTGTTGCCAGGCATTGACTGACTGCTCCAAAATATCAGGGTTCGCTATCAGCGTTTCACGGATCAGTTCTTTGATACGTACCTCTTGTTCTGGCGTAAAAGGAGCCGCGGCCCACAATGGCGTCGAAAACAGCAGGAACAACCACACAGTTAAGATTCTCATTTTTCATTTCCTTTAGCGTCGGCCAACACTTTTAATAAAACATCACGATCCAGCAGAGGAGAAAGTACCGTTCCCTGCGGCTGTTGTGGCCCATAAATTTGATTGAACGGGATGGCGACACTGCCGCGTTCACGTAGAAACTCAGTGATATCCGCCGACGGACGAGTCCAATCTCCGCGTAGTGCCACCACATCCGGTGCTTGCAGGGCTTGCTGCACATCATCACGCATCAGCACGTGTATCTTGTTAACTTTGCAGGTCACACACCAATCAGCAGTGACATCAACAAACACCCTTTTATGCTCAGCCAGCGCCTTTTTAATGGCTGACTCGCTTAATGGTTGCCACGGAATATTGTCATGCAGCGGCTTGCGCCATAAATCAGCCGTCAACGACCCTACCAACAGCAACCCGCCCACCAGCAAGATACCTATTAGGCTGACGATAGCGGCGATGCGAATGCCATAACGCCAGCCAATAGCCAGCAACAGCGCCAGTAATAATATTCCGGCAATCAACATTACGGTTTGCAGGCCAACATGGCTGATCATCAAGCTCAACAACCACAGACTGGACACCAACATCAGCACGCCCATCGCAATTCGTAGATGGTTCATCCAGCGACCGGGACGCGGCAGACACAGAGCCAGTTTTGGCCATGCGGCAACCGCCAGCCAAGGCAGGCTCATACCCACGCCGAGGGCAGTAAAAATACCCCACAGTGCTGGCAACGGCGCCGCCAAGGCAAAAGCCACCGCAGTACCGAGAAATGGTGCGGAGCAAGGTGTGGCCAATAAAGTTGCCAGTGCGCCCTGCCCAAAGTGACCCGCCATACCGCGCAAGCCCGGTTTTTCAACCCGTGGTGCGGCAATGCGGGAGTTTAGCGATGAAGATAGCTGGATTTCGAATAGACCAAATAGGTTGGCGGTGAAGAGTGCGGTGACCAACACCATAAAGCCGATAAACCACGGGTTTTGGAACTGAATCCCCCAGCCAAGTGCATGGTTACCTAAACGCAAGGCGGTCATCAACAAGGCCAGTAACCAGAATGAGGTGACTATTCCGGCACTTGAGGCGAGAAACTGCCAGCGTACCTGACGGCGTGTTTGATGTTCAGTTTGCAGAATCGAACTTAGCTTCATCGCTAATACTGGCAGCACACAAGGCATCAAGTTAAGAATTAACCCGCCAGCTAGCGCCATTAATACCCAAGACCAAAAAGTCGTCGTGGATTGCGGCAAAGTCAGTGCTTGCCCGATAGTCACGGTGGCCTCTTGCGCCAGCCCGCCATCAGTAATCACCATGGTAAGTTGCTTGCCGCGCAGGTCTGCAGTGCCCTCTCCCCAACCATCGGTTGCGGGCACTCGTACCGATAACTGATTGCCATGTACGGCAACCACCGGCTTGCCGAGATCAACATCCTCGAGCGTATCGAAGAACAGCTCTGGCCGCTGCCAGCCCTCATCACGTTGGGCGAGAATTTGCACTTCACTCTGATTAAAACCGGCCTGAATCTGCTTAGTCAGAGCATTGGCAATGGGCACCTGCCCCATCGCCTGCGCAAAATCATGTTCGAACTGCTGTTGATTTTCCGCACTGACTGGCGAGGAAAGGTCGAGGCTAAACGGGTAGTCAGTCAAAATGCAGACATTGCTGCAAGTCGAGAGGGTCAGTATTCCGCTCAATGTATTGGGGACTTTGCCGGAGATCACTATCGGTATCATCGCCTGCTCATGATATCCCTGAGTCGAAATCCCAGAGACATCAAAGCGCTGCGGAACTGGCCAATACCACTTAACCGCCTCAAGAGGTGGCGCCCAGGTTATGGTGGGAGCAATCCCGCCTTCACCCGGCGAACGCCAATACGTTTTCCACCCCTTTTCCAGTTGGACGGTCAGTAACATTCGGGTTTCATTGCCAACCGAAGGCTCGGCATGAATCCGAACTTTGGCATGGTCATTTTGCGGGCTGACCAACCAGCCGCTGTCTGCCGCCCAAAGGGTTGGCATCCAAAACAGCAACAGACAGAGCAAAGCTGTCTTGCTTAAATTGCGCATTAATCTCTCCATGAATAAATTAAGCACAGCAACAATGATGTCGCTATGGTTATTCGCAACACGCAGTTTTATGAAAAACAGCGAGTTATGAAATACAGTTATTCAAAGGGTCTGGCTATTCTCGGAAAATGCACAATCTTAGATGCACCCGTAAACCGCTGGGTGAGATGGCTCTGGGTGGCGGGAACCGCATACTGGTCGGCGCTATCGGCACCAACAACAGCAACAGTAGACCCAGAGAGAAAATCGCTAATTCGAACAGCACGGGCGGTGACGCCAGTAGGGATTTGGCGCTCAGTTCACAAGGTGTCGGTGCTTCTTCCCCATCGGCCACAATCTGTGATGATGATGTTAATAGAAGAGTTTTTTCCAACGCGTGCAAGCTGGCGATGCGTTGAGTCATACAAACCAGTATGACCAGGCAAGCCAGACAGAGGAACCACTTTGCGGCGCGTTGTCGTTTAAACATGCTTGTTACTTAATAATCCCATTCAGTTATAGCGCTTCATCTTAACGATATAATTATCATTATCAATGCTTGGTTGGTAAACAATGGTCAATTTGGATGATGTTCTATGCAATAGATCGATGAGTGACTGCCACCCACGACGTGGGCTAGCGATACGTGCGCAAGCGCGGAGAGTTCCACAAAGGGTCACACGCTGCCCCGAACCCGATACATTTTTGGCCAAGCATTCATCCAAACCCAATAAGAATATATTGGTTACTCACATTTACAGGTATCATACCGGCAGCCTACGTCTCGCGCCGGGCCACCGATAAATCTCCTCCACTGCGAAGGACAGGTTATATGCAACCTTTGAACGGCCCAGGTGTCCCCATTGCGACTGATCGCAATGTTGCACCCACTAAATTGCCCTCACCGGGCCAAGTGGAAGATCAAGCGCTTACCCCTGCGCAACGCACCACGCTGGAAAAGCTGATTGTGCGGATTATGGCTCTTAGTCCGATAAAATCGGCCGAGATTTGGGCTGGCCTGCGCCATGACCTATCCCTTGGCAGCACCAGTGATTTACTGGCTCGCCACTTCCAACCGGCTGAGCAACTGCTGCAAGGCCGGTTAACACAAGCGCAAGAAAATCATGCCAATCACCAATTGCGTCAGCAACTGACCGAACTACTGCCCCAAGGCAATAATCGACAAGCTGTCAGTGATTTTATTCGCCAGCAATTTGGTCATACGGTATTAAGTCAGTTAACCCATGCTGAGTTGCAACAAGTATTAATCTTGCTGCAATCCGGTACCTTGAATATTCCGCAGCCGCAATTGACGACGATTACGGACAGGCCATTACTTCCTGCAGAACATCAAAATATTCAATCTTTGGTGGCGAAACTCAGCGCCGCCACCGGTGAGCAACCGGCTAAAATCTGGCAAGCCCTGTTTGATCTGGTGGGAGTGAAAAGTAATGACCCACTGCCCGCACGCCATTTCCAGATACTCAGTCAGTTTTTGCAGACTAAAGTGGCACTCAGCCAGCAAACTTCCCCCACGTTGGTCAATCTGCAAACCGCACTGAAGCAACCTGCCGATGCGCAGGAACAGCAGCTATTAATTGATTACAGTCAGAATCGTTTTCACGCCAGCCCGACCACACCACTGACTCAAGCGCAGCTAAATGACATTATTAATGTTCTCTTTGCCGCCCGATTAGACCGCGCCAATGCAGCACAGCGCTTAGCGGAAGATCAGCAAACCCTTCAGCCACTGATAAACCCACTCATTGCTGCATTACCACAGTCGTTACAATCTTTATTGCAAAAGCCATCATTGGTATTTGTTACGCTGATTATTGTTATGGCTTTTTTATTGGCGATTTTTCTTTAATCAACAGCGCGCAATAATCTGTTGGCTTAGGTTTTTTTTTGCCTGAGCCAACACACTGACGACAACAATATCAAAGTGCTAATAATCCCCAACCTACCCCGGCACTCCAGAATAAAAATGGCAAAGAGTAAGCATGGAACTTCAACCAAATCGCCGGTTCACCGGACATTCTGAGCGCAATTAAATTCGCCATAGACCCCAAGGCAAAACCAAAGCCACCAATATTGACGGCATAAGCGACCAGTGCACTGGAGGGGAGATAATTAAGCAATAAAATCGTGGCAGGAACATTGCTTATCATTTGGGATAAACCGATCCCCAACACATAAGCTGCTGCCGCAGACAAGGTTTTAATTTCACCAAACAATGACTGTAAACCGGGTAATTCCGTCAGTAAGCGCACATCAATAAACATCGCTATAAAGACCACGATCAGGCTCCAATCTATCGCCAGTAAAACCCGTCGCGCCAACAGTAATAACCCTGCAAAAACAATCAGTAAGCCATAATTCGCCAAACCTAGATCTACACAAATAATAAAAATCACATACAGCGTCAGGCAACTGAGTAACAGGCGAAACTGATAGGGATAAATGGGGCTGGAGGTATGCTTATTAATTTTGCGTGCGGGGAAACGCCACCAAGTCACCGCTAATAATGTGAATAGAATAATCGCGGCCAAGGGGGCCATCTGACGGGTAAAACCAATAAAAGAGAGCTCAGAACGGCTCCATAACAGAATATTTTGTGGGTTACCGATTGGCGTTAATAATGAACCCGCATTCACCGCCAGTGCAGAGAAAATAATCAGGCGGGAAACCGGTAAAGAAGATATTTTCTTCAGTGTCAGGATCAGTGGAACAATGATAAACAGAGCCACATCATTCGTCAGAAAAGAGGATAATACCGCCGCTGACAAGACAAGAAACAACGCCAGATGCCGCTCGGTATGCAATGTGTTTATAATCTTACGGCCAATAAAATCGAAGTAGCCGCTAACCTCAACCCCTTTCGTTAGTAGCATTAATCCCAATAAAGTGACAATGGTAGTCCAGTCAATAAACTGAGGGAACTCAGCTACTTTTGCTGGCATCAATGCAGTTAAGCCGATCCCCAGAATCAATAAAATATGTAGCAGGCGGTCTTTCAGAAAAGGGCTAAAAAGCGTTTTTATTGCACGCTGAGTGGTAGCAAGTAATGTCATCAGAGAATCTACAAATAATCGGGGCTGACCAAGAAAGGTCACGTTAGCGCAGCCAATCGTTTTATGCCAGCCCCTATTATCTGTTAGCTGCTAAACCCGCAGGTCAGCAGCGCCGAACTAGATCTGGGTATTTTGTTTTACTGCCTTTCTAAAGTCATCCATTGAACAGAATCCTTTAGCATCAATCGGGCAACCTTCTATTTCCAACGTGACACGTTTTGGCGGAGCCTGAAGTGACAACGGTGTTTTATTACGAATTTGCTCGGTCGACAGATAGATATATTCAATCTTCATCAGATCTTTGTTTTGTTTAATATCTTTCCAGCGTTCAAATACCACTTTGCCACTGATCGGCGTTCTCTCAAATTGATCTGGCAATTGGTACTCTTTGGTTTTGAGCGCAGCTAACAAGGACGCAATATTAGAATCATGGCCAACCAATACCGCCAACTTGGCTTTTTGTGCCGCTGACTCATTGGGTGTTTTATCACCTTTGGGATCAAGAGCAGAACTGATAAAGCCCACTAGTTTCTCGGCGGCATTATCTGCAATAGCCGGGGAGCCAAAGAGTGTTTCATGGTAGAGGTTCTTGATATCAATTAATTTGCGCCACTCTTCCGCTGACTGTATCCGCCCCCATGCCACATCTTTTGCCGGGAAACCTTCATAATATTGCAGCATGAAAGCATCAGAGGCACCGGTACCCAATTTCAGTGGGCCAGTAATACCCGGTTCTTTATTCTGCACTAATACAATCTCAGTCGGCTGGGTGCTCCAATCACATTTTTTATCGACCAGACATGCCGGTGAGTTTTTATAATCCAGAATCTTAGAGAGTAAATCATAATTAGGCTGTAGCCGTTTATTTAAACCCTCGACCCCGCCCGGCCCTGCATGCTGGTTAATAGAGGCCAATGCTTTTTCTTTAAATTCAGGCGTCACATCCAAGGTGATAATCGGGTTAAAGACCGGATCCATCTTGCCGATCTCTTTTTGGTGAGCAACAGGGACATTACAACCTGGGAAAGCGCCGAAGAGGAAATGCTGTGCGGTATCAATCGTTCTTGGCAAGCTATTGGCATAAGTAAACACGGTGGTCGGTGCCGGGCATCCTTTTGATTTCAGTAACTTGGTCTCTGCCAACCACTGGCGGAAATACCCGCCCATCATCGACTCAAGCTCCGCGCCTTTTGGCGTCAAGTAGCCTCCTGGAGTGCTCCATTCTGGCCATTTATCCGGGGTTGCACTGGAAAGCATATCGCCATAATTCACCAGAGGTGCACGTATACCGTGCCGGCTCATCACTAAAACCTGTTCAAGCTTATAATTGCCGCTTTTATCCTGAGCCACTACCTTATCTTGAGCCGCAATATTGGCCGAAGCAGGTAAGAGTATTGCCAATAAGGTCAGGGTATAGGCCGTCTTTACTTTTATCATCCCAAACTCCATCATCCGTTGGTGGCATAAGTAGTAAATAGACTTTCGATTGCTACAGATTTGTTACAACAGAGATAATAGACGCAAGGGAGAGGTAAAAGTGGAGTCATATCACAGTTCCACTTATTATTTTATGCAGATGAATCTTGATATTACCGCAGATTTGGATGGTTATCCCCGGTCAGCACTGACTCTTGTGGAGTGCCAAGTTCAGTGCTAACGCTATTCTCTGTTAAGCGATTTTTTATCCAATGAATTAAACTCTGACAACTCAGTGATTATTTTCTGCCCGGCATATCAGGAATGATCAGATCGCCGCGCAATGCATATGAACCTAGCACACTCTCGGTTTTCTGATTGAGCCACGTCACTATTTTTGCCGCCATCGCATCCATAGAATATTCAATTGCTGGAATTGTCGGGATCCCCGGATAATGTAATGAACCGGCAAGACTGAATACCATGATGTCATCTGGAACCGATTTATTAAATGCCTGTAGCTGCGGAATAACACTCTGGGCTTCCTGTTCATCAGCCACCAGTAGAGCATTAAAATTGAGTGTTGCGCTGCTATTGAGCAAAACTTGTAATGCAACCGACGAAGAGGATGAATCCATAAAAATCAGATCGCGGTTAAAGGGCAAAAAGTTATTTTCCAGTGCGCGCTTATACCCTAACAGTACATCATCCACATAACCGCTGGTGTCAGGATTAATTAAAGCAATTTTCCTTCTACCCTGCTTTATCAAATAATTACAGGCAGTCTCTGCGGCAAATGCATGGTCGAACTGGATACTGTTAGTGGCATCGGCGTCCATACAGTCAACCAGAATAATACTGTCGTCCGCGAGATTAAGAGGAAAACGGGCACCAATAATCAACACGTCATCACACAGCCCGCAAGTTAATTCATCAAGCGCCTGCATAACTTCAGCTCTGTTGTTGGCAAAGCGCAATAACAAATGTTTTTGATGCTGGCTCAGGTGCTTTTCAAGGGCATATAAATAACCCGTTGTTTGGTTAATATTCTCTTGTGCACAGATAACACCAATACAGCCGGTTGACTGGCTTAATAGTGATTGCGCGATAACATTTGGCCGATAATTCAGCTCTTCTACCGCTTTTAGTACGGCAAGACGGCTAGCTTCCTTAACGCCGCGCGAACCACTCAACACCCGTGATACTGTGGCTTTAGAAACCCCAGCTAAACGTGATACATCGTTGATTGTAGACATGATTCTCTCCTAGCAGGCTTTAGTCCTTGCCTGTCGTTCCTCAATACAGCTTAGGCCCATCTATTGCAGCCTCCTTGAGTATAATCGTTTCCATTTGGCATGGAAACCGAATTTCCATCCTTATCCGAAATAGTTATCCAATCATCAAACCTGTGATGTCCATCAAATAAATAATCCCTATATATACTGGACTTTGATGGCTATCACAATTCCACTCACTACGGATGGAAAACGGTTTCCGTATGATATCCAATAATCGCCGAAACAGCCGCTTTGATAAAATGGAAAACGGTTTCCGTACAGTATCAAAACGTGATGAGCAAGGTATCAAAACGTTATTCGCCATGATTTTTTTATTCTGAGGATGGTTGTAGATGTTCAAGATTATGTTGTGTTGTTCCGCCGGTATGTCCACCAGCATGCTGGTTAGGAAAATGCGGACCGTTGCCGAAGAAAAAGGCATACCGGTAGAGATTGATGCGTTTGGTGTATCTGAATTTGATATTCAGTTTCCGCGCTATCAGGTCGTTCTGCTCGGGCCGCAGGTGAAATACATGTTAGGTATGCTCGCAGAGAAGGCTGCGGTTCACGGTATTCCCGTTCAGCCCATCGATATGATGGACTACGGCATGCAGCGTGCCGATAAAGTCCTGGACTATGCACTGTCGCTCATTGACGCGACCCACTAAGAAGGTATTCACATGAGTTCTTTATATCAATCAATGGTTGCTGTTATTGAACAATCAATTACGCCGCTAGCCGGGCGTCTGGGACAGCAAAAATACGTTATTGCTATTCGTGATGGTTTTACCGCTGCACTGCCTTTCATGATCATCGGCTCATTTATGTTGGTGTTTATTTTCCCTCCCTTCTCGGCCGAAACCACCGTAGGATTCGCCCGAGCCTGGCTGGATTTCTCTCAGACCTACCGCGCACAACTGATGTTGCCTTTTAACTTGAGTATGGGAGTGATGACATTATTCATTTCTGTCGGGGTTGGGGCGAGTCTGGGGCGACAGTTTAATCTTGATCCCGTGATGACTGGCTTACTAGCATTCATGGCGTTTATGCTTGTCGCCGCGCCTTATGCTGATGGCAAAATCTCTACCCAGTATCTTTCTGGTCAAGGGATCTTTACCGCGCTGATTACCGCGATTTATTCCACCCGTGTTTATGCCGCACTGAAACAACACAATATTACGATTCGCTTGCCGAAAGAGGTTCCGACGGGTGTCGCACGCTCTTTTGAAATACTGATCCCGGTATTAGTCATCATTGGTACTCTGCATCCACTCAATTTATTTATTGAGTCACAAACTGGCATGATCATTCCAGAAGCCATTATGCATTTACTGGCACCATTGGTATCTGCATCAGACTCTCTGCCGGCGATGTTACTGTCAATATTGCTGTGCCAGATTTTCTGGTTCTCAGGCATTCACGGTTCAATGATTGTCACTGGCATTATGAGCCCGTTCTGGATGACCAACCTGGCAGCAAACCAGGCAGCATTAGCTGCTGGAGCCGCCTTACCACATATCTATCTACAAGGTTTCTGGGATCACTATCTGCTGATTGGCGGCGTGGGTTCTACATTGCCACTGGCTTTCCTGCTGCTACGGAGCAAAGTTACTCACCTACGTACCATCGGTAAATTAGGTATTGTGCCGAGCTTCTTCAACATTAACGAACCTATTTTGTTTGGCGCACCAATCATTATGAACCCAATCATGTTCATACCATTTATTGCGGTGCCAATGGTTAATGCCATTCTGGCTTACACCGCCACCAAATTTGGCTGGTTGGCGCAAGTGGTTTCCTTAACACCGTGGACAACACCAGCACCTATCGGTGCTTCCTGGGCAGCAAACTGGGCCTTTAGCCCGGTGGTTATGTGCCTGATATGTATGGTGGTTTCCGCTCTTATCTATCTGCCATTCCTGCGTGCTTATGAGCATTCCCTGTTAAAAATTGAAGGGGAAAAAAGCCTCAATAACGCCCCATCGCTTTCAGATACCGTCCGTAGCAACTGATAACGACAAGAGAAAAAACGAATGAAATACCAATTTCCAGAAAACTTCTGGTGGGGGAGTGCCAGTTCGGCACTGCAAACCGAAGGCGAAAGTCTGCAAGGTGGCAAGAGCCCCACCACTTGGGATGCCTGGTACGCCAGCCAACCTTCGCGCTTCCACCAGCAGATTGGCCCGAATGACACCTCAACATTCTATCGCAACTGGCGACAGGATATTGCGTTGCTCAAGCAACTTAACCACAACAGTTTTCGCACCTCGCTAAGCTGGGCACGGTTAATCCCAAATGGGGTCGGTGAAGTCAATCCAGAGGCTGTTAGCTTTTATAACAATGTGATAGACGAACTTTTGGCGCAAGGTATTACGCCATTCATTACCCTATTCCACTTCGATATGCCGATGGCGATGCAGGAGATTGGCGGCTGGGAAAACCGTGCAGTGATCGATGCCTGGAAGCACTATGCCGAAGTGTGCTTTGAACTGTTCGGCGATCGAGTTGAACATTGGTTTACCTTCAATGAGCCTATCGTGCCAGTAGAAGGCGGTTATCTGTATGACTTCCATTATCCTAATGTAGTGGATTTCAGACGCGCGGCCACCGTGGCCTACCATACCGTGCTGGCACATGCGACGGCGGTGAAAGCCTATCGTGCGGGTCGGTATAAAGGCGAGATTGGTATCGTGCTTAACCTGACACCATCTTACCCGCGTTCGCAAAACCCGGCGGATCTGCAGGCAGCGGAATATGCAGATTTACTGTTTAACCGCAGCTTCCTTGATCCGGCATTGCGCGGTGAATATCCGCAAGAGTTAATTGATTTATTGTGTGATTACGACCAAATGCCAGTGCGCCAACCAGGGGATAAAGCGCTGATTGCGGAAGGTAAAATTGACCTTTTGGGGATTAATTACTATCAACCGCGCCGAGTAAAATGTCGTGATGCTGCAGTCAACCCACAAGCCCCTTTTATGCCCGAATGGCTGTTTGATGCTTACGAAATGCCCGGAAGGAAAATGAACCCTTACCGTGGCTGGGAAATTTATGAAGCAGGAATTTACGACATCCTCACTAATTTACGTCTTAATTATGATAACCCGCGCTGCTTTATTTCCGAGAATGGTATGGGTGTTGAAAATGAAGAACGTTTTTTACAGGATGGAATAATTAACGATCAGTATCGAATAGATTTTGTTTCTGACCATTTAAAATGGCTACATAAAGGTATTAGTGAGGGTTGTCATTGCCTTGGTTACCATATGTGGACGTTTATCGATAATTGGTCATGGTGTAATGGCTATAAAAATCGTTATGGTTTTGTTCAATTAGATTTAACCAGCCAGAAACGTACCATCAAGAAAAGCGGCGAATGGTTTACCACGACTGCGGCTAATAATGGCTTTGATTAACGTCAATGGTTTTAATTAATGTAGGAATAAATAATGGTTGAGTTAGAAGAAGCAGTAATGGAAATTATTGTTAATGCTGGGCAATCTCGTAGTCTTTGTTTTGAAGCACTTCAGGCGGCACGCAAAGGCGACATTGACCGAGCCAAAGGCTTGCTGTTAGAGGCTGACGACTTTGCCCGCCAGGCACACCATATGCAAACCAAGCTGATTGAGCAAGATGCCGGTGAGGCCAGACAACCGATGACATTAATTATGGTGCATGCTCAGGATCATTTAATGACATCTTTATTGGCTCGAGAATTATCGGAAGAAATTATTCATCTTTATCAGCGTTAATATTAGAGAAAATAAATATAGCAATATTATCCATTTTCAACGGAGAGATTATTACGCAAAAATTTAAATAACACTCAATAAAATACATTATAAAAACAACCTTACTTTGGTGATGGCATAATTATCCTGTCTGTACCCAATATATTTCGAGTTGCAGGTAGGCGGCAACTGAATGAACTCAAGGAGTTGAGATAACTCAATGACTTGGGTGAATGATGGTAGCCAATACCCCTGCGGCTTGAAAGATGACGGGTATAATTCGAACGGGATAATTATTATCTAAATAATACCTTATTAAATTGAGATAGCGATGAAAATATTTAAGCAGCTTCCATTAACAATGGCGGTTATCGCCGCGCTTTGCCCTATTTCTGTATTTGCTCAAGGAGCAACACAAACAACACAGGAATTAATTACACCTGAACAATTAAATAAAATTGTTGCACAGGCTGTGGAAAAAGCACTGGCAGAGCGCCAGGAAAAAATAGACTCGGCACTGGTTAAAAAGAAAAATATCGATATCGTTGATACCTCAGCAATCAAACCATCGCCAGAGACGGAAATTCCTTATGGCCTAAAATTTAATGCTTATGCCCGTTACGGTGCGCATTTCCAAGCGGGCGACCAAAAATATATTGGCGTGGATGGCTCCTATAATGGTTCTTCAGCCATTGGTCGTCTGGGTAATGAAGGTAATGGCGGGGAATTCCAACTGTCCAAAGCCTTTAAAGGCAGCAACGGCGCACTATGGGATGTGGTGGTCATGCTTGACCACTGGGGTGATGAAGTTAACCTGAAAAAAGCCTATGCCGGTGTCACTAACCTGTTTGAATCTCAGCCGAATGCCTATTTATGGGCCGGTCGTGATTTCCACCAGCGTCCACAGCAAGGTATTAACGACTACTTCTGGATGACCCATGATGGACAAGGTGCCGGGATTAAAAACCTGGATCTTGGTGTTCTGCAACTCGATGCCGCAGCTGTAGGTTCAGTACAATCCTGTAGCCCGCAAGTGGTCGCAGACCAAACTAACCCATCACGCATTACCTGCACCGGCGGTTCTGGAACAGGCGATAGCGGCCACTATGCCCTGACATCAAAAATCCATGGCGTGAAGATGGGGCCGATCGATTTTGAACTGTATACCAACTATGGTTTTGATTCTAAAGCTATTGAGAGTGAAGAAAAACTGAAAGCCTGGCAGACCGCTGTGGTGCTAAGCCACAAGGGTACCAATATCGAAAACAAATGGGTTACCCGTTATTCAGACAACTCAGATAATAGCGTCTACAACAAAACCAGCGACCTTCGCACGGTTTATACCAGCCTTGAAGGCACCTATAAATTCACACCACAGACATCTGTCACTTATCTCGCGGCGTTCCATGATTACGACCGAAGCAATCATAATGAAGACAACCGCCGCAACTATGGCGTAATTGTTCGTCCGATGCACTTCTGGAACGATGTCCACTCGACCTGGCTTGAGGCGGGTTATCAACGGGTAGATTACGATACAGGCGGTGACAACAAAGGTTGGAAACTGACGCTATCTCAGAATATCTCTATCGATATGGGTGCCGATTTCAGACCAATGCTGCGCTTCTATGTCACTGGCGGCGAAGTCGACAACAAACATACCGCCACCACCACCGACACAGAAGATACCCGTCTGGATTCCTTCAACATTGGGGCCATGTGGGAAGCCTGGTTCTAGTCCTGCTCGCTCAGGGTAGCCGCTTCGGCGGTTATCCTGAGGCAATATCACCTCAAAGAAATCCTATCCAGTCGTTATAAGCCTTGGTTGTCTTACTGCATATCTGGCTGTTATCTTGATATTCACATGAAATAATTCGCCCATCAGCAAACGACACTGGATAGGAATAATAATGAAAATTTTGGGTCTTATTGGCGGAATGAGCTGGGAATCAACTATCCCTTATTACCGAATGATTAATCAGCAGGTTAAAGAGCAATTAGGGGGATTACACAGCGCCAAAATTATCCTCTACAGTGTCGATTTTCATGATATTGAACAGCTGCAAGCTAAAGGTGATTGGCCAACCGCTGCACAGCTGTTGTCTGATGCTGCCGTGTCACTAAAACGTGCTGGGGCTGAGGTTATCGTGGTATGTACCAATACAATGCATAAAGTGGCAGACGAGATTGAAGCTGCCAGTGGACTACCTTTGTTGCATATTGCCGATGCTACTGCGGCACGAATTAAGCAGCAAGGGATCAGTAAAATCGGTCTGCTGGGTACCCGCTATACCATGGAACAAGATTTCTACCGTGGCCGCTTAACAGAGAAACATAATATTGAAGTGATTACGCCAGACAGTGCTGATCGCGAAATCATTAATCGTATTATTTATGAAGAGCTTTGCCTCGGTATCATCAATGAAACTTCTCGCCAGGAATACCGCCGTATTATGGGTAAATTAGAGCAACAGGGCGTGCAAGGCATTATTTTCGGTTGCACCGAGATTACCTTGTTGGTTAATGCGCAAGATGCCAATGTGCCAGTGTTCGATACCACGGCGATACATGCCAAAGCAGCTGCCGAATATGCACTGAAATTCCAATAACTTTGTCCAAAATGATTGCCGCTGCAACCTGGCGGCACAAACGAAGAATATTAGCCGCTAATAATATTCTTGCCGGCGGCTTTCGAGCTATAGAGCATTCTGTCTGCACGAAGTAATAATTGCTCCTGTGCCTCATTCGCCTCTAACTCAACCACGCCCAAGCTCATTGTCACATTTATATTGCCATCCACCGGCATTATCTCAATGAGCTGCCTAATTTTCTCAGCAATATTTTTAGCCTCAGCTAATTGCGTATTTGGTAAGACAATCATAAATTCATCGCCTCCCCAGCGGCCTAAAATGTCAACCTCTCTAATATTATTCCTAATCACATCAACAATATGTGTCAGGGCTAAATCCCCGACAGAATGGCCGTATCTGTCATTAATTGATTTAAAGTCATCTAAATCCAGGGAGAGTAATGATAATGGCTGACAAAAACGCTTAGCACGGTGATATTCATGCTTAAGTACTTTCTCCAGCAAATAACGATTTGCGGCTGAAGTTAATACATCCGTTTCTGAAAGAATCTTTTTGATATCTAATTGCTGCTTTAGCTGAAAGTTGGTTTCACGTAGCTCAGCGGTTCGCTCCTCGACTAATGCCTCTAACGATTTATTCTTTAATTCTAATTTTTCAAGAAGATGCTTTCTATCATGAATATTCCGGTGAGCGCCGATCATCCTTGATACCGAACCATCACGGTTACGTTCGACCACCTTGCCACGATCCTCAATCCAGATATAACTGCCGTCATGGGTGCGGCAACGATATTCTGTTTGGTATCTCTCGGCCTGATTACTAATATAAGCATCAAACTGAAACATTACCCTTTCAAAATCCTCCGGATGGATAATTTTCTCCCAGGTATGTACAGTATTTTCAAAAGCATGGGCCGGATAGCCCAGCATTTCATACCAACCGGTATTACGGTAAACAAATCCAGTGTTTGCATTCCAATCCCAGATACCATCACTTATCACTTCGAGAATTTCATGAACAACGCGCTCGTTTAAATCGGCAATCTTAATTTTCTGATCACTTTGATTATGGCTCATTGAACTACCCTGCTGTGTAGTAAATTAAAAGGTAGAAATAAATTTGTTTAATTATTGTTTTAATATTGTGAATTAACGTTTTTGGGCAGGCAAGGGTTTTTTTAGCTTTAAATTTGACTTTAAAAGAATATAAATGCATTAAAAACAGAATGAATTTGCGTTAATGCGTTAGCATTCAATCACCTACTTTCTATGCCGTTATTTACTTGGGTTATTTAGTATAAGATATTTTTATGAATAACAAGTGATCAACTAACACTCTTTTATAGAAAGAGATGAAATTAACAAAAAAGAGATGATTCTCTGATGATTACACTATTTTTTCGCAATTGTGTTTATTTTATAGCGAATAAAAAAGCCCGCGATCACTCGCGGGCCTTATTATTAAGCATCAACTAGCACAAATAGCTGCTTATGATCTTATTTCTGGTATTTACGCATAACCAAAGTGGCGTTAGTCCCACCGAAACCGAAGCTGTTAGACATAACAGTTGTCAGTTCACGTTTAGTTGGCTCAGTGATGATATTCATCCCCTCAGCCTGCTCATCCAGTTTTTCAATATTGATGCTTGGTGCGATAAAGCCGTGTTCAACCATTAACAGGCTAAAGATAGCTTCGTGCACACCTGCGGCACCCAGAGAGTGACCGGTCATAGCTTTAGTTGAAGAGATAGCTGGGGTGTTATTACCAAACACTTCACGAATCGCGCCCAACTCTTTCACATCACCAACCGGGGTAGAAGTGCCGTGTACGTTCATGTAGTCGATTGGGGTATCAACGCCCTGCATAGCCATCTGCATGCAACGCACTGCGCCTTCACCTGATGGAGCCACCATATCAGCACCATCTGAGGTCGCGCCGTAGCCAACAATCTCAGCATAGATATGTGCACCACGAGCCAGAGCATGCTCAAGCTCTTCAACCACGACCATACCGCCACCGCCTGCAATTACAAAACCATCACGGTCTTGATCGTAGGTACGGGAAGCTTTAGTCGGGGTTTCATTGTATTTGGTAGACAATGCGCCCATAGCGTCAAACTCACAGGCCATTTCCCAGCATAGCTCTTCACCGCCGCCTGCAAACACAACGTCTTGCTTGCCCAGTTGGATCAGTTCCACAGCATGGCCAATACAATGTGCGGAAGTGGCACAAGCAGAGCTGATGGAGTAGTTAACACCTTTGATTTTAAACGGTGTTGCCAGACAAGCGGATACACCGGATGCCATGGCTTTAGTCACCATATAAGGGCCAACGCCTTTCAGGCCGCGCGGAGTACGCATAGCATCGGAGCCAGCAACCTGGTTGCGAGGTGAACCACCACCGGAACCAACAACCAGCCCACTGCGGAAATTAGAGACTTGATCTGGAGCCAATTTAGAGTCTTCAATCGCTTCTTGCATCGCAAGATAAGCATAAATTGAGGCGTCGCTCATAAAACGCAGCACTTTGCGGTCAATAAGGTCTTTTGGCTCTGCCGCCAGCTTTACATCGCCCCATACATGGCTGCGCATACCTGCGTCTTTAAATTCCTGAGCGAAAGTAATGCCAGAGCGGCCTTCCTGCAAAGATGCCAGAACTTCCTGCTGGTTATTACCAATGCTGGAGACAATACCCAAGCCAGTAATTACTGCACGCTTCATTCAATACCTCTTCCACTTATTTTACATTCGGGATTTTGCAACGCACTTTAGCGTACAGTTGTACGCCGAACAAGTCCGATCAGCGTAATATACCCAGATAATTTTACGATTTGCACGCGGCGGGTCACATAGTTAGAATCGCCCCACCCCTTGAGATACGAGTCTTTAAACGTGAGTAATCCCCCAATCCAAACGGCAACCTTGAGCTGGAATGAACAGGGTACACCTGTATCGGAACAGTTTGATGACATCTATTTTTCCAATGAAGATGGGCTGGAAGAGACTCACTACGTTTTTCTTAAGGGCAATGGCTTCCCCGAGCGCTTTGTTCAACACCCGCGCGAAAACTGCATTTTTGCCGAAACCGGCTTCGGTACCGGATTGAATTTCCTGACATTATGGCGTGACTTCGCCCATTTCAGACAACAACATCCAGCAGCAAAACTTCAGCGATTACATTATATTAGCTTTGAAAAATACCCACTTCAGGTCGCCGATTTAGCCGCTGCCCATGACCGCTGGCCGGAATTGGCCGCTTTTGCTGAGCAGTTACGGGCGCAGTGGCCATTACCGCTTGCGGGATGCCATCGTATTTTACTGGCCGAGGGCGCCATCACTCTGGATTTGTGGTTTGGCGATGTCAACACTCTGCTGCCACAGTTGGATGCCAGTTTGAACCATCAAGTCGATGCCTGGTTCCTTGATGGTTTTGCTCCGGCTAAAAATCCGGATATGTGGAATGACACGCTATTCAATGCCATGGCGCGCATGGCAAGAACCGGGGGAACATTTGCCACCTTTACTGCCGCCGGATTTGTGCGTCGTGGATTGCAGCAAGCTGGATTTGAAGTGGCGAAAGTCAAAGGTTTCGGGCAAAAACGTGAAATGCTGACCGGTATTTTACCGCAAAGTCTCGCAACCCAATCTGCGCCTTGGTATCACCGGCCGGCTGCAGCCCATTGCAATGACATTGCGATTATTGGTGGTGGAATAGTCAGTGCGTTAACCGCTTTGGCCCTGCTACGCCGTGGTGCCAAGGTGACACTTTATTGTGCTGATACACAACCGGCACAAGGGGCTTCAGGTAACCGACAAGGGGCACTCTACCCGCTGCTGAATGGTAAAAAAGATGCACTGGAAACCTTTTTCACCAGTGCCTTTACCTTTGCTCGCCGGCAATATGATCAGTTAATTGAGCAAGGAATCCACTTTGACCATCAGTGGTGCGGCGTCAGCCAATTGGCGTTTGATGATAAAAGCCGCGGCAAGATTGATAAGATGCTGCAAATAGACTGGCCACCACAACTCGCCGAAGCCATGAGCCGTGAACAACTCAGTTCACTAGCAGGGTTGGATTGTGCTCACGACGGCATTCACTATCCGGCGGGTGGCTGGCTTTGTCCATCAGACCTCACCACCGCGCTCATCGCTCTGGCACAGCAAAATGGCATGACCTGCCATTATCAACACGAGCTGCGCCAGCTAGAGCACATTGACGGACGATGGCAGTTAGTTTTCCAGCAACCACTGTCCGCCCAACAGCATGCCACTGTCGTGCTTGCTACCGGCCACCGTTTGCCGGAGTGGGAGCAAACTCGCCATCTGCCGCTGTCTGCGGTGCGTGGGCAGGTTTCGCACATCCCCACCACACCAGAACTCAGCCAGTTGCGTCAGGTGCTGTGTTATGACGGCTATCTGACCCCAGTGAACCCTACCAATCAGCATCATTGTATTGGTGCCAGCTATCAGCGCGGCGATATCGCCACCGATTTTCGCGCCGAAGAACAGCAAGAGAATCGGGATCGTCTGCTGCGTTGCCTGCCAGAAGTGAGTTGGCCGCAGCAAGTTGATATCAGTGATAATCAGGCGCGTTGTGGGGTGCGATGTGCTATCCGCGACCATTTACCGATGGTGGGTGCGGTGCCAAACTATGCCGCTACGTTAGAGCAATATCAGGATTTGCCGCGTAAAATTCAGCAAGGCGAAGAAATAGCACTCGCCCCAGTGTGGCCGGAGTTATTTATGGCGGGGGCACTAGGCTCACGCGGGTTATGCAGCGCACCACTGGTGGCTGAAATTCTGGCGGCACAAATGTTTAGCGAACCGTTACCATTGGATGCAACAACACTGGCAGCACTCAATCCTAACCGCTTTTGGGTACGAAAATTACTGAAAGGTAAGCCGGTACAACATCGTACTCCGGCAGCTTCTGAGGCAAATATCAGTCAGTGATTCGGGTAAGTGAACGCCGCTAACAACCCTGCGGTTTCAAGGACAAAAGAAATGCCCAAAGTCATTGGAGCTGCAGGTAGGCAGCAAGCGAACGCATCCCGATGAGCTTACATCAGTAAGTGATTCGGGTAAGTAAACGCCGCTAACAACCCTGTGACTTCAAGAACAAAATAAATGCCCAAAGTCATTGGAGTTGCAGGTAGGCAGCAAGCGAACACATCCCGATGAGCTTACATTAGTAAGTGATTCGGGTAAGTGAACGCCGCTAACAACTCTGTGGTTTCAAGGACAAAAGAAATGCCCAAAGTCATTGGAGTTGCAGGTAGGCAGCAAGCGAACGCATCCCGATGAGCTTACATTAGTAAGTGATTCGGGTAAGTGAGCGCCGCTAACAACTCTGTGGTTTCAAGGACAAAAGAAATGCCCAAAGTCATTGGAGTCGCAGGTAGGCAGCAAGCGAACGCATCCCGATGAGCTTACATCAGTAAGTGATTCGGGTAAGTGAGCGCCGCTAACAACCCTGCGGCTTCAAGGACGAAGGGGATTTTGGGCTTGTTCTAGTAATCTATCCCACAACCCCAAAACTAACACCTGATCCGGCGGCGACAATTCACCCGCCTTGATGGCTTTGTCCAAACTATGCTGAACACGTGCATGTAGCTGCTCGGCGGACGTTTCACCGTGCTCTTCGGATTCCGCCACTGCTAGCGTCAAATGGCCGCGTAGATAGCCACCCGCAAAGAGATCATCATCACTGGCGTGCTCTACCATGTCGTCAATTTGCGCTAAAATATGCGTTTCGAAATCTGCGATCATTACTTTTCCTCAATAACACGCTAATTTTCAAACCACAGCGTATTGGTTGCTTTCGCTCATCCGAATCACTGACATATGTAAGCTCATCGGGATAAACTCTTTCGCCGCCTGTCTGTGGTCTGAAATTTATCGGGTATATATTCTATGTTCTGCATCCGAAGCCATTGCTCTCGAAGGATAGCAACCCTGCGGCTTCAAGTTCCAAGGATGGGGTTAAACTCAATCTTCCGGGTAAGGGAAAAGTTCGGCTGCCAGCAGCGGCGTATTGTAGAACGATTGTAGCGCCTGAATAAAGCCCGCAGGTCGTGGGGATATTCCGTTTTCCAGATGCCACAGCACCTGTTCACGTACTTTACGCTGGAAGGTTATCCGGTCTGGTTCACAATCGCCTTCCAAATTGTCGCAACTGACATTGAAAGGAAAACCGGCCGCAACACAAAACATCCACTCCAGTGCCTGGGGTTTTATCTCGACAACTTCAAACTGGCTCTGAGTTAATGCATCGCGCCCATCAGGGCAATACCAATAACCAAAATCCACCAGCTTGCGCCGCTCTTCACCAGCGATACACCAATGAGAAATTTCATGCATGCCGCTGGCATAATAGCCATGAGCAAAAATGACCCGATGATAAGCAAACTGGTCGTCGGCGGGCAGATAGATAGGTTCGTCGTCACCTTTTACCAATCGCGTATTATATTCATCACTGAAACAAGTATTAAAAATGTCGATTAACTGCTGGTAGTCATGAGTCATGCTGGGGTCCGTAAGAGCGGTATCGGCAAGGAGGCAACTTCACTATTGCCCCAGATACCTTAAGTTATGCGAAAACGTGTAATCCTAGCCAGGAGGAGATCTCGGCACCGTGGCTGTCGTACAGTAGCTTGCAGCTCATTACGAATGACACCACGACAATCATTGGGCGAATTAACTTCTGGCCTTTGGTCAATACCATATGCGCGCCCAACCGAGCGCCTAAAACTTGCCCCACCAGCATCACCAGCCCAATGCCCCACACCACTTTGCCGCCAACGATAAAGAAAATCAGGCTGCCTAAATTAGAGGTGAAATTGAGCACTTTGGCATGAGCAGTGGATTTAGCCAGATTGAAGCCGCATAGCGTCACAAAAGCCAATGCATAGAATGAACCGGCACCTGGGCCAAAGAAACCATCGTAAAAACCGACACCACCGCCAGCAATCAAGGCAAAGGGTAAAGCCGACAAACGCCGCTGCTGATCAACTTCGCCGAGCTTGGGAGTGACCAGAAAATAGACGCCGATCCCAATCACCAGCAGCGGCAGTATCTGCCGTAACAGGTCCGCGCGCATATGCTGGACCAAAATAGCCCCCAACATCGACCCCACCACGGTTAGCGCAATGGTTAGCCGTTGCTCCTTTAGATTCACCGCGCCGCGCCGAATAAAATAGAGGCTGGCGGAGAATGATCCGCCAACGGATTGCAATTTATTGGTGGCTAACACCTGTGCGGGAGGGAGCCCTACAGCCAATAGCGCCGGAACAGTCAGTAACCCGCCGCCGCCAGCAATAGAATCAATAAAACCGGCCAGCAGAGCAACTAAAAACAGTATCCCCAAAACCGCAGGACCAAGGGCAAACCAATCCATGATTTATTCCGCAGCGAAATGATTGTCCAGCAAAGCCTGACAGGAAGGTGGCAATGGTGGCGGTAAGGTTTTGCCCGGCTTAGCACTTGGCTGATGAGGCTGGAACCAACTTTCTAACTCTGCACCACAACCATCACCGGGTGGCGGTGTATCTTGATCCAAACATTTCAGACTATCTGCTGGGCAACGTAAACGCACATGCATATGGGCACGATGACCAAACCATGGGCGCACTTTATGCAGCCAATTGCGATCTGCGCCAGCATCCAGACAAAGCTGCTTTTTAATCGCTGGATTGACAAAGATGCGTGTCACTTCATTATCATTTGCCGCCAGTTTTATCAAACTTTCAACTTGCGGTTGCCACAATGCAGGAACCACTCGTTTACCGTCGGCTGCAACCAAATCAATCGGTTGCGGTTTTAGCAATTGTTGCTGACTCCAGCGCTGTGATGGCAGTTGCAGCCAAATATCCACATCCAGCCCCGACTGATGGCTGGCATGACCGCTACTAAAGCGCCCGCCAGCAGGCATTGCCATATCGCCAATCAGCACCGTTCCTAACTTATTTTGCTGGGCTTTAGCACTGAGACGATGAATAAAATTCAATAAATCAGGATGACCAAAATAGCGGCGCTGATCCGCTCGCATTACCTGATAGTCGGCTGACTCAAGCGGTAAAGGCATGGCACCAATCACACAACCATTGGCGAAACCACCAATGGCCTGCGGAGCACCCGTCACCGGGTGGGTAATTTGCTGCCAAGGGGTCGCTGCCACGGCCGGGCCAACAGCAATCAGTGCCGCCAAGGTCATGACCCCTGCAATCCATTTGTTCATTGTGTCTACCAACGCGGAACGTCAGAAACCACATCACCACACTGGGCGCGTTGGCGCAGCAAGTGATCCATTAATACAATCGCCATCATGGCTTCAGCAATTGGGACGGCACGAATGCCAACACAAGGATCATGACGGCCACGGGTAATCATCTCAACCGCTTCGCCCTGCCGGTTAATAGTTTGTCCTGGCACTGTAATACTGGAGGTAGGTTTTAGCGCAATATGCGCCACAATCGGCTGCCCGCTGCTGATCCCACCCAAGATGCCACCGGCATGATTGCTTTGGAAACCTTGCGGGGTAATTTCATCGCGATTTTCGCTGCCCCGTTTGGTTATCACCGCAAAACCATCACCGATTTCCACCCCTTTCACCGCGTTGATACTCATCAGCGCATGGGCCAAATCAGCATCTAAACGGTCAAATACCGGCTCACCTAACCCTACTGGCACATGTTCAGCCACCACAGTGATTTTGGCACCAATCGAGTCACCGGCCTTTTTCAGCTCACGCATCAAGGCATCCAGTGGTTCTAATTTACTGGCATCTGGGCAGAAGAATGGGTTTTGCTCAACCAAATCCCAGTCGATTAACTCACAGCTGATATCACCGATTTGTGCCAGATAGCCACGCACCTGTACGCCAAATTTCTGAGCCAGATATTTTTTAGCAATGGCACCAGCAGCAACCCGCATTGCGGTTTCACGGGCAGAAGAGCGGCCACCACCACGGTAATCACGCACACCATATTTCTGTTCGTAGGTGTAATCAGCATGCCCTGGACGAAACACATCTTTTATGGCGCTGTAATCTTGTGAACGCTGGTCGGTATTTTCAATCATCAACCCGATACTGGTACCGGTGGTCACACCTTCAAAAACACCAGATAGAATCCGCACCTGATCCGGCTCACGACGTTGAGTGGTATAGCGCGAGGTGCCGGGGCGACGTCTGTCGAGATCCAATTGAATATCGGCTTCAGTAATAGGGATGCCCGGTGGGACGCCATCGATAATACACCCCAGGGCAATGCCGTGAGATTCACCAAAAGTGGTGACGCGGAAAAACTGCCCAATACTGTTCCCAGCCATCACGGTTCCTCTAAGTCATTAAGTTCACTGCCAGCATAATATTAACCGGCTGGCAGTTTTAAAAGTGATGATTAATCACGATACATGCTGAAATGTGATGAGCAGTCAATAAGTTGCTGTTTAGTCAGCATAAAGACGCCATCCCCACCATTGTCAAACTCCAACCAAGTGAAGGGTACATCTGGATACTCATCCATCAAATGCACCATGCTGTTGCCCACTTCGCAAATCAGCACGCCGTCATCTTGTAAGAAATCAGGCGCACAAGCCAGAATTCGGCGCGCCAGCTTCAGGCCATCACTGCCCGCAGCCAGCCCCAGCTCAGGTTCAAAGCGGAACTCTTGTGGCAAGTCAGCCATGTCTTCAGCATCGACATATGGCGGGTTAGTGACAATCAGGTCATATTTGATTGGCGGTAAATCACGGAACAGATCAGAACGAATTGGCGTGACCTGATGCTCCATGCCATGCTGTTGGATATTATGTTCAGTCACTGCCAGCACATCGTTAGAGATATCAACGGCATCCACTTCGGCTTCTGGGAAGGCATAGGCGCAAGCAATCGCAATACAGCCACTGCCGGTACACATGTCCAAAATATGCTTAGGTTGATAACGAATAACGCCATCAAAGCGGTTGTTGATCAACTCACCAATCGGTGAACGTGGCACCAGCACGCGCTCATCGACATAATATTCCATGCCGCAGAACCAAGCTTTATTGGTCAGATAAGCCACTGGAATACGTTCATTAACACGGCGAATAACCCGCTCAACAATGCGGTGACGCTCACTGGAAGTCAGCCGCGCATTGCGCATATCTTCTGGAATATCAATCGGCAAGAATAGGCTTGGGAAAACCAACTGCACCGCTTCGTCCCACGGATTATCAGTACCGTGACCATAAAAAATATTGGCCGCATTAAAACGGCTGACTGCCCAGCGCAGCATATCCTGAATGGTGTGCAGCTCATTTACTGCTTCATCGACGAAAATCTTGTCCAAAATATTCTCCAGCGGGTACGTAAAATCATTATCTATCTGCCTAGTTTGCCATGAAGCCCGCCACAAATCAGCAGCAATACATCAGTTGCATGATAACCAAATAATGAAAGACACATTTAAGACAGATTAAAGTGGTTAATCTACGCGGGACATTAGGTAAACTGGGGAAAATGAATAAGCACGATGAATAGACAATGAAAAATAAATATCACCTGACAACTGATGAATTACAGCTGTTTAAAGAGTCGATCGCTGGGGCGAAAAAGCTGAAACAAGACACGATTGTTCACCGTGCGCCGCCTAAGCTGGGTAAAAAAATTGCGCCAGAACGATTGCTGCAAGAACAGGTCGATGCCAGTTATTATTTTTCCGATGAATTCCAGCCGCAATTGGATACCGAAGGCCCGACGCGCTATGTGCGACCCGGCGTTGACCATTTTGAAGTTAAAAAGCTGCGTCGTGGCGACTACTCGCCCGATATGTTTTTGGATTTGCACGGATTAACGCAGAAACAAGCCAAGCAAGAATTGGGGGCGCTAATTGCGGCCTGCAAACGTGAGCATGTGCACTGTGCCTGCGTCATGCATGGTCACGGCAAACATGTGTTAAAACAACAAACCCCGCTATGGTTGGCGCAACATCCTGATGTGCTGGCATTCCATCAAGCCCCTAAAGAGTGGGGTGGCACGGCTGCATTACTCGTGTTAATTGAGCTAGCTGAATAAGTAAGATTTATTTTTTTGTATTTTAGGCTACAGCTTTATTTTGTTAGTGCCTCTTAGTCCTGCTTAGCGTTGCGCGATTATCTCTGTTCATTGATCTAGCTTGAATGTGGAATTACTCGTACTGCTAAACTGACTAAGGAGCTATCAATATGATGAAAAATACCCCTATATCAAGCCAAAATACTTATCTAGACGCGGTATCAAACACCCGCGGTGGTAATGATTACACTTATAATCTGGGGGATGGTAACAAAGAACTCAAACTCCCCCGAGGGTCTCGCGATAATACCCTAATATTGGGTGCTGGCATTACTCCAGAAATGCTGCATTTCGAAGTCATTAGAGGCGGTTTCATCCCTCAAACGAAAATCACCATTAAGGGCGCCAACCCTAGCAACAGCTTAATTATTAATGAAAATCTTAACTCGAAATTCTCAGGCTTTAATTCGCTGAAAAATATAGAAGTTGGTGGTGTAAGTCTGTCAATGCGGGATATCCATGCAGCTCTGTTCCAACAGCAGCAACCTGTATTCCCGAAGATCCCGACAGAGGCAACCAATCAGGCGACAGAAACGCTTGATAGTGGCGACAATACCCTCACACTCAATGTGCAACCCGTAGCGACTGATGATGCCATTATCTTTCCACAGGCAACCAATCTGGCGACAGAAACGCTTGATAATGACGACAATATCCTCACCTTCAACAAAGGTGACGGTCATAAATTTATCGACTTCACTAAGTTTGACCGTTTTGGGGGGGAGAATACGTTGGTCTTTGGCAAGGGTATTACCGAAGATATGTTGACCTATATTGATGGGGATAGTTTTGATAAGTATGAAATCAGGATTAATGGTGGCGAGACAGGTGACCGAATTACTATCTCGAATATTTCAACTCGAATAATCGGGCCTAGATTAGACTACATCGAGGTTGAGGGTATCTTGATAACAGTGGGCGACATATCGAAGACAGAGAAAGTCGCTATAAAAAGAGAAAATATAAAACCAGAGTTTCTGTACTCCCTAGAGATTACTCCCGTCACACCGGATGCAATAGCATCATTCGGTGCTGAAAATGAGCTACAACCAACTTCCTGCCATTGCAATCCTGCAATAACTGTCAGGCCGTTGGGTCATGGTATCATTGCGGCGGCATAGTCTTAATCAGACTTCGTAAGATTCTCAGTAATAACATTTGATAATGGCAGCTTGCTTCAATACGGGCAAATCAAAAAGGGCGCAATAACAATTGCGCCCTTATCGGTTCATATTTATATGTTATAAATCAACCGTGGCAAGCCTTCGCCAGAAGCTGTGTTGGACTCACCTGCCAGTCAAAAGTCCCCTTGCCTGTCTCGCCATTCAAATCAACACAGGCGATTGCCGAAGTTGCAAACATCGGCGGGCATTGCCCCGGACAAAGTTCAGCCACCAGATACCCAACCAGTGGCAAGTGCGAGATAACCAGCACCGCCGCACAATCTTCTTTTGCCAGCGCCTGCAAATAACAGCTGACAAAAGCGGCATCCCCACCGGGCGTTAATTCTGGCATCACTTCTTGTTGTGGCGGCAGTGTCAACACTTCGCGCACCACTTCCAATGTTTGCCCTGCACGTAAATAAGGGCTGACCAGAACCTGATCAACATCGACTGACTGGTCATTTAGCCAGCTTGCTATCTGACGTGATTCATCCTGACCACACAGAGTTAGAGGCCTTTGCGCATCACTTGCTGCATCAAGAGCCGCGTCACCGTGACGCATAATGAAAACTTGCATATTGCACCGTTTTTGTTAACAAAATAACGCTATACAGAAACGCTTTGCGTGCTGTACCGCCGAAACCTTTGCCCATGAGCAAAGAAACTTCATAACGATAACGCGCCGTCTCTCTATGGCGGCCGGGCATTTTGCCTGAAACTTAAGGTAAAGAAAATGGCTGTTTTTTACACCGAGGTATCAACAGCCGCCCCTGATTGGTTACAAATTAACCATATCAATAGCTTAATCTAAATTCTATCACCTGCACAATAAGTGGCTATGAATTCATTCTGGCACGAATAGTCACTTAACGTGATTCTGATTTAAGGTAGCGCGGCTTGTTCCCGCTGTACAGCCACCTTATCCCTTAGAGTTGCAGGCGGTGATCCTGCTCACACTGTTAATTATAGAGTGTTGACCTGCACAAAAATGGGTGAAAAAACACGCTGAAAGCATTTTAGTGCCTCTAGCGGCTGGCACTATCCTTGCCCTGATCTTCGTTCACTTGGCTTTCCTGCGGGTAAAATTTCTGCTGTTGCTCCGCCATCGTAACCAGCCGTTGGCAAGGAGCAAAACGCTCACCGTATTTCTGCGCCAGCAAATTAAGTGTTTTCACCACTTTTTCGGCCCCCAAGCTATCCATATAGCGGAATGGTCCACCAAGGAATGGCGGAAAACCTATGCCAAACACCGCGCCAATGTCACCATCTCGTGGTTGACGAATAATAGATTCATCGAGGCAGCGAGCGGCTTCATTCAACATCATCATCGTGCAGCGCTGTGCGATTACCGCTGATTGAAGGTGGGCCTTGGGTGTGACGCCAAGCAAGGTATAAACACTGGTATCAACTTGCTTACCCGAGTCTCTTTTCCACTTAAAACCGGTACTTTTAGCCGGATACAAATAAAAACCACGGCCATTTTTACGCCCTTTACGCCCATCCTTCAAGATGACATCAAATGAAGCGGGTGCCGCGAAACGTGGCCCTAACTGCTCCACCAGAATTGGCATTATCTTGGTACCGACGTCAATTCCTACTTCGTCCAGCAAGGTAATCGGGCCAACTGGGAAGCCGAAATCTACTAAAGCTTTATCGATAGAATCAATAGGTTCACCATCCAGTAAGCAGCGCGCAGCTTCATTGATATAAGGTGCTAGAATGCGGTTTACATAGAACCCGGCGCAATCCGCTACCACAATAGCTGTTTTCCCTTGTTTACGGGCTAAAGCAACTGTGGTGGCAATGGTTTCTTCACTGGTTTTGGCATGAGGGATAACTTCAACCAACGGCATTTTATCCACCGGGCTGAAATAGTGCAGGCCGATAACATTCTCTGGCCGTTGTGCCTGTGCCGCAATCTGACTTATTGGCAGCGATGATGTATTCGAGGCAAAAATAGTGTGCTCGGTAGCAAAGTTCTCAATATCGGCAACCATTTGTTGCTTCAGGGATAAATCTTCAAATACCGCTTCCACAACAATATCAACATTGCTGAAGCCACAATAATCCGTGCTGCCGGAAATCAACATCATCTGCCGCTGCTGTTCAGCTGGACGCATGCGTTTACTGCGCACCCGTTTGCCTAAAACATCCCAGGTATATTTCAGTGCCTGATTAATGCCCTGTGGATTGATATCTTTGATACGCACAGGCAGGCCCGCACGGGTCGCGGTGACATTAGCAATGCCGCCGCCCATTAAGCCGCCGCCTAATACCCCGACACGATGAATAGCACGAGGTTGCGCGGCACCACCGGTCTCTTTTTTCAGTGAGGTGGTCGCAAAAAATAGACTGCGCAACGCCGCCGACTGAGGAGACATCGCCAGCTCACCGAAAGCTCTGGCCTCGGCTTCATAACCGGCAGGGCCGCCGTGATCCAGCCCTTTGCGTACCACGTCAATAATGCGCTCAGCTGCGGGATAATGGCCTTTGGTCTTCGCCAGCGTTTTTTTGCGCACAATGCTAAACAACAGTGCCTTACCTAGCGGGCCGCTGAGTAAGCGCTCCTGCCATGGCAATGTCGGCCTATCAAGCCATCCTGCTTTTGCCCGTTGGATAGCCACATCCAACAAGATATCCTGCGGTACGATATCGTCCACCAGCCCCATTTTGAGCGCCTGACGCGCACGAACCTGCCTGCCGGTCAATATCATATCCAGCGCCTTGCTCACCCCTACCAAACGCGGTAGGCGCTGTGTCCCGCCCGATCCTGGCAATAAGCCAAGCTGTACCTCCGGCAGACCCAGGACAGTTTTATCATCCAGAGAACAAATGCGGCTATGACAGGCCAGCGCCAATTCCAGACCGCCGCCCAGACATGCTCCATGAATAGCCGCCACCACTGGCACCGGAAATGCGGCAATTTGCGCCAAGATAGCCTGCCCTTTTTGCGCCAAAACGCGAGCATCCTGTGCAGTACGGCAAGCCGCTATCATGGTGATATCAGCACCGGCAATAAAAGAGTCTGGCTTGCCAGAAATAATCACCAGCCCCTGCAATTGGGTCAAAGCCTGTGCTTGTTGCAGTATCTCGGCAATTTGTTCTGCGAATTCAGTCTTTAGGGTATTCACCTTATCGCCCACAACATCAATGGTGATAACGCCGATATTGTCGGGCCGAACACTGAGGGTAAATACCGAATGGGCTGGAGCAATCATATCCACGATCACTGTTTCGTCACTGCTCTTGATGACCTTCTCCTGATTCATTACTCCACCTCCAAAATCATTGCGGCACCCAAGCCCCCCGCCGCACATGCCGTGGTTAACCCTAGTCCACCACCACGGCGACGCAATTCATTAAGTGTTTGAGTAATCATACGCGCCCCGGTTGCAGCAAAGGGGTGTCCATAAGCAATAGAGCCACCTAATACGTTGAATTTACTCATATCAACTTCACCAATTGCCTGGCTTCGGCCCAGTTTTTCACGTGCAAAACTGTCGCTGGCAAACATTTTCAGGTTAGCTAATGTTTGCGCGGCAAATGCTTCATGCATATCGATAAGAGTCAGGTCAGCTAAGGTAATTCCAGCGCGATCCAGCGCCAGTGGCGTGGCATAAGATGGGCCTAACAACATATCTTGCCAGACATCAATGGCAGAAAATGCAAAACTGCGCAGATAGCCCAGAGGCGATAACCCCAACTCTTTGGCCCTTGATTCACTCATCATCATGACTGCGGCGGCACCATCAGTCAGCGGTGTGCTGTTCGCCGCCGTAACACTGCCATGTTTGCGATCAAACGCGGGGCGTAATTTGGCATATTGCGCCATTGTGGAGTCTTTACGAATATTGTTATCTTCGACGATAGTCTCACGATAAGGTGGAATATAGGCAGTCATTACCTCATCTTGCAATAACCCCTGCTGCCAGGCTTGCGCCGCCATTTGATGGGAACGCAGTGCTAAAGCATCTTGATCCTCACGGCTGATACCATAGGTTTTTGCCATCTGCTCGGCGGTATCGCCCATGCGCAGACCGGTTGAGTATTCAGCTACCGCGGGCGCAACAGGGAGTAAATCGCGCAATTTCAACCGACTGAATAACTTCAATCGCTGGGATAAAGTGCGTGCTTTGTTCACGTCAACCAAGGTTCGCGCCAGTGCTTTACTGACGCCAATGGGCAAGACGGAAGAAGAGTCAGCGCCGCCGGCGATCGCCACAGTCACCGAACCGGCAATAATACTTTCCGCGACATTGGCTACGGCCTGAAAGCTGGTCGCACATGCGCGGGAGACACTGTAAGCATCGGTATGCACACTCATGCCGGTTCCCAGCACGATTTCGCGGGCTATATTGGGTGCTTCAGGCATTTGTACCACCTGACCAAACACCAGTTGGTCAATTAATTCAGGAGCAACACCACTTCTGGCCAATAACTCACTGACCACAATTTTGCCCAAATCGACAGCGGGCACGCCATGATAAGCAGTTGCCTGCTTGGCAAAAGGGGTCCGCAGGCCGCTTACGATTGCAATGCGATCGCCCTGACGCGTCACTAGCGGTAATGGCTTACTCATAAACGCTCCTGATAAATAAAATGGCTTCTATTAAAGCATAACAAATAACAGGTCAGACCTGATCTAATGATTGTTAACCAAACATTTACATTTGGTAAACCTATAGAGCAGGAAAGTGAGAGCAGGAGCAACTTTTAAGAATAAAAAAAGTGGGCGGCAGAGTTGAAGAGTGAAGAACCGGTGTGGGGATGATTAATCTAAGGTAATAAATTTACAGAGGAAATAGTACCAAAAGAAACGCGAAGCAAAAAGCTCCGCGTTTGATAGTAATTTAGCTTACCTGAGTAACTCAACAGCAAGGCGCAAATTAACGCAGACCTAACTGGAAAATCATGGTCTCTGCCTGGCAAGCAAAGGTGAAATCGATAGTCAGGCGTACACCGCCTTCAGTTTCTTCCAGCTTATGTTCGATAAGGCAAGGTTCGGACTCAACAGCGCGCGCTTTTTCAGTCAGCATTTTCAGCATGGCTTCAGCTTCAGCACGATTTTCGAATACGCAACTGTAGGATGCGGTGCAGTCAGTATTGTCCATGACGGTGCCAACATCTACACAACAGCAAGCCGCAGTTTCTTCAGCACTACAGCGATTAATTGCATCTGACATCTTCAATTCTCCTCAACGGATATTTCAAAATAGGTGCAAATTGCCTATCTGGTAGCGCAAACAGCACAAAAATAAGACATAAAACAAAAATAATTTCTCTACCCCTTATTTTACTCTCGTCGGTCACTTGGAACTAGAACTTACTGTTTAAAGGCCTATTAAGTGATGGAAATCACAGTCAAATTGATTGTTCGCTCATCAATATTGTATCAATTGCTATTAAATTGTGAGTTTTTTGTTAACTGCGTCTATTTTTTGCAATCAAAACTGAACAATTTCTAAAACATGCTTGCAACACTGATACAGGTCGGACCTATACTTCAGCCACTGGTCTGCTTTGTCTGACCGATAACGGACCCTACAATCCCGCATTCTCTTGTTACGGTATGTAACATTAATTAAAACAATGAGGTTTTGGTCATGAACCAGAAAAACCTGTTTACCCGATCAGCTCTGGCAGCTGCAGTAGCATTAATTTCATCAAACGTTTCTGCGGCCGGTTTCCAGCTGAATGAATATTCAGCAGCTGCATTGGGCCGCTCTTTCTCTGGTGAAGGCGCTGTTGCTGACAATGCTTCTGTTGGTAGCCGCAACCCCGCCGCAATGACTATGTTCGACCGCCCGTCTTTCTCTGGTGGCTTCGTCTATGTCGATCCAAACGTTGATATCAGTGGAACATCTCCCGTTAGCGGGAGAAGTACTAGTGCCAAGAACATCGCGCCATCAGAGTGGATTCCCAATATCCACTTTATTATGCCGCTGAATGAGCAATGGGCAATTGGTGCTTCTGGTACCTCAAACTACGGTTTGGCGACCGAGTTTAATGACGACTATATTGCGGGTTCTTTGGGTGGTGAGACTGATCTGAAAACCGCTAACCTGAATCTGAGCACCGCTTATCGTCTGAATGAAAACTTCAGCTTCGGTCTGGGCTTTAATGCTGTTTATGCTGATGCGAAAATTATACGACATATCGGTGAAGCCGGTCGTGGGGTTATACCAAACAGCACCGAAGTCACCCGTATGGAAGGGACCAAGTGGGGCTATGGTTGGAATGCCGGTGTCCTGTATGAAGTGGATAAAGAAAACCGTTACAGCTTCACTTACCGTTCAAAAGTGAAAATTGATTTTGATGGTGACTTCAGCAGCCAACTGCCACCACCAAGCGGTACCGGTGGCACAGTTATTCCAGGTGCGTTGACCCTGAATCTGCCAGAAGTATGGGAAGTGTCCGGCTACAACCGCGTGGCACCACAATGGGCGATTCACTACAGCATGGCCTACACCAGTTGGAGTCAGTTTAAAGAGCTGAAAGCCACCGGAACCAACGGCCAAACACTGTTCGAGAAGCAAGAAGGCTTCAAAGACGCTTACCGTATCGCGTTGGGTACCACCTATTATTATGATGATAACTGGACATTCCGTACCGGTATCGCCTTCGATGATAGCCCGGTTCCTGCGGATAACCGTACCATCTCAATCCCAGACCAAGACCGTTTCTGGATCAGTGCTGGTACCACTTACGCCTTCAACAAAGATGCCTCTGTTGACGTTGGTATTTCCTATATGCACGGCCAGAACGTTCATATTACGGAAAAAACCCCAGCAGCATTGGGTGGTACGACCTATGAGTTCGACTCTAAAGGGACTGCACTGCTGTACGGCGTGAACTTCAACTACGCGTTCTAATCACCAGTTTGGCAAGACTTTTGCCCACAAAAAAGCGCCTTGCGGCGCTTTTTTTATATGGCTATCGGAGGTCAACTATCAGTTAGCTGAATCGATGCTTTCCAAATCGCCTTGGATGGCTTGAGCATTGGAATTCACTTCTGGTTTCAGCTGACCGCCGCTTGCCAGGAAGTCATTACGTTGGAAGTAAGCCTCGCGCACCATCAGATACGGGTCAGAAGAGTTACGTAACAAACCATCGGAATCCAACAGCTGTGCACGGGTTTCAACCCCTTCAAGCACCCATTTACCTGCTGACATCCAGAAGGTCAGATAGCTCAACACTGGATAGACGTAATCAGCCGCATTACCCCCATCTTCACGAATCGTAAAGCTGCCATAAGCAGGTAGAACCACATATGGCCCGTAGCCCACATTATAGTGACCAAGTGTAGAACCAAAACGATGAGGAACTTGCTTCGCCAGTTTCGGGTTCGCCATGCTGGCCACATCAATTAACCCCCCCATCCCCAGAATCGTGTTCAGGAAGAAACGGTTAAAGTGCTTCATCGCATTGTACGGGTCACCCACCAAGAAGCTGTTAAGCATGCTGGCCGGCTCTTCAAGGTTACTTAAGAAGTTGCTCGTCCCATTACGTGCTGGCTGTGGCACGTAATCGCGCCAGACAACCGCAACCGGGCGCACAATATAAGGGTCAAGAACCTCATAGTTGAAATTGAACATTGCCCGGTTAAAACCTTCCAGTGGATCTGAGCGGCCCTGCTCCATGTGATCCGGTGAGCTACTGGCGCACCCTACTAACAGTACGGTTGCAAAAGTTAGCCCAATCAGGCGGTAGTTCATATTTTTCTCCATGAAATTCTTTCCAGTCCCTTATATTTAAGGGATCTGTTTGTTTATCTGAACATGAATAGTCTGAGGTGGCTCTTTCCCGCCAAAATCCTGCACATCGCTTTCACCAAACCAGTCACCCGGTTGCGAATTGGCGGTGCCATCCAGCGAGATACGTGCGCGCACCTTCACCTGCTGCAAAGATGAGAGCAACCGCTCGGACATCATTGCATTACTGTCATCCAGCATCACGGATAGCGGGAATCGGCTCAACGGCAGTTGTTTTACCGCAACCGGTATCGGATTTGCCCCATCAGTTACCGATATAATCAGCATTCCCTGTTGCGGCAACTTCTGGGCGGCATCAGATGAGAGTGAAACCTCTATTCCCAGTGTAGCTGTTTCCTGCCCTGCCTGTGATTTAGCTTGTGCAATACTGCGTTTTATCACTTCTATCCGAGAATCACCAGCAGGCAGCAATTTTAGCATAACTTCCCACGCGCCAATGGCTTGTTTAAAATCGCCCTGCTCAAAAGCATTAAAAGCTAATAAACTCATCGCGCGCAAATTGCTGTGATCCTGACCCACCATCGTGCGCAGCATCCGAGCTGCCAGCTGATTATCCTGTGGATCATTGGAACGTGTCAGCACTTCAGCATAGCCAAACCTGACATCGTCATTATCGGGTGCCAGCTGGTAAGCTTTAGCAAAAGCTTGGGTGGCCGTGGTGGCATTATTGAGTGCCATTCCGACTCGGCCCAACATCATCCAGTCATTAACGTTGCCGGGGTCTTGCTGTAAAGATGTACGTAATCCCAATCCCAGACGCGCGACTTCCTCCATAGTCAGAGGCTCTGCCCGCTCATTGGCAACACGCGCGCGTAGTTCCGGCATTTGTGCTTCAACCTGATGCCACGCCTGCACTTGAGATAATCCGCCGGTTTTCAGATATAGCCCCACCGAGACCACAACCAGAATCACCACTCCGGGTAATAACACCCAACGGTTGATCGGGCTGGCATTTTCAGATGATTGCTGCGGGATATCTGTTAGCAGGTTCTGTTGCAGCTCCTGAATCAATTCAGGTCGCTGCTCGACCACGCCCTGCGCTTCATCTTCTGCCAATTCAGATAGACGATCTTGATAAATAGCCTTATTCAACTCATCACGCGTCGTCGCCTGGAGGTTGGTCTTTTGTCGCATGGCCGGAATGACCAACAAGGCACCCGCAACCACCAGTAAAATAATCACTACTAGCCAAAAAGCCATTATGGTTGTTTCCTGTTAGTCTTTGCTTGTTGATTCAGCAGAGTTTTATCCTCTGAAGCCAATAGGCTTTGTAACCTTTGCTGCTCCTGAGCTGAAAGCGGGGCTTCTTTCTCTACCCGCCGCCGGGCGCGCAATATCACCACCGCTGCACCTATCAAGACAAACAATGCTGGTCCAACCCATAGAATTAACGTGGCAGGGGTGACCGGCGGCTCATAAGTGACGAAGTTGCCGTATCGGGCCACCATATAATCAATAATTTGCTGTTTGGATTTACCCTGCTGTTGCAGTTCATACACTTTGCCGCGCATATCAGCGGCAATAATGGCATTAGAATCCGCGATGCTATTATTTTGGCACTTAGGGCAACGTAGCTGCTCGGTCAATTCACGATATTGCTGTTCTTGCGCCACGGAGCTAAAAGTGTAGGTATCGATGGCGGCAAATGCACTCCAGCTTAATATCAGGCCGAGCGCCAAACTAAAGAGCCTCATGCGCCCCCCTGATACTTTTTATAGAGCGGCAGGATTTCTTGCTGCCACACCCGATCATTGAGATCACCGGCATGGCGGTAACGGATAATGCCCTGACCGTCGATCAAGAAGGTTTCCGGTGCGCCATACACGCCAAGATCCAGGCCCAGCATGCCATCGCCATCATACAAACTGAGGGCATAAGGGTTGCCTAGCGAGTTGAGCCACTGCACCGCTTTGCTACGATCGTCTTTGTAATTTAAGCCAACCACGCGGATGCCCTGTGCCGCCAGCGTATTCAAATATTGGTGCTCAGCACGACAGGTGGGGCACCAAGTCGCCCAGACGTTAAGCAGCATCGGCTGACCATCATGCAATACCGCCTGATCAAAGGTTTTCCCCGGTTGTTCCAGCGATTCCAATTTAAAGGTTGGCACCGGTTTGCCAATCAGCGCCGACTCCAACATCGTGGGATCGTCACCATTGGCATTACGGGTTAATTGCACTAAAAAGGCGATAACCAGCAGTAAAAACAGCACCAACGGAATAAACATCAACTTATTAAATGAGGATTGAGGTTTCATTATTCAGCCTCCGATGCAGCGCCGCGTTTTAACTTCTTACTCATCCGATACCGCGGATCGAACATACAGAAGATGCCGCCAATGGCCATAAACACCCCGCCATACCAGATCCAGCGGACAAATGGCTTGTAATACAAACGCACAGCCCATGAACCGTCATCTAATTCTTCACCTAAGGCGGCATACAGATCACGAGTCAAACCGCCGTCAATAGCTGCTTCGGTCATCATCGAGCGGGCCACCGCGTAGTAGCGTTTTTCTGCATGTAAAGTGGCTTCCGGCTTACCATTGCGAGTGACATCAATAATGCCGACACCGCCGGTATAGTTTGGCCCTTTAATATCGTGAACATCGCGGAATATGAAGTGATAATCATGGATATCAATGCTATCACCGGCCTTCATGCGCACATCACGCTCCACACTGTAATTCTGGCTAAACGCGATGCCAATCACGGTCACGGCCACCCCGAGGTGCCCCAGCACCATGCCCCAATGGCTACGGGAAAGGTGCTGCAAACCTCGCCAGAAACCATGGCGATGGGTAGCACGCTCGTGCAACTCCATCAGAGTCAGGATAATCACCCAGATAGCCATCATCAGCCCCACCACCGTCATACCGGCAATGGTATCTTGCAGCACCCACGGCACCAATATTGACAATAGCAAGGTAACTACCAGCGCGACGCCCAAACGCTTCCACAGTTTGCTCGGCTCATCACGACGCCAGCGCACCAGCGGCCCAATCCCCATTAATAGCGCCATTGGAGCCATCAACCAGGTAAACATAGTATTAAAGAAGGGTTCGCCGATAGAGATACTGCCCAGCCCCAACTGTTTGTGTACCAGTGGCAGCAATGTCCCCAGTAGCACCACCAGCATGGCGGCAATCAACAACACATTGTTGCCGAGCAAGAAAGTCTCGCGCGAGAAAACCTCATGTTGAGTACGGCTGCGCACCTGCGCACCTTTGACGGCATACAGCAGCAAAGAGCCGCCGATAACAATCACCAGATAAGCCAGAATAAACATGCCGCGTGCCGGGTCAGAGGCAAAGGAGTGCACCGAAACCAGCACGCCAGAGCGCACCAGGAAGGTGCCCATCAAGCATAAAGAGAATGCAGTGATCGCCAGCAATACTGTCCAGGCCTTAAAAGTCCCACGTTTTTCAGTCACCGCCAGTGAGTGAATCAATGCCGTACCTGCCAGCCAAGGCATAAAGGAAGCATTTTCGACTGGGTCCCAGAACCACCAGCCGCCCCAACCGAGTTCATAATAGGCCCATGCCGAACCAAGCACGATGCCCATAGTCAGGAACACCCATGCGGCTTGAGTCCACGGGCGTGACCAGCGCGCCCAGGCACTGTCGAGTCGCCCAGCCATTAAGGAAGCAATAGCAAAAGCAAATGCCACCGAGAACCCGACATATCCCATATAGAGCAGTGGCGGATGGAAAATCAGCCCCACATCCTGCAACAGTGGGTTCAAATCGTTGCCGTCAATCGGGAAGTCCGGTAAGGTGCGGTTGAATGGATTTGAGGTCAGGATAATAAACAGCAGAAAGCCGCCAGTAATCATTCCCAGCACCGATAACACGCGAGCTACCGCATCATCCGGCATAGAACGACTAAACAACGCCACCGCCAATGACCAACAACTGAGCAGTAATACCCACAACAGCAGTGACCCTTCGTGTGCCCCCCAGCTTGCGGCAATCCGGTAGTAAACCGGCAAATGTGAATTCGAGTTTGCCGCCACATAAGAGACAGTAAAATCATTTACCACAAACGCATATATAAGACATATAAATGACAGCGCGATAGTGGCAAACATTCCGTAGGTCAATGGTCTGCCGGTCGCCATCATCCGGGCATCCTGACGCGCGGCTCCCCACTGCGGGTACAGGCTCAGCAATAGCGAGATGGCCAGCGCCAGACACAATAAAAAACTGCCGATTTCAGGCATCATGAGGCATTGCCTCCGCCATTGGCACTACTGTAGGCTTCTGCCGGGCGGGTATGATTTTCTTTCATTGCCTCTTTCACTTCTGGTGGTGTGTAATTCTCATCATGCTTTGCCAACACTTCTTTCGCGTTGATGGTATTGCCAGCGGCAAATACCCCTTGTGCGACTACGCCCTGCCCTTCGCGGAACAGGTCAGGCAGAATGCCGGTGTAGGTCACGGTGACGGCACCGCGTGCATCGTAAACTTTGAAGCTCATTTCCAGTGTTTTATCATCGCGTTTCACTGAACCCGGCATCACCATGCCGCCAATACGTAAACGCTGGCCGATTTCCGGCTTCTCATGGCGCTCACCTTTGCCCTGCAAAATTTCACCTGGGGTATAGAACAGATCAATATTTGAACGCAGTGCATACAACACCAGTGTGACGGTCAGACCGATACCGATCAGCACCACAATCGCCAGATAGAGTCGGCTTTTTCTACGTGGATTCACTGTTGTTTCTCCTGCGGACGGGCAACACTTTTGACGTGATCTGATTGGGAATGATTTGCCTGCTGAATGCGTTTTTCTCGGGCTTCACGACGCTGAATATCCGCGAGTAATTGCTTATGCTGCCACCTGGTATGGGCCCATAAGCCCAGCAGTGATAATAATGTCGCCGCAACCGCCAGCCAGACATAAAAGGCATAACCGCCCATGGCAAAAAATGCCGCCCAAGAGTTAAAGGCCGGATTCATACGCGTGGCTCCTTACGCAATAGAGCAGCAACCCACGGACGATGGCGCTCTTGCTGCAAAATCAGATTGCGCAGTCGCATTAATGTCAGTGTGGCGAAGAAGAACAGATAACCAAAAATCGCCCAACGAAGCGGGGAACGCATACTCGGATCAATGCTTTGCTGCATATTGGTCGAACCTTGATGCAAGGTATTCCACCACACGACAGAGAAATGAATGATGGGGATATTGACCACGCCGACCAGCACCAGAATGCCCGCTGCGCGCCCCGCCAACTTACGGTCTTCGAAGGCATTATACAGGGCGATAACCCCCAGATAGAGGAATAACAGCACTAATTCAGAGGTCAAGCGTGCATCCCAAATCCACCAGGTTCCCCACATAGGCTTACCCCATGCCGAGCCGGTAACCAGCGCGATAAAGGTAAACACTGCCCCCACCGGAGCCATGGCAGCCAAGACGTTATCGGACATTTTCATTTGCCAGACTAAACCGACAAATGCCGCGATAGCCATCGACATATAGATACCCATCGACCAGATCGCTGCCGGGACATGCAAATATATGATACGGAAACTGTCACCCTGTTGGTAATCTGATGGAGCGAAGCCAAAACCCCATACCCAGCCCACGCTCAAGCAGATAACTGCCGCCAGGCCCAGCCACGGAATAAATCGCCCACACAGCTGATAGAGCCGTTCGGGTTTAGCGAATTGATGAAACCATTTCCACATTTTTCATTGCTCACGTTGAAATTGGACCGGTATCACCCTATGGGTTACCTCGGTGCAGGGACGGCGCACAATCTGCTGTAATCTGCGTTGGCTACCGCGCTTAAGCTTATGAAAATCTTTACTCTTTTGACTGATATTTTTTACACGCACTTTTTAACGGATAGCCTATTGTGGCCTGCGATAATGAGCTAGTGCACACTCACTCTCAATGCCGCCGCGGTAGCAAAAGGTGCCAGTGTGGCACTCCCTGCCAACATCGCCCCCAGAATAGCCAGATAACCATCAATCGGCAGTGCCATCGACGCCGCATCAATAGCCGCAGTGGCAAATATCAACACCGGGATATACAGCGGCAGAACCAATAAACTCAGTAGCACCCCACCTTTGCGCAAACCCACAGTCAACGCGACACCAATAGCCCCGATAAAACTTAAGGTCGGCGTCCCCAGCAGCAGTGTCAGCGCCATCGCCATCGCCGTATTACTGTCGAGAGACAGCAACAATGCCACCAATGGCGATAAGATCAGTAAAGGCAACCCGGTAACAACCCAGTGAGCGCACACTTTGCCTAACACCGTGAGTGCTAGCGGGCTGGGTAATAACAGCAACTGCTCCAGAGAGCCATCGTGGAAATCATCACGGAATAGCCGCTCCAGCGATAATAACGACGCGAGCAATGCGGCAACCCAGACGATACCTGGCGCAATACGCGCCAACAGTTGCGGTTCCGGGCCAATACCCAACGGAAACAAGGTGATAACAATCAGAAAAAACCAGAGTGGGTTAACGATTTCTGCGCCTTTTCTGAAGGCTATTTTTAATTCACGGCGCAACACGCTGATAAACATTAATTCTCCTGCGTGTTGGTTAAGCGGATTTTACGCACCTGCTGGCTGACGCCATCTAAATCCTGATGCGTGGTGAGCAACACCATGCCCCCCTTGGCGGCATGTTCCACAAATAGGGCCAACAATGTGCTGACGCCCTGCTTATCAATTGCGGTCAGAGGTTCATCCAGAATCCATAACGGTGCCCGACTTAGCCACAATCGGGCTAAAGCTACCCGCCGTTGCTGACCGGCAGATAACTGCGATACCGGCAAATCTTCATAGCCCACCAGCCCAACCAGCGACAAAGCCTGCCAAATGGCGGCGCTATCCACTGGCTGAAATACCGACTGGTAGAAGGCCAGATTTTCAAAAGGTGTCAGTACCGATTTGATCCCCGGCTGATGGCCTAAAAACAGTAAATCCTGATGATAACGGGCGCGATCACGGCGAATATTCTCACCCAGCCAGTTCACCTGCCCAACATCGGCATCAGCAAGCCCGGCTAAAATGCGCAGCAAGCTGGTTTTACCCGCCCCGTTTTGCCCCTCAATCTGCACAATCTCCCCCGCAGCCACACAGAAACTGAGCTGTTGAAACAAGCTTCGTTCATCTCGGACGCAAGTTAGATTTATAGCTTCCAGCATGAGGGATTGCCTTCCATAGGAGGATTGCCAGTTCGTGAAGACTAAATGATAACATAAGGCTTAATCCTTACGTAGCATGGGTCTAATGCGATCCCTACCCTTATCGAGGTAATATTCGGGTTAAGATCAAATTTCTGAAGAAAAAACCAGCAACATTAGAATTGGATAACCTCGTGGCTGCAATTCTCACCGACAAAAAAATCGCGGACAGTCATTAACGACTATGCTTATTACTTTGCTATTTTCTTATTTTCCTGCACCCAGCCCAAACAACCATTTAATCGACCAACCAGGAAATCCCCTATGAGTGATGAAAAAACGTCCCCAGATAAGGATGAACTGAAAGTGGAAAGTGATGAGCAGCATGAGGGAAAAGAGATTGAAGTAAATGAAAAGAACCTGCCTTCCAAAGCGGCGGCAATTCATGAAATTATCCGCCTCGACGGGGAAAAGGAGTTAGAACGCGATAGCTTTGCATTATTATGGTCGGCTATTGCGGCTGGCCTTTCCATCGGAGCATCACTGATTGCCAAAGGTATCTTTCACGCAAAATTACCGGATACCCCGGCCAGTTTTCTGCTGGAAAATATCGGTTATACATTCGGTTTTATTATTGTCATTATGGCCCGCCAACAGTTATTTACTGAAAATACAGTCACGCCGGTGCTGCCAATCATGCAGAAACCTAGCCGCCAAAACTTCATTCTATTATTTCGCCTTTGGGGGCTGGTGCTACTAGGCAACCTGATCGGCACGGCTATCGCGGCCTATTCCTTTATTCATATGCCGGTATTTGATGATGCCACACGAGCGGCATTTGTCAGTATTGGACAAAGCGTGATGGATAACTCATCAGGTGAGATGTTTGCTAACGGTATATTTTCTGGCTGGATCATTGCCACCATGGTATGGATGATGCCTTCTGCGGGAGGCGCCAAGATTTGGGTGATCTTTCTGATGACCTATTTAGTGGCATTATGCGACCTGACTCATATCGTGGTCGGCTCAGTAGAAATCTTCTATCTGGTGTTTAACGGCTCACTACCTTGGCAGCAATTTATTTATCCCTTCGCCATCCCAACACTCGCAGGCAACATTATCGGCGGTACTTTTATTTTCGCCCTGATAAGCCATGCACAGATCCGCAGCGATATGCCCCACCGACCGAGAAAAAACCGCTAAGTGGAGAACCGCTCATCACCAGCACACCGATAACCGCCCTCATCTTATTGCGGTGTGCTGGTGTTTTTGCACATAGAGAGCATTTATTCACTGCACATTGGTGACAGAGTAACCAAACAGACAGCTAACTGCTTATTATTTGGGTCAAAATGCGTATAATGCTCCGGCAGTCCACTTTATCGGCAGTAACTCTGCCAATAAAAAAGGTCCCCGTAGTTAAACGGATATAACAAGCCCCTCCTAAGGGCTAGTTACTGGTTCGATTCCAGTCGGGGACACCACTACAGCATTACCTCGCAATACCACGACACACCAAAAACCCTTTTCACGGCAACATCTCCAGACAATCGACATAACCACACGTAACCACAAATAACCGTGAATAAAGCATAAAGTGGGGGTAGTATCAGGGGTATTGAAACGGCCTCTACATAGGATACCCCCGAAATGCCATTATCAGCCAGACAGGTGGAAACAGCCAAGCCGCAAGAAAAAGCCTATAAACTGTCTGACGGTGGGGGGTTATTTCTTTATGTATCTATCACAGGCGCTAAGTCATGGCGGCTCAAGTACCGCATTAACGGCAAAGAGAAGCTGTTAACGATTGGGCTGTTCCCTGCAACCACCCTAGCCGACGCCCGACAAAAAAGAGATGAAGCTAAATCACTGCTTGCTGATGGTGTGGATCCATCTCAAGACAAGAAAGCAAAAAAAGTTTCTCAGCGCATATCAGCTGAAAACACTTTCGAGGCAATTGCAAAAGAATGGCATAGTTCAAAAAAGAAAGTATGGACGCCAGACTACAGTGATTTAGTGCTATCCATGTTTGTTCGTGACATCTTTCCTTTTATAGGACATATGCCAATAAAAGATGTGAAGCCATTAATGCTTTTGGATGTACTCAGGAAAATTGAAGGGCGTGGCGCTATGGAGATGGCGAGAAAAACAAGAAGGCGGTGCGGGGAGGTTTTTAAATATGCGATCGTTACTGGTCGGGCTGAATATAATCCGGCCCCAGATTTAACGGTGGCAATGACGCCACCGAATAGCACTCACTATCCATTCCTCACTGAAGCTGAAGTTCCAGATTTTATTATTGCGCTGAACTCATACTTTGGCAGCGTGATAGCTAAGGCCGCCACTCAGATATTAATGCTGACTGGTTTACGTACCAAAGAATTACGCCATGCAAAATGGAATGATGTAGATTTGGAGTCGGGAATATGGACCATCCCAATTGAAGTAATGAAGAAACGCCGATTGCATATAGTGCCACTATCAACTCAAGTCATTAACCTGTTCAAGCAGCTACAACCAGTAACCGGACACTTTCAATTAGTCTTCCCCGGACGAAATGACAGAACCAAGCCAATCAGCGAAAATACCGTGCTTGGGGTGATCCGCAGGGTTGGCTATGAGGGCAGAACGTGCGGTCATGGATTCAGGCACCAAATGAGTTCAATACTTAATGAGCATGGTTTCGAAGGTGATTGGGTTGAGCGTCAACTTGCCCATCTGGACAAAAGTAAAATCAGAGGCGTATATAACCATGCCCAATATATTGACGACCGCAAGCGCATGATGCAATGGTATGCCGACTATCTTGATTCGATGATCGCTAAGTAAAAGTAAGCGGCGTTATTCAGCGCCGCCACCTCAAGGCACCCCTGCCCACTCATCACTCCGGCGATACAGGCCACTCAATATCCGGCACTAGGGAAACATCGATGTTCTTCACTTTTACACGATACTGTTTCCATACTTTCAAATCAGTGCGCAGTTTATCCGGTACAACATCATCGCTATCCTCCAGACCCTCTATTTCATCTGACAACGCACCTATCATGTCGGATGCCTGTGATAAAATAGTCGTCTGATTTTCTCTGGCTTCAATTCTCATTTGTTGCAGAACTTGCGGCGATGGGCCAGCCAACCACTCTCCGTTTTCATCTGCGTAGTATTCATCAGTTGGACGCTCTTCTTTCATTAATATCCAACCACTCCATATTGTTGCGTCTTCATCTAAATCAATTCCGTATGCGTTAGTCCCGATAATTCCGTAATGTTTAATCATTAGTCTATCGTCCATACTTTCAATCTAAATGGTAGGCTGGTGTATGCCGTAGCCACACCGTGTGGATTACCGTCGTTTACGGAGTAATTCATTACATCGCGCGACCCGGATTGTATGACGAGGTATTTATCGTTATCAGCACCCACAGTTAACGGTGTCGCTTTTGTTCCAAGAGAGATAGAGGTATTGTCCAAATATATCCAGCCTGGCTCCCCCCACTGATTTACAGAAGAAACTGCAACTCTTAATTCGACCGCGCAATCAACACGCCTGCCGGCAAAGGGATTTGCTACCGTTAACCTTGTGCTGGCTCCAATTGATGCTGGAGATGCTTCTGTACCATTTGGGTAGAGAATGGTAAACAATTGATCTACTATTCCTAGCGCTGATTGAGCGCCGGCTAAAGTATTAGCGCCAGTACCCCCGCCAGAAATTGGGATAGGGTTGGCTGAGTTCCATTCTTCACGCACAGTGAATACGCGAGATCCGGCAGCGCCAACTGAAAGAACTTTGTAGACTTTAAAGTTTACGGAAGTTGCTGTGTTAGGAATTAATGTTAGGCCAATTTGATTACTTGAAACCGTAATGTAATCAACGGTTATACTGATGGCTAATGCCGTTGGGTATCCAACCCCTGCCGGGGTATTGATCCAACTTGTGGACGCGGCAAGATAGTTGGCCCCAGATGTGAAAACGAAGTTCTGCCAGTCGAAATTATTAATAAGTGTCATGCTTGGCAACCCAATGCCAAGCGGTGGAAGGTTTACACTAGCGGCGGCGGCTTCTGCTGCGGTCTTAGCCGCAACGGCATCGTTCTTAGCCGTGGTGGCGGTGGTAGCCGCTCCGGTAGCCGTTGCTTCGGCGTTGCTAGCTGTTGTTGCGGAGTCTACCGCAGTTGTCTTTGCTGCTTGCGCCGCCGTGTTAGCTGCTACCGCTTGGTCACGCACCGTCTCAGCTCCAGCCACCGCCTCGCCTGCATTCTCTATCAACTCTTTATTTGTATCAAACCACGTTTTTGAATCACTAATCCACGATAGTGCAGGAATAACTACCTCAGTGCCGTCCGGTGCAATAATTGTGACATCGCCGGTGCCAGTTGTTATATTTTGCCAATCTTCAAGCAACTGCTGATATAAATCCAATTGCACCGCTGTTCTACGCGCCAGGTCAGACATTGAATTTGATACAGTCGTAACAATTGCATATTCAGAATTGGTAATTGCTGTAGCAATATTTCGGGTTACTCGGATTTTAGTATCGCTATCGACAGAAAGTATTTCATATATAAAAACCTGACCCGCTCCGGGTACAAAAATCATTTGTCCCGGAGCAATACCAAATACATTATTGGCCCATAACGTTCCGACACCAGTAATAACATTACTTCCAGCCACGGACGAAGCCCGACCTGTTCTATACCAAGCCATAATTTATTCTCGCTATTATTTACGCTATAAAGGATTAGTAATTAAATTTATTATTTACGTAGCTACGTTATTAGGGCCAACACGAACACCGCCGCTCCCTTTTTTACACACTAATACTGTTGCATTAAATGTGGGAGGGACATTAGAGCTTCCCCCACCAAAGCTGTTATATTTAATACTCAGTACGTCACGACCACCTATAGAAGTCGCAGGGATATTAAAAGAAACGCCACCAACGGTAGATGCAGGAGTTGAAGCACCTCCGGTTACAAAGTTAAGAACAGCGACACCATTTATAAGAACACCCAAATCATTACCAGAGTAAATATTACCCCATGTCACATCTCCGTTAATGATTAATGTTCTATCAAAATCCGCAGAATCAAAGGAAAAAACTCTCCATAACACACCACTTGGTACTCGTTCCGCTACTGTTCCTGTTACTAATCCTGTCGAGGTTATATATCCTTTTAAATGGGTTCCCTGAACAACATCGCCAATAATTTTTCGGGCATAAACAGTGCCACCAAAATAACCATCATTACTCTCAATCGTACCGCTGAATTTGCCTGCCGTTGCATATACAGTTCCCCGAATAGTGACATTATTAAACCAAGCATCTCCATTTTTATTTACATGCCAACCTATAGTTGAACCATTCCAATTACTAGACTGGATGTATTCGCCTATTTTTGCATTGGTTATAGATCCGTCTTGAATAAATGCTTCGTTAATAAACGTCTGCCCATTCTCTATTGCGAATGCAAGTTTATAACTGTTATCGCTTGGGTTATAAACACCGAAAGTATTTGCGGAAAATAGAACCTGACTTGTCCAGTTGGCACCATCAAATTCTACCCCTATCGCCATACCTGCTGATTTATATACCCCATTAAATTCAGCTCCAACTTTAAGCGTAGTAATGGCGCTACCCGTACCATCAACTTTAACAACCGTTTCTGCTCGTCGTTCAATAGCGGCTGAGTTTTCACCGACCTGTGATTGAACACCTTCAATTATTGTTGCTGTTGCTGCAAGCTCTGTAATAACTGTTTGTCGTATATCGAATATCTCAGCTCTGAAATCACCGTTTTGTTTCTTCCAGCGATGAACATCAGCATCATTAGCCAAGGCATTCTCAATAATTGCTTCAGCATTCATATCCAGATCGGATGACAGTTGCCCGAAGGTTTCCGAACCCTTTATGGCCTGGTCGATATAATCAATCATGCCAGGAATATCTGACGACGCCACGCCAGAGGATTCAACAAACTCAGAAACACCAAAGGCATTACGAGTTCTGACGTAAACATAATAAGTTGTGTCAGCCTTGAGTCCGTTCAGTGTCCATTGAGTTGAACGCCCTAAAAACTGAGCCTCATTCTCAATATTTGCCGCGCTAGATGCTGGTATTTCTCCTGTCCACCAAAACTCGAATGTCGTGTCTGTTGTCGCTGTGATGTTCATTACTGGCACAACATCAGCAGAGAATATGCCTGGCGTCCATCGAACTGAAGATGGCATGGGGGGTGCACCAATGAGCAAGCTAACCTGTGTTTCAGCCCCTTTCATACCGTTATCATTACGCCCACGAACGCCAAGTGAATATGTTCCGGCTGGGATACCAAAGAAGTCATAGCGGAATTGATCTGTTTCGTACTGAGCGAAAACTTTTCCATCCAGGGTATAAACCAACAACTCAAACACCAGTTTTCTGGTTGTAGTGGCGGTTTCCCACGAAGCGCTCACTTGAACAGTTTCACTGTTTGTATTGATGACCCGAAGGTTCTCAATATTTGGGACACGGTAGCCATTTAGCGTATCGGAAGGGACATCAAATACAGCACCTTCGTCAACGATGGCTTGCTTGTTGGGGTTATGCAGCGTTGCAGATATGCTGTAGATAGAGCTATTTTCATCTTCAGAAACACCCATTATGCGAAATAGCCGCGTAGATACTTCACTGGTTGAAATTGCAAACGTAGTGCCATCTCTAACCCATGCTGGAGCTACTTTCAGCGTGATAGCAGAACCATTAACTGAGGCAATTTCATATTTAGTGAATTTCGCGTTAGGTCCCATGATAGACATGGTGTCACCATTGCCAGCCAATGCCGACACATCTGCGTCAACATTGATCACCACACCGCTGTGACTAACTATGCGGCCACCGAGCCTGGTTGCTGCTCTGTTGTTATCCATTAACTCAATGATGTCGCCTGGAATGAAACCGATAGCATCCCGCGCCATACGAAACGTTACTTTGTCCTTTTCAAGCTTGGCGCTTTCAACCAACCATTTTGCTGTCCTACGGGCCTGACCGCGTGACGTACAACCAAAGGCTTCAATAGTGGTCTCGTTGTATGCACCACTGCTGCTGATCATCTCATCATCAGAGTAGTATTCCTTCACTTGCTCCCAGCCGTTATTTGGGTCAGTCCATGACACGACAACCGCGTTGTAACGCTCTGACCGCTTCATTGCGCTATAAGTGAATAGCCCATCAACGACGCTGGCATTCGTTACAACGGTTACCGGATCTTGTGGCCGGTCTATCATGATGGAAAAACGCATACCATCCCACAAGGCTATGCCGCGGAACATGCCAGCAATATCATCCAACAGCTCACGTGCACTTTTCTGCTCGGTGATGTAGGCATTCAAGGTAAAACGCGGTTCTTCGCCACCGAAACCATCATCAACCTTTTGATCACAAAATTGGGATAATACATACAGACTGCCGTCATCAACATCGATGTACCCAGCGCGGCGAGCCAGCCCATAGCGCGTATTTTTGACCAACATACGGAATATCCACGCAGGGTTATTGGTCCATGCAGATGTGAAACCACCCAACCATATCCCGGTATATGTGCGTGTTATCGGGTCGTAATTGTCGGGGACATCAACAATTATGCCTCTTAAATGAGAAGTTCGATTTGGTGTATCGGTGTACTGATCTCGGTCAATTACGGCACCACAAACAGCGGTGTATGGGTAAGAAAGGTTATCGTCAATGATTTCAGTGTAGCTATTCCACGCAGTGCCATTATTTAGAAGGTCACTCGTGCTATCTGGAGTTACGCGGCGCACACGGATATCAAATGGCTTGGTCTCTGGGGCATCAATAACATGGGCCTCCAGATATTCACCTGAAATCTTGCCTGTGATCGTTACCGTTTTTATCGGCGTAAATGCACCATTTTCCACCCTTGTCTCAATAACCATCGTTACCGAGGTATTTCTTTGGTTACCCTGTGTATCCTGCTCAACCAAGGCATTAACGCCCACATTAAACCGGACGCGCGTTACGTTATTATCAGTAACCGTACGCACAAGAGGAGTGGCCTGCGTAACGTCCGTATTAACAATGGTGGTGGACTCGATAGCAGAGAAACCATTGATTGGGAGCTGTGTTGCTGATCCTGGACGCCACGCGACACTCACACCAGGGACACTGACGACACCGGTATTATTGGTAATTGGCGTTTTATTCAATCTGAATGAGGAGAGGTGTTCCTGATCTACTGGGCCGTAAATTGGCCCCTCAGAAATAATGTCCAGAACGCGATAGAACTGCTTTGACGTGAGGTTGTCATTAATAAGTGTTGGCGTACTTCCGCCACCGCCGCCTGAACTCATATTTTCACCTTAGCTAATAGAGATGTTCCAGTCTTTGTTATTGCTGGTATCAATACCAAGTGACCCCACGTTTGACCCAACAACCATTTCACCCAACAGCAATGGAACAGGACGCCCCTGTCCGACTTTGTTTTCAGCGCTAGTGTATGAGTTGTTCGTTATCGAACCGCTTTGTGCTGATTCAGCCGAGGTCTTGGTTTTCATGTTCGAGGTCATATAGAGCGAATAAGCTACAGAGGCCACGGTAACGGCGACCATGATCCACGCTGCGGCCACAGCAGTTATTGCCCCCTCAACAACCGGAACAAACAAGACCGTCGCGCCATCCCTTAAGTGCCGATCCATATGGAAATTAAGTGTGTCACTGGAAACGTCATTACCATCAATCCGTATTCGAATTTTTGATTTATAGAAGTCACGTTTGAATTCAGGACATTGAGCGAGAAGAAGGCGCAACCCCTGCGAAGTGGTATCCACTTTTAAAGTGACCTGGCGGAAATGTCGTCGAAGATTCCCCGCAAATCTAAAGATGAGCATTGTTCATGTCTCCAGATTGAATGAGTAAGGCGCAAATAAACAGGCCGCAAAGGTTCGCGGCGGCTTAGGCGACCGGTATTTTCATGATGAAGAATGGTGTTATCACCAAGGTAAATCATGGCATGGCAAGGGTCTGACTCTGGAAAAGCTCGCCGAATAAACACATCACCCAGCTGGACGTCTTGCATATCTACTTCATGAAAACCATTGGCTGCCATGTTTTTCAGATAAAGGTTTTCGCCCCGCAACCACCACCCGTTAGTGCGTTCAAAATCAGGCAAGTCGATGCCGCACAGGTGATAGGCGTCACGAAATAGCGTGTAGCAATCCACGACCCCATGAATAAAAGTCCGTCCCAGCAAATGCGCCACTGGCCTAAATTTCCGTATCTTCCCACCGCTCGCTAGCCACCAATCGATACCGGTTGCCAGTTGGCCGGTTCGGTCTGCGCCAGACAGCACAAGTTTTAGCTCTGGGTGAGAATGAAAAACGGCGGTGATCTCTCCCGCCGCCTCAGCATTCAACCAATCATCATCGCTTATCCTGAAATGTCGCTCAGGTGTCGGATGGCTATTCCTACACCTAACCAGACTCCTTCCATCAACTATCAGGCCGCAAACCTCATCACCAGACGAGGCCGCGAACTCAAGGCATTCATTCTCAAGCATCATGACACCTTAGCTGATCCGGGGAAGCAGCCTATTGGTAGCGGTGAAGGTTTTGGATGGCGAAAACGGCACCCTGATGGATGCTTCGAGCACTTATCTTTTGACGGGTCAGAGGTAGGGTTATCTTTATCATCAGCAACTGGCGGCCCTGAGTAACCACAGCCATCACCGCGATATATCCACTGGCAAACGTCAGCCAGAATGGTTCGCGCGGGTATAATGGCATTATCGCAGTCAACCGGAGTGGCAAGGTTGTAAGTCACTGTCTCGAAAGTTTCCTCAACCATTTCTTCAATCACGTAGCGGGAAACAGCTTCCATTGTGGTGTCCGCATCTGGATTGCCACCAGGGAAATTAACCGCATCGAGATTTTTAACCAGAACCTGCCGCCGCGTTACGACCGCACCCAGTGCATCATCAAAGTCGCTGTTAATACCGGTGATTAGGCCTGTGATGTTGGCAACCTTCATTGTTGGCCGCGAGTAAGTCCCTTCTGACTTAACTTCAAACCCTTCAACCGCTATTGGATAAGCCGAATATTGCTGCCCTTTCCAGATAACATCACCGTAATAACCGTTGGTTCCAGAGTGAAAACGGATAACATCACCGCCAAATGACTGCAAATCAACCTCGAACAGGTCAATCATTGCGCCAACGCCAGCATCAACGCTCGCAATAATGAGTTCTGCTGGTATATCTCTCATATTTCACCTATAAAAAAGCCCACTAAATGTGGGCATTGGCGTGTTTATTGATCAACTCAATGGCGATTACCGGCTGATCTTCTATTGTGTAAGGTCAGCCCACCCTAGCCATGCGCGGCTTGAGTGTTATCTATCGGAGGAATGGCTGATTAACTCTGGGATAAGGAAATGATATGAATCAACAAAAACAAAGTGTTATTAACAATTTACGTGTAACCACAGATAATACTGATTTGAATGCTCTTGGTGCGGAAGTAACCGCACTGAAAGTGGCACTCGGCCTTATGTTTCAGAAGTTACAGGAGCCATTGAGAGAAATATTTTTGAAAGAATTACGTCAAACAAATACACCAGCCCTTAACGATTTGGCTGACCAGTTAGAGCAATTCAGAGTTTAACTATGAATGTGAAATCTTCCTGAGTAAAAAGTAGTTGTAGCGGCCTGAGATATGGCCGCATTTTCTCGACGCTCAGACCGATAAAGTAATCCACCAGGACGACGCTCTTTTTTAATAGCCTCCGTGATGGTTTTCTTCATCAACTCCGCGATATCTTTATTATCCTTTTGCTGCGTTTTCATTTTTTCCAGTTCTGCTTCTACTGCTGCTAACCGCTGTTCTAAAGTCATAACTCACTCCTGCCTTTCGGCGTTAATTAACGTGGTACTTGCTCAAACGTGCATGACAATTCAAATACTTGGCCGGTCTTTTTCATTGACCACGAACGGCACACGTAAAGCGCCCGGACTCCGGTATCTAATGGTGTCCAATAGAACGATTCAACCGCCATTCTCGCCTTAATGAATGCTTCTGCTTGCTTTGCTACATTCGGTTTATTGCATTGCCCATCAGTTCCCATGAATGTAAGTGAATAGCTATCCATCAGCGGGTTAATACCTTTGACCTGCCGCTGTTCGTAACCATCGCCAAGTTTAACGACTGCGACATTTGGCGCGCGGGAAGCCGTGAAGCCTTTTTGTGGGCTCCATGTGAATGTTTCTGGCATGGGACACTCCGGATAATAAAAAACCCGCCGGAGCGGGTTAGTATTTTGGTACAGGAAGAACTTAAATTTCTGATGCCAGTTCTTTTAATTGCTTCTTGGCTTGCTCGAAAATTCTCTGTTCAATTACTGCAAGGGATGAATTCTTATCATGCGGAATACAAACGAAAACTTTAATGTTTCGATTATGATCTTCATAAATAAAGTTTACCGTTCCAACAATTCCAGACTCATTATCATCCGGATAATCGAAAGCAGCGATCTCTTCAATTTGATAACGCATTTAAAACTCCTTTTTAGCTTGTAACTAATGATTACTTCAGTGTCACCTCTACCTGCTCAACAACCCTCGTGGACGCTGCTGGTCTTTGAGAATAAGCATTGTATCCGTTTTCCATGCCTGCCTTAACTGTTTAATAGTGGCATCATCCAGCCCGTTAGTAGTGTTCACAGTAATATTCATTACTTGATTTAGTGATGTTCCTCCACCACTCCCTCCCTGCATATCCTTATTGCTGATGACCTTTCCATTATCGCCGGGGATCATGTATTGCTTGCCGGTTCCAGCCTGGTATATCTCAGGTGCACCGCCCTCACCGACTCGATACATTGAACCTGCTGATACCGGGCCGCCGTTCTTACGAGCACCTCCGAAAAGCCCAATCATTGCCGGTATTGCCGCGGTCATCGCCGCCAATCCGAAGGTTGCAGCCGTTCCCATTGTCGCCACGCTTGTAGCTGCCGCCGCTGGGGCCATTGATGCGGTTATACTGGCACCTGTTGCTGCCGCACTTGTCACAGCGGTAGTGTTAGCAACTTGTCCCATAGCCATGTTTTTGACCTGCTGCATCCCCATTTGGACTAATGCACTAACGCCCTCTTGAATTATTGTTGCGGCAAGGTTCTTCATGGCCTCTTCTGCTGACTGAGTACCGGTAAGAAGCCCGGTCAGCATATTGGTTGTGCGCTGGCCTAAAGCATCAATGGAGCTAGCCAGGTATTGGTTAGATTGGCTCTGGTTTCTCCAGATATCCCACTGAGCAGCTAGTCGAGCTTGCTCGTACTGGGTATTTGCTGCATTGCGGAGAGATAGCGCCTGCTGCTCAGTTAACGTTTTGTCCTCTTCAAACTTCTGAATCAGTGCTAACTTTTGAGCGTTTTCATTTGCCAGCGCCTGCACCGGATCAACTAATGCGGCATTTTGCTGTTGTGGAGATACCGAGCTAGCGGCTGATGCCTCAGCAATGGCCTTGGAGTAATTAGCGGCTATTTGAGCTCTACGCTGTTGAGATTGCTCGAAGGAAATATTACCCGCTGCAAGCTGTCGGTCTAACTGTGATAAATCTAACTTACGTTGCTGCTCGGCCTTGACGACACTATCAGCATCAATTGCAGCCTTTTTATCAGCCATGCGCTGTTGAATATCAAATATCTGACCGGCTTGTTGCGTTGCCTGCTGGATTTGCTGCTGAGACGCGCCGGCACCTAAATCTTGAACGGCAGCAAGCTGCGCGGCTTCGCGATTGAGTCCTTTTGTCTTTAATTCAGCAACGGCCATTTCATTGCTTAAATCTTGCAATGATTTAACCCGGCGTTTCTCTGCTGCTTCGGCGGCGGTTTCTTCCTTAGCTGCTGCGGCAGTTTCCTTCTTGGTATTCTTTTTGGCCTCGCCTAAATTGTATTCTTCAACAGCCAAATCCTGAGTTCGCTGAATTGCCCGATCGTCGGTTTCTCCAGCATCTTCAGCATTATACCGCGCTTGCAGTTTAGCTTTTTCCACGCCCTCCGCTTTAGCTAAGGCAACTCGTCGTTCAGCGGCTTTAATCAGGGCTTTCGATTTATCACTTAATGGTTTCATTAAGTTAACTTGCCCGTTATAACCAGCAACGGCGTCAGCAGATAAACCAAATGCATGTGCAACAGCATTCTGCACGCCAGCAAGCACCCCTCCACGGCTAATAGCAGAATCTGTTGCTGTGATGTTATTTTGCATGGTGACTAGATATTGCTGAGTGATGATATCTAGGTTTTTTTGAGTGCCAGATAACTGACCTTTGGCGTTTTCAAGTTCTGCCGATTTTATTGCTACAGCATTTTCAGCTTCAGCAACTCGGCCCAATACTTTTGAATATTCTTCAGTCCCTGTATCGCCAATAGCATCAAGCGCGTTTCTACGCGCCAATTGTACTGATAATGAATCGTTCAGCTTTTTCAGCTCACCGTCCAGTTCACTGACAGCATCTTTCTGTGTCTCTATTGATTTAGCAGCCTCAGCCATAGTGCCGCGCAATTGCGTAGCACTCATCTGATTCATCTTTTCAATAACACCATCTAATGAATTGGCAAATTTAACCGCTTCTGCTTTTGCTTCTTCTGTTTTTTGATACCAATAGTAGATAGCTGCTGCCGCAAGCATTATGACGCCGCCAGGGCCACCTAATAGTGAATAGACAGAACTAAGCGCACTAATGGCTACTTGTTTAGCTCTAGCCGCTACCGTTGCCGCGGCGGTGGCTAGTGTGAATCTTTCTGTAGCAACTACGACCGCATTTGTAGTTACCGCTTGCTTAGCTTCTGCTGTAGACGCCGCAGTTGCCGCCACAGCCCTATTGGCCTGCGCTGCCGTCAATGCATCATCAGCCATTATCAAACGCTCTACAGCACCTTGCCTTTTAGCGTCCAGCGCCATTTGCTCGGCGGCTAATTTTGCCTCTAGCGCGCCGCGAGACTTAATTGATGCCTGTAAATAATCTTCTGCAACAGCCCTTGCTTCTGCCGTTGTGGCTGACTTGATATTCGCTCTTGAGCTGGCCTCGACAGATTTAACGTACTCAATCTCTGTCATGGTTTGTGCGATGGTTTTTTCACTGAGCAGAATGGTGGCATTGCCACGCTCGACAGCAGTTTCCATTGCTGTGACGTTGGCTTTCGCGGTGGCAACGGCAGCATCGGCAGCGGCTAAATCACTCTTGGCCTTTGCTGATGCTGATGCGGTGGCCTTATCCTCTGCATTGGCCCTAAAAAGCACATCCTTAGCGAGTTCAAGCTCGCTTATTGCTGCTTTTGAATTGGCAGCTACTTTCTCAATGACAGCTTTTGATGAGTTACCAATTGAATTTAAATACTTACCCAACATAACCGATGCAGCAGACCCAAGTGCAACAGTTACCGCGTCCAAGTTTTCACTTAGGGTTACCAGAACTCCGTTAAATACAGATACAGATGATTTAACTGTTGCAGACTCACCGACAAACTTAGTGACGTTATTGGTTGCAATCTGCATTGATTGCCCGATTGTTGCTGTTGTCTTGGCGAACTCAGCCTCTATTGTTGGGGCCATCTGCTTAAATGCGGTGATCAGGACATTAGTTGTTAACTTGCCCTCTGCCGCCATTGCGCGTAATTGCCCGATGTTAACACCGAGGGAATCTGCAAGCCCTTTCATTAATGCCGGTGCTTGTTCACTCATTGAGTTGAATTCTTGCCCTCGCAATACACCGGATGCTAACGCTTGCGATAGCTGAACCAATGCCCCCGCCGATTCTGAAGCAGTAGCACCAGAGATTGTCATTGCTTTGGATATGGTGGTTGTAATATCACCCAACTCAGCACCGCTCATGCCAGTGCTTCTCATTGCGCGTTCTAATCTAGAATAAAGGGTTGCGATGCTATCCAGACTTGAGCGGCTGTTCTGGGCAATATCGAAAACACGCTGATTGACCTCAGCAAGGGTCTCACCTGTTTTTATTGCGTTAACCAGTTTGTTATTGAGTACCGTCCATGACTCTGCGTAATCAGCAATCGCCTTGACTGATAAAGCGGTGGTTAGTGCGCCAGCGACTTTGCTTAATGAAAAGAATGATTTTTCGGTATTATTGGCTGATTTAGATGTTGAATCGAAATTACGCTCCAACTTATCAAGTCTTCCGCTAACCTGCTGCTGAGCTAATATTAGTTGCCCGACTTCCATCTGAACTTGATAGACAATGCTCCCTATCTCTTTTTCATCAGCCATTTTTCGCTAACCTCACCTTTTCTTCTGCAATTAAACGCTCCTGGAGGCGATCATCTGCGTCCATGATTTCATCGTATTCTTCGCGGGTGAAACCTTTCTCTTCTGGATATTTAGCCTTGAGCAATAACTGGAACTCAGTCATTGTTAACTGTTCGGCTTCTGCCCGACTTATCCCAAAATGAATTCTTGCCGAGTTGATGTAGTCCATTGCATTAAACTCAGAACTGTAATCATTCTTGCTTTCATTTTTTTGTAGCTTTCTTATTTTCGCTTTGCCGATTACACCATGCTCGATTAATTCTCTAGCAATGGTAATCACTACTTCTTTTGAAACTTTACCGGGCCGATAAACAATGCAATTTCTCCACCCTTTAAACTCACCTACAAGCGCCGATACCGAATTATCACAACAAGCTTCGATAACCCTTATCGCGGCAGCGAGAATGTGCTCTGAGCATTGTTTGATAGCCTTGTTTGGCATTAGTGATGTTGGCAGGCTGGCATTTATTACCGGCGTCAAAACCTGATTTAATTCAGACCCATTCAGCACTGCATATATTTCGACAATCTCAGTTGCTGCACCGATTTTTGTCATGTTCTTTAATGATGGGCGGAAGAAATAATCTTGCTGACTCACAGTGTCAGACAGGAGCATTTCGCCAATATCAAGCATCGGTGTCATTGGGGATCCTGAGATTTATGTAATAAAAAACCCCGCGGTGGCGGGGTTCATTGGATGTTTATTTCAGTAGTTATTTTTTTTCGATTCTGCCTCTTCATTTTTTACTGATTTTTTATTTATTTCTTTTATTTTATTTACCATTTCATCAGTAAGATATTCATATTCTATCGTTATCCACGCTTTACCCATAGAACCCATTAATTGCCCAGGAACCGGATTTACCTTCAATGTTACCTTTACATTGTCTTTTTCATACTCTCTACTCCACACCCCACATGACTCATCTTGCAGACAAAAATAGAAATCATCGCCATCCTTATCTGCTTTTTCAGTTATTTTCTTCGGGATACCATACTTTTCTTCAAGCATTGACGACAACTTCAAATATAAGCTTCTGCCATTATTAAAATAAAAGCTATTTTCATCTACTGATTTACTATACATCTTTATGTTTGTTAGCCCAAGATGCGGCATAAATACCAAAAGAAATCTTTCTGCGTCATAAACCTTGGATGGGGCACCATCAGTACTAACAATTTGTACGGTATTTGCTTCTCCATCCACTTTAAAATCAGGCAGACTCAACTTCTTCACATCTTCTACGCTTTGTCCCCACTTAAATCCAAACGGCGCTTGTGGTTTTTGATCGCATCCTGCCAATACAATCGAACAGGCAATTATTAAAATTGCTGCAACCTTCTTCATATCCCTATCCCCATCCATAACAGTTCGTTACATGATAGCAGGGGGATGGTGCAAGGCAACGCAAAATGGTGGGAGTTAGAATGCAAGAACCCGCCGGAGCGGGTTTGGTAATTCATTTAAAGAAACCTAGTACCTGTAACAAAGTCATCGCTACCAAGCCGATGGCTCCCATAAACCGCATCATACCCAACCCCAAGCTCGGCGGACTTAGTTTCAGCGACATCTTTCGTGGCATATATGCCAACAAGATGCCACGGCGATGATCGCACTACGCCCCAACCAAGAACCCACCCATTATTATCTGGGTCAGCCTTTAACCCACTCGCTACAAACATACCTATCTCCTTTGGTTAACCAGATAGCATGTTATTTCGAGGGTGAAAGGAAAGGCAAGGTGTGGCACTCAGGATAGCGAAGCGATCACGTTTAATCCCTGAATATTACTATCTTGTATGACAACACTAACCGGCCCCTTTCCAGCTTCCACCTCAAATGTTCGAACGAAGCTCGATGACAGCCTGCCTGACAAACTATCTTCAACAAGAGTCTTCTCGCCCTGAACCACTGAGTATTTAAAATTTTCAAGTTCGATACCACTCGATGACAATTCAATCGATAACTTCATTTATTCTTTCCTCTATTTTCGATTAAAGGATGAGGCAAATTACGGGTTCATTGCGTGACCATCATCAAGAGCACCAGTAAGATGCTCTTTGTGATAATTACGCGGTAATAGTGATATTACTCGTTCCGGTTTTAGCGCCATCATTCGTGGTGAATGTAATTGTCGCTGTGCCGACTGCAACGCGGGTGACCAAACCCGTTGAGCTAACCGTTGCCTTGGTTGCGTCAGAGGTTGTCCATACACCAGTTTTATCAGTAGCGTCCGCAGGCAGGACAGTGGCGGTAAGTTGAACTGTTGCGGCAACTGCACCAGTGCTAGTTGCAGGAGCAACTGTTACGCTAGCTACTGGGATCGCCGAGCCATCAACGAAAGTGACAGAATCCGCATCAGCAACTTTCCATTCACCGGAGTAAGTAGCGAAGTCAGAAGAGCCAAAGTCTGAACTCCACGACGTGGTATTGAAGTAACCCTGAATATAGGTGCCATCATCCACGCCGAGGAAATCAAAGCGAACCCAAACCCCCGGCTGACGCCCTGCCTGCACCTCAGTGAACAGGTATTTAGACATACTTACCGGGCCAATCTCAGTTGCTTTAGCCCGTTTACGCCACTCACCCTCGCCTGAAATGGTCAAATCCATATTAGTGACTAGGTTCTCAACTAGCCCCTTAGAATCATCTGCATCTGAAGAGATGGTATTCATTGAGTAGTCGAGCCCCTTGGTAGTCAGCGCACCCATGCGCTTCCAATCAGCCGCTAATGGTGGTGTTTCTGGGCAACCAAACGCCATCCGTAAAACGGCGACACGACCAACCAGCTTGCCGTAATCATTTTGGCAACCTTGCATATTTTTTACCTCTATTAGTTCGGCTTAGTCGCCGTATTTAATTGCGAATTGAAGTCTGTAAACCAGACGTCCTTCAGTGGTGGTAACGGGAGATGGGATACTGCCGAGGTTTTCAATGTAGCCAATGCAGTCATTTGGATTTGGATTAGCCTGAACGTGCGCAATTATCACCTGTACTGCATTGTCCGCCGCTTCGTCCTCGTTAACCGCGCCAATTACATCAACTAGGACGTAATACTCACTGCCAAGGTCGTTACGAATTGAGCTACCGCCATTGGGCCGGAAGACAATGAATTGTTCAGTCAGCTTGCCAGTGTCACGCCACTTGAGCATTTGAGTAGTGAAGCCAGTAGTTAACCCAGCATCGACAAAGTAATCCCGGACGCGCCTGTGCATTAATGGAGTCATAGCTTCATTTCCTCCATAATCGCCTTTTCAATGGCTTGTTTACTATCCGCGAAACCTTTCGTAAGAAACTCTTTCTCAGCCGTGGCCCTGCGGAATACCTGCTTAACATTCGGGTCGTGAACATACATGGCGTAATTTGCCGAGTACCCCACACGCCCTGTCAGTCTGGTGCCGTTCACGTTGATGTCACGAAACTGAGAATTGATAAGTGTTGATGTATCGATGGGGGTATAGAGTGCAGCTTGTGACGCTCCGATAATTATTGCCTTGGTGATTGCCCTGACAGCTTTCCGGCCTTGAATATCCCCTATCAGCCTATCCAGATTGGCCTTTGCCTCTCTGATGCCTTTAACCTTCGCGCCCATGTCATACTCCAGTGATAATTGCGTAGTCGTCTGCAATGCGCTCGAATGTGTCGGCATAACGAATGATATGCTTCACCTCATCCGCGCCATCCACCTTGGTTGGGTCAGTCGCTACCGAATCGCCAATCAGGATATAGTCGCCCCGCTCGGCGTCAGCGTACTCAGTCCAGTGCGTGTTTTTGATAACGAACTCCAGACCGATATCACCCAGTTTCGCCGTAGCATCACCGCCGTAATCGCACATAATCTGAATGGGAGGAAGCCAAGCCTGTTTACCGTACTCATCGGGCGGGCCATCCTTCTTCCAAACAGTGGCTTTAGCCGTATAACTCCAGTCTGCGGCGCTGCTCATAAGTGGTACTGCTCATACTGGTATGGATCACACTCTTTACAGCCAACAACTGTGAATCCAGAAAGCTTTTTGTCATCGCCATAAATTGCTGCCAGATATCCAGTGCCAGGCGCTGCCAATCCATTAAGTATTCCGACTGTGCCGACTGTTAAAACTCCGTCAGAGTCTCGGCCTAACATAATCGGACAGTCTGAAGATGCCATAACCTCGTCAACAATGACTCGGTTCGAAATAATTGAGTCAACAGCTATGGGGTCAGACTTGAACATCATATTCATCAAGTCAGCGAGTTTTTTTGCTTCAATCATCAATCACCTCCAGTGCACATGCAGCCGCCCTTGCCAATCCAAATGCCAGCAAAGGCTGCATTGTTTGGGTTAGGTGGCGTTATCGCAGCGGCACAACCATGCTTATCAAGACCCCTCAGTAATGAGAGAGAGCCATTCCAGCGGTCAGTGAATGATTGATACCGAAACGAGCGCGACGCACCAGACGGGGCTGTTTGAGAGCTAATGTACTTATCACCCTGCCCCAGCCCCATCAATCCGAGCAGATAGAGCTGAATAAGCAGCGCTGTTGATGCTGGGTAATGTTCATCCAGGCATTCCTGAATGCTATTAACCTGCTCAATAAGCGCCTGTAAAATGAAGTCTGGAAGAGTTATACCAACCGTCTCCAGATACTGTTTGGCCTGCTCGATGGTCACCATGACTCACTCCAGAATAAAAACCCTCCGAAGAGGGCATTAAAAAAGCCGCTCAAATATGGCGGCTTATTTGGTTACTTCATTTTTCGGTTGCTTTCGTTTGCCAGATGTCGCTTCTGGAGTTGCTGGAGTCAAGTCACCTAAAGCCTCACCTGACAGTGGACGGACGTTAGCTTCAAGCGCCGGATGTAGCGTATCCAAATCCACCACATCGCCATGCTTAACCCCATTCCAAGGGCGAATAACTTCATACTTAGCCATCGCAACTCCTTAAGCCAGATTAGCGCCGTAAAGCACGCCTGACTTGCCCTCACTATCTCGCTTAATCTGCAAGCCCATAGCTGCCATGATCTGGAAGTTCCAGTTTGACTGCGGCATAGGGCGCGGCAGAGGAACAACACCTGTAGCCATACCAACCAGAGGCGAAATGACATCCTGACGACGTTGATAAGCAATAAACTCATTGCCTGACAATGCGAAGGTCTGACGAACTTCACGCGCTGGAATGAAACCAGTGATAACGCTTAGAACAGTACCGCCTGACAGCAGAGTGTTGCCGCCGATGGTTACCGTTGCAGGCCTCATCAAGTTGGCCCAAATATGCGGAGATACCCACAGGACGTCGTAGGCTTCAACGAAGTTATTGCGCGCGGTTTGACCGAATGCGCCAGACGTGAAGAACGCAGCAATATCAGCTTGTGCGGCAGTGGTCAGGTCAATGTTTGCACCGCCAGATCCTGCGCCAAGGTTCAGCTTAATGGTGTTGCGGTGGTTGCGCATACCCTGCGCCGGATAGTTCTGCACCTGAATAGTGCTATCACCGTCCAGAACATAGGAGACGATGCGCTTGTTAAACTTGCGCAGTTTTGCCGCTTGAGAGTCGAGTACCAAATCAATACCAACGGTATTTAGCCCAGCAGCTAAACGCCAGTTAACACCATAACCAGCAGTGAACACCGGGATCGGGTCACCATCACTAGAGTATTCGGTGTGGTCGAATGAATATGGCGGTTGCCCGTCCAGGCTGATAGACACATCATCAGCAATATCACCAACCATGTTATACAGTTTTGCGGTTTTCCCAATAGGGAGAACGGTCTGGATACCCATCAGATCAGTGACGATTTCCATACCGGTTTCCTGGTCACGTAACTGAATAATTTGACGGTCGATTTCAGCCCAAAAGTCGCGGCCCAAGCCATCGCCAAGCAGTGCGTTTGCAGCCAGCATTTCAGGCGTCATTAAGCTCTGGTTAGCGGCAACCATGCCACGGTGTTGCGCATCGAACATATTGCGGTTCGCCCACAATTCATTCCAGTGACCGCGCAGGCGGCTATTCGTAGCCAGCGTATTAGCATCAAAATACATCTGATTCTCCTTAGGATACAGTTACGCTGTCAGCGCGAACGCGGATGCGGATAAAATCAACTGCCGCAGTTACAACGGCATCTTGGCAATAGCCAATAATTTTGTATGTCCCAGCAGCGGCGGGAACAGCAGCTGCCAAGCCTGCAACAACGGTAATCGGTTGGTCTTTGGTGTAGGTGCCGGCCGCAACACGCACAGCAAACTCGCGACCTTCTTCCAGGTAGTTACCAATTGCGGAGTGGCCGGAAGGGATCTGATCAGTGATGCCCAGACCTTCATGGTATGCATTATCCAGCACGTACATGCGGCCAACTGGAGTAGTAGCCTGTGCAAACAGTTTGCTACCGTTGATCACAACAAGAGTGCCAGGGTAAAGTGCGGCGGCGGTTTTACGGGTTTCCGTTTTGAACAGGGAATCACCGTCAATATTAACGCGACGATAACGAGACATTATTTAGCACCTCCGAAATGGGTTGCTGGATCTGGCGCTCCGGTTTCCACCTGAGTTTGTGCTGAGTTGGTACCCAGCGGGGCTGCTTTGCCAAGCGACTTAAACATTGCATCCAGCGCTTCGCCGGACAGTGCGTTAGCCACAATTTCACCATGAATTTTCGCCACTTCTGAGCGCTTAGTTACTTCTTCGGCGCGTGAGTTAGCAGTCAGTGTGTCTGATAGCGTTTTTTGGTTAGCTTGTAGCGCATCAACCTTGTCAGAAAGTGGCTTCAACGCCTTTTCTGTATTGGTAGCCACAGCCTCACCAATCATGCTGCCGATTTGTTCCATTTCTTCTTTGGTTAAAGGCATGTCGCCCTCCGTATTATTGCTATTGGTTGCAGGTGAATCCTGCGGAGTAAAAAGGGATTTAACTTTGTTTGCGATGATGGAAACCCATGACTCTTGACGGGTTACCGCTGTTCCTGTGTCGGAAAAAGTAATTTTCCCACCTTCAGATTTGTAGCCGTAGACTTGCGCGTCACCGCCGTTCTTGATGATGACTACCTGAGAATCCGTGAAGTCGGCAATCCATGCGTAGTCGTTATCTCCAGGTGCAAACCTGTCCTTTGCGGCTTTCTCTAACCGGCGCTCACGCTCACGAAAAGACTCGCCAATCAGTGCACCAGAATTAGCCTGCAACGGAGTTGCAAGGTCAGCGTTAACCATGAGGCCAACACCTTGCTCTGGCGTTGCAGCCCCGACTTCATGCAGCAGGATTGCGTCGTGATCCATTGCGTGAATTTTCACTATCCAATCCGCACCTTGAGCCTTGAGGTCATCTGGCGCTTCACTCCTTTCTCTGAATACCGCCACGCTTGTATGAATCGGTGGCACATCTTCCCCACGCTCAATCTGTGCGACTCGCGCCAGTAGTTCGCGCCCACCTTCAGTACGATTAGCAACTTCGATATCAACCCACTTTTCCACGAATACGCGATTTCCTGACTTTTTCACGTTCCTGTTAAATGCGCCGATATGCCCGATATTTATGCCTTCAGGGGAGAATGCAGATACGTGCTGACCGTTGACTGTGGGGTGACCTAGTGGCGCAAGAGTTCCTTCCAACCCTTGATAGTGAGCGCTGATTTCGCTTTCTGGATAGAACTCTTTGTTCATGATTACATTTGCAGGGAGCGTGTAACTTGGAATAACAATATGATCCCTGCCGTTATAAGTTTCTCGACGTATAGACGCGTTATTAACCTGCACCGTTACGTTAACTTGATTTGACATGATTTATTCCTCAGCCCACGGATAGCCTCGTTCAGCCATTTTTTTGCGTTCCTCTTTGAGCTTTTCAATAATTGAAGGGGCTAACGGCTTACCTTTGTCGTCAACTAGCGTTTCAACCTGGCTGCAATGGCAGTTGATTGAGTTACCGTTAATGGAGTACCAGTCGCGAACATCTTCGACGGTGTACAGATGTGAGTGACGAACTGCATGCGTCCTACGCGTGGTAGGCAATAATGCAGAGATATGAACGAGCATCGTTTTCAGCCCAAGGCTCTGCGCATCTTCCGCCTCTTCCCACCTTGCCCGCCTTAATGCGCCGGGTATTTCGGTCTGCGCTATACGATTAGCTCGCCGCGTTTCAATACCTATTTGGTCACGCAGGTTACGGCTAACCTCTTTCGGATTAAGTCCTCGCCCTATTCCATCAGTGAGCACTCTCGCCATTTGCTGCTTGGTTTTAGCTGTGAACCCCTTCATTTCTTCAAATACTCGCGCATAAGTCAGGGCCATGCGGCGCTGATACGGAGTGCTCAAGAGGATGGCTTGCAGAGATTCGCGACTGGCTGCGTAGGTTGCTGATTGCTGGCTAAGGTTGACGTAAGCCTGATTTGTGCCTCGTATCGCAGCAGGCTCGACATAATCCTCAGAAAACCACAGATAGTTTTGCCCGCCTTCCAATAGAACAGCATCGACGAGAACGCTCGCATCATTCAGGATGAGGTTCAGCATTAGCGGGTCGAGTTGGTATTCATATCTGCGGTTGACTACGGGTGAGGCGGGGAATCTATCAAGTGCTTCGGTGTATGCTTTCTGAACCTTCTTTAGCCGCCTGGCAAAATCAGCCATCGCCTTTCTCTCTAACGCATTAAGTCCGGTCGGGTCACTCTTATTCTTCGGTATTATCGCCGGTTTCTGTTTCGTCGCCATCGGCATTCTCTCCTAGTGGCTCAATACCATCCGGCTCGTAACCTGCCGCAACACGAATCTCCTCACCACTAAATACCGCCTCACCAGTTGCCATTGACGAGCTGTTGATTTGCGACATCTTCACAGCACTATCTAGCTTCTCAGATGCTGTTTGCTCATTCAGCTCATCCCAGATAACCGTTTTCATTGAAACTGAATTAATGATGCCAAGGTCGATTAACTTGTTGCAGAAATCCTCTATATCAAATGACAGTTCGCGATTACGGCGGGATTGGCATCGAGTGTTGAAGTAACGATTATCTTCTGTACTGGCTCGCTCACCGGTTTGTGACATAGCCAAAATTCGCGCAGGGATATCAACACCAGATGAGACGGTTTGCAGGTTAACGTTATAAGTTGGTTCGGGATCGGCCACTGCGGATACAAGTGGAGTAACGCTAGCACCTTGAGTTGTCAGTGTGGTGTCATTTCCTCGGTTTACCTCAACTGCTACTTCATTGAACTTACCTTGGAGCTCATCAACGCTAACGCCATAAAGAGAAGCAAGATTGCTAAAATCTATTTCTTTTTCAAAGTTGATATTAAGCTGCCTAGCGGCGTTCTTGAGGAATGACTCACCAGATCCGCCCTCAACCTTTTCTAAACTAACAAAGGCGTTATATGCAGGCTCAAGGAAGCCGATAGCGTCACGACTATAATCACCCAAGATGAAAACGCGGTCAGGGTGAATTCTCACACGCCGACTCGACCCGTTAGGGAGCATTTCGGTGTATTGCCACATCTTCGGATTACCGTATGAGGTGGAATTCAGGTCAGTATCCCACTCAGCCGGAACTAATGAGCCAGCCCATACAGGCGTTATTTTCTCTAATCCGCGTCCTTTGACTACTTTCGTATTCCACGCACCACTATCTCTAACATGAAGCAAAATCCCAGAATAGCGCCCAACCAAGCGCCGCATGTCAGCATCAGCGAATTGTTGCCATAGCCGATTTGTGAAGACTGATTTAAGGCTTTTTTCCCACGGAGTTACAGTGCCTGATTCATCCTTTTCCTCACCTTCGATAATTTCTGGATTACTCAGCCAGCATGTGCCAACAAGCTTATTTACCGCACCATGGGCGATACCACCACGGCGATAGAGTTTGTACAGGTCGTCAAAGGTCAATTCCTCTTTGAATCCGTACTCGCACCATGCGTTAGCACGTTTAGCGTCAAGCCCCATGCCGGTATTGAGCAGGCCCATGCGAGCGCGAGCTATAGCTGACTCACTGATTGCGCTGTTAATCTGCAATGCATGGTTAACAGCAAGCTGTAATTTGTCTGTCATGCTGTACCCATTAAGGTTTCTTCGGTGGTGGTTCAGGAGTGGGTGGCGGCTTCATAAATGATTTCGGTGGCGGCGGGTTTCGCCCGGCCTTATCCATTGGTGGGATTTTAGGGCCATTTGCAGGCGTAAAACTTTTCGTTGGTCTGCAACCACTGCAAGACTTGGTGGATGGTGTAGTTATGCGCAATCCGCAATGATGGCAACACATTGGATCAGATCGATCATTGTTGATAGCAAAAATTACAACCACAAATGCAGCAAGACATAGGAAGGCTAATATTTCCATAGGCTCGCCTTATCGAAGGCAAACTTCACATCTTTCATGTTCTTTCCTGTTTTTCAGGCAATAAAAAAGGCCGCCCAAGCGACCTTATTGGATTGGTGAGGTGACTGGACTCGAACCAGTACTCAGGTTCAGCATTATCATCATGCCTGCCCTGCCAGATAAACTGGTTAATGCATTACTCTACCCATCTAACCCGCAAGCGGGAATTGAGTTACACCTCATTTTCAGTTTATCTACCCATTAGTCGCTTCGGAATCATCATGCCCATAGACTGCGGTTTGTGTTTTATATAGCCGTCCAATCCATAACGAACGCCATCCCAGCAGTGGTTGTTCTTATCCTCGATAACCGGTAACACTTCGCCAGTAGTCCGGTCGGTCTTGTAAGAATATAGCCTGGCTTCTTTGGCTGTTTCTTTACAGCGCGGATGAATGATTATCTGCTTGAACCCGCGAAGGCAGGTGATACCGTCCTCAACACTGCCGGGCCACTTCTGAGCAGAGGCAATATTGAACCCCTGCGCTTTGATATGGCTTATTGTCTCTGGTCGTGAGTTATCAGCTTTAATAGGCCATTTACGCGACTGAGGAATTCCGGGGAATTTAGCCTCGTCTGTAACTTTCCATTCTTCTATTTGTTTAGGCTTAGCATCTTCTTTCCCAGCGTAGAATTTCCACATATCGTCGAGTTCTACGTGGTTACCGTAAGCCTCGTATTCGATGTATAAATTACTATCGAGAATAAACATACGAATAAGCGTGCTTGGGTCTTTGGCGAAACCGAAGTCAGCACCAAATAACAGTCTTTCTGACTTCTCCCACAAGTCATCAGGGAAGCTTTGAACGACATATTTATTAGCCAGAACCTGCTTATCAGAGTTTTCAAGGTAAGCCCCCTCCCAAATCCATGCGTAATCCGCATAGTCCATGCTGGCGAGGTCATCCTGTCGTTCTTCTTCTAGCACGTCAGGGAACCATGGGTTATCGCCATAGTTCATCTCGACAATCATTGAGTTTTTCGGAGGGGTTTTCCTGAATCGCTTATCAGTGGCGCTACCGTCTTTCTCTGGGTTCCATGTTACCCATATCTCTGAGCCAGCTTCGCGAACGGTGGGCCTGAGTTTCTTCCATGCAATATCAGAAACAGATTCAGCTTCATCCACCCATGCAACCAGAATGCGGGCCTTAGATTTTATGCTGTCAAGGTTGTGCCGTAAGCCGCAGAATACATAGCTCACATTTCGGTTTTTAGTCCGAATGTACTTCTCGCCAATATCGAAATAATCATCAAGCCATGGAACAGAACGAATAGCCTGTTTCACTTCCTGCATAGATGACTCTTCGAGAGAGTTCATATATTCACGGGCGCAGAGTATTACACCACTTAATCCCTGTTCTGCTGCCTGATACGCTTTCACTGCGCTCATCAATGCGAATGTGCGTGTCTTGGCAGAACCGCGTCCACCATAAGCGCCACGGTAACGGACGCCTTCAGTTGCAAATACAGGGACTAGCTTGGCGGGGATAGGTAGGTCAACTTGGCTTTCCATTATTTGACTCTACCCCTACCAATCTGATTATTGTTGGCTTACTTGCCATGCTGCCATCCGATGATGTGTGATCGACCTTCTGGCGGTTGGTATACGCATCGCCAACCTCTTTCGCGGCCTGCTCCATTAGTTGGGCTGTCATAGCAAAGTTTTTCATGGTCTCAGCCTTTGTAGCCATGCGGTCGAGCGCCCTAAGTCGATAAGCGCGATTGGCAATTGGGATATCGGATATTTCAGTTTGAAAGCGGGAGCGAGTCGAGTTGAATAGGTCTACCCATTTCTGCCCCAGATTCTTCGCGATGGCCTTTGTCGGGTCGTATGACGACACCTGCTGAAGAGTTAACGTGAGGCTGAATTCTTGTTTCACCTGCGCGACCACTTGCGATGGTGTGTCATAGCAGGCCAAGGCTTGAACTATGAAGGCTTTGACCTCTGGTTTTAGTGCAGCCATTGGCATCCTCCATGACTAACGTAATGTAACTAATCAGGCCAGTTTCAGCAGGCACGTCCCGCACGCTCTCGCTATATTTAGATTGCCTACTTCTGGTTTATTGTTTGCTGCGTCAATCATCTCTTGGACTTCAACGCTAGCACCATATCTGCGAACTACACCGACAAATTCTTCAACGTCATGTCCGCGCAGCTTCAATACCGGCTGCCCTTCTTTGTTGAACTTGGGTGCTCCGAATTCGTCCTTTGCATGACTGATGTGATAAAGCTCATGTTCTATCAGTGCACAGAACTCAAGGTCAGAACATTGAGCGCAATAATCAGCAGCCAGGGTGATGATGAATGTCGGCACATCACCGAACCATTCGTACATCTGCTGCTCCATTCGGGCCTTTTGCCAGCCACCGGCTCTCATGGCTACCTGTTCAGCTTGACCAAGAACAGTACGACCCTGCTTTTCAAACGCAGATGATGCCCACATAATTTTTATGTCAGCGTCAATTAAGTGCCCGTGGTCGGGATTGTGTAGCTCACCTTCGTCACTGAGTATTTGGCTGTTAACCCACTCAAGAACTTCAGTGGCGGGAACTAATTCAATGTGCGGCCTGAACTCATTGACGAATGACAATGGCGGATATGGCCGCTTCATTTGTGTGTCTGAATTAGCCATAACAGAATATTCCGCTGGTTGGTAAAGTCTCCCACTCGGTAATAGTGAGACCGACATGATTGCAAACATCTATAAGATTCTGTCAAAGGCACTTGTGAGTACCTTTTGCAGAGTTTTATAAATTACGCACATTGCAATTGAATGCCGGTTTCCGGTTCTACTTTGCTTAGCCCAAAGTATCGAGATACCGTCTTTCCTGCTTCATTAGCCACGTAGACAGTAGTGCCGGGACTCAGCTCAACTACATCAGTTGTCTTGTCTGGGCGCGTGACGTGCAGGTTACCGCTCTTCGATAACCGGACTTCTGTCGCTTCGTGGATTCGCTCTTCTGATTCTTTGTAGACAAACTTAATCGTTAGCATTCTTCTGTTCCTTCTTCTGGTTTATGTCTGTAATGATTGAGAGCCGTTGTGAAAGTGGCTCTCAATTTGTCTTTATTATCAACGGGCTCATTTTTGAGCCGGTCATGGCACCCATAGATGAGGGGTCGCGTAAAACTTTTACGTAACCCATAAATCATCAAGTTATCAGGCCGCCAACCGGTGCTGCTCTTCAATGAGTGGAGCCTTGTGATTTCTCTCAAACATCCTGGTCAGCTCAGACTTACGCTTTTCAAAGTCCCATCCCATGTTGATGAATACCGTATCTGCCCGCTGAAGCTCAGTAATGGCCCGGATTTGCTCAGCAGTCAGATAGTCACGAATCGCCTCAGCCTTTCCGATTTCATTCTCTTTCCTGAACTTCGCAGAAGTTGCGCCAAGCACAATGCGGTTTATCAGGTTAGCTTCATTGCTGAAGTGATAATGTTCGGCCTCTTTCCCTTCCGCTTCTTTGCTGATCTTGATCGCATTGGTCATTGGTCGGTATTCAACCCTAGCTAAATCCCGCTCTGCTTGAATAGCCGCTTCACATTTAGCTTTTTCCCGGTAAGCAATAAAACTATCAACCAGACGAACCTGCCCATCTCTTGCTTTATCACCACCAATGAATGGCATGGCGATCAGAAACCCGCGCTCTGTCAACTCATAACATGGTTGGTTTTTGTTCTGTCTGTCGGTATAAGAGGAGGGCTTGAAATCAAGCTCACCTAAATGGCCGCTATCAATAAGTGAACGCAGATTTTGCATGAGGTTTTTATGCTCACGACCAAATTCATCAGCGACAACTTTGCTGCTTACAACAGGCTGACCATTTGCGATTTTAATTAGGTGCTTCATAGCGATTACCTTTTAGAAAGATGAGCCTGTTCACCAGAATGCCGCCCGAGAGAAGGTCGCCACCTTATAGCGGCAATTCTCAGACTCAGCTTTCTGAAAGACTCTCGTTTGAAATGCGCGGTGAATGCGCGGAGATATTGCACTTACAAAAAAGCCCCACCGAAGTGAGGCTTGATATCTGAAGATGTGCTCAAATTTGAGCTTATCTATTCGCAGCTTTGCCACGTCTTCACAGAGTTGCTACACCACTTACGGCTTACCCGTCAGCAAGAATGGCCCAGTGAAACAGGCGATCACCTCCATCGAGAGAAGCTATCTATTCCTTGTCGGGGGGAATTCTTTCTTTAGTTTGGAATAAGCTGACTCAAATCCTATCTGCTCACGCCAGTATCTGAATCTCTGCCAATTGATATGCCAAGCTTGATACCAGGACATTATTTGCTCTCAATGCGTGACTGTTCGATTTGCCGAATACTCGCCTTATCTGCGTTGCACTGCTCTATCAGCGTCAGCAGAGTGTCATTCAGTAATAGGCTATTACCCCACGTTAATATCTCGGGTATCTCTGGAGGGATGCAGTCAGAAAGTAAGCTTGCTGGTATCGGTACCTGTGGCACCTGAACGTATTTGATTTGCGTGTTTCCGCAAGAGGTCAGCAGTGGCAGTAGGAACAAGCCGAACAGCACACTCATCTCCTGCAATATCTTTTTTAATCGCAGCAGCTCGCACCTCACCATTATTGCTAATGCGGTTTTTTTCATGCTCGTTGGCCTTGGCGATATCGTTGAATAGACGAACTGTCGTGGTGTAATTTCCTAGCGTGAATTGAGCTTCATTCCTTTCACCGGTTACTGTAGTGATGGTTTTATCCTTCTCTACCGATTGCCCGTAGTAGTGAAAAGCTAACCAGGCCAACCCAGTGAAGATGGCTATCAGCACAGCAATGAGTATTGCCGTTACCCGATTCATGATAGGAACAGCGCCCTTTCTCGCTGGCGGCGTGGTAGCAATATCTCTGGGTCATTACCGGCTTTCTTCCACATAAGGAATGCATCAGCAGCCCCCTTGTAGTCACCAGCGTTAAGGCGTTTCAGCACGGTAGAATTAGAAAATGCTGTCGGCCCAATGTTGAATATCAGACTACACAACGCATCGTACTGGTTCTGAGTAAGTGGGACTTTCACGTTAGTTGCGATGGACTTTTCAACCCAGGTTAAGTCAGAACGTAGCAACTCAGATGATTTGTTTTTGGTGATGACCATGCCAACAGCGACCGGCTTTCCATCAACTACGCCAGTGTGTCCAACTCCAACAGTGGGGATGCCGCGAGTATCTTTATAGCCGATGAGCTTTTCACCCTCTTCGGCCTTAAGTTTGTTTATTCCGTTATCACTGATTTGCATTGCCAGCCCCTGTCTTGTTGCCAACGATGCGCTTAAGCACCGATCCGATATAGTCAGTGCCGAGGTAACCAATAAAGACACTCGACACCATTGCCCAGCCTTGGTCGATACTGAGCAATACAAAGATGTCTTTTAGGAACCAGGCGATGATTGAGCACATCGCTGCATCAAGCATTCGTTGAGTTCGCCCACCACCCGCGTACCATCCGCGCAGTAAAGCCATAATTGCAGCAACCAACGCACTTAGTAATTCACCTCTGTGCTCTGCAACCCATGCAGCTATCAGCGTCCATACATCTGGGGAGTTGTGCATTTTCATATCCTGCCTCCCCATTGGGGAAATTAATCCCGCCGCTGGTCGGGTTCGTATGCTGTTGTGTAGGGAATAGCCCTTCCGCCGTTTCCACTTTTCGCTAAAGGGTGTTTGCGGTTGATTGGTGTAGACGGAGGGCTAAATAAAAAAGGCCCACCGAAGTGAGCCTTAAAAATCGTACGCTAATGTTTTCATGGAATTACATTCGGCTGAACACCAACCACTTCTTGCAGCAGCGGCCCGAATAGATTGGGATATGAACCCGTTATTCAGTGATGCTCATGCGAATGTAGAAAAGCAAAAAGGCCCAGTCGTTAAACTGAGCCTTCTTTGATTTGCAAACCTCTCAGCTTGCTTAGTTGGAGTTCCAGCCCTTAGGCGAAGTGACCAACTCGGCGGTATCAAATGGGTAACAAGCGCCGCCGCGTAATCCTGCCACCCTGTCAACAATGGACAAATTCCCACTGTTAGTAACTCTAACCCCAGCTTTCGGAAAAGTAAATAGCTAGCGATAAAATAATGCACTATTTTTTAGTGAGCTATCTAGTTACCTCCTTAAGGGCTCTTTCTGCGTGACTTTCCTCAACATGCAATTGCTGAATTAATGAGTCATAAAACGGCTTTATCGTCTTATCCCACGTTGCCGCACTGATTAAATCAGTGAATGCACAAATAGCCCTGAACGCGTCTGCCGCTGGTATCCGCTCATACCCCAAGCCATTACAGCGCTTACAGTCCCGTATAACTGGCACCCCTTGCTTTTCTGTTTCTTTTTGGTCAACTGCAACGCATCTACCTCGACAGTCACGACACGCAACTGAAAGGTGTCCCTTGCCATTACAATGAGTACAAATATCGTCTACAGCCTCATTTTTAACCTTGGCTGGCGTCATTTCACCGCATCCAGGATGTTTAACTACGTCCTTTTTCGTGCTGATAAATTTACGGCCCTTGCAACGTGGGCATTCTTCTACCCCTAAAGCACTCCGGCAGTAATCTTTGTATGCGAAAGTTGCGAGCTTTTGCACTACTTTCACCTTAATCTTTGTATCTAGCTTGCGTAAGGCTGCAACCTTATCGCAGTGCTTCATTCCGTATTTAGTAAGTAATTGAATTGCACGTTTAACATCATCTTGGCTTAACCCTAACTTCCCCCAGAAAGCTTTAATGCCAAGCTCCGCTCTTGACTGGCACATTCCAAAGGCACCCATGTGATCTGTGCCAGTAAGAGTGTCGCCAGTGCATCGAGAAGAATCAGTGAATGATTGGGTTTTACAGAAGAAATATTTCGATGCTGATTCTAAGCTCATGCTGCCCTCTGCTCGTCAGTGTTAACCGTTCCACCTAGCCTGTCTCTATCAGTGCTGTACACAATCCGGTGCATGCTTAGAATGCTGTCATTCCGGTATATGCGTAGGCCTGAAATAGATTGAACAACTGAGTAGTCATCGCACTTGCCATCCGATAAGCGCTTATCTCTTCTTTCCCTGGCTATTGATATTGCTTCTGAAAGATTCATCTATGCGGCCTCCAGGTATCTCTTGCGTAGTTTTTCGTAATGCTTCGCCCGGCGGGTGAATATCGCTTTCACTCGTTGCAGGTATGGGATGTCAAATTTTCTTGGGGTGTTATCTGTTTCAAGGCGATCAACTCGGTCGATGCCTATCTTGATAATGAGATTTCGTCTGAATGGAATGAGGTTTCCGGACATTTCCCGATTGCAGCGAACGCAACCAGCGTGAATATTGAAAAGGTTAAATCTGAGATGTGATGCTGTTCCTCTTGACCGGTAATGACTGGCATCAACAGCCCCACCCCTTACTCCGTAATTTAATGCGTTTCCACATGCGATACAGGGCTTGCCGTAGTCCCTCCAGAACACGTATCTATTGACTGCTACCTGTGCCTCTTTATTCCAATCGGATGCTGTCTTGAGGCTCTCCTTTCGCTTTTGCCATGCCTTGCGGTCTATCGCCTGTTGCTTGGCGTCAGCATCTTGCTTGGCAATGATTCTGGCGCATGGAATTGAGCAGGCTTTTTGAGTGGAAGAGAATGGGGTGAACTTGGTGGGGCAGACTTTGCACTTCTTTAGCTTTACCGGTTTATTCTTCGGCTTGCCGGTTATCATCGGCGGCCTCCTTCGCTGCTTTATCAATGAATTTCTGATGAGCGTAGGTTTCGCCTTTGTTAAGCATCAGGAAGCAATACACGCAGATTGATTGGGGGAGTTCAGTCATCACCCTTCTCCTTCATCATCAGAAACACAATCATGGCGGCGCGGAGTGGGTTATCGTCATAGCAACCAATCATGGTTTCATTGGACAAGGCATAAGGTTTAAAAGTGTCGTCCTTGTACTCATGCCATTCCACGTTGATTCTGTTCGCTGCGATAATCGGCCATGCGTCCTCGATGTTTTTGCAGTAGCTGAGTACCCCAAAATCGAGCGCCTGCAACTGCATGGGGTGGATCTCCCCAAATACAATTTCCGCTACCAATGTGTTAATTTCGAAATCACTCATTGCTGAATAGTCTTTCATCGCGTTCTCCTTACTCTGTCGAATTTGGCGCGCAGCAATACGAAAACGTGGTCATACGTTTTTATCTGGCTGGCGGGGATTTGGGGTTTAGGCTTGGTTCGAGAGGTCTTGCGGAAGATTAGGTTGTCTAAGGCTATCTGGGTACTGCTTCGTTGTGTCATCTGCGGCACCACCTATAAAAGTGAATGCTCATGGTTATAATAGATATCGGCAACCACAGTGCAGCAATGGGCATTGCCCAGAGTGAGCTTATTTTGGATTCCTCAAGGGATCTGGAAACATAACCTAAAACATAAATAGCCATGACACTGTATATAAAAAATGCATCACTCATCTTCGCCAAGCCTTCCACCATATCGGCAGTATCCAGTAAGGCCATGTGACGCCAACACCAAGAGCTTTTGCATACCCCATGACGGTTTCTTTGCTGCCGTTAATGTCATGGGCCCATTCAGATACAACGCCAGCCATCCAGAAATAAGTTGCGACTAATATCAGAGTAATCATGCTGCCCTCCCAAAATAATCATTGGTGTAGCGAACCTCTCGCAGCTTCACACCACTTCCGACCGCCCACGCTGTGCTGTACTCAATCAGGCTAGTCATGCGCTTAATGCCCATCTTGGCGGTTGATTCTCTAATGTTGCAGAATTCACCTTCAAGACCAGATACCACTTCCGCGCCCATGCCGGTTGCCATTGCGTGGCCCGACACGAATAACGTTTTCCACTGAACCAGATTGCGCTCTTTCTCCATCCACAAAGCCTGTTTAGCAACGTCACCACACAATGCGTGGAACATGCTGTTTTGCAGTAGGGATCGGTCAAAGTCGGTAATGCGGATTGTTATGGGGTGGTGGTCATCGAGGGGGAGTTGGTTTATTGCTGCTATCAGGTTTCGTCTTACTTGCTCGTTTCGTAGAAAGAATATTTGTTTATCCATTGGCGGCCTCCTTTTTCAATTATCCTCCACCGATGTGCAGATATGCATATCCCCATGATTAGGATGAAATCCATATTTAGCTTCAGCGGCTTTTCTGGCTGATATGGCATCATTAACATCTTTAAATCTACCAAGATGTTTTGGCTTTCCATTGACAGTTATCTTTGCATACCACTTTTTTTCAGACTGACGCCAACCTACCCCGCATGCTCCACTTGTGTTGTTTTTTGGTATTGTTCTATTTTGGTTATTCTGTTGATGGGTTACTATGCGCATATTCTCTATCCGGTTGTTTGTTCGGTTGTGATCAATATGATCAACCTGTATTCCTTCTGGTATTGGCCCATTGTTCATCTCCCATATAATCCTATGAATCATACGATTCTTGCCTAAAATCATTGCCTGCAAATAACCACTGCTATTAACGCAGCCGCACGGTGCGCCGGCGAGAGCTTTACTGCTACGCGATATTTTATTTATCAGCACGCCTGTATTTTGATCATATTTAAAATACTTATTCCAACACTCGTATCCGCCCACGCAAGGCCAATCGATTTTTTTCATTGGATTTTTACCTTTTATTATTGCCATCCGGCGCGTCGGCTAGCTGCCTGATTATTAATTTAATATCCTCAATCCTGTCATCATCAGCTGAGTCAATCGTGTCAATTCTGTCCAGCATCACCAATGCTGCATTGGCAGGGCCGCTGCTTGTCCAACCATCCGGTATCTCCGGAGAGTTCAACTGTGGGGTGGTGTAGATTTCCTTAATCCAATAGCCGCGATGCCAAGGCTTAATGTGGTTTTCGGCATCATAACGGGTTTTATAGCGAGCCTGCCAAACACCAGCGCTTGTAATGACGAAATACGAATCAGGCTCAGCCCTCTTTGCAGCTAACGCGATTCGGGCTAGGGCTACGGTATCTTCGTGACAATAAAAGTCTCGACTACGAATAATCTCTTCCAGTCTCTCTACAGTAAAACTATCTAATGCTTTCATTGTGTTACCTCCCATCTGCGCGCCCATAGCCTTTGACCATGCAGTGATTGTTTATATATACCGCTGTAGTGTTCAGCTCTTTTGCTAGGCGATCTTCGCAGTCTTTGCGGTCTGATTCGGACGCGAAATTTAACAGCAACACAAAGCCAGAGATGCCAATAACCCAAAGCAATATGTTTCTCACCACTTTCATTCACTCTCTCCCTTGATTCGAATACCGGCAGTGCGGAGGGCCCCGGCGCATTTTTTAACAGAATCATTCCGGCAAAAGTTATGCATTGCGCCATCTGAATAACCTTCCTCAGGCAACAGTGCTGGCAACTCCACCTCGATGCTTTCTCGCGACGCTTTCCAAATCCTAAAGCCCCACCCCATTGCGAAACTGTCTCTCAATTCAGTTTGTTCTGGAGCGTTCCACCAAATTTCAAAGTCAGACTGCGATTTAGTTATGTCCATCATGCAGCCCTCGACCGGTAGCTATCCCACGTAAACGCCAGCGTACAACCGCCACCATCATTCATCCGATCAATCACTCGCTCACCGATAAAGGCGCTGAGTTCGTCTTTCGGAAGGTTGCTTATCAGGATGGTTGGCCGCATTTTTTCGTAGCGGGTATTGATGATTTCAAACAGGATTAACTTTTCAGACTCAGACCCAAACTGAACACCAACTTCATCGATGATCAGCAGATCAGGACTGGTGTACGCCTCGATAACTTCCTGCTCAGTAACTTCAGCGTTCTTGCCCCATGATGACTTAAATTTTCGGGCTACCCGCAGAGCTGTAGTGAACAGTGCTGAGCTTTGGTGTTCGGTGATGACGTGCTTTGCAATTGCCAAAGCAAGGTGATTCTTACCAGTGCCCGGCTTACCGGTCATAACCATTCCTCCGCCCTGCTTCAGGCGCTCTCTCCACTTGGACGCATAGGCTTTGCAAACATGCAGACAGCGAGCCGCCTCGTCGTTCTGGGGGTGATAGTTTTCCAGCGTGGCACTGGCGAACCGGTCTGGCAGTTGTAGGTCTGCCATCAGTCGCTTGATGTTTGCCTGTTTAACTCGGACATCCTCACCAGCCTGTTTTTCTTTCAGTGACTGAAGCTTTTCCATCAAGCAGGACGGGCAGGATGTTTTTGTCTGCAAGCTGCCTAAAGCTTTCATGGAACGAACAAGCTGCTGAAATTCCCCATGGGTATCACAAACGGCTTGGCGATATTCGAATACCGTTCCCTCGATAACCGCCGCTGGTTTCTTGATGTTTTCCAGAGAGGTTTCAAGCTTGGCAATCTCTTCTACGTAACTAAGCATAATCATTCCTCCATCCAGCCCGGCGCGTCAGTCACACCGTAGTTCTTGGCTGAAAAGTTATCGGCGGTAGCACGGGCCGGAGCTGTTGGATTCTTGCCTTGGGTGCCACGGTTTGATTTCCCGCTGAACTTCGCGGCATTCCGGATCCACGTCCTAAGGGCGGCATCCCAACTCTTGAATGTTGAACCTTTTGCCTCGTGATAATCACAAAAAGCCCCAAATTCGCTTTGCAGGTTAACGCCCATCTCATATGCCATTTCTGTGTGGGCTTCTGATGGGGAAAATCCTGCTGGTCGCTGAGTGGATTTCGATGTCTTTTCGGAAGGGGATTTCTTTGGCTCGGGTAATATCTTTTTAATGTCTTTATTGTCTTTTGTATTATTGTCTTTTGTGTTTAACAGATTCTGTAAAGTCGGATTTACTGATTCAGTAAAGGTTTTCTTTACAGATTCTGTAAACTTTACAGTTTCAGTAAATGGTTTACAGATACCGTTAAACTTCGTCTTCCAAGATGATATTTCCTTGTTGATTCCCACCTGTCTGCCGGTCATCGTCAGGATGTTCATTTTGACGAGCTTATTGCGTTCCGTGCTGCACCGCGTTTCAGGTAGTCCAGTTAGTTCTGATAACTGGGAATTCCCCACCCAGTCAGCCGATTTGTTATAGCCGTATGTTTTGCGAATGACCGCCAGAGTGATCAGGAGTTGATTCTGAGTTAACCCAGAGCCTATGACCGCCTCAAGTAGTTCGTTAGCGATACGGGTATAACCGTTTTCGGTATCCACCACACGTCGCTCCTGCCCTCCTGATTCAGAGGGAAATTGAAGTATCTCCGCTGTATTCATTTGGCCTCCATGCGCTCAAACTCAATTACCCATACCCATGGGTTAGCCTGCCAGCTTTCGTCTCCGTAAATTGACTTCCAGAGCCGAGCAAACATATCTGACAAGCATTCGCCAGACTGCATTGATGAAATTTTGCATCCCTCCGCTGAGGCATCCGCATCACTGATATCCTGCAACCTCTCAACACGAACGCCAGTAATCAACAGGTTTATGCGGGACGCCCAGCGCGGCATGTGGATTGATGGCGTCCATTTGATGGTTTCGCCCCAGCCCTCTTCCAAGTCTTCCGTCTTGTGAGTTGCTCGGTAAGCTAACGTTGATTCAGTGCATAGCCCGGCAGCGAACGCCTCTCGAACCCATAACTGATCGCCGGGCTTACCAAGTGGGCAAAAATCCAAGTAGTAGGATTGACTGCGTTGGTCACATAGCTCTATCGGATGACACTGACCAGCGCTGGCGGCTACGCCGAACAGGTGAAGAGTCTTTTCACTGATGATCCGGCGCGTCTGCGTCTTGCGACCACTGAGAATGGCGTTGACCATCTCAGCATTGAAAAGTATTGGCTTCTCGTTCATAATTACTCCTGTGAATTGATCCAGTTAAAAGTTCATAGTGAATTGTTCAGAGTCCCCACCTAGCCGTGGGGATTTTTGTTTTGCGAGCAACAACGCCACTGACTTAGCCAGCCTTGCCATCTCGTCATCGACTACCCCCCATTCCAATACAGCCAGAAGCATTGATATCTTCGGAATGAAGCTTTCTTTCCAGCGTGATATCTGTGACTTATCCACGCCTACAGCGTCAGCAATGTCAGTGACGCCTCGTAATGCAATCTTGTTCAGTAGTTGGCTCTCAATGATTCGAGCCTTGTTGCGTGTGGTTGCACGTTCCATTGCGTACTCTTCCCTTGTGATTTAGATGTTGTTGTTCCTCCCCGATGGTCTGGGGATTTAGTTTTGATGGGCGCTTTTCAGCGCAGAGGATTTAATGAGCGGGTGGTGATTAAGCGGCGTTAAGTTGATTTGTAGGTAACCCGTCAGTTTTGTTCGGGTAGTCATCACTGTTTAATTCATGAGGTGTTACCGCCCAATTGGTTGCCTCTGACCATTGAATGGCCTTGCGTCCCTTTGGTTTGTAACGACCAGCAATAACTTGACTAACAAAACCCTGAGTAACACCGGCAGCAACCGCATAGTCAGCTTGGCTAATGCCGTTCTGTTTTAGGTAATCATTCAGATTCATATCTATCTCCATTTGCTAGATACGACAATATTAGTGCTACTGATTAAGAAAAGCAATAGCTGCACTATTTGTTAATTATTAGCAATACGAATAAAGTCGCGAGCATGGCAAAGAAAAATGTAATTACTGAAGAAGACTTGAAAATTGCGGATCGCTTAAAGCAAATTTGGGATAGAAAAAAAGACCAGTTAGGACTTAGCCAGGAAAAGGCGGCGGGAATACTTGGTTTTAGCACTCAAGCAGCTATAAGCCAATTCCTTAATGGCAAGACTTCTCTTAACACAGAAAATATCCTCAAATTCTCTGCGCTGCTTGATGTAGCACCGGAGGAAATTAATCCATCTATCGGGCCACTGCTTGCACATGTAAGGGCAACGGCACAGACAACTAATTATAAGGATCCGACTCCAGCTTATGGTTACCCATTGATTAGTTGGGTTCAGGCTGGAGCATTTAGCGAGATTGATGGGTCATTCACTGAAAGAGATGCCATCAGGTTAGTGGACTCCACTAAAAGAGCCGGGAATAACGCATTTTGGCTGGAAGTTAAAGGCGACTCAATGACGGCTCCTGTAGGGGTTAGTTTCCCAGAAGGCATGCTCATTCTTGTTGATCCTGATAGGGCAGTTCACGATGGTGACCTGTGTGTCGCATATTTGACGAACAAAAAAGCAGCCACCTTCAAGAAATACGTTGAGGACGCTGGTGATCACTTCCTTAAACCGCTAAATCCCGCGTGGCCTTTGACTGAAATCAATGAAGACTGCCGCATCATTGGGAAGGTCATCGATGCTACGTGGGAAGATTTGGACAGCTAACCCACTGCTAGCCCATAACTTAGGGGGCGCAATGAAAAACTATGCAGTTCCAATAATTCTGATTGTGATAGCTATCATAGGTCTCCTATACGCCAACCGCACATCAGAGAGAATAGCTCAATGGGTTAGCCAGGTGTTATCGTTTATCTTCACTGCTAGCCCATAGAGGGGTGGGGGTAAATCACATGGATAAAACTACACGTTCCCTTTTTGGGAACTGCGTATATAATAACTTTATAGGATACTGTGGCGAATGCGCTTAGTAGGTAAAAAGTTAATTGGTGATTACTACAGGAAGCATTCGCAATCAAAGAGTTCCCTTCAATCTTGGGTCGACGAAGTAGAGCGTGCAAGCTGGAAGCACATTTCAGACCTAAAAAATAGGTACCCGAGTGCCGATTATGTTAATGGATTTACAATCTTTAATATAAATGGGAATAATCATAGGCTTGCAGTTGAAATAGTATTCCTTAACGGTACTGTTGTCGTTAAATGGATTGGAACTCATGCTGAGTACAACCGAAAAAATGCAAAAGGAGGGTTCACGCTATGACTACATGTCTTTCTATCATCAAAAATGATGAACAGTATGAAGATTATATGTCTGAGCTTACAACTATCCTTGATAGTGGGCTTGTTGAAGGGACTGCTGCATTTGAAAGGTTCGAAATGCTATCTCTTCTGATAGAAGACTACGAATCAAAAAATTATCAAATCGATAAACCATCACCTATTGATGCAATCAAATTTAGAATGGATCAGGCTGGCTTATCTCAAGCCGATATGACTCAGTACTTAGGTTCAAAATCAAAGGTCTCAGAGGTATTAAGTGGTAAAAGAAAACTCAGCCTATCTATGATTAAAAGACTTCATGATGGGCTCGGAATTCCTGTTGACATACTAATTCAAGATACTAACGCTGTTGAGTGGAGCTATATTGACACGCTCAGAAAAACTATAGAACTAGATGCCGATGTAAATCAAGAAGAGTCATTGCCGATCTTAACTTATACAAACCCATTAATAAAATATCGCTCCAAGGCTGGGGAAATACTTTCAGGGAAAAAACCAACTAGGGATTCTAGTATTTTTACTGCTATCCCTGGAAGCAAAAAGTCAGTAACAAGGGAGCTGACTCAACAATTAGTCCAAACCCTTTCAAAAGATATTTTTTCAAGGTTATCATGAATATAAAATTAACAGCCAAAAAAGTAATCGGGATTCATTTAGAACCCATTGGTGATGACCAATCAAAAAAAGCGACCGGAGCAAAAGTAACATTAAACAACGAAGTTTATTCAAATAAGAAAAACACTAATGTATTTCGAGTCAGATATAACGCTACTATCATCATAGAGCCAATAGTAAAACTGGATGTCACTTATGATTTTGACTTTAGCTCTATCACTGAAATTGATGATGATTTCGTTAGGTCGCTAGAAGTAAGATCTACCGTTCCATCACTTGCTTACCCATATATTAAAAACTATGCAGAACAATTATTGGGGATGTCAGGTTACGGTTACTTTAATCTTCCATATTTTGACTTCATTTCTGATCCTCTAGAACTCCCCGCAAAATAACCGCCCCACTAACCCGGCCCCGCTGCCGGGTTTTTTGTGCCTGTAATCTTGCAATGTAAAGAAACTCATCTACGCTAAGAGCACAACATCAGGGATTACAAATATATAAACTTAGTCTTTACCTTTGCCCACCGCGTCCCGTGTGGGCTTTTTTATGTCTGTAATCAGCCTTCTGGCGGTAATCTCAGAATATCAATAGCTAGCTCGACGGCTAAAGTTACCTGTTCCTCCTGATACAGTACCTCTATCATCTCTGCTATCGAATCCTTCGACACCTCCCCACTCTCTATTAGTAGCTGCATCACAGCAGTACCGATAACTTGCGCCACTTCCGGCCGCTGCTGCTCGAAAAACTCTTGTTCGCTATCCATATATCACCCCTCACAGAATAAATTTCACCCAATCTAGCACACTTGACGACGTTTTTTCGGCTGGATGCCTGAGGGTAAACACTACATTGAAAAAATAAATACATATAGAAATCAATAATAAGTAGCACTACTATAAATAATTATTAGAAGCACTATTGACCTTAATAATTAGTAGCACTATTATGAATCCATCAACACGGCAGGAAGCCAAAAGTACGACAGGAAGTGTTCTTTAAGATAATAGCGCTGAAAAGTGCAAAACAACCAAAGCGAATGAGTTTTGGGATGGTGAATAGCTGGAGCTAACGACGGGTAATGCCGCGGGACTGAGAAAGCTATCGAGAGCGCTGTGATTGAAATAGGCACAGACACCATCACCAAAGCTCATTAACTGGAGGTAACACCATGGCTCATCAAGGTTATGACAACGCCAGACAGCGCCGTAACGATAAGCGCTTGGCTCTCACAGCAGCATACAACGCACAACACGGCATCGTAGAACCAGAGTCACGCGAAGTTAAGCGCCCTACTCTGCGATTGAACCGTAAGCCAGCCAGTCGCATAGAAAGCGCTATCAAGCCTATCAGCTTCGAATACAGAGCACAGATAGAGAAAGCTGCTGAGTTTTACGTGGCACTGGCAGAGAAAGAATCAGAGAAACGCCAGCGCGACAATCTGAAAGTTCGCGGCAACTACGACCAGCAAGTCAACGCTCGTCAGAAGATGCGCGGTAAAAGCATACCGCTTATTTAGAAGCCCACCACATAGTTAAGGGGTAAGAGAATGGAACTTAATAAATTACTTCAAGAAGTTCAGTCCATAAATCACCGACTAGACCGAGTTAATCATGTCATTAGCCAGCGAGAAAAGTACGGACTTGAATTAGTTATAGCCATAGGAAGCAACATTTCAATTAATGCCACGGCAGACATCGACTTTCTTTATGAAGCATTGCTAACTCAGCGTGAAGTTCTAACCGAAAGAAAGGAAAAACTAAGCGAAGCAGTTGAGGTTGCGCAAAAAGTTGTAGCGGGATTATTAGCAGAGTAGCAGTTGGGTCACTTAGGTGGCCTTTTTTATTGGCGGGTAAATGAGGAATGAATGATGAGTAAGTTAGAAATACCAGCCTCATGTGATGATGAGTGGCAAAGAGAAATGCTCTCAAATCTTTCTAAGCACGTTGATGCCGCATGGGAGGAATTAGACCCTGAAGGCCACAATCAAGATATTAGTTCAGCGAGAGATATTATCGAAGCATTGCGTGAATATTCAGGCTACTGAGCGGCCTTACCCCTGCCACTTAACCGGTGGCAGCAATAAGACCACTGAAACAAACAACGAGCTGCTTAATGCGGCTTTTTTTGTACCTAAAATCGAGGTAACCAATGAACCTGACCGATTTAAACAAAATCCTTGGCGAGCATAAAATCTGGGTTGAGTCGTACAGAGAAAACGGATCCAGAGCCAACCTGCGCGGTGCCAACCTGAGCGGTGCCAACCTGCGCGGTGCCAACCTGAGCTGTGCCGACCTGCGCTGTGCCAACCTGAGCGGTGCCGACCTGCGCTGTGCCAACCTGAGCGGTGCCGACCTGCGCTGTGCCAACCTGAGCGGTGCCAACCTGCGCGGTGCCAACCTGAGCGGTGCCAACCTGAGCGGTGCCAACCTGAGCGGTGCCAACCTGAGCGGTGCCAACCTGCGCTGTGCCAACCTGCGCTGTGCCGACCTGCGCGGTGCCGACCTGCGCGGTGCCGACCTGCGCGGTGCCGACCTGCCTGATCGCACTTACGTCATTATGGGTGAGAAGTATTATCTGCAAATTAGTAACGGAGAGAATGTTCGGGCTGGCTGCCAGAACCACACGGTAGAAGAATGGCGCAAATTCAGTAAGCGCGATATTGCGGACATGGACGGCAAGACGGCGCTTAAGTTCTACCCTCGCCTGTTAGACATTATCGACTTCTATCTCGGTAAAGGTGAGCGTCCTGAGTGGCTTAATGAGCCAGATGAAGAAGTAGAAGCGGCCTAAGACCACTAGATGAGGTGATGTATGACAGATGAAATTAAAACAGGCGGATTAGCATTTCCGTTTAATGATATTGGTGGGGATTGCGACCCAGGCATGACACTACACAATTACTTTTCAGCTAAAGCGATGGCGGCATTAATTCCCAGATACGCAGATGTGAATATTGATGCCCCTGGAGTAATGGAAGAAATCGCAACCCGAGCAAGCAATATGGCAGACGCAATGATTAAGGCGAGAGGGTGAGATATGGCATGTAAATGTTTTGATGAAGTAGCTGACCGGATGAGAGACCGGATTAAGGAAAGAGTAGGTGATTCAATCGCCAAAGTAGCTGAGACAGGTTTCGCTAACACCGTGCTTCGTTTCGATCGTGGCGACTACTGCAATGTTATGTTGCCGTTCACTTTCCGCTACTACAAAAAGAAAAAAAATGGCGAACTGGAACAGCGCCAGACAAATGCTGATTGCAGCGTTGCAATTAACTTCTGCCCGTTCTGCGGCACTAAATTCGAAGGTAAGGCGAGAGGGTGAGATATGAGCACTGCAAAAACATTCGTTGCAGACATGATAAAACATCGTGGCATCGACTTTGCCAGAATCGGAATGATGGTTGAAGTATATGGAGATTTGGGAACCATTGTCGGCATGAACTATAGCGCAAATCTGGATGTTGTTTTTGCCAACCAACTGAAGCATGGAAAGCATAAGCAGAACTGCCACCCAACTGACCAGGTTAAATATTTCGGGAAAGACGGACAAGTAATCGCTGATTACACAACCCAAAAACGTAGTTAATCCCCACCCCCACCAATCCCCAGAGTAAATAACTGACAACTGTCGGTGTTTTGCTGTGGGCTAAACACAAGGAAATGAGCATGAGTGAAGCAACCGGCTTATCGATTGTTATCGAAGCTAAGAACGCTCTCGCAGTATTTACCCAGCCTGACCACATCGAATCAATTCTTCAGCAGGTTGAGAAAGAAGTTAATTCGTTTGTTCCAGATGTCAGCACAAAGAAAGGCCGCGACGCTATTGCTTCTCTCGGCTTAAAAGTGGCTAAGACCAAAACTTATTTGGATGGTCTGGGTAAGGATTTGGTTACCGAATACAAAGAGGTGCCAAAGAAAATTGATGCCAGTCGCAAGACGGTTCGTGACCGGCTGGACGCACTGAAAGAAAAGGTATTGCTGCCAAAATTAGAGTTTGAGGCCGAACAGGAACGGATAAAGCTTGAAGCTGAACGTATCGCAGCCGAAGAAGCTTACTCGGCTATGTGGCAGGAAGCCCACGATATGGATGTCATTATCACTATCAGAATTGCAGAAAAGGCAGCGGCCAAGAAAGAAGCAGACCACGAAATGGCTCTGCTGATGAATGATGCTTTTGACCGTGCTCAGGCCGATAAGAAGGCTGAAGATGAACGCTTACAGAAAGCCCATGAAGAATTCATTGCTCAACAGGCAGCAGAAAAAGCGAAGCGGGAAACTGAAGAAAAAGCCAAACGTGATATTGAAGCAGCAGAACAACGTGAACGCGATGCAAAACTAGCTCATGAGCGAGCAGAGCAAAAAGCAGAACAAGACAAAAAGGATGCAGCCGCTAAAGCCGAACGTGAGAAGCAGGAAGCTATCGCAGCCGAACAACGTAAAGCGCAGGAAGCAGCAGATCGCATTAAGCGTGAAGCGCAGCAGAAAGAAGATGCCCGGCTAGCTGAAGAGAAACGCATTGCTGATGAGGCAGCGGCGCGAGCAGCTAACGAAGCACATCGCAAAACTGTTGGCACCGCCGTGGTAAATGGACTGATTGAACACGCAGGGCTAACCCGCGAACAAGCCATTGCCACTCTCTGCGCGATTAAAGACAGCAAAATTCCTCACACAAATATCCACTACTAATTAAACCGGAGTATCCCATGCATACCTTTTGTATAGCAGGGTGGCCTTGCGTGGGCTGCTCTGAGACTTTGCTCGACCGTATATTCCGCAATGCTAAGAACGCAGCTAAGCGGCTTGTTGAGATATTGAACCAGCGAGGTGAGCCATGAAATTTCAGATAATTGGCGGCCGGTTATTTATCCGCATCGGTGACAGTGAGCACTACTACCCAAACAATGAAACCGGCTATCGACTTATGTCGCTGGCGTTTTGTGAAAGTAAGGGGCTGCTATGACATACGCAGAAATGAATGAAGCACGGAAGCTTTACAGCTCATTGAGCGAGCAAGAATTGGAACAAGCTGGACAGGTAGCCATTCAGCAAGAGAAAGCACTGAAAGTCAGTAATCTGATTAAAGTCTTTGAGCAACTACCTGACTTTGACCGTGAGGCTTTTGGCATTTTAGTTGATGAGTACGACTTCGAAGGACTCGATACCGCGCTCTACAACGTTCTATTCGACAATGCCAAATGGCAACGGGCGCTTGAAATACAGCGGCGTCTGGCTGAACACGATGAGGCGGCATGATGAGCTTAGATATCGTTGAGTTTGTAAAACAACAAGAGCCGCTATTCTCCAGTGCCTTGACGGATCAAGGAGTGACATGGGCCAAGGAAAGTCAGTTCGCAATTCAGGCGTTTCAGAAAAATGAAACTCTTTACAACACAGCCGTAGGTAACCCACCCAGCGCACAGAATGCCATCATTAACTTGGCTGCCATTGGCATTACTCTTAACCCAGCTAGTAAGTTGGCGTATTTAGTCCCTCGTAAAGGTGTTGTATGTCTCGACATAAGTTACATGGGACTTCTGCATCTTGCTCAGTCAACAGGTTCCATCTTATGGGGGCAATGCAAGTTAGTTCATTCTAATGATGTGTACGAGTCCAATGGATTGGATCGCGCCCCGACGCATAAATACAATGCGTTTGGTGAAAGAGGAACGGTTGTTGGTGGCTACTGCACGGTTAAAACTCCAGAAGGTGACTATCTCACGGAAGAGATGAGCCTCGCAGAGATTAAGATAACGGAGGCCACAAGCAACGCCAAAAACGGGCCATGGAAGAATTTCTGGGATGAGATGGCACGGAAGACCATCGTTAAACGAGCCAGTAAGTATTGGCCCCGCGCCGAGCGCCTTGATGCTGCTATCAACTATGTAAACACAGAAGGTGGTGAGGGCAATAATTTTGATAATGCAAAGTCGCCAGAGCGAGATGTCACGCCAATTACGACTGAGCAAAATGACAGAATTAACTCCATTCTCATAGAGGTTAAATCCACATTCGACGGCCTGAAAAAAGCCTGCAAAACACTCACAGGACGTGAAGTAAATAATCAGTCTGAGCTTACTAGCAAAGAGGCAGGAATGCTCATATCCAGCATGGAGCGCCGGTTAGCTAATAGCAAGGAGGCCGCAAATGCTTAGCGACGCAATAGCATCACAGCGGCTTAGCTTTGACATTTCCACTATTGAGCAAGGAAGCGACGAGTGGAAAAAATGCCGGTTAGCCTGCATCACCGCATCAAGGGTTGGCGATATTCTGACAGAGCCGAAAGCAAAAAAAGATAAGGACGCTGGCTTGCTGTCAGGGATGGCAGAAACCTACATGAACGAGTTGATAGCAGAAGTGTGTACTGGTGCAATTCCAGACGAAATACCAGCACGCCCCCTACTCTGGGGAAAGAAACACGAAGAGGCTGCCCGGCTACTTTTCGAATTCGAAAATGACGTCACTACTGAACTCCCACCAATATTCTACAAAGACGAAAGCATGCGCTGTGCGTGCTCACCTGACGGCATGTGCAGTGATGGGCGCGGGCTTGAACTGAAGTCACCTTACACATCAGCTCAGTACGTTAAGTTTCGCCTTGGTGGCATAGAGGCAGTAAAAAAAGAGTATATGGCTCAAGTGCAGTATTCGATGTGGGTATCAGGCTGTAACCAGTGGTGGTTTAGCAATTATGACCCACGGATGCGCCGCGAGAACATGCATTCAATCATTATCGATAAAGATAGCGAATTTCAGGATGCCTTTGAGTTAAAAATCCCGCAATTCATCAAGACTATGGATGAGGCTCTTGATGTCTTAGGTTTCCAGTTCGGGGACCAGTGGAGGTCGTAATGAACCATCCTCATGACCACATAACAGTAGGCTGCATAACTCTCTTTTACTCATCAATACACCACGGATGGATTACCCCTTATAACTCAGTAATTGCCAACCCATTTATAGCTCAACGGATTGCTGAGCGGATGAATAACAACCTGAGATTGTCAATCGCCGCCAACGGACTGGCGGCTTAACTCCTCCCCCCATTTAACCGGCAGTCAATCTGCTGAGGAATAGTTATGTCTGAAATAAAAGTATACGGACTCGATAGCAGCCTCATTCATGACGCTGACCCGAAAGACGGCTTTGTCGTTGATGTTGTGAGATTCAGTGATTACGCGGAGCTAGAGAAAAAGTATCTATTTATTGTAGGAGAAACGTCACGAGTTATCGGGGAACGAAATGATATCCGAGCGGCAATGCATCGGGCATTTCATTACTTAATGCTTGGACGTCATGTTGATGCGGAAAACGCAATTAAATGCGTCACTCAGCGCGGAGAAGTGCCAACCCAAGCCACGGATGCGGCGATTAACGAGATAAAGGCGCAGGGTGTTGATGAGTGGATTGCCAGCCGTAATGGACGATGGAACGGAACAACAAAAGAGGCTGAAAAGTTCGCCGCCAGCCTGAGGGGTGAGGAGAATGCCTAAATCATTACCACCACGCCTCACCGAGCAGGAAATGCAGGATCTGGCTCACAACACCATTGAGAACTTCGTTAACGCCTGCCACTGCAAAAACAAAGACGATATTTTGCTAGCTATCTCATTCTTGCTGAGTGAGGGCTTAAGCGCTGGTGAGACTGTTAAACATGGCGAAATGGAGTTGCTGCAATGAATAACATCGAAGAATTGAAGTCCGCATATCGCGATGTCGAATTAACAGCTCGTAATATGCGCGGAAAGCCAGAAGAATATCGAGTTGTAACTGGATTTTGCCCGGTCAACGTTGTTGAAATGCAGGCTCAAAAAATCCAAGCACTGATAGCCCAACTGGAAGGGGCGCAGAAAGAGCGTGATGATCTGCGTGAAAAGGTCAACCAAGCTGATAGTGAATGGCACAAAATGGCAGATCGGATTCTTTCCGCTGGTAAGCGTGCCGAGAAAGCAGAAACAGCGTTATCAGCGGCAAACGATAAGCTACTTGTGCCTGTCAAAAAGTTCGGTCACAACTTTGGAAAGCCTATGGGATGGGCTGTTGTGACGAATGACGGAATGCTTAACGGCGGGGTGCACGATACTGAGCGATATGCGCGAGCAGTTGCTGACAGTAAAGAATATGCCGGTAAACATAGAGTTATTCCGCTAGTTTCTGGCTTTGTTGAGGGGAATGCAGATGCCAGTTAAATGCCCAAGCGAGCGAGAGCAATTCAAAAGCGCAATTCGCGCAATTTGTAAAAATATTACAGGCTCAGGCTGGCAGTCACGTTATGTATTACATGATTGGGATCTTTATTTTGATTTGGGGTTTCGTGCAAAAAATGCACGTGAAGCCTTCGATATGGCTATTGAGTGCGAGTGAGGGGAATGCAGATGCTGAGTAAAGTTTGCAAAGAAAGGCTTGAGTATCTCGCCAGCCTAAAAGGTCATGTAGGGCAAGCGGTAACTATGTGCCGAGTTGAACTATCAGACATATCCACTGAGCTGCTATCACTGCGTGAGCAACTTGCAGAGTTGAAAGCGTTGGAGCCATTTGGTTATATCGACGCAGTTCATAATTGGAATTACACAAACCTCAAAAGTGAACTAAATACGGTGGCTTTCATTTCAAAAACGCCAGATGGGCTTATTCGTCCGGATTATGGGATGGCACTATTCACAGCAGCCAAGCCAGTGGCGGGTTTGGGTGTGGAGGATATTACTGAATTTATGCGCAAAGCATTCTGGCGCGGATTTGAATCAGCTAGAGGTACAGAAAATTCAAATATCCCTGAGCACTGGAAAGACTCAAAACCTAATCTTCTACTCGCTTTGAAAGCAAAAATATCGGGTGCCTAATGCTAATCGGCTTTGTTCTTCTCGTCAGCTCATGCGGCCTTGATGCCTGTGATGCTCTACCTGTTACCGAAGATATCTACCCTACTCAATCTGAATGCCAACAAATATCAACGCTGATAAATGAGCGGCGGCCTGATGCTGTGCTTATGTGCAGCGAAGTCTATCGGCAGTAAATAACCTTACGGACTCACAGAAACGGATTTCACTATCTGGAGTGTCCCCATGTCAATCATCGTCAAATTACCCCGCGCTCACTTCACTGCGGGTCGCGTTAGCACGGATGAATTAGCGCAAATTCTGCATCAGGGATTGTGGAAAAAACACGAAGTTCTGCCAGCGCAGGTGAGCGTATCACTGCATGAAGGAACTCACATCCTGTCTTCTGGTTGCTCAGTGGAAGACGTCGAAGAAATTCTAAATCTGTGAGGTGTCCTGATGGACGATATCAGCGAACTAATTCTGACCGTATCCCGCGCACCTGATGACGGACGCGACCACAAAGACTGCTATCTGTGGGATATGCGAATAAAACAGCGGCTACGAACCGGCGATAAATCAAAGAGACCGGTACCGCGGCAAGTTGTTCCACCGACCCCAGTTAAAACGGTGAAGTCAGTGAAAGCTAAAGTGAGAAAGATAATGGAGGCGGCATGAGTGATTTTGGCGGCAGCCACACCCCGGATAACCTGAAAGATTTATGGATGACACCCGCCGATATATTTACCGCACTAGACATCGAGTTTGGCTTTTACCTCGATGCGGCAGCCAGTCAGAAAAGCGCCCTGTGCGCTCGATATCTCACAAAGCAAAGCGATGCATTGAATAGTGCATGGGAAAGTTACGGGGCTATCTGGTGCAATCCACCCTATTCCGATATTTCACCATGGGTAAACAAGGCCGCCGAGCAATGCAAAGTACAACTCCAGCCAGTGGTGATGCTTGTTCCTGCTGACTCATCGGTTGGTTGGTTTAGCCAGGCACTGCAATCGGTAGATGAGGTGCGATTCATTACTGATGGGCGTATATCGTTTCTTCGCTCTGACACTGGCAAGCCAATCAACGGCAACAACAAGGGCTCGCTGTTATTCATCTGGCGGCCATTCATCAAGCCTCGCTGCATGTTCACCACGGTTAAGCGCGATGAGCTAAAGGCGATTGGGCAGGAAATATTGACTGGGAGTAAAGCAGCATGAAACTACCAAAAATACCAGATGTAGCATGGTTCTTTATCGTCATTATCGCATGGGCGGCACTGGTGACTATTTACACTATTGAGAATGAAGCTGTGAGGGGGATGTTCGGATGAATGTGCTTAGCTTTGTAATGACCTACCTCGACTGGATACTTCTGGTTATCGGTGGCGCTGCTGCGTTCTGGCTGGTGTGGGTAAAGGGATGGTGAGTATATGGATGCAACCATTGAAAATGCTATCAGGTCAGTAGCGCGATGTTGTAGAACAGAAATAATTGAAGCCACGGATGGCAAACCAATCTCAGAACATGACTCGCTCATCACAGAAATCCTCGACCGCCACGCAAAAAAAATCACCGCCCTACACCCTAACACTTTTCCGGCTAAACGCTGGTTGAGCTATTACGTTCGTCGGATTGATAAAGAGATAAGAGGCCAGATATGACAATCAATAAAGAGTCACTTAGCCCTGACTCGCTAGTAGACATGAAATTTATTACTGCGGACACCGGCATGACGTCCAAATGGTTTTATGATCTGATTAAGCGAGGGGCATTCCCAAAGCAAATTAAGCTTGGACGGATGTCTCGTTGGAAGTATTCTGATTATCTTGCGTGGAAATCGAACCTGGAAATCGAACCACGGAAAGCAGCATGAAAAACGAATTGGGGGTGTTATTGGGGGTATCCATATAGCACCACAATTAAAAACCCTTTTAAATAGCACCTCTCAGGCGATTTAGTGAAGTCAGTCGGGGACACCATTAGCACTTCTCAGTAAGTCTAATAAAGTCTAAAAATCCTTTTAAAACAAATACATTAAAAAACTCACATCCAAAGAAATCTCAAAAACACCCATAACAGCCACGCAAAACTTGTATAGAAAGTTGTATAACGCTAGGTTCGATCTTACGGTTATACAAAAATGCTGCTAAATGATTTCAAAATCTGCTCCGCAAAACCGTCAGACAAAGCTTATACACTCAATGATGGCAAAGGCTCATATGATTTCATTTGGTGTCTATGGCCCCGTATCACTGGCTGATGCTCGCCGCCCACGTGAAGAAGCAAAATCAGCTTTAGCCAATGGCGCCCCCCAGTGATACCCGTAAAGCGGAAAAGGTTACCTTAAAGTATCCGGCTAAAAATACCTTTGAAGATATTGCACGCGAATGGCATACATCCAAACTTGCGACATGGACACCAGAATATGCCGATGCGGTCATGCGTGGCTTCGATAACAACGTATTTCCTTATATCGGCAAGCGCCCAATTGACCAGATAGCACCATTGGAACTGCTATCAGGTCATTCAAATCCCCAATGAAAAGGGCTCATGTCAAAGAGAGCCAAAGACTCATGCATTTTTTTAAGAGCGCTATAAATACCGAGCTTTTCTTGTTATTCGACGAATTGGCTTAAATCCGATCATTCACTTAGGTCGCTGATACAAGGGAAGTTGTGGGGGTTCTTTGCTACCTTGTGACTCAACCAATTTCCATATTTGAAATTCACCTAAAAGCTACGCAACAAAAATACAAATTAATGTTTTAACCATATGTTTTCCAAATTTTTACTCCGCAAATCCACCCCAGACTCCCTCTCATTTCAAACCGTACTTAGATAAAAATCCCGCTATCTATTGTTCTAGAGCAAAATTTTTAACAACAGATGTCAAAAAAGGTTGCAACAACACCAAAATTGATCAATTTTTAACCACATTAACTTATTGAAAGTTGCATCAAGGCACAGTAATGAATAATAAAATAGAGGAAAAACAGAAAGTTAATGTTGTCCAATACTTGAGGATGTCAACTGAACATCAAGTCTTCTCAGCTGATAACCAGGCTGAGTTCATCTCCAAATATGCGCAAAGTCACAATATGGAAATCGTTGGAACATACGATGATAGGGGCAAGAGTGGCCTATCAGCAGACGGGAGGGATAGCTTTAACAAGCTGATTGAAGATGTTGTAACTCATACAATAAAAATAGCGGCCGTCTTAGTTTATGATGTTAGTCGCTTTGGGAGATTTCAAGATAATGATGAGGCTGGACACTATAGTTTTTTGCTAAAATTACATGGCGTTAAAGTAATATATTGTGCTGAAAACTTACCAGAAGAGTCTCCAGAAATTCAAATGCTTACTTTACCTGCACTAAGATACGCAGCAGGTGCTTACAGCAGAAACCTTTCAATAAAAGTGTTTGCGGGACATGTCAATCTAGTAAAGAGAGGTTATTTTCAAGGTGGTTTACCTGGTTATGGACTACACAGAAAATTAGTTGATTCCAACAATTCTCCCAAAATGATTCTATCGCATGGTGAACGTAAAAGTTTACAAACCGATAGGGTTATCTTAGTTCCAGGCGAAGAAAAAGAGCTTGAGATAATAAGACTTATTTTCAATATGTTCATTTTTGAGTCATACAATGAATATATAATAGCTAACAAGCTTAATGATCTTGGATATAGATATAAATATAGCCAGTGGACTCGAAGTAATGTCCATCAAATATTAATTAACGAACGATATACTGGTAAATACATATATAACAAAACATCTTCAAAACTAAAATCAAAAAGGATAAAAAATCCAGAAGAAAATTGGGTTCAGTATATGAGCGCATTCGAACCAATTATCTCTATAGAAAAATTTAACATGGCTCAGGATATTATAAAAAACAGAAGCTTAAACCTAAGCAATGAACAAATACTTTCATATCTATCAAAAAAACTAAAGAGCAACGGCAAGCTTTCAGGAGTAATTATTGACGAGGATGATACAGGTCCATCCAGTAGTATAGTTGCCAGCAGATTTGGTGGACTATTACGAGCATACAAGCTTATAGGATATACTCCAGAAAGAGATTATTCATATATCGAAACTAATGAAAGCTTAAGAGAAATGCATAGTAATGTAATTAATGATTTTTTTGAAAGACTAGATAATGCATCTTTACATCCTAAAACAGACAAAAAAAAGAAGCAGCTTACAATAAATGGCTCATTGAAATTATCCTTAATATTATCAAGATGTCACAAACTGAAATCAGGCAAATTAAGATGGTTGGTACGATTTGAAAGTAATTTAAAGTCAGATGTTAACATTATTGCAAGAATGAACTCTTCAAATAGTGAACCTGTTGATTATTACATACTACCTTCGATTGAAAAATTCGAAAACGAAATTAAAATAAAAGAAAACAATGCTTTATTATTAGAGTTATACCGTTTTGACGATATTGATTTTTTCTTTAAATTGCTCATGCCATTGACAACAGAGGAAGCAGCATAATGTCAGATAAAAACAGTAACATAGCTATGATTGAAATATCATCAATAAAGATTGAAAACCCAAGGACCAGAAGTAAATTCAAGCATGATGAAATTACGGAAAGTATTGATAAAGGAGGACTAAGAAAACCGATAACAGTTAGAAAGATAAATGATGAGAAATATGAGTACGCGCTAATTTGTGGACAAGGGAGATTAGAAGCAATATCTAAACTGAATGAGGAGTCTATACCAGCATTTATTATAGATATAGATGAAGAAGGTGCGTATATAATGAGTTTAGTAGAAAACTTTGCACGTATAAATCCCAGAGCGGGAGAACAATTTCATAGAATAAAAGAGATGAAATTGGAGGGTTTTAGTGAAAAGGAAATCGCAAAAACTGTCGGCTGCACAGTCAGTTGGATAAATTGCATCTCAACATTATTAGAAAAAGGAGAGAGTAAACTTCTCTCAATAGTCGAATCAGGAAAAATGCCTTTATATTTAGCTGTTCAGATAGCTCGTTCTGACTTCAATGATTCTCAGAATCTTATCGTTGAGGCATTTGATGAAGGGAAAATCAAAGGTAAAAATATAACTAAAATAAGAGATATCTTAGACTCAAGAAATGAAGGGCTTAAAGGAGTATTTAACCGTGCGTTTGGCTATTCTAGGACTCAAAAAAAGCTAACAACAGATGAAATTACAAAATTATATCAGAATAACATTAATGAACATCGATCCTTAAAAAATAAAGCTAATTTTATTGAGGAAAATATTATTCTTGCGAGGCAAATCCTGAGTGAATTAATGAAAAATGATGAATTTGTAAAGATTATTGAAAATGAAAAGTTAACAAACATCCCCCAAGTAATATTAGGAAAAAACAATAAGGATAAAATATGATTAGTTATTGTTTCGAGAAAAACTCCGTAAAATTTAGCATTAATGATTTGATGCCAACAAAGAAATCACCACTAAATGTCAAAAAGAGCCAAAAATACCTACAAATTAAAAACACGATAAATAACATAGGTATAATTGAACCAATTGTGGTTTATTTAGATAGCAAAAATGGAATAATAAAAATCATTGATGGACATCTGAGAGTTGAAGCTCTAAAAGAGTTAGGTGAAACTGAAGTTATCTGTTTAATCTCAACTGTTTATGATACATACACACCTAATAGTAAAGTAAGCCGAATCACAATAATTCAAGAGCAAAAAATGATAAAAAAAGCACTTAAGTCTGGAGTTTCTATTGAAAAGTTGGGTGAAGCATTGGGTATATCAATTGATAATTTGAAAGGAAAAGTTAAGTTATTAGATGGCATAGATCCCGAGGTTATAAATTTACTTTCTAACCAAAATGTTCCAAAATCCACTTTTGAAGTTCTGAGGAAAATGAAAAAAATCAGACAAATAGAATGCGCCTGTATAATGAACAATATGGATAATTACTCCAAGAAATTTTCACTTTCATTACTACACAATACTCAACCTAACTTGCTTTTAAATGGCCAACAGGAACATGACAAAGAAGGCCATAGGAAAACGATAGATCGATTAGAAAGGGAAATGGCGCAAGTCCATATTGAATCAGAAAAATTAAAAGACTCTTATGGGGAGAACACTCTAAGACTGGTAATCATAAAGTCTCATATTCAGAAAATACTAGACAATACAAAAATATTACATTGGTTATTAGATAACAAAAACGAATTATTGATAGAGTTAAGGAAAATATCTAATATTAATTCCTTAACAAAGTGATTAATCATTTA
>NZ_CABHWW010000025.1 GCF_902170305.1 Yersinia alsatica | reverse complement strand
TACACTGCCAGACATCAAATCAAGCCGAGACCCCATGCCAAAAGCGTGGGGTTTTTGCTATGTGGGATTTGGGATACCAGAGAAAGCCTTCTGCTGCGCAGAGGGCTTTTTTTATGTCTGTAATTTGGTGGTAAATTTAACGAAAGATGAATTGCATCTGGTCAAATAGACTTTGTTATCGTATTAAATCTTTCTGCCATTTTTATAATCTCAGCCACAGAAAAAAAACGTTATTCCCTTAAAATCATGACTCTTAAATTGAAACGATGTTTTGATTATGAGGTTTAAATGAACGCTGGTCGATTTGCATATACAGCAGTATTGGTTGCAATGCTTAGCTGCACAGCAGTCCAGGCAAGTTCAGTGACATATCAAAAAGAAGCTATTACTGAAAACAACCTACCGGTATTTTATCCGCAACTTAAGCAGCAAATGACTTACCAAAGCTCATGGTTGGCTGGAAAATATACTGATTTCGCGCTGTGGAAGAGTGACACCAGAAAAATCCTCAGGCAGGCATTACTCACTCCCGACTCAACAATTGCATTCTCTGCAGAAAACTTGGATCAGCAAGATCGCGGAAGCTATGTTGCAGAAAAAATAGCCTTGAATATCACTGATGAAAGTCGGGTGCAGGGGTTGTTATTAACACCTAAAACCAAAGGACCTCATCCCGCGATTGTTTTATTGCATGACCATGGCTCCAAATTTGATATTGGCAAAGAGAAAATGATTCGCCCATGGGGAGATAGCGCGCAGCTTGCCTCGGCACAGGCATGGTCGGAAAAATTCTTCAGCGGCAAGTTTATCGGCGATGAATTAGCAAAGCGTGGTTATGTGGTGCTATCCATAGATGCTATTGGCTGGGGTGATAGAGGGCCGATGAGCTATGAGCAGCAGCAAGCTTTGGCCAGTAATTTCTTTAATTTGGGCCGTTCGTTAGCTGGCACTATGGCTTATGAGGATATGCGAACTGTTGATTTCCTAGCAACACTGCCATCAGTTGACCAGAAGCGCATTGGTGTTCTGGGCTTTTCTATGGGGGCATATCGCGCCTGGCAATTGGCCGCACTGTCAGACAAGGTGGCAGCAACCGCGGCTATCTCGTGGTTTGGTAACTATCAAGGTTTGATGACTCCGGGCAATAATGTGCTCCGCGGGCAATCCGCTTTTTATATGCTCCATCCCGGCATTGCCAATAAGTTGGATTTTCCTGATATCGCCAGCTTAGCAGCACCAAAACCGATGCTGCTTTTTAATGGTGGCAAAGATAAGTTATTTCCGTCGGATGCGGTAGAACAGGCATATAACAAAGTGCATGCCATTTGGCGTTCGCAGAATGCCGAGTCCCGCTTGGTGACACGCAATTGGCCTGCATTGGGGCATGTTTTTTATCAAGAGCAGCAAGCGGTGGTTTTCCCGTGGTTAGATCACTGGTTAAAACCATAAAAAAAGGCCCCAAGGGGCCTTTGATAGAGCGTATGCGATTAGTGAGAACTGCTTTGAGAAATGCCCAAGCCGGTTTGTGAACGAACAAACTGTGCTTTGAAGCGTAAGCGTTCTTGCTGGCCTTCTTCTGAGTTATCAGTAATGGAGAAGAACCATATCCCGACGAAGGCCACTATCATTGAGAACAATGCAGGGTATTCGTACGGATAGATGGGTTTTGCATGTCCTAATATAGTAACCCAGATGGTTGGGCCCAGAATCATCAGGATAACGGCGGTTAATAGTCCCAGCCAGCCACCAATCATTGCTCCACGAGTGGTCAGTTTTGACCAATACATCGAGATGAAAATGATGGGGAAGTTACAGCTGGCAGCAATGGAGAATGCCAAACCTACCATGAAGGCAATATTTTGTTTTTCAAACAGAATACCTAAGCCAATAGCAACGAATCCTAACACGATAACTGTAATTTTAGAGACTCTCAGTTCATCGCGCTCATGAGCTTTGCCCTTCTTAATCACACTGGCATAAAGGTCATGAGAAACCGCGGATGCACCGGCCAATGTCAGGCCTGCGACGACGGCGAGGATAGTTGCAAAGGCCACTGCTGAGATAAAACCAAGGAAGAAGCTTCCCCCTACTGCATCAGCCAGATGGACTGCCGCCATATTGTTGCCGCCGAGTAACGCGCCAGCCGCATCTTTAAAGGCAGGGTTCGGGCCAACCAACAGGATCGCGCCAAATCCAATAATAAAGGTCAATATGTAGAAGTAACCGATAAAGCCTGTGGCATAGAACACACTTTTTCGCGCTTCTTTAGCATCACTCACGGTGAAGAATCGCATCAGAATATGTGGCAAACCGGCAGTACCAAACATCAATGCCAGACCAAGAGACAGTGCGGATATGGGGTCTGATACCAATCCCCCAGGGCTCATGATAGACAGGCCTTTAGGATGAACTTTGACGGCTTCGCTAAATAGTGTGTTGAAGTTGAAGTTAACCGACTTCATGACCATGATGGCCATAAAGGATGCACCGGCCAGCAGCAATACCGCCTTGATTATTTGTACCCATGTAGTGGCCAACATACCGCCAAACAACACGTAGAGCACCATCAGGATACCAACTAATACCACGGCGACGTGATAGTTCAGACCGAATAATAACTGGATTAATTTACCAGCACCGACCATTTGTGCGATCAGATACAGGGCCACAACCACTAATGAGCCACAGGCTGATAAGGTACGGATAGGTCTTTGTTTCAACCGGTAAGATGCCACATCGGCAAAAGTATAGCGGCCCAGGTTACGCAAGCGTTCGGCGATTAAGAATAGAATGATTGGCCACCCGATAAGGAATCCGATGGAGTAAATCAAGCCATCGTAACCGGAGGTATAGACCAATGCGGAAATACCGAGGAATGATGCCGCAGACATAAAGTCACCGGCGATCGCCAAACCATTTTGGAAGCCTGTAATACGCCCGCCAGCAGTATAATAGTCTTGTCGGGAGCGGGTACGTTTTGATGCCCAATAGGTAATATATAATGTTGCGCCAACAAACAAAACGAACATAACGATCGCCTGAATATTGAGCGGCTGGCGATGAACTTCGCCGGTAATTGCATCTGCCTGTGACAGCGCAGGCAGAGCCAATAAGGAGAGTACGGACCAATGGCGAGTCTTCATTGCTTCACCTCACGAAGAATTTCTGCCGTCAGACGGTCAAACTCGCCATTAGCACGAATAACGTAAATACCGGTAAGAACAAAAGAAATAACAATCAGCCCCACACCGACGGGAATACCGCGAGTAATGCTGGACCCTGCATAGAGCGGGGTGCCGAGCCATTGTGGTTCGAAAGCAATAAGGAAAATGAAACCGACATATAACGCGAGGGTAATTAGCGACAGTAGCCAGGCAAAGCGACTACGCTTTTGCACCAGCTCTTTGAAGCGCGGGTTATTTTCAATCTCTTGATAAATGCTGTCATTCATCAGAGTCTCTCCTTTGAGGCATTAATTAAGGTTGCCGCCTGCAGGCGGCACAATTTACGACGGTGCTTGCATTGATTGTTTTTCTTCCAGTAATTTGTCTACGACACCCGGATCGGCGAGTGTTGAGGTATCCCCTAAGTTGCTGGTATCGCCAGCGGCGATTTTGCGCAGGATCCGGCGCATAATTTTGCCCGAACGCGTTTTTGGCAGTGAATCAGTCCAGTGCAGAATATCTGGTGTCGCGATTGGGCCGATTTCTTTACGTACCCAATTACGCACTTCGGTATACAACTCTGGTGTTGGCTCTTCACCATGATTCAGGGTGATATAGGCATAGATTGCCTGCCCTTTAATATTGTGAGGCACCCCAACTACCGCAGCTTCTGCAATTTTCGGGTGTGCGACTAATGCAGATTCAATTTCAGCCGTCCCTAAACGGTGCCCTGAAACGTTCAACACATCATCAACTCGACCGGTTATCCAGTAGTAGCCATCTTCATCACGGCGCGCGCCATCACCACTGAAATACATCCCTTTAAAGGTAGAGAAGTAGGTTTGCTCAAAGCGGTCATGATCACCAAACAGTGTTCTGGCCTGACCCGGCCACGAGTCGGTTATGACCAGATTACCTTCCGCCGCACCTTCTTGCGGGTTACCCAAGTTATCAACTAACGCAGGTTGAACACCAAAGAATGGGCGCGTGGCGGAACCCGCTTTCAGCTCGGTGGCTCCAGGCAGTGGGGTAATCATGAAACCACCGGTTTCCGTCTGCCACCAAGTATCAACAATTGGGCACTTACTGTTGCCGATTTTGTTGTAATACCATTCCCATGCTTCCGGGTTGATTGGCTCACCGACTGATCCCATGATGCGCAGCGAAGTGCGTTTGGTTCCTTCGATGGCTTTATCACCTTCGGCCATTAACGCGCGGATAGCCGTCGGCGCGGTATACAGAATATTGACCTGATGTTTATCAATAACCTGACCCAAACGATTGACGCCCGGATAGTTGGGCACACCTTCAAACATCAGCGTAATCGCACCGCAAGCCAGTGGGCCATACAGCAGATAGCTGTGTCCGGTAACCCAGCCAACATCGGCGGTACACCAGTAAATATCACCTGGGTGGTAATCAAAAACGTATTTAAAGGTCAGTGCGGCATACACCAGATAACCGCCGGTGGTATGCAATACCCCTTTGGGTTTACCGGTAGAGCCGGAGGTATAAAGGATGAATAGCGGGTCTTCTGCATTCATTTCTTCTGGAGGACAATCAGCTGAAGCTTCTTTAGTCAGGTCATGCCACCACAAGTCCCGTCCATCTTTCCAATAACTGGCATTGCCGGTACGTTGGAATACGACGACATTCTTGATACTGGTAATCGCTGGGTTTTTCAGGGCTTCATCGACATTTTTTTTCAGTGGAATTGCACGACCAGCACGAATGCCTTCATCGGCAGTAATCACCAATTTTGAGTTAGAGTCGATAATACGGCCAGCTACTGCATCGGGTGAGAACCCACCGAAAATCACAGAATGAACAGCACCAATACGTGCACACGCCAGCATGGCAACGGCCGCTTCTGGCACCATTGGCATATAAATAGCAACAACATCACCTTTCTTGATACCGAGCTTTTTCAGGACGTTGGCAAACTGACATACATCATGATGAAGCTGTTTATAGGTGACAGTTTTGGATTGGTTTGGGTCATCGCCTTCCCAGATAATCGCGGTTTGATCACCACGTTCTGCTAGGTGGCGGTCAAGGCAGTTGGCCGCCAGATTCAGTGTGCCATCTTCAAACCAGCGAATACTGACATGGCCGGGGTCAAAAGAGGTATTTTTCACTGTTTTATACGGTTTAATCCAATCAATAATCTTGCCATGTTCACCCCAAAACTCATCTGGGTTCTGCACAGATTGTTGATAGTATTGATTATATTGTTCTGGGTTGATCAGGGCATGCTCTGCAATTGCAGCTGGAATAGGGTGTTTATGTATTTGGCTCATAATAGTTCTCCTTGAGATTGTTAATAATATGTCAATCAAAAGTTAATTATAGTGTGAGAGGCCGTTTTGTTTCTTTTTTGGGCGACAGATCACGCATAAAAGATGTTGATTTAGTGACTTACTTAATGCGTTGCGTGGTGAATCGATATCTTAATGATAGGAGAGACGCGATGTGGTTATGCAATAAAGGAAAGAAATGTGCTCATCAGCTCATTTTCCGTGTGAAAAGGGGATATTGGTAGGCCTTAGTAATGAAAAGTATTAACTTTAGGTGATTAATGCAATTCAATATAAGTTGTTAACCAAAAAATAATATATCAATTTACAACTGTAGTGAGCGTATTATTTTAATATCTCACGGTAATTAAAAATGTGTATATATTCCAACTTGAAATATTCATATTAAAATAAAAAATGCTAATCGCATAAATATGCATTTTAATTTTTTTACTTTTTTAATCTGTGGTCTGATTTTTTTTCTAAAAAATAGGCTTTGGTTGCAGAATATCCAAAATAAGAGGAGAATTGTGACAGTTTGAATTAACAGAATGAATACATAATGCATCAAAAAATAAAACATAATAAAAATTTATACGGCAATTTAATTTAGCTCATTTTCTATACTTTTCACTTCGAATTCTATTTGTTACGGATATATTTTACTGTTTTAATAACAAATGTTTACTGCGGATTAACGGTTTTTGGGGGCTGATATTGTCCATTGCGGTTATGTAGGCTGAGTGTAAACAAGGGTTGCAGAACAGTGCCTGGAAGTGATACTGATTTAAAACGTGGACGGCTGGCGGGAGGCTGGACCATAAGTTTTATCAACTATAGCCCCGTATTTAATGATTAAGTATTCTATTTGAGATGCTTGGTAACTTGCATTTTATGGAATGCTTTGAGGAATTTTTAGGGTATGAAAAGTGTAAAAATAGGTCTGGCCTGGCAAATTCTCATTGCGCTGGTACTTGGTATTTTGGTTGGTGCGGTTTTACATAACCACATTGAATCAAGAGAATGGTTAGTGAGTAATATTTTAAGTCCGGCGGGTGATATCTTTATCCGCTTAATTAAAATGATTGTTGTGCCGATTGTTATTTCAACTTTGATCGTCGGTATTGCGGGTGTTGGTGATGCTAAGAAATTGGGCCGAATTGGCTTGAAAACCATCATCTATTTTGAAGTTATCACCACAGTCGCCATTATCGTCGGGATCACCTTGGCGAATGTATTCCAGCCAGGACACGGCATTGATATGTCGGCACTGACTGTCGTCGATATCTCTCAGTATGAAAAAACCACCGAACAAGTACAAAGTGGTAGCCACAGTTTGGTGAGCACCATCTTGTCGTTGATTCCTGCCAACGTCTTTGCCTCAATGGCGAAAGGCGACATGTTGCCGATTATTTTCTTCTCAGTGTTGTTTGGTTTAGGGCTGTCTTCATTGCCAAAAGAAACCAAAGAACCACTGTTGAATGTGTTTAAAGCCGTCTCTGAAAGCATGTTCAAAGTTACACACATGATTATGCGTTATGCGCCTATCGGGGTGTTTGGCTTGATCTCGGTGACTGTCGCCAATTTTGGTTTTGCATCTCTTATCCCGCTCGCCAAGTTGGTTATTCTGGTGTACGCCGCGATTATTTTCTTTGCCTTAGTGGTTATGGGCACAGTAGCAAGATTGTGTAAATTGCGAATTTGGACATTGATTCGAATTCTCAAAGATGAGCTTATTCTGGCCTATTCTACGGCTAGCTCTGAAACAGTATTACCACGAATCATTGAAAAGATGGAGGCCTACGGCGCGCCTAAATCCATTACCAGTTTTGTTGTTCCGACAGGCTATTCATTTAATCTTGATGGCTCCACGCTATATCAAAGTATCGCAGCCATATTTATTGCCCAGCTATACGGTATTGAACTGTCCATCGGGCAAGAGATTATTCTGGTCCTGACTTTAATGGTCACGTCTAAAGGTATTGCCGGTGTTCCGGGCGTCTCTTTTGTTGTCTTGTTGGCAACATTAGGCAGTGTGGGGATTCCGCTAGAGGGTTTAGCCTTTATTGCGGGTGTAGACCGTATTTTGGATATGGCGCGTACTGCACTCAATGTGGTGGGAAATGCATTAGCGGTGTTGGTTATTGCCAAGTGGGAACATCAATTCGATCATAAAAAAGCTAAGGCTTATGAGAAAGCGCTGTTTGCACCGAAACAGACACCAGTTGAAAACTAGTCGTTAACTTATCTATCCACCAAAACCCCCTGTTGGCGTAATACTAACAGGGGGTATTTATTTTTAAGTGTCATAAAGAATAAGTGCGAAGGTGATTGGCTGACATTGTTAATTTAAGCCTAGGCGATATGACCAGTGAATCAGCTCGGCAACTTTGTGTACATCCAGTTTTTTCATCATATTAAGACGATGGGTTTCAACCGTTTTTTGGCTGATGGACAGCTGGTCAGCAATAATACGGTTACAAGAGCCCTCAGTGATCAGTTTTAAAACTTGGCGCTCCCGCGGCGTTAATACGGGTTGATGAGCATCAGTACCTTGGGCCAGTTTATTCATCAGATCACTATTGAGTGCTGGGTCAATATAGCGCTTGCCTGCGGATACCGTTTGAATTGCGGCCATCAGAATCTGCTGTGGGCTTTTCTTTAGCACATAACCGAGAGCACCATTGTTTAATGTTCTGCTGGCATAGTGCTCTTCATGACGAGCAGTTAATGCCAGTATCTTCATGGTTGGCCAGCGGCGAAGAAGCTGAATAATCACATCCAGACCATCCATCCCCGGTAGACCCAAATCAATGATGACAATGTCTGGCTCGGTCTGACGGCATAAGTTATAAACATCCAGCCCATTTTCCGCCTGACCAACAATTTGATAACGAGGGTAAGTCATGAGCATATTTTTAATCCCATTAATAATTAGCTCATGATCGTCGACAATCAATAATCTAGTATTCATAAAGTTATTCCTTTACCTGATGATTTAAATGGAGTCGGGAAGACTCCAGGGCTGAAACAGCCTATGGATTATCTCGTCGAGGCGAGTGATATCTTGTTGTGTAATGGTTTCCTGAGCTTCTATCGCTATTTCCAGTTGAATAGTAGCGTCTTGTAATTCGATGAGTCCGGCTTGGCCGGCACAGCCTTTTAGTGTGTGGAGGTGGTCTAATAATGTGGGAATACTCTCTAGAGAGTCTCTAGCTTGTTGCAGTAACAAGTGCAGTGATTGTAACAATTTAAGGCGGAGTGAAGTATCAGCCATATCTAATAATGGTTTAGGCATGGACATCTGCGGGGTGATATTAATCCCACGTTCGAGCTGAAATTGTGCCGCCAGATCCAATATTTCAGCCAACTGACAGAAAGTGACGGGTTTCGAGAGATAATGATTCATCCCCGCCTGATAAGCTTTTATTTTTTCGTCTGGATTAGCATTTGCGCTCAGCGCCGTTATCATGCAGCAATTATCGCTATTAGCCACATCATCGCGCCAATATCGAGTCGTTGTCAGTCCATCCATCCCCGGCATGCGTATATCCATCAGCACCAGATCGAAACGCTGAGTCTGACCAATACTCAATGCGACTTCGCCACTTTCTGCCAATGTGACCTGATGACCTAATTCCCGTAGCATCATGCCAACAATGTCACGATTAGTTTCTGCATCGTCGACCAATAAGATAGTCATCTGCCATGGCTGTAGCGGTAAGCAGTGTTTTATCTCTTGTTGATGCAATACTGGCTGATTTTTAAGGTCCAGGTATTTTTTGACTTTGGTATATAAACGGCCAGGCAGATAGTTTAATTCGTTATCAGCCAGGAGTACCTGTTGCATGCTTAACGATTGATCACTCTCTGGTAGGCAGGTAATTCCCCAGGCAGATAATTGGAGATGTAAGGGGAGTGGTGCATAACATTCACCCTGAAAAGGTACCGTTGCCACTATTCCACTATAGGGTAGGATTAATACGAAACGACTACCACAGTTAGGTTGGCTGTGCAGTGTTATATGCCCTCCCATCATTCTTGCCAGATTATCTGCGATAGTGAGCCCTAAACCGGTTCCTTGCCCATGGTCACAGGTTTGGACAAAGGGGCGGAATATCTTGCGTTGATGCTCTAAATCAATACCGCAGCCGGTATCTTCCACGGTAAAGCAGAGTTGATTGTCTTCACGTTCAACATTGAGATGAATATGACCCTGCTGGGTAAATTTAACGGCATTACCCAATAAATTAATCAAAATCTGTTTGAGCCGCTGGCCATCCAGTATCAGTTTCAGCGGAACCTCTGGACTGACGTAGGTCGCAAGAGTAATAGGTTTACTCAAGGCTTGGCTGTGAATAGCTAACATTGCCTGATCCAATAAAGGCAATAATGCAGCTTTCTCTTGGGCCAATTCTAATTGGCCTGATTCAATACGAGAGAAATCCAAAAGATTATTGATGATTGCCAATAAAGAGTGTGAACACTGGCGAGCGGTTTCTGCTAAACGATTTTGCGCTGATGTCAGAGGCGTATTTTGTAATAGTTCAATTGCTCCCAAAGCCCCATTGAGTGGAGTGCGGATTTCATGGCTTATGGTTGTCAGGTGCTCACTCTTACGATGATTGGCCTGTTCTGCGGCTTGTTTTGATTTTGCCAGTGCCAGTGTGCGTTCTTTTACTTTCATTTCTAATGTGTCGTACTGCTCATTTAATTTATCCAGTAACTTGTTGTAAGCACATGCAATATGCCCTAATTCGTCCATACGCTTAATGGGTAAACGTGGCTCCATAGCTTGTGGGCCGGTAGCCCCAATAATATTGACGAAGTTGCGTAAAGGAATGGCCAGGTAATATCGTAGTAATAAGAAGAGTATGAGGGTAAGCAACAGCAAAATAGCCAGCGCAAATGGGAGTTGATGCAAGGCGGGCTTTGCTGCTTCCCAGGCAAAACCTACTCGCGGATAAATAACTAATTGTTGCCAGCCCGGACCTTTTAGCTGAGTCCGCAATACCAGATAATCAGGTGTTTGTTGCCAACCATCATGTAACTTACTATTTTTTAGCTGTTCAAGAATTTCATATAACTGATTTGACGGTATATTTTTTTTAGAGATCGGCAGCAACTCACCATATTGATCTAACCATAAATTAATATCTCGCCGCCCTATCGGTTGATTGTCTGAGACTAATTCATTCAGTTTTAATGAAAATCCTGCTAATGCACCCGCTTTATTGCATGTCGCAACTGAGACATGCCAGCCATTTTGTGGCGTATAAGTTGGCATACCCCAAAAGACATTATCGTGGGTTGGGAATATTGGGAGTAATAGCAATTCTTTCCGCCGCTGCTGCAAATAATCATAGGATACTTCTCGCGGCTTGAAGATTGTAATTCCCTCTTCTCTATTAATTGTAAAACTATCAAGGTAATAGGTTTGTCCAACAGTACCGTAAGCTTGTGTTACCGGAAGGTCGTACTTAGATTGAGGGGTATTGCAGGTTATTGAGTTAATAAGAGTATTGCTATTAGCATCATTATGTTGGAAGAGTATGGGAAGCCGCCAGCCAACTTGATAGCTTGCCTGGTTATTGATAAGTGAAGTTGCATCCCGTTCCGCCCCTTCAAATTGATAGTTACTTAAATCTGCGCGTAAGGAGGCCATTTGTGTTAATTCATTCACTAATCTCTGGCGCGTATTCTCATATGAAAAGAATGCTGTCGTTGCAGTCGAAATTAGCCAAATAGCCATCAAAGCTATGCCCAGTAATAGTGTCAATCGAGTGACGAGTGATGATGATTTTTCCATAATAGTCACCTGACTGTTTTTTTCAGTACGCCACAGTCAAAACTTGATATCAAGAATTACACTAATTTGATTACTACTCGTTTTAGATTCATTTAATTCTAGAAAGAGAGTAAATCAGGTTTTTGCTCTATAACGAATGTTTAATTACGAAGGATAATTGGTATGTGATATTTCAGGAGTAACCGCTAATGCTGGAAATATTGAAAATGCAGTCTTTAGTCAGAGATATTGATTTCTCAGATAAAAATACTGTGAGCTTTACATTAAATGAGATTCCAGCCAGAGCTGTAGATTATAACCATTCTATTTGCGTGGGGATTTTTTTTATAGAGAAAAAAATGATATCAGATTCAGTTATCCGCTATATCACGCTTATGCTGGTGGCTCTTGATGATACGCAAGATTTCGCTTTACAGCTTAAAGATGGTTATTGGTGGTTTTGGTGCCGATATACTATTGATGATAGAGATAATATAAAAAATACGCGTCATGATTTTTCAGTAAAATTAGAGCAAATTTATGCTGTTGTTCAGCATTTTAATTCAATGACTGTCTCCATAAATTCTTCTAAATCAAATATCTTAAGTGAGAATGAAAAAAAACTTGGTAAGGTTATATCATGAAAGAAATTACTGGCTTGATCTTACTGCTTTCTATGCCACTGGCCTATGGGCAAGCCATCCCGTGGCAAGGTGAGCCTTTCTTTATCTATAGCCGTGGTATGACCGTATCAAATTTATTAGAAGACTTAGGGACGAATTATGGTGTCTCTGTCATCGTTAGCCCTGAAATAAATGAAAAATTTAGTGGGAAAATCTTGGATAAAACACCCGATCAAATACTGACAGAGTTAGCAGGGTTATACAATATTACGTGGTACTACGATGGTGAGATACTCTACTTCTACAAAACACAATCAATCAGAAAGGAGTTTGTATCGCCTGATGGAATATCAACGACCACTTTAATCAAATATTTACAGCGTAGTAACGTGTCTGCGGGTAAGAATTGCGCGGTAAAGGCAATCTCTCGTCTTGGTACAATTGAAGTTACTGGCGTGCCTATATGCATTGAGCGGGTAACGACACTGAGCAAAATGCTATCTTCACAAGTTCGTAAACAGAGCCAAAATAAAGAAACGGTAAAAGTATTCCAGCTTAAATATGCCTCTGCAGCTGACTCTAGCTATCAATATCGCGATCAATTAGTCAAACTCCCTGGCTTGGTTAGTGTGCTGCGCGAAATGAGTGCTGGCAATAGTTTGCCCTTAGCGGGTGGCAAAGAACAAGGTGAAGCTCCTGTCAGTATGCCGCTTTTCTCTGCTGATCCCCGGCAAAACGCTGTTATTATCCGTGATCGCCAAGTTAATATGCCACTTTATAGTAGTTTGATTACACAATTGGATCAGCGGCCTGTTCAAATCGAAATTTCGGTAACTATTATTGATGTTGATGCGGGGGATATCAGCCAACTCGGTATCGATTGGTCGGCATCTACCTCTATTGGTGGCACGGGTATCTCATTTAATAGTGGCTCGACCAAAAACAACACTGATGGATTCTCGACTGTCATTGGTGACACTGGAAACTTTATGGTCCGCCTAAGTGCATTGCAGCAGAACTCTCGAGCCAGAGTTTTATCCCGTCCTTCTGTTGTTACCTTAAATAATATTCAAGCAGTATTAGATAAGAATGTAACGTTCTATACCAAGCTGCAAGGTGACAAGGTGGCAAAACTGGAGTCAATAACATCGGGTTCATTATTGCGAGTGACACCAAGAGTTATTAATGCAGATGGCGTAAAAGAGGTCCTACTTAATCTTAATATTCAAGATGGTCAACAGCAAGCATCGACTAATAGCAATGAACCGTTACCTGAAGTACAAAACTCTGATATTTCGACACAAGCTACGTTGCGTGTTGGACAAAGCTTACTCTTGGGTGGATTCATTCAAGATAAGCAAATTGAATCACAAAACAAAATTCCATTATTGGGTGATATTCCTTTATTAGGCGGATTGTTTCGCAGTACCAATAAACAATCTCATAGTGTTGTCCGGCTATTTCTAATCAAAGCCGTACCGGTTAACACAGGGGGATAATATGGCGGTCAGATTCAAACTGCGTTTGCTGAGTGGCGAGCTGAATGGGCGTGAATTGAGCTTACCAGAGGGAGAATTTACTCTGGGAGAGCAGGGGTGTGATGTGCTCTTGCCATTATCTCAAGGACAAGTACTGACCTTGATAATAAGCGAAAATCAAATAATGCTACAGGTGTCTGGGACTGTGTGGGTTAATGGTTTCAGACACGATTTGCAGGTTCCAATTCCTTTGCGCCAAGTGATTGAAGCTGCTGGATTAGCATTGATCCTCGGTGAGGAAACGGATGTTCTCAGTGAGATAAAAATACCTCGCCGCTCAGGAGCACGTTTATTGCTATGGTTATCCGTGGTGACATTTGTACTATTGTTTCTGTTTGTTATGCTTATATTCTGGTTTACACAGCAATCTAGCCGATTGTTTTCTTACCTTCCCCCCGATATTCCAACTCAATTATCAACGCAATTGAAACAGCCAGCTTTAGAGGGAATAAAAGCAGGTTGGTTATCAGATGGCAGTGTCATGCTGAGTGGGCACTGTACGTCATCGTCAGCGGTCATTCAGCTGCAAAACTTCTTAGTTCGAAATCAGATAATCTTTCGCGATAAGCTAGTTTGTGATGATCATCTGACGGCCAGTGTTAGTGATGTATTACATCAATATGGCTATCAGAATATTGAGGTTCGTACCGGAAAAACGGCAGGGAATGTTATTCTTTATGGCGCAATTGAGATGGGAGGGCAATGGTTAAAAGTCCAGGAAACACTGGCAACGGTTGCCGGGTTAAAAGGCTGGACGGTGGTTAATTCCCATAATGGACAAATTCCGCGATTAGTTGAGCACCTGAGAGCGTTGGGATTATTAGGTTACCTGAGCATGACACAAAGTCCTAAAGACATTGTTATTAGTGGGGTGCTATCACCTGAGCAACAGCAGCAACTCAAACAGATGCTGACAACATTAGCTGGGCCGCAATCTGACGAATTACCCGTGAGATATCAGAATATCCCCGCCTCAGATCAAACGACCCAACTTCTTCCTGCGGCGATTGCCAGCTATGGCGGGAATAACCATGCAAAATTTGTACAACTGGCTAATGGAACTCGTTTGCAGCAAGGAACGGTGCTGCAAAATGGCTATAAAATCATTTTTATCTCAGAGCAGGGGCTTTCACTATTAAAAGAGAATAGCTTAATACAAATACCGATGAATTTTTAACGACAGGTAAATAAGCAATGCGACATATTACTGAGCTGGAAGACGGTATTAAGTATCAAACTATATCAATCCAACAGAAAAAAACTTTATTGATAAAAGAAAAAACATTAATAACTCACCAATTGTCTATACAGCAAACACCTGATGATTATAAAAAAATAAATAGTTTAATGCTGGCATTGAACAGTGCAGAAA
>NZ_CABHWW010000024.1 GCF_902170305.1 Yersinia alsatica | reverse complement strand
TCAGAAGTGAAACGCCGTAGCGCCGATGGTAGTGTGGGGTCTCCCCATGCGAGAGTAGGACACTGCCAGGCATCAAATAAACAAAAAAGGCTACCCTAGCGGGTGGCCTTTTTTGTTTATCTCATTTATGTGGTGTGCGGCTCGAGCATGCATGCGACAAACTGCGCAGGCAGTTTGAACAGCGCTTGCGCTGGCCCCAACGGGGTGAGGCTCATCCTGAAGATGAGACGAATACAGTAGGAAAAAATCGTCGGGAACGATTTTTAACGTTGCTTGCAACGGCCCGAAGGGCGAATGGCAGGAAAGCCATTCATACACTGCCAGACATCAAATCAAGCCGAGACCCCATGCCAAAAGCGTGGGGTTTTTGCTATGTGGGATTTGGGATACAAGAGAAAGCCTTCTGCTGCGCAGAGGGCTTTTTTTATGTCTGTAATTTGGTGATAACTTAACGAAAGATGAATTGCATATGCAGTTATTTAGCTGATTTTGCATTAGTTAACCGCTTGATAGAGGCTATAACCAGTCACTGCGCCGGCGACATCCCAGGCAAAATCTTTCCAGCTCCAGCCCGTACCATCTTGCCGGCTATCATATAACTCTTTACCCGCACCTATACCTATCGAGAACAGTAAACCAAAGTTACGACTTTTCGCATCTGACCAATTTTGATGCTCGCCATAAGCTGTACCTGCGGCGGCTAAAGCGGCAGAAGCAAAGAAATGTTGTGCTTTGTCTTTCCCTGTCCAACTGTCATTGGCCATATGGGTACATGCAGTACTGATAAAAAGGAGCGGGGCAATAATTAAAGGGCGAAGATAAGGTGAGCACCGCATGCTCTCTCTCCTCTGGCTAGAGACAAAAAACCCGGCATAGAACCGGGTTTTTATATTTTAGATTTACAGAATACGGCTAATGAGTCGGTCGATACGAATTCTACGTAGACGACGGATCAGTTTGCGTACCTTGACCGGATATTGCTGAATATTCTCCAGCTCAAGGTAGTGTGAAACCACTTTAGTATGGGTGCGGATACACTCGAGCTCTTTTGCCCGCTGCTCATGCATCTCATGTTTAGGGTCGTGGATCAAAATGGCATTTTCCAGATCCAGACGCCATGCCCGTGGATTAAGATTATTACCGGTGATCAATTGCCAGTTATTATCGACCCACATTCCTTTCAGATGGTAGGTGTTATCGCCATCTTTCCATAAGCGAACAATAAGTTGCCCACTATCAACAAAGCGCTGCAAGCGGCTGAGAAAGCGGCGTAAGTTGATTTCGTATAAGTAGGGCAATGCACCGATAATCTTAAATGGCTGATCTTCGGGAATATAAAAGTCATTTGCTGTTTTGTCGCCAACAATAATCTCGACCTGTTTACCTTCGCGCAGTAGATAAATGATATTACGCACTAACAGCGCGGGCAGATTAAAGTAGGGTGTACAAATCGTGAGGCGTTCATCAGCGGAAGCCATCAAATGATGAATAGTTTTATTCAGTTGGCTCTTTTTACCTAACCCAACGAGTGGGGTAACAGCCAATTCATCATTGCTAGCTTGTGCTGGAAATTGATAACCGATATCACGCAATGATGAGCGAAACTGCCGAGTTTCGTTTTTGATCTCAGGGTTGGTTGGCCGATCGGTACGATCAAGGCGCTGAACCGCTCCTGCACTGAGTACCCGCTGCTTCACGTAATCAATCATAATATTGGCTAATGATGGATTCGTGATCAATTGATAGCGATCATAACGATACTTATCATTTTGATGGAGATAGACATCATTGATGCTGGCACCACTGTAAATCACGGTGTCATCAATAATAAAACCTTTTAGATGCAACACACCAAGGGCTTCACGGGTATTGACCGGAACACCGTAAATCGGAACACAGACATCCGGATGCTTGTTTGCCATCTCACAATACCAATCAGCATTGGTGTTGACTGCTGCGGCTCCGATGCGGCCACGCTGGGCACGATGCCAGTCGACTAGCACACAAATTTCCAGTTCAGGGTTCAGAAGCTTTGCCTGATAGAGGGCGTTCATCACGTCACGGCCTGCATCATCCTGCTCAAGGTAAAGCGCCACCAGATAAATACGTTTGGTCGCCTGGCCTATTAATTCCAGCAGTGTTGAGCGGAAAACCTTGGGGCAATAAAGCGTTTGGACATCATCAACTGGCTGGGGGAGTTTGGGCAGTTGTGCAAGGTGTTGTTGATGTTTGCTACGTTTGAATTTTGACAACATCACAGTGCGCTTCTTCTCTTGTTATTTGATGGCAAAACCGCCATATCCAAAAAAACACTAATCCATAGAGTCGGGCGATAATACCACTACTTTTCCGGATTGTGCGCAAGTTTTGCCTGCCGCAGACCGAATCGCTAATCTATGTGGCCTATATCACTTTGATTCATGTAATTGAAATCAAAGTGTCAGCTCCAAATTAACGATTCCATCCTCCATCTGTACATCAATACTAAAACCGAGTTTCTTTGCCAAACCTATCATGCCGCGGTTATTGGGCATGGTGACCGCAGTAAGCCGTGTTAGCCCGTGGCTGCGCGTATATTGAATCATCTTTTCGAGTAATTCTCGGCCTAATCCTAACCCTTTAAGGTCCGAGCGCACCAATACCGCAAATTCCGCGTCAATATTGTCAGGATCCGATAACGCCCGTGTGACACCAATGATTTCCGAGCCTGTTTCATTTTGGCGCACAGCAACAAATGCCATTTCCCGATCATAGTCAATCTGCGTCATATTCGCCAAATCATCGTGGCTGAATTCATTGATTTCACTAAAGTAGCGATAGTAGAGATCTTCTTTAGTCACTTGATCAATAAACAATTTCAGCAGCGGTTCATCTTCCGGCAAGATTGGGCGGAACAAACAATGCGAGCCATCTTTAAGCAGCACTTCTTGCTCAAGTTCGTGAGGGTAGGGGCGAATAGCCAGCCGAGCTTGCGGATCGCCAGTGACGGGTGCCAGTTGCATCGAGACATCCAGCAATGTGAACTCACTGCCCGAAGCAAGCACCGGGTGAATATCTAAGCGCGAGATTTCAGGGCAATCAAGGATAAGATTGGAGACCTGCACCAACAAGTGACTTAGCCCAGGGATATCCAAAGGTTGGAGTGAGCCGCGGCTGCGAATTTTCCCGCCTTTCACGGCCTGTATAATCAGGTAGCGAGCCAGCGCCATATTCAATGGCGGCAATGCGACGGCGGCTTGGGTTTCATGGTGCCACTCTATGCCGCCCTCTCCCAGCATGATCAGCGGGCCAAAAATAGCATCTTGCTCGACAGCAATCCGCAGCTCCTGTGCCCCAGCGCGGTTTGCCATGCTTTGCACCAATAAACCGTGAATGCGGGCTTGCGGATAAGTCCGCTTGACCCGATCTAGGATATCGTCAGCAGCCCGCTGTACTTCAATCGCGGTGCGCAGATACAGCATCACGCCCTGCACTTCTGATTTGTGCGGGATGTCAGGCGAGCGCAATTTGATGGCGACCGGATAACCGAGGCGCTCTGCAATATGTACCGCTTCGACACTATCACTGGCAATCCAGGTCGGCAGCATACGAAGGCCATAAGCTTCGAGAATCGGCTGCACTTCATGGGTATCGAGCTGGGTTGTTCCTTCTGCCAGCGCCTGACGGATTAACTGATGCACATGGGCCGTATTTGCCGTGAGGCCAACAGGCAGTGCGGGAGTCTCTTTCAGTTGCTTTTGGTTGCGACGATATTCCACCATGTGCATAAACGCGGTAATCGCCCCTTCCGGTGTGCGGTAGGTCGGGATCCCGGCTTCGGTAAACAAACGGCGAGCATCTTGTGATGAATACTCGCCGCACCAGTTCGTCAGCAACGTGATGCGCTTGCCGCGTGGATGCTGACGGATAGCCGCAATCAGTAATTCCGCCGTTTTACTGCCCGGTGCTGCGGCGCTTGGCGAGTGAATCAGTAGTAGCGCGTCATAATCGGTACTGTCCAATAGTGGTTTAACTGCCGCCAGGTAGCGCTCAGCAGTCGCATCATCCCGTAGGTCTATTGGGTTACGTAAGGAAACAAAAGGCGGCAGTGCGGCACTCAGCGCGGATTGAGTCGTGTCCGACAAGGTTGCCAGCTTGCCATTACGGCTAATCAGTTCATCCAATGCCATCGCCGCTGGGGCAGCACCATTACTGACAATCAACAGCCGCTCGCCACGCAATGGGTGCATATGACTGAGTGTTTCGACCGCAGAGAACAGCTCGTGAGTATCTTGAACTCGCAGCAAGCCGGCGCGCTGAATAGCAGCATCATAGGCGGCATCTAGCCCTTGCTGACCATTCAGCAACTGCTGGGCGCGCTGGCTGCGGCCGCTTTTAACCACCAGAATAGGTTTGTTGCGTGAGGCGCTACGCGAGGCAGATAAGAAGCGGCGAGCATCGCTGATATGTTCGATATACAGCATGATGGCGCTGGTTTTGCCGTCTCGGGCTAAAAAGTCGAGTAAGTCATCGACATCAATATCCAGGCTGTCACCCAGCGCAATAAAATAAGAGAAGCCAACTTCCCGCTGTTGCGCCCAATCCAGAATGGTATTTGCCACGGCTGCAGACTGGGAGATAAACGCCAGCCGGCCTTTTTTGATTGGAACCGGGGAGAAACTGGCATTCAACCCTTGCCACGGAGCCAGCAAGCCCAAGCTGTTAGGGCCAAGCAGGCGCATATGATGGCGTTGCGCACAGGCTTTCAGCTCTGAGAATTGCTCGGTTGCCGCCGACAGAACAATCACCGCTTTGCAGCCACACGTGCCCAAATCTTCCAGTAGGGTTAGATTGCGGCTGTCATGAGTGCAGAGGATGGCTAAGTCCGGCGTGATGGGTAGGCTGGCAATATTCGCATAAGCCAGCACGCCACAAACGGCTTTATGAGTGGGCGTTACCGGCAAAATAGGGCCGTTGAACCCGCCATCAAGCAAATTACGCATCATCAGGAAGCCAGCACGCTCAGGTTTTTCAGAAGCGCCGATAACCGCGATAGACTTCGGGCGTAGTAGTGCTTCTAATCCACGTTGGCTCATATTTATCCCCGTCATCTTTCACGTTGCAGAAGTGTTGGCTGCTCTCGCTTACCCGAATTACTTACTGATGTAAGCTTATCGGGGCTCTCTCCTTTGCCGCCTTCCTGCACCCTGAAATCTATCGGGTATAAGTTAAGGGCAGCTTGCCTAATTTTATGCGATATCTTCGATACTTGCTGTGACTCGGCCCACTGGATGATGAGGTTTTCCGGCTAAATATTGTTGGCGAAAATAGTGGAAATGCGCGGTTAACCCATCAGCCGCTTGAATATCACCCGCCTGCTGAAGTAGGGCAGCGGCCACCTCGACAGTACAGTGTTGTTCCGGACGTGGTGATTCACGCAGTAAATAATCTGAGGTATTACTGACATTCAGCGACAGTACAGGTAAACCGGCAAGGTACGGGCTTTTGCGGAACATTTTTTTGGCCTCATTCCAGGTTCCGTCCAGCAGAATGAATAATGGCGGTTTATCGCTAACAGGTAATTGATTGAGAACCTGCCGCTCAGGGGCAGCGTATTTTTCCGGGAATACCACATAAGGTTGGCGCTGAGGGTCACGAATCGCGGCTAATAACTCAGGATCAATTTCAGTTCGCGCCCAGAGAAAGGCTTGGGTGTCTGGCAAAATATCGGCAATTAGGCGGCCGGTATTGCTGGGCTTGAGGGGTTCGGTGTCGAACATCACCAGACAAAAGCGGCTACTGGCGGGTTGAGGCTTGATGGTGTCGCACAAACAAAAGCGCTCAGTCAGCAGACAGCCCTGGCAGCGAATAGCGCGACAGCCTCGGGCGCGATAAGGGCGGGTAGATAGTGCTAGCCGCTGGCGACGCAGGCGCAATACCGCATTTTCTGTCGTTATAGTTACCGGCAATAGCTGCTCGTTGCTCAATGTCTCCGTCACGACGGGCTCCTGAAGAAATAGCGTTATTCTAATGAACCTATAGCCTGAATTATAGATAAAGTAACGCCCCAGACAGCAAGCTGCCGGGGCGTACAGTCTAATTTGGCGGGGGAATACCGCCAAATGAGCAATAAATGAAGTAAACTAGCTTAGCGGGCCGCTGGTTCTAGGGCTAATTGCTCATCTAACCAATGGTCAAAAGGTGCCTTTGGTACTGCCCCGCTAAGCATGTCGACCATTTTGCCGTTACGATACAGCATAATGGTGGGAATGCTGCGGATGCGGAAACGGGTGCTAAGTGCCGGTTCTGCTTCAGTATTGATTTTGACGAAGCGGATTTTTCCTGCGCGTTCAGCAGCAACATCGCTAAAGATAGGGGCGAAGCTGCGGCAAGGGCCACACCAAGGCGCCCAGAAATCGATGACGACGGGCAGGTCATCTTGCAGCAGTTTATCCAGCGTTTCAGCGGTGGCGTTAATGACTTCGCCATCAAATAAAGAGTGGCCACAGCGCCCACATTTAGCGCCGTCATCAATACGTTCTTCCGGCAGGCGATTAGTCGCCATACAAGCTGTACATACCGTATTCATAAATTAGCCTTTATTTTGTATCTCATTAGATAAGAGAAACCAAACAGTCAAAGTGAGCTGAATTGTTTCGTTGTTGTTATCTATTATGAGTATAAATGAGGACAGTGCCAAAAAGGTTTATTCGATGAATACGATAGTTGGTAGCTTTTAGCGCTTGCTTATGGCTAACCGAGCAGACATCAGGTAATCTTCGCGCCCTGCGCGTTGGTGGAGAAGACAATGAACGATTCATTTAGTGGCAAGAACGGCAAAGTTAAAGTGATGTACGTCCGCAGTGACGAAAGCAGCGACGACCGTAACAGCAATAACCGTAGTAACAAGCAACGTCCGGCAGGTAAAGGTCGTCCGGGTGATAATGCTGGTCGAGGCAGTTCACCGCGTAATAATGACTCACGTCGTAACGATTCCGGCCGTAATGAACGCGATCGTCCTAGCCGTCCGGCTCGTTCTGACAGCAGTGGCCCTTACGATTCACCGTGGAAAACCGTGTCTCGTGCGCCATCTGAAGAGCCAGAGTTTGATCACGGCGGTATCAGCGGTAAAAGCCATGTGGATCCGGCACAATTGCGCCGTCAGCGGGCTGAAGAAACGCGTGTTTATGGCGAGAATGCCTGTAAAGCGCTGTTTGAAAGCCGCCCTGATGCTATCGTGCGCGCCTGGTTTGTGCAGTCAGTGACTCCCCGTTTCCGCGAAGCGCTGAAATGGATGGCGGCTAACCGCAAGGCTTACCATGTGGTTGAAGAAGATGAGCTGGCGAAAGCATCCGGCACAGAGCACCACGGTGGCGTGTGTTTCCTGATTAAAAAACGTCAGGGTTTGGATGCAGAAACCTATCTGCAGCAGCAGACTCAGGCGAAAGATTGTGTATTGGCGCTGGAAGATGTGGGTAACCCACATAATCTGGGTGGCATCATGCGTACCTGTGCACACTTTGGTATTAACGGCGTGTTGTTGCAAGACCCGGCGATGCTGGAGTCAGGTGCTGCAGTACGTACAGCAGAAGGCGGTGCAGAGCATATCAAGGCAATCAATGCTGATGATTTCCTCTCTGTGTTGGATACCTTCCGTAAAGCGGGTTACACCATCGTCACCACTTCAAGCCATAAAGGTGTCAGTCTGGCGAAAGCTGAACTGCCAGCCAAAATGGTGCTGGTATTAGGTCAAGAGAGTGATGGTCTGACCGACAGTGCTTGGCAGCAGGGTGATATGAGTGTGTCTATCGGCGGTACCGGGCGAGTTGAAAGTCTGAACGTGTCGGTGGCGACAGGGATTTTGTTGTCAGAATGGTGGCGTCAAAATAGCGCCCAATAATACCCTGCGTCCTTGACGTTGCAGGGTTGTTAGCTGCGTTCATGCACCCGAATCACATACTTGAGTATGCTCATCGGGATACATTTACTTGCTGCCTACCTGCAACGCCAATGACTTTGGGTATGCTCAGTATAAAAAACGGGCGCTGATGATTAGTCAGCGCCCGTTTTTTTATGTTAAATCTTGATTGATTTAGTGCGCGCCACCGCCTCCGCCACCGGACGTAAACGGAGGTTTAGCAAACCAGACTAACGCCAGCAGCAGCAGGAAGACACCCGCCGAGAGCCAGAAGATTTCATTAGCCGAGATAATCAGCCCCTGATTGGTAATTTCCCGCGCCAGATAAGCCGAAGCCTGTTGCTGATTCAGCCCCAATTTTTCCAAATCCTGATACATCTGTGTCGCATTCGGATTGAACGGATTAACAAACTCCGTCAGTTGCGAATGGTGCATAGACTCTCTTTGCGTCCACAGCGTGGTGGTGATTGAGGTACCAATCGAACCGGCCAGTGTTCGCAGGAAGTTAGATAAACTGGATGCTGCGGCCATGCGCTCCGGCGGTAAGCCGGATAAGGTAATTGCGGTCAGTGGCATAAAGAAGCAGGCAATCGCAAAGCCTTGCACAAACTGTGGCCACGCCGAAGCACCAAAATCCATTCCCGGTTCGAATGTATATGCCCGCCAGTAGAAACAAACCGCATACATAATGAAGCTGAATGTGACTAACTGCCGCATATCGATTCGATGAGAGAAGCGACCAATTATCGGTGACAGCAATACCGGTAAGATCCCCACTGGCGCTGATGCCAAACCGGCCCAAGTGGCGGTATAGCCATAGACCTCCTGAAGTAGCTGAGGCAGCAAAACAATCGCGCCAAAGTACAACATATAGGCCAGGCTGATACACAAACAACCAATGGTAAAGTTTCTCGATTTGAATAATGACAAATCGATCACCGGATGGTCGTCGGTTAGCTCCCACACTATCAGGAAGGTAATGGCAATCACGGCAACTACCGTCAGGACGATAATCTCGGTCGAGTTAAACCAATCCAGCTCCTTACCTTGGTCGAGCATGATTTGCAAGGCACCGATACCGACGACCAATAATACTAATCCCACCGTATCAATTGGCCTGATCTCAGTTTTAGTCTCTCGCCCTTTCAGGGTGCTGCCCGCAATTAAAATAACCACTATCCCAATCGGGATGTTGATAAAGAAGATCCAGCCCCAGTGATAGTTGTCACTGATATAACCGCCGAGGATCGGCCCAAAGATTGGGGCGACAACAATTGTCATCGACCACAATGCCAGGGCCATACTTCGCTTCGCCGGGGGGTAGTTATTCAGTAGCAGGCTTTGTGACAATGGAATCAATGGCCCGGCAACCAGCCCTTGAATCACCCGGAAGAAGATAAGCATCCCCAGGCTGTTTGAAATGCCGCACAGCCATGAGGCCAGCGCAAATAAACCTATTGCCCACAGAAATAATCGAACTTCACCGACACGTTTTGCCAGCCAGCCGGTGATAGGGATGGAGATCGCATTAGCCACACCAAACGAGGTGATAACCCATGTGCCCTGTGAGTTGGACGAACCCAGATCACCGGCAATGGTCGGAATAGCCACGTTAGCAATGGTGGAGTCCAGCACCTGCATGAAAGTCGCTAATGATAGCGCGATAGTCATCCAGGCGAGTTGGGCACCTTCAAGCGGTTTTTGTGCCACAGTGGCCTCCGGCGCGCTTAACCCGCGTTTGCATGAACATTAACCTGCATTCGCATGAACAATATCGCTAATCATTTGGTTCACTGGCGCTAAGTCGATTGACAGAGCATCGGTGACAAATGCCGGATCTTTACGCACAGTTTGCGCTAACACCAGACCATCAGTATTGGCGGTATCCACTCTTACGGTGGAAGAGAGGCCAATTCGCAGCGGATGCTCAGCCAGCTGTTTTGGCTCTATCGCAATACGGACTGGCAGGCGCTGAACCACTTTGATCCAGTTGCCGGTGGCGTTTTGCGCCGGTAGCAGTGAGAAGGCACTGCCGGTCCCCATATCCAGACCGACGACTTTCCCTTGATAAACAACATCATCGCCATAGAAATCTGTCACCACAGTGGCCGATTGGCCAATGCGCATATTGGCTAACTGTGTTTCTTTAAAGTTAGCGTCAATCCACATCTCATTAGCCGGAATAACAGCCATGAGCGGCGCACCATTAGCGATTTCAGCACCCACTTGCACACTACGGCGTGAAACAAAACCGGTGATTGGGCTGACAACTTTGGTACGTTGCAGTGATAACCAGGCATCACGCAGCTTAGCAGCCGCTTGTTCGACCGCCGGTTGCTTCTCCAGCGGGGTATTAAGTACCAGCGCCTGATTGGCATTGTATTGTGCAATCGCCACATCCAATGATGCTTGAGCTGACTCTACGGCATCGCGGGCATGTTGCAGTTCTTCACGGCCAATCGCATCAACCGAACCCAGAACCACACGGCGTTTCAGGTCATTTTGCGCTTTGCTCAGCTCCGTTTTTTTCAGGGCAATATTAGCCTGATACTGCTTGCTGTTAATCATGAGCTGGTGGGTTTGACGCACGCTGTTAGCCAGCGCGGTTTTTGCCTGCTCATAGGCTTGTTCAGCATCGGTTGGGTCCAAAGTCAGTAGGACATCACCGCTTTTGACAAAGTCAGTATTTTCAAAATTGACACTGACAACACTGCCGGGCACCTGAGACATGATCTGCACCTGATTACCAGATACATAAGCATTATCAGTCTCTTGGTGATGACGCAGTACCAGGAACCAATAAATCAGGTAGGCCACCCCAATCATAATAAAAATAACCGTCAGTAACAGCAGCACGCGTTTACGTTGCTGCTTTTTGTTCTGCGGTTGTTGCGGGATTTGAGCTTCCGCGTTTGCACTCATGGTGTTCTCCACGCTCTATACCCGTCATACTTCAAGCTGCATGTGCGTTGGCTACGTTCAATCACCCGAATCACTTACAACACAGTAAGCTCATCGGAACTCTCTCACTTGCCGCCTTCCTGCAACTCGAATTATTTAGGGTATATATTGTTTTATATTGTTTTATTTTGTGAACCGTCACTGACCGGGGCTTGATAACCACCACCGAGTGAACGGATCAAACCAATCTTGGCCTGCAATAAATTGTTGCTGGCACTCAATTCTGATTGCTGCTGCTGTAGATATTGCGACTGGCTAATCAACAGTTCATCACGGCCAATAATCCCTGCCTTATAACGGGCGCTAGCGACGTTATAAACTTTCTGCATGGCTTGTGACGCGGATGCAGCCTGTTGAAGTTGAAGCTGGTTACTTTGTTGGATGGTGATGGCGTCGGCCGTTTCCTGCACAGCATTAAGGATGGTCTGGTTGTAAGATTCAACCGCCTCATCATAAAGTGCTGATTCTTCACCTAACTTGCTGCGTAACGCACCTGCGTGGAAAATAGGCAGCGAAATGGCAGGCGCGAAGTTCCATGCCTGACTGGCCGCTTCCAACAGATTGGGGTTAGTGCCTTGGAAATTAGTGGTAGAGAACCCGGCAAATCCGGTAATCGATAAGCTTGGATAGAACTCTTTACGTGCTGCTTTAACCCGCTGGTCATAAGATTCAACCAGTTGGCGCTGGGCGGTAATATCTGGGCGCTGACCGAGTAAATCGGTGGTCAGTTCGCCTTTAGGTGTCAGCCGCGAGATATCTGGCAAGGGCACTGGGCGAATATTCTGTGTGCCGCTCGGGCCTTGGCCTGTGAGGGTGGCTAACTGATGTTTCAGCTGCTCACCTTGCGACTGCAACTGGATAATCTGTTGCTTGGCGGTGTCAGCTTGCGCCCGTGTTTGTTGCGGAATTTCAATACCATAGATGCCCGCCTGATATTGCTTGGTGCGCAACTCAGCCAGACGCTCGTTGTTATCGACTTCCTGCTGCAACACCTCTTGCAGGGCGAAGTTGCTCTGTAACTGATAATAGACCGATGCGACTGAGCTGGTGAGCGTCAGAGCGGCTTGCTGCTGTTCTGCACGGGCAGCATTAACCTGCGCATTGGCGGCATTAACCCGATTGCGGTATTTGCCCCACCAATCAAACTCATAGCTGAGATTCAGGCCAAGTGTATTGGCGGTCTCATACAGCGGTTTGCTTGGATAAGCCTGCAAGAAGGGTTGCAGCGTATTTTGTGCGATTTTTTCCCGCGTACTGCTAGCGGCTAAATCAATATTAGGGCCATTAGCCGCATCGGCCTGGCCCATCACACTTTGTGCTTCCCGCACTCGCGCTGCTGCTTGCTTGAGTGACGGTGATGTTTGCAAACTTTGCGACATCAAAGCATCCAGTTGGGGATCTTCCAGTACCCGCCACCACTGAGGACTTAACGCCAACGAACTGACCTTGGGTTGTGCCAATTGTAGTTGTTGGTTATCCAGCATTTGAGACTGAGGAGCAATATTATCGCTTGAGGCACAGCCCGCCAGTAAAAATACGACGGACAAGGGCGTGAGTCTCCAGCTATGTGGGGATGACATAGTTATTTACCTGGACAGCTATTTATCTGGATAGAAACAGTGGAATTACTGTTCCGGTATTTCTATTTGGTCCAAACGTGCCAATAACTTACGCGTCAGCGTTTCAAGCTGTTGCTGTTCGTCGGCGTCAAGTGTTGACCAAAGAAAATGCAGACACTTATGTTGTGGGGGTAGCAGCTGATTTAAAAACTCAACGCCAGCCTCGGTCAGATGCAAATGCAAGCAACGGCGGTCATTGTGGCTTTCACGGCGTTCAATCCAGCCTTTCTTTTCCAGCTCGTCAGCAATACGCGTAGCATTAGTACGCGAAGAACCCAGTGCAGCACTTAATTCCGACGGTTGGATACTCCGGCTTTCCTGCGCATCCAGCGTAATTAATGCCATAAACAGGGTCTCGTTAATCCCTTGCGCTTTCAGCATTTTGTTGCGGTTTTCTAGCAACTTACTGTGCATATGCATACACAGGCGCGTCAGCAGAATTTCCTGATAAGGGAAATCTTTCTGGCGTTTTGCACGAAAATTAAGCATCTGTTCGATGGGACTAAACGAACTTTCCATTATAAGGAGCCTCATTAATTTCAAATGGTACAGTAACGATAGTGACTAATAATGTAAACGTTATAATTACAGAAAAATTTAGCAATTCGTGTTATTCAGTCACTGTTTGTAAGTAGTTAGTATCACTAAATGTAAGGATATTGTGTGTTAGCTCACGATTCAGGCAAATTGTTACGCCAAAATCATTAGTAGTTTGAATGTCAGGCCGTAGCTGAGTGCGCCGAGTAAGGTGGCGAAGATAATGCTGTTGGTTTTATAAAAGCATCCACAGATAACCAAAAAACCAATAAGTGTAGGAATTAATTTCTGTGGGTTATGCATGATTTCCGGCGTACTGGAAACCACCAATAAGGCACAAATAGAAGCGATACCGATGCTGTCTAGCAGCAGGGACATTTTGCCCCGTTGCAGGCCTACTTGTTTACGTGCTGGCCCTAGCCGCAGCGGCAAATAACGAAACAGATAATTTACGGTTCCTACCACTAAACCAATCACCAGAACATCAGTATTCACGGTGTCTGCTCCTGTTCATTATTCTCATTCGGTTCTGTAGTCACTTCTGGTGCGGGTTGGAGCAGCGCCGCCAGGCACCCGCCTCCAATGCCAGCTAAGATAGCGACCGGAATGGAGAACAACAGTACGCCGAGCAAAGCACCCATCAGTGAGGCGATAACCGTCAGGCTGTATTGGCGTTTAAATGCTGCTAATAGGAAGCTGAGGAACAACGCGGGCAGCATAAAGGAAAGGGAAGCTTCAATGGCGGGATAATTTTCCAGCGGGCCATTGCCAAACATTGCGCCGATGGCGGTACCTACCACCCAAGATAGCCAAGAGGTGAACGCGATGCCGAGCATCCAGTTCTCGCTCCAGCGGCGCTGGTCTTTCATTAACTTGGTCGTTGCGGCGGCAAACACTTCATCGGTCAAGCCAAAGGCCCATAGCGCGGTTTTTTTACCGGACAGCTTTGCCAGAATGCGGTGCTTAAGTGCGGGGCCGTACAAAATATGGCGGATATCCATCGCCATGACCGTCAGGGCGGAAACCCACAATGACATCCCTGCGCTGAGTAGGGCGGTGATAACGAATTGGCTGGCTCCAGCATAAATAATGCAAGAGAAGAAAATCGCTTCCAGCGGAGTGAAGCCAAGTTTTACCGAACTTAAACCAAAGGCAAAAGCCACCGGCAAGTAGCCAATAACAATGGGCAGGCTATCAGTTATGCCTTCTACGAAGGTGGCTGTCGACTTGGTCGCCGTAGGCGCGTCGGTGATTTGGCTTTGCATAAAGTCAGCTTTGGGTTGCAGGGTAAAATAACAAGTTAGGTAACATTACCAGAGTAGTAATTGTCTTAATACCCTATAACCCAATTTTATATCTAGATTGATTAGTAGTTAGCTAATTAACAACCTAGGGTAATATCTTTCTAAATATCTAATAGCCCTGCATCTTAAAAGAGGCAGGGTATGTTAGAAATCACTCGACAGGCTGGTTTGCGGGAGGATCAAATCGTTTGCCCGCTAACCAGGTGGTAATATTCAAGATACACAACACTAAGCCGGCGATTGCCACGCCATACCAGCCTGCATGTTGATATGCTGCGGCTGATATCAGTGAACCCAAAGCCCCACCAATGAAGTAGCTGGTCATATAGCCTGCGGTTAACCGATTTCTGGCTTCCGGCATCATGCGGTATATCACGCTCTGATTGGTGACATGAACCCCTTGAACCGCCAAGTCCAACACAATTATCCCGATAATCAGCGCAAGAATTGAGTGTTGCCCCAAGGCGATGGGTATCCACGACAGCAGCAGCAATACCAAGCCGACGCTGGTGGTAATGCGTGCTTTACCTTTATCGGCTAACTGACCTGCTTTGGTCGCCATCAATGCTCCCGCAGCCCCGACCAAACCAAATAACCCGATAGCCGCTTCTGAATAGCCATACGGCGGTGAGGCCAGCAAAAAGGCCATTGAGGTCCACAACACACTGAAGTTAGCGAAAGATAGCGCGCCAAGTAAGGCGCGGGTGCGCAGTACTGGGGTACGGATAAAGAGAGAGAATATCGAGCTGAGCAACTGGCCGTAATTCAGGCCAGTATGCTGCTTATAGCGCGGCAGATAGCGCCATAATGTCAGAGCCATGATTATCATTAATACGCTGGCGACCCAATAGATGGTGCGCCAGCCGCCAATGGATGCCAATGCCCCCGCCACCGTCCGTGCCAGCAAGATGCCCAATAACAGGCCGCTCATGATTATGCCGACCACTTTACCGCGCTTTTCCGGTGCAGCCAGTGTAGCCGCCAATGGCACCAGTAATTGCGCCACGACAGAGAACAGGCCGGTGAGGGCGGTGCCGACAATCATCATGGTGAGGTTTTGCGACAAAGCGGTAATCAACATGCCGCCCGCAGCCAGCAGAGTCATGCCGACAATTAATCCGCGGCGTTCAAACATATCTCCTAGTGGAACCAGGAACATCAACCCGACGGCGTAGCCCAACTGGGCTGCTGTCACGATAAAACCGGCCTGATTGACCGAAAGATTAAAAGCTTGGGCGATGGTTTCCAGCAGTGGCTGGGCATAATAGTTGCTGGCAACCGCCAGTCCGGTGGCGACTGACATCAATACAATCAATGCTGGGCTTAAACCGGGGATTTCGGTTTTTTGTGTCATGGGAAATTATTCTGAATTGAAAAGTGTGACAGTATTAGATAAATGGGAATGATAAACCAATGGATAATTTTCAAGTGATTAATTTCGGATCGGGTTTCGGTTGATAATCGTTCGGCAGTTATCTGTTTCCCGCCATCTCAACCGAAACCCGAGCCGATAGTAAATTCTGAACATAAGAATTGAATCAACTCCCTGATTCCAAAAGCCCCTTTGGTAAAAAACTACTCTGAAATCAAACTCACATGTGCTGCCACAATCCGCCAGCCGCAGGGCAACTTAACCCACGTCTGCATTTGCCTGCCAACCCGTGAACTGCCTTCGCGATAAAACTCGGTGCTGGCTACTGCCATATCCTCACCAAAAGTGGTGATTACGGTATTCTCTAACCGGCGATCCAAACTTTGTGAAGGGCGTTTTTGGCGAAATTCCCTGATGGCATCAATGCCAAACAGATCCTCTCCAGCACCAAAACGCACAGTGCGGTCGTCGTGCCAAAACAGTTCGTCCAAAACAGGAATATCGTTACTGATCAATGCTTGTTCATAGCGATAAAATGCCGCATTCACTTGCGCAAGGATCGCCGGGCGATCAATAAACTCATTTTTCATTGTCTTATTCTCATCGGAAAAAGTTCTTATTAGATGATGGAGCTGACTGGCGCGCTAACCAATCCTTGTTGTTCTAATGCATAAGCAGCCCGTAAACAGAGGTCTTCTCGCCATGGTGCTGCAATCAGTTGAATGCCTATCGGCAACCCACCCGCGGTTTTCAGGGGCACGGTGACGACGGGCAGGCCGAGGAAAGAAATAGGTTGGGTCAGCATCCCCATACTGGCGCGAATAGGTAAGTCGCTGCCATTAATATGCATGATTTCCTGACCAATCAGTGTGGCGCTACAAGGGGTGGCGGGGGCCAGCAAGATATCCCAGTGCTCAAATAGTGGCAGAATTTTTTGCCGGAAATGATGGCGAAAACGCTGGGCTTGAACATACCAACTTGCGGGTAGCATGGCTCCCGCTAATAGTCGCTCACGGGATAGTGGTTCAAAGCGCTGAGGGGATTTTCTCAGTGCCGGTAGATACTGATTTCCGCCCTCGGCAGCACTGATAATGAATGCGGCTGAACGAGCTAAATCACTCTGTGGCATCTCGATTTCAGCACTGGCTTCTAACCCTTTGGCTACAGCTTGTAGCGCAGCTTTAGCATCATCGTCGCACCATTGATGGAAATAGCCCCCCAAAACAGCACTTCTCAAACCTTGTTGCCCGCGTGGCAGTTGGCTAAGACAGGGCGTAACGGGTTTCTCCGATTGAAAACTGTCATTTATATCCGTGCCTTGCATGGCATCATAGACTGCCGCCAGATCTTGCGTGCAGCGCGCCATCGGGCCGATATGGTCCAAACTGGCGACAAATGGATGAGTACCCGTGCGTGATAGTCGGCCAAAGGTCGGTTTCAACCCAAAAATGCCACACAATGAGGCTGGCACCCGAATCGAGCCATTGGTATCGCTGCCAAGTGAAAAATTCACTAGCCCTGCGGCAACCGCTGCCGCCGAGCCTCCTGAGGAGCCACCGGCGATGCGGCTGAGATCCCGAGGGTTGCGAGTGGCACCATAGTGGCTGTTTTCGGTAGTAAAACCATAGGCATAGGCATCCATATTCAACATGCCGGACAGCATCGCTCCTTGGCGGGCCAAACGCGAAATAACCGCCGCATCTTGTTGGGCTGGTGCCCGCTCGCAAAACAGGCTGGCACCGGCCAGTGTCGTTTGTCCCTCAACATCAAACAGATTTTTCACGGCATAAGGGATGGCCGCCAGTGCCGGTAAGCTTTGGCCTTTGGCGCGCAAAGTATCGAGCCGATAAGCTTCGCTGAGCATGCGGTCTGCGGTGACTTGGGTATAGGCATTGATGGCAGGATTGGCTGCGCTGATGGTATCGAGTGTTTGTAGCGCAATTTCCTGTGCAGAGAGTTCGCCGCGATTTAGGGCCTGTTGGATCTCGCTGATGGTCAGGGTTGGAATCTGTTTCATAGCCGATATACCCCGGCTATTTCTTGTTTTTCATCCAGGGGCACCGCCATCAATGGGCCAGCCATGGCGGCAATACGTTCAAATTGCACTAGCAATGCGGCGCGGCGGGTGTCATCCAGCTCTAATGCCAACAAGACTTCCATTTGCTGAATATAAGCAGCCCAATCCATGGCGGTTTTTTCTGATGTTTTCTTCATAACAATTCCTGTTCTAAATTGTGGTGAAATCAATAACCGGCGGCGCTGCCATTACTGCGTGGATCAAATGCGCCTTCCAACATGCCGTTACCGTGGCGCACGATGGCACCCGCGTGGCCGACAGCCTCACTGAAGTCGGGTAACAGCTCAACTTGATGCCCGCGTTGGCGCAGGTAGGCGAGAGTTTCTGCTCCGATGCGCGCTTCTAATTTCAGTGAGTCTGAGCTTTCTCCCCAAGTGCGGCCCAGCAGCCAGCGTGGTGCGGTGATGGCTTGTTGCAACGGGAGCCCTTGTACTATGTGGCGAACAAATACCGCCGCCTGAGTTTGTGGCTGACCATCGCCGCCCATGGCGCCATACACCAGTGTTCGGCCATCAGTTAGCCGTGCGGCAGCAGGATTGAGTGTATGAAATGGTTGCTTGCCCGGAGCTAACGCTAACAGATGCTGTGGATCAAGACTGAAAGATGCCCCACGGTTTTGCCAAACAATACCGGTTTCCGGCAGTAATACTCCGCTGCCAAATTCATGATAAATACTCTGGATGAAAGAGACTGCCAGACCGTTGCTATCAATGACGCCGAGCCACACGGTGTCGCCCGGCCCACGGCCATGGCCCCAATCGGCGGCCTGTTCATCATTGATATAAGCCGCCAGCTGGTCCAAAGGCTCTTTTTCCAGTAATGACTGCGGGCAATGCTCCATCCACAGCGGATCGGTAATCACTTGATCACGCAGGCTAAAAGCTAATTTGGTCGCTTCCACGAGAGTGTGAATGGTTTGGCCTTCACTCATTTGGGCGACAGGTTTGCGGTCAGCTAGCCCGAGGATCGCCAGTGACACCAGCCCTTGGGTCGGCGGCGTCAGGTTGAATATCTCACCTTGTTGGTGCTGTAACCGCAGTGGCGTGCGGCGTTTGGTACGATACTCCGCCAGATCTTGTGCGGTTATCGGCATTCCAGCGGCAGTCATATCCATGATGATTTTTTCGCCCAGTGGGCCGCGATAGAAACTGCTCAACCCCTGTTCAGCCAGCGCAGTTAGAGTTTGACCTAACTGTGGCTGCACAAAACGTTCACCGGCATGGGGAATTTTGCCCTGTGGCATAAAGACATCGGCGAAATGACGAAAGTGAGCCAGCTCATGATATTTGGCCTGAGTGGCGGCGGCTTGTGATGGTGTGACCGGGATGCCCCGCGTTGCATAGCTAATGGCATCAGCTAACAGACGGTGCAGTGGCAAAGTATTATTGCTCAGCTCGCTGGCGACATTCAGAGCTTCTTCCCAACCGCCGACAGTACCGGCAACCGTCAATGCAGCGGCAGGGCCACGGTGTGGGATCTGTTGATATTCACTGTAGCGCTCCAAGGTAGCGAGCGATCCTGCTGATCCGCTGGCATCAATAGCAATCGGCTCCCCTTGCGCGGGAACAATAAGCCAGAAGCCATCGCCGCCCAATCCATTCATGTGCGGGTAAACCACGGCAATGGTGGCAGCGGCCGCGACCATCGCTTCAATAGCATTACCGCCTTCACGTAACACCGCCAAAGCACTTTCACTGGCTAAATGGTGCGGAGTGACCGCCATCCCTCGCGGTGCCATATTGCTGTTGATCATCTGGCTTTCCTTCTTATTCAGTTACTGAAACAGAAAAACTGCGGTAGCAGAAGCTAAGCAAGAGGCGTTCCAGAATGTCGGGTTTGCTGCTGAGAATGAAAATTCTCATATTATCCGCGAGGGCTTGTGTGCTATGTTCCGCAAAAATAGCTATGCTGAAACGATAGTTTCATCGGCCGGAGAAAGGTGTGAAACAGATTGATGAGCGCTTGCGGGCGCATTATGCGCAATTAACCCCGCAGGAACAGCGCGTTACCGATTTTATCTTTGACCATTTTGATGATCTGATCAGTTATAACAGTGCCGAGCTGGCGCGGCTGAGCGGCGTGTCTAAGGCCACGGTCAGCCGGTTGTTTAAGCGGCTGGGTTATAGCAGTTATCGCGAGATGCGGGACGAGGTACGCACCTTACGCCAAAGCGGCATGCCATTGACGGATAACCGTGATGCTGTGCAGGGGAATACTTTGCTGGCGCGCCATTACAAGCAGGAGATGGCGAATCTGACTCACTGGGTCAATCAATTAGATAGCCAGCAATTTGGTGAGGTCATCAGCGCGCTGGTGCAAGCACCGCGCATCCTGTTGTTGGGGTTGCGTAATAGCTATCCGGTGGCGCTACATTTGCGCCAGCAGCTGCTGCAAGTCCGTCCACATGTCCAGCTCATACCGCAAGTGGCGCAGACATTGTCTGAGGAACTGGTGGATATCAGTCAGCGCGACGTGGTCATTGTGGTGGCCTTCCGCCGACGGCCTACAGTTATTCGCGAGATTCTACTGCACATGCAGGTGCTGGGTGTGCCAACACTGCTGATTTGTGAGCCGCAGGCCCAGTCTTTGCTGCCGCTAGCGCGCTGGCGCTTGACCACGCCACTCGACAGTGTTTCTGCTTTTGATAGCTACTCTTCGGCAATGAGTTTGGCCAATTTACTGAGTAATGCGTTATTGCATGAGATACTGGCACAAGGGCGACAGCGAATTCATCAAATTGCTGATCTGTATGACTCTTTTGGTGAATTAGAACAGCGCTAATCTCTTGTCTCTGGCGATACAGTAGGTTTCTCCCTCTTGGGTGACCTGATGCTCTTTTATGGTGCATTTTGATGATTGATTTGCACCTTTGTTGTGATTCTCCTTCCTTTATTAATTCCCTTAATTCTAGCTAACCCGGCTAAATATCGGCCATTTTGCCTCAATGATCATTGGCACAGTAGTTGCAACGATGGTTTCAGTAAATCAACTCTAAGAATCTATCGTTTCATTACTGACTTATCGGAGATATGCTATGAACATGAAAAAGCGGATGTTGGCCTGGTTGGGTGCTGCATTGATATTGGTTCAGGCACCTGCTGTTTTAGCCGATCAATTAGAACAAATTCAGCAACGTGGCGTATTACGTGTCGCGGTTCCGCAAGATTTTCCCCCTTTTGGTTCTGTGGGGACCGACCTTCAGCCCCAGGGCTATGACATCGATATGGCCCATTATCTGGCCGATAAGATGAAACTAAAGTTGCAACTGGTGCCAGTGACCAGTGCGAATCGGGTGCCCTATCTGCAAACCGATAAAGTGGATTTAGTGATTTCAAGCTTGGGCAAAAACCCGGAGCGAGAAAAAGCCATCGCCTTTAGCCGGGCTTACGCGCCATTTTTCCTTGGGGTGTTTGGTGCGAAGGACGATGCGCTAAAACAACCTGAGCAATTGGCGGGGAAAACAGTCGGCGTCACCCGCGGGGCGGTTGAAGACATGGTGCTGAGTGAGTTAGCGCCCAAAGAGGCTCAAATAAAGCGCTATGAGGATAACAACACCACATTGTCAGCTTATTTGTCGGGCCAGGTCGATTATCTGGCGACCGGCAATCTGGTAGTCAGTGCATTAGCTCGTCAGAACCCGGCTCATGCGCCAGTGGCAAAATTTATGCTGAAAGATTCGCCTTGCTATATCGGCTTACGCCAAGGTGAACCGGCACTGAAAGCGAAAGTGGATGCCCTGATTGAGGAAGCATTGCAGGACCAGACGCTCAACGGCTTGTCAGAAAAATGGTTAAAGGCTCCGTTACCTGCTGCTCTTGGCGCATAACAGGAGCGGGCTATGACCTATCAGCTGAATTTCTCTGCTCTGTGGCCTTACTTACCCGAATTATTGTCGGGCCTGTTGACCACCATTGAGCTAACGGCCATGGCGACGATTGGCGGCATGGCACTGGGGATTGTCGGTGCGGCGATCCGCTGTAGTGACAATAATGCGAGCGGTAGTGTCATCTTGCGGCGTGTGTGGGGCGGTTATGTGGAAATAGTGCGTAATACCCCATTTGTTGTGCAGCTATTTTTTATTGTTTTCGGTTTACCGGCGCTAGGGCTAAAGCTCAGTGCCGGGCAAGCCGCTGTGCTGGCGATGATAATAAATTTGGGCGCTTACAGTACCGAAATTATCCGCGCTGGGATTCAGGCCAGTGCTAAAGGCCAATGGGAAGCTGGGCGGGTGCTGGGGTTGAGCCGCAGTCAGACATTTTTCCGCGTGATCTTGCCGCCATCTCTACAGCGGATTTATCCGGCGCTCGTTAGCCAGTGCATTATTGTCATGCTCGGTTCTGCGGTGGTGTCGCAAGTGGCATTTGAAGAGCTGACCTTTGCCGCTAACCTGATTCAGTCGCGCACATTTCTTAGTTTTGAGGTCTATCTGGTGACCACATTGCTGTACTTGCTGTTGTCCATTGCGATGCGCCAATTGCTACTGGCGGCGGGGCGTCGCTTCTTTGGGAGCCATGCCTCATGATGTTTACTGACTGGGATATCATCCGCAACCTGCTACTGGCGGCCCGCTGGACACTGTTGCTGTCACTGACCGCCTTTATTGGCGGCACTCTGGTGACATTGCCGCTGATGTTAATGCGCTTGAGCCGTTGGCGCTGGTTGGCACGTTTTGTTCGTGGTTATACCGAATTATTTCAAGGCACGCCCTTGCTGATGCAGCTATTTCTGGCCTTTTTCGGTTTGGCACTGTTTGGCATTGATGTGAGTCCGTGGACGGCGGCGGCGATGGCATTGACCTTGTTTACCAGCGCATTTCTGGTGGATATCTGGTGCGGCAGTATTGATGCGTTGCCAAAAGGTCAGTGGGAAGCCTCCCGTTGTTTGGGGCTGAGCTTCAGTCAAACACTGCTGCGGGTCATTGCTCCGCAGGCGCTGCGCATTGCCATTGCACCTACCGTGGGGTTTTCAGTGCAGGTGATTAAAGGTACGGCGCTGGCATCAATCATTGGTTTTGTTGAACTGACCAAAGCGGGCACCATGCTCAATAATGTTACTTATCAGCCTTTTAAAGTCTTCGGGCTGGTGGCGCTAGGCTATTTCCTGATGTGTTACCCCTTATCGCGCTATAGCCACTATCTGGAGAGGAAATTCCATGCCGCTGATCACCATTAATCAGGTTCAAAAATACTATGGTCAGAACCATGTGCTGAAAGGCGTGGATCTGGATATCGAGATGGGGGAGGTTATCTCGATCATTGGCCGTAGCGGTTCCGGTAAAAGTACTTTACTGCGGTGTATCAATGGCCTGGAAGAGTATCAGGACGGCAGTATCAAACTGGGCGGAATGACGGTGACTCATCGAGACTCTCAGGCGCGGGAGATTAGCCGCTCAGTCGGGATGGTATTCCAGAGCTTCAATTTATTCCCTCATATGACGGCGCTGGAAAATGTGATGCTGGCGCCGCGTCGGGTATTGAAAAAGAGTGCCGCCGAGTGCCGCGAACTGGCAACCGAGATGTTGACCAAAGTCGGGCTGGCAGATCGGATGGATTACTACCCGGCCAATCTTTCTGGCGGCCAGCAGCAGCGGGTGGCGATTGCCCGGGCGCTGGCAATGCAACCCAAAGTATTGCTGTGTGATGAGATAACCTCCGCGCTGGACCCAGAACTGGTGGGTGAAGTATTGAAAGTCCTTGAACAGTTGGCAGCGGAGGGGATGACGCTGATTCTGGTGACCCATGAGATGAATTTTGCGCGCGAAGTGGGTGACCGGGTGGTGTTTATGCATCAGGGGCAGGTGTGGGAGCAGGGCGAAAGTCGCGCCTTATTTGCCAATCCGCAGACAGCAGAATTGCAGCAGTTTGTTGCGTCGGTTCGCGGTTTATAAAAAACTTTACTGATTTAGAAAAAATGGAGATTCATTATGTCAGTGCTCAGTCATAACTCGCTGTTTAGTCAGATTAATCCGCCGGCACGGTTGCTGATGGGGCCGGGGCCGATCAATGCTGATCCGCGGGTGCTGCGCGCGATGTCCAGCCAATTGATCGGGCAATACGATCCGGCAATGACTGACTATATGAATCAAGTCATGGCGCTGTATCGCGGGGTTTTCCGCACTGAAAACCCGTGGACAATGCTAGTGGATGGCACCTCTCGCGCCGGTATCGAGGCGATTTTACTGTCGGCCATTCGCCCCGGGGATAAAGTGCTGGTGCCGGTTTTTGGTCGATTTGGTCATCTATTGTGCGAAATTGCCCGCCGTTGCCGCGCCGAGGTACATACCATTGAGGTGCCGTGGGGTGAAGTTTTCAGCCCGGACATGATTGAAGATGCTATCAAACAGGTGCGACCGCGCTTGTTACTGACAGTGCATGGCGACACCTCGACCACCATGTTGCAGCCGTTGGCCGAATTGGGCGAGATTTGCCGTCGCCATCAAGTATTGTTCTATACCGATGCCACGGCTTCACTGGGCGGAAATACTTTGGAAACTGATGCTTGGGGGCTGGATGCTGTTTCGGCGGGATTGCAAAAGTGCCTCGGTGGGCCATCAGGCAGCTCTCCGGTGACCCTCAGTCCACAATTCGCTGAACAAATTCGTCGTCGTAAATGTATCGAGCAGGGCATCCGCACTGAGGATCACGCTGACGGCGACGAAGAGATGATTTACTCCAATTATTTTGATTTGGGCATGATCATGGATTATTGGGGGCCAGAGCGGCTCAATCATCACACTGAAGCCACCAGTATGCTTTTTGCGGCGCGAGAATGCGCGCGGGTGATGCTGGAAGAGGGGTTGGATCATGGGATTGCCCGTCATGCTTTACATGGCTCGGCGCTACTGGCGGGTATTCAGGGCATGGGGCTGGCGGTGTTTGGTGACTTAAAACATCGGATGAACAATGTGCTGGGTGTGGTGATTCCAACCGGAATTGCTGGGGAACAAGTACGCCAACTGATGCTAAATGACTTTGGTATCGAGATTGGCACCTCATTTGGCCCGTTGAATGGCAAAATCTGGCGCATCGGGACCATGGGATATAACGCTCGCAAAGATTGCGTGATGCAAACGCTGGTGGCATTGGAGGCGGTATTAAACCGTCTGGGATTTGCCACTGTTCAGGGGGCGGGCTTGCAAGCAGCATGGAATATTTATCAGGCTGACAATAATAAGCCGGTTACTGACCAATCCTGTGGAGCAAGATAATGGCCGTTACCCTGCCTGATGCCGAGGCAGAGCAAGCCGCATTACGGGTTTTGGCCCGTTGTGATGTGCTGGCGGCAATCAGTGAGTCGGCGGAGATGCTAACGCGGGTGTATCTGTCTCCTGAACATTTGCGAGCAAATCAGCAAGTGGGGGAATGGATGCAAGCCGTCGGCATGCGGGTCTGGCAAGACTCTGTTGGTAATATTTGTGGCCGTTATGAAGGTTTGCAATCCGATGCACCCGCCATATTGCTGGGCTCCCATCTTGATACTGTGCGCAATGCGGGCCGCTATGATGGCATGCTCGGGGTATTAAGTGCATTGGAAGTGGTGGGATATCTGCATCAACAGCAGCGGCGGTTACCGGTTGCCATTGAAGTCATTGGTTTTGCTGATGAAGAGGGAACACGCTTTGGTATCACTTTGCTGGGCAGCAAAGGCATTACCGGGCGTTGGCCAGCTGACTGGCTAAGTAAAACGGATGCCGAGGGTATCAGTGTGGCGCAGGCATTGGAAAATGCCGGTTTTGACCCGGCGGCGGTGGGGGCATCACAGCGGGCAGTTAGCGATTTCTGTGCTTACCTTGAGCTGCATATAGAGCAAGGTCCCTGTTTGGAAAACGCTGATTTAGCCTTGGGGGTGGTGACCGCCATTAATGGTGCTCGCCGCTTAAATTGCCAATTTACCGGGCTGGCGGGCCATGCCGGAACGGTGCCCATGGGCCAGCGACAGGATGCATTAGCCGGTGCTGCTGCCTGGGTTTGCGCTGTTGAAAATTTGGCTGAGAGTTACGGTGAGCATTTAGTCGCGACCGTAGGGACGCTGACATGTTTACCCGGCGCGGTGAATGTCATTCCGGGGGCGGTGAAGCTGACACTGGATATTCGTGGCCCACAGGACAGCGACGTAAGCCATTTGTTAGCCCGCTTATTGGCTGAAGCCGAAGTGATAGCCGCCCGCCGTGGCCTGACTTTCTCGGCCGAAGAGTTTTACCGTATCAATGCAACCCGCTGTGACGATAATTTACAGCAACGTATCAGTGACAGTGTGCGCCAGACACAAGGGCGTTCGTTAGCCTTGCCGAGTGGCGCAGGCCATGATGCGATTGCCGTTGGCGAATGTTGGCCGGTGGGAATGCTGTTTGTTCGTTGCAAAGGAGGCGTGAGCCATCATCCAGATGAATCAGTGACTAGCAATGATATAGCCAGAGGCATCCAGGCATATCTGGAAACGGTATTATCATGGGCTGAGTGAATCATTTGGCTGAGTCATCGGGTTAACGTGCCCTGCGGCACGCTTTCCCATCTACAGTAATAAAAACTTATCGGCATCATGGTAAGCAGGGAAGGCTTCACGATAACTTTGCAGTGTTTCCAGCGATAACTCAGTATCCAATTGTGCCGCTTGCCCGGGGGCGGCTTGTGCTAAAACCTCACCTTGTGCATCCAGAATCAGGCTATCACCTTGATAGTGATGGCCATTATCATCATCACCAACACGATTACAGCCAGCAACGTAAGCTTGATTTTCTATCGCACGGGCTGCCAGCAAGGTTTGCCAGTGTTTGGCTCGCGCCGCAGGCCAGTTAGCCACATACAGGGCTAAATCATAATCCTGCTGATTACGTGACCACACCGGAAAGCGCAGGTCATAACAGACTTGCGGCAGAATGCGCCAGCCACGCCATTCCACAATCTTGCGCTCTTTACCGGCCTGATAATGATGGTGTTCACCTGCCATGCGGAATAAGTGGCGCTTATCATAACGATGGATTTTTCCACTGGGTTCAACCAGCAGAAAACGGTTAACTGCCCCCTCTGCGGTACCTAGCGCCACACTGCCACCGATGAGGGCATCGGTGCGCGCCGACCAATGGCGCAGCCAGTCAATGACTTCAGTTTCCGGCAAGGCATTTTCTGCCGCGTTCATGGCAAAACCGGTGGTAAACATCTCCGGCAGCACAATCACATCTCGCTGCGGCAAAGATTCCAACAGCATGTCGAAGTGACGCAGATTAGCCTGTGCATCCAACCACACCAGCGGCTGTTGCAGTAGAGTCAGTTTTAAAGTTGACACAATCGCTCCGCAGCGGCGTCCAGCGTAGCATCCTGTTTGGCGAAGCACAGCCGGATAAGTTTATGGGGGAAGGGGCCTTCACAGAATACGGATAAAGGTATTGCTGCTACGCCCACATGCTCGGTCAGCCATTTGCAAAACTCCACATCATCAAGATCTGAAATCGCACTGTAATCGGCCAACAGGAAATAGGTTCCTTCGCTGGGTAGGATTTTCAGGCGGCTGGCAGACAATGCATTGACGAAACGGTCACGGCGAGCACGGTAAAACTCGGGCAATTGCTGCCAGTGCTCCGGCTCAGCATTCAGCATATCCGCCAGTGCCAGCTGCACCGGAGTGCATACCGAGAAAGTCAGATATTGGTGGATTTTTCGCACTTCAGCACTGATAGCGGCAGGGGCGATGCAATAACCCGCTTTCCAGCCAGTCATGTGGAAAGTTTTGCCAAAAGAGGAAACGGCGATAGCCCGCTCCCGCAACTGTGGATGGGCTAATACACTGGCATGACCGGCGGCGCTAAAGCAGATGTGTTCGTACACTTCATCACTGAGCACATAAATATTGCGCTCAGCAATCACTTGCCACAATTGTTCAAAATCATCAGCGCGCCACACGGTGGCCGAAGGATTATGCGGCGTATTCACAATCACCAGACGGGTGCGCTCAGAAACCAGATCGGCAAATTCGGCCCAGTCAGTGGCGAATGCTGGCGGTTTGAGTGCGATGCGTTTGAGTACGCCGCCCGCCAGTTTGACCACTGGCGCATAGCTGTCATAGCTGGGATCAAAGCAGATCACTTCGTCGCCGGGGCGAACCAAGGCAGTAATTGCCGCAAATAAGGCTTCGCTGGCCCCGGTGGTGACAGTGACTTCGCTGTCTGCATCGGGCTGCCAGCCGTAGATTTTAGCGGTTTTCTCTGCAATGGCATGGCGCAGCGGAGCTACACCGGTCATTGGGGCATATTGGTTAGCACCTTGGCTGACGTGATAGGCCAATTGTTGCTTTAGATAATCAGGGCCATCGAAATCCGGGAAGCCCTGCGACAGGTTAATCGCTTGGTGTTTTTGCGCCAATGCACTCATTTGCGTAAAGATTGTGGTGCCTTGTGCAGGCAATTTACTGTCTGGAATAAAAGATAAAGTGCTCATGGCAGGTGAATACTCCTGGCGCTGTATGTTGCCGTCAATATAACACGATGTTAATATTTGGCAATCAAGACGCTTAGATGTTTAAACGGCTAAATGACGTAATTTGCTAAGCATAGATGAAATTGTGCTAACAATAATTGTCAGGCCGATAGCGGTGGCAACATGCCATGGCAACCAACACCACAACAGGGATATGCAATGTCAGAAAATGTACAACTCGGCGCGCTGTTAGCCGCCTGCCACTGGATCGGAGAGAAGGGCTGGTGCCCGGCGACCGGCGGTAATATGTCCCTGCGTCTGGACTCAACACAATGTTTGGTGACGGAGTCTGGCAAAGATAAAGGCAACCTGACTGCCGACGACTTTTTGCTGGTGGAAACTGCCAGTAATCATGTCCCGAGTGGCCGAACACCGTCGGCAGAGACTGGCCTGCATACCTTACTTTATCGCCTGTACCCTGAAATCAATGCGGTTTTACATACTCACTCGGTCAATGCCACGGTGCTGTCACGGGTAGAGCGCAGTCATGAATTGGTATTGCAAGGTTATGAGATGCAGAAATCACTATCAGGGCAGCGTAGCCACCTTGATTCTGTGGTGATCCCTATCTTCGATAATGATCAGGACATTCCGGCGCTGGCACAACGGGTTGCCGCGTTGGCGGATAACTACCCACTGCGTTATGGCTTTTTAGTTCGTGGCCACGGCCTATATTGCTGGGGGAATAGCGTGTCTGAAGCCCGCCGTCATTTGGAAGGGCTGGAATTCCTGTTCCAGTGTGAGCTGCAGCGGCGTTTGTTTGACGTAAACCCTTAAGGCTGGAGGCCACATGATTCAGGCAATTGTTACCGATATTGAAGGCACCACCACTGACATTCGTTTTGTTCATCAAGTGCTGTTTCCTTATGCCAGAGAGCGGCTGACGCCATTTCTACATGAACATCAACAAGATGAAGAGGTTGCCGCCGCTCTGGCTGATTTACGCCGCGAGATTGAGCAACCCGAAGCGAATATCGAAAGCTTGATTGCCGCTTTGCACCGTTTTATGGATGAAGACCGCAAATCTACTGCCTTGAAAGCTATTCAGGGCATTATTTGGCGCAGCGGTTATCTGCACGGGGATTTTCGTGGCCATTTGTACCCGGAAGTGGCCGGGCAACTGGCTGACTGGCAACAGCAAGGGTTAGGTCTGTATGTCTATTCTTCTGGCTCGGTCGATGCGCAGAAATTGCTATTCGGATACAGCGATGCCGGGGATTTACGCCCACTATTCAGTGGCTATTTTGATACCCACGTAGGGGCCAAGCGCGAAGTGAGTGCTTACCAGAATATTGCCAGCCAGTTGGCGATCGCGCCGCAAACATTGTTATTTTTGTCTGATATTCGCCAAGAATTAGATGCTGCACAGCTGGCTGGCTGGCATACCTGCCAACTGATTCGTGACCTTCCTGATAACGAGAGTCGTCATTTACAAGTAAACCGCTTTGATCAGATAGATTTAGCGCGTTTTAAATAAAAGCTGAGGATTTTACAGTATGAGCGGATTAACTATTTTCAGTGAAAAACAGCCGGAACAGCCGCTGTGGCAAAGCTTCAATGCTGATGAAATCCAACAACAATTGACGGCCATTGGGGTGCGTTTTGAACGCTGGCAAGCCGATCGTGAGTTGGGAGAAAAGCCACAACCTGAAGCAGTGATTGCCGCTTATCAGCATGAAATTGACCGGCTAGTGGCTGAGAAAGGCTATCAGAGCTGGGATGTGATCAGCATGCGCCCCGATAATGCGCAGCGTGAAGTCTTGCGCGAGAAATTTTTATCGGAACATACCCACGGTGAAGATGAAGTGCGTTTCTTCGTGGAGGGAAGCGGGCTATTTTGTTTACATTTGAATGGCAAAATTTATCAAATTCTGTGTGAAAAGAATGATTTGATATCCGTCCCTGCCAATACGCGCCATTGGTTTGATATGGGTTCTGCACCCAATTTCACTGCTATTAGAGTATTTGATAATCCAGAAGGTTGGGTGGCGCATTTTACCGGCGATAAGATTGCAGATGCTTATCCTCGACTGAATTAAACGGTGGTCAACCTCAGGCGGCAGTACCGCGACCTGAGGTTCATTTCTAATTCTGCGGTTGGAAAAAACCGGCTGCGACTTGCTCAGGCGTGATAACGCCACTGTCTAACACCCAGCCACTGATTAATGCCGCCGGGGTGACATCAAACGCCGGGTTATACACTCTCGCATCCTGTGGCGCCCATTGGCAATGCCCAAAACTCCCTGATACTCCGGTGACTTCACTGGCCGCACGCTGCTCTATTGGGATGGCGGCACCATTAGGACAAGCTGGATCATGGGTGGTATGGGGGGCCGCAACATAGAATGGAATGCGATGATAATGCGCCAATACAGCCAAGTTATAGGTGCCAATTTTATTGGCGACATCACCGTTGGCGGCAATGCGATCTGCACCGACCCAGATGGCATCTACCTGACCTTGGGCCATCAGGCTGGCGGCCATTGAATCACAAATCAATTGATATGGAATACCCAGTTCCCCGAGTTCCCATGCGGTTAAGCGCCCACCTTGCAGCAAAGGGCGGGTTTCATCGACCCACACTTGGCGGATTTTGCCTTGCTGATGAGCGCGCAATAATACGCCGATAGCGGTACCGATACCCGCCGTCGCCAGACCGCCGGTATTGCAGTGAGTCAGCAAATTACTGCCGGGTTTCACCAATGCCGAACCATGCTGGGCAATACGCTCACATAATTCGCGGTCTTCCTCTACCAGACGCAATGCTTCGTGGGTCATGGCTTCAACCCAGTTGGCTTGCAATAACGCCTGCTGCATCCGCGCCAAATTATTCATCAGATTAACCGCGGTTGGCCGCGATTCCCGCAGAGCCATGAGCGCTTGTTCAAGTTGAGCTTGCGATAAACCCCGTTCAGCTAGCAACGCCAACAAAAGACTGGCAGATAAGCCAATCAGCGGCGCACCGCGTACCCGTAGCGCTTGAATATGCGCAATCAGCAACTCCACGGTATCCGCTGACAACCATTCCTGGCGCTGTGGCAAAGCTTGCTGGTCAAGAATCCACAGCTGCTTATTAATGATTTTTAAGCTGGTGGTTTGTAAGTCGAGCGTGTTAAAGGTCTGCATTGTCAGTTAAATCCATGTTGCGTTATTGCATCTGGTTTCTTATTCTGCCAACATATCTTACGGATGTGTAGACGTCTATATGGTTTTACGCCTAAATACGGAATTTTTTTGCTCTAACAGGGAATAATTTCACAGCTAAGCAAATGGTTGGCGGTGAGTGAATCAGAATCAGATAAAGAATAAAGAGGTTGAAGATGTCGCGCTACCATACATTTACTGCTGCGGATGCTGTTGAATATGCTCGCCAATTTGGCCAGGTGGCCGACCCACTGACATTAGTATCAGCGGATGAAATTGGTGATGGAAATCTCAATCTGGTATTTAAAATCCGTGATGCAGCGGGCGTTAGCCGGGTGATTGTCAAACAAGCGCTACCTTATGTGCGGTGTGTCGGAGAGTCTTGGCCCTTAACCTTGGATCGTGCCAGAATTGAAGCTGAAACTCTGCTGACACACAGTCAATTCTGCCCACAGCATACTGTCAAGATATTGCACCACGATGCAGAGCTGGCAGTAATGGTGCAAGAGGATTTATCTGATCACCATATTTGGCGCAGTGAGTTGCTGGCAGGAAAATACTATCCGCAGGCTGCAGGACAACTGGCTGAATATTTGGCGCAAACCTTATTCCACACTTCAGATTTTTATCAGTCAGCACAAGCTAAAAAAGCGGCAGTAAGCCAATATACCAATCCGGAATTATGCCAAATAACGGAAGATTTATTCTTTACTGATCCTTATATCGACCATGAGCGTAACAATTTTGATCCGGCGCTATTATCGGATGTGCTGGCACTACGCCAAGATAATGCACTTAAACTGGCGGTGGCTTCACTGAAGCACGGCTTTCTGAGTAAAGCAGAGGCATTACTTCATGGCGATATTCATAGCGGCTCAATTTTTGTCGCTGATGGTCGCTTGAAAGCTATTGATGCGGAATTTGGCTTCTATGGCCCGATTGGCTTTGATATAGGAACTGCACTGGGCAATTTACTGCTGAACTATTGCGGTTTACCGGGGTTGGCAGGTCCGCGAGATGCTGCTGCCGGTCGGGAGCTGCGACTGAATGATATCCATGTTCTCTGGGAAACTTTCGCCAAGCGCTTCTTGGCATTAAGCCTGGAAAAAACGCAAGACTCCGTTCTGGCAACTGAGGGTTACGCGCAGCTGTTTCTACAACATGTTTGGCAAGATGCCATCGGTTATTGCGGCAGTGAGTTAATCCGGCGCACCATTGGTTTAGCACATGTTGCTGATCTGGATAGCATTACTGATGATGAGATGCGTAGAGCATGTCAGCGCCATGCGTTGAGTTTAGGACAAACATTGATATTGGCAGCACCACACATTGGTACGGTTGATGATTTGATTGCTCGTATCAGACAAAATGGATAATTAAAGTTATTCTCGGATCTGCATTTTAATCATTCCCATCAAAAAATAGAAACCCCGCAGAGTTATGCGGGGTTTTATCTTATTTAAAATATAATTGATGCTAATATGATATTTACTTTTATATAAATAGAGTTGTTTCTGTTAGTGTAATTTAATCTGTTTTTGTTTTTTTTAATTACTTATTTGTATATTGGAATAATATTCCTAGTCTTACTTTAATTGGTTTGTTTTTTTAATTTATATTTTTCATGTTGTTATGGGTTTACTTTGTTATTTATATATTTATATATAACATATAAAAATTATTATTTTTTATAACTTACTATTATTTTGAGTTGAATATCACCATTTTAGCAAAAAAAACTATTTGTGAGAAAGATATCGCTCCTACTAGGCTGTTTCAATAATGTGTGGATAGTGTTCTGGTAACAAACATACGTTTTGGTTATTGCTTATGTTTTCTATTTTTCTTTAACTGTTACTAGTGAATAATAAGTTACGTGATGATGAAAATAATTAACCCTGCGATCCAGTTTTAAATAATGAGCATTGTTGTTATTTTTTGCTGGAGTCATCCCTATTTAAATGGGCATACTTTATGCGACATTTTTATTATTTAGTAGCATCATTAGGCCAATCAAAGATAAATTCAACCTTGTTTATTGCTTGTTCTTACTCCGTACTGTTTTACATTTCACCCCTTATTGCAGCGCCTAAAATAAAGAATGTACCCAATGCCGGTGCTATTGGTAATGAAATTAGGCAAACAATAATAGAGCCGCAGTTTGTACCGCGTGAAGCAGAAATTCAACTACCCAAATTAGCCCCGCCAGCGTCAGAACGCTCGGTCGCATCGGGTTATATTACCTTACGAGAAGTGAAGCTCGAGGGGGAAAACAGCATCCTGAATAGCAATAATAAGGATCTGCAAGCTATTTTAAATCCTTGGCTCGACCGGTCATTAACATTTTCTGATTTGCAGAATATGACGCTGGCGATAACACGTTTCTATCGAAACCAAGGATGGGTAGCTGCTCAGGCAATATTACCACCGCAAACTGTTCATGATGGAATTATTCTAATTAAGGTTATTGCTGGCAGATTAGATAAACCAGAAGTCAATAACCAGAGTCGGCTGAATACTCAATTCGCGACAGCTATGATTGAAAGTAATAGTTGTAGTAAAGAAGTTGGGATCTTCGGGGGAAAAGAGTGTTCTGCTTCCCCAGCGGAGTTATCTCGTTTGGAACGTACTGCTCTTATTCTTAATGAAATTCCTGGTATTGACGCTTCTCTGGCATTAAAGCCAGGTTCCCAAACAGGAATGACGCGGATTTATGCTGATATAACACCGGGGCAGTTAGCAACAGGGTATCTCGGTGTTGATAACCAAGGTAATGATTACTCTGGGCATAATAGGCTATTAGCGGGTGGTACACTTAATAACCTGGCGGGCTGGGGCGATCAATTACGAGCAGATTTAATTTTATCCAGCTCGACAGATGTTTTTAGTGGCCTACTCGATTACAGCTTTCCAATTAACAGCTATGCTACTCGTGCAGCAATTAATTATAGCCACTTGAATTATACCTTGACTGGTCCATTTGAGGTGCTGGATGCCCATGGGCATTCTGACACTTGGGGCATTAATTTACGTCATCCGTGGATACGTAATTCTCAGGTTCGGATTAATGCTAATACTGGCTATTATCAGGCCAGAATGCGTGATTCCCTCATTATGTTGCCAAAGCAAAAGAGAAATCTGGATGCTGCTGAATTGGGCATTGATGGTGGGTTTAGCGCATTACCTGGCGGGCTTAGTCATTTCAATTTTCTCGGCACTGCGGGGCATCTCTCGCTGGATGATGAATTTAGTCAAAGCATCAATACTCTTACTGGAATTAGCGGCTCTTTTGCCCGCTTTAACTATCGTGCTGGTCATGATCAGGGTATTGGCCCCTATTTTTCATTCTTTAATCAATTTACTGGTCAAATGGCCAGTAAGAATCTTGATAGTTCGCAAAAGTTATTACTGGGAGGGCCGTTGGCGGTTCGCGCTTATGGCATCGGTGATGGTGCGGTGGATAAAGGCACCATTTTTACCTCGGAGTTACGTACTCATTGGCAGCCGATATTTCCTGCATGGATAGGCGTGGGGAATCAAATCACGGTAGCTGCATTCTTTGATCAAGGATGGGGTGCTTATTCTCGCCAGCCGATTGAGGGAATGTCGGGAAATAATATCAATACATCTGGCTTTGGCGCTTATATCACATTCGCTCGTCCGGCAGATTACTCCTTAAATATGACTTGGGCACATCGTACTGGTCAGACAATAACGCGCAATCAGAATAACGATCAACTGTGGCTCAGCGCTTATAAGATGTTTTAGCTCTTTCCGACATATTTGTTAGATTTAATGGACGTGAATAATGAACAGTAAATTATACAAACTTGTTTTTTGTCATCGGTTGGGATGCTTGATTGCTGTGGGAGAATTTACCCGAGCCTATGGTAAATCCTGTTCAACTACCGGTCGGAAAATAATTAAAGGGAACCCTGCTAGAGTATTAAATTGTCTAGTCATTATGACTGGGTTAGCTCTTGGCACTCTCCCGTTATTAGTCTTAGCCCATCCTTCATTACCGGTTAACGGCAAAATTGTGATCGGCCAAGGTGCGCTGGATATCAATAACACCACTCTGACGGTGACACAGCAAAGCGATAAATTAGCGATAAATTGGCGTAGTTTTGATATCGCACAGGGGAGTAGTGTTATTTATAACCAGCCCGGAACCCAAAGCATCGCACTGAATCGTGTGTTAGGGCGTAATGCATCTGAAATATATGGCAGCCTCAAGGCAAACGGTCAGATATTCCTGCTTAATCCGAATGGTGTTCTGTTTGGTCGAGGGGCAGAGGTTAATGTCGGGGGATTGGTGGCCACCACTAAATCAATGTCTGATCAGGACTTTTTTAATGGGCGCTATACACTGACAAGCCCGAAACAGGAAGGTCGCGTAATTAATCAGGCCAATTTACGTGCTGCTCCGGGAGGTTATATTGCGCTAGTGGGGCAGCAGGTTAATAACCAGAATTCTGGTGCCATTAACGCCCCTAAGGGGAGGGTAATATTAGCGGGTGGGCAACGTGTCACACTTAATTTAGATCACGGACAATTGCTAGGTGTGCAAGTTCGTGGGGAGCAGGTTGCTGCCCTAATACAAAATGGTGGCCTGATTCAGGCTGACGGTGGCGTTATCCAATTGACGGTTCGTGGCAAAGATATGTTGATGAATACCGTAATTGATAATACCGGTATTTTGCAGGCTAACGGGCTGTCGGAAAAGAATGGTGTTATCCAGCTTGATGGTGGTGATGAAGGTGTTATAAGACAGCAAGGAGTGGTTAATGTTGCTCATCCACAGGGACGTGGCGGGGATGTTACCCTCCAAGGTAAAAATATTCATTTGGTTGCAGGCAGTAAAATAGATGCGCGCGGCGCTGACAGTGGCGGCCAAATATTGGTCGGTGGCGGCTGGCAGGGTAAAAATAAGCAGATAAGAAATACCCATTCAGTTGTTATGGATAAAGGTGCTGAGATTGATGCGTCCGCTACCGGCAAAGGGCATGGTGGTAGCGTGGTGCTGTGGTCGGAAAATTACACCGGTTTCTATGGTGATATTAAAACCAGAGGAGGGCCAGAGTCAGGGAGTGGCGGAAAAGTTGAAACATCCAGTAAGCGCAATTTACAAGCTTTTGGTCAGGTTGATGCTACCGCTATTGGTGGAGATCCTGGGGTATGGCTACTGGATCCGGCAGAGGTAAATATTGTTGGCAGTGGTGATGGACGTGATTCAATGCTTCAAACGGGGGATATCCCCGCTGGATATGTAACCAATGCACAGATTTTTATTCCAACAGCCAATATTGCACAAATATTAAATAGCAGTATCAATTCCCAGCTTGATAGCGGCACAAATGTGACTATTACTACCAGCAATAGTAGTTTATTGAGTTGCCGGTGGTGCAATATTACACTGCAAGCCGATATCAATAAAACGGCAGGGGCAGATGCAACTCTGACATTGCATGCTGATGGCAATATTGTCGCTAACAATAATATTACAGCCAATGCCGGAAAACTGAATCTTAATTTATTGTCGGGTAATCTAACGGTAGATTCAGTTATTACTTTAAATAACAGTGAGGTGCTATTAAATGGTGGGGATTTAGTTGCAAGACATGCAAATGAGAATAATACAGCGCGTATCAGTATAATTGGGGGGCGCTACAATGTTGGCAATCTAACATTGGAAGGTAATACGGGAGTTGCTTCACTGGTAGGGGTAAATATCAGTAATGCTGCCAATATAACAGTAGCAGGTGAAACTCGTATATCTGGTGAGAGCAGTAATTCTAATGGGCAAGGGTGGCGTAGTATTGAAATTTCCGGTAATTCAACCCTTGTCGGAAAGGGAAATATAACCTTTACTCTGATTTCTAACTCTAAGACTGCATGGATGGGATCTTTCTCGAATACAATAATTACCAGTGATAACAATATATTATTCCAAGCTAATGGTACGGCATCGGGCGGGCTGGCTTTTAATTCGAGTAAATTAACCTCATCATCAGGTAATGTCGCTATTAACTTAAATGGCACTATTATTACGGCATCAAGTCAAGGTGTTAATTTTAATAATGGCTCACTGGTCAGTGGACAACATGTTAATGTTGAAAGTCATATTACTGGTGCTGATAGTTTTTTATTGGCTAACAGCCGTATTGTCGCCACTGCGGGTGATATAAATGCTAATAGTACTACAACCAATAAGGGGATGTGGATCTCAGGAAATAGCAGTTTAAATGCCAGCGGCAATGTTGTCTTGCAGGGAGTCACAACTGGGGCACTTGCGGGAGCTGATGGTATTAAAATTAGTGGTAATTCCACTGATTATGCCAATATTACTGCGGGTGGCAATATCTCAATGAATGGGCGTCATTTAGGTAAAGAAGCTGGAATGAGCATCATTGTTGATTATGCCAAGATAGAAAGCCTAAATGGCGATTATAATTTAAATATCACTGGGACCAAAACAAGCAATATTACCAACTCAAACATTAGTGCTAATAACATTATTCTCGATGGAAATATTACTGCTAGTGATGCTTTAATATTAACCAATGTGTTTTTAGCTGCTAAATCAGGGAATATAAGCGCTAACTTAAGCTCGGTGTATAAAAGTCTGTGGTTCAAAGGTAGCAGTGGAATGACGGCAAGCCAGAATATTATTTTGCATGGTAACAGCACCAAAAGTACAACAGCCAGTACCAGTGGGGGGATTGATGCTATAAAAATGAGTGGAATTTCAGGAGATAATAGAATTAATATCATGGCGGGGAATAATATATTTATAACTGCAAATAATAATGCTACCGCAGCAGGGACTAATATTAACATTGAAAGTGTCGATATCAAAGCGAATAACGGAAGCTTTAACACCAATACAAGCGGACTTAAAAGTACATGGTTTACCAATACAAATATCACTGCAAATGATATTGAAATGACTTCAGATCCTGCTGGCTTGGGCGGAGTGGTGTTATCAGGGGCTAATGTAACCTCGACTGTTGGCGATGTTAATATTAATACAATAGCGAAAAATAAAGGGATTTGGATTAAAGCCAACTCATCATTGAATTCTAACCGAGATATTACATTGAATGGGGAGGTAAATAGTGCAGGAGAGGGGGTTGTTATTCAAGGTGTTTCAAATTCTTCCCGCAATATTATTACAGCCAAACGGAATATTACCTTAAAAGGCAATAATAGTAATGTTAGTGCTCAGGACCCATCAATTAATTTAAGTAATGTTAATCTAGAATCAGAAACTGGTGACATTGCCATTAATGGCACTGGGTTGGGAAATGTGAACTTTACTAACGTTGAGCTAAATGCTACTGCGGGTAATATGGCTGTCTATGCTGAGACAGCCGCAGCTTTAACTTCAGCGGCAAGCTCAGCATTAAGTCTGGGGGGGAATAATACCATAAAGGCGCAGAAAGGCATGGTGGTTGGTAAAGCGTTAAATACCACCCAAGGTGCGGGTATTGGTTTTAGAGCAAATAATATTTTATCCGTTGAAGGTAATATTGCTTTTCAGGGTGAAACGGAAGGTACAGGAGTTACCAGAAAAGGTATTGATTTTTATGGTGTAAATACACTTAATATCGCCAAAGGAAGCCAACTCTCTTTAGTTGGCGAAAATAAAGGTGCGCAAGATACCGCTGGTGGCAATGGTATCACCCACTCAGGGCCGGTAAATCTCGCTATTAATAATAATGGCTCTTTAATAATGGAGGGTCGTTCAACCAGTGGTTCGGGAATTAACTTCCCAAGTGGTAATAATACAGTAATATTAAAGGGTGAAGGTGACACGCTGATTAAAGGCAGCAGTACCACTGGCAGTGGCGTGGCTATTTCCGGGGTGGTAAATAACAGTACCGGCCCAGTCACAATAGAAGGTATTAGCAGTGATGGTTCTGGGGTTCACCTTTTCAGCGCTGAACATCAAATTAATAACATTAGTATTACTGGGAATTCTACCCACGCCGAGGGGCTGAGAATTAGTGGTAATGCGACAATTACGGATACCAAGCTTAATGGCAGCTCAATTAATGGCAGTGGTGTGAAGATTGATTCACTCCCCAGCTCTAATGTTGCCACCCGTACGGTATTGGATAATGCAACACTCAGTGGCATCAGCACTAATGGCAAAGGGGTAGAAATAACCAGTGAGGTGAAGGGCATTCACCACAGCACCATCAATGGAACAATTAATGGTACTGGTTATGCTCTTGATATCGCTGAAAATGTAAATGTGACGGGCACCAGTGAAACTGATTTACTTACCCTAAAAGGTGCCGCGACGACCGGGGCAGGTACGGGTATAAAACTGAATGGCAATAATGACTTAAGCAATACTAGCTTAAATGGTTCTGCTGTAGATGGTATTGCATTAGATATCGGTGGCCCACTGACCAACAGTGGTTATACAGCATTAAATGGCACAGCTTCCGGTATCGGTACTGGTGTGTATATTAACGGGGCGCTAAATAACTATGTGGTTAATGGCACTTCAGCCAGTGGCATTGGTGTGAATATTAATGGCTCGCTTATCGATAGCCGTATTTATGGAACTTCAGCTAGCGGCAATGGTGTGAAAGTCGATGGGGATACGATTCTCAATAATACCGCACTGGTGGGTAATAGCACTGACGGTAAAGGGGTGGAAATTGCAGGTAATCTGACTGGTAACCAGACCAGCCAGGTGCGGGGTGATTCAGTTAATGGCATAGCCGTGATGATTAATAATGACGTCTCTCTCATTGGTGGCGGGGCTGGCGATCCACTGGCAATCAGCGGCAATGCCAGCGGAGATAAAGGCACCGGTATACAACTGGAAGGCAATAATACCCTCGATAACACTGCGTTAGCGGGCAATTCTACCGATGGGCATGGCGTAGAGATTACTGGGCCAGTGACCAATAAGGGTAATAGCACCATTACGGGCAATGCCTCTAACAATGGTTATGGGGTGCATGTTGATGGTCCGGTCACGGGCGGTGCGATAAACGGCACTTCCGGCAATAACCACGGTGTTTTCCTCGATGATGATGCGGAACTGGCCGAGCTTGCGGTTATTGGCGCAGGTAAAGCGCTGGTGCATATAACATCACCAGAACTTATCCGTGAGAATGTCACGATTAACGGTAAATTGGTCGATAAAAACACACCTTTAAACCTTCGGGGACGTGACGACGAAAATACAAATACCACGAAAACCAGACCAGACCCTATATCAGGTGGAAAAATAACAACCGTTCCGCCACCTAGTAGAGCGCCGGAGTCGCTGTTGATTAAACGTGAACAAATTCTCAGCTCCCTTGAAGAATATCTATTAGCCCCATCTATCGTGGCCGAGTCAGAAAAAGCTATGACCGCCAATATCAGTATCTCGCTTTGTATACCGCAGGATGTTTCTCCTGGGCAGCAACTTTGTGATAAGCATCTTTTGGGGCGATGGGCGCCAGCGACTCAAACCGAGCAGTAAAAAGAGTCAATTGCCAGGGAGAGCAGGTGATGGTGGAAAAAACGATTGAAATAACACCGCGAGCCGAGGATGCCACGGTATTTTCACTGCCTTATTTTGAGTTTTTAGTCTGTACCCGTCGTTATGAGGAAGCGGGGCGCATATTAATACTCATGCTGGAACAATTAGATACCCACTATGGTCGTTGGGATGTTTTTTCACTGAATAAACCGTCAATACGGCAGCAAGAACATTATTGTAATAGGTTGGCTGCCGCCATTGGGAATCTATTCTCCGATCCCGGATTTGTGCTCTCGGAAAAAGGATTTTTGCAGTTAATCAATTTCCATCGCTGGATCGCTTTGATCTTTGCCGCCTCACCTTTTGGTCATGCCGATCATGTTATTACTAACCTCAACCAGGCTGGGGAGGGTTGTGCCCATCCTCTGCGATTTGAGCGAAATAATTTTCTTAAATTCTGTGTCATGTATTTGCCTGAATCAGCGATTCCTCTTCAGCCAGATATATTGTGGCAATTTAATCCGTATACTGCAGCGGCACTATTTTTGGCTTTATTATCACCGCGGATTTTACCCAGCGCAGTCGGGCACGCAAAACGTGAACTGCTCTTGGCGTGGTTACCAGAAAAGCTGTTAACGCTGGATAGTCTTGAACACTTACCGGAACGAATTCTGCACGATGTTTATATGCATTGCAGTTATGCCGATATGACACAAAAACATGCCATAAAGCGCAGCATTAACTTTCACCTGCGCAAGACTCTGCTGCACAATGGATTATCTGATAACCACTTGCCCGCGCCGCCACGCCATAAACCATTGATGCTGGTTATCCTTGAGTGGTTTAACAGTGGCCATTCTATTTATCGCACCCACTCCAGCACATTGCGCGCAGCGCGTGAGCATTTTTCTACCCATGGCGTCACGATTATTGAAGCAACTGATGCAATAACGCGCGAGGTATTTGACGATTTCACCGCGGTTAATCGCACCGGAGCTGTCGAGGCGATCGTGACGTTAGCTCAGCAACTGCTTCCCGATGTGATTTATTTCCCCAGTGTTGGCATGTTCCCACTGACCATCGCGCTGACCAACTTGCGTTTGGCTCCGCTACAGATAATGGCATTAGGCCATCCGGCGACGACGCACTCAGATTATATTGATGCGGTTTTGGTGGAAGAGGATTACTTGGGGAATATTGCATGTTTTTCCGAGCAGGTGGTTTCATTACCCAAAGACTGTCTGCCCTATGTCCCCCCCGCCAATATCAGTCAACCGGAACCTATATTGCATTTTGATGAGCGGCCAGCGGTGCATATTGCTGTCTGCGCATCAGCAATGAAGATCAATCCGCGCTTTCTCACTACCTGCGCTGAAATAGCTCAACGGGCGTCGACACCGGTGGTATTTCATTTTCTGGTCGGTTTTTGCTGGGGTATCACCCACCGAGTAATGGAAAAAGCGGTCAATGACTGCATAGCCCAAGCCAAAATCTATGAACATTTGGGCTATCTGGAATATTTACAGGTTATTAATCAATGTGACCTATTCATCAATCCGTTTCCTTTCGGCAATACCAATGGCATCGTAGACACAGTGCGTCAGGGGCTGCCCGGTGTGTGCCTGAGTGGGGCAGAAGTCCATGAACATATTGATGAAGGGCTGTTTCGCCGCTTGGGATTGGCTGAAGAGCTGATTGCGTATAATTTGGCTGAATATATCGCGGTGACAGTTCGGCTGATTGACGATAAAAAGTGGCGTGATAGTTTGCGTCGCCAACTACTACAGACTCAACCTGATAATGTCTTGTTTACGGGCAAGCCTGAGCAGTTTGGCGTGATTGTTCGCCGCTTGTTGGCGGATAAAAAAAGCCTCCAGTAATTGGAGGCTTGGGGGGTTAGACACTTACATCAATAAGGCAAAATATTAAGCGGCTTCAGTATGCCGTGGTTTGGCTACCGGCTTTACTGCTGGCTTGGTGGCCAGTGCATCAGCATCAAATTCATCAACATTAATAGAGCGCAGACGGCTCTCTTCTGCTTTGGTCAGTATTGCGGCCTCTTCAGCATTGATTTTACCTTCAGCCAAGGCACGTTTCGCCAACTGATCCAGCCGGGTAAATGGCAGGCTCTTACCTGCTTCTTTACTTAGGCGTTTATGAATCGGCTCAGCGGCAATCACGTCCTGCAATGCAGCTTCCAGCAAACCAACCGGGTTAAACTCGCTCGGTGTCAGATACTGACCACGGCCAATGCGGCTGCGGGTAGCTGATGGCACTTGTAGCAATTGGGCTAACTGGTGATCCAGTCGGTCCGACGGTGCTGTATGTGCACGGCCCAGTGGGAAGATGCCAAACCGCATGATGCCAGCAATAAATTTGTTCGGGAAGTTACGCAGCAAATCATCCAGCGCAATTTCTGCCTGATTCAGGGCATCTTGCACGCCCCAATGCACCAGCGGTAAATCTTCTTTCTGACGGCCTTCATCTTCATAGCGTTTCAACGTGGCAGATGCCAGATACATTTGGCTGAGAATATCCCCCAAGCGGGCAGAAATTCGTTCGCGACGTTTCAGGCTACCACCCAGTACCCCCATTGAGACATCAGACATCAATGCCAGGTTAGCACTCAGGCGATTCAGGTGCTGGTAATAGCGGCGTGTACTGTCTTTTACTGGAGTGGCGCTGGTGCGGCCATTAGTTAGCCCCAACCAGAAGCTGCGCACTTTGCTGCTGCCCACATGGCCCAAATGACCAAACAGTGCTTTATCAAATGCAGGGACATCATTGGATTGCGCAGCAGCCATTTCATCTAACACAAATGGATGGCAGCGAATAGCACCCTGACCGAAGATAATCATGCTACGCGTCAGGATGTTAGCGCCTTCCACGGTGATACCAATAGGCGCACCTTGGTAGCTGCGGGCGACAAAGTTGGTTGGGCCAAGACAGATACCTTTACCCCCGGCGATATCCATCGCATCCATTACGGCGCGCTGACCACGGTGAGTACAGTGATATTTCACAATGGCGGATAACACCGCAGGTTTCTCGCCCAGCATGATACCGCTGGTAATCAAGGTCGCCGCAGCATCCATCACATAAGCGTTACCGGCAATGCGGGCTAATGGCTCTTCAATCCCTTCCATTTTACCGATTGAGATTTTGAACTGCCGGCGAATATAGGCATAAGCACCGATACCCATCGCCACACTTTTCAGGCTACCCGTAGCGTTGGATGGCAAGGTAATGCCACGGCCAACCGACAGGCATTCCACCAGCATCCGCCAGCCCTGACCGGCCATTTTTGGCCCGCCGATAATGTAATCAATCGGCACAAAAATATCGTTGCCGCGTGTCGGGCCATTTTGGAATGGCACGTTCAGCGGAAAGTGGCGGTGACCAATTTCTACCCCTGGGGTGTTGGTTGGGATCAGCGCACAGGTAATGCCGAGATCAACGGTCTCACCCAGCAGATGCTCAGGGTCAGACAGCTTAAATGCCAGCCCGAGCACTGTGGCGATCGGCGCCAGAGTAATATAGCGTTTGTTCCAGGTCAGGCGCATGCCCAAGACCTGTTTGCCTTGCCATTCACCCATACAAACAGTACCGGTATCTGGAATTGCACCGGCATCAGAACCAGCTTCCGGGCTGGTCAGGGCGAAGCAAGGAATTTCGTCGCCACGGGCCAATCCCGGCAGATAATGATTTTTTTGCTCTTCAGTGCCGTAATGTTGCAGCAATTCACCGGGGCCGAGGGAGTTAGGTACACCCACGGTGATGGCCAATATGCCAGAGACACCAGACAGTTTTTGCAGCACCCGTGCCTGAGCATAAGCAGAGAATTCAAGGCCGCCATACTCTTTCTTAATGATCATCGCAAAGAAGCGATTCTCTTTTAGATATGCCCAGAGTTCTGGCGGCAAGTCTGCCAGCTCATGGGTAATCTGGAAGTCGTTAGCCATGCGGCAAGCTTCTTCAACCGGCCCATCAATAAAGGCCTGTTCTTCCGCGGTTAATTGCGGTTTTGGATAGTTGTGCAATTTTTTCCAGTCTGGTTGGCCCTGGAATAAATCGCCTTCCCACCAGGTGGTACCTGCATCAATCGCTTCTTTTTCGGTGCGTGACATCGCTGGCATGACTTTGCGGAACATGCGCAATGCCGGAGCAGAAAACAGAGATTGGCGCAGCGGCGTTAGTGTTAGTGGCAGCAGAACAATCACCAGCGGCAATAATGCCCAGTATGACCATAACTGTGCTGCCCCCATGGCGGCGGTATAAACCACGAGGATCAAACTACTGAGATACAGGTTCACCCGGTGATAGAACAACACACCAATAAGAACCAGCAAGGCAACAATGCTAAGAACCATCATAATGAAGCTCCTGAGATGTAGGAGGTCTGACCTGTTGAGTGATACATTTGTTGTAGTTCATCTCATTCTATTTATCAATACCATTACATGTCATTTACAACTCACCTCACAAATTGTTTGCATTAAGGGCTAAAACCGCATTGTCGAATTCATAGTGATCTCGCTAATGCATCACAGTACTTCTCGCAGTTTATGCTATCCGGTACACTGGCGCAGGAAGAACATTGATGCCATAGGACTATTAAAGAGGCTCCCATGTACCACGATTTAATCCGCAGTGAACTGAACGAAGCAGCAGACACGCTGGCCAACTTTCTCAAAGATGATGCCAATATTGATGCCATCCAGCGCGCAGCCGTATTACTGGCTGACTCTTTTAAAGCTGGCGGTAAAGTCTTGTCATGCGGCAATGGCGGCTCCCATTGTGATGCCATGCATTTTGCCGAAGAGTTAACCGGCCGCTATCGTGAAAACCGCCCAGGTTATCCGGCGATTGCTATTTCCGATGTTAGCCATCTCTCTTGTGTCAGTAATGATTTTGGTTATGACTATGTTTTCTCTCGCTATGTTGAGGCCGTAGGCCGTGAAGGGGATGTGCTGTTGGGCATTTCTACTTCAGGTAATTCAGGTAATATCATCAAGGCGATTGCAGCGGCTCGCGCCAAAGGCATGAAAGTTATCACTCTGACCGGCAAAGACGGCGGTAAAATGGCGGGCTCTGCGGATATAGAAATCCGGGTTCCTCATTTCGGTTATGCTGATCGTATTCAGGAAATTCATATCAAAGCGATTCACATCTTGATTCAGTTGATTGAAAAAGAGATGGTAAAAGCTTGAGTTAGGTCGAGTTAGTTATTGGCCGGTGGTGTATTTATTTATACCCTTCATCATTGCAAAATGAAGGGTATATTCGGGAGGCAGGTATGTGCGAATTGCTCGGGATGAGCGCAAATGTTCCTACGGATATTTGCTTTAGCTTTACCGGCCTGGTGCAACGAGGCGGGGGAACTGGGCCACATAAAGATGGCTGGGGAATTACTTTCTATGAAGGTAATGGCTGCCGCACGTTTAAAGATCCTCAACCCAGCTTTAATTCTCCCATTGCTCGGCTGGTGCAAGATTATCCGATCAAATCCTGCGCGGTGGTGTCCCATATTCGCCAGGCGAACCGCGGTGAAGTCGCATTAGAAAATACTCATCCATTTACCCGCGAAATGTGGGGGCGCAACTGGACTTATGCTCATAACGGTCAGCTTAAGGGCTACCGCCAGTTAGAGACCGGCACTTTTCGTCCCATTGGTCAGACTGATAGCGAATATGCTTTCTGCTGGCTGCTGAATCAATTGGCAAAACGCTACCCTCGCACACCAAGCAACTGGCCTGCGGTATTTCGCTATATTGGCACCTTATGTGAGCAACTGCGTGCCAAGGGGGTGTTTAATATGTTGCTGTCGGATGGGCGTTTTGTGATGGCGTTCTGTTCGACCAATTTATATTGGATAACCCGCCGTGCGCCTTTTGGCAAAGCCACGCTGTTGGATCAGGATGTTGAAATTGATTTTCAGCGCCAGACCACCCCCAAAGATGTGGTCACGGTGATTGCGACTCAGCCCCTGACAGGCAATGAAACCTGGCACAAAATTGCACCAGGCGAATTTGCATTATTCTGTTTTGGCGAGCGTATTTGATTGAAGCATTGAACTCGGTTTGGTCGAGGCATACTGCGACGCCGGCTCACTAGAAACAGGTGGGCGGCTCAATACATACTGCCCGTTTATCACAGAAACAGATGGTGGCATCCGGTTCTTGGCAAAGTAAGCATAGCCCGGCTGCAACTGACGCCAGAAGTTGTAATCTGAAGAGTTACGGTGGCGCTGCATATTTTGTTCAGTCATGCGGAATGGATAGATACTGATATCCACTTTTTCCTGCCCGAAGATAAATGCAGTTTGCACGTAGTTAAATATCTCGTCCATATAGGCATCTGTCATCGCATAACAGCCGATTGATTTGCAAGCGCCATGGATCATCAGATATTTCCCTGAATAACCTTGCGACTTATCATAATCATTTGGGAAGCCAATATTGATTGCCCGGTAAAACTTACTGTCAGGTTTTAAATGGCGCATATCAATAGTGTAAAAACCTTCTGGGCTCTTAAAATCCCCTTCACGGCGTTTCGGGCCAAGGCCACCTGAGAATTCGCAGATGCGATAGCTTTGTACCAAACGATACTCACCTTGTAATCTGGCATATAATTCCAGAGTACGTTCTTCTTTGAAAATCTGAATATAGACCGATGACCCTAGTAATTGCTGTTTTAGCTCTTTGGATACCGCCACAGGCTCACTGGCTGCGGTGGTGAAGGAGACTACAGGCAAACAAATTATCATCGCAAACATTATCACCGCAAAAAATGGCGTGATTTTGCGCATTTATTATTCCCACTTATATTTATAGATGCCACTGACTTTTCTGATTTATAGGCGCAGATTATCAGTCAGAAAATTTTTAGCAATATATGTTTTGTATAAAATAAATACAAAATCGGTAAAGATGAATTAAGAGAACGATTTTACCGAATATATACAAAATTTAGCAGTAAATTATTTGTGTTTGCTTGACGTAAGTCACTGCATTTGTCAGACAGTGAGGGATGGAAATGCTAAAATTGCCGGCGGCTGATGACCTGCTCAATTAATGGTTATTCTTTCCATTGTTGGCCTTAGTGACATTCAATATGATATCAGCATTAATTACTGGGCTTTCTCAGTCGGTATTTATGTGCCTAACTAGCTGAGTATTTAATCGTCGCTTAACAGAACCATGAAAGTATATTCTCTTTGCGTGGCTGTACTCTCTGGGCTAAGTACAGCATTTGATATAACCAATAAAGTTGTTCAACTCTATGATTAAAATAAAGAAAGGTCTAGACCTTCCTATCGCTGGAGTACCTGCACAAGTGATAGAGGATGGTCCTGCTATTCATCATGTAGCTTTGCTCGGTGAAGAGTATGTGGGCATGCGCCCCTCAATGTTGGTCCACGAAGGTGATTGGGTTAAGAAAGGCCAGCCGCTGTTTGAAGATAAAAAAAATCCGGGGGTGCTGTTCACCGCCCCTGCCAGTGGCAAGGTCAGTGCGATCAATCGTGGTGAGCGTCGGGTGCTACAATCTGTCGTGATTGAAATCGAAGGAGATGAACAAATCCCTTTCGAACATTATGCCGAAGCAGATCTCAATCAACTGAGCAATGAACAAGTCCAGCGCCACTTGCTGGCGTCCGGCTTATGGACTGCACTGCGCACTCGCCCTTTCAGCAAAACTCCGGTTCCAGGTAGCAGCCCTCGCGCTATTTTCGTCAGCGCGATGGATACCCAACCTTTGGCTGCTGACCCTCAAGTGATTATTGCGACTGAACCCGAGGCTTTCAACCAAGGCTTAACGGTATTGAGCCGCCTGACGGAAGGTAAAGTGCATGTTTGTCATGCACCTGGGCAAGTCGTGGCCAGCCATCAGAATGCGCAGGTTACTTATAATGAGTTCTCCGGCCCGCATCCAGCAGGTCTGGTGGGGACTCACATCCATTTCCTTGAGCCAGTGAGCCTGAACAAAATTGTTTGGCACGTGGGCTATCAGGATGTTATTGCCATCGGCAAATTATTTACCTGTGGTGAGCTGTGGACTGATCGTGTCGTCGCGCTGGCTGGCCCACAAGTGAATCAGCCGATGTTACTGCGCACCCGGGTCGGAGCCAGTTTATCCGAACTGACGGCTGGCCGATTGAAAGAGGGCGATAACCGCATTATTTCAGGCTCAGTGCTTAGCGGCACGGCTTTCTCAGCCACTCATGGCTATCTGGGGCGCTTCCATCAACAAGTGTCGGTTATCCGCGAAGGGCGAGAAAAAGAGCTATTCGGCTGGGTGATGCCAGGGCGCGATAAATATTCGATTACCCGCACCACACTGGGGCATTTCTTCAAACACAAATTGTTTGCTTTCTCGACCGATATGAATGGTGGGGAGCGCGCCATGGTGCCGATTGGTAACTATGAACGTGTTATGCCACTGGATATTCTGGCGACGCACCTGCTGCGTGATTTGCTATCCGGGGATACCGACAGCGCACAAGCTCTGGGGTGTCTGGAGTTGGATGAAGAAGATTTGGCTCTGTGTACATTTGTCTGCCCCGGTAAGTACGAATACGGGCCAGTATTGCGCGACATACTGACCAAGATTGAGCAGGAAGGATAACTGATGGGCCTGAAAAGTTTTCTTGAGAAAATAGAACATCACTTTGAAGCGGGTGGAAAACTAGAAAAGTATTATCCACTGTATGAAGCTGCTGCCACCATTTTCTATACGCAAGGTAAAGTGACTCCGGGTGCCTCTCATGTTCGAGATGCCATCGACCTAAAACGTATGATGATTTTGGTATGGCTGGCGGTATTCCCCGCGATGTTCTGGGGTATGTACAACGTAGGGGGACAGGCGATTCCGGCCTTGAATCAACTCTACAGTGGTGCAGAACTGCAACAGATTATTGCCGGTGACTGGCACTATCGGTTGGCACAAATCTTGGGGGCATCATTGGCACCCGATGCCGGTTGGGTCAGCAAGATGGTGCTCGGTGCTGCCTATTTCCTACCGATTTATGCCGTGGTATTCGTGGTGGGTGGTTTTTGGGAAGTGGTCTTTTCCATTGTCCGCAAACATGAAATCAACGAAGGTTTCTTTGTTACCTCGATTCTGTTTTCCCTGATTGTTCCGCCAACGTTGCCATTATGGCAAGCGGCACTGGGGATCTCTTTTGGGGTGGTGATTGGTAAAGAGATCTTTGGTGGTACCGGGCGTAACTTCCTCAACCCTGCTCTGGCGGGTCGTGCTTTCCTGTTCTTTGCTTACCCGGCTCAGATATCGGGTGACCTGGTTTGGACTGCAGCTGACGGTTTCTCTGGTGCGACGCCTTTATCGCAGTGGAGTGTTAATGGTAGCCACAGTTTGGTCAATACGATTAGCGGCCAACCCATCACTTGGATGGATGCTTTCCTCGGTAATATTCCCGGCTCTATTGGTGAAGTTTCCACGCTAATGATCCTGATTGGCGGTGCCATTATCCTCTTTGGCCGCGTGGCATCCTGGCGCATTGTTGCTGGGGTCATGATCGGCATGATGGCGACGGCCTATCTGTTTAACTGGATCGGCTCCACAACAAACCCGCTATTTGCTATGCCGTGGTACTGGCATTTAGTGCTCGGCGGTTTTGCTTTCGGCATGATCTTTATGGCGACGGACCCGGTTTCAGCTTCCTTTACCAATAAAGGGAAGTGGTGGTATGGCGGTTTGATTGGCGCGATGTGTGTCTTAATCCGCGTAGCAAATCCGGCTTATCCGGAGGGAATGATGCTGGCAATCCTATTTGCCAACCTGTTTGCGCCACTGTTCGACTATGTGGTTGTTCAGGCCAACATCAAGCGGAGGAAAGCCCGTGGCAAATGATAAACCAAGAAATAATGATAGCATCGGCAAAACACTGCTGGTGGTGATTGTGCTGTGTCTGGTGTGTTCTGTTGTGGTCGCGGGTGCGGCGGTAGGATTGAAAGCCAAACAGCAAGAGCAGCGCCTGTTGGACAAGCAACGTAATATTCTGGCAGTGGTAGGTTTGCTGCAACCAAGAATGCCCGCGGAAGAAGTCCAACGTGAGTTTGCTGAGCGCATTGAACCGCGCTTGCTGGATTTACAAAGTGGCGAGTTTATTCAACAAGATCCAGCAACATTTGACCGTACGGCAGCATTGCGTGATAACCAAATGAGTATCGCGCTGACACCTGCGCAGGATATTGCCCGTATTCGTCGCCGGGCTAATATCGTTGAAATTTATCTGGTGCGCGCTGAAAGTGGGCAGATCAATAAAATCGTGTTACCGATTTATGGCTCTGGTTTGTGGTCAATGATGTATGCCTTTGTTGCCATTGATACTGACGGTAAGACGGTTCGTGGTATCACCTATTATGATCAGGGCGAAACGCCGGGGCTAGGTGGCGAAGTTGAAAACCCGATTTGGCGTAACCAGTGGATTGGTAAGCGATTATTCGATGATCAGGGGCAGCCGGCTATCCGTGTTGTTAAAGGACGTGCGCCTGCTAACGATCCCCATGCAGTAGATGGTTTATCAGGGGCGACACTGACCTCCAACGGGGTACAAAATAGCTTTGATTTTTGGCTTGGTGAAAACGGCTTTGGCCCGTTCCTGAAAAAAGTGCGCGAAGGGGCGTTAAAAAATGGCTGATAGCAAAGAGATTAAACGGGTTTTATTCGGGCCGTTATTTGATAACAACCCGATTGCGTTACAGATCCTTGGGGTGTGTTCAGCACTGGCTGTCACCACCAAACTGGAAACGGCTTTAGTGATGACACTGGCGGTAACCTTGGTGACCGCGTTTTCCAGTTTCTTCATCTCACTGATTCGTCACCATATTCCAAACAGTGTACGAATCATTGTTCAAATGGTGATTATCGCCTCACTGGTTATTGTAGTGGACCAGATCCTACGCGCTTATGCCTATGAGATATCCAAACAGTTATCAGTATTTGTCGGCCTGATTATTACCAACTGTATTGTGATGGGGCGTGCCGAAGCTTATGCAATGAAATCCCCACCGATTGAAAGTTTCATGGATGGTATCGGCAATGGCTTAGGCTATGGCGTGGTGCTGGTACTGGTGGGCTTTGTCCGTGAACTGGTGGGCTCAGGGAAATTGTTCGGCGTGCCGGTATTGGAAACGGTTCAGAATGGCGGGTGGTATCAGCCAAACGGATTGTTCCTGCTGGCACCTAGTGCATTCTTTATCATCGGTTTGCTGATTTGGGGTCTGCGAACCCTGAAGCCTGCGCAGATTGAGAAGGAGTAATTGACGATGGAACATTACATCAGTCTGTTTGTCCGCGCAGTGTTTGTCGAGAATATGGCGTTAGCCTTCTTTCTGGGAATGTGTACTTTCCTAGCAGTCTCCAAGAAAGTAGCGACAGCCTTTGGTCTGGGCATTGCGGTAACCGTGGTATTAGGTATTTCAGTTCCTGCGAACAATCTGGTTTATAACCTGGTGTTACGCGACAACGCTTTGGTCGAAGGTGTGGACCTGAGTTTCCTGAACTTTATTACCTTTATCGGTGTTATCGCGGCCATTGTGCAGGTACTGGAAATGATCCTTGATCGATATTTCCCGGCACTCTACAACGCCCTTGGTATCTATCTGCCACTGATCACGGTGAACTGCGCCATCTTTGGCGGCGTGTCGTTTATGGTGCAACGTGACTACAATTTCCCAGAATCCATTGTTTATGGTTTTGGTTCCGGCATCGGTTGGATGCTGGCAATTGTCGCGCTGGCGGGTATTCGCGAAAAAATGAAATATGCCAATGTGCCTGCGGGCTTACAGGGGTTAGGCATCACCTTTATCACCACCGGATTAATGGCATTAGGGTTTATGTCTTTCTCCGGTGTGAACTTATAAAGGCAGGAATAATTGATGGAAATAATTCTGGGCGTAGTGATGTTCACCCTTATCGTGCTGGCATTGACGGTGATGATTTTATTCGCCAAGTCAAAGTTGGTGAATACGGGTGATATTACCATTGAAATCAATGATGACGCGGATAAAAGCTTTACCGCGCCAGCTGGGGATAAGTTGCTCAACATGCTCTCCAGCCACGGTATTTTCGTTTCTTCAGCTTGTGGCGGCGGTGGTTCTTGTGGGCAGTGCCGTGTAAAGATTAAAGAAGGTGGTGGAGATATTCTGCCGACCGAGTTGTCTCATATTTCTAAGCACGAAGCCAAAGAGGGCTGCCGGCTGGCTTGTCAGGTAAGCGTGAAGCAGAATCTGAAAATTGAGTTGCCGGAAGAAATCTTTGGAGTGAAGAAGTGGGAATGTGAAGTTATCTCTAATGATAATAAAGCCACATTTATCAAAGAATTGAAGCTGAAAATTCCTGACGGTGAAGTGGTGCCATTCCGCGCGGGTGGGTTTATTCAAATTGAAGCCGAACCGCATACAGTGAAATACGCTGATTTTGATGTGCCAGCGGAATATCGCGGTGATTGGGATAAATTCAATCTGTTCCGGTTTGAGTCAGTGGTGACCGAGCCAACCGTGCGGGCTTACTCCATGGCAAACTACCCGGAAGAGCGCGGTATTATCATGCTGAACGTGCGTATTGCCACGCCACCACCTTCAGTGCCTGATGCGCCACCTGGGATTATGTCGTCCTATATCTGGTCGCTGAAACCCGGCGATAAGGTAGTGATTTCAGGGCCATTTGGTGAGTTTTTTGCCAAAGATACCGACGCAGAAATGGTCTTTATTGGCGGTGGCGCGGGTATGGCACCTATGCGCTCGCACATCTTTGATCAGCTTAAACGGCTGCATTCAAAACGCAAAATCAGCTTCTGGTATGGCGCTCGCTCACGGCGTGAAATGTTCTATGAAGAGGATTTTGACCAGCTACAAGCTGAAAATGAGAATTTCCGTTGGCATGTTGCTCTGTCTGATCCGCAACCTGAGGATAACTGGACGGGCTATACCGGCTTCATTCATAACGTTTTATTAGAGAATTATCTTAAGAATCATCCTGCACCTGAAGATTGTGAATTCTATATGTGTGGTCCACCGATGATGAATGCGGCAGTGATCAAGATGCTGAAAGATCTTGGTGTGGAAGACGAAAATATCATGCTCGATGATTTCGGTGGCTGATGAGTCGTCACTCAAGCTTTTGCCGTGAGTGAAAATATCCGCAAAGGGCTTGGAGTTGCAGCTAATAGCGCTGTAACTCTAAGTGCCATAGGGACAAAAAAATTGAGGATATCGTGCACAGACATATAATGCATTGGATGATGGCGGCGGTAGGTTTTTTACTGCTTACAGGATGTGGTCCTGAGCAAATCAATCTCGAAGGTAAAACCATGGGCACCTCATACTCAATTAAGTATGTGAGTGACTCATCAACCCCCAGTCCTGAAAAATTACAGCAGGAAATAGACCGCGAGCTGGAGCAGGTTAATGACCAGATGTCGACTTATCGACCAAACTCCGAATTAAGTCGCTTTAACAAAAGTCAGAAAGTGGATACGCCTTTTCCTGTTTCAGTGGCTACAGCCAAAGTGGTCCGCGAGGCTATTCGTATTAACCGCCTGACAGACGGTGCCTTGGATGTGACTGTCGGGCCTTTGGTTAACTTATGGGGTTTTGGCCCTGAAGGTCGGCCAAATGTTACCCCTACCGAGGCAGAGATTGCTCAGCGCCAGGAGTGGGTTGGTATTGACAAACTGGCCGTAAAAAAGGGCGCTTTAATTAAGCATATTCCTGAGCTGTATGTCGATCTTTCTGCTATAGCTAAAGGTTATGGTGTCGATGTTATTGCTGAATATTTGGAAGCGCAAAATATTGACAATTATATGGTCGATATTGGTGGCGAAGTTCGAACTCGTGGCAACAATGGTAAAAATAAACCTTGGCGTATTGCGATAGAAAAGCCAGTGGTGGGTTCAGCGCAAAGCGCGCAACAAATTATCGAACCTGGCCGCCTGGCCGTTGCCACTTCAGGGGATTATCGTAATTACTTTGAGCAGGATGGTGTCCGTTACTCTCATACCATTGACCCTGAGACTGGTCGGCCAATCAACCATCGGTTAGTGTCAATTACCGTGTTAGATCCGAGCTGTATGACGGCGGATGGGTTATCTACCGGGCTAGGCGTACTTGGGCCTGAGCGGGGTATGGCACTGGCTAATTTATTGGGTATTCCGGTATTTATGATAGTCAAAACCGATAAAGGTTTTGAGGAACAGTATTCTGAGTCGTTCAAGCCTTATCTACATCAGCGGCCTTAGTAGGAGAGAATATGTTGACTGTTTTTATCGCGTCCTTTGTCTTTTTTCTCTTGGTCATCGTAGGGATGTCGCTGGGGTATATCGTCAAACGTAAAACCTTGCAGGGTAGTTGCGGCGGAATTGGGGCTTTGGGAATGGAGAAAGTATGTGATTGCCCAGAACCTTGTGATTCGCGCAAGAAGCGGTTGGCGAAAGAGGCTGCACGGCAGAAGGCTCTGGATCAGTATCGTATTCTATAACCATAATCTAGATTGTTTCATGGTATAGATAATGAATAATTGTTAAAGCCCCAGCCAATTATCTGTTGACTGGGGTTTTATCTTTTTTGAACTTATTGTTGCTATAATGAGCTTAGCTATAAGTTATCTATATATTTTCACTTGCTGTTATTTAATGATTTTTTTGAATAATGCCGGAGAATCAACCATTACACCATTAGCACCTAATTTTTTGGCTTCATCATAATCTTCAATTTTGTTAATGCCAAAGAAGATAATATGTGCATTTTTATTTTTACGGAAACAATCAACCGCTTCCTTATCCCAGCTTAATATGGCCTGAGATCTCCCTTCGCCTAGGGTGTATTGTTCTATCACTTCGACTTTACGGTGTAATTCCAAACCATACCAGCGCTCTATATCATCGGCCGGTAATTCACATTTATGATCCATAGTAATGTTGAGCAACTGTGTGCGGGTAAAATCGCGGCTTTCGAAACGTTTTATTTTATGTGTGTTATCAAGGTCTTGATTTACCACATCCAGCGCATTTAAATAATTATCATCGGTTGAGTAGACACGGGTTCGGGCTAATCGATTGTCTTCGCCTTTAGTGGTTGTTGCTAGCGTTTTTTGCAAGGCTTTGGCGAATACTGCAGGGTTGGCATCTGGTGATTTAATATCGAGGTAAAAGGTTGTGGTAGGGAATGCTATCAATGTTTCATCAAGGGTAGGAATACCAACTCGTGAACCTGGTTCAGGATGAATATTATGATTTTTATTATAATCGACACTGGCATCAACTTGAGCAAGTTGTTTTGCTGTATAGGCCGAAATCTTCCCGGTCTTATTCGTTAACACTTTGAGATCTGAAGGACGATACAGCACCAGAACATTATCTTTTGATAGCTGTAATGTGACCCAAATTGCATTCGCGCCATTATCCAATGCTTTTTTGATGGCAGGCAGTGTATTTTCAGGGGCGTCGGCAGTTCCACCGCGATGGGCAATAATCTGTGGCGGATCGATAGCGGTGGTTGATGTGGTCGAATTAGCATTTGTTACAAAACTAGTAGAGAGTAATATAGTAGCCATTATATAATTTCGCATGATATTTGGTTTCCATCCATTGATTGATAATGAATTTTTCTAGGGCGTGTTAATCATATAGATAATGTTCTTCTGCTTTGTCGAATTTAATGATTTTTTATTAAAAATAAATGACAAAAAGTATAAATATACTAACAACAGAATTCAGTTCTGTTATTTCGAAAATTGTATTGCATTTTGATTAGGATAATTACGATCTTTACCTGTTGTCGCTTAGGGTTGAGAAAATTCTTTAGGAATCTTAAAAAGCATTAGTTAAACAGACAAAAATTGTATTAGTGTTATGGGTATTGGTTGCCCTAAGTACCGGGTCTTAAGAAGGAATACAGTGTGTCGAAATTGCGGGTTGGAGTGATTTTTGGTGGTAAGTCGGCTGAACATGAGGTGTCCTTGCAGTCAGCAAAAAATATCGTAGAGGCGATTGATAAAGAAAAATTTGATGTGACGCTGTTGGGTATTGATAAACAAGGGCAATGGCATGTTAATGATGCATCCAGTTATCTGTTAAATGCAGAAAATCCTGCATTAATCTCTCTAAATCATTCAAACCGAAATGTTGCCTTGATCCCCGGTCAAGCCAGTCAACAGCTCATTACTACCGATAATGCCTCTGCGCTGGCTCAGTTGGATGTTATTTTCCCTATTGTACACGGTACATTAGGCGAGGATGGCTCCTTGCAGGGCTTGCTGCGTATGGCAAATATTCCTTTTGTTGGTTCGGGTGTGGTCGGTTCCGCGGTCAGTATGGATAAAGATATTACTAAGCGTTTACTGCGGGATGCTGGGCTGAATATTGCGCCATTTATTACACTGACACGGGCTAACAAAGACCATTACGGTTTTGAGCAGGTCACGGCAAAACTTGGCTTGCCACTCTTTATTAAGCCCGCGAACCAAGGCTCTTCAGTTGGCGTGAGCAAAGTTCGTAATGAGGCTGAATATCAGCAGGCAGTTACGTTAGCGTTTGATTTTGACCACAAAGTGCTGGTGGAATCGGCTATTGTTGGGCGCGAGATAGAATGTGCCGTTATGGGGAATGACAATCCACAAGCCAGTTTGTGTGGTGAAGTGGTCATTAGTGATGAGTTTTATTCCTATGATACTAAATACATTAATGAAACTGGCGCACAGGTCATTATTCCGGCGGCGATAGACACCGATGTCAGCGATCAAATCCGTGCGGTGGCATTAGCCGCTTTTCGTGCCCTTGAATGCTGTGGTATGGCGCGAGTTGATGTCTTCTTAACGCCTGATAACCAGATAGTTATCAATGAAATAAATACCTTACCCGGCTTTACTAATATCAGCATGTATCCCAAATTATGGCGCGCCACTGGGGTGGGTTCAACCGAGCTGATCACCCGGCTTATTGAACTGGCTTTAGAGCGCCATCAGCAAGATAAAGGGCTGAAAAGCTCCATTCTTCAATAACGCTCCCTGCTGTCATTTCGATCAAAAAATAGCTGCCGTGCGCAGCTTTTTTTATTGCCTTTATTTGCAGATAACTTGATTGACAAAATGTCATAAAGTGACAATACTTCATTTATGAAACTTACAGAAGACCAACTCCTGTTACGGGAGAGCAAAAAAATCGTTGAGGCACTGGGCAAAACTTTTGCACCTTTGGTGGAATTTGTTTTGCACGATCTCACGCAACCAGAGCATGCCATTGCGGCTATTTCCAACAATTTATCCGGTCGAGAAGTGGGTGAACCTGCGACTGAACTGGGTTTGAGCCGCATTGCTGATCCCAATTTTCCCGAGGTGATCCTCAATTATCCGAACCAGTTTCCTGATGGTCGCCCGGCGAAAAGTACCTCAATTGGCCTGAAAAATAGTAAAGGAGAGTTCATTGGGGCACTTTGCCTCAATATGGATATCTCGCTGTTTTCGGCTGTTAGTGCCAGTTTGTCTCAATTGACACAAACCACGCCAACAGAGGTTCAGGAGTCTCTGGCATCACCTCGCCTTGAGATGTTGCGTACTGAACTGGAGCAGTTTGCTGCCGCTCACAACACCACTCCACGCGCACTAAACCCGGCACAGCGGCGTGAGATTGTGCGCCAACTGGCCCAAGCGGGTCTGATGGACCTGAAAAATGCGCAGACTATCGTTGCCAATAATCTGGGTGTCGCCCGTTCTACGGTCTATACCTATCTCCCGACTGAAGGAAGCTGAAGATGGCCCCATTAGCAATCTGTTATGACGATATTGTTCAAGCACATCAGCGGCTTGCTGGTTTTGCGCTAAAAACACCGGTTTTGACCTCATCCACTGCAGATGAGCTAACGGGCGCACAGCTGTTTTTTAAATGCGAAAATTTCCAGCATATGGGGGCATTCAAATTCCGCGGAGCCTATAACGCGTTAGTGAAATTATCGCCGGAACAGAAAGCTAAAGGGGTGGTGGCTTTCTCCTCGGGAAATCATGCGCAAGCTATTGCTTTGTCTGCTCGCAAACTGGGGATCCGCGCCATTATTGTTATGCCAGAGGATGCGCCTGCGGCCAAAATTGCCGCCACGCGAGGCTATGGTGGCGAGGTGGTGCTGTATGACCGCTATCGCGAGGATCGAGAAGCCATTAGCAATAAACTCGCGCAGGAACAGGGGCTAACCTTAATTCCGCCTTATGACTATCCAGATGTGATGGCGGGGCAAGGCACCGCAGCACAAGAGTTATTTGATGAAGTCGGTGAGTTGGATGTGCTGCTGGTGCCACTAGGGGGCGGGGGATTGCTCTCTGGTTGTGCCACGGTTGCCAAAGCGCTCTACCCAAATTGCCAGGTTATTGGGGTAGAACCTGCGGCTGGCAATGATGGTCAACTCAGTTTCCGTAGCGGCAAAGTGGTTAAAATAGCCACGCCCACCACGATTGCTGACGGTGCTCAAACCCAAGCTCTGGGCCACTATACCTTCCCGGTGATTCAGGAGCGGGTTGATAATATTCTGACTGCAACTGATGAGCAGCTTATCTCGGCAATGAAATTTTTCACCAGCCGAATGAAAATCGTGGTTGAACCCACGGGGTGCCTAGGGGCGGCGGTCGCTTTTGGCGCTGAACTTGATTTGCGTGGTAAACGGGTCGGCGTGATTATTTCTGGCGGCAATGTTGATTTAGCCCGTTTAGCCACTTTTATTGGTGAGGCTTGCTGATGCCAGAGATGGTGTTGGTTAATGCGACCCAGGGCCAGCCTCCAGCGGGCCATTATAGTCATGCAGTTTGTGCGGGCGGAATGGTTTATCTTTCCGGCCAGTTGCCCGTGACCATGCAAGGGGAGGTATTATCAAACCAGCCTTTTGATATTCAGGCGCGGCAGGTTTTTGCCAATATCGAGGGCGTTTTGGCTGACTGTGGGTGCAGTAAAACCAGCTTGATTCAGGTGCGGGTCTATTTATGTGATGTGGCATTATGGCCAGATTTTAATGCGCTTTATGCTGACTGGCTGGGGCCACACCAACCGGCACGTTGCGTGGTGCCAGTGCCTGCCTTGCATTATGGTTTAGCCTTAGAAATTGAAGCTGTGGCTCTGTTATCCGCTTAGCTTTTCGATATAGCGACATGACCATAGCTACAAATTAGGATAATCTTGAATTCCTCCAATCAGACTGTATACTTATACAGTGGTTGGTTGGGGGGAATATGCGAAAAATTATTCATGTCGATATGGACTGCTTCTTCGCGGCAGTCGAAATGCGCGACGATCCCAGCTTGCGTGATATTCCCATTGCGATTGGCGGGAGCCGGGATCGGCGTGGAGTGATCAGCACGGCGAACTATCCGGCGCGGCGCTATGGTGTGCGCAGCGCGATGCCGACAGCCATGGCGCTTAAACTGTGTCCACAGCTAAAAGTGATCCCCGGGCGAATGGCGGCCTATAAAGAAGCTTCGCTGCATATCCGCGAGATCTTTGCTCGCTATACTCCTTTGATTGAACCGCTGTCGCTAGATGAAGCTTATCTGGATGTGTCTGACTGTCCGGCATGCAGTGGCTCTGCCACCTTAATTGCACAGGAAATCCGCCAATCCATTGCTACTGAGCTTAATTTAACGGCCTCTGCCGGTGTTGCCCCCATCAAGTTTTTGGCCAAGATAGCCTCTGATTTAAATAAGCCCAATGGTCAGTATGTGATAACCCCAGACAAGGTTTTGCCCTTCCTGCACGATTTGCCGCTGAGTAAAATTCCGGGGGTGGGTAAAGTGACCGCCAGCAAACTGCAAGAGTTAGGATTGCTAACCTGTAGTGATGTACAAAATTTCTCACAGGCTGAACTATTAAAGCGTTTTGGTAAGTTTGGCCATGTGCTGTGGGAGCGTAGCCACGGTATTGATGAGCGCGAGGTTTCGCCAGATCGTTTGCGCAAATCAGTGGGCGTCGAGAGAACCTTGGCCGAGGATATTCATGATTGGCAAAGCTGTGAATCCTTGATTGAGCAGCTATACACGGAGCTGGAAACCCGCTTGCGCAAGGTAAGGCCCGATCTGCATATTGCCCGGCAGGGGGTAAAACTGAAATTTCATGACTTCCAGCAAACCACACAAGAGCATGTTTGGCCGAAGCTGAATAAAGACGATTTACTGCAAGTTGCACGCACGGCATGGAATGAGCGGCGCGCCGGGCGAGGTGTGCGGCTAGTAGGGCTGCATGTCACTTTGCTCGACCCACAACTTGAGCGGCAATTGCTGCTGAGTTGGGAATAGCCGCACAATGAGATAAAAAATGGTGGGTCAGTCAGACCCACCATCATTACTACGGCCATACTCTAAATCATTCGAGCGGCTGGAAGTATGACGAGTATTATTGACGCTCAGGAATCGCTTTCAGCAGCGCGGTCAGCAACTGCCAATATTGACCCACACTCTCGATATGAACTTGTTCATCCGGTGAATGTGGCCCGGTCATGGTTGGCCCAATGGAGACCATATCCATATCTGGATAAGGTTTTTTGAACAAACCACATTCCAGACCGGCATGGATAACCATGATATTTGGCGTTTTGTTAAATAACTTCTCGTAGGTTTCCCGCACTAGCGCCATCACGGGTGAGCTAGGGTCCGGTTGCCAGCCTGGGTAGCCGCCTTTGGGTGAAGTTTCAGCGCCAGCCAACTGACCAATCGCTGTCAGCATGCTCACCACGTAATCTTTACCGCTGTCGATCAGAGAACGAATCAGGCAAATGATTTCTGCTTCGTTTTCATTCATGGTAACCACACCCACATTCAGTGAGGTTTCAACCACGCCTTTTACTGCATCGCTCATGCGGATCACGCCATTTGGCGTCGCATTCAATAATGCTACCAAGCGCTGCTGAGTCTCTTTGGTCAGTGCTTTTGCTTCGGTAGAAACAGGCTCAAGCACGATGGTCAGATTCTTTTCGACGGCGGACAGTTCGTTTTTCAGTGTTGCCAGATAATCTTGGCTCAAGCTTTTCAACTGATCGACTTTATCTGCGGCAATCGCCAGAGTAACCGAACCTTCGCGTGGGATAGCATTACGCAGCGTACCGCCATTCAGATCCAATACCCGCAGGTCTAAATCTTTGGCTTGTTCAAACAGGAAGCGGGCCAGCAGTTTATTGGCATTGCCTAATCCCAGATGAATATCAGCACCAGAGTGACCGCCTTTCAGGCCTTTAATGGTCAGTTTCAACGTCTGGTAACCCGCAGGGATAGCTTCCCGCTGCAGTGCCATACGGGTGATAAAATCAATACCACCGGCACAACCCATATAGATCTCACCCTCCTGCTCGGAGTCGGTGTTAATCAGAATATCGGCTTTTAACCAATTAGGTTGCAGGCCGAATGCGCCGTCCATGCCCGCTTCTTCGGTCATGGTCAGCAGCACTTCCAACGGGCCGTGCTCGACGCTATCGTCAGACAACACTGCCAGCGCGGAAGCCATACCAATGCCGTTATCCGCACCTAATGTGGTGCCACGGGCTTTAACCCATTCACCATCGATATATGGTTGAATCGGATCTTTGGTAAAGTCATGTACCGTATCATTATTCTTCTGCGGAACCATATCCAGATGGGCTTGCAGTGCCACGGGCTTACGGTTTTCCATCCCCTTGGTAGCAGGCTTACGCAGCAGGATATTACCGACCTGGTCACGCTCGGCATGCAGGCCTTTTTCTTTGGCCCACGTCATAATATGTTGTGCTAGCGCTTCTTCATGGTAAGACGGATGAGGGATAGAGCAGATTTTTGCGAAAATATCCCACAACGGCTGAGGCGAAAGTTGAGACAGTTCAGACACTGTAAGTCTCCTGTAATAGCATTCCTATACCGGCAACTCACAAATGAGCTGTCAAAGATGCTATTGGGTTGATGACTAAAGATTTTAGGGGTAGTGACAAACCGCCATCAAGATGGCGAGATAGTTTGAGAATATCACTTTCATTAGCGTTACGCGCGTACCGCAGCACAATTACTGCGTCTAACCTGATTAATTAGCCAGATAATTGCTGGTTTTTATCCGGCTGGCTCTCTATAATCTCGCGCAACCTTTTTTCCCCTTCTGATACATGGCAAGCCACTTCTATACTGGCTGGGATTACACTTTATGAGCGAAAAATACGTCGTTACCTGGGATATGTTGCAAATTCACGCCCGCAAACTGGCACAGCGTTTACTGCCAGCCGAGCAATGGAAAGGTATCATCGCGGTGAGCCGTGGTGGGTTGGTACCGGCTGGTATTCTGGCGCGTGAGCTGGGTATTCGTTATGTAGACACCGTTTGCATCTCTAGCTATGACCATGATAATCAACGTGATCTTAAAGTCTTAAAGCGCGCAGAAGGCGACGGTGAAGGTTTTATCGTGATTGATGATCTGGTTGATACCGGTGGCACCGCGAAAGCGATTCGCGATATGTATCCGAAAGCACATTTTGTCACAATTTTTGCTAAACCTGCTGGTCGCCCATTAGTTGATGACTATGTAGTTGATATTCCTCAGAACACATGGATTGAACAGCCATGGGATATGGCGGTAACTTTCGTTGCCCCACTGAGCAGCAAGTAATCTAGCAAACTTTAGAGCGCCCGATGTACCTCAATGACACCGGGCGTTTCATTTTCCCCGCAGTATGAGTACACTTGTCCCCATCTGATCAGCCCTTGACGGGCCCGACGGCTTATGGAGGCTATTGTTATCATGGCACAAGCCAACCTTTCTGAAATTCTGTTTAAACCAAAATTCAAGCACCCTGAAACCTCAACTTTAGTGCGGCATGCTCATTGTAACCATCCTATGAGTGTTCACTCGGCACTGGATGGCGACACCGCCAGCCATTGGTATCGTATGATCAACCGCTTAATCTGGACTTGGCGCGGTGTCGATCCATTGGAAATCGAAGAGGTATTGTCACGTATTGCCTGCTCGAAAGCAGAACATAGTGATAACGAATTGCTGGATACCGTGGTGGGCTACCGCAATGGTAACTGGATTTATGAGTGGGCCCAGCAGGGGATGCAATGGCAGAAAAAAGCCATGGAAGAAGCCGACCCAATGAATGCCGGTCAGTATTGGCTGAATGCGGCCAATTTATACAGTATTGCTGGCTACCCACACCTAAAAGGGGATGAGTTGGCCGAGCAAGTCGAGGTGTTGTCTAACCGGGCTTATGAAGAGGCTGCTCATCATCTGGCTTATACCTTAAAAGAACTGAATTTTACTCTTTCAGATGGCGGTACTCTCTCGGGGTTCCTGCATATGCCAACAGAGGGCAGTGCACCGTTCCCAACGGTACTGATTTGCGGTGGGCTGGATACCTTACAAAGTGATTATCATCGTCTGTTCCGTGACTATCTGGCACCTAAAGGGATAGCTATGTTGACCATCGACATGCCCTCTGTTGGGGCCTCTTCTCGTTGGAAACTCACCCAGGACACCAGCTTCCTCCATCAGCAGGTGCTACATGCGCTGCCGGATATTCCGTGGGTAGACCATCAACGCGTCAGTGCGTTTGGTTTCCGTTTTGGTGCCAATGTTGCGGTACGTTTGGGGTATCTGGAGCCGCAGCGTGTGCGAGCTGTTGCTTGCCTTGGGCCGATTGTTCATCATCTTTTGTGTAATGCAGATAGCCAGCGCAAAGTGCCGGATATGTATATGGATGTGATGGCTAGTCGCTTGGGTATGGCAGATGCATCAGATGAAATCCTTAGAGCAGAAATGAACCGTTACTCGCTGAAAACTCAGGGGTTGTTGGGGCGGCGTTGCCAAACACCGATGCTGGCAGGTTTCTGGGAAAATGATCCTTTTAGCCCGAAAGAAGAATCCAAGCTGATTTCTTCTTCTTCTGCTGACGGCAAACTGTTGGCTATACCATCAACACCACTGTATGACAATTTCCATCGTGCATTATTGCAAACCAGCCAGTGGTTAGAAGATAAAATGCGTTAATGAGTTGCTAATTTTTAACAGTTTGCTAAAAAGGTGCGTCTACATAAGGAGATTTAAGAATGACGTCAACCAGTGCTCATCCTAAAAGCAAGCTTATGAAACGTTTTGCAGCTTTAGGGCCATACCTGCGTGAAGGGCAGTGCCAGAACGACCGGTTCTTTTTTGATTGTTTAGCTGTGTGCGTCAATGTGAAGCTGGCTCCAGAGAAGCGTGAGTTCTGGGGATGGTGGATAGAGCTGGAACCAGCGACTGACCATTTCACCTATGTTTACCAGCTCGGCCTGTTTAATAAAGATGGCAACTGGAAAGCGGAAAAGATTAAAGATCCTGAAGTACAAGAGAAGCTGGAGACCACTTTGCGTGGTTTCCATAAGCGCCTTGCCGATATGCTGACATCGATCGAAATGAGGCTGGAGCCCGCGCAGGACTTTAGCGACCAACCTGTTAAGCTATCCGCCTAAAATATATTTATTAATAAGCAATATAAGAAGAGAAATTCCCCTTTAGCACAATAAAAAGGGGAATTTCTTGTCATGCCTGTTGGCATAATGCCTCGCGCCTGCTAAAACGATCCCTGAATCATTTCTTTTATTCATCTCAATGGCAGAAAAATTATGAGTGGCAGCCAGACATTGGTTGTGAAATTGGGAACGAGTGTTCTGACTGGCGGCTCCCGTCGTCTTAACCGTGCCCATATTGTTGAACTGGTGCGTCAATGTGCCCAGCAACACGCAAAAGGTCATCGTATTGTTATTGTTACCTCCGGGGCGATTGCCGCTGGGCGTGAACACTTGGGTTACCCTGAATTACCCGCCACCATAGCCTCGAAGCAGCTATTAGCGGCAGTCGGGCAAAGTCGGCTGATTCAGCTTTGGGAACAACTGTTTTCTATCTATGGCATCCATGTGGGGCAGATGCTGCTGACTCGCGCTGATTTAGAAGATCGTGAACGGTTCCTCAACGCCCGCGACACTATGAATGCTTTGTTGGATAACCGCATCGTCCCGGTTATCAATGAAAATGATGCTGTGGCTACCGCCGAAATAAAAGTCGGCGATAACGATAATCTTTCGGCACTGGCGGCGATCCTTGCCGGTGCTGATAAGCTGCTATTACTGACTGATCAGGCGGGTTTATACACCGCCGATCCGCGAAATAATCCTGAAGCTGAATTAATCCGTGAAGTGCATGGTATTGATGATGCTTTGCGCGAGATTGCGGGCGACAGTGTTTCTGGCCTTGGTACTGGCGGCATGGCGACCAAATTGCAAGCCGCGGATGTCGCGTGCCGTGCGGGTATTGATGTGGTCATCGCCGCAGGCAGTCAAGTGGGTGTCATTGCTGATGTCATTGAGGGAACGCCAGTAGGCACTCGATTCCATGCACTGGAAACACCACTAGAAAACCGCAAACGCTGGATTTTCGGTGCTCCGCCAGCCGGTGAAATTACCGTCGATGATGGTGCGGTTGCCGCTATTATGGAGCGGGGTAGCTCGCTGTTGCCAAAAGGCATCCGTGATGTAAAAGGGAATTTCTCGCGCGGCGAAGTGATCCGTATTCGCAATCTCAGTGGGCGCGACCTGGCCCATGGTGTGTCGCGCTACAATAGTGATGCCTTACGCCTGCTGGCGGGGCACCATTCGCAACAAATCAGTGAAATCCTCGGATATGAATATGGCCCGGTGGCAGTCCATCGTGACGATATGATTGTCAGCTAAGGAGCAAGCATGAACATGTTGGAACAGATGGGGAAAGCCGCCAAACAGGCTTCCTGGCAATTGGCGATGCTGAGCACCGCGAAGAAAAATCAGGCGCTGGCCGTGATGGCTAATCTGCTGGAGTCTGAAAGTCAGACTATTTTGCAGGCTAATGAACAAGATATGAAGGTCGCGCGTGACAGTGGTATGAGTGAAGCGCTGCTTGATCGGCTGTTGCTTAGCCCGGCACGTCTGGCGGCGATTGCTCATGATGTGCGTCAGGTATGCCGCCTGAATGACCCGGTAGGCCGGGTGATTGATGGGAGCCTGCTCGACAGCGGCTTAAAATTGGAACGCCGCCGTGTTCCCTTGGGAGTGATTGGTGTCATTTATGAAGCCCGCCCTAATGTAACGATTGATGTGGCTAGCCTATGTCTTAAGACCGGCAACGCCGTTATTTTGCGTGGTGGTAAAGAGACTCACCATACCAATCAGGCAACAGTGAAAGTGATTCAACAGGCACTGGAACAGTGCGGTTTACCCGCAGCGGCAGTGCAGGCGATTGAAAGCCCGGATCGCGAGTTGGTGAATCAATTACTGCGGATGGACAACTACGTTGATATGTTGATTCCCCGGGGCGGAGCTGGCTTACATAAACTGTGTCGCGAGCAATCAACGATCCCGGTCATTACTGGCGGTATCGGTGTTTGTCATACTTTTGTCGATGAAAGTGCTGATTTTGAAAAGGCACTATTGGTCATTGAAAATGCTAAAGTTCAGCGGCCAAGTGCCTGTAACTCACTGGAAACATTACTGGTTCATCAGGCCATCGCCGAGCAGTTCTTGCCCGTGTTGAGTGCTAAAATGTACGCCCTTGGTGTGACACTGCATGCCAGCCCACAAGCGATGCCGTACTTAGCGGAAGGTAAAGCTAAAGTCGTGGCAGTAGAAGCGGCTGATTATGATGATGAATGGCTATCGCTGGATCTTAATGTAGATATTGTTGCCGATATTGATGCCGCCATTGGTCATATCCGCGCACATAGTACCAGCCATTCTGACGCCATTCTGACTCGCTCACTCAGTAGCGCCGAGCATTTTGTCCGCGCGGTTGATTCGTCGGCGGTTTATGTTAATGCCAGCACGCGTTTCACCGATGGCGGCCAATTTGGCTTGGGTGCAGAAGTGGCGGTCAGTACGCAAAAACTCCATGCCCGTGGCCCAATGGGGCTAGATGCATTGACGACTTATAAGTGGATTGGCTATGGCGATGATTTAGTGCGCAGCTAGCTAACCCACCTTATTGAAATACCTACTGGGTATCGAAATAGGCATATTAAAGCGACATTGGCTCTGCGCTAATGTCGCTTTATTTTTTTTATGCATCACTTTCCCACATAAAAAGTAATGAAATAAATCTAATTAAGTGTGAAATAGATCATTATTCGATGAAACGCCTTTATCCTCATTCATCATTTTAGTTCCTGAAAAATAGACAACCCAACACTTGTTTGGTTATTTCCTTCTAGACTGTTATCTCGTTGATTCTCTATCTTTATTTTTAGCTCAATATCTTGCCATTAGGAATCTTACTATTTAAACACATTTTAATTAGAGAGATTCCTTGAGTGACCTCACAAAAAATGCACTGTAACTGCTTGAAAACACGCTTACGATCGCTATCCCAACTTTGAAACAGATTAATAAAATACGCTTTACTCTATTTAATCAAAATAATAAAACAGACACATGTTTAAAAACAAACAAGTGTCCATTATGACCAGCCGAGAAAAACAAATATTGCAGCTTCTGAGACGAGATCCATTGATCCCCCAGCAAGAAATTGCCGATATTCTAGGCATTAGTCGCTCGGGTGTTGCCGGTCACATTATGAATCTGATGCAGAAAGGCTATATCAAAGGGAAAGGATATATATTATCTGAGCACAGCTACGTGGTGGTGATTGGTTCGGTCAATATGGATGTTTGTGGTTATGCCGCCAGTAAGCTTATTTATGAAGACTCTAATCCGGGAAAAATAAAATGTACGCCGGGTGGTGTAGGGCGAAATATTGCCGAGAATATCGCGTTATTGGGCAAAGAATGTCATTTGATCTCTGTTGTCGGTGATGATTTTTATGGTGCTACCCTGATTGATGAAGCCAAGCGGGCTGGTGTCAATGTCAGTAACTGCCACAGCCTGCATGGGGAAAACACCTCAACCTATGTTTCATTACTGGATAATAGTGGTGAAATGTTGGTGGCAATTAATGACATGCGCATTTTAGAAAAACTCACACCCTCATTATTGGCCACCACCAAGGAATTAATTCAGCACGCTGGAATATTAGTGGTTGATTGTAATTTAACGGAAGAGTCCCTTTCATGGATATTTACCAATGCCGGTAATGTCCCGGTATTCGTAGATACTGTCTCAGCATTTAAAGCCCCCAGAATTAAAAATTGGCTATCTCATATTCATACCTTGAAACCTAATCGTCTGGAGGCGGAAATACTCAGTGGCATGAAGATTAACAGCCACGATGATATTCCGGCAGTCGCGAGCTGGTTCCATCAGCAGGGTGTCCAACGCCTGGCGCTAAGTATGGGGAAAGATGGCGTTTATTTCAGCGAAGTTGACGGACAGACTGGCTGGTCGCTGCCACTGAATATCAACATTGTAAATGTGACCGGTGCCGGAGACGCCATGATGTCAGGGCTGGCAAGTTGCTGGCTGGATGATATGGAATTTGCTGAGAGTATTCGTTTTGCTCAAGGCTGTTCAGCATTAACACTCTCTTCGGAACTGACCAATAACCCTAATCTGTCAAATGGCAGTGTTAAAAAACTATTGGAATTACAACCATGACAAATAATGCAATGGCACAATCTTACTTAGATATTTCACCGGAAGTTGCGCAGGCCTTGGCGCAAAATAAAGCCGTGGTGGCATTGGAATCTACCATTATTTCTCATGGGATGCCTTATCCACAAAACGTAGAAACAGCCTTACTGGTTGAACAGAAAATTCGTGAAAATGGCGCAGTTCCTGCCACTATTGCGGTTATAAATGGCCGGATGAAAGCGGGCTTATCGAGAGATGAAATAGAATTGCTGGGCAAAGAAGGCCACAGCATTATGAAAGTTAGCCGCCGCGATTTACCTTTTGTGGTTGCTAATGGACAGCATGGTGCAACAACAGTGGCTTCTACCATGATTATTGCGGAAATGGCCAAGATTAAGGTCTTTGCCACCGGCGGTATTGGCGGGGTGCACCGTGGTGCAGCAACCACCTTTGATATTTCCGCGGATCTACAGGAACTGGCAAAAACCAATGTCACCGTCGTATGTGCGGGCGCGAAATCTATTCTAGATTTAGGCTTAACCACTGAATATCTGGAAACCAACGGTGTTCCAGTCATTGGCTATCAAACTCGCTCACTACCGGCATTCTTTTGCCGAACCAGTCCATTTGAGGTCAGTATTACATTAGACAGTGCTGAACAAATTGCGGCGGCAATGAATGCCAAATGGGGTATGGGGCTACGCGGAGGAATGGTGGTTGCCAACCCAATTCCTGAACAATATGCACTATCAGAAAATATGATCAATGCCGCTATTGAACAGGCAGTTAGAGAATCAGAAGAGCAAGGGATTATCGGCAAGGAAAGTACACCATTCTTGCTGGCCCGAGTTGCTGAATTAACCGGTGGCGACAGTTTAAATGCCAATATCCAACTGGTATTTAATAATGCGAAATTAGCAGCGAAAATCGCCTGTTCATACCAGAGTATTATTTAATTTGTAGAACGGTAATACGCCTTAAATAGTGTCCTTATTACAGTTGCTAAATAATAGCTCATATCCTTGAGGTGCCCTGACACATTTGTTGTCCAAGGGGCACCTTTTCGAGCATGGGCTTATTATAAATACTTCGGGGGATTTATGGATTTATTGCGTAGTTTGGCGGGGATGTGCATTTTATTGCTTATCGCCTATATTTTCTCGGTAAACAAAAGAAAAATAAGATTAAGAACGGTAGGGGCAGCGTTATTGCTGCAAATCACTCTAGGTGCGGTCATGCTCTATGTCCCTGCGGGCAAGTGGTTTATCTCATCTATTGCTAATGCTGTGAATCGAGTTATTTCTTATAGTGATGCAGGTAGCGCATTTATTTTTGGTGGCTTAGTTAGCCCAAAAATGAATGAGCTATTTGATGGTGCAGGATTTGTTTTCGCTTTCCATGTATTACCTGCCATTATTTTCATCACTTCGCTAATTTCTATTCTTTATTATCTTGGCATTATGGGCTGGTTGATAAATATTCTTGGTTCTATATTTCAAAAATTACTGGGTATCAGCAAGGTAGAATCATTTGCGGCAGTAACAACCATTTTTCTGGGTCAGAATGAAATACCCGCAGTGGTAAAGCCCTTTATTAATAAGATGAACAGCAATGAGTTATTCACCGTGATTTGTAGCGGTATGGCATCCATCGCCGGCTCTATGCTAGTGGGATATGCTGGCCTTGGGGTGCCTATTGAATATTTGTTGGCCGCGTCATTGATGGCGATCCCTGGCGGGATACTATTTGCGCGAATTATCAGCCCTGCAACGGAAGAGTCAAAAGTAGAATTTAATGAAATGACCTTCAGTGATAAACGTCCTGCCAGTATTATCGAAGCGGCGGCGAATGGCGCGATGTTGGGGTTGAAAATAGCGGTAGGGGTAGCCACTGTAGTGATGGCCTTTGTGGCATTAATTGCATTAATTAACGGTATTATTGGTGGCATCGGCGGCCTATTTGGTTTTGAGCATCTGAGTCTGGAAAGCATCCTTGGTTATGTGTTCTCACCTCTGGCTTATATTATGGGCGTGTCTTGGGAGCATGCCTCACTGGCAGGCGGCTTTATCGGCCAGAAGCTAGCCATTAATGAATTCGTCGCTTATCTGAGTTTCTCCCCTTATTTGAAAGAGACAATTGGCACATTGGATGTCAAAACCATTGCAGTTATCTCTTTTGCACTGTGCGGTTTTGCCAACTTTGGCTCAATTGCTGTTGTGGTCGGGGCATTCAGTGCTGTGGCACCAGAAAGGGCATCTGAAATTGCTCGCTTAGGGTTCCGTGCATTACTGGCGGCAACATTATCTAATCTGATGAGCGCCACTATTGCTGGTCTGTTTATTGGCTTAGGGAGCTTACTGCCTGGCTAGGATTAATAGCAATTTAATCAGTACAATATAGCTCTGGTGCATTAATCCGGCGAGATAGAGATTAATGCACCACCCCATCATTTAATCGAGAGGGTGGCGCTTAAGATAGTAACTAATTTTGTAATCTACCGGATTAAAGGTAATCACCGAAAAATCCACAATCACCCCATCAGTTGTATTGGATACGGCTAATAATTGCAGCAATAGGGTACGCGGGTCGCAATGAAGTTGTAGGGCGAACTCTTGGCTGGCCACAATAGGTAAAAATGTCTGTCGGCAACCTTCTATTTGGTAATGAGCGTGTTTCTCAATAAAGTCATACTTTGATGATTCAAGGTGATGGTAAGTTAAATCGGGCATCAGAGCGACCGGTAGATAACTCTCCTCTATCTGAATAATCTGTTTATCAGCGTAGCGTAATCGCTTGATATAATAAGTTTTGTCATCTGGTTGAATATTCAACTGGCTGGCTATCGCTTGCGGTGCTCTGATAATTTTGAATTCAGATACTTCAGTATGAGGGGTTTTACCCAGCATTTTCATATGTTCGGTAAAACTGTTCAGATGATTATTATCATGTTTAAGATCTTTTCCGATAATAAATGTTCCCCGACCTTGCTGTCGTTCCAGTAAGCCATCCTGAATTAAGACATCCAATGCTTTTCTGACCGTCATTCGTGATGCGCCAAAACGCTCAGCTAGCTGAATTTCAGACGGTAAGCAGTCACCAACAGAAATATCCTGATGATTTATTAACTTTCGGATATTGGTGACTAGATTTTTATATACCATTTTTATACCTATTTTGAGAGTGATGTTTATCACGAACAATTTTTTAATCTATTGATAATTAATTGTTAAAATTTGCCTAGTATAAAAAATAGCTTAAATGTCTAATTTTTGCCTGAATAATATACAAATCTGTTTGGCGATTTAATGCAGTCCCGATCACAAATTTTTATCAATCGTCAGGTCATAAACGGGCGATTCCATAGAGTGATGATTGTTGATACTCACGAGGGAAACGATCATGTTTAGTTCGTTTAATAGATTTGGCGGGGCAATGCTCGGTGCGGTGCTACTTTTCCCTTTTGCTGGGATGGTCGTTGGCATATCGCTGGTGTTGCAAAATCCCACCTTTGCCAGTCCAGATAGTTTATTTTTCCAATTAATGAAAATTATTGAATCCGGCGGTTGGACTGTATTTAACAATATGGGACTACTATTTGCTGTCGGCTTACCGATAAAATTAGCCAATAAAGCACCGGCTTCTGCTTGTCTGGTTTCTTTAATTACTTACCTGACCTTTAATGCCTTTCTTGGTGCAATGTGTGAAGTATGGGGTGCACATTGGGGCGTTAATTTTGCGCAAGAAACTGGTGGTACCAGCGGGTTGGCAACCATTGGCGGGATTAAGACACTGGATACCAGTGTGATTGGCGCCATCTTATGTGGCAGTTTGGTCACTTGGATACACAACCGCTATTACTCCACCAAACTACCTGACTATATTAGTATTTTTCAGGGAGCCGCTTTCGTTAATATCCTCGGCTTCATTGTTATGTTGCCGCTGGCCTTCATTACACTGATGTTATGGCCAAAAGTGCAGTTAGGTATGATTTCATTACAAGGCTTTATTTTGCATGCCGGTAATTTGGGTATCTGGTGCTATATCTTCTTGGAAAAGATCTTATTACCTACAGGTCTGCACCATTTTGTTTATAGTCCTTTCCAATATACCGATGTTGCGGTACCCGGCGGCACTACATTGTACTGGTTGACTCATTTACAAGAATTTAGTCAATCCACTGAGCCGCTAAAACAACTTTTCCCAGCCGGTGGTTTTGCTATGCAGGGGAATGGGGCGGTATTTGGTGGTTTAGGTATGGCCTTGGCGATATACAGTACGGCGAAACCGGAAAATAAAGCCAAAGTTGCCGGGTTACTGATCCCTGCAACCATTACCAGCATGTTTATCGGTATTACTGAGCCGCTAGATTTCACCTTCCTATTTATTGCTCCGGCACTGTTTGTGGTTCATGCCATGCTTTCCGCCACCATGACAGTCGTCATGTATAGCTTGGGTGTGGTGGGGAACTTTGGTTCCGGGATTCTTGAGTGGGCGACGCAAAACTGGATTCCAATGTTCAGTAACCATGCCAATGTGATGATTACTCAGATTATTGTCGGTCTCATATTCAGTGGTGTCTATTTCCTGATATTCCGTATTTTAATTCTCAAATTTAACTTCAAAACCTTGGGCCGCGAAGATAGCGATCTCAAGCTTTATTCAAAGCAAGACTACAAACAAAAAGGTGACAATCAAGGGAATGAATTCCAACAACGCGCCAGCGCTTATTTAGAGGCTGCTGGTGGGAAAGACAATATCGCCAGCTTCACCCACTGCTTTACCCGCTTAAGATTAGTTGTAAAAGATATTAGCCGAGTTCAACCGAGCACAGCATTTAAGGCCTATTCCGCGATTGAAGTTTATAAAAATGGCAATGATGTGCAGGTGATTGTTGGCAACAATGTGACGCATATTTATGAACAATTTGCAGAGTTGATGAATTAAGGAGTTTTTTAGATGAAGAAATCATCCATTTTGATTGCTGGTGGTGGTTCAACCTATACCCATGGCATTATTCTTATGCTGTTGGATAATTTACATCGTTTCCCTATTTCGGAAATAAAACTGTATGACAATGACGGGCCGCGACAGGAAGTTGTGGCTAAAGCCTGTGAAATTATTCTGCGTGAACAATCCAGCGGAATAAAATTCTCCTATACCACAGACCCTAAAGTCGCTTTTAGTGGTGTTGATTTCGTGATGGCGCATATTCGGCAAGGTAAACTGCCGATGCGTGAAAAAGACGAAAAAATCCCAATGAAATATGGCTGTGTTGGGCAGGAAACCTGTGGGGCTGGTGGGATTGCTTATGGCATGCGATCCATTGGCGGAGTGCTGGAGATTCTTGATTATATGACGGAATATTCGCCAAAGGCTTGGATGCTAAATTACTCTAACCCGGCGGCTATTGTTGCTGAAGCAACACGGCGCTTACGGCCAACAGCACGTATTTATCATATTTGTGATATGCCTATCAGTATTGAAGAGGCAATGGCAAAAATACTGCACTATCCTTCGGCGGCAGATTTGGAAACCCGCTATTACGGCCTTAACCATTTTGGTTGGTGGAATTCTGTGCGTGATAAGGTCACCGGCGAGGATTTAATGCCGCGACTGGCAGAACATGTACGGCAATATGGTTATGCTGATGAGCAAGGTGAAGGTAAAGAGGAAATAAGCTGGAGTGAAACTTTTGCCAAAGCCCGTGATAGCTTCGCATTAGATCCCAGTAGCTTCCCGAATACCTATTTGCAATATTATCTGTATGGCGATGATATGGTGGCGCATGCCTCACCGGATCACTCACGAGCAAATGAAGTGATGGAAGGCCGGGAAAAATTTGTTTTTGATGAGTGTCGTAAAATTATTGCGGAGGGCAGTGCGGTAAATACTCAACTTAAGATTGATGAGCATGCGTCTTATATTGTTGATTTAGCACAGGCCATTGCATTTAATACTAAGCGCCGTATGTTGCTGATTGTGCCTAATAAAGGCGCTATCAGTAACTTTGATGACGATGCTATGGTTGAAGTGCCTTGTTTGGTTGGAACTGAAGGGGTTGAGCCATTAGCTATTGGCGATATTCCTACCTTCCAGCGTGGGTTGCTGTATCAGCAACATGCGGTAGAAAAGTTGGTTGTTGATGCTTGGGTTGAAAAATCTTACCAAAAGCTGTGGCAAGCACTGACATTATCTAAAACCATTCCGAGTGCAAAAGTTGCAAAGTTGATTTTAGATGATCTAATCGAGGCTAATAAATCCTATTGGACGCTGAACTAGCTTTGACTAAACACCGCTCTGGTCTGTAGCGGTGAGTTAGACGCACAGTTTATAAAAGAATAATTAAAGTATTGTCGCCACCTGCCGATAACAATGTCTGATATTTATATGCTTTTTAATAATAGTCTGGCTAGCCAGAGCAATAAATTAAAGATGGGGAATGGCAGGTGAGCGAAGCGTCTAAAGAGAATTTTGTAAAAACCAATAAATTAGCGATCTGTGCAATTCTTCGTGATTTAAAGAAGAACGATACCGCAGTGATGGTGATTCATGCCCGTGGGCAATTTATTAGCCGTATCTTGGATGTCGTACCTGAAACTAATCAGTTTATTTTTGATTTTGGTAGCGTAGCTCATGAGAATATCTCGGCTCTTGCTGCCAACCAACTGACTGTTATTGCAGAACCTACCGGTGCAAAAATCGAGTTCACCTGTAATCATCTGAAAGAGATAAAATATTTATCATTACCCGCCTTTAGCACCGCTATTCCAGAAAACCTTTACTTCATCCAACGTCGAGAGTATTTCCGCGTAAATATCCCTCAGTGGCCAGCTTATTACTGCTCAGGGAAATTCGCAGATGGCAGTAAATTTTCCTATACCTTGGCTGATGTCTCTTTGGGCGGAATGGGGTTGTATGCAGTAAAAGGCAGTGAATTCCCGGTCCAGGGGTGTGGCATTCTGCGTGATGTCGCGGTTGATTTATGTGGTTTTGGTATTTTTAAACTGGATTTGCAGTTTATCCGGGCGATCGATAAGCAGGTTGTGAATAACAAAGGTGAAACGCTTACCGTGCAGCGCTTGAGTTTTAAATTTCCTCGTTTAAGCCCAATCCAAGAAAAGGGATTGCAGCGTGCCATCTTTGAACTGGAAAAGCAGCAAACAGCCAAAGCGAGAAAATTTCAAGACAGCCTGTAATCTTTGAAGGTATATCCTAATTTTATTGATACTCATTATTGCTACTACAGCGGCGATCATCGCCGCAATGTGAAATAAAATGGATAGTCAATCAGCGCTATCTGGACTGAACAAAATAAAAGCTGAAAAATATGTTGAATTATCATGCAACTGCCCCAATATTATAAGCTTGTCACTAAGGAGGATTAAGTATGGGGATCAGCGAAGAAGAGAGTATCCGCCGTTTGACTGATGAGAAAAACTCTATTGGTCATACGGCTAAATGGGTAGCAATTATTTCTGCTGTCTATTTTGTTATTATGTTGTTTTATCAGCATGAATTGGGTGTATTAACCTTGGCTGGTGGGATTTTTGTGGTGTCATTTTCTATCTGGATGAAGAAACGCCAGAAAGTGAAATCCTATAAAGATCAACTGCAACAGATGGGCGATGATAAAATGGTTTAAGCCAAAACTAACACGCCGATTAGCCTGATTTATCAGAGGAACAGCAGGAATAGTACCTGATGAACTGTTCGTCCGATTTTCAGCCTTTTGTTTCTTTTCGTTTGCAACTCTGTAAGCGCCTTCCGAATATTGCTTTTATCTCTATGATGATTTGTCCGTCGGCTTGAACGATTTGGACATATTAAACCCCGTCACGACAAATGCCATTTGCTCATACAATCTTTTGGCTTGTGGATTATCAGCCGCAACTCGCAGTTTTATCTCAAATATACCCTGTTCAACCAACCGCTTTTCCAATTCCTGTAAACAGGATGAACCATAACCTTTGCGCTGATACTGTGGTAACACGTAGAAATCTTTAATAAAGGCTGCACTGTCATTTTCAGCCAAGCCATACCATAAATAACCAACCCGTTGCTCTTGGCCCGAGTCGGCTTTATTTTCGATACAATATAAGTGGTCATTTGGGCTATTAATACCTTGCGGTAGATAGCCATCAAAGCTGTGTGTCGCATGCTCCTCGGCTTGCTCGTGGCTATAACCACTATTGGATGATAAATCCTGTGCATATTCTGCGATAAATAAATTCCGATAATCGGCGAGCTCCTCAGAACACATTGCTCGGAGTGTTACCATGATATTTTCCTTAATAAAATTGCACTATTGAGATATTTCAGTCTATCTATAACTTCAATGAATTTGGGTATATAGTGAATTGAGTTCAAGATAAACATATTAACGTTTTGCAGGAAATAAGATACATAAAGTAAATCATAAGGTTAACTATAAACGGGGATGTAATGACAACACAAAATAGCCATAAAGATGCAGTTGAAAGGCAGTTTGGTGATCAGGCCAATGCTTATTTAACCAGTGCGGTCCATGCTCAGGGTAAGGATTTACAGCGCCTGACAACACTACTGCAACCTCATGGCGATGCCCGTTTACTCGATCTCGGATGTGGTGCCGGACATGCCAGTTTTACTGCGGCGGCGGTGGTTAAGTCAGTAGTTTCTTATGATCTTTCAGCGCAAATGCTGCAAGTGGTTAGCCAAGCGGCAGCGGATAAAAAACTGACTAATATAGAGGTGAAACAAGGCCTCGCTGAGTCATTGCCGTTTGATGATCAGAGTTTTGATATTGTCATTAGCCGGTACTCTGCTCATCACTGGCACGATGTTGGTCAGGCTTTACGCGAAGTTAAGCGGGTATTACGTCCCGGCGGCAAAGTTATTTTTATGGATGTGGTCTCCCCCGGTCATCCAGTGTTAGATATTTATCTACAGACGGTGGAAGTTTTACGTGATACCTCACATGTACGAAATTACGCCCCGGGTGAATGGCTAGCGCTGTTTACTGATGCTGGGTTGGTCATTAATGAAGTGACCTCCGATAGACTGCATTTGGAGTTCAGTAGTTGGATTGCCAGAATGCGCACACCAGAATATTTCGCTATCGCGATCCGTGAACTGCAAAAATTAGCCTCTGATAGTGTGATTAATCATTATGAGATTCAAGCTGATGGTTCATTTACCAGCGATATTATGATGATTGTTGCAAAGCGTAACTGAGTATTTATTAATGTGGGCGGTGTTGGTAATATACATCCGTCCACACTTTAATATTTTCTGTTCATTTTTCTTGTGACATAAATATATTTATTTCCTCCTTATTCCATCCACAATGATTGATTTTCTTTACACAGCATTACGTCCCCTTGCATTGCCCCACCCATAATTAACTTCACAAAGACATTACATATAACCTGTCAGTTGGAGCACATTATGAAACTATTACCTGTCATCGCTGCTGCACTTATTGCTACTGCTTCATTCGCCACTATGGCTGCACAAGAAGTCAGCCCAGAACAAGCAACTAAGTTACAAAGTATGGGTGTGATTTCTCTTTCCAATATCAGTGGTTCTCCGATGGATGTGGAATCAGCACTTAACGCGAAAGCTACCGCTGATGGCGCAGGCCACTACCGGATTATTGGCATGAGTAACCCTGGAGACTCCAGTGACTACAGTGCCAGTGCTGAGATTTATCATTGATTTGTCACAATAAGTGATAATTAATGAAATAGTTAGATACAGTATTAATATTGATCACTAGCGCAATATGACAATAGCGCGTCATTGTTATATTGCGCTTGCTTATTTCAATATTGTTCATATCCATACAGTCAGTTTTTTTCTATTTATCTGCCGAAAATAATTAACTCTTAGAGCAATCTTAATGATAACTTCAGGAATATAAGGTGTTATTGTAGTCCATCCGGGTTTCCGAGGAGCGGCTATGCTAAACACTGTCCGGCGTAATTTTAAAAGTCAGTTCTCTTATTTGCAGCGCTTTATTGCCTCCCCCCGTACTGTTGGCACATTGGCTCCTTCTTCGCCTTGGTTGTGTCAGGCGATGTTAAATCAGGTCGATTGGAGACAAGACCTTAATATTGCTGAGTTAGGTGCTGCTGATGGGGTGCTGACAAAGCGTATTTTGTCACATATGTCGGAGAACTCCCGCTTACAGGCGTATGAGATTCAGCCACATTTCGCACACGCATTACACCAGATAAACGACTCGCGCTTGCAGGTCGCGTTCCGGTCAGCTGAGCAGTTGGATCAAGATTACGATGCCGTATTTTGTTGCCTACCACTGTTGTCGATCCCAACCAAGATCAGCATCAAGATATTACAACAGGCCCAGCAGCGCTTACGTGCAAACCATGGGGTTTTGGTCCTGTTCCAATACAGCCACCTTTCCGAACCCTTATTATCCCGCTATTTTACATGGAAAAAAATACGGGTGGTGCGCAATTTCCCTCCAGCATTAGTCTATATTTGTCAGCCTCGTTAAGGCTCAATACACTTCTGTTCGCTGTGCTATAACCTCTGGTTTACCAGAGGCTTATTAGCTCAGTATCTATCCCAGACAAGCTTGGCGGCCTCTTTCAGAAATTCTTCTGACTTATCCAAACACATAACCAATTAAATTGAAAATACCAATGATAATGATTATCATGCGCGATTGTTTTTTTCTGATTGTGTGAAGTGAATGCGCCATTTTCAAGCTCTATTGGTTTTCTGTCTGCTGATTGTCTCATTCGATGGGCTGACAAAAACTGTTACCGATATTCTGGGGCGTCAGGTCAACGTACCGGATAACCCACAACGTATTATTTTGGGTGAAAGCCGGATGTTATATACGCTGGCATTATTGGAGCCTGGAAATCCAGCACAGCGCGTGATTGGTTGGCCCGCAGATCTTGAGCGTTTCGATGCACAAAGCTGGCAGCTTTATACACAGCAATTTCCTGAAATCGCTCAAATCCCAATAATTGGCAGTGGAAATATTCGTCAGATAAACGTTGAGCGACTGATCCAGTTGCAACCCGATCTGATTATTTTGCCACGATTTGCCCGTGCTGAAGGGGATGATGGAACACTGGCGGGTTTAACTAAAGCGGGTATTCCGGTTATCTATGTGGATCTGCGGATCGATTTGCTAAATCACACGGTCCCCAGTATTAAACTATTAGGCGAAGTGCTTAATCGTCAGGATCGTGCTGAGCAATTTATTAATTTTTATCAGCAACATATGCAGCTAATTCAACAACGCCTGGCACAGCATCAAGGGCGAAAACCGACCGTTATGCTGCATCTACACCTTGGGCGACGGGAGAGCTGCTGTACCACGGCCTCCAAAGGCAATCTTGGCGATCTAATTGCTTTTGCTGGTGGCGATAATATTGCTGCTTCACGTATTAACAGTGTTTATGGTGAGCTGAATCCTGAAAACGTGCTGCAAGCAAATCCGGATATCTATATTGCCACTGGCATGGCGGGGCCAACAGGCAAGCGTTTTTCCAGCTTACAGCTGGGGCCATTAGTTAATGCTGAACAAGCACAGCGCAGCTTTCAGCAACTGTTATCAGACCAACCTATTCTTTCTCACCTCGACGCGGTGGCTCAAGGGCGTGCCTACAGTATTTGGCACAACTTTTACCTTAGCCCTTATCACGTCGTAGCAGTAGAAATGTTTGCCAAGGCGTTTTATCCACAGCTCTTTGCCGACATCAATCCCCAACAAACATTCCAACAATTATATCAACATTTTTTGCCGTTACCTTTCTCAGGGATTTATTGGAGTCAGTTCAAGAATGAAAATAATTAAGCGCCAGCATGCTTACTGGTACAGCCTGCCTATGCTTGCAATGGGGTCGGTCGCCCATGGCGCAGACGATCTTACAGCAGATAAAAATAGCGAAGAAAAAACCAAAATCGTGGTCGTGGGTCAGCAGCGCGAAGCCGATACCCAAAGCTATCAGCCGACAACTTCGGTGACCGGCACTCGCACTAATACCAATCTGTTGAATGTACCGCAGGCAGTCAATGTTGTGCCACGGCAAGTACTGCGCGATCAGGCGGTTAGAAATATTGACGAAGCCTTATATAACGTCAGTGGGATTACACAGTCGAATACATTAGGCGGCACTCAGGATGCCATTATAAAACGTGGATTTGGTGATAACCGCGATGGTTCCATTCTGCGTGATGGTGTTCGCTCGGCGCAGGCACGTAATTTTACGCCAACCACGGAGCGGGTTGAAGTTCTTAAAGGCCCGGCATCGATGCTATATGGCATGGGGGAACCGGGTGGGGTAATCAACATGATTACCAAGAAACCACAGCTAGTGCAGCAAACTCATATTGAAGGTTGGGGCAGCAGTTTTAAAGGGGGCGGCGGTCAGTTGGATGTCACCGGCCCGCTCGGCCAATCCGGCTTTGCTTATCGAATGATTGTTGATCATGATGAAACCGATTACTGGCGCAACTTTGGTCGTAACCGCCAAACGGTAGTCGCGCCCTCGGTTATGTGGTTTGGTGAAACGACCACTGTGCGGCTGGCTTATGAGCATATGGAGTATCTCACTCCCTTCGATCGCGGCACAATTATTGATAGCCGCACGGGTAAGCCAGTTGATACTCCACGAGATCGCCGTTTCGATGAGCCCTATAACGCGACTCGGGGTGATCAGGACAATATCACGCTGCAAGTGGATCAGGTACTTAACGATAACTGGAAGAGCTCACTGACCTATGCGTACAACCGCAATCGTTATAGTGATAATCAGGCCCGCGCGTTGTTACTTGATCCCATTACCGGCGTATTGAGTCGACAGGCTGACTCGACAGCCAGTGCTGTTAGCCGGGCCCAGGCGGTGCAGATGACACTGAATGGCGACCTTGATTTGGCAGGAATGGGCCATCAGATGCTGTTTGGTTTCGATTATGAAGATAACCGTACATATCGTGGCGATATGATTCGTGGTAAAAAGAACTCAAATTTCAATATCTACCATCCGATATACGGTTTGATGCCAACCTCGACCGCAGTCAGTGCCAAAGACAGCGACCAGCGCGAAAACCTGAAAAGTTATGGCTGGTTTATGCAAGATTCTGTTGAGTTGACGGATAAATGGATTGTACTGGCAGGTTTACGTTACGATCATTTTGATGTTTTCGCGGGTAAAGGCCGGCCTTTCATCACTAATACCGATAGCTCTGACAGCAAATTGATTCCACGAACTGGCGTGGTTTATAAACTGACGCCAGAAGTCTCTCTTTACGCCAGCTACAGTGAGTCCTTCAAACCTAATTCCTCTATCGCCACACAGATAGATTCATTGCCACCGGAACAGGGGCAATCTTGGGAAATGGGTAGTAAGGTCGAGTTAGTCAATGGGGTTACCGGCACACTGGCACTGTTTGATATTGCTAAGCGTAATGTCATGGTGAATGAGTTAGTTAACGGTGAAACCGTGACTCGAACTGCGGGTCGAGTACGTTCGCAAGGGGTAGAATTTGATGTGGCTGGGCAATTGACTGACAGCTTAAGTGCAATAGCGACCTATGCTTATACCGATGCCAGAGTGACGGAAGATCCTGATAATAAAGGTAATCAAATGGCTAATGTCGCCCGAAATAGCGCATCATTATTCCTGGCGCAGGCATTGGGCTCTACGGGGTGGCAGGGCGGTGATGATTTGCGCGTTGGCGCTGGTGCACGATATGTCGGGCGGCGTGCGGGTGATGCTGCTAATAGTTTTACCTTAGATGATTACACCGTAGCTGATGCTTTCATCTCATATTCATTACCCATTAATAATTATCGGGTAAAATGGCAGCTCAATGTGAAAAATATCTTTGATAAAACCTATTATCCTTCTAGTGGTGGCAATTTACGGGTTGCTGTTGGAGAACCTCGACAGTTTGTTCTGCGGGCTAGTGTCGATTTCTAATTAGGGTTATCAATCGATACTGATTAATGCCGTGAGTCGGATGGTGATGCAATATCATTCATACTTGGTGTATAGTTAATTTTACATAACTGTAAAGTTTGCACTACTCTCAATTATAGGTATGATTTGCATCTACAGCCTGGAGCTGGAAGTTAATCCTGTTTAACCGGTCAACAAGGGTGGCCGGTTTCTTGATGGCGAGAATTTATCCTCAGAAGTTGATGCGAAAGGACTTTCAAGTAATGACACAGACTATCTTCATGGTAGGTGCGCGCGGTGCGGGTAAGACAACAATAGGGAAAGCGTTGGCGCAAGCGTTGAGGTATCGGTTTATTGATACCGACCTATTTATGCAGCAAACCTTGCAGTCCAGTGTTGCTGAGCTTGTCGCCCGTGAGGGATGGGATGGTTTTCGCTTGCGGGAAAGTATGGCCCTACAGACCGTAACTGCCGCTAAAACTGTGGTTGCAACCGGTGGTGGCGCAGTATTGTCTCAAGATAATCGTATTTTTATGCGCAATCATGGGCTGGTTATTTATCTGCGGGCCTCTGCCAATGTGCTGGCTGGGCGGTTAGCAGAAGATCCAGAAGATGCCCAGCGGCCAAGCCTTACTGGCAAACCTATTGTTGAGGAAATGCTGGACGTGTTGGCGAGCCGAGAGGCGTTATATCAAGAGGTTGCTCACCATGTATTGGATGCAACTCAGTCACCAGAAGAGGTGGTTGAACATATTTTGCAGATTTTATCTGATGAGAAAGTGAAGTAGCGGGGTGTTTCTATTTGTAGGATGAATCATTAGCCCATCTGATTGCCCGATAATTGTACGAAGCGTATAATGATAACCTACGTAATCATTTTGACGTAAATCATTTACGTTGACTCATGCCCCTCAAGGCAAGGCCATTTAAGGCGGGCCGATGAAAACCTTCAAATTATTTATCCACCAACACACCAATTTTATGCCTGCTTTCTGGTCAATTTTGATTGTGGTTTTTGAAACGTCGCTGGCGCTGTATATTTTACGTAACCTCTAATTCCCCTTATTCGCTTCTTGCCCATGAACCTTCACCTGTGTTGTGAAGGTGTTTGCTATTGATGGTTTTACCCGAATAGTCTCTTTTCTGGGTTGAGAAATCTGTCCGTTGCCTGAAAATCGTACGCTTTCTCGGCAACTTTACCGGTGAATCCGGTTATGATCCCAATTCACCATAATAATCAGTGACAGAGCGTTTACAGTGACTCTAATATGAAAGCTCAATCTTGATTAAGACGCGGGTGCAAAAACTATGCTGAAATTTAATGAGTATTTTACCGGGAAAGTGAAATCTATTGGTTTTGACAGTGACAGCATTGGGCAAGCTAGCGTTGGGGTGATGGAAAAGGGCGAGTACACATTCAGTACGGCTAAAGCGGAAGAGATGACAGTGATCACCGGTAGCCTAAAAGTACTGATTCCTGGTTCATCAGGTTGGGAAGTCTTTAAGCCAGGCGAAACTTTCTACATCCCTGGGGAAAGTGAATTTAACCTGCAAGTTGCTGAGGCATCTTCGTATTTGTGTAAATATTTGAGCTAATTGCTTCCTTGAATTTTGCCCTCTCCATGCCAGAGAGGGCGATATATCTCTTTAAGCGACAGTGTGTTAATGCTGCGCTTCGCCACCTAAGGCTTCAATCAGGTTTTTAATCAGAGCGGCCAATTCACTGGTCATCAGAATAAAATCGGCATCAAAGCGCTGAGCAAAATCTTCCCGATCAATATCTTCATTCTGTTCACGCAGAGTGTCTGAGAATTTCAGGCGTTTCAGTGAGCCATCATCGGACAGCACTAATTGGATGCGCTCTTGCCAATCCAGCGCTAATTTGGTGACCAACTTACCGGCTTCAATGTGCACTGCAATTTCATCGCTGAACAGATCCTGCTTCTTACAGCGGATCACGCCGCCCTCTTCCAGAATGGCCTTTAATTCAGCTTCATCCATTAAGGTAAAACCTGCAGGCAATTCTTTGCTGCGTACCCACTCGGTCAGGGTCAGCTCGATAGGATTTTCTAATGTCAGCGGCACAACTGGCAATGAACCCAAGCTTTTACGCAGTAAAGCCAAAGTATCTTCGGCCCGTTTGGCACTGGCTGCATCGACCATAATTAGGTCGTTGACAGTATCAATCCACAAGAATGTCTGATTAAAGCGACTGAATGCCCGTGGCAATAAACTGTGCAGAACTTCATCTTTTAATGAGTCTTTTTCAGTTTTTTTCAGCTTGCGATGTTGTTCACCTTCCAGCCGTTCAATTTTTGCCTGCAATTCTTGCTTAATCACTGGTGATGGCAAGATTTTCTCTTCTTTGCGCGCACAAATGACGATTTGACCATTAACCGTATGAGTTAATGCATCGCTGTGTGACCCCATCGGTGATACCCAACCGGTTTTAGCCATATCCTGACTGCCGCATGGCGTGAAGCTCAGGGCGCTTAACTGTTTTTCCATTTCGTCCGCAGACAGTGAAACTTCCCGGCTCAAACGGTAAACCATTAAATTCTTAAACCACAGCATAGTGTTATCCCTGACTCGGGCGCGCCTGGAGCGCGCGAGTTAATCAAACGCAGGGCGGCATGATAACGAATTGAGGCGTCGGCCCCTAGTAAAAAGAATAAGAAAAAAAGGGAGCCAGCTAGCAATTCATTGAACATTATTGCTATCTGAAGAGATTCAAACGCCACAGAATGCAAAAATGCGGGTGACAAAGATTGTGTCGCAGCGAGGTATTGTCCAAACTGAGTGAGAGGATTTGTATTAGTGCCAAAAACCCTAATTGATAGAATCTTCTGTCAAAAATATATTTGCCGATAAATTTTCTGTCTATAAAACAGAGATCAACCCTGTCAATGAGGTGAGGCGCTATGCGCATTGGTATAGATTTAGGTGGCACCAAAATTGAAGTCATTGCTTTAGCTAATGACGGGACAGAGCTTTTCCGCAAGCGGGTCGATACTCCGCGCCATGATTATCAACAAACTTTACTGGCGATTGCGGATTTGGTTATGGATGCTGAACAAGCCATTGGGGAGCAGGGCAGTGTTGGTGTCGGGATTCCAGGCACGCTTTCTCCTTTTACCGGCAAGGTAAAAAATGCCAATTCTGTATGGTTGAATGGTCAGGTGCTAGATAAAGATTTGTCAGAGTTACTCTCTCGTCCGGTGCGTCTGGCAAATGATGCTAACTGTTTGGCTGTATCGGAGGCCACCGATGGTGCCGGAGCCGGAAAACATCTGGTGTTTGCGGCTATTATTGGCACCGGCTGTGGGTCTGGTATTGCTATTGATGGGCGCGTACATGCTGGTGGTAACGGCATCGCCGGTGAGTGGGGGCATAATCCGTTACCGTGGCAAAATGATGAAGAGCGGCAGTATCAGCAAGAAGTTGCTTGTTATTGCGGTAAAAAAGGCTGTATTGAAACCTTCGTTTCCGGCACTGGCTTCGCCACCGATTACTTCCGCCTGAGTGGTAAACCTCTTAAAGGTCATGAAATTATAACCTTGGTTGAGCAAGGTGATGCGGTAGCTGAACAAGCTATTAGCAATTATGAACAGCGGTTGGCAAAATCACTGGCCCATGTAATAAATCTGTTTGATCCTGATGTGGTGGTATTGGGCGGAGGGATGAGTAATGTCGACCGATTGTATAAAACATTACCGAGGTTAATCAGCCCTTGGGTCTTTGGTGGTGAGTGCGAAACGCCAATCCGTAAAGCATTGCATGGGGATTCGAGTGGGGTGCGTGGCGCCGCCTGGCTATGGCCTGCAATTACCCTTCGTCCTTGACGCTACAGCGTTGTTAGCTGCACTCACTTACCCGAATCACTTACTTGAGTAAGCTCATCGGGATGCGTTCGTTTGCTGCCTAGCTGTAACGCCAATGACTTTGGGTAATTTCTTACCCTTCGTTTTGAGAGCCCGAGAGTGTTGGCTAGGCCCACTTACCCGAATCACTGACTTGAGTAAGTTCATCGGGATGCGTTCGTTTGCTGCCTGGCTGTGGCCTGAATGACTTTGGGTAGTTTCTTACCCTGCGTTTTGAGAGCACGATGGTGTTAGCTAGGCCCACTCACCCGAATCACTGACTTGAGTAAGCTCATCGGGATGCGTTCGTTTGCTGCCTAGCTGTAACGCCAATGACTTTGGGTAATTTATTTACCCTGCGTTTTGAGAACCCGAGAGTGTTGGCTAGGCCCACTCACCTGAATCACTGACTTGAGTAAGTTTATCGGGATTTGTTCGTTTGCTGCCTAGCTGTAACGCCAATGGCTTTGGGTAATTTCTTACCCTGCATTTTGAGAGCACGATGGTGTTAGCTAGGCCCACTTACCCGAATCACTGACTTGAGTAAGCTCATCGGGATGCGTTCGTTTGCTGCCTGGCTGTGGCCTCAATGGTTTTGGGACTTATCTTTGTCCTGCGGTCTTGAGGCGGTAACAAGGGCGAGCTGTATTAGCTTAGTCTTGATTTACCCTAAAAATATTATCCAGGCGGCTAACACCCAACCCGTTGATTTTTTTCACTTTAATTTGCACTGGGATTCGGTCTTTCATTGCCTCAACATGGCTAATAACCCCGATGGTTTTGCCCGACGCATTCAGGCTATCCAGAGCATCCAGTGCGGTATCCAGTGTCTCAGCATCCAACGTACCAAAACCTTCATCAAGGAACAGTGAGTCAATACTGGTTTTATGGCTGACCAAATCTGATAGTGCCAGAGCTAAGGCCAAACTGACCAAAAAGCTCTCTCCCCCAGATAGTGTGCGGGTATCACGTATAGCATCTGCCTGCCAGGTATCCACTACTTGCAGCTCTAGTGCATCACTGGTTTTTCGTTGCAGCTGATAGCGGCCATGCAAACGACTAAGCTGGTTATTTGCCAGATAGACCAAATGGTCGAGTGTTAGACCCTGCGCGAACTTGCGGAATTTATCGCCTTCTTTGGAGCCAATTAAGTGATTGAGATAGCTCCAATCATCATATTGTTGTTGGCTACGTTCAATTTGCTCAAACAGCGCGTGCTGATTGCTACGACGAACGGCGTCGCTCTCTAGCTGATTGCGTAATTCACCTTGACGCAATGTATTGGCTTTTAACTGTGCCAGTAGTTGCTCTGACTGCTGCTGTAATAGTGTCAATTCAGAGGTTTGAGACACACCGGCAGGGCAAGCTTGGAGATATTGCTCCAATGCTTCATTGGCTTGTTGTAGTCGGATATTGGCTTGTTGCTGGCGCTCGCTCAATTGTTGCTGCCATTGCTGCAAACGTTGCCTTTCTTCTTCGCTTAGTAATGCTGCGGTTAAGGCTGCTTCATCAATGAACTCACTGTTTGCCAGTGCTTGCTGTAATTCAGTTTGGGCGGTGGCGGCGCGCTGCTGATTTTGCTGCTGCTGCTGCTCTAAACCTGCCAGTTCACCGGATATCAGGTGAAGTTGGGATTGAGCTTGTTGCAGGGCCGTCGCTGCATTCTGTTGTGCTAATTCTACTTGCTGCTGTTGCTGGCGTAGTCGCTGACGTGCCTCGGTCACATTGTCGTCGCCAAATAGGGCGTGGCGGTGCTGATTGTATTGTTGCAGCAGGATTTCAGCTTGTTGATGTTGCAGGCTAAGGGCTGATAATTGGTCGACATATTCTTGCAAGTGGCGGCGCTCATTTTCAATCTGCGTTACCAGTGCTTTTTGCCCAAGTTCCAGTTGTTGTTGCTCTTGTTGATACTGATGCCAGCGCTGATTTTCTGCTTCGCGTTGTGCCAGCCAACTTTCCTGCTGACTTGTTTCAGGTATTGATAGCGAAACTGCCGCCAGAGCATCGCTGAAACTTTGGCGCATTTTTACCAACTCATCTTGCTGGCGCTGATGTTGGGCGAGCAATTGTTGGTGGGATTGCTGGGTATCTTGTTGACGCTGAAGCACCAGTGATAACTGTTGTTGATGCTTTTGTTGCAGTTGCTCTGCTTGGGCCAGCATATCTTTGGCTTGTTGATGTTGCTGGTTCAGTTGTTCATATTCGGCCAGTTTTTGCTGGCAGAACTGTTCAGACTGCTCCTGTTGTTCCAGCCAGATTGTTAACGCCGCCACGTCATTTAATGCCAATGTCAGCGCCAACGGTTTTGTCAGTGTTTGCCAGCGTTGGTGATAATCCGCCAGTTGCTGCTGGCTTTGTTGTAGCTCTTGTTCCAGACGCAACTGCTGCTGTTGGGTATTTCCTACTTGTGTCCGTAATTCTGTTCCGGCGGTGAATAGTTGTTCAACCTGAAGGCGCAACTCCTCAACTCGAACCATAGTTTCTGATGGTTTTACCGCTTGATACTCAGTAATCGCCGGGTGATCTACTGCGCCACATAGTGGGCAAGCATCACCTGGTTGCAGTTTGGCCCTCTCTGCTTCTAGGCGGACTATCTGCTTTTCGCGATCCAGAAGGGCTTCCAAATCCGTCAGATGTTGTTTTTGTTGTTTATATCGTTGACGTTTTTCGGCTAACTGCTGTTCCAGTTGCTTTAGCTGCTGTTGCTGACTAATTAACTGTTGCTGCTGTTTATCGTGTTGTGTCTGAACTTGCTGCGCTAAAGGGGATAATGCCGCTAATTGCTGTCGCACTGCCCGCTGTTGCTGGAGTTCACTCAACTGGTGGCGTAACTGTGCCGAGGGGTGCAATTGCTCAAGTGCCGATAGTTGTTGTTGGATGCTGCCTGCTTGCAAGTTGGCTTGCACTAATGCCGCTTGCTGCTGTTTATCCTGCTCGTTCAGTGTGGCAGTTTGCTGTTGCAAGTTGTTGAGTAACGTAACCAGTTGCTGTAACTGTTGCTCGCTTTCAACGGATTGCTGTTGCTGTATGTGTAACTGACGGAATTGCTCGCGCCACAAAGGTAGATTTTTTTCCCAATGTTGATGGTGAGCATTAATATGTGCATATTCAGCCAGTTGTTGCAGGCGTTGATGGGTTTGTTGCAGTTGCCGCTCATTGAGTTCTAGCTGTTGTTTACTTTGTTGCTCTTTACCTCGCAGTTGCTGTAGCTGTGTAGCAAGCTGCGCCAAGAGATGCTGTTGCTGGGTAATAAGGTTATCCAGTGGCACCACTTTTTGTTCAATCAGTGTTTCTTGCTCATGCTGTTTGGTAGCTTGCTGCTGGCGAGCTAAGTTGGCTTGCTCCAGTGCTTCAGCCAGCGGGGTAAGTTGCGCCTGAAGTTGTTGCCGTTGTTGGGCCAGAGTAGTGACACGCAGTTGTATTTGTTGCAAATCTTGCTGGCTGCGTGAACATTCTCGCAGCAAAGGACGTAGTTTTTCTGCGGGCTCACTACGCGCCAGTCGTTGCAACTCCGGCTGAGCCTGTTGGTATTCTTGCTCAATGAGTTTTTGCTGTTGCTGAAATTCCAGCAGATTTTTTTGCTGCTGCTGCCAACCGACTAGCCAGTTTATCTGTTTCTGATTGGTTTGTTGCTCTGAGATGAGTTGCTTTTCTTGTTCGCCAAGAGCATCAATTTGTTGCGCCACAGCCAGGCGCTGCTCTTCATTCAGCAGTTCAATACCACTGGCACGCTGATGTAAAGCATCCAGCGAGATTTTAGCCTGCTTATGTTGCTCAAATACATGCTCAGATAGCCGCCCATAGATGTCGGTGCCGGTTAACTCTTCTAATAATTCCGCACGATCATTGGCGTCGGCATTGAGGAATGCAGCAAATTGCCCCTGCGACAGCATCATGGATTTGGTAAAACGGCCAAAATCCAGCCCAGTGATTGCTGCCACCATATCTAATTTGTCACGTACTTTATCCGCCAGAATTTTGCCGTCTTCGCAGAGCGCCAATTCAACTTTAGGGGCTTGCAGATTCCCTTCTGGGCTATTTTTAGCGCGGCGCTGGCTCCAGAATGCGCGGTAGCGGGTGCCTTTTACCTCAAACTCAACTTCGGCCAGTGACTCCGCTGTATGGCGGGTCATTAATTCATTCTGGCTGGGCGTGACATTCAGCCGTGGAGTCTGGTGGTACAGCGCAAGACAAATTGCATCCAACAGCGTGGTTTTACCGGCGCCAGTGGGGCCAGTGATCGCGAACAATCCATTGCTGGCAAACGGCTCAGCGGTGAAATCTATCTTCCACTCGCCTTGCAGAGAGTTAATGTTTTTCAGACGCAGGCTTAAAATTCTCATACAGATTGCTCCTCTGCGGCATCTTTGCCTTGCGTTACGTCTTCAATAACTTGATGAAACATTTGGCGCATACGCTGTTGGCGCGGCTCGGCTAAATCGGCCTCCAGTGCCAGTCTGCGCTCAAATACATCAGACACACTCAGCTCATTGAGGGTCTCTTTTTCTTGCCGGTCTATTCCGATATTGCGTTGCTCTTTACTGCGGCGTAATAACACCACTTCAACTGGGAGTTCCGCAGTTAGTGCTTGAATTCGCCTTTGGATGTCAGTGAGATAGTCTTGAGTGGCAACCTCGATATCCAACCACACTGGTAAACCTTGGTGGTCAGCAAATTTAGCCAACTGTTGCTCTATCTGCGGTAAATCACCTTTGACTAGCTGCATTGGCTGAAATTGTGGAATAAACAGTGGGGTAACTGACGACAATGTTTGTTGCGTAAATTCCACCAGATAGACGCTTTTCTCCTTGCTTAACTCATCAAAACTCAAGGCGATTGGCGAGCCGCTGTAACGAATATGTTCAGTTTTGGCCACTTGCTGAGCACGATGGATATGACCCAAAGCAATATAATCCGCAGGAGGGAAAGCTTGCGCCGGGAAAGCATCCAATGTGCCGATATAAATATCGCGAACCGAGTCACTGGTCGTCACACCAACAGTAGTCAGGTGACCAGTGGCGATAATCGGTAAGGGGAAATTTAGCTCGGAACGCCGTTCAACAGCTCGCTGATATAGCGCCTGATAGTGAGCCGCGATTGCTTCTTGCAATGCCAGTTGCTTTTGCCCGCCAGATTCACCGGCCTGACTGGTCACTAAATCACGGGGTCGTAGAAAAGGAATGGCGCACAGCAGTGCTGCGGGCTGGTGCTGGCGGTCTTTCAGAATAATGATTTGCTGATCCAGATGGCTGCTGGCACAGGAAATTACAGTGGTATTTAGATAGGAAAGCAAACCCCGGGATTCATTCAGTGTTGAGACTGAATCGTGGTTCCCCCCCAGCACCACCAACTGGCAGCCAGTGGGTTGGAGCTCGACCACAAAACGATTATAAAGCTCGCGGGCATAACTGGGAGGCGAGCCAGTATCAAATATGTCACCGGCAACGATTAGCGCATCCACCTGATTCTCTTCAATTTGCTCAATAAGCCAATGCAAAAAAGCCTGATGCTCAGCAGCACGGCTTTTGGTGAAGAAATGTTGGCCTAAATGCCAATCAGAGGTGTGAATAATGCGCATAAAACTCCCGCTATGGCAGGTTATCTTTCATCGAATGGCGCTGATTATAAACGCTGTTTGCGGGATGTCGCGGCTAAAAAGAAGCTATGGGAGAAATCTCCGAGAAGCTTCGCAAATTTGAGTGCTGTATTTTGCAATTAACATGAAATTTATCACTATGCTTATTGCTTATGATAGCGTGATGTTTTTCATAAAAATGTCACAAAACTGACGCATAATGGCTCGCGACATAACATAGTGACCACTAACTTACTGGCAGGGTTGATGATGGCAAGACGCATACTTGTGGTGGAAGATGAAGCACCAATCCGTGAGATGGTGTGCTTTGTGTTGGAACAGAATGGTTACCAACCGTTAGAAGCCGAAGATTATGACAGCGCAGTAACGCGTTTGTCGGAGCCTTTCCCTGATTTAGTGCTGTTGGACTGGATGTTGCCCGGTGGCTCAGGTATTCAGTTTATTAAGCATATGAAACGCGAAGCGCTGACTCGAGATATTCCAGTAATGATGTTGACTGCCCGAGGTGAAGAAGAAGACCGAGTGCGTGGTTTGGAAGTGGGTGCCGATGATTATATTACCAAGCCTTTTTCGCCAAAAGAGCTGGTGGCGCGCATTAAAGCGGTTATGCGCCGGATCTCACCAATGGCTGTAGAGGAAGTGATTGAAATGCAAGGATTGAGCCTTGACCCTTCCTCGCACCGGGTGATGGCCAATGAACAGGCGCTTGATATGGGGCCAACCGAATTTAAACTGCTGCACTTCTTTATGACCCATCCTGAGCGGGTATACAGCCGTGAGCAGTTGCTTAATTATGTCTGGGGCACTAACGTTTATGTAGAAGATCGCACGGTTGACGTGCATATTCGTCGGTTACGTAAGGCGCTTGAAGTTAATGGTCATGACAGAATGGTACAAACCGTCCGGGGAACTGGATATCGTTTCTCAACGCGCTACTGAGTTTTCAGTGCCGGAGAATTCGTTGTGTTAGAACGTTTATCGTGGAAAACGCTGGCTCTAGAGCTGGCTCTTTTTTGTCTGCCTGCATTATTGTTAGGTGCCTTTATCGGCTACCTTCCTTGGCTATTACTGGTTTCAGTAGTAGCGGCACTGGTCTGGAATTTCTATAACCAACTCAAATTATCTCACTGGCTGTGGTTAGACCGCAGCATGACTCCCCCCGCCGGGCGCTGGAGCTGGGAGCCTTTATTTTACGGCTTATACCAGATGCAGTTGCGAAATCGTCGGCGTCGGCGGGAATTAGCCTTGCTTATCAAACGCTTCCGCAGTGGTGCAGAATCATTACCTGATGCGGTGGTGATTACCACCATTGACGGCAATATTTTCTGGTGTAATGGATTGGCCCAGCAACTGTTGGGGTTCCGTTGGCCGGAAGATAATGGTCAGCATATTCTCAACTTACTGCGCTACCCGGAATTTAGCCAGTATCTGCAACAACAAGAGTTTTCTCGCCCCCTGACCCTGCAATTGAATAATGGTTATTACGTTGAGTTCCGTGTGATGCCTTATTCTGAAGGGCAATTACTTATGGTCGCCCGAGATGTTACCCAAATGCGCCAGTTGGAAGGTGCCCGCCGTAACTTCTTTGCCAATGTCAGCCATGAGCTGCGTACCCCACTGACAGTGTTGCAGGGGTATCTGGAAATGATGCATGACCAAGAGTTGGCTGGCCCATTACGTGAAAAAGCCTTAGGGACGATGCAGGAACAAACCAAGCGGATGGATGGGTTGGTAAAACAACTATTGACGCTATCACGAATTGAAGCCGCACCTAATGTGGATCTAAATGAGCAGGTGGATATTCCCCGTATGCTGAAGATGCTACAGCATGAGGTTCAGGCATTGAGCAATGGGCGTCATGAGATTACGTTTCGAATTAATGAGCAACTGAAGGTCTTCGGCAATGAAGATCAATTGCGCAGTGCGGTTTCTAACTTGGTCTATAACGCAGTCAACCACACACCTGAAGGGACTAAAATTGAGGTGTGTTGGCAGCAAACGCCGCAGGGTGCACAGTTTCAGGTTAGTGATAATGGGCCGGGTATTGGCCCTGAGCATGTTCCGCGCCTTACTGAACGCTTCTATCGGGTGGATAAAGCGCGTTCAAGGCAGACTGGCGGCAGTGGTTTAGGGTTGGCCATTGTGAAGCATGCATTGAGCCACCACGATGCCCGTCTGGATGTGATGAGTGAAATCGGTTTGGGGACGCGATTTATTTTTACCTTGCCGAATCGGTTGATTGTTCCGACGGTTTTAACCGAGAATGCAGTCAAATCCTAAGACTGCACGGATACTAAATTGATGATATGGGGAAAACTGGCGCTATTGAATGCCATGCTGTGGTTTAGCTATGGCGTTTTAGCGCAACCGACGGCGCTAGCGCCTGTGGTGACCGGGCTGCCATCATCGTCGATTTCTGCCAGTCATACATTATCCGGTAATCTTTCCAGTGTCGGTTCTGACACTTTGGCCAATCTGATGTCTTTGTGGGCCGAAGATTTCAATCATCATTATCCCGGCGTTAATTTGCAAATACAGGCGGCGGGTTCCTCTACGGCTCCTGCGGCACTGGCTGCGGGGGCCGCCCAACTTGGCCCGATGAGTCGGCCAATGAAAGCGGCTGAAATTAATGCATTTACCCAGCGTTATGGTTATCCCCCCCTTGCTATACCTGTTGCCGTTGATGCATTAGTGGTGTTTGTTCATCGAGATAACCCATTGAATAAAATAACGTTGCCTCAGCTTGATGCTATTTTCTCGCAGAATCGCCGCTGTGGGGAGCCTCATCGCATTGTCCGTTTTGGTGAGTTGGGATTGGGGGGAGGCTGGACGGATCGTTCACTGCAACGCTATAGCCGAAATTCAGCCTCGGGAACCTATGGTTTCTTCAAGCACCGAGTATTGTGTGATGGGGATTTTGTTAATAATGTCAATGAATTGCCCGGTTCTGCATCCGTTGTGCAAGCTGTGGCCGGTTCATTAAATGGCATTGGCTATGCCAGCATTGGTTTTCGTAACAGTGGGGTTAAACCCTTGGCATTGGCGGTGAATGGTCAGGATTTTGTGATGCCAACTGCTGAGAATGTCAAAGACGGCAACTATCCGTTGGCGCGTTATTTGTACATCTATATTAATAAAGCGCCGGGCCAACCGCTGGAACCTTTAACCGCAGCCTTTCTTGAGCGTGTTTTATCACCCGAAGGGCAACAACGGGTCACTCACGATGGTTATTTGCCATTGCCCCCCGAGGTGCTTAGGCATACCCGAAAAGAGCTAGGTTTTACTGATTAAAATGTTAATGGGTGGCTATAAATGATACAAATCATATGGCGTGTATTTCTCTAAATCTGGCATGATTGACTGGTTTGAAAAGATTGTCTGGATGAAGACTCTGCTTTTGTGATCCTGACTTGCCTTTCTCCGCTATAAACGGTCTACTTACCGCCGTTGTTGGCCTATTCCACCTGCAAATAACTTCAAAAACACTGCATACTGACGAAATAGATTGCTTATTAACCGCCGGAGTTTGCGTTTATCAGAGCTTTGTATTGTTTCGATCACATCGGAAAGGCCACAACGTAGAACTTTTTCTTTTGGTCATTTAACTAGGCAACACACACCACTATGAGTCATCGTTTATCGTCTAAAGATATTATGGCATTAGGTTTTATGACCTTTGCCTTATTCGTTGGAGCTGGCAACATCATCTTCCCACCGATGGTTGGTTTACAATCGGGTGAACATGTTTGGTGGGCCGCTTTGGGCTTCCTGATTACTGCGGTTGGATTACCGGTGATTACCGTTATCGCACTGGCTCGTGTGGGCGGCGGTATCGATGCCCTGAGTACGCCAATTGGCCGTGGTGCGGGTCTGGTTCTGGCTACCGTCTGTTATTTGGCTGTCGGACCCCTGTTTGCGATCCCGCGTACCGCCACTGTTTCCTTCGAAGTGGGTATTGCACCTTTGACCGGTGATGGCCCGCTGCCGCTGTTTATCTATAGCGTGGTTTACTTCGCGCTAGTTATTGGAATTTCGCTGTATCCGGGGCGTTTACTGGATACCGTCGGGCATATTCTGGCTCCGCTGAAAATTTTGGCGCTGGCTATTTTGGGTATTGCCGCCTTGATTTGGCCTGCTGGTCCGTTGATTCCGGCAACTGATGCTTACCAACAAGTGCCATTTTCCTCAGGTTTCGTTAATGGCTATTTGACCATGGATACCTTAGGTGCTCTGGTCTTCGGGATAGTTATCGTCAATGCCGCGCGTTCACGTGGTGTTGTATCCCCGAGGCTGTTGACGCGCTATACCATCTGGGCGGGCTTAATTGCCGGTGTGGGTTTGACACTGGTTTACCTGAGCTTGTTTAAGTTGGGTTCTGGCAGTGGCAGCCTGACACCTGATGCCCAAAACGGTGCCGTGGTATTGCATACTTATGTTCAGCATACTTTCGGTGGCTTGGGGAGCGTGTTCCTGGCAGCGCTGATTTTCATCGCCTGTATGGTCACTGCGGTTGGCCTGACTTGCGCCTGTGCTGAATTCTTTGCTCAATACCTGCCATTGTCATACCGGACGCTGGTCTTTATCCTCGGTATCTTCTCAATGATGGTATCGAATCTGGGGCTGAGTCATCTGATTCAGATCTCTATCCCAGTGCTGACGGCGATTTATCCACCTTGTATTGTGCTGGTACTGATGAGTTTCACCTTGCGTTGGTGGCATCACGCCTCACGTATTGTGGCGCCAGTCATGTTGGTCAGCTTGCTGTTTGGTATTCTGGATGCGGTAAAAGCGTCAACATTCGCGCATTTCCTGCCAGAGTGGACCCAGCATCTGCCATTGGCTGAACAAGGTCTGGCATGGTTATCGCCTTCACTGCTAGTATTCGTCGTCGTAGGGTTGTACGATCGGCTCTGCTGTCGCCAGGAAGTTGCTGCCAAGCAATAACTGCACAGTCATAGGATATTTTTAGCCACGGCTCATCCCCGTGGCTTTTTGCTGAAAAAAGACGGGACAATGTTCATGGAATTACCAGTCAAAAATAAGCTGAAACGCGGCCTGACGACACGCCATATCCGTTTTATGGCATTAGGGTCTGCAATAGGTACCGGCTTATTCTATGGTTCGGCTGATGCAATAAGAATGGCTGGGCCCAGTGTATTATTGGCATATCTTATTGGTGGCGTGGTGGCATTCATCATCATGCGCGCTTTGGGCGAAATGTCAGTCAATAATCCGCAAGCCAGCTCTTTCTCTCGTTATGCACAAGATTACCTTGGGCCAATGGCGGGTTATATCACCGGTTGGACCTATTGTTTTGAGATCCTGATAGTCGCTATTGCTGATGTGACTGCCTTCGGTATCTACATGGGGGTCTGGTTCCCAGATGTGCCTCATTGGGTATGGGTCCTGAGTGTCGTCCTTATTATTGGTGCTATCAATATGATGAGTGTCAAAGTATTCGGTGAGCTGGAATTTTGGTTCTCATTCTTTAAAGTTGCCACCATCATCATCATGATTCTGGCTGGTGTTGGCATCATTATTTGGGGTATTGGCAACGGCGGGCAGCCGACCGGGATTCATAATCTATGGACCAACGGCGGCTTCTTCAGTAACGGTTTTGTTGGCATGATCCTGTCATTGCAACTGGTAATGTTTGCCTATGGCGGTATTGAAATTATCGGTATTACTGCCGGTGAAGCTGAAAACCCGAAAAAATCCATTCCCAAAGCGATCAACTCCGTGCCGTGGCGTATTCTGGTATTTTATGTCGGCACACTGTTTGTCATCATGTCTATTTATCCGTGGAACCAAGTCGGCACGAACGGCAGCCCATTTGTTCTGACCTTCCAGCACATGGGAATTACCGTGGCGGCGGGTATCCTGAACTTTGTGGTTATCACCGCTTCGTTATCTGCCATTAACAGTGATGTGTTCGGTGTTGGGCGCATGCTGAATGGGATGGCTGAGCAGGGCCATGCACCAAAAGTCTTTGCGGCCATCTCCAAGCGCGGTGTACCGTGGGTCACGGTATTGGTCATGATGTTTGCCATGTTGATTGCGGTCTATCTCAATTACATCATGCCAGAGAATGTGTTCTTGGTTATCGCCTCGCTGGCGACCTTTGCTACTGTCTGGGTGTGGATTATGATTCTGTTCTCCCAGATTGGCTTCCGTCGCTCGCTAAGTAAAGATCAAATTAAGGCGCTGGATTTCCCGCTGCGCGGCGGTACTTTTACCTCTGTGCTGGCAATCATTTTCCTGGTATTTATTATCGGCCTGATTGGTTGGTTCCCAACCACCCGTATTTCACTGTATGTCGGGTTGGTGTGGATTGTAGTGTTGCTGGTGGGCTATTACTTCAAAGTCAGTCATCAGAAGAAACAAGCAATCGCCGTGAAAGAAGCTGAGTAAGACTAAATTAAACTCAATTTAAAGCCGGGAGATTTCCCGGCTTTTTCTTATTTCCGCCACCTTAAAGTTCACTGAGTCTGTAGTTTTTGTCTCTCTGATATCCTAATCAATCTCTCTCCGCCCCCGGCCTCATCCCTGATATTTATGCCGACAGATGATGGGCTGCATCCAATAACATGGCACTGTTTATATCGATTAATTATTTTACGGGTGAATGTGTCGCGGCGTTAATGTCTGCACCAGATAGCCTTAACAGGAATGGTTTTGGTTAAAGCAGGAGAGTTTTATGCTTAGTGGTTGGCATTTACCGGTTACGCCTTTTGTTCGTCAGCGAGGCGATGCATTACACATTACTTTGTGGTTGCTGGGTGACAATTTGCCCGAGCAAGTTTTCTTACGCTGTGAGCCAGATAACGAAGAGTGGCTGCTTAGCATGAAGGGGCAGCAACGTGATGGCTTTTGGTGTTATCGCGCGAAACTAGCTTTACACGAAGGCCAGCCGACACGGCGCTATTGCTTCAAACTGTTGTGGAGTGATGACCAGCAGTGGTTCGGCCCGCTGGGCTTTTCAAAAGTACCGCCCGCGCAATTGGCCCAGTTTGCCATCGATCTGCCTGACAGTGGCCCGGATTGGGTCGCTGATCAGATTTTTTATCAGATATTCCCCGACCGTTTTGCCAGTAGTCAGGGTGAACATGGCGTGCAGGAGGGCAGCTATACCCACCATGCCGCCGGTGTTTCCGTCTCGCGCCGAGAATGGCAACAGCCACTGGATGATACCAATGCGGCCTCGACTTTCTATGGGGGTGATTTGGCCGGTATCAGTCAAAAAATCCCGTACTTGCAGCAATTAGGTGTTACTGCGCTGTATCTGAACCCGATTTTCACCGCCCCCAGTGTCCATAAATATGACACACAAGATTATTACCAGGTTGATCCTCATTTCGGGGGAGAGCCAGCTTTTCTACAATTACGCCATGCCACGCGTGAGGCCGGGATCAAGTTAGTTCTTGATGGCGTGTTTAATCACACCGGCGATTCCCACCATTGGTTTGACCGTCATCAGCAAGGTGAGAATGGCGCTTGCCACCATCAGGATTCGCCTTATCGCGGTTGGTTTAATTTCTTCCCCGATGGGCGGGCGCTGGATTGGAAAGGCAATGCCAGCTTACCAAAACTCAACTTTGCCAATGAAGGTGTGGTGAATCAAATTTATCGTGGCGCAGATAGTGTGGTTCGCCATTGGTTAAAACCGCCATACAGCATTGATGGCTGGCGGCTGGATGTGGTGCATATGCTGGGGGAAGAGGGCGGAGCAAAAGGCAATTTGCGCCATCTGGCCGGTATCTATCAGGCCGCGAAAGAAGAGAATCCTCAAGCTTATATGTTGGGGGAACACTTTGGTGATGCCCGTAACTGGTTGCATGCCGGAGTGGAAGATGCGGCAATGAACTATATGGGTTTTGCCTTGCCGGTGCGCGGCTTCTTGGCTGGTCAGGATGTTGCCTATCATCCGATAAAACTGCAGGCTGAAGATTGCGCCTATTGGATGGATGAATATCGTGCTGGATTACCTCATGGCCATCAGCTGCGTGCATTTAACCAGTTAGACAGCCATGATACCGCCCGTTTTATCACGCTGCTCAATGGTGATAAAGCCCGCATGCAAATGGCGCTAGTATGGTTGTTTAGCTGGATTGGTGTGCCTTGCTTGTTTTATGGCGATGAGATTGGCTTGGATGGCGGCAATGACCCGTACTGCCGTAAACCTTTCCCGTGGGATAAAGCGCTATGGCAAGAGGACCTGCTGAAACTGTGCCAGCGAATGGCAGCCTTGCGACACAAAAGTATGGCGCTGCGGCGTGGAGGATGTCAGGTTATTCATGCCAATGGAGATTCTCTGATATTTATTCGTAGCTATCAGCGTGAGCGGGTGATGGTGGCCATACAACGTAACCGCGATACCGATATTTTATTGCCGCGCTCGCCATTACTTAATGTTGCTCAATGGCAGCGCATTGAAGGTTCATCTGAACTGAATGTCACAGACGGCGGTATCCATTTGCAGCTGTGTGGCGAGAGTGTCACATTGTGGCGCGGGGTTGGTGAGCACTAACTTAAGAACTGTTACCAAAGTGCGAGATATTAAAAGCGGCCAAGCGCCGCTTTTCCTTTAGGTGAGATACTATATATAAGACAGTTGTAGAGAGTAATAACAGGTAGAAATTGTTGCCAGCTAACTTCACCGAAGGGAAAATGATATGAGCACAACTAAAAGACAGGCATTGATCATTGGAGCCTCACGGGGCTTGGGTCTGGGTCTGGTTGATGAACTTAATCGCCGTGGATGGTCAGTGACTGCGACAACACGTGGTGCAGCGAAAGATACCAGCGCGCATGCGGCTCACTGGTTGACATTAGATATCAATCAACCTGAAAGTATTAAAGAGTTTTTACCCCAAGTTGAGGGCCAGAAGTTTGACCTGATATTTGTTAATGCGGGCATTTCTGGGCCAGAGCATCAATCTGCGATTGAGGCTAAACCAGAAGAGATCCTCGAATTGTTCCAAACGAATGCAGTTTCACCCATTCGTATTGCCCAACTTCTGCTAGCACAACGTAATCCAACCCACAGTGTATTGGCCTTTATGTCGTCTCAATTAGGTAGCCTTGATCATAATGCTTCCGGTCATAAGCCTTTATATTCAGCAAGTAAGGCTGCATTGAATATGATGACGCGTAATCTGGTTGCCGAGGTGGCCGACCCATCGCTAACCGTTTTATCCATTCATCCGGGGTGGGTAAAAACTGATATGGGAGGAGATGCCGCGCCATTGACCATTGCTACCAGTGTGAAAGGGGTGGTTGATCAAATTGAACACGCTTCCGGTAAGGGTGGGCATGGCTTTATTGACTATCAGGGGCACACATTGCCTTGGTGATATAATTTGCGGGTAAATTCCCCCATCGATGCATTGATGGGGGATGAGTCATAATTTACATATTAGTAACCGATAGCAGCCCCAGCCGGGCGACGGACATCATTGGCTCCATACAAATAGCCTTCACGGACTTTGCCGGAGACGGCAGAATCATTCCCTGAGTTAGCAGGACTCACCCCTTCAACACCAGCCAAACCAACTAAAATCAGCTCAGCAGCGCCCCATGGATTCTGCTCAACCATTTTATATCCCATTGTTTTCAGCAGATTAAGGCTATCTGCGGAAACACCGCGCTGCTCGTAGTAAACCTCGTCTGGTAACCACTGATGATGGATACGTGGCGCATCCACCGCCTCTTGTGGTGCCATACCGTGGTCAATTACGTTCAATGCTGTTTGCAGGGTTATTGTAATGATCCGCGAGCCACCCGGTGACCCTAAAACCATAAATGTCTTACCATCTTTGGTCACTAACGTTGGGCTCATCGACGATAGTGGGCGCTTACCGGGGGCGATGGAGTTGGTTGCTCCCTGAACTAAACCATACATATTTTGCTCGCCGACTTTGACCGTAAAGTCATCCATTTCATCATTCAGGAAAAAGCCAGTACCGGGGGCAATCACCACAGCACCAAAGCGGCCATTAACTGTGTAGGTGGTAGAGACGGCATTACCTTCATGATCGACAATCGAATAGTGGGTTGTTTCCGGTTTTTCATGCGGCTGCATACCCGGCTGAACTTCTACTGATGGCGTCGCTTTATTGGCGACAATTTGCTTACGAATATCAGCGGCATAACTTTTGCTCAGCAGGTGGTCAATTGGGTTCTTAACAAACTCCGGATCGCCGAGGAAAGTATTGCGATCCATATAGGCATGGCGCATGGCCTCTGTCAGCGTATGAATGTAAGCCGCAGAGTTAAAGCCCATGCTTTTCAGGTCATAGCCCTCAAGGACATTTAATGTTTCACATAATGTCACCCCACCCGAGCTAGGCGGCGGGGAAGAGACGAATTTATAGCCACGATAACTGCAAGTGATAGGGGCGGTTTCGGTGATTTTATAGTTGGCGAAATCGGCTGCGGTAAGAATGCCGCCGCCTTTTTTAGCCGCTGCTTCAACTGCTTGCGGTATTTTCCCCTGATAGAAAGCATCCGGTCCTTTTTCAGAAATAGCCGTCAGAGTCTCTGCCAGATCCGCTTGAATCAGGCGATCTCCCGGTTGCAGCGCTTCTCCATTTGGGCGCAGGAAAATTCGAGCAGATTCAGGGTCTTGCCGGAAACGTTTGACGGTTGTGTCCAGAATGTCAGTATCGGCACGAGTCAATATAAAGCCCTCGCGGGCCAGTTTGATTGCTGGAGCCATCACTTGCTGACGTGTCAATTTGCCGTATTTCTGCTGGGCACTGTCCATACCCAACACGGTGCCCGGCACGCCTGCGGCCAAATAGCCATATAAACTGGCATCTTTGGTGACTTTGCCCTCTTTATCCAGATACATATCAGCACTGGCTGCGGCAGGTGCAGTTTCACGGAAGTTTATAAATGTGTCAGTTCCATCGGCTAGGTGAATGGTCATAAAACCTCCCCCGCCAATATTGCCGCAGCAGGGATTCACCACCGCCTGTGCGTAACCCACAGCCACCGCAGCATCAACCGCATTGCCACCCATTTTTAAAATATCCGTCCCAACCTGTGAAGCCAGATACTGGGAGGTTACCACCATGCCATTTTTTGCCTCTACCGCCGGTGTTGAGGCCGCATGTAGCGTACCACTGACCAACAAAGCCAATATAGCCAAGGGTTTGTTCCATTTTTTTAAATGCATTCTGACTCCTGTTATTTCCTGTCCGCCAGGGATTACCCGGTCATTTTTGTCTGGCAGCTTAAAAGTGCTGCTTATGGAATGTGCAAAACACATACCAGTAATAATTAATAGCAGAATAAATATTTGTGGCAGCTAATTAATTGGCGGCGGAAGGTGGTTGAGTCAGTTATGTACGAACTAATAGGTTGGTTTTTGCTCAGTGAAAATTAAATTAAATGAAAACAACTGATTGAAAATAAAGCGATCTGCTTAAGGAAGATAAGGTAGGATTAGAAATAATAATTATATAGACTTCGTGGCGGGTGCTTGAAGCTGTCTGCTTTAGGTGCTTATTTCAGGTTGAGAGTAGACAGAGAAAAGCCCCGTATCAATGCTAATTAATACGAGGCTCTCTGTAATACCCGACAGTATTACGGTAGCCTTTTCCCCGCCGAAAGGCAAGGCAAGGAGGCTTGATATGTTGCCACAAAATACGCTTGTTTGGTGCCTATTGATTGTTTGTATAACAGTTCTGGCATTTACATTAATTACGCATAAATCACTGTGTGAATTACGCCTAAAAGATGGAAACAAGGAAGTTGCGGCCATTTTAGCTTACGAATCTGAAAGGTAAGGCAACTGGGCGGGGAGTGATTCCCGCCCTTCGTTGTCAGGGTAGCCATTTTATTGTTAGTTGCAGCTTTCAAGCACCCATTTTTAATGTTTATGAACTTAAGTTATATCAAAATAAAAAAGCCAGTCAGCGAGAACTGACTGGCTTTATATCCCCCGAATAAATCAGGGGAGGCATAAACTGTTATTACAGTTTAGAGGCGTTTTCTGACAGATATTTAGCAACGCCATCTGGAGATGCGCCCATACCTGCTTTACCTTTTTCCCACTGAGCAGGGCAAACATCACCATGTTCTTCGTGGAATTGCAGCGCGTCAACCATACGCAGCATTTCGTCAATGTTACGGCCCAGTGGCAGGTCGTTAACCACTTGGTGACGAACTACGCCGTTTTTGTCGATCAGGAAAGAACCACGCAGTGCAACGCCAGCATCTGGGTGCTCAATACCGTAGGCTTTCTGAATTTCACGTTTGATATCAGCAACCATTGGGTATTTAACTTCACCAATACCGCCTTTATCTACTGGGGTTTTACGCCATGCGTTGTGTACAAACTCGGAGTCAAAAGAAACACCTACAACTTCAACGCCACGTTTCTGGAATTCTTCGTAACGGTGGTCGAAAGCGATCAACTCTGAAGGACAAACGAAAGTGAAGTCCATTGGCCAGAAGAACAGGACGGCAGGGCGGCCGTTCAGGTGTTTTTTCAGGTTGAAGTTTTCAACGATTTCGCCGCTACCAAGAACAGCAGCTGCTGTAAAATCAGGGGCTTGACGAGTTACCAGAACCATAAATTACTCCTGTTAATAGGGATGGATTAACCAGTTGTCTTAAAAGTATCGGCACAGCATAGGTATTTAAGCTCAATGAATAAAGGGATAAATACCGATTGCTGTGATAGCTTTTACCTATTGTTACAACGATTTTAGTTTCGTAGTCTTGCTAAGATACCCATTCTTGCAGAAAGAGCAAGTGACTTAGCGTTAATAGCCACACAAACTAAAATGTTTTAATCTATATCTGCTTGTGTTGTGCCTGCACCATCATGGCAGGATAAAATGCCCAGAACAGTTGTTCTAGCGGCTGATAGTGTTGTTCTATGTCGTGAAAAGAACCCGCGAGGGCTGCCAGCTTAGGTCGTCGATTTGCCATACCTTGTAACACATCAGCTATAAAGGGTAGCTCAGCGTAGCGCTCCAGCCAACGCTCAGGCCACAGATAAGCATTTAGGTTCTGGAAACGCGCCGGTGTCTGCGGCAAATGCGGCAAAATTTGGTGTTGCGCGTGTTCAATAAAATCGGGTAAAGAGTAACCAGGCACCAGTTTATCCCAGTTGCGGGCAAGAAAATGATCCCACAAAACATCCAGAGTAATAGGGGCCACCCGACGATAATCAGCGCTGAAATAGCCACGGGCTTCTTTCACCAACGGCAAGGTATCGGTCATAACATCAACGCGACGATGCATCATTATGCCAGCGACAATGTCAGGGGAATATTCACCCTGTGGATTACCGCGGACAAAGTCGGCCAATAAATTGCCCAATAAAGAGCTGTCAGCCAATGTTGCGAGATGAAGGTGAGCGAGAAAATTCATGAACGGAGTATATACCTTTATTACTTTAAGTTGCAGCCTGCCCTTGGGGGCTCTAGACTAGCGGCCTGTTTTTATGAACCGCCCCATCATTCTTGTTGGCCGGGTCTGTCCTTATATTATGAAGTGGAAAGCCATGCGTGTTGCCGATTTTTCTTTTGAGCTCCCGGAATCTCTGATTGCCCATTACCCCCAGCCCCAGCGTAGCGGTTGCCGCTTATTATCGCTGGATGGCCCTACGGGAAGGTTAACGCACGGTATTTTCACCGATTTGCTGGATAAGTTGGAGCCAGGCGATCTGCTGGTATTCAATAATACTCGGGTTATTCCCGCGCGCCTGTTTGGTCGTAAAGCCAGTGGTGGCAAGCTGGAAGTGCTGGTAGAGCGGGTTCTGGATGATAGCCGCGTGCTGGCCCATGTAAAAGCCTCGAAAGCGCCTAAACCCGGTGCTGAGTTGCTGTTGGGGGATGATGAAAGCATCCGAGCGACTATGGTGGCGCGCCATGACACTTTATTTGAGCTACGTTTTGACGATGAGCGGGATGTTTTCACCATCCTGAATCTGGTCGGTCATATGCCCTTGCCTCCTTATATTGATCGCCCTGATGAAGATGCTGATCGCGAACTGTACCAGACAGTATACAGCCAGCGTCCAGGGGCCGTCGCAGCACCAACCGCCGGGCTACATTTTGATGAGCCGCTGTTGGCAGCGTTGCGTGAGAAGGGTATTGAGATGGCCTTTGTCACCTTGCATGTTGGCGCCGGGACATTCCAGCCAGTGCGGGTCGATACCATTGAAGAGCATATTATGCACTCCGAATATGCAGAAGTGCCTCAAGAGGTAGTAGATGCAGTTCTGGCCTGTAAGGCTCGTGGTAATCGTGTGGTCGCTGTGGGTACCACATCAGTCCGTTCATTGGAAAGTGCCGCTAAGGCCACCGAGAATGGCCTTATTTCCCCTTTCTTTGGTGATACTCGCATCTTTATTTACCCGGGATATCACTATCAGGTCGTGGATGCTTTGGTCACCAACTTCCATTTGCCTGAATCAACATTGATAATGTTGGTTTCTGCTTTCGCTGGTTATAAAAATACCATGAATGCTTATCAGCAGGCAGTTGCAGAGCAATATCGCTTTTTCAGTTACGGTGATGCAATGTTCATCAGCCGTAATCCACGGGCACCGGAAGAGACGGTCAACCCGTAAATTTTAGGTCACACTCGCGGTGTGATCCGGCAAAACAACATTGGACTGTTTTTCCGATGCTGGAGGTTATGTGAAGTACGAATTACAAAAAACTGACGGGCGTGCTCGTCGTGGTCGCCTGATATTCGAACGTGGTGTCGTTGAGACTCCGGCATTTATGCCAGTGGGTACTTATGGCACCGTAAAAGGGATGACACCGGAAGAAGTCAAAGAGACGGGCGCACAGATCTTGCTGGGCAACACCTTCCACCTTTGGTTGCGTCCGGGCCAGGAAATCATGAAGTTACATGGTGACTTGCATGATTTTATGCAATGGCATGGCCCTATTCTGACTGATTCAGGCGGCTTTCAGGTATTCAGTCTGGGTGCGATGCGCAAAATCAAAGAAGAGGGGGTGACGTTCCAGAACCCTATCAACGGCGATAAAGTATTCCTTAGCCCAGAAAAATCGATGGAAATTCAGTACGATCTCGGCTCCGATATCGTGATGATTTTTGACGAATGTACCCCATACCCTGCAGACTGGGCTTATGCCAAGCGCTCGATGGAAATGTCACTGCGCTGGGCTGCCCGTAGTCGCCAACGCTTTGATGAACTGAACAATAAAAATGCCTTGTTCGGTATTATTCAGGGTGGCGTTTACGAAGATTTACGAGATGTGTCAGTAAAAGGGCTGGTAGATATCGGTTTTGATGGTTACGCTGTGGGCGGCTTGGCGGTAGGTGAGCCAAAAGAAGATATGCATCGTATTTTGGAGCATGTTTGCCCGCAGATTCCAGCGGATAAACCACGTTACCTCATGGGCGTGGGGAAACCTGAGGATTTGGTTGAAGGTGTGCGTCGTGGCATCGACATGTTTGACTGTGTAATGCCGACACGTAACGCTCGTAACGGCCATCTGTTTGTCACCGACGGTGTAGTAAAAATCCGTAATGCCAAGCATAAGAGTGATACTGCAACGTTGGACGAACACTGTGATTGCTACACTTGTCGCAATTATAGTCGTGCCTACTTGCATCATCTCGACCGTTGCAACGAAATACTGGGTGCACGGCTAAATACCATTCATAACCTGCGTTACTACCAACGCTTAATGGCGGGTTTACGTCAGGCTATTGAAGAGGGTAAATTAGAGAACTTCGTCGAAGATTTCTATGGCCGAATAGGGAAACCTGTTCCACCATTATTATCTTCAGAATTAAGCGTTTGATTTTAAAATTATTGTCTTTGTATTTATAGATTGAGCAGTTACGATTTGCTGTTACTGATTCTATCGCACTGATTTCACACTGATATTGATAACAATGAGGGAATTTTAATGAGTCTTTTCATTTCCGATGCTGTCGCATCCGCTGGGGCTCCGGCTCAGAGCAGCCCGTACTCCCTGGTGATTATGCTGGTGGTATTTGGTCTGATTTTCTACTTCATGATCCTGCGTCCACAGCAAAAACGTGCCAAAGAACACAAAAAACTGATGGATTCTATTGGTAAAGGTGATGAAGTGCTGACCACTGGTGGTTTGCTTGGTCGTGTTACTAAAGTAGCGGAAACGGGTTATATCGTAATCGCACTGAACGACACCACTGAAGTGATGATCAAACGTGACTTCGTTGCTGCCGTTTTACCGAAAGGTACAATGAAAGCTCTGTAATTTTCGATTTTCCCGAAGGGAATTGCCGTGTTAAACCGTTATCCTTTGTGGAAGTATCTGATGTTGATCGTTGTGATCTTCGTCGGTCTGCTATATGCACTTCCCAACCTTTATGGTGAGGATCCGGCTGTTCAAATCACTGGTGCGCGAGGAATCGCCGCCAGTGAAACAACGCTGGTCCAAGTCCGTGACGTTTTAGAAAAAGACAACATAGCGAGCAAGTCTATTGCGCTGGAAAACGGTGCAATCTTGGCTCGCTTTAGAGATCCTGACGTCCAGCTGCGCGCCCGTGAGGCACTGATGGCTGCGATGGGGGACCAATACGTAATCGCCTTGAACCTGGCTCCAGCAACGCCTTCTTGGCTTGCTAGATTAGGCGCAGAGCCGATGAAACTTGGGCTTGACCTGCGTGGTGGTGTGCACTTCCTGATGGAAGTGGATATGGATACCGCACTTAGCAAGCTGCAAGAGCAAACGATGGATACCCTGCGCACCGATTTGCGTGAGAAAAATATCCCGTATGCCACTGTACGTAAACTCGACAACTATGGTGTTGAAGTGCGTTTCCGCGATGATCAAACGCGCGATGACGCTATCAGCTACCTCTCTTCTCGCCACCGTGATCTGGTGATTGGCTCCAATGGCAGCAATACATTAAAAGCTGTGATGAGCGATGACCGTCTGCGTGAAGCGCGTGAATATGCTGTTCAGCAAAACATTACTATTCTGCGTAACCGGGTTAACCAATTAGGTGTAGCCGAGCCGTTGGTTCAGCGCCAAGGTTCAGATCGTATTGTGGTTGAATTACCGGGTATTCAAGATACCGCTCGTGCTAAAGAAATTCTTGGTGCGACTGCAACTCTAGAATTCCGTCTGGTAAACAGCAATGTTGATGCCTCTGTGGCGGCTTCCGGTCGTGTGCCGGGTGACTCTGAAGTCAAAAATACCCGTGAAGGTCGTCCGGTTGTCTTGTACAAGCGCGTGATCCTGACTGGTGACCATATTACCGACTCAACTTCCAGCACCGACGAATATAACCAAGCTCAGGTTAATATTTCGCTCGACAGTGCCGGTGGTTCATTGATGTCTAATTTTACCAAAGACAATATCGGCAAGCCGATGGCGACTTTGTTCGTAGAATATAAAGACAGCGGTAAGAAAGATGCCAATGGCCGGGCGATTCTGGTTAAGCAAGAAGAAGTTATCAACGTCGCGACTATTCAGTCTCGCTTAGGTAACAGTTTCCGCATTACTGGTATTGATAACCCAGCTGAAGCTCGTCAGCTTTCCCTGTTGCTGCGTGCTGGTGCATTGATTGCACCAATCCAGATCGTGGAAGAGCGTACCATCGGGCCAACTTTGGGTTCACAGAACATTGCTCAAGGTTTGGAAGCTTGCTTGTGGGGCTTGGCGGTTTCTATCCTGTTTATGGTGATTTACTACCGTAAGTTTGGTGTGATTGCCAGTACTGCATTGTTGGCTAACCTCGTGTTGATCGTGGGTGTGATGTCCCTGTTACCGGGGGCGACATTAACCATGCCGGGTATTGCCGGGATCGTATTGACGCTGGCGGTAGCAGTTGATGCTAACGTACTGATTAACGAGCGAATAAAAGAAGAGTACAGGAACGGGCGGACGATACAGCAAGCGATTCATGAAGGGTACAAAGGTGCCTTCTCAAGTATCGTCGATGCAAACGTAACGACACTTATCACAGCAATCATTCTTTATGCTGTGGGTACCGGTTCGATTAAAGGCTTTGCTATTACAACGGCAATCGGTGTTGTAACGTCAATGTTCACCGCAATAGTCGGTACTCGTGCCATCGTCAACCTGCTTTACGGCGGCAAGCGCATTAACAAGCTGTCTATTTGAGGAGTACGTTGTGGCACAGGATTATACTGTTGAACAACTGAACTATGGCCGTAAAGTCTATGACTTTATGCGCTGGGATTACGTTGCTTTCGGCATCTCACTGCTGTTGTTAGTGGCATCCATTGTGGTGATGTCTACTAAAGGGTTTAACTGGGGTCTGGATTTCACCGGTGGTACGGTGATTGAAATTAACCTGGAGAAACCTGCGGATCTGGATCAACTGCGTGACACTCTGGAAGCAGCGGGCTTTGAATCGCCAATCCTGCAAAACTTTGGTAGCACTCGAGATGTAATGGTACGTATGCCACCTGCAACCGGGACTGCCGGGCAGGAGCTGGGTAACAAAGTCATCTCAGTCATCAATGAGTCAGTTGATAAGAATGCATCAGTAAAACGCATCGAATTCGTCGGGCCAAGCGTGGGCAGTGATTTAGCTCAAGCGGGTGGTATGGCGCTGTTAGTCGCGTTGCTCTGTATTCTGGTTTATGTTGGTTTCCGTTTTGAATGGCGTTTGGCGCTGGGGGCGGTTATCGCTCTGGCACATGACGTGGTCATTACCATGGGGATCTTGTCGTTATTCCATATTGAGATTGACCTAACCATCATCGCTTCATTGATGTCGGTTATTGGTTACTCACTTAACGACAGTATCGTGGTCTCGGACCGTATTCGTGAGAACTTCCGCAAGATTCGCCGCGGTACGCCTTATGAAATCATGAACGTGTCCCTGACCCAGACTTTAAGCCGTACTATCATGACATCTGCAACCACGCTGATGGTGGTATTGATGCTGTTTATCTTCGGTGGTGCGATGCTGCAAGGCTTCTCACTGACGATGCTGATCGGTGTTTCCATCGGTACTGTTTCATCCATCTACGTAGCGTCTGCGCTGGCGTTGAAGCTGGGTATGAAACGTGAGCATATGTTGCAGCAGAAAGTTGAGAAAGAAGGTGCTGATCAGCCTTCAATTCTGCCGTGATAGCTTAGTCTAAGGTAAGCCCTGATACCGCGATTGTGGCATCAGGGCTTTTTTTTGCCGCTACATTTGTCATTTTCCCTGCCACTCTCCCGCAGTAACAAGACTCGTATTACTTTATCTTGATTTTTGACTCTTAAAGTTTGTTTAAACTTATTTTGATGGCATTGAGGCAAACCATCCTCCTAGTGGTCGTATTTTTTAAAATCATAAATATAAATTTTTAATGAAAATAAAAGATCAAATAACACTGTTTTATAAAATAGTGCTTTGATTTGATAGTTATCACATTAGTCAGGCGCTATCGTTATTTTTTTTGAAGTCAATACTTCAATTTTTTCTTGTTAGGGGGTTTAATGCGAACATCATCAATTAATTCAAGTGATAGTATTCATGTTGATTATATTATGTCAGAGTCAGAAGGACAGGATTGCAATAATATATTTAATGAAATAAAGATAAAAATAGTTAATAGTTTATACATCGAAAAAGAAAAATATCCCTATTTTTTTGAAAGTATTAAAAATAGCTCTTCTTTAAATGATCTAATAAATAGCATCAATGTTTATCTTGAGGGGAATAAAAGTAAAAATGGCTGTTCATCTTTCATTGAGATGATTCGGCAGGATGAATTTTCAAAAATTAATGAGAAATATGAAATAAAAGAAATTCACGGTCACTTCTATCCAATACCTTGGAGTAATAAAGGTGCAGGAGAAGTAAGTTCAGTGAATGAGTCGACTAATCCATTTGATGAAATACCCCCAGAGGTTGAAAGATTGCTTGAGTTGTACCGGACTAACGTCATCGGAAAGTATAAAGGGGGAAAAGATATTGAATTGGGAAGTGATATTTTAACTGTAGAAGGACTTTGTCATGAAATTAATAAAGTCTATGGCCGTATAAATTCTAAAACACGTAGTAATCTTAAACCTATATTAATTGATTTCGCTAAGCATGACGATGTTAGGGACGTCATAGGAACGCAGAAAAAAAATAGTTTTTTCTACCAGCTAATTGATAAAGAACACCAGATTATAAACGAAATAAATGACAAATGTTTTACTCAAGATAATATTCATTATTTCAACTCGCAACCAACAGTTGCTAGAACCGAGCCCATATATTTAAAGCCAGATGAATTAACAGCCTCCACTGTGCCCAATCAACGGCAAGTTGCAGTAAGGCCTAGTGAAGCTCATGGCAATCCTTTTTTAGCTCCTGAACCGAAGATTGAACAACTAATAAATCTGTATAACGAGAAAGTTGTTAATGCCTATAACGGTAAGAAAGATATTACTCTAGCAGGAAGTATCGACACAATAGAGCGTTTTTGCCAAGAAGTTAATAGAATAAAAAATAGTACTAGCCAGTCACCGCAAAGTTCACGATTTAACTTATTAGTTGATTTCTTTAAAAATAAAGAAGCCGAAGATCTGTTTGGAAAAATGCGTGGTTACCCAGAGGATTTTTATGTTAAAGGCAGCGAGGTAACTTGTGACAATGGGCTGTTACTTCAGAAAATACTCAATGAATATGTAAATGGCCCAGATAAAAATAAATCTCTACTACAACCAGAGCATTATAAGAAAATAAAATCTGATTTGAGAAACTTAACCCCCAGGAGCACTGCATCAATTGAATTGGAGAGTAATGGGAATATTATTATCAGAAATTTTCCTGAGAGTAACGAAAAGATAGCATTAATGCTGACTGAACTGCTAAAGAAGCACAAGTCGAATGGATCATTTAGTGAAAAGATAGCTGAGTATTTGAAAGTGTCTCGTCTTGGCGCACACATGCAATTACAGCCATTATTAAATGGGGATAATGTGCATGTGGCTTTAAATCAAGATACAGAAGAGTCGATAAGAGATAAAATAACGCATTTAAGTGATTTAATGGGTTTTATTGGCAAGCATCTAAAATATGTTAATACTCAATTAAATGACTTTCCTGCATTACCGGCTAAAGGTACTTCCCTTAAAGAATTGCAAGAGTACTATTTCGACCAGGCACTTGCCTTTGATATTCATCCCTCCCTGTACACCGAACCACAGGGGATGTTTATTTCAGCTAAGCGGTGGTTAAATGTTAAATGGGGGAACATCATTGGAAATGTAACTACGAAGACTTATTTGGGTGGGGAAAATGATAAACCCATAGATACGATAAGAAAGTTAAGAGAGATACTCAATAGAAATTTAAACAATCAAAACTATGAAAAAACTGCTTTAAATAACTATAAATACCAAGTAATTAACGAGGGACTTAACCGAATAGAAAAACAGGCTGAAACATTAGATTATTTAATATCAAATCGTCTGCTCTCGGTAGATATGGCCAAAAAAGTGACTTTTGCCTTTTGCTATTCAGTGGCATCGGAATGTGTTGATCTTAAGCAACAATCAAAATCAATCAATTTTAATAAATTCTTAACCAGAGTTAAGGTTGTTGCTCCTTTAGCTGCGGTGCTTTCTGTGGGGGTGCTGGTTGCCGGTATTGGCGGTGCGGCTTTGGCCCCGGTACTTGCTATCGGAATCTGTTGTGTCGGTATCTTCTATCTCTTTATAAAGTGTAAACCCAAGTTGGAAAAAAGTGAGATGAGCAAACAACTGACTGATGCGATGTCAGGCTTGGTTTACCAAAAAGACTTTTACCTGGATAGCCACGATGTCAGTTGGGGAGAAGCATGGAAATATCGTAAAGGTGCGATTAAATCTTGGTGGTCTGGGGAGCAGGCAGCCGCGCCAACCCTATCTGAACCGTCAAATAGCGCTTTGATACACAACACTGACTGATCCGGCCTTTGTTGTCGCGGCAGTTCGCGGTAAACTGTGGCTAAGTTTAAGCTCACCAATCAGGAAGCGCTATGCATTGCCCGTTTTGTGCCGCTGTGGATACCAAAGTCATTGACTCCCGTCTGGTGAGCGATGGTTCGCAAGTGCGCCGTCGCCGCCAGTGTTTAGATTGTAATGAACGCTTTACCACTTTTGAAGTGGCTGAATTGGTGCTCCCGCGCGTCATTAAAAGTGATGATGTGCGCGAGCCATTCAATGAAGATAAATTACGGCGCGGGATGCTAAAAGCATTAGAAAAACGGCCTGTCAGTTCTGATGATGTCGAAACCGCCATCAGCCATATTAAATCCCAACTGCGCGCCACTGGCGAACGCGAAGTCCCGACCAAAATGGTGGGTAACTTGGTGATGGAAGCATTGAAACGCTTAGATAAAGTTGCCTATATCCGCTTTGCCTCGGTCTATCGCAGCTTTGAAGATATTCGCGAATTCGGTGAAGAGATTGCCCGTTTGCAGGATTAGTCGGCGTATCAGTAAAGCTTTTAGCACAGTATTGCAGCATAAAAAGTAAGGAAAACCATGCAGCCCGATGAGTTCTATATGGCCCGCGCCTTTGAATTGGCGCGGTTGGGGCGTTTTACTACGTCGCCTAACCCTAATGTCGGGTGTGTTCTGGTGCGCGATGGCGAGATTGTTGGCGAAGGTTATCACCTACGTGCCGGAGAACCCCATGCGGAAGTCCATGCGCTGCGTATGGCGGGTGAGAAAGCACGGGGAGCTACAGCCTATGTCACCCTTGAACCCTGTAGCCATCATGGGCGCACGCCGCCTTGTGCCGATGCACTGGTGGCGGCAGGAGTGGTTCGTGTGGTCGCGGCCATGCAAGACCCCAATCCTCAGGTTGCCGGGCGTGGATTATATAAGCTAAAGCAAGCAGGGATTGCAGTTGATCACGGTCTGATGCTGGCTGAAGCCGAAGCCGTTAATCTTGGTTTCCTGAAACGGATGCGCACCGGTTTTCCCTATTTGCAATTGAAAATGGCGGCATCGCTGGATGGTCGTACGGCGATGGCCTCGGGTGAAAGCCAGTGGATTACTTCGCCACAGGCGCGCCAGGATGTGCAGCGTTTTCGTGCCGAAAGCTCGGCGATCCTCAGTACCAGCGCCACTGTTCTGGCTGATGATCCTTCTCTGACGGTACGCTGGCAGGAGCTAGATGCGGAGACTCAAGCGCGGTATTCCCAAGATACCTTGCGCCAGCCGACCCGTATTATTCTTGATAGCCATAACCGTGTGACGCCCGAGCACCAAGTTATACAGCAAGAGGGTGCATGCTGGTTGGCTCGGGTTGAGGCGGATGAACAGCCATGGCCTGCCAACGTCGAGCAACTTTTGTTACCTCGTCATGGCAATGGCGTGGATTTGGTTTTATTGATGATGCAACTGGGTAAACGGCAAATTAACTCGGTGTGGGTTGAAGCTGGGCCGCAATTGGCCGGGGCATTGTTGCAGGCGGGTGTGGTTGATGAGTTGATTCTTTATATCGCGCCAAAACTATTAGGTAGCGATGCTCGTGGCTTGTGCCAGTTAGCAGGATTAACCCATTTATCGCAAGCCCCAGAATTTGAATTCAGTGATGTGCGTCGGGTGGGGCCAGATCTCCGCTTGCGTTTGAAACCGAAGTATTAATGACATTATTCGGCTGAGATCCCCAAAGCCCAATCACAGCCTTGCCCGCGTTTTACAAATGCGCAGGGGCGGGGCACGAAAGAATATGATAGAATCCGCCCCCCTGCGGGGTATGAACCCATATTGAGGAAAGCTATGAACGTTATCGAAGGTGTTGTTGCTACTCCTAATGCCCGCGTGGCGATTGCAATTGCGCGTTTTAACAACTTTATCAACGACAGCCTGCTGGAGGGTGCCATTGATGCCCTTAAGCGCATTGGCCAAGTCTCGGACGACAACATTACTGTTGTTTGGGTGCCGGGTGCCTATGAGTTGCCGCTGGTTGCCAATGTGTTAGCAAAAACAAATCGTTACGATGCGGTAATTGCGCTAGGTACAGTTATCCGTGGGGGCACTGCGCACTTTGAGTATGTTGCTGGTGAAGCAAGTTCTGGTCTATCAAGTGTTGCCATGAACAGTGATATCCCAGTCGCTTTCGGTGTGCTGACCACAGAGAGTATTGAGCAAGCAATTGAGCGTGCCGGTACTAAAGCGGGTAATAAAGGTGCAGAAGCTGCCCTGACCGCGCTTGAAATGATTAATGTAATCAAAGCTATTAAAGGCTGAATTTAGTTAAGTTAAGGGGAATTCCGTGAAACCTGCTGCTCGTCGCCGCGCTCGTGAGTGCGCTGTTCAAGCGCTTTACTCTTGGCAGTTGTCTAAAAACGACATCGCTGATGTTGAATTACAGTTCCTGTCGGAGCAGGATGTCAAAGACGTAGACATCGCCTATTTTCGCGAATTGCTGTCTGGGGTTGCTGTTAATGCTGCATCTCTGGATGCGTTGATGGCGCCAGTTCTTTCCCGCCAGCTCGAAGAATTAGGCCAGGTTGAAAGAGCGGTTCTGCGTATTGCTCTGTTTGAACTGAGCAAACGCAATGATGTCCCTTATAAAGTGGCAATCAATGAAGCGATCGAACTCGCCAAAACTTTCGGTGCGGAAGATAGCCATAAGTTCGTCAACGGAGTGCTCGATAAGATAGCTCCGATGGTACGTAAGAAAAAATAATCTTGTTATACACCTTGGTACTTGAAGCTACAGGACTATTAGCTCCCTGCAACTTGAAGCTATTTGGGCTATACCTGAAGTAGTTTGAATTAAGGCCGGTTTCCGGCCTTAATCATGTATCGGCAAACATTTCTGGAATTGTATTATGGCATGTGGCGAATTTGACCTCATTGCCCGCTACTTTGACCGGTTCAGAAGTAATCGCCGGGATGTAGAGTTGGGTATTGGAGATGACTGCGCACTTCTTACAGTGGCAGATAAACAGCTGTTGGCCATCAGTACAGATACACTGGTGTCCGGTATTCATTTCCTTCCGGATATTGATCCGGCTGATCTTGGTTACAAATCTTTAGCGGTAAACCTTAGCGATTTAGCTGCAATGGGTGCCGATCCTGCTTGGTTATCTCTCGCACTGACTCTCCCTAATGTTAATGAAGATTGGTTGCAAAAATTCAGCGACAGCTTGTTTGATCAACTGAATTATTACGGTATGCAATTGATTGGTGGCGATACCACGCGTGGGCCACTGAGTCTGACATTAACTATTCAGGGCTTAGTACCAGAAGGGCGGGCATTGACTCGTGCAGGGGCGCGGATTGGTGACTGGATTTATGTCACCGGCACTTTGGGGGACAGCGCTGCTGGTTTGGCTATCTTGCAAGATGAACTGCGGGTTGATAATGAATCAGACCGTGCGGCGTTAATTCATCGCCATTTACGACCACAGCCACGCATATTGCAGGGGCAAGCATTACGTGATCTTGCCAGTTCCGCGATTGATATTTCGGACGGGCTGATTTCTGATCTGCAACACATTTTGAAAGTCAGTCATTGTGGGGCACGCATTGAACTGGATGAATTACCCTATTCTGATGCATTAACACGGCAGGTGGATGCTGAACAAGCCCTGCGCTGGGCATTGAGTGGCGGTGAAGATTATGAACTGTGCTTCACTGTACCGGAGATAAACCGCGGTGCTCTGGAAGTCGCACTGAGTAACACCGGCGCTGGTTATACTTGTATTGGCCAGATTGGCCCGCAGTCGGAAGGGCTCAAGTTTTTCCGCGAAGGTAAAGCTGTTGAGTTGGATTTTCAGGGTTTTGACCATTTCTCAGTAGGTAAATCCCATGGATGAAGCCAAACGTCGTCTGCGGCTATCTAACCCCTGGCACTTGTTGGCAACCGGCTTTGGCAGCGGGTTGTCTCCGTGGGCTCCGGGCACCATGGGGTCGATTGCTGCTATCCCATTCTGGCTGTTATTAATTCAGTTACCCTGGCAAGTTTATTCTCTGGCAGTGATGTTTAGCATCTGTATCGGTGTCTATATCTGTCATCGTACTGCCAAAGATATGCGAGTTCATGACCACGGCAGTATCGTGTGGGACGAATTTGTCGGAATGTGGATTACCTTGATGGCCTTGCCAGTGAATGATTGGCAATGGGTCGCCGCCGGTTTTGTGGCATTCCGTATTTTTGATATCTGGAAGCCTTGGCCGATTCGCTGGTTTGACCGCAATGTCCATGGCGGCATGGGGATAATGATTGATGATATTATCGCTGGTGTAATTGCTGCCGCGATTATTTTTGTTATTGGGCATTATTGGCCAATAGATTTGTTTTACTGATACCCGTCATCTTTCAAGTTACAGGTGTGTTGGCTGCGCTTAATAACCCGAATCACTTACTGATGTAAGCTCATCAGGATTATCTCGCTTGCCGCCTTCCTGTACCTTGAAATCTATAGGGTATCTGTGCGGTCATCTTTCAAGTTACAGGTGTGTTGGCTGCGCTTAATAACCCGAATCACTGACTTATATCAGCTCATCAGGATTATTTCGCTTACCATCTTCCAAGTTGCAGGGGGAGTTGGCGGTGCTGAATAGAATAAAGGCATAACCGCGTGGTTATGCCTTAAATTGAGTTATCACGCCAGCCATGCTTCAATCTGGCGCTGTATACCTGCGGCATCCAAACCAAATTCAGCCCGCATTTCATCTTGTTCACCTTGCGGAATAAAGTGGTCAGGTAAACCAAGGTTGAGCACTGGGACTAACTGTCGTTTTGCCATCAGCAACTCATTCACACCACTGCCCGCACCGCCCATAATGGCATTTTCTTCCAGCGTGACTAAAACTTCGTGGCTGGCTGCCATCTCTAATATTAGCTCTTCATCCAATGGTTTGACGAAACGCATATCTACCAACGTGGCATTAAGGTTATCGGCGACAATCTGTGCTTGGGCCAATAACGTACCGAAGCACAAAATGGCAACTTTTTCACCTTCACGGCGCACAATTCCTTTACCGATAGGCAAGATCTCTAATGGCTCCAGTACTGCCCCGGTGCCATTGCCTCGTGGGTAGCGCACTGCTGCTGGCCCATTGTGGTGATAACCGGTGTGTAGCATTTGGCGGCATTCGTTCTCATCACTTGGAGCCATGATGACCATATTAGGAATGCAGCGCATGAATGAAAGATCGAACGCGCCCTGATGGGTTTGACCATCGGCACCCACCAAACCACCACGGTCAATAGCGAATAATACCGGCAGATTCTGGATGGCAACATCATGAATCAACTGGTCGTAAGCTCGCTGTAGGAAAGTCGAATAGATCGCCACGACAGGTTTATAGCCACCAATAGCCAAGCCTGCTGCAAAAGTGACAGCGTGCTGTTCCGCTATCGCAACATCAAAATACTGCTGCGGGTATTCGCGCGAGAAGCGCACCATACCGGAGCCTTCACGCATGGCCGGGGTAACGGCCATTAATTGGCTGTCTTTAGCGGCAGTTTCACATAACCATTCACCAAAAATTTTGGAGTAAGTCGGCAAGTTGCCCTGACTCTTCGGTAATGTGCCGGAGGCCGGATCAAATTTAGGCACCGCATGCCAGCCGATCGGATCTTTTTCTGCCGGGGCGTAGCCTTTGCCCTTTTTGGTCATGATATGCAACAGTTGCGGGCCTTTCAGGTCGCGCATATTTTTCAATGTTTGCGTCAATGCCTGCACATCGTGACCATCAATCGGGCCAATATAATTGAAACCCAACTCTTCAAATAAGGTGCTAGGCACGACCATGCCTTTAAGGTGTTCTTCAGTACGTTTCAGCAAATCTTTAATTGGCGGTAAACCGGAGAATGCTTTTTTACCCCCTTCACGCAGGCTAGCGTAGAGCTTGCCAGATAATAACTGAGCCAAATGGTTGTTCAGGCCGCCTACGTTTTCTGATATAGACATTTCGTTATCATTGAGGATAACCAGCATGTCGGAATGAATATCACCCGCATGATTCATCGCCTCGAAAGCCATACCGGCAGTAATTGCCCCGTCACCAATGACACACACGGTACGCCGCCCTTTACCTTCACGTTCAGCAGCAACCGCCATCCCCAAACCCGCACTGATGGAGGTTGAGGAGTGACCGACAGAAAGCACGTCATATTCACTTTCACCGCGCCACGGGAAAGGATGCAAACCATCTTTTTGGCGAATAGTGCCAATTTGCTCGCGGCGACCCGTTAATATTTTGTGCGGATAAGCCTGATGGCCCACGTCCCACACCAGATGATCAAATGGGGTGTTGTAGACGTAATGCAACGCGACAGTGAGCTCGACCACACCTAGCCCGGAGGCAAAATGCCCACTGGATCGGCTGACAGAGGCGAGCAAATACTGCCGGAGTTCATCACATAACTTCGGCAGACTTTCTTTCGGCAACATGCGCAGTTCTTCAGGATTCTCCGCAAGTGCCAATGTCGGGTATTTGGCTATATCAAGACTCATTCGATGCTCATATCAAAAATGGTAAGTAGGCATTCACGGACTGCCAGTATATTTCTAGTTATCGCGCTCAATAATAAAACAGGCTAACGCCTGCAGCGGCGCTATGTTATAGGATTGCTCTGACAACGCATTCAGGGCGCTAATGGCTTCCTGATAAAGATCCATGGCTTTAGCTTTGGCGCAATCCAATCCCAAAAGTGCGGGATAGGTACTTTTTCCCAGTTGCTGATCTGAACCCTGGCGTTTACCAATTGTAGCGGTATCGCCGATAACATCTAAAATATCGTCCTGTACCTGAAAGGCCAGACCGATGGCATCAGCGTAACAGTCAAGCAATGGCAATGCTTCACGCCCAGGAGTTCCTGCAGCCAGTGCGCCAAGGCGAACAGCGGCGCGGATCAACGCACCGGTTTTGTGGCGGTGGATCTGCTCGAGATCAGCCAGTGAAATTTGGCGTGCCTCGGCTTCCAAATCCAATGCCTGACCGCCACACATCCCGGCGACACCACTGGCATAGGCTAATTCGGCAATCATTGACAGGCGATCTTTATCTGCCACGTCGGGCATTGGGGCTTCTGACAGTATAGAGAAAGCCAAAGTTTGTAGCGCGTCACCCGCCAAAATGGCATTGGCTTCGCCAAACTTCACATGGCAAGTTGGCTGCCCACGACGTAAATCGTCGTCATCCATTGCCGGCAAATCATCATGCATTAATGAATAAGCATGGATACATTCAATTGCCGCTGCTGGAGCATCCAAATTAGCCAGCGACAAACCAAACATTTGGCCGGTGGCATAAACCAGATACGGGCGTAGCCGTTTACCGCCGAGCACAGCACCATAGCGCATGGCTTTGACTAAATCACTGTTCCCAAAGGGAAGGGGGGCGATAAAGTCCAGTATGGCCTGATTAACTCGTTGCTGGTGTGCAGTAAGTTGCTGGCTGAAATCAACAGTTGAGTGGGCGTTAGACATAAGGCTACTCAGCATCCGGAGTAAAAGGAACTAATGGGGCGTCGGCATCATCACTCAGAAGAACTTGAACACGCTGTTCGGCTTGCAGCAAGGTTTGTTGCCCAAGGCGTGCCAACTGTACACCGCGCTCAAACTCGTTTAATGCTTCTTCCAGCGGGAGTTCACCTGACTCCAGGCGAGTAACAATCTGTTCCAGTTCACTGAGCGATGTCTCAAAACTGGCGGCTTTGGTTTCGGGTGATGCGGCTTTTTTCGGCATAGTTTTTATTTGACTCGATATCTTTTATGAAACGTAACCTTGATGGCGCGTAATGTCTTCCTGCTTGCTGAAAGCAACTTTTCAGGTCTGAAACTTATTACCGGCTATTCTAGCGGATAATGCAGGGGAAATCGTGGCGTTTAAGTCTGGTTTTTAGTACGCAGCGGCACCTCATATAGTGATATACTCCACGGCTTGCATGTTTTCGCTAACACCTTTGACTGTTGCTAATCGATAGCGACGCCATCACTCCATAACCAGACAACTAAAGACCGCCATGAAGTTTATCATTAAATTGTTCCCAGAAATCACCATCAAGAGTCAATCTGTGCGATTGCGCTTCATTAAGATCCTCACAACCAACATTCGCAACGTACTGAAAAACCTTGAGGATGACACCCTTGCGGTGGTCCGTCATTGGGATCATATTGAAATCCGCACCAAAGATGACAATCTTGGCCCACAGATTTGTGATGCGCTGACCCGCGTGCCGGGGATTCACCATATTCTCGAAGTGGAAGATCGCAGCTACACCGATATGCACAATATTTTTGAGCAAACGCTGGAAGCTTACCGTGAAACACTGGTCGGGAAAACTTTCTGTGTGCGTGTGAAACGCCGTGGTAAACATGAGTTTTCTTCTGGCGATGTTGAGCGATATGTCGGTGGCGGCCTGAATCAACATATTGAAAGTGCCAAAGTTAAACTGAACCACCCACAAGTGACCGTTCATCTGGAAATTGATCAAGATAAACTGACACTGATCAAAGCTCGCCATGAAGGGTTAGGTGGTTTCCCGATCGGCACGCAAGAAGATGTTTTATCTCTGATTTCCGGTGGTTTTGACTCCGGTGTATCCAGTTATATGCTGATGCGTCGTGGTTGCCGTGTGCACTATTGCTTCTTCAATCTTGGTGGCTCCGCCCATGAAATTGGCGTGAAACAAGTGGCGCATTATCTGTGGAATCGTTTTGGTAGCTCCCATCGAGTGCGTTTTGTTGCCATTGATTTTGAGCCAGTGGTTGGCGAGATCCTTGAGAAAGTCGAAGACGGCCAGATGGGCGTGGTCTTGAAACGCATGATGGTGCGTGCGGCGTCTCAGGTTGCTGAGCGCTATGGTGTGCAGGCTTTGGTTACTGGTGAAGCTCTGGGGCAGGTTTCCAGTCAGACACTGACTAATTTGCGCTTAATTGATAATGCTTCTGACACCCTGATTCTGCGCCCACTTATTTCGCATGATAAAGAACACATTATTAATTTGGCGCGGGAAATTGGTACCGAAGATTTTGCGAAAACCATGCCAGAATATTGTGGCGTGATCTCAAAAAGCCCGACGGTGAAGGCGGTTAAAGCCAAAATTGAAGAAGAGGAATCTCATTTTGATTTCTCTATTCTGGACCGCGTGGTCAGTGAAGCTAAAAACGTCGATATTCGTGAAATCGCCGAGCAAAGTCGCGAGCAAGTCATTGAAGTTGAAACGGTTGCAGAGTTGGCAGATACCGATGTGCTACTGGATATCCGTGCACCCGATGAACAAGATGAAAAGCCGCTGAAATTAGACCGTGTTGAAGTTCGCCCTTTGCCTTTCTATAAACTGAGCACGCAATTTGCCGATTTGGATCAGAGCAAGACTTACCTGCTGTATTGCGATCGCGGGGTGATGAGCCGTTTGCAGGCACTGTATCTGCGCGAGCAAGGGTATTCTAACGTGAAAGTCTATCGCCCTTAGTTTTTGAGTTGTTGACGGCTACTGCGCTTTGCCATTCAGGGATTGCGCAGTGCTCGCGGCTGTCATGTACATTCCGTTGGGCGTACCCAGACTGACTTCGCTCGCTACGCCTCTTAGGGGAAAGCTAGGAATAAAGTGAATCGATACTGTCCCCCCTTCAATCCCTAATCCTAATAACGGTAATCTTTTTTATCGATGCCATATTTTTTCATCCGCAAATAGAGTTTCTTACGTGGCACCTGCAAATACTCCGCGACATCGTTAATCCGCCCTTGATGAATATTTAGCGCCTCATTAATAATCCGACACTCATACTGTTCAATTCGCTCATCCAGAGGGGTGCAGTCGGTATCATTAGCCAGTTCTCCCGCGGTATCCGCCAGTGGCATAACGCCGACGGCGAATAATTCAGCTGCGTTAAGTAATTCGCGGATATTTCCCGGCCAAGGACGACGGCATAAGCTCTTCACGAAAGCGTCGGTGAGCTGAGGGCGTTGGCGGCTTAGTCGGGTGCAAGCATTTTCCAGATAATGGCGGAAGAGCACTTCAATATCACCTGGGCGTCGGGACAGCGGCAGGCACTCAATATGGCTCAGTGAGAAACGATAATAGAGCTCCGGTACCAATTGTTGCTGTGTGGCTAGCTGGGTTGCTGGGGTATGGCTCAAGGCAATCAGGCGGAAACAACAATCGTCTGGACTTTGCTGCTGAGCCAATGAACGTTGCTGTTGCTGGTTCAGTAACTCGATATTTTTAATCACTAAAGTGCCGCCTGATGCCTGTGCTATCCAACTCTCCAGTTGCACACCCGCTTCACTGGCAGGGTCTGCTACCAGTAACGGCTTATCTCTACGGCGGCTCAATTGATGCAGATAACGTGCGGCCAGTGTGCGCCCGGTTCCCAGTTCACCATAGAAGAACACCGGCACATCCACATCGGCCAGCATCTGTAACCGTTCACGCAGTTGCTTCACCCAACCACTGTTACCCAGTAAGTGCTCACTTAGCTGCTCACGCTGCCAGCAGCGCCGGGTAATCAGCGCATGGCGGTCAGCAAGTGCTTGATTCACCGTGAACAGTAGTTTTTCTGGATTAACCGGTTTTTCTAAAAAATCATATGCCCCTTTTTTAACCGCTTCGACCGCCATAGGAACGTCGCCATGACCGGTTATCAGCAAGATGGGCAGGTGGCGATCTTGTTGCAGTAAAATTTCCAGTAGTGCCATTCCCGATAATCCAGGCATACAAACATCACTGATCACCATGCCGCGCCAGTCTGGCGGCACCATCTCTGCCGCGGCGGTGGGTGAGCTACAGGGATAAACTTGGTATCCCTCTTGCGTCAGCATGTGGTGATAAGCCTCCAGCACATCCGCGTCATCATCGATCAGTAGAATCTGATGCTCATGAGTTAATGGCGAGGGTTTGTCATTTGACATGGTCAAGGCTCCTGAATTGCAGGATCACCATGGCATGGCGATCCAATGTCGAGGCCAGCCGCAGCTCTCCACTGCACTGTTCCATAATTGACTGGCTAATGGATAATCCAATCCCCAGACCCACTTCCTTGCTGGTGGTAAAAGGTTGTAGCAAGCGATTAGCCAATGCGAGGGGCCAACCCTGACCATTATCACTGAGTATCAATAACAGGTAATCCGGCTGTTCATCCAAGCAGACGGTAATGACTGGGGCAGCTTGCGGGCTGGCTTCTAACGCATTGGTCAGTAGGTTCACCAGTACCTGTTGAATGCGAACTTCATCGCCATAGACCAGGGGAATACTCTCCGGGGCGATAAGGCGCGCATTGAGTGGCTGATGACGTAAGGCGAGTAAATCCCACGCATCATTCAGGCTGCGGTTAAGGTCGATCGGTTGTAATTTTTGGTCTGCATCGCTACGCCGTGAGAATTGACGTAATTGTTTGATGATATTGACGATCCGTAGATTAAGCCCCTGCATCTTGGCTAAATTACTCTGTAGCGTCTGCTTATCATCGCTTTGTAGCGCGCGTTCACTACTGAAAATATAAAGTGATAACGCATTGAGTGGCTGATTGATTTCATGGGCCAGAGTGGTCATGGTTTGCCCAACCACGGCCAGTTTTGCCGCCTGTATCAGCTCATCCTGAGCCGTGCGCAAATTATTCTCAATGACCATTCGTTCGCTGATTTCTTGTTTTAACTGATTTTTTTGCTGATTTATCTGGCCGATAGTCCGCCGCAGTAAACCGGCAATTCGCCCAAGCTCATCACCGCCGTAGACCGGGATAGTCGTGTCTAATTCACCACATCCTAGGCGGGCGACGGATTGATTCAGTAGTGTGAAGCGCTTGATTAAGCGGGAGCGAATATAGAAATGATTAAGAATAAAGGCAAACAGCAGTGCCAGCAGGGTGGCAATAGCAATCAACAGGCCGCTGATGCTCATGATATGTCCGAGCCGTTGATTAAATGTTTGTAGTTCTTGATGGCTGCTACCGAGCTGGTTTTCTATCTGGGTACGAAACCGGCTGAGTGTCTGCTCCTTGGCGTCGATGGTTTGCTCCAGTAGCGCCAGTGCCGCTGCGCGCTCTTGCAAAATAGCCGGCATTTTCTTATCAGCGATACCGAGGCTGAGCAGTTCATCAATAGTTTGGCGCAAGGTAATAGTACTGGGGTGCTTAGCCAGTGACTGCATATTTGATTCAGCGGTTTGCTTGAGATAGCTGAGATAACGAACGTGGTTATTCAGGCTATCAATATTTGTATTGTTCAGTTGCTCGCGCAGATCATCGACAATCTGTGTTTCGATATGGGCCAGTGCGTAGACCAGTTGCAGCTCATCCTGCACATTCCGCAGTGTTGTTTGCAGTTGTTGGCTTTTCGTCGAGCTGGTTTTCTGTGTGAGTTGATCAATTAATGAGCCTTGCTGCCAACTGATATCTTGCGAAAGCGACGTCAGCTCATTATTAAAATCATCATGTAGCCAGTTAATCCGTGCGGCTATCTCGGTCACTTTTTCTTTTGCCAGAAAATTGCTGTACAGGGCGCTGTCCAACTGCGAAAGCAATTCGCGGCTGTGACGGAGAGTAATGGCCAGCTGTTGTTGATTCTCCGGCGTCAGCCGGTGACTGGCTTGTTCAATCGTATCCAAACGATGTGCAATTTGGTCACGCATCTGAATGCGGGCACTGGTGTTGGGCGCATGTTGGAATTCATTTAGTTCCTGAATAAGCGCATTGAGATTTTCTTCTAACTGAAAAGAAGCCTGAATTTTAGGGAAATATTCATTCAGTGCATAACGGATTTGTTGGCGTTGTTCATTCCATGAATAGAGGCTGACGGCACTGACAAACAGGGTTAAGACGGCACCAAAGGCAAATGCCCAGCGCAGGATAGAACTGATGGTGATGCGCTGCCACAACAGGTTCATTTAAGCGACTCCAATTGTTGGATTGCCAAAAATTGTTGCTGCTGAAAGAACTGCTGCCACGCCATTAGCTCGGTTTCCTGTGAGTTATCGGCATTTTTAGGTTGGTTAAACAGTGAAAGATAGCGAGGATCAGTGGCCTGGCGCGCCGAAACGGGGATAGCTGTCAGCAGGGCGCGGATTTCAGGCAGTGGCCGCTTTAGGCGAGCTTCTGCACTGTGTAGTGCTTTCCAGGCATCCTGCAATTGATGTAACCGGAAGCTGATGGCGGTATCGAATAGCTGTTGCACCAACGGCTGACGCAGCAAAATTTGCCGGTAGTCTAGCGGCGTTTGTTGCAATAAACGTTGCTGTTGTTTGGCGCGAGGGTCATTTTCTGGCAACGGAGTGACCGGATATTTACCCGTTGCGGTATCGGACAGGGCTTGTTGCCCAATGTCACTGAGCAAGAAATGGATAAAGCGGGTGGCATCACTCTGGTGCGCGCTGTTTTTAGTTATTGCGATAAAAGTCGGGGAAGCGCCACTTTGTGGGAAATAACTGAAAGTGAGTTGCGGGTCTTTTAACAGCAAGGTGGCATAGTTATCGATAATTGGCCCAGCGACACCTAATCCGGTTTTAATTTTATTCGAGACGCCAAAACTGCGCGATGAAATCGTCGCCAAATTCCCCGAAACCTCCAACAAAGTTGCCCAACCTTGCTCCCAGCCGCGCTCCTGAAATAAGGTTTCTATCATCAGATGATTAGTATCCGAACGAGAGGGGCTGCTCATCAAAATCATTCCCTGATAGCGGGCATCTTTCAGCCCTTCCCATGTCGTAGGCGTGGGTAAATGTTTCTCTTTTAATCGCGCACTGTTTGCCAAAATACCGTAGCCCGAAATTGCTACCGCAACCGTAGAGTTGCGGATGGATTCAGGAACTAACTGTTGCTGATTTTGCCGTGGCAGTGGTGGCAGAGGGTTTAATTGTTGGTGATCTTGCAAGTGCTGCATCAACATCGGTGACGATGTCAGTATTAAATCAATACTTTCTCCCATTGGGGTATCGAGTAGCCGTTCAAGTGAAGAACTGGTCCGATTAAGAGTGCGCACGGCAATAGATTGCGGCTGTTTTTGCCACTGGGAAATAATATGCGCGGTGGCTTCAGGGGAGAATGTCGTCGCAATAACCAGTTCATTCGCCATACTGACACACGTAAAACTGACAGTGAAAATTATACTCAGCAGCAATGTAGTTAATGCTCGCATATATTTTATTTCCTCTGGCAATGTGTGACTAATATCAAAAAAACAATAAATAAACGTTATATCTTCTCAGGGGATATTGTTCTCGTTTGTCCCATTTTTATCTTTTTCGGACCAATAAAATAACAATAATGATAAATGAGTTAATTTTGACTCATAATTTCCCGCCCATTGTGTCGATATTGAAACATATTAGCACTGTTGCATCCATCAAGGCATCACTGCATGCTGGTCTGGCAACATAATGACGCAGTAGACCCAGTAATATCAACTGGTTTATGTCTGTGCTGCTGTCTGTTTATTTCGATGGTGATATTGCCACAAAAATAATTATTGGCCTCAATGCCAGGGTTTCTATTTTTCTAAAAATTAATTTAATAATAAATCGGTAAGGTGAACTATGCTCTCATTTATGAAGCCTAAAGTCGCAACGCATAAAGTCCCCAATGATAAAGTTATTGCTACATATAATCGCTATCGGGTTCAAGCGTTGTTCAGTATATTTATTGGTTATCTTTCCTACTATATTGTGAGAAATAACTTCACACTCTCAACACCTTATTTAAAAGAGCAATTACATCTCAGTGCAACAGAAATAGGTTTGCTGAGTAGTTGTATGTTAATTGCTTATGGTATCAGCAAAGGCATCATGAGTAGTTTGGCGGATAAAGCCAATCCCAAAGTGTATATGGCGGTCGGATTATTACTTTGTGCATTGGTTAACGTCGGTCTAGGGTTTAGCGGGGCATTTTGGCTATTCGCGGTCTTGGTCATTTTTAACGGCTTCTTCCAAGGCATGGGGGTAGGGCCATCTTTTATTACCATCGCCAATTGGTTCCCGCGCCGTGAACGTGGTCGGGTCGGGGCTATCTGGAATATTTCACATAACGTCGGGGGCGGTATTGTCGCGCCTATCGTCGGCGGGGCGTTTGCTATTTTAGGTGCTGAACATTGGCAAACCGCCAGCTACATTGTGCCCGCCGGTGTTGCGGTTGTGCTAGGTTCACTGGTTTTACTGCTGGGTAAAGGCTCGCCGGTAAGTGAGGGCTTACCTCCGCTACAAGAAATCATGCCTGAAGACTTGGTTGTGGAGCCAGTAAAAGCTGGGCAACAAGCACCAGAGAATATGTCAGCATTTCAGATTTTCTGTACTTACGTGTTGAAAAATAAGCATGCCTGGTATGTCTCATTTGTTGATGTCTTCGTCTATATGGTGCGCTTCGGCATGATTAGCTGGCTGCCTATTTATTTACTGACAGAAAAGCATTTCACCAAAGGAGAGATGAGCGTCGCTTTCTTATTCTTTGAATGGGCGGCAATTCCTTCGACACTATTGGCTGGCTGGTTATCCGATAAGTTCTTCCGTGGACGCCGTATGCCTCTGGCGATGATCTGTATGGCGATGATATTTATCTGCCTGATTGGTTATTGGCAGTGTGATTCGTTGCTGATGGTCACTTTCTTTGCCGCTATCGTGGGTTGCTTAATCTACGTACCGCAATTCCTGGCTTCAGTGCAAACCATGGAGATTGTTCCAAGCTTTGCTGTGGGTTCCGCGGTCGGTTTGCGCGGTTTCATGAGCTATATTTTGGGGGCATCGTTAGGCACCAGTCTGTTTGGTATCATGGTTGACAGAGTGGGCTGGCACGGCGGTTTCTATTTACTGATGGGTGGGATTGTCTGCTGCATTATTTTCTGTTACCTGTCACACCGTGGGGTGTTGGAGCTGGAACGTGATCGTAAAAGTCAGCAGGCTCAAATAGGCAAAGAAGCATTAGCTTGATGTATTAGAGATAAAAAACCGCTCATTTTTAGTCAGATAACATGGGCGGTTTATTTGATTAGCTATTCGCGGTAGTTATAAATTCCCGGCGGTAATACTAACTGCCAGGCAATTTCTTCCGCTTTCTCGCGCCCAAGTAGCAAGAAAACAATCTTCAGGGCGAAATCAATGGAGGTTCCCGGCCCTTGGCTGGTCACCAGATTCACCCGTCGGTCATAAACAACGCGCTGATCCATCCACTTAGTGGCAGCGATTTTATCTTTCAGCCCCGGAAAACCTGTCATATTCCCCACCGGGAACAGATTGTGGTGTTCAAGCACTAAGGCGGGGGCGGCACAGATTGCCGCGACCAGACGGCCTTCATTATGTGTTTGCTGCACAGTCGCGACTAATAGTGGGCTGTCACGAAAGCATTCTGCCCCTTTAACGCCGCCGGGCAGTACCACCACATCAAATTTTTCATCTGCGACATCAACTAGCCGAGCATCAGCCAATAACCGCACACCGCGTGAACAGACGATTTCTAATGCGCCGTCGCTGGCGACACTGGCGGTTGTGACCTGAATACCCGCGCGTACCAGAATATCAATAGTGGTAACCGCTTCTGTTTCTTCGCTACCAGGAGCCAGGCAAACCAGCGCCGATACGCTCATACTCATTTTCCTTACGCTTAATTAAATCATACAGCCGGGAATTCTCCGGTAATGTCATGCCGTGATTGCGTGCGCGCCGCAGTAAATAACCGGTGATATAGTCTATTTCCGTGTGCCGCTGGCAACGTAAATCCTGCAATAGAGACGAGATATTATCTGCTGTATTCTGAATAACATCATTAACATAACTGAGTAGGCTCTCAGTTGAAGTATGGTAACCCTCCATCTCCATCACACTGGCGACTTCAGCACACAAACTGGTAATCAACTCTGGGTAGCGCTGCAAATCACCATTCCGACAGTTATATAGCCCTGTAAGTGGGTTAATTACGCAGTTTACCGCCAACTTTTGCCAACAAGCGGCTGAAATATCATTATGCCAGGCAACATCGGGTAGTGCCTGATGCAATACATCGGCCAGATGACTGATATCCATGATGGTGGGTGAGGTTGGGCCGATATGTGTTATACCGCTGGCAACATGGACAATCGTGTTACCGTCGCGACGAGCGGCATGAGTGGTGACGCCATGCAAGAAAACATGCTCATCTCGAGGCAATTCCTCCTGTGTTCCCATTCCGTTATGTAGCAGTAAAATCTGACATTCAGGGTTAAGTTTAGGGAGCAAAGCACTAACCGCACTGGAAACTTGCCATGCTTTTAAGCAAACCAACAGTAATTCACTTTTCGACAAATGCTCTGGATCGTTCGTCGGGAGGTTCTGATTGAAAGCCTCGCCGTTTAACGTAATGACATTGACTGAACAAAAGGGCTGTGGCACACGAAGCCAGCCTTGTACATCATGGCCTTGCTGGTATAACGCGGATAGCCATAATTGCCCGAGAGCTCCGCAACCAAGCACAGTAATTTTCATTGAGACCTCCTTGGTGTGAGCAGTAATACACGACTTCTTTCTAGGTGTTATGCTTTGATTATAGACTTTTTGGTCATTAAAAGCAGAGTTAGCTACCAGCTCGGTTAGTGAAGAACCGCAGCTTAGTTGAGCCATTGTCAGCAGCTTGGCTTTGTCTGTGGGGGATAAAGCAGTTATTATGCTCGCCATTCATCTTATCAGGAGGAGGGAATATGCCATCTTTCGACATCGTATCTGAAATTGATATGCAGGAAGTGCGTAATGCCGTTGAAAACGCCACCCGTGATCTGGCGAACCGTTGGGATTTTCGTAATGTTCCAGCGAGTTTTGAATTAAATGAGAAGAACGAAAGTATCAAAGTTGCCAGTGAATCTGATTTTCAGGTTGAGCAATTGCTGGATATTTTGCGTGCTCAACTGACTAAGCGTGGCATTGAAGGTGCAGCACTGGAGATCCCGGAAGAAATGGATCGCAGCGGCAAAACCTACAGTGTAGAAGCCAAGCTGAAACAAGGCATTGAAAGTGTGCAGGCCAAAAAGCTGGTTAAGCTAATTAAAGACAGCAAACTGAAAGTCCAGGCACAAATTCAGGGCGAACAAGTGCGCGTGACCGGCAAAGCGCGTGATGATTTGCAGAGTGTGATGGCATTGGTTCGCGGTGCTGATCTGGGCCAGCCATTCCAGTTCAATAATTTCCGCGACTAAATCCGCGGACAAAGAGGAACTCTGACCGACGCGCGGTTTTTGTTCCTCATTTTATTATCTGGTGGGCTGTTTACCGGCTAGCTAGGTTGCATTAACCAACTGCTCCAACTGACTACGATTGGTCTTTTTCGTATCAACTTTCACGTAAGCGCTGCGTTCCGCAGTCACAACTACCGCCTCGGTTACTCCCGGTTGGGCTTTAATCCGCTCTTCTAATGCTGAGTCTTTTACTGCCAATTCTGACAAAGTAATTCGCAGGCTACTGACATAAGGGGGCTCCTGCATTGTGGTACTGACGGCAAACCACACCAGCGCGATAACCGCTCCGGCGGCAAACACCGTGCTTGCCCCTGCCATACCAAATATCCAGCCGCCTAAACTCCCGCCGATAGCCACACCAATAAACTGGCTGGTGGAGTAGATCCCCATTGCCGTGCCTTTATAACCTGCCGGAGATTCTTTGCTGATTAGTGAAGGCAAGATAGCCTCCATGACATTGAAGGCGATAAAGAACAGCTGCACACCGGCGATAATGACCCATAACTGGTGCCCGGCAGACCACAGCACCACTTCGGCGGCAAACAGTACTGCGACACACCCCATGAAAACCTGCTTCATACGGCGTTTGACTTCAGCATAGATAATGAACGGCACTACGGCGGCGAACGAGACCAGCATAGTCACCAAATAGACAATCCAATGCTGGGCAGGGGCCAATCCGGCACTGGCCATAATTTGCGGTAAAGCAACAAAGCTCGACATCAACAAGATATGTAGGCACATGATGCCAAAGTTGAGTTTAAGCAGCCGGCTGTTGTTGAGAACCTTGCTCACACTGCCTTTGACGATACTGGATTCGCGGTTAAGTACATGCCTGTCGGCATCGGGCACCACTGCTAGAGTGATGACAATACCTAATAGTGCCAGTATGGCTATTCCCCAGAACAGGGCTTGCAGACCAAAGGCATGGGTGACTATTGGCCCAATAACCATCGCGATAGCAAAGGTGATACCAAAACTGACACCAATAAATGCCATCGCTTTGGTGCGGTTTTGTTCGCGTGTCAGGTCAGACAATAGTGCCATGACTGCGGCGGCAATTGCGCCAGAGCCTTGCAATGCGCGACCTAGAATGATGCCCCAGATAGAATCACTCAATGCGGCAATCACGCTACCCAATGCGAAGACTAATAAGCCACCAACGATCAGGGGTTTGCGGCCAATGCGATCGGAAACCAGCCCAAAAGGGATTTGGAAAATGGCCTGAGCCAGACCGTAGATACCAATAGCTAGGCCAATCAACGCCTCACTGGCTCCAGAAAGTGCCATACCATAAGTGGTGAGAACCGGCAAAACCATGAACATGCCAAGCATGCGCAAAGAGAATACCGTACCCAGCCCCCAAGTAGCCCGAAGCTCTAGCGGGGTCATTTTATTGTCGTTCATTACCACCTCAGAAAAACCAATTGCACTATTGTAATGATGTTAATGCCTACCGGTAAATCTATTGATGTTTAGAATGTATTACAGGTGAGTTTTAAGATAACAGCAGGGTAGTGCAGAAATAAAAAATGGCTGTCAGAAACAGCCATTTTTACATCAATAGGGCTGAAATTACCCGACGTAAGTCAGTAATCCCGCCGAGGAAGGGACATTGAAATCAACCGACATCATGACGCTCAATGACGTAATGGCAATGATAGAGAAGACAAAGAGTTTTCTCGCCCACACGATGTCATTGGTTGCCTTGTAACCGCGCAATGCCATTCCCAGCCACCAGACACTCACCGCCGCAGCGACAACCAGGTATTTATAACCGGCATAGCCACTTAAGGTTAGCATCAAGGTCGCGACCATAAATGCCAAAATATAAAGGGTAATATGGTTTTTGGTGACCGATATTCCTTTTATCACCGGCAGAACCGGAATGTTGGCAGCTTGATAATCCTTAAAGCGGAAAATCGCGATGGCATAAGAGTGCGGCATTTGCCACAAGCTGAAGATAAGCAGCAGAATCAAGGCGCCCATATCGAACTGCCCGGTAACCGCACAGTAACCAATCACTGGTGGTGCGGCACCTGACAAGCTGCCAATCAACGTGCCGTAGACTGATTTGCGCTTCATGTAGAGGCTATAAACCCCAACATAGATAACGAAACCAATGACGGCCAGCATCATTGCTAATAGATTGGCGGCGACGTAGAGCAACAGCATGCCAGCAATACCCAGTACTGATGCATAAATCAGGCTCACTTTCGGATCGATAAGCCCTTTTACCAGGACACGATTCTTCGTTCTCTCCATGATACGGTCGATATCACGGTCGATATAGTTGTTAAATACACACCCGGAGGCAACAACTAACGAGACACCGAACAGGGTGGCGAGAAAAAGGGGGTAATCAATCACGCCTTTGGAAGCGAGGAGAAATCCCCCAACGACAGAAATTAAATTGCCGAAAATAATTCCTGGTTTAGTTACTTGCAGGTATTGCTTAATCATCACATGCAGCTCTTCAGTCAACCATCATATTGATGTTGAGGTTGTACATAATCCAGAGTGAGCCCACAACAACGATTGCGATAATCATAGCGGTGAACAGGAACGCCACCAGATTCCAACGTTCTTCGGACGATCCATTCATATGCAGGAAGTACACCAAGTGCACAATAATCTGCACTACGGCTAAACCGACCACTGTGGCCAGAATAGTCGTATGGGAGGCGGTACCGCTCATCACCATAGCAAATGGAATAACTGTCAGAATGACCGACAGAATGAAGCCAATAAGATATGACTTCAAGCTACCGTGGCTGGCTCCACCGTGAGTAGTTGTTGGATGACTCATTACATGGCTCCTAACAGATAGACAACGGTGAATACGCAGATCCAGACCACGTCCAGGAAGTGCCAGAACAAGCTCAGGCACATCAGACGGGTACGGTTCATCTCATTCAGGCCGCGTTTTGCTACTTGAATCATCATAATGATGATCCAAACCAGGCCAGCAGTAACGTGAATACCGTGGGTGGCAACCAGTGCGAAGAAGCTAGACAGGAACGCACTGCGATCCGGGCCGTAGCCTTCAACAATCAGGTGATGGAATTCATAGATTTCCATTGCCACAAAGCCCAGACCGAACAGGAAGGTCAGACCTAACCAGGTGTTCACCTGGTTTTTATGGCCTTTATTCATGCCCAGCATAGCGATGCCGTAAGTAATACTACTGAACAGTAACAGGAAGGTTTCGACCAGAACAAAGTTCAAGTCGAAGATATCCCTGCCGGAAGGACCGCCAGCGGTCCCGTTTACCAGCACTGCATAAGTTGCGAACAAAGTCGCAAACAAAATACAGTCGCTCATCAGGTAGATCCAGAAGCCGAATACTTTCGTTGCTCCTGCATCGTGATGCCCGTGCTCGGCATGGGCGACGTTGTGGTTAGTCAGAGTTTCAGTTGACATGATTCACGCCTGCTTTGCTGATTTGTTCATGATGAAGATTTTCAATGCGCTCAACTTCTGCAACCGGCACATAGTAATCAACATCCTCGTCGAAGCTTTTCACAATCCAGGTCACAATCATGCCAGCGAAGCCAATAATGGCCAGCCACCAGATATACCAGATCATGGCAAAGCCGAAGATCAAGCTGAAGCCAGCAATAATCACACCTGCACCGGTATTCTTCGGCATGTGGATTTCTTCGTATTTCGCTGGGCGTTTGTACGCTTCGCCTTTCTCTTTCATATCCCAGAATTCGTCACGGTCAACAACTTCAGGCACGACAGCGAAGTTATAGAACGGCGGTGGGGAAGAGGTAGACCACTCCAGCGTACGGCCACCCCACGGGTCACCAGTCAGATCGCGGTTTTGCTCGCGGTCACGAATACTGACGAACACCTGGATAACCTGACAGAAGATACCGCAAGCAATCAGTGCTGCACCGCCTGCTGCCACCATCAACATCGGGTGGAATTCTGGGTTGATGTCTTGGCTCAGACGACGGGTCATGCCCATAAAGCCCAGTACATACAGCGGCATAAAGGCAACGAAGAAGCCAATTATCCAGAACCAGAAAGCACGGATGCCCCATTTCTCATTCAGCGTAAAGCCGAAGGACTTAGGCCACCAGTAAGTCAGGCCAGCGAAGCAACCAAATACCACACCACCGATAATCACGTTATGGAAGTGCGCAATCAGGAACAGGCTGTTATGCAGTACAAAGTTTGCACCCGGAACGGCAAGTAGAACACCGGTCATCCCACCGATAGAGAAGGTGATGATGAAGCCAACGGTCCACAACATTGCGGAGTTAAACTGAATACGGCCTTGGTACATCGTGAACAACCAGTTGAAGATTTTCACCCCAGTTGGGATGGAAATGATCATCGTGGCTATACCGAAGAAGGCGTTAACGTTGGCACCGGACCCCATGGTGAAGAAGTGGTGTAGCCAAACAATAAACGACAGTACGGTAATCGCGATGGTTGCCCAGACTAAAGAGGTGTAACCAAACAGACGTTTTCTTGAGAAGGTCGCGGTAACTTCGGAGAACACCCCGAATACTGGCAGAACTAAAATGTACACTTCCGGATGGCCCCAGGCCCAAATCAGGTTGATGTACATCATCATGTTGCCACCCATATCATTGGTAAAGAAATGGGTGCCAAGGTAGCGGTCCAGTGTCAGTAACGCGACGGTCACAGTCAGGATCGGGAATGAAACGATAATCAAAATGTTGGTACACAGTGCAGCCCAGGTGAAGACTGGCATCTTCATCATCGACATGCCAGGCGCACGCATTTTCAAGATAGTCGCGAAGAAGTTAACACCGGTCAGCAAGGTCCCCAAACCAGAAATCTGTAGACTCCAGATCCAGTAATCGACCCCGACACCTGGGTTGTACTCTTTACCTGATAGTGGCGGATATGCCAACCAACCGGTTTGTGCGAATTCACCGACTCCCAGAGAGATGTTGATTAACACCACCCCGACGACAAAGAACCAGAAACTCAGTGAGTTCAGGAACGGGAAGGCAACGTCGCGAGCACCGATTTGTAGCGGTACAACCACGTTCATCAAGCCCACCACAAAAGGCATCGCCATGAAGAAAATCATGATAACGCCGTGCGCGGTGAAAATCTGATCATAGTGATGAGGCGGGAGGAATCCGGCCTCACCAGCAGAAGCAAGTGCTTGCTGGCTACGCATCATGATGGCGTCGGCAAAGCCACGCAGCAGCATGACCATGGCGACCAGAATGTACATGATACCGATTTTTTTATGGTCAACCGAAGTCAGCCATTCGCTCCATAGCCATTTCCATTTGCCGAAATAGGTCAGGGCAGCGACAACTGCCAGCCCACCCAGAACAATTGCAGCAACGGTAACCATAATGATTGGTTCGTGTAGCGGAACCGCATCAAGTGTTAATTTTCCCAACATCGTTTTATTCCTCGGCTCCGGCGTGAGCGGCGTGTTCGCCCATATCCATGCCCTGGCTCATGTCCATACCTTTATGGGTATCATCGCCTTTCTTGTGCATGTTCATATCGCCCATAAATTTGCCAATGATTCCTTTAAACAGCTCCGGTTTAACACTGGAGAAATACTCAACCGGGTTATTTTCACTCGGCTCAGCCAGTTTATTGAAATCGTCAGTGGTATTCAGGGTGTTCGGCGATTTTTTCACCTGTGCGACCCACTGGTTGAAGTCTTCCTGCGTTGGTGTTGCGATTGCAGTGAATTTCATACCAGAGAAGCCTTTGCCACTGAAGCTGCTGGAAATACCATTGTATTTACCGGCTTCGTTGGCGATCAGATGCAGTTTGGTTTGCATCCCGGCCATCGCATAAATCTGCCCGCCTAACTGAGGAATAAAGAACGAGTTCATTACTGAGTTGGAGGTGATTTTGAAGTTCACCGGAACATCAGTAGGGAAAGCCAGTTCATTTACTGTAGCAATACCTTGTTCTGGATAGATAAATAGCCATTTCCAGTCAAGGGAGACCACTTCAATGGTGATCGGTTCTTTGCCAGCCACTTCAAGCGGTTTGAACGGGTCAAGTTCGTGGGAGGTTTTCCAGGTTATCGTTGCCAAAATAGCAATGATAATGATTGGAACAGCCCAAACAACAAGCTCAATTTTGTTGGAATGGGACCAGTTTGGGGTGTAGGTCGCACTTTTGTTGGACGCGCGGAACTTCCATGCAAAAGCAAACGCCATAAAAATAACCGGAATAACGACGATCAACATTAAACCGATAGCTGTAAGTATCAGTGTTTTTTGTTCGACTCCGATTGCGCCTTTGGGATTCATCAATACCATATCGCAACCACTAAGCATTACTGTGGCTGCTAATAAAGACAACATACCCATATTTTTAATGTATTTCTTAAGTCTCATCTAACGACCTCAATTACAAAAGGGCTCTATTGTCGTTTCATGTGTGCGGGCATTTTACGGGAAGGTTGCAGGACTGTAAACATGCTTAAGATTGTGTCAGCGGCTTGTTGACACTTTATGTTAAGGGGGTCACAGATGTTGCCATGCGTGACAATTTACTAATAGCAACAATATGTTGGCGATGGCACCTGACGGGAAAACAGCGGATGTTAAGGAAAAACAACGGTAATTAGTGTTTTATTCACGGGAAATACTGATTTTAAATTAATACTTAGGCTTATTTTATGTAAATAATATGTGATGCCAAGGTAAATTAAAATATATTCAGGGGCGCTATAAATAGTCACCCCTGAATCATTTAGCTAGAAATTATATTTAATAGAGTAAACGATAGCGTCTTGTAAGAAATCTTCACCCAATTTGTTATAAGCATAACGGTACTGAATACCGGTGGTAAATTGTTTAATTGGTGTCCACCAAAGTGCAATGGCACCATTCACCCCGTTACGGCCACCATTACCTGCGGCATAACGTTCTGCCCGGTTAAACTCCAGTTCATTCCAGTTAGTGATGCTGAAATTCTCATCGAATGCGGTAAAGTCATAACCTGCGACCCAGCCCACGACATAGCCGTTGTTGCCTGAATAATAGGTTTGATCAACATAGTGTAGCGCGACGAAAGGTTTCATCCACACGCCCGCTACCGTGGCGTTATAGCCGATACCGTACAGAGTATTCACTTCGTGGAAGTTGCTGTAATTGTTACCTTCAGCACTCGGCAACGAGTAAGTGCCATAAAGATGGCCATAAAGGTTGAAACCGGAATCGCCTAAGTAATAACGGCCGGTTGTTTTGAAGGTATAGCGCTGGTTGTCACCTGGCTGTGCCGTTTTTGAATTGAACGGGTTTTCTAAATCAAAGAAGCCGTAGACCTCGCCCCAGCTATAACCTGCACCACCTTCCAACTCGATATAGGCAAAGTCATCTTTGTGTGAAGAGTTGCCTGATTTATGCGTAGTACTGCGACTCCAGTCAAGGTAGTTCATGCTGATATTAGCAAATCCCCACTGGTATTCAGCTTGTGCAGCGGGAGCCATCGTGACCGCAGTCAGCGCGGCTGCGCCGATAAGAATTTTACGCATAAATGCCTCTGTGTAGTTGAAAGATGTCAGGAGAAACAAAAGGACACAGTCCTTAACAAAAAGTGCGCACATCATAGTCCCAGAGCACGAAAGGATAAATAGCTCAAAGTGATGTAGATCTCGTTTTGTGAATAATATTTTGCAAGTGTTGCTTAAATTTGTGACATGGTTCAATTAATGTACTAAGGGAGCGTCAAAGATTGGATGGGCTGAAGTTATTTTTCTAACTGACAAATGCAAAAAAGCCGGCACAAGTACCGGCTTTAGTTAATGACGGGAGTTTATTAAGCTAATTTCTCTCGTCTGAGCGCGAGATAATCCAATACGCCACCCAGAACCATACCGACCACACTGAGCTGAATGCCTCGCAGCAGTAATATATCGGCCAATTGTGGGGCAGCGGTCCAATCCAGCGCGTTGCATATCAGTAAAATCAGCCAGGCGGCTAATAAAATGCAGCCAATTGTCAAAAAGCGTAGCGCCCAACGATAAGCTGTTTTAAATGCAGTACGAGGCATGAACTCATCTGTTTTTTGGGTGTGTTCCAGTGTCTGGCGGCAGATATAAAGCAGAATTAACCCCGGAATCGCCGCAGCAATAGAGAATAAATAGAACAGAGGCCAGCCATGAGTTTCAACAAACCAGCCGGCAATTGGGCCGACATAAACTCGACCTACTGCCGATAATGCTGATAACAAAGCAAATTGTGTGGCAGAGAACGATTTATTACAGAGCGTCATCAGTAGGGCGACGAAGGCCGCAGTCCCCATCCCGCCGCACAAGTTCTCCAGGAAGATGGCGCTGCCCATGGAGAATATATTCTTGTCGGTGATAGATAACAGCCAATAGCCGATATTGGAAACGGCTTGTAGAATCCCGAAAATCATTAATGCCCGGAATAAGCTCAAGCGCTGCATCAACAGGCCGCCATAGAGCGCACCAATAATCGTGGCAATCAATCCTAATGTTTTATTGACCAGACCGACTTCACCAGCATCGAAACCTATCCCACGGATCAGGAATGTGGTACTCAGACTAGCAGCAAAGGCATCCCCCATTTTGTACAGCACGATAAGCAGCAAAATCAGCCACGCATTGTTACGGCCAAAGAAATCACGTAAGGGCTCGACGATCGCCTGTTCTAAGGTTTTGGGGGGGGCAATTCGAATCACAGGCTCAGGAGCAAATAGGGTAGCAAACACCCCAATTAACATGAGCCCGGCCATCAGCCAGTAGGTCGATTGCCAGCCGAGATAACGGTCGGCTATCCACAGGGCCAGACCACCGGACACCAACATTGCCAAGCGATAGCCTAATACAGAAACTGCCGCACCGGTGCCGCGCTCTTCAGCGCTGAGTAAATCGGTTTTATAAGCATCAAAAACAATATCTTGCGATGCAGAACAGAATGCAACTAGCACGGCGATAGCGGCTAACCACCATAAATGTTTAGCCGGTTCCATAAAGCCCATGGCGATGATGGCGACAATTAACAGCAATTGGCTGATTAACAACCAACCGCGTCGACGGCCAAGAAATGAGGGCGTATAGCGGTCCATCAACGGGGACCAGAGGAACTTGAAGACGTAGGCCTGACCGACCAAAGAGAAAATACCAATAGTTTTTAGATCGACGTTTTCAACCGTCATCCAGGCTTGCAGCGTCCCGCCGGTAAGAGCTAAAGGGAGACCGGAAGCAAATCCCAACAAAAGAAGAACTAGAGAGTTGCGCTGGGTAAAAAGGTTCGAATAGCGATTGGACATGTGAGACCTACATGCTCCACCCCATGTGCGGGGCAGAGCATTCTGTTAAGCAGTAATAATGATGTTAAGCAAATAGCAGATTAGCGCGCATTTTGCTTGATAAAGCTACTGACGCTGGTGTCTTGCGCCATATCCGCAATAACATCGCTTAACACGGTATTGACGGCATTAGTGATTTTTTCGTTGGTTGCAGTAAATGCACCCTGAACGTTATAGCTGGCACGGTAATTCTTCACCTGCTTATTGCCGTTTTTCGCGGTAGCAGTAATAGAGATATCGGCTTTGGTGGTGATGTTATAACGCAGATTGCCTTCCTGAACATCGGCATACAGCTGATTTACCACGATTTGCAGGTCAACTGGTGCATTAGTGCCAATCATATAACCACGAGCAGTCATTTGTTTTTCAAGCACTTCTTGTAGCAGGAAACGCAGATCACGGGATGGGGTTAACACCACCAGTTGACCATCACGATTGACTTTAGCCAGTGCCGAATCTTGACGTTGGTCGGCCCCATTAATGCTGATTGTAATCCCCATTAATGTTGGATCTTGTGGCGGTAATACCACTTTCGGGGTGACATTCAAGGTGTTGTTACTGGCAGCACAACCCGCCAATATAAAAACAGCCAACAGCGGGAAAAGAATTTTCTTTAGCATGTTCACTTTCTCAATAGTTATGGAATTTTTTAATAATCAGAGCGGGATAGCAGCCATGTTATTTTGCGAGTTTGCAGTTGCGACATCATAGCACTGCGAGTGGCTGGTGGAAGATCCTGATGGAGAGAAATTCACCAAAAAATATGATTTTCCGCCAAGTACCCCTTCATTTAATGTTAAGACCTTACAAGTTGCCTTTTTGCTGACTATCAGATAAGTCCGTTAACCTAAACTGCTCGAGTTGAGATATTCAGGATATTTTGTATCTGAAATGTTATAAAACAGCCAAAATCAACTAATATTGCAATAGAGAGTAGGCAGTTTTTTGCCTCAGCAGTAAGGAGAGCATGATGATTTTGATTCGAGAACAAATTGAAGAAAAACTAAAAATGGCCTTCGAACCGGATCATCTGGAGGTAATCAATGAAAGTTACCGCCACAATGTTCCTGCTGGTTCTGAGAGTCATTTTAAAATTGTGATCGTCAGCGATAAATTTCAAGACCAGCGCTTTCTGAGCCGTCATCGGGCCATTTATAGTGTGTTGGCTGATGAGCTGGCAAGCACGGTTCATGCGCTGGCCTTACATACTTACACTCAGAAAGAGTGGGCTGGATTACAAGATACGGTTCCTGCCTCGCCGCCATGTCGTGGCGCGGGGACATTGGCTTAATCTGCGAGCGTAATCAAATACAAACCGGATAACAGTAGTAATTCTGGTCTGATTTAGGGTATTAGTAGGTGAGAATTTTGCGAGCGGCCTATAGGGCCGCTTCTGTTTCTGTATAGGCGACGTGTTAGTTTGAACCGTGCGCCACAGGAGTTTTAGCCGAGGGAACGATTCACGCGTGAATTTTACCGCGACAACATTCGCTTGCTTTCCTCGACTCATAACCTGTGCGCCGCTATAATGTCGCGTCTTATTTTTCCGGAATGGTTTCGGGACGCTTCTGACATCTGGGATACTCGGTTCTGTTTAATGCGGCCGTCCCGGTTCTTAGAGGGTGTTTTCAGAGTTCGCATCATTCCTGAAAGGGTAATGGTGCTGCTTCGTTTGCAGCTTCTGGAGTTGACCGAGCACTGTGATTTTTTTGAGGTAACAAGATGCAAGTTTCTGTTGAAACCACTCAAGGCCTTGGCCGCCGTGTAACAATTACTGTTGCTGCTGACAGCATTGAGAAAGCAGTAAAAAGCGAATTAGTTAAAGCCGCTAAAAATGTTCGTATCGACGGTTTCCGTAAAGGCCATGTGCCGATGAACATCGTTGAACAGCGTTACGGTGCTTCTGTTCGTCAGGACGTACTGGGTGATCTGATGCAACGTAATTTCGTTGATGCGATCATTAAAGAAAAAATCAACCCAGCTGGCGCGCCTAACTATGTACCGGGCGAGTACAAGCAGGGTGAAGATTTTACTTATTCCGTTGAGTTCGAAGTGTATCCGGAAGTTGAGCTGAAAGATCTGGAAAGCATTGAAGTAGAAAAGCCAGTTGTTGAAGTTAATGACGCTGACGTTGATACCATGCTGGAAACTCTGCGTAAGCAACAAGCAACCTGGAAAGAAACTGACGCTGCAGCAACTGCTGAAGATCGTGCAACTCTGGATTTCACCGGCTCTATCGATGGTGAAGTGTTTGAAGGTGGCAAAGCGTCTGATTTCGTGCTGGCAATGGGCCAGGGTCGTATGATCCCGGGCTTCGAAGAAGGTGTAATCGGCCACAAAGCCGGTGAAGAATTCACCATCGACGTAAACTTCCCAGAAGATTACCACGCCGAAAACCTGAAAGGTAAATCAGCGAAATTCGACATCGTGTTGAAGAAAGTTGAAGTGCGTGAGCTGCCAGAACTGACTGAAGAGTTCATCAAACGTTTCGGCGTTGCTGATGGTTCATTAGCGGGTCTGCGTGCTGAAGTGCGTAAAAACATGGAACGTGAGCTGAAAGGCGCAGTGCGTAACCGTGTGAAGACTCAGGCAATCGACGGTCTGGTCAGCGCTAACGAAATCGACGTTCCAGCTGCACTGGTTGAAGGTGAAATCGACGTTCTGCGCCGTCAGGCTGCACAGCGTTTCGGCGGCAACGAGAAACAAGCTGCTGAACTGCCACGTGAACTGTTCGAAGAACAAGCTAAGCGTCGCGTTGTTGTTGGTCTGTTGCTGGGCGAAGTTATCAGCCAGCACGAGCTGAAAGCTGATGAAGATCGTGTTAAAGCACTGATCGAAGAAATGGCTTCTGCTTACGAAGATCCACAAGAAGTGATCGAGTTCTACAGCAAAAACAAAGAGCTGATGAACAATATGCGTAACGTTGCTCTGGAAGAACAAGCAGTAGAAACTCTGCTGGCTAAAGCCAAAGTTACTGAAAAACCAACTACCTTTAGTGAGCTGATGAATCAGACCACTACTGCGTAATGTTTTTTTAGCGCATTAAATTGAAAAAGCCCGTTGCCTTTGGCTGCGGGCTTTTTCTTTTAGTAACAATAATCCCTCAATAGTATGATTAATCTGGCATGTTTCGTCGTAATCTGCGCTATATTTGAAAAGTGAAATGAAGTACTTAACAGATAAAAAATCAATAGGGCGTCGGGATTACGGCAGGGATCGCGGGCGGTTATTAGGCTAAAAAATGGGTATGGGGCTTGAAAAAGAATATTAATCCCCCAATTAACTTAATAGACGTTCATATCTGATGTTGATGGAACACTGGCTGATTACCACCGTCGAATGTGTCTGGATACCCAGACTGTTTGCATGCGACCTTGATGCATGAACATAGTCATCATTGCTTATCTCAAGTAGAATCGGTTATGAATGGCGCCAAAGTAAATTCTATTAGGAGACGGTAATGTCATACAGTGGCGAACGAGATCAATTTGCACCTAACATGGCTCTGGTGCCAATGGTGGTTGAGCAGACTTCACGTGGAGAGCGTTCTTACGATATCTTCTCCCGTCTGCTGAAAGAGCGCATTATTTTTCTGACCGGTCAAGTTGAAGACCATATGGCCAACTTGATTACCGCGCAAATGCTGTTTCTGGAAGCAGAGAATCCAGAGAAAGACATCTTCTTGTATATCAACTCACCAGGTGGGGTGATTACTGCTGGGATGTCAATTTATGACACCATGCAATTTATTAAGCCTGATGTCAGCACTATTTGTATGGGCCAGGCGTGTTCAATGGGTGCATTCCTGTTGACTGCGGGTGCTAAGGGTAAACGCTTCTGCCTGCCGAATTCACGGGTGATGATCCATCAACCGTTGGGCGGCTTCCAGGGCCAGGCCACAGATATTGAAATTCATGCCAAAGAGATTTTAAAAGTGAAATCGCGCATGAATGAACTGATGGCGCATCACACGGGAAAATCTCTTGAAGAAATAGAGAGAGACACTGAGCGCGACCGTTTCCTGTCTGCTGAACAGGCTGTAGAATACGGTTTAGTTGATTCTGTGTTCACCCGTCGTGACTAACGACTTATTTCTGTGAGCCGATATACTATAGTGAATGTAAATAGAACAATTCGTGATGCTGAATAAGCCTAATTGCGTATTGTTTGTGCAATCCTCATGATATCGGCTGTCCGTTGAAGGCTAACGTGGCGTACAGAAGTAGCGAGAATAGTCTCCCTGCCGCAGGTTTCAGATGTGGCAGATATTAAAGAAGAGGTTTACTGATGACAGATAAGCGCAAAGACGGTTCTGGAAAGCTGCTGTATTGCTCTTTCTGCGGCAAAAGCCAGCATGAAGTGCGTAAGCTAATTGCCGGGCCGTCAGTGTATATCTGCGATGAATGTGTCGATTTGTGTAATGACATTATTCGCGAAGAGATCAAAGAAGTCGCACCGCATCGCGAGCGTAGCTCGCTGCCTACGCCACACGAAATTCGTCGTCACCTTGATGATTACGTCATCGGACAGGAACCGGCGAAAAAAGTATTAGCGGTTGCGGTATATAACCATTACAAACGTTTACGCAATGGCGACACCAGCAATGGTATCGAATTGGGTAAAAGTAATATTCTGCTGATCGGCCCAACGGGCAGCGGTAAAACACTGCTGGCAGAAACTCTGGCTCGCTTCCTGGATGTGCCATTTACCATGGCTGATGCGACCACACTGACCGAAGCGGGTTATGTGGGCGAAGATGTTGAAAACATCATTCAGAAGCTGCTACAGAAATGCGATTACGATGTTCAGAAAGCACAACGTGGCATCGTCTATATCGATGAAATTGACAAGATTTCACGTAAGTCTGATAACCCATCTATTACTCGCGATGTTTCGGGTGAAGGTGTGCAACAGGCTCTGTTGAAATTGATCGAAGGGACTATTGCTGCTGTTCCACCTCAAGGTGGTCGTAAGCATCCACAGCAGGAATTTTTGCAGGTTGATACCTCTAAAATTCTGTTTATCTGTGGTGGTGCTTTTGCGGGGCTGGATAAAGTTATTGAGCAGCGCATTAATACCGGCAGTGGTATTGGCTTCGGTGCCCAGGTAAAAGGCAAGTCAGAGAAGGCTACAGAAGGCGAGTTATTGCGCCAGGCTGAGCCGGAAGATTTGATTAAATTCGGTTTAATCCCTGAATTTATCGGCCGTCTGCCTGTGGTTGCTACTTTGAGTGAATTGAGCGAAGACGCGCTGATTCAGATCCTGAAAGAGCCGAAGAACGCCCTGACTAAACAATATCAGGCGTTGTTCAATCTTGAAGGTGTTGAACTTGAGTTCCGCGATGAAGCGTTGACAGCCATTGCCAAAAAAGCAATGGCGCGCAAAACAGGTGCTCGTGGCCTGCGCTCTATCGTAGAAGGCGCTTTGCTGGATACCATGTACGATTTACCGTCAATGGACAGTGTGGAAAAAGTGGTTGTGGATGAGTCAGTTATCGCTGGTCAATCTGCGCCAATGCTGATTTATGGTCAGCCTGAAGCCCAAGCTTCTGGCGAATAATTAGCCAAATAATCCAGATGGTTAGTATGACAATGGGGGATTTTATCCCCCATTTCTTTTTCCTCGCATTGTAATCGTTGAATGTAAGACATTCGTCCCCATATACTCAATTACCTATTTAGTGAAACTCGTGATGACTCGTGTTTCACGAGATTCCCAGAAATCTGGCGGAAGCTAAACTAAGAGAGAGCTCTATGAACCCTGAGCGTTCCGAACGCATAGAAATCCCCGTATTGCCTCTGCGCGATGTGGTGGTTTATCCGCATATGGTGATCCCACTGTTTGTTGGCCGGGAAAAGTCGATTCGGTGCCTGGAAGCTGCAATGGACCATGATAAAAAAATCATGCTGGTTGCGCAGAAAGAAGCCTCAACTGATGAGCCTGGTATCAACGATCTGTTTTCAGTCGGCACTGTAGCCTCGATTCTGCAAATGCTGAAATTGCCTGATGGCACAGTCAAAGTGCTGGTTGAAGGGCTACAGCGTGCGCGTATCACCACGCTTTCCGACAGCGGCGAGCACTTTGCTGCCCAAGCGGAATATTTAGAATCACCGGTGATGGACGACCGTGAGCAAGAAGTATTAGTTCGCACGGCGATTAATCAGTTTGAAGGTTACATCAAGCTGAACAAGAAGATCCCACCAGAAGTACTGGCTTCATTGCACAGTATTGATGATGCGGCACGCCTTGCTGATACTATCGCGGCCCATATGCCGTTGAAATTAAATGATAAACAAGCTGTTCTGGAAATGTTCGATGTCACCGAACGTCTGGAATATCTGATGGCGATGATGGAATCTGAAATTGATCTGTTACAGGTCGAAAAACGGATCCGCAATCGTGTCAAAAAACAGATGGAAAAAAGTCAGCGCGAATACTATTTGAATGAGCAAATGAAAGCCATTCAGAAAGAATTGGGCGAGATGGACGATACGCCTGATGAGCACGAAGCGCTGAAACGCAAAATCGAAGCGGCAAAAATGCCGAAAGATGCACGCGAAAAAACCGAAGCTGAACTGCAAAAGCTGAAAATGATGTCGCCGATGTCGGCGGAAGCTACCGTGGTTCGCGGTTACATTGATTGGATGTTGCAGGTTCCGTGGAACAGCCGCAGCAAAGTTAAAAAAGATCTGGTTAAAGCACAGGAAGTTCTGGATACCGACCATTACGGCTTAGAACGCGTTAAAGATCGTATTTTGGAATACCTCGCAGTACAGAGCCGGGTCAGCAAAATCAAAGGGCCAATCCTGTGTCTGGTGGGGCCTCCTGGGGTCGGTAAAACGTCTCTGGGGCAATCTATTGCCCGTGCCACAGGCCGTCAATATGTGCGTATGGCACTGGGTGGCGTGCGTGACGAAGCGGAGATTCGTGGTCACCGTCGTACCTATATCGGTTCTATGCCGGGTAAATTGATCCAGAAGATGGCAAAAGTTGGGGTAAAAAACCCACTCTTCCTGTTGGATGAGATTGATAAAATGGCATCCGACATGCGCGGTGATCCGGCATCTGCCTTGCTGGAAGTGCTAGATCCAGAGCAAAACGTGGCATTTAACGATCATTATCTGGAAGTTGATTATGATCTGTCCGATGTCATGTTTGTGGCGACGTCTAACTCCATGAATATTCCAGCGCCATTGCTGGACCGTATGGAAGTGATTCGCCTGTCCGGTTATACCGAAGATGAAAAACTCAATATTGCCAAGCAGCATCTGTTGCCGAAACAATTTGAGCGCAACGCCATTAAGAAAGGCGAGTTGACCATCGACGACAGTGCCATCATGAGCATTATCCGTTATTACACCCGTGAAGCTGGGGTGCGTAGTTTGGAACGTGAAATTTCCAAACTGTGCCGTAAAGCAGTAAAAAATCTGCTTATGGATAAAACGGTTAAGCACATTGAAATCACGGGTGACAACCTGAAAGATTTCCTTGGCGTACAGAAAGTCGATTATGGCCGCGCTGATACTGAAAACCGTGTCGGTCAAGTCACTGGCCTGGCATGGACTGAAGTGGGTGGTGATTTGCTGACCATCGAGACTGCTTGTGTTCCGGGCAAAGGTAAGTTGACTTACACCGGTTCTCTGGGGGAAGTCATGCAAGAGTCTATTCAGGCCGCATTAACCGTGGTTCGCGCACGTGCGGATAAATTGGGTATTAATCCTGATTTTTACGAAAAACGTGACATTCACGTGCATGTGCCAGAAGGTGCGACGCCGAAAGATGGTCCAAGTGCAGGTATTGCAATGTGTACCGCACTGGTTTCTTGCCTGACAGGTAACCCGGTACGTGCCGATGTTGCGATGACCGGCGAAATCACTTTACGTGGCTTAGTATTGCCAATCGGTGGTTTGAAAGAGAAATTGCTGGCCGCGCATCGTGGTGGGATTAAAGTTGTGCTGATTCCAGATGATAACAAACGTGATTTGGAAGAGATTCCAGACAATGTTATTGCTGATCTGGAGATTCATCCGGTGAAACGAATTGATGATGTTTTAGCCATTGCATTGCAAAATCCTGCCTTCGGGGCACAGCCGGTAGCGTCAAAATAGTGACGGATCGCAAGAAGTATTGATAAAACTGATGCTGGTGAGTGAAATCCTACTTGCCAGCTATTTTTTGTGCCGCTAAGTTAGTTCGGCTGTCTGGCAAAAGTTTAAGCCTTTGGGCTACTTGCTATGGCTAGACAGGATTGATATAACAGCTGCGCTGTCGTGTTGTCCGTAGGGATTTCGGCGCGACGATAGAATTCTAAAGGGGATGAAAGAGTGAATAAGTCACAACTGATCGACAAAATTGCCGCAGGTGCTGATATTTCTAAAGCGGCCGCTGGGCGCGCGTTGGACGCAATTATTGCTTCTGTTACTGAATCTTTGAAAGAAGGGGATGACGTAGCTCTGGTTGGTTTTGGTACTTTTGCAGTACGTGAGCGTTCTGCACGTACTGGCCGCAACCCTCAGACAGGCAAAGAAATCAGTATTCCAGCAGCTAAAGTACCAGGCTTCCGTGCCGGTAAAGGCCTGAAAGACGCTGTAAACTGATTACCGCGTCAATTCTCACCTGCCGCGAATATTGTTTGTGTTAAACAATAACCTGACGCAGTTGAGCTGGTAAGGTAAGATACAAGGCGCATCGTTAATGATGCGCTTTTTTTTCGTTTAGCGAGTTGAATTGACTAACAGTTGAAGTGACGGAGAGCTGAAGTCACGTAACATACTGGTCTGGCGAAAAATATCAGCAGCCTTTTTAGACAAAACACAGTAGTTAGAAAGTACAGTAAGCAGTTTTAACGCGCAGCAGCACGAAGGGCTGTCGCAAGGAATGCTGGGTTTATTTAGACCTGCGCAACAGTTTTAATCCATATTACAGCGGAGTATTGTCACATTATGATGGACAATTTACGCGCGGCTGCTAATAACGTCGTGCTCAAAATCATTCTGGCCTTGATCATGTTGTCCTTTATCCTGACTGGGGTTGGCAGCTATCTGATTGGCGGTTCCAACGACTTTGCAGCCAAAGTTAATGGCCAAGAGATTAGTCGTGCTCAGTTAGAACAGGCTGTACAGAGTGAACGTGGCCGCTTGCAACAGCAATTAGGTGAACAATTCTCCGCACTGGCCGCGAATGAAGGCTACATGCTGCAATTGCGTCAGCAGGTGCTTGGGCAGTTGGTCAACAATATGTTACTTGACCAATATGCTAAAAAATTGGGCCTGACTGCCAGCGATGAACAAGTTAAAGATGCCATTCGTCAGGCACCTTACTTCCAGACTGATGGTAAGTTCGACAATAACAAATATCTTGAGCTGGTTAATCGGATGGGTTACACCCCAGACCAATTCGCTCAATTGCAGCGTCAGCAGCTCATTAATCAACAATTGCTACAAGCCTTTGGTGACACTGGCTTTGTTCTTCCTGTCGAAGCACAGGCGATGTCAGAGCTGATTTTGCAGCAGCGTGATGTCCGTCTGGCGACAATCGACCTTAAAGCACTTCAAGCGCAGCAGAAAGTCACTGATGAAGAGCTACAAGCCTACTACGATCAGAACAAAAATAACTTCATTGCACCGGAACAGATGAAAATCAGTTTCATTGCCATGGATGCCGCAGCGATGCAGGACAAAATTACCGTTACTGAAGAAGATATCGCTGCCTATTACGACCAACACAGAAGTAGCTATACCCAGCCAGAACAACGCAATTACAGTGTTATTCAGTTTAAGACTGAAGCTGAAGCCAAAGCTGCGTTGGAAGAGCTGAAGAAAGGGGCTGATTTTGCCGCGATGGCAAAAGAGAAATCGACTGACATCATTTCCCGTAAAAATGGCGGTGAATTGGGTTGGTTAGAGCCGGAAACTACCGCTGATGAGCTGAAGCAAGCCAATCTGACTGAAAAAGGTCAGTTATCTGATGTGGTTAAATCCTCTGTTGGTTATTTGATTGTTCGTTTAAATGACATCAAGCCAGAGCAGGTTAAACCGCTGTCAGAAGTGCATGATGCGTTGGCAAAGCAGGTTAAGCAGGAAAAAGCTGTTGATGCTTATTATGCCTTGCAGCAAAAAGTGAGCGAAGCGGCAACCAGTGATAACGAATCTTTAGCTTCTGCCGAAGAAGCCGCTGGAGCTAAAGCTAAGCAGACGGGTTGGTTTACTCGTGATGCAGTGCCTGCTGAAATCAATTTCAAACCTGTTATCCAAGCCATCTTTGAGGGTGGTTTAGTGGGCGAGAATGGCGCGCCGGGCAGCAACTCAGATGTCATTACCGTTGATGGTGATCGCGCGTTTGTTATTCGTATCGATGGCCATAAACCAGAAGGTATTGAGCCATTCTCTCAAGTCCGTGATCAAGTTGCCGAATTGGTGAAACGTCAGAAAGCGGAACAAGTGGCTCGCGTTGATGGCGAGAAGATCCTAACCGCGCTGAAACAAGGCAAAGGCGATGAAGCCATGAAAGCCGCTGGTATCAGCTTCGGTGAGAAGAAAACCTTGTCGCGCGCGCCGGACGACGATCAGTTAGTACAGACTGTCTTTGCATTGCCTCATCCACAAAAAGATCAGCCGGTTTATGGCTTGTCTCAGGATCGTCAAGACAACATTGTATTGATCGAGCTGTTATCGGTAACGCCGGGTAAATTGCCGGAAGGCGAGATGAAGACCTTTATAGCTAAAATGCAAGAGGGCTCCAGTGGCGTGACCTTCGATGCGCTGATGGCGAACCTGCACAAACAGGCCACTATCAAAATGGGCCCTGCGGAGCAGCAGCAACCGCAATAAGCCTCGCATTCATTTGCAAATCAATGTAACAACGAAAGGTCGCTTTGGCGGCCTTTCGCATATCTGAAACCTGCCCTTTGCGGTGAATCGAAGGCTGCGGCAAGGTAGTCATGCTGTCAAATACAAGGAGGATACAGCATGAAATTTATAGGAAAATTATTTGTAATCACGACATTATTAGCCGGCTTTAATATCCAGCCCTTAGCTTATGCGGTACCCGCCAGCCCCTCGCAGGAAAAAGCCCTTAGTCAAACGACCAAGGCCACAACAGCCAGTCCTCAGGTAAAAACTGTGCAGGATAAAATGGTTGTCACGGCGACAGCAACAAGTGACCCAAGCCTAATAAATATCAATAGTGCCGATGCTGAACAGTTGGCGCAGTTCCTCAGTGGCATTGGTAGGAAGAAAGCTGAGGCAATTGTTAACTATCGTGAACAGTTCGGCCCTTTTACGGATGCTGAGCAGTTGCTTGAAGTTCCTGGCATTGGTCCCTCTTTCTTAGAGAAGAACGGTAGCAAGCTTAGAATGTGAATATTGCAGTCAGGCAGGTACTGACGAGTATTTGTCTGGCTATTTCAGCTCGCTATCTTCATAACAAATAACTCCCAGCATTTCATACTGTAAGGTGTAATTGCGGGGTAAAACTGTGACGTTGTTCTAGATTATATAGTAAGCGTGCTATGAAGAGTTTTTCCTCTGCTAATCTTTCTTTTTGAGGTCATACCAGTTGTGTATGCCACTCTATAATGACTATTAACTGTTTGGAGAAGCTCGTCGTCATGCATACTCATATTAAAGTCAGGGGTTTCCATATTGATGTTTTTCAACATGTTAATAATGCCCGCTACTTAGAGTTTCTCGAAGAAGCCCGTTGGGAATGGCTCGATGGTGAGCCAGCAGCGCAGTGGATGGCTGAAAACCAAATCGCTTTTATCGTCGTTAATATCAATATTAACTATCGTCGGCCCTCTGTGTTGGGCGACCTACTGCGTATCGACAGCCAACTGCTAAAACTGAATGGTAAAAGTGGTGTGATGAAACAAACTATCACGCTGGAGCCCGAGTCTACTCCTGTGGCTGACGCAGAATTAACCTTTGTTTGCATTGACTTGCGTAGTCAAAAGGCATTGCCTATTGAGGGAGAATTACGCGCCAAGTTGGAGGAGTTTGTTAACCGAGGGTGCTAAAGGAGGTTGTTCTGTTATTTATCAATCACTACCTCGCCCCGATGGAGTGAGGTAGTGAAAGTAGGGCGGTCATCCGCGCTACAGTAGCAAATGGATCAAACCAGCCCGGTTTTTTGTTTCAGGCTTAGCAGAGTTTTGGCCTTATTGGCTTGATAAGACTCAAGCCCTCTGGCGCGCAAGTGGCAGGCTGCGCATTGACCGCAACCATCGCCCTGAACCCCGTTGTAGCAGGTGAGGGTGCTATGGCGAACCAGTTCTAGTTGCTGATAATAATCGGCTAAGGCCCATGTTTCAGCCTTATCTAACCACATCAAAGGGGTGATAAAGGCGATATCTCGGCCAATACCTAAATCTATCGCATGGTTGAGTGCTTTAACGAACTCATCCCGACAATCCGGGTAACCGGAGAAATCTGTCTCGCAGACGCCTGTGATAACCGCTTCTGCTTGTACCTGATAAGCATAAATGGCCGCTAAGGTGAGAAATAGAATATTACGCCCAGGTACAAAGGTGCTGGGAACCCTATCCTTTTCGTCTTCATTGTAGGTAGGGACTGGAATACTGTCTCGGGTCAGGCTGCTAACCGCTAATTCATTAAGCATGCCGACATCCAGCACTTTGTGTGCTTTGACGCCAAGTTGGGCTGCCAGTTTGCGGGCAACCTCTATTTCTGCGCGGTGGCGTTGCCCGTAATCGAATGTAATGCAGTGGACTTCATCATATTGCTGTAATGCTTGGATTAAACAGGTTGTGGAATCTTGCCCACCACTAAAAACAACGACGGCGCGTCTCATGTAGTTACCTCGTGCGGCTATGGGTATCTTAATGTGTCATCCCACAGCAAAATTAAAAACTGACCGTATGGTACTCAGTTAGTGTGAGAAAGGGTAGTTAGCTGAGTTTAGTCGTTAGGTGGTGGCTGGTGGCAACCATGCCTGGCTGAAGTCGAACCAGCCGTACGCGGTTAACGTAACACCGTTAATGCGCGGTGGGGCGTTGACTTGATATTGATAGTTGAACAGCGGGAGAATCAGCCCTGACAACATCAGCTCATTGTAATGTTCACGTAATTGGCGAAAACGTTCTGGAGCCGGTTCGATTTGCTGAATCTGGGTCAATGTCACTTGCTGCTGTTCCCACTGTTCTGGCGAGAGAATGCCACGCCAGAGTGGATCAAGGCGCAACCAACTTTCCATTGCGGCTTCTGGTGATTCACCCACTAAATGGTCTGCAAGTAGTAAGTCAGCCTCTTCGATTTGTTCGGTATTTTTCCACTGCTTATCATGGCTGGCGTAAATCTCTAATGTGCAACCATGCGCTGCCAATACTGTTTTGAGTTGTTCGGCAACAACTTTAAGCTCCATTGGTGGTTGATATACCAGCGTTAGGCGGGGTGGCAATGGTGGGTTTTCATCAGATGTAAATTGTGGAATTGGCCAGCCGGGCAGCATTTCATGGCTAGGAGTTATGATGCCGCGCATAATGGATAGTTGCTCTAATATGCCGGAGGTTTGCACTAGCATCAGTAACTTAGCTATTTGCTGCGGTATAATGTTACGCCGGTACTGATTAATGGCCAGATAACAAAACCCAAGGCTCATACTGCGCTGAACAGGGCGAGCTAGCGGGAAGTCCTCCTCCTGACCGATAGTAATGCGCACCGGATGTTGGCAACTGCCGTCTGCTGTTTGCACCACCAGGCTCGGGGTTATCCAGTATTCGATGATTTCCAGATAGGGGTGCTGCAAGTGATAAAACTCATGTTGCTCTAGCCGCACCAGATGCTGTTCGAAAGTCGCCAGTTTAAATGGACCTGCGCCCAATAGTGGATAGTCTGGATGAAACAGCCGGCAGGGTAAATCAGCCAGTCGATGAGCCAGCCAGTAATCTGGCTGTGAAAGAGTAAATTGCAAGCAGAGAGCATGGGGGAGGGTGATAGAGCGAATATTAGTAAAGCTGGGTCGACTGCGCGTATTTGCTTGCAGCTGTGCCAATGTTTGTAATAGCTGCTCGCCCCGAATGTGTTCACCATTGTGCCAACGCAACTGACTACGTAAAAAGAATTGCCAGGTTAAGCCATCCTCACTCACTTGCCAGTGATGGGCCAAATCAGGTTTTGGTTGTGGATCACCGGTGTTAAATCTGGTCAGGCCCGCATGCAAAGTATAAATTAGGTGTTGTTCAGCTCGGCCAGTGGCGGTGAGTGGGTTTAACGATTCAAGCTCGCGGTAATAAGGAATTCGCAATATTGGGCTGTCCGCTTGCCATTGCCCACCCATATGAGGGTTAAGTAAAGCTTGAAGGCGCTCAGGTTCCAGTTGAGCTAATTCGAGTGCCACCTGATGATCACCTTGCTCAAGGAATATTTGCAGGTAAGTTGCGCGGAGTGTATCCGGGCTTTTCAGACATTGCAGTTGCGCTCGCTTTCCTCGGCCAACTTGTGAATGCCAACTAAGCCAGTCATTCGCCTGTAGCTGCTGGATTAGCGTGCGGGCATGGCGTTCACTGCAAAATAATAGGCCAGCGACTTCACCTACCGTGGTTGAGACTTGCTGGTCGGCGAATTTCTGATATAAACGCTGATATTGAGCTAGTCGGTGAATAATTCGCATAATCAATAACCTATTCCATTATGTTATCAGCTAGTTTAAGCCTATCCAGTGCCCGCATAGCCGTACTGATTGGCATCGGTTCTAAATACGGAACAGTTTAAATTAATTGTTCACTATTAGTTCCGTAAATACTACGCCATAATTTTATGCATACCACCAGTTTCACTCTTTATGAGGTTTTGAATGTACCGTTTAGCCGCTTTTGATATGGATGGAACCTTACTGATGCGTGACCATAATATTGGTGGCGCGACATTGAATGCGTTGCATCAGTTAGTGGAGAACGGAATCATTCTGACATTTGCTACTGGCAGGCATTATATTGATATGAAAGGGATTTTATCCCACTCCGGTATTAATGGTTATTTGATTACCGGTAATGGTACCCGAGTTTGCGACATGGATGGCGAACAGCTCTATGGTATGGACTTGCCCGCCGAGTTGGTGGAATTTGCACTGCACACGCCGTGGAAAACCGATGCCAGTATCCATATTTTCCGTGATGAAGGCTGGTTTACCAACTGCAATGATCCCGCCCTGCTGACGGCACATAAAACCAGCGGTTTTCAGTTCCAGCATACCGCATGGGATGCATTACCTCTGACCGGCAACCACAAAATTTGTTTTATTGCGCCGCATGAAGAACTGGTTGAGCTGAAGACTCAGCTTGAGCAGCAAATGGGAGGGAAAGCTGATTTCTGTTTCTCTGCTCTGGAATGTCTGGAAGTATTGCCTCTGGGTTGCAATAAAGGAACGGCGCTGGAGCGATTAAGCCACCACCTTGATTTAACCCTGGCGGATTGTATGGCATTCGGCGATGCGATGAATGATAAAGAGATGTTGTCGCGAGTGGGTCGTGGGCTGGTAATGGGGAATGCATTACCGCAATTGAAGCTAGAGTTACCCCAGTTACAGGTTATTGGCCGCTGCGAACAACAAGGCGTAGCGCACTATTTGCAACATTGGCTAAGTTCACCACACCTCACCTATTCCCCCGAATTCTGAGGTTTATCTCCTTCGTCTTTGACGTTGGGGATAGCTATTAGCCAGCCGGATGACCATCCGGTTTTTTTCTTCTAAAAGGGGCCTTAAACCGGCCCCTTTTGTCGATCAGTTACAGGTTATTTAGCTCATTGCTGAATGAGGTCAAATCGCCAATATTTTGACTCACCCACTGAGGGTTATAGTAGGTATCGAGATAACGCTCACCGCTATCACAGAGTAATGTCACGATAGCGCCAGTTTTACCCTGTTCACGCATCTGTTTAGCTAACTGTAATGCCCCCCAGACGTTAGTGCCGGTTGAAGCTCCCACTTTGCGGCCAAGAATGCCTTCCAACCAATGGATGGTGGCAACACTGGCGGCATCCGGTACGCGCAACATACTGTCGATCACTTCTGGAATAAATGAAGGCTCCGCGCGCGGCCGACCAATACCTTCAATGCGGCTGCCACAGCTGCCGGTTACGGTGCGGTCACGGTTGCAGAAACAGTCATAAAATACCGAGTTTTCCGGGTCGACCACGACGAGTTGAGTATCATGACCTTGATAGCGGATATAACGGCCTAGGGTTGCCGATGTGCCGCCGGTACCTGCGCTCATCACAATATAGTCCGGTACTGGGAAAGGTTCGCGGGCCATTTGGCGGAAGATACTGTCAGCAATATTATTGTTACCGCGCCAGTCTGTAGCCCGCTCCGCATAAGTAAACTGGTCCATATAGTGGCCGTTAAGTTCACGAGCCAATTGTTCGGATGCAGCATAAATTTGCCCAGCACTTTCTACAAAGTGGCAGCGGCCGCCATAAAAGGTAATTTGTTCGACTTTACGCCGTGCAGTGCAACTTGGCATAACGGCAATAAAAGGCAAACCAATCAAACGCGCAAAATAGGCTTCAGACACCGCGGTGCTTCCTGAGGAGGCCTCAATAATGGTGGTGTCTTCTTTGATCCAACCATTACATAAGCCATAGAGAAATAATGAGCGGGCTAAACGGTGCTTCAAACTGCCGGTTGGATGGGTACTTTCATCTTTTAAATAGAGATAAATGCCGGGGAATGCTGGCAGATTTAAGCGGATCAGGTGAGTATCAGCGGAGCGTTGAAAATCGGCTTCTATTTCACTGATAGCATTTTTTACCCAAGTATTGGTCATTTTATGGCCTGCGATGTAGGTAGTAAACTAATGATGATTAGGTTAACGGTTCCTGAAGAAAAAAACGTTGCTATTTTTACTTCTATATCGCCAAATGGTAGAAATTTATTCTATGGCTACTGGATATGTTAGATAAAACTGACCGTAAGCTCCTGTGCATGCTGCAAGAAGATTGCACGCAATCACTGCAAGTGTTGGCAGAAGCGGTCAATTTGACCTCTACGCCATGCTGGAAACGTTTGAAACGCCTTGAGGATGAAGGCTTTATTCGTGGGCGAGTCGCTCTGTTGGATAGCGAAAAGCTAGGATTAGGACTCACCGCATTTGTGCTGATCAAAACGCAACAGCATAATAGCGGCTGGTATCAGGAGTTCGTCGAATTTATCCGCAAAATGCCAGAGGTGTTGGCGTTCTATCGTATGGCGGGGGAGTATGACTATCTGATGCAGGTCGAAGTTGCCGATATGAAAAGCTACGACAGCTTTTACAAACGTATGGTTAACGGTGTTCCGGGGCTGATTGATGTGACATCAAGCTTTGCGATGGAAAAGATTAAATATACGACTGTGTTACCGGTTCCTGAGTAACTATACTTTTTATCTTTCAAGCTGTAGCCGTGTTGGCTGTTCCCACTCACTGCAATCACTGACTTACGTCAGCTTAATGGGGTGAACGCCTCTGCCAACTTCCTGCTTCTTGAAGTCGATACAGTATAAAAAGCCTTTTAAGTGATGGTATTCTACTTATCGCGTATAACGAGCAATACCGAGGCTCTTCGGTGTCAGACCATGGAATAAAACTGCGTGAGATTGTTTGCACAATTAGGCTGGTATTTCCGCCGTGAATGGCGCCGTTATATTGGCGCGGTATTATTGTTGATCATTATTGCTATCTTGCAATTATTGCCACCTAAGTTGGTCGGCGTCATTGTGGATGGCATCAGCACAAAACAGATGTCGACCAATATGTTACTGGTGTGGATCGGTGTGATGCTGGTGACCGCCATTGTGGTCTATCTGTTGCGTTATGTGTGGCGAGTCTTACTTTTTGGTGCTTCCTATCAATTAGCCGTAGAGTTGCGGGCAAACTTTTATCGCCAACTCAGCCGGCAAACCCCTGGCTTCTATTTACGTCACCGTACCGGCGATTTAATGGCGCGCGCCACTAATGACGTCGACCGTGTGGTTTTTGCCGCGGGGGAAGGGGTTTTGACGTTAGTCGATTCACTAGTGATGGGATGTGCGGTGCTGATTGTGATGAGCACCCAAATTAGCTGGCAATTGACCTTACTGTCACTGTTGCCTATGCCGGTCATGGCGGTAGTCATCAAGTATTACGGCGACCAACTGCATCAGCGCTTTAAATCAGCTCAGGGAGCATTTTCTGCCCTCAATAATCAGGCGCAAGAGAGCCTGACCAGCATCCGTATGATCAAGGCCTTTGGCCTGGAAAATCATCAGTCGCAACAGTTTGCGCAAGTCGCAGAAGAGGCGGGCGCTAAGAATATGTATGTTGCACGTATTGATGCCCGTTTTGACCCGACGATTTATATCGCCATTGGTGTCGCGAATTTACTGGCTATCGGCGGTGGTAGCTGGATGGTAGTAAATTACAGTATCACCTTGGGGCAACTGACCAGTTTTGTGATGTATTTGGGATTGATGATTTGGCCGATGCTGGCCTTGGCGTGGATGTTTAATATTGTTGAGCGAGGCAGTGCTGCTTATAGCCGCATTCGCAGCTTGCTGGAAGAAGCGCCGGTGGTAAAAGACGGCGACATTGCACTGTCTGACGAGCGCGGCACCTTAGTCGTCAATATTCACCGTTTCCAATATCCGGGGGCTGAACAGCCATCACTGCATGATGTTTCGCTGACACTGGCTCCGGGGCAAATGCTGGGCTTATGCGGGCCGACAGGCTCCGGCAAAAGTACCTTGCTGGCATTAATTCAGCGGCAATTTGATATTGATGACGGCGGGATCTGCTATCAAGGGCATCTGCTATCTGATATCCGCTTAAATGACTGGCGCGGGCGTTTATCTGTGGTTAGCCAGACCCCATTTTTGTTCTCTGATACCGTCGCGGGCAATATTGCATTAGGTAAACCCGATGCTACTCAAGCACAGATTGAACGAGCCGCTCGTTTAGCCAGTGTGCATGAAGATATTTTGCGCCTTCCTCACGGCTATGACACTGAAGTAGGTGAGCGCGGTGTGATGTTATCCGGTGGGCAAAAGCAGCGCATTTCCATTGCACGCGCTCTGCTGTTAGACACCGAAATTTTAATTCTTGATGATGCGCTCTCTGCGGTTGATGGTCAGACAGAGCATGAAATCTTAAAAAACCTGCGGGAGTGGGGTGAGCACCGCACTGTGATTATCAGCGCACATCGTCTTTCTGCTTTGACCGAAGCTAGCGAAATTTTGGTTATGCAACATGGTGGCGTAATGCAACGAGGCACCCATAACGTGTTGATTAATCAGTCTGGATGGTATCGGGAAATGTACCGTTATCAGCAACTGGAGGCCGCCTTGGATGAGGGCGAACCGGAGGTTAAAACTGATGAGTAAAACTCAGCAACCTCTGCCGATACGTAAACTCTGGCCCACTCTAAAGCGCCTACTCTCTTATGGATCGCCTTATCGTAAGCCCCTCGGGTTGGCGGTATTGATGCTGTGGGTGGCCGCGGCCGCTGAGGTCAGCGGCCCGCTGCTAATTAGCTATTTCATTGACCATGTGGTCGCCAAGGGGACTCTGCCTCTGGGGCTGGTTAGTGGCTTGGCATTAGCTTATTTGCTGTTGCAATTACTGGCGGCAGCGTTGCACTATTTTCAGGCATTGCTGTTCAATCGGGCCGCCGTGGGCGTCGTTCAACGGTTACGTATTGAAGTGATGGATGCGGCTTTACGCCAGCCGCTCAGTGCTTTTGATACCCAACCAGTCGGGCAATTGATTTCCCGCGTGACGAATGACACCGAAGTTATAAAAGATTTGTATGTAATGGTGGTGTCCACCGTACTGAAAAGTGCGGCATTAATCGGTGCGATGCTGGTGGCGATGTTCAGTCTGGATTGGCGCATGGCGCTGATTTCGATCTGTATTTTCCCTGCTGTGCTGGTGGTTATGGCTATTTTTCAGCGTTATAGCACGCCAGTTGTCCGCCGTGTTCGGGCCTATTTGGCGGATATTAATGACGGTTTCAATGAAGTCATAAATGGTATGGGCGTGATTCAGCAGTTCCGTCAGCAAGCGCGCTTTGGGGAACGTATGGAATCAGCCAGCCGCGCGCATTATGTCGCGCGTATGCAAACCTTGCGTCTGGAAGGTTTTCTATTGCGTCCGCTGCTGAGCTTATTTTCTGCTTTGGTGTTGTGTGGTTTGTTGCTGCTTTTTGGCTTCAGTCCAGAAGGCTCTGTCGGGGTTGGTGTGCTGTATGCATTTATTAACTATTTGGGCCGACTCAATGAACCGCTGATTGAACTGACCTCACAACAGTCGATCATGCAGCAAGCTGTGGTGGCCGGGGAGCGTATTTTCGAGCTGATGGATCGTGCCCAACAAGGCTATGGTACTGATGACCGCCCACTGTCCAGTGGTCACATTCAGGTTAAAAACGTCAGTTTTGCTTACCGTAGCGATAAAATGGTACTGCAAAATATTTCCCTTGATGTGCCTTCGCGCGGTTTTGTCGCCTTGGTGGGGCACACCGGCAGTGGTAAGAGCACATTGGCTAATCTGTTGATGGGCTACTATCCGGTGCAAAAAGGTGAAATTCTGCTTGATGGCCGGTCGCTACCACAATTATCACACCAAACATTGCGCCAAGGCGTGGCGATGGTGCAGCAAGACCCGGTGGTACTGGCTGATTCGTTTTTTGCCAATGTAACTTTAGGCCGTGATATCAGTGAGCAACAAGTGTGGGATGCACTGGAAACCGTGCAACTGGCCCCGTTAGTCCATGCTTTACCTGATGGCTTGCACAGTTTGCTCGGCGAGCAGGGCAACACCCTGTCAGTTGGGCAAAAACAGTTGCTGGCGATGGCGCGAGTATTGGTGCAGGCACCACAAATCCTGATTTTGGATGAAGCCACGGCGAATATTGACTCTGGTACTGAGCAAGCAATCCAGAAAGCCCTGCAACTTATCCGGAAAAACACCACGTTGGTGGTGATAGCTCACCGCCTTTCAACCATTGTCGATGCGGATACCATCTTGGTATTGCACCGTGGTGTCGCAGTTGAGCAAGGTAAGCACCAAGAGTTATTGGCGGCTCATGGGCGTTATTATCAAATGTATCAGTTGCAGTTGGTCAGTGAAGATTTAGCCGCTATAGACCAAGTAGAAACCGCGGTGAGTTAAACAATAAGCTGCGGGGCTGATGGGCCCTGCAACTTATATCTGAGAGCTTTTCGCTTTAATCCTTCCCGTGAATATCCCCGTTAATGTCCACTCGGTGCGACTCGCGCACCATAATCTGGCAAGACTATAGCGCGCAGAGGCGACCCTGCACTTCTGTGACGCGCGTCGCACTAATTTGGTGCACAAAAACTGTTCGATAATATCGATTCAGCTGCTGCTCCGTTGGATGAGTTATCTCAACCGCCCTCTGTTCGCCCTTTCTAGATTAAATTCTCATGACTCATATTTATGGCATAGCCTTTGCTTTATCTGTTGCGTGGCAGACATGAATTCGACCTAATTCGAGAAGGGGCAAATATGAAGCTGGTTACCGTGGTGATCAAACCATTTAAGTTGGAGGATGTGCGTGAAGCCTTGTCCTCTGTAGGTATTCAGGGGCTGACCGTAACCGAAGTAAAAGGATTTGGTCGCCAGAAAGGACATGCAGAACTCTATCGGGGAGCTGAATACAGCGTCAATTTCTTACCTAAAGTGAAAATTGATATCGCTATTGCTGATGATCAATTGGACGAAGTCATTGATGTGATCAGTAAGGCCGCCTATACCGGCAAAATTGGTGATGGCAAAATTTTCGTTGCTGAATTGCAACGTGTTATTCGCATCCGTACCGGCGAAACAGACGAAGCAGCACTGTAATTTGCAGGCTCAAATTTAGTGAATAGGGATGGGTTGATGATGAAAAAACTTTTATCCGTGTTGGGCCTGAGTTCGGTAGCGATGCTGCCCTCTTTGGCAATGGCCGCAGCACCGGCTGTAGCTGACAAAGCCGATAACGCTTTTATGATGATTTGCACCGCTTTAGTGCTGTTTATGACTGTGCCCGGTATTGCCCTGTTCTATGGCGGCCTGCTGCGTTCTAAAAACGTATTATCGATGATGACTCAGGTCATGGTGACCTTTGCACTGATTTGCGTGCTGTGGATACTGTATGGCTACAGCCTGGCGTTCAGTACCGGTGGTAATGCGTTCTTCGGTGGTTTTGATATGGCGATGCTCAAAGGTATTGGTTTGACCAGCCTGAGCGGCACTTTCTATCAATATATTCATGTGGCGTTCCAAGCCTCATTTGCCTGTATTACCGTCGCGTTGGTGGTGGGTTCATTCGCCGAACGTATTCGTTTCTCCGCAGTATTAATTTTTGCGGTGCTGTGGTTCACCTTCTCATACCTGCCAATGGCGCACATGGTATGGGGCGGCGGTTTCCTGGCACTGGATGGCGCGCTGGACTTCGCAGGCGGCACTGTGGTGCATATTAACGCCGCGATTGCTGGCTTGGTGGGGGCATACTTGCTGGGTAAACGTGCTGGTTTTGGCAAAGAAGCTTTCAAACCACACAACTTACCGATGGTGTTCACTGGTACAGCTATCCTGTATATCGGCTGGTTTGGATTCAATGCCGGTTCTGCCAGTGCCGCTAACGAAATTGCCGCACTTGCCTTCTTGAATACTGTTGTTGCTACCGCCGGTGCCATCCTTTCTTGGGTATTTGCTGAGTGGATTTTACGTGGCAAACCTTCACTGTTAGGTGCATGTTCTGGCTGTATCGCCGGTCTGGTTGCGATTACTCCAGCGGCAGGTACTGTGGGCGTCGGTGGTGCACTGATTATCGGTCTGGTTGGTGGGGTTGCTGGTCTGTGGGGTGTGGTTCTGCTGAAAAAATGGCTGCGGGTGGATGATACCTGTGACGTGTTCGGCGTCCACGGCGTGTGTGGGATTATCGGTTGTATTCTGACTGGCGTCTTTACTTCTGCTTCTCTGGGCGGTACAGGTTACGCGACTGGCGTGACTATGGGCCATCAAGTCGGTGTGCAGTTGTTCAGTGTGGGTGTCTGTTTGGTCTGGTCTGGTGTTGTTGCTTTCGTGGCTTACAAAATTGCGGACCTGGTGGTTGGTCTGCGGGTGCCAGAAGAACAAGAACGCGAAGGTCTGGATGTTAACAGCCACGGCGAAAATGCATACAACCAGTAAGCTAAGTGGTTATTATCTGCTGATAGGTTAGAAAAAATAACAAAGATGATGATAGCAACAGGGGCGATGGAAACATCGCCCCTGAACTATTTAGATACCGACTGTTTGCTATCAACGATGCAAGCGAATAACCCCTTCCTGCACCGTTGAGGCTATCAGCACCCCTTCCCGAGTATAAATCTGCCCGCGAACAAAGCCCCGAGCACCGGAGGCCGACGTGCTTTCTACCGCATACAACAGCCAATCATCCAAACGGAATGGCCGATGGAACCACATGGAATGGTCGATGGTGGCAATTTGCACACCCGGCTCAAGGAAGCCAATCCCGTGCGGCTGTAAGGCGGTCAGTAGGAAATTGAAATCAGAGGCATAGCCCAGTAAATACTGGTGAACTCGTAAGTCATCCGGCATTTTGCCATTGGCACGGAACCAGACATAACGATTGGGCTCTTCTACTGAACCTTGCAGCGGGTTGTGGAATTTTACCGGGCGCATTTCAATGGGCTGATGGCCGATAAACTTCTCCCGCACTTTTTCGGGGATGAGATGGGCAAATTGGCGGGCAATTTCAGTCTCAGACATTAACCCCTCTGGTGGGGGGACATCTGGCATCGTGTTTTGGTGCTCAAGACCCTCTTCCTGGCTTTGGAACGATGCCGTCATGTAGAAGATAGGTTTACCATTCTGAATCGCACTCACCCGACGAGCGCTGAAGCTGTTGCCATCACGCAACGTTTCGACGTCATAAATAATGGGTTTGCTGCTGTCCCCTGGGCGTAAAAAATAGCTGTGAAATGAATGAACAAGCCGGTCAATCGGAACGGTTTGTTTGGCTGCATAAATCGCCTGACCCACAACCTGACCACCAAATACCTGGCGCAAGCCCAGATCTTCACTTTGGCCACGGAAGATCCCTTCTTCAATTTTTTCCAGATCGAGTAGATCGAGCAGTTTTTCTAATGCCTGACTCATGTTGTGGCCCCTGATGATTGAGTTCATACACAGTGTGCTGAATCCATTGGTCGGTCGTCAATATATTGCTGCGAAACGGCTGCTCAGTTGATCAGCATTTGATAAGGAATAGTCTGATAAATAGCTTAATCGGGCGGCAAGCGCCATGGCTCAGCATATTGTGCTATAATTAGCTTGCTAGGTGGTTGAAGCCACTTATTAAACGCGGGCTTTTCTGTGAATAGCCAGCATCTTAATAATAAGAAGGAGTGCGACCTATGAAACCTTGGCAATCAATAAAATTTTGGCAGATAGCGGGTGGGGCAGCATTGGTAGTGAGTCTGGCTGGGTGTGCTCACAAGGGAGCTGATGTTCCGGTTCCTGCACCCGCAGGGACAACGACAGCTGCGGCACCTATTGCGCAACCTGCTGTGCAAGGGACAGTGAATATCCGCGAGCGCATTGCCTTGCCACCTGATTCCGTCGTAACGGTTACGCTGTCGGATGCTTCACTGGCTGATGCTCCTACTCGGGTGATTGCTCAAAAAGCGATTCGTACCGAGGGTAAACAGGCACCTTTTACTTTTGCCTTGCCGTTTAACCCAGCAGAAATTCAGCCCAATGCCCGTATTATTGTCAGCGCAGCTATCACGCATAATGGTCAGCTAATGTTTATCACTGATACCATTCAGGAAGTGATTAATAATGGCACGGGTACTCAGGCCAACCTGTTGCTGGTGCCTGTGACCTCTGTGGCGATCGAAACTGCGCCAACAGCAACAACATCAGGTACTGGGACGATACAGTAACCACTGAGAGCGCTACAGAGTATTAATGATTCTGTAGCGCTGCTATTATTGGTATTGCCAACGATACTGTTGTAAATCAATGCGCCCAGCTGGCGTTATCTCAACACCTTCAGCTAACAATGCATTTTTCTGCCGAAGATAATCTTCCCCAACCAACGAAATTTCGCCATGGCGATTGATAACCCGATACCAGGGTAATGTCGAGCCTTCCGGTAAACGCTTTAACACACCACCAACTTGTCGCGCTGCTCTTGGGGAGCCTATCAGCCGGGCAATATCACCATAAGTGGTTACCTGGCCATAGGGGATTGCCGCCACCACGTGGAATACTCGTTGGCGAAAGCTATCTATGGCTGGTGGGCTGCTTTGCTCTGTTATTTCATCCAGCGCTTCAGCTTCATCTTGGTCTTGTCGCCCCATTGTTGATGATGTCACTGCATCCTCTTGGTTGTCTGTTATCCGCATGATGGTATAGAAATGAATAACATCATCAGCGATTTTGGTGCCAGAAGAAAATGAATTTAGTCGATAGCTGAACACGACTGGGCAAGAAACCACCGGTTAGCGCAGGTTGTCTTGCTATTTGGTGGGGCATGGTCGATAATGCCCACCGCTCCAGAGTATAAGGAGCCGTTAACGTCAATGGAGGCCCTGTTGGTTCTCCCGCAACACTAACTTGTGAACTCGGTCAGATCCGGAAGGAAGCAGCCGTAGCAGGCGCGGTGTGTGCCGGGATGTAGCTGGCAGGGCCTCCACCATTTCTAAAATATCAACTCCTAATCCTCAAGCTGATTTTTTCTGATAACCGCCTCAAACACCATTCTTCATCGCCCTTACTTATTGTTATGTATTTATACTTTTTCCATCAAAAATAGCAGGGTGTGGCATAGGCTGAGTATTGAACAGTGAAATGGGATTTTTCTTGTATTTATATAGATTAGATTTTCTATTTACGCTTTAGGTTTAGCAATGAATTAATAATGTCTCTAAATTATTAGCTATCAGCTGGAGCCTTAATAAATTAAATAGAGCAACAATGTGCCTTTACTTAACCGCTTTGATAACGCTAATAGTTTGGTTGACGTGTAGATGTGCAATAGCGCGGGATTGAAGCTAACCTTCAATACCGTAGTTTTGTCACCACATTTATCCTAAATTAAAACACTTACAAAGCACTTGCCTCATTGAAGCCGATAGCGATTATCGGCTCAACGTTGTGTGTCTTAACCAGCGTTAAGCAGACTATTTCACATGTTGCCAGACAGTAGGTGGAATTTTATCATAAAGTTTATTCATTGTGAGTTCAGCTAAGCGATGATCGGCAGCTGAGTAAAACAATTCCAACTCATCATCGCTTAGCTCGTACTTATTTTTTTCAATTACACGTTCCAGCGTATCAATAGTCGTACATTTTCTTAAACGCATCAGGTAGTCAGTTTTTGTCATGGTAATTTTTCTTCTCAATATACAAATAATATAGGGGAACTATCCCTTAAGTTTTCATCAGGGTACAGATGTATTCCCCTGAGAAAAGTCTGAATAAACGCTCTTTGGTTTTTTGCCAGCGACGCAATTCAGGATCATTGATCCCATAACTACTGAACAGAGTATATGTATCGTCTAAATATTCTTCCACTAACTCTGAAAGGTCGCCGCCATCTGGGTATTTTATTTTAAAACTCATCACAAATGAAGCTATATGCTCGATCAAATCATTGAGTTGCAGGTTTACGGCAGATGTCGGGTCATTTACCCAGCCATGGTGGCTATCACCAAGGGTAGCAATGCCTTCATCATACAAACTCTCACATAGAAACTTCAATTGGGCAATGTCATGCCGTTTAGGTGAGTACTCATCCATATCATCCCCTCCGTAAACTCTTAATTCGGTGTTGATAACACAATGTGAGTAGATCGGTAATCATATAAACGAAGAAGCTTATCGGTAAAGTAAATAAACTAGTCTTGTTATGAATATAAATCATTTCTCCGCTCACCGCGCAACTTTATTACTTAAGCTTACAATTCGTCAGCGGTTGAAGGTCTATCATTGTTAATTATATCAAAGACGATTTTTTCGGGATGTACAATAAATGTTACAGCATTTGTTAGTGATTCTTCAGTATTGATATCCAAACATGGATTGAAGATATACCACCGATAACAGTAAGTCATTGAATAACAATTAGCTTTCACATTGTGAATATCAAGGATCTCTAATGAGCCAACCTTGTATCTAGCATCCTCTGAATAATACATTAACCCGGAAACTAAATTTCCTTCAATCTCACGGATATTATTGTTGATAACATTCTTCAGTAATGAAATCGGGTAACACCCTGATGAGAAGTCCCCAGCTATTTCATTGTTCATTAATTGTCCGCTCATGGTGGTAAGATTAATTCATTACTGTGCCGTTATCGTTACAAAAAATGCGATGATATTTATTTTCCAACTACTATTGACATGATTTGAATCAAAAAATTCAATTTTAATGAGATTTATCAACCAAAAGGCTTAGTTAACACCCAGTGATGTTATTTGGATCACTATCGACCAATAACACTATCTTGCAATAAAATAACAAGGCTTAAATAGAAATCTCAATATTTAAGGTTATTACCTACAGTTAATTTACCCCATATCTATTAATTTAGAATGCTCAGCGGGTTTTATCAAGTAGAGGTGCTGCTGTATTAGTTATTTTTTATTATGTAATTTACTGTTTTGCGAGCATTCACGAGTAATTATGATACTGGAGTGGCAAAAGCTTACCAGTCCTCATCAGCAAAGTAGCAGTAAAGATAGTTTAATTTACTGTAACTAACCATGTTAGTGCCGCTTGTTTTATCCACAGCGGAAGTTTTACTTCCTGCACGCAATTCTGCCGATGGGGCATCTCGTCATGGTTTGTTACTTTTGACATAGATAAGCCAGTGCACGACTCTTGAACTTAGTGATAATATGTGATGTTATAATGTATCACTTAAATATCTGTTTCTTCCTTATATGAATAAGCTTTCAGCTCGGTTTAATTCTCTTCCTTATTGGACATTATTCTCACTTTCTTCGTTACAGCGTATGGCGGGGGTTGCTCTGCTTTGCCTGCTGCTGTGGTGTGCTATTTATTGGGCGAATGTATTGCCATGATAAATTTGAGAAATACTGAAATTGGCTATGAACGTCATGCGCTGACGCCACCCATTGACGGCTGTTTTATCGCGGGCTCTCTGACCGCTATTATCGGCGCAAATGGCACAGGTAAATCGACTCTGCTTAAAACATTGGCAGGCTTGCAACCGGCAGTTGCCGGGCAAATCACTTTCACTGGCGGTAAAGCGCCGCAAATGGCCTATCTTCCGCAACAAGCTGAATTAGATAAGCAGTTTCCCATTGTTGTTCAAGATGTTGTGGCAATGGGGTGCTGGCCACAAAGTGGCTTGCTCGGAGGGATTAACCCTCAATCACGGCAGCGCATTCAACAGGCATTAGACACCGTTGGCATGCAGGATATGGCGTGCCAACCAGTGGGTGAGTTGTCCGGCGGACAATTACAACGGGTGCTGTTTGCCCGCCTGTTAGTGCAGCAGGCGCAACTGATTTTGCTGGATGAGCCTTTTACCGGTATTGATAGTCAAACTGTTCGGCTATTGCTTGAGGTTATTCATCAACTTCACGACGAGGGGCGGACTATTATTGCTGTCCTGCACGATATGTCGATGGTTGCCGATCACTTTCCCCATGCATTGTGGATGACCCCGCAAGGGTGCTGCTGGCAGCCGTGTGATCAGGTTCTAGCACAATGGCATCATATCCACAGTTCATCTTGCGCGCTTTCCTCTTTGCTCCCACAGCAACCACTGAGGGCCATCAATTCATGACAGTGTTTCATTTACTTGTTGATCCTTTCATGGATTTTGGCTTTATGCGCCGGGCTTTGGTGGCTTGCTTGGCACTGTCACTCAGTTCAGCACCTCTAGGTGTTTTCTTATTACTGCGACGAATGAGTTTAGTCGGTGATGCCCTGTCTCACGCAGTACTACCCGGTGCGGCTATCGGCTATCTGATCTCGGGTATGTCACTGGTTGCCATGGGCATTGGTGGTTTTATTGCCGGGCTGGCGGTTGCCATGATGTCCGGCTGGGTCAGTAGGCGAACACTATTAAAGGAGGATGCCAGTTTTGCCGGCTTCTATCTTGGCTCTCTGGCTTTAGGGGTCACTTTGGTTTCGCTGCGGGGTTCCAGCATGGATCTGCTGCATGTGTTATTCGGTTCTATTCTGGCCGTCGATGCTAGCGCCATGACCATGGTGGGCACGATCACCACATTTTCCATGCTGGCTTTGGCTGCTATTTATCGCGCGTTAGTCGTCGAATCGTTCGATCCGGTTTTTTTGCGGGTCAGTATGGGGCGTTGGCTGATGGTAGTCCACGCGCTATTTCTCTCTTTGGTTGTTCTTAATCTGGTTGCTGGGTTCCAAATTCTTGGCACCTTGATGTCGGTCGGATTAATGATGTTACCGGCGGCCAGCGCACGTTTTTGGGCTAAAAATCTGCCGCAAACATTAGGAGTTGCGATGGCGATTGGCATGCTTGCCAGCATTGTTGGCCTGTTGTGGTCTTATTATGCTTCGCTGCCTGCTGGGCCCGCCATCGTGCTTAGCGCCAGCCTGATTTTCTTTGTGTCTATTTTATTTGGAACGCGTGGTGGTGTGTTGGCAACTGCGCGCCGTTGAGAAGTATCTGTCATAAAAGGAGAGTTAAATGAAGCGTTTACCTATTAGTTTGGCGGTGGCTGCCCTACTGTCAAGCCCATTGGCAATGGCAAAAACGGTTGAAGCCGTTGCCAGTTTTTCTATTTTAGGAGACATCGTCCAGCAAGTTGGGGGCGAGCATGTCAATGTGGTGACTTTGGTTGGGCCAAATGGTGATCCTCACGGTTTTGCACCTACGCCGAAAAACAGCAAGCAGCTGTCCAAAGCGGATGTGGTATTTGTCAGTGGGTTAGGATTGGAGGGTTGGCTGGAGCGGCTGATCACCGCCTCTGGTTATAAAGGCCAGGTGGTTATCGCATCAACCGGAGTCGATACCCGCAAAATGGATGAAGAGGGTAAGGAAGTGACTGATCCCCATGCATGGAACAGCATGGCGAATGGTATTAAATATGCTAACAACGTAATGAATGCATTGATTGCCGCCGATCCTGAAGATGCGGATTATTTTCGCAAACGGGGCGGGGAGTATATTCAGCAGTTGGAAAAACTGGATGCTTACGCCAAAGCACAATTTGCAGCAATTCCAGCCGCGCAGCGAAAAGTGCTAACCAGCCATGATGCTTTTGGTTATTTTAGCCAGGAATATGGGGTTAACTTCTTGTCACCAGTGGGTTTCTCTACTGAATCTGAAGCCAGTGCCAGCGGTGTGGCAGCACTGATTAATCAAATCAAACAAGAGAAAATAAAAACCTATTTTATTGAAAATCAAACCGATCCGCGCTTGGTGAAACAGATTGCCACCGCCAGTGGTGCTAAAGCGGGCGGGGAACTCTATCCAGAAGCGTTGTCTGCCGCAGGTGGCCCAGCCACGACCTATGCCGAGGCATTTAAACACAATGTAGATACTCTGGTGGCCAGTATGAAGTAGTTGCAGGAAAAGAGTATTCAGCCTCTGATAATTAGCGTCAGAGGCTGAATTTTAGTGCCTTTTGTGACAGAAAAAAGCCCCGTTGGGCAGCAACGGGGCTTACTGGTAGACTGACAATATACTCAATATCAACGTTTCTTATGTGTCCCTCCTTGAACCGCTTTAAAACGTGGATTGCTTTTGCAAATAACATACACCCGACCACGACGACGGACGATTTTGCAGTCGGGATGACGGTTTTTTGCAGAACGTAATGAGCTCAATACTTGCATGATTAACTCTCAGAATTAGCTGGCTTTTTTGGTCAGGAAACTGCCAAAACGTTGATGGAAACGTGCAGTGCTGCCCTCTTTTGAGAACTCTTTTTGTTTACCGGTGTAATACGGATGTGAGGCCGAGGAGATATCCAATGTGACATAAGGATAAGTCTGACCATCACGTTCAATCGTGCGTTGCGTGGCGATGGTTGAACCCACAGTGAAATAGGTGTCTGCACTGGTATCGTGGAAAACCACGGTTCGATAGTTAGGATGGATGCCAGGTTTCATAAGAACTCCATATGTTATGTTATACTATAACAATAATTATGCACCTTTCATTTTTCAGTTTCAAGTCCGAATAAAAAAAATCCGCAAACCTAAATCTGCGGATTTTGCAATCTGGGTGGTGCTATTGCTGTTTTTTAGGCGACGACATGCAGCCCGAGAACAGCGAAGATGTTGGCCAGTATCCCAACAATAATTGCGGCGATGGGGCCAGCCGCCAACTTCATGACTGGGCGGCCACATATTTCGTTAAGGATATATAAGCTGACGACCACGAAAATACCGGTACCGGGCCAGATCTGATTTGCGGCATTGACCCCGCCAACCAAGAGTGCAATTTCAAGAATCTGTGTCATGGCCGTACGAATATTGTCACCCGACATTTTCAGTGATGGGAAGCGGTTCATTGCCTTACCAATTCGACTTAAACTGGTAATCTCCACCCCCATAGCGCCAGCGCCGAGGATGCCAGCCACGACTGGATTCGGAGCGAGATAGCCTAATCCGAGGAACCAGTCACACCAGCCGTTAGTACCATACACACCGCTTATCATTGCGGTGGTAATAATCAGCGGCATAAAGGCGAGAGCTTGTACGATGGCGACGATAGCTGCTGAAGTAATTTGTCCTTTACCAAGCAGCGCCGCAGCAATGGGTTCGCCAGCGATCCAATGGTAGTGGGCAGTGATGGTGATCAAGGCCGCCATCGGTAATAGATAAATAGCATTCTTCCGAATACGCTTTATGTTGTCATCAAACAGGCTGTGTTCCACTTCCTCGCCATGGCGTTTATCGCGCGAGGCAAAAAACAGCAGGCAAATCATGCCAAACAGCATCGCAATCCCTTCAGGACTGAGTGCCACTTCATTACCGGCAATAGTGACCGGGTTTATGCGCTCAATGACTACGCGGGCCAAGAAGGCAATAATAATCGTGATTAGCCCGGCTTTCTTACCAAACTGATAACCGACGGCAATAGCAGGGAAGGCGACAAAGGCATAAATAATAGGGTCACCCACTGACGCCAGAGCATCCAGGAAATTGACCGGCAGATAAGAGAAACCTTTAATCAGCCCATCCAGCGCGATGGTCACTAACGCACCATAAAGAGTACCAATGAATACTGCGAGCTTAGTATTGTTCAGTGATACCCCAATAATATCGGCGGTCAGCAACACGATATGAATAACAATAATCCCGGTTGCCAGCGTAATCGGCATGGCAAAACCGGTGATAAAGCCAATACTGATAGCAAACGAGATACCGGCCAGTTCTTTTCGGCTCATATTGCCATTCATAAACTCTGGCATGATAGGCCGCAATCCATCGTGATAAACCGCGATAGATTTATTGGCCAGAAAGGTGGCGTACCCCCCCATTAGCGAGAAAAGAATAATCTTAACTAAATTAAACGATTCCATATCACGACCCCATCGGAGCTAACCAGCTCCAGGCTAATTTGTTTATTATTGTTGTTGGTGGCAACGCCAAGTTTTTTAGTTATATACAATAAAGTCACTTGGCGTTATTTATTTGCATTGTTATTTGTCAGCTAATAAAACGGCACACAGGGCTTTAACTGAGTTTTCAACACGATCATTGGTAAAGCCAAATGCCTTTTTCCCCTGTTCTATCAATTGGCTGACTGCTGCCTCAGAGGGCTGGGTTAGGGCATTAGCAATAGTGGCGCACTTATCGCGGCCTATCAGGGCATAGGCCATGGCCAGTGCACCGCCAGCGCCACTTTGGCAAGCCCCGACGTAATAATCGAAACTGCCATTTTTTACTTTCATGGCGGCATCCATGTCGGTAAATATTTCAGAAGAGACTTTACCTGCACCATATTTAATTAAACAATCTTGTATTTCGTTTTTATTAAGCTGCCCACCAATAGCGATTTTAAGCATTTCTGTTTCCCCACTTTTGAATATGTTTTAAATAGCCTAGATATATTCCCTTATTTGCTGGCATTCATTAGTTGCTGCCAGAAAGAGTGGCCATTTTGTGGTGCAGGAGCGGCAAAAAACTCACAAACTGTCGCGCCGACATCAGACATTGTTTTGCGGATACCTAATCGAATGGCCCGCGGTAGTGAACTATCCGTGCTGGCATGATAAACCAGCAGCGGGACTTGCTCCCGAGTGTGTTTACTGTGACCGATGGTTGGGTCGTTACCGTGGTCGGCCATCACCACCAGACAATCACCTACAGCCATAGCGGCGGTAATGTTACCTAACATTGTGTCAACCAATCGCAGGCGCTCAGCATAACGTTCAACATCTTGCCCATGGCCCGCCAGATCCGTTTCCTGAATATTGGTACAGATAAAGGCACTCCCTGCGCGTTGAACCTCGGCCAATGTGATATCCAAAATAACTTGGGAATCAACCAATTGTTGGTAGCTTCGCCCGGCAGGGTTGGCAACAATATCTGCCACTTTACCGATCAGAACCGTTGGAATGTTCACTTTTTCTAGCTGCTGGGGCACCTGAACATCAGTATCAACACCATAACCGAGATGAATAACCTGAAAACCGCGATCATAAACACCGGATTTTGGGCTATTAATGCCAATATAGTGTTCTTGCTTAACTTCAGCTGCACTGATGATTGCCAGGCTGTCCATCAGTAGCCCTCCATAGGCGATGACGCGGTTCACTTCGACACAACCGCGCACTATCCTACCTATTTTTTCTACCTGAGAAAAATCAATGGCGCTTAAATTAGCACAAATATTAAATACTTGACCTAAATCTGCCTCAAGATTATCACCAATTGCCACACAGCCATTGACCCATAAGAACTGTAAATCGCTGTTATCATCAGCAGCACTGAGCTCTTCAACTTGATATCCCTGTTGGCGTAATGCATCAGCCACCCGTGATTTTACCGTAGCGAAGGGCATGCTTAAGGGCGCGCGGGGCAGGGTACCCATAATTTCCTGATGACCCATAAAGGTGTCTCCACCTTCATGCTGCAATAGCGCCACACCAAAACTGGCATGCGGATTATCTTGCATCACACTGTCATTGAAATCAGGTGAACCAATATGCAGTGCATTGAGTAGCCCCAGCTTTTCCAGGTTAGGTAACCGCAGCTCTGGATAGGTTTGCAAAATATGGGCGCAGGTGTTGGCCTCTTTATCTTGTGGGCGAACTTCGCAAACATCAGGCATGGCACCCACGCCAAAACTGTCGATGACCAGTACGATAAACTTACTCATAACCTCTCCTGTCCTGTGGACGTTGGAATGGTATTACCCTGACTATCATAAATTCCTAGCAGTGTTGGTTGGCCGGTATGAATCCCTGCAACCAGGGCTACATCACTGCGGGTGGCAAAAATTTGGGTGCGAAAGCACATGATAACTGGGCTGCCGACGGCAAAGGGTTCGACAAGGCTGAGCGTGTAGTCGATGCTGTCATTGGCCGGTTTCAGTACCTTGCTTGCGCGCCATTGTTGCTCATAGACCAGTGCATTGCTTAAATGGCCGCGGCGATAATATCCGCCACCATAACAATAACTTTTGCCTTGATGACAATGGGAAATCTCGGTCAGATACAGCATCGCGACATGCTCGGGTTGGTTGCCCTGTTGATTGGATGGCATAGTTCCGGTCAATGAATGTCCCGGTTCAGCATGTGTTACCCCAAAGCGTGCTAACTGCGGCAGGCTTTCTACCCCAGTAGCTGAAGGGCCATTGACCTGCTCCACAGATATCCCTTGTTGCTCAAAGATACTTTTTGCCTCAATAAGTGTATTGAGGTTGGGGCTGGGCAATGTTTTTCCTTTTTCACTATCAAAAAGCATGCAAGGAAAATGGGTGACTCCCACCAAACGAACCCCCGGTAAGGCTTTTATTTCGTTAATAATACCGGGCAGTTCATCTAGCGAAAATCCAGCCTCTTGCCCCGGATAAATAAGGTCACCGTGGTGCCAAACTTTAAGTAACAGCGCTTGCTCTCTGTTCTGACGCAGAGCTGCGGCTGCAATTTCACGCGCTTTAGCAGTACTGTATACCGTAATCACCTCTGGGTGGTGGGCAACAACTTCATCCACCATAGCACTGGGGATTTGCACCAAATGACCGACATGAGCCACGGGTAAATTATGCTGATAGAGTTGGCGTGCCTCTTTGAAATCTACTGCGACAATCCCTTGATAGCCACATTCCAGCAGTAGTTTGCAGAGCTGCGGGTTTCGGCCAAATTGTTTACTCATGAGATAAAGTGTGATGCCGTAACGTGCTGCTGTAGCTAACAATAAACGTGCATTTTGTTTGACCTGATCAACATCAATGACATAGCTGTCAGGTTTAATGGCCCCTTGTTGCCAAAGTAAAAGTGCCGCATCCATGAGTGCTGGATTTTGTTTTTGTAGTGCTTTCAATAGCATATTAAATTCCCAAATATTGATATTTTATTATTCATTTTTTTGAATATTTAGCTTATGTAAATATAATTAGCTCTCTGCCTACTGGGCCAAGTGTAAGCCATATAAGTTTGCTAATAGATATCCTACTTCGTAATCGGGTACCTCGAAGGCAAACAGTGAGAGTAAATCGTTATTAATTTCCCTGATATTGGCAAAAATTTCTGCGGCTTCGATCTCTGTTAATATCTCGTTATCGATAGCCGGAATAACCTGTCCTTGACTTGCCCGCATCAACGCATTGGCCATATGAGTGATTAACATTTCACCCTGAGGATGGCGAATAGATAATTGCCAGTGTTGCTCCAGCCGCTTGAGAACATTAAGCATGCCGAAATAAACATCTGAATCAATAACCTGTGCGTCATAAAGGATTTTTAATCTTACTTCCATTTATCTTTCCTTGATGCGGTTTGTCTTTATCTTCATTTTTATGAATATTTACATAATAATAACTTATTACCTTGCTGCAAATACTCAACTCGCTATTTGGTATATTGATCACAATATAATCATCACTGCGGGATTGGCTGCTCTGGCGCGGGGATAGTGCCCTGTTTTCTGCTGTGTCAACGTGGCAAAAAACGCGTGCAAGTGGTAGAAAAAGATAAAAGAAAAGGCCGCAATATAGCGGCCTTCTAAGTATGACATCATCAGTTGTCAGTAAGGTTTACGGCACCTTATGGTCAACGGTGTGTGCGTGTTCTACATCTTCGCTTTTCCGACTGAAACGGCGGCGAACCACCACGAAGAATACCGGAACAAAGAAGATAGCCAGCACGGTTGCAGTTATCATACCGCCCATTACACCGGTACCAACCGCATTCTGTGCACCAGAACCGGCACCGCTACTGATAACCAGCGGCAGAACCCCAAGGATAAAGGCCAGTGAGGTCATCAAGATTGGACGCAGACGCATACGCACCGCTTCCAAGGTTGATTCCACCAACCCTTTGCCTTCTTTGTCCATTAAGTCCTTGGCGAACTCAACAATCAAGATGGCGTTCTTGGCCGATAGCCCGATAGTGGTCAATAAGCCTACCTGGAAGTAAACGTCATTTTCCAAGCCGCGTAGCGAAGCCGCCATCAGTGCACCGACCACACCCAGTGGTACCACCAACATAACTGAGAATGGAATCGACCAGCTTTCATACAATGCAGCCAGACACAAGAAGACCACAATCAGCGAGATGGCGTACAGTGCTGGAGCCTGGTTACCGGATAAACGTTCTTGATAGGACATACCCGTCCAGTCATAACCAATACCACTTGGTAACTTAGCTGCCAATTCCTGCATCAGATCCATTGCTTCACCGGTACTTTTACCCGGAGCAGCCTGACCCAGAATCTCCATGGATGGTAAGCCGTTGTAGCGTTCCAATCGTGGAGAGCCATATTCCCATTTGGCACTGGAGAAGGTTGCAAACGACACCATTTGACCGGCGTTGTTACGGACATACCATTTATCAATGTCACCCGGCAACATGCGGAATGGTGCATCAGCCTGCACATAAACTTTCTTCACACGACCACGGTCGATAAAGTCGTTTACGTAGCTGCCGCCCATCGCGGAACCGAGGGTGGTATTGATATCAGAAATTGACACACCAAGGGCTTGTGCTTTTTCCTGATCAACTTCCACTTTGAACTGAGGGGTGTCTTCCAGCCCGTTAGGACGCATACCGACTAGCATATCTGGATGTTGCGCTGCCATACCAAGCAGTTGGTTACGTGCTTCAGTTAACTTCTGATGCCCCAAGTTACCTTGGTCAATTAACTGGAAGTCGAAACCGGTGGCTGTACCCAATTCCACAATCGCTGGCAAGTTAAAGGCGAACACCAAACCGTCTTTAATTTGTGAGAATGCAGCAGAGGCACGGCCTACGATGGCTGGGACTTTGTTTTGCTCACCTGGGCGCTCGTCCCAGTTTTTCAGACTAACGAATGCCAGACCGGTGTTCTGACCTTGACCACTGAAACCGAAGCCGTTAACGGTAAACACCGAGTTAACCACATCTTTTTCTTTGTCGAGATAATAGTCAGTAACCTGATTTAGCACCTTCTGAGTACGTTCTTGGGTTGCCCCCGCCGGCATTTGTACCATGGTCAGGAACACGCCCTGATCTTCTTCTGGCAAGAATGAAGAAGGGAGCCGTATGAACAGCAAGCCCATCACAATAACCAGTGCCAGATAGATCACCAGATAACGACCGGTGCTGCGCAAGATGTTGGCAACACTGTCGGTATAATGGTGGGTACTCTTGTCGAACATGCGGTTAAACCAACCAAAGAAGCCGGTTTTCGGGCCATGTTCGCCTTTGGCGATCGGTTTCAGCATTGTTGCGCACAGTGCTGGTGTCAGAATTAATGCCACCAGAACCGAGAGCACCATGGCTGAAACGATAGTGATAGAGAACTGACGATAAATCGCCCCGGTTGCGCCGCCGAAGAAGGCCATCGGGATAAATACCGCAGAAAGCACCAACGCGATCCCCACCAATGCACCTTGGATCTGCTCCATGGATTTCTTGGTGGCTTCTTTCGGTGGTAGCCCTTCCTCTTGCATCACACGTTCGACGTTCTCTACGACCACGATGGCGTCATCCACCAATAGCCCTATCGCCAACACCATCCCGAACATCGTTAGGGTGTTTATCGAATAGCCAAAGGCAGAGAGAATGGCAAAAGTCCCCATCAATACGACCGGCACCGCAATCGTTGGAATCAACGTTGCACGGAAGTTTTGCAAGAACAGGTACATAACCAAGAACACCAGAATAATGGCTTCTACCAGTGTTTTAACCACTTCGTTAATAGAGATCTTAACGAACGGTGTGGTGTCGTACGGATAAACCACTTTCAACCCGGCAGGGAAGAACGGCTGTAATTTCGCCAGTTCAGCTTTTACTGCCGCGGAGGTGTTCAGGGCGTTAGCCCCTGTTGCCAGCTTGATACCAATACCTGCCGCTGGCTTACCGTTATAACGGGCAATGATGTTGTAGCTTTCAGCACCCAGTTTGACGATAGCAACGTCTTTCAGGCGAACCTGCGAACCATCAGTATTCACTTTCAGCAAAATTTGGCTGAATTCTTCCGCATTTGTTAAACGGGTTTGCGCAATAATTGATGAGTTCAGTTCCTGACCTGGCACCGGTGGTGTCCCACCTAACTGACCCGCTGCAACCTGATTGTTCTGTACTTTAATGGCGCTGATAACATCAACTGGCGTCAAACCGAAGTTATTCAGTTTGTGCGGGTCCATCCAAATACGCATCGCATATTGGGAACCAAACAGCTGAACATCACCCACCCCAGTAGTACGGCTAATCGGATCTTTAATGTTAGAACCAACATAGTCAGCAATGTCTTCTTGCTGCATGTTACCGTCTTCAGAAATAAAGCCGGCAACCATCAGGAAGCTACTACTGGACTTTTCAACGCTCACACCTTGCTGCTGTACTTCTTGCGGCAGCAATGGCATCGCTAATTGCAGTTTGTTCTGGACCTGAACCTGAGCGATATCCGGGTCAGTGCCTGAGTTAAAGGTCAACGTCAACTGCACATTACCGGAGGAGTCACTGCTGGAAGACATATACAGCAGGTTATCGATACCGTTCATGTTCTGTTCGATAACCTGTGTAACTGTATTCTGCACAGTGGTCGCATCGGCGCCAGGGTAGTTGGCGGAGATTGTAATTGCCGGTGGCGCAATGGTCGGATATTGCGCAACAGGTAATTTCATTATCGCAAGAGCGCCCGCCAACATGATTATGATAGCGATAACCCAAGCGAAAATAGGGCGATCTATAAAGAACTTAGCCATGAATTACCGGCTCCTTTTAAGACTTCTTCGCTGTATCAGCTGGGGCTGCTTTTGGTGTCTCGTCAGTAACTTCCTGCACTTTTACCTGCACACCCGGTCTGATTTTCTGCAAGCCGGAAACAATAAGACGATCGCCTGCTTTCAACCCTTCGGTAACCAACCACTTGTTACCAATAGCTTGATTAGCAACCAACGTGCGCATTTCAACTTTGTCGTCGGCACCAACAACCATCGCTGTTGCTTCCCCACGTGGGTTACGGGTCACACCTTGTTGAGGCACTAACAGTGCATCAGGTCTGACACCTTCATCCAGACGGGCACGGACAAACATCCCTGGCAGTAATGCCTCATTCGGGTTAGGGAAGATTGCACGGATGGTGATTGAACCTGTGGTTTCATCCACAGTGACACCAGAAAACTCTAACGTACCTGTTTCAGGGTATTCAGTACCGTTTTCCAACAACAAGCGAACTTTGGCTTTGCCGTTTTCTTGTTTGAGCGTGCCATCAGCCAGCTCTTTTTTCAGGCGCAGGAATTCATCGCTTGATTGAGTGACATCAACATACATAGGGTCAAGCTGCTGAACTGTTGTCAGCGCAGTTGCCTGGCCACTGGTCACTAAAGCCCCTTCAGTCACTGAAGATTTACCCGTGCGACCACTGATTGGCGAGGTGACCTGAGTATAAGCCAGGTTAATACGCGCTGTTTCTACCGCCGCTTTTGCTGCAAGAACTGCAGCATTGGCTTGCATAGAGTCAGACACTGCCTGGTCATATTCTTGCTTACTGATGTAGTTGGTACCCAGTAGTGGTTTATAACGGTTCACAGTCAGGCGTGCGATGTCAGCAGCAGCTTGCGCCTTAGCTAAATCACCTTTCGCACTGTCATAAGCAGCCTGATACGTGGCTGGGTCAATTTGATAAAGAGATGTTCCGGCGGTGACATCACTGCCTTCAACATAGTTACGTTTAAGAATAATCCCGCTAACTTGCGGGCGAACTTCTGCAACACGGAATGCGGACGTGCGGCCTGGCAACTCGGTTGTGATATTCAGCGGTGCTGCTTTCAATGTCACAATACCGACTTCAGGTGCCTGTTGAGCATGGGCTTGCGCCGCATCTTTGTCATTACATCCTATAAGTACTAAGCTGCCTGAAAGTACCAGAATTGCAGCCAGAGGCATTACCCCTCTGTTTTTGCTCATAGATAAACCTCAAGTGTCCGATTTTTAATTTAATCCAATGGATCACAAGCTTTAAAACCCATTGCTGCGTAAATTATATGTGCGTGCTATGGTACATACATTCGTGAATGTATGTAAATCGCACCCCCTCGAAAAAACAACGCTATGGCACGAAAAACCAAACAGCAAGCCGAAGAGACCCGGCAACAAATTCTAGATGCCGCAGTGCGGGAATTTTCTGCGCACGGTGTTTCTGGCACTTCGCTTACTGATATTGCCGCCGCCGCAGGTGTTACCCGTGGCGCGATTTACTGGCACTTCAAGAATAAGGTAGACCTATTTAACGAGGTTTGGGCGTTATCAGAGTCTAAAATTGATCAGCTCGAGCTAGAGTATCAGGTAAAATATCCTGATAATCCACTACGTATTCTGCGCGAAATACTCATCTATGTACTTGTTTCTACGCGTGAGGATTGCCGACGCCGCGCATTAATGGAGATTGTATTCCATAAATGTGAATTTGTCGGTGAGATGACCTCCGTCCATGACGCGCGTAAAGTTCTTGATTTAGCTAGTTATGAGCGAATTGAATCGGTTTTGCAAGGCTGTATTGAAGCAAATCAATTGCCCGTCAATCTTGATACTCGCCGTGCTGCGATAATCATGAGAGCTTATATTACAGGTTTGATGGAAAACTGGCTTTTTATGCCGGAAAGTTTTGATATAAAACAAGAGGCACCGGTATTAATTGATGCCTTCCTGGATATGTTAGCCCACAGCCTTTCATTGCAAAATGAGACTAATAGCAAGGTATCGGATTAACTGGAGAGGTTTATATGAGTTCTGAAGTCAATTCGCTGGTGGTGATTGCCAATGGCGCGGCTTATGGCCATGAGTCACTATTTAATGCCCTACGTTTATCCATCACCTTGAAAGAACAGCAAACAAATCTCGATTTACGTCTATTCTTAATGTCAGATGCGGTTATTGCTGGCCTTAATGGGCAGCAGCCACGAGAAGGTTATAATTTGCAGCAGATGCTGGAAATATTAACTGCACAGAATGTTCCGGTAAAACTTTGTAAAACCTGCGCGGATGCGCGAGGTATTAGTGAGTTAACGCTGGTTGATGGTGTAGAAATTGGTACTCTGGTAGAACTTGCGCAATGGACGCTGGCTGCTGAGAAAGTCCTGACATTCTGAGTGACTTGGCGCTCCTGATTTTTATTATCTAATCAACTTATATTTCTGGCAGTTACATAACATTGCGCAGCAAGTGCGTAACTGCCCGCATTATTACTGCTATTCACGCTCTGAAAGACTTTTCTTATTATGAGCCAAGATTGAACGTGATAGGATCTCATCCTCTGTGTTGAAATGAAGTTCAAATATGAGCAGCAAATTTCACAATCAATATTCTTTACCACTCTCTGCACCAATAATTACGCTAACGAGCGCGTTTTTATTACGCCTACAGATAATGCTTACTCTGCTTATAATTGCATTGTTATTTTCCCCGTCACTCTTTGCTGCGGGAATCAATATAGATGTACCGACCCGCAATGAAGTACTGAGCCAACTGGATGCATTATCAAAGCAAAAGATATTGTCCCCAGCGGAAAAACTATCGCAGCAAGATCTGACCAAGACGCTTGAGTACCTTGATACTATTGAGCGAACCAAGCAGGAAACCAACCAGCTTAGGCAACAATTGGCTCAAGCCCCGGCGAAGTTACGTCAGGCGACCGAAGGGCTGGATGCACTCAAGAATAACTCCGCCGACACAATGACCCGTGAGTCACTGGCGAACTACTCATTACGCCAGTTGGAGACACGTCTAAACGAAACGCTGGATGATTTGCAGTCGGCTCAGGAAGACCTCTCCGCCTATAATAGCCAACTCATTTCCCTGCAAACACAGCCTGAACGCGTCCAGAGTGCGATGTACAATGCATCGACACGTTTAATGCAAATTCGCAATCAACTTAATGGCTTAGCGCCGAGCCAAGAAGCTTTACGGCCAACCCAGCAGCAAGAGTTATTGACAGAACAGGTCATGTTAAACGCGCAGTTAGATTTACAGCGTAAAAATCTGGATGCTAATACTACTTTGCAAGATTTGCTGCAAAAACAACGAGATTACACTACCGCACACATCGATCAGTTGGAGCGCTATGTCCAGCTACTGCAAGAAGTGGTGAGTGGTAAACGGTTAATTCTGTCAGAGAAAACAGCCAAAGAAGCGCAAGCACCCGCTGACGCGACAGATATCCAAAATGACCCTTTAGTCAGTCGTGAATTAGCGATTAACAAAGAGTTGAGCCAGCGATTAATTAATGCCACTAAAGAAGGCAATACACTGGTTCAACAGAATATTCGGGTTAAAAACTGGCTGGATCGCGCCCTACAATCTGAGCGAAATTTAAAAGAACAAATTACCGTATTACGCGGCAGCTTATTGCTTTCTCGCATTTTGTATCAGCAGCAGCTGAATTTACCGACCTCTGGTTTGATTACCAATATGGGGCCGCGCATTGCCGATTTACGGCTTGAGCAATTTGAAATTAATCAGCAGCGCGACCAACTCTTCCAAGGGGATGACTATATTCAAACCCTGATGAGTGACAGTAAAGAGAAAATTAGCCCTGATGTGGAAGACGCGCTGGGGCAAATTGTTGATATCCGGCGCGAATTACTGGATCAATTAAATAAACAGCTGGGTAACCAACTGACACTGGCTATTAATCTGCAAATTAACCAGCAGCAGCTATTGAGCGTCAATCAATCACTACAACATACGCTAACGCAGCAGATTTTCTGGGTTAGTAGCAACAAGCCGATGGATTGGTCTTGGCTGAAAGCACTACCGGGGGCGCTCAAGGCAGAAATAAGTAATTTCCATTTTACTCTGTCATGGGGGGATATCTTCGCCGGCTTGCTTAAATCCCTGGTGTTCTTGGTTCCGATGCTAATTGCGGTGGGGGTGATCCGATCGCGCTATACCATCATCAATAAGCATCTGGGTAGCCTGGCTGATGATGTTGGGCAATTAAAACGCGACAGCCAGATGCACACCCCGGTTGCCATCATGTTCACTTTGCTGAAAGTGCTACCAGGCACCCTGATCATCTTAGGCGTCGGTTACTGGTGTTTGCGCTCAGATTTCAATCTTAGTGATGTGCTTTGGAGCTTCTTCCAACGTTTAGCCTTGTTCTGGCTCGTGTTTGATCTGACATATCGAATGTTATCGCCAGGTGGCATCACTGAGCGCCACTTTATGATAGCGGCCGACCGATGCGCGCATTATCGCCGTCAGATGGTGCGCTTGGGGGCGGCATTATTGCCGGTTATCTTCTGGTCTGTGCTCGGAGAGAAAAGCCCACTTCGGTTAGTCGATGATGTTATCGGACAGGTGGTGATTGTTATAGCTCTGGCACTGCTGGCCTTGTTCGTTTATCCCTTCTGCCGTGATAGCTGGCGCGAGAAAGACTCTCATGCAGTCAGGTTAGTCATTGTTACCGCTGTGGCTGTAACCCCCATTATATTAATTGGGTTGATGATTGCTGGGTATTTCTATACCACGCTACAGCTGGCTGGCCGCTGGATTGATAGCCTGTATTTATTATTCTTATGGAATATCGTTTACCTAACAGCTATTCGTGGTTTAGGTGTTGCAGCGCGGCGTTTGGCATACCGGCGCGCAATTGCGCGGCGACAAAGTCTGGTTAAAGAGGGAGCCGAAGGCAGTGAACCAATAGAAGAACCGCCGCTGGCGTTGGATCAAATTAACCAGCAATCATTACGCCTGACCACGATGGCGCTGTTCCTGATATTTGCCAGTGCCTTCTACGGGATTTGGGCAGATCTCATCACCGTTATTTCCTATCTGGACAGCATCTCGTTGTGGCATTACAGCGCGACGGTGGCGGGGGCGAGCGTCACACAGGCTGTCACATTGGGCAATATGCTAGTCGCTCTAATGGCGCTGGTGGTTGCTTATATTCTGACACGTAACTTGCCAGGTTTACTTGAAGTCGTTGTATTGTCGCGCCTGCAACTGCGGCAGGGGACTTCTTACGCGATCACCACGATCCTGACTTATCTGATTACCGCGATTGGGGGGATAACGGCGCTGGGTTCACTGGGTGTTTCGTGGGATAAGCTACAGTGGCTGGTGGCAGCACTGTCTGTGGGGCTAGGGTTTGGTTTGCAGGAAATCTTTGCCAACTTTGTATCGGGCTTGATTATTCTCTTCGAACGCCCTGTTCGTATTGGCGATACCATTACCATTGGCACTTTCTCAGGGAATGTCAGCAAGATACGGATCCGCGCGACCACTATTACCGACTTTGACCGCAAAGAAGTAATTATTCCGAATAAGGCCTTTGTTACCGAGCGCCTGATCAACTGGTCACTATCCGATACCGTCACTCGAATTATCATTAAAGTCGGTGTGGCCTATGGTTCTGATTTAGCAAAAGTAAAAGAGATTTTGCTAAAAGCAGCACATGAAAATCCACGAGTAATGACTGACCCGGAACCTCATGTATTCTTCCTAAACTTTGGTGCCAGCACTCTTGATCATGAATTGCGTGTGTATGTGCGTGAATTAGGTGACCGAAGTTATACGGTAGATGAATTGAACCGAGCGATTGATAAACTATGTCATGAGAATGACATCAATATTGCCTTCAACCAGTTAGAAGTGTATTTACACCAAGCTAATGGCACCGAAGTGCAGGAAGTCAACCGCCCGTTTGATACCCATGGTTTGCCGTCAGGCCAATCTGACGCTGGGGATAAGAAACCTAAGTTACCGGATATCAACAAACCACTCGCCTGAGATCATTTAGCGGGGGGTATTGGTGAATACCATTACTGGCAACAAGGCGATACCGGTGTGTATCGCCTTGGCTAAGCATCAAAGCATCAGTGAAACTTGGTTAATCAGTAGTCTGATGACGGAGCTTACGCTGATAATCAAGTTGCACGATCGCTAACGCTGCCAGTGCTGTTTCTGGCGCTATCTCATTGCATTCCAGCAAGTAGATAAGATCTACTGCCAGTTGCAGTTCTGGTGAAGCTTTTTCAACTGACATAACGTGGCCAACATTTGATTTTCAGTTAATAGGAAAAGCCCGGTAGCAAGACCCTTGTTCTGGGTTCTCACCTGACTTGATTTCAATATTTATGCCCAACGGATCTCAATGTGCAGGAGAACTGCAAACTAAAGTAGCGAACACAGCTGCTAATGGGCATTAACATTATAGAAAACTATACGCTGTCGGAACCACAATGATTCAAAAAATGTGACAAATATTCAAAAACCGTTCTCTTTCTTTTCAATACTGCGCTCTATTTTTATCAGCGCTTGCCGGCAGCGCATTAGACGGCCTTCTAATGCGGCGAGCTCTTTCTGTATTTTTTGCTGCTCGATTAATAAACTCTGCTTACCAAGCTGGCTTTCTCGGTCCTGAATCATGGCCAAAATGCGGCGTTCATAATCTTGGTGTTCAGCCAGTTTATGGTAAGGGTCCAGTTTATTATCTCGCGGTTCAGGGTTAGATTTCCTTAACTTCTGTGTTGCCAGCTCTCGTTGTAATGCGGATATCTGTGCCACCAATCTCTCAGCCAGAAAAGCAACCTGCTGTGTCCGATTCTCAGCCACAACCTGTTTCAGTTGCGCCATATTCTTGTGCACTTCCATTAGATAATCGCGAAAGCGGTTACCATGATTGCTAAACAATTTCAGATCAAAGCGGGCTTGCTGAGAAGGTGTATTAGCTTGCGGCCCTACCTGCGCAGACAATGCTTCAATTTGGCTTTCAAGCACCTGTAATAACTTTTCTGTACTCATGGCGCTTCTCCTTAGCGTTTTTCGCCAGCTTGCCTTTGAAAGAGCGGAGTTACAAGCAAGAGGCGAGTAAATATATTTATTGTGCTAATAATGCCAAGAATATCTATTGATGATGGTTAGCGCATGCGTTATTGATAGGGCTGCGTTGATGAATATTAGATCCCGGTAATCTTTCAAGCTGTAAGTGTATTGGCGGCTATCGTTCACCCCGCGAATTAGCGCAGACGTGATACAAATCAGTTGTCACTGAGTTACAACTTGGATTTTATTGGGTACGAAAGGGAGTGTATGTCTCGTTGGTTGTTAATTGCCTTGGGTTGGTTGGCAGTAGTTTTGGCGACCTTAGGTGTCGTGCTGCCTCTGTTACCGACCACGCCATTTTTATTATTGGCCGCGTGGTGCTTTGCTCGATCCTCTCCGCGTTTTCATCATTGGCTACTTTACCGTTCTTGGTTTGGTAGCTATATACGCACGTGGCAGCAACATCGAGCTTTGCCTCCAGGGGCAAAATGGAAAGCAATATTTGTTACCGTGCTGACTTTCGCCCTTTCGCTGTGGCTGGTGAAAATTTGGTGGGTCAGGAGCATATTGCTCGTTATATTAGCGATATTGCTGACTTTCATGTTACGGATGCCAGTTATTGACCTATCGCAACAAAAAAAGCCCTGAGCAGTTCACATCAGTTGCTTTTTGGTATCAGTTTGCATAGATTTGAGCGTTTTCGTGCGCGGGGTATTCCCTCGTTGCGTCCTTAGGGTTAAGGATGCAGTAATTTGCTCCATTTATGGCGACATGGTAGACCGAAATATTGCCAGATAGGACAAGTTACTCAGTTGATGCCAATTTAGCACCGACTGGCCGCGCTTTAGTATGTACAGCAGTTTTATCAGGCACAAATTATGACCGCTACTGCACCTAATACAGCACAACAGCTTGAATATATTAAAAACAGTATCAAAACCATCCCCGATTATCCAAAAGCGGGAATACTGTTCCGTGATGTGACCAGCTTGCTGGAAGATCCGTTAGCCTATGCTGCCAGCATTGAACTACTGGTTGAGCGCTATCTGGATGCAGGCGTGACCAAAGTCGTGGGTACTGAAGCACGCGGCTTTCTGTTCGGTGCGCCAGTGGCTTTGTCTCTGGGCGTAGGTTTTGTTCCCGTCCGTAAACCGGGCAAACTGCCACGTGAAACCATCAGCGAAAGCTATGAGTTGGAATACGGTACCGACAAACTCGAGATCCACACGGACAGTATTCAACCAGGCGATAAAGTCTTGGTTATTGATGACTTACTGGCTACCGGTGGGACGATTGAAGCAACTGTTAAGCTGATTCGTCGTCTGGGTGGTGAAGTGACTGACGCTGCATTTATTATTGATTTGCCTGAACTGGGTGGCGAAACACGCCTGACTCAGCAAGGGATTACTTGCTACAGCCTGGTCTCTTTCAGCGGTCACTAATAGCTGATTTTATTGAAAATTGGTTGTTTGCCGATAGTAGCCTCGCCGTCAGTCGTGAGGCTATATCTAAGTGCCCCAGCCCTTTCCTCAAGCCTGATAAAATTTAGGTCAGGGAAGTGCACCCAGTAGTAAAAATATTCCTACCAACAAATTCTGACTCCTCCTCGTGTTACTCCCAAGCTTGCGCCATTGTCTGCCAGGGCCGGGTTACATCGGCAAAGTAAATTTATGGGAATGAGGATGGGCGTACTGATACACTACGGTGAGCATCGTCATTATGCGACTTGCATATGTCCGAAAAACGGCCAAATTAGATATACTAGGTTAAATTATCCATCATAAATCAACGATGAAGCATTAATGAGCTATCAGGTACTTGCCCGTAAGTGGCGCCCAAAAACGTTTTTAGACGTCGTTGGTCAGGAACATGTTCTGACGGCGTTGGCTAATGGCCTTTCGTTAGGGCGAATTCATCACGCCTATTTATTCTCTGGTACCCGTGGTGTTGGCAAGACCACCATTGCTCGGTTGTTAGCCAAAGGTCTTAATTGCGAAACCGGCATTACCGCGACGCCTTGTGGTGTCTGCGCTAATTGTCAGGAAATAGAGCAAGGCCGCTTTGTTGATCTTATCGAAATAGACGCCGCCTCCCGGACGAAGGTCGAAGATACCCGAGAGCTGCTGGATAATGTTCAATATGCCCCAGCCCGCGGCCGCTTCAAGGTCTATTTGATCGATGAAGTCCATATGCTGTCGCGGCACAGCTTCAACGCCTTGCTGAAAACGCTTGAAGAGCCGCCAGCTCACGTGAAATTCCTGCTGGCGACCACAGATCCGCAGAAGTTGCCGGTGACAATTCTTTCCCGATGCTTGCAGTTCCATCTTAAAGTTATCGATGTTGAAGTCATTCGCGCGCTGCTTGAAAAAATATTGCAGGCGGAACAGATTAGCAGTGACGCCCGTGCCTTACAGTTATTGGCCAGAGCCGCAGATGGTAGCATGCGCGATGCGCTAAGTCTGACGGATCAGGCCATCGCGATGGGTGATGGCAGTGTAACGACAGCCACCGTCAGCCAGATGTTGGGAACACTGGATGATGAGCAGCCGTTAGCGATTATTGAAGCTTTAGTGAGTGCCGACGGTGCGCGGGTGATGGCTCAGCTTGAACAAGCGGCATCACGTGGTATTGACTGGGAAAATCTATTAGTCGAAACCCTAAGCTTGCTGCACAGTATTGCGATGGTGCAATTGTTGCCGTCAATGTTGGATAATCACTACGCCACCATTGAGCCGCGACTGCGTGAGCTAGCCCGGACACTACCTCCGACAGATATTCAGCTCTATTACCAAACCTTATTGGTGGGGCGTAAAGAGCTCGCTTTCGCACCTGACCGCCGCATGGGGGTTGAAATGACCTTCTTGCGTGCTCTGGCGTTTCATCCTAAAGCGATAATTGCTGAGTCTCAGATGGTGCCAGTGAGTGCGCCGATGGCAGTGGCCAATAACGCCACAGCTCAACAACACCAGCAATCTCCTGTTTATGCTCAGCATGCACCTGCACAAGAAGCCCCGCCATTAGGTGCGGCTGCGCAGGAGAACGCCCAGTTACCGGATTCGACTGCGCAACTGCTTCAGGCGCGAACGCAGTTACTCCGACAGTCGGGAGCGACCACACCAAAAAAGAATGAACCGGCAGCGCCAGGAAAAGCGCGGCCGGCAAACTCAGCACTGGAGCGCTTAGCTTCGGTGACTGAGCGTAGCCAGCAGCGTCTGGCAGCTAAATCAACGGAAGAAAAGAAACCGGCGAAGAAAGAAGCTTATCGCTGGACGGCTCAGAATCAACCAGAGGTGTCGGCAGAGCCGGTAGCCACACCGAAAGCATTGCGTTCTGCGTTGGAGCATGAAAAAACCCCGGAGCTGTCAGCAAAATTGGCTGAAGCCGCGATGGAAAGAGACCCGTGGGCCGCAGAGATAGATAAGTTACAGATTCCGAAATTGGTGCAACAACTTGCGCTGAATGCATTTAAAGAAGAAATAGAACCGGGTAATATTCGCCTTCACCTGCGTTCTGCTCAGCGCCATTTAAATTCGCCATCGGCGCAAAAGGCGCTGGCTGATGCACTGAGTGAATTACACGGTAACGCGGTTACACTTAGCGTTATTGAAGATGATAATCTGGCGGAGCGTACCCCGCTGGAGTGGCGGCAGGCCATTTATGAAGAAAAACTGGCACAAGCGCGCCAGTCAATTATTGCGGATAATAATATTCAGACACTGCGTCGTTTCTTCGACGCGGAGCTGGATGAAGAAAGTATCCGGCCGGTTTAATCGCTGTGATAAGTGCATGGTGCACCGACGCAGCCCCTTGCTATGAGAGATGACTATGTTTGGTAAAGGCGGTATTGGCAATTTAATGAAACAAGCCCAGCAGATGCAGGAAAAAATGCAGCAGATGCAGGAAGAAGTCGCCAAATTGGAAGTTACCGGTGAATCTGGCGCGGGCTTGGTAAAAGTGACAATTAATGGGGCGCATAACTGCCGCCGGGTTGAAATCGACCCAAGCCTGTTAGTTGAAGAAGACAAAGAAATGCTGGAAGATTTGATTGCTGCGGCATTGAACGATGCAGCACGTCGTATTGATGAAACGCAGAAAGAGAAAATGGCTTCTGTATCCAGTGGGATGCAATTGCCACCAGGCTTTAAGATGCCGTTCTGATGCAAACCAGCCCACTCCTTGAATCATTAATGGAGGCGTTGCGCTGTTTGCCGGGTGTTGGCCCGAAATCGGCGCAACGTATGGCATTCCAACTGCTGCAGCGTGATCGCAGTGGTGGAATGCGCCTGGCGCAATCGTTGACTCGCGCAATGTCTGAAATTGGCCACTGTGCTGATTGCCGAACATTTACCGAGCAAGAGCGCTGCACTATTTGCTCCAATCCACGTCGCCAGCAAAATGGCCAAATCTGTGTGGTCGAAAGCCCGGCAGATATCCATGCCATTGAGCAAACCGGTCAGTTTGGTGGGCGTTATTTTGTGTTGATGGGGCATTTATCACCTCTGGATGGTATTGGTCCTGGTGATATCGGTTTGGATTTGCTTGAAAAACGGCTTGAAACTGAAACTATCAGTGAAGTCATTCTGGCGACTAACCCGACGGTTGAAGGGGATGCAACCGCTAACTATATTGGCCAGATGTGCGGTCAGTATGGGGTGCTCGCCAGTCGGATCGCGCATGGCGTGCCTGTTGGCGGCGAGTTGGAAATGGTCGATGGCACCACATTATCCCACTCATTAGCTGGGCGTAATCCCATTAAGTACTAGTTTTGTGAAGTACAAGCTGACTCAGTACCATCCTATTTAATCTGGTGGGCGATAGTTTTTATCATTGATTATCATATGAATATTTCTATTCCTGATATTCAGTGAATCGCCCCTGATTCTTGATTTTTTTCTGCATTACGACTTGAAACCACCCTCTATTGGCCCCACTTGATACTCATTGTTCGATTTTATCTACCTGTCGGTAATTTGGATTGAGGTAATTAATGAGTATGAAAGGTCAAGAAACCCGTGGATTCCAATCTGAAGTAAAACAACTTCTTCATTTGATGATTCACTCGCTTTATTCCAATAAAGAAATTTTCTTGCGCGAGTTGATCTCCAACGCTTCTGATGCGGCAGATAAACTACGTTTCCGTGCACTGTCTCACCCTGAGCTGTTCGAAGGGGATGGCGAGCTGCGCGTGCGCTTATCTTTTGATAAAGAAAAACGCACTTTGACCCTAAGTGATAACGGCATCGGTATGAGCCGTGATGAAGTCATTGATAATCTCGGTACTATCGCCAAATCAGGGACCAAAGCATTCCTTGAATCTATTGGTTCAGACCAAGCCAAAGATAGCCAGTTAATCGGCCAGTTTGGTGTGGGCTTCTATTCTGCTTTTATTGTGGCGGATAAAGTCACTGTTCGTACTCGTGCTGCGGGTGCCCCAGCCGATGCCGGTGTGTTCTGGGAATCAGCAGGCGAGGGTGATTACACCATCGCGGATATCACCAAAGAAGATCGCGGCACAGAAATCACCTTGCACCTGCGCGAAGGTGAAGATGAATATCTGGATGACTGGCGTTTGCGCTCTGTTATCAGCAAGTATTCAGACCATATTGCACTGCCGGTCGAAATCCAAAGCAAAAATGAAGAAGATGGCACTGTAACTTGGGAAAAAATTAACAAGGCCCAGGCGCTGTGGACTCGCGGTAAAGCAGAAATAACCGACGACGAATACAAGGCATTCTACAAACATATCGCGCATGACTTCACTGACCCACTGATTTGGAGCCATAACCGCGTTGAAGGTAAGCAAGAATACACCAGCTTGCTGTATATCCCGGCACAAGCGCCTTGGGATATGTGGAATCGTGACCATAAGCATGGTTTAAAATTGTACGTCCAGCGTGTCTTTATCATGGATGACGCTGAGCAGTTCATGCCGAATTACCTGCGGTTTGTCCGTGGTTTAATTGACTCGAATGATCTGCCGCTGAACGTATCGCGTGAGATTCTGCAAGACAGCCGTGTTACCCAGAACCTGCGCAGTGCGCTGACCAAGCGTGTGCTGCAAATGCTAGAGAAACTAGCAAAAGACGATGCCGAGAAGTATCAGCAGTTCTGGCAGCAGTTTGGTATGGCGCTAAAAGAAGGCCCTGCGGAAGATGGCAGCAACAAAGACACCATCGCTAAGCTATTACGCTTTGCTTCAACCCATACTGACAGCTCCGCGCAGACTGTCTCATTAGAAGACTATGTCAGTCGCATGGCGGAAGGGCAGGAGAAGATTTACTACATCACTGCCGATAGCTACGCCGCAGCGAAGAACAGCCCGCATCTGGAACTGTTCCGTAAAAAAGGCATTGAAGTCTTGCTGTTATCCGATCGTATAGACGAATGGATGATGAGCTACCTGACTGAATTCGATGGCAAAGCTTTCCAGTCAGTCAGTAAAGCAGATGATTCACTGAACAAGCTGGCAGATGAAGAGCGTCCAGAGCAGCAAGAAGCGGATAAAGCGCTGGAGCCTTTTGTTGAGCGGGTGAAAACTCTGCTGGGTGAGCGCGTAAAAGATGTCCGTCTGACACATCGTCTGACTGATACTCCGGCGATTGTGACCACCGATGCTGACGAAATGAGCACGCAGATGGCAAAATTGTTTGCTGCTGCGGGTCAACAGGCGCCGGAAGTGAAGTACATCTTTGAGTTGAATCCAGAACATGGTTTGGTCAAACGAGCTGCTGATGTCGCTGATGATGCTCAGTTTGCCGAATGGGTCGAGCTATTACTGGATCAAGCGCTGCTGGCTGAGCGCGGGACATTAGAAGATCCTAACCAGTTCATTCGTAGAATGAATCAGTTATTAACAGCTTAATTAAGTAATGAAGCGCCCTGGATAGATATTTTATCTGGGGCGTTTTTTTGTTTAATTTCATCGTGTTATTTTTTTATTTTACCTTCTTCGTATTAATCCTGTCTCTTGAAGCAAACTCGCATGCCTTGAGCCAACCCCCCTGAAAATGGTATGGTTGCTTGTTTTCCGCAATTTCGATTTTTTTTAAGTAAAAACACAAATACCCAATAGATTTCATCATGCAGCAAGGCGACAAACGAGAAATTCCCGATGAACTTACATAAGTGAGTGATTCTGGTGACCGAGAGCAGCCAACACACCTGCAACTTGAAAGATGAAGGGTATAGAAAAACTACATAGCAAGGGGATTTACGCAATGCGTATCATTCTGCTGGGCGCTCCGGGCGCTGGTAAGGGTACTCAGGCTCAATTCATCATGGAGAAATACGGTATTCCGCAAATCTCTACTGGTGATATGTTGCGCGCCGCTGTAAAAGCAGGTTCTGAGTTAGGTCTGAAAGCGAAAGAAATTATGGATGCCGGCAAGCTGGTTACTGATGAGCTGGTCATCGCATTGGTTAAAGAGCGCATCACACAGGACGATTGTCGTGACGGTTTCCTGTTAGATGGGTTCCCGCGTACCATTCCTCAGGCTGATGCCATGAAAGAAGCCGGTATCAAGGTTGATTATGTGCTGGAGTTCGATGTTCCGGACGAGCTGATTGTTGAGCGCATCGTCGGTCGTCGGGTACATGCTGCTTCAGGCCGTGTTTACCACATTAAATTCAACCCGCCAAAAGTTGAAGATAAAGATGATGCCACTGGTGAAGATCTGACTATTCGTAAAGATGATCAGGAAGCCACGGTTCGTAAACGTCTGATTGAATATCATCAACAAACTGCGCCTTTGGTTTCTTATTATCGCAAAGAAGCTGATGCAGGAAACACACAGTATTTTAAACTGGACGGAACCCGTAAAGTAGCAGAAGTCAGTGCAGAACTGGCGACTATTCTCGGTTAATTCTGGATGGTAAGATAGCTAAGGCGGCCTAAGGTCGCCTTTCTTATTTTACGGATATCGTCGACACTGTCTTCACCCGCTAAAATAATCGACGCAATACCCACAACAAGGACTTATGCATGATGCAAAGCAAGCTTGGCGTACTGATGGTTAATCTGGGGACACCGGATGCCCCGACACCACAAGCGGTCAAACGCTATCTGGCTGAGTTCCTGAGTGATCGCCGAGTGGTTGATACTTCCCCCTTGCTGTGGTGGCCATTGTTACGTGGCGTTATTTTGCCGATTCGCTCACCGCGCGTAGCAAAATTATATCAGTCAGTATGGATGGATGAAGGCTCGCCTTTACTGGTTTATAGTCGGCGACAGCAAAAAGCGCTAGCCGCACGTATGCCTGATATTCCCGTCGAGCTGGGGATGAGTTATGGTTCGCCAAATCTACCTGATGCAATTGATAAACTATTATCACAAGGCGTGACCAAGCTGGTGGTTTTGCCGCTTTATCCGCAATATTCTTGCTCGACAAGTGCTGCGGTTTGGGATGCTGTTGCTCGTATTTTGAAAGGCTATCGCCGCTTACCGTCGGTGTCATTTATCCGTGATTATGCTGAACATCCAGCTTATATTTCGGCGTTGAAGCAAAGTGTTGAACGTGCTTTTGAGCAACATGGGAAACCTGATCGGCTAGTGCTCTCTTTCCATGGCATTCCCAAACGCTATGCCCGCTTAGGGGATGACTATCCGCAGCGTTGTGAAGATACCAGCTATGCATTACGAGCAGGATTAACTTTGCCCGCAGAACAGATCATGATGACTTATCAATCTCGATTTGGCCGCGAGCCTTGGCTTACCCCCTATACAGACGAGACATTAAAAAGTCTACCTTCCCAAGGTGTTAAGCATATTCAGCTGATTTGCCCCGGTTTTTCTGCTGATTGCCTGGAAACACTGGAAGAGATCAAAGAGCAAAACCGAGAAATTTTCTTACATGCAGGCGGCGAGAAATTTGAATATATTCCGGCACTGAACGACGACGAGAGCCATATTGATCTTTTAGAACAGTTAGTTAGGTAACATTTGTAGTGATAATTATAAAGTGTCTTATAGTGGCTATATTCGTATTATCTGTAATAATTACATGTGCAAGAGTGGTTTTCCAATTTAATAAAGTAAGAAAGAGTAGTTTTTATTTTTTAAATCAGAATAAGACGAATTGATATTTCAATATTTTCATGATGGTAATTAGTTGTGTGTTGTGAAATATCTAAAAATGATATGTTTCACATTTCTCTTGTAATGATGGGCTATATGTTGGAAAATTAAAAGAATAATTAGTTGCAAGGCTCTGTATTTTCTTACTTGAAGTGTGGTAAGGGCTTATTGTAAAGCACATACAGATGGCCTCAATGGAGAGTATTACTAGTTTGGTGTGTTATCTATCAGTGTATTGGTTGCTGTGAGCCAAGGGCGGTAGCGTTTTTAAAACCAAGTAACCTTTATGGATATGCAATTTTCTGAACTCCTGGCACACTGCGGTAAATTATATTATTAATAGATAAGATCTGGCATACACTCCAAAAACTTAATTAGGTGTAGAACTGGTGGTAATTAAAAATACATTTTGGATGGTAAGTGAAAAGGTAATTAGGCTTATTGTTAGCGTATTTATAAGCGCTATAATAGCCCGTTATTTAGGGCCTGTCGAATTTGGACAGCTAAACTATTATATAGCAATTTTAACGATAGCTACGGTTTTATCCTCTCTCGGATTAAATAGAATTATAGTCCGAGAAGTCGTTGACAAAATTATGAGTCGAACCAAACGCTCAGTTATTGTTTCTACATCATTATATCTTCGACTTTTAGCATCGTTACTAATTTGGATAATAATCTCATTTATTTTTTATGCCATATCTACCTCCCAAGATAGTTTAAATATAGCGATTATTCTTTCTTCAGTTGTTTTTATTTCGATAGATGTTCTAGATTATCATCAACAAGGCTTATCATCATTTAAGATAATTAGTCTTTGCCGAACGGTTGGGTTTATTATATCCGCTTTAATTCGGATGGTTTTTATATTACTAGAACTTCCACTTATATGGTTTGTAAGTGCAGTATCAATAGAATATGCCATAACAGCAATTATTATTTATTTTATTTGCAATAGAAGTAATGGGCCATATTTTGTCTCTTATCGAAACTTTAATATGCAGAAAACTAAAGCGTTATTAATTGAGTCATGGCCAGAAATAATCGCGGGGTTTGGTGCGATACTATTTATGAAAATGGATCAAATAATGTTGCAGTTAATGAAAGGTCCAGCTAGTGTTGGTATATATTCAGCTGCAACAAGAATTAGTGAAGCTTGGTACTTTGTTCCCACAGCTATTGTCGCAGCGACTTTTCCAAAGCTAATAGAACTAAGAAAAGTATCTAATATAAGCTTTCTTAACGGGGTGTCTATGTTAAGTACACTCCTGGTTTATATGTCACTATTAATGGCTATTTTCTTTACTCTGTTTGGTGGTTTTATTATTAGAGTTATCTATGGTGGTCAATACTTAGATAGTGCTGGCGTAGTTATACTACATACTTGGGGAGCTGTATTTCTTTGTATGGGAATATCTTCAGGTTCATGGCTTGTTGCAGAGAAAAAATTAAAATTAAATTTGTACAGAAATTTATTTGGATTGCTTATTAATTTCATTTTAAATATTGCATTAATACCAATATACGGCGTGAAAGGTGCAGCAATAGCCACGGTTGCAGGATTAGCATCAGCATTTTATATTTTTGATTTTTTTATACCATCATTAAGAGGCATGTTTTGGTTGAAAACAAAATCTTTTCTACCAACACAAGCATATAAATTAATAGTGACCCTATTAAATTATAACTGGATGCAAAAAAAGTAACTTGTAGGATTTTTATGAAACTAGTATCAATTATAAACCAACTTAGATGTTTGTTCGCTCCGCGGCCATTACCATTACAAAAGCCAACAGTAATCCAATTTCCAGTTATCGATATTTGTAATTCAAAATGCCAAATGTGTCGTATTTGGGAAAATAAAAAAAGTACTGACATAACAGTAATGCAACTACGAAAAGGGTTGGCTAGTGAGCTTTTTAGTGAAGTCGAAGGAATTGGTTTTAATGGAGGAGAACCGACCCTTAGAGAGGATTTACATGAACTAGTTGAGGTTGTAGTTGCATCGCTACCTAAATTGAAGCATGTATCTCTAATAACTAATGCGTATAAATACATTCAAGTTATTGAAAAAATAAAAACTATTGCACCGATACTACGCGAAAAAAATATTAAGTTTGACGTAATGGTATCACTAGATGGTTTTGAAAAAATTCATGATTTGGTTAGAGGAAGAAGTGGTAACTTTGCAAATGCTCAAAAAGTCATTGATTTTATTATCGAGTACCCATTGGTCGATAATGTGAGAATTGGATGTACCGTAATACGTGAAAATGTATTCCATTTGCCTGATTTACTCGAATTTTGTATAAGAAAGGGAGTTTATATAAAATTTCGACAGGGTGTTCCTCATCAACGCCTTTATACAGCAAATTTGCTTGATCCTTACGCATTAACATTTGAAGAAAAATATGAATTTGTTGAGTTTCTTGAAGGTGTTATTAAATTTTACGAAACAGATTCAATGCAACGTTTGTTTTATCGTTCATTAATCAATCAAATAATATTGGATAAGCCAAGGGGCGCCGGATGTGATTGGAAACATCGCGGTGCAACAATTACTGCAAAAGGAGAATTGGCTTATTGTGCTGTACAAAGTAAAGTATTAATGAAGGATATTTCAGAAGGAGATCCTCTAAAGGTATTTTTCGACAATAAAGATCATCTAAAAGAAATCATACAAACTAAATGTGATAGCTGTCATCATGATTATGTAGGGATACCGGATAAAAAACTATATCGTTCAATATTTATTGAACGACTAGAAGAGAAGTTTAAAATAAAACTAAAAGATAAAGCCAAAAAAATCCCAGGATTTAATTTTTTAAATGAACTACGACATAAAATGCAGTTTGCAAAGAATCTTAAATATTATCTTTCTATTGAAGAACAGCCGACAATAAAATTAAAAATTGGCAAGCGTGTATTGATTTGTGGTTGGTATGGTACCGAAACATTAGGTGATAAAGGTATCATTGCTGGAGTGATGCATTGTTTACGAGAATATCTCGGAGAAGATACACAATTTATAGTTGTCTCGCTATTCCCGTATGTAAGCCAAATGACGCGTATTCAGATGCCTGAATTTCATAATACACATATCGTGACGCCTGAAGGAGGTGCGTCGATGGCAGCTAATATGGATTATGTAGTCTTTGGTGGTGGTCCAATAATGGGAATTAACTCTCTAGCACCTATTGAGGCTATATTCAAACGAGCTAAATCAGCTGGTACAAAAACAATCCTCGCAGGATGTGGTGTTGGTCCCTACGGAAGTAAGTGGCATAACCGTAGTATGGCTAGTATTTTAGGACTATCAGATATCCGAATTTATCGAGATAAACGTTCAAAAGACTATGCCTCTGAATTAGGTATTGACACGCAAGAGGATGTTGTAGCGGAAGATCCAGCATTCACATGGTTGTCTACTATCCAGCCGTCGCTACATACAGAAAAAGATGATCGAAGTAAAAAAATTCTGCTATTAGGGTTACGCGATTTTCCTTATAAAGAATATGCTCGTGACTTATCAGAAAATGAATGCATCGCAATTAAAAATAATTATGAAAAAACAATAGTTGATGCATTAAAGCAATTAATTGCAAAAGATCCATCTCTGGTTATCCGTCCATTACCGATGTGCACAAACCACTTTGGATCTGACGATCGTTGGTTCTACAGAAAACTTTTCCGTGGGCATGAAGACATAATGGCCAGTACCGATGAATCATTACTCGGACCCGAAATGTCCCCTATTGAGTATTGCAATGCGTTTAGCACTGCTGATGCTTTATTAGGTATGAGGTTTCATTCCTTAGTCTTTTCTCTTGGATTGGGAACTAATTCAGTAGCACTAGATTATACGCTGGGAAAAGGGAAAGTATGCTCTTTGGCAGAAAAATACGGAGTAGAACTAATTTCTATGATAACAATGGACGCTGATCAATTAGTTACTACTCTAGAAAAAGCATTGAAATCCCCCAAACCTCTGCCTTTATCTAAAGATATACTAACTTTTAGCACACTACTTAAAAATAAATTGAACAAAAACTGAAATGAGAATATTACATATTTGCTATAGTGATCTCGATGGTGGAGCGGCAAGAGCAGCATATAGATTACATAGAGCTCAACGTAAGATTGGGCTAGATAGTAATATGTTGGTCGTGCATAAAATGTCTGATGACCCTCATGTTTTTACTGTTTCTAAATTAATAAAGTTAAGAATAAAAATAATGAATTTTGTTTCAGTACAACTTCTTAAATTGCAGAAAGATTCAAGTACTGCTCGACGTTCACTTAATATATTTCCTTCTGGTCTACACTCATATATTAATACTATTTCCCCTGATGTTATTAACTTACATTGGATTGGAGGGGAAATGTTATCAATAAAAGAAATTAGCCGTATTCAGCAGCCAATAGTCTGGACTTTACATGACATGTGGGCCTTCTCGGGTTGTAAACACTATGATGATACATTTGCAGAACGCTATAAAAATGCATACTCTAAATTAAATCGGGTGAAGGGTATTATTGGCATTGATATAGATCGCATAATTTATAAACATAAATATAATCACTTACGAAATAAATCTATACTTTTTGTTTCACCAAGCAGATGGCTTGGTGGGTGCGTAAGTTCTAGTTCCTTGTTCAAGGAACATCCAGTTACAGTAATCAGTAATTGTATAGACCATGAACTCTATCGTCCTATAGATAAAAAGATCGCTCGCGAAATAATGCGTTTACCAATGAACAAGAAATTGCTGCTTTTTGGGGCTATGTCTAGTACTAGCGATCCGCGGAAAGGATATGCTTTACTTAAAAATGCTTTACTCAAGCTAAAGCAAAGTAATGAAATTAATGACGTAGAGTTAATCATCTTTGGCTCCAGCGGTGAAAAATCAGATGAAGATGTAGGAATTCCGACCCATTATATGGGGAGAATTTATGATGATATAACACTTTGTTTGCTGTACTCAGCGGTAGATATTTTTATTGCACCTTCGTTGCAAGATAACTTACCTAATACTATAGTCGAGTCTCTTGCATGTGGAACTCCTTGTATCGCTTTTGATCTCGGAGGTATGCCGGATCTGATATCAACATCCGAATATGGGCATCTAGTGAATCCCATTGATGTAGATAGCTTGTATAATGCTATTCAAGAACAACTATCAGTCAAGCGTAATAGCAATATACTGTCAACTTTGAGCGCTTCTATTCGCTCAGAGTATGTAATCGCTTCTGAATATAATAACGTATATAAAATGCTATGCGACGAGAAAAGTATGGAGCGGTTTTAAATTTGGAAAATAATAATGAGTGTATTGCTCACCCAAAAGTGAGTGTTATTACCGTCGTGTATAATAATGTATCTGAGATTAAGAAAACCATCGATTCGATTACATCACAGACATATAAAAATGTAGAGTTTATTGTTGTTGATGGTGGCTCAGATGATGGAACTGTTGAAATTATAAAAAATAATGAGGACAAAATTTATTGGTGGTGCAGCGAACAAGACAATGGTATCTATGATGCAATGAATAAAGGAGTGAAATTAGCAACAGGAGATTTTATTATTTTCATGAATGCAGGTGATACTTTTTTTAATGAACATTCAATAGATAATGTTATGTCATACCCAGCTATCAGTGATTACGATGTTATATACGGTGACTATTATGTTCACGATGCTTTTAGGCATAATGGCTATAGGATTGCAAAAAAAATAGATAACTTATGGAAAGAGATGCCAACATCTCATCAGGCGATGGTATTTAAACGACGATCTGTAACACCTATAGAATATGATATTAATGCAGGTTCAGCAGCTGACCATAATTTATTAATAAGAAAATATCTTGCAAATGAGCAGTTTCTGATGCTAGAAAATATACCTATTGCAAATTATTCTGGTGGAGGAGTTTCTGATAAGAAGAGATTTGAGAGCTATTTATCTGTATATAAAAACTCACTGTTATTAAATAAAAGTAGATTTTTAATCACTTGTCATCTGTTGCTAATGTTAGTAAGAACATGCCTAAGAAGTCTTTATATTAAGGTGATAGGGAAATAGTCTAATGCGATAATATTATTTTTATTATCGTATTTAATAAAGCCTTTTTATCAAAAAACAAAATGGGGTAGGTAGTGGATATAATTTATGACGGAATAATTAGTTCTCTCCAAAAGAATGGTGGAATAACTGTTTATTTCAAAGAGTTACTATCACGCATCTCTCCTGATGATTTTCGTTGGTATCAATATGATGATAAATTCTCTGATATTGGCCCATCTAATAGCGTCACTCTTTCTCCTCGTTTTCTTGAAAGATATCGCGATTTCTTTGTCACTGATTTAATAGATAGCCAGATTTATGATAATTCAATATTCCACTCATCTTATTATAGAATACCAAAAATTAAATTGCCTACAGTTACTACTGTACATGATTTTACTTATGAACGATTCATTCAAGGGCCTGCTAAATGGGTTCATTCCTGGCAAAAGAAGAGGGCTATAGATAATAGTGATTTGGTGATCTGTGTTTCTGAAAATACAGCCAAAGATTTACAAATTTTTTGCGCTGTCCCCGATAATAAAATAAGAATTATTTATAATGGTGTATCAAAAGAATATTATCCTCTAAATGAAAG
>NZ_CABHWW010000023.1 GCF_902170305.1 Yersinia alsatica | reverse complement strand
CTTTGATGTCATTGTTCACCTCGTTAAACGATTTTACTCGCTTAGCGTGGTGTCCAAAACTATCGGGGCGGATCACTCCTGATGAAGTCTACTTCGGCAGACAAAGATACGCTGCATGAGCAAGATCAACCACTTAAGAAATTAGCTTATGTGTCCAACCATCGGGGTCCACTTCTCTACCCATAACAAAACGGTTTTCGACAATCCGTCAAAACGATCAGAAACCACATAGCAGCCAAACCAGAAGCGCATAGCACCGTAAAGTCACCATGGTACGACCATGGTTCGTCCACTCCGCAGCCCTTGGTAATACTAGCTTACGAGTTAGCAGTCACCGGAGTTTGTTGGATTTACTGGGATTCCCTTGTGCACAGAATCGTCATGCGATGAACCATATATGGACCATGGGAGAAATTCTAAGACAGATAAAGGGAGTCTATTTTGGGAAGAAAAGAGGCGATAGCAGGAAAGGAGTTTTGAGGTAAGCACCTGAAAATTAGAACATTTTCAAACACCTAAAACGACGAAAGGCCGCTATAAAAGCGACCTTTCTATGTATGGTACCGGTGAGCGGACTTGAACCGCTACGCCCGAAGGCAACGGATTTTGAATTCATCTTAAGCTCTTGTAATTACTTGCATTTAAGAGGATTTTTTTGGATATCAAGGACCATGAAATATGATTTCATTGGATCTCTTTAGCACGCGTCAAGCACAGATTTAAAATGGGAAAATGGTACACACACTTGACCACTCTTTGTAACACGTTTCTGGGCAAAACTGTTGTAGCACAATTAAGTAAAAATTATCTAAAGTATGACAAACTCGCTTAGATGAGTGTTCAGATCAGTATCCATTTATTTTATCATCTGAACTTATATACCTCAGTTCTATTTCTACCGTTATGTTTTGCTTGGTAAAGTGCATCATCAGCACCTTTAAGAATGGCGCTAATCGGCTCTCTTTCGGCTAACCATTGGGATACTCCGATAGAAATCGTCACGTGACCTACGACATCAAACTCATTGGATTCAATGGACTTTCGAATTCTCTCGGCAACGTACTCAGCCTGACGTATGTCTGCTTTAACTAAAAAAACCATGAACTCTTCTCCGCCAGATCGGCAGACAATATCCACCTCTCGCGCCTGCGCCTTGATCATATTTGCCACACTGATGAGTAAAGTATCACCGACATCATGACCAAAGGTATCATTCACTTTTTTGAAGTAATCAACATCCAGAGCGAGCACAGAAAATGGAGTGTTTTGTATACGCAAATTATCAATGGCCTTATCTAAACCTCTGCGGTTTAACAACCCAGTCATAGAATCAGTTAAGGTATCGAGGTGCAGTTGATCAATTGTGTTGGATACAATATTGAATGTACTGACGAATGAACGCTTCAGGTGTGACGCTTCAAAATACCAAGGTTTCACTTTATTTAAGTCTCGTTTAGTCGAAGTGTGGCTTTCAAAGTTTTTGACGACACTCGCTAATTGCCATAATGGTTTTGAGATAAAAACCGAAGATATCCAAATAATTAAAAGCGTGAGCGCACCAATTGGAAGCGTTGCCACAAATACACTCCACATTTGGTCATTAAGCACTGACAGAGTGAGGCTTTCCGATTTCTCAGCAACTATCCCCCAACCAGAATAATTGACTGGTGCGTACCCAGCAAGCATATCAATACCCTGAGAGTTAATGATAACTTTCCCACCTTTCTCTCCCTGAATCACCTCATTTATTGCTTCATTATTGACAATGACTTCTCCCACTCGTTGTTTATTAGGGTGATAAATCAATGTCCGATTTTTATCCACAACATAGAGGTATGACCCATCTCTGTAGCCATGGTGCCCAAGTATGCTCATTAATATGTTTTTCTTATCGAGATAAATGCTCCCGCTAACGTAACCTAAATACTCTTTTTGTGCGGAGAAGATAGGGTACGAAATACTTATTAGATAATTACCTGCCGGGGATACGAACGGATTCGTGACGATTGGAGCCTTAGCGTTCAACGATTGTAGCGAACTGTCTGTTGTTAATTGGACACCTTTCACTCGTGTTGTTTCTGGTGAAACGGAAATGATGACCCCTTTCGCATTGACGATGACTACAGAGTTAAAAGAGTCAGGGAAGCTGCGATTAAGTGGTCCGCAGCTCCCGATATGACGCCCCAAACCGTCCTTTATCGACGTCCTGTGGCTCAATTTTCCAATTTTAAGCCCAAAATCGTCTCTTCGTGGCTGATTTTGGCCCTGTTTCAGGCCAATTTCCTCATTTCAGGTAGATCTCGCCTGTGCCCGTATCAATTGGTCAACTCGAACCAGGTTCGCCAGGGTGAATAACATCGCCAGTTGACTGTCATTTTTAGCCAGCCCCTTGTACCTGGCTTTGACGAAACCAAACTGACATTTTACTATCCGAAATGGATGCTCAACCTTCGCTCGGATACTCGCTTTCAGGTATTCGTAACGGATGGCCAGCTTGTTCTTGCGCGGGTGTTGCTTCAATGCATTCACTTTGCCGGGACGCTTGGCGATAAGCCAGTCTGCGCTGACATCGCTGAGCTCATCGCGCTTTTCGGCCCCCTGATAACCAGCATCGGCTGAGATAAATTCTTCATCGCCATGCAGTAACTTGCCAACCTGATTGAGGTCGTGCTCGTTAGCCGCCGTGGTCACCAGACTGTGGGTCAGGCCACTTTTGGCGTCCACGCCAATGTGCGCTTTCATGCCGAAGTACCACTGGTTACCTTTCTTGGTCTGGTGCATGTCTTCATCACGGCTGTTGTGTTTGTTTTTGGTAGAGCTGGGGGCTTGAATGATGGTGGCATCCACCAAGGTGCCCTGGGTCATTAGAACGCCACACTCTGCTAGCCAGTGATTAACGGTACTGAAGATTTTGCGGGCCAGTTCATGCTGCTCCAGCAAATGCCGGAAATTCATGATGGTAGTGCGGTCTGGAATGGCTTTATCCAGTGACAGGCGAGCAAATTGGCGCATGGAGGCGATTTCATAGAGGGCATCTTCCATGGCCTCATCGCTCAGGTTGTACCATTGCTGCATGCAGTGAATACGCAGCATGGTTTCCAGCGGATAGGGCCTGCGACCATTACCGGCCTTGGGATACACAGGCTCGATAACGCCAAGTAATTTGTCCCAGGGAAGCAAGTCATCCATTCTGCCAAGGAAAACTTCTTTGCGGGTCTGGCGGCGTTTACTGGAAAACTCACTGTCGGCAAAAGTCAGTTGCTGGCTCATCCGGTTACTCATTCTGGGTTCAGGTTACAACACGATGATCTCACATCTCGGACTTATTCGCACCTTCCCTTGGATTGATTATTCTCATGCGTTTTCTCCCTGACTGAACGATGTACGAAGTCCCCCTCCTTCTATCCCGACCTATTCGGAATAGAAGGAGGCTTCATAGTGGCGCTGGATCAATTCGGTCGTCGTTTTCCGTTATTTCAGCAACGCCAGAATCTCGTGCGCGGCGGCAGCGGATGAGGCAGGGTTCTGACCGGTGACGAGTTTGCCGTCCCGCAGCACAAAGCTGGCCCAATCGGCGCCTTTCTCATAATTGCCACCATTGGCTTTGAGCATATCCTCGACCAGGAAGGGCACAACGTTGGTCAGGCCAACAGCCTCTTCTTCTGTGTTGGTGAAGCCTGTCACACGTCGCCCTGAGACCAAGGGCTTGCCGTCTGTGCCTTGAGTGTGGCGGAATACGGCGGGGGCGTGGCAGACGGCGCCAACAGGCAAGTCAGCGGCGGCAAAGGCTTCGATCAGGCGTTTGCTGTCAGCATCTTCGGCCAGGTCCCACAACGGGCCATGGCCACCGGGATAGAAGATTGCATCGAACCTGACTTCTGTTATGTCAGACAGTTTCAGCGTAGTCGCAAGATGCTTTTGCGTCTCGGCATCGCCCTTGAAACGATGAGTGTCGTCAGTCTGTGCGTCCGGGCTATCGCTGGACGGGTCAATGGGAGGCTGTCCACCCTTGGGCGTGGCCAGGGTGATGTCGGCCCCAGCGTCCTTGAAGACGTAATAGGGCGCGGCAAATTCCTCCAGCCAGAAGCCTGTTTTTTTACCAGTGTCTCCAAGTTCGTCATGGGACGTGAGTATCATCAGAATTTTCATGTAATTCCCCTATTTTGTGGTGCTAACGCGGATCACGCGCTTGCCAAAGTTATCGCCGTTGAGAAGGCCGATGAAGGCTTCCGGGGCATTTTCCAAGCCACCAATGACCTCTTCGCGATACTTGATTTTTCCACTTTCCACCCAAGCACCCATCTGTTTGGCGAATTCCGGATATAGGTGACCGAAACTGTCAAAGATGATAAATCCTTGAACCTTTACCTTGTTCCGAAGAATCTGCCCCATTAACCAATTCATTCGGTCTGGCCCGCCGGGCAGTTCGGTGGCGTTGTATTGCGAGACCAGTCCACACACCGGCACACGCGCATGCGGGTTCAAAAGCGGGATCACCGCATCCAGAACCTTGCCGCCCACGTTTTCGAAATAGACATCGATGCCGTCCGGACTGGCCTTGGCAAGCTGATCCGCAAAGTCTGGTGCCTTGTGGTCGATGCATGCATCGAAACCCAGCTCGTCAACCGCATAGGCGCATTTTTCCGGCCCGCCTGCGATGCCAACAACACGGCAGCCCAGCAGTTTGCCAATTTGGCCTACGGTTGCGCCGACCGGACCCGTCGCCGCGGCCACCACAATTGTCTCCCCGGGTTTGGGCTCACCGATCTGCGTCAGGCCAGCCCAGGCGGTAAACCCAGGCATGCCTAAGATCCCAAGTGCCCAGGATGGGTGCTCTGGCGAAACGCCAAGATTAGTAACCCCTTCACCATCGGAAAGAGCGTAATCCTGCCAGCCGTTGAAGCTAAGCACCCAGTCGCCCTCCGCGAAGCCATCAAGCTTCGAAGTAACCACTTTGGCAACCGTGCCGCCAACCATGACATCGCCGACCTCAACCGGTGCAGCATAAGAAGGCGCATCACTCATTCTGCCGCGCATATACGGGTCGAGTGACAAGTACTCGGTACGCAAAAGCATCTGATTGTCACCGACAGAAGGAATCGCCTCCTCTTCTAGCCTTAGTGTGTCCAGAGTCGGCTCGCCCGTAGGGCGCTTCGCCAACACGAGCTTGCGGTTTGCGGTGTCTGTTTGTTTCATGTTCGACTCCTCCTACAAAGCAGCTTCAAGAATGCGACGAGCTTCATCGGGGCCGATAGCGTTATGTTCCCCAAGTGCAGTCATTCCGTGTTCCTTTAAGGCACTAACGATGTGATTGATTCCGTCAGCATCAACGTCATAGTCGCCTAACCGAGTCTTGATACCCATCTGCTCGAAGAAACCGCGCGTTGCTTCGATTACCGCGTCAATTCGTTCATCATCGGATCCTTCGCGGATATTCCAGACATTGCTGGCATACTGGAGAAGCTTTTCACGTTTAGCTTCGCGCTGATCATCGATCAATGATGGCAGCACAACCGCCAGCGTGCGGGCGTGGTCCGTATCATTCAGTGCAGTAATTTCGTGCCCAATCATATGAGTGGCCCAGTCTTGAGGTACACCTGCACCAATAAGCCCATTCAGAGCCATGGTCGCAGTCCACATCAAATTGGCACGAATGTCATAATCTTCGGGTGTCTCAAGCGCCTTGGGGCCAAGTTCAATCAATGTGCGCAGCAGGGCTTCGGCAAAGCCGTCCTGAACCCGCGCGGCCACTGGATAGGTAAGATACTGTTCGATCGTATGAACAAAGGCGTCCACCACACCATTGGCAATCTGGCGAGATGGCAGAGTGTAGGTGACCTCCGGATCCAGAACCGAGAAAACCGGGTAGCAATAAAGGCTACTAAACGGCAGTTTTGCCTCTTTTTCTGGGTTGGTAATCACCCCGCCAGAGTTCATCTCGGATCCCGTAGCTGGTAGCGTCAACACAGAGCCAAACGGCACCGCTTGGGTAATGACTGATCCACGTGAGGTAAGAATGTCCCAGGCGTCACCGTCATACTTTACCGCCGCCGCAATAAACTTGGTGGCGTCGATGACCGACCCGCCGCCAACGGCAAGCAAGAAAGTAACGGCATTTTCGCGAATCATCTCAACTGCTTTTAGCGTTGTAGCATAGCGTGGGTTAGGTTCAATACCTCCAAACTCCAGGATTGCCCGGCCAGCAAGAGCTTCGCGTACTTGGTCCAGCACACCCGTACGTTCGGCACTGCCACCGCCATATAGAATCAAAACTTTCGCATCAGCGGGAACCTGATCTTTCAGCTCCGCAATACTGCCTTTGCCAAACAAAATTCTGGTAGGGTTGTGAAAGTTGAAATTTTTCATATCAGTTTCCTTCAGTTTCAATATGTAAGCGGACATTAATATTTCCGCGGGTAGCATTGGAGTAGGGGCAAAGCTGATGTGTCGCCTCGACCAGGCGTTGTGCGTCCTCGCGGGCCATGCCCGGCAAGTGAGCAGTGATGTCGAGGTCAAGCCCGTATCCGCCATCGGATCGTTGGCCGATACCCACTTCGATTGAAGTTTTTGCCCCCTTGGCATTCAGTTTGAGCTGTTTTGCGGTGATCTCCATCGCGCTGTCGAAACAGGCCGCATAACCAAGTGCAAACAGTTGTTCAGGGTTTACGCCATCTTCATCGCTATCGGGTCGAACCATTTGGACCGAAAAGCTGCCGTCGTTCAGGGTTGAAGTTCCCGAGCGTCCGCCCGTTGCCGTCGCCGCGGTTTTGTAGAAGATTTTCATGATCTATCACTCCTCTTTCGACTATCGAACGGTTAAAAACAAAATACCTCGAGGGCATCGTTTAGTGCTTCACCATCTAGAATGGCGCATCAATATCAACCACCGAAATGAGCTTGTGGTTGACGAATTCCCTGATTCCGAGCCCGATCAGTTCTCGACCGTAGCCCGACCGCCCGATACCACCGAAAGGTAAGTCAGCCTTGGCCATGGTCGGGTGATTTACAAAGACCATCCCAGTAGAAATCTGTTTCGCAACATCAGCACCACGCTTTGGGTCGGCAGTAAATACAGACCCGCCAAGCCCGAACGGTGAATCATTGGCAATGCGTATTGCATCTACCTCATCCTTCGCACGAAACAGCATCGAGACTGGGCCGAAGAATTCCCAATATCGAGCCGGGTTATCTTCTGAAAGATTAGTCAGAATGGTCGGTTGTACAAAAGCACCCGAACTGGGAACCTTTGGCCCAACTTCCGTTGCCGTAGCTCCGTAAAAAACTGCTTGGCGTATCTTGTCTTTAATCTCGTTTGCAGCAGCCTCGGAAGACAGGGGCGCTAACGTCGTGGTAGGATCCGCCGGATCACCTGCCCGAAGCTTCGCAACGCCGGCGGTGTAACCTTCAAAAAATTGGTCATATACGTCATCAACGACGATCATGCGCTTAGAAGAGACACAGACTTGACCGCCATTCCAGTGCCGTCCAAAGACCGCCCAATTAATGGTCTTCTCCATTTCCGCATCGGCCAACACCACAAACGCGTCTGCGCCTCCAAGTTCGAGCGTGGATTTCTTCAGTGCTTTGCCTGCCTGTGAGGCAACAATCGAGCCCGCACCTTCCGATCCGGTCAGCGCAACGCCATGGACACGTGGATCGTTAATGATGGTTTCGATTTGCGAACGTGTCGCATAAAGGTTTTTGAACGCCCCTTGGGGCAAACCCGCCTCCAACATTAATTTTTCGAATGCTGCAGCTGCCTGCGGAACATTCGAGGCATGCTTGAGCAACATGGTATTGCCAGCAGACAATTGTGGCGCTGCAATACGAGCCACTTGGTAAAACGGAAAGTTCCACGGCTCAATTGCCAACAAGACCCCCAAAGGCTCTGCGGACAGAACAGCATCACCTTCATCGGGATTGGCTACTGGCAGCTTTTCAGGCGCCAGTAAGGCTTCTGCATTGTTGGCATAATAGTCAAAGATATCCGCTGACAAGGCGATTTCGGCTTTAGCTTCGGAGACAAGCTTGCCCATTTCAACTGTCAACAACTTGGCAAAAAAATCGACGTCACGACGTAATATGGTTGCGGCGGAGTGCATTACACAGGCACGTTCTGCAAACTCAGTTTCCTTCCACAATAAAAATGCCGCATGAGCATTTTCAATAGCTTGATTAACTTCAGTATCGGTCGCGTCCGGGTACGCTTCCAAGAGTTCGCCGGTGTAAGGGTTTCGTGTTTCATAAGCCATAATTAAATCCTTTCGCGTGGGGCGCGTTTGGGTTGTAAATCTCGAGTTTATTCATAACCCGCAAACTACTAGACCGGTCATCTAGATGACCGGGAAAATAAAAACATGAAATCTAATTGCTTATCATGCCAAGTTTCAGCTTAACCTCGAATAGACCAGTCGTCTATAATTTTTTTGAAATAACTATAATCTTTAAGGGTAACAACCCCTCAAAAGGTCGTTAGTCCGCCTCATGAATTCTCTCGGATCAGTATTTCAACATGCCACACCTTTCCACCATAAACTGGACAGGCCCGTGCCGACGTTATCAACATGTCCCGCATATCCAGAACGATGATAAATTTAGTCCGACACCTTCTCAGGTATTCTGGGCGCCGAGGCAGCCTGCGAATCGTAGGTGGGGTAGTCGACATATCCCTTGTCAGTTCCACCGTACATTGTTGTGGGATCAACCTCGTTCCAAGGCAGCCCTTGCCGTATTCGATACGGTAAATCCGGGTTTGCAATAAACGGCTTCCCAAAAGCGAACAAGTCGCCGTATCCAGCATCAAGCATACGAAGCGCTTTCTCCGGAGTGTATCGGCCTGCATAAATCAGAGCGCCACTAAAAGCACCTCGGAGCGCACTGCAGAAGCTGTCAGGCAATTCTGGTGCATTGTCCCAGTCGGCTTCAGCGATAGAAATATAGGCAATACCCATGCGCTCTAACAATTTTGCCGCTTCTAGGTAGGTTTCGTGAGGGTCTGTTTCAACCAATCCCAGATAAACACGTGCCTCTTCCGTGCTCTCGAATAAGGGAGCAAACCTCACTCCCAAGCGCTCAGCCCCCACTTCTTCTGAAATTGCGGCCACAATCTCTTCCAGGAAGCGCAGGCGGTTCCGCAAACTTCCGCCGTATTGATCCGTCCGATGATTAGTATGCTCTGAGATGAACTGGTTAACCAGATAGCCATTCGCGCTGTGGATTTCTACGCCATCAAAGCCGGCTTCCACGGCGTTACGAGCAGCGCGAGCATATAGCTTCACAAGCTCTTGAATTTCCTCGGTTGAAAGTGCGCGGGGCTCATCCGGATCAGCCAGTGCGCCCTCCCCTGGTGCTGTTTCTACGAACACTTTCACACCTTCTGCACGAATGGCTGAGGGTGCTACCGGAGCCTGTCCGTCCGGCTGAAGAGAATTATGAGAAACTCGCCCTACATGCCACAGCTGACAAAAGATTTTGCCGCCTTCACGATGAACAGCACCGGTTACTTTTTTCCAACCCTCAATTTGTGCCGCTGTAAAAATACCCGGCGTCCAAGCGTACCCCTGACCTCTGGGCTCTATCTGCGTGCCTTCTGTGACCATGAAGCCAGCAGAAGCCCGCTGCGCATAGTAGTCAGCCATCAGATCGTTCGGAATATTTCCTGGCTGAGTGCTTCTTGAACGCGTGAGAGGCGGCAGAACAATACGATTTTTCAGTTCAAGCGAACCCAGACGAAAGGGCTCAAAAAGAGGGTTTACATTCATAACGCTATTTCCTTTAAATAAAGTTTTCATACCGGAGCAAACAGTGCTCCATTACATTAAAAGAGCCCCAGACCGGACTCATTCAGGCTGATAATAATATTTTTCTTCTCGGTGTAACTATCCAGCACCATTTTGTGAGCCTCCCGACCAATACTGGATTTTGTTGCTGGCATCTACAATAATCGTCGGAGAGATAAAGCAACTACGGGCCAGACTCGCAACAACCAGTCGCTCCCGCAATAATTATCCTTGCGCCTTCCTGAGTCGCCAGATCGATATAGCCGAGGATCCTTTCCATCTGTTGCTGGCTGAACTGCCTTCCCATTTGAGTGTTAAGGTCCAAGGATCTCCAACTTTTATCTCCTCAAAACGCTCCTTAAGCACACCAATAAATTCGTCAAAGATAGCCCGATGGACAAACAGTCAAGCGCCGGACTCACACACTTTTCCCTAATTGAGGAAAATCGATATGATAATCCCTTCCAAAGCCTTCTCGATATTCGCATCGGGAACACAATGTTGGCCGATTTTCCACCCAGCTCTAGAGTCGCCGGTATTAGCTTTTCAGCCGCGGCTTTAGCTACGCGATATCCAACGGCTGTCGATCCGGTAAATGCCAACTTGTCGACATCGGGGTGATCAAGTAGCGCTTGTCCAGCCTCAGGACCGTCGCCGGTAACAATGTTGACGGTTCCTTGAGGTAATACTTCGTTAAGAATCTCTCCCAAAGTGAGCAAAGTAATCGAGGTCATCTCTGATGGTTTGATAACAACCGTGTTGCCAGCCGCTAGGGCCGGAGCCAACTTCCAGGCCGCCATCAACAGAGGAAAGTTCCACGGAATAATCTGCCCGACGACACCTATAAGCTCACTCAACACCAAACTCAGAGTCTGATTATCAAGTTGCGTTGCCTCGTCGCTATGCGAGCGAACAACACCCGCGAAATAACGAAAATGATCAACGGCCAGCGGGATATCGATTTGGCTGGATTCCCGCAAAGGCTTACCGTTATCCAGAGTTTCTAAGTACGCAAACTCTTGTGCTCGAGCCTCAAGCAAGTCCGCTATCGAGAGCAACGCGCGCTGACGCTCCATCGGAGATGTGCTGCTCCAACGGGGAAAAGCCTCACGAGCAGCCTTTACAGCCAAATCCACGTCTTCGCTACTGGCCATCTGCAAATGTGAGAATGTTTCTCCTGTGGCAGGGCTAACCGTTGGGATCATCCGGCGAGACCGGCTGTCTACCCATTGCCCGCCAATTAGCATTCGATAGCTAGGCTTAATATTCTCTAGCGCTTTCTCTTTAGTGGCACTATGACTCATTCTCTGCTCCTACCTTTGCCGAAACATCGTTTCCAAACACAATCCATAGCGAACTAGCACTCAAAATTGCGCGTGCACCTGGTACCGAGTCATGACAAGGGCAATGTTACGGTGGTAATATCACAAACAGAAACAGTAATTGTTTATTACAAATACAAATATGAATGATATTAGTCTGATCGACCTAAAGCAGCTACGGGTCTTTAAAGCACTCTTAAAAGAGCGAAACGTGACACGTGCCGCCGCCCAGATGGGCCTTACTCAGCAGGCTGTAAGCGCTCAACTGAGCAAGCTAAGGGACACGTTTCAAGATCATCTATTCTTGCGCTCCGCACAGGGCATCATTCCCACGCCACTCGCCGAACAGCTTGAGCCAAGAGTAAATGCAGTGTTCGAGAGTCTTGCGGCATTAGCACCGCCTGACAGGTTCGATCCTGCCGAGGTGCAAACGACCTTTGCGATATCCGCAACGGATTATGCTGTGGCAGTTATATTGCCCAGGTTGATGGCGAAGGTAAGAGCTCAAGCTCCAGGGCTAAAGCTGATTATCAGGGACTTTGAAAGCGATAGACTGTATCCGCTCCTGACCTCTGGAGACCTCGATCTGGCTTTAACCTTTCCGGCGTTCGTCCCCAATAATTGTCAAACGAAATGGTTGTTCTCCGAGCACCACATCTGCGTAACAAGGAGCGACTCTCCATTGCAAAACCGGCAACTCTCCATTGGAGACATTGCCGACTTGCCTCAGATTATCGTCTCCCCGACAAGGGCAAACCTGATCGGTTCAGCGGATGACTGGTTTGCGAGCAAGGGCTACAGCCGAAATATCGTCATGTCGGTACCGAGCTTCTCAGCTGCACCGGCCTGTATCGCCTCAACCGACTGCATAGCCTTCCTGCCCTCACGCATTCTGCCGAATCCGCTGGTTCGTCCGATCCTGCTCGATGACTCGCCACCCTGCTTCGATGTCATTGCCGCATGGCACCCTCGCTCAAGCCGGGACCCGCTGCACAAGTGGATACTGTCACTTCTCCAGCAGGCATTCCCGGCGCAAGAAAGCACTAAACTATAGGAGTGCCCTGCGGCTACCACTCAACAACGATTTTGCCAAAGTGGCTACCACTTTCCTGAAGCCGAAAAGCATCCGCTAAACGATCTAGAGGGAAACTGCAGTCGATCACTGGGCGAAGATTGTTTTGTTTCAACGCTGCAACGTATTCCTGCTGCTGACGACGGCTGCCAACCACCAACCCTTGCAAGCGAGCCTGTTTGGCCATCAACAACGAGGTGGGTACATCGCCACCTCGTCCTGTCAACACGCCAATCAAAGCTACGTGGCCGCCAACGCGAACCGCCTGCAAGGACTGTGCAAGCGTGCCAGGTCCACCGACCTCAACAACGTGGTCAACACCCCGTCCATTCGTCAATTCGAGCACTTCAGTACCCCAATCAGGATTCGTCCGATAGTTAATAACATCGGTTGCCCCAAGAGACCGAGCCCTTTCAAGCTTTTTGTCAGAGGAGGAGGTTACGATGACGCGCGCACCCATGGCTCTGGCAATCTGTAAGGCTGCAATAGATACCCCCCCGGTGCCGAGCAACAGCACACTATCACCGGCCTTGATTCCCCCCTCAACCACCAAAGCCCGCCATGCTGTCAGGCCAGCTGTGGTGATCGTCGCTGCTTCGGAATGGCCCCAACACGAAGGCGCATGGGTAAAATAGTGTGCTGGCCGCACCACATACTCAGTCGCGTAACCGTCTATTCCATCACCTGGCGTTCTTCGGAAACTGCCCACATCATCAAATGCGCGACCGTCCTGCCATTGAGGGAAAAAACTAGACACAACACTTTCGCCAACAGCGAACTCAGTCACGCCTTCACCCACAGCCTCGACCACTCCCGCACCGTCAGACATTAGAATTCGCCCATCAGTGGTTGGGATACTCCCATTAGCGACCAGTAAGTCGTGGAAATTGAGGGAGGTTGCATGTATTGCCACGCGTATCTGTCCCACTCCAGGTTGACCAGGATCGGGCAGATCTCTCAGCTCTAATTGATTCAGCCCACCCGGGGCCCGCAGAACAACTGCTCTCATAAGGATTCCCTATTTTTATAAATAGACTGGTCGTCTATAACTGGATGAAAATTTTTACCGATTAGTTCTTTTTTAACCCCAGCAAACCTTGTGTTGCCTCAAACGCAGACTCCATGGGCTCACGGCTGCGTGTGATTTTCGCACGCAAGCTCGCACCCAACCATAATTGATAGAGAGTTGACGCTGTCGTTTTCGCATCCAGATGAGCAGATAACGAGCCATCAGCAATGCCGTCTTCAACCGCTCGGGCAAGTCTTGCGATAACTCGATCTGTTCCCTGCTGCAACACAATACGCATAGTTTCGGATAAATCGCTAACTTCGGCTGCAAGTTTGACCGCCAGACACTTGCCTTTCGGGTCGCAGGCCGACTGAGTTTCCAGCCAGGCTTCCCAGTAACTCATCAATCGCTCTGCTCCGGACAAACCCGGTCGAGAGAGCAGTGCCTCCAGAGACGCTTGGTAGCCGGAAAAATAGCTCTTTAGTAATTCCTCACCAAAGGCCTCTTTGGATCCAAAATAATGATAAAAGGACCCTTTAGGCACACCAGCGGTCTTCAGAATTTCGCTCAATCCGACAGCACTAAACCCTTTACCACTGATAATACACTGGCCGGTTTCCAAGATATGACTACGTACATCGTGAACATTAACTTTTGATTTCATAGGTAGATTCTAAGCCGGACTAGACCAATTGTCTAGACTAGAGACTCTGGTTGTGCACGGAAACCTATGGAAAACAAACGCTCGACCGAATACTTTTATTACGCTTGGCTGCAAGACGGCGGTGCATTATGATTAGACTGGTCGTATATGATGTGAGATAGTAACAATCTAACACTTGAGTGGGTAGTCACCCAGCAAAACCGCCTCTTCACTCATCTCGCACAAATCTTCCGGAGTTATATATGATCCTCATTCATCACTTAAACGATTCGCGCTCACAGCGTATTCTCTGGTTGCTCGAAGAGCTAGGCCTTGAGTACGACATTAAACGCTATGAGCGTGATTCGGTTACACATTTGGCGCCACCAGAGCTGTTGCACATTCACCCATTAGGTAAGTCGCCGGTCATTGAAGACGGCAATTTCATCATCCATGAATCCGGGGCAATTATTGATTATCTCATCAGAAAATATGCTGGAGACCTCCTGCACCCTACTCCTGAAAGCCGGGCGTATGAGCAATATGTGCAATGGCTTCACTACGCTGAGGGATCAGCAATGCTTCCTCTGCTGTTGAAGGTTTATGTTGATCCTCTGGGAGATGGAGGTGCAGCTCTGCAGCCGCGCATAAACAGCGAACTAGATAATCATTTGGGTTTTGTTGAAGCTTCGTTGGAGGGTAAAACCTTTCTGCTAGATGAACTGTTCAGTGCCGCAGATATCCAGATGAGCTTTGTTGGGGAGATTGCAGGCTCATTTGGTCTATTACACCAACGCCCCAACCTGACAGCTTGGATCAAACGGCTCCAAGCCCGCCCCGCATACCAATCTGCCTTAACCAGAGGTGGTACCTACCGTTTAGCCAACTAGTATAAAACCTGTAGGTCTGATTGAGGTGTTTAGCACCTCTTCAATGGCCGAGCTTTCCCATCAATCTGCTTTGTTAACAGGGTTAATACCATCATATTTGTTTCTCCTATTGGTTATCTATTTTTCATTCTCCATGTTTTTTCAAATATGCAAGGCGCAAAAAAAGGGGCCGAAGCCCCTTGGATCAGAGATGAACTTTCGGAAAGCCCATGGCACCGTAAACATTCAGCACATCATTCCAATCCCAACTTTTCACGCCGAGTGACGTTGGTATCGGAGGGATCAAGACTTGTGTCAGAATGCCTTTTTGCCAGGCTTTTTTCTTGAGTTCATTCGCTGCATTCAGGCCGGTCTCAGAGAGATCGTGGTCTGCCCAGATGTACAGCATTTTCACATTACTTGGTGGTTCAAACCTAGCCAGTAGCGTTGCATTCACAACCGACCAACATGTTTGCCCCGTTGCTCTGGTTACCGCTAGGGCCGTTTCTATACCTTCAGAAACACCTAGTACTTCACCAGGCTCACCTATCGGAATGGCACCACCTGTGATTGTTCTGTCACTTGGTATCGGCATCATCTTTTTAGGCTTTTCAACCGGCGCTTTGAATCCATCTTCACTTAGGTAGATCCGATGAAACGTGGCCGAACGCCCTTGCTGAGTAACGATTTTACCTAGCAGCGCTGGGTAGCTATCGATAAACAGACCATCTTCATCATGGTAAGGCAAGCTTGGATGAAACCTCAGCACCGAATCCCATTCAGGGCGAAGCCGCGTCACAATGCCACGACGATGCAAGTAGTTCCAAACTGGTTGCGCACGAGTATCTGCAAGAGATAGCGTTTCTCCCCAAGTTTGATTCAAGCGATGGATAATCGCTTTGTCCTCGTCCTGCTTTTTAGCCTTCCAATCAACAGCGTTACTCGGTATTGGCCGAGTAGGCGCTTGTATTTGTCCGGGTTGAATACCAAGAACCTGGCCGATTGCCTCAATAGACTGAGCAAAGTTCCATCCATTGATCCAAGACAACAGTTCAAAACCATCATGAAAGATACCGCAGGTGTTACAAACGCCACCTCCGGTATATTCAGCATCTTTGAACAGCCTAAAGCCATCACGACCGCCATGAACAGGGCAAGCCACATGACGGCCTTTTCGAGCAATAGCGGCATCAAGTTCTGGCACCAATGCCGCCAAGACTTGAAGCCATTGGCCATTAAGATATGGCCTTACTGTTTCAATTTGTAAAGGTAACGCCATATAACCTCCTTAAGTAAAAAGCCGACTCCTACCACAGGTGGTAAGTCAGCTTGGGTCCTGCATTCAGCCGTTTGGTTAATGCAGGAACGTTAGTCAAGCTGGATACCATGTCGTCTTAATAGCCACATGATGGAATCACGAAGCACATCAGGATCGACAACCGCAGCCATTGCGCAAACACGAAAGCAAAATGGCGCTAATTCGTCATTTTGAATCCACGACAACACATCCTTGCGCAACCGAGTACTGACGCGACCATCCAGCAATACACGGATCGCATCCAATAGAATGCCTTCGCGTAACTGCCAGATTTCCGTGTCAGACCAAGTGACTGGGGCATCATCAAACTCAAATAGAAATTCGAGCTGTGATGATGTGTGTTGATGGGACTGCTTTTGTGATGGAGGAGAATGGGCAATGCGCCCATTCATCAAAGATAACCGCGCTCGGCAAGCGAAACGCAGCCCTCGGATGCGACCACAACATGGTCAAGCGTTCGAATATCAACAAGTGACAAGGCGTCACGAAGTCGATGAGTAATGCGTTTATCAGCTAAACTGGGTTCAGGATCACCCGATGGATGGTTATGAACCAGTATCACTGCTGCCGCATTAAGTTCTAGCGCTCGTTTTGTTACTTCCCTTGGATACACGCTCGCCGCATCTAAAGTGCCTTTGAACAGCTCTTCAAATCGAATGACGCGATGCTTTGTATCAAGAAACAGCACACCAAAAACCTCGTGCTCATACTCGTGCATCAGTGTTTGCAGGTATGAGAACGCCGACGATGGCTGTTCAATTTTTCGACCTTTACTTAATCGACCACGGGCAAGCTTGAGCGCCATATCTAAGATATCCGCTTCAGTCACTTGCTCAGGAACGATATAAGTACCGGTTTCTTCGCCAGCTAAGAACTTTTTGTTTTTCATAGGAGTCTCCAAAAAAAGCGGAGACGAACCCATGCCCTGACGGGGACGGAATCGTCCCCGCAGGGTGGTATAATTGATGTGGTTACTGAATTAACAGTTGTTGTGTTACTTCGAATAACTCACGCTTTAGATCTTTGACGTCATTAATCACAATGCTTTGAGGAAAGAATTTCTCAACACTGCGTGTTTGAATCCCGATCCCCAGCAGCTCAAAGCCACTGCGTCTGCACCGGTCAACAATGTCATGCGTGGCAGCCCAATCATCTGGGTCACCATCCGTTAGCACTATCATTAGCTTTCGCTTCTGTTTTTGCGCTAACAAACTGTTTGCCGCAAACCACATTGCTTGTGCCATAGGCGTACAACCTCGTGGTTTTTGGTCAAAACAGGCGGCCCGATGTCGAACCGATTGCTTGGGCAATAATGCGATAGAAACTTCCTGATGAATACCAGGAAAATAACTGACCGCAGGTACAACACCCGGTATGCCTTCCAGTGCCATGGCCAAAGCCAAAGCGGCTTCATTGGCAACATGAAAGTACTTTCGATTACCTTCGCCAATGGGTTTACCCATTGAACCCGATATATCGACCAGCAAGTGCACAGCAGCATTAGGCGCAATGCGAGGTTGCCTTTGAATAAACAATCTCGACTCACCTGCTTGTGAAGCGGCAAGACGATGGGTTGCAACTCGAAGACCGTGCCGTTTGGCATGATTCCGATTGTCCTGACTGGACTGAACCATGCCCCTAAGTCGGGCTCGAATTTGAGCAGACTCAGACGCCGATAAGGTCAAGATAGCCTCATCACCCAACATAGCCTGCTCTGCTTGGGGCAAACTGAGTGGTGTGACGCCCAGATGTCCTTCAGCTTGTTCCGACAACACTTCTGCCACTTGGGCAAAGGTATCGGGTTCAAACTGAGCGGCACTGGCCTCTAAGGCTTGTCGCAAATTGTCAGCTTGATCAGAGTTATCAGAATCACTCGTTTCAGCAGCATCCCCTGTTGCAGACGAACCTGTTTCCGGGGTTTGACTGTCACTACTGCTATTGCTGTCATTACTCACATCTTGTCCAATGTCATCACCGCCATCAGCATCAGACTCATTCTGTGGTGGACGAGACTCTTCTTCCAACATGGCAACGATGGCATCGACAAGTTTCAGCACTTCACCTGTAGATGCCAGGCTAGGCACTGCTGTCAGCATGGCGCTTAACCGGCTCATCGCTGCGGCAGGAAAGAGTTGTCTCACTCTTTCATCAACAGCTTGATACAAAGGCGTCAGCGCTTTCTGGCCCAGAAAATGGCATCTCAAGCGAAACAACAACCAGGCTTGCAAGTTAGATGCAGGCTCAGGCTGTTCAGGTACACACATTTGCTGTGTGTCCACCATGTACTCAATCACTTGCGAAATACTGCGCCGGGTTCCGGGGTAATCCTTTGCCAATTCGTTTTCAATGCGCACATCCTCAATAATATTGAGAAGTGCCTTACGGATCGGCTTAGACGACGCCTTCTTCACCATGTCAAAATTGGTATGCCGAATATGCGCCGCTTCATGAGCCAGATAACCCCAAGCTATCTGTTGATAGTGTGGGTCGTCTGGGTTTGCTGTTGGGATCACAATCCGCTCACCATCGGTAAACGCATCTTGTCCTTGAATAAGCACCTTCACACCAAACTTTTCGCCATAAGCGGCGGCAACGATTGGCAGTGCGTTTTTTAATGGATGATTCATGGGAGTCTCCTAATCATTAGGGGGAATACTCCCTCAGCGGGAGCGTTTCCCCGCTGGGAATGTAAGTGTTTAAACCTGTGCTTTTAGCTTATCCAGGTCGTATTTTTGACCTAACCAAGCCACCAATTGAGCTGGACTCTCGTGCTGCTCAAATGACGTTTTAAGCTGGTCTAAACTCAGGATGTCATCCAATGTCAGACCGTACTGGTCTTGTAACTGAGTAGACACCTCGTGTTGATATTGCAGCCAGGCCCGCTCATAAGCGGTTTGCTGCAATGCCATGTTTGGAACAAATACCATGGCCGTTACCCAAACTCCTTGTGCGTCCGCATCTGCGATCAAAACAGGGTTCTTGGGGATCAAGACACTATGTGTTGAGTACGACCGTTGTACTAACGTTCGACAACACGCCACTTCTGGTATCGATTCACTTTCAACCGCATCAGTCACACCACGAAAATGTGCTTCAAACTGGTTCAGTTGGCTGGGGTTATGGATGGTTGATTGCATAATTTCCTCTTACATAGTTCAGAGGACATGCGCCCTTAAGGGCAACATGCCCTCAAGGACGTTAGAAATAAAATGAGTTTGGTACAGTCGAACCAAGGTTTGGTCTGACGGTTGGTTGTGGTATTGCACGTAAGTTATCTGCCTGAGCAGATACTGGCTGTGCGGGTTTGGGTTCAGGTTTGGGCATCAGTTGTCTGATATCCAATTGACCTTCACCGTGCATTCTCATCTTGTCTGGATCAGACAAAATTAAAATGGTCGCCATCAGTTCGTAATAGAGATTGTCTGTCACAGGGCCGGTCTTTGGCAGACGAACAAATAAATTGTCCATCGCTTCAACCATCGGCTGAACTCGATGATCCAGGAAGGACAAACCATCCAACTTGTCTCTTAATCGCTTGAGCGGATTAAGGGCTCGCTGACTGATTTGATTCTTTCCTGCAACGGAACGCTCAAACAGTTCATTGGCATCACGAGCCACCTCCCTAAAGAGGGTGTGTCCCATACCATTGACCTTGTCATCTAAGCCTCCAGCTTGTTCAGCCGGTTGCATTCGATAGATGGCATAATCGAACTGAAGCCGTTGTTCCACGTCTTCGACGGGTGATAATGCACGTCGGATTGCATCTGCAAATTCCGGGTGTTTCGCAACCCAGTCAAACGTCACCTGATCATAGTTGTCCAAGAACAACTGCTTACACTGCGCAAACTCCTGACCGATCCGGTCAAGCTCTGGAACAATCTGATCAATTCGGTCTTCAGGGACGGCATAGCCACCTAAAAACCGCACACCGACTTGCTCACACAAGCGCTGCGCTTCTTTCTTAAGCCTTTCAAAGTTCGCCAATGCCTCAGGGTCGCAAATTTTTTTACTCCCTAAGCTGGCAACATCCTTCGGTGGAAGTTGGCTGCCATTGGCTAGTCTGAAATCTTCAGGCCTTAGTTTTTTTCTACCGCTCCAGATGGAACAGTCGATGTGACAAATCAAAAGTTTGTCGAGGGTTTGAATACTCATAGTGCATCCTCATGCGAGATGGGGACGCACCACTCCCAGCAGGAGCAATGGCCCCCGTTTGGGTGGTAGTAGTTGACGCGCTAATGGCAACATCACTATCAGAAATAGTAATTTTGCGAATCAGGCGACGATTGGTTGAGATCGATTTTCGCAGGCATTAAGTCCAGTGCTTCAGCAATCGGGCGAACCCGCTCTAAATCACTGCCTAGCAACCGCAATACATCTTTTTCCAACTTCAGTTGGTCGGATACTTCTATCCCTTCAGGACTCGCTACTGTGAGCGAACACAGAGGTGGTAATTGACGCTTAAAGGCCAGTAACAGCAACAATGGCCACGGGCCATCATCAGTGTTAACAATGCCAGCGCCTTCACCTGACACCATGCTGATTTGATTGGTACTAGGTAATTCGCTTTTGCAAAACCCTAATGACCATTCTCCAATCCTGACCCGGTTATCATCAATAACAGCCAAGCCATAGGCTTCAAGCAGCTTTGCCATATCGAACAACGCTTTTTGCGCCAGCGAGATTTGGCCATTGACGTCCTTGCGAGTACGAAACTCCCAACTGACGTTATTGGCGCACGCGACACTATCAAGCGCATTTGAGAGTTCAAATGGCCGCCCTTGATGATCAATACCGACGTGTCCAACAAATCGATAACCCTTGTTGATTTTCTCATTGATTCTTCGGTCTGCTTCTGCGTTAGGATCAGTCGAATCAATCAATCGCTGCTGCGACAATTGACCGGCTTTTCCAAACCGAACTTCAATCTCCTGGTTATCTGATCCAACATAAATGGCCCATTCTTTGGCTGTCCCATCAGAATGACTGTAACGGTAAAGAGCAAAGCACTTTTCCATCATCAATCCTCCCAGTGATCACCGAAGACATCAGCGGCAATACGGTGAATGGCTTCACGTTGCTCCAACTCAGCACGAGCCGTCAAAGACCGAACCAGTGCATACTCCACTGCGTTAGGAGCACCTTTAAAAGCAAGTGTTAACTTTGCCCAGCGCACCAAGGTCCGAGTGGACATGGTGATACTAAGCTCAGCACCGCCATCCGCGCCCCCAATAAAAAGACGACGAATGTCACCAGCCACTTTCACCATTTTTTGGCGAAAGACTTCTGGCAAGCCCGGCGCAACATTCTCCAGAATGGCTTCCTCTACAGAAGGCTCTGCATAGGTCGCTTCGATGATTCTAAAGCGATCAAGAAAAGCCAAATTCTGTTGAAGCACGCCTTGATACAAGCCCGTTTGGTCACCGCTGCCCGCACTGTTGCCGGTAGCGATAAAACGAAACTTGTTATGTGGCATGATGATCTCACCGCCATTTTGTGCGATGACCAACGGGGCACCTTCCAAAATGTCATTGAGCCCAGCCAGTTCAGCAGGCTCAGCAAGATCCATTTCATTAATGATCAGCAAATGGCCATGCTTTACAGCCAGTGCCAGCGGTCCATACACAAAGGTCATGTTGCCATTAACCAGCGTGTGGTGACCGATAAGATCGGACAACTCCAATCGACCGTGCGCAGTAATTTGCTGAACAGGCCAATTCAATCGAGAAGCAACTTGGCAAATTAGCGAGGTCTTACCGCATCCAGTGGGGCCTGTAATATACAAACCGTCACCGTCTGGGTTAGACAAAAACGCCAATATGTCACGTAAGTCTTCTTTTCTAAAAACATACTCATCCTTGCGAACGGGAATGTTTGGATGGGTAGTGTCGGCACCAAATCCTTCCAGAACGAAAGCATCAGGAGCCGGGACATTAAACGCTTGATTCACTTGAACCAAAAATGGGGATTGTTCAGTCATGGTAAACCTCATCTGTTTTGACGAGGCCCCATGCCCCAACAGGGAATGAAGTCCCCGTCGGGTGGTGTGTTGATTGTGGTATGGCTGTGTATATAAGAGTTCAGCTCGCTCTATCATTCGTACCCAGCATTGGCTACGAGTGAAACTGCTTTCTGATGCTCTCGATGTAAGCGCATGAGAAAGGAGCCGAAATCGGCTCCAAGTGAACGTTAAAAGTAAAATGAGCTCGGCGAGTCACCTGGCAGAACCAAGTTCTCTTGCTCAAGACTGATTTTGATTGGTGTTTCAACGGGCTGCTCTGGCTTATTGGTGCTGATACGCAACCGCTCTTGTGGCGCTTTTCGGTAAGCAGCTAAAACCTGTTCGTCCAGCTCGCCTAATTTATCGGTGGCCAATTGCTTATAGTCCACCGCACCTGCCATCATGTAGCGGCTGAGTTTGACCCCAGCATAGTCGGCATGAGCGTAGTTACCCATCATAGCGACCAATTTCGACTGAGCATCTCGCATTTCCTCTTTCAAAGATTTAATGTGGTTTTCCAGTCGGACCACTTCGGCGTGTGCTGAGCAATACTGTCGAGACAGCGATGTCCAACGGTATTGGGCTTCACCCTTGGGAACAAAACAATCTTGCTCAGGGCATTTTGGCGGTTCTTTTTTAGTTTGAACTAACTCCCAAAACTGAAGCGCCGTTTCTTGCAACTCAGTTAAGAACGCCGCGTCTCGTTGTATTTCAAACTCAATCAGTTGATCCTCAAAATAGAATACCAACCAACCACGCGTGCTATTGGCGACCAGTATTTGATGCTGTACTTGTACCCAATACAACTGGTACGCCTCGCTTTGTTCTCGGTGAGCTTGCACATCCTCAAAAACTGACTGGCAAGGACATTTCAGTTCAACGGGTTCGCCCGCATCGTTGATGCCATCAAAGCTGGCTCGAAAGATTGCGTTATGATCGGCTTCTGCACATAACGGCAGAAGAAAGTCATTATGCGCATTCTCAAATGCTCGCCTTGCTTGAGGCTCCAACCTTATACCGCGAAGCACATTTGGATTATTCGACAGGTCTTCCGGTAATACGAATCCAGTTTTTTCTGCCCATAATCGCCAAGGTGTTTTGTAGGGTGAACGCCCCATAATAATTGGGGCTTCAGATGCCGTAACCCCTGCAATGCGCCACTGGTGCCATGCAGGAGTACGTTGTGATAGGTCGATAACCTTCATATTGCCTCCTTTGAGGGGGAGACTCCCCCGAAGGAGAGAACTCCCCTTCAGGGTTAAGTGGTTACTTTGCAGCTTGCGCTAACGCTGTTTGGTGCTGAACAACACTTGCTTGAACCGAATCAATTGCCGCTTTACGGCTTGAATCGAACCTAAGACAAGGGCAACAACCAATACCAAGCGAAAAAGTGAGGCTGATTTAGTCATGGAAGATCTCCAAAAAATGACGAGACCTTCCCCCTGACAGGAGAATAATCCCGCCAGGGTTAGTAAAATGAATGCGTGGCACTAAGAAGCTAAAGGCTGTGTGAGCGCTTTGGCTGCTTGTTGCTGTGCATTAAATATTTCTTGTTTCGCAAACGTCAGTTCAACACCCTGAAAATGTTCATTGGCATATTCCAATGCACTATTCCAAGCGTTTGAAGCTTCTGCCCGCTCGATAAGCTTGTAAACAAGCCCTCGGGTTCGATCATCAACTTGCTCGGGGGGAATCACTGATGGCTCAACAACGTGTGTTGCTTGGCCTTCGATAATTCGCTCAGCTTCGTCTTGATCGAAAATTCCCACAAAGCCAAACGCAATGCGGGAACACTGGATCATGGATTTATGCCTTAGCATTCGCTTAGTGTGCGTCTGCCATGGACCATCTACCCGGTAAGGGCCATTTTTGCCGTTACCTTCAAAAGGTGGTCGATAGACTTCATCCAGATACTCAGTGATTTTGACTGGGTGCGAACGGTCGCGCCGGTAGATAATGCATTCCATCCATTCAGGGCATTCTTTCGCGCCATCCAGGGAGACTTTGTTTTCTGAAGTCTTAAACTCCATGCCATCAAACTGGTCGTGTTGATTGATGATGCGAGACCATCCATCGACACCTACCACTGGAATAATTCCAGCTTGCTTATCAGGGAACGCAAAAATCTCTTTGGTGAAAGGGTTCAAGCCGTACTGATCTGCAACCACCAAGAGCGCCATCATCTGCTCATTGGTCGGTGCACTACCGTCACGTTGCTTGAATGCTGTTGCTTTTAGGGTATCGAACAACTTGTTTGGATCGACACTAAAGCGCTCAGCAAAGCGTTGGATTAGCTTTGGTTTTTCCATTGTGGACTCCGACAATCAAAGTGGGAGTCTGACCCTGACGGGAAAGTACTCCCGGCTGGGTTAAAGCGTTTTCGCTCGGTTAAAAATCTGGTTCAGGATATGTTTGTGCCCAATTACCTTGGGAGCCCGCATCATCTGCCGGTGATGGCTCGGATGCTTTGTTCACACTATCAAGAAGCAGAAACTCGTCCGCGTCCACTTCGGTCAATCGATGCTTAATCCCATCTTTCTCCCATGAGCGCGTGCGCTGAGGCCCTTGAACAAAAAGCTTCGCTCCTTTTTGGATCAAATCTTTTGCTCTTAGCCCTAACTTAAATCCACCACGATCTCGAAAAACAACCCGATGCCATTCCGTATGCTCTTTGAGCTCATTGGATTGACGGTTGCGCCATTTCTCAGAAGTGGCCAGTGAAATGCTGGTCACCAAATCACCTGATGGATAGGCTCGCGTCTCTGGCTCAGAGCCAACGTAGCCTATGAGTGTTACTTGGTTTTTCATGATGTTCTCCTCGTCTTAGTTAAACTCTGTGCACACAGTCGTTTCTACCCGGCTGGGCAAAGAAGACTGACGGCGCAGATAGGTTGGTATTTCGAGTAAAGCCATGTCGTACTGATGTGGCTCTTTGTAAAACGCAGATGTCAAACGGGGCATACCAGGAGCTTTAGGCACTGCCATTGGACGACGTTTTGGTGTTGGTGTGAGCAATCGCTTGATTTGAGTAAGTACAAATCGAAACGGGCGCAAGCATTGACCAGCAAGCAATCGCAAAAGCGACCAGCTCAGTTTTGCAAGCAACATAATGCCTGCGATTTGGATAATAAATCCGAAGATATATTCCATTGGTGACTCCTTAATTTGGTTGTGAAGGAGTCACCCCCAACTGGGGAAAACTCCCCCAGTTGGGTGGTGAAAAGGCGAACCGCAAGGAACGCATGGTTGAGCATGTAAAAACATGCAGGCTATTTGTTTAAGGAGGCTAGCTACCTCTTAGTACCACTGAGAAAACTCAGCGGCGGGCTTCCTTTGAGCTCATGCTCTCAGGCGCAGATATTACTGAAACAGATCAGCAATATTTGATAGTCAGTGTAACCGTCTTATCCAGACAGGATAGTTAGAAAGATGCTCGATTCTTCCACCTAGCTGAAAGGCCATTACCTCACAGAGGATTAGGCTAGGGACTGATTATTGTCATATCAGGAGCAAACTTATGGCCCAAGCAAAACCCAATTACTCAAAACCCATCTTTGAACAATCATTCACAATTAACAGCTTACAAGCACAACGTGTCGTTGACCGTGTTTTTAGACGGACGGTCAGTGCGCTTTACGGAATCGATGTCATCCTGCGCATCATTGGCGATGAGAACGAAATTGATGAAGTGGAACAGATCATTAGCCAGTTGATCGAGGATTGCGCTAAGGCGGTAGACAACGAACAAGCTCGTTTGGACAAACTGATGGAGTCCAACGGCATCGATGAAGTACCTGACTACACCGACCCGATTACCTTCAACGCCAAAATCAGCTCGCCTCAGGTTGGCCAGTTTGTCGGCTTAGTTCGCAAACTCGATGCGTTGATGATCTCAATGGACACACTCTGGTTGTCTAGCGTGCTTAGCAACAAACAACGTGTTGATGGCAACTACGCATGGCAACAGCGAATTATCAAACTTGCACGACGCATTATTGATATCGAAATTCGAGCACGAAAATCAGCTCAAGCCAAGGGTAAAGAAGCAGAAGTTGAGCAAGCGGTACCTTCAACCGATGACGATATCACTGAAGAGGAAACAGATACTCCCGCCAACTAGCGAACGGCTCCCATCACACAGCCCCTCTTGAAGGGGCTTTTTCAAGATACGACGCAAGGCTTGCGCTGCATATAACTATTCAAGCATTGGTTATATATGATTTTTGTAAGCGTGGTAGTTATCGAGTACTTGATGATAAAGCATGGCCGACTTTTTTCTTGCGGCAGGATGGAAGGCATTGATGAAGACAACCCCGTCATTAACATGCACTCGTTCGCTAACTTTTTTAAGCTCAGGGAATACGTAACGTTTAACTTGATTATATGTGCCGCAAAGCACAACAATGTCAGGGTTAATCAACTCAATTTGCCTTCGAACAAAAGGGGCAAATTCTTTGGCATGGGCGTCAAATGATTTTTGGTCGGTTCGCGCACTTCCAGATGTTTTCCTTATATTTATGTATGCAATATTCTTAACTGCATTTTTTTCATTTAATTTAGCATCTCTCAGTGACGGCACAGCCCCATCATATTTTTGAAGTCCGTAAGCCCAACGCCCCACCCGACGAAGAACCTTTCCTCGCCACCATCCACTTGCCTTCACCTCAATAGCTCTATTAATAGCGTTGACAATATTTTGCTTTGCTTCATTTGTTTCCTTTAAAACAAACAAAACTTTTTTACCACAACTATCCCAGCCCTCAGTTGAAATCACTCCATCGTAGTTGAAATACCAATCCTTCGGGAATGCCTCTGACCATGCAACCATTAACTTATCAAGACAGTCTATTTCTGAAACATATTTATCATCCATAGGAAAACTCAGGCTGGTTCTTATAAAACATCATTTGGATAGATGGGTAGTTCCATTAGGTAGCCATTCAATATTTAAAGTGCCACCACCAAAACGCACAATCCCTTCCTTTTTCGGCAGCTCGTTACATTGACCTCGGTATTCTATGAAATTATCCAGAAGTTCAAGCAAGTGTAATTTGAAGCCTGATTCGGTGACCTGCTCAAAAATGTCATCTTCAAGAGTCCAAGATGTTCCGCTTAGGCGGTCTTCGTCATCTTCCGCACGAAACACCACCTCACCCGACACCTTCACAATGTCAGGGTGTTGTTTTGAAAGCATAGACAAACGAGTAGCTTCAAAGTTTTGATCGAAATTAGGCATTATTAATTTTCCTTTTATCATAAATTTTATATGTGCCAGACTATCAGCTTTTCCTTTTTGCAGCAGCCTCCTAAGTCTGAAAATGGTAAAAAAAATCAGAGCAAATTGCGCACACGCTGAACAGAAAGCATAACAGGCCCAAAGTTCCAAATTGGTTACCTTAAGGCGCAATAAGCTCATTAAAGTAACCAAGATGGAACATTATTGGCAAAGCTGTTTTAGATGGATACGCTCAATTATTCCCCGAAATTTCTTCCGTCGCCTCCTGGCAGTTTCTGTGCATCCATTCCGTTTAGCCGTTCAATGGCTCTGTCTGCGGTACTTTGACGGTTTCCATCTACGTTTAGCGTACTTCCTGAGCCGGTGAGTCTTTCCAGATCCAGTGACGACCCGATTACCTTCAACGCCAAAATCAGCTCGCCTCAGGTTGGCCAGTTTGTCGGCTTAGTTCGCAAACTCGATGCGTTGATGATCTCAATGGACACACTCTGGTTGTCTAGCGTGCTTAGCAACAAACAACGTGTTGATGGCAACTACGCATGGCAACAGCGAATTATCAAACTTGCACGACGCATTATTGATATCGAAATTCGAGCACGAAAATCAGCCCAAGCTAAGGGTAAAGAAGCAGAAGTTGAGCAAGCGGTGCCTTCAACCGATGACGATATCACTGAAGAGGAAACAGATAACCCCGCCAACTAGGAAAATAGCCCCTAATGAAGGGGCTTTAATTATACAGTAGGTTTTAGCACTTTTTTTGTCGAAGAATTTTATAAGCTATAAATTCTCTTAGGGAAGGTGCGAACAAGTCCCATGCGTGCTCTGCGTCGGCTTACAAGCCTGGATGCAAGGCGTGGTTCGCAGCAAATGGCCCTAGTCCTTTGCAAGAAGCACAACACAGCAGGCAGGCTTGTAAGCCACGCCCTTCGGGGCTTGCACAGCAATCGGCTCTCAGCGTTATCCGACTTCGACAGGCCCCGGCATGCCTTCAGTCAGATGCCTTGAACGCCAATTGCTGTGTAAGCCAGAGTGCCGCGAGGACTTATTCGCACCTTCCCAAGCTTGTTGACCGCCACTATCATCGTGATGTAGTCCGATAGCGACACGCCACTTGGCTTTTCACAGCAATCCACTATACCGCCAACGGCTTTTTTGCACTGGCCAGCATTCCCTTTAAAGACCGTACACTCGACGTTATGTTGGCCATCAGCGCCCGTACATGACATATCATTGGTCATAAACTGCGCCGCATTAAGCATGGCAGCGGCCTCTGCAAAGTTGGCCTGCTTGATTGACTCTGGCTCTAAACAATCAGTGCCCATACAGCGAACTGGCCCCTCACAGTTGTATTGAGTTTCCATTCGTGCATTTTGCACTTCAACGCTTTGTCCGCAGTCATACACCAAACTTTGGATATAACAGAAGCCTTCATGACCAGCCCCGCCTTCAGTGCATTCGGTTCTGACATACTGGCAGGCCGGGTTTTGCTCCAGCGCGGCACACGTATTGGTGGTCGTGTTTTGTCCGTTATTGACGATGGTTTGTGTATTACCATTGGCATCTACCCAGCTATCTGAGCTGCCCATGTTGAACTCTGGATGAGCAGTCGAAGCATTGTAGGTCGCTCTTGCCCTCCAGCATGAGAGCCCCAGTCCATCAGAACTGCCGCGACTGGTTAAATGAGCAGGAGACGAAACTACCGCCGGATAAAGGCTTCCAAGATTGGCCAACTCGCCACTACCAACCGTTAACCCGTCGATTCGTTTTGTGCCCGTATCCAAACACTGCCACTGCACCGCAGTAAACTGATCCGTTTGCATCAAGCATTGGTCTATGCCCGGATCACTTGATTGATGAACAACCTCCTGCTCTAAGTATTTGCCAGAGAAGGCCAATGAAGCGCTCAGTTTCGCAGGAGCCAAACACTTCTGAACTTCTCGGCTGCAAGTATCGAAATCGACTTTGTTCCAGCCGGATTCACATCTGGAACGAGTGACTTCCTGAGGTTCATGCCACGAAATAATCGACCCATTAACGACCTTACACAATGAGCCAACCAAGGTTCCTTTTGGACAGGTCATTTCAGGGTGCTTAATGGACGGTTTCGTCTCAGTCACCGTTTCCTTATTGCCCGTCAGTGAGAGTGTCGTTTTCCAACCATTTGCCTTGGATGGCGACTCAGTGATTTTTAACTCAGTATTTTGATTATCAAAAATCCTCAGCGTCGCGTTTCCAGTTTGCATGGTGCTGCTGTGCTGAGGAACAAAACTGAGCGTTTCGGAGCTAAAGCAACCACGCTCAATGGACCAGCTTTGTTGATGGGTTTCAGCGGATACACGTCGCTCTAACTGACACTGAGTAAGCGTGCTGATCTTCTCGCACACCTGGTAATCCGGTACATGCTTGGTTTCAGTAAATGGCGTAATCGTCTGAGTAGGCTCACAAGCCTCAAAACTACTTGGCATAAGGTTGGATACCACACACTTTGGATCGCTGGTTTGCAAACCACAGTCATAGGTATCGGTAAAACGAATGCATTCACCTTTATCATTGGTCTCGGCACATTCTGACGACATGAAGCCACAGGAAGGATTCGCTTCAAGCACTTGGCAGGCCTGATTTTCAATCCCCTTATAGCTTTCGTCATCCACACTGACTTGTACACGCCGACACAAAGGCGATATGCCAGTCACAGGGCTTGGGGCAAAGTAGGATTCACAAACTGAAACACCATTGACCACCGTACATCCGTTGGTTGAAGAAGGCTGATCCGTGCATTGAATGCTGTAGTCTGAAAACTTTGTCGGAATATCCGCTGCTTGTTCGATACAGGATTGCGGCGACCAACTATCATTCATCACCACCTTGGTTGGATCAAAGCGTACCTTGATGCGTGCATACCCCTCACCACTACCAGTGACCGATACGCGAATTTTTACCGGCACTTCTAAACCTGGTTCTACCGTTTTTAGCTTAGCAGTGAGATCGGTATTTGGATTGCGCTCCCAACTGGTACTGAGCTCGCAGCGGCCAGCCGTTTCTGGTGGAAAGTTATTGTTCGGCCCAGACCAGATTTTCTGATCGCCAAGCCACACTTGCATGTAATCATCCCATTTTGCGTACTCAAGAACGGCTGAGGTAATCGCATCGGGATTCACGACTTTGAGTGTGATGGCCTGTTCAAATACTTTACAACTGCCACTCCAGTAGTTGTCGCCAATTCGTCCTATCCAAACTTCAAGACACCCCTCACCACAAGAGCGAAGGTTCATCGGCCCTGAAACATGCTCAATGATGCCTGCCGTGTAATCGTGAGTAATAGTGCAGCTGTTAACCGCTGTATTGAGCCTGTCACATTGCTGGTAATTTGGGCTACCCTCACCTTGAGACTCACAGCCGGGGAAGCTTTGGGTTAATAGATTGGGGTCAGTTTGAACCGCATCAGTTAATGCCCAAAGCGGATCATTGACCATATCTGGCCGAGACCTGTCTTTGATTTGCTGTAGCGAACGAAATGCTTCACCCGTAGCGCCACTTTCGGATGCCATGCTCTCTTGGCGCTGTGTCCCCAATTGATTCATACTGGCATCAGAGCCATAAACGCCCGTTAAGACATCCAATGAGCCCTGATCCATACCAGGGAAAAGCTCTTGCAAGCTAATGGACTCATTACCACTGCCATTCGGCACCGACAATGTATTGCCATTGAGTGCGGGCATCGACCAGTTTTGCAGCAATTGCTTACCTTCTTGTTGTCCGCTTAGGCCGGATTGGCGCTGTACATCAGCGGCCACACCATGTAAGGGCAAGCACGCCATAGTGATAGATAAAATACCCGCTAACACTCGGGTAAAAAATGTTGGTTTCATAGTTAACCTCCCGAGTTACAGCAGTCTTGCCAGCGCCACAAAATGTAGAGCGCATCTTCTCCGGCACCGGGGATCGTTCGCCACTCTCCCCATTTCATGGTGCTTTCACCGATGACATGCGCACTTTCAGTTTCTGGTACAGGGAAGAACATACTCATCTTGTATTGGGATTTCGGCAGCATGGGTTCGATAACAGGTCGGCATAGCGCACTGTTCCCCATTGTTCGCCTAGCAAGACCACGCCTGTGTTGAGCCGCGATTGCACGCGCCGCTAAATGGCTGGTATTTTCTGCTAATGAGCCAAAGGCTAAGGTGTGGCCAGATAACGGATAGAGATGGCCCCAACTGCCAGCACACCAAAACAACTGGTCGATGGGTTTACCAAGCGTTGATGAAGCAGCGTCAGCGGTACAAGCCGAAATAGCCAATGGATTGGCAACGGCAGCCGCTTCAGGCTGAGTAAAAAAGGCCAGTTCATCGTTCAGCCATGTTGGGTCCAATTCGGACAAATACATCAAGTCAAAGTCCATGTAACCATCGGCATTGCAATTGCCATCCATGAACAAATCGAGCATGACCAAAAGCGGAAAGGCGTAATAATGGTAATGGTAGAAAGCGAGATCACCGGTATCGTATTCACCCTCGCCATGACCACCTTGCAGTCGCCTATCACCTAACGGTAAACGAATCCCTCCCAGGGAAGGCGAGCAACCCGGCGTTCTGACCAGTTCAATCAAACGCGCTGGCTCCCACATGCTGGTAACAATACCTGGCCTTGGCACGCCTAAGTTGTCTTCACATAAGCAAAATGACTTGTTTGATGCGCCGCTTGGGACATTGCCAGAGCCAAGAGGAAGACCGGCAACCCGGATAGGAAAAATGCATGACCAGCAAACATCCGTCAGCAACTTGCCGGACAATAACCCAGCATCTGGGCAGGTCAATTCGGCTTTTGCAGGAATAGATGCGCTTAGGACAAACATGACAACGAGAGTCCGCAACAGACGATTCGTATTATTGAGCTTTTGCATGAACAAGCTCCTTTGCTGGAATTTCTTCTATTTCAAACGCGAGTCCCTTTGCTTGAACAAACGAAGGGGTGACTTGCAGATCAAAGCGCTGCTTTAGCGAGGCATTGAGAAGGTAAACCGGACTGTTCAATGTCTTTTCGAGCGCATTGAGGCGATTCCAGCCTTGGGCACGGTCGAGCTGCGTAGTGATAAGCGTAATGCGGCGCAGTGTCCTATCTTGCGTCTCAAGCCAATGCGCTACTGCGTCCACTTCTTCAGCGTTCGACGCATTAAACACCACGAGCTGCTGAGTAAATGGCAAGGCTTTGAGCGGGTTAATACGCGTTCCTGCTGGGATCAATGTTCGGCCATTGGCATCCAATAGTGGCCGCTGCATGACGATGGTTGGATCAACCGTTCTTATCCGATACTGCGTGGCTTTGGCTAAGTCAGTAAATGTTTGGCGAGACCAGAAGCGCTCAATGGCTTTTTTCTTTAACGCGCCCAGGTCAAGCGACTGTAAACGCTGCATCGCCACTTGCATCAAATCCGGTTCTAAAATCGAATGAATTGGACCACGTTGACCCAATGAACCGGTATTGCCTGTTTCAATTTGACGCTGCAACCAGTCCTTGCTGTAAACCCCTAGTGCACTTGCAGTCACCTTGTCATCTTCTATGCGGAAAATGGCAGGCACGCTAGTCACCCGCCAGTGCACAAAGGCTTTCGGATCGATTCGAACCTGAGGAACAGGATCAAGCCCTGTCATCAGCGTATGCCAATCACGGATAGCTGCCCCCAAGGTCTTTCCTTCAGGAATTCCCCGAAACAACACAATAGCGCCGGTAGCACTGGCCTCTTTAAATAGCTGCTTCAGTGAGGAATCCCCCAGTGAGGACGACGCAAATATCAACCATTCATCGCTGTGTTTGAGCGACACAGGTTGTTCAACCGGTGCAAAAGGCTCAATAAATTCAGATGAGCCATGCACAGCACTTTGTAAAATGCTGCGGCTCATTTCGACGATCTTTTTGTCCTCGTCAGACAACGGAAAAGGCTCTTGTGCCCAGGACACTTGAACCCAAGACAATGGAGCAACCAACAAGAATAAGAGACATAGTCTTTGCATCATCTACCTCCTACCAAAGCGGCCAAGCGCGACCGACAATCTGCTCGCGCTTAACGGCATTCCAATAGCGGGAGTCGAAACTCGTTGCAGCCTCGCCGGAAAACCAATATTCGTTTTCTTGCAGCGTCAATGAGCGGCTAAATTGTGATTCCGCTACACCAAGACACTGGGCTAATGCCATGCCGGTAGAGACTTCAGCACCGTTCACCAGCACATGCTCAGGCGTCACCTTGACTTCATCCCCAGGCATCCCTGTTAGGCGTTTCAGCATCCGAGTACCATCGTTATATAACGGAGCGAGTCCTTTTGAGTGGAAGGCATACAGACCATCCTTAACGGGCTCTTTATTCCATAAGTCAATCAGATACACCGTGGTATCAGGCAGGCATCGCTCTTGCTGGGTATCGATACCTATTCGGTAGCGCATCATGGCGTAGGTTCCTACCACGGCCATGATTAACGCAAGAACGGTCAACCGGATGAGATATGGCCGCCAAGGCATTCTTTTACGGAGTATCTGCATGAGACACCTCCTTTGAGCCTACTGGCACAAATATGGAATCATCAGCACCCACCACCGCTTGGGCATCCAGCACGATAAAACCGGCTGCTTTTAGCTTTTCAATTTGCTGATTGGTCTGAAGCAACCTGGACTCGATGTCTTGTTCGCTGGCATTGGGGCCCAGTGACAACACCGCCTCCCCAAAATCCACGACTGCAATGGGCGTACTTAACGCCAACTGGCTGTGGATGGGTTCGAGTGTTTTCATTAAAAGCCAGCTGGTCATTAAACCGCTACCAGCAATAGACAAAGTAATAGAGGCCATAAATGGCCAAAGCGTGGTCTTATTCATAGCCTCGTTCCTTCAACAACTGAGAGATGGCATCAGCAACAGAAAGGCCTTTGCGCGTTAACTGTTTAATCGCGTTTACATCTTCTGCACGGGACGAGTACAACAGCTTGTGAAACGGATCGACGATGAGGCGGCCAATCCCGGTGCCCATTTCGGTAATAAAGAAAATTTCGGAATAGACACCCGTGACGGTATGAACCGTTTTTAGGTACTCATAACCGCCTTCACCTAGTGGCAAGCGGCCTTCTTTTTTGAGCGCGTTGATGGTTTCAGCTTTTTGGCCAAGCAGGTACATATTGGCCGAGTTTTCAGCGATGGCTTTACCTGTAGGACTGTCATACAAATCGTTGACCGACTGCGTTACCGTTACAGCACTGCCGCCATATTTTCGAAATCGACGGTAACCCGTTTCGATAAACTTACCGACATCACCTTGAGTCAGCAGATCCCAGGCTTCGTCAATGAACACAATCTTGCGACGATCCCGCTCACCTAAGTACATCTCCTGTTGGATTTGGTAGATAAGCTGAAGCAACACCACTTGTTGCAGATGCTTACGCCCCTTGAGCTCTTCTAACTCCAGAACGGTGAAACGGTTTTTGAAGCGAATATTGTTGTGACCATTAAAGAAACGGCCATATTCGCCCTGTGTCGTAAACGGATAGAGCTGCTCACCCACGTCTTGCACACGACGGTCATCGTGATTTTTTAAAGCCTCTGCCACATCATCAACCAACATGGCACGACCTTTTTTCTCCCACAGTTCACGGGTCTGACGCTTTAGATTGGCCATCTGAAAATCGGTTAATGACTGCGTAGGTGCGGCCATTGCGGCCAATAACCCAACCAACACATCCGCTTCTTCGTCATAGTCCTCAACGATTTCAAACGGATTTAAGCAAATGCCACTGTCCCGCCCGAACTGTAAGAACTCACCGTCATAGACTTCACACAGCTTTTCATAAGAGCGGCCAACATCAATCACCCAGCATTGCCCGCCTTCAGATAAGTAGGAGGAGATGATTTCGTTCACCAGGAAAGACTTGCCCGACCCAGATTGCGCAGCTATGCAACAGTTGTAATTACTGCCCGAGTCATAAAGGGATACACTCATGATCTGGCCATTACGGGAAACAAAGTTAATCACTGGCGTGCCCGTGCCTTTCCAATCCGCAAACAAAGGCAACAGAGGGATCACATGCCGTGTCGCCATGGTCTTGAATCGAAACAAGTCGTTCATCGCCTGGCGGTCAGCACCAAATGGCAAGGCATTCAGGAAAATGGGCAAACAGAAGTACTTGTCTTCCATCAGCTCAAATCCGAGTTCTTTGAAATAAGTTCGAGCATTTGAAACAGAGCTGATGGACGCCTCTTCCGTTGGTGAAAACAGCGTTAAATTCATATTTGCCCGAATAGGGCGATCACCTTCTTGCAAAGCTTCAAAAAGAACATCAAATCCCTTTTTCTTGGCTGCAAGCACCGGCACAAACTTCAGCATCGGACCATAGGCCTGATTGACCGCCCATTGACGCTTCGTCTCTAAACGAGATCGCATCGCCTCAGCTGAAGGAAAGTGAATGGTGACATTCAGCAAAAAGCTTCCGCGTAAACCGCGACTGCCCGTCATCATATCGCCCGCAAAACTTGCGGCATGACCAAACCAGATCCGCTCAGGCAAGCGCTTAAACGATAAGGTTTTAACTCGGTAATCGCCCAGCATCAGACCTTGGCTATCCACTTTGATAGCCCGGTCATAATCCAACACTTGCTCCCGAAGTGGTTTATCTGCCTCACTGCGGATTGGTGATGGATTGCGCCAAGATGCATCTTTTCCCCAGTTAAGCTGCGCACTTAATGCCGCGAGCCAATTTCGGTCAGTCATCTCAGTGACGCGAAAACCAACCGTTGCCAGCGCTTGCGAGAAAGAAGCCCGAAGCGCGGATGCTCGACTCAACTCACGCTCCGTCGGTATAGGATTTTCCAAAGGCAATTTGCAGGTGACTATCAGTTGAAAGTTGCGTACCTGAGTCTGGGTCGATTCTTCTATCGGTTGAACCGTGCCCCCATCGAGGAAATCCGCACGTTTGCGTATCGACGCCCTGAGCAATGGATCGGATTGACGATGCCGTAAGCCCATCATGCGCTGAAGGTCGGTTTGAATATCAGGCGAGGCGTACAGGCCAAATTGCAGCAAAGTATCTTTTGGCCAGTCGTTGTTGAGTAGAACATTAACCCTGTCTGCAACAGACTCATCACCACCCGGCAATGGGTCACATAGAAAACCAAAGCCAACACTTTGGTCTTCCATGAAAAACAGTTGCTCATCGTCGGAATAGGCCAATACTGGCAAGAGCTCTGAAGCGCGTTGCCCTGAATACAGAGAGGCTTTCATCTAAATCCCCTCCAACCAAGCAGAAAGGTCATAAGGACGGCCTCGGCTGATGCGACCATCATTGGCGACAATGAAAGGCACACCTTGAATGCCCAGGATTTGAGCGGTCACCAAGGTACGCTGCATTGGCTCTAAGTTGCAGGCATCATCCTGCTCTAAGTTACTAATTCGACCATTGAGCAATGCATCGGTGGCCGCTTTCTTGTCACGCGCACAGCCAAGCTGGCGAACCTGACGCTCTGAATCAGGACCAAGCACTGGCACAGGGAGAATTTGGAAGGTGTATTCTTTGGTTAGCGGTAAAGCTTGTTTCAAAAGCTCATGGCAGTGCGGGCATCGTGGATCAACAAAGACCACCACTTTCTTTTTGCCTTCACCCAGCGTCAGTGGATTCAAATCATCCATTTTTAAGCCAAGACGACTTAAGTCCAGCGTGTTTCCCGCTTCTCGAATTTCTTCAAGGCTGGTAAGCGGCTTTTTGGACCAGGCATCATAGAGCGTGCCATCAATGACAAACCGGCCACTGTCTGACATGAAAACAATACGGCCATTGCTTTCGACCGCTTTCATACCCGTGACAGGTAAAGAAACCATGCCGTCAATTTTGCCAACGGGCGACACTTCAGACACAGGTTCAGCTTGAACCAATGGAGACAGCGCAAGCGCCAGAATAATTGGAGATAGTTTTCGCATGAGGAGTCCTCGTTAATGTAAATCGAGGCTCCAGTCTATGCAGTTGTCCTATGTGGACTCGGTTAGATAGATTGAAGAATTGGATGCCTTGCTAGGGTGCCACGTGTTGTTACGCACTATTTGTAAAGGTATAGCTTTCATCTAAATCCCGCGAGAAACCCCGTCCTTTAGGGAGGGGAGCAGTCAATCTGCCAGTCTTACAGACTTCCCCTCTAGTCATCTGGTTTAGCTGATTCCTTTTTTTCATACCTTAGGTGTTAATTTTTGCAATGTTTTAAACCAGAAAGAGTGACATCCCCTCGAAATCAAACTGACCTACTCTCAAAGTTTCACGCCCAATAATTCGTATATCTATTGACTACACGGAAAAGTCATTTAAACTGTGTATTAAATAGATATACAGAGGATGGTGTCATGGCTACAAAGACAGCGCCAATCAACATGCGAGTACTGCCATCGGTAAGAGACATTATCGATGCCGCAGCAAGTTTAAAAAAAGTTGATAGAACCGTATTCATTCAGCAAGCCGCGCTCAATGAAGCGCATAACGTACTGGCCGAACAGCGGGATTTTGTTCTTGAAGCAAAAGCTTTTGAAGCGTTTGATAACGAACTTCGTGCTGAGCCACAGACTCTTGAAGGCATGAAAGATCTGTTTAAAAGGAAAGCGCCTTGGGAATAAGTGCACCAACCCTACTCACTGATGAGCACGAGATTAACGCCTTTCACTGTGGCATTGAAGAACTCGATACTTGGTTAAGAAAACAGGCGTTAAAGAGTCAAAAGCGGGGAACCGCGAGAGTGTATGTGGTCAATGACACTGACGCCCATCAAGTGGCTGGGTACTATGCCATTGCCATGGGATCAGTTTCCAGAGAGCAAGCTTTCAGTTCATTAAGAAGAAATAGCCCAGATCCCATTCCCATGGTGATTCTAGCCAGGCTTGGAGTAGATAACGCCTATCAAGGTCAAGGCATTGCGGCAGGTCTTTTAAAAGATTGTATCATTCGCTCAGTACAAGCAATGAACGCTGTCGGTGGCGCAGGTATCTTAGTCCATGCTATTGATGGTAGTGCGCAAACGTTCTACAAGAAATTTGGCTTCAAAGAATCGACGTTTGATCCTTTAGTACTCATGGCAAGGATCTGCGATATCGAAAAATCATTGTCGATAGACTGAGATGACGGCTCCCCTTGCACAAGAGAAGCCGTCAATATTATTAGGTGCCCAGTAAAACGGCGCTGATTGCTGGAACTGTTGTGCCAATGACTTCTTGAGTGCTGGCAACGACAGGTAAAGTTGCAGACATAACACTTTCAACGACGGTTGGCGTATTGTAGAGACCCATACCGCCACCAATGCCCAAGGCAAAGGCCATCAAGCTTTGGCGAGCGATACCGCCCACAATACCCACCAGTACCATGGCTCCCGCTACGATCCGTCCCAAAGTACCTTGGGTCCAATCTTTTAGGGTATCCCACACATCAGTGAAAGCATCACCACCGGTGCCCGCAAATGAGGGCTCCGAAATCATTAACGCCATCAAACCAAGCGCACCAATGGTCATTAGGCGCTGAGTTTGAATAGTGCGAACTGCATTTGTCATTCGTTAGTTTCTCCGTAGATACTCAAGTTATCGCGCTTACCATCAGCTCCCGCTGAGGCTGAATCGCTTTGAGTCTGAAGTGGACGTAGCACTGGCGAAACCGTTCGAGGTGCTGACACCCCAATATCCCACCGGCGCGGTTCAATTTCGGTAAACACGTAGCTGGATAAATTCAGATCTCCACGGTCATCCTCCCAAGGCGCAATCCAAATCCGCATCACCCTTGAAGGAATGCGAAGAGGTGCAGATTGCTGCGTCTCAGGTAATGCTGGATGGCTCAGCAGTCCTGTCTCTAAATCAGATTGTGAATACCCAGAGGGAGAACCAATTCGAGTCGCCACAGCATCAATCGTCTTGGGTGCAGCGCCATTAGTGGTCAGCTCATAGACTTCACGAGCGGATAAACAGCGCACACCGTCAGGCATACCTGGGCATCCATATTCACTACTCCCAAGACCCAATGAACTACAGCCAGACAATAAGGTTGAGCCGACTGCCAATAAAAGTAATCCAGCTTTAGACCACTGTTTTGACTGGTGCTTTGGGTTATTCTGCATTGATGTCGTCATGGTTAACTTTCCTCTGGATACACATCTTATTGTCTGAAACGGACTTCGATCGGTTAGCAACATGCAGGATTTTTTCATCTTCTTGCACCTCCCCCTTGCGAAGTAGCCAACGACAACGAGGCACCACGAGTGACTATGACTTCAATTTTCCTTGCAGCGTCTACCTCTATGACTGGGAACATATTTTCAGCCATGTCCAAATAGAACTTGGCCACTCGATCCAATGCTTTACCAGTGCCTTTAATCGCAGCACCTTGTAATGCTTCTTGGCTCATGACTTGCTGGTACAGCTGAGTATCACCGGCATTACCCGTCTGAATCGTCGGAACAGGATTTACATCAAATGCGCCAGCCAAGCCCTGAAGGAATCCGGCCATCATTGATTTGGCCACCAGTTGGCCTTGTTTCGACACTAATCGGCCACGAATACCGGCTTTGCCGTCTTCACCCACGGCATAAGAATCCAGTCGCGTTTCAATGACGCCACCATCTTCTCTCACACATGAAATGGTCTCGCCTCGCAAATAAGCACGCTCAGAGCTCAAATCACCGTAACCTGCGGCGATCAAGAAACACTCTTTGATATCCGCTCTAAATCGGTTGGGTAAAATGGCTTCCTTTTGAATCCTCAGCAATGCAGGAAAAGGTTCGCGTCTTGCGGACTCGTGAGTAGGGGCATCCAAACCCGTGATCAAAGTACCTGAGATGATGCTGCCCGCCGGTAGATACAAAGGCGGCGCTTCTTGCACAACAACCTCTGGTTCAGCAACCACTTCAGGCTCAATCATACGAATCGTGATTGGCGGCAATGGAACATCTCGTGCTCGTGTACCTTGACCATTGACTGGCTGCTGATAGAGCGGATCAGGCAGCGGCGCATTGGCAAAATAGTCGTCTGGGTTAGACGGCAGTGGCTTTTCGTCTTTAGGCAATTCCATGGCAGATAAAGGCACTTCAAAACGGCTATTTGTGCCTTCAACTGCTGCATCACCTCCTGCGCGAACATCATCAAGTTCCGCTCTAAGGCGGGCCAGCTCCGCATTGACCTCACTTGGTATAGAAGGTGAACCTGGGCTTAGCCGTCCTGAATCGACGTCACGACGCAAGCGCTCAACTTCACGACGTAACTGTTCATTGCGCTCACTAAGTAGTTTTACGTTCGCAGCCAAACTATCGATCCCAACATCACGAGTATTGGTATCCGTAAGAATGTGCCGGATCGTTTCCTGCCGGTTCCGACTGCTTGAGCCATCGTCAGGATTAGGTGAAAACACCATCACCATAAGGATGAGACCACCAACAATACCAGCAACCGATAGACCCCGCTTCATGTTCGGGCTCATTTGTTCCCATTGTGCTTTCATCGTTACTTACCTCCCACAAGAAGCGAAGGTCGCTGACTTTCCACTGGTTCTTCACGATGATTGCGAACAACCACATACAACTCAGTCTTTTCACCCGGCAACAAGATATTGCGAGGCCAGTAGGCGCTTGCCACTATATCTGGTGCATGACAGGCTATTTCACTGGCTTCTATCGGCTCATCGGCAAAGCTTTCAACCAGTCCTACATAGACTGTGAAGTAATGTCCCGTCACAATTTGCCCCTGCTTAAAGCCAAACTTTAAGCCCGGCTGAAAACATTTCGGGCTTGTGTCAGTTTGGCCAGCTAAACGGATGTCATAGCCTTGTGGTAACTCATTTAGTGCAAGGCGTCTGAGTAAATCACGTAAGCTATCGACGTATGGCTGAGCCGTTTCCCAAGTGGCGGCTTTTCGGTTCACGACGCCCTTAATAGGCCACTGCTGACCATCAATAGCTAAGGTGATTTCACGCGGTGGAATACGACGAGGTACTAAGGTGACAGATAACGCGGGCGCTTCCTGACCAGGCGGAGTGATGTAAAGTGAAACCGGTGATTCTTTGTCCGTGGCCACATATACAACATTCCCCTTGATTTGCGTCTGAGCATCACTGGTTGTTCTCACCTGAGGCGATTCAAACGGCGTCACAATTCGATTCAGATGGCCAAGTGCTACAGGGATCAGTTCATTGACTCCCGGTGTCATCAGTAACGTTGTTGGCGCATCGGTTGCAACCGTATTGCTTTGAACCGGTGGATTTGCAGTAGCAGACTGCTTCATCACACTTGCTGGCACAATCGGCAATTCCACGTCTGCATAAGAAGCTTGAGATAACAGGACGCCACTCAAGCTCATTGCGATTAAGCTTGGTGTCATCCATCGACTAAGTTTGGTTCGCATCATTCACCCTCCGGTTTTGCTCTTGGGTCAACTTTTCACGAACTCGCTTCGTTCTAGCTTGCCCCTCATACGTATCCATCCAACTGAGCTTTGGACGGTATTGCTCAATATCGATGTCAAACTCATAGGTGCGAGTTTGGCGCTGTTCATCTCCAGATGGCCCAGAAACCAAGGAATAACCGGTCACAAAGACATGGCCGGTTTCATACTCATACTCCACTTGTCTGGGTTGGAATTTGAGCGTGACTCGGTCTTCACGGATCTGTCTTGCCTGAATCTCCAGTGCATCGACCACTTGCTGGTACACCGCTGGAGAAAGTAGCGGCTCAATGGCAACCCGGATGAAAGACACATTACCCGGCGTCACGTTGCCCATAAGCTCAGCCAGGTAGAGTCCCCAGGATTCAAGGTAAGGTTGAGTGGCTTGGTTTCGTGACACTTCAGCCGTTTCAGACAAGGTTGGTGGTTGAATAGCTACCACGGTATTGCGAGAAAATGCCGCTATCGCAAGCAGCAAGTTAGATAGCACCAGCACCGCAATCAGGAACCGCTGCCATCGGTTCTCTAATTGCGTGCCTTGCCATGATTTTAAAAACACGTCGAACTTCACGGCAGATAGCTCCTGATAAATGGGTTAGGGATCGTCTTGGCTTTGGTTGGCAACAGCCCAGCCCAGTAGATGGCGTGAAGAATAAAACCATCTGGGCGACCATCACGAAAACGCCGATAGAGCTTGGTTGTCACCAACCCCAACAGGCATAAAACCAAGGCATTACCGGTAAAAATGCCGATCACTAGCCCCAACAGAATGGGAGCCATTTCATCGGCACTCCAAAGCAGGAAGTGCGGCGGTTCATCGATATAGGACGGAATAGTCACAGGTTCCATAGTCACTCCTCGTTGTTTGAATTGAGAAGTGAAGAATGCCTTGGGATTGGCAGGTTCAGTGGTCAGCTAGATGCCGAATTCTTGAAGGTTTTGAGGTGGCTTGGTGATTCTGCTCTTACAATCAGATTGATATCGCAACCTTAATGGTTACAATTAGTGCACGATAATTGGCTCTCAATCTTCGTGTTTTTAACACAAGTGTGCCAGTTTATACCGAGTGCTCCGCCCCCCGGCTTCACTTTTTACCAAGCAACCAAGCTCGACCAACGCCGCTAAATGACGAGATGCGGTTGGCTTACTCACTTTCGCCACTTTATGGTATTGCGACGTATTAATGCCTTGGTCAAAATCCCCATCAAGCATTCGATTGAGCACTTTTACTTGTTCCGAGGACAGTCGCGTTTGATCGACATTTCGCCAGAAGTTTGTTTTAAAAACCGTTTGGTCGATTTCTTCGAGCACATTGGTGAATGTTTCACCTAAGGTGTTTAAAAACCACATAAGCCACGCGGTAATATCAAGATCACCTTTCTGGGATTGCTCTAATATTTCGTAGTAGCTTTTACGGTTGGCTAAAATCGCCACTGACATTGCATAGAAACGGACAGATTGACGCTCAGCCTGGGCCAGCGCCAAATCAGTGAGTAAGCGGGTGATCCTGCCATTGCCGTCATCCAAAGGGTGGAGCGTCACGAACCAAAAGTGCGTTATCGCAGCCCTAAGCAAAGGGTCTAAAGCGGGGTCCTCACGAGAGTCATTAAACCAGCGAATAAACACGTCTAGTTCTGACTCAAGCACATCTCGGCTCGGTGCTTCAAAATGCACCGTGGGTTTATCTATTCTTCCCGACACAACCTGCATTGGCTCGTCCCCGCGCAACTGCCCTCCTATAACAGGATTGAACAAGGTGTAACACTCAGGAAACAGTCGTTTATGCCACTGCAATATTCTTTCAAGTGAGAGCAGCGAGTCTAAATTCTCCACCGCATCTAACATTATTTCTGCTAAGCCATCAGTGCGTTCAGTAGTTGGAAATGGTTTTTCTTCAGAAAGACCAAGCTTATTGGCCAAGGACGAGCGAACAGAAAAAGCATTGAGCTTCTCACCTTCAATGGCACTCGAATGAATAATGTTCGCCAATAGCGTGTCTAACATACTTTGCTTTTGGTCTTTAGGTTGGCTCGACATCTTGCCCAACAACATGCCTTGGTGAAAGCGAATGTCGCGTAACTTGGGTTCAATGACTTTTTCATCCCAGATAAAGTTTGGCCAATCAGCTTGTTGCCAGATCCACATCTTGTCGCCTTTTTGATTTAAATAACAGTCTATTCAAATCATAGCATGATTCGAATCAAACCCAAAATCGAATCAAATAATGATAGGAATAAGCCAGATATTCATATCATCCTGTCTTGGTGGCCATTAACCGAGGCCTCAAATCTTCTTCTGCAAGTGACTTAACGCCAACCCCGCCATCAACGCCAAGCCGATGATCATCGACGGTAGTACCACCGGTGGAATAGCCAGCGGGGCAAACAATCCCATAAACAGCAAAATGACGCCTGAGCCCAGGATAATCATGCTGTAGCGGTGAATGATAGGGCTCGAAAAATCAAAGGTTGTTTTCTTAATCTTCCAGGTCATCAAGCCGTCCCACAGCGCCGGTAACATGAGAATAAGCGCAAAGGGCAACCAGACCATCAGTAAAGCAAATCGAGTGAACACTTGGTACAACACATCAAAAAATGCCTGAATACGGTCTTCTACCCAGACAAACCAAAAGCCTCCCATGTTCTCCATCCCTTTAGAGCGCAGTCGCTGCTCTTCAGTGGGGATTAGAAAATCACGCACAGATTGCTCCACCTGCGTATCCACAATCCATGACTGATACCAGCGATGGCTAGTTTGACCAATCCAATAGCTTGTTTGTGCGCCCAATTGGTTTTGGATCATCAGCTTCTCTTTACTGATGACCCGGCCAGTCCAATCACCGGGCACTAACACGCCAATAGCAATAATCTCCAGCATCAGTGCCAGACACAGTAGCCAAACCGACTTATGCTTGCTCATGCCAAACATCCTCTTCAACTCGCGCCAGCATGGCTGCAACGGTTGGCGTCATAATCCGGGCTTTAATCACTTGTTGAAGCCGCTTTGTCGTCGTATGACCGCTGACATAACGCACATCGATGCGTCCTTCAGCCAAATACGCCATCCGATTTGGACGATTACGAATCCAGGAGTAGAAATACACACCATCTACGGCAGCCCACTCGAAATGGTCAGGATCACGCAGGCGAATCCCCGTTAAAGCACTGGCGGCAGTCCAGGTAAGTGCCTCAATGAAATGCCACAGTCGTACACTGTCATCATCACAACTGACTTCTTCATAACTACCCAAGCCATTGCACAGACACAAATCAAAGATGGAATGGCCATCTAAAGTGAGCGCATCCGTTAAATAGTCCGCCAAACAGTGCACTGAAGCCAAAGCATGAGGCCAGTCGGTTTCAAGCAGTCTTAAGGCTTCCTTGAATTGAGGGTTATGTTGCTGCCACTGAGCGAGCATTTCTTTACTGGTAAGTGTTGTCATTTTCAGACAGACAGAATGATGCATACAGACTCCTTATGCTGCCTGTGTAGAGCTGGTTAAAATAGGAATGCGGCCTTTGATCACGCGGCCACCTGAAAGCTTGGCGATGTACTCCAGGTTGGGAAGCTGGCCTAATAACTGCGGTGGAAACATATCGCCTTCTTCCTCCATCAAGCGTTCGCCATGATTGCCGGTAAACAACGCGGGGCTGTCCGAGTTGGACGACATACCTTGAGTTTGCATGATGTACTGCAACCGAGTCTTAGGCAGATTGTCAGTAATATACTGCTGCGTTTCGGCGTCCATCACCCGAAGGGCTATCAAGTTGTTGATGTTACCTAACACCTGGCGAGCCTTAGCTTCACTGCCTGTTCGAGCTGCAAAGTCAGCAAAGGTCTGAGTAGCAATCACACAACGCATTTTTGCGCCACGACCTTTGTTGAGCAGTTGAATGAAGGGATCGTTGACGACTTCAGCAGCCTCATCGATGAAAATATTTACGGGACGATTTTCAACACCATAGTTATAGCGGTCACCGGCCACGGCGGTGAGATCGGATAAAAGCAACGAACCAATGGCGCTGCCAACCATGGCGTCGGTCAATGAATCCAACCCGATATAGGCCACTTGGGCATTGTTGATAATACGGCCAGAATCCGTAATTAGCCGGCTGTCATCCACATCGTTTGCAAGCGGTGATAGCAATGGACCTAGTTCACTTGATGTGAGCATATTGAGCACCGGCATCAATGAGGCCACCATCTTGGAATAGTGGGTTCTGTCATGTTCAAACATGCTCAAAAGGCCCTCTAAATCAGTATTGGCGGCAACGGGCTGAATGCGTTCGTAGTAAAATAGCAGCATCGCCATAGCTTGTTTAGCCAAGGTATTGGCCTTTTCGGTAAAGCGCTTAATCTCCACACTAAAGTTCGGATACACCTGCTCCCCCCAGGCCGTAACGGCTTTTACTACCAAGCCTTCTGGGCCACCTTCCAAGAATCGCCTCAACGTTTTCAGATCAGGACGTTGTGACGTAAGCAACAAACCTTGCACTATGTTATTCAGTGCCATTTGGCCAAAGGCTTTAAATGGATCAGCACCGGTTTCAGAGGGGATTAATGCCGCAATTCGGCTGGCAATTTCAGTACCCCGGTTAAAGTTCCTCAGGGGATTTAGACGTACTGAATGCTCTGGAAAACCCGGATGAAAATACACAAAGCGCTCAGGACTACCGGCGGCAATACAGGCTCGCTGTGCATTATCCTTAAGTTCCTTGTCTCCCTTAGGGTCAATAATAATCACGGCTTCATTACGCAAAATGGCCTGAGTGATCATCGCATCAAAGCATCGGGTTTTCCCGGCACCGGTCGTGCCGACAATTAAGGTGTGCCCCTCAGTGTGACCAACTGGCTGGTACACATCTTCTTCTTTGGGCTCAACACCATGAATCCAGGTCGAACCCATTTGGCTATTCTTTCGATAAGAGGCGTGACCTTGGTTAAGCAAGGTTTGCTTATCCCGCTTTAGGATTTCATAAGCGCGTTGCGCATGACGTTGGTCCCACTCAAAGCCATAGCCTAACCACAATTCATCAGGATGTTTTGCCATTACCTTTTGTAAATGCGACAGCTCCATAAAAGCCAAAGGTTTGCCTTTTAGCCCCTTCTGCAACTTATAAAGACGGTAAGCCTCAGGCAGGCGATACAACGCCATGCCCGAGGAAATCCCTGTCATCCACCAAAATGGCTCAGGTGGTAACTCAGTAAGTATTTCTGCTGCAATTGCCCCAGTTGCCCCAACTAGCCAACCTGCTGCTGCCATGGCTTCATAGTTCGTGCGCCAGGGCATCTCGTATGCGTTTTCTTTCATTCATGCTCCCCAAAATAACCGTTTGCAATCGCTTAATTTCAAAAGGATTAACGTTTAGCGTGAGCGGTAAACAGAACCGTTTCCCCCTCATCAAACTGGCATTGGTCACTGGCCGAGATCCCCCGAAGCAATTGCCCGGCTGGAATACCATGCTCATTGGCGACTTGGCGTAAGGTTTGAATCGTGACGCGAATACCATCGGCACTATGATCCACGTCTGGGTAATCGCCATCGGTCAGTAAGATGGGCAAATCTTTCACAAAACTAACCATCTGTTGCCGCTGCACGTGTTTGGGGTCTGTACTTGAGTTCGCATTGGCCACAATCGGCTTTTGCTTACGCTCCGCTCTTGTGGCAGGTTCTTTTGCTTGGGCATTGGTTGTCTTAGTTCGACTCGGTCGCGGTGAAGCCTCTTCGTTCTGAATTGCTGTCACTGATTCTGCGTCTTGTTTGGGAAGGTCAATCAGTGCAGTAAGCCCTTTAGAAATAGATACTTTCAGCAGCAACCCTTGCTCCTGAACGCCATCATTCGTAGTAATAGTTCTGGCCTTACGTGTCGGGTTTGCGGGATCTAATTCAAGCCAATCTAATCGACTGAGTTCAGCAAGCAGTTTTCGGGGAGCACACCAATGTCTTACGGCATCGGGATAGCGGATCAGTATCTGTTCACCAACCATAACCAACGCACTGCTGGCCTCTGGGAGCCACGCCAAAGATTCAGGGAGATTCAATGCTTCTGCATCGTGCTGGTTTACGTTATTTGAGATAGCGCCATCATATGAGTTGTTAGGCTTTTCACATCCATCATCTGGAGCATTTTCATTTGCCTGGGGGTTATTAACATCACTGGCAAGACGAAGTTCATCATCTTGTTCGGACGAGTTTGTCGATGGCGACTCAGACGAATTGCCGTGTTCGATTGATGATGACGCTTCAGGCAAGTCTGAATGCTCACTGGAGCGACTCTGTGACTCTGCTTGTGTTTGCTGTGTTGCTTCCCACTCAGATTTGCTAAACAGTCTCACGCTACTTGGTACATTCGAGCTGAACAATAAATCGGCCTCAGATATATGCAGCATGGGTAGCCAGATTGGCTTGTCGTCTTTGATCAGCACTTCAGGGGCAAGGCTTTCGTATCGCTCATTTGAGGCGGATTTAGTGGCCAATCCTCGCTCAATAAGGATGTCCGCAAGGGTATCGGGATCTCTTGGGATGCCCGGTATCTTGTCTTTGGCCAACAGCTCAATGATGTCCTTAGCCGCGCTTTTCCAGACCAGGTAAAGATTGGTTGATTGATTCAATTTTCGTACCCAAACTCTGGCGTCTCGCTGATTGACTAACCATTGGGAACTGGCAAGTAATCGCCTCATGGCATCAAGTAGATAGCGTTCGACTGGGACACCAAGGGCATTGTCGTCAACGGAAATTCGTTGAGCTTTAAGGTCTCGCTGGACGCTGGTTTGGTCAGCTTCAATAACCAATTTAGACAGGACATGCTCGGGATCGGTATTGCCAATTGCCTCCAGCATAGCTTGCAAAATCTCAGGGCCCGGCTGGGTTAACCAGGCGAGCAACTCAGGTGTCATCACCCGGTTTAATACCAGAATTGAAAATTGCTCGTGCCGCTTGCACCGTCCGTCGCGCCAGCGAATGAAATAGCGTTCAATGCTGTTATTAGTGGTCCACTGAGATAATGTTTCTAAAAAAGGGTTCCACTGATAGCGTCCATCTTCGTCTGTAATGGACAAGTCTGAAACTGGCTTACCAATATCATGGAACAAACCGCCAAGAGCCGCCGCAACACGCCACCTTGGCTCTAGCTCTTTTTTCTCAACCGGGGTGCCACTGGCAACAAAGATGATCCCTTCAGCTGCTTGTGCCGCCCAGAAAGCAACTTCCAACGAATGACGTAATAAACCACCAGCACCACTGTGATGATGATGCTCAGAAGCTGGCAGCAAGTGAACATAGGACGCCAGATGATCAATGCAGGGCTGAATTAGCCTTTGAAAATCACGCAGGTTAAAGCCAAGTACTTGGCGCAGTTTGGCAATTAGCTCGTCTTGTGTGGACTGCAAATCCTCGGGTGACGCTGCTGGCAACCCCTTTAGAAATGGCGGATAGCGCGGAATGTCTGCATCGAGTTGAGATGACAGCTCTGGTAATGCTTTGGCTTGAAAAAATAGGTTTTTGAACATAGTGAACCTCCGACACGATAGTGTGAAGGTTCATAAACTCACCGGCGGTGAATTAGATGTAAAAGAACCGCACCTATTTGACTAGGAAGTGGCGAAGCAGTTTTGTCTTAATTGAAACTAATTTTGCAAAGGTTTCCAACTTTTAGAAAAGCCAGCGCTTTTCGAAGTTGGCGCATTTGCAGGACGTTTCATTTTCACAGTCATAGGAAATGGGAAATCGACTCCTAACAACAACGCTTCTCCTTGACCCAAGACAGGGAGAAAAGATGCTGAACGTTGATCAATAGCGCCAACAGCCTTTTTTACAATTTCTTGGTCCAGCTGATTGGTCAACCTATGCACAATAAGTGTACCAATCTGACTTAAAACATCTTCAGGAATGTCACGTGGTCGCTGAGTAGCAATGATGGTATTTAAACCATACTTTCTACCTTCTTTAGCAATATTCCCAAAGGCATCCAACTCAAACCTGTTCGTTTCTTCACCAATTCGCTTATTGAGAAATTGATGAGCTTCATCAATAAATACTAATAGAGGTGCACCATGATTTATTGCACCTTGCCTGGCTACAGATAACAACTTTCTACCAATGGCATTAACAAGTATTTCTCTTGAGTTTGCTTCAAATGGAACTTCAGAAAGATCTAATCTCAGCACATTATTGCTACTTATTGGCGAACAGAAATCATCAATAAGATTAGGTAATGTCTTTAATTTATCATCCGGGTCAATCATCCATTTTAAATTTGGGTTGTTTGAATAGGCTTTAATCCGAGCTATCAGGTTTAAACAGTGGCCAACATCATTATCAGCTCTACCGCCCCAAATAGTGGGGTTAGGATTATTAGCATTACCGCCATTTGGCCACACACATTCGTTTACAATCTGGTCAGCAATGTATTTAAACATCCATGGAGCTGTCTGGATAGAGCTATTCATAGACAATAGAGCAGCTTCGTAAGGAGCCTTTGCTTGGCCAGATTTGTTCAAAAGATAATTTGCATTGATATCAAGGCCATGATTTTGTTGCTGCCAAAATTGCCAAACTATTTTCTGACTCTCGATAGCAGCCTCCAGTTTAGGCGCTTGGCTTTGTGCTGAAGGCCTTAAAAAGGCTCTAATATCTGAGTCTGTAAACTGCCAATGTGGAAAAGTTAACTGATTCAATGGAGTTGCTTTTGCATGATTCCCAACATAGTAACTGTCACAGCCAAGTGACTCATATTCCCCCGTCGGGTCAATAATAATTGCTTTGCCTCCAGCCTTAATCACTTGCTCTATGATGTTTGTCATCGAGTAACTTTTCCCGCCACCTGTTGCTCCTAAAATAGCGCAATGGCGTGAAAATAATTTTTCTGGGGTAACGTGAACAGTTACGGATTCATCATGCGGAAGTGAGGCTAACGGTAAATGAATTTGGCCAGGCTCTTCATCTTGTTTACCTTCAGCGATTATTGATACCAGATACGGGTGAGCTGAATATATTTGGCTACCTAATCTCGGATGCTGCTTAATTCCTTTGTAGTTACGACCATTAGCTGGGTTCAAACTCACCAATAATTGAACAAGTCCAATTGGATGATTTTCGGATGGTTTATCAGCCAAACCGTCAACACTTAATCTCTCTCCCCCCTCAATCCACACTTTCACTAAGCGCCCAAGTATCGCTGTTTCACCTATGTCGATGAATACAAATTCATTTACTTCTCCAGCGGCTATTCGATTTCCGAATGACCAACTGGGCTCACCAGATCCCGCTTTAGATAAGTTAATGATAAGCTCGGTTGCAGATACGCTTATGACGCTACCAATCCGTCTTGTTGGATCGTACGGGGAAAACCAGTTTTTCCGCTCCATGAATAGTCTCCCTTATTTAATACTCGCTGTGATTTTCTCAAATGCTTTGAAGAGTTCATCCTCGGGAGTTGTTGATCTTCGTTCAGGTAGTAGACTAGAAAACTGTTTAAACGTTGAATCCATTATCGCGATTCTGCCATCCCCATGGTCAATAGCTGCCATTAGCAGATTCCTAATCTCATTATTAAATGAACCCGTTACACTGAATGGGTCTTTCGTTGCAACCATCAGCATAAACTCAGGATTAGTCCTAAGCGCCATAGTTAGCGCATTATTTATATGCTTATCATTAAAACCAAAACCTAGACACAATACAGCCGTTTTTGGTTGTTTAACTACTTCCAAAAAAGAAGTCATCATATCTAAGTAAGGAGAATCATAAGATGTCTGATACTTGCTACTGCTTGGATAGATAAAAACAGGTTCACCAATTTTGCTATCAGCACCTAGCTTTCTAACTCTGCCGTTAAATTTTCTCCAGTCCACAGAGCCATGCATCTTGTATAGCTGAACCACATTGGATATGTATGCGCCTTCACTGCTCTTGGAGTGCCCACGGTTCACTATGTCATACTTGAACCACATAGGATTAAAAAAAGAGGGGTTAGAAAACTCAAAACCATCAATAACAACAAAACCAGTATTTGATGCAGCGTGCTCAAAAGCCAAGTCATAATTAGTCGTGAAAAGTTTAAGTCGTTGTTGCTGAGCACTCCTTCTACCTACTGCACGCATAAATTTATCATGACTAACCCAGTCTGATTCAGGGATCGATTCAGTAAAGGTAGTTTTAGCTAAAATTATGTTTTTGGCTTGCTCAAGGAACTTACTTACTTGATTAGTTCTTTGATTTGAAAGGTTCCCAACGGCTAAAGAAGAATCGCAAAGAGACAATAATAGTTCAATGTCTGGCTTTGCATCACCGTTTGCTTCACGATGTTTTTGAAGGGCATCATAATTTGTTGCCTTCAAAACCAATTGGAAAAGATTCTCATCTGCTTTTTTACAATAGTCCCAAAGGTGCCACATACTTGGAGCGATAGGCGCTTTGTTCTGCTGAGAAAGCGTATTAAATGTTAAAGACGTGCCTGAACCAGCCAGTATGACTAAGTTATCAGTATCCAAAACTTTATTGATAAAACGAAAAAATGTGGCCAGCTCGTCATCTAAGTCATCATTAGAAAGATCAATTTCGATTGGCTCTCTCTTCGAAGACGCGGAGTTCCTTTTTATGTCTGATGACAAAAACCTTACTATGTTTTCATTTTCCATTTTTTAATTCACCTTCCACGTAAAAGATAACCAGCCTAGAAATCAATAAATTTCAGACGCTTGCGCTATTTGACTTCGTTCCTGAACAGCACGTAATAACACTTATATCTGCCCACCCACACCTTTGAATTTTTCAACAAAAGCGGCAATTTTCTGAAACACCGTTTGCTTCTGGGTTCGGTACTGTGGGTTCAATGGGCTAAGTTTGGGCAGCGCCTCATTAAGTGCAGTGCCATTTTCAGAGGCGTACTCACGTTTGAGTGATGACGCAATATAACGTTTGGCAGCATCGATATTGAGCTTTTCAGAGGCAATAATGGCATCGGCTTCGCGCTTCTGCTCCGCCTGGGCGAATTTGAAGAAAGCGTCGATAATGCTGGCCTTGTCATTGATCTCATCTAGGTTTGTCTGGTTAATAAAATCAACCACCAAGCTCTCTTTCGCTCTATTGCCAAGGCTACCGCGGATCATACGACGAACTTCTTCAATCAAGCCTTCTTTGCTCTTGTTCTTCTTATTGTGATCAAAAATAAGCTCAAGAATGTAATCGAGGTTTATTTCCTGAGATTTAAGCAAATCAATTTCAAAGACCACATCGTCCCAGTCTACCGTTGACTTATCTTTGTCCTGACCTTCTTTATCGCGTCGCAACCAGTCACGGGTATCGTTGTAAGTAGAGCGATAATCTTGGATAGCACGTTCGCTTGGCATATCGATGGTTTGCATTGCCTCGATGTCAGCATCGTCTAGATAGTACTTTGACTTGAACTCTTCAACAGCTTGTTCATCACTGGTATCTAAGCTTTGCAGCGCTTTTAATCCAGCAAACTCATCGTAGTTTTGTAAAATATTTTCTGCTTTGAGGTATTCACCAAAGAGCTTGGCAAACTCTTTTTTATCTTGTTCTTTTTCAATATTTTCTGGGTTTGGAAAGCGTTCTTGCAGCTCTTTTACGATATCAACAAAACCTCGACGCGCTTGGCCAGTAGCAATATCGTTAAAGCCTTCCATGTATTCTTTGTAGCTCTTCTCCAACACCACGTTTTTGGTGTTTTTGTCACCAAACAAGGTGATGGCGTCAATGGTTGCCTGTTCCAAGTCCCGGAAGGTAACAATATTGCCAAAGGTCTTCGTTGCATCATAAATGCGATTGGTGCGAGAAAACGCCTGCATCAAGCCGTGATAGCGCAAATTCTTGTCAACAAACAAGGTATTGAGCGTAGGCGCATCAAAGCCCGTTAAAAACATACCGACCACGATAAGCAGATCAATTTCTTGATTCTTCACGCGCTGGGCAAGGTCACGGTAGTAGTTCTGAAAACCATTACTGTCCACGCCATAGTTAGATTTAAACATGGCGTTGTAATCGTTAATCGCGGCGCTCAAAAACTCTTTAGCGCTGCTGTTCATCGCGCTAACTTCAAAGCTCTCATCTAAAATATCACCAATGGCGTCCTGCTCTTCATTGGCTGCAAATGAGAAGATAGTCGCAATACGCAGAGGTTTACTTGTAGGTCCATTTTCGGCCTCGGCCTGCAATGTTTTAAAGGTTTCATAGTACGCTTTCGCAGCATCAACACTACTGACCGCAAACATGGCGTTAAACCCTTTGGCACCAGAATAGGCTCGATGCGTTTTCTGGTTGAAATGGTTCAGAATATACTGCGAGATTTCACGAATGCGCATTGGATGTAAGAACGCTTTCTTGTTCTCCGCCGCACTAAGCTTCTTATCATCCTGCTCAGTCTCAATGCTCTTAAATTGCGGACGAACGTCGTTATAGTCCACTTTGAACTTGAGTACTTTTTCATCACGAATGGCATCAGTAATCACATACGTGTGCAACTGCTGGCCAAACACGCTGCCCGTGGTTTCAGCACCCAAGGCGTTTTCAGGGAAAATTGGCGTACCGGTAAAGCCAAACTGGTAGTACTTTTTGAATTTCTTCTTCAGGTTTTTCTGCGCTTCACCAAACTGGCTTCGATGACACTCATCAAAAATAAACACAACTTGCTTGTTGTAGATCGCTAAATCGCTTTCACTTTTGATTAAGTTGTTGAGCTTTTGGATGGTGGTAACAACAATCTTGTTATCGTCTTTATCCAAGTTGCTTTTTAGCCCTGCGGTACTGTCTGAACCGTTCACACTATCAGGCGAGAACCGCTGATACTCTTTCATGGTCTGATAGTCGAGGTCTTTTCGGTCCACCACAAAAAAGACTTTATCGATACAGTCTAAATCGGTGGCCAAACGTGCCGCTTTAAAGCTAGTGAGTGTTTTTCCTGAACCGGTAGTGTGCCAAATGTACCCGCCGCTTTCGGTGTTGCTCCAATTCTTAGCATTAAACGCGCTCTTTATCTTCCATAAAATGCGCTCAGTGGCCGCAATCTGGTAGGGGCGCATTACAAGTAAGGTATTGCTGACGTCAAATACCGAGTAACGCAAGATCACTTCAAGCAAGGTCTCTTTCTGGAAAAAAGTGGCGGTAAAGTCTTTTAAATCCTTGATCAGTGTATTGTCAGATTTTGCCCAGTTCATCGTGAAGTCGAAGCTGTTTTTGTCTCGCTTCGTGGTATTGGCAAAATAGCGCGTGTCGGTGCCATTAGAGATCACAAACAGCTGCAAGAACTTGTACAACGAGTTCTCTGCATTAAAGCTTTCTTTGCTGTAGCGATGTATTTGGTTGAACGCCTCGCGGATTGCCACACCACGCTTTTTCAGTTCAATTTGCACCAAAGGCAAACCATTGACCAAAATCGTCACATCGTAACGGTTGGCATGGCTTCCCGTTTGCTCAAACTGCTTAATGACCTGCACTTTGTTACGAGCAATGGTCTTCTTATCAAACAGGTAGATGTTTTCTATATGGCCATCATCAAAGACAAAATCGAAAATATAGTCACTGTGCACTTTGCGAGTTTTATCAAGAATATTGTCGCTTGGTGTGTTCAGGTATTGCTCGCAAAAGCGAGCCCACTCGGCATCGGTAAATTCGACCTTATTAAGGGCTTGTAGCTGCTTGCGCACATTCGCCAGCATGGCATCGGGCGTGGTTAGTGCCGATAAATACTCATAGCCCTGGTTGCTTAGGTCCTGAATCAGCTCACGTTCTAAATCACCTTCGCTTTGAAAGTTTTCTGCAACTTTCCAGTCTTTGGTGTATTTATCTAACACAATAAAGTTGTTCGATTCTGCCACCGCTTTATAAGTCGTCATTCGTTTACATCCTTTTTTGTTAGCCGTGGTGTTTTCCAAAATGGAACCAGCCACTGCATCGCATTATTCAATTACTTGCCAATGGCCGGTTTTATCTGAACCTACCCGAGTTAACCTGCCTTCTTTTTGTAGTTTGCTAATGGCGCGACCAATGGTTCTAACGTCTTTATTCAAGGTATCAGCGAGTTGTTGTCGGGTCAGCTCGGGCGTGTTACTGAGCAATGCTAAAATAGCCTCAGGCGTTTTAAGACCCGTTACATTGATAAGGGTATTTACAGGGGCGTTTTTACCTTCTTTTAGAGGGGCGCTTACAGAGGCGTTTTGCGCCAGCGTTTGCTGAATAACCGACAACATAAAATGAATAAACGGCGTACTGTCTGCTTGGTTATCGGCCTGCTCAAGGGCGTGATAATAGGCTTGCTGATGGTCTTTAATCACACTTTCTAGCGGCAAAGATAAAAACAACGGATGCCACTTGGATAAAATCAGCGTTTGCCATAACCGCCCCATACGACCGTTACCATCGGCAAAGGGGTGAATAAACTCAAATTCGTAATGGAATACACAACTGGCGATCAATGGGTGATCTTTTGTTTGCTTAAGCCATTGGATCAAATCGGCCATTAAACCAGATACTTGATGGGCAGGCGGCGCAACATGGTGCACCACACCAGCTTTATGGATACCCACGCCTTTACTGCGAAACTCACCGGCATTTACAAGAATATCTGACAGCATTAAACCGTGAGCTGTGAGTAAATCGTCAATGGCGCTAGGTGTAAAGGTAGGCAGTGCATCATAAGCGGCAATCGCGCCTTTTACCTCGGCTAGCTCACGCACGCTGCCCAGCACAGGTTTACCCTCAACAATGGCGGTGATTTGTTCTTCAGTTAAGCTATTGCCTTCAATGGCCAGCGTGCCAGTAATGGTTTTAATGCGGTTTTGCTTGCGCAGTTGCGGCGAGGCATTGAGCTGGCTGGCGTTTAATTCACCCACCTGCTGGCTGATTTGTGCCACCAAGTTCAAAATATCGCTGGTGATGGTAAACGGTGGTTGATAGGCCATTAAGCTGCCTCTTCAGGTTTCGGCCCGCCTGCCGGACAAGCAGGGAAGCTTAACAATAGGTCACGATAATACTCGTATTGCTTTTGGCGGAGTTCTATTTCGCGGGGCAGACCTTCGGTGATTGAGTTGGTGAGAGCGTCGAATTTATCGAGGATTGTAGCTATTCGGTTCTGTTCTTCATGCGAAGGAATCGGAACAACAATCTTTGAAAAGTCGCTTTTATTTATGAGTGGCATTGTTCCTCCGCCCAACTCCCCTTGCCGACGCAGTGCCTCACGCATAGCAGTCAGAACGTGGAATAGGTAGCCGACTTGAACGCTATCATCGGTCAATGTAATTGCGTTGATTTGTTGATTGGGGATGCAGTCGTTAGCATTAATTACTGTCTTACCCATATCAGCGCCGATACACGTGACTAGCAATGAGCCACTAGGGAGCAGAACTTTTGACATCGAAGCTGCTCCTTCAGCTGATAAACGACGACTTGGAAATGCGATGTTTCGCATCCCGTTCTTGATATCGCTGGGGGTTACAAAATCAACATCATTACCCCATGCAGACTTATCTGACGACTTTGGAGTGCGGCCAGTCACGATGTGACCAATCTCCCCCAACGCCTTCCACTCAACGTCACCCTCTTCAAAACTCAACAACTGGTCGCGGTAGTAGTTGTATTGTTTTTTCCGCATGTTAAGCTCGGCTGTCAGCTCGGCGGTCATGGCGGTAAATGCGTCCAGAATGCGCACTATTTCAGCTTGTATTGCCAGCGATTTTTCTGGGTTGTTTGGGCATGGGATGGGGATTTGAAACTGTTTCAGTTTACCTAGGCTAATGATTCCCATACCACCATTTTTATTGGCATTTTCAGCACACCACTTACCGAACTTGAAGAAATAGTGAAACATAAACTTAACATCAACTTTTTCTCTATATTCGTCATTAAATGAAAAGCTCGTTATTTGTTGATTAGTTAGAAATGGCACTTCAATAAGAGCGTGTTCACCAAGTGTTGCGGTTGTAGACATTATTAGTGAGTTGGCAGGAATTAATTTCCCCTTTACCGCTAATTTTGAAACGCTTTGGATAGCAGACTTAAGAACTCTACCATTCGTACGAATATCCTCCATTCTGAACCACGGAACTTCCCCATTAGCCCAATACGCAGAGTTTGCTTTAGAAGGTGTGTATCCATTTTTTAGATCAAATATTTCGCCGACTGGCTTCCATTCAACCTCAACCCCATCCAAGAGTTTCTCTAAATAGTTCAACTGACTCATGACTCAACCTCCTCACCTTCAATTTCCGCCACAATGGCGTCAATATCACTGCGAAGTGCATCAATTTTAGCGACAGTGGTTTTAAGCTCTGCATTAAGCTCTGTAATGTCCACTAGCTCGCGGTTGTCTTTGGCTTCCACATAACTGCTCACCGATAGGTTGTAGCTATTGCCTGCGATAACATCCAAATCAACGGATTTGGCAAAGTGATCCACGTCCTCTTTGCTGGCAAACACTTTCATGATGTCTTCGATGTGCTGCTCAGTCAGTACGTTGTTATTGGTTTCTTTTTTAAACAAACCGCTGGCATCAATAAACTGGGTGGTGGTGTCGGTTTTGTGTTTAGACAGCACCAAAATATTCACCGCAATGGTGGTGCCAAAAAACAGGTTTGGTGCCAGTGAAATCACGGTTTCAACGTAGTTGTTATCTACTAGGTACTGGCGAATTTTTTGCTCAGCACCACCACGGTAAAAAATACCGGGGAAGCAAACAATCGCTGCACGGCCTTTGCTTGATAGGTAACTGAGCGCATGTAATACAAAAGCAAAGTCTGCTTTTGATTTTGGGGCGAGTACACCTGCGGGCGCAAAGCGGTCGTCGTTGATTAGGGTGGGGTCGTCGCTACCAATCCATTTCACCGAATAAGGGGGGTTAGAGACAATGGCATCAAACGGCTTGTCATCCAAAAAATGTGGCTCTGTTAAGGTATCACCCAACTGAATATTAAACTTGTCGTAGTTAATGTTGTGCAAAAACATATTCATACGCGCTAAGTTGTAAGTGGTGTGGTTGAGCTCTTGGCCAAAAAAACCATCTTCAATGATATGCGCATCAAAGTGCTTTTTAGCTTGTAAAAGCAACGAGCCCGAACCCGCCGCCGGGTCATAAATTTTATTCACACTGGTTTGGCCGTGCATGGCCAGCTGCGCGATCAATTTTGAAACGTGCTGAGGGGTGAAAAATTCGCCACCGGATTTACCCGCGTTGGCGGCATAGTTTGAAATCAGGAACTCGTAGGCATCACCGAATAAATCAATTTGGTTGTCTTCAAAATTACCAAAGGTTAAACCTGCCACGCCTTTTAACACGGCTGCCAGGCGTTTGTTTTTTGCTTCTACCGTATTACCCAGACGATTACTGGTGGTATCAAAATCCGCAAACAAGCCTTTGATGTCTTTTTCTGAATCGTAGCCATTGGCTGAGTTTTCGATTGCAGCAAAAATTGCTGCCAAATCCGTATTTAAATTTTCGTTTTTGTGTGCATTAGCCGCCACATTGCTAAACAACTGGCTAGGGTAAAGAAAATAGCCTTTGGTTTTAATGGCATCTTCTTTCGCAAACTTGATGTTTTCATCATCGTCAGACATGGCAGCATAATTAACGCTCTCATCTCCGCCTGTGATGTAGTTGACAAAGTTTTCACTGATAAAACGGTAGAACAGCGTACCCAGTACATATTGTTTAAAATCCCAACCATCCACTGAGCCTCTTACATCGTTGGCAATCGCCCATATTTGGCGTTGAAGTTCGGCACGTTGTTGTAAACTTGTCATTTGTTAATTCCTGCTTTTAATTCGTCATAATTCGTTTATGGGTTACACAATGTTCACTGTCGTCGAACATCATTCGTTAAATCCTGGAGCTAAATTCAAATTTCCGACCCCGTAGAGTGTCGGAGTATTCTTTAACCAAAGTTGGTATTCAGTGCCTTGAAGGCTGTGTGCTTTGGAACAATCCACATGCCATTGGCGAAGCAAATACCCAGCAGTTGCAGCTCTAATCTCAAGCTTTAGAACGCCGCCCGTCATACCATAATCCAGTTCAATCGCTTCGCTGTGCTCTATGCGTGGGTGTGGTACTAACTCAAGCTCCACAAATCGGTTCCATTGCCTGTCCTGGCTTTCGAGCTCCGTTTCAGACAAAGTGGAATCCTCAAGCACACCCGCTGCTTTAATTCGGGTCAACACAAAGTCACGGAACTCATTATGCTTGCGGTCAAAACCACGAACATGCCAACGCAGGCCATTGTCCACCAGCGTATGCGGCACAATTTCACGCGTTGTTTCACCACTCGATAACGACACATAGGTGATACTCAAGGCTTTGCCTTTGTGTATGGCCTCGGTGACCTTCGCTACTATCGATAAACTTGGCTTGTTAAGGTGATAAGGCGCCTCACAAGCAAGGGGTGGTTTTACCTTTCCAGTAAAGCCATCTCCGTACCCTTGGCTAATGGTTGCCAGTGTTCTCACAACGTCGTAGTCGAACAAGGGCTCAAAAGCTTCACCACGCTTATGCAATTTGAGCTTTTGGTCATACTCAATGTTGCCTGGCGCAAGCTCTCGGTACATTGTGAAGTCTTTCGTTGCTTGTGCAGCAGCTATGCTGAACCGATCTACTAAGTCTGCCCGTACCGCTTCTCCCTTAAACAATAAGGTGAAATCGATATGGGCAATGCGATCCCTTGTTGCTTGTGGCAACTGCGCTATCTGCGAAAGCCGATCTGACTTCGCCACTACTGTTTGTTTCAGACCATCATTTGTCATGCGTCTTGTTTATCCAATTCAACCAGTTTCTTAAAACTCTGTTTATAAAGTACGGTCAGACATCGCGTAATCACATTGAATAGTGTCACTCAATGCTGCTCTTTATCCGCAATGACTTAGCAGTCTCTACCGGTTGAAGCTGAACAGATGACCATAAAACACTGAATAGGCTTCAACCTAATTAATTTTATTAGGTGTCATCCTATCACAAATTGTTTTGTAGGGAAGAGTAAGCGGCAACTTTTTGATCTGGATTACAATTGCCGCTGAGTCATGAGCGTGAAGACCTTGTTTCGTGCCAATGCTGATAGCCGCTATCAATGCGCTACCCGAACCAGTGGCACCACGATGTTACCGCGATGAGATCCCCCTTTGTCCGACTCTGTAGACATCGGGACTCGTTGCTCACTTTCCCGAATGCGCCTAGCAACTTCTGCCTGGGCTGGTAGCAATGGCAGCATCCCTTCAGCAATCGCGTCTGGGGCAGACTCTTGGCCACAGGACATCAAGTGCTTCCATGGATCTTTAAGAAAGCGCTCGAACGTGATGCCAAATTCAATGATGCGGGCAGAGACGAAGATTTCGCCCCAGTAGTGAACTACTCGCAGCTAAAGCAGCGAGCTTCCAAGATAACCGCCTAAGCCGCTAGCTTTTCTTTTTTGACGCTTCGTTGGACACCGCTAGTCGAGCTTTTGGCTCGGCTAGTCTTACGATTGCCTCCACGTCCACTATCTGACTGAGTTCTTAGAACTCCATCGTCAGACAACACCGTTCCAGTGTCTAATATTAGATTAATTGCCCGTTTCTTAATGACCAATGATGCGTTGTTGTCTGCATTGTCAGTATTGCCACAATTGCCGCACACAAAGAGTTCTTGTGATTTTCGGTTGTCGGGGTGAGTGTGATCGCACTGAGCGCACTCCTGACTGGTATACGGAGCAGGGATTTTGAATACGGCTTTACCCGCTTGGTAAGCCTTGTATTTGGTGTAGGTTTCTATGATGTGCCAACCAACGTTCAGAATAGACTTGTTTAGCCCTGCCTTTTGTTTGGCTTTATTTGACACATATCGGCCTTGCTCGTTTTGTTTTGCCTTTGGCTTGCGCGTCATGCGTGAGGTACTTAGCGCCTCGAACACAATAACCTTAGCTTGACTATCGACTAATGAACGACTTGTTTTATGCGCAAAGTCATTACGTATGTTCGCCTTTTTAGCGTGATGCGTAGCAATACGGTGCTTAGTTTTGTTCCTGCGGTTTGAGCCTTTAGTTTGACGCGCCAACTTGCGTTGTAGTCGCTTAATGTAGCGATCAACTTTGGTCATCTTCTTTTTCTGATTGTCACAGAAGTCGAACGTCATTGAGCCAGCATGAGCAGGGATGGCAACACCACTGTCTACACCGATAACGCTTTCTTCCAGATACTCTTTTGTTGAGCCTTGCAGAAACGCCAAGTGTTCAGCATTGCTCGATAGCTCAACTTCATTCTTTCCATTCTCATAACAGAAAGACACCGTGTATTGACCGCGCTCTTTACGCACATACAGCGAATTAGGGATCTCAAACTTACGATGCGCTTTAAACGATAAATAACCAATATTATTAGTCTTAGTGCCAATAAACAGGCGTAAATTACCATCTTCACAACGGTCGAAATGGAATACTTCACGGGTAAGATAAATGCTTCCCTTGTCGGTTTTTGGCTTGCGCTTTGGCCGTCCACATGCGCCTTTCATGAACTTTTGATAGGTTTGATACCAGTTAACAGCACTATTGCGGAGTATTTGGCTAGGACACTGGTATAGCCAAGGAGATAGTTCTTTCGATTTAAACTGCGATGTCTTTTGATCAAGCGGCGCGTAAGTACCAATCGGGTAATACTTCCTTGCAAAAGTGCGGTAATACCTTTCCTCATCCACTTTGGCATTCCAAATGCTACGCGCACAGCCCATCCACTGGCTTAATACCAGTTTTTGATTGGATGTAGGGTTAGCGCGGAGCTTGATACCAGTGAGCAAAGAGTACCCCATCAATGACCTGTATGGATATGGCTCTTCGCCGTTATTGGTGGAATCCCATATCCAGCTTTCCGAAATGAAACAATATCGCACGTCGAAATCGTGCCGAATTCCGATATCCCATCGCTTTTACTCTTAGTTGCCTAACTTGGCTATTTATCGCTTCCGCTAGTCCATTTGATAGACCAAAACGCATAGCGTTAAGGATCCCCCAGAGCTTATTCTCTATTGTGTCTGCCACTGCGATTAACGGTTTTAACTCTGTGGCTTTGGCCAACGCTATCCAGTTGCTCCAGCGTTGTTTAGCTCCTCTCACTCGGTTGCTGTACCAGATATTTCTTGCGAGTTCTTTAAAATACCAAGCCAGTGCAGTATTCATCATGGCGGGAACAAGCTTATTAACCCTTTCTTTGTCTGTATCGCACAGATTTTCTTGCCGCTTTAACCAGCTAAAACGAGTCCTATGTGCTTCTTGTCTCATTGATGGTGCCAATCCGAAGAGGTCTGCTTTACGGATCTTATTGACCGCTTCAGTCAGTAATTTAGCGATATGGAAATGGTCAAAGGCTATTTTCCTTTCGGCATTTGGTATGTGTCGTCTTGCCGCCTTAATGTAGGCAGGGCTCATGTCCATACACACCGACTGAGTATGACTTACTGAATTTGCAGGGAGTTGTGCCAAACAATCAGCAAAACTGGTCGCTGAACGCCCTTCTGATACCGCCAGTACTTGCCCTTCGTGGTTTGAAAGTAAGGTGACATATTCATGTCCCTTTTTAAGAGCCGTCTCATCTACTAATAAATGCTGGGTATTCACCGCACTGCGTTTTGCCAAACCACGATTAACCGCTCGCTCCATGATCCTATCAATTGCCCCCCAACTGAGTTTGAAAAATCGGCTGACAGCATTAAGGGTACTCATCGACAACAGCGTAAGGACACGCATTTCAAATAATTCGGTATAGCGGCTACTTTCATTTGCCCAGGGAACCTGAAGGGTCTGGTAACCATGTGTCGGACAGTGAATACGCGGAACATTAGCCTGAATAAGTGTTTGATACTGGCAAGTATCTAAGTGCCGCCATGTTCTCTGACGGGAGTCATAGTGACGACTGGGAGCCTCGCATATTGGGCATTGAATGCTTGATGATGCAGCATATTCAACAATGACAATAATACGCTGATGTTGTTCATCAAGATGAACATTAGAGACGTTCCAGGGAGGGGTTAATCCCAAGATTTGTTGATATAAGGCAGCTTCGCTCATCACTGAATTTTGAGAGTATGTTGTGGGTGAACTTTAACTGTTCCACCACATTCAGTGAAGAGCCATGGATATACAGTATTTTATCATACTTCTTGACGTTTGCAAGTTGCTGCCTTGCAGCTAGTTACCTCTTGCTTGACTCGCCCTTGAAAGGGCGAGATTGCGCAAGCATAATGTTCAATGTAGGTGTCTTGGTACATGGAAAGATTCCTCTTGTTGGTTAAACCATGAGTTCACTTTCCATTTTCCAGAGGTTTTCAAATATGCAAGGCTTACCTTGTAGAGAGCTACAAAGCTTTAAATCGATTGCGGGCATCTTTGTAGTCATAGTGGGCATGTTCTGAGCCACGATGATACAAATCATCCAGGTAAGTTTGTTCCTGCGGCAACTCGTCTTCGCTGATTTCGCGCCACCAATGTTTATTGGCACCTTTAACACCGTCATGCCAGCGGTAACCACGCTCTTTTAAATAGTCCTTTACGTCAAACGGCGCACCAAACGCACGAACTAACACAGTTCGCCTGTCTGCTTCAGACAACAAGTTTGCAACGGACTCGGGCAACAAATGAAACAACCAGGCCATCGCCAAACAATCGGTTGCAGCTCGGTGTCCTTCATAGAACCAACCTAATCGAAGCAGCAGGTACTCAAGTTTTCGACTTTCAAAACCCAGAGCCTTCCAATCTATGCCACTGGCTGAACAGGCCCAAGATAGATGTCCTAATGCAGCAAAACGCTTTTCAAAGAAAGGACGATCAAACTGTGCATTGTGTGCAACCACCAGCGGATCATCGGATAACCAACTCGCTACCACTGCATCATCAATATGCTGGCCTTGCACCATATCATCGGTGATACCGGTTAACTCGGTAATCAGCTCGGGGATTGGCTTGCCGGGATCTTCATACAAGCTGATCACATCAACAATCGACACAATCCGCTGAGCAGATGGGCTGTAAAGCACCTTAACCATACCAAGCTCAATAATGGACTCATCATCGGCAGACAGTCCGGTTGTCTCTGTATCGAGCAGCACCATTGGCTGTTCATCACCGACCACAGGAGAAAGTTCAAGTGGCCAGGACTGCGGTTCACGCGTTAATGGAATCCGTTCCAGCAATCTAAAATCTTCTGGTCTTTCTGGGATATCTGCGAGGCGCTCTAGCGGAAATGGCGCAGGGGCTCTTGTCATTGATGGTTCCTCTTCACTTCTATTGTTCGCTTTGGGTTATCACTGTGCCACAGGTTTCTCTAAATGCACCTTGGATACCTCAGCGTTTTTTTAATCTTTCTACTGGGTGAACCCATGTATGAAGGCTTTGGCTAAGCCTTTCAGAAAGCCTTAGCTAAACCGTTTAGGTAACCCTTACCGATACCCTTTACGTATGGCTTAGCCAACCCCTTTTCAAACAGTTGAAAAAGGCTTGAACTGAGTTCGACTGAGCATTTTAATGATGCTCCTGACTTCGCTTTAAGCCAGTAAATTCAATACGAAGCAGAATTTTACTAACTGTTTTTAAACCCTTTGAAAAGGGTTCAACAAGCCTTGTCTGACGGTTACTTGACCCATGCGTTAACCAGTAGCAGTAACAGGATCAGTAACAGAAACAAGAGCAGTAGGCAGAAGCAGTATTGTCCAAGCCTTGCAGGCTTTGACGAGGGCGAGCAATCCCCCACATCTAGTTTTTCATCACAAAAAAGAAATCACCCACGACACAACGTCTTACTCGAACAACACCAGTTTTACCTACAATTTTACTTGTAGAAATCAGCATAGCATTAGATACTGTATAAACAAACAGTATCAATTGTAATTTTTCGAGGTTCGTCATGAGTGTCTCGCTGATAGGCCGTAGCGGCGCACTTGCCTTCATCAAAGCCAAGCGCCTTCGTATTCCATTGTTCATGGAACGTGTTTCTGCTGGTTTTCCCTCACCAGCGCAGGATTATGTTGAGCAAACGCTCGACCTTAACGAGCTGTGCATCAAGCGACCGGCTGCAACCTTCTTTGTGCGTGTTGAAGGTGATTCAATGATTGATGCCGGGATTCACCCAGATGATATTTTGGTGGTTGATCGCTCTGTTCAAGCCGAACACGGTGACATTGTCATCGCTGGCATCCATGGTGAACTCACGGTAAAGGAGCTTCAGCTGAGGCCATGCGTAAAGCTGATCCCAAGAAACCGGGCGTATGAGCCTATTCATATTCCTGAAGGGACAGAGTTAGAGATATTTGGTGTGGTCACCAATGTGGTGCGAAACATGCGCCGCAAGTCGTGACTATCCCATGCCTGTATTTGCCTTGGTGGACTGCAACAACTTTTACGCCAGTTGTGAGAAGCTGTTTCGTCCTGATTTAAAAGATACGCCGGTTGTGGTGCTGTCCAACAATGACGGTTGCGTGGTTGCACGCTCGCGTGAAGCCAAGTCACTCGGTATTAAAATGGGCGTACCCGTCTTTCAAATCAAAGCTGAAATGCAGCGTCATGGTATTTTGGCATTCTCGTCCAATTACGCGCTGTACGCAGATTTGAGCAGTCGAGTGATGCGCACTTTGGAGGAGATGGCACCACGAGTAGAGGTTTACTCCATTGACGAAGCGTTTTTGGATTTAACCGGTATTGAGTCGGCCATATCCCTTGTCGAGTTCGGACAACAAGTGCGAGAGCGCATAGGCCACTGGATTGGGATCACCGTTTGTGTAGGCATTGCACCGACTAAAACACTCGCCAAGCTGGCTAACCATGCCGCCAAAAAGTATCCGGCCACTCAGGGGGTTGTAGACCTGACCAATCCAGATCGGCAACGTCGATTGCTCGCATTAGTCCCGGTTGATGATGTTTGGGGCGTTGGTAAACGGCTTTCTAAGCGTTTAAATACGTTGGGTATCACCACAGCCTTAGACCTCGCCAATGCCTCTCCTAGAGCCATCAGAGACCAGTTTTCAGTAGTTTTAGAGAGAACCGTCAGAGAGCTCAATGGTGAGTCGTGCATTGAACTTGAAGAGATCCCGCCAACTAAGAAGCAAATCGTCTGTAGCCGTTCATTTGGCGTAAAAGTAACGCAATTTGAATTGTTACGTGAGGCCGTATGCGAATACGCAACCCGCGCCACTGAGAAGCTACGCAAAGAACAGCAGCAAGCCAAAGTGATGACCGTGTTCATACGTACCAGCCCCTTTAAGGACAACGAGCCGCAATACAGCAATTCCGCATCGGGCGAGTTGTTGATCCCCAGTTGCGATACGCGTGATTTTATCGAGCTGGCCAATCACTTACTCAAGCGGATTTGGAAGGATGGTTTTCGTTACGCCAAAGCGGGCGTCATGCTGTCTGACTTTTACGATCCTGGCATGTTTCAACCAGGACTATTCGATGACGTATCGACCCGCTCCAATAGCCAACAGTTAATGTCTGTATTGGACACCATTAACCAAAGCGGTGCCGGAAAGGTTTTCTTTGCTGGACAAGGTACGAAGAAAGATTGGTCGATGAAGCGAGAGCATTTGTCTCCCGCTTATACAACACGCTGGGACCAGTTACCGCGAGTGAAATAATGAAAAAAATGTAAATTAACCACACAGCTAGACATAGAAAGGAGCTTTACTAAAAGTTTATAGGCACAAAGAACAAAAAATGCTGTCACTGTCATAAAATCCAACACCATAGGCATCACCTCCACTAACGTTTTAACGACTTCAACTTTCAACCCGCATCGGTCCGTAGACTGGTATCCGTCCGTTATCGTAGGTATTTTCTATGTTGCTGTGGGCCGGGTAATGTCTAAGCTATCAGGATTTCCAATCCTCCGCAAGAATGCCGAAATATAACTCAATGTATAGAAATCGGACTCTAGTGTGTTTAGCTTCGACAAGTTATTGATTAGGTAGTTAACGCCGAATTCATCAAGCAAAAAATCCAGTGCAATTGTATTTACTTTGCCGCCCTTCCTATGAAGCACCCCGGATTTTCTTATACAAGGATTCTCTCTCAAAACATCAACAATACTCATTAAATCAGAAGGATACTGAGCACCATCAGGAAAACTGTTATATACCTTGCTGTTTTGAAACTGCTTACATGCATGAGTGTTAGTACTTAAAATATAACAATCAACAAATTCGACACCATGTAACTGCATTCGCTCAAAGGAAGTTGAAATCAAAATGCATCTTTCAAACTTAAGGCCGTCATGTGTACACTTTTTAAAATGAGTTCCCTGTAAAAAACAGTTTTCAAATCTCACATTATTGAGATTGCAATATTTGAACTTTGCACCAACCAGAGATGTATTTTTGAAATGTGACCCGCTAAATACGGAGCTAAAACTCGAAGTTTTATTGAAGTTTTTGTTGTAAAATTTAGTGTGCTCTGCCTGCTTTTGCACATAACTATATCGATTATTTTTTTTGTTCCTTGCCATAACTCTTCCTGTTAAGCCTAAATTTTCAAACAACTATACAACAGGAGAACCTAGTCTCCTTGATTTTTAAGGAAATCATATACGCCATTTCTGTTTTTTTGCTGCTTTAGAAAATCAAATACGTCAATATGCATTGACTCTTCGACGAAGCATGTTGAGCTTATCAACCTGGCGTCGAATATCACTGAAGAATTCTTCTTTCTCCATGGCCAGCGCTAACTCCCATTCTTTGGCTAGACCTTGGCAGTCCAAAAATGAGTATCTCAGCTTCGTCTTTGAAATACGCAGTCCCTTGCTAAAGACCACGCGCTTGCCTCGTTGACCGTGAAAGCTGTTGATGTACCACTCTATGCCAAAGCCATACTTAAAGTCTCTGATACGGACACCAAGCAGCCCCCAGTCTTTAAAGGGCGCATTCTCGCGAACCTTGTAATGGGTAACCCAAAAGTCATCAACTTCAGCTCGTGCCAGTGCTTTTAGCCTGTCCGTTTCTTGCTGAAGTAAATCTGATACCTCTGCTTTCCATTGTTCATTGACGATTTCTACCAAACCAATTTCCCCATCCAATTAACCCCAAAAGCCAAAACCACTATCCGTTTGGCTTTTGGATCGAAACGCCAAACGTAAAACTGCCGTAACAATCACTGTTTGGCGTCTCGATATAAATCAACTCGCGCAATCCCATACCTGACAGGCGATACAGCCCGATTTCACTTAAAAACGCTTAAAAAGACGTATCGTCATGAAGATGCAAACCGTTTGGCGAGTTCAGGCCAGAATGCAAACGACGTTTGGCGTCTCGATTTTTTTGGCTCAGTCATCCGCCGCCAAACAGCGCCTATTCTCATACTTTTGCGAAAATGCAATAGGCAGATAGATGAAAGGATTTGTCACCTTTCTGCCCACCGCCAGTGCACCGAATCCTGATAATGACATTTGAGTAAACCGCCAGAGCACATGGAAATGCCCAAGCGTGAACAGCGCGGTTGATTGAAAACCGTTAGAGCACTTTGAGTGCACAGGAGATAAGTATGTTTGTACTAGGCGTAGATATCGGTTACTCAAACCTGAAGCTGGCAATTGGCCAATCAGGCAGTGAACCGAAAACCATTATTCTACCTGCGGGTGCCGGTCCAGCGGATCGTATGCCGGAGCGTATCGGTGGAGGCGATGATGAAACTTGTTTGTATGTGTCAGTCGATAATGAGCGTTGGGCCGCTGGTGTTTCTGCTGGACGCCTTCAAGGCTGGGAACGAGAGCTTCACCCGGAATATCCCACCACAAAAACCTATAAGGCACTTTTTCATGCCGCCTTGTTAATGGCTGAAACAGAATCCATCGATTTGGTTGTTACTGGATTACCGGTTTCCCAGTTTAATGAACCACAACGTAAGTCAGACCTTGTGAAGCGTTTAAAAGGTGTCCATCAAGTAACGCCTAAGCGCAGCATCACCGTTCATGACGTCAAAGTGCTGCCGCAGCCTGCCGGTGCCTATATGGATCTGGTTCAAACAGGTGGAGATTTGGGCTTGATTGAAGAAGGTCGCGTCGTCGTCATAGATCCCGGCTTTTTTTCTGTTGACTGGGTTGCCCTTGAGGCCGGAGAAATTCGCTACAGCTCATCAGGAACCAGTCTTCAGGCAATGTCCGTGCTACTGGAAACCATTGATAAGCTGATTTCGGAAGATCATGGTGCCAAAGTGGGTATGGATCGACTTGAAAAAGCCATGAGAACCGGCGACTTGCAGGTGCTGCTATTTGGAGAAAAAGTCGATATTTCACCTTATCTGAATGCTGCCATGAAAAAGGTAGCGCCTGTCGCTCTTACAGCCATGCGCCAATCCATGCGTGACGAAAGCATCAATGCGGACTTGGTTTTGATCGCCGGAGGGGGAGCCTTGGCTTATAAGGAAGCGGCCAAAGAGATTTTTTCACGAAGCAAGATCATCGTGCCGGAACAGTCTGTTTTGGCGAACGTCCGAGGCTTCTGGTTTTATGGGGCCTGATCATGAGAGTTGTCGTCAACATTCCCCCAGGGAGCCACCCTGAACTGCTAAAAGAATTAGAAAAGACGCCGCCACGGGAACGCGCTGAGCGTCTGCGGATGCTGGCCACCTTTGGGTTAATTCACATGAGCCAACCCAATCTATCCACGTCATCTGCACCGGTGGATGGCCATGCACCAGATGGTAAAGTGCCTTCTATGAGTACAGCGCCAGAACCCAAAGCAGAATCACGTAAACAATCTTTAAAATCAAAACTAGGGCTGGGCTTATAACATGGCGTTATCAGTTAGCTGGCTCGATGCCAGGTTAAATAAGGAAGCAAAAGAAACCGTAGTAAAAGCCGACCGAGATGGGCTAAGTGCTCGGGTATCGCCCAAGGGCAAAATTGTCTTTCAGTTTCGTTATCGTTTCGATGGCAAGCAACAGCGGGTAGACATAGGTACTTACCCACTTATGAAGCTTGCTGAAGCCAGGAATGAGCTGGATAGGTTAAGGGCTATACTTGATCAAGGCCGAAACCCTAAGCTCTACCTTCAGCAGGAACGGGCTAAGTATTCTGCCAACCAAAGCTTCGAATCGATTTTTCGAGACTGGATAGACTCTGCCGGTAAGCAAGGGCTAAAGGAGAAAACGTGGCACTACCAAAAACGCAGCAGTGAAATATATTTGCTGCCCCGACTTGGCAAGTATCCATTAACTGACATCACTGAATTGTCCTTGCGAAACTGTCTTCGTGAGGTTTCGGAATCGTCTCCGTCAAACACAGAGCGCCTAGTGTCTGTACTGCATAAGTTCTATGACTGGCTGATTGATGAACAGATCTTGGAAATTAACGCTGCCGCTGGGATCACAGCAAAAAAGGTTGGCGGTAAGAAAGGCAAACGAACTCGGGTGCTAAATGACAACGAGATCAGGATACTTTGGCGCTATTTGCACGAGTCAAAAATTACTGAGAAGAACCGCATCTACATAAAATTGCTTCTGCTATTGGGCGGTCGCAAGGGCGAACTCATTCAAGCTGAAAAGCATCACTTTGACTTGCAATCTGCAATGTGGACAGTGCCTATAGAGATCCGCAAACAAGGTGAGAAAATTGGAGCGCCGATCATGCGGCCATTAATTAAACCAGCTATCGAGCTGATTGAACTGGCGATGCAGATGAGCAAATCAACTTACTTGTTTCCCGCGAACGGACAAGAAGAGCTTGCCACAAATGGCTTTGATACCACTATTCCTAACAATGTGAAAATCTGGGCTCGCAGGTCGCTTGGTATTGAGATGGAACACTGGTCTATGCATGATCTTCGCAGAACGATGCGAACGCGAATGTCTGCCATCACGACGCAAGAAGTTGCCGAGTTGATGATTGGCCACAGCAAAAAAGGGTTGGATGCTATCTACAACCAATATCAGTACCTGGATGAAATGCGTCATGCTTACGACGTTTGGTATCAAAAACTAGAAACCATCATCGAGCCGACAGGCTTTCCATTCAACTGGCGTTTCGGACAATAAAAGAAAGAGGCTCAGTCCTCTTTCTTCTCATACTCTTCCAAGTCTTCAATGTGCCAGAGTTTGTTTCGCGTATTTCGGTTGATACGAGGTTGCGGCAAGCTGCCATCTTTTATTCTTCGCCAGAGCGTCGTATAGCTAATGTGGTAACGAGCCATCACTTCGTAAGACGTTAGAAAAGGGGTTACCTGGTGCGCTACTGCTGTCATCTGCATTCTCCTGAAAATCAATGTAAAGCTATCATCGCCTGATTCATCACTAGTTGATGGTCAGAAAGATGCATGATTTGTTCAGAAGATCAGCCTTATCAAAACACCGGTATCATTGTGCAGTTTACAAAATTTCTAGTTTACGGCGCTAAGCGCCGTAAAATCGCGTGAAGTTAAACCATCTTTATCGATATGCACGCTCTAGCAACTAAATAACTGATCCTAATTCTGCTACAGCTCTGCCAGTCCATGTTGGTTCCCGGGATAGGGTGAAGCGGTTTCCATAAATCGCTTCACCCTTTGCAGTAACTGCCACATCTGCGAACACTTATGATTGCGTGTCACCGTTTCATGAAGTGCATGCCACAGCTTCTCAATCTTATTCACCCAAGGGCTATAAACAGGCTGAAACAATAGCGTGAACTTGGGATTGTTACTTAGCCAAGCCTGCACTTTTTTGCTCTTGTGAATGATGTAATTATCCACGATTAATGTGATAGTTTTTGCTTTGCGATAGCACTTCCGAAGCAATTCCATCAGCTTAATAAACAACGCCGAACATTTTGAGTCGCTGCCGACATATTTCACTGTGCCAGTGCCAGCATGTAAGGCACCCGCAAGATAATATTTTTCGTTCTGGCCAGGTGTTGCCACTAACCGTTGTTTCCCGCGAAAGCCCCAGTCTGCCCCTATCTTCGGATTTAAATGGATATCCACTTCGTCTTCATAGAAGACGGGATTATCGGCATTACAGTTATCCAACGCAGCTTTAATCGCCGCTAACTTTTCGTCCTTATGTGGGTCACGAATTCTGAGTGTCGGAGCGGCCCGACGCCATACTATCCCGAGTTCGGGCATCCATCGGCGTAACGTCGAACTATGAATATGAATTCCTGCATGTTTTTGTAATACTTTGGCGAGCAACTCTGTACTCCAACGACTGCGCTGGTAGCCTAAATCTTGTGGTGACCAAGGGATTAAAAAATGCAGCAGCTTCACTATGGCATCGCCGGGTAAGTATGGAGGTTTACCCAACTCGGCATCTTTCAATCCGTTTATCCCCAGTTCGCTATACTTGCGACACCAGCGATTTACGGAAGAACGAGCAGCGCTAAGCAAGCTAGCGACTTTCTGTCGGGATAGTCCTTGATGCACAAGTAACACGGCATTTGCGCGACGGCTGAAACGTTTATCTTTGCTTCGCTGGACGATTTTCTCTAATCGGCGTCGCTCGGCACGATCAATCAATGTTATTCTGTTCATACTCAGTGTGGATGTGTATTAGTGACCGTTTGGCGACTGATCTGATCGCTCATTTCACACTGAGTTCCCTTCTCGGGTGATCTACACTTCGGAACAGTTATTTAGGTGTTCAGCGTAGCGGTATGCTTCGTAAGTGCGTTTCGATGGCTTCAATCACTGATTTAGTAAGTGGTAAATGCGCTTTTTCTTTCGCCCATACCTCATGGAAGCCTGCTACGGTTTGCTTTGCGGTATCTAACACCAATTTTTCTGGCAACATGGCTTTGGCCGCTAAGTGTGATAGCTCATCCAGCGCGAAATCGCTGAATTTCTTGCTACGGCTCACCTTCAGCGACGCACTATCATCTGGGATATAAGGAATGGTTGAAACAAAGTCATAAGCAGGTGCAATAGACGCTGTGCGCTTATCTTTGTAGATCAAAGACCAATTCTTCAAATGCATATCGGCATTACCAATCAGGGTATTGAACACCAATCTGCGCGTAAACTCTGCGATGTCTTCGTCTTGGCCTTCGATGCCGATAACCTGAGCAATATTGCGCATACTGGCTTTTTTGTATTTATCTTGAGGATAAACGCCAAACACTTGCGCAAAGTCCTCAATGTGCACAGTTTGACCATCTGCACGGTCAAAACGTTTGATCACAAACGCACTGTCACCAAATTTGCCAATGCCATTTGGGATATTAGCAATCCGATTAATAGGCAGTAGCTGCGTTTCTGGCACGTCCATTCCCAACATCCGAGCCAGTTCCATCATTGAATATTCATTTTCTGGCACAGCGTCAAATCGAGACGACGGTAATTTTACAATCCAAGAGCCACCTTGACCGGTTGCTGGGATCGTTAAACCGCCATTTGCTTGCTGCACAGCTGAAAACTTCAATTGCACTCCCGCCAATGAAAAACGCATTGGTCCATCTGTCTTCGTTTCATCTTCTATGTCTTGATGCACATTAGGTGGTAAGGCTTCACCATTCGCAGGCTCAACCGTGATTGCGCCAGCCAAATCCTGTCCAAGTACCCACAATAGAAAAAACTCCCGCGCTGGATTAACACCGGCACGCTCAGCCAGGTAATGACGCATGGTTTCTTCTGGCAAAAGGTTAGAGAAAAACGGAGTTAACTTGGTTTGGGTCGGTTTGAAGTGAGTCAGCAGGCCACCGAGCGAATCTTTAAAGCCAAGTCCTAACACAGGACGCGATTCGTCATGAATGTACGAATCCATAAAGGCAAAAAGCGTTCTGTCATTGCCCACGTTGGTGATCGTTGCAATGGGTTCACCGTAAAGCAAAACGTTGAGCGTAGAGACATGGTTAGTCATTGTCGTCTTCCTCTAACTGATATGCGGGCGACATTGGCTCACCCTCGTCGCTGATGCCGTTAACACCTTGGCCACTTCGAATGATCGACTTGATGGCAGGTACAGATTTTTTTGGCGCAACAAATAACTCTAGGTCCAGTACACGGGCAAGTGCAATCAAACTGGATATTCTTAAATCAACACTGCCAGACTCGATTTTCGAAATATGGCTTTGAGGCACACCCGAACGAGCACTTAACTCTCTCTGGCTAAACCCCTTTCGTACCCGAGCTTCTCGAAGACTTTCTAGTATCTGCTCTGTTACATAGCTCATTTCGATACGCCTTAATGCATCACTTAAGAATAATTATATACAAAAACATATCACAGCAACTCAAATAACACAAATTTGATTAGCCATTACATATCAAAAGCCATGACCTGATACATAATTACATATAAGTAGAAGGAGATTTTTGTCATCGACAAAAGAGCGATACTCTCCCTGATAATCGCGAACTGACGCATCAAACTCCCTAAGTACTTTTGTCGCTCAGCCCTTATACAGCAAGGGCTACAGAAGAACTCGCGTCAAATCGCCAGAAGATAAGTGCAACAAAGAGGAAGTTTGTACACAGTTACAGGAAATTTTGTACACACAAGTCGAAAAACAAGTGCAAAATGATGGTGTAAACAGCAACTAAATTTGAAGGTAAGTCTGATATCTCAATTAGAAATAACCGTATTGGTTCGCTTCAAGCATCTTCAAAAACAAACACTAAAGCAAAAATTACACCAACAATAAACTCCCTCATTAAATTTTGTAATTTGGTACAGAAGAAAACATTTACCAAAAAAGAGACTCTTTTTAACGGTAGTACTTTTTACGTCAAACCCAGTAACCACAAGGCCTACAGACAGGTTTGTGTCATGGAATTTTCGCCAAAGGCCTCTAAAACGGAATTTGTACTCAAGTTTGTACACACTTTCTGAGGTTACGCTTGAACATCATTGAAAAGCAAATAAACGAGAAAAAGACAAAAAGCCTTTAAATTCAGTACGTAGAGATGTGATTGTGGTGTGCAATGAAAGGTGATTTTAAGCGTTGAAAGGCTGGGCGGCATCAGGGTGAGAAATGATCGCGAAAGTACGTCTTTTCGCGACTTCCTGTGCATATTCACTTGGAGACATAGTTTGAATTTTCTACTTTTAGGCCGCCCTGCTCTGGCATTACATCGGGTGTAATGCGTGATTCAGGAAAGCGGGAATCGGTGTTATAGCGCGGTATTTTCCCTGATTTAACCGGGATAGACAATTTATTATCCGTAAAACGGCGCTACCCCATAGGTAACGCCATCATAATGGCATCTTCGCGCCCATTGACACTGGGATAATAGTTGCGGCGCACGGAAACCTCGTTAAACCCGAGGCTTTCATACAAGGCTATCGCGCCTGCATTTGAGGCCCGAACTTCAAGCCAAAGTGTGAAGGTATTACGTGTTTCCAACTGCGCAATCACATGTTCAAGCAGCAAACGACCATAACCCTGGCGCTGATGCTGTGGGTCAATGGCAATATTAAACAGCGTGGCTTCATCCAATACCATTTGGGTAATAGCGAAGCCGACCATGTGCTGATCAACAGTCAACTTGAAATTGAGATAGCGCTCACCTTGATTACTGGCTAAGGTTTTTTCCGTCCACGGAAAAGCGTGGCTGGCTTGCTCAATTTGATACGCTGTGGCCAGATCGGCTGGCGTCAGGATAGAAATCTGCTTCATGATGACAAATCTGCTGCCAAAGTGCGCGCTTAGCGCTCGCGTCTTGATAAAGTCCGGCCAGTGCCGGGCTGTGTAATTGTGCACCCGCAACGGTAAGTGGTTCACTGATGCCCAATCGCCAACTATTGCACTGTGTTTTTTCGGGTAACATCGCCACCTGGTCCGGTGTCAGCACATAAGCCTGACCTGGAGTAAGCCCCAAGCTGCGCAACACATCGCACAACAGCGGGTCATCGCGTTCAGGAAGCGGGTCTGCCACAATTAACAGGCGGGTATCTTCGGGTAAGTGTATCGCAATTTCACCCTGCAAGACGGCTGGGCGGCGCAATGTCCACTGCGTGATGCCAAGCTGTTGTAACAGTAAGTCTCGTCTTGATGCCATGCCCTTTCCTGTCAAAGCAACCCCTATTTCGACGCTATGCTAGCAAACCCATCGAACATGCGCCAACAAACCTCTATTTAAGGGATATCAGCAGGTCATATTTAGCTAATCAGTTTCAGATCTGTTTTACGTAAGCGCTTTTGTTCCTGATAAAAATTCTCATGGGAACTGAGACTTAAAAGATACAATTCAATTTTCTGTTCAACCCAACTGTAGCCCAACAGCGTCAACTGATGATTGAGTTGAAACTTATGCACGCGAAGGTAGCTCAGGTCGCCTTTCTTTAGCTCCCCCATTTCCGGGTTAGCAATAATTTGCTCGATTTGATCTTCAACAACAGTCAGTTGCTGTTCAGACAGCCGACTCAACGCTTTAGCGAAACGGCCACTTTCATAAACATCAATCGTCTGCCCGCTTGGTTCTTCTGACATAACGTGACACCTTCTTATTTTCGATTTCGCTTTTTGCCAGTAAGGTCTCCAGAATAAAGCTGTAAGGCAAATCAGGATTATCCTCAGCGATACGACCAATCTTTGCCCAGTGCTCGATCTGCTTTGGCACGCTGCGGCTCGATGCTTCTGCGTGAATTTTAACGTCAGCGACAAAATTCTCATCAAGACGAATACTGATGGCCATTGCTTTACTCCTCTTTGCGCAATTTTTAACGTGCGTAGCTGCACTTTTCGTGGTGTAAAACGCCCTGCTTAGCGAACAGATTACACACCACCAGATAATGCGACAACAGTCCACAAAATGCAACAAATTGTCGCAAGCAAGCTATCAGTTATGAGTCTAAAAAATACAAAAATAGAGGTTGGGCCAACAAACCTCTATAATCCCCGATTATATTATTGAGGAGCCAAAGACTGATGTCAGCATTAACCCCAGCCAGTGAAGTGATACTGCGCCATAGTGATGAATTTATAGCCCGCCACGTGTTGTTTGCCGGTGATTTACAGGATGCGCTGCCAGCGCAATTTGATGCCGCCGGGGTACGGGTTCACACCAATCAATATCACCACTGGCAATTACTGAGCAATACGCTGGAAGAGAATGTTCAATTCGGTCTTTTGGCGACAGCTGAAACCGTCGCCACCTGCGACACGCTGGTTTATTACTGGCCAAAAAGCAAACAAGAAGCCCAGTTCCAACTGGCTAACCTGCTCTCTTTATTGCCAGTCGGCAGTGATATTTTTGTGGTGGGTGAGAACCGCAGTGGCGTGCGCAGCGCAGAAGAAATGCTGTCCGATTTCGCACAACTGACCAAGATTGACAGTGCTCGGCGTTGTGGTCTTTATCATGGCCGCCTGGATAAACAGCCAGAATTTGATGCCGATGCCTGGTGGGAGAGTTATCAGGTCGGTGATGTGACAGTGAAAACATTGCCCGGGGTATTCAGCCGCGATTCACTGGATTCGGGTAGTCACCTGCTGCTGTCAACATTCAGCGAGCCGTTTAAAGGCAGCGTGTTGGATGTCGGGTGTGGTGCCGGGGTATTAGCATCGGTTCTGGCGCAGCAATCACCCAAAATCAAATGGACACTAAGTGATGTGAGCGCAGCAGCCATTGAATCCAGCCGAGCTACATTGGCGGCGAATAATATTGAAGCGCAAGTGATTGCCAGCAATGTCTACTCTGACATTAAAGGCCGTTTCGAGATGATTATTTCAAATCCGCCGTTCCATGATGGGATTCAAACCAGCCTGACTGCGGCTGAAATGCTGATCCGCGGGGCGACCGCACACCTGCATGTGGGCGGTAAATTACGTATCGTGGCGAACTCCTTCTTGCCTTATCCTGCGCTGCTGGATGCCGCATTTGGCAGCCACGAAGTATTGGCACAGAATGGCCGGTTTAAGGTGTATCAGGCAACTGTCGGGCGCCCGCCACGTGACCCTAAGAAAAAACGTTAATAATTAGGCATTAAGATAGACCATCCCTTCTGCGCCGTAGCGCTCACCCGCTGCGGCATGGAAGGGGAATACTGCATCAAGCGCCGCCAACTCTTGCGGGCTGAGCACCACATCAACTGCAGCTAAATTCTCTTCCAAATAAGTTCGGCGTTTGGTTCCAGGAATTGGCACAATGAAACTTCTCTGCGCCAGCACCCAAGCCAATGCCAATTGCGACGGTTTAATACCTTTCTCTTGCGCCATTTTCGTCACTGTATCGGCCAACGTCAGATTCAGGGCAAAGTTGTCTCCCTGAAAACGTGGATTATTACGGCGAAAATCATCAGCAGCCAAATCATCCGGGCTACGAATCGCTCCAGTGAGGAAACCCCGCCCCAATGGACTATAAGCCACAAACCCGACACCTAAACGTTCACAGGTTGCCAAGACCGATGTTTCGACATCGCGCGTCCATAGTGAGTATTCACTCTGTACTGCGGTAATCGGGTGTATCTGATGGGCTTTTTCTAATGTTGCCGCTGAGACTTCACTCAGGCCGATATAGCGAATTTTTCCGGCAGTGACCAAATCAGCCAACGTACCAATAACCTCTTCCACTGGCACACTTGGGTCACCACGATGCTGGTAATAAAGGTCAATAACATCGACCCCCAGTCGCTTCAGGCTGCCATCAATAGATTTACGGATATAATCGGGATGACTGCTCACTCCCCGAACGGCCGGATTTGCCGGGTCACGTACAATACCAAACTTAGTAGCTAAGAAGACTTGATCACGTTTTCCCTTAATTGCCCGTCCCACCAACTCTTCATTGGTAAATGGACCATACATATCAGCAGTATCCAGCAGAGTGACGCCCAGTTCCAGCGCACGATGCAAGGTGGCGATGGATTCATTGGCGTCTTGATTGGTGGAGTAAAAATCACTCATTCCCATGCAACCAAGACCGAGAGCAGAAACCAGCGGACCATTTGAGCCTAATTGACGTTGTTGCATTGTGATATTCCCCATTAGTGATGTCGGAATAAAGTGTGGTTGTTTCGCTGAGAAAGATAAATAATGCAGATAGCTCACCACTGTTCAAAAAACGCCAACAATGGGCAGGTATAGTTAATAAGCAGGTATAGTTATGGACCAGATACAAGCCATGCGGATTTTTGTCCGCATTGTTGAGTTGGGCAGTTTCAGTCGTGCCTCAGAAAAACTGCAATTGCCTCGCGCCACCGTCAGCCATACGCTAAAGCGGCTTGAACACCGGTTGGGCGTCCGCCTGCTGATTCGCACCACCCGTCAGGTGAATATTACCGCCGAAGGCACCCTCTATTACCAGCGCTGCCTGCAATTACTGTCAGCCTTTGAAGAGGCCGACTCGCTATTTAGCCATCAGCGGCTGCAACCGGAAGGAAAAGTGCGTATTGATATGCCACATTCGTTAGCGCGCAATGTGGTTATCCCGGCACTGAGTGATTTTTATCGGCGCTATCCGCATATCACACTGATTCTCGGAGCAAATGACAGCACCATTGATTTGCTGCGTGAAGGCGTGGATTGTGTGTTGCGGGCTTGGCTGCCCCATGATGAACAACTCGCGGCGCGTAATATTGGCCAACAGCCACAAATAACCTGTGCCTCTCCAGCTTATCTCGCCAAATATGGCGTCCCGACTTCACTCGACGATTTGACGGGCCATCAGGCTGTGGGCTATTTCTCACAGTTAAATAGCCGCGATTACCCGTTGGAATTTGTTTATCAGGGGAAAATTGAAAGCCGCGTATTGCCCAGTATTTTGAGTGTCAGTGGCGCAGATGCCTATATCGCGGCCGGTGTGGCGGGCTTAGGGCTGATTCAAGCACCCACACCTGGAATTCACCACCAATTAGCACAAGGTGAGCTGATTGAGGTATTACCCGCTATGCCGCCACCGGCAATGCCACTGTTTATTATGTTCCCGCCAGGGCGTTTTTTGGCCCCCAGAGTCAGAGTCCTAATTGATTGGCTAATCGAGTTATTTGCCCATTATCCACTTGAAACCCCCGAGACAGAGAACAGAGCTTAAAATTTCAAATACTTGAGTAATCAAAGCAATTGCTCAACATATGATGCTTTTTACAGCAAACGTCCCGCTTAGGGGAAATAAGTATTGACCTGAACGTGAAAATCTCTAGAATTCGCCCCCGTGGTTGCATCAAAAAAGTCATGTTTCCGGTACGCGATGGTGGCGGAATTGGTAGACGCGCTAGCTTCAGGTGTTAGTGTTCTTACGGACGTGAGGGTTCAAGTCCCTCCCTTCGCACCAAACATTTCTTTCTCAATGAGCAACTTCAGCAGTAAAGATTTATATTGCACAGCACATGCGATGGTGGCGGAATTGGTAGACGCGCTAGCTTCAGGTGTTAGTGTTCTTACGGACGTGAGGGTTCAAGTCCCTCCCTTCGCACCAAACATTTCTTTCTCAATGAGCAACTTCAGCAGTAAAGATTTATATTGCACAGCACATGCGATGGTGGCGGAATTGGTAGACGCGCTAGCTTCAGGTGTTAGTGTTCTTACGGACGTGAGGGTTCAAGTCCCTCCCTTCGCACCACGATGATTTCAGTTATTGTTGCCGCTATAGTTATTGCCACCATAAATTATTATTCACTGTAATAATCAAATTCCACCGCCCTTTCAGGCAAAAAAATCCTATCTATCAATGTATTCCGTTATGCATCAGTATTGCAGCCATGCCGCCTAATAGTGCCAGACAAGATGGTAATAACAGGAAATGCCGCAATCGAGCATGATATAGCATGCTGACGGTTGCCAGCATCGCAACGATGATCAGCACTCGTAACTCACCCACCGTGATATCAGCCCAGCCCAACACCGGTAGCAAAGCAAAAGGCAGTAAAATTCCCCACCCGCTGGACATCGTCCGACTCAATAAGCCACTTATCCCCCATGAACGGTAAGCTGCTAGTCTGGCTGTAATCATAATGATGGCCACCTAAGTGATAATGATAACCACTATCATATAACACTACAGAAAAATCTGCACTAGGAAGTTGTTGGTAGAAAACGACTGATTTGCCAGGAATAGCTCGGTTGATGCAGCCTAAAGATAAGATTTAGAGGAGTAAATTGATTAGTTGATCGACATCATGATGACAGGTCGAAACAAAAATGGTAATTTTGATTAAGAAAATTCCTAAAACAATATAAAAAGCTTCAAACAAAAATAATCACTTAGAAGAACCATTTATCGTGATGCCTGAATAAAATGGCCTCATGAGGATATTGTTTATTTGTCTACTGACAGCGCGCCATTATGCAGAGTGAATTGAATATGAATAGCCATTCCTACGATCAGCTACTGAAAAGTAAGCATCGGCTCTCTTTACTGCTTTTTCTATTTCTTAATGCAGCGTCAGCTATTTTCAGTATGATATTACCATCACCTGAAACGCCAGCGGTGACATTGCCGATTGTTATGATCACGGTTATAAGTCTCAGTGCGGCCGCTTATTTGATTTTTATTTCGAAGAATTATGTCGATAAATTGAATTTATTTTCAATTATGATGGGGCTGCTCTGGGCCTGGCAAATCATTCTTAAATACGAATATCTGGGTACTAATGAAAATAATTACTTATTACTCAGTTTGTTTACCATTTTCTTCATCAGCACTATTGCGCTGTCTGATAACTTTCTCGCCTTTTGTTTGCATACCGCCCCCTCTGCATTCACCGTTATTTGGCTGGATGATTTCCAGAATATTTTCCGCATTATATTCACATTAATGCTGCCTCTGATTGGTTTTTCTTTACATCATTTGCTGATGCGGCGCAGTGATGAATTCACCCGAAAACTTGTAGCCCATCTGTACAATGAGCGAGAAAAATTCAGTGATTTAAGTATGATAGACCCTCTAACCGGCTTATATAACCGCCGTGGATTGGAGAATAAACTCGAAACCCTCTTAGCCCAGTCCCCCGGCAATCACTATGTGCTGCTGCTCGATATCGACCATTTTAAGGCCTACAACGATAACTATGGTCATACCATGGGAGATCAAGCATTGGTGCGAGTTGCGGCTGCTATTCGTGATGCCGTACGTTCGCGGGACATCGTGGTGCGCTATGGGGGTGAAGAGTTTTTGGTGTTATTGACACATGTGAGTGAAGAGTACGCTAGTCAGTTAGCTGAGCGAGTGCGTCAACGTGTTTTAGGTCTTGATATTCCACATGTTTTTAATCATAAAGTCTCCACGACTGTTACCTTGAGTGCGGGGATTTCCCCATTACAATCCTATGATCTGGCCTCTTCTCTTAAGGCCGCAGATGAAGCACTTTATCGCGCCAAGAAAAATGGGCGTAATAACGTTGCCTTTGCCGAGGAAAAACTATCAAGTGCCGAGCCTTCGCCTTGATAAAATCACTGAACATAATGCTCAACTATTATTTGAGCGCCGAATAGTTGAGTTTAATACTATTATATTTCTCTTTCACTCCGTTATTAAACCGTGTCATCACATATAAAAAAATAAATCGCTGGTTAATCTGTTGGTAGATAGCATCTATTTAAGTTAATCATTCTACTTAAGCCAGTCATTCTACGCCCGTAGATCAGAACATTATTAGTTCTTAAATCATAATATGCTCTATTATTCCCATTTAAATTCCCACCTAGCGGCCAGATAATGCAGCGTTATGCACCAATTCATGGCGTGAATAATATTCATATTATGTAAATCAGAATAATGATTCTCATTTATATTAAAAGAGACAATTCAGACAGGAAGGGGGATACGGTGGTAGCACGAGAAAAATACATAAGCCCAGCAGATGTTTAACCCACCGGGCTTACCGTCAGCGAATCTATCAACAACCGCTGACGGCGCTACTATCAGAAAGCAACCGACCCTTGGACAAAGAAGGTTCTTGGCTCGCCAACATACTTGCCGGAGTTATTATCATTGGAGCGTGTAAAATAGCGCTGATCAAACAGGTTTTTCACCCCTGCACCCACCGTCAAATTAGACCAAGCTGGTCCGAAATTATATTCAGCACGGGTATTCCACACCATATATCCGGGAATTCGGCCAAACTGACCATCAGCACTTTCGGCCGTAATATATTGTGGGCCAGACCCAGGGGATTGCTGCTGAGATTGTGCATAGCTATCCAGATTCCAAACCCAGTTACCGGTTTCATAACGAGTGCCTAGGGTATAGACCTCGCGTGAATAGAACGGCAAATCTTTACCGGCGAAATCACCGCTTTTGGTGGTTGCTTTGGTGTAGGTGTAGCTGGAGTAAACACTAACCCCATTCAGTAGCGGATTAAATTCGCTCAAATCATAGCTAAATGCCAACTCCACGCCTTCGTGAGAAGTCGCCCCCAGATTTGTCCAGCCAATATCATTGCTGATGTATTGCAGCTGATTATCAAAATCGATGTAGAACAGAGTCAATTCGCCGGTCATGACCGTGTCATCGAAGCGGGTACCAATTTCATAACTATGGGCTTTTTCTGCCGTCAGCCCCGGAGCGGGTGCATTACCATTTCCGCCTTTACTGAGCTGGAAATACTGCATGCTGCCGAATGAAGTGTTGGCATTGGCGAACAATTTCCATTCATCAGACACATGGTACATCACGTTAAGTGATGGTAGCGGCTCGCTGTATTGCTTTTCTCGTCGGGTATTAGCAAAAGAGTCATCCACATTGGTGCGGATATTCTCATAGCGTAGACCCGGTGTGATCGTCCAGTCGGAGATATTGATAGCATCATCGATATACACCGCATGGGCTTCAGTGCCGCCCGAAGTGTGCTGATAATATTGTGGTGTGGCGGGTGTTGACGTTACGGTGGCCGGGTTATACCAAGGGGAGCGGTAGGCTTTCTCATCCATGGTTTCATTCAGGTAGCGATAACCCAGAGTCACCTCATGGGAACTGCTGCCCATTCTGAATAACTGTGAATAACTCGGTTCAATCGCATAGGTGGTGTAATTACGTGGGTAAGCCACCATCCGTTTCTGACCAAGGCTGGCCCCTGTGCCTTCAGATTCAATATTACTGCCACGGAAACTTTTGGTGAAATAGGTCAGCAATTCAAACTGTTTATCATCTTCCTGATGAGTATATTTGAATGACATATCACGGCGACGGCCATCAAACTGATCATAAGGTCGGGTAGACTGGAAAGGATTCTCGGCATATTGCGCGCTGGTCAACCCGCCCGGCATGCCAGCATGCGCTTCGTAATAGTGGAAGTTTGCCTGCAACACGTCATGTTCAGTTAACTGATAGCGCGTTTTCAGCATAAAGTCATCGATATCAGTATTGTCGTTATTATCACGATACCCCTGACCATGCAGGCCAGAATAGAGCAATGCCGCGCCAAAGCCATTATCTGCGGTACCGCCTAATGAGGCGCTGCTCAGCGTTTTTAACCCACCGTGATTGGCACCCTGCGTCTGTGCACTCACCGCACCACTGAAATCTTGCGGAATAGCTTTGGTATTAAAGTTGATGATCCCGCCCACATTTTGCGGCCCATAGCGCACTGCGCCGCCACCGCGAATCACATCAATCGACTGTAAATTACCAATCGACAATGGGGCCATAGAGAGCTGCGGCTGGCCATAAGGGGCGACCGCCAGTGGGATGCCATCCATCAAAATGGTCGAGCGAGGCGACAAACGAGAGGTCAACCCACGCACTCCAACATTGAGTGAAATGTCGCTGCCACCAGTACCATTGCTTTCGCGCACCTGTACTCCGGGAATACCACGTAATGAATCGCCAACCGTTTGAGCACCCTTTTCGTGAATGCGTTGCTGGGTAACGATAGTACGGGCTCCCGGGTGATTCAGAACAACCGTGCTGTTATCAGTATTATCCAACCAGTTACCGACCACTGATAGCTGGTCGTTTTTATCTGTTTGGGATTCAGAGGGTTGAGCAGTCACTGGTTGGGAGGACTTCTCTGCGGCAAAAACAGGTAATGCCAGCGCGACAGAGGCGGCCAGCAGGGACAGACGGGCAAACGTTAACATTTTGAGCCTATTGCGAAAGGAACTGTGTCTAATTGTTTTTTTTTGGAAACGCTAATCTTAATGATTACGCTTACCAAGTAAATCAATTTTGTCGCCGATAGGAAGATTATTTGTCGCCATCCTAAGATGACGGCCAAAAGTAATAACCATTAAAAATTAAATGGTTATAGATTGCGGGCCGTCACAGATATGAAAATGGTTAAACTTGCCCTTAAGGATGAGAGGCCACCCAAAATACACCGGAGTAATCAATCGCGGTATATTTCTGGTGAATCATTTCCAAATCCGCCTGTGGGTCCAGATCAGCGAACAGTTGTGGATGGAGGAATTTAGCGATCGCCTCCACGGCAACCACATTGAGTGGGCTGTCATAGAACTGGTGATAAACCGCCATGACTTTCTTATCCTGCACTGATTTCAATACACTGACTCCAGTGCGCCCCATCAAATGCGCCAATCTTTTCTGTGTTGTTGCGGCATCGGTGTTATAGCCCAGAGGCACAGCGACCGAACCTTTGTGACCACGGCTCCAGTCGGCCCCGGTCATCAGATAGAAATCTGGGTTGCTGGCAATCAGTTGCTCGACGTTAATCTCACCGCCCATTTCTGGGAACAACTCGCTACCGATATTATTCCCCCCCGCTTCAGCAATAAATTGGCCAAAACTGCCTTTACCGAAAGTAGAGCAACACTCTTCGCCCGTCATACCCGCATGGCGCTCAATGAAAACACTTGGCCGCTGTTCTGGCTTAAGGGTTGCGACCCGTTGGCGAATCAAATCGAGACGTTGCTGGTAGAATTGCACGAAATCCTCAGCATTCTTTTCCTCACCAAACACTTTGCCAAGCAGCTGCATACTGGGAACTGTATTGGTCAATGGCTGCTGACGAAAATCAATGAACAGCACCGGGATCGCAGATTTATCCAACTGCGCCAATACACCACTGGCTTTAAGTTTTGCCAACAGTCCGGTATCAAAAATGATGAGATCGGGTTGCAATGAGACGGCCCTTTCGACACTGAAATCAGTCACGTAAGGGTTATCAAACATAGGAATATCATTCACTTCGGGGAATTTTTTGGCATAAGCCTCGACCAAATCGGCGGCTTTCACTTTCAGTGAATTATCCCAGGCAATAATGCCTTTTAAGGGGGTTTGAGGGTGCAGAATATTCAGCGCCATCAATGCCCTGGCATCCGCCAAGATCACTCGCGAGGCGGGTTGAGCTAATGTCACCTGTCGACCTGCAACATCGGTCACCACAATGGGCGCGGCTAAAACAGAAAATGAGGCCGTTATCGTGAAAAACATAACGACTGATAGTAAAAACCGGCTGACAGTATGACCGAGCATGAAATGTCCTTTGAAAAATTAAATGCTTTACCCAATAGATTTCGAGTTGCGGGTAGATAGCAACTGAGTGAACCCATGAGTTGAGATAACTCAATAAGTTGGCTTAATGACGTCCACCAACAACCCTGCATTTTGAAATAGGGCGGGTTGAATGATAATCCATATCGTTTCAGAACTTGAATCATTGTCTGCGGTGTGGCGATAAATTCTTTTTAATAGCGTTATTGGCTGTTTTTCTCTATTGCAGATTATTTTGTTGCTTTGCTAAACCGATTCTTCTACTTTTAGCAACAAATAGGATTGAAGAAAATAGGGGTTTATCATGGAAAATACCATTTGGGTTTTAGGCGATGCAGTTATTGATCTAGTCCCTGAAAATTCAAATAGTTACCTTAAATGCCCCGGTGGGGCACCGGCCAATGTTGCAGTCGGTATCGCCAGATTGGGGAGTAAAAGTGCGTTTATTGGTCGAGTTGGGCAAGACAGTTTTGGCCGCTTTATGCAGCAGGTATTGCAGCAGGAAAATGTTGATACGCGCGCAATGAAACTGGATCCAGAGCACCACACCTCGACGGTGGTGGTAGATTTAGATGAGCATGGCGAGCGTACCTTCACTTTTATGGTGACCCCCAGCGCCGATCTGTTCCTGCAATCTGCTGACTTACCTGAATTTAAAGAAAATCAATGGCTGCATTTGTGCTCAATCGCTCTAAGTCAGGAACCCAGCCGCAGTACCGCATTTGAAGCCATGCGCCGTATTAAAACTGATGGTGGCTGGGTCAGTTTTGATCCTAATATTCGGGCCGATATCTGGCGACAGCCGCAAGAATTACTGCCCTGCTTACAACAGGCATTGCAGTTGGCTGATGTGGTGAAACTGTCATTGGAAGAGCTGCATTTTATCTACCCACAGCAAGATATCGCTACCGCCATGGAGCAGCTGATGGCTGACTACTCCTGCAAATTACTGCTAGTGACATTGGGGGCAGAGGGAGTTTGGGTGCATAACCGCCGCGGTTTGCAAAAGTATCCAAGCCGGAAAATAACGCCAATAGACACCACCGGAGCAGGAGATGCCTTTGTTTCCGGGTTACTGGCAGCACTGGCACAAAAGCCAGATTGGTACCTTGGTACAGATCTGACAGCCGCTATCGACCAAGCGCAAGCTTGTGGTGCTTTAGCCACCAGCGCCAAAGGTGCTATGACCGCCTTACCGAATGCGCAGGAACTGGCACAGTTTCTACAGCGCCATCACTAACCTTTTAAAGAGCCACCGGATGCCCGCGTAAGCATCCGGTTTTCCCCCTACGTACGATTTCTGATGCGCTCTATCCCCCTTTCATCGCCTTATTTCTCACGTCATATCCCTCGATTTGCAGCCCAGATCACAATAGCTGAATCGGGTTAGCAAAATGTTTTGCTAATCCCCAAGGATCGCCTTTATGTTAGCCATGAAAAACCGGTTTAGCTGTTTAGCATAAATACAATCAATCACATACCGAGTGATATAAAAATGATGATAAAACCAAGCTATCTTGCTGTATCAATAGGACTTATCCTTTCTTGTGCAGCGACCACCACCTCAGCAGCTTCTTCTTCGGATAGGGATATCGAAGCCCGCCTTAATGCTTTAGAACAGCGACTACAACAAGCTGAACTTCGCGCCAAAAATGCAGAGACACGTGCCGAAATAGCAGAAAAACAAGCACAAAAACTAGAAACTCGCACACTTGCAGCCGAAGAAAAAACGGTTCAGGTCGCTAAACGCACCGAGAAGTTAGAAAGCAAAACACAGAGTGACAATGGCTTTGAGTTCCACGGTTATGCTCGCTCCGGTTTGTTGATGAACAGTTCCGGCACCGGCACACAAGGTGGTCCCTATGTTTCACCTGCTGGCAGCACTGGTGGTGCCATTGGCCGCCTAGGCAATGAACCTGATACCTATGTTGAAGTTAATCTTGAGAAAAAACAGCAGCTAGATAACGGCGCGACCACTCGCTACAAAGTGATGTTGGCCGATGGTCAACGTAGCTATAACGACTGGACCGCCGACAGCAGTGACCTTAATGTCCGTCAGGCATTTGTCGAGTTGGGCACCTTACCGACCTTCAATGGCATCTTCAAAAACAGTACCTTGTGGGCCGGTAAGCGTTTTGACCGCGATAACTTTGATATTCATTGGCTTGATTCCGACGTGGTCTTCCTTGCCGGGACCGGTGGCGGTATTTATGACATCAAGTGGACCGATAATCTGAAGAGTAACTTCTCGTTATATGGCCGAAATTATGGCGAAATCGAGAATGTTAATAGTGATATTCAGAGCTACATTTTCACCACCAATAACTATATTGCCATCAATAACAGCGGCTCATTCCAATGGATGTTGAGCGGCCTGCGCGCCAAAGATAATGAAGCACGCCTCAATAGCGGCGAAACCGTCAATACGAATGCCGCGGATAAAGGCGTTCACACCATGCTGGCCTATCACGGTGACAGTTTCTATGGCTTGCGCGAGGGTACTTCGAAAACCGCATTGCTCTATGGCCATGGCTTAGGTGCCGAGGTGAAATCCATTGGCTCTGATGGCAATTTAACCAGCAGTGCCAATACTTGGCGCTTGGCGTCTTATGGCACTACGGCACTGAGCAAGACTTGGAGCCTGGCTCCGGCAATTTTGGCCCAACAAAGTCAAGATCGCTATGTCGAGGGCGATAGCTATAAATGGGTGACATTTAATGCCCGTCTGATTCAAGAAATTACTGAGAACTTTGCACTGGCTTATGAGGGCAGTTACCAGTATATGAATCTGGACCCACAAGGTTATAAGGATTACCACAAAGTCAGTGGCGGCTTCTATAAACTGACCTTCGCCCCGACCTTCAAGGCCGGTGATATCAGTAATTTCTTTAGCCGCCCAGAAATACGCGTCTTTGCCACCTATATGGATTGGAGCCAAGACCTGGATAACTACGCCAAGGATGATGCCTTCGGTAAGAATGATTTTGCTGCCGGCGGTCAATGGAACTTTGGTATCCAGATGGAAACCTGGTTCTGATAATCCCCCGCCGCGCAGGGGATTGGCTGCGGCGGCGGGAACCTATTTTATGACCATCCATGACGATACGCTGCCAGCATTGATAATGCCGCGGCACAACATTCGGAATGGATATGCGAGGGATATAATGAATATTAATGAGACCGCAAAGGCTCTGCTCCCATTGCTTGGCGGCAAAGAAAATATTGTGAGTGCGGCACATTGCGCCACCCGCCTGCGTTTGGTATTGGCTGATGACACTCTGGTACAGAAATCCGCCGTAGAAAAGCTGGAGGGGGTTAAAGGCTGTTTTAGTAATGCCGGGCAGTTACAGATTATTTTCGGCACCGGGCTGGTGAATAAAGTTTATGCCGAATTTATCAAAGTCGCGGGCGTTAACGAATCCAGTAAATCTGAAGCCGCCGATGCCGCCGCCCGCAAGTTGAATCCGTTCCAACGTATTGCTCGCCTGCTATCCAATATTTTTGTGCCCATCATTCCAGCGATTGTCGCCTCTGGCCTATTAATGGGCCTGCTCGGTATGGTGAAAACCTATGGCTGGGCTGATGCCAACAGCGCACTGTTCATCATGCTGGATATGTTCAGCTCCGCCGCCTTTATCATTCTGCCTATTTTGATTGGTTTTACTGCGGCGAAAGAGTTTGGTGGTAACCCCTATCTGGGGGCAACGTTAGGCGGTATTTTAACCCACCCGGCACTCACCAATGCTTGGGGGGTTGCGGGCGGATTCCATACCATGAATTTCTTTGGTATGGAGGTGGCGATGATTGGCTATCAGGGCACGGTATTCCCGGTGCTGCTGGCCGTGTGGTTTATGAGCATGCTGGAAAAACGCCTGCGCAAAGTGATCCCGGATGCGCTGGATTTGATCCTTACGCCATTCCTCACTGTGATTATTACCGGTTTCGTCGCCTTGCTGTTTATCGGCCCTGCCGGGCGAGTGCTGGGGGATGGGATTTCGCTGGTACTCAGCACATTAATTACGCATGCCGGTTGGTTGGCTGGCTTGCTGTTTGGCGGGCTTTATTCAGTAATCGTGATAACCGGTATCCATCATAGTTTCCATGCTATCGAAGCGGGTTTGCTGGGCAACCCGAATATTGGCGTTAACTTCCTGCTACCTATCTGGTCGATGGCGAACGTTGCTCAAGGTGGAGCTTGTCTGGCGGTCTACTTTAAAACCCGTGATGCCAAGATTAAGGCGATTGCTATTCCATCAGCATTTTCCGCCATGCTAGGGATTACCGAAGCCGCCATTTTCGGGATTAACCTGCGCTTTATTAAGCCGTTTTTAGCTGCACTGGCAGGCGGAGCATTAGGTGGCGCATGGGTGGTAGCTAATCATGTCAATATGACGGCTGTCGGCTTAACCGGTATTCCGGGCATTGCCATTGTGCAAGGTAACTCCATTGTTAACTATCTGATTGGTTTGGTGATTGCCTTTGGCGCCGCCTTCGTTATTTCTTTGCTCCTTAAATACAAAACGGACAGCGAATAATGCAAGAAGCCAGTTTACTCAAACATCTTACGCTGGCAGTGATGCGCGGTCAGATCCGCGCATCGCAAGACCCACATCGGCCGGGCTGGCATCTGGCCCCCTGTGTCGGGTTGCTGAATGATCCCAATGGATTTATTTACCATGCTGGCTATTATCATCTGTTCTATCAATGGAACCCGCTGGATTGCCGCCACGGCAGTAAATATTGGGGCCACTGGCGCAGCACTGATCTGGTTCATTGGGAACATCAGCCGGTGGCCTTAGTGCCCAGTGAGGCCTACGAAAGTCATGGCTGTTACTCTGGTTCTGCCGTCATTGCTGATGACCTTATCACCCTGATTTATACTGGCAATGTGAAATATCCTGATGGTTCGCGCACTGCTTTCCAATGTCTGGCGCAGGAGAATGACCGAGGGGAGTTCGATAAACTGGGGCCGGTACTCCCACTGCCGGCGGGCTATACCGGCCATGTACGTGACCCAAAAGTCTGGCAGCACCATGGCCAATGGTACATGGTGCTAGGGGCGCAAGACCTGCAACTACAAGGCAAAGTTCTGCTGTTACGTTCAGATGATTTGCACCAATGGCAGAATTTAGGTGAGATTGCTGGCTCGAATCTCGGCGGGCTTGGGCCTTTTGGTTATATGTGGGAGTGCCCGGACTTATTTAGGTTAGCCGAGCAGGATATTTTAATTGTCTGCCCACAGGGTATCCCTGCTGAAGCCGAACGTTATCGTAATACTTTCCAGGCTGGCTATTTGCTCGGTCAATTGGATTATACCGACGCGAGCTTCAGCCATCAGGATTTCCATGAGCTGGATGCCGGTTTTGAATTCTATGCGCCACAAACTACAGCAGCCGCTGATGGCCGTCGGCTGCTATTTGGCTGGATGGGAATTCCCGATGAAGATGAGCTGTATCAGCCAACTGTCTCCTATGGCTGGATCCACACCATGACCTGCCCGCGTGAATTGAGCTTGCAGGGAGACAGGCTGATTCAGCAACCCGCCCGCGAGTTAACCGCACTACGTCGCGAACAGCGCCAGTGGCAAGGTCGAGCTCAAGATGCGCCGCATTTTCCCATCAGCAGCGCTGAAATGATCATCGACGTCAGTGCGCCTTTTACTCTCGAATTGGGTCATAAACTGATGCTGGAATGGGATGGCGCGCGCATAACATTGAGTCGCAATAACCTGCGCACCGGGTTGCGGGAGTTCCGTTACTGGCGGGGTCAACTGCATCAATTACAGTTGCTTTGCGACCGTTGCAGTATAGAAATTTTTATTAATCAAGGGGAAGCCGTCATGACCTCGAGCTACTTCCCGGCAGAGCCAGCGCAGGCAATCTTCAATGGATGTGCCGAACTGTGCCTGCAACACTGGCTGTTGTCTTCGCCCATGTTAGAATGAGTTATCTTTCAAGGCGACAGATTCACTCAGTGAAAAACAATAACCGGTGAAAAATAACAAACGTATTACCATCAACGATATCGCCAAGATGGCGGGTGTGTCGAAGTCGACCACCAGTCTGGTGCTCAATGGACGCAGCAAGGAATATCGTGTTTCGGATGAAACGCGGGATCGTATTATTGCCTTGGCCAGCGAACATAACTATCAACCCAGTTTTCACGCCCGCTCACTGCGCTCAACCCGCAGCCATACCATAGGGCTAGTGGTGCCGGAGATGACCAACCACGGTTTTGCACTGATTTCTCGTGAGTTGGAAATGTTATGCCGCGAAGCAGGGTTACAGCTGCTTATCGCCTGTACCGATGAAAATCCCGGTCAGGAAATGATGGCCGTCAACAGTCTGGTGCAGCGCCAGGTTGATGGCTTGATTGTGGCCTCCAGCCAGCTCAATGATGGTGAATACCAAAAAATTAATGCTCGTCTGCCGGTGGTGCAGATGGACAGATTAATTGGCGAGTCAGATTTGCCGCTAGTGATTACCGATTCCGTGACCTCGACTGCCGCACTGGTTGAAAATGTCGCCCGCCAACATCCAGATGAATTTTACTTCCTCGGCGGTCAGCCACGCATCTCGCCAACCCGCGATCGTTTAGCCGGTTTTCAGCAAGGGTTACAGCAAGCTGGGGTCGAATGCCGCCCGGAATGGCTGCTTAATGGGCATTACCTGCCCAGCTCGGGCTATGAAATGATTGCCCAGCTGTGCGCACAATTAGGTCGCCCGCCCAAAGCGGTATTTACTGCGGCTTGTGGCTTGCTCGAAGGGGTGCTGCGCTATCTCAATCAGCATCAGTTAATGGATAGCGATATTCATCTTTGCAGCTTTGATGATCACTATCTTTTTGATTGCTTGCCGCTAAAAATTGACACCATTGCGCAGGATTGCCAAGGGCTGGCGCGCCATAGTTTTGAGATGATCACCGCACTAATTGCCGAAACGCCGCTGGCGCAAAATCAGCTGATTCTGCCAGGCCAGATTCATTGGCGTCATCCGGGTTCTAAGGCGCTCAATGAGTCACACTGAGCCGGCCGCGACACCCGCGCTGATTGGTTCATGGCTGCGCTGCCAAAAGCTGATGCAAGCTCAGCAATGGCGGGTGCCACACCGCGCCGCCGGAGCAACGTTCCAATCAATTTGTCAGCGAAAGAATGACTTATTGGTGTTAGGCCAGGCGGCATTGGAAGATGCTTACGAATACATGGAATCACGCCACTGCGTGCTATTAATTCTCGATGAAAGCGGCTGCACCCTGTGGCAATGCGGCCATCCGCAAACCATGGGCCAGTTACGAGAGTTAGGCATTGATTGTGGCAGCTATTGGACCGAGGGATTAATTGGGACTAATGCCCCGGCTCTGGCAATCGCTGAAGGGCATCCGGTACAAGTCAGCGGCAAGCAGCATTTCAAGCAAGCTCTGCATCCATGGCGTTTTTGCGCCACTCCGGTGTATGACAACAGTGGCCGCCAGCGCGCGGTCATTGTCTTGGGCAGTTTACTGGCCGATAACGCCGCCAGTGATTTGCCACTAACACTGGCGATTGCCCGTGAAATTGGCAATTATCTCCATGCCGATACCTTATTGGCGGAAACTAACCGCCATCTCAATGAGTTAAATGCCCTGCTTGATGGAGTGGAAGATGGTGTCATGGCGTGGGATCAACGTGGCTGTCTGTTGTATCTTAATCGTCGTGCTGCGGCTATTTTGCAACTCGATGAAACCAGTAGCCTTGGCAAGCCAGTCACGGATTTGCTCACCCTGCCCGCTTTACTGACCCAGGCTATTTTGCAGCGTAATTCCCTCAGCCATGTGGAAGTGACCTTTGAAAATCAACAGCAATTTATCCCCGCGCTATTAACCCTTAAGCCGATTCCTGATGGCGATCGCTGTGGTTTTATTGCATTGCTGCATCCACAAGAATTACTGCGCCAAATGGTTCACAACCAATTAGGGCGAGCCAGTTATACTTTTGACGATATGCCCGTGGCATCTCTGGAGATGCGCCGTCTGGTGCGTTATGGCAAACAGGCGGCAAAAGGCCGACACCCCATTTTATTACACGGGGAAGAAGGCGTCGGTAAGCAGCAATTAGGGCAAGCCATTCATAATGCCAGTACCCGCGCCGATGGCCCATATATCGTGTTGAATTGCCAAGCATTACCGCAAAATCTCATGGCGCGAGAGTTTCTGGGTAGCGACGCCAGCGAGGGGGAATCCGGCCAACCCAGCAAATTTGAGTTGGCTAATGGCGGTACGCTCTATCTGGAGCAAGTTGAATACCTGTCGCCAGAGATGCAGTCGGCGCTACTGCAAATCGTCAAAACCGGTATGGTGATGCGGGTGAACTCTAATCGGGTGATCCCGGTGGATGTGCGGATTATTACCGCCACCGGTGCAGACCTGCCACTGCTGGTGAAACAGGGGCGTTTTCGCCGCCAACTGTTCTATACCCTGCAATCTTTCGAGCTGCATATTCCCCCACTGCGCCAGCGCCAACAAGATATCCCACTGCTGGTTCAGCATACATTGGCCAGCTTGGGGCAACATTTCCACTGCCAGTATCAGCCAGATGAAAGTGTCATCCGCCAGTTATGCCAATACCCTTGGCCTGGCAATGATCAGGAACTGAAAAGTGTGGTAGAGCGCGCCGCCATGGCGTGCCGTAATAATCGTATTAATCTCAATGATCTACCGGAACATTTATTGGGGGAGAAATTACTGCTGGAGCCCGATATGCCGCAACCCCAACCAGTTCTATCACTACAAGAATTAGAACGGCAGGCTATTATTCGCGCGGCACTGGTATGCCAAGGCCAGCTGAATGAAATGGCGGCCTTATTAGGTATAGGCCGCACCACATTATGGCGAAAAGTGAAACTCCACCGGCTGGATATCCATCAGTTTAAAGGTGGCGAATCACTGCCGGTTTAGACTCAATACTAGCTTGCCCTTAATAAACATTGATCCTTAATCAGCATTTATCCTTAATAAACAATCCAGTCAGGGAAAATCATAGGCAAAGTAAAAGCTTTTAGCTGTTCGGTTGATAGCTGGCGGCGCTCTGCATTGATTTCAGCCCCTGCACCCCGACTGTTTGCCTCAAAGAAGCGCGAATCTTGCGGATAGAACCAAATTTTCTCACCTTGCTTATCTTTACCGGACATTTTATCCCAACCATAAATATGGTCATCCATCGTCGTATTTATAAATACAGCCTGACCAATAGCCGCCGGATCGGCATAACGACCATCATCGAAGGTGGTGGTTGGATGCCATGGACGGCCCAAAGCAAAACTTTTGGCTGGGACGCCAGGTTCTTTCGTCAAACGGCTATTCATAAATATCAAACCATAGGGCGACGTTTTTAATGTGCTGGGAGCCGTGATATAGCCATAAGGTGGCTCAATATCACTGCGATCGCGGGCCACAATATCGCAATTATCAAATACGGTGACACCAGAGCCAAAAATAAAATCAACATGACCACTGATTTCACAATCAGTGAAATAGCTTCGGCTACCTGTTTTGCTATAAAGCGTATCCTGATAGCCCTCAAGTTTCACTTTCTTGAAACGTGCTTTATCACTTTTTTCAGCCAATAATAGTGCCACGGCTTGGGTATCTTTTAATTTTGTCGGGTCGGTATCGGCTTTTTTCTTATTGGCTGGAAAATCAAAATCATTACGAATGGTGAGATCTTCAGCGGTAAAGTTTGGTGCATTCACTAATACCGTGCTGCTGCCTGAAGTCCCCCATTTTTCACCTTGTGGATTAAGCATACCCGCGGCAGTATCAGCACCAATCACCGTGCTATCCCGGCTTTCTCCCTTCAACGTAACATTCGCCCGCACTATCTCAAGCCTTTCGGTATAAACGCCATTTTTAAGGAAAATAACAAAAGGAGAGGTATCCACTGGAGCTGACTGCAACGCTGCATTAATCGAGGAAAACTCATTTCCCTGAGGGGCCATAGAAACCACAGCATTGTACTGTGCACTTACCTCACCCAATACAGCAAATGACATTAACCCTAACAATAGTGTTTTACCCAGAAAATTAATTGGCATCTCATATTCCTTAGTGACTAATACTCGCCAGATTAAACTCACCTTACGTTATTATTGATTAATTGAAGGATGACTTTAGTAGTGAAAATACACAATACACAAAATGAAACGCCATTCCACTTATGCAGATCACATTTCTAACATTATCTCCAGACCCGATCATATGAGATTTTATTCATTCCACTTTAAATGAAAAACATCTCACACTGTAGAATAAAGAAGTAACGAAAAAGAGTTACCTGAATAAATTATTTATAAAAATAATAAGAAAAATAGACTCATACAAAACAGTAAATAAAAACAAATTCGTTAAATATAATTTGAAAAATATACATATAAATGTGTTTTTATAAAACTTGCCGCAGGACAATCTTTGATATATAAAAATAAAGAAATTAAAAAAAGATTAAAACATAACTCAGAAATTGAGCGTTTTAATATAATTAAATTTGTATGTTTTATTTATATCAATATAAAAAATCAATAACTCTTAGTAAAATAGGATATTTTAATCATGGGTATTAAATATAAAATAATTCAATTTAATATAAATGAATTTGGCGTAAATATAATTGAATTAAAAAAAGAGATATCATTTAAATCATTAGGATGGGATAAAAATGACATAAAACTGTCTCAGTTGAGATTCTTGATAACTAAATATATCAATGATAAAAAAGTAATTTTACAAGAGGCTCAATGTTTTCTTGACGGGAGAATAGTCCCCAATAGCATTCAAGAATTAATATCAAGCTTGTCCATAGAAGATCAGCGGAAATTTCACGCCTATAAACCTTTTAGAAAAAGAGGTATTAGCCAATTTATGGTTGAATACGTCAACAAACAATGGGAAGTCAATCATGTTACCCTCCCAGAACTAACAGATTTTGCTCAACGTGCAGACCATCCGTTAGATTTGCGGAAATTAATACGTAGATTTCCACCGATGGACAAGACAACAACCCAGTCAATTCTGCTGAGAATTCTTATTAAAAAATGTATAGAAATGCTTTGTGAATGCGAACCTCAGGTAAAACTAAAAAAAATAGAAGTGACTTGCCATCAAATGTCTTTAATTATTGATAGCTCAATACCTTCAGTGTGTAACTCACCCGAAGGTCTGCATCAAGATGGGAGCAACTATATTGTATCCGCATTAGTTATTGATAAATACAATATTGAAGGCGGCACCAGCGAACTCTATTGTGTTGAAAAAAAAGAAATCATTAAATCACATACTTTAGAGCGCGGCGAGGGATTATTTCATATAGATAAGCACTCAACTATATGGCATAAGGTGACCCCAATAAAATTAAAAAATATATCTTTAGGTATAGGCTATAGAAATATATTAGGTTTCGATTTCAACTTTATATCCTAACTATAAAAATAACGAAAAAATCATAATGACGATAAAAACACAAAGAAAAAAAAGCCTTACTTTAGCAATACTATTTTTTATTCATGGGGTTGTATATGCCAGTTTGGTTCCATGGATTCCAGACATAAAGGAAAAGTTTAATCTTAATAATTATATGGTTGGCGTAATGGTATCAGCAATACCTGCTGGATCAATTACTTTTGGATTACTTTCTAAAAGATTTATTAATTTTATCGGATTATATTGGGCGACTAGCATTAGTTTTCTATGCTTAATTATTAGCACATCAATAGTTTCATTTTCGTCATCATGGTATGCCATTGTATTATTACTTTTTCTATTCGGTATTTTTGACTCCTGGGGTGATACCTGCATCAATGTACAGGCCATCAATATACAAAAGCTATATGGGCGAAGTTTGATCAATCGCCTCCATGGTGCAGGCAGTATTGGAACTATATGGGGAGGGCTCATCGCGGTATCCGCTATTGGTTTTGGTCTTTCAATGGAAAAATTTAGTCTTGCTGTATTATCTATTAATTTAATCATGCTTATTATTTATATAATATATTTCCGCAGTACAAAGATAGATAATAAATTTATTCCACAGAGAAATACACAGCAAGATATAAAAAGACTAGAAAAACAACTATTTACTCTCGCTTTAATTATACTTGTATTTACATGTGCAATAGAAGAAACAGCAAGTATCTGGGGAGCAATATACATGAAGGACTCATATGATGTTTCATCTGCCGTTTCAGGTTTACCGTATCTTGCATGTCAAATATTAATGGTTGTTGGCCGTATTTTTGGTGATTATTTTACTAATAGATTTGGCAGAATAACCATTCTAAAATGTGGGATTACATTATCAGCTCTAGGTGTAATGTTAATCATAGCTATCAACTCATTTGTTTCTACCATACTGGGATTTTCGTTAATTGGCTTAGGGATATCGGTAGTATTTCCGTTAGCAATATCATTTATTGGCCAACTACCAAATATAAATGCAACCAGTGGGATCACCTTCGCCACTTGGATGTCACGAGTTGGCCTGCTAGTCGCACCGCCATTAATAGGTATGCTAGCAGATAAAACATCTTTAAGAATTTCATTTTTAGCCATATTTATCAGTTGCCTAGTAATGCTAATGCTGACAAATATATTATCATCAAAATTGATTAAATTAAATAATGGACCTTAGGAGATATATAATGAAGAAAATGAAGTGGGCTCTTATATCAGGAGATGGTCTCCCTACCAGTGGCCTACTAACCATATTCAGAAACGTGGTTGAAATAGCCATGAGAAAAAATATTATCTTTGATCAGATACCGACAGATTTAGGCTTTTCATGGCGACCAGATAAAGTCAATTTTTTCCCTTATGGTAGCCAAGATTCACATTATCCAACATGGATGAAAGTAAATTCAATTCACCAATACTCAACATACAGTGAAAATTTCAATGCCCAATTTATTAATATCAGAAGTAAAGTAGCAAAATATGACACCTTAAGTAAAATAGAAATCAACGTGATTAAAAAAGAGATCGATTCAATGTCTGAGTGCTACCAAAATTATTTCACTCACTGGCTTGAAGACAATGCCATTGATTGGCTGTTCTGTTTAAACATGACACTCTCGGATGCTGTGCCGGTCAATTTGGCCATCCATAATGCAGCCAGAAAATACTGGGATGGAAAAGGCTATGGTGGTGTCATTTTCTGGGATCACGACCTCTTTAGTAGCTATGCTATCTATGAACAAGCGGAAAGATTGTACCCTGAAATCCCAAATATTTTAACACCAATACCACAGGATAATATCTACACTAAATGGATAGTCGCGTCAGAGGCACTCGCCAATGAAAGCAAGAATTATCCAACAAAACTGACGGCAGATGTGATCCCGAATATATTACCTGATGTAGATGTTTCAAATTTTAGTAACATTCATATTAATTTTTTAAAGCAACATAATATCTCTACAAATTCATCTATTATTATAGTTCCGGTCAGGATATTTAGAGTCAAAGGTATCGAGATATCAATCAGTGTATTTAATTCGTTATTAATTATTTATAAAGAGCATAACTTAGCCCTCCCCAAACTACTTATATTTGGTAATGTGAATGAAGATCCCGAATATGCCTATTATCTAAAAGAACAGGTTGACTTACTGGGCCTTAATGAGGACATCATATTTTTGGATGAAGTCCCACTTCAGACATATAAGAATAAAAATAATAAATGGTATTTAGATGAAATTGACTTGCTCATTATCTGCCATACATTATCCGGTGCAGTTTTATTTACCCCAAACGTAGAAAATGTGGAAAGTGTCGGTTTAGGGCCAGCTCTGGCGGCTATTGCAGGAGTTCCGTGTGCAGTAACAGAGTATTCCGCTTTCACCGAGTTTTATGGATCAGAATATCACCATATAAAAGTGGTTCCAGATTGTCCTATAGAAGCGGCCCAGCAGCTATTTGAATGGATACGAATGCATGCATCAGGAGAAGCAGAGATAAAAATCCGATTAGCCAGCAATAAACGACTTGTTCAATCTAAATTTCCTCAGGAACCCTGGGAGGAGTTTACACATCGACTGCAACACGGATGATATGATTAAAATTTTAAATAATATCTTTTTAAATTAAATATTTTCCATTAGAGGATATAGAATGAATATCAGATATTCTTGTATACAAAAAACAGCGCCCGATATCCCCGCCAAAATTAATGTTCTTATATTAGGGGGCGGAATGTCAGGTTTGGAGTTAGCTAAGCATTTAAATAATAGAGACGTTGAAGATATTGTTGTTATTGAAGCCGGTCCTGCTAACGATTTCAATCATATTAATGCAGGAGAAGATTACCTGCGCGCCGATGAATTTTGGAAAAATGAAAGTGCCGATCAATATGCCTATCGCTCATGGCGTTCATTAAGTGAGCCTCATTTTTCGAAAGGAACCTGCCTGCGCCGCAGGGTGGGTGGCCGCTCACTTTATTGGCATGGTGTGATCCTGCCAATAGAAACAAGCATTCTTAAATACTGGCCCACCAACGTTGTCCGTGATCTCACCGAAAGTTGGTTAGGAGGTCCGGCACTTTATACTCGGGTGCAGGCTGAAATGTTGGCATGGGCAGGAAAGAGCCATGAAACTGACTATTCTTTTAAATTTGCTAATTTCGAATTTAAGATCACACCTCAAGTCACCAGAATGATTGGTTCATCGGGCCGCTGGGAAGCCTACTCCCCTTTATCTTACTGGAAACAGAATAATCAAATGAGGATGCCCCCTCTCATTATTTCTGGATATGAAGCTATCGCGCTTATTATCAGGAATGGCAAATGCGTTGGTGCCAAACTTAAAAATATGGGCACTAATGAGATACATCATGTGTGGGCTGATAAATGCGTTCTTGCCCTAGGTACTATTGAAAACTCACGTTTAGCCACTCAAGTACTCCACGATACTGGGCATTTGATAGCAAAAAAATTAACCGGCCTGGTTGACCATATTGTGCAGGGATTTAATGTAACTTTTGAACGAGATAAAATCCCCAGTAAGTTTAGAGAGCTCATTGAAGCGAAACCCGACGCTATCTTCTTTAGCCCCAGCCTCTGTGGTGAGCGATTTAATTTATTTTTTACTATTAGCACATCAGATTTTGGTATTGAATTAGAAGTATGGACCATGGGGGAACAAATCCCTTCGGCTCATGGCTGTATCAGCACAGAAGTCGACAATAAAACCATGCCATTATCTATCTCTTGCGATTTAGGTAATGCCGAAGACACATTAATACAAAAAGAAAAAGATGAGTTAAATATATTTTGGTGCGAAATTTGTAATGATACCAACATTCTTTTTGAACCTTTGCCCTTTGAAACTAAATTTACTGCACATGCCCGCACCATGGGAGATGTACATAATCAGTTTCGATCTTCATCAAGGATAGTCAATTATAATGTACCGATCACATGGATCAGTCCTCTTGGTACTGAAAACCACGAAAGCAGTACTCTGCCGCTGGGTGAGATATTAGACGAAAACCAAGAGTTTACTCATATAAGTAATCTATTTGCTGTTGGTCCGAGTACCTTCCCACGGCCAGGCGCGGCTAATCCATCACTAACAACACTCGCGCTGTCACGCCGACTCGCATACCTACTCAATTGAGTTTAGTCTAAATTAATAAGGATATTAATTATGCAAAAACCTATTTATATTCTTGGCACAGCACTCTCTCATGATGGTTCAACGTGTTTAATGAAAGATGGAGAGATTATATTCGCTGTAGAAAAAGAAAGAGTATCAAGAATAAAGCATGATGGATTTAATGATCATACGACTATTCAGTATTGTTTAGATGCGGCAGGTATTAAGTACAATGATCTCACTCTGGTCGTCGAGCAAAACTCGCATAGCCCATTATTTAGTGAGCAATTAGAGTATCGAAAGAATAGAACATTGCCACCCATGATTCCTGTGGTAACACTCTCTCATCATTTAGCACATGCCTATAGTGCAATAGGAACATCACCCTTTGATGATATGGGGGTGGTGGTTATTGATGGGCATGGCGGCAGCTTGGATAACTGTAATGATCTGAGTGAAAACATCCATGGCACCAACAATATCCACATCAATAATCGCTATCGCTACTGGGAGACATGCAGTTATTACGTTTATCAAAATGGCCGGATGACACCGATATTTAAAGATTTTTCCCGCTGGGTTAATCGTAAAAATAGGAAAGAATACCCCGCAGCAACATGGGAAATAGAAAACTCTATTGGCGAATTTTATGAAGGAATTGCGCTGTATATTTTTGGTGAGCTTGATTGTGCCGGTAAATTAATGGGGCTAGCGCCCTATGGCAGGCCTAATATTATTGACTGGCAACCATTCTATTTCAATTCAGGTAAAGTGATATTACGTAATGACTGGTGGGTAAATATCGACCCACTACTGAATAGCCGTCCGACACATTTTCGCGATAACTTCCAATACTATGCAGATCTGGCTTGCTGGGCACAAACCAAGCTTGAGGAAGCCCTATTCTATCTATTTAGCTATTACTACCAACTTCATCCTATGAAGAATTTTGCTTACGCGGGCGGTGTAGCCTTAAATGCAACAGCTAACGAGAAACTCATTAATAGTTGCGAGTTTGAGCACCTCTATATTCAGCCTGCGGCAGGCGACAATGGGCTTTCTATTGGCTGTTGTTATTATGGCTGGCTGGAAGTTCTTAAAAAAGAACGAGTTCGACATTGTGGCTCCACATTCTTTGGTAAAAATTATAATGATATTAGCGTACTAACAGAACTTGAAAAGCATGAGGATAAGATTGAGTACAGCCATCATGATGATATTGAAACCATGGCAGCAGAATCTATTGCGGCAGGTCACGTTATTGCCTGGTTTCAGGGAGAATCTGAATTTGGGCCACGAGCTTTAGGCAATAGAAGCATTCTTGCTGACCCTCGTAACCCCCAGATGAAAGATCACATTAATATTAATGTTAAGTTCCGGGAAGATTTTCGCCCATTTGCACCCGCGGTTTTACATGAAGAAGCACATGACTATTTCAATCTAACTCATGACAGTGATTACATGCTCTTTATTGCTTATGTAAAAGAACAATACCGGGCTGACCTTCCTTCAATTGTTCATGTCGATGGCAGTGCTCGGGTTCAAACCGTCAAACAACACCTCAATAAGAGATTCCATACATTAATTACTGCTTTCTTTGAGAAAACCAGCATACCTATATTACTGAATACGTCGTTGAATACGAAAGGAATGCCAATAGTGGAAACACCCGCTGATGCAATTCATTTATTTTTGAATTGTGGTTTAGACTACTTATTCATCAATAACTATAAGATCTCTAAGAAATGACAGGTAATAATCTGAGTCAATAATCATTTTACTTTCTGGTTAATACCGAGGTTTTTATGCCAAGACGTAAAGTTAAGTACCACCGTAGGAACAGCCTAAAAATTGGTATTATTCATTTAGCCACCGAAGGCATTCAAATTTTTGTCGGTGGCGTGGGCTCTTATATAAGAGGCCAAATTCAGGTTTTACCCGAAGTGATTAAATTTTTATCTAATAACAACATTCAATTAGAACCCCACTTTATTGAAATTGCATGCAGTAAATACAGTGAATTCTTCGATAAGATCAGCCGTGCTCGTTATATACATAAAATTCATCATATGCGGGGAACCTTTTCCACTGTGCCAAACATGACTCTGGGTAAAGGAGCGGGATGTTTATGGCCATATGGTGATACTTTTCTTGGCGACTTACAAAATTGGAAAATATCCTCTGCTGCAGCGGCCGCAAAGGTCATCGATATCAGTGATAACTATGATATTACCTTAGTATTCTGTCATGAGCCGTCATTCGCGTTTACCCCTTTAATTGCTAGCTTACACGCCGCTCTTGAAGGGGTTAATTTAAAGATTGTTTATATTTCTCATGGCACTGCATTTAATCATGAAATGCCTTTACCTAATCCAGAACGTCTTATGGCTGAATCATTACCCATCCACTGGGCTAAGAATGATTCGACTATTAAAATTGGTCATATCAGCCACTTTCTCGCCAACCATTTAGTGGCACAATACGGAGCGGCCCCACAAACATTGATACCGGTTCCTGCGGGAATCGATATCAATGACCCTTGGTTCCGAATACGCAGTGATCACGAGATCAGTCGCACATTGTCATCTCATGGAATACCACTGGAATATCCTCTGGCCATCACGCTCGGAAGAGGAGTGCGCTATAAACGCCATGACTTATTACTTAAGGCTAGCAGTTATCTGAATGGCGAAATCCATCCCGTCATTATGAGTGAACCTATTTTACCGGAATTATCGGCATTAGCTGACCTGCTCGACATACCATCCTCAATCGTACATTCGTTTGATAGCGAACTGATGGCATGCCTGATTCAATGGCGTAATACGCGGGTATGTGTTCTTTCAGCTGAGAATGAGCCGAATGGATTGATTCCTATGGAGTCACGCTGGTTGGCTAGAAAGCAGGGAGCACTATTAGTTGTTGCCGACTCAGGTGGTTTCAGTGAGCAAGTTGAGCATGGTATTAATGGATTCCGGCATAATCCGGGGGATGCCGCCAATTTAGCGCAGGTCATACATCAAGTGTGCCAGTTAACCCCATTTGAAATAGATAAGATCAGGCAAGCCAGCGCCACATTAATCAAAGAACAATATAACTGGAAAAACCAAATTTTGACGCCATTGGGTTATTTAGTTCCGCAAATAGCAGCCCTGCGTTAGGCTGCTATTTCCATGAATTTTACTGAAGTTTAACAACACCGATTGCGGTATCTAATAGCGCTTTTTGCCCATTACGGCTGGCCTCAAGACAACCAACAGCCCCCACTAGCATCGGAATATCCAACTCTTTCGCCAAAATGGCACTGTGAGACATAATATGCCCTTTGCTTAAACAGATGCCTTTTACTTGCTGATGACTCAGTCCAACCATCTGTGAAGGGAATAATTCTTCAGCTAATAATAAAATCTCACTGCTGACTGACAGCGGGACAGGAGGCAACCCTGTCAAATGGCCTAATGTACGATTAAGAAGATCGCGAATATCCAGCTCCCGGACACGCAAGTAATCATCATCCAGTGCCTGATAATCCGCCACCATAGCCATCAGCTCATCTTGTAATGCGGATTCGGCTCCAACCAGCTGCTGCTCTATCCGTTTATCCATCGCCAGATGTAGCTCTTCATCATCGATCAGCATTGCATGTGCATTGAAAATAGCCGCCGCCTCAGCGCTAATTTGCTGTTCTGCCTGCTGTGCCAATTGCTGTAAATCAGCCATAGTTTGCGCCAGAGCCTGATGTAGCCGCTGTTGCTGACTTGCAATTTGCTCGGTGTGAATGGTTTGCGGTAAAAAAACCGGGACCGCAGGCAACCACTGTAATACCGGAGCACTAATAGCTCCGCGTGGCACCATTACGCCAGTAAATCCACTGTCACTGGTGGTTGTGACTGATTCGCCAAAATGCTGATGAGCCAGTTGCATAAAGGCATCCAGCGCCTCACCAGCTTGCACGCCACTGGCTAGCAGGCGAATAGTATCGCCCTTACGTACTTGCAGAATCGCTAACTGATTCAAGCTGCGCGGATTGACGCACTGACCATTTTTTTCCAGCATTAAATCGGCCGCAAAAGGTGCCAAAACTTCAACCAATTTGGCCGCCGGCCGGACATGCAGCCCGTTAGGGTTGCGCACCACCCAACTGACACTCTGTGCATCTGGCGCAACTTTAGCGGCCTCAGCATCATGGGGTGCTGGGGTTGCAGTGCTAACCCCTAGCTGAGCTGCTTTAGCCGCCATGGCCCCCATCGCCTCAGCACTGACCTCAGCCAGTGACGCCCCCGAGGATGCCGCCACCACCGCCGCCAGAGTCCCTTCGACCAGCGGCGCGGCACTGAGTTGTACGTTTTGCGCCATTTCTGGATCCAGCAACTCCAGCGCAGTTTCGGCGCTAAGCAAAGCGCTGCCTAAATCCATCAACACCAGTACGCCTGATGGGGAATAAACCGACTCAATGGCTTCCATCACTTTAATAGCATCCGTACCGATAGGATGATCCAGGTCGTCTACACCGGCGGCTACCGCCAACTGGCAACCCCCTTGTGCCATCTGCTGAGCCAGTTCGGCCACACCCTGAGCCAGCAGCGCGCTATGAGAAACTACCACCAGATTGACCATCTTTCCTCCTGATAATCTTGTCGGTTCAGCCGTATTAGCGGCTGGCAACCTGCCATAGAGCTTGCATCATCAACATCGCGGATGTCGCTCCTGGGTCTTGATGGCCAATGCTGCGCTCGCCAAGATAACTGGCGCGGCCTTTGCGGGCTTGCATAGTGATAGTCGCAGCCAGTGCCTGTTGGGCGCGTTCGACGGTTTGCTGTAAAGCATCCACCAGCGCAACGCCCTGTTGATTAGCTTGTTCAAGCTGCGCGACAACCGCCCACCACACATCACACATGGTTTTATCGCCCGGTTCCGCTTTGCCGCGCATCACCACGCCCTCAACACCATCTTTAAACATCTGACAAACTGCGGGTAAATCCAGGCTCTGCTTAGCATTGGTGCTCTGCGCCGCACGAATAAAGAATGTGCCGAATAAAGGACCGCTGGCCCCCCCAACACTTGAAAGCAGGGTCATGCCGGTATTTTTCAGGATGAAGCCGATGTCTTTATCCGCAAATGAAGGTAATTTCTCGACCACTTTATTAAAACCGCGATTCATATTCAGGCCGTGGTCGCCATCGCCGATTTCGGTATCCAACTGCGTCAGAAAATCGCGTTGTTCGCTGAAAACCTCAGCGCAGAGTTGTAACCAACTGACAATTTGTTGTTTGGTAAGTCCCATGGTTTTCTCCAGGCACATTATTTTTTATAAGTAATCTATTGTGTTACAGCCAATTCATTCATACCCAATAGATTTCAAACGACAGGAAGACGGTAAATCAGCCTACCGCAATAAACTGACAAAAATCAGTGAGTCGGGTCAGCAACAGCCGCCAATACACCTGTAATTTGAAAAATTCAGCGTATTAGCAACCCCAGCGTAATGCCGGAGTGTTGACTGGCGCATCCCACAGCGACAACAGCTCATCATCCACTTTTAGCATCGTAATAGACATGCCTTGCATATCCAGCGAGGTGCAATAGGAGCCAATTAATTTGCGTTCAATGGTTAAACCAAACTCGGCGCAGCAGACTGCCAGGCGGTGCCAAACACCATAAAGCTCCGACAGAGGCGTCGCCCCCAAATTATTGACCAGCACAATCACTCGATCGCCTTTTGCCAGTGGTTGCTTAGCTTGGCGCGTTTCGCGCCAATCTCCTGCTTGTCGGTCCCAATGGCGTAAAGTGCGCTGATAGCTACCGTGCTCAATCAGAGTCTGGAACATCGCATCGACAGTGTCATTCAACGAGGTAAATGGACGGCGTTCGATGCCCGGTTCACCATGAATCCCCACGCCAAACTCCATCTCATTTTCCGCCAGCACAAATGACGGTTTGCCCGCCGCAGGCACAGTACAAGCGCCCAACGCGATGCCGATAGAATGCCCCTGATTATTAATTTTTTGGCCCAATGCGACGCATTCATCCAGTGAATCGCCCCGAGCCGCAGCGGCACCCAGCAATTTTTCGATAATGACGGTATTCGCCACCCCACGCCGCCCGGCGGTATATAGGCTATCTTTGACGGCAACATCATCGTCAATGACTAAGGTTGCAACAGCCGTGCCATCGGCATGCAGTAATTCTGCGGCCGTTTCAAAATTAAGAATGTCACCGGTGTAATTCTTAATTAGCATCAGCACCCCTTGCCCGCCATCAATGGCTTGGCCGCATTCATACATTTGATCTGGGGTTGGTGACGTAAAAATCTCGCCGGGACAAGCACCGTCCAGCATACCTGCTCCGATAAAGCCGCAATGCATTGGCTCGTGACCACTGCCGCCACCAGACATTAATGCCACTTTGCCTTGCACTGGAGCATCTATCCGAGTGATAAAAAGCGGTTCCTGATGCAATACCAGCTCAGGATGGGCCTCAACTAGCCCCTGAATTTGTTCCTGTAATACACTCTCAACGCTGTTAATTAATTTTTTCATTTTATGCTCCGCGAACGGGAATGCCGGGAAATAGAGCTGCCGATGATGAGGGGCACCGGCAAGCTCAGTCAGTTAGTTTATCTATCACTCAGCTTGTCTGTTATCGAGATTAGTTAAGGAAAGCCTGCCCTAAACTGTCAGCCACAATAATTGCAGCATAAACACTGTCTGGCGTGACGGTGAATGGCATGTTGTGGATGGTTTCACCTTCCGCGCAACTGGCCTCGGCTACCGCGCGAATTTTACGTTCGATATCCTGCGAGACACCCATTTCTGCCAATGTAATTGGTAAACCTAATTGCTGGCAGAATGAGAGCACCGTTTCAATCTCTTCCATGCTGCTGTTTTGTAACACTAATTGCGTCAAGGTGCCGAAGGCCACCTTCTCACCGTGGTACAAGTGATGGCACTCTTCCAAAACTGTAAAGCCGTTGTGGATGGCATGAGCCGCCGCCAAACCACTACTTTCAAAACCAATACCACTTAGATAAGTATTGGCTTCAATGATGCGTTCAACTGCTTCGGTGACCACACCGGCTTCTACTGCCAGCTTGGCTTTATAACCCTCTGCCAGCAAGGTTTCGTAGCATAAACGCGCCAAAGTGACCGCCGCCAAAGTTGATGCGCCACCCGCCATGCTGATGGCTTTAGCATCAAAACAGGCTTGTGCTTCAAAATAAGTTGAGAGCGCATCACCCATACCGGCAATCAGTAAACGCACCGGTGCTTTAGCAATAATGGCAGTATCCATCAGCACGATATCTGGGTTTTTCGGGTAAATCAGATATTCGGCAAATTCGCCCTGTTCGGTATAAATCACTGACAGTGCGCTGGTTGGTGCATCAGTCGAGGCAATCGTCGGAACCACCACCACGGGGATGTGTTGATAGTGAGCAATTGCTTTGGCTGTATCGAGGGTTTTGCCGCCACCAATACCCACCACCCCATTACAATGGTGTTTTTTCAGCTCCACGGTCAGGCGCTCGATCTCCTGACGAGAACATTCGCCGTTGAAGCGGCTGAAATGACTTTCCAGCCCACTGGCTTGCAGACTTGAGCCTACGGTATCAGCCGTTAACTTCATCACAAAATCATCAGCGATGATAAAATAGTTATTAGCCAGTAACTTAGAAAATTCGCCAATGGACTGTAGTGCATTGGCACCTTGAATATATTTAGACGGAGATTGAATGACTTTCAGCATACCTTGCTCCTGTAGCGTAAGAGATAACGTGCTAATGAATAATTTTTAGGGTCAATTTGATGAAACTGGAACCACTATAAGCGCAAAAAACAAGCTGAAAATGGGTAGCGAAAACGTTCCATAATGAAACATCAATAACGGAATGAAGTTTCATATTGGAACGATAAGACTGACTCTCAGGGGCAGGAAGAGAAGTGACGCACAGAATGGTTTTACTGTTTTAAGTTTTCGTAAGGTGCTTTATTTCATACGGCGTTGTCGGCAGCACAAATAAAAAAGCAGCCCCGAGAATTGGGGCTGCTGAGATCACGGCAAACTGAGTGATACGATGAGCGAGTTATTCACTCACCGGCTCATCATGCACTTTTTCTTTAGGTTCTGGGTTCATACTGCTGTAAATCACTGGCAACACCAGCAATGTCAGCACGGTTGCAAAGCCCAGGCCGAACATAATAACCACCGCCATACTCTGGAAGAAGGCATCACTCAGCAGCGGTGCCAGCCCCAGTACAGTGGTAAATGCTGTCAGCATGATTGGCCGCAGACGTGCGGTAGATGCATCAATAATCGCCTCGCGCAGCGGTTTTTCCTGCCGCTGCAAGCCGATCTCTTCTACCAACACAATACCGTTACGAATCAACATCCCACTCAAACTTAATAGCCCCAACAAGGCCATAAAACCGAATGGAATACCGGTAAGCAAGAAGCCCACGGTCACACCAATCAATGCCAAGGGGACTGTCAGCCAGATCGCCAGCGCATTACGCACGGAGCTGAACATCAATACAGTCACCACAAACATAATCAAGAATGCGATAGGTAAACTGATGAAGATCCCACGTTGAGCTTCCTTGGTACTTTCGTAGTCGCCGCCCCATTCAAGTTCATAGCCACGCGGCAACTTAACCGCCTCGACCCCCGGTCTGATGCGCTGCAATAGCTCCGCCGACGTCTCTCCACCCTGTTGGGTCGGATCAGTTTGTACTGTCAGTGTGCGCTTGCGATCCAGGCGCATAATCAACGGATCTTCCCACTCGGTTTCAAAGCTGGTGACGACGTTATCAATTGGGATAAAGGCCTGACGAGCCTGGCTCCACACCATCACATCATTGAGTCGTTCAGCATTGAGTCGCTCGGAATCAGGCGTTCGCAGCACAATCGGTATCAAGCGGGTACCATCACGGTATAGCCCCACCGGCAAGCCACCAAAGCTCATGCGCAACGTGCCATCAACCTCGCGTTTATCTACCCCCAGCTCGCGGCCCAGATAGTCGGAGAATTGTGGCCGGATCATTTTGCTACGATCCTGCCAGTCATGCCTTGCACCATCAGCCATGGGATCTGCAATGATCGCTTTCTCCGCTTGCGCAGCCAGTGAGCGCAGAACCTCTGGGTCTGGGCCAACAAAGCGGGCCTCAATGGAACTGTTGTTTGACGGCCCAAACATGATGCGTTTTATCTGCGCATCAACTTGTGGGTATTCGTCATGCATATAGGATTCAATTTCATCAATCAAACCCGGTATTTGGTCGAGTTGATCGGTACGAACCATAACCTGCGCATAGTTAGGATAGTGACGCTGGGCATTGTAGGTCAGCATAAAGCGCATCGCGCCCTGACCAATCGTCGCCATGGTGTCAGCCACCCCTTTTTGCTGCTTGATATACTGCTCAACTTTGTTCGCCACCTCTTCGGTATAGCCAATGTCCGTACCATAGGGCAGCCAGATATCAACAAAGAAGATTGGCGTGTTGGATGGCGGGAAGAAGCTTTGGCGCACATTGCCAAACCCAACTACCGATGCCGCCAACAACGCCGCCAACAGCACCAAAGTAACAGTGCGGTGTTGCAGTAACTTATTCAGAATCACACGATAATAGCGGAACAGCCAACCATCATAAGGTTGTTTGACGGGCTTATCAGCCTCTTCCTGCGCGGGTTTCTGGCTCTGGAATGCCCACTTGGCAAAGACGGGCGTTAGCGTCAATGCTGTAAACCAACTCAGCATCAGCGAGATCAATAACACCTGGAATAATGATTTACAGTATTCGCCAGTAGCATCATTGGACAGACCGATAGGTGCAAAGGCCAGAATGGCAATAACAGTGGCACCCAATAGTGGCATCATTGAGCGCTTCACCACATTGCTGATAGCAGTAAAGATGCTTTCGCCGCGCTGGCGGCCCACAACTATCCCTTCCACCACCACAATGGCGTTATCCACCAACATACTGAGCGCAATAATTAATGCCCCTAATGACACTCGCTGTAGCTCAATATTAAATAGCCACATAATCAGCAAGGTGCCGAGGACGTTAAGTGCCAGCGAGATGGCAATCACCACACCGCTGCGTACCCCCATAAAAATCAGCAGGGTGACAACAACAATGAGCAGTGCCAGCAGGAAGTTAAGAATAAAGCCATTTACCGCCCCTTCAACTTCATGGGACTGGTCATAGAACACATTGATATGCATGCCTGACGGGCGCTCACCGTCCAGCTGTGCCAGCCGGGCTTTTATGGCATTACCCACATTAACAACGTTGACGTTCGGGGCGAAGGAGATGCCCAGAGCCAGTGCAGGCTTACCATTAGCGCGATAAATATTGGTGGGAGAATGACCAAAACCTTGTGTCACCGTCGCGATATCACGGAGATAGACGCTTTTTGGGCTACCGGGCTGGCTAACCAGTAAGTTCCCCAGCTCTTGTACGTTTTGGAATTCGCCGGTGGGATGCAAACGAATCGACTCACTGCCCACCTGTAGCTGACCGGCATCGGACACCACATTCTGGCGGCTAAGCAAATCAGATAGCTGTTGCGGCGTAATACCCGCTGCCGTCATCTGGGCGCGGGAAATTTCTACCTGAACTTCTTCTGGCAGAATACCGACAATCCCCACTTTACCGACCCCAGGCACCAGAACCAATTCACGCCGCAGCTGCTCGGCGAAATTACGTAAATCCTGATTACTGTAGCCATCACCGGTCAGTGAGAAGAAGAAGCCGTACACATCACCAAAGTCGTCATTGACCATCGGAGCACTGGCTCCAGGTGGCAGACGCACACTGTTGTCATTTATCTTGCGCCGCAATTCATCCCAAATTTGCGGTAACTCATTCGCGCCATACTGCGCGCGGATATTAATGGTTATTTGCGATAAACCTGCGCTAGAAATTGAAGTGACATCATCAACAGAAGAGAGCTCCTGAATGGCATTTTCCAGGGGTAACGTCACTTCCTCCTCAACTTGCTGCGCCGAAGCGCCATCATAGCGGGTAACAACCACCGCCGTTTTGATGGTAAAGGCCGGGTCTTCCAGCCTGCCTATATTGAGATAGGCAATAATGCCACCAATACCCAGCAACAGAATCGTTAGCCAGATACGGGTATTATTATTGATGAAATTATCAGTCAGCTTCATTAGAGACCCCGCTCACGTACCCAAGCCCGAACGACTTGATTTGGGCGAAGCTCGCCGGTACCTGCGGAGACGATTTGTTCGCCATCAGCCAACCCGGAAGTGATTTGAATGCCGTTTGCGGTGAGCTGACCAACCTGAACGCTGCGTTCTTCTACATGCATCTGGCCATCATCATTTTTAATGACCCAAACCCGTGCATCATTCAACTGGGTACTGTCAGGATTGAATACCGCTTCCACAGGCACCACGATGGTCGGGTGGTCAGTGCCAGACAGATTGCCGGAATTGATTCTTACCCGCCCACTGATACCTGAAAGTAATGGCATATCCGGTGGGCGTTTCATGGTCAACGTCACCTGGAAGGTCTGGGAAGCAGAGGTTGTTGACGTGGTATGTTCTTTATATTCAGCAATAAATTCACGCCCCGGCAGATGGTTAAGTAATACCGTTGGCTTGTAATTACGATTGCTGATGTCCAAAGTTGTAAACAGACGCTCTGGCACACTGAATACCACATCCAGCGTATCCAATGCGCTCAAGGTTGCCACCGGCTGACCTGGGGCCATAACCTGATGGTTGCGCACATTAACATTGGCAATAATGCCGTCAAAAGGCGCGGTAATGGTGGCATCACTGAGTTCTTTTTGGGCAATTTCTAACGCTGCACGGGCAGACTCCATCTCAGCGCGGCGCACGTCTAGCTCGGCACGAGAAACGGCTCTTTGCCCTTGCAATGTATTGAAGCGGTTAAACTGATCCCGCGCCAGATTAAAGCTCGACTGGCGATCCCTGACCCGCAAATTCAGATCAGTATCATTGAGCATGGCAATTCTCTGGCCTTTTTTGACCTGCTCACCTTCGCGAACCAGCAACTGTTGTAGTTGCCCGCTGCGTTTAAAGGAGAGCTGGGTTTCATCGCCAGCTTGCAGCCGGGCCGGGAAATAACGAGTTCCATTTTGCCCACCGTCTTCGACGGTAAATATTTTTACCGGACGCACACTTTCCACGACTTCTGGGGGAGTTCTGTCGCAAGCAGCGAGAAGAAACGTTAATAGCAGAGTGATTACTGTTTTTATCTTCACTATAAGATCTCGTTGAGTCAGATTTTCAAAAATTATTGCAGATTAGTTATTCACACTTTGTTATCTGTTTTCTGTGACATACGGCGCAACAGCGCTCTTATCAGTGTGACTAATAATCCCCCTGTAAACATCCCTAAAAAATAGATCAGCACAATTAGTACAGAAATGGGTAGTGTTATTTGCGTGAAAAGTAGAGATAAGTTCACCGCACCACTATTTTGGAACGCGAACAGTGTGGTCAGAACCACAATAAGCACGAAGCACACCGCATAAACGTATTTCACTCGACAGTCCTTTTCATCTCAGCACACCACATTTCAGTATTAATAAAATAAGTTAACGTCCTGTTTCGACCATCCCTCGCCACCCATTACATAGGGGATAGACACAGATAGCCGATAGTAAAATAGCGTTATTTTGCTATTCACTATCGGCTATTTTTTTTAAGAGCAACTCTATCTATCCTCAGAGTCATTGGAGCGGCAGGTAGCGAACTAACTCCCTGCGGCTTCAAGTACAGAGGGGATTAGTAGTCAACGGCATCTCGGGTAATCGGGCATGTCATGCAGTGACCGCCCCCGCGCCCACGGCCTAATTCACTGCCAACAATTTCAATTACTTCCACCCCTTCTTTACGCAACTGGGTGTTGGTTTTGGTATTGCGGTCATAAGCCATTACCACACCAGGTGACAGGGCGACCATGTTATTACCGCTGTCCCATTGCTGGCGTTCCGTATCGTAATCATTGCCTTCGGTCTCAACCACACGCAGTTTTTTCAGGTTCAACGCCCCAGCGACGGCTTCAACAAAAGTGCCTTTATCGCGACTTAATTTAATGCCGGTTGGGCCTTTATCTGGACGCAGTGAGAAGGTTTGGATTTGATTCACAATCGCCGGGTAGAGAGTGACGACATCGCGGTCGCAGAAAGTAAATACCGTGTCCAAGTGCATTGCGGCACGCAGTTTTGGCATTGCGGCAATCATGACGCGCTCAACTTGCCCTTCACTATTTTTAAACAGTGATTGAGCCAACTGAGTAATGGCCTGATGAGAGGTGCGCTCACTCATGCCAATTAACACCGTTTTATTGCCAATCGGCATGACGTCACCGCCTTCCAGTGTCGCAGTGCCGTGGTGCTGTGTTGGGTCACCCCACCAAACTTTCACATTCGCATCGCCAAAATCTGGGTGGAATTTATAGATGGCGGTCGTCAGAATGGTCTCTTCATGACGGGCTGGCCAATACAGTGGATTCAGTGTCACACCGCCATAAATCCAGCAAGTGGTATCGCGGGTATAAAGGGTATTCGGCAGCGGTGGCAACAGATATTCCGTGATGCCAACCGCTTCGCGGATCAGCTTCAGTTCTTCTTTGTCACATTTACCGTCTTTATGCAGTTCAGTGGTAGACAACCCACCGATCAGTACTTCAGCCAATACGCGTGATGTCAGGCTTTCGAGATAACTACGTGTTTCGTGCAAAATACCTAATGACACTTCGTTAGGCACTATTTGTTGGTCCAGAATCCACTTTTTCGCCACTGGATTATCCAGTGTTTCCGCCAGCAAATTATGCATTTCAACCACATCCACACCGCGCTCACGCATTTTGGTCATAAAATCAAAATGGTCGCGTTTTGCTCTTTCTACCCACAGAACATCATCAAATAATAATTCATCGCAATTACTTGGGGTCAGGCGGTTATGGGCGCGACCGGGGGCGCAAACCATCACTTTATGCAACTTCCCGACTTCAGAGTGAACACCAAACTTAGTTTTGGCGTGAGTTTTCTTAGCTTTATCTGACATAAGAACTCCAATAAATTATATGGTGATAATTCCGGTGAAGATGCTGTAAAGCGCAATAACCGCCGCCACAATAAGCACGATAAACAGTATTCTTTCGTAGGTATTAAAGGCTTTTTGATGCTGTTCACGTTTGGCAATCAAGTACAAGATGGTGCCGGGACCATAGATAATGGCCGACAGCAGCAAGTATTTCAGACCGCCCGCGTAAATCATCAGTGCGGAATAGAAAGTCGCAATAAGGGCAAAAATAAGATCTTTACGGTGACCACGTGCATTGGTTTCGTAAGTCTCACCGGTCCAGGCCAGTTTTAATCCGTAAGCCCCAACTAACAAATAAGGGATCAAGGTTAACGAGCTGGTTAATTCCAATGCCAATTGGAAAGCATAATCAGTAAACAGTGTCAGAATTAAGAACACTTGAATAAAGATATTGGTCAGCCATACCGCAGCTGAAGGCACAGCATTGCTGTTCTCAGTGGCGAATACTCTCGGCATGCTTTTACTCTTAGCCGCCGAGAACAGCACTTCCGCTGCCAGCAGTGACCAAGATAAATAAGCCCCTAATACCGAAATAATTAGACCTATGCTGATGAAGATTGCGCCCCAACGCCCGACGATAGCTTCCAAGACACCGGCCATTGATGGTTGGCGTAATGCCGCCAGATCTGGGCGCAACAGCACACCGTAAGACAGCATGGTGATCAGCACTAACAGACATAGAACCCCAATAAAGCCGAGGACAGTCGCAATACCAACATGGCTACGTTCTTTGGCATAACGTGAATAAACACTCGCCCCTTCAATCCCTAAGAACACAAATACGGTGACCAGCATCGTGCTTCGTACTTGAGAGAATAAGGACTCAGGCTCTACCACTGGTGCCATAACTGCCGCCGCATGACCGACATAGCCATAATCATTCAAGTGGGATAAATCGACGCTTTTAACGACATCCGGCGTACCCCAGAAGTTCAGTGCAAATACATCACCTTTAAAGGCAAAAATCAGCACGATGACGAAAATGAAAATGGGAATGATTTTAGCGAAGGTGGCAATAGTATTAATCGCTGCCGCCTCTTTAACGCCCCGCAATATCAGGATATGGAATCCCCATAAAATAACGGAGGCCACTAATACAGCGGGAATGGTATTACCGTCACCAAATATTGGGAAGAATGCCCCTAGTGTTGATTTGATAAGTACAAAGTAAGAGACGTTACCAATACAAGTACCGGCCCAGAAACCTAATGCAGAAGCGAAACCAAGATAATCCCCGAAGCCTTCTTTTGCGTAAATGAATACACCGGAATCAAGATTAGGTTTGCGCTGAGCTAATGTTTGGAAAACAAAAGCCAGCATTAACATCCCACCCCCAGCAATACACCAGGCAATAAGTGCACCAAAGCCACCTGTTGCCCGCCCGAAAGTTGCTGGTAATGAAAATATACCGGCCCCGATCATTGAACCGACCACTAATGACGTTAGGGCCGGTAAAGATAATTTATTCGTAGATGAATTGGCCATGATGTTCTCAATGACATTGGATAAATTAAGTTGAATGTAGATTCTGCTTATCCTACAAACAGATTCACCTGGACCCACTTATCAATATAAATACATAGTTATGATAGCTTCCTTTAAAACTATTGCATAATGTCGGGAAAGTAGACCAAATCTTACAATGTGTAAATTGTTGCAAAAATTATCACATACATCAGAATTTTGTAATAGTGATCGAAATCATCATTTACTATATTCAACGAACTATTTGCCAGTTTAATTCACTACTTAAAAGTCACCCAGTTAGCATAGAAATCTGTTTTTCTTAAATAGGACATTTAAGGTAATTACAGTATGTGAGCTCATTCAATAAAGCAGGAATGAATAAGAACATATGCTCACTTGCACACCATAATTCTATGGTCTAGTATTAAAGATTAAACCAGTAAAAAACAAAAAAATTTATTCTTTAAATTCAATACGTTGTAATTTATAAGCACTACAAATAAAAATAGTCCATATCTTATAAAAATTATCTATTTCTTTACCTCAAACACCTTATATTGCTCCCCTTATAGCCAGTAACCATCCGGTGATTAGCATAGTTTTAGACTGCGTTTCATTTTTTATAAAAAGGAGTGCGGTGCTGTCTTTATATTCTGTTCGCTTAGTCAATTTTGTCTGAAGAATCAATAAATCGGACAATAGAACAAGCATTACTTAGCTTTTATTTAGAATTCATTTACATTTGTTATCATAAAGTTAAGAAACCATCGTTACATTCGCCCTAAGGCAAACCATCACTTACTCGCACCACAATCAAATTAATTATCAGTTCTTTATTTCATTAAAATCAACACCAGCAGCATAAAAAACTAACGTAACAAATTAATTTAAATAAAGAAAATATCTATTATTCCTCACATTCGTATTAGAAAGACTGATGTTTTCTGTCGAAACGTCTGGCGAAGGGTAAGACTATTACGATGAAATAGCGTAGGAATTGTCCTGTCATTCTACCTTAGAATTCGTCCTATATAGATAACGACGTAATTAAAACGGGTGAATTTAGTATAAAAACTCACATCCCATTAAATAACTCTCCATTCAGATATACATATTGGCCTTCTTATTAAAGCTATCGTTTTAATTTTAGGCTATTCAATACCATTGCCGGATGAGTGATAACACCCCACTTCATTCAGCTAAAAACACCGCCGTGACAAATAGAACAACACAACGAAAAACGGCCCCCATTGGGAGCCGTTACATAGCCAGTCATATTGTAGAATCGGCGGTTATTCTCTCTGCCGCTGGCCCAAAGCTGGCGGAGAGCCCGTCACTGAATAGCCTGCCAAAATAGCCACGAAAGTCATAAATAAATGGCCTTCAGATGAATCCAACAAGAATGAGTTGAAGAAGTTACAGGCCATATAACTGGTCAATACCGCCAGCAGGATATTGCGCAAGGCCGGTGTTTGTTGCCAGATAACCCGATAACAACAAACAATCCACGCCAGGAAGATAATCAACCCAACCACACCTGATTGAATGGTTTCCAACAGATATTGGTTATGTGGATTATTAATTTTGTAATTTATTTCTGGATTCTCGTAATAGAAGCCACCAGCACCATGACCAAGAATCGGTGACTCTTTAATTAACCGCACAGCCTCTATAGCAAATGCCGAACGTTGCCCCATGGAAGTTCGACAGGCATCGTTTACATTGTCTGCTGACGCAGCCATACAGACTTTTATCTCATCAACACCCTGAGTGATACGCTGCGTAGCTTTATTGGGAATAAACAGTAATGCGGCGAATGCAATTGCGCCCAACACCACCAATAGCCCACGTTGACGATTACCCAGTGAGAAGAACAGCCACACACCTAATCCAACCACTAATGCGACATAACCGGTTCGTCCCAAGACCAAGAACAGAATACTGTAACTGGCCGCCACCACAAGTAGGCCGTAGCCCCAGCGTTTCCAGCCCTGACTTTGCACCGCCAGCGCGAGCCACAGCGTAGCCGCCAAAGCCATAAAGAAGTTTTGGGTAATTTGCAGTTTAAAAATGGTTGGATTGGTGGGATCCACATGACCAATCGGGATGTGTAACACCCCAACGGCCAGCGTGCCGACCAATGCCACGGCGTTGGCTGTTAAGAACCCAATACAAAATAGTTTTATCAACCGAGGTTGGTTAATAAAGAAAAGGGCCAACGGCAGAACATAAAGAAATTTCTTATCCTTACCCACCATATCCGGGCCATAACTGTTGTGATGGAACAGCAATGACAATGCCAATAACGCAAACATGGCCGCAGGTAGGTAGATCAGCGGATTTGTCAGTAAGGGTTTGAACTGTAATGATTTACGATTAATAATCAGACAGATTAGGACTAAAACCAGCGATATATTGATGAGGGAGCTGGATGACGGTAAAGAAATACCTAGCAGCAATGCTGTTATACCGCTCAGCATTTCGCTACGACGGTTAGCCGGTGCAGTGACCGGCGAAGAAGTCGATGGGGTTATCATAATTCTCTCAGCTTGAGCGGGTTAGAAGACAATAAGGTTACTGATATAAAACCATTTTTACGCACTCTCAACCGCTATTGCACATTACTGGCTTTGAGTGCGCCAAGTATCAACAGCCGCTATAACATCACTCACCGGAATAGCATTCAAATAACGATCAGTGGTGTCAGTGTCTATCTCATTCGGATGTGGCAACGTTCGGTAGTGACCCGCCCATAACAGGGTGTGCGGAGCCTGCCAGGGATGCCATTGATTAAGGTTACTGGGGCCAAATAGCACCACTGACGGAGTCTGAAGGGCCGCGGCCATATGCATTGCAACTGAATCTACACCAACAAATAGCTTAGCGTTATCGATCAATACTGCCAGTTCCGGCAGCGCCAACTGGCCAGATAAATTGATAACTTTTTCTGTCTGCGTACAACCGGCAATGATTTCAGCAATATAGTCTAGCTCAGCTTGATCTTTGCCCCCTGTCAGCAGCACAGTTTCGCCCTGTTCAGTGAGGTGGTTTATCAGTTGGCTGAATGATTCACTGGCCCAGGTTTTAAACTTCCAGCGGGCAGAAGGCTGAATCACGATATAGTGATGAACAGGGTAATCCCCCATGCCGTATTGCTGGCACAGTTGTTTTACCCGCTCAACATCCTGCGCACTATAAGACATGGTGACGTCGGTGTTGATCTCAGTCAGCTGTAACGGTTCGAGGATATCCAGATTATTCAGCACGGTGTGCCGTTCACCTGCATTGGGAATATCCACCAAAGTAGAATGGCAGTAGCGCCATAGCCAAGTGTCGCGTTTTGGGTAGTGGAAACCAATGCTAAAGCCGGGCTTTAATAAGCGGCAATAAGCCGCCGCACGCCATTGATCAGATAGATTAAGAATCAGATCATAATGGTGCTCTTTTAATGCATTAAATAGTGCTTTTTCGCCACTGATTTGGGCTGTTAAACCTGCATGTTTGAGGCCACGGTCCACAATAAACGCGTGATTGACGGTGTTGTTCTCGCGCAGCATATCCTGCGTGCCGCCATATAATAGAACGTCAATTTTGGCCTGCGGATAGTTCGCTTTTAGTGTATTCAGTAAAGGAGTGGTGAGGAGAACATCGCCGAAATGGCGCAATTTAATGACCAAAATGCGCTGAACACTGTCCTTCTCCCGCAATATGTTTGGCAGGTTAAGTTGCCCAGCAGGTGATTCTGTCTTATTTGATGTATTCATCATCGGATGTGGCATCATCGGCAACAAAAGGGGGCAATAATGCTATCCAAGCACTTGCAACATAGCAATCACTTATTTTTGGCTATATTGCTAGCCATTACATAACTGGGGCCGATGAGTTTAACGCACCTAGGGGCACTTCGGCGGCTTATGCCGCTACGCCCCCAACGGCACGCTTCCCCATCGTTTCATATTTGTGTTGTCGATTTACCCCACGAAACCAATTGACGTTATCGGTGCCGGTAGATTGAGTGCGGACAACGCGCAAGAACCGGAGCATACATCAGTATGTGACGGTGATGAGCACTGCCCCGGAGCTCAAGCTGGCAAACAAGGTAGTTAATTTTAATCGTCAATTTCACAGGCCCGGAGCCTTCCATAAAGACGTCGTCAACCCACTGTCCACCAGCGTCAACTGGTCGGTATACACCGCTTGCCAGTTTGTTTTGGCTGCTTGATAAAGTGCTTTATGCTCAGTATTTGGCGTATATTCTCGCTCCCAGCGCACTAGCCGCTCACCGGTTTTATCCAGCGCCTCATAAAGCCCGACACCAACTCCTGCCGCAATGGCACAACCTAACGCGGTGGCCTCTTTGACAACCGGCACACGCACTGGAATTCCGGTGACATCCGCCAAGATTTGGCTCCACAATTTGCCTTTTGATCCTCCGCCCGCAAAGACGACGGAAGAAGCTTTGACGCCAGAGAATTCGGCAATTTGAGCCAGATTACAGGCCGAGACTATGGCGGCGTTCTCTTCCAACGCGCGGAATAAAGTCGCTTTGTTGCACTTTTCAGGGTCGAGTGAAAGGTTGATAAATGAAGGTGCGGCGTGATACCAAGATTTAAAACGCATCACATCGGAGAAAATAGGCATCACCCCGTAAGCCCCTGCGGGGACGCGCGCCGCCATATCTTCTAACAAACTGTAAGTGTCGATGCCCAGCCGCTGTGCCAGCAATTTCTCTTCGGCACAAAATGCATCACGGAACCAGCGCATCGTCAGGCCGGTAAAGAAGCTGATGGATTCTGCTTGCACCATACCGGGAATAACATGGGGATTGATGCGTGTATTCATATTGGGATCGGTGATTGGCTTAGGCAAGTTGACCACCTGCTGCCAGAAAGTACCGCCCAATACCGCTGTTTGTCCCGGTTGTACCACCCCAAGCCCCAGGCAGCCAAGTTGCACATCACCACCGCCCATCACGACTGGCGTTCCTGCCAGCAAGCCACACTCTTGTGCCGCTTGCGCCGTGACATGACCGAGTAAGGTGCCGGTCTCTTTAACTGGCGATAAAATATCGGCGCGCAACCCAGCCATCTCCAGCAAGTGTGGCTGCCAGTTGCGAGTGACTAAATCCAACATTCCGGTAGTGCCCGCATTGGAAGGGTCAACCGCCAATTCGCCACTGAGCATATTCGCCAGCCAGTCGCTTATCATGGTTAACGTCCCCGCCTGACGATAAATATCTGGCCGATAATGCGCCAGCCACAGTAGCCGTGGCATCGCACTCAGTGCCAGTGTCTGGCCGGAACATTGATAGACCTCAAGCTCAAATCCATGATTATGCAGCTCTTTCAGTTCACTCACTTCACGGCTGGCACGCGCATCCACATTGGCGCAGGCCCAGATTGGCTTGCCGCTGCGGTCATAGAGCACAATCCCTTCGCGCATTGAGCAAGCCGCAACTGCACGGATAGCGCTAGCCGGGAGTTTGGCCTGATGCAGTGCCTGACGAATGCACTGGCAGGTCAATTTCCAGTTGGTGGTTAAATCAAACTCCATCGACCCTGGGACATCAGGTACTGGAAGATGTAGCCATTCAGCCTGCCCGGCTGCTATCTGATTACCATTGAGATCAAATATTACAGCCCGAACACTGCCAGTGCCGGCATCCAGAGCCATCAGATATTCACCCGATGTGGTGGTCGTACAGAGTTGACTCATTGCGCTACCCTCTGTTTTATATGGATTTATGAATAAACCAGTCCTCTACTGCCATGAATAAATTTTTGTATTAAGAAGCAAAAACTATTGGCGTCATTTATGTGAGTAATACACAAGCCTAAGCTGACAACTAAAATAGCCAATTAAATCAGTTTAATAATAGAACGCGCGGTTAGCTCATCAGTGACTAAAGCATTGACATACTTGCCTTGCAGCGCAGCAACAATCGCTTCTGATTTCTCAATGCCACCCGCCACACCAATAACCGTCGGGATATTGGTCAGTTCGGCCAGTGAAATGCCGATCAATTCTTGGTGGATTTGCATATCTGGCACCAATGCGCCATCGGCCTGCATAAAGTAGCCAAGGATATCGCCGACCGCCCCTTTGCGGCTGAACATCAGCTGTTCACCTTCACCGATATAACCGGAGCGCAAAATAGTGGCTTCTTTTTGCTGATTCACCGAGCCAATACCAACCACGGCTACATCCGCCGCTCGTGCTGCCAACATCACATCGCGCACACTGTTTTCCTGACGGAATGTTTCGGCCACTTTGGCACTGGATGCACGCAACGGCGCAGGAATAATACTGACCTGACAAGCAGCATCTAGCTGGCCAATCCCGGTCATATAAGAGCCAACTCCGCCAGACAGTGTCACTAAGCGAACTTGCTGTGAGGCGATAAAACCACTCAAATGCTGCAGTGCGCACATGGTGGTTTCGCCAAATCCCACCGCCAGCAGTTGCTGTGGTTGTATTAATGCCATCAATAAATGCGCGGCACCAATACCCAACCGGCTACTGATGCTGAGATCAGCCAGAGAAGGCAGAATGCGGATATGCTTGAGGCCAAAATGCTGTTGCAATTGGTTTTCCAGTTCCAGACAACCTTCATAACGCGAGTTAATCTGTACCCGGATTACCCCGGACTGACGGCCTTTCTCCAGTAATCTGGAGACCTTCAACCTGGTCAGCCCCAGCAGTTCGCCAATATCCCCTTGTGTTAAGCCATCGTGATAATAAAACCACGCAATGCGAGCGAGCAGTTCCTCTTCACTCATGCTATTACCCGGATATTTGTATTCATCATTGGACGACATGGGTTTTTCTTTCATTACCGCTTTTTCTTTCATCATTCCCGACATTTCTCTTCTGGCTTTACTCATCATTCATCAGCTCAATCCCAGAGCCACGAATGTTAAATATCAATTGATAACTACGCTAACAGCTTAAACAACATATTTGAACATATTTTAATTTAAATTTTTTTATTCACGAAAATGTGATCTTGATTACGCCATAAATGGGATTATACAGCTATCTTTTTTGAACACTTTTAATTTTAAATTATTTTTGTTCACTTGGAGCCACGATGCCGCAGACTATCACCACCCCGCCACCGCTGCTCCAAGTACGTGGTATCAGCAAACAGTTTTCTGGTGTAGTGGTATTGAAAAGTATCGACTTTACTCTGCTACCGGGTCAGGTCCATGCCCTATTAGGGGGGAATGGTGCAGGTAAATCGACATTGATGAAAATCATTGCAGGCGTGCTACCACCAGACAGCGGCACCATTGAGATCAATGGGCAACCCTGCCTTAACCTCACTCCAGCCAAAGCTCATCAGTTAGGTATTTATCTGGTGCCGCAAGAGCCAATGCTATTTGCCAACCTATCCGTGCAGGAAAATATCCTGTTCCGGTTACCGAAACACCAAGCTGATAAGAAGAAAATGGCGCAGTTGCTGCAAAGCTTGGGCTGTCATCTGGATTTATCGGCCAGCGCCGGTTCACTGGATGTCGCTGACCAACAATTAGTGGAGATCATGCGCGGCTTGATGCGTGACTCACGTATTTTAATTCTTGATGAACCTACGGCTTCGCTAACACCAGCAGAAACCAATCGCTTATTCAGTCAGATCAAAATGTTATTGCAACAAGGTGTCGGCGTGGTTTTTATCTCCCACAAACTGCCGGAGATTCGTCAGTTAGCCGATTGGGTCAGTGTCATGCGCGATGGCGGTATCGCCCTGAGTGGGGCAACCACTGATTTCTCAACCGACACTATTATTCAGGCTATTACTCCACAGGCTAAAAATAGCGAGTTATCTGATACCCAAAAGTTATGGTTAGAACTGCCCGGCAACCGCCGTTCGCAAGCTCGCGCTCAGTCAAATCAGCCGGTGATACAAGTGAGTGATCTGAGTGGCGAAGGTTTTGCTCATATCTCTTTTGAGGTTCGCGCCGGTGAAATTCTGGGGTTAGCGGGCGTCGTCGGTGCGGGCAGAACTGAATTGGCCGAAACCCTCTACGGCTTACGCCCCGCCAGTGGTGGCCGCGTGTTACTGGAAGATATCGACATCACCGCGATGAAAACCGTCAATCGTCTGGCAACTGGTCTGGTTTATCTGCCAGAAGACCGGCAGGCGTCCGGCCTCTATCTGGATGCCCCACTGAGCTGGAATGTGTGCTCACTGACTCAGCGTAATCAAGGGTTATGGACTCATCCGGCACAGGAAGCTGCCATTCTGGAACGTTATCGTCGGGCGCTGAACATCAAATTCAATCACCTCGAGCAACCGGTGCGCACCTTATCCGGGGGCAACCAGCAAAAACTGCTGATAGCCAAGTGTCTGGAGGCCAATCCGCTCTTACTGATTATTGATGAACCCACTCGTGGCGTGGATGTTTCAGCCCGCAGTGATATCTATCAATTGATCCGCAGTATTGCCGAGCAGCATGTCGCGATCATTTTTATCTCGTCAGATCTAGAAGAAGTGGTGCAGATGGCGGATCGCGTGTTGGTGATGCACCAAGGAGAGATCAGTGGCGCACTGGATGGCAGTGCCATGAACGTCGATACCATTATGCATTTGGCTTTCGGTGAACATCATACCGACGCCCATCAGTCCGCTGAAAATGAGGGCGCATCATGTTGAAATTTATCCAAAATAACCGCGAAGGTACTGCACTACTGGCGATTCTCGCCCTCTTTGCCCTACTCGGCGTGATCGACCGTAACTATTTCAACTTACAAACTTTCACCATGATCTTCAGCAGCGCACAGATCCTGATCCTGCTGGCGATCGGTGCCACCATGGTGATGCTAACCCGCAATATCGACGTGTCGGTCGGCTCCATTACCGGTTTATGTGCGGTAACAGTGGGTATGGCACTCAATGCCGGTTTTGGTTTGGCACTCTCTTGCCTGTTTGCGCTGCTGGTTGGCATGCTGACCGGCTTCTTTAATGGCATTTTGGTGACCTGGCTGAGGATCCCGGCGATTGTCGCCACCCTGGGTACGTTGGGGTTATATCGCGGTCTGATGCTGTTGCTCACTGGCGGTAAATGGATCGAAGGGTTGCCAGCTACTCTCAAAAGCTTATCAACCCCCATTCTGTTTTCTATCTCACCCATTGGCTGGCTGATTATGTTGCTGATTATCGCCATGGCCTTATTACTGGGGAAAACCGCTTTTGGCCGCAGCTTCTACGCCACTGGCGATAACTTGCAGGGCGCTCGCCAATTGGGGATCCGCACCGACAGCATTCGTATTTTTGCTTTCTCAATGAATGGCGTGATGGCGGCGCTGGCCGGGATCGTCTTTGCTTCACAAATTGGTTTTATCCCAAATCAGACTGGCAGTGGCCTGGAGATGAAAGCCATCGCCGCCTGTGTACTGGGTGGGATCAGTCTGTTGGGCGGCACCGGCACAATTATTGGCGCGATCCTCGGGGCTTATCTACTAACACAAATCGACAGTGTGCTAGTCCTGCTGCGCCTCCCGGCCTGGTGGAATGACTTTATCGCCGGTTTGGTATTGCTCGGGGTGCTGGTGTTCGATGGCCGCCTGCGCTGCGCGGTAGAACGTAATATCCGCCAACAGAAATATGCCAGATTCAATACCCGGCCAGTCAGGGCTGATAAGAAGAAAAAGAAATCTACTCTACCCAAAGGGTATAAAAAAGAGGTGGCACCATGAGTTTATACCGGCGTTACGGATGGGAACTGGCTCTGGCGGCGTTGTTGGTGCTGGAAATCCTGCTGTTTGGTTTATCAAATTCACGCATGTTGGATATCAATGTGCTGCTGTTTAGTACCAGTGATTTTATCTGTATCGGCATAGTGGCCCTGCCACTGACGATGGTGATTGTCAGTGGCGGCATCGACATCTCATTTGGCTCCACAATTGGATTGTGCTCAATATTCTTGGGCGTGATGTTCCAGGCGGGTGTCCCGATGAGTATCGCCATCCCACTGACATTTTTGGTTGGCGCATTGTGCGGTTTGATTAACGCCGGGCTGATTCTGTATACCGGCGTCAACCCGTTGGTGATTACCCTCGGTACTATGTATCTGTTCGGCGGCAGCGCGCTGCTGTTATCGGGTATGTCCGGTGCTACCGGCTATGAAGGAATTGGCGGCTTCCCAACCGCCTTTACCGATTTTGCCAACCAAACCCTCTTCGGCCTGCCAGTACCACTGGTTATCTTTATGGTCTGTGTGTTGCTGTTTTGGCTGCTCATGCACCGCACCCACAGTGGCCGTAACGTTTTCCTTATTGGGCAAAACAGCCGAGTGGCACGTTACAGCGCTCTGCCCGTCGCGCGCACCCTATGCATCCTGTATGCCCTGACCGGCGTGGCCTCTGCCATTGCCGCCGTCTTACTGGTTTCTTACTTCGGCTCTGCGCGCTCTGATTTAGGGGCATCATTCCTGATGCCGGCTATCACTGCCGTCGTCTTGGGTGGCGCCAATATCTATGGCGGTTCTGGCTCCATCCTTGGTACAGCACTGGCGGTATTACTGGTGGGTTACTTGCAACAAGGCCTGCAAATGATTGGCACGCCAAACCAGATATCCAGCGCACTGTCCGGTGCATTACTGATTCTGGTGGTGGTTGGCCGCTCTATTAGCCTCCATCGGCATTTGATTTATGAATGGCTGCAACGTCGTCGCAGCAGACACACCCTAGGTTAACACTCTAATTTAAAAAGAAATTATTGTAACGAAATGCCAACACCTCTCTACCCCTTACAGAACAGTAATTCGGAGAATGCAATGAAAACACCAAGATTAAAAAAGCTGGCGCTGGTTTGTGCCCTCGGATTTACCTGTATCACTTTTAGCGCAATCAATGCCGTGCAAGCGGCAGAACGCATCGCATTTATCCCGAAATTGGTCGGGGTTGGTTTCTTCACCAGTGGTGGTAAAGGTGCCGTCGATGCGGGCAAAGAGCTGGGTGTGGATGTCACCTATGATGGCCCGACAGAGCCCAGTGTTTCGGGCCAGGTTCAGTTGATCAACAACTTCGTCAACCAAGGCTATAACGCCATTGTGGTTTCTGCGGTTTCACCTGATGGCCTGTGCCCGGCATTAAAACGCGCCATGCAGCGGGGCGTCAAAATTCTGACTTGGGACTCTGATACCAAACCAGAATGTCGTTCGATTTATATTAACCAAGGGACACCTAATCAATTGGGGTCAATGCTGGTTGATATGGCCGCCAATCAGGTGAAAAAAGACCAAGCCAAAGTGGCATTTTTCTATTCCAGCCCGACAGTGACCGACCAGAACCAATGGGTGAATGAAGCGAAGAAAAAAATCCAGCAGGAACACCCCGGCTGGGAGGTGGTAACCACACAGTTTGGCTATAACGACGCCACCAAATCATTGCAAACCGCAGAAGGCATTTTGAAAGCGTATGGCGATCTCGATGCCATTATTGCCCCTGATGCTAACGCCCTGCCCGCCGCGGCTCAGGCCGCAGAAAACCTGAAACGCGACAATGTGGCGATTGTCGGCTTCAGTACCCCGAATGTGATGCGCCCTTATGTTGAACGCGGCACGGTCAAAGAGTTCGGTCTGTGGGATGTGGTAAACCAAGGCAAAATCTCAGTTTATGTGGCCAATGAGATGCTGAAAAAAGGCGACCTGAATGTTGGCGATAAAATTGATATCCCGAACATTGGCGTAGTCGAAGTGGTGCCAAACAGTGTTCAAGGTTATGCCCATGAAGCCAAAGGCAACGGCATTGTGTTACTGCCGCAGCGGGTCATTTTCACCAAAGAGAACATCGACAAATACGATTTCTAATCTCGGCGGCCCGCTGCATGGTGGCGGCGGGCCACACTATTATTTCTCACCTCCGGTTGGAGTAATTACAGATGGCTGATTTAGACGATATCAAAGACGGTAAAGACTTCGGAATTGGCGTGCCGCAGAAAAATCCTGCATTTACGCTAAAAGGCTGCGGCTCGCTCGATTGGGGAATGCAATCTCGTCTGGCGCGGATTTTCAATCCGAAAACCAACCGCACCGTGATGCTGGCATTCGATCACGGCTATTTTCAGGGGCCAACCACCGGTTTGGAGCGGATTGATATCAATATCGCCCCGCTGTTTGACTATGCCGATGTCTTAATGTGTACCCGTGGTATTTTGCGCAGTATCGTTCCTGCGGCCGCTAACCGCCCAGTGGTGCTGCGTGCATCTGGGGCTAACTCAATTTTGACCGACTTATCCAACGAAGCCGTGGCAGTGGCGATGGAAGATGCTTTGCGGCTCAACTCCTGCGCCGTTGCGGCACAGGTTTACATCGGAACCGAGCATGAGCATCAGTCAATTAAGAATATTATCCAGTTAGTTGACCAAGGCTTGCGCTACGGTATGCCGACCATGGCGGTAACCGGCGTCGGTAAAGACATGGCCCGTGACCAGCGCTACTTCTCTTTGGCGACACGTATTGCCGCCGAAATGGGCGCGCAGGTGATTAAAACCTATTATGTCGACAGTGGTTTTGAGCGCATTGCCGCCGGTTGTCCGGTGCCGATTGTCATTGCGGGCGGTAAAAAATTGCCTGAGCGGGACGCGCTGGAAATGTGCTATCAGGCCATAGATCAGGGCGCGTCTGGCGTGGATATGGGCCGAAATATCTTCCAGTCAGAAGCCCCAATTGCCATGCTGAAAGCCGTGCATGCCGTGGTACATAAAAATGAGAATGCGGAAACGGCTTATAAGCTGTTCCTACATGAAAAAGGTTGAATATAAATGGCTGCCAGCCCTTGGCTGGCAAGCGATGACAAGGAGAAAGCCATGCATGTCACCCTCGTCGAAATTAATGTAAAAGATGACAAAGTTGAGCAGTTTATTGAGGTTTTCCGTGCCAACCATTTAGGTTCTATTCGCGAGCCCGGAAATTTACGTTTTGATGTGCTGCGAGACGAAACCATTCCCACCCGCTTTTATATTTATGAAGCTTATGCCGATGAAAACGCGGTAGCTGCCCATAAGAAAACGCCGCATTACCTAAAATGTGTCGAAGAGTTGGAAGGGTTAATGACCGGTCCACGTAAGAAAACCGTGTTTGTTGGTCTGATGCCTTAATCGATACGGGCAGTAGAGTTTTTATGCTGCCCACATTCTCTGCTGTAATTTCTCCCTCGGTAAGCTCCCGCGAAAAAGCTATATTGAAAACCTTGGCTCTGGCACCTTGCTGAATAAGAGGCGGGTTTACACTATGATTTTTCATCTTTACACCGGGAGTTAAGCATGAAAAATACCATCACGCTGTTGAGCATCTTATTCTTCAGTTGCGGGGCTGTTTATGCTAGTGGGCTCCCTACCGGCAGCAATAGTTTTGATTTTGTCATACCGCAAACTAGCAAAAAAATAGAGGTTTTTAGCTATCAACCACCAGAGGCCACCACTCAAACGCCCATCGTATTCGTCCTGTCGGGGCTAAATCGCGATGCCGATAAATATCGCGATGCTTGGGTAGAAAATGCCAGAAAAAATAAACTGACGGTTATGGCTCCGCATTTCAGTAAGCAAGATTATCCCGGCAGTGATAGCTATAATCTGGGTAATCTGGTGGATGCCCAGAGCGGTAAATTAAATCCAAAAGGAGCATGGGCATTTACTGTCATCGATTCTCTGTTTGCTGATATGCAACATCAGGGTATTACCCAACAAACACACTATTATATATTCGGAAATAGCGCTGGTTGCCAGTTTGTCCACCGCATGCTGACATTATTACCCGAGCCAAAAGTCAAAGCGGCTATCTGTGCCGCTGCAGGTTGGTGGACAATGCCAAGTAATAAAGTGCCGTGGCCGTATGGTTTAGCTAACGCCCCGATAGCCGTAAGCCAGCAACAATTAGCTGATTATTTTGCTTTGCCGGTGCTAATTACCGTGGGCAGTAAAGATAATAATCCTAACCATCCACTGTTGCGCCGCTCCAGCGAAGCAATGGCCCAAGGGAATAGCCGATTAGCGCGGGCGAAAACTTATTTTCTAACAGCCAGGCAGCAAGCCCAGCAAGATAACGTGCCGTTTAACTGGCAATTTTCTATCTTGCCAGGTGTGGGCCACAGTGGCAGTAAAATGTCAGCGTATGCTGCTGAACAATTTGCCTGGTTTGAGCAACATGGAAAGTTTAGGACACAGAAGTAAGACTCAGAAATTTTGCGGGTCAAATATGGATATTAATATCTCTAATACAAGAATTAGAGATATGCTTTCATTATTCTTGAGAACTTATATTCTGCATAAACTACATCAAAATGTTAATGCCATGTTTTTGTACAATTGACAGCAATTTAAGTGATAAACCGTTGGGATGTTTTGCACCATTTTCCCATTTCTGAATAGTCGGAACACGGGTACTCAAATTACTCATGTCTTGTTTAGCAAACATTCTTTTTTCTACTTATACTTAATTAGCCGGTAATAAACGCTTTCTAGCTAAGGTGATAAGAGTTCTATCACCACTAGTGGCATTGCAGACTCCGAACTATCGACTCTCGTATTTTATTCAGCCTTTTCCGTTTTCTCGGTAACTTTCCATTTTCCGTTAACCCACTCGCGGGTCGTCAATACCACGGACTCACCATCTGCGGTATAACCTTCGGTCACTTCTTCGATCAGCACCGGTTTATCATTGGCAAGCTGATAAGTTGAGGATTGATGCCAGCAGCAACCACTTTTGGTGAAAGTAGTAATGGTTTTCGTTTTTTTGTCGACCCCAAATAATCCCAGATTAGTGCTGGCCAGTTCCGTCAAACTAGCATTAATACGGAACTGTTGTTTGGTAACATCGAACAGATAAATATCATAAGATGGCCCACCGTAGGCGCCGCTATTACCATTACGTAGCGCAATATCGTCATAATTATCAAAGTTAATATCTTCGATAACCAATCCGCTATTATTATCGCCATACATCTCTATCAAATTGGTTGTAGCTTTACCTTTGGTGTCCAGCTCAATAAAAATATTTTCCATTGCAATACGCTGGAATAGTTCACCACGATCTTTCTTGAAAATATCTAAGGTACCCACCCCTTCGCAGGTCGAGTAGGATTTATTATCATTGCACCCTGCCACACTGAGAATAAAGTCCCACTGCTCGGAAGCGCCTTTAATAACAGAAACATTACCGCTACCAGAAAGTGCTTTAATGCGGTTTATCATGCTATTACTCAGGCAGACATCATCCTGACACAGGTCACGCTCTTTCAACCAGGCCAACTGTTGCTGTTTCGCCACCGCTTTATCCTGCTGCTTAATATAGGCCTGATAATCTTTATTCAGTACCGCATCTAATTGCTGTAACTGGCTGCTGGAACAGATATTCTTCTCTGTCACTGTGGTCGCTTTACTGCAATCCATAGCAAAAATTGCGGTGGAAAATAATGAGATAGGAAGCAAAAGCAGCAAAGATAAATTACGCATGATAGTCCTTTAAAATAGAGAAGCGTCAGTTAAGATAAATGCTAATAAAACAGTAGCATGAAGCTGACAGCATTTCACTGAGCGGGTTATCGTGCTCAACCGACTTATGATAATAAGTACCCCGGTTATCAGATAACGCCTATCAGCAAAATGCCTCTTGTGCGTTATTCTTAGCGCCGAAGATAATGATTGGCAGCCTTTCTGCGATATCGCGCTCTATATGCTGTGCTCTCCACTGTAAACAGGAGTTTCTATGACTATCACTCATCGCCTGACACTGGCTTTGGCTTTATCCACCACACTGCTAGCTGGTTCAGTTAACGCTAATAGCTTATTAGACTCAGTAAAGAGTGCCGCAGATCAGTACAGTAAATCTGGCGACAGTTCATCTTCACTGTCGTCGCTAACGGGTTTACTTAATGGTGGCGATAAGGGACTGAGTGCCAGTTCCATGACCAATGCCGCCGGTATATTGCAATATTGCGTACAAAATAATGTGCTATCCGCCAATGGTACCAACGCCATTAAAGACCAACTGATGAGTAAGCTAGGGATCACCAGCACTGAAAATGCTAAGAGCCAAGACTATCAGGAAGGTTTAGGTGGGCTACTGAAAACTGGCGAAGGGAAGAGTTTAAATCTGAACGATCTTGGTAGCGAGCAAATTACAGAAAAAATCAAAACCAAAGCCTGTGATTTAGTGCTAAAACAAGGTAAATCGTTCTTGTTGAATTAATAGAATCAGAAATAGCAAAGCGCGGCTTATGGCTGCGCTTTTTATTGTCAGCTTTAAATACTCCCCATACTTTGGGGAGTATTTATATGATTCACTACCGTATTAAACCGCTTTTTCTGATTCTACTGAGTTTTGATTGCGACTGATGGCAACTTTGAATACCCAGTAGATAACGCTGGCAGCAACCAATGAGTTAATGGTCGGAATCCCCCACTCAGTCACTAGCCCCACCACACTGCCGGCAATACTGGCAATTATTGCCACCCAGCCGATGGCCGGTGTTTGATTATCATCAGGCAGTTTCCCTTCCTGGCGGCTTTTATCCAGAATTTTGCGATGAGATCGCAAAATATAATAGTCCACCAGCATAATGCCGATAATTGGCGGGAATACGACCCCCAGAACTGTTAGGAAATCGACAAAACGGTCCAATATTCCCAATACAGACAGCGTGGTACCCAATACACCAATAACTAAGGTGGTGAAGGTATATTTCAGCTTTTTACCGGTTAAACCTTCAACTGCGTTAACAATGCCGAGTGATGAAGAGTACAAATTGAGGTCATTAACCCTTAATGTAGAGAACACCACAACCAGCAGACCCGCGCCACCAGCCGCTTGGGACATGATAGTCACGACATCTGCCGTGCCGAGAGTTTTAGCAATCAGGATAGCCAAGCCATTGACGATGAACTCCCCGGCAATAATGGTGAAAATCGTCACACCAAGAACATGCTTACCATTTTTGGAATAACGTGTCAGGTCAGGGGTCATCAGACTCGCCACAATGGCTCCCCCAACAACAATAGTAATACCCGCGCTGATCGGCAGAGGGTCACCCGGTGGAACTAACTGGATGATTTCGTGAATATTATGGCCTGACAAGGTAGTTATAGAGATATAAGCTACCAGCAAAATAAACATTGGCACCGCGATGCGGGCGGCAATACGCAGTGCTTTAAAACCAAAGGCGACCAAGATAGTTAGCAAGCTACCCGATAAGGCTGCAGCAAACCCAAACCCAAGTTTATGACCCAGTGCAAAATCCAGAGATTTAGCAAAAATAGCGTTTTGAATGCCAAACCAACCGAGCAAACTGACGGCAACGACAATCCCGATAAGTACCGATCCTAAGCGACCAAAACCACACCAACGGGCTAGCAAACTGCCGGAAATCCCTTCACGCATCCCCGCAAGACCCAGACCGTAAGTCACCACACCAAATATTATGCTGCCAATGAGGATTGCAGTGAATGCATCAGCCAAAGTCATGGAGTTACCGAGTACCGCACCCAGCATGAATTGATCCAGCGCGGTTAACATCCCCATATGTACGATGGCGACACTTAAAAATGAAACCCTTTTATCCTGTGGCACTCGGCTCAATGGATAATCTTCAATTTTGATCACGATAAGGTGTACCCTTAGTTGTCAGATAAACTGGATCCCTTTTGCCACCAGTCGATCCGGAATATAATTATCCAAATTTGCAAATTTGCAAAACTCCTCAAATTGTTGCAACGTGTGGACATCAGATTTTTGATAAATAGTATATATTCTATTTTCTATCGTTTTAGTACTGATGTTATATATCTTGGCTATTTCTTTAACGGAAAATCTTTGCAGCATTAAAAATATAACGTCAAGCTCAGCCCGAGTAAATGTACTGTTATTAATTTCAGTTGTCAGAATACTGGGTTTTTGTTGATTGATATATTTTAGAGGGGATAAAGTATTAAGTGGTTTGGCGCTCCACATAACACCGATAACTTCTTTTCTATCATTATAAATAGGCAGTTTTTCACTGATAAAGGGTGTCAAAGTCTCTTTACCATACCAATAATGTGTTTCTATTACGGTAACGCGGTCTTGAGTCTCGCCAGTCCTTTTATCATGTTCAATAAACTCAGGGGAAAATTCAGCCCAATGCGCTGGAAACTCATCATCCATCTTCCCTTCTATATCAAAACTCAATGGCGTATTGGTATAGAGGTAAGCAGCCTTATTCATATAGATATGGCGAGAATTTAGATCTTTAATGCCCCATGGTTCACTTAAGTGTTCCATCATGGCAATAAGGCCCTTGAAATAAATTTCATTATTTTTATCGGGCAAATCCATGGCGACCTCGCCGATCAAAAATGGGTTAAAAGTCTTTCGCCAAGTAGAATCTAGTATGCTTTTTAGCATACCCGCCTAAATTGCCATATACGCTGTAACCTAATTTTTCATAGAAGCCTCTGGCCTGAAAATCGAAAGTGTCCACATAAGCCATATGACATCCACGCTTAATCGCTTCTTCTTCCGCCTTTTCCATTAGCTGGCGACCATAACCGCTTTTACGATATTCATCGCTGACCCAAAGGTATTGAACCTCAAGCCCGCCCCACCATGTCCTGGCAACTAATCCTGCAACAATTTTACCGTTGTCGTCGGTAACAGTGACGAACAATGGGTGAATGTCTACGATTTCCGTTTTATTATTGTGAGCCCAAAGACCATTGATGACATACTCCTCGTCTTCTGGGTTTGGCGTATCCGTAACGTTGATATTCATTTTCGCAACATACCTTCCTGTGTTAATAATTATAATCAAATTCATTCATTCCAACCACCTGTAATATCATTTTCCTTAAAGTGTTACAAGAGTGGTTTTCACCCGTTCCCGCCATCGTATTAAGTGTCTATATTTATTGGGACAGAGCCAAAATATATCAATACAAGTTGTATGGGTAATCTGTTTTTTTCAAGCTCTGTCTGCAAATGCTGATATCGCCTCACCAGGGCCTCATCGGGGAAGTTCATCCATAATTCACGGCTCCACCCGTAGAGCAAGAATAACTTGCCAGAGGGAGGAGCCGCTCTTCGAGATAACGATCCATAAACCCTACTACTTAATATTTATAAGACTGGGAATAGGATATTTGGCGATAGCAGGGAGTATTGAGGGAGCGGCTTCCACAGTGCGTCGCAATATACGCTGCCGGAAGCCACGATGAATAGCTGGATTACTCGTCGAAGAACCAATAACCTTGATTAACCAAGTCGGTTAACTCAGTGATAAACGCCGGATTATTTAAGGCTTCACCTAGCTCTTTTTTCCCAATAGTGGTGTAGCGGCACAGTGCATCAGCGGCTTTAGGATCGACAGTATCCAGACGCTCATTGTTGATGAAGAAGCTGTCAGCAACTCGTAGAACTCGTAGCCCACTCAAGCGCGTCAAAACCGCCCCTTGTTTCAAGGCATCGGCAATCTCATCTTGCTCGTAAGGCGGCTCTGCCGGGGCAATATCCAGCTCATGGCGCGGTGTTGTCGCGAAACGGCCAAACCACTGTTTAAAATCTTCCGGCTGATTAATCATGTCGAGCATCATCTTGCGCAAGCGGTCGAGCTCATAATCTTCCACTCGCCCCGGATGCTCCCGGCATGTTAAATCTGGGTCGCTGTAGTGCTCACCGCCAAGATCGTTCTCTAACACGTAATCAGCGAAACTGCTGATTAAATCCCTCCCGTTCGGCCCACGAAAACCGACTGAATAGTTAAAGGCTGTTTCATGGGTAAAACCGTCGTGTGGGAAGCCCGGCGGAATATATAAGATATCACCCGGCGCCAAGTCTTCATCAATGATTGGCGTGAAAGGTTCGACGTGCAACAGGGCTGGGTGCGGGCAAAACTGCTTCAGAGGCAACTTATCACCAACGCGCCAACGCCGGCTGCCCATCCCTTGAATGATAAAGACATCATACTGGTCGATATGGGGTCCGACACCGCCGCCCGGAACAGAAAAGGAGATCATCAGGTCGTCTAAGCGCCAATCCGGTAACACCCGAAATGGGCGCACCAGTTCGGCTGACGGGGCATGCCAGTGGTTAACCGCCTGCGCCAATAACGACCAGCCAGTTTCACCCAGATTATCAAAATGCTCAAATGGCCCATTACTGGCCTGCCACTGACCATTGTTATGGCTGACCAGACGGCTATCGACTTCAGCTTCCATCGCCAAACCCGCCAGTTCATCCGGCGTAATAGGGTCAACAAAGTTTGGGAAGGCATTTTTCAATACAACAGGCTGTTTTTGCCAGTATTTCTCTAAAAATTCGGGCCAATTAAGATTCAGTTGATAAGCCATGCTTTCATACCAGTAAGAAGAAAAACGGCCCTGATTATAAAGTGGCGAATACCCAAGCCGCCTTGTCATTGGTCAAGGCGGAACCAATCTTGGCGAACGACTCTCTAGCGATAAGGAGATAGCCACAGTGCGTTGGTTTTCTCTTTGTGGATCACATTTTTGGGATGCCGCTATTCCCACATAAAAATCGCGTGTTATTATTCACGATGTAAATCCCTTTCAACTCATACCGAGGCTTGATGCTGGAGAATGTAATCATCCGATAATCAGCTTGCCGACCTTTTCAGGCCGGACTGGTTATCAATGCGCCGAAATCGAATGCGGACACCGCTGTGTGTTTGCACGTTTTGCACATGATGATTAATAGGTTTCCAGTATGAATTTATCCCGTCAGGAACAACGTACCTTACACGTTCTCGCCAAAGGTGGACGTATTGCGCACATCCGTGATACCTCCGGGCGCGTCACATCAGTTGAATGCTATAGCCGCGAAGGGCTGCTGCTCAGCGACTGCACACTTGCCGTCTTCAGAAAACTCAAAACCAAGAAACTGATTAAGTCCGTCAATGGTCAGCCATACCGCATCAACACCACCGGGCTAAATAACGTTCGTGCCCAGTTGGATAATTGCTAAGACGTTAGCGATGAACACTTTGTTTTCTCAGAACATAGTGAAGACTGAAAGTGGGTGCTGGTTTGATTTCACTAGAATGGCTCGCAGCATCAACAAATAAAATAATGCCCCTGTCTGAGGATGGGGGCACAAGGAGTATCTATGGGTATCAGCGATATCATTCTTATTAATCAACCGATAAAACTGTCGGCAGATGAAAGTAAAATCCCTTGGGATGCCCCCGACTTTAGCCAGCGCATGCTGGATAATCACCTGTCGCAGGAGCATGACTGGGCTAGCCGGAAGCTCGTGATCATCGAGCAGCAGGTAGACTGGATTGCCCAGCAACTTTCCGCTAACGCGCGGGTTCTCGATCTCGGCTGTGGTCCGGGGTTCTATAGCCAGTTACTGGCACAACGCGGCTTTCACTGTACTGGGGTGGATTTCTCGCCAGCCTCTATCGAGTATGCCCGCCAACAGTCGCTGGCAGCAGGACTCAACATCGAATATCAACAGCAGGACGTCCGGGAATATTCCCCGGCTCAACCATTCGATTTCATTATGATGACTTTCGGTGAAATCAATGTTTTCAGTGCCACAGAAGCCCGGGATCTGCTGCGCCGCTGCGCACAGTGGCTGGCTCCGGGAGGAAAATTGCTAGTAGAAGTGCATGATTTTGATGAGATAAAACGTCAGGGTCTGGCAGAACCAAGTTGGCAGCGCTGCCCACAGGGGCTGTTTCTTGCCACTCCACACCTATTGCTGACGGAGAATATTTGGGATGAGCCGGCACAGACCAGTTCAACATTATTCTGGGCAATAGAAGAAAATGGTGCTGTCACGCGGTTTGGTAATCAAATGACGGCATGGCGAGATGCTGAGTATCAACAACTGCTGACCGAGTGCGGTTTTCATCTGCCACAGCGGGTCGATATTACCGCATGGCCGGTGAGTAAGACATTTGAAGGAAAACTGTTTGCCTTACTGACTCAGGTCGGCGCTTAACAACTTTATCAGCCTGGTGCTTCAGCCAGGCTGAATAGCGAGTAGAGAGTTATGTGGGATGATTGCATTCACCGCCTTGATATCGATAACCAATGCCATGCACAGTGCGAATCAATACAGGATTAACGGGGTCGAGCTCAATAGTTTTGCGCAGCTTGGAAATGTGCTGATCCAGTGTCCGGCTCTGCGGTAAATGGTCGTATCCCCACACCGCATCAAATAGCATATCCCGGGTAACAACGCGATTTTTATGCTGATAAAGATAGCGCAGAATATTGACTTCGCGCAGTGACAACTCAAGGCGCTGCTCAGCGCGAGTCGCACACAGCTCATTAGGAATAACCGTCAGATCCCCAAACGGAAAGCCAGCATCTTCTTCCGAGAGCGGCGCCTCTCGTAGGCAACGGCGGGCAATAGTCTTGATTCTGGCGCGCATCTCATGAATACCAAAGGGCTTACTGATGTAATCATCCGCCCCCAGTTCTAATCCAATCACCCGATCAATCTCTTCATCCTTGGCTGACAGAAAGACGATGGGTATCTGCCAATTGTGCTTGCGGATCTCTCGACAGACTTTGTAACCATCAAGTTCCGGCATCATGATATCGAGAATAATAAAATCCGGCTGTTGTTGACGATATAGCGCCAGTGCCTGAACACCATTTTCTGCCGCGATAGGGTGATAGCCTTCATGCGCCAAAACCTCCATCAGGCCATTGCGAATATGGGCATTATCTTCGGCAATTAATATTTTCACTTTGATGGCTCCTTGCCTATGTTGGCTTTTTCATCCGGGGTGATGGGCAGTTTAAGGGTAAAACAGCTACCCGTTGGGCCACTGCTGACTAAAATTTCGCCCTGCAAACTTGTCGCCAGTTGTCTGGCAATGGTGAGCCCGATACCGGTGCCTGATACACCCTCGGTAATGTGGCTTTTCACTCGGTAGAAAGGTTGGAAAATGGCTTTCAGTTCTTTGGCTGCCATACCGCTGCCGTAGTCTTGTACCCGAATCAGCACCCTGTTGTCGGACTGCTCGGCAATCAACTCCACCCGCTTTCCCTGCGCCGCATATTTCTCGGCGTTGCTGAGAAAATTACTGATAATTTGCGTCAGCCGATCGACATCAGTTGTGAGGTGAATATCGCCATTAACTATCAGCACCAATTCCATATCTTTCGCGGCAAAAGCGGGCGTAAAAGCGTGGTAAATATTGTTTAGTAATGGGCGCAAGATTACAGGCTGCCAGTGTACTTTTGGCGTATTGGTAAAACTGAGGATATTTTGAATAAGGCGAGATAGCCGCTGACTCTCATTGAGGATCACCGCAAGATAGCGCTGGCTGGGGCTAGAGGGCGGGCTCTCTTCCGGCTGTAATTCCTGAAGCATTTCGGCATACAGAGAGATATTGGTCAGCGGCGTTTTTAGCTCGTGGGATACCTGCCCCACAAAACTGACCTGCTGCTGTGCGAGCCGCAACTGGCGGGTGTACTCGCGGTACAGATACAACATTGCCAACCCGATAATCACCATCAGAAGCCCCAACATCAGCCCGCCCCAGAGGTAAAGAGGAGTGCTGTTCACCGCTTTAGCATAATAGTCTATCTGCCAGGCGCTCAGTGGGTAAGGCAGGTGTTGAGAGTTCAATGCAACCCGATCACTGGCCAACGTCTGATGATCACTTTGGTAGAGTAAGCGCCCATCATCCAGCACCTGCAATGTATTCGGCGCATAGTCAAAATCCAGCGAGTTAATCACATCAGACAGTAGTTTGACGTAGGAAACCTTAAAACCAATAACATGGCTGCCCTGCTGCCGCCAATAAATAAGCAATGGATCGCTAGCGTCACGGCTAAGATACCAGCCGGAGGTTGGCTGGGTCTGTTCGTCGGTAAAATGATGGCTGTAGAGTATGCTCGGGTCCTGCACGATGGGAGTGATGGCCTGCACCCAGCTTTTTTCTTTCTCCGTCAGCGCAAGCTCGGTATTGGGGAACAAAAGCTGATTTTTCTTCAGCACAAACAGAGCATCAACACTGCTCTCCTGAGCGACCAATGCATTGAGAGTTTCGCTGTCCAAATTAATATAGGCAGCAATCGAGCTAAGGCGCACTGCATTTTGATTCAATAGGTCCAAAATAACCGTACTGACTTGCTCAGTATGGCTCTGGGCTAAACGTTGGTTTTGGTAGTGCCGTAACAGCGTTTCATGGGTCAGCGTACGATAGCCAAAATAGGCAATCGCGGAAAAAATCACGAAGGTGATAAACGTAAAAAGAAACAGACTTCTCGACGATTTCATGTTCCATCCCATGGAAACGCTGAGCCAACCTACTGACTCAGCATTAAAGTTAACTGTTACTTCTGCTGCTGTTTGACATTGTAGTTCTGTTCTTTTAATTCCTTACGGTAGGTGGCAGCATCTTTACTGTCAATATCCTCCGCCAGCTTGAGCTGCTTAGTGGTGCTCTCTCTCACTTTTCTCTCGGCGACAGGGCTAGAGAATGACATAGAACCTAATGCAGCAGCATTGGATTCTAATACTTTCTTCGCCTCCTCCTTATTCCCTGCATCGATAAGTCTGATAGCTTCGTCATTGGCCAGAGCCGTTTTTTGAATCTCTGATTCCGCCAAAACTTCTTCCAAAACGGCATCACTCACCTTAGCTACCGACTTGCTATAGCTGACGATAACCCGCTCATTGACGTTATCTTGCCGCTTACTGCTGAGGTTAAGATAACTAACACTGACGTCGGCCAGATTTTTTTTCTGATTATCACTCCCTTTCTCTGGTATCACCTCCAGCAGAATGTATTTCTCCTGATTGGAGTAAAGCTGGTTTAGCTTCACGTTAACCGTATTACCAGAGATATCGCCGTCACGGCCTAGCAGCCGGACCGGTTTCACTTGATTGTTAGTTTTAATCTGGACGATGACATCTTGTGCCACCACTGACATCACATCCTGAAACTCTTTGGTAAAAGCACTCTCCAAATCGGCGGAATTGGCCACGAAGGAGTGATTACCGTCACTGTAGCCAGCAATAGCCGTCATCAGGTCTTCGTTATAGTCCTCACCCAGACCGATAGTGGTGATAGCAATCCCCTTCTTTGCAGCCATTCGAGCCAGATCGGAGAGCTCACTGATGGAAGTTGGGCCAGTATTTGCCTGACCATCAGACAGCAGAATGATGCGGTTCACTTGCTCAGGACTCAGGTTTTTATCCACCTGACCAATGCCCTTACTGACGCCGGCAAATAAGGCCGTCATTCCCATCGGGTGGATATGCTGTTGAATCTTGGCAATCAGCGCTGGCTTATTATTGACTTTAGTTGCCGGAATAATGACTTCAGCGTTGTTGTCATAGGCCACCACCGAAAGCGTATCGCCAGCATCAAGCATATTTACCGCCAGAATTGCAGCCTCTCGCGCCTTCTCGATACGATCACCGGTCATTGAAGTAGAGCGGTCAATCACCAATGCCAGATTAATTGGACTACGACGTTTGCTGTCGAGATTAAAGCCAGTCAGAGATATTTTTAGGTAATTTTTATCTTCACTGTTGGCCAACATGACTGGCGCAGAAAGTTCTGATTTAACAGTAACGGCGGGGGTTGCCGCCTTGGCCATAACAAACAGCGGAAGCAGAAACAATACAAATAAAGTTGCTGCCTGTTTTATTCTCACGACCTGTTTTATTAACATGATAAAACCTCTTGTGCAGGACTCAGGGAGTAGTGCAGCGATTATTCATCTTATCATGCGTCGAGTTGTCTGTTTGCTGTATAAAGTTGTCAAAAGTTTGTAAAACAGAGCGATATCGCCAAAACTATCTGAAGAATCAAGTTTTGCTAATTCTTCGTTAGTTAATGTATGACCAGCCTGGGTTGCATCAATATTTAGACAAACAGCACCTTGGCCGAGGGCTTTCAGGTTAATGTCACGATAAGGATCTCATATCTCAATTGAGTCAGTTATTTAAACACAGCTTATTTATCAGAATGTATTACGGCGTAAAACTAGCAGAACGAGAAAAAGATTATTTTCACAAATAGAAAACAGGATTTTAAATATAGCAATTAACTCTGATTTATTACTACTCACTGATTTTTATCAAGCCAATTTGTTCGAGAAATCGTTTAGTTTTATGGTACATAAAAGCCATCCTTTAGCCTATTACGCTAAAATTGACCACATCCCATCAGCACAATATTATTAAAGTTATTTATCTAATTTAGTAAAAGCAATTATTGCTCAAATTTTTAATATTTCCTCTAAATTTTGATATATAACCGTTATTTTAGATATGTATGGTAAGTAACTATATCGATTCTATTTATCAGTAAACAGAAAAGAGAATGGATTATGCAGATTAATAGTGCAAAACCGATCGTTAGCAGACAAACAGTAGTTAAAACATCTAAATAACATCATTTTAGGTTAAATTAACAACATAAAATACCGGATAAGCAACTAACTGTAATTTAGTCCAGTAAAAGTCTGAGTGACTATTGAAAGAGTTACTACTAAATATTAGGATTGGCACTATATGTTGTGCTTTTTAGATATTTAAACACAATATATACTATATCAATACTTCTATTAAAAGGATTTAGCTCATGAGTAAAAATACGAAACAAACATCTGGCAAGGTAGCTTCCGTTGCTGCGAAAACTTTGAATGATCCTAACTCTTCTGCAATCCAGAAAAGCCTTGCTGGTTCTGCTCTCTCTCAACGAGGGACACCAAATCAGACAAGTGGAGAAATGGAACATAAGGCATCTGCTGCACTTGATAACCCACATTCCAGTGAATTAACCAAGCAGTTAGCAGCTTCTGTATTAGCACAAGCGAATAAAGAACGTAAATAAATACTGTTTTGGCTAAATATTAGGGGCTAACGCCCCTTTTGTGCAAGGCTGACTACCTAGCGATTCAGGAGTTGTCAGTAGAGCCTCAGGATATTTCCCCAACGCCAGCATCTTTTCTTGCCCCCTAAACAATAGGGTAGCCATCACTATCTTCAAACTTATAAGCTTTTGCCTCAGACTTAGCCGTACGAACCCTCACACTGTACTCAATTGATGAAGATTGAAAAAACGAGGGAAGCCTTTGTAGTGGTCAAGCAAAACTGGCCACGGTTTTAGAGTTTTTCCAGAACAATCGTTCTGATTCATTTGGCGTCAAACCACCATTATATTGATGATGTCTGAGCTGGCTGTAATATCCCGTGATGTAATGTGTTATCGCGATGCTGGCTTCGCTAAAATTAGCGTATCCTTATCCCGCCCCCACTCTGTTTTCAGACTTCTAAAAAAACGTTCCATTGGACTGTTATCCCAGCAATTCCCCCGGCGACTCAGGCTTTGCTTTATCTGATATCTCCATAGTAACTGTCTGAAATGCCTGCTGGTATAGTGGCTACCTTGGTCCGAGTGATACAGCAAATCAGCTGGTTTTCCTCGTGCCTCCCAGGCCATGGACAGCGCTTTAGCTGTCAGTGCAGAGTCCGGGAAAATGACATCGCCCAGCCAACCGGTTTACGGGAAAACAGATCAAGCACAACGACTAAATAAGCCCAGCGTTTACCCGTCCAGATATAAGTCACATCACCGCACCAGACCTGATTAGGCTCGGTTACTGCAAACTGACATTCCAGATAATTGGGGATCTCTACGTGTCTCTTAGACGCCTTTTTATATCGATGACCAGGCTGCTAACAGCTGATGAGATTAAGTTCTTTCATTAGCTTTGTTGCCCGCCAGCGGCTCAGTTTTACGCCTTTGGTGGTGACCATCGCGGCAATATTACGTGCACCTGCGGAGCCATTACTTTCGCGATAAGCTTCACGAACCATGCTGAGTAATACTACTCGTGTGGCATCAGGCCTCTTTGGCTGCCGCCAGTATTTATAGCTGCTGCGATGAACCCCAAACACGTTGCACACAACGGCAACAGGAAATCGCGCCCTGAGTTTCTCAATTAATGAGAACTGTTCAGGGAGTCTGACATCAAGAGCGCGGTAGCCTTTTTTAATATATCTCTTTCCATTTCAACGCGTTGAAGTCTTTTCTTCAGCTCGCGTATTTCAATCTGCTCAGGTGTCATTGGTGAAGCTATGGGTGATTTTCCCGCTCGCTCTTCTTTCAACTGGCGGACCCACTTATCCATCGTAGATTTACCGACATTCATTGCCGTGGCAGCGGCGGCAACAGTGTAATGCTGATCGAGAACCAACTGAGCGGCTTCGAGGCGAAACTCAGGGCTAAAATTACGTCTGTTACGTCCGGTCATAATGTCACCTGTTTTTGATTATGAGGCGATGATATCACCTCTATTCAGGTGGCCAAATTAACTATGCCACTACATATCTCATTATGCGCGGGTCACTATCACGGGAAAAATACTGCAAGTACTGTAAAACCAACATTCACTGTATCAATACATCCCAAACAGGCTGCTGACCCCTAAGGTTCTCACCGCATAGCTTTACTACACATTATCTCAAAGTAATTTCATGGGCCGCCATACGTACCGGAGGCGGATCCAACCATGCATAAAACGTAGGGTAATTAAGAATGTCATTATGTATCAGCTCATCAGAACCCCCCTGACAACAGAGGGCTTACGAGTTAATAGTGCAAATATTTTTCTAGGTTCAGCAGTTGAGTGCTATTACTGCCCTTCCTGCTATAACCCGCAGCAAAAACACTAGATCAAAAATCGAAGGATGTCGGGCCCAACAAACCCCACTTGGGGATAATCAAACCTCGTCAGCTTCCCTATAACACTGTCAAACAACGCTGGAAGTGTACTGGTGCAACCATCACTGTCACGGGACTAAACAGTGCCTCAAGTGCCATGATTGGCTGTACGCATTACCTGAGTGATGAAAGCTCACTGAGGATTTGCTTTCCAACCAACGAGTTTGCCTTCAGACGGTACTACCATAGAGGTCGTAACCCCCTAAAGTTTGATACTTACACCAGCCTGTGAGTGACACATAGCCGGAAAAAGAAAGTCCTATGTAGATAAACAGCGTCTCTTTGTATTATGAAAATCCCATCAAAATGCGTTATGAATCACGCTATATGCAAATAAAATAGTCACCACCAGTAATCGGAGTAAGCATTCATACAAAGTCATGTTTTAAGATTAAAATTGCATTGATTTATAATAAGATAGGTAAACAAACTTAAAAATAAGCATAATCTATTTAATTATACTTTAAAGAAACCACTGACTTTCAACATTATTTCTTCCACATCAGCTCGTTAAGAAAAGGTGCGACCGTTAGTGTTTTATTTCCTCAATTGCAGTAATTCTGCTAATGGATATAATACGCCAAAATAGTAAATCCAATAAAATCTGGAATGGATGCCATGTCTAAGTATTTACAGACAGCAGCGGCTTTGCTGTATCTGTCATTATCATTGACTGTTTGTGCCAATATGCTGAGTCCTGCGGATAGAAATACTATTCAGCAACAACAGCGTGACATTTTAGAACAGAACCAGCGCCAGCGTCAGGAATTACAGCGTAGCCTAACCCCTGAGCTGATCGCGCCAAAAACGCTTCCGGCAACGGCCGGAGCCTGTTTTATAATTAATACTATTCATCTGCAAGGTGCCGATCATTTACCACCTAAAGATAAACAAAAATTACTGCGACCTTATCTGAATAAATGTTTGGACTTAAGTCAAATCCAGACGTTAATACAAGAAATATCTGATTGGTATATTTCGCGGGGTTATATTACTAGCCGTGCATTTCTTATTGAGCAGGATTTATCACAAGGTACCTTACAACTGGCGGTACTAGAAGGTAAGTTGCAAAAAATAGAGTTAGATGGCAAAACCTCTCGCCAATTAAAGATGGCCTTCCCTGGACTTGTTGGCAAAATTCTTAACCTGCGTGATATTGAGCAGGGTATGGAGCAAATTAATCGTTTGCGTCAAACTCCAGTGCAAATTGAAATATTGCCAGGGACCGAAGCCGGTTATTCCATTGTTAATCTGACCGCAACGCCTGAGTTTCCTATTAACATCGGATTTGGCTTTGATAATAGCGGACAGAAAAGTACCGGAACAGGTCAGATAAATGCCTCACTAACGACCAATAATCTGCTGGGTCTAGCCGACCAGTGGTTCGTTTCTGGTTCGCGTAGCAGTGATTTTGCCAGTAGCCATAATGCCCGCAGCGTGCAGACTGGAGTCAGTATCCCCTATGGTTATTGGCTAGCGGATTACAACTATTCCTACAGCGATTATCTCTCCACCGTAACTAACCGTGGCTTTGACTGGCTCTCCAGTGGCGACAGCCAGACGCATCGTTTCGCCATTTCGCGTGTGGTGTATCGGAACAGTGAGATGAAAACTGGTCTGTCGCTTGGCCTAACGCATCGCCTTAATCGTAATTATCTCAATGACAGCTTTTTGCAAAGCAGCAGCCGCAAGTTATCAAGCATCATGCTGGGGGTTAATCACAGCCAAAAACTGTGGGGCGGCTACAGCACCCTGAACCCCTCTTACAGTCGTGGTGTCCCCTGGCTTGGAGCCGAAGATGATAATGGCAAAAATAGTGGCGCCCCCAAAGCCGAATTTAATAAGTGGACACTGTCTGGCAGTTATTACCTACCTTTGGCGCAGGACTGGAACTGGCTCACCAGCTTCTACGGTCAATGGACACCGGATAATTTATATGGCAGCGAACGACTGACTATTGGCGGTGAAACCTCAGTGCGCGGCTTTAAAGAACAGTATCTATCAGGCGATAAAGGCGGTTATTGGCGCAACGAAGTGAACTGGTCACTGACCACCCTCCCCTTGCTAGGCAATATCACTGCACTGGCAGCCATTGATGGCGGTTATCTGCGTCATGACACCGCTGACAGTTATGCCTCAGGCAAGCTATGGGGTAGTGCCATCGGGCTGGGCAATCGTAATCGCTATTTCAGTAGCCAATTCACTGTCGGCTGGCCACTGGCCTATCCCGACTGGCTGGAGCCAGATCATGTTTCTGTTTATTACCGTATCAATTTTGTTATCTAACTGTTTGTATATATAGGGTTATCAGGGATGAAGAATAATAACGAGTCAACAATCAAAACTCATCATCAATGGCTGAGTTATACCCTGTGCACCCTGCTGGTACTGCAACCAATTATGCCCGCACTGGCAGCGGAGGTGAATATTGCCGGGGGCAATACACAGCTAGATAAAGCCGCTAATGGTGTGCCGGTAGTGAACATCGCTACACCGAATCAGTCTGGCGTTTCCCACAACCAATATAACGACTTCAATGTGGGTAAAGAGGGACTGATCCTCAATAACGCCACCGATCAATTAACACAATCTCAACTGGGTGGATTGATTCAAAACAACCCTAATTTACAAGCAGGTCACGAAGCCAAAGCCATTATCAATGAAGTGGTGGGGGCCAACCGTTCACAGTTGCAGGGCTATCTGGAAGTAGCCGGTAAGCAAGCCAGTATCATGGTCGCTAACCCGTACGGTATCACCTGCGATGGTTGCGGATTTATTAATACCCCGAATGTGACACTGACCACCGGCAAGCCAATAATGGATGCCAACGGTAAATTGCAAGCGTTGGAAGTCACTCAGGGAGCAATCTCGATTCAAGGTAAAGGTCTGGATGCCAGCCAGAGCGGTGCATTGTCGATTATTAGTCGTGCTACTGAGATTAACGCCCAACTTTATGCACAAGACCTGACACTGATTGCCGGCAGCAATCGCGTGGACGCGGCTGGTAATGTCAGCGCGCTGCAAGCCAAAGGTGATGCACCCAAAGTGGCGGTTGATACCGGTGCGTTAGGCGGGATGTATGCCAATCGCATCCGTCTGGTGTCCAGTGAGAAAGGGGTGGGCGTTAACCTCGGTAACCTCAATGCTCGCCAGGGTGATATCCAATTGGATAGCAGCGGCAAGCTGACCCTCAATAACACACTGGCACAAGGCAATATCATCGCCAACGCCGAACAGATTGCACTGAGTGGGGACCATAGAGCCGGACAAGACATACGGGTTAACAGTCAAAATGACCTAAATCTGAATGCGGCTACACTCAGCAGCGGTGCCAATATCGCATTGAGTAGCAATGGGCTATTACAGGTGACAGATAGCCAGATCAGTGCAGGTGTAGATGCGCAAGGCAAAGTAGGCACCCATGCCACGCTAAACATAAAAGGTCAGGATCAGAGTTGGAAGAACAGTAACCTGAGTGGCGGCACGGTAATCGCTAAAGCCCAAAATAGTATTATTCAAGATAAAACCTCCCGCGTTATGGGGATGAATGATGCTCAGCTACAAAGTCGTAGTCTGGTGCTGGATGGTAGCCTCAGCAGTGGCAGCGACTTACGCATTGATGCCAATACTCTGCACACTGGCGCAGACTCGCAACTGGCAGCACAGCGCAATCTCACCCTGCAATTGGTCGATACCGCCACTTTGCGGGGAAAAACCTATGCCGGCCAGGGATTGGCGTTATCAGCCAACAGTCTGTTTAATCAGGGTGAGTTAACCGCCAAACAACTGCAACTGACATTGGGGCAAACACTACAAAACCAGTCTACCGGCACCCTCACCGCAACAGACTCACTCGTACTGAAAACCGGGTTACTCGATAACAGCGGAAAACTGCTGGCAAATAACCTGACCGTGGCCAGTGATACACTAACCAATAGCGGCCTGATTCAGGGGAATACTCTGTTCTCGGCAATTATTGCGGATACTCTGGAGAATCAAAGCGCAGGCCAACTATTGGCGGGAAATGAACTTTCCATTGGGGCGGCTGAATTCACAAACAGCGGTAACGTGCAGGGTAAACAACTGCAACTCGTCGCAGACAACATCAGCAATCAGAGTGTTATCTTGGGCACCGACACCCTGACAGCCAGCGCCAGACAGGCCCTCACCAATACGGGTAAACTGCTGAGCGAGGGCGCAGTGGTGTTGACCGTCACAGCGCTTGACAATCAAAGTGAAATTTTGGCGAATACGCTGAATATTAACACCGGAAACCTGGATAATGCAGGTATGCTCAGTGGCGTGAATGCACTGACGATCACTGCAAAGCAGTTTAATCAGCAAGAGAGTGGGCAAACCTTATCCACCCGTCATGTCACACTGCAAACAGAGCACTTAACCAACAATGGGCACATTCAAGCTGACGACCTTGCGCTAACGGGGATTTCAGGGGAAAACAGGGGCTGGTTACAAGGCAACAATAGCTTAGCAGCCCAGTTTAGCGGTGACTTTACTCAACATGAGAGTGCGGTTTTTCTGGGTCAAAACACCCTGAAGCTGACGGCGCTAAACCTGTTTAATCAGGGGTTGATACAAGGGAACAATGGTGCAGCATTAACCTTGCAAAATCAGTTGGTCAACAGTGGAAAACTGCTTTCTGACGGAACACTGTCACTGACAGCCCCGATATTAACCAACAATGGCTGGTTGCAAAGTCATAGTCTGACCATCAATTCCAGCACTTTGAATAATCAGGGAACCTTGCTCACCGAGGGCGACCTCAATACCACCCTTAAGGCCTTATCCAATCAGGGCATCTTCCAGTCAAATAATCTCGTACTGAATGTCGGAACACTGGATAACAGCGGAACGCTACTGACCCGCCAAAATATGACTGTCACTGGCGAGCAGGTGAATAACTTATCCAGCGGTAAACTGGCCAGCGGTAACCATTTGACTCTGAACAACAAAGGGTTGAATCAGTCGGGTCAAATAGTCGCACTGGGCGATTTAACCCTCAATCTGGTGCAGGCGCTAAACCAAAATGGTTCATTGACCGCCGGTAATATCTTAACCGTTAGCACTCAAGGTAATTTGGTACAAAACGGTACCCTGCAAGGACAAAGTGTCACCCTGAGCAGCGCGGCAGCTTTCAGCAATCTGGGCAAGATGAGCGCAGGCAACGGAACATTTATCGTCAATGCAGCGACTATCACGCAGAACAATATCGCCACCCTGCAAAGTGGTGGGAATATCCAACTGATCAGCCAGAGTGATATCACTAATGACGGTTTTATCGGTACCGCCGGTGATTTACTGTTAAGTGCAGCCGGTCAGTTAATTAACCGGGCAATGCTTTACAGCGGTAATAATATGCAATTGCTGGCACAGCACATTGTTAATCTGCAAGGGAATATTCTGGCAGAAAATAATCTGTCGATGCAACGTGACAGTGCCGGGAATAAAAATCAATCCATTACTAATACCTCTGGCACCATTGAAACACAACGTGGCGATATCGTTATCAATACAACCGCCCTGCTGAATCAGCGCGCGGGATTTAATGTTGTTTCGAATAGCGTTGATTTGAGTGAGAGCAAAGGCTGGCTAAATGGTGCTTATGCCAGTATTCCCATCAGTGAGTTAGAGAACGGGAGCTATGAACTTCTCAGTTACACAACGAGGCATAAAGGTGACGCCTGTAACGCTAACCAATGTTCTTATTACACAGTAACCCATTATTACTACGCACCTAAGCCGGGTTTTACTGAACTCAATTTGGCCCTAAATCAAACAACCGTCACCGCGACAGCGAGCGGGAGCAGTAGCCGCATTGCCTCGGGCCGCCATTTGAATATCACCGCAGATACCCTGAATAATCAGGCCAGTACGCTACTGGCGAATAATGACATCCAGTTGCGTGGCAATGTACTGAATAATAATAGCGTGTGGACTGGGGTATCGACCGAATACGGCGTGTATCAATATGCGCCACCAGCTCAAAGTGGGTCATCAAACAGCACGACAGATTACAATATCCGTTACCAGTTGACTAATCATGAAACTGTTAACAATGATGGTGAGATTTTCCGCAGCGTTATTCAGGCGGGCGGCAATGTCACAGCCAGTTTTACTCAGGATCTCAGCAATACCACACAGGCCCCCTGGAGTGGTGGGATTAATCATCAGCTATCTGCGCCAATACTGGAAAGTACCACGCCTCCGAATTCAGTCAGTGGTGCGGACAGCGAGATCTTATTGGCGGACCAAAATAGCGGGCTGGACTCAATCCTGCGTGATGCCCTCAGTCAGTTAGCAAGCCTGGGGGCGGGATTAGCTGATTACCCTCTTCCCAGCGGCAACAGTGGCTTATTCATTACCAATCCAGACCCCAATAGCCCGTATCTCATCACCACCAACCCACAACTCAATGGGCTAGGTCAATTGGATAACAGCCTGTTTGGCGGTTTGTACGCCATGTTAGGCCAGCAACCGGGGGCTGCACCGCGGGAAAACAACAGCCAATTCACTGACCAGACTCAATTTCTTGGCTCAGCCTATTTCCTCGATCGCTTAAACCTGAAGCCTGATTATGATTATCGTTTCCTCGGAGATGCCGCTTTCGATACCCGCTATATCAGTAATGCTGTTCTAAGCCAAACGGGCCAGCGCTATATCAATGGCCTCGGTTCTGATTTAGCCCAGATGCAATACCTTATCGATAACGCCGCACAGGCTCAATCTGGACTGGGGTTGACATTGGGGGTCAGCCTGACGCCAGAGCAAATTGCGGCTCTGAACAAAAGTATCGTCTGGTGGGAAGAGATTAATGTTAACGGCCAGACTGTTTTAGCACCCAGGTTATATCTGGCTAAAGCAGACAGTGCTTCATTAACCGGCAGTGTGATTGCCGGTAATAAAGTGGAGCTTGATGCGGGTAAAGTTATTAACGCGGGTAGCACCCTTAACGCAGACCAGTTGTTAGCGGTGAATAGCCAAACCTCAATTAGCAACCTGCAAGGCGGGAAAATCACTTCCGGCGGCGATCTGCAACTGAGTGCTATAGATGACATCAATAACATCGGTTCCAACATCGATGGTCAGCGGGTGGAATTGGCAAGCCTTGATGGCAGCATCATTAACCAGACACTCACCCAACAGTGGACGGCAACGACGGCAGGCAATGGTCGCTGGGATAGCGAGTCATTGTCATTAACCCGTACGGAAATTGGCGATGCCGCCACTATCAGCGCCGGAGACTCTCTCAGCCTGAAGGCAGGAAAAGATATTTTAATTACCGGTGCCAAGGTATCTTCTGGCGATAGCCTGAGTATGCTGGCGGGCGGTGATATTGCTATCAAAGCCAATACTACACTCAGCAATGATGAACATAATAAACAGCAAGATCGACGTAACGGTTATCAACAAAGTGAACAACGTGACAGTCTGGGCAGTGAAATCAGTGCCGGAGGCGACCTGGCACTACATGCAGGCAATGATGTATTGCTTACTGCCAGCGAATTAGCTGCTAAAGGTGATGTAGACCTCACCGCAGGCCGTGATATCTCCCTGCAAACCGCAGATAAAAACAGCCAACAAAAAACCAATAATAGTGAAAACCGCACTACTGATGCCAGCCGCGCGGTGATAACCAGCGGCAATAATCTGACACTGGATGCCGGCCGTGATATCAACTCACAGGCAGCAGCGCTGGTGTCAGATAACGACACCACCCTCAAGGCGGGCCGCGATGTCAACCTTAACGCCCAACAAAGCAGCATCTATAGTGAAAGTCATGGTGATCGCAAACAACAGATTAATGAATCCATCCGTCAGCAAGGGACTGAAATCGTCAGCGGTGGCAATACCACTATTCAGGCTGGTAATGATATCAATCTGCAGGCCACACAGGCGCAAGCCAGTGGTGATATTGCACTAAAAGCCGGTCATGACATCAATGTGACGACGGCAACTGAAAGCGACTATTCCTTCTTTGAAGAAACCACTGTCAAGAAAAAAAGGTTGTCAAAAACTACCACCCACGTGGTATCTGAAGACTACGCCACACAGGAACAAGGTTCGCTGCTCAGTGGCAAAAATATCTCGTTGTCTGCCGGTAATGACTTGCTGGTGAAAGGTTCTGCAATAGTGGGTGACAATAATGTCGCACTGACTGCGGGCAACAATGTGGATATTGTGGCGGCTACCGAGGAGCAATCCAGTTACCGCCTATCTGAGCAGAAAAAGAGTGGCATGTTCAGTGGCGGAGGCATTGGAGTCACCATAGGCAGCACTTCATCAAGCCAACAGAGTCGTGATTCGGGGACGACACAAAGCCAAAGTGCCAGCACCATTGGCAGTACAGGAGGTGATGTCAGCATTACCGCCGGCGGAACCGCCCATATTGGTGGTGCTGATATTCTGGCCAATAAAAACCTGAATATCACCGGTGATAGCGTAGTGATTGAACCGGGCCAGGACAAACGTAACAGCGACCAGCGCTATGAACAAAAAAGCAGTGGTCTGACATTAGCTCTTTCCGGTGCGGTTGGCTCAGCACTAAACACAGCAGTGACGACCGTTCAAGATGCTAAAAACGAGACCAGTGGTCGTTTAGCTGCATTACAGGGAACCAAAGCGGCTCTGACCGGTATATCCGCTAAACAAGCCGTCGATTTGGCACAGGCGCAGGGCAACAACGGCACCGGCACCCTTATTGGTATCAGTGTGTCGTTAGGCTCACAAAAATCGACCTCGCAGCAACATCAGGAACAACAGGCTGTTAGCGGCTCAACCCTCACCGCAGGTAATAACCTCAATATTACCGCCACCGGCAAAGGTCAGAGCACCAACAGTGGCGATATTATTATTGGCGGCAGCCAGCTCAAAGCCGGTCACGACACTACGTTGGATGCGGATCGCGACCTGTTATTACTGGGTGCAGCCAATACCCAGAAAACGGAAGGCAGCAACAGCAGCAGTGGTGGCAACATTGGAGCCAGTATTACTTTTGGCGATAAAATCGGGCTCAGTATTTTCGCGAATGCCAATAGTAGTAAAGGCAAAGACAGTGGTGATGGCACCTATTGGTCTGAAACCACTCTCGACAGTGGCAATACTCTGTCTCTGACTAGCGGGCGCGATACCACCCTGTTAGGTGCACAGCTCAGTGGCGACAAAGTCGAAGCCGATGTAGGCCGCAACCTGACGCTGCAAAGCCAACAAGACAGTGACCGTTATGACTCGAAGCAACAGAGTATCAGTGGCGGCGTCAGTGTGGTGGTGTGGGGAGCGGGCAACAGCTCGGCAAACTTGAGTGCCACTCAAGACAAAATGCACAGTAACTTTGATTCGGTGCAAGAGCAGACTGGTATCTTTGCGGGCAAAGGTGGCTTTGATATTACCGTCGGAGAACACACCCAGCTGAATGGTGCAGTCATTGGCTCTACGGCAACAGCGGATAAAAACCGGCTGGATACTGGCACACTAGGCTTTAGTAATATTGAAAATAAAGCGGAGTTCAAAACCGAGCATCAGGGGGGCAGCATCAGCACCGGCGGTAGTGTGGCGGATAACTTCCTCGGTAACATGGGAAATCTGGTTTTGGTGGGGGCTAATAATGATGGCAACGCACAGAGTACCACCCATGCAGCCGTGTCTGATGGCACCATCATTATTCGTGATACGGACAAACAGCAGCAAAATGTCGATGACCTGAGCCGCGACGTCGAGCATGCCAATAATGCCCTCACCCCAATATTTGACAAAGAGAAAGAGCAAAATCGCCTGAAAGAAGCACAATTGATTGGTGAGATTGGCGGGCAGGTATTTGATGTTATCAGCACACAGGGACAGATACAGGCCACCACAGCGGCGAAAGATGCACTGGCGAAAGGTGGTAATCTCAACCCGACCCAGAAAGAGATAGAAGCGTCGCAAGTCTATAAAGATGCCATGAAAGATTACGGCATCGGTGGCACTTACCAGAAAATTGCGCAAGCCGCCACCGCCGCCCTGCAAGGGTTGGCGGGTGGTGATATGACCAAAGCATTGGCCGGTGCATCCGCCCCGTATCTGGCACAGATGATTAAAGATGTCGCCGGTGAAGATAATGAAGCGGCACGCATTGGAGCGCATGCGGTGTTGGGGGCGGTACTCTCTCATCTGCAAGGCAACAGCGCCGCCGCGGGTGGTATCGGGGCATTAAGCGGTGAACTGGCCGCCATCTACATCAAAAACAGTCTGTACCCAAATATCGAGACCAAAGACCTGACCGAAGCACAAAAGCAGGTTATTGTTAACCTCAGCTCCCTGGCGGCGGGACTATCCGGTGGCCTAGTAGGCGATAGCACGGGCAGTGCCGTTGCCGGTGCGCAGGCCGGGAAGAATGCAGTTGAGAATAACTTCCTGAGCCAGGGAAGTCCGCAGAAATATGCTGAAAAGTACAAAGAATGTAACGGAAATGCTGGTTGTGAACAGAATATCCGTAAGAATATGGCGCAAGAATCGGCAGATAACATTCAGAAGCTGAAATCATGCTGGGATGCCGGTGATGCAGCCTGTGTTGCTGATACTCGTTCGAAAATAGAACTTGATGAGAAAGCTTATACTGAACTGCGTCAGCAGGACAACATGGCAGGACGTGCTTATCAAGACTCAGCGAAATGGTATTCTGATATCATTGATCAGTGTGCTGGTAAGTGTGATTGGCTAGAAGCGGCATTGTTGAAGACTGGGGCGGATGGTTTAGGTAACTTGGCTTATGGGGCGCTGGGTGCGGGAAGCTTATCTGGTGTAAAACCGAGCACGGTAACTGAACAAGCCACCATAAAAGGAACAACTGCGGAACGAGGTTCTGTCGCAAATGCTAATTTTGCTCAATCAAAAATCAGGGCCAATGAAACATTTAGTGCTGAGGGTGCTGCTAAGTACAGCCAAATAGCAGGATATCCAATTAATACAGTTGATGATTTAGCTAATGCGATTCGCAGTGGTCTTATCAAACCAAATCAATTAGCTGTTGATTATGTAGAAATGAATGGTACGAAATTGATCCTTAATACTCGGACATCAGTAGCTTTAGATCGCGCAGGAGTACCAAAATCTGATTGGTATGGAACTAATCAAACAAATGTGGGAGTACCTGGAATGAATGGGAAAACTTACAATGAGCTTGCTGCAGATCAGTTAAAAAACAATAAGCTTCCAGAAACTGGTAGCCCTGCTATTCCTCAAGGGAGAAAATAATGGAAGCTGGTGCTGGAATACCTATCATAGACCTCTATGAGTGGCTACCTACATATGGTGAAAATTCAATAATTATTGAATCAAAAGGTTTAGAACTTTCGATCAAAGTAGAGTACGACGTGGAAGATAAACCACAAGCGACAGGTTATCGTGAGCTACGATTCAATATGGTCTGTGCTTTTTCAAGAACTGCATTTCCTGGTATACCTATTTCTAATATAAATTATGCTTCAAATGTTAAAGCCCCATCAATGGGGGCTTTAATTGAATACCCATCTTCCGAAACTGCACTTGCATGGAGCCGCCACTTTGGTGGTTATAGACCTGTAAAACACTACCAGGTTGCTTTCCTATCTGAAAATATATTGGTCGAGGTCTTCGCTGGTAGTGTGACTTTAGGAGATGAAACTATCATTACAAGTCAATGAACCGAATAGGTACCGTTTTAGTCATCCAAATACCATTAGGTGATTGATAGAATTTAATGCCCTGTTCGTACATCGATAGGGCATTAACTTTTAGTACAGTTGGTTTACCGTGTCGTTGCCCAACGGCTATGGCTGTAGTTTCATCACTCGATAAGTGTACATACTGGCGTGATCCAGCCATTAATCCTTGTTCTTTGATAGCCTCCAAAAAACGGGTCGCTGTACCATGATATAAGAACTCAGGGGGCATCTTCTCTTTAAAGCTAATATCTACTTGTTGCGTTGAATGTCCTTGAACAGCTCGGATGCAGAGTCCATCTTCTGAAATAGCGAACCGTTTTTTATCACTACCCTCAACAACAGCTTGGATAATCTGTTGATCAAGCCTCTGATTTTCCTTGCTAGCACAGGCAATCAATGAGTTGATATCCGCCCAACCTTCACTATCTAATGTTAAGCCAATTGATTCAGGTTGATGGCGTAGGACGTAACTTAAGAACTTGCTTACTTCGGTATGTTTTTTGCTCATGGTGAAGATCTCGAATAAATCCCGCCGCATTTTTTACGCCACGTATAAAAAGTGGCATCAGAGATGCCCAGTTTACTGCACCGGTATACCCAGTTCACCCGATAACATTCTTAAATTCGGAGACTTCGTTAAGTGAGTGCTTAGCGGGAACGCTGCTGAATTGAGTTAAAAAACATATCCCAGAGATGCTCAGCCATTCCTTCGTTGGTAAGCAATGAATCCTGTGAATCTCTGGAACCCAGAAACCCCATCATTAGACGAAAACCAAGAATTTGCCCATTATCAGCAACTCTCAGACTTTCATTACAGCTATTGTGAGTCAAGCCATTATGACTGTAGCAAATATCACCTAATCCCATATTCCGACTACCATGCCAGATACCACACTGACCAACTTTGCTACCATTTATATAAATCGCACAAGTGAAAGAATCAGTGTCACGTTGGTGAAAATTAACTTCTAACCCTGCATGACGCTTCTTGAGCTCAGCCAATGAGTTTTCGAAAAAACGAGCGACATACTCGAAACCTTCACGACAAGTCCGATCTTTATCAAGATCGGTAAAACTCTTTGGTAGGGAAAGGTTGCTGGAGCGTGGCGTAAATATAGTGTCAATGGTCTGAAAACAGGAGTGGGCAGAGGCAGGAGAATGATCATTTAAACTCTGCTGAGGCTTTTTCGTCGCCATATCTACAATGGCGCGAGATACAGCATCAACAACCTGAACATAGCCTTCATCATGGCTGGTAAATTTAGTAATTGGTTTACCGTCAATTGTCGCCGCCATAATGCTACCAAATGGCAACCGATGCCAGGCACAATCTCTCAATATCACCGGGATAACCACTGCCTCGCCCCGCTGATGACGCTCCAGCGCGTTAGCCATCTCAACCTGATAGCAGTAGTCGGACGCGATGAAATCGCTACTAATCAATAGCAGAATAATATCAGCTTCGGAAAAATACTGGTCAATTTGATGTTCAAACTCCTGCCCTGGAACGATCCGGCGATCATGCCATGTGGTGATCTTTCCCATCCGCTTCAAGGGCGACAGATGTTTTTCAAGCTCATTGCGTAATGCTTCATCCGCATGGGAATAGGAGAAAACGAGAGTGGTCATAGATGCAAGAAACCCCGATAGAGAAAAATGTAAATACCGTCATTTTGCACCATAAATGTAAAAGAGTAATCCCCGTTTACTGTAAGTTATTGACCATGAAATCAGTCGTTCATCTGCAAAGCGTTACAACATAGCCAAGCAGAAGCGTAATATCTCTACCTGGCACCGAGCTCCAATGAATATGGTGATTCATCGCATTGACTTTGGTACACCGAACACCGATACCGTCCGAAATTACTAGCCTTCATTTTATAACTGACGCTGCTCTAGGCTGGTATAAATCGTTTTAATTTCACCTGTTAAGCTCTCGCCACGGTACACCATCGACGTATCGTACCATTGATACTTCTCTTCTCTCGCGGCACTGAACCAGTTAAACGACCCTAGCTGTATGCCAGAAGCGATTACTCACCTTGTGATCTGCCAATCGCAAGAGAGGACGTCACTAACCTTTATGGTAATAAAATCGTTGTACGCGAGAGCTAAATAATCGCATTCAATTGCCGATACTCAGTACCTATGCTGGCGGAGGAACGAGTTGGCCTGCGGCGGAGAATCGTGGAAACGTCTATTCATCAACCGATTTCTTTGGGCAACATACCCGCGTTTATATCGACGGCAGAGCCCTTGCCTGGGATGAAACTGCTCAATTCTATACTTATTTAAGTGAGGTTTAAGGGGCTAGGGCTACGCGGTGACGTCATGGGGGCACCTATTATGCTGGTCTTGACACAAACAGTGGCACGGCATCACCTGCCGACTCAGGGCGCGGTGTCTTGGTAGGAATCGAGACTGCAGACTCCTCATTTACCCAGACTCGTAAAGCCTTGCCGCTAGCAAGAAGCTCTTATCAAACGTACAATCAAAACCCTAAAATAGCCCTTTCGAAAAAACATTGCTTTTAACAGGACTTCATTGTGAATAAACAGCAGCTTGCGGCAAAAATCTGGGAATCTGCCAACCAGATGCGTTCTAAAATTGAAGCCAACGAATACAAAGATTACATACTCGGTTTTATCTTCTACAAGTACCTAAGCGACCAGTTGGTGCAGTTTGTCACCAAACAGGGTATGACACCCGAAGATATCAAAGCCCTCAATGAAGACGACGCCGACACCGTTAAATACGTGCAAAGCAACCTGGGCTACTTTATTGCCTACGATAATCTGTTTTCTACCTGGATTGATCCAAAATCCGACTTTGATGAATCTAACGTGCGTGATGCGCTTTCAGCCTTTAGCCGTTTGATTTCGCCAACTTACAAAAAACTGTTTGAAGGCATTTTTACTACCTTAGAAACAGGGTTAAGCAAACTGGGTGAAAGTGCTGGCAAACGCACCAAAGCCATCAGCGACTTACTGCACCTGATCAAAAGCATCCCCATGAATAGTAATCAAGGGTATGACGTACTGGGCTACATTTACGAATACCTGATTGAAAAATTTGCCGCCAATGCGGGTAAAAAAGCCGGTGAGTTTTACACGCCTCATGAAGTCTCGGTACTCATGTCGAACATCATCGCCCATGAGTTAAAACACAAAGATACCATCAAAATTTACGACCCCACTTCCGGCTCTGGTTCGTTGCTGATCAATATCGGTGAGGCATTCGAGAAATACGCTAAAAACAAAGACAGCATCACTTATTACGCTCAAGAGTTAAAAGCCAACACCTACAATCTAACCCGTATGAACCTCATCATGCGCGGGATCAAAGCCAGCAACATTAAAACCCGTAATGGCGATACCCTGGAAGACGATTGGCCGTATTTTGATGACAGTGATCCTCAAGGATCATATTACGCCTTGCATGTCGATGCCGTGGTGTCCAACCCGCCTTACTCACAAAACTGGGACCCCAGCTTTAAAGACAGCGATCCGCGCTATTCACGTTTTGGCCTGGCCCCTAAAACCAAAGCCGATTTTGCTTTTTTGCTGCACGACCTCTACCACCTAAAACCCGATGGCATTATGGCCATTGTTCTGCCCCATGGTGTCTTGTTCCGTGGCGGTGAAGAAGGTCAAATTCGCAAGCAACTGATTGAGCAGAATCATATTGATACTATTATCGGTTTACCGGCCAATATCTTTTTTGGCACCGGCATTCCCACCGTGATTTTGGTACTCAAGCAAAAACGCCAAAATACCGATGTATTAGTGATCGATGCCTCCAAACACTCTATGAAAGAAGGCAAAAACAACAAACTGCAAGCCAGTGATATCAAGCGTATTACTGATGCGGTGATTAACCGTGAAAGTATCGACAAGTTTTCACAGCTGGTGAGCAAACAAACCCTGCGCGACAACGGCTATAATCTCAACATACCGCGCTATGTCGATTCTTCTGCGGCAGTACCAAGCTGGGATTTACACGCCACCATGCTCGGCGGCATCCCCAACAGCGAAATTGCCGAGCTACATAATTTTTGGCAAGCCTTCCCGCAATTGCACGATACTCTGTTTACGCCAAAATCTGCTGCTTACAGTGAGCTGGCTATTGCCAAACAAGACGTCAACGCCAGTATTAGTGGGCACCCGCAAGTGTTAGAGTTTATCAGCGCCTACAACCAAGCTTTTAATGGCTTTGATGACTACCTAAACACCCAGTTAATACAAAACTGGCAAAGCGTAAAGCGTAACCAACAAGAGGCGATATTAAGTACTGAGCTATTTACTCGCTTAGCCCCCATTGCCTTAATCGACAAATACCAGGCTTACCAATTTCTAAACAACCAATGGCAAATTATCAGCGCCGATTTAGAAATGATGCAAACCGAAGGCTTTGCCGCCGCCAAACAAGTTGATCCCAACATTGTTATAAAGAAGAAGAACGGCCAAGACACTGAAGTACAAGAGGGCTGGAAAGGCCACATACTGCCGTTTGATTTAGTACAACAAACTTACTTAAGTGATGACTTACAAGCTCTGGCCGCTAACGAAACCCGCCTGGTGGAAATCGCCAGCACGCTGGAAGAAATTTTAGAATCTCTAACTGAAGAAGAAAAAGAACAAGATACGGTCAAAGAAAGCCAAGACGGCTTTGCCAATGCCGAATTAAGCAAAGCCGCCAAAACCTTCTTGAAAGAACAAAAAGACAGCAAAGTTAAATTCGCAGAAGACAGCTATGAAGCCAAAATCATTCGCGCGAACAAATTAATCGATGAAGAAAAAAACCTGAAAAAAACGGTCAAAGATGCCGCCACTGCCCTGCACTTAAAAACCAAAACAACTATCGAAGCATTAACTGATCAACAAGTGAACAACCTGCTGCACCTTAAATGGATTACGCCATTAAGCACTGAACTCGCCGCCATGCCAAACGCCGTGATTAGCCAACTTACCAGCCAAGTACAAGCCCTTGCCGACAAATACGCCGTCACTTACTCGCAAGTGGCGAATGAGATAAAAACCACCGAGCAACAACTGGCGCAGATGATGGGCGAACTCACCGGTAATGAATTTGATATGCAGGGCCTGGCTGAACTCACCAAGTTATTGAAGGGTGATTAAGATGAGTGTAGATAACAAGGCGCCAGAAATTCGTATCAAAAATTTTAGTGGGATTTGGTATGAGCTTGCTTTATCAAATGTTATTGATGTTCGAAGCGGAAAAGACTACAAGCATTTAGGCAAAGGCAATATACCTGTTTATGGAACAGGCGGCTATATGCTTAGTGTAGATAGTGCGTTGTCAAATGATGAAGATGCTATCGGAATTGGTAGAAAAGGAACTATAGATAAGCCTTGTATTTTACGAGCCCCCTTTTGGACAGTAGATACTCTTTTTTATGCAGTGCCTTTTCCTGGTTTCAATCTGGATTTTTTATTTTGCCTTTTTCAAAGAATTGAATGGAAAAAACATGATGAATCTACAGGGGTACCAAGCCTATCGAAGATCGCAATTAATAATGTGCCAGTTTATACAACCAATAAATTAGAACAAACCGCCATCGGCAATTATTTCCAAAAACTCGACGCGCTAATCAACCAACACCAACAAAAGCATGACAAGCTCAGCAGCATTAAAAAAGCCATGCTGGAAAAAATGTTCCCCAAACCAGGCGAAACCATGCCAGAGATTCGGTTTAAGGGGTTCAGTGGGGAGTGGGCAGAGATTAAGTTTTCAGAGATATTTAATGAAAAAGATGGAATTCGTAGAGGCCCTTTTGGTGGTTCGATTAAGAAGGAAATGTTTGTAGCCAAAAGCGATTACGTTGTTTATGAACAGCGCAATGCTATTTATGATCGATATGATACTCGATACAATATATCAAAAGAAAAGTACCAAGAATTAATTAATTTCAGTTTGACCTCTGGCGACTTTATTATGAGTGGAGCTGGAACAATTGGCAGAGTTTCAAGGGTGCCAGATGGCGTTAAAATTGGTGTTTTTAATCAAGCAATTATCAGAATGAAAATAAATGATGAACGTATTGATTCAGAGTTCTTTTTGCAGTGGATCAGGTCGGAAAAAATGCAAAAAAGATTAACGGAATCCAATCCAGCATCAGCCATGGTTAATTTGGTTCCTATGAATGAGTTAAAAGCTTGGGATGTAGTAGTTCCAAACAAAAAAGAACAATCTACCATCGGCAACTACTTCCAGAAACTAGACGCATTAATCAACCAACACCAACAACAAATCACCAAACTTAACAACATCAAGCAGGCCTGCTTAAGTAAAATGTTTGTCTAACAGGGAGCGCCATCATGACCACCTTTAAAACCGAAGCGCAATTTGAGCAGGCCTTTATTGAGGTACTCACCCACAAAGGTTGGGAGCCGGAGATACTCAAAAATAAAACCGAGGCCGATTTACTGCAAAACTGGGCGACCATTTTATTTGAAAACAATCGCCAGCGGGATCGTTTAAACGATGTTCCGCTTACCGCGACTGAAATGCAGCAAATTATTGAGCAAATCAAAGAACTTAAAAGCCCGTTCAAGCTCAACGGTTTAATTAACGGCAAAACCGTGGCGATTAAGCGCGATAACCCTGCCGATACCTTACATCTAGGTAAAGAAGTCAGCTTAAAAATATACGATCGCCAAGAAATCGCCGCAGGTCAAAGCCGTTACCAAATTGTGCAGCAACCCAAATTTGAACGCGGCAGCCCTTTACGTAACGACAGACGCGGTGATGTGTTGCTACTGATTAACGGTATGCCAGTTATCCATGTAGAGCTAAAGCGCAGCGGCATTCCAGTTAGCCAAGCCGTAAACCAAATTGAAAAGTACAGCAAAGAGGGTGTATTTAGCGGCCTGTTTTCGCTCATCCAGGTGTTTGTGGCCATGGAGCCAAACGAGGCCAAATACTTTGCCAATCCCGGGCTAGACGGCAGATTTAACCCCGATTATCAATTTAACTGGGCCGATTTTAATAACGAACCCATGAACCACTGGAAAGACATCGCCTCTACCTTGCTTTCTATCCCTATGGCGCACCAGTTGATTGGCTTTTATACCGTCGCCGACGATACCGACGGCGTGCTTAAGGTGATGCGCAGTTATCAGTATTACGCTGCCAATGCGATATCTGACAAAGTGGCCAAAACTAACTGGCAGCAACTGGGGAGCGCGGCCAATAACCCCGATCGCCTCGGGGGCTATATATGGCATACCACGGGTTCAGGTAAAACCATGACCAGCTTTAAATCGGCGCAGTTGATCGCCCAATCCAAAGATGCCGATAAAGTGATTTTTTTAATGGACAGGATTGAGCTGGGCACCCAGTCGCTTAGGGAATATCGCAATTTTGCTGGCGATGGCGAAGACGTTCAAGCCACCGAAAATACTCATGTACTCATTACCAAATTAAAAAGCAGTGCAACTGCCGATACGTTAATTGTTAGCTCTATTCAAAAAATGAGTAATATTTTTGAAGCGGTAGACGATGAAGATACAGCCATCAATTCTGCGGATATTGAAAAAATTCGCGCTAAGCGCTTGGTGTTTATTGTCGATGAGGCGCACCGCTCTACCTTTGGCGATATGCTGATTATTATTAAACGTACCTTTCCGCGCGCCTTGTTTTTTGGCTTTACCGGTACACCAATTCAAGAAGAAAACGAAAAAAACGGCAATACCACCAGTACCGTATTTGGCAACGAGCTACACCGCTACAGCATTGCCGACGGTATTCGCGACGGCAATGTGCTGGGCTTTGACCCTTACAAAGTCTGTACCTTTAAAGATAAAGATCTACGCCAGGCCGTCGCCCTTGAACAGGCTAAGGCCGATTCGGTTGCAGATGCAATGTCTACGGCAGCCAAAAAGAAAAAATTTAATTATTGTATGAATGATGTGCCAATGGCTGGTCATAAAGATGCAACAGGTAAGTATGTCAAAGGCATAGAAGATTATGTGCCAAAAGAGCAATATCTCACTGAAGCCCATCAAGAAAAAGTAGTAGAAGATATTCTGGCAGAGTGGGATGTGCTCAGCCAGGCCAATAAGTTTCACGCTATTTTGGCCACTAGCAGCATTGCCGAAGCCATTGACTATTACCGCCGTTTAAAAGCCGCCAAACCGGAACTTAAAGTATCGGCTCTATTTGACCCAAATATTGATAACGACGGCAGTGGCGACCGTGGCCCCACCTTTAAAGGCGAGGGCCTGGGCGAAATTATGGCCGACTATAACGCGCGTTATGGCCAGGACTTTGATTTTGCCCGCCACGCGGCCTTTAAAAAAGATTTAGCGGCACGCCTTGCCCATAAAAAGCCTTACGAGCGCATCCATACCGAGCCTTCAAAGCAATTAGATTTACTGATTGTTGTAGATCAAATGCTCACTGGCTTTGACTCTAAATGGCTTAATACCTTGTATTTAGATAAGGTAATTAAATACCAAAATATTATTCAAGCGTTCTCACGCACCAATCGCTTGTTTGGCCCCGATAAACCCCATGGAATCATCCGTTATTACCGCTATCCACATACGATGGAGCAACATATTAATGATGCGGTAAAACTCTATTCCGGCGACAAACCTATCGGCTTATTTGTTGATAAGTTAGAAAGTAACCTTAAAACCATGAATGAATTAGTGGCTGACATTACCGAGCTGTTTGTCCGCGCCGGTGTTGAGAACTTTGAAAAACTGCCAGACGATATAGAAGCCAGTGCTCAATTCGCCAAATTATTTAACACCTTTAGCCAGCACCTGGAAGCGGCTAAAGTACAAGGTTTACATTGGGAAGAGTCGGTATATTCCTTTACTGAGAATGATGTAGAACATGAGGTAACGCTGGGCATAGACGAACAAACTTACCTGAGTCTGGTCCTGCGCTATAAAGAGTTAGTAGCCAAAGGTGATAGCGATGGCGCAGGTGGCGGCGATGTGCCTTTTGATATCAGTGGTTATTTAACTGAAATAGATACCGGCAAAATCGATGCCGACTATATGAACAGCCGCTTTGATAAATATTTAAAAGAGCTGAACCAACATCAAGACTCGACGAGCATCGAAACCACATTAAATGAGCTACATAAGTCATTTGCATCACTCACCCAACGTGAGCAAAAGTACGCCAAGCTTTTCTTGCACGACTTGCAGCGTGGCGATGCGCAGTTAATTGAAGGCCATACTTTTAGAGACTACATCAACACCTACAAAGATAACGCTGAAAATGCGCAATTAAACGCCGTTGTTAATGCTCTCGGTTTAGATAAAGGACGACTCATCGCATTAATGGCTGATAGCGTTAATGACAAGAATCTCAACGAGTTTGGTCGCTTCGATGCATTAAAAGATTCGGTAGATAAAGAAAAAGCCAAGGTCTATTTTGAAAAACAAGACAGTGTAACCATACCTCTATTCAAGCTAAATATTCGCATTGATCAGTTTTTAAAGCAGTTTATTTTTGCACAAACGGATGATTTCTTAAGTGACAGAGATGTTGTTGGTGATGTGATGGACGTCCCTCCCTCAGCGTAAGTCCTGCCACACTTATGCTGAGTGTTCTTTTTTCAGAGGTACTGCATCATGAACTCGATAAAAGTCATTTGTATCGATCTGGCTAAATCTGTCTTTCAGATCTGCGTCTACCGGACAAAAAATGTTATTTTCCATCATGATTTCCTTTTAGGTTGATTAAAACGCAAAAGCCCCTGTCTTTTGACAGAGGCTTTCAGTGATATAAAAAATTATTGAATGAGATGTATTACGATAAAAGGCTAGTTATGGTTATTTGAATGGATTATTTACTTTTGCATAATCAAAAGGTGAAATAACGTACTCCCGATTTGCATCCAGATAATCTGCCCACCACTGGATCATCAGTCTGCGCTCATCTAAGTGCTCGGCCTTATGGATATAAGCCGCAGGTACAGAGTTGCGCTCCTGATGGCTCATCTGCCGCTCTACCGCCTCCCTCGACCACAATCCCGACTCAATCAATGAACTACAAGCCATGGTTCTAAAACCGTGCCCACAGACTTCAACCTTCGTATCATATCCCATAACCCGCAGGGCTTTGTTTACCGTATTTTCACTCATTGGTTTACGTGGGTCATGATCACCGATAAAGATCAGCTCACGGTTACCACTCATGCTTTTGATCTTTTCCAGAATGGCGAGAGCCTGGCGGGATAAGGGAACAAGATGGGGAGTGCGCATTTTTGAACCTCGGTGCGAATGCTTAACACCCTCAAGTGGTTCACGTTCTCCAGGAATGGTCCACATGGCGGTTTCAAAATCTACTTCTGACCAACGGGCAAAGCGTAATTCACTGGAACGGATAAAGACCAATAAAGTCAATTCTACCGCTAGGGTGAACCAGCAACACCATGCCTTCGCCATCAGTCAGCTTATACGCTTTTGCTTCAGGCTTGGCTGTACGAACCTTCACATCACTCAGAGCCATGTTGAGTATCCTTTCAAGGGTTCTGCGTGGGTACAAACATTATCGAACCGGGATATACCCGCATTTGTACCCGCATCAGTAAGTTGATGTAGATTGAATCAGGTTGACTTATGTTGACTGAAAAAGCGAGGGAAGCCTTGCGGGGACTGGATTTTAGACATAAAAAAAGACCTCAGTTGAGGTCTATTTACATACTGTTGGTGCCGAAGGCCGGAATCGAACCGGCATGCCTCGCGGCGGTTGATTTTGAGTCAACTGCGTCTACCGATTTCGCCACTTCGGCACTGAAGTAGTATGCGGAGAACGAGGTGAATTATACTTACCTGAGATCCGCATGCAACTGTTATCCCATCATGTTTAGTCTAAGTGTTGAAAAAACCGCCATCAACGACGTTTTAGTAGCAAATAAACACTGATTAGGAGGAAAAGTATACTCGGTAACAACGCACCAATGACCGGCGGGATGTTGTAAACCAGACTAAGCGGGCCAAAAATTTGATCCAATACGTAGAAAACAAAGCCGAAGAAGATACCGGTGACGACCCGAACCCCCATTGGCACACTGCGTAACGGGCCAAATATAAATGACAGCGCCATCAGCATCATCACCGCAACCGAGAATGGCGCAAATATCTTGCCCCACATGTTCAGTTCGTAGCGGTTCGATTCCTGGCCACTTTGTCGCAGATATTTACTGTAGTCGTGTAATCCACTGATAGAGAGTGAATCAGGATTCATGGCAACCACACCCAGCTTCTCAGGTGTCAGGTTCGTTTTCCATTCACCGGTTAATGTCTGTGAGCCAGTCACCCGATTAGGATTACTTAGGTCAGATTCATCAACTTGCGATAAACGCCACAGATTGTCTTCAAAAGTGGCGGTTGCCGCATAGCGAACCGAGAGCAAACGATCCTGTTTATCAAAATGATAAATATTGACCCCCGTGAGCTCTTTGTCGCCCGACACGCGCTGGATATAAATAAAGTCGGAGCCGTCTTTCGCCCACAAGCCAGATTGCGTCGACAACAATGAACCGCCGTACATTTGCTGTGCACGGAAGTTACGCGCCATTTGCTCGCCTTGCGGTGCAACCCACTCGCCGATTGCCATGGTGAGCAATACCAGCGGAATAGCAGTTTTCATCACCGAGGCGGCAATCTGCATCCGAGTAAAACCAGAGGCTTGCATCACCACCAATTCACTACGGGTAGCCAGTGACCCTAAGCCCAACAGCGCCCCTAACAGTGCAGCCATCGGGAAGAAAATCTCAATATCTTTTGGCACCGTCAGTAGGGTAAACATCCCCGCCGAAGCGGCTGAATAATCCCCCTGCCCAACTCTACGCAGCTGTTCGACAAACTTGATGATGCCGGATAACGACACCAGCATGAATAAGGTCATCAAGATAGTGTTGAGGATAGTCCGCCCGATATAACGGTCTAATACGCCAAACATCAGAAAATACCTCTCAAACGGGCGCGTAACTTACGGGCAGCCAGACTGTCCCACAGGTTTAACAACACGGCCAGAGCCAAATAAGCACCGTTCACTACCCATAGCCATACTAGCGGGTCCAATTTGCCTTTACCGGCATTGGAGCGCAGCGAGGTTTGCAGTAGGAAGAAAATCAGATACAGCAACATGGCCGGTAACATGCTTAATACTCGGCCCTGACGTGGGTTGACCACGCTCAACGGCACCACCAGCAATGCCATAATCACTACCGATACAATCAGTGTCAGACGCCAGTGGAATTCAGCACGAGCATCAGGCTCGGTGGCGTGCCACAGTTGGCGCATTGTCATCTGTTCCGCCACGGAGTTATCTTGCTGAACGTCCTGATGACCAATGATTGTCTGATAGTCGACAAAATCAGTGATGCGGAAGTCACGTAATAACGCCGTGCCTTCATAGCGGGTACCTTTGTTCAAGATAACCACTTGTGAGCCATCGGGCCGTTCCGTCATATGACCACTGTCAGCCACGACAACCGAGGGGCGCTGATTACCGTTTGGCCGCAATTGTGCCAAAAATACACGGTTAAACTCTTTGCCCGACACATTACCGATAAATAAGGCTGAATTGCCATCAGTTGAAGATTTGAACTGCCCGCCAGCTAAAGCCGCCAAGCTTGGGTTCGCTCTGGCATCACTCAAGACTTCATCTTGATGTTTAGACGACCAAGGCCCCAGCCAAATAGTGTTAACTGCTGCAAGCGCCGAAGTGATCAGCGCCAAAATTAATGCAGCCATAATCAAGGACTTCTTACCCATGCCGCAGGCATGCATCACGGTGATTTCACTCTCCGTATACAATCGGCCCAAAGTCATCAGTAAGCCAAGGAATAAGCTCAATGGCAGGATAAGTTGCGCCATTTCTGGCACGCCAAGCCCTAAAAGGGATAAAACCAGGTTTGTCGGGATTTCACCATCAACCGCAGCGCCTAATATCCGAACTAACTTCTGACTAAAGAAGATTAATAGCAGGATGAACAGAATCGCAATTTGGCTCTTAAGTGTTTCCCGTACCAGATATCTAATGATGATCACGCTAATACGCCTGTGAAAACTTGTCTTTTTGCAGGAAAATCGATAGTTTCATCGTTAATCCGCCATTTATTCTCATCATATGGCAACCTTCACAGCTAAAATAGTATTACAGCATCTAGCGTTTAGGTGTCCTATAGGAACATGCTTATAGTCGCCAAAACAAAACAACTTATGCCGTTAAGGTTAACACACGTCGTTAACACAACGGAGAGAGATCGTTGCGGAGTGCTACATTCTAGCCGTAGCTCCCGCCTTTGTCTTTAAGATTCAGGAGAGTGCATGGAGTTCAGTGTAAAGAGCGGCAGCCCGGAAAAACAGCGCAGTGCCTGTATTGTAGTCGGCGTTTTCGAACCTCGCCGTCTATCTCCCATTGCCGAACAACTCGACAAAATTAGTGATGGCTACATCAGCGCTTTATTGCGCCGTGGTGAACTTGAAGGCAAAGTCGGGCAGACGCTATTACTGCACCATGTGCCGAATATTCTCTCCGAGCGCATCTTGTTAATTGGCTGTGGCAAAGAGCGTGAGCTCGATGAACGTCAATACAAGCAAGTGATCCAAAAGACCATCAATACCCTAAATGACACCGGCTCAATGGAGGCGGTCTGCTTCCTGACCGAGCTGCATGTCAAAGGCCGCAATACTTACTGGAAGGTGCGTCAGGCAGTAGAAACTGCCAAAGAAACGCTTTACACCTTCGATCAACTTAAAAGCAATAAAACCGAGCCTCGCCGTCCGTTGCGTAAAATGGTGTTCAACGTGCCAACTCGCCGCGAACTGACCAGCGGTGAGCGTGCAATCCAACATGGCCTGGCTGTGGCGTCCGGTATTAAGGCCGCCAAAGATCTGGGTAATATGCCGCCAAACATTTGTAACGCCGCATATCTGGCGTCTCAGGCGCGCCAATTGGCCGATGCATTTAGCACCAATATCGTCACTCGCGTGATTGGCGAGCAGCAAATGAAAGAGCTGGGAATGCACTCTTATCTGGCTGTTGGCCATGGTTCGCAGAATGAATCATTGATGTCGGTGATAGAATATAAGGGCAATCCGAACCCTGACGCTAAGCCAATTGTGCTGGTGGGCAAAGGGCTAACCTTCGACTCCGGTGGTATTTCGATTAAACCTGCCGAAGGCATGGATGAAATGAAATACGACATGTGCGGTGCCGCAACGGTTTATGGCGTGATGCGGGTGGTGGCTGAGCTACAATTGCCGCTGAACGTGATTGGCGTGCTGGCTGGCTGTGAAAACATGCCAGGTGGCCGAGCTTATCGTCCAGGCGATATTTTAACCACCATGTCAGGCCAGACAGTTGAAGTATTGAATACTGATGCTGAAGGGCGACTGGTACTGTGTGATGCGCTGACATACGTTGAGCGTTTCGACCCAGAGCTGGTGATTGATATTGCCACACTGACCGGCGCGTGCGTCGTGGCACTGGGGCATCACATCACCGGTTTGATGTCGAACCACAATCCATTGGCTCATGAGCTGATCGGGGCCTCTGAGCAAGCCGGTGACCGTGCATGGCGCTTGCCACTCGGTGATGAGTTCTACGAGCAACTGGATTCCAATTTTGCTGATATGGCCAATATTGGTGGCCGTGCGGGTGGCGCTATTACCGCTGGCTGCTTCCTATCACGTTTTACCCGTAAATACAGTTGGGCGCATTTAGATATCGCGGGCACTGCATGGCGTTCAGGCAAGAACAAAGGCGCAACAGGCCGACCGGTCGCGTTATTGTCTCAGTTCCTGCTTAACCGTGCTGGGCTAAACGGCGACGATTAACTGTTTGATGTATATCTATTTGATATACACCCAAGGTCATTGGGGTTGCAGGTAGACGGCAAACGAACTCATCCCGATGAGCTTACTTACGTAAAATCAACAACAAGTAAGTGATTCGGGTGAGTGAGAGTAGCCAACACCCCTGCAGCGTCAAGGACGAAGGGTGCTGAGAACCTATGAAGGTTTGATATATTCCATTTGATATACGCCCAAGGTCATTGGGGTTGCAGGTAGACGGCAAACGAACTCATCCCGATGAGCTTACATCAGTAAGTGATTCGGGTGAGTGAGAGTAGCCAACACCCCTGCGGCGTCAAGGACGAAGGGTGCTGAGAACCTATGAAGAACGCCACCTTTTATCTGCTCGAACACGACACGCCCGTTGGTGAGCTGCGTGCTCATGAAGCGTTGGCCTGCGAGGTTGCCGCTGCTCGTTGGCGGGCAGGCAAACGGGTGCTGATCGCCTGTGAAAGTCAGGAGCAAGCCCAACGGCTGGATGAAGCCCTGTGGCAACGTGCACCTGAACAATTTGTGCCACATAATTTGGCGGGTGAAGGGCCAAAATATGGCGCACCGGTCGAACTGTCATGGCCAGAGCGACGCGGAAATTCCCCTCGCGACCTACTTATTAGCCTGCTGCCAGAGTTCGCAGGTTTTGCCACTGCTTTCCATGAAGTGGTAGACTTCGTCCCTTACGAAGAAAATTTGAAACAGTTGGCGCGCGACCGATATAAGTCTTATCGCAGCGTCGGCTTCCAATTGACTACGGCAACGCCGCCAACTAATTGAACTAAAAAAGAAAATGGAAAACACACCTTCTAATATCGACAAAGCTGAGCCATCCCTCGATAAGACATACAGCCCGCAAGAGATCGAGCAGCCGCTGTATGAGCATTGGGAAAAGCAGGGTTATTTCAAGCCGAACGGCGATACCAGCAAAGAAAGCTACTGCATTATGATCCCGCCGCCGAATGTGACCGGCAGTTTGCATATGGGACATGCATTCCAGCAAACCATCATGGATACCTTGATTCGCTATCAGCGCATGCAAGGTAAAAATACCTTGTGGCAAGCCGGTACAGACCACGCCGGTATTGCGACCCAGATGGTTGTTGAGCGCAAGATTGCCGCAGAAGAAGGCAAAACCCGCCACGATTACGGCCGTGATGCGTTTATCGATAAAATTTGGGAATGGAAAGGTGAATCAGGCGGCACTATTACTCGCCAAATGCGCCGCTTAGGTAACTCCGTGGATTGGGAACGTGAGCGTTTCACCATGGACGAAGGCCTGTCCAACGCGGTTAAAGAAGTATTTGTCCGTTTGCATAAAGAAGATCTGATTTACCGTGGCAAACGTCTGGTGAACTGGGATCCTAAGCTGCGTACTGCTATCTCTGATTTAGAAGTAGAAAACCGCGAATCTAAAGGCTCAATGTGGCATTTGCGCTACCCGCTGGCTGATGGCGCTAAAACCGCTGAAGGTAAAGATTATCTGGTCGTCGCCACCACCCGTCCAGAAACCGTGCTGGGTGATACAGGTGTTGCGGTGAATCCAGAAGATCCGCGTTACAAAGATCTGATCGGCAAAGAAGTGATCTTGCCGCTGGTCGGTCGTCGTATTCCGATCCTCGGTGATGAACACGCCGATATGGAGAAAGGCACCGGTTGCGTGAAAATCACCCCCGCCCACGACTTTAATGACTATGAAGTCGGTAAGCGCCACGCCCTACCTATGATCAACATTTTGACTTTCGACGGTGATATCCGCGCAGAAGCTGAAGTGTTTGATACCAACGGCGAAGCTACCGATGCTTGCAGCAGCGCCATTCCAGCACAGTTCCAAGGTCTGGAGCGTTTTGCTGCCCGTAAAGCGGTGGTAGCTGAATTCGATAAACTCGGCCTGTTGGAAGAGATTAAACCCCATGACCTGACGGTTCCTTATGGTGACCGTGGTGGCGTGGTGATTGAACCGATGCTGACCGACCAATGGTATGTGCGCACAGCCCCACTGGCTAAAGTCGCCATTGAAGCAGTCGAAAACGGCGAGATCCAATTCGTACCTAAGCAGTACGAAAATATGTATTACTCGTGGATGCGTGATATCCAAGACTGGTGTATCTCCCGTCAGCTGTGGTGGGGCCACCGGATCCCGGCTTGGTATGACGAGCAGGGTAAAGTGTACGTCGGCCGCGATGAGGCGGAAGTGCGCCGTGAGAATAATTTGGGGGCCGATGTCGCACTGCGTCAAGATGAAGACGTGCTGGATACCTGGTTCTCATCCGGTCTGTGGACCTTCTCCACACTGGGCTGGCCTGAGCAGACTGAAGCACTGAAAACCTTCCATCCGACCAGTGTGGTAGTCAGTGGCTTCGATATTATTTTCTTCTGGATTGCCCGCATGATCATGCTGACCATGCACTTTATGAAAGATGAGAATGGCAAGCCGCAAGTGCCGTTTAAAACCGTGTATATGACTGGCCTTATCCGCGATGACGAAGGGCAGAAAATGTCCAAGTCTAAAGGGAACGTTATTGACCCGCTGGATATGGTTGATGGTATTTCGCTGGAAGAGCTGCTGGAAAAACGTACTGGAAACATGATGCAGCCGCAGTTGGCTGAGAAAATCCGCAAACGTACCGAGAAGCAATTCCCGAACGGCATTGAACCGCACGGTACTGATGCCCTGCGCTTTACCTTGGCAGCATTGGCCTCCACCGGCCGTGATATCAACTGGGACATGAAGCGCCTGGAAGGTTATCGCAACTTCTGTAATAAGCTGTGGAACGCCAGCCGTTTCGTGCTGATGAACACCGAAGGACAGGATTGTGGGCAGAATGGTGGCGAGATGGTGCTGTCACTGGCTGACCGCTGGATTCTGGCAGAATTCAATCAGACCATTAAAGCCTACCGCGAAGCAATGGACACTTACCGCTTCGATCTGGCGGCCGGTATTTTGTATGAGTTCACTTGGAATCAGTTCTGCGACTGGTATCTGGAACTGACCAAACCGGTGATGAACAGTGGTTCTGAAGCTGAATTGCGCGGGACTCGCCACACTCTGATTGAAGTATTGGAAGCGCTGTTGCGTCTGGCACATCCAATCATTCCTTACATCACTGAAACTATCTGGCAGCGGGTTAAGACCCTGAAAGGCATTACTGCGGACACCATTATGTTGCAGCCTTTCCCAGAATATGACGCCAGTCAGGTTGATGAGAAAGCGCTGAGTGATTTGGAATGGATCAAGCAGACAATTATTGCCGTGCGTAATATCCGGGCAGAAATGAACATTGCGCCGGGTAAACCACTGGACGTCATGCTGCGTGGTGCCAGTGCCGAAGCTCAGCGTCGCGTGCTGGAAAACCAGAGCTTCATCCAGTCATTAGCGCGCCTCTCCTCTCTGACCTTGTTAGCTGAAGGTGATAAAGGCCCGGTATCCGTGACCAAATTGGTTGAGGGTGCTGAAGTGTTGATCCCGATGGCCGGTCTGATTGATAAAGCGACTGAACTGGATCGCCTGGCAAAAGAAGTGGCGAAGCTGGAAGCTGAAATTGAGCGCATCGAAGGCAAATTGAGTAACGAAGGTTTTGTGGCGCGCGCGCCAGAAGCTGTCGTTGCCAAAGAGCGTGAAAGAATGACAGCCTGTGCTGAAGCTAAGCAGAAATTAATTGAACAGCAGGCAGTTATCGCCGCACTGTAATTCAATCTGACGTGAAGTAAGCACTTACGGGGGGCCATAATAATTTGGCCCCCCGTTTTTACCATTACATTAATTCAGTGTTATACCCTGGTAGGAAGACGGCCCACGCACATACAGCTTGAAGTATGACGGGTATAGATGGTATTACAGATTATTAATAAGTTATTACTTTTGGGTTTATAGAGCATGACCACAGCCACACCTATCCGCCTGTTGGTGCGCCCCATCCTCGCCGCAGACAATTTCGCTATCGCCAATGTCATCCGCGAAGTTTCGGCTGAGTTCGGTTTAACCGCCGATAAAGGCTATACCGTGTCTGACCCTAATTTGGATCATTTGTATGAGCTGTACAGCCAGCCACGTAGCGCATATTGGGTTATTGAGGTGGATGGTCGGATTGCCGGAGGTGGTGGTGTAGCACCGCTGTCTGGTGGTGAAGCTTCCCTTTGTGAATTACAGAAAATGTACTTCCTGCCGATATTGCGCGGCAAGGGGCTAGCCAAGCAATTGGCATTGCAAGCACTGGAGTTTGCTCGTCAACAGGGATTTGGCCGCTGCTATTTAGAAACCACCGCCAGCCTAACCAGTGCCATTGGTTTATATGAAAAATTAGGTTTTGAGCATATCGACCGTTCGATGGGCAATACCGGTCATGTGGATTGTGAAGTCACAATGTTGAAAACGCTTTAATCTCATGTTTTGAAAGGGCGCACTGTTGCGCTCTTTCATTTAAATATAAAAATTTTATTAATAATTTTAAAAAATATAAATATAAATATATTTACTTAAAGTAATAGGATTTAAATAAACAAAACATATAATGAATAACAAAAATAAATATATAAACTAAACTTATTAATAAATTAGTAAGTGAGGAAATAATTATGGCGACACATCCTTATGATAAATGGGTAGGTCCTGCCCCTGGCTACACACTGGATAATTATCGTTATGGTGATAAAGGCCCATGGCCAAAGATCAATACATTGATCGCAGAACTCCCACCGATAATTGAAAATATACCGCAAGAACAATTAGATGATTTTAGAATCAATGTCGTGTCTCATTATCGAAAAGTATTAAAGTCAGGTAGAATTAAAATTATTTTAAAAATGCTCGCGGGGGATCGTCGGCTCCAACCCGCTAGTGATGAGATATTTTCTTATAACCTTTTCTTTGGTATGATTAGCAAGCTACTGATAGCTGAATTTAATCAACAGGACTATGTAGATTTTGATGGTATTATTAATCCAAATAATATGTTTGATGAGAAAGGAGAACCTCGATATTTAAAAATAGACACACTTAGCATGAATAAAGTCATTCCATTATTTGGAATTTACTCAGCACCGACTGTAACAGTATTTCAACGAATAGACAAAAAAACCGGAATTCCATTGGCAATAAAAATCAATGGCTTAATTCTTACCCCCAAAGATGGCGATGCTTGGGTGTTAGCTAAATACTTTGTTTTACAGGGTGCACTCATTATAAGTGTTCAGGCTAAACACCCTCAACTTCATTTTCCCATGGATGCCATTAGTGCGATAACATTAAGTAGCCTACCTACCCAGCATCTATTATATAAATTACTTACTCCACATACCCGTATCCAGTTGGCAATAAATCAAGCTGTTATTCTTCTTCCTTATTCAGTTGGCCATAATAACCAGTACCTCCCTTATACACCATTTCCTGGCTGGGGAAATATACCGATGATTCATAAAAGTATGGGGTGGCCAGGCCAGCTAGAAGATGCATTCTGTGGAATAGACGGAAATAAAAGTTATCCAGAATATAAATATCCCATGCAGCCCGAAAAAGTCTGGACAGATCTCGACGATTTTCTTAACGCTTATTATGCAGTAATATTTGATTTTGTCAGCGGAGTGGTTCGCCATATGTCTGCCAGCGACCCTATTATTGCCTATTGGAGTGATGCTATTTCCGCTTGGGTTCCCGGCTTTCCCGATAGTCAGAAGATTAAGCAGGAAGATAACTTAGCCAGAGCCATTACCGCATTTATCTGGGATGTCTCTGTTGCCCATTCTGCTGATCACGGTTCCCTCGGGCAATGTCAGCAGAATATTTTTCCATTACGTCTCCGTGTGCCGCCACCGGCCAGTAAATCTATTCCCCCCCTCAATCACCGAAAAGTTGTTAATTTCGATGATACATTACGCAATAGACTCTGTTTCACTATGTATTTCGGCCCACCACAGAGTACCGAACATTTATATGATACTTGGTACAGCTTTGACCACCCAACGCTTGATCACTTGAACCGGCTTTTTCTCGAACAACTCGCAGAAACTGAGAAAAACTTAACCTGTCGAAAATTTATTGCCCTCAAAGATATCGCCCGTAGTATCAACTTTTGATTATGGTTTACCAACATAGACACAAATAAAAAACCCGCACTGAATAAAGTACGGGTTTCACTGATAGAATCATGTAATCAGATATTCGGATTAGTGGCGTTTACCGTCGTCATCTTCATCCACTAACTCTTCGTCGTCCAACTCGCCGTCTTCATCATCATCTTCGCCGTTAGGATCTTCGTAGTAAGTGCCCCAACCGTCGTAATTCACGCCACAGGCTTCAGCGAGTGCAATCAGCTGTTCAACCTGGGCATCAATGATTTCGGCATTCAGAGCAACTTCGCTGATCACATCACAGCACATCACCACCGAGCCATCTTCTACTTCCAGCTCTTCAGCATCGGTTACTTCATAACCCAGCTTGAATGCTTCAACGGCAGCTTTTTCCAGCACTTCGAACTTCTCGGCTGAAAGGTGGTGTTCAATGGTGTACAGCGCATCCGGATCGCTGCCATCTTCCAGCAGTTCTTCGATGATCAGGCGGGTCTCGTCACGTTGTTCGTCTAGCATTTCGCGGTTTGCCATGCCTTTATCCTCAGTCAATGGGCTTTGTATTGCGCTATTTTCCCACACCCACGCGGTTGCCTCCACTACAAACGAGAAAGATTTGTTGATTGGGGTTGTAATTGAATATTTATACGTATAAATTGAATTTAAATTCATATTGAAGTTCAATTAAACCCGAAATAATTGATGTTGGCGCTAAGCATCAAATATGTTGGGCCACAAGGAGATGAACAGATGAGTCAGTTCTATAAACGTCACTTTCTGAGGTTACTGGATTTTACCCCCGCCGAGATAACAGCCCTGTTGGAGTTAGCTGCTGAATTGAAGCAAGCCAAGAAATCCGGCCATGAACAGCAAAAACTGGTAGGTAAGAATATCGCGCTCATCTTCGAAAAAGACTCGACTCGTACTCGATGCTCTTTCGAAGTTGCCGCATATGATCAAGGTGCGCGGGTGACTTACCTCGGCCCGGGCGGGAGCCAAATAGGGCATAAAGAGTCCATTAAAGATACTGCCAGAGTCTTGGGCCGCATGTATGACGGTATTCAGTATCGCGGTCACGGCCAGCAGGTAGTCGAAACACTGGCCGAATTTGCTGGTGTGCCGGTATGGAATGGCCTGACGAATGAATTCCACCCGACTCAATTGCTGGCCGACTTGCTGACCATGCAAGAGCATTTACCGGGTAAACCACTGAGTGAGATGAAATTTGCCTATCTTGGTGATGCTCGCAATAACATGGGCAACACCATGCTGGAAGCCGCGGCTCTGGTTGGTATGGATTTACGTTTAGTTGCACCAAAAGCCTGCTGGCCCGAGGCCAAACTAGTGGCAGCTTGTCAGGCACAGGCGCAAAAAACAGGCGGCAAGATCACTCTGACAGAAGATATTGCTGAGGGGGTAAAAGGCGCAGACTTCCTGTACACCGATGTTTGGGTCTCAATGGGTGAACCGAAAGAGGTATGGCAGGAGCGTGTAGCTCTGTTGAAACCTTATCAGGTTAATATGAATGTGGTGAAACTGACCGGCAATCCACAGGTTAAATTCCTGCACTGCCTACCGGCATTCCACGATGACCAGACCACGGTCGGCAAACAGATGGCAGAGCTTTATGACTTACCGAATGGTATCGAAGTGACTGAGGAAGTCTTTGAATCCGCCCACAGCATTGTGTTTGATCAGGCAGAAAACCGCCTGCACACCATCAAAGCCGTGATGGTCGCCACCCTGTGTAATGCATAAAAATAGTTAGCATAGCAAAAGGCCAATACAGTCACTGTTTGGCCTTTTTCCGACCAAATAGGCTATTTCACTGCCATTTTAACAACCGCCTTACGCACATTGGTAGGCTCACCCACCGCACATAGCGGCTTATGCACTTCCCCTGGGTAGAACACCACGAAATCACCGGTTTGCATCACAAACTGTTTTTCATCAACGCCTGCGGGTAAAAAGGCAATATCTTTATCCGCTAGCCAGTCGGTATCAGGTTTACCGGCCGGTAGATTACTGAACGTCATCCCCTCAACCCCTGCCAGCACAATCTGGATATCCAGATACTTAGCATGATATTCCGCCCGACGATTTTCCAGATAGTCGGTGCTGTCATTGGAAATCAGTACAAACAGATTGTTGCCATCAATATCATGCTTGCCCAGCGGGGTTTCTGCGGTGATATGTTTTTTGACGTATTCAATAGCTGCTTTCAATGGCGTAGGCAGATAAGGCAGCAATTCCAAATGATGAATATTTCCGGTGATCATGGTTTTCCCTTTTGCACAAATAAAATGAAATAACGTTCCATTATAACCATTTCACCCTGCATTAGTGGGAGATCGTTAACATTTTATGGCTGCTCAGAATCATTACTTTTTTGTAATATTTCTTTATCACAAATTGTTATAACAAATAACTGTTGAGACTTTGACCACAGACAGCAAAGCCACTATCGTGAGAAACTGCGATGAAATAGTCGAAAAAACAATAATTTCCTATTGGTGTAACTATCTATCACCCGCAATATCTATTAACAGCATAATGACGTTAATCCATTTTCAGGGAGTTTCAATGAAAGCTAAAATTCTGTCATTATTGGTTTTGACAGCATTATCTGGTAGTACACTGGCAGCAACGCCTCCAGATACTCTGGTCGTGGTGCAATCCCTGGATGATATTGTTAGCCTTGACCCGGCTGAAAGTAATGAACTGTCCAGTATTCAAACAGTTCCAAGTCTCTACCAACGTCTGGTACAGGCCGATCGTGATAATCCGGCACAAGTGATACCGGTGCTTGCTGAAAGCTGGCAAGGCGATGCCGCCGCCAAAACCCTCACAGTAAAATTGCGCCCGCAAGCCGTGTTCTCCACCGGTAATCCGGTGCAAGCCGACGACGTGATTTTCTCTTTCACCCGAGCAGTCAAAATGAATCGCTCACCGGCCTTTATCCTTAATGTATTGGGCTGGGATCCGAGTAACATCGAACAGCATCTGAAGAAGATTGATAACAATACGGTGCAACTGAGCTGGAGCGCTGATGTCAGCCCGGCCGTTGCCCTGAATATTTTATCAACGCCAATTGCTTCGATTGTGGATAAAAAAGCCGTTACTGCCAATGTGAAAGAAGACGACTATGGCAATGCCTGGTTGAAAATGCATTCAGCGGGCAGTGGCCCATTCAAAATGCGTGTTTATCAACCGCACCAAGCCATCGTACTGGATGCAAACCCAACATCGCCGGGTGATAAGCCACTGATTAAAAATATCATTATCAAGAACGTGCCCGATCCAAGTGCTCGCCGCCTGCTGATTCAGCAAGGTGATGCCGATATCGCGCGTGAATTAGGGCCGGACCAGACCGCAGCATTGAAAACACAAGCTGGCGTTAAAGTGGTTGAGATTCCTTCGGCGGAACAAAACTATTTAGTCTTTAACACCGCCAATCCAGCCAACCCCATTCTGAGCAAACCAGAATTCTGGCAAGCTGCTCGCTATTTGGTTGATTATCAAGGTATTACCAAAGACTTACTGAAAGGTCAGTATTTCGTGCATCAAAGCTTCCTGCCAGTCGGTTTACCGGGCGCATTGGAGAGCAATCCATTTACCTTTGATCCCGCTAAAGCCAAAGAGATTCTGACTAAAGCAGGTATCAAAGACGCCACACTGACACTGGATGTTGAGAACAAACCGCCATTTATTACCATTGCGCAGTCACTGCAAGCCAGCTTTGCCCAAGGTGGGGTGAAATTGGTCTTACTGCCTGCCGCCGGTAGCCAGGTTTATGGCCGCGTACGTGCTAAACAGCATCAGTCAGCTATCCGCCTGTGGATCCCTGATTACTTCGATGCGCACTCCAACGCCAGCGCCTTTGCCTATAACGACGGCAAGAGCAGTACGGTTGCCGGTTTAAACGGCTGGGTTATCCCTGAGTTGAATAAACAGACACTGGCCGCGGTGGCAGAGGCCGATCCAGCCAAGCGCATCGCTCTCTACACCAAAATGCAGCAAGAACTACAACAAAACTCGCCTTATATCTTTATCGATCAAGCCAAGGCACAAGTTGTATTGCGGGATAATGTAAAAGGCTACCAACAAGGTCTGAATGCAGATATGGTCTACTATGACCGTGTCAGCAAATAATCTATTCCCTGCGTACTTGAGGTTGCAGGGTGGTTAGCTACGTGAACTCGCCCGAATCACTTACCAATGTAAGCTCATTGGAATTCGGGATTGAATCGCTCGCTGCCTACCTGCAACACCAATGACTTTGAGAATGGCCGCGCTGACTTATCAATAAAGTATATTTAACGCGAGCACGTCGATGTCTGTAGCATTAAATAATACGCCGGGAATCCAATCCCGGCGTCGTTTTTGGGGGTTTTTACAGGGACTATTTACCCTGGCCCTAACCTTATTCGGCTTACTGGTTATCACCTTTTTCCTCTCGGCGTTGTCGCCAGTGGATCGGGTGCTGCAAATTGTGGGCGATCACGCCAGTGAAGCTACTTATCAGCAAGTTAAACACCAACTTGGGCTAGACCAGCCATTACCCGTACAGTTCTGGCATTATCTCGAGCGCCTTGCTCATGGTGATTTGGGGCTTGCCAGCGCCAGTGGTCAGCCGGTTTTACACGATCTGCTCACCGTATTCCCTGCAACATTAGAGTTGGCGACGTTATCTCTCATCATCGGCGCATCACTGGGGGTTATCCTCGGTTTGTTATGTGCTCGTTGGGCGGGAAGCAAGCTGGATGCCACGATTCGCTTCATTACCTTGCTGGGTAACTCGGTGCCCATCTTCTGGCTTGGCCTGCTGATGCTGCTGCTGTTTTATGCTCGCCTGCAATGGAGCCCCGGCCCCGGTCGCCTTGATGATATCTATCAATATACTGTGGAAGCGAAAACCGGCTTCGCCCTGATCGACACTTGGCGTTCCGGTGATGCCGGTGCCTTTGGTAATGCTGTCGCCCATTTAATACTGCCGGTGGCCTTACTCTCCTACTATGCCTTGGCCAGTATTACCCGCCTGACCCGCTCCGCTTGCCTGAGTGAACTGAATAAAGAGTACATCACGCTAGCACGGGCCAAAGGCGCGGGTGAGATGCGAATTCTGTTGATGCATGTGCTGCCGAATATCCGTGGCACATTACTGACAGTGATTGCATTGGCCTATACCAGCATGTTGGAAGGCGCAGTATTAACAGAAACTGTCTTTGCCTGGCCGGGCATTGGCCGCTATCTGACCAGCGCACTGTTTGCCGGCGATACCACCGCCATTATGGGCGGCACTTTGCTGCTCGGCATGTGCTTTATTTTGATTAACAATGTGACGGATCTGCTGGTTCGTCTGCTGGACCCGAGAACGCGCTGATATGTCAATGATAAAAATCTGCCATGCGCTGAAACGCTCCCCTTCCACCAGCATCGGGCTGTTTATTCTCTCTTTGCTGGTCATCATCGCGATTTTCGCCCCTTGGCTGGCCCCACAAGATCCTAACTGGCAAAACGCGGCTGACCGGCTGCTCCCCCCAGGTGGACGCCATTGGTTGGGTACTGATAGCTATGGGCGCGATATGCTGTCGCGCCTGATTTATGGCACTCGCCCCACCTTGGGGCTGGTGCTGCTGGTTACCGTGATAACGCTGCCTTTGGGGTTGCTGGTCGGGGTGCTTTCCGGCTATTACGGCGGCTGGCTCGAACGTATTTTGATGCGCGTCACTGATGTGGTGATGTCGATGCCACGGCTGATTTTGGCTTTTGCTTTCGTGGCTATGCTTGGCCCCGGCTTAATTAATGGCGCACTGGCTTTGGCCCTGACCACTTGGCCAGCTTATGCCCGTCAGGCCCGAGCCGAAATTCAGCTATTACGCAAAAGTGATTATCTGGCAGCCGCTGAAATGATGGGTATCAAAGGGCTGCGCTTGCTGTGGGGCCACATTTTACCTATGTGCCTCCCTTCTGCGGTGGTGCGTCTGGCGCTCGATTTGGCCGGGATTATTTTGGCGGCGGCCGGATTAGGTTTCCTCGGGCTGGGAGCTCGTCCGCCCATGTCTGAATGGGGTTCGATGGTTGCCGACGGCATGCAGGTTATTTTTGACCAATGGTGGATTGCCGCGATCCCGGGCTGCGCTATCTTACTCAGCAGCATGGCATTTAACCTGTTAGGCGACGGCCTGCGCGATATTTTGGACCCTCACCATGACTGATAAAATTTTCGCCGTCGACAACTTGTGCGTCGATTTTCAGCAACAACGGGTGGTGGATAATATCTCGTTCCACCTCGGGCATGAGCGAGTGGCACTGGTAGGTGAATCGGGTTCTGGCAAGTCGATTACCGCCAGAGCCTTAATGGGGCTAGTTCGTGCGCCGGGGAAAGTCAGTGCCAAAAAGCTGAGTTATTATGCGGATAATACCGACGAGCAGGGCAATGCCGGTCAGGTTATCGAACATGATTTAACTCGCCTGAAACCTAAACAATGGGGCGCATTGCGCGGCAGTGAAATTGCCATGGTGCTGCAAGACCCGCGCTATGCACTGAATCCAGTACGCACTGTTGGAAAGCAAGTTGAAGAATCCCTGCTGTTGCATAACTCCCTTTCCGGCGCAGATACGCGCGAGCGCGTGTTAAATGCGCTGGCCTCGGTTGGATTGAATGAAAGTGCTTATCACAGCTACCCCGGCCAGCTATCTGGCGGTATGGGGCAGCGGGCGATGTTAGCCATTGCTTTGGTGAATAACCCTAGAGTATTAATCGCCGACGAACCCACTTCAGCATTAGATGCCAAGCTGCGCAATCAGATCCTTGAGCTGATCGTCGAGCAAACTGAGCAGCGCAATATGAGCCTGTTACTGATCAGCCACGACCTGCCGTTAGTCGCCGAACATTGTCACCGGGTATTGGTGATGTATCAGGGAAAATTAGTGGATCAAGGGTTGGCGGCTGAGTTGCCGCACTCTACTCATCCTTATACCCATACACTTTGGGCTTGTCGTCCGAACGCCAGCACCTATGGCACTGACCTGCCGGTGCTGGATCGCAATGCCGATTTCTCTGGAGGTCAGCGTGGCACTGATTGAAGTTAACAATCTACAGGTCAGTTTTGCCCAGAAAAATCAGGTAAAAATGGCGGTTGAGTCGGTCAGTTTTGCCGTTGAAGAGGGCGAAACTTTTAGCCTGATCGGGGCTTCTGGCTGTGGTAAATCGACGGTGTTGCGTACATTGGCCGGTTTGCAGCGGGAGTGGCAAGGCGAGATAACCTTGCTGGGCCAGCCGCTACAGCCGGGGCAACGTTTTACCGGTCAGTTGCGTAAAGAGGTGCAGATGGTGTTTCAAGACCCTTATGCCTCGCTGCATCCGCAACATAATATTCAGCGCACACTGGGGGAGCCATTAAAGATCCACGGCGAGCAGAATATTCAGCAAAGAATTGATCAGGCACTTGAGCAAGTGGGCCTGCCCGCCTCCGCGGCGCAGCGCTACCCCCATCAATTCTCCGGAGGCCAACGCCAGCGGATTGCCATCGCCCGCGCCCTGTTATTGCGCCCCAAATTGTTGCTGCTGGATGAGCCGACGTCGGCATTAGATATGTCTGTTCAGGCCGAAATTCTCAATCTACTCAATCACCTGAAACGCGAGCACGGCATGACTTATTTGTTGGTCAGTCATGATAGTGATGTAGTCGCGCATATGTCCGAGCGCGCCGCAATGATGGAGAGTGGCAAGATAGTGAGGGAGTTTAGCCGACGGGATTTGGAGTTGGATGAGCATTTTATGGGATAAAGTTTTGTCGTTCACAATCGGGGCAGGTTTCGGGAATATGGTGAGCTTTGATTAAAAGTAGACCGGATCAGGGTTTCGGTTGATAAGCATTAGGTAATCACCTTACCTCTGTAGCCCCAACCGAGTTAAGGCCCATAAGCGTGGGCCTTAACAATCCGCGCTTTCGCACGTATCGCTAGCCCACTTCGTGGATTCCCTCACTCATCGTTCCGGCTGACGGACGGCTTTATTCGCGTCCCTGCTCATGACGCCTCAATCCGCCGTCCATGGCGGATTGCCTTGCCTACACTCTTCACTCGGCTGCTCAAATGTGCTGTTAACATCAAAACCCAAGACTATGGTTTTGACGTTGAGCGCAATCAGGAATATTGCCGACAAGGATGGAGGGTAGAGTGAGCGGGCATGGACGCCCGCGAAAAGCGCGCTTGAGCATGGATGCGAATCGCGCTGGCTCGTGAAGCCCGGAAGACACTGGAGGTTTACCCGCAGGGCAATATTTCGCGCAAGCGCGGGATTCCACAAGGGTGCGCGCCCGCACCCTTTGGCGGTTGGTTCATCTAGAATTAGGTGAGCGGTGAAGCCCTAACAACCGAACCGATCACTAACAATTAAAAACTAAAAACTAAAAACTAAAAACTAAAAACCCTCCATCATCCTCATCACTCCCTGAATATACTCCTGCAAAGTATCCTCCTCCATGACATTGGCCCCCTGCACCAAAAACGGCGGTAAAAAATCCATCCCGGTCATATTTGCCATGGCGTGGAAAGGTAATAACAAATCTAACGCCGGGTAACGGTTATAACCTTGTGGGCTATAATCCTGGGCTTTCCCCCCGGTAGACACCACCAACTGCAAAGGTTTGCCCCGCAGCCGATCCCCGCTGCTGCCATAGGCGAAACCATAAGTTAAAACCGCATCCTGCCATTCACTTAAAATCGCTGGCGAGCTGTACCAGTAAAAAGGAAACATCATCACAATCACATCATGCGACTCCAGCAACTGTTGCTCGCGAGCAACATCAATCTGAAAATCTGGATACTCACGCATCAATTCGTGCACGGTGACATTCGGTATGAGACTAACTGCCTCTATTAACTGGCGGTTGATACGGGACTCATCTGGGTTACGGTGGGCAGTTAACACTAAAATACGCGACATAATTCACTCTCCAACAGGTTTGATAACGCTATTTTTTCATTTTCTGTCCTGGCCGAGTAGACTGCTATCAGTCACATCAATTTCAACTCAAGGTATCAACCAATATGTCGCTGCCTTTTGATATTCACCGTTTGTTACCGGCTTTTCTCAGTGCCGCGCAAAATGAGAACTTCTCTGCCGCCGCACGTCAGTTGGGGGTGACACCCGCCGCTATTAGTAAAAATATTCGCGTGTTGGAACAGAGGCTGGCAGTGCGCCTGTTTCAACGCAATACCCATAGCGTGATGCTGACTGATGAAGGTAAAGCATTATTGGCGCGGGTCGCACCACTATGGCAGGCGCTGTCACAGACTCTGGATACCGCGCGTCATGATGAGCAACATCCCAGTGGCACGGTGCGAGTCAGTTTGATCCCCGGTTTTGGTCGCCAACTATTAATGCCACTGATCCCAGAGTTTATGGCGCGCTACCCATTGATTGACCTCGACCTCTCACTGGAGCCCAGAGTGGTTAATCTGGTCGGAGAAGGATTTGATGTTGGCATCGGCACTCGTATTGACCCCGATAGCCGATTGATTGCTCGTCAGTTTTACCCGATGCAGATGGTTCTGGCCGCCACTCCCGTTTATCTGGCGCGTTATGGTTCGCCGAACACTCCGGCCGATCTCTATCAGCATCAGTGTTTATTGCACCGAAACCCATCCACTGGGCGGATAGTCAAATGGTTACTGCAATACAATAATGAGGTGCAATCTCTCGAATTATCTGGCCGCCTGGTAATCTCACAGCCCGAAGTATTATTGAGCGCGGCACTGGCTGATATGGGAATAACCTATGTGGCACAGTGGCATGCAGAACCCCATTTTGCTGACGGCACTCTGCTGCCGGTGTTAGCCAATCACTGGCCTGCACCGGTGCCACTGTGGCTCTATTATGCTTCAGCCGATTTGCCGCCACGGGTGCGCGTATGGGTTGATTTTTTACTAGAACATTTCCGTCCACAGGCGCTCTAATCCACAGCATAAAATGCCCATTTGGGCGGACGTTGAACAGGAATAAACCTAACGCCGATTTCCTTGTCCTAAGTCAAACTTGTTTGCCATCACCTATATATAGTGTTTGCAGGAATTCAGACATCTATATGTAGTAGTTATCCACAAAACCATCCACACACTCTCTCGCAGCCCTTATGTGCTGCGGGTTGTCTTGTGGATAACCCTACGCGGCAGGATACAGGAGCGACATTGTGAAAACAGTAGTGATTAAACGGGACGGTTGTCAGGTACCTTTTGATGAGGTGCGAATCAAGGAAGCTGTCGAGCGCGCAGCCTTGGCTGTTGGCGTTGTGGATGCAGATTATTGTGCAACTGTTGCCCGTGTGGTCGCTCAGACGATGGAAAACCAGCCGAAGGTTGATATCCGCGATATCCAAACCGCGGTAGAAAACCAACTGATGGCCGGTCAATACAAGCAGCTTGCCCGAGCTTATATCGAGTATCGCCATGACCGGGATATCTCGCGGGAACTGCGTGGTCGCCTGAATCAGGAAATCCGGGGTTTGGTAGAGCAAAGTAACAAAGCGCTGCTGAACGAAAATGCAAACAAAGACAGCAAAGTTATCCCGACTCAGCGTGATCTGCTGGCCGGCATTGTTGCCAAGCACTACGCCAAGCAACATATATTGCCACGGGACGTGGTATTGGCTCATGAGCGCGGCGAGATTCACTATCATGATCTGGATTACGCGCCATTCTTCCCTATGTTCAACTGCATGCTGATTGACCTTGATGGCATGCTGACTCAAGGCTTTAAAATGGGTAACGCGGAAATCGAGCCGCCAAAATCCATTTCGACCGCCACCGCGGTGACGGCACAGATTATCGCGCAGGTTGCCAGCCATATTTATGGCGGAACAACCATTAACCGCATTGATGAAATTCTGGCGCCATTTGTCACTGAAAGTTTTAACAAACATAAAGCTGTCGCTGAAGAGTGGCAAATCCCTGATGCCTCTGCTTATGCTATGTCGCGCACCGAAAAAGAGTGCTACGACGCCTTCCAATCACTGGAATATGAAGTCAATACGCTGCACACCGCCAATGGTCAAACCCCCTTTGTCACCTTCGGCTTTGGGCTAGGCACCAGTTGGCAATCACGCATGATTCAGCAAGCCATTTTGCGTAATCGCATTGCCGGTTTAGGCAAAAATCGTAAAACCGCGGTATTCCCGAAACTGGTCTTTGCTATCCGTGATGGCCTGAACCATAAATTTGGCGATGCTAATTACGATATCAAACAGCTAGCGCTAGAGTGCGCCACCAAACGCATGTACCCCGATATTCTGAATTACGATCAAGTGGTTAAAGTCACCGGCTCCTTCAAAACCCCAATGGGTTGCCGCAGTTTCTTGGGGGTGTATGAAGAAGATGGCAAGCAGATCCACGATGGTCGCAATAATCTGGGGGTTATCAGCCTTAACTTGCCGCGTATCGCACTGGAAGCCAAAGGTGATGAAGAGAAATTCTGGCAATTGCTGGATGAGCGCCTGCTGTTAGCTAAAAAAGCGTTAATGACCCGCATTGCCCGTCTGGAAGGAATCAAAGCACGTGTCGCGCCGATCCTGTATATGGAAGGTGCTTGCGGTGTGCGCTTACAAGCGGATGATAATATCTCTGAAATCTTTAAAAATGGCCGCGCATCTATCTCTCTGGGCTTTATCGGCATCCATGAAACTGTTAATGCCCTGTTCGGCAATCAGACCCATGTCTTTGACAACGAAAAGTTACGCGAAAAAGGCGTGGCAATCGTCGAACGCATGCGACAAGCAACAGATGCCTGGAAAAATGAAACCGGCTATGCCTTTAGCTTGTACAGCACGCCGAGCGAAAACCTGTGTGACCGTTTCTGCCGTCTGGATACCGCCGAGTTTGGCGTGGTAGAGGGCGTGACTGATAAAGGCTATTACACCAACAGCTTCCATTTAGACGTTGAAAAGAAAGTTAACCCCTACGATAAGCTGGATTTCGAAGCCCCTTATCCACCATTGGCTAACGGCGGTTTCATCTGTTACGGCGAATATCCCAACTTGCAACATAACCTTAGAGCATTGGAAGATGTCTGGGATTATAGCTACAGCCGAGTCCCTTATTACGGCACCAACACGCCGATTGATGAGTGCTACGAATGTGGTTTCACCGGGGAGTTTTCTTGTACCAGCAAAGGCTTCACCTGCCCGAAATGCGGTAATCATGAGCCGTCAAAAGTGTCGGTAACCCGTCGGGTATGTGGCTATCTGGGTAGCCCGGATGCGCGGCCGTTCAATGCTGGCAAGCAAGAAGAAGTCAAACGGCGGGTAAAACACTTGGCTAATGGGCAATTGGGCTGATGACTAAAAACGATTACCCAAAGTAATTGGAGTTACAGGTAGGCGGCAAAGAAACTCATCCCGATGAGCTTACATGAGTAAGTGATTCGGGTGAGTGAATGTAGCCAACACTCCTGCGACTTCAAGTACGAGGGAGGCATTTATCATAAATTACCATCAATACTACCCAGTCGATGTTATTAATGGCCCCGGCACTCGCTGTACGCTATTCGTTTCTGGTTGTGTACACGAGTGCGTGGGTTGTTATAACAAAAGTACCTGGCGGCTGAATTCGGGTAAGCCATTTACCGATGAAATGGAAGATCAGATCATTGCGGATCTGAATGATTCCCGTATCCGTCGGCAAGGGTTATCCCTCTCCGGCGGTGATCCGCTGCATCCGCAAAATTTGTCAGCGATCCTGCAACTGGTAACACGTGTACGCCAAGAGTGCGACGGCAAAGATATCTGGCTTTGGACGGGTTACACGCTCTCTGAACTGAGTGAAGAACAACAGCAAGTCGTTGATTTAATTAATGTGCTGGTCGATGGCAAATTCGTGCAAGATCTGAAAGATCCGTCACTTATCTGGCGCGGCAGCGGTAATCAAGTCATCCATTATCTGCGCTAATAACACCCTGATTTAATTTGCAAAGTTATAAGTCAACGTGGCATTAAACCGCCAATCGCGGCGCGAACTATCACTGGGCAGGTCACCAATTGGCCTCGCCCCTTCCAGTGATAGCGAATAGTGTTTGTTATCACTCAAGGTGACGCCCACGGCATAAGAAGCCAATTTTTGTGCACGGAATATCGGCGAGTTATACCAAGTATGAGCAGTATCCAGCACAGCATAAGGTTGGATGGTTTTAAGCCAGTCGCCCTTTTCCCGATTATGCATATAGCGCATTTCTACTTGCCCACCATAGCCATAGTCACCGGTAGCTTCGCTGTCAGGATAACCGCGTCCAAACCGCAGCCCACCAAAAGTGACATGTTCCGCTTCCGGTAGATCATTGTCAGACCAATCCCCTTCAGCCGAAGCACTTAACCGCCACTTTTCTGCCATTAAATACGCCGCATCCCCAGTAAGTTTCCAGCGAGTAAAGCCCAAATCCCCCCATGGAACTGAACTGGATGCCAAAGCCCCGTTTATTCCCTTGCGCACACTGGCACGCGTGCTCCAATAAGATTGGGTATATTCTTGATAACCCGTCAGTGCCAATTCCGCCGCGGGATAACGCATTCGCTGATTTTGATCCTCTAAATCGAGCAAGGCATTATTAAGTGTATTAAAACGAGCGCGGCTTTTTAAATTATAACTTTTTTCCAGATAATCTACACCGCCACTCACTGTCCATTGCCGCTTACGTGTTAATTGCAACGGATAACTTAATACCACCCCGCCTGAATATTGCGTCTGTTCAGTGCGGCTGGATAAGGTAATATCCTGCGGATACAGTGTCAGTACATCGGTATAATCTTTGGGTTCTTGTTTATAATAACTGCCACGAGTTTGTAATGATAAACCGTTACTGCCTAAATATTGCTGATAATTTAAACCCAGATATTGGTCTCGATTCTTGCTGTCTAATGGTAATAATGTCGCCACACCAAACTGTTCAGCATAAGGCGTAAAACCACTTAAGGTTGCATTCAGTACTCCGCTATAAACCCCTTTGCGGCTATCCAATGCGGTAGTGACATTCCAGTGACGTGGATAGTCAACTTTAACATCCAGCAATGTCGCGCCATAAATATTATCCGGGTTTTTAGCTGTGGCGATTACCTTGGCATCTGGCGTCCGGCTCATTAAAATACTGTAACGCTCAAAGGTATCTTGCGTCAGTGGCTTCTCTGCCATAATGCGCTGGGACAGCTTGGTCAGCCAGCGTCCTATTGCCGCATTTTCACTTTGAATGCGAGTATTGGCGATATAGCCTTCCACCAAACCTATTTTCAACGTCCCATGGGTAAAGTTATCCGTTGGCAAATAAGCATAAGAAAGAATATAGCCATCTTGCTGATACAATTTAGTAATAGACTGGGTGGCAACTAATAAATTCTTTAATGGCACCTTTTTACCAATATAAGCGGCAAAGGGTTCACTGAGGACATTAATGTTATATCGAGTACCACCAATAAATTGAATATGTTTCACTTCAATTAAGGTATCCAAGGTTAATTTAGAATGTGGCGTCGGAGTGGAAATTGTTGGCGGCACTGTCCGTGTGGCTTGTGGTTTAGTAATCTCACGCGATATTCTGGACGGGTTATTCTGATCAATCAGCATGGGGACGGTATTAGCTGAAGCACTGTATTGCCATGCGCTGCCTGCACCAAATAAAAACAATAGCCACACTCTATTATTCATAGGAGACTTCCTTTGCGCACATTAAATTATAGTTGTGATATTTTTTATTATTTATATGGCCTGACTCCCTCAATAAAGAAGGAGTCAGGCTAGGTCATTGGAGTTGCAACCAGGCTGCAAATAAGCGCAGCGAGTATCCCAACAACTTCAACGACAAAGGGTATCGAGTTAATGAGTTGTTTTTGGCTTCAATAATCCGCCAACGCCACCCAATAACCCACCACCGGCGCTAGCATTGGCGTTAGCAGAGACATCGGCACTTAATCCACCGGTGACACCGCCGACAGAATTACTCACTCCTGCCAGCAAGCCATTCGAGCCACCTGCAGAGGTTGGTGGAGTAACTAAGCCACCGGTTTTCTCAACCGCCTGTCCGGTACCTTGCAGCACCTGCCCCACCCCCGCCAAAGCCGGTGCATTGGTAGCAACTTGAGTACCGGTTGTGGCAACAGTGCCGCCTACGGCAGTCAGTAAATTGTTAACCGGAGCACCAATGCCGGTGGTCGTCCCCACGGTCTGAGTAATATCTTGTACCTGGCCGACTACTGGCGTCACTATACCGGTCGCCGCAGTGGTTAACTTGCTGGTCGACCCGGTTTGCAGGTCTTGCGCCAACCCATTACCGATGGAAGTTACCGCCCCACCAGTCTGAGAAACTAATCCGCCCGCCGTGCCAGTCACACCGCCCAATGGGGTATTAGCGGCGATACCTGAAACTGTGCCACCTAATCCTGAAACACCGGTTCCAACATCCGCTACGGCTTTCGGTACGCCAGCAGCTGTAGTGCCCAATGCATTAGGATTATTTCCCAATTGACCCACGCCGTTCTGTAAACCGGTTCCTACGTCACTTACGGCATTGCCCGCGCTATCAACCACGGTGACCAAACCGCTCCCTACAACGGGTAAGCTGCCAACCGGGGTTTGGCTAACAACACCACTGACAGTATTGCCGACGCCATCCACGGCAGTCCCGACACCACTGACCACATTACCGACCGCAGAATTATTCGCTGTGGAGCCACCACCATTATCCGTGCCACCGCCGGTCCCGCCCCCAGAGCCACTACCACCGCTGCCATCCCCGCCACTACCATCGCTTCCGCTGCCACTGCCATCACTGCCGGAACCCGTTCCACCGGTTGTCTGGCCGGCACTATTCTTCGCAGTATTGTGAGAACCGCCGCCACTTCCACTACATGCCGCAAGCGAGCAGGCCAGTAATATTGCCAGACTTATTTTGCTCAGACGGCTGATTTTATCAGGGCACATGGTATGACCCCCCACAGAGAACGTCACAACGACGTAAAAATAACTATAAGAGACACTTATGTTTCTCTCAAGTTAAGATAATGTTTATTTTTTGTTTAATGTGAGATTTTTAGGTGAGGATATGTATCAGATTGATAATGCGATAAATCTTTTTACTATAAGCAGGTCGATTTACTAGATAAAAACGCTCGCCGATAACCGCAAATAAACTTCATCGTATCGCCATCTGAGCTTAACCCAACTGTCATTAAAAACCGCCAGCATAGCGATGAGATCACTTACTGGTTATCGCCATGACACGCCACCACTTGCCAGTCCATATTCGTCCTTTTGCCATTTCATCGTGGATAACAGTCAGTGGTGATAATACTGAGAGAGGGTATATCCGCCATGCACTTATCTAGACCACCGACCAGTTATCCCACCCGCTATCAACAAATTGCGGCCCAACTAGAGCAGGAGCTACGCGGCGCATATCGCTGTGGCGATTACTTGCCTTCTGAGCAGCAACTGGCTGATCGCTATCAAGTTAACCGCCATACCCTGCGCCGGGCTGTAGATGAATTGGTTGAGCGCGGTTGGTTGCAGCGCCGTCAAGGCATTGGCATTTTGGTACTGATGCGCCCTTATGACTACCCGCTGCATGCCAATGCTCGCTTCAGCCAGAACTTGCTCGACCAAGGAAGCGACCCCACCAGTGAGCGCTTACTAGCAGTTTTACGCCCGTGTATTGAGCATGTAGCAAAAGCGCTATCACTGACTGAAGGAACGACCGTTATCCATTTGCGCACATTACGGCGCGTCAATGGCGTGCCAGTCTGTGTTATCGATCACTACCTGCCCGACCTAAATTGGTGGCCCGCTCTGCAACATTTTAACTCCGGTTCACTGCATCAATTTATCAGCCAGAATTTGCAACAACCGCTGAGCCGTAGTCAGACCCGAATCAGTGCGCGCCGTGCTCAGGCCAAAGAGAGCCGTTTACTGGAAATTGCCACTCATGCCCCACTGCTGTGTGTGCGGACGCTGAATATCTGTGTTGATAGCCAACAGGTGGCGGAGTACTCCGTCAGCCTGACCCGTGCCGACATGATTGAACTGACGATGGAGCACTAGATGGAAAGCGCCTTGACTGCCCGACAGAGCTGGATGTCCGTGTTGGCCCATAGCCAACCGGATGAACTGCTCACCTACTGGCAACCCTTAAATCTTGCACCGTGTTATCAGGTTATCCGCGCGCCGGAGATCGGCTTAAACCAATTGCAGGCCCGCATGGGGGGCACAGGCCGCCGGTTTATTCTCGGCGATATGACCATCACCCGCGCAGTGATCAAGTTGGACGACCACGCAGATGTTTACGGTTACAGCTACATTGCTGGGCGCAATAAGCCCCATGCTGAACTTTGCGCTCTGCTCGATGCGTTGCTGCAACTCTCTACCCTGGGTAGCAAATCGGCGGGGTTAAACGAGTTACTGCTTAATACTGTTATTCACCCGCTGGCCGCCGCACAACAGGAACGGCGGGAGTTACGCGCCCGCGCTATTGCCACCAGCAAGGTTGATTTCTTCACACTGGTGCGGGGAGAAGATTAATGAGTTTATTAAGCCATTTCGACCATCCGGTAGAGGATGCCCAACAGGCCTTTCGGCATATTATCAAGGCATTAAGTGAACCCGGAGTGTTAGTTGCCCTGCCGCATAGCACTGGCTGGCAGCCGCTGAACCCCGCCAGCACCAGTCTCCTGCTGACATTGGCGGACCAGGAAACGCCACTCTATCTGGACCCATTGATCAACAGTGACACTGCACAACAGAATGTGCGTTTCCACACCGGAGCGCCGCTGACAGCCAGCACTAGCAAGGCCTGCTTTGCTCTATTCAGTCCTCAGATAACAGAAAAACAGCTGGCAGACTGCCCGGCAGGCAATGAATTGTCACCGGAGCACTCAGCAACCGTGATTATTCAGGCCGATAGCCTGCACCAAGGCACGCCGCTGCGCCTACGCGGGCCGGGAATTGAACACTATCGCACCATCGCCCCACTGCTACCCACCGTGGTGCTGAACTATCTGCTCAATCGGCCTGTGGCATTCCCGGCCGGTATCGATTTCCTACTCACCTGTGGTGGGAATTTAATGGCTATCCCACGAACCACCCATGTGGAGGTGTGCTGATGTACGTTGCAGTCAAAGGGGGCGAAAAAGCCATTGCGGCAGCCCATCAATTGCTGGAACACCAGCGGCGCGGTAATCCACAGATCCCGGCGATCGATTGCGAACAGATCGAGCAACAGTTAGGTCTGGCGGTTGATCGGGTGATGACCGAAGGCGGCATCTATGATCGCGAACTGGCGGCATTGGCGATCAAACAAGCCAGTGGTGATCTGGTGGAAGCCATTTTCCTGCTGCGCGCCTATCGTACCACTCTACCTCGCCTGGCTATCAGTCAGCCGCTGGCAACTGAGAATATACGGCTGGAGCGGCGCATTTCAGCGATTTATAAAGACTTACCCGGCGGGCAAGTGCTCGGCCCGACCTACGATTACACCCACCGGTTACTGGATTTCACCTTACTGGCCTCTGGTGATGCTCCACTTGCGCCCAAAGGCAGGGAGGCTGAATTATCACCGCATAACTGTGCTCATGTCTTTGATTTACTGACTCAAGAGCAACTGGCTCAAGCAGAGCTTGATGACGGCACCCAACCGGAAGATATCACCCGTAACCCACCAGTTTACCCTTGCAACCGCTCGGCACGGCTACAACAACTGGTGCGCGGCGATGAAGGTTTTCTACTCGCGCTGAGTTACTCCACTCAGCGCGGTTATGGCCGCACCCACCCATTCGCCGCCGAAATCCGTACCGGCTATCTCACTATTTCTATTCAGCCAGAAGAGCTGGGATTTGCTATCGATATTGGTGAAATCTTACTGACCGAGTGTGAAATGGTGAATGGTTTTGTCAGCCCGGAATCCACAGCGCCGCATTTTACTCGCGGCTATGGGCTGGTCTTTGGTCGTGGTGAGCGCAAAGCCATGTCGATGGCGTTAATGGATCGCGCGCTACAGAGCCGTGAATATGACGAAAATGTCACCAGCCCGGCACAGGATGAGGAGTTTGTCTTAGCCCATGCCGATAACGTCGAGGCCGCCGGTTTTGTCTCTCATCTCAAATTGCCCCATTACGTCGATTTTCAAGCCGAATTAGAGCTGCTGAAACGCCTGCGCCGTGAGTATTTGTCACCCTCGATGCCGCCATCCCATGAACAACAGGAGCCACACCATGACTGAGGTTCTCGCCGGTTACAACCTGGGTTATCTGGATGAACAGACCAAAAGAACGCTGCGCCGCGCCCTGCTGAAAGCCGTGGCAATCCCCGGTTATCAGGTGCCGTTTGGTGGGCGAGAGATGCCCATGCCATATGGTTGGGGGACGGGCGGCATCCAGCTAACCGCCTGTCTGATTGGCCGCCATGATGTCTTGAAAGTGATTGACCAAGGGGCTGATGACACCACCAACGCGGTATCGATCCGCCGCTTTTTCCAGCGAGTCAGCGGGGTCGCCACCACGGAAAAAACCACGGATGCCACCTTGATCCAGACCCGACATCGCATCCCCGAGACGCCCCTGAGCGAGGATCAGATCCTTATCTATCAAGTGCCGATCCCCGAGCCGCTGCGGTTTATTGAACCGCGCGAAACCGAGACCCGGAAAATGCATGCACTGGAGGAGTATGGCGTGATGCAGGTGAAACTGTATGAAGATATCGCCCGCTACGGCCATATCGCCACCACCTATGCCTACCCGGTGAAAGTTAACGATCGCTATGTAATGGACCCGTCACCGATCCCCAAATTTGATAACCCCAAGATGCATATGATGCCCGCCCTGCAACTGTTTGGCGCTGGGCGCGAAAAACGTCTTTATGCCCTGCCGCCTTTTACCAAAGTGGAAAGTCTGGATTTCGACGACCACCCATTTACGGTGCAGCAATGGGATGAACCCTGCGCCCTGTGCGGCTCGCGCCACAGTTATCTTGATGAAGTGGTGATGGATGATAAGGGCAGCCGGATGTTTGTCTGCTCGGATACCGATTTTTGTCAGCAACAACTGGCGCAGGCCGCCGCACAAAATAGTGCGGCACGCGAGGGAAATATCCAATGATTACAGCACCAGCACAACCCATCGGCCATCCGCTGCTATCGGTGGAAAACCTCACCCACCTGTATGCGCCGGGCAAAGGATTTAGCGATGTCTCTTTTCAGCTGTATCCCGGTGAAGTCTTGGGCATTGTCGGCGAATCCGGCTCAGGTAAAACCACACTGCTGAAGGCTATTTCAGCCCGTCTGACCCCGCAACATGGGCATATTATTTACCGCCCTGAAGCACAGCAACCCGTTGATTTGTATCAAATGGCTGAAAGCCAGCGCCGCCGTTTGCTGCGCACTGAATGGGGTGTGGTTCATCAGCATCCGCTGGATGGTCTGCGGCCACAGGTCTCGGCCGGGGGCAATATCGGCGAGCGCTTAATGGCTATCGGCCAGCGCCATTATGGCGAAATACGCCAACAAGCAGGCCGCTGGCTAGAAGATGTCGAGATCCCATTATCCCGCCTGGACGACCTGCCCACCACCTTCTCTGGCGGTATGCAACAGCGGCTCCAAATTGCCCGCAATCTGGTGACCCATCCGAAGCTGGTATTTATGGACGAACCCACTGGCGGGCTGGATGTCTCTGTGCAAGCGCGATTACTGGATTTACTGCGCAATCTGGTGGTGGAAATGCAGTTGGCGGTGGTGATTGTCACCCATGACCTCGGCGTCGCCCGTTTACTGGCTAACCGCCTGCTGGTGATGAAGGAGGGCCGAGTGATTGAAAGTGGCCTAACTGACCGGGTACTGGACGACCCACATCATCCTTACACCCAGCTCTTGGTTTCATCGGTGCTGCAAAACTGATTTTTAGCTTTCGACCTTAATCCGCAAGTCGGCTAACGAGAACTCACTATGAACCACCTGCAACTCAGAGTTGAAAATCTCAGTAAAACCTTCGTGCTGCACCATCAGCACGGCATTCGCCTGCCGGTACTGCATCAAACCTCTTTGGAGGTCGGCGGGGGTGAATGTGTGGTACTGCACGGTCATTCCGGCAGCGGTAAATCCACTCTGCTACGCTCTTTATATGCCAACTATTTACCTGACAGCGGCCATATCTGGGTCAAACATCAGGGGGAGTGGCTGGATATCGTCACCGCCGAAGCCCGACAAATTATGGCGGTGCGCCGCCACACTGTGGGCTGGGTCAGTCAGTTCTTACGGGTGATCCCACGGATCAGTGCCCTAAATGTGGTCATGCAACCTTTGCTGGAACTGGGGGTTGACCGCAACCAGTGCCAGCAGCGCGCTCAGGATCTGTTAACTCGTCTCAATGTTCCGCCACGGCTGTGGGATTTGGCGCCATCGACCTTCTCCGGCGGCGAGCAGCAGCGGGTCAATATCGCCCGTGGTTTTATCGTGGATTATCCCATTTTGCTGTTGGATGAACCGACTGCATCACTGGATAGCACCAATAGCGCGGCAGTGGTCGGCTTGATTGATGAAGCCAAGCAGCGCGGGGCTGCTATTGTCGGTATTTTCCATGATGAAAATATACGTAACCGCGTTAGTGACCGCTTACTGGCGATGACGCCACCGCCCTCTTGTGTCAGCACGGAGATCCCCGCATGATCCTCAATAACGTGAACCTTATTCTTGAAGATCAGGTGGTCAGCGGATCACTGGAAATCCAACATGGTGTGATCCACAGCTACAGCGATCGCCCGACTCAACTTTCAGCCGCTATTGATGGACAAAATAGCTGGCTATTACCGGGATTGATCGAGCTGCATACCGATAATCTGGACAAGTTTTTTACGCCGCGTCCCAAGGTTGATTGGCCAGCCCATTCAGCAATGAGCAGCCATGATGCCCTGATGGTTGCCTGCGGAATAACCACGGTTTTGGATGCCGTAGCCGTCGGTGATGTGCGCGATGGCGGCCATCGGCTGGATAACCTGCAAAAAATGATCAATGCAGTGGTGGATAGCCAGCGGGCGGGATTGAATCGAGCCGAGCATCGGATCCATTTACGCTGTGAATTACCCCATGACAGTACCCTGCCCCTGTTTGAAAAGCTGATGATGCAGCCTGAACTTTCATTGGTGTCGCTGATGGATCACTCACCAGGACAGCGCCAGTTCGCCTCGCGGGAGAAATATCGTGAGTATTATCAGGGTAAATATCACCTTAATGATCAGCAAATGGTGGAATTTGAAGAGGAACAAATCACTCTTTCCGCTCGCTGGTCAGGGCCAAATAGAGCGGCGATTGCCAGTCACTGCCGCCAGCGGGGAATTGCACTCGCCAGCCACGATGATGCTACCGCCGAACATGTGGCGGAGTCCCAAGCGCTGGGCAGTGTAATTGCAGAGTTCCCCACCACTGAAGTGGCAGCCAGAGCCTCACATCAACACGGGTTACAGGTGTTGATGGGCGCGCCAAATATCGTCCGTGGTGGCTCCCACTCCGGCAATGTCGCAGCCCACCAGCTGGCATCGTTGGGGGTATTGGATATTTTATCTTCTGACTATTACCCGGCCAGTCTGTTGGATGCCGCATTTCGTATCGCGCAGGATGAAGCCAACAGTTTCACCTTACCGCAGGCGGTCAATTTGGTCACCCGCAACCCGGCCAAAGCCTTGGGGCTAGAGGATCGCGGCGTGATTGCAGAAGGTAAACGGGCAGATTTGATACTGGCCCGCGCTCATGACGGTTCGCAGAGTAAACATATTTACGTGCAAAACGTCTGGCGTCAGGGAATACAGGTGTTCTGATGGCGCGCTTAATCTACCTGATGGGGGCTTCCGGCGCAGGCAAGGATTGCCTGCTGTCTGCTCTGCGGGCGGCCATACCCGCCAATATGATGGTGGCGCACCGCTATATTACCCGCGCGGCCCATGCCGGTGCTGAAAATCATATTGCGTTAAGTGAGCAGGAATTTTTATTGCGGGCCAAACAGGGGTTATTTGCCCTCTATTGGCAGGCGCATCAGCACCATTATGGGGTCGGCATTGAGATAGATATCTGGCTGCAACATGGGTTGGATGTGGTGGTGAATGGCTCCAGAGCCTATTTACCCCAAGTTGAGCAGCGCTATCACCACCAATTATTGCCACTGTGTTTGACGGTTTCCCCGGCGATTCTGGCGCAGCGCCTACAACAGCGCGGGCGGGAAAACAGCGAGCAAATCAGTGAGCGCTTACTGCGGGCGCAACATTATCAGCAGCAGCTGCCCATCAATTGCCTGCGGCTGTATAATGATGGTGAGTTACAGCACACACTAGAGCAGTTTCAGCAATTACTGGCAGAGAACATCCCTTTACCCCCGATAGATTTCGAGTTGCAGGTAGACGGCAACAAAATGAACTCAATGACTCGAGTTAATGATGGGTATAAATAACGAAATGGGGAGTCAAACATGGAACTGACATTGCTCGGGACTGGAGGCGCCCAACAGGTGCCGGTGTTTGGTTGTGACTGTGTGGTTTGTGCAACCGCCAGACGACAACCCGCACTACGTCGCCAACCTTGTAGTGCCATGCTGCGTTATCAGGGGGAAACCACATTGATTGATGCGGGGCTACCAACACTGGAAAGTCAGTTTACGGCGGGGCAAATTCAGCGTTTTTTGCTTACACATTACCACATGGATCATGTTCAGGGGTTATTTCCGTTGCGCTGGGGGTGTGGAAATTCCATTCCGGTTTATGGCCCAGCGGACCCAGACGGTTGCGACGATCTGTATAAGCACCCGGGAATACTGGCATTTCAGCCGCCCTTGAGCCCATTTAAACCTATCCTGTTTGGCGATTTACGGGTGACTCCAGTGCCCTTAAATCACTCCAAAATCACCTTCGGCTATTTGCTGCAAAGCCCTAATCGGGCCATTGCCTATCTGACGGACACGATTGGGCTACCTGCTGACAGCGCGCTATTTTTGGCCAGTAAAGAGATTGATTTACTGGTGGTCGATTGCAGCCATCCGCCACAATCGCCGCCACCGCGCAATCATAATGACGTCACATTGGCACTCGCCATCAGTGATTTATTGCAGCCAAAAGCAACCTGGCTGACACACATCAGCCACCAGTTGGATGCATGGGCGCGCGACAATACACTCCCGGCCGAGGTGATCATTGCCCGAGATAATCAGACAATATCCTTATTATGATGTGCGCTGCATCTGGGCAGAGGTCAAAATTTTAACGCCCTCTTGTGGCGGGGCAAAAGCCTCATCCAACAGCGCCTGCGCGACATTCTTGGCTTTAATTAAGCGCCATTTATCAGGTAGTAAGGCAAACAGTGGCGCACTGAGACTTTCCATCAGACGTGGGGCTGCGCGCTTGCCTGCCAGCATTGATGGGCGGGCAAATGTCAGTTGCGGCCAACCTTGGGTTTGTAAATCCCGCTCAGCTTCACCTTTGGTGCGGTTATAGAATAGCCAAGAGTTGGGGTTAGCGCCCATCGCGCTTACCAACAAGAAATGCCGTGCCCCCAGCCGTAACCCCGTTTCACCGGCTGCCAACACCAGACGATAATCTACCTGACGAAATGCCGCCTGACTGCCCGCTTGCTTGCGCGTGGTACCCAGGCAACAGAAGACCAAATCCACCGGTTCAACCAAGGTTTTCAGCAACTCGGCGATATTCTCGCCCTGCGGATTAATCAGTTTATTCGAGGCAGGTAATGGCTTACGAGTCGGCGCAATAATGGATGTTACTCTGGCATCCAAACGTAGCAAGCGCAGCAGTTCGCCCCCGACCAAGCCACTCGCTCCCAGCAATAATACCTTTGCCATTTGACCTCCCGATAAAAATGCCCGCGCCACCACAGTATGGAGACAATCATTAAATCAATTGTTACTGATAATACATACCAGAAACACTATGACATAACACCGGAAAACAGCCAGTTATAATCAGAACCAAGAGACTATGCCCAAAGTCATTGGCGTTGCAGGTAGGCGGCAAGCGAGCTACTAATCAATCGGGAACTGATGTGAACAGTATTTACACTGGTTTGCAAACTTACCCCATCAAAAAATGTGGTAAATTCGACGTTCTACTGCAGATCTCATCATATTGAAAAAGGGTTTAAAAATTGCCGATGCCAGAATAATTTCCGATCAATCTCTGAAAGCTCAGCCTCATCACAGATACTTTGCCAATTGTCCTCAATGACTGTTTTCTGTTGCTCAAAAATATCTTTCGCCTCCTGTGCTGTCAGAAGAAAAGCGGGTGCCGCGGCAAGGCAATTGCTCCGTGTACTGAGTCGTTCATTGCCAACAATTAACATTGCCTGGGATGCCTCATTTCCGCTCCGGCCTTGCGGACAAATATCATAAGCGGGTGTAAGTACCAGGCTATTCCCATCCCAAAATGCTGCATGGTTTCTAGCATGATCATCTGTATTTCCGCATAACACATTGAAACACAAGCGAGAAAATAATTCTTTAAGTGTCTCCTTAGGATGCTGAAAGCGTGTACGGATGATCTCTGCCAGTACTTCGTAACTGGCATATCTCGCAAACATGTCATCTAGCCCAAACAAGGTAAGCGCTGATACCATCAACCTGCGCGTCCATCCCTGCTGGGTATAGTCTCTGTCAAATCGTTTAATGAGGAGTACATCCTTTCCTGCCGCTTTGAGTAATCGAACCGGGGCAACATTCAACCCGGCCAATGCAGCCAATCGCATGGCGATATACTCAGCCTTCACGACACTGTAGAGGTCTGAACTAGCTGAAAATTTTGCTATATACTTCTCACCATATTCTTCAATTAGAGCCTTCGGGCGAGCCCCACCAATTGAACTCCCATGATAAAGAGCTTGGTCAAGTTCAGGAGTGAGTGGTATGCCATTTTCAACACGTTCTACAGAATTCATTAACTCTTCGATAGAGACATTATTCGCCGAGCGGGGTTCATAAACTGTGGGAGAACGCTGATAATCCAGAGCACCGATCCGGTCAGAACCCGACTCAAGAAGATAAGTCAGCTCGTCAAAAATTGCCGTATCCATATCCGCGGCTTTCTTTCCGAGCTTGCGGTTGATAATAACTCTGCGCCCCCACGCATCGGGAGCACTATCCCGGAGGCATCCCGGCATACTCAGACTTGGCAAAAGAGGAAGTATTCCTGCCTTTAAGGGTAATTCAGGTTCATAGATAGGAATTGCACGAGGTTCATCGTTTATGCGTTCCAGGTAGCTTTTACCATAGTTAAAAACGATGCTTTTCCCCTCTAAACTGAGTAACCCTGCAACGATAGGTTTAGTTTCACCAGGCAACCAAATCCATGCGTAAGCTTCTTTATATTCACTGTCAGAAGTCATCATTCACTTTCCTTGTTATTTTCCTTGAACGACGCGGAAGAAGGCTAAGCTTTTCTTCAATTCGTTTGCGGTGAATAATCATCGTACTCATATCTGCTTCTTCCTCAAACAAACTAACACCTACTATCTTAGCCACTTCAAATACAACACCAATTCCGCAGCGAGGATCTGCTTTCTCAATCCGCTGTAGTAAGCTTCTGGAAATACCTGCTCGCTCGGCGACTTCCTCAGCTGTCAGTTTTTTCTCCAGTCTGGCGGCCCGAACAGAGGTTGCAAGCAGCTGCAGTGCTTCCTCGGTATATCTTGAATAGGTTCTTACAATAGATTTCGGCATAAGCCCAGCCTTAATGATTCATATGTAAAACGTTAACTACCATTACGATTCATATATAAGTCAAATTAATATGATTATATTTTCACTTAAAACTTAATAATGACTCACATACGAATCATTATAGTCTCTTACGAGCTATATATAACTCAAAAAAAGCAATAAATACTCAATATAGACTGCAATGGTCTAATAATGCCTCAAGGGATAGCTTTATTGTCTGTTATTTGAGCGATATCTGCGGCAAGCTCACAAAAGCCAGGCCCATAAATGGGCCAAATAATGAGAACAATTAACACTGCTGCAATCTCAAGGACGAGGGGCATTCCAGTGCAATTTCTTGCCAAAACCGAGGGTATTATTGGTCATCTTGATTTCCAGCAGCGTCAGCTGCCAGAGAGGGGCGGAAGCTATTTTTGCGACGGGGAAGCGGCGGCAATAGCGTTGGCGGGCAGCCTGCTCAGCCTCACCCTGTAATGGCGTTATTTCACCGCGATATTGAATGCCTTTTATCAAGGCCACGGTGCGCGGCGCGGTGGCGATAGTGCCGACAACCTGCGGGTTAATCTGCATCAGTTCGCCGTGACGGGTATGCTTTTCTGTCATCAGATAAAGCGCCATTGGTGCTTCATCAAACACATAAAAACAGTTGGCACACCACATATCCATACCGCTGCCAGCGCACAGCGTCAGCACATGTTGCCGGCGCAGGAAGCGGGTAATGATCGACAGGTCATCAGGATTATTCACGTCACTCATTATTGACATCACTCACTGGCTGAAAAACAGCCCTGAGTGTACATCACCTTTGCCTTTCTACTAACTCTGCCACAACAGACGATCACGGGATGTCAGGGTCTCTGGCGGTAAAGTAGCGAGAGCTGCCTGATAACGTGGGGCATCTTTGGGGTAACCTCTGGCCGCCTGTAATAACAGCCGCAATGCGCTGTCATAATCGATGCCGCGTAAATCACGGTAGGGCCACAATTCAGGTTCAGCAATAAATGGCAGTAGATAGTCGATTCCCTGCTGCACATTACGGCCATCCTGCACCCACTCCCAGCGATCAATTTCGACATGTTCGCCGTAGCGACACAGCAGTAAATGCGCCTCCAGATTGAACAGGGAGTAGTGGAACGGCACGGTTCGCTCCAGCTCCATCCATTGCTTGCCATCTTGTGCAATTTGCGCAGCCAGCCGCTGCGTTATTCCTTGCCTAATAATGGTAGAGACCAGCCCGCGATCACCATAAAACATGGCATTAGCTGCGCGCTGTACGTCATACCAAGTGCCGTGATTGTTGTGCCAGACATATTCCGAGTGGCCCACTTCACTGTGGAACATCCAGTGGTTAAAGTCGCGGAACCATTGCTGCAAGACCGCCGTATCCTCGGTATCCAGCAACTTGGCGGGCAATATCAAACCGATAGTATCAATCACCATCCACATCAACCGGGTATCAATCAGCCCGGTGCCTCGCCCAGAGACAATACCGGGAATGGCCTGACCATAATTCAGATGCGGATTCATGCGGGTTTTGGCATCTAAAAACCAGCAACGAATCTGTTCTGCTGCCACCTGCGCATAGCGGCTGTTGCCGGTAAAATAGTAGGCCAGCCCCAGTGTCAGGCAGCGGTCACACATGCGCTCAATGCGCTGGGTATCAGTATCGTCATTTTGGCTTTGCGGATTAGTATGACCATCACGCCGCACATAAGGTAGTCCATCGGGCTTGCGCGGATTCGGCCACCAGTAAGTCCCAAAACTGTAGTAATCGTGAACATCACCACTCACCGGCAGCAGTGTTTTGTGCGTCACACTCTCCGGCGGCTGGTCCCGTAGAGCATCGGCTTCACTTAATAACCGGCGTAACGCCGGCTGTAAAGGTGAAAATGGCTGCTGCAATACCGCCTTGGCCTTGATTAAACAGTCTGTATCCAAGGTGTACAATTTCATCGGTGTCGCAGCGGTTTTTATTGGCGTCATGGGATTGCTTCCTTATGCAGCCTGGCAGGCAACCCGCACGCCGGTGTCAGCATCAAAAATGTGGATACCGGCAAGCTTAGGTTGCAAATAGACCGTTTCCCCTGCATTCACCGCCAGGCGCTGTTTAAACACCGAGGTAAAACGCCCGCCGCCGGTGCTGCAAAACAGCTGCATATCCGAGCCCGTATTTTCAATCGCCGTAATGGTGGCTTTGAGCGCGCTGGCGCTGTGAGTCTCATCCACCACATTGACCTGCTCTGGACGAATGGCGTACACCACGTTTTGCCCTTCGGTCACTTGCAAACCCACAGGCAGTGTCAGTAAGGAGCCATCTTCTAGCCGCAGCAGGAACTCTGCCCCCTGTTGCACCACTGTCCCTTTCAACTGATTGATCTCGGGTGATCCGATAAAACCCGCCACAAACAGATTGGCCGGACGATCATAAAGATCTAATGGCGTGCCGACTTGCTCAATCCGCCCTTCACGCAGCACCACGATCATCTGCCCCATGGTCATCGCTTCTATCTGATCATGGGTCACATAGACCGAGGTTGTTTTCAGCCGCTGGTGCAATTCGCGGATCTCACCACGCACCTGAGTACGCAATTTGGCATCCAGATTCGACAAAGGCTCATCGAACAAAAATACCTGTGGATTACGCACAATTGCCCGCCCCATTGCGACACGTTGGCGCTGTCCGCCAGATAAATCTTTTGGTAGCCGCTCCAACAATGCCTGCAAGCCCAATAACTCTGCCGTAGTTTCGACTTTTTTACTGATGTCGGCTTTAGACATTTTGGCCATTTTCAGCGCAAAACCCATGTTCTCACGCACTGTCATCTGCGGATAAAGGGCATAGCTTTGGAACACCATGGCGATGTCACGCATCTTAGGTTCGACGTCAGTGACATCTTTATCATTGATACCCACCGTGCCGCCGGAGATCTCCTCCAGCCCGGCAATCATGCGCAATAAGGTGGATTTTCCGCAGCCACTTGGACCAACCAACACGCAGAACTCACCATCAGGAATTTCCAGCGATACATCGCGGATCACATGGGTGTCACCGTAAGATTTACAGACATTTTTAAGTACAACCGATCCCATTTTGTTTCTCCCTAGCCTTTAACCGCGCCAGACATGATCCCGCGATTGAAATGTTTTTGCAGACCCAGATACACGATGATGCTTGGCAACATCGCCAACAGAGTGATGGCAATAAAGATATTTGGTGTGATGCTCTCGTCAGTACGTAAGGTGCCGAGGATCACCGGAATGGTATTCAGACTGTCCTGATTAACCACAATCAGTGGTAACAGGTATTGGTCCCAAATCATGATAAAGCCGAAGGTTACCACCGTGCCCAATGCCGGTTTAACCAGTGGCAGGATGACATGGAAGAAGATTTGCCATTCACTGGCGCCATCAATACGTGCCGCCTCTTCCAGCTCTTTCGGGATGGCCGCCATAAACTCGGTCAGAACAAAGATAGAGAAAGCCCAGCCGACAACCGGCAAGATCATGCCCAGATAGCTGTTGTACAGCGAAGCATCGATCACCGGCAGCCGCCAGTTGATGATCATATAGAGAGGAATGGCGATCACTTCTTCCGGCAGCATCATGGTCGAGAGAATGATCAAACTGGTCAGAGAAACCCCGACAAACTTTTTACGTGCCAGGGCATAAGCCGCCAGCGCACTGACTGACACCTGCAAAACCGTGCCGAAGAACACCACGACGATGGAGTTCAGCAGGTATTGCCAGACGCCAATATCCATCCAGGCAAAGATAAAGTTCTCCCACGAGAACTGATTTGGCCAGGCCAGCAGCTCACCGGGTTTTACTGGCGCACCACTGAATGCGGTGGCGATAATGCCCCAATACGGGCCAACAAAGACCACCAGCAGCAGACCATAAATAATCCAGCGGCCGATACTGTTCCAAGTTTTACTTTTCATTACCAGTCTCCGGCTCAGGTTAGTAACGGGCGATGCGCTTTTTCAATGTGAGATGACAAATCGTCAATACCACAGTGAAGGCGAATAACAGGAAGGACACCGCGGATGCATAGCCATAATCAAACTGCTCAAAGCCCAGTTTGTAGATATGGGTCATGATCATTTCCGTCGCATTAGATGGGCCGCCGCCAGTGGTGGCATAAACTTCAGCGAACACACGGAAACCACGAATAAACGACAGCATCAGCACCACAGAAAGCGCGGGAATCATGCCCGGCAACGTGACGTAGCGCAGGCGGTTCCACCAGTTGGCACCATCAACATTCGAGGCGTCATATAAATCGCGGTTAATACCCGCTAACCCAGCAATAAAGATAACCATGTTGTAAGGCACGGCTTTCCAGATATGCAGCATCATCACTGTCCACAGCGCCTGATCGGTATCTGCCAGAAAACCCTGCGCTTCTATGCTGAACCACGACAAGATGTGGTTCACTACGCCGTTACTGGTTGGGTTAAATAGAATCCGCCACATTTCGGCGACGATCGCCGCACTGGTTACCGCTGGCAAGAAGATAGCAGTACGGATAAAACGCAGATGCCGAGCCGGTCCTTCCAATAGCATGGCTAAGAAGAAGGAGATAAAGGCGGCCACCACCATGGTGACCACCACATATAACAGCGTGTTGAAGACGGCAGAATGCAGTGCTTCATCACCCATAGCGCGGGAAAAGTTATCAAACCCGACCCACTCATTTGGCTGGTTAAAGTTAACCTTGTAAAAACTCATCACCAGCCCTTGCAGCATCGGGATGAATTTAAACCAGGTGAAGATGACCAGTGCCGGGGCCAGGAACAGCCACGGGACCAGATTACGTTTTAGTCGGGGGGTTAGCGTTATCATGATTTACTCACTGCCCTAAGACATTCTGTTTAGCCAACTCATCATTAACTTTCTGATTCACTGCTTTTAATTCAGCAGGGATATCACTGGCACAGTTGGCTAAGATGCGGTTGAAACCTTCAGACGTCACTTGGCGAATCGGCGTCCAGTTAGGCACTTGCGGGATATAGCGGCCATGTTCGGCGTACAAATCAGCAAACATTGCCCAGCGCGGGTCGTTGTAAACTGCTTTGGTATCAACCAGTTTATTAATCGACAACCGCACTACCGGCATATTGTTGCTCCCCATTCCCATGCCGATTTGCTGACCTTCAGGTGAAATCATGAATTCGATGAATTTCTGAGCGGCTTCTTTTTGCTTGCTGCTCTTCATCATAAACACCGTGGTGCCTTCAGCCAGTGTTGCCTGCCCTTTTGGCCCTGCTGGTGGCGGGATCACTTCGAAAGCCTCTTTACCGGGATCTTTATCAAATAAAGCAATGTGATACGGGCCGGAGAAGAACATGCCGCTTTGGCCAGATCGGAATGAAGGGATGGCATCTGCCGTCGTGGCGTTAATCGCCCCCGGCTGGACGGTTTTGTCACACACCATGCCACGCATGAAACTCAAGGTTTCAGCCGCTGCTGGCTCTTCCAGAGAACCTTTAAACTTGCCCTCACCGGCTGGGCGAATAAAGTCACCGCCTGCTTGCCAGAGATAAGAGCTGATAAACCAGCTGGCATAACCGCGAGTGGTTGACGCTGGCAGAATAAAGCCGTAGGTGTCGTTTTTGCCATTGCCATCGGGGTCATTAAAAGTAAATGCTTTTGCTAACGCACTGATGTCTTGCCAGTTTTTCGGTTGTTCTAACCCCAGTTTTTCCCGCCAGTCTTTGCGTATAAACAAAGCGAAAGTTTGTGCTGAAGTGGGCACACCATAATATTTGCCATCAATATATTGGGCACTCTTCCAAGCGGTATCGAAGATATTCTCTCCGCCAATGATATTTTTCGGCTCTATCGGCTCAACAATGCCCAGTTGCACAAACTGCCCAATTGCCACGGCATCATTGAAAATCAAATCTGGCAGCGCGTTACCCGCGGCAGCTCGCGCCAGACGCTGTTCAAAATCGGTTGTGGCATTGAAATATTCAATCTTAATGCCGGTTTTCTTCTCAAACGTCTCGGCTTCAGTTTTATAAATATTCTTGGAATCATTACTAGCACGGATCCACACTTGCAAGGTTTCTGCTGCGTGAAGAGAAGGAATTCCCATGGCTAAATAAGTTAATAACAGCAAAGATTTTATTTTTACTTTTGACATTATCATTTTTGTCTTCATCTTAGCGTCCTCGTTGATATCTAATTTTTTTGAATTTACCCAGAAGTTTAAATAACAGAATAAAATCACGAAACACTCGATAACATTAGAACTCAGAGAAAAACAAAAAACTACACCATAAAAAATAAAACTTAATTCCATTTATAAATTTCTGCTTAAGATCACATTTGTAAAATGACATAAAAATCAATAAAAACAGAATTAATCATATAAAACAATAAATTAAAATCTTCATTTTAAGAACTAAAAAAATCACATAATTATTTAAATTGGCTAAAAAACGTCTAATCCGAAGATTTAATTTGATATCAGTCACAGTTTAAATCATTTATTTACAGATAATTTATAAGATGGATCTGTATCACAAAAGTCCAAAAACTTTGCCCTAGAATTCAAATCCATCTGAAATGGAACAGTGTTCTTTTTTATAAAAATAGCAGCAGAACATTTAATAACCTTGTTTTTACAAGGGTAAGAAATATATTCCATAAAAAATGAGTTATTAATTAAATTAACCAAATTACTTTATTTTTAATCATGTAAACCATAAAGAATAAGGAAAGTAATGATGAAATTTCTGGGTAAAAGAAACCTATTGCTGGCTATTCTTCTAGGGTCATCACCCTTTATTTATGCGGCGGAAAGTCATCCAATATTATTAAAAGTGGATGATATAAACTATAGCATTGACCAGGTTAAGCAAAACAACCCGCTATACGAGAAATCCTATAAAAATCTGATAACTAAGGCAGATAAAGCGCTGAAAAAACCACTCTATTCCGTCATGGATAAAAGTCTGTTGGCTGCCAGTGGCGATAAGCACGACTATTACAGCTTCCCACCTTATTGGTGGCCAGACCCAAGTAAGAAAGATGGTATGCCTTATTTGCGTAAAGATGGCGAAACAAATCCAGATGCCAATAGCGACGCAACTGATAAGAAACGCATGAATAGCTTCAGTGAAGATGTCTATTATCTGGCATTGGCTTACCGCTTTACCGGCAAGCCGGAGTATGCCGAAAAAGCACGAGATCAATTGGTCAACTGGTTCGTCAATCCAAACACCCGAATGAATCCGAATTTACAATATGCTCAAGCAATACCCGGTATCAATGAAGGCCGTGGGATTGGTTTGATTGATAGCCGGGCGCTGGTGGATGTTATTGATGCAGTTGAATTGATAAGGCCGGCCAATGTACTTACTGAAGCTGACTATCAGGCGATCAAAGTTTGGTACAAAGATTTCTATCAATGGATGACAACCAGCCAAAATGGCTTCGAAGAAGATAACTGGCACAATAACCACGGCACCTACTTTGATGTGCAGGCGGCCTCTTTTGCTCTGTTCAGTGACCAAAAAGCGGCAGCGCAAAAGCGCTTGGAAATCACTCAATTACGCCGAATTCCGTCGCATTTTGATATGCAAGGCCGTCAAAATGCTGAACTGGAACGTACTCGCCCGTGGCATTACAGCAATTTCCATCTGGAAGCCTACAACAAGCTGGGTCGCCTTGGTGAAGTTGCCGACAAAGATATCTGGAACTTTAGCCTGGACGAACACAGTCTGAAAAAAGGCTATCAATATGTGGCTGGTTTTATCAATACCGACCAAGCATGGCCGTATAAAGACTTGGATGGTGTGCAAGATAAAAAAGCGCTGGTCAATATGATTACTGCCGCGCGTGCCTATCCGGCAGACCCTGATTTCCAACAGAAAGCGCAATACCTGATAGCAAAATACCCGGATGCCGTTGAAATCCTGCTCTACCCGATAACACAAAAATAAGCCAATACCCAAAGACATAGGAGCTACAGGTCGGCGGCAAGCAAACTCATCCCGAATCACTTACTCAACTCAGTGATTCGGGAGACAAATCTGTCGGGAGCAGATTTGAACACGGCTTGCAGCGGCCTCGAAGAGGCGAGTAATAGCGCGCAGCTCACAATCCTGCAGCTTCAAATACCCAGGGTATAGCCGAGGAAGCACCAGATATGAAGCAGTTTACAGACAGGCAGATGGTTAAAATCCGCCAGCGAGTTGTACAGCATCCGGAGATTATTGCCACGCTGATTGCGGATAATCGGGTGGTTTTGGATTCAGAAACACGGGTCCCTGCCACTGGTATCGCGACCTGGAACCATTACTATTATTGTCCCGACCACGGTGTGCAACTGGAGTGGGATCGTCATTCCCCTACCCAGCACCGTTGTCCGGTGGACTCTCAGCTGTTTAGTGGTGAGCCCTATGACGGTGCCTGGTGGCGGGCACTCAATGGTCTGAATGCCAAAGCCTGTAATCAATTGGGGCTACTGTGGCAATTGACCGGCGAGATAATTTACTTCAATAAAGTGCGGGATATTCTGATCAACTATGCCCGCTATTATCCTGATTACCAAGTTCATGGTGGCATCCCGTACAACGGGCCGGGCAAGGCAAATGCTCAGACTCTGTGTGAAGCCAATTGCCTGCTCGATTTTGCGCTGGGTTATGATTTTATCGCCGATGCACTCAGCCAAGAACAACGCGACTGTATTGCCGGGCGCTTATTGCGTGAAGGGGCTGATTTTCTGATGCAGCACCGCACCCGTCAGTTGCATAACCATGAAGTCAAAATCAGTAGCGCGATTGCCGTGATCGGCCTGATCCTGGCTGAAGATCACTATATTGAGTTTGCAGTTAATGCCGATTATGGCCTGCGCTATCAATTAGAGCATGGGCTGTTCAATGAAGGATTGTGGTTTGAAGGCTCGGTGCATTATCACTTTTATGCTCTGCAAGGCTTTTGGTCATTTGAAAAGTTGGCGGCAGACAGCCGCTATAGTTTGCTGGCTTTGCCCTATTATCGCGATATGCTCAGCTTCCCCCTCAAACTGCTGATGCCAGATGGCACATTCCCGCGCATCAATGATTGCACCGCCGGGCAAGAGCAGCTCAATCATGCACATTTGTATGAGTTTGCGTTTAAAACCTATGGCAATGATGAATATGCCGCCGCCCTGCACCATATTTATCGCCAGCAGCCACGCCTCAATCTGGATGCGCTACTGTACGGCGTTGAAGAATTGCCACCACCAGTGGTGGATGTCATTCCAACAGATACGTTGCATGCCCCAGACTGCGGTTTGACTATTTTGCGTCAGCCACAATCTGGCCGAGCCTTGCTGATAAAACATAGCCCCTATGGGGGTGAACATGATCATTATGATCGGCTGAATTTAATTCTGTTCGAGCAAAAGCAAGAGATCCTGCCGGATTTAGGCACTACCGGCTATGGTGCGCAACTCCATTACGGCTATTACAAAAACAGTGCCACTCACAACACACTCAGTATTAACCAAACTAATCAGCCGCCAGCGGTGCCAGTGATTCATAACTGGCATCAATCTGCCAACTTCAGTTGGCTGGATACAGAGGTGGATTGGAGCCAAGAAGCGCCGAAACTGGATAGCCATACCCGAGTGCAATGGGATAGCGAAGCTTACCGTGACGTTAAATTCCGCCGCCGTATTTTATGGCTGGAAGATGCCATCATCGATATCAGCAGCATTATCAATCCACATCAACAACAGTGGGATTGGACACTGCATATCGACGGGGTCGCCACCGAGGTCGTGGGTGAAGACGCCACCTTCTGTGACCACGGGCCGATGCAATATCTACATCAGGTTACCGCCCGGCAACTGCAAGGGGTTACCCAATGTTGTTATCAGACCGCAGCGCGCCCACTATCTCTATGGTTAGCTGCCGATGCCACGCTCTTTCAAGGATTAGCGCCCGCCAATCCATCAGTGCGAGATATTAGTTATCTGATTTTGCGTCATCGCCAACCAGAGGCGCATATCACAGCGGTATTTGATATGAACAACAACGACCCACTTTCATTGGTACAAGTGGAGAATGATGGCGAGATATTATCTATCGAATTGACGCGTCAACAGCAGATTGTGCAGGTAAAAATCCCCTTAACCCGCAGTAGCCTTCCGCTATTCAGTTAAGTTTATTCATGTTGGGGCAGTCGTTGCCCCTCTTTCCCCGCACTTATCGCTGATCCAGCGAGCAATCTCAGCACATCCTCCCTAATAATGTGGTTTTTGGTGAAAAAGTGCCATATAACGTGATTTAGCTAGCATTTACCGCAGAAGATAAATATGAATTTATATGCATAATTTTCGTATAAATGAGGATGTAACAAATAATTTGGGATTAACAAATAAAACACAAATTTTATTAAGAACCCGCTCTCATTGCTTATATTGCATAATAATAGACCAGTCGATGTATCCGCCGTGTTAAATATAACCTTAGTGTTTTGCATAACATACAGTACAGTTTTGAATAAATACCGTTTAAAATGAATAAATAAAGCAATTTATTCATACTTTAGTCAAAACACATTTTAAAATCGGCGAAAAACATGATGTCAGTCACAGAATGAATAAGTGTTATGACTAAAATAGCCGCCATCAGTTCGTTTTTATAAATTACTGTTTAAAACGAAAACCTTGTTTAAAACCAAAATTTGTTTAAAAAAATAGAGACCTTACGCAAATGGAAAATAACAACAAGAAAATGGCGCATATAAGGCGGACAACGCATTTAATGATGCCGGCACATCGTAGTTATTTTAACTTTTCCTATTTCCATTTTAGATAAAATCCTTCCTGCGATGACATCCGTTTTTATTGGATAGTCATTGTCTATGCGCAATTTTTAACAGAGACGAAAAGTGCCTACTGCCTTTGCGTGATGTTAACTATTGTCTGCTTTCTCCGAAGAAATTAACACTCAGTTATATTTTAACGCCTATTTGATGGTTGCGATTTATTAATCAATCAACATCGGCCAAGTGTTTTTTGTCTTCCAGCAGAAACATAGCTATCCAGTAAAAAAACAATGTCGCCTTTGTCATTCTTGTTAAATGACATAGGGAATACTATGCCTAAAATTCAGCCATAGTGTTGCGCAGAAAAAGCAGACTATTTATTAATGAATTCTATTTCATTGATACGGACTGCTATACATAAAATTTAATAGAAATGAACTTAAATAAACCAACAAATAATGTAGGCGTAATAGCCTCTTAAAATAAACGAGAATTTATAATGAAAAAATTAAATATCGCGGCAAGTACATCAGCTATAACTTGCTTTGAATCACAGCGAGAAGTAGTGGATGTTTTACACACGGATTTTACTGATGTTGCTGCCGTCGTACTTTCTGTTCAGGACATTAATAATGGTGTGATTGATAGCATCCATTCATTAGGTCTTGAGATTCCAATTTTCGCGGCTGTTTGTTGTGAAGAAGAATTAAATACCGATGTATTACCGTCTTTAAACGGGGTATTTGAACTGTGCGGTGACAATACTGACTTTTACGGTAAACAACTGGAATCAGCAGCTGAAAAATATGAAAAAGAGTTGCTGCCCCCCTTCTTTAGTACATTAAAAAAATATGTAGAAATGGGGAATTCAACCTTTGCTTGCCCAGGACATCAGGGTGGTCAATTCTTCCGTAAACATCCGGCTGGTCGTCAATTTTTTGACTTCTACGGCGAAACTATTTTCCGCTCGGATATGTGTAATGCTGACGTAAAATTAGGTGACTTGCTCATTCACGAAGGTGCGCCTTGCGATGCTCAAAAACATGCGGCAAAAGTATTTAATGCCGATAAAACCTATTTCGTACTGAACGGCACATCTGCCTCAAATAAAGTGGCAACCAATGCACTATTAGCCCGTGGCGACTTGGTGTTGTTTGACCGTAATAACCATAAATCCAACCACCATGGCGCACTAATTCAAGCTGGCGCAACCCCAGTATATCTGGAGACTGCCCGCAACCCATTTGGCTTCATCGGGGGTATCGACGCTCACTGTTTTGAAGAAAAATACCTGCGTGAACAAATACGTAGCGTAGCTCCTGACCGTGCTAATGAAGCGCGTCCATTCCGTCTGGCGATCATCCAACTGGGGACTTATGACGGCACAATTTATAATGCCCGTCAGGTAGTGGATAAGATTGGCCACCTCTGTGACTATATTCTGTTTGACTCAGCGTGGGTGGGTTACGAGCAATTTATTCCAATGATGAAAGATTGTTCACCATTATTACTTGAACTGAATGAAAACGATCCGGGCATTATCGTTACTCAATCAGTGCATAAACAACAAGCTGGTTTTTCACAAACTTCGCAGATTCATAAGAAAGATAAACATATTAAAGGTCAGGATCGTTACTGCAATCATAAACGCTTTAATAATGCCTTTATGTTGCACGCATCCACCAGCCCATTCTATCCATTATTTGCTGCATTAGATGTTAATGCGAAAATGCATGAAGGCAAAAGTGGTCAACGCATGTGGTTAGATTGTGTTAAAACCGGTATTGAAGCCCGTAAAATGATTTTAAATACCTGTAGCATGATTAAGCCTTTTGTTCCGGTAGAAGTTGATGGCAAACCATGGCAACAATATGACACAGATGCTATGGCGCAAGACTTGCGCTTCTTTAATTTCATTCCCGGCGAAAAATGGCATGCTTTTGAAGGTTATGAAGAGTCACAATATTTTGTTGACCCATGCAAACTGTTATTAACCACCCCAGGCATTGATACCAATACTGGCGAATATACTGCATCCGGTATTCCAGCAACTATTCTGGCTAATTTCCTGCGCGAGAATGGGATTGTGCCAGAGAAATGTGACCTTAACTCCATCCTGTTCTTATTAACGCCGGCAGAAGACTTGGCGAAAATGCAACATTTGGTAGCGCAAATTGCCCGATTTGAACGTTTCATTGAAGAAGATGCACTGCTAAGCGATGTATTACCGACGGTTTACCGTAATAACGAAACTCGCTACAAAGGTTATACCATCGGTAAATTATGTCAGGAAATGCATGACCTTTATGTCAGCTACGATGTTAAACAGCTGCAAAAAGAGATGTTCCGCAAACAGTATTTCCCTAAAGTTATGATGAATCCTCAAGATGCTAATATTGAATTCGTCCGTGGGCATGCTGAATTAGTTCCACTGTGTAAAGCAGAAGGTCGAATTGCCGCTGAAGGCGCACTGCCTTATCCACCTGGAGTATTGTGTGTTGTCCCTGGTGAAGTATGGGGCGGAGCTGCTCAACGTTATTTCCTGGCACTTGAAGAAAGTATTAACTTATTGCCAGGCTTTGCACCTGAATTACAAGGTGTTTATTTACAAGTCGATGAAGATGGATGGAACCGCGCATACGGCTATATGATGAAATAATTAATAGAATAGATAATTTCATCTCCAAGATATTTAGAAACACAGCCCGGCAGAAAACCATGCTGTAATTTTAAATAATCAGGGGATTTGACAACACCAACCTTAACTCAAACCTGCGGGAGTAAATTATTCTCGCAGTCTCTGAAATTTAAAAAGAGATAATAAAAATGAGTAAAACAAATAATAAGATGGGAGTCGTACAGCTGACTATTCTGACCGCCGTCAATATGATGGGATCAGGCATAATTATGCTGCCAACCAAACTCGCCGAAGTTGGGACGATTTCTATCGTTTCATGGTTAGTCACCGCAGTCGGTTCCATGGCATTGGCTTATGCATTCGCCCAATGCGGTATGTTCAGCCGTAAATCAGGCGGGATGGGCGGTTATGCAGAATATGCTTTCGGCAAATCTGGCAACTTTATGGCCAACTATACCTATGGCGCATCACTGTTAATCGCCAACATCGCCATTGCCATATCGGCGGTCGGGTACGGTACCGAATTACTGGGGGCCACCTTAACCCCATTAGGGATCTGTATTGCCACCATCGGCGTACTGTGGCTAGCAACCGTGGCTAACTTCGGCGGCGCACGTATCACTGGGCAAATCAGTAGCGTTACCATTTGGGGGGTTATTATCCCGGTGGTAGGCATCTCTATTGTTGGCTGGTTCTGGTTTAGTGGTTCAGCCTATGTCGCAGCATGGAACCCACATGGCGTGCCAACCTTTGAAGCTATTGGTTCCTCTATCTCAATGACGTTGTGGGCTTTCCTCGGTCTGGAATCTGCCTGTGCGAATACCGATGCGGTAGAAAACCCTGAACGTAATGTTCCGATCGCCGTCTTGGGTGGGACTTTAGGTGCAGCGGTTATCTATATCATTTCCACCAACGTGATTGCCGGTATCGTGCCAAATATGGATTTGGCTAACTCAACTGCGCCATTTGGTCTGGCATTCGCTTATATGTTCACTCCAGCGGTAGGTAAAATCATCATGGCATTGATGATTATGTCCTGTGTGGGTTCATTGCTCGGCTGGCAGTTCACCATCGCCCAAGTCTTTAAATCTTCTGCGGATGAAGGCTTCTTCCCGAAAATTTTCTCTAAAGTCAGCAAAGCCGACGCGCCAATTAAAGGGATGTTGACCATTGTTGTCATCCAGAGCGTGCTGTCCCTGATGACGATTAGTCCGTCACTGAATAAACAGTTCAATGTGCTGGTCAATTTGGCGGTAGTAACCAATATCATCCCTTATATTCTGTCGATGGCAGCACTGGTGATTATTCAGAAAACCGCCAATGTGGCGCCAGCAAAAGCGCGTAAAGCCAATATCATTGCCTTTATCGGTGCAATGTATAGCTTCTATGCACTTTACAGTTCAGGTCAGGAAGCCATGACTTGGGGTGCTATTGTGACCTTCCTCGGTTGGACACTGTACGGCCTGGTTTCACCACGTTTTGAATTTGCAGCCAAGACTAAGTAAGTAAAATAGGGTCGATTTAATCAGTTCAGGTGCCAGCAGATAAAAAAAGACAGGATGCAAGATGGAATTCCGGTAATAATGTTCCGAACCGCTACCCCCGGACTGGGATAAGATTATGTCGGATAGCCTTTGGCATCTCTATCTGCTGCGCACCGCCACTGGCATGCTGTATACCGGTATTACGACGGATGTCACACGTCGATTGACGCAACATCAGGCAGGAAAAGGCGCAAAAGCGCTACGAGGCAAAGGGGAGCTATCGCTGGTATTTCACTGTGAAGCAGGGGATCGTTCGACTGCGTTGAAACTGGAATATCGAGTGAAGCAACTCAGTAAGCAGCAAAAAGAAAAGCTGGTGATGAACCAGCCTTCTTCATTGGCAACATTACTGATTAAAACCGATTGAATGGGTCAGAAAACACCACTTCGCCATCGGCATTCTCCAGTGCATCTTCCGCCAGCGCGTAAACCTGAAAAGCCTGTTCGGTACCCGGCCAACGGCACGTCAATTGATGACCAGCAGCTGGAACAAAGCCAAAACGCTGATAATAAGCAGGGTCACCTAGCACCACGACTGCGGCATAACCGAACTCATTCAGGGAATCGAGGCCTTCATATACCAGCTTCTCCGCCAAACCTTGCCGACGCAAGCTCTCTTCCACCGCTAGCGGAGCCAGGGCGACCCATTGACGGTCTTCACCGCCAACATCTACCGGGCTAAATGCCACATAACCGACGACACCGCCTTCATCATCCGTCGCCACAATACCTAGCGTCAGTAAGCCGTCTTCACGTAATTGCTGCACCAGCTCAGCTTCGTCATCTCGCTTGAAAGCCTGGCGCAAAAGCGCGTCGATCCCCGGCGCATCCACCGGAATTTCAACCCGGATCAGCACGATGCTAATGTACGGGAAGTACTGGCCGCACCCTCTTGCTGACCGGCTTCAATAAACTCAGCCAATTGTTGCAGACCGACTCTCAGTAGCGTCGGCATAGATTCCAACTCAATGGCATCCATCAGATTTTTCACATACAGGCCCAATTCGGTATCCCCTTCAATTCGTAACCGGCGCTGGAAAAACAGCGTGTCCGGATCTTCTTTACGGGCAGCGATCAAAATCAGATCGTTGGCATCACCACTAAAGCTAACATCGGCTTCAGCCTGTTGGCTTACCACCAGCCTACCGTTTTCTACCGTCATAAACCATTGCAATGCGAGATCACGCACTTCAATTTTTAACCAGCGGGACTCCAGAAACTCGAGATCACCATCCAGCAGTGCTTGCCGGAATTGCCAGCTCAGCACCTGCTCCAATATCTGGCGTTGTATGGCGAACGGGGTCAGTTTTAGTGGCCCCCGCAGTAGCGCTGGCCCTTGACGCACGAGGTGTGCTCGTAGTTGTTCCAACACAGGCGATGCCCCCTTTAATTAAAAGTGATATTGAATAACAGCATTTTGCCACATTGGTGAAATAGGAAAGCGGGTTATATCAATAAATTTTGCATCAGATCTTTGCTAAATCTTAGAAGAAAGCCACCAATGCGAAAGAAACTGCCTTAAATCAAGGTCAGTGCTCGGCAGGTTAACTAAAATCGCCACTCGATAAATATGAGTATCATCTTCGGATGGGGAACATTCTATTGCCAGTAGTACTGCCAGTAAGGTGGCTACTGACTCATTCAGGAAAATTCTATGGAGCTGCTTTGTCCTGCCGGCAATTTACCCGCATTAAAGGCCGCAATCGATAATGGTGCCGACGCGGTTTATATCGGCTTGAAAGATGATACCAATGCTCGCCATTTTGCCGGGCTTAATTTCACTGATAAAAAGCTACAGGAAGCGGTAAATTACGTTCACAGCCGCAAGCGTAAATTACATATTGCCATTAATACTTTTGCTCACCCTGACGGCTATTCCCGTTGGCAACGGGCGGTAGATATGGCGGCGCAACTGGGTGCTGATGCTCTGATTTTGGCTGATTTGGCCATGCTGGAATATGCCGCCGAGCGTTACCCTGAAGTTGAGCGCCATGTTTCGGTACAAGCCTCGGCCACCAACGATGAAGCCATCCGCTTCTATCAGCGCCACTTTGATGTAGCTCGGGTAGTTTTACCGCGCGTGCTCTCGATGCATCAGGTAAAGCAACTTTCGCGTACCAGCCCGGTTCCATTGGAAGTTTTTGCTTTTGGTAGCTTATGCATTATGGCCGAAGGCCGCTGTTATCTTTCATCCTATTTGACCGGTGAATCACCCAATACCGTGGGTGCTTGTTCACCGGCGCGCTTTGTACGCTGGCAGCAAACCCCGCAAGGGATGGAATCCCGCCTCAATGAAGTATTAATCGACCGTTATGAAGATAACGAAAACGCCGGATATCCGACACTGTGCAAAGGGCGCTATCTGGTGGATGGTCAGCGCTATCACGCACTGGAGGAGCCAACCAGCTTAAACACCTTAGAGCTGTTGCCTGAATTATTTGCCGCCAATATTGCCTCGGTAAAAATTGAAGGACGCCAGCGCAGCCCTGCTTATGTCAGTCAAGTTGCCAAAGTCTGGCGGCAGGCAATTGACCGCTATCTGGCTAATCCAGCGCAATTTTCCGCCAAAGCGGAATGGATGGAACAACTGGGCGCAATGTCCGAAGGCACCCAAACCACCCTGGGCGCTTATCATCGTAAGTGGCAGTAGCCGGAGGAAACATGAAGTACGCCTTAGGCGCAGTACTCTATTACTGGCCAAAAACCGATATTGAAGCTTTTTATCAGGCCGCAGCCGACAGCAGCGCCGATATTATTTATCTTGGTGAGAATGTTTGTACCAAACGCCGCGAAATGAAGGTTGGTGATTGGCTGGCTCTCGCCAAAGAAGTTGCCGCCAGCGGCAAGCAAGTGGTGATTTCCACCTTGGCGCTGCTGCAAGCACCATCAGAGTTAAATGAGCTCAAGCGCTATGTGGAAAATGGCGAATTCTTGCTGGAAGCTAACGATTTGGGTGCAGTGAATATGGCTGCGGAGCGCGGTTTGCCGTTTGTCGCGGGTCATGCCCTGAATTGCTACAACGCCTATACCCTGCGCATTTTACACCGTCAGGGCATGATGCGTTGGTGTATGCCGGTTGAACTCTCCCGCGACTGGCTGGCGAATGTGCTGCAACAGTGTGAAGAGTTGGGTTTCCGCAATCAGTTTGAGGTGGAAGTGATGGGCTATGGCCATCTCCCGCTAGCTTATTCTGCCCGCTGTTTTACTGCGCGTTCAGAAGATCGGGCCAAAGATGAATGTGAAACCTGCTGCATTAAGTATCCGCAAGGGCGGCCGGTGCTCTCGCAAGAAGACCAGCAAGTCTTCATTCTTAATGGCATTCAGACCCAAAGTGGCTACTGCTATAACCTCGGTAACTCTCTGATTTCCATGCAAGGCTTAGTGGATATTGTTCGTCTTTCACCGCAAAGCATCGAGACGCTGGCAGTGATTGACCAATTCCGGGCGAATGAGTTGGGGTTGAACCCGCTGACTCTGGCGGATAAAGCAGATTGCAACGGCTACTGGCGACGGCTTGCCGGATTAGAGTTAGTTCCCTAGCACGTTACCGGGCGCAGTATCTCGCCCGGTTTTTAATTATTTGACCGCCGATTTCCCTCGCAGCAATGCCCGCAACTCCACACGGTTACGTAATACTCCCACGCTAATCCCGATCAAGGTATAAATTGCGCCTAACAATAATAAAATCAGCATATCGCCCACCACATCTCGCAGGGACAGCCCCATCTGATTGACCCCAGCAATAGCTTTAGTCGCCCAAGTTGAGGGAAGCATGGAAGAGATAGCCCGCACCCACCCCGGCATCGCCTGTAGCGGCCAAATCGTGCCAGAGATGTAAAAAATCGGCATGGTGACAAATGAAAGTGTCAGATAGATCATTTCAACACTGCGCAGACACTCAGTCACCAGCTTGCCCAACCCCAGCACCGCCAGCAAGAATGGGAAGGTCAACAGCAGCACCTCGGGAATTGATGCTGTCTGGCGATAGCCCAATAGCCACGGCCACAGCACAAACAACACAATCGATAAAAATAACCAGATAGGGAGCAGTGCAGAAAGCCCGCCCAGATAAACGGGAATCGACGGTTTCCCCGACGGTGCACTCTTCATGGCGATACTGACGCGCACACAGGCAATCAATAATGAGTGTTGCAACAACATGACCAACAGGCCGGGGAAAATGATGGCGGCAAAGCTGATTCCGGGGTTAAATACCTCCAGAATCTGCCCGCGAATCGGGGTTAACAGCACTTCCGCCTGACCGGGAGTAAAGCCACTGCGTAATAACAAACCGCTGTTATATTCATTCAATAATTGTTGATAAGCGGCGACCACATCCTGCTGGATCTGCCCGTTAGCCAGACGGTTAGTGGCATCGCCATAAACCGGGATCACAATACTTTCGCCATTGAGGATCTTTTTCTCCAGATCCGTCGGCATTATGATCACTGCAAATAATTTCCGCCACGCCAGATCCCGCTGAGCATCCGGCAAATTGTCATAAGTTTTGATGGAAATTTTCGAGGTGGCATCTAACTGGCGAATCAACTGGCGGCTGGCGGTGCTATGGTCTTGATCCACTACCGCCACCGGCAGATCCCACACAGTACGATTGGCATATACCATACTCATCACGCACAGTGATACCAACAGCATCAGCCACATAGGCTTTTCCAGCATCCCCATCAACACCCGGCTGAATGTCTGCCAATAGCTCTTTAAGCCACTGTTCATCAGATAGTCTCCTGCTTTTGCAGCCGGATCAGCAGGCGATTACGTACCAGCAGAGAAATGACCAGCGGGTAAACCAGCAAAATGGCACAGACGCTGAAAATAGCACTGGCCGGTACCTGGCGCAGGAACACATCAAACATGGCATAGAGCGCATGGGTCAGTGGTTCAATATTGGAAATAATACGAGCGGGTAATGGCATCGACAGCTCAGGCACCGCCATACCAGAAAAGGTTAACGCGATACTGACGATAATCCCAATCAAGCTGTAGGCAGTAATTGCGCTACTGGTAAATGTGAAGAGCAACACCCCAATGCTCTGGGCAGCCATGACATAAAAGAAGCCAATCAGGGGCATAAATAGCGGATTGCCACTGACTCTAGCCCCAAAGAACCCCACCAGCATCGCAATCTCTACCATCAATAACGTGGTAAAAAACAGGGTATAAGGTGCCAATTTGCCCAGCAGCGCCAAGCTGAAAGGTTTGGCGGTCAATAATGCTTTACTGCGAGCCAAAACATAAATCATCCAGGTGATCACGAATAGCTGCAATAAATGGATAGTGGCGGCAAACTGCTGATAATAGATATAGCTGCCACTGGCATTGAACAAACTGCCATAAGAGAGCGTCACATTGGCCAGCGGTGGTAAGGTTTCCCCCATTTCGCCAGCAATAATAGTGCGGAAAGTGGTATTGGCTTCGGTTATCAAACCACTGAAGTCTTGCGTGGAATATAAACCAGCCCCATAAAACAGTGCATTGTAATACAGCACGATGCTGGGCTGACGGCCTGCCAGAGCATCAGCTTCAAAATCAGTTGGAATATAAAGTAAGGCATAATCTTGTGCGCTACGCAGACGGCGCAGGGCTTCATCTAATCCGCCCTCATAGGTCACGACATGCGCGTGAGAGCCAGCATCCAGCTTGCGAATCAATGATCTGGATAGCGGCGAATGGTCGTTATCGACCACTGAAACCGGTAAATCCAGCAAAGTCCCTTCAGAAAAATTGCTACTGATTAAGATAAACAGCAACAGTGGGAAGCACCAACTGAGCCAGTGAAACACCGGGCTGCGAAATGCCGAACGGGTTTCCTGACCAAAATAGCGACTAAAACAGCGCCAGCCAGCCTGTATTCTGTCGATGACTCTGCCTCTGACCTTTGCCACTTACTCTTTCCACTGCCAGAGCGCGCTCATTCCTGGTCGCAGACCCTCAACAGGTTCCGCAGGATAGAGGCGAACTTCAAAGGTTTTCAGATCAAAATCACCGGTGGCGCGGGTTGCGCGCTTGGTGGCATAGTCCCCCAACGGGGCGATATAGCGCACTTCGGCCATAATTTCTTTATCTTTCAAAGCCGGTACGCGCAGTGAAATTTTATCCCCCTTGCGCACATCAGCCAGAATATCTTCACGCAAGTTAAAGACAAAATAAGCCTGCGGCAGGCGAATTAATGTGAGTAACGGGCTGGAGGCATTGAGCAATTCACCAACTTCCGCCGGGATCGGGCCAACTTCACCGGCGACCGGGGCGCGCACCTGTAAATCGTCGGTTTGTGCTTTCAATTGCGCTAAATCTTCTTCGGCCTGACGAACAGCAGCAGCGTATTTATCACGTAACTCAACGCGATCGCCATGCAAACCTTCATCCAAATTAGCCTTAGCGGCCTGAACCTGCTGATAGGCAGTATCTTTGGCGCGGCGTGAATCTTCCAATTCAGAGGCAGAAATAAACCCTTTAGCCGCCACACTATTATTGCGGTTATAGGTATGGAGCGCATTCTCATATTCTGCCTGCGCCTGTGCCAAACTGGCCCTTAAATTGCGGATGCTCTCTTCTCGCGTGCCATGCAGCGATTCATCCAACTGCGCCTGAGCTTGATCACGAGCCGCTTCCAACCCAGCTAATTGGGCCATCAGTTCCGGGCTTTCTAACGTGATCAACAATTGCCCGGCTTTAACGTCATCGCCACGTTCCACATGGCGTTCAATCACCCGGCCTTTGGCTTTTGACGACACAATAACTTCCGGTGCATCCACTTCGCCCTGCAATAACAGGTTTTGGTTATGGGCCCGGAATAGCACCGCCATGGAGATCACCACGACCACTAACAGCAGGGTAAATAACGTTTTTTTCTTCATAGGTTTAATAGTCCTTTAATCGCCGCATTTATTACCCCTTCGGCACTCACTATTTATATTATGCTGCTATAGGTAATAGCTTTGCATTTTATGTCATTTTTTGTACGCGAATAAATGCGGTTATAACCCAATATAGCTTCAAAAATATGTTTGTAAATTAATGTGTTCGCCCTTCAAGCGACTCGACATGAGATTAAGATGGACGATTCTATGACTGATAACAATGTATCTGTGGCTAATAACAAGCCTGTACCGCTTTCTGTACTCGATTTATCCCCCATAGCCGAGGGTAAAACTCCGCGAGATGCATTTCATGCCTCGCTGGATCTGGCTCAACATGCTGAAAAGTGGGGATATCACCGCTACTGGCTGGCTGAACATCATAATATGACCGGCATTGCCAGTGCCGCGACGTCAGTACTGATTGGCTATATTGCCGGTGGCACCAGCACCATTCGAGTGGGTTCCGGTGGAGTTATGCTGCCTAACCATTCGCCATTGGTCATTGCCGAACAGTTTGGTACCCTCGCCTCGCTCTATCCTGATCGCATCGACCTCGGCCTTGGCCGGGCTCCCGGCAGTGATCAGCGCACGATGATGGCTTTGCGTCGCCATCTATCTGGCGAGGTAGATAACTTCCCATCAGATGTTCGTGAACTGCAAGCTTACTTTGCAGAAGTGCAACCCGGACAAGCGGTGCAAGCTGTCCCCGGCCAAGGTTTGCATGTTCCACTATGGTTACTGGGATCTAGCCTGTATAGCGCGCAACTGGCTGCAGCCATGGGCCTGCCCTTTGCTTTTGCTTCGCATTTTGCTCCAGACATGTTGTTCCAGGCGCTGAAATTGTACCGGGAAAACTTCAAGCCATCAGCCCAGTTGTCCAAGCCTTATGCCATTGTCTGCGTGAATGTTGTGGCCGCAGACAGCGAACGTGACGCCCGCTTCCTATTCACCTCGATGCAGCAGCAGTTTGTTAACCTGCGCCGTGGGACACCGGGCCAGCTACCACCACCAGTTGAAGATATGGAGACCATCTGTTCGCCAGCCGAACAGTTTGGTGTTGATCAGGCGCTGCGCCTATCCATCATTGGTGACAAAAGCAAAGTCCGGCACGGCCTTCAGTCATTATTGCGAGAAACCCAGGCTGATGAACTGATGGTAAATGGCCAGATTTTTGACCATCAAGCTCGCTTGCATTCATTTGAGATTGTCGCCAGTTTGCAACCAGATTTGCAATCAGCTGAACGCCTGTAATCTGTTGTTGAATTGAATGTCGCAGACATAAAAAAACCAGCCCGAAGGCTGGTTTTTATGTTTAATCATCAAGATGACTGAACAAATATTTTCTTCATATTTGCAACGAAGTCTATATCCATGGCAGTAGCGTAGCCAATAAGGGTATCAATCGTTGGGGAAGACTCACCTTTTTCGAATTTGCTTATCGCCTGCCGGCTTACACCAATACGCTTCGCAATATCAACTTGCGTCAACTGCTTGGATTTTCTCACTTCGATTAAGTTATTAAGCAGTGTCTTACGTTGCATCACAATGGCATAGGCTTTTGCGGTCTCTTCGTCTTGCAAAAGCTCAGCTCGAACATCATCCCAAGAGTGCAGTTCCAGATCACTTTTCATAACCACCTCTTTTTATAGCTAATTTACTTCTCAAGCTGTGCTCGAAGGAAGTCTTGGTATCTACGTAATCCAAGTGCTTTGCTAGAGTCTGGTGCTTTATTGGTTTTCTTTGCAAATATATGAGTAATAACGTAGAGGCCATCAAAGTAATGAAAATAAAACCCTCGAAGCCAATGGCTTCTACTCTGGGCTTTAAGCTCATACATATTGCCCTCAACCTTCTCCACTTTTGGAATACCAGAAGCGGGTCCATAACGTTCAAAGTCATCAATAGCGGCTAAGAACTCGGCTCGATTTATTGCATCTAAGTTGCTTAACTCTCTTCTTGCCAAGCCTAACAGCCTGATAGGAAAGTTTTTTCGCCGTTTATAATTTTGGCCATCCTTGCCATAATGTCAACCTATTGGTTTACTTTGATGGTATCTATCGGTGGCTCAAATTAACAAATGCGCATGAGCAAAACAAAGAACAACCTCTATATAACGGTAAAATCAGACATAAAAAAACCAGCCTGAAGGCTGGTTTTTATGTTTAATCATCAGAGATGACTAAGACTTATGCATCACCGAAACGACGACGCGCTGGTGCTGGAGCAGCAGGTGCAGCGGCATCATCACGACGTGGTGCAGATGAACGTTGAGCATCACGTGGTGGACGACGCTCGCCACCAGCGGCTGGAGCACGATCGCTGCCGAATGAACGACGAGGAGGAGCACCGGCACCATCACGACGTTCGCCACCGAATGAACGGCCACCGCCACGACGCTCACCACCGTTACCGCCAGCTGGACGCTCACGGCGCTCATGTGGCTGTGCATCACCCAACAGCTGCATGTTCAGCGGCTTGTTCAGGATACGGGTACGGGTGAAGTGAGATAACATTTCACCCGGCATGCCTTTTGGCAGCTCGATAGTTGAGTGGGAAGCAAACAGCTTGATGTTACCGATATAACGGCTGCTGATATCACCTTCGTTAGCGATAGCGCCAACGATATGACGAACTTCAACACCATCATCACGGCCCACTTCAATGCGGTACAGTTCCATTTCGCCAACATCACGACGTTCACGACGTGCTGGGCGCTCGCCACCATCACGGCTGTCAGGGCGGCTGTCACGACGGCTGTCACCACGATCACGGTCACGGCCACGATCGCTACCACGGTCATCGCGAGAATTGAATTCGCGCTGTGGACGACGTGGAGCTTCTGGTGGCAAGATCAGCGGACGTTCGCCCTGTGCCATTTTCAGCAGTGCAGCAGCCAGAGTTTCGATATCAAACTCTTCTTCTGGTTGCAATTTAGCCAGCAATGCACGGTACATATCCAAATCACTGCTTTCCAGCTGTTGGCTAACTTTAGCAGCAAACTTAGCTAAACGACGCTCGCTCAGCAGTTGTGCATTTGGCAGCTCAACTTCAGGGATAGTCAGCTTCATGGTACGTTCAATGTTCTGCAACAGACGACGTTCACGGTTCTCAACGAACAGTAACGCACGGCCAGCACGACCTGCACGACCGGTACGGCCGATACGGTGAACGTAAGACTCTGAATCCATAGGGATATCATAGTTTACAACCAGGCTGATACGCTCAACGTCCAAGCCACGTGCAGCAACGTCAGTTGCAATCAGGATATCCAAACGGCCATCTTTCAGACGTTCCAGAGTCTGCTCACGCAGGGCCTGGTTCATGTCGCCGTTCAGTGCAGCGCTGCTATAACCGCTACGCTCAAGGGCTTCTGCAACTTCCAGAGTGGCGTTTTTAGTACGGACGAAAATGATCGCCGCATCAAAATCTTCAGCTTCAAGGAAACGAACCAGTGCTTCGTTTTTACGATAGCCACCGCCCACTTTCCAGTAAACTTGGCTAATGTCAGGGCGAGTCGTCACGCTAGACTGAATACGTACTTCCTGTGGCTCTTTCATAAAGCGACGGGTAATACGGCGAATCGCTTCAGGCATAGTCGCAGAGAACAGCGCAGTCTGATGTTCAGCTGGGATCTGAGCCAAAATATTTTCGACGTCTTCGATAAAGCCCATGCGCAGCATTTCATCTGCTTCGTCCAGCACTAAACCTTTCAGGTTGGACAGATTAAGGGTACCGCGTTTCAGGTGGTCTAACAGACGACCTGGGGTGCCAACAACAACTTGTGGCCCCTGGCGCAAAGCGCGTAATTGAACGTCATAACGTTGGCCGCCGTACAGGGCCACAACGTTAACGCCTTTAATATCTTTAGAGAAGCTAGTTAATGCTTCAGCAACCTGAATCGCCAACTCACGGGTTGGAGCCAGTACCAGCACCTGTGGCGCTTTCAGTTCTGGGTCAATGTTGTGCAACAGCGGAAGCCCGAAAGCAGCAGTTTTACCACTACCGGTTTGCGCCATACCAAGAACATCGCGACCGTTCAACAGGTGTGGAATACATTCCAATTGAATTGGAGATGGTTTTTCGTAACCCAAAGCAGTAAGGGCGGAAAGAATAGGAGCAGACAGCCCCAAATCAGCAAAAGAGGTTTCAAGCTCAGTAGTCATGTACACGTGCCTCATTAATAATGGCAGCCAGTCTACATAACTCGTCGAGAAAATTTTCAGTCATTTTCATTGAAAAGTGTGAACCGGCTCAAATTAGATTATAAAACGAACAAAAAGGCCATCACCCGTTAAGGTGATAAACATTGGTAAAAAACCAAGGTATATCAGGCTAATAGTTGTTCGTCAGCTATTGCTGGTCCGATTCCGATAGGTCGTCTTGTTCTTGGCCCAAAAGCGCCAATTCCAACAATGCATAGCGGTGCTCAACAAAGTTATGAACGTTGTTAGCTACCGTCAGTTTGAACAGCGCCGAAGCGGTGTCCTTGTCCCCCAGACTTAGGTAATGTTTACCTAAATAGAAGTCAGTTTCACTGAGATGCTCAGCGAGCGAAGTGTTATCCGTTGCATCTGCCTTGAGCCTTTCCATCAGCGTTTTTTCGCTGATCGTGCCCAAGTAGAATTCGACAATATTCCATCCCCATTGCCCTCTGTCCGATTTTTCATAGCGCTGTTGTAACGCTACTGCAGCTGCCTTGGGATCGATTTCTCTTTCCACCAGATACAGCCATAACGAACGGAAGGGATCATTTGGATCGTCTTGATAAAACGCCTGCAGATCATCCTGCGCCAACGGGAGTCGACCGCCATAATACAGAGCGATACCCCGGTTTAAACGCGCGTAATTGTAAGTTGGATCAAGCTCTAGTACAGAATCAAACGCTTCATAGGCAGCATCAAAATTGCCTGCCTGCGTTAAATAAATGCCCAGATAGTTGAAAACTTCTGGCATATCAGGACGAATAGCTAACGCTTGCGAAAAATCATTTCGCGCTAGTGCCCGTAGCCCGAGGCTATCATACAGCACTCCGCGCTCATATAAAAGCTGTGCGCGCTCATCATCCGTAAGTGCCCGACTTGCAAGGATTTGTTCCATGCGAGCCAGAATCACTTCCTGCTGCAACGTAGGTTGCAACGGGATTGCCAATACCTCGTCTTTACGCCAATCATGGTTGCTGCATCCTGCCAGCATGAGTGCTGTCACAACGTAACACCAGCGCAAGAAAGGCTTCATTTCCTACTCCCGAAGACAAACATTGGATAAATATCCTTTCATCCATTTGTTTAACACAAGAGCATCCTGCCCTCGAGATAACACAGCTCCCCACTAATGAGTAAGGAGCTGTGGAATACTAAATTACTCTGCTGCTTCTGGTGCCGGTGCTTCTGCGTCAGGAGTAGTGGCTTCTTTGATGCTCAGGCGGATACGGCCCTGACGATCAACTTCCATTACTTTCACTGGCACTTCTTGGCCCATTTGCAGATAGTCAGTCACTTTCTCTACGCGCTTATCAGCGATTTGGGAAATGTGAACCAGACCTTCTTTACCGCCGCCGATAGCAACAAATGCACCGAAATCAACGATACGAGTAACTTTACCCGCATAGATACGGCCCACTTCGATTTCAGCAGTAATTTCTTCAATACGACGGATAGCGTGTTTCGCTTTATCGCCGTCTGTTGCTGCAATCTTAATGGTACCATCATCTTCGATTTCAATCGTGGTGCCAGTTTCATCAGTCAGTGCACGAATCACAGAACCACCTTTACCGATCACATCCTTGATTTTCTCAGGATTGATTTTCATGGTGTAGATACGTGGAGCAAACTCAGAGATATCGCCACGAGGTGTGCTGATAGCCTGTTCCATAACACCCAGAATGTGCAGACGCGCACCCTTAGCCTGGTTCAGAGCCACCTGCATGATTTCGCGGGTGATACCTTCAATTTTAATGTCCATTTGCAGTGCGGTGATACCGTCACGGCTACCGGCCACTTTAAAGTCCATGTCGCCCAAGTGATCTTCGTCACCCAGAATGTCAGACAGAACCACAAAGTTTTCTTCATCTTTAACCAGACCCATTGCGATACCTGCAACAGCGGCTTTAATTGGCACACCTGCATCCATCAGGGCCAGAGAAGCGCCACAGACAGAAGCCATTGAGGAAGAACCGTTAGACTCGGTGATTTCAGAAACCACACGTACAGTGTAAGGGAATTCGCTCGGGCTTGGCATCACTGCCATCACACCGCGTTTCGCCAGACGGCCATGGCCAATCTCACGACGCTTCGGTGAACCAACCATACCTGTTTCACCAACAGAATATGGAGGGAAATTATAGTGTAGCAGGAATGAGTCAGTACGCTCACCCATCAGCTCATCAATATTTTGCGCATCACGAGCCGTACCCAGTGTTGCGGTAACCAATGCCTGAGTTTCACCACGGGTGAACAACGCAGAACCATGGGTACGAGGCAAGACACCAGTACGCACATCCAGGCCACGGATCATGTCTTTTTCGCGACCATCGATACGTGGTTCGCCACGTAATACACGGCTACGAACAACATCTTTCTCAACGCTGCCCAGGATATCCTGAATTTCCGCAGCATCTAAAGTATCGTCTTGCGCCAAAAGTGTGTCAGTGACGTCAGCTTTGATAGCATTGACTTGTTCGTAACGCTCTTGTTTCTCAGTAATGCGATAGGCATCACCCAGACGAGTTGCAGCCAATACAGCAACACGCGCATGCAGCTCTTCGTTAACAACTTCTGGCTGCCAATCCCACTTAGGTTTACCTGCTTCGGCAACCAGTGCATTGATGTTTTCAATCACAACTTGCTGTTGTTCGTGGCCGAAGACAACCGCGCCCAACATTTGATCTTCGGACAAGATGTCTGCTTCAGATTCAACCATCAATACCGCAGCAGCAGTACCGGCAACAACCAAGTCCAGACGGCTTTCTTTCAGCTCGTCAGTGGTTGGGTTCAGTACGTACTGGTCGTTGATGAAACCAACGCGAGCAGCACCGATAGGGCCGTTGAATGGAATGCCTGACAGGCTCAGCGCAGCTGATGCACCAATCAGTGCCACGATGTCTGGGTTAACTTGTGGGTTAACAGAAACAACGGTCGCAATAACCTGAACTTCGTTCAGGAAGCTGTCTGGGAACAGTGGACGAATCGGGCGGTCAATCAGACGTGAAGTCAGTGTTTCGCCTTCACTTGGGCGGCCTTCACGACGGAAGAAGCTGCCTGGGATACGGCCAGCAGCGTAAGTACGCTCCTGATAGTTAACAGTCAGAGGGAAGAAGCTCTGGCCTGGTTTAGCTTTCTTTTGGCCAACAACAGTAACGAATACTGCGGTGTCATCCATGCTTACCATTACAGCAGCAGTTGCCTGGCGAGCCATCATGCCAGTTTCAATAGTGACGGTATGTTGGCCGTACTGGAATTTACGAATAATCGGAGTCAGCAAAGTAGTATCCTTATACTATATGCGGTGCCGGATCGTATTGACGATCTCATCCACCTGTTACTAATACCTTCACACTGCATCCTCGCGACTAATGACAATCCTTAACTCTGATTGAGTTAAAGTCTCTCATTAGCCGCGCGAACCTCTGCACCGGAAGATCCTATTTTATAAAAATATAAAACAACAACAATAATATACTAGCGTATTTTATCATTGCTCTTAGAAAAAAGGGGCCAATTTGGCCCCTTTCTCCCGAAACTCGCAGACTTAGCGACGCAGACCCAGACGCTCGATCAGGGAAGCATAACGCGCTACATCTTCACGCTTCAGGTAGTCCAGCAGCTTACGACGCGTGGATACCATACGCAGCAGACCACGACGACTGTGGTGATCTTTTTTGTGCTCGGAGAAGTGACCTTGCAAATGGTTAATTTGAGCAGTCAACAGAGCAACCTGAACTTCGCTTGAACCGGTGTCATTGGCACCGCGACCGAAGTCAGCAACGATTTTAGCTTTCGCTTCAACACTTAGAGACATGATACAACTCCAAATATATAGATAAATTAAGACAGGCGCCGATCTCTAATTCAGCAACCCAATATGTAAGCCGCACTATTCTACTCTTTGAACTGCGGGATCGCAAGAAAGGCCGCTTGGGCTTACTCCGCGTATTCCACAACCAAACGCTTCGGAGCGACACGGCCATCCTCTGCAATGGTGCCAATACCAATGAAATTATGCTCTTCGCCTTCAGTGATACGCACCATACCTTCACCAGGAGCACCTGATACATGCACCGGTTGCCCTTGCTTAACATACGCAGCAACCGCGGGTAACAGATTGACTTCAGGGAAGTTTGAGACTGCGCTGTCCATCGGCAATAACAGCAAATCTAGCTCAGGATTAGGTGAACGCCCTTCTGCCTGTGCGGTTTCAACCATGGCCGTCAATTGCTCTAAAGTTACCATGCGATCACTGGGGTAAGTGGCCACTTGCAATCGACGCAGATAACTCACATGAGCACCGCAACCTAACAATTCGCCCAGATCATCAATGATTGTGCGAATGTAAGTTCCTTTAGAGCAATGAATTTCCAGCTCAAGATCGTTGCCTTCCCAGCGGATAAACTGCAATTCGTAAACCGTAATACTGCGAGCTTCACGTTCTACTTCAATCCCCTGACGGGCATATTCATACAACGGCTTACCCTGATGCTTCAGTGCAGAATACATGGACGGCACTTGCTGGCTATCGCCACGGAAACTATCCAGAGCGGCATCCATCTGCGCCTGAGTCACATTGACTTCCCGCTCACTGATTAACGCGCCTTCGGCATCCGAAGTATCAGTGCGCTGCCCTAAACGAGCAACAACCCGATAACGTTTATCTGAATCGAGCAAAAATTGGGAAAACTTGGTCGCTTCACCCAGGCAAATAGGCAGCATACCGGTTGCCAGTGGGTCAAGCGCACCGGTATGACCTGCACGGTTAGCACTAAAGAGACGTTTTACTTTTTGCAAAACGTCATTAGAGGAGAGGCCCAGCGGCTTATCCAATAACAGAACGCCGTTAATGTCACGGCCGCGACGACGTGGACGACCCATTACTTCTCCTCGTCGCTACCTGGATTAACCTGACGTTCTACATCATTTTTGATGACGTTAGTCACCAGGTTAGACATCCGCATCCCTTCAATCAGAGAGTTATCATAAGCGAAGGTCAATTCTGGCACGATACGCAAACGCATCGCTTTACCCAGCAGAGTACGGATATAGCCGGAAGCATCTTGCAGTGCTTTAATGCCATTTTTAACCGTATCCGGATCAGCGTTATCGGTTAACACATTCAGGAAGGTCACAAAGACTTTAGCGTACGCCAAATCGCGGGACAGTTCGATGCCAGACACGGTAGCCATGCCAACACGAGGGTCTTTGATTTCACGCTGTAGGATGAGAGCGATCTCTTTTTGCATTTCCTGTGAAACGCGCTGAGAACGGCTGAATTCTTTTGCCATTTGGATTCTCCAGACAATTTGGGGGGCCAAGGCCCCCCAAATGGATATAAGCAAATCAGAGGTGGTTAAGCGATGGTACGTTTGATTTCGATAATTTCGAATACTTCGATCACATCACCAGCACGGACGTCATTGTAGTTCTTAACGCCGATACCACATTCCATACCATTACGAACTTCGTTAACGTCATCTTTGAAGCGGCGCAGGGATTCCAGCTCGCCTTCATAGATAACCACGTTGTCGCGCAGAACACGGATTGGATTGTTACGCTTAATCACACCTTCAGTCACCATACAACCAGCAATGGCGCCAAATTTCGGTGATTTAAATACATCACGAACTTCAGCCAAACCAATGATTTGCTGTTTGTATTCAGGTGCCAGCATACCACTCATCGCCTGCTTAACTTCGTCGATCAGGCTATAAATAACTGAGTAGTAACGCAGATCCAAGCCTTCAGTTTCAACGACACGACGCGCTGAAGCATCAGCACGGACGTTAAAGCCAAGGATGATTGCGCCAGAAGCTGCTGCCAATGTTGCATCAGTTTCGGTGATACCACCAACGCCTGAACCAACAATGCGAACTTTCACTTCATCGGTAGACAGTTTTTCCAGTGAATCACAGATAGCTTCACAAGAACCCTGTACGTCAGACTTGATGACGATATTCAGTTCAGAAACTTCGCCTTCGGTCATGTTAGCAAACATGTTTTCCAGCTTGGATTTCTGCTGACGAGCCAGCTTAACTTCACGGAATTTGCCCTGACGATACAGTGCAACTTCACGCGCTTTTTTCTCGTCACGCACTACGGTAACTTCGTCACCAGCAGCCGGAACACTGGACAGACCCAGGATTTCAACTGGAATAGACGGACCCGCAGACGTGATATCACGGCCCAGCTCGTCACGCATCGCACGCACGCGGCCATACTCAAAGCCACACAGTACGATATCGCCTTTGTTCAGAGTACCTTGTTGAACCAGCACGGTAGCAACTGGGCCACGGCCTTTATCCAAGAAGGATTCGATAACCACACCGCTTGCCATGCCAGTACGAACTGCTTTCAGTTCCATGACTTCTGCTTGCAGCAGAATTGCTTGTAGCAAGTTATCAATACCCGTACCGACTTTCGCAGATACCTCGATGAATGGAACATCGCCGCCAAAATCTTCGGATATGATACCGTGTTGAATCAATTCAGTTTTAACACGGTTTGGATCAGCAGCTGGCTTATCGATTTTGTTCACTGCTACCACAACCGGCACGTTCGCTGCTTTGGCATGCTGAATAGCTTCGATAGTCTGTGGCATCACGCCATCGTCAGCTGCAACAACCAGCACCACGATATCAGTCGCTTGAGCACCACGAGCACGCATTGAAGTAAATGCGGCGTGTCCTGGAGTATCCAGGAAGGTGATCATGCCGTTTTCAGTTTCAACGTGATAAGCACCGATGTGCTGAGTAATACCACCGGCTTCACCTGATGCCACTTTCGTGGAGCGGATGTAATCCAGCAGAGAGGTTTTACCGTGGTCAACGTGGCCCATGATGGTCACCACCGGAGCGCGATGCTCGGCAGCGGCTTCAGCGCCAGTATCACGGTCGCTCATCAGTGCTTCTTCCAGTTCGTTTTCACGACGCAGAATCACTTTGTGGCCCATCTCTTCAGCAACCAGCTGGGCTGTTTCCTGATCGATAACCTGGTTAATGGTTGCCATTGCGCCCAGTTTCATCATTGCTTTGATGACCTGAGAGCCTTTAACAGCCATTTTGTTTGCCAATTCAGCAACAGTTACTGTCTCGCCAATGACGACGTCGCGGTTAACTGCCACAACAGGCTTGTTGAAGCTCTGCTGCAAGGTGCTTGGTTTACGTTTGCCTTTACGGCCAACAGCACGTGCTTCTTCGCGATCAGCTTTAGACTCAGAGAGTTTATTGCCTTTCTTCTGCTTAGTTGCTTTACCACCACGAGTGCGGCTACGGCGATCACCTTCAACTTTGGCGTCGTTTTCATCTTCCGCGGCGCGCGCATGTTGTGAAGTGGTCACATGGTAATCAGCAGATTCAGTCTGCTCTGCCACAGGTTCTGGCCATTTACCTTCGTTTTCGGCTGCCATTTTACGGGCTTCCTCAGCAACGCGTTTAGCGTCTTCTTCGACCTTACGGCGTGTTTCTTCTTCTACAGAGCGTTTCAGCTCGGCAGCTTCAGCTTCACGGCGTGCTTTATCAGTCTGAGCTGGCTTGGTTTTTTCGTCGGTTTGTTGATTCGTCACTTTTTCTTTTTCCGCTGCTTGGCGTTTAGCTTTTTCAGCGGCCTCACGTTTGGCTTGTTCTTCGGCCGCTCGTTTAGCTTTTTCTTCAGCGATTTTCTGCGCTGCTGCTTCCGCTTCACGTTGTGCCTGCTCTTCCGCTTCACGCTGTGCCTGCTCTTCCGCTTTCGCTTGTTCAGCTTCCGGCGTATTTACATAAGTGCGTTTCTTGCGGACCTCGATTTGCACCGATTTACTTTTTCCGCCGGTGCTCGGAATATTCAAGGTGCTACGCGTTTTGCGTTGCAGCGTGAGTTTGTTAGGCGCACTACCGTGTTCACGGTTTAAGTGTGCCAGCAGTGTCTCTTTTTCTTGCTGGGTAACTGAGTCTACTTCAGACTTCTTGATCCCTGCATCAGCAAATTGCTGTACCAGGCGATCAACTGGGGTCTGAATCTCAGCTGCCAGCGATTTTACGGTTACATCTGTCATGCTGTTCCTTCCTGCTACAGTTTATTACGCGTTATCGCCAAACCAACAGATATTACGTGCAGCCATAATCAGCTCGCCGGCTTGCTCATCGCTAAGCCCTTCAATATCTGCCAGATCGTCGATACCCTGCTCGGCAAGATCTTCCAGCGTACACACACCGCGCGCAGCCAATTTGAATGCCATGCTACGTTCCAGACCCGCTAAATTCAGCAGATCATCAGCGGGTTTTTGGTCGCCAAGACTTTCTTCTTGTGCCAGGGCCAGCGTGGTCAATGCAGCTTTGGCGCGGTCACGCAGCGCTTCAACCGTATCTTCGTCAAGACCATCGATTTCCAGAAGTTCTTTCATTGGCACGTAAGCCAATTCTTCCAGAGAAGAGAAACCTTCCTCTACCAGAACGGTGGCAAAGTCCTCATCGATATCAAGATATTTGGTGAAGGTATCAATAGCGGCATGAGCCTCGGCCTGATGCTTCGCCTGAAGATCGTCCGCCGTCATTACGTTCAGTTCCCAGCCACTCAGCTGTGCAGCTAAACGCACGTTCTGGCCATTACGGCCGATTGCCTGTGCCAGGTTACTGGCTTCAACGGCAACATCCATCGTGTGTTTGTCTTCATCAACCACAATTGACGCAACATCAGCTGGCGCCATGGCATTAATAACAAACTGGGCTGGATTATCATCCCACAATACAATATCAATGCGCTCGCCGCCAAGTTCGCTGGAAACAGCTTGAACACGGGCACCACGCATACCAACACAAGCACCGACAGGATCGATACGTTTGTCGTTGGTTTTAACCGCAATTTTAGCACGCGAACCCGGATCACGAGCAGCTGCTTTAATTTCGATCAATTCTTCGCCAATTTCTGGCACTTCAATACGGAACAGTTCAACCAGCATTTCAGGGCGTGAGCGGCTCACAAACAGCTGAGCGCCGCGAGCTTCTGGACGCACATCATACAGAACACCACGGATACGGTCGCCTGGACGGAAGTTTTCACGCGGTAGCATGTCTTCGCGGCCAATAACTGCTTCGGCATTATTACCCAAATCCAGGGCAATACTGTCGCGGTTAACTTTTTTCACTGTACCGGTAACAATTTCGCCCAAGTATTGGCGGAACTGTTCAACCACCATAGCGCGTTCAGCTTCACGTACTTTTTGTACGATAACTTGCTTGGCGGTTTGAGTGGTAATGCGGTCAAAAGTGACAGATTCAATTTGATCTTCAACATAATCGCCCAACTGGAGCGAAGGATCTTCAAACTGAGCTGCCTCTATTGTGATTTCACGTGTTGGCATCGTGACTTCGTCAACAGCAACCCAACGACGGAAGGTGTCGAAATCACCGGTTTTACGGTCGATGCTGACGCGAACTTCAATTTCTTGTTCGTATTTTTTCTTGGTCGCTGTCGCTAGAGCGGTTTCCAACGCCTCAAAAATCTTCTCGCGCGGAAGGGATTTCTCATTGGAAACTGCTTCTACAACAGCCAGAATCTCTTTGTTCATCCTAGTTGCCTCATCCAAACTTTAAAAGTGGGGTACCAGGTTCGCTTTCTGGATGTTGCTCAGCGCGAACACTTCATCTTTTCCATCCACAGTAACCGTGATCATTTCACCATCAACGGCTTTGATAATGCCCTGCCATTTACGGCGGTTCTGCATTGCCATACGCAGCACCAAAGTGACTTCTTCACCAAGGTAACGAGTATAGTGTTCAGCAGTGAACATTGGGCGATCAAGGCCCGGAGAGGAAACTTCTAAGTTGTAAGCGACCGTAATTGGATCTTCTACGTCCAATACAGCGCTGACCTGGTGGCTGACATCAGCACAAGCATCAACAGTGATTCCGTCGTCACTATCAATATAGATTCGTAGCGTCGATTGGCGCCCCCGGATGAACTCGATGCCGACTAATTCATAGCCTAAGGCCTCAACCGGTGCTGAAATTATCTCTGTTAACTTTTGTTCTAATGTGGACAAGCCCACCCCCAAGACATAAAAAAAGGGCCTAATAGCCCAGTGATTCTGCTGTCAAATAACAAAAAACCCCGAAATTCGGGGCTTTATGCAACTGGACCCTGTTTGCCGCAAAGCGGCTTCGGTACAACTTTCTGACAAGTATTTTTTTCAAATTGAAATCGAAAGTATCTGAGGTCTACCGAATACAACATTTGAAAAAAAACACTTTAGGAAAGTGGTTGCGGGGGCCGGATTTGAACCGACGACCTTCGGGTTATGAGCCCGACGAGCTACCAGGCTGCTCCACCCCGCGTCCGAAAACGTGGCAAATATTACGTTGATAACGACAAAAAAGCAAGTTATCTGTCTGATTTGGTACCGAGGACGGGACTTGAACCCGTAAGCCCAATCGGGCACTACCACCTCAAGGTAGCGTGTCTACCAATTCCACCACCCCGGCACTGATTCAAATGGTTGTTTTTACTGTTTAAGTCATCACAACCATTTTAAAACTTTCTATCTTTTTTTCTATTTTACTGCTTTTGAAACATTACTGCGGGATATCACTACTCGGCTTAGTCGGAGCTACAGGCGCTGTAGTCTGCTCAGTTTTTGCTGGCTGACCCAAGTTTTCCCATTCGCTACCTTTATTGCCCTGGTTGGTGCTCATATTTCCCAAAATCAAGCTAATGACGAAAAACAGCGTCGCCAATACAGCCGTCATACGGGTCATAAAGTTACCGGAACCATTCGAACCGAACAGAGTTGCAGAAGCACCTGCTCCGAATGAGGCTCCCATATCCGCGCCTTTGCCTTGCTGTAACATGATCAGAGCTACTAGCCCAATCGAAATCAGCAAGAAAATAACCAGAAGAGCTTCGTACATATTTGTACCTGTATCCTTGCGGGTTCACCGCATGCCAAATGCTTCTCACCCATCAAGCGGGGACTTATTCACCCACTTAAGCGGGTGTGAATACTAACCAAAGCGTCTAGTACACGCAAGGGCAATTTCACAACAGAGGTTCATTTGCGGAAAAAAGCGTCAAGTTATTCAACTTCAGCATAATTTAGAGGGGAAGAGTAACTCCCTTCCCCCGCAAAAATGGTTAACCTGCGGCTTTCACTGCATCAGCAATTCGATTCGCCATTTCAGCAATCAGTGATTCTTCCGCATCACCTTCAACCATCACTCGGATTAATGGCTCAGTACCTGATTTACGCAACAGAACCCTGCCACGATCACCCAGCTCTTTTTCAACCTGGCGAGTCACTTCTTCAACTTTCTCTGATTTCAGTGGGTTATGTTCGCCCGAGAAACGCACATTCACTAAAATTTGTGGCAATAACTTCATGCCGCTACACAGATCGTGCAGACTCATATGGTTACGCACCATCGCAGTAAGCACCTGTAAGCCAGCCACAATGCCATCACCGGTTGTGGTTTTATCCAGCAGGATGACGTGGCCTGAGTTTTCAGCACCAATACGCCAGCCTTTTTCCTGCATAGCTTCCAGAACGTAGCGGTCGCCAACTTTGGCACGAACAAAAGGAATGCCTAGTTCTTTCAGCGCCAATTGCAGCCCCATATTGCTCATCAGTGTGCCAACCGCCCCACCTTTCAGTTGCCCCTGACGCAGCCCTTCTCGCGCAATAATATAGAGGATCTGGTCGCCATCAACCTTGTTACCCAAGTGATCGACCATCATCAACCGGTCGCCGTCACCGTCAAATGCCAAACCAACATGGGCACCTTCGGCAAGCACTCGCTGTTGCAGCAAACGAACATCTGTAGCGCCACATTCTTCGTTGATGTTCATACCATCAGGCTCACAACCAATGGTAATCACGGTTGCGCCCAATTCACGCAAGACACTTGGCGCGATGTGGTAAGTGGCGCCATTGGCGCAATCGACCACAATTTTCAGCTCATTTAAGCTGAGTTCACTGGGGAATGTCCCTTTGCAAAACTCAATGTAACGCCCCGCGGCATCCACAATGCGGTTTGCTTTACCCAACTCTGCGGACTCTACGCAGGTTAAGGGTTTTTCCATTTCGGCTTCAATGGCTTCTTCCACATCATCCGGCAGTTTAGTGCCGTCAATTGAGAAGAATTTAATGCCGTTGTCGTAGAAAGGATTATGAGATGCCGAAATAACGATACCGGCTTCCGCGCGGAAAGTTCGGGTCAAATAAGCCACTGCAGGTGTCGGCATTGGGCCAGTAAATGAGGCAGATAACCCAGCGGCAGCCAGGCCAGCTTCAAGTGCGGACTCCAGCATATAGCCAGAAATACGCGTATCCTTCCCAATGATAATTTTACGAGAACCATGTCGAGCCAGCACCTTACCGGCGGCCCAGCCGAGCTTTAATACAAAATCTGGCGTAATCGGGCTGTCACCCACTTTGCCGCGAATGCCATCTGTACCAAAGTATTTACGGTTACTCATAATTTTTGTTTATCCCTTCGCTGAAAGTGTTGCCTCGACGATACGCATCGCCTCGACAGTTTCTTTGACATCATGCACTCTGACAATCTGCGCGCCTTGCATTGCTGCAATAACAGCGCAAGCGACACTCCCGATGACCCGCTGTTGTGGCGGGACATTCAACAGCTGACCTACCATCGATTTCCGTGACATCCCCACCAACAGTGGCAATCCAAAATGGTGAAGTTCAGCCAGATGTGCCAATAGCTGGTAATTATGCGCCAGATTTTTACCGAAACCGAAGCCTGGGTCGAGTAACAATTTACTTTTTGCGATACCGGCCGCAACACAACGCTCGATATGGTGCTCAAAGAACTGATTTACATCGGCCATTAAGTCATCGTAATGGGGAGATTGCTGCATGCTTTGTGGTTGCCCTTGCATATGCATCAGGCATACCGGCAACCCGGTTTTTGCGGCGGCATCAAGCGCGCCGGGTTCTTGTAATGAACGAATATCATTAATTAAGTGAGCACCAACACCAGCCGATTCGGTGATAACAGCCGCTTTAGATGTATCAACCGATAGCCAGACATCAAAACGTTTTGCCAACGCTTCTACCACAGGCACCACTCGGTCAAGTTCTTCTTGTTCACTGACTTCAGCAGCCCCGGGGCGGGTAGATTCACCACCAATATCAATCAGCGTAGCACCTGCTGATAACATCAGTTGAGCATGTTGCAGCGCTTTATCAAGATTATTGTGATGCCCACCATCCGAAAATGAATCCGGGGTGACATTCAGGATACCCATAACCTGCGGATGAGTGAGATCCAAAACCCGATCTCTGGCAATTAATTTCATGCAATAGCGCCTTAAAGTGGCAATTCACTTTGATTCTATACAACAGAAAAAGAAAAACCCCGAGCAAGCTCGGGGTTTATATTAATCACAACGCTTTTAGATGCCAACAGTAGACTTACTTATCGCCCAACTGCTCTGACATTGTATTGCCTGGCGTTGGGGTACGCGGTTCATCAACCGGCGTAGGAGCCTTTGGCGTACTATCATTGTCAGTTGATTTATTTTTGTTCGCATCATCCCAACCGGCTGGCGGACGGACTTCTTTGCGATTCATCAAATCATCAATCTGTGGTGCATCAATGGTTTCATACTTCATCAGCGCATCTTTCATGGAGTGCAATACATCCATGTTTTCTAAAAGCAATTTATGTGCACGCTCGTAGTTACGCTCGATAAGTACTTTAACTTCCTGATCGATAATACGCGCGGTTTCATCGGACATATGCTTAGGTTTCGCCATAGAGCGACCAAGGAACACTTCGCCCTCTTCTTCAGCATACAGCAATGGCCCCAGTTTCTCGGAGAAGCCCCACTGTGTCACCATGTTACGCGCAATAGACGTAGCCACTTTGATATCATTTGATGCGCCGGTAGAAACTTTTTCCGGACCATAAATGATTTCTTCAGCAAGACGACCACCATACAAAGTAGAAATCTGGCTTTCCAGTTTCTGGCGGCTGGCACTGATAGCATCACCTTCCGGCAGGAAGAATGTCACACCCAATGCACGACCACGTGGAATGATGGTCACTTTATGTACTGGGTCATGTTCAGGTACCAAACGACCAATGATCGCATGCCCTGCTTCATGATATGCCGTCGATTCTTTCTGCGCTTCTGTCATTACCATGGAGCGACGTTCCGCACCCATCATAATTTTGTCTTTCGCTTTCTCGAACTCAACCATCGAAACGACGCGCTTGTTACCGCGAGCAGCAAACAGCGCAGCTTCGTTTACCAAGTTAGCCAAGTCGGCACCAGAGAAACCTGGGGTACCACGAGCGATAACTGAAGCATCAATATCGATATCTAATGGCACGCGACGCATATGAACTTTCAGAATCTGTTCACGGCCACGGACGTCTGGTAAGCCAACCACAACCTGACGGTCGAAACGGCCTGGACGCAGTAACGCTGGGTCAAGAACGTCTGGACGGTTAGTTGCCGCGATGACGATGATGCCTTCATTACCTTCAAAGCCATCCATCTCAACCAACATTTGGTTCAGCGTCTGTTCACGTTCGTCATGACCACCACCCAGACCTGCACCACGCTGACGGCCTACCGCATCAATCTCATCGATAAAGATGATACAAGGCGCGGCTTTCTTAGCCTGTTCAAACATGTCACGGACACGGGATGCACCCACACCGACGAACATTTCTACGAAGTCAGAACCGGAAATAGTGAAGAATGGCACTTTAGCCTCACCTGCAATGGCTTTCGCCAGCAAGGTTTTACCGGTACCCGGAGGCCCGACCATCAACACGCCTTTCGGAATCTTACCGCCCAGTTTCTGGAAGCGGCTTGGCTCACGCAGGTATTCAACTAATTCACTGACTTCTTCTTTTGCTTCATCACAACCGGCGACATCAGCAAAAGAGGTTTTTATCTGATCTTCTGTCAGCATGCGAGCTTTGCTCTTGCCAAAGGACATCGCCCCTTTGCCGCCACCGCCCTGCATTTGACGCATAAAGAAGATCCAGACCCCAATCAGCAACAGCATTGGGAACCAGGAAATAAAGATAGAGGCCAGCAAGCTCGGCTCTTCCGGTGGCTCGCCAACAACTTTCACATTTTTAGTCAATAAGACATCTAACAGCTTTGGATCGTTGACCGGAATGAAAGTCGTATATTTGCTGTTATCTTTCTTACTGACGTTAATTTCACGTCCATTGATACGTGCTTCACGAACCTGGTCTTGGGTTACATCGGACATGAAAGTAGAGTAATCCACTCTACGGCCATTCGATTCGCTGGGTCCAAAGCTCTGGAATACAGACATCAATACGACTGCAATAACTAACCAGAGAATTAGGTTTTTCGCCATGTCACTCAAGGGATTAACCTCATATTACAACTGTGTTAACAAACAGCGTTAGGGTACTACAGTTTCCGCCCTGTCGCTACAATGTACACTTCACGCGATCGCGCACGAGAAGCGTCTGGCTTACGAATCTTAACTTTCGTAAACAGGGAGCGAATTTCCCGTAGGTATTCATCAAAGCCATCTCCCTGGAACACCTTCACCAGGAAACTTCCGCCTGGTGCAAGTACATCACGACACATTTCCAATGCTAATTCAACCAGATACATTGATTTAGGTATATCGACTGCCGGAGTACCACTCATATTCGGGGCCATATCAGACATGACCACCTGAACTTTTTTATCCCCAACACGCTCAAGCAAAGCTTTCAGGACCAGTTCATCACGAAAATCGCCCTGAAGGAAATCGACACCAACGATAGGATCCATTGGTAGAAGATCACATGCGATGATCCGCCCTTTACCACCGATCTGGGTTACAACATATTGGGACCAACCACCAGGCGCAGCACCTAAATCCACGACTGTCATACCCGGTTTAAAAATCTTATCGCTCTGTTGTATTTCATCAAGTTTAAACCAGGCGCGGGAGCGTAGCCCCTTTTTCTGCGCCTGAATTACATATTTATCGCTAAAGTGTTCTTGTAACCAGCGACTGGAGCTAGCCGAACGCTTTTTATTAGACATCTCTTTTTCCAACTATCTTAATTAAGAGCCCGCGCATCTATTGCTTAGCTCGCGTAAACTCCCCAATCGACGTAGACCGATTTGGTGATACACATGAGATGGCGGTAGAATGAACCGTTTTCAATCCCAACTTAAGCAAAAAAGACGATGAATCTGAATAACAAACAAAAACAGCACCTGAAAAGCTTGGCCCATCCGTTAAAACCAGTAGTAATGCTGGGCAATAACGGGCTAACCGAAGGGGTGCTGGCTGAAATCGAACAAACGCTGGAACATCATGAACTTATTAAGGTGAAGATCACTGCTGAAGAGCGTGAAACCAAAGCCCTAATTGCTGATGCCATCGTGCGTGAGACCGGTGCCGTTAACGTCCAAATCATCGGTAATATTTTAGTGCTCTATCGCCCAGCAAAAGAGCGCAAGATTATTTTACCGCGTTAATGACGCCTGTTTTATAGAAAAGGTGCCATGCACTTTGTTCTGATAAAAGGCCGCGAGCGGCCTTTTACTTTTCTTTACAACTTCATTTCTTATAAAAAATGTGTACTTACTATTCAGATGGACAAGTATTACACATAATCTACATGAAGAATTTCATATTCTACTTCGCCGCCTGGAGTACGAATAACAACCACATCATCGACTTCTTTACCAATCAGGCCACGAGCAATAGGTGAGTTAACTGAAATAAGATTTTGTTTAAAATCAGCTTCGTCATCACCCACAATCCGGTATTGCTGCTCTTCTTCGCTATCTACATTTAATACACGCACCGTCGCGCCAAAAATAACGCGGCCGTTATTTGGCATTTTGGTGATATCAATAACCTGCGCATTAGAAAGCTTGGCTTCAATTTCTTGAATACGGCCTTCACAGAACCCTTGCTGCTCGCGGGCTGCATGATATTCCGCATTTTCTTTTAAATCGCCATGCTCACGGGCATCAGCAATATCAGAAATAATTTTAGGCCGACGCACGCCCTTTAAATAATCCAGTTCTTCACGCAATTTATCTGCGCCACGTACCGTCATCGGAATCTGTTTCATCTTTTAAATACCTCTAAATCTATCCTGTTCAAAAAGCCGTCATCCTAACGTTTTCGAATGAAAATGCGGCTAGCCTAATGCCCTACCCGCCTCCAGGCGATAAACAAAAAAAATCACCCCCGGAGCCAAAACCCCAAGTCAGGATCAATTTTGCATTTTGATATGCATTTTAACGTAGAGTTCCTTTAGGGTCATCGTTTACTTTCGCCCTCGTTGCACCGTAGTATGGCAACACGTTATTCAGCAGTTATACCGAAATTATGCATTTTTCACGAATTGTCAGTGGATTGGCCTGTGCTATTGCGCTCAATATCAGCATATCTAACGCCAATGCGGCTCAGGTTGAGAATTACACACAATATCTGCCTGATGGGGCAAATCTTGCGTTAGTCGTACAAAAAATCGGGGCCACCACCCCGGCAATAGACTATCACGCCCAGCAAATGGCCCTGCCCGCCAGTACACAAAAAGTCCTGACGGCGCTGGCCGCGCTGTTACAGCTTGGCCCTGATTTTCGCTTCAATACCACATTAGAAAGCCACGGTACGATCACCGATGGGGTATTACGTGGCAATTTAATTGCGCGTTTTGATGGCGACCCCACCTTAACACGTCAGCAGTTGCGTAATATGGTAGCGACGCTAAGAAAAGCAGGTGTGAAGCAAATAGCAGGCGATTTGATCATTGATACGTCGGTTTTTGCCAGTCATGACAAAGCCCCTGGTTGGCCGTGGAATGACATGACGCAATGCTTTAGTGCCCCACCAGCGGCGGCTATTGTCGACCGTAACTGTTTTTCTGTCTCTCTCTATAGCGCCCCCAATCCCGGTGATATGGCATTTATTCGTGTTGCCTCCTATTACCCAGTGCAGATGTTCAGTGAAGTTCGTACCTTAGCCAAAGGCTCGCCAGATGCACAATATTGCGAGTTAGACGTTGTTCCAGGTGAATTAAACCGCTTCACACTTACCGGTTGCCTGACACAACGTAGCGAACCGCTGCCATTGGCCTTTGCGGTACAAAATGGAGCCAGCTATGCCGGGGCTATTTTGAAAGATGAACTGAAGAGAGCTGAGATCCAAATTGACGGCAGTTTGCGCCGCCAAACTACGCCAAATGCAGCAGGAACCGTGCTAGCACAAGCACAATCCGCGCCGCTACATGACTTGCTAAAGATCATGTTGAAAAAATCTGACAACATGATTGCCGATACCGTGTTCAGAACGATTGGTCATCAGCGTTTTGGGGTGCCGGGTACATGGCGCGCCGGCGCTGATGCTGTACGTCAGGTTTTACGCCAAAAAGCGGGTGTGGATCTGGGGAACAGTATTGTCGTGGATGGTTCGGGATTATCACGCCATAACCTGATTTCACCGGCAACCATGATGCAGGCACTGCAATATATTGCTCAGCATGACCAAGAGCTTAACTTTATCTCGATGCTGCCATTATCAGGCTATGACGGCACATTACGTTATCGCGGTGGGCTACACGAAGCGGGGGTAGATGGTAAGGTTTCGGCTAAAACTGGGGCATTACAAGGCGTATATAATCTGGCTGGATTTATTACTACCGCCAGTGGGCAACGTATGGCATTTGTCCAATTCTTGTCGGGCTATGCAGTGCCTCCCGAAGATCAAAAAAATCGCCGGGCACCTTTGGTTCGTTTCGAAAGTCGCCTGTATAAAGACATTTATCAGAATAACTGAGAACCATGAAACTACTGATTGTTGAAGATGACGAACTGCTGCAGCAAGGGATAGCGATGGCACTGACCAACGGGGGTTACGCCTGCGATTGTGCCGGTACCGCAGCCGAGGCGCACAGTTTATTGCTAACCAGTCAGTACAGCATGGTGATCCTCGACCTCGGATTACCGGATCAGGATGGGGCCGCATTATTGCGTCAATGGCGTCGCCAACATATCACACTGCCGGTGCTGATCCTCACTGCCCGCGATGCACTTGAAGACCGGGTTGATGGGTTAGATGCTGGCGCTGATGATTATCTGATAAAACCTTTCGCGTTAGCCGAGTTACTGGCGCGCGTCCGGGCGCTGATCCGCCGCTATCAAGGGCAGAGTGACAATCTGGTGCAGCAAGATGACCTGAGTCTTAACTTATCAACGCAGCAGGTCTGTTTGCAGGGCCAACCGTTGGAAGTGACTCCCAAGGAGTTTGCCATTCTCTCACGGTTAATTATGCGAGCCGGTCAAACCGTCAATCGTGAAATGCTGCAACAGGATCTTTATACCTGGAATGATGATCTCGGTTCTAACACGCTGGAAGTGCATATTCATAACCTACGACGTAAATTGGGCAAAGATCGTATCCGGACGGTGCGCGGCATCGGCTATCGACTGGAAGTTCTATGATGATCAGTATGCGCCGTCGTCTTATTTTAATGTTGGCGTTAATATTACTGGTTACTCAGTTGATCAGTGCATTCTGGCTCTGGCATGAAAGCCAAGAACAAATTAGCTTCCTGGTTGATGAAACTCTCAGTGCAAAAGTGCGCAATGAGCGAGTGGATACCGAAATAGCCGAGGCTATTGCTTCACTGCTTGCGCCGTCACTTATCATGATGGCCATCACCCTATTGCTCTCGTTCTGGGCGATCAGTTGGATCATTCGGCCACTGGATCAATTACAGCAGAAATTAGCTGAGCGTTCGGCTGATAATCTCACCCCGGTTGTTGTAAACAGTGACATGCAAGAAATAGTCTCTGTCACCTCAACACTCAATCAACTGTTATCCCGGCTCGCCAATACCATCCAGCAGGAACGCCTGTTTACTGCCGATGCGGCACATGAGCTACGCACTCCTCTTGCCGGTATTCGGTTGCATCTTGAGTTGATGGAGCAGCAAGGTATTGCTGAAAGTAAGCCGCTCATCAGCCGCATTGATTTATTAATACATACCATTGAGCAATTGCTGATGCTGTCCAGAGCTGGGCAAAATTTTGCCAGCGGGCTTTATCAGACATTGGACTGGGTTGAAAATGTGGTGCAACCATTGCAAGAGGAGCTCGCGGAGATGTGTGCGCTTCGCCAACAGACCTTGCAGTGGAAAATTCCTCCCCATGCTCAAACCCAGGGCGACGCCACATTGCTACGTTTGATGCTGCGTAATTTGGTCGAAAATGCCCATCGCTATAGCCCGGTTGGTAGCCAAATATCCGTCAATATTGCCGCTGATGCACAGGGCACAGTATTGCAAGTCATTGATGAAGGTCCAGGAATAAAACCGGAACAAGCAGGTGAACTGACACAAGCATTTCGCCGTATGGACCAACGCTATGGTGGCAGTGGCTTAGGGCTAAACATTGTTATCCGCATTGCCCAATTGCACCAAGGCCGGCTGACACTGGAGAACCGCCTTGACCGCTCCGGATTAGTGGCACAATGCTGGATACCGACAACGACTCATCGTTAACTCTCCGCAGATTAAACAAAAGGGCCACCACGAATGGCAGCCCTTGTTCAAATCTGACGCTATTAACCAATCACTGCTGTGGGACTTAACGCTCGTAGATAAACTCTACGCCGTCATCATCTTCTTCATCCCAATCATCATCGTCTTCGGCTTCCGCTTCGGCTTCCACTTCAGCCAGTTGTTCACGGTGATAATCATCCCACATGAATTCAACTTTTTCTGGCGCGCTTTCAGCAATAGCCATCGCTTTGGGTTGCGAGTTAAGGAAGTTCATTACATCCCAGCATAGCGCATTCACATTTTCGCGATTCGCTGCCGAGATCATATAATACTTATCTTCCCATCCCAGAGCTTCTACGATCGCTTTAGCGCGTGCTTCAGCTTCTTCCGGGTCTACCAGGTCGATCTTGTTGAAAACAAGCCAGCGTGGCTTCTCAGCAAGGTTCTCACTGTACTGCTGCAATTCATTAATAATGATTTTGGCATTTTCGACCGGATCAGATTCATCAATCGGTGCTAAATCCACTAAATGCAACAATACGCGGCAACGTTCCAGATGTTTCAGGAAGCGAATACCCAAGCCAGCACCTTCTGAAGCGCCTTCAATCAGCCCTGGAATATCGGCCACCACAAAGCTCTGTTCGTGATCCATACGTACCACACCCAGACTTGGGATCAGGGTGGTAAATGGATAATCAGCCACTTTTGGTTTCGCGGCAGAAACGGCACGGATAAAGGTCGACTTACCGGCATTAGGCAGCCCCAACATACCGACATCAGCCAGCAACAGCAGCTCTAACGTCAGATCGCGTGTCTCGCCTTCGGTGCCCATGGTTTTCTGACGTGGAGCACGGTTTACTGAAGATTTGAAACGGGTGTTGCCTAAACCGTGGAAACCCCCTTTCGCGACCATCAGGCGCTGACCGTGACGGGTCATATCACCCAAAATCTCGCCGGTTCCTTGGTCCAGTACACGAGTACCGACCGGAACTTTAATGGTGATATCTTGACCACGTCTCCCGGTACAGTCACGGCTCTGACCATTTTGCCCACGCTCAGCGCGGAAAGATTTCACAAAACGGTAGTCGATCAAGGTATTGAGGTTTTCATCAGCCAGCAGGTAAATATCACCGCCGTCGCCACCATCACCACCGTCAGGGCCGCCATTAGGAATATATTTTTCGCGACGGAAACTGACACAACCGTTCCCACCGTCGCCGGCTACAACCAGAATCGTAGCTTCATCTACAAACTTCATTTACTTTCTCCGTAACTCATTCATCAAGCTGCTATTTTTACCGAGCAACCTGATTTATTTCTGTCCGACGTGGCCACCAACGGTGCCCAATTGCGGAAAACATTGCACCTGCCACTACCACGAATGCGCCGACGTATCCCACAAAGTTGAGGGAAGGTGCGGCAAACATATCTGGCCAGGCCAGCGCCAATAAAATTGAAAAAAACAAGGTAAACAGCGGCGTCAAAGTGACGAGAGCGCTTACCTGCGCTGCCTGCCAGCGCGCCATGGCTTCAGCCAAAGCGCCGTAGCCAACCAGGGTGTTAACCCCACAGAACAGTAAACAGGCAAGTTGCCACCCATTTAGCTGCAAAATAACGGCTGGCTTCGCTAATGGGAACAGTGCTATTGCACATAAAGTGTACAACAATAATAAGATTTGTTGCGATGCCATACGCCTTAATAGCACCTTCTGAGCGACACCATAGCTGACCCAGACCACCGCCGCACAGATGCCTAATACCACACCAAGAGTGTAATCCGTCAGCCGAGTAAAGATTTCATGCAGACTGGTGTTAAAAAATAACAGCAGGCCGCAAATCAACATACCCGCGCCAATAACTTGGCTGATGCGCATCCGCTCCTTTAAAATCAGGACACTGGCAACCATCATCCCAACCGGTGAAAGCTGCCCGATAACCTGAGATGTCGTCGGACTAAGATATTGTAATGATGAGCTGAAGAAGATGAAATTCCCCAGCAAGCCACAGGTCGCAATGATCAGTAATACCAACCAGCGACGTTGGCGAAAAAGTTTAAGAGAGGGCAACTGACGACGCGAAGCCAGAATAATCCCCAAGCCGATAGCTGCCATCATAAAGCGATACCAAACAATGGTATAAGGCTCCATAACTTCGAGCACTTGCTTCATTGCAATCGGCAAGGCACCCCAGAATACGGCAGTGGTTAGTGCCAAAAAAATACCTAAACCAGCCTGCTGCTTCGTATCCATTTTTTACCAGGGGGGTTAACCCAGAAATGTAAAAAGCCCCGCAACGAAATTGCAGGGCTTACATCTATTTACAGGACGCGAAAAACTTATTCAGCTTCGATGCTGATAAATTTACGGTTTTTCGGGCCTTTAACTTCGAACTTGACTTTACCGTCAGCCAAAGCAAACAGAGTATGGTCTTTGCCGCAACCTACGTTGATGCCTGCATGGAACTTAGTGCCACGCTGACGAACGATGATGCTGCCTGCCAGTACTGCTTCGCCGCCAAAACGTTTTACGCCAAGACGTTTACTTTCGGAGTCACGACCGTTACGAGTCGAGCCACCAGCCTTTTTATGTGCCATTTATCCGCTCTCCTAAATCTTAAGCGCTGATGCCGGTGATTTTAACATCAGTGAACCACTGACGATGACCTTGCTGCTTACGGTAATGCTTACGACGACGGAATTTAACAATCTTAATCTTCTCGCCACGACCGTGAGCAACTACCTCAGCCTTGATCTTGCCACCATCGACTAAAGGAGCGCCGATATTGATTTCTTCACCGTTAGCAATCATCAGAACTTGGTCAAACTCAACAGTTTCACCAGTTGCGATGTCCAGCTTTTCCAGGCGAATGGTTTGACCTTCGCTTACTCGGTGTTGTTTACCACCACTTTGGAAAACCGCGTACATATAAAACTCCGCTTTCCGTGCACTCCACTTTTGTAGTCCAGAGCGCACTATAAATATTCACAATAGGGCGCGAATTCTACGCAAAAATGTAGTGAATGACAAGTATATAATCAGCACAAGAGAAGAAAAAAAGCACAGTTTCTTACATCTCGTTTATTTGATAGATTTTTCAAGTACAATCATAGTCTCAGGGAACGTCATGTAATAATGTGGGCGGTAATCTCATCGCAGTTAAAGAGAAAAACAGCTGAATATAACAATGAACCTAGAAAAGATTATCGAGTTAACCGCGCCAGATATGGCGGCAGTAAACACAACAATTCTCGACCAGTTGAACTCTGATGTTGTCCTTATCAATCAGTTGGGCCATTACATCATCAGTGGCGGTGGAAAACGAATCCGTCCAATGATTGCTGTTTTGGTAGCCCGAGCGCTGAATTATCAGGGCAACAAACATATCACGGTCGCAGCATTGATTGAATTTATCCATACAGCGACTCTGCTGCACGATGATGTTGTCGATGAATCAGATATGCGTCGTGGTAAAGCCACAGCGAATGCTGCATTTGGCAATGCTGCCAGTGTATTGGTGGGCGACTACATCTATACACGTTCATTCCAAATGATGACCAGCCTTGAATCACTGCGGGTTCTTACATTGATGTCAGCAGCAACTAACGTTATTGCTGAAGGCGAAGTTTTGCAGCTCATGAACTGCAATAACCCTGACATCACTGAAGAAAATTACATGCAGGTCATCTATAGCAAAACCGCTCGCCTGTTCGAAGCAGCATCACAGTCTGCTGCCGTGCTGGCAGATGCCAGTGAAGAACAAGAACTGGCATTACAGAATTATGGGCGTTATCTCGGTACTGCCTTCCAGCTTATTGATGACTTGCTGGATTACAGCTCTGATGGCACCACTTTGGGTAAAAATACCGGTGATGACCTAAACGAAGGCAAACCGACCCTGCCGTTACTGCATGCAATGCATAATGGCACACCAGAGCAAACAGCGATGATCCGGCAAGCAATTGAACAGGGTAATGGCCGTCATTTACTTGAGCCTGTCTTGCAGGCCATGCAACAGTGCGGCTCTCTGGACTATACCCGCCAACGTGCTGAGGAAGAGGCAGATAAAGCGATTGCTTCATTACAGATTTTACCTGAAAGCCATTATCGTCAAGCCCTGGAAGGGTTAGCGCATATTGCCGTGCAACGCTCATTTTAAGAAATGATTAGGAAACTCTGGCGTAACTGCCCGAGTTTTCCTTCTCACAAACAAACCAAACACAGTCCAGCCTACCAACCACTTCATATCTAAGCCATTTTATAGCTTATTGCCGACTTTAGCTGATAAAGGTGAGAGCTGATTATTGCCCCCACTGACTCGCACTAATCCGTCTTCAGTCGCTCTATAAGACTTTTAGCACCTTCGCGAAAAATGAAAGTAATGACCTGCTCCCTTTCTGTCTCGGTAAAACGATAATAGGCTTCAACCCATAGAGACAGCGGGTCTTGTCGCGTCGGCGTATACTTGGCGGGATCTTCCCTTAACTGTAATGAATTCAGTATCGTAGTGGGTAAACTCTCAATATGATACTCAACAGCCTTTCCCTGCACACCACGGCGGCGGCGCTGTTCCCATCCCTCACGTTTAGCCATGAGGTTTACTCCTTGTGGTGATGACGGTAGCCCATCAAGACCTGCCAATTCCTTAGCGGCAAACCACTCTTTTTTCATGGCGTTGCTTCCTAATATGCGTTGTGACACAAAACAGGAATATTTAGAAAACATTTAAAATTTTTCAGAAAATAAATGTTACTATGCTTCTAAATGATTACTTTATGTTCACAGTACGATTAACAATGTACCGTTATTTATATCACTAACACGTCAGCTGCTTAGAAAAAAAAAGGATTAAAGATGATTTTAAGGAAATCTGATTGGCATCCAGCCGACATCATTGCGGCACTACGTAAAAAAGACACCACACTGGCGGCCCTCTCTCGAAAAGCGGGCTTAAGTTCATCTACACTTGCCAATGCGTTAACACGCCCTTGGCCAAAAGGGGAATGGTTGATTGCTGAGTGCCTGGACATTCATCCTTCTGAAATCTGGCCAACACGCTATTTTGATGCAAAGACAGGGGTTCTTCTTGACCGAAAAGTAAGGATACGCCAGGCCAATGTACCGGCATAAAAAAACCGCCGATGAATAATGTCGGCGGTTGATGCGGCCATGTTCAGAGGTCACTTTCGCCTTCTGTAATGGCCATACTCTCTATTATCACTTTCTATGCCCAAGTCATTAGCGCTATGGCAGACACCTGAATCATTAACCTTGGTCAGTGATTCAGGTGAACAAAAGCCACTGCGACATCAAACAACTCAGATATAGGTGTTATTTGACGAACTCTTCGCCCAACTTGATATCGTTATGTAACACATCAAGCATGCTGTCCAGTGCCTGCTGTTCAAAAGCACTCAGTTTGCCAATGTCTTTACGTTCAGCAACACCGTTTTTACCCAACAGGATTGGCTGAGCAAAGAAGCGGGCATATTTGCCATCGCCTTCAACGTAAGAACACTCAACAACATTGCTTTCGCCTTGCAGAGCGCGAACCAAAGAAAGACCAAAACGTGCCGCAGCCTGCCCCATGGACAGAGTCGCAGACCCGCCACCGGCTTTTGCTTCAACAACTTCAGTACCCGCATTCTGGATACGTTTAGTTAAATCGGCCACTTCTTGCTCAGTGAAGCTGATACCAGGGACTTGCGACAACAATGGCAAGATAGTAACGCCAGAGTGACCGCCAATAACTGGCACTTCGATATCCTGAGGTTGCTTCCCTTTCAGTTCAGCAACAAAGGTGTTTGAGCGAATGGTATCCAGTGTGGTGATACCGAATAATTTGTTCTTATCGTAAACACCGGCTTTTTTCAGTACTTCTGCGGCAATAGCAACAGTGGTATTGACCGGGTTAGTAATGATACCGATTAGCGCTTTCGGGCAAGTGCGCGCGATTTGCTCAACCAGATTACGGACAATACCCGCATTCACATTGAACAGGTCTGAACGATCCATGCCTGGCTTACGTGCAACACCAGCAGAAATCAGAACAATATCTGCTCCTTGCAGTGCTGGAGTAGCATCTTCGCCGCTGAAACCTTTAATATTAACAGCAGTAGGGATATGGCTCAGATCAACCGCGACACCTGGAGTCACTGGCGCGATATCATATAATGAGAGGTCTGAACCTGAAGGAAGCTGGGTCTTGAGTAGAAGAGCGAGGGCCTGGCCGATACCACCAGCAGCACCGAGAACTGCAACTTTCATCCTATACTCCTTATTATATTTAATTTAAATTTGCCGTGAATTCATCTATTTACGCACCTTAATTTATTGCGATTTTAAACACAATCTATTAACAGTCAGATTGAGATATCACGCATCAAAAAGGCGCATAATGCGCATGTATTTTAGAGTAAATCGCTTATTCATTAATGATATAGCGCACATTATTCTAAAATTTACTGAAGTATTCATGACAGGTTAATCGGCGGTTACATTACACCCTTCTGTTACATCAGAACAACATCATTTTAATAACATTTTGGTTACCAATTCCGAATACTAATAAAAGGCTGATTTAGCATAATCGTAACAGTAAGGTGATGTTAAAATTCCAATACACCTTGATATCAGGGCTTTTATCGCCAATACTCCATAGTCATGTTGAATAAAAATTCATTTAAATGCATAATAATCCCATTTACTATTGACTGCTCAGGGCATAAAAAATGCGTAACCCCGCAAAACAAGAAGATCTTATCAAGGCGTTTAAAGCGTTATTGAAAGAAGAGAAATTCAGTTCTCAAGGTGAGATCGTTTTGGCCTTGCAGGAAGAAGGCTTTGAAAATATCAACCAATCCAAAGTTTCGCGCATGTTGACCAAATTCGGAGCGGTCAGAACGCGCAATGCAAAAATGGAGATGGTTTATTGCTTACCTGCTGAGCTGGGTGTGCCGACAACCAGCAGCCCGCTGAAGAATCTGGTATTAGATGTTGATTATAATGATTCGGTGGTTGTCATTAATACCAGTCCAGGTGCAGCCCAGTTGATCGCTCGTCTGTTGGATTCATTAGGTAAAGCAGAAGGTATTCTTGGTAGCATTGCTGGTGACGATACTATCTTCACCACACCTGCCAGAGGTTTTACCGTTAAGCAGTTGCATGAGGCTATCCTCGGGCTATTTGAGCAAGAACTTTAATCTCCGCACCTTGCTATCTGATCTAAAGATGCGGCTATATCTCTATATGATATGCCGCATTTGCTCTCTCAAACCCATAACACCAACCTAAGAAACAGGAAATATCACTGCTTCTTACTTTTAAAACCATTAGATAACACTGCCTTTCCCCGATAGATGGTCAAAGCTGCCATTCTATTTCGCACTTTTAGTCAAAAACACTTATCACATTGAAAATATTATACTTTTACTAAAAGTTGCTGTTTTTTAACCACTTTTTATTCCTTTTCGTTCTAAAAAAGTAGTAACCAACGATAAAGTGACATCAAATATTATTAGCCCGCTATTAATATTCTCAGTTACTAGATGTATACTCATTTTCGTGACGTAAATCACACTTATTGTGAAGTGATAAAAGAATAACTAGAGGCATAAACATGAACGTTAAAACTACTATCGCAACCATTAGCATTCTATCTGCACTATCATTTGGCGTTTTTGCAGCAGATTCCATCAGCGATAATCAAGCCGCTAATTTGAAACCCATGGGCACTATTACTGTGAGTGGTATCAACGGCGCACCCTCTGATATTCGTCAGGCTCTGTCTGATAAAGCCGATGCTATGGGTGCAAAAGCGTATAAAGTTATCGAAGCACGCGCAGATAATAACTGGCACGCCACCGCCGAGATTTACCAGTAAGTCTTTGCTCGCCACTATTGGCAATAGATGTGTAAGACAACATCGAAATTCGAATTAAATAACCAGTAAAAACAACAAACTGAAAGTATCAAAATCCATGATAAGCACTTTTGGGTTGTTGTGAACTATTGAGGAAAAATCATGAAAATCAAAACGACTCTGACGGCTCTTAGCCTACTTTCTGTTGTTGCTTTCGGTGCTCAAGCAGCACAATCAATTGATGCTGCGCAAGCCAGCAAAATGACTGACTTAGGTGCTATCAGTGTTAGCGGCATTACTGGTGCCCCTTCTGATATTGAACAAGCCATCGCAGATAAAGCAGACAGCAAAGGCGCTACCGCTTACAAAATCATTGGTATAAATGATGATAATGGCTGGCATGCCACTGCGAAGATTTACAAATAAGTTAAGCAATAAGCATGAAAGTAAATGCCCCATTTAGAGGGGCATACTTTCGAACACGATGGTTTATCCAATCGGTTGAAACATTAATTTTCAGCATATTGAATAGAGTATTGATTGAAACAAGGTCTTGATGGACCCCTTGGGGCACGTCAGCACCACAACAGAATAATCCCTCGTCGTCTATCCGACGAACCCTTTTACCCCCGCTCTGCGGGGGCTTTTTTTATCCAGCTTAGTCCTGAGGTTGGGCGTCTTGCTCGGCTTTTTTAGTTAGGGCACTCAATAGCTTATCGTGAATCCCACCAAAACCGCCGTTACTCATCACCAGAATATGATCACCGGGTTGAGCTGTCTTCACGACCATATCAACCAGCGTATCAATATCGGCACTCCAATGTGCAGGCTGAATACAAGCCTCTGCGACTTCCACCACTTGCCAAGGAATGTGTTGAGGCTGGAACAGGAACACTTCATCGGCACGACCTAATGACGGTGCCAACTCATTTTTGCACAATCCCAGTTTCATGGTGTTAGAGCGAGGCTCCAGCACCGCCAAGATTCGTGCCGTTCCTCCCACTTTGCTGCGCAGTGCCGCCAGCGTGGCAAGGATAGCGGTTGGATGATGAGCAAAATCATCATAAACAGTCACCCCATGAGCTTCACCACGAAGTTCTAGCCGACGGCGGGCGTTAATAAAATCACCCAAAACCCGACAAGCATCGGCTGGCAAGACCCCCACATGGCGGGCAGCAGCAATGGCCATCAAGCCATTATGCATATTATGTTCGCCCACCAGTGACCAACTGACCTCACCCACTAATTCATTATCGAGAAACACTTCATAGACACTGGCATCAATTGACACTTTACGAGCAAACCAACTGCCGGTTTCACCAACCAGCTCTTGCTCACTCCAGCACCCCATCGCCATCACTTGCTTGAGATGATTGTCATTATCCGGAACAATGATTTTGCCTTGCCCTGGGACGATGCGAACCAGATGGTGGAATTGCTTCTGGATCGCTTTGAGATCGTCAAAAATATCAGCATGATCAAACTCAAGATTATTCATGATCAAGGTTCTTGGGCTGTAATGAACAAATTTGGAGCGCTTATCAAAGAAGGCGCAATCATATTCATCAGCTTCAATCACAAAGAATGGGCTATTGCCTAACCGGGCTGAAACCTCAAAATTCCCCGGCACACCGCCAATCACAAAGCCGGGTTCATAACCGCAAGCTTGCAAAATCCAGGCAACCATCCCGGCAGTGGTGGTTTTACCGTGGGTCCCGGCAACAGCTAATACCCAGCGCTCTGGCAACACATGGTCATGTAACCATTGTGGGCCGGAAACATACGGGATGCCTTGTTCTAATACGGCTTCAACACACGGATTACCACGGGTCATGGCATTACCGATGATGACTAAATCTGGGGCTGGATTCAGTTGCGCGGGATCATACCCCTGGATCAAGTCGATCCCTTGATTCTCCAGCAGGGTGCTCATCGGCGGATACACGTTAGCATCCGATCCCGTCACTTCATGCCCTAATGAACGGGCGAGCATTGCCAGGCCGCCCATAAAAGTGCCGCAGATACCTAATATGTGAATGCGCATAAATTTTCCGTATTAATAAGCTTCGAATTTGTAGCCATTCTACCGCTCAGAATCAAAGAGAAGAAATGGAATTGCCTATGAATCATTCTCACCTTTGGGCTACACTGCTGCCATTGGGTGAGTTGTTCGTTAATAAATCGATATTTAACCGTAGATTCAGGGATTGTGTCATGAAAACGTTAGGCGAATTCATCGTTGAGAAACAGCTAGACTTCTCTCACGCCACCGGCGAATTAACTGCATTACTTTCAGCAATCAAACTCGGCGCAAAAATCATTCATCGCGATATCAATAAAGCAGGACTGGTTGATATTTTAGGTGCCAGCGGTGTTTCTAATATTCAGGGCGAAGACCAGATGAAACTGGATCTGTTTGCCAATGAAAAATTGAAAGCTGCCCTCAAAGCCCGTGGCGAAGTTGCTGGTATCGCCTCCGAAGAAGAAGATGACATTGTTATCTTTGATGGCGGGCGAGCAGAAAATGCCAAATATGTGGTTCTGATGGATCCGCTGGATGGTTCTTCAAATATTGACGTGAATGTGTCCGTCGGTACTATTTTCTCCATCTATCGTCGTATTACCCCATTTGGCACCCCAATTACCGAAGCCGACTTCCTGCAACCGGGCACCAAGCAAGTTGCGGCAGGTTATGTGGTTTACGGTTCTTCAACCATGCTGGTATATACCACCGGTTATGGTGTCCATGCTTTCACTTACGATCCTTCACTGGGTGTTTTCTGTTTATCCCATGAAAAAGTTCGCTATCCCGCAACCGGTTGCATGTATTCCATCAACGAAGGGAATTACATTAAATTCCCACTGGGTGTGAAGAAATACATCAAGTATTGCCAAGAGCAGGATGAAGCCACCAAGCGCCCATATACTTCGCGCTATATTGGCTCACTGGTAGCCGACTTCCATCGTAATCTATTGAAAGGCGGCATTTATATTTACCCAAGCACTGCCAGCCATCCACAAGGGAAATTGCGTTTGCTGTACGAATGCAACCCGATGGCATTCCTGGCAGAACAAGCCGGTGGTAAAGCAACTGATGGGGTTAACCGCATTCTGGATATCGTGCCGGAGAAATTGCATCAGCGCGCACCTTTCTTCGTCGGCACAAAATCCATGGTTGAAGATGCAGAAGGCTTTATTGCTAAATTCCCGGATGATGAAGAAGCGAAGTAACTGGCGCGAGTGCCGTAAAAAAGCCACCGATTAGTTTGGTGGCTGGATGTTTATGGCAAAGACCAGAGAGCAGCGGCCCTAAGCCGCTGTTTTTTTTATACGACAGCCAGTTTATCGCCCTGCAATTTGAATACCGCCATGCTGGCGGACAATGCATCGGCTTGTTCCTCTAATGAACGCGTCGCGGCTGCGGCCTGTTCAACCAAAGTCGCATTCTGCTGGGCAACCTGATCCATTTGAGCAATAGCCACATTCACTTGCTCAATTCCGCTACTTTGTTCATAAGTCGCAGCGGAGATCTCGCGCATCAATGCGGTCACGCGACTGACCTCACCCGCAATCTCAAACATGGTTTTCCCTGCGGATTCAGCCATATCCGCCCCTTCACGTACCCGATGTTGTGATTCAACAATCAAGTCTTTAATCTCTTTGGCTGACTGCGCACTGCGCTGTGCCAGATTGCGCACTTCGCCCGCCACCACAGCAAAACCACGCCCCTGTTCACCGGCCCTGGCCGCCTCTACCGCTGCGTTAAGCGCCAGAATATTCGTCTGAAATGCAATGCCGTCAATCACGCTAATAATATCGGAGATACGCCGCGAACTGGTGGTGATCGCCTGCATCTTATCCACCACATGGCTAACAGCTTCACTCCCTTTATTGGCAATATCCGACACACTCATCGCCAGACGATTAGCCTGATCCGAGTTTTCAGCATTCATTTTTACCGTCGCGGTCAACTGTTCCATACTGGCCGCCGTCTGCTCCAATGAAGAGGCCGACTCTTCAGTACGTGCCGCCAAATGACTGTTACCCGCAGCCAACTCCCGCGAACCGACACCAATTTGCCCGCCAACATCACGTACATTGCTGACCGATTCCACCAGCGACTGCTGCATGGTTTGCAAGGCTCTTGCCAGCCGCGCCAATTCCGTATTGCCGTCACTGTTAATGTTATGAGTTAAATCACCATCGGCTATATATTCAAGCTGATGAATTGATTGCTCCAATGGCTGCAAAATAATGTACTTAAGCGCGAACCACGCCAGCACCGCAGAAATCAGCGTAATCAGCCCCGCCGCAACAATGATGGCCAATTTGATGTTGGCTGCACTGGTGGCTTTATCAATTTGCAGTTGTCCCGCATCCAGTGCATAGCTGCGAAAAGTAGCGACATCATTGTTAAATGCTTTGCTGATATCGGTGATGCTCTTTTCCAGCACCTCATAATACTCATCGGCATAGCCCGCCTTGATGGCGGCCAGCATGGGAACTACGCCCTTATCAACATAATTTTTATAACTTTTCTGGATGTTAGTTGCCAGTTCCTGCCCGTCTCCCCGGTCAGATACTGCGCTGACAAAACGTGCCATTTCTGTTTGTGATAATGCCAGCGAATCCTCGGCCTGCTTTGCCGTTTGCAAAGATTCATCAATCAGCCCTATCTCTAATTGATGGATGGCTAGTGCCGCTTCAGTTCTGGCACTTAAGGTGGCATTAAAGCTATTCGATAACGATCCCAGTTCCTCCCCCTGGATTTGATTTATTATTTGTAGCGAGCGCGAACTCTCCTGGATTGAATTTATTCCAATCACACTGACAATTAATAGAATCAAAGACATAAGGCTTAGTTGAGCAATAAGCCCATTCTTAATGGTAATCTTTTTTAACATCGGTTTTTTCCGGTTATGTGCAAATGGTTAAGATTACAAAGCGTTAGCATTACAGCGGACAGTCTTATTGTTTGATTTAGTTATCGGCTGTAATAATGTCGTCTTGAACCATCGCCAGAAAAACAGCTTAAAATAGATACATTTAGATAATGACGGTATTTTATCTCAATGGAATAGCCTTGATTCAGGCAATCTCACCACCATCAAGCAGTGAAAAGGACAGGAATTCACATAAGACTTGGCTATAATAGCCGGCACTCCATTTCTGGTTTGATAAAAGGAAACCGACATGAGCTTGAACCAAGTACCCGCAGGTAAAGACCTGCCAGAAGATATTTATGTTGTGATCGAAATCCCTGCCAACGCCGATCCAATCAAATATGAAATCGACAAAGAAACCGGTTCTCTGTTTGTAGACCGTTTCATGTCTACTGCAATGTTCTATCCGTGCAACTACGGCTACATCAATAACACCTTGTCATTAGATGGCGACCCAGTTGATGTGTTGGTGCCAACGCCGTATCCGTTACAGCCAGGCTCAGTTATTCGTTGCCGCCCAGTTGGCGTGCTGAAAATGACCGATGAAGCGGGTGAAGATGCCAAGTTGGTGGCTGTTCCACACAGCAAACTGACCAAAGAATATGACCACGTTAAAGACGTGCAAGACCTGCCAGAGCTGCTGAAAGCACAGATCAAACACTTCTTTGAGCATTACAAAGATCTGGAAACTGGCAAGTGGGTGAAAGTTGACGGTTGGGAAGATGCCGCAGCAGCTAAAGCCGAGATCCTGTCCTCTTTCGAACGTGCGAAGAAGTAATTCTTTGTCGCGGACGTCATAAAAAACACCGCCCTTGAGCGGTGTTTTTTTATGGCTATTTAACTTTACAGCTTATTATTTTCTTCATGGCGCTTTAACCAATCGCCACTGTAGATACGCGGTAGCCCTTCAATCGGTAGACGATAAAGGTATATCCACGCACTGCCATAAGGCGTCTGGATCAACTCACGCCGATAATCTTTGGTATTACTTTTCAGCTCATCTAACTCATTCATAATAGACGAGTTAATACGATAAACTTCACAATGCACGGTGCCGTCTCCGGGCACAACTGCCGGATAATGACCTAAATCGTACATATCAAAACCTTCCAGGTCATGTTCACCCAATAACTGGGCGTCCGTCATCCAATGACTATTACCTTGCTTGCGTCGTAAACTACCGTAGACAATAATTCGCATTGTTAGAACTCAAACTGATAAAGCACATCTAATGCCTGATCAATACCAGACACCGCTTCCAGATACAACCTGGGCATCAACCGATAACGTAATGTTAACGTAGCCAGCGAGTCAAATATACCCACACCGTATTTTACTTGCAGATCTTTAGTGACATATCCACTGACAACCACTTGTGAGCTATCGCCAACCCCCTGAGTATCCAGTGCCAGGTTGCTTACACCAAATGCCTCGCCAATTTTACCCACAAGTTTACCACTTTGTGCAACCCCCATACCGACCAGCATGGACGTCATCAAGCCGCTGTCAGCCCCAGAATTGCCCAGCCCCTGCCCACGTAGCAGATAAGATAATGCTTCTTGCTGGGACATCGCCGGATCCGAGAAGATCTCCAGCCGTGGTGAGTCCGCCATTCCCGTCACCCGCACGCCAGCCGTCACACCGTCGGCAGTAGCATCAGGATTTCGAATGGCTTCGATATTGAGTAGCGGCTGATCCGGTGGGCCGGAGAACAGCAATACCCCTTTGTTAACAATTAAATCCTGACCATAAGCACGGAAACTACCAGACGGAATATTAATCTGCCCATTCAAACCTAAGCCGCGCTGGTCCTGCACCATTTTCAAGTCGCCCTGTAAGCGCGCTTTAAGGCCAAATGCATTCAGGCGAACATCATTACCAACGTGAATCACCAGATTACTGTTAATTGGGATACTGGTAGAGCGCGGCGAAATAGGTTTCAGATCGTTATTTAGCATGACTTCGTCAGGTGAAACCCCCACGGCACTTTCTGGCACTTCCTGCACGGTAATACGCGCCCAGGGAATATCGACTGAGCCATTCAGAGTAAACAGCTGTGGCGTGGCTTCAAAGACAATGTCCGGGGACACATCTATCCGCACCATTGGCGGAACCGTCACCCGCAGCTTGTTACCTTTGGCGGCAATCCGGGCACGCCAGGCATTGATATCACGCCAGTCAGCATCACCAGAAAGATTGAGTTGCCCTTGAGAAGTGCGGATTAAGCCCTCTAATGTTGAGGTCATTCCGTCAAAATTCATCACCAGACGCCCTTCGGTGATATCAAATGGCATCCAACTGCCGTCAACATCTACGTTATCCAGCGCCAGGCGGCCAAAGACCAGTGGGCTTTTCGCATTCCCCCCCAAACGCAGATTAGCATTTAAAGTACCCGCGGCTTTTTCGCCATCACTCAGAATCGGGTTAATCATGGCCAGCGAGAAGTTACTGATAGCAATGTTACCGGATAGATTACGCCGCCCTTCTGGATCAGCAACCTGCACCTGCCCGGAGAACTGGCCATTATTGACCAGCTTAACCAACCAGTCCGCACGCACTTGGCCATTGGTCAAGCCGCCATTCAAATTCAATGTTTCAAAGGCTATCGGCAGCGGATTACCCTGCACCATTTGCTGCACTTTGACACCATTGCCACTGAGTGAAACCCGCACATCCGGCAAAGCGCCGCCCGCTCTCCAGCTGACATCCGCGCGCCCAGTGAATACCCCGCTCATGGTGGTATCTGGGCCAAGGAAAGGTTTAATCATGGCGAGATCAAAGCGATTGAGTACCACACTCGCCTGCCCACTCGGGCCAGCTTCTATCGCTCGCGGCACACACAGTTCCGCATTGGGGTTAAGCCAACAGTGTGGCCCAATAGTGACCTGCTGTAGGGTATTTTGGTAATCCAATGCAATGGCACGGCTGATACGCCATTCACCAACCGGCGTGTCAAAGCGCGTATTATTGAGGGTACCGCGCCAGCGTTCTTGCTGCCGGTCGAAGCTCCCCTCCAGTGCCAACTGACCAGACACCGGCTCACCTTGCATATTCAGGCGCAACTGATGCTGCCTTTCACTGCCACGCGCCTCCAACGTCAATAAGCTAATCAGCAAGTCAGCTTGTTTAAGTTGCTCGACCCTGATGGCTAACTGGCCTTGGATTTGGTCGGTCGAACGCACGTCACCGTCAATTTTAACCCGATTAATGGTCAATTCTTGCCATTGCAGGCGGCTCGCCGTGAGATCGGCCAACAGTTGTGGCGCTTTAAGGTTGCCGCGTAATTTCAGTGTTCCGTTCACCACGCCGCCCAACCCCGGTAACGCGCCATCAAGCTGCGGGGCGTCAACATTGGCATCGAGCTGCCAGTTATCGCCAAGGTCGCCTTTCACATCCAAATTATTGCGCCCTAACGCCAGCTTGATGCCGGGAATATGCCACTGACCCGCCGCATTCCCGGTCAAAGAGCCACGCGCGGTTACGCGATTTTGCTTCACATTGCCATCCAGCGTCAGCTCTGGTACCTGTAATTGCCAGCTACCGCCATGGATACTGCCGCGAGTCACCATCTTGCCATCCAGTTTTGCTGGCCACTCCGGCCACTGCTTCGCGGTATTAATACCTGACAGCGTTAACACCGAGTTCCAGCTAATGGCTTTGCTCCAATCCACCACACCGGTAAGGTCAGTGTTACCTTGCAGTGCCGCCAGACGCAAACGCGTCAGATTGAATTGCTCGACATTGCCTTTACCATCCAAAGTGAATACCGCTGGCGGCAAATCGGTGCCTTTAAAATCAGAGCGAATTGAGAGTGCGTAATCTGTCGCCTGCCCGTTAAAACGCATTCTGAGATTATCGAGCTGAAACTGAGGCTCGCCACTCAATGGCCAACGCAACTGCTTGCTTTGCAAGGTTAATGCCAGAGGCAATCCCGCCTGAGCCAGCGCAGTTTCTGCGGCTAGCTGTGCACTGACCGGGCCAGATAAATTGAGATCGACTTTGAGCTGCTCACGCAATGCGCCGCCAACCGTCAGTTTTACTTTCTCGCCTTTCAGTGGTTCGATGTTCAACGCACTGTTAACCACCATACTGAGCGGCCACTTATCAGCAAGTTGTGCCTCACCATGGGCAGACAACCCACCCTGTGGCGATTTAACATCCAGCGTATCCAGAGTGACCCGGTTATCCAGGGTACTGGCACGTAGCAAAAGACTGCTGATAAGGACATCGGTATCACCAGTAAGCCGCAGTTGTTGCCCTGAAATCTCCTTAATATTCAAATCCAGTGGCAAACGAAAATCAGGTAAGTCCGGCAGTAGAGGTTTGGCGAACAGCTCTTTTAGCGTCTCTCCCAGAGGAGTTTCTGGCTCGGCCGGGGCTGCGGCCTGTTGCTCAATAGCTTGTTTGGCGGCAATCGCGGTTTCAACCGCCGGTTTCGCCGCATCAGGGACAATAGCCGGTACCGTTTTCGGCAACGCTATCAGTAACCCGCTGATTTTAGTTGGCATTAAGTCCAGCGCACGCTGTTGCCAATGTGCGCCAGTTCGGAATTCATCCAGCGAAATTGCGGTATCATCAATAGTGACGTTGACATTATTGAGCGACAACAGGCGCAAAGTAAGGGGATACGGGGTGCTCAGCTCGCCCATCGGCTCGGTGCTGGCTGGTGCCGGAGCCGCAGGTGGCATGGCCTTGGTATCCACCACCACATCGACATCCTGGGCTGTCAGAGCATTAACACATAATTCGCTGCGTTTTAGGCAAGAGAGCTGCAATGACAGATGAAATTGCCCCGCTTTGACCGTCACACCCGGCATTTGGTACTGAATACCCTTGAGTGTCAGATCACGCCAGCCACCGCTGACACTGGCAATATCCAAGCCGGGCACCCAGCGTGCGGCGCTGTTGATGACAAAATGCAAACCGCTGGTGGTGCCGAGTAAGCCCACCACAGTTCCTACCAACAGTAGGATAATGAGCAGAAACGCAATACTGAGTCTCTTTACCCACCTTAGTTTCTTTACCGGCATCGGTTTTTTTACCGGCATCTGTTCCTCTATTTGCGTCATAGCTCAGGCCCCAAACCGATATAAAATTGCACGCCACGTGCTTCGTTGTCACCAATAGGTTTCGCGATATCCAGCTTAATCGGGCCAACAGGGGAAGCCCAGCGCACCCCAAACCCGGCACCGGTTTTTAAATCACTCTTGCGAATATCATTTACCGCTTCACCGGTATCGACGAATACCGCCCCCCACCAACGGCCAGTGACGTTATATTGATATTCCACAGAGCCAGTCGCCAATTTAGAGGCACCGGTTAACTTACCTTCGCTATCACGCGGAGAAACATCACGGAACTTATAGCCGCGAATACTGCGGTCCCCACCGGCGAAGAAGCGCAGTGATGGCGGGACACGGTCAAAATTATTGGTTTCAATCCAGCCCAGGTTGCCACGCACCACAAAGCGGTTTTTCTCACCCAAGGTGCGTATCCACACGTTTTGCGCCTGGAAAATGCCGAAATCAACATCAGAGCCCCACGTGGTATCCGACACATCAATCGAGTAACGCTGACTGTCGCCCCAGACCGGCATAGCGCCACCGCGCTGGCGGGTACGGTTAATACTCACCCCCGGATACAGCAACATGGTGGTGTCGGTCACACTGCCCTGAGTAAAGTGATCCAGACTCCAACGCAGGTTTATCGCCCGCTGCCAACCACTGGAAAGATCCCAGAAGCGAGCGACGTTAAGTGTGGTGGTATCTGATTTGGTGTCATTGAGGTCAGTGCGTTTAAACCCGCCCTGCAACAGGTAATACTGCTCAAGAGGATTTTTTAACAGGGGAATGCGATAACTGAAATCCAGTGTTTGCTCAGGTGCCGACAGTGTGGTGCTGGTCGTCAGACTGTGGCCATAGGAGTTCATCCAAGGCTTACGCCAACTGGCGGTCAGGCGCGGGCCGACATCAGTCGCATAACCGCCCCCCAACTCAACAGTATTTTCGGTGCGTGGCGTGACAACCGCATCGAGCGGCAAAATTTTGGTCTTTTTGGCATCGCGGAAATCCGGCGAAACCACCACTGAGTTAAACCAGTTAGTGGCAGACAAACGGCGGTTCAGTTCGGCCAGATCATCAGCCGAATACAGCTGCCCATCATGAAAAGGCACCAGATTTTGCAGGAAATCCTCACGGATTTGTGAACCCTGGAAGATAACTTTACCGAAGCGGTAGCGCTCGCCGCTGTCGAAATCAATATCCCAAAAAGCCTGGCGCAGTTCGGCTGCTACACCTAACTGGCTTTTGATCATATTGGCGTCAAAATAACCACGACGCAAAGCCAGCCCCGTCAGTGAGCTTTTGAAGTTGTCAAAATCGCCATGATTTAGGACTGAGCCAATTTTTGGCGTATCGCGGCGCACCAGCGCCAGATAATCAGGATCAGTTTTCGCCCCGCCTTGTAGCACGATATCCACACCGGCAATCAAAACCGGTTCTCCGGGCACCACCTTGGCGATTAAAACCGAGCGGGCCGGAGCCGGACGCTCTTGTAAATCAAAGGTAATGGTGGGGTCGTAATAACCCAAAGCCCGCAGCCCCTGACGAATCGCTTCATCCACCCTTGAGCGGAAACGCCCGTCGGCGGTGACTTCATCAGTACCAATTGTTGATAAACGCGCCCTGACGTTTCGCTCTAAATCCCCGCTAAGACCCTCAACCTGCAACCGAACATTGGCAGCATAGGCAATAGGTGTAGCGAGCAATACACACAAAAAACAAAAAATGGGGTATCGTGGCACGCGTACTCCTAGCTTATTAATTATACTTTCCTGTAAAACGGCCTCGCGGACGATCAAAAATTCAGTGGCAATACTCACACTATCATTCCGCATTCAAAGACTGATTTAAGCCTATTACTCCTAAAACTCCACCTTAAGCCGCTACATTAACGCAGAATGGGTCTTATTGTGTGCAAACTCGCAATCAGATACAACTGTCTGTCGCGATTCACTGTAAACATCTTGTTAGTCATTTGCTGTAAACTTAAAATTCACTGTCAACATCGGAGTCTATTGTGGTGCAAAATTTTGATAAAACCGCCGTCATTGATGCGGCGAATGCTTTGCCGGGGCGACTGACACCGATGCCGGTTGCAACTCTGCATGTTGTGAATGGGCACTCCATGACGCATATCCCTGAAGGTATGGAAGTAGCTATCTTCGCCATGGGCTGTTTCTGGGGCGTCGAGCGCCTGTTTTGGCAGCAACCGGGGGTCTATAGCACCGCCGCGGGCTACAGCGGTGGCTATACGCCAAACCCAACCTACCATGAAGTGTGCAGTGGGCGTACCGCCCATGCCGAAGTGGTTCGTGTGGTTTTTGACCCAAGGGTCATCAGCTATAAGCAACTATTGCAGATTTTCTGGGAAAATCACGACCCAGCACAGGGAATGCGTCAAGGGGGCGATGTTGGAACACAATATCGTTCAGCTATTTACGTCTTGACGCCAGAGCAGGAAGCACAGGCTCAAGCGAGCAAAGTACAGTTCCAGCAAGCCATGGAACAAGCGGGCGACCACCGGACGATTACCAGCGAAATCGCTCCCGCGCTGCCGTTTTATTACGCCGAAGATGACCACCAGCAATATTTATACAAAAATCCACATGGATATTGTGGCTTAGGCGGGATTGGGGTTTGTATGCCACCCAATTTGTAAGGCTGGCGGCGCTCTCATCGCTGCTGCTATACTAGCCGGGCTGTTCACTCAGCCCGATAACGGTTTTCTTCCGTTGTCTTAAAACTCAACATGAACTATATACCCTATATATTTCAAGGCGCAGGCAGGCGGCAAGCAAGAGCCTCCGATGAGCTTGCGCGAGTCAGTCATTTGGGTGAGTTGAGCAGTCAAAGCATCTGTAACTTGAAAGATGACCGGTATGGCCTTCCTTAAGATCGCCGACGCTATCGTCGGTACGACACGGATAGATTATGTTAAACAGTATTTTACTGATTCTTTTTTTAATTGCAGTGAGTGCCTTTTTCTCGTTATCCGAGATTTCGCTGGCCGCATCACGCAAAATTAAATTAAAACTTCTGGCAGATGAAGGCGATATCAACGCCTTACGGGTACTTAAACTACAAGAGACTCCGGGGATTTTCTTCACCGTGGTCCAGATTGGGCTGAATGCCGTTGCCATTCTCGGTGGTATTGTCGGTGATGCGGCATTCTCTCCGTCCTTCAGAGTGGTATTCGAACGCTTTATGTCACCTGAGCTTGCCGATCAAGTGAGCTTTATTTGCTCATTCGTTCTGGTCACCAGCTTATTTATTCTGTTTGCCGACTTAACCCCGAAGCGCATCGGTATGATTTCACCTGAAGCGGTTGCCGTGCGAATCGTCAACCCGATGCGCTTCTGCCTGATGATTTGTCGTCCATTAGTTTGGTTCTTCAATGGAATGGCCAATCTGATCTTCCGCTTATTTAAGCTACCAATGGTTCGAAATGACGATATAACTTCGGACGATATCTACGCCGTGGTGGAAGCGGGCGCATTGGCCGGGGTGCTACGCAAGCAAGAGCATGAACTGATTGAAAACGTATTTGAGTTGGAATCACGCACGGTTCCATCTTCAATGACATCACGTGAAAGTGTGATTTATTTCGATCTGCGGGAAAGTGAAGACAGCATCAAAGAGAAGATTTCGACGCATCCGCATTCGAAGTTCCTGGTTTGTGATGGTCATATCGATCAAGTGGTGGGTTATGTTGACTCCAAAGACTTATTGAATCGGGTTTTGGGCAACCAGAGCCTGGTACTGAGCAGCGGTGTGCAAATCCGCTCGGCCTTGATTGTGCCGGATACTCTGACACTGTCTGAGGCGCTTGAGAGCTTTAAGACGGCGGGTGAAGACTTTGCCGTTATCCTTAACGAATATGCTTTGGTCGTTGGGATAATTACCCTGAATGACGTAATGACCACCCTGATGGGGGATTTAGTCGGTCAGGGGCAAGAAGAGCAAATTGTGGCCCGTGATGAAAACTCATGGTTGATTGAGGGCGGTACGCCGATTGAAGACGTGATGCGCGTGCTGCATATCGATGAATTCCCGCAGTCCGGCAATTATGAAACCATCGGCGGCTTTATGATGTATATGCTGCGCAAAATTCCAAAGCGCACTGATTTCGTCAAATATGCCGGTTATAAGTTTGAAGTGGTGGATATCGATAGCTACAAAATCGATCAGTTATTGGTAACCCGGCTCAGTGACCAACCTGCGCCGATACTGCCAAAAGCCCCGCATGAAAGCAGTGATGCATAGATAATGCATCCTAATAGATTGAATTAATAATAGTTTGAAACATTAGCGGCCCCGATTAAGGGGCCGCAATTAAATTAGTCTAGGGTATGACCCAAAGTCATTGATGTTGCAGCTAGGCTGAATCCCGATGAACTAACTCAAGTCAGTGATTCGCGGCTAACAACGCTGCAACTCCAAATACGCAGAGTATCAGCCCATCTCAGCTTGCAAACGCATCACCTGCCGATTAACTTCTGACATCACCTCAAAGTGGCGTTTATCCCTAACTTTCGGGATTAAAATCTTGCCTTTATCAAACTCAAAAGCCCCCATGTCTTTGATATACAACCGACCACGGAATAACGTTTTGACATACATCGCGATTTTTGCCGGGTTGTAACGTTGGAAGATCCTCATTGTTTTACTTTCCTCCCATAGCACCAATACGTACCTTTTGGCGGCTTAGCGACCAAGATCACAGGTAGCGTAAGATAATTGCAGAGTAATAGACCTAGAGTATGGGCTTAAGTTCCCCCAAAATCAGTCATTGATGCTGGATTTACATAAAATTACAGAGCCACGCAGAGAAAATGAGAGATCGAGACAGAATAACCATCTAGTAAATGTCAGAAATAATTATTTTCAACAAACAGGACAGACCTCCGATCTGCACCTATTATTGGAAAACTGATACCCAATAATTTCCAAGGTACAGGAATAAGTGCCCAACATGACTCATAAGATCCTAAAGGACATTCCATGATAAAAAATAGCCTGCTTATCCTATCGCTGCTGTTCACCCCCGTCATCGCCAGTGCTCATACACTCCAACTTGACCAGCGTGTACCGCCGGTGGGGGTCAGCGATAAAGGCGAATTAAATTATGATAAGGCTACTGATCAGTTTAGCTATAAAAACTGGAATAGCTCGCAATTGCCCGGCAAAGTGAGAGTCATCCAGCATATTGCTGGCCGCACCTCGGCAAAGGAGTTGAATGCGCCGCTAGTAGAAGCCATCAAGCACGCTAATTTGCCACACGATCGTTACCAAACGACGACAATCGTCAACACCGATGATGCAATCATTGGCACTGCCATGTTTGTGCGCAGCAGCATTGAAAGTAATAAACGTGAATTCCCTTGGTCACAGTTTGTGGTAGACAGTAACGGGAATGTTCAAAAGGCCTGGGATCTGGCGGCGAAAGGTTCGGCAATTGTGGTGCTGGATCAGCAAGGAAACGTTAAATTTGTCAAAGATGGCGCACTGACGCCGGAAGAGGTGCAGCAGGTCATTGCCCAACTGCACCAATTACTGAAGCCTTAAAACAGCGACACTCTAAAGCCGGGGTTCAGGAAAGATTCACGCGGGGTATAAGAAAGTGGCTTACCCTGCCAATCATGAACCAGTGCCCCGGCAGCAATGGCGACAGCATGCCCGGCTGCGGTATCCCACACATTGGTTGGCCCGAAGCGAGGGTACAATTGCGCTTTCCCCTCCGCCACCAAACAAAACTTGAGTGATGAGCCGACCGAGACCGTCTGATGCTCGCCCAGTTGCGACAAATAATCTTCCAACTCGGCATCACTGTGAGAGCGGCTTACGACTACCAGCGGTGGCAGTGCATCTCGCACTTGAATTTGCATACGCCGGCCCCCCTCTTCCTTCCACGCCTTGCCATCTTCGGCGCTGTACATCACTTCAGTCACTGGGGTGTAGACCACCCCCAACACCGGTACCCCTTGGTCAATCAGGGCAATATTGACGGTGAATTCACCATTGCGGTTCAAAAATTCTTTGGTGCCATCCAGTGGGTCAACCAACCAATAGCGCTGCCAATGCTGGCGCACCGCCCATGTCGGCGGATCTTCTTCAGATAACAGGGGAATATCGGGGGTCAATGCCGCCAATCCAGCTTTGATAATTTGGTGAGCCGCAAGATCAGCCGCAGTGACTGGTGAATCATCTTTTTTATGGGCCACATCAAGGGGCTTATCACCCTGATAGACCGCCATAATCGCCACGCCTGCCTCGCGGGCTAACTGGCAAATTTGCTCTAACATCATCCACCCCTTGGTATTATGAGTCATGTCGAATATTGATAGTCAGAATGTATCTGATTGATCTCAGTTGATCGGAAATGGCCTCAAGACATTTTGTCCACTCTACATTCATTTTAGAACGCAAAGCTAAAATAAAAATTAATCATCACAATGCTTATCCCCGGTTGGGCAGACTAATAATTTCCCTGCCAAATAGCCACCTTTGTCATCTAACTTTGAATAAAATCAGTGGCATCAACCTGCTGCAACTGTGAGCACCTGCGCGTTATCTCAATGCGTTTTCTGCCAAACTTCACACTTTATTATGACAATTTATTAAATTTACATATTCTTTTGCGATACATGTCGAATTGTTTTCTTAATGGAAAAGCCACGATGGAGAAAGCCATGTCTAAGCGTCCGCTGACGTTATCCCTGCTTGCCAGCCTGATTGCTGTCGCGACATCCATGTCTGTGTTCACAACACAAGCCGCTACCGTTGACTTGCGAGTACTGGAAACCACCGATTTACACAGCAACATGATGGATTTCGATTACTACAAAGATAAGCCTACCGAGAAGTTCGGTCTGGTGCGCACGGCCAACCTAATTGAAGCCGCCCGCCAACAAGCAACCAACAGTGTGCTGGTGGATAACGGAGACCTGATTCAGGGCAGCCCGCTGGGTGATTATATGGCAGCCAAAGGACTCAAAGCCGGGGAAATTCATCCGGTCTATAAGGCAATGAATACCCTGGACTATGCAGTGGGTAACATCGGCAACCATGAGTTTAATTATGGTCTGGATTATCTGAAAAAATCGCTGGCAGGGGCCAAATTCCCCTATGTAAATGCCAACGTCATTGATGTCAAAACGGGTAAGCCACTGTTTCAGCCTTATTTAATTGTCGACACTCCGGTAAAAGATCGCGAGGGGAAAACACACAATCTACGGATCGGCTACATTGGTTTTGTGCCGCCACAAGTGATGATATGGGACAAAGCCAACCTGAGCGGCAAAGTCACCGTTAACGACATCACCGAAACCGCTCAAAAATGGGTACCGGAAATGCGCAAACAAGGCGCTGATTTAGTGGTGGCGATCCCCCACTCCGGCCTCTCCAGTGACCCTTATAAAACCATGGCTGAAAACTCGGTTTATTACCTCAGCCAAGTGCCGGGTATCGATGCCATCATGTTCGGTCATGCCCATGCCGTCTTCCCAAGCAAAGATTTTGCCACTATCAAAGGCGCGGATATTGCACAGGGGACATTGAATGGTATTCCTGCGGTGATGCCGGGCCAGTGGGGCGACCATCTGGGTGTGGTAGATTTTGTCCTGAATAATGACCAAGGCCCATGGCAGGTGACTCAAGCCAAGGCCGAAGCGCGCCCTATCTTTGATAAAGCCGCGCAAAAATCGCTGGCTGCCGAAGATGCAAAATTAGTGAAAGTGCTGGCCGCTGATCATCAGGGCACCCGTGATTTTGTCAGCCAACCCATCGGCAAAGCATCAGATAATATGTACAGCTATCTGGCGTTGATCCAAGATGACCCAACCGTACAAATCGTGAATAACGCCCAGCGCGCCTATACCGAACACTTTATTCAGGGCGATCCTGATTTAGCTGACTTGCCGGTGCTTTCTGCCGCCGCGCCGTTTAAAGCGGGTGGACGTAAAAATGACCCGGCCAGTTTTGTCGAGGTAGAGAAAGGTGAGCTGACCTTCCGTAATGCCGCTGACCTGTACCTTTACCCGAACACGTTAGTGGTGGTAAAAGCCAGTGGTGCAGAGGTTAAGCAGTGGCTCGAATGTTCTGCTGCGCAATTTAATCAAATCGATGTGAACAGCAGCAAGCCGCAATCACTCATTAATTGGGATGGTTTCCGTACTTATAATTTCGATGTTATTGATGGGGTTAATTACGAAATCGATGTGAGCCAACCGGCGCGCTACGATGGTGAATGTGCATTGATTAACGATAAAGCTGAGCGGATTAAAAACCTGACATTTAACGGCAAACCTATCGATCCAACAGCGACGTTCCTGATTGCTACCAATAACTACCGCGCCTACAGCGGTAAATTTGCTGGCACTGGTGACAGCCATATTGCTTTCGCCTCCCCGGATGAGAACCGGGCCGTTTTATCGGCTTATATCAGCGCTGAAACCAAAAAGCATGGGCAAGTCACTCCACAAGCCGACAATAACTGGCGTCTGGCAACTCTTGAGAGCAAACAACCGCTGGATATCCGCTTTGAAACCTCGCCAAGTGCTAAAGCGGCTGAGTTTATTAAGCAAAAAGCACAATATCCGATGAAAGCGATGGGAACTGACGACATCGGTTTTGAGGTTTACCAAATCGATTTACAGCAGAAATAATCTAAGTCAGTGCTATAAATGCAAAAAGGGCGACATTATGTCGCCCTTTCTCATATCACTGCCGGGGATATTACAGAATTTCCAGCAGTTCCACTTCAAACATCAACGCACTGAATGGTGGAATAGTTGCACCGGCACCACGCTCGCCATAAGCCAGGTTGTGTGGGATGTACAACTTCCACTTAGAGCCCACTGGCATCATAGACAGAGCTTCAATCCAGCCGGGAATGACGCCGCTAACCGGGAACTCTGCGGGTTGGCCGCGCTCAACTGAGCTGTCAAATACGGTGCCGTCAACCAAGCGACCGGTGTAATGCACACGTACGCGGTCTTGGCGGGATGGAATCGGGCCGTCACCCGCCTGCAACACGGAGAACTGCAAGCCAGACTCAGTCGTGGTAACGTCATCACGCTTGGCATTCTCTTCCAGGAAAGTTTTCCCTTCTTCAACCAAAGCCTGCTGGCGTTCAACACGGACTTTATCAGCACGCTCGTGAACTTCACGCAATGCACGGTGCACAACATCAACAGGAACGGTCGGTGTATTCCCTTCCATCGCGTCACGCAAACCTGCCAATAATGCTTCTGGCAATAAACCTTCCAGCCCGGACTCTTGCAATTGTTGCCCGATTTGTAAACCAATTCCGTAGCTTGCTTGCGCTTCAACGCTTTCAAAAGAAGGGGTTGTCATGGATTTTCCTTTAGTCGCTAATCATGTCGAAGCCGCAAGCATAACAGCAGCAGGGGAGCGCGGTAAAATCTTGCTTCGCTAATGATGACTTTTGTCGAAGAAAAAGAAACAATGGCAGCAGGCTAACGGGGAAATTCCCTGTTTAAGTATTATAATGTTCTGCCTTTTGGCATCAATCAGTTAGCCAGTCAGCCCAACTTCAAGTAAGAAGAGTTATACTTAGAAGCCTACTAGTGCATTACCATTTTATTATTTATGTAGTTTTACGTCGTTGAAGAGAGGTCACCATGGGCAGAATCGCGCCCAGGAGAAGGAAAAGTACCCGGGTTTATCAGCCACTGCTGCATACCTGGCTGAATATCAGGCAGCGGATTTTGCCGGATGCTAAAACGACGGATGAGCAAAATCTGATGTCTGAAGTCAGCGCATCTGAACATATTGCTCCTGCTGAGGATATTGCCTCTACTGAAAGTCATGTTTCCCCTGAATCTGCGGCTACGCCGGCTCAGGAAACAGGTATTAAAGGACTGTTGCTGAAAATCTGGCACTTGCCGGACAATTTTCAGTGGATGGAGCCATTACCTTTCTTCCACCGTCGCTGGATTATCATTGCGACGACGGTATTGCTGCTAGCACTGCTGTGGCCAGTATCACGCGATAACACTAATAATTCATTCCCGGTTAGCGCGCCGTCAACTGAGGTTCCACTACAGGCCCAATTACAAAGCGACCTTCATTTACAAAACAATCTTGATGCTCCGCCACCTCCTACGGTGGCGCCTTCCGTGACACCTGAAGCCACTCCCCCAGTACAGGGAAATTGGCAGAGTTATCAGATTCAATCAGGGAAAACACTGGCGCAACTGTTCCGTGATAATAACTTACCGGTAAACGAAGTGTTTGCGATGGCACAAGTTGAGGGTAACGATAAACCGCTGAGTAATCTCAAGGCCGGGCAGGAAGTTAAAATTATGCTGGATGCTCAAGGTGTGGTGGCTGCACTGGCCATTGAAACCACCAGTAACGCGCAAGTGCTGTTTACTCGACAAAGTGATGGCAGCTATCGCCGCGATCGTTAAGCGCTATATCCCATCGCCCGCTTTTATCGACCAATTCTCTTCTTTAGTACTGTCTAACTCAGTGCTCCGACGGCTATTTCCCTTGGCGCCAGAAAGCAAAACGCCAGCACGAGGCTGGCGTTTTAGCAGGTTAACAGCCGCGTAACTTACGCTTCTGCAACCACGATCACGTTCAGTTGCGCGAACACGTCGCTGTGTACCTGGAAGTGAACTTCATGATCACCTGTGGTACGCAGAACGCCATTCGGCAGACGAACTTCGCTCTTGGCCACTTCAACGCCAGCTGCAGTTACAGCATCAGCGATGTCGCGAGTACCAATAGAGCCGAACAGTTTGCCTTCATCGCCAGATTTAGATGCGATGGTGACGCTGCCCAGTTCGTTAATTTTAGCTGCGCGAGCTTCAGCAGCAGCCAGAACGCCAGCCAATTTGGCTTCCAATTCTGCACGGCGTGCTTCAAAGAACTCTACGTTTTTCTTAGTTGCCGGAACAGCTTTACCTTGTGGAACCAGGAAGTTACGAGCGTAGCCCGCTTTAACATTCACTTGGTCACCCAGGCTGCCCAGGTTTGCTACTTTATCAAGCAGAATAACTTGCATTACCTTATCCTCTCAAAGTCGTTAATGGACAGTGGCCGATTACTGATGACGATCAGTGTACGGCAACAAAGACAGGTAGCGTGCGCGCTTGATACAACGGGCGAGCTGACGCTGGTATTTTGCGCGAGTACCGGTAATACGGCTCGGGACAATTTTACCACTTTCAGTGATATAGTTTTTCAGCGTAGCGATATCTTTATAATCAATCTCTACAACGCCTTCCGCGGTAAAACGGCAGAACTTGCGACGACGGAAATAACGTGCCATTTGGCTAGTCTCCAGAATCTATAAATTCAATCTGCTCGGCATGCAGAACCAATTTGTTTAGCCCATTGCGGCCTTGATGGCAGCTAATGAAGCCTTCAACGGTTAACTGACTGCCGACCGTTATACTGTGAGTTAATGCTTGTGACTTTTGCCCGCTGACGATGATGGGCATTCTGCACCATGTTTGTCGGCTAAATCCGGCTTCCTGCTGTGTTGATCGGTGCTCAAGCACAAATTGACAATGCGGAATTCCAGAAGGACTTACTTTTCGAACCGGTGTCTTGCACACAGTGCCAGAGAGTACCAGACGATTAGTGGTCACCACGGCAATTACTCTTCAGAATCCCCAGCTTCAGAATCATCATTGGCTTCTGACGCAAAGTCGTGACGCTCACGGCGTTCGTCTTTCGCTTTAACCATTGGTGATGCTTCAGTTACCGCGTGTTTAACGCGCATAACCATGCTACGGATAACGGCGTCGTTGAAGCGGAAGTTTGTTTCCAGCTCATCGATCGCTTCCTGCGGAGCTTCAACGTTCAGCAGAACGTAGTGAGCTTTGTGCAGTTTGTTGATCGGGTAAGCCAGTTGACGGCGGCCCCAGTCTTCCAGACGGTGGATCGTACCAGCAGCATTAGTGATAGTTGCACTATAGCGCTCGATCATGCCCGGAACCTGTTCGCTTTGGTCAGGATGGACCATAAAAACGATTTCGTAATGACGCATCGATTATTGCTCCTTACGGATTATTCAGCCTCCTGATAGGGTCAACCGCGGCCCATGGAGGCAAGGAACGTATTTGTGTGCGGCTGAAAAATGACGCGTAACTATACTTGCGGGCGCTTGGAAACTCAAGGACTGGCGGGGATTTATTCTGGTTCTAACCATTACTCAGCTAAAACCGCACTTTTTGTTCATTCGACAACCAATGGATGTAGATCCATTAGTCTGATAAATCTTTCAATAAAATCATTAGCTCAGCATAAATGTTATTCATTTTTTTTGACAAAGTGAATCAATTGCCAGGTATTTTTAAATTAACAAAAGCGACTAGAATTATTTACATCCACCGCAAAACAAGCGGCGCAGCAGATAGATAACTTATTCAAAGTATATAAATAAGATTCTGGAGTCACCTATGAAACATACACTCGCCATCGCAGCTGCACTCGGCTTGGTATTATCAACCAGTGCGTTCGCTGCTAATGAAATAACCGCCCAGCAAGCTATGCAGCAACAGCGCGTCAGTATTGGTGCTCTGTCACTGGGCCACAATGTCGTTTCCCCTGATGATGCCACGGCACAAGTCAGTAAATTAGCGGATGAACGCGGGGCAAGCTCTTATCAGATAATCGCTATGCATGAACCCGGCGACAATAGTTCTATACACGTTAATGCAGTTCTGTATCGCTAAGATTCAATAGACAAATACAACACCAGAGAAATACCGACAAAAAAGAAAGCCCATACTCAATTTCCCCCGCCTGTCGGGGGCTTTTTTTATAGATACTGACTGAAAAACCGCGTCCCGGCAGCCAAAGCGCTCGGGGTGATTTTATGGCCAATGCCCACTTCGGTAAGATATGTCAGGTGCTTATCCCCTCCGCTCGCTCTCAGTTCCTGTACCAACCGCGCACTCTCTGCCGCTGGCACGACATCATCAACTTCGCCATGCCACACCAATAATGGGCGGTCAGTGATTTTGCCCAACTGATGGGAGAGTTCGTAATCAGCCAAAGGAGACAAGCGGCGCTCAAACTCCGCCGGGCTAACCTCGTGCCCCGCCTCTAATGGCGGAAATAGTGTCTGTGCCAGCGAGGTAAAATAGCCGGACCCCATAAAATCGGCAGCAACACTGACCCATGGATAGCGGGCAAAAGCTCCCAGAGTGGTCATTCCCCCCATCGATGCGCCCGCGACGCCAATACGCTCGCCCTCAATTAACCCCGCCTGCTGATAATGTTGTTTAAGGGCTGGCAACTCATCAATATTTGATTTTAAGATCTCCCAGAAATGCGATAGCCGTTGAGTTTCATTGCCGTTAAACCGCGCGCCATGCATATCCGCATCTGGCGCTATGGTACGAAAACCAGCTTGGGCAAAAGCATAGGCAAAGTAGGAGTAAACCTCTTTGGACGAGGTATAGCCGTGATAAAAGAAAATAGTCGGTAACGGCTGCTGGCGCTTACCTGCTGGGGCCGCATGGATGACCTCAATACCATTAATATTTTCCAGCGACATCTCAATCATGGCGAAAACCCTTTGTTTATTAGGCCGAGCATAAACAGGAAAAACCGATTTATACCGCATAAATTCAGTGTGCCAAAACCAAGATATAAAGTCTTAAATCAATTTCTTCCAAGATATTACCCACAGACGGGCAGTGGCAGAGTTACACTTGAGCAATAATGGGCTTGGTAGCGACAGCCCTACGGATAAAGAGGCAAAAATGAATATAAAGCGTGCGATGATATTCTTACTGATCACTCTCGGGCTCTCGGCTTGCAGTGTTTTTTACGTTACCCCGGTTCCTCCTCCCGCGGTTCAGCCTTATGCGCAAGAAATCACCCGAGCCCAAAGTGTTAACTTACAAAAAGTAGGCACAATTTCGGCTCAGGTATTTGGTAGCCCGATGGATATCGAAGCAGAAATTAAGCGCAAAGCTAATGCCAGCGGTGCGCCTTATTATTTGATTATCATGATGTCCGACAGTGTTTACCCCGGTATCTGGTATGCCAATGCCCTGCTATATAAGTAATTGGCCCTCGCAACAGAGAGCAATATTGTTAACGTGAGCCGGATGCCCGGCTCAGTAGCAATGAACAAACCGCTTCCGGCAGCATGTACTGGTCACGGTGGTCCAGCGTCATACGGCACCAGGCATCGGCTAATGGTGGCGAAGCAAAACGCAATAATTGCGCCGCGCAGCACAAATCAAACAGTTGCTGGGTTAGCGCCCGCCCCTGCTCTTCCTTTGGATTTTTTAGCCGCTGCTGCAACTGTCGCCATGCACGATCAAATAGCCGATTTTGCCCACGTACGGGGTAAAACTCTTGCTGCAGTATTTCTAGCGCGGCGGGCAGCTTACGCAATGTGCGCAACACATCCAGGCACATAATATTGCCGGAGCCTTCCCAAATACTGTTTACCGGCATTTCACGATAGAGCCGCGGCAACTCACTTTGCTCGCAATACCCAATGCCCCCCAGCACTTCCATCGCCTCCGCAACAAAGGCGCTACCCAACCCGCAGACTCGATATTTAGCCGCCGGGGTCAGTAACCGACTGAATATCTGCTCCTGAGGGTCGCCGGTTTTTCCCCATGCACTGGCTAAGCGCATCAGCAATGCAGTATGGCCCTCTAAACGCAATGCCATGCGGCTTAGCACTTGTCGCATCAAAGGTTGCTCTACCAGTGCCTTACCAAAGGCCTGCCGCTGCCAGGCGTGATACAGCGCCACTGAGAAAGCGCGTCTCATCAAGCCGTGGCTGCCCAAAGCGCAATCAAAACGGGTATATCCACCCATTTTCAGAATTTGGCGAATACCGTCGCCCTCCTCGCCCAATAGCCAGGCGGTGGCATTATCGAACTCAACCTCACTGCTGGCATTGGAGCGGTTGCCGAGTTTCTCTTTTAAGCGCTCTAATCGAACAGCATTATAGCTGCCATCCGGCAATATTTTAGGTAGGAAGAAACAGGATAATCCGCCCTCAGCCTGCGCCAAAACAAGGTGCGCATCACTTTGCGGCACGGAGAAAAACCATTTATGCCCCACCAGTCGATAAGCCTCGCCATTGCCGCGCACCTCCAGCGGTTCTGCCTTGGTGGTATTGCTGAGCACATCAGATCCTCCCTGTTTTTCTGTCATGCCCATGCCAATCAGCAAACCCCGTTTCTGGCTGGCCGTAACTTGATGAGAGTCATAGCGGTCTGAAAGCAGTGGCGGTAACCAACTACGGAATTGAGAGGGAAGGGTTTGTTGCAGCAGTGGAATCGCGCCAAATGTCATGGTGATTGGGCATAACGAGCCCGCTTCTACCTGTGCATGCAAAATAAACCGGGCTGCGCGTGCCACAAAAGAACCTATCCGGGCATCTTCCTGCCAAGGCAAATTATGTACCCGGTGATTGACCAGCTCTTGCATCAACACATACCAGGCGGGATGAAAGCGCACTTGGTCCAAGCGCTGCCCTGCAGCATCGTAACGTAATAACTCTGGAGGATTGGCGTTCGCCAGCCGCCCTAACTCAAGTGATTCTTGCGAACCTAGTTGTAGTCCAATCCGCGAGAGATCCTCGCCATCCCAGCCAGCATGTTCCCGCATCACTGCTTCCCGCAAGGCGGTATCAGACAGAAATAAATTACTGTTCGATAAAGGCTCTGGCTGATTGAAAACCAAGTGAGTCTGCCACTCCATACCTTCCTCCATTTCGGTACTCATTACGAAACCAGTATCCATAAATCAGGGTTAAGTATGGTGCAGACGAAGCTTTTTGCTGGCGGGCTTATCACAAATAGAGATTAATCTACTCTATATGACTGATAGTGGTGAAAAATTCCTCTATCCGAAAAAAAAGCCAACATCCGAAAATGTGGCCTTTTTGAAATGCAGGAATGAAATGCATATACCCAAGTTATTTCGAGGTACAGGTAGGCGGCAAATGAGCAAGTCCCAGCAGCTTACACCAGTAAGTGACTGGGATGAGTGAAGGCAGCCAACACCCCTGCATTTTGAAGGGCGACGGGAATATTAGACTTTCAGTGCTCGCTGACGTACCGCTTCAAATAAACAGACGCCCGTCGCGACTGACACATTCAGTGAGGAAACACTGCCGGCCATTGGAATACTGATCAGCTCATCACAGTGTTCGCGGGTTAAGCGGCGCATACCCTCGCCTTCGGCTCCCATCACTAATGCCATTGGGCCCGTCATCTTGCTCTGATACAGCGTATGGTCTGCTTCACCGGCCGTCCCGACAATCCATACATTGTGCTCTTGCAACACGCGCAAAGTCCGCGCCAGATTAGTGACTTTAATCAATGGCACATTTTCAGCAGCACCACTGGCCACTTTCTTGGCAATCGCATTAAGCTGTGCAGAGCGATCCCGTGGCACGATGACCGCGTGAACACCAGCGGCATCGGCGCTACGTAAGCAGGCACCTAAATTGTGCGGGTCAGTGACTCCATCCAGCACCAGCAAGAACGGCGTTTCCACGCTTTCCAGCAACGCCGGTAAATCATTTTCCTGATACTGACGCCCTTCACGGACTCGCGCCACGATACCCTGATGGACTCCGCCCTCAACCTGTGAATCCAACCACTGGCGGCTGGCAACCTGAATCACCAAACCGGCAGCTTCCAATTCGGCAATCAACGGCTGTAGGCGACGATCGTCACGACCTTTCAGAATAAAAACTTCCAGAAAACGTTGTGGATCATTGTCTAACAAGGCTTTGACGGAGTGAATGCCGTAAATAATTTCGCTCATGATGCTCTTTTACATGTGTCGGCAGACAAAATAATTTGCTTGCCAATGATTAAATTAATGCGGGCGACCGGAGCCACCCGACAATTCAGTAGTCAAATCATGCAGTGGGCCATTACTGGTCGCTGCTGGTTTTTTTCTTCGCACGCTTAGCCTTAGTGGCGGCGGCAATTTTCTTGGTCTTGGCAGAGGCTCTTTTCGCCTTGGCTTTGGCCTTTTTCTCGGCCTGCGCTTTCTCATCTAACTGGGCAGCGGCATCCGCGGGGCGGAAAGCACTGTCTGGCTCAAAGTTCGCTGGTTTTTTAGCGCGACGAGGGCGTTTTTGCCCGCTCCCTGCTGGCGCACTATCACGACGCGGCGAACTCGATGAGTTGCTACGACCACCACGGCCAGTGGAAGTATCGCGCATAGTTCGTTGACCATCAGCTTTCTTGGCTTTGTCACGCGCCGTTTTACCTTCCCCCCGTGGCTTGCGGGTACTGGAAACCAGTGCAAAGTCAATTTTGCGCTCGTCCATATGTACCGCTTCCACCCGGATCTCGACGGTGTCGCCCAAGCGGTAAACCTGGCCCGAAGATTCGCCGATAAGCCGCTGACCAATGTTGTCGTAACGGTAATAGTCATTGTCCAGGCTGGAAACATGCACCAGACCGTCAATAAACAGGTCATCCAGCCGCACGAAGAAACCAAAGCCGGTGACACTGGCGATAATACCGGTGAAGACCTTGCCCACCTGATCCTGCATAAAGTCACACTTCAGCCAATCGGCCACATTACGGGTGGCTTCATCGGCACGACGTTCGGTCATTGAGCAGTGTTCGCCCAATTGCAGCATGTCTTCGTATTCACTGTGCCAGCCACCGGTAGGTGTCCAGCGCTCTTTAACATTGCCGTGCTCTTTCGCTAACTGATATTTGATAGCGCGGTGCATTGCCAAGTCTGGATAACGACGAATTGGCGAGGTGAAATGCCCATAAGAGGCCAATGCCAGACCAAAGTGGCCACGGTTTTCTGGATCGTAAATCGCTTGTTTCATGGAGCGCAGCAACATCGTTTGCAGCATTTCATGATCCGGGCGATCGGCAACTTCATCCATTAACACCGCATAATCTTTCGGCTCAGGCTTCAGACCGCCGCCTAACGTCAGCCCCAACTCGCTGAGCACACTGCGCAGCGCTGAGATATGGTCGTCACTTGGGCGGTCATGCACACGGAATAACGCTGGCTCATTGTGCTTTTCCACAAACCGCGCGGCAGCAATGTTCGCCAGAATCATGCACTCTTCAATCAGCTTGTGCGCATCATTGCGCATAGTTGGTTCAATGCGTTCAATGCGGCGTTCAGCATTAAAGATAAACTTGGCTTCTTCTGTTTCGAAGGCAATACCACCACGTTCCGCACGCGCCTGATCCAGTACTTTGTACATCGCATGAAGTTCTAACAAATGCGGCACTAGCGGCTTATATTGCTCACGCAGTGATTCTTCACCATCGATGATGCGCCACACTTTGGTGTAAGTCAGACGAGCATGGGAGCTCATTACTGCTTCATAGAACTTATAAGACGAAAGCTTGCCCTGTGAGGAGATAGTCATCTCGCACACCATACACAGGCGGTCTACCTGCGGATTCAGAGAGCAAAGGCCGTTTGACAGCACTTCCGGCAGCATAGGAACCACTTGCGATGGGAAGTAAACCGAGTTACCACGGCTGCGGGCTTCATCGTCCAGTGCCGTACGCGGGCGCACATAATAGCTGACATCCGCAATGGCAACCCATAAACGCCAGCCACCGCCGCGTTTTTTCTCGCAATACACCGCATCATCAAAGTCGCGGGCATCTTCACCATCAATGGTGACCAATGGCAAATTACGTAAATCTACCCGGCCTTTTTTCGCCTCTTCCGGCACCTGTTCTTTCAAGTCTGCCACTTGTTTTTCAACTTGCGGCGGCCAGGTATGCGGAATTTCATGGGTACGCAGCGCGATATCCACGGCCATACTGGTGCCCATGTTCTCACCGAGCACTTCCACTATTTTACCAACCGCTTTCGTACGGCGGGTCGGGCGCTGTGTCAGTTCAACCACCACCACGTAGCCCATACGAGCACCGCTGATAAATTCTGGCGGGATCAGAATGTCAAAGCTCAGACGGCTGTCATCCGGCACCACGAAACCCACGCCAGCATCGGTAAAGTAGCGACCGACAATTTGGCTGGTTTTCGGTACCAAGACCCGCACAATTCGCGCTTCACGGCGGCCTTTACGATCAGCCCCCATGGCTTGGGCCAGCACCACGTCACCGTGGATGGCCATTTTCATCTGCTCGGCAGAAAGGTACAGATCTTCTTTACTTCCCTCTACCCGCAAGAAACCAAAACCATCACGGTGACCAATAACAGTACCGCGTAATAGGTCCAGGCGCTCCGGCAAGGCATAGCACTGACGACGGGTGAAGACTAACTGCCCATCGCGCTCCATTGCGCGCAGGCGACGGCGCAGCGCTTCTAAAGCCTCTTCACCGGATAAATTAAGTTCATTGGCCAGCTCTTCACGGCTGGCAGGTGTTTCGCGCTTCGCGAGATGAGCCAAAATGAATTCCCGGCTAGGGATCGGCGACTCATATTTCTCTGCTTCTCGTTCCAAGAATGGATCTTGTGACATTGCGGTTCCTCCGTTGTCATCAGCAGGTCTTTACCCTGCGTACTTGAAGTTACAAGGGTGTTAGCTGCGCGCTCTCACCCGAATCACTTGCTGGTGTAAGCTCATCAGGATTCGTTTGCGGGCTGTCTACCTGCAACCCCAAGTTCTTTGGGTATATATTTCTTTGATTAAGAAAAAAATTACTCAATAAATAATAGCTTATAGAGCGGAGTATTATCTTGAACCATATCGGCCAAAGTATAGTTATCCAACTCGTTTAGGAAACTTTGTACCGCCTGATTAAGCACTTGTTTCAGACGGCAAGCGGGTGTTATATGGCAAAAATCACTACTGCAATTCACCAGAGAAAGAGGTTCCAACTGGCGTACCACATCGCCAATCCGAATCTGATCAGCCGGTTTACCCAGCCGTATCCCGCCATTTTTCCCTCTTACAGCAGTGACCAACCCTACGCGGCTCAACTGATTGATTATTTTAACCATATGATTGCGAGACACGCCATAGACTTCAGTCACCTGAGAAATGCTGGTCATTTGGCCTTCAGGTAGCGAGGCCATATAAGTAAGCGCCCGCAAACCATAATCAGTAAAACTTGTTAACTGCACGTATACCCCTGAGTATCAGTTTACCCGGCTTAAACCCATCTAAGATGACACGTTTTGGATAGGTTATAAGTGCGATTCTAAGTGCTATTTAGAAAACTTATACTTTGAATGATAAACCAGCCACAAAGCTTGCGGCTAATCATTTAGGTGAAGGGTAGGTCTTTTGATGTAAAAACAGCTTACCGAAGGAACAACAAACCGGGCATTAGCCCGGTTTGGATGTTTTGATAACGTAGATTTGACGATAATGCTGTCAATTACGCATCAAATGGGTCGCGCAGGATCATGGTTTCTTCACGATCAGGGCCGGTAGAGATAATATCAACCGGAACACCTGTCAGCTCTTCTACACGTTTGATGTAGTTCAGAGCTGCCTGTGGCAACTTACTGTGTTCTTTCACGCCAAAGGTCGTTTCTGACCAGCCCGGCATAATTTCGTAAATTGGCTCAATACCTTCCCAGCCTTCTGCAGCCAGTGGTGTGGTATCAACTTCACGGCCATCAGGCATGCGGTAGCCCACACAAATCTTCACTTCTTTCAGGCCATCCAGCACGTCCAATTTGGTCATGCAGAAGCCAGACAAGGAGTTGATTTGCACAGCACGGCGCACAGCAACAGCATCCAACCAGCCGGTACGACGGCTACGGCCAGTGGTCGCGCCATATTCGTTACCTTGCTTACGCAGGAATTCGCCTGTTTCGTCATTCAGTTCAGTCGGGAATGGACCTGCACCAACACGAGTAGAATACGCTTTTACGATACCCAGCACATAATCAACATAACGTGGGCCCAGGCCTGAACCTGTTGCTACGCCACCAGCGGTGGTGTTAGATGAAGTGACATACGGATAAGTACCGTGGTCGATGTCCAGCAAGGTGCCTTGGGCGCCTTCGAACATGATGAATTCACCTTGCTTACGAGCATTATCCAGCAATTCAGAAACATCAACTACCATAGCGGTCAGAATATCGGCGATAGCCAATACTTCATCCAGCACGGTTTGATAGTCAACTGCATCTTCTTTGTAGTAATGCACCAACTGGAAGTTGTGGTAATCCACGATTTCTTTCAGTTTGATAGCGAAGGTTTCTTTGTTGAACAAATCACCTACACGCAGACCGCGGCGGGCAACTTTATCTTCATAGGCAGGACCGATACCACGACCGGTAGTACCGATTGCTTTTGCACCACGTGCTTTTTCACGCGCATTATCCAGAGCCACATGATAAGGCAGGATTAATGGGCACGCTTCGGAGAGTAACAGTCGCTCACGTACAGGCACACCGCGCGCTTCAAGTTCTGTCATCTCTTTCATTAAAGCGTCAGGCGCCAGTACCACACCGTTACCGATGATGCTGGTTACGTTTTCACGCAGAATACCTGAGGGAATTAAATGAAGAACGGTTTTCTCACCGTTGATAACCAAAGTATGGCCAGCGTTGTGACCACCTTGATAGCGCACAACATATTTAGCCCGTTCAGTCAGCAGGTCAACGACCTTGCCCTTACCTTCGTCACCCCATTGGGTGCCCAGTACGACGACGTTCTTACCCATCTCAAAAATCACCAGGTTGCTTAAAAAAGGATTCTAACATCTCATTCGGCTGCTTTCAGTACTTTTTAACACATAACTGCACAATTTTTGTGCTTACATTTAGCCACCCATGCGGCTACGCAACATGTAGTAGATAACCACGCCAGCAACCACTAATCCTCCGCCAAAACGGCGCAAAGTGGCATCAGGTAATTGAGTCATCGCTTGAATCATTTTGCGCCAGGCTTTGGGATAAAGCATCGGGCCAAGCCCTTCAAGCACCAAAACCAAACCCAATGCTAACAAGATAGTCGAATTCATTGTTTATCTCAGCGGGAAAAGGCTGCCTCAAATAAAAAAGGCCCGCGTGAACGGGCCTTACTGTTACGGTCAAAAATGGGCTGTCACAATCACCGTTATGGGCGTTTGCTAGAGTTATCCGGCGATCTCATGTAGCGGAAGAAATCGCTATCCGGGCTCAGAACCATCACATCATTGCCGCTGCTGAAACTGTTTTCATAAGCACGCAGGCTACGAATGAAAGCATAGAAGTCTGGATCTTTACTGAATGCATCAGCAAACAGACGAGCCGCTTCTGCATCGCCGCCACCGCGAGTAATACGCGCCTGACGTTCTGCTTCTGCCAGTGTACGTGTCACTTCATAGTCAGCAGTTGCACGCAACTTCTCGGCTTCTTCCTGACCTTGTGAACGGTGACGACGGGCTACCGCTTCACGTTCAGCACGCATACGCTGGAAGATAGCGTCAGAAACTTCAGCCGGTAAGTTGATTTGCTTGATTCGAACGTCAACCACTTCAATCCCGAGTGCCGCCATGCTGTTTGGGTTAACCGCCGGCTGTTTGCCACGGGTTTCCTGTTCAACACGCGCTGCCGCAGAGGCAATAGCATCATCAGCTTCAGTCGTCACGGCTTCCTCACCATCACCCACACTACCGGTGTTCAGCGCATCACGAACATCTGAAGTCAAACGACCACGGGAGTCAGTGACGATATCGCGAACATTCAGGCGACCAATTTCAGAACGCAAACGGTCACTGAATTTACGTTTCAACAGCACTTCAGCCTGAGAAACATCACCACCACCGGTGGCCAGATAGTAACGGCTGAAATCGCTGATACGCCATTTCAAGTATGAGTCAACAATCAGGTCTTTCTTCTCGTTGGTCACAAAACGGTCAGCTTGGTTGTCCATAGTTTGAATACGGGCATCCAAGGTCTTCACTGTTTCGATAAACGGTATCTTGAAGTGCAGGCCCGGTGCATACACCAATGGCTTGTTATCACTATCACGCAATACCTTACCAAAGCGCAGCACGATGCCGCGCTCACCTTCTTGTACCACAAACAGCGAAGCGTAGAGTGCTACCAACACCACAACGACGATAAGTAAAAAAGACTTACGCATTGGTTATTCTCTCCCTACGCGAGTGGAAGTATCACGCTGAGCATTCGCCCGGCGCTGATCCATGATAGAGCCACTGGTTGAGCCGGTGCTTGAGTTACTGGCACTAGACTCTTGGCTGCTATTAGCAGAGGAAGGCGGATTCAAACGAATCAGACTTGTGTCTTTGCTGCCATCCGCTTTATCTGTGCCTTGTCCGCGCATCAGTTGATCCAGCGGTAACACCATCAGACTGTTGCCTTTGTCATTAGCCAACACTTTGCGGGTATGACCGAGGACCTTCTCCATGGTTTCGATGTACAGACGTTCACGGGTAATTTCCGGTGCAGCCTTATACTCAGGCAGCAACTTGGCAAAACCGGCAACCTCACCTTGCGCTTCCAACACTTTACGTGCGGCATAAGCACGAGCATCTTCTAACAGACGCTGCGCCTGACCATTAGCACGTGGCTGAACTTCGTTGGTGTAGGCTTCTGCTTCACGGATATATTGTTGTTCGTTTTCACGAGCAGCAATCGCATCATCAAATGCCGCTTTAACTTCTTCAGGCGGTCGTGCTGCCTGGAAGTTAACGTCCAGCAGAGTGATACCCATGTTGTATGGACGAATAGTTTCTTCCAGTACACGCTGAGTATCGCTACGAACGATGGTACGGCCTTCGGTCAGGATTTTATCCATGGTGTATTTACCAATAACACCACGTACTGCGCTGTCAGTTGCCTGACGCAGGCTGTCATCCGGATTCGTCACGCTAAACAGATAAGCGGCCGGGTCAGTCACGCGATACTGAACGTTCATTTCGATGCGAACGACGTTCTCATCAGAGGTCAGCATGACACCTGAAGCGGCCAATTCACGTACGGATTCGACGTTCACCGGAGTCACTTCATCGATAAAGGTCGGTTTCCAGTTCAAACCAGGTTGCACGATGTGGCTTAATTTACCCAAGCGTGTAACAACACCGCGCTCAGCTTCTTTAATTGTATAGAAACCACTTGCTGCCCAGATAACCACAACCGCAACCACGGCGATGCCAACAATACGACCACTGAAACCAGGGCCTCTTGTGGTACCACCATTATCATTGCCGTTTCCGCCACCTTTGCCACCGAGGCTACTCAGCTTTTTGCTCAGTTTACGGAAGATATCATCCAGATCAGGCGGCCCTTGGTCACGACCACCTTTATTATTGTTATTTCCGCCAGAGTTGCCGCCATTATTATTGCTGCTCCCCCACGGATCGCGGTCCTGTCCGTTATTACCGGGCTGATTCCACGCCATGTTTTAGCTCCATTCTTCTATGATTGGTTTTCTTCAGGCCAAGAGCACATGCCAAAGAAGCTGGCTCTCAATCTCACAAGAAAGATCAGATATTCCCTTCGCATTTGAAATTGCAGAGGTCTTAGCACCGTTCATTCACCTGAATCATTTACTTGTGTAAACTCATCGGGATTTATTCACTTGCTGCCGACCTGCAACCCCAAACTCTTTGGGAATAATCAATTAATTAGCCACAACGGATTAATTAATAATATAACTGATCAACTCCTGCTCTTGTTTACAGAGACGACGCCAATCAACGATAGGCATTCTTATCACCATACCGACGTTCCCGTCCTCGTCTATCCACTCTTTTTCAATTGCCTGAAGCTGGTAAAAACGGCTACGCAAACGGCCTGCCTGAGGTGGCAAACGCAATTCAAAGTGTGCGATCTCACCTGAAAGGCGCTCCGTCAACGCTTGAAAGAGCAACGGGATACCTGCGCCGGTTTGGGCTGAAAGCCAAACTCTGACTGGCAGATTTTCTTCGTTGCGATCAATTCGCGGGACAAAGTCATCCAACAAATCAATTTTATTCATTACTAATAATGTAGGAATTTCATCCGCCTCGATTTCTGCCAATACAGAATCGACTGCGGCCATATTCTCGGCTACCCGAGGATCAGCTGCATCAATAATGTGTAACAGTAATGAGGCTTGCCGCGTTTCTTGTAATGTCGCTTTAAAAGCAGCAACCAGATCGTGCGGCAAATGCCGGATAAAGCCTACCGTATCCGCCAACACTGTATCGCCCACATCAGCCACGTTGATACGGCGTAAAGTAGGGTCCAGGGTGGCAAATAATTGGTCAGCTGCATAAACATCAGCTGCCGTAATTTTGTTAAACAGGCTGGATTTACCGGCGTTGGTATAACCCACCAAAGATACTGTCGGAATATCAGCACGGGTACGCGCACGCCGCCCTTGCTCTCGCTGCTTTGCTACTCGCTCCAACCGGCTTAAAATCAAGCTGATTCGGTCACGTAACAAACGACGGTCAGTCTCCAACTGGGTTTCACCTGGCCCTCTTAGGCCAATCCCCCCTTTTTGACGCTCAAGATGCGTCCAGCCGCGTACTAAACGGGTCGCAATATGGCGCAATTGCGCTAATTCGACCTGTAATTTACCTTCATGGGTACGGGCTCGTTGGGCAAAAATATCTAAAATAAGTCCGGTACGATCAATAACCCGGCATTCGCATAAACGCTCGAGATTTCGCTCTTGCGCCGCAGAAAGGGCATGATCAAACAAGACAACAGACGCGCCACTGGCTTTCACCGCGTCAGCAATTTCTTCGGCCTTTCCCTCACCAACAAAATACTTAGGGTGCGGAGCTTTGCGACTACCCGTCACAATTTGCAAAGCCTCTACGCCCGCAGAAGATACCAGCGCTTCAAATTCACGCAGATCTTCTGTGTTTTTGTCTTGTGAGAAATAGATATGAACCAGTACGGCCTGCTCACCGGCTTCATAACGGTCAAACAAACGTGCAACCTCTCAAACGGATCAAAACCGCTAGTGCGGAGAACATAAGCCCGAATCCGTTGCCTATGTTCCCCGTCATGGTTGACCAGCAATGCGCTTTATTCAGCGTCATCGCTATCCTGCTGCGGCTGTTGCGGCGCAGATGGATTACTACCATGATAATTATTGGTGCTACCACTCGGATTATTGCTGTGATGCGAAACCGGGCGAGAAGGCACTACAGTAGAAATGGCATGCTTATAAACCATCTGACTAACTGTATTCTTTAACAGAATGACAAACTGATCAAAAGACTCAACTTGGCCCTGCAGTTTAATGCCATTCACTAAATAAATAGAAACCGGAACCCGTTCACGACGCAATGCGTTCAGGAACGGATCTTGCAAAGATTGCCCCTTAGCCATTCTATATTTTCCTTATTTGCTTGTTGTTATTAACTAAGAACCTATCGGCTCGAAAATAAACTGCGTAAAAAAAATCCGCGCGTTGAGTACTAATCAATTGTACACAATCATTCAACCTATGCACTAACAACCTGTATTACAGAGTCTAAAGCCTCTCCCGGCTTATCACTGTCGAGCCACTGGACTGAGCCCCAGCCCCGCAACCAGGTCATTTGGCGCTTTGCCAGTTGACGTGTCGCACAAATTCCGCGGTAAACCATTTCGTTGTAATCAATCTCACCAGCCAGATAAGACCACATCTGCCGGTATCCCACACAACGAATGGCAGGCATATCCGTATGCAAATCACCACGGTCAAAAAGCGCCCTAGCCTCTGCTTCAAACCCGGCATCCAGCATCTGATGAAAACGTAATTCAATCCGCTGGTGCAAGAGTTCCCGGCTAACAGGCGCAATCGCAAATTGGTGAACCCGGTAAGGTAAGGTTTCACCTGAGATTTTAGTCAGTTCTGTTAGAGTTTTACCTGAAATCAAAAAAACTTCCAGTGCTCTGGAGAGCCGTTGGGGATCATTAGGATGAATTCGCGCCGCTGCGACCGGATCTATTTCGGCCAACTGCTGATGCAATGCTTCCCAACCCAGTTCTGCTGCCTGCTGCTCAATGTGCTCGCGCACTTGAGGATCAGCCGACGGCAACGGCGATAGCCCGTCTAATAAGGCTTTAAAATACAACATAGTGCCCCCCACCAGCAGCGGAATGCGCCCGGCGGCGGTAATCTCGGCCATCTCTTTTAATGCATCTTTACGGAAATCGGCTGCGGAGTAGGATTGCGCAGGATCACGGATATCAATCAGCCGGTGCGGTGCTAATGCCAGCTCTTCAGCGCTGGGCTTCGCCGTGCCGATATCCATGCCACGGTAGATCAGGGCTGAGTCGACGCTAATAAGTTCAACAGGTAGCCGCTGTCTCAGCGCAATGGAGAGCGCTGTTTTACCCGAGGCAGTTGGCCCCATAATAAAGATTGCCGGTGGCCGGTCTAGATTTTCAATGTCATTCATGTTTCAGGGTTGCCAATGCAGCCTTTATATCAATAGGTTGTAATAGCCCAGCAGGCGGTGATTTTACCAACTGTGGACAAAGACGTTCAACATCCGTCAATAACTGTATCGCTTGAGACACATTCCATACCTCATGTTCACTGCCAAGATGGCGAGAAATCCATGTGGCCAGAGCATCTGGCGATATCTCTTCATGTTGCGACAGATAGCCTAACAGTTCCGGTATCAGTTTTTGTAAATTTTGTTGGCGTAATGGTAAAGATACTGCACGTAAGGTCGCTCTTGCGTGTTCAACCGCCAATTCTATCCCCATGGTTGCTAACAATTTCTGATGGCGCTGACATGCAGCGGCCTCATTTTTATCTAATGTCAGTTTTAGTGGGATTAATAAGGGTTGAGGACGCAGTCCTTCGGCTGGCGGGTTCAATTGGGCTTGTTTCAACCAGCGTTCGGCAACTGTCAGTGCCAGTAATGCCAGACCTTGCTTATATTCAATCAAAGCATAGGAAGGGGGAAATACCGTTAATACTCGGCCAAAGCTGTAGTTATCACCATGAAGTGGCTCTTCCGCTGGTATCTGACGCGCAACTGGGGCCGGAGTGGCTGTGCCAACCGGTTTACTCTCAGTCGCCGGTTGCACCAGTTGACGATATAATTCGCCTTGCTGCTTTTGATAAGGCTGGCCCGGTTGATAGGCCGGAATAGGTTCGCGAGCAGAGGAGCGCCCAGTTGTTATTAGCTGCCCCGCAGTGGGTGCCCGTTCTGAAGAACCTGTTTGCGAAGGCCGTGCTGGTGACGATGATGCTCGCTCTACTGTTGCCGGTTCTGGTTGAGCATATTTATTAACTCCCGCCGCCACACGATTTTCCGGCTGCCAGCGCGGAGCCTCTATCTCTTCGCCATCTCCATTAATATTTAATGCCGGAGTGGCAGCTTGCTGCAAGACAGTGGTCACTGCCTGATAAATAAAATCATGCACCAGCCGTGCCTGATGGAAGCGCACCTCATGTTTTGCTGGGTGAACATTAACATCAACCTGATGTGGGTCGATATCCAGATACAAAACATAAGCCGGTTGTTGGTCGTCTTTGAGTAAATCCTGATAAGCCTGACGGATTGCGTGGTTTATCAGCCGGTCACGCATCATGCGGTTATTGACGTAGCAATATTGCATTTCACTGAGTGTTCGGCTGGCGGCAGGATCGGCCACCCAACCTCGGATGGTCAAATCGCCATGTTGCCAGGAAATGGCTAATGCATGCTGCAAAAACGCCGGACCACAGATACTGGCCAGACGGCGCTCATGCTGGGAAGGGTCTGGTGCTGCGCGATATTGGCGCATTAACTTACCGTTATGACTGAGATTAATCGCCACATCAAAGCGCGCCAGCGCAATGCGCCGCACCACTTCATCAATATGACCAAACTCAGTTTTTTCAGTGCGCATAAATTTGCGGCGAGCAGGGGTATTATAAAACAGATCCAGCACTTCAAGAGTGCTACCCACTGGATGGGCCGCGGGCTTAATGGTCACGGCCATATCGCGGCCTTCGGCATAAGCTTGCCAGGCCTCATTCTGCTGCGCGGTGCGCGACGTCAGCATCAACCGAGAGACGGAACTGATACTGGCTAAGGCTTCGCCGCGAAACCCCATACTGAGGATAGCTTCCAGATCTTCTAACGAGCTTATCTTGCTGGTGGCATGGCGCGCCAATGCCAATGTCAGGTCGTCTTTACTAATGCCACAGCCATTATCACGGATGCGAATCAATTTCGCCCCACCACGTTCGATGTCAATATCAATCCGCGTAGCACCCGCATCCAGACTATTTTCCACCAACTCTTTCACTACCGACGCAGGCCGCTCTACCACTTCACCGGCGGCAATTTGGTTGGCGAGCTGTGGTGGCAGAATCTGAATTGGCATAGCAGTTCCTTTCGCTTATGACTGTGGGATCGTGAGAGTTTGCCCCAGTTGGACATTACCTGACTTTATCTTATTCGCCCGCTCAATCTCACTCATCGACACGCCATATCTGGCAGCAATGGCCGACAACGTATCACCGCGTTTTACCTGATGTTTCACCGGTTTGGCCTTCGCGACTGCTTTGGGTGCACTAACGGCGACTGCGCTGCCCGATGCCGGAACTTTTAACCGCTGACCAACCCAGACCACATCATTTTTCAGAGTGTTATTTTGCCGCAATACCGCCATGCTGACACCGTATTGGCTGGCAATGCCGGATAAGGTTTCGCCACGCTGCACTTTATGGATCTGGGTTTTTCCCGTAGCGACTGGCTTGGTGGCAGTTGACCTGCCGCTTTGTGCGTTACTAACAACCGGCTCTGGCTGATTAACACTAGATCGCCGTGAAGAAGAATCAACCGCCGCTGTTTCAATGAGCGGGCGGTTTTCGACCTTTGGGTCGGCTTGTAGCGGATGCGCCAGGAAATAACTGCGTAAGCCTTTATAAATGGCATTCGCAATTTTCTCCTGATACGCGCTACTGCCAAGCAGCCGCTCCTCCGTACTATTACTGATAAAACCGGTTTCCACTAACAACGAGGGAATATCCGGTGAACGTAACACCCCAAGACTGGCGTGTTCAGGGCGACGTTTATGAATGTCCCCGATTGATTGCAGCTCATTCAGCACTTTCGTTGCCACGTCATAGCCCACGCGTTGCGAGTGACCAAATTGTAAGTCCAGCACTGCCTGACTCAAATAAGGGTCTGATGCCGTGTTTGCCAGCACATCCCCCGCACCACCGAGTAGCTCAGATTGCTTCTCATGCTGCTCTAACCAGTTACCCATTTCACTGTTGGCGCGACGATTTGATAACACCCAGACCGACGCCCCCGTCGCGCTGCGGTTCGGCGCGGCATCAGCATGGATGGAAACCAACACGTTTGCACCCTGCTTACGCGCCACATCAGAACGGCCCATGACTGAAATGAAGTAATCGCCATTACGGGTCAACACCGGTTTAAACATCGGGTCACTGTTAAGTAGAGCCTCAAGCCGACGGGCCACAGCAATAGTGACACTCTTCTCTTGCAGACCATTTTGCCCAATAGCCCCTGGGTCCTGACCACCGTGCCCAGCATCGATGGCGACCACGACGCGATCACTATTTGCCACGCGGGTAGTTTTAATCGGACGAGCGGTATTCGTGGTGGTGCTTTCGCTACTCATCACCACAGTTGGCTTATTGTTAAACGGATTTTTAGCCACTGACGCCGTATTAACGCTGGTCACCCGCGACTCGGTATTTGCACTTGCCGCCTGTGATGCCAGCCGCCCAGCATTAGGGCTAGGCGTATTGGTTTGGCTGAGTGGCGTATTATTTTGGGCTAATGATGTACTGTTCGGACTTGGTGTGGATTGAACCTGACGAACTGGAGCGCCACCCACGGCGGTCATGGTAATCACCACCGTGTAATTATTACCCGACTGCTGTGTGACAGCGCGGGTTTTCACTTTTTGCGTCAGTTCCAGCACCAGCCGGGTGCTTTGCTCATCTTTAGGGGTACTGGAGCGAATTCTTTTCAGCAGGTTTTGTCCACTAAACTCCAGTGGCAATCCCGAGAGGTTGCCGCTCTGACGTACATCCAATACCACCCTTTCTGGGGCGTTTAAAGAGAAGAAGGCGTAAATCGGTTGCCCATCAAAACTGAGCGTAACCCGGCTTTCGGTCGGGCCATTGTTGACCTTGATATCGGTGAGTTTCATGGCAAATGCAGCAGGCAGAGTGAACAAACTCACTAGCACCAGCATTACCGTGGTCAATGTTCGTTTCCAGCGCATTTTTTGCGTTAAACAATTTATTCTTATTCGCGTCAAGCTATGCGTCATTATCAAATTATCCTTGCACAGCAGCTAAACGGCGCAACACATCAGCACCCGCATCAGAAATAGCCATCAGGCGAGCTTCACGCCCTTCGTCCTGATAAGCCAAATGCAGCTCTACGTCTGCCTGAGGCAAGAATCCAGCCCCTTGTTGCGGCCACTCCACCAGACAGATTGCCTGCTTATCAAAATAATCACGAATACCCATAAACTCCAGCTCCTCAGGATCAGCCAGACGATACAGGTCAAAATGGTAAACCGGCCTTGGCGTCAGCGCATAGGGCTCAACCAAAGTATAAGTGGGGCTTTTAACATGCCCTGAATGGCCGAGGGCTTGAAGAAAGCCGCGGCTGAAAGTCGTTTTTCCGGCACCTAAATCGCCGAACAGATAAATCACGCTGGCACCATTGAAGGCATGGGCCAAAGCGGCCCCTAATGCAACTGTCGCTGCCTCATCAGGCAGAGGTAAAACGAGTTCTTTCATTCTATGATATCTATCTTGCTAACTCAGGATTAACGTACTTCGGAATAACCGGCAGTAAATCTGTCGCCAGTAAACCCCGGGTGCCTTGAACTTCAGCCAGTTTGTCTGCGGCAACGCCATGCACAACACAACCCGCGCAGGCAGCATCATACAGCACCAGCTTTTGTGCTATCAAACTACCAATAATGCCGGACAGAATATCCCCCATACCGCCAGAGGCCATACCGGCATTACCTACATCGGCAATCGCCATCTCGCCCTGTTCACTGGCTATAAGGGTACCAGCCCCTTTCAATACCACCACACCACCATATTGTTTAACAATGTTACGGGCGGAAAGTAAGCGGTCACTCTCAATATCAGCGACGTTGCAACCGAGCAGACGAGCAGCCTCGCCAGGATGAGGAGTCAATACTCGATTCTGACGCCTATGCGGATTTAATGCCAGTAAGTTGAGTGCATCTGCATCCCATAATGCTGGTTTATCACTTTGTTGCAATAAATTCAGAGCATTCCGGCTCCAGTCGGACTGACCTAACCCCGGCCCAACCACCAATACATCAGCCCAACGAATACTTTGCTCGAGCGTTTCATCGGTTAATTCCTGCACCATCAGCTCTGGACGAGCGGCCAGAATCGGCGCGACATGCTCAATGTGAGTGAGTACTCGCACCAATCCCGCGCCGGTGCGCAAAGCGGCTTCCCCTGCCATTCGAATAGCGCCTCCCAGCCCTTTATCGCCGCCAACCAGCAATAAACGCCCGTGTTCACCTTTGTGTGCACAAGGCCGACGGGGTTTTAGCCACTGCGGTAGATGTGCCGCAGTCATGCGTTCAATTTGCACCGGTTGAGCAGCTAACCATGGCGTGAGTCCCAAATCATTGCAGTGCAAATGCCCCACCCAGTCACGCGCCTGCCCCGTGAGTAAGCCGGGTTTTAAGGTGACAAAAGTCAGGGTGTGGTCGGCGCGAATCACTGAGCCAGGTGCAGCACCGCTGTCGGCACTCAAGCCAGAAGGAATATCCAACGCAATCTTGGCTGCCCGATGGCGGTTCGCGGTATCAATCAGCGTGGCATAAACACCTTGTGGCGCGGCGCGCAGGCCAATACCCAGTAAGCCATCAATAATCAAATCAACATGCTGTGGCCACGGAATATCTGGCTGATGAATAATACCCCCCGCCGCCAACCATTGGGCTTGGGCCTGATGAGCTTCTGCCGGGAGTGGGCGGTTGCCCGGACAGGCGATCAGTGTAACATTCAGACCCGCCGCTAATGCCCGGCTGGCAACGATATAGCCATCACCCCCATTATTGCCGTGACCGCACAAAATCAGCCAGTGACGTGCCGCGGGGTATTGCTTGCGTGCCAGGTCAAATGCAGCATTTCCTGCTCTGACCATCAAATCAAATAGGGTCAGGGAGAAATGTGCGGCAGCGATGGCCTCATTCTGACGCACCCAATCCGCAGAAAAAACAGAGTGTGGTAAACTAACACCGATTTGTTTCTTACTATGGTCCGTCATGGCACACCCCCTCGATCTGAATCAATTAGCCCAACATATCAAGCAATGGGGGCAATCGCTAGGTTTCCAGCAAGTCGGTATCTGCGATACGGATTTGTCTACGGAAGAACCGCGGTTACAAGCTTGGCTTGATAAACAATATCATGGCGAAATGGCCTGGATGGCCCGCCACGGTATGCTGCGCGCGCGCCCCCATGAACTATTACCGGGAACGTTGCGGGTAATCAGCGTGCGCATGAATTATCTGCCTGCCAAGGCGGCCTTTGCCAGCACCTTAAAAAATTCAGCACTAGGTTATGTCAGCCGTTATGCATTGGGCCGTGATTATCATAAGTTATTGCGCCAGCGTCTGAAAAAATTAGGCGATCAAATCCAAAGCTATTGTCTTGAGCAGCAGGAATCTGGGGCGGGCAGTGAAGTTAATTTTCGCCCGTTTGTGGACTCGGCCCCGATAATGGAGCGGTCACTGGCAGCAAAAGCCGGGATTGGCTGGGTTGGTAAGCACTCACTGATTTTGAATCGCGATGCGGGCTCCTGGTTCTTTCTTGGCGAGTTGCTCATTGACCTGCCACTCCCTGTCGATAAACCACAAGAAGAGCAATGCGGGCGCTGTGTCGCCTGTATCACCACCTGCCCGACCGGGGCGATTGTCGCCCCCTACACTGTTGATGCGCGCCGCTGTATCTCTTATCTGACTATTGAGTTGGAGGGCGCAATACCCGAAGAATTTCGACCATTAATGGGTAATCGGATTTATGGTTGTGATGATTGCCAGCTAATTTGTCCGTGGAACCGCTTCTCACAATTAACCGATGAAGAAGATTTCAGCCCGCGGGCAGTGCTGCACACACCACAGTTATTGGATTTATTTGCCTGGAATGAAGAGAAATTTTTACGGGTAACGGAAGGTTCTGCCATTCGGCGTATTGGTCATCTGCGCTGGTTGCGCAATATATCGGTCGCACTAGGTAATGCGCCCTATCTTGACCGCATTGTATTAGCGCTGGAAGCTCGCAAAGGTATTCATCCCATGCTGGATGAACATATTGAATGGGCAATATCACAACAATTGAAAAGACGGTCTACACTGATTGTGGACGTGCAAACGCCGCAGAAAAAACGGCTGGTGAGAGCCATTGAAAAGGGTCTGCCGCGAGACGCCTAACCCCACTTTTACCTGAGGTCGAATGACTTTTGGTGCAGTTTTTTAAACTATTTTTGTAATCAATGAACTCAGAGTTTTCCTGTGCATAAAAATAAAAACACCTTGTCAATCAAGTGCAAAAAAAAGCACAAGTGATCGGCATAACGTTTTCACATAAAAATATATGCAATTAAATCAAATGGATATAAAACAAGAAATTAAATCGGTCAAATTATGAGCCGAACACAAAAAGAACAGAATCTGTGGATAACTCTGTTGAAGAAGTTAATACAATGTATGTGAAACGGGGTGCAGCGCGTAACTTGGCTGTGGATAATTAAAACTGAATTGAATGAAAAAATTTGGAGCGGGAAACGAGACTCGAACTCGCGACCCCGACCTTGGCAAGGTCGTGCTCTACCAACTGAGCTAT
>NZ_CABHWW010000022.1 GCF_902170305.1 Yersinia alsatica | reverse complement strand
AGTACATCTACGGAGAGATAAGTTTCAGCTGTATTGTTTCAATTTTCAGCTTGTTCCAGATTGTTAAAGAGCAATATCTTAAACACGACTTGTTAAAGTCATCTTTAAGATACTTTGTGGTTCATTAAGAACCGGTGATAATGTCTTTCACACATTATCGGAGTGGCGTCCCCAAGGGGATTCGAACCCCTGTTACAGCCGTGAAAGGGCAGTGTCCTAGGCCTCTAGACGATGGGGACACGAAGTTCCGATTAAACCGAAATCTAACCGTTTCGTATCAGCATGAGTCGAAACTCACAACATCAACAGGTGCTCTTGCTCGTTTACATTCATCAGACAATCTGTGTGGACACTGCGCAATGCGTATCGTTAGGTAAGGAGGTGATCCAACCGCAGGTTCCCCTACGG
>NZ_CABHWW010000021.1 GCF_902170305.1 Yersinia alsatica | reverse complement strand
AAATATTGCTCTTTAACAATCTGGAACAAGCTGAAAATTGAAACAATACAGCTGAAACTTATCTCTCCGTAGATGTACTGAGATAAGGAGTAACCTGTATTAGAGTCTCTCAAATAATCACAACGCAAGTTGTCGAAAGACACCTTCGGGTTGTGAGGTTAAGCGACTAAGCGTACACGGTGGATGCCTAGGCAGTCAGAGGCGATGAAGGGCGTGCTAATCTGCGAAAAGCGTCGGTAAGCTGATATGAAGCGTTACAACCGACGATACCCGAATGGGGAAACCCAGTGCAATTCGTTGCACTATTGCATGGTGAATACATAGCCATGCAAGGCGAACCGGGGGAACTGAAACATCTAAGTACCCCGAGGAAAAGAAATCAACCGAGATTCCCCCAGTAGCGGCGAGCGAACGGGGAGGAGCCCAGAGTCTGAATCAGTTTGTGTGTTAGTGGAAGCGTCTGGAAAGTCGCACGGTACAGGGTGATAGTCCCGTACACAAAAATACACTTGCTGTGAACTCGATGAGTAGGGCGGGACACGTGACATCCTGTCTGAATATGGGGGGACCATCCTCCAAGGCTAAATACTCCTGACTGACCGATAGTGAACCAGTACCGTGAGGGAAAGGCGAAAAGAACCCCGGCGAGGGGAGTGAAATAGAACCTGAAACCGTGTACGTACAAGCAGTGGGAGCACCTTCGTGGTGTGACTGCGTACCTTTTGTATAATGGGTCAGCGACTTATATTTTGTAGCAAGGTTAACCGAATAGGGGAGCCGTAGGGAAACCGAGTCTTAACTGGGCGTCTAGTTGCAAGGTATAGACCCGAAACCCGGTGATCTAGCCATGGGCAGGTTGAAGGTTGGGTAACACTAACTGGAGGACCGAACCGACTAATGTTGAAAAATTAGCGGATGACTTGTGGCTGGGGGTGAAAGGCCAATCAAACCGGGAGATAGCTGGTTCTCCCCGAAAGCTATTTAGGTAGCGCCTCGTGAACTCATCTTCGGGGGTAGAGCACTGTTTCGGCTAGGGGGTCATCCCGACTTACCAAACCGATGCAAACTCCGAATACCGAAGAATGTTATCACGGGAGACACACGGCGGGTGCTAACGTCCGTCGTGAAGAGGGAAACAACCCAGACCGCCAGCTAAGGTCCCAAAGTCATGGTTAAGTGGGAAACGATGTGGGAAGGCACAGACAGCCAGGATGTTGGCTTAGAAGCAGCCATCATTTAAAGAAAGCGTAATAGCTCACTGGTCGAGTCGGCCTGCGCGGAAGATGTAACGGGGCTAAACCATGCACCGAAGCTGCGGCAGCGACGCTTAGGCGTTGTTGGGTAGGGGAGCGTTCTGTAAGCCGTTGAAGGTGGACTGTGAGGTCTGCTGGAGGTATCAGAAGTGCGAATGCTGACATAAGTAACGATAATGCGGGTGAAAAGCCCGCACGCCGGAAGACCAAGGGTTCCTGTCCAACGTTAATCGGGGCAGGGTGAGTCGACCCCTAAGGCGAGGCTGAAAAGCGTAGTCGATGGGAAACAGGTTAATATTCCTGTACTCGGTGTTACTGCGAAGGGGGGACGGAGAAGGCTAGGCTAGCCGGGCGACGGTTGTCCCGGTTTAAGCATGTAGGCGGAGTGACTTGGTAAATCCGGTTGCTTATCAACGCTGAGGTGTGATGACGATGCACTACGGTGCAGAAGTAGTTGATGCCAAGCTTCCAGGAAAAGCCTCTAAGCACCAGGTAACATTGAATCGTACCCCAAACCGACACAGGTGGTCAGGTAGAGAATACTCAGGCGCTTGAGAGAACTCGGGTGAAGGAACTAGGCAAAATGGTGCCGTAACTTCGGGAGAAGGCACGCTGGCATTAGGTAAAGAGACTTGCTCTCAGAGCCGAAGCCAGTCGCAGATACCAGCTGGCTGCAACTGTTTAATAAAAACACAGCACTGTGCAAACACGAAAGTGGACGTATACGGTGTGACGCCTGCCCGGTGCTGGAAGGTTAATTGATGGGGTCAGCCGCAAGGCGAAGCTCTTGATCGAAGCCCCAGTAAACGGCGGCCGTAACTATAACGGTCCTAAGGTAGCGAAATTCCTTGTCGGGTAAGTTCCGACCTGCACGAATGGCGTAATGATGGCCAGGCTGTCTCCACCCGAGACTCAGTGAAATTGAACTCGCTGTGAAGATGCAGTGTACCCGCGGCAAGACGGAAAGACCCCGTGAACCTTTACTATAGCTTGACACTGAACATTGAGCCTTGATGTGTAGGATAGGTGGGAGGCATCGAAGCGTGGACGCCAGTCTGCGTGGAGCCAACCTTGAAATACCACCCTTTAATGTTTGATGTTCTAACTCGGCCCCGTGATCCGGGGTGAGGACAGTGTCTGGTGGGTAGTTTGACTGGGGCGGTCTCCTCCCAAAGAGTAACGGAGGAGCACGAAGGTTAGCTAATCACGGTCGGACATCGTGAGGTTAGTGCAAAGGCATAAGCTAGCTTGACTGCGAGAGTGACGGCTCGAGCAGGTACGAAAGTAGGTCTTAGTGATCCGGTGGTTCTGAATGGAAGGGCCATCGCTCAACGGATAAAAGGTACTCCGGGGATAACAGGCTGATACCGCCCAAGAGTTCATATCGACGGCGGTGTTTGGCACCTCGATGTCGGCTCATCACATCCTGGGGCTGAAGTAGGTCCCAAGGGTATGGCTGTTCGCCATTTAAAGTGGTACGCGAGCTGGGTTTAGAACGTCGTGAGACAGTTCGGTCCCTATCTGCCGTGGGCGTTGGAAGATTGAGAGGGGCTGCTCCTAGTACGAGAGGACCGGAGTGGACGAATCACTGGTGTTCGGGTTGTCATGCCAATGGCATTGCCCGGTAGCTAAATTCGGAAGAGATAACCGCTGAAAGCATCTAAGCGGGAAACTTGCCTCGAGATGAGTCTTCCCTGGGGCTTTAAGCCCCCTGAAGGAACGTTAAAGACTATGACGTTGATAGGCTGGGTGTGTAAGTGCAGCGATGCATTGAGCTAACCAGTACTAATGATCCGTGAGGCTTAACCTTACAACACCGAAGGTGTTTTGGTTATTTGAGCGTATATTTTAATTTTCAGCGACGTTTACAGATTGAATTGGCTGGCTGCATGGGAGTTATAGTGTAGCGGGTTGATTAAAACAGAATTTGCCTGGCGGCCATAGCGCGGTGGGACCACCTGAACCCATGCCGAACTCAGAAGTGAAACGCCGTAGCGCCGATGGTAGTGTGGGGTCTCCCCATGCGAGAGTAGGACACTGCCAGGCATCAAA
>NZ_CABHWW010000020.1 GCF_902170305.1 Yersinia alsatica | reverse complement strand
CTGCGCGGGTTGTCCGAGTCCGGGCACCCTATTTAGAGAAACCAGCCTAACAGCTGGTTTTTTGCTTTCTGACGTTTGGACTCTTCATCGAACATGCGTGGTCAAGGGTGGCGAATCTGGAACGCTGCATTCGCTCCCCATGTCGCTACCATCAAGTTGCCATCCGATGCCAATGCCAAACTCAAGGTTCTGCTGCCAGTTGAGCCACGGCTCAACTGATGAAATTCTCGATTCTGATCTATAGTTTAGTCTTCTACACCGACATAAATCTGTACTTCATTCGGGCCTGTGTACAGCTCATAGTCTGATAGATAGCTGCGGGTAATTTCGCTATGCTGTTCAAAATATTTCCACACTCCATCCCAAGCTTCCATAATGGCTTCAGGCATTTCCCCTCTGGCTTCAAAAACCAGATATAAGCCGGGATGTAGAACCACACAACTAAAGTCGGCATTAGGTCCACTTACCAGCACTCCCGCAGTAGCATCATAATAATCATTCACGTCAGAGGCATAGTTTGAATAAACGCCAACCAGTGGCGTATCAGCCAAACGTCCCGGAATATTATTAGCCAAATTCCTTGTAAAGAAAGTGTTCCATAACTCACCAATTTTTGCCGTTTTTGGTTCGAATTCTTCACTGTTTTGTGTTCTGACACTGATTCCCGACACCAGTTTACGTGAGCAGAGTATTTTTTTAGGTTTCATATTCTTGATCCATTTTTATCATGACTTGAGTTCTTAACAGAAAATACGCGGACGGCGAATTATCTGACCGCCCGCGTGATAATCCATTCAAGCACTACTGAATGAATTATTCCATGTCATCCAGGTACAAGCTTTACTTTTGAAGATTAATAGGGGTTCCTGCCAGGCACTCTTCTATTTTTTCTTCAATAAACTCTTTATTTCGACTCACAAACCAGTGATCCCCATGTACCAGGAACTGCTGGAATGTCGAAGTGGTTTGCTCTTGCCAAGCGGTCATTTCTTCGACTAACGTCACCTCATCCTCAATTGCAGAGAAGACGCTAATCGGACAAGCCAGAGGCTCTCCATCCTTATATTCATAGCTTTCCAACAGCGGCATATCCCGACGCAGACCTGGTAGGATCTGCTTGACGAATTCTAGGTCGTCAATGTAAGTCAGCAAACTGAGGATTTTTTGCTCGGAGTTTGAGGCAATACCACTTTCTCGTAAAGAGTCACGGTTTTTCCAGGTACAGGTTAACTGCGGTGCCATAGTTGCAGAACAGAAGAAATGCACTGGCAACTGTTTGTTGTGAGCTCTCAGTGAACGATAAAACTCAAACATTACTATCCCACCGAAACTGTGGCCGTAGAAGGCGATATCACCATCCCAGCCCTGCTGCCGCTCATCAACCATCAGACGATCGAAAGCGTCTTCCAGTCCAGTGAGCAACGGCGTCAGATGGGTATGATTTGGTTCTTCCAACCGGTTTTCACGGCCAGGGGATTGAATCGCATATACCTCACAATCCGTTGGCGCGTTATACAGGAAGTGAGCAAACATCGAAGCCCCTGCCCCCATTGGGTGCATCATAAACAACTTGGTTTTCTTCGGTTTTCCCCCGCGATCGCGTTTCAAACGGACGAACCATTCATGGATCACCTCAATATCCTTCTCGGAGGTGATACCAGAAATATCACCGGATGACTGCTGCATTGAGTCGCCTTTTACCAGCTCGTGTCGCAGCTGTTGCGCCAGTTCCAGCAGGCTAGGCCCTTTCACCATCCGCATCAGCGGGTAGTTAATTTCCAGCTTCTGCTGGATCCAGTGACGTAACTGGTTGAGCATCAGTGAATCCAACCCCATGGCTGACAGTGATTTATCCGGCGTCACCTTATCTACAGTGGTACCTAGAATTCGTGCCAGTGCTTCAGTGAGAAGTTGCTTCAGCTCCTGCACTGCCTCACCTTCCGGCATTTCCTGAATTCTTTCTCGTAAACCGGCATGACCATCGCTTTGACCTTTTATTTGCAGCGTCTCATTAGACAATAGATGTGCGAAACGCAGGTCATCGCGCAGGTGATCGAAATGGTCGCGGAAGCGAACCCAGTCAATATTGGCTGCCATACGAACCACATTGCCATCCAGCAGGATTTGCTCAATTTTCGTCGTGATCTGCTTCACACTCATCGGTACCCACCCCTGTTTCTCCAGCAGGTTCAACAGGGAATCGGCATCTTTCGTCAAGCCTGCAAAGTGGCCCAACACCCCAATATCGATGGCCTGGGCGGTGAGCCCCTGCATTTGACGATAATGTGTCAATTTATCGACAAAGTTATTCGCTGCGGAATAACAGGTCTGACCACCAAATCCAAACACACCAGCAATGGAAGACAACGACAGGAAGAACTCCAGTTCATCATGCTGCAACGCCTGGTGTAGATTCCAACCACCCAAGGCTTTCGCCGAGAAGGCTGGCATCAGTTCGTCACGCTTTAGATTACCGATCAGCCCGTTTTGCATTACCGCCGCACCGTGAATAACGCCCCCCAAAGGCGCAAACTGCCTGACGTGTTCGACCATATCGCTGACGGCTTGGGCGGAGGAGAGATCCACCTCCGGTAATACCACCTCAACACCTTGTTCACGCAGTTGTTCGATAGCCAGCCGATCTTCTTTGGTTTTCGGACCGCTGCGGCTAGCCAATGCCAGCTTCCGTGCTCCGTGATCTGCCAGCCATTTCGCCAGCACAATCCCCAACCCGCTGGCACCACCGGTGATCAAATAGATTTTCTCCGGAGCCAGTTGTAATTGCAGAGCAGGTAGCGCATCAACTCTGACACCTTCCATTGTCACAACGGTATTTTCCAGTGCGCTGTTTTCCTCCAACGCTGCAGAAAGTTCGGCGATCGGAATGGCAGAATAGATCGGCAACGCCGTCTCGTTGATCAAATGAGTGGTCTCAGCAAAGATTTCTGCGGCTTCATTCGGGCGCTGACTGACAAATGCCTGGATATCCACAGCAAAATAGCTCAGGTTCGATTTTTGGCAACTGATAGTCAGCGCCTCATTTTCCCCTTCGTGTTGGTAATTTAACTGGACAAAACGACCTGTAGATTGCAGGCATCTCAGACTTTGTATCGCACCTTTGCCACTCAGATTGTTCAGCACAATATCGACGCCTAGCTCCTGCGTATCAGCCATAATTTGCTGATAGAAGCCTAGCGTACTGCTGTCATAAATATGCTGGATACCGATGGTGCGTAATTGAGCTCGCCCAACCTCTGTGCTGGCGCTGGCATAGATCTCGGCTTTTGCCCGCTTGGCAAGATGAATACAAGCCAAACCTGTTGGCGTATCGGCTGAATGGATCAGTACCCGCTCACCAGTTTTAACCCGTGCCAAAGTCATTAAGGCGTACCATGCGGTTAAGCTGGCCAGCGGAACTAATGCCGCCTGTTCAAATGATAAAGCGACAGGTTTACGCGTCACGTAATGCTCGGCAACCACGGTAACGCCAGCTACGCCATTTGACGTCAGTGCCATCACCTCATCACCTACCTTAAAGCGACTGACGGCCGAGCCTACTCGGGTAATAACTCCGCTGCATTCCTGACTCAGCGAATGTACTATCGACTCACGATGGCTTAAGGCCGCCGCCTTGATAGCGATTTCAACATCATGATCCTGTAAAGCTGGAGGAGTAAAACGCCGTATTGTAAGTGAACTGATAACGCCAGGAACACTTAACATTGCCTGATAATGCCCGCCGCTGCCTGGCAGCGATTGAGTTGCCTTAGCCTGAGCCTGTTCGGCTTCGACATGCTCCAACCTGCGGCCAAACAGTTTTTCCCCACGAATAGCCAACTCGGTTTCATGGCCGCCGTTATCCGCAGCAGTGATCATCTTGGCAAGAATGCGTAACTCACCTTCGGTAGCTTCTCCCAAATCCACCACTTTACAGACAGCGAGCGGATATTCGTTGTTCAGGGTACGGCTCACACCAAAGATCGGCGCCTGTACAAGATTGACCGGTGGGTCTTGCGGAGTAACCCATTCGGAACCACGGTTGATGGTCCAGAGCGTTGGCTGTAACTCGTGCTCAATGATGGCATGATTGATATTGACACTTTTCCAAACTAGCGACTCAATTCGGATAGCTAGATCTTCTTCACCCGACTGGCTCTGCGGCAATAGGTTAACGATGCGTTTCAATGAAGGGTAGCGAGCTTTAATTTCACCAAACGCATTAAGCACCGCCAGCCGTTCATGCAAATCCACTGGCCAGTCGAACGTCGGATTTTCACCTAGCGTAATAACTTTGGCTCCGCACCGTTTCAGCTCATCGGCGAACGCACGATAATGATCCTGACCATCGGCAATCAGCAGAACTTCAGCACCGACCAATGCCGGAGTACTAACCGATTCAACTGGCTGCCAGCGGTATTCATAACAACCACCGTAGGCCATATCTTCTTCATTACGCCGAGAGCCAGCTATATATTTTAATTTAAGCCCAATAATTTGTGCGACAATACTACCCGCCTCATCAAACAGCACCACGTCACATTGCAAATATTTTTCATCAGCTTGATGAATGTTCAGGTAGCTCCATACAACCTCGCCCTGTGCTTTCTGGAAGAAATAATAGCGGTCAATACCCACTGGTAAATAAACGCCCATTTCTTCATCCCCTTCTAAACGTCGAGCGGCAAAAATGGTATGAACTACAGTATCCATCATTGCAGGATGCACATAGTAACGATCGAGGCCGAACTTAAGCATTTCAGGAATGACAATTTTTGCCAATAATTGGCTAGGAGCCGTCCAAATATTTTGGACAGTTTTAAAGGCTGGACCGTAGTTCAACCCACCGCGTTTCGCATTGTTATACATTGGCTGCACAGGCAGGCGATCGGTGATATCCCGCTGTAGATCCGCCAGTGAAATCGCCGGTGCATCAGGCTTTTTATCCAGATAATTCATCACTCCGGTGGAGTGTTTGACCCATTCAGCATTAGCTTTATTATCTTGGCTTACTAGCCAATAGCGTCCATTCGTAGCATCCATTTCCAGACTGATTGATAAAGATTCACCCTCCTCCGGTAGGAACAATCCCCTCTCAAACCGGATATCTCTCAGATAGCCAAAGGAATCACCAAATGCTTTATGGCCCGCGGCAAGAGCCAGTTCCAACATGCCAGCACCAGGGAAAAGAACTAAATCGTCCATCCGATGCTCGGTGAGATACGGGTCAGCTTGAGTATCCAGGAATACCTTAAAGGCATGCCAGTTTGGATTGAGGCTAGAGGTATGGTGGCGGATAATATTAGGGTGGATATAGGACTGAAGCCGATGTTCCCTATGCGCTCGACTCTCATTCCAGAAGCTTTTTTCCTGCCAGACATAGTTTGGTAGATCGAAGATCCGCCCCGCACCTGGACAAATTTTATACCAGTTCATCGGATAACCGGCAACCTGCAAGGCACCCAACGTTTGTTTCAGGCGTAGCGCTTCATCTTCTTTTCGGCGAATAGACGGGAAAATTTTCGCATTAGAATTCAGTTTGGTGAACAACTCCTGCGCACCGCCGCTCAGAGCAGGGTGTGGCCCAATTTCGATGAAAGTATCGAAACCATCTTCGATCATACGTTGGAGTGCCGGTGAGAAATAAACGGGATCGCGGACGTTTTGGTACCAGTAATCGCTCACCAAATGGAATCCATCCTCCTGCTTGCCGCTAACGGTAGAATAAAGAGAAATCTGTGCTGATGTAGGCTCCAAAGCGTTCAGCGAGGCAATTAACTCTTCTTTAAGCGGTGCCATATGATGGGAGTGGAAAGGTACATCTACCTTCAGGAATCGATGGAAAATATCCTGTTGCCCCAGCTTCTCTGCAATCGCCTCAAGAGGTTCTTTATCGCCAGAAAGCGTGATACTTTCCGGACCGTTAATCGCCGCAATAGAAACTTGCTCCGAAACCTCTGCGATTAATTTTTCTGCCGTCGGCAAATCAACGCCCACGGCCAGCATGACACCTTTACCCGATGCAGCATGTTGCCCACGGCTGCGGTGGAAGATAACCTTCACGGCCTGTTCGAGGGTCAGCGCCCCGGCGGTATAGGCTGCTGCCACTTCGCCAATGGAGTGACCGATAACCCCTTCAGGCTCAACCCCGTTGTGCTTCCATAGTTCGACCAAGGCAATTTGCACCGCAATGATCGCCGGTTGGGCAATACGCGTATCGCTGATGTTCGATTCAGCTTCAGATCGGCTCATTTCTTCTAACAGCGACCAGCCAGCAATATCGACAAAAAGTTTATCGATAGTGGTAATGACATGACGGAATACCGGCTCGGTGTCGATCAATTGACGCCCCATGGCATACCATTGAGGCCCCTGGCCGGTAAAGACAAAGGCCAGGCGTGGTTTGTTGTCCTGAGGTTGTCCGTAAACTACGCCGGACAGTAATTCACCGTTCAGATAAGCGGTAATCTTATCGCTCAAATCCTCTATGCTACGAGTAGCAATGGCAATCCGATGGCGTAAGCTGGAACGGTGTTGACCGGCGTTGAAACAAATATCGTTCAAACTGGCATAAGTGCCGGACAAATAATCCAGGTAGACCTGTAACTGCGCTTTCAGCGCTTCTTCCGTTTGAGCGCTACAGGTAAACAGGTTGACCTCCGGCTGAATATCTTCCGCCTGCCCCAGCCCCAGAATAATCCCGGTATCAGGTACGTACTCTTCCATAACCACGTGGGCATTAGTACCGCCAGCGCCAAAGGAGTTCACACCACCTACGCGCGGGTGGCCGTTTGTTGGTGCAGGCCAACATTGGTTGCAATCCACCACTTTAAGGCGCCAGTTTTCAAAATCGATTTTAGGATTAGGCTTGCTAAAATGCAGGTTTGCCGGGATCTGCTTATGATACAGACTCAGCGCCAGCTTGATAAAACCGGCGACACCTGCGGCCCCCTCAAGGTGCCCAATATTACTTTTTATTGAGCCGATAAGTAACGGTTGTTCCGTTGGGCGTTGGCTAAACATATTAGCAAAGGCTTGGGCTTCCAACGGGTCACCAACGGAGGTACCGGTGCCATGAGCCTCGATATATTGCACCCGTTGCGCAGCTATTCCAGCCTGTTGATAGGCGGTCTGCAACATCGAGGTTTGGGCATCTGGATTAGGTACTGTAAAGCCTGCAGGAGTGAAACCGTCAGAGTTACAGGCAGTCCCACGAACCAAAGCGTAGATTTTGTTGTTGTCAGCTAAGGCTTGGGATAAGGGTTTCAGATAAACCAGACCGACACCTTCGCCACGAACATAGCCGTTACCACTTTCATCAAAGCTTTTACAGGTTCCGTCTGAGCTGAGGAAGTTGCCTTTTGACAGCATCAAGGTCAGTGCTGGATTGATATGAAGGTTAACCCCGCCAGCAATGGCCTGATCGGCTTCCTGATGCCAAATACTCTGGCAAGCCAGATGGATGGCAACCAGAGAGGCCGAGCAGGCAGTATCTAACGATATGCTTGGGCCTTTCAGGTCATAGAAATAGGAGATACGGTTTGCAAGAGAAGTCAACGACGCCCCCATCGCCGACTGTGGACTAATGCGGTAACGGTTATCCGGATCGGCAAGAATATCCCGATAATCGTTGCCGAATAAACCAACATAAACCGCAGTTTTTGAACCACGGAATGTATCCAACCGATCGCCAGAATCCTCTAGTGCCTCAAAAGTCGTCTGTAATAACAAACGTTGCTGCGGATCGATATTCTCCGCTTCCTTAGGAAAAATATTAAAAAACTCATTATCAAATTTATCAATCCCGTTGATAAATCCACCGCGAGCAGTTTTTGTTTTGCCAGTTTTATTGGTATCTGGATCGTAAAATTTATCTTTATTCCAACGTTCGGGAGGAACTTCAGTAATACCATCTACGCCGGTTAATAACATCTCCCATAACTCTCTGTGATTTTTAGTGTTACCCGGCATTCGGCATCCGATTCCGACAATAGCAATAGGTTCTCTCTTCGCAACCATGGTTTAACCTCCCATGAGCAATGTATAGTGTTGATATAATACGGTGATGGTATTATTCAAAGGTTAGTTAGCAAGTAATAGTTAGATTTACAGTTAATTAAAAGCACTGAAATTTAATTATAGATAGTAAAAATAAATCAGCATTATTATTTTCCTTATATTTATACCTTAACTTATTGCATCTTTTTTTAAAAAATATAATTTCACCTATAAATTCAAATAATAAACGTAGTTATGTGAGGTGTTTAATGCTTCTGTTAAAAATATAATTTTGCTATTTATAATAATAGTGATAATTATTAATTTTATATAATAAATGAAACGATTTGATTATATATTATTATTTTATGATGGAAATTAAAATATATAAAAGGTTGAAGTGGTTTACTGAATTTGGCCACCTGAATAGAGGTGATATCATCGCCTCATAGTCGAAACAGGTGACACAATGAACAGAAGTAATAGACGTAATTTTAGCCCTGAGTTCAAACTTGAAGCCAGCTAATTTACTGCATCACTCGGACAGTAATAATGTCGGTTTTCCTCGCGCCTCCCAGACCATGGACAGCGCTTTCGCGGTCAGTGCAGAATCCGGGAAAAATGACATTGCCCAGCCAACCGGTGTACGAGAAAACCGCTCAAGCACAACGGCCAAATAAGCCCAGCGTTTACCCGCCCAGATATCTACACCACGAATGCCATCGAGTCGCTGAACAGCGTGATCCGGCAGGCGATAAAGAAAAGCAAAGTGTTCCCGACTGACAACTCAGTACGAAAAGTCATTTATCTGGCGATCAAATATGTCTCAAAAAATTACGCAGGGATTGAAAATCCCCGTGTCCTTGGTTCGATTATTCGCTCTGCAAGCAGCGCTCACCCCTGTGGGGCCGTCGCCAGCGACGTTCAATCCCGCTGCGCGGGTTGTCCGAGTCCGGGCACCCTATTTAGAGAAACCAGCCTAACAGCT
>NZ_CABHWW010000019.1 GCF_902170305.1 Yersinia alsatica | reverse complement strand
TAGCGAGAAATAAACTGATTACGCAGGAAGTGAGGGAGTTTATTTATATTGGCTAAAACAGCTTGCCCCTGAATCAGTTGTTCACGGGTAAGCGGTCTTTGTATACCGGGTAAAGTTTCGCGCGGTTTGCTACCGGGGTAGGCATAGTTAGAAATGGCAGCGCCGCTGCCCGGATAAGGCAACGGCGGAGCTGGAGCTACACGACCACGAATTGAAACGGTCATTTGGCTGAAAAGGCTTCTTGGCACAGCTTACCAGTGCGACCAATTTCATTCCCTAGTGATGCAAAACTATTAATCTGCGCTTCACCTATATGGCGATTAATTAACCCCGTGACTAATTGCGAGATAGTTGGATAATAAGCAATAGGCTCTAAACGTTCCAGCCCCTCGCTTTTACCTTTTTGACTAATCTTTACTTCATTAAGAATAAATTGCAGGCTATCAGAAGTAACAACGTGTTTTTCACCGATTTTAATATGCATAATAAAGCCTTTATTTAGGTAATAAGTTAGGAGAGTGAAAATCTTTAAAGCCTTTTTCACATAATTCAGCAAGACGTTTGGTTTCCTCGACCAATGCCGGAATAGAATTAATGCCAGAGTGATAAATACGATGGTGAATTAAATCACTCACTAAACTAACCTTTGTCGGATAATGAGCAATTACAGCCAACACTCTTTCGTTTTCTTTAGTAAATTTAATCTCATTAAGAACGAGGTTTGGAATACGATTTAAAGTTTTGGTTGGCTTACACAAAGTAATTGCGTAACGAGCATCAATAACAATTTCATCAACCATCAGTGCTGCGCCTGGGCTTGGTTGATAATTCCCTCGGCTACTCGGTTAAGCAGTTCCGCCGCCTCTACGCCGTTCAGCTCCCGGTTTAGAATTTGATTAGCAATCTCATCCA
>NZ_CABHWW010000018.1 GCF_902170305.1 Yersinia alsatica | reverse complement strand
AATAACGCAATACCTGAAGGTAAGCTTGGTGATGTCGTCAAAATGATGCAAATACTGATGGTGGTCTCTATTCTCTCTGGTGTTAAATGAGTAAGGTGATATCCCCCTTCGCCCCATTTTAGTCTCCGACATCAGGCCGACGACGTAATTTTTACGTATTGCACACGTGAAAATAAATACAGTTACGATAAACTGTGTAGCTAAAATAAGGAGATAAGATGAGTAGTGAGATATTTCTTGCTGTCTTGGGGGCAGCACTACTACATGCTAGTTGGAATGCACTAGTCAAATTTGGTAGTGATCGTTTTGTGGCTATTTCGCTGATGGCGATCTTCTCTGGTGTTATCTCACTTATTGGCATTCTTTTTGTCGGCTTTCCCTCCCTTAGTGCACTCCCTTGGTTGCTCCTGTCAGTTGCTTTCCACACCGGTTATTGCCTGTTTCTGAGTAAAGCCTATGAACAAGCTGAATTTGGTCAAATTTATCCTATTGCCCGTGGTGTGGCCCCATTATTAAGTGCCCTGCTCTCATGGCTAATTTTGTCAGAAATACCGCGAACAATCGCTTTATTGGGTACGTTAGTTTTGGTTTCTGGGGTGATTATGATGACATTTGATGGCCGCCACGGCCCCAATAAACTCAATGTCAGAGCGATAATCTATGCCCTTATTACTGCGACCTTTACCGCTTGCTATACCCTATCAGATGGCGCGGGGAGCCGGGCCAGTATTGAGCCTCTTAGCTATATTCTGTGGTTATTTATGTTCAATGGATTAACCATGTTCACACTCCTTTGGATAATGCATCGTAATGTGGTTTTTCGCGAAATCCGGCAACACTGGCGTCACGGTATTATAGGCGGTGCTATGCAGTTACTGGCTTACGGGATTGTTATCTGGGCCATGAAAAGCACACCAATCGCGCTAGTCGCGGCCTTGCGTGAGACCAGCGTGCTTTTTGCTATGGTTATTTCTGTCTGGATGCTAAAAGAAAAGCCCTCAATGCTGCGTGTTATCGCCAGTGCCGTAATTATGGCTGGCGTTGTTATTACCAAATTTGGCTAATCCTTAATCAAATGGTAGTGCTACCTATTGCTTTGATAAAAACAAGCAGGCAACCTCTGCTATAAACCGGCTATACTCATATAAATCCTATAAATAAGGAGAATATATGCTCATAGGGTTTGTTTTACTGGTTAGCACCTGCGGAATGGATGCTTGTGAGGCTCTGCCCGTGACTGACGAAGTCTATACCACACGCCACGAATGTATGGCTGTGGCTGCTCGACTTCATGAAAGACGGCCCGATGTGGTATTGATTTGTGGTGAAGTCTACCGCGATAAACCTTAATGAAATCTTTGGGGGGGATTACCCCAATCTAGCAGCCAGATTATTCTGTTACCCTGCCCATTTAACAACAGATCAAAAAATACATTTTAAAACCACCATGCTTATGGTGCTCCCCGTCATGGCACTTTCCGATTAAGTACAAATTACATTCTTCACGGGTATAAACAATCCGTTATAAATCAAAAGTTATTGTAAGGAATTACAGCAGAGTACAAAGTCGTGCTACGCTTTAATTAAGTGGTAATAGCGACATACTTAATAAATCATTGCCATATAACTGCCTGTTAAGAGTGCGCTATAACATCACCAGCCCATAAGTTACATGTCCCAACATTGTCTGGAGCGCCGCAATGAATCCTCCTATATATGTCCCTTAAATACGCCTTAAATGTCCATAAAGAATAATGCCAATAATAGGTCATTACTTTTTCATATATAGGATTCCAACATGTTCCAATTCGACGCTTATGGCACACTGGTTGTCGCAAGTCTGGTTCTATTGCTAGGAAGGCAATGTGTCCAGAATATTCCTTTATTGCAAAAATATGCTATTCCAGACCCAATAGCTGGCGGTTTACTGGTGGCATTGGCGTTCTTGCTTATTCACCAAACAACCGGTTGGGAAGCCAACTTTGATTCATCATTACGCGACCCGTTAATGTTGACGTTTTTCGCCTCCATTGGCCTTAACGCTAATCTGGCCAGTTTACGGGCAGGTGGTAAAGCCCTGGTAAAATTTATTATTGTCGTTATTGGATTTTTACTCATACAGAATACCGTCGGTATCGGTATGGCGAAAATATTAGGGCTGGAACCCTTGATGGGATTACTTGTAGGGACAATTACCCTGTCTGGTGGACATGGTACGGGAGCGGCCTGGAGTAGTGTATTTGTTGAACATTATGGATTAATCAATGCGACTGAAGTCGCGATGGCCGGTGCAACTTTCGGTCTGGTACTCGGGGGCGTCATTGCTGGCCCTATAGCATTATATCTCATTAAACATTCAGCAACGCCCAATGGGCGACCCGATGATGCCCTGCAACCCACGACCTTCGAAAAACCGCAGTCAGGCCGAATGATCACATCACTGGTATTAGTCGAAACCATTGCCATGATTACCATTTGTTTGATGGCAGGCAATTATATTAGAGGGTTACTTGCAGGGTCAGTTTTTGAATTACCGATATTTGTTTATGTCCTATTTATTGGGGTTATCCTCAGCAATATACTGACTTATACTGGGTTTTATCAGGTTTTTGACCGCGCAGTATCGGTGGTGGGTAACGTGAGTTTATCCCTTTTCCTGGCAATAGCCTTGATGAGTTTAAGACTGTGGGAATTAGCCTCTCTGGCGCTACCAATGCTAGCGATTCTATTGGTACAAACACTGGTCATGGTTTTGTACGCGATATTTGTCACTTACCGAGTAATGGGAAAGAATTACGATGCAGCGGTTCTTGCTGCTGGGCATTGTGGCTTAGGTTTAGGTGCAACACCGACTGCAATTGCGAATATGCAAGCAATAACCGACCGTTTCGGGCCATCTCACGTTGCGTTTCTTATTGTACCTATGGTCGGTGCTTTCTTCCTGGATATAGCTAATGCTATCGTAATTAAAATGTCTTTATTGCTGCCGATGTTTGCGCAGTTAAGCTAATTTAAGGTCTCAGGTAATTATTAAGACTTCAAGGGTACCCATAAGTCGATGGGTACCCTATTTACCGGATAGAAAACGGCTTATATTATGAATATTCCCGCACTAAATTAGCCAGTATCTCTAATCCTCTATCTGCCTGTTCCTCTGTTGCATGGCTGAAGTTTAGTCTCAACTGACCACATCCTGTTGATGAATGTGGGAAGAAGGGCTCACCCGGCATAAATGCAATATTATTTTCAAGAGCTTTAGGCAGTAGATGACGAGTATCTATACAGTGATTAAGTTTCAACCAGAAAAATAACCCACCCGCTGGTTTTTCCCATGAAGCGAGGGAACCTAAATGACGCTGTAGAGAGATCTCAAAGGAATCACGGCGTTGTTTATAATAAGCCGCCAGTTCCTTCATATGCTCGGAATGATTAGGATCACTGAGTTGCTGTAATACCAGCCATTGGCTGATTCGGCTGCTGTGTAAATCCGTCGCTTGTTTTAGCCGAGTCAAATAAGGAATCAACTCTGGCGAGGCGACAAGATAACCCAACCGAAGCCCGGGTGATAAACTTTTAGAAAAAGACCCCTGATAAATCCAAGGAGCCTGCTGTAATAAGGCACATACCGGTTTCCGCTCACAAGGGTCATAGACCAGATCACTATAGGGATCATCTTCAAAAAGCGGCAGCATAATATCGTCACATGCTTTTGCCAGAGCGGCCCGCTGAGTCAGACTGAGGCAATGACCACTTGGATTCTGAAATGTAGGGATGCTGTAGGCAAAAGCAGGTTTTTCTGTCTTAAGTTTATCAATATCAGGCTGAGCCGAATCATAGGCAATAAACTGCGCACCAAAGAAACGAAATACTTGTAATGCCGCCAAATAGGTCGGTGATTCAACAGCAACAGGTGTTCCTGCATCAATGAATAACTTAGCGACCAGATCAATCCCTTGTTGTGAACCTGAAATAATTAATACCTGTTCTTGGGTGCAGGATAAACCACGCTTACACAGATTCTGTGCAATTTTTTCGCGTAATTCAGTCTCTCCCTCGCTGGCCCCATATTGCAGCATCGATTGCGGCATTCCCGCAAGATTTAAGTGAGGGAAACTTTCTATCGCGGGCAACCCACCAGCAAATGAGATCATGCCAGGCCGATCAATCACTGAGAGTATTTCCCGTATAGGTGATGGGTGAAGATCGTGCAGCCGTGAGGAAAATCGATTATTCTGGCCTACTACTGTCTTATTCATTGCAGTCCTTCCATAAAGGTCAACGAATTTGACCTTTATGGAACATAAAATGGACAGCTTGTTACGTCAATACTATTGACCTAATTATTTTTTATTTGTGATAAAAATTCGATGGCAACAGCTAAAAACAGATCGCAACAAGAAGACTTATTACTCCATCAAGCCATCGAGCAATTTTATTTCGGTTACCGCTCCTTTACTGAGTTGCCCGATAAATTACTGGCGGAGCAAGGATTAGGGCGGGTACACCACCGCATTTTGTACTTTGTCGGGCACAATCCCGACATTGCTATCAATGCGTTACTGGGCATTTTAAAAATCAGTAAACAGGCACTTAATGGCCCACTAAAGCAATTGGTTAAAATGGGATTAATTACGGTGACGGCTGCTGCACATGATCAGCGAGTGCGGCAATTATCTCTTTCCCCCGCGGGTAAAAAACTCGAATCTCAATTAACCAATACACAAAAGCAACTACTACAGCAGGTATTCCAGCAATTGGGCAAAGAAACTGAAGTGGCCTGGCTGCAAGTTATGCAACTCCTCAGTAAAGGACTGACCGACTCGCTTTAACCCCCCACTTGATCTCTTTTTGAGTATTTTCACCACCACGCCAATCTCTCGTTAGCCCGAGTCAGGTGAAAAGCGGTTTTTCCACATCAACGTGGCGGATAGTTAAGCGCAATCACTATCTAACAGCGCCGTCCCATATGAATTATCAATGGTACACAACCAGCGGCCATCCGCTTCATGGCGAAATACATAAGTTGCCCGCCGAGTGGTGTTGACGGTTCCGCCCTGACCATCAGGAAAACGTAGTACCGTTTCCATAATAACCAGCGCATCATCCGCACCTTCAATAACCTGCATTTCCCCTTGTTCAACAACAAGTTGATTTTGGAAATAGTCAGATATAGCAATAAAAGCCCGACGAATATCTTCCGCACCTCGGGCAATCATTCCGGGCTTGATCACCAGCGCCGCGTCCACGGCATAGTGCTTCATCAGTGCATCAAAATCTCTGGCGGTAATAGCCCTATCACAGGCTTCAATAACCTGCCGTATTGGGTGTGAATTCATAAATTAATCTCCTGACAAACCTCAAAGACCTAAGTACTGGTAAAGCCCAGCTTTTCCAACCGGTATGGTGAAATTGCTCACGACCGCTCAGAACTCACCTTATCAGCGTGATTCGAATAGAGGACAACCGCGGCACCAATCAACATGGCGACAATAACGAGCACAATCTTATCTTCTTCAGTTCCCCCTATCCCACCGGCGGTCAGAAAATACCAAGCCGCGAAAATAGATTTTGCCACCTTCTTCCCGGTACTTTGCTCTTTAAGACAAATACTACGTACAGCCCAGGCACCTAAAATCAAGCCCATGAGTGCCAAAACAGTTCCCATTTACTGACCCTCTAAACGTTATTATTCGTCACTAACTCCATACAAAGGAATAGCTACGAGACTTTATATATATCAGGACGGGTTATTTGCCAAACATAATCAGGAATATTAACCGGTTGATAGCCGACTTTCTCATACAACCAAGGCGCGGTGGTGGTAACGAGCATAACTCGACGCAAGCAGCTCACAATAGGGTGTGACTGGCAGCATTCAATTAGCCATAATCCCAAGCCACTTTTCTGATATTCCTCAATAACATAGACATCACATAGATAACCAAAGGTGGTAAAGTCCGTTATCAGCCGAGCAAATCCAATTTGGTTATGGTGATGAAAGAGCCCAAAACACAGGCTATGAGTTATTGATGCACGAACAGTCTCTTTATTTATCCCCGCCGCCCAAGAGGAGCGGGTCAGATAACGATGAATAGCATCAATATCTAATTGAGCAGGGTCGGTGGTGATAATGAAATGATCTTTGTGCCAATTTAGCGGGGTATCCATCGGATTTCGCTGACTCCTGATAACTCAGTTAAATGGACTGGCAATAGTTTACTGAGCTGGCGCGAGGTAGTAATGGAAAGATCGCCCCTCAGAATTTCTTCAGAGGGGGATATTATTAGTAGTAATTTATCAGGAATACAACTTTAGCGTGTGCTTTGTTCGGCGTGACATCAATTTCGGGCATATTGATTTAATAGACGGTGGCTAAAATGGTTATGCCATTGTCATTCAATCACTTGTAGGTCATGGTAAAACTCATCATGGTATTGGCCGTGCCGGGTTGTAATCTGGCTTCAGTTTGGTAATAGCGGGCTTTAAGTGGGATTTTATAGTTCCCCCCCGTGCTACCACTGTATGCCGTCAGCCGCGTAGGTTGACCAAATGTGAACGGGTTTCCCACTTCATCGAGTAATTGCACCCCAATACCACTGGCAGTTGAACTACTGTCCAGTGCCACGACAGATGACGCGGCATTCAGGATCGGGGTCACGGCATCAATCTGGTAGGTAATGGTGTTAATGCCTGCCGGGCAATTGTTCAACGCAACGTCAAAATTAACCGCTGCGGTAAATGACCCCATCCCTGAGAATTCTGACGCATCGTGAGTCCCTAGCCTCACCAAAACATCTGGCGTGAGGCAACTCAGCACTGTCACCTGTGTTGCAGTAATATTGATGGTATTGACCAATGAGGTGCTCCATGCCCCGTTAATTTTCATCGGAGCCTTCGCCACGGTCATCGCATTGACTGTCCCGGCAGTTATCGGGCCAGTTTTAACCAGAATGGCACGAAATTGCCCACCATTAGGCAATAATTCCGGCGCGTTACAGGCATAGCCTTGCACATCAGAAACCGGTTTCCAATCCGGCTGCCAGCCACATCCATTCGCATAGCCTTTGGAGCCCATGGCGATACCGACGCCAGCCAGATTAGTATTAAACACTTTATAAACCGCCCCTCCATCAGTGATAGTTAACCCCGACGGTGTCAGCATATATGCTTCAAAACCGATACCAATACTCTCCTGTACCGTCGCAGAACAGGTAAACCAGTTCGTCTCGGCTGCCGTCATCGACCAAGAGCTCAGTATCGTCCCAACATCAGCATCACTCGGTACTGTTACCGCTGCTGGCATAGGTACCGTAATGGTTTTCGTATTACCGGTGCAGGTGGTGAGCGCCAGAGCACCAGGTGATAACACCATCAGAGTTCCACACAACAACAGCAGCAAGCTCGCTGTTGAGAAGATACGGTGTCTGGCTAAGTCTATGACTGAGTTTTTCATTATCATCAAGCCCTATGCCGTTGGCTGACTGACGCATCAACCAACGTGAAAAGTTAAACAGAATGTCTGACACGGTTGACAACACATGCACTGATAACGTGCTTTATCTCCCCGCGATGGATTTATCCCTGCGGCACACACGTTGAGGTAAATTGCATTATTCCGGTGGTTTTCGTATTCGCCTGTTGTGGCGGCAAGATATAGCTGAGATAGCATTGCTGCCCAGCCCCCTCGCCCCAGCTCACTTGCAAGCGCCCGCGTTCTTCACTGACCCGCGCATAAACCTGCCCGCCCTGCCCAACAGAACCCACCGCCAGGCCTTTCATATCAAGGACATCGGCACCAAAGGGTACCGGTTCGCCATCCGACTGTATGGCATTGACCAATATCGGGTAACCCTTGGTACTTTTATATTTCACCATCACCACCGCACCCGCATTTGGGGCAACTTTCTGACTGGTTGACTCCAACTCAACATCATAAGAGGTGCCTTTCGGGTCGATGGTGATTTCATTCATCTGATAGGCATTCAGATACGGCACCACGGCGTAGCCTCGTGAATCTATTTTCACGCCGGAATAAGACGACACTTCTGCCCCTTCCGCCCCTTTGGCCTCTACCACCGCAAAGGTCTCACTGCTGTATGGGGTTAAGGTTACCCCTCCTGGGTGGGCAATCATGCTGCCGGAAATTCCAACAGATCCACTCTGGTAATTGCTCCCCCCGCCATACGACGCCATGCTGGTAGCACGATCGCCGCGATACTGGCCATTCACACTGCCACTGGCACCTGAGCCGCCATTACTGTTCATCGCGGTAGCACCATAACTGAACTGGCTTTGCTCACCGGCACTGCCTGATACTGTGGCCTGTTCGCCCCAATCGCCCTGGCCATTACGGTTCATTTCCAGACGCATCTGCGGCACATTCCGCTGGTCATTGCGCCCTAACGGGAAGCTCACGCTGACCAGATAGGTATTTTGCATATCACCCAACCCAGAACGACTGCGGTTAACACTCAGCCCATAGGTCATACTTTTGTAATTATTGCTGTAACCTATTTGATACTGTTGGTCACTGCCCTCTTTGTTCCAGTAATCCTGCAACGAGCCACTGATATACATCTGGCCCCACTTCTCCGGTAATCCCTGAGCAGCAGTGACGGTGAGACGGTTCTTTGCCCGATAGATGCGGTTGGCATCATAGCCCTGACGCTCAGCATCGATGGTTTGCATTGCCGTCGAGAAATCGAGATAACCCTGAGTGGCGAAGCGGTGGGCGGCCACGCTCAGATTACTGTTGGTTTCCGTGAGTACCTTGCTGTAGCTGACCTGATAGCTCTGACCACTTTCCGACCCTTCCCGCAGATGGGTGTTGGCTTGTGTCACATCAAATGCCACTGCGCCAATCGGGGTACTGAATGCCGTCCCGAGCTGCACGGCATAATAGTCTTCACTGACCTGTGCGCCGGTATAGCCGGTAATACTGTTACTCAGACCGCGTTGATAAGTTCCCTGATAAAGTCCCGGGGTAAAGGACAGCGAGTCGTTGCGTACTTTACCTGCCGTCAGACTGTAGCGTTGAGAACCGGGGCGCAGTAACTGTGCCACCGCGGCAAACGGCACCTGAAAGTTCTGAGTGCTGCCATCCGCCTCGCGTACGGTCACATCCAGATTGCCGCCATAGCCAGTTGGGTAGAGGTCATCGATGATAAATTCACCCGGTGCAACTGTTGTTTCATATAGCACCTGACCGCTTTGGCGGATAGTGACCAGCGCGTTGGTGCGCGCGATACCGCGCACTTCTGGCGCATAGCCGCGTAAAGACTCAGGCAACATGCGGTCATCAGTGCTAAATTGCACACCGGTAAAGGGTATGGTGTCGAATAACTGCCCGGGAGTATTGGATTCCCCCAATAACACCCGACCCTGCGCAGCCGGAACATCCCGCTGCACATAGCTATTAATACTGGTGTATTTGCTCTCGCCATTTTCCTGCCAGTTATACGAGCCGTTATGACGGAAATACCATGATCCCAGATTAAGCCCGGTATTAATGCCCGCAAAAGCCGAGTTAAACGTCTGCCCATTTGATGAGCTGCTATAGCCATTGAGTGAATAACCCAGCATTCCTGATGTTACGCCGCTGTCCCACAAGGCAGGGCTTACTGTTCCACGCGCGGTATGGAGTAATAGAGCCTGAGGAATAGCGATATTCAGATGCTGTTCACTGTTATCAAAGGTGACTGACGCATCTGGAATAAGGGATTGCAGGTCAACACAACCGGCTTCTTTCTTCAGCGGTACTAAAGACTGAGATGGCAAAGCATCGGGTTTGAGATTAAGACTGGCAATAAGTGAAGTGGATAAACAGGCATACACACTTTTATCATCGCGGGCTTTAAACTCCACATTTTCATTGCCAATGAGTGAATTATTTAAATAAATATCGGCACGATAGTTGCCGGGCAGCACACTGCTACCTGTCGAGAAACGACTTAAATCAACACCGGAACCAGTATGAGCCGTATTTAAGAACGCATTATCAAACTCGGCAACCTGTGGTTTGCTGCTTTCGGGTGTGGTGTTAACTGTGGTTTTTTCAGCACTCTCTATTTTTTCTGAACTCTCCGCAGCCAAAGCCACAGGGGACAAAAAAGTTGAAATAAGCGCTGCCGCCAAAGGGGTTAAAAAATAAATACGATCAGGTAGACCCGCAGAAAAAGTTATTGCAGAGCGTTTCATTATTTATTTATTCCGTAGAATACTCTCATCTTCTGACCCCACGATATACGCGGCAATCTACTGGTATTTTTTTATGACTTAATAAAAAAAGTTTATCTATCAAGGCTTGATAGTCTGACTCAGTTTATTCAGCGCACCGTAATCATTAACAAATTCAATATCTACCGTGGAGCCTGAACTATTCCCTGGAAATGCAAACGTTAGCGAATCTTTGGGACTGATCATTTGTCCTTCAACTTGGGATTTTTTACCCCCGGCATTAACCTCAACCGTCACCAGCGAAATATGGAACGGCGTTGGGTTCGTCGCTTTAAGCCCACCGGGTACTTTTGTCCAGACGAGTGATTTTGCAGCATCATTCGCATTGCCCATCAAACCCTGAGGGCGGAAAAACAATTTAATCCGCGAACGATAAGCCATCTGTAAATAATTTTTCTTACTGCTGGCATCAGCTTTAGCCGGTATTTCTAATACATTGAGCCAAAATACAGACTCTTTATCTTTAGGTAATGCTGTGCCGGTATAGCTAATACGTAGTGTCTGACTTTTATTCGGCTCAACCCGATTAATTGGCGGCGTGAGAACAAAAGGCACTTTTAATGTTTCTGGGCGGGCATTTACATCACCGTTATCTATCCAGCTTTGTAATACGACTGGGCCACTACCCATGTTCGTGACTTTTACTGTCACTTCTTTTTGACTCTCAGGATAAACCACCCGAGTTCCGCTGATAACCACACTTGCCTGAACAGAACGACCCACCAGTAAAAGTAAAATCAAGGCTGAAAAAACAGTGAATAAAATACGGTTAGTTCTGTTCATAACCACCTCGACACCTAGTGAATGAGTGCATATTTCAATTTTAGTTCTTATCGTCAAAAAGGGCAGATATCTGCCCTTAATATTTCAAGTTTACACTTTAATACTTATTTGTATTGAATAGAGTAAACAACGTTGCTGATAACTGTACCCGGAGTGGTTTCACCGTCAGCATAATATTGAACAGCATAGGGCAGTGTTGCAGAACCTGATGCCGCATTAACGTAGGTTGTACTGATTGCCTGGCTGGTGTTACCGGCTTTAATTGGAGCCATTGCGTTAGATCCATCCAGTAATTCAAGGCTAACCATGCCAGCATCACCGCTTACATTCTTCAGGTGACCGGTGACAAGATCAACACTCGGGCCTGCTTCGAAGAAAGCAGAAACCGTCTTAAGTGTTCCAGAACAGTTGCTCAACGCCATATTAAAACCAGTGCTACCAGCAACCTGATTAGCCGTTGTCAGTTGGCTGGTGCTGACCGTTGGTAACACCACTGTTGCCTCTGCGCCCTGCCCATCAACTGATACGTTACAGGTAGAAGCGGTCAACTCACCGGTGAAGTTGATGGTACCGGTAGATGCAGCTTGAGCGGCGTTAATACCAGTGAATGCAGCAACGACTGAAGCAATGATAGCTAATTTTTTCATTTATAATTCCGATTATTAATAAATATATGAGTAAAAAACTCGATACTATTGTGTGTGAATTCAATTGTGAGGTGTTGCCCACAATAATTAGTAGATATTTATTTATCGTTGCTGGACATTAAAGTCAGTTCAATGAGTTTCTCAAAAGAGTTCATAAGTTAAAAACTCAAGCAATATTACCACGTTAGCACAATCGACATTTTAAATATCATTTATAGGCATGAGAAATACGGGGGGGCTAATATCATAAACATATAAATCTGATGTTTAATACATTAGAAATCCAAACATCCTTATAGCCGACCTCAATAACTATGAGCAGGAGTATACGCGATCAAATCCTCTAGTAAATGGGACAACCGCAGATCTTTGGCCCAGAGGTCGGCAAATAATTAGCATAAAAAACTGGATTGTGAATTTATAATGGTTTTTTAGCTCACTGTAAATTTAAAATACTGAACGTTAATATTGATTCGGATCATTTTAGTAGCGCATTATGTTTTAAATTAAAATTAAAAAATAATACATTTCCACTATAAATTGAAAATAATCATATTATTCCGGTAATTATGCCGACAAAATAAAAAGAATATTCCTATAAAAATGTAGGAAAGAACTATATAGAGATGATAAGTTGACGTTATAGAGCCACTAAAATCGCACTTATTTTTTGAAAAATAAAAACCAATCTGATGATTTTATTGAAATTAATCAAAAATAGTATTGTTAAAGTTTAAAAGTGTGACAGAAATCATTTAAAAAAATCCAAATCAACAAAAGAGTAGGTAGAGGCCGTCAGAAAAAACACTAAAGTCATAGTGTATTGCACTTAACTGCATGACAAGACTGGAATAATGCATCAATTGTTAAATGATTCGTAGTTTTAAATACCAGTCGTTTGATGCCAGAATATTGAGGAGATAATTCGAATATGGTAATGATTATTATTTTCAAACAATAGTATTAAGATGTATTTATAACCACCCAGTAACCATCAAGTACAAAAAATAAGTGTTTTTCTAGTTTATGCATTAATAATGACCACCTGCCATTTTATGTAAACTTTGTATTTTAATGTAAAGTTTTCATTAAATTTATATATAAAACCCAATAATCTTAAGCCCAGAATAGAGTGACGTTGAATAGCATGCAAAAGTATCGAACTATTTTTCAACTAAATATGCTGCTTCACCTGAGGTGCATTATCGAGTTGCCTAATTGCTGGCGTAAAACTGGCAGCAACAGTCGCTATCACGACAGCAATGGCAGAAGATAACAAAACAGCCTTGCTGCCATAGTGCATCGCGAGAGGACCAGCAGCAATTTCACCTAGAGGAATGGCGATAAATGACCCCATGGCATCATAAGCATAAACTCGCGCAAGTCTCTCTGGTGGAATATGAGTTTGCAGCGAATGGGCCCAAACAACGCCAAATTGGCCAAAACCAACCCCAGCAATGAAAAATGCGCCCATCAGAATAGATGTCGAAGAGGCCAGACTCAGCAGGACGATAGGTATGGCACAAAGTGCAATTAGCATGACGCCAACTAGCAAATCGCGCCGTGGACGCCATCGAAGCGCAATAAAAGAACCGACAATTAAACCAATACTTTGTGTAGCAACAATCATCCCCCAGCCCGTTCGCCCAAATGAAGCATCTGCCACTATGGGGCCAAGCACCATCACCACGCCGCTAAAAGCAGCATTAACAATAGTAAACTGCGCGACAATAGCCCAAACCCAAGCCCGGGAAATGAACTCTTTCCAGCCATCTCGCAGATCCTGCAAGATATTAGTTTGTGATTCAGAAGACTGCATCGGGTTAATACGGATTAACATATAAAGAGGTGCTGCGGCGGCAAATCCCAAAGCATCGATGGCCAATCCCCAGCCGGGCCCAACAGCACTGGCTAAAACACCGCCCAAAGAGGCACCAATGACTGTTCCCGCATAGATACCCAACTGGATAAAAGCGTTCGCTTCCCGAAGGTTACGTGTAGGCACGGTTTGTGGAACCATTGCCGAAGAGGCTGGCAGTGCAATACCTGCGGCGGCGCCGTTAACCGTGCCTAGCACCATAAGCCACATGATTGTTGCTGTCCCATCAAGCACTATCCAGGCGACCACGCCCTGAGATAATGCCGCGATGACGGATGAGGATACCAAAACCAGACTGCGGGAATAGCGGTCTGCAAGCACACCGCCAATCAATAAGAAAGCAACATTGAAGAGAGAACGGGCGGCAACCACCAGCCCTAAATCAGTTGCAGTCCCGCCGATATCAAGTACTGCAAAGGCCAGTGCAATAGGCGCAATTCCATTGCCTAAAACAGTAAGCAGGCGGGCGAAAAATAAGTGGCGAAACGGAGCGTAGCTAAAGGTATGCCGAGAAGGTAAGACGGTAGAATTCGTGTTCACACACTTGGCCCCAAACTGATTTCGATAATGAGTTAAAACAATAAACTCTAGCTATTATCACAAGTTACAACAATTTTTCAGCAGTATATCAGACTACCCCACCCATTCGAGTGGGGAAATGATGAAATTACATCGCTAATCATTGGGGGTATAAAAGAGCAGCAGGATGCCAATAAGTTTTAGATGAACATTCGGACAGCACAATAGATCAATGCCGCTGCAAGAATCAAATTGATTGTTTTACCGTGCCGTTGGAATAGCGACTGGAGGAGATGCCCTGCCAGCGCCCAGCATAAATTACCCGTAATACCGATAACAGCCAGCAGAAGACTCACAATGAGCACCCAAAAAACATTATCGGTATGCGGTAACACAAAAGTAGATAGCGCCGTAATGCCGTACAAAATAATCTTAACGTTGGCAAATTGCAGCCAGAAACTCAGCCAAAAACTCAGTGGTTTCGCTTGAGTATTTGATGAAGAAGGTTCGCTAACCGCAATACGCCAAGCCAGCCAAAGCACATAAGCCGCGCCAGCCCAACTAAGCCAAATACTCACCGAGGGAAGAAGGTTATTTAGTGTGAAAGTGAAAGCAGCACACAACAGCATGATAATTAAAAAACCCGCACTCATTCCAGCCAAAACCCGGGTGCTTTTTCTCAGACCATACTGATTAACTGAACTCAGTGCGAGAATGTTATTAGGCCCAGGTGTCATTGCAGTAATCAGCGTATAAGTCAGAAACGCACTAACGATGGTAGATGTCACTTGTCTTCTCCAAATTTTTTTTAGACTTTATCTCATTCGAAAGAATCAAAAAAACGAATGTTTTGATATTATCAATTCAATAATTTCGATTAATTGACAGGACAACTCCATGGATTTACGCCGATTTATTACGCTAAAAACTGTAGTGGAAGAAGGTTCTTTTGTGCGAGCCTCACGAAAACTGTGCTGTACGCAATCAACGGTAACCTTCCATATTCAGCAATTAGAACAAGAACTATCGATGCAACTGTTTGAAAAAATAGGCCGTCGTATGTTGCTTACTGAAGCCGGGAAAAACTTAATGCCTCATGTGTATGAACTCACACGAGTGATGGCGGGGATACGTCAAGCAGCACAACAGGACACTGAGCCAACAGGTGAACTTCGGGTCGCAACAGGCGAAACCTTACTGGCATACAAAATGCCGCAAGTGTTGCAGCGCTTTAAAATGAAAGCGCCAAAAGTTCGCTTATCCCTGCAATCACTTAATTGCTATGTCATACGCGATGCATTACTGGCGGATGAGGCTGATTTAGGTGTTTTCTACCGTGTCGGCAATGATGACGCATTGCATATGACAAATTTTGGTGAGCAGGAGCTGGTTTTAGTCGCATCACCGTTGCTCAAAGAAATGGATTTTACCCGCCCGAACCAGCATTTACCGGTGAGCTTCATTATTAATGAACCTCAGTGCATTTTTCGTCAGCTTTTTGAAAGCACACTACGTCAACGCAGTATTACACTTGAAAACACCATTGAGTTATGGAGTATTGAAAGTATTAAACGATGCGTAGCAAGTAACCTTGGTGTCACTTTCTTACCTCGCTTCACGGTTGAAAAAGAACTCCAGTCAGGCGAGCTACAGCAACTTCATTTTTCAGATATACCGCTAACAATTACTGCATTATGTGCCCATCATGCTGGTAAGTTTGTCAGCCCAGCAATGAGAGTCTTTATGGAGTGCATGCAGGAATGCTTAATGCCAGAAATAGCCTCTGAAGCTAAGGCTCAAAATCTCGCTGAGATTTTGTAGGGCATGAGGGAGAATGTAGATGAGGGAGTCCGGCTCTACCTCCTCAGATAATCAGCCAACAATGCAGCCATGTAAAATAATAGATATGTATTATAAGGAGATAAGCAATGTTAATCATTTTTGGCGGTTTACCTGGCACGGGAAAAAGCACCATCGCCCGTTTGTTGGCTGAACGATTAAAAGCCATCTACTTGCGCATTGATACTATAGAACAAGCGATTCGCTCTGCTGATTCTGCGGGTGAAAATATGGCAATGGGCCCTACCGGTTATTTTGTCGCTTATGAATTAGCGCGAGAAAACTTACGTCTCGGCTCAACGGTGATTACTGACTCCGTCAATCCCATGACTCTTACACGCAATGCCTATCGTGATATTGCTCTATCGGCAAATGTACCCTTTTTAGAAGTTGAAATTATTTGCTCCAATCTCGATGAACATCGGCTGCGAGTAGAAAGCCGAACACCCGATATTAAAGGACTCACGCTGCCTGATTGGAAGAAGGTTATCAACCGGCACTATGAACCATGGGATAGAATTCACTTACAGCTAGATACGGCGCAATTATCCGCGATCCAATGTGTCGATAACATCACCGCCTTATCACATGCAAACCAATATTGATGTATTTAAAAACACACCTATAGAACCGGGGCCGTAATAATTCCTATTTTTAAAGGATTTCTTCATGACTGATTCTTCCTGCATATCCATTGGGTTACTTCTGTTCCCAGCATTAACCCAACTTGACCTAACTGGCCCTTATGAGGTTTTTGCCCGAGCACCGAATACTAAAGTTCATCTTATTTGGAAAAATAGCGAGCCTGTCATCTCTGACCGCGGCATGGCTATATTGCCAACAGTCACATTCGATACATGTCCAAAGTTGGATGTGATTTGTATCCCCGGTGGCCCAGGGCAAATAGATTTGATGGAGGATGAAGAAACACTCTCGTTCATTAGGCACCACAGCGCGCAGTCCAAATTGGTTACTTCGGTATGTACAGGGGCTCTTATTCTAGGTGCTGCGGGTCTTCTTCAAGGATATAAAGCCACCACTCACTGGGCTTCGTTAGATCAACTTGCTCTGTTGGGTGCCGAACCTGTAAATGCACGAGTGGTACGAGACCGCAACCGAATCACCGGCGCGGGAGTGACATCTGGAATCGACTTTGCCCTGAGTGTCGTGGCAGCTATTTATGGCGATAATGTTGCTCAAAAGATTCAATTGAATATGGAGTACGATCCAGAGCCCCCATTTACCTCGGGCTCACCACGAACAGCTGCTGCAGATTTGCTTAAACAAGTAAAAGATCAACTGGCACCACTTATAGAAAAAAGACGGTTAGCGACAGTAAGAGCCGCCGCGAATAAAATGGGATAACTGTACGATGGGTATAAGAGGTGTAAATTAAAACGGTTATCTATCTCACAATCAATTACCCAACTGCCAATACTGTCGAATGATTATATGGAGATTACTATGCCAAATAAAATGTCAGCTCAATGCCATTGCGGGGCCATAGTCTTTAATGTTGAGCTTATCGACGGGTTTAATACTGCCCTTCGCTGCAATTGTTCGTTTTGTCGTATGCGGGGTGCCGTCGTGGTGTCAGCGCAATCTATTGATATTATTAAGGGAAAAGACAAACTCACTGAGTATCGTTTTAATACCAGAGCAGCCGCCCATTACTTCTGCTCAGCATGTGGTATCTATACCTTTCATCAGCGTCGTTCTAATCCAAATCAATATGGCGTTAATGTTGCCTGCATAGAAGGCGTATCTCCATTCGACTTTCCTTCTGTTAAAGTCGTGGATGGTGTGAATCATCCGAAAGATGGCGGAAAAGGAGGCGTGGCAGGTTATTTGTCTTATATAGCAAAATAGATTCCGGCACTATGTGTCCAAATATGGAATTTAGCTTTCAAGATAGCCATTTATCAGTTAAAAATGTGTGCAAAATGGATTGAGTCACTGATGTGTCGAAACAAAAATGACCATGCAAATTGCCCTGCCCTATAATTTGAATGACCGTGCCAACACAGAGGCTCTTTCGTCGATAATAAGCAAATAGCATGGACAAAAGGAAAATTGCCCCATGAGCACTGGATTTATCCTGCTTTGCATTTACGGGATTGGCGTTGTTGTCGCGACTGGCATCATCTTCCCCCTGACTCGCGATCAGAGCCTGTTAGTAAGATGGATTTCATCATTTCTTATCGGTATAACCTGGCCCTTGAGCCTACCGGTTGCCTTGCTACTCTCAATGTTCTAATTGAAATAACAATGATCTATGCCACAGTTGATTTGAAATAAGCCGCTATAATTACGGCGGGTTATAAAACAAATAGGAGGATGTATGTATCACTCTATTTTGGTGCCTGTGGACATTTCAGATCCTGAGTTTACCCAACAAGTCATTGCACATGTTGAGGCACAGGCAAACATTACTGATGTCGCTCACGTTCATTTCCTGACGGTCATTCCGACGTTTCCTTATTATGCCTCTCTAGGGCTCGCCTATTCAGGGGAAGCTCCAGATCAAGAGCAGATTAAAAACGAAGCATTATCCAAACTTTCAGAACTTATTGATAAGTTTGATATTCCAGCGGATAGGATCAAAAAGCATGTAGCCTCAGGCTCCCCTAAAGATGAGATACTGAGAATTGCCGATTCAATCCGGGCAGACTTGATTATCATTGCATCACATCGGCCCGGCATAATGACTTATTTACTGGGTTCAAATGCTGCGGCAGTAGTCCGCCACGCAAAATGCTCCGTTCTTGTGGTCCGTTAATAGTTATCATGCATAACCCGAACTGAGCTATTCCCTGTACTAACAAGAAACCTCGCTGCTTTGGTGAGGTTTCTTTGCTGCTATTCGTTCACTATTTGGGGGCGACAGAACATATATAGGGTTGATAACAAATCTGATCACAATAAAGTATTAAACGGGGTTTCAACAATATTTAGCAGATATACAATATTGCTTGTTTATTCTCCTGCTTAGCTGACGATGGGCAGCTCAGACCAACGAGTTGTATAGGCAGGCGATAACATTTTGCGTTTCATTTGCCATGCTTTCTGGATACCTTGTCCGGCAAACCAGACCTTACCCTTGCCTGATTTATTTATCCCATCCAGTACTTCCATCAGCGCTGCACTGTTAGCCTTTGGCTGGTTATCATCAAAAAGCCCCAATTGCACAGTTCCCTGGCTGTAAAAATCACCTAGCATTACCCCGCCCTTTTGATAGCGATGTCCATCTTTCCATATCGCATCAAGACATCTTAATGCCGCGGCTATAATGTCGCGTGAATCTTGGGTGGGAATATGCAGTTTAGTGCTTACAACATTCCCGTAATATGGGCCATCAGATGCAAACGGGCTGGTTTTAATAAAGGCGGCTATCTGCCTACAATATTGATGCTCGCCACGCAGCTTTTCAGCAGCACGAACGGCATATTCGCAGATAGCCTCGCGCATAGCCTGATAATCCGTGATCTTCTCACCAAAGGATCGGCTGCATATTATCTGCTGCTTGGTTGGGATAAACTCTTCAAGCTCTAGGCACTGCTCGCCATTAAGTTCTCTGACGGTTCGCTCTAACACGACATTAAAGTTTTTACGCACAAACTGAGAATTCATATCGGCCAGCTGTAATGCCGTATTAATACCAAGTGAATTCAGTTTGTTGCCAATACGGTGACCAATTCCCCATATATCCTGTACTGGCGTTATCGCAAGCAACTTACGCTGCCTGAGGGGGTCGGACAAATCCAGCACGCCTCCGGTCTTACTCCACTGCTTTGCCGCGTGGTTAGCCAGTTTTGCCAGTGTTTTCGTCTGGGCTATCCCTACACCAACAGTAAGGCCGGTACACTGCAATACACGCTGGCGAATATCTCGGCCAAATTGCTCCAAACTTATGCAATTCTGTACGCCGGATACCTTCAAAAACGCCTCATCGATTGAATAGATCTCTGTCACTGGAGACATCGCTTCCAGCACGGTCATAACCCGATTCGACATATCAGTATAAAGTTCATAGTTGCTGCTGAATGTAAAAACACCATATCGCTGAATAAGCTTGCGCAGTTGGAAGTAAGGTTCACCCATTCTTACCCCAGCCAATTTCGCTTCACGATTTCGCGCAATGACACAGCCATCGTTATTAGAAAGTACGACTATCGGCTTACCCTGCAAGTCCGGCCGGAATACTAACTCACAGGATGCGTAAAAGAATTCACATCAGCGAGGGCAAACATGTGAAGCCTCATTAATAACGTATCTCACAACACCGAACGTTTCTAAACCATCACCACCATCATTCAGAATGATAGGGATATAATTTGGATTCATGGCTTCCAGTTGCGCAGCCGGATGCAGACACAGTTTTTTCACTGTTAATTCCCCACTGATCGCCGCAATAATAATGTCGCCATGCTTTGGTGTAACACTGCGGTCAACAACCAGCAGTGAGCCGTCATAAATACCCGCACCAATCATAGAATCTCCTGATACACGGACAAAATAAGTCGCGGCTGGGTGAGCAATACATAACTCATTCAGATCCAGTGGTCGTTCTGTGTAATCCGCAGCGGGATTCCCATATGCACTCATTTGGACCATATCTTGTTAATTCTCCACAAACACCTAGTGGCTTGAACGCTCCCCCACTAGAACCTTAAATAAAACGGCTGCCACATCATCAATACTGTTGTTATATACAGTATTTCGAATTGTAGGCACAGATCAAGCGGCTTGTTAGCTACCAAGCCAAACGCGTTGAAATCTGAAAGAATTTAGTTAAAGGATCTGAGACACAATAGATAGCATGATATCTAATAAGTCATTAACACCCTCCGGTTAGAGAGGGGGCTGATTTTATTAAAGGCCTTTTGATTTCAAAAGCTCAATATGGTTTACATACAATTTAACCGGGTCAATTTCACTACTGACCATGCCAGCTGTTTGGTTAACGGCATCTACATGATCTAACTTATAATCCGAACGAATCACTTTACCTAGGTGCATACTATAGCGCCCGACCATACCATCATTCTGGTAACGCTCTTTGGTGAACAAAAGAGATAAAGCAACCAATGAATGGTGCAGTGGGTCGAGGTTGTTCATGCCTTCAGTGAGTGGGTTATAGCCCAGATATCCTCCCCATGAATAATAGTAAACCCCATTATCAAACTCCTTCCCTTCGCCTCCCCAAACTTCGGGTAAACCCTGTGGATATTGAGTATTAAACTTGGCGACATTCTCTGTGGTCAGTGCATTAATAGATTCCATAAAATCCTGAGGCAAGAAAGGCTTCCCGCTCAGCAGGGAAACAAATGCACCAAAAGCAGACATGATAGTGTTAACAATTTGCTCAGGAAGACGATCAGGCGTCAACGCAGAGCGAACCAGATCGGCAATTTCCGAGCCATGGTTAACCCCATTCACGGAAGTAACAGAAGCCACCAGCTCTGGGTGTGTCGCGGCAACATAGCGGCATGCCAATGGCCCTTGGCTGTGGCCAATGAGATTAACTTTTTTCGCCCCGGTTTTTGCCATGACTTCTTTGATAAATTTCAGTAATTGCTCACCACGGACTTCGTTACTGTTGGTTGCGGAAATCGTGGCAATAAATACATCTGCGCCTGCTTTTTTCAGTGGCTCCTCAACACCATAAAAGTAAGGATAAATCCCGGCGATTTTATCAAAACCAAATAAGCCATGAACTAACACTACTGGATATTTCAAAGTTGAATTTGTAGACATAATAGATAAACACCTTTTAGTTGAACAAAAAAAAGCCGAGAAATTAATCATCGGCTTGGAGAAATAAATCACCGCCAGCGATATTTCACGACGGTGTAGGATTCAGTAAAATAACTGTTTGCTTGTGTAGCCGCTGCACCAAGAAAATGTTAGCGATGTCAGCTGGTCTAAAAACTGTATTTCCGATTATCTGTTTTGACACCCCCTATATAACAAAAAACCCCGCCGAAGCGAGGTCTCGATGACAAGATATAGGCTATTGACTACATACCACAGTTATCACACTAATACATTTTTTGCGGACCTCACTAATGTTTTATCATAAATATCTATTTTTTGTTACCGAGCTAGTGGCAACTGGCTGATTAACCAAGGTAAAGCCGCCCTATCCTTGGTACTGCAATTGAAACCTGTTGGCCTTTACTCTAAGGCAGTGAGTAATAAATGCATTCAGTTTATGAATACAGCCTTACTAACAGATTAATGCAATAAATATCATTAAAATAAATCCCAGTACACTCATGAAAGCATTCATAAGGCCTATTTATTAATCGTTTAAATTAGATGTGATATTTAATAATGCCATTAGAGGCATTGGACTTTTTTATTTACCTGGCATGGAGCATTTATAGATTATTAGGTAGGCGAGATCTATTTTCAGTATCTAACTGTAATTTCATTGAAAGAATCGCGGTAGTTAATTTAAAGACAAGGAATCTTTTGTGATGATAAAGGGTATTTTGGTAGCACTCAGTGCATTTACCGTAGTTTCGCCTGCATTTGCAGACAATAATATTAATTTAAATTCGGACAGTATTAAAACCAGTATCGCTCTCGGATTCTTGGGCGGCGAATCTAAAGAGTATGTCTACGACACGGATAATGGACAAAAGTTAAGTGAGTTAAATTGGAAAATTAAAAACACAGCCATCATTAAAGGAGATATCTCTTGGAATGCCTTTAATTGGTTAACATTAAATGCCCGCGGCTGGACATCACTCGCCTCCAGCTCGTCGGGTATGGATGACTACGATTGGTTAACCCCAGGGCAGTCTAATTGGTCGCACTGGTCTACTCATCCAAATACACAACTGAACCATGCCAACGAGTTTGATGTGAATGTAAAAGGGTGGGTTCTAAATACGCCTGAATATCGTGTTGGAACAATATTCGGTTATCAAAAAACCAGATTTAGCTGGGCAGCATCTGGAGGGAGCTATAGCTATGATAACGGTGCAAGGACTGGTAACATCCCTCCTGACGCACCAGTTATAGCTTACAATCAGCAGTTTAGCATGCCCTACTTAGGGCTGGCTGGTATGTATCGCTATCAAGATTTTGAATTTAATGCATTATTAAAATTTAGCCCTTGGGTTACTGCAAAAGATAATGATGAGCATTATGCTCGCAATCTTACTTTTCACGATAAAAGCAATAATTCACGCTATTATTCCGCCACTGTTGATGCCGGTTATTACGTAACACCTAACGCCAAAGTTTATACAGAGCTAAGCCTCAGCAAGTATGAGGAAGGTAAAGGCGGCTCTGAAATCATCGATAGAACCACTGGGAATAAAGGCTATGTCGGTGGTGATGCTGCTGGCATAGAAAATATGAATTATACAGTATCTGTTGGCATGCAATATAGATTCTAAGTGGAGACCAAACCATCAGACTGACCTTATATTAATAACTTATCGATATAGTCAGCCCCAAATAGAGAATCTCTAAAACCTTGCTAATGCAGGGTTTTCATTGTGATTTCCTAGTCTTAATTACTTATAGCTTAATTTTCCGCCTAACAGAATATATGAACACTCAGATAACGATGCAGGCCTCTTTCTACTGAAGAAAAAATCATATTTTACTCATTTAGTTAAAGGGAACCTATCCTCAGAAATTTACACCCCTTAAAAATAAAATAGCCGGTTATGCACAAACCCGTGCAATCGCATTAATTCCCGCCAACAATGCAGCTAAATCTACTGAGTGTGGATGTATTCCACGGCCAGCAATCCATTCAACAATCAATGCTAGCGCTGACAATATCGTAGCGATATATTACTGTATTTAGTCGTGGATCAAGTATGCTTATTGCCATGTTCTACTTGGATGAGACAAATGCGAGCATAAATTCGAGCGCAGATGTTTTATCGCTATAGCCCAATCATAGTCACTTTATGTGACATAAATTTTCAGCCCCAAGACTCCTCAAAAAAATGATTATTTACCCTCACTGTTTACCTGCTTTTTTTGATTTAACGTAAAGTGCCGAGAATAGAAAATAAATATAATTTTCCCAAATAATCATGTAGGAGATGCGGATGAAAAAAATAAAAATAGGGATGAATGTTTTTGATGCTGCACTGATGCGAATAGATTGGGTTTTCGATTCTTTCAATCAAGTCTGTCTATCTTTTTCTGGTGGCAAAGACTCTACAGTGTTACTTCATTTGGCAGCGGCTGTTGCACGAAAGAAACGACAAAAATTCTCTGTGCTCTTTATTGACTGGGAGGCTCAATATTCGCTCACCATTAGTCATATTCAAGCCCTAAAAACAATGTATAGCGATGTTATTAGTCAGTTTTACTGGGTTGCTTTGCCATTAAAAACCGTCAACGCAGTCTCTCAATATCAGCCTGAATGGATAGCTTGGGAGCCGGGGCAGCATTGGGTTCGCCAGCCCCCCGCAGAGGCGATTACTGAGCAGAATTATTTCCCTTTTTATCGTTATCCAATGACATTCGAGGAGTTTGTTCCTGCATTTTCCAACTGGCTGGCTGGCGGAAAGAGTTTGGCATCACTTATCGGTATCAGGACCAGTGAATCACTCAACCGCTATCTGGCCTTAACCTCTCAGAAGAAAATTAGGTTTGCTGAAGATAAACCCTGGACTACTGCATCTACCGAAGGGTTTAGCTACACATGTTATCCATTATACGATTGGCAAACACAGGATATCTGGGCCTTCAATGCTCGCTCAAAACTACCTTATAACGCCCTATATGACCTAATGTATCGTGCTGGCGTTCCCCCTCGGAACATGCGTGTCTGTGAGCCGTTTGGCCCGGAACAGAGAATTGGTTTATGGCTATTCCATATTATTGAACCCGATACCTGGGAAAAAATGTGTCTGCGCGTTAATGGCGCTCACTGTGGCGCTATTTATGCCAACCAAAGTGGTGACTATTATGCATTGAGAAAACAAGTCCGTAAGCCTGAACATTATACTTGGCGAAGTTACGCCCTCTTTCTTCTCGAAAATATGCCTCAGAAAACAGCCGACCATTACCGCAATAAGATCTTCGTTTACCTCCGCTGGTTTAAGACCAGAGGTTATCCAGAAGATATACCAGATGCACAAGATAACGATCTGGGTTATCGGGATATACCTTCCTGGCGCAGGATCTGTAAGACAATTATAAAAAATGATTTTTGGTGCAAAGCACTCTCATTCAGCCCTACAAAATCAGCCCATTATGAGCGTTACTGTAAAAACATAGAGAAAAAAAGAGCAGAATGGAGAATATTGTAATGTCATCAAAAATAACCAAAGTTCTAATTGAATATCTTGAGTCTATTGACGACCTTCATCAGAAAATAAAGGCTATTAATGAACTAAGACACCTAATTCACGAACATAGCCCGTTTTATGATGAGCCTGTTGATTGTGTTGTCTGGGTTAAAGCCAGTTCAATTGAAGCCAATGACTATAATCCTAATGTGATGGCTACAGTAGAAAAAAAACTGTTAACCCGCTCTATAGAGCTTGATGGCTTCACTCAGCCAATTGTCGTGTCATCGGAAGAGGCTAAACATATTGTTGTTGATGGGTTTCATCGCCATCAGGTCGCTAACTCACACCCATCACTCAATAAACGTTTGAAAGGCTATTTACCTGTCACGCGAATAAATAGAGAACGACAAGGAGAAAGAGAACGTATTAGCGCAACTATCAGGCATAACAGAGCCAGAGGTAAACATCAGATTACAGCTATGTCGGATATTGTGCGTGACCTTTGTCGTTTGGGCTGGAAGGATGACCAAATAAGTAAAGAGCTGGGAATGAGCCTTGACGAAGTCCTTAGACTGAAACAGATCACCGGCCTTGCTGAGCTTTTTGCAGATACCGAATTTAGTGAAGCTTGGACAGTAGAGTAATTATTTACTTTCCCTTAATCAATTATCCCCCGTTTTCGCCGAGGTGCGACTAATGCGCCTCGGAGGCCGGAGAGTGCTGACGGATATTCAGTTTATAATCGATTAAACTGATTTAGCCATAAAATTTGCAAAGAGAGAAGGTGCGAGTTAGCCAACATGATATGGGCTGGCGCAATCTATATAAATTATCTTATTTGTTTCCACCTCGAGCCAGCCTGCTAATATCCGTTTTTTCCAAAATGGGCTTTTTATAGCCATAACGCACTGCATTCAGCATAGCCCTCCCCATATCTTCAGTTGTCAGAATAGCATCCGGGAACATCCGCTTCAAAAGAGGAAGTACAGGTGCCATCAACTGATATAAAATTCGATAACTTGCTGTTTTAGAACGGGCACCATTCAACGGTTGTATCACTGCCGGGCGAAACATCCATGCTGAAGCAAAGCCCAGTTTCAGGATCGCATTCTCTGTTTTTCCTTTAACACGCGCCCACATGCTTTTACCCTGTTCAGAGCTATCTGTACCCGCGCCTGACACATAGATAAACGCCATATCAGGGTTTAATTTCACCAAACGGGGCGCTATTTTGAGTGTTAAATCATACGTGAAATGGCTGTATTTCTCTTCAGACATACCGGAGGAGCTAATACCCAAGCAGTAGAAACACGCATCATAGTGGCTATTAGCATCACCTGATTCTGGAATCTCAGTCAGATCGGGCGTCACGAATTGTACCAGTTTAGGGTGGGTAACTGGCAGAGATGAGCGTACAACCGCCGTCACATGATGCACATCTTCCGCCAGAAGACATTCACGCAAAACACCTTGCCCCACCATGCCAGACGCACCATAAATCAAAATATTCATATACACACTCCCAGTATTTTAAAATCTGGGGGATTTTCCCCCAGATTCTGTCCATACAAATGTCTCAGATATAAAACTTATCGGATTTTATCCATCCAGAATATATTCACCGGCAATGAAGCTTAGGCGATCGTTTTATACTCAAGGTAAGACTTAATGCCATATGTGCCATTCTCTCTACCAAGACCTGACTGTTTAACACCGCCGAATGGCGCAAATGGCGTGTGACTGAAAGCATTAATGGAAACTCCTCCGGTATCCATCTGCTCTGCGACTTTTCGCGCGCGATCGACATCTTCGCTACTAACATAGCCGGCAAGCCCATACGGTGAATCATTAGCTATTTCAATCGCTTCCTGTTCAGTTTTATAGGACATTACACAGAGTACCGGCCCGAAAATTTCTTCCCTTGCGATTGACATATCATTAGTGACATTCACAAATACCGTCGGTTTTACAAAATTGCCGCTTTCCAGACCTTCAGGATGACCTAGCCCGCCGGTGAGTATTTCAGCCCCCTCTTCAATACCTTTCTGAATATAGTCTTGAACCCGCTGATACTGTTTTTGCGATACCATTGGCCCGATAGCTGTATCCGATTCTCCTGGTAGCCCAACTTTAATTTGTTCGACAGCCTGTTTCAGCGCCAATGTGATTTCATCGCGACGGCTTTCTGGCACCAGAATTCGCGTGCCAGCGACGCAGGCTTGTCCACTGTTCATGAAGCCAGCGGAAAGAATAAATGGCATCGCTTTATGTAAATCGGCATCATCGAGAACAATGTGCGCTGACTTACCACCAAGCTCAAGTGTCACCCTTTTCAGGGTAGCAGCCCCGGCACTCGCGATATGTTTCCCAATCGCTGTTGATCCGGTAAATGAAATTTTGGCGACGTCAGGATTTCGGGTTAATTCCTCACCAACGACATCGCCCCGCCCATTAACAATATTGATAAGCCCAGCAGGTAATTTGGCAGCATCAACACACTCCATGATCAGCTGGGTCTGAAGAGCGCTCATTTCACTCGGCTTAGTCACAACCGTACACCCAGCGGCAAGAGCCGCCGCTGTTTTATTACAGAAATATAAAATATTGGCATTCCAGGGGGTGATATGCCCTGCCACGCCCACCGGATGCAGAGAAACTTCAGTCTGCCCCACCATTTCCTTAAACGGGATATGTGGCAAGCTTGCTTTGGCACTTAGAATGGCGTCCGCAGAGGCTTTTACCAAGAACTGCGCCATTTGTACTGGCCCACCGTACTCTTCCACTAAGGCTCGTACATGGTCATCCCCCCGAGCCACTATGGCATCATGGAGCCGTTGAAGATATTCAGCCCGTTCTTCAATAGTGGTGCGGGAATATGCTTTGAGTGCGGCTTTCGCTGCAGCAATTGCCCGTCGCGCATCCTCTTCATTGCCCAGTTGGACGGTACCAATGACTCGGTTAGTGGACGGATTTACGAGTTCAAACTTCTCCTGTCCAATTGAATTTACAAACTGCCCATTAATGTAATGTTGCGTAATGTGTTTCATCATATTCTCCCGACTGGAGTGATTGGTTGTGTAGCCAGAGCATCGAATAATAGATGCAATCTTTTCTATAAAACTGATTAGTCAGTCATTTATTGAGTAAAAAAATATAGCTTACATTCCCAGTGTCCGCCAAAATGCCCGGAAGCCATTCAGAGTATATTCCTCTGCTTTTTCCGGTTCCTTAACCGCAAAATCGACCGTTGTTTCTGCCAGTGACGCCATAATGGCAGTGATAAACCCGACGTTCTGACAGAGATCGGATTTACCGAGTTCAGACAGTACTTGGTTAACTGCGTCAAACATAGACATCGACTGCTGGCGAGTATCCTCAGTGATAATTCGAGAAGCCGACAACTGCTGCAGTGCAGCCCGACGCTCAGGTTGATTACAGGCCCATACAGTATAGGACTGCCAAACATGGAAGGCCTTTTCTTTTATATCTGCCTGCAAAGGAAAAGCCTGTAACAGTGCGTCCGCGACGTCTGTTTTGATATGCAGATAGAGCTGATTGAAAAGTGTCACCTTATCCGGAAAATACGTGAATAAAGAGCCGGTTGAGATACCTGCTTCTTTGGCGATTAAAGCCGTGGTTGCACCAAGCCCCTGGCTGGCAATGATACGGACAGCAGAATCCAAAATAGCTCTACGCTTATCTTCGTTTAGTGGCCTTGCCATAACATTCGCCTTCCATAATATTCGCCTTAAATGAGTGATTAGTCAATCATACATGTGTCAGATAAAAAATCAAATCAATGTTGCCGGTATTGGAGCAATCTCTGGAGTAATGATGGTCAACAAGTGGGTAATAAGGGCTACTGGGCTACTGGGCTACTGGGCTACTGGGCTACTGGGCTACTGGGCTACTGGTACTTAGCGCCACAGTTTTGTCGCTATAACACAGTTATTAGTGTTAGAACATACGACTATCGAACTATAAAGCCTATAAAATCAGGTGAAATACTTAGTGTTAACACCCTTAAAATTACTTATAACTTATTACGCTCAATTTCAGGAGGTAGCGTTTATGAGTTTTACTGTTGGAAATTCTTTTTTTACTGCAAATATTAGCGACAATAAAATAAATGAATTATTTACTAAAGACTCTATGCCGCATATGACACTATGGGAGAAAATAATAAATTACTTTTTCCCTACGGGGCAAGGTGAAGCATTACTGTGCTTACATAAATTATGCAACCCCACAATTGATCTCACAAATAAAGATATAGAAGAAATATTTTTTAGGTTAAAAGAGCTAGCCTCACCTGGATACAAAGACAGATTCTGTAATGACCATATTGACAGTTCAACTACTGGGAAGTTACACATAAAAGGTGATGACGGTGATGACTTATTGTATATCGAACAAAATGGTGAATTATGTAATTACACTATTTTAGATAAAACATTTATTTTTGATACTCCGCTAATCAAAACAGCCGCTCAAGAGACTCATCTCGACAATGAGGTATTATCCGTAACCTTTAACCACTGGCCACAGCCCTCTCCAAACCCTAATGTAAAATTTATGATAAACGAAAAAGCATGTATTTCATATCAGGGAAGGGATATCACGCTAAATTATACAGATATTTATGACAAACTAATTAGAGACGTCAAGAATATTAACCAAGGTGATAAATTTGACATGTGGAAAAAGGAAGAGAGGACCACCTATCTGTCAGCAGTCATTAATAAACAAATAGATAATGCTTGTATTAAATCAGGTGTTAAAATGTCTATTGAAGAAAAGACAGCTATCTTTAGCTCTGCCCATGGATATCTTTTTGATGAAAATTTAAAACTCGATATTTCATGCGCACAGTCCTCAATAAAACATTGTGTATTAACATATATTAATGGAGAAAGTAAAATAAATGAACTATTTGAAAAAGATCTGAAAGAAAAAAACAGAGTTGTATCAGAGATAGTGAATAGAGTCAGTGACCGTATTTATGAAGATATATTTAATACGAAAAATGGTTTAATTGAAGAATTAACATCTCATGTGCGTACTTCTTGTGTGCATTATGCCAGCGCAACAAATTCTGAATCTCACTAAATGCTGTTTTATTGCAGCATAAAAAAACCGGGCTTAATTGCCCGGTCGGTTTATCTATACTCTTCAGCCACCCAATCCTGACCATTAACCGTATTATTGGACCAGGTGCCGTACACACCGGTGCTATAGTCGTCTACCGAGGCCCGAGCGCTGTAGCCCGACAGCCGTGATTCTTTTCTGCTTTTGCTGTTACTCTGAGTGCGCAGTTGATCTTGGGAATCGCGTGAGCGGTTATGGCCGCCTTCATTATGTAGCCACTGGCTTCCGGGCGCTCGATCATCAGCTCCCGCGACAATACGCCCCTGCTGAATAAACTCACCATCAGACAGGCCACTAAAGGTGCCTATCCCCCCCAGAAGTAAGGGTACCGCCTGTGCTGCGGGAAGAACGCGCAGGAGAATCAGCCCTGACATGGCGGAAGGAATGACGACCTGAAAGGTTGCTGATTTATTTAATCTATTCATAATTTAAATGTATTTACCCATAGCTATACCTGCCGAATAGTTGTGTTCCTCGGAATTTTATTAAATCAATGCAACCATATTAGTTATGGTTATTGATGTATTTGATAAAACACCAGCAGGTTTAAGTATAATTTTCAATGAATGTATTAATGCACCATAAATCAGAGAATTTGTGGTTGATATAAGAGGCATCCGTTTTTTTGTGAGAAATATCCTAAGACAGAAATGTTTTATTTTTAATTCTTTACCAATCATTGAGTTATAATAAGAGCGGAAAGGTAATATAGCATTTAACTTCCCTATTGAATGGCTATAAGTCACACCTGCCCGTCAGCGCCGATAGGAGTACAGGAAAAAATACCCGATTAAATAATTAGATTAATACATTCTTCTTATACTGTTGTCGAAATCGACTATGATTAAATTTAGAGCCGTTAACCCAAGACTCAAATGTTAAGTTTTAAAAAATTTCGTTCGTCTAAATAGTATATGGAGCATACATGGACATTGACCCCAAATCTCCTCGAACTATAAAAGCCCCCAGTTATCTGGATGCTCTTATTCCCATCGTCTCATTGATTGTGCTGGTTGGGGCTTCTGTTGCCTTGTTCGGCCTTAATGCTGTAAATGGCCCACTGCAAGTGGCCATTATTATCAGCACAATGATAACTTCAATCATCATATTAAAAAATGGTCATAGCTGGGATGCTATTTCTGAATCAGGGCGTAAAGGTATTGCGACTGTCTCCGGCGCAATATTTATTCTTTTCTCCGTCGGCGCGTTGATCGGTACTTGGAATATGTCCGGTACCATTCCTACGATGGTGTATTACGGTATTGTGATGATCACGCCTAATTGGTTTTACCCTATTGCCTTTCTCGTCTGTATCGGGGTATCACTGAGCATTGGCAGTTCCTGGACTACTGCCGGTACTCTGGGCGTTGGGCTCGTCGGTCTGGCTAATATGCTGGGTTTATCGCCAGAAATAACAGCTGGCGCAGTAATTTCCGGGGCTTACGTAGGTGACAAAGTTTCACCGCTATCAGAAAGTACTGTACTTGCCGCACAATTAAATGGGGTAGAACTGTATAAACATATTCGAACACAACTCTGGACCACTGTCCCGGCAGCGTTAATTGCTCTGATTGCATTTATTGTGTTGGGCATGAATCAACACAGTGCTTTTGATGTGACGGTCACCAATAATGAAATGACCCGCTTCAATGAGTTATTCCATATTACGCCATGGAACTTGCTGCCTCTGTTCTTTTTGCTGACATTATCGATATTGAAGGTGCCCGCTTCTCTGGCCATCATGAGTTCAGCCTTACTCGCTGGCATCATGACTTCTTTTATGCAACCACAGGTTATTCTGCGTTTTATTGCTGAACCGGATATTGCCACACCACTACTTGCCATTAAAGCTATTTGGCTTGCTATGGCCACCGGCTTTCAAGAGAACTCTGGCATTGAACAGATCGACGCCCTACTTTCGCGCGGTGGTATGGACAGTATGTTACTCACCATCTGGTTAATTATTGGTGCCGTCACTTTCGGGATCATGGTCGATGACTTTGGCCTGCTGAATAAACTGGTGACACCGCTACTGTTGCGGGCCAGAACCGTCGGGCGCTTAATTGCATCCGTGGTTGCCACCGCTATTGGGCTGAATATTGCCGCTGGCGATCAATATATTGCTCTGCTGTTACCCACTCGTCTGTATCGAGCTGAATTTGCCAAGCGTGGGTTAGCACCGGAAAACCTGTCACGAGCAGTCTCTGACGCAGGTATTGTTACCTCACCCTTGGTCCCGTGGAACTCTTGTGGCGCTTATATGGCAGCCGTTTTAGGCGTATCAACGATGGCCTATATGCCGTTTGCTGTGTTTAATATTGCCGCACCATTGATCACTCTGGTGCTAGGTATAACCGGTTTTAATATCCGTCACATCCCCATTGCGGCACCAGAATTAAAAGAAAGTGAGCACAACAGTAAACCAATACAATAAACATAAATCGGGAGAAGAATATTGCTGTTGAGTACAATTGAGACATAAATACTCCCATCCAGTGGGTCTGTAGATATTAATCCATAAAAAGCCCCAAGTATGAGGCTTTTTATGGACTAATTTTTCACGATACAGAAAGTGAGTCTGTTGTTGTTAATGCTTTATTTACAGTGGATAACGTAATATTGCATTCAGCTCAGCGCCATGGGGTAGATCTGCAGTTCGCACCGCCAACACTCGACCTCCGGTTGCCAAAGTGCGTTTCGCAATCTCATCAACGATGCCGTAACTCACCTCATCACCATCGAATGAAATTATCCCCTCGTCATCTATAACACCACTCACGTTGCTATCAATATTAATCAATAGTAAATCAATAGCACCAAAGGTAGCTGCACGCGCGGCATCGGATAAATCCTGCGTAACTCTCCGCTCGCGTTCGCGTGCTTCAAAACGTACTTTCAGCGCACTCAACTGTGCTTGATAATAACGTTCTAATAATGGACGAACCTGAGTAACTAATTCAGATACACCCAGATGTTCTGCATTACTGGAAAACGTTTCATCAGTAAGATTAGATAACGAGTTAGTTGAGCGATAGATAGAAGCCAAAGGTTCGGTGCTAACGAGAATAAGCGGGTAATCATGGTTAGCAAATATAGGTCTCAATGCTTGATCTATTTTGCGCGTATACTGTGCCAGTCGAACCTTATGATGAACCGCACCATGGTGGTGATCATTTAATGATGCATCCCCCATAGCATCACGTTTATGAGATGGCATGTTAGGGACCGCGACCTCTACCGCCGGCACATCAGCAAAAAACTCAATAAGGCGGGCCTGATTTTCAGACAAAGCTAATATATAAGCTGAATGAGGGAATGTGAGTGCTCGTAATAAAGGTTTAAGATAGAAACGATCGCTAATCTCAAGCCGATTAGGTAACTCATTGGCTAAACGATAAGTTAAAATATTGTCTGGCGTGGCTAGAATTGCCAAGCTACGTGCATGCAAATCCCAAAAGTCAGGATCTTCCAACACTGAATAAAGCTCTTCCTCCAACAGTGCAAGACGGCGTTTGTCCAAACCTTTATCAGCAACCTGCAACAATGCCGCCTTGATAAAGTTACCTAACTGAATTTTACTGCTTTCCAGTTTTTGGCGTTGCGGAGAGGTTTCAAGGTAAATAGAGATACAAGCATCTGAACGGATGTCAGATAGGCGGGAAAACTCTTCACGGCCTGGAATATCAACGTGTAGCATAAACTACCTCGCAAAATTACAGTTAATTGCGCAATGTGATTTTAATCAGTTCACATCACTGGAACAGCTATCTTTATTGTCGGTAAGGCTATTCACAGAGTCAGTGTGAGTTTTTAGTATAGTTATTTTTTTACTCACCGCGTAATAAGTTCTACACTTCATTTTTAATCAGATAATTAAAGAATAACTCGCGATATAACAAGCCAATTGCAGCTCACTAAAAGAGATGAAATACCAATTTTAGTTGTTTGGTAACTAAAAAACCTGTCGGTTATTCTGATTCCACTTAATGCTTAAATATTAATGGCCGCATAAGTATTATTCGTTACTCTATCAGCTATCGTTTCGCTTATTTTTGACAGATAAATTTCTCTTATTCACTTCTAACAATAAAGAATTGTGGTATCAGTGGGTACTTCTCGCAATCCATAAATGAGCCTTGCGATAATGATATTTACTTTTGATGAGTTTTTTTATTAAAACAGAAAAAGCATTACTCTTTAACAAATAACGAGGGCAGCAATAGTGTAAAAAACAAAACCGGGCTTAATTGCCCGGTCGGTTTATCTATAATTTCTTCGCCAATATTAGAAGTTATATTTAACCCCTAACATCACCGCAGTATCGCTGTAGCCCTTATTGCCCACTTGCTGGCCAACATTGCCCCAGACATTCACCTTTTTGCTTAACTGGCCTTCTACACCCAGTTTCAACTCAGCAATATTGGCTGCCCCCGCTTGTTTCACGGTCACCCCATCCATGGTGGTGCCAAAGTCTTTGGTGTTGTGGATCCAGTTGGCTTCCACAAATGGCTGGAATTCCCGGTCCTTGCCTTTATCCTGATCGGCATAACTGTTCATAAAGGCTTTTACCCCTAAACGGGTTTGAATATTGCCATTACCTTCGCCAGAAACATTTGTTCCATTGGCTTCTTTATGGTCATCGGCTTTAACCCCCATCCAGGTGACCTGTGCTTTCGGCTGGATAAAGTAGCTGGCGCTTTTCGCTGCATTTTCACCCACTTTAAAGGTATAGCCA
>NZ_CABHWW010000017.1 GCF_902170305.1 Yersinia alsatica | reverse complement strand
GGTGGCACCCAGACCAGCCTGACCGCGACCACCAATAACAGCGGGGTGGCGACAGCGGCGCTGGTGAGTCTGGTGGCGGGGGATCATCCGGTAACGGCTGCAGTGGGAAGCAATGTCACAGTACCGAAGAACTCGACCTTTATCGCCGATGAAACCACCGCAGTGATTATGGAGACCGACTTCAGTGTCGCCAGCGGGGCAGTGGCTAACAACAGTGCCACCAATGCACTGAGTGCCACAGTGAGGGATGGTAATGGCAATGCGGTGCCAAATGTGAGTGTTACTTTTGTCGTCACTGGTGGGGCGACCTTTGCCGGTGGTACCCAGACCAGCCTGACCGCGACCACCAATAATAGCGGGGTGGCGACAGCGGCACTGGTGAGTCTGGTGGCGGGCGATCACCCGGTAAC
>NZ_CABHWW010000016.1 GCF_902170305.1 Yersinia alsatica | reverse complement strand
CTGATTCAGGGGCAAGCTGTTTTAGCCAATATAAATAAACTCCCTCACTTCCTGCGTAATCAGTTTATTTCTCGCTATGGATACCTGTTAGCCAATAAAGGGCTAAATGATGCTAACAAATGGCTGGTATTCGTTTTTGACCAGCGCATCTGGCCGCGCATTCAGGTAGTTAATAACAAAAATGTTATGCGCCTCGGTGCGTCAATGAGCTTTTCCACTGATGCCCCAACTTATGCCAGCTTGGCCGGTATGCACGATAAAGAGTTGCGCCGCTTTGCCCGCAAAATCGGTGATGGGTTAATGGTGGCCTACAACCATCATTGTGATGAATGCATTAAGACTAATCAGGGTGACAGAGCTGTTTTATTGCAGGTGGATACACAGGTGCGGATATTCGGCGATCTTGCCAGAATGGCGCGCGCTTTTAATATCACGCCGATGCACTGGCGCAAATACCTGAAAGGCCGGTTAGATACCCCTCACTGACAACAGCAGAATGCAGCCGTCTGGAATTGCCAGATTTAGTGGCGCTGGCCGGTAAGGTGGTTGGTTTTTTGTCGCCGAAACAGGCGGGGTAAAACTCGACCCGAAACTGGAAGTTGACGACCTGATGGCGGACATTGCCGCCATTTTTCACTGGCCGCCCTCGGAGTGTTGGGGGATGAGCCTCACCGAGCTGGTGCGCTGGCGTCATAAAGCCATGCTACGCAGTGGAGCCGTGAACAATGAGTAAGAGCTTACAGTTACAGGTGTTGCTCAAAGCCGTAGACCAAGCCACCCGCCCGTTTAAAGCCATTCAAACCGCCAGCAAATCCCTCACCGGGGATATTCGCAACACGCAAAGCACTATCAAAAATCTTGATGCGCAGGCGGCGAAAATTGACGGTTTCCGCAAGGCCAGCGCCCAACTGGCCGTCACCGGGCAGGCGCTGAAAAAAGCCAAAGAAGATGCGGCAGCGCTGGCGATTGCTTTTAAGAACACCGAGAAACCCACCGCCCAACAAGCCCGACTGATGGAGGGAGCGAAGCGCGCCGCCACTGAGCTGCAAACCAAATACAACGGGTTGCGCCAGTCAGTACAGCGCCAGCGTGATGCGCTCAATGCTGACGGCATTGCCACCAAAAATCTGAGCGCGGAACAGCGCCGGTTACGCAGCAGTGCCACCGAAGCCACTGCCGCCCTGAGCCGCCAGCGCCAAGAGCTGCAACGCCTGAGCCAGAAACAGGAACAGCTCAACCGTATCAGTAACCGCTATCAGAAAGGCAAAGCCGCTACCGCCACAGTGCGCAATGTGGGCGCGGCCAGTCTGGGTGTGGCAACCGCCGGGTTGTATGGGGCGGCGAAATTGATTGCGCCGGGTATCCAGTTTGACAGCCAAATGTCTGGCACCCAGGCGATTTTAGGGCTGGATAAAAACGACGCCAAACTGGCCGCTATTCGCCAGCAGGCGCGGGATATCGGCGGCTCCACCGCCTTTTCCCCGACGGATGTGGCACGTACCCAGGACACGCTGGCCCGTTCTGGCTATGACGCCGACGCCATTCTGGCCGCCACTGAGCCGACGGTTAACCTGTCGCTGGCGTCCGGTGTGGATATTGCCGAGGCGGCGGATATTGTCACCAACATGCAATCGGCATTTAACCTGCCGTTAGACCAGATTAAGCGCGTGTCAGACGTGATGGCGAAAGGCTTTACCAGCTCTAACACCAACCTGTTAGAGCTGGGCGAGGCGATGAAATATGTCGCCCCGATTGCCGAGGCCGCCGGGGCCAGTATTGAAGATACCACCGCACTGCTTGGCGTTCTGGCCGATAACGGCATCAAGGGCAGTATGGCGGGCACCAGTACCAGTGCAGTGTTTAGCCGGTTACAGGCTCCAATAGGTAAAGCGCCGGAAGCCTTGCGCGAGCTGGGAATAACCACCCGCGACGGCAAAGGCAATATGTTGCCGGTAGAGAAAATCCTCAAAGACATTGACCGCTCGTTTAAAAAGAACAAGTTAGGCACCGCACAGCAAGCCGAATACCTGAAAGTGATATTCGGGGATGAGGCGATGAAAGGCGCGGTGAAACTGGTGGC
>NZ_CABHWW010000015.1 GCF_902170305.1 Yersinia alsatica | reverse complement strand
GTAGTTCAGTTGGTTAGAATACCTGCCTGTCACGCAGGGGGTCGCGGGTTCGAGCCCCGTCCGTTCCGCCACTTATTTAAATTATGCCTGCTAATTTTAGCAGGCATAATGTTAAGCGTAATTTAGGGGCGTAGCTCAGTTGGTAGAGCACCGGTCTCCAAAACCGGGTGTCGCGAGTTCGAGTCTCTCCGCCCCTGCCATATTGAAAACCCTTCGTGAAAACGAGGGGTTTTTTTATGCCCAAAATAATCATTTGCCCTATTTCCTATACTCTCAGCAACCCTCTAGATAAGCCTTTCCCTTCCATTTTCTTCTCTATATAGCCCCTTGTTTTATTATTCTACATAGAAAATCCTGCCCATTTTATCCCTTCAAACAATATCTCTCGCTCAATTAATAACCGTTAATTACCTATATTTCTTTTAAATCTGCTATGAAAATTTAGCAGGTAACGTTCCCAATACATACCTATTTAGCTGAATTTATGTACAAAACGATTGTTATTCTGTGGTGTGACACTGCTCATTATTACTTTTACAAAATGTACTAAAACTAATTAACATTTTAGCTATCAGGAAGCTCACCTTAAAAAACATCATATGCTTTGAGATCAACATTATCTGCAAATTGGCCGAAGTTCAGGGCAGTAAATGGCCTGGATGATCTTAACTGTTCTTCGCAATAGTAGCGGGTCAACGGCTCAACGATGGCAAGTGAGGAGAGAAATATGTACAGGCGTTTACTGTTAGCAGCAGCTGTAACAGCAGCAATGTGTAGTGCAGTCCAGGCGGCTCCGTTAGTCGTGGGCTTTTCTCAGATTGGTTCAGAATCCGGTTGGCGGTCTGCGGAAACCAAGGTTTCTAAGCAAGAGGCTGAAAAACGCGGAATAACATTAAAAATCGCAGATGCCCAACAAAAACAAGAAAACCAAATCAAAGCGGTGAGATCCTTTATTGCTCAGGGTGTTGATGCCATCTTTATCGCTCCTGTCGTTGCTACTGGCTGGACGCCAGTTTTACAGGAAGCGAAAGAAGCTAAAATTCCTGTATTTCTGCTGGACCGTATGATTGAAGTGAATGATCCCTCTTTATATACAGCCGCGGTAGCTTCGGACAGCGTATATGAAGGTAAAGTCGCCGGCGAATGGCTGCTGAAAGATGTTGCTGGCAAGCCTTGTAACGTTGTCGAACTGCAAGGTACGGTTGGCTCCAGTGTGGCGATTAACCGTAAAAAAGGTTTCGCAGACGGGATAGCCTCAGCACCTAACGTGAAGATAATCCGCTCCCAATCAGGGGATTTCACACGTAGTAAAGGCAAAGAGGTTATGGAGAGCTTCATCAAAGCTGAGCAAAATGGCAAAAATATCTGTGCGGTTTATGCACATAACGATGATATGGCGATTGGTGCCATTCAAGCCATTAAAGAAGCTGGCTTGAAACCAGGCTCAGAAATCAAAATTGTTTCTATTGACGGTGTTCCTGATATTTTTAAAGCAATGAGCAGTGGTGAGGCAAATGCTACTGTTGAATTGACACCAAATATGGCTGGTCCTGCTTTTGATGCATTAATTGCGCTGAAGAAAGACGGCACCCAACCTCCTAAATTTATTCAGACAGAATCTCGCCTGTTGCAGCCGGATACGGCTAAACAGGAATATGAATCCAAGAAGAGCCTTGGCTATTGATTCAAATGGCGGGGCTTGCCCCGCCTGCTTTCGTCACCTGTATTTGGGCAATATTTGAGTCGTTTTTGAACGTGGGTACATCTGATGGAAACACTGCTAGAAGTCCGTGGCTTGTCAGTTGAATTTCCTGGTGTTAAGGCATTGGACTCTGTAGATTTTTCTCTGCATCGTGGCGAAGTTGTGGCTTTGCTGGGGGAAAATGGAGCAGGAAAATCGACGTTAATCAAAGCACTAACCGGAGTCTATAAGCGCGCCGCTGGTGAGGTTTATTTAGATGGCGTGGCCATTTGTCCCATTGACACTGCTGATGCCCAAAAGATGGGTATTGGCACTGTTTATCAAGAGGTCAATCTACTACCAAATATTTCTATTGCGGCGAATCTCTTTATTGGTCGCGAGCCATTACGTTGGGGATTTATTGATCATCGAACCATGAACCAACAGGCGGAAAAATTACTGAAAGGTTATGGTTTGATGCTAGATGTTCAGCGTCCTTTAGCCGATTTTTCTATTGCAATACAACAGATTGTTGCGATCGCTCGGGCAGTGGACCTTTCTGCCAAAGTACTGATTTTGGATGAGCCAACAGCGAGCTTGGATGCAAAAGAAGTCAGCATGTTGTTGGATATTCTACGCCAGTTACGTGATCAGGGCATTGGCATGGTTTTCGTGACTCATTTTCTCGATCAGGTCTATCGAATCAGTGACCGGATAACAGTATTGCGTAACGGTAAACTTGTCGGCACTAAAACCACGACGGAACTCCCGCGTATTGAATTGGTTCAGATGATGCTGGGCCACAGTTTCGATGAGAAATTATTAAAGCGTGGTGAACATAATATTGCTGTAAATCAGCCATTAGTCGAATTTAAAAATTATGGTCGCCGCGGTGTGGTTGAGAATTTTGATTTATCGGTTTCTCCCGGTGAAATTGTTGGGCTTGCCGGGTTATTGGGATCTGGTCGAACCGAAACGGCACAATTAATTTTTGGTGTGACCACTCCAGATAATGGCGAAGCCAAAATACAAGGTAAGCCAGTTAAAATCAGAACACCCCGGAAGGCCTCTAAATCTGGCTTTGGTTACTGCCCAGAAGATCGGAAAACCGATGGTATCGTGGGGGCTGCCACTGTCCGAGAAAATATTATTCTGGCTCTACAGGCCCAACGCGGGTGGTTGAGGCCAATTTCTATGCGTGAACAGACCCAAATTGCAGAAGATTTTATCCAGCAATTGGGTATTCGTACTCCTGGCCCTGAACAGCAAATTCAGTATCTCTCCGGTGGAAACCAGCAAAAAGTATTATTAGCCCGCTGGTTGGCCACAAAACCTCGATTTTTGATTTTAGATGAGCCGACTCGCGGCATTGATGTGGGCGCTCATGCTGAAATTATTCGGCTGATTGAGAAACTGTGTGATGAAGGGTTGGCGCTATTAATCATCTCTTCCGAATTGGAGGAATTGGCAGGTTATGCCGATCGCGTCATTGTCCTGCGTGATCGCCGGCACATTGCACAACTTGGTCATGATGAGATTTCTGTTCCTGCCATCATGCAGGCGATCGCGGTGCAATAAGGAGTGACCTTATGGGAAACAGGAGCCTGTCAATGACACAACAGCCGCGCAAAGTTAAATGGGTTTTACCGAAAGGTGCCACTCAGTTTGGTGCTCTGGCAGTTATTTTATTGATTGATAGTCTGGTCGCCCCGCATTTTTTCTCAATTCATATTCAGGACGGGCGGCTGTTTGGCAGTGTGATTGATATCTTAAATCGTGGTGCTCCAGTCGCTTTATTGGCGCTGGGAATGACATTGGTTATCGCAACCGGGGGGATTGATTTATCTGTCGGTGCCGTGATGGCGATTGCTGGTGCTACGGCGGCGACTCTGACCAGTGCAGGATATCCTTTGGTAACGGTTTTGGCTGCGGCACTTGTGGTTGGAGCATTGTGCGGGCTATGGAATGGCTTTTTAGTGGCGGTATTACAAATCCAGCCGATTGTCGCCACCTTGATGTTAATGGTGGCAGGGCGAGGCATCGCCCAACTGATTACCGAAGGGCAAATCGTTACATTTGATAGCGGTGGTTTGGCAAAATTAGGTAGCACTACTTTGATGTATATGCCGATGTCAGTGGTTATTGCATTGGGTATGCTGATTATTGTGTGGTTATTGACTCGTAAAACAGCACTGGGGCTATTTATTGAGTCGGTCGGTATCAACTTACGCTCAGCACGTAATGCGGGGGTGAGTACTCGTCTGGTACTGATTGCTGTGTATGTGATTTGCGGTATTTGCGCGGCAGTTGCCGGCATTATTGTGACCGCAGATATTCGAGGTGCAGATGCGAATAATGCCGGTTTATGGTTGGAGTTGGATGCCATTTTAGCGGTGGTTATTGGCGGGGCTTCATTAATGGGAGGGCGTTTTAACCTTTTGCTCTCAGTTATTGGTGCTTTGATTATTCAGGGAATGAATACAGGGATTTTACTCTCGGGTTATCAACCGGAATTCAATCTGGTTCTTAAAGCCATTGTTGTACTAGCCGTCCTGGTGGTGCAGTCACCGATGATTTCATTGAGCCATATCTTCCGGAGGCGAAAATAATGCTAAAGCGTAATATTCCTTTGCTGATAACTATCGCCGTTTTTATCTTGGGATATGCATTTTGTCTTAGCCAGTTCCCCAGCTTTTCGTCTACCCGAGTATGGTGCGATTTACTGACTGATAATGCTTTTCTGGGCATTGTTGCTGTGGGTATGACTTTTGTTATCTTATCGGGGGGCATCGATTTATCCGTCGGCTCGGTCATTGCTTTCACCGGTGTATTGCTGGCGAAGTTAATTGGAACTTATGGCATTCACCCGATGTATGCTTTTGCCATAGTTTTGGTGATGGGGGCGATGTTTGGCGCATTCATGGGCTGGATTATTGATTCCCTCAAACTCCCCGCGTTTATTATTACCCTCGCTGGGATGTTTTTTGTTCGTGGTATGAGCTTTATTGTCTCTGAAGAGTCCATACCTATTGATCACCCGCTTTATGCCACGCTGGCGAATTATGCCTGGAAAGTCCCCGGCGGTGGACGCTTTACTCTGCTCGCCCTCATCATGCTTTTGGTTGTCGTGTTTGGTATTTTGCTGGCCCATCGTACCCGCTTTGGTCATAACGTCTATGCCATAGGGGGCAACAGTGTTTCAGCCGCCCTGATGGGCGTCCCGGTTCGCCAAACTACGATAAAAATCTACATGCTGTCGAGTACATTGGCTGCGCTGTCTGGAATTGTCTTTTCCCTCTACACCTCGGCAGGTTATGCATTGGCGGCCAGTGGTGTTGAACTGGATGCTATTGCCGCTGTGGTTATCGGTGGCACATTACTGACCGGTGGCATCGGTACCGTCTTTGGCACCCTGTTTGGTGTTTTGATTCAGGGCTTGATACAGAGCTACATTACTTTTGATGGCACACTCAGTTCATGGTGGACCAAGATTGTAATCGGAATTTTGTTATTCAGCTTTATTGCTATCCAGAAGGCGATGAGTGCTTTTTACTTAAATCGTCGAGCTCGCCCTCAGCCGCCTCCACTTAATCCTGTATAGCGCTTTGTGCTGCGTTATTCATGGGGGTTTTTAATAACTGTCGGATTAATACTTGCTGGTCACTGTTTTGCAACCAAACGGCATACAGTGGCCGCACGATAGGCGGTATATCAGCGTTAATCACCAGCTGTGGATACTCTTTTTGCCAATGTTCGGGCAGAAAAGCACAGCCGCCGGTTGTTTCTAATAGTTTCCGGGTTAAATGGGCCGAGGTCGTGGTCAGTACTGGCATCTGCTCGCTATTGAGTAATCTATTCTCTTGCTGATGGAAATCAGCCCCCCATTCAAGTTTGATATACGGTGCCTCAATTGCATTTTTATGCTCGGCATCGCCATCCATTTCTTCTGCCAGATCAAGGGGGGACGATGAGAACAGCCGTAGCGAAAAATGCCCTAACAGTAAACTGGCCAATTCGTCCATTTTAGGGGCTTCGGTCGTTATCAATAAATCCAGTTGCCGTTCGTGCAACTGCTTCACCAGCGATTGTCGCAGTGCAATACGAGCCTCAAGGCGCAATGCTTCACGTTGTTTATATAACTGTTGCAACCAGGGAGTGAGATAGGCCTCCCAAAGTGATGCGGTTGCACCAATGGACAACTCGGTGTGTTGCAGCGAATGTACCACCTCTTTTTTGGCTAGCTGCCAGGTACTCATCAGGGTTTCGGCGTAGGGCAGCAGCCTTTCACCTGCTGGGGTTAGACGAATATTATTGCGATGACGAGTGAATAAATTTGCACCTAATTGATTTTCCAACTGACGGATACGAAAACTTACCGCGGACTGCGTTAAGTACAAAGATTCAGCTGCGCGACCAAAGTGGCGAGTTCTACTGACCTCCAAAAAGGTTTTCAGTAATTCGGTATCCACACCTATCTCCAATTTTTTTTGTCGTTAAGATTTAAATGTTTTGTTTTACACGATGTCAAGCCTATCTAATACTCCGCGCCATAAACAGCACGACCATGAGAGAATTAGGAGCGTGTCAGATGGCGGATAGCTTCATCACGACCAATCGTTTTTTTGATAATAAACATTATCCTCGCGGGTTCTCGCGTCACGGCGATTTCACCATTAAAGAGGCGCAATTACTAGAGCGCCACGGCCATGCTTTTAACGAACTCGATCTCGGGAAACGCGAACCAGCAACTGAAGAAGAGCATTCGTTTGTGGCTGTTTGCCGCGGTGAACGCGAGCCTGTCAGTGCCGAGGAAAAAGTTTGGTCCAAATATGTGACCCGGACTCGTCGCCCTAAACGTTTCCACACGCTGTCTGGCGGTAAGCCACAGGTGGATGCAGTGGAAGACTATACCGATAACGACGACTAGTATCGTACCTAAAGCCGCAGGGGCTAGCGACTCGCGTCCACCCGGATCACTTACTTTTGTAAGCTCATCGTGGTGCAATTGCTTGCTACCTACCTGTGACTCTAATGACTTTGGGTATAGTATTGCGGGGGCTTTAGCCCCCTTTTTGCTTTTTACATTAGGCTCTTATGCAACTGCAAAAGCAGCCGGTCCATACAACGATAGCTTAGTGCCTCGGAAAGATGTTTTTTTTGGATATTATCTTCCTGAGCTAAATCAGCAATCGTCCGGGCGACTTTCAAAATATGGTGCCAGGCGCGTACAGATAGCCCCAGAGTCAGCAAAACCTGTTCCAAGAATGCCGCATTCTCTGATGTTAAATAGCAATGCTCGTCCACTTCCTGGCTGTTAAGTTGTGTGTTTATTTTCCCTGCGCGATCCAACTGCTTCTGTCTTGCCTGTAATACCCGTTTTTTGACGGTTTCACTATTTTCCCCCTGATGTTTTTGCGCACCCAGCATGCCTGCGGGCAGTAATGGCACTTCTATCGATAAATCAAATCGGTCCAAAAATGGGCCAGACAGTTTTGCCAAATAGCGCAGGACTTGCTGCGGGGATGTTCGATTATGGATACCTTGATAGCGACCACTGGGACTGGGATTCATTGCCGCGATAAGTTGTACTTTAGCCGGAAAACACACTTTGGCTGCCGCTCGGGAAATAATAATTTCACCCGACTCTAGCGGTTCGCGCAGTGAATCCAGCACCCGACGTTCAAACTCCGGCAGCTCATCCAGAAAAAGTACGCCATTGTGTGCCAGTGATATCTCTCCAGGGCGGGGAATAGAGCCACCGCCAATCAGGGCAGCCATCGATGCGCTATGATGTGGGGCACGAAAAGCCCGACAGCGCCACTGAGTCGGCAGCTCATTACTGTGTAATAAACCATTAATGGCAGCGGCCTCCAGTGCTTCTTGATCTGTGAGTGGAGGCAGCAATCCGGTTAACCGATTGGCCAGCATAGTTTTGCCGGTACCCGGTGGCCCGAGTAACAGCAGGTTATGCCCGCCGGCTGCCGTTATCTCTAGCGCGCGTTTAGCCTGTGATTGGCCAATGATATCTTGCAGATCAAGATGGCTAGCACAATCTGTGGCATATTCAATGGATTGACCTTTTTCGAGGGCATTTTCGCCTTGCAAGAAACCACATACCGCTAACAAATGTTCAGCGACCCAACTGTTACCTTGTGGGATAAGCCCAATTTCAAGGCTGTTTGCTGTTGGCAGAATTAATTGCCGATGGGCCTGACTGCTGGCGATCGCCGCCGGAATCGCGCCGTTAACCCGCCTTAGCGCCCCCGATAGTGCTAACTCACCCAAGAACTCATAGTGCGTTAATTTATCCGCAGGAATCTGTTCTGAAGCCGCCAATATTGCTAAAGCGATAGGCAGGTCATAACGCCCACCTTCTTTGGGCAAATCTGCCGGAGCCAAACTGACCGTGATCCGCTTGGCGGGAAAGGCGAAACCACTGTTGATTAATGCACTGCGGACTCTATCCCGCGCCTCTTTTACGGTTGTTTCTGGCAAGCCAACCAAGATTAACCCCGGTAATCCATTGCTGATATGGACTTCAACGGTGACTGAGGGAGCCTGAATACCTAAAGTGGCGCGAGTATGAATAGTTGCCAGTGACATGATGCTTTCCTTTGCCGTAATGCGTCCCTGCTGTTTGGGCGCGACTGTAGAATGCCGCAGGTTTTTTTTCGGTACACAGAAAAAGGATTGATTTGCGAAACCTCACGAGAAGTTTCGCTGCAATGGTGATGTGCAAATCAAAAATTGCGGTACAGGGCGCAAAAAAAGACCAAACATTCGATGAGGCTTTTACTGATTGATAAATAATATGTTTATGGTATTTCGCGGCCATGCTCACAAAATAATAATTTAAATAAATATTGTCAGCTAACCGATAACTGTGATAACTCTGTAGGTATTCGTTCGACACTAGATAGATGAACAACCTAATTATGAAAGCGATTGTCCAAGTGATTAACCTAGTCCTAATTAGCGTGGTGGTGATTATTATCCCACCGTGCGGGGCTGCACTTGGACGAATAAAGGCATAAAAATCAAGCCTTAATCTCAAGAGAACCCCCGCACCGAAAGGTCCGGGGGTTTTTTTATTGGTACGTTAAAAGACGCGAGGAACATAAAATGCACAACAGAATAAAATCCTGTGCCTCCCGCAAAAGGTCGGGGAAATAGCTATGAATGGTGCTCAGTGGGTGGTTCAAGCGTTGCGTGCACAGGGTGTTGATACGGTATTCGGCTATCCGGGCGGGGCGATTATGCCTGTCTACGATGCTTTGTATGATGGTGGCGTCGAGCATTTGCTCTGCCGCCATGAGCAGGGCGCTGCGATTGCCGCTATCGGTTACGCGCGTGCCACCGGCAAAGTCGGGGTGTGTATTGCCACTTCCGGCCCCGGAGCCACTAATCTGATCACCGGTTTGGCTGATGCTTTGCTAGATTCTGTACCGGTTATTGCTATCACCGGTCAGGTTGGTTCCGCATTAATCGGTACCGATGCTTTTCAGGAGATTGATGTTTTGGGCCTGTCGCTGGCCTGTACCAAACACAGTTTCTTGGTTGAATCACTGGATGCATTACCGGGCATTATGGCTGAAGCCTTTGCTATTGCTACCAGTGGCCGCCCTGGGCCGGTTTTAATCGATATCCCGAAAGACATTCAGCTAGCTGTGGGTGAGTTGACCCCACATTTGATGCCAGTTGAAGAGTATCTGGTTGATTCTGCAGCGGAGTTACAACAAGCCTGGGATATGTTGGCGACAGCTAAAAAACCCATGCTGTATGTTGGCGGTGGTGTCGGCATGGCGCAGGCGGTTCCCGCTTTACGTCAGTTTATCGAAGTAACCGGGGTGCCTGCGGTCGCAACGTTGAAAGGTTTGGGCGCACCCGATAGCGAGCATCCTTGTTATTTGGGTATGTTAGGCATGCACGGCACCAAAGCCGCGAACTTTGCGGTGCAGGATTGTGATTTATTAATCGCTGTAGGTGCCCGTTTTGATGACCGCGTAACCGGGAAACTGAATACATTCGCCGCGAAAGCAAAAGTTATCCATATGGATATCGACCCGGCAGAGTTGGGTAAATTGCGTCAGGCACACGTTGCGTTACAAGGCGATTTGAAAGTATTGTTGCCCGCGTTACAGCAACCGCTGAATATTCAGCCATGGCGTGATGAGGTTATAGCGTTAAAACAACAGCATAGCTGGCGTTATGACCATCCCGGCCAAGCAATTTATGCCCCATTACTGCTTAAGCAAATCTCTGAGCGTAAAGCGCCACAAACCGTGGTGACCACTGATGTGGGCCAGCACCAGATGTGGACTGCGCAGCATATGAACTTTACCCGCCCTGAGAATTTCATCACCTCCAGCGGTTTGGGCACGATGGGCTTTGGGGTTCCCGCCGCCGTTGGTGCGCAAATGGCTCGCCCTGATGATATGGTTATCTGTGTCTCCGGCGATGGTTCGTTTATGATGAATGTTCAGGAGTTGGGCACGATAAAACGAAAACAGTTGCCGCTGAAAATCGTTTTATTGGATAACCAGCGATTGGGTATGGTTCGACAGTGGCAGCAACTGTTTTTTGATGGACGTTATAGCGAAACCAATCTTTCTGATAACCCCGATTTCATCACACTGGCCAGTGCTTTCAATATCCCCGGCCAACGTATCACCCGCAAAGACCAAGTCGACGCCGCTCTGGATGCACTGTTTAACAGTGAAGGCCCCTATTTGCTCCAGGTTTCCATCGACGAACTCGAAAACGTTTGGCCGTTAGTGCCGCCAGGCGCAGGTAATGAAACCATGCTGGAGAAAATCTCATGATGCAACATCAACTCTCTATCCAAGCCCGCTTCCGCCCTGAGATGTTAGAGCGCGTATTGCGGGTTGTGCGGCACCGCGGCTTTCAGGTTTGTGCTATGAATATGTCGCCAATGATTAATGCTGAGAATATTAATATTGAATTGACCGTTGCCAGCGGGCGACCTGTCGATTTACTGTCTTCTCAGCTGAGTAAGCTTATGGATGTCGCCTGCGTCGAGATCCTACAACCTAATACATTACAGATACGCGCCTGATGCGCCACAAGGAAAGAAAAGAATGACGAAGAAAGCTGATTACATTTGGTTTAACGGCGAAATGACTCCGTGGGCAGAGGCTAAAGTTCACGTGATGTCTCACGCGTTACACTATGGCACGTCAGTCTTCGAAGGTGTTCGTTGCTACGAATCCCATAAAGGGCCGGTCGTTTTCCGCCACCGCGAACACATGCAGCGCCTGCATGACTCCGCCAAAATTTACCGTATGCCGGTTTCTCAGACGGTTGATGAGCTGATGGAAGCTTGCCGCGAGACACTGCGTAAAAATAATCTGACCAGCGCTTATATCCGCCCATTGGTGTTTATTGGTGATGTCGGCATGGGTGTTAATCCGCCAGATGGTTATAAGACGGATGTCATCATTGCGGCCTTCCCATGGGGTGCCTACTTGGGTGCAGAAGCGCTGGAGCAAGGTATTGATGCCATGGTTTCTTCATGGAACCGTGTTGCGCCGAACACTATTCCAACCGCCGCTAAAGCTGGGGGCAACTATTTGTCTTCCTTGCTGGTGGGCAGCGAAGCACGTCGCCACGGTTATCAGGAAGGGATTGCCCTGGATATTCACGGCTTCCTGTCTGAAGGTGCCGGTGAAAACCTGTTTGAAGTGAAAGATGGCATTCTGTTCACACCGCCATTTACCTCTTCTGCTCTGCCGGGCATCACGCGCGACGCCATCATCAAACTGGCTAAAGATATGGGTCTGGAAGTCCGTGAGCAAGTCTTGTCACGTGAATCCCTCTATCTGGCGGATGAAGTGTTTATGTCCGGTACTGCGGCAGAAATTACCCCGGTTCGTAGCGTGGATGGCATTCAGGTCGGCATTGGTAAACGCGGCCCGATTACCAGCAAGATTCAACAAGCCTTCTTTGGCCTGTTCACCGGTGAAACCGAAGATAAATACGGTTGGTTGGATCCAATCAATCCACAATAAAAATAGATAGACAGAATCAGCAGGTGGTTCGTTCGCCACCTGCAATACAGCATAACCTGGAGTGAAGAGACAATGCCTAAGTACCGTTCCCATACCACCACCCATGGCCGCAATATGGCCGGCGCCCGCGCACTGTGGCGCGCTACCGGTATGACCGATGATGACTTCGGCAAACCGATTATTGCGGTAGTTAACTCATTTACCCAGTTTGTACCGGGCCACGTTCATTTGCGCGACTTAGGAAAACTGGTAGCGGAGCAAATTGAAGCGTCTGGCGGTGTGGCTAAAGAGTTCAACACTATTGCGGTGGATGATGGGATCGCGATGGGCCACGGCGGCATGCTCTATTCGTTGCCTTCACGTGAATTGATTGCCGACTCTGTTGAGTACATGGTTAACGCCCACTGCGCGGATGCCATGGTCTGCATTTCAAATTGCGACAAAATTACCCCAGGGATGCTGATGGCGTCTCTGCGCCTGAATATCCCGGTGATCTTTGTGTCCGGCGGCCCAATGGAAGCCGGTAAAACCAAGCTGTCCGACAAAATCATCAAGCTGGATCTGGTAGACGCCATGATTCAGGGGGCTAACCCGAATGTCAGCGACGCCGACAGCGAGCAGATTGAGCGCTCGGCCTGCCCAACTTGCGGCTCTTGTTCCGGGATGTTTACCGCCAACTCGATGAACTGCCTGAATGAAGCACTGGGTCTGGCTCTGCCGGGTAACGGCTCACTGCTGGCAACACATGCGGATCGTAAGCAACTGTTCCTGGATGCGGGCAAACATATTGTCGAGCTGACCAAACGTTATTACGAACAGGATGATATCAGCGCCTTGCCGCGTAGCATTGCCAACAAAGCCGCATTTGAAAATGCCATGACGCTGGATATCGCCATGGGCGGTTCCACCAATACCGTATTGCACTTGCTGGCTGCGGCACAGGAAGGGGATATTGATTTCGATATCAGTGATATCGACCGGTTATCTCGTCAGGTGCCTCATTTGTGCAAAGTGGCTCCAAGCACTCAGAAATACCATATGGAAGACGTACACCGCGCCGGTGGCGTTATCGGTATTTTAGGTGAGTTGGATCGTGCTGGGTTGCTTAACCGCGAGGTCCGTAACGTGCTGGGGCTGGATCTGCCACAAACCTTGGCGGCCTATGACGTTATGCTGACCGGCGATGAAAAGGTCAAAAGCATGTACTCCGCAGGTCCGGCGGGTATCCGTACCACCAAAGCCTTCTCTCAGGATTGCCGTTTCCCGTCACTGGATACCGACCGCGAAGAGGGTTGTATCCGCACGCGTGAACATGCTTACAGTCAGGACGGTGGTTTGGCGGTGTTGTACGGCAATATCGCCGCTAATGGCTGCATTGTAAAAACCGCCGGTGTGGATAAAGACAGTTTGACCTTCCGTGGTCCGGCTAAAGTTTATGAAAGTCAGGATGATGCGGTAGCCGCTATTCTGGGCGGAAAAGTCGTCGCGGGCGATGTGGTGGTGATTCGCTACGAAGGGCCGAAAGGCGGGCCGGGGATGCAAGAAATGCTGTATCCGACTACTTACCTGAAATCCATGGGGCTGGGTAAGAGCTGTGCATTGCTGACGGATGGTCGGTTCTCTGGCGGAACCTCTGGTTTGTCGATTGGTCACGTTTCTCCGGAAGCGGCCAGTGGTGGCCTGATTGGTTTGGTACAGGATGGCGATTTCATTGATATCGATATCCCGAACCGTGGCATTAAATTGGATGTGAGTGAGTCTGAGCTGGCTGCTCGTCGTGAAACTGAAGAGGCCCGTGGTGATGCCGCATGGTCACCGAAAGCCCGCGAACGTCAGGTTTCTTATGCACTGCGCGCTTATGCCCTGCTGGCAACCAGCGCCGACAAAGGTGCGGTGCGCGACAAAAGTAAGCTGGGAGGCTAATACCCATGGCGGTATCTCAACCCTTATCTGCTGCCCCCTGCGGGGCCGAATATCTGCGGGCGATACTTCGCGCGCCGGTGTATGAGGTGGCGCAAGTCACCCCGCTGCAAGTGATGGAAAAAATCTCTTCCCGCTTGGGTAATACCATTTTGGTGAAGCGAGAAGACCGGCAGCCGGTGCACAGTTTTAAACTGCGCGGTGCTTATGCCATGTTAGCCGGGCTGACGGAAGAACAGAAAGCTTGCGGCGTGATAACTGCTTCGGCGGGTAACCATGCGCAGGGTGTGGCGCTTTCGGCCAGTAAACTCGGCATTAAGGCTCTAATTGTGATGCCGGTGGCAACCGCTGATATCAAGGTTGATGCTGTGCGTAGTTTTGGTGGCGAGGTGCTGTTGTTTGGTGCCAATTTTGATGAAGCCAAAGCCCGAGCTATCGCACTGTCCCAGCAGCAGGGGTATACCTTTGTGCCTCCGTTTGACCATCCGGCAGTGATTGCCGGGCAGGGAACGCTGGCGATGGAGTTGCTCCAGCAAGACGCACATATTGACCGGGTATTTGTTCCGGTCGGTGGTGGCGGGCTGGTGGCCGGTGTGGCGGTGCTTATCAAGCAACTGATGCCGCAGATTAAAGTGATTGGGGTTGAGGCCGAAGATTCTGCCTGTTTACATGCTGCATTGCAGGCGGGTAAGCCGGTGGATCTGGCGCGAGTTGGGTTGTTTGCCGAAGGTGTGGCCGTTAAGCGCATTGGTGATGAGCCTTTCCGCTTGTGTCAGGAGTATCTGGACGATGTTATTACTGTCGACAGTGATGCTATCTGTGCGGCGGTAAAAGACTTATTTGAAGATGTGCGTGCCATTGCTGAGCCTTCAGGGGCGCTGGCACTGGCGGGACTGAAAAAGTATGTTCAGCAGCACGATATTAAAGGTGAGCGTCTGGCTCATGTGCTGTCTGGTGCTAATGTTAACTTCCACGGTTTGCGCTATGTGTCAGAGCGCTGTGAGCTGGGTGAACAGCGCGAAGCCTTGCTGGCGGTGACCATCCCTGAACAAAAGGGCAGTTTCCTGCGTTTTTGCGAGTTGCTGGGCGGTCGTTCAGTGACCGAATTTAACTACCGTTATGCCGATGCAGATAACGCCTGTATTTTCGTCGGGGTGCGTTTGACCCGCGGTTATGCAGAGCGGGCGGAGATTTTGTCCGAGTTGCAAGAGAAAGGTTACCAGGTCGTCGATTTGTCCGATGACGAAATGGCGAAGCTACATGTGCGCTATATGGTGGGGGGGCGCCCTTCCAAACCGCTGCGTGAGCGCTTATTCAGCTTTGAATTCCCGGAATCCCCCGGCGCATTGCTGAAATTCCTACATACCTTGGGCACGCATTGGAATATCTCGCTGTTCCACTATCGCAGCCACGGCACTGATTTTGGCCGGGTGCTGGCCGGGTTTGAGTTATCGGCAACTGAGCCGCAATTTGAACAACATCTGACAGCACTGGGCTACGATTGCCATGATGAAACAGATAACCCAGCGTTTAAATTCTTTTTAGCCGGTTAGTTGGTGTAGCTAGATATAAATTTAACCTCCCGCTTTATTTAAACTCAGTCTCCATAAGAGTCTGGGTTTTTTTATATTGCTTACTTTCGTATTAATAGTGTTTTAAAAATCTCCTATTTTCTCAAATATTCTTCAAGTATGAGAAATATAAATTAAATTGATTATTATTATCAGTGCAACTGAAATTAACATTCTATTAAATCACAATTGCATTGCGCTTAATAGGGTTGATAACATTTAATGAAATAATGGAGTTTATAAGTATGAGTATTTTAGAACCGTCGATAGCTACCCCGGAGCAGCACGATGCAACTGAGCTGAATAATTTGAACAATGCCAATGGTGAATTATCAGTACCAAAAAACACATTAGATGAATTAACATCTTTAAAGGTTGATATTCCAATCGATGAATTTAAAGAAGAAGATCAGAAGGTATTTGAGGATGAAAATGGTCATATAACTAGAATTATCAGGAATATATATTCCCAGTGTGTTTTATATAGTCAGGTTGATATTGCTTTTTCAAATGACTCCGCTGGCAAGTTTTATATGATATCTGTTACTGCTGAGATATATAGCAATGGAAAGATAAGAGATTCCTGTAGCGTATTCTATGCTAATACTAACGATCAAGGTATAACAGAGATTATTGAAACATCCTATATTTATCGTGAGGATTATACAATAATCAATGCTCACCATTATGATAAATATAAACATCTCACAAAGACCGTAGTTGATAAGGAATTTCATAGCGGTTCAAGTGATACTGATGTTATATCTTATAATAAAGATGGTCAGATCACCGAGGTGATTAAAGAGAGCAATGATGGTGATAGTACGAGGCAGGTCGACGTTATACGCTTCAGTTATAATAAAAATAAATATATCACCGAAGAGGTTAAAGAATGTCGTATTAATGATTTTCTTCAAAAGAGAGTTGAAACTAAATATGCAGTTTTAGATGGCAATACTGGTGAGACTTATAAATCATCCATTATAACTACATCGTATGGTGAAAATAGTACAGTAAAGATCGACAAGGAGTATTTTGATCGACAGGGTAACATAACAGTTACTATGAGTCAGACCAGCTATAGTAACGGCTGGAAGTTCGTCAAAATTGGCTTTTGTTCTTATAATGAAAATAATCATATCACAAAGATATTTGAATATTGCTATCTTAATGATGTATTGAATAGCACAGTTGAAACTAAATATATTGTTTTAGACAGCAATACTGGTAAGACTTATAAATCATCGGTTATTACTCAGCACTATGTATCAGGAGACACTGATAATGTCTACAGTATTAAAAGTGAATGTTTTGATAGGCAAAGTAATATAACGAAAACTATTGAGAAAAAATATCTTAATAAAATATTGAATGAAATAATTGAAACTGAATATATAGTATCAGATAGCAGTTTTGGTGGGAGTTATAAGTCGTCAATTACTACTGTGCGCTATGGCTCCGAAGGTGAGAGCAATATTGTTAGTATCAATAAGGAATATTTTGATAAGCAGAGTAATAAAATAGAATCTGTCGATGAGAGCTATTATCATCGTGGCTCTAAATATATAAAAAATACGTATTATAATAAAAATAAACAGATTACCAAGACAATTGAAAAATACCATAATAATAGTATTTTTAACCGTAAAGTTACCACTAAATATAGTGTTGCAGACAACATTACTGGTGAGGTTTATAAATCTTCAATTATTTCTATAGACTATAATCGAAAAGGTGTTAACACGATCAAAAGTGAATATTTTGATCGACATAAAAACAAAACAGAAGAGAGTGAGAAAATTATACCAATAATATATTAGACGATGAAGTTATAAAACAATATACAGTTTTAGATAGTAATTCGGGTGAGGCTTATAAGTCGGCCAATTTTTATATAAAATATAGTGTTGTAGGGAGGTATAGAGTTAAAGCTGAATACTTCAATGAGCAGGGTAATATAATAAATAATTCTGATGCACTATATGTTAATGATATTCTGAGTTTTATAAGTGAGGATTACTTTAATGATTCAGAGATCCTTGAGCGTAATGTTACCATTAATACTAATTATGATCCTGACGGTAATGTTATTGGCTATAAGCAATGTGAAAGTAAATATAATGAACGTGGGAAATTAATAGATAGCCAGAATACGGAATATGATATTTATGGTCAGGAAATTATCAATATTAAAGATAAAGCCCCCATTGGGCCAGGTATGAATTCATTAATCGAAGCAATAGGCAGTTTCTCTGCCCAAGAGTCTGTATTTTCGAGCATTGATTATCACGGGCAGGGTAATATGCTCAATACTTTTGTGGCAACGACTAACCAATTCGACGCTCTGCAATAAATAGTGCTCGATACGGTATGGGTTAATGCTATTGATGCCAGCTAATAAGGGAACGCATTATAATAGCCCCCAAAATGCTTCAATCAGCGGTTCATTGAGCCGCTTTTTCGGCACACAAACACCTAATTCAAAAGGCTCTACCAGCGAGATATCATCCAATAGCGAAATTCGGTTACGTACTGGTTCTGGGCTGTTATCGACCACCACCGATGGAATCAACGCCACGCCACATCCCAACGCCACCATCGACACGATTGCCTCATGACCAGAAACCGTAGCATATATCAATGGATTAGTGATGCGTTGGCGGCGGAACCACAAATCGATACGTTTTCGTGATGGGCCGTGTTCCGGCAAAATAAAGGGAATATTGGCCCAATCTGGCTGCTCAACTGATACTAACTCTCGCACCGCACAAGGGAGTGCCGGGGCAATGAGCACCAATGGGATCTCGCCAATTTGGGTAAAAGCCACGCTGGTGGGTAAAACTTCAGGGCGACCGGCAATCCCCAAGTCAGCTTCATTGGATTGCACTTTATCAACAGCATCGGCTGCATCGCCGGTGGTAAGTTTAATTTCAACCAGTGGATGGCGAGCTCGGAAGCGATCGAGAATCGGCGGTAAATGGCTGTATGCCGCGGTGACCGAGCAAAATAACCGTAATTCACCACTCAGTGACGGGCCGTGTTGGCCTAGGGCATGAAGCAATTGCTGATATTGCAGCAAGGTTTGTTGTGCAAAAGCTTTTAACTGGGTGCCGGCATCGGTCAGTTGTACCGTGCGGTTATCACGCAAAAACAGCGGTTGACCAATGGTCTCTTCTAGCCGCTGGATCTGGCGCGACAAGGTGGATGGACTGACGTGCATCGCTTTGGCTGAGCGGCCAAAATGGCGGCTTTCAGCCAAATGCAGGAATAATTTTAAGTCGCGTAAATCCATGGCCGCCAGCCCTCACGGGGAATGTAATAAGAACGTTGCAATAATTGCAATGTGACATTGTCAATATATCAATTTCCGCAATGGATTTCCTGTCATATAGTGAATTCACGCTAATCCCCAGCACAGACAGGGGATGTGAAAAACATTCAGTACACAAACACAACATTCGTTTGCAGTAACCAGAAAAATAGCTGCACCCACAAAACAGAACCCGAACGGAGTAATACCATGGCTAACTATTTCAACACATTGAACCTGCGTCAGCAGTTGGCGCAATTAGGTAAGTGTCGCTTTATGGCACGAGATGAATTTGCCGATGAAGCAGGCTACCTGAAAGGGAAAAAAGTGGTGATTGTCGGCTGTGGCGCGCAAGGTCTGAACCAAGGCTTGAACATGCGTGACTCCGGTTTGGATGTGGCTTATGCCCTGCGTAAAGAAGCGATTGCAGAGAAGCGCGCTTCATGGCGTAAAGCGACCGAGAACGGCTTTAAAGTAGGTACCTACGAAGAGTTGATTCCACAAGCAGATTTAGTGGTTAACCTGACACCAGACAAACAGCATTCTGCGGTAGTTCAGGCGATTCAGCCCTTGATGAAAGATGGCGCAGCACTGGGTTATTCTCATGGTTTCAACATCGTTGAAGTGGGCGAGCAAGTGCGTAAAGACATCACGGTGGTGATGGTTGCGCCAAAATGCCCAGGTACCGAAGTTCGTGAAGAATACAAACGTGGTTTTGGTGTGCCGACATTGATCGCGGTTCACCCGGAAAACGACCCTAAAGGCGAAGGTATGGCGATTGCCAAAGCATGGGCAGCGGCGACAGGCGGCCATCGTGCCGGTGTGCTGGAATCTTCTTTCGTTGCTGAAGTGAAGTCTGACTTGATGGGCGAGCAAACTATCCTGTGTGGTATGTTGCAGGCCGGTTCACTGCTGTGCTTCGACAAGTTGGTTTCTGAGGGTACCGATGCTGCTTATGCTGAAAAACTGATTCAATTCGGTTGGGAAACCATCACTGAAGCTCTGAAACAGGGCGGGATTACGCTGATGATGGACCGTCTGTCCAACCCAGCTAAACTGCGTGCTTATGCACTGTCCGAACAACTGAAAGAGATTATGGCGCCGCTGTTCCAGAAACATATGGACGATATTATTTCCGGTGCGTTCTCCAGCGGGATGATGGCCGACTGGGCTGAAGACGACGTTAAATTGCTGAACTGGCGTGAAGAGACCGGCAGAACCGCGTTTGAGAATGCGCCACAGTATGAAGGCAAAATCTCTGAGCAAGAATACTTCGATCACGGCGTGTTGATGATTGCGATGGTGAAAGCTGGGGTTGAGCTGGCATTCGAAACTATGGTGGCTTCTGGCATCATCGAAGAGTCTGCTTATTACGAATCGCTGCATGAACTGCCATTGATTGCCAACACTATTGCTCGTAAGCGTCTGTATGAAATGAACGTGGTTATCTCTGATACTGCGGAATACGGTAACTACCTGTTTGCTAACGCGGCAGTTCCATTGCTGAAAGGCAAATTCATGGATTCTCTGCAAGCTGGGGATCTGGGTAAAAGTATTGCCGGTACCGCGGTAGACAATGCTCAACTGCGCGATGTCAACGAAGCTATTCGCAATCACCCAATCGAAGCTGTAGGGCATAAGCTGCGTGGGTATATGACTGATATGAAACGTATCGCGGTTGCGGGTTAATCAAGCTATCTTACTGGTTATTTCAGGTTTGTGCAGTGCTCGCGATCCTCACGTATTAGTATACGCTCCGGTCGCTGTGCGCTGTCCGTACCAGAACTGCCTGCGACGATAACGCTTGATGCTGTCTTACTGGTTATTTCAGGTTTGTGCAGTATCCAGTAATTAGTCATTCTAAAAGCCTCTCTGCATGAACTGTGCCCCAAATGTTGGATAACAATCTGATATTTGGAAATATAGTTCAAACGGGAGGCTTTTTATTTGTCGCTTTAAGTACACGACTAACTTAGTTACGGTACAACACTTTAATGATGTGATAACCGAATTGGGTCTTTACTGGGCCATAAGGTTGCAGCAATTCACAGCTAAATACCGCTTTATCGAATGCCGGAACCATATCCCCTTTATTGAACTCGCCCAAGTCGCCGCCGTTACGTTTTGACGGGCAGTTAGAGAACTTTTTCGCTAACTCTTGGAAATTAGCACCGTTATTCAACTGCGCCAGAATATCATTCGCCTGCTTTTCATCATCAACCAGAATGTGCAGCGCGGAAGCTTTGTTTGCCATAGTAACAATCACCACTAATATATTGAGTCTTGAAGGAAGGTTATCTTCAATCGAGTTCGAAGCGCGCCAGTGTAGCTTATTTTGAGGGTGATGGGGCCCTTGTGGGCGGTGTTTTACAAATCTACGAGTGGAGTTTTACCAATCAAAAACCGCAGGTGGTTTTTTTTCATTGGCCGCTTTCTGCTACAATCCTGTTCCTCCTTGTTAACCCACAGAGCTTCCGAGTGCCATGCGATTAAATCCCAGCCAGCAACAAGCCGTCGAATTTGTCACTGGACCCTGTCTGGTGTTGGCCGGTGCGGGATCGGGCAAAACCCGGGTCATTACTAACAAGATTGCCCATCTGATTCGCCAGTGCGGCTATCAACCCAAACATATTGCTGCGGTAACCTTTACCAACAAAGCGGCGCGCGAGATGAAAGAGCGCGTGGCTCAAACTCTGGGGCGGAAAGAAGCACGGGGGCTAATGATTGCCACCTTCCATACTTTGGGGCTGGAAATCATCAAAAAAGAGTATGCCGCGTTGGGGATGAAATCGAACTTCTCGCTGTTCGATGCCCAAGATCAGTTAGGTCTGTTGAAAGATCTAACCCATAAGTGGCTGGAAGACGACAAAACGTTATTGCAACAGTTGATCTCGGCGATCTCCAACTGGAAAAATGATCTGCTCTCCCCAGCAGCAGCAGCTGCATTGGCACGATCCGAGCGCGATAAGCTGTTTGTTCATTGCTATGGCTTATATGACGCCCATTTGAAAGCTTGCAATGTGCTGGACTTTGACGACCTTATCTCTTTGCCAACGTTGTTGCTGCAAAATAATCTGGCAGTGCGTGAGCGCTGGCAAAATCGTCTGCGTTATCTATTAGTAGATGAATATCAGGATACCAATACCAGCCAATATCAAATGGTTAAATTATTGGTCGGTAGTCGGGCGCGCTTTACTGTAGTGGGTGATGATGACCAATCCATCTATTCATGGCGTGGTGCACGACCACAGAATTTAGTCTTGCTGAATGAGGATTTTCCGCAGCTACAAGTGATCAAGCTGGAGCAGAATTACCGCTCTTCTGGTCGAATCCTGAAAGCAGCCAACATTTTGATTGCCAATAACCCCCATGTTTTTGAAAAACGACTGTTTTCTGAGCTGGGATATGGTGATGAGCTAAAAGTCATTACTGCCAATAATGAAGATCATGAAGCCGAAAGAGTGGTCGGTGAACTTATCGCTCATCACTTTGTTAAAAAGACGCAATATAGCGACTATGCCATCTTATATCGTGGTAACCATCAGTCGCGCTTATTTGAAAAACTGTTGATGCAGAACCGCATCCCTTACCGGATTTCAGGGGGCGATTCATTTTTCTCTCGTCCGGAGATCAAAGACTTATTGGCTTACCTACGGGTTTTGACCAATCAGGATGATGACAGCGCATTCTTACGTATCGTGAATACGCCGAAACGTGAAATAGGTTCAGCGACCATTCAGAAGCTGGGTGAATGGGCTAATGTGCGCAATAAAAGTTTGTTCCGTGCCAGCTTCGACTTGGGACTGGGCGAGCATTTGAAAGGGCGTGGTTTAGAGTCATTGCAACGTTTTACGCATTGGATGGACGGTATTATTCGGTTGGTAGAACGTGAACCGGTAGCGGCGGTACGGGATTTAATCCACGGTATCGATTATGAGAGCTGGTTGTTTGAAACCTCTCCTAGCCCGAAAGCCGCTGAAATGCGGATGAAAAACGTGAATCTATTATTCAGTTGGATGACCGAAATGTTGGAAGGGTCGGAACTGAATGAACCGATGACACTGACCCAAGTTGTTACGCGCTTTACCTTGCGCGATATGATGGAGCGTGGAGAGAGTGACGAAGAGTTGGACCAAGTGCAACTCATGACGCTGCATGCTTCAAAGGGGTTGGAATTCCCTTATGTGTTCTTAGTTGGCATGGAAGAAGGTTTGCTACCACACCAAAGCAGCATTGATGAAGATAATGTGGATGAAGAGCGGCGGTTGGCGTATGTGGGGATTACTCGTGCTCAGCGCGAGCTGTTCTTCACGTTATGCAAAGAGCGGCGTCAGTATGGCGAGTTGATCCGGCCGGAACCCAGTCGTTTCCTGATGGAGTTACCGCAGGATGACTTGAAATGGGACAATGAGCGCAAAGTTGTTAGCCCAGAAGAGCGGATGCAAAAAGGGCAGAGCCACCTGGCCAATATTCGTGCTCAGTTAGCGAAAGCCAAAAAATAGGCGCGGATGCCGCGAAATAATAACGGGCGGCGATACATTACTGCCCGTTTTTTATCGATCAAAACCAAGGTATGCAGGTACTAAGGCGTGACGGGTTTGCCATCAACCGTGACGTTTTGTATCTCACTGAAGTGCCATGGCGTATCGCCGCGTAATTCAGTGAACGTCACTTTATTGAATTCGCTGTCACGTAAGTCACTGATGGCCGTCGGGCTAACCTTGTTAAGTTGCACATTGTTGACGTGCACTAAGCGGTGCCAGGCTTTATTGGCGGTATCCCCTTTGATTTCAATAGAGGCATTCTTGCCAGTAGTATTATCTACAGTCACATTTTTTACTGTGAAATCATAGAATTGTGCTGGAACCTTGGCTGGTGGATAATCGATATTGGCATTACTGTCAGCATAATCCAAGGTCATTACCATCACCTGTTTAGCCAGGTCGCGCATGGCATTATTCCGGAAAGTTACATTACGCGCCCCACCACCAATGGTGCTAGTGCTCTTGGCACGCAGGCCGATGTCAGTCAGATACATGACATTATTTTCAGCCAAAATATCTTCAATCCAAGCCCCGGTATGGCTGCCTGTGACCACTGCGCCATGTCCCATACGAAAATAGTTATTAAACAGCCATGCGCCTTTCATTGGCTCTTGCTGTTGCGCCTTCTCCCCAGTGCCAGCAGCAAAGTTGATGCAGTCATCGCCGGTATCAAAGAAATTATTAAACACCATGACATTCTGACTATTACCAAATTCAATACCATCGCCATTGTTCGCATCATAGGTTTGATGGATTAACCCATTGGCAACCACATTATGATTTTCCAGATTCATAATGCCGTGGAAAGCGGGGTTACGTACGGTAAAGCCAGCCAGATAGACGTTTTCTACCCCGCGTAATGTCATCAAACTAGAGCGGCGTTGACCATAAGCATTTTTTAAATCCATACCGTCAGAAACCGCCTTCTCAACCTGATTTTTGGCCAGGATGCCATCTTCATGCACTTTGCTGTTCTTACTGGCAACATATTGCGGTAATGGATGGCCTAATTCGTCTGAAATTTCAGCGGTTTTCGCGCGCTGCCAACCATTGCCATCAATGATGCCTGAGCCGGTAATGCGGATATTACTGAATGTGCCGGGTTTGCTGTTATTTGGGTCGATGGCATTGATCAATGAAGCTGGGCGCTCAATGGTGGAATAAGGATACAGGCGGTAACCCGCTGGATAATCCTCTGGATTCTCTGAACCCAGTAAAGTCGCCCCAGCTTGTAAATTAAGGGTCATATCGCTTTTCAGCCACAGCGCACCACTCTTGTAGATACCCGCAGGGATTTCAATGCGACAACCTGGTTTACAGCTATCAATTGCCTGCTGTATCGCTTTGGTATTCAGAGTCTTACCATCATCAACTGCACCGAAATCGCGCACATTTACAATCTGTGGTTTGGCGGTGGTTTTTGCTGTGATGGGCTTACTGGCTGCAGATAAAGAGCCGTCAGCGTACTGCGCTTTCACTGTGAATTGGTAGCTGGTTTCCGGTTTAAGGCCCACGGCTGTAAAGTTTTGCATCACGATTTTATGCTGAAAATTATCTTTGTCATTGGCATAGAAATTCGTGATATAGGGCTTGGCTGGCGAGAATTTATCATTATTCTCACTGGCGCTACCTAACAATTTTCCAGCAGAATAAACCTGATAATCAACAATTTTGCGAGTATCTTCAGGCGCTTTCCACACCAGAATAATGCTGCTTTCATCATAGGCGAGAGTGGGCACTTGCACCTGCTGAGGGGCATCGTGACTATTTGATTTGGCAGCCATCGCCATGGGGGTGCCGACCATCAGACCGGAAATAATCACCAGCATACCCGCGGTATGGTGGCGTTGAAGCTGTGCTCGCATTTTTGTTCCTCATCAATGAGATTAAGCAATTTGGACGCAGCGTTCTTTCCCTGGAGGTGGCGTATAAAACAAATAACTCAATAAAGAAACGCTGTTTTATAAAAATACACACATTGTTTCTATTTTAAGCTGGCGACGATCACATTCTGACAGTTTTGCTTTATTTTGTAAGAGGTAACCGCAGTAAGATAAGTTTTTTAGCGAGGGAGGCAAAGGAAGATCGGGCGGCGAAAAGCCACCCAATAGCATGAAAACTTAATTGAGTTCTTCTAGCAATAGAGGCCATTGGACATAGCTTTGCCAATGACTTTCTTGTTCTAATGCTTCGGCCCGATAAGGATGTTGTTGCAACCAGCCCTTCGGCAGCAGCACATAAAGTTCCTCGCCATTCGCCCGCAACCTGACAGCAGGCAAAGTATCATCCCGCCGGCGGCTGGAGAAAATAATTGCCAGACGTAGTATGCGGCACAGATGTTGTGCCATATCTACGGGCAATGCATTCTGATGATTCAATAGCGACAGGTCGAGAGTATCACTCTGATTTTGTAACAGGGCAGAAAGCAGCAGCTTTTGAGCGGGGGTAAAACCAGGGAGATCCAGATTACGAATCAGGTAAGCAGCATGTTGGGGAGCACGTTTAAAATCGACGCTTAACCCAATTTCATGAATCAAACAGGCATTTTGCAATAACTCCCGACATCGGCCATCGAGATGCCACTCTTTTTCTACCTGAAGCAAAAAGTTATCGGCCAATTTACTGACACGCTTGGCTTGCTCGGTATCAAGTAAATAGCGGCGCTGCAAATTTCGTACCGTTCGGCTACGGATATCTTGCTCAACCGGTAAATGAAGCATGCCATAGACCAGCCCTTCACGCAGCGCGCCGCCAGCCAGTGTCATGCTTTCAATTGCCAATTCCTGGAATATCGCGATTAAAATAGAGAGGCCGCTGGGGAAAACCAGCGCCCGTTCCAGAGTTAAACCCGGAATTTCCAGTTCTTCTAACTTGCCGCACTGAATGGCCCTTTGCTTAAGTTGTTGCAATTTAGCTAAGGTGATCAGCTCGTCCATCCCCTGAGCGACCATGATCTCTTGCAGCGCCTGGACGGTACCTGAGGCTCCGACACAGATTTGCCAGCCATGATCCCGAAAACGTTTGGCGACGGGTTTGAGCATCTCACGGGCAGCCAGTTCAGCACGTTCAAAATTGTCTTTTGCCAGATTGCGGTCACTAAAGTAACGCTCCAGCCAAGTGACACAACCCATTGATAAGCTGACCAGAATATTCGCTTGCGCGCCATTGCCGGTCACGAGCTCAGTGCTGCCACCGCCAATATCCACCACCAGACGCTGTTCTGGACCGCCGGTGGTATGGGCCACACCGTGATAAATTAGGCGGGCTTCTTCTTCACCACTGATAACCTGGATCGGGCAACCGAGGATCTCGGTTGCAGTTTGCAGGAACTCTTCAGCATTCGAGGCCAGACGCAGAGTGGCTGTCGCAACCACACGGATCTGATCCAGAGGAATATCCTGCAAACGTTCTGAAAAAAGCTTCAGACATTGCCAGCCACGCTCCATCGCTTCTTGCGACAGGTGATTCTGGGTATCCAAACCGGCAGCCAAACGGACTTTTCGCTTGATGCGGGCCAATGTTTGGATACTGCCTGCCACCTCACGTACCACCAACATATGGAAACTGTTGGAGCCAAGATCGATGGCAGCATAAAGTGAGGTGGAACTTAGCATCATTTATCAGCTCGGTCGCTTACGGTTATTCCGTGGTGCACCACTGCGGCGTGGGGCAGAGTTACGGCGTGGGCCATTCCCGGTACGGGTACGGGCCAGACGTTTTGGCGCCGGCAAATCTGTTAATAGCGCATCGCTATTATATTTGCTTACCGGAATGCTATGACCGGTGTAGGTCTCAATAGCCGGTAAGTTTAATGCATACTCTTCACATGCCAGACTGATGGAATGGCCACTTTCGCCAGCACGACCGGTACGGCCAATGCGGTGAACATAGTCTTCACAGTCATCTGGTAAGTCATAGTTGAAGACATGGGTCACCAGTGGAATATGCAGACCACGGGCGGCAACATCGGTCGCAACCAGAATATCCAAATCACCTTTAGTGAAATCTTCCAAAATACGCAGACGTTTTTTCTGCGCGACATCACCGGTCAACAGACCGACACGATGACCATCAGCAGCCAAATGGCCCCAGATCTCTTCGCAGCGATGTTTCGTGTTCGCAAAAATAATGCAGCGATCTGGCCACTCTTCTTCAATCAACGTCTGAAGCAGACGCATTTTTTCTTCATTTGAAGGATAGAACAGCTCTTCCTGAATGCGGTGGCCGGTTTTTTGTAACGGTTCCACTTCAACATATTCTGCGTTATTCATCTGCTCGAATGCCAATTCACGTACCCGGTACGAGAGAGTGGCAGAGAACAACATGTTTAAGCGCTTATCAACAGAAGGCATGCGGCGGAACAACCAGCGGATATCTTTAATAAAGCCTAAATCGTACATCCGATCCGCTTCATCCAAGACCACAACCTGAATTGCGCCAAGATTAATGTAATTTTGTTTTGCGTAGTCGATTAAACGGCCAGTGGTGCCGATCAGAATATCAACGCCACTTTCCAGCACTTTAAGCTGTTTGTCGTAGCCGTCACCACCATAAGCCAAGCCTAATTTCAGCCCAGTCATCTGGGAAAGTGATTCTGCATCGGAGTGAATTTGCACTGCTAATTCACGCGTTGGTGCCATAATCAATGCGCGTGGTTGATTAGTCTGGCGACCCTCTTCTGCCGGGTGAGAAAGCAAATAATGGAAAGTAGACGCTAAGAATGCCAGCGTCTTGCCGGTTCCTGTTTGCGCCTGACCCGCTACATCACGCCCGGATAGGGTGAGTGGCAATGCTAACGCCTGAATAGGCGTACAATATTGAAACCCTTTGTTTTCAAGGGCTTCAACAACTAGCGGGTGCAGGGCGAAGTCGGAAAACTTCTGTTCGGTCAAGTGTGTTTTGCTCATAGTGTGGTAGAATATCAGCTAACTATTGCTTTACGAAAGCGTATCCGGTGAAATAAAGTCATCCTATTGTTGGTTAATGCTACACCAACGAGGTAGACACAATCCTTTGGAGTAGAACATGAGCGATAAAATTATTCACCTGAGTGACGACAGCTTCGACACTGACGTGCTGAAAGCCAGCGGCCTGGTTCTGGTCGATTTCTGGGCTGAATGGTGTGGTCCGTGCAAGATGATTGCTCCGATTTTGGATGAAATTGCTGAAGAGTACGAAGGCAGACTGACCATCACTAAGTTGAATATTGATGAAAACCAGGGCACGGCACCAAAATATGGTATCCGTGGCATCCCTACGTTGTTGTTATTCCGTGACGGTGAAGTTGTGGCCACCAAGGTTGGCGCCTTGTCTAAAGGTCAGCTCAAAGCATTCTTGGATGCAAATCTGTAAGCGGCGTTAAATCGCCTACACCCTACGTCATTGGCGTTACAGGAAGGCAGCAGACAAGCAAGTTCCGATAAGCTGATTGTGGTCGGTGATTCGAGCGAGTAAGAGCTGCTGACAGCGCTGTAGCTTCAAGGCCGTCGGGTGTGTCTAGCGGCAGTTGTGATTTCTCACACTGACCGCTAGACGCCTGCAAAGAAGCGTGTTAAGTTTACCTCACTGCGTATAGAACATTCCTGTGTATTGAGTCCGGGTTTGTAGCATCTAGCTTATTCTTTAGTATCTAAGAAATAGTCTGTAGCATCTAAATAGTTTGAATCTAAAGTTTTACTCTATGTCGAAATAATTTGTGTTGAGAATATGTATGAACTCAATCGGTTTTTGACAGTCTAGTGTTTTACAAAATCAGTCTAAGGCACCTTCAATCTGTATACCGTTGTGTCGCGCAAATCTCGCGTAAGTGATTACTTGCGTAGTTTGTCCAAGGCCGGTGATTGAATGTCCCGTTAAACAGGCACGGATGACGCTGCCATACCATTCACGACCATAGTTCGAGACATACCCCGAGTTTAAGAACCCACCATTATGAATCTTACCGAATTAAAGAACACGCCGGTTTCTGATCTGATAACACTTGGCGAAAATATGGGGCTGGAAAACCTGGCCCGGATGCGTAAACAAGATATTATTTTCTCTATTCTTAAGCAGCATGCGAAAAGTGGAGAAGATATCTTCGGTGACGGTGTGTTGGAGATATTGCAGGATGGATTTGGTTTCCTCCGTTCAGCAGACAGCTCCTACCTCGCCGGTCCCGACGACATCTATGTATCCCCAAGCCAAATTCGCCGTTTCAACCTCCGCACTGGTGATACCGTTGCCGGTAAGATTCGTCCACCGAAAGAAGGTGAGCGTTATTTTGCATTGTTGAAAGTTAACGAAGTTAACTACGACAAACCGGAAAACGCCCGTAACAAAATCCTGTTCGAAAACTTAACCCCATTACATGCCAACTCTCGTTTGCGCATGGAACGCGGTAATGGTTCGACTGAAGATTTAACCGCTCGTGTACTTGATTTGGCATCGCCAATCGGTCGCGGCCAACGTGGTCTGATTGTGGCTCCGCCAAAAGCGGGTAAAACCATGCTGTTGCAGAACATTGCGACCAGCATTGCTTATAACCACCCTGATTGCGTACTGATGGTATTGCTGATTGACGAGCGTCCGGAAGAAGTGACCGAGATGCAACGTCTGGTGAAAGGTGAAGTTATTGCTTCTACTTTTGACGAACCAGCATCCCGTCACGTGCAAGTGGCCGAAATGGTTATCGAGAAAGCTAAACGTCTGGTTGAGCATAAAAAAGACGTTATCATTTTGCTGGATTCGATTACCCGTCTGGCCCGTGCATACAACACCGTGGTACCTGCTTCAGGCAAAGTATTGACCGGTGGTGTCGATGCTAACGCCTTGCATCGTCCTAAACGTTTCTTTGGTGCCGCACGTAATGTTGAAGAGGGCGGTAGCCTGACCATCATTGCCACCGCATTGGTTGATACCGGTTCTAAAATGGATGAAGTTATCTATGAAGAATTTAAAGGTACCGGCAACATGGAACTGCATCTGTCGCGCAAAATTGCCGAAAAACGTGTGTTCCCAGCGATTGATTTCAACCGTTCTGGTACTCGTAAAGAAGAGCTGTTGACCACCACTGAAGAGCTGCAAAAAATGTGGATCTTACGTCGTATTCTTCATCCAATGGGTGAAATCGATGCAATGGAGTTCCTCATCAGCAAATTGGCAACAGCAAAAACCAACGATCAGTTCTTCGATAACATGAGACGTTCGTAAGTTTATACCCAATAGATTTTGAGTCGCAGGTAGGTGGCAACTGAGTGAACTCAAAGCGTTGAGATAATTCGATGGTTTGAGTGAATGATGGCTGCTAATAATGTTGCGGCCTGAAAGATGATGGGTATAGCTTGTTTTGTTAAAACGCCACGCTCAGCCGTGGCGTTTTTTGCATTTGGAATATACGATAGCCGGGTTTGTTATCCATCATATGGATAAAAAGATCGAACTTACCTCTATTTTTGGACTTATTCTCACTACCAATGAGAAAATACCAAAAATAGAGTTGGGAATAACAAGCAAGGCTGTCATCATATTCAGAAATAACTGAAAGCATGGGGAATGCGTGGTATACGCCAAGCCACATGCTAAGCTGTCGTATCTTTTTGCAGAGAGCGGTTAAACGTGAACTTACTCACAATGAGTACTGAAATATTTGTTATTTTCCTGTTTTCTCTGGCATTTTTATTTGCTGCTCGCAAAGTTGCCAAGAAAATTGGATTAGTCGATAAACCTAATTATCGTAAACGCCACCAAGGCTTGATCCCATTAGTGGGTGGAATATCCGTGTTTGCGGGTATTTGTTTTGCCTTTCTGATTACTAACCAGCAAGTTCCCCATTTCCGTTTATACCTCGGTTGCGCCGGTTTATTGGTGTTTATCGGCGCTTTAGATGATCGCTTTGATATCAGTGTAAAAATCCGAGCTTTTATCCAGGCGCTGGTCGGTATTGCCATGATGGTAATCGGCGGGCTTTATTTGCGCAGCTTAGGCCATGCTTTTGGCCCATGGGAAATGGTGTTAGGGCCGTTCGGCTATGTTGTCACACTGTTTGCGGTATGGGCGGCGATAAATGCGTTCAATATGGTGGATGGTATTGATGGCTTACTGGGTGGGCTGTCTTGCGTCTCCTTTGGAGCCATGGGTATTTTGCTGTACCAAAGCGGACAGATGGCATTAGCGCTGTGGTGTTTTGCGATGATCGCCGCCATTTTGCCGTATATCTTACTGAACCTTGGATTACTAGGGCGTCGCTATAAAGTCTTTATGGGAGATGCTGGTAGTACTCTGATTGGTTTCACGGCTATTTGGTTGCTGTTGCAAAGTACTCAAGGGAATGCCCATCCGATTAATCCGGTGACTGCATTGTGGATTATTGCCATTCCATTGATGGATATGATTGCCATCATGTATCGGCGTTTACGCAAGGGTATGAGTCCTTTCTCTCCCGATCGCCAGCATATCCATCATTTAATTATGCGTGCCGGTTTTACTTCTCGGCAGGCTTTTGTCTTAATCACTCTGGCAGCGGTGTTGTTGGCGGCAGTAGGTGTTATCGGAGAACGGCTGGCATTTGTCCCCGAATGGGTCATGTTGGCACTATTCTTGCTTGCATTTCTGTTGTATGGCTACTGCATTAAACGGGCATGGCGAGTGGCGCGTTTTATCAAACGTCTCAAACGTCGGATGCGCCGTGCATCGCAAAATAAGCATGAATCTTAACCAGAGGCTTTTAGGCAGTGATGAAACCAGAATCTATATCGACTGATAAAACAGGGTCTACCAATAATGAGCCTGCTGTGGATAACGAATTAGACATCCGTAGCCTGTGCCGCACGCTTTGGCGCGGTAAGGTATGGATTATCGGTATGGCAATTCTTTTTGCTGCAATAGCGCTGGGTGTTTCCTATTTGGTGAAACAGCAGTGGAGTGCGACAGCCATTACAGACAGGCCAACTGTCAATAATTTAGGTGGTTATTATTCTCAGCAGCAGTTTTTGCGCAATTTGGATACGCGCATTAATAGTGGCGCGGCTAGTGAGCAGCCAGGTATTTCTGATGAAGCCTACAGCGAGTTTATTACTCAGTTAGCCGCCTACGATACCCGTCGTGATTTTTGGCTGCAAAGTGATTACTACAAACAGCGTCTGGAAGGTGATGCTAAAGCGGATGCCGCATTATTGGATGAGCTGATAAACAATATTGTTTTCACGCCACGTGATGACAAAAAAATACTGAATGACAGTATTAAATTGACGGCAGAAACCGCCAGTGACTCAAATAAATTACTGCGCAGTTATATTGAGTTTGCCAGCCAACGTGCAGCCAGCCATTTGAATGACGAAATTCAGGGCGCTTGGGCAGCCCGGACTCAGTCAATGAAAGCACAGGTTCAGCGGCAAGAAGCGGTAGCTCAAGCGGTGTACAACCGTGAAGTTGCTGCGGTTCAGCAAGCATTGAAAGTGGCGAGTCAGCAAGGGATTAATCGTAATCAAACAGATACCCCGGCTGAACAGTTACCTGACTCCAAAATGTTTATGTTAGGTAAACCGATGCTTGAAGCTCGTCTGGAAACCTTGCAGGCCACCGGCCCAAGTTTTGATATTGATTACGATCAGAACCGTGCAATGCTGGCAACATTGAACATTGGTCCAACGCTGGATAAAACATTCCAAGCTTATCGTTACTTACGTACACCAGAAGATCCGGTAACCCGTGATAGCCCACGTCGTGTATTCCTGCTGATTATGTGGGGTGCCATTGGGGCATTAGTTGGGGCTGGAGTGGTGTTGGTTCGTCGTACCAGTACGCAAGCGTAAGTTCGTACTGTAGAAGAATATTAATTGCTAATGGGCGCATTGTGCGCCCAACTTGCAGGCGTCGTCTGCGGCTAACTGACCTTAAAGAGATTCACTGTGAAAGTGTTGACTGTTTTTGGCACCCGGCCTGAAGCCATTAAAATGGCTCCACTGGTGCATGCTTTGGCTCAGGATGAAGCCTTTGAATCAAGAGTTTGTGTCACTGCTCAACATCGCGAGATGTTGGATCAGGTGCTGCGTTTATTTGAGATTCAGCCGGATTATGATTTGAATATCATGAAACCGGGACAGGGATTAACGGAAATAACCTGCCGTATTCTGGAAGGGTTGAAGCCTGTTCTGGCGGAGTTTAAGCCAGACGTTATCTTGGTACACGGTGATACCACGACAACTCTGTCGACCAGCCTCGCGGCATTCTATCACCGTATCCCTGTTGGCCATGTCGAAGCAGGCTTACGCACTGGGAATCTCTATTCTCCGTGGCCGGAAGAAGCCAACCGTCAACTGACGGGCCATCTTGCCATGTACCATTTTGCGCCGACGGAAAACTCGCGGCAAAATCTGTTACGTGAAATGGTGCCGGAGAACCGTATTTTTGTCACGGGTAATACCGTGATTGATGCGCTGTTCTGGGTTCGTGATCGAGTGATGAACAATGCAGATTTGCGAGCAAGTTTGGACCAACGTTACCCATTCCTTGATGCCAATAAAAAGATGATTCTGGTCACTGGCCACCGCCGTGAGAGTTTTGGTGGCGGGTTTGAGCGGATCTGTAGTGCATTGGCTGAAATTGCGCGTAAACACCCTGACGTTCAGGTGGTTTATCCAGTACATCTTAATCCGAATGTCAGTGAGCCGGTTAACCGCATCTTGAAAGGGATTGATAATATCATTCTGATCGACCCGCAAGATTATCTGCCATTTGTTTACCTGATGAACCACGCGTATCTGATCTTGACGGATTCCGGTGGTATTCAGGAAGAGGCACCTTCATTAGGTAAGCCGGTACTGGTCATGCGCGATACCACAGAGCGCCCGGAAGCTGTCGATTCCGGTACAGTTTTGTTGGTTGGCACTAATATTAATAAAATTGTCGATGCAGTGACCCGCTTACTGACTGATGAAACTGCCTATCATCAAATGACACGGGCGCATAATCCTTACGGTGACGGGCACGCCTGTCAACGCATCCTTGAAGCTTTAAAGAATCATCAGGTGACGCTATGAGTTTTGAAACTATTTCTGTTATCGGTCTTGGGTATATTGGCCTGCCAACTGCTGCTGCTTTCGCGTCGCGCAAGAAGAAAGTGATTGGTGTTGATGTCAACGCCCATGCAGTTGAAACCATTAATCGCGGTGCTATCCATATCGTGGAGCCGGATTTAGATAAAGTGGTGAAGATTGCTGTCGAAGGGGGTTACCTACAAGCAGTAACCAAACCACTGGCAGCAGATGCGTTTCTTATTGCCGTCCCGACCCCATTTAAAGGCGATCATGAGCCAGATATGGTTTTCGTCGAATCAGCCGCTAAATCTATCGCCCCGGTGCTGAGAAAAGGCGATTTAGTGATTCTGGAGTCGACTTCTCCGGTCGGCGCGACTGAACAAATGGCGCAATGGTTGGCTGAAGCTCGCCCTGATTTGAGTTTCCCGCAACAAGCGGGTGAAGATGCCGATATCAATATCGCCTACTGCCCTGAACGTGTGTTGCCGGGTCAGGTGATGGTCGAGCTGATTCAAAATGACCGTGTTATCGGTGGTATGACGCCAAAATGTTCTGCCCGTGCTAGTGAGCTGTACAAAATCTTCCTCGAAGGTGAGTGTGTGGTGACTAACTCCCGCACCGCTGAAATGTGTAAGTTGACTGAAAACAGCTTCCGCGACGTTAACATTGCTTTTGCCAATGAGCTATCACTGATTTGTGATGAGCAAGGCATCAATGTATGGGAGCTGATTCGCCTGGCGAACCGTCATCCTCGGGTGAATATCTTGCAGCCAGGGCCGGGTGTTGGTGGTCATTGTATCGCTGTTGACCCATGGTTTATCGTTTCTCAAAACCCACAGTTGGCCCGCCTGATTCACACCGCACGTCTGGTGAATGATGGCAAACCACTGTGGGTTGTTGACCGAGTTAAAGCCGCGGTGGCGGATTGTCTGGCGGCGACTAACAAACGTGCATCTGAAGTGAAAATTGCCTGCTTCGGCTTGGCATTTAAGCCCAATATTGATGATCTGCGTGAAAGCCCAGCGGTTGAAATCGCTCATTTGATTGCTGAATGGCATACCGGTGAAACATTGGTGGTTGAACCCAATGTAGAGCAATTGCCGAAGTCTCTGGCGGGTCACGTGACTCTGAAAGACACAGCAACAGCCTTGCAGCAAGCTGATGTGTTAGTGATGTTGGTAGATCACAGTCAATTTAAGGCCATTAAACCGGAAGATGTGAAGCAATCGTGGATTGTGGACACCAAAGGAGTATGGCGTTGAGACGTATTCTAGTCACAGGCGGGGCCGGTTTTATTGGCTCCGCAGTGGTAAGACATATTATCAATGGCACCTCAGATAGCGTGGTGGTGGTTGATAAACTTACCTACGCGGGCAATTTGGAGTCACTGGCTGTAGTCGCGAAAAGTGAGCGCTACGCTTTTGAACAAGTTGATATCTGTGATCGTACTGAGCTGGACCGAGTTTTTGCGCAATATCAGCCGGATGTTGTGATGCATTTGGCGGCAGAAAGCCATGTTGACCGTTCTATTGATGGCCCGGCTGCTTTTATCGAAACTAACGTCGTGGGCACTTACCAGATGTTAGAGGCGGCGCGTCATTACTGGCAACAACTGAGCGCTGAGGCAAAACTGACGTTTCGCTTCCACCATATCTCGACAGATGAAGTTTATGGCGATCTGCACGGTACTGATGATCTCTTTACTGAAACGACGCCTTATGCGCCAAGTAGCCCCTATTCAGCCTCTAAGGCATCCAGTGACCATTTAGTGCGCGCTTGGTTGCGAACTTATGGTTTACCCACCTTGGTAACCAATTGCTCGAATAACTATGGCCCGTATCATTTCCCAGAGAAATTGATACCACTGGTTATCTTGAATGCATTGGCAGGCAAACCCCTGCCAGTTTATGGCAATGGCGCGCAAGTTCGTGATTGGTTGTATGTTGAAGATCACGCGCGCGCGCTGTATCAGGTAGTTACTGAAGGCGTGGTGGGTGAAACTTACAATATCGGTGGTCACAATGAGCGTAAGAATATTGAAGTAGTTGAGACCATCTGCACCTTATTGGATGAATTGGTACCTGAAAAACCTGCCGGGATTGCTCACTATCGTGACTTGATTACCTATGTCAAAGACCGACCGGGCCACGATATGCGCTATGCTATCGACGCGGGTAAGATTGAACGGGAACTGGGTTGGAAGCCACAGGAAACATTCGACAGCGGCATTCGCAAAACCATTGACTGGTATTTGAATAATGAATCTTGGTGGCGCCGTGTTCAGGATGGTTCTTACGCCGGTGAGCGTTTGGGCCTGAGTGACTGATTCAGCAGGTTCTTGCCTATTGCTGGTTATCCTACGGTAGGCTAAAAAATCTATTAATCATCGGAATGACGTTATTGATTGATTTTAATAACGTCTTGCCCAATGGTTTCAGGAGTGAGTATGAAAGGCATAATTCTGGCTGGTGGCTCAGGCACAAGGTTGCACCCCATCACCCGTGGCGTCTCTAAGCAACTGCTTCCCGTCTACGACAAACCGATGATCTACTATCCGCTGTCAGTGCTGATGCTGGCAGGGATCCGCGATATTTTGATTATCTCGACTCCGGAAGATTTGCCATCATTCCAGCGTTTGCTGGGCAATGGCGATGAGTTTGGTATAAAGCTAAGTTATGCAGCGCAACCTAGCCCTGATGGGCTGGCACAAGCATTTATCATCGGTGAAGAGTTTATTGGTAATGAACCTTGCTGTTTGGTGCTTGGCGATAATATCTATTTTGGTCAAGGCTTTAGCCCGAAATTAAAAGCAGTAGCTGCACGCAAGCAGGGGGCCACGGTCTTCGGTTATCAGGTTATGGACCCTGAACGCTTTGGTGTGGTGGAGTTTGATGACAACTTCCGCGCGTTATCTATTGAAGAGAAACCTAGTCAGCCGAAGTCCAACTGGGCAGTGACCGGGCTTTATTTCTATGATAATCAAGTGGTTGATTTCGCAAAGCAAGTTAAACCCTCTTCTCGTGGTGAACTGGAAATTACCAGCATCAACCAGATGTATTTAGAGCGCGGCGAGCTAACAGTTGAGTTGTTAGGGCGTGGTTTTGCCTGGCTGGATACTGGAACCCATGACAGCCTGATTGAAGCCAGTACCTTTGTACAAACTGTTGAAAAGCGTCAAGGTTTCAAAATTGCTTGTCTGGAAGAGATCTCCTGGCGTAATGGCTGGCTGGATGACGATGGCGTAAGACGCGCAGCAACTGCATTGGCTAAAACCGGTTACGGCAAATATCTATTGGACTTGCTCCATGCCCGTCCACGCCAGTATTGAGCCACTGGCCTGGGAAAGTGAGTTTTTCCAACGGCCGAGTGCAAAACTTCATTTCTCCGACTCAGCCCCGCAAGTTAGCCCGGCTGAGTTGGATGCTTTTACCCTTACCCAAGCTAAAGTTCCGACCCATCGCCTTGATCTGATTGACGCACTTGGCCAGCTTGGTTTCAAGCTAGTTGAAGGGGAAGTCGATCTGTCGCTGTCAGTAGAAGATACGATTGGCACGGAAAATGCTTCCTTTAAGGTTGATGCTGGAGCCTATCAACATCGGGTTGCAACCGCAGAGGATATTCCGCTGTTACGCAGTGTGGCTGGCGCAGCTTTTGCATTGAGTCGTTTTCGTGCCCCGTGGTATGACCCACAGGACAGTGGACGATTTTATGCATTGTGGGCTGAAAAGGCGGTGCTAGGTACGTTCGACCATCAGTGTTTATTGGTGATGGATTCGTCGGGGCAGCCAGCGGGTTTTGTCACATTACGTGATCTGCAAGATGGTAGCGCACGTATTGGCCTGTTGGCGGTATTCCCAGATGCGCAGGGTAAAGGTATAGGTTCATTATTAATGTCGGCGGCAAAGCAGTGGTGCCAGAGTCACGGGTTACATCGGTTACATGTGGCCACACAAATGAGCAATATTGCTGCTTTACGTCTTTATATTCGCAGTGGTGCCTCGATTGAGAGCACCGCGTATTGGTTATGCAGGGGATGAAATGATTCCATTTAACGCTCCACCGGTAGTCGGCACTGAACTGGGTTACATGCAGGCAGCAATCACCAGTGGCAAATTATGCGGCGATGGTGGGTTTACCCGCCGCTGTCAGCAGTGGATGGAGAAACATTTCGATTGCCCGAAAGTGTTACTGACCCCGTCTTGCACTGCGTCACTGGAAATGGCTGCGTTGCTGCTGGATATCAAGCCTGGCGATGAAGTGATCATGCCAAGTTTCACCTTCGTCTCTACCGCCAATGCCTTTGTATTGCGTGGGGCGAAAATGGTGTTTGTTGATATCCGTCCAGATACCATGAATATCGATGAAACTAAGATTGAAGCGGCGATTACCGACAAAACCAGAGTTATCGTGCCAGTCCACTATGCGGGTGTTGCCTGTGAAATGGATACCATCATGGCGCTGGCGAAAAAACATAATTTGTTTGTGGTCGAAGATGCTGCTCAGGGCGTGATGTCGACTTACAAAGGCAAGGCGTTGGGGACTATCGGCCATATTGGCTGTTTCAGCTTCCATGAAACCAAAAACTACACCGCCGGTGGCGAAGGTGGTGCGACGCTTATTAATGACCCGTCATTGATTGATCGCGCAGAAATTATCCGTGAGAAAGGGACTAACCGTAGCCAGTTCTTCCGCGGGCAGGTAGATAAGTATACTTGGCGTGATATTGGTTCCAGCTATTTGATGTCTGATTTACAGGCCGCTTACCTGTGGGGCCAGTTAGAAGCAGCAGAGCAAATTAACCAACGTCGTCTGGCGCTGTGGCACACTTACTATGATGCTTTCAAACCCTTGGCGGATGCTGGTCGCATTGATTTGCCGGTCATTCCTGGCAATCTGGCACAAAATGCGCACATGTTTTATATCAAACTGCGTGATATCGAAGAGCGTTCAGCTTTCATCAGCTATTTAAAAGAAGCTGAGATTATGGCGGTATTCCACTACATTCCGCTACATGCTTGCCCGGCAGGTGAAGAGTTTGGCCGCATGGATGGCAAAGACCGCTTTACCACTAAGGAAAGTGAACGTCTGGTTCGCTTGCCAATCTTCTATAACCTGACTGATGTTAATCAGAGCACGGTCATTAATACTGTTCTCAGTTTCTTCGCCTGATATGTCTCTGGCAAAAGCATCGATTTGGACTGCTGGCTCTACGCTGATTAAGATCGGCGTAGGGTTGTTAGTGGTTAAACTGCTGGCGGTGACCTTTGGCCCCAGTGGTGTTGGGCAGGCGGGTAACTTCCGCCAGCTAATTACGGTATTAGGCGTGCTCTCTGGCGCAGGTATCTTTAACGGTATTACTAAGTATGTTGCTGAATATCATCAGCAACCTGAACGTCTGCGGGCCGTGTTGGGGACGTCATCAGCGATAGTGCTGGGGTTCTCTACTTTGCTGGCATTGATTTTCCTGTTGGCGGCCAAGCCCGTCAGCATGGCGCTATTTGGTCACAGTGATTACCAGAATGTGGTGCGGGCTGTCGCACTTATTCAGATGGGCATTGCTTACGCCAACCTGTTTCTGGCCATCCTTAAAGGTTATCGCGATGCCATGGGGAATGCGCTGGCGGTGATCGGCGGCAGCCTGATTGGTGTGGTGGCGTATTATATCTGCTTCCAGATTGGGGGCTATCCTGGTGCCTTGGTAGGGTTGGCATTGGTTCCTGCGCTGGTGGTTATCCCTGCGGGAATAATGCTCATTCGTCGCAAGACTATTCCCTTAAGTTATCTTAAACTTAGCTGGGATAAAGCCTTGGCGAGCCATTTGGGTAAGTTTACCATTATGGCGCTGATTACGTCGGTGACCTTGCCGGTTGCGTATGTGATGATGCGTAACTTACTGGCTGACCGCTATGGCTGGGATGCCGTCGGGATTTGGCAAGGGGTGAGCAGTATTTCAGATGCTTATCTACAATTTATCACAGCGTCATTTACCGTCTATTTGCTCCCTACGCTGTCGAGACTCAAAGATAAAGCGGCGATTTCTCGTGAAATCCTGCGCTCATTGAAGTTCGTCTTGCCAGCAGTGGCAACCGCCAGCTTGATGGTTTGGCTGTTACGTGACTTTGCGATCTGGCTGCTGTTTTCTCACCAGTTCACCGCAATGCGTGACCTCTTCGCCTGGCAGTTAGTGGGCGATGTGTTGAAAGTCGGGTCGTATGTATTCGGCTATTTGGTTATCGCCAAAGCCTCTTTGCGTTTTTATATTTTGACGGAAGTAAGCCAGTTCTTACTGTTGACTGGGTTTGCCCATTGGTTAATCCCAATGAATGGCTCCTTGGGCGCGGCACAGGCCTATATGGCGACTTATATCGTTTATTTCGCACTCTGTAGCTGCGTATTCCTTATGTATCGTAGACATTCATCACCGTAAACACTCTTTACAGTAGAAAAAAATGACAACCCTGATTCATGTACTGGGATCTGATATCCCGCACCATAATCTAACTGTGCTGCGCTTCTTTAATGACGTGCTGGCCACTCGTGTGCCAGCAGAGCAGGTGCGGCATTTTATGGTTGCGGCCAAAGAGACAGCGGCTTTTTCATCATTCCCTCAGTTAGATATCGAGACGCACAGCAATAAGAAAACTTTAGCTGAGGCAGTTATTGCCCGTGCGCAAGCTGACCGCAGCACTCGATTCTTCTGGCATGGGCAATTTAATGCCACTTTGTGGCTAGCCTTGCTGAGTGGGAAAATCAAACGGCACCAAGTCTACTGGCATGTTTGGGGGGCTGATTTATATGAAGATGCCAAAAACTGGAAGTTTCGCCTGTTTTACATCCTGCGCCGCATGGCGCAAGGGCGCGTCGGCCATGTTTTCGCCACGCGTGGCGATTTAATTCATTTCCAACAACGTCATCCGCGGGTGCCAGCATCACTGCTCTATTTCCCAACGCGTATGGACCCGACATTAACGGGTATCAATATTGAAAAGCCTCTTGCTGGGCCAATGACGATTCTGGTTGGCAACTCTGGCGATACCACCAACCGCCACATTGAAGCACTAAAGGCGATTCATCAGCAATTTGGTCCTGATGCCCGCGTGATTTTACCGATGGGGTATCCGGCTAACAATCAGCTGTATATTGAGCAAGTTAGGCAAGCTGGCCTGGCGCTGTTTGCACCAGAGAATTTGCGCATTCTGACGGAGCAGATCCCGTTTGATGATTATTTGAATATCTTGCGTGAATGTGATTTGGGCTACTTTATTTTCAATCGCCAGCAAGGTATCGGCACTCTGTGCTTATTAACCCAGTTTGGGGTGCCTTTTGTCCTAAGCCGCAAGAATCCGTTCTGGCAAGATTTAGCCGAGCAGCATATTCCCGTGCTTTTCTATGGCGATTCATTAGACGAGCCTTTGATTCGTGAAGCACAACGCCAATTAGCCGGATTGGATAAGCACGCTATTGCATTCTTTAATCCTAATTATATTGAGGGCTGGCAACAAGCGCTGGCACTTGCCGCAGGAGAACACCCATGACGCTGGGCCAATTTGGCGGTCTTTTCTGTGTCTATCTGATGGCAGTGATTTTTATCCTGACGTTGACGTATCAGGAGTTTCGGCGTGTTCGCTTTAACTTCAATGTGCTGTTTTCCATGCTCTACTTGCTGACGTTCTATTTTGGTTTCCCACTCACCTGCATGTTGGTGTTCCAGTTTGGGGTCGAGGTGGTGCCGGTTGAGTACTTACTGTATGCCATGCTCTCTGCCACGGCGTTCTACGCTATTTACTATGTGAGTTATAAGACTCGCTTGCGTAAGCCGCGCAGCCAGCCACGGGCGCCGATATTCACCATGAATCGGGTGGAAACCAATCTGACCTGGATACTGTTGGCGCTGGTGGCCATCGGTACCGTCGGTATCTTCTTCATGCAAAATGGTTTCCTGCTATTTAAGCTGGATTCTTACAGCAAAATCTTCTCCAGTGATGTCTCTGGTGTTGCTCTGAAGCGCTTTTTCTACTTCTTCATCCCGGCGATGTTAGTGGTCTATTTCCTGAAACAGGATATGCGCGCCTGGTTCTTCTTTCTGGCCAGCACCGTCGCGTTTGGCATCCTGACCTACGTTATCGTCGGCGGGACTCGCGCGAATATCATCATCGCGTTCTCATTATTCCTGTTTATTGGTATTGTCCGTGGTTGGATAACCCTGTGGATGCTGGCGGCAGCTGGTGTCTTTGGGATTGTCGGCATGTTCTGGTTGGCCCTAAAGCGCTATGGTTTGGATGTTAATGGCGCAGAGGCGTTTTATACCTTCCTGTACCTCACGCGAGATACGTTCTCGCCGTGGGAAAATCTGGGCTTGCTGCTGCAAAATTACGACAAAATAGATTTTCAAGGGTTAGCACCGATTATCCGTGATTTCTATGTGTTTATTCCCAGTTCCCTGTGGCCTGCTCGTCCTGATTTGGTACTGAATACCGCCAATTACTTCACTTGGGATGTGCTGGATAATCACTCTGGGCTTGCCATCTCACCCACCCTGATTGGATCTTTGGTGGTAATGGGCGGCGTGTTGTTCATCCCGCTGGGCGCCATCGTGGTGGGGTTAATCATTAAATGGTTTGATTGGCTGTACGAGCAAGGTAAAGCAGAAACTAATCGCTACAAAGCGGCCATTCTGCAAAGTTTCTGTTTTGGGGCGGTATTTAACATCATCGTGTTGGCACGAGAAGGATTAGATTCCTTTGTCTCGCGCGTGGTGTTTTTCTGCGTGATTTTTGGTGCCTGTCTGGTACTGGCAAAATTGTTGTATTGGTTGTTCGATACGGCGGGTTTGATAACGCAGCGGGTACAGCGCGGCGTTGGTAAATCTAAGAGTCTATCTGGGCCTCAAGTGGGCAGCCAACTGTAAGGATCGTAATGGAACCGAATACTGCTACTCCAAAAGAGACTGAGATTGCTAAAGAAACCGACATTGCTAAATATAATGTCCGTGGCTTCGACATCTGGGGTTTTCGAGACATGGCCCAGACGCTGGATCATCTGCTGAGCAGTGGTCCGGTGAAGACCGGTACATTGGTGGCAATGAATGCAGAAAAGCTGCTGAAAGCTGAAGATGATGCCGCGCTGCGTGAACTGATCTGTGAGGCGGAATATCTGTATGCCGATGGTATCAGTATGGTGCGAGCTATTCGGCGTAAATACCCGCAGGCGAAGCTCTCAAGGGTTGCGGGAGCTGACTTATGGGAAGCTCTGATGCAGCGCGCGGGCCAGCAAGGGACGCCGGTATTTTTAGTCGGTGGCAAACCTGACGTTCTGGCAGAAACCGAAGCTAAACTGCGCGCGCAATGGAATGTCAATCTGGTGGGAAGTCAGGACGGTTATTTTACTCCCGAGCAACGTGACGCTCTGTTTGCTCGGATCGCGGCCAGTGGGGCGGCGATAGTCACTGTGGCCATGGGGTCGCCTAAGCAGGAAATGTTTATGCGTGACTGCCGTAAAATACACCCGAATGCGCTGTATATGGGCGTAGGCGGTACTTACGACGTCTTTACCGGCCATGTTAAACGTGCACCTAAGGTATGGCAGAATCTGGGGCTGGAGTGGCTTTATCGCCTGCTGGCTCAGCCAAGCCGCATTCGCCGTCAGTTCAAACTGCTCAAGTTTGTTGGCTATTATTACAGCGGTCGTCTGTAATAATGTGCCCACAGCAGGGCCACTCTGGCCCTGCTGTTATAAAACTTCCTCTAGCTATTTCCTCGATCAATACCAACCCGTCTTAATTCCATTTTGGAATCAATTTTTATATTTTTATTCCATAAAGTTTTAGTTTCTTGTTTGCTAATCTAGCTCAGATACGGAACGATACGCGCCGGCTAGGGTTTTATGGACATTATTGCTTTTTATTATGAGCTGTTTCCCTATGCTTTAGCCTGCAATCGCTAATGTATTAATTATTAGGCTGGATACCTTAATTCGGCTTTTTTGCATCGCGGCATTCTATTAATAAAAACAACCGGGAATCCGGAACGGACACACACCAGTAAGTTTACAGAGGATATATGGCAGATAACGAAGAGAAAAAAGGATTACACCGAGGGCTGGAAGCCCGGCATATCGAACTAATAGCATTGGGTGGAACTATTGGTGTCGGGTTGTTTATGGGCTCTGCCAGTACATTGAAGTGGGCTGGGCCGTCAGTATTACTGGCTTATATTATTGCCGGTTTGTTTGTGTTCTTCATTATGCGCTCAATGGGTGAAATGCTGTATCTGGAGCCAGTTGCGGGCTCTTTCGCCGTGTATGCACATAAGTATCTCAGTCCCTATTTCGGCTATCTGACCGCTTGGGGCTATTGGTTTATGTGGATAGCCGTGGGAATCTCTGAAATCACCGCTATTGGGGTATATGTCCAGTTCTGGTTTCCAGAGATACCGCAGTGGTTACCCGCCATTGCCGGGGTCGCCGTCGTGGCGCTGGCTAACCTGGCCGCAGTCAGATTGTATGGCGAGCTGGAGTTCTGGTTTGCGATGATCAAAGTGACAACCATCATTGTGATGATTCTGGTGGGGCTGGGGGTAATCTTCTTTGGCTTTGGTAATCATGGTCAAGCTATTGGTTTTGATAACCTGACGGCTCATGGCGGCTTCTTTGCTGGGGGCTGGAAAGGCTTCATGTTTGCGCTGTGTATTGTGGTGGCGTCTTATCAAGGGGTGGAGCTGGTGGGGATTACTGCAGGTGAAGCCCGGAATCCTAAAGTGACATTGAAGCGCGCCATCAATAATATTCTCTGGCGTATCCTGATTTTCTATGTCGGGGCCATTTTTGTCATCGTCACTATCTTCCCGTGGGACGGTATTGGGACCACAGGCAGCCCGTTTGTCCTGACCTTTGCCAAGATCGGGATAGTTTCAGCCGCAGGGATTATCAACTTTGTGGTACTTACCGCCGCCCTGTCGGGGTGTAATAGCGGTATGTATAGCGGTGGGCGCATGCTGTATGCCTTGGCGAAGAATCGCCAGCTACCCGCTTGCCTGACAAAACTGTCGGCCAGTGGTGTTCCGGTTTATTGTATTGCCGTTACGATCATCTGCCTGTTGGTGGGGTCTAGCCTCAATTACATTATTCCTAATCCACAGCAGGTGTTTGTTTACGTTTACAGTGCCAGCGTATTACCGGGCATGGTACCGTGGTTTGTGGTGTTGGTGAGCCAGCTGCGTTTTCGTCAGGCACATAAAGAGGCCTTGAAGCAGCATCCGTTTAAATCCATCATGTTCCCGTATGTAAACTACCTCACTATCGCTTTCCTGATTTGTGTCTTGGTCGGCATGGGGATTAACCCGGATACCCGCTTATCTTTATTAGTCGGGATTATTTTCCTTGGATTGGTGACGGCATGCTATTTTGCGCTGGGAATGCATAAAAAGGCTCCGCTCGAAGCAAAACGGCTATAAAACCAGCGAACAAGGCGGAGTGGGGGCTAGTAATAGCTGACTTTTGTGGCAGAGTGAGCAAAGCGTAAGCAAACGCATCATTTCTTCTAAAAAAGCACTAGACAGCCAAGCATTAAAACCGTAGTATCCCCACCCGCAACGGCGCTAAGCGCCCGTAGCTCAGCTGGATAGAGCGCTGCCCTCCGGAGGCAGAGGTCTCAGGTTCGAATCCTGTCGGGCGCACCATTAATTTTGTGTGCAAGAGCTGCGGTGGTAAGATTGCCGCGTAGGACGAAGTAAGCTGTATGAAGTGATGGTGGCTATAGCTCAGTTGGTAGAGCCCTGGATTGTGATTCCAGTTGTCGTGGGTTCGAGTCCCATTAGCCACCCCAAATTTTTGTGGAACATGCGATGGTGGCGGAATTGGTAGACGCGCTAGCTTCAGGTGTTAGTGTCCTTACGGACGTGAGGGTTCAAGTCCCTCCCTTCGCACCACACAAAACATGTAGATTTTATTAAGATTTACATGGACATAGGTCGAGAGACCATGTAGAGTGAACAGTAAGAAATCGGCGAGTAGCGCAGCTTGGTAGCGCAACTGGTTTGGGACCAGTGGGTCGGAGGTTCGAATCCTCTCTCGCCGACCAATTTCAGAAGAAACCCCGCAATGCGGGGTTTTTTTTCGTCTGCATTTTGTCTCCATCACCGTGATTTACGCGGTATGCCTGTTGGGGCTTCTATTCTTGTGAACGTCTATCCGCAATCTCTTGCCAACCCAAAATCCTGACAGCCGCAAGCCATATTGGCACCCTTTGATCAAATTGGCCTGATGGCATGAGCAAAGCTGCGGTTTATTGGGCCAAAGTGTGGGTGTTGGCTTTTTGCGACAAAGGATGAATACTTTGTCTCTGATAGGTGACATATAACCAACTGATAAATATTAAGAAAATAATCGGTCAGTTATAACGTCGTTTTGTAGCGACAGATCACTCTAGATGTCGATGTCTTAGTACCGCAGGTGAGGTGCCTAGGGTGGTGGGGAAAAGTAAAAATAAAATTATTATTTATCAGCCAATTAAAAGTCTGTTGATGTTTAGTTGAGTGAAACTCCTGTGTAAGATGCGATTTGGCACGCTAAGTGCAATATCTATTATGTAGATGCTCATCCCACTTATTATGACAGCCTGGTTTTTATAACCAATTGTGCTTCATAAACCCGGGGATGATGCAGAGCCGATTTTAGGGTGCCTATTGTCCATGTAAACGATGTTGAATATCTTCATCACATACCGGGCATAACGTTGAGTGAGGCACCGACATTGTTGTCTGTAGACCTGAAAATTTTAGACGCTTGCCCATATCGGCAAGCGTTTTTTTTTGCAAAAAGTAAATAACATAAAGGCCCCCGAAGGAGCCTTTATATTGCAGTTTAAGTTGAACCAAGGAGAAACGTGCCCTTAGGTGCGGTCACTCCTTGGCTCACCGCGGGTTAGCAATCAAAGAGATTCGCCATTTTGCTTCAGTGTCAGCAGTAACCCTTCACGGCGAGCCTGTGCGGCATCCTCAGGGCGGTGCAGTTTATCCAAGGCATCTGCCAGCCATGCATAATCATACCCGTCTGGGCGCTGTGCAAGCGCAGCTTTGAAGGCTTCACAGGCTTTCTCCCATTCACCGTGTTTGAGCATCAACTGCCCCAAGGTACTGTTGAGCAGCGGTGTTGCACCATGCTGTTTGATTTGCTGGCGCAATGATTTCTCTAACGGATCTGGATTACCAGACTGGAGACGCGGGATCAGCAGCACCAAGCGCTCATCATACTGGCGTTTCAGACTGTCCAGAATGATCTGCTGGGCGACATCGTGATCATCACATTCAATCAAATGCTCAGCCAACGCGACTTGCAGCGGGATCTCATTGCGTACTTTACGGCTTTGATCTTTCCACCAACGTTTCAGGCCATCACTGCCTTCTTCCGCCATACACTGATTCATAATGCCGATATAGGCTTGCTGCTCCAGGGCGGCAATCTCATCCGGGGTATGTACCTGAACCTTGCCCATTGCCGGTAGAATTTCCAACAGTGAGCTGTAAGCTCCAGAACGCAAGTAAGCAAGTTCGGCCAGACGCAGCACTTCAGGATGGCGCGGTGCCTGATCTAATAGACGGTCAACACCGTGGCGTGCCGCGTGGACATGCCCTTGCGCCAGTTGAATTCGCACTCGGGTAATATCCACTGGCAACTGCTCAGTATCGGCGACTTCTGCCGCGCGCTCGAGATATTGATTAGTGCGGAATTCATCACCACGTTGCTGAGCGGCTTCAGCCGCCAGTAAGTAGTTCACCATTGGCTGCTCAGCATGGTCGGCATTGCGGGTCAGTAACTTCTCAACTTGTTTGAAATCACCTTCGGCCAGTTTAATCAATGCCGCTTTGGTCTGCTTGCGGGCGCGGGTACGTTTGCGGCCCATAAACCAGCCTCGGGTGCGCGCACCGGTACGGAAAATACGGCGCAGTATCCATTCAATGATCAGGAAGGCTACCAATACCAATATCAGCATGATGACCAAGCCGGTCACACTAGTTTCAACGTTATAGTTGTCGGTTTGGATCAGCACATAGCCCTGATGCCCGGCGAGCATTGGACCCAGCACTATTCCGGCGGTCAGAATGAGGAATAACAGTAACACTCGCAGCATACTTATTCCCCCTGAGCAGCAACTGGCGCTTGTGCCAGTAAGTTACGGACCCGGGTTTGCATCAATTTTTCCAGCATTGGCTGGCTCTTCAATTGATCAGGCACGTCCATTGAGATTGATTGCTGACTTAGACTCTCCAGTTCATCCAGGAAAGCCTTGGTACTCGGGTCGTTTACATCAAAATAAGCGCGAATCCAGGTGGAGATGGTCTCCAGCGACTGTTTATACACTTCATCTTGGTGGCGGGGCACCGCTTGTGCTGCAACCAGCAGGCGGGAGCGAATATTTTCCCGCAAATAAACGTCCTGATTCGGTGCCAACAGCGGCTCCGCGCTACTATCACGGCGGCGAATAGTAATAAAGTCAGCTATAAAGCTGTGCCAGCTTTTGGCTAGATTCTGACGCCATTCAGATAGCGAGCTGGATAATTCGTCGCTATTGGCATCCATGGGTGAATCATCAATGTTGTTATCTGCCAGGCGTAGGTTATCCACCTGATTCGATAACTGGTTAAGTTTGAGGATGATGCCGTCAAAATCGACCTGACTGACCGCAGAAAGGGCACTGATATCCTCGGTCAATGCTCGGCGAACCTCGATAAGGCTTGGGTCATTCATGTCTGCCAAACTGGCATCAGCACTTTTCAGTAAGGTCGCTGCGGTGGTGACGTCTTGATCACTCCACAGTTTGCGCCCGGCCATTTTTACCAGAAAATCAGCTTGTGCCAGCAGCCAGGTTTTAGCATCGCTACCTGAAATCGTGGCGACTTTCTCCTGCAACTCATTAAGTTGGCGGATCAGCGAAGTCTGTTGGCGATCGGCGGCTTCCAGCGCTTTACCCTGCTGTTGCAACAATGACTCAAGCTGCTGCTTTTCTTGCAATTGGCTCTGTTTAAGTTCCGCCAACTGTTCTTGCAACGCGAGCGTTGCGGCATCTTGTAACTGAGCCTGTTGGTGTCCGTGATAATAAAGCCCGGCACCTAGCGCGATGGCCAGTGCAATAGCAATGGCACCCAGAATGGGGCCGGTTCGTTTCTCCCGGCGGACTTCTGGTGCTGGCTGTTGGTGCCTCTCAGCCGCGGTGGTTGTCTCTTCCACTGGTGCGGATGGGGTATTTTGTTCCGTCATATTGGGCATCCCATAGTCAGGTTTCAGGTTTATTGAAATTCTTGTAGCGCGCGGATCAGCGCGTCATTATCAGCATTCTCTGCTACCCGGATATCACTCCAGCCCATTTGGGCCGCTAAGGCAGCCAAGCGATCACTCACTACCACCAAGCGGCAGCGTAGCAACCAGGAAGAACGATAATAATCAGGAACTAAAGTATAGATCTGTTGCAACATTTCGCCGCTGGTTACCACCAGAATATCGACGCCGGAGCGTTGCCAGTGCGCACTCTGTTCACTGCCATCATAAAAGATCGGGCTGCGCTGATAACATTCACAAAAAGTGACGGTTGCTCCCCGTTCAGCCAAGCTTTCACCCAGTAGCTCGCGCCCACCATTCCCGCGCAATAACAGTGCCTTTTTACCGGACAGTTTTTGCAGGTCGGGCAATGACAGCAGCATCTCGCTGGTCTCTCCCGTTGGTGGGAAAGTGACGTGCAAGCGGCTGGCCGTATGTAGTGCTAATGCAGTGTTACGTCCAATAGCATAATAAGATAACCGCGCGGGCCATGACAGGTTATTTCTTTTTAACAGCGGGTTAGCATAGCGGATGGCATTCTGTGATAGGGCAAAAACCAAGTCGCCAGCCTGCATTTCTTGCAGTAATGCCGGTAATTTGGGTAGGTCATCACCGGGTGAGAAATCAATCAATGGCGCATGATAGGCAACCCGGCCCAGCGCACGCAGGCGGCTGACTAACTGCTCTCCGGAAGGGGATGGGCGGGTGACCAGAATCGTCATAGCGGCGCATTATCCTGATAAACTTCAGCTAGTATTTCCCGCGCGCCCCGAGATAGCAGCTCATCGGCCAGTTCAATACCCATTTGCTCTGCATTTTCAGCCGGGCCTCGGCGTTCGCCACGAATAATTTCACTGCCGTCGGGTGCTCCCACCAGTGCGCGAAGCCACAATATATCGCCTTCCAACTCAGCATAACTGCCAATTGGCACCTGACAACCGCCTTCAAGACGAGTATTCATCGCCCGCTCGGCACAAACCCGTAATTCAGTTTCGCGGTGATTCAATGGCACCAGCAGCTGGCGTGTAAAATCATCATCCAGGCGGCATTCAATACCGACCGCACCTTGACCAACCGCCGGCAGCGACTCTTCGGCGGGCATTGCAGAGCGAATACGAGTTTCCAGACCGAGGCGCTTGAGGCCTGCGACAGCCAGAATAATCGCGTGATAATCACCATTATCCAGTTTAGCAAGACGAGTGCCGACGTTACCTCGCAGATCGCGAATAATCAGATCCGGACGGCGTTCACGCAATTGACACTGGCGGCGCAGACTCGAGGTGCCGACAATGCTACCCGCGGGCAGGTCGTCCAAATGCGCATAATTTGTCGAGACGAAAGCATCGCGTGGATCATCACGTTCACAAATAGTGACCAAGCCCAGCCCCTCAGGGAAGGCAATGGGCACATCTTTCATAGAGTGCACGGCAATATCCGCCCGACCTTCCAATAATGCCAGTTCTAACTCTTTGACGAACAAGCCTTTACCGCCAACTTTTGCCAGTGGCGTGTCCAGAATGATATCCCCACGAGTTACCATCGGGACCAATTCAACTTGCAAGCCGGGGTGATTGGCTTGCAATAAATCTTGAACATAATGTGCTTGCCATAAGGCGAGCGGGCTTTGTCGCGTAGCAATTCGAATAATTTTGTCTAACATTGCTTGTTACCGTTTTATATTTTATGGCCCATCCTACCATCGACCGATGAATACTGTCAGTGCGGTAGCCACAAGTGCAGGGCGGGTAAGAGCATAAGAAAGCAACTATTGTAACAAATGCACGGCGAGATACGCGGTTTATACCTTTGACGGGCGACTAAACTGCAATACCGATGACTTTGGCTATAGATAGGCATTATAATTGTTGGGATAGCTTTACTTTCTTTACGGTCAATCGGCAAGGTGTTAGATTGATCACGTTTCCAGCAATAATTCGTTAAATATTCTTCAAACAAAATGTTTTTTGGTCACTTCAACAAAATGTACATTCTTTGGGTGAAGGTCAAACAAACAATAAACGAATCTGGAACACGGGTTTCTTTCTAAGCACCGGAACAATCAGGCGAGACGTCTTGTACCTCTACATCGAGACACTGAAACAGCGACTGGATGCGATCAACCAATTACGAGTCGATCGCGCCTTGGCGGCCATGAGGCCAGCCTTCCAAAAGGTCTACAGTCTGCTACCGACCCTATTACATTGTCATCACCCGCTGATGCCGGGTTACCTTGATGGTAACGTTCCCCATGGCATCTGCCTTTTCACGCCTAATGAAACACAGCTGGATTATCTGTCTGAGGTTGAAGCCAAATGGGGCCAGCCTTTGCAGCAGAGTGTCGGCGGCGAATTGCCGATTACCGGCGTTTATTCTATGGGAAGCACTTCATCTATTGGTCAGTGCCATACATCCGATCTAGATATTTGGGTCTGTCACCAAGCCTGGCTTGATTCTGAAGAACGTAACCGCCTGCAAAAAAAATGTAGCCTGCTGGAAAAATGGGCCGCATCAATGGGGGTTGAAGTGAGTTTCTTCCTAATAGATGAAAACCGCTTCCGCCACAATGCCAGCGGTAGTTTGGGCGGTGAAGATTGCGGTTCAACCCAACATATTTTATTACTGGACGAATTTTACCGCAGTGCGGTGCGTCTGGCTGGGAAACGTATTCTTTGGAATATGGTTCCGGTCGAAGAAGAAAATAATTACGATGATTACGTGCTGTCGCTCTACGCGCAGGGCGTATTAACGCCGAATGAATGGCTGGATCTAGGCGGTTTGAGCACCCTGTCAGCGGAAGAGTATTTCGGCGCCAGCTTGTGGCAATTGTACAAAAGTATCGATTCGCCTTATAAGGCGGTACTGAAAACCGTCCTGCTCGAAGCTTATTCTTGGGAATACCCCAACTCCCAACTATTGGCGATGGAAATCAAACAGCGCCTGCATGCCGGTGAAATCGTGGCGTTTGGCCTTGATGCTTACTGCATGATGCTCGACCGCGTCACTCGCTATCTTACTCAAATCAATGACACCACTCGGTTGAACCTGGTGCGCCGCTGTTTCTATCTGAAAGTGTGTGAAAAATTGTCGCGCACGCCAGCGAGTGCGGGTTGGCGACGTGAAATTCTCAGCCAATTGGTCAGTGAGTGGGGCTGGAGTGACGAGAGTTTGGCGGTATTAGATAACCGCGCTAACTGGAAGATTGAACGTGTGCGTGAGGCACATAACGAGTTATTGGATGCGATGATGCAAAGTTATCGCAACTTGATTCGTTTTGCGCGCCGCAACAACTTAAGCGTCAGCGCCAGCCCGCAGGATATCGGGGTATTGACCCGTAAACTGTACGCAGCATTTGAAGCTTTACCGGGTAAAGTGACACTGGTTAACCCGCAGATTTCACCCGACCTTTCTGAAGAGCATTTGACCTTTATTCATGTTCCAGCGGGCCGAGCTAATCGGCCTGGCTGGTATTTGTATAATCAAGCGCCGTCGATGGATGCTATCGTCAGCCATCAGCCGCTGGAATATAATCGTTATCTGAATAAATTGGTGTCGTGGGCTTATTTCAACGGCCTGTTGACCAGCAAGACCCGGTTGCACATTAAAAGCGCCAATCTGTGCGATACCGTGAAACTGCAAGAGTTGGTGACTGATATTTCTCACCACTTCCCGCTACGGCTACCCGCACCGACACCGAAGGCGCTGTACAGCCCGTGCGAAATTCGCCATTTAGCGATTATCGTCAATCTGGAAAATGACCCGACCGCCGCTTTCCGCAATCAAGTGGTTCATTTTGATTTCCGTAAACTGGATGTTTTCAGTTTTGGCGAGCAGCAGCAGTGTCTGGTTGGCAGTATCGATTTGTTGTACCGCAACTCATGGAACGAAGTGCGAACCTTGCATTTCAGTGGTGAGCAGGCGGTATTAGAAGCACTGAAAACCATTTTAGGCAAAATGCATCAGGATGCGGCTCCGCCAGAGTCGGTGGATGTGTTCTGCTATAGTCAGCATTTGCGTGGTTTGATTCGAACCCGTATTCAGCAACTGGTTTCTGAGTGTATTGATCTGCGCTTGTCCAGTACCCGTCAGGAACCGGGCCGTTTTAAAGCGGTGCGGGTGTCCGGCCAGACTTGGGGGCTGTTCTTTGAGCGCCTGAGTGTCTCGGTCCAGAAATTGGAAAATGCCGTCGAATTCTATGGTGCAATTTCCAATAATAAACTGCATGGGTTATCGATTCAGGTCGAAACTGATCAAATTCATCTGCCACCGGTGGTTGACGGTTTTGCCAGCGAAGGGATTATTCAGTTCTTCTTCGAGGGTACTGCAGATGAAAAAGGCTTTAATATTTACATCCTGGATGAGACCAACCGGGTTGAGGTTTATCACCATTGTGAGGGCAGTAAAGAGGAGTTAGTGCGGGATGTTAGCCGTTTCTATTCATCTTCTCACGATCGTTTTACCTACGGCTCCAGCTTTATCAACTTCAACTTGCCACAATTCTATCAAATTGTGCAGTTAGATGGCCGGACTCAGGTAATTCCGTTCCGCAGCAATACCTTATCTCATCTGCATATTGTTGATAAAGATGCCAGTGCACCCGCACAACAATTTCAGTTACATTGATATGTCTACAAAACATAACCAATAAAAACAGTGTTATTGGTTATGTTTGATGGGCAATAAATTTAATCTAAATCGTGCTGCATTAATTCTCCATCTTTTGATATATTATTTTTAGCATTTTCATTGCAATAATATTCAGAGTAAAACATAACAGTATCAAAGTGTGTTGCTGAGTTCTTTTCTATAAAAGGCTTTTGTTTATCAATTATTTCTTTGTAAATATTGGTCGTTAATCTTTTTTCTTCAATAGCAGTGAGTACCGAACGTGAATTTTTCAGCATGAATTCTAAATGTTTTTGATCAACAGGTTCACTTAAGTACATATAATGAGACATATTGGTTAACATTGAAAAAGGCAATTCACCTAAGTGAAGAGCAAAGCAATCCCGAATAACTTGGCTAACCCTGCCATTAGCATTTGGCAATAAATGCAGATATTGAAAATCTGATGTTAACTTAAATATCCCAGCAATATCACCTTCAGCATGAGCATTCACTAATTTACGTGCAAGTTGGTGAATTACGTTTCTTCTGTTCTCAACGGAATCATCCGTTATTCCATTTATTTTTATTAAAGAATCATTATGAAGAGTAAAAATATTTAATTCATATTTTAATGTATCGAGTGTTAATATTTTATTCTCTATCTTGTTATCTATGATGTCCTTAACATTAAAAATCCTGTTGCTCATTGTTATAAATGAGCTGCCACATTTGACGTTTATGACATCTTGGATAGTTAACAACTCGGCAAGGTTTTCTATACTGTAACCCACTCTTCTTACTTTATCCTCATAGTGGCTATTTTTGTCATTGTAGATAGCATTTAACCCTGAAAGTAAGAGGGTATATCCTTTTATCATAAGGGCATTATCATCTTCCTTGCAGCCCTTAAAACCAGCATCTTTCGTGTTATAGGCAATAATAGGATTTAGCTTGTGGGTGGCTTCAACATATAAGTAAGGAAGCAAAATCTGTAATTGTTTATTATCTAGTTTAGATAATCTTGCTTGCATTTTGCTTTCTGTATCCAAAGAGGCTCTGAATGCATTTATGGCATTATTCTCTTGGTAAAGAGTATTATTACTTTTAATTTCCCCTACACACTCTACTATTTTTTCATATTGTTCCTCAGCAGAGAGAGGAAGTAGACGGATATTATCCAGATCTACTCTTGTATCAATAATGTTAGTGTTGTTCCACTGTATGCCCGTTAGTTTTGCGCCGTAAAGAATAGCATGACTCAGATTGGTGTTCGTCATATTGGTAGAACGAAGATCAGCATTTGTGAAATCAATATCGGATAAATTAAGATTGCTTAGGTCCACACCTTGAAGATTACATCCATTATAAACTGTCACTCTACCAGCAGTATTATTTTCGCATTGTTCTTTTATTATCTCTCTTTTTAATGCTCTAAGCGAATTCCGTTCTAACTCTGTATGACATTTTGATATATCTTCATTTATTATTTTAATTTTTTCGGCGTCGCTAAAAATATGACTTTGAGTATCATAACAATTTAAAGTCGGATTTATATGATTTGAAGGATATATCATTTACACTGATTCCTATAAATAATTATATGTAGGGAAAGTAAAGAGTTTCTGGAGGTATTATTCCATGGTGTTCCTATTCAATATACCGGGTATTTGCCTTATTTAGTTTCGGCAGCAGCAGGGGTTATATATCAGATGTTGCCATGCCAGCCGGTGATTGGGCTGGCATGGTTTAGTGTGGTTAGCCGAAATGCACTGCTTCACCCGCTTGGGTGGTGGCCGCTTCAGATAATTTGTGGAAAAACTCTTCGCCGCTGCGTGAACAATACCAGTGCCCTTCACGGTAATCAAAATGGTAGCCGCCGGTTTTAGTCGCCAGCCAGACCTGATGCAATGGCTCTTGGCGATTGATCACAATCTTGCTGCCATTTTCGAAAGTTAGGGTCATCACCCCGCCATTAGTTTCATAATCGATATCACTATCGCCGGTAAAACTATCCAGTGTCTCTTCAATGCAAAGCATCAATTGATCGGCTAACTGATGAAACTCGCTATCGTTCATATTCAATTCCTATTGCTTTTCATGATCCACCTGCGATTATAGAGACCTTGGGCGCAAGAATTACAGGCATTAATACGAATACCTGCGTCAAAACGCTTTATTGATATCAAAACAGGTTACAGGCATTAAAAAATGAAAAATAAATTATGTTGGCTGTTAACGGCAATGATGGTGCTCGCGCTCTCCGGTTGTGGTCTGAAAGGCCCACTGTACTTCCCACCATCGGATAAGCCAAAAGTAGAAACAACCAAGCAAGATAGCGGCAACATTGAGCGTAATCAGCAGAATCCGCAGAACCAGAGCATCGCCGGGCCTCAGTGATTATTCCTATCGCAGCCAGACAAAGTCAGTACCGAATTTAGCCAGTACCGAATATTTAGCAGGTAAATGAAAGTCAGCGGAGTATGAAATGCAGTTCTCCAAAATGCACGGTCTTGGCAACGACTTTATGGTTGTCGATGCAGTTACTCAAAATGTTTACTTTTCGCCGGAGTTAATCCGCCGATTAGCAGACCGGCACACTGGCGTGGGCTTTGATCAGATGTTGGTGGTTGAGCCGCCTTATGATCCTGAGCTGGATTTTCACTACCGTATTTTTAATGCCGATGGCAGCGAAGTTTCTCAGTGCGGCAATGGCGCGCGCTGTTTTGCTCGTTTTGTCCGACTGAAAGGGTTGACCAATAAGCGCGATATCAGTGTGAGCACCCAAACGGGCCGCATGATATTGAGTGTCACAGAAGATGAACTGGTTTGCGTTAATATGGGTGAGCCCAATTTTGATCCGCAAACCGTTCCTTTTCGTGCAGCAAAAGCTGAGAAAACCTACATTTTACGCGCGGCAGAACACACGGTGCTCTGCGGTGTGGTGTCGATGGGCAATCCTCATTGTGTGATGCAGGTCGATGATGTTTCAGTTGCCAATGTTGCGTTGCTGGGCCCAGTATTAGAAAGCCATGAGCGCTTCCCAGAACGTGCCAATATCGGTTTTATGCAGGTGGTGAGCCGGGAACATATCCGCCTACGAGTGTATGAACGTGGTGCCGGTGAAACTCAAGCCTGTGGTAGTGGGGCTTGCGCCGCAGTTGCGGTCGGGATTCAGCAAGAATTATTGGGTGAAGAGGTTGATGTCGAACTGCCCGGCGGCAGTTTGCATATTAGTTGGAAAGGGCCGGGTCACCCATTGTATATGACCGGGCCAGCGACCCATGTTTACGACGGATTTATCCATTTATAACGGGTGTTACATGAAAAGTTATGAGGAGCAGGCGCTAGCCGGTGTCGAGTTAGATGACGATGCCGTCATGCAGTATTTATTGCAAAATCCCGACTTCTTTATTCGCAACGCGCGTTTGGTTGAACAGATGCATATCCCTCATCCGGTGAGAGGCACAGTCTCGCTGGTAGAGTGGCAACTGGGGCGTCAGCGTAATCAGATAGGCCAGTTGGAAGAAGAAATCACTTTGCTGATGGAGCAGGCGGGCCTGAATGAAGTGCTGTTCAGCCGCTTACTGCAACTCCAGAGCAATCTTGCTGCCGCCAGTAGCTTGCAAGATATGCTTAACCGTTTGCAGCGCTGGGCCCGAGATTTCGGTCTGGCGGGGGCGAATGTCCGGCTGTTCACTGACCGTTGGCAAATAGGCGCGCCGTCTGATTTCACCCATTTAGGTCTGTCTCGCCATGCTTTTGAACCTATGCGTATTCAGCGTCTGGGCAATGAACGGCACTATCTGGGCAGCCTAAACGGGCCGGAGCTGTTGCTGCTATTGCCGCAAGCTAAGCAAGTGGGGTCCGTGGCGCTGTCATTGTTGGGTAAAGACGGCGATTTAGGGGTGATTATTTTTAGCAGCCGCGATACACAGCATTATCAGCAGGGTATGGGTACCGTGATGCTGAATCAGTTATCAACGTTATTGCCGAGCTTGCTGGAGCGCTGGATAGAGCCGGTATGACCGAATTCAGTGCCTCGCTTGCCCCGCAGGTAGAGGCTTTCCTGCGTTATCTCAAAGTTGAGCGTCAGCTCAGCCCATTGACCATCACCAGCTATCGGCGTCAGCTACAGGCACTGATGGAGATAGGCGAGCAAATGGGCCTTGCGCACTGGCAAACGCTGGATGCCGCTCAGGTTCGCTCACTGGTTTCCCGCAGTAAACGTGCCGGTTTGCACTCTTCCAGCCTTGCTTTGCGGCTCTCGGCATTGCGCAGTTTCCTTAACTGGTTGGTCAGCCAGGGTGTACTGCAAGCTAATCCAGCCAAAGGGATCAGTACCCCGCGCTCTGGCCGCCATTTGCCGAAAAATATTGATGTCGATGAAGTCGATAAACTGCTGGATATCGATTTGAATGACCCTTTGGCCGTGCGTGACCGGGCGATGCTGGAAGTGATGTATGGCGCGGGTTTGCGTTTATCTGAACTGGTAGGCATGAACTGCAAACATGTCGATTTAGCCAGCGGCGAAGTCTGGGTAATGGGTAAAGGCAGCAAAGAGCGCAAAGTCCCGATTGGCAAAACAGCAGTCACTTGGTTAGAACATTGGTTGGCGCTGCGTGAGCTGTTTGAACCGCAAGATGACGCCATTTTCTTGGCCAATACCGGTAAGCGAATTTCAGCGCGTAATGTACAAAAACGCTTTGCTGAATGGGGCGTGAAGCAGGGAGTCAGCAGCCATATTCATCCCCACAAATTGCGCCACTCTTTTGCGACTCATATGCTGGAGTCCAGTGGTGATCTGCGCGCAGTGCAAGAGCTGCTGGGGCATGCCAATCTGACCACCACACAAATTTATACCCATCTTGACTTTCAACATCTGGCAACAGTGTATGATGCTGCTCATCCACGGGCCAAACGAGGCAAATCTTGATGCATTTTTATCGTCCACTGGAGCGGATTTCCGCCATTACTTTCGACTTGGATGACACCCTGTACGACAACCGGCCAGTGATAGCCCGTACAGAGCAAGAGTCTGTGGCATTTTTACAGCAGTACCATCCCAATTTGGCACAGCTACAAGCCACAGATTTTCAACGTTTTCGCAGTGAGTTACTGGCGCAAGACCCTGATATTTACCACGATGTCACCCAGTGGCGCTGGCATGCTATCGAGCTGGGCCTGATTCGTCATGGCCTGAGTAAGTCAGAAGCACAATGTGGCGCTGATGCTGCCATGGAAAATTTCGCCGTATGGCGTAGCCGCATCTATGTGCCGCCAGCCACGCATGACACCTTGAGCGCGCTGGCCGAACATTATCCGCTGGTGGCGATTACCAATGGCAATGCCGATCCTAAAGCTTGCGGTCTGGACACTTATTTCCAGTTTGTGTTGCGCTCTGGCCCTCATGGCCGCGCCAAACCTTTCCGCGATATGTACCATAAAGCGGCGAACCATCTGGATATTCCACTGAAACATATCTTGCATGTTGGTGATGATTTGACCACCGATGTCGCCGGTTCGCTACGTTGCGGCATGCAAGCGTGCTGGATTAACGATCGGCAACAAAGCTTGATGACTGCCCGTGATAGCCGGTTATTGCCACATATTGAGATTTCGCAGTTGGCTTCCCTGACAGCATTGCTATAATCCTCTGCAATAACTCTGTATAAATTCACAGTGGAATGCTGGTAAAATAGTCGGATAACCGGCGATTTAGCTATTTTCTCTTACCCGATGAACGGTGCCTATGGACGTTTCTGATCTGCTCGACAGCCTGAATGAAAAACAACGCGAAGCCGTGGCTGCGCCACGCTGCAACCTGTTGGTACTGGCCGGTGCGGGCAGTGGCAAAACCCGCGTGCTGGTTCATCGTATTGCCTGGCTATTGTCGGTCGAAAACGCCTCTCCCTATTCCATTATCGCGGTGACCTTCACCAATAAAGCTGCCGCTGAAATGCGCCACCGCATTGAGCACTTGATTGGAACCAGTCAGGGCGGGATGTGGATTGGTACTTTCCACGGGCTGGCGCACCGGTTGCTGCGCGCCCATCATATGGATGCCAATCTGCCGCAGGATTTCCAAATTCTTGATAGCGATGACCAACTGCGGTTATTGAAGCGCTTGGTTAAAGCTCTGAATTTAGATGAGAAGCAATGGCCACCGCGTCAGGCGATGTGGTACATCAATGGCAAAAAAGATGAAGGGCTACGTCCGCAGCATATTGAAAGCTACGGTAACCCGGTCGAAGCCACTTGGCTGCGTATCTATCAAGCTTATCAGGAAGCCTGTGACCGAGCGGGGCTGGTGGATTTTGCCGAGCTGCTGCTGCGCGCTCACGAACTGTGGCTGAACAAGCCGCATATTCTTAATCATTATCGTGAACGTTTTACCAATATTCTGGTGGATGAGTTCCAGGATACCAACAACATCCAGTACGCCTGGATTCGCCTGCTGGCAGGTGAGCGCTCCAATGTGATGATCGTCGGCGATGATGACCAGTCAATTTATGGCTGGCGTGGGGCGCAAGTAGAGAATATCCAGCGCTTCCTGAAAGATTTTCCCGGTGCCGAAACTATCCGTCTGGAGCAGAATTACCGCTCGACCAGCAATATTCTGACCGCCGCTAATGCCCTGATTGCCCATAATGATGGCCGCATGGGTAAGAACTTGTGGACGGAAGGGGCGGAAGGCGAGCCTATCTCGCTCTATTGCGCCTTTAATGAGCTGGATGAAGCCCGCTTCGTGGTTAACCGCATTAAAGCTTGGCAAGACAATGGTGGCGCGCTGAATGATTGTGCCATTTTGTATCGTAGTAACGCCCAATCGCGGGTGCTGGAAGAGGCCTTATTGCAGACTGCAATGCCGTACCGTATTTATGGCGGTCAGCGCTTCTTCGAACGTCAGGAAATTAAAGATGCATTGGCCTATTTGCGCCTGATTTCTAATCGCAATGATGATGCGGCCTTCGAGCGGGTGGTCAATACGCCGACGCGGGGTATTGGCGATCGCACCTTAGATGTGGTGCGTCAGACTGCCCGTGACCGCCAGTTAACCTTGTGGCAATCAACCCGCGCCATGTTGCAGGAAAAAGTGCTGGCAGGCCGTGCCGCCTCTGCGTTGCAACGTTTTGTCGAGCTGGTGGACTCACTGTCCCATGAAACCGCCGATATGCCGCTGCACGTGCAAACCGACCGTGTCATTCGTGATTCTGGTTTGTGGTCAATGTACGAGCAAGAGAAGGGTGAAAAAGGCCAGGCACGTATTGAGAACCTTGAAGAGCTGGTCAATGCTACCCGCCAATATAGCTATCAGGACGAAGATCAAGACCTGATGCCACTACAGGCGTTTCTCTCTCATGCGGCGCTGGAGGCTGGAGAGGGGCAGGCCGATGCTTATCAGGATGCAGTGCAACTGATGACGCTCCATTCAGCAAAGGGTCTGGAGTTCCCACAGGTATTCATAGTGGGTATGGAAGAGGGGATGTTCCCAAGCCAGATGTCCTTGGATGAAGGCGGGCGTCTGGAGGAAGAGCGCCGGTTGGCCTATGTTGGCGTTACCCGCGCCATGCAGAAACTGACGCTCTGCTATGCTGAGAGCCGCCGTCTGTATGGCAAAGAAGTCAATCACCGCCCATCACGTTTCATCGGCGAACTGCCGCAAGAGTGTGTTGAGGAGGTGCGGCTACGCGCGACAGTCTCTCGTCCGGTCAATCACCGCCGCATGGGGACGCCGATGCACGAAAATGACAGCGGATTCTCATTGGGGCAGCGAGTGCGCCATCCTAAATTCGGTGAAGGCACGGTGGTTAATCTGGAAGGTAGCGGTGAGCACAGCCGGTTGCAGATTGCTTTCCCCGGTGAAGGCATTAAGTGGCTAGTGGCGGCATATGCACGTCTGGAAGCCGTCTAAACTTACCCTGCGGCCTTGACGCCGCAATGGTGTTAGCGGCATTCACCTACCCGAGTAAGCTTATAACTCAAGGCTGCCGCGGAATTAGCGGCCCTCGCTCTTATCCTGGACAGCCAGACGTGCGTCGGTTTCTGCCTGCAATAAAATGGCTTTGCCCATCCACTGAGTGACATCCTGAATTCCCGCCTCATCTAAATGCCAAATATCTTTCAGCACCATAAAGACTTCTGACCCGTAAATGAGTGAAAAAGCGTGGATCACCCGTTGCAGCGCTTCCGGCTCCAGCTTTCCTTCCAATGGCTCGACAGCCAGCTTTAACAGCCGCTTACGGTTACCACGAACTAATTTTTCTTCATTATTGGGGTGGTTACGATTATCAGCCCATTGTTGTAACGAGAGATGCAGAGCGGCCCGCAACACACCTTCGTGTTGCAACATGCGCGGATAAGCAAATGAGAGTAATTCAGCAATGCGTTGGCGTGCATCGGGTTGAGTCGGCTGCCATGACAAAATCGGGCCAAGGCTTTCATCAACCATCGCAGAGACCAGCGCACTCTGTGTCGGGAAATAGCGATAAGCCGTAGCACGGGAAAGTTGGGCGGCATTTGCCACTTCGGTGATTGATGGAAACGCGCCTTGTTCATACATCGACATCGCGGTATCGATAAGTAACCGCCGGGTTCTGGCCCTAATGGTGGTCAATGATGGAGAGGAGCTTTCCTGTTTATCCTGATTATTCACGGTCACTCCAGGGCTACAGATCGTATTTGTGCTCACTATAACAAACCGTTTGCACAAATCGCCATGAAAGCACGCCGCATTCAAACTAATTTTGAGACTGTCGTCTCATATTTGGGCTATGATCTTTGCGTAAATGATACGACAGTCTCAATATGATTCTATCTTAACCAACTCGCTTCATTGTTCGGCAGTAAAAGAAAACAAACTTCCCATACAAGTGAGTTGTTCGCGCATTCATAGAAGGATGTTCAGATGCCTCGTCATATTTATATTGCTACCACGACAGATACCAAAGGCGAAGAGCTGGCGTATGTCAGTGCATTGATTAAAGCAACCGGCTTGACGACAGTCACGGTTGATTTATCGACGAAAGAAGGTCAGCAGGTCGGTGGTGCGGATATTTCGGCCGAGACCGTGGCGAGCTATCACCCAGATGGGCGTCAGGCGGTTTTCTGTGGTGATCGAGGGCGAGCAATAAGCGCGATGGCGCAGGCTTTTGAGTGCTTTATCAATAGCCGTGAAGATGTCGCTGCGCTGTTAGGTCTGGGGGGATCTGGCGGTACGGCACTGATAACTCCCGCGATGCAAAGTTTGCCCATCGGTATTCCTAAACTGATGGTTTCTACCATGGCTTCGGGTGATGTTTCCGGTTATATCGGCGCGAGTGATATCGCCATGATGTACTCAGTCACTGATATTGCCGGACTTAACCGCATTTCTCGCCGGGTATTGAGTAATGCCGCCCATCAAATTGCCGGTGCGGTTTACTTTGCGAAAGCAGAGACAGCCACGGATGACAAACCGGCGCTGGGGCTGACGATGTTTGGCGTGACCACCCCCTGTATTCAAGCAGTCAGTGCAGCATTATCGTCAGAATATGATTGTCTGGTTTTTCACGCCACCGGGAGCGGCGGCAAGGCCATGGAGAAACTGGCCGAAAGTGGTTTATTGGCCGGGGCGCTGGATCTGACTACTACTGAAGTTTGCGATTTGTTATTTGATGGGGTATTGGCCTGCGGCCCAGAACGGTTCGATGCCATTGCTCATACCAATATCCCTTATGTTGGCTCCTGTGGTGCTTTGGATATGGTCAATTTTGGTAGCCCGGCAACGATTCCGGCGAAATATGCGGATCGCTTGTTCTATAAACATAATGCACAAGTCACGCTGATGCGCACCACCGAGCAAGAGAACATCCAAATGGCACGCTGGATTGGCGAGAAGTTAAATCGCTGCCAAGGCGAAGTCCGCTTCTTAATTCCAGAAGGCGGTTTCTCTGCACTGGATGCGCCCGGCCAGCCATTCTGGGATGAAAAGGCGTTAAAAGCTTTTATTCAGACACTGGAAGAGACTGTTATTCAAACCGAAAAACGCCGCTTGGTGCATTATCCGTTCAATATTAACGACCCGGAATTTGCTCAGGCTGCGGTAGAAAACTTTAAAGAAATAGCAAAGAGCCCATCCAACCCTAAATAATTCGAGTTGCAGGAAGGCGGCAACTGAGTAAATCCCCAGGAGCTTACACGAGTCAGTGACTGGGGTGAGCGAAGGCAGCCAACGCACATGCAGTTTGAAGTATGACGGGTTTAGGGCCATTTAATTTGTGGAGAAACATATGCCAAAATTTCAACGCCAGGCCATATTGGCTAAATTCCGGGAAATGATTGCCCGCCGTGAGCCGATTATCGGCGGCGGTGCGGGTACAGGGTTGTCAGCTAAATGCGAAGAGGCTGGCGGTATTGATTTAATCGTTATCTATAACTCTGGCCGCTATCGTATGGCGGGCCGTGGTTCGCTAGCAGGGCTGCTGGCGTACGGTAATGCGAATGAAATTGTGGTCGATATGGCTAAAGAAGTGCTGCCAGTCGTCAAGAAAACACCGGTGCTGGCCGGGGTTAATGGGACCGACCCATTCTGTCAGTTCGATCACTTTTTGGACCATTTGAAAGACTTGGGCTTCTCTGGTGTGCAGAACTTCCCTACTGTCGGCTTAATTGACGGTAACTTCCGCGCCAACCTTGAAGAGACCGGCATGGGTTATGGCTTGGAAGTTGATATGATCCGCCTGGCCCATGAGAAAGATTTGCTGACGACACCTTATGTCTTCAGTGCCGCAGATGCCGTTGCTATGACCCAAGCAGGAGCCGATATTATTGTTCCTCATATGGGGCTGACGACCGGCGGTAACATTGGTGCTGATACTGCACTGAAGCTGGCTGACTGCGTGCCATTGATTAATGAGTGGGCGGCGGCGGCGAAAGCCGTGCGTGAGGATATTATTGTCCTGTGCCACGGCGGGCCAATTTCGACGCCTGAAGATGCGCAATACATCATGGATAATTGCCCGCAATGTGATGGTTTCTACGGTGCCAGTTCTATGGAACGACTGCCGACAGAGATTGCACTGACCGACACTACTAAACAGTTTAAAAACATAAAGCGTTGATATTTTGCCAATACCAAAGGGAAAGCCTGTTTGTGAATTTCACCTGATTATTGGTTAAATGAATACGCAGGATACGCAAAACCGAGGCCGAAGTTGGCTTCGGTTTTTTTTACTCTCATCATCCAAATGTCGTGCTTTCTCATTTGGGCTGTGGAGTAGCAACTTTTAACCGGTTGACAGTCTTTTTCTTCTCGGCGTAACATGCGCGCACTATTCTTGATGAGGACATTCGCCTTGGACACACCCAGTAGATACTGGCTCAATAACCTGTTCATATGGTGCAACTTCTAAGGCTATCCTCATCTTTGCTGATAGCCTTCGTGGTTGTCAGCGACCCCGCTAAACCGTCGCTGTGAGTCAGATCTCCTTATGGTCTGAAACAAACGGTATTTCAATACTCACCTGTTTCTGTGCTTCAATGCGTTTCCCCTATCCACACCGCAAGGGAGTTTTGGCACATGCTGAGCGCATTTAAATTAAGTAACAATCGCTTATCCCGTTTGGAGCTGGATGAATCAGATGACCTGACTACCTCAATTTGGGTCGATTTAGTCGAGCCAGAAGAGGGGGAGCGGGAACGCGTCCAGTCTGAACTAGGGCAAAGTCTGGCGACTCGGCCAGAGCTAGATGACATCGAGGCCTCCGCACGCTTCTTTGAAGATGAAGATGGCCTACATATTCACTCCTTCTTCTATTATGAAGATGCCGAAGATCACGCCGGTAACTCAACCGTGGCATTTACTATCCGTGATGGTCGCCTTTATACCCTGCGTGAACGTGAATTACCGGCATTTCGTTTGTACCGTATGCGCGCGCGCAACCAGACACTGGTTGATGGCAATGCCTATGAGCTGCTGCTGGATCTGTTTGAGACTAAAATTGAACAGCTGGCTGATGAAATCGAGAATATTTACAGCGATTTGGAAGCATTAAGCCGGGTTATCATGGAAGGCCAGCAAGGTGATGAATATGATGCCGCGCTGTCGACCTTGGCGGAGCAGGAAGATATCGGCTGGAAAGTGCGACTGTGTCTGATGGATACCCAGCGGGCGCTGAATTTTCTGGTACGTAAGGCGCGTTTGCCCAGCGGCCAGTTGGAACAGGCGCGTGAAGTCCTACGCGATATCGAATCGCTGTTGCCACACAATGAATCCTTGTTCCAGAAAGTTAACTTCCTGATGCAGGCTGCGATGGGTTTTATCAACATCGAGCAGAACCGCATCATCAAGATCTTCTCAGTTGTCTCGGTGGTCTTCCTGCCGCCAACACTGGTGGCTTCTAGTTATGGGATGAACTTTGAATTCATGCCAGAGCTGCGCTGGTCATTTGGTTATCCGGGAGCAATTAGCTTGATGATTATTGCTGGCCTGGCTCCGTACCTCTATTTCAAGCGCAAAAACTGGCTCTAGTCTTGGGGCTTGGAGTTGCAGGGGTTAGCTGCAACTCCAGTTGTGGGGGGATTGTGATGGTTAGGCCCGCAGCTTGCGTTGGGTATAGAGCGCATCTAGCGTGAACAGTAACAATGCCGCCCAGATAAAGGCGAAAGTCACCATTTTATCGTTGCCGATAGTCTCGCCGTAGAAGGTCACCGCCAGAATAAACATCAATGTCGGCCCCAGATACTGGAAGAAGCCCAATGTCGATAGCCGTAAACGAGTGGCCGCAGCGGTGAAGAATAGCAGCGGGATAGTGGTTATCACCCCGGCAGCGGCGAGCAATACATTCAGCGACCAGGTATTGGCGCTCAGATGGCTGGTTGGGCTGTCGGCAACAAAGAACAGATAGACCGCCGCGATGGGCAGCAACCACATGGTTTCCACCAACATCCCGGTTTGGGCATCAATTCCCAGTTTTTTACGTATCAGGCCATATAGGGCAAAAGTAATCGCCAGACCTAAGCCGATAACGGGGAGTGAGCCAAACTGCCACAGCTGAATTAATACACCACCAAAAGCCAGTGCTACCGCGACCCACTGCATACGGCGAAAACGCTCACCCAGAAACAGCATGCCAAATAGCACATTGACCAGCGGGTTTATAAAGTAACCTAAGCTGGCTTCCAGCATATGGTTATGGTTCACCGCCCAGATAAACAATAGCCAGTTACAGGCAATCAATACGGCGGTCACTGCCAGTAAAAGTAGGCGCTTACGATTTCTACAGGCACTGCGAACTTGTGGCCAATTACGGCTGACAGTCAGCAGTATCAGCATAAAGAAAAATGACCAGATAATGCGATGAGTCAAGATTTCATCAGCCGGCACCTGTTGGATTAGCTTGAAATAAGCAGGGGCAATACCCCAAATAAAATAGGCAGCCAGAGCAAAGAAAATGCCCTGACGAGTTTGTTGTTTATCCATGGTGTGGCTCGGAACAAGAAAGGAGATGCGGTGAGTGTACTTAACTTCGAGCGACTAATCATCACCGCTTAAAGTCTAATTACCCCACCAGATAGGTCGCTGTGGCGCTGGCGATATGAATTTGCTTTTCATTATGCAGCTCAACTCTGGCAACTGAGACCTTATTACCGCTACGTAAAATACTGCTGCTGGCGATGAAATGCTCGCCACGGCCCGGGCGCAAATAATCGACTCGTAGGTCGATAGTGCCCATTTTAGCTAGCTTCATTTGCAGTTGTTCTTGAATCAAGGGCTCATGACGAACCAGGCTGTTACCGACACACACCAAACCGGCAGCGACATCCAGTACTGCGGCGATAACCCCGCCATGCAGGATCCTTTGTGCGATATTACCGACTAATTTGTCATTATTATCAAAAGTAATTTCAGCGTAATCTTGCTCGAAGCGGGTTAATTTTAGGCCTAATTCACGATTAAAAGGCATGTGATAGACAAAGATTTCCCCGATGACTTGACGAGCACCTTCCAGCGTTAACGGTGTAACTGACATTGCAGTCTGTTCTCTTAGTGACTATTTATGGGCAATTATCCCACAAGTTAATGAGTTGTTTATTTTATGCTCCTATTTTGTTGTTTTCCAGTCGTTAAATCATAAATATAAACAACACTAATCCAAGATAACATTTGTGTGTAGAATGAGCTGTTTTCATTACAAATAGAAATAATTCGTAAGGGGATGGGGGAGTTATGGGTAGATTTTGGCAGATATTAATAGCGCTATTACTGGCGCCAACCTTGGCACAGGCAGATGTTGCGACGGTTGAGAAGATTCACGATGCACCAGCGGTGCGTGGCAGTATTATCGCGGCAATGTTGCAGGATCACGATAATCCATTCCTGCTTTATCCGTATGAAACTAACTATCTGCTATATACCTACACCAGCGATATCAATAAAGATGCGATCAGCTCTTATGATTGGGCTGAAAATGCGAAGAAAGATGAAGTTAAGTTCCAACTGAGTTTGGGCTTCCCTATCTGGCGTGGTATTGCGGGTGATAATTCATTACTGGGGGCGTCTTATACCCAGCGCTCTTGGTGGCAGGCATCTAACAGCGACGAGTCCTCGCCATTCCGTGAAACCAACTACGAACCACAGATATTCCTGGCGTGGGCAACCGATTATGAGTTAGCGGGTTGGACTTTTCGTGAGGTCGAATTTGGTTATAACCACCAGTCGAATGGTAAAGCCGACCCAACTTCACGTAGCTGGGATCGTGTTTATACTCGTTTGATGGCTCAGCGCGGTAACTTGGAAATTGACCTGAAGCCTTGGTATCGTATTCCTGAAAGTGACGCAAAAGATGACAACCCAGATATCAATAAATACATGGGTTATTATCGTCTGAAAGTCGGTTATGCCTTGGGTGACAGCGTATTCAGTCTTGATGGGCGCTATAACTGGAATACCGGTTACGGCGGCGCTGAAATGGGCTGGAGCTACCCAATCACTAAACATGTCCGTTTCTATACCCAAGTGTTCAGTGGCTATGGTGAGTCAATGATTGACTATAACTTTAGGCAAACACGGGTGGGTGTGGGTATCATGTTGAATGATGTCCTTTAACGTCATCCGGCGTTAGAAAAGTTTCAGACACAGGCCGGCTAACCGGCCTGTGCAGATCTAATAGTTGGGGAAGAGTGTGTCAACCGCAGCAGTGATAAATAGGGAATTACTGGCACAGCAAGTATTGCGCGATACTTTTGGCTATCAGCAATTCCGGCCCGGACAACAGGAAATTATCAACGCCACCCTATCAGGACAAGATTGCCTGGTAGTGATGCCAACGGGTGGGGGTAAATCCTTGTGTTATCAGATTCCGGCACTGGTGACGGATGGGCTGACACTGGTGGTTTCTCCTTTAATCTCGTTGATGAAAGACCAGGTTGACCAACTGCTGGCCTATGGCGTGGGGGCGGGGTGCTTAAACTCGTCGCAAAACCGCGAACAGCAATTGGCGGTGATGGATGGGTGTCGCAGCGGCCAGATTAAGCTGCTGTACATCGCGCCAGAACGTCTGGTAATGGAGAGCTTTCTTGATCAACTGCATCAGTGGCGACCTGCGCTATTGGCCGTGGATGAAGCCCACTGTATCTCTCAATGGGGGCATGATTTCCGCCCGGAATACCGTGCTCTTGGTCAGTTAAAACAACGTTTTCCTGATTTGCCGGTTATTGCACTGACCGCCACGGCGGATGAAGCGACGCGCGGTGATATCGTGCGCTTGCTCAATCTGGATCAGCCATTGATTCAGGTCAGTAGCTTTGACCGCCCCAATATCCGCTACACCCTGGTCGAGAAGTTTAAACCGCTCGATCAACTGTGGCGTTTTGTGCAGGACCAACGCGGCAAAAGTGGCATTATTTACTGCAATAGCCGGGCAAAAGTGGAAGACACCACCGCCCGTTTGCAAAGCCGTGGCCTGAGTGTTGCTGCTTATCACGCCGGGTTGGATAATGAGCGTCGCGCACAAGTGCAAGAGGCTTTTCAGCGCGATGACTTGCAAGTCGTGGTGGCCACCGTAGCCTTCGGTATGGGGATTAATAAACCCAACGTCCGCTTTGTGGTGCATTTTGATATTCCGCGTACTATCGAGTCTTACTATCAGGAAACCGGCCGTGCCGGGCGTGATGGCTTACCCGCCGAGGCCATGCTGCTGTATGACCCGGCAGATATGGCATGGTTACGCCGCTGTCTGGAAGAGAAGCCCGCGGGTGCGCAACAGGATATTGAGCGGCATAAACTCAATGCGATGGGGGCTTTCGCTGAAGCGCAAACCTGCCGCCGGTTGGTTTTGCTCAACTATTTTGGCGAGGGCAAACAGCAATCATGCGGCAACTGCGATATCTGCCTTGATCCGCCCAAGCGCTACGATGGGTTAGCTGATGCACAAAAAGCGCTGTCGTGTGTTTATCGGGTTGGACAGCGCTTTGGTCTGGGGTATATCGTTGAGGTGCTGCGTGGGGCCAATAACCAGCGCATTCGTGAATTTGGTCATGACAAGCTATCAGTGTATGGCATTGGTCGCGAACAAAGTCATGAACACTGGGTCAGTGTATTGCGCCAGCTTATTCACCTCGGATTATTGAGCCAGAATATTGCAATGTTCTCCGCCTTACAATTGACGGAAGCGGCGCGCCCGGTATTGCGCGCTGAATTGCCACTGCAATTGGCGGTGCCACGTATTCAGAGCCTGAAAGTGCGCAGCAGTGCCAATCAAAAATCTTATGGTGGCAATTACGATCGCAAGTTATTCGCCAAATTACGTAAGTTACGCAAATCTATCGCCGACGAAGGCAATATTCCGCCTTATGTGGTGTTTAACGATGCCACGTTGCTGGAGATGGCTGAGCAGATGCCAATTACTGCCAGCGAGCTACTGAGTGTCAATGGTGTCGGGCAGCGCAAGCTGGAGCGCTTTGGCGCACCCTTTATGGCCATGATCCGTGACCATGTAGACAATAATGATGACTAACGCCGCTGCGGTTTCAAGCCCGCAGGGTCGATGAGAACCTATCCATGCTAATGCTATTTCTGACGGTCGCACTGGTACACCTAGTGGCTCTGATGAGCCCGGGGCCTGATTTCTTCTTTGTCTCCCAAACTGCTGTCAGTCGTTCACGTGGCGAGGCGATGATGGGGGTGGTGGGGATTTCACTCGGTATTGTTATCTGGGCCGGTGTCGCGCTGATGGGGCTGAATCTGATCTTGCAGAAAATGGCGTGGTTGCATCAGATTATTATGGTCGGTGGCGGCTTGTATCTGTGCTGGATGGGCTGGCAGTTGCTAAAATCTGCCCGCAGCAAACGTGATACCACAGAAACTGAAGTACAGGTTGTGCTGCCCGCGCGTGGCCGGACTTTCCTGCGCGGCTTTCTGACCAACCTCTCGAATCCCAAAGCCGTTATCTATTTCGGTAGCGTATTTTCATTGTTTGTCGGTGATGATGTTAGCGCGGGCGCGCGCTGGGGACTGTTTGTCTTGATTGTTGGGGAAACGTTCGTCTGGTTCAGCGTGGTCGCCTGCATATTTGCGTTACCAGTGATGCGCCGTGGCTATCAGCGGTTGTCCAAATGGATTGATGGCTTGGCTGGGGTGTTATTCACCGGTTTTGGCATTCATCTGATTTTGTCCCGCTAATGGATAATCCCAACCGTTTTGTCCGGTTGGGACCACAAACTCTATACTTTTCTGGCGGTTGCCAATAATGCGCCAACCAGCATAAATAAGCCGCCAAATATCCGGTTCAGTAATTTCATTTGATGTGGTGATTTAATCCAGCCAGCAATTCGTGTGGCAAGAGTGGCGTAGCCAATCATCACGATGATATCGACAATCACACTGGTACAGCCGAGAATCAGATATTGCGCCACTTGTGGTTGATTTGGCAGCACAAATTGCGGGAATAATGCGGCCAGGAACACAATGCTTTTCGGGTTGGTCAGGTTAACAAATACCGCGCGTTTAAAGAGTTTGCGCCGAGGCATACTGTTGGCTAATGCATGCAGATCCAGCGCACCGGCGGCACGCCATTGCTGGATACCGAGCCAGATTAGGTAAGCCGCGCCGAGCCATTTTAATATTTCAAATGCCAATAGCGATTGTGAAATCAGTGCGCCAAGACCGACACCAACCAGCACAATATGTACCGCTAACCCAAGCTGTAATCCGCAAATTGAGGCAACCACCCCACGGGTACCATGGCTGATAGCGGTACTCATGGTGTTAATGGCACCAGAGCCGGGGGACAGACTGAGGATAAGTGTTGTCAGCAAATAAGTTAACCACCAGTCTAAGGTCATCGGCAAAGCTCCCGGAATGCGCAAATTTATGCCACAATACTCTATTGCTAATAGTTGTGCTATGGCTCACAGAATGACTATTTGTTCACTGAACAGCGAGCGACGTTATGCCGTTAGATAATCATATGACTAGCTGGTTGACCCGTGAAGAGCAGTTTGCTGCCTTTGTTAACGGCCCATTGCTAGATTTCTGGCAGCAGCGCGATGAAGACGAGTTTATGGGAGTCGATAATATTCCTATCCGCTATGTCCGCTTTTGTGCCCCGCAACATACTCGTGTAGTGGTTGTGGTGCCCGGCCGCATTGAAAGTTACGTTAAATATCCTGAAGTGGCCTATGATCTTTTCCAGCAAGGCTATGATGTTATTGTGCTGGATCATCGTGGGCAGGGTAAATCCGGGCGCATGCTTGAGGATCACAATCGCGGCCATGTGATCAAATTCGATGATTATATTGAGGATTTTGCGCAGTTAGTGCAGCGTGAAATCACGAATAGCCGTTATCAGCAGCGTTTTGCTTTGGCCCATTCCATGGGCGGCGCCATTCTGACGCGTTTTCTGGCCAGAGAACCTAACGCCTTTGATGCTGTTGCACTTTGTGCGCCGATGTTTGGTATTCATTTGCCGATGCCGGGTTGGCTGGCCCACCGGATTGTCGATTGGGCCGAAGGGCACCAAAAGTTGCGGGATTATTACGCTATCGGAACTGGTCAGTGGCGGCCATTGCCCTATCTGGTCAATATGCTGACCCACAGTCGCGAGCGCTATCGCCGCTATTTGCGTCAATATGCTGATACGCCGGAAATCCGAGTCGGCGGGCCAACATATCACTGGATCCGTGAAAGTCTGCTGGTGGGGGAGCAAATTATCGCCGAAGCAGACAAAATCACCACGCCGGTTCTGCTATTGCAGGCCAGTGAGGATCGGGTAGTCCATAACCCGGCCCACAATGCTTTTTCTCAGGCTATGACTCTGGCGGGGCACCCTTGCGAAGGGGGGCAACCTATGGTCATTCAAGGGGCACGCCATGAGATCCTGTTCGAGCAGGACCAGCTGCGTGCCGAGGCGCTAAGCGCCATATTGCGTTTTTTTGCGCAACCTCACCCTTCTTGCAGCATAAAACAATCAGTCGGCCATTAGACCCCGACGTCACCAGAGGTTAGAACATACCGCTATGTATCATGTTGTTGCTTCCGATTTAGATGGCACCTTACTGTCACCCGACCACATCCTGACGCCGTATGCCAAAGAAACACTTAAGTTGCTGACGCAACGTGATGTGCACTTTGTATTTGCAACTGGCCGCCATCATATCGATGTGGCGCAGATCCGCGATAGCCTGGAGATCAGTGCCTTTATGATCACCTCCAATGGCGCGCGTGTGCACAACACCGCAGGGGAACTGATTTTCAGCCATAACCTTGATGCTGATATCGCCCGTGATTTGTACAATATTGAACACCATAATCCGGATATCTTAACCAACGTCTATTTGAACGATGAATGGTATATGAACCGTGAAAGCCCGGCGCAGAAAGAGTTTTTCCGTGAATCTGTGTTCAACTACCAAGTGTTCGAACCCGCTCTGCTGCCGACCGAAGGGGTGTGTAAGGTCTATTTCACTTGCGAAGATCACGACAAGTTATTGATTTTAGAAGAAGCCATCAATGCACGTTGGGGCGATCGGGTTAATGTCAGTTTCTCCTTCCCAACTTGTCTGGAAGTGATGGGCGGAGGTGTCTCTAAGGGCCATGCACTTGAACAAGTTGCCAAGATCATTGGTTATTCACTGAAAGAATGTATCGCGTTTGGTGATGGGATGAATGACTTGGAAATGCTGTCCATGTCTGGCAAAGGCTGCATCATGCGTGATGCTCATCAGCGCCTGAAAGATATGTTGCCGAATCTGGAAGTGATTGGCTCGAATGTTGATGATGCGGTGCCGCACTATCTGCGCAAAATGTTTTTAGGTACTGATAAGTAACTGACTTTTCATTTATGAGAAAAAATGGCGCACTTAATTATCAGTGCGCCATTTTCTTATTCTCGTTAATGTCAGGCCATCAACTTATTGATGCTGCCCCTGTTTTTGCAGGAACTGCACGCCTTTATCGGGGAAGTCAGTAAACACACCGTCAACTTGCGCCTGATTGTAAATAATATCGAACAGCTGATTAACGTCAGTGGCGTATTTAGGCAGCTTGTCAGCACGGATGGTGTACGGATGAACCATCATATTGCTGGCATGAGCTTCTTTCACCATATTGGTCAGCTTGATGTTATCTGGCGTGGAGCTTTCGACAATCAGCATATGGTAGTCAGGGCCAATGCCGTCAGCATATTGCGCGACTTGCTTCATTGCGCCTGGTTTGAACATCCAGTCGTAGCTGTAATTAACCCATTTGCCATCAGGTTTTTGCTCGTAGGTTTCGTTCCAGTCGGTATAGGCCACCAGTTGAACCAATTTCAGGTCCATGCCCATCTTCGGTTCCAGCACATTTTTGATACGTTTTAATTCATTCGCATCAAAGCATTGCAGATAAACTTTGTCGGCTTTGGTGGTGTAACCATACTGCTTGAGCACTTCCAACACCTTGGTGGAAATATCTTTCCCTTCTTGCTGATGGAACCAAGGCGCTTTGATTTCAGGGTAGATACCGATATTTTTACCGGTCGAATGATTCAGCCCCTGAACGAATTCAATCTCTTCCTGGAAAGTATGTACCCGGAAGTCAGATTTGCCCATCGGGAAACGACCCGGGAAGCTCTGCACTTTTTTACCATCTTTACCAATATCAAATCCTTCGGTAAATTTCAGTGACTTGATTTCCGGCAGCGTAAAATCAATGGCGTAATAGCGACCATCTTTACGTGCGCGATCCGGGAAGCGCTCGGCAACATCCGTCACCCGATCCAGATAATGGTCATGCAGAACCACTAGCTCATTATCTTTGGTCATCACCAGATCTTGTTCAAGATAATCAGCACCCTGCGCATAAGCCATAGCTTTGGCTGGCAGTGTATGTTCGGGCAAATAGCCACTGGCGCCACGATGCGCGATCACGACTTTGTCTGCTGAAGGTTTGGTGACTGTGGATTTGTCCGAGGAAGATGACTCTGCCGCGTGCGCCATACCCGCTACCGAAGATGCCAAAATGATGCTCGCTGCCAGGGTTTTTATATGAATTAGCATTGATTGTGCTCCATTTACTCGTAGCCTTTCAAGACGCAGCTGCGTTGGTTGCTCTCACTCATCCGAGTCACTTACTGATGTAAGCTCATCGGGATTCATTCGTTTGCCGCCTTCCTGCATCTTGAAATCTATTGGGTAGAGAATGAAGGCTGTGGCGCTATACATCCATAGATAACGACACAGCCTATAGAACAACTTAACTAGCCAGACTTATAAGTCTTGCTTTCTCGCCATCTCTTCGTGATGTTTTTTCTCGCTAAACATCACCACGAGCAGCAACAGCACAGCCAAGATGCTGCCGCCAATCATCACCATAAAGCCACCGTCCCAACCGAAGTAGTCAACGGTATAACCTACGATGGCACTGGCTGCGACCGAGCCGCCCAGATAACCGAACAGACCGGTGAAGCCTGCCGCGGTACCTGCTGCTTTTTTCGGCGCTAATTCAAGGGCATGTAAGCCAATCAACATGACTGGACCATAAATCAGGAAGCCGATAGTGATCATACAAGCCATATCGATACCTGGATTACCGACCGGGTTCAGCCAGTAAATAATGGTGGCGATAGTCACTAACGTCATAAAGAACACACCGGTGGCACCACGGTTGCCTTTAAACACTTTGTCGGACATCCAACCGCACAGCAGCGTCCCTGGAATACCAGCGTATTCATACAGGAAATAAGCCCATGACGATTTATCCAGTGCGAAGTGTTTCACTTCTTTCAGGTAGGTCGGTGACCAGTCGAGGATGCCGTAACGCAACAAATAAACAAAAACGTTAGCAATGGCGATATACCACAGCAATTTATTCGGGAACACATACTGCATGAAGATTTGCTTGGCGGTTAGCTCTTCTTCTGCTTCTTTGCTGTAGTCATCTGGATAATCGTTTTTGTACTCTTCAATTGGCGGTAAGCCCACGGATTGAGGAGTATCACGCATCAGACCAAAGACAATTAATGCCACTAAAATGGCACCGAAAGCTGGCATGTATAGCGCCGCTTTCCAGTCGTTAAACCAAGCCATCCCGAGGAGGAACAGCAATGGTGGCAAACCACCACCCACGTTATGGGCGCAGTTCCAGACAGAAACAATCCCGCCACGTTCTTTCTTCGACCACCAGTGCACCATGGTACGGCCACATGGCGGCCACCCCATACCCTGGAACCAGCCGCACAAGAACAGCAGCACGAACATTACGGCGATACTGGATGTTGCCCAGGGTACAAAGCCCATAAACAGCATCACGGCCGCAGAGAGAATCAAACCGGCGGAGAGGAATACTCGTGGGTTGGAACGGTCAGAAACCGAACCCATGATGAACTTTGAGAAACCGTAAGCGATTGAAATACCGGATAATGCGAAGCCGAGATCCCCGCGAGAGAATCCTTGTTCGATCAAATACGGCATGGCCAGAGTAAAGTTTTTACGTACCAGATAGTAGGCAGCGTAACCGAAGAAGATACCCATGAAGATTTGCCAGCGTAAGCGGCGGTAGGTGGGATCAACCTGGTCTGCGGGAAGCCGTGCCACATGTGGCGCGGGCTTAAAAATACTCAACATGAGTGCCTCCGATGGCTTTTTTGTTGTTTTTGACTCCGGTATAGCCTGGTATCTATCCGGTAGTTAAACGGCGTCCGGTAGCTAAACAGCGAAGCTACTGTCGTTTATGTTCCATAACGAGCGCCATGCTAGATAAATTCTTGCTACTTATCTGTGAGTGATGGCGCATTTGTTACAGTTATATGAAAGCGGCGGCAATTTTGAGCGATTGGTTAACATTTTGAAACCTGTAATCATAAATTACCTGTGACTTTGATCACAATCATGGTTTTTAAACACCATTTCGTTTTCGTTTTTAGTTCGTTTTTGTTCCTTATCAAACAATAACCATAAAGACTGTGGCTCAATAGACTCATAACTAGCCGCCAGACGGCTGTCTGATAATGTGGGGTCTTTCATGACGAACAGTTCTCCTTACACAGAAACGGATGTCATCATCATTGGTGGTGGCGCAACCGGGGCGGGGATCGCCCGAGACTGCGCCCGGCGCGGTTTGGTTTGTACACTGCTGGAAAGGCATGACATTGCCACCGGGGCTACCGGCCGTAACCATGGCTTATTACACAGTGGTGCGCGCTATGCCGTAACTGATGGTGAGTCCGCCCGTGAATGTATTGAAGAAAACCGAATTCTGAAACGTATTGCCCGCCATTGTATTGAGCAAACGGATGGTTTGTTTATCACCTTGCCGGAAGACTCTCTGGATTATCAGGAGCAATTTATTGCCCGCTGTCAGGAAGCCGGAATAGCAGCGCAAGCTATTGATCCGAAGCAGGCTTTGCGCCTAGAGCCCGCCGCCAATCCCTCACTCATCGCTGCGGTCCGAGTCCCGGACGGTACTGTTGACCCCTTCCGCTTAACCGCTGCCAATATGCTGGATGCCCGCGAGCACGGCGCTAATGTATTGACTTATCATGAGGTTATCGGGTTATTACGCCAGGGGGATCGCGTCACTGGTGTGCGCGTTTTCGATCATAAGAATCAGCGACAATATGATATTCATGCACAGATCGTGGTAAATGCTGCCGGGATCTGGGGGCAACATATTGCGGAATACGCCGATCTGCGGATCCGCATGTTCCCAGCCAAAGGTGCGCTGCTGATCCTGGGCCATCGGATCAATAACATGGTGATCAACCGCTGCCGTAAACCGGCGGATGCCGACATTCTGGTGCCAGGCGATACCATCTCACTGATCGGCACCACCTCCACACATATTGAATACGATCAGATAGATAACATGGTTGTCACGCCACAAGAGGTGGACACCTTAATTCGCGAAGGATCAAAATTATCACCACAACTGGCGCAAACGCGCATTTTACGCGCATATGCTGGGGTTAGACCTTTGGTTGCCAGTGATGATGACCCTTCGGGGCGAAATGTCAGCCGTGGCATTGTACTGCTGGACCACGCCAGCCGGGATGGGCTGGAGGGCTTCATTACCATCACTGGCGGTAAATTGATGACTTACCGGCTGATGGCGCAATGGGCGACAGACAAAGTCTGTGAAAAGCTTGGCGTGACGGCAGCCTGTACCACAGCGCAAGAACCACTGCCCGGTTCACAGCAGTCAGCAGAACAGACTCTCAGCAAAGTGATTTCCTTGCCAGCCAGTATTCGCGGCTCGGCGGTTTATCGCCATGGCGACCGCGCGACACAATTGTTGGCGGGTAATCGTCTGGATAACAGCTTGGTGTGTGAGTGTGAGGCGGTGACGGCCGGTGAAGTGCGCTATGCCATTGAATCTCTTTCAGTTAATAACCTATTGGATTTGCGCCGCCGCACTCGTGTTGGTATGGGCACCTGTCAGGGGGAGCTTTGTGCTTGCCGGGCGGCAGGTTTACTCAGCCGTTTTAAGGTGACGACACCGCAACAATCCCGTGAACAGCTGGTGCAATTCCTTAATGAGCGCTGGAAAGGTGTGCGCCCGATAGCTTGGGGTGATGCTTTACGGGAAAGTGAGTTTACTCATTGGGTTTATCAAGGGCTTTGCGGTCTGGATGATACCCCGCGTGCGGCCAATCTTCAGGAGAAACCAGATGAAATTTGATGTGATTATCATCGGTGGTGGGTTAGCGGGGCTGGCCTGCGGTATTCGTCTGGCTGAGCAAGGTAAATATTGTGCCATCGTCAGCGCCGGTCAAAATGCGCTGCATTTTTCCTCCGGTTCCTTGGATCTATTGGCAAAATTACCGGACGGGCGGGCGGTTAGCCAACCCCTCAGCGCGCTTGAAGCATTAGTTGAATTAGCGCCCGAACATCCTTACAGCAAGATGGGGCAAATCGGGCAGGTGGGGGAACTGGCGCAACAAGCGGAATCCCTATTACAACGATGTGGTCTGGAGCTGGTTGGCAGTGCGGCTAAAAATCATTTACGCCTTACCCCATTGGGCAGTTGCCGCCCCACCTGGCTCAGCCCGGTGGATATCCCGGTTGCACCACTGGAAGGCCCACTGCCATGGCACAACGTCGCGGTGATTGGTATTGAGGGGTTCCTCGATTTTCAGCCACAAATGGTCGCCAGTGCCTTGCAAGAGCAAGGTGTCGAGGCCACTCCGGACTATCTGCATCTGCCTGCATTGGATCGCCTGCGGGATAACCCCAGTGAATTCCGTGCGGTAAACATTGCCCGCGTATTGGACCAACCAGAAAATCTGCAACCGCTGGCCGACGAGTTAGCGCGTTTGTCATCCGCGGCGGAAATGATTTTACTGCCTGCCTGTATTGGTCTGGATGAGTCAGCGCCACTGGAAGCGCTACGAGCCGCCGTGGGTAAACCCATTCAACTGCTACCGACATTACCACCGTCGTTACTTGGTATGCGCCTGCATCAAGCCCTGCGCCAGCGTTTTCAGCAACTTGGCGGCATTGTGATGCCGGGGGATGCGGTATTACGTGCCGAACTGGTGGGGAACCGAATTACCGGACTTTATAGCCGTAACCACGGGGATATTCCATTGCGTGCTGCCCAGATGGTTCTGGCCAGTGGCAGCTTCTTCAGTAATGGGTTGGTGGCGACCTTTGAGCATGTCTATGAGCCCATATTGGATCTGGATATTTTATCGCTGCCAAACCGTGCCGATTGGAGCCACAGCAATATGTTTGCGCCACAACCTTATTTGCAGTTTGGCGTGAATACCGATAACCGACTCCGGGCGCTACGTGGCGGCATTGCACTGGATAATTTGCATGTTATTGGCGCAGTACTGGGTGGTTACGATCCGCTGCAACAAGGCTGCGGGGCCGGAGTTTCTCTGACCAGCGCCCTGTTCGTTGCAGAGCAAATTGTCAGCGCTATGGAGGTGACACTATGACATGGTTACCACAGGACGGAGACATTCAGGATAAGCATTTGGCACGTGATAACAGTTTTGAAAGCTGCATAAAATGTACGGTTTGCACCACTTATTGCCCGGTAGCCAAGGTTAATCCGCTTTATCCGGGGCCAAAACAGGCCGGTCCTGATGGTGAGCGTCTGCGCCTGAAAGATCCGGCACTGTATGACGATGCCTTGAAATACTGCACTAACTGCAAACGCTGCGAAGTAGCATGCCCGTCAGATGTGAAAATCGGTGACATCATCCAGCGCGCGAAAGCCAGTTACAGCAGCCACAAACCCAAACTGCGCGATGCTATTCTCAGCCATACCGACATCATGGGCACGTTATCGACACCTTTTGCCCCGGTGATTAATGCGGTTACGGGTTTAAAACCGGTGCGGGTCTTGCTGGATAAAGCACTGAAAATTGACCATCGGCGCGAATTACCTAAATACTCATTTGGCACCTTCCGCCGCTGGTATCACAAACAAGCGCAAAAACAGCAGCAATATGCTGAACAAGTAGCCTTTTTCCATGGTTGCTTTGTTAACTATAACCATCCGCAGCTAGGCAAGGATTTAGTCAGCGTATTCAACGCGATGAACATTGGTGTCCAATTACTTAAGCGGGAAAAATGCTGTGGTGTGCCGCTGATTGCGAATGGATTTATCGAGCAGGCAAAAAAACAGGCGCGAGTGAATCTTGAGTCACTGACTGATGCGGTAATTGGTCGGGATATCCCGGTGGTAGCCACCTCTTCAAGCTGTACTTTTACCTTGAGAGATGAGTATCCACATTTGTTGGATGTGGATACTGCCCCAGTGCGTGACAGAGTAGAACTGGCGACTCGCTACATTTACCGCTTATTGGATCAAGGACGAGAGTTACCGCTAAAACCTTTATTCTCTAAAGAAAACAAACCATTGCGCATTGCTTATCACACTCCTTGCCATATGGAGAAAATGGGTTGGACGGCTTATACCTTGGCATTGTTGCAGCGTATTCCAGGTATTGAGCTGGTGGTCTTAGATTCCCAATGTTGCGGGATTGCTGGGACTTATGGTTTTAAATCAGAGAACTACGCAACAGCTCAAGGAATTGGGGCAACATTATTCCAGCAGATTGAGGAGAGTGGTGTTGATCTGGTGATTACCGACTGCGAAACCTGCAAATGGCAGATTGAGATGTCGACGAGTAAGAAATGTGAGCATCCGATTACGTTGCTGGCACAATCCCTTATCGGATGATGCAGACAGCGCGCGGTTTAGCCGCGCGCTATTGAGGTCGATTATTTCAGTTTCAAGGTACTGATGATGGACTCTGCTTCAGTTTGCGCTTGTTGCTGGTTCTCAGCTGGCAGCGTAATTTGCATTGTTATCAAATGATTATCAACCTTCCCCATCAATACTGATGAATAGGCTTTATCACCACCACTGGTAATAATGCTGTCCAGTTGCTGGAAGGGTTGTCCATCAACTTTAATCGCTTTATTCGTCACAACCTGAAGATTGGCATCGCGGGCGCGCTGCTGTTCAGCCAGGCGCTCAGTCAGGACATCCAAACCTTCATCGGTGTTATCACCTAAAATCACGATAACCGCTTTATCGCCAGTTTTATTGGCATAAACGTGCATATTGTTAGCTTGGTTGCCCATTTTCCCGCTTTGGTCTGATAAATCAGCTGGCAAGCTAAAAGCAACTTTGCCTTCCAACAGACTGACTGGCTGGCCTACATTGTTATTGCTGTTACCATCACAGGCACTTAATCCGGCAACTAGCAGGCCGACGGCGAGAAACTTGGTTATTTTATGCATGAGAATCCCTTATTGATGATTAATCGTCTTATCGCACCTTATTCAGACGCCAAAAGCAATCTATTGTTCAGCGGGACTCATCTGATTTAGCGCTTGCTGACTGGTTTTCCGGGCAAAATATTTCAGTAACACATTGAGCATCACGCCATAGGCTGGCAGGAAGAATAACATGCAGATCAGTAGCTTGAAGCTATAATCTACTAAGGCGATTTCCACCCAGTTTGCCGCCATAAACGGGTCAGTGCTGCGATAGAACGCAATAAAGAAGAACGCCATGGTGTCACTGATATTGCCGAAGAACATCGCCGCAGTCGGGGCGACCCACCAAGCACTGCGCTGACGTAGGCGGTTAAATACTTGAACATCAAGAATTTGTCCAAGCACATAGGCCATAAAGCTAGCCACTGCAATGCGCGCCACAACCAAATTAAAGCTGGTTAACGCCGGGAATCCTTGCCAACTTCCCTGATAAAACAGGGCTGAAATAAGGTACGAAATGAGCAGCGCAGGCACCATGACCGACAAAATAATCCGGCGCGCCAGAGGGGCACCAAAAATTCGCACTGTTAGGTCAGTGGCTAAGAAGATAAACGGAAAGGTAAAAGCCCCCCAAGTGGTGTGAAAACCGAAGATAGCGATCGGTAATTGCACCAGATAGTTACTGGAGGTAATGATGACAATATGGAATAGCGACAGCCATACCAAAGCGGTCATCCGCTGTTGGGCAGTAAACGAAAACATAAATGTGACCTTTTTGGTTATTGGGGTGAGGGAACCCAAACAGAATGTGCCGCAATTTCTGCGACGCGCGGCATAATACGCGTTTGCGCAACGAATGCAATGGTTAATTTTAACGCAAACGTTAGCGCGGCTTGCACCTGAAAAACAGCAGAGTAAACTATCGAACCTCTTTTATATTGCTACTGACTGACAAGAGAACCGTAATGACCGATATTTTTGCCAATCCGGATAAAACCCTTGATGCATTGGGATTGCGCTGCCCGGAGCCAGTGATGATGGTGCGTAAAACTGTCCGGCATATGGAAGATGGCCAAACGCTGCTAATTATTGCTGACGACCCCGCCACCACTCGTGATATCCCCGGTTTTTGTCGCTTTATGGATCACCAGTTGCTGGCGCAAGACACCACACAGACTCCCTATCGGTATCTGGTTAAAAAAGGGGCAAAAGCCGAGTAATCCGCCGCTTTTGCCCTGAGACTCAAACCTCTCTTTTGCGCAGTAACCTCAAGGCATTGGCGGTGACCAAGGCGGTAGCACCGGAATCAGCTAATACCGCTAGCCACAAACCGGTTAAGCCGAGCAATGTGGTCACCAGAAAAATCCCTTTTAGCCCTAGGGCAATAGTAATATTTTGGCGAATATTAGCGTTAGCTGCTCGTGATAGCAGAATGATTTCGGCCAGTCCGGTAAGCCGATTATGGGTCAGTGCGGCGTCGGCGGTTTCCAAGGCGACATCCGTGCCGCTACCCATGGCAATACCAATGCTGGCGGCTTTCATGGCCGGAGCATCATTAATACCGTCGCCAACCATCAGGGTTGGTTGCGCCTCATTGAGTGCCATAACCGCTTGTACTTTATCGGCGGGCAGCAATCCGGCGCGGTAATCAATCCCCAATTCACTGGCAATTGCCGCTGCGGCTCGTGGGTTATCGCCAGTGAGCATGACACCTTGAATACCTAACGTTTTCAGCGAATCAATAGCTTGTTTGGCATCGGCACGTAAAGTGTCTCGCAGTGCCAATAAGCCGATGAGTTTCTCATCTTCCAGCACCGCGACCGCGGTTTTACCGCTGCTTTCCAACAGATCGAGCTGAGCTTGCCACTCGGCAGTCAATAATGCCGGTGATATTTTCCCTGGCGCGCTGACGCGAACAATTAGGCCGTTAACCACACCTTCAACGCCCACCCCTGCCAGGGCTCGGCGATCTTCCGCTAGCGGTAGCATTTGCGTGCTACCCTGTTTAGCTGATTGCATAATAGCGATAGCCAATGGGTGATGTGACCCAGCCTCGACCGCTGCGGCCATGGCTAACAGGCGACTTTCACTCACGCCAGATGCGGGCAGGATATCGGTAACTTTCGGTTTACCCTCAGTGAGAGTGCCAGTTTTGTCGAAGGCGACGGTTTGAATTCGGCCAAGTTGCTCTAATGCCGCGCCCCCTTTAATCAATGCCCCACGGCGAGTTGCCGCCGCTAATGCCGAGGTAATCGCCGCCGGTGTGGAAATAACCAGTGCGCATGGGCAACCAATGAGCAATAGTGTCAGGCCACGGTAAATCCAGGTCTCCCAAGGCTCGGCGAACGCCAAAGGTGGAACCAACATCACCAGCGCCGAGAGAAACATAATTGCCGGAGTATAAATTCGACTGAAACGGTCAATAAAGCGCTCAATAGGCGCACGCCGTTCTTCTGCTAATTCAATCAGTTGTAAAATACGGTCGATGGCATTGTTTCCCGGCTCCGAAATAACGCGCATTTCAGTGGCGCGATCGACCGATAAACTTCCCGCAGCAACTTTCTCGCCTTGTTGGCGCTCAACAGGAATAGATTCTCCGGTGAGGGCGCTTTCATCAAAACTGGCAAATGCGGTGATTAATTCTGCGTCTGCGGGCAGGCGGCCACCCGGCGCGATTTCAATGATATCGCCGGGGCGCAAGTTGGCGACAGGAACTGGTCTGCGTTCCCCATCCTTCAACAGCAGCGCTTCTTCCGGCACCAGCGCCATCAGTGCAGTGACTCCTCGGCGCGCGCGGTTTGCAGCATAGGATTCGAGTAATTCACCAATCATAAACAGCAGCAGCACCATGGCAGCTTCAGCTGTTGCGCCAATAAACATTGCCCCGATAGCGGCCACGCTCATCAAGGTTTCAATGGCAAAAGGTGTGCCTGAGCGAATGAGTTTCCAGGCTTTAGTTACGATAGGAATCAACCCGACAATGGTTGTCGCGGTGAAAGCAAATTCACTCAGCTCAGTGCTAAATAACGAGATCCCCCAGCTGATAAGCATCAGCGTGGTTAATAATGCAATTGGTAGATATTCACTAAAGCGTGTTTCTGGCGCTGGGTTCGTCACAGCTGATTGAGTATCTATCAGACTAAAACCAGCTTTCATGACGGCACTTTGCACTTGGGGGCGAATATCCGAGCTGGCATCAACCACCAATTTTTCCGTCGCGAAGAGGACTTTTACATTTTCAATGCCAATCAAACTACTGACTGCATTTTCAATCTTGCGGGCGCAACTTGGGCAATCCATCCCTTTGACTTGCCAGCTAAAGCGCTGGCTTCCTGAAGGTAGCGTTGCCGCAAGTATGTCACTTTCGTCATCACCCTCATCGGCATGGCTCTGACTACAGCAACCCCCTTCGTGATGTGAATGCTCACTCACTGAATTTGTACTGTCATTACCGGTTTTGGTGGCTTGTTGGCTACTGCAACCCGTTTGTTTTTTCGCATGGGTTTGACCACAGCCACAGTGGCTATGTGTATCAGTTGAATTCCGATGTTCAGAATGTGAATGCATGATGCCTCCTGGACAAAATGTAAAAGAGATACTGGATTTAGCCAGTATGCTTGCACTCTACACCTTAGAGTCAACTCCAGAGTCAAGAGGCTAAATGAGAATAATTACTAAACGGAGGCTAGTCGGCGATGAGGGTATAACGGAAGGGAGCACATCTTGCGCCAAATATTCCAGCCCCATCCTTGGGGCTGTGTCTCAGTAACTTTATAAATCAGTATGTTGCTAAATTGCTTTGTACTGTAATGGGTTAATTACAGATACAGCGACCGAACAATCAGGAAGTGCCCAACAAAATAGCAGCCAGCGACGACGGCAGCTGAAGCGCGGAACGAGAAACGATAGCGATTCAGTAACCAAATAGTATGTGACACCAGCAAAAGCACGGTACCTGCCAGCAATGAGAAGCTCAGGTCGGTACTACGAGCAAAGTACTGTTCACCTGCCATCCACACCATAAGTAATGTCATGCCGACGAAAGCGACTACCGGCCAACGCATCTCTTCTAACTTGCTCCAGATTGTTGCTAACAATAGCGCGCCAACAATAATTAAAACCAAAGGAAGCGGCCAGAATAGAGTGAAGGTCATCTGGCTGGCAAAGCTGATGGTATACAGTAAATGAGAGAGGAAGAATGCACCCAAAGCATAAAGTAAGCGCTCACTGGGTAGCAGTAATAAGGCGTCTGCAACCAGCGTTGCCACCAGACCGAATACAATCAGATAACCGGCAGGGCCGAGGATCGGTGCTTGCCATGCCAGTAACAGCAACAGTAACAAGGTGACGGGTTTGAATACCCAACGTTGCCAACGTGGGCCGCGGTAAGTTGCATCAACAAACAACCAACCGGAAAAGAATACAGCAAGGAATGGCCAGCTCATTATTTATCCTTTTTCTATACAGGTTTCAATGAAAGTACCTGTGTTGTAATGATAATCCGCAACGCCAATGACTTTTAGTATACATCCTTCAAGTGTAAGGGATGGAAACAAAGAGTGATAGATACGCTAACGTGATTTGCATGATTTATGCCACTTAATGCGTAGCAGTGCGCATAATCAGGTTTAGCTGAGCAATCGGTCGGCACAGCTCTTGGTCTTGTTTGGCCCACATGTTATGTTAACGCCGATTTCCGTTCGTTAAATCAAGGGATAGAGGCAATACGCCATGGCTAATGAACAATTACTTTATCGTATTCAATTTATTAATAACGGTAAGAATTATCAGCTCTATGTCCGTGAGGTTGGCCCAAGTACCCTGTTTGGGTTTATTGAAATTGCTGATTTTGTCTTTGATAGCCAATCCACATTACTGGTTGATCCATCAACAGAAAAATTGAAGACAGAGTTTTCTGGTGTTAACCGTAGCTATATTCCACTTCATTCTGTGATTCGCATTGATGCGGTAACGGAAAAGGGCAGTGCTCGGATCTCCGAACTGGGGAATAACGTGATGAGCTTCCCTTATCTGCCAGGTAATAAACCTTAAACCTATCTCTTGAGTGGGGTTCGTAAGATTTTATGAACAGACCTCCGTTGCTATTTATTGCTGTAGTTGTGCTGATTGCCGTGCTGGCAACCCGTCAGTATTGGCAGAAAAAACGGCAGGAGGCGGAAAACGACCGCTCACCGGTGCGCAGCTTACAAGTTGAAGTCATTAATAAGCGAGAGGTATTGGCTCCCAATCGTCGTTCACGTCAGCGTGAAGAGATTGTTGCCGAAGAAAAGCGTTATGAAGTTGATTTTCGACCTGTTTTTAGTGAGATAGCATCGAAAAATAACAGTGAAATCAAAATGATACTACCGCTACAGGAATATAACCGTATTGAGCAGGGTGCCCAAGGGACGCTACGCCTACAGGGAACCCGTTATATTGATTTCACGCCCAACACAGCCGTGACAAATAAGTGACTCGGGTGAACGAAAGCAGTCAACACCCCTGCAACTTGAAAGAAGGCACATATCTGTACCCAATAGATTTCAAAATGCAGGAAGGCGGCAAAGGAGAGAATCCCGATGGCTTACATCAGTAAGTGACTCGGGCGAACGAAAGCAGCCAACACCCCTGCACCTTGAAAGATGACGGGTAAGGCCATTATTTCTTAGGAATTGGTGGTTGCTTCTTTTGCCAGGCCAGCAATTCAAAAACGCCGAAGACAAAAATTTTAACTTGTTGTAACCGACTGATGGGTTGGTCTTTAGGTTGGGTAGATTTGAGTAATACCAATTGCAACCCATGCATCAACACCATGAATATCATTGCAACATTAATAAAATATTTTAACGGTGTTGGAAACGGTTTAAATAGATTTAAGAGCAGGAAAAACCATACTCCTAGCATCAATAATCGGCCGAGGTTAATCCACATGGTGTTGCTCCTGTTCTTCAACGGATTCTGCATCTTGATGAGTCGGTTTGTTACGGATATAGAGGCGATAAGCAACTTGCCCGGCAATTTTCTCACGATGTAACTGCCAACTGGCTGGCACATCTGCGGCAGCGCTTTCAGCCTCAGCTTCGACATAAATCCAGGCATCTGCCGCTAGCCAGTTGAATTGTTCCAGTAAATTGATGGTTTCAGCCAATAAACCTTTACGAAAAGGGGGATCAAGGAATACCAAATTAAAAGGTTGCCCCGGTTGGGCCAACCATTGCAAAGAGTTGGTATGCACGACTTGCCCATTTTCGGCACTCAATAACGTCAGGTTGCTGCTCAGTTGCTTCGCGACATGCCGATCAGCTTCCAGCAATATAGCTTCACCTGCGTAGCGCGATAGTGCTTCCAGCCCTAATGCGCCGCTACCAGCAAAACAATCCAGGCATCGGGCACCTTGAATCATCGGTGCAAGCCAGTTAAACAGTGTTTCTCTAACCCGATCAGTGGTTGGACGCAGCCCTGGGCTATCAGGCACAGGCAATTTGCGCCCTCGCCATTTACCGCCAATGATGCGGATTTGCCCTGCTGACTGTGATGGGGCTTGTTTTGCTTTTACTATCGGTCGCTTTGCCATAGATCGCTTTTTGTGAGAATTGGCCAGTATTACAGCACTGAATAAAAAAGTTAGTTCCTATTCTACCTATGTGTGCAGTGTGGGGGAAACGTTAAACCTTTGTTGATTGAATTCACAATAGAAAGCAGCATCGTGCGCGTGTTGCTGTTCAGGGGAAAGTGATAGACTTGCGAACTATTATCTTATTTATGCAAACCCAAAGTAATTAGAGTCCAAAAATGGCAAAAGATAAAAAACGTGGATTTTTTTCCTGGCTGGGTCTTGGCCGGCAGAATGAAGAAAACACAGCAGAGCCATTGGCTACTGAGAAAGAAGATACAGCAGAGCAAATTGCCGAACAGCAAGCTATCAGTGAAAAACAAGCTGATGTAGCGCCTGAAAGCACGGCAATCGAGCCTGTAGCAGAGCAGCCAGCACTAACCCCGGGTGAATGGGATAGCGCTGCCATCAGTGAAGCTGCGGCTGAAACTCTCCCTGAGGTGGCAGCAGAACACACTGCGCAATCTGTTGAAAAGCCTATAGTTATTGAAGAAACTATAGTCGTCGAGAAACCTATAGCCGTTGAAAAACCTATAGATTCTGCTGAAGACCCTCGGTATTTACAGCATCATTTCTCACAGCATCACTCTTCACCGCATCATTCTTCACAACAACAGAGTGATGATAAGAGTATTACTTCATGGGATGAAGGCTCGGTCAGTGCGCCAGAACTGCCGCTGATGGAAGATAATGTTGTTATTGATGCTCCAGCGCCACAAGCTGTAGTCGAAGAACCTCAGATTGAGGTTATTGAAGAGCTTGATATTGCTGAAGTCGAAGACGATGAAACGGAAGAAGAAATTGCTCCAGTAGCGGCTCAGGAACAAGAGCGGCCAACTAAAGAAGGCTTTTTTGCCCGGCTAAAACGCAGCTTAATTAAAACCAAGCAGAATCTTGGCTCCGGTTTTATGGGGCTGTTCAGCGGTAAAAAAATCGACGACGACCTCTTTGATGAGCTGGAAGAACAGCTTTTGATCGCCGATGTGGGTGTGGAAACTACCCGTAAAATCATTACCTCTTTGACAGAACACGCCAGCCGTAAGCAACTAAAAGATGCTGAAGCGCTGTATGGCAAGCTCAAAGAGGAAATGTCTGAAATTCTGTCTAAAGTAGATAAACCATTGGATGTCAGTGGCAAAAGTCCGTATGTCATCTTAATGGTCGGCGTTAATGGTGTGGGTAAAACCACCACTATCGGTAAACTGGCGCGTCAATTCCAGGCGGAAGGTAAATCTGTCATGCTGGCTGCGGGCGACACTTTCCGTGCCGCTGCGGTAGAACAACTGCAAGTTTGGGGTGACCGCAATAAAATTGCCGTTGTGGCACAGCATACCGGTGCAGATTCCGCTTCGGTAATTTTCGATGCTATTCAGGCGGCTAAAGCTCGTGGTATTGATGTGCTGTTGGCAGACACCGCGGGGCGTTTGCAAAATAAAGCCCACTTGATGGAAGAGCTGAAGAAGATTGTCCGTGTGATGAAAAAGCTGGACGGCGATGCCCCACATGAGGTTATGCTGACGTTGGATGCCAGTACCGGACAAAATGCGGTTAGTCAGGCGAAACTGTTTAATGAAGCAGTGGGTCTGACCGGAATTACCCTGACTAAACTGGATGGCACCGCCAAGGGCGGGGTTATTTTTGCCATTGCAGACCAGTTCGGTATCCCAATCCGTTATATCGGTGTTGGGGAAGGTATAGAAGATTTGCGGCCATTTAAGGCTGACGATTTTATTGAGGCTCTTTTTGCCCGAGAGGATTAATACGGATGATTCGCTTTGAACAGGTCAGTAAAGCTTATCTAGGCGGACGACAGGCGCTGCAAGGGGTAGATTTTCATCTGCGCCCGGCGGAAATGGCGTTTCTGACCGGCCACTCTGGTGCTGGGAAAAGTACTCTGCTGAAACTGATTTGTGGTATCGAGCGACCGAGCGCTGGCCATATCTGGTTTGGTGGTCACGATATCAGCCGCTTGAAAAACCGCGAAGTGCCATTCTTGCGTCGCCAGATCGGAATGATCTTCCAGGATCACCATCTACTGCTCGATAGAACAGTATATGACAATGTTGCTATGCCATTGATTATTGCTGGTGCCAGCACCGAAGATATTCGCCGCAGGGTGTCAGCAGCACTGGATAAAGTGGGGCTATTGGATAAGGCGAAGAACTTCCCTATTCAACTTTCCGGTGGTGAGCAACAGCGTGTCGGTATTGCCCGGGCAGTGGTGAACAAGCCCGCGGTATTACTGGCGGATGAACCAACTGGTAACCTGGACGATGCGTTATCCGAAGGCATTTTGCGTTTGTTTGAAGAATTTAACCGTGTGGGTGTGACCGTGTTGATGGCAACTCACGATACGTCGTTGATTGCCCGGCGGCGCTACCCAATCTTGACGCTGAGTCAGGGGCGGATGTTAGGAGCGCATCATGGCGAATAACGCGCAGAAAGCAAAAACCAAGGCGCTGAAAGGCGGCTGGCGCGAACAGTGGCGCTATTCGTGGGTTAATGCCATTGCCGATATGATGCGCCAACCCTTGGCAACGTTGTTAACTGTGATGGTCATTGCTATCTCACTGACACTGCCAAGTGTGTGCTATATCGTATGGAAAAACGTCAGTCAGGCGGCGGATCAATGGTATCCGACTCCGCAATTGACGATTTATCTGGATAAGGCTCTGGATGATAATGCGGCTGAAAATGTCGTAACCGCACTGAAAGCTGAAGCTGGTGTTGAGAAGGTTAACTATCTGTCGCGAGAAGAAGCGATGGGTGAGTTCCGCAACTGGTCTGGTTTTGGTGGTGCGCTGGATATGCTCGAAGAGAATCCACTGCCCGCTGTCGCGATCATCACACCGAAGTTGGATTTCCAAAGTTCAGGGTCGTTGGAAACTCTACGTGACCGAGTCAGTAAAGTTGAAGGCGTCGCGGAAGTTCGCATGGACGACAGCTGGTTTGCTCGCTTGGCAGCCCTAACGGGATTAGTTGGGCAAGTTGCTGCAATGATTGGTGTTTTGATGATAGTCGCTGTGTTCCTGGTGATTGGTAACAGCGTACGTTTGAGCATCTTTAGTCGGCGCGACACTATCAATGTCATGAAGTTGATTGGCGCGACCGATGGGTTTATCTTGCGTCCGTTCTTGAACGGCGGGGCGATGTTGGGCTTTAGTGGCGCAGTGTTATCACTGATTCTGTCTGAAGCACTGGTATGGAAGCTGGGTTCGGTGGTTACGCAGGTAGCCACAGTGTTTGGCACCAGCTTTACATTACACGGCTTAAGCTGGGATGAGTGCCTATTACTGGTATTGATCTCTGCCATGATTGGCTGGATCGCAGCTTGGCTGGCGACGGTTCAACATTTACGCCGATTTACACCGCAGTAAAAAATGTTTGTTATACTCTTTCCCTGCAGTGCTCGGATTAAGGCAGGGAAAGAGTCGTTGTTTACTCGTTAATTCCGCTGACTCTCCCCTGACACACTCCGGGTTATCTGCTAGGATCTACAGTTGAGAAATGTGATCTAGTTTGAACTTTTTTGGCAATAACCAGTCGAAGAACACAGTGAAATGATATAGCGCCCAGCGCTTGAATCTGTCTAAGCAGATGCTAAAATATCGGCGCTGAGATAAAACCGCACTATACCTATAGATGCAATGAGAGGGTTTTGAATGACCAAAGAAATGCAAACTTTAGCCTTAGTACCCCAAGGTAGTCTGGAAGCCTATATTCGGGCTGCCAATGCCTATCCGATGCTGACTGCAGAGGAAGAGCGGGAGCTGGCTGAACGGCTGCATTACCAGGGCGATCTGGGAGCGGCTAAACAGCTTATCCTGTCTCACCTGCGCTTTGTCGCTCATGTTGCCCGCAACTATTCTGGGTATGGTTTGCCACAAGCCGACCTTATCCAGGAAGGTAATATTGGCTTGATGAAAGCGGTTCGCCGTTTTAACCCTGAGGTAGGGGTACGTCTGGTGTCCTTCGCAGTACACTGGATCAAAGCAGAAATTCACGAATATGTTCTGCGTAACTGGCGAATTGTTAAAGTCGCGACCACAAAAGCTCAGCGTAAGTTGTTCTTTAACCTGCGTAAAACCAAGCAGCGTCTGGGCTGGTTTAATCAGGATGAAGTAGAGCTGGTTGCCAAAGAACTGGGTGTGACCAGTAAAGATGTTCGTGAGATGGAATCACGCATGTCCGCTCAGGATATGACTTTCGACCCATCTCCAGATGACGAAGCACGTGACGGCCAATCTATGGCCCCAGTCCTGTATTTACAGGATAAAACCTCTGACTTTGCTGATGGCATCGAAGAGGACAACTGGGATAACCACGCGGCAGATAAACTGTCTTATGCGTTGGAAGGATTGGACGAGCGGAGCCAGCATATTATTCGTGCTCGTTGGCTGGACGATGACAATAAGTCTACGTTGCAGGAGCTGGCTGATCAGTATGGCGTATCTGCGGAACGTGTTCGTCAGCTTGAAAAGAACGCGATGAAAAAATTACGTATGGCAATCGAAGCCTAATACGGCAATCACGATGCGGCAATACGACAAAAAGGGCGATATTAATATCGCCCTTTTGCTTTTCTTATATTTACGCTGGCTATTGATACCGTAGCACCGGCGCTATCCTTATGACTGCCGCTGCCAGCCTTGCGTACTGCGGATAAAACCGTTGGCGTGCATAAAGCCATCCATTGCTGCACGGTTTTCGGCAGTGACTTGCTCATCACTTAAATACCAGTGCTTGATTACTGGTAGCTGACGCAATGTTTCTTCAATCAGATATAACCCCACTCCGCGACGACGCGTCACCTCTCTGATCCACAAATCCTGAAGTTCGGCTTGTTCACCATCCACCCTGATTTTAACTGCACCTAACAGACGCTCATTAAAACGTGCGGCGAAGAGGGGCTTACCATCGTCAATCCATTGTTGCCAGAGGGCTGGTTGTTGCTCAGGCCAAATTTTAGCTAAATCGATAAGGTCCTGATGAGTAAGGGTTGTTAATCGTTCAATAGTCAGTTTCATCGTCGCTAGACCACAAAGAGATAAGGGTTATGGGGCTGTGGTTTATTGTACTAGATCACAGGTCAGAGCGTTGTGTAAGTTTTTCTGTACGTTTACGGGGGAAAATGTTTTTTCGATACTGCATTTTCCGAGTTTTAGTAGACTAAATGATCACATATCCAGCACAACTCACTAGCATTTGTGCGAAACCCATTCAATTTAATCCTAATTTTATGCTGTTTACACCGCTTGTTTCTGCTTGTCTCAGTTGATTTACAGCATAAAACTCCTGTTTAATGACATGAAAAATAAAGTCTTATTAGAAAAATGCATGGCTTTTGAGACTAAATCATTATTACTTATGAATAAAACGTTAAAGCACGATAAAAAACGTTAAGACAAACACAACAAGCACGTTCACAACGACAGATGGGGTATTCGCGGATGAAATTAACAAAAGGTAAAGTGTTGCTGGCTGGGTGTATAGCAATGGCGATGAGCCATTCTGTGCTGGCGAAAGACATTAAAGTTGCCATTGTTGGCGCTATGTCCGGTCCGGTTGCCCAATATGGTGACATGGAATTTACCGGCGCACGTCAGGCTATTGCTGATATCAATGCCAAAGGTGGAATTAAAGGCGATAAACTGGTTGGCGTGGAATACGATGATGCCTGCGACCCTAAACAAGCAGTGGCTGTTGCTAACAAAGTGATTAACGATGGCATCCGCTATGTTATCGGCCACCTGTGCTCCTCCTCAACTCAGCCTGCTTCAGATATTTATGAAGATGAAGGCCTGATCATGATCACCCCAGCGGCAACTAACGCGGATCTGACCACCCGTGGTTACAAAATGATTATGCGCACCACCGGTCTAGACTCTGACCAAGGCCCAACTGCGGCGAAATATATTCTTGAGACTATCAAACCTAAACGTATCGCGGTTGTGCATGATAAACAGCAATATGGTGAAGGTTTGGCGCGCTCAGTACGTGACAGCCTGAAAAAGCAGGGCACAGAGCCTGTGCTGTTTGAGGGTGTGACTGCGGGTGATAAAGATTTCTCTACTCTGGTTGCTCGTCTGAAGAAAGAGAACGTCGATTTTGTTTATTTCGGCGGTTACTACCCAGAGATGGGGCAAATCCTGCGTCAGGCTAAGCAAGCTGGTCTGACAGCCCGCTTCATGGGCCCAGAGGGCGTTGGTAACTCCTCACTGTCTAATATCGCCGGTGATGCTTCTGAAGGCATGCTGGTGACATTACCGAAACGTTATGACCAGGTTCCTGCTAACCAACCTATCGTTGAGGCATTGAAAGCGAAGAAACTGGATCCAACTGGCCCGTTCGTTTGGACAACCTATGCTGCGCTGCAATCACTGACTACAGCGATGGAGCGGAGTGGCAGCCAGGAACCTGCTGATTTGGTCAAAGATCTGAAAACCGGTAAGCCGGTTGAAACCGTGATGGGGCCATTGAGCTGGGATGAAAAAGGCGATCTGAAAGGGTTTGAGTTCGGTATTTTTGAATGGCATGCGGATGGCTCGTCTACCGCAGTCAAATAACAATAATATTAGAATCATCAAGTTGTAGGGTTGCTGTCGCAGCAATCCGGCCCCTTTTACCAACTGCATCCCCCCAGATTACGGGGGGATTTTTCCACTCTGCACACAGTAGATTCGGCGCAGTTGGCTAGGGCAGCCAAGCAAGTGAATCAAAGGGTTAGGGTATGTCAGAGCAGTTTCTCTATTTTCTGCAGCAGATGTTCAACGGTGTTACGTTGGGCAGCACTTATGCGCTGATCGCCATTGGTTATACCATGGTGTACGGCATTATCGGCATGATCAACTTTGCTCACGGCGAAGTGTATATGATCAGCAGCTACGTCTCATTTATCGTGATCGCCGCATTGATGATGATAGGGATCGATGCCAGCTGGTTATTGATCGGCTCCGCTTTTCTTGTCTCGATTGTGATCGCCAGTGCCTATGGCTGGAGTATTGAACGGGTGGCGTATAAGCCGGTTCGTAGCTCTAAGCGTTTGATTGCACTGATCTCTGCGATCGGGATGTCTATCTTCCTACAAAACTATGTCAGCTTGAACCAAGGTTCCCGTGATCTGGCATTACCCAGTTTGGTGACGGGGCAGTGGACTCTGGCAGAAACCAATGGTTTTGCCGCAACGATCAGCACCATGCAGATGACTATTTGGATTGTCACCTTCCTGGCCATGTTGGCATTGACACTGTTTATTCGTTATTCCCGCATGGGGCGAGCATGTCGTGCCTGTGCTGAAGACTTAAAAATGGCCAGTTTACTGGGCATTAATACTGACCGGGTTATTTCGCTGACTTTTGTTATCGGCGCGCTGATGGCTGCTGTTGCCGGGGTTTTATTGGGTCAGTTTTATGGTGTGATTAACCCATACATTGGCTTTATGGCCGGCATGAAAGCCTTCACCGCCGCAGTATTGGGTGGCATTGGCAGCATTCCGGGGGCGATGATTGGTGGCTTGATTCTAGGGGTAGCTGAAGCATTAACCTCTGCTTATCTCAGTACCGAATACAAAGATGCAGTTTCATTTGCGCTGTTGATTGTCGTCTTGCTAGTGATGCCGACCGGGATCTTAGGCCGTCCGGAGGTTGAAAAAGTATGAAACAACTCAATTTCCTTAACGCCATTCTTTCCAGCTTTGTGTTACTGGTCCTCGCCTCATTTGTGATGGGCTTGCAGCTGCAATTAGACGGCACCAAACTTATCGTACAAGGCGCTTCAGAAGTCCGTTGGTTGTGGATTGGCGCGGCTTGCATCGTGGTTTTCTTCTTCCAATTGGTGCGCCCATATATTCAGCAAGGCATTAAAAAAGTCTCTGGCCCAGCCTGGGTGTTACCTAGCTTTGATGGCACTACACCACGGCAAAAACTATTAGCTGCCGCAATTATTGTCGCCGCGGTAGCTTGGCCATTTTTGGTTTCTCGCGGTTCAGTTGATATCGCAACATTGACACTTATCTATGTCATGTTGGGCTTGGGGCTGAATGTCGTGGTTGGGTTATCCGGCTTGCTGGTGCTCGGCTATGGCGGTTTTTATGCTATTGGTGCCTATACCTATGCTCTGCTAAATCACTATTATGGTTTAGGTTTCTGGGAAAGCTTACCTCTGGCAGGTATTGTCGCGGCCCTGTCAGGATTTCTACTGGGATTCCCGGTTCTGCGTCTGCGCGGAGATTATTTGGCGATCGTGACATTGGGTTTCGGTGAGATTGTGCGTATTTTGCTGCTCAATAATACCGAGTTTACCGGCGGTCCTAATGGTATTAGCCAAATCCCTAAGCCAACCCTGTTTGGCCTGGAATTTAGCCGCACAGCGAAAGACGGCGGTTGGGATACCTTCCACAATTTCTTTGGCCTGAATTATGACCCGAGTGACCGCATCATTTTCCTGTATATGGTCGCACTGTTATTAGTGATTTTGACACTGTTCGTGATTAACCGGTTATTGCGTATGCCGCTAGGTCGGGCATGGGAAGCACTGCGCGAAGATGAAATAGCCTGCCGTTCATTGGGCCTCAGCCCAACCAAAATCAAGCTAACAGCGTTTACCATCAGTGCCGCCTTTGCCGGTTTTGCCGGTACGTTATTTGCCGCCCGTCAAGGATTTGTCAGCCCAGAATCTTTCACCTTTGTTGAATCAGCTTTCGTGCTAGCGATTGTAGTATTAGGCGGAATGGGGTCGCAGTTCGCGGTCATTCTGGCTGCTGTGTTGCTGGTGGTTTCGCGTGAATTAATGCGCGATCTCAATGCGTACAGTATGTTGCTGTTAGGTGCATTGATGGTATTGATGATGATTTGGCGTCCGCAAGGGTTGCTGCCAATGAAACGGCCACAGCTGAAGCTTAAAGTGGCAGATATCAAAGCTAAACAGGGGGAACAAGCATGAGTACGCAACCTTTGTTAGCTGTTGAAGGGCTGTCGATGCGTTTTGGTGGATTGTTGGCGGTGAACAATGTTGGTCTGACCCTTAATCAAGGGGAAATTGTTTCGCTGATTGGCCCAAATGGGGCGGGTAAAACCACTATTTTTAACTGCTTAACTGGTTTTTATCGCCCGACTGGTGGCACCATTAAGTTGCGAGATCGTCATCTTGAAGGGTTACCCGGCCAGATGATTGCTCGCATGGGCGTCATTCGTACTTTTCAACACGTGCGATTATTCCGTGAAATGACGGTAGTGGAGAACTTGCTGGTAGCACAGCATCAGCATCTTAAAAGCGGTGTATTTGCTGGCTTGTTGAAAACTCCCGGCTTTCGCCGGGCAGAGGCCGATGCATTGGAACGTGCGGCAACTTGGCTGGAGCGTGTTGGGTTATTAGATTTGGCTAATCGTCAGGCAGGGAATCTGGCTTATGGTCAGCAACGGCGTTTAGAAATAGCACGCTGCATGGTAACCCGCCCTGAATTATTGATGTTAGATGAACCGGCTGCGGGTTTGAATCCGAAAGAGACTGATGAACTGAATCAGTTAATTATGGAACTGCGTGACCAGCATCAAGTGTCGGTATTGCTCATTGAGCATGACATGAAACTGGTGATGGGGATTTCTGATCGTATTTATGTGGTCAATCAGGGGACCCCGCTGGCTCATGGTACACCAGCCGAAATTCGTAATAACCCGGATGTGATCCGCGCCTATTTGGGCGAATAAAACATGGGCGAGGCATAAACATAACATGTTGTCATTTAATAAAGTTTCAGCCCATTACGGCAAAATTCAGGCTTTGCACCAAGTTAGCCTGCATATTCAACAAGGCGAGATCGTTACACTGATTGGCGCCAATGGGGCGGGTAAAACCACCTTGTTGGGGACATTGTGTGGCGAACCTCGAGCTACCGAGGGCAGCATTGTTTTTGGTGAGCAAGATATTACCGCCTGGCAAACTGCGCGCATTATGCGTGAGGCGATTGCGATTGTGCCAGAAGGGCGTCGGGTCTTCTCCCGTATGACTGTTGAAGAGAATTTGGCAATGGGCGGCTTCTTTGCTGATCGCCAACAATATCAGCAACGTATCGAGCGGGTTTACGACTTGTTCCCACGGCTGTTTGAACGGCGTGTTCAACGGGCGGGGACGATGTCTGGTGGTGAACAACAAATGTTGGCGATTGGTCGTGCGCTGATGAGCCAGCCTAAATTATTGTTGCTGGATGAGCCGTCACTGGGGCTGGCACCGATTATTATTCTGCAAATATTCGATACTATTCAACAGCTAAGAGAGGAGGGTATGACTATCTTCTTGGTTGAACAGAATGCCAATCAGGCACTGAAATTGGCTGATCGTGGTTATGTTCTTGAGAATGGTCGTATTGTTCTGGAAGACACCGGGGCGGCCTTGCTGGCGAATGAGGCAGTGCGCTCAGCTTATTTGGGCGGTTAAGTCTCATAGATGATTTTTTAAGGCCCACTTGTGGGCCTTATTCTATTATTTAATCAACTCTATGATTCAGGGGTGATAGTGAAAGTCAGTGTATCGCTGTAGCTGCCTTTATCCATGGAATCGGTACGGTAAAGATATATTTCGGGCGACCAGCACATTTCTTGTTTATCCGCGTAATTATTTGCTATTAACTGAATAAATTTTTTATCTTTTGGCAATACAAATTTTTTGCTAGGGTTCTCATCACTTACGAATCTTACGTTATAGTTAATCAGATTATTACCTTCCTTTTCTTTTAATTGAAAATATTGGCCACTATTATCTAATGCATTTATATTGCTGGCACTGATCATATAATTATTATTCTGTACCCCCATCGCGCGATAGTTGATACAGAAGCGATTTGCTGATGCATTTTCCAATTGAAGATGTAAGCTACCATTATTGTCAGCGGTTCTTTCTAACAAAGAGTCAAGATCGATAGATTTTAATTGCCATACTGCGGAAGATAGCTGAAAATTGGGCGACACTTTAAATGCATCTGGTGCGATATTAGCCTGTGGATCAAAAAATTTGCATTTTTTACCTGCTGGGCCAAAAGAAACGCCTCTTGATGCAAGTAGCGAGTATGTCGGCATCTCTATTTCACCGGTAAATACTCCTAACTGCCCTCCAACGGTTGCACCGATTCGGATATATTTAAGCACATTGGCATTAACTGTAAATGACACCTCATAGCTTTTATTTTTATCATTAAACGCCAAACCGTGATTAAATTTAATTTCTTTAATATTATCACTAGAACTATCCGGTGTAGCGCCATTGAGCGAAATACTATTTAGGTCTTTAATACCAATATTGACATTGGGTGAACCATCAGCATTGTAGAAATAGAGTGAAAGTAGGGCTTTGTATGGATGTAAGTAAACATCTCCTACTTCTGCTTCTTGATTTGGGACACCTACTAATTTTGCCCATACTTTTTGATGTCGATTGCCATCGGCAAATAGATTACTCACCATCTCTACATTAAAAGAGACGCTAACACTGTAGTCATCTGATAGTTTTACTGAACAATTGGAATAGCGTTGAACAAAGTCGTTGTAAAAAAGGGGGCTAGCGATAGCTGTGGGTTGCAGTATTAATAGCATTAACCCCATCAATAATTTTTTATATTTTATGTTCACTTAGTATTTCTCCATGTCTGTCAGCTATTTACTTCAAAGATTAATGTCAGCTGTCCGTGATACTTCCCTGTACTATTTGGTTCACTAGGTGCCAAAGCTGAAATACGCAATATATAGTCAGTGCTGACCAAGCTAGATGTACTTTTATCCACCGTAAATGTTTGCGGAGCAGCTGTTAATTTCCGCAAATTGGTGCGTTCTTTGCCCCAATATACTTGAGCAAGTGAGAATGTCCGTTCGGGATCACCAACGTTATTAGCCTGACGAGTGAGTATTAGCTCATTTTTAACTGAGACTCGAAATCCCGTTTGGTTGCGTAGTTTTACTGTGACAGGAACGTCAGATTGATAAATATTGGGATTATCCAGGCTATTATCCAGTTTGATATTGTCGTACCAGCCACCTTGTGGTCTTTCAACCTCAATGATGGGCAGTGCGGTGACGTCTAATTTGATATCAATACGGCCAAGCTCAATTTCAGTACCAGCAGAATTAACCTGCCATGGAATGAATAATAATATGGCCAATATTTTTATAATATTCATAATGCTCCTTAATCTTTAACTAGTAGGGCACTGTAAGCTGAAGAATTCATCTTCAACTATTCCCTGTAGATTGCTGACGGTTAGTTGCCGGTATTTTTCGGGATAAAGATTAAAATTATCTATTTCCCCCTGTTGGGTCTTCAACTGTTGCCAATGCAGGCGAGTATTACCGGTATTTTGTAATTTCAATTTTCCGTCAACGCAGTGGTGTACCCATTGGGGATGTGATGAAGCAGGTAGATGCCTGACCAATCCCATATAACTCAGTTGCACACCGACAGCACCACCATGGCCTCCGCTGACTTGTAGGTTCTTTTCTGGCATGACGGATAGCCGATAAATTTGTTCTTTATCTGGCGATTGCAGTGCTTTAAGTAATATTCTACCGCTCTGCTTGGGGCCGAGAGTGAGTTTGGATGGCACGGCAAATAACGCTGGTTGCAGCTGCTCTCCAACAGAGATTAATGATTCTTGGTCTGGTGGCACTCCGGGGTTATTAATCTGATACAACTGAACTGTGATGTACTCAGTGACTGAGCTGTGGTTGATAACATTCACCTCCGCACTGGTTTGTTGTATTTCCAACACATGTGGCTGAATATCTATTACTGCGAAAGCATTCAATGGCAGCCAGCTAGCTGCAATGAAGAGTAAAGGTTTCATTGTCAGCCTGCCCGCTAAGTTGTTTGACTGATAAGGTGATTGGAGTACCCGGATACACATTCAGACTGTCTGCAAGTGCGGTGTTATCCGATGATTTCAGTTGCGCAAACTTACTGTGGACGCTACCTGTAGAACGGAGCATTAGCCCATCTGGTAGGCATTGATGTTGCCAATGGCGAGTATGGGCTGCGGCTGGAGGGACATGGTGGATAAGGACGCCATAACCAACACTGATAGCAATTGGTGTGTGGATCTTGCCCTTATCTCCGTCACCCACGGCTTTAATATCGACGACTGGATCGATATACAAACGGTATAAGGTTTCCTGTTTCGGGGACTTTAATGGGAGCAACTTTATATCGCGTTTTTGCTTCGGCCCTAATGTGATCCGGTTAGGATTAAAAATCATTTCAGGCTGAGCGATATCACTGATTAGCGTCTTTTTCTCTGGGGTCATTCCCGGGTTCTCTACCTGCTGTAGAGAGATATTCAAATACAATGGCGTATCACCGTTGTTAGAGACTTGCACGGTGTGGTGTTGATCCATAGCTTCAACCGTCGTGCGGATAGGTATCGCCATTAACTGCCCATGAGTTGCCGTGGTAGAGGCCAGCAGTAAGGTAATACTTATAAGTAATTTATTATATTTCATGGTTATTTCCGTCGGTATTAATTGGAGTGACAAAGGTAAATATGGTCACGCTGCTGCTGCATATCGCAGTGATAACGGACCGAACCATTTTGGACCGTAATATTTTTCAGCACGACGTTAGAATTAATGGCAAATAGCCCATTAGGGTGCACGGTATCGTTGGTCTCTTTAATTGTTCCACTAACAGGTTGCCCCTGTGAGTCTTTAAGAAAACCGTTGTAAAGAATGTCTAGCGTAATATCAGCTTTACTAACAAATACCTGGCCTGGATGTGCGCGGACAATATTCACCGGTAACTGAATATTCATATCCAGATCACTGCGATTATTATGTGTCCGAACAAAGAAACGGTCTTGATAGCGGGGAATAGGTATGGCGTAAAGGCCACCGCCGGTTATTGGATTCCCTTCTGCGTTGAAGCTGTAGGGAGTACCTGATAATTCAGGTGTTTTGATCAGCAATGCTGAGCCACTATAGCTACTGCGTCCTAACGCCGCCCCTTGTGGGCTGATGGCTACCATACCGCTATAGCTAATACCGCCGTTGGCTATCTTGTTATCTACCCCCATTCGGGCCGAAATATCTCCACGACTGCCGCTACGTTGGGCAAAAGTACCGATGCCATTAGATTTCCCACTGGTGCTGCCACTGATCCCCAAAGAACTGGTGCCATGGTTATCGGTAAATTCTTTTTGATAATTGGCGCTGGTGCTTAGTTGTTGTCGGGTATAGGCGCTGTTGATGCTGGCGCTACTTTGACGCAGAGACAGCGTGGTATTTATAAACACCCCGTAGTTGTTTTGGCTATGCCATTGCCCACCTTTTTGTGCGCCAACGGACAGATTTAAGCCAAATTGCGGTCGTCGCCAGTTCCAACTGCTTTGAATACGGTGTTGCTGGTTATTTTTATATTGATTGAATTGATAACTGAGTTGTGTTGGTCCAACGCGACGGCTATAAGAAGCTGAAGTACTGCCGGAATTTGGTGCGTATATTGATATATCCGGCGTTTGATAGCGCGCAACAGATAGATATCCCACAGTAGAATTGCCGCCATTTAGGCGCAGATAACCGCCACTACGTTTCTCTCCAGACATCACACCTAAAGTGGGGGTGATATTAAGAGAGGATATACCTAATGGATGCGATATGTTCCCTTCGGCTGCCCAGTGGCGCGCATCATCAGCCAGTAGCGAGATATTGGTTTGAATGTTTTGTATGGCCATGCTGCGGCCAAATTGTGCCAGATGGTGGGGCTTATTTTTGTCTCTTTTTGCACTTTTACCCATGGTCAGGAACCAACCATGATTAGTTTGTGCGCCGATATTACTGATGGTTTGGCTTTCCTGACTGACAACGCGACCAGTATGGTCCACAAGGCGAATATCAATATTGTAGTAACCACCGGGGAGCCGGTTATAATCAATTTCGTTGCGGCCCAATTGTGCGGGAATACGGCGGATCAATTGGTTATCACGGTAGATTTCATAATCACCATCAACAGTGGCATATAACACTAAGCTGCCCGCCGAGGGCTTATCCAGTGCTAAATAGCTCTGGCTACCTAAGGTGATAAATTGGTCTAACGCTGGATTGATCAGGGTATGAATACTACCCGCGCTGTTATCGAGATTATTTTGTTTACCCGCCCGTAAATAGAGGGCTTGGAAGTTCTTTTGTAGATACCAACTGCCCATCCCGATTTGAGTTTGCTGTTGGTACTGTGATTGGCCTGCGAACGGGTAATGGTTCTTGGTGCGAACGCTGTTATAAAACCACTGCACAAAACCATAAGATTGCAGGGGTAGCCCAAGATAACCCTGCCCACGGGCAGACATGGCACTGTAGTTTCTTGCGGTCATACGTACGTCAAAAGATTGGTTATGAACTAAGCCCCAAGTCGTAACCGGCATCAAATAGCGGCTATTGTTATTGGTGATAGTGACAACGTTATTCACCTTATCCAACATGACGCGATGGTTTGACAAAATATAGTCGCAGCCATTTTCACATTGCAAATAAGGAATTTGAGGTAAAATCTGTTCTAATAATGCAATTGAAGGCTCATCAATGTGGTTATTACGGTATTGCTGCTGGTCGAAGCTTAATTCATTCTTTTTTTCTGAGAAAAATATTGGGCCAGGTAATGTTTTACCATCGAATATACCAAGTAATTGCAGTGTTTTATGCTCGTCAATAGCTGAAAAACCCGCAGGAACTAAATGCTCAATAGTGATATTTTGCGCATATACTGAATTGGATGTTTGTAGTAATAGAATAAATAAGAGTGCCGGCCTGGCTATTATAGTGTTTTTCATTGAATTATATTCCACTATTAATGATTTAATTTTTTATAAAGATATATTTCCCCGACGAATATATTTATTTGTGTTAACGGTTTTTCATTAAACTACTATGTTATATATTGAGGTCAAAGGGTAATGCAGTCAGGAAGTTAGCCTCCTGACTGTATAGGTTAATTAAATTGATATGTACTATATGTAATTAAGCCGTAGCCTCGATACTAAGACTCAGAGTTCCAGAGTAAACTTCACCTGATACAGCATCGTCTGGTTGTTTCGCTGTTATACTTAGATCAGCCTCGAATACAGAAGAAATTAATTTAAAATCTTTCATTTGATTGACAGCTAATACTTCATTCCCAAGTTTCACCTCTACGCCACTAAACACTTTGCTAGCATCATCTTTTTCTGCCAGAACAAGCGCCTCTTTGACTACAACATTAACCTTATTTCCTGTGTTGCTTGTTATTTTAATCGGCTGTGCCAGTGTGTGCTTTTTGTCAATGGAATCATAATCTAAAGTCAATGCATTAATATCAGTACCATTATCATCTGTCAGGCTCATCACACCATTAATTGTTACTGAAACGGGGATTTCTTTTTCTATCGGAGCAGCATAAGCAGCCATGCTACCGACTAATGTTGCCATAGTTATAATAGATAATAGAGTCTTTTTCATCGTGGATACCTAATAGTCCTTTGTATAAAATTCTATTCAGAATGAATAGCCGTTATTTCCTCTAGCGGTTCTTGTGGGTTATATTATCGACGATAACGAGGGCGTTAATACAGTCTTATTAATATCGAGCCTCACAAGGCGAAGAGACAGTAACATGTCAGATAAAGGTGGTTCAATAATGATTCAACCAATTTAAGGAAAGAAAATTAAATTGGTTGGGGTAATTAAATAAATTCCTAATTGATACTTTAATTTTTATTATATCGTTGGATAAACCTTATTTTAGCTGTCAATGAATTTAGCAGAAATACTAATTATATTCGTTACTCGTCGTGGCATTAAAAGCTAATTTCGTTTCTGTTCTGATTTCTTTGTCATTTTTCTGTCACGTGAAGGTTATATTTCTGTCATGAAATGGTGTCATGTTTGCTTTCGAACAAAAACTGATTTATTTCGCTCACCAGTAGCAATTCATTGAAGTGAGCCATACAGATTTATTCAGGGGCTAGATATGTTTAACAATACTATTCGTAAAACGTCGATTTGTATCGCGCTTACCTTGGCATTCAGTGCCAATGCAATGGCTGTCACTGAGATTCCTTTCTGGCATTCAATGGAAGGGGAGTTAGGTAAAGAGGTCGATTCATTAGCGGATCGTTTTAACCAGTCACATACCGATTATAAGATTGTACCGGTCTATAAAGGTAACTACGAACAGAGCTTGGCCGCAGGTATTGCTGCTTTCCGTTCAGGAAAAGCCCCCGCTATTTTACAAGTTTATGAAGTCGGTACCGCGACAATGATGGCCAGTAAAGCTATCAAGCCGGTATTCCAGGTGTTTAAAGATGCGGATATCAATTTTGACGAATCCGTCTTTGTGCCAACAGTGGCAGGTTATTACACTGATGCCAAAACTGGGCACTTATTATCGCAGCCATTTAATAGCTCCACGCCGGTGCTGTATTACAATAAAGATGCTTTCAAGAAAGCGGGCTTGAACCCTGACCAACCGCCTAAAACCTGGCAAGAACTGGCGGAAGATACTGCTAAGTTACGCGCTGCTGGCTCAAGCTGTGGTTACGCCAGCGGCTGGCAGGGTTGGATTCAAATTGAAAACTTCAGTGCCTGGCATGGTCAGCCGATTGCCAGCCGCAATAATGGTTTTGATGGCATCGATGCGGTGCTGGAGTTCAATAAGCCATTGCAGGTTAAGCATATTCAGTTGCTGTCAGATATGAACAAGAAAGGTGATTTCACCTATTTTGGCCGCAAAGATGAATCAACCGCCAAGTTCTATAATGGCGACTGTGCGATTACCACCGCCTCTTCTGGTTCACTGGCCGATATTCGTCATTATGCCAAGTTCAACTATGGCGTCGGCATGATGCCTTACGACGCAGATGCTAAAAATGCGCCACAAAACGCCATTATTGGTGGTGCAAGTTTGTGGGTGATGGATGGCAAAGACAAAGATACCTATAAAGGCGTGGCGGAATTCCTGCAATATCTGGCTCAACCGGAAATTGCTGCTGAATGGCACCAAAAAACCGGTTACCTGCCGATTACTACTGCAGCTTACGAGTTGACCAAACAGCAAGGCTTCTATGATAAGAATCCGGGCGCTGATGTTGCCACTCGTCAAATGCTGAATAAACCACCATTGCCTTATACCAAAGGCTTGCGTCTGGGCAATATGCCACAGATTCGTACTGTGGTAGATGAAGAGCTGGAAGGGGTGTGGACGGGTAAGAAGACACCTCAGGAAGCTTTGGATACCGCAGTGAAGCGGGGTGATGTGTTGCTACGTCGCTTCGAGCAAGCGAATAAATAACGTTATTTGGCTATTTTATTTGCCAGTTTGGGCTTGCGGTCTGCGCAGCCAAACTGGCTGTGCCTGTAATGCCAAATAGTGTTGTGCAGTCATCAGCATTTAGTTCGATAAACGGTTAACTCTATGTCATCTTCCCGTCCCGGTTTCTCCTGTAGTTGGTTGCCTTATTTGTTGGTATTACCCCAACTGGCAATCACCGCGGTTTTCTTCCTATGGCCTGCCGGTGAAGCACTGTGGTATTCGGTGCAAACACTGGACCCCTTCGGCCTCTCTAGCCAATTTGTCGGGCTGAGTAACTTTATTCAGCTATTTCAGGATGAATACTATTTAGCTTCCTTTTACACCACGCTGATTTTTAGCTCTTTGGTGGCGGGGATCGGTTTGGTTGTATCGCTATTTCTGGCGGCCATGGTGGATTACGTCCTGCGTGGCAGCCGTATCTATCAGACGTTAATGATTTTACCTTATGCTGTGGCCCCTGCGGTGGCGGCGGTATTGTGGATTTTTCTGTTCAATCCAGGGTTAGGACTGATAACTCACTTCCTCGGCACCCTGGGTTACACCTGGAATCATGCTCAAAATAGCGGGCAGGCAATGTTTCTGGTGGTGCTGGCTTCCGTGTGGAAGCAGATCAGTTATAACTTCTTATTTTTCCTCGCAGCACTGCAATCCATCCCGCGCTCTTTGGTCGAGGCCGCTGCTATTGATGGCGCTGGGCCAGTGCGTCGCTTCTTCAATTTAGTGTTGCCGCTGATTTCTCCGGTGAGTTTTTTCCTGCTGGTGGTGAATTTGGTGTATGCCTTCTTTGATACTTTCCCGGTCATTGATGCAGCGACAGGGGGAGGCCCGGTACAGGCAACTACGACTCTGATTTATAAAATTTACCGTGAAGGTTTTGCCGGGCTGGACTTATCCAGTTCTGCTGCCCAGTCGGTGGTGCTGATGTTGCTGGTGATTGGCCTGACGGTTATCCAGTTCCGTTTTGTTGAGCGTAAGGTGCGTTACCAATGATTGAGAATCGTCGCGGGCTGGATATTTTCTGTCATGTCATGCTGATTATCGGCGTGCTGCTGATCCTGTTCCCGCTGTATGTGGCTTTTGTGGCGGCGTCGTTGGATGACACGCAGGTTTTTCAGGTGCCAATGACTCTGATACCTGGCCCTCATTTATGGCAGAACATTAGCCATATTTGGCACGCCGGTGTGGGCAACAACAGCGCCCCTTTTGGATTGATGCTGTTTAACAGTTTTGTGATGGCTTTGGCGATTACCATCGGCAAAATCACGGTATCGATGCTATCGGCCTATGCCATCGTTTACTTCCGTTTTCCGCTGCGAAATCTATTTTTCTGGTTAATTTTCCTCACCTTGATGTTGCCGGTAGAAGTGCGAATTTTCCCGACTATTCAGGTGATTGCGAACCTGAATATGCTAGACAGCTACACCGGCTTGACGTTGCCACTCATGGCATCCGCCACCGCCACTTTCTTATTCCGCCAATTCTTTATGACTCTGCCGGATGAGTTGTTGGAAGCAGCCCGTATTGATGGCGCTGGTGCTATGCGCTTTTTCTGGGACATCGTTTTGCCGCTGTCAAAAACCAATTTGGCGGCGCTGTTTGTTATCACTTTTATCTATGGTTGGAACCAATATCTCTGGCCAATTCTGATTACCAGCGATGCCTCTATGGGGACGGCGGTAGCAGGGATAAGAAGCATGATTTCCACCTCCGGTGCGCCAACACAGTGGAATCAGGTGATGGCGGCGATGATCCTAACGTTAATTCCACCGGTCGCGGTGGTCCTTCTGATGCAGCGCTGGTTTGTACGCGGCCTGGTAGACAGTGAGAAGTAATCTGATATGGCATGTTTAAAGCTTCAGGCAGTAACCAAATCTTATGACGGCGTCACGCCGGTGATTAAACAGATTGATTTAGATGTTGCCGACGGTGAGTTTATCGTCATGGTCGGCCCGTCCGGTTGTGGTAAATCGACACTGCTGCGCATGGTGGCCGGGTTGGAACGCACCACCAGCGGCGATATCTATATTGATAATCAGCGAGTGACCGATTTGGAACCCAAAGACCGCGGCATCGCCATGGTCTTTCAGAATTACGCGCTGTATCCCCATATGAGCGTGTTTGACAACATGGCTTACGGGCTAAAAATTCGAGGTTTTGGTAAAGAACAGATCCGCCAGCGGGTGGATGAAGCGGCACGTATTTTGGAGCTACAACCACTGCTGAAGCGCAAGCCACGCGAGCTTTCTGGTGGTCAGCGCCAGCGCGTTGCTATGGGCCGGGCTATTGTGCGCGAACCGGCGGTGTTCCTGTTTGATGAGCCGCTTTCTAATTTGGATGCCAAGTTGCGGGTGCAGATGCGCCTTGAACTGCAACAATTGCATCGCCGACTGAAAACCACCAGTTTGTATGTGACCCATGATCAGGTTGAGGCCATGACGCTAGCCCAGCGGGTGATTGTGATGAACAAAGGGATTGCGGAGCAAATTGGCACGCCGAGTGAGGTCTACAAACAGCCGGCTTCACTGTTTGTCGCCAGTTTTATTGGTTCGCCAGCGATGAACCTATTAGCCGGAACGGTTAGCCCAGATGGGCGCGCGTTTATTTTATCTGATGGAATGGCTTTGTCGTTGGAAGTCCCGCGGCCACAATGGGCTGCTCGGCGCTTGACCCTGGGTATCCGTCCAGAGCATATTCAGCAAACAACTTCAGCACTGGGTGTGCCGATGGCGTTATTAACTCTGGAATTACTCGGGGCGGATAATTTGGCGCACGGGCAGTGGGGTGGGCAGAGCATTATTGCTCGCTTATCCCATGAAGAAATGCCAGTGGCGGGCAGTATGCTCTATTTATATCTGCCCTCAGCAGCGCTGCACTTTTTTGATTCAGAAAGCGGATTACGGATGGAATCATGAGTAAAAACTGGCCTTATCCTGCTATTGTTGCCCATCGTGGGGGCGGCTCATTGGCACCAGAGAATACCTTGGCAGCCATTGATGTCGGCGCCAGTCACGGTCATAAGATGATTGAGTTTGACGCCAAATTATCGCAAGACGGCCAGATATTTCTGCTCCATGACGATACGTTGGAGCGAACCAGTAATGGCTGGGGCGTCGCTGGGGATTTACCTTGGGAAAAGCTGATTCAACTGGATGCGGGCGATTGGTATAGCACCACATTTCGAGGTGAGCGCTTGCCTCTGCTCTCTGACGTTGCCGCTCGCTGTGCTCAATACGGCATGGCCGCTAATATTGAAATTAAACCGACCACCGGCGCTGAAATCCCCACTGGGCGAGCCATTGCGCTAGCGGCTCGCGCGTTGTGGCAAGGTCAGGCGATACCGCCACTATTGTCGTCTTTCTCGTTTGATGCATTAGCCGCCGCGCAGCATGCTGCACCTGAGCTGCCGCGTGGCTTATTACTGGATCAATGGGATGATAATTGGCAGGCGATGTCCCGCCAGTTGGATTGTGTTTCTTTGCATATTAACCACAAGCAACTGACGGCAGAGCGGGTGGCATTACTCAAAGCTGCTGGGTTACATATTTTGGTCTATACCGTCAACCAGCCAGCCCGGGCGACAGAATTGTTAAATTGGGGCGTTGACTGTATCTGTACTGACCGTATAGATTTAATGGGTACAGACTTCTACCTTCGTACTTGAAGTCACAGGGGTGTTAGCCGCACTCACTCACCCGAATCACATACTTGAGTATGTTCATCGGGATTCGTTCATTTGCTGCCTACCTGTAACTCCAATGACGTTGGTATAAATAAAACGGAAAACAGAACAGGTCAGCCATTCTTACAGTTACGGGCTGACCTGGCCCGGTTTGACAGGACGTTAACCATGCCCGCCTTTGTTATTTCGCTTTGGCACCAGATTGTATTGTCTTCACCGCTATTTGTTTTGCTCGCACTGGGCTACTGCTTAGTACGATTTGGCAAGTGGCCTTCTACCATCACTGATGGTCTAACCCGTTTTGTTTTCTCGCTCGCTTTACCCGCCATGCTCTTTCGCATGATGTGCGATTTCTCCGAACGCCCTGCGGTTGATGCTCGCCTACTCATTGCCTATTTTGGCAGTTGTCTGGTGGTGTTTGTTATCGGGCGCATTGTGGCTAACCGGGTATTCCATCTGGATGGCGTGTCCGGTTCGGTATTTGCCCTCGGGGGGATTTTTTCCAATAACGTGATGCTGGGGCTGCCGATCGCGACCCTGATGTTGGGTGAAAAAGCTATCCCGGCAGTGGCACTGGTCTTGGTATTTAATGGCCTGATTTTATGGACATTAGTGACTATCTCAGTGGAGTGGGCGCGCAATGGTTCACCGACTTTGGCCGGCTTTGCCAAAACAGCCCGTAGCGTGCTGACCAATCCACTGATTATTGGGATTATCTCGGGCACCTTATTCAGCTTAACCGGTTTGCAACTCCCGCCGGTTATCGACCAACCCGTCACCATGTTAGGCCAAATAGCCCCGCCGCTGTCGTTAATCGTGTTGGGGATGGGGCTGGCGGAATACCGTGTGACTGACGGCTGGCAAATCAGCAGTGCCATCAGTTTGCTCAAGTTAATTGTGCAGCCCATGGTAATTTGGGCGCTGGCATGGTCCATGAATCTACCAGCACTGGAAACTCAGGTGGTGGTATTGCTGGGCTCAATGGCAACTGGCGTGAATGTTTATTTGATGTCGCGTCAATTTAATGTGCTGACCGGCCCTGCGGCCGCCAGTTTAGTGATGTCCACCGTGCTGGCGGCGGTGACTACGCCGCTGATCCTGACCATTATTGGTGCCGGGTTGTAACTATCGAGCTTATCGCTCTTGTTTGGAGTGATAGAATGAAAGTCGAACTAACCCATTGTGTTAGTTCGACTGTATCTATCTTACTTTGGATTATGGCAATGGTAATCGCCGGTTTTCTTGTTGGTATGGCACCCATTAGCATCCGTACCACCAGAATGGGCAATTGCAGCACCAATACTCAAAATAAACATAATGGATAATGTTAAAAGTTTCTTCATAAAACTAGGCTCTATATTTAAATACGTTGAATTTAATGCTTATGATTTATCAAGTACGTAAATCTTTATCGGTGATTGCTTTGCCTTAAAGCACTTAAATTAAATCTTATCTATATAGATGGTTTTTAATTTTAACTATTCCAATCGGTTAAGTTGGGTTTCAATATAATTATGAAATTCGGTATGAGTTAGATGTGACTTATTCAGTTTTTTCTTCAGTTCCTCTCCCATTTCTTTCAATATCATGCGGTTATTTTCTGTCTGGCGTTTATTGACTTTTTTTAAATGATAATCAAGCTCATGATCTTGGGAAAAGTTCACATGATCATATTCATTGATCCCCATATGTCACTCCTTGGCTATGGCTGTTCTAGAGTAGAGCAGCGAAGTCTTATTTTATGTGATTAAATCTTATATTCAATACTGATAGTGAAAATTTATTAATGAAATATTTGTTATAGTATTTAAAATTAATAAGAAAAATTAATTTATGATATAAAGTATTAGAATCAACACTAGTTAAATATAGCTGTTAATAATAACCAACATCCTATGCGGGTAAAATTAAATATCATTTTGCTTTTCTCATTGACCGCTTGGCTTAACTGACCCATGCACGACTCGATCTAGTATGCTCTTGAGGGGATGAAATAGTTTGATTGGTTTGTTTTTGTTCAAATGTAAACCTAGTTCGTGTAAAAATTGTCTCCCGCTTCCGCTACAATTGCACTTTACCACCTCGAAGAGCCTACTTACTGTGTTTTTACTGGTCATTACCACCATCTTATGGGCGTTCTCTTTTAGCCTAATTGGCGAATATCTGGCAGGGCATGTGGATAGCTGGTTCTCTGTGCTGATGCGTGTTGGCTTGGCGGCGCTGGTCTTTTTGCCCTTCTTGCGTTGGCGCAATATCCACTGGCGGGTGAACCTGCTGTATATGATTGTGGGCGCAATTCAGTTAGGAATCATGTACTTGTTCAGCTTCCGCGCGTATCTCTATTTGACTGTGCCGGAATTTTTGCTGTTCACCGTGATGACTCCACTGTATGTCACGTTAATCTATGATTTGCTGCGCCGTCAGCGCCTGCGTTGGAGTTATGCCCTAAGTGCATTGCTGGCGGTGGTGGGGGCGGCCATTATTCGTTATGACCATCTGAGCGAACACTTTTGGTGGGGGCTGATGCTGGTTCAGGCGGCAAATATCTGTTTTGCCATTGGCCAAGTGGGGTATAAGCGCTTGATGGAAGTCCACCCAATCCCGCAGCATGTGGCATTTTCATGGTTCTATGTCGGTGCTCTGATTGTAGCGGTGGTGGCTTGGTTCGCCTTTGGTAATCCACAGAAACTGCCAACGACATCGTTGCAATGGGGGGTATTGGTTTGGCTCGGTGTGGGGGCTTCAGCTCTGGGTTACTTCATGTGGAACTATGGTGCGACACAGGTAGATGCCGGCACCTTGGGTATCATGAATAACGTGCATGTTCCGGCTGGGTTACTGGTGAATCTGGCCATTTGGCAAGAGAAGCCCCATTGGCCCAGCTTTATCATTGGGGCAATTGTGATAATGGCTTCGCTATGGGTACACCGCCGTTGGGTCGCTCCGCATTCTTTACAAACGGCAGATGATCGCAAGCGTGCTGCCGAGCCGAACGAATAAAAGCTTCAGTGACCGGTTGGCGCTGCTCCCCATCACGGACGGCAGCGTATAACCGGCTCCATAACCCATTCCCCAGCGTTTTTGTTACCACTAATCCCTGACGTTCGAAGCTCTCTACCACCCAGTGTGGCAGGGCGGCGATACCCATGCGGGCTGATACCATCTGAATCAGCAGTAAGGTGTTATCCACATTCTTCAATTGGGGATTAATCCCCGCCGGTTGCAGGAAATGCCGCCAGACATCTAATCTTTGGCGCTGTACCGGGTAAATCATTAACACTTCCTGCGCCAAATCTTCTGGCTCAATGCGAGCTTTATTGGCTAAAGGATGGTCTGGAGCCAGTACCAGACGTACTTCAAAATCAAACATAGGTGAATAGTGCAGGCCACTGCGCGGCAAAATGTCCGAGGTTAGCACCAAGTCCAGCTCTCCTTGCTGCAACGCCGGTTGCGGATCGAAAGTCACACCTGATTTGAAATCCATCGCCACTTGCGGCCAGTTTTTGTGGAAGTTATCCAACGCTGGCGTCAGCCATTGAATACAACTATGGCACTCAATGGCGATACGCAGTGCAGTTTGGTGCGGTTCGTTACACGTTTGCAGGGCTTGCTTAATTTGTGGCAGCACCTGTTCTGCCAACTGCAATAGGATTTCACCTTGTGTGGTGAAACGTAGCGGCTGGCTTTTTCGCACAAACAGACGAAAACCCAGACGTTGCTCCAGATCGCTGAATTGATGGGACAAGGCCGATTGGGTTTGATGAAGTTGTGTCGCCGCCGCAGCCAGTGAGCCGGTATTACGCAAAGCTTGCAGGGTGCGTAAGTGTTTCAGTTCGATCATGAGAGTCCTTCACAGTGACAGTGAACAAATTGCGCTTGTGGATTATACAGTACCTGCGGATTATGGATGTGTAAACATCTGGATGGCTAAATGGGAAATAAGACGATGACAATTTTAAATCACACACTGGGTTTTCCGCGTGTAGGTCTGAAACGTGAACTGAAAAAAGCACAAGAAAGTTACTGGGCAGGCAACTCCACGCAAGAAGAATTGCTCAATGTGGGTCGCGAATTGCGCGCTCGCCATTGGCAACAGCAACAGCAAGCTGGCGTTGATTTAGTGCCAGTCGGCGACTTCGCTTGGTATGACCATGTACTGACCACCAGTTTGCTGCTGGGTAATGTTCCAGAGCGTCATCAGAATGCTGATGGTTCTATTGATTTGGATACTCTGTTCCGTATTGGTCGTGGCCGTGCTCCAACCGGTAAACCGGCAGCCGCGGCAGAAATGACCAAATGGTTTAATACTAACTACCACTACATGGTGCCGGAGTTCCAACAGGGCCAGCAGTTCAAACTGGGTTGGACTCAACTGTTAGATGAAGTGGATGAAGCCCTGGCATTGGGCCACAAAATCAAGCCAGTACTGCTTGGCCCGGTAACCTATCTGTGGCTGGGTAAAGTTAAAGGTGAGCAGTTCGACCGCCTATCTCTGCTGAAAGATATTCTTCCCGTTTACCAGCAAGTGCTGGCTGAACTGGCAAAACGCGGTATTGAATGGGTGCAAATTGATGAACCCGCACTGGTGCTAGAGTTACCACCAGAGTGGCTGGCTGCATTCCAACCGGCTTATCAGGCACTGCAAGGTCAGGTTAAAATATTGCTGACCACCTATTTTGATAGCATCGGCCACAACCTTGATACTATCCGCGCACTGCCGGTGCAAGGTCTGCATGTTGATGTGGTCGCGGGTCATGATGACATTGCTACCCTGAATGCCGAACTGCCAAAAGAGTGGCTGTTATCACTGGGCGTTATCAATGGTCGTAACGTATGGCGTGCTGACCTGAGCAACTGGTTCGAACGTCTGCAACCACTGGTTAATAGTCGTCCACTATGGCTTGGTAGCTCTTGTTCGTTATTGCACAGCCCGATTGATTTAAGTGAAGAGACGCGCCTTGATGCAGAAGTGAAAAGCTGGTTCGCCTTTGCCCTGCAAAAATGTACCGAACTGGCATTGTTGACGCAGGCATTAAATGCACCAACCGAAGCCAAACTGGCTGAGCTAGCAGCATATAGCGCGCCAATTCGTGCTCGTCGTGCTTCCAGCCGTGTTCATAATGCACAAGTGGAACAACGTTTGGCGGCCATTACTGCGCAAGATATTGAACGCCAATTACCTTATGAAGAGCGTGCCGCTGCGCAGCGCAAACGCTTTAATTTACCCGCATGGCCGACCACCACTATCGGCTCATTCCCGCAAACTACCGAGATCCGTGGCCTGCGTCTGGACTTCAAACAAGGCCGCCTGGACGGTAAAAACTACCGCACTGGCATCAGCGAACATATCAAGCAAGCTATTGCAGAGCAGGAACGTTTGGGTCTGGACGTCCTGGTGCATGGCGAAGCAGAACGTAATGACATGGTTGAATACTTTGGCGAACATCTGGACGGTTTTGTCTTTACGCAAAATGGTTGGGTGCAGAGCTACGGTTCGCGCTGTGTTAAGCCGCCAGTCATTATTGGTGATATCAGCCGCCCTGAAGCCATTACCGTTGAATGGGCTAAATATGCGCAATCCCTGACGGACAAGCCCGTCAAAGGCATGCTGACCGGGCCGGTCACTATCCTGTGTTGGTCATTCCCACGCGAAGATGTCAGCCGTGAAACCATTGCCAAACAAATTGCACTGGCACTGCGTGATGAAGTGGAAGACTTGGAGAAGGCCGGTATTGGTATCATCCAGATTGATGAACCAGCCCTGCGTGAAGGTTTACCTCTGCGTCGTGCTGACTGGCAAGCCTATCTGCAATGGGCGGTCGATGCCTTTAAGTTGAATGCTGCGGTGGCGCAAAATGATACTCAAATCCACACCCATATGTGTTATTGCGAGTTCAATGACATCATGGATTCCATTGCTGCGCTGGATGCTGATGTGATTACCATCGAAACCTCGCGCTCAGATATGGAACTGTTGGAGTCATTTGAAGACTTCGCCTATCCGAATGAGATTGGTCCCGGCGTTTATGATATTCACTCGCCGAATGTGCCAAGTGTGGAATGGATTGAAGCTTTATTGCGTAAAGCCGCTCAACGTATTCCTGCGGAACGTTTATGGGTTAACCCTGACTGTGGTTTGAAAACTCGCGGTTGGCCGGAAACCCGTCAGGCACTGGCAAACATGGTGCTGGCTGCGCAACGTCTGCGTGAAGAACAGGTTTCATAAATTACGATTTACTCTGTGTGTGAGATTTTGGGCGCATTTTTTGCGCCCTTTTTTATGGCTGTTATTTATCTTCTTCAGGTACCGGATGGGCGCTCACCCCATGTTGAGTAAACCAGTCAAGCATGCGCTGCCAGCCATCTAATGCCGATTCTGCATGATAACTGGGACGATAGTCAGCATTAAATGCGTGCCCTGCATCAGGATAAACAATGATTTCTGCATCAGCATTCGCGGCACGTAATGCCTGGCGCATGGTGTCGATATGCTCTTGCGTGATGCTGCCATCTTTACCGCCATACAGCCCTAGCACGGGTGCACTGAGGTCGACTGCAACATCCACTGGATATTTCGGGAGCAGCAAGGTTTTCTCTCCAACTAGCTTGCCATACCATGCTACTGCAGCCTTTAACTGTGGGTTATGGGCGGCATACAACCATGCAATTCGCCCTCCCCAACAAAATCCGGTAATCGCCAGTTTGCTGGTATCGCCGCCATGGCGGGAAGCCCAATGCGCCGCGTGATCAAGATCTACCATAACCTGACGGTCGGGGACTTTGCTGACCAAATTTTTATATAACGCGTTAATATCATCATATTCTTTAGCATCTCCCTGACGGAAAAACAGTTCGGGAGCGATGGCCAAATAACCCTGTTTTGCCAGCCTGCGGCAGATATCTTGAATATGTTCATGCACACCAAAGATTTCTTGCACCACAATAATGACCGGGTAAGGGCCGGTATGTTGCGCGGGTTTGGCAATATAAGCTGGCAATTCATCGCCTTGGGAGGGGATGGTGGTTTCTCCGCAGTGAATACCTTGTTGATCGGTATGGCGGGTCGTCGAGGCCAGAGGAGCGACCGCAGGTGTGAAGCCAGCTGCTGTTGGCCTGAGAGTCATAAGTTGATCAGTTTTCACTGTGGTCTCCTTGCGAAATGAGGGAAGTATTACGCGATGAATACTGGCTGGGCTGAATAACCTGTTGCCCTATATTGGCTGTTCTCGACTTTAACTATAGGTAATCTTTGAGATTAATGAGATCAGGTTTTGCAGTAATTCAGCGTTTTATTGCAACATGGGATCTGTCTAATAAGTCAGTGAATAAAGATAAACATACAACATTAATCAATGAGTTCTATTCTTGTTATTCATATATAAAATGACTATGTCTGTGGTCTGATTTGTATGAAAAACAGTCTCATTGATTTTATTTTGTGATTTGAGTCACTAATTTAATGTATTTGATATATTCATTTCTTTTGTCAAAGTGACATCCATCACGCAATGATGGGGTGATTTTGAGTAAAGTATTCCTTTGTATCTCCCTATAACATCTCTCATGAAAGAGGAGTCTCACACATGGCTAAATCCGACGTTTTTCACTTGGGCCTGACTAAAAGCGATCTGCAAGGGGCGACTCTGGCTATCGTTCCGGGTGATCCACAGCGTGTTGAGAAAATCGCTAAATTGATGGATAACCCAGTGCATCTGGCCTCGCATCGTGAATTTACTTCATGGCGTGCTGAACTTGATGGCAAAGCTGTGATTGTCTGTTCAACCGGTATCGGTGGGCCATCAACATCCATTGCCGTTGAGGAGTTAGCGCAGCTTGGTGTGCGGACTTTCCTGCGTATTGGTACTACCGGTGCCATTCAGCCACATATCAATGTTGGTGATGTATTGGTCACGACTGCGGCGGTACGTTTAGACGGTGCCAGCCTGCATTTTGCACCGATGGAATTCCCGGCTGTAGCTGATTTTGACTGTACGACGGCACTAGTTAACGCGGCTAAATCGGTTGGTGCGACCACCCACATTGGTGTTACGGCGTCTTCAGATACCTTCTATCCGGGCCAAGAACGTTACGATACTTTCTCTGGCCGTGTGGTTCGCCGCTTTAAAGGCTCCATGGAAGAATGGCAATCTATGGGCGTGATGAATTATGAAATGGAATCTGCAACCTTGCTGACCATGTGTGCGAGTCAAGGCCTGCGTGCTGGTATGGTTGCTGGGGTGATTGTAAACCGCACCCAGCAAGAGATCCCGAACGAAGAAACCATGAAAGCGACTGAAAGCCACGCAGTAAAAATCGTGGTAGAAGCGGCACGTCACTTGCTGTAATACCGGTTGTTGTCATGCTTACTATCGACGGGTCAGTTTACTGGCCCGTTTTCTATTTCGTCGATTTATCTGTTAATGTCGTAGCTCTTATAATGGACAATAATAAGAGGAAAACATGACGACACCTGCTCTATCTCATCCTTCCCTACTGCCATTGGACGGTGGTATTAACTTTCGTGATCTCGGTGGCAATGCCGTTGCTGATGGTCGGCGTATCAAACGCGGGTTACTGTTTCGCTCCGGTTCACTCGATCGTTTGAGTGCCAAAGATTGCGACTTACTCAGCAGCGGCTCTGTTGCTCAAATTCTTGATTATCGAGATGCTGATGAAGTTCGGGCCAAACCTGATGTGGTGTGGCATGGGGCCAGTTATCACAATATTCCTGCCAATCCACTCAGCAGTGAAGTTAATGCCAATCTGGAAAAGCTGACGAACGAAACCTTAGCGACGTTTGATGCTCGAGCCTTCATGTTAGAGCTTTATGGTCGGTTACCTTTTGGTAATCAAGCTTATAAGCAGCTGGTTAGTTTGCTGCAAAACAGTGCTTCACCAGAGCATACTGCCACAGGGGTCGTTCAGCATTGTGCTGTCGGGAAAGACCGTACCGGCGTGGGTTCTGCCTTGGTATTGTTTGCTTTAGGTGCTGATGAATCGACGGTGTTGGAAGATTATCTGTTGACCGAAACCACATTGAAGCCTTTTCGTGAGCATATGCTGGCTGAGTTGGCACTAAAACTCAACGATCAGGCATTAGGGCAATTCGCCTTTGTACTGTCAGCCAGAGAAGAATTTATTCAAACCGCGCTACGTAGTATTCAGGAGCGCTATGGTAGCCGGGACCATTGGCTTCAACAGGAGTTTGGTCTTGGCAGCATAGAGCGAGAAAAATTGCAGTCATATTTCCTGGAATAAGGGCTCTCTACCGCCCGTTTTTCCAATTCGTCTTTTATTGAGCCACTAGGTGGCTCTTTTTAACCGCTTAATGATGCAAACTACCGCTTAACCAGTTCACTGATATTTCTCTTAGGGACCAAGCGTATGTTAACGCCTGACAAATTCCCTGGAGAGAATGCTCATGCAACATGCGATCACCTTTGTTATCGCTTCAGCGTGTATCCTTATGATCTGCTACCGTTTATACGGTATCTTTTTTGTTCGTAAGGTTTTGCGCGTCGATGACAGTGAAATAACACCTTCCCACACCTTCGAAGATGGTAAAGATTACGTTCCAACTAAAAAATGGGTGAACTTTGGTAGCCACTTCGCAGCAATCGCTGCGGCTGGTCCCTTGGTTGGCCCTGTGCTGGCAGCCCAATATGGTTATTTACCTGGCTTCCTGTGGTTACTGATTGGTTGTGTTATCGGTGGTGCGGTTCACGACACCGTGGTTCTGTTTGCTTCAATGAAGCATCAGGGCAAATCACTGTCTGAAGTCGCTAAATCAGAGCTCGGCCCAGTAGCAGGTTGGTGTACCGGTCTGGCTATGCTGTTTATCATCACTATTACCATGGCTGGTTTGTCGATGGTGGTGGTACATGCCCTGGAACGTAACCCTTGGGGTACTTTCGCGGTGTTCATGACAATCCCTATCGCTATTTGCGTCGGTTTATGGGAACGCATGACCGGCAGCATGAAAGGGGCTTCTTATGTTGGCATCGCCGCCATTATGGTGTGCGTGTTTGTCGGTCCTTATATTGAAGGTACTTGGCTTGGCGAATGGTTAATGCTGAAAGCCGATACCGTCAGCATTATTTTGCCAATGTATGCTTTCTTTGCGACGGCACTGCCGGTCTGGATGTTATTAACCCCTCGTGGTTACCTCTCTAGCTTTATGAAAATCGGTGTATTTGGCGCATTGATTGTTGGTGTTGTATTTATCAACCCTGAGATTCAATTCCCGGCACTGACACAGTTTATTCATGGTGGTGGCCCAGTTTTGGCCGGGCCAGTGTGGCCGTTCATCTCGATAACTATTGCTTGTGGTGCGATTTCTGGTTTCCATGCCTTTATCGGTTCAGGTACAACACCAAAACAGATCGATAAATGGAGTGATATTTTACCTGTCGGTTTTGGTGCGATGCTGGCCGAATGTATGGTTGGGGTTATGGCCCTGATCGCTGCAACATCCTTGCATCCAGCTGACTACTTCGCGATTAACTCATCTGCTGAAGCCTGGAGTATGCTTGGCATGGATGTGGTTAACCTGCCGAAACTGAGTCAGGAAATCGGTCTGGACTTATATGGCCGTACTGGTGGTGCTGTCACCTTGGCGGTTGGTATGACGGATATCTTCATTCGTGTGCCATGGTTTAGTAGTCTGGCCGCTTACTTCTTCCAGTTCGTTGTTATGTTTGAAGCCGTATTCATCCTGACCGCAGTTGACTCTGGTACTCGTGTTGCTCGCTACTTGCTGCAAGATTTCTTGGGCGATATCTGGGCACCATTGAAACGCACTGATTGGCTACCAGGCACATTAGCTTGTAGTGTTATCGCTTGCGCACTGTGGGGCTATCTCCTGAACTCCGGTGATATCAACTCGGTATGGGCGCTATTTGGTGTATCAAACCAGTTAATGGCTTCTGTTGGGTTAATCATTGGTGCCACTATCATTCTGCGTTTGGCGACTAAACGGATTTACATGCTGACCTGTGTTATCCCACTGGCCTATCTGTTTGTTACCGTAAACTATGCTGGTTACTGGATGATCACCCACGTGTATTTCAACTCAGCAGCAAAAGGTTACAACCTATTCAATGGCATCATCTCTATTATCATGATGACACTGGGTGTAATCATCTTGATATCCGCACTGAAAAAATGGCGTGAACTGTGGATCCGCAGATCAGCCGAAATGGCGGGCAACAAAGTAGTCACTGCTAACGCCTGATAAACTAAATTTATTGTATTAATTTGTCAGAACGGTCGGAATCTTCCGGCCGTTTATTTTTTGTTAAGCCAAAATGTCGACACATTGCGTATGCTAATGGCAACTTTATTGATAACAGGAAAATACCTGTGACCCTGAATGATGTCATTACCGCCACTATCGATTTTGTTCGCGAACATGAAACATGGGCTATGCCTATCGTGTTTATTCTTGCTTTCGGTGAGTCACTCGCTTTTATCTCCTTGCTTCTACCTGCAACAGTTATCTTGCTCGGATTGGGCGCATTAATTGGTGAAAGTGGTATTTCCTTCTGGCCAATTTGGGCCGCTGCCGTGGCCGGTGCATTCTTTGGTGATTGGCTCTCTTATTGGGTCGGTGACCATTACAAGGATCGCGTCGGCACCATGTGGCCACTTTCTCGTAATCCTCAGCTACTGGTTCGCGGTCATATATTCTTTGAACGTTGGGGATTCTTTGGTGCCTTTATTGGCCGTTTCTTTGGCCCTCTGCGTGCAGCCGTTCCGCTGGTGGCCGGTATTTGTGGCATGCCAAAGTTCTATTTCCAGTTAGCTAACATCACTTCCGCCTTAATTTGGGCATTCGGTATTTTGGCTCCAGGTGCATTTGGTATTCAGTGGCTTTCTCACTGGATAGATTAACCCTACTTAGGCATATAGTGCGTCATCAGCGCTCTACGGCTGACAGTTTTAGCCTATTTCTTTGTGGCAAAGTAAGTACTTTTTGAACTGCTTATTATTTATGCGTACCGCTTCGCAAGATGGCATGTAACGGAAAAACACTCTGGACATCCATACAGTATCCCCTTACCTTGACTAACAATAGGTTAATGGGGAGATAACCGTGGATATCAGTTTATTTTATGGGCTGGGGGGCTGTCTGCTTGGTGGCCTTATTGGTTGGCTGATTGCCAGCTTGCATCAGCAGCGTAATAAAGCACAGCAGGATATTGAACGGCGGTTACTGGAACAGGCATTACAACAGTCTCAGCAGAATACCGCAGAATTACAGACTGCTTTACAACGTAATGAACAACAATTACGGCAAGGTGAGTTAGAGCTACGTAATTTACATAGCCAGCTAGCGGCAAATGCAGAGAAACTACAGCAGTTGGCCCATTGGCGCGATGAATGCGAGCAACTTAATCAAGAGTTACGCGCTCAAAGGGAAGTGAATAGCGCGCAAGAGGCCGAACTACGCGAAGTGACTATTCGCCTGGAAGAAACCCGCCTGACCGCAGAAGAAAAGCAGCGTTTGCTCCTTAATAGCGAACAGCGGCTAACCACTCAGTTTGAAAATCTGGCAAACCGTATCTTTGAACAAACTGGCCGCCGTGCGGATGAACAGAATAAGCAGAGTTTGGATCGCTTATTGCTGCCTCTACGAGAGCAGTTAGATGGTTTCCGTCGGCAGGTTCAGGATAGCTTTGGGCAAGAAGCGCGCGAACGCCATACTTTGACCCATGAAATCCGTAGCTTGCAACAGCTCAATGCTCAAATGGCGCGCGAAGCATTAAACCTGACGAAAGCACTCAAAGGGGATAATAAAACGCAAGGAAACTGGGGCGAAGTTGTTTTAGCTAAAGTGCTCGAAGCTTCAGGTCTGCGTGAAGGTTATGAGTATCAAACCCAAGTTAGCGTAAAAATCGATAACAATAACCGTATGCAGCCGGATGTTATCGTTCGCTTGCCACAGGGTAAAGATGTCGTCATTGACGCTAAAATGTCGCTGGTGGCTTATGAGCGCTATTTTAATAGCGAAGATGATACTGAACGAGACGCAGCATTAAATGAGCATTTATCCTCGCTACGCGCCCATATTCGAATGCTGGGCCGCAAAGATTATCAGCAACTTCCCGGCTTACGTTCGCTTGATTATGTTTTGATGTTTATCCCGGTAGAACCCGCCTTTCTGGTTGCGATAGACCGCCAGCCAGAATTGATCAGTGAAGCATTACAGCACAATATTATGCTGGTTAGCCCGACAACACTACTGGTGGCTCTACGAACTATTACTAACTTATGGCGATATGAGCACCAAAGCCAAAATGCGCAACGCATCGCAGAAAGAGCAGCCAAACTCTATGACAAATTGCGCTTATTTGTTGATGATATGGAGTCATTAGGGCAAAGCCTCGATAAAGCTCAGCTAAGTTATCGTCAGGCAATGAACAAACTGTCGCAAGGCCGTGGTAACCTGATAGGGCAAGTTGAAGGTTTTCGCACTCTGGGGGTCGAGGTAAAACGACCTATTAGCCCGTCACTGGCAGAGAAAGCCAGTATGGAGGAAAGCCCAGAGAGCGATTTAGCGCTATCCGATGATGCAGAATCCGCAATCAATGATTCTGCACCGCTGAAGTACTAGGGTTAGTTGCATGTTCCTCTTCTGTATGATGTTGAGAAGACTGCGATTAAGCAGTTACCTTAATACCAGGTGAGGTGGGGCTTTCATCGGAGTTCTGGTACACTTCCTCGAAAGATTGACTGAAAAGCAGGCACAGAAAATGGTAGATCAGGACAAGGAAACCACTCATTTTGGTTTTCGCACCGTAGCCAAAGAACAGAAAGAAGGCATGGTGGCAGAAGTTTTTCATTCCGTAGCCGCCAAATACGATCTGATGAATGACCTGATGTCGTTCGGTGTTCACCGTATTTGGAAGCGTTTTACTATTGACTGTAGCGGTGTTAGGCGCGGTCAACGAGTATTGGATCTAGCTGGTGGTACCGGAGATTTAACGGCTAAATTCTCTCGGCTGGTGGGAGAACAGGGCGAAGTCGTTCTGGCTGATATCAATGAATCTATGCTGCGTATGGGCCGTGAAAAGCTGCGTGATAAAGGCATCGTTGGTAATGTCAGCTATGTACAGGCCAATGCTGAGGCCCTACCTTTCCCTGATAATTACTTCGATTGCATCACCATTTCATTCGGTTTGAGAAATGTCACCGAAAAAGAAAAGGCGTTACGTTCTATGTTTCGGGTACTAAAGCCCGGCGGTCGCTTGTTAGTTCTCGAATTCTCTAAACCACTTCTGGCACCTTTGAGCAAAGCCTATGATGCTTACTCTTTCCATATTCTACCTAAGATTGGTGAGCTTGTGGCACAGGACTCTGAAAGCTACCGCTATTTGGCGGAGTCTATTCGGATGCATCCTGACCAAGAAACACTGAAAGGCATGATGATGGATGCCGGGTTTGAAAACGTAACCTATTCCAATTTAACCGGTGGCATCGTTGCGTTACATCGGGGCTTTAAGTTCTAACAGGAATGGGGTTATGCCGCTAAAATCACTGATATTTAGACCTTTGTCACTGAAACCAACTTTACTGTTGCCACTAATTACAGCCGCTATAGAAACATCACTCAATAGTGTGCTATTTCGCGATAAAAGCATGAAAGCTGCGCGTTTACGCTTGGCAGGGAAAGTTCTGCGCATCGAGTTACGCGAGATAAGCTTCCCACTGCTGTTCGTTTTTAGTGAACGGCAGGTAGATGTTTTAAGCCAATGGGATGGTGAAGCGGATTGCATCGTGAAAACAGAAGTTGCTGTGTTGGCAAAATTGCGAGACCGTCAGCAACTCTCACCCTTGATGCGCAGTGGCGAACTGATTGTCGAAGGTGATATTCAGGTGGTTCAACAACTTGCTGCGCTATTGGATCTTGCTGAGTGGGAGCCTGCAGAATGGTTGGCTCCCTACATCGGTGATATTGCCGCTGAATCCATAGGGCAGGTAGTGCATAAAAGTAGTCGTTTTCTTGGTAAGCAGTTACGGCAGCAGCAACATTACTTGGCTGACGCAATAACTGAAGAATGGAAAATAGCGCCGGCACCACTAGAGGTTGTGTGGTTTAACGAAGAGGTGGATGCCACTGTTCGTGCCACAGAGGCTTTAAGTGCCAGGTTGGCAACTATGGAGACAAAACAATGACGCCAGGAGAACTTCGGCGCCTGTATCTCATTATTCGGGTTTTCTTAAGCTATGGGCTGGAAGAATTAATTCCGAAGATACGTTTGACGTTGCCATTACGTATTGGTCGTCATCTGTTTTTCTGGCTGCCTAATCGCCATAAAGATAAACCCTTGGGTGAGCGTTTACGTCTCGCTTTACAGGAGTTAGGACCCGTCTGGATCAAATTTGGCCAGATGATGTCCACGCGCCGTGATCTTTTCCCGCCAGCCATTGCTGATCAACTGGCGTTATTGCAGGACAGAGTTGCTCCATTTGATGGTGCGCTTGCACGCAAGCAGATTGAAATCGCTATGGGTGGGCCGTTAGAAACATGGTTCGACGATTTTGAACAGCAAGCTTTGGCCTCTGCTTCTATTGCTCAGGTACATACGGCGCGCTTAAAAGAGAACGGCCAGGAAGTTGTACTGAAAGTTATTCGCCCTGATATTTTGCCGATTATTAAAGCCGACGTCCGCTTAATGTATCGTCTTGCTGGCTGGGTACCTAAGCTTTTACCTGATGGCCGCAGATTGCGTCCACGGGAAGTCGTGCGTGAATATGAAAAAACGCTGCTTGATGAGCTGAATCTGTTACGTGAAGCCGCTAACGCTATTCAATTACGCCGCAATTTTGAAGACAGCCCCATGCTCTATATTCCTGAGGTCTATTCAGACTATTGCCGGGAAAGCGTATTGGTGATGGAACGTATTTACGGCATACCTGTATCTGATATTGCTGCTTTAGAAGATCAAGGTACAAATATGAAATTGTTGGCGGAACGTGGAGTGCAAGTTTTCTTCACTCAGGTTTTCCGTGACAGCTTTTTCCATGCGGATATGCATCCTGGGAACATTTTTGTTAGCTATGAGCATCCTCACGACCCACTGTACATCGGGATTGACTGCGGTATTGTTGGTTCGTTAAACAAAGCAGATAAACGCTATCTCGCTGAAAATTTTATTGCTTTCTTTAACCGCGATTACCGGCGAGTTGCTGAGTTGCATGTTGATTCGGGCTGGGTACCTCGTGATACCAATGTTGAAGATTTTGAGTTCGCTATTCGTACCGTTTGTGAGCCAATTTTTGAAAAGCCCCTGGCAGAAATATCATTCGGGCATGTGTTATTGAATCTCTTTAACACAGCACGTCGCTTTAATATGGAAGTACAGCCTCAGTTGGTTCTGTTACAGAAAACGTTGCTGTATGTTGAGGGTTTAGGGCGTCAACTCTATCCCCAGCTTGATCTCTGGACGACAGCGAAGCCGTTTCTTGAAAGCTGGTTACGGGACCAGGTTGGCTTACCCGCGGTAATTCGTGCATTGAAAGAGAAGGCGCCGTTCTGGGCAGAGAAGTTCCCAGAGCTACCGGAACTCGTTTATGACAGCTTGCAACAGCACAAATTATTGCAACAAAGTGTCGATAAACTCACTACACAGATACAAGGCCAGCAACAACGTCAAGGGCAGTCACGGTATTTGTTCGGGGTTGGCGCTACACTATTAGTCAGTGGTACCATTTTATTCTTGGCTGGTGCGGTAGAGATCTCAACGGGATTCATTGTCGCTGGAGTACTGGCCTGGTTTATTGGTTGGCGACGAACCAGTTAACATACTTATTGCATGGTTAATGAGTTATGTAAAAGTTATTCAAGAAGCCATTTATTTGTTCAAGAAGCTATGCGCTAGTTCAAAATGCGGTAAGTTAGATAGGTATTCACAGAGGTTATATGACGTATAATGCGGCCCTCTGTGGAATAACCCTTGTATATAGAGGTGAATGTAATGGGTGGTATAAGTATTTGGCAGTTATTAATCATTGCCGTGATTGTTGTTCTGCTGTTTGGTACTAACAAGCTGCGGACATTAGGGTCAGATCTAGGTGCGTCCATCAAAGGTTTTAAAAAAGCGATAGGTGATGAACCAAAAGACGCTCCAACTGATGCTGATAAGACCAGCAATGATGCTGATTTTGCAAAATCGATTGCAGAAAAGCAGCAACAGCCGGTAGTCAAAGCTGAAGAGCCTACTAAGAGTCACGACAAAGAGCAGGGATAAGCTGTGTTCGACATCGGGTTTAGTGAACTGCTACTGATACTTGTTATTGGTCTGGTCGTGCTTGGGCCAGAACGGCTGCCGGTTGCTGTAAGAACAGTCGCCGGCTGGATTCGGACATTGCGCTCACTCGCGGCAACAGTGCAAAACGAATTGGCACAAGAACTTAAGTTGCAAGAGTTGCAAGACAGTCTGAAAAAAGCAGAACAGGCTGGTTTGCAGAACCTGACACCTGAGCTGAAAGCCTCAATGGATGAACTCAAAGAGGCTGCGGAGGCGCTGAAGCGTTCTTATCATTCTGATATTGCTTCGGAAGCGCCACATACGATCCATAATCCGTTGGTAACCGAGCCAGAAGCAATTCATGATGGCGTTACCCCTGCTGAATCGGCGACGCAAGCTGAAGCTTCACCTCAGGCACCGAGCACTAATGAGGTGGGCACCTCGACTGTGGTTGAAACTGCCCTTGATAACGTCGAGAAACCCATTGTTCAGGTTAAGGCATTCTCTGAGTCTATCCCTTCAGTAGAGAGGGAGGCTGTGCCAGTTACAAACCCCCCTGTAACCAAGGCGAACGCAGCCACAATTGACTCCCATAGCACAGATTCAATCAGTGCTGACCAACCTCGAACTCACCAACCTGACGGCGATCGGTAAACATGGCTGTTGATGATACCCAACCCCTTATCACTCATTTGATAGAACTGCGTAAGCGGCTATTGAATTGTATTATCACTATTTTAGTGGTTTTTTTAGCATTGGTTTTTTTTGCCAATGATATCTATCACTTGGTTTCAGCACCGTTGATCAAACAACTGCCTGTTGGCTCCAGTATGATCGCAACTGATGTTGCATCCCCGTTCTTTACCCCGATTAAATTGACCATGATGGTCTCGGTGTTTGTTTCTGCACCGATGATCCTCTATCAGGTTTGGGCATTTATAGCCCCTGCGCTGTATAAACATGAGCGCCGCCTGATGGTTCCACTGCTGATATCCAGCAGTTTCTTGTTTTATCTGGGTATGGCATTTGCCTATTTTATCGTTTTCCCGTTAGCTTTTGGTTTTTTTGCCAAAACAGCGCCGGAAAGCGTATTGATTGCGACGGATATCACCAAATACCTTGATTTTGTTATGGCGCTATTTATGGCGTTTGGTATTTCTTTCGAAGTCCCGATCGCCATCATTCTTCTATGCTGGGCTGGGGTAACAACACCTGAAGCATTGAAGAAAAAACGTCCTTATGTATTTGTCGGTGCTTTTGTCGTGGGCATGCTCCTTACGCCACCTGATGTGCTGTCACAGACATTATTGGCCATTCCAATGTATCTGTTATTTGAACTGGGTGTGTTCTTTGCTCGTTTTTATACTGGCAAACAACGGCGCGCAGATATTGAGGAAGAGGATGAAGACAGCGATAACCATCCGAAAGCCCCTTAACTCTCTGTTTTGATGTTTAGCCGCCCTCTGGGGCGGCTTCTGTTTTGGAACGTACATGTTTGATATTGGTGTGAATTTAACCAGCGCGCAATTTACCAAAGATTGTCCTCAGGTTATTGCTCGCGCAAAAGAAGCTGGGGTTAGCGGGATGCTGATTACCGGTACTGATGCCGAAGAGAGTCAGGCCGCACTTGAGCTTGCCACAGCCAACGCGGGTTACTGCTGGTCAACCGCAGGGGTTCATCCTCATCATGCGAGTAGCTGGCAAATATCGGTAGAGCAGCAAATCAGAACATTGGCGGCAGATACCTCGGTAGTCGCCATCGGTGAGTGTGGGCTAGATTTTAACCGCAACTTCTCTACACCAGCAGAGCAAGAAATCGCATTTACTGCCCAGCTTGCACTGGCAGCAGAGCTTTCTTTGCCTGTTTTCTTACATTGTCGTGAAGCTCACGAACGTTTTATCACTCTGCTTTCGCCTTGGTTAGATAAAATCCCCGCTGCTGTTGTGCATTGTTTTACGGGCACTGCTGATGAGCTAGATTCTTGCCTGGCGTTGGGTCTATCTATTGGTATCACCGGTTGGGTTTGTGATGAACGCCGAGGCCTTGAGCTAAGATCACTACTGCCGCGCATTCCCGTTCAACAATTGTTGCTGGAAACTGATGCCCCTTATTTATTGCCAAGGGATATACATCCAAAACCTGCATCCCGTCGCAATGAACCTTGCTTTCTGCCTCATATCGTCCAGCAGGTTGCTGTCTGGCGACAAGAAGACCCTCAATGGCTGGGACAGAAAACTGATGAAAACGCCCGCCGGATTTTCCGGTTGGTTTGAGTTAGGAGAACAATATGAGCTATGCATTCCCGGGCACCTTTCCTGGTCGCCGTATGCGCCGTGTGCGCCGTCATGATTTCAGTCGCCGACTGGTCGCTGAAAATCAACTGACAGTCAATGACCTGATCTATCCGGTGTTCGTCATGGAAGGAAATAACCAGCAGCAAGCGGTTTCATCCATGCCCGGAGTCTCGCGCATGACGATTGACCTGTTGGTAAAAGAAGCTGAGGCCATTGCCAAGCTTGGTGTTCCGGTCATCTCGTTGTTCCCTGTTATTGAGTCAGGCCTGAAATCATTACATGCGGAAGAAGCCTATAACCCAAATGGCTTGGTACAACGAACTGTACGTGCTTTAAAAGATGCAGTACCTGAGTTAGGTATTCTTACCGATGTCGCACTCGACCCTTACACAACCCACGGGCAAGATGGCGTCATTGATGCTGACGGGTATGTCATTAACGACATCACCAAAGAGATTTTAGTGCGTCAGGCATTGTCACATGCAGAAGCCGGAGCCGAGATTGTTGCTCCGAGCGATATGATGGATGGCCGCATTGGGGCTATTCGCGATCAGTTAGAACTGCAAGGGTTGGTAAATACGCAAATCATGGCGTACTCAGCGAAATATGCCTCTTGCTACTATGGCCCATTCCGCGATGCTATTGGCTCTAGCAGCAATTTAAAAGGCGGCAACAAGAAAACCTATCAAATGGACCCGGCCAACAGTGATGAAGCTTTGCAAGAGATAGCCCAGGACTTGCAGGAAGGCGCTGATATGGTCATGGTCAAGCCAGGAATGCCATATCTGGATGTGGTGCGTCGGGTGAAAGATACCTTTGGGGTTCCAACTTTTGCGTATCAGGTTTCGGGTGAATATGCGATGCACATGGCAGCCATTCAAAATGGCTGGCTGCAAGAAAAACCGACGGTAATGGAGTCACTATTATGCTTTAAACGTGCAGGTGCGGATGGGGTATTAACCTATTTTGCTAAGCAAGTTGCACAATGGCTTCATGACGATCAAATGCAGCGCTAACTCTTTGCATATAAACTATAAGGTAGGTATGGATGTACCTACCTCGATTTATTTCTATACTGGGATATTATTGTTTTTCGAACTGACGATTATCCAAGCTTTGCAGCACTTGGCTATTGAGCATATTCAGCAGCAACATTGAGCGAGCCTCGCCATCTGGCTCGGTATAAATCGCCTGTAGCCCAGAAAAAATACCCTCGGTAATTGTCACCACATCACCAGGTACAGGGACTTCTGGCGCAATGATTCTATCTGCAGTGTGAGATTGCATCTCAGCGATAACCAGTGCTGGAATCACCGCGGGTTGCACACCAAATCGGACAAAGTGGCTTACACCTCGAGTGGCACTTATCGTGGTGGTATGAATATGTTCCGGATCAAACTCCACGAACAGATAATTAGGAAATAACGCTTCTGTCGTTTCAGCCCGTTTTCCGCGCACTATCTTCTCGATAGTCACTATCGGCGTCCAGCAGTTCACTTTTTGCCGCTCTAGATGCTCTTTAGCGCGTAAAAGCTGGCCACGTTTACAATATAATAAATGCCAATATTTCATAATTTCACATGCCTTTAGGTACTACTTGGCAGCATAACAAAAGTGGCGATATATAAACAGTGAGGATAAATGGGCATTTAGAGCCTATTGATTGTTATACAAAGATTTAGCCTATTTCCCACTGATGAAATGATATTTGGATTGATAGTTGTTAATAGCAGAGAGCAGCATGATATCTTTTCGAGTGAGCCCGTATCCATTTTTAACAAAAAGACAGCAACTGCTATAAAGACAGCCTATAATGGCGCATCACATAGCCGCCGAAATGATCAGCATGAAATACCGTGACTTACGTGACTTCCTCTCGTTGCTGGAACAGAGGGGTGAACTTAAACGTATTAGCCAGCCTATTGATCCCTATCTGGAAATGACAGAAATTGCCGACCGCACCTTGCGTGCTGGCGGGCCTGCATTACTTTTTGAAAATCCTAAGGGTTACAGCATGCCAGTGCTGTGTAACTTGTTTGGCACCGCCAAGCGGGTAGCCATGGGGATGGGACAAGAGGATGTCAGCGCACTGCGCGATGTTGGTAAGCTGTTGGCTTTCTTGAAAGAACCCGATCCTCCGAAGGGATTTCGCGATCTATTCGATAAACTGCCGAAATTTAAGCAGGTATTGAATATGCCGACGAAATGCTTAAGTTCCGCTCCTTGCCAGGAACAAGTCTGGGAAGGGGACGATGTCGACTTGAGCCGAATCCCAGTCATGCATTGCTGGCCTGAGGATGCTGCACCCTTGGTTTCCTGGGGGCTGACGGTCACTCGTGGCCCGCATAAAGAGCGTCAAAACCTGGGTATCTATCGCCAGCAAGTTTTAGGCAAAAACAAATTAATTATGCGCTGGTTATCCCATCGTGGTGGCGCGCTAGATTATCAAGAGTGGTGTGAAGCTCATCCCGGTGAACGTTTCCCGGTGGCTGTGGCGCTTGGTGCTGATCCAGCAACCATCTTGGCGGCGGTAACGCCAGTGCCCGACACACTGTCTGAATATGCTTTTGCTGGCTTACTGCGTGGGCACAAAACAGAAGTTGTGAAGTGTCTTTCCAATGACCTTGAAGTGCCTGCCAGTGCAGAAATTGTATTGGAAGGATATATTGAGCAGGGCGATATGGCTCCGGAAGGTCCTTATGGTGACCATACGGGTTATTACAACGAGATTGACAGCTTCCCAGTCTTTACCGTTACCCATATTACCCAGCGCAAAGATGCAATTTACCATTCCACTTATACTGGCCGTCCTCCGGATGAACCGGCGGTGATGGGGGTTGCACTGAATGAAGTATTTGTCCCTATTTTGCAAAAGCAGTTCCCAGAGATTGTTGATTTCTATCTGCCACCAGAAGGCTGTTCATACCGTCTGGCGGTAGTGACAATAAAGAAACAGTATGCAGGCCATGCTAAACGCGTGATGATGGGCGTTTGGTCGTTTTTACGCCAGTTTATGTATACAAAATTTGTTATTGTTTGCGATGATGATATTAATGCGCGTGATTGGAATGATGTTATTTGGGCGATTACCACCCGGATGGACCCATCCCGCGATACGGTGTTAATTGAAAACACGCCAATTGATTATTTGGATTTCGCCTCACCGGTTTCCGGTTTGGGATCGAAAATGGGGCTGGATGCCACCAACAAATGGCCAGCTGAGACTTCGCGTGAATGGGGGCGTCCAATTAAAATGGATGAAGAAGTCCGCGCCCGTGTTGATGCTATTTGGGATGAACTCGCCATTTTCAGTGACAAAGAGACGAAACGCTAACCGGCGTCGTTCTTGTCCTTGGTTTTGCATTTGATGACCCGACAGAGGGAAGGCATGACAACTTTAAGCTGTAAAGTAACCTCCGTAGAGGCCATTACCGATACGGTGTACCGGGTGCAATTGGTGCCTGCATCTGCATTTTCTTTCCGTGCTGGGCAGTATTTGATGGTAGTAATGGACGAGCGTGATAAGCGCCCATTCTCTATGGCATCCACGCCATTGCAGCAAGATTTTATTGAGCTGCATATTGGGGCTTCGGAACTGAATTTGTATGCCATGGCCGTGATGGACAGAATTCTGAAAGAGAAAACACTGGATGTGGATATCCCTCATGGTGAGGCATGGTTCCGTGAGGGCAGTCACCGTCCATTGCTTCTTATTGCCGGCGGCACTGGTTTTTCCTATGCGCGCTCAATTTTGTTAGCGGCGTTAGCGGAACGGCCTGATCGTGAAGTCTCTATCTATTGGGGAGGCCGCGAAGCCGTGCATTTATACGATCTAAACGAGCTGGAAGCGCTGTCGGTTAAATATCCACAATTGAAAGTTATCCCGGTGGTCGAGCAACCTGAAGAGGGCTGGCGTGGCCGTACCGGAACAGTGCTGAGTGCGGTATTGCAAGACTACGGCTCTCTCGCTGAGCAGGATATCTATATCGCCGGTCGTTTTGAAATGGCGAAAATTGCCCGTGAGCGTTTTTGTGCTGAACGTAGCGCGCAGGAAGCGCATATCTATGGTGATGCTTTTGCCTTTATCTGAGTGAATGATTTTATTCAGAATAAAAAAGCCCGCCCCTGACAGGCGGGAAAACGGCAACTAAACACCAGGTACAGCGGTTATCAGGGCCTGTATTCAGGCCCTTAATGTTTTTTAGATAAGATATTCAGAGATTAGACGCGTTCAAAGACGGTCGCGATGCCTTGGCCCAAGCCGATGCACATGGTTGCCAGACCAAACTGCACGTCACGGCGTTCCATCAGATTGAGCAATGTGGTAGAGATTCGCGCCCCTGAACAACCCAATGGATGGCCTAATGCAATGGCCCCGCCATTCAGGTTTACCTTATCATCCATGCTTTCCAGCAAACCCAAACCTTTCAGACAAGCCAGTGATTGCGCGGCAAAAGCCTCATTTAATTCAAATAAACCAATATCTTCCAGTTTTAACCCAGCACGTTTTAATGCTAGTTGACTGGCGGGTACTGGGCCATATCCCATAATCGAAGGGTCACAACCGACGACCGCCATTGAGCGAATACGGGCGCGCGGTGTTAAACCTAATGATTTTGCACGAGATTCACTCATGATAAGCATGGCTGAAGCACCATCAGAAAGTGCCGACGATGTTCCGGCCGTCACGGTGCCGTTCACGGGATCAAAGGCTGGGCGCAGAGCTGCCAGACCGGCTAGATTGGTTTCAGGGCGAATAACTTCATCGAAATCAAAGCGTGTTAAGATGCCGTCAGCGTCATGTCCATTGGTCGCGACTATCTCATTGGCAAAATGGCCCGCTTGCGTCGCCGCATAGGCACGTTGATGAGAACGAACAGCAAACTCATCTTGTGATTGGCGGCTGATATTGTGGATTTTTGCTAACATTTCAGCGGTTAACCCCATCATGCCCGCCGCTTTAGCCACAGTACGGCCCATGCCCGGATGGAAATCGACACCGTGATTCATTGGCACATGGCCCATATGTTCCACGCCACCAATCAAGCTAACTTGTGCATCACCCACCATAATAGCTCGGGCGCCATCATGCAGAGCCTGCATAGATGAACCACATAGGCGGTTCACTGTCACTGCGGGAACGCTATGCGGGATTTCAGCCAACAAAGAGGCATTGCGGGCGATATTAAAGCCCTGCTCTAGCGTTTGTTGCACGCAGCCCCAATAAATATCATCGATTTCGGCAGCATTCAGCCCAGGATTGCGGCTTAAAACTTCCCGCATTAAGTGAGCCGAGAGATCTTCTGCTCGAACCTGACGGAATGCGCCGCCTTTAGAGCGGCCCATCGGCGTGCGGACGGCATCAATAATGACTACATTTTCCATGTTTTCAGACCTCATGCCGGTTGACTGGTAGAAACATCAAGCAGCGCTGCTGCCACAGGATAATAACTTTCGTTATGTTCAGCTTTGGCTCTCAGCCCTGCCGGGACGTGATACAGCGCGCCAAGGTGAGCATAACGTTGCGCCATCTCGACATAATTTGCACTGCCGATAGTATCAAGGTAACGGAAGACACCGCCGTGGAATGGAGGGAAGCCCAGACCATAAACTAATGCCATGTCACCCTCAGCCGGGCTGGCAATAATGCCTTCTTCCAGACACCGCACAACTTCATTGATCATCGGTATCATGGTGCGCGCGATAATATCTGCGTCACTAAATTTCTGAGCCGGTTGGCTGACTTGTGCCAGTAACCCATCGACTTGCTCGTCATTTTCTTTACGTGGCTTGCCTTTGGCATCTTGGGTATAACGGTAGAAACCTTGGCCATTTTTCTGACCAAAGCGTTGATTATCAAACATTACATCAACTGCATCGCGATAATCTTTATTCATGCGATCTGGGAAGCCAACAGCCATCACAGCTTGTGCATGATGCGCAGTATCAATTCCCACCACATCTAGCAGATAAGCCGGACCCATTGGCCAGCCAAACTGTTTTTCCATCACTTTATCAATTTGACGGAAATCGCCACCGTCTCTGACCAGCATGCCAAAGCCAGCCAGATACGGGAATAAGACGCGGTTAACGAAGAAACCCGGGCAATCATTCACCACAATTGGGGTTTTGCCCATTTGTGTGGCATATGCCACAACGGCGGCAATAGTTTTATCTGAGGTTTTCGCGCCACGAATAATTTCAACCAGCGGCATACGATGAACGGGGTTAAAGAAGTGCATGCCGCAGAAGTTTTCAGGGCGTTTCAGTGATTTAGCTAATTGATCGATTGGAATGGTCGATGTATTAGAGGCTAAAACCGTTTCTTCACCAATCAGCGCTTCAACCTCTGCCAAAACAGCGGCTTTCACTTTTGGATTTTCCACCACAGCTTCTACGATAACTTGCGCACGTTCAATTCCGGCATAATCCAGTGTTGGCTGGATGGTTGCCAAAATATTCGCCATTTTCAGGCCATCGACTTTACCGCGCTCCAGCTGTTTATTGAGCAGCTTGGCGGCTTCATTCATGCCAAGGGTCAACGATTTGTCATTAATATCTTTCATAATGACTGGCACGCCTTTCAGCGCCGATTGATAGGCAATCCCACCGCCCATAATCCCAGCACCCAATACGGCAGCTTGTTTTGGTGCACTGACACCTTTGGACAGTTTTTTGGCCTGACCTTTAACATATTGGTCATTAAGGAAAATACCGACCAGCGCTCGAGCTTCATTAGAACCGGCCAATGGCACAAAGCTATTGGTTTCCAGTTTCAATGCTTCGGTTCGGCCAAACTTCGCTGCAGCTTCGATAGTTTTGACCGCGGTCAATGGGGCTGGATAGTGTTTACCCGCGACTTGCATGACCATGCCTTTGGCAATGGTAAAGCACATGGTGGCTTCAGTTGGGTTGAGTTTTAGTGGCTCTAATTTCGGACGGCGTGCAGCTTGCCAATCGAGCTTTCCGTCAATCGCCTGTTTCAGCATGATTAAAGCAGCATCAGCCAGCTTTTCAGGGGCAACAACGGCATCAACCAGCCCAACTTTTAGGGCATCTTTGGCAATAATATCTTTGCCAGCCGCAATGATTTCCAATGCACTGTCAGCACCTAGTAAGCGCGGCAAACGCACGGAACCGCCAAAGCCCGGCATGATACCAAGTTTGGTTTCCGGCAGACCGATACGGGTTTCTGGCGATGCAACACGGAAATCAGTAGCAAGAATACATTCACAGCCACCACCCAATGCGTAGCCATTGATGGCAGAAATAGTCGGGACCGGTAAGTCTTCCAAACGATTGAAGATATCGTTGGCGAAGACCAGCCATTGGTGCAGCTTTTCGGGTGGCGCATTAAACAGAGACAGAAACTCGGTGATATCGGCACCGACAATAAAGGCCGCCTTGGCGGAACGCAGCAGTAACCCTTTAAGTTCGCTTTGTTTTTCCAGCACAGCCAGGGCTTCACCCAGATTGGCTACAGTTTTGGTATCCAGTTTATTAACTGAACCCGGTGCATCAAACACCAACTCGGCGATGCCGTTTTCCAGCCAGTGAAGCTGCAGTGTTTCGCTTTGGTAGAGCATATCTATCTCCTGAATAAGCGCATGTGATCTGGTATGACCAGATATTCAGGAAGTGTGGATATTTTGTTAATGAAATGCAAACAAGAGATTGATTTTTTGCAGTGAAGATCACAGTCAATTAGAAGGGTTAGTTGATTTTTATCATGTTTATTCGTGGCGTTTGAGCGGTTAAATAATCAATTTATTGTGGGTTGTAACGTATTTTTCAGACAGATAAGCGGTCGCCGGAACATGGCTTTGGCGACTATGATAAGATGAAAAAATTAAGTTCTAATAGCAAAGGGTACTGTGATGGAAACGCTGGCTTCTTTATATAACGAACATTTGTCCACCCTACAACAGCGCACCCGCGATGTGCTGGAGCGTCATCAGCTAGACGCTTTACTGATTCACTCCGGTGAATTACAACGCATTTTCCTTGATGATCGTGATTATCCCTTTAAAGTTAACGCCCAATTCAAAGCTTGGGTGCCAGTGACGCAAGTCCCAAACTGCTGGTTATGGGTTGATGGGGTCAATACGCCGAAGTTATGGTTTTACTCCCCAGTTGACTATTGGCACAGTGTGGAGCCATTGCCAGACAGTTTCTGGACAAAATCGATCGATATCCAACCATTAGCTAATGCAGATGATATTGCGCAGCAATTACCTGTGCAGCGGGATCGCGTAGCCTATATTGGATATGCGCAGCACCGCGCTCAGGCTCTGGGTTTCAGCGCCGAAAACATCAATCCGCAGCCGGTGTTAGATTATCTGCATTTCTACCGTTCTTATAAAACGGACTATGAGCTGGCATGTATGCGCGAAGCGCAAAAAATGGCGGTCACCGGGCATCGGGCCGCTCATGAAGCATTCCAATCAGGAATGAGTGAGTTTGACATCAATCTGGCGTATCTGATGGCCACAGGCCACCGTGATACTGATGTGCCTTACGATAATATTGTTGCGCTGAATGAACACTCTGCTGTGCTTCACTACACCACCTTACAGCATCAGCCACCGGCAGAAATACGCAGCTTCTTGATGGATGCAGGTGCTGAATACAATGGCTATGCTGCTGACCTGACGCGGACTTATGCCGCTGATAGTGATAGCGATTTTGCAGCGCTGATCCAAGATTTGAATGATGAGCAGCTTGCACTGATCAAAACCATCAAAAGTGGTGAGCGCTATACTGATTATCACGTCCAGATGCATCAGCGCATTGCCAAGTTACTGCGCTCTCATAATCTGGTCACTGGGATCAGTGAAGATGCCATGGTCGAACAAGGAATTACCTGCCCATTCTTACCTCACGGGCTAGGCCATCCTCTTGGGTTACAAGTGCATGATACTGCTGGTTTTATGCAGGATGATACCGGTACTCACCTGAGCGCGCCAACCAAGTATCCTTATCTGCGTTGCACACGAATTCTGCAACCTCGCATGGTGCTCACCATCGAGCCGGGCCTCTACTTTATCGAATCTCTGCTGGCCCCATGGCGCTCAGGGGAGTTTAGTCAGCACTTCAATTGGGATCGTATTGATGCGCTGAAGCCTTTTGGTGGTATTCGTATAGAAGATAATATCGTTATTCACGATAATCGGGTTGAGAACATGACACGTGACCTGAAGCTGGCCTGATGCAGCCTTATCTGATACCTGCGGCTCCGGTGACTATCAGCGAAGAGATCAAAAAAAGTCGTTTTATCACCCTACTGGCACATACCTGTGGGGTGAATGAAGCGAAGGATTTTATTCAGCAGGTTAAGCAACAACATCCTACAGCCCGGCATCATTGCTGGGCTTTTGTTGCCGGTACACCAACAGATTCACAGCAATTAGGCTTTTCCGATGATGGTGAACCCTCGGGTACTGCGGGCAAACCTATTCTGGCTCAGCTTATGGGCAGTCATATTGGTGAAATTACTGCTGTGGTTGTGCGTTACTATGGCGGTATAAAGCTGGGGACTGGCGGGCTGGTCAGGGCGTACGGTAGTGGTGTTCAGCAAGCGTTAAAACAGATTGAAGTAAAATATAAAGTCCCGCAGGTAGAATATACTTTGCAGTGTGACTATGCGCAGCTTGCGATGGTAGAAACACTATTACAGCAGGTTGAAGGCCAGATTTTACAGAGTGAATATGCACAACTCGTGACACTTCATCTCTCATTGCCAGCAACTCAAGCCAGTCAGGTCGGGGATAAATTGCGTGATCTCAGTCGTGGTACGTTGCAATTGACGCCCATTTCGCAATAATCCCCATCCAAGTGAATTGCTAAGGAACGTGCCGGAATGCATTTTCGTGCCATAACCCGTATTGTTGGCCTGCTGGTCATCTTATTCTCCGGGACAATGTTTATTCCCGGGCTAGTGGCCTTGATCTATCGTGATGGTGCCGGCCGTGCCTTCAGCGAAACCTTTTTTGTTGCTCTGGCGATCGGTCTTTTGCTTTGGCTACCAAACCGAAAACAGAAGCATGAGTTGAAGCCTCGCGAGGGTTTTCTCATTGTCGTGCTGTTCTGGACGGTGCTGGGCAGTGTCGGGGCATTACCTTTCTTATTCTCTGAGCGGCCAAACCTCTCCTTAACTGATGCATTTTTTGAATCATTCTCCGGTTTGACCACCACTGGGGCGACCACGCTAGTGGGATTGGATTCACTGCCTAAAGCTATTTTATTCTATCGGCAAATGCTGCAATGGCTTGGTGGTATGGGGATCATTGTGCTGGCTGTGGCAATCTTACCTATTCTGGGGGTCGGGGGGATGCAGCTCTATCGAGCAGAAATGCCCGGCCCGTTGAAAGACAATAAGATGCGGCCCCGAATTGCTGAAACCGCTAAAACGCTGTGGCTTATCTATGTATTACTGACGATTGCCTGTGCGCTTTCCCTGTGGGGCGCGGGCATGTCGGTGTTTGATGCTATCTCTCACAGCTTTTCTACTATAGCTATTGGCGGCTTCTCGACCCATGACGCCAGTATCGGTTACTTCAACAGCCCAACGATTAACACCATTATTGGTATTTTCTTACTGATCTCCGGGTGTAACTTTGGTCTGCACTTTGCGGTGCTCAGTGGCCGCAGTTTGAAAGTGTATTGGCGTGACCCCGAATTCCGTATGTTTATCTTCGTACAATTGACCTTGGTTATCGTGTGCACCCTAGTGCTCTGGCAACATAATGTGTACAAGTCGGGCATGGAAACGCTAAACCAGGCGTTTTTCCAAGTGGTATCAATGGCGACCACGGCGGGCTTCACCACTGACAGTATTTCTAAGTGGCCTTTGTTCTTGCCAATACTCTTATTATGCTCTGCATTTATTGGGGGATGTGCGGGGTCGACCGGTGGTGGCCTGAAAGTTATCCGTATCCTGTTGCTCTATCTGCAAGGTTCGCGTGAGTTAAAACGTTTGGTTCATCCGAATGCAGTTTATACCATTAAGCTCGGGCGGCGGGCGTTGCCGGAAAGGATATTGGAGGCTGTCTGGGGGTTCTTCTCCGCCTATGCTTTGGTTTTCATCATTAGTATGTTGGCGATTATCGCGACGGGTGTTGATGAGTTCTCTGCTTTTGCGGCAGTCACCGCAACTTTGAACAATCTTGGGCCAGGCCTGGGGGTTGTTGCTGATAACTTTACCTCTATGAACCCAGCGGCGAAATGGATACTGGTGATAACCATGTTATTTGGTCGACTAGAAGTCTTCACCTTACTGGTTCTTTTCACCCCAACATTCTGGCGTGAGTAATTCTGCATAAGGAACATTGCTATGAAAGTACTGATATTTTACTCCAGCCGAGATGGTCAAACGAAAACCATCGCTTCCTATATAGCTAAGGAGTTATCAGTGGCTGCCACCTGTGAAATACAGGATTTGGCAGAAGTGGGGCAAATCGATCTGGGCCAATACCAGCAAGTGATGATTGGTGCCTCTGTGCGTTATGGGCATTTCAACCCAAGCTTGAGCAAATTCGTCAACAAACACGTCGAACAGCTAAATCAAATGCCGAGTGCATTCTTTGCAGTCAATCTGACCGCACGTAAGCCAGAAAAGCGCTCGCCACAAACTAATGCCTATGTCCGTAAGTTTTTGCTCAGCACACCTTGGCAACCTACATTGTGCACTGTATTCGCTGGAGCCCTGCGTTATCCCCGCTATCGTTGGATAGATCGGGTGATGATTCAACTTATTATGCGTATGACGGGCGGAGAAACTGATACCAGTAAAGAAGTTGAGTATACGGATTGGCAACAGGTAAGCAGTTTTGCTCAGGATTTCTCGGCATTGTCGTACAAAAAATAACAATAGTGGCGGTTATCACAGCAAATCGTTGAAATAAAACACGGTTGAAAAGTTTTTTCAAATTAGGGGTTGCAGGCTGTCAGGAACTCCCTATAATGCGCCTCCACTGACCGGGAAC
>NZ_CABHWW010000014.1 GCF_902170305.1 Yersinia alsatica | reverse complement strand
TTGATACAACAGAAAGAATTACCTCTCTCTTTTATATAGATAAATATTACATGGGCGATGAGATTAATAAAAATATTTTATCAATAAATAATTCTTTCATTCGCGCCAATGCTGATACTATCTTTAATACTAGCATTTATTTTCCTGATTTATTAGATGCAGGTACCATTAATGCTATATCGATTACTGACTCCACAATTATTAATGATAAGAAACATATCTCAAATGATGACGAAGATATCGATCGAGACATTTTAGATACCCGCTTAGGCACTATATTGAATATTTATCCGGTTTCCGATTGGGCTGATGAGGAACAACGGGATTTAACTGTGGCGTATAATTTTAATCACAGCTTAATACGTGCGCAAGCGCTGGCTGGTATCAGTAAAGAGGGATGTTGCAGCTACAGCGAGTGGGAAGATAGAGGCAATACTCTCGCGATTAATCTGACGGACAGTCAGGGGCAGTTTAACAACTTGTTGATTAATGGCCGACAATCGATATATGACACCACATCTGTCAAAGATGCGGTTCAGGTCAATCTGGATAACTCCACAGTTTCCTCTGGCATCTACAGCGAATTCTACGGTAGCTTTCGCTTAACTAATACTGCACTGAATCTGAGTAATAATTCAGTATTTAATTATCTGGGGAATTGTACTGATTCAGATAATTGTAATAGTTTCCTTATCGACGACGGTTGTTATTCATGTGGTAGTCACCTAAATGCAACCTATGAGAACCCACATTATTATGATTCGTATATTCATGAGATCAACATCAACGGCGGTTCCAACTTTGTGTTTTCGCCGCTAGGGGAATTTAAGCTGTTATATGTTGATCGGATGACTTCCGATGGCAGTGGCATTATTACAATGAATACTGATGTATCGACACTAACGGGCGACATGTTGGACATTAAACAGGCGAGCGGGAAGTTCAACGTAATGATTCAGGACAGCGGCAGAGAACCAACCAGCAAAGAAGGCCTTTCTCTGATTTATGTGGGCAAAGGCGAGAGTGGCCAGTTCCAGTTGAACGACAATAAAGGTGTGGATATTGGTGCCTATACTTACTCTCTGGCTTCTGTCCGCAATGGCAAACGCTATACCTGGTTCCTGACGCCGTCGGATTTATCAACGCTGACAGAAGAAGAAGTTGTCGATTCCCGACTGATTCCAGATCGTCCTCAGACCAGCCCATCTACTGATGGTGTCATCAGTATGGCTTCCGCCAGTCAGTTTATTCTAAATGATGAGCTGGAAAACTTGCGTATGCGTCGTGGTGATATGACGAGAAACACCAGCGAGAATTCTAACGTTTGGGGACGGCTTTTAACCCGTACTTTACGAATTAATGGACCTGAAAATTCTGCCTATAAGCTGGAACGCAGCGGCATGGAGTTGGGTGGCGATCAAATCTTTGATATCGGCAACGATAAACTGATGGTGGGGATTAGCACATCTGTGTCAGACAATAAAGTGAAGCATAACCGTGGTGGCACCAGCAATATCGATACCTATACCAGCGGTATTTATGCAACGTATGTGGCAGAAAATAATGTCTACATTGATGCTGTAGTAAAGTATGCTCATTTTGATAATGACCTGAACGTGAGAACAACTAACGGTAGTTTGGCACAGGCTAAATATAAGCAAAATGGTATCGGTACATCCTTGGAACTGGGATATAAACACCAGTTTGAGAACAATAGTTTTGGTCTATTTGTTGAACCCTATGGACGTATGAGCTATTCAACGGTTAAGGGCAAAGATTTCCAGCTTAGTAACGGTATGCAAGCAAAAATCGACCATCAAGAATCGTTACTGGGGGAGGTCGGTTTCTCACTCGGTGCTGAGTTTATTGTGGCAGAAACAGCGATTTTGAGCCCGTATATCAAGATTGCAGCGGAACACGAGCTGATATCGGATAACCCTGTCTATATTAATGATACGACAAAGTTTACCAATGATTTTTCTGGTACTGCCGGTAAATATGGTGTTGGTCTGAATCTGTCGGTGAATAAGCATACTTCTATGTTTGCGGAAATAGACTATGTTAACGGCAGTAATATTGAAGTGCCGATTAAAGCCAATATTGGTTTCAGAATTAACTTTTAACCGTTAGCTTAATATTGTGAAAATCCGCCTTCGTCGAAAGCGGTATTAGATAGAGCGGGGCGCACTAAGTTAGAGCCTTAGGGCCCCGTTTTATACATATCAAGATGGCTGAAGTGAATTGATTTTAATAGAGATAAATAGGGCAGACTGGACACTGAAATCACGTTTAAAATCCGCGTGGTCCTATAACATATTTTGAGCATACCGGATTCAGAAGAGGCTTATTGAGTGACAGTGTCACAAGTAATCAGAAAAATCATGAAATTATTTCAGACCCCCGTTGAGGATGCAACGGGGATCTGTAGCAAGGTAATTCAATAAAATCCACCGAATATAGTGGCTACTTTTTCTTATACACATCAGCGGTAGCATGAATCTTATTATCAGTATTTGCTGATGTAACTACATAATAATCGCCACCCAATTCATCTGCTTTTTTTGACAACTCTTCTCGAGCATCCATCGGTGCCATTTCATTGGATGTAACAATATTCCCGATTTTCTCATACTGACCAGGATTTTTGTTGAGATCTTCTTTAGTCAACAGCTCAGCGGATATTACACCGGAAGAGAATGCGGCGAGAACAGCTAACATTGCCATTTTTTTCAATAAATTCATAATATTCCTCTCATAAAAATAGCTAAAAACCATATGGAACCGTATTAAGTATTGTTCCTATAGTCAATTTTATCCAGTCGGCTAAGTTACGCGCTTGCGGATGACCATCTTTGGCCGGATTGAGCTAGAGTCAGCAAGGAATTTTTATGGTTAGTCAGGTAGCAGAACTCAAATCAATCAGCATCAATGCAAAGCCCAAAACCCCAGATCCTGCCCATCTTTATATTGGTGCGTATAATGTATATTATGTTAAATATGAATCATGCATAACAAAACCATACGCGCTAAGAGTTCAAATCAATCCCGACCCTAGTTCCCTGTGATCCATATTTCAACTACAAATAGCAAAAGCTACAAATTAAAGCCCCTTCTCTCATTTTTGACCGGTGACGCTACGTAAAATCTGTAGAACTTGCTGCATGATTGCCCGTCAGATTTCACCCAACCACAGACACAAAAAAGCCCGCACTTATGCGGGCCTGTTGTTTGCGTCAATTTATGCGGATTTCTGTGAATGTCGCTCTGCGGCATTGACGACGCTCATAAACGCCTTAATGCCGGGGTCAACATCTGGTGACAACATTCTCATAATAGATTTTGAGTTGCGGCCTACGTCATCAGAAATTGCCGGATAACCACATGTGGCCTTAATCAGTGTTCTTAACATTCCCTTGGCGACTTCTATTTCACCTTCAAGAATACGTTGGCGGACTTCGGCTAAAATATCCTGACTTGCTGCCGGGTCATCATGGAGCAAGTCAGCCCACATTTTATTACTGTCAGTTGCTGGCATAATTAACCCCTTCTTTTTAAATAATCAGCGCGGTAACTTTGCGCCTTGTCTAAATCGCTGTCTTGCGTATCTTTGTATCCGGCACACAATAAAATAATTATCTCATCGCCGTCTTTCATCAAATAAACCCGCAATTCTGCGCCCCAATTAATCCACAAAACAACCTGCGCATAGGTTAAGCGGCGGGCGGTAATGGAACCAATAGCGGTGCCGTCAGCTTGTCCGGGATTGGGGTATAAGGTGCCGGAACGTAAATTTTCGGTGTAGTTGAGCAACCGAGTCCCAAAAATATTTAATAAAGGAATCCATCTTGAAGATGCGAGTTTGGTGGAGTACGATTTAAATGTAAGTATCCTGTCAAAACGAACCATTCACTTTTATATTGGTAAAGCAAAAATTAAGAGGCTGAGCTAATCATGGATGAAAAAAATAAGCCACTGAATTCAAAAAAATTAATCGTAGAATCCCTGAATTCATTGCCGTTGATTTCTATTATGGAATACAGCAATGAACCTTGGGTTGTGAGAGATTGCCAATCACGTTATGTGTACGTAAATCAAGCTGGTCTTGACTTTTTAAGTTTACCCGTTGACTTTGATATTGAGGGAAGATTAGATAACGAGTGCCCTGCGGATTGGGCAGAATTTGCTGAACAATACCAAGAGAATGACAGAAAAGCTGAAAAAAGTGGCAAACGCGTAGCCATTATTTCAACCAATTTTTATGGGCGAGACAAAATATTAGAACCCTACTACTTACCCAGGTTTCCTATTTATAATAAAATCGGTGAATGTATAGGAACATTAACCAATGCCAGTAAATTGAATTTTATTTCTCTTTCCCAATACGTAGACCGCCGTACACCTTCAGTATTAACACTGACCCCGCCAACAGATCTGTTCAACGAGAAGGAACTTGAGATAATTTTTTTCATATTACAGCCGATGACGTCTAAAATAGTTGCCAAAAGGCTTTCTTTATCACATAGGACAATCGAAAATAAATTAAGGCTGATCTATGAAAAAGCTGGGGTCAGCTCAATAAATATGTTTAGAGAATATTGTGGCAACTTAGGTTTAGATTTATATATCCCCCCTAAATTTGTAAAACCCTACGTTCAGAGTCAGAATTAATTTCATATTAAAATACAGAATATCAATAAAACCAGAAAAAGCAGAATTTACGTAGTGGCGTTGGAAAATAGCCGTTCCCTACCCCTGCGGCCTCTTCAGACATTGCCCCAACACGTTAAATATAATTATTGTTATGGCATATAAAGATATAATTTAATGGTAATGTTTCGCATACGCTACGTGAATTCTGTCTTTTTGGCAGTATCTTAGTACACCAGAATTCACGTAGAGGCATCTAAAAGTGGCGCTTTTTTCGGCAACAGAAAACGCTAAATTTGAGTGCCGCACTCCGTATTCATACCTAATATTGTTTATAGAGAAAAGGTGTTTTTTCCTGATAGAAAAACTATTCCAGTCGGGATAAAAATATGACCTGGGCAGCTATGCTGTCTACTAGCGCCCAAAATACCAGAAAATTAAAGCATAAAATGGCTCCTATCCTTGAAGGAACTGGATAAATCCGCACTGGTACTCGCGAGTTGGCGACTCTGAAATGTACAAAACCATATTAGGTATCAACATGAAAATTCCCTCTCTCCAGCCCAGCTTCAACTTTTCCGCCCAGGCAGGATACTCTGCTGCTGCTGTCCCTAATCATTCGGACAATGCCTATGCGGATTACGTGTTGGATATAGGCCAGCGAATACCACTTTCCGCCGCCGATTTAGGCAATCTATACCAAAATGTCATTCATGCCGTCCATGACAGCTGTAGCAGACTCATCGATCAGCATACAGTCGATATGATCGGTAACACTGTACTTGATGCTTTGAGCCGGTCACAGACCTTTCGTGACGCCGTAAGCTATGGCATTCATAATAAGGAAGTGCACCTTGGTTACATTAAATACAGAAACGAATACGAGATCAACGGAGAATCCCCCGTCGAAGTTGATGATATTCAATCGCTGACGTGTGCCGAATTATATGAATACGATGTCGGGCAAGAGCCAATTTTTCCCATTTGTGAGGCGGGAGAAAACGATCACGAGAAACCTTATGTCAGTTTTGGTGTGGCACCGGATGCTGACTCGTACGAGATGCCATCATGGCAGGAAGGGCTGATTCACGAGATTATTCATCATGTTACTGGAGCTAGCGATCCATCCAGAGATAGCAATATAGAGCTAGGACCGACTGAGATTCTCGCGCGTCGTGTGGCTCAAGAGCTGGGATGGCCAATTCCCGACTTCATAGGATACACAGTGCCGGACCGTGAAGCTCATCTTAGGTCACGCAACCTGAATGCCCTTCGCCAGGCGGCAACGCGGCATGAAGATCATGAGGAGGCTTTCTTCGAAAGGCTAGATATGATCAGCGATAAATATGAGACAAGTCCTGATTTCACAGAGTATCCGGTTGTGTCTGACATAATGGACGATCTGATCCAGCCACATGATTTCCCCGGGTTGGCTATCGATGGTAATTCACCGGATATAAATCAGATCCAACTGTATCATGGTGCACCTTATATCTTCACGTTCGCCGACAGACACAATCAGCGCTAACGCATCTTTTTTTATACTTAACAACTGCCGCCATGATTCAACCGGCAGTTGTTTTTATCTGGGTAGCTGCCATTAACGATAGACTCGAATACCACCATAAACACCTTTAGGGCTGAACAATACCTGCCAAAGCTGGATATTTCTGGCACGAAAAGCGCCGGCACAGGCATTAAGATAATAAGTAAACATACGATAAAAGCGCTCGTCGTAATTATCTTTAATCTGCGGCCAACTTTGCTGGAAAGCATCGAACCAGGCCATTAGTGTGCGGTCATAGTCGGAGCCAAAATTATGCCAATCTTCCAGTACAAACAGATCTTCACTGGTGGAGGCAATATGTGTCACCGACGGTAGGCAGCCATTAGGGAAAATGTATTTATTAATCCACGGGTCGACGTTAAGGTCGGTTTGATTAGAGCCAATAGTATGTAACAGGAATAAACCGTCAGGTTTAAGACTGCGGGAGACCACCTCAAAATAAGTGCGATAGTTCTTTGGGCCGACATGCTCGAACATACCAACCGAGACAATACGATCAAATCGCTCATTGAGATCACGGTAGTCTTGCAACTGAATTTGTACGTCTAAACCTTTACAGCGCTCCTGTGCCATGACTTGTTGTTCAACTGAAATCGTGACGCCCTTTACCGACACCCCATACTCTTTAGCCGCAAATGCGGATAACCCGCCCCAACCACAACCAATATCCAGCAACGTCATACCGGGTTTTAGCTGTAATTTTTCGCAGATCATCCGCAATTTGGCCTGCTGCGCCTGTTCTAATGTTTCGGCCTCTTTCCAATATGCGCAGGAATATTGCATATAAGAATCGAGCATACGGCTAAATAAGTCATTGCCTAAATCGTAGTGCTCTTTACCTACGATCCAGGCGCGTTTACGTGTTTGATAATTAAAGATACGAGCAGAGGCGATGCGGGCAACATCACTAAGACGTTTAGGAAGTTGATTATCAAGTTCAGAGGCTAAAATGCACTGGAAAAAAATATCTAGACGGTCGCACTCCCACCAACCATCCATATAACTTTCACCTAACCCCAGGGAGCCCTCTTGAAGAACGCGCTGAAAAAACTTCGGGTTCTTGACTCTAATATCCTGTGGTTTAGTTCCGTTTATTGCAATCCTAGCTTGGCCCAGCATTTCTGCTGCAATTCGATACCAATGATCTTGTTTTAATGCTGAATCAACGCAAATTGAGCTCATTGTTTATTCTCTCCTTAACTATTAATTCAATAATCCATAAGAGCATTGATAAGTACATATTTTGATGGTGAGACGCCAAAGTAAGATTTGAACGCTCTTGAAAATGAGCTTTGGCTTGGGAAACCCAACGTCATGCTAATTTCTTTTAATGTTGTATTGCTGTTTTTTAATTCTAATACTTTATTAAGTGCATGATATAGTCGCTCGCGCTTAATGTATTTTGAGACCGATATTTGGTGGTGATAATCAAACTCCCTCAGGAAATAAGATCGTGAATAACCAGAAATAGAGACGACGTCTGATGTCGCCACCCTATTCCCATTTTCTATCTTCTTTGATATCCAATCCCTTATTTCAGGAAAAGCCGATAGCACCGTTTTTTCTTTAAATTGTCTTTTCATTTTATTAACCGGATTCCAAGGCATAAGAATAATATTCAGATATATTCTGTGGTCCCAACCCTCTGCTTGTTACTTTTATAGAAGTTTTGAGTTATAACGATATTCACTTGGGGATATATTGAAGTATGTTTTAAATGTCTGACAAAATGTGCTTTGACTCGGGAATCCCATTTCTTCGCTAATCTCTCGGACTTTTAAATTAGTCCATGTTAGCTTACTTGCTGAAATTCTTAATCTTTGCTCTCGAATGTATTGAGAAAGGCTCACACCGATGGCAAGTTGAAATTCGCGTAAAAAATACGATCGCGAGTATCCAGTAATGGCGACCACATCCGTGGATTTGATTCCACGATGAATATTGTTTTCAATCCAACATAGGACATCTGGAAAGCTGTGAGTAATAAATTTATCTTTAGCCACAATATCACCTCAATAATAGCCATTAATAGTTGGATACAGAAAAATGTCATGGTTTATTTCTGTTTCAAATATCAGTGCTTCATTCGGACATGCAAATTGAAAGTGTGCATCAAGAATGTATTTATTATCACTCTCTTGTATTTTATAAGATATTTTGCAGCGATGCATTTCAGTCGTCACTTTTCTTGTTTTCTGATCTAGCTCACCCAGGAAATTAAACAGTGTTTCTTTATTAGTAAATACCTCACAAACAGAAACCGTTTGTTTCTGATGGTCAATGGTATAGCTAATATCGACGATAAGTCCTCTCTTGGCGCATTTTTCTATAACATTATTCATATTAAAGCCCTATGTTATTAGGTTCAATAAATTACGGATGTGTTAAGAAAGCAGATAAAACTATAAAAATAGTGCTATGACGAAACAACTTAGAAAAAAAACTATCGCGATTGCGGGAATCATTGAAGCCTGATTAGAATTCTCCATTATATCTTTCCTTAATGTAAATCCATTTATTTAGTCGTTTGGTGATAACTCGTTAACCGACGAGGAATTAAATAGTTATGGATAAACCTTACAGCGACATAACTAATTACTAATGTTGCAACAACCGCTTCTAATGTCGCAATCATATGTAGCTGCTGGGCATACTCAATGGCTTGCGGATATTGTCCGACAAGATTCGCCATTTTATATAGCGCGGTAGCACCTATCGCCATGGGGAAAGTAAATGCGGCGTAACCTGGGCTGAAAGGCAGTCTCATTAAGCGGAAGAAAGCACAATAAATAACGATCGTCATTAACAACGCGATACCCAGCAGCACCGCACAAATCAACAGAGAAGGCTCTTTAACTACAGTGAGATACCCGGCTAATGACAGACTGGCAGGCGCGGCCATAATGGCAATGGTCGGTTTTGCTGCATCAGGGACTTCGTTGCGAAACATGAAACGGTAAATCATCATAGGTAGCATTAGCAGGTAACTGATCATGCCTATGGCTAATAACACTAATGCCAAAGTATGAAATGCATCACTTGGACACATCACGTCGGCCACAATAATCCCCACGGGAGGGATAAACCAGCTCGGCACCATGTGATGCAAATTAGGCTCTTTTGCACGGTAATAAATAAAAAAAGCTAGGGCGGTTAAATGTACAAAGACAGCTGCTAGCCAAAGTATTTCACCCGCTGTTGGTAGGAAATTGCCGAGTGCTTTAGAGACAACCATTGCTGCCATCGCAAATGTCGGAACAATACTGCCTACAACAGGGTGCTTAATATCTTGAGTCAGAGTATCGGGATGAAGAATAAAACGGATAATCATCACACTGAGCAGAGTTGCGGCTATTAGAGCACCAATGTTCTGCCCTATTCCCTTCAGGGGTAATGCATTCTCTAAACATAAGCCTAAGCTTGCGATGCCTAAGGCCAACCCTGCAACCGGTGTTGGCAATCCCCGGACTTTATGATGTAAATATCTCAACATGCTATCACCTCGATTTTTCTTATCTCTATCTACGGCAAAAATTATAGCGATAAGGTATCATTTAAAAAATCGAGTTATTTATTACTACAGGTTTAGAAAAACTAAACGATGAACATTACCTTTAAACAGCTATCCGTTTTTGTTTCTATTGTGCGCTACGGCAGTATGACATTAGCCGCAGACTCAATATTTATGACCAAAGGTGCGGTATCTCAGACCTTAGCTGAATTGGAAAGTCAGCTTGGGGTGCGGCTGTTTGATAGGCAGCATGCTCGATTAATTATTAATCATGAAGGAAAAAAACTGTTGCCGGTGGCAGATGAACTGTTAGCGAGGATGCAAGGTGTTGAACAGTTATTTGATGAGAAGTCTCACGACACTCAACTTAATTTAGGATGCACTAAGACCATCGGTAGCTATGTACTCCCTAATATGTTGACTGCCTTTGAGAAGAGTTATGGCTGGCTACCGCGATCAATCATCGCGAATACCCAAGATATTAGCAGCATGCTGAATAGCTTCGAAATTGACGTGGCTTTATTAGAGGGGCCGACGACTGAGCCAAATTTAATCTGTGAACCTTGGATGGAAGATGAAATGGTGATTGTCGTGGGTAAGACTCACCCACTGGCGAAGAAAAAACAGGTTTCTTATGAAGCACTCAAGCAAGAAAAGTGGATTTTACGTGAACGCGGTTCCAGTAGCCGTGCCTTTTTCGACAATCAACTGGCGCTGCATCTGAATAACCCACCGGTAACGCTTTCACTCAACGCATTTGATGCAATACTCGCTTGTGTGCGGAACAATTTGGGCATTACATTTATTTCCAGCAGAATGTTTGCTCAACCCTTCTATAAAGGGCATTTTGTCCAGCTTGAAACTGAGCACCGATTTCTGCGCAAATTCACGCTCTGCTACCATAAAAGCAAGTTTATCTCCCCAACCTTACATTCTTGGAATGCATTCAGCCAATTGTGGGCCCGCCAATTAACCTCCTCAGTCTGATATTTCTCCTCTTTCCTTGGGCCGAGTGTGATTTATCGCTCATGCCCAGATAACTATCTTGTTATCCAGATGAAATCAGCCCTCATTCATCTGGAACAATGGGAAGCCGTTGTTTAGTATGTAGGTATTCTGCCTACGTCATTAGCAAATCCGATATTTATGAAAAAACTCATTAAACGGCTGGAGATCATTAAAAGTGCGATTGAGCTTGAAGATGACGAAATAATCCGCCATCAACTTCCTTACCTTAAAAGTGAATCTCAGGATGCCGTACTGACATTTATTGCCGTGGCGATTGAACAAGGGAAATTCACCGCAGCACTGGACGCTATTTCTGCATGGCTGATCAATAAACAGTCGGTAACCCAGTGGCAGGATCTTGAGTTGGCCGCCTGTAAACTTGAGTTGAAAGCGCTGGAGGAACAGTTACGCGAGCTCATCGATAAGCGGAATGAACGTATTCAGTTACTGGATGATTTCAACGATCTCTATCTGGTGCGTCTTGGCCCTTTAACCAAGCAAATACTCCATCTGCGCAAACAGTTGGCGGAAAGTACTTTGCGTAAAGCAGAAGCGGAGGCCCGCCGTCGAGAGCGCGATTATCGCAATTGTCAGCAGTATATTTCTCAAGCCATTGATGAGCTGACGTTGCTAAAACAGCGCTGGCTGGGGCTCTCTTCCCTTTCCCATGAAACCGTTGCAATACGTCAACAAATTCAGCAACAAACTGAGTTGGTCACGGCATTACTGGCGGAGATCCAAGAACTGGAAAAGGGGTTTAACACCCGTAATACCGAATCAACCCGTCAAGCCCGTGAAGAAGCCAAAGAGAAGTACGAGAGTTATCAGGAACAGCAAAATGATGCTGAACAGCGGCACGACAATGAGCGCAAGCTCTCCGCTGACCAACGGCAAGAATTAAAACGCCTATGGCGGCAAGCCAGCCGGCTGTGTCATCCCGATTTAGTCGCGGATGAATTTAAAGAAAAAGCCCATCAGCTTATGGTGCAGCTTAACCAAGCTCGCCAACGAGGTGATTTTTCTGCCATTCATACTCTGCTGGAGAGCTTAAAACAAGGGCTTGAGCCGCTAATGGCGAGTGACCTTATTGATGATCTTGAGCGATTACGTCGAAAAATTAGCGAAGTCAGACATCAAATTGATGCAATGCTGCATGAGCTAGATGCATTGGAGAAAGAAGAATCCTGGCGGCTGGCAACTTCATTGCCAGATAAAGATGGCTGGTTCAAAGAACAAGAAAACCTGTTATCTAAGACCCTCAACCTCCTCAAGCGCCAAGTCGCAGAAGCATCAAAAGTGCTGTATGAAGCATCATAATGCCAGTTTAGTGGACATCATGATGCTCCCCTAACCCGTCGAAAATTATCTTGTGGGCGGTTACTGACTCAATAACTGTTTTACGTCCAACAGAATGAATTCGTTATCATCGGCTTCATTGGGTTGGCGACTGGAGGAAAATGGGAAGTTATTATCATTGCCAACAATGATATGGCTGCCATCCACCACATCAACGTTTTCAATGGTAAAGAAGGGGAATGTCAGTACGCCATTATTGAGCGGCTTACGCGCCAGATGCTGCGGATCCTGAATGTTCATTAAATCAATGTAGGCCAGTTTATCCACCGGTTTGCCGACGTTGTCATCAGAAAACGCAATTTTGTAGACACGTTTAAACTTGGCTATCTGACTGAAGCAATTTGCTGTTGCTGCCCCCGCCGCACAGGCTTTATCCGCCGTACCCTCGCCATTATCGCGTTCGATGACTAATCCATGTGTCGCATCAATCATATTGAAATCACCAATGGCATTCTGGTTATCTTCCAGCACATATTGCCAGCTGCGCCCGGTCCACTTCTGCTGTTTGACATCAAACTCCAACACGCGCAGATAGCGATTGCCCGCCACATTCTCAAACTTTTCATCCTGCCACAGCGCCCCTTCCAGCATCGGATACAATTTGCTGCCATCCGGTGAAACCGCCATGCCTTCAAAGCCTTTAGAGCGCGCCACCTGGAAATTCTGCTTCCCGTCCGGGGCGCCTGGCAATGTCAGTGTTGGGTTGTCCGGCGATTTCACTATTTTGCCATCAACCTGAGTCTCGAACACTTCCAGCACCTTGCCATTGAGGTCGGCTTTAATCAGATAGGGGCCAAATTCTTCGCCAATCCACAGGGCATCATCAGCAAATTGGAAGCTTTCGGGATCAAAATCGCTGCCGGTTAAATAGCGTTTTTCAGTACTCTCATTGATGATATGGAAAGGCACTTTTTTATCTGGATCGTGCAAAAACACGGTTTGCAGCGGCGTCACACTGCCATTCTTGAAATCAATATTGTAGTGATTGAGATACAGCATGGCATCTGGTGAGTTGGCTTTACTGCCAAATCCATTGTCCGTCAGCACCCAATAGGTGCCATCGGGCATATGCTTTATTCCTGAATGCCCTTGCAGCGGTTGCCCTTTAATCGGCAGTCCAAGACCTGTTAGCCGGTCGGCAGATTTGCCCGCCACAGTCCCCAATGCGCTAACCCGTTGGCCACTGGTGTATTTACCACTTTCTTGTAAGTCTGCGGGGGCATCCAGTGGTGTCGCCACGGCTGATTTCACCGGTAATACGGCATGCCCGGCCAGAGTGGCGGGCACCTCAACAGCCTGCGCCCATAAAGAGGTACTGAACGCGATGCTGCTGGCTAGCAGTGCCAACCGAAATGTGGTCATCTTCATGTTAAGTTCCCTAATTATTGTTATTGCCCAAAGGTAAAAAGCAACCTAACTATAGGGAGCCTGAATGACAGAAATATTATCCCTGTTATTCTCTATGATTGGTGCATACTGATTCTGAGTATTATTAAGTTCGTCTTCATTCTCAAATAAGGTAATCCATGATGAAAGATAACGAATACCAACCACCCAAAGTCTGGACGGAAAACAGTGCCAGCGGCGGTGTGTGGTCCAAAATCAATCGCCCAACAGCGGGGGCTCGATATGAAGCTGAGCTACCTGTTGGCAAACACCCGTTGCAACTCTATTCCATGGGTACGCCGAATGGTCAGAAGGTCACTATTCTGCTGGAGGAGTTATTGGCATTGGGCGAAAAAGGGGCGGAATATGATGCCCACTTGATTCGTATCGGTGAAGGTGATCAGTTCTCAAGTGGTTTTGTTGCCGTCAATCCGAATTCAAAGATCCCTGCCCTAATGGACTATTCGACGACCCCGCCAGTCAGGGTATTTGAGTCTGGCGCCATTCTGCTGTATTTGGCGGATAAATTTGGCCACTTCTTACCTAAGTCACACGCTGGCCGAACCGAAGCACTGAATTGGCTGTTTTGGTTACAAGGAGCAGCACCTTATTTGGGCGGTGGTTTTGGCCATTTCTATCACTATGCCCCGGTGAAAATTGAGTACGCTATTGACCGTTTCACCATGGAAGCCAAGCGGCAGCTCGACTTGCTCAATACCCAGCTCAAAACGCACCCGTATATTGCCGGTGACGAGTACTCAATTGCCGATATCGCGATCTGGCCATGGTATGGCAATTTGGTGCTGGGCTTGCAATATGAAGCTGGGGAATTCCTCGATGTGAAGTCCTATCCCCATCTTATCCGCTGGACGGAGGCCATTGCGAAGCGGCCTGCGGTACAGCGTGGCCGCATAGTCAATCGTACTTGGGGCGCGCCAGAAGAACAGTTACCAGAACGCCATGATGCAGCAGATTTTGACCGTCTGTAGTGCATAAGTGAATGGTGCCTGATGTGGTTGAACAAGCTGTTTTGATCGTGATGCGTTTGGGGCAACCCAAGCGCTCTCGATGTGCCACTCGGATCGGCAAACCACGAATCTATTTACAGGCTCGCCCATTCACCCACGGAGTCAGGCTACCACTGAAGCTGATCGCTAGCTGTTAACTACTATATCTACTTTTATGCTCTTAATTAAAGCCATGGATCTTTCTAAAATCTGAGCGGCTTCCGAACCATGCAAGATGATATAACCTGAACGTCTTGAATTGCCTTCCAAGGCTGGAATTTCATCACCTTCAGAGTAATTAATTTTGGTTTCAACAACCTCATTGTACTCATCACTTTTTATTTTCTCAAATCCCTGTACCCTTTTAACTTTACCGGGAGGCAATACTAGGAATCTGACAATAGCGACACCTTGTGCAGTTTTATCGTTTAAATAGTCAGGTGTGATTTCTCTTGCAGCCCATAGTGCTGATAACTGAATCATATCAATATCGAAAACTCTTTTGATCAGTTTACCTACATTTCCGCCAGCAATACGATTATGTGACTCAATAATCCTAATCCCCTTCGAGCTTACTTTAAATTCAGTATGGGATGGTCCGTTGCTCAGCCCAATAATATTCAGAAACTGTGATGCCATCACTTGGGCCTGCTGCTCCACGTCAGGTGCCAGTCTTGCTGGTACCATGTGTCCAACTTCGACAAATTCTTCTACTGAAATTTTTTCAGTAATGGTCACCACTTTGTGCTGACCATTAAAGCTAAAGCATTCAATACTGTATTCTGGGCCATCAATAAACTCTTCAACGATATAATCGCCCCGACCTGAATCAATATTATTGACTATATCAGCCAGCATCTCATTTTGTGTAATTAACTGCACTCCCATACTACCGCTACCATCAATAGGTTTTATAATGACAGGAAGACCATTAGCACTAATAAAATTCACTAACTGCTGACCGTTAGCACAAACAGCATAATGTACCGGACTAAAATAATGCTTATTAAGCAATGCTCGCATGGCACCTTTATTCTTTAAATAATATATTGACTCTAGCGATGTACTTGGCTTTCCCCAACGAATGTTTAATTTCGCCGCAATTTCAACACCAGCCTCGGTAAGGGATAATACCGAGAAAAAATTCCAGTGCTGATGCAAACTATCAGCGAGTGGCAGAAAACTTTCCGCAAGATAATCTGTTATAACAATATCACTTGTCGCAGATAGTGCATGAATATCGAGTAACTCTTTTCTCTGCACAAATACGAATTTTAGCCCGGTATCATTGATTCGTTTTAAGGTATCCGGCGAATCCATTCCATAGCCAATTATCAGCAGCATTTTTTCAATGGAGTGATCATTTTTATTTAACATGTTGTTGGCCCCAATGCGTTTTAAGTGTGCTCTCGAGAAATTTGAAATACTCCTCACCCATTTGGGGCGAATTATGTTGGCCAAATACGATGATCAAGAAACCGTCGAAATCAGGATATGGCCGGTAATGTTTTCCAGGATGGGAAAAATCAAGAATATAGCGTGTATCTGGATGCTTGTTGACCGCATCCAATCCTTTAATAGAGAGCAGCACGCCTGAACCTCCCAGAGGCATAATCCAGCTACTAGCCGCTTTCGATAACCCGGTGGTATCAGGTGGCCAATTTTCAGGTGTCAAAGTGTTGGTCAACCAGTGAAAATAAAGGCCAATAAAGTCGATTCTATTTGATGCTTCAACGTTAAAATGAGCACAACCTGCCCCACCCAGGCGAGCGCCAATTTCCAGAATTATCGGTGTCCCTTCATGATTAAGTCGCAGCTCACAATGTCCCGGTCCATTCGTTAATCCTAATGCTTTCATACCCGCGATAGCAGTATGCTGGATGTTGGTTATCAGTGTTGGCTCAACGTCAGGGGGGCACAGATAAACTGACTCTTCGAAATAGGGACCTTGCGGTATGCCCTTATAGCCGCAATTTAACGCATGAACTTCCCCATCAACCGCGAACAATTCCACTACAAACTCAGGCCCATTAATAAACTCCTCTATCAGAACTTTGGCAAAATTGCCAGATTGATGCCAAGATAGGTGCCGATAAACATCCTGATTTAACTGCTCCACATAAGTAAATGCGTTGCACAATTGTGCAAAGTCCTGAACTAACTGAACTCCAGCACTATTAAGGCCAGAGCTTGGTTTAACTATGCAGGGAAACGTCAGTGACCGGCAGTGTTCAAGTTCATTGCTATGCTCCAGGGTGATATTACGTGGCACAGTTAACCCCGCTTCCTCAAATAATCTACGCATCATAGATTTATCGCGGGCGGCCATGGCTGCATCTGGGGATATTCCCGGTAAACCTAGTCGGTTTGCCGCGGCTGCTGTCCATACTACGGAGGGTTCTTTTACTGACATGATGCCATCAAAATTCCATTTCTTATGTAGCGCCTCGAGTGAAGTAAGCGCCTGTTCGGGTGCATCATAAATAGGTAAAAACTCACAACCAATGACAGCAGGGAAAGCTTCCGCCTCTGCGGTATCGTCAGGGGAAATGACGATCAGTTCAATGCCATTTCGGGATGCGATGTCAAAAATAAACGGTACCCCAAGAGTGGGGTGTATCAACGCTATTCTTAAGGGCATATTTAACTCCTTATTTAATTGGGCACTCTGCACGTTACGAAGGAATAAACCCTTTCTTACGCAGTTTAGCCACCGCGTTATCATTTTTTTCTAAGCTAGAGAGCTCCATTTTTTCCAATATCCCTGGCAACTTGGTAAACATAATATGTTGGTAGGAGACGATCTCAATACGATTACCCCAAGGGTCAAGGAAGGTAAATGTCGGTCCTGGCAGAAGTGAAATACCTAAATCAGTTACGCATTCACGCACCCGTTCTTTATCACTGACGACCAGACCAACATGATGGTCAACATCATTTCTTTCTTTTTTCCCACAAGTTAGAGCAATAAACTGATCGCCCATTTCTATGGAGGCAAGTTCTGAGCGAGGAATGCCAGATTGATCCTCATACACCACTTCAATGTCGAGGAAACCACCATAGAATGCCACAGCCTCAGCGATATTACCGACAACTAGCGATATATGATTAATACCAACAGGTTTAGCCAGACTCTTATTTTTCATTGTTATTTAATCCTTTAATTATTGTTTATTTAATTTTTCTCATGAAATATTTACCTGTGAAAACTTGAGTAATGCCAGTTTTCCAATCAAAATTTCGCAATGTTGCTTATTGCCTACGGTAATGCGCCACCAGTGTTTTAGTGCTGACAGTTCATAAGGTTTGCCAATTAAAATCCCTTCTGACTTCAGCAATTCAAATAGGTTATTCCCTAAAATGTCAGAGAAGTGGACAATAATAAAGTTACCAGCGGCATCTCGGCATTGAATATCTAATAGATTTAATTGATTAATTAACCAGTTTTTATTACTGCGAGTATTGTCCTGATATTCTTGTAACAAATCAGTATTACGTAAGCGCCATTGTGCTGCTTCACCCGCTAATGCACTGATTTCGTAAAGGGGTCTGACTTTATATAATTGCTGAATAAGTTCCGGCGCTGCCAATACCATGCCAACCCGCGCACCTGCCAAACCGAATGCTTTGGATAAGGTTCGTAGTAAAACCACATTATTAAATTGCTTTAGCAAACTGAGATGCTCACTCTTGTTATTCGCTACATAGAGGTAAGCCTCATCAATAACTAGCAGGATATCTCGCTTATCAAGCTCAGCGGCAAGTTCAGTGATCGACTGCAAGTCTGCCTGTGTTCCCAGGTAACCGCTCGGGGTCTCCAGAATCACCATTCGGGTATTATCACGCAACTGGGCTTTCATTAATGGCAAATCTGGTTTCCAGGCCATATTCATCGGGATTTTTTCTAATTCCGCTTCAAAAAATTGTGCATAACGTTCATACATCAAATAACAAGGGTCATGTATTAGTATGTGATCGCCTTTCGATATACAGGCGTCATAAAGGCATTTAACGGCGAGATCTGAACCATTAGTGAGGATAATCTCGTTCTCATCGACACCGACAAAGTCTGCCATTTCTTGATAAATAGCACTCAGATCTGGATAAGCAGATAGCAACTCAGGTTTTAACCCTGAAATAAAATCTTTAAAGTACTTTTCATCTAAATCTAGCAAGTTCTCATTAAGATCGAGACGAATATAATTAACCCGTTGTGCTAGCTTTTCGCGTAGCTGGCGCCGTTCAGTTTCCCATACTCCCTTTTTAACCACATTTTGAATCTTCATGACTATTCTCCTGTTACTTTTAATCATTAGACAATGTTATTGATCAGGGCAAAGACGCGGCAGGGGCTACCGGTGCCGCCAACAATAGGTAAAGGCGCAATAATCAAGTCAATGCCGATAGGAGGCAGTTGTGCCAACTTTTTGAGTTGGGTAATACCGTATTTCCCTGCGCCAAGAAAATACCAGTGAACCGGGAATGGGGGGACGAAGCTGGCAGCCTGACCTGCGTCGGTTCCCACGGTTTCAACGCCGACACCAATAATAGATGTCTCATGTGCTAGCCAGCGGGCACATTCCACGCTTATCCCTGGGGTATGGCGGTTATTGAGAAAACCCTCGATATCGCCATCTCTCTCATCCCAGCCACTGCGATACAGCAACCAACCACCCTCAGGCAGAGGACCATATTGATCTATCCATGCTTCAACATGTTGACGCTCAAGGAGAAAATTAGCTGATTCCTTGCACTTGTCGCTCATATCGATCACCACCGCGGGTACGATGAGGTGCTCAGGAGGCACAGAAGCCACATCAAGACCATCTTTGCCCGAGGGCCAGTGGATCGGCGCATCAAAATGAGTACCGGTATGCTCTGACATTGAAATGTTGTACCAAAAGGCCTCGCCATACTCATCATAGTGACTGATAGTTTCACGTTTGAATGACCAAGCCTGACCGTGAGTGGGTGGTAGTTTGATTACCGGCGTTTGTTCCGAAAGAGGTGCGGTGAGATCAATAATGCGGCGTTTTAACCATTGCGACATGCTGGCATCTCCTGATTATTTGACATAAACCGGTAGGGAATAATGATGTGTTGGTGCTGAACGCACCTCTTTCTCGTAGCTGTACTGTAGTTGGCGCGTGATGGGGCCTGCTCCGCCGCAACCAATTTTTTTACGATCGAGGGAGATGACGGGTTGGATTTCAGCCAGAGTTCCACATAGGAAAACTTCATCAGCCAGATACATTTCGGTGCGGTCAATTTCGCGTTTTTCAAAACACAACCCAAACTCGGTCTGGGCCAGGCGTTGTAGACTATCAAGCGTAATACCTTCGAGCACACCACTGGATCCCGGCGGAGTAGCCAGTGTACCTTTATGTACCATAGCAACACATGAGCCCGGTGCTTCAGCGACGGTACCGCGTTGATTGAGGAAAATAGCGGTATCAAAACCGTTTTGCTGGACTTCATGCTGTGCTAAGCGGCTATTGTGATAATTAGCACCCGTCTTGATACGGGGTGGCATACATTCATCGCTGATCCGGCGCCAAGAGGTAATAGCGGCATGTGCCCCTTGCTCATAGCGGGGTGAGCGCGGCATGGGCAATGCAGTAATATGCGTCAGTGTATCGGCGGTGTAGCCAAGAGAGTCAAAGTTATGGCCGAAACCAAAACCGGCCACAATCACAATATGAATATCTTCACGGAAATGATTGCTTTTAATTACTTGTAAACAGCCTTGGGTGATCTCTTCATCACTATAACTGACCGGCATATCAATACATTTCATTGATTCACGTAATCGTCTTAAATGATCGGTAAGACGATAAATAAACATCTGCTGATTATCTTCCTGCCAATAAACACGGATACCTTCAAATACATTAGCGCCCCAAAATGCAGTCTGACTGCGGGCATGGATCACACATTTATCCCATGGGACAACCTCGCCATTTAGCCAAGCGAATGCAGGTTTATTTAATGACATTTCATTTACTCGCTATTATTCAGGATGTTCGTTGATATAAATTATTTATATCTGAATCAGCCATTGCACATAGATGGATTAATTCGTTGATATCTTTCATTTCACTTAAATAAAACTGTGCAGCAATATGTCCATCGGGTCTGACGAGATAGCAAAGAGGCTGAGATCCCATAAATTGCTGGGCAGCCAAAATATCATCGTAATCTGCCACAGTGATCGCTGTTTCCGTCTGATATTCGAATGATGCGCGAGGAACTACGGCAACAAATTTGACTTCGAAAGGAGCACGGCATTGCTGCGATAGCTGAGTAAATGCCGCCAGCGATATCTCTTCTGCAAAGCATAAACAGGTGAAGTGTACACCGAGTAATTTCCTTAGACGGGTACGCTGGTGATATATAAAAACGCACATATCAGGTAAAAACTGCCCAACTAACGGTGTTTCTGGGTTTTTATGGATTAGTGATGAGCTTGCGTAGGTAAAAGGCTCCGCCATTTTTCCGTGGTTAATCCAGCGTCGGGCCTGTGGAAAAAAACGTGATATCAGCAAAATAAGATTGCGCTTAATGCGAATACTACGCTCACTGGGAGCAATGAAGCGCATGGTTTCTTCAGTGACACGCAAATTTTCTAGTGCAGCTGGCCGACGCTCTTGATGGTAACTATCAAGTAGAGCATCAGGAGCTAGCCCGTTGATTACCCATGCCAGTTTCCAGGCAAGATTATCAGCATCCTGGATACCACTATTCATGCCGCGTGAACCATACGGCGGCAGTGAGTGTGCCGAGTCACCGGCAAAGAACAGATTGCCATGACGAAATTGATCGATGACTTTCTGGTTAAAACGGTAGGTGCTTAACCAATTAATTTCATATGGGATATTACCAATGACTTTACGAATGCGTTGATCCAGTTTGCCATTGATTTTTTCCTTCTCGATATCATCATTTTCTTCGAGCTGCCAGTCGATGCGCCAAACGTTGTCAGGCTGCGGATGCATAACTAACTGTTTTCCTTTGTGGAAAGGAGGATCAAACCAAAAATGGCGCTCTTTAGTTAAGGCGATATTGGCCCGAATATCAGTGATTAGGAATGGCGTTCTGTGCGTATAACCGGAAAAGTTTTGCCCAGCTAAGTCACGAATTTTACTACGCACACCATCACAGGCAACAACATAACGAAAATGTTCATCACAAACCTCATCAGGGGTCTGTAAGGTTAGCGTCACTGAATCCTTATGCTGTTCCATCGCGATGACCTCATGCTGCCAATGGATTTCAGTCAGTTCGGTCGTGGCAATAAACGCCCCTAGTTCCTGCTCAATACGGTATTGAGAAATGTTAATAAACTGGCCAAAGCCCGCACGTTCAGGAAAATGTTGCGGTTCGAGTTCTAACCCTTTGATATATGTATGAGCGATACGCCAGTGTATCCCCTCTTGGGCAAGCCGCGTCGCACATCCTATCTTTTCCAGGATTTCAAGGACATCGCCCTGGATGAGACAAGCTTTAGAGCCTTTTTTCTGTAGAAATGGGGCTTTATCGAAGATTACGCTGGCGATATTAAATGTTGAGAGCCGGGCTGCAAGTGCCAGCCCTACTGGGCCTGCTCCGACAATTGCCACCGGCAGGTTATGTAAGGGCTTCATTTTATCTCCTGAATTTTATTGGCTTCGAATACCGCAATATGCCGGACTTCATTAAGATAAGGTGTTCCCTCTGTATATCCGGTTCCCGGAGATACTCCCAACATTTTGACCGCAATACCGTAGTGCGATTGACGCCATTTTTTCAGTTCAAATTCGAATGCATTCATTGCTTGCGAGAAAACGGCTAAGTCCGATGGGCTGATGCTTGCTGTTTGCCCCATGTTCAGATAAACCGAATCGATGGTCTCCGATTGCTGCAATACTCTGTTGCGTACTTCCGGCACGGAAATATAGGCGATAGAATTAATACGTTCCTTACTCGGCGTTCGACATAACGATTCAACAGTTTTATAGCTGTGGGACTGTATTGCACTGGCCCCCTCGGTATGGGTGCGAAAGTCACGAAAGGCCTCAACGCGCAAGCTAGATAGAAGAGGAAATAATAATGAAGCTTCGCAGAGTCGCTGATGACAGCGTTCGATCAAATGATGGGATTGATGAATATCGGTCGTTCCTAACCGAATGACCTGATTCAGTGAGACGGCCAGCCAACTGAATACAGTTTCAAAGGTTTGCAGTATCCGTAAAAAAAGGTATTCATCATGGACTTTATCCACTGGTAGTAAGGAATAGTTTAGTCGCAGCCTATCTGTCTCACTCATTCGGGCGTCAATTTGCGACCATAAGTTCGATATCTCGGTTATAACTCCGCTCTCCACGTTGTGTGGAGTGAGTTGCTGTCTTTCTAGGGCTGCTTGCATAGCACGCAGAAGACGCCGACCTCGCATTGAGGCGAGTTTTTCATCACTCGGTATTCGGGGAAGCCAATTTTCATTGCCACTCAGTGCGGCAAATTCAAAGCGCATAATATCAAAAGTGAGTAGTGTCAAACGCCAGTCCAGCAGCGCTTCATTGCCTGTCGCATTCTCTTCCCAGTTGAGAAGATCCAATGCAAGATAGGAGTAGTAATCATATTTACCGTCATATTTATCCAGCAACGTCGCCAACGCAGCGCCTATCCATGTATTGGCTAGCAACTGTGAAGCAGCAAGTCTCTGGCGCACCCCATCCAAACGCTGTAGCAACGCCTTATCGACAAACTGTTTGCCGTAGTCATGGAAGGCTTGCAGTATTTCCGCCATCGGCAAAGGAGCCGAAATCCTCCCGTTTAACCAGTCATCTAACTGATTAATCAGCTTCATAGTCGTATCGCGTGGCGAATCAGGGACAGCCTTGGTAGTGAGCTGCCAAGCTATTACATCGGGTGGTTCATTCATTTTTCATATCTCATCGATTAGAACGGCGGTATTGCCGCAAACGCAGGCAGACAGCATCGATATCATCTGTGCTATTGAAATAGTGAATGGATAAGCGCAATACCTTTCCGCGAGGGCTGGTAACGATGGCGTATTGTTCAAGAAACTGAGCCAACTTATGGGGGGCTGCATCATGTAATGCCAGGTGAGCGCCATGCTGGCGGGCGCAGGAATAACCGAACAATTGCTCCCCCTGCTGTTGTAGCAGGTGAGCAGCATACTCAATCAAACCCATGATATGTTGCCTGATAGCCAGTGCGTTTGTTTGCTCGAGTAGAGATAACCCAGCTTGCGCTGCAAGGATCGCAGGAACGGCTGGCGTCCCAGTTTCAAAGCGACGAGCATCAGCGGAAAAATCGAGTACATGAGGTTCGAAATCAAAAGGATCACGTCTGGCGAACCAACCCGTAAATTGGGGCTTAAGCTTGGCAATTGACAAATCCCGCACATACAAAAATGCTAACCCCGGCAATCCGAAAAGATATTTCATCATACCGCCAAACAGGTAGTCACAACGCAAGGCTTGGACGTCGATAGGGATGACGCCCAGCGCTTGATAGGCATCAACAGCGACTCTGGCAGGACTGTTTTTGTTCAAATGAATCAATTCGTCTACAGGGAGCAAATCTCCCTGTAAATATCCCACCAGTGGCGTTGAGATAAGATCCTGACTCTCGCCATTTAACCCAGCCTCGAGCAGCTTATGTTCACTACCATGACTGATCAAAGCTCCGCATGTTGCTTGGGCCTGCCACACGTTGGCAATGGACGGGAACTCTTTGTCGCAGTACCACAGACGAACAGTGGCGGATGACTTTAGCGTACTGATAATTTGGAAGGCACAGGCAGATGCATTAGGAAGTAGCGCAATTTGCTGCGGTTGTGCATTGATAAGTCTCGCGATTTTATGACGCACACTCTCAATTTCGCTCTCAAAAAAGTCCCAAGCCAAATGTGGTTTTGCCATTACGTCCAACATCACCTGCATTTTTTCTGTCAACAAAGATGACGGGGTCGAAAGACTACAACTCGCTAACCAGTGCAGGCTCTCAAGCTGAGGAAAATATTGTTGTCGAAAGTATGATGGCGTCAACATCGGTTGCATAAATATCAATACTCCTCCACCAGTTCTGAGCGTAATTGCCAGAGACGAGGGAAATATTTATGACCGATCAATTGTGCTAATTTGTCGACCGGTGTACCTTTGGTTCCAACGGTTTTGTGCCCGATCGTCCTAACAGCTACTTTATAGTGACGGGTACGCCATAATGAAACCCACTCATCCCAGCTAATAAGCGCTTCGCAAAGATTAAATATTTCGCTGTGTGTCTGTTGGGTATAAACCTTAATCAGATCGGTTTCAGTTTCGTCAAGATAGTTGTTTATTGTTTTTGCCATTTCTCGGCCAATAGTATTGACGTTTTTCCAGCCAGGGGACTCCAACCCAGAGCCGTTACCCAATATTGGACGGATCCTAAAGAAATCGTATGGCGTCATATGTGTCAGTATTTCCAACTGTTCTGTAATAGAGCGAATACATTGTGAAGCACGCTGAATGAGTGCTGTCGCGTGTGATAAACTATGTTCTTCAAGTAGTTTGATCGCTTCTTTTAACTCTTCATTACTCAGCTTCAACCACAATTCGGTAGATTGGTGAATAATCTGAAAAAGAAGCTCATCCCGATGAATCCACTCATCAGAACTTCTTTGTAAAGATAATAAAAATTCAGTATTCATGTATTTTTCATAGTCATTATCACCATGTCCAATCAATACTGATTTAAAGTAATCTTTTGTAGTATTAATATCTTTTCGTGACATAATAATACTCCTTGTTAAAGTTAAATAAAAATAAAATCAGTACGTTAACTCAGTTGTTGTTTAACCACGGGGTATTATTAAATTTTAAATCAGAACGAAACTTTAATTTTCAATTGTGCTGCTTAGCGAATTTTCTTTTCTGTGTGAGGTGAGTTTTTTTGTAATAACTCAAAATTAATAATTGCAAGGTAACAATAGCTAAAGAGCTGTAAATAGCCTTATCAAAGCCAAATTGATGTATCCATGAAATGAATAAACTGACCATGCCTATCCACAGAGAAGATAAAATAAACTTTACACCAGTCAGTGTGCCACGTATTTCAGTGGGTAGCTTTTGCTGCAAGAACGTACGCCAATAAATACCGGAAAAACTGGTAAAGTATCCCATAATGAATGAAGCGATAATAATAAGATAACTAGTTGTAATAGCGGCTGACGTTCCCAGCCATACTAAAAATATCAGCTGTACTGATGTAACATGCCAGTATCGTGTTTTAACTTGCCAATGGCTGACAAGCGCTCCACCGGTAATAGCACCAAGGGCATAGCATGCATCAATACCCGACATCCATAAGGCATTGCCACCGAAGTTCTCAGACACGATAGAAGCTAACAAGATATTGAATATTGCCAGAACAGTAAAATCAAAATCACTGATCACAAATAATAGCCCGTATCGCTTGCAAGCACTGATCAGGCTGTTGATAGTTTGTGGTAAGTGTAAACGTTTTAATTCCGTTGCTGGTCCATTATGTGTCGGTAACAATGTTGCCTGAATATAACCGATTGCTGCCATAATAAAGCAAACAGAGACAACACCGATTACTGTGGGAAAATTTAAAAAATATAACAACCCCCCAGCGCTGATTATGCCAATTAATTGCCCCAATTGTGAATTAAACATCAACTTACCATTGCCCCATTCTAATTTTTCGAAGGTTAACAACGTTGGGATGAGATTAAATACACATAGCCGACTCATTCTCCATAACGCACTCAACACAATGGAGATAAAGAGTATTAGTCCAGCAGAAAGTCCAGCATGATACCAAATTAAGAGTGTCACCAAACTAGTGAAAATATTCATGGCAGCAACGCCGCGTAAAATACCTGATACGCCGTGATTATCAACATACTTCCCTGCTAACAGCGGCATGCAGGCAGAAATAAATATCTCACTAATAAATGAAATACTGACCATCCATATCTGTCCGGTCTCATCAAACATGAATTTTGCTATGCTGAGTAGCAGCATGGCGCGAGCCATGTTAATAAAGAACTCTGCCGATGATAAAGGCTTCATTTACATTCCCTATATTTATCAGCCATATTTCATTCAAGCACTCGTTATTTTCACCCTAGAGTACATTTCATTGAGCATGTTAGTCAGTTCTTGCGTGGTTTGCCCGCGGATAATGCCTGCCAGAGGTAAACGCTTTTCATTATAAGTGACAGTTTTCAATAAATACTGTTCTAAGGGGAGCTGATTTAAATGCAACACATTTGGGTGGTCATGTAGATATTCATGTCCTGAAATTTGGTATTTATCTGCCGCAAGGTGGTGTCCGGGGAAAATAAACCATCCGTACAAATAATCCATATCCCACTTAATATTTAACTGAATGTCGTTATCTAAATGTGCTTTTATTTCTGCCACAGACGGGTGGATACCGGTCTTTAGTTCAAAGGTATCCGATATTCTAGCTCCCCCTACCCGATGAGCGATCTCCAAAAAGACGTTGCCATTGTCAGTTTCAATTGCTTCCAAATGGAACGCCCCGTTATGAATTTCGGTCGCAGCAAGAATTGTACTGACCCAGTTCTCGAATACTTTATCCGTTTCAAATTGAACTGATCCGGAAGGTGTACCATTGGCGAAATCAAGCAGAGAATTAATATATCGGCTGGCAATAATAATCAATATTTTATCGTTGCTGACAATGCCATCAATATGCAGTATTGGCCCAGAACAATATTCCTCTATCTCGAAATTATCATATTGACCGGCATCAAGCTGAGGAACTCCAGTTGTGCGTTGAGTTAAGGTATCAAATGCGCTTTCTGCTGTGGCAAAAATAGTCACGTACTTTGAGGAAGCACCATCCAGTGGTTTAATGACCACTTTGCCTGCAACAGGAAATACCGTTTGATCCTTAAACCAGTGTGTTAGATGAGCAAAGCGGGGAGTGCGAATGCCCGCATTTTGCACACACTGCTTCATAATCACTTTATTACGCACCTTTTCTGTTTGTGCATAATTAGCCCCGTTAATACCGAAACGCTCACGGAGTTTTGCCGCTGTCAGCAATTCAAACTCAGAAACTGAAATAAGCTTATCAAATTTTTGAGGGTGATCCGTTAGCCAGGACTCGACTTCTTCATACAGTGCTTTTTCGCCAGTGATACTAACTTTCTCACACCGGAGGTTGCTAGGAATATCAGCTAATTTATCAGGCAGGCCAATATACACGACATCATTGTTTTGATGGTCAATTGCTAAATGGTAAAGGATTGATTCATAGCGTACACAGTGAAGAACAAGAACTCTCACGCAACCCCCTAATAGCCTATGGCATCAATGAATTGTTTGTTGATATTTGGTTGGTTTTATATGTACTTAAAGTGTTACAGAACTTATCACAGGCTTTTTATGGTGTAAATAAATTAATATTAAAATAAGACGGCGCGTGGCGTTAATATTATATTCATCTTTATTTATCAAATAAATAATTGCCACCCAAGGTGGCGCGGTGGTATTTTTTGACTTTTATTTATATGAATAGTTAAATTATTTTAAATAGTTTATATGCTTATGGTGATAAGAATATGAGTCAACACATTAGCTTTATAAGAAACAAAAAACTAACGATTGAGAAACCACTGAAGATTTTACTCACAGGCATATCTTCAGACTCCCACACATGGAACCTGGTTTTTATCCAATTGTTGATTGAGCATTATGGCCACTCAGTAGTGAATTTAGGAGCCTGTACTCCTGATGAATTGATTATTGAGAATTGCATTTCTGAAGATATTGACATGCTGGTTATTAGCAGTGTGAATGGTCATGGACATATTGATGGTCGACGCCTGATCAAAAAAATCAGGGAACATAAACTGACTTGTCACCTTCCCTGCTTTATCGGCGGAAAACTGGGGACAGCAGGTGCGGGCAATGTGGCTTATATCAAAGAATTACTATCAGAAGGGTTTGATGCAGTTTATGACGACAGCCAGCAGGGAGATTCCTTTGATGATTTTCTGGCGCTACTGACAAGTGAATAAACAGGGAAAATACTTATCATGGATTTTAACCAAATTGTCACCCAAGCCAATCGAAACGGCATGTTAACGGTACAACCTCGTATGGGGTTTGATTGCCCAGATAAGATGCTGAATGGATTAACAGCCGTCAAAAATGCCAATGCAACGACGATGGGTACCATCACTTTAGACAGCTATACTCGGGTGGATGATATTGTAAATGCTCAAAAAAGTCTGGATGCTGGGCATATATTAAATGGTTATCCGATCATTAATCATGGTTCTAGAAAATGTATTGATTTACTTAATACCATTCAAGATGACTATTTTATGGTTCAAGTCAGGCATGGTAGTTCTCTGCCTAACCACATATTTGAATGTCTTGTGGAAAGTGGTGTTATGGCAACCGAAGGTGGCCCAATTTCGTATTGCTTGCCATATAGCCGTACTCCGTTGAAGGACGCCGTAAATTCTTGGAGACAATGTGTAAACATGGCTGCAATAGGAGGGGCGTTTGGACCTCTCCATATTGAGAGTTTTGGCGGATGTATGCTTGGGCAAATGTGTCCGCCGGGCTTGCTAGTGGCTCTTGCTATTATTGAAGGGGTTTTTTTTGAACGTTATGGGTTGACCAGTCTTTCTTTAAGCTATGCGCAGCAGACATCGGTCAGCCAAGATATCGGCGCAGTTCGTGCATTACGTGAATTGGCAACGAAATGGCTTAAAAAGGCTGAATGGCATGTTGTTGTGTATACCTATATGGGGGTTTTCCCAAAAACCATCGAAGGGGCGACAGACCTACTGAAGGCCAGCGTTGAAATCTGTAAATATGGTCATGCTGAAAGGCTGATCACCAAAACGGTAAAAGAAGCTTTTCGTATACCGACAATTGTCGAAAATATTGCTTCCCTCGAAAGGGCCCGTAAACATTGGGATTCACTGGGGGAGTACAATTCATATAAAGACAGTACTTTATTTTTTCATGAAATTTATACTGAAGCGACTAATATAATAAGCCATGTTCTGAATTTAGATTCTGATGTTGGCGAGGCAATACTCAAAGCATTTAGCTTGGGTATTATTGATGTACCTTATTGTCTTCACTTTGATAATAAAGGTAAATCGAGAGCTTATATTGATGCTGCGGGTATTCTACAATGGTGTGACGTTGGTAATATGCCTATTGAAATTAAACAAGAGAGGGGGGGGATCAACTCATTGGATCCATTTAAGTTTTTAGGTATGTTGTCATCTATCGAATCGAAGTACGATGCCCATTATTTGAAATAAACATATCCAATTCTCGGACAGAATTAACTGCACCGATTTTTTAGATTGAATAGTCATTCTTAATAAGAATAGGACCGTAAACGGCCCCTAATTTATCGAACCTTTACCTTCGAGGTTCTCCTAGCGTTGCACTACCCAATCACGACGCCACTTCCCCGCCGCCGGCATAGGGTGTTTTCCCGGCGATTTTCATGACTTCAGCCCCCAAGGTCACAAACGGCGCGCGACGACTGGCATAGATAATGCCCCCGGCTTTCGCCCGTACGGCTTTCACGGTATCAGTTATGGGGTCAATGATTTCAGCCACCACTTCATCTTTGCCGACCCAGTCGCCCGGTTGACGCACTAGCAGCAACAGGCCGCTGGCGGGTACGGTGACAATTTCTCCGGCGGAAAATGGCAACATCACCACGTCGCGCTGCGGGATATCTGGCTTGGCCCCGGCAATGGCCCCCCGATACTGCAAATAGTGGTAAATACGTTCGGCATCCGCACTGGCTAACGCGTGGCTGACATCTTGCTGCCCTCGCAACTCCACGGTGACCGCCATGCAAGCCGGGGCCAGCGCACTTAAATCTGGCTGCTGCGCCAGCCGGTGCCACGGCAAGCCGCAAGCTTCATCAAAGGAGCCACCGCCGCTATCTTGTGACAGCAACACGGTGTCGATATGCAAAAAGCGCGCGAGTGTATCGACCGACTCACGCCAGGCGGGATCGGCATATAAGTGCAAAATGGCACTATCATCACAATGCAGATCCAGCACCAGATCCGCATCACAAGCCAACATCAGTAAATGTTGCCGTAAAGCATCCACTTCACTGTTAGCAGGCAAATTTTGTAAGGCATCAACCATTTCGCGGCGTATCTGTTGCCGCAGCTGATGGCTTTCTTGACTTAATGTCTGGTGGCCCAGCCGCTGCTGAAGCAACTTAGCCAGATCAGGAAAATCACGATTAAAATTGCGCCCGCTGACCAGATCAAAACGGCCGATTCCACTGTTAAGCAGCACTTGCGCAATACCGGCCGGGTTAGCGATTGGCACAATAATTATTTCGCTCTGAATTTCGGCCCGCCGTTCCGCCTGACTCAGTAATCTTTTAAGATAATGTAATACCAGCATACCGGGCAGTTCATCGGCATGCAGGCCAGCCTGAAGGTAGATTTTCTCGCCCACACCCGGTTGGCCAAAGTGAAAACTGGTTAATTGACGCTGCCCACTCAGGGTATGTTCAGGTAACTTATGGTGATTGATTTTCATTGGACGTCCTATCTGTGGAAAAGAAAGCCCGGCTTGACCGAATTGACAAAAAAATCCTTGAAATCCTGAGCCAGGATGGTCGTATCTCTTATCAGAAGCTGTCTGAACAGGTCAATCTGACCGCCCGCCCCTGTCTGGAGCGTGTTCGGCTACTGGAGCGCGCCGGTATTATTCGTGGCTACAGCGCGATTATTGAGTTACCGGAGCCGGAGCACGCATTTGTGATCCAAGCGCAAATTGCGCTGGCTGACCACGGTCACTCCCAAGCAGCCTTTGAACAAGAGGTCCGTAAAACCCCCGAAGTGCTGGATTGCTGGCTCGTCGGCGGTAGTTTCGATTTCCTGCTACGCATTGGCTGCCGCAACATGGAACACTACCGCTTACTGGCCGATACCTGGCTGACCAGCAAAAAATTCCGCGTCGATAAAATTGTTACCATCACCGAGCTGCAAGCGATTAAACGTTCCTAAATCTCTGGTCAGCCTGCCACCTCAATCGTGGCGGGCAAATGCCAACCAGCGCCGTTCCGCGCGCGAAAACAAGAATATCAATATAAAGGTACAGAGCAGATAAAGGGCTGCGGCCATCAAGAATGGGATAAAGGGTGAATAAGTTGCGGCATAGAAAGCACGGGCGACGCCGGTGATATCCAGCAAGGTGACCGTGCTGGCAAGGGAGGTCGCGTGCAACAGGAATACCATTTCGTTATTCAGCGCTGGAATACCACGGCGCAAGGTCGCAGGCAGTACCAGCCGACGGATGATTTGCCACTGAGTCATGCCAAATGCCTCGCCAGCCACCCACTCCTGACGGGGAAATGTCACCATCATGCCAGCTAATAATTCGGCAACATAAGCACTGGTATTGAGCACCAAGGCCAGCACGGCACAGAATGTGGCATCGCGGAACAGCAACCAGAAGGGTTGGTCATCCTGCCAGCCCAATTGCACAATATCAAACTGCGAAAGGCCATAATAAATCAGCATTAATTGCAGATAGAGCGGCGTACTGCGAAAGAAATAGGTCACACTGCGGATCAACCAAGCCAGTGGGCGTGGGCCAAATGCTTGCCCGATAGCCATTAACAGCGCCAATAGCAGACCGGGGAATACCGACAACAAAAACAGTTTGGCAGTCATGGCCAGCCCGGTGGTATCAGAACCGTCGCTATACAGAAATGTGGGTATGGCTTCCAGTACCGTTTGCAGATTCATTAGCGCGCCCTCGCCGTTGAGGTTGATAGCGCATAGCGCCGTGCTAGCAAGCTGAAGCCCCAACTGGAAAGTGCGGTGATAACCATATAAATCATCGCCACCAAGAAGTAGAACAAGAAAGGTTTTTGGGTCGCCCGCCCGGCTTGCTCAGCCAGCCACACCATATCTTCTAAGCCCAAAATAGAGATTAATGCCGAGGCTTTCATCAAACCCAACCAGTTATTGTTAATGCCGGGAATAGCAAAACTGAGCATTTGCGGCAGCATAATGCGGCGGAATACTTGAGCGGGCCGCATACCGTAAGCCACCGCAGCCTCGAGCTGTCCGCGATCAACCGTTTGAAAAGCGCCACGGAAGGTTTCGGTGTAATAAGCGCCAAACACAATGCCAATCGCCAGCACCCCGGAAATAAAGGTATTGAAGCGAACCGGCCCTAACCCCAATAAGCTCAAAAAACCGTTAACCAGCATTTCGCCGCCAAAAAACAGCAACAGCATGATCACCAGCTCAGGAATACCGCGCACCAAGGTGGTGTATCCGGTTGATATCCAACGTAACCAGCGCGGGCCAAACAGTTTGATCACCGCATTAATCAGCCCGAGAATCAGCGCCACCGCCAATGAAAGCAGCATCACACACAGCGATAACCCCGCCCCCTGTGCCAGTAACGGCAAATAGTCTGTTACCATTATCGGCCTCCCCATGCTGAGAAACTGCAACCGGGCGTTTCAGCACGCCACCCGGCTGGAGCAAAAATTAGTTACCGTAAATATCGAAACTAAAATACTTTTTCACAATAGCGTCATAAGTACCATCCGCGCGGATAGCCTTAATCGCACCATTAAGGGCATCGCGTAATGCCGGGTTATCTTTACCCACCGCAATGCCGACATCCGTAGAGATGGTTTCGTCTTGAATCACCGGACCGGCAAAGGCAAATTTCTGCCCGCGTGGCGTATCAATAAAGCTACTGGCAGCCTGAATATTATCTTGTAGCGAAGCATTAATTCGCCCGGACATCAGATCCAGATACACATTATCTTGGTTAGCATAAGAAACAATTTTTATGCCCTGCCCAGCCCAATGCTTTTTCGCATAGGTTTCATGGATAGAACCGGTTTGCACGCCAACCGTTTTACCTTTCAGCGTGGCTACATCAGGTGTCAATGGGCTGCCCTTGCGCGCGACTAACTGGGCGGCGCTGCGGTAATAGCGGTCAGTAAAATCGACTTCTTTTTTACGCTCTTCTGTAATACTGAGTGACGCAATAATGGCATCAAACTTACGGGCATTGAGGGCCGCAATCATGCTCTCAAACGGCTGTTTGACGAAGACACATTTGGCATGCAAATTGTCACACAGTGCATTGGCAATATCGATATCAAAACCGGTGATCTCGCCGCTAGGCGCCAGCACGTCAAAAGGTGGATATCCCCCATCAACCCCAAAACTGATAGTGTCAATCGTCTGAGCCGCCACGGGAGCGGAAAGTATCAGGCCAGTCAATAATGCAGCTAATGTCTTTTTCATCGTTAAGATCCCGTTGGTGGCAAATAATAGAGATGGTGAATAGTCAGAGATAAAAAGGGTTAGAAACGCAGTGAGAGGCAAGTTAAGCCGCCATCCATCTTCTTAAATTCACTGGTATCAAGTTGCACAATGGGCATTCCCAGCTTTTCAATTTGTGCCAACGTATAAGGATAACCTTGAGGTGTAATCAGCGTATCATTGATCCATAAGGTATTACCCGCGTAAGATTCGGCCTCGGGAATAACAATGGTATTAAAATGGGCAAATGCGGGATGCTGTTGATAATCCTCAGTCAGCAATAATGTGTTGCGCCCCACGTAGTTCACAATAGATTTCAGGTGCAGGCCAGCACTCACTTCGATGGTGGTCACTCGATAGCCATAGCGCCCGACCGCGGAAGAAAATTCACTGATTCCCACCTCATCGGTCCGAGAAGTTAACCCGATAAAAAACTGTTTATCCACTAACAGAACATCACCGCCATCAAGATGACCCTGCTGACTCATACGAAAAACGGGGCGATCCGTAAATAGTGGCTCAATGGTGTCAACTTCTCCCTGACGACTCGGCGCGCCGGGGTGGGTTATCACCGCCAGTTCCGGCATCACAACCGCGGTATCTTCCACAAAGTGCGCATCTGGAAATGCTGGCGCTGCCGGTAAAATAGTCACTTTCAGGCCAAGACGCAGCAAAGTATCCACATAGGCCAAGAACTGGCGGCCGGTTGCCGCAATATTTGGCGCACCCAATTTTGAGGTCGTCTGGCCGCTGCCGCAAGTGTCAGCAGGGAGTCTGGCAATGGCTTGAGTAAAGTGCATAGGGATTCTCTTGATTGATGGCGAAAGGATTAATCTGATTATTAAACAGATACTGTCACTAATCTGGTTGAATCCGCCCATGGCGACTATACATTTGCGCTGTATCTGGCAATCACTACGACCTATTCAGCTGTTAGATGAAAAGCATATAATCCCGCTCTAACTATTTTTCTTGTAAGGACGTTCCCATGGCACACCTTTTTGCCAACGGATTATTACTGAGCGCGGTACTGGGCCTGCTGACCGCCTGTAATGATACTGAAACCCGGCAACAAATTGATATTGAAGGTAAAACCATGGGGACCTTCTACAGTGTCAAAATCAGTGGGGCAACCACCCCCAACCCACATCAGCTACAACAAGAGATAGATGCGCTGTTGGAGCAAGCCAATAATGATATTTCGACCTATCGCCAAACGTCGGTGCTTTCCCGCTTTAATCAGTATCGTGGGTCTGAACCCCAGCCGATTCCCCGTGGTATGGCGGATATTATTTTGCTGGCTCAGCGTATTGGTCGTGATACCGACGGCGCGATGAATATCACTGTTGGCCCGCTGGTGAACTTATGGGGATTTGGCCCAGAGAAGCAACCAACGCAGATACCCACTCAAGATCAGATAGATAGCGCACGCCAACAGGTTGGCTTACAGCATTTGACGCTTATCAGTGATAACCGTGGTGAATGGTTGCAGAAAGACTTACCTGATTTATATGTTGATCTCTCGACCATGGGAGAAGGCTATGGTGTTGATCTATTAGTTAACCTGATGATGCGAAAAGGAATTACCAACTATTTAGTCTCGGTGGGGGGCGCGGTCTCTTCCCGTGGCGTTAATGGTCAGGGGCAGCCATGGCGTGTCGCCATTCAGAAACCGACAGATCAGGAAAATGCCGTGCAGGCGCTGGTTGACCTGCAAGGCTACAGCATCAGCACTTCAGGCAGTTATCGCAACTATTTTGAGCAAGGAGGCCAACGTTATTCTCATGTGTTGGACCCGGCCACTGGCCGCCCTATTAACCATAGATTGGTGTCCGCCACAGTGATTGCGACCACCGCGTTAGAAGCCGATGGCTGGGATACCGGGCTGATGGTGCTGGGAACCGAAAAAGCCCTGAGATTGGCAGAAAGCAAAGGGCTAGCGGTGTATTTGATTACTAAAACTGACCAAGGATTCACGGCGGTAATGACGCCACAATTCAAAGCTTTTTTGGCACCCGATCAGCATTAATCATAGTTTGATATAATTAAGATAAATATCATTATGGATATGCCAGCTTTGGTTGCCGCCACTGCACCCATAGCTTGCTCGTGAACCCAGGAAACCGAATGAAAAAGTTAACCATTGTGATGATTACATTGTTACTGATTGCCTGCGCGAATACCGGCCATGTTGGGGTGAGCGGCGGTTCGAGTGGCATCTCCAGCATCAGCATTGGCACCGGGGTTCGCCGCTAGGCAGGTATTTTAAGCCCCCCTGCCTTGCGGCTAGTTACGGCTCAGTTAGGGGTGCTTCAGGTCGGTAACTTCAGTGGAAAAACGCGCGCTAATGGCATCCCGCTCATAACCTTGCCGCTCAGTCAAAAGAGTATATAGCTCTGGGCGGCGGCCATAAATCCAACGACGACCGGTGCTCAGTGGGATCAATGAGAGATCCAGTTTGGCACTGACCATCATATCCGCCGCTTCCCAGGTCTCATTGATGATACGGCCGTAAGGGTCCAATATCATGGCATTGCCGGTACGGACCTCATCATCATCCGCGCCAATACCATTACTAAACAGAATAAATAGGCCATTGTCATGTGCTCGCGCCGGTAGCCAGCGCATTAACCATTCTCGACCATTGATTCCGCGAATGGCCGCAGTCATTTCCTGTTTTCTTTCAATCCGTTGCTCCCATAACGCCAGTTGAATGGGCTTCATACCATATGGGCTGCGTGAATGTGTTCCCCCAGTCTGATGTGGCGCTAATAATATATCGGCCCCTAATAAAGTGGTGGCGCGGACATTTTCCACCAAATTGTTATCCCAACAGATGAGAATCCCGACTTTGACTCCCCATGGCGTGTCAAACACAGTATAAGAATCGCCGCTACTGATCGCCGGATGCTCAAAGGCATGCAGCTTGCGGTGAGTGTGCAGAGATCCATCCGGCATGCAGGCCACATAAGCATTATAGAGCCGCCCATCATCAGCCAATTCAATCAGGCCGACGCCAATGAGCATTTGATGCTTCACCGCTAAAGCGCGCACTAAGGCAATCGAGGGGCTGCTGTCAATGGTCTCGGCCAGAGCACTGACCTGTGCTGCCGTCAATTTCGGCACATGCCAATAGCCGGTAATGCACATCTCTGGAAAGGCCAATATTTGGATATTTTGCACTGCTGCCTGTTCAATAAACTTCTCAATAACCAATAGATTATATTGCTTGTTGTTGGCCTGATGCTGGAACTGCACTGTTGCTGCGGTTATCAATTGTGATTCAGTCACATTAACCTCCAAGGTTAGCCGCTGTTGATGTTTATCATTGCTATTACAGCAGCCGTATTGATAACTTTATAATGAATGATTTTCCTTTATTGATTACCAATAGGAATGGAATGTGAATCTCAAATTGCTAAAAGCTTTTGTTATGCTCGCCGAGAAAGGCAACTACAGCGAGGCGGCGCAAGCACTTTGCGTCACACAACCGGCGTTGAGTAAGCAGATTAACTTATTGGAATCAATGCTTAATCTGCAGTTATTTTCTCGCGGGCGTCATGGTGCGGAACTGACGCGAAGTGGGCAGCAACTGCTTTCCGAGGCGGAAAAAGTGGTCAATCAGTCTGACTTTTTTGTACAGCATGCGGCGCGAGTGGCGCAGGGAATGGAAGGATTCATAGCGGTAGGTTTTGGATTATCGACTTTTTATACTGCGCCGAACTGTATCGCAAAATTCAGACAACAATATCCGGCTATCACCATGACGTTGGAGGATATTCCCTCGGCCCAACAATATGCATTATTGACCGGTGGTGAACTGCAAGTTGGCTTTGTGCGAATGCCGCCTACAGCATCGCTACATTTTCATCCCTTATTTGACGACCAACTGGTGCTGGTTACGCCCCAAAATACAGCACTAACACTCGATGCCTGGCTAAAACAGCTGCCGTTGCTGCGGTTATATAGTGCGCGCGGGCGTGGATTAAATGCGCAAATTGACCTGTTTTTGCAGTCAAACCAACTTTATGCCCCGCAGATGCAAGAAGTGGAAGATATTCAGACCATACTCGCACTGGTGGTTGCCGGTATCGGAGTGGCACTATTGCCACACAGTGTGGTGCATATCGCCCCTGCTACCCTCAATATTATGCCACTGAGTGGCAATAACCTCAGTTGGCCTGTTGGGATCGCCTGGAATGATGCCATTACGGACGTGGTGCGGGATAACTTTATTAAGATGATTACTAATGAGTAACTGACAAAGCATCAATGGATCCGATGCTTTGCCAGTGATTAGGTGCTGAGATTAACGGAATGGCGGCTCGTTAAAGGTGCGCAGCTTGCGGGAATGCAGTTGATCCCCTTCGGCGCGCAGCAAATCTATCGCCCGGATACCAATTTGCAGGTGCTCAGAAATCGCCCCTTCATAGAAGTGATTAGCCTGACCCGGTAGCTTAATTTCGCCATGCAGCGGTTTATCGGAGACACACAGTAAGGTGCCATAAGGCACGCGGAAACGATAACCTTGCGCGGCAATAGTGGCACTTTCCATATCCACGGCCACCGCACGACTTAAGCTGAAGCGCAATGCAGAAGCAGAAAAACGCAGCTCCCAGTTACGATCATCCGAGGTCACCACGGTTCCGGTACGTAACCGCTGTTTGACTTCAACTCCCGGCATGCCACTCACCGCTTTAGTGGCGTCATAGAGTGCTCGCTGCACTTCCGCAATACTGGGGATGGGGATATCTGGGGGCAACACCGCGTCCAGAACATGGTCATCACGTAAATAAGCATGAGCCAGTACATAATCGCCAATCGCCTGGCTCTCACGTAAACCGCCACAGTGCCCAATCATCAACCAGGCATGGGGCCGCATGACGGCCAGATGGTCACAAATAGTTTTGGCGTTGGATGGGCCGACCCCAATATTCACCAGCGTAATACCATGCCCACTTTCAGCCATTAAATGATAAGCCGGCATCTGGTACTTTTTCCACGCCAGATCGGAAGTGGTTTTGTCAGGATCCGCATTTTCTGCCGTTATATAGCTCCCACCGGCGCAGGATAAAGCTTTGTAAGGGCTGGTCGGGTCTAGAATTTGCTCGCAGGCCCAGCTGACAAACTCATCAACATAGCGGCTGTAATTGGTAAACAGAATATAGGGCTGAATATGTTCTGCCGGGGTGCCGGTATAGTGTTTCAAGCGCGCCAGTGAAAAGTCGGTACGCAGCGCATCAAAATGCGACAGTGGGAAGTCGGCGGTGAGAGTATCAATACCATCAGTGATACCATCGCCAATCATCGCCAAATCTGTGGTTGGGAAGTGTTGAGCCAGCCCCGCGGTCATTGAGCGGTCAAGAACAAGGTCGGAGCCATCAATCACGAACGGATATGGCATCTGCTGTTGTGACGGTGTCACTTCAAACACTGCACCATACTCGTTTTCGAGTAAAGTCAGTTGCTCCGTTAAATAGGGTTTGAACAAGGCAGGCCGCGTGATAGTGGTGCTGTATTGGCCGGTGCGCGAGAAGCGCCCATAAGCACGAGTGCGCTGGAGGTCACGCAACCGCCCATCCCAACTGACACTGATCTGCGGATATGAGAATAAACCTCTGGCCCTATCACCTGCATCCGGCAAAGAACCATCACGAATATAGTCGCTGATGGCATCACGCAATGCCGCCAGCGCCGACTCGTATAACGTCTCCAATCGCTCTATGGCCTCAATGGCCGAGAGATGAGTTGTAGTGGATGACTGATTCAAAGTATCTCCTTGCTTGCAATACGCGTTCCCATGACTTTGCTAGAGCTTACGCAATAAATCTCGACAGAGGTAGCTCTCTCTATGCGGGAATTGGCAAAATACTTTCTCAGTAATCCAAGTACTGCGAGTAAGAAGCGATACCCTGTAACGAAGGCTACCGGGTTAATTGCCGAACACGTTTCCAGCAAACAACGGGGCATTTTGCCACTTATTCCGCCGTTTGATTCCTACTGTTGCGCACTAAAGTATAGGCTGTCGCAGATAACACATTATTTTCTGCCTTGGGTTTCATTACAAAGGTCTCTTTTGCGTGGCAAAATTATTTTTACGCAGTGGTAGTTTGGCCGATATTCTGGCATTGGGCGAAAACGGGCAGCCGGTTTATGCGGCTGCACTTCAGATAAGAGAAGCATTACGCCTTAAAAAACAGCAGCATATTGCTGATTGTCTGGCAATTCCTCAGCTCAATGAACAAGGCGATCGTATTGACTGGTATTCCCCGATTGACGGTAAAGTCACCTCATGGATAGCCGCCAGCACCACTGAGCGCAAAGCCGCCATTAAGCAATTGTCGGCGTGTCTGTCGAGTGTCAATGACCTCTGCCAACGAGCACAGCAATCAGATAAAGCGGCGCAACGACTATTTGGCGTGTTGCTCGCTAAAGCCATGCAGTTTCCTGATCAAAACCACGTGTATTTAGTTGCTGGCAAGCCAGTGCTGACGTTCTGGGGATTTGTCAGTCAGGATAAGAAAACACGCACTGACCCATTGGATTGTTTACGCGAGACGGCAGAAAACAGTGAACCGATTTTCTCGACACTGAGCGCCACTCCGCCTGCGCCCATTACCTCGGTGGCCCCTGCCACTGTTGCCGCTATTGAGCTACCTCCTCAAGCCGATATTGCGCCAGAGATACCGCCCGAGCCGGTGAGTGAACTCGCACCGCCAGTTACCGAGGTAAAAAAATCATCTCGCTGGTTACGATTAAGTTGGATGTTACCGGCACTGGCGTTAATGATCGCTTTAATCGTGCAATTTAGCGGCAGCATGCCAGAGAGAGCCTCTGCGGCACCCGAAGTTAAAGCCGTGTCTGCTGAAGATAAAACGCCTAAAATTCAGGAGGTTACTCCGCCAGTTACCGCGCCAATTACCAAGATTGTGCAACCCGCCATTGAGCCACAACTGCCGTTGGAAAATGCCACCATCGTCACTCCGGCCGCGGTTATTACCGAGTCTGTCGTCGTGCCGGTATTAACTGAGGCACAGAGTAAAAGTGCGCTGATATTACCCTCCGATGCCGTCAAGGTTGGCTCTACCACCTTCCTGAATGGCAACTGGCGTGTTAGCCCGGATATTAAAACCGCCCATACGGGTAAAGCACCAAGCTTGAAATATCAGATTAAGAATGGGAAAGGTACTGCCAAAATAACCCACGGCGATAATGTCACTTGTCGCGCCAATATTACTGCCGGGCTGATGAAGTCGGGCAACTTGGTGATCAATAGCCGTTACCGAGCACAGTGTAGTGATGGGTCAAAATATCAAATGCCTGAGCTGGTCTGTAAGCAAGGTGCTAGCGGTATTGCCGATTGTAAAGGCCGTTATGATGCCAATACGACCCTTCCAATGACGATGAAGCGTGAGACTAAATAATATTATGCTGGCAACGATCACTGACTATAAACAGAAAATTACGCTGATTCAGAATAGTGGCATCCAGTTTTTGGACTTCGCTTTAAAACCTGAATTAGAGACTGAACTGCCCAATAAATTCGTCCGTAAAAGTGCAAACGGCCCACTGCTGCGACTGAATTATAATGAACATAATGGTAAATATTCTCTTATGGTGCCGGGTGCCGCGCCTGAGATTGTTAAACCTGAATTTAGCTTCCCGCTAGAACAATCGCTGAAGTTGCTGAATAAGATTTGGCTCCCCTTGCCTTTCTTGCGTTTTAATCCGCCACGCACTTTCATTAATGGGCCAGATAACTGGGCCAGAATGCAAATTTTAGTCTTGGATAGCCCAGATCAAGATGGCAATACTTTGCGGGTGACACTGGCCTTTGATACCAAAGTTTATCCTGAAGGTCATGCTAACGAATATCTGGCGCCGAATGAGAACGATATTAAGACCGGACTGAGTTTTGCCCTAGCCTACCATAATGAAGAGTTAGCTGAGTTTCTGGATTTAACCTGGGTAGATGGCTGGTTACGTGAAGTGTTTATCCAGCAAGCTTCTGAGCAGGAAGAACGTACTGCGCGGCATATCAGTGCTTCACTGCGTGAATTTGAATATCAGGCCCACTACCTTAACTTGCTCGAATTACTGGGCAACCAAGTTGGTGTACCGGAAATTAAAATCAATACCAGCACCCTGCAAGAACCGGCGGTGAATGTTGACCTTATTCTTGATGTCGGTAACTCACATACTTGCGGTATTTTAGTTGAAGACCATGCCGATGAAAGTAATGGCCTAAAACAGACTTACGAATTGCAAATACGTGACTTAAGCGAACCTCATCATCTGTATAACGAACTGTTTGAAAGCCGGGTTGAATTCGCGCAAGCCAAATTCGGCAAGCAGAATTTCTCGGTGGAGAGTGGTCGCGACGATGCCTTTATTTGGCCTGCAATAACCCGGGTGGGTAGTGAAGCGAGTCGAATGGCGCTGCATCGCTTAGGAACCGAAGGTTCTACTGGGATTTCCAGTCCGCGCCGCTATTTATGGGATGAAGAGACCTATACCCCAGGCTGGCGATTTAATGAAACTCAATCCACACAGACCGATGAACCACTGGCTACCGCACCGCCGCTGACTAATTTGGTCAATGATGACGGCCAACCTTTATATAGCTTGCCGCTGGATGATCGGCTGCCGGTATTTTCGCCGCACTATAGCCGCAGCTCATTGATGACCTTCATGTTATCGGAGTTATTAGCGCAGGCACTGATGCAAATAAACAGTGCGGCACAGCGGCTGAAAATGACCCATGCCAATGCTCCACGTCAATTACGCGCCATTATTCTGACGCTGCCTTCGGCGATGCCAAAACCGGAACGCGAGATTTTCCGTCGTCGGATGAAGGAAGCCATTGCACTGGTATGGAAATCTATGGGCTGGCATCCGGCTGATGATAACTTTGTCTCCGAAGCAGACCGCGCCAAAAGCTCAGTCCCAGTACCCAGTGTCCAGATGGAATGGGATGAAGCCACCTGTGGCCAAATGGTTTATCTGTATAACGAAACGCAGGTTAACTTCGGTGGGCGCACCGCTGCTTTCTTTGCCAGCATGGCCCGGCCTGATAAGCAACTTGAAGCCGGAGAAAGCGCAGGGAAAACCTTACGCATTGCCTCAATTGATATTGGCGGCGGCACCACCGACTTGGCTATCACCCAATATTGGTTGGATGGCGGCATGGGGAATAATGTCAAAATCAGCCCACGTTTATTGTTCCGTGAAGGATTTAAAGTGGCTGGCGACGATATTTTGCTGGATGTTATTCAGCTCTATATTTTGCCCGCACTTCAGGCGCATCTTAAGAAAGCCGCCGTCGCCAATACTGATGTGTTGATGGATAAGTTGTTCGGTAATGATGGTCGCATGGACGGGCAATCAGCACTGCGGCAGCAAGCTACATTACAGATATTTATGCCAGTTGGTCGGGCAATTCTGGAAGCTTATGAAAGCTTTGATCCATTGGATACCAATGCAGAAATTGAGGCCAATTTCGGTGAGTTATTATCCCAACAACCGACTGCGAAAGTTCTGGAGTATATCAACAGTGAGGTTCAGCGCGAGCTGCCTGCCGATGCGGCTGAGTTTGATATCTTGCAGGTGCCGTTAGTATTGAAATTAAGTAAATTGCACGGCGAGTTTTTATCTAACCGGATGAGCATTACGCAAAATCTGCGTTCGCTGTCGGAAGTGGTGTCGCTCTATAGCTGTGATGTGCTGTTATTGACCGGCCGCCCTTCGCGCTTCCCCGGTATTCAAGCCCTGTTCCGCCATCTACAACCGCTGCCTAACAACCGTATTCTTTCACTGGATGGATACCATACCAGTGATTGGTACCCGTTTAGTAAACAAGGCCGTATTGAGAACCCGAAATCTACGGCAGCAGTGGGAGCCATGCTGTGTTTGTTGGCACTGGATTTGCGACTGGCCGGTTTTTACTTTAAAGCGGGCGATTTCCAGCCTTATTCGACTATTCGCTATCTTGGTATGCTGGACAATAGCGACGCCCTGACTGATGAAAATGTCTACTATCGCGATATTGATCTTGATAGCGCAGATTATACCTTGCCATCTGAGGTCCGCTTTCAAGTAAGAGGCACATTGTGCCTTGGATTCCGTCAACTCGATAACGACCGCTGGCCGGCTTCGCCCCTTTATAGCTTGTCGATTGTTGATCAAGAATTGGCGCGCAAAGTCGCTGGGGATAGTGTGTTGCATGTCAGATTGAAACTGGCAACAGGCGATAATTCATGGGTTGATAAAAGCTGGGTTGATAAAAGCAGGATTGATAAAAACAGTGGCCCCGAGCGTTTTGAGATAGCTGATGCGGTATTGCAAGATGGTAGCCGCGTTCCATCGCATCATCTGCGTCTTAAGCTAAACACCTTAGCCAGCAATGGTTCAGCATCAACCCATTATTGGATTGATAGTGGGAGCGTATTTAGAAAATGAAATCATTAACCAACCTTCAGCTCAATAGCCAGCTTCAGCAGGTGACTCAAGGCATTGATCAGACTATTGATTGGATTAACAATACGCGCCAACATGCTATTCGTCTGGATATCGAAGCTGACCAACTGACCATCAAATTACGCCGCCATCGTAATAAAGCGCGCCATTTAGCAGCGACGTCATTAACAGCCATGAGTATTGGCTTTTTTGGCCAGTCATCCGCCGGGAAACAGCACCTTATTTCAGCGCTGATGCCGAATGAACATGGCCGACTGGAAACGACGTTGATGGGGAAAACTCTCGACTTTTGGCAGCAAATCAAACCGGGGTATCAAGCCAGCGGTCTGGTCACTCGCTTTAGCTATCAGACCGGAATGAGCCCAACAATAGCTCATCACCAGAGCCATCCGGTGCAGCTTTCGCTGCTGAGTGAAGTGGATCTTCTTAAGATAGTCACCAGTGTTTTTTTGCTGGAAAATCAAACGAAAAGCCAACGGCAAGAGACTCACGAAAATACTTTGGATGAGCAGCATATTAACGACCATCTACAACAGTTGGTGATGCGCAAACAACCTGCTGTTGTTGCTGGCATAACCAGTGATGATGTTATTAGCCTCTGGGACTATTTGGTTCGCCATGACACATCACGGCAGAAAATATTGGCGGCACATTTTTGGCCCATGGCGACTGAACTTGCCCCTTATTTGAGTATTGATGACCGTGCCCGCCTATTCTCACTGCTGTGGGCCGAATCTCAGCCACTGACCGAGGCTTATCGCCATTTCGCCTATACATTGCAGCATTTGGGCGGCGCGCCGCAATTACTGGCACCGCTGAGTGTATTAGTCGATGATATGCTGTTGCCGGCCAACGGCATCATGAATATCGCCACACTTGGCGACCTTAACACCCCTGCTGATAGCCATATCCAAGTGCTGCCTGTCGCAGACGATACCGTTAATGATTCAGTGACGTTGTCACTTGCTGAATTAACTTTATTGTCGGTCGAGTTACAGATCCCGCTGCCGATGTCGGCAGCAGAAAATGTATTTGAATCAATCGACTTATTAGATTTTCCTGATTTTAGTGCTGCGCTTGACAATGCTGTCCCTGAGCACCCCACTTACCCGCTAGCTGCTGGGTTGTCGCAAGCTAAAAATGCCTACTTGCTGGAGCGTTACACTGACAAACAACAAATCAATCTGTTATTGGTTTGCAATGCGGCGGCTCAACGCGACGCAGTGAAAACGGTTGGTAAGAAGCTGGATTATTGGGTTAAGCAGTCTCAAGGTGAGAATAGCCAAGTCCGTTCGCGGCGAAACCCGGGGCTTATCTGGGCATTAACACCTTTTGATCAGCGCATGGTTGCGGATGGTGCAAAAAACCATGACGAAGCGGTTCAACGTTACGTGGGAAACCCCGGGGATAGCTGGGGTACTATGCTGGCACTGGATACTCGTGGCATTGAACGGATGGTGGCTTATCTGGCTCAGGAAGTTCGCCGAGATATTAAAACTGAGCGTCTTACCGAGCAACTCCATGAACTGCAACGGGAACTGACAGAGAATGTGCTAGCGGGTTGGTATCAACCTGAAGCGAATGAATCACAGCAAAAACAGCTTATTGCTGAGACATTGCTTAAAGCACTGCAAACCCGCACTGGCCTACATGGCGAGTTATTAGAACGTTTATTACCCTCTCGTGATGATTTACGTGGTTTGTATTTGCAACAGCAGAGTCACGCGGCTGAATTGAAAATCCCGACCGCTAACACAGAACCTTTTAGCATTGGTATTGATATCGATTTATTCAGCGACCAACCTGTTGCCTTTGAAATACCCACCGCGACTGCGACACAGCTCGGGAGTGACTATGACGCGGAATATGCTGCCAAAGTACACCGTTACTGGGTCAATCACTTACGGCAATTGCCGGAAAATGGGCCGTTGATCGAATTACTGGGCATTAATAAGCCCACGGTTGAATTGCTGGTTGCGGAACTAATTACCGCCAGTATCCGCTTAAATATCGTCGGGCAGTTGATCAAGACACTGGCAGACAGCGAACCTGTGGGTTTGCAACGCGAAACCAAAGCTGATCGTCAGGTATCCCGCGCCCTCAGCGTATTAGGGGATTTTGTTGCCTGGCTCGGCTTCTTACAAATCAGTGAAGATCAGCGCCCTAACAGCCGAATTAATCGTGGCTATAAGATTTTTGTTCAGCCGCCTAAGTCAGCCTCTCCTCTGGGGGCATCACATCGATTAACAAAACTGGCGCTCACCCCAACCAATAACACCGCATTTTATATTTATGATTGGCTGGTTGGTTTAGGTGAAATGATTATTCACAACGAAGGTTACTCAGCCAGTAATGAAATTAGTGGGCTCCATCGCGAACAGTTGGCAGCCTTATTAAAACTGATTAAAGCGTAAAGAGAGTCACTCACTTTTAGCAATAAGCCGAGAGTGAGTGACTGTTATTAAGTGAACATTTTCTTGCTACCGGCATTCTTGCCACGTACAACCCGAAAACTCACTAAATTGCCTGAAAATACTTCTCTACTAGAGCATATAAAATCGCAGCAGTTTCAATATCAATTATTCCACTGTAATTTTCGGGGCGGAAGTGTAGCTGGAATGCACGCACCAGATATTTATAGCCATCTTCACTGTTAGTGTAAGTAATATCATAACCATAAGTACTGAAGTGACTGAGCAGTTCCGCTCTGGTCGGCAAGCCATGGGATATAAAGTTTTGAGAGTATTTTTGCCTGGTATCATCATCATACCAAGCCCCTATTCCCGCTTCATATAACTCCTGCCAAGGGAAGGCTGGGCCTGGGTCACTTTTTCGGGTGGGGGCAATGTCAGAGTGAGCCACCACATTGACCGGGGTGATATCGGGGTAACGTTGTAAAATATTGGCGGCCAGCTGTTTGACGGCGGCAATTTGTTCAGCTGGATAAGGTGGAAAATTAAAAACACCTTTACTTTCAGTTGCCAAATTGACAATTTCAATACCAACCGAGCTATCATTAATTTGAGTACGCCCTGCCCAGCCACTCTCGCCAGCATGCCAGGCGCGCGCACTCTCATCCACGAGATTAAAGATGCGTATATCTTTAAATCCAGCCTGAATATAGCTCTCATCAGTAATATCTGGCACCAGATATTGGACACTGACCTTATCCCCTGTTAGAGAAGCCATCGAATCTGAAAAGTTCTCCGAAGTATAATGAAGCACTAAAAATCTGACGCGAAAATTAAACCCCTTAACAGAGCGATAACTATTATAATCAATCTGATACATAGTGAACTCCTTGTGGTATCAACATCATTTAATATGTGTTAATCAATACATCCCTATTTTTCACTTAGCCCACATTTAACGAGAACATTTGGGTAATAGATATTTACAATGCTCTAAGCACAATAATTCCAGGCGTGTTTTTTACATACTCAATAAATGGTGAATCAACAACTTTCATATTCTTTTTCATTGACGAGGCGTTACGCAACATTGGTCCATTGGGCGTCATAATATAAATACCGGTATGAGTGACATCTAACCCTTTAATTTTGGTATAAATACCAATGTAATCACCGATTTTTAAATTATGCACAACCGTATCATCAACAAACTCGGCTGGAATATAAACCACATCGCGTTTTGTCACCCCCAACGTTGGGATAAACTCACCGCCATCCTCTTTCTTATTCAGATACTTAGTGACAGTAACCGCGTGCGAACTTATTGTTGCGGTCACATCCTGGGCATTTAAGGGTTGTCGCTGTGACCAATCGGTGAAGAAATGCTTGCGATTTTTATAGCTAACATCACCATTGATATAGCGCGTTTCAATAAGCCGCTGAACAAATATATTGCTATCTGTAGATTTACGTAACGAATTAACATAATCAAGATAAGTAAAACAATCTAGCCCTCTGAAATCTATCACCAATTTTTCAGCTTCTGTTGCAGATCCCATCAGCATATTGGCTTTATAAGGTGTCCCTAGAAATTCGGCGGAGACTTTATTGATAACTTCACCCGCAGATTGACCCTGAGCGGTGTCTACTTGAGTTGCTATAATTTGCGCAATGCGAGTTGTCGTATAATTATCAATATCAACTGTTTCATGTGGGCTATATTTCGCACCACAGCCGGCTAAAACTGCAATTAAAACCAACGACAATGATTTATGCATAAGTCCCTTCTGCGTTATTCCATTCAAGCCAAGAGATGTTACTTTAATGTTTAAAATTTAAACAAGGCATCAACAAAACGACATTGAGTGAAATTAGCGCCAGCTGATGAGGACAACATTGTTCTCAACAACTCTGTGATCAATCTTGGGTTTTTGCATTCTTGTTGTTCTGCACTCTTGTGCCTTTTTGCTAATCGTGTTTATCTTTTAAGGCTTATTACACTTATTGATGAGATATCCCGTGAACTATTCCACTGCCAATTTCGCCCTACTAAACACCGCGCATGTTGACGCGGTAGTCGTCGTGCGCGTGGTGGTGGTGGTCGGCAGCGCGCCGTAACGGGTACCGAATCCAGAAAGATTCCCAAACCCCGCCGGCGCCAGCCGAGCGGGGTTTCTTTTTAGCCCCACTCTGTTAGCCGCCGGCCCTGATAAAGGATATAACCATGCGTTATACAGGCGCCCAATTAATAGTTCGCTTGCTGGAGCAGCAAGGTATTACCACCGTTGCCGGGATCCCCGGCGGTGCCGCGCTACCGCTGTATGATGCGCTGGGGCAGAGCCGCATTATTCGCCATGTATTGGCGCGACATGAGCAAGGTGCCGGTTTTATGGCGCAAGGCATGGCCAGAGCCACTGGACAAACCGCCGTTTGTTTGGCCTCCAGTGGCCCCGGTGCGACAAATCTGGTGACGGCGATTGCCGATGCCAAACTTGACTCAATTCCACTGGTTTGTATTACCGGCCAAGTTTCCTCTTCTATGATTGGCACTGATGCTTTTCAAGAAGTTGATACCTACGGCATGTCGATTCCTATTACCAAACATAACTATCTGGTTCGTGATATCAACGAACTCACCCGGGTGATCCCTGCCGCATTCCGCATTGCACAGTCTGGTCGTCCCGGCCCGGTATGGATTGATATCCCTAAAGATGTGCAAACGGCCACCATTGAGATTGATAACCTGCCTGCGCCCGGGGTAGCTGATGCTCCCTGCCCGATTGAGCCAATCGCTATTGCGCAAGCCGCGCAAATGATTAACCGAGCGGCTCGGCCAGTGCTCTATCTGGGGGGCGGGATCGTCAGTTCTGACGCTCATCAGCAAGCCATACAGCTGGCAGAAAAAGCGGGTTTGCCAACCACCATGACATTAATGGCGTTAGGCACGATGCCTGTTGACCACCCATTATCCTTAGGAATGCTGGGGATGCATGCCGCGCGCTCCACCAATTTAATCATGCAGCAAGCTGACTTATTAATTGTGCTGGGAGCCAGATTTGATGACCGAGCCATCGGAAAAGCCGAGCAATTCTGCCCTGATGCCAGCATTATTCACGTTGATATCGATCCAGCTGAACTGGGTAAAATTCGCCGTCCACATCTGGCGATGAATGCAGATATTCAACAGGTATTGACTCATTTATTGCCCTTGGTTGAGAGCAACACTCGCAGTGAGTGGCGCGCAACCGTCAGTGATATGCAGCGCGAGTTCCCGTTCAATCAACCCAATAGCGGAAACCCACTGTGCCACTATGGTTTGATTCGTGCCGCCGCTGAAGCGCTGGATGACGAAACTATCATCACCACTGATGTTGGACAGCATCAGATGTGGGTGGCTCAAGCTTATCCTTTGCACCGCCCGCGCCAGTGGTTAACCTCCGGCGGGTTGGGCACTATGGGATTTGGTTTGCCCGCCGCTATTGGTGCCGCACTGGCTAAACCCCAAGCAAAAGTGGTGTGTTTTTCCGGTGATGGCAGCTTGATGATGAATATTCAGGAGATGGCGACGGCAGCTGAAGAGCAACTGAACGTCAAAATTATTTTGATGAACAACCAATCGTTAGGTTTAGTCCATCAGCAACAGGAATTGTTCTTCGGCAAACGAATTTTTGCTGCTGACTACCCTTATCGGACTAATTTCATTCATATTGCCGAAGGATTTGGTTTCTCAACCTGCGACCTTAATACCGCGAGTGACCCTTATGCTGCATTACATGAAGCATTGAACCGCCCGGGGCCGGTATTGATCCACGCACTGATTGATGTAGATGAAAAAGTGTATCCGATGGTGCCTCCGGGCGCGGCCAATATCGATATGATTGGAGGTGAGTAATATGACAAATCAACACAGCACAGCTCAACCAACTGCAGACTTACCTACTGCCGCGCGAGTAACGCTATTGCTCACAGTACGCAACCATCCCGGAGTTATGTCCCATATCTGCGGTTTATTTGCCCGTCGCGCCTTTAACGTAGAAGGGATTCTATGTATGCCGCTAGCGGGCGGCGAAGAAAGCCGTATTTGGTTGCAGGTCTTGGATGATCAGCGCCTGCTACAAATGATAAGTCAGCTAGAAAAGTTAGAGGATGTCCTTCAGGTGCGTCGCTTTGGGGCTGAAATGCCGATTTTTGACCAAGTCGAAGATTTGGTCGCCAATCAGCGTTGATGCTTTCGCTTTAATAAAAGTAGAAAAAATCTGATCTCACCTTTAATACCGACACGGCTGTTTATTGGCAGCCGTGTTGGCGTCTATCATTTCTGACCTGCCCCTATTCAGCGCGATCGTAACCAGCCAGACTCAATGCATAGTCACGAACATCGCATGGCCAATTGGCTGTGAGCTGAATGAATTTATTTGAGTCTCCGGCAAACAATGCTCGCGTACTTTCTTCAAAACCAGCCATGTCACCAGCCATTGCTGACATGAATTGATAAGCTCGTTCCTGAGCCTTTCTCTTATCTTCCTGTGTCGCGGTACGGCGTTTAGCCTCTTCAACTAGCTTACGTAAAGCAACTGATGCGCCTCCCGGTTGTGTTGACAACCAATCCCAGTGACGAGGTAACAACGTAACCTCGCGAGCGATCACGCCGAGCTTTGGTCGCCCGCGACTGCGAGATTGAGATTGCTCAGCTTCAGATTCTTGAATCTCAACATCCTGAGACTCTTGAGGTAATCGCGCGATCATCTCAGCATCCGTGCCACGGATGTCTAACTCGATGACATGTCCAGTATGGTCGTCAAAGGTCAATATAGAGTGGATAGAACCTGATTCCACCGCCCGTTTTACTGCCAGTGCGTTGGTTTCTAAATTGCCGTGGGCAATCCGTTGCCAGCCATCAAAGCTGGTGAATGAGGGTTGTGTTACAGTTGGCATAGCGATTTTGTCCAGAATTTAAAGTTTTTTAATTTTACCCGGGTAAATATAGATGTCAATAATACCCGGGTAAAATAATGCTATGCACCCGGTTGTAGATTGAATGGCCACCAAGTGATACGCATTACATTACATTGCGCCAAAATCAGTTACATTTTAATATACAATATCGCAACATATCGCACTTGTTGCTAAATCAAAGGCACAACAGCGGCATAAGCTTGATGAGTATCTCCCCCGACAGTAATTCGCCTGAGTGAGAGGGTTCTGCCACATGGCAGACGACGTATTTGCTACGAAATAAGCAGGTATAATATGAACACTCAAATCAAATATGCTCTGACCATTGCCATCATTACTTTAGCCAGTGCCAATATCGCCCGCGCTGCGGACCCACAAATTCCGTGGGCCGATAACAGTGGTGGAACTGAAAGTACCCATATCGCCGCAGTTGGGCAAGACTTGAATTCACACCATCAGGCCGTGACCAAAACACCAGAAGGCGTTTGGGCAGCCAATAGCGGCAGTATCAGCCAAGATGAACAAGCGCTACAGAGCAGCAAGCCCGCCTTTGCCGGTACGCCATCATTAATGCCTCATCAGGGATAATATAATTTCCTTATTATCCTAGCGGCATAAATAGGCTATTAGGCAAATAAAAAGGCCGTTATCGATAATGTCTCGTTAACGGCCTTCGTTTAATTAAATATCCCTGAACTACGCCAGCAATAATTTTTGTAATTCTGCCAATGAGCTGACTTGATAGCGAGGTGCAATATTATTATCGGCTGCTGCGCCATGCATATTAAGCCAACAGGTATCGATCCCGGCGTTAATCCCGCCTTGAATATCAGAATGGAGGTTATCCCCTACCATCAGAATATTTTCTTTCGCCGGATGATTCATTAAATTAAAAGCATGTTCGAATATGGCAACATCTGGTTTAGCTGCCCCCACTTCTTCAGAGATAATCAGCGGAGAAAAGACATTTTTTAAGCCAGTGCGTTCTAAACGTATGGTTTGCAACTCGGTAAAACCATTGGTAATGATACCCATGTTAACTTTGCCGCTCAGAGCATCAACCAGTTCCCGTGCACCAGGCAGCAATGAACAGATATCTGCCATAGCGGTTAAAAACTCACTGTTCAAGCGCGTCGCCGCCACACCTAATTTTTCAGCCCACATCTCAAAACGCGTATTTTGCAACTCAGTTGCTGATATTTTCCCGTCTTGATAGTCAACCCACAGTGGCTTGTTAACCAATTGATAATGGTCGAAATCCTGTACGGAGAAATCTACGTTAAAACGTGAAAACATCAGCTTTAACCCTTCATAGGCATCAAAGTGAAATAGAGTTTCATCCGCATCGAACAGTATCCATTGGTATTTCATTACGCTTATCTCTCTGACATTTGGCATTATTAGGCGCGTTATGGTAGCGATTATTGTGGACCGGCTCAAGCAAGGAGTGCTGCTGATATCTCGCGATCTAGGGTGATAGTCTCTTCGCCAGTGATCAATGGCACCTCAAACGCAGCTAATACCTTTCGGTTAATTTCCACCAAAGCATCTTCAAGTTTAATTTCCATATCACAGGCAATATCGACCAATTTCTCTCGCTCCCAAGTATCACGGGAAATGAGTAACTTCAAGAACGTCACCGTACCATCAGGCAAATTAGCACTGATCGCCGCCATTGATTGTGGGTTAATTTCTTCCGCTGTCTGTGCCACGACGGTTTCAGTAACAAATAGATTCTCAAGTAATGTGACCAGCTCCTGACTCTCTTTTTTCAGTAAATTAACGCGGTCGGTATCGGTAATAACTTCGGCTGTTGGTGACGGCAGACTTAACGTCATGGGTGTTGCACGGCTATCAAGATCGGCATAGACCCATTTGCTGTCCAGAGCAAAACGCTGGTAGACCCGCTCAAGGAATTTGACTTCCTGTGGGGTGATTGTCCCTTCAACTTGCATTAAATGAGCCAGGAAACGAGCAATAACTCGGCGATTCTCCAGTGAAAGCGGCTCCAAATTGTTCTTTAGCGCTAACAAAGTATTACTTTTACGAATGCCCGGTTGTAGATAAGCTTTTAAACGCATGCGTTGACCCGGGCTTAAGAAACCCCAGGCATCAATATGCCGGGTCAATATTATGGATTCAGGTTCACCGATACGCCCATCGATCATCACTGCGGCACAAGCCAGTTCCACAGCAAGCATGGTCACGCGGTAGGTGTCAAACGTCGCCGACTCGGCAGCCAGTGATTCAATCGGGAACAGCGCCACTGTATCTTGTAATACCGGGGTGCGGTTATCGGCTCTCACATCAGGCTCGACACCCACTTGCAAAGAGGCTAGTGCATAAGTCAATGCCATAACATGGCTGCGAGATAAACGCTCTAATGGCTTGGTGCCACAGGCAGTACTGAGTTGAGTAAACAGCTCAGCTAGCGTGACCATCAGTAAACCGTATCCCACTCTGGCTTTGATACTCTCTAGCTCAGTTTTCAATTCTTTGGACCACAATATCATTGGCATCAATAACTGCCCTTCCAGTGACATCTTCCTCTTAGGATTAACACTGGCAAAACGATTATAGATATCAAGATCCTGCTGACATGCGGCAAATATTACCCGCAACTTATCGCGATGCGCTTTGCATACAGTAACATTTGGCAAGTCGGCAATCTGTTGGAAAAACTCTTGCCCCATTAAGCCCGCAGAGGCTGGGCGGTAGAATATTTGTAATTTGGTTTTATTGACCGGCAATAGAAAACCTTCGCCGTATTGTTCTTGATAACGTTGTTGGAATAATGTGGCAAAAGCATCAGCACAATGCGCCATCGAAATATTCTGGTTGATAGCCGGGTCGGCTTCCCCCCACGCTAGCGCCCATGCTGCTGGTAAGGGCTTTTGGTCAATGGCTAGCTGCCCTAACCCAACTAACAGCGCCAAAGGAAATTCAGTTGAGGCTTCGCGCACCACCGGCGGGGGTGAGAGATAAAGCTTCTCATCTATATTCACCCTCGAAATATAAACTAATAGATTTTGCGCATAATGATTAAAGGCATTATTTTTACCATAGATATTTAGCAGGCGATTAATTTCAGATTCAATTATAGGAAGTTCTTTTTTCGCCACTGTATCTATTGCTGCATCAATGAGTATGCGATGTTCTAAGCCATAGAAAAATAAGAAAACATAGCCAATATCTGCGGTAGGTAATTTACGACCTGAGGATAACCACTGTAAATATCCCTTTCTCGCCTCAGGTGAACAAGTCGAATAATCGGGCGCACTGTCTATCAGGGGCAATGAAATATCAATTTCTTCTGTCGCGACCTCCATCGATGGATTAATAAATGCCGGCTCTGCTCCGGTACGATTACTTTTGTATTTATTACCAATGTAAACCATACCATCAGATAAGGTTATTCCCGCCACCACCGCCAGTTCCCCCGGGCGAAGCCAGGAAGCCCGGGCTAAAGAACCTCGAGATGTTTCTGGCTGTTTTGATTTCGGCTTCTTATCTTCATCACCTAATGGCTTTTGGATCTGTTCATCAGTTGCCGCAGATTGTTCTGCTTCTAACTGCGCAGGGGCAATCTGGTAGTCGCCCAGATCGGGTATCGCCGCGGTTTTTTGCATATCCGTATTGATAGCCGGGCGCGCGTGGGTTCTGGCGCCTTTGAGATTCTGCCAGACAAAATACATGCATAAGATAGCTGCACTCAGTGCAATCCACGCCTCTCTTGGGATACCAGTGATCAAACCTAAAACGACGATCAGTAGGATAACCCAGCCGGTACCAGTAGATTTTCTCTTAGCCACGATGGTTTATATGCCCCTATCTTAAAATAGTAATTTTTATTCTGCCTTTAATGGCAATTTCTAATAAATAGTTCTTTTTACGCATGCTTTTTACATAAATAGATCACGGTAAAAACCACAGAGGAAACCGATAAATTAGACTTAAGTGCAATTTATCGGTTAAATAATAAGTTACTGTTTTATTTTAAATAGTATGTACTCGGCTTCGTCGTGAATCCAAGCATACAATAAGTCAATTATGCCAGTTGATTATGCATTCAGCTAGCAAAGACTATGCAACCATTGGATAAATTCCGCCGCTTTAGGTTTGTCCAACGTGCGTTTGGGATAAATTAAATAATAAGGTTTCGTCACTGGCAGTTTGTGGTCAGATAATTGAATTAAGCGACCGTCCGCTAATTCTTTTTTAATCAAATGCTGCTGTCCCAGCAAAATGCCGTTACCCGCCAGCGCTGAATCGATCGCCATGGCGGTTAAATTATAGATTGGCCCACGATTAGGCGTGCATTGCGACCATTTTGCAGACAACAACCACTCATGCCAGTCGGGGAGAAATTGCCCTTCTTTGCCCCAATCAACATGAATCATGGGGTAGTTAATGTGGTGTTTCCCTTCTGACCAAGCAGTGGTTAATAAATTGGGGCTAGCCACCGGGAAGACCCAGTCTTGGAATAAAACCTCTTTTTCTTGCTGAGGATAATACTCATCACCAAAAGCTAAATAAAAGTCAGCCGCAGTACGATTAAAGTCCACAGCTGAATGCGTTGCATGAATACGGATATCGATATCCGGATGCTGTGTCAGCCAGTGTTTGAGCAACGGATTAAGCCAGCGACTGGCGAGTGCTGGCAATGCAAAGATATTTAGCGATAAATCGCCTTTATCTCGCTCCAGGCTCTGTTGTGCCACCCGTAATGTTTCAAAGGCTTGTTGCACATAAGCCAAATAAGCACTGCCTTGCTTAGTCAGTTCAACCCCTGATTTTGACCGGGCAAAGAGTTGAATGCCCAAATGCTGTTCTAATTGACGAATTTGCTGGCTAACCGCCGCAGGTGTTAATGATAGGCATGCAGCTGCACGAGCTAAACTCCCCATTTTTGCTGCGGTTTCAAATGCTAAAATGGCAGTTAATTTTGGCAAGCGAACTGCTTTTAAACTCCCCATTATTCGCTCCCTTCCCCATTATCTGTACTGTCGCTATCGATAGCTGAACTTAACCTATCATTAACGTTTTATTGTTATTCCAGTTACAACTAATCCTATACAGTTAGTCATAGAAACCAAGCAACATTTAGCATCACTGCGGGGATATATGCAGAAACTCGATGAAATCATTAATATGGCGGCGAATCCAGTTAACGACTTAGCCTTCATCGCCCAGTGTAAAGAGACTTTAGAAAGCTATGGGGCATTAGTCCTATCAAACTTCTTATTACCCCAAGCACTCGATAGCATCAAACAAGAAGGTATCGAGCATCAGCACCTGGCTTATTATGCCGCTAATCAACACAATGTTTATCTAACTAAAACTGATACGGATTTTGCCGTTGAACATCCCAGAAATCGCTTGGTGACCTCATCAAAGGGCTGTATTACTGATGAAGACATCCCGGTAGATTCTGCGCTCAGAACCTTATATGCCGCAGCAGATTTTCAAAACTTTCTGTGCGCCGTATTAAATGAAAAGCAGCTCCATCCCTATGCGGACTCACTTTCTTCCATTAATTTACACTATGCCGCTCAAGGCCAAGAACTGGGTTGGCACTTTGATAATTCATCATTTGCTATCACCTTATTAGTGCAAAAACCTCAGGCGGGGGGTGTTTTTGAATATATTGAAGAGATGCGAGATGCCGACCAAGGGGAAATGAACTATTCCGGGGTGGAAAAACTATTGAATCAACAAATTACGCCTAAAACATTACAGATTGAACCCGGTGATTTAGTCTTATTCCGCGGACGAAATGCTATTCACCGTGTCACACCGACGCAGGGTGACATTACCCGCATGCTGGTGGTACTGGCCTATAATGCTCAACCTGATATTTCGCTATCAGAAAGCGCCAGAATGACGTTCTATGGCCGCCTTTAGTTTTTATTGTGTCCGAAGTTATGCGAGATAGGCTTGCCGATATTTAGCGGGCCTCCTTGCCCACCAAAAGAAATATCCTGTATTTAGACCACGCCAGTTGTCACGCTAAAATGACGCGTTTCTCCCGGTGAAAGTAGCAGTAAAGTCCCCTTTTCTTTTGCTGCCAGATATCCTTCTGGACGGCAGGTTGCCGGTAGAATAAAAGCAGCCACTTTCTGATCACCGTTATACAGTATCCAGCGAGTACCATAATTAAACTGTGCGGTTGAAAAACGAGTTACAAAACGATGCCCTTGTGGAGCCAACATAAAGAACTCGGCTTCATCAACGTACTGTGATAAATCATCGGCAAAGAAAACGATCTCTGGATCGTAGAACTCCGGCTCATTTAAATCAGTTAATCCCGCAGGTCGATCCTGTAATTGCCGAGTGTATTGCAACCACTGTGGTGTTGGCTGTACGTGTGCCGGTACCGTTTCACGGAGTTTTAATGCTGAACCCGGTAAATTTTGGCGGAAAGTGGCCCCCGGAATATAGGTGTAATTCATATGGCACATATATTGGAGCGGCATTGGGACACTGGCCAAGTTGGTGACATTCATTTCAATATCAAACTGCGCACTCCCAGCGGTTAATCTCACCAGCGGTTGCGCGCAATAGTGATCACCAAACCCTTTCACATATTCCACACTTCCTGTTAGTGCTAGCTTGTCACCCTCAATAACTAACCAGGCGTGATCCATTTCGGCGCAAGGCATTTCGCCATGAAGGACATGGTCATCCTGCGGTGATGGGCAACCATTACGGCGCAAACCTGAGTGGAAAGCAAAACAACCGTAAGTATCGACAATATTCTCTCCCCGTTTTGGTTGAGAGAACATGTTATCCATTTTCAAATTATGGCCATCAAACTCAGCATCCCAAATCATCTGCCCGTAATAAGGTAAGATAGTCACATAACCACGAGAGTTGCTAATCTTTAAGGCTTCAATTCCCGATGCATATTTAAAGCTGGTCACAGTAAAGTTGTCGCTGTGAAAAATTTCCTGCTCATGGCGGCTGAATTGTTCACGGAACAGCGCTATTTTAGCGGTCATTATTCTACTCCCCGTTTAACTAGGATTCGTTATTTGCCAATGTTGCCGCATTGACTCGCTGTTTATTGCGCAGTTCACCCCAGAAATAGAAACCTACATAGGCGAAGCACAGTAAAGAGACAACAAAAGCATGCTGCATTGAGCCTAAATGGTCAGAGACGAAGCCCTGCAAGGCAGGAACAACCGCAGCACCGACAATTGACATGACAATAATCGCCCCAGCTACCTCGGTATATTTATTGTCTACTGTATCCAATGTGCCGGCATAAATGGTGGCCCAGCACGGCCCGAATAATACGCTGACAAATACGGCGGCATAAACCGCAGTAAAGTTAGGTACACAGACCACATATAGCAGGGTTAATGCTCCCAAGATGGAATAGGCAATTAACACTTTCTCTGCTTTAAAACGGGTCATCAGGAAGTTGGCAACAAACTTACCGATAAAGAAGCAAATAAAACTGTAGATCATAAAGTTTGCAGCATCTCGTTCATTAGATGCGCCAAGATTCAACGCCAGACGAATAGTAAAAGACCAGACTGCGACTTGCATACCAACATAAAGGAACTGTGCCGCAATGCCTTTTTTAAAGCGACCATTCCCTGCCAGGTATTTCAGTGTTTCTTTTAATGATGGCTGGGCCACTTTCTTATTACTGTCGCCTTGAGGCTTGCAATGTGGATAACGGGTAATGACAAAGAGCAGCATTACCAGTAATAGGACAAAGATTAGATATTTATAAGGCTCTAAGGTGTGTTCTAACATGCTAAGACGAAACTCATGGATCTGCTCTGGCGTCATTGATGCCATTTGACTCTGTAAACTGTCGCCTTCCTGGAATACCAAATATTTGCCTAATACTATCCCCATCAATGCGCCAATCGGATAAAACGTCTGGCTGATATTCAGGCGCAGAGTGGCGTAATCCTTATGACCAATCATTGAGCTGTAGGTATTGGCGGCGGTTTCGAGGAAGCTCAAACCAATGGCAATGGCGAAAATAGCCGCCAGAAACATGGTGTAAGTTGCCATGTGCGATGCGGGATAAAACAATGTACAACCAACAATATAAAGTGTTAGCCCAATCAAGATAGCCACTTTATAACTGCTTTTCTTAATCACTAATGATGCGGGAATAGCAATCAGGAAGTAGCCACCATAAAAGGCACTTTGTACCAATGCACTGGCGAAATCACTGAGAGCGAAAACACTTTTAAATTGAGTAATTAAAATATCATTCAGACTGGCTGCACATCCCCAGAGTGGGAATAAGCAGGAAAGCAAAATAAATTGGAATAAAGGGGTTTTATTTAAATAGCCATCTGGCAGTTGAACGGTATTCAGGCGCATTTTATTTTCCTTGGTGTAGGGTATTTAAAAAATCAATAAATTGCGACGCGTCAGGGTAAGAACGTTGTGTTCCTTTGCCGGTGACACTGTATGCTGCAAAAGCAGAGGCCATCTCCATAGCTTTTAATACATTTCCGTGCTGAACATATTCATGAGCAAAACAGCCAATAAAAGCATCGCCAGCGCCACTGGTATCAATGGCATGAACACTGACCGGCGGCACATGGTGAATGTCTTCGCCATGCATCCATAAAGAACCACGATGCCCCAACGTAATAATCAGGTTATGTAGACCTTTATCCAACAAGCTGCGCCCTGCCCGATAAATATTATCCAGACTGTCCACTGGCATTCCGGTCAGAATGGCAAGTTCGGTTTCATTTGGCATGAAGAACTCGCACTGACAGGCATAGCCAATATCAAGCGCTTTAGATGCCGGGGCTGGATTGAGAATGACTTTAATCTGGTGCTGACGAGCAAAATCAATCGCGGCATAGACCGTTTCTAATGGTATTTCGAGTTGCAAGATGATCAACTGGCAGGTCTTTAAGGCATCAACCGCAGCGTCTATATCTGCCGGTGACAGGTGGTTATTCGCACCTTTGATAATGAGAATGCGATTTTGTGATGACTTATCGACAAAAATGGGTGCGACACCACTGGACGTTCCGGCGACTGTTTTCACATATTGGGTATCAATACCCGCTTGTTGTAAGTTTCGAATGGTATTTTCTGCAAACAGATCATCACCCACGCGAGTGACCATCATGACATTGGCGCCTAATCTGGCCGCGGCTACTGCCTGATTCGCCCCTTTACCGCCGCACCCGATTTCAAAATCCGGTGCTTCTAATGTTTCCCCGATTTGTGGCATTTCATCAATGTAGGTGATCAGATCAACCATGTTCGAACCAATGACTGCAATATCCATTGTCCCTTCCTCTATGCTATTTTTTTATCATTAAATGTTAATGCAATAACATTATCAGGCTATAAATGTTATGTGTGTGACAATGATCGCAGCAATGAAAGGGAGGTAATTCGGTTTTTCGCCTTAACCAGACAATCTAAAATGTTATTATTATAACAATTGATAAGCGATGATGATGTAAAAAGGAGATTTCGGCAGAAATAAAAGCCTGGGAGGGATGGCTACAATAAAAATCCCGGCCATAACTGCACCGGGATTATTCAACAAAAAGAAAGGGAATTTATTTAATTGCCATAGCATCACGCATGGTAAAGAACAGGTCGGTCTGATCAGTTAGACCGACAACATTGGCTGCATGTGGGCCATAAGCAGCGATACGCAATTGGGTACCGGTGTGCCCTTGGGAGTCATCTTCAGAGTTGCCATAGCTGATCGCCATTATCGCACCATCTTTAGTGGTTAATGCTTGCGTCAAACCTGGAGCTTTAGCGTCAGCTTCTATAATTTGGCTGGAATGCGCGTGGTCTGCCGTCACAATAACCAAGGTGTTACCATCAGCACGGGCGAACTCCAGTGCTTTCTGTACGGCTTCATCCAGATCGACGGTTTCGCCAAACTGGCCACATGGGTTAGCGGCGTGGTCTTGTTTATCAATCGACGCCCCTTCTACTTGCAGGAAGAAGCCATTTTTATTGGTTTTCAGCAGGTCAATGGCCTTTTCAGTCATGACTGCCAGCGTTGGAATATCCTTGGTACGTTCGGCATTATTTTCACATACAACCGCGGGTTTATCGAGATTGCCGTGGTAAGAGGCTTTTGGCCCCTGCCAGCGCACCGGCATATTGCCAGAGCTGAATAGCCCTAAAAGCGGTTTCTTCTGGTCTGCCTGTTTGATGGCATTCAAGTCATCAAGGTTTTCGACAATCACATAACCACGGGCCAATGCTTGGTCACGCAGTGATTTATCTTTCCACTCACCGGCTTTAGCCAACTGGCTGAATGATTTTGCGCCACCACCCAAAGTGACATCGGCGCGCCCTTCAATCATTTGCTCAGTAATAGAACCGCGGCCCCCATTTTCCAATGCATTGGTGCCACATTTCTCACTGGTTTCTTCTGGGCCGTAACATTTACGCCCGGTGACATGCGCAAACTGTGCTGCTGGCGTCGCATCTTGCAGCTCTGCGGTTGACACATTACCGGTAGCTTTACCCGCTTTTTTAGCCAGTTCTAAAATAGTGACATGATCTTTGCCAAACACATCGACACCCAGCGCGCCATTATAGGTTTTTACACCCGAAGACCATGCGGTCGCGGAAGCGGCTGAGTCAGTGACATAATCTGGCTTTTGCGTTTTTTTATCTAATGAATAGTGGGTGTATTGCCCTGTCAGCGGCAGGGCATCAATGCCTTTAAAGAAGCCACCGGCCCCCATAGCATAGTTACGTGCAGAGGTGATTTCTGAATCCCCCATGCCGTCACCAATCAATAAAATGACATTTTTTACCGTCTTATTAGATAACGAGTCACGCAGAGCTTGAGTTTGATCCCCCGTCAAACGACGCGCTCCGCCAAACTGGGTGACATCGCCATGAGCGCTGCGATCGTATAGCCCAGTAGCGGCGGCAACCGCATTCGGTGCAAACAGAGAGCTGCTTAAGATCAGGGTGGATAACGCTATGCCGGACAAAGTGGATATGCGGTTCTGCATCAGTAGAATTCCTTGTTGTAAAACAGTAATACAAATTGTATTTATTGATTACAACGGATACTAAAACAGGCTAATGACGCTTTTATGACAAGCGCAATTAATTATTAATCCTTAACTTTCAAGATTATTCCCAGACCTTTCGCAGCCAAACAACTCGATGGCGTTAAATTAGCCCCCCATTGGCCCGCAAAACTTGTCCATTAATCCAGCCACCCTCTTTACTGACTAAAAAGGCCACTGCCGCCGCGATATCTTCAGGTGTACCCAATCTTTCCAGTGGGGCCATTTTTGCCATTTTTTCAATCAGCTCAGGTGATTTACCATTTAAGAACAGGTCGGTCGCTGTTGGCCCAGGAGCAACAGCGTTGACCGTAATATTGCGGCCCCGTAATTCTTTTGCCAATATGGCAGTCATGGTTTCAACAGCGGCTTTTGTGCCCGCGTAAACAGCATATTTCTCCAGTTTTAGCCCCACCACACTGGTTGAGAAGTTAACAATACGGCCTCCATCTCTCAGCCGTTTAGCCGCTTCCCGCATTCCGTTAAAACTGCCTTTTAGGTTGATGGCAATTTGGCGGTCGAAGTGCTCATCATCACTCTCAGCAATCGTGCTAAGAGACAGAATTCCCGCATTATTAACTAACACATCGACACCACCAAAAGCCGTTTCAGCTTTGGCAAATAGTTGAGCAACGGCGATGGGGTCACTGATATCGCCTTTGGCGCTTAATGCATTTCCACCCGCTTGTTGTATTTTGCGCACTAAGGCTTCGGCCTCATTATCAGCCCGAGAATAATTAATAAGCACGGTATAGCCATCGTGCGCCAAGCGTTCAGCTATAGCGGCACCAATACCGCGCGATGCCCCGGTAACAATGGCAACGGGCTGAGTTGTATTCGTCATGATATTCCCCTGAAGGTCAGTTTAATGGTCAGTGTTCGCTGATTGGCCGCATATCCCAATGAGATCTGTCGCCGCCAAATCGGTAAACAGAGAATGCCACCTTTACCTATTCGGATAATCCACTATTATTCGGTAACACTATCCGAATAAAGCGAACAATAGCGTGGACCGAATAGATGCAATGCGTGTGTTTACCAGAGTAGTGGAACAGCGCAGTTTTACCCAAACAGCCGAAGATTTAAATTTGCCACGCTCTACGGTGACCGATGCGATTAAGCAACTGGAAAAGCGCTTAAATGTTCGTCTCTTGCAACGAACAACCCGGCATGTCAGCCCGACCTTGGATGGTGAAGCATACTATCAGCGCTGCCTGCACATTATTGCCGACATTGAAGATGCTGAAATGGCGTTTGCCAATGCCAAGCCGCGAGGCTTACTGCGAATTGATGTACAAGGCACTCTGGCCCGCCATTTTGTGTTGCCGCAATTACCTGACTTTATTGCTCAATACCCTGATATTGAATTATTTATCAGTGAAGGTGACCGGTTGGTCGATTTGATTCGTGAAGGCATTGATGGCGTGCTACGTGTCGGGAACTTGCAAGACAGTGACATGGTCGCCCGCCGAGTCGCACTATTACCCCAAGTCACCTGTGCTGCACCGAGTTATCTGCAACAATATGGAATGCCACACAGCTTAAAACAGCTGGCAGAACACCAGATGGTCGGCTTTCGTTCAAGCGCGACCGGTGGACTGATGCCCTTGGAATTTAGTGCGCATGGCACATTGCCGCGCCCCCCAAAAGCAAACTCACATCAGCCATCATCGCCCCGCTCATCCCCTGAATATCATCAAATTAAGCTACGTACTGTTTTGTCGGTCAGTGGCGCAGAAAGTTTCGTGGCTGCTGCACGGCTGGGATTAGGGATTATTCAGGTGCCGCGCTATCACATTGAACCCGATTTAATGAACGGAACATTGATTGAGATACTGCCGGAGTATGCTCCACCCTCCATGCCAGTCTCTTTTCTGTATCCCCATAATCGCCAGCTTTCCCCGCGCGTCCGGATTTTCAGTGACTGGCTAAGCCAACTATTTCTAACTACTGAGCAGCAAAATGCAGACAGATAAAAGTGGCAGTAGACACCCGCAAAAAGAATGAGCCTTGGCTATCATCAGTGGCTTCAATATAAAGAATAAAGATGAATACAAAGATGGTTTGAGTCAGCAGCCGAACTGGCTAACCCGGCTGCTGCTGCACTTTATTGCGCTTTCTCAACTGATTGATAAATATCAATATCAAAATATCCATCACTCCTGCCGTCATTAAGGTAAACCTCGTAACATGCGCCGTCCGCTGGGCGATAGCCACTTTGCGGCAGATGCTGGTGATACAATTCACCCCATGCTTTGGCGTAATCATCATCTGTTACTCGAGTGCTATACACCGCATACCAACCACCGGGGATCACTTGTAATTGCAGTTGATTATTGAGTTCTTCAGGCAAGACATAGTCATCTGCGACCGATAGCGACACATCAGCTCGCAATTGGGCCGGAGGATTGGTTTCTGGGTTATCCCAATACAGTGCTAGCCAGTCTCGGCCGGGGATTTGGTGCTGAGCATAGAGCGATGAAAGTTGGTCAAATCCTAGTGGGATGGTCTCATGATAAGGGCCAACCACCCGGATACTGACGACGTGTTGCGGTTGTTTTTCAACTATCTTAAATGTCATATCGCTACCTCGACTTAATGGTTTCAAGCAAAATTAAGTGATCAAAGATACGATTGTTACGTAACCACTGTTTATTTATACAGTGTACCGTGTTTTTATGACATTTGATTAATTTTCAACCTTGATTTGTGAACAGCTTCGCAAAAAATCATCTGCTTGTTCAAGTTGAAGATGGCTGAACACGGTGATCCCGTGGCGACGTAATAGTGCCGTGGTTACCCCCTGACCAGTACGTTGAGTACCCCTAAAATGACCATCATAAATACGGCTACTCCCGCAGGATGGGCTGCCTTCTGTCAGAATGGCGAGTTTACAATGGTGTTTTTGTGCCACGTCCAATGCCTGATAAGCGCCTTGCAGAAACTCCCGGCTAACATCATTACCCCATTGTTCAATCACCCGCGCCTGCCCTTGTAGCACGGCCTCGCCATTACCTTGCTGGATTTCAGCCGGAGGGCGCGGTACCGGCATACCGGCGGCTAACTCAGGGCAAACCAGAACCAGTCGCCCTTCATCCTGCCAGCGTTGAATAATTTCATCATGAACAGACAGAGCACTGCCGTTATAACGAACAGGTTTTCCCATTAAACAGGCACTGATCAGGATACGCGCAGGCTTAGATTCCACGTGATAGTCAACCTTAGGATCATGTTATGAATAAAATGTGATGGTTAAGGTCGATAATAGCCAATTAATTGCTGCTAGTCATAAGTCCCATTTGATCATTGATGCAAAACAGATATTTATCGGGGAAATACATATTCCACCACTTATTTTGCACCATTTAATGTCGCTAATACCTGTGGTAATAGTGTTGCCAGACGATGAGCCCATTGCTCCTGCCCCGCTTGTTGCGTAATAAGATCCTGACGAATCTCGATACCCACATAAGGTAATTGCCGACGTTCGGCATGGAATGGCAGAGTAAAGTCTGTTGCATCCGTCATGGCGTAAGGTTGGTTAATCCCGACATTCAGCGAGCTATCTTGTTGTAAAAGCTCAATCAATTGCAAAGCAAAGGCCGGGTTACGATTAAATAAGGTCCCAATTTGCCACGGGCGATCGTTATTTTTAAATGAGGGTGTAAAGCTATGCATCGAGATAATGACACTGGGCTGCCCACTATCACGACGCCGATTAAGTGTTTGTGTAATCAAATCATGATACGGCTGGAATACCTCAGCACCACGGGCTTCGGCCTCTTCTATCGTCACGCCGATGTTACGTATAATCCGCGTGTGCTCCGAGATTTCAGGAATAGAGCTGGCGATCCCCGGGGTGCGGTTACAATCAATCACTAAGCGCGAATAGCGCTGGTGAATCAATGTGGCATCAAGATACTGGCTAAGCAGTTGCGCGGTAGCCAGTGAACCAATATCCCAGCCGATGTGCCGATCAATCTCTCCGGTGGGTAATCCCAAATCACCTAACTGAGCCGGAATGCGCTGCCCGGCATGATCTGCCAGTAAAATAAAAGGTGAGCGACTTGCTGGACGTTCAATAGCCGCCGCCGGCGGTTCACCATCACGTAATAGAGGATACAACAGGGTATTGGACATGAATGGGCTACCTGATATTAGATGGATTTCGCCAGCAGTATTTCCGCCAGCAATATGATTACAAACCGCGTTCACAAACTCTCATCCTAGCGGCTAAAACTCACTTCGCCCACCCCGACCTTATAACTAAACTTTCTGTGTTATGCGATTAATGCCGCAATAAGAACAGCTTTTTGCTTTCACATCCGGATAGTGATCTATCGAAGCTCTTTTTCATGCAATAATTGCCAGTAAAATATTCACCGTTGCAGATTTTCATCAACCAATGACAGCAAGATAGCGGAGACTTATGGAAACGTTTTTGATTGATAGGATGACAACGCCTCAGGGTGAACTGTTGCTCATTGCAGATGAAGAACACCGGTTACGGGCCATCGATTGGACTGATCATTATGATCGGCTGATAAAATTGCTAAACAATCATTACGGCAAAAATAGCTTTACGCTGGTTGAAAAACGTAATCCCGGCGGTTTAAGCGAGAGCATGCAACGCTATTTTGCCGGTGAGCTCAATATTATTGATAATTTACCGGTTAAGACCGCCGGTACTGATTTTCAGCGTCAGGTCTGGGATCAATTACGCAAAATCCCCTGTGGTGAGACGATTACCTATGGCGAGTTAGCAAAGCGAATTAACCGCCCAACGGCGTCCAGAGCGGTTGGGATGGCAAATGGCCTGAATCCAATCTCCATTGTTGTCCCCTGCCACCGGGTGATTGGGCAACAAGGTGCATTGACTGGTTATGCCGGTGGCGTGGAGCGAAAACGCTGGTTATTAATGCATGAGGGTTATCTTTTAGCACGCTAACTATTGTTGCTCTTATCAGACGCAAGAAAAGATGTTAAAATTGACGCATATCAATATTAATGGGAATACCCTATGATCCCGGAAAAACGCGTAATCCGACGTATTCAGTCTGGTGGTTGTGCAATTCACTGTCAGGATTGCAGTATCAGCCAGCTCTGTATTCCGTTTACCTTAAATGAAAACGAGCTGGACCAGCTCGACAATATCATTGAAAGGAAAAAACCTATTCAGAAAGGACAGGCGCTGTTTAAAGCAGGTGATGAACTCAAATCCCTGTATGCCATCCGTTCCGGGACCATTAAAAGTTATACCATTACCGAAGAAGGTGATGAGCAGATTACCGGTTTCCATCTGGCGGGCGATTTAGTCGGTTTTGATGCTATCAGTAACTTGCAGCACCCAAGCTTTGCTCAGGCATTGGAAACTTCCATGGTGTGCGAAATCCCGTTTGATACACTGGATGACTTATCCGGCAAAATGCCAAATCTGCGCCAGCAGATGATGCGCCTGATGAGTGGCGAGATAAAAGGTGATCAAGACATGATTTTGCTGCTTTCTAAAAAGAATGCAGAAGAGCGTCTGGCCGCCTTTATTTATAATCTTTCGCGCCGCTTTGCTCAACGTGGCTTCTCTCCACGTGAGTTCCGTCTGACCATGACGCGCGGTGATATCGGCAACTATTTAGGGTTGACGGTAGAAACTATCAGCCGCTTGTTGGGCCGTTTCCAGAAAAGCGATATTCTGAGTGTGAAAGGCAAGTACATCACCATTGAGAATACCGAAGCGTTGGCCCAGTTAGCCGGTAATCCAAGACCTAATCTTTAAGTCGGATATCAGATCAATAAATGCCCAAGAGGATAACTCTTATTTATTGGTCTGATTTGCTCTCTCCCTGTCCTCTTTCACTTTCATGGTTTACTCTTTAACTAACATACTGTTAATTCACGGTAGTAAGGAGACACTATGGCAAAGTATCAGAATATTCTGGTGGCTATTGACCCCAATCAGGATGATCAGCCTGCATTAAGACGTGCAGTTTATCTTGTGCAGCGTAATGGCGGCGCAATCAAAGCATTTTTAGCTATTTATGACTTGTCATATGACATGACCACCCTGCTGTCCCCGGATGAGCGCACGGCTATGCGCAAAGGGGTCATTAGCCAACGCTCAGCATGGATCAGCGAACAGTGCCGATTTTATCTTGATGCTGGCGTGCCCATTGAAATCAAAGTGGTATGGCACAATCGCCCGTATGAAGCCATTATTCAGGAAGTCCTGAAATATAAGCACGATTTGTTGCTAAAAATGGCTCATCAACATGACCGATTGGAATCCATTATTTTCACCCCAACTGACTGGCACTTATTACGTAAATGTCCATGCCCGGTGTGGATGGTAAAAGACCAACCTTGGCCGGAAGGTGGTACCGCATTGGTGGCCGTCAACTTATCCAGCGAAGATCCCCTGCACGACCCTCTCAATCTACGTTTAGTGAAAGAAACCAGAGAACTGGCTGAGCATGTTAACCAAACTCAGGTGCATTTAATCAGCGCCTATCCGGTAACGCCGATCAATATTGCTATTGAATTGCCTGATTTTGACCCGAGTGTCTACAACGATGCTATTCGCGGTCAGCATTTGGTGGCGATGAAAGCATTACGTCAGCAGTTTGGTATTGACGAAAAATTCACTCATGTGGAGAAAGGATTACCTGAAGAAGTTATCCCGGACTTAGCTGAGCATTTACGCGCCGGGGTAGTGGTGCTGGGTACTTTGGGGCGCACCGGGCTATCTGCCGCCTTTATCGGTAACACCACCGAACATGTGATCGACCATCTTAAATGTGATTTATTGGCCATTAAACCAGAAGGTTTTACTTGCCCGATTGAAAGTGATGAAGACCACGAAGATGATGAATAATCGCCCTCTCATCTGATTTTCAAATTTAATGCCAAAAAAGAAGGGCCACATCAGTGGCCCTTTTTCAGCTACAACACTAACGATTACAACGCACGTAAGATGGCTTCTACGCTGTCTTTAGCATCGCCGAACAACATCTGAGTATTGTCTTTGAAGAACAATGGGTTCTGAACGCCAGCATAGCCGGTATTCATTGAACGTTTAAAGGCAATGACACTTTGCGCTTTCCACACTTCCAACACTGGCATACCGGCAATCGGGCTGCGCGGATCTTCGAGTGCGGCTGGGTTAACGGTGTCGTTGGCACCAATCACCAATACCACATCGGTGCTTGGGAAATCATCATTGATTTCGTCCATCTCCAGCACCACGTCATAAGGCACTTTAGCTTCCGCCAATAACACGTTCATATGGCCAGGCAAACGCCCAGCTACCGGATGAATACCAAAGCGCACTTTGATCCCACGGGCTTGCAGTTTTGCCGTAATTTCCGCAACGGGGTACTGAGCTTGTGCAACTGCCATACCATAGCCAGGGGTGATGATAACCGAGCTAGCATTTTTCAGCAGGTCGGCCACTTCTTCCGCTGTAGTTTCACGGTATTCGCCCATCTCTTCGGCATCACCAGTAGAAGAGCCATCAGTACCAAAGCCGCCGGCAATCACGCTAATAAACGAACGGTTCATCGCTTTACACATGATGTACGACAGGATCGCACCGGAAGAACCGACTAATGCACCGGTTACAATCAACAGGTCGTTGCTGAGCATGAAACCTGCTGCTGCTGCGGCCCAACCGGAGTAGGAGTTCAGCATCGAGACCACCACTGGCATGTCTGCACCCCCAATGGATGCAACCAAGTGCCAGCCGAAGCCCAAAGCAATCAAGGTCATCAATAGCAGTGCGACCACTTGCAGCGCGACGCTATCGGTTCTGACAAACAGAATCATCAGCAAGAATGAAACAACCAGCGCGACCAAGTTCAACTTATGGCGTTGTGGCAGCATCAGCGGCTTGGAGGAGATAATCCCACGTAATTTACCGAAGGCAACAATAGAACCGGTGAAGGTCACCGCACCGATAAAGATCCCCAAGAACACTTCGGTCAGGTGAATATTCACCATCACCGCATCCATGACCACTGGGCCATGATCCAGATAACTGTTAAAGCCAACCAGAACCGCCGCCAGACCCACGAAGCTGTGTAAGATAGCCACCAGTTCCGGCATTTCAGTCATTTCGACTTTCTTCGCCAGATAAATACCGATTGCCCCACCAATCACCATAGCAATGATAATCCAAGCAACATTGCCTGAGTCTGGCCCCAGAATGGTCGCGATAAGCGCGATGGCCATACCGGTCACACCAAAGGTGTTACCTTGTTTGGATGTTTCGTGGCGCGACAGCCCAGCCAAACTGAAAATAAATAGAATCGCAGCAACTATGTACGCAGCTGTAACAAGACCACTAGACATCAGTTACTCCTTTATTTTTGTATGACACTGTTTTCATCAGCAAAATTTTTTTAATCAACATTTTCATCAACTCAGCTTTACCCGCCTGCACTTTCGGCAAGCCCGGCTTTATATAAACCTAGTTTTTACGGAACATTTTCAGCATACGCTGGGTGACGGTAAAGCCACCAAAAATGTTGATGCTGGCAATCAATACGGCAATAAAGGATAAGAAACTTACCCAGCCACCGTGGCCAATCTGCAACAATGCGCCCACCACGATAATGCCCGAGATTGCGTTAGTGACTGACATCAGTGGTGTATGCAGCGCATGGCTGACATTCCACACCACGTAATAGCCAACAACACAGGCCAAGGCAAAGACCGTAAAGTGAGATAAAAACTCTTTCGGCGCGACATTTGCCAACCAGCCAAACAGGACAATGGCCAGAGCCATAATGATGTATTTAGGCCATGGCGATGACGGCTTAACCTCTTCTTTCACCAATGGCGCGGCTTTCGCTGCCTGAGGCTGTGCCGAAACCTGAATTGGCGGTGCCGGCCAGGTTATTTCACCGGTTTTAACCACGGTAACACCGCGAATTACGGTATCTTCAAAATCAATGTCGATCTCGCCGTTTTTCTCTTTGCAGAGTAATTTCAGCAAGTTAACCAAGTTTGTACCGTAAAGCTGGGATGACTGGGTCGGTAAACGGCTGGGTAAATCAGTATAACCAATGATTTTCACGCCATTTTCAGTGACAGTGACTTTATCAGCTACCGTCAGTTCACAGTTACCACCGGTCTGCGCTGCCAGATCGACAATCACGCTGCCCGACTTCATCGAGGCCACCATCTCTTTGGTGATCAGACGTGGTGCAGGTTTACCGGGAATCAATGCTGTGGTGACGATGATATCCACTTCAGCCGCTTGTGCTGCAAACAGCTCCATTTCAGCTTTGATAAAGGCTTCAGACATCACCTTGGCGTAGCCGTCACCACTGCCCGCTTCTTCTTCAAAATCCAGCTCGAGGAATTCAGCCCCCATACTCTGAACTTGTTCTTTCACTTCCGGACGGGTGTCAAAGGCACGAACAATCGCCCCTAAGCTCCCGGCGGCACCAATGGCGGCCAATCCCGCAACACCGGCACCAATAATAACAACTTTTGCCGGTGGAACCTTACCGGCGGCGGTAATTTGCCCGGTAAAGAAGCGGCCAAATTCGTGTGCGGCTTCAACAATGGCGCGATAGCCCGCAATGTTAGCCATTGAGCTCAGCGCATCCATGGATTGGGCGCGAGAAATGCGCGGTACTGAATCCATTGCTAATACAGTGACTTGACGCTCTGCCAGCTTTTGCAGCAATTCAGGGTTCTGAGCCGGCCAGATAAAGCTGACCAAAGTGCTCCCCTCACGCATCAGGGCAATTTCTTCCTCAAGGGGGGCATTCACTTTGAGGATAAGGTCGGATTGCCACACATCGGTGGTATCCGTAATGGTGGCACCCGCTTCCAGGTATGCCGCATCGTCAAAACTGGCTAAATGGCCAGCTCCGCTTTCAATCGCCACGGTGAAGCCTAATTTCAGCAATTGTTCTACCGTTTTCGGCGTTGCTGCAACACGGGCTTCATTGGACAACCGCTCTCTTGGTACACCAATACGCATAATGTTCCCTTTTTACCTGTCTTTGATGATGAGTATTGTCATACCCTGCATATTTGAAGCTGCAGGGGTGTTAGCTGCTCTCTTGCTCCCGAATCACTGACCTACGTCAGCTCACCGAGATTTATTCGTTTGCTGCCTACCCGCTGTTTCAAATACTTTGGGTAATTGCCCTATGATAAAAACCTGCTTCGCTATAGCTCCCTATAACCTACTGAAAATGTGACTGATGATCCATATCTGTGTGCGCAACAGACGCAGTTTTTTCACTAAAACTGGCAGGTGGAAAGAACTCTGTATAATTCACTATAGAAAGAATAATTACTAGCGGCTTGTCCTGCAACTTTGCGCCAAAATAATAAGTTTTCTCAATGTGGTACAACCCAGTCACCGCGCGGGATTAAGTTAGAAAAATGTAAATAATCAGCACTTATGACGTTAAAGCCATTATTCGTAAAGCTTATATCGATTCTTAATGTAAAGTACCGGGCGGCTGAACTTCATAATTCATATACTAAGTCATATAAATTGCGGAGACACTCGCCATTATTACATGTAATAATCATCTGCTATTCTGTTACACATCAATTGTTCCGCACGTATCAACGTTAATGCGCAAGGCGAAAGGATTTTTTATGAAGCTGAAATACACGATCATCGCATCGGCATTGCTATCACTCACCGCGCTTTCTGCTGCACATGCGGCAAAAGAACTCGCTCCAGAGCAAGCAGCAGCCATCAAGCCCTTTGATCGCATTACTATTACTGGCCGGTTTAATGCAATCAATGAAGCAGCTGATGCGGTATCCCGCCGTGCTGATAAATTGGGCGCAGACTCTTTCTATATCCAAGATATCAACAGCAACAATAATGGCGGCAACTGGCGTGTAACGGCCGATGTTTATCATAATGATGCACCGGAAGTGAGCAAAGAGACCCAGTATCGCGTCTTTAATGGTGTTAAAGAATTACCAAAAGCAGAAGCCTACGCGTTGCAACCTTATGACACTGTTTCTGTCAGCGGTTTCTTCCGTAGCCAACCTGATATCAGTGACGCCATTTCCAAAGCAGCAAAAGAGAAAGGCGCTTACTCCTTCTTCATCGTGCGTCAGGTCGATGCCAACCAAGGTGGCAACCAGTTCGTGACGGCCTATGTCTATAAAGAAGATGCCGCCAAACGTGTGGTACAAAGCCCGGATGTGATTCCTGCGGATTCAGATGCGGGTCGTGCTGCGCTGGCAGCCGGTGGCGCAGCTGCAGCAAATGTTGAAATTCCGGGTGTGGCCTCTTCAGGTACACCGAGTGCTGATGTTGGCCGTTTCTTTGAAACCCAATCATCAACTGGTAAACGTTACACCGTAACGCTGCCAGATGGCACTCAGATTCAAGAATTGAATAACACCACTGCCGCGCAGATGGTGCCGTTTGATTCTGTTAGCTTCACTGGTCACTTTAACAGCATGACGGATGTCTCTCACGAAGTCGCCAAACGTGCGGCGGCAAAAGGGGCTAAGTACTACCACGTGACTCGCCAATGGCAGAATAAGAGCGGCGGTAACTTGAGCGTGAGTGCTGACCTGTTCAAATAAATTTGTTTGAATAATCATCAAAAGGGCAGCCATTAGCTGCCCTTTTGTTATTGGCTCGTAATATACCCGCCGTTGATGAGCGTTGATTGAATAATTTTTTGCCGAAATCGCATAACCAATCATTGCATGATCGCTTCCCACTCCGTAAAATCTTCCAAAAATTTTGGGGCTATTATCTGTCAGGTCTTGATATATTCGCCTCATATAATGCTGCTTAAAAGCCAGTAACCATTCATTAATACTCTAAAAACCAGGATCCACAATTGGAAAAAAAACTCGGCCTGACTGCGCTAACTGCGCTGGTCCTCAGCTCTATGCTGGGTGCAGGTGTCTTCAGCTTGCCGCAAAATATGGCTGAAGTTGCCAGCCCGGCAGCCTTGCTTATTGGCTGGAGTATTACCGGCGTGGGGATCATTTTCCTGGCGTTTGCGATGTTGCTATTAACGCGCCTGCGCCCTGATCTGGATGGTGGAATATTCACCTATGCCAAAGAGGGTTTTGGCGACCTTATCGGCTTTTTCTCGGCTTGGGGCTACTGGCTGTGCGCGGTGATTGCCAACGTCTCTTACTTAGTGATTGTTTTTGCCGCCTTGAGTTTCTTTACCGATAAATCGGGCAACGTTATCTTTGGTGAAGGAAATACCTGGCAGGCATTATTGGGGGCATCTTTCCTGCTGTGGTTGGTGCATGCTCTGGTGTTACGCGGCGTGCAAACTGCCGCCAGTATCAATCTGGCTGCCACATTGGCGAAACTGCTCCCTATTGGTGGTTTTATTGTTCTGGCGGGTTTCGCCTTCAGCCTCGATACCTTCAGTTTTGATTTTACCGGTATTGCGCTGCACACCCCAGTATGGCAGCAAGTGAAAGACACTATGCTGATCACCTTGTGGGTCTTTATTGGTGTAGAGGGCGCCGTGGTGGTGTCTGCCAGAGCACGGAATAAAAAAGATGTTGGGCGCGCTACCATGCTGGCGGTGCTCTCCGCACTCAGTGTTTACCTGCTCATTACGTTATTGTCCCTTGGGGTGGTGCCTCGCGCTGAATTGGCTGGCATGCGTAACCCTTCGATGGCCGGTATTATGGTTGAGATGATGGGGTCTTGGGGGGAAGTTATTATTGCCACCGGGCTGATTATTTCTGTTTGCGGCGCATACCTGAGCTGGACCATTATGGCAGCAGAAGTGCCAATGGTTGCTGCTAACCACGGCGCATTCCCTAAAATATTCCGCCATCACAATCAACACAATGCTCCGGCCAAATCCCTGTGGTTGACCAACTGTGCGGTACAAGTGGCACTGATCCTTATCTGGCTGACCGGCAGTAATTACAATACTTTGCTGACGATCGCATCAGAAATGATCCTGGTGCCCTACTTTCTGGTTGGCGCATTTCTGTTTAAAGTGGCGTTAAAACGTCAGGATTGGCGGTTGATTGTGGTAGCCGCTGGTGCTTGCTTATATGGCTTGTGGCTGATTTATGCTGCGGGATTATTATACCTGTTGCTCTCTGTCCTGCTATACGCACCAGGACTGGCGGTATTCATTTATGCACGTAAAGGGCATGAAGGGCTACGGCTACTCAATACGTTGGAACGTGCGGCTATCTGCCTAGTGTTAATCGCCACTATCCCGGCAACCTGGCTCGCAATGCAATGAGTTGAAAATAGTAGCGAAATAAATATCTCAAATGGACAGGCCAGTTAAACGAGTTTGTCCATTTGAATATTTTGTTAACGCCGCTAGTAATTTTCTGTTCCCAAGATGTCCACAGATAAGCATTCGCCCTTCTGACTCAGCCCCATCGACTGCGGAAATTTTTGCTTAATTTCTCCGAGCTGCGCGGTTTCCAAAGCATAAGGCAACTGAATATCCAGCGCGGTTATGCCCTGCAGCTCCGCTAGTCGAATCAAGCGAACAATATTCGTTTCATCACTAAGTTGGGTTGACAAAACCTGTAGAGCCAAGGCCGTAAGCCGCTCTTGCGGGGTTCTCTCCAATTCAGTTTGCGATTTTACCACCATCCCAAAAATTGGCATAACACCATAAATAGCATCAAGAAAACTCCAACGCTTTTTGCAAGAAGCGGCCAAAAATTCCGTGTAATCGAAGCAGACTTTCTCACTGTGCGCTGGCACACCAATGTGTTCGCCACTCATCCCTCAGTCCTTAGCTGATCGATACAGCTATTCATTAATCATAGATATTGATATATAAACGATGGGCGCAACCAGATAGAGATGACGATATAATCACTTACATTAATATAATGAAATGATTTGCCCGTTGTCTAGCAATCACTCACTAGCATTAATAACAAGTAGAATAAGTAACGTGCATAGTATTGCTGCCAACAGCGCGCTATGCTGAATTCCGGCCCTTTTATAAACTGAAAAACATGACCAAAATAGTTTTTGTAGAAGACGACCCGGAGGTCGGAAAGCTGATTGCAGCCTATCTGGGCAAGCATGACATCGATGTGTATGTAGAACCACGCGGTGATACAGCGCAAGCGGTTATTGAAGATCAACAGCCTGACCTGGTGTTGCTCGATATCATGTTGCCTGGAAAAGATGGGATGACATTGTGTCGCGACTTGCGACCAAGTTATGACGGCCCCATCGTGCTGTTGACCTCACTGGACAGTGATATGAACCATATTCTCTCTCTGGAGATGGGGGCCAATGACTATATCCTGAAAACCACACCGCCAGCGGTATTGTTAGCCCGCTTACGTTTGCATCTCCGTCAGCACAATCAGCAGCAGACTAAAGAGACTATCAGCCCGCCGCTCACCGGCTATAACGCGATTCATTTTGGCTTACTTTGCATTGACCCAGTCAATCGGCAGGTCAATCTCAGTGATGAAGAGATTACGTTATCCACCTCTGACTTTGATCTGCTATGGGAGTTGGCAACACATGCTGGCATCATAATGGATCGCGAGGCGCTCTTGAAAAACTTGCGCGGCGTCAGTTATGACGGGATGGACCGCAGCATCGATGTCGCTATTTCGCGTTTGCGCCGCAAACTCTATGACAATGCTCTTGAACCTTTCCGCATCAAAACCGTGCGCAATAAAGGGTACTTGTTCGCCCCGAATGCATGGGAGTCTGTGCAGCAATGAGGAAGCTATTTATTCAGTTTTTCTTATTGCTATTCGTCTGTTTTTTGGTGATGGCGATGTTAGTCGGGCTGGTTTATAAAGTCACCGCAGAGCGCGCTGGGCGTCAGTCACTCGATGATTTGATGAAAAGCTCGCTGTCTTTAATGCGCAGTGAGTTACGCGAGATCCCGCTAAAAGACTGGAACAAAACCATCGCCACATTAGATTTAAATCTTTCTTTCCAATTACATATCGAGCCACTCGATAAACGTGACCTTGGCGAGCGGCTGAATAAGCGCCTACGGGCAGGCGAAATCATTGCGCTGGATGATGAATATACATTCCTGCAACGAATACCTCGCAGCCATTATGTCCTCGCGGTAGGCCCAGTCCCCTATCTATTTTATCTGCATCAGATGCGTTTGCTCGATTTAGCCTTACTCATTCTGATTGGCATGTCTTTAGCTTTACCCGTATTCCTCTGGATGCGCCCCCACTGGAAAGATTTACTTAAACTGGAAAATGCGGCCCAGCGCTTGGGGGCGGGTCATCTTGATGAGCGAACACATTTTGATCCCACGTCTAGCTTAAGCCGCCTGGGGGTCGCCTTTAACCAAATGGCAGACAATATCAGCACCTTGATTGTCAGTAAAAAGCTGCTGATTGATGGGATTGCACATGAGTTGCGCACCCCACTAGTTCGCCTACGCTATCGTTTAGCAATGAGTGATAATCTGACTGAAAGTGAACAACAGGCTTTGAATCATGATATTGGCCAGTTGGAAGCTCTGATCGACGAACTTCTCACTTATGCTCGTCTGGACCGCCCGCAAGTCTCCCTAAATCTTGAACCCATAGATCTGCCGGGCTGGTTAACCACAAAGGTTATGGATATGCGCTTGATTCATAGTGAGCGCGAGATTGAACTGGATATCCCCCATCACGGGGATTTTGGTGCGGTTGACCTGCGTCTGATGGAGCGCGTTCTGGATAATTTAGTCAATAACGCCCTACGTTACTCCACCAAACGACTGCGGGTTGGGTTATGGTTTGATGGCGATAACGCCTGTTTGCAAGTTGAAGATGACGGGCCAGGTATCCCACTGGAAGAAAGAGCTCGAGTTTTCGAGCCATTTGTTCGCCTCGACCCAAGCCGAGATCGCGCCACCGGTGGCTGTGGCCTGGGATTGGCTATTGTTCACTCCATTGCACTGGCTTATCAAGGCAGTATCTCTGTCGATGCCAGTTCATTAGGTGGTGCCAGCTTCAGATTCTGTTGGCCGGTAAAAAGTCTTTACTCACTGTCTACTGACCCAGATAGTCTTAATTAATTGCCACCAATGACATAAGTTGGCATATCAGATTTATGGAGTGTTCTATGACTAATGCTTATCAGCACCTGCGCACCACTTTCACTCGCCTTTCCCGTTTTGAGCATTTGTCGGCTATTGCCGGATGGGATATGCAAACCATGATGCCCGCCAAAGGTAACCTTGCTCGCTCAGAGGCTATGGCTGAGTTAAATGTACTGCAACATCAGATTCTAACCGCCAAACAGGTCGGTGAGTGGCTGCAACAAGCCGAGCAAGAAACACTCAATGACATTGAGCGGGCGAATGTGCGTGAAATGCGCCGCCATTACAATAATGCGGTGTTATTGCCAGAAGCACTGGTTGCAGCCAAATCACTGGCAGGAGCGCGCTGTGAACATGCCTGGCGGCAACAACGTATCGCCAATGATTGGAATGGCTTTGCAGAAAATCTGCGTGAAGTGGTCAAACTCAGTCGCGAAGAAGCGGCAATTCGCGCACAAGCCGCGGGTACATCGCGCTATGATGCCTTACTGAATTTATATGAACCGGGGACGAATAGCGCCGATCTGGACCGTATCTTTGGCGATCTTAAGCAGTGGCTACCTGAGTTATTACAGCAAGTCACCGCCAAACAAGCCAATGAACGTTGCCTGATCCCACAAGGGCCATTTGACCTAGAAAAACAGCGCCAGCTTGGCTTGAATGTGATGAAAGTACTGGGTTTTGACTTTGACGGCGGGCGCGTTGATGTCAGTGTGCATCCATTCTGTGGCGGTGTTCCCCAAGATGTACGTATTACTACCCGTTATAATGAGCAAGAGTTCCTCAGTTCATTAATGGGCATTGTGCATGAAACCGGCCATGCCCGTTACGAGCAAAACCTTCCCCGTGAATGGCTAGGCCAACCAATATCACATGCTCGCTCGACAGCAATTCACGAATCGCAAAGCTTGCTGTTTGAGATGCAATTAGCGCGCAGTGAGGAATTTCTACAAATTGTTCGCCCGCTGGTTATCCAACAATTTGGTGAGCAGCCTGCTTTTGCCGAGCAAAATTTTGTGGCTCTCAATCAACGTGTCAAAACTGGCTTTATCCGGGTTGATGCTGACGAAGTCAGCTATCCTGCGCATGTCATTTTGCGCTATGAGATTGAAAAGGCATTAATTAGCGGTGAAATAGAGGTAGAAGATATTCCCGCGCTCTGGAATGAGAAAATGCAGCAATATCTCGGGATTAGCACTGAAGGCAACTACCGTAATGGATGTATGCAAGATATTCACTGGACGGATGGCGCCTTTGGGTATTTCCCTACTTATACACTAGGCGCTATGTACGCCGCCCAATTATTCCAAACTGCCCGCAGCTCAATTCCTGACTTAGATAAAAATATTGCCAATGGCGACCTTAGCGCCCTATTCACTTGGTTGCAGCAGAATATCTGGCAACACGGTAGCCGCTATTTAACCGCCGAACTGATCACTAAAGCTACAGGTGAACCACTTAATCCGCGCTTTTTCCGTCAGCATCTAGAACGGCGTTATTTATAATCTGCTTTTGCACACAAACTAAACCTCAAAATACTGCCCTCACCCTGAGCGGCAGTATTCCTCTGCCAAGCTTAGATCCCAGCGTAATACCCAATTGGCACATGGCTAAAGAGTGCCGTTTTTTAACTCACAGCATACTGTATGTTGTAACTAAAGTTTGAGGTTTAAATAGAGTGAGAGATATATCGAGCGACTGATTACCGAGAACAATCAGCCCTGTACAATCGGTTACAAGCCGAAACCAATGACTCACGGAAGCTATTCATCATTTCCTCTATTCTCATTACAACGACCCAACGGGGCCGATATACAAACAGAACACTGAGGAATAAATCATGAAAACAGTATTAGCTCTGATTGTTGCTGCAACTCTGGGTATGTCATCTGTCGCCTTCGCCGCAGACACGGTTGCACCGCCAGCAGCACCGATGGCAACTGCACCTGCTGCACATAGTGCTCCAGCTAAAACTATGCACCACAAAAAAGCTAAGAAATCGATGAAGTCAGATTCGATGAAAAAAATGGATAAAGCCGCGCCAATGCAAAAAGCTCAGGCAGCCAAAAAACACCATAAAAAAGCAACACACAGTAAATCTGCACCGGCAGCAGTCCCTGCCGCAAAGTAGCAGCCTCTAGCTAAATAAAGCTGGAGCCAGCTCTCCACGATTGACTGTAACAGCTGATTCACTCAACACCCGGTTTTCCGGGTGTTTTTTATCAGGAGTGCTGAAAATGCTGCGTCGCTACTTATTTGAAATCACTTTAGCTACATTAGTTATTTGCGGTGTGATCACATTATTTTTTTATTTATAGTACCAGTGGCTGGTGCCGCGCTAAAATTATTGAAAAATCAATTATCGACAATGTTCCACACGGCTAATTATGTCTATAGTTAGCGATAGTGGGATTCATGATGAGCCGTTTAATCAACAGTTTTCAACTGTGTGTTGATAGATAACCTCTTGGTCGGTAAATAAAGGCAAGGCTAACTATTTATGCGTTTATCTTCATTATTGCTATTAAGTTTTTTACCTCTTTCTACCGCTATTGCCGCCCCTCCGACTGATACACCAGCTGCTGATAGCAGTGTTGCGGATCAAACAACCCTGTTTTTTGGTAAAGATGACCGTACAGTCGTAACCGATAGTACCGAATGGCCATGGCAAGCTATTGGACAAGTTGAAACTGCTAGCGGCAATCTTTGTACCGCCACGTTAATCTCCCCTCACCTTGCGCTCACTGCTGGCCATTGCGTATTAGCTCCGCCAGGGAAGATTGATCGCGCCATTGCCTTACGGTTTATTTCCCATAATGGCCATTGGAAATATCAAACATCTCATTTGGAAACTCTGGTCGATGCTAAGTTAGGTAAGAAACTTAAACCTGATGGTGACGGCTGGATAGTACCGCCGGCCGCTGCCGCTTATGACTTTGCTCTTATTCGGTTAACCAATGCAAAAAGTATTCCGATCAAGCCGCTGCCATTATGGGATGGCACTGCTAATGAGCTGACACAAGCACTGAAGCAAGTTAATCGTAAAATAACGCAGGCAGGTTATCCGCTTGACCACCTAGACACACTATACAGCCATGAGAATTGCCTGATTACTGGCTGGGCACAGCAAGGCGTACTTTCACACCAATGTGATACTTTACCGGGCGATAGTGGCTCACCCTTACTGCTGAAAGATGGCGAGAACTGGTCTTTGATTGCCATTCAAAGTTCAGCTCCCGCCGCGAAGGACCGCTATCTTGCAGATAACCGCGCTTTAGCCGTTACTGCTATTAGAGATCGGTTAAAAGCACTGGCAAATAAAGTCACTAAGAAAGCCAAATAGAAAATTAAGCCACAAGGTTCAATATTCAACACCTGATTATTCTTTATTAACACTCTGGGGCTTTTGATTAAATTTAAACACAAAAGTCCCACCGAGTGCGGCGGCATATCGGCTTAATGTTGTCAGGTTTGGTGAAATGATGCCTTTCTCCATACGGCTGATATTTTGCTTCTTCAGCCCTGCGCGTTGGGCGACCTCTTCCTGTGTGAGATGGCATTGCTGACGGGCGGCTTTCAGCTCCGTCATCATCGCTTGCCGAATCTGTATATCTGAATAAGCTTCACTGACCTGAGGATGAGTTAAAGCCGCTGCTTTAACTTCAGCAAAAGGAATAATGTCAAAATCATCTTGTTTTTTCATGGCTGCAATCTCCGTTTGAGTTCCTTCATGCGCTGATAGGCCAACATCAGTGTCCTTCTTGGGGTCTTTTGCGTTTTCTTCTGCAAAATATGAATGACATAAACTTGTCGCTCAGCTTGATAAAAGAAAAAACCGCGCCCTAACCCCTCCTTTGCACTGACCCGCAGTTCTTTCAGGCCTCGCCCGATATCGCGAACTACTGGCTCTCTCAACTCATGTCCATATGCTTCAAGCTCATCCATGGCCTTAATCAAAGCCGCCTGTATACCTGCTGGTAATTTGAATAACTCTCGCTGCGACAACCGCAACAAATTAATCTTATACATAAGCAATCCTTGCTCTGAAAAAACTCTATCAAACTCACCAAATGTAATCAAACATGGTGACCCACAATCAGACAAACTTTGAACAACCCGCCCAATTGCCAAGACAGATATACCTGTAGTCAAAGACTCCAGGCAATAATGAAGCGGCGGGATGTGGGAGTTAATTAGTGACTCTCGATCGGCTTCGCAGAAGAGTTGAAACTCTTCATCGATTACATAGCAAAAATATAAATAACAATTGATAAATCATATGGATGTCGAGACAAACAGGGATTTAAGGGGAAAAGGGAGTGAAGCAAAGCTCCGCACGAAAAACAGTTATGTCTCAGCGCGGAGCGGTGCTAATTAGGCAGAAAGCTGTTCCATTGTTTGCAAAATACGCTTGTCGGAAATCGGATATGGTGTCCCTAATTGCTGAGCAAATAAGCTGACACGCAACTCTTCAATCATCCAGCGGACTTCTTTAACATCTTCATCTTGCTGACGTTTTGGCGGTAGCTTACTGAGCCATTGCTGCCACATCTGCTGCACATGTTCAACGCGTTGCATTTGTGCGCGGTCGCGATGAGGATCCACCGCCAGTTTTTCCATCCGGCGCTCAATCGCTTGTAAATAACGTAATGTATCCGGTAACCGCTTCCAGCCATTATTGGTGACGAAACCGCGATAAATCAGGCCCCCAAGTTGGGCTTTGATATCGGAAAGCGCTAAGGCCTGCGAGATATCGACCCGGCCTTTCAGCCGCTTATTAATACTGAATACCGTGGTAAGGATCTGTTCAACTTGCTGGGCAATATCGACCACAGTTTCATTCAGCTCGGCTCGGACTTTTTCTTGTAGCCGAGCAAAATCAGCCTCTTGCCACACTGGGCCGCCATTTTGGGCGACCAGTTTATCCACCCCGCAAGCGATGCAATCATCAATTAAATCCATCACTTTGCCATACGTATTAAAATAGAGGCCGAGTTTGGATTTATTCGGCAACTTTTCATGCAAATACTTAATCGGAGAGGGAATATTCAGCAGCAATAAGCGCCGAGTTCCTTGCCACATGGCCTGTTGTTGCTGAGATTCTGTATCAAACAAACGAATAGCTACACTGTCTTTTTCATCCACCAGCGCCGGATAAGCTTTGACTTCATATCCACCACGGCGCTGTTCATAGCATTCAGGTAGAGAACCGAAGCTCCAGATATGCAAACCATTTTGTTCGATACCATCGTCAGCAACCGCAGAGAGCGTCTCCTGCACTTTCTCTTGTAGTTGCAACTTCAAGGCAGCAAGATCTTTGCCTTCACGTAGCGTTCGATTTTTGTCATCCAGCACCCGGAATGTCATCTTCAGGTGGTCTGGTACCTGCTCCCATTGCCAACTTTCACGTGACACCGTCACGCCAGTCATGCGACGAAGCTCGCGCTCTAAGGCATCTAGCAGCCCTGTCTCCAGTGGCGTTGCTCGTGCCAGAAAAGCTTCCGCATAATTAGGCGCAGGAACAAAATTGCGGCGAACCGGTTTGGGCAATGACTTGATCAGTGCCACCACTAACTCACGGCGAATCCCGGGGATCTGCCAGTCGAAGCCCTGCTCCTGAACCTGATTGAGAATAGGCAATGGAATATGCACCGTAACCCCATCGGCATCAGTACCTGGTTCAAATTGATAGGAAAGCCGTAACTTTAGTGAGCCTTGATGCCAAAAATTTGGGTAATCCAGCGGGTTAACTTTGTTAGCACCATCCTTGATAAGCATGGTTTTTTCAAAGTTAAGCAACTCGGGTTGGGTTTGACTGGTTTTCTTCCACCAGCTATCAAAATGACGCGCTGAAATAACATCGCGACCAATACGCTGATCATAGAAATTAAACAGTGTCTCATCATCGACCAGAATGTCGCGCCGACGGGATTTATGCTCCAGTTCTTCCACTTCGGCCAATAGTTTCAAATTGGCGCGGAAGAAAGCATGGCGCGTTTGCCAATCCCCTTCGACTAATCCATGACGGATAAACAGCTCGCGACACAGTGGCGGGTCAATCGGGCCATAGTTTATTTTGCGCTCAGTCACGATCGGCAAGCCAAATAAGGTGACTTTCTCACTGGCCATCACCGCCCCTTGCGCTTTCTCCCAATGCGGATCGCTATAATGGTGTTTAACCAGATGCTGCGCCAAAGGTTCAATCCACTCTGGCTCAATACGAGCCGCAATGCGGCCCCACAAACGGCTGGTTTCAACCAATTCTGCGACCATGCTCCATTTCGGCGGTTTTTTAAATAAGCCGGACCCGGGGAAGATAGCGAATCGGGCATTGCGCGCACCGGTATATTCTTGCTTATCAACATCTTTCTGACCGATATGAGATAGTAAGCCGGTCAGTATTGCGGTATGCACACTGCGATAATCCGCCGCGACACTGTTGACCGGGATTCCTAGCTCTTTCACGACCTGACGCAGCTGAGTATAGATATCCTGCCATTCGCGTACCCGCAGATAGTTCAGGAAATCGCTGCGGCATAACTTACGAAATTGTGCCGATGATAGCTCTTTTTGCTGCTCTTTCAGGTAATCCCACAAGTTAACGAACGCCAGGAAATCAGAATCTTTGTCGGCAAAGCGGCGATGTTTCTCATCAGAGGCTTGCTGTTTATCCATTGGCCGCTCACGCGGATCCTGAATAGATAACGCCGAGGTGATAATCATCAACTCCCGCACACTGCCACTTTTCTGTGCTTCAAGCACCATGCGCGCCAGACGAGGATCGACCGGCAATTGCGCCAACTGACGGCCTAGTGGTGTTAATTGCTGATGACCATTATCCGCGGTTTGTATCGCCCCTAACTCTTCCAGCAGCCGCACACCATCTTGAATATTGCGTTTATCCGGCGCTTCCACAAATGGGAATGCAGCTATATCCCCCAGACCTAATGAGGTCATTTGCAGGATAACTGACGCCAAATTAGTGCGCAGGATCTCAGGATCGGTAAATTCAGGACGTGAGAGAAAATCCTGCTCCGAGTAAAGACGGATACAAATACCGTCCGACACACGACCACAGCGGCCTTTACGTTGATTAGCCGAGGCTTGAGAAACGGGCTCAATTGGCAACCGCTGGACTTTGGTGCGGAAACTATAGCGGCTGATACGCGCCGTGCCGGGATCGATAACATACTTGATGCCGGGTACAGTCAGCGAGGTTTCTGCGACGTTGGTCGCTAGCACAATACGCCGCCCGTGATGAGACTGAAACACTCTATTCTGCTCACTATTTGACAAGCGAGCATAGAGCGGCAGCACTTCGGTATGGGGCAAGTTCTGTTTTGTCAGCGCATCCGCGGTATCGCGAATCTCACGCTCACCGCTCATAAATATCAGAATATCACCGGGGCTCTCATGGCTCAGTTCATCTACCGCATCAAAAATAGCCTGCAACTGATCGCGCTCAACATCGTCGGCATCATCCACTATCGGGCGATAGCGCACTTCCACCGGATAAGTACGGCCTGAAACTTCGATAATCGGTGCATTATTGAAATGTTTAGAGAAGCGCTCGGGATCAATGGTAGCCGACGTAATAATGACTTTAAGATCAGGGCGTTTGGGTAATAATTCACGCAAATAGCCCAAAATAAAATCAATGTTCAGGCTGCGTTCATGCGCTTCATCGATAATTAAGGTGTCATATTGCATCAGCAGACGATCTTGCTGAATTTCAGCCAGCAGAATACCGTCGGTCATTAACTTAACCAGCGTATTCTCGCCAACCTGATCGTTAAAACGGACTTTATAGCCGACACAACCGCCAAGGGAAGTGTCCAATTCATCAGCAATACGGTTCGCTACCGTCCGAGCCGCCAGACGCCGTGGCTGGGTATGGCCGATGACCCCTTTAACACCACGCCCCAGCTCCAAACAGATTTTCGGCAACTGCGTGGTTTTACCCGACCCGGTCTCACCGGCGACGATAACCACTTGGTGGTCACGGATAGCATCATAAATATCTTGTTTCTTCTGACTGACCGGCAAATTTTCAGGATAAGTGATGGTCGGACAGGCCGCTCGACGGCTGACAACCCGCTGCATCGCCGTGGCTATTTCAGCCTCAATTTCACGGGTAATGGCTTCTATAGCCTCAGGATTATTGACTTTTCGTGCGCCTTGCAGCCGACGCCGCATACGCTGTTGGTCACGGAGCATCAACTCACCGAGTTGGGAAGATAATGCTGCGAGTGAAGATTTCACGTTCAGTGTTCCTTGTTACGATGCGGCTGCACTCAAGGTATCAGCCCAATGATTTGATGCTATGGATTTGATTAGCTGGTGTTTTTTATTAATAGACGGTAATTTTGACCTGCTAACGCTCTGTAAGAAATCCATAGCTTTTAATGATATAAACCTTACCGGATATGGTAACACAGACAGAGTTTGCCCCGTAACCCAACCGATATTGGCTCGCTGATTATCCTCATTCAATAAAATCGAACAAAGAACGCAAAATATTGCGCTATCACTGATAGAAAAATATGAATAAAGTGTATTCCATTGAAAGGGCGTATCGCCTAAGTCTCTGTTACCTTTTAAGGAATTACGATGAGCAAAGTTCTGGTCCTGAAATCAAGCATCTTGGCAACTTATTCACAGTCTAACCAACTGGCTGATTTTTTTGTTGAACAATGGCAAGCCGCCCACGCTGATGATGAAATCACGGTTCGTGACTTAGCCGCTCAACCTATTCCGGTATTAGATGGCGAACTGGTTGGTGCTTTGCGCCCTTCAGATGCAGCCCTGACGCCGCGTCAACAAGAAGCTCTGGCACTCTCTGATGAGCTGATTGCTGAATTGCAGGCCAATGACGTAATTGTCATGGCGGCGCCCATGTACAACTTCAACATCCCGACGCAGTTGAAGAACTATTTTGACCTGATTGCCCGTGCTGGCGTGACTTTCCGTTACACCGAGAAAGGCCCGGAAGGTCTGGTTACTGGCAAACGCGCCATTATTCTGACCAGCCGTGGCGGCATCCATAAAGATACCCCAACTGATCTAGTGGTGCCTTACCTGCGTCTGTTCCTGGGCTTTATCGGGATTACCGATGTTGAGTTTGTGTTCGCAGAAGGTATTGCTTATGGTCCTGAAATGGCAACCAAAGCACAGGCAGATGCCAAAGAGTTATTGGCTCAGGTGGTTAGCGCTTAATTAGCCAATGTAAATAAACACTTAACTTTCGCGTACTGGCGGGTGTCTCCGCTAATGCGCGACTGAAATGACCTTGTATTACCCTCGTTTTACCCACTCGTTCATTTATTCAAGATAGTGTTTGTATTCAGCGCACCTTAGGGTGCGCTTTTTTTATGTTCTGGCAGCGGGCTCCTGCGCTAACAACGCCATGGCACTCTCTTCATCAGTCACTAATCCATTCACCCAATGGCCGCTGAGCACCGCTTTAATAGCCTTATGTTTCTCCTTACCCCCCGCAATGGCAATAACCGGCTTCTCTGGCTGAATACGCAGACTGGCGCTGGTCAAACGCTTATCTAATTCGTAGCTCACACGTTGACCATTAATATCGATAAAGTTACCCAACATTTCTGCCACCACATTCGATCCCAGCAACGCATCAACATCAAGCTCGGAGATAAAACCATCTTTATGCAGTGGACAGTGATACCCCATGGAGCCGATACCGATAAACGTGACATCCGCTTGCGCGGCTTTCTCTGTCACCGTGCGATAAATACGGTGATTGCACCACAGGTCACGATCTGCGGCACTGTCGGCAAACAGTGGCGCGGGCAAAATAAAATAGCGCCCTTGGGTTTTCTCCGCCATCCACAGCGGAACGTCATAGCGGGTACAAGAACCATCAGCAGCAATCGCCCCGATAAGTGAAACGCAGCTGTGCTGCGGGCGCTCAAAATCAGGTAACTCGTCGATAGCCGCTTTCAAGCTACGCCCTGAACCGACACCAATAACCAGTGGCTGCTCTTGGCGTAAAAATTGCGCCATAACCTCGGCGCCCGCCACGGCGACAGCCCGCAGAATACCGGCGCTGTCCATTCCCAAACTGGGCACCACCTGACATTGATGCAAACCATACTGCTTTTGCAGTTGATCCGCTAACGCCATACAGCGGCCAACCGGATGAGCAATGTTGACGCTGATTAGCCCGTTATCAATCGCACAAGCCACCAGCCGCTGTGCAACCTGACGCGACACACCCAACGCATCAGCAATTTCATGCTGAGTCTGCCCGGCAACGTAATACATCCAGGCCGCTCTGGCCGCCTGATCCAATTTTTTATCACTCTTATGCATGGGATTATCTACGTGGATATCTGCGTGTGAAGTCACCATGTTAATCATTTTACGCCGCTCTTTGGCAGATTTTTATCTCTGCTGTCATTTATGTGAGCTAAAGCCCAACTAAAGGGCAAAAGTTACACTAATCTATCGCAATTAGAGCAAATGCCCCACTAAAGGGCTTATGCCCAAGATTTATCTTAACGCCTACTGTGATTGCGGAGAACATAATGAATACTGAGCTGAACTCAACCCCTGCTGTATGGCTACATATTGGCGCTGGCTCCTTCCATCGTGCCCATCAGGCCTGGTATTTACACCGTTTGCGGGCCATGGGAGATAACCGCTGGTCAATTGCGCTGGCTAATATTCGTGACGATGCCGCCCCTTTGTTAGCAGCACTCGCCGCACAAGATGGCGAATACACGCTGGAAACGGTCACCCCCGCCGGTGAGCGCCAGTACGAGAAAATCACCTCGCTGCGTAACATCATCCCGTGGGATAAAGAACTGAGTCATCTCGTGGAACAAGGTAGCCGACCAGAAACCCGCGTGATCTCCTTTACCGTCACCGAAGGCGGCTACTACCTAGATAACCAATTTAATCTGCAACAAGATAACGCTGATATTCAGGCCGATCTTAATGGTGATTGCCGGACAATTTACGGCGCTGTCAGCCGCATTTTATTGCAACGACAACAAATGCAGAGCGGCCCGGTGACACTGCTGAATTGCGATAACCTGCGCCACAATGGCGAGCGTTTCCGCCATTGCCTGCTGGAATTTCTTGCCTTGCGCGACCAGCAAAGCCTGCTGAGTTGGGCAACCAGCCAGACTCGCAGTCCCAATACCATGGTCGATCGCATTACCCCACGCCCCTCTGATGACATCGCCCCACGCGTATTGGCGCAAACCGGTTTTGCCGACCAGGTGCCCGTGATGGGGGAATCATTTATCCAGTGGGTGATTGAAGATGATTTTATTGCTGGCCGCCCGGCGCTGGAGCAGGTTGGCGTAGAGATGGTGGCGTCCGTATTGCCATATGAAGAGGCCAAGATCCGCATTCTCAATGCCAGTCACAGCTGTATTGCCTGGGCCGGCACCTTGATGGGGCAAAGCTATATTCATGAAAGTACGCAAACCGAGGCCATTCGCCAGATGGCTTATGACTATGTCACTCAGGACGTCATTCCATCGCTGTCACCCAGCCCATTAGATTTAGCCAATTATCGTGATGTGGTGTTGGACCGCTTCAGTAACCCGTATATCCGTGACACTAACCAACGCGTCGCCGCTGATGGTTTCTCCAAAATTCCCGGATTTATCACCCCGACTTTAATGGAGTGCTACCAACGAGGCGATACGCCAGCCGCCACTGCCATGCTGCCCGCCCTGTTCTTTGTCTTTATGGAGAGCTGGCATCAAGGCACCCTGCCATATGAATACCAGGACGGAATGCTGGATGCTTCTGCCGTTCACGCTATGTTCCAGTCAACCGACCCGGTCGGCCTGTTTGCCCGCGACAGCAAACTGTTTGGCCCTCTCGCCAGTGATCGTCAGTTTGAGCAGTTATTACGCCAATCCATTGACCGGGTAAATGCCTGGCTGGTAGCGAACCGTTAATTATCGATGAGGAATGGCTATGTATCTTGGACTTGACTTAGGCACATCAGAAATTAAGGCCGTGGTAATTGATGATCGGGGGCAAATTCTGGCCAGTGAGGGCGAGCCGCTCACGGTTCAACGCCCACATCCACTGTGGTCAGAGCAAAATCCAACTGACTGGTGGCAAGCCACACAGCGCGTAATGGCTCGTCTGCGCCATAAAATTCCGCAACGCTGGGGGGAAATTCTCGCCATTGGTCTATCTGGCCAAATGCACGGCGCAGTCTTGCTCAACCGAGAAGACCGCATCTTACGCCCGGCCATTTTATGGAATGATGCCCGCTGCGCCGAGGAGTGTGAGGAACTGACACGCAATGCGCCACAGCTACATCAAATTGCCGGAAATCTGGCGATGCCCGGTTTTACCGCGCCTAAGCTGCTGTGGGTGGCTCGCCATGAGCCAGAGATTTTCTCGCAATTGGCAACTGTATTGCTACCCAAAGACTATCTTCGCTGGATGATGAGTGGCGATAAGGTCAGCGACATGTCTGACTCCGCCGGCACATTGTGGCTGGATGTAGCAAAGCGCGATTGGTCCGACTCCCTGCTAGCAGCCTGCGGGTTATCACGCGATATGATGCCAAGGTTGATTGAAGGTAATGAACCCAGTGGTTATCTGAAAGCTGATATTGCTCGCGAATGGGGTTTATCCGATAGAGTCGTGATTGCGGGTGGTGGTGGCGATAATGCCGCCAGTGCCGTCGGGATTGGCGCTATCAATCCTGGTGATGGTTTTATCTCGTTGGGGACATCCGGCGTATTGTTCGCCGTCAATGATTGTTACCGCCCGAATCCCCAATCAGCCGTTCACGCCTTTTGTCATGCTCTGCCACACCGCTGGCATCAAATGAGTGTGATGCTAACCGCCGCCAGTGCCCTGCGCTGGTTATGCCAACTGCTGGGTACCAATGAAACCACCTTGCTGTCAGAAGTGGCCCAACTTAGCCGGTCAGAGCAGCGGTTGGCCCCCATTTTCCTGCCTTATCTCTCCGGGGAAAGAACGCCGCATAATGACCCATTAGCTACGGGTGCATTCCATGGCATGACCCATGCGACCGACCGGGCAGCATTAGGCTATGCGGTGCTGGAAGGTGTCACTTTCGGTATTACGGATGGCTTAAGAGTCTTGCAAGCAGCCGGAACCCAACTCACTCAAGCCTCGCTGATTGGTGGCGGTGCTCGCAGTCTGTGGTGGGGGCAACTGATGGCTGACACCCTTAATTTGCCTATCGTCACCCACAGTGGCGGAGAAGCGGGCGGGGCTTTAGGCGCGGCGCGCTTAGGGTGGTTGGCGGCAGGTGGCGATGAGTTGCGAGTTTGCACTAAGCCGCCAATCGATCAGCGGTTTATTCCTGATATTAACCGGCAGGATGCCTTATTTTCCCGCCTGGAGCGCTACCGGTTGCTGTATCAACAGCAAAAACAGCTACGCCAATCATTACCACAATAAAAACCCATTAGCTGTCCCTACAAACCTGTTTCTATCAACAATAAGCTAGCGCTGATGCGCCAAAGGAACTTGCCATGCAAAAAAAACCTACCCACTGGTTTGGTTTGCCGATGAATTTGTTCTGGGGTTACGTTGCCATTGCCATTTTTATGAGCGGTGATGGCTTTGAAATGGCCTTTTTATCCAAACACATCACGGATATGGGCTTCTCCCCAGCACAGTCAGCCTTCGTATTTACGCTCTATGGACTGGCCGCCGCGATAGCCGCCTGGAGTTCGGGTGTTGTTGCTGAAATCATTACACCACAACGCGCCATGCGGATTGGTTTTATCCTTTGGGTCGTCATGCACTGCCTGTTTATGGTGTTTGGTTTAGGGATCAAAAGTTATCCGCTAATGCTGTTGTTCTACGGTATCCGTGGTTTGGCATATCCATTATTTATCTATTCGTTTGTTATGCTTATCGTGCAAAACGTACCTAAGCAACAGCTCTCTTCGGCCATGGGCTGGTTTTGGGCGATGTATTCCATCGGGATTGGGGTGATAGGCAGTTATTTGCCAAGCTTTACCATCCCAATGATTGGCGAAACCGGTACTTTATGGTTTGCCATTGTGTGGGTTACGGTTGGCGGTATGATGGCGCTGATACTGCTGCGCAATGTCGGCACCGCCAGCCCCAAGGCCTCGCTCTCTAACAAAGAGAAAGTAAAAGAGCTGTCGCGCGCAGTGACGATTTTATTTACCAATAAGAATATTTTCTTATCCTGCCTAATCCGCATCATCAACACGTTATCGCTGTTTGGCTTTGCCGTGATTATGCCGATCCTGTTTGTTGGCCGACTCGGTTTTACTATGTCCGAATGGCTACAAATCTGGGCTGTATTCTTCTTCGTGACTATTTTCACCAATATTATGTGGGGGATTTTGGGCGAAAAGATTGGCTGGATGCGGCAAGTGCGCTGGTTCGGTTGCATTGGTTGCGCCCTTTCCAGCCTGGCGTTTTACTATATTCCGATGCACTTCGGCCATAATTTCTGGGCGGCACTGATCCCGGCGGTGATGCTAGGGATAACCGTCGCCGCCTTTGTTCCAATGACCGCCGTGTTCCCAGTGTTGGAACCGGAGCACAAAGGGGCTGCTATTTCGATTTATAACCTGTCTGCCGGCCTGAGTAACTTTGCCGCTCCGGCGATAGCCTCTCTGGTGTTGCCATTCTTCGATATCGTGGGCGTGGTGTGGGTTTATACCGCCCTCTATCTGATTGCCGCAGTGCTGACCCTGATTGTCAAAGTGGAGCAACCGGGCCACGTCGATACTTATTATCGCCCAGAGTCACTCAATAGCATTAATGGTCATCCTGCGGCTGTCAGCCTACAAGTTGAGCGCTAACAGCACTATTTTTTGTAACCATCTCCGCCATAAAAAACGCCCGTTTCATGCGGGCGCTTTTTATCAATTGGATGAGGTCGGTACAGTAATGATCAGCGCTGCATCCATTGACCATTAATTCCGCGCACATATTCACCCGCTGCCGCACGGTTAACCAGCTTTTGCCCCGCCAGTTTGGCAACATCCTCGGTTGAGATATGATTTTTCTGCGCCACTTCTTGGTATTTCTCTGCTCTGGCGATATTGATTTGCTCCACCAGCGCCAACGTTTCAGCGTCTTTTTTCACCGGAGCCAAATAGCCGCTCAGTGTTTCTCCTACCCGGCCTTGCTGCTTGGCCTGTTCTAAGGTCAGCGCCAACACCCCCGAGCTAAACAACAAACTGCCACTCAGTACCACAAAGGCCAGAATCGCGTTAATCAACCGTTGCTTGCCACCAACCCAGCCTAAAGTTTGCTTTTTCATCGTGGCTCCTTAGAATAGATTGGATTGATTTTTAAGTAAATTTTCTACGTCTTTATCCACTCGGATCTGGATTTCATGCTCGATTTTGACGTTCATATTGATAGTGATAGGTTTTTCTGGCGTTGCTACCTCAAGGCGTAAACAACCACTGAGCAGGAAAATGCCCAACACTATTGCCACACGTTCCCATGTTAAGATCTTCATTCCTTCGCCCTCGCCGGTATTGCTGTTGGTTGTAACGAGATAGTGGGTTTTAGCGAAATATTTTGCTGTAACCACTCTTGTAAATTGTCACCAAAACGCAGGCTACGCCAGAGTTGGAACACATTTTCCTCGTGTCGATAATTCAATACTATCTCTCGTTTTGAGTTTTTCTGCGTATTTACCCCATGGATCTTCGAGCGTAACGTCAATTGGCCCAAATTATCCAGATCCACCGTGGCATAAGATTGATAAATTTCCATATAGCGTAACCAGTCAATCGCCGCACCGGCGACAAAATTACTGTCACTGATTGAATTGGCCAGATCCTGATCCAAACGCAGTGTCACCATACCCTGATTGGCAAACCAGCCATTACGCACCAGCCACTGCGGGTTATTAAGATACAGGGGCAATTCGCCGTTCACTTTGCCCGACATGGCAAACTGCTTAGGTTGCAGCACGGTAAATAGCTCACTTAAGTCGATGGCGGTTAATTTCAGCACCGCCGCATCATGTTGCGGCAAACGCAAAGCAGATAAACTCAAATGGCCTTGCAGAATATCCATGCCAACATTACTTAAGGTCAATGGGGCATCCTCTGAATAAGGATAAGTCCCTTGAAGGTCGGCGGTAATATTCTGCATTGTAAACAAGTTAGTCACCGAGGCAATGCGCAGCATAACCGGCTCTTTGGCCCCTAACTGCCAACGGTGATTTTGCAAGCGATACGACATGACGAAATCCAGCCCACTCAACTCGCCCTCTTTCAGCCACATCCCGCCATTCTTCACCACCCAATGCCCTCCCGCCGTGAATCCTTGTTCACGGGCCGCAGAGAAGGCAGCTTGAGCATAAAGCTCCCCATCACGCAGCTTAATTCCTAACTCCGGCGCAATCAGCGGCTGGAAAACCGTTAGTGACTGTTTCGGCCACCAGCCCTCACCACGTAGACGCTCACCATCCCAACGCCCGCGCAGTGGAATGGGCCCAATGTTCTTGGCCTGTAATTTCCCCTGCCACAAGAAACTGTCTGGGCTCTGTCCATTGAGTTGCAGTGACAATAAAGCAGGAGGCAGATACCCGCCACCATCACTGAACGCCACTTTTTTAGCGCCCAGTTCCAATCCGGCAATAAAGGCCGGATGATGGTTATCTCGCTGCCAGGTCAAGGGTTTCACCAAGGTCAGCCGTGGCGCTTCAACCTTGACTAGCCCATATTGCAGATGGTCAAAACCGGTCGATAACTTCTCGAGCGTGATAAGCGTCCCCCGCCAATTACCGGTGCCGCCCATATCCCAACGCGCAGCCAGTGGAGGTAGACGGCCATTGCCCCAATAGCGCCATTGCCAGAGACCTTTATCAGGCCAAAACTCTTGCGCCTGGCCATCAAGATGGAGATTGAAATCACCCCAATAGCTGTCCTGTGCATCCACAATAGCTTGTAACCGGCCAGTCACACCGGCGGCGGTGACCTTGACACCCGCTAACGGCCAGCGGGCATCTCTGATGCGCAATTCCGGTGTCACATTACCATGCGCACGCAACAGTGCCCCCGGATGGAGAACCCATGTCGGGTTCAATACTGAACCACTCAGTAGCCCGGGAATAGTGGCATTGAGTATCATATGCTCCAGATTAGCTTGCCCACTGAGCTGAAACTTTAAATTGCTGTTGATCATGCTCAGATTACCCGGCCCGAGTGTCAGCACAGCATTACCTTTGCCACTTTTTCCCGAGGTTATCACGTTGATTCGGGCATCAATCGAGGTCTGATCCAGCCCCTGATCCCAATCATGCAAAGTGAGATTAATGCCACCACTTAAAGGCTGCTGAGCATATGGCCACTGCCATTGCCCAGCAGTAATCTGAATTTGATTGGGAGTGATGTGCCAGGGCAGCCGCGCCAGCGGAGTGTCATCGCCGCGCTCAGTGAGTGTCAGAACGCCCTGCTGCTGCGCCCAGCTCAAATTTAATAATAGCGGCTTAGACAGATAACCGGTTGTCAAGACACCGTCGAGCGCCCCCTGCTCTGGCCATTCATCCAGTGACAGGGGAATTTTGATTTTGCCACTCAGTTCAAATGGCTGCGGAGTGCCGGGTACTGCAATAGAGAATTGGTGCAGACTCAGCTGCTGCTGTTCATCCAAAGTGGCAGCAAAACTCAATTGCGGCCCTTGATAATGTAACTCTTGCAACAATTTTTTCGGGTCGGGCGAGGTCAGCGTCAGTTTGCCGGCATATTGCTGCCACGGCGTAATTTGCAGATTGGCGATGTCCAAATCCAATACGGATAACTGCTGTTGCCAATTTGCCAAATCTTGCGTGGCGCTCTCGCCACTAGCCGGTAATTGGCTGAGGCAAGCGGTATCCAAGGCAACCTGATTAGCGCCTAATAGCCAGCGGCCCTGATGATAACCTACACTCAATTGCTCAATATTAGCGAGCGTGCAATCTTGCACCTGATAGCGCAATTGGGAGACGCGCAATGCGCCATCACGCCAAACCGGCGAGCTGGATAAAATAAGCTGGCTCCCCGCGGGCAGCCAATACTGTGCAATTTTGGGTAACCACTGCGGCAGGGTTTTCCATAATATCATCAGAGAAACTGCGCTGATTAATAACAACCAACCCACTATTTTTGCGCATTTAGCCATGACTTGCCTTGTTTTATACCCTACACGTCGTCCAGTGTGCTTTAATCTGTGCAGCTTAAAGTACTGCAAGATACCATAATCAATAACTCTGCCCTTGTGATATGCATAGAACTGCTGCCATTGAAAAGCGGAATAAAAACCTTACCTCATTGGCATAGGAATGTTACAAGCGCCCCATTCACTTATTATTGTGGCAAATTGTATGATTTATTCAAATCTGTTAGATTGATCACAATATTTTAGCGGAGTAATCATGATGAAATTAGCCGTTTACAGTACTAAACAGTATGACCGCAAATACCTCGAATTGGTCAACAAAGATTTTGGCTTTGAATTAGAGTTTTTCGATTTTCTGTTAAGCCCAAAAACAGCAAAAATGGCTGTGGGTTGTGATGCTGTCTGCATTTTCGTCAATGATGATGGCTGCCGCGCGACATTAGAAGAGCTGAAAGATGCCGGTGTTAAAATTTTGGCATTGCGCTGTGCTGGCTTCAATAACGTGGATTTGGATGCAGCGAAAGAGCTAGGTATTCAAGTGGTTCGCGTTCCGGCCTATTCTCCAGAAGCGGTGGCGGAACATACTGTCGGTATGATGATGAGCCTTAACCGTCGCATTCACCGTGCCTATCAACGTACCCGTGATGCCAACTTCTCGCTTGAAGGTTTGATTGGCTTCAACATGCATAACCGCACGGCGGGGATTATCGGTACCGGTAAAATTGGTGTGGCAACCATGCGAATCTTGAAAGGTTTCGGTATGCGTCTGCTGGCCTTTGACCCGTATCCAAGTGAGCAAGCACTGGAGCTGGGTGCTGAATATGTTGATCTTAAAACCTTATATGCTGAATCTGATGTTATCTCGCTGCATTGCCCGATGACACCGGAAAATCATCATTTGCTCAATAAACAAGCGTTTGATCAAATGAAGAATGGCGTGATGATCATCAATACCAGCCGTGGCGGTTTGATTGATTCGACGGCGGCGATTGAAGCGCTGAAACAGCAAAAAATTGGCTCCCTCGGCATGGATGTCTATGAAAACGAACGTGACTTGTTCTTTGAAGACAAATCCAACGATGTCATTCAGGATGACGTTTTCCGCCGTCTGTCTTCTTGCCACAACGTATTATTTACCGGGCATCAGGCGTTCCTGACCGAAGAAGCGCTGACCAGTATTTCTGCAACAACCATGCAGAATATTGCTCAATTGGTAAAGGGTGAACATTGCCCGAATATCATTTCGGCCTGAGATTAAAAGAGCAGCACGGTAATACCTAATAATCTGGAGTTGCAGGTGGGCAGCAAGTGAATCAGCCGCCTGCAACTTCAAGGCCGAAAGCGATTAACGTGCCGGACACGCACCGCGCATTAATGCCCACTCTTCGCAACGTTTGCCGTCAGGTAACTGGCACATCCCCACACTGCCACCATTAAGTTGTTTAGCAACCGTCAAGACGCCCCCGGCATTGGCACAATTCACTGCCGCTGGATTCGACATATTAAGATTATGGTGAACATTGGCACTGGTGGCTTGTTGTACCGGTTCATAGGCATCATTATTATTTATGGCGGTATCCGTGGGGTCATTGCTGCTGCAAGCGGCTAAAAAAAGCACAGCGCCACCCACTAACCAAGATAATACTTTCATTCTTTTGCTCCGGCATGAGAAGTATATAGCGTTATATTTGGTTTATATAATATCTGTTATAATTAAAACACAACATAAATAAGCAAAAATGCACTAATTTAATTTAGCGCAGATCACCGTCAGCCGCCGAATTATCACGTTACTTTAGTGCTCGAGTTAAATAAAAATAATCAAAGCAATATTAATCAGAGTGTAAATCAAACACCTACAGTCTGAACGAAATACAATGGGAATAATTATGATCACTGATTTACTGCTACGAATTGCCTTGGCAGGTGCATTAGGCGGGCTAATTGGTATTGAGCGTCAATTACGTTCCAAAGAAGCGGGATTGCGCACCCATATTTTAGTGGGGATCGGCAGTGCCATGTTTATGATTGTGTCGAAATATGGCTTTGAGGATTTACTGACATTAGATCACGTCAGTTTTGACCCAAGCCGTGTCGCGGCACAGGTCGTCAGCGGTATGGGGTTCCTTGGTGCCGGGACCATTATGATTCAAAAACAGATGGTTAAAGGGCTGACAACCGCCGCTGGGATGTGGGTGACAGCAGCCATTGGTCTGGTGATTGGTAGTGGCTTATACCAGATTGGTATTTATGGCACCCTGATGACACTGGTGGTGCTGGAGATCTTCCGTCAATTAAGCAATCGCCTGCTGGGTCAGCATCATTATGTCTATATCAAACTGTTACCGCAGAGCGTACCCCGCCTTTTGGTCGCCCTGGAGCAATTGCGTCTACGCCCGATTAACCTGTCGGTGACCCAAAAACCCGAACAGAGTGATGCGTGCTGCGAATTGACGATGGAAGTGACATTGTCACCAAGGAAAAGCCTGGACAAGGTGTATGCCACATTATTGGCCATTGAGGGCATACAGCAGTTAGATATTAAATAGCGGGATTGGCCACTGTCAGCCAGACTGGTTTGAAGGTAATAATAATGTGCCAACTTTCCGCGTTATCTTTTGATGGTGATAACGCGGAAAGCGGATGCGTACTCCCCGCATCCACTACCGATGATTAATGCATCGGTGTCTTGGACAGTAAGTTAATCACCAATACGCCAGCAATAATCAACGTCATACCGGCGATTGCGGCCCAATCCAGTTTCTGCTGATACATAAATGTGGCGGCAACTGAGACTAAAACAATGCCTAACCCTGACCAGATGGCGTAAGCAATCCCCAATGGCATGGTTTTTACTACCTGCGATAACCCCCAAAAGGCAACCCCATAACCAATAACCACCACCACTGAAGGCACCAAACGAGTAAAGCCATCCGAGGCTTTTAGCATGGTTGTTGCCACCACTTCAGCCACAATTGCCATCATTAAATACATGAAACCATTCATTATCACTCTCACCTTTCAGTATTGAGGCGACATTATGCCCACTCATCGTTAAATGTTCATTAAATCTATTTGTACTTCACAATTATTTCACAAACCAACTTAAACCCAGCGCAATATTTGCTCGCCAAAGATTGCAAACAAAATCTAATTACAGTTATAAATAGTTTTCTAATTGTAATAATTATTATCTGATAGTCACGATATAGCCTATCCCCAGCGAATTCCTTATTCCAGCATAAACATCGCCACACAAATGCGATAACTGGCAAAAATACTCTCTGCTAGAATTTCTCTATTAGTTCAAATAGCCAAATAGACCCAATAAATTTCAATATGCAGAAAGGCTGATTCGCTGCATGACAAGCAATGTGAAGGTATAAATTAATGATTACGACTGACGGTAACAGTGCAGTAGCTTCTGTGGCCTATCGTGCCAGTGAAGTTATCGCTATCTACCCCATTACGCCAAGCTCTACCATGGCTGAACAAGCAGATGCCTGGTCTGGTGACGGTAAAGTCAATATTTGGGGCGATGTTCCCCGCGTGGTTGAAATGCAGTCGGAAGGCGGAGCCATCGCCACCGTGCATGGTGCCTTGCAAACTGGGGCGCTATCAACCTCATTTACCTCTTCGCAGGGCTTATTGTTGATGATCCCCACGCTGTATAAATTGGCGGGCGAACTGACACCTTTTGTCCTCCATGTGGCGGCTCGAACCATTGCCACTCACGCACTGTCTATATTTGGCGACCACTCCGATGTGATGGCTGTACGCCAGACCGGTTGTGCCCTGTTATGTGCCAGCAGTGTGCAGGAAGCGCAAGATTTCGCCCTGATTTCACAGGTGGCGACCCTCAATAGCCGCATTCCATTTATTCATTTCTTTGATGGTTTTCGCACCTCACATGAAATTAATAAAATCGTGCCGCTTAGCGACGATACATTGCGTCAGTTACTGCCGCAAAAAGGGATTGATGACCATCGTAGCCGTGCTTTGTCGCCAGATCATCCGGTGGTGCGCGGCACCTCAGCCAACCCTGATACCTATTTCCAGTCTCGTGAAGCGACAAATCCTTGGTACAACAATACCTATCAGCATGTTGCTGATGCCATGCAAGCATTTGCCGCCGCCACCGGGCGTGAATATAAACCATTTGAATACTATGGCCACCCACAAGCTGAGCGCGTCATTATCTTAATGGGATCAGCGATTGGCACCTGCGAAGAGGTTATTGACACTTTGCTGACTCGTGGTGAGAAAGTCGGTGTGCTGAAAGTACGGTTATTCCGCCCCTTCTCCGCAGAACATTTATTGCGTGTTTTGCCGCCATCGGTGAGTAAAATTGCAGTATTGGATCGCACCAAAGAGCCCGGCGCATTGGCGGAACCCCTCTATCTGGATGTGATGACTGCATTGGCCGAAGCCTATAGCCGTGGCGAGCGAGCAACCTTACCGAAAGTGATTGGTGGCCGCTATGGTTTGTCTTCTAAAGAATTTGGCCCGGATTGCGTACTGGCGGTATTCAACGAATTGTCATTAGACTTGCCGCGCCCGCGCTTTACCGTGGGTATTTTTGATGATGTCACCGGTCTTTCATTGCCGCTAACGGATGAAAAAATCGAGCAGCGCGCCACCCTCGAGGCCTTGTTCTACGGCCTTGGCAGTGACGGTTCGGTTTCCGCGACCAAAAATAACATTAAGACTATCGGTAACAGTACCGCGCTGTATGCGCAGGGTTACTTTGTTTATGACTCCAAAAAGGCCGGTGGTTTGACGGTCTCACACTTGCGCGTCAGTGAAACACCGATTAATTCAGCCTATCTGGTCAGCCAGGCCGATTTTGTCGGCTGCCATCAATTACAGTTTATTGATACTTACCAAATGGCCGAGCGGCTAAAACCCGGCGGTATCTTCCTGATTAATACCCCTTTCAGCGCCGACGAAATGTGGCAACGTTTGCCCCAAGAAGTCCAAGCCGTATTGCACCAGCGTAATGCCCGTCTGTTTGTCATTAATGCCGCGAAAATTGCGCGCGAGTGCAAGCTAGGCGCTCGCATCAATACCGTCATGCAGATGGCGTTCTTTCATCTGACACAAATATTGCCCACGGCAATGGCGCTGGAGCAATTACGGGCAGCGATTGACCGCAGTTACAGCAATAAAGGGCCAGAAATTGTCACCCGCAACTGGCAAGCACTGGATGCTACCCTTGATGCGTTGGTGGAGATCCCGCTGCAACCGATTGATGAAAACAGCCCGATGCGCCCGCCGATCGTCTCCGACCAGGCACCGGACTTTGTTAAAACCGTGACCGCAACCATGCTGGCGGGTTTAGGGGATGCATTACCCGTCTCCGCCTTCCCACCGGATGGCACTTGGCCGGTGGGCACAACTCAGTGGGAAAAACGCAATATTGCTGAAGACATTCCTATCTGGCAGCCTGACCTCTGTACCCAATGCAACCATTGTGTTGCCGCCTGCCCTCATTCAGCCATTCGCGCCAAAGTGGTGCCACCACAAGCCATGGCTGGCGCGCCCGATAGTTTGCAGTCGCTGGATGTAAAAGCACGCGATATGCGCGGGCAGAAATATGTTTTGCAAGTAGCACCAGAGGACTGCACCGGCTGTAACCTGTGTTATGAGGTCTGCCCGGCGAAAGATCGCCAAAAACCAGAAATTAGAGCCATTAATATGAGGCCGCGGCTGGAACATCTGGTGGCAGAAAAAGCCCACTATGATTTCTTCCTCAAATTGCCGGAAATCGATAAAACTCAGATGGAACGGATTGATATTCGCACCTCTCAGCTGATATCACCGCTGTTTGAATACTCTGGCGCTTGTTCTGGTTGTGGTGAAACGCCATATATTAAATTGTTGACCCAGTTGTATGGCGACCGTCTGTTAATTGCGAATGCCACCGGTTGCTCGTCAATCTATGGTGGCAACCTGCCAACCACGCCTTACACCACCAATGCAGAGGGGCGTGGCCCGGCTTGGGCAAACTCACTGTTCGAGGATAACGCCGAGTTCGGTTTGGGCTTCCGCCTAACTGTCGATCAACATCGCCAGCGTGTTATTCGTTTAATCACTCAACTGGCGCCGCAACTGCCGTCAGAACTGGTCAGCCAACTGCTTGAGCAACAGGCAACACCTGAAGTTCGCCGTGAGCAAGTCACGCAACTGCGCCAGATTTTGCGGGAAATCCCGGGCAATGATGCTCAGCAATTAGCTACTGATGCCGACTATTTGGTGGATAAATCTATTTGGCTGATTGGTGGTGATGGCTGGGCCTATGACATCGGCTTTGGAGGCCTTGACCATGTCCTCAGCTTGACCGAAAACGTCAATGTGCTGGTGCTGGATACCCAGTGTTACTCCAACACCGGTGGGCAGCAATCCAAAGCAACACCTTTAGGTGCGGTAACCAAATTTGGCGAACACGGTAAACGTAAGGCACGCAAAGATTTAGGTGTCAGCATGATGATGTATGGCCATGTCTATGTAGCGCAGATTTCATTAGGTGCCCAGCTCAATCAGACGGTGAAAGCCATTCAAGAGGCTGAAGCTTATCCAGGCCCGTCCCTGATCATTGCTTACAGTCCGTGTGAAGAGCACGGTTATGATCTTGCCTATAGCCATGATCAAATGAAGCAATTAACCGCCACTGGCTTCTGGCCACTGTATCGCTTCGATCCGCGTCGCGCCGATGAAGGTAAAGTGGCGCTAGCGCTGGACTCCCGCCCACCCAACAGCGACCTGACCACCACACTGTTGAATGAGCAGCGCTTCCGCCGGCTCAATACCCAAGAGCCAGAAGTGGCGGCGCAACTGTACGCCGCAGCGGAAAAAGACCTGAAAAAACGCTATGACTTCTTAAGTTTGTTGGCAGGTAAGGCGGATAAAGCGCCAACAGAGTAATAGATTCGTGCGTGATCCTCACAAGCCAGTCGGTTTTTACTGACTGGCTTTTTATATTGTGACTATTTTTATTCCTCTTCATTTTAAAGTTGAAATTTCGCCGTGTTAAATAAAATGCTAACTTAGCATCAGTTAAAAATTTAACGTATTATTTTTATATGCATATCAAACTGATGACACTACTTAATATTATTTAAAATACCCTTTCAATGATAAGGAATACTTTATGCAGACCTGGATGTCTCATCTTAGCGATTCAATGTTATTAAGCCAAATATCCATACCTGGGACGCATGATTCGGCATCATTTAATATAAATGTTTCTGGTGCTGGTTTTACTCAAACTCAGTCATGGAACATTAAAGAGCAGCTTGATAACGGCGTGAGGTTTTTGGATGCCAGATGCCGTCTTATTGAGGATGTATTCACTATGCATCATGGGGCGGTCTTTCTAAAACAACAATTTGGCGACATGCTTAAAACCTGTGTTGATTTTTTAATTCGCCACCCTACTGAGTTCATTATTTTATCGGTTAAACAAGAGCATACAACAGAAAATAGCATTGCACAGTTTCATGAAGTCATGCAGAAACGCTATGTTAAACAATATAGTAATCTATTTTATTTACAGAATAAAATACCTAGGCTTAACGAAGTCAGAGGGAAAATAGTTCTGCTACGGCGTTATTCTGGTGGCGACATTGGCATTAACGCGAATCCGTGGAAAGACGACACCACCTTTAAAATTAAAAATAACGGTTTCAATATCCATGTCCAAGATCATTATGCTGGCTATAACGCATTAAATATAAATTTTAAAAGGAAATTTGTAGCCGCTTTACTCTCAGAAGCAAAAAATAAACGTCCTCAGGATTTGTTTATTAATTTTATCAGTGTGTCAGGGTTATTAATGCCGTATACCGGCGCTGCCGGTCATCATTTAATTGATGGCATGAACGTCTGGCTGTGCAAGCAATACCGCGAGAAACAAACAATGGGCATTATTGTTGCTGACTTTGTCGATGTTGACGATGGGGACATTATTAAAACAGTCATAAATTCAAATATTTTTGTATAAGCGACTCTTCAGCCCTTCGCTAAAAAAGACTGACTCATAAATTAAAATACTAATATATACGCTTATTGAATGATAAACTTGTGCCATAGCGACAGTGCACCATTATGCCCCAACTGGATATGAGTCAAGAATAAATGCAAGAGAAACAAGTGGTTAATCAAAAAGAACAATACAATTTGAATAAATTGCACAAGCGCCTGCGCCGCAATGTCGGTCAGGCGATTGCTGATTTTAATATGATTGAAGAAGGTGACCGCGTGATGGTTTGCCTCTCTGGTGGTAAAGACAGCTATACCATGCTGGATATTTTGCAGAGTCTGCAAAAAAGTGCCCCAATTAATTTCACTCTGATTGCGGTCAATTTGGACCAGAAGCAGCCGGGGTTCCCTGAAGATATCCTGCCAGCTTACCTGGACAAGCAAGGTGTGGAATATAAGATTGTTGAAGAGAACACCTACGGGATCGTCAAAGAGATTATTCCGGAAGGGAAAACCACCTGCTCACTGTGTTCGCGCCTGCGTCGTGGCATTTTATACCGCACCGCCAGTGAACTGGGGGCAACCAAGATAGCCCTTGGTCATCACCGCGATGATATTTTGCAGACCCTGTTCCTGAACATGTTCTATGGTGGAAAATTAAAAGGCATGCCGCCCAAGCTGATGAGCGATGATGGCAAGCATGTGGTCATTCGCCCACTGGCCTACTGTCGTGAAAAAGATATTGAACGTTTCGCTGTTGCCAGAGAGTATCCGATTATTCCTTGTAACTTATGCGGCTCGCAACCTAACCTGCAACGTCAGGTAATCAAAGACATGCTGCGTGACTGGGATAAGCAGTATCCCGGGCGCATTGAAACCATGTTTAGCGCCATGCAAAATGTGGTACCGTCGCACTTAAATGACCATAAGCTGTTTGATTTTAAAAGCATTACTCATAATAGCGAAGTGGTGGATGGCGGTGATTTGGCTTTTGATCGCGAAGAATTACCCCTACAACCTGTTGGTTGGCAGCCCGAAGATGATGAAGAGAGTGAAAAACAGCCTCTGATTCGTCTTGATGTGCTAGAAATCAAATAAAGCGCGGATAGCTATCGCCTCGTTCCCTCCATGGTTCAGAGGCGAGTTCTCTTGTTTGTTTTAACTGCTGTTTTGCCCAAAAAAAGCATAAAAAAATGCCGATGTTGAGACAACATCGGCATCGTAACAATTATGTGCTATGCAGTAATTCAAAATAAAAGTATTACAAATATGGAGCGCAACGCCCATCGCTTGACGTTGCATTCACCTGCAAAGTGATAATGCCTGAGTCATAACCGCTGAATCTTGATATGGCTCAATTTTGCAGTGATTAACCCCCGCTATGGCATACTCTTTTACTCACCTGTCTAGCACCCATTAGAGCCATTTACTGCGCTTTAACCACCAGGCAACAACCACTACCAAAACCACTAACATCATGCAGAATGTGGCGAAACCAAAAGAGTAGGTATTGCCGGGAATGCCGCCAAGGTTGACGCCAAATAGCCCAGTCAAAAAGGTAGTCGGCAAAAATACCATGGCCAATAGTGACATGGTATAGGTTCGCCGGTTCATAGCATCCGCCATTAACGAGCTAATTTCGTCGGACAACACTGCCGTGCGCGCAATGCTAGAGTCTAAATCCTCTAAACCACGCCCTAAACGCTCAGAAATTTCCTGCATCCGGCGGCGATCATCATCACTCATCCACGGCAAGCGCTCACTGGCCAGCCGGGAGAAAACATCACGCTGAGGTGCCATATAGCGGCGCAACACAATCAACTGCTTACGGAGCAGCGCCATCTGCCCGCGCTGCGGAATTTTTTGTTCCAGCAAATCATCTTCAAGATCGATAATTTTGTCATGCAGATCCTCGATAAACTCACTGGTATGGTCCGTCAGACCATCAACAATTTCCACCAGCCAATTGCCACTGTCTATCGGGCCAGTGCCACTTTGTAAGTCATTGAGTACATCATCGATGGAGTAAACTTTGCGGTGCCGGGTCGAGACGATTAACTTGTCTGTCATATAAACCCGGATAGTGACTAACTGATCTGGACGGGCATCATTATTAAAATTAATACCTCGCAGAGTTATCATGGTGCCATCGCCCAAGCGAGTGACCTTAGGGCGGACACTCTCGCCAGCCAGCCCATCACGAACTACCTCTGGCAATAATGGGGTATTTTGCAGCCAAGCGGCACTTTCCGGGTAGGTGTAATCCAGATGCAACCAGCAAGGTTGCTGCGCAGTGGCGACAGCATCAGTGCTGATGGATGTCACTCCCCCTTTACCATCGAGCTGATAGGCATAAACTGCATCCGAGACTTGCAGTGCTTTCCCTTCGACTACATCCACGACAACATCCTCTATTTCGGCATTTATCATGCAATTAGCTCAGTGTAGCGCTAGCAACCTGATCTTTAAAGCCGATGTCGCGGATAGCCGCTATCCCGAGTAAAATAGCGACTATTCGGCAAGAATTATCATCGATAACAGCTGAGCCTAATATATTCATCAAGATACGTGGCATGAAAATATTGCCATTAAACCGATATAGTTAAGGATACATAAGGATAAAGTCAGCAGGCGCCGCTCAGGCTTTGAGGTACAATTTTCACTAGTTACCACGTTGTATATTCAAGGAATATTGATTATGGAAATCAGCTTCATTACGTTAATGAAAGCATTAATTGGTGGCGCGGGAGCAGGGTTTGCACTAACTGGGGGCTTATCATTTTTAGTCCCTGCATTAACGGTTACGGCTTCCCTTGCATTCACATTTGCAGCAATTGGAGGCGTACTCATAGCTGGTGCCTATCTGAGCAAAGTTTTGGTGAACTAAATTGGAGCTACTCACCCCCCACTGGTACTCACCACAGACAACCGATGAGTTGACCAAGTTTTACTGTATTATCTGTATCTCTTACATGCTAATACATATTATTTGGGATTGTATTTCAAAAAAGACGCCACCATTTGCATTAGAAAATCTGCAATACAAACTTAACGAGTTATATTCATCATCAACTTTTGCGACCAGTTCATTCTTTTTTGTGATGATTATTGATATAAAGAATCCATTAAGATCTTCAGATGCTTTTATTTTTCCATTAATCGTGGCGTCATTGACTGGGTTTATGATTTCCATCTCAGCTATTGTACCTAAGCGGCATAACATAAAATAACCTTATATTCTTTACATCCTTAATTAACTATTGAATATAAAAAGCCACCGGTTAATACCAGCGGCTTATTTATTACGCTAAAATTAATGTTTGATGATGTACATAGTGTGACTATATGCCACATCTTCAGGGTTAGTGATAGGATAGCCTTTTACCCATGGCTTAATTAAGCGCCCATTAGTGAATTGATATATTGGTGCTATCGGCACTTGCTCTGCAATAATTTGTTCGGCTTTATTATAGTCATCACTTAATGCTTTAGGGTTAGTCTGTTTACCCGCTTCACTCAATAAGCGGTCATAATCTGCACTGTTAAATTTGGCAATATTACCGCTGTGAGTAGATGTCAGCAGTGATAGAAATGTCGATGGCTCATTGTAATCCCCCACCCATGATGCACGAACCACATCAAAATTCCCGGTATTACGGCTATCAATGTATGTCTTCCATTCCTGGTTAATCATATTGACATCCACGCCCAAGATTTTCTTCCACATGGAGGCAATAGCAATAGCCAATTTCTGATTATTATCAGAGGTATTATACAACAGTGATAATTTTAGTGGTTTATCAGGGCCATAGCCTGCAGCATGTAATAGTGCTTTAGCTTGGGCATTTAATTCTTCCTGATCTTGCTGCTGCAACAAGTTCGCCACAGGGTGATAGCCCGCAGTAACGTCAGGCGTAAAGTGATAGGCTGGTTTCTCTCCGGTGCCTAATACTTTTTCCGCAATAATTTTACGATCTATGGCATAAGATAGCGCTTTGCGCACTCGCACATCATTTGTTGGCGCACGCTGCGTATTGAATGCGTAATAATAAGTCCCTAATTGATCGGGTGTATAAACCTGCCCCGGAATATCTTTTAATAATTTTTGATATAAATTTTTCGGGAAGGATTCTGTAATATCAATGTCACCCGCTTGATAACGTTTAGTGGCATTGGCTTCCTGATTAATGGGAATAAACGTCACTTTAGTCAGCACAGTATGAGCATGGTCCCAATAATGATCATTGGGGACTAACACTAACTTTTCATTCACTACCCTATCTTGTAATTTAAATGCACCATTTCCAACCAGATTACCCACTTTAGTCCAGTCATTACCATATTTTTCAATTACAGCAGAGGGGACTGGGAATAAACTGAAGTTTGCCGTCAGGCTTGGGAAATAAGGCACCGGCTTGCTGAGTTTAACTTTAAGCGTATATTTATCAACCGCGCTGACCCCAAGAGTCTCCGGTGGCATTTTCCCCGCAATAATCTGTTGCGCATTTTCCATTCCTGCCAGTTCTGCAAACCAGGCAAAAGGAGATAAACTTTTAGGGTCCACCAAACGACGCCAACTATAAACAAAATCTTGCGCCGTTACCGGTTCGCCATTGGACCATTTCGCATCTTTGCGTAAGGTAAATATATACGTTTGGTTATCTGCTGTTTGCCACTTTGCTGCCACGCCCGGAATTATTTGGCCATGCGCATCTTGATTAACCAACCCTTCGAACAAATCTCTGGCAACCTGAGCCTCTATTAGCCCGACCGCTTTCATCGGATCGAGGGAAGCTGGCTCATCTTTAATATGACGAACAATTTCTTGTTTTTCAGCCAGTACGGTGCCTGCAGGGACATCAGCAGCATTGGCTGCGCCCAGCGCTGTGCCAACTAATGCGGCACACAATGCATAACGGAAATAGCGCATAATTGATAACCTTTTCGTTGTTCCATTTCAGCGAAAGTGCAAAAGTCTAATAAGCATAAACTAGCAGATTAAACATCATAATAACGGCCGTCGAATACTCGATTTAGTGGCCATCTAATGCAGCCACAACCCAGCGCTACAATCACCAGCCAAATTTAACTTTCATCTTTTTTGAATCATTACCCAGTTTATTACCAAATATCTTATCTTATTGATTCAAAGTAATAATGTTAGATGCTATGTTGAATGTAATATAAATATATGCGAAATAACAGAGATTATCATGAGCCAACTTCGCCCCCGCACAGCACGGGGAAATCTGGTTACGCCAGGGCAACACTACGGCACATCCCTACTGGGAGCACCACTGCTTTATTTCCCTGCACTTAATCCATCAGTTGATACCGGCTTGATTATTGCTGGCACTCATGGTGATGAAAGTGCGGCAATTGTGGCCCTCTCCTGTGCATTGCGCAGCATCTCGCCACTACAGCAGCGCCATCACGTAGTCTTGGCGGTGAATCCTGACGGCTGCCAACTGGGGCTACGTGCCAATGCCAATGGCGTTGATCTTAATCGTAATTTCCCAGCTAAAAATTGGCAGGCCGGAGATACCGTCTATCGCTGGAATAGCGTAGCTGATGCACGCGACGTGGTGTTATCGACCGGGGAATACGCCGGTTCAGAACCGGAAACTCAAGCTTTGTGCACATTAATTGACCAACTCTCCCCCAGTTGGGTTGTCTCATTTCATGAGCCGCTGGCCTGTATCGAAGATCCCGACAGTTCAGAGCTGGGAGCATGGCTCGCCGACAATTTCGAATTGCCACTGGTCACCAGTGTTGGCTACGCCACGCCGGGTTCATTTGGCAGTTGGTGTGCTGAGCGCAACTTACCTTGTATTACCGCGGAGTTGCCACCAATTTCAGCCGATGCAGCCAGTGAATGTTATCTGGCCGCATTGATTGATTTACTGACACTGACGGATTAAACCAATAAATCGATAGCCCCCGTAGAGAAGTGCAAGCCGTCATCGACATCGCGTTCCAACCAGGTTGGGCCGTCCAGATCGACAAAACGAGCGGCGGGTGCCAGAGGTAATGCGGCACGGATCGCCCGTGACGTACACAACATGCAACCGAGCATAATGGCAAATCCCATCGATTTTGCCTGCTCGGCTAATAGCAACGCCTCAGTTAACCCGCCACTTTTATCCAGTTTGATGTTAACCATGTCGTAGCGACCAACCAGACCGGCTAAGTCAACCCGTGTATGACAGCTTTCATCGGCACAAATAGGCAGTGGATGGATAAAATTCTCCAATGATTCGTCCTTACCTGCGGGCAGTGGTTGCTCTAACATTGCCACGCCTAAATCTGCTAATAACTGGCAACGAGCCGCTAAGCCCTCTGGCTGCCAAGCTTCATTGGCATCGACGATTAAGGTCACTTCAGGGGCGGCACTGCGAATAGCGACTAAACGTTCAGCAATAAGATGGTCATCCAGCTTGATTTTTAATAGTTTAGCGCCAAGACGTGTTAATGCACTGGCACTGTATGCCATGGCTTCCGGCGTACCAATGCTGACAGTCTGGGCCATGGAAATTGCAGGGATCGCAGGGATATGGGCCCGCTGCCATAAACTTTGCTGATTCTGTAAGCACTCCAGTTGCCATAACGCGCAATCTACCGCATTCCTTGCCGCCCCGGCTGGCAAGAGCTGCTGCAGCTCCTCGCGTGAAATACCATATTCTATCGCACTTACCACCAGCGCCAACTGAGCCATCACCGAAGATTCACTTTCACCATAATGCGGATATGGCGTACATTCACCCAATGCACGGATACCCTCTTCCTCAATCTCGACCACCACAACTTTGGCTTCAGTACGGCTTCCGCGTGAAATAACAAACGCGGAGTGAAGAGGCCAGGCCTCAGGATAACAACGCATGGTTCTCATAAGGGTTCCTCGGCAGAATTCAGGCTTTGGCGTCAAGTGCGAGGACTTAACGTCAGTAAAATCTCAATTATTTGGCAAATTTCTCATATCCAAGCTGCCATTGTTACCTTAAACTGAACTTCGTGTTACACATCTGTAAAATGGAGCAAATAATGACACAGACAGTACATTTCCAAGGCAATCCAGTGACCGTTACCGGTCAACTGCCACAACCGGGCGATAAAGCTAAAGACTTTACTTTGGTAGCGAAAGATTTATCTGATGTTGCATTGAGCAGCTTCGTTGGCAAACGTAAAGTCCTGAACATCTTCCCAAGTATCGATACCGGTGTTTGTGCCGCATCTGTACGCAAATTCAACCAACTGGCTGGCGAACTTGAGAACACCGTCGTTCTTTGTATCTCCTCTGACCTGCCATTTGCTCAATCACGTTTTTGCGGTGCTGAAGGCCTGAGCAACGTTGTTACGCTGTCAACTTTACGTGGCGCAGAGTTCAAACAAGCTTACGGTGTAGCCATTACTGAAGGCCCATTGGCGGGTTTGACTGCACGCGCTGTCGTGGTTCTGGATGGTCAGGACAACGTGATCTACAGTGAGTTGGTTAACGAAATCACTACCGAACCAAACTATGATGCTGCTCTGGCGGCACTGAAGTAACCATCACGCCTTTGGTTTCATTAAAACTAAAGTCATGATGCAAACGGCTGACCCATTAGGTTCAGCCGTTTTTTTATCGCCACCGACACTATTGTCTTTTTACTGAACGTTATGTGGCTTTAGCTATATCGCTAGTAAGCCAGCAACTTACTCTTCTTCACTTTCATCACTAGTAACTCGCTTACTGCTCAAGCCATATTCACGTAGCTTATTCGCAATGGCGGTGTGAGAAACCCCCAACCGTTTGGCCAGCTTACGTGTACTAGGATAATTGCGATAAAGGCGAGTCAAAACAGAGCGTTCGAAACGTTTGCTGATGTCATCAAGTGAGCCATCGAGAACTTCATCCCCAAGCGCAGCTTCAACTTCGAACTCCGGTAAAATGATATCTTGCGGCCGTAACTCAGACCCTTCCAACTGAGTCAGGGCGCGGTAGATAGCATTTTTCAACTGCCGCACATTGCCAGGCCAGCCATAATTCGTCAGGAAGCTACTCAGTTCAGGGGCCAATTTAGGCCGCGGCACGCCTTGTTCGTCGGAAAAACGCGCCACAAACATCGCCGTCAGCGGCATGATGTCGGCCTGACGCTCACGCAATGGCGGCAAAGTGATGGTCAATACATTGAGGCGATAATATAAATCCTCACGGAATTCACCACGCTGTACCAACTCCACTAAATTCTTTTGTGTCGCGCAAATAACCCGCACATCGACATGCACCTCGTGCTCCTCCCCAACCCGGCGGAAAGTCCCGTCATTAAGGAAGCGCAACAATTTGATTTGCATGCGAGGCGACATTTCGCCGATTTCATCCAGCAGCACCGAGCCGCCATTAGCCTGCTCAAAGAAGCCCTTTTTGCCCTCAATGGCATTAGGATAAGCTCCCGCGGCATAGCCAAATAGCTCGCTTTCTACCACATCATCTGGCATCGACGCACAGTTTAAGCCGAGGAATGGCATTTTCCCGCGCGGGCTGCGCAGATGGCAGGCGCGCGCTAATAAGTCTTTGCCGGTGCCGGTATCACCCACGAGCAGTAAAGGTGCATCCAGCATGGCCAATTTACGTGCTTGTTCAAGTACCTGGCGCATCTTCGTGCTGGTCGCAACAATCTGTTTAAATTCAGTATCGTCATTAACCGATAAAATTTGCAGCTGTTTGCCCATGCGCGCGGTGGATTTTAACATCACCACGGCCCCCACGGTCTGGCTCTGCTGATTTTCATCTTCAAGCTGAATCGGGGTGATTTCCATCAGGTAATCCTGATTATTGATCAACACCCGTTCAGTATGAGGCGCGGTTTCGCCCTCTTCAAACCAGCGGGCAAAGTTATACCCACCCAGCAAACCACCGGCCGTTTTATGGCGGATTTTCTCTTCATTAAGGGAAAATAACTCGCGAGCGGCAGGGTTGGCTAACTCAAGATTACCTTTCAAATCGATAGAAAATACAGGCTCGGGCATGGACTCAAGCAATGCCCGCAGCGAACGGTGTTCGCGCTCTGACGGCATGAAAGAGACGGTTCGGACATCAGTGACACCTTCAATGCGCCGAATATCCATCATTAAGGCGCTAAATACACTGAAGTCCAGTTGGGAGAAGTTCAGGTAAATGCGGCCAATCGGATCAATTTCGATCCCCCGTAAATCAATGCTGCGTAAAACCAAGAGATCAAGTAACTCTCTGGTGAGACCGAGTCGGTCTTCGCAAAAAACTTCCAAGCGCATCAGTATCGACCTTATATATGGCAGGTGCGGAATATCTGCCATGATAATACCCTGTCCCCCTGTGCTGATGAAGCAGTCTGTCAGCAAAAGTTGACAGGAATCGGCTTTTTATTGTTTTTTTTGCTCGATAAAGCACAGAAAGGAAATATCATCAGCGCCTATAGCCGAACTATATAGCGACATATTAGTTTTTATTCTAATAATTCAGAATAATATAATGCTTAATCGCGTCAAGCTCTTCGTCAAGCGCGAGTGACACTTTGCTTTGTATCGGCCAACTGGCTATAGTAGAGGTAGCCAATTGACCGAGGAGGTTACATGAGAGCATATCACCCAGCCCCAGCGACCAAAACAGGCGCGCTATGGCGTGAGATTGGCTTGCCCGCCAGCCGCGGTCCTGTATTGGTAGATAGCATCAAAATGGGTTTTTCTGTTGATGTTATCGACAGTATTCATCTATGGGCATCAATACCTAAAGCCGAAATATTACGTGCAACCGGGATTCCCAGCCGCAGCCTCACCCGCCGACGCACTCATGATGGTCGTTTTACCCCCGAAGAGAGTGAGCGAATTGCGCGTTTTGTCCGCGTAATGGATGCAGCCGTTGATTTGTTCGGTGGTGATAAAAACCGCGCCATCACCTGGATGTCTACCCCGATCAAAGGCTTGGGTCAGCGCAGCCCTGATTCTTTGCTGGAAACAGAAACCGGTGCACTGGAAGTTTGTGATTTAATTGGCCGGCTAGAGCACGGCGTATTTTCATAGTAGCAAGGACCGAGCTTACGCATCGGGTACAGGGCTAAGTATTCTAACAGGGTGATTTTGCCATGAATGACCGCCAGACGGGCCGTTACTGATGATTTTCTACCGCATTGTGATGCGCCATTATCTGGCGTCAACCTGGACTGGCTACGGGGCAGAAATCTATGGCGGTCGCTGGAACCACAAGGGACATGCGGCTATCTACTTAGCCAGCAGTGTGTCGCTAGCGATGCTGGAAACCTTAGTGCATATTCAGGGTAGCTCAACATTGAGTGAGTTCGAGCTATTCCAGATTGAGATAGATGACAGCAATATCATGCTGCTACAGCCGCAGGACTGGCCAACTGACTGGCGCAGTGATCCGGCACCGGTAGCCACAATGGATATTGGCACCGAATGGCTGGAGTCAGAATCATCACTTGGATTACTGGTTCCCTCTACTCTGGTGCCATCAGAAAATAACCTGCTGGTTAACCCTCGCCACCAAGACTTTCAAGCTTGCCTGACCAGTGTCAAGCCGCTCTCTTTTTCCTTTGACTCACGCCTAAAATAGTCTTCAAAACCAAGGGTTAACGCTTGTCACGGCTGACTAATCTTATCTTTTTTGGGCAAGGTGTTTTTCAGTTGGCTAATCAACTGGCGGCGGAAATCACCTAACTTAGGTTTATCCTCCCCCAACCAAGGTAATGGGCGGCACAGTTCCATAGCTTTGATACCCAGTCTGGCCGTCAGCAACCCCGCCCCAATGCCTTGGGCAGCACGGGCTGATAGACGCGCAGCCAAATCCTGAGACAACCAATCCATACCCACTTCACGCACCAATTCTGAAGCACCGGCAAAAGCAATGTTCAGCAGCACCAGGCGGAACAGCCTAATGCGGCTGAAATATCCCAGTTCAATGCCATACAAAGCCGCAATACGATTAATTAGCCTGATATTACGCCAGGCAATAAAGGCCATATCCACCAGCGCTAATGGGCTAACGGCTATCATCAATGCGGATTCAGCAGCATAACGGCTGATTTCGGCCCGCGCCTGATTATCCAGAGCTGGCTGTACCAATTTGGCATAAAGTTCAACGACTTCACGATCGTTATGGGTTTCATGCAGCGACGCTTGCCAGCGCTGTAATGCCGGATGCCCTTGATCCAGCCCAGCCTGACGTGCCAGTTTTTCACAAAACGCCCGCCCCTGACCAATCCCGTGGCTAACCAGCAGTTCGCGCGCGATATCACGCTCTTCAGCCCGTTGACGCAGCCGGTATAAGCGCCGCCACTCCGTCACTACCGAGCCAACGCCCGCCAACACAATCAGCCCCCCGGCAGTGGTAGCCCCCAGCGCTATCCAATCTTGTTGCTGCCAGGCTTGGTTGACCCATTGCACTGACTGAGCCATCACACTGACACCAAATAGTGCCACACCGGCAGTGACCATTTTACGCCACAGACTACGTTTAGGTTTCAGTGCCGCATTAACTAGCCCTTCAACCCGACCTTCTTCATTTTCTGCATCTAATTCCGGGGTGGCAGGATAGAAATTCTCGCTAGCTTGCTGGCTGAAATCCTGCGCCGCTTTTAATACCGGTTCATCCAGTGGTTGCAATGGCTGTTCAAAATCGATTCGAGGTTTTAACGGCTCGCTCATCGCAATTTATCTCCCAATAAAAATTCCATCACCGCATCAAGACGAATATGAGGCAATGGGCTGTCCACATTGACCGCCTGCGGGCGAAACTCATCAAAATGGAAGCCTTGCTGCTGCCAAAAAGCCGGGCCCGGTAAACGGGCTGGAACATCGCCGGGAAACACCGTCAGCGGCATACCATCACTCAGACGATGGCCCCGTAACGCCGGTATTTTCTGCCCTTGATGCTCGACAATGCCGCTCTCTGTTGCTTGTACCGAGGCCAACCCGACACAATCCATGCTAATCCCTTCGAAAGCCGCATTCTGCCAAGCTTCTTGCACCAGTTGCTGGAGCAAAGAAACCAAATTGGCATGTTGATCTGCCGTGACATGGTCAGCTTTGGTTGCCGCGAACATCAACTTATCAATACATGGTGAGAATAGGCGGCGGAATAAAGTACGCTTCCCATAATGGAAACTCTGCATCAATTGTGTCAGCGCCAAACGCATATCATTGAATGCCTGCGGCCCGCTGTTCAGGGGTTGCAAGCAGTCCACCAGCACGATTTGCCGGTCAAAACGCACAAAATGCTCTTTATAGAAACCTTTCACCACCGAGTTGCAATAATAGTTAAAACGAGCGCGTAACATCCCCAAATTGGAGTGTTTATCTGCTTGAGCTAACCGAGATTCACCCAAGCTGTTGACATCCGGCCATGGGAAAAACTGTAATGCCGGTGCGCCCGCCATATCGCCGGGTAACACAAATCGCCCTGGCTGAATAAAATGCAGCCCTTCATTTTTGCAACGAATCAGATAATCGGTATAGGCTTGTGCAATCGCTGCCAGTTGATTTTCGTCTGCCGGTGCCAGTGGGTCACACTGCTGGCACAGTGCTAGCCAAGGCTCGGCCCACTTGGCACGATCACCTTGTAACAGCCCCGCCATCTGGCGCGACCAACTTAAATAGTCCTGCTCCAGCATCGGCAAATCTAGCAACCATTCACCCGGATAATCGACAATTTCCAGATACAGCGTCGAAGTCTCTTTAAAGTGACGCAGCAACGAATCACCAGAGCGAAAACGCAGCGCCAGACGAATTTCGCTGACGCCACGGGTGGGAGTTGGCCAGTTTGGCGGCGTACCATATAAAGAGGCCAGCCCTTCATCATAAGTAAAACGTTGGATACCCAAGTCACGTTGCGGCACCCGTTTTACGCCGAGCAACCGCTCCTCGCGGACAGCAGAAAACAGCGGCAAACGTGCACCGCTGTGGACATGAAGTAATTGATTCACTAACGAAGTGATAAAGGCGGTTTTCCCGCTGCGGCTCAGGCCGGTTACCGCTAACCGCAGATGACGGTCCATCCCACGGTTAACCAAAGACGTAATTTCATTTTGCAGTCGTTTCATGCTTCTCCTTGGCAAATTGGCCCGCAGCGGCCCCCATCGCCCGTTTTAAAATAGGCTCCAGCATCATCAACAGCAACCAACGTAGGGGCTTACGGCTGACATTTTTTACTATCAAGCCAGCGGCACCGGCGGGGCCATAGGTCAGTGCGACAGTAAAAATAATTTTAGCTATTGTCGTTAATACTACACCGGCTCGCGTGCGGGCGAGGTTTTTGTTCATCTTCTTACCCTCCGGCAAGCCGAAATTGGGATGACTTATCCCGTGATATTACAACTGACGAAAACGGCTGCGCACCCCGAAGGTCTCGGATGTGACATAGCGCTCGACCTGACGCAGACGCTGCTCACCTGCCCCCAACTCATACTCGAGCTGATCGAGAAGCTGCCTTGGCGTTGCTTCTCGATGTTCGCTGAAACTGCTGGCGGGAGCCGGTTCCAACATAAAAGTCAGTACGATGTAGGCCACAATGGTAAACACGAACAGGCCGAAAAATAGTGATAAAACCACCATCACCCGGATCAAGCGTACCGGAATATCAAAATAGTGCGCCAAACCCGCACAGACTCCTTTGATCATGCCCTCTTCCGGTACCCGGTACAGTTTTTTGCTGCTGAGCCCATTAGCCATTATGACTGCCTCCAATCTGGATGCTGTGCATCAAGAATTTCTTCTAATGTCTGGATACGTTCGCGCATCCGGCGAGCATCATCAGTGAGTTGTGATAGGCGCTGCATATCCTGATGGCTGAGTTGAGCACCGCTTTGTTGGCGATTGCTGTAATGCAGCCATAACCAAATTGGTGCTACAAACAGCACAAAAATTGTCAGCGGTATGGCAAGAAACAGGATACTCATTCATTCCCCTTAATCATCTTTGCTAGCGGTTTTCCGCGTTTTATCATGGCAGGTCGTCGTTCGTTATCCCATCTGACGACCTGCACTGTGGTAGTAACATTACTCAGCTGAATTCATTTTTGCTTTCAGGGCAGCCAGTTGGTTGCTGATTTCGTCATCCGCTTTCAGCTCGGCAAATTGGCTTTCCAGTGATTTTTGTTTGCCAATCCCCACAGTTTCAGCCTCGGCTTCCATGTGGTCAATACGCCGCTCAAACTGCTCAAAACGCGCCATCGCCTCATCAAGTTTGCCACTGTCCAGTTGACGGCGAACATCACGGGATGATGCCGCAGCCTGATGGCGCAAGGTCAATGCCTGCTGTCTGGCGCGCGTTTCGGTCAGTTTGCTTTCCAGCTCGGTAATTTCATGCTTCATGCGGTCCAGTGTTTCATCCACTGTCGCCACTTCACGGGTTAGCGTGTCAATCAATGCCGCCACTTTCTGTTTTTCAATCAGTGCCGCACGTGCCAAATCTTCTTTATCTTTGCGCAGGGCCAGCTCGGCTTTATCCTGCCACTCTTGCTGCTGACTTTCGCTGTGATCAATGCGGCGCAGCAGCTGTTTTTTCTCTGCCAATGCGCGGGCCGATGTTGAGCGAATCTCAACCAGCGTATCTTCCATTTCCTGAATCATCAGCCGTACCAATTTCTGCGGGTCTTCGGCTTTATCCAGTAATGTATTGATGTTGGCGTTCACGATATCGGCGAAACGAGAAAAAATACCCATAATTTACATCCTCTTTTAACTTATTGGCTCTTTGAAATAGTGGCGTCTGATGACGCCTTGGCAGATAACTGTCTGGCAATAACACATTTCTTTCTTGGGTTAACTACAATCAAGAGTCGTGCCAACTTTTCACTAAAGTTAATGGACTGAAAAATAACAAAAAAAATTTTCGACTGTTTTAGGATAGAATGTAGATTAATAATTTTAACCAACTATTGGCGAATTTCACCATGAGTGAGCAATTAGAAAACCTGTTAGGCGAAGCAAACTCGTTTGTTGAGGTGCTGGAGCAAGTTTCTGGGCTGGCAAAGCTGAATAAGCCGGTATTGGTAATTGGCGAACGAGGGACCGGTAAAGAGCTTATTGCCCACCGCCTGCACTACTTATCCAATCGTTGGCAGGGGCCATTTATTTCGCTTAACTGTGCTGCCCTCAATGAAAACTTACTCGATTCTGAGTTGTTTGGTCATGAGGCCGGGGCTTTTACCGGGGCGCAAAAACGCCATTTGGGCCGTTTTGAACGGGCGGACGGCGGCACCCTGTTCTTGGATGAACTGGCAACCGCGCCGATGTTAGTGCAGGAGAAGTTATTGCGTGTGATTGAATATGGCCATCTGGAGCGCGTGGGGGGTAGCCAGCCATTGCAGGTGGATGTGCGGCTGGTGTGCGCCACTAATGATAATTTGCCGGCGTTAGCGGCAGCAGGTAAATTCCGCGCCGATTTGCTCGACCGCCTCGCCTTTGATGTGGTGCAGTTGCCGCCCCTGCGCGAGCGCCAGCAAGATATCATGTTGCTGGCCGAGCACTTTGCCATTCAGATGTGCCGCGAATTAGGTCTGCCTCTTTTCCCTGGATTTACCCCCTTGGCGCAAGCCGAGTTATTGGAATACCGTTGGCCCGGTAATGTGCGCGAGCTTAAAAATGTGGTTGAGCGCTCGGTATATCGTCACGGCGACAGCAGCCAACCACTGGGGAATATTATTATCAATCCCTTTGCCAGCCGCTTGGGTACTGAAAATGAGGCTATTGCGCATCATGATACCCATGGGATGACCGACTCATCGTCAGAGTTACCCACTCTTCCTATCGATCTTAAACAGTGGCTGCATAGCCGTGAACAACAGATGTTAAAGCACGCGCTAGAACAGGCGCGGTTTAATCAACGCAAGGCGGCGAGTCTGCTGGGTCTGACATACCATCAATTACGCGGCATGCTAAAAAAACACGCCATGCTGGCAGGAGAAAATGATCAGCAGTAAAGGCAAGATTGGCTGGATAACTTTATAGCAGGCAAAAAAAAAAGCCAGCACCCGAGCTGGCTTAAAAAACACTGGAAGCAATGTGAGCAATGTCGTGCTTTTCTGTCAAAAGCCTAAAATCACTGGCTTTATCCCGAAGAGCAAAATGATGATAATAGTTATCAATAGCACTTGCAAACACTTTGTTGAGAATTTTTCTCATTCCCATACTGATTCTGATGGAATTATGTGCAGCGAATACCCGAAATCCCCTCTCTGCTTGTTATGCCGCTATGATTTCCTATTGAGGAAACAATAATTTGCTTTTTATTTCGCTCAATTGCTGTAATAAGCAGCAGATGGCGTATTTGTTGCGCTCAATGAATAGTTGTTTTGCTCAATGGATTGGGGGGCGTGCCAGATTACGGTACACTAAGAACATTGCTTACTGACTGCGAAAGCGTATATGCGTGCTTTACTGATTTGGATGCTGTCGCTGGCTTGCCTTGCGACTCCCGCGCTGGCGCAACCTGCCCCAGCCGCCGAACCCACTCAACCACTGCCGGATATCCGTCAGCGTGGTTTTGTTTATTGTGTCAGCGGGATACTCAATACCTTTAATCCACAGATGGCCAGCAGCGGATTAACAGTCGATACCTTGGCTGCTCAGCTTTATGACCGGCTGCTGGATGTCGACCCTTATACCTATCGGTTAATCCCGGAGTTAGCCGAAAGCTGGCAAGTGCTGGATAACGGCGCGACTTACCGGTTTCATTTACGCAAAGATGTCCCTTTCCAGACCACCGACTGGTTCTCTCCCACGCGGAAGATGAATGCCGATGATGTGGTGTTCAGTTTTCAGCGCGTGTTTGACCCGCAGCACCCCTACCATGACGTCAATGGCGGCGAATATCCCTATTTTGACAGTTTGCAATTTGCCGATGCAGTACAAAGTGTCAAAAAACTGGATGACTATACGGTTGAATTTAAACTAAAAGCGCCCGACGCCTCCTTCCTGTGGCATTTAGCAACCCATTATGCGCCGGTGCTGTCGGCCGAATATGCCGATGTCTTAACTAAAAAGGGGCGACAGGAGCAGATCGACCGCGAGCCTGTGGGTACCGGTCCATTCTTATTGAATGAATATCGCTCTGGTCAATATATCCGGTTATTCCGCAATAGTGCCTATTGGAAAGGTTTGCCGCGCATGCCTCAGGTGGTGATTGACTTAGGTGCCGGTGGCACTGGCCGTCTCTCTAAATTACTGACCGGTGAGTGTGACGTGCTGGCTTATCCCGCAGCCAGCCAGTTATCTATTTTACGCGATGACCCACGTTTGCGGCTGACACTGCGCCCGGGGATGAATGTCGCCTATCTGGCCTTCAATACCCGTAAACCGCCACTCAATAACCAACGCGTGCGGCAGGCCATAGCTTTATCTATTAATAACCAGCGTTTGATGCAATCTATCTATTACGGCACCGCCGAGACGGCAGCATCTATCTTGCCGCGCGCATCATGGGCTTATGATAGCCAAGCTCAAGTCACTGAATACAATCCGGAAAAAGCCAAGGAAATACTCAAAGAGCTGGGTATCACTAAACTGCAACTCAATTTATGGGTACCTACCGCCTCGCAATCCTACAACCCAAGCCCATTAAAAACGGCGGAGCTAATTCAGGCGGATTTAGCACAGGTGGGAATTAGCGTGAATATTGTGCCGGTCGAGGGCCGTTTCCAAGAGGCGCGGCTGATGGAGATGAGTCACGACCTGACGCTATCTGGCTGGTCAACCGACAGTAATGACCCAGACAGTTTCTTCCGCCCATTATTAAGCTGTGCAGCAATTCGTTCGCAAACAAACTATGCTCACTGGTGTGACCCGGAGTTTGATGATCTGCTGCAAAAAGCATTACGTTCCCAGCAATTGTCGGCACGTATTGATTATTATCAGCAAGCCCAGCGTATTCTGGAGCAACAGTTGCCGCTGCTGCCATTGGCATCATCCTTGCGGTTACAAGCATACCGCTATGATATTAAAGGTTTGGTACTCAGTCCGTTTGGCAATTCTTCTTTTGCTGGCGTGTTCCGCGAGAGCGATGAGGGCAAAAAGCCATGATCATCTTCACCTTACGGCGCTTATTACTGCTAATGATAACTCTGTTTATGTTGTCGCTGGTCAGTTTTAGTTTGAGCTACTTTACCCCTCATGCGCCCTTAAATGGCGCAGCGCTGCTGGATGCCTATCGTTTCTATTTCAGTAGCTTATTGCAGTGGGATTTCGGCGTTTCCAGCATTAATGGGCAGCCTATCAGTGAGCAGCTACGCGAAGCCTTCCCGGCCACCATGGAGCTGTGTGTTTTAGCCTTTACCCTGGCGCTGTTTGTCGGCATTCCGTTGGGCATTATTGCCGGGGTGATGCGCGGCAAATTTGCTGATATCGCCATCAGTTCTATTGCTCTCATCGGCTTCTCAATTCCCGTGTTTTGGCTGGCGCTGTTATTAATGCTGTTCTTTTCGCTGCATTTGGGATGGCTACCGGTATCAGGGCGTTTTGATCTGCTCTATCAGGTAAAACCGGTCACCGGGCTGGCATTAGTCGATGCCTGGCTCTCCCCCTCACCTTATCGTAAAGAGATGATGCTCAGTGCGCTTCAGCATATGATCTTGCCCATCACCGCACTGGCGGTGGCTCCTACCACCGAAGTTATCCGCCTGATGCGCACCAGCACCGATGATGTCATCGGGCAAAATTATATCAAAGCGGCAGCCACCCGTGGCTTATCAAGATTCACCATTATTCGCCGCCACGTGCTGCATAATGCGCTGCCGCCGATTATCCCGAAATTGGGATTACAATTCTCAACCATGCTGACACTGGCGATGATAACCGAAGTGGTCTTTAACTGGCCGGGGTTGGGCCGTTGGCTGATTAACGCCATTCGTCAGCAAGATTACGCCGCTATCTCTGCCGGTGTGATGGTGGTGGGTTCGTTGGTCATCGTCATTAACGTCCTGTCAGATATTCTGGGCGCAATGATGACGCCGCTAAAGCATAAGGAATGGTATGCCCTTCGATAATGTCTACCGCGAGAAGAAAATGCCCAGCCCGTTGCTGTATACCTGGCGGCTGTTCTATTCTGATGGCTTGGCGATGGTGGGTTTCTACGGGGTTGTTGGCCTGTTGTTGCTGTGTGTGCTGGGCAGTACATTGGCCCCCTATGCCCTCGACCAACAGTTTTTAGGTTATCAATTACTGCCACCCTCTTGGTCTCGCTATGGCAATGTCTCTTTCTTCCTTGGCACTGACGATTTAGGCCGCGATATTTTAAGCCGCTTATTGGCGGGTACTGCTTCTACTTATGGCTCCGCGCTGCTCGTCACTGTCGCCGCAGCACTGTGTGGCGTGGTGCTCGGTGTCTTTGCCGGTATTACTCATGGTTTCCGCTCCGCGATCCTGAATCATATTCTGGATACCTTGCTCTCTATTCCTTCATTACTGCTGGCTATCATTGTTGTGGCCTTTGTCGGCCCGAGTTTAGAGCATGCCATGTTCGCCGTGTGGCTAGCATTATTACCGCGAATGGTTCGGACTATTTATAGCGCTGTTCATGATGAGTTGGATAAAGAGTATGTGATTGCGGCCCGTCTGGACGGCGCTTCCACTCCGCATATTCTGGCCTATGCCATTTTGCCCAATATTGCCTCGGTGTTAGTGACGGAGTTTACCCGCGCCCTTTCGATGGCCATTTTGGATATCGCCGCCTTGGGCTTTCTCGATTTAGGCGCGCAGTTACCTTCGCCGGAATGGGGTGCCATGCTGGGTGATTCACTGGATTTAGTCTATGTTGCCCCTTGGACGGTGATGCTGCCCGGCGGTGCCATTTTAGTGAGTGTGTTGTTGGTAAACCTGTTAGGTGATGGTATGCGCCGAGCGATTAATGCGGGGGTGGAATAATGCCGTTACTTGATATTCGTAACCTCACTATTGAATTTATGACCTCTGAGGGCATGGTAAAGGCGGTTGACCGCATTAGCATTACTCTGACAGAGGGGGAAGTCCGTGGATTAGTGGGTGAATCTGGCTCAGGTAAGAGTTTGATTGCCAAAGCTATCTGCGGAGTCAGCAAAGATAACTGGCGCATCACCGCAGACCGTTTTCGTTTTGACGATATTGACCTGCTGCAATTGACCCCACGTGAGCGGCGTAAGGTGATCGGCCATAATATTTCGATGATTTTCCAAGAGCCGCAATCTTGTCTGGACCCTTCCGAAAGTATTGGCCAACAACTACAGCAAGCCATCCCCGGCTGGACGTATAAAGGCCGCTGGTGGCAGCGATTTCATTGGCGTCAACGGCGCGCGATAGAGTTGCTGCACCGGGTGGGGATCAAAGACCACAAAGATATTATGCGCAGTTACCCTTATGAGCTGACCGAGGGTGAATGCCAAAAAGTTATGATTGCTATCGCTCTGGCAAACCAGCCACGGCTGCTGATCGCCGATGAACCGACCAATGCGATGGAACCGACCACCCAGGCACAAATTTTCCGCCTGCTGGCGCGGCTGAATCAGAACAACAACACCACTATTTTGCTCATTAGCCATGATTTGCAGATGATGAGCAAATGGGCGACCCGGGTTAATGTGCTGTATTGCGGTCAAACCGTGGAAAGTGCCGTTTGTGAAGATCTGCTGGCGGCCCCGCATCATCCCTATACTCAAGCCTTGATCCGCGCCATGCCCGATTTTGGTCGTTCTTTGCCACATAAAAGCCGCTTGAATACTTTGCCGGGAGCCATTCCATCACTGGAACATTTGCCGATCGGCTGTCGTCTGGGGCCACGTTGCCCGTATGCACAAAAAACCTGCATTGAAACGCCGCGCTTGCGATTGGTTAAAAACCACGCCTTTGCCTGCCACTTCCCCTTAAATTTGGAGGAGCAATAATGGCCGAGACGCTGCTCGAAGTCCGTAACCTGAGCAAAACCTTCCGCTATCGCACCGGGTTATTTCGCCGCCAACATGTAGAGGCGGTTAAATCCGTCAGTTTTACCTTACGTGAGGGACAAACACTGGCGGTTATTGGTGAGAATGGCTCGGGTAAATCCACACTGGCGAAGATGCTATCAGGCATGATTGAACCGACTGACGGTGAGTTGCTCATTGACGACCATCGTCTGGTTTATGGTGATTACGCCTATCGTAGTCAACGTATCCGTATGATTTTCCAAGACCCTAGCACCTCACTGAATCCGCGCCAACGTATTGGTCAACTGCTGGATGCGCCACTGAAGCTGAACACGGATTTAGACTCAGCCGCCCGTGAGCAGCGCATTTATCAGACTTTACGTCAGGTGGGGCTGTTACCTGATCACGCTAATTACTATCCTCATATGTTGGCTTCAGGCCAGAAGCAGCGTATCGCGCTGGCGCGGGCACTCATTTTGCAACCCAAAGTGATTGTTGCCGATGAAGCGCTAGCCTCACTGGATATGTCCATGCGCTCGCAGATTATTAATCTGATGCTGGAGTTACAGGAAAAGCACGGAATATCTTATATTTATGTGACTCAGCACTTAGGCATGATGAAGCATATCAGTGACCAAGTGATTGTGATGCATGAAGGGGAAGTAGTGGAACGTGGCAGCACCGCTGAAGTGTTGGCGGCGCCGCTGCATGATCTGACCAAACGCTTAATTGCCAGCCATTTTGGTGAAGCATTGACCGCCGATGCCTGGCGGCGGGATTCCGGCAATTTTTAATACTGCCACGCGGCGAATTCTGCGTGGAGAGACCTCAATACAGTACCGGCTCAATATCGCGCCCAGTTAATGTACACAAAAGGATTATTGCTATGGGTTTTCTTACCGGCAAACGCATTCTGATAACAGGTGTCGCCAGCAAATTATCAATTGCTTATGGCATTGCCCAGTCCATGTACCGCGAAGGGGCTGAACTGGCCTTCACCTATCAGAATGACAAATTAAAAGGTCGCGTTGAAGAGTTTGCGGCGGCACTCGGTTCCAAACTGATTTTCCCTTGCGACGTCGCGCAGGATGAGAGTATTGAGCAGCTGTTTACTGACTTAGGCCAAGCTTGGCCGAAATTTGATGGTTTCGTGCATTCGATTGGTTTTGCTCCAGCGGATCAGTTAAAAGGTGATTATATTGATGCCGTCACCCGCGAAGGTTTTGGCATTGCGCACGACATCAGCTCATACAGTTTTGTCGCTATGGCAAAAGCTTGCCGTACCATGCTCAACCCGAACTCGGCCCTGCTGACCCTGACCTATCTGGGTGCTGAACGTGCTATTCCAAACTATAACGTAATGGGCTTGGCAAAAGCCTCTCTGGAAGCCAACGTGCGCTATATGGCGAATGCCATGGGGCCAGAAGGTATTCGTGTCAATGGCATTTCTGCGGGGCCAATTCGCACACTGGCAGCTTCAGGTATTGATAGCTTCCGTAAAATGCTGGCACATTGTGAAGCGGTAACTCCTATTCGTCGCACCGTCACCATTGAAGATGTCGGTAATCCGGCCGCATTCCTGTGTTCCGATTTAGCCGCAGGCATCACCGGTGAAATCCTGCATGTTGATGGCGGTTTCAGTATTGCGGCAATGAATGAGTTGAACCTGAAGAAACCAGAGTAATCGCCCACCACCGGCTAAGTAAGGCCACGCCCCGCTTTGTCATCCGCGACCTATCCGGCGCGGATTTTTTCTATTTTCCTCATCCATTAGTCAATTACTGACTAACGTAACAACATTTTTGTTATATATAATAATATGTTATTACTTTTGGTTATGGATTATGGTTTAACATTATTTTATCTCGCAAACCCAATCAGCAATGATATCCACTGTGTTCACTCCTCAAAACAACAGGATATATTGCCGATGTCGAACCCTTGCACTTTGCATTGCTCCCAGTCAGATTCCGTACTAATCCGCTACTCACATCCGGCCGGTCATTCAGTTGTGATTACCCCACTGCTGCCTTTCACACTGGCATGTTGCTGTCCCTAACGGAGGTCACTATGGTGCAATTTAGACGCCACGATAATGCCCATTGGTATCATGAAACTCAACGTAGCGGCGGGAGCCTCGCGGTGCCAGTCAGCGATGAAAGTTACTGTGCCAATAGTAGTAATATCAGCAACCTCCACCATGATGAGAACACCACTGAACAAGGTATTTTTCTGCTCGGCCTAGCCGAGAGTGTTCCCGCCGCATTAGATGACGCATTGCAGCATCACGCCCTTATCTTACGGGCTTCAGATGCGATGTATCAGGCGCTTTTCCCGGCGATTGTCGAGCCAGATCACGACAATCGATTCTCGCTCTATGACCGACTAAGTAGCGCATTGACCGTCGCGCAGGTGACCGGCGTTCAACGTTTGTGCAGCCACTATGCCGCGCGTCTTACCCCGCTTTCCAGCCCGGATGCATCGCGGGAAAGCAATATGCGGCTAACACAAATTACCCAATATGCTCGCCAACTCGCCAGTCAGCCGACCTTAATCGATAGGCACGCACTGCAACAATTAGCCGACGTAGGCTTGAGCAACGCAGATATTATTGTTTTATCGCAGGTAATTGGTTTTGTGGGTTATCAGGCCCGAGTCGTAGCCGGTTTTTCGGCTCAGGCCGGCTATCCGACTGTCATGTTGCCCGGTTTCCCGCGCATGGAAGATGCCAGCGCAAGTCAGTTACCGGAGATTGACTCTCTATGGCAAGGTTGGTTGCCGGGATTAACAGCAACAGCGACTGAAGAGCCACAGGTTAATCCTGAGCTGACACTGAACCAATTATTGGCACTCCACCCACTCAGTTCACATGCTTATCATGCGATTACCGCGCAGGCTCAAAACCTTCAGTTAGTGACCGTCGATTCAGCTGCCACGGCTTGGCAACAGTGGATAGCACTGGTCAGTGGCCGGATCAACGGCAGCCGCTACTGTCAGGCGCGTCATCAACACCATTTGCAGCAATGGGCCGGGAATTCATCATTACTGGCGGCGCTACAGGCCGGGATTGATTGCGCGCTGGCAAGCCAAGCAGATAAGCAAATCACCCACCAGCTTATTTATGTTACTGCCGAATTGACCCGCGCACCGGAACGTTTTAGCCCGCAGCACGTCAGCCCATTGCTCGCCCTTGGCATCAGCAATGAACAATTACTGAGTATTATCTTTAACGTGGCAACCGCAGGCTGGACCAACCGCCTCCGCCACACGTTAGGGCAAGCCGTTTGATGCTCATCCATACTGCTGGTCATCAAGCTTCGTGAGTCGCTAACCACGCGTGGGCAACATCAAAGAAATGCTGAGCCAGTGGTGTGACTCGCCCTGGCTCAGCCACGACCACGGCGGCATGTCGGCTCATCTTAGGGATATCCACTGGCCGCCGCTGTAGTGCTGGCGACATATCCGGCAACAAACTGCCCTGAGGGAACAACCCGCAGCCCAGCCCGACAAAAACACCTTGTAACAACTGGAAAATTGAGGTGCTTTCCAGCCGGGCATGCAATGACAGCCCCGCATCGCGAAAGTTGTTATCCAGATAGCGGCGAAAATAGCGGCTAGGCTCCGTTAAACAGAGTGGTAAGGCGGCTGTTTGCGCCAATGTCAGCGGCTCAGTACCAACCAAATCAGGGAAATGCTCGGGATGAAACACCACATCAACACCACTATCAACTAAAGGCTGAACCTGAAAATGCAATTCTTTCAATGTGTTCAGTTCAAAAAAGCCAATACCGACATCCACTGAGTGACCGGTCAACGCCTCGAGCAGCTGATCCGCACTTAATACTGAAACCCGATAGTCCAGATGGGGATAGTGCTCGCTGGCGCTTTTCAGCAAACGCGCCAGTGAAATACTGCATTGTGGCACCACACCAATACGCAGCGTGCCATTTAACCCATTTTTGAGTGACTCAACTTCTAGTTTTAGCCCTTGATAGACCGAGACAATCTCCCGCGCCCAAGCTAAAACACGCTCACCTTCCGCCGTAAATCCTTCAAAGTTATTGCCACGGTTTATCAGGGCCACTCCCAGCTCCCGCTCCAGATTTTTCAAGCGCATCGACAGTGTCGGCTGACTAACGAAGCTGGCTTCAGCCGCGCGGCCAAAGTGTTTTTCGCGCTCTAAATTACAGAGATAGATAAGCTGTTTGATATCCATACAATACTCAGATTTTTACGATTACCAGCAGTATATCATTGTGCTCGCACCCTATGTTTTGCCCTTGGGGTGCTTTTAGATGAAAAAATTTACACAACTCTCTGATCCAGATCCCAGTTTAACTCGCGGCTCAGGTTTTTACCTGGTTAACATTTAAGCTAAATTTGGATAATTTCAGACTTTTCCATATAAGCACAATATTGGTTTGGTTATTCACATACAGATAACTATATGAACCATAAATTAGCCAAATAGCAGAATATATCACTAAATAAAATCAGTTCAGCTTTTAATCAAAACAAAAATTCGCCAAACAGCCAAAACATAAACGTTAATACTGCATAACATTTGTAACATGGTTACATCGAGCTGAGAGGGATATATGTAACAGAACATTACAAAAGCCTTGTCTCGTTGACAAAGATAGTGAACATTAACCGCCGCCAAACATCTTATAACAACGCAAAAGGATGCCATCCGCGCATTCACTTTTGTATTTCCTGTCATTTATGGCCGGTAGTGAAAAACAGAGGTTTCTCGTGTCAACAGCAAACAGCAATCAACAACCACCAAACAGTGAACAGCCCGAAAACATCAGCATGAATGCTTTCAAGCAGCCGAAAGCGTTCTATCTGATCTTTTCTATAGAGCTTTGGGAACGTTTTGGTTATTACGGCCTGCAAGGGATCATGGCCGTTTATCTGGTCAAAATGCTCGGGATGAGCGAAGCCGATTCCATCACGTTATTCTCTTCCTTCAGCGCACTGGTTTATGGCTTTGTGGCCATCGGTGGCTGGTTAGGTGATAAGGTTCTCGGCGCGAAACGTGTCATCGTGCTCGGCGCACTGACATTGGCAGTGGGCTATACCATGATCGCCTACTCGGGTCATGACATTTTCTGGGTTTATCTGGGCATGGCGACCATTGCTGTTGGTAATGGTTTGTTTAAAGCTAACCCATCCTCCCTGCTCTCAACCTGCTATAACAAAGACGACCCGCGTTTGGACGGTGCATTCACCATGTACTATATGTCCGTCAATATCGGTTCGTTCTTCTCTATGCTGGCAACACCATGGTTAGCCGCTAAATATGGTTGGAGCGTGGCATTCTCTCTCAGCGTAGTGGGGATGTTGATCACTCTGGTGAACTTCTGGTTCTGCCGTAAGTGGGTGAAAAACCAAGGTTCTAAACCTGACTTTGCACCATTGCAGTTTAAAAAATTACTGATGGTACTGATTGGCGTGGTTGCATTGGTTACCCTGTCTAGCTGGTTGTTGCACAATCAAATTGTGGCGCGCTGGGCACTGGCACTGGTTTCACTGGGCATTATCTTTATCTTTGCCAAAGAGACGTTTTCTCTGCACGGGACAGCACGTCGCCGAATGATTGTGGCTTTCCTGTTGATGCTGGAAGCCGTGGTGTTCTTTGTGCTGTATAGCCAAATGCCAACCTCACTGAACTTCTTTGCTATTCATAACGTTGAGCATTCAATCTTTGGCATTGCTTTTGAACCAGAACAATATCAGGCACTGAACCCATTCTGGATCATGGTTGCCAGCCCAATATTGGCCGCTATCTATAATAAAATGGGCGACCGCCTGCCAATGCCACATAAGTTTGCTTTCGGCATGGTGCTTTGTTCTGCGGCATTCCTGGTCTTGCCATGGGGCGCAAGCTTCGCTAACGAGCACGGTATCGTCTCCGTCAACTGGCTGATTCTGAGCTATGCACTGCAAAGTATCGGTGAATTAATGATTTCTGGCCTCGGTCTGGCGATGGTTGCACAGCTGGTTCCTCAGCGTTTAATGGGCTTCATCATGGGGTCATGGTTCCTGACCACTGCGGCAGCAGCCCTGATCGCCGGTAAAGTCGCGGCATTGACCGCTGTACCAAGTGATATCACCGACGCCCATGCATCACTGGCTATCTACAGCCACGTGTTTATGCAGATTGGTATTGTCACCGCCGTCATCGCCGTACTGATGATGCTGACTGCGCCAAAACTGTATCGCATGACATTGGCACCGAGTGACAGCAAGAAAGCCACCCCGGTAACAGCAGCATAATTATCTGACTAACTAACAGCGCTCCTCTGGGGCGCTGTTTTTATTTTTACGCTTGCCGACGACGTTCCTACGCCAAACTGGAAATTTCCATCCCCCCACCTAATATTTCCTAAACACTGCCCCTGCTCAATCCTTTGAGTGACAACCATCCATTTAGAAAATACATTTGGTCTATAACAAGATTTTTTACTCACCTCTGAGGGTATCGATGAAGACTGCATTGCTTAGCAAAACAAAACTCCGCCAAACATTACTGGCGCTGTCAGTTGTCGGGGCCAGCACTCTGGCTCTCAGCCTGCCGACGATCAGTAGCGCCGCAGCGCCCGCCCAGCAGCAAACACAGGTTCCCGGTTACTACCGGATGGCATTAGGGGATTTTGAAGTCACGGCTATCTATGACGGTTATATAAAACTGGGCACTAATCTGCTGAAAGATATCAGCGAAAAAGATATCCAAACGCTGCTCTCCAGTATGTTTATTGATAGCACTAACGGCGTGCAGACAGCGGTAAATGCTTTCTTGATTAACACCGGCAGTCACTTGGTGTTAGTTGATGCTGGCGCGGCACAATGTTTCGGGCCGACACTCGGGGTAGTGGTGGATAATATTCGCGCCGCAGGTTATCAGCCGGAACAGATTGATACCGTGCTACTGACTCACCTGCACCCCGACCATGCTTGTGGCATCAACAATCAAGGCAAAGCCGTGTTCTCCAACGCCACGGTCTATGTGTCAAAAGGGGATGCGGATTTTTGGTTGAATAAAGACGTCGCCAGTAAGGCACCACCAGAGCACCGCCCAATGTTTGAAAAATCAATGGAGTCGGTTGCCCCTTATGTCGCCAATAATAAGTTAAAAATATACACGGCGGGTGAAACCCTACTCCCTGGCGTCAAAGTGGTGCCGACTCCGGGCCATACACCGGGCCATACCTCATATCTTTTCTCTTCAAAAGGTGACAATTTGCTGGTTTGGGGGGATATCGTGCACAGTCACTCCATTCAATTCGCACATCCGAATGTCTCTTTAGAGTTTGATTCTGATAGCAAACAGGCCATTGCAACCCGCAAAGCCATTTTTGCTGAAGCCGCGAAAGACAAACTGTGGGTAGCCGGTGCTCATCTTCCGTTCCCTGGCCTCGGCCATGTTCGGGCTGATAAAGTCGGTTACACTTGGGTGCCAGTGGAATACAGCCCACTGATTGAGAAGAAATAAAGCAATACGGCTTAATCCGCTGAGATTAAAAACCGCCTTTCACTCTTGGGCGGTTTTTTTCAAGTTGATCATGGGCAACTTAGTTATCTGACCATACCGCCAATTGATAACCATCTGGATCGGTAAAGTGGAAACGTCGTCCACCTGGAAAAGCAAAAATAGGCACCACAATTGGCGCACCCGCCGCTACCAGACGTTTTTGCGTCTGTTCTAAATTATCTGCATACAGAATAATTAGCGGCCCGCCATTAGGCTGAACCTCACTTAAGGTAGTAAAACCCCCAGTCAACCGGCCATCAGTAAACTCACAGTATCCCGGCCCGTAATCAGTAAACTGCCAGTTGAAAACCGTGCCATAAAACGCCTTCGAACGGGCAATGTCACTGACGGCAAACTCTATGTTGTCGATCCGACTATCATTTCCCTGAATACCCATTAACTGCTCCTGTGGTGAGTTCATTGATATGGTTAATGACCTATCTTAGGTATTTAAGCTATTGATGTCTGCAATCCTCTCCCACTTGTGCGTGAACAGCATCACATTATGACAGTGTAAAAAACGAACTATACTGATCTTAGGTCGTGTGGCATTAAACCCCATCCCCCAGTGCTATGGGGATGATATTTGTCTGTTATTCGCGGCCGGTAGCGGGCAAGGAGGTGACTTATGATCAACCATGTATGGGGGCTTCTGACCCATCCCAGTCAGGAATTGCAGCAAATCAAGCATGAAGGTGAAAGTGTCCAGCACCTGTATGCTCATCACGTACTGTTGATGGCCGCTATTCCGGTGATTTGCGCGTTTATCGGCACCACGCAAGTGGGCTGGAATTTCGGTGATGGCCAGAGCATAAAACTGACACCCCTTACCGCGCTCTATTCCGCCATTATTTTCTATGTTTTGATCCTGGCCGCCGTCGCCCTGATGGGCCGCGTGATTTACTGGATGGCGCGCCGCTATGAAAGCCGCCCCAGTTGGCAAAGTTGTACCCTGTTCGCCGGTTATGCCGCGACACCGATGTTTTTAGCGGGTGTGGTGGCCCTCTACCCTATTATTTGGCTGTGTTTGCTGGTGGGGATTGTGGCACTTTGCTATGCCGGTTATCTGATGTATCTGGGGATCCCTACCTTCTTGAATATTGACCGACAAGAGGGATTTATCTTCTCCGGCTCCACCTTTGCCATTGGCGTTTTAGTATTAGAGTTACTCCTTGGCCTGACCGTTCTACTGTGGGGCTACGGTTCACGATTGCTATAGCCAATAGGCTTTGCACTCGCTTTTTCTTCACTCCTGGTCTTGCTGCTACTACCCGCTTTGCGAAATTTTTCGTAAAGCGGGGTTCTTTATTTCCTATTTGAAACCGCTAACAGGCTTTTATGGTAATTAATGTCGCCTGGATCGCAATCTCTTACATCCCCGTACAGCATAAGGTTGTACACTGTGTAGGACTGATGCAAACAAGGCAAAAAAAATGAAAAAGCTGACATTAAAAGAAATGACCGAAAGTGAGCAACGTGACGTCAAAACGCAACTCGATAAAGCCAGGATCAATTTAGGAAGGGCATTAACCAATTCAGAACAAAATAAAGTCAAAGACGAAGCAATAGAAAAAATCATGCACGCCAGAGAACAAGTCGCCAAGTTAACCCGCGTCGAAAGAAAAACCAAAAAAACAGCACCAAGCACCACCACTTTTAGCTGGTCAGCATCGATCAGCACCCGTCCACCACGGTAATTAATTTCCACTGACAGAAATTAGCTGTCATGGATGACCTACAGCGGGGAAGTCCTCTCCGCTGCGGGCGCTTTATTTCTTGCACCACATTGATTTCTATTCCCACTGTTATTTTCCGCATAATTATCTTACGTCGCTAGCTGCATTTTTCTCTCGTCTGCCTTAGGATTAAGGAAGCTTTTTTCTTTCAGTGCTCTATTAAGGAGTTTGTGATGAAATTGTTCTATAAACCCGGTGCCTGTTCTTTATCTCCGCATATCGTATTACGTGAAGCAGGATTGGACTTCAGTATTGAAAGCGTCGATCTGGCGACCAAAAAGACTGAAACGGGTGAAGACTATTTAAGCATCAATCCCAAAGGACAGGTCCCCGCGCTGCTGCTGGATGATGGTAGCCTGCTAACTGAAGGTGTGGCTATCGTGCAATATTTGGCGGATAAAGTGCCTGATCGCCATCTGATTGCCCCATCAGGTACCCTTTCCCGCTACCATGCCATTGAGTGGTTAAACTTCGTTGCGACTGAATTACATAAAGGTTTCAGCCCACTGTTTAATTCAAAAACACCTGAAGAGTATAAAGCGATTGCTCGTGAGCGGCTGGATAAGCAATTCAGTTATGTCGATAGCGTATTAGCACAGCATGATTATCTGTTAGGCAAAAAATTCAGTGTAGCTGACGCTTATCTATTTACCGTCACCCGCTGGGCCAATGCGTTGAAGCTTGAAATTAAGCAACGCAGCCATTTAGATAAATTTATGGCACGAGTGGCTGAACGCCCAGCAGTAAAAGCGGCATTAGCCGCCGAAGACGCGAAGAAATAAGAGATTAAATTAATAACAGCGCCCCTCTTTAAGGGGCGCTTGATATAAATGGCAGCTTATCTACCCAATAGATTTCGTATTGCAGCAAGGCGGCAACTGAACGAATCCACTGGAGCTTAGTTCACTAAGTCACTGGGATGAGTGCACGTAGCTAACAACTCTGCGACTTCAAATACCAAGGGGATTAGCGGTGAATTGGCATGACGGATTAACAATAGTATCCTGCGCTGCAACCACCTGAAGCTCATACTCACCCATTGCCTGAGTTTTCAGCATCACTTCATATACTGCCGCCGTCACATGCTCAAGCGCCTTATCCAGTGGCTCGCCTTTAAGCAGATTGACCAATAATAAACCACTGGTCAAATCACCGACACCCACCGGCTGACGAGCGCCAAAGTCCACCAGCGGGCGGCTAATGTGCCATGCCTCATCAGCGGTAACTAAGAGCATTTCAAAGCAATCAGCATGATAACCTGCTCGGCTCAGGTGCTTAACCAATACAATTTTTGGCCCTTTAGCACAAAGTTCGCGGGCAACGTTAACCGCCTGCTCGACATTTTCTACTCGCACACCGCTAAGTTGCTCTAGTTCAAGCAGATTGGGGGCAATAATATCACTGGCGGGTAATGCCTCTTTGCAGAAGAACTCAGCCACACCGGGAGCAACAATACAGCCCTTCTCAGGATGCCCCATCACCGGGTCGCAGAAATACCAAGCTGCTGGATTGGCCTGTTTTACTTGCGCCACTGCCGCCAATATATGGCCGCCTTGCTCGGGGGAACCAATATAACCACTCAATACAGCATCACAATCTTTCAGCCGATCAATATTGGCAATGCCTTGGACAATTTCAGTTAAATGGCTGGCGGGCATCACACATCCGGTCCAGTGACCATATTGCGTATGATTGGAAAACTGGACAGTATTCAGCGGCCAGACATTAACCCCCATCCGGCGCATAGGAAATTCAGCAGCGCTATTCCCTGCATGACCAAAAACAACGTGTGATTGAATCGAAAGTATATTTTTCATGATACGGCCTAAAGTTAAGGGCGCTTAAAAAAAATAAGGGACATTTCTGCCCCTTATCTTATTTCATTCTTATAACCAGCTAATCAGGCAATAATGTTTTTTGCCACGGCGCAATAAGGTATAGCGGCCGAATAGGCGATCAGCATCAGTGAAAGTATATTCTGGATCTGACTGCTTCTCACCATTGATGGCAACGGCATTAGAGTTAATCATCGTGCGTGCCTGACCGCGGGACGGCACCAGCTCGGCATTCACCAGCGCTTGCTGCAAATCTGCATCACGGCTCAGCTCAATCGTCGGCATCCCATCTTGTGCCAACTGGGCAAAGTCAGCTTCGGTCATGTCATGCAGATTACCTGAAAACAAGCTATCGGTAATACGTTTGGCCGCTGCCAGACCTTCAGCGCCATGAACCATAGCGGTCACATTTTCGGCCAGTACATACTGCGCCCGTGGTGCTTTGCCACTGTTTTTATCTTCTTCTTCCAGTGCATTAATCTCTTCCATGCTCATGAAAGTAAAGAATTTCAGGAAGCGATAAACATCAGCATCCGCAGTATTAATCCAGAATTGATAGAATTTGTACGGACTGGTTTTCTGCGGATCAAGCCATACTGCGCCACCTTCGGTCTTACCAAACTTGGTGCCATCTGCTTTAGTGATCAACGGCACGGTCAGACCATAAGCCTGCTGCTGGTGAAGACGACGAGTCAAGTCGATACCTGAGGTAATGTTGCCCCACTGGTCCGAACCGCCAATTTGCAGGACTACGCCGTGAGCTTTGTTCAAGCAGGCGAAATCGTATGCTTGCAACAAGTTGTATGAAAACTCAGTGAATGAAATACCGCTGTCATCGCGATTCAAGCGCTGTTTCACCGCTTCTTTATTAATCATCTGATTAACAGAGAAGTGTTTGCCGATGTCGCGCAGGAAAGTCAGCACGTTCATGCCACCAAACCAGTCATAGTTATTCGCGGCAATCGCACTGTTTTCACCGCAATCAAAATCCAGGAAGGGTGAAACCTGGCGGCGGATTTTCTCCACCCACTCATTGACGGTATCTTCGGTATTCAGCTTACGTTCGCTGGCCTTAAAGCTCGGATCACCAATCATGCCGGTAGCACCGCCAACCAAGGCCACAGGGCGATGCCCTGCCAGTTGGAAACGCTTTAGGCATAACAATGGAACCAGATGGCCCAAATGCAAGCTGTCTGCGGTAGGATCGAAACCGCAATACAGTGAAATTGGCCCTTGCGCCAGTCTCTCTGCTAACGCGTTTTCATCCGTAACCTGGGCAACGAGGCCCCGCTCTTGCAATTGTTTAATCAGGTTGCTGCTGGTCATCAACGACTCCATTGTCTTTTACGAAACATGTTCTTTTACGAGACATTGCTTGCTACAAAAATTCTCTGTGACAAACATTCTCTGTGACAAACATTGTCTGGTACAAAAATTGTATTTTACGAGGGGTGCTCAAGGAAGGTATAGAATAAAGCGCCCGTCCCGCGAGCGCTAGGTTTAACCACAATTATTTCATCATTCTCAAGGGGCTAAACGGTCAATTTTCCATGCATCTGCATCTCGCTGATAAATAAAACGGTCATGCAGACGATGTTCGCCACCTTGCCAAAACTCGACAGAGTCGAATTTAACGCGAAATCCGCCCCAAAAACTGGGGAGAGGGATATCACCGTGCTGGAATTTTTGTTTTAGCTCGAGGAATTTGCTTTCCAGCACTCCGCGGGCTGAAATCCGTGAAGATTGCTGGGATACCCAAGCACCAATCTGGCTATCTTTAGGGCGCGAGCTGAAGTATTTCAGCACTTCGAGGGTGGTAAGCCGTTCAGCTTTGCCAAGGAAAATGACTTGCCGGTCTAACATATGCCAAGGGAATAACAAGCTGATATGTGGATTCTCAGCTAATTGCTGCGCCTTGCGGCTACCTAAATTGGTGTAAAACACCATCCCTTGATCATCATAATGCTTGAGTAGCACAATGCGCTGATAAGGCTGGCCATTAGCATCAACGGTTGCCACACACATGGCGGTTGGGTCGGGCAAACGGGCATCACACGCCTGTTTTAGCCAGCGCTCGAATAATTCCAATGGATTTTCGGTTAAATCGCTACGGCGTAGACCGCCACGAATATATTCACGGCGCAAATCTGCAACATCAAATTCATTATTGTCAGTCATATAAGCTCTATAACGCGCAGGAAAGCAGTGATTATCATTCTGCCCTTGCAGCAACAGAATCACAATCACCCTGAACCGACAATGGCCCGATTACTTGATCAAAACACAATCATTGATAATGATTTTATCGCCACGTTCAACAAAAGCACTGTTGCCTTTCGACCAGAAAGTGTAATGCCCATCACTGTATTTACTGCCAGATGCCGCGCGCACTTGCGGTAGCGTCAACTGTTCACCGTCTAAAACAAAACTGACCTTATCTTGCTTATTGTCCTGCATTACCGTCAGCTTGGTAGTACCGCATTGATAATGCAAAATTTCGTTCTTCGGTTGTACCAGGCTACACCCCACCAGCGCCATTGCCACTGTTATGCAAAGAAAGCGTTTCATTATGATGTCGTCCTTATTGAGTGAATAAGCTGCCCTAATCTATGGCAGCTTAGCACCCTCATCGTGACGATACAGGATAGACTGCTCCTAAAATGGTCTCGCAACTCGCGCCGGTTACTGAGGGTAAATTGCCCGATTTACCTGATAAAGTGCGAAATGCCAGCCAAGCGAAGGCCAGTGCCTCCATATCATCACCACTGACACCGAAATCATCCGTCACACACACTTCAGTGCCCGGTAACAGCGCCGACATCCGCGACATCACCAGCGGATTACGCGCGCCACCGCCGCAGACCAACAGACGATCACAACCTCCTGCCAGTTGAACCTGCTCTGCGATTGATAGCGCAGTTAACTCAGCCAGCGTGGCCTGGACATCTTCAGGTGCTATTGCCGGAATTTTAGCCAGTTGTTTATCCAGCCACCCGGCATTGAAATACTCACGCCCGGTACTTTTCGGGGCCGGTAACGCAAAGTAAGGGTCGCTGTACATTAGCTCAAGCAGTGATTGATTGACCTGCCCTTGCTGCGCCCAAGCCGCATCTTTGTCATAAGGCAGTGAACGGTTGCGCCAGATCCAGGCATCCATCAGCATGTTTCCCGGGCCAGTGTCAAAACCACGCACCGGTAAATCTGGCAGCAACATCGATAAATTCGCAATGCCGCCAATATTCAATACCATGCGCCGCTCTGTGGGGTGGGCTAATAAGGCATGGTGGAAGGCGGGGACTAAAGGCGCGCCCTGCCCGCCATAAGCCATATCGCGGCGGCGGAAATCGCCAACGGTGGCAATGTGGGTCATCGCCGCAATGCGATTATTATCCCCTAATTGCATAGTAAAGGCGGGTTCTCCCAGCGGCTCATGCCACACAGTTTGCCCGTGGCAACCAATCGCCGTGATGTCTTGCGCCGTCAGTCCCTCTTTGGCCAACAAGGCCAGCACTGCCTCGGCAAATAATATCCCCAATTCGGCATCAAGCTTACCGACGGCCGATAAGGTGGTTGACTGGCCCTGACACATGCCAAGAATATCTTTTTTCAACTGCACTGGCATCGGGTGACTGTAACTGGCCTGCTGAGCCACCATGCGCTGGTCAATAGCCGCCAGCACCACATCAATCCCGTCCAGACTGGTTCCTGACATGACTCCAATAAAACGGCCTGATTTCATAGCAATGACCTTATTTCCCCTCAAGGGATAAAATAGTGACAAGACTTTCCGTGAACCATGTCGGAATAGTAAAATTAACACCATGAAAAGATATACTTTTTTAAGTGTATACCGCCATAGGGGCATGTCTTAAAGAATGCTTTCTATTTGTAGGAAAGGTCACATAAAAGTCATTAGTTCTTACGGTTTCATTTATTGGAGTGATATTTCTTACTTTAAGAAAGTTAAACTGCCGTTTAATATTGGTTGAAGGATAAACCGCTAAGCTGCGACCCATTGAAGTGGTAGAAAAATTAAGCACGTCGTCAAAAATCAGTTAAGTAGTGAAATAAACATTTGGGTAAGCCATACTTTATGCAAATACTAGGCCGTCAATGGACTGGATTTGGATATCCCTGGCATACTAAACCGTAATACGGTTATGCATTTTTAATAGGAGTTTTTATGATCAAGCCATTAATCGCCGTTGCTATTGCCGCAGTGACTCTAACCGGCTGTGCTAACAACAGCACGCTGTCTGGTGATGTATTCAGCGCCTCACAAGCGAAGCAAGTACAGACGGTGACTTACGGCACATTGCTTTCCGTGCGTCCTGTGACTATTCAGGGCGGCGATGATAACAATGTTATGGGCGCTATCGGTGGTGCCGTATTGGGTGGTTTCCTTGGCAATACTGTCGGTGGTGGCACAGGTCGTAGCCTGGCAACTGCAGCGGGTGCTGTGGCGGGTGGTATGGCTGGGCAAGGTGTTCAGGGTGCAATGAACCGTACTGACGGTGTGCAGCTTGAAGTTCGCAAAGATGATGGCACCACTATTCTGGTCGTTCAGAAGCAAGGTCCAACCCGCTTTAGCGTTGGTCAGCGTGTCATGCTCGCCAGCAGTGGCAGCACGGTGACTGTTAGCCCACGCTAATCGCCCTCAGGTCATCCCTAAATAAAAGCCAGGGCTGGTAATGCGCCCTGGCTTGTTTTTTCAACGAAAAAATCTTTCTGCTGTGAATAGAAATCTAAAGCTTTATTATTACTTGCTTTGTAGTTGAATAATGTTTCTCTCGAGCTTATCAATCAAACCAGATAGCAATTCAATTTCATCTGGCGAAATTCCCCCAAGAATTTCTTTACGGGTGGAACAGATGACTCCATCAACCTGCTCTATTATCGGTGAAGACTGTTCCGTCAGTTTTATCCTCTTCGCACGTCGGTCATTTGCGCAGGTATGCCGCGTGATTAAACCTTTCTCCTCCAGTTGATCTAAGGTTCTAACCAGTGATGGTTGTTCGATACCAATCGCTTTTGCCAGTTGAATCTGTGATTGCTCAGGTGGTAAACGATTAATGTTATGCAAAGTAACCCAATGCGTTTGGGTCAGCTCCAACGGTTTCAGCCGATGGTCAATAAGTGCGCGCCAAACGCGAACTAATCGTGCTAAATCAGATCCTAATGTCGATTCCAATTGCCCCTCCTTTTATTTAGCGTGCTAGCATAACTACCAGAGTCCAGTCTATTTTGGGTAATTAACATTAAAAACACAAATGTATATATACCGTCGATGCTAGGACAATAGCAATAAATACGGGGAATCCTTTAGCAAAAATGATGTATTTACTAAAATTACCTCTTAAGGATTAACCTTATGTATGTATCTATATTATCCCCTAACGCACCACTTTCAGACTTGGTTTTAGGTGCCTCAATCTATTTCCCGCCAATGTTTAAGGCGGTTATGCTAGGTTTGGTGTTATGGCTATTGATCCATCATATGCTACGGAATTGGATCTACTCTGGTGACATCTGGCATCCAATATTAATGGATCTGTCAATTTTTGTCATTGCAGTCAGCGTTTCTTTATGGATATTAGCCAGTTGGTAAATTGATATGAATCATCAGTCTTTTAAATACTTCACCTCAGTCATTGTATTCGCCCTCGCACTTTGTGCTGGTTGGTGGATGTGGAATTATTACATGCAATCTCCCTGGACTCGCGATGGCAAAGTCCGGGCAGAATTAGTCAGCATCACCCCGGAGGTCTCTGGCCGGCTGGTTAACATACTAGTTCATGATAACCAGTTGGTAAGCTCGGGGAGCTTATTATTTGTGATTGACCCACAACCTTATCAGCTGGCGCTGGATAATGCCCAAGCGGCTGTCGTCAGGGCTCAGGCTGAATTAGCCAAAGCTAATCATGAAGCCGAACGCCGCCGAAACTTGCCGAAAAATATCATTTCTGGCGAAGATCTCGATATTGCCAATTTAACCGCAGAGAGTATGAAAGCGGCTTATCAAGGCGCCTTAGCCAACCTTGAACAAGCGAAATGGAATCTCAGCAAAACCCGTATTTATGCTCCAGCCAATGGCTATATCACTAACTTACAGACCCGCGTAGGCGACTACGCAACCACAGGAACTCCTTTAGTCGCGCTAATAGATACCGACTCATTCTATGTGATGGGCTATTTTGAAGAAACCAAACTGAGACACATTAGAGAAGGTAATGAAGCCAAAATTGTGCTGTATAATGGCAACATTCCTTTACGGGGAGTGGTGGAAAGTATTGGTCGCGCAATTTATGACCAGAGTGTCGATACCAGCGGCAATTTATTGGTCGATGTGAAGCCGAATGTCCCTTGGGTGCGTTTGGCGCAGCGGGTTCCGGTGAGAATTAAATTGCTGGATGTTCCTGCCGACGTCACTTTGATTGCCGGTACCACCTGCACTATCTCCTTGGTGCAATAAGCCATGCGCCTTGCTTTCCCCTCGTGGCAGCAAACCCCTTGGGGTAAAGCCAATGCTGGCCAATGGCGCTACGCGCTGCGCAATTCACTGGCGATGTGCTTATCGCTGTGGATTGCCTTTGCACTGAATCTGGATGAACCCTACTGGGCAATGACCTCTGCCGCGGTTGTCAGTTTCCCGACAGTCGGTGGTGTCATCAGTAAAAGTATTGGTCGGGTTATTGGTAGCCTCATTGGTGCCGCGGCATCGTTGATGATTGCCGGTCATTGCCTCAATGACCCTTGGTTGTTTACTTTTGTCATTGCCGCCTGGATTGGCTGCTGTACTTTTGTCTCAAATCATTACCAGAACAACGTTTCTTATGCTTTTGCATTAGCCGGTTACACCACCGCCATAATTGCTTTCTCGACTGTCAATATCACTGATACACAACAAATTTTTGATATTGCCCAAGCCAGGGTTTGTGAGGTCATTACCGGTATTCTCTGCGGCGGGCTGATGATGATGCTGCTGCCCAGTACCTCCGACGGCGAAGCACTGCTGACATCCCTGCGCCGGATGCAGTCGCGTTTACTGGAACATGCTGAATTATTATGGCAAACCGAGCTGACGCCACAGATTCGCACCTCACACGAGGGGTTGATTGGTCAGATCCTCACCATGAATCTGCTGCGAATTCAGGCGTTTTGGAGCCACTACCGGCTGCGGCGACAAAATAACGTATTGAATTTTATTCTGCATCGCCAGCTACGCATCACTAGCGTGATTACCAGTTTGCGCCGTATGTTGGTTAACTGGCCTTCGCCGCCGGAAAATTTGGCAACGGTTCTGGCACAATTACTGGCCGCCTTACAACAACCGGATTGTGATAAGTATCAGTTGGCCAAAATACTGCAACAAATCGCCCCTCATGATGAGTTTGACTATCGTCACCGGGCCTTCTGGTTACGATTACGTCATTTCTGCTGGCTCTATTTGCAAGTGAATCGCTGGCTGGCGCAATTGGATAAAGAGCCGGAAAGTGGCATGTTATCGCCGCCGCCAGTGGCATCACTGGCTCGCCATACCGACACCTATGAAGCGGCCTATAATGGCCTGAGAACCTTCGTTTGTATTGTTATCGGCTGCGCATTCTGGATCAACACACAATGGAGTTCTGGCAGTGCGGCACTGGCATTAGCCGCGGTCAGTTGTGTGCTCTACTCTGCCACACCCTCACCAACGGACAGCATCGCCACCCTCTTGAAAGCCATTGTTTTGCTCTCTATCGGCTGCTTTATTCTGAAATTTGGCGTGATGGTGCAAATAGATGATTTTTGGCAATTTGCCGTGCTGCTGTTCCCGATTTTAATCACCATGCAAATGATGAAGCTCCAACATCCGTCTTATGCTTCGCTATGGGGGCAACTGATTGTATTTATGGGGTCTTTCTTGAGTGTCACCAACCCACCGAGTTATGATTATCAAGAGTTCCTGAATGATAACATCGCTAAATTAGTGGGGGTTATGCTGGCCGGTGTCGCATTCCAGCTGCTGCGCCCCAGCTCGGATAAACGCAAAAGTCGCCGCATTATTCGCATGCTTCGCCGTGATTTTATCGATCAACTTAGCAGTCACCCGAGACAGAGTCAGCATCAATTCGAATCACTGATTTATCATCGCATCAGTCAGCTTAATCTTAGCAAGGACCAACCCGCCCGGTTATGGCTACTGCGCTGGGGGATGGTGCTGCTCAATTGCAGCCATGTGGTCTGGCAACTACGTGATTGGCAAACCACGTCAGCGCCCCTGTCTGCGGTGCGTGATGTGTGTATCCACTGTTTGAAGGGTTGTATGACCGAGAAAGGGATTCAACCGACGTCGTTGCAAGCCACGTTGCAAGAGTTGCAGCGGATGAGTGCTATTTTGGGGCAATATCCGGATGCCACGGGTCGAGAGCTGGCCGGGCTTATCTGGCGGCTATATTGCTCACTGACACAACTGCAATTGGCCGTACCCGCCGAGGGAAGCCAAGCTGCGCCAGCCTAAACTGGCGCAAAGAAAAGTCTTAAGGCACATCATAGCCCAGCGCGGCACGACGAATACGGAACCACTGCTGGCGAGTCATCGTCAGAGAGAGTGACGCCCAGGCAGTTTTTACCCGCTCAATCTTACCAGAGCCAATGATTGGCAGCGGTGCCGATGGCAAACGCAGAACCCAGGCGTAAACCACTTGCTCAATACTTTCCGCGCCAATTTCATCCGCAACAGCTTGTAATTCATCACGTAATGTCTGGAACTCAGGATCACTAAATAAGCGACCGCCACCCAAGCAAGACCAAGCCATTGGTTTGATACGCAATTGTTGGCAAGCATCGAGTGTGCCATCGACAATCGCCGGCTGATGTAGCGGCGAAATCTCTACCTGATTAGTTACCAATGAGAATGGCAGGCGCGATTGCAGCAAACTAAATTGAGCCGGAGTAAAGTTTGAAACACCAAAATGTTTTACTTTGCCGCTTTTATGCAATTGAGTGAATGCTTCAGCAACTTCATCGGCATCCATCAATGGATCTGGGCGATGAATCAGCAATAAATCAAGATAGTCGGTATGCAGATGAGTCAGTGATTGTTCAGCACTTTCAATGATGTGCGAACGATCGGTAATATAATGCCCCAGCGCATGTTCCGGCTTCGCAGTGGTCGCAATACCACATTTACTCACCAACTCCAGTTGGCTACGCAGGGAGGGTTTAAGACGTAATGCTTTGCCGAATGCCTGCTCGCATTGATAACCGCCGTAAATATCTGCGTGATCAGCGGTGGTGATACCCAATTCAATATGCTGTTCAATAAAGACCAGCAGTTGTTCAGGCGTCATACCCCATTCCATCAGGCGCCAATAACCGCAAATCATGCGGGAAAATTCAGGCCCTTGCGGAGCAAGTTGGCTACGTGTATCCATTATCAGCTACCTCATTTGTTTATTTGCCCATAAGCATACACAACCGACGAAAAGGATCATCATCCTTGGTCAATGAATTAGGGGTCAATTGGGGGCTGAGCCATAAAATCGCCAGAAACGTTAAAAAGGCAGCAAAGAATCAGAATAAAGAAGGTTGTTCTGGCAAAGATTCATCGGGCTGCTTGTTGGCGCGCTGCAAGCGCAATAGACGTTGGCGACACAAACGCAGTACATCGCGCTTTTGCGGATCACTCAGCTGCATCCAATTAAAACGCTCTTCCCGGCTGCGCATGCAACCACGACAAAAACCACGGTCATCTGTTTGGCAGATACCGCGGCATGGGCTGGGGATGTCAAAAAACTCAAGTTGCTGAGCCACATAATCTCCTGATGCTGGTCCCTTAATTGAAGACTGCTTCACCGCCGCTGGCAAGTCCCTATTTCTGTCGGTAAGAAAAACCGATCATATTTGCCCCAGAGCGCACCTCAACCGCTAAGGTTATCTTAAGTTTCATGCGCTACTCTGCTGGCAATGAGTGAACTGTAGAGTTTGATTTTCATAATGAATGTACGACATAAGTTACAGTGTAACGGATTGGTTTTTATTCTGTCTTGCACACTGTTTTTTACCCTGTTCCAAAATGCACTATTTATTTATAAAGCCTGGTCGCTGATTCATTTTGACAGCAGTGACAGCTATTTCTTTGCTGCAACCATACCGGTAGTCATCTTCTGCGCCCTTAATATTATTTTTAGCTTGCTCGCGGTGCCCTTGCTGCGCAAACCCATCATTATTCTGTTTCTGCTCGGCAGCGCGGTCGCTAACTATTTTATGTTCAGTTACGGTGCCGTGATCGACGCCAATATGATGCAAAATGCCTTTGAGACTAACTCACAGGAAGCCACCGCCCTGTTCACCCCGCGCATGGCGCTGTGGTTGCTGGTGTTAGGCATTATCCCTGCGGTTGTTGTCTGTTTTGTACACATCCGGGCCACTCGTCCTTGGTGGTATATGTTGGGGTTGCGCGCAGCCAATATTTTGCTCTCCACCGTGATTATCCTACTGGTCGCGACCCTGTTTTATAAAGATTACGCCTCATTGATTCGTAACAATAAAAGTATCGTCAAGATGCTAACGCCGTCTAACTTTGTCAGCGGCAGTTTTCAATTTGCGAAACATAAATATTTTGCCAGTAACATGGCATTGGTGACGATAGGTGAAGATGCCCATAAAGGCCCGCTGATTAGCGGGCAACAGAAAAAAACATTAGTTATCTTAGTGGTCGGCGAAACCGCCAGAGCAGAGAATTTCTCGCTAGGTGGTTATGGGCGAGAAACCAATCCTCGCTTGCAGAAACAAAACGTTACCTTTTTCAAGAATGCTTCATCCTGTGGCACTGAAACGGCGGTGTCGGTGCCGTGCATGTTCTCGAATATGCCGCGCAAAAATTACGATGCTACACTGGCTAGCCATCAGGAAGGGCTGATGGATATCCTGGCGCGCGCAGGGTTGAATGTCTTATGGCGGGAAAATGATGGCGGCTGTAAAGGTGCCTGTGATCGCATTCCTCATCAGGATGTGACACAGCTGAAGTTAAGCAATGATTGCGAAAATGGCGTCTGTCTGGATAATGCATTGCTCTATAAATTAGATAACTATATCAATGGACTACAAGGCGATGCAGTGATTGTATTGCATCAGATGGGCAGCCATGGCCCAGCATATTACCGCCGATCCTCCCCAGAGATGCGCCAGTTCACCCCAACCTGTGATAGCAACCAAATTCAGGATTGCACTCCCCAGGAGCTGGTGAATACTTACGACAATTCTATTCTCTACACAGATGCGATGCTGGATAACACCATTAAGTTACTGCAACAGCACAACAATAACTTTAATACCGCACTGGTCTATCTCTCCGATCATGGCGAGTCACTCGGAGAAAATGGCATGTATTTGCATGGCACTCCGTATATGTTCGCCCCTAGCCAGCAAACACACATACCTTTTTTAATGTGGCTGTCTCCTGAATATACAAAAAACTATGGCATTGACCGCCAGTGTCTGTCCGACAGTGCGCAACATAATGAAATTTCTCAGGATAATCTTTTCCATACCCTATTGGGCATGATGAATATTCAAACTACCGAGTATCAAGCTGCAATGGATTTACTGCATAAGTGTCGCAGCCCAAACCCGTAAACAAAAAAGTGCTGTTAGACAGCCGATAATATCTGAAATTAATGCCAGCGCTCCTCTGTTGGCATTTTTTTCTTGACCTAGACCGATCGGTCTATTACGCTCTTTGGCATGAACAAAATACAGCATACACAGGTAGACACCCGCGAGCATCTATTGGCTACGGGCGAGAGTCTCAGCTTGCGCCTTGGCTTCAATGGTATGGGCCTTAGCTTGCTACTCACCACCGCGGGTATCCCGAAAGGGTCGTTTTATCACTACTTCCGTTCAAAGGAAGTTTTCGGTGAGGCGATGCTACAGCGCTATTTTGATCGTTATGATGCTGAGATGGAAAGTTTATTAGCCCAGCAACAAGGGGATAAGCGCCACCATCTACTGCGCTATTTTGCTCAATCTATCGCTAACTATTGTGGCAGTGAATGCCACAATGCTTGTCTGGCGGTTAAACTATCAGCCGAAGTGAGTGATTTATCCGAACCCATGCGTCACGCGCTGGATATCGGCACTGCTCGCGTCATTGGTCGTTTGCAAGATGCCATCGAAGCCGGTATTGAAGAAGGCTCGCTGCGTATCACGCTTTCCCCTGCCGCAACCGCAGAAACACTCTATGCCTTGTGGCTTGGTGCGGCGTTGCGCGCCAAGGTGAAACGATCGGTGGCTCCGCTGACTTGTGCGCTGGAAAGTATTGAACTGATTTTACAACCCACTCAATGATCTCATAATCCAATGATTCTGAAGTTAATATTATTTATCTTCGGGATTTACCCAGTCACTAGTTGACCGGTCTATTAATATAGGACGCACCATGACAACTGCTAAACTGTTCTCCCCTTTGAAGGTTGGCGCGCTCACTTTGCCAAATCGTGTCTTTATGGCGCCACTGACTCGTTTACGTAGCATTGAGCCAGGTGATATCCCAACCCCTCTGATGGCGGAATATTATCGCCAACGAGCCAGCGCAGGTTTGATTATTACTGAAGCAACTCAGGTTTCTTTCCAGGCGAAAGGCTATGCCGGTGCGCCGGGGTTACATACCCAAGAACAGCTAAATGCATGGAAAAAAATCACTCAGGCAGTGCATGAAGAAGGCGGACATATTGCTGTGCAGTTATGGCACGTCGGCCGTATCTCACACAATAGCCTGCAACCGGGTCAGCAAGCGCCCGTCGCGCCTTCGGCTATTGCGGCCGACACCCGCACCACCATCCGTGACGAAACCGGTGCTTGGGTGCGTGTTCCCTGCTCGACTCCGCGGGCACTGGAAACCGAAGAGATCCCCGGCATTATCAATGATTTCCGCCAGGCAACGGCGAATGCCCGTGAAGCTGGCTTCGACTATATTGAGTTGCATGCCGCCCATGGCTATCTGCTGCACCAATTCATGTCTCCAGCATCAAACCAACGTACCGACCAATACGGCGGCAGTATTGAAAACCGCACGCGCTTAACGCTGGAAGTGGTTGATGCCACTGCCGCTGAATGGGGTGCTGAGCATATTGGGATTCGTATTTCACCACTGGGGCCGTTCAATGGTCTGGATAATGGTGAAGATCAGGAAGAAGCTGCGCTGTATCTGATTGATGAGCTGAATAAACGCCAGATTGCTTATCTGCACATCTCCGAGCCAGACTGGGCCGGTGGCAAACCTTATACCGCGGCCTTCCGTGACGCCGTGCGCGCACGCTTTAACGGGGTGATTATCGGTGCGGGTGCTTATACCGCCGAGAAAGCTGAAGACCTGATTGAGAAAGGCTTTATTGATGCCGTCGCCTTTGGCCGCAGCTACATTTCCAATCCGGATTTGGTCGCTCGTCTACAACAGAAAGCGCCGCTGAATGAGCCAGATGGTGAAACCTTCTACGGCGGTGGCGCTAAAGGGTATACTGACTACCCAACACTGTAAGACTCTTTTATGTAATTCATTAAATAACAGCTGGTTAGAAGATAATTCTGACCGGCTGTTTTGTTTTTGACCCGTAGAAGATTACCGAGCTAGTGAGTGTGATAATATTGCTATATGATTATAAATTAGTTTTGATTTATCATGACTTGTAAATTTAACCTATTGATTATAAGGGGCTTTGTAAATGCGCTTACTCCATACCATGATCCGTGTAGGTGACCTGCAACGTTCCATCGATTTTTATACCAAGGTATTAGGGATGCGTTTGCTGCGTACCAGCGAAAATACCGAATATAAATATTCGTTGGCATTCGTCGGTTACAGTGATGAGAGTGAAGGTTCAGTCATTGAGCTGACTTATAACTGGGGCGTTGATAGTTACGAAATGGGGACTGCATTTGGTCATCTGGCGCTGGGTGTTGATGATGTTGCTGCCACTTGCGACCAAATTCGCCACGCGGGCGGTAAAGTAACTCGTGAAGCCGGTCCGGTCAAAGGCGGTAATACCATTATTGCTTTTGTCGAAGATCCCGACGGTTACAAAATCGAGTTAATCGAGAATAAGAGCGCCGGACTGGGCCTCGGAAACTGATTAACTTAAAGGCACCGGTAAGGTGCCTTTTTTCTCATCGCGATATCCCCCTGCATCCCGCGCTAAAATTTGACATAATGCGCGCTGAATTCGATGAAGATAAGAAACTGATGGCAGATAAAAGTGACCTTAACGCCCTGAGTGGCCGTTTTCGTGGGTATTACCCAGTAGTAATTGATGTAGAAACCGCCGGTTTTAATGCTCAAACTGACGCATTACTGGAAATTGCCGCCGTCACCTTGCAAATGAACAAGGATGGTTGGCTGTTGCCAGATGAAACACTGCATTTTCATGTTGACCCTTTTGAAGGTGCCAATCTGCAACCTGAAGCGCTGGCATTTAATGGCATAGACCCGACCAACCCTTTGCGTGGCGCAGTCAGTGAATATGAAGCCTTACATGCCATTTTCAAAGCGGTACGCAAAGGTTTGAAAGATCAAGGCTGTAACCGGGCAATTATTGTCGCGCACAATGCCCACTTTGATCACAGCTTTGTGATGGCGGCGGCAGAACGTGCCAGTTTGAAGCGCAATCCATTCCACCCTTTTGCCACATTCGATACTGCCGCGCTCAGCGGGTTAGTGCTGGGGCAAACAGTGTTGGCTAAAGCTTGTCTGACTGCGGGTATCCCCTTTGACAGTAGCCAGGCTCACTCAGCTTTGTACGATACCATGCAAACCGCAAAACTATTCTGTGAGCTGGTGAATCGCTGGAAGAAACTAGGTGGCTGGCCGGTACCGGCGGGTGAATCTGAGTAAGCAGATTTGAGGTGGGAATAGCGATTTCATGATTAAAAAAGGTGGCTTGCAAGCCACCTTTTGTTTGTTCCACTCACTCGCCAACCCATTATTCTGCGGCTGGTTTTTCTTCTTCTGCACGATATTTATCGGCAGTTTCTTTCAGTAACTTTTGCAGTTCGCCGCGTTGATACATTTCCATCAGAATATCGCAGCCGCCGACCAATTCACCATCAACCCACAGCTGTGGGAAGGTTGGCCAGTTGGCATATTTTGGCAGCTCAGCACGAATATCTGGGTTTTGCAGAATATCAACATAAGCAAAACGCTCGCCGCACGCGGACAGCGCCTGCACAGCCTGAGCAGAGAAACCGCAGTTTGGCAGCTTAGGTGAACCCTTCATATAAAGCAGGATTGGGTTTTCCGCTATCTGGCGCTGAATTTTATCAATCGTGGTCATTTCTTGCTTCCTCAAGCCCTGTGGCTACAATACTTATTGCTCAATTTAATTATTGCGTACGGCCTATTGTAGCGACTGTCACGACAGGAATAAAACGCCATCTTTTGCAGGGGCTTTACTCTGCCAGCAAATGGTTATATTGTCGGCTACAAATATATGCATTTATAATAACATTTTTGATCCCATCACTTCATTATTATCTTGCTTGTGGGGTGCTTGAAATAGGCGGTGGTTAACTCGTTGACGTATGGTTGATTTAAGGTCATTTGACGGGTGAAAAAACAACAATTGCGACGCCATTAACGTTTTCTCACAATATCGATTAGATTCTTGTAGTTCGCCGCTGTTTTATATCCGGAGTTTCGGCAATACTGTGACTCTTCATATTCATTTCAGGGCCAAGGTTGGTAGCGTTATTATGCGTTTAATTCTTACGCTGTTTGTGCTGCTGTTCACCCAGCTATTTCTAAACCTGGCGCATGCGTCGCCGCAGGCTCACGTCTCTGCTGAGCAAAAGAAAGGTCAGATTAGTCAGGCCAGCCCTGATGATCGCAAGAAACGTAAAGCAGATAAAAACATTAAGAAAGTTAAAGTCGACAACAATAAAAACACTACCAGTAAAAAAGTCCCAAATAAGATAGCCGCCAATAACGATAAAAAGAAAACAGCCGCCACTGCCAGTAAAACTATTAAGAAGAAAGCACCAGAAGTCAGCAAACCTACCGCTAAAAAATCAAACAACAGTAAAGCCACTGAGAGTAAAAAAACCGATATTAAAACTGCGGCCAATAAAAAGGCGACAGTTAAGAAAACAGAAAAAGTTGCTTATGGTCGCCATAGAAATAAAGCGGAAGGGAAAGCCAGCACCGAATTAGCCGCAAATAATAAAATGAAACTCAGCCCGGCACATAAAAAACGCTACCAACACGCCAAACAAACCGCTATGAGCAAACTGATGAAACAAGTCGGCAAACCTTATCGCTGGGGCGGCACCTCCCCTAATACCGGTTTTGATTGCAGCGGGCTTATCTATTACGCCTATAAAGATGTCATCAGAATAAAAATGCCGCGCACCGCCAACGAAATGTATCATTTGCGCGATGCAGCACCGGTTAAACGCGCTGAATTAGAAAGTGGTGACCTGGTGTTCTTCAATATTGCTAATCGTGGTGTGGCCGACCATGTAGGGGTCTATTTAGGCAACGGCAAGTTTATTCAGTCCCCGCGGACGGGCGAAGAGATCCGCATCAGCATGATGGATAATGACTACTGGCAAGATCACTATGTCGGCGCGCGCCGGGTAGTGACACCAAAAACCATCCGCTAATCCTTACACTGGCATCCGGTAAATCTATCAGGTGCCTACCTCTCAACATCCCCACCAATCACATAACTCAATGCGTTTAATTTTCGTGCAATCTCCTATCTGTCAGTGTGGTTATATCTGTCATTCCTGTTGAAAGTTGTTAAGATTAATACCCACAACAAAAATACAACAATTATGATTTAACCGCTCTTCGCCGCATCATGGCTACAGCTAATGACCGGATTTGAGGAGCAAACACCCTGAGCAACCCCGAAAGGAGAGAGCTATGTCTTTTGAATTACCCGCATTACCTTATGCACAAAATGCACTGGAACCGCATATTTCGGCTGAAACACTGGAATATCATTACGGCAAGCATCACAACACCTATGTGGTGAATCTTAATAACCTGATTAAAGATACTGAGTTTGCTGCTAAGACGTTGGAAGAGATTATCAAAACCTCCAGCGGCGGCATCTTTAACAATGCTGCTCAAGTCTGGAACCATACTTTTTACTGGCACTGTCTGTCGCCGAATGGCGGTGGCGAACCGACGGGCAAAGTCGCTGATGCCATTAAGCAATCTTTTGGTTCTTTTGCTGAATTTAAAGCGCAATTTACCGACGCCGCAGTGAAAAACTTTGGTGCAGGTTGGACGTGGCTGGTCAAGAAAGCGGATGGCACTCTGGCAATTGTCAGTACATCGAATGCTGCAACACCACTGACAACCAGCGATAAGCCGTTGTTGACAGTGGATGTGTGGGAACACGCTTACTATATTGATTACCGCAATGCGCGGCCAAAATATCTGGAGAACTTCTGGGCTTTGGTTAACTGGTCTTTTGTTGAGCAGAATTTAGCTTAATAGCGGCGTAATAATTAAGGGCGGGTAAACCGCCCTACTTATCACCGGCAAGCGGCTTAATTAATTCATTACCGCCACGAAGCTAAAGACAATAATCATTGCCAGCGCACCAACAGTCGTAATCAGCGACATCTTCAAATTGGTATCCATAAAAACTCCTCAGCCGGTTAATTTTAGTAGGGAAAAGGCACATAATTAGTGCGTTAAATTATTTTCCCACAGATAGGAAAAAAAATCTTGTGCTCATTACGCACTTTATAACATTGATTAGCTCTTCCACTTTCCCTCCAGATCAGACAAAATTCGCAGTTCATAACTGCATACCGACTAATAACGTCCAATAAAAACTCTCAGACGACCAGCTGACTCAACCATCCAGCCTACTATCGTGCTTCTGTCTGAGCGGTTTTCGAGTAATGCAGGCAAACGATTAACATAATACTTACCTGCTGTAACAGGTAAGCTTAGGAGTCATTTTTTTTATGGCAACGATTAAAGATGTGGCCAAACACGCGGGTGTGTCCACCACCACCGTTTCACACGTGATCAATAAAACTCGTTTCGTCGCCGAAAATACCAAGGCTGCTGTGTGGGCAGCCATTAAAGAACTGCATTATTCGCCCAGTGCTGTGGCTCGCAGTTTGAAAGTGAATCACACTAAGTCAATTGGTTTACTGGCGACATCCAGTGAAGCCCCCTATTTCGCTGAAGTGATCGAAGCGGTTGAAAATAGCTGCTATAGCAAAGGCTATACCCTGATTTTATGTAACTCTCATAATAATCTGGATAAACAAAAAGCTTATCTGGCCATGCTGGCGCAAAAGCGTGTTGATGGGCTATTAGTTATGTGCTCAGAATATCCCGAGCAACTGTTAGGGATGCTGGAAGATTATCGTAATATTCCAATGGTAGTTATGGATTGGGGCACCGCGCGCGGTGATTTCACCGATTCAATTATTGATAATGCCTTCGAGGGTGGCTATTTAGCTGGCCGTTATCTGATTGAGCGCGGCCATCGTGATATCGGTGCTATTCCCGGCCAGTTATCACGTAATACCGGGGGCGGTCGCCATCAGGGCTTCCTGAAGGCCTTAGAGGAAGCGAATATCACGATTCGTGATGAATGGGTGGTTCAGGGCGATTTTGAACCTGAGTCTGGTTATAAAGCCATGCATCAGATTTTGACGCAAAAACATCGTCCGACCGCAGTATTCTGTGGCGGCGATATCATGGCGATGGGTGCAATATGTGCCGCTGATGAGCTGGGACTCCGCGTGCCGCAAGATATTTCGGTGATCGGGTATGACAACGTACGTAATGCGCGCTATTTCTCACCGGCGCTAACCACGATCCACCAGCCCAAAGAGCGATTAGGTGAAACCGCCTTTGCCATGTTGCTTGATCGTATTGTCAGCAAGCGCGAAGACCCACAAACCATTGAAGTACACCCGAAACTGGTAGAGCGCCGTTCTGTCGCTGATGGCCCGTTCCGCGATTACCGCCGTTAATCCTCTTCGGCCAGTCACATTCCACGTGACTGGCCGCTAGTGCTGCACGCCGCCGTCATCCGCTGCATTGCCATCCTTTAACCATTCGTCATTTAGCGTGACACTGTCACCTAAATAGTCCAGTAACCACGCTAAAGCTGGGGAGTGATTATTCTGTTCCCAGGTTAAGCAGCACGGGCTATCTGGCAGTGGTTCAGCTAACGTCAATGCCACCAACTGGCCATCGGCAATCAGCGGCGACACCATATGGGCTGGCACCATACCAATGCAAAGCCCTGCACACAGGCAGTCAATCCCCGTCGTCCAGTCCGGTGCCACTAATCGTTGCTGATTATCCAGCGTCCAGGTATCTCGCTTAGGCAGATTTCGCGCCGTATCCTCCAGACAGAGTGATGGATATGGCCGCAACTGATTGTCGTTAAGTGGCCCGGTTAAACGGGCTAAAGGATGGTTCACGCTGACCACACAGTGCCAGGTCAAAAAACCCATATCGCGAAATACAAACCGCCCTCTCACCGGGATAGCCCGGGTGGCACCAATGGCCATATCGGCTTGCCCATCGACCAAAGCATCCCAGACACCATTAAACACCTCATAGCGCACCCGCAACTCCACATCAGGGAAATGGCGATAAAAATCTAGCACCAGGCGGCGACTTCGCTGCGGTTTGACGATTTTATCTATCACGATATTTAATTGCCCCCGCCAGCCATTCGCCACCTGTTGGCACTGACGGCGTGTGTTATTCATTTTTTTGATAACATCCCGGGCTTCTTTGATGAAAACCACCCCAGCCTGAGTCAATTCGACATCGCGATGACGCCGCTCAAACAGAGGAACTGCCAGCCACTCTTCCAGTTGGCGCACGGTATAACTGACGGCAGACGGCACGCGGTGCAATTCTTGAGCAGCCGCACTGAAGCTCCCGGTGCGTGCCACTGCATCAACCACATCCAATGAGTATTCAGACCACATTATTTTCTGCCTCTTTATATTCAATTATTTGATATCAATTTTTTTGATAGCTTCTCGCAAATATTACTGTTTCACAACTGATTATCGCAGCGGATAGAATGCCCTCCGCTATAAACCCCTAATTATAAAGCTGTCTAAAGACAGCAAATTGCCTGCAAAATTATGATAAAGAGAAATAAAGTATGAAAACGTCAGCAAGTTTCATGTTCTATCTGGCGGGTTTGAGCATGTTGGGGTACTTGGCCACCGATATGTATTTACCCGCCTTTGGTGCCATGCAACAAGAATTACAAGCCTCCGCCGGTTCCATTAGTGCCAGTCTCAGCATCTTCCTCGCCGGTTTCGCTATCGCCCAGCTTATTTGGGGGCCAGTCTCCGACAAGCTGGGCCGCAAACCAGTGCTATTAGCTGGATTGGGATTATTTGCCATCGGCTGTTTGGGGGTGTTGTGGGTTGAGACAGCAACACAACTCTTGGTGCTGCGCTTTATTCAAGCTGTGGGGGTCTGCTCAGCAGCAGTGAGTTGGCAAGCATTAGTGGTAGACCGCTACCGTGACGGTAAAGCCAACCGGGTCTTTGCCACAATTATGCCGTTAGTGGCGTTATCTCCGGCACTCGCCCCATTATTGGGTGCCTGGCTATTGAACCACTTCAGCTGGCGCTCAATTTTCGTCGTACTGTTGGCCGTGACACTGTTACTTTTGATCCCCACTGCACTACTGAAAGAGCGGAAAAATGCCCCATCAGATAATACGGTGCAAAATAAAAGCGCCATTAGTTTCTGGCAGCTCCTAAAATCGCCAGTATTTAGCGGCAACGTGATGATATTTGCGGCATGCAGCGCGGGGTTCTTCGCCTGGTTAACCGGCTCGCCTTTCATTCTGGGTGAGATGGGATATAGCCCCAATGCCATTGGTTTGAGTTATGTTCCACAAACTTTGGCCTTCCTGCTGGGGGGGTTTGGTTGCCGCAGCGCACTGACTCGGATTAAAGGCAATACCCTGCTGCCTTGGCTGTTGAGCGGCTATGCCATCAGCATGGTTGCGCTCTATTTGATCGCAACATTGACCACGCCAACGCTGATAACTTTACTTATTCCATTCTGCTTAATGGCGCTTGTGAATGGTGCCTGCTACCCTATTATCGTAGCAAATGCATTAACCCCATTTCCGGCTAATACGGGTAAAGCCGCAGCACTACAAAATACGTTGCAGCTCGGTTTGTGTTTTGTCGCCAGCATGGCGGTTTCGGCTTATATCAGCCAGCCCTTGTTGGCCACAGTCACAGTGATGTTATCGACCGTTATTTTGGCATTTCTGGGTTATGGCATTCATTGCTACGCTTTGCGCAAAGAAAAAAGCCACACTGACAGTACTGGCTATAATTGCACTGAGTCATAATTACCAATAAAAATAGTCACTAACGAACATGCTGGCCGGGAACGATTTATTATTGAGAAAGCGTCCCGGCAAGCCTATACTCGATTTAACCGATAACGATATCATTAAAAAAAAGCATTATCTTAAGCATTTTCTGTGCGCGTGGATTGCGTCACATTTACTCTTATGGATGAGTCGCCCTAACTCCAAGAGTCATTAGGGTTTCTTCTTAATCTTCCTCTTTACCTGAAGTAATGGGAGCTGCAACAACACTGCAACTTCAAATACCAAGGGTATGTCCGTAAAGGACATCAGACACCAAGGTCACGACAACCTATTTGGTATGTATTCGCGTATATCGACAGTGGCGCGGGTCATAAGTCAGAAGAAAGTGATGGAGAAGCTATGAGTTCATCCTGTATTGAAGACCAGAGTATTCAAGAAAATCCGTGGTTCCGCATTGTGCAAGAAATGCTGACTCGGGCTGATATTGAAATCAATGGCTCACGCCCCTTCGACATTAGAGTTAATAACCCAGACTTTTTTAAGCGGGTATTACAAGAAGGATCTTTGGCATTAGGTGAGAGTTATATGGATGGCTGGTGGGAGTGCGACCGCCTGGATATTTTCTTCCAGCGAGTACTCAGAGCCGGCTTGGAAAAACAACTGCCACATCATCTCAAAGATACTTTACGTATTGCCGCTGCTCGCATTATCAATTTGCAATCAAAGAAAAGAGCCTGGATTGTCGGTAAAGAACATTATGACTTGGGTAATGACTTATTCAGCTTAATGCTCGATCCCAATATGCAATATTCTTGTGGCTACTGGAAAGATGCCACCACACTTGAGCAAGCGCAGGAAAATAAATTGCAGATGATCTGCGAGAAACTGCAATTAGCTCCGGGTATGAAGCTGCTGGATATTGGTTGTGGTTGGGGTGGGCTTGCCGCTTATGCCGCCCGTCACTTCGGGGTGTCTGTCACCGGTGTCACCATTTCTGCTGAACAGCAAAAATTGGCGCAAAAACGCTGCGAAGGGTTGGATGTCACGATTTTGCTGCAAGATTATCGTGACTTAAATGAACAATTCGACCGCATCGTTTCTGTTGGGATGTTCGAGCACGTCGGGCCGAAGAATTATCACACCTATTTTGATGTGGTAAATCGCAATCTAAAACCTGATGGTTTATTCCTGTTACATACCATTGGCGCCAATCGTACTGATCTCAGTATTGATCCGTGGATTAATAAGTATATTTTCCCCAATGGCTGCCTACCGTCAGTGAAGCATATTGCCAACGCCAGCGAACCTTATTTCATCATGGAAGACTGGCATAATTTCGGTGCAGACTATGACCGAACACTGATGGCATGGTATGAACGTTTTCAAGCTGCATGGCCAAGTCTGGCAGAAAACTATTCACCACGATTTCAGCGGATGTTTAGCTATTATCTGAATGCCTGTGCGGGTGCATTCCGCGCCAGAGACATTCAATTGTGGCAAGTATTATTCAGCCCAAATGGTGTCGAAGGCGGTATTCGGGTTGCTCGTTAATCTCTTCTCTTAAGTTAGCAAGGCAGCGGGCCATTAGCCCCCTGCTTTGCTCTCTGTTAGCTAGCTCCGCACAGTTTTTTCTACTGCTGCTGCCGCAGTAGCAATATCGCGCTGTGCCAAAACTCGCTCGACAGTGTCAACTACCGCTTGGGTCTGTGGATCTATTTCGATATTAACCCGATGCCCTAAGCGCTTTTTACCTAATGTGGTCCGCGCCAGTGTTTCGGGGATCAAATGCACACAGAAACGATTCCCCACGACTTCACCGATAGTCAGGCTAATACCATCAATACCAATGAAACCTTTATGCAGTACATATTTCATTAAATCATCACTGGGCATGCGGAACCAGATCTGGCGGTTATTTTCTGAGGTGTATATCTTGGCAATTTCAGCAGTACAAATAATATGCCCGGACATAAGATGCCCACCAATTTCATCACTGAATTTAGCGGCCCGCTCCAGATTAACCACGTCACCAACCTTAATATCCCCCAGATTAGTAATACGCAGCGTTTCTTTCATTAAATCAAAACTGACCCGATTCCCATTCACTTCAGTCACTGTCAGACAGCAGCCATTGTGGGCCACAGAAGCGCCTAAAGCTAATTCAGGCAATAGCTCACTCGGCATTTCCACCACATGGGTGCGGAAGTTGGATTTTTCCTCGATTGCAACCACTGGCGCGGTGCCTTGCACAATACCTGTAAACATACGCCATGCCTCTTATCTGTTATCTATAGAAAGAAAAATGCTATGTCTTGATTTTGCCTCAGAAGATAAGGAAAACCAAACCACTTAGACGAAAAAGGCACTTCCGTGGTATTTCATTGATTAAGCTTGGCGAGTAGGTACAATCTTTATACCCTTTGTACTTGAAGTTACAGGGGTGTTAGCTACGCTCACTCCCCCGAATCACTTACTTGAGTAAGCTCCATCGGGATTCGTTCGCTTGCTGTCTACCTGTAACTCCAATTACTTTGGCTATATTTATTTCCCATTGCTTTATTTGTCGTAAATCGCACGATAAATAATCACTATTAAAATGATAAAAGGTGCATACGTGCAGAAGTATATTGTAGAAGCGCGTAGCTTATTGGCTCTCGCTATTCCCGTTGTCATCGCGCAATTATCGCAAACAGCCATGGGCGTGGTTGACACAATTATGGCCGGCTCTGTCAGTGCAACGGATATGGCCGCCGTGGCTGTTGGTACCTCAATTTGGTTACCCGCTATTTTATTTGGCCACGGACTATTATTGGCGCTGACCCCGACGGTTGCTCAACTCAATGGCTCCGGACGGCGGAATCAGATTGCGCATCAAGTCAGACAAGGTTTTTGGCTGGCATTGTGTGTTTCGCTGCTCATTATGGTGGTGCTCTATAATAGCGACCACGTTATTAAGCAGATGCATAATATTGATCCGGTGCTGGCCGATAAAGCCGTGGGTTTCTTGCATGCCATTATGTGGGGTGCGCCCGGCTACCTATTTTTCCAGGTTCTGCGCAATCAGTGCGAAGGATTATCCAAAACCAAACCCGGCATGGTGATTGGCTTTGTTGGGTTATTGGTGAATATTCCGGTTAACTATATCTTCATCTACGGCAAGTTTGGTGCGCCAGCCCTAGGAGGCGTGGGTTGCGGGGTGGCAACCGGCACCGTTTACTGGGTGATGTTCCTGATGATGCGTTGGTACGTCAACCGCGCCCGCTCTCAGCAAGATATCAAGCTAGAAAAAGGTTTTGCCATGCCCGACTGGCAGGTGATGAAACGCTTGGGTGGTTTGGGGCTGCCGGTTGCATTAGCACTGTTTTTCGAAGTCACACTGTTTGCCGTCGTCGCCTTATTGGTGTCCCCACTGGGTATCGTCGCGGTGGCTGGGCACCAAATCGCCCTCAACTTCAGCTCACTCATGTTCATGCTGCCGATGTCACTGAGTGTAGCGGCGACAATTCGAGTCGGCTTCCGTCTTGGGCAAGGGTCGGTTGAGCAAGCTAAAGTTGCATCTTATACCGGCATCGCGGTCGGCTTAATGCTGGCGTGCGTTACCGCGATATTTACCGTGACTTTCCGTGAACACATTGCTCTGCTGTATAACAAAAATCCTGCCGTGGTAATGATGGCCTCCCACTTAATGCTGCTGGCGGCTATCTATCAACTATCTGATGCAGTTCAGGTTATCGGCAGTGGCGTGTTGCGTGGTTATAAAGATACTCGCTCAATCTTCTTTATTACTTTTACTGCATATTGGTTGCTGGGATTACCAAGTGGCTATCTGCTGGGGCTGACTGACTATATTGTTCCCGCCATGGGGCCAAGTGGTTTCTGGATAGGGTTTGTTATTGGTCTCACATCGGCGGCTATTTTGATGGCGCTGCGTATTCGTTGGCTACAAAAACAGCCGCCCGCTTTTATCCTGCAAAAAGCGGCCCACTAACGGCTTAAAGTCTCTGGCGCTAATTGTTGCTATCGCCGCTAACAATTAGCGCCAACCAAAGCAAAAAGATGGAGAAAAAAACAGCGCAATGGATAAAAGCACAGCAATTACGTGAGTTTGCGGTGAATATTATGTTTTTCCCCTTGCCAGCAGACGGGCAGCTCGTTAATATTCGTCCCCGCTGTCAGCATTGATGGCAAGTAATAAAGGATGCGTCCGTAGCTCAGTTGGTTAGAGCACCACCTTGACATGGTGGGGGTCGATGGTTCGAGTCCATTCGGACGCACCAACATTACTTTTGGCACTACCCGCAGTATGATTAATGAAGAGTATAATGTGCGTCCGTAGCTCAGTTGGTTAGAGCACCACCTTGACATGGTGGGGGTCGATGGTTCGAGTCCATTCGGACGCACCAACATTACTTTTGGCACTACCCGCAGTATGATTAATGAAGAGTATAATGTGCGTCCGTAGCTCAGTTGGTTAGAGCACCACCTTGACATGGTGGGGGTCGATGGTTCGAGTCCATTAGAACGCACCACTCTGCAACCTCCCGACGTTATCATCTCTCGCAACCTGTCTATATTTTGACCACGACACTTTCGCTATTTATTATAAAAAGTTCGTAAAAAATGTTAAAACACACAGCAGTTGCGCAACAAACTAGGCATTATTCTCGGTGTTTGCGCGACGAATCGCCCCTTTTTATAAAAAACGGCAATGAGTTTCTGTTTTCTATTTCATTTCCGGCTACTTACCGCCTATAATACGAACCGTCGTTTCAGTTGAATGGTTTCAGCATCTTGATCTGTAGATACGCTAAAAAAATACAACTCGCATTTACGCCATCGTACTCCGATCATGCGTTTAGCCTCGTGCTAAAGTTTTCCGCTCAACTTCCGCAACTGTCATCTATTCTTAGTAATGTTTTGCTTCTTGGTAACGTTTCGCTACACCAGACACTAATCAGATCCCACTCCGTTGCCGTACGTAACGGAACTTTCGCTTTTTATCCATCACAACTTGTAGAAAAAATCCGTCATGAAAAAGACTAAAATTGTTTGTACTATCGGTCCAAAAACCGAATCTAAAGAAATGCTGACGAAGCTGCTGAATGCTGGCATGAACGTTATGCGTTTAAACTTCTCCCACGGTGACTATGAAGAACATGGTCAACGTATCAAGAATATTCGTGCTGTTATGGCAGAAACTGGCCTGAAAGCCGGTATCTTGCTGGACACCAAAGGTCCTGAAATCCGCACCATGAAACTGGATGGCGGCAAAGATGCTGCACTGGTTGCAGGTCAGACTTTCACTTTCACCACTGATCAAAGCGTTATTGGCAACAACACCATCGTTGCTGTGACCTACCCTGGCTTCGCTGCTGACCTGAAAATTGGCAACACTGTGCTGGTTGACGATGGTCTAATCGGTATGGAAGTGACTGAAGTCACCGAAAGCACTGTGGTATGTAAAGTGCTGAACAACGGTGATTTGGGCGAAAACAAAGGCGTTAACCTGCCAGGCGTGTCTATCCAACTGCCAGCGTTGGCTGAAAAAGATAAAGCTGACCTGATCTTCGGTTGTGAGCAAGGCGTAGATTTCGTTGCGGCATCCTTTATCCGTAAACGTTCTGATGTATTGGAAATCCGCGAACACCTGAAAGCACATGGTGGCGAGCACATCCAGATCATCTCTAAAATTGAAAACCAGGAAGGTCTGAATAACTTCGACGAAATCCTGGAAGCCTCTGACGGTATCATGGTTGCCCGTGGTGACTTGGGTGTTGAGATCCCAGTAGAAGAAGTTATCTTCGCGCAGAAGATGATGATTGAGAAATGTAACCGCGCCCGCAAAGTTGTTATCACTGCAACTCAAATGCTCGATTCCATGATCAAGAACCCACGCCCTACCCGCGCAGAAGCAGGCGACGTTGCTAACGCCATTCTGGACGGTACAGATGCCGTGATGCTGTCTGGTGAGAGTGCTAAGGGTAAGTACCCATTAGAGTCTGTGACCATCATGGCGACCATCTGTGAGCGTACAGACCGTATCATGCCTAGCCGCATCGAAACGCTGAATGACAATCGCAAAATGCGTATCACTGAAGCTGTTTGCCGTGGTGCTGTAGAAACCGCCGAAAAACTGGAAGCCAAAGTGATTGTTGTGGCAACTGGCGGCGGTAAATCTGCTAAATCAGTACGCAAATACTTCCCTACAGCCACTATTCTGGCGCTGACCACCAATGAAACCACTGCCCGTCAGTTAATTCTGACCAAAGGTGTTGTCACTCAGTTGGTCAACGAGATTGCTTCAACGGATGATTTCTATCGCATCGGTAAAGAAGCAGCTCTGGCTAGCGGTCTGGCACAGAAAGGCGACGTTGTCGTTATGGTTTCTGGTGCTTTGGTTCCAAGTGGTACAACCAACACCTCTTCCGTGCACGTCTTATAATCCCGAACCGCACGCTAGAGCACTAATTAAAAACGCCGCTTTCAATAGCGGCGTTTTCTTTTTAAACCACTGCAAAATAAACTTTCTGAAAAATCCACTTTATCCTAAGAGCGCTAAAGTTTTTTTCTCAGTAAGACTTATCTGAAAGAATCCGGCTGTTTTGCCTCGTTTTTTTAACTTTTTTTTAAAACAAGATGCTTCTTTGAGCGAACGATCAAAATAAACCCCTCTAATACTAAAAATTTATTCTCTTTCGAAAAAACTTTGTGTAATACTTGTAACGCTACATGGAGATTAACTTAATCTAGAGGGTGTTAATAATGAATCGTACTAAACTTGTACTGGGCGCGGTAATTCTGGCTTCTACTATGCTGGCTGGTTGTTCAAGCAATGCTAAAATCGATCAACTGTCTTCTGACGTTCAGACTCTGAACGCTAAAGTTGACCAACTGAGCAACGACGTGAACGCAATCCGTTCTGACGTTCAAGCAGCTAAAGACGATGCAGCACGTGCTAACCAACGTCTGGACAACCAAGCTCACGCTTACAAGAAGTAATATTACTTCCTGAATGAAAAATGGCGCACATTGTGCGCCATTTTTTTTGCTTCGCTGAAACCCGTTTCTGACAGTGACCTTCCTTGATGTCCCCTTCCCTTTTACTACTCACTCATCAACACATTTCACAATACGACTGCGCTATAAACTTTGCCATGGCAAACATCTGGCTGCCATGGCAAAGGTGCGGCTAAGACTTAATTGGCGGCGGAGTAAACCGGGCCTGGCTGAACCAGCTTAGGAGCGGCTTCTTCAGTCGGTTGCTGCTCTTCGTTCTGTGGTTGTGCCTGAGGCTCGCTCTGAGGCGCTACAGCAGCCGGAGCTTGCACAGGGGCAGTCTCACCTACAGTGACGATAACTGGCATGCCAGCGCGGCGTACAATTGCATCCTGAACCACTTGTGCATCAGTCTGGCTGTCGTTGATAAACTTCTGCAAGCTACTGCTGATAGCAATTGGCATGGTTTGCGGGTCATCACTGTCTACACGAGACAACGGCTGATGAACTTCCACATAACGTTTGCCATCGGGCTCTACAGAATATTTAACCGGCTCATTGATAATCTGGACGCGAGTACCTTTAGGTACGGATTTGAACAGCGCTTCAATATCATCTGGGCGTAAACGAATACAACCCGAGCTAACACGCATGCCGATACCAAAGTTGGCGTTGGTACCATGAATCAGGTACTCACCACCACCCGCAGCCAAACGCATGGCAAACAGACCCATAGGGTTTTCCGGACCCGCAGGAACTACCGCTGGCAAGGTAACACCCTCAGCCAAGTAGTGCTTACGGATATTCGCTGTTGGTGTCCAGGTTGGGTTCGGGATTTTCTGGCTGACAGACGTTGTCATAGTTGGGGTATTACGCCCTAACTGGCCGATACCGATAGGGTACACAATCACTTTGTTCTGGCCTTTAGGGTAATAATAAAGACGCAGCTCAGCCAGGTTGATGACGATACCTTCACGTGGGGTATCTGGCAGCAACATCTGGGTCGGGATTGTTAATACTGAGCCCGGTAATGGCAAATACGGGTCAGCACCTGGGTTAGCTTCCAGCATCCCCAACAAACCGATTTTATAATCGGCAGCAATAGCCTCAAGCGGACGGCCATCATTTGGAACGGTATAAGTAGTATTTTCACCAATCAGACGGCTATTGGCTGGAGGTAGAGGATACTCGGTCGCATTGGCAGCGGTGATACTTCCCGCCATACAAGTTGCGAATAACATACCAATCAAAGTTAATGCACGTTTCATGCTTAGTTCCTACATCACTTCTTAAAATTCGGTTTACACGGCTATCTACGTTAATTTTAGCAGCCAATAATAAGGCCACCATATAGTAACAGCCCTTATTATAAAGGCAATTTATATCTCTAAAAATCAAGGTGTTACAAAGTAATTTATTATGCTTCTTCCAGCAGGGAGGACGATTTAACCTGCTGAAATTTCACCATTTTAATACTGTGACTCATGACGCAAAATTGCTCAGTCACCTATGAATAAAGCACAAAATGTTGGTGCGGATCAGCCGACGTTTAGGGCCGCAGCTTTAGTACGAATAGCGCGGATCATCGCTTCAAGCCCTTGAGAGCGCGAAGGCGTTAGGTGCTGACTCAAGGCTAAATCTGCAAAAAATGGCCGAACATCCAAATCCACGATCTGTTGCGGGGTCAAACCCTGATAGAGAATAAACACCACGGCGACCAAACCTTTGACGATTGCGGCATCACTGTCACCGGCAAAAGTCACCTGCCCCGTTGGTGAAAGGGTCATGGCGATCCAAACCTGGCTCTGGCAACCAGAAATAAGATTCTCTGGCTGGCGCTGTTGCTCAGTTAGCGGCGGCAACTGTGCGCCCAGTTCGATCACATACAGGTATTTCTCTTCCCAATTTAAACAGCGGGAAAAGTTGCGAATCAATTTATCTTTATCTGGCAAACCCGCCATAACATGCTTCCTATTACTGAAGTTACCCGTCATCTTTCAAGCCGCAGCGGTGTTGGCTGCCATCATTTACTCAAGTCGCTGAGTTCATTTTGTTACCGCCTCCCGGCAGCTCAAAATCGATTGGGTATAAAAACTAAAATAAAAGCCGACTGCTTAAAATGATAGTCGGCTTTAGGGGGCATTGTCGCGAACTGTCTGCGCTTAGCCCAGCAATTTTTCGATGCGTTGTAACCCACTCACCAGTCTATCGACTTCTTCCGGGGTATTATAAAGCGCCAGTGATGCACGGCACATACTAGGCACCTGATAGAATGACATCAGCGGCATCGCGCAATGATGCCCGGTGCGAATAGCAATGCCGTATTGATCAAGGAAGCTCCCCACATCATAAGCATGATGTGGGCCAAGGTTGAAGGCAATCACCCCGGCCCGTTTTGCCGGACCATAGATTTTCAGGCTCGGGATCTGCCCCAACTGCTGCAATGCATACTGCATGAGTGATTGCTCATATTGCTGGATAGAGGCAAGCCCCAACTGATTCACATAACTGATTGCCGCGCCAAGCCCCATAATTCCCGCGGTATTGGGAGAGCCAGCTTCAAAGCGCCATGGCGCATCGGCAAACGTGGTGCCTTGAGTCAGACTCACGGTTTTGATCATCGAGCCGCCGCCTTCCCAAGGTGGCATTTGTTGTAACAGAGCACTCTTGCCATACAAGATGCCAATGCCCGACGGCCCATACAGCTTGTGCCCAGAGAAGACATAAAAATCACAACCCAAATCCTGCACATCGACACTCTGATGCATGATAGCTTGCGCGCCATCCACCAGCACCACCAAGCCAGCCGCTTTGGCCTGCGCGACCATCTGTTTGATAGGATTAACCGTTCCCAGCACATTGGAAACCTGGGTAATCGCCAGTAGCCGCGTAGTGTCATCAATCAAGCCTGCCAACGCACTTAACGCCAGCTCACCTGTTGCGGTTAACGGCCATACCCGAATTTCGACGCCCAGATCGGTTGCCAGCATCTGCCAGGGCACAATATTAGCGTGATGCTCCATTTCGGTGATGATAATGCTGTCGCCCGCTTTCAGACTATGGCGGCCATAGCTGTTAGCCACCAGATTGATGGCCTCAGTCGTGCCCTTAACAAACACAATTTCTTCGGCAGATGCGGCATTAATAAAGTCGGCAACCTGACTACGTACCGCTTCCATCTGTTCCGTTGCTTGCGCGCTCAGCGTGTGAATGCCCCGATGAACGGCTGCATAACCCTCACGATAGAAATTAAGTTCCCGGTCGATCACCACTTGTGGCTTCTGCGCACTGGCGGCACTGTCCAGATACACCAAAGGCTGCCCATTAACCTGACGACTCAGCAGCGGGAAATCAGCTCTTATTTGTTCAATAGGGAATGGTTCAGTAGGAAATGGTTCTATAGAAAATGATTCACTAGGGAACTGTTCAGTAGGAATACTCATAGCGATGCCTCAGCCAGGCGCTCAGCAATGCGCGCTAAGACTATTTTGCGGATAGTTTCGTCATGGATGGCTTCGGTTAATTCAGCCGCAAAGGCAAAAATAATCATTTGCTGTGCATCAGCTTGATTGATACCGCGTGATTGCAGATAAAATAGCTGCTCGGCATCAATTCGCCCCACTGTGGCACCATGACTGCATTTCACATCATCAGCATAGATTTCCAACTGTGGCTTGGTATCCACTTCCGCCAGCTTGCTCAGCAGCAAGTTATTATTGGTCATCTGGCCGTCAGTTTTCAGAGCATGCTGAGCCACTTTAATCATGCCATTAAAGATAGCTTTGCCCCGCTCGCGAACAATGGTTTTGTGCAACTGGCGGCTTTCACAGTAGCCTTTGTTATGCTCCAGATAAGTGCGGGTGTCGCAAATCTCACGCCCTATCGGTAACAACAGACTATTAATGGAGAGCGTCGCACCCTCGCCATTCAACTGAGCGCTGGTGTTATGGCGGGACAGCCCGGCACCGAGCAAGAAACTATAACTCCGCGCTCGCGCATCGCGCCCTAGCACTAAATCATTATGAGCAAAGTGGTAACTTTGTGCGGTTTCAAATGCCAGTTTGCAATGGCTCAATTCGGCATTATCACCGACAGCGATGGTCAGCCGTGCACCGGTAAAATGCGGCTGCTCATCAAGACTGACAAAATGCTCAATCACTTCAGCCTGTGCATTGGCTTCAATGGTCAGATGATGGCGATAGTGGCTGGTGTTCACTACATCGGAATCATTACCTGAGCTGATATGCAGCAAATAAAGTGGTTTATCACTCTGTTTCCCTGCTGGCAGACGAAGGTGCCAGCCCTCTTGAGCCAGACTTTCGGTCAAATGCAAAAAGACTTCCGGCTGGATGGCGGCGGGAAACTGTGCATTCTCTGTCATCGAGGTCAGTTGGTACGGGCCGCACTCACTGTCACTTAATTGCGGAGAATACCGCCCATCAATGAAGACTAACCGATGAGCATCTTGCACCAATGACAGGGCATCGCGCTGGGCGAGTGTTACCGCCGGGGCGCGGGCAAAATCAAAGTCATGGGCCAAGAGGCGCTCGAGTGGCGTGTATTTCCAGTCTTCATGTTTAGCCGTAGGAAAACCTAATTGCAGCACCTGTTGCCAATGGCCGGCGGCCGCAGCGGAATAACCATTCTGGCGCTGTTTAAATAGCTGACCGAAGTGCTTTAATGCATCAATACGCTGTTGCTCCAGAATACGTTGTTGTTCCGAAAGGGTTTGCTGTTCCTGCATTTTACTGTTGGTCGGTAAGCCAGCCATAACCTTGCTCCTCCAACTGTTTTACCAGTGTAAAATCACCCGATTTGATGATTTTCCCCTGATACAGCACATGGACAAAGTCAGGTTTGACGTAGTCAAGGATGCGCTGATAGTGAGTCACAATAATAAATGCGCGGTTTTCATCACGCAGCGAGTTAACACCGTTTGCCACGATTTTAAGTGCATCGATATCCAGACCTGAGTCCGTTTCATCCAGAATGCATAAAGAGGGCTCCAGTGCCGCCATCTGCAAGATGTCGTTGCGTTTCTTTTCACCGCCGGAAAAACCTACGTTAACCGAACGGGTCAGCAGATCGGCTGGCATTTTGAGCAACTCAATTTTCTCTTCAATAAAGTCGGCAAAATCAAAGCGATCCAAAGGTTCCTGTTGGCGATATTTACGCACGGCATTAACCGCCGTTTGCAGGAAGAAATGGTTACTCACCCCGGGAATTTCCACCGGATATTGGAACGCCAGAAACACACCTTCGCCGGCGCGATCTTCTGGGTCCAACTCGAGTAAATCTTTGCCTTTGAACGTCACACTGCCCTCGGTGACTTCATACTCTTCACGCCCAGCCAACGCCGCTGACAAGGTACTTTTCCCTGAGCCATTCGGCCCCATGATGGCATGCACTTCACCGGGTTTGATCTCCAGATCTAACCCTTTAAGGATTTCGTTACCTTCAACACTGACTTTTAAATTCTTGATGCTTAACATAGGTTTCCTTGGTGCGCCTGAGCGCAAAACTTTACTTATGCAGCGAACGCTTAGCCGACACTGTGTTCCAGGCTGATAGCGAGCAATTTCTGTGCTTCGACGGCAAACTCCAGCGGCAACTCAGAGAACACATCCTTACAGAAGCCGTTCACAATCATTGAGATGGCATCATCTTCACTGATACCGCGCTGCAAGCAATAAAACAGTTGGTCATCGCCAATTTTTGAAGTGGTCGCTTCATGCTCCAATTGCGCCGAGCTATTACGCACTTCCACATAGGGGAAAGTGTGCGCGCCGGAGTCTGGGCCAATCAGCATTGAGTCGCATTGGGTGAAATTACGGGCGTTATCCGCTCCGGGTAGAATTTTAACCAAACCACGATAGGTATTTTGGCTATGACCGGCAGAGATCCCTTTGGCAATAATGGTTGATTTGGTGTTTTTGCCGATATGGATCATTTTGGTGCCAGTATCTGCCTGCTGATGACCATTGGTCAGCGCTACCGAGAAGAACTCGCCAATTGAGTTATCCCCTTGCAGAATCACACTGGGGTATTTCCAGGTAATGGCTGAGCCTGTTTCAGATTGAGTCCAGGACATTTTCGACCCTGCCCCTTCACACAAGGCGCGCTTGGTGACAAAGTTGAGAATACCCCCGGTGCTGTCGGCTCCGGCAAACCAGTTCTGCACGGTTGAATATTTCACTTCTGCATTTTTATGCAGAATAACCTCGACCACCGCCGCATGCAGCTGATAGCTATCACGAACCGGTGCCGAGCACCCTTCGATGTAGCTCACGTAGCTGTCTTCGTCAGCAATCAGGATGGTGCGTTCAAACTGGCCCGTTTTCGCGGCATTAATCCGGAAGTAAGTCGATAACTCCATCGGGCAGCGCACCCCTTTAGGGACATAAACAAAGGTACCGTCAGAGGCCACCGCCGCATTGAGTGCGGCAAAAAAGTTATCTTTTGCCGGAACCACCGAACCCAGATACTTACGCACCAGATCCGGATACTCCTGAATTGCTTCACCGAATGAGCAGAAAATAATGCCCTGCTCGGCCAGCTTGCCACGATAGGTGGTGGCAACAGAAACTGAGTCAAAAATAGCATCGACCGCCACTTCTGCCCCTTCACGTACCGGAACACCTAACTGAGCAAAAGCAGATTCGACCTCGGCAGTGAGGTACTCGTTAATATTGTGCTGCGACATATCCTGCGAGGTGGTGCCATCCGCTGACGATTGTTGCACCGCTCCAGGTTGCGAATCACAGCTATCATCACAACTGCCGCAGGATGGCGCGGAGTAATAGCTATAATCCTGATAATCCAGGCTCTTATAATGTGCTTTCAGCCAGTGCGGCTCTTCCATTTGTAACCAACTTCGATAAGCACCCAAACGAAACTCCAGCATCCATTCAGGTTCATTACGTTTCGCTGAAATGGCGCGAATGACATCTTCATTGATGCCTTTCGCCAACTCATCAGTAGCAAGCTGAGTAAAGAAGCCCTCTTTATAGCGACCGTCGCTGACCCAAGCCTGCACATCATCTGGAACTTCTACATTGCTTCGTGTCATTTCGTTTACATCGCTCAAACGCCAAAACTCTCGCCACACCCGCAGGAATGCTGAGCTTTAGGGTTATTAAATTTGAAAATTTGATTGAGCCCTTCACGGACGTAATCCACCTCAGTGCCATCGATAAATGGCATCGCTTTGAGGGGGACGTAAAGTCTGGCGCGGCCATGCTCGAAAACCAAAGCATCGCTGGCTGGCTCTTTCGCCATATCCATAACATAGGCAAACCCGGCGCAACCGGATTGCTTGACCCCAAGCTGTAACCCTTTGACTTCCGGGTCCTGCTCCATGAGACGGGTAATTTGCGCAGCAGCGCTGTCGGTTATCGTTACGCCTTGCCAAACGTTGTCATCGAGTGAGAATGTCCCGACGGATTCCTGTTGCATATGCCCTACCTTTTTCTCGCTGATAATTGATAAATCAACACAGATTGATCACAATGGTAGTGATAATAATTATCACTTCAACCGTTTGTTTTGCAGGGATATTAAGAAAAGTGTCGTTTAAACCCCGAATGAGGCGGCAACGAAGAGAACATGCTGCGATGGCCGAAGAAGTCGGGAGGAACAAGTACACTTTTATCACTATGAAATAACACGATAATTTCCACAGTGACACTCGAATTCCTTGCTGTCTCAGAGGCTAATCGCAGTCAGTCTCCGAGTTTTTTAAACATTCATAAAAAATACCTATTTCTCCATTAACTTTAGCTGAAAACCTCCGCAGGGGAAACCTATCGTAGAGATTCGCCGCATTTATCGGATAAACAAAATTGTCAGTCGATTGAGAGAAAAAGTAAGTGGCTGGAAGTTGAATTGCTCAAGGCCGCTGAATCGCCCTGAGCAAAGTAATGACTTGTATTTTGTAGGGTTATTTATTGTTAGCGGGTTAATACTGCGGTGGTTAAGCGGGAAGTGCAACACAGGTTATCCTGCTCGTCATAGATTTCAATCTGCCAAACCTGATGGCTGCGGCCAACATGAATCGCCCGACAACAACCACGGACTTTGCCAGATCGCACCGCCTTAAGATGGTTGGCATTGATTTCCAACCCCACCACTTGTTGCCCCTCGACAGTACACAGGTAACCGGCCATAGAACCCAATGACTCCGCCAACACCACCGACGCGCCGCCATGCAGCAGACCAAAAGGCTGAGTTGTGCGGTTATCTACCGGCATAGTCGCTTCCAGTTCGTCATCTGAGAATCGGGTAAACTCGATGCCCAAATGCCCTACCATGCAGTTTTGGCTTTGCTGATTTAGTTGTTCTAGTGTCGCGGTGCGTTTCCACAGCATTCTGTCTCCCCTTTAGCCTTCGTTCTTGAAATTGCAGCGTTGTTAGCTGCTCTCGTTACTCGGCCCATCCATGGGCCTCGCCTCTGCGAGGCCGCTGCAAGCAGCGTTCAAATCTGCTCCCGGCAGATTTGTCACTTGAACCCACGAGTTAAACCAGCTCAAGCAAAGCCTGTAATGGATGGCGCAAGCCACTGCCTTCAACCCGCTTAACTTGGCTACGGCAAGAATAGCCGGTGGCTAAGCAACGTTTTCCTGGCAGTTTTTGCAATGCTTGCTGCCAGGATAGTGCATAGATACCCAATGAATTATCGATGTTTTTGGCTTCATGACCATATGTTCCGGCCATACCGCAGCATCCTACACTGACGCTTTCCAGTTTGGCACCGTAACGGGAGAATATCGATATCCAATGCTGGCTACTGGCTGGCAGTGCGGTGGTTTCAGTGCAATGACCAAACAGATACCAGGATTCGCCACTCATTTGCTGTTCTGGACACTCCGGCTGCTCCGCCAGTGCCACCTGCAACCACTCATGCACCAGTTGCACATTGAAGTCACCGCGGCTCTCACCCAGAATCTCTTTATATTCATCGCGATAACAGAGCACCAGCGCCGGATCAACCCCCACCATTGGCATGCCCAATTGTGCGATGCGATTCAGGAAATCCGCTGTTTTGCGCGCGGTTTTCGCAAATCGTTGTAGGAATCCTTTGATATGCTGAGCTTTACCATTCGGCGAGAATGGCAGTAATACCGGATTAAAGCCCAGTTTTTCCACCAGCCGGACAAAATCAGCCACCACCTGAGCATCATAGTAGCTAGTGAAAGGATCCTGCACGACTAACACATGTTGGCGTCGCTCCGCCTCCGGCAGTTTTTCCAACTGCTCCAGTGTCATGGTGCTGGCATAATGCCCCGACAGCGACTGCTTTAACGTGGGGCTGGAAAGCAGGGGTAAATCCACCATTCCAATGCTTTTACGGCTTAATTCACTGACCCAAGGTTGCTTCAAGAAGAAGTTAAACAGTTTCGGCGTTTTCGCCATCAACGGAGCATAACTTTCAACCCCGGCAACCACATAATCGCGCAGTGGCCGATGATAACGAGTGTGATACAGCTGTAGGAAACGGGAGCGGAAGCCCGGCACATCAATTTTTATCGGGCACTGGGTCGAGCAAGCTTTACATGCCAGACAGCCCGACATCGCCTCTTTAACTTCATGCGAGAAATCATAATCGCCTTGACGGGCGGCCCAGCTATTGCGGGTCTTTTCAATCAAACCACGCAGACTTGGGCGCTGGGTTGCCAGCCCTTTCTCCAATGCCACGGGATCAACACCTTGGTCGGACAGTAGCCGTAACCACTCACGCACCAACGTTGCCCGGCCTTTGGGGGAATGAATTCGGTCGCCCGTTATCTTCATGGATGGGCACATTGGGCTGCGAGCATCAAAATTGAAGCATAATCCGTTGCCATTACATTCCATCGCCCCACGGAATGAGGTTCTGACTGCCAATGGAATACGTCGGTCCAGTGTCCCGCGCTTATCCGAGGTATCCACTTTCATCATCGGGGCATCACTGCCCAATGGCGAACAAATTTTCCCCGGATTCAACCGATTATCTGGGTCGAACGCGGACTTAATACGGCGCAGTTCGCTGTACAGCACTTCACCGAAAAACTCCGGGCTGTATTCTGCGCGGAAGCCTTTGCCGTGCTCGCCCCACAGCAGGCCGCCATAGCGCGCCGTCAGTTGCACCACTTGATCAGAAATCTGCTTCATCAGCATCTCTTGCTGAGGATCGCACATGTCCAGCGCCGGACGCACATGCAACACCCCGGCATCCACATGGCCAAACATGCCATAAGCCAGATTATGGCTATCCAGCAGTTGGCGGAACTCAACAATATAATCAGCCAAATGCTGCGGCGGCACACAAGTGTCTTCGGCGAAGGGGATCGGCTTGGCCTGCCCTTTACTGTTACCGAGCAAACCCACCGCTTTTTTGCGCATACCATAAATACGCTCAATACCGGCTAATTCGCTGCAAATCTGATAACCAATAACCCCCCCCTCTTGGCTGGACATCAAATCGTCCAAACGTTGGCAAAGCGCCTCCATTTGGCTATCGATGAGTGCCTTATCATCACCAGCGAACTCAACAATATTCAGCCCCAGCATCTCTTTATTGGGAACATCAGTAATGAGTTCTTTGACCGAGTGCCAGACAATATCTTCTTTCGCCAGATTAAGGACTTTTGAGTCCACCGTCTCGACGGACAGCGCTTTGGCTTCCACCATAAAAGGCGCATTGCGCAGTGCTGAATTAAAAGAGTCATACTTTACATTCACCACACGGCGAACTTTGGGCAATGGCGTGATATCCAGCGTGGCTTCGGTGATAAATGCCAAAGTCCCTTCGGCCCCGGTTAAAATCCGCGTGAGGTCAAACGTTTGCAAGTCATCACTGAAAACATGGCGCAGGTCATAACCGGTGAGAAAACGGTTTAATTTAGGGAATTTCTCTAGGATCAGCGCTCGTTGGTCGCGACAGCGATTCAATACCGTCTGGTAGATTCGACCGATGACCGAATCCTCCTGCGCAATCGTTTCCGCCAGTGCCGTCGGCATAGCGCGGGTATCTAGCATCTCACCGCCGAGTAAAATGGCACGTAACCCCAGCACGTGGTCAGAGGTTTTGCCATAGACCAACGAACCCTGACCGGAGGCATCAGTGTTGATCATGCCGCCCAATGTGGCGCGGTTACTGGTTGATAATTCTGGCGCGAAGAAATAGCCAAATGGCCGCAGATATTCATTCAGTTGGTCTTTAATCACCCCGGCTTCAACCCGCACCCAACCTTGCTCGGGGTTAATTTCCAAGATGCGATTCATATGGCGCGACATGTCCACCACAATACCGGTGTTCAGCGCCTGACCATTGGTCCCTGTCCCGCCGCCACGTGGCGTAAAGACTAAGGTTTTAAAATTATCCTGCCCAGCCAGACGGCCAATCAGTGCCACATCTGCCGTCGAGCGCGGAAAAACCACCGCATCGGGCAACAGCTGATAAATACTGTTGTCCGTCGCCATGGTCAGGCGGTCAGCATAGTTAGTGGCGGTATCGCCGGTGAATCCGTGTTGCTTCAAAGCATCCAAAAAATCCAGCACCAACTGAACAACACCGGGTGCCTGAGAAATCTGTGGGATCATTAGTGTGACCCTATCTATATGTGTGTTTGTTTTAAGAACTGTTCCTTGAGAGATTATCTGGTCGCGACAACCTTTGTCGAATAATTTATGCCAATTCAGAATGATGGGAAAGTGATGGCTATCGACCAAGGATAAATACGGCTATAAACTCTTGAGTATCAAAATTTTATATTGTGCAAATAATGTTCAAGCCCTGTCGGGAGCTGATTATTTCGGCACATTTATGACTATCGGATTTTTATTATTCCAGGGACGTTGACCTTTTTTGATAAAATCGCGGCAGTAAAAACGTCAGCTTATCTGTTAAAAGCTGAAGAAATACACCATGATTACTGTTGATACTTAATTAGATTGTGCAAATACCTCATTAGCACAAACTCTAATGAGTTACAGTGCGATGGCCACCTTGCCATGATTTCCGAAGTGAGAACCCACTGATGAATTACCCGCAGCTACGTCGTTTCGATTTACCTAAACTGATGTTTGGGGTGATATTCATTATGATAATGATTGTCGCCAGTTTTTGGGTGGTGCAGCCCTTCGTGATGGGATTTGCCTGGGCTGGCATGGTGGTTATTGCCACCTGGCCGCTGCTGATTAGACTGCAAAAACTGCTCTGGGGTAAGCGCTGGCTGGCGGTGATTGTGATGACCCTACTGCTGATCTTGCTGTTCGTTATCCCCATTGCGTTGCTGGTCAGCAGTCTGGTTGAGAATAGTGGGCCACTTATTCAGTGGGCCTCCAGCCCTTCTAATTTGCACATGCCGGATGTCACCTGGCTGAAAACAATCCCCATGGTCGGCAATAAACTGTATAGCGGCTGGCATACATTAATAGCTGGTGGTGGCAATGCCATCATTGCCAAAGTTCAGCCCTATATTGGTGCGTCCGTAACTTGGCTGGTGGCACAAGCTGCACATGTTGGCTATTTCTTGATTCATCTGGCATTGATGTTGTTGTTCAGTGTGCTGCTTTATTTCCATGGCGAGCAAGTCGGTTTAGCTATTCGACATTTTGCGGTGCGGGCGGCGGATAAACGCGGTGATGCCGTGGTGGTATTGGCCGCTAAAGCTATTCGTGCCGTGGCGTTAGGGGTGGTGGTGACCGCGCTGGTTCAGGCGGTGTTGGGTGGGATTGGCCTGGCGGTTTCCGGGGTACAATATGCCACATTATTTACAGTATTAATGTTTGTCTGCTGTGTCGCCCAGCTCGGGCCACTGCTGATACTCATTCCTGCGGTCATTTGGCTCTACTGGACGGGGGATTCAACTTGGGGCACCATTTTATTGGTGTGGAGTTGTATCGTCGGGACAATGGACAACGTATTGCGCCCTTATCTGATTCGCATGGAAGCCGACATGCCCATGATTCTCATTCTCTCTGGGGTTATTGGCGGCTTGCTGTCATTTGGAATGATTGGGTTATTTATCGGCCCAGTGGTGTTGGCTATTTCCTACCGCCTGACTGCGGCTTGGGTCAGCGAAGCACCGGAGCCAGAAGAGAGCATTACCGAAGTTGCTAAACATTTAGAAGAACTTTAACAGTTATACCCGCTAAACTTTAAAATGACGGCGACAGGGGTTTGGTAGTTATGCTACTGAACCCCTATTATCCAGCAACATCCGCTATTATAAATAAACAATAGCCGTTTAAATTCCCACATTCATATTCTTGACGACCAATTATATCAGGTATTAAATAAGATAATTATTAATAACCGAATGAAATCACTTCTGCCGTAAGTATTTATTTAATCTATTTTATTCAGACAATTCTCAATGACTAACTCACGGAATTTATTTACTATTATGCTGTAGTAATGATTTCCCCTGAGACATTTAAATAAATCATCTCGTAATGGCTTATTTAAATATCTGTAATCGAATACACGTATTGCTGTGTGTAGTCTTTGCCTGTCACCTAAGACGGGCTTTTTTTTTATTATATCCTTTCTGCATGCGCGTTGGCTGCACTCAATCACCCGAATCGCTTACTCAAGTAAACTCATCGTGATTCATTCTCTTGCCGCCTTCCTGCAATTCGAATTATTTTGGCTATATTAGCTTTAATGACTATTTGCTCTTTTTTTAATTTATCTTCTCTGTGTCCTAAATTAAACCATTGCATGACTTTATCTTGCTAATGCAATTAATTGTCATTTAAAAATGATAAAAAAAATCCGCAACCTGAGCTGCGGATTAATTCAATATATTGGAGAATTAGTGCTGAGTATGTTGCGCCAGACTTAACCAGGTTTTCACGACAGTATCAGGATTAAGAGACAAACTATCGATCCCTTGCTCCATCAACCACAAAGCAAAATCTTCATGGTCTGAAGGGCCCTGACCACAAATACCCACGTATTTCCCCTGCCGTTTAGCCGCTGTAATCGCCATTGATAACAATGCTTTTACTGCTTCATTGCGCTCATCAAACAATTCAGACACTACACCAGAGTCACGATCCAGCCCCAACGTTAGCTGAGTCATATCGTTAGAACCAATGGAGAAACCATCAAAATGCGCCAAGAACTGGTCAGCTAGCAGCGCATTCGATGGGATTTCACACATCATAATGATCTTTAAGCCATTCTCACCGCGTTTAAGGCCTTGTTTCGCCAACTCGGCAACCACTGCCTCAGCCTGAACCACTGTGCGTACGAAAGGCACCATCACCTCAACGTTAGTCAGCCCCATCACATTACGCACCCGTTTCACCGCCTCACACTCCAGAGCGAAGCAATCACGGAAGCTATCAGCGACATAGCGGCCCGCCCCACGGAAGCCCAGCATTGGGTTCTCTTCGTGTAGCTCATAAGCTTCGCCACCGACCAAATTGGCATACTCGTTAGATTTAAAATCTGACAAACGCACAATTACACGTTTTGGCCAAAATGCCGCGCCCAGGGTAGAAATCCCTTCGGTTAAGCGACCAACATAAAACTCGACGGGATCGTCATAGCCGTTCATCAGTGCTTTGATCTCGGCTTGAATGGCCGGTGGCTGAATATCGAACTCCAGCAGTGCTTTTGGATGCACGCCAATCATGCGGTTGATGATAAATTCCAGCCGAGCCAACCCGACACCTTCATTGGGCAGACGAGCAAAGTCGAAAGCCCGGTCTGGGTTACCGACATTCATCATGATTTTCAACGGCAAGTCGGGTAATTCTGTCACTTGTGAACTTTGAATCGAGAAATCGAGCAGTTCATGATAAACGTAGCCAGTATCCCCCTCCGCGCAGGAAACCGTGACGTTTTGCCCCTCATGCAAAATATCGGTGGCATTACCACAACCCACTACCGCAGGTATCCCCAACTCACGCGCAATAATGGCCGCATGACAGGTTCGTCCCCCCCGGTTGGTTACAATGGCGGAAGCCTTTTTCATGATAGGTTCCCAATCAGGGTCAGTCATGTCTGTTACCAGTACATCACCAGCCTGAATGCGATCCATCTCGCTGATATCATGAATCACCTTAACCGGCCCTGACCCAATGCGATGCCCAATAGCACGGCCTTCAACCAGCACATTGCTTTGAGTATTCAATTGGTAGCGTTCCATCACCTGCTCGTTGGAGCGCACGGTTTCTGGACGTGCTTGCACGATATACAGCTTGCCGCTATGACCATCTTTTGCCCACTCAATATCCATCGGGCGGCCATAATGCTCTTCAATCAATAAAGCTTGGTGGGCCAGCGCTTCAACTTCATCATCACTTAGAGCGAAACGATTGCGTTGCAGCTCTGGCACATCTTCAATTTGCACTTGTTTGCCATGGTCTTGGCTATTGGCATAAACCATACGAATCTTTTTCGAACCCATATTACGCCGCACAATAGCCGGTTTGCCATTACGCAGAGTGGGCTTATGCACATAGAACTCATCTGGGTTGACCGCGCCCTGCACCACCATTTCCCCCAAACCATGGGCGGCGGTGATGAAGACCACCTGATCAAAGCCCGACTCGGTATCAATAGTGAACATCACACCGGAAGAGGCCAAGTCTGAGCGCACCATGCGCTGCACCCCGGCAGACAGAGCAACACCGCGGTGGTCATAGCCCTGATGTACCCGATAAGAAATGGCCCGATCGTTAAACAGGGAAGCAAAGACATGTTTGATGGCGATCATTACCGCATCAATGCCTTGTACATTAAGGAATGTTTCCTGCTGACCAGCAAAGGAAGCATCGGGCATATCTTCAGCGGTTGCAGAAGATCGAACCGCAAAAGAAGCCTCTGGCTCGCCCTCTGCCAACTGCTTATAAGCCTCGTGGATTGATTGTTCGAACTCAGGGTGGAATGGTGTCTCAATGACCCATTGACGAATCTGCGCACCGGCTTTGGCTAACGCGGCAATATCATCCACATTGGTTTGATCCAATAATTGATAGATACGCTGGTTAACGCCGCTTTGCTCCAGAAAGTCGTTAAACGCCTGAGCTGTGGTGGCGAAGCCGTTAGGCACCGAAACACCCAGTTCAGAGAGATTGGTTATCATTTCACCCAGGGAGGCATTCTTGCCGCCAACCCGATCAACATCGTGCATGCCAAGCTGGTTGTACCAAAGCACATTACACAGATTTAGGCCATTGTTGGACATCGAAACAATCCTTTTACATTATCGTTAATGACGGACTTATCGTTAATTACGAACATTCAGTAGGGTATAGCGAGAGATTATTGGGGCTGACGAATCAGCAACACCAGTGTCAGACTAGCACAATGCTCCATAGCCCATGGACAGGTGAATCGATCAAGCCAACAAGAAAAGTTTTTTTCAGGCTATTCTGACAGTGAACGCTTTACCACTATGCCGAATAAGGCACACTGGCTGCGCTACACTTATGGCATTCAGCAGTAAGTCACTAGCATGGTTCAATCAGCAAATACTCAGGAGTTAGCGTGGAAAGAAGTGTGTTTTATATTTCAGATGGCACAGCAATTACTGCAGAAGTCCTCGGCCATGCCGTTTTATCCCAGTTTCCGATTAAAGCCACTACCTTCACGCTGCCCTTTGTGGAAAGTGCAGCCCGCGCCCAAGAAGTCTGTGAGAAAATCAATGAAATATATCGGGAAACCGGCGTCAGACCACTGGTTTTCTATTCGATAATCAGTCCTGAAGTACGGGAACTCATCCAGCACAGTGAAGGATTTTGCCAAGATATCGTGCAGGCGTTGGTTGCGCCACTGCAAGGTGAGCTGGGGGTGTCACCCCAACCGGTACTCAACCGTACACACGGTCTAACTGAAAGCAATCTGGGCAAATATGATGCGCGCATCGCCGCTATCGACTATGCGCTGGCCCATGATGACGGTATTTCTCTGCGCAATCTGGACCAGGCGCAGGTGATTTTATTAGGCGTTTCCCGCTGCGGTAAAACTCCCACCAGCCTCTATCTGGCGATGCAATTTGGTATCCGGGCAGCAAACTACCCTTTTATTGCCGACGATATGGATAATTTACAGCTCCCTGCGGCATTAAAACCCTTCCAGCATAAGCTGTTCGGGTTAACCATTAATCCAGAACGACTGGCCGCGATTCGTGAGGAACGACGTGAAAACAGCCGTTATGCTTCCTTGCGTCAATGCCGCATGGAGGTGGGAGAAGTCGAGGCACTGTTCCGTAAAAACCAGATTCGCTATCTGAATTCCACCAACTACTCGGTTGAAGAGATCTCAACCAAAATTCTGGATATTTTAGGGATGAGTCGTCGGATGTTCTGACTCGAAATATTCACCAAGAATATTATTTATGGTTTATTTCATCAGAATTTCTATGAATCATGACTGTGGCGGTTGAATTCATTTAATTTTGGTTTATTGTGATCGCCATCACTTCCCGGTATTCCTGCCGTAGAGAAGAACAGATTTAGAGAATCTTCATGCACAAAACAGATGAACTGCGGACCGCGCGCATCGATAGCTTAGTCACGCCGCAACAACTGGCGGAGAAGTTACCGATTTCAGAAGCGGTAGCAGACAACGTGACAGCGTCACGTAAGCGAATTGAAAAAATATTGACCGGTGAAGACTCCCGCCTACTGGTGGTCGTTGGCCCTTGCTCTATTCACGACCTTGATGCTGCAATTGATTATGCCACGCGGCTGAATGTATTACGTGAGCGCTATCAAGACCGTCTTGAAATCGTGATGCGCACCTACTTCGAGAAACCTCGCACCGTGGTGGGCTGGAAAGGATTAATTTCTGACCCAGCACTCGATGGCTCGTGTCAGGTCAATCTGGGTATTGAGATGGCTCGTAGATTGCTGTTAGCAGTCAATGAGTTAGGACTACCAACCGCCACTGAATTCCTGGATATGGTGACCGGCCAATATATTGCCGATCTGATTAGCTGGGGTGCCATTGGGGCGCGAACCACCGAAAGTCAAATTCATCGCGAAATGGCATCGGCTCTATCCTGCCCAGTCGGTTTCAAAAATGGTACCGACGGCAATACCCGCATTGCCATTGATGCAATCCGGGCGGCACAAGCCAGCCATATGTTTTTATCGCCGGACAAAACCGGCCAGATGACCATTTATCAAACTCGCGGCAATCCATACGGGCACATTATTATGCGCGGTGGGAAAACGCCCAACTATGGTGCGTCAGATATTGCCGCGGCCTGTGATAGCCTGCGTGAATTCGATTTGCCGGAACATCTGGTGGTAGATTTTAGCCACGGCAATTGCCAGAAAATGCATCGCCGCCAGTTAGAAGTCGCCGCTGATATTGGTCAGCAGATCCGCGCCGGATCAACCGCCATTGTCGGAGTCATGGCCGAGAGCTTCTTGGTTGAAGGCACGCAGAAAATTGTTGCCGGGGTTCCTTTGACTTATGGGCAGTCCATTACTGACCCTTGCCTGAACTGGGCAGATACCGAGCAACTATTAAGCTTGCTGGCCGATGCTGTTAGCAGCCGTTTTAATTAATTCCTGTTTTGCTTAAAATAAACACAGTGGTTGAATGGTATTTGATTGCCATTCAATCATTGAATTAATCCTCCTATCGCCTGCCGACTCTTTGTCTTATCAATTCCTCTCAGATCCTTAATAGCGCCTGTGATTAATGAAAAATAAGGCTTTGGAATAACCACTAATAGCGATTAGCTTGAAGTCACACATAAACGCAGATGATAATCATTATCAAATAACTAATGACATGAACTGCAAAAAACCTTATGCATAATGCTACGTATCAAACTCAAGCGCTAAACACTGCGACAGACCCAATACACTCGCTGGCGAAATCCCCATGTATTAATAGCCAACAACTTTTAGGGCAACATGATGTGGTGGCGATCAATCACCGAGGCCAGCTCTACTATTTACGCCAAACCAGAGCTGGAAAACTCATACTGACTAAATAATTTTTAGTCATCTTTTATTATCAACAAAACACCCCGCCAGCCACCTAATACTTAGCATTACGGCAGCCAGCAATCCATTGATTATATTAAACAATATATGGAGAGTTGCTTATGCCGCGTTTCTTTCGTTTATCCTCCTGCTGTCTGGCGGTCACCTTTGCTCTATCTTCGGTGGCAACGGCCAGTCTGGGAGCAAAACCTAAAAACGACACTTTAGTGGTTAAGGGCGCCCAAGTGGCCACAGACAGCTTTAATACCCCCGGCACTTTGACGGTCATTGATGCCTCACAGCCCCAAAAACAAACCGCCACCACCGCGGTGGAGATGTTCAAGAATCTCCCGGGGGTCAATGTTACCGGTGTCGGGCGCACCAATGGACAGAATGTCAATATCAGAGGTTATGATCAATATGGTGTTTTGGTGTTGGTTGATGGCATCCGCCAAGGGATCAATGGCACACATTTTAATGGCACCTTCCTTGACCCGGTTTTAATCAAACAAATTAAGGTCATTCGTAGCCCATCGACCTCATTATTTGGCAGTGGCGCTATGGGTGGCGTGATTGCCTATCAGACCATAGATCCTGCCGATTTACTGGCTAAGGATCAAAATTTCGGTTTCCGCGTCAGTAGCTATGGCGCGAGTGCTTATCATAGCCAAGGTATCGGAATGTCTGCTTTTGGTCGTACTGACAGTCTGGACGGAATCATTGCCTTGAATACACGTAAGGTTGGCAATATAAGTCAAAGTAATGGTTATGAGGCACCGAATCATGAAAACATTAATAACCTGATGATTAAGAGCACCGCCTACCTTTCTGACAGCCAATCATTAACCGCGGCCCTGCGCTATTACAATAATCGTGCCTTAGAACCAAGGATGGCTCATAAGAGTGTGCCAGACCTAATGATAAGTCCGATGATGAAACGCTCAACTATTCAACGCGACGCCGAACTCACTTACCGCCTGCAACCGCAGCAACTTAATTGGCTGGATGCTACCACTCAACTTTACGTTTCCGAGATTAATGTTAACGACGACGTACGCAGCGAGGGGTACGGCAGCCGGAAACAAATCACTCGCGGTTTAAAACTGGAAAATCGCAGCCGGTTATTGGCCTCAAGTCCGGCGGGGCACTTATTCACATACGGCGCTGAAACCTATCACCAACAGCAGATTCCCGCTGGGGTTACCCGCAGTTTTCCTCCGGCTGAAATTAAGTTTGCTTCGGGTTGGTTACAAGATGAAATCACTTTGCGTGACCTGCCAGTCACCTTGCTGGCGGGTACCCGCTTTGATCACTATGAAAATAGCCGCGCAGGCTTTGCTGATAAAGAAGCCAAAAGTTGGTCAACACGTGGGGCAATGACCGTCAATCCCACCGACTGGCTGATGATGTTTGGTGCATACAGTCAGGCTTTCCGCACCCCGACACTGGCAGAGCTTTATAATGACTCACGGCATTTCGCGATCAACTATTGGCGGCCTAACCCCAACTTAAAACCGGAAAGCAATGTCACCCGAGAAGCCGGTTTGGGTGTGCATTTTGATGATTTGCTGACTGATAACGACTCAATTAAGTTTAAAGCCAGCTATTTCCATATTGATGCCAAAGAGCGTATTACCAGTAAAGTCAGCTGGTTTTCTTCGACTTATATCAATATTCCCCGCAGCAAAACCTGGGGTTGGGATGCCACACTAGATTACCAAAACAACTGGTTCGACTGGCATCTGGCTTATAACCGCACCCGCGGCATTAATCTCGATACTCGCCAATTTATTAACAGCATCAACCCGGATACCGTCACCAGCAGTTTGAATATCCCTATTGCTAACAGTGGGTTTAGTGCCGGTTGGGTCATGACCATGGTCGAAAATACCAAGTTCATGAAAAATAATGATGCCCCAAAAGCACCCCATAAGCCGCAAGCCGGTTATGCCTTACATGATTTTTATCTAAGTTATCGTGGGCAAGGCGCATTCAAAGGCGTTACCACCACGGCGGTACTGAGTAATGCTTTTGGTAAAGAATATTACTCCCCACAGGCGATCCCCCAAGACGGACGTAATGCCAAATTCCTGGTCAGCTATCAGTGGTGATATATCACTCTTTTTGTCTATAGCCCCACAGTTATAAGCTAGCCATACTCAAATGAATTAATGGAACTCTGCCGCTAACGGCCGCACCGGTTAAGGCACAATACTAAAGGAACAAATATATGGAAATACCATTGTATCAACGCTATCTATCAATGAAGCAAGAAAACCCAGCGCTTCTCGCGGCTGATCTCGCACAGAAGATGAATATCAGTGAGGCCGAACTGGCCTATGCTCGTGTCGGCAAAGATACAGAACGCCTAGATATCAATGCCAGCACATTGCTTACCGAGTTAGCGAGTGTCGGTGTGACCCGCTCTGTCACTGCCAACCACTCTGCAGTACACGAGCACACGGGCCAATATCAGAACTTACGTTTACATGGGCATTTGGGCTTAATCCTCAACCCGCGCGCGCTGGACTTAAGGCTGTTTTTTCGTCAATGGGGTGCGATTTTCAGTTTGCGCGAAACCACCGCGCAAGGTGAACAACTGAGTATTCAATGCTTTGATCTTCAGGGGCATTTAATCCATCAGATTTATTATACCCATGAGACCGACCACCATGCCTGGCACGCATTGGTGGCAAAATATCGCACCCTGAACAATGCGCCTCTGGTGCTACCACCGGCAGATGAGGAGTCCAGTCCCGAATTGCCCATCGACAATGCCGCCATTGATAGCGAATGGCGTAAAATGAGTGATATTCACCAATTTTTTATGCTACTGAAACGCAATAAAATCACGCGGAAACAAGCCTTCCAGGCAGTTGGGGATGATTTGGCCTATCAGGTTGATAACCAGTCAATACAGCAAATACTCGACGCCGCACAAACTTGTCAGAATGAAATTATGCTCTTCGTCGGCAACAGTGGCTGCATGCAAATATTCACCGGGGTTATTGAGCAATTTACCCGGATTCAAGATAAACAGCCCTCTGATAATCATTGGATAAATGTTCTGAATCAGCGTTTTAGTTTGCGTTTAGACCTGAAAGGCATCGCTGAAAGTTGGGTGACGCGTAAGCCAACTAAAGACGGTTTTGTCTCCAGCCTGGAATTGCTCGATAGCCGAGGAAAACATATTTTGCAGGTCTTTGGTCAACGCGCTGAAGGTCAACCAGAGCAAAACCAATGGCATCAGCAATTGGCTCAGTTGACCGCGATAGGCACTCACTAGATGAATAAATGGGTCGCAGCATTCATCTTCCTAATTTCAATGAGTAGTCTTGCCAGCCAACGTATCGTGACCATTGGTGGCGATGTCTCTGAAATTACCTATGCACTCGGCGCAGGTAACCACATTGTGGCGCGAGACAGCACCAGTTTGAATCCCGCAGCGCTGAGAGCCCTACCCGATATCGGCTATATGCGCCTACTTAATGCGGAAGGGATTCTGGCCATCAAGCCCACCTTGATTTTGAGTACCGAGCGCGCGGTGCCGTCAAGGGCGTTGCAGCAGGCGGCCAACCTTGGGATTAAGCTTATTTATGTTCCCGCCGATAAATCTGCGGAAAAGGTGGCGGACAAAATACGCGTGATTGCCGCGGCCCTGAATCAACCAGAAAAAGGCCAACAGCTGATACAGCATTACCAACAGCAGTTAGCTACAGTAGTCTCGAGCCCCTTGCCGGTGAAAGCCCTGTTCATCATGAATCACGCAGGAATTCCCCCGCTAGCGGCCGGCTTGAATACCGCCGCCGACAGGATGTTCAGGGCCTCTGGACTGCAAAATGCACTACAGGAATTTAGTGGTTACCGCCCACTATCACAAGAAGGAATTATTGCCAGCGCCCCGGATTTACTGATTGTCACCACCCACGGGGTGAAATCACTTAATGGCGTGGAGAATGTTTGGCGTTTACCCGGTATAGCACTGACACCAGCAGGTAAGCAAAAACGGCTGCTGGTGCTTGATGATATTGCCTTGCTGGGTTTTGGCCTGCAAACACCCGATATTCTAAAGCAACTGCGCGCGGCGGCAGAATCAAGTTGAGAGGAAAGACATTTCAGAGAAAAACGGTGGCTAGGAGTTCCCTTGCCACCGCTATTGGGTTTGATTGAGGCTATTTTGTTAGAGCAGATTAACTGGAGCAGGATATTTCCAGATGTTTTCCCCAATCGGGCGGTAATTCAGCCAAATCATTAAATTCGGGTTGCTCAGCAAAAGGTTGCTGTAAAGCCTGATGCAGGCGTGTTAATGGCTCAATATCATCTTTTTCAGCATGATCAATGGCAAGCTGAGCCAAATAGTTCCGCAAGATATACTTAGGATTTGCTGCTTTCATTGCTTGCTGACGCTGAGCATCATCAACCGGCTCTTGTTGCAAACGCGCACGATAACGGCTGAACCAACTATCAAAAGCGGCTCTATCAATAAAATCATCCCGTAATGCTGAGTGCGTTGAGTGCATTTCCACTTCACTCAATAAGCGGAATGTTCGGGTATAATCCCGCCCTTCTTTAATCATCAAACTCAATAACCCAGTCAATAGGTCATTATCCTGACTGTCACTCTGCGAGAACCCTAATTTGGCGCGCATCTGCTGACCATAGGCCGCCATCAATTCCGGCTCATAAGCTTCCAGCGCCTGTTGTAATTGCGCCGTAGACATTAAACCAGACAGCGCTTGCCCCAACCGATGCAGATTCCATAGCGCCACGGCAGGTTGATTATCAAAAGCATATCGCCCCTGATGGTCGGAATGGTTACAAATATAACCTGGCACATAATCATCCAGAAAACCGAATGGGCCATAATCTATTGTGATACTCAATATCGACATATTGTCGGTATTCATCACACCATGAGCAAAACCCTTAGTCTGCCAATGAGCCATTAAACGGGCTGTCCGCTTAACCACATCAGTAAACCATAACAAATAGCACTCATCTTGCCCGACAAACTGCGGCCAGTGCCGGGCGATGACGTAGTCGGCTAACTGCTTAACTTGCGCAGGCTGCTGGCGATAGTAAAAATGCTCGAAGTGACCAAAGCGCACATGGCTTTCTGCCACTCGCAATAGCATGGCCCCACGCTCCGGTTGCTCACGATAAACCGGATGGTCACTGGTCACGATAGTCAGCGCTCGGCTGGTTGGAACCCCTAAATGGTGCAAGGCTTCGGAGGCCAAAAACTCTCGCACCACTGAACGCAATACCGCTCGTCCATCGCCCATACGAGAATAAGGGGTTAACCCGGCACCTTTCAAATGCCAATCCATGCTGCGACCATCACTGAGTTGCTGCTCCCCCAGTAAAATACCGCGGCCATCACCAAGCTGCCCCGCCCAAACACCAAACTGGTGACCACTGTAAACTTGCGCCAGCGGCTCCATACCGGGCAATAACTGCTCTCCGGCCCATACTGCTGATTTAGGTGCACTAAACCAGCTGGTATCCAGTTCAAGCTCCCGCGCCAGCGGCTCACTGTGGTAGAGCAGCCGGGCTCCTTTGAGCGGGGTTGGCTGTAAATGGGTATAAAAACCGCTCAATTGCTGCCCGTAGCTGTTATCAAATTGAGGAGCATTATCAAACTCAGGCGTATTATCAGCACCAGAACCTTGACCGGATTCAGCGGTATTTAAAGGGGACATTAACGTAATACCTCCGACAACCAGTGGCGAACTTGCAATAACTCCGCTTGTGACTCGGGAAAATCATCACTGAGCTGCTGGCAAACCGCATTAATGGCGGCGGTGCGATAAACTACACCTTGCAGTCGTTCAGCCAGCGCCTCCAGCGGAGCTGGATTTAAGCTATCGGTGAATATCTGACAGCGATCAATTGCACCCTGTAATACATCAAAATGTAGTTCAATTCCGCCCCAAACAAAACGGGTATCCACTAAATGGCTAAATGCCGGAGCCTGGCCAAAATTCCACTCCCAACTACTCTGCTTGGCAAATTGCTCCGTAAAACCCGGCAGATCAGGCAAAGCTTGTGGTGAGATAACTTCGGCGGACACTTTTTCATCATAATAGTCAAAAAAGGCCTGCTCAATGGCGGCGCAAACTTGCTGGTGGTCAATTCCAGGCAATAACTCCACCAGATTTGTCACCCGCGAACGTACCGAGGTGATGCCTTTGGCCTGCAACTTTTTGGGATCAGGATTAAGGTAGTCCGCCAGACGGTTTAGGTCAGCATTCAATAATAACGTGCCATGATGAAAACCGCGGTCTTTCGTTTCTTTATAAGCAGAGCCCGAAACCTTGCGCTCGCCATCCTCTTTAACCACCACTAAATCATTGCGACCTGAGGCCGTGGCTTGCACGCCAAGCGAGGCCAGAGCATTCAGAATAATTTGAGTAGATAGGGTTTTGTCGTATTCAGGTTTACCCGCCATAAAAGTGAAACAGGTATTGCCCAAGTCGTGAAATACTGCCCCGCCGCCACTGCTGCGCCGAGCCAACTTCACGCCGTCCTGTTCCATACGCCGGGTATTACACTCTTTCCACGGATTCTGAGCGCGGCCAATGACCACGGTATTGGCATTACGCCATAAAAATAGTACCCGCTGGTCTGGTGACATTTGGCGGAAAATACACTCTTCCACGGCCAGATTAAACCAGGGGTCATAAGAATCAGAAATGAGTAAGCGAAGGGATGACATAAACGCGGCTCCGAACCAAAATAAGCAGCCACTAAGATAACATAACCCGCAGAGATAACTTTAGCTTCGGCCTATCGATTCAATGCCATATTTAAATTCTGCGTGCTTGCCAATAAACGCGCTTCCAATAAACATTTTCCAGCGACGAGCGAATAACCCCTTTACTGGTGGAGGCATGGATAAATTCATCATTGGTATCATAAATACCGACATGTAACCCATTCTGACCACTGCCGGTTTTAAAGAAGAGCAAATCCCCAGGCATCAATTCATCACGCGAGACTTTAGTGCCTAGCGTGGTTTGCGCTACTGTCGTTCGGGGTAATTGCATATCAAAACGGTCGCGGAAGGTACGATATACAAAACCAGAGCAATCCACCCCACTTTGGTCTAGCCCACCATTACGATATGGCGTGCCTTCCCACTGGCGTAGCTGTTCATTCAGTTTCGCGACCACCACAATAGAATCAGACAAGTGACCACTTGGTGTCGGGGCATGGCTGCTACAACCCGCCAGGATCATACTGACCAGAAAGATCCAGAAACGTATCCGCATCGATAATTCACCAAAGGTAAGGCTTAGCCAATTCACCAGAAAATAAGCTAATGAAAGACATCAGTATGGCTAATTTAACTATCGAGTTTGGAAAAAACAAGTTATATGAATAAGATAATAGATTTAATCGCTTTTTTTCGGCTTTGAATGTATCAGCCATACACCTAATAGAATAAAACCTGACCCGATGGTTTTTAATAAAGTGACAGGTTCATGGTACCAAGGTAGTAATACTGCCGCTAAATAGACCAGCGCATAACTGAGGCTTAATAATGGATAAGCACGATTAAGCGGCAAATATCTTAGCGCAAAAAACCAACACAGCATGGATAAGGCATAACCAAATAACCCGCATATTACGGCAATTAATTGTGTTAGGTGGTTCATTAAAAATTGGCCATTAATATCAGCTAAAGACATTAATGGCGTATTCATCATGCCCCATTTCAGCATTAACTGGGCAATCGTCACCAACACCACACTGCCTACACCCCAGCCATAACCTTTCATAGATGCCAACTAATCAATAAGATACCAAACATAATAGCGGCGATACCCAGCCAATGGCGCGGCGTCGTCTCCTCGCCATAAAACAGTTGAGCCGCCAAGGTTACCAGGACGAAATTAAAACTGAGCATTGGATAAGCCACACTCAGCGGAAGATGTTGCAATAAGCGTAGCCACAGCAACATCCCCAACCCGAGGAGCAGCACCGCGAAAGCGAACCAGCGCAAGGTCGGAGCCAGCCGTGTTTCTGCTGGCCCCTCCCAACATTGCGCGGCTTGCTTCTGACATAATTGCCCCGCACAGGTCAATAAACTGACCATTATCAAGAGCACATAACTTATCATGGCGTTTTTTGATACCACAAAAGTGCCAAGCGATTCATCAAATTAACCTTATCTGCTGCCGGTAAATCAGCTGGAAGCTCTTCGTTGCGAGATAACTGAACCACCAGCGATACATCGCCTTGTTTCCTCGCCTGGGCGAGCCATTGGCTGAAATCTTTCTCACTGATATATTGATGTTCACTGTCGGCATAGTTCAACCCGTATGTTAGCTCACCTTTTTCACTGAACATCAGAATATCGCTACGTTTCAATTCCCACGCCAGCCCTGCCGCAACGCCAACACTATCAGCTAAAACATAACGGCTGTTATTAAGCTTATCAAAATTCTGCTGAATAAAGTTCTGCGGCTGTTTAGAGTCAATGACCTGCTGGGGAATTAAATAACCGACGAGTAATATAAACAGTAATGGGCACGCCGCCGCCCAGCGCCAATGACGGGCATTATTGCGTAAGGTTACAAAGCCCACCAGCCCCCATCCAGCAAAAGCAAGTGTCGCCAGAATGACTTTCAGATGCTCATGCGGTTCGTAGGCGACCAGATGTGCTACCAGCCCCATACCAATAACCAGCACCGCCAATGCGCAGACCAGACCAAAAATAAGATTTATTGCACCATTAATCTTCAGAGCGCGCATGCGCATATTATTGGCGCAATCTGTTGCATAGGCAGCCATCAGTAGGGATAGCGGAGCCATGCAAGGCAAGATATAAGTCGGTAGCTTCCCTTTCGCCACACTGAAAAAGATCAATGGCATTAATACCCAACTGAGTAAAAAGAATAACTCAGGTCTTGCCACCCGTTCGCGCCACCCTTTCAGTAAGGCTCCGGGTAATAATCCCAGCCAAGGTAAAACACCCAAACATAGCACCGGCAAGTAATACCACATAGGGGCTTTGTGCTGAGCATCTTTTTCTGCAAACCGCTGAATATGTTCAACCCAGAAGAAGTAATGCCAGAAATCCGGCTCCCGCTGAGCAATGGCTAATGCCCAGGGTAAACTTATTATCACCGCACTCACTATCGCGAGCGGGCCAAAAATAATAAGTTCTTTTACTCTTTTCTGCTGTATGACAATCGGCAATACCGCAATAACCGGCACGGCCAAAGCCAGAAAACCTTTGGTCATAAAGCCCATACCGCACGCTAAACCAAGCAACAGGTAAGCCACTATTTTCTGTTTCGCGGTTTCAGCTCGCAGAGTGAGATAGAAACAGAACATCGACGCGGTGAGCCACAATGAAATCATCGGATCTAGCACAGCATAAGAGCCAATACTAAATACCAACAACATCGAGAGATAAATTAAGGTCGCCAACACCGATGTTGAGCGGTTACGCCATAATAAAGTTGCTAGCCAATAAACTAATACGGCACTCAACGCCGTACTAAAAATTGAGCCAAATCGTACGGCGAAATTAGTATCACCGAATATCCACTGACTAATATTATTAAACCAATATCCCGCAATAGGTTTTTCAAAATAGCGGATACCCAATAGATGGGGCACAATCCAGTCGCCACGTTGCAGCATTTCCCGGCTAATTTCCGCATAGCGCGTTTCATCCGGCTGCCACAATAGGCGGCTATTAACAGGTAATAAATAGACCAATGCAAAGAACAACGCCAGTAGGGCTGCCCCACTTCCTTTTAACAGCCTCATTGCGCATCCTTTATATCTGACTGACACCCTAACCAGCCTTCTCGCCCCGGGAAAGCAGCGCGAATAACTTTACCCACCGGCAGTGAATCTGGATTTTCAGGTAATAGAGCCCCAAGGGGACAAAACTGAATGTCGTATTTTTTTGCCATGACCAATAATTGTTCAAACATTACGGCTTGCGACATCCCTTCAACCTCGGCATGGATGGTATAAACCGGTGTTCCGCTGTCATGCAATATGGCATTCATAATAAAATCATTAAAATCTTCAGCACGGACTTCGCTGCCGACCACTTCATCATAAGTGGGTAAAGTCACTGGAATTTGTACCGTACCCAGGTTGCCATCAGGTAATAATGGGCGGAAAGGATGAGTACCACGGCAGTCACTGTTATAGCGGAAAGAGAACGGCTGCTTTATGGCTAAAACACGCTCATCAGCCCGCCAGCCCGCTGCTGCCGAGCAGGTAACAGGTTGCTGAATGCTATGCTGCAATGCATCAACTCCCAATTGCACCTGTTCAGCCAGTTGCTGTTTTGACCATGATGCGACTTTCGCTTGCCAGCCCTGATGATCCCAAGCATGCAAGCCAACTTCATGCCCCGCCTGCAAAGTCTCTTTCATCAATGGGCCAAAATCTTTCGCAATCTTTTTCCCTGGCCAGGCCGTGCCCGCCAGCAAAATATCCCAGCCATACAGTGAGGCGGCATTCGAGCGCAGCATTTTCCATAAGAAGCGGGGACGGAAAAGGCGCCACAAATGGCGCCCCATGTTATCCGGTCCGACACTGAAGAAAAAGCTGGCACTCACATCATACTTTTCAAGCACTGCAAGTAACGATGGCACACCTTCCTTGGTTCCACGGTAGGTGTCCACATCGATTCTTAAACCAACCTGCTTCATACGTGAGCGTCATCCTTTGAGCTTTCATTCTGTTCCTGGACAACCCCACGTAGGAAGAAATCCAATGTTTCAGTAACCGTCTGTTGCAACGCAATTTCCGGCTGCCAATGCAAAATACGGCGCGCATTCTTGATACTTGGCGTGCGATATTCCACATCCTGATACCCTTTGCCGTAATATGCACTGCTTTCAATATCTTTAAAGCCAGCAAACGGTGGGAAATGGTCACGTAATTCATGCTGTTCAAAACTGCTCAGCAGTATTTCTGCCAGTTCACGAATACTGGCTTCATTGGTCGGGTTACCAATATTGATGATTTGACCGTCACAAGCACCATCACGGTTTTCAATAATACGGAACAACGCTTCAATACCATCATGAATATCAGTGAAGCAGCGTTTTTGCGCACCGCCATCAACTAATTTAATTGGCGAACCTTCAACCAAGTTTAAAATAAGCTGCGTGATGGCACGAGAACTACCAATACGCGCGGCATCAAGGTTATCCAATCGTGGCCCCATCCAGTTAAATGGACGGAACAAAGTAAACTTGAGGTTTTCTTTTGCGCCGTAGGCCCAAATAACTCGGTCCAGTAATTGCTTAGATACCGAGTAAATCCAGCGCTGTTTATTAATTGGCCCAACAATTAGGCGCGAGCTGTCTTCATCAAACTCTTTATCATCACACATGCCATAAACTTCGGACGTGGATGGGAAGACAATGCGCTTATTGTATTTTACGCAATCTCGGACAATCTTGAGGTTCTCTTCAAAATCCAATTCAAAGACACGCAGCGGGTTGCGGGTATATTCAATTGGAGTCGCAATAGCAACCAATGGCAGGATAACGTCACATTTCTTAATATGATATTCAATCCATTCGGAATGAATACTGATATCACCCTCGACGAAATGGAAATAAGGATTATCCAAGAAACGACTGATGGCATCAGAACCAATATCTAAACCATAAACTTCGTAGCGGTCATCACGTAGCAAGCGCTCAGTTAAATGATTACCAATGAAACCATTAACACCAAGGATCAATACGCGCGTACGTCTTTTCTGGGCTTTGCTAGGTTTATTACCTAAACGGACATCGGTGACAATGCCCATATCTTGTGCCAAACGGCTGCCCTGAACATATAAGCCGGCCTCACCCTGCCCGGCAACAACCTCCAGCGCCCCTTCGCCACAAGCAATAACCAGTGGAGAGGTCGATAACACAGTACCAGGAGCCTTACCGTGTGTGATATCCAATGGACGTGAACGCCAGATAATGAGTTGGCGCTGCCCAAGGTAACTGAAAGCACCTGGGTAAGGCTCAGTTACCGCCCGCACCAGGTTATTAATTGCTGATGCGGATTTTTGCCAATGTATTTCACCATCAGCGGCAGTACGACGGCCAAAATAACTCGCATCGGCTTCTTTTTGTGGCACTAAATGCAATGATGCATTATTCATTTTAGGCAATAAGTCACGCAGCAACTCTTGGGCCGCATCGCGCATTTTTGCATGTAATGTTAAGGCGGTGTCGGCATCACTGATAATAACTTTATGTTGCCCAGCAATCGGGCCTGCATCGGCTTTTTTGACCATTTTATGGAGAGTAACACCGGTTTCTTTCTCGCCATTGACTAGCGCCCAATTAATAGGTGCGCGCCCACGGTACTTCGGTAATAAAGAGCCGTGCAGATTGAAGCCACCGCGTGGGGCTGATGACAAAATCTCGTCGCAAATCATATTGCGATAATAGAAAGAGAAAATGATATCAGGCTGCATTTGCTGAATCCGTTCAATCCACAGCGGATGATTAACATCTTCTGGCGCAAATACCGGGAGTTCTAGATCAGCAGCGACTCTAGCAACTGAAGAGAAAAAGCGATTCTCATTAGGGGAATCAGTATGGGTAAATACTGCCTGAATATCATACCCAGCTTCGACCAGTGCTTTCAGTCCAACACAGCCAATATCGTGATAGGCAAATACAATCGCTTTCATTTCTCTACTTCCTGATTATTTTCGGTCTGCTCAGCGCCGACCACTTTCTGTATGAAATAACGTGGACGCGCGCGTACATCGTTATAAATACGACCGATATATTCACCGAGTAGCCCCATACCAACAAATTGGGCACCAATGAACATGAACAACACGGCGAATAGTGTAAAGACGCCGCCGCCAGCCCATTCAGGGCCAAATACCAAACGTAAAACCACCAGCAGCACTGCCAGAGTGAAACCCGAAAGTGCAATGACACTGCCAACCAGACTTAATAAACGTAACGGAGTTGTCGTCAGGCAAGTAATCAGGTCATACATCAGATTGATGAGCTTCATCAGGCTGTATTTCGAATCGCCAAACTCACGCTCTGCATGATGAACGGTAATTTCTGTTGTGCGGCGGGCAAAGGTATTTGCCAGGATAGGAATAAATGTACTGCGTTCGTGACAGTGTAACATCGCTTCAACAATGTGACGACGATAGGCACGAAGCATGCAGCCATAGTCACCCATTGATTTCCCAGTAGCGCGCTGAATCATCATGTTGATCATGCGAGAGGCTGTTTTGCGGAACAGCGAGTCTTGCCGGTTGGCACGAACAGTCCCAACAACGTCATAACCCTCTTCTGCAACACTGACCAGCCGTGGGATTTCTTCTGGCGGATTCTGCAAGTCAGCATCCAGAGTAATAACCAAATCACCACTAACCTGATTGAATCCCGCCATAATGGCTGAATGTTGACCATAATTTCGATTAAGCAAAACAGCAATAATGCAACTGTCTGGTTCGTTAGCGGCTGCCGTCAAAAGTTCGGCTGAACTATCGCTACTGCCATCATCTACAAGAATAATCTCGTATGGTTGGCTGAGTAACTTACAAGCAGCCGATGTTCGTTGTATTAATGCAGGCAGGCTTTCTTGCTCGTTATAAACAGGAATAACGACTGAGACTTTCTTTATTTGTTCATTCTGTAACACGGCGCGGCCCTATAATAGTTGCTAATGCATCAACCACCCGATCAACATCACTATTCAGCATGTCGGGGAAAAGGGGCAATGTGCATAATCTGGCGGAATTCCATTCGGTATTAGGTAAATGCAAAGAAGGGTAGCGTTCGCGGTAGTACTTTTGGGTATGCGCCGCACGAAAATGCAGACCAGTACCAATCCCGAACTCTTTCAGGCGAGCCATCAATGTGTCCCGGTCAATACCACAGCGCGCTTCATCAACACGCACCATAAAAAGATGCCATGCATGCTGATGGGAATAATCAGGAACAGCTAATGGTTGTAAGGGAGAGTCGGCTAATGCCAGATGATAGCGGGCCACCAATTCTTGCCGACGGGCATTGATTTCAGACAGGCGACCGAGTTGAACCACTGCGATAGCGGCATGAATATCAGATAAATTATATTTATAACCGGGTTCAACAACCTCAGCTTGCGGACTACGCCCTTGAATTTGGCGGTCAAAGGCATCGACACCTAAACCATGGAACTTGAGACGACGAACTCTGGCGGCTAATTCATCATCATCCGTTGCAATTAAACCGCCCTCAGCGCAAGTTATATTCTTAATTGCGTGGAAAGAGAAAATTGCGGTACCTTCCTCACCAATCCATTTATCACCATAACGGGTGCCGACAGCATGGGCTGCATCTTCAATCAATGGAATGCCGTGTCGTTGGGCAATTGCACGTAAGGCATCAAGCTCGCAAGGCGCGCCAGCATAATGAACCGGAATGATAGCTTTGGTTTTCGGCGTAATTGCGGCTTCAACATCAGCTGCGCGGACCATCAAGGTATCGCGATCAACATCAATCATGACGGGTTCTGCGCCCAGCAACACAATCATATTTAGTGTTGAAACCCAGGTTTGGGACGGTGTAATCACTTCATCGCCGGGGCCAATTCCTAGCGCCATCAGCGTAATATGCATCCCTGCGGTGGCAGAACAGACAGCGATGGCATGTTTGCATCCAAATGCCGCGCAAAAGTCAGTTTCTAACTGCTGATTCTGCGGGCCTGTAGTAATCCAACCGGAACCTAGCACATTTACTACCGCATTAATTTCGTCCGAACCAATTGCTGGACGAGAAAAAGGCAAAAAATTCTGCATTGATAAAAATCCCTAGGACACTTTGAGCTTTGGGCAACTATATGCCCACATAAGTTAACGGAAACTAAACGCTAATCAGATAGACTCTTCATTTACTAGGAATAACTTTAGCCCACAAACCTTAAATAAACCTTAAGATAGGTGTTTTTTGTAAATATATTTTTAGTAATTAATTCATATTGAAATTATTTTTTTTGCATGAAAAATCAAGCAATTGGCACAAACTGATATCGGTGACTATAATGGGGGGTTGCGCTATTTTAGCGTTTAAGACATGCAGCGGCAGGAACTATAATAATTAGTGTGAAAATCATAATTAAAGGATATTAATTCGACCAACCGAACTCAGATAAATAGGTAAATGTAAGCTTTAACCGTTTTTTGTAATAATCCAATTCTGTTGATTAAAACTATGAATTTGGAAATCGACTTCGAATACTTCAGACAACATATTCGCTTCCATCACGTGCTTAGTCTCTCCTTGCGCCAACACCTTCCCACTGGCCATTAACCAAACTTGGTCAGCCTGTTGCAAAGTATGATTGAGGTCGTGTGCACTGATTATTGCACTGCGCCCAGCAGAGCAAAACTCACGCAACAAGCCGTCCAATGCAACCTTCTGTGCTACATCTAAGCCAGTGTAAGGCTCATCAAGTAATAGCAATTTGCTGTCTGGATTAATATCCGGCCAAACCTGCAAAAATACGGCAGCAAGACGAACACGTTGCCACTCACCACCGGAAAGTTGTGACAGCATTCGTGATAATTTATCCGTTAATCGTAGCTTTTGACACAGGTAGCCAATCGTCTCTGCTACAGCTTCCACAGCGACGCCCGCGGGCTGATAGAGAGAAAGATATTGGAAAACTGGCATCATTGTCAGCGCCGATTGCTGCTGAGATAAATATGCGCGCAGCCGGGCCAATTCATGCCCTGAATAGAGTGGTAACGATTTTCCTACCAGAACAATATCGCCCCTTGCAGGTAACAGGCCAGCCAGTGAAGCCAGCAAAGTGCTTTTCCCTGCCCCATTTGGGCCGATCAAATGAATTTGCAACCCAGCTTTTACCTGAGATGAAAAAGGTGCCAGGCGAGTTTCTACATTGACATCGCTGAGTTGCAATAGCATCAGAATAATTTTTCCATCAGTATTAGTGAGCGGCCAATGCCCGAGTCACCGCACTAATCAAAATAGGATCTTCTGGCGTCATATCCGGAGCAAAGCGTTCAAGTACTACACCATCCCGGCCAATTAAGAATTTTTCAAAATTCCACAGAATATCACCTGCCTGTTTCGGCTCACGGCCCTTACTCGCCAACCGCTGATAAAACTCACTGCCTTCCGGTTTTACTGCCGCCGGTTTTGCTGCAATCAATTGCTGATATAAAGGATGACGTTGCGGGCCATTAACTTCAATTTTGCTAAACATTGGGAAGTCAACGCCGAACGTACCACGGCAGAATGCCTGAATTTCTTCATCGCTACCCGGCTCTTGCCCGGCGAATTCGTTACTTGGGAAACCCAACACTTCAAACCCTTGCTGCTTGTATGTCTTATACAGATTTTCCAAGCCTTCATATTGTTTGGTTAGACCGCACTGCGAGGCCACATTAACCACCAACAAAACCGAACCTTTATACTGTTCCAGTTTAACTGATTGGCCTTCAATGGTTTTTACCGGAATGGAATAAATTGTATGACTCATCGGGAAGAATCCTTATTCAGCAATAATAAACAGATGAACCCACAGGCGTATAAATCTGCGCTAGGCAGATCACTTTACACGGTTCACTCTGGTCAGCAACCAGATAAATAGTGGCGAACCTAATGTAGCAGTCACAACACCAATAGGTAATTCAGCGGAGAATAACGCGATACGCGCGACGACATCAGCCAGCAACAATATCCCTCCTCCCGCCAATGCACATCCGACCAATAATCGGCGTTGATCAGTTAAGCCTGTTAACCGCAAGATATGCGGGATAACCAGACCGATAAAACTGATAACGCCAGCCAAAGCAACACTGATACCAACGAGTAGGCCAATTGCCAACACTAATAAATTGCGCCACAGATGAAGAGGAATACCTAATTGCCTTGCTTGCTGCTCACCAAGAGACATGAAATTAAGTACCCGCCCCTGGCAGCACAGCCATACCACAATAGGTAATAGTGCTAGTACCAATCCTTGCTGTCGCCAGTCAATACCACTAAATCCGCCCATCATCCAATACATTAACTGGCGTAAATCCAGACTGGTACTGAAATAGACGGCCCAAGTCATAATGGCGCTACACACAATTCCCAATGCAACGCCAACCAATAGCAGGCGAGCATTGGTTAATAAACGTCGCCGGGCAAAACCCAGTAGCAGCGCCGTCATTAATAAAGCCCCGGCAATAGCACAAGCGCTCAGAAACCAGATAGGCAGCAATCCATGGCCCAATAATACGGCCATAACCAGCGCGACACCGGCGCCATTTGCCACCCCTAACAAGCCCGGTTCTGCCAACGGATTTTCAAATAAAGCCTGCATAACCGCACCAGAGACAGCAAGGCTGGCCCCCACCATCATGACAGCCAAAGCTCTGGGCATGCGCAACTGCCAGACAAATAATTGCCCGTATTCACTAAACCACTGTGTTGGCCAAAGCCAAATGTCACCGGCACACAAGCTGATGGCCAGCGCTAAGACCAATGTAACCACTAATCCTTTGATATAACGGTGATCACGCTGTTGTTGCCGCTGTTGAAGTGCGGTAAATAACTGACTGGTCTGCATTACATCCTCGGCCATTACCTCAGAATTTACCTGAAGATATCAGATTTCTATTAGGCACTGAGATACCCAATAGACCTCAATATGTAGGAAGGCGGCAAACAAGAAAATTTCAATGAATTTACTCAAGTCAGTGACTTGGGTGTTTGTCTACGGCCAACACACCTGCAACTTGAAAGATGAAGGGTATATTAGGGGGTTAATGTAAGAAGGGGAAGATTTGCATGAAAAATATGACTTTTTTTGATAGAAAGCGCTAATCTTGCCCCTGATTTTTAGAGGCAAAATTAGCGCTCATCTATTATTGGCGATGCCCACTATATTTCGCGCTGCCGCTCTGTCGCAAACCTCCGCCAGCATCTCGCAAAAAGTCAGGGATATCAGCGATTACCATTATTCTGTGGCGGGTAAACCTGCTGACCTCCACGGCCACCACCATTATTTGGGCTGCCATGACTATTTGAACCACCTTGCGGGCCATTGTTGCCCTGCCCGCCATGATTACCCGGTTGCCCGTGCCCGTTATTTTCATTATGTCTTGGCTGATTACCATGGTCATCGTGGTCATTATGCCGTTGCTCCCCATGTTCTTGCCCACGGAACGGGTTGCGGCCATCATGCTCAGGTGGACGCTGCCAGCGACCTCCATCCCAATAATAGCCTCGCTCATTACGATCACCAATATGAGCACCTCGGTGTTCATGCCACCATTGTGGCGGACGCCAATCATAGCCATCCCAGTAATAACCACGGTTATCTTGATCGCCTAAGTGCAAACTGACACCGGGCATATTGATATCAAGTGACACATCTGCCTGCACGGCCAGCGGCATTAACGACAGAACACCCAGTAGCAAGAGATATTTTTTCATATAAGTCCGAATGTATTATGAGCAGTTGATAAATATATATCAGCGTAAATATCTTCCTTCTATGAGATAACTTCCCATTTTCTATTTCATTGCATAATTCTTACGATATCCATACAATTATTTCATAGCTGATATTATTGCTCACGACTGTTTCTAACACATCTTAACACTGAACTGACAGTGGCTACTTTTATATTGAATTACAATTGTCGCTCGTATTTACCCACATAATTTAACGATGAGATAAATAGAATGCGACGTGTAACACTAATGCTAAGTGTGCTCTTACTGAGTTCAGTATTATCCGCTTGCTGTATCTTCCCACCTCCAGGTGGCGGGCATGGCGGCGGTCATGGTGGTGGTCCAGGCATGCATTATAATAACCCGTCACTTTAGGCTAAATGTGCCCGAGGTGTATTAAGTTATTTTCAATAAGAAAAATCTAATTTATATTTTATTGATATTAAATGATTTATCATCTCGGGTACTTTAATCAAACTCTCTTATTATTGTGATAATGCATCAGCCCTAATTAATTACGTGTTTACTCTATTAGAAATTAAGATTAATCCTTAATATTTTTATCGATAAGTGATGTGTTCCATCACACTAATGACATTATCTGCCCTCTTTTCCACTGCGAAAACAGTTAAAGCGCATCAGGTAGTGTTCAAATAGCACTTCCTCGTATTAGACCTCGAATGTTTGCTGATAGATAGCATCCGCGCCAGTAACAATAAATACCGCTCCTTCCTAGGGAGTATAGCTGAAAAAGAAAAAGGCCGCTTACGCGGCCTTTTGTTCTGAAAATACTCACTCTTTTGGAGTGGCACTCTCTACCCGGCTTTTTAGCTTTTGTCCTGGACGGAAAGTCACCACACGGCGCGCCGTAATAGGAATGTCCTCACCCGTCTTCGGATTACGGCCCGGACGTTGGTTCTTGTCTCGCAGATCAAAATTGCCAAAGCCAGACAGTTTGACCTGTTCGCCATTCTCAAGAGCACGACGTACCTCTTCAAAGAATAACTCAACCAGATCTTTGGCATCTCGTTTGCTAAGCCCTAGCTTTTCAAATAGATGTTCTGACATTTCAGCTTTAGTAAGCGCCATAGGTTCAATCCCTCAAGGATGCTTGGAATCGCTGTTTTAACGCCTCTACACATCTTGCGACAGTAGCGGCGATCTCCTCTTCTTCCAGTGTACGGGCGGTATCCTGCAACACCAGACTAATAGCCAGACTCTTATAACCTTCTGCTACGCCCTTGCCACGGTACACATCAAACAAGTTTACGCCAACTGCCTGATTTGCGCCAACTTTCTTACACTCCGCCAAAATATCTTCTGCGGGAACGTTTTCAGCCACTACAACGGCAATATCACGACGGTTTGCCGGGAAGCGCGAAATCTCGCTGGCCTGAGGCACGGCGCGGTCTGCGAGCTTGTTCCACTGCACTTCAAACACCACAGTGCGACCATTTAGATCGAGCTTACGTTCCAGTTCAGGATGAACTACACCAATGAAACCAATGTGTTCCCCTGATAAATAAATTGCAGCACTCTGCCCAGGATGCAGTGCAGGATGAGCTTCTGCACGGAATTGAACATCAGATAATTTGCCGGTAAGTTCCAGAATTGCTTCCAAATCGCCCTTCAAATCATAGAAGTCGATCGGCTGGCGCGCCAGATCCCAATGTTCATCATAACGATGGCCGGCAATCACACCGGCTAGCATGAGATCCTGTCTAACCCCGAGATCTGCTGTACTATCAGGTACAAAGCGTAAGCCACTTTCAAATAAACGCAAGCGAGATTGCTGACGATTCTGGTTATACACTACCGCCGACAGTAAACCTGTCAACAATGACAACCGCATTGCAGACATATCAACAGAGATCGGACTTGGCAAGATTAAGGCTTCTTGCTGCGGGTGCAGTAACGCTTGCACTTTAGGGTCAACAAAACTGTAAGTAATTGCTTCCTGGTAGCCGCGATCGACTAAAGCGGTCTTCACTCGCTTGAGTGATAACTTAGCTTCACGATGTTTCGTCATGATCAGATCAGCTTTAATTGGCACATCTGGAATATTGTTATAGCCATAGATGCGGGCAACTTCTTCCACCAAATCTTCTTCGATTTCCATATCGAAACGCCAGCTTGGTGCTACTGCCTGCCAGTCAGAACCCAGTTCTGTTACCTGACAACCAAGACGGCGCAGAATGTCACTAACTTGCTCTGACGGGACGTGGTGACCAATCAGGCGGTCCAGTTTTTCACGACGCAACGTAATAGTGGCGCGTTTTGGCAATTCAGCCGTTGCGGTCACATCAATAACCGGGCCGGCTTCTCCGCCGCAGATATCAAGCAACAAACGTGTAGCGCGTTCAATGGCTTTATGTTGCAACGCAGGATCCACACCACGCTCATAACGATGAGAAGCATCAGTATGCAGACCATGTCGGCGCGCACGCCCGGTAATTGACAGTGGGCTAAAGAATGCCGATTCCAGCAATACATTGCGGGTCTCTTCATTAACACCAGAATGTTCACCACCAAAAATACCAGCCATCGCCAGCGGTTTTTGCTGATCAGCAATAACCAGAGTGTCGGCATTCAGTTTGGCTTTCGTACCATCCAGTAGTGTCAGCTCTTCACCTTCCGCCGCCAGACGGACAATAATCCCACCGTCGATACGGTCAAGATCAAACGCATGCATCGGCTGACCTAACTCCAACAAGACGAAGTTGGTGACGTCAACAACCGGATCAATTGAACGAATTCCGCAGCGACGCAGCTTCTCGCGCATCCACAGTGGCGTCGCAGCTTTGACATTAATCCCTTTAACTACGCGCCCCAGATAGCGTGGACACGCTTGTGGAGCATCTACGCGGATAGGGAAAGTATCAGTAATGGCGGCTGCAACCGGGCTCATGTCTGGCTCGGTTAATGGCAATTGGTTTACTACCGCCACATCGCGCGCTACGCCGATAATACCTAAGCAATCGGCCCGGTTTGGCGTAACACTGATTTCGATGGTTTTATCGTTCAGATGCAGATATTCGCGCAGGTCAACACCAATTGGCGCATCAGCAGGCAACTCAATAATACCATCGTGATCTTCTGAAATAGCCAGTTCAGAGAAAGAGCACAGCATGCCCTCAGATGGCTCGCCGCGCAGTTTTGCGGCTTTAATTTTGAAATCGCCCGGCAAAACGGCACCCACAGTGGCAACAGCAACTTTCAAGCCCTGACGGCAGTTAGGTGCACCACAAACGATGTCCAATAAACGGTCACCGCCTACATCAATTTTGGTGACTCGCAATTTATCTGCATTTGGATGCTGGCCGCATTCAACTACGTGGCCGACAACCACACCATTAAATTCGCCGGCGACTGGCTCTACACCATCAACTTCTAAACCGGCCATAGTTATTTGATGGGCTAGATCATCACTGCTAATGGCTGGGTTTACCCATTCGCGTAACCAAAGTTCACTGAATTTCATGAGATATTCCCGCCTTACTTAAACTGTTTGAGGAAACGCAGATCATTTTCGAAGAAGGCACGCAGATCGGTGACGCCGTAACGCAGCATCGTTAAGCGCTCCATCCCCATACCGAATGCGAAGCCTGAATAAACCTCAGGGTCGATGCCGACGTTTCGCAACACATTTGGATGCACCATGCCGCAGCCCAGCACTTCGAGCCATTTGCCATTTTTACCCATCACATCCACTTCAGCGGACGGTTCAGTAAATGGGAAATAAGACGGGCGGAAGCGAATTTGCAGGTCTTCCTCAAAGAAGTTACGCAAGAAGTCGTGCAAAGTGCCTTTCAAATTGGTGAAGCTGATGTCACGGTCAACAATTAGCCCTTCCATTTGATGGAACATCGGTGTGTGTGTTTGGTCATAATCATTACGATAAACACGGCCCGGCACGATAATACGAATCGGTGGCTGTTGGCCTTGCATGGTACGAATCTGCACACCTGAAGTCTGCGTGCGCAGCAATCGGGTCGCATCAAACCAGAAAGTATCGTGATCTGCACGAGCTGGGTGATGAGCCGGAATATTTAATGCATCGAAGTTATGATAGTCATCTTCGATTTCAGGGCCGGATTCCACCGAAAAGCCCAATTCACCAAAGAAGGTTTCAATACGATCGATAGTGCGGGTTACTGGATGTAACCCACCGTTTTCCATACGACGCCCTGGTAAAGAGACATCAATAGTTTCAGCTGCCAATCGAGCATTCAGAACGGCTGATTCCAGCTTATCTTTGCGAGCATTAAGTGCTTCTTGTACTTCTTGTTTCGCCTGATTAATGATTGCGCCTGCCGCTGGGCGCTCTTCAGCTGGCAGCTCACGTAGCGATGTCATTTGCAGGGTCAAATGGCCTTTTTTGCCTAAATATTCGACGCGTACCAAATCCAACGCGGCAACATCCTGGGCATCTTCTATGGCTGCTTTAGCTTTGGCAACCAGCTCTGCGAGATGTGGCATTGTTTCCTCTTCCTCTGGCCGGTATGGCCCGCTTGTAGTTATCCCCTTAGAACTTGAAGCCACCAGCTTGTTAGCAGCAACTACGCACTCTTTGGGTATATAAATTAATGTTATATAAATTGTTAACTATATAGAAATACAGCCATCTAAAGCCGCGCATGCAGGCTCAATAACTGAAAATCTAATATTCAACACTCTTATAAAAATCTACAGGTTTACCTAAAAATGCCGGACTTAATCAAAACCCGCAAGTAGTGCCTACTCAGAGGCTCTAATAAACCTCTGAAATACAAACAAAAAAGCCTCCACGATGGGAGGCTTAGGCGCTATTTTTCGTTTCTATTCTTACGCGCAAGCCTCCTGGAATCAGGCGCTAAAGTAAAAAAAGAAGCGAAAAGTAACTGCATGCATCATAACAACGACCTTCTTTCCAAGAAGATAAAGATTAAAAGAGGGAGACAAGCTCCCTCTTCAATTCTGACTTACGCCAGAGCTACTTTCGCTTTTTCGACCAGTGCAGAGAATGCCACTTTATCGAATACTGCGATGTCAGCCAGGATCTTACGGTCGATTTCAACAGAAGCCTTTTTCAGACCATTGATGAAACGGCTGTAAGACAGACCATTCTGACGAGCAGCTGCGTTGATACGTGCAATCCACAGTTGGCGGAATTGACGCTTCCGTTGACGGCGGTCACGGTAGGCGTATTGGCCTGCCTTGATTACTGCCTGGAAAGCAACACGATAAACGCGCGAACGGGCACCGTAGTAACCTTTCGCCTGCTTTAAGATTTTTTTGTGACGTGCACGTGCTACCACACCACGTTTTACGCGAGCCATTTACTTCTCCTATCGTCTTAATTCAAACCAAAATTACTTATGCGTACGGCAGACATGCCACGACCAGACCCAGATCGTTCTTAGATACCAGGCCTTTTGGACGTAAATGACGTTTACGCTTAGTAGCTTTTTTGGTCAGAATATGACGCAGGTTAGCATGCTTACGCTTAAAACCACCATTGGCGGTCTTTTTGAAGCGCTTAGCGGCGCCGCGTACTGTCTTAATTTTTGGCATTGAATATATCCACTTCGCATTGTTAATTACAACGAGCTAGCTAGGCGAACAGACTTCTTACTGCGCAAGCGCAGAGAAGCCTGTTACTTGTATGCCTTACTGTCTCTTCTTAGGTGCGAGCACCATGATCATCTGACGACCTTCGATACGAGTCGGGAAAGACTCCACAACGGCCAGATCAGAATCTTCAGTCAGATCTTTTTTGACACGGTTAAGAACTTCCATGCCGATCTGTTGGTGCGCCATTTCACGCCCACGGAAACGCAGGGTGATTTTGGCTTTATCGCCATCTTCCAGAAAGCGAATCAGGTTGCGTAGTTTGACCTGATAGTCGCCATCATCGGTACCAGGACGGAATTTGATTTCCTTGACCTGAATGACTTTTTGCTTCTTCTTCTGTTCTTTTGTCGACTTGCTCTTCTCATAGAGGAATTTGCCGTAATCCATAATACGGCAAACCGGCGGCTCGGCATTCGGACTGATTTCTACTAAATCAACACCAGCTTCCTCAGCTTTTTCAAGAGCTTCATTCAGACTGACAATACCAATCTGCTCACCATCGACGCCTGTTAAGCGAACTTCTGTGGCGCGAATCTCTTTGTTGATGCGATTAGGACGCGCCGGTTGAACTCGTTTTCCGCCTTTAATACTTTATTCCTCCAGTTGATGAAGACTACGGCTGCGAATTTCTGCTAGCAGCTGGTCTACGACCACGTTGACGTCCAAGCTTCCTAAGTCTTTCCCGCGGCGGGTACGAACGGCAATCTTGCCTGATTCGACCTCTTTATCGCCACAGACCAACATATATGGAACCCGACGCAACGTATGTTCACGAATTTTAAAGCCAATCTTCTCATTTCTCAAGTCCGCTTTTGCCCGAATTCCTGCATCTTGCAGTTTTTTGGTCACTTGTTGGACATAATCAGACTGGCTATCGGTGATATTCATCACCACGACTTGTACCGGAGCTAACCAAGTTGGGAAGAAGCCTGCATATTCTTCGGTTAAAATCCCGATGAAGCGCTCCATTGACCCCAAAATAGCCCGGTGAATCATTACTGGCACCTGGCGATCGTTATTTTCGCCGATGTAAGACGCACTTAAGCGGCCCGGTAATGAGAAATCGAGCTGTACGGTACCACACTGCCACGCACGATCCAAACAATCATGCAAGGTAAATTCAATTTTCGGACCATAGAAGGCACCTTCACCCGGCTGATAATCAAATGGAATACCATTTTCAGTCAGCGCAGCCGCTAAATCGTCTTCAGCGCGAGTCCATAAATCGTCACTGCCAATGCGTTTCTCAGGACGAGTAGACAATTTGACCACAATCTTTTCGAAGCCAAAGGTGCTGTACATGTCGTACACCATCTTAATGCAGCTGTTCACTTCATCGCGAACCTGCTCTTCAGTACAAAAGATGTGAGCATCATCCTGTGTAAAGCCACGGACGCGCATTAGGCCGTGTAGTGCGCCTGATGGCTCATTACGATGGCAGCTACCGAATTCTGCCATACGTAATGGCAGGTCGCGGTATGACTTCAACCCTTGGTTGAAAATCTGCACGTGTCCTGGGCAGTTCATTGGCTTGATGCAGTACTCGCGGTTTTCCGACGATGTAGTGAACATATGCTCAGCATAGTTCTCCCAATGCCCGGTTTTTTCCCACAGTACGCGGTCCATCATAAACGGCCCTTTGACTTCCTGATACTGGTACTCTTTGAGCTTGGTGCGCACAAAAGTTTCCAGTTCACGGAAAATAGTCCAGCCGTCGTTATGCCAAAACACCATGCCAGGTGCTTCTTCCTGCATGTGGTAAAGGTCCAATTGCTTACCAATCTTACGATGGTCGCGTTTGGCCGCTTCTTCCAGACGTTGCAGATAAGCATTCAGTTGCTTCTTATCACCCCAAGCCGTGCCGTAAATACGTTGCAGCATTTTATTTTTGCTGTCGCCACGCCAGTAGGCACCGGATGTTTTCTGCAATTTAAAATGATGGCAGAAACGCATATTGGGCACATGTGGGCCACGGCACATATCAACGTATTCTTCATGGTGATACAAACCAGGGCGATCATCGCGGCTGATATTCTCATCCAGAATAGCCACTTTATAATCTTCACCACGAGCAGCAAAAATATCGCGAGCTTCTTGCCAGCTCACTTTTTTCTTGATGACGTCGTAATCTTTATCGGCCAGCTCGTGCATCCGCTTTTCCAGCAGATCCAAATCTTCCTGCGTCAGAGTACGGTCGATATCAACATCGTAATAGAAGCCGTTGTCGATAACCGGGCCGATAGCCATTTTAGTATCAGGCCAAAGTTGCTTAATAGCGTGCCCCAATAAGTGTGCACACGAGTGGCGGAGAATCTCCAGGCCTTCAGCATCTTTGGTGGTGATAATGGCCAGTTGCGCGTCAGATTCGATCAAGTCACTGGCATCCACCAGCTCGCCATTTACGCGGCCAGCAATACAGGCTTTTGCCAGACCGGGGCCGATGTCTAAAGCAACATCAAGCACAGAAACGGCGTGATCGTATTGACGTTGACTGCCGTCAGGGAGGGTAATAACAGGCATTCTAATTCCTTATCTACAGTGGTGACCCACACGACAGATCACATGCAAGACGTAATTATTGTTTAATTTCAAAAAGTTGCGACATCAATTTAACCCACGTTTGTTATATTGGTCCGCAACTATGTATACAGTTTACTTTGTGACAGAGATCATGCCGCAAAGGAAATTCATATTATCACTACTCAATACAATGACAAACACTATCACTGTTATCCACCACAGTGATTTATCTATTGCCTGGTATCGGTTAGAGAATAAAATGGAGTGCTTCATGAAAATACATCAGCGATATTTTCACTAAACAGTGATAATGATCGCCGACAAAGTTATCATGCTAAAAATGCTTTATGATCACCATAATATCAACACCGTATAACTGAGGGTCAACTATTGCAGCGACAACCTGTTACATCCTCCAGAATCTTGTCGATTGGTTATGATCCTGAAAATCGCATGCTGGAGATACAGTTCCGTGAACAAGGGATTTATCAATATCTTGGTGTCCCTGAACGTGTTCATCAGAATTTTATGTCTGTAGTTTCAAAAGGGCGTTTTTTTGATGGCGTGATTAAAGGTAAGTTTTTGTGCCGGAAAATTGGTTAAATAAAAAATAATCAAATAAAAACATATCATTAGACCATACTGAAACGGTTACTTCGATGACAAGTTTTCGCCAAGAAGTTCACCGTTTCAGAAACTGCTAGTACCATTTCCTAAAATTCTTATGCCATAAAATAACGCCATAAATAAGATATTGGCACGACGAAAAGTAAGGCTGGTAGGAAATTCACCACAGCGAATATCTTAATTTGAGCAATTCGTAACCCCACCGCAATCATAATAATCCCACCGCAGGCCGAAAAGTCAGCAAAGGCGATATTATCCATATAAGGCATAATGAGTTTTGCCAGCAAAACCAACGCGATTTGAATGAGCAATTGCGGAATAGCAATAGCCACCAGCGCAATGCCCAGCGAAATGGAAAATATTAGTGCGGTGAAAAAATCCATCAGCGCTTTAACAAATAACAGCTGAAAATCGCCTGTAATACCTTCAGTCAAAGAACCGACGACGCCTAACCCACTGGCACAAAACAACACAATCATGGCAGTAAAACTTTGCGCAAATTCCTGCGGCGGCAAGGTACTGCGTGTTGGGATTACTCGCTCCAGCAAACCGCGGGTTTTATTTGCCCCCCATTTTACGCCTTGCTCAAGTGATAATAACTCCCCCACTGCGGTTCCAATAATTAATGCCAAAATCACCGCCGGCATAAAGTGCACTTTCACCACCATCACAATACCGATGGAGATTGAGGCCAGAGCAAATGTAGCCGGTAAACCCTCTTGTAAGCGTTTGGGAACATGGCGAGCAAGTAATACGCCAACAATACCACCGAGAATTATCCCTGCGCTGTTAATAAACGGGCCGACCATAACATGCTCCCAATCGCTAAAACGCGTTCTGAAGGGTTAAAATGTGTCTGTTTTAGAATTAGGAATTTGCCAATAATAGCTAAACACAAACAACTGAATCGCCGGGGTAATTTTTGCCGGCGAAGTGGTGCGGATTTTATCATACATACCGCGGGTGTCAGTTGTGTAAAGGTGTCTATCATCACCAACAATGATTTACATTATGATCTATTGCTTTTGAGTAGTACTGGGTGTATTGCTATTTCTACAGGAAGTGCCCATAATAAATTTCCGTTTCCGTGTAGCAATGGTTACTGGAACGCCGCCCCGATTGTTTACGCAATCGGGGCGTTTTATTTGGTCATTCCTTCTACTTCTCCGCAGATGAGTCACCCAACTTTCTCCCCGAAACTGTTGCTATACATCGATAGCACCTAGCTACTGATAAATACTGAACAATAAAATAGATTCCATCCGTTTTTCTTCCGCATTTTGTTGCTTATGATTTGCTCACTGGTCAACAAGGGGAGATATATGATGAAAAGGATCGCCGAGGTTCTGTCAGGTCTCGAACTTTACTTTCGCCAAACGCATCAGCAATGCACCGAAGAAACCTCATGGCTTACACGCTGGCTGTATATTCCTGTAGAGGAAAGAATGCAGATATTAGATGATTTACTGATGCCCTATCCCGCTAAGCCACCAGAAAAGAGACCGGCTGCACGAGATAAGACAAATAGTTAAAGACGAGAAACTGCGGTAGATGATCATAATGGCTGAGACGTATTTATTCAGGTGAATGCGTTTTAGCCAAATCTATTGCCGCCTGAATTGCCGAGCGCGCTTGCGGGCTATTTTTCCAACAGGTAGATCCCACCATAGCGGCAGCGCTGCTAACAATCTCATTCATATCAGCCTGACTCAGTTGAGCCAATGAAGTAAAACCGAGTTGCTCCAGGCGCGTAATAACTGTTGGCCCAACCCCTTTTACCGCCAATAATTCGCTACGCTCAAGGTCAGAAAATGCCATGCTGGTCTCCCATTAAAACCATGCTATCGCGAATAAAAAGACGATTTATTTAAAGTAGAACCATGCGGTATCAATCAACCCGTCGTTAACTTCGAATACAGCCATGCTCTCTATGGGTTCATCACTTAACCCATGAATTCGTTCCAAATCAAATACTTTATTTCCCAGTACGGTACGTGAAATAAGTTCTGCTCTTAGCGCTGGAATATTAAAACGTTGTGTCCGATAAAACTCGGTAAGTTGCTGCTTTCCCATCAACGATGGTGTGGTGGAGGGCATTCTGTAAGCAATAAATGAATCACTGAAGTTTGCTACGAATGCAGTTAGATCGTGTTGATTATAAGCATAAAACTGTTTTTCAACGGGTAATAATGAATTTGACACAACATACCTCAGATGAATTTAAATTCACAAAAAATGAAAGTAAATTCATTTTAATTCACTGTCAAACAAAACCGAATACCCACAAGTTGTGTGGGTATTATTCAGAGCCGTTTCCGCGACGCGTTTTCCGCACTAAAAAACCAGAGCTCAGGCAAACGATTAGGATAAAAGCGAATTTCGTAAGTATCTTTGAGTGGCGCTAAGCGCCAGCGCGGGCGAGCTTCACGTTTCGGTTTTAAAAAGCGCAAACGGCCACGGGCACGCGCTGCTTGTGCATCTAACACCCATGCTGCTGAAGCCGATAAGGGCTGGCGAGTATATTCATCTTCAACGCTGATATCACAAATGCACAAAGCTATGTTCCTTGCAGAAATTAATGCTGACATGATTATTCTGGATCTGCGGTATTGAACCAACTGTTGCCCACCAGAGATTTGATCTGCATCACATTTCCCCTTCTCCCCTGACGTCACCACGCTGCTAGCTATTTTAACTCAGCCAAATTACTGACTGTTGTCAACTCATCAGGATGAATGAGTTCACCGCCCTGCTGTAACGCCAGTGGCTTTGGCTATGGCCTTTTGCCCAGCGTATCGCGTAGAGTAGCGAAGTCAGTAATAATTTTGTGAGTGGCCCTATTTGCCGCGATGCAATTAATTACCTGATATGTTTTTCTTTCATCAGGTACGTTTGACGTTATTTTCGGAGCAAGATTGATGCAGAATATTCTCGAATTATTTAAAGCCATAGGCTTAGGCTTAGTATTGCTACTGCCTTTGGCAAACCCATTGACGACAGTGGCCTTGTTGCTCGGGTTGTCCGGTAATATGACCAGCGAAGAGCGCAATCAGCAGTCAAAGATGGCATCAATCTACGTCTTCTTTATCATGACCATTGCCTATTATGCCGGGCAAGTTGTCATGAATACTTTCGGTATTTCGATTCCCGGTTTGCGTATTGCTGGTGGATTGATTGTGGCATTTATCGGCTTTCGGATGCTTTTCCCTCAGCAATCGGCTGAAGACACACAGCTTGAAGCAAAATCGCAGGATTTAAAGAAGCGCAAATCTATCAATATTGCCTTCGTGCCATTAGCTATGCCAAGCACTGCGGGGCCGGGGACCATTGCCATGATTATCAGTTCCGCCGCCTCCGTAAAAGGCCATGCCATGTTCAGCCCTTGGGTTGTAACGGTTGCACCGGTACTGATTTTCCTCAGTGTGTCACTAATTTTGTGGGGGTCACTGCTTAGTTCTGGGGCCATTATGCGCTGGGTCGGTAAAAGCGGTATTGAAGCGATTTCGCGTTTGATGGGGTTCTTACTGGTGTGTATGGGCGTGCAATTTATTATTAATGGCGTCTTGGATATTATCGCCAACTACCAACCCGCCATTGCATAACGAATAACGCAAGTTAAGAGAGAAACGCTAGCCGATGTTTATACTTATTAATACCAAGTTACAGCGTCCATCGACTACATCGGTTAGCGTTTTAATATTATTCTGACATCGCCCGGTAAGCAGTATCCACTTTCCACAAATAACGTGGTGCTTGCGCAGCCGGATGCTTCTTTTGTATATGCTGATAAAATTCGTTCGGGCTAAGACTATTAATTTTATTCACTGCCAGACGTTTATCTGATGAGAAAGTCCGCAGCATGGCACCCGCGCCATTGGCATAAGAAACGATAGTTGCATAACGCAATGTCTGCGGATCACTGATCCCCGCTAACTGCTGGTTTTGCAAAATATTGATATAAGCCGTCCCAATATCAATATTCTTCACCGGATCTTTTAATTCACCAGAACTCGGTTGACCATTGCGCCCTTTCATTCGGTACGCATCACGACCTGCGGTTGAGGCTTTAATCTGCATTAAACCCACTGCATTTGAGGTGCTCACCACATCAGGATTATAACCCGACTCCACTTGGATAATGGCTTTAATCAAAGTTTCATCAACACCATAATGGCTGGCTGCTTGTTTAATTACATCGCTATACGCAACTGTACTTGAACCGGCGCTGCTTTTCGGTGCATTAAGGAAACCACCTTGTGGCGCGTTCTTCAGCCACCCGTTATTTGCTTGCGGTGGAGGGGTTTGTTTGGCACACCCCGCCAGCAATAAAATTGCCATTAGGCAACCGACTTTTGGATTCACAGTATTCCCCGTGCTAATAAGCCGTTTTGTAGCATATACAAGTTGTCACCTCGTCCAAATAGATTTTTTGGCCTAGTTTGACCATTATCAAGATAATGATCAGGCTATATTCGGTAACTATCGGTAAGTTTTAGTTTATTGTATGGCAGGTCTTGACATCATCGCTAATGATATTGATAATCATTTTCATTTAAAGAAAGGGAACATCGCCATGTTTACTAAGCAAAAAATACCCTACCTGCACCCCATTAGCCGCCTGACACCCCGTTTTTTACGCGCCGTAGCCCTGTTTATGCTCGTTGCATTTTCAGCACTGAGTAGCACCTCGGCATTGGCAGAAAATAAACCCAACGACCCCAATAAAAAATTCAAAGTTGTGACGACGTTCACAATTATTCAGGATATTGCACAAAATGTCGCCGGTGATGCTGCCGTCGTTGAGTCAATAACCAAGCCTGGGGCTGAAATTCATGACTATCAACCCACCCCACGGGATATTGTAAAAGCGCAATCTGCGGACTTGATACTCTGGAACGGCATGAATCTGGAGCGCTGGTTTGAGCGCTTCTTCGAAAATATTAAAGATGTCCCTTCGGCCGTCGTCACCGATGGCATTACGCCACTGCCTATTCGTGAAGGGCCATATAAAGGCATTCCTAACCCCCATGCCTGGATGTCGCCGTCAAACGCATTGATCTATATTGAAAACATTCGCAAAGCACTGGTTGAACACGATCCAGCTCATGCTGAAACCTATAACCGCAATGCCAAAGCTTATGCGGAAAAAATTGCCGCTTTGGATGCTCCATTACGTGAACGTTTATCTCGCATCCCAGCAGAGCAGCGCTGGTTGGTGACCAGTGAAGGGGCATTTAGTTATCTGGCGAAAGATTATGGCTTTAAAGAGGTTTATCTATGGCCAATCAATGCCGAGGAGCAAGGCTCTCCGCAACAAGTGCGCCGTGTCATTGATACTATGCGTGCGAATAAAATTCCGGTGATATTTAGCGAAAGCACCATTTCTGATAAGCCCGCTAAACAAGTCAGTAAAGAAACCGGTGCGCAATACGGTGGGGTGTTATATGTTGATTCGTTGTCGAACGAAAAAGGGCCAGTTCCTACCTACATCGACCTGATTAACACCACAGTACAAACTATTGCGAAAGGATTTGGTCAATGAGTCATGCTGTTTTTGTCCGCCCGGAGTTGATAGTGGATAATGTCACTGTCACCTATAACAATGGGCATACCGCTATTTATGACGCCAGTTTTTCACTCACTGGTGGGACTATCTGCGCATTGGTCGGCGTCAATGGCAGTGGTAAATCTACCCTCTTCAAAAGCATTATGGGCTTAGTGAAGCCCAGTGTTGGCAAAGTCGAGTTAAGCAATAAGCCGATTAGCCACGCATTGAAGCAAAACACTATCGCTTACGTGCCGCAAACAGAAGAGGTGGACTGGAACTTCCCGGTGCTAGTGGAAGACGTTGTGATGATGGGCCGATACGGGAAAATGAATTTTCTGCGTATTCCGAGCCGGGAAGATAAAGCCATTGTGGATAAGGCTATCGAACGGGTGGGGTTAACCGCATTGCGTTCACGCCAGATAGGCGAACTTTCCGGTGGGCAGAAAAAACGGGTGTTTTTGGCACGAGCACTGGCTCAACAAGGTTCGGTTTTGTTGCTGGATGAGCCGTTTACCGGCGTCGATGTCAAAACAGAAAATGCCATTATTGATTTGTTGCGCGCACTTCGTGATGAAGGTCATCTGATTTTAGTTTCAACACATAACCTCGGCAGTGTGCCAGAGTTTTGTGATCACGTAATTCTAATTAATCAGACGGTGTTGGCGGCGGGCCCAACCGAAACCACCTTCACCCAAAAGAACCTTGAAATGACCTTTGGTGGTGTGCTGCGCCATATCAACTTGTCTGGCAATACACTGCATGACGATAACGACCCGCGCACCGTCACGGTTATCACCGATGATGAGCGCCCTGCGGTATTTTATGGTCACACCAAAAATGATCCACCGGCACAAAGCCAGTCGAAGGAGAAAAATCTCTGATGCTGGACATTTTACTGCAACCCTTTAATTACAATTACATGGTCAAGGCCATTTGGGTCAGTGCGATTGTCGGCGCGGTCTGCGCTTTCCTCTCGGCTTATTTGATGCTGAAAGGCTGGTCGCTGATGGGCGATGCACTCTCGCACTCGGTCGTTCCCGGCGTTGCTGGCGCTTATGCCCTTGGGCTGCCTTATGCCGCCGGTGCCTTCTTTACCGGCATGCTGGCGGCATTGGCCATGACACTGGTTCGCCACATCACCCGCCTGCGTGAAGATGCTATCATCGGCTTTATTTTCTCGACCTTTTTTGCCGTCGGGCTATTAATTGTTTCCCTCAATCCAACGTCAGTAAATGTGCAGTCGATTATTTTCGGTAATATTTTAGGGATAGCCGATGAAGATGTATTGCAGGTGGAAATCATTATTTTGGTTTCTTTTGTGATTTTATGTCTGATTTGGAAAGACCTGCTGGCGGTGTTCTTTGATGAAAGCCATGCCCTATCGATAGGATTATCGCCACTGCGGTTAAAAATTCTGTTTTTCACCCTGCTAAGCGCCTGTACTGTGGCGGCCTTGCAAACCGTTGGCGCAATTTTAGTCATTGCTATGGTGGTGACACCGGGAGCAACCGCCTACTTGCTCACCGACCGCTTCAGCCGCTTGCTGGTGATCGCTATCGCCATCGGTGCTTTTACCAGTGCTTTTGGTGCCTACCTCAGTTTCTATCTTGATGGCGCGACGGGCGGAGTGATTGTGACGTTACAAACGTTGGTTTTCCTGTTGGCCTTTTTCTTTGCCCCTAAACATGGCTTGCTGGCAACTCGCTACCAAACTCGCCAGAAGCGCCGCCACCCGGTCGCAACACATCCGGAGGATAATGTATGAATGCATTGTTCAGTCTGGTCAGTGAGCCTTTCGCCTATCCCTTTATGCAACGGGCGATCGTCGCTGCTATCGTGACCGGCGTGGTGTGTGCGGTCTTATCTTGCTATCTGGTGCTAAAAGGCTGGTCACTGATGGGAGATGCTATCTCTCATGCTGTGTTACCCGGTATCGTATTGGCTTTTTGGCTCGGTATCCCACTGGTTATTGGGGCGTTTGTCTCAGGGATTTTTTGCGCCGTCGCCACCGGTTATTTGAAGGAAAACAGTAGGGTCAAAGAAGATACTGTCATGGGAATTGTATTCTCCGGTATGTTCGCATTCGGCCTGGTGCTGTTTTCGCGCATGGATACTGACCAACACCTTAGCCATATTCTGTTCGGCAATATGCTGGGTATTTCACTGGCTGAGCTCAAACAAACTTTATGGATAGCGGGGTTCACCCTGCTGGTGGTGTTATTAAAGCGCAAAGATTTCATGTTGTATTGCTTTGACCCAAATCACGCCCGCGTGATTGGCTTGCCGGTTAAGTTACTGCACTACGGCTTACTTTGCCTGTTAGCATTAACTATCGTGGCTTCATTGCAGGCGGTGGGGGTTATTTTAGTCATCGCCATGTTGATAGCGCCCGGTATTATCGCCTTTCTGGTTTGTCGCAGTTTTGATCAAATGCTGGTGGTTGCTACACTGGTTTCGGTCACCGCCTGCGTATTAGGCACATTAGTCAGCTTCCATATTGATGGAGCCACTGGCCCCTGCATTGTCATTATTCAGGCGCTATTCTTTGTTGTCGCGCTGATTTATAACCATATAAAGCCGGTAAAAGGCCGCACAATAGCCACAGTGACACAAGACGAAGGCGCTGAAAACAGCGCAAAAGGTAACCTGCTATAATCAATTGAGTCACTAAGCTCGCTACAGCTAAATATAAGCCGTATTGTATTCAAACTTTACGGCTTATTTATAACTTGATATCACTCAGTCTATTTTCCACTGTGTTATTTCTGTAGCCCTAGCGCATTGACGTTATCGAAAATATGTCACGAATTGGGCGCAGAATATGTCTTTTATTTGATCCTGCACCGGTATCCCTGTGCATCAGCTCTTGTTATTCACAGGATAAAGACGCTAACCTAATGATCTATACCCATGAAACTAGATTTGCAGGTAGGTAGCTAATAGGGGGTGAATCATGTGGCAAGCAGTGAATCGTCTGTTAGGTGAATATCTCGGCCCCGCTGAAATTCGGGAAAGAACCGAATTACCGGGCGGCGATATTCACGAGGCCTGGCGTCTCAGTTATGGTGAAACTGAGGTTTTCGTCAAATGTGATACTCGCGAGATGCTGCCCATATTTACCGCCGAGGCAGACCAACTCTCTTTATTAGCTCGCAGCAAAACTGTGCAGGTGCCTGAAGTTTATGGTGTCGGCAGTGATCGTGATTATAGTTTCCTGTTACTTGAATATATTCCGCTTAAACCCCTCGATGCCCATAATGCTTATTGCCTTGGGCAGCAATTAGCACATTTACATCAATGGAGTGAGCAACTGCAATTCGGGTTGGATTTTGATAATGATTTGGCCACCACGCCGCAACCTAATAGTTGGCAACGCCGCTGGGCACAATTTTTTGCTGAGCAACGTATTGGTTGGCAATTACAGTTAGCCGCTGAAAAAGGAATGTCGTTTGGTGATATCGACCATATAACCCATCTTGTTCAAGAGCGGTTACAAAGCCACCAGCCACAACCTTCTTTACTACATGGCGATTTATGGCCAGCTAACTGCGCTGCCAGTGCTAATGGGCCGGTTATTTTTGATCCCGCCTGTTATTGGGGCGACCGAGAATGCGACCTTTCCATGTTACCGCTCTACCCTGCATTACCCGCTCAGATCTATGACGGCTACCAGAGTGTCTGGCCGCTCCCTGCTGGGTTTATTGAACGCCAACCTCTTTATCAACTTTATTATTTATTGAACCGTAGTAACTTATTTGGCGGGCAGCATTGGCTTAATGCACAGAAAGCCGTCGAACAGCTGTTACATCCAGAGCGGTTTTAATTTCTCTCCGTAAGAAAGCGTAATTTGAATATCGTCACCAGCACCCTAAAAGTTGGATAACCAACCAGTCAGGGTGCTTTCTTGTGCCCCAAGATTCGGCAGTGAAATCAAGTTTTTCTAAAAAAGTTTGAACAAAACCACAGATTAGATGCATCCCAGCCGTCTAATAATGACAGCTCACCCTGTTCTTTTTTGCCAGCGACAACCTCCGCCAAAAAGCGCTTACTTAAATAAAATCAAGAGCCTTCATTGAGGAATTTTAACCCTCCTCAATAGGAATTCTATTGCCAGAAAATTGGGAGTAAGACAAATGGTGGATATTCGCGAGTGGGAAAACCTTGCTAATAAAGAACTCAGCCGACGCGGAAAGAGTGTCGAAGATTTAGTCACGAAAACCTCGGAAGGTATTGCGGTGAAAGCGCTATATACCGCCAGAGATCTTGAGGGGCTAGAGGTGACCGGCTCCCTACCCGGAATGGCCCCTTATGTCAGAGGGCCACGCGCCACCATGTATGCTGCTCAGCCTTGGACTATTCGTCAATATGCCGGATTTTCAACAGCGAAAGAATCAAATGCTTTTTATCGCAGAAATCTAGCAGCCGGGCAAAAAGGTCTTTCGGTCGCTTTTGATCTGGCGACCCACCGGGGTTATGACTCTGATAACCCGCGGGTTTCTGGTGATGTCGGTAAAGCGGGCGTCGCCATTGACAGTGTCGAGGATATGAAAGTCCTGTTCGACCAAATCCCGCTGGACAAAATGTCTGTCTCCATGACGATGAATGGCGCAGTGCTGCCGATTATGGCGTTTTATATTGTAGCTGCGGAAGAACAAGGGGTGGCTCCCGCCCTGCTGACCGGCACGATTCAGAACGATATTCTGAAAGAGTATCTGTGCCGCAATACCTATATTTATCCACCCAAACCCTCCATGCGCATCATTTCAGACATCATCGCCTGGAGCTCTCAGAACATGCCGCGTTTTAACACTATCAGCATCAGCGGCTATCACATGGGGGAAGCCGGTGCCAACTGTGTACAGCAAGTGGCTTTTACCATTGCAGATGGTATTGAGTACATCAAAGCGGCACTGAGTGCTGGCTTAAATATCGATGACTTTGCCCCGCGCCTCTCATTCTTCTTTGGTATTGGCATGGATTTGTTTATGAACATCGCCATGCTACGTGCGGCGCGCTACCTCTGGAGTGAGGCAGTGAGCCAGTTTGGCGCGACTGACCCTAAATCATTAGCGCTGCGGACTCACTGCCAAACTTCCGGCTGGAGTCTGACCGAGCAAGACCCTTACAACAATATTATTCGCACCACCATCGAAGCCCTTGGCGCAACCCTGGGTGGGACACAATCTTTGCACACCAACGCCTTTGATGAGGCACTCGGCCTGCCCACTGATTTTTCAGCGCGAATTGCCCGTAATACGCAAATCATTATTCAGGAAGAGTCCGAGATTTGCCGCACCATCGACCCACTGGCTGGCTCCTATTTTGTCGAGTCACTCACCGATCAAATCGTCAAACAGGCCAGAACCATTATTAAACAGATTGATGAGGTTGGCGGCATGGCAAAAGCCATTGAGGTCGGGCTGCCCAAACGCATGATTGAAGAAGCCTCCGCCGGTGCGCAGTCTCTGATTGATCAGGGGAAGCGCGTCATTGTTGGTGTCAACAAATACAAATTGGAGAAAGAGGCCGAAACCCCAGTACTGGAAATTGACAACATTAAAGTGCGCAATGAACAAATTGCGCAATTGAAACGCATTCGTGCTGAACGCGACGACGAGGCAGTGCAGCACGCCTTGGCTAATCTGCGCCACGCCGCTGGGCATCATGAAAATCTGTTGGAAGCCGCAGTTCAGGCTGCTCGCCTGCGCGCCACTCTGGGTGAAATTTCAGATGCCATGGAAGAGGAATTTAATCGCTATCTGGTGCCCAGCGAATGTGTCACCGGGGTAATTGCACACAGTTACCATCAGAGTGAAAAAGATGCACAGGAGTTTGATCAAATACTGGCTCAAACCCAGCATTTCCTGGCCGAACATGGCCGCCATCCACGAATTCTGATCGCCAAAATGGGTCAGGATGGTCACGATCGTGGCGCGAAGGTGATTGCCAGCGCTTACTCTGACCTTGGCTTTGATGTCGATCTTAGCCCGATGTTCTCGACACCGGATGAAATTGCCCGACTGGCAGTCGAGAACGATGTCCATGTCATCGGCGCTTCCTCACTAGCGGCGGGTCATAAAACTTTGATTCCTGAATTGGTTGCAGCATTGCGCCAATACCAACGTCAGGATATTTGTGTGGTCGCCGGCGGTGTTATTCCGCCGCAGGATTATGCCTTCTTACGTGAACGTGGTGTTGCCGCCATTTACGGGCCGGGCACCCCAATGCTCGCCAGCGTGCGCGACGTATTACAGCTCATCAGTAACCATCATGATTAGCCGCGACAATCTTGACGATTACATTTGCCGCTTGCGCCAAGGTGATCGTGCGGCATTGGCTCAAGCCATGACGCTGGCAGAGAGTAGCCATCCCCAGCATCGGGCACTCAGCGCCCAGATGCTAGACCACATCATGCCCTACACCGGTCGGGCTAAACGGCTGGGAGTGACTGGCACGCCCGGTGCGGGAAAAAGCACTTTTCTCGAAGCGTTAGGTGAAGAGTTGCTGTCGCAGGGGCATAAGGTGGCGGTGATTGCGGTTGACCCCAGCAGCCCGGTCAGCGGTGGCAGTATTTTGGGCGACAAAACTCGCATGTTGAATTTGTCTCGTGCCGAGCATGCTTTTGTCCGTCCCGTCCCCTCAAGAGGCCATCTTGGCGGGATCAGCCAAAGCACCCGAGAACTGATTTTACTCTGTGAAGCGGCGGGCTACGACATCGTTATTGTAGAAACTGTCGGTGTCGGGCAATCGGAGACAGAAGTTGCCGCCATGGTGGATTGTTTTCTGTCGCTGCAAATTGCCGGTGCTGGCGATGATTTACAAGGCATCAAGAAAGGCATTATGGAAATGGCTGACTTCATCATCATCAATAAAGATGATGGCGAGAATCACGTCAATGTCGAAATTTCCCGCCATATGTACCACAGCGCGCTGCAAATTATCCGACGAAAATATCCCCTATGGCAGCCGCGAGTTCTCACCTGTAGCGCCCTGGAAAAACGCGGTATCCGCGAAGCCTGGCAAGCGGTGCAAACCTTTTGGCCGGTAATGGCGAACAGCGGGCAATTGGCGGCCTTGCGCGCGCGGCAAAATTTGGCGTGGGTTCACCAACAAATCGAGGCCAATACGCTGGCAGCACTGTTTGCCCGTGCTGATTTACGCCAACACTACCAGCAAATTGAAGCGCTGTTGCAGCAAAACCAAATCTCACCGCGGGCTGGAATTAGCGCCATCACCGATTTTATTACGCAAAAAATCTTCAATTAAAGGGAAATGATTATGTCTTATGAGTATGTCAAAGTATTGATTGCTAACCGGGTTGGTATTATTGAGTTTAATTATGCCCGCAAGCTCAATGCATTAAGCAAAGTATTTATTGATGATTTAATGCAAGCATTGCATGACCTCAATAACACCGATATTCGCTGCATTATTTTGCGCGCCGCGGAAGGCTCTAAAGTGTTCTCTGCCGGCCATGATATCCATGAATTACCCACTGGCCGACGCGATCCGCTGTCCTACGACGATCCACTGCGCCAAATCACCCGCATTATTCAAAAATATCCTAAACCGATCATTTCTATGGTTGAAGGGAGTGTATGGGGCGGCGCATTCGAGATGATTATGAGTTCAGATATTATCATCGCCTGTAGTAATTCGACCTTTTCAATGACGCCCGTGAATCTGGGGGTTCCCTATAATTTAGTCGGTATTCATAACCTGATTCGCGATGCCGGTTTTCACATTGTGAAAGAGCTGATTTTTACCGCCGCCCCTATCTCAGCCCAGCGCGCCCTGTCAGTGGGCATTCTCAATCATGTGGTTGAGCCTGAAGAACTGGAGGATTTCACGTTAAAACTGGCCCATGTCATTTCCGAAAAAGCCCCACTGGCCATTGCCGTGATTAAAGAAGAACTTCGCGTGCTGGGTGAAGCCCACACCATGAATTCTGATGAATTTGAGCGCATTCAAGGTATGCGCCGCGCAGTCTACGATAGCGATGACTATCACGAGGGCATGAGCGCCTTCATGGAGAAACGTAAACCTAACTTTCTTGGGCGTTAACCCTACTCAGACAGAGGATTTCTCTATGAAACGGTCATATCGCATCATGAGCGCGGATACCGCCGCCGAGTGTATTGAGCATGGGAATATGGTGGTCTTCAGCGGTTTTACCCCTGCCGGTGCGCCAAAAGTGCTGCCCGGTGCTATCGCCAGGCGTGCCATGGATCATCATGAGCAGCAAAAAGAGTTTCAAATCCGCTTACTGACCGGCGCATCCATCAGTGCCCAAGCCGATGATGAGCTGGCGCAAGCGGATGCCATTGCATGGCGAGCGCCTTATCAAACCGCCTCGCTACTGCGGGAGAAAATCAACCAAGGGGCGGTAAGTTTTGTTGATTTGCATCTGAGCGAAGTCGCCCAAATGGTCAATTATGGTTTCTTTGGTGACATTGATGTGGCGGTGATTGAAGCCTCGGCGCTCAGCGCCGATGGCAAAGTTTACCTCACCAGTGGTATTGGCAACTCCCCGGTTTTCTTACATAAAGCTAAAAAAATCATTATTGAATTGAATCATTATCACAGCCCACGCGTGGCTGAATTGGCTGATATTGTGATGCTGGGTGCCCCGCCTCGGCGCAATACGCTGCCAATATTCCACACCCTGGATAAAGTGGGGCAACCTTATGTACAAGTTGATCCCAGCAAGATTATTGGCGTAGTAGAAACTGAGTTACCGGATGCCAGTAACAGCCTCGACCGGGAAAACCCATTATGTGAGCAAATCGCTGACAACGTAGTTAATTTTTTACTGAATGAACTCAGGCTAGGCCGGATTCCACCGGAGTTTCTTCCGTTACAAAGTGGTGTGGGGAATATCAATAATGCGGTGATGAAGCGCCTTGGTGAAAATCCTCACATTCCGCCTTTTATGATGTACTCCGAGGTGTTGCAGGAGTCGGTTGTCCGGCTGATAGAAAGCGAAAAAGTGTTGGGTGTCAGTGCCTCCAGCTTGACCATTTCACCCACTTCACTGAAAAAAATTTATGACAATATGGATTTCTTCGCGAACAGAATAGTGCTGCGTCCGCAGGAGATATCTAACCATCCTGAAATCATTCGCCGCTTAGGTGTCATTGCGCTGAATGTCGGGCTCGAGTTTGATATCTACGGCCACGCCAACTCCACCCATGTGGCGGGTACCGAGTTGGTCAATGGCATTGGCGGCAGCGCCGACTTTGAGCGCAATGCTTATTTGTCCATTTTCATGGCCCCGTCGATCGTCAAGGGCGGCAAGGTCTCTACCATTGTGCCAATGTGTACTCATGTTGATCACAGTGAGCACAGCGTCAAAGTTATTGTCACCGAGCAAGGTGTGGCTGATTTACGTGGGTTATCGCCCATGCAACGTGCTGCGGCTATCATCAATAACTGCGCACACCCAATGTATCGTGATTACCTGCATCAATATCTGGCGCAGGCTAAAGGGGGTCATTTGCATCACAATCTGGCGCAAGCCTTCCAACTCCACCAAAATCTGTTCGAGTATGGCTCCATGTTAGTGCCTTAATCGCCATTACGGTCAGCATGTATATAGCCCATGACTTGTTCAATATGGTGATTATTCTTGAGTGAATAAAGATACTCACGCATGTACATGGGCTGATTCGGCGCATCGAAATATTTCAGCTTGGCCGGATTCACCAGTCGATAAGCAAACTGGGGCACAACCGTCAGAAACTGCCCCTGCTCTACCGCGCTGATTTTCGCCATAAAACTATAAGGGCGATAAATAATGGTGGGATTAATACCAATTGAACGAAAATGCGCATCTAATAACGATTCGAAATTAGCTCGGTTCTGAAAACGCATTTGTAACCACGGCAATGTATTCAATAATTCAAGTGATTGGCTATTTTCAAAGCGGCGCGAGACTAAAAAACCGAGCCGCAACGCAGGGAGCTCCGTGCTCTGCAAACTATCAATGTGAGTCACCCGCGGCGAAGCTTGCTGTGGCGAGATAATAAAATCTACCCGGCGATCCAGTAAATCATCAATGACCGTGTTTTCGCTAAATTCAAACGGCTGTGCGGTAATTCCATCATATTTGTCGCTAAGGCTGAATAACTGATCAAAAATAATTGTGGGGTAGGTGTTATCAATACCAATGACGATGTTTTTCTGCCGCTGGGACAGCGAGACAATAGTATTATCAATGGCAGAAAGCCGTTGATAAATTGGGAATAGCTCCTGATAAAGCTCTTGCCCAGCTTTGTTTAAACTGATGCTTTTCTCATTACGGGTAAACAGTGCATATCCCACCAACTCTTCCAGAGCCGCAATGCTTTTACCAAACGGCGAGGCTGTCATGTGTAATTTTTCGGCGGCTTTCGCCATGCTGTTTGTCTGAGCCAAAATAATAAAATTACGCATTTTCTTCGAAATGAAAACGTTCATTACTTTACTGATATCGCAGTGAAAAGAGATCTACAGCATAAGGGAATTACACAGGTAAAATTGTGAGTGCAAGAAGAGTATCGTATTCCGCGGGTCAGAAAATTCTTTCAATAGATTAATTTGCTTATTTATCATGGTGATAAATAGCAAGAAGGCCCGAATAAATGGGCCAATTTATGTATTTCTCTGGTCTGCCCGCTATCGGTGCTAACCCTGAGCCATCAATCCCAATAACTTGATAACAAAATAGAACGCCACGCCGATCACTAATGGCAGAATGTATAAGGTAAAAAACTGCAAAAATATCGTGTGATGCGGTAGGACAATCTTCTCTTCCAACTGCTCCCGAGTGCGCCCTTCGCTACCTTTGGCCTGCTCTAAGATCAGTTGGTCTTCAATGCCTTCACGGATGTGCCGCACTTGCCGCGACATACGGGCACCTGATGCCTGTAATGACAAACCAACAAAAATCAGCATATAAATGATAAAGAACATAATGTTCGATGCCGAAAAGTCTTGCTCGAAATTCGGTACCGGCGAGTTGTACCAGAAGATATCCAGAAAAGTGGTGTTGAAGCGGATCATATCAGTCATGACGTGGATAAAATCCAGCATAACTGCATTAACTCCGGTGCTCTTTTGACTATATTGATAGGCAAAATTGATAATTGAAATCAATGTTGACAGCAGTGCTGGAATAAAAACGAGCCACCCGGCGATCCGTTTGATAACAGCGACACGCCCAGCCTGTTGATAGGTCATGACTTCTCCTTGTAAATACCACAACTTATGTGGCCTTAGTTTACCCGCTACATCCCGCTTTTGTGCAGGATTTTGTTGCAATACTTGCGACTAACATAGATTCAAGCCTAGCTCATCCGACGAAATATCATTACGTTAATAAATTAAATTGTCAGAAAGAGAAAGAATTGCGTTCCCCCCGTTCAATCATTATGAACCAATGATAAAGTGTAAAACCCGTAGCGATATACCAACAGGAGTGATGACAAATGGCGACCCCTAACACCATTAAGGCCGCAATTTTCGATATGGACGGCTTGCTGATTGACTCGGAGCCATTATGGCTACAGGCTGAACTGGATATTTTCACCTCACTGGGGCTGGATACCACCTCGCGAGATACTTTGCCCGATACACTGGGTTTGCGTATCGATTTAGTGGTGAAGATGTGGTTCCAGGCCATGCCATGGCAAGGGCCGAGCCAGGCAGAAGTATGTAAGCTCATTATCGCCAGGGCGATAGAGTTGGTGGAAGAGAAGCGCCCAGTGTTGCCTGGCGTCGAATATGCGTTGGATCTTTGCCGCCAACAAGGACTAAAAATTGGTTTGGCCTCAGCCTCACCCTTGCATATGCAAAAGCGTGTGCTGGCAATGTTGGGAATTGAAAAATACTTCGACCGCTTGGTTTCCGCAGAATACCTGCCCTATAGCAAACCGCATCCTGAAGTTTATCTGAATGCCGCCTCTGATTTGGGTGTTGACCCACTGCAATGCGTCACTTTAGAAGATTCTGTCAATGGGATGATTGCCACTAAAGCGGCTCGCATGCGCTCTATTGTTATTCCATCCGAAGAGTATCGTACCGACCCGCGCTGGGCGTTAGCGGATATTCAGTTAGATTCGTTAAAAGAATTACGCAGAGAAGATATTTCGTGATCGACGATTTTTAATGACCGCGTTGTTATTGCAGATGAATAAGTATCGAGACAATGACAATAAAGGCGGCTGACATTGCAACTCAGCCGCCACAAGACGTTTTAGAGGAAATCATCCCGCTTAGGGGTAAAGGTGTCGATCAAAATACTGTTATCTTCCAGTGATACCGCACCGTGCATCTCATTCTTAACCGCGCGATAGGCATCCCCTGCTTTCAAAATACGTTTCTGCCCTTCAATTTCGACTTCAAAACTGCCGGCAGCGACATAAGCAATCTGGTCATGAATATCATGCTTATGTGCCGTACCAATGGCACCTTTGTCAAAATGAACGCAGACCATCATCAATTCATCACTCCAAGTCATGACTTTGCGTTTGATGCCATTACCTAGCTCTTCCCATGGCGTTTCATCATTAATAAAGAACATCTTCATCATTTCTCCTCATTATTGTGCAGAATTGTCTGTAGCGTAGTCACAGTTTTACGTTGAATTCGGCTCATTCTACGGCCAAATTCCGCAGTTTGATCATATTTAATCCAAAAATCATGACGTCCCTCAAAAAATAATAAAACATCATTTCATTTTTATTGAATTAACTTCCCGCAAATACTATCATCATCGCATTGAAGAAACACTCAGTCAGAAGTTAAACCTTCGTACGCGGTCAACATCATTCCGACTTCATGCGAATTTTCTCATCTGGCGAGCTATCTGATTGGGGTTATATCCCTCCAAGATATTGTTCTGAAAGAGAGGCACCGACATGCAAGTTCGTCAAGGCATCCATAGCGACCACGCAAAGCAACTTGATACCGCGGGTCTGCGTCGTGAATTTCTAATTGAAAATATTTTTGTCGCAGATGAATACACCATGACCTATAGCCACATTGACCGAATTATTGTCGGTGGCATTTTACCGGTCAAAAAAGTCGTCAGTATTGGTGATGAAGTGGGTAAGCAGTTAGGGGTCAGCTACTTTCTTGAACGTCGTGAGTTAGGGGTGATCAATATTGGTGGTCCGGGCCTTATCCGCGTTGATGGCCAGAGTTATGAAATCGGCAATGAAGAAGCTTTGTATGTCGGTAAAGGCGCAAAAGAAGTGCAATTCAGCAGCGTCGATAGTGCGCAACCAGCCAAGTTCTACTACAACAGCGCGCCGGCACACACCACTTATCCCAATAAAAAAATCACACTGGCAGAAGCCGCACCGCAAACACTGGGTGATGACGCTACCAGTAATCGTCGCACTATCAATAAATACATCGTGCCCGATGTGTTGCCAACCTGCCAACTGACGATGGGCTTGACCAAGCTGGCACCCGGCAACCTTTGGAACACCATGCCTTGTCATACCCATGACCGCCGCATGGAAGTGTATTTCTACTTTGATATGGACGAAGAAACCGCAGTCTTTCACATGATGGGCCAGGCACAAGAGACTCGCCATTTATTGGTCCACAACGAACAGGCTGTTATTTCACCGAGTTGGTCTATCCATTCGGGTGTGGGCACTAAGCGTTACACCTTCATCTGGGGCATGGTTGGTGAAAACCAAGTCTTCGGTGATATGGACCACATCGCCGTTAGCGAACTGCGCTAAATGTTTGCCAACAGCGTTAAGCGTCACCAACCAAAGCCGTCATTTGGCGGTTTTCTCCCCAATATTATAATCGCGGTAATCTTTGACCGCCTTGAGAGAGATGTTAGCTATGATCTTAGATTCCTTTGAGTTAAAGGGTAAAGTTGCTCTGGTTACCGGCTGTGACACTGGTTTAGGCCAAGGTATGGCGATTGGTTTGGCCGAAGCGGGTTGTGATATCGTCGGCATAAACATCGTTGAGCCACTAGATACTATCGAAAAAGTGACTGCACTGGGCCGCCGTTTCTTGAGCCTGACTGCCGACCTGAGCAAAATTGATGGTATCCCTTCCTTATTAGAGCGCGCAGTTAAGGAATTTGGTCAAATCGATATTCTGGTTAATAACGCCGGTATTATTCGCCGTGAAGATGCGATCAACTTCAGCGAAAAGGACTGGGACGATGTCATGAACGTGAACATCAAAACCGTGTTCTTTATGTCTCAAGCAGTGGCCAAACAATTCATCAAACAAGGCCATGGCGGCAAAATCATCAACGTTGCTTCAATGCTGTCTTACCAAGGCGGTATCCGCGTGCCATCTTATACTGCATCGAAAAGCGCAGTGATGGGCGTCACCCGTCTGTTAGCCAATGAATGGGCAAAACACGGCATCAATGTGAATGCGGTAGCGCCGGGTTATATGGCAACCAACAACACCCAACAACTGCGTAAAGATGAAGAGCGCAGCAAAGAGATCCTTGACCGTATCCCGGCAGGCCGTTGGGGCTTACCTGATGATCTGAAAGGCCCAGTGGTCTTCCTGGCCTCTAAAGCATCTGATTATATCAGCGGCTATACCATCGCCGTTGATGGTGGTTGGTTGGCTCGCTAAACCAATAATGATGATTAATTTGAGTTAAGGTTTGTTATACCGAGTTATAGACAATACGCAGACTCATAATCACCTTAAGGCACAACAGAAGTTGTGCCTTTTTTATTAGTTATTTATCAAATAGTTAACAAATAAACTCATCTTGAAAATCCTGCCAAAAAACCAAAAATAAAAAATTCAAAACAACGTTCCGACTTCGATCACACTTTTGTCATTCGCCCAATGACTCGCCAGTAAATACAAATATAATGGATTGAAACGATGTTTCTATTTATAAGGAACCTTAAACCGGTTCCGTACTGATGTTCAGATGATGGGGTTACGGTGATGGATTTTGTAGGCAACATTAAAGGCAGCGACGCAACGATGATCAACTGGCTCAGCGCTATTCGCAGCTATGTTGATTTAGTCCAGTCTGTTGGTCACAGCAAGCAAAACCCAACCCCTCTGATGGCTGATGGTTTTGACGTCCAGACCCACCAACCGGTAGTCTGGGCATTCCCTGATGGCCGTAATACTCCGATATCTAATTTTGCCAGTCAACAGAATTGGTTGCGCACTTTAGATGCTCTCAGTCTAGTGACGCAGGACCCGCAATATCACCAACAAGCACGGGTGCAAACGCGCTATTTCATGCAACTGGGTGTGCATGAGCAAAGCGGGTTATTTTACTGGGGCGGGCATCGCTTCTTAAATTTGGATACCTTGCAGACCGAAGGGCCAGAATCAAAAGCACAAGTGCATGAACTTAAACATCATCTGCCCTATTACAATCTGCTGGCCAGCGTTGACCGGGAAAAAACACTTAATTTCCTGCAAGGGTTCTGGCATGCCCATGTTGAAGATTGGCAAGCGCTGGATCTGGGCCGCCACGGTAGCTATGACAAACAACGTGACCCTCATGTTTTCACGCATCTGCGTCATGATGTGGTTAAACCAGAGGAGTTGCCACAGTTACCTGAGACTAAAGGCCTGACCTTTGTAAATGCAGGAACCGATCTGATTTACTCAGCTTATAAATATGCTGAGTACACCGGTGATATCGCCGCGGCGGCTTGGGGCAAGCATTTATATCGCCAATACGTTTTAGCTCGCAATCCTGAAACTAACTTGCCGGTTTATCAGTTCAGTTCACCACAACAGCGTCGCCCCATTCCGGCTGATGATAACCAGACCCAATCTTGGTATGGCGATCGCGCCAAGCGCCAGTTTGGCCCTGAATTTGGTGAAATTGCGCGCGAAGCGAATGTTTTGTTCCGCGATATGCGCCCACTGTTGATTGATAACCCATTAGCTATGTTGGATATTCTGCGTCAGCAGCCCGATGCTGAAGTGATGCAATGGGTGATTGAGGGATTAAAGAATTACTATCGTTTCGCATATGACGTCGAAAGCAATACATTGCGCCCATTATGGAACGACGGTCAGGACATGAGTGGCTATGTCTTGCAACGTGATGGCTATTATGGGGCCAAAGGCACGGTTATATCGCCATTCGTATTAGACGTTGATTATTTGCTGCCGCTGGTTCGTGCCTGGCGCTTAAGTGAAGATGACGAGCTGTTAGATCTGATTGGCGTATTGCTGCATCGCTGGCAGTTGGCTGAGTTAAACAAGCAAAAGCGCCGCGCAACACTGATGATCGGCAAAAAACCCGCCGCCACGCCTTATCTGCTGCTGGCCTTAGTTGAACTGGCTGAGCATTGCCAATGTACCCAATTATTTGAATTGGCCTGGCAAACTGGCAATACCTTATTTAAGCAACATTATCATCACGGCCTGTTTGTCGAATCGGCAAATCACCGTTATTTCCGTATCGACAACCCGATTGCATTAGCTTTATTAACCTTGATTGCAGCCAAACAAAATAAGTCGGCGGCAATACCTCAATTTATTACCAATGGTGGTTACATCCACGGAGATTATCGGGTGAATGGTGAAAGCCGCACTCTATACGATATTAATTTTATTTATCCGAAGCTTTTGAATCAGTAGTTTTATTTATCTTTCATGTTATTAAAAATAGGTAAGCATTATGAATGAAAACAGAATGCTGGGGTTAGCCTATATATCACCTTATATATTAGGGTTGATAATATTTACGGCTTTCCCCTTTGTATCATCTTTCTTTCTCAGTTTTACTGAGTATGACTTAATGAACCCTCCCGTTTATAACGGGATCGAGAATTACCGTCATATGTTCCTTGAAGATGATTTATTCTGGAAATCCATGGGCGTTACTTTCGCTTATGTGTTTCTTACTATTCCATTAAAATTAGCCTTTGCTCTGGGGATCGCTTTTGTACTGAACTTCAAATTACGTGGTATCGGCTTCTTCCGTACCGCTTTCTATATTCCGTCAATTCTGGGCAGTAGCGTAGCAATTGCGGTTTTGTGGCGTGCTCTGTTCGCCATTGATGGTTTGCTGAATGGTTTCATCGGTGTATTTGGGCTTGACCCAGTCAACTGGCTGGGAGAGCCGGCACTGGCATTGACATCGGTCACATTACTGCGTGTTTGGCAGTTTGGTTCTGCCATGGTTATCTTCCTGGCCGCTTTGCAGAACGTACCACAGTCCCAATATGAAGCTGCCATGATTGATGGTGCTTCTAAATGGCAAATGTTTATGAAAGTTACCGTGCCACTGATCACGCCGGTTATTTTCTTCAACTTTATTATGCAAACCACCCAGGCATTCCAAGAGTTTACCGCGCCTTATGTCATAACCGGTGGTGGGCCAACCCATTACACCTATTTATTCTCGCTCTATATATACGATACAGCGTTTAAATACTTTGATATGGGATACGGTGCGGCACTGGCCTGGATATTATTCCTGGTAGTCGCCCTCTTCGCCTCAATTGCATTTAAATCTTCCAAATATTGGGTCTTCTACTCCGCCGATAAAGGAGGAAAAAATGACTGACGTACAACAAAACCCCAACCAGAAGAAATTAAATCTGGCGCAGGATATTGCTGATGCGGAAATTAACCGCACATTGCGTAAAGCAAAAGTCAGTGCCGCTATCCGCTATGTCGTTCTGATTATTGTCGGGCTGATGATGCTTTATCCTTTGCTGTGGATGTTCTCGGCGGCATTTAAACCTAATAATGAAATTTTCACCACATTAGGATTATGGCCAGAGCACCCGACACAAGATGGCTTTGTTAACGGTTGGAAAACCGGTACTGAATATAATTTCGGTCACTACATGCTTAACACCTTTAAGTTTGTTATTCCGAAAGTCATTTTGACCATTATCTCTTCCACTATCGTGGCCTATGGATTTGCACGTTTTGAGATCCCATGGAAGAAATTCTGGTTCGCAACATTAATCACCACCATGTTGCTGCCGAGTACTGTGTTATTGATTCCGCAATACATCATGTTCCGTGAAATGGGCATGCTGAATAGTTACATGCCACTGTATCTGCCACTGGCGTTCGCTACACAAGGGTTCTTCGTCTTTATGCTTATCCAGTTCTTGCGCGGTGTTCCTCGCGATATGGAAGAAGCAGCACAAATCGACGGATGCAACTCCTTCCAAGTGTTGTGGTATGTGGTCGTGCCAATCCTGAAGCCAGCCATTATCTCTGTGGCCCTGTTCCAGTTCATGTGGTCAATGAACGACTTTATCGGCCCACTGATTTATGTCTACAGCGTAGATAAGTATCCGATAGCGCTGGCGCTGAAGATGTCAATTGACGTGACCGAAGGCGCACCGTGGAACGAAATTCTGGCAATGGCAAGTATCTCCATTCTGCCGTCCATCATTGTTTTCTTCCTGGCTCAACGCTACTTCGTTCAAGGCGTAACCAGCAGCGGAATTAAAGGTTAATAGAGGATTTATCATGGCTGAAGTCATTTTCAATAAATTAGGCAAAGTTTACTCCAACGGTTTCCGCGCGGTTCATGGCATTGATTTGAAGATCCATGATGGCGAATTTATGGTGATTGTTGGCCCATCTGGCTGTGCTAAATCCACTACCCTGCGCATGTTGGCAGGCTTGGAAACCATCAGTGATGGCGAAGTACGAATTGGTGATCGGGTGGTCAATAACCTGGCGCCGAAATCTCGTGGTATCGCCATGGTGTTCCAAAACTATGCGTTATATCCGCATATGACAGTGAAAGAAAATCTGGCGTTTGGCTTGAAGTTAAGCAAGCTGCCAAAAGACCAAATTGAAGCACAAGTTGCTGAAGCGGCAAAGATTTTGGAATTAGAAGACCTGCTGGATCGCTTACCACGTCAGTTGTCCGGTGGTCAGGCACAGCGTGTTGCGGTTGGTCGTGCCATTGTTAAAAAGCCAGATGTCTTTTTGTTCGATGAGCCGTTATCAAACCTAGATGCCAAACTGCGCGCATCAATGCGTATCCGTATCTCAGATTTGCATAAGCAACTGAAGAAAAGCGGCAAAGCAGCAACTACCGTTTACGTCACCCACGACCAAACCGAAGCAATGACCATGGGTGACCGTATCTGTGTGATGAAACTGGGCCACATTATGCAAGTGGATACTCCAGATAATCTCTATCACTACCCTACCAATATGTTTGTTGCCGGTTTTATCGGCGCGCCGGAGATGAATATCAAACCGAGCACGCTGGTAGAAAAAGACGGGCAAATTGGCCTGACCGTCGGCCAATACACCCTGGTCTTAAATGAAAAACAGCAGGCTAAAGTTGCCGCCCACGCCGGAGAAAAAGTGTTCTTCGGCGTACGTCCTGAATTCGTCAGCATGTCTATGCAGCCGTTTGCCGAAAATCACTCACAAGGTGAATTGGTACGAATGGAGAACATGGGCCATGAATTCTTCATGTATATCAAGGTTGACGACTTTGAATTGACCTGCCGCTTACCGTCTGACGAAGCACGGCCAATTATCGAAAATGGCCTGCATCGCACCGTGTATTTCCAGTTTGATATGGATAAATGCCATATCTTTGATGCAAAAACAGAAAAAAATATCTCTCTTTAACAGGAGCAGTACCTAATGAAAAAAGCGATCCTACATACGCTAATAGCATCCACTCTGGCGTTATTGTCACACCAAGCTTTTGCAGCACAGGATGAAGTCAATTTACGTATGTCATGGTGGGGGGGTAATGGCCGTCACCAGGTAACATTGAAAGCGATCGAAGAATTCCACAAACAACATCCGAATATTAATGTTAAATCGGAGTATACCGGCTGGGATGGTCACTTATCTCGTCTGACGACACAGATTGCAGGTGGTACTGAGCCAGATGTTATGCAGACTAACTGGAACTGGTTGCCTATTTTCTCTAAAGACGGCACTGGCTTCTACAATCTGTTTAACGTAAAAGAACAATTAGATTTGGCACAATTTGATCCAAAAGAACTGCAACAGACCACAGTTAATGGCAAGTTGAATGGTATTCCAATTTCTGTGACTGCGCGTGTTTTCTATTTCAATGATGCGACTTGGGCTAAAGCAGGTTTAGAATATCCTAAGACATGGGATGAATTACTTGCTGCGGGTAAAGTGTTTAAAGAAAAACTGGGTGACCAATATTATCCAGTGGTATTAGAGCACCAGGATACATTAGCGTTAATCCGCTCTTATATGACCCAAAAATACAATATCCCTACCATTGATGAAGCAGGTAAGAAATTTGCCTACACACCAGAACAGTGGGTTGAGTTCTTTACCATGTATAAAACCATGGTAGATAGTCATGTTATGCCATCCACCAAATACTATGCCTCATTCGGCAAAAGTAATATGTATGAAATGAAGCCGTGGATTAATGGTGAGTGGGCCGGCACTTATATGTGGAACTCCACTATAACTAAGTATTCCGATAACTTGACCAAACCTGCAAAATTGGATCTTGGCCCTTACCCAATGCTGCCAGATGCGAAAGATGCCGGCTTATTCTTTAAACCAGCACAGATGCTTTCAATTGGTAAAACAACCAAGCATCCAAAAGAAAGTGCGATGTTAATCAACTTCTTATTAAACAGCAAAGAAGGGGTTGAAGCATTAGGTCTGGAGCGCGGCGTGCCATTAAGTGCGGCTGCTGTGACCCAGTTACGTGCTAGTGGTGTAATTAAAGATGAAGATCCTTCTGTGGCTGGCTTGAATATGGCGCTGGAATTGCCACATAAAATGACAACTTCACCATACTTTGATGACCCGCAAATTGTTTCTCTGTTCGGTGACGCCATTCAATATATTGATTATGGCCAGAAGACCGTACAAGAAACTGCAGAATACTTTAATAAACAAGGTGACCGTATTCTGAAACGCGCAATGCGTTAATTAATTAGTTTAATTTAACTTAAGCTTCTAATAAACCCTGCCATTAATTTGGCGGGGTTATTTCGTTTTATAAACAAAGATAATAACGACCAATTAGACCGACATCACAATTTAATATTTGTTTAAAAAATTAATCATCAACAAAGATCTGGATCACATAATTATTTATAAATACAAATAGAATGTACATCCACAACAAATGAAACGTTGTTTCTTTATTCGTGAAATTGTTTTTCAATCGTATGTTGATTCTTTATAAATTTGTTAATGACTGTTGCTTTAAATAACCATAACCCTGGGATTATATAAAAAATGAAATTTAAATTACTGACTCTGGCAGTGGCATCTGTAATTAGCTTTAGTTCTGTGGCAACAACAATTGATTACCGACATGAAATGAAAGACACCAGTAAATCAGATCATAAAGACCGTTTACTGATCTCCAATCGCTTTGCTAATGGTTTTGGTTTGTCTTTGGAAGGGAAATGGGGCCAGCATAGTTCCGACACAACTCCGAATAAACCATTCAACGAGCATGTTAGTAATGGTACTGAAGTGGTTGCCAGCTATGTTTACCAATTCAATAAAACATTCTCACTGGAACCTGGTTTCTCATTAGAGTCAACTTCAGACTCTAACAACTACCGCCCTTACCTGCGTGGTAAAGTCGCCTTTACTGATGATTTCTCAACCTCACTGCGTTATCGCCCATATTACAAACGTAACCAGCCAGCTCAAACCAAACAAACAGAGAAGGGCCACGAGTTCACCATGCTGTTTGCCTATAACTTCTTGAAAGACTATTCAGCTGAATATGAATTGAACTACAAGAAATCTGAAGACGAAATTCTGGCAAATAAAGAGAAAGAAGAGTGGAGCCATGACCTGAAGGTCGCTTACAAGTGGGATAAAAACTGGAAGCCTTATGTTGCAATCGGCAACGTGGCAGGTAGCAAAACCACTGACGAGCGTCAAACTCGTTATCGTGTAGGTGTGCAGTACAGCTTCTAATTTTGGCCTTGTAAATAGACGTGTCGTTATAAGTACCCTCATCATTATTTGTTAAATTATGCCCATACCCGTATTACTTTGGGGAAAAGTTGACTCCCGGTCGCTTTTCCCCTTTTTTAAGCCGCGTAATCAGGGCCCCAATATCCAGTCAATCACCTCGCGCCTCGTCCCCTACATTTCCCCCGCAGCACAGATATCACACAGCTGAATACCAAAGCGGAATTTACCTCTCTCAGCCAGAGAAAAATGAGACATTTAGTTACAGCGTAACGGCTATCTAAAGCGAGATAAATCTCATATACTGGATATATCAACAGCTACAGATTCGGAATTCAAGTATGACAGGGGAAGGACACCTTATTTTTTCTGTCGCCTGCGTTATTTTTGCCAAAAAAGTCGGTCTTACCCCTGAACTGGCACATGGCGACTGGTGGCATATTATACCTGGCGCCCTGCTAACTTCCCTGCTGCCAGATATTGATCATCCAAAGTCTATCTTAGGTCAGCGGCTGAAGTGGATCTCAACCCCTATTGCTCGCGCATTTGGTCATCGCGGCTTTACCCATAGTCTGTTGGCGGTGATTGGTGGTATTGCCCTTTTCCAAATGGATATTTCACGGGATTGGATTGTTCCCCCAGATGTATTTCACGCCATGATTATTGGCTATTTTAGTCATCTATTAGCCGACATGATAACGCCCGCCGGAGTCCCCCTCCTCTGGCCTTGCCGTTGGCGTTTTTCTATCCCTATCTTGCGGCCCCAGAAAGGCAATCAATTGGAGCGAGTATTATGTGTGCTATTAGTTTGTTTTTCCGTCTATTGGCAGACTGACACGACAATTCCGCTGCTATCCTATATGGAGCAATTGAAAAACTTTAGACTGTGATCACACTTTAATGAGCAAACTATAACCAATCTGAATACATTCTATACAAATCATGGCAAAAATTTATAAACAATTCTTTTTGGATATAAGTGAGCCATGGGGTAACTGCTACCATACACGGCTAATGACATAATTGACTGTATCTGGCTCTGTTCTATAAAAAATAGAAATAGAGTGCGTAGCCAGTATTTAAAATAATAATTTGGAGATTTGGGGATGAACCTACCGCTTGTGATTAACGTGCTGGTATTTGTGGCACTGCTATTACTGTTGGCACAAACCCGGCATAAGCAATGGAGTCTGGCTAAAAAAGTTTTGGTTGGCCTGGGGCTAGGTGTGCTGTTTGGTCTGGGGTTGCAATGGGTTTATGGTGCAGATAATCCAGTACTGAAAGAATCTATCACTTGGTTTAATATTGTCGGCAATGGCTATGTACAGTTGCTGCAAATGATTGTTATGCCGCTGGTATTTGCCTCTATCTTAAGTGCCGTGTCTAAACTGCATAATGCTTCGTCACTGGGTAAAATCAGTGTTCTGACTATCGGCACTTTATTGTTTACCACATTAATTGCGGCATTGGTCGGGGTACTGGTTACCAATCTGTTTGGCTTAACTGCTGAAGGTTTAGTACAAGGCACACAAGAATCAGCGCGATTGAGTGCGATAGAGAGTAATTATCTTGGCAAAGTGACTGACCTGTCAGTACCTCAGTTGATTCTGTCCTTCATTCCGAAAAACCCATTTGCCGATTTAACCGGTGCTAGCCCAACATCAATCATCAGTGTGGTTATTTTTGCTACCTTCCTTGGTGTGGCGTCGCTGCAATTGCTAAAAGATGATGTGGCGAAAGGCCAACGTGTTCAGGTTGCTATTGATACCCTCCAAGCTTGGGTGATGAAGCTCGTGCGTCTGGTCATGAAACTGACCCCTTATGGGGTGTTGGCATTGATGACCAAAGTCGTTGCTGGCTCTAATATTCAAGACATCATTAAGTTGGGTAGTTTTGTTGTTGCATCCTATCTGGGCCTGGCCATTATGTTTGTGGTGCATGCGCTGTTGCTGTCTTTCACCGGTATCAATCCACTGAGATTCTTCCGTAAAGTATGGCCAGTGCTGACTTTTGCATTCACCAGCCGTTCCAGCGCAGCCAGCATTCCGTTGAATGTGGAAGCACAAACTCGTCGTTTAGGTGTGCCCGAGTCTATTGCCAGTTTCTCCGCCTCCTTTGGTGCGACTATCGGCCAGAATGGTTGCGCTGGGCTCTACCCTGCAATGCTGGCCGTCATGGTGGCACCGACTGTTGGCATTAACCCACTGGACCCAATATGGATTGCGACACTGGTCGGGATTGTCACTATCAGCTCAGCCGGTGTTGCCGGTGTGGGCGGCGGCGCGACCTTCGCCGCACTGATTGTCTTACCTGCGATGGGCTTACCCGTCACATTGGTTGCGCTGCTTATCTCAGTTGAGCCATTGATTGATATGGGCCGTACCGCATTGAATGTCAGCGGTTCAATGACTGCTGGTACTGTTACCAGCCAGTTAATGAAACAAACAGATAAAGAAATTCTTAATAGTGATGATGATGGCGATTTAGCCCATCAATAAGTATTGATATATTGAGTAGTGATAACCCGAGCAAGCCCGTCAGAAGTGACGGGCTTTTTTATTTCTAGCGACATCCATCTTGCAGTTTCAAGTACAGCGAACATCCCCAAAGTCATTGGAGCTACAGGTAGACGGCAATTGAACAAGTCCGATGAGCTTACTTATGTACGAGTGAAAGCAGCCAACCCCCCTGTAGCGTCAAGTACGCAGGGGACGATATTTCTCCACTAGCGCGAGTGCAATAGCTTCCGTCTCTACATCAGGTACGCCACTGAAATCTTGCGCTCTGAAATGCATCTGAAAAGCCTTAATGACTTGCTTCGTTTCATCATCCAGCTCACCACTTTGGGGGATTTGGTAACCATAGCGAGCTAGCGCCTGCTGAATAACACTGACTGAAGCCATATCTCGCTTATTGCGACCATCGATATACTTTGTGACCGTTGCGTCATCTGGCCACGCACCAATACCAAGCAGTGCCAAACGCTGCCAAGGGAATAGCGGACCGGGATCGGATTTTCTTAGAGGGGCAATATCGCTATGAGCAACAACATCAGTTGGGTCAATATTATAACGTTCAACAATGTCCTTGGTTAGCCGCTCAATCAGTTTAATCTGTGATTCGTTGTAAGGGTACCACTCCCTACCCAACATCTTCTCAGTGAAGCCCTTATTAACGATTTCAATACCTATCGAGGTATCATTCAGGCTACTACGCCCGTGCCAATAGCTAACACCGGCATGCCAGGCGCGCTGAGACTCGGGAACCAATTGCAAAACAACAGGTTTACCATCAAGAGTGTCAGGATGTGTTTTTACCAGATAATGGGCGCTGACCTGTCCTTGCGTCAGTACCTTCAATGATTCAGCATCATCTATCGCGGTATAATGAAGTACCAAGAACCGTACTCGTTCATTTTGGGCAATCGAAGGCATACTGGTATCAACCTTATAATCACCCCGATCGATCAATTTATGCTGATTGTCACGTTGGGAACTACTACAACCGGCTAGCAGCAGTAATATCCCGGCGCTTAATAACTTCCTCATCATATTTCTCCCTATAATATGCTTAAGCACGGTTATAGTGACCCAGCAGAACTAAATGAACTATAAACAATGTTTCTAAATAATAACTATTAAGATTTGAGAAGACTTATACACTGAGTGCCTTGACGTTGCCGTCATGAGGTATGATTGTCAATAAAAACGGCCCCTGATTATAGGAGCCGCTTGGGATGGAAAGGAATAAATAGTTATAATTAACAGCTGATTACAAATATCCAATAATTATACAGTATTTACCCTAATTAGAAATTTCCTCAGAAAGGATAATCGCGATAACCCATCTGTTCTGAAATATTGCGCGCTGCACGATGTAAAGATTTCACAATATCGCTCTTACTGTCTTCAGAAAAACGCAATGTTGGATATGAAATACTTAACCCGGCAATCACCACGCCGAAGCGGTCAAAAACAGGGACAGCGATACAACGCAGACCTTCTTCTTGTTCTTCAACATCTTCGCCGAAACCTTGTTCACGAACTTTATCCAGCACTGGCAACAATTCTGCGGCACTGCCCAAAGTATGTTTGGTACTGCGGGTAAACTCGATGTGAGACAAGATTTCTTCTACTTCACCACGGTCACGCCATGCCAGCAGCACTTTACCAATGGCCGTACTGTGCAGTGGATTACGACGCCCAATGCGAGAATGCATCCGCAGGTTATACATAGAGTCAATTTTATGTATATAAACGATGCTGTCTTCATCCAAAGCACCCAAGTGAATAGTTTCACGAGTTTCATTGGATAATTCACGCATTTGTATATCAGCGCTACGAATCAAATCGACATTTTGTAGTGCTTTAGCTCCCAACTCGAATAACTTCAACGTTAAGGAGTATTTCTCTGATTCGCCTTCCTGTGCTACATAGCCCAAGGATTTCATGGTCTGAAGGAAGCGGTATACTGTACTCTTAGGCATCATTACACGTTGAGAAAGTTCGGTAATACCAATTTCCCGTTCTTCGCCCAATGCTTGTAAGATGCCAAAAACTTTCAGAACCGACGAAACAGAGTCGGGCTGTTTATCTAGATCTGCAATAGCCATTGTTTGGTTACCCTACTCAGTTTTCTGTGTTTCATAAAACAATATGTTTTAAAAAAAATAGAACAGTGGTTTTATTATAAAGGGAAGTCGCGAGACTGTGCAATAAACCAATGTGAATAATCGGATAAAAGCCTTGCAGACAGCAAATTAGCCTCTTTCCATGAAAGAGGCTAGTGCAAAATTCAACTATTTCCAGACCGACTCAGGCAATGTGGCCAAATATAATGCCGGCTTACCGTGAACGTCAGATGTAAACAGCACTTGTTTATCATCAGGCGTAAAGGAAGGATGCGGATGTGTTACTTGGCGATCGCCTTCGAATACTTTCCATGAAGTGTCGTGGCGAGCAATACGATGCTGAGTGCCATTTTTCATGTTGAAAACATAGAGGAAAGGATCGTTTTCGATCTTATAGCCGCTATCATCTTGGACATCTACTGGTGCATCAGAACCATCACCAACCATCAGAGTGCCATCATAGTTACTCATGAGATGAGAACAGGCTGGCATTGAGGTCAGTTGGCGGTTTTCCAGTGTTTCTGGATCTGCACTGTAAATAAAACGGTCCGGGCTGCCTTTCATGTAAGAGACATACACCAAGGCTGAACCATCTGGTACCCAGAATTCATGGGTGCAGCTTTCGCCTGCGGCGTGGGTTTTCACCTTACGCATATTGCTGCCGTCTTCATTGATTAACCACATACGTGCGTCAACCAAGTCGTGTGGACCTTCATGGCAGAACGCTACTGTATTGTCATCATATGGGCGATAAATTGGATGACCAAGCCACTGATTTTCTTGCAGAATTACCGCTGACTCACCTGTTTTTAAATCAACACGCATCAGTCGGCAGCAGGGTTTCGTGAAATAGAACTCGTGGAATTTTTTCCAGTCAGTCAGCGGTTGCCAATCTTCACGCTTAATCTCAATACCCACTAACTTGGTACAATCTGAGTTTGCTACCCAAGTACCATAACCAACCCACTCTTCCGGCACTTGATAAACCACGTTCTCTGCCAAAGAGGCCAGATCAACGCGCATCAGGTTGCGACCATCCTTCACATAAAACAGCGCATCGTCATCCGGTGATAAGAAACCACCAAAAGTATTGTCGCCACGCCCTTCTGTCAGTTGTGTTGCCACCCGAGTATTGAGATCCAGCAGGTAATAGTTCCACGGGCCATCAAAAGCGCCGCCAAACAACAGTTTGCTGCCATCACGGGTGAAACATTTTTGATAGAAATAGTTACGGTGGCAAGTCACATCAGGAGGCGTCAGACGTGTCACTTGTGCACCGGTAGAGGCATCCTGATAAGTATGAAATGTCAGGGGGATTTGTTTACCTTTGGCCATCCGGAAAGTCCTTAAAATCATCAGAGAATTAAAATTTGCCCGCAGGGGAACCTGTTCGGCTAATACTATCTCACATTATAGAAACGATGTTTCATTTTTCCGTGATCGTGGTTCTGTTTTTACTGATTTACACAAATTACTGTCCTTATCAGGCTGTTAATCTTGCTTTGATAGCAACTTATGTACTCTTTTTTGAAAAAAATTGTCTTTTACAAATAACCCTGCTGGTAGGGATGCATTCAAGCACAATAATCGTTAGCATAGAAAAATTCCCCTACCTTATTATTTTTACAGATAAAACCTATGAACCCATCAGCAACAGATGGAATGCCGGTTCCTCAGCGCTATGCTGCAATACTGGTTATCGCTTTAGGTATTACGATAGCCGTGCTGGACGGCACTATTGCTAACGTCGCGCTACCGACCATTGCCCGTGACCTGAATGCCAGCCCCGCCACATCTATCTGGGTGGTAAATGCCTACCAGTTGGCCATTACCGTATCACTGCTTTCTATGGCTTCACTGGGTGACATCATTGGTTATCGGCGGGTATATCAGGCCGGTCTATTGGTATTTAGTATCACATCACTGTTTTGTGCCCTGTCGGACTCTCTCTGGACACTGACATTTGCCCGAGTGCTGCAAGGGCTTGGTGCTGCGGCACTGATGAGTGTTAATACTGCATTGATTCGCATTATTTATCCGCGGGCACAGTTGGGCCGAGGTATCGGTATAAACTCACTGATCGTGGCGGTTTCTGCCGCGGCTGGCCCCACCATTGCCTCCGCCATATTATCGGTTGCATCCTGGCAATGGCTGTTTGCGGTTAACGTTCCCATCGGGTTAGCGGCATGGGGGCTGGGTATGAAGTACTTACCTGCCAATAACATGAAAAGTAATGGCAATCGCTTTGATATGACCAGTTGCATAATGAATGCACTGACATTTGGCCTACTGATCACCGCTATCAGCGGTTTTGCCCAAGGAGAAAGCCCAACACTGATTGCTGCCGAAGTCATCGCATTACTGCTTATTGGCTTCTTCTTTGTGCGTCGCCAACTTAGCCAGCCCTTCCCTTTACTTCCGGTTGATTTGCTGCGCATTCCCATTTTCGCACTATCAATCGGCACATCAATTTGCTCTTTCGCCGCACAAATGCTGGCAATGGTTTCACTGCCATTTTTCTTACAAAGCGTATTGGGGCGTGATGAAGTCGCCACCGGACTGCTGCTAACACCATGGCCACTGGCCACTATGGTTGTCGCGCCTATCGCTGGGCGCTTGGTTGAACGCTACCATGCTGGATTACTGGGTGGGATTGGTCTGGCGGTCTTTGCCAGTGGTTTATTCCTGTTGGCAATATTACCGGCTGACCCTAGTGATATCGATATCATCTGGCGGATGGTGTTGTGTGGAGCTGGCTTTGGTCTGTTCCAGTCGCCTAATAACCACACTATTATTTCCGCAGCCCCTCAGCAGCGCAGCGGTGGTGCCAGCGGGATGTTAGGGACGGCAAGACTATTGGGGCAAACAACTGGCGCGGCATTGGTTGCGCTGATGTTTAATATGTTTTCAACCGGTGGAACTCATGCTTCGCTGGTTCTGGCTGGATGTTTTGCCAGTATCGCGGCATTGGTCAGTTTATTGCGCGTAAGCCAAAAACGGAGCTAAGCTTATTGTCATGCTAAAACCCCCGCCGATGTGAGGGTTTTATTTATCTTTATATATTATTACTATAATAAATTCCCTAGTTATTATCCTGCCAAGTAATACTCGCCAGAATATTATTTTTCGCGACAGATATTTATTTAAATAAGTTGTTTATCATTTATTTTGCATGATTTTTAATATCTTGCCAAAGCTAATTGTTTTTCTGCCAATCTTAACCATACCTTCTTCAGGTAAATAACTGAATTTGACATACAGAATGGGGCCACTTTCTTTTTGTTTTGCATCTAATTGATGGAGTGCATCATTCAAGCCTTTAAGGTCACTTGGAATACCTGCTGCATCGGTAAGAATAGTGCCGAAAGGTAAAAATTTTTGTGCCTGTTCAACTGAGGCGATTAAAATATCATTAAGTGGGAATAAACCGCTAAAGCGCTGCCTGACCACGTAGGGGGAGATACCCATGTAAATATCAGGTAAATCAGCGATATGGTTTTCAATCCCACTGGTTTCATTGTTAAGCAGGAACTCCGCAACTTCAACGGCGGTTCCTACCAACACCAGCGGCTTAGTCCCAGCCCCTTTCTCAGAAAAGAGATATTCATTATTGGAATCTTTGACTGCTTTTTTCAATTCGCCGCGGTCAACAATCAGGCTGAAATACTTCCCTTGCTTAATTTCTGGCGTGGGCTCTCGCCACATATCAGCGGTAGCAAACTGAGGTATACAGCTGCCAATTACCCCCATAAATAACAATAATGATGATGACGTAATTTTCTTCATAATTAATCCATATAAAATAATGTAAATTATTAAGTCATAGCAAGATTAGCGCCATCGACTAAATAGTATTGAAGCTGATAGCTTGGCACTTTTCATTCAATAAATAACTCATGCTTCAACCTTAATTAACGCATGATTATATTATTTATAGTGCTATAGAATTAGCTTAATAAAGTAGATTTGATTAAAGGTCACGTTCAATTTCATGATAGCCATATGAAATAGTATTCATACTGTTTTCTGTTACTCATTCCTTATTTTTAATGACTAATAAGTGTGGCAATAGTGACTTTGGCGCGAGCTAAAGAGAGGAGATAACTTCTGAGGTATCAGGCCAATGGCCCTGTTTCTTGGTGGGGTGTGCCTTATATAACATTCGCGGAGAGTCTCTTGCGACACTCTCCGCGAGTTTTAAAACCAACTTTAATGTTCCGCTGCTATGCTGGTTATTTCAGATATTGACCAGAACGCAGCGCTTCAATACGTTTATCCAGCGGCGGATGCGACATGAACAACTCGCTGAATGATTTAGATTTACCGTTAATGCAAAAAGCCATCATGCTGCCAGCTTCCTGTGGCTCATAGCTGGTTTTCAAGCGCTGCAATGCGGCAATCATCTTCTCACGCCCTACCAGCCTTGCTGAACCGGCATCGGCATGGAACTCACGGTGACGCGAGAACCACATGGTAATGATACTGGCAAGAATACCGAACACTAACTCCAATACCATTGATACGGCAAAATAAACCATCGGGTTGCCGGAACTACTGCCCTCATTGTCGCGGTCGCCAGACAAGAAGCCAGCAGCAACTTGCGCAATCAGGCGCGAAATGAAGATGACAAATGTATTCACAATCCCTTGAATCAAGGTCATGGTGACCATATCACCATTAGCCACATGACTAATTTCATGGGCAATAACCGCTTCAGCCTCATCACGGCTCATATTTTGCAAAAGGCCAGTACTGACGGCGACCAGTGAAGCATCACGGCGAGCCCCTGTGGCAAAGGCATTAATATCCGGGGCCTGATAGATAGCCACTTGTGGCATGGCAATGCCAGCCTGCTGAGACTGGCGACGCACAGTCTCCAGCAACCAACGTTCAGTTTCATTACGTGGCTGTTCGATAACTTCACCACCTACTGAACGCAAAGCCATCCATTTGGACATCAGCAACGAAACGAATGCGCCGCCGAAACCAAACAGACCGGCCATGATCATCAGCCCCTGCACACTGCTGGACTGAATACCTGTCAGGCTAAGCACCAACCCGAACACCAACATAACGGCTAGGTTGGTGAGAAGGAACAGAGCGATACGCATCATAAAAATTTATTTCCTTATTGTGTTAATTGGCGATTGTACTAAATCGACACTGCATTAAGTCAAAATAGGTATTAAGTCATAATTGCTATAAAACTGAATGATGACTTAGCCAAATTACTGCTGAGATATGCTGATCGTATGGGCATCTGATAAATTTTCAAGGCTTGTTAAGTTCTAAGAGAGTAAATCAACATAACTTTACAAATTTGGATACTTTTCATTACATATTCTGCTATTTTTTCGCCAATTCATTAGCTTCGCTATAAAAAAAGCAAAAAAAATCCGGGCTCAATAGAACCCGGATTATTAATATCAGCCGCAATTATTTTGCAGTTGTTGCCGCCGCTGTTGCGGGTTGAGGCTCAACTTGTGGCTGTGCTTTTTCTTTATGGGCTAAATCCAATGCAATATGCACGGTTTCATCCAGATAAGGGTCCGGCTCCTGATAGTCTTTTGGCAAATCTTCCAATGACTTCAGTGGCTTTTTACCTTCACGTTTGAAGCGCTCATTTAAGCGATTCAGGCGTGTGGCATCATCATCATGGTTCTCTTTCTCGCGCTGAGCGTAATTAAGAGAGACAATGTTTTTCTTATCTTTCAGTGCCTTATAGCGTTCAATATCTTGCTGAATATGTTGGAACTCAGGATCAGCAGCGATACGCGCCGCATGAATTTTAAGTAACTCTGGCTCCAACGGTTTCAGATCACCCGTCTTGGTATAGCTGGCAGCATTGATGCTGTCCCACGGCAAGGCATTGTCTTCGAAGCTTTCACCCGTTTCCGCCGGATCAACACCTGTTGGCATCACGATATCCGGAGTAACACCTTTGCGCTGAGTACTGCCGCCATCTACCCGGTAGAATTTCTGGATAGTGTATTGCAGTGAACCCAAGGCCGGCCATTCAGGGCGCAGCATCTGATCGTAAATACGATTCAGTGAACGATACTGTTGCACTGTACCTTTACCAAAGGTCGGCTCACCGACAATCAGTGCACGACCATAATCCTGCATTGCCGCAGCAAAGATTTCGGAAGCAGAGGCACTGTAGCGGTCAACCAATACCACCAGCGGGCCTTTGTAGTACACCACGCCGTCAGTATCACTGTCTTCGCGTACTTTGCCATTGTTATCCCGAACCTGGACCACTGGACCACTCGGAATAAACAGACCAGACAGAGAGACGGCTTCTGTCAGTGCGCCACCGCCATTGCTACGCAAGTCGATGATAATGCTGCTGACATTTTGTTTTTCCAGCTTCTGTAGTTGCACCTTAACGTCTTCAGTCAGGCCAACATAGAAACCCGGAATATCCAATACCCCGACACGCTCTTTGCCGATAGTTTTCACCGACATTTTCACTGCACGGTCTTCTAAACGAATACGTTCGCGAGTTAGTGTCACAGTGCGAGGTTTCGTCCCTTTACCCGCAGGTAAAATCTCCAAACGCACTTTACTGCCCTTCGGCCCTTTGATTAGCGCGACGACATCGTCAAGACGCCAGCCAATCACATCGACCATCGGTTTACCCGTTTGACCAACGCCGATCACCCGATCACCTACCGCGATAGTTTTACTTTTCGCCGCTGGGCCGCCTGGAACCATAGAGTTGATTAACGTGTAATCATCATCCATTTGCAGGACTGCGCCGATACCTTCCAGAGACAAGCTCATCTCGGTATTGAACTGTTCAGTATTGCGTGGTGAGAGGTAATTGGTATGGGGGTCGATTTCGTGAGCAAACGCATTCATGATCAACTGGAAGACGTCTTCGCTATTACTTTGCGTCAAACGCTTAATGGCTGCCTGATAGCGTTTCGTCAGCGTTTCTTTGATCTCTTTATCCGTTTTACCGGTCAATTTCAAATTAAGCTGATCGTATTTAACTTTAGCGTCCCAAAGCTTATTCAGCTCGGCTTCGCTGGTCGGCCACGGGGCTTTGCTGCGATCAATATCAATGGTGTCATTACCGGTAAAGACCATTGGCCGATCCAACACTGACAATGCATATTGATAGCGTTCAAAACGACGTTTTTGCGCCAAATTGAACAACGCATACGGCGTATCTAGCTGACCTGATTTTAACTCATCGTCCAGCGAATGTTTTTTATCCGCGAACTGTGCCACATCTGATGCCAACAACACGTTATGGCTGTAATCCAGCATGTTGAGGAAGCGATCAAATATCTTGGCTGAAAACTGATCGTCCAATGCAAATTGACGATAGTGAGAGCGAGTGAAGCGCGATGTTACGCGCTCACTCACGGTTGCATGCTCTGGTTCCTGGTGCAGTTGAGGAAGTTGATCGATGCGATAAGTTGTATCGGCCGCGTAACTCGCCCCCGCCAGTAACAAGCCTGCGATTGCTGTTAGTCTGACAAAATTGTTCATGCCTAGGTTGGCCTCCGTATCAGAACTGCAAGTGTTCTGCGCGCACAATCATCGCCAGACCGGAAGATAGCTGCACCCGTACGCCATCTTTAGCGATTTCTAATACGGTTGCGTCCATCGCACTCTTACCTGCTCTGACTTTGATTTCTTGACCAATTTGCAGTTTAGAGATATCTGTGACCGGCACAGGGCGTGGCTGGTTTTCCTCAGCCTGTGGACGAGGTGGCCGAGCTTGTTGCGGGCGAGGTGACTGACGAGGCTTGCGGTTTTCCACAGGGGCACCCGCTTCACGACGCGGCGCAGGTTTTTTACCTGCCGGACGTGGGCGACGTGGCTCTGGGGTTTCACCCGCAGCAATGGCAGCTTCGCGCTTTTTAGCTTGTTGTTCAGCACGTTGTGCTTGAACACGGGCTTTCGCCTCTTCCAGCTGTTTGCGGGCATGTTCGACATGTTGCTCTTCCAGCACACCACAAGGGTTGCCATCCAAATCAACACGTTCAGCACCGACTTTGACCCCATAAAGATAACGCCAGCTTGAGGTGTAGAGACGCAGCGCAGAACGCAATTGCGTTTTGCTTAAATTCTCTTCCCCCTGAACACGTTCGACCAGATCTTGAAAAATACCGATCTTCAGTGGACGTGCTTCGCCCTCGGCGGTGAAGCAAAGCGGGAACCGCTCAGCCAAAAAGGCTATGACTTCTTTACTACTGTTCAACTTAGGTTGATTTTCCATGAAATTTCCTGATTACAACGGGTTTGCCAACCAGCGCAGGCATGAACAGGCGTCATTATAATGACGCCATCAGCAATTGCCACGTTATCCGTATATCAACTTGCAGTCTGTGTGACATATTTTGAACTGTCACATAGCTCCAGATGCTCGCAAAGCCCCGCCACGACTGAGGTTAAGCCCAATTCGTCGTCTTCATCAAAGCGATCATAAACTATGCTGTCGATATCCAAAACGCCGATAACTTTCCCCTGAACTGTGATTGGCAGCACAATTTCAGCATTACTGGCGGCGTCGCAGGCGATATGACCGGGGAATGCATGCACATCACCGACTCGCTGAACGCGGTTTTCTGCGACCGCAGTTCCACATACGCCTTTCCCGACCGGAATACGCACGCAGGCGATTTTCCCCTGAAAAGGCCCCAACACCAGTTGCTTGCCATCAAGCAAGTAAAATCCAGCCCAATTTAAACCATCAAGGCGTTCATAAAGTAAGGCGCTGGCATTAGCCAATGTAGCGATGAAATTGGTTTCACCGGCAATCAGGGCACTCAAATCACGTTTTAATTCCGCGTAGAATTCTGCTTTTTTCATGTAATGACCGTTAGAAACCTAAGAATAGCCAGAGGCAATAGTTATGCGTAGCTTATATAAAATAATCATTAAATGCTCTTGGCTACAAGGTTATTCCGCGCTAATGAAGCAAAAGAGTTATCAACATTGTCAGTTTGACCCTTTTTGCCCCTTGTTTTGAGTGATTGCTCTGCTACCATCCGCGCTATTATTTATAAACCGGTGTCGGTGTCAGGGTTTTACATAATGAAGATACATGCCATTCAACGCCCTTTATCCACGGCACGAGTTCAACGCTGCTGCCAGTGTGATGCGTTATTTAGTTTGCCGCCCCTCAATGGCCAGCAAACCGCGTATTGCCCACGTTGCAGTGCGAAAATTACCAGCGGGCGCGATTGGTCTCTAACTCGGCTGACCGCAATAGCTGTCGCCATGCTGTTACTGATGCCATTCGCTTTTACCGAGCCGCTGATTACTATCCGCCTACTTGGTACGCGCATTGATGCCAGTTTGCTGGAAGGGATCTGGCAAATGAGTCGCCAGGGTGACCCTATAACTGCCAGCATGGTGGCATTCTGTATTCTGGGTGCGCCCATTACACTAACCGTCTCTATTCTCTACCTGCGCATCGGCAGCCGGATTGGCATGAATCTGCGCCCAATATTGCTGATGCTGGAGCGCTTAAAAGAGTGGGTCATGCTGGATATCTATCTTATCGGCATGGTAGTGGCCTGTATAAAAGTCAAAGAATATGCCGATGTCATGCCGGGTACTGGATTGATCGCATACCTGACACTCACCTTGCTCAGCATCTTGGCGCTGGTGCACCTGAATTTGGAGCAGTTGTGGGAGCGGTTTTATCCGCAAGAACAGACTCCCGGCCCAAGAGAAACACTGCGAGTTTGTCTGTCTTGCCAATATACCGGGCATCCTGATGCTTTGGGGCGCTGCCCGCGTTGCCATACCCCATTGCGCCACCGCCGGCGTCATAGCATCCAAAAAACCTGGGCGGCGCTAATCGCCTCTATTATATTGTTGCTTCCCGCCAACTTACTGCCGATATCAATTGTTTATGCCAACGGCACGCGCATGGAGGATACTATTTTCTCTGGTGTGGTCTCCTTGGCTTCCTCGGGTAATTTACCAATAGCCGCCGTAGTATTTATCGCCAGCGTGTTGGTGCCATTTACTAAAGTCATTGTCTTGATAACATTGCTGCTCAGTATCCATCTAAAGACCCAGCACAGTCTGAAAACCCGCATGCGGTTGCTGCGGTTGATTACCTGGATTGGCCGTTGGTCGATGCTGGACCTCTTTGTTATTGCGCTAATGATGTCGCTGATTAATCGTGATCAGCTCCTTTCTTTCACTATGGGGCCAGCAGCCTTCTATTTTGGGTCTGCGGTTATTTTGACTATCCTTGCTGTTGAATGGCTGGATAGCCGATTGATTTGGGATGCACATGCAACAGGAAACGCCGAGTACACCGACTGAGGCACAAATTAAACATAAACGCCGGATATCGCCTTTCTGGTTGCTGCCTTTTATCGCCCTGCTGATTGCCGGGTGGCTGGTTTATAACAATTGGCAAGAGCGCGGCACCGAGGTGACGATTGATTTTCAATCTGCCGCCGGGATTGTCGCTGGGCGAACGCCGATTCGTTATCAAGGTGTTGAAGTCGGGATGGTGCAATCCATCAGTCTGGATGATGACCTGCGCAATATTAAAGTTGTCGCCAGTATCAAAAATGATATGGAAGACTCACTGCGTGAAGGCACTCAGTTCTGGTTAGTGACCCCCAAAGCCTCATTAGCCGGGGTTTCCGGGCTGGATGCATTGGTCGGAGGCAACTATATCGGCATGATGCCGGGCGAAGGCAAACCTCAGAACCACTTTACCGCGCTGGATACCCAGCCCAAATTTCGCATGAATACCGGCGAATTAATGATTCATTTACATGCGCCGGATCTGGGTTCCCTGAATAACGGCTCACTGGTTTATTACCGTAAAATCCCGGTGGGGAAAGTCTATGATTACAATATTGCGCCTGATAATAACGGCGTAGTTATTGACGTGTTGATTGACCGACGCTTTGCCAAACTGGTTAAAAATGATACCCGCTTCTGGAATGTCTCTGGTTTCAAAGGTGATTTCAGCCTGAGTGGCGCGTCGGTGCAAATGGAAAGCCTGGCCGCATTGGTTAACGGCGCGATTGCTTTTGATTCACCACCCAACAGTCAAAATGCAAAGCCAGACCAGCCTTTCCAGCTCTATTCTGATCTGGCACATAGCCAGCGTGGCGTGGCGATCACCTTGGACCTTCCTAATGGAAATAACCTGAGTGAAGGCCGTACTCCACTGATTTATCAAGGGTTACAAGTAGGTACCCTGACTAAAATGACACTCCAGCCGGACAGTAAAGTGACTGGCGAGCTCACCATTGATCCGTCAGTGGTCGATTTAATGCGCGCCGGTACCCGCATTGAAATGAATAGCCCACGAATTAGTCTTAATAATGCCAACCTGAGTGAGCTTTTGACTGGCAATACATTGGAGCTCATCCCCGGCGAAGGTGAACCGCAACAGCGTTTTACCGTCCTGCCCAGCAGCAAAAGTCTGTTACAGCAACCCAATGTGCTGGAAGTGCAATTAACCGCGCCACAAAGCTATGGTATTGATGTCGGCCAGCCTATCTCATTGCATGGCGTGAAGATTGGTCAGGTATTAACCCGCGAGCTATCCGCCAATGGCGTAAACTTCACTGCGGCAATTGAAGCGAAATACCGGGATTTAGTGCACAAAGACAGCAAGTTCGTGGTGAATAGCCGCATTGACGTCAAACTCGGTATTGACGGAATTGAAGTGCAAGGTGCCAGTGCGCAAGAGTGGGTTGATGGCGGCATTCTGATTCTACCGGGCAGTAAAGGTGAACCGCTGGGTAAATATCCGTTATATAGCAGTGTGGAAAAAGCCACTGACGGAATTTTAGGTAACGGCCCAGCCACCACATTAACACTCACCGCCAGCAGCTTGCCTGATGTCCAAGCGGGCTCCGTGGTGTTGTATCGCAAGTTTCAGGTTGGTGAAATTACCCGCGTCAGGCCGAAAGCCAATGAGTTTGAGGTGGATGTTTATATCCAGCCAGAATACCGCAACCTGCTCACTGATAAGAGTATCTTCTGGGCCGAAGGGGGGGCGAAAGTACAGTTGAACGGCAGTGGTCTGACTGTGCAAGCCTCGCCACTCAATCGGGCACTAAAAGGGGCTATCAGCTTTGATAACCTTGAAGGGGTTACGCTAGATAAAGGGGCCAAACGAACACTTTATGGCAATGAAACCGCCGCTCGCGCTGTAGGTAGCCAGATTATCTTGCGCACTTTTGATGCCAGCAAACTGGCAACAGGCATGCCAATTCGCTATCTGGGTATCAATATTGGTCAAGTTGAATCTCTCAAATTGGCACCAGAGCGCAATGAAGTGTTAGCCAAAGCCGTGCTCTATCCTGAATATGTGCAGAGTTTTGCCCGGGCAGGAACTCGCTTCTCTATTGTTTCACCGGAGATTTCTGCCGCGGGGGTGAACAACCTCGATACGCTGTTCCAGCCCTACATTAATGTAGAGCCGGGTAAAGGCGGGATAGTGCGCAGCTTTGAGCTACAAACCGCGACGATTACCGACTCTCGTTATCTTGATGGCCTGAGCATTATTCTTGACACTGCGGAAGCTGGATCATTACAAGTTGGCACGCCGGTGCTGTTCCGTGGGCTTGAGGTCGGTACTGTCACTGGATTCAATCTGGGAGCCATGTCTGACCGGGTGCAAGTCTCGCTCCGTATCAGTCAGAAATTCCAGCAATTAGTCCGGCAGAATACAGTGTTCTGGCTGGCATCGGGCTATAATCTCGAATTCGGTCTGACTGGCGGCGTAGTGAAAAGCGGCACCTTCCAGCAATTTATTCGTGGCGGTATTGCTTTTGCTACCCCACCGACCACCCCACTGGCCCCGAAAGCCAATATAAATCAGCATTTCTTACTGAATGCCGAAGAGCCGAAAGACTGGCGTAACTGGGGCACCGCAATACCGCGCTTCTAGTTAATACTGATCCTCAGGGTGACTCGTCATGGGTTGCCCTGAGAATCATTACGGCAAACATCTAGTACACATTGCCGCAACCAACGATGGGCAGGATCGGCATCCATTCGTGGGTGCCATAGCATAGAGATAGTAATGGATGGCGAAGTTATCGGCAGTGGGAAGCTAAACATGCCGCGACGCAAATTCAGCGTGTGTTGTGCCGGGACGGTGGCAACCAAGTCGGAATCTTTCACCAAAGCCAGCGCAGTTGAAATACTATCAACGTAAGTGACCCTATTTCTTTCCAGCCCCAATAATTGCAAAGTATCATCCATCGGCCCTTTATGGCCCTGACGCCGCGAAATAATAATATGCCGCTGAGCGGCATAGCGGTCAGGTGTTATCTCCCCCTCGTTTAATGGATGCCCCGCCCTGACCACACCAATAAAACCATCACGAAACAGCGCTCGCGTGCGCAATTCTGGGCTGGCCGCAGAACCAACCACCCCGGTTTCCAAATCGACACTACCATCACGAAGTAACAGGCTGTCTTTATTAAGTTTTTGCATAAAACGCAACTGCACGCCCGCCGCGTCCTGGCTGATTCTCGTTAACAGTGCCGCACCAAAATTTTCAACAAAACCATCGCTGGTTCGCAAGGTGAAAACTCGGGTCAATTGAGCCAGATCCAGTTTCTCTGCGGGGCGCAAAACAGATGTTGCATCCTGTACTAATTGGCTGACCTGTTCACGTAATTCAAGCGCTCTTGGTGTAGGAACCAATGCCCGCCCTGCCCGCACCAGCAAGGGATCGCCCGTCGTCTTACGTAATCTTGCCAGCGCCCGGCTCATTGCTGATGGGCTCAGTCCCAATCGTTGCGCGGCCCCCACCACACTGCCTTCCGCCAGCAGGACATTGAGTGTGAATAATAAGTTGAGATCAGGTTTTGTCATGTTCTGACTCTAGCACAGGATTATGACATGGCGTTAGATGCATGAATAAACTGCATTCAGTGCGTCTTCCGCCTTATGAAGCAATGCCATAGTCTCCTGTTAATGTCTTTCAGGAGTGCCTCATAAATGAAAATTGATACTAACAGCACCAATTTATACCGTTCTGACAACAGCAGTCTGCGGCAAAAAATGATCAGCCTCTCACTACCGATGTTGCTTTCGTCACTCGCCACCAGCATTGCTAATGTCGGATTACCCACCCTGACGCAAGCTTTCAGTGCCTCTTTTCAAGAGGTGCAATGGGTGGTTTTAGCCTATTTACTGGCAGTGACCACATCGGCTATCAGTATTGGTCGCCTTGGGGATATCACCGACAAACGCCAACTGCTAAAAAGCGGAATTGGTTTGTTTGCTTTGGCCTCCCTAGGGTGCGCATTTGCGCCGACTATCGGGATATTGATCGCCGCTCGTGTCTTACAAGGGTTGGGGGCTGCAGCCATGATGACTCTGACTCTGGCACTGGTGAGTGAGACGATAGAACAAGGAAAAACAGGGCGAGCTATGGGGCTGCTCGGCACTGTATCCGCTATCGGTACGGCCCTTGGACCTTCGCTCGGCGGCATGCTAATTTCCAAATTTGGTTGGTCAGCTATATTCCTGATAAATATACCTTTAGCGCTATTAGCTCTGTGGTTAGTATCGCGCTATCTACCTAAAATCGTTACACTGTCATCTCAATCTTCGTCAGGATTTGACCCTCTCGGAATGCTGCTATTGGGACTCACACTTGCACTGTATGCCCTCGCCATGACCTTGGGACAGGGTATCTTCAGCGCCTTCAATTTTATCTTACTGGGGGGAGCCATTGTCGGCCTTGGATTATTTTTCTGGGTAGAAAAGAGAGCTAAATTTCCCTTAATTCACATTTCGATGTTGCGCCGTTCTGTGTTGCGTAATGGGTTAATCATGAGCGCATTAGTCACCACCATCATGATGGCGACCCTTATTGTTGGGCCATTTTATCTTTCATCGGCACTCGGTCTGCCTGCGCAATGGGTCGGATTAGCCCTGTCTGTTGGCCCGATAATCGCGGCACTAAGCGGTATTCCGGCGGGTTATTGGGTGGATAAACTGGGCGCTAACACTATGGTTGCTGTCGGGCTGGCGGGAATCACCGCCGGTACCATGGTACTGCCCATAATCACACCTACTGCGGGGGTTTTCGGTTATGTTGTACCTGTCTGCCTAATTACTGCAGGTTATGCCATTTTTCAAACTGCCAACAACACGCTATTAATTAAGTCTGTTGGCGTCGATCAGCGCGGTGTGACTGCCGGCATGCTGAATCTTTCCCGCAACCTGGGTCTGATTACTGGTGCATCGGTTATGGGGGCCGTTTTCTTCTCCGCCTCAGCCTCACAAAACACCGCGTTAGCCACAGCCGCAGATATCACTCGCGGCATGCAGCTGACTTATCGGGTGGCTGCGCTATTAGCGCTAATTGCTTTAGGAATAGCTGCAATTCATTTGAAAAATAAATCTTACCAATAATGATTCCTCAGTGAGAAATGACCGTCACTCATTATTTTGCTGAATGGATTCACATTAAAGATTTCAACCCATAAACATCAATTTATCTTTAATGTAGGCACTAGCCCTCTCTGATTATTTTCCACCGCGCCGTAGCAATAAATCAGAAATATGAGATGGATAAGTGATTTTTTGCTTAATATTGGACACTTTCTGAATCTTGCTGCTATTAATTAAATATCTAGAATTTTTAATGATTACTGTCATAAACATCGGTTGCGCTACGTTATTGGCTCAACCTCTTTCTAGATTACCTGGTTGCAAATTATATGATTAAGGAAGAAACAATGAAGAAAACCTTACTTATTATAGGTACACTGGCTTTATTACCCGCTGCTCCACCAGCAGAAAGTGCAGGTACGGTAACTGGGACGTTAGGGGCCACATTAACCATTATTACGGGCTGTTATATTAATGATGGCACCGCCCCGGGTGGGTTGACGAATTTAGGTACCATAAACTTCGGTACGGTATCTACCTTGAATACCGAGATAAAAGTGCCCTACAGCAGCACATCCGGTGGCACGTTGAATTTATACTGTAGTACCGGAACTAACTACAGTATTGCCATAGACAATGGCTTACATGCTTCAGGTAATCAGCGCCGTTTGGCTGGCGGAACTGCAGAGTTTGTCACCTATAACTTGTATAAAGACTCCGCGTATGGCCAAGCATGGGGAACAACAGGTTCCGGTCTTCTCACTGGCACGGCAAGCACCATCGCCACGGCCATCCCACTCACGGTTTATAGCCAAGTTCCAATACAGACCACCCCCAGCGTCAGCACCTATACCGACACAGTCAACGTGACTGTTAGTTGGTAGTGGGTATGATTCAGAATATTACGCTGGATAACTCGCTGATAACATTCTATAAAATAGCTTTTTTATGGCTATCCAGCGCGCTGTTATTACTGCAAGTTTATCCGGCTCATGCCGATATAAAAACCGCCAATATCACCGTTAGCGCCACCTTATTGCCAACCTGCATTGCAGGCACCGTTGTTGGTGGTGCCACAAGTTTTGGCACCCTAAATTTTGGTTCTGCCACCATGCTGAACACACCGATTGCCGTGACCGGGCAAGCTAATACCGGCGCAATTTCGGTGCAATGCAGTAAAAGCACCAGCTTTACCGTGTTACTCAGTGCCGGGCAAAGCGGTAGCGTCAATAGCCGTTATTTGGCCAGTGGCACAACCACCCAGCATGTGAATTACAACCTGTATACCGACGCCGCACATAGCCATATTTGGGATAATACCGTGGGGGTTTCACAAGTCGCGACAGGACAGCCCGTCACCCTTCCCGTCTATGGATTAATACCCATACAAAGTACACCGCCCGTTGGCATCTACACCGATACCGTGCAAGTCACGGTCAATTGGTAGGGAGGGACTATGGCGCATCACGGTTGCTATCCCACCTTGCTTCAATTGCTGGTACTTGCCCTGCTGGGCCTGCCCGGGGCAAGCAGTTATGGGGATACATTGACTAGCCCATTTGCGGTTAAAGCCTCCATTTTATCCGGCTGTATTTTGGGCAGTGGCACTGTAGATAGCAGCAGTTTTGGCACGCTGAGCTTTGGTAATGTGTCTTCACTCTCCACGGCAATTAATGTCGTCTCCAGCCAGAATGCCGGTTCAATTATTGTTCAATGTAGCGGGACTCCCAGCCTCACTTTGGCACTCAATAGCGGCGCCAACACTTCGGGCAATATCGCCTCCGGCAGACGACTACTCAACAGTGCTACCGGCGAGTATCTGTTTTATCAAGTATTTCAAGATAGCGCCCGCAGTGTTATCTGGGGCAATGGCAGCAACGGGGGAGCGACGCAAATGATTACCGCCAATAGCACGGTGCAACAAATCATTTTATACGCGCAATTATTTGCCAGCAGCACGCTACCCACCGCGGGGAATTACACAGACACACTTTTAGTCACTGTCAGCTATTAAGCGACCATTTATTTAATGTGGGTACTTTATCGACAAGGAGTTCACTATGACGAAATTAACATCACTCTCATCGATGGTTGTACTGGCAACAGCAGTCACCAGTGGCTCAGTTTATGCCGCGTCCTCGGTACTTATTTGGCCGATTGATCCGGTGATCAATAGCCATGAAAAAGCCACCGCTTTGTGGCTGGAAAATAGAGACAGTCAGCCAGTTTATATGCAAGTGCGGGTATTAGGGTGGCAGCAAAAAGAGGGGCAAGAAGATTACAGTAGCCAAACAGCCGTGCTTGCCAGCCCACCGGTTGCCACTATTCTGCCGGGTAAACGCCAACTGGTGCGTCTGATTAAAAATACCCAAGTCCCGGCGGGCCAAGAGCAGGCTTTCCGGGTACTGATTGATGAAATTCCCCGCAAAGATCCTAATGACGATGCGCCCACCCCGGCCCTGAATATGGGGTTAAAGTTTCAAATGCGCTACTCCGTCCCACTGTTTATCTATGGTGAGGGTCTGAAATCTGAAGATGCCAATAACCCCACGACGTTTTTCCCACTCAACCTAAGCTACAAACTCGTTTCGGATGGCAGTAAACAGTGGCTGGCGATTCGCAATCAGGGCCAGACCCACGCGCGCATCTCTCGGGTCAGTTTGCAGCATAATGATATCAATAGTGGGTTGATGGGCTATGTGCTGCCGGGCAGTGAAATGCGTTTCCAGGTTCCGGCATCGGCCCGCACCGGGCAATTAACGGCATCAGTCAATAGCAATGCCAAACCTGTCGCTATTCCTCATCAATAGATTGTTCTTATCTAAGAATATCTATTGATTGATGCATCGCTAATGCATTGATAAACAGGAATATAAGGTTTGGGATGATGATCAAATCCAGGCTATCGCCAATTTTGACATTGATGTATGCCTCAATGATATCCCCCATATTAATGCCGCAAACGGCAAGGGGGGATGATTTGCCGCCTCCGCCATCTGCCGCGGTGATGCCTGACGCCACCCTCTATCTGGAACTGGTGGTTAATGGCCGTAACTTCGGTGAGGCAGTGCCGGTGGTCTTTCGTGGCGGGCATTATTATCTGACGCCTGAGCAACTAAAAGCGGTGGGTTTACCGCTGCCTGAAGCAAATCCGCAGGAAGTTGCCATTGATGCGATGGATAAAGTCAAAGTCACCTATCAAGGCGACAGCCAGCAACTGCTCATTGATATCCCCAGCGAGTGGTTGCCGCAACAGCGGGTTAATACCGCCACGCCAACTGATTACAATTTAGCGCAAAGCAGTCTTGGCCTGTTATTCAATTATGATGTTTATGCCAGTCAGGGCAATAATAGCAGTCAACCCAGTAATCTCTCGGCCTGGACCGAGCAACGGCTCTTCGATCGCTTCGGTGTCATCAGTAATACCGGCGTATATCGTTCGACCCTGACAGACACCGCGGATGTCACCGTAGAGAAAGGATATGTCCGCTACGATACCCAGTGGCGGTCAAATGATGAAGATCATATGCTGAGCTACACGGCGGGTGACCTGATAACAGGCTCTCTGGCCTGGAGCAGTTCAGTGCGCCTTGGCGGGCTGCAATTATCACGCAATTTTGCCATACGCCCAGACTTAGTCACTTATCCACTCCCACAGTTTGCGGGTCAGGCCGCTATCCCCAGTACCGTAGACCTGTATATCAATAACTTTAGGACCCAATCGGCGACAGTTAATCCCGGGCCTTTTGTTATTGATAATGGCCCAAGAATCAATGGTGCGGGACAAGCCACTGTGGTTACCACTGATGCATTGGGGCGGCAAGTCAGTACATCGGTTCCCTTCTATGTCGCCAGTGATTTACTCAAGCCCGGCCTATGGGACTTCAGTGTTTCCAGCGGTATGCTACGCCAAAACTATGGCATTCAGTCTGCTGACTATGGCGATCCTGTCGCCACCGGAGTGCTCCGCTATGGCACGACACCTTGGTTAACGTTAGAGGGGCGAGCCGATATCGCCAAACAACTGAATGTTGCTGGCAGTGGCATCAGTTTACGTGCTGGGAATTACGGTGTGTTGAATGGTTCCTACAGTATCAGTCACGCAGGTAATGATATTTTAGGCAGCGGCATTGCACCAGAGCTGAATATTGATACTTCAGCAGCACCCTCCTCACCACGATACGGTGGCAAGGGTAATCAGTACTCATTCGGTTACAGCTATAGCAATGCTTTTTTCAGCCTGAATGCCCAGCGCATCACTCGCAGCCCTAACTACGGCGACCTGGCGAATTATAAGAGTGAATACCGACTCAGTAGGCGTACTGACCAGATCACTGGCAGTCTGGGGTTGGGAACTTATGGCTCTATCGGCTCCGGCTATTTTGATGTTCAGGATGCTTTAGGCGAGCGTACTCGGCTGGTTAACCTCAGTTACAGCAATACTGTCTTTGGCAATACCAGTTTTTATCTCTCAGTTAATCGGGAAATTGGCAGCAAAGGTTATAACGCGCAGATAGTGTTAAGTATTCCTCTCGGCGATTGGGGGGCTGGCAGTCTCAGCAGTATGCGTGATACCAATAACGTTTGGAGTCAAAGGGTCAATTATAGCCGAGCGACCCCCACCAACGGCGGGCTGGGTTGGAATCTGGCTTATGCCAATGGTAGCGGTGAAAGCAGTAGTTACCAGCAAGCCGACCTGACATGGCGGACGCGCGTCATGGAAAGTCGGGTCGGTGTCTATGGTAATGACAGCGACTACCGGAGTTGGGGGGAAATGAGCGGTTCGCTGGTCATGATGAACCGAGGGATCTATGCGAGCAACACTATCAATGATGCTTTTGCACTAGTTTCAACCCATGGTTTCCGCCAAATCCCGGTCAGTTATGAAAATCAGCTCATTGGAGCCACCAATGACGATGGCTATTTATTAATTCCTAATGTCACTTCCTACTATCAGGCGAAATTCCAAATAGATCCTATGAGCTTGCCGGCGGATGTTTCCATGCCCGAAGTTGAACGCCAACTGGCAATCAGTGAACGCAGCGGTTATTTAATCGATTTCCCGATAGAGCAAATTACGGCTGCGACACTACATGTTGTTGATGAGTCAGGTAAAGATTTACCGAAAGGAAGTCCAATATTTGCCGCCGATGCGAAACCCGCCAGTTATGTCGGTTGGGACGGTATTGCGTATATCGAACAAATTAAGCCACAAAATAAACTGAGAATAACCCGAGCGGATAATAGCGCTAATTGTTATGTGCAATTTGCGCTAAAAGCCAGCACCGGAATACAGAATATCGGCACAGTGACCTGCAAATGAGCGGCAACAAAATAACGGGAGAAAAAATGCGCCAGAATAAAATAAAAATACGCCCTAGCGGCTTCTTCTTGGCTATTAGCATTTTGCTGATATTAGTGATGGGATTGATAGCTCCAACTGCTCAGGCTGACTCCTGCACTTTTACTGCGGGTACCGTCACTTTGCCTCCCAGCTCTTCTGTGGCGGCAAATACCACAGCAGTGAATGCTCAAGGTGCCACGGCAATGACGTGTTCTGGCGCATTGATCTCTATTGCGTTATTAGGCTCATATACTTTATCAGCGACTATAGCCAGCACAACCAATAATCTAAACCTTAAAAATGCAGCGGGCGATCTTATCCCTTATTCTATTTATGCCACTGGCGCTTTTGGTACTGCTCTGGGAATTGGAAGCAAATTGGATTATAGCGGTTCAAATCTTTTATCTATTAGCTTAGGAAACTTAAACGCCAATCTTCCCATCTATATCCGCACCGGCAATAATGGCGCAATTAACGTGAATATCAGTGCAGGCACCTATACCGATGTGATCACTTTGGACTGGAACTACAATATATGCAAAGTATTGAATGTGTTGGGCGGTTGTTTAGGTTCCTGGCAAGGCTCGGGAACCGGAACCGATATATCCACCGTGACAGTCACCCTGGTGGTCAGTAAGAATTGCGCCATTAATAGTGCTCAAGATGTTAACTTCGGTAGTTTCGCTTTAGTGGGTCAGTTCAACCCGATCAGCCAGACGATTACCCTCACCTGCACCAAAGGCTCGACCTTTAATACTTATGTCACCACCGGTGATAACCCAGTGACTAATTGGCAGCAAATGAAACTGACATCTTCAACCGCCACCGATTATTTGCAATATCAGCTCTATCAAGGTGCCTCGGGCTCCACACTGTGGAATGCAACCTCCATACTGCCCGGAACCGGCACTGGCACGCAACAGCAGGTTCCCTTTCATGCGGTGATTAACCCCAATCAGAATCAACGCACCCCAGGCAGCTATCAAGACAACGTGAGTCTGGTGTTGGTGTATTAAATGTAAGTTTTATCCGAAGGTGAAAATGAGCACATTTTAAAATTATTGTTTTCGCCTTATTTATTAATGTAGTAGAAATCAAAAAAAGATTTGTAGTTAAGAAAATTCCGATTGAGCTGTACTAAATCTGTCCCTGTTATACAATCTGCGGGCTTAAATAATAGCCGACAGAATTTTACCTAAGGAAAGCCGCGATTAAACAGGAGTGGACATCATGACTGATTATGATAATCGGGAAAAATCAGCTGACATTGCTCTGTTAAAAGAAATGAACAGCTTACGGGACATCATCGAGAATAACTCAGATTGGATCTGGGAAGTTGATGCTACTGGCTGTTACACCTTTTCATCGGCAAAATCTGTCGAGCTTTTGGGGCGTCGCCCTCATGAAGTGATCGGCAAAACCCCCTTTGATTTTATGCCCAAAGATGAAGCTAGTCGGGTGGGAAAGATATTCGCTGAGATTGTGGCTGCTCGTATCCCTTTCGCGGGTTTGCAAAACCGTAATATTCGCCCAGATGGTAGCGAAGTCTTGCTTGAAACCAGCGGTATCCCACTGTTTGACGATAATGGTGAATTCAAAGGCTATCGGGGTATTGACCGCAATCTGAGCAATTTACCTTATGATGCCGGTAGACGCTTATTTGAGCTCGAATCCATTTATTCTAATGCACCGGCGGGCCTGTGCTTCATTGACTCAACCCTGCGCTACCTGACGGTAAATGATTATCTTGCTGAATTATTGGGTAAAAACACAATAGAGATCAATGGCCGTAAAGTGGCTGATTTCTTACCCAGTATCGTCCCTATTGTACAAAGTGCCCTATTAAAAGCTTATTGCAGCGATAGCATCCCTGATGCTGAGTTTCAGATGCCAGATAAGAAGCGGGTCTTTTTCATGCGCATGAAAGCGGCTCGATATCCCAGTGGTCAAGTGAGCGGTTTGTCAGTTGCCATGATAGATATTACGCCGCTGAAAGAGATGGAAGAAAAGCTGCGCAGTAGCAAGCAGCATTACCGCAATATGGTCGAACTGAACCCACAAATTCCGTGGACGGCCTCCCCTGACGGGATGATCACCAATGTCAGTTCTCGCTTTGAAAAAATTACCGGCTTAACCCGTGAAGAAGCGCTGGCAGACAGATGGTTGCGCACCATTCATGCTGATGATCGCCATCCTACCCTGATAAGTTGGGAGCATTCCCTCCAAACTCAGGAACCTCTCGACGTTGAAATTCGCTTTTGTCATGTGGAAAAAGGCTGGAACTGGATGCGTATTCGCGCAGTTCCCAGTGTTGATGATCAGGGTAATGTGCAATGTTGGTATGGCACTGCCGAAGATATCCATGAACGCAAGCTATTGGAACTGAAGCTGATTAAGGCCAATCGACGCCTGGAGATTCAAGCCAGAACCGACTCGCTGACTAAATTACCTAATCGTCGAGAGTTCAAAAAAGTGCTGGCCCATGAATTTATGCGGGCAAGGCGCTCAGGCTCCCCATTGGCGGTCTTAATGATTGATATCGATTATTTCAAGAATTTTAATGATTGCTATGGTCATATTTCGGGTGATGCCTGTCTGCGTCTGGTGGCCAGAGCATTACGTAAATCATTAAAACGCAGCACTGATATTGTGGCCCGCTATGGTGGTGAAGAGTTTGCCGCCATTCTGCCGGATACCGACCAGAAAGGGGCCAGTCTGGTGGCAGAGCATATTCTGCAATCTATCCGCGCCATGGGGATTAAGCATAGTGACAGTAAATTTCGCAAAGTGACCATCAGCCTTGGCGTGACCGTGTATCAAGCACACCAGCACAGCAGCATTACTGATCAGGCTGACCTGATGTTGACCGCAGATCAGGCACTGTATTACTCGAAGAAGAATGGGCGTAATCAATTTAATTTGGCCGAACTTCCTTACTAAGGACGCGATTTTTTTGCGGGCACCCTCTGGCGCTTTTTTTTAGCTCAGCTATTCTCAATAAGGCGACCAATCTGGTCACACCTCATACCACTACAGGTGGAAAGGAGTCTTTATGGGAAAAACGGTAGTAAAAATCCGAAACTTTGAAGTTGATGACGCCGTGTTATCCGCACCACAGGCAAAAGGTGAAAATACACTCAGTATCCCCTGCAAATCGGACCCTGACTTGTGTATGCAGCTAGATGGGTGGGATGAACAGACCAGTATTCCAGCGACACTCGATGGTAAAGACCGGCTGCTATATAAGAAACATTATGATAGACATCAGGATGCCTGGGTGATGAGGGTAACTTGATTGACCAATCAGAAGATCCGTCAGCCCATATATGAATAGATGAGTGACGGCTTCTTCTTTTACCATGCAGTTTTACCATTCGGAACTGCTGCCCAATCGGTGATAAATCAGAAGACCGATCAGCAAAAATCAGCTATCAGAACTTTTCCAACACTTTAAACTGCATGCAAATCAGCATCATATCCGGGGAAAACATATCGTACTCCTCGAAAAAACGCTGCTGTGTTTTGCGCCAGTAAGCCAGCGTTCGATCGCCCTCACCTTCAGCCAAAGCATGAGCTTCATCTACTTGATCAAAGGTTTTCAGCTCAACGTCGGTTAACTCGACAGCACATACCGGCTCATTGCGGCCATTAACCACAACAAACACATCACCCGCTTGTGGGACGCCATCTTCATCTAATGCGGCACAGGTCGCGGTTTTAGTGCCATCCAGTACCAGCGCCAACACATCATCGGCGACTTGCTCAGTATCGCCAAAAGCCCAACGCTCGGCGTTTTCATATTTTTGTGGAATGGTAGCCATGGTTTCATTATTCCTATTCGTAATATTATTGATGCAGCGCATATTACACTTTATCGCTACGAACTAACTCTCGCATCAATATAAATTTTCGCTACTATAACTCAGGTTGCGGTAAACAAATAAACTCCGCAGAATTATTTCAAATCAAACAACAATATTCAGATAAAAATAGGGACCTCATGGTGACCAAGCGCTTACATACCAAGCATTGGAAAACGTTTTTGGTGTTACTTTGTATCTGTGGCGCATTAATGCTGCTACGGTGGGCATCAATGATTTTTGGCTGACCCTATCGCCGCTAGCGTTTATCTTTCGGCAAAAATAAACAGCCACACTTTGGGCAGACTAATGCCGTATTTTTATGCACTTTATCTGTGCTCTGCTCTGACGTCGCACCACAATCTGGGCACGTAATTTTCACTTTGGCACTGCTAACCCATTTTCTGACATTATCAAGAAATGACATATTCTTCCCGCCCCTCAGTTGTACAACCCCATTAGATTACGTTAATCGACAGCACTAAACCGTGGTGTGGTCAGCGTTACTCAGATTATCTGTACCGGATCAGATTTCGCTTACAGGAAAGAACCGGTTTTGCAGGAGACAATGGAAAGAAACAAGCGGAAAATGGAAAGATACGAGGGAAAACATTCACCACGCAGCATGGCTGGCATGCTTGGCGTAGTGAAATGGTAGGCAGGTTATTGGAAACCCTTGGTTGGGGATCAGTGATTCCATAATTCTTGGATCAACCCTCTGACCCGAACCTTGGAAGCACCGGCAACCAGGCTGATGATACGGTTAGCACTCAACGTAGAAACATCAGTATTCCATTCCTCAAAAGAGTGATCGGCGTAACTGTCGTTGAAAACCTTTTTTATCGAGGATTCAGCTTCGGACATCTCACTGAAACTCTTAGCGTTTATTAAGCACTGAGCAATGATTGAGACTTTTTTCATGTTTTATCCTTGATTATCGGTCGCATAGTGTAGCACAATTACTCCCTCTCTGATCATATGCTGGCTAAATTGTTTTCAATTCAAGCTAACAGATTGATAAAAATAAAGATTTATGATTCCCTTCTCCGCCACTATCCGCTTGAAGCATCACCAATTTCAATTAGTGCCAATACCCAGACCACTGCCAATCATCACCAAAACTTCTTAAAAAAAGCTCCATCATCACAAGCACGTAACACAAAATTCATTATTTATTCATTTACTGTGCGTTTTTTATTCAATTTGCGTGCTATATTGTAATTGCTCTGTCATGACCAAAAGTTCTACCCCAAGTAGGTAACCGAGGTGTCAAATGATCAGCAATATTTTTCTTTATTCACTTTTTATTATTTATATCACTGCCGCCCTCGTTGATGGGTCACTACCACTATTAGACATGATGTAACCCACCTAATATAAAGACTCAATTTAATGAGTTCGCCACTCTCTGCTCCATTAAGAACCATATCGACGCTGCCACTGTTGATTTGACATGTGATACCAGCAATGCTGGCTAAGTGGACTCTCCGGGCTAACATTAGGATGAGGAAAACTCTCTGGCGCTCGCTCCATCCCAATTCGTGACATCAATGCTTGTGAACGCAAATTAATTAATGCGGTAAACGAAACAATCTCAGCCAGATTTAATTGCTTAAAACCAACGTCTAAGGCCGCGAATGCCGCTTCGGTGGCCAATCCCTGCCCCCAACATGGATAAGCAAAGCGCCAGCCTATTTCGACACAAGGTGAAAAAGGTAATTCGGCTGTAGGGATATGCAATCCTAAAGTGCCGACAAATTCCCTGGATGCTTTGAGCTCAACCGCCCACATTCCCCACCCACGCTGGGCGATCAATCGTTGGCAACGGTCAGCCATTGCATCACTTTCTTTGCGGGTTAACGTTGCAGGAAAAAACTCCATCACCCGTTTGTCGGCATTTAACGTGGCAAATGGGGCCTTGTCAGCAGGAACCCACTGCCGCAGCCGTAGACGTTCGGTTTCAACTTCAATCACTTGCTTCATTTACGGCTAATGTTGCGACAATGCGCGCCATTGCTGTACTGAAGGTCGCTGCCATTGATAACTTGCATACTTGCGCAGAGACTCTGGCAGCGCATCACCACTAAGCGCTAGCCGGTTAAGCATGAGTGCTAAATCCGTATCTGCGATGCACCACTCGCTAAATAGGTTTTTTCTGCCATCGGAAAGTAAGCGCTCCAACCCCGAAATAAGCTTATTAGCTGACTGCTGAGCACTGTCAGACAGTGGCGGCAATCTCAGCCCGGCAAAAACCACCTCAGTAGGGCGCTCGGCACGAATAGGCATAAAATCACTGCGCAACCACGCCTGGACTTCACGTGCTTTAGCGCGTTCTTGTTTGTCCTGCGGATAAATTCGTGCATATTCCGGAGAAGAAAAACGCTCTTCTAGATATTCGGAAATTGCTGAAGATTCAGATAATTGAAAGTCATCAATAACCAATGTAGGCACCCGTCGAGTCACGGACAACAGGCCATAGGCTGCCTGTAAATTCTCACCCGCAGATAGATCGATGGGAGCCAATGAGAAAGGAAGCGCTTTTTCCGTCAGTGAAACAAACGCCGACATCACATAGGGGCTGAAAAAATTCGCATCACTATACAAAGTAATAGTTTGATAACTCATTGGGGCTCCACATGGTTATTATTGAGAAGATTAATCAGCCACTTGTTGGTCATCTAAAATCGTTAACAAGATGTCTGCATCCGGGGTCGTTATATGTTTCCCCTCAAGGAAGCCTGCCAGTTTGGCCTCGGCATTATGCTCGAACACTTCATAACCGGCGATGCGGTAGCCAGGGATGCCATCCTGTCCACGAATATATTCATCGCCATCAATATAGTAGCCAATGGTGCCGCTAGCATCTTCAATTTCATAACGTTTATCAAATGGAAACTGTTTCATCATATACCCTAAAACTCAACATACCGACATAATGCCAATTTATGACTATGTTAGGAAGAGGTAGACAGAATCTAAGCCTTCTTTTTAAGTATATAATAACACTGGTTTAGAAATGATAAAGATTGCCATGAGTCTCATGGCAATCTTTATTACTACTCATCTAACCTGTTCAAGATAACCGTATTATTTCATGGTTATTTCTTAAACTTTAAAGAAAGCAATGCATTATTGCCCACTGTCATATATTTATCAGCTAAAGCCTCGGTACTATTAAATGTAGCGATAGCCAACTTTCCATCAATCGTCGTCAGCAACATTACATTTTTGATGGTTCCATCCGCAGCCGGTGTGTCCATGGTCAGAATATAAGCTTTACGCCCATCAATATCCTTCTCTTCCAGAGTAGGTTTAAATGCAGCGAATTGCGTTTTCATCATTTTGACGACATCACCAAGCTTACCTTCAGGTATTGCGTTATTGGTATCGCTAAATGCGAAGGATACGCTACCATCGCCAACAGCGTAAGCTTCTTGCGGTGCATTGGCTTGAGGATACTTAGTTGCCAACATTTCTTTAGACATCAACGTGAATTCAGCTGGCATATCAATGTAAGCTTTGCCACCAAAGACTTTAGTACCTGTTGGTTCGGGATCAGAACAACCAGCCAGTACAATCACCATTGCAAATAATAGAAAAATACTTTTCTTTAACAAAATAAACACCCCAGAATAAAATTAATATAATACCCAGCAATAATGAATGCCTGGCACTGTTTTGATAAAGTTTCGTTGCCACTAAATTATATCCACTTGTATTCTTCCCAGTCCATTTAGATCATCCAAGATATATCCTAATTAATTAACTCCAACCTATAGATCTAAGTTTTTAATATCGTTTATTTTAATCACAAAAT
>NZ_CABHWW010000013.1 GCF_902170305.1 Yersinia alsatica | reverse complement strand
TTCTTTATGACACTTAAAAATAAATACCCCCTGTTAGTATTACGCCAACAGGGGGTTTTGGTGGATAGATAAGGAAGTGTTATATGAATGATAATAACCCCATGCAATCTATATTAGGTGACTTACAGTGGCGATATCAGAAGTTAGAATCTGATCTAAAAAAACTTAATAATTTTCAAAAGGATATTGAGACGATCAAAGATCGTGCGAGTCAGGACGATAAGGCAAGAGAAGCATTGTTACGATTGAACTCGGCCTTTCCAAATGGTTTTAAACAAGAAAAAGCTAAGCTGATGATCTGTATTTCACAGATGAAGATCCAGTTTAAACAAATGGAAACGCAACTTAAAAATATCAATTCTAACGAGAGTTAATAGTTACATTCTCCCGTAAAACTCATTTCGCCAGAAATGCAGGAGTATCTATATGTCAACTAATACCCAGATCAATTTACCTGAGCATTTTTCAACCTATGCCGCTAAGCCATCAGGCAAGGACACCATAAATAATGCTGCGCCAGATGCTGTTCATGATGCTGATGATATTTTCAGTATAGGACTTCAGGTTTTATATTCTTTTCTTGATGTGCTTTCTAATCTGGCTAGTGCAAATTTTAAAGGTATGCAGGCGCGTTCAAAATATGCCAATGATACACAGAATATCTCTAATCAAGTTGATGAGATTATTGCAAAAGCTGCGAAGGGGGATGACAAAACTAAAGAACCACTCCCTGACTCAGTCATCGATTTTATGCGGAAGAACGGTATTACCGTTGATGGAATGAGCATTGATCAATATTTAAAAAAGAATGGGCCAGAGTTAGATAAAGGCCAATTACAGGCAGTAAAAGCGTCACTCGATAATGAGAAAAACCGCGCCACAGATACCATGAGCCAGGATCAATTACAGCTACAGAAAATGATGCAGAGTTATAACGTTTGCGCCAATAACATCAGCACATTGCAGTCAGGTTTAAAAGATTTACTGATGACGATTGCCCGCAATCTTTGCTAATCAAGTCACGATAGTAAGGTCGGTGTGAGATGAATATTCAACCGAGTGAAGAAGTTATTAACTTTATGCGCCGGGGTGGCTCCCTGCGTATGTTAGCCAAAATGGATCCGCAAGATTTGGCTCTGGTATATGAATATACCGTGCAATTGTGCCAAGGCGGAGAGTATGACAGTGCCAAACGTCTGTTAAATCTATTAGTGAGATTGGATCATTGGAATTTCTCTTATTGGCTGACCTTAGGGTTGTGTTATCAACAGACCGCAGATTTTCATCAGGCAATATATTGCTTTAGTCGAGCGGGACAAATTCAGATAGATGATCCTCGCCCATCTTGCTCGGCAGCTGAGTGCTATATGGCTTGTGGTAATACAGATTATGCGGAAAAAGCTTTTCGCATGGCATTGAATTGGTGCAATTCACATTCTGAATGGGCTCAAGTACAACACCAAGCCGAGCGTGGGTTAGCGGCTTTATTATTGGAGGTACGACATGTCTGATGCCATCGGAATTAAAGTAACAGCTCAAAATGATTGGGCACTGCTAATGGCGGATAAAACTCCGGCGCCATCATCAATAAAAATGTCAGATTGGCGGGGTATTGCTGGGTTACCTCCCATGATGGCTGCCAATATAAGTTCCTCCAGAGTCACCCAGCAAGATGCGCAGGGAGCACTCGATCGCTTGCTAACCTCTTTACCGCGCACTGATGCCAAAGAGCAGGGCAGAAACCACATATCTCTTGATCGGTTGGGCAGCACGGATATGCAGCTCATCATGTCGATGGCCGGTAATCTGAGCCTTGGGGTGTTCTCCAACTTGTGCCAGTCGATTGGCAAGCAGATGGAACGGGCGACAGATGTTCAGACTTTTCTGCGGGATAAGCGTGTTACTGAATACCAACAACAAATTGATAAAGCGATTGAACAGGCCGATAAAGCCAAAAAAGCCGGCATCTTCAATGCTGTATTTGATTGGATTATCGGTGCAGTTGAAGTGGTCTATGGGGCATTTAAAGTCGCCGAAGGTGTGTTGACGGGAGATCCGGTCGCGATGGCATCAGGTGTTGCTTATTTGGCGGCAGGCACCGCAGGTTTAGTCAAAGCGGCAGCAGAAACCGCTATGTTATTGGGCGCATCGAAGGATAAATGTCAGCAAGTTATTGATGTAGCATCTAAAGTTCAGCTGTCCTTCGAATGCTTTGCCATGGTAATTGACCTGTTTCAGGCGGCACGGGCGATCAATGCGGCGCGAGCTGTGACCAAAGGCGCTGGCGATGTACTGAAAGCGGGGAGCAGCGAAGTGCTGACCGATGTCGTCAAGCGCGGTGCCAGCGAAGAAGTTGGCAAGTTAGCAGAACAGTTTGGTAAGGATGTCAGCCAGCAGGTTAGTCGCGATATCTCAATGAAAGCGATGGAAATCGAGATGGTAGAAGCCAGTGAGATGGCTTCTGCCGCCGCTAAACAGGCAATTCAGGCGGAAATGACGTTGGTCAATAACATCACCAAGTCTTTTACCCAGGCTGGAATAGAAAAAATGGTCACCGAAGTGACGAAAAATGTCCTTAAGGAAGCAATCAAAAAAGGTGTCACCCTGACGGCAGAAGAATTAAGTAAACAATGTACTAAAGCTATTATGAAAAAATCTATTACGACTATTTTAAAGGATATTTGCACTTCGCCATTAATGATCATGCAGAAATGCAGTAATGCAGCGGTGTTAATTAATAGTGGTCAACTTAAAATACAAAATTCACATTTACAAAAAGAGATCGAAAAGTTAATTCTTGATCAGGATTTTACTCAGTTTATGGATGAATGGGTTGAGAGAAATAAGCAACACCAACTTAAACAACTCAAAGAAACGTCACAGGATGCACAAAACCTATTGACAAAATTAGGCGATAACATCCATCAGAACAGTATGTTGCAGGTGAAAATTGCTGGTTCACTAGTATAGCGAGGTTATTATGAATATGACAGTCAATGATAAGATAGTAATGTCAGGGCAAGATGCCATTTCTCCACAAGGAAAAGTCGGCGTTGGCAATAATGCTGAAAATATCATGTCAGATTTATCAGATATTATTTTCCAAATGACCCTTCTATTTAAAAAAATGCGGGAATTACTTAATACGTATAATCAAAAACAGCAAGTATTAGGTTGGGATATTCAAGTCAATTCAATGAATAATAAGCGTGAGGCGATCGACAAAACCGCTTCCGGGGCTATTACCAGTGGTGTCTGTTCTATCCTTTCTGGTGTTGTTAGTGGTGTTGGAGCCGTAGCCAGTATTAAGGTCGGTGATATTGCATCACATGGTAGTGCAGCCTTTGGGCTATTTAGTTCCGGCAGTAGTAAATGGGTTGAGGCAGATATGACTAGAAGTGCGGACTTGCTTCGCATGACCAGTGATCTGCAAAGCAGTGGCGCACAAACATATAATAAAAATATTAGCGAGTTATTAGATAAGCTAAGCGAATCTCGACAAAATATGAAGGATTTGGGGAATACCATTAATAATATGATGGGGCAAATCTCCATGGCTGTGAAGTTATGATCTATGAGTGCTAATCCTCTTGATGTAACACGGTATCTGACGAATAGAGGCCATACAGTCAAAATGGCCTATTTTGAAAAGAGCAAAATAAAGATAGGCAATGAATTTTCTCTTTATGGCTATCTAATTGTTTATCGCATAGAGAACAATGAATTTATTATTTGTTCTCTGGAATCCAGTGATAGTCGCGCTCTGCCCGGTGATTTTTTAAGACTTTTTAATTTTCTGCGCAGTTTAGGGCGCGATATTACTGAGTTGTCGACCGTCAGAATGTTGATTATTGATAACATTGCTAATCCGATGCTGCAATCAATGCGGCATCGGTTAATTAAATTACTCATTGCAAAAGGCGCATTCAGTAAAAATATTGATGGTGATGATTGGCTGCTATTTGATGTTAGCTCTGGCAAATCGACAAAGGGATGAAATGAGTCATTATAGTTTCAATGATATGCGGGCTGCTTTCGCTAAAATAGATAATGAATTAAAAGGCCAGAGGGGTATTCGCCCACAAAGGGTGAGTGACCATCAGCAAGTGACGGCTTTAGAGATACAGACTCGGTATGCTCAAGGTTATCAGGCATGGTTAGCGGATGATTATGCCGCTGCTATGGCTGATTTCTCTTGGCTTACATCATGTTGCCCGTTAGAACCACGATTCCACTTAGCTCTGGCAGCAGTCATGCAAATGCAGCAGGAATTTAGGCTGGCGCTGGAGGCTTATGCTTGCGCACTGCTTTTAGATGCGAAAGATCCTGAGCCACTTTATCAGATGGCTATTTGTTTGTTAGCACTAGATAAAGGCGCTGATGCCAGAGAGGCATTACAGACCGCTATCGAAATGAGTTATTTTAATACCGAATATGCAACGACGGCTAAAAAAGCCAATCAATTGTTAGACAGCATCTGCAACAGATAACCAATTTTATGTGAGTAATTTTTAAGGTGGATAACTATGAGCCTAATAGCCGAATGTCAAACCTCCCCTCCTGAATGTTCTCCCTATATAATAGAGCCTGCTCAAATCGTTAAAAGTGAAAAGCCTATATTATGGCCGCCTGAATCTATCACTAAAGATATTGAAGACATACAGGTTGCAGTCAATAAACTTTGCGATGACCAGGATAATGAATTAGATGAATTACACCATGTCAGAGTTAAGTTAGCCAAAAAACAATTTTTCATTAATATTGTTGAATTGACGGTGTCTCTGGCGTCATTTGCCGTCAGTGTTGGAATTAGTATCTGTAGCGGGGGAGCCACTACACCGATTGCGGTAATAACTGGGCTGAACCTGATGTTATCTGTATCTAATCTTGCCTGCGCCTATCATAACTGGAACTGTGCCAGTAAAAATAAAGATGAACTGATAATGGGCAGTGATGCCATGCAGCAGGCGGTTTATACCTTAGCCCGGTATTATCAGGCCTCACCCGAGAGTGCAAAAAAAATCGCGCGTTTTACATCATATTTCGTCCGTGTAGGGATGGTGGTTTCTTTAGGGACTCTTGGCGTGATTATTCACCCTACTGTGTATAATAGTTTATGTGTGCTCGCAAAAAATTATGCGCCAATATTTTCATCGATGCTGAGTGTGATTACTTCTGGTGCTTTAGGCATTTGGATTAATAATCATAATGATGAAAAAGAGGTCGCTGAGGAAAAATTAACTACAAATGAGAAAGGGATTATCAAAGAGTTAGCTAAATTTGATATAATTTGTGACTTGCTCACTAAATGGAATAATTCAACAATATCGCCTGAGGAAGAATCACTGAAATTGTCTTAATAGGATTTAAGGTTTAAACCGGATATCGCCTTACTGTGTTATTTGTCAATCTTACAGAAGGATCGTGACACTGGAAGGAATATTATGAAATCAATACAGTTTATTCTATTTCGGCAAGATGGGATATTACGTAGTGAAGGGGTATGTCACAGTGTGCCAGCGGGGAATTTAGTGGTTACCAACGAGCAGGCCAGTGTCTCTTCATTTTCACAGAGTACTTTTATCTCAGTTTTGTGTCATTCCATAGATCTTTTACCTATATATCAGGATTTAGCCAGCAAGATGGTGCAATCGAATAAATTCCGCTTGCCGTATCAGATATATGACCGTTATAAAATATTACCCGTAAGCGATGATATTATTTGTGCCACTGAACAGCTGGCTGATATTGAAAGAAATGCATCATTACGATTTCTTTATCTCTATTGTTTAGGATTGGATCCAACTTATTTCTCTAGATTACTGGAATCAATGGTTGGTACGAATAACGAATTGCTGGAATTTTTTGAGAAGAATCGCCTTAATCCATGGACTGTTTCGCGTTATGCCGATGAGTTGGGGATTTCGACGCGTAAATTAAACTTTCTGTTCTATGAGAAATTCGGAATGTCTGCAAAGCAGTGGCTACTGGATCAACGTTTGAAAAAAGGCTGTGAGCTGCTGCTATCTACCCGGTTACGGGTGGCTGATATTGCCATGGAGTGTGGCTTTAGTAATCACGCTCATTTCTCCGATAGTTTTCGTCGCCGTTTTCAGCAGTGCCCATCACACATGCGGTCGCTGATGGAGTAGGGGGTCTGATGGATATAAGTGCATTAATGAATGAGTTGACACAAAGTATCAGCAAGATGGGGCAGGACTTTCAGAGTCAGATGGTGTCCGGTAATCCTACTGATCCCGAACATATGCTAAAAATGCAATTCGCTATGCAGCAGTATTCCTCATATATCAATTTCAGTAGTGCCTTGATGAAAAATATTAAGGATATGACCAGTGGGATTATTGCCAAAATATGATTTTACTTTCAAAACAGTGCCGCCAATTAGTCGTTGAGGCAGCCTTGGCGGGAGTCAACCACAGTGTGCTGAAAGAAGCGCGCGATATTCTTAATGCTCTACCCCAATTAGTCCCAGATCCACAGCCGCGTTTGATTCTTGAAGCTATGCTGCGGTTTGGGCTGAATGAGCAGGATAGAGCGTTGGCATTATTGGCGGCCTCGCCGTCAACCGAGGCGCAGACCATGCTGGCGCTGCTGCAACAAGGAATGTCTTCATCGGATGAAGAGGTAACTCCGCAGCCGCAGAACAGAGTTAATTGATCCAATTTATTGATAAGGGAGCATTCGATGGATATTGATGCCATTAAGGCCACTGCCGCGCAGTTTACATCATTTAAACCCCCAGTTGACGCCCAGCAAGTCGCTAAATTTGCTCAGTTAATGCAGCAGACAGAGCCGATGACAACCATGATGCCCCCAGAGCAATTGCTCACTATGCAGTCTGAATGGATGCATGCCTCATTGGGCATAGATTTAACTGCGAAAGTTGCTGGAGTGGTCGGTCAGAACATCAATAAACTGGTTAATATGCAATGAAACAGATGCAGCGCGCGATAGCGCTCTTACTGGTCGTCTTCTCCCTGTCAGGTTGCGGTATGGAGCTGTATTCCGGGCTCTCAGAGGGGGAGGCTAATCAGATGTTGGCGTTATTGATGTTGCATCAAATCAAAGCGGAAAAGCAGTCAGAAAAGGGCGGGACGGTTGGGCTAAGTGTCGATAAAAGCCAGTTTATCAATGCGGTGGAGCTGTTGCGCCAACATGGTTTTCCTCGTCAACGATTTACCTCGGTAGATGAGTTATTTCCGCCAAATCAGTTGGTAACGTCGCCCGGGCAGGAACAAGCCAAGATGGTCTATTTGAAAGAGCAGCAGCTAGAAAGCATGCTGAGCCATATGGACGGGGTGATTCGGGCTGATGTGACTATTGCCATGCCCGCGCCTACCGATGGGAAAAGCACTGTTCCTCATGCCGCTTCAGTGTTTATCAAATATTCCCCTGAGGTCAACTTGCTGAGCTATCAATCACAAATCAAGAATTTGATCCGCGATGGGATCCCCGGCATCGATTATTCACAAATCAGTGTGGTGATGCAGCCTGCCAATTATCGGTTCAGTGCCTCAGCACCACAGCAGCCAAACCATGCAGAAGCCAGTTTGCAGTGGTTATTGCGCCATGCCAAAACAGTACAGATAGCATTGGGTCTGCTGCTGGTGCTGTTAGTCGGGTTATCAATGGCTTGTTTGTTACGGTATCTGCGGCGATAAATCGCGGTGAGGAGAGCAGGATGATATTACCTCTAACCGCCGATATCCGCTATTTGCACCAGTTAGCCTGGCGGCCTGCGCAATTTGCTCATCCATTATGGTTGGCGGCGGTCGGCATCAGAACAGACAATTACCGCTATGGTCGCCACCGCGAGCTGGATTTGGTGCTAGATAGTGCGCTCAATCGGCTGAGAAACTTTCCCCAGCAAGCATTACCCGCCGTGCTGGATAAGAGACAACAGTGCCAAATAGTCGGGGCCGAGCGCTTATCCGCCCGCTGCGTGGCGCTGGGGCTGGTTTATTTGCAATGTGATGATTATCTGCGCCTTCGCTGTTACCGACAGGGACTTTCACCGTTATTGAGTGAAGACGACATTCAGCAACTGATGGGGATGGGATATCGGGGTCAGTTTTCCGCAAAGTTAAGTCCACCGTCTCTGCCCGATGTAGCTTTACGACTGGGGCATAGCCTTGCTCATCAGGTTCGTTCTAACTGCATGATTTGGCGTGCGCTATCTATTTCTTTACCTCCCCAGCCACGCGCGTTGCCTCTGTCGTCGGCGCTATCAATTTCGGTTGATAGTTGGTTAACCCGCCTGGAGCATTTGCTATGAATCCTTTTCATATTCGGGTGGAAAAATTCGATTATTCGCTGTCAGGAGGCAGGATTATCCCTGCGGCTCAGTTGCAGGCCATGGTACAAGGTCGGGATCTGCTGTCTGATGCCAGACAGCAGGCGGCTGAAATTGTCCATGCTGCGGCAGCTGAAAGAGATGCGCTATTGGCTCTGGCGCAACAGCAAGCTGACAAACTAATACATCAGGCTCGCCATGATATGGAAACTGCGGTATTGGCACAGCATGTGGCGTGGTTGGTGGCCGCGGAGCGCGTGGAATCCTCATTGGTCGCCCAAGCCCGGGAGCATATTCTGGCTGCCATTACATCGGTAGTGACCACTTGGGCTGGCCAGCAATCAGTGAGCCAAATTCTGATTGACCGTCTGGGGGCGCAGGTAGAAAAAATGGCGCACCATAATGAGTTGGTTTTACGGGTTCATCCGCAACATTTGCCCGCGGTGGTTTCTGCTTTGGGGGCGCGCGTGCAGTGCGTGGCTGATGAGAGCATGGCGCAAGATCAGGCACAATTAGCTTCCCCGCTGCTTCAGCTCACACTCTCCCTTCAGCAGCACTTATCGCAACTTATCCTTTGGCTGCAAGAGCCGCCACCGCATCCGGAAGTCACTTATGATCAATACCAATAATATATCTGATGTTGTTGCCGTTCATGGCGATCTTCTGGAGGGGGCGAGGCAGCAAGGCGAAATAACCCCCGCACATTCGGTCATGCAGTTAGCCAGTTTGGAATTGGAGGAAGTGAGGCAAACCGCGCTGGAAGAGACCATGGAGGGAATTGGTCTTAGCTTGGGCTCCCGTTTAAGAGATCAAAAGTCCATTGAAGCCGAAAAGCGGAACCAGCGCCGTCAGCAGTTGTTGGTGAAACTAATCACCCAGTTATCCGGTGGCTCAGACCACTTGTTGCAACCCAATATTCCGCTGGATCTGGATATCTCTTTGCTGGCCAGCAAGCTACGCCAGGGGGATTTATCGGCAGGGCAGCAAATCTTGTTATTAGCGGCAATGATGGCACACACGACAGGTAATCCATTACGTCGCCGCAGCCTGGCGCAATTAATGGCGCCACTACTGGAAGACGCCGGTTGGGAAATCGAACTATTTGGTTTGCTGGAGTTGGGTACCCAAAAAAGCGGCGAGCTGAGTGCCGTCAAACAACTGTTTACACAAAGTATTTATCAAGACGAGTTCTCTATCGTTGAGTGGTTCACTCGCGTCAGCCGCTGGCCACAACGCCAACAGCGTGTTCGGGTACTGATGCGCGCGATAGCATTTGAATTGTCTTGTCTACCGCCCCCGAAGCACGGCGAGCGTTTGTCAGCCACGCTTTATCAACTGCGCCGCTTACTGATGTTTCTGGGGTTGGAAGACCACTGTAACCGGATGGGGAAGGCTTGTGGCGTGGCGGGGGATATCATCCTCAGTGAAGTCTTGGCGGTGATTGGCCAGCACTGGTTGTTTAGTGGTTGGTTGCAACCACGTATCGAGGCCATTGTGGGTTCGGACGTCAGCGCACGCCGCAACTTTATTCGCCGGTTCTATGAGTTATTCAATCTTATGCCTATTGATTGTTTCGATGATCAGGAGCAGCAGGGGCAAATTCTGGCGACCTTGCTCGAAATATAAATTGCTGAAAATATAAATTGTTAGCGAGATAAATCTTGGTAGAAACCCATGATTGGCGATTTAGCTCGCGGGTTCAGGCCAACGCCTGATAGTGGCTGGCGGGCGGATTCCTTACTATTTCCTTTGTTTGCTTATCAATTAGTCATATCAAGAGGGTGGGCTATGGAAATGGATTTAGTGGTCACCCGTAACCTACAGTGGTTTATCCGCATGGCAGAATTACCCTGCACCCAATTAGCCGCCCGCATGCAGTGGCAAATGGGAGCGCAACTGGTTTTTCTGGAGTGGCGCAATGCAAGATTGCTGCTGACATGCGGGGTTCAGCATCGTCATTATCATCAGGATGACGTCGTACAGCTCCAGAAGTGTTGGCAGCTCGAACGTTTCAATGGCGTACCTCAGCGCATCTATTTGCTCAAAATGGGCATGATGGTCACTTGCTCACCTCCGCCATCGTCCGATGCCGAATTCTGGTTTCAGCTTTATCAGCAACAACGTGCTTTGCTGCGCCGCTTACCGGGAGAATACCGATGAGAGGCTCGGCATTTTCACGTGCTTTGATGTTGATCACCGCGCGGCAAGATATCTTTTTAGCGATCATGCTGCTGGTGGCGATCTTTATGATGATCTTGCCACTGCCCACGGTGATGGTGGATGTGCTGATTGCGATCAATCTGGCATTCTCCGTCATCCTGTTGATGATCTCGATTTACTTGCGCGATCCGCTCGAATTCTCAGTCTTCCCGTCGTTATTACTTATCACCACACTTTATCGGTTGGCGCTGACTATCAGTACCACGCGCTTAGTGCTGCTACAGCATGATGCTGGCGAGATTGTCGAGGCTTTCGGCCAGTTTGTGGTCGGGGGCAATCTGGCGGTGGGGTTGATTATTTTTACCATTATCACTGTGGTGCAATTTATCGTCATTACCAAAGGTTCGGAACGGGTCGCCGAAGTGAGCGCGCGCTTTTCACTGGATGGTATGCCCGGCAAGCAGATGAGCATTGACGGCGATATGCGCGCGGGGGTAATTGACTCAGCCGAAGCGGGCCGATTGCGCGAGCGGGTGCAGAAAGAGAGCCGTCTATTTGGTGCCATGGACGGGGCAATGAAGTTTGTTAAAGGGGATGCCATCGCCGGGATAATTGTCATTCTGGTGAATATTATTGGCGGCATTACTATCGGCGTGCTGCAACATAATATGTCCGCCGAGCAAGCAATGACCACTTATGCGGTGCTCTCTGTCGGTGATGGGCTATGTGCTCAAATCCCGTCGTTACTGATCTCAATTACGGCTGGGATTATTGTGACCCGCGTTCCCGGCAGTGATAAACAGAGTTTGGCTAAAGACTTGGTGATGCAGGTGGGACGTCAGCCCGATGCCTTGTGGCTGGCGGCAGGTATTCTGACTGTTTTTGCCCTATTACCGGGTTTCCCTTTCCTGATTTTTATCACGTTGGCGGCACTGGTTGCCGCTCCTGCATTTCTACTTTATCGCAAAAAGAAGCACAGCGCCGGAGCCAGCAGCAGCGGCGAAAATATATCGTCCTCCACCAATACCATGACCCCCGGAGCAGTGCCGTTAATCCTGTATTGCGCCCCCAATTTACATTATCCCCACTTGGGCCGCGATATTGATGGCTTGCGCTGGCGCTGGTTTGAATATCTGGGGGTGCCATTGCCAGAGGTGGTGGTTCGCAGCGATCCGGCATTGGCTGAGAACACGTTATCGATTCGAGTCTACCAAGAGCAGGTCTTGCAACTGACATTGCCCCCAGACGATCTGTTGCTGATTCAGCCCAGCGCTCAACTGGAAACACGCAGTCAATCTCTGGGGGTAAAAATGGGCACCTTTGAGTGGTTGCCTGCGGAACAGGGCAGCCATGCCAGCACTTTGGGCCTTCCTTATGCGCAAGGGCAGCAGCGAATAATTCACTGTTTAACTAGAGTGCTTGAGCGGCATACCGCCGAGTTTATCGGTGTACAGGAAACGCGCTATCTGATGGATGCAATGGAAGGGCGCTACGGTGAGCTGGTGAAAGAGCTACAGCGCCAGATGCCGGTCGGTAAAGTGGCGGAAATACTGCAACGGCTGGTGGAGGAGGATGTCTCTATCCGCGATTTACGCGCCATTTTTGGCGCACTGGTGGCTTGGGCACCCAAAGAGAAAGACTGTGTGATGTTGACTGAATATGTGCGGATCGCCCTGCGCCGCCATGTGTGCGGCCGATTCAGTAAAAACAAAGCTTGGCTGCCGGTATTGCGGCTAGGGGAAGGGGCTGAAAACTTGATTCGTGAATCTATTCGCCAGACATCGGCGGGGACTTATTCGGCCTTGGGAGATAGGCACTCGCAGCTGATCCTCGGCAAAATTAAGAGCGCTTATGCCGAAAACAGTGATGCTGTCCTGCTGACCGCCATCGATGTGCGGCGCTTTCTGCGCAAGATTATTGAGCGGGATATTTTTGCGCTGCCGGTGCTGTCATGGCAGGAACTGGGGGATGAAATGAACATTAAAGTGGCTGGCACCATTGAGCTTATTGGAGATGAGCTTGATGAAGCTGCCTGATGTCTCGACACTTGGCCCTCTGTTACAGCAGCAATTGTGCTTAACCTCCTCGCCGCCAGAGGGTGTGGAGTCTCGCGGACAGATTTTGGATATTGGTCCGACACTGCTGCGCGCCCACTTGCCCGGTATTGCACTCGGGGAGTTATGCCGTATCGCCTCAGCGAATATGTTGGCGGAGGTGGTTGCCATTGAGCAGCAAACGGCACTGCTATCCCCATTTGCGTCTTCTGCCGGTTTGCGATGTGGGCAATGGGTATCGCCGCTTGGACATGCCCACCGCGTCAGAGTTGGTCCTGATTTGGCAGGAAGGGTACTGGATGGTTTAGGGGTGCCCATCGATGACGGCCCCCCCCTTGCTGGGCATTGGCGTGAGCTGGATTCCGTACCTCCAAACCCCTTAACCCGTCAGCCGGTACAGCAATTCTTAACCACCGGTATTCGTGCCATTGATGGCCTATTGAGTTGTGGCGAGGGGCAGCGTATCGGTATTTTTGCCGCCGCCGGTGTGGGGAAAAGTAGCTTGCTGAGCATGCTATGCGCAGGCTGTAGCGCAGATATCACCGTGTTGGCCTTGATTGGCGAACGCGGACGCGAAGTGCGGGAATTTCTTGAGCAGGTACTCACGCCGCAAGCCCGCGCCCGCACCGTGGTGGTGGTGGCAACCTCGGATCGTCCGGCGCTGGAGCGACTCAAAGGTATTTATACCGCCACTACCGTAGCGGAGTATTTCCGCGAACGTGGGCTAAAAGTGTTGCTGATGGCCGACTCTCTGACGCGCTATGCCAGAGCAGCGCGCGAAATTGGTCTGGCGGCAGGTGAGATACCGGCGATGGGCAGTTTCCCCGCCAGTGTCTTTGCGGCATTGCCTCGGTTGTTGGAGCGGGCGGGCAACAGTGACAGTGGCAGCATCACCGCTTTTTACACAATTTTGGTTGAAGGCGATGACATGAATGAGCCGGTAGCCGACGAAGCCCGCTCGCTGTTGGATGGGCACATTGTGTTATCCAGGCAACTGGCGGGAGCCGGGCACTATCCGGCCATTGATATTGCCGCCAGTGTCAGCCGTATCATGCCGCAAATCGTCAGTTCAGCGCATCTGGCTTTGGCACAAAAACTGCGCCAAATGCAGGCCTGCTATCAGGAGATCGAATTGCTGGTGCGGGTGGGTGAGTATCAGGAAGGGCAAGACTTACACGCTGATGAAGCGCTGCAACGCTACCCGGCCATCTGTGCCTTCTTGCAACAGGAGAATTCATCATTGTGCACAACCCCCGCCGACCTCGGTTATACATTGGCACAACTCGCGCAAGCACTCGGGGCGTCAACCGAGCACTAGATATGCTGCCGCGCTTGTTGATATTGCGGCAACGCAAAGAGCGCCGGTTGCGTCGGCAATTGATGGAACTGCGCCGGATATATCAGCAACAGCAACAACAAATGATCGATTTCCGCCAACAACGTCAGCAGTTATGTCTGCAATTACAACAGATTACAGACTGGCGCGGTAAGTTACTTCCTGATCAGGCCAATGAGCAAAGAGCTTTGCAGCATAAGGTTTATCAGGCGGAGCGAGAGCTGAAAAAGTCACTCTGTGAATTGGCAGAGCAGCAGTTGCAACAGCAGGTAGCCATTGAATCACAACAGACGCTGTTAAGGATTAATCAGCGGGAACAGGAAAAAATACGGATGCTAATAAAAAATGAGACGAATCGATATTGAGGGAGCATTACCGCCGCTAGGCGAGCGCTACTTTAAGGAGAGTCAGCCGCAATACTTAGGTAATGAAAAGCAAAAACAGCAGTTTGCTCGCTATCTGACGGCTCATTCATCTGCGATGCCGGAGGCGGCCGGTGCCGTTGCCAGTACCGGGGGCGATGGCTTGATGCAGGCGGAATATCACCTGGTCAGTGGGCCGCTACGCGGGGCTAAGATCCATGTCAGTTTAGCCGCCAATGGCTTGCATATTGTGCTCAGTCATACCAGCCGTGAACTGATCGACCGTGTGCAGCGGATGCAAGCGCGCTGGCAGCGGCAACTACATCAATTGGGTTTTCCTTGTTTACTGGAGGTGACTCATGTTGGGGATGTTATCGGCTGAGCTACGCCAACTCAGTACAGTGATAGGTTGTGGGCGAAATAATGCTGATATTTCAGCCACCTTGATGCAGGTTGATGGGGCGGGTGTTTATTTACCATTGCACTATAGGGCACCGGGAAACACCGCCACAGAGTGCGGTTTTTGGTTATCCCAATCTTGTTGGAATAGCTGGCTGACATCTTCATTGGCTACCGATGACCATCATTTTCTGGCCCCCGAATTGGTGACCGCTATGGCCCATTGGGCCGCCAGCCCACTATTAACCGTGCTACCGGAACTGACCATTGACGACCCCGCACCACGGGCCATGACGCTATTGAATCAATGGGCGGTGGTGCTGACTTTCGAGCTGGAGGGGCAGCAACTCCGCGGCGTGTTGTTTGGCTGGCCACTGACGGCATTAGCCGAAACTTTGTCTCATTGGTGCAGCGAGCCAGCTCCCGAGCATAACTTACTGTGGCAAGCCGGTTTAGTGGTGGGGTGGAGCCGTTTGTCTCTACATCAGTTGCAGCAAATCAGGCCGGGGGATGGGGTCCGAATCAGTTCAGCGGCTGAATTAGACCAACAGCGTTGTTGGCTATGGCAAATGGCGTCACCACAGATTTACATCAAGTTAGAGGATGGAAATAAAATGACAATTCAACAAGTTAATGACGATATTGATCAACTGTTGGAACTGGACGTAGCTGCTAGGCCTCAAGCATCACAGGTCGTGAGGCTTGAGGATTTACCGCAAACATTGGTGATGGAAATTGGTCGTCTAACTCTGCCCCTGAGAGATATTAAACAGCTTGCCGTCGGCCAAACATTGGCGTGCCAAACTCACTGCTACGGCGAAGTGAATATTCGGTTGCAGGGGCAACCAGTAGGGAGTGGCAGTTTGTTGAGCTGTGATGGGGAGTTGGTGGTGAGGATAGAACAGTGGTTTAGCCATACCCCATGACTTTGGATCAATACTCGAAATCTGTTTCCTGAATTTTTGAAAGATAACGGGTATTGATGTTATTGGGGTCATGACCCGATACCGGAAAAGGATGAGTGGATAAATACTATCGATATTCTTTTTACTAAACAGGCCGGCCTTTTGCGGAACCGCTTATGGAGCTATTGAACTCGTCCTCTCAATTGATTGTCCTGCTTTTCTTTCTGTCACTCCTGCCGCTGCTGATGGTGATGGGAACATCATTTCTCAAGCTATCGATTGTCTTTTCATTACTGCGCAATGCGCTGGGTGTTCAGCAAGTTCCCCCCAATATTGCCATTTACGGTTTGGCGTTAGTGTTGACCATTTTTATCATGGCTCCGGTCGGATTGGATGTGCATGCCCGGCTTCAGGATGAGCCACTACCGACTGAAATCGGCCCTTTGCTACACCATATTGATGAGCATGCTCTGGGGCCATATCGTGATTTTTTACAACGTAATACCGATGCCGAACAGGCCAGTTTTTTCAACGATATAGTCCAAACCAAATGGCCTGAGCGCTACCGAGACACCATCAAATCAAATTCACTGCTGATATTAATGCCCGCGTTTACCCTGAGCCAACTGACTGAAGCCTTTAAAATCGGCTTGCTGCTCTATCTGCCTTTTGTGGCAATTGATTTGATTGTTTCCAATATTTTGCTGGCTATGGGCATGATGATGGTCTCCCCCATTACTATTTCGCTGCCATTTAAGTTATTAATTTTTATATTGATTGATGGCTGGGGATTGCTACTGGGGCAACTGGTGGGATCTTATTTATGAATCATCATCAGAGGGCACATCAATGAGTAATGCCATTGTTGTTCATCTGGCGACCCAACTTTTGTGGATTGTTTTGCTGCTATCAATGCCAGTGGTGCTGGTGGCATCGGTAGTCGGGTTAGTCGTCAGTTTGTTGCAGGCGCTGACCCAAATACAAGATCAGACATTGCAGTTTTTGATTAAATTGCTGGCGGTATCAGCCACGTTATTGGTGACTTATCACTGGATGGGCTCGACATTGCTGAATTACACCCAGCAGACCTTTTTACAAATCACCAGTATGCGGTCTTGATATGCATGATTCTCTGCATTGGTTAGGTGCTTTGGCGCTGGCGATGATGCGCCCATATGGCATGTTATTGATATTGCCTCTGTTTACCGCCCGCAGCTTGGGCAGCAGCCTATTACGAAATAGCCTGGTTTTTGCCATTGCTCTGCCCGTCACGCCGCTGTTTTTCAGTGCTTCATTGATGCCCCAAGATAGTCTCACCACATGGTTCTGGTTACTTTGCATGGAGTTATTGATTGGAGTGATGATTGGCTTTGTCGCCGCATTACCTTTTTGGGCCATTGATATGGCGGGCTTCCTGATTGACACCTTGCGCGGTGCCACGATGTCCACCTTGTTTAACCCCAGTATGGGGATGGAATCCTCGATTTTTGGTGTGTTGTTTACCCAACTCCTTACGGTACTGTTTCTGATCTCTGGCGGGTTCAATCTGGTACTGGCAGCACTCTACGGCTCTTATAGCATTTTGCCCGCAGGCAGTGGCATTCAGCCCTCACCGGCAATGCTGCATTTTCTACAAAGTGAATGGCAACTGATGTATGAGCTGTGCCTCAACTTTGCATTACCCGCGCTATTGGTGATGGTGCTAGCGGATTTAGCTTTAGGATTAATCAATCGCTCGTCCCAACAACTGAATGTTTTCTTTCTGGCGATGCCGATTAAAAGTGCATTGGCGCTGTTTCTGCTCGTGATTAGTTTGCCCTACGCCCTACACCACTATTTGGTCGGTATTAATCAGACCGAACAGAAGATAAGTGCCCTTATCCCACTGATAAATGAGGTTGCTGATGAGCGGAGAGAGCAGTGAAAAGAATGAAAAACCTACCGCTAAACGCCTCAAGGAAGCTCGGGAAAAAGGGCAGGTAATCAAGAGTGTTGAGATAACCTCTGGGATACAATTGCTGGTGCTGGTGGCTTACTTCCTCCTGACGGGCTACACCCTAATTGATCAGGCATCAGCACTCATTCGTAGTTCCATTGCTCAATTACAACAACCCATTGTCATGGCATTAGCGCGGATTGGCACACAGTGCATGGCGGTATTTATCCATATTATGGGGATACTGGGAGGGGCGCTGGTTTTAATGACTATTCTTTCCGGTATTGCGCAGGTCGGGCCATTATTAGCCACCAAAGCCGTGGAGTTTAAAGGCGAGCACATTAATCCAATCAATAATGCCAAGCAGCTTTTTTCACTACACAGTTTATTTGAGCTGAGTAAATCTTTACTGAAAGTGGGGGTGTTAACCCTGATTTTTGGTTATTTATTAATACATTACGCCCCTTCTTTTGGTTATTTGGCTTATTGCGGCAGTATTTGTGCTATTCCGGTATTTACCACATTAATGAGTTGGATTTTGGGGGCATTGATTGCCTGTTATGTGGTTTTCTCCCTGATGGATTATAGCTTTCAGCGCTATAACACCATGAAACAATTAAAAATGTCTCATGAAGAAGTCAAAAGGGAGCACAAAGACAGCGATGGCGATCCACATATCAAACAGAAACGGCGGCAGTTGCAGCAGGAGGTGCAAAGTGGCAGCTTCGCTAAAAATGTCCAACGTTCCACCGCCGTGGTGCGTAATCCCACCCATTTTGCAGTTTGCCTGTTTTATCATCCCGATGATGCGCCCCTGCCGATAGTGATTGAAAAAGGTCAAGGAGAGCGGGCTGCATTGATTGTTAAATTGGCGGAGCAGCAGGGTATTCCGGTGGTTGAAAATATTACGCTGGCGCGCGCATTACACCGCGATGTGGATTGCGGCAATACTATTCCAGAACCTTTATTTGAGCCCGTTGCTGCCATCTTGCGCATGGCAATGGCGCTGGATTATCAAGCATCAGATGATGATGAACCCTCATGATAGGCGACAAAGCACTATCCGCAGTAAATTCGGCCCTCCTTGGTTAACTTTTGATTAACACATTTCGCGCCATTGAATAGATAATTGGCTTATTATAATTAGGTCTATTTCCCCGTCGCCGCGTAAACCCCGGTATCGCACGTGACAACACACATTTTGGAGGTGTCAGTGTGAGCTGGCAGATGTTTAAGTCGCAATATTTGATACGTTTTTGGGCCCCGCTGCCTGCGGTCATTGCCGCCGGTATTTTATCGACCTATTACTTTGGTTTGACCGGCACTTTTTGGGCTGTTACCGGCGAGTTCACTCGCTGGGGTGGCCATCTGATGCAGCTGTTTGGCGCGCATCCGCAGGAGTGGGGTTACTTTAAAGTTATCGGGCTGGAAGGGACGCCATTGGATCGCATCGACGGCATGATGATCATTGGCATGTTTGCTGGATGCATTGCTGCGGCGCTGTGGGCCAACAATGTGAAGCTGCGTAAACCCCAGCACGGTATTCGCATCGCCCAAGCACTGGTTGGCGGCATTATTGCCGGTTTTGGTGCTCGGTTGGCAATGGGGTGTAATTTGGCGGCCTTCTTTACGGGGATTCCGCAATTTTCACTGCATGCATGGTTTTTCGCACTGGCGACCGCTGCGGGCTCCTACTTTGGCGCCAAATTTACCCTGTTACCGCTGTTTCGTATCCCGGTGAAATTACAAAAAGTGACAGCGGCTTCGCCTCTGACACAGCATACCGCCAGGGCTGCGCGTCGTTTTCGTCTCGGCATGGTGGTATTTTTTCTGGCGCTGAGCTGGTCACTGATTGAGTTATTCCGCCACCCAAAACTGGGCATTGCTATGCTGTGCGGCATTGGTTTTGGCGTGCTGATTGAGCGGGCACAGATTTGCTTTACCTCCGCGTTCCGTGACCTGTGGATAACCGGGCGCACTCATATGGCCAAGGCCATTATTCTGGGGATGGCGGCCAGTGCGATTGGCATTTTCAGTTATGTTCAACTGGGCGTGGCACCTAAGATTTTATGGGCTGGGCCAAATGCGGTCATTGGTGGTTTGCTGTTTGGTTTTGGGATTGTGCTGGCGGGGGGCTGTGAAACCGGCTGGATGTACCGCGCGGTAGAAGGGCAAATTCACTATTGGTGGGTAGGGTTGGGTAACATTATTGGTGCGACCCTGCTGGCATATTACTGGGATGATTTTGCCCCAACGCTGGCGACCCATTATGACAAGGTTAATCTGTTGGAAACCTTCGGGCCAATGGGGGGATTGTTAGTGACTTACCTGATGCTAGCCATCGCCTTTGCTGCCATGTTGTGGTGGGAAAAGCACTTCTTCCGCAAACAGAAAACAACCGCATCAACACTGGCTAAGGAGCCATCATGAGCAACACTTCATCGACTAATCATTCGCCAGCTGGCACTGCTATTGTGCCTGATTACCGGTTGGATATGGTGGGCGAACCTTGCCCATACCCTGCGGTGGCGACACTGGAAGCGATGCCGCAATTGAAACCCGGTGAAATTCTGGAAGTGATCAGTGATTGCCCACAATCCATCAATAATATCCCGCTGGATGCCCGAAATTACGGCTATACCGTGCTCGATATTCAGCAGGATGGCCCGACGATCCGCTATCTGATTCAGCGCTAAAATGGATAGGGCGTAATCCTAAGATGTTTAGTTCGAGTTCAACCAAATAAATAATACCGGGGCCATTAGCGTTATCTTCTGGATAATACTGATGGCCCACTCAAGTCTAGTTTGCCGTCGTCGTGGCTCGGGCCGGTGCTGCGGTGGCCAGTGAAACGCCCGATGCGCGGAGGCGTTTTAAGATACTGTATAACAACGAACTTTTGGTGTTGCTGACCATGCGTGGACTTGGCACCAAACCGGTGACACTGAGCACAATACCATCCGGGCTTAACTGGCTGAATTTCACCGACGGTTCTGGCGTCTCCAATATTGACTCATGCTCTTTATAAGCCTCTATCAGCAGCGATTGCGCCAGTTCAATATCTAAATCCAGCGGGAAGGTTAGGGCAATGGTCACCACCCCTTGGGCATTGGCCATGGTGGCGTTGCGCACATTCTGAGAAATTAATTGAGAGTTCGGCACAATGACTGTCGAGCGGTCACTGAGCTGAATTTCGGTGGCGCGAACATTTATGCGGCGAATATCTCCCTCAACACCACTGATACTGATCAAATCCCCCACTTTGACTGGTCGCTCGGTCAGCAAAATAATGCCGGAAATAAAGTTCTTCACAATCTCTTGTAAGCCAAAGCCGATGCCCACTGACAGGGCACTGACAATCCAGGCTAATTTATTCCACTGAATACCCAGCACCGATAAGGTCAACAGAATGACCAACACATAGCCGATATTACTGAATAGCGTTACCGCCGAGGTTTTTATGCCAGAATCCATTTGGGTTTTTGGCAGGAATTCATGACTTAGCCAACGACGCGCCGCTTTCAGCACATATAACCCGACCAGCAAACAAATCACTGAATTCAGTAAATTGGCTGGAACAATATTCAATTCTTCCAACCCTTCACCACTTAATAGCCCGACGGCCTTTTGTAGCAGTGAAATGGGGGTGGTAGAGCCAAAAGTGCCATCAAGCAGAGCAAGAATAGCCAGCGATATCAGCAATACTTTACTGGTGGCAGATAATAATGTGGCGGCTTGTGACAAATGACGATCGTCAATATTCAGTGACTGTTTAATCGCCTTACCGGCACGGCTGGTGGGTGAAAAAATACTCTCGGCTAAATCAACACACAGGTGGGTCAGTAAATACAAACAGGAGAGAACCAAACAGCTCCATACCAGTTTATAACTCAAGAATTTTGCCAGTGAGATATAGCCCATCAACAGTGACACTAATATGGCGAGTGCCGTCATGCCGATAGCGAAATGAATCAACCCGGCTAGTGTGGAATAGGCCTCGGGTTTTTCACCATTTGCCACCAAATTACGCCGTATTCGGTTGGCCCGTAAGGGAATAATGGCCGCAGTGAGTGCCATTAACATTGCCGATATACCGTTACCAAAAATGGTTCCTGACACGCTGACATTGATCATATTGTTCATCTGATCAATCGCACCAAAAATCATAATGCAGCTGGCTAATAGCGGTGGAAATAATTTCAGTGAGGCAGCGACTTCATCAGCAATAGCGGGCAATCGCCATGAGGGGCGCTGATTCGATAAAAATGCTCGCCCAAGACCGGCCACCAGTGCAGAGAAAAACATTAACTGAACAAAAACCTGCGAAAAGTTCATCACTACCGGTGATGTATCCGGCATGCGGGTGAAAGTCTGAGTGATGCACTGAGCCACTGTGACAGTAATCAACACGGTATAAAGCGTGGTTGCCGAAGCCATAAAACTGCGGCGCAATGGGCCGGGCGGCAGACATTTGGTACAGAACCAGGCGGTCAGGCTGTCGAGGAACTTAAAGCCAAAGATACTGATAGACAGCGCCAGTAGCAGATATATTGTGGTGCCAAAACGCCACTCTGGCTCCCAGGCAGCACTCCAAGCATCACTCAGTTCTTGAATAAAATCTTTCAGCCGCCGATCGTCATCTGGATTGGGACTAATGATGGGGGCCCAGAAATTGGCACCCAGAATACTGCCGGAGTTTAGGGCGATTTGGGTCTTTAATGCCGAATGGCGCAAGGCGATAATTTGCGTTGCCAGATTTTCTGCATTGGTCTTGATGGCCTGAGCTTGGTCATTCTGACCATCCAACTGGACTTTACGGGTATTCAATACTCGGCGCTGTTGCGCCACTACCGGGGTTTCAGCCAATGATCCAGCCGCAGGCGGCGGGCCTAAAACATCCAACTGGGTTTGCAGTTGCTCTCGCTTGGGTTTCAGATCTTCAAGCAGTATATCGGCATCCCGAACCAGTGCCAACGATGTCTCTTTTAATGCATTCAATTCGTTATCAGATGTACTGACAGAAACATTCTGCTTTAGTTTATCTAATTGTTTTTGCAGGGTAATTAATTGTACTGACACCGCAGGTTTTGCTGGTGCGTCACTGTTTTCTGTCGCGGAATCTGAGGAGGTCGCCGCAAAAACAGCGCCCGTTGTTGAGGCAAAAATAAGTGTGATTAGCAGAAATGTTAGCCGCAGAGATGCTCGTGTCGGGCATGTTCGTAGCAAAAATTGTAGGGGATCATATCGCCGTGAAACCAAGTACCCATTCTTTTCCATAAAACCTATCAGCCCCAAAGTGAGTGCCACAATAAACCCGTTAATAAGTAGAGGTATGCCGTTAAGCCTAGCAGAAAGCTATTGTGGCACAGACGCTGAGCGACGGAATAATCTTACTCTGATAATTACTATCTTAAATTTAATAAGAAAGATAATAATTATCATTGTAATTAATACTCTCATTTAATAAATTGTGCGCTGCACTTATGGACCCACGATATGTGGCTCGCAGACAACAGAATTTGCGCTGCGGAAATAGCATGGACGCTGATTAATCACCATCTATTTTATATGCCTATACCCTTCTTACTTGCCGCCAACCAATAACGGCACGTTCTTTGGGGATAATTATCTGGGGAAGATAACTATGTTCTCGGCTTTTTTAATAAAGCGTTCTGCTGTTTTGTGCTCACTGGCTATTTTTATTCCATTCGCTTCAATGGCTGACGATACGATAGAAGTCACCGCCAAAGCCGGTCAGGCAGCTGATTTACCCACTTCAGGCTACACCGCCAAAACTACCAAAGGGGCAACCAAAACCGACCAGCCGTTAATTCTGACAGCGCAGTCGGTGTCGGTAATTACCCGTCAGCAAATGGATGATCAAAATGTGGCGACGGTTAACCAGGCGCTGAATTATACGCCCGGTGTATTCACTGGTTTTTCTGGCGGCGCAACCCGTTATGACACTGTCGCTTTGCGCGGTTTCCATGGCGGGGATGTGAACAATACCTTCCTTGATGGCCTGCGACTGCTCAGTGATGGCGGCAGTTATAATGTGTTACAGGTCGATCCGTGGTTTCTTGAGCGCATTGACGTGATCAAAGGCCCGTCCTCGGCATTGTATGGTCAAAGTATCCCCGGTGGCGTAGTGATGATGACATCCAAGCGCCCGCAATTTGCCTCTGAAGGCCACTTCCGTCTGACGGCGGGTAATCACAATACGCAAGATGTCGCCTTTGATTATACCGATGCGATTTCCGAGCATTGGGCATTTCGCCTGACCGGTATCACGCGCAACAGTGACACCATGTATGACCATCAGCGTGAAGAGCGCTATGCGATTGCTCCATCATTGTTGTGGCAGCCAGATGAAAATACCTCATTATTATTGCGCGCAAATTTGCAAAAAGACCCCTCTGGTGGTTATCACAGTGCGGTTCCTGCGGATGGCAGTATTTATGGGCAGAAGTTAAGTCGCGGTTTCTTTGATGGCGAAACTAACCACAATGTGTTTAAACGTTGGCAGCAAATCTACAGTTCCGAATTTGCGCACCAGTTCGATGAAGTCTGGTCTTTCCGGCAAAATGCCAGCTATACCCACTCTAATAGTCAGTTAGAACAGGTTTATCAGGGGGGCTGGAATAGCGATCGCACGCTGATGAACCGCTATTACTCTGGTGAAGATTCCTCACTCAATGCATTTGCGGTGGATAACCAATTGCAGGCCAATTTTGCGACGGCGGTAGTCGAGCATAAGGTGATGTTGGGGGGCGACTTCCAGAAGTTCCGCAATAATCTGCGTAGCGACAGCGCGTTTGCCACCACATTGAATCCTTACACCGGTATTTCTGGCGGCAGTACGCTGTACCGCGATTATCTGCTGACAACCCCTGGCATCAATTCATCCTATTTAAGTCGCCGTTATGAGCAGAGTGGCATTTATTTGCAAGATGAAATGAAGTGGGATAATTGGCATCTGAATTTGTCCGGCCGTTATGATCGAATGAAAACGGAAAATATTAATAAGACTGCCAATACCAGTGATGAGCGTACGGATAAACACGCCAGTGGGCGCGCTTCATTACTGTATAGCTTCGATAGCGGTATTTCACCCTACGTCAGTTACAGCCAAGCCATCACGCCAAGTCTATTCCCAGATGCACAGCAAAAACTGCTGAAACCGATGACCAGCGAGCAGTATGAAGTGGGTATCAAGTATCAGCCACCGGGCAGTTCTTCACTCTATTCCGCCGCGTTATACGACCTGACACAGAATGATGTGGCAAACCGTGCCGTTCCGGCGACCTATTATGTGCCAGCAGGTAAGGTGAATTCACAGGGGCTGGAGTTGGAAGCGCGCAGCCAGATTAACGACCGTTTAAGTGTGATTGCGGGCTACACCTATAACCGCGTGAAATTCAAAGATGCTATTGATGGTAATGATGGCAATACGCCGGTGTTAGCGCCGTCAAATATGGCGTCACTGTGGGCGCAATATGAGGCGGGCTACGGCATTAATGTTGGTGCAGGTATCCGTTATATTGGCAAGCAGTGGGCCGATGATGCTAATACCTTACGTGTGCCTTCTTATACGCTGGGCGATGCTTCGGTTCGCGCCGATTTGGGCACTTGGGCAGCATCACTGAAGGGGGCATTCGTCCAATTGAATGTAAATAATATTACCGATAAGAAATACGTTGCGGCCTGTTACAGCACTTCTTACTGCTACTGGGGGGCAGAGCGCTCGGTACAGGCGACAGTAGGTTATGACTTCTAATGCATTAGTATCAAAACATTAATTACCTAACCCGCTATATAGCGGGTTTATTATTTAAATAAAAAATAAAATAAAAACATACTAATTAAAAAAGGAACACTATAATTGGAATCATTATAAGATGATTCTGTACCTATAAATTAATTAATATCAAGCTAGCATTTTCACAATGAATAATAATTCACATCCATTGGAGAGGACAGATTTTCGTGAAAATATTAAAGCAGATTTACAATATTGAGGTGTCTTATGGTAAATACTCAAATAGATGGGGGGATATTGGATATTGATGCTATTTATAGACAGTTTCCCATTCTCAAACAACAGTTAAATGGTCATCCATTAGTTTATTTAGATAATGCATCTTCCTGTCCAAAAATCACAGGTGGTCATTGATGCAATAACAAAATGTTATAGCGAATATTATGCAAATGCACATCGGGGAGTCGATACATTCACCCAACTCGCACCCACAGAGTTAGAACAAGTTAGAGAACAAGTGCGGTTGTTTCTTAATGCTCAGTCGGTAGATGAAATAGTTTTTACTCAAGGAACAACAGAGGCTATTAATTTAGTGGCGGCAAGTTGGGGGAAGACATATTTGCATGCAGGTGATGAAATCTTGATTTCGGCTCTGGAGCCTCACAGTAATATTATCCCGTGGCAACAGCTATGCCGAGAGGTTGGCGCGCAGCTAAAAATTCTGCCGGTAGATAACAATGGGATATTACAGACCGGTTTTCTTGAACAATTACTGAGTCATCGCACGCGGATTTTAGCACTTTCTCATGTCTCAAATGTGCTGGGTACCATCAATCCAGTAGTGGCTATTATTCAAGCAGTAAGGGCATACGACAAAAGGCATTGGGGCAAAAAAGAAGAAACATAGTACTGATTGATGGTGCCCAGGCAGTGCCTCATATCGCCATTGATGTGCAAGAGCTAGATTCAGATTTTTATGTCTTCTCTGGCCATAAAGTTTATGGGCCTACGGGTATTGGCGTGTTGTATGGTCGCAGCAATATTCTGCGGAATATGCCGCCATGGCAATGTGGTGGTGGAATGGTGGCAGATGTTAACTTTGAACAATCTACTTTTGTTGACCCTCCACGGCGCTTTGAGGCTGGCACTGCAAATATTGCTGGAATCATCGGATTGGGGGCCGCTATTACCTGGCTGCAAGAGCTTGGGATTAAAGCTATTGCCCAGCATGAACAAAAATTACTAGATTATCTTACGCAGCAGCTTTCCTTATTGCCTGCTATTTATATTTTAGGTCAATCACCGATAAAAGCCGCAGTTGTCAGTTTTATTGCCGAAGGTATTCCCGCGCGAGTTATTGGCCTGGCACTCGATAAGGCCGGAATTGCCGTTCAGGTCGGTCGTCATTGTGCTCAGCCATTAATGGCTTTCTTTGGCGTCAATGAAACCGTCAGAGTTTCATTTGCGGTGTATAACACTCTGGACGATATTGATTTCTTTATATCCGCGCTAAATAAGATAGTGAAGCAATATTAATTTGTGCTCACTATTTCCACTCTCAGATCTAGTTGATAAGAAAAAAATTGAACCTTATTAGAGCCAACTTCCTCAGTAGCACCATATTGGCAAGCTAATGAGGAATAATAGTCGTAAAACTGAGCTGCCCGCTCTAAGGATAAAGTAATAACACGAGACTCTTTATTTGAATGGGCAGCCCGTTTTTGTCCATCAAGTCACATTTAGCGCCAAAATGGGCGGCTGTAATCTCGTTTGATGTCATCACGGCTTAGGCCAATGTCCTTTAGTTGAGCTGAACTCAATCGCTCCAGTGTATAGGCTGTTTTACGCCGTTCATTCCATTGATATGCACATCTGTATGCTTTTCCCCACAATCGAATAAAAATATTGCGGCGTTTTTTTACAGCCTGCATGGTTGACGAACAGCATTCATCTATTTGATTTTCAATTATATTATTCATTATGACTCCTCGTCAGTCGCTGAGTCATTAGAATGAAGCTTTGGCGTAAAACATTACAGATGCAAATTAGGACTATTATTTCCATACAGATGTGAGATATATGAACTGAATGGTGCAAATTAATGCCATCTGTACTGGTTACTACTGATTAGGTGATATCAATGACTCGTTACCAACAACTGGCTGACATTCTTAGTCAGCGTATTAAAGAAGGGTTGTATAGCGCCGGTGAACGACTCCCTTCCGTCAGAGTGTTGAGTGACGAACATGGTGTCAGCATCAGTACTGTCCAGCAGGCTTATCGACAATTGGAAGAACGCTTGCTTATCGAAGCGCGAGCGAAATCAGGTTATTTCGTTCGTTGCTGCTCAAACCTACCTTCTTTACCTGCGACATGCACCCATGCACAGCGGCCAGTAGAAATCTCTCAGTGGGAAAATACCTTGGCTTTCCTGCAAAGAAGTGTGCAGGAAAATATTATTTATCTGGGTGCTGGCTCGCCGGATCTTTCTGCTCCGGGGCTTAAAATACTGAGTCGCTTGTTGAGCCGCGTTAGCCTCCATCAGAGTGAAGAAGTGCTGGAGTATGACAATATTTACGGCTCCTTGGTATTGCGTGAACAAATAGCTCGCTTGATGCTGGACAGTGGTAATCATCAATCGGCTGAGAATATCATTATTACATCTGGCTGCCATGGCGCATTGGCTGTGGCACTGGGTGCAGTCTGCCAACCCGGTGATATTGTTGCCGTTGACTCCCCAAGTTTTCATGGTGCGATGCAAACCTTGAAAGGAATGGGTATGAAAGTCATTGAGATCCCAACTGATCCAGTGGTCGGGATCAGTTTGGAAGCGTTGGAAATGGCTTTGGATCAATGGCCAATTAAGGCGGTTCAGCTTACACCGACATGTAATAATCCGCTGGGTTACAATATGCCAGATGAGCGAAAAAAAGCGCTGCTGATACTCGCCCAGCGCTATGACATCGCGATTATCGAAGACGATGTTTATGGTGCTTTGGCGTATCAATATCCGCGCCCTCCCACGATAGCTTCATTTGACGATGATGGGCGTGTATTGCTGTGCAGCTCCTTTTCTAAAACCGTCGCCCCCGGTTTGCGTATCGGTTGGATTGCCCCTGGGCGCTATTTAGATAAAGCGCTGCATATGAAATATATTTCCGCCGGGCGGGTCGCCTCTCTGCCTCAATTGGCAATGGCTGAATTTATCAAGCAAGGGCATTACATGCAGCACTTGCGCCGGATGCGCCGCCAATACCAACGTAATCGCGACATTATGACCAGCTGGGTGATGAAGTATTTCCCACCGAATACTTGCCTGAGCAGGCCGCAGGGGAGTTTTATGTTATGGGTCGAATTGCCACACGGATTTGATAGCCAGCGACTCAATCGCTGCTTGTTACCGCTGGGTGTGCAGGTTGCTGCCGGGCTTATTAGTTCGGCCTCGGGGAAATACCGTAACTGTTTGCGCTTAAGCTACAGTAAGCCGATGACGATAGAAATTGAGCGGGCAGTGCAAAAAGTGGGTAAAACGATTTATGAATTGTTGGCAGAGATTGAATCTCCGCAAGTGCTGGAAAAGCAGAACCAGCCATAGACTGGCTCTGGCAACTGACAAAGTTGATAAGCGGGGAAATGTGCCGAATGGGTCGTAACGGTGTGAGCCGTCGGAGCGCCCATCGGCGCAGTCGCCCCGCTAGTTTCGGAGTGACAAAATAAGTTTGTCATCAAGCTCACCAACCATAGGCTGGCTCTGGGCATCATTTAATTTGCCGCAGATTTATTGACGTAAATAAATCTGCGGCAGGGCAGTTTCAGGGTGGCGTGAAATGCCCAAATCGGCCTGATACCAGCGGGTTAGTGTTTCGGCGTTGAGCACTTCTTCTGGTGTGCCGCAGGCAACGAGTTCACCCTGTGCCAGCAACAAAATACGATCGGCATACAGTGCCGCCAGATTCAGATCATGCAGCACACAGCACACTGCCAAAGGTTCCTGGAGAGTGAGCTGACGCAGTAGACGCAACGTATGTTGTTGATGATACAAATCTAATGCGGATGTCGGTTCGTCAAGGAACAGCCAACGCGGCGTTGGTTCGGGTTGCCACAATTGTGCTAATACCCGTGCAAGCTGTACACGTTGCTGCTCACCACCGGACAGTGCACGATAGTCACGCTGTGCCAGTGCCAAACAATCCGTCTGTGCCATCACTTCTTGTAATGCATGCCGGTTTTGCGCCGCCCCATAAGGTGCGCGCCCCATCTGAATCACTTCACTGACACTAAATGGAAACGCCAAATCACTGTATTGGCGCATCACCGCACGGGTGCGGGCCAATGCTTGTGGCTGCCAGCTATTGAGGTTTTTCCCCAGCAACTGACACTCGCCATCTGACGGCGTCAGATAGCCGGTTAACAAACGCAGTAACGTGGATTTCCCTGCACCGTTTGGCCCGATAATCGCCACCATTTCACCGCTGGCAATTTGTAGTGAAACGTTATTAATCAGTTTTCGCCCCTGTACTTGGTAGGACAGCTGATTTGCTTCTAATAACGCCGTCGATGTTATTGCCGCGCTATTCATTCCTGCCATATCAACCACTGCGTTGCTCCCGCTGACGTAAAATCAGCCACAGAAAATAAGGCCCACCTAAGAGACTGGTTATCAACCCGACAGGCATTTCAGCCGGAGCAACTAAAGTTCGCGCCAATGTATCCGCAGTCAATAATAAGCAAGCTCCACCCAGTGCAGCACCGGGTAATAGCCAGCGGTGATCAGCGCCAATCCGCATGCGGATAAGATGTGGGACAACCAGGCCGATAAAACCGATAACGCCACTGACCGCCACTGCCGCACCAATCAATATTGCGCTGAGTAACAGCAAGCGCAGCTTAGCTTGCCGCACATTGACGCCAAGGTAATGCGCTTCTTCATCCCCTAACTGCAATAAATTCAACTGGCGCGCCTGTAATAAACCGAGCACACAAGCGGGCAGGATTAACGATGCGGCGACCAGAAGTGTCGACCATTGTGCTTGACCCAAGCTCCCCATGCTCCATAAGGAGAATTGGCGTAACTGCTGGTCATCACTGATATAAGTCAGCACGCCGACTGCGGCACCACACAACGCATTGATCGCGATACCCGCCAACAGCAGGCGCGATAAATTGCCATGCCCCCAGCGGCTGAGGGTAAAGATAATGGCAGAAATGGCCAGACTGCCGATAAAGGCTCCCACCATATGGCTATAAAGTGCCAACAGTGGCGGCAGGCTAAATGGCATGACAATAATCAGCCCGACACACAAGGCCGCGCCGCTGCTGATACCCAGTAGGCCTGGGTCGGCTAGCGGGTTGCGGAATAACCCCTGCATAATGGCGCCGGAAACCGCCAGCGCACAACCCACAACCACAGCTAATAGCACGCGGGGCAGACGAATATTTAGCCAGATATGCCACATGGCATCATCTAATGATGCATGCCATAACGTGCGAAACGAGAGGGTTAATGCCCCCATATTGGCCGAGCCGAGCGCTAATAGAATCAGAATCATCAGCAAGATGCCGAGCATCAGGCGTGGATGGACACGGCAATTCATTGCGCTTGTTCCATGCCTTTGCGCAGTTGCGCCAGCACTTGCGGTGTTTCCAGACCAAAGCCGAGCAATGCCATATCATCGACAACTAACAGGCGTTTATTTTTACCTGCAGGTGTTAAAGCCATGCCCGGTAATTTCCAGATACCTTCACTGCCCCCCAGTGCTCTTACACCGTCACTGGTGATCAGCAATAAATCGGGTGCGCTGGCAATAACCCCTTCTTGCGATAATGGACGATAGCGGCTGAAGCCTTGCATTGCATTGTTGCCACCCGCAGCACGGATCATGGCATCGGCGGCGGTATTTTGGCCAGCGGCCATTGGCGTTAAGCCGGCGTGGCTCATGACGAACAGCACTTTGACTGGCAGCGGCGTATTGCTCACTGCGCCCAAACGTTGCTGATAGTCCTTAATCAATTCTTGCCCTTTTTCCTGCTGATGCAGTGCTGCGGCAACTGCATTTATCTTCACCGCCACACTTTCCGGCGTTGTTTGACCGGGGACGGTGACGACGTTCACACCGCTGTCAGCAACTTGTTTGAGCACCAGTGAAGGTTGCGCAAGTTCGCTCACCAGCAGCATGGTGGGCTTCATTGCCAGAATCCCTTCGGCATTGAGCATGCGCATATAGCCGACATCAGGCAGCTTCTGCACCGCCTGAGGTTGTAGACTGGTACTGTCACGGGCCACAATCTCGCCACCGGCACCCAGTGCATAGGCGATTTCTGTTACATCGCCACCAATGGTGACAATACGTTCTGCGGCTAATGTATTCAGCGGCAGAAGATAGGCACTCAGTGACAGAATGAAAGGGAGTGACAGCAACCTTAGTCTCATGCGGCGATATCCTTATTGTTTAGGCGAGCAATCTGCTCACGCCATTGGTTTTGTTCTGGTTGGCCTTCAGTACGCTGACCATAAAGTTGAGCAAGCTGGGTGCCATCGGCAGCAAACAGCTCCAGGCTGGTGACAAATCCGTCTTTGGTCGGCTTGCGGGTAATCCAGCTTTCAGCAATGGCTGTTTCGATCAGATGTAGCGTAAAACGCTGGTTGAAAACGTTAATCCAGTCTTGATGTGGAGTGACTTTTTCAATCATGCCAGTGAAAATTTGCACACAACCGCGGTTACCGACGAAAATCATGATTTCGTTCTGCTCTTGCTGTGCGATATGCAGCAGTTGCGTCAGTGAGCTGTTATCAACCTGATAAGCCAGATCATCGCCGACGGCACGGAAGGCTTGTTGGCGAGTCAGATTATTGCGCTTGAGCAACTGGAAGAACTGGTGCACATCAGTCATGGCACGCCATTCAGCATCGACAGCATCATCTGTGGCAGTCGGTTCGGTAACCTCAGTGGCACGCAGTGGCTCTAACTGTAATTCTGGGTTTTCTGCACTGATAAACTTCGCCAGCAGTGCATCCCAAGCGGCCATGTCAGTTTTTTCCGTGACATACACTTTATGTAAAGCATCACCCTGATGGTCGAAGAACTGAATGCTATGGCGCACGCCGTGGCGCGTTTCTTCTGTCAAAGTAAAGGCGCTGGCCCACTGATTGAGGAACAAACGTAAATCCAGGTTACGCGGGTTGAGGATCAATCCGGCATGGCCATTCAGGTGTTGATTCTCGTAGCAGCCCATTTGCTCATGTACTGCATAAGTGTTGCGGGTGATCGCTTTGACTTCACCCACTGCTTCCAAGGCCGCCAGCAGAGTGCGAGCATCAGCATGCAAACGTTTAGCATCATGGCCAACCCGGCTGTGGGTCAGTTCCGCTTCTGAAATCTCCATCAGGGTGGCTAAATCGCGCGCATATTTGCCCGGATTATCTGCTTTGGCTTGGACGTACTGCTCATATATTGACTTGCTCATAATGACTTCCTCGTTCTATTGATTTTTTATATGCAGGTGACAGTGTTAAATGATAATCCGGTAATCCACAGATTGGATTACCGGATGCGATATTTCAGACTATCTTTTTTCTCTGGACTACCACTGATAACTCACGAAAAACTTAGCGTTGCGCCCATCTTGAGGCACGCCCTGTGGCGCGTAATACTCTTTATCAAATGCGTTACCCAGTACCACGGTGGTGGTCACACCTTTCATCTGTTCCTGCCCTTTATAGCTGACATAGAAGTCATTGAGGCCATAGCCTGCCTGACGCTTACCGGTGCTTAACGGCTGAGAACGGTCAGCAAAGGTGGCAATCCAGCCGACCGCAAAACCGCTATTGGCCACCGGAACATCTACAGTGCTGGTGACGGTATCCGGGTTAATGGATTCGAGCCAGGCATTGGTATTCTGGTTTTTGCCGCGGGTACGGTTATAGGCCAGATCCCAACTAAACACGCTGGTCTGGTAAGTCATGGTGGCATCCCAACCCCAGATTTTTGCTCGATCGATATTTACCGAGGTGGTGGTCATGGCTGCCATATTCACCTTGGTATCGATATAGTCTTTAGCATTGGTATCGAAGTAACTGGCTTTGAATTGCAGGTCATCATCGGCCATCAACAGGTTGCTAAAGCGCAAACCAAAACCATATTCCTGCGTTTCGTTGGTTTCTGGCTTCAGATTGGGATTTGGCACCCAATAGTTGGTCCTCATCGGGCCCATAGAGAAGTGTTTCGAATCGTTATACATCTCACCCATGGTCGGGGCGCGGAATGCTTGGGCGTAGGAGCCAAACAGCATCAACCAGTCAGTCGGCATAATGCTAACCGCACCGCGTGATGACCATTTATCCGCATCGACATCAGCGTAACCGTCACTACTACCACGATAGTTGTCATAGCGAGTCCCGGCTAAAATGGACACCGGCAGATCGCGCAGAGTGATTTCATCTTGTAACCAACCAGAACCAAAACGAATGTCTGCCTGTGGGAAGCTTTCAGTGGCTCCACCCGGCGTCTGTTCCTGTTTGTAGGCTTCAGTACCGTAAGTCAGTAAATGTGAGGCAAAACTATCAGTGAACAGGCGGGTACGGTTTTCCAGCTTCCCGCCTTTCGTTGTCTGCTTGCGCCCCTCTTCAAGGGAACCTTGTGGGCGAGCATTGATTTCTACTTCGGAGTAATAAACCCGCGCCGTAGCATTCAACCATTCTTGATCGAGAGGTTTAAGGCTGTAGCTGAGCTGTGCATCGCGCTGGATAGTTGAGCGGTTTGTCAGAACATTGCTGCTAGACGCCGCGCTGGTTTGCGGGTTCTTTGGCTCTATCGCATTGTTGTTGTAGTAGCGCAGATTTGCGCTCAATGACTGCACCTGATCAATGCGCCAAGTACCTTTTGCCAGAACATTGCTGATGGTTTCATCATTGGGGGCATTAAAACCGTCACTCTGGCGGATGTTGCCGATATCGCGGGTACCAAATGAGATAACGCCATCAACATCGTCAGTGCGACCAAATGCGCTGGCACCCAGACCGAAGCTGTGGTCGCCAGTGGCGGCGGAGCTATATACGCGATAACCGGTATTTTGGCCCGGTGATAGCAAATCCGCAGCATCGACCGTCTCATAAGAAATAACCCCACCCAATGCGCCGCTGCCATAGAGCAGTGCGGATGGGCCACGAACCACTTCGACACGTTTGACTAGCGCGGGATCGAGGAAAGTCGAGTTCAAATGGCCGGTATCAGTGCCTTGACGGATCCCATCAACCAACGTCAATACGCCTTGCTTGCCATAGCCGCGCAAGGTCACATCCTGGCCATTAACACGGCCACTTCCGGTAACGGTCAGTCCCGGTATTTTGCGTAGCATGTCTGCGGCAGAAGTGGCGGTTTCGCTGGTCGGTGAGTTTGCCTCGACCACTGTCACCATCATCGGCGCTTCAAAGCTACTGCGCTCATTGCCCGTAGCAGTGACTACCATCGTGTCGGTGGCGTGTTTTTTGCTGCTGGTGGTGGTATCCGCAGCTTGAACAGCAAGGGGCAGGGCGCAAGCGATTGCCAAACTGAGTGGCGACCAGCGGAAACGGTCAGAGGTGGAACGAGGCATGTCGGCAATTCTCCATATTTTTCTATGCAAAAAAATTAATATGCAAAAACAAATAGATAGGTTGCTGGCTGCCTTGATTATAGAATCTGGGTGGCTTGCATTGAGCATCATCCCCTCGCCTTGATGCGCTGTTTACGGCAACATCAATCACTCAGGTTTAGATGCATATTATTTAGTCAGTATCAGTTTCCCGGCCTTAGTTTGACGCAGTTGATAACACTCGCCCTGATGGACGATAAAGGCCACACCATGCCCTCTCAGCAACTGTTCGCTGGTGACAGACAAAGGTTTACTTGCCGTCGGATACTCGACAGCAGGTTCGTCGTTCAATATTGGCGTCTTATTCAACTGTTTATCCATATAACCAGTAATGATAATCTCTATCAATATGATAAGTATTATCAATCATGACTCGATGTTACATCAAGACATATTTATTGTTAATTTGCTTTTAATTAACGAGCTAATCCCGGCTCAATTAACGCGTAAATTTGGTGATATGTGGTAGGGTCTTCAATCATTTGACTGATATGACGTGCTACATCTTCCCGAGTGATCATGCCATGAGCCTCAGCTTGCAGACGGATGGCATTACCCGTCGCGGGCTTATCCAGTAAACCGCCGGGGCGAATCAGGGTATAAATCAGGCTACTGGTCTGTAACCAACTCTCGGCCAGCGATTTTTCACGCACCGCCTGACCGAAAGCAGCACGGGCCGCAGGAGAGAGTGTCGGCCAGCTATCACCACAGCCAATTGACGTCACCAAAAGCATGCGTTTCAGGCCAAGTTTCTCGGCGGTATCTATGATCAGTCGATTGCCTTGATAGTCGGCACTGCGGCTACCCAATGTCGAAATAATCGCGGCTTCCGGGCCGGCTAATTTACAGGCCTCAAGCACCGCGTCCGGATCGCAAGCATCGCCACAGACTACCGTCAGACCCTGACTGCGCAGCACTTCAGCGTGCTGCGGATGACGTATCAATAGGGTGATGGGACGAGGATTCAGTGGCGCATTGGCATGTTGATTTGCCAGTGCCAGCAAATGCGCCCCTACACCATGACCGGCGCCGAATATCAGCCAAGGTTTCATGGTGTTTCCTCGGCTGTTTTTGCGGCAACTTGTTGCTCAGCTTGAAGCTGTTGCGCCAATTGATGAAATGCGGCAAGTCCATCAGCGCGTAGCTGACGATGTTCATCACGGCCGACATACACTTTCAGCATGACTTCGCCCTTCTGATTGAAGAACTGGACCGATGCGGTTGCCATCCCCATAAATGGGCGCTCCAGCAAGGCAATTGCCTGACAATTTTGTGCTCTGATATGGCCGCTGAGGCCTTGCTTATCACGCAGGTTGAAATAGCCGTGGCGATGAAAACCACTCGGCAATGGGCCTTTGTGTTCCAGAATAATGTCGGCGGTATGCACCAATGTGGTGACATCCCCCCACTCCGTCATGCTGTCCCAGACGCGACCAAACTGCTCTGCTCCAGCCAATATTCGTTCCGGTAATACGCGCACCACATCCAATGGGCTAACCTGATAATCCTGTGCAATTTGCTCAAGAGTGCCGTCCGGTTGAGTGGCAAGGAACTCGGCGAGTGGCAATTTATTATTTGGTGATTGGCTATTCATGAGTGGCTTTCCGCGGTGATAAGTGAAGGAATTAGGTGTTGCAGTGCCTGCATCATATTGCTGGCCCAAAAACGCCCACTATCCGTGAGGCGCAAGCAAAAACTGTTATCTTTCAGCAGGTGGCACTGATGCCACTGCGCGATCAGTGGCATCAAAGGATTCGGGTTCGCCACTAATTCGCTCAGATCTAAACGACCCACTTCAATGCCACTTTGTAATTTGGCGCGCCACGGATGCTCGCCGCTGGCTTGCGTCATCATCATCAGGGGCTTTTGCCCGCTATCGATTAATCGGTAGTAGTTATCTAAGCTGCGATGCTGCATATAGGCATGCCCTTGCAAAGACCCACCGGCACCGCTACCCAGTGCGAGGCAATCAGCACCTTGCTTAATCAACAAGTTATATAGGTTGCGCTCACGGGTAGTGCGCGCCCAGTGGCTGTTACTCAACTGATGCCAACCCGCCTGTGCAAGGCTATCGGCACCGCTACAGTAAAAATCACATTGTTGTGCCAATGTCGGCAGCTCCACCCGGTTATTCTCCACTGACTTGGCAAGAGGAGTGGTTGGCAACAAGTTGAGGGCATACAGGTCAACGCCATCCAGCGGCAACTGACGCACAATGGCTAAATCTTCCTGCCAGGTTTCCGGGGTTTGATGAGGTAAACCAAACATCAGGTCACAGACGACGGCAGCGCGATCCCGGCTCGCTAAATCAGTCAGAAAGCGAATGGTCTGGTCACGATCTGCTTTACGGCCCATTCGTTGACGGATTCGAGTATTAAAGGTTTGAACTCCAATGGAAAAACGGTTAGCGCCGGCTTCCAGACAAGCATCAATTCGTTCATCGTCAAAATTAAAGATTCGCCCTTCAACGGTGATTTCACAATCGGGTGCTAAGGGCAATATTTTACGCAACTGGCTGATAATACGATGTAATTGTTGTGCAGACAGGGCGCTTGGTGTCCCGCCCCCGAAATAGATTGCGTGAATCGGTCCGCCTTGCAGCAGTGGGCTGTCGGCCTCCATGCCCAGCTCTCGCAACAGATAATCTGTATAGCGCTCTGTGCTGTCAGATTTTAGCGGATTTTGGTAAAAACCGCAGAAAGTACAGTGAGTGGCGCAGAACGGAATATGTAAGTAAAGCAAACGTTTATTGCGAGGAAGTGCGTTTTGTAGCAAAGCCTGCCAGCTATCATGGAGTGACTCCGCAGGGAGTGGTCGGCTGTCGCGCCACGGCATCGTTGCCCAGCGTTTGGGAAAAGGCAGCGGCCCTAATCGGGCATGGTACGGCATCAGATCAATATTCATAGTTGGCTCATTAAGCTGTAGTTGATGAATTAAATGATAATAATAATCATTTGATCAACAGCTAAAGTGAGAGATTTTGATCCGCATCAGTAAATGAGAATGAAAAACATTCAAATCTGACAAGTTTGGCGATTATTGGATAGTTTTCTGTGGAATTTTATCGTCCGATAAGTGGAATTATCTTCATTTAATATTGAAAATACTGACTACGGCAGAAAGGCGAGCTAACGCCATGAGATTGACATTAGCTCAGTCCAACTCATGTTTAGGCCAAATAATGCTGGAACCAGGCTATTGTGCGCTCCCAAGCAAGGTCAGCAGCGGCTTTGTCATAGCGCGGCGTTGAATCGTTGTGAAAACCGTGATTTACCCCCGGATAAATATAGGCTTCATAGGTTTTACCCGCCGCTTTAAGGGCTTCTTCATAAGCGGGCCAACCGGCATTAATGTTGGTATCCAATTCGGCGTAATGCAGTAATAGCGGGGCTTTGATGCGGGGAACATCTTCTGATTTCGCCTGACGCCCATAGAAAGGCACTGCGGCGGCAAGCTCGGGATAAGCCACTGCGGCGGCATTGGCAACACCGCCACCATAACAAAAGCCTGTAATCCCGACTTTACCGGTGGTTTCTTTACTCGCCATCAGAAACTCTATTGCCGCAAAAAAATCATTCATCAGTTTGGTTGGGTCGATCTGTTGCTGCAATTCACGGCCTTTATCATCATTACCGGGATAGCCACCTACAGAACTGAGCCCATCAGGGGCGAGTGCAATAAAGCCAGCTTTCGCCACGCGGCGGGCCACATCTTCAATATACGGATTTAACCCACGATTTTCGTGGACAACGACCACAGCAGGAAGGGGGCCAGTTGCCTTGGTGGGACGCACCAAATAGCCCCGTACTTCACCGTGCCCGTTGGGTGAGGGGTAGGTAATATACGAAGGAATGATATCTGGATCAGTGAACTCAACTTGCTGAGCTAGCGCATAATTTGGACTGAGTTGGCCCAAAATGGTTATGGCTGTCAGGCCACCGACGGCGTATTTTGCCGCGAGTTCAAGGAACTGCCGCTTGGTAATCCTGCCGTGGGCATAATAGTCATAGAGTTCAAGCAATTCAGGGGCGAAATCTTTTGCGGTAAGACGGGACATCGGCATGCTCCTTCCTGTGGGCGTAAAATGATAACTTAGCAGATAGTCGGGCGGCTGCTGAACATTTTTTAACCATGAAGGGGTAGGCGGCTAAACGTAAAAAACCAGCCAATGGCTGGTTTTTATCACAACATGATCTGATGCGATCTGAATTATCTGAACACTAAACCGCCGTCGATTAATGGCGCTTGTCCCGTCATATAGTCAGAATCCGGCCCGGCGAGGTATGAAACAAAGGCTGCGACATCCTCCGGCGTTTCTGCACGACCAAGTGCAATGCCATCCACATATTTTTTATAGGTTGCGCCAATTGGTGCGCCGGTTTCTTCGGCCATTCTTTTATCGATCTCCACCCACATATCGGTCCCGACCACTCCGGGACAATAGGCATTGACGGTAATGCCGAAGCTGGCCAACTCTTTTGCCGCTGCTTGAGTGAGTGCTCGTACACTGAATTTGGTAGCAGAATAAATGCCTAGCAGGGCAAAGCCTTCATGACCGGCAATTGATGAGGCATTGATAATTTTGCCTTTCTGCTGGCGAGCTTTGAATTTTGTCGCTGCTGCCTGAATACCCCAAAGGGTACCTTGAACGTTGATTTTAAATATATTCTCGACTTCTTCCTGCGTAACACTCAGCAGGTTTTTAGTTTGGCTGATACCGGCGTTATTCACCATGATATCAAAGCCACCGAGCTCTTTCTCTGCGTAGTCAACTGCGGCAAAAACTTCATCACGTACACTAATATCGGCTTTAAAAGTCACGCTTTTGCGCCCTAGCGCACGAATTTCATCCGCGACTGCTTTGATTTTTTCATCTTTTAAATCAACCAATGCAATGTCAGCACCATCACGTGCTAATCGAAGCGCAATCCCTCTACCGATCCCTTGTCCAGCACCTGTCACCAGCGCCACTTTACCATTTAAAGACATGTTATCGCTCCTCTAGATGGAAATAATTCGCATTTACAGTTTTAGTCCAATAGGTTAATAGCGTGCTTGTGTAAAAGTGCTACTTATTGATTTTTTTTAAGAGTAGTTCAACATTCAAACAAAATGGTGATGGGGAGCGAAAGTAAATTTCACTTACATGAAGCGAGAAAATCCAAGCTGATGGGCACGCTGCGGCTATTGGTATCAGGGGTGGAGGAAACATATCTATACCGAAAAGGTATCACATAAATGGTATTGGATGAGTGTTTTGGACAAAACATATACTTCAGTCATCAAAAACTGAAGGAGTGAGTCCATGAATAACGAACGATATACCCGAGGGTTAGCAAAACTCAAAGAGATAGATGGTCAGGCTGGAGAGGGCGTGATTAACAGTCTGAAAGACATCGCCCCTGACTTTGCACAGTTGCTCATTGAGTTTCCATTTGGTGATATTTATTCAAGGCCAGGGCTTGACCTCAAAACTCGAGAGCTTGCGGTGGTGGCTGCTTTGACTGCAATGGGGAATGCTACGCCACAGCTTAAAGTCCATCTTCATGGCGCTCGCAATGTTGGTTGCTCCCAGCAAGAAATAATTGAAGTTATTATCCAAATGGCTGTTTATGCGGGTTTTCCTGCCGCGCTCAACGGTTTGTTCGCAGCAAAAGAAGTTTTCTCCCATGAGACGAGCCTATGAGGCCATCTCTCTATTCTGTGTGGTTTGCTCTCATTATGGCGTGTTCATTAACTTCGTCTGCTAGTGCTGAGCCGCTAGCCGGGTTAATCGGCAAGGTGTTCGTACCGTCATCGCCGACGGGCTGAGCAGCCCCGTTAGTTTGGCATTGACACCGGATGGCAACTTGATGGTAGCGACATGGGGGAGCGAATGCTGCGTTCCAGATTCGCCACCCCTGACCAGGCATGTTCGATGAAGAGTCCAAACGCCAGGAAGCAAAAAACCAGCTGTTAGGCTGGTTTCTCTAAATAGGGTGCCCGGACTCGGACAACCCGCGCAGCGGGATTGAACGTCGCTGGCGA
>NZ_CABHWW010000012.1 GCF_902170305.1 Yersinia alsatica | reverse complement strand
CCGTAGGGGAACCTGCGGTTGGATCACCTCCTTACCTAACGATACGCATTGCGCAGTGTCCACACAGATTGTCTGATAGAAAGTAACGAGCAAATAAGGCCGGGCTGAGAAATTAGTCGGGCTTTAGTACCTTGTTGGGTCTGTAGCTCAGGTGGTTAGAGCGCACCCCTGATAAGGGTGAGGTCGGTGGTTCAAGTCCACTCAGACCCACCAACTCTACTTATCCTTGTCGCTTTTAATCGTTGCGTTACTCATGTGCGTTTGCACACTGCGTGACTCACGTTAAAATCGCCTGCGGCTAAGCGAATTGGAAACACAAGGTAAACTGCTTTTTATATGGGGCTATAGCTCAGCTGGGAGAGCGCCTGCCTTGCACGCAGGAGGTCAGCGGTTCGATCCCGCTTAGCTCCACCATATAAAAAACTATTTCAAAACGTACTGCGGTCGCAAGACTCAGTGGGTTGTGAAATATTGCTCTTTAACAATCTGGAACAAGCTGAAAATTGAAACAATACAGCTGAAACTTATCTCTCCGTAGATGTACT
>NZ_CABHWW010000011.1 GCF_902170305.1 Yersinia alsatica | reverse complement strand
GGTCGTTAGCTCAGTTGGTAGAGCAGTTGACTTTTAATCAATTGGTCGCAGGTTCGAATCCCGCACGACCCACCATTTATATCGAATAGGCAGAATCTCAAATCGTCGGGATGAGAACCGTTAAAGGTTCGAGTCGAACGAAGCGAGACAACAACGTATAGCGTTGGCCTGAAAGGTGAGTCCGCAGGACGAATAATCCCGCACGACCCACCATTCTTCCAAAGTTCGGTTTGAATGTAAGAAGTTGAAATCATCGCAACGATATTCCTCTTCCTGTTTTGTCTCGCAGTATTCTCTAAAGTGTTTAAGCAATAAAACATAATGGGTCGTTAGCTCAGTTGGTAGAGCAGTTGACTTTTAATCAATTGGTCGCAGGTTCGAATCCCGCACGACCCACCATTATGAAGAACTGTAGGGCGATCAAATCGTGGGATGAGAACCGTTAAAGGTTCGAGCCGAGCGAAGCGAGACAGCAACGCGCTAGCGTTGACCCGAAGGGCGAGTCCGTAGGACGAGTAATCCCGCACGACTGGCAATGAATTGTCATTAAGCAGCAATACATAATGGGTCGTTAGCTCAGTTGGTAGAGCAGTTGACTTTTAATCAATTGGTCGCAGGTTCGAATCCCGCACGACCCACCATTATATCAAGTACCTCAATAACTCCTCCAAACCCAGAAATCACATACACAAAATCGTGTGGGTGAGACCCTGCGTTCAGGTTCGAGCCGAGCGAAGCGAGACAGCAACGCGCTAGCGTTGACCCGAAGGGTGAGTCCACAGGACGAATCATCCCGCACGACCCACCATTATGTCGTAAGCAGTACCGCATTATTCTCCCAATCACTCTCTTCTCTTTTACTCATCCCACTCAAAAACCTTTTTATCCTCTTCTTATTCTCAATATAAACCCTATAATCTTCTAATATCTCTTCTACCACTTAATTTCCCACCTCATTTTTAACTCTATTAAACATTTTTGCCATTATCAGACAAAATTTGGCGACTTTTTGCTAAATATTGAGTATTTTGTTTAGGATAAAAAACAAACCAATATTACTGGCGACCTGAGATGTACAATGGCGCCGGAATCACTGGCAATAGAGATGTGAGCGATGAGCGAAACTTTTGATGTGAATGCGGCTATTTATCCTTTCCCTCCGCGACCTGTCCCGCTGGATGTGGATCAAAAAGCCTTTTACCGTGAGAAAATCAAAACACTGCTAAAGCAGCGCGATGCCGTGTTGGTCGCTCACTATTATACTGACCCCGAAATCCAGGCTTTAGCCGAGGAAACCGGCGGTTGTGTGGCTGACTCCCTTGAAATGGCGCGATTTGGTAATAATCACCCTGCATCTACCTTGCTGGTCGCTGGCGTACGCTTTATGGGGGAAACCGCCAAAATACTTAATCCAGAAAAACAAGTATTGATGCCTACTCTCAATGCTGAATGCTCACTGGATTTAGGTTGCCCGGCAGATGAGTTTGCCGCGTTTTGCGACAGTCACCCTGACCGCACTGTTGTGGTATACGCCAATACTTCGGCCGCAGTAAAAGCCAGAGCCGATTGGGTGGTAACCTCCAGTATCGCCGTTGAATTAATTGAACACCTCGATAGCTTGGGCGAGAAAATAATCTGGGCCCCTGATCGTCATCTTGGCAATTATGTACAGAAGAAGAGTGGGGCGGATGTACTGTGCTGGCAAGGGGCGTGTATCGTCCATGACGAGTTTAAAACCCAAGCACTGGCCCGGATGAAAGCATTACATCCCGATGCTGCGGTATTGGTCCACCCGGAATCACCACAGGCGGTGGTTGATATGGCTGATGCTGTCGGATCGACCAGTCAATTGATTCAGGCGGCAAAAACACTGCCGCAGAAAAAACTGATCGTGGCAACAGACCGGGGCATTTTTTACAAGATGCAGCAGGCTTGCCCGGATAAAGAGTTATTCGAAGCACCGACCGCCGGTGAAGGGGCAACTTGCCGAAGCTGCGCACATTGCCCATGGATGGCGATGAATGGCCTCAAGGCGATTGCTGAGGGGCTGGAGCAGGGTGGGGTGATGCATGAGATACATGTTGATGAAGAATTGCGTCAGCAGGCGCTGATACCCTTGAATCGCATGTTGGATTTTGCCAACCAACTCAAATTGCAGATCAAAGGTAATGCCTGAGCAGTGAAGAGTACCTAATAACCCTCATACTCAGCTAATGACACCCAAAGAACTTGGCGTTGCAGGTAGGCGGCTAATCACCTCGCGGCTTTAAGTACGAAGGGCAGAAGATAAAAGGACTGTCAGATGGATTTCTTCAGTACAAGCAACATATTGGTACATATTCCGCTAGGGGCAGGAGGCTATGACCTGTCGTGGATAGAGGCCATTGGGACGCTATTTGGCTTGTTGTGTATCTGGTTCGCCAGCAAAGAGAAAATCATCAACTATTTGTTTGGTTTGATTAACGTGACGCTGTTCGCGGTGATTTTCTTCCAGATCCAGCTTTATGCCAGTTTATTACTCCAGCTGTTCTTCTTCGTAGCCAATATTTATGGTTGGTATGCCTGGAGTAAACAAACCCCCGACAACCAAGCTGAATTGAAAATTCGCTGGTTGTCCTTGCCAAAAGCATTGGCTTGGGGAGCGGTCTGTGTAGGCGGTATCACTTTGATGACATTGCATATTGATATGGTATTTGCCTGGCTTACCCGTGCGGCGGTGACGGTAATGCAAAGCTTGGGTGCTAATGTGCAAATGCCAGAGTTGCAGCCAGATGCCTTCCCATTCTGGGACTCCACCATGATGGTCTTGTCGATTGTGGCGATGATCCTGATGACGCGCAAATATGTTGAAAACTGGCTGATTTGGGTGGTGATTGATGTTATCAGTGTGGCAATTTTCGCCTATCAAGGTGTCTATGCCATGGCGTTGGAATATGTGTTACTGACGCTGATTGCGCTGAATGGTTCTTGGCTGTGGATCAAGAGCGCGGCGCGGAATCATTCTCGCCCACTGTCCCCCCAAAGTTAGCAATATCAAAGTTCAATAGATTTTGCGTGAAAGTATTCGTCAGGCGAGCTTCTGTCAGTGGTCAGCCACCGCAGAATACTCGCCTGATTAGCTTTCACCTTCAATGAGGGTGATGGTGGTGCCCTTCGGTGCTGACGGCCTGATTGATAGCACAATCAGGGGCTCGACAGTGCTGATATTCCATCTGAATGGTGGCATGGCCAATATTGTAATGCTGCAGTAAATAATGCTGGATACGTTGCAATAACTCATCATTATCTTGTGGTGGGATCACCTGCACATGCAGTGTCATTAGGCGTTGGTCGCCGACTTGCCATAGATGGATATGATGGGCATCCCGCACTTCATATATATTGGTGCATAAGTCTTTGCGCAGTTTGTTGATATCAATCTCTTGCGGCGCACCTTCCAACAGCTCGTGAAAACTCTCTTTCAACAACCGCCAGGCACTGCGTAGCACCAAGACGGAGACCAAAACCGAGAGAATCGGGTCAATTGGCGTCCAGCCGGTGGTGAGGATAACCACCGCCGCGACAATGGCTCCTACAGAGCCTAATAAGTCGCCAAGTACGTGCAAGGCGGCGGCTCGGACATTGATATTCTTCTCTTCCTCTCCCCGATGAAGTATCCAGAAGCAGAAAATATTCGCGAATAACCCGAGGATAGCGATGACTAACATCGGAATTCCCATGACCTCATGGGGGGAAAAGAAGCGGCGAACCGCCTCCCAAACAATCAATACTACAATCAGCAACAATGCCGCCGCATTAACAAAAGCCGCCAGCGTCGTCAGACGCAAATAGCCAAAGGTATGGCGAGAGTCGGGTTTTCGCTGTGAAAAATGCACTGCCATTAATGCGATAAAGAGCGCCGCAGAATCGGTCAGCATATGCCCGGCATCAGCCAACAGAGCCAGTGAACCCGATAGCCAGCCACCAATGGCCTCTGCCACCATAAATACCGTGGTGACAGCGAAGGCGACCAGTAGCCGCTTACTATTGCTGTCTTGCGGGAAAAACGATGATGCAGCCATATTTATCCTTTCACCATGGGTCATAAAATGCGAGCACAAAACCAGATGGTTGATGTTAACTCTGATAGGATTTCATTCAAAGATTGATACGCATTATAGATTAATGTGAGTGTTGCGGTTTTTCTGCGCTGAGCCTCTAATGCAATAAAGTAGATTTACAGCGGTCAATTCACCCGCTAGATTGGTTCAGTTAGATTGCTAAAATAATGGTTGTGCGATGACCGTCAGAGACTTAATGGAAGAACTATGAATTACCTGAATGATGACCTACGGATTAATGAAATTAAGGAACTCCTGCCACCTGTTGCTTTGTTAGAGAAGTTTCCGGCCAGTAATCATGCCGCCGAAACTGTCGCCAAGACTCGCACGGCTATTCACAACATTTTGCGCGCTCAAGATGATCGCCTGCTGGTGGTGATTGGCCCATGCTCGATTCATGACACTCAGGCGGCAAAAGAGTATGCGGCTCGTTTACTGACGCTGCGTGAAGAGCTACAAGGTGAGCTGGAAGTGGTAATGCGCGTGTATTTTGAAAAACCGCGTACTACGGTAGGTTGGAAAGGTCTGATTAACGATCCGCACATGGATGGTAGTTACGATATCAATGATGGTCTGCGTATTGCGCGTAAGTTGCTGTTGGACATTAATGATAGCGGCTTACCGGCTGCGGGTGAGTTTCTGGATATGATTACCCCGCAATATTTGGCTGACCTGATGAGCTGGGGAGCTATTGGCGCTCGGACGACGGAATCTCAGGTTCACCGTGAGCTGGCTTCTGGCCTCTCTTGCCCGGTTGGTTTTAAAAATGGTACCGATGGCACCATTAAAGTGGCTATTGATGCCATCAATGCCGCCAGTGCGCCGCACTGTTTCCTGTCAGTGACCAAGTGGGGTCACTCTGCGATTGTTAATACCGCAGGTAACGATGATTGCCATATCATTCTGCGCGGCGGTAAAGAGCCAAACTACAGCAGCGCACATGTTGCTGAAGTTAAAGCTGGGCTGAGCAAAGCAGGTCTGGAACCACAAATCATGATTGATTTCAGCCATGCTAACAGCAGCAAGCAGTTTAAAAAGCAGATGGAAGTGGGTACCGATGTGTGCCGCCAGATTGCTCAGGGCGAAAAGTCTATTATGGGCGTGATGATCGAAAGTCATCTGGTGGAAGGTAATCAGAATCTGGAAAGTGGCGAGCCACTGACTTACGGCAAGAGTGTCACCGATGCCTGTATTGGCTGGGAAGATACGGAAGTGTTGCTGCGTCAGTTGTCAAACGCGGTGAAAGCGCGTCGTCAGTAAGCTTTTGTGCTGGTCATTTAAGTTGCTCGACAAATAAAAACCCCCGACATTAATGATGTGCGGGGGTTTTTTAATGGTGCTAATCAGGAATAATTACTTAGCTTTACCCTGATTGGCAACAGCAGCAGCTTTCGCGGCGATCTCTTCCGCATTGCCCAAATAGTAGTGCTTGATGGGTTTGAAGTTTTCATCAAACTCATACACCAATGGCACGCCAGTTGGGATGTTCAGCTCAAGAATTTCTTCTTCGTTCAGGTCATCGAGATATTTTACCAGAGCACGCAGCGAGTTACCGTGGGCGGCGATAATCACGCGCTCACCACTGGCAATACGTGGTTTGATAACTTCTTCCCAGTAAGGGATAACACGTTCAATGGTCAGTGCCAGGCTTTCAGTGGTTGGCAGCTCAGCATCGGTTAATTTTGCATAACGTGGGTCATGGCCAGGGAAACGCTCATCGCTTTTTTCCAGCGCTGGAGGCGTGATAGCAAAACCACGACGCCACAATTTAACTTGGTCATCACCGTATTTAGCTGCGGTCTCGGACTTATCCAGACCTTGCAGAGCGCCATAATGACGTTCATTCAGCTTCCAGGTTTTTTCGGTTGGCAACCAAGCTTGGTCCAACTCATCCAGAATGCTCCACAGGGTGTGGATTGCGCGTTTCAGTACTGAGGTGTAGGCGAAATCAAAAGTAAAACCTTCGTCTTTCAACAGCTTACCCGCTGCTTTTGCTTCAGTACGGCCTTTTTCAGACAAATCAACGTCATACCAGCCAGTGAAGCGGTTTTCGTTGTTCCATTGACTTTCACCGTGACGTACCAGAACCAGCTTTGTTACTGCCATAGTTCGAACTCCTCAAGTAACTAATTTATTCAATGATAACTATTATCATTATATTGCGGGATTGCCGCAGACAGCAATCGTTTGTGTTTAACCATAGCCAATTTTTTACATTAGCGTAAGAGTGGGCGTCGAATCGATTCTGCAAAATCTGTAACCAATTAATATATGGGATATTAAATACCCCATATTACCCGTAGCTTGTGAAGCCGCAGGGGCGTTAGCTGCGCCTACCTGCGACTCCAGGGGCTTTGGTTATGAATGGTTATTATAGAGGGGGGGGTTAAGCCGCTTTTTTCAGGCAAGTGCTCATAAAGGTTTTGCGGGCATCGCCTTTTAACTCTTTGGTGGCGGCTTCCGCGTTACAGCTTTTCATTTTCTGCTGCTGCGGTGTCAGCGCTTTTTCATCAGGATGAACCTGTGCTTTTAGGCACTGGCTCATGAATTTCTTCCGGTCATCGCCTTTCAGTGATTGGGTGGTCGCCTGCTGATTACAATCGGTCATTTTTTTCTGCTGGGCGGCTTGTGCGGGCGAGGGGGTCTTAGCCGTCTCTGCTGCCATCACATTGGCACTGAGTAATAATCCGGCAGAGAGCAACCATAGGGTAGTTAGACGCATATGAGTTCCCTTTATTGAGGCACTGTTTATATAAGGAAAGTTGGATTCTGCGAGGCGTCAGTACGGCTGCCTGACAGATGCTGTTAAGCGTAGTCGGCAGCCGTAAATAAAAACAGTTATAACGCAATAAAGTGATAAACGGTGGTCGCGTGGTAGGTTTTCCCCGGTTTTAGCCAACAATCGGGTTGCGGCCATTCAGGGTGGTTGGGGCTATCGGGCAGGAATTCACTTTCCAGTGCGACGCCGGTGTAACTGGCGTAAGTTCCGCCATTACGTGAGGGGGTTCCGCCCAAGAAATTGCCGCTATACAACTGCAATGCCGGAGCCGTGGTATAGACACTCATCTGGACCTGATTATCTGACGACCACAAATGAGCCGCCGGGCTTTCGGTGGCGCCACAAGTACGATGCAGCAGATAGGCATGGTCATAGCCTTTCACCCGCTGCTGGCAGCGGTCTTGCAGGAAGTCTCGAGCCAAGGTTTTGGCTTGGCGGAAATCCATACCGGTTTTCTCAACGTTAGCTAGCCCACCGGTTGGAATCCCGTTACTGTCGACCGGCAAATATCTGTCGGCAAACAACTGCAACCGGTGTGCCCGAACATCATGCCCTTCGCCATCAAGGTTAAAGTAAGCATGATTGGTCAGATTCACTGGGCAGGTTTTGTCGACCTGTGCCTGATAGTGAATTTCTAATCGGTTATCTTCAGTTAAGAGATATTGGACTTCAGCAGTGAGATTGCCGGGGAAACCTTGATCGCCATCGGGAGAATGCAGTTGGTAAGTGACCTGCTTTTCATCCTGTTTAACTTTTTGCCAGCGTCGAGTATGGAAGCCTTCAGGGCCACCATGCAGTTGGTTAACACCTTGATTGGGTATCAGGTGAAGGATTTCGCCGTCCACCGTGATTTGTGCATTAGCAATGCGATTGGCATAGCGGCCGACGGTTGCCCCAAGATATGCTGCTTGACGCAGATAATCAGCAGGTGTCTGGCAGCCCAGCAGTAACTCACGCTTTTCGCCCCCTCTGAGTGGCAATATTGCAGACAACCAAGTTGCGCCCCAATCCATCAGCGTCACACTCATACCTGCTTTATTATGCAATTCGGTCAATTCAAAGGGGTGACCATCCGGTGCTAACTGGTCAACACTGCTTAATGATGCAGCGTCGTTTTTCAGCATAAACCCGCTCCTTGTGAAGCCTGACAGACGTAGAAAGTTTCTGTTCGCCCGTCGCTGTACTGCGGATATTCCCGCGCCACGGCAGTACGAACCTGTTCGACCAGCGATGTTGGCATTAGCGCGACAATACAGCCACCAAAGCCACCGCCAGTCATTCGAACACCACCTTGCTCTCCAATGACGGATTTCACAATATCCACCAAGTGGTCGATCGGCGGAACTGTGATCTCGAAATCATCACGCATTGAAATATGAGACTCGTGCATCAATTGCCCCATCAATTTCAAATCCCCGCCAGCTAATGCATCTGCCGCTGCCAGAGTACGTTCATTTTCAGTAATCACATGGCGAGCGCGTTTAGCTACGACGGGATCGAGCTCATCCTGGATCGAGAAAAACAGGTTAGGATCAACATCGCGTAACGCTTTGACGCCAAAGAAACGAGCCGCAGTTTCGCATTGCTGACGGCGAGTGTTGTACTCGCTATCAACCAGACCCCGTTTCACATTTGAGTTAATAATCACCACCGCCACATTTTCTGGCATAGGTACTGCACGAGTTTCAAGGGTGCGACAGTCGATCAGTAGCGCGTGATCTTGCTCGCCCAGCGCTGAAATCAACTGATCCATAATGCCGCAGTTACAGCCGACAAATTGGTTCTCAGCCTCTTGCCCATTCAGCGCCAGCTCCACGCCACTCAGGGGAAGTTGGTAGAGTGACTGCAACGCCTGACCCACCGCCACCTCTAAGGAAGCGGAAGAGCTTAAACCGGCCCCTTGTGGCACATTGCCACTGATCACCAGGTCAGCACCGCCAAAATCGGCATGGCGTAACTGTAAATGTTTTACCACGCCCCGCACATAATCAGCCCAGCGGTAGTCTGGATGCGGGACGATAGGCGCATCGAGCGAGAATATATCTTGCTGATTTTCATAATCAGCCGCAATAACACGAATCTGGCGGTCATCGCGTTTACCGCAACTGATTACAGTTTCATAATCAATGGCACAGGGCAGGACAAAACCATCATTGTAATCGGTATGCTCGCCAATGAGATTGACGCGGCCCGGTGCTTTAATGGTGATGTCAGGTTCATGATTAAACTGTTGACGGAAAATGGCCTGGGTATGCTGCTTTAAACTCATTATTTGACTCCAGCTTCTCGATAATGAACATCACTTACTGCCCGCAGGTGTTCAGCCGCCTGTTCTGCTGTAAGGTCTCGCTGGGTTTCAGCCAGCATTTCATAGCCCACCATAAATTTCCGCACTGACGCTGAGCGCAGCAGTGGTGGATAAAAATGCGCGTGTAACTGCCAATGCGTATTGTCATCCGTGTTGTAAGGTGCACCGTGCCATCCCATTGAATAAGGGAATGAGCATGAGAACAAATTGTCGTAGCGGCTGGTCAGTTTTTTCAATGCAATAGCCAGATCGCCGCGTTGTTCATCGGACAATGCCTCTAGCCGCAGGACATGAGCTTTTGGCAGCAGCAAAGTTTCAAATGGCCATGCCGCCCAGTAGGGCACTACCGCCAGCCAGTGTTCGGTTTCAACCACGGTTCGGCTACCGTCGTGGCGTTCGCGTTCAACATAGTCGAGTAGCATGGGGGATTGATGCTGCTGAAAATACTGCTGTTGCAAGCGGTCTTCGCGCGCGGCTTCATTCGGTAAAAAGCTATTCGCCCAAATTTGCCCATGAGGATGCGGATTGGAGCAACCCATTGCCGCGCCTTTATTTTCAAACACTTGTACCCATGGATACGTTTTACCCAGTTCGGCACTTTGCTGCTGCCAGGTTTGGATGACGTGCTCCAACGCCGGTAATGTCAGTTGCGGCAAGGTTTTGCTGTGATCCGGCGAGAAGCAAATGACTCGGCTGGTCCCGCGTGCACTTTGGCTGCGCATCAGTGGGTCATTACTTTGTGGCGCGTCAGGCGTATCGGGCATCAGTGCCGCAAAGTCATTGGTAAATACATAGGTTGACGGGTAGTCAGGATTCACATCACCGGTCACTCGGGTATTGCCGGGGCATAAGAAGCAATCAGGATCATGCGCCGGTAAACTCTCGGTAGCAGGTGCTTCCTGCTGGCCTTGCCAAGGGCGTTTGGCCCGATGCGGTGACACCAGCACCCACTGATCGCTCAGCGGGTTATATCTGCGATGCGGATGATCCACAGGGTTAAAATCAGTCATGGAAATACCTTAATCGGGATAGCCCTGAGGATTATTGGATTGCCAGCGCCAGGTATCTGCCGCCATTTCATCGAGTGAGCGGCTGACCCGCCAACCCAGCCGCTCTGCCGCCTTGGTGGGATCGGCCCAATAAGCGGGAAGATCACCCTCACGACGTGGGGCAAAATGGTAGGCCAGCGGCTTGCCACAAGCTTTGCTGAATGCCTCGACCACTTGTAAAACACTGTGGCCGACGCCCGCGCCAAGATTGAAAATATGCACGCCGGGCTGATTGTGTAGCTTTTTCATTGCAGCGACATGGCCATCAGCTAAATCAACCACATGAATATAATCACGCACTCCAGTGCCGTCGGGGGTTGGGTAGTCATTGCCGAAAATGGACAAAGATTCACGACGGCCCACCGCCACTTGTGCAATAAATGGCATCAGGTTATTCGGGATACCCTGTGGGTCTTCCCCCATCAGCCCTGACGGATGCGCACCGACCGGATTGAAATAGCGTAAAATGGTCATATTCCATTTTGGATCAGCCAGTTGCACATCTTGCAGAATCTGCTCAACCATCAATTTGCTTTGACCATACGGGCTGGAAGGCGTGCCCGTCGGGAAGCTTTCAACATAAGGAATTTGTGGTTGATCGCCATAGACCGTGGCAGAAGAGCTAAAGATAAAGTTTTTGACTTGTGCGGCGCGCATCGCTTCCAGCAAAACTAAGGTGCCATAAACATTATTATCGTAATATTCCAGCGGTTTACTGACAGATTCCCCCACCGCTTTTAAGCCAGCAAAATGAATGACGGCATGAATAGGATGAGCGGCAAATATTTTGTCGAGCAGTGCGCGGTCGCGGACATCCCCCTGATAAAGCTCAGGGGTGTAGCCGGTCAAACTGTTGATCCGAGCTAATACGCTGGATTTGCTGTTGCAAAGGTTGTCGAGGATCACCGGTTTATAGCCCGCTTCAATCAATTGCACACAGGTATGGCTACCAATGTAACCGCTACCACCTGTTACCAGAACGTACATAAAAGACTCCTCGAATGACTTTTGTCTAAGAAAGATAGCATGCCATTATGTGAGAAAAGGTGATCTGCGCTCAATAATGGAATCGTTTACATTTAAATTCTTTCTAGCTTAATCTCTGTGGGAGCATAAATACAGGGGGAATAAACTAGGATAGGTAAAAAATCGTAGAAATCTCGGGCATGACAAAGATAACTGAAGTGGTAGCGTTCTCATCCATCAATTTAGCAGGAATGTCCTATCCCCTGCGTCCTTGGCACTACAGCGTTGTTAGCTGCCCTCACTCACCCGAATCACTGACTTGAGTCAGCTCATCGGGATGAGCTCGCTGGCTGCCTAGCTGTAGCACCAATGACTTTGGGGATATCTTCGTCCTTGGCACCAGAGAGTTGTTAGCTGCTTTCACTCACCCGAATCACGGACTTGAGTCAGCTCATCGGGATGAGTTCGCTGGCTGCCTAGCTGTAATACCAATGACTTTGGGGATATTTTCGTCCTTGGCACAGAGAGTTGTTAGCTGCTTTCACTCACCCGAATCACTGACTTGGGTCGGGTCATCGGGATGAGTTTGTTTGCTAGCTATCGGCTGTTGAGGATAGTCGGGTCATTAAGGATTAATGAGCCACGTACAGTGGATAGGTAAAGAACAGCAGATGCATCAAGTTCAGGCCGAAATGGAATGCGACGGCTACCCACAAACGGCCACTCCACAACCACGCCAGACCATAAATCACCCCAGCTAATGCCGCAAACACCATTAACAGTGGGCCGCCAGCAAAATGTGCAGCACCAAAGAGTAGCGCGGTGATCAGCAGTGCCGGGTAGTTGCCAAGACATTGGCTTAAACGTTGTTGCAAATAACCCCGGAAAAGCGCTTCTTCAGCCAGGCAAACAAAGAAAACATTGGCGATAACAAAAGAGCCAAACCATGCTGGCGTGTGCATCTCAATCTTCAAGCCGCCTAAGGCGACAGCCAGCAGCAGTAGCGCAGGTACACTGGCTATCAAGCTAATCCAGCCAAGTTTACTGACTGATAGCTGCTTTTTAGCCACAAATAAGGTTGGCAGGCAGGCGAGCAGGATAAAGGGCACCAGTGCCTTATCCAGATTGTAATACATGCTAAAGGCCGCACTGAGTGGCCCGACATTCACTTTATCCAATACTTTCAGATTGTTAAATCCAGGTACCAGATGCAGGAACAAGGCGATGGCGGCTAACACCAAGAGCAGCTCAAGGCCAACAGCCAACCATTTCCGTTGGCGGTATTTTTTCAGCAGTAGTGCCGCAACCAACGTTAGCAGCAAGAATGCCGCTGATGGCAGTGTCAGAACCCCATGATAAAGCGCAATCGATAAGGAAAGAGCTAAGAGAAACAGGGAGAGTACCCGGTTAATTGATAAGAAAAGCAGTGATGCAGCTAGTACGCCCCACATAAGTCATCCCTTTACTATTAAGTCCATATTCTAAGCCAGCTAATATAAAGCGGTTATCCGCCGTCAGCATCAATGATGGCTGACAGCGGGAATAGTAGCATAGCCGAATGCCAATGACTCTCAGCTCCGTTGAGAAAAATTCTCATTATTTCCGGAGTAATATCATGAGATATATTTTTTACTCATATTTAATGAGGAAGTTCCTCTTGGTGATAGCGATAAATATCGCCATCAGGCACAAAAGTTAAACGATGAGTAATACACAGTGGCGCATCTTCAGCATGGTGAGAGACAAACAGCAGTTGAGTATCGCCCTCGCCAATCATCACATCAATAAAACGCCGTACTAACAAACGGTTAAGCGGGTCTAAACCTTGCAACGGCTCATCAAGAATCAATAGCGCAGGGTGCTTAACAAGTGCTCGAGCGATTAATGCCAATCGCTGCTGGCCCCAGGATAAACTGTGGAAAGGCTGGTCTGCTGTATTGGCAGAAAAACCAAGTAAGGCAAGCCATTGATCAGCAAGTTGTTGTTGGCGATCAGATACCGCCTGATAAATACCAATTGAGTCAAAGAAACCTGATAAAATTACCGTCCGCAAGTTAGTGCTGACCCGATAATCCAAATGTAGGCTGCTGCTGACATAGCCGATATGGCGTTTGATGTCCCAGATGGTTTCACCACTTCCCCGGCGGCGGCCAAATAAGGTTAAATCATTACTATAACCTTGCGGATGGTCGCCGGTAATCAGGCTGAGTAAGGTTGATTTCCCCGCACCATTCTGGCCGATAATCTGCCAGTGTTCGCCGGGGTTAACCTGCCAGCTCAGGTGGTGCAAAATCGGACGGTCATTGTACTCAACTACCCCATTACGCAAAATAATCAGCGGCTTATCTTGAGGTAAGCGAGCTTGCTGTTGTGGGGATTCAGCTTCCGGTAGTTGTAGCCCATCAATATTTTCACTGTGCGCGAGCTGAGCAATCAGAGCTTCGGACAGAATCTGTTGGCGCGGGCCGGTGTGGGATAAGTGGCAATCCGCCAGCACGCCGACATGTTGCACAAAATCTGGGATATCATCAAAGCGGTTAAGCACCAACACCAGCGTGACACCTTGCGCTGAAAGGGTGGATAGCATTTCCGCCAACTGAGCACGAGCGGAGACATCCAGGCCATCAAACGGCTCATCCAAAATCAGCAAGTCGGGTTGTGGCATTAATGCACGGCACAACAATGTTTTGCGCGTTTCCCCGGTAGACAGATATTTAAAACGACGTGACAGTAAATGACTGATACCAAATTGAGTTGCCAGTTGCTGACATCGCGATGAATCGCTCACTTCTTCCTGAATGATTTCAGCGGTCGTGCGCCCAGAATCGTCTTCATCAGCACTGAGTAAATCGGTGTTATTGCGCTGCCATTCTTCACTGACTAACTGTTGCAGTTGTTCGAATGATAAACGCACAATATGGTTGAAATTGCTCTGGCGGGTGCCTGTCAGTAGAGTCAGTTCCCCGGATAGCGCTTTGGCGAGCGCCGATTTACCACTGCCGTTAGCCCCGACAAATGCCCAGCTATCGGCAGGTTGTCCTTTATCACCAGAAAGAATGCGTAACTCTGGCAAGGTGAGTGTCCGGGTGTCACTCAGGCGAAAACAACCTTGCGATATTTGCAACTCAGACATCATCTTTCCCATATTCTGCAACACAATAATAGTGTTAGGGATATGCGGAAAGGGGGAAAAAGTCAACAGGTAAATATTCTGTTAACGTTGAGTGCTTTTGCTTAATTATTTAGCAAAGTGTCGCGATAATGACTCTATCTGCGTTGAACTGTGCAATAACGTCACTACCCACTCGCAAATTCAGTTTATGTAATTCACTGTTGCTTTGTGTCGAGCAGAGACTAGCCCCTCCTGCCAGAGCCACGATAACTTCACTGTGTTCATTACCCGGCTCAATACTTGCCACCTTACCGGGCAGGGAGTTATCAGCAGCTCCTGCCAGTGCTTGATCTGTAACCAGCTTTATCCACGGAGCTTTGATCAAGGCCAGCACTTCTTTACCTGCGGAAAGCTGTAGCCGATCGGCACTTTGCTGGGTTAGGGCGGCAGATAAACGGGTTTTACCATCAGACAGCAGAATATTGATATGCTGTTGAACTTGCTGATGGTCGCGCTCAATCACAGTACCGAAAAACTGATTGCGGGCGCTGGTTTGCAGTGAAAAACGTGAAATAGCGGCTAACAGACTATCCAGCGGCATAGAATCAGCTTTCAGAGTATCAAAGGCTTTTTGCTGAATTTTCTCAAGTAAATCATAGAGCTGAATTAAGCGCTCACCATAGCCGGTCAAAAAGGCACCGCCACCACCTTTGCCGCCAGTTGCCCGTTCAACCAGTGTTTCTTCCGCCAATGTATTCATTTCATTGATGGCGTCCCAAGCACTTTTGTAGCTAATGCCAGCCAGTTTTGCCCCCTGACTGATAGAACCTGTGTTCTGTATTTGCTTCAGTAATGAAATGCGGCGGGGATCGGCAAACAGTCGCTGCTGAAGTTTTAGAGTGAGTAGGATTTCGGCCTGCATATTTTTTGCTCCAGCGGGAAACGGTTATTGTGACTCAATAGGTTGTGTATATCCAATCAACGGCAAGTACGCAAGGTTGAGCCACAAACCGCACGTTTGGCAGGTTACATTCTTTTATTGTTGGTTAAAATAACCGAGCTTATTCATTGCTGATATAATTTACAGTGAATACATAATGTTTATTGTGATAACGTGGGTTATCGCTCTTTAAGTAGTAAACTGAGAGGCTGGCATGTTAGAACTATTGAAAAGTCTGGTCTTTGCTGTAGTCATGGTTCCCGTGGTGATGGCAGTGATTTTGGGCTTGATCTATGGGCTGGGTGAACTGTTCAACATCATTTCCAAGACCGGTCATAGCAAAGAACGCTCCTAATTAATTAGGTCTGTTGTATACGATTTCTGAATGCCTGGCGTGTGAACGCTGGGCATTTTCGTTTTTGCCTTTTGTTTCATTTCCCTGCATGACTCCTATAACTCAAGAAAGCTCACATCTTGTCGATAAACTGCATGACCTGCCTATAATGTTACGTTATATTTCAATGTATATAACGATTTCATTAACCCGGAGAACAACATGAAGAATCAATACGGAAAAGTTAGTAAATGGGTAGCAAGTGCAGCATTGCTGGCAGCTTTTTCCGGCACGACGATGGCCGCCGAAAATATTACGGTTTTTGCTGCGGCTTCTCTGACTAATGCACTACAAGACATTGCCGCGCAGTATAAAAAAGAGAAGCAGGTTGATGTGGTCTCTTCCTTTGCCTCGTCTTCAACACTGGCACGCCAGATTGAGCAAGGTGCTCCCGCCGATCTGTTTATTTCTGCTGACCAGCAATGGATGGATTATGCGATTGATAAGCAACAAATAGTTGCCAGTACGCGCTATACTTTGTTAGGTAACGAATTGGTGTTGATCGCGCCACAAGACAGCAAAATTGATAAAGTTGAGATTGATAAAAAAACCGACTGGAAGAAATTGCTGGATGGCGGCCGCTTGGCTGTCGGCGATCCTGACCACGTTCCGGCGGGTATTTACGCCAAAGAAGCACTCGAGAATTTAGGTGCCTGGGAAACGCTAGCACCGGTAATGGCGCGTGCTGATAACGTACGTAATGCCATGACATTGGTTGAGCGCTCAGAAGCACCACTGGGTATTGTGTATGGTTCAGATGCTATAGCCAGTAAGAAAGTGAAGGTTGTTGGAATATTCCCGGAAGCAACTCATAAGCCGGTTGAATACCCAATGGCAATTGTTAAGGGCCATGAAAATCCGACCGTTACTGCTTTCTATGATTATCTGAAAACCCCAGCAGCGGCCGCTATTTTCAAAAATTATGGATTTACCCCACGCTAATGATATTGAGCGAGTATGAGTGGCAGGCAATTATTCTTAGCCTGAAGGTTTCTGGTGTTGCGGTGGTGTGGAGTTTGCCATTAGGTATCCTGATGGCATGGATTCTAGTGCGCTGCCGCTTTCCCGGTAAATCATTGTTAGATAGCATTATTCATTTACCGCTGGTATTGCCTCCCGTCGTCATCGGTTATTTGTTGCTGGTGAGCATGGGGCGGCGCGGCTTTATTGGTGAATGGTTGTATAGCTGGTTTGGCATTAACTTCAGTTTCAGTTGGCGCGGTGCCGCACTAGCCTCGGCGGTGGTAGCTTTCCCGCTGATGGTCAGGGCTATTCGTTTGGCGCTAGAGGCGGTGGATACCCGTTTGGAGCTAGCAGCGCGCACCTTAGGTGCGAATCCGTGGCGAGTATTTTTCACCATCACGTTGCCGCTTTCTTTGCCTGGGGTCATTGCCGGAACAGTATTGTCGTTTGCCCGTTCGCTGGGGGAGTTTGGCGCGACCATCACCTTCGTGTCGAACATTCCCGGTGAAACGCGCACCATTCCGCTAGCGATGTATACCCTGATTCAAACGCCGGGAGCGGAGGCCGCTGCGGGGCGTCTATGTGTTATTGCTATTATTCTTTCATTGGTTTCTCTGTTGTTGTCTGAGTGGCTGGCTCGTTGGGGTAAAAAACGCATGGGGGCACCATGCTAGAGTTGGATTTCAGTCAACAACTGGGTGACTTGCATTTGCAAGTGTCCACTAATTTACCCGCACAGGGTATCACCGCGATTTTTGGTTTGTCTGGCGCGGGTAAGACCTCGCTAATCAATGTGATTGGTGGCTTGACTCGCCCACAGCAAGGCAAAGTGGTGCTTAATGGCCGGGTGCTGGTGGATGCCGAGCGGCAAATTTATCTGCCACCGGAAAAGCGGCGGGTAGGGTATGTGTTTCAGGATGCCCGTCTGTTTCCCCATTATAGTGTGATAGGCAATTTGCAGTACGGTATGAGCCCGTCAATGCGCGGGCAGTTTGATACTATCGTCGGGTTGTTGGGGATCGAGCCGTTATTACGGCGTTTTCCGTTAACACTTTCTGGTGGAGAGAAGCAGCGAGTGGCGATTGGCCGTGCATTGCTGACGGCACCAGAGCTGCTGTTGATGGATGAGCCACTCGCCTCACTGGATTTGCCGCGCAAGCGGGAGTTGCTGCCTTATCTGGAGCGGCTGGGGAAAGATGTTAATACCCCCATTCTGTATGTCAGCCACAGCATGGATGAGATTTTGCGTTTGGCTGATCAAGTGGTAGTGATGGATGCCGGTAAAGTTCGCGCTGTCGGCGAGTTAGAAGAGGTGTGGGCCAGTAGTGCACTACGTCCGTGGCTGCAACGGGAAGAACCCAGCAGCATATTACGGGTGAGTGTGATTGGTCACCATGACCGCTATGCGATGACGGCACTGGCTTTAGGTGACCAGCGTTTGTGGGTTGGTAAGCTGGATGCGCAAGAGGGTGACTCAATGCGTATCCGTATCAATGCAGCGGATGTTTCATTGATATTGCAGCCGCCACAAAACAGCAGTATCCGCAATATCTTGCCGGTAAAAATAACCGAGTGTCTTGAGGTTGATGGGCAGATTGATGTCAAACTTGCTATTGGCGATCAATGGCTATGGGCACGAATTACGCCATGGGCCAGAGATGAATTAGGGCTAAAACCCGGTCAATGGGTCTATGCACAGATAAAAAGCGTATCGTTTAATCGCAAGAACTAACCTCAGCATCGATACTGTCGAAGCAACAAAAAAGCGCCCTTAATTGAGGCGCTTTTTGTTGGTAGCCAACACGGCTGCAACATGAAAGATGCAGGGGATCAGGCTAGAACATGCTGGCGGATAACGGCAGCAATCCCCGGCTGTTCATTATCGGCAATCACCAAGTCAGCCCGCTGTTTGATGGCATCGGCGCTGTTGCCCATCGCCACACCCAGACCCGCGCTCTCCAGCATACTTAAGTCGTTAAAGTTGTCACCAAAGGCGATGACATCTTTCATACTCATCCCCTGCGACTCAACCCATTGTTGCAGGCGATTCCCTTTGCTGTTCCCGGCCTGAGCGATATCTACCTGATCGTGCCATGACCATTCACAGGCCAGCCCCATTTCATCTTCTACCATGGTAGCAAAAGCTTTTAGCTGCTCGATATCTGCATGGGACGTAGCGAATTTCCAGATGGCAGTGGCACTGTGGGCGGCATCCAGCAAGCTATCGACATGCAGAAGTGTCGGGCGCTGTGCTGCTGGCAATGACTCGGCCCAGCTAAGAGAGCGAATAACATGCCCACTGGTTTGTTGATAGAGCATGGCATCATCTACATACATCAGCCCATGAATATGGGTTTGCTCCAGCAGTTGCAAGACTTGAACCGCCTGCTGAGGCTGCAATGGATTGGAGTCCAACACTTTTTTAGCATGATAGTCATAAATGTAGGTGCCGTTACAGCAAATAGCCGGAGTGTCGAGTTGTAGCGCCTGATAAAACGGATGAATCGCTACATGATGACGGCCTGTAACCACCACCACTTTCACGCCCTCAGCGCGTGCTTGCGCTAATGCGGATAAGGACTCCGGCAGAATACGTTTTTTGCTATCTAACAGTGTGCCGTCCAGATCCAATGCAATTATACGGTATGTCATAGTGGCCCTAATTCTAAGTGTGAAAATAATATGTCTGAATAGTATTTTCTGATAGTACACCGGATAGGCGGCTGATTAAACTAGCCCGGCGAGGTCAGCATCAGCTCGACATTAGCCTAAAAGCAGATAATGCAGTTATTTTTACACTCAAGAAATATTTAAATGTGATTGGGTTTAATAACTCTATTTTAAATGAAACATAAACGAAACATCAAAGCTGCTAATGAACTTTTAAATGATCTTAATCAACTAATTGTCATTTTTGTTATGCCTTGCAATGTGTAAGTTTAAGTCAATTTATTGAATTTAAATTAAATAAATTTGAATTCAATAAATTGTAGGAAGATTCACACAGCCAATGGTGATGTGTTCTTACATTATTTACTTGCCGATTGGTGCTACATTCCGCTTGAAATTAATAAACTCTTCTATTTGTTTTTTTAGGAAAATAAAAAAGACCCTAGTTCTATTAAAAATAAAAAATTCACAAAAGTTACAAGCCTTAATTTGTTTTAATTTTGTACAGAAAAACCAGGACATTAATATGAAGAATTCACCCGCTAGAATTTTTAGAAAGAAAAGAATAACTATTATCATTTCATTGGCGATGGGCTTATTTAGTGCCCAAAGTTTTGCTGGATGTAATTTAACCATTTGTACTGACACCACTTTTTGGGAAGGTACTTTTGGCGACGGCTACTCTATTACCAATACACTTAATTTAGTTTCCAGTCCGACTAATGCCGTTGTCGGGTTATATAAGAACCAGGCCGGTGAGATGAAATTTGGCAATTATCTGTACATCAGTGTATCAGGTATCAAAGCTGATGCGATACAGGTAAAATCAGCGGCGCCTGCTAGTAATCCGGCCATCATTACTGTTGGCAATAATGCCACTATTTATGCATTAGGGTCTTCGGGTGACGGCATCAATGCCGGTAACAGCACGGGTTCAAGCCTAATTACACTGGGTAGTGATGCAGAAATCTTCGCTAAAGATGGTATTGGTGTACGTGCCAACCTTACCAATACCGCAGGGCAGTATAATAATATTGTCTTAGGCGACAGGGCTAACATCAGAACTGAAGGTTCAGGAGCAAATTCTATTGATGGCTTGGGTTATGGTGTTTATGCCGGTAACCGTGAAGTGGGAGATACTGGGCAAACAGGATCGGCCAGTGTGACTATCGGTAAAGATAGCTCAATTACAACCTCTGGTAATTCAGCCGATGGAGTTTTTGCCAATAAAAGTGGTGTTGTGAATTTAGGTGATGGCTCCAAGGTGAAAACCAGCGGTACTAGTGCTAACGGTCTAAAAGCAAGTGCCGGGACTACTACCAATACCCGTGGCGGTATCATTAATATACTGGGTGGCTTGGCAATTAACGTGAGTGGCAATAATTCGAATGCTATTTACGCTACAGGTGCAGGTTCAGAAATAAAGTCTTATGATGCTGTTAATAATCAATCAACTACCGGCGTTTTCCATATTGATGGCAATATTCTGGCAGAGAAAGGCGGCTTAATTGACTTGAGCCTTGCTGAAGGTTCTGTTTTTAACGGGACAACGAAAAGTCTTGGCAGTAGCAGCAGCAATAATGGCACCATTAATTTGGCAATGAGTGGTAATTCCAGTATTTGGAATATGTTCGGCGATTCAAACTTGAGCTCCTTGAATTTAACCAATGGAGCCATTGTTAATTATGTTAATAATAGCTCCACCTTTAAAACATTGACGGTGACCGGCAATTATCACAGTGACGGCGGCTATATCTATTTTAATACCGCACTGAATGACGATGCTTCAGAAACCGATAAACTCTTAATTGAGGGCAACACCTCTGGGACGACTTACGTCGTAGTGAGAAATGCCGGTGGGGCGGGTAATGAAACCCTCGAGGGTATTGAGTTGATTCGGGTTAATGGTGAATCTGATGGTGAATTTATCCAATCAGGGCGTATCGTCGCTGGCGCTTATGACTACAGCTTGAATCGCGGGCACGATAGCAGCTTAGGCCGCAGCCATGATGGTAATAGCAGCCACTGGTATTTAACTAATGCTTCTGCGCCGATCATTACTCCGCTCGACCCACCTGAGCCTGTCGATCCAACCTCTCCGGGTGTGGTTGAACCTGACCAGAAACAGAAAGTTGAGCGCCCGGAAGCTAGTGGCTACTCCGCTAACCTGGCCGCAGCCAACAATATGTTTGTCACGCGGTTGCATGACCGTTTAGGAGAAACTCAATATATCGATGCCTTCACAGGTGAGCAGAAAGTCACCAGCCTGTGGATGCGTAATGAGGGCGGGCATACTCGTTCCAGAGACAGCTATGATCAATTGGGTACTCAGAGCAATCGCTATGTGCTGCAACTGGGGGGCGATATTGCGCAGTGGAGCAATAATGATGCCGATCGTTTCCATCTGGGCATCATGGGTGGCTACGGTAACAGCAAGAGCCGGACCGAATCCCGTGTATCTGGTTACAGTGCTCGTTCCTCTGTCGATGGCTATAGCCTTGGAATGTATGGCACTTGGTATGCCAATGAAGCCGATAAGTCAGGCTTATATGTGGATAGCTGGGCGCAATACAGCTGGTTTAATAACCGGGTTGAAGGACAGGATCTGGCAGCCGAAAGTTACAAATCCAGCGGTGTTACAGCCTCTGTCGAGACAGGCTATACCTTTAAAGTAGGCGAAAGCTTGAACAGCAGTTACTTTATTCAGCCGAAAGCTCAGGTCGTTTGGATGGGAGTGAAAGCTGATTCTCATAAAGAAGATAATGGTACTAACGTTTCAGGTATTGGTGATGGCAATATCCAAACCCGCCTTGGGGTGAAAGCCTTTATGCAGGGTTACAGTAGCCAGGATAAAGGCAAGGAGCGGGTATTCCAGCCATTTGTTGAAGCTAACTGGATCCACAACACCAAAGATTTTGGCACTGTTATGGATAATGTCACCGTCAAACAAGCCGGGGCCGCCAATATCGCTGAACTGAAACTGGGCGTAGAGGGTCAGCTCAGTAAGCGGCTTAATTTGTGGGGTAATGTTGGTCAGCAGATTGGCAATAAAGGCTACAGCGACACCAGCGCGATGCTGGGCGTGAAATACAACTTCTAATCACCTCGATTTAAGGGGGCAATCATTATGATTGCTCCTTTTTTTGTCTACTTCTTCAGCTCTTTCCTTATTAACGCCGCTCAGTGCCGATAAAAAAGCAGGATAAGTTTAATCAGCGCGATGGCGGACTGTTGTTATGTCTGTTCAGTCAGGTAAGCTAGGCTAAAATGATGAGTTAATGAAAAACATTTGGCTAAGGGCTTATTTGGCGCGCAAGACAAATTTGCCTGGACAGAATTGCCCAACAGGCTCGACTAAGGAGTAAAGATGAAGCAAGTGGTTTACGTGGCAAGCCCAGACAGTCAGCAGATTCACGTCTGGCAATTAGGTTCCGCTGGTGAATTAACCTTACTGCAAACAGTGGATGTGCCGGGTCAGGTGCAGCCAATGACAATCAACCCGAATCAGCGTCATCTCTATGTTGGGGTTCGTCCTGATTTTGGTATCGTCAGCTACAACATTAGTGATGAAGGGACTTTGACCGCCGCCGGTATGGCACCACTTCCTGGTAGCCCGACCCACATTGGTACCGATTTACAAGGTCGTTTCCTGTTCTCTGCTTCTTATAGCTTCAACTGCGTCAGCATCAGTCCTATTGATGAGCATGGTGTGGTACAAGCACCTATTCAGCAATTAGATGGTTTACCGGCACCTCACTCAGCAAATATTGACCCAACTAATCAGATACTGTTGGTGCCTTGCCTGAAAGAAGACAAAGTGCGGTTATTTGATTTGAGTGTTGATGGCAAACTGACGCCACATGCACAGGCAGATATCACTGTTGCCGCGGGTGCTGGCCCACGTCATATGGCTTTCCATCCAAATCATCAGGTTGCTTATTGTGTGAATGAGCTGAATAGCTCGGTCGACGTCTATCAAATCAGCAGTAATGGGCAGAATTATCAGCTAATTCAAACATTGGATGCGATGCCAGCTGACTTTACCGATACCCGCTGGGCGGCAGATATTCATATCACGCCAAATGGCCGTCATCTGTATATTAGCGACCGTACTGCCAGCTTGCTGGGCATTTTTAGTGTTTCTGACGATGGGCGTGAGATTGCACTGGTTGGGCATCATCCGACTGAAGCACAACCGCGCGGCTTTAATATTGACCACAGCGGTAACTTCCTGATCTCTTCCGGTCAGAAATCCGATCACATTGAAGTGTATCGTATCGACCAGAACAGCGGTCAACTGACAACGTTGGCGCGCTATCCGGTAGGTAAAGGCCCAATGTGGGTAAGTATCCTGGCGCGATAGGCTATTTTACTTGTCATTTTGAATTTGGGCAGTGCTCGCAATCCTCACGTACTCTGTGTACATTCCGGTTACTGTGCGCTGTCCGCATCCAAACTGACGTCGACAATAACGCCTATTAAATTATTTTGTTAGCGCTTGCCTACCGCCACAATCACGGCATCAGTAAGCTGGGTTAGTGCTTGTGGCGAAATAATATAAGGCGGCATCAGGTAAATAAGTTTACCAAAGGGCCGTATCCACACCCCGTGTTTGACAAAACCGCGTTGCAGATGGGCGACGTTAACTGCCTCTCTCATTTCCACGACGCCGATAGCCCCCAATACCCGCACATCAGCGACGGCTCTGTGTTCTGCCAGTGGCAGTAATGCTTGCTGTAATTGACTCTCTATCGCCGCAACCTGCTGCTGCCAGTGATTCTCAGCCAGCAAACTCAGGCTGGCAGAGGCGACAGCACAAGCCAGTGGATTGGCCATAAATGTTGGCCCGTGCATAAAGCACCCGGCATCACCGTTACTGATAGTTTCTGCCACTTTGCGGGTTGTCAGAGTGGCTGATAGTGTCAAATAGCCGCCAGTTAGCGCCTTACCCAAACAGAGAATATCCGGCACCACCTCGGCATGTTCACAAGCAAACAGCTTACCGGTACGACCAAAACCGGTGGCGATTTCATCGGCGATCAACAAAATATTATGTTGATCACACAATGCCCGAACCTCGCGCAGATAAGCAGGGTGATAGATACGCATCCCGCCCGCTCCTTGCACTATTGGCTCCAAAATCACTGCCGCAATTTCACTGGAATGCTTGGCTATCATCGCGGCAAAATCTGTGATGTCTTCAGGGTTCCAAGGCTCGTCAAATCGGCATTGTGGTGCGCAAGCAAACAGATTTTCGGCCAGATAACCGCGATACAAACTGTGCATGGAATTCTGAGGGTCACAAACCGACATCGCGCCAAAGGTATCGCCGTGGTAGCCATGGCGCAGCGTCAAAATACGCGAGCGCGATTCCCCTTTTGCCTGCCAATATTGCAGCGCCATTTTCAGCGCAACTTCTACCGCCACCGAGCCGGAGTCAGCTAAAAACACGCATTCCAGTGCTGCAGGCGTCATATCGACCAACTGCCTACAGAGTTTGACTGCTGGGGGGTGGGTAATTCCGCCAAACATGACATGCGACATTTTATCCAACTGCTGGTGTGCCGCCAGGTTGAGTGCCGGGTGATTGTAACCGTGAATAGCGGCCCACCATGACGACATGCCATCAATCAAGCGCCGACCGTCTGCCAGTTGTAGCTCAACGCCCTCGGCCGCTACCACCGGATAGCAGGGGAGCGGGTCAGTCATTGAGGTATAGGGATGCCAGATATGGCGTTGATCAAAAGCGAGGTCAGAAGGTGTCATAAGAACCCATTGTAAACCAAATTAATGCAAGAATGGTTGACAGTATATCGGATTTATTTACACTGACGACACTTTTTTCTCTTCCTTGGAGAAGCCGTAATGGCAAATTATATTCGCTGGACAGTAGGGCAAGCCCAGGCCCTGTTTGAAAAACCCTTGTTGGATTTACTGTTTGAAGCGCAGCAAATTCATCGTCAGCATTTTGATCCGCGCCAAGTGCAAGTCAGTACGCTGCTGTCGATTAAAACCGGTGCTTGCCCGGAAGATTGCAAATATTGCCCGCAAAGTTCTCGCTATAAAACCGGGCTGGAAAGTGAGCGACTCATGCAAGTTGAGCAAGTATTAGAATCAGCGAAAAAAGCTAAAGCCGCCGGTTCAACCCGTTTCTGTATGGGGGCGGCTTGGAAAAACCCACATGAGCGTGATATGCCTTATCTGGAAAAAATGGTGGAAGGCGTCAAAGCGATGGGCATGGAAACCTGTATGACGCTCGGTACACTGGATAAGCAGCAAGCTCATCGGCTGGCAGACGCCGGGCTGGACTATTACAACCATAATCTGGACACGTCGCCAGAATTCTACGGCAATATTATTACCACTCGCAGTTATCAGGAGCGGCTCGACACACTCAGCGAAGTGCGCGATGCCGGTATTAAGGTGTGTTCTGGCGGGATTGTCGGGTTAGGGGAAACCGTACGCGACCGCGCTGGATTATTGGTTGAGCTGGCGAATTTACCTAAACCACCGGAAAGTGTGCCGATTAATATGCTGGTAAAAGTGAAGGGTACGCCGCTGGAAAATAACGAAGATGTGGATGCTTTTGAGTTCATTCGCACCATTGCGGTTGCCCGAATCATGATGCCAACGTCTTATGTGCGGCTCTCTGCCGGGCGTGAGCAAATGAATGAGCAAACTCAGGCAATGTGCTTTATGGCTGGCGCTAACTCCATTTTCTACGGCTGCAAACTACTGACTACTCCCAATCCGGAAGAAGATAAGGATTTGCAGTTATTCCGCAAATTGGGGCTGAACCCGCAACAGACAGCAACGGATAAAGGTGATCACGAACAGCAGCAAGTGTTGACCGAGCAATTATTGCATGCCGACAGTGCACAATTTTATAACGCGGCAGTCTGATGAGTTGGCAAAACAAGATAGCAAGTGGGCTGCAACAGCGGCGCGAGGCCTCGGCCTATCGTTCTCGTCAAGTGAATGACTGCGCCAATGGGCGCTGGCTGCAATTAGCTGGGCAAAGTTATCTTAACTTTTCCAGCAATGATTATCTGGGGCTCAGCCAAGATCCCGAGGTGATTGCCGCTTGGCAGCAAGGGGCGTCGCGCTATGGTGTTGGTAGCGGCGGCTCCGGTCACGTCACCGGCTATAGTCAGCCACATGCTCAATTGGAACAGCAGCTTGCGGATTGGTTGGGTTATCCACGCGCCTTATTATTTATCTCCGGTTATGCCGCGAATCAGGGAGTGCTGGCGGCGTTAGCTGGCGCCGATGACCGGATTTTGGCAGATAAACTCAGTCATGCGTCTTTGCTGGAAGCGGCGGCGCACTCTCCCGCCCAACTGCGGCGTTTTGCCCATAATCAAGCTGATTCACTGCAAAACCTGCTCAATAAGCCCTGTTCGGGGCAAACTTTGGTGATTACCGAAGGGGTTTTTAGTATGGATGGCGACAGTGCGCCATTGGCCGCTTTGCAGCAACACACTGCCGCCAGCGGGAGCTGGTTATTAGTCGACGATGCACATGGCATTGGCGTCCGTGGCGCTGCTGGCCGGGGGAGTTGCTGGGATCAAGGTGTTAAACCTGAACTGCTGGTGGTCACTTTTGGTAAAGCATTTGGCCTAAGTGGTGCGGCAGTATTGTGTCAGGAACCAGTAGCCGAATACCTGCTGCAATATGCTCGCCACCTGATTTACAGCACCGCGATGCCGCCGGCTCAGGCCTGTGCCTTACAAGCCGCATTGGCACGTATTCAACAAGGCGATGATTTACGCCAGCAGCTGCAACACCGTATTGCGCAATTTCGTCGTGGTGCGGCTGAGTTGCCACTGCAATTAGCGGCATCTGAAACGGCAATTCAGCCACTGTTGGTGGGTGACAACCAGCAAACGCTGGCATTGGCAGAGCAACTGCGCGCTGCAGGTTTATGGGTTACGGCTATCCGCCCACCGACGGTTCCACCGGGTGGTGCCAGGTTGCGCATTACTCTGAGCGCCGCTCATCAGAGTGATGATATTGACCGGTTGCTGGAGGTGCTTTATGGCATTTGCCACTGAGAATCTGCGGTCGATGTGGGTGAATAAACCGCAAGCGAATAAATCAACAATCAATAAACCGGCAATTGCTGCGGCATTCAGTCGCGCGGCAGGCAGCTACGATACAGCCGCTGACTTACAGCGTGAAACGGGCGACATCTTATTGGCATTGGCGGCGCAGCACCCCGGGATGTCGGTGCTGGATGCCGGGTGCGGTACCGGTCATTTTAGCCGTCGCTGGCGTGAGTTAGGTAAGCATGTGATTGCACTGGATCTGGCTGCGGGCATGTTAGCGCATGCTCAGCAACAGCAGGCCGCTGATGATTATCTGCTGGGTGATATTGAATCTATCCCGCTGGCGGATCACTCCGTTGATATCTGTTTTAGTAATTTAGCAGTGCAGTGGTGTGCTGATTTACCGCTGGCGCTGGCTGAGTTGCATCGGATTACGCGCCCGGGGGGCGTGGTTTTGTTTTCTACTCTGGCAAGCGGATCTCTGGATGAGTTGGGGCAGGCGTGGCAGCAGATTGATGGTAAGCGGCATGTGAACGATTTTCTTTCATTTCAGCATATTAGCGCTGCTTGCCAAGGGTATCGACACACTCTGACACCGCAGTTACATCAGCAGCAGTTTCCTGATGTCATTGCCCTTATGCGCTCATTACAGGGGATTGGTGCTACGCATTTGCATCAGGGGCGTGCGGCAGGGTTAAGTGGTCGCCAACGTCTGATGGCGCTGCAACGAGCTTATAGCACGCAATCTGGCTACTACCCGCTGAGTTACCATTTGGTTTATGGGGTTATTTATCGTGACTAAACGTTGGTTTATCACCGGCACAGATACTGATGTCGGTAAAACTGTTGCCAGTTGTGCATTACTGCAAGCCGCAGCACTGATGGGTTACCGCACTGCAGGGTATAAGCCGGTGGCATCAGGTAGCCAGATGACGGCTGATGGTTTACGCAACAGTGATGCTCTGGCATTACAGGCCAATAGCAGCGAAGTGTTGAGCTATTCGCAAGTCAATCCGCTGACAATGTTAGAGGCTACCTCGCCACATATTGCCAGCCTAAGTGAAGGGTGCGAGATTCATTTGCCTACCTTATCGCAAGGTTTGCGGCAACTTGAGCAAGTAGCGGATTGGGTGCTGGTTGAAGGAGCCGGGGGCTGGTTTACTCCGCTTTCGCCACAAGCGACTTTTGCCGATTGGGTACAGCAGGAGCAATTACCGGTCATTATGGTTGTTGGGGTAAAGTTGGGGTGCATCAATCATGCATTACTGACGGCTTTGGCTATCCAGCAGGCCGGATTGACGCTGGCAGGGTGGGTGGCAAATGAGGTTATCCCGGCAGGAGTACGGCAACCTGAATATATGGCAACATTGATACGGATGATAAACGCGCCATTACTGGGGGTAATCCCTCATCTGGCTGACCTTGCGACATCTCCCGCAACGGAGCGCCGTGACCTCGGGAATTATTTGGATTTAAGTTTATTAGTGAACACAAAGAAAAATCCGGTGAATTAAAGGCAATATAAATTAAGGGCTAATTGAAATGATTAGCCCGGTTAATGCCGTAACTGACTCGCCAGTGCGAAGAGCGCGTTGAGCCATATCAACTGGCCAAATGCTCAATAATCATATTCTCATCCAATTGATCTAATGTCCCTTGTGCCACATTCCTTCCTCCGGCCATTAAACAGAATCTGTCGGCAACGTGTTGAATAAAAGGTAAACGGTGCTCAACCAGCAATATTGTCATACCCAAGCTTCGGCTGAGTTGGTGCAAGATATTGCCGATATCTTCACTTAGCGGCGGCAATGTGCCGCTTCCCGGTTCATCAAGGATTAGCAACTCCGGCTCGGCAACCAGTGCTCTGGCGATAGCCAACTGCTGCTGCTGATTGCGGGTGAGTTCTCCGCCACGCTGGCTGCGTTTGTCATATAACAGGGGGAATAAGTCAAACACCCAACCCGGAATATGACGCGACTTATGCCGACCGGCTAACACGGCGATCAACATATTTTCCTCAACACTCAATTGAGAGAAAATTTGCTGCCCTTGTGGCACATAGCCAATTCCCAGCGCATTGCGCCCCTCCACGGGCTGTTGAAGCAAGTTCTGTGGCGGCTCATGGTTAGGCTGCCAGGTCATGGTGCCACTCTTAATTGGTAGATGCCCCATGATGCAATTAATTAACGTGGTTTTGCCTACGCCGTTGCGGCCAATCAGGCAAGTACATTGGCCACGGGGAAGCTCCAGATTGATATCCCATAAGATATGATTCTGACCATAGTATTGATTTACAGCGGTTAAACTCAGCATCAGTGCTTCTCCTCAGTCGATCTCAGTAGTTCACAGGTATCCCGGTGTTCTGTAACGGCTAGTGAAGGATTAACCAGCAAATCTGCATACTTGATAGCGGCAGCACAGCATAAAACACCACGTCTCTAGCGGGCGGTTGTTAGTGTAAATTGAGGTAAAGTTGGCTAATAGCGGCACAAAATGGCTTCAACGGGCTATTTTTACCCTTTATCATCCCACTTACGGGTGATTATCAGCCAATTAACGTTCTGCACTGCTTTAGCGCATTTCCCCTTTCATTACTCTGTTTCCCAGAGATATAAAGCAACTCTTGGGCCAAGTTGCCTTGGTGCCGGTCAAAATTCGCATGTTAACGGACTGTAAATGGTTTTAATGCAATAGTGAGTCATAAAATGGCAAGGGTGATGGCAGGAAACAGCGGTGAGCGGTACTTCGTTGCACTTAAGCAGTGCCATAACGAAAATAATGGTGCAGCAGAAATAGCGCCGTCAAAAGTGGTTGAGTGTGAGAACTTGGAGACTAACATTATAGAATTAGCAAATAGTATGCTTAGCACTTATTGAAATATGCGGTGAAATAAAAATGTAAAAAAAACACTAAAAAAGCCAGTTTGTTTCTATTTCATCGCTAAGCTTTGCTTTTCGCCAACACGCGGCCTCTATGGGGTTGCAGGAGTTATCCACCATTCCTGTGGATAACCTTGTGCATTAGCGATAGAAAACTAATGGCAAGCGAGAGCAGACGCGGCTTCGGCTCCTGTTGTCTGGATTCTCGACTTTTTAGAAATATTGTTTATTATCAGTGAGTTAATTAAAATCAAGCACTCAAAAATTATAGCCTTGATGGATGGATGATCTTTAATCAATTAACCATCAATAATGTGTTTATGTTAATGCTTGGGGATAAAAACGCTTTTAGAGTGCAAATGTGAACGTCATGTCACTGTAACGATGCATGCAATGTTGCTGTTGAGCAAATTAAGACATTTTGGTGTTTGAAGCTGGTTTTATATCCAGTATCATAGCAGTGGCAAAAATCTATGGGGCTTTCATAATTAGCCTCCTGACAGTGTGCATTTCTCCGGCGGGTAGCAAATTCATGAGTAAACCATTCAAACTACATTCTGAGTTTAAACCAGCAGGCGATCAGCCTGAGGCCATCCGTAAACTGGAAGAAGGGCTAGAAAATGGTTTGGCCCACCAGACACTGTTGGGGGTTACGGGGTCGGGCAAAACCTTTACGGTGGCGAATGTGATTGCCGATTTGAACCGCCCAACGATGGTATTAGCGCCGAATAAAACATTGGCGGCCCAGCTTTATGGCGAGATGAAAGAGTTCTTTCCCGAGAATGCGGTGGAATATTTTGTCTCCTACTATGATTACTATCAGCCCGAAGCCTATGTCCCAAGTTCTGATACCTTCATCGAGAAGGACGCCTCTGTAAACGAGCATATCGAGCAAATGCGGCTATCTGCGACCAAAGCATTACTGGAGCGGCGGGATGTGGTGGTAGTGGCCTCGGTCTCGGCTATCTATGGCTTGGGTGACCCTGATTTATACCTGAAAATGATGCTGCATCTGACTAAGGGGATGATTATTGACCAACGCTCAATTTTACGCCGCTTATCAGAGCTGCAATACAGCCGTAATGACCAAGTGTTTCAGCGCGGTACTTTCCGTGTGCGCGGTGAAGTTATTGATATCTTCCCCGCAGAGTCCGATGAGTGGGCGCTGCGGGTTGAATTGTTTGATGAAGAGGTCGAGCGGCTCTCAATATTTGATCCGTTAACGGGCCAATTACAGCACGAAGTTCCACGTTTTACTGTTTATCCTAAAACTCACTACGTTACCCCGCGAGAGCGTATCTTGCAGGCGATGGAAGAGATCAAAGTTGAACTGGCGGAGCGGCGCAAGGTGCTGCTTGCTAATAATAAGTTATTGGAAGAACAGCGTCTTACACAGCGCACCCAGTTTGACCTTGAAATGATGAATGAGCTGGGCTACTGCTCCGGTATTGAAAACTATTCGCGCTATCTGTCTGGCCGTGGGCCGGGTGAAGCGCCACCAACATTATTCGACTATCTACCCGCCGACGGTTTGCTGATTGTTGATGAGTCCCACGTGACTATTCCGCAAATCGGCGGGATGTACAAAGGTGACCGCTCGCGTAAAGAAACCTTGGTGGAATATGGCTTCCGGCTGCCATCAGCGCTGGACAACCGCCCAATGCGCTTTGAAGAATTTGAAGCATTGGCACCTCAGACTATTTATGTCTCAGCGACTCCGGGCAAGTACGAGTTAGAGAAATCCGGTGGCGAGGTTGTTGATCAAGTGGTGCGCCCGACAGGCTTGCTTGATCCACTGATTGAAGTGCGTCCTGTTGCAACACAGGTGGATGACTTGCTATCTGAAATCCGTATTCGCGCCGCGATCAATGAGCGGGTATTGGTCACCACGCTGACCAAACGTATGGCCGAAGATTTGACGGAGTATCTGGGGGAGCATGGTGCTCGTGTCCGTTATCTGCATTCCGATATTGATACTGTTGAGCGGGTAGAGATTATTCGTGACCTGCGCTTGGGTGAATTTGATGTGCTGGTGGGCATCAACTTGCTGCGAGAAGGGCTGGATATGCCAGAGGTTTCACTGGTTGCCATTTTGGATGCCGATAAAGAAGGTTTCCTGCGCTCTGAACGTTCCCTCATTCAGACCATTGGCCGCGCGGCACGTAACCTCAATGGTAAAGCTATTCTCTACGGCGACAGAATCACCGCCTCGATGGAAAAAGCGATTGGCGAAACCGAGCGGCGTCGGGCGAAGCAGCAAGCTTACAATGAAGAGCGCGGTATCATTCCACAGGGGCTCAACAAGAAGATTGGCGATATTCTGCAATTGGGCCAGCCTTCTACTCGGGGTAAAGGGAAAGGGCGCGGCGGCAAAGTGGCCGACACCAATAACTACCAATCACTGCCACCTAAAGCGCTTGATCAGAAAATCCGCGAGCTTGAAGCGAAGATGTATACCCACGCACAGAACCTTGAATTCGAACAAGCAGCTGAATTGCGTGATCAAGTCCACCAACTGCGCCAGCAATTTATTGCAATATCTTGATAGTCAGCGGCTCACTTGGTGGGCCGCAGAATGATGGGTATGAAAAATTGGGAATTTCTGCTTGTCGCATCGGCCGAACCTGATTAAGGTGTGCGGCTGATAAAATCGTCATCGAATAATGCGCGAGATAAATAATGAGCGACCACTTATCCAAAGATCCATTGCACGGTATTACATTGGAACAGTTACTGACCAAGCTGGTGGAGCACTATGGTTGGGAAGAACTGGCGTACCGCATCCAGATCAACTGTTTCATTAGTGATCCCAGCATTAAATCTAGCCTGAAGTTTTTACGCCGTACGCCATGGGCGCGGGCTAAAGTAGAAGCGCTTTACATCCACATGAATAACAACGCTGCTTTGCAAGAACAAGCTAAAAAGTAACCCTTTTAGCTCACCGATGCTGTGCTTGCACCACCTAATTGTTGCAGCGTCGTCTCCAAAGCTTGGCGCAGCAATTCGCGGTCATGGCGGTAAGGAATATCTTTAGCTTCCAACGGTTGCTGGACAATAATTCTGTCTGTGACACCGCTGATATCAATACGTGGGCTTACGATTGCTGCATCAATAATTTTTCGGCCAATCTTACTTTCCATGATTGCCAATTTTTCGTGTAACGACAGTTCGGCTGCCGCCACACTGAGCTCACGTCCCAGATTACCAATATAAATCATGCTGGCAGAGCTGCGCCGCAAAGCTTGGGTTAAATCATCCAGTAGTAACAGAGGCATCAGACTGGTTAAAAAACTGCCCGGCCCAATTAAAATCACATCGGCCTGACTGATAGCTTCAACCGCTTCCTTGGTTGCATGAACATGAGGCGACAGCAGCATTTCTTGTGGCATTTGCGCCAGTTGGTCAATATTCACTTCACCGTAAACCGGGTGCCCTTCATGATCGATTGCCAGTAAGTCCACCGGCTGCTCTGACATCGGGATCAACCAAGCATCCACTTTCAGCAAGCTGCGCACCAGATTGATTGCTTCAATAGGTCGAATGCTAAGATGGTCCAGTGCTTTGAGCATTAAATTGCCCAGATTATGACCGGCTAATTCGCCATTACCGGTAAAACGGTATTCAAACATGGCAGAGGCTACGCTGGGTTCTGTTATCAATTGATTCAAGCAGTTGCGAGTATCTCCCCAGGCAATTCCACCCTCTGAGCGGCGTATACGGCCAGTCGAACCGCCATTATCGGTGGTGGTAACAATACCGGTCAGACGTGAACCTAAAGGAGAAAGAGCAGACATTACCCTTCCCAGACCATGGCCCCCGCCTAATGCAACCACTCGATCGAGATCCGCTAATGTGCGATTTCGCATATTTTTCCTGCCTAAATAGTATCGCCTGGCTCTAATAGCGTAGCTAATGGTGAAATTGCTGCATAAGTTAACGGATTTGTTGTTAAAACGCGATAAAAGCCATTATTTTCGTGATTTTAAACAAAGTATTAGGCGCGGATTGAAATAAGCTCAATAACAGTATGTTTTGTTATATAAGTCGTTGTATATAAAAATATATAGCGAAAAACAGCGATTGGCTATCCAGTGGTTTTAGCGTTAGAATCTGTAGGAAAAGTGAGGTTTTTAGCGATTAAGTGTCGCAATGAGTTTTACTTTTTTAACCATGGTTCAGTAAGCTGTTGGAAAGACAGTTACTGAACATAAACTCCTAGCCTTAGTGTCTACGTTGTTTAACACAATATGATGCTCTGGCCGTGGCTTTAAGCCACCAGGGTGCGAGGTAGAAATGCCTGCATCTCCCGTATTTGGAAAGGTGTTATGGTACAACTGACTGACGCATTTGCGCGCAAATTCTATTATTTACGCCTATCAATTACCGATGTGTGCAATTTTCGTTGCACCTATTGCCTGCCCGATGGCTATCGCCCGGACGGATTAAAAAGTTTTCTGAGCCTTGACGAGATAAGTCGCGTCAGCCGCGCTTTTGCGTTGTTGGGTACAGAGAAGATCCGTCTGACTGGTGGTGAACCCTCTATGCGGCGCGACTTCACCGATATTATTGCCACTATCCGGCAAAATCCCGCGATCCGCACCTTGGCAGTGACCACTAATGGCTACCGTTTAGCGCGTGATGCGGCCCAATGGCGTGAGGCGGGACTGACGGCAATTAATGTCAGTGTTGATAGCCTTGACCCTCGGCAGTTTCATGCCATCACCGGGCAAGATAAATTTCATCAGGTTATGCAAGGTATTGATGCTGCTTTTGATGCTGGTTTTGAGAAAGTCAAAATCAATGCTGTGCTGATGCGGGATGTCAATGATCGCAATCTGAGTGCCTTCCTTAACTGGATAAAATCCAGACCAATTCAACTGCGGTTTATCGAACTGATGGAAACCGGCGAAGGTGGCAATCTATTTCGTAAACACCATGTTTCCGGTGACATCATTCGCCAGCAATTACTCCAGCAAGGTTGGCAACAGCAAGAGCGCGCACGTAGCGATGGCCCGGCTCAAGTATTCCATCATCCAGACTATCTGGGGGAAGTGGGGCTGATCATGCCTTATGAGAAAGACTTCTGCGCCAGTTGTAACCGTCTGCGTGTTTCAGCATTGGGAAATCTGCATTTATGCCTATTTGGCGAGCAAGGCATTACATTGCGCGACCTGTTAAGCAGTGATGACCAGCAATATGAGCTGATGGCGCGAATTCAGAGCGCATTGCAAACCAAGAAACAAACCCATTTCTTGCATCAGGGTAATAGCGGCATTACGCAGAACTTATCATTTATTGGTGGCTGATAGCTTATATAAGTAAGTGATTCGGGTGCATGAGGGCAGCTAACCTCTACAACGTCAGGAATGAAGGGAAATTCCCAAAGTTATTGGCGCTACAGGTAGGCAGCAAGCGAATAAATCCCGATGAGCTTACATCGGTAAGTGATTCGAGTGCATGAGGGCAGCTAACCTCTACAATGTCAGGAGCGAAGGGAAATTCCCAAAGTTATTGGCGTTACAGGTAGGCAGCAAGCGAATAAATCCCGATGAGCTTACATCAGTAAGTGATTCGGGTGCATGAGGGCAGCTAACACCCCTGCAACGTCAAGAACGAAGGGAATAGGAATTTTATGACCCAACTAACGCACATCAATGCCGCTGGCGAAGCCCATATGGTGGATGTTTCAGCCAAAGCTGAAACCGTACGCGAAGCGCGTGCGGAAGCTTTTGTTGAAATGCACGCCGCGACACTGGCGATGATTATTGACGGTAGCCATCATAAAGGTGATGTCTTTGCCACTGCCCGAATTGCCGGGATTCAGGCGGCCAAACGAACTTGGGAATTAATCCCATTATGCCATCCGCTACTGCTGACTAAAGTGGAAGTGCAACTGGAAGCCCAACCGGAGCATAACCGAGTTCGTATTGAATCCTGCTGCCGCCTAACCGGTAAAACTGGGGTAGAGATGGAAGCCCTGACGGCGGCGTCTGTCGCGGCGCTGACAATTTATGATATGTGCAAAGCGGTACAGAAAGACATGATAATTGGCCCGGTTCGCCTGTTGGCAAAAAGTGGCGGGAAATCCGGTGATTTTAAGGTGAATTCATGATTGAGATTCTATTTTTTGCTCAGGTTCGTGAGCTGGTAGGAACTGACCGTCTACAATTGGCTGCGGAATTTCCCACAGTCGATGCTCTGCGACAGTCCCTGTGTCAACGAGGGGAGCGCTGGCAGTTGGCGCTAGAAGAGGGCAAATTGCTCACCGCAGTGAATCAATCGCTAGTTAATGCTCAGCACCCACTGGTTGCGGGCGACGAAGTGGCTTTCTTCCCGCCAGTCACTGGGGGCTGATGATGGAGAATACCCGTATTCGTGTTGGACCAGAGGCATTCAATGTTGGTGATGAATATAACTGGTTGTCGCAATGTGATGAAGATGGTGCGGTAGTGACCTTCACCGGCAAGGTTCGTAACCATAATCTGGGTGCGAATGTCAGTGCTCTGACACTGGAGCATTACCCGGGAATGACAGAAAAAGCACTGGGTGAAATTATTAGCGAAGCACGCAGCCGTTGGCCATTACAGCGCGTTTCCGTTATTCATCGAGTGGGGCCGCTGTTCCCCGGAGATGAGATTGTCTTTGTCGGTGTGACCAGTGCACATCGCAGCATGGCGTTTGAGTCAGCAGAATTTATTATGGACTATCTGAAAACGCGGGCACCATTCTGGAAGCGGGAAGCCACTGCTGAGGGTGAGCGCTGGGTCGAATCACGGGACAGCGACCATGCTGCTGCCAAGCGCTGGTGAACTGTACGTAAACCCGTGTAAAGATTGCTCCTAAATGCCTATTTTTACTCCCTTGTTTACTGTATTTCTGTGGTACCCTTAAAGAGTCGGTGGGCTGTCAGTTGATAGCCTGTTTCATTATTTTATGCATAAGGTAACTACCATGGATCGCTATCCACGCTCTAATGGTTCAATTGTCGAACGTGCCAACTCTGGCATTCAGGCATATATGGCGCAGGTATACGGCTGGATGACCTGTGGTCTGTTATTAACGGCGGTTGTCGCCTGGTACGCAGCGAATACTCCTGCGGTCCTTAACTTTATCTTCTCCAGCCAGATCACCTTTTTTGGGCTGATTATTGTTCAGTTAGGTCTGGTGTTTGTTATTTCCGGGATGGTTAATCGCCTCAGCGGTACGATGGCAACCAGCTTGTTTATGCTGTATTCAGCATTAACCGGGCTGACTATCTCTAGTATTTTCATCATGTATACCAGCTCTTCTATCGCCAGCACATTCCTGATTGCGGCTGGTATGTTCGGTGCCATGAGTTTCTACGGCTATACCACCAAACGTGATTTAAGTGGCATGGGCAGCATGCTGTTTATGGGCCTGATTGGTATCGTGTTAGCTTCTATTGTTAACATCTGGCTGAAGAGCACCGCGTTGATGTGGGCTGTGACCTACATCGGTGTGTTGGTGTTTGTCGGTTTGACTGCTTACGATACCCAGAAGCTGAAAAATATGGGCGCGCAGTTAGATGCCAATGATAAAGATGGGTTCCGTAAATACTCCATCGTGGGCGCATTGACCCTGTATCTTGATTTCATCAACTTGTTCCTGATGCTGCTGCGGATTTTCGGCAACCGCCGTTAATCACCTTGATAAAAAGGGTTACGACAAGGCAAGTTTGCCCACCGTACGCTGCTTAAATTCAGTTATGTAGTTTGAAATAATAAAGGACACCAACTTGGTGTCCTTTTTGTTTTTTGAAATTGGAGGCTGGTTTTGGCTGGAATAGAGTTAGTGATCAGGTTCGGCTGATATTGATATAGCTGACTACCTAATATCTAAACCGAATAGGAGGGCTGAGCCTCCTGCACCCAATCAAACTGGCGATAAACCTTAGGCTATTTTCCGCCGGAACATCCCATACGCAACACTTCCCGTGGTGACGGTAATAACCAGCAGCGGCCACAAGCTGTGCCAGATAATATCGAAGCTGGCATCCTTGAGGTAAATCTGTTTGGTGATGTCAGTAAAATGGCGGATAGGATTGATCCACGTGATATTTTGCAGCCAGATTGGCATGTTCTCCACTGGCGAGACATAACCCGAGAGCAGAATAGCCGGCATCATAAAGACAAACACGCCGATAAATGCTTGCTGCTGAGTTGAACATAGCGAGGAAATCAACAATCCAAAACCGACTAAAGAGAGGCCATAGAGCAGCATGGTGCCATAAAATAGCGCCAGCGAGCCTGCAAAGGGGATTTGATAGAAAAATATACCGATAAACAACACGATAGTCGCCTGGAAGGTAGCGACAATCAGTGCTGGCACCGCCTTGCCGATAAAGATTTGCCAGGTCGTTAACGGAGAAACGAGTAACTGTTCTAGCGTACCTTGTTCCCGCTCACGCGCCACTGATAGTGACGTCACTATCAGTACGCCAATCGTCGTAATCATCGCAATTAATGATGGCACCACAAACCATTTGTAGTCCAAATTTGGGTTATACCAATTGCGGATAACTAACTCACTGTTATTGGGCTTGATTTGGCCACTGGTCAGTTCCAGTTGGTAATCTTGTACAATCTGTTGAATATAATTTGCGGCTATCTGGGCACTGTTAGAATTGCGCCCATCTAGCACAAGCTGTAATTGGGTGGTTTTGCCGTTGGCCAAATCAGCACTGAACTGCTCAGGGAAGCGGATCAACAACAGCGCTTTCTGGTTATCAATAACGGGCCGGATCTCTTGCGGACTGTGCAGCAACAGTACATGAGAAAATGCTTCGGCTTTGGCAAAACGTTGGGTGAGTTCTACCGAGGCTTTGCCGCTGTCTTCGCTGTAAATAGCGATGGTGGCATTGGTCACTTCCAACGTGGCGGCGAATGGGAATAAGATCACCTGCATTATCACTGGCATGATTAATATCGCACGGGTCTGCGGTTCGCGTAATAGCGACTGCAACTCTTTAATAATCAATGTATAAAGGCGATGAAACATATTTTACTCTCTTCCTTTAATCTAGCCTGCGATGTGTTTTCCATGCTGTCAGACCAATAAATACTGCGGCAGATGCGATTAGGAACAGCAAGTTAATCACCAGAACGGTACCGATATTGCCTGCCAGGAACAGACTTTGTAGACTACTGACAAAATAGCGGGCAGGAATGATATAAGTCACGGCACGCACAATGGCGGGCATGCTATCAATTTCAAAAATAAAGCCCGAGAGCATGACTGCCGGTAGGAATGCTGCATTCAGCGCTATCATGGCGGCATTGAACTGGTTACGCGTGATCGTGGAAATCAGCAGCCCCATCCCCAGAGTGCTGGCTAAGAACAAGCTGGTGATAACAAATAATATCCACAATGACCCTCGATAAGGTACGCCGAGGATAAACACCGACACCACCATACAGAGTGTCATGGCAACCATACCAAGGACGTAATAGGGGATTAGCTTTGATAATAGCAATTCACTGCGTGTGACCTGAGTTGATAGCAGCGCTTCCATGGTGCCGCGCTCCCATTCACGGGCAATCACCAGTGATGTCAGGATAGCCCCAATCACCGTCATAATAATGGTTATGGCCCCCGGAATGATAAAGTGGCGGCTGATGGCGGCAGGGTTAAACCAATAACGGACCTGAATTTCAATCAGTGGGTCATTGGTTTGCCCCAAGTTTTGCGCCTGTTGCTGTTGCCAGATTTGCCATACTCCTTGCGCATAACCCTGTACAAAGTTAGCGGTATTAGGCTCACTGCCGTCAGTAATCACCTGAATCGGTGCTTTGCTCTCTGGTCGTGCGAGTTGCTCGGCAAAATCATTGGGGATCACAATTAATCCGCGAATTTTACCGGCTTGCATTGCCTGAATCAGAGCTTGGCGATTATCACTGATTTGCGGGGAGATATAAGGCGAGCTGGCAAATGCATTAGCCAAGTCTTGTGCCGGCTTGCTCTGTTGTTCCATTAAAATGCCGACATGCAGTTTGCTGGAATCCAGATTGATACCATAGCCAAAAATAAATAGTAATAACAATGGGATAACAAAAGCGATCAACCCACTGCTGGGGTCACGCAAAATCTGCCGAGTCTCTTTGCGGCATAAGGCACGCAGGCGACGCCAGGAAAAGCCGGTGTCCTGATAAGTCTCGCCCTCACTTTCCGGTAGTTTATTGACCGGCAATTTATCTGTAGCTAATAGCGATGGCTCGGTCATGGCTGTTGCTCCTTATCACTCTGCTGGTCGTAGCGCTGGACCAACCCGATAAATGCTTCTTCCATCGATGGGTTAAGATTTTCATCAGTGGCGACTTGCTGCTTTAGCTCATCTGGCGTGCCGGCAGCAATAATCTTACCTCGGTAAACCAGCCCGATACGGTCACAGTATTCGGCCTCATCCATAAAGTGGGTGGTGACCATAACAGTCACACCTTTATCTACCATCCCATTGATATGTAACCAGAATTCACGGCGAGTGAGGGGGTCAACACCCGAGGTGGGCTCATCAAGAAACAGGATGTCTGGCTCATGCATTAAAGCGCAGGCCAGCGCCAGTCGCTGTTTAAAACCCAGCGGTAGAGAGTCCGGAGTTTGTTTGAGAATGGGGCTGAAATTAAAGGCCGACGTCATATCGGCTATTTTGTCGCGCTGGGTTTTACCTTGCAGGCCATAAACACCGGAGAAAAATTTCAGATTCTGCTCAACGGTCAGGTTGCCATACAGCGAGAATTTCTGCGCCATATAACCCAAATGTTGCCGTGCTTTACCTGAGCTGGTCTTCAGATCCATATCCAGCACCAATGCTTTGCCAGAGCTAGGGACCAGCAAGCCGCACATCATTTTAAATGTGGTTGATTTACCCGCGCCATTCGGCCCGAGTAAGCCAAATATTTCACCGCGTTTTACCTGAAAATTGACATGATCAGTGGCAGCAAAATCACCAAATTTCTTGGTTAATTCTTGCGCTTCAATTACTGTCTCATCGTGGCTGCCTTCAACTTTAGGCATTATTTTTGCCAGGGCCGATTCACTGGCTGGGCCACCGCCCAACAGGTCAATAAAGGCATCCTCGAAGCGCGGTTCTGCCTCCATCACATCGGTGTTCGGTTGATTTAACAGGGAGGGAATTTGACGGTGATCCACATCTGGCTTGAGGATCAGCCGCACATATTTCCCTTGAATCACCCCATCACTCACCTCAGGTAGGGTCAGAGCATGCTGCAACAGTTTGCGGTTGGTTCCTGTTTGGGCTGCAACCAAAATCGTCCGGCCACTCATACGCTGTGTCAGGCTTTGCGGCGCACCGCTATACAGCAATTTACCTTCGTTGAGCAGCAATACTTCACGGCACTGCTCTGCTTCATCAAGATAGGATGTGCTCCACAAGATAAGCATGCCGTCACTGGCCAACTCATGCACCATGCGCCATAACTCACGGCGTGAGATGGGGTCAACCCCCACACCCGGCTCATCCAACAGTAACACTTTTGGCTGGCCAACCAAGGTACAGGCCAATCCCAGCTTCTGTTTCATCCCACCAGAGAGCTTGCCCGCCAGCCGTTCGGTAAAGCGGGTCAAATCCGTAAATGTCAGCAGCCGTTCAAAGGTTTGGCGGCGCTCTTCACCCGTCACACCACGTAGGTCAGCATACAGCGTCAGATTCTCTATTACCGTCAAATCTTCATATAAACCAAATTTTTGCGGCATGTATCCAAGAATTGAATGTAACTGACGATCATTTTCCAGTGGGTCCAGACCGACGACGGTCATCTTGCCTTGGCTGGGTTTTAGCAAGCCTGCCAACATGCGTAATAATGTGGTTTTACCGGCACCATCCGGCCCGACCAACCCTGTGACCGCACCACTGCGGATTTCGGTTGTCAGGCTAGCAACGGCAGGACTCTCCAGTCCGGGGAAGGATTTTTCGACTCCTTCCAAAGTAATAAGATGCTGGATTCCATTCATAACTCATGCCGCCTTAAGGTTGTACAAAACGGACGGTGACAGGCATACCTTGCCGCAGTGATTCATCAGCATCGGTGATGATAATGCGCAAGCGATAAACCAGGTCAGTACGTAAGTCCGGAGTTTCCACACTTTTCGGGGTAAATTCAGCCGTCGGCGACACGAAACCTATTTTGCCGTGATAAGGCTTGTTTGGGCGGCCATCAGTAAAGACCTCAACTTCCGTGCCTGGAATGGCCTGGTTGAGATGAGGTTCACTCACATAAGCCCGCACCCAGACTGGGTCAGTCAGCGAAAGGGTAAAGACGGTATTGCTGGCAGACAAAATTGTGCCCGGTTCAACGGCGCGAGTGAGCACGGTACCTGAGGATGGCGAGAGCAGGGTGGTGTCTTGTAGATTCAGTTGGGCTTGCGCCAGCTCGGCTTCGCTCTGAGCCAGATTAGCCTCGGCCTGAGCAATTTCCTGCGGGCGATTACCACTTAAATATTGTGCAAGTTTATCTTTTGATGCCTGTAGATTTGCCTGCGCCTGATTACGTGCGGTTCGGGCATTCTCTAACTCGTTGGCAGAGGTCGCTTTACTCGCCCATAACCCTTGCTGGCGTTTAAGGAAGCTATCCGCATAACTGAATGCGGCTTCACGCTGAGAAACTTCGGATTTGACTTGAGCAATCTCTTCTTCCCGATACCCGGCTTTCAGTAAAGCCAGCTGCGCTTGCGCACTTTGCACATTAGCTTGCGCTTGTTTGAGGGCGTTGAGATAAGGGCCATCATCCAGTTTACCCAGTTCTTGTCCCGGCTGAATTTTATCCCCTTCATCAACAGATAGAGATGCCAGGCGGCCAGCCACTCGGAAGCCCAGATTTACGGTACGGATGTCGACATTGCCATATAACGTCAATGAGGCATCATGTTGTTGACGATAATAACTCCATCCGTAACCTATCGCCGCCAATAACGCGACAATAACGACGGCCACTATAATCTTCTTGCGATTCATAATGCTCCCTATCTGTTACTGATATTGATTACATCACCCTAATGTTTTGGCCCGCAGTCCGTAGAGAAGCAGGTCAATATGTTCGATAAGCACTTGATTAATCATTTCACTTTCAGCTTCACCAATATCTAGCCATCCTGCTTGTCGGCGGATTGTCTCGCGACCCATACGAAAAGCCAGAACTTCGCCGATTAATGCATGGGTATGAATAATGGTTTTAGTGGCGCGAGCATCAGCACCAATAAATGCAGCCAGCAACTGATTCAGCTTTTGGTGCAGTGGTGCAATAATCTGGGTATGTATCAGAAGGTATGCATCACTGGGAGATAGCTGTTCACGAGCCATTATTTTGCTGATATTCAGCGTTTCTGGTTGTGTCATTAAATGGCTGAATTCCAGTAATCCGCGGCGGATATAGTGTAGCTGTTGCTCTGGACTTTGCTCCTGAGATGGGAGTTGAAGAAACTGATCAATTTCCTGTGCCAGCGGCGCGAAGGCCTGCTTAATAAAGTTGGCAATTTGTTGCGCGACTGCCAGATATAAACCTTCTTTGGAATTGAAATAGTAGGTAATTGCGGCAATATTCTGGTCTGCCCGCTGGGCAATTTCCCGGGTGGTCGCTCCTTTCAGACCCTGCTCGCCGAACAGTTCGGTTGCGGCCTGAATCAACTGCTGACGGGCTTGTTCACCACGGGGCGTGGTTGGTATTGATGGTGTTGAAGAGTGAGACATAGGCTCCATACCCAATGAAGATCATTTTCGCTAATATTAATAGATAGCTAAATAATAAATCAATCATATGATTAACTTTAGGCCACCCCTACGACTAAGTAAAGTTATGGTGGGTAGAAGCCCTTTTTTTGTGATCAGAAGCAGGGTAATTGCCAGTAATAAATCAATTTTCCTGATGTTTACGCTAATAAAAATCTTAAGAAACGCGTAAATATCCCTTTTCTTGCTAAACATCTGTTATAATCAGCCGCAATGGTGCACTGCAGTTTGTGCCAATCCTCGTGGTAATGCCTCAATTCATACCTCGTCTGATAATCTTCCCTTGAAACTGCACCTGGCGATATCGTCGGGATTGGGAAGATCTGGAGCTTTTCGTAATATGTCATTTGATTCTCTCGGCTTAAACGCCGACATCCTGCGTGCTGTTGAAGAGCAGGGCTACCTTGTGCCGACGCCAATTCAGCGTCAGGCAATCCCTGTGGTACTGGAAGGCCGTGATTTAATGGCCAGTGCGCAAACCGGTACCGGTAAAACTGCTGGTTTCACCTTGCCGCTGTTGCAACTGCTGAGCCAGAACCAACAACCCATTAAAGGCCGTCGTCCGGTACGTGCGTTGATTTTGACGCCAACCCGCGAGCTGGCTGCGCAGATTGACGAAAACGTACAGAGTTACAGCAAATACCTGAAGCTGCGTTCGCTGGTGGTATTTGGTGGCGTTAGCATTAACCCACAGATGATGAAATTGCGTGGTGGTGTTGATATCTTGGTCGCAACACCTGGCCGTCTGCTGGATCTGGAACACCAGAATGCAGTTGATCTGTCCAAGATTGAGATTTTGGTATTGGACGAAGCCGACCGCATGCTGGATATGGGCTTTATTCACGATATCCGTCGTGTATTGGCAAAACTGCCTGCTAAACGCCAGAATCTGCTGTTCTCCGCGACTTTCTCTGATGAAATTAAAGGCTTGGCCAGCAAATTGCTGCACAACCCTGCTTCAGTTGAAGTGGCTCGTCGTAACACCGCTTCTGAGCAAATTGCACAAAGTGTTCATTTTGTGGATAAAAACCGCAAACGTGAATTATTGTCTCAGATGATTGGCGAAGGTAATTGGCAGCAAGTATTGGTGTTCAACCGCACCAAGCACGGCGCTAACCATTTAGCTGAGCAGCTGAATAAAGACGGCATTACTGCCGCAGCTATTCATGGTAATAAGAGCCAAGGGGCGCGTACTCGTGCACTGGCTGATTTTAAAGACGGCAAAATTCGCGTATTGGTAGCAACTGATATCGCCGCCCGTGGTTTGGACATCGACCAGTTACCTCATGTGGTTAACTATGAGTTGCCAAACGTACCGGAAGATTACGTGCACCGTATTGGTCGTACTGGCCGCGCGGAACGTACCGGTGAGGCGATTTCATTGGTTTGTGTTGATGAACACAAACTGCTGCGTGATATCGAGCGTTTGCTCAAACGTGAAATTCCACGTATCGCACTGGATGGCTATGAGCCGGACCCAAGCATTAAAGCGGATCCGATTCAAAATGGCCGTCAGGGCCGTGGCGCGCAACGTCCAGGAATGGGCCGTGGCAGCAACGCCGGTCGTCCGCAAAATGGTGGTGGCGCAGCAGGTCGCGGTGATAGCCGTAACAGCCGCCCACGCAGCCAGGCTGATGGTCAACGTCGCCCGGCAGGCCCATCTTCACGTGGTCGTAGCCGTAATCCCGGCGAATAAGTCATAAAGTATTCGCTGATGAAACCGCTTCTTTGGAAGCGGTTTTTTTTCATCTGAATCCCCAGATTACAGGGTTATCCCTTGTTTTAAACCTCGCTTCACCCGTATCATTGCCGGTCTTTTTTAGCATTATATTGTATGGAATTTATCGTCACTTGGCGGGATGTTATGGCGCGGATAAGAGGTCAGGGTAATTAGCATGCGGGTAATACTAGCACCGATGGAAGGTGTATTAGACTCACTGGTGCGTGAACTTCTCAGTGAAGTTAATGATTATGATCTTTGCATCACCGAATTTCTACGGGTGGTCGATCAGCTATTGCCAGCAAAATCCTTCTATCGGCTATGCCCGGAGCTTCACCAACAGAGCCGGACGTCATCTGGTACTCTGGTGCGTATCCAGTTGTTAGGCCAGTATCCACAATGGCTGGCAGAAAATGCGGCTCGTGCTGTTGAGCTTGGATCTTACGGTGTAGATTTAAACTGCGGCTGTCCGTCAAAGTTGGTTAACGGCAGTGGGGGTGGCGCAACCTTGCTCAAAGATCCTGAATTGATTTATCAAGGTGCTAAAGCCATGCGCGAAGCGGTACCGGCTCATCTGCCCGTCACAGTAAAAATTCGCTTAGGTTGGGATTCTGGTGATCGGCAATTTGAAATTGCCGATGCGGTGCAGCAAGCCGGTGCCACTGAGCTGGCGGTACATGGCCGCACTAAAGAAGAGGGTTATCAGGCCGAATGCATCAATTGGCAGGCAATCGGTGAGATCCGCCAGCGCCTGACGATACCGGTGATCGCCAATGGTGAGATTTGGGATTACCGCAGCGCGCAGGAGTGCATGAAAGTGACTGGCTGCGATGCAGTTATGCTTGGGCGGGGGGCACTCAATGTGCCGAATCTAAGTCGAGTCGTGAAGTATAACGAACCACGGATGCCGTGGCCGGAAGTGGTCAAACTGCTACAAAAATATGTGCAGTTAGAGAAACAGGGCGATACCGGTTTATATCATGTTGCCCGCATCAAGCAGTGGCTAGGTTATTTACGTAAAGAATATGCCGAAGCAACTGACTTATTTAGTGAAATCCGTGCATTAAAAACCTCGAAAGATATTGCGGTGGCTATTTTACGAGTGTGAATTAGCTATGTTTTATAGCGAGCCATAAAAATCCCAAGCCTAAATATACCTTAAACAAGAATGGTTATTCTTTTGATTTGATTTAAGTATCGCGTTTATAGTGTGCTCGCATTTTAAATGCAGTATCTCGTTAGGCGAGGCTCCTATACAAACACAGGTTACTGATCTGACGACGTCCAGAGACGCCCAAGGTTAGGACAGGCTATATCGGATTAAGGTATAACCCAAAGTAACTTCTGAGAAATCAGATACGTTGTATAGTGCTAAAACTTAGACACGGAGATAGCCATAGAGCACTCTCTAATCTGGTTACGCCCCTATGTGAGGACTGTTTAGTTAAATAATAACAGTAATAGGGTCATTTATGAGTTCACATTTCGACTTAGCATTGCAAAAGCAGCATCCATTCAATCCAGGTGAAGATAAAGAATCTACCTTAGGCGCTTATATGAGCGATGCCTATATTACGGTATCGGCTGATATGTCAGTCGCTGAGGCTAAAGCCTATTTCTTGCAAAATATTTCCGATAATGAAATACCAACACAATTATTGGTGACGAATAATAATCGGCATTTACTCGGGTTACTCTCGGTTAAGAATTTACTAACGGAAGAGCAACAAGATATAAAACTTTTTCAGATTATTAACCAGAGTTATTTCTCTGTATCGCCAGATCAAGATCGTCACGAGGCAGTAAGCTTATTGGCAAAATGTGGTTTAGATATCGTTCCAGTATTAAGTCACGGTAAATTAATGGGAGTATTACGGGCGCAAGATATTGCTGAATTGATTGAAGATGAAAACACGGAAGATGCTCAGCGGCAGGGGGCAAGTATGCCGCTCGACGAGCCTTATTTACAAACCAGCCCAGTGACATTATGGCGCAAGCGAGTTGTTTGGCTATTACTGCTGTTTGTCGCGGAAGCTTATACCGGCACAGTATTAAAAGCGTTTGAGGAGCAACTGGAAGCGGCAATCGCCTTGGCATTCTTTATTCCACTATTAATTGGTACTGGCGGTAACAGTGGTACGCAAATTACCTCGACCCTAGTGCGGGCTATGGCACTCGGGGAAGTCAGTCTACGTAATGTCGGTGCAGTATTGCGCAAAGAAGTTTCCACTTCTCTAATGGTGGCAACGACCATTGGTTTGGCGGCCTGGATCCGTGCCTGGTTCTTGGGCGTGGGGATGGAAGTGACTATCGTGGTGAGCTTGACGGTGGTCGCAATCACGGTGTGGAGCGCCATTGTCTCTTCCATTATTCCGATGGTATTAAAGCGGTTATCTATAGACCCTGCGGTGGTTTCAGCCCCTTTCATTGCCACTTTTATTGATGGTACCGGTCTGATTATTTACTTTGAAATAGCTCAGTTGGTGATGACTGATTTAGCATAATGTCGATAATAATAAGGCGCTTTAAGCGCCTTTTTTAATAGCTATCTAACCGATTATTTTCTCTTGCGGCCAATAAATTTGGCGATACCCAATAGGAAGATTGCTCCTACCAGAATCAATAATGCATCGACCCAGAAGGTCAGTGAGGCTAGATTTTCATCATGAATATCAGCTAAACCGGCGGCGATTAAAAATACTCCGAAGAGAATACCAAAAATTGTTGTTCCCATATAAACACCTGTAAATTAGTTTTATCTAAAAAATTTATGTTGGCAATTATAGGATAATATTTAATCGGTGGCTTTTCTTTCTTTGATAAATGTTTACCGCTGAGCAGCAATTAGGCAGCTTTAATCTTTGTAACAATCATTTTAAGAATGAATGGTGCGTAGTGTATTACTGTAATTTATAATGCGCCGGATCGACCCCATTGGCTCTCGACAACCTATTTAAGCTGACGAACATGAATGTAAAAATTCGATTTGCACTATTAAGTTTCTTGCTTTTGTCTACCAGTATCAGTGTCGTTCCTTTAGCCTCGGCCAGTGGTACATCCGGTGAAGTTAAAGGGAAAGCTCCCCTAGAGTTGGCGTCGGGTAGTGCGATGGTGATTGATTTACAAACAAATAAAGTCATTTATTCCAACAATGCAGATGAAGTGGTGCCGATCGCATCAATCACCAAATTGATGACCGCAATGGTGGTATTGGATGCCAAATTGCCTCTTGATGAGATTATTTCAGTCGATATTCATCAAACTAAAGAGATGAAAGGGGTCTTTTCCCGAGTGCGGGTAAACAGTGAAATCAGCCGCAAAGACATGCTGCTGCTGGCTCTTATGTCGTCGGAAAACCGTGCTGCGGCGAGCTTGGCTCATCACTATCCCGGTGGCTATAACGCATTTATTAAAGCAATGAATGCGAAAGCCAAATCATTGGGAATGACTAAAACTCGCTATGTAGAGCCAACGGGTTTGTCGATTGATAATGTCTCGACGGCCCGTGATCTGACCAAATTACTGGTCGCCACCAAACAATATCCCTTGATTGGGCAGTTGAGTACCACTACAGAGAAAATGGCTACTTTCCGTGAGCCTAACTACACTCTGCCATTCCGTAATACTAACCATTTGGTTTATAACGATAAATGGAACATCCAATTAACTAAAACCGGCTTTACCAATCAAGCTGGGCACTGTCTGGCAATGCGTACTGTTATTGGTAATCGCCCAGTAGCATTGGTCGTTTTGGATGCATTTGGCAAATATACCCATTTTGCCGATGCAAACCGCCTGCGTAGCTGGATAGAAACTGGCAAGGCAGCGCCAATTCCTGGTGCAGCGAAAAGTTATCGTCAGCAAAAGGATTCTCAGGGACGTTTGGCTCAGCTCTCAGAATAAATTTACCCTTTGCTTTTGAAGTTGCAGGGGGCTAGCTGCGTTCTATTCCTCGGCCGATCCTTGGGCCTCGCCTCTTCGAGGCTGCTGCCTGCAACTCCAGGTTCTTTGGGTCTATAGGTAACTAAGTGGCAGAATTTGCAGATAATCTGTAAGTTCTGCTTATTAGTGCTGGATTGGCAGTTTTTTATTTTGCTAAAAAATCAATTTAAACACGCCAGTAATGGTCAGTAGCCCGACAATAAAAATGATCGCAATAATCCACAGTATTATTTTCATGTTATCTCCTAGATCCCATATCAGACATCGATATTTGTCAGTGGTACCAACCTTGGTTGGTGTCAGACTATGACTATAGTTTGTCTGACTGGATTCAGGGGACTTGCCGCCGGAATTCGGATAATACCTAGATGAGTGCAGTATGAGTAATTCACTGTCCACCATGGTTATTTTTGCTGCCAATTTTTCAGTTTTGAGGTTTTGCCAATTCCGGGATTAAAGCTGTTGGTTGGGTCTATCTGCCGATAGAACGTTTTCAATGCAGGTTTTGCAATATAGAGATGCCCGACATTATGCTCAGCTGGGTATTCCGCCCCTTTATCACTCAGCAGTGCCAGCATCTTTTCTTTTAGTGCGTGCGTATCGACACCTTTCTTCACGATATAATCTTGATGGAAGACGTGGCATAGGAAATGACCATAGTAGAGTTTGGCAACCATGCATTGGTCTATTTCTGGCGGTAAGGTCTCAAACCACTGATCTTCATTGCGACGCAGGGCAATATCTAACGCCAATATATCTTCTACTTTATCAGCATGAACGGCGTGATAGCGTACTGCCGCACCAGCGGCGGCAAAGCGGTGTAAAAATGCTTTTTTACCTTCGTCAGCCGTACAAGTAATAAAGTTGCCTTCCGCAGTAGCAAAAAAATCTTTCAGAAATTGCTGTGCTTCAGGAATGCCTCCACCAGACATTTTTAGCATCAAATGATGCTCATATTTACTGCGGTAAGCCTTAAGACGTTTCGGTAAATGATTGGGTAGCACCTGGCTGAAGCCTTGCATTATCCGATCTGTTAAATGGTCGATAAGAAAAGGGACTTTACTAAGACGAGCATCAATCTTGCCTTTTAAAGTAAAGAAGCGAGGCATGTTATTGGTGCCCATACTGTTGATCATCACAAAGGTATCTTTGCCATACACTTCGGCGATATCAAAAATATCGCGATGCATATATTCACCCGCCACAGGCAAATGTTTGAAGTCACGTAAAATAGCCCGGCGTAATTGGGTTAATACCTGAGTTTGATTGGTTCCGATATAAAAGACTTGCTGCTGTTTCTCACTGGGAAAAGTATCCAGCCGAACTGCAAAGACGGCTAATTTACCGGCACATCCTGAGGCTTCAAATAAGCGTCTTGGGTCGGCATTAAAACGGGAGGGAGTAGAGGCATCAATATCCCTCACGCGTGTAGCATATTCATGGTCAGAAGCTTGCTGCATACCTTGGTCAATATCACTAGCACGATATTTACCGCGCTCCAGGCGTTGTAAAATCTCTTCTGGAGTATTGCCGAGATTGATTCCCAAATGATTGATGAGTTGCAACTCTCCTTGAGCGTCAATTTGCGCGAATAATGCCATCTCGGTGTATGCCGGCCCTCTTTGAACCAATGAGCCCCCCGAGTTATTACAAATACCGCCAACAACGGAAGCACCAATACACGAAGAGCCAATCACTGAGTGTGGCTCGCGGTCATAAGGTTTTAAACGTTTTTCCAGTTGGTTCAGAGTACTGCCGGGGAAACCAATCACTTGCTTGCCATCATTCAGTAATTGGATTTGATTTAGCCGCAAAGTATTCAATATGACAATGGGTCGGTCATAATCATCCCCACTAGGGGTAGAGCCCTCTGTCAGCCCGGTATTCGCCGCTTGCATGATAACAATGGTGTCGGCGGCTACGCAGGCTTGTAGTAATTGCCATTGCTGTAATAACGTCGAGGGGAAGACTACCGCAAGGGCAGAACCTGCTCCTGAGCGGAAACCGGTGCGGTAACGTTCAGTTTGCCGTTCACCGGTTAGCAAGTAACGAGCGCCCACGATATGCCGCAACTGGGTCAGTAAGGTTTGTGTTTTTTCATCACTGTATTGATTCATTCGTGCAGCTCCCTTTCATTGCATTGACTTTTATAGCGCTGGTTACAGCTAAGTTCAGGGCTCTATGACATAGCTATTATGGTGCAATGATGTAACCATGAGGGGCGGCTGGCTTTCTTGATAAATCCTTTGTTTTGTGAAAAACCTCACACTATTGCCATCTAAATCGCATTTGGCTTTCGTAATCATGTGGTTTAAACATTACTAACACTAATGATTAAACAAAAAGACACTCAGATCACGGGATAGATATCTTCTTCAATGGATAGATAATAATTTTGCTCATTGCATTATGAGGTATAGGATCAAGGGTAATAATTGCGCTGATTAATAAGGCATTTCATGAGTGAACATTTTGTTGGCAAATATGAGGTGGAGCTGAAGTTCCATGTATCGAACATCGCCCAATTGCATGCGCAGTTAGCCCTTCATCAAGCAACAGCCTTTACTATCAATAATCATGAAAAAGATATCTATCTGGAAGCTAATTGTGGTGATCTAGCTGCGAAACAGATCAGTATGGTTTTGCGGGAAATGCACCCCTCTGGTATTCGTTTATGGATAGTCAAAGGGCCGGGAACGGAACGATGTGAAGCCAGTAAAATTGAAGATATTGGCAAAGTACAAAGTATGCTAGCAACATTAGGATATCAGCCCGCATTTATACTGGAAAAACAGCGCAGTATTTATTTTGTCGGGAAGTTTCACGTGACGATTGATAACCTGGTAGGGCTCGGGGATTTTGCTGAAATAGCCATCATGACTGATGATGCCACTATCCTTGATAACCTAAAGACCGAATGTTGGGATTTAGCTAATAAACTCGGATTATTGCCAGCACAACAAGAAAGCCGCTCATACCGTCAGCTACTCGGTTTTTAGCGTTGATGGTGCAGTATTGGCCGTGATATATCCCACGGCCATACAGATTTACTTCTTCATCAAAGATTTCAAATTGGCAAATGGGTTATGAGTTGCAACCCCTTGATCATTCTGCGCATCATCACCCGCAATCACCGTCGAGCCATAAAGGTCTGCCTCGGTATATTTGGAGTGTTCGTGATCATGGCAAAAAAGGCATAACATCTCCCAATTGCTGCCATCTTCGGGATTATTGCTGTGATCGTGGTCAATATGGTGAACGGTTAACTCTCGAAGATTAGAATATACAAATTCGCGTGAACATTTACCGCAAACCCACGGAAAAATCTTCAGAGCTTTCTCTCTATAACCACTTTCCAGACGGGCGTAATTCTTCGGGATATATGCCATAGGTGAACCTTCAATTCTGCCATAAATAATGGTCTTATTTTAGCGTGAAAGTAGGCGCTAGACTATCAACTGTTTGTTATTAATATTCAGATAATACCTTATCATTTAAAGCAATCTTCGTAGGAACATATTGAATCAATTATAGAAATACCTAGTTCAGTTATTCATGGTGATGCTAAGAATTTTTGAGACTTTTGCTGATGATTTAAAGGGATAAGTCGTTTTACACTATCGTTATGTTTTAGCATCAGCATGTTTTACATTATTCATCAGACAGTTATTAGCATGAGATTATACGTAACCCGCTAATAGACTTATTTTACGGCAGGCAATACAGCGTGTTTAGCCTGAAACCCTTTGCCGAAACAGTTGAGGCGATATGAAAGAATCTGAGGTACTGGCCGAAGTCAGTAATGAAAACCAAACATTAGTCGCCGTGGTGCAACAAGACCAGCGGGTGGTGTACTTCTATATTTATCCACAAGAGGCATTCGAAGAACGTTTTCCGGTGCGTGCGTGCTGGGTGAGAAACTTGGTTGCGGCCCCCTTGTCGGCGGATAATACGGCCCTTGAACAAGGATTGGCTCCGCGATTAGCCGCAGAGTTTTGCCGGAATGTGGCTGGTGAAGCCGAGCTTGATGCACAATTTATTACCATAGTCTGGTCAGAAAGTGATGATGGCGCTGCATTATGGTATCAAGGGCAACTGCTGGCGATTATTCCTGGTTGGAGTTTGTATATTGATCATTCGGTTTGCTATTCGGCCAGTTGTATTAAAGATAACCCGCTGACTTTACCTTTGGGCTCAGCCTCTACCAATGTCCAATATGCTCAGGCACAGAATACACGTCAATTTTGGCGTGCCTGGCAACAAGAGGACGGTAACCCTTGGCCTGCACTCCAAGCTGAATATATTCAATGCTATGAACAACACTTTGGTCCATCGGTGAAATATTATGCCATCGACCAAGGAACGTGGCCGCCAATGGCTATATCGCAGCATGAAAAGGACGGAATATATTATTTTCTGACACTGGGTGTCAGTATCCGTCCGCAACCTTGGGTTGAAATACTGTTCAATGATGATGCGGCCAAATACCGCCGTTTTGAAATGGCTATCGCCATTGACGGCCAATATGTCAATGAGGACAACGCTATCCATATGGCGAGTGCGTTGGCTGGTTTTGCCCATGTTCCCTGGAGCAAAATAACCTGGCTAGGGGAAGGTCATACGTTAGAGTCGTCCGTGGCTCCTCAGGGATATGAAGGCTATATTTTATCATCAGAGCTTTATGCTGATGCAGACAGTCTTATATTGCCTCACCAGCAGGATGACCCGGTCAATATATATTGGGCTAGCCCGGTTTTTGCCAGTGAAAGAGAGGCTGCGCATGCGGTGCCAAATGGTGGGTATGATTTGCTGAAAAAACTACAGAAGAATGGGGTAAACCATATTTTCACACCACGCGAGTCTATTATTTAATTTTGTGCTGAACATTGCTGGTCTGATTTGCAGATTTTGTTATTCGGGTCTTAACTTAATAATGATAGCGGTTTTGAGCCAGTAAACTTGAAACCACAATGTTCGCTTGAGATGCTGTAATTTGCCGTATAGTCAAATCAGCTGTCAGTGAAAATTAATTTTATGGAGGTTTTATGGGCATACTATCTTGGATTATTTTTGGCCTGATTGCCGGTATTTTGGCTAAATGGATTATGCCTGGAGAGGATGGCGGTGGTTTTATTATGACTGTAATCCTTGGGGTAGTAGGTGCTCTGGTTGGGGGCTATATTAGTACCTTCTTTGGTATGGGCAGAGTTGATGGGTTTAACATCGGTAGCTTTGTCGTAGCTGTCATCGGTTCGCTGGTCGTGCTGTTTGTCTATCGAAAATTAAGAAGTTAGACTCAATTGATATGCTTATGACCATGATTTTAATCGTCATCAGTAAAGCCAATAAGCATTAATCAAGAAAACGTCTTCTCGTCAAAATACTGTCCTCATAAAATATCAGAAAGGTGGCTATTTTTTGTCACCTTTCTCTCATAAAAGCATCATCAATATGCAATAGAAATATTCGTTAATAGCTCATGACTACAGGCAATCTGAGAGACATGACATGGGCCAGGCATTGCGTAAATTCACTGTGGCTGATTATCCAGCTGCGGTGCAAGAACCACGTAAAAAGGTACTTGCCGTTAAAGGGTTAGTTAAAGCATACAAATCACAACACCGAGTTCTGGATGATATCAACTTTGAACTTCATGCTGGTGAATTTGTAGCAATAATTGGTCGTTCTGGTGCCGGGAAATCCACATTGTTGCATGTTTTAAATGGCACCATTCCCAGTAGTGCCGGTGAAATCATTAATTACCATGACAATGGTGATACACAGAATATCGCTGAATTGACGACAAAGCAGATGAGAAAGTGGCGAGCAAAATGTGGCATGATTTTTCAGGATTTCTGCTTAGTTCCACGGCTTGATGTTATTACCAATGTCTTACTAGGCCGCCTCAGTTATACCTCGACACTAAAATCATTTTTTAAAATATTTGCTGAGCAGGATAGAGCTAGAGCCATTGAGTTATTACAATGGCTCAATATGCTGCCTCACGCCTTGCAGCGTGCAGAGAATCTCTCTGGTGGACAAATGCAGCGTGTTGCTATTTGTCGTGCCATGATGCAAAACCCTAAAATATTATTAGCTGATGAACCGGTCGCTTCTTTGGACCCAAAAAATACCACCCGAATAATGAATACATTACAGAAAATAAGCGAGAATGATATTGCTGTGGTCGTTAACTTACATTCTGTGGAATTAGTTAGAGATTATTGCACGAGAGTAATAGGTATTGCTCATGGAAGAATTGTTTTTGATGGTCATCCATCTATGCTCAATGACGCTATTATTCAAGATATTTATAGTGATGAATCAACTGATACTTTGCATTAATTCCCATTTATCCCTTTACCAGAATAGGTTAATTTAATGAAAAAAGTACTTTGTCTTACCTCATTAGTGGCAAGTATGATGGTATTTAATGCCACAGCAGCGGATGCACCAAAAGAAATTAATCTGGGTATTCTTGGCGGGCAAAATGCGACACAACAAATTGGCGATAATATGTGTGTCAAAGAATTCTTGGATAAAGAATTAAACGTAAAAACAAACCTGCATAATGCCTCTGACTACTCCGGTGTTATTCAAGGGTTATTAGGTGGGAAGATTGACTTAGTATTAAGTATGTCGCCTTCTTCTTTTGCTTCTGTCTATATTAAAGACCCTAAAGCTGTCGATATCGTAGGTATTGCGATTGACGATACAGATAAATCACGCGGTTATCACTCAGTTGTAGTGGTAAAGGCCGATAGCCCTTATCAGAAAATTGAAGACTTGAAAGGCAAAGCATTTGGTTTTGCTGATCCGGACTCAACCTCAGGATTCTTGATTCCTAACCAAAGTTTTAAACAGAAATTTGGTGGAACACCAGACAATAAATATAACAATTTCTTCTCCAGCGTGACGTTCTCTGGCGGCCATGAACAAGATATTCTTGGTGTTATTAATGGCCAATTTGATGGCGCGGTGACTTGGGCCTCCATGATTGGCGATTATAATACAGGCTATACCAGCGGTGCATTCACGCGCATGATTCGTATGGATCACCCGGATTTAATGAAACAAATTCGTATTATCTGGCAGTCACCGCTGATTCCGAATGGCCCTATTTTGGTCCGTAGTGCATTGCCTGCTGAATTTAAAGCGCAGTTAGTGGCCGCAGTTAAAAAACTGGATAAAGAAGATCACGGTTGTTTCATTAAAGCGATGGGTGGCAAACAGCATATCGGTGAAACATCACTGAGCGAGTATCAGAATATTATTGATATGAAGCGTGAATTAACCAAAGGCGACCGCTAAGTCGGTTCTGCGGATAAAATATACCCTGCATATTCGAAGTTGCAGGGTATAGCTCTGGCTTGTTTGAGCGATTGCTTTGAGGTGGTAGCTAATTTTGAATACAGACTTTAACCATTACTATCAGCGGATTCGCACTAAGCAAAAACGTGAAACGTTGATTTGGTCATTGACGCTGGCAATTATCTATCTTGGCGCTGGCAGTATTGCTGAGTTTAATTTACATACTGTTTTTGTTTCTATTCCGAGTTTTTTTGATTATCTAGCTGAAACTATACCTGTGCTCCATTGGCATAATTTGTTTGCCGATGGTCATACGGAAGGTTCTTTTGCTTATTGGGGTTACCGCTTACCTATTCAGTTACCGCTGATTTGGGAAACTCTGCAATTAGCATTAGCCTCGACAATCTTGTCAGTTATCGTTGCCATTATTCTTGCCTTTTTGGCTGCAAATAATACCCAAAGCCCTCCTTGGTTGCGATTATCGATCCGCACATTTGTTGCGTTTTTACGTACCATGCCGGAATTAGCCTGGGCGGTGATGTTTGTCATGGCGTTTGGTATTGGGGCTATTCCCGGTTTTTTAGCTTTGGCATTACATACTATTGGCAGTTTAACCAAGTTATTTTATGAATCACTGGAAACCGCATCGGATAAACCTGTGCGCGGTTTGGCGGCTTGTGGGGCTGGAAAATTACAGCGTATGCGTTTTGCGTTGTGGCCACAGGTAAAACCCATATTTCTCTCTTATAGCTTTATGCGCCTGGAAATTAACTTTCGCCAATCAACTATTTTAGGATTGGTGGGGGCCGGCGGAATTGGGCAAGAGTTAATGACCTCAATAAAACTCGATCGCTATGATCAAGTCAGCATGACATTGCTGCTGATTATTATTGTGGTTTCATTGTTGGATTACACATCCGGTAAATTACGCAAGCGAGTCGTGGAAGGAACTTCATAATGTTGACTCATCATCTGACTGCAGGTCAGTTATCAATGCTAAAACAGCAAAATCCACAAATTTTCTTACAGCAAAAACGTTATATCAGATGGATCACAATGATAGCTGTTGGTATTTTTTTATATTACCTATTTTTCTTCAAAACCTTTGGGATTCCTTGGCAAACATTTGCAAATGGTAGTCAACAAATTAGCCGTTATTTTTTACGTATGTTTGTTTGGCATGATTTTATGAATTGGCCATTTAAGTATTATTTCGGTCAGATATTTATTACCTTAGCAATTGTTTTTGCTGGCACACTCACCGCTACACTGATTGCTTTACCCTTGTCATTTCTGGCAGCACGAAACGTGATGTCAACGCCGGGTTTACGTATTATTTCATTTGTCGTGCGCCGTTTTCTGGATATTTTCCGTGGTATAGATATGGCTATCTGGGGGCTGATTTTTGTTCGAGCCGTAGGGATGGGGCCACTTGCCGGGGTGCTGGCGATTATCATTCAAGATATGGGGTTATTGGGTAAACTCTATGCCGAAGGGCATGAGGCAGTAGACAAATCACCCAATCGTGGCCTGACTGCCATGGGAGCCAATGCCTTGCAGAAGCAACGTTTTGGGATATTTACTCAATCTTTTCCAACCTTTTTGGCTCTAAGCCTTTATCAAATTGAATCTAATACTCGCTCTGCTGCGGTATTGGGTTTTGTCGGAGCCGGAGGGATTGGTTTAGTGTATGCCGAAAATATGCGGCTATGGAACTGGGATGTAGTAATGTTTATCACATTAATAATGGTAGTTATTGTGATGGTCATGGATAAGATATCCGCAACATTACGGCGGAAGTATATTCTTGGTGAAGAAATTGCGCTTTATCATCCAGCTAATAATACTAATCCCAAAGCTTAATGTATAGATTGGTTTTTATATTATAAATAGCATCCAATAAATAATAATATTAACTATTATTTTATTTTTGGGTTTTATTTTTGGTATGTCAGCTGTTTTTATCACTAACCAGATTTACATTGAGAAGATCGGCGTTGATCTATACAATACTGCCCGCTAGACGTTAAAGAAGCGTTTTGTTTTTCTTGCGATATTCGCACACGTCTAATCTACATAATAGGAATAGGGCAGTAATATGATCAACAACGATGTGCTCCGTAGTGTTCGCTATATGCTTAACGTTAACGATACCAAGATAACAGAAATCATTAAGCTGGCTGATTTTGAAGTGAACAATGCGGATGTCGTTAATTTCCTTAAGAAAGAAGACGAAGCTGGTTATCAGGATTGCCCTGATCTGGTGATGGCACATTTCCTTAATGGCCTGATTTTCTTTCGCCGCGGTAAAGATGACAAGTTCCCGGCACCCGCGGTAGAACCTGTCATTACTAACAATATCGTGCTCAAAAAACTGCGTGTCGCATTTGAGTTGAAAGATACCGATATGCATGATGTTTTTAATGCTGTTGAGTTCCCTGTGTCCAAACCTGAGCTAAATGCTTTGTTCCGTAAAGAAGGGAGTAAAAACTTCCGCCCTTGTGGTGATCAGGTGCTGCGTTATTTCCTGAAAGGTCTGACATTGCGGATACGTGGTCCTAAAAAATAGAATTAAATATACCGGTCATCTCTCAAATTACAGCTGTGTTGGCTGTCCGTTGAAATCTTTTGGGGATGTCTCGGCATAGCTGAGCAATATAAAAACAGGAATGGCCATTAGCTATTCCTGTTTTTTGTTAATTAGCCGCATACTCTTTGTTAACTTCTGAATTAACCCATTCCAGCTTTTTCATCGTAGTATCTTATTTCCCCCACTGTTGCACTATCTATGCTCGTATATTGCGCATTAATGGTGCAGACAATTAGGCTATATATCAGGCTATTTAACCAAGATATCTATAATCTTCAATTAAATTATTGAGATATAAAACTGGCACGGCGATTGCGCAGAGTAAATCCAATCTTGTGTGTTTTACTCAACGACCAGAGGTTAATGCTATGCAACATCGTAACTTGGTTAAGGTTTTTGCACTTTCGGCTTCGATTATCAGTATGGGGGTGGCATTTGGTACATTGGCTGCAGATACCATTAAAGTGGGTATTTTGCACTCGTTGTCCGGCACTATGGCTATTTCTGAAACCCCATTGAAAGATATGGCTTTGATGAGCATTGACGATATCAATGCTCATGGTGGCGTATTGGGTAAAAAACTGGAGCCGGTTATTGTTGATCCGGCATCTAACTGGCCGTTATTTGCCGAAAAAGCGCGGCAATTATTAACACAAGATAAAGTTGCTGTTGTATTTGGAGCCTGGACTTCAGTTTCACGCAAATCAGTATTGCCGGTATTTGAAGAATTAAATGGCTTACTGTTCTACCCGGTGCAATATGAAGGTGAAGAAATGTCACCGAATGTCTTCTATACCGGGGCGGCACCAAATCAACAAGCTATCCCGGCGGTAGAATATTTATTAAGTGAAGATGGTGGTGCAGCCAAACGCTTTATTTTGTTGGGCACTGACTACGTCTATCCGCGTACAACTAATAAAATTCTGCGGGCCTTCCTGCATACCAAGGGTATTCAAGATAAAGATATTGAGGAAATTTATACCCCATTTGGTTATAGCGATTACCAAACTATCGTTGGCAATATTAAGAAATTCTCTGCGGATGGGAAGACAGCGGTTATTTCTACCATCAATGGTGATTCGAATGTTCCTTTCTATAAAGAATTAGCCAACCAAGGTATTAAAGCGACCGATGTGCCAGTTATTGCTTTCTCTGTCGGTGAAGAGGAGTTACGTGGTATCGATACCAAGCCATTGGTCGGGAACCTTGCCGCCTGGAACTATTTCCAATCAGTCGATAACCCGACGAATAAGAAATTTGTTGAACAATGGAAAGCTTATGCCAAAGCACATAATTTGCCGAATGCTGATACCGCAGTAACCAATGACCCAATGGAGGCGACTTGGGTCGGCATGCATATGTGGGCTCAAGCAGTTGAGAAAGCCAAATCAACCGATGTTGATAAAGTTCGCGCGGCTATGGCCGGTCAGACATATCCGGCACCATCTGGCTTTACGTTAACCATGGATAACACCAATCACCACTTACACAAACCGGTGATGATTGGCGAAATTGAAGCTAATGGGCAGTTTAATGTAGTGTGGCAAACCGACGCCCCGATCCGAGCGCAGCCGTGGAGCCCATTCATCGCAGGCAATGACAAAAAGCCGGATCACCCGGTTAAAAGCACTCAGTAATGGTAATTCTCCGAAGTTAGGTCTAGTTGGCTTCGGAGCCTTTTCGCCAAATATCCGTGATGAGTGAACCTATGAAATCATTAATTCCTGTTTGGGGTTGCACAACTCATTATCTACTTCGGCTAATGCTCGGTTTGTTAATGGGCATATCGGCTCTGGCAACCGCAGGGCCAGCCCATGATTTTGTTGCAGCCAACCGCTCGCAACAAGCCATTATGTTGCAGCAATGGGCAACAGAGCCAGATGTTAGCCGGCTGCCATTATTGCAAGCACTAAAACAAGAAACGTTGGTTATTGATAGTGCGGGGCGGGCTTTCGTCCAAAACAATCAAGTTTTCACACCTTTGGAAGGACAACTACAACCCACTGATACACCGAAAAAAATCTGGCTCAATAATCGGTTACGTATTCTCATTGCTAATGCATTGGCGGCCCAGCGGCTAGTCAGTAAGGATGAAGCGGTGCGTTTGCAAGCGGCGCTGGAATTACAGCAGCAGGCGCAAAGCGATCAATTGCCGTTACTGAATCAGCGCCTGAAATTGGAGACTGACAATAAAGTTAAAGAGGCATTAAGTATCGCGCTGGCTAATTTACAACTCACTGACAGCAATCCTCTGGTGCGGTTGAATGCGGTGCAATTACTGGGGCAATCGGGTTCACCCCAAACTCAGTCACGATTGCAAAGCCTAACAGATATTCATGTAGAGCCTGATGAGCATGTGCGTGCCGCTGCCGCTAGTAGCTTAAAGCAGGTACAAAACCGGCTGATGGTTGGGGATATTATTGGGCAGGTATTCAGTGGGCTATCACTAGGCTCCATTTTATTGTTGGCGGCATTGGGGCTAGCCATTACTTATGGTTTGTTGGGTGTTATTAACATGGCACACGGTGAAATGCTGATGCTGGGTGCCTACTCCGCTTATTTGGTGCAATCCTTATTTCAACACTTTGCTCCACACTGGCTGGCTCTTTATCCCTTGATTGCTTTACCTGTCGCTTTCTTTATTACTGCCGGAATTGGCATGATTTTAGAGCGAACAGTGATTCGCCATCTCTATGGCCGGCCACTAGAAACATTGCTGGCAACCTGGGGTATCAGCCTAATGCTGATTCAGAGTGTGCGAATGATTTTTGGTGCCCAAAATTTGGAAGTTGCTAACCCCGCATGGTTGTCTGGCGGAGTACAGATTTTACCGAATCTGGTCTTACCGTGGAATCGTATTGCGGTTATTGCTTTCGTCGTTATTGTTTTGCTACTCACTTGGTTGTTGCTGAATAAAACTCGTCTCGGATTACAGGTACGCGCCGTGACACAGAACCGTGCAATGGCGGCGTGTTGCGGGGTGGCGACAGGAAGGGTCGATATGTTGGCATTTGGGTTGGGTTCTGGCATTGCCGGTTTGGGGGGCGTTGCTCTATCGCAACTGGGAAATGTCGGCCCGGAATTAGGCCAGGGATATATCATCGACTCTTTCCTGGTAGTGGTTTTGGGGGGCGTTGGGCAACTTGCGGGCAGTGTTGTCGCCGCACTGGGATTAGGGATGTTGAATAAAATTCTGGAACCGCAGATTGGCGCAGTGCTAGGCAAGATATTGATTTTAGTGCTGATCATTTTGTTTATTCAAAAACGCCCGCAGGGTCTGTTTGCCCTTAAGGGCAGGGTGAGTGACTAATGAATCAACCTTTGACGATAACCTTGACGCAGAAAGCCCCTGTTCTCAGCCTGTTACTGAGTGTCTTGGTGGTTATTTTTCTGATTATTTTGCCTTTTTTAGCATTACTACCAGCCGATAATCCGTTGGCAATCTCGACATATACCTTAACTCTTATGGGCAAGATTCTGTGTTATGCGGTAGTCGCAATTGCGTTAGATCTGGTGTGGGGATACGCCGGGTTGCTGTCACTGGGGCATGGTTTGTTTTTCGCGCTCGGTGGTTATGCCATGGGGATGTACTTGATGCGTCAGGCGGCTGGTGATGGTTTGCCTGCTTTTATGTCTTTCTTATCATGGAGCGAGCTGCCATGGTTTTGGAGTGGCAGTCAATATTTCGTCTGGGCGTTATGTCTGATTGTATTGGTACCCGGTTTGCTGGCTTTTATTTTTGGCTACTTTGCCTTTCGCTCAAAAATAAAAGGTGTCTATTTTTCTATCATGACACAGGCACTAACCTATGCGGGAATGTTGCTATTTTTTCGCAACGAAACCGGCTTTGGTGGCAACAATGGCTTCACTGGTTTTACTACCTTGCTGGGTTTCCCTGTATCGGCAACATCTACTCGTATTGCCTTATTTCTTGCCACTCTAGCACTGTTAATTGCCAGTTTAGTGCTGGGATTTGCGTTGGCGCGCACCAAGTTTGGCCGAGTATTGACTGCCGTGCGCGATGCTGAAAACCGACTGACATTCTGTGGTTATGACCCTAAAGGTTTTAAGTTATTTGTCTGGACACTCTCTGCCGTACTTTGCGCTTTAGCCGGTGCGTTATATGTACCGCAGGTTGGCATTATCAATCCCAGTGAAATGTCGCCAACTAACTCTATTGAGGCTGCAATTTGGGTTGCTCTGGGTGGGCGTGGCACTCTGATTGGCCCAGTATTGGGGGCGGGAATCGTCAATGGTGCAAAAAGTTGGTTCACCATGGCAATGCCGGAATATTGGCAATTCTTCCTCGGCTTAATATTTATTCTGGTTACCTTGTTCTTGCCTAAAGGTGTGATTGGGTTATTGCGGCGGGGGAAAGATAAATGAGCCGATTTCAAATTACTGAACAACTGACTTATCCCGAATTCATTGATCAAGAGCCGGGTGTTATCCAGCATGCGGCGGACAAGTATCGTCAACAGCGAGATCCCGTACTGACACTGGAAGATATCAATGTCAGTTTTGATGGTTTTCATGCCCTGCGCAATCTTTCATTGCAAATTGGGGTGGGGGAATTGCGTTGTGTTATTGGCCCGAATGGTGCGGGTAAAACGACGTTAATGGATGTTATCACCGGTAAAACTCGTCCACAGAGCGGCAAAATGCTGTACGACCAGCACCATGATCTCTCGACGATGAATACGATTGAAATTGCTCAAGCTGGCATTGGTCGGAAATTTCAAAAACCTACAGTATTTGAAGCATTAAGTGTTTTTGAAAATCTTGAGCTGGCACAGAAAAGTACCAAAACCGTTTGGGCAAGTTTGCGTGCCAAATTGAACAGTGAACAGCGGGATCAAATTGATGAAACACTGGCTATGTTGCGCTTAAGTGATATGCGGCAGCGTTCAGCGGGTTTGCTATCTCATGGTCAAAAACAGTTTCTTGAAATCGGTATGTTATTAGTACAAGACCCACACCTACTGTTATTGGATGAACCCGCCGCAGGTATGACCGATGCTGAAACCGCTTATACCGCGGAGCTGTTTAATCAATTGGCTGGCAAACATTCATTGATGGTAGTCGAGCACGATATGGGGTTTGTCGAGACGATTGCCGACCATGTGACCGTGTTGCATCAAGGGCAGGTGCTGGCCGAGGGTTCATTGGCAGAAGTGCAGGCTAATGAGCAAGTTATCGAGGTTTATTTAGGCCGTTGAGTCATTCTAACCCTCCTCATTTTGGGGGGCAAAACTGTGGTGAAATATGGCTTGATGTAGACTGACTCAATCAACGAGATGGCTCTAGCGACTAATAATTATCTGGATAATTTGAGGGCAATATATGCTTCAAGTAAATGAACTCGACCAATATTATGGTGGCAGTCATATCTTGCGCGGCTTGTCATTTGAGGCTGCGGTCGGTGAGGTGACCTGCTTATTGGGCCGTAATGGTGTTGGTAAAACGACGCTGCTCAAGTGCTTGATGGGGTTGGTGCCAGTTAAAAATGGCAGTATTACTTGGGAAGGTAAAAATATTAGCAATCAGTCGCCGCATCAGCGGGTGAAAGGCGGTATTGCCTATGTGCCGCAAGGGCGGGAAATATTTCCTCGTTTAACAGTAGAAGAGAATATCCTGTTAGGTCTTTCGCGCTTTCCCGGTTCACAAAGTAAAGCCGTACCCGAGCATATCTATCAACTCTTCCCCGTGTTGCAGGAGATGAAGCACCGCCGTGGTGGGGATTTATCTGGCGGACAACAGCAACAACTGGCGATTGGCCGTGCTCTGGCTTGCCAACCGCGTTTATTAATTCTTGATGAACCCACCGAGGGAATTCAACCCTCAGTTATTAAGGAGATTGGATTAGTTATCAAAAAACTGGCCGCGCAGGGGGATATGGCTATCTTGCTGGTGGAGCAATTTTATGATTTTGCGGCGGAACTGGCAGATAACTATTTAGTGATGTCGCGCGGAAAAATTATCCAGCGAGGACATGGCGTCGATATGGAGCTTGACGGCGTCCGTGCCCTGGTCGCTATTTAAACTATAACCAATTGAAGATACAAGTTATTTTATGGTAGTTGAGTGCTATCAATGGGCAGCGAATCTGATGCGCCCCATTCAGCCCAAGAGCCATCATACAATGATACCGACGATGCATCTGCTGCTGTCAGCCCCAGAGCAACCACTGCGGCGGTAACTCCAGAACCACAACTGGTAATGATGGGTTTGGTTAAGTCGACACCATGGGCTGCAAAAATGCTTGCCAATGCTTGTGGTGATTTCAGATTGCCATTTTCGACCATGCTTCCCCATGGAATATTGATACTGCCAGGGATACGTCCCAAACGCAGGCCAGGGCGAGGCTCTGGTTCTTGTGCCTTAAATCGTCCCGCAGGGCGCGCATCTACAATCTGTATTTCTTTATTTCCTAGAGCGGCTAAAACCTGATTAACATTTTTGACCGCAGCGGCATTGAATGTTGCATTGAATGTTTGTGAGACCGGGCTCACTGGCCCGCTCTCTAATGCAAACCCTGCTTGCTGCCACCCACTGATGCCATTCGCCAAGATGAGTACTTTTTTTGCACCAAAAGTACGAAACGTCCACCAAACCCGTGGTGCAGAAAACAGGTTGCCATCATCATAAATGACCAAAGTATGTTGCTCACTTACCCCCAATTGACCAACCATTTCACTGAATGCTTGAGGAGATGGCAACATATGAGGTAAGTCGGTGCTGTGGTCTGCTATTGCGTCAATATCAAAGTAAACTGCCCCAGGAATATGTCCCTGTTCAAATTCAGCTCGAATATTTCTTTTGGGTATCAATCCCGGTGGTGACATTCTGGCATCCAGAATAATGATTTTGTCATCATGAATATTTTCGGCCAGCCACTGTGGTGTTACCAAGAAAGGTGAGTTCATAGCAAATTACCTGTCGAAATTATAAAGGAGCGACTCAGTGAGCGCTTCATCGTGGTACTCACTATATAACGAAATTACAGTATTGAAACCTTGAGTTATCAGCGATGCGCAAGGCTTCGCAAATTTTGAAATTTATTATTCATTACGTTACATAAAGAAAATAAATAATCTATCAGATGAATTTTGATTCTTAGATATGTGAACTGAATGCCGAGATTTATGCTTTGTTTATGCAAATTTTCATGGGTCTAACAATAATTTTCGTAGCATCTCGCAAAAAGAGTTTTTCATTCCACTATTGCCTTGATGATGAAATTTTAATTTCGTATAACCGTTGACAAGCACAGTCCATTGCCGGGACTTCATCATAAATTGGTAAGGGGAATAGAATGCAAAAAGTTCGAGTTGGCCTCATCGGCACCGGTTATATCGGTCGTTGTCATGCCATTGCTTACGCACAGGTTGCGACTGTTTTTCCTTTAAAGGGGTCGCCAGTATTAGAAATGCTGGCTGAAGTAACACCTGAATTGGCTCAACAGCGTGCTACAGAATTTGGTTTTGCTCGCTCTACTGCTAATTGGCGCGAGCTGGTTGCTGACCCAGATATTGATGTAGTGGATATCTGTGCGCCAAATTTCTTACATAAAGAAATGGCATTAGCGGCTATTAGCCATGGTAAACATGTTTATTCAGAGAAACCGCTAGCTCTTAATGCCGCCGATGCCAAAGAGATGGTTGAAGCAGCAAGAGCAAAAGGCGTAAAAACTCTGGTAGGGTTCAATTATATGAAAAACCCGACCAGCCAATTGGCGCGCGAGATTATTGCAAATGGCGAGATTGGTGATGTTGTACATTTTTACGGTACACATAATGAAGATTATCTTGCTGATCCACAGACACCGTTAGATTGGCACTGTACTAAAGCACAGGCAGGACTTGGGGCATTAGGGGATTTGGCCGCACACATTGTCAATATGGCTCATTATCTAGTTGGCGATATTCTCAACGTATGTGGTGATATGCAGACTGTTATAAAGCAGCGCCCAGACCCACAAAATCCCTCACTGTTGCGAGCGGTAGAAAATGAAGATCAGGCCAGTGCACTGGTACGTTTCGCTAATGGTGCGATGGGAACAATAGAAACATCACGTATTGCCTGTGGCCGTAAAATGGGGCTGACATATGTGGTCACAGGCACGAAAGGCACAATCAGTTATTCTCAGGAACGCATGGCGGAATTACAGCTCTATCGCCATGATGACCCTCAGTCCAGGCAAGGGTTTAAAACATTACTTACCGGGCCGCAACACCCAGATTATGCCGCTTTCTGTGTCAGTGCAGGGCATGGCATTGGATTTAACGATCAAAAAACCGTTGAGATCCGCGATTTGATTAACGGCATTGCAGCTGGAGATCGCATGTGGCCGGACTTCGAAGAGGGCTGGAAAGTTTCTAAAGTATTAGATGCTATTGCGGTCTCAGCCCATGAGCTGCGCTGGGTGAAGGTTTAAATAGACAGTTTTTAGATATACAAAGCGCTTTAAGTTAGTTAGCAGTAGATATTATTAAGCTGATACTGGCCCGAATTATGCCAAGTATGAGTCTTAATATGCCTACTGCTGATACCAAAATTAACCACCGCGTGGCGGGGGCTTCCTATTATGTTAATGAACAGCAGCGGGCGCGGGTAAAACAGCTATCTCGTTCTTGGATGTGGCGTCTGGAACTGCCGACCTGGGCACTGATTGGGGTTATTTACACTGGCTGGTTTGCTTGCGTTATTTATTGGCAACAATTGGGTGCAGTATTGGGTAGCGTGTTACTAATCTTGTTGAGCACGTGGTATATGTCGCTACAACATGAGTTGATTCACGGTCACCCAACTCGGTGGCGGTGGGTAAATCAGTTATTGGGAACTTTGCCGCTAGCGATATGGTATCCCTATGGCCTCTATCGTGACTCTCATATCCAACATCATAGGGATCAGGACTTAACGCATCCGGAAAAAGATCCTGAGTGCTATTACTACACTGCGAAGCAGTGGCGGCATTTTCCCTCACTGTTCAAAAAAATCGTGCGAATCAGCAATACTTTTATTGGCCGATTAGTTGTGGGGCCAGCACTGGATATCATTGATACTATCCGCAGTGCAAGCCGCGCCTTTATTACGGGTGATCGTCCAGCCATCATCATGTGGTTAGCCCATTTTGGACTCCTCAGCTTATTGCTGCATTGGATGGCAGGTTATGGCATCTCTGCAATTTTCACTATTTTAGTGATTGGTTATCCGGCACTTAGCCTGACTAAAGTAAGATCCTTTTTTGAACATCGTGCAGCAGAAAATAGTGCGGCACGTTCAACATTGAATGAAGCGGCATGGCCTTGGCGTCTACTATTTCTAAACCTCAATTACCATCTGGTCCATCATGATTTACCTACTTTGCCTTGGTATGGTTTGCGCCAGATTTATCTGGAAAATCGCGTTCAATATCAGCATCGAAGCGAGCAATTTGTAGTAAACGGCTATACTCAATGGTTTGAGACATATGCTTTTACTGCCTTGGAAATAGAAATTCATCCTTTTTACGATAGTGAAAACAAAACTTCGATAAGCGAACAGCCACACGAGGGGCTTGGTCGCGCTGATAGGCAGCCTGACGCTTCTCAAATAGCCCGTTAAGGTAATAAAACGCAGCACTCATTCTGACGACAAAACCCATAAGTTATTTTCATTTGCCTACAATTTACTGTTGTTATATACAGCTATCTGTGTAATCTTAACCGTAAATTTTGTTGAAAATAGATTTTTTAAATACTTAGCTATCATATAGTTATATGTAAAATTGAGTATTTCGTTAAGCTGGTGTGTTGTGAATAATATATTTAATATCAATTGGTTATTTGGTTTGTTTTGGACTAAATCTAATATGGTTACTGATTTGTTAATGACTGAGAATTGCACATCTTGCTGAGATTCATGTTTTACAGACATTAGCGATTTAACTTTTTCTAACCCTTGGGCACATAGAGGTAAAACATGGCAAAGACCTTAACCCGTAGCCGAGCTTTTGCGCTGGCAGCAATAATGCTGGCTGCAACTGGTGGTGTATCTCAAGCTGCTGATACCGTCCGTGTTGGCTCAAAAATTGATACTGAAGGCTCATTACTCGGCAACATTATTGTGCAGGTTCTTGATGCTAATGGGATTAAAACAACCAATAAATCACAGTTAGGGACGACCAAAGTGGTTCGTGGCGCTATCACTGCCGGGGAGATTGATATTTACCCTGAATATACCGGTAATGGTGCTTTTTTCTTCTCTGATGAAAAAGATCCTGCTTGGAAGAATGCCAAAGCAGGCTATGAAAAAGTAAAAGCATTGGATTATGAAAAGAATAAACTAGTGTGGCTTTCACCTGCTCCGGCAAATAATACCTGGACTATCGCGGTTCGTCAGGATTTAGCCAAAGCGAATAATTTGAAGACATTGGATGACTTAGGTAAGTGGATTAATGCCGGTGGTAAATTCAAATTAGCTGCCTCGGCGGAGTTTATTGAACGCCCTGATGCTTTACCTGCTTTCCAACAAGCATACGGTTTTAAATTGAATCAAGACCAGCTGTTATCGTTGGCCGGGGGGGATACCGCTGTAACAATTAAAGCTGCTGCAGAACAAACCTCCGGTGTTAATGCCGCCATGGCTTATGGTACTGATGGCCCGGTAGCTGCTTTGGGATTACAGACACTGGACGATACCAAAGGCGTGCAGCCTATTTATGCACCAACGCCAATCATCCGCGAGGCCACGCTTAAAGCACACCCAAACATACCTGCTTTACTTGATCCGGTATTTGCCACACTTGATGGCCCAACATTACAAAAACTGAATGCCCGCATCGCAGTCGAGGGGCAGGATGCGAAAAAAGTTGCAGCCAATTATCTGAAAGAAAAAGGGTTCGTTAAAGGATAACGATGAGTATTCGAGTGGCGCTATAACGTTTTGCTTTATAGCGCCATCAAATAAACAGGTAATCGGTTATGGCAACAAAGATTATCTGTCATGGAGATGGATTTTTATGGCTGTAAAAAACCGGGTCCTGCTCGCACTGGTTATATTGCTGGTTTTATCGGGTATAGGGCTTTCTTTTGTTAGTCATGCGCCTAATCGGTTGATCTCAGGTCAGGGGATCTCCTTGTTATCGCTAATAACAGGGCCGGTTTGGTGGGTGTTATTCCCTATATTGATACTATTGGTCATTGCTTTTTGTAAGCAAAGTGCGGTGCTGTATTGGGCCACGGTATTAATGGCTGAAGTATTGTTATTCGCTCTACTGTTACTGGCAGGCACCACAGCCACACAACTTGCTGGGGGCGAAGAGAGTCTTGCTCGCACATCGCTTGGTGGCGGATTCTGGCTGATGAGTGGGATGTGCATATTGATTGCTGTCGATAGCTTGTCTCGTGCCGTTGTAAACCCGGTTTGGCGCAGTTTGGCTAATGTTTTACTGGTTCTACCGGTTGTAGCATTGCTGGTGACTGGGCAACTCGATCAATTATCGTTGATGAAAGAGTATGTGAATCGGCAAGATGTATTTGACGATGCATTATGGCAACACTTACAGATTCTACTCACAACTCTAATCCCTGCCGTCATTCTGGGCGTTCCCCTCGGTTTATTCTGTTTTCGTTCTCAACGCTTTCAAGGCGCTATTTTCTCAACATTGAATATTATTCAAACCATTCCCTCAATTGCCTTATTTGGGTTGCTAATTGCGCCTCTGGCGGGCTTAGCCGCGGCCATTCCATGGCTGGCTGAGCATGGTGTCAGTGGTATCGGGTTGGCTCCGGCGATTGTCGCCTTGGTGTTATATGCCCTATTACCGCTAGTGCGCAATGTCGTTGCCGGGTTAGAAGCGGTTCCTGACAGTGTTGTGGAGTCGGCTCGAGGTATGGGGATGACCCGCAGCCAGTTGTTTTTTCAGGTGCAAATACCCATTGCTATGCCACTGATTTTATCCGGTATCCGCATTATTGCGGTGCAAACAGTGGGGCTGGCTGTTGTTGCTGCATTGATTGGTGCTGGCGGGTTAGGGGCGATAGTGTTTCAAGGTTTGCTTAGCAGTGCTTTGGATTTAGTGCTGCTGGGTGTCATACCCGTGATTGTGATGGCGGTAGTTGTTGATTCGCTGTTTAAATTCATCGTTATTTTTATGGATGCTTCACACCGATGATTCATTTCCATCAGGTAAGTAAATATTTTGCCGGTAAACGGGCTGTAGATAACCTCACGCTACAAATTGCGAAAGGGGAGTTTACTGTGCTGATTGGTACTTCTGGCTCAGGAAAGTCGACCACACTAAAAATGATTAATCGGCTTATTGAGCATGACGAAGGGAAGATCCATTTTGCTGGTGAAGAAATCCGTAATTATAAACCAGAAGATCTACGGCGGCGGATGGGTTATGCCATTCAATCTATAGGTCTATTCCCTCACTGGACAGTTGAGCGCAATATTGCCACCGTGCCACAGTTGCTGAAATGGCCTCCTGAGCGCATTCGCCAGCGAGTTATTGAGCTACTAGAGCTGCTTCATCTGGATCCAGAACAATTCCTGCATCGTTATCCTCATCAACTTTCTGGCGGGCAGCAACAGCGGGTTGGTGTTGCCCGCGCTTTAGCCGCAGATCCCGAAGTATTATTGATGGATGAGCCATTTGGAGCATTAGATCCGGTGACGCGCTCGGCATTGCAATTTGAAATTACGCGCATTCACCAACTGTCTGGCCGAACTATTGTTCTGGTTACTCATGATATTGATGAGGCTTTAAGTCTGGCAGATCGTATAGTTTTGATGGATGAGGGAAGAGTTATCCAGCAAGGAACACCTCTTGAAATGTTAACCCAGCCAGCAAATGACTTTGTCCGTGACTTCTTTGGTCGCAGTGATCTAGGCATTAAATTATTATCACTGGGTTGGGCGGAGCAACGAGTCAGACGCGGCGAGACTCTGGTAGGGCAGCCGATATTGGCTACAACTAGTCTACGTGAGGCTCTTTCTCTGTTTGTCTCTCGCCAGACAGATAAATTGCCTGTTGCTGATGAGCATGGGCAATTATTAGGAGTGCTCTATTTTGCCGATCTTATCGCGGATGCAGATAAGGGGGGAGTGTGAAACCGACTGCTGCCAAAGCCAGAGATCTTAATAATACCTATGCAGAGCGAGTAAAGTCAGGCCTATTATCTTGCTTAAAAGATCCCCTCTTTTGGGCATTGCTATTATTGGCTAGTTTGGTGTTTGGCATGACTTCGCTGCAAGGTCTTTTTACTGCATTGTTTCCAGATCTCGACCGGCCTATTTATGTGCAAGATACCTTTTGGTCACTGGTTGTCGCCCATGTTTTATTGGTGCTGATCTCCAGTGTTATCGCCATCTTTATTGGTGTAAGTGCGGGTATCGCGGTGACTCGCCCAGCAGGAAAAGAGTTTCGCTCAGTTGTGGAAACGGTTGTTGCGATGGGGCAGACTTTTCCGCCTGTTGCAGTACTCGCTATTGCAGTACCGGTCATGGGGTTTAGTGAAAAACCGGCCATTATTGCTTTAGTCCTCTATGGTTTATTGCCTATTTTACAAGGGGCGATCACCGGTATTGAGTCAGTTTCCCGAGATATCCGTGAGGTCGCCCAAGGAGTCGGCATGAGCGCCAGGCAGATTTTGTGGCGGGTTGAATTGCCATTGGCAGCCCCGGTGATTGTTGCGGGTATTCGAACCTCAGTCATCATTAATATCGGTACCGCGGCTATCGCTTCAACGGTGGGAACAAAAACCTTAGGCTCTCCAATTATCATCGGGCTCAGCGGTTTCAATACGGCTTATGTTATTCAAGGTGCAGTTGTTGTCGCCTTATTGGCGATTATCACGGATATGATTTTTACCCGCTGGAATAGACGACTATTGCGTTGGCGAGAATTACAGTCTCTTCCGGTAGTTAAGAATAATTAAGTAAACACAATTGAGTTGGGAACAACTAATGCTTCGGGTTTATGGCGTTATTTATAGTGGGTATTTATGCTAATTTCACTGCCGATGTATGGTATCCAGCCGCAAGATGTACAGCCCTTTTGGCAGCTATTATCTCGACAACTGCACAACTATGGCGTGGCCGGAGTCAGTGAGCAGCTAGCTTGGCCCTCGGATTTACTGCAACACTGGCAAGATCCTAATGTACTACTGAGCCAAACTTGTGGTTTTCCTCTGGTGACGTTATTACAGCATCAAGTACAATTGGTTGGAGCATTCAGCTATCAATCACCTTATTGTTCAGGAGAGTATTATCGCAGCTTAGTGGTCGTGCGTGAGGATGAAGCAGGCCTGCAACTGGCAGACTTTCGCGGCAAGATAGTTGCTTATAACAGTACCGACTCACAATCTGGCTATAATGCATTACGTGCCTTAATTGCCCCACTGGCGGTCAATGGGCGTTTCTTTTCTCATGGAATTGCCTCTGGTGGGCATTATCGTTCAATCGACATGGTTAAGCAGCATCATGCTGACATCGCCGCAATAGATTGCGTTAGCTTTGCATTGTTACAACGAGCTAACCCCACAGCGGTTGCTGGGTTAAAAATTATAGCGCAGACAGAGGCTGCACCTGGATTGCCACTCATTACCTCGTTATCGACTTCTAAGGAACAGCTCCTCCTCATACGTCAGGCTATCAGTGCCACCATCAATTCTCCGACGGCTATTTCAGCTAAAGACCTGCTATTGATCAAAGGATTCAGTGTGTTGCCTTGGTCGGCCTATGACGTAATTAAACATATGCAACACAAGGCTTTTGCACTCGGCGTTATGACTCTTTAATACTAATTATCTCTATTTATTAATGATTAACTAATATATTAAAAATTGCTGAATTAGCTATATATTAATTCAAAACAATATTAATTAAATAGATAATAAAATCCCGTCAATTCATTATCGATAATGATTTATATTCGCACTTGCCTTTATTTATAATTTATATCAACTACCTTTATACGTGCAGCAAATATTTATCGTTGATTTTATCCTTTTATAGGGAATTGTAAGGATTAACTATGTCTACAGATGATCAAAAGGTCGGGCTTATTCCAGTAACCCTGATGGTTGCAGGGAATATAATGGGATCTGGCGTGTTTTTATTACCGGCTAATTTAGCCTCAACAGGAGGAATCGCAATATGGGGATGGTTGGTGACAATTATTGGCGCTTTAGCGCTTTCAATGGTTTATGCCAAGATGTCATCACTGGATGATAGCCCCGGAGGTTCTTATGCTTACGCCAGACGAGCTTTTGGCCCATTTCTAGGTTATCAAACTAACGTTCTTTATTGGTTGGCATGTTGGATTGGAAATATCGCCATGGTAGTCATTGGCGTGGGGTATCTGAGTTATTTCTTCCCGATTTTAAAAGAACCCATGGTATTAACCATTACGTGTGTAGTCTTTTTATGGATATTTGTTGGGCTGAATATTATCGGGCCGAAAATGATTACTCGAGTACAGGCAGTGGCAACGTCATTGGCACTCATACCCATTGTCGGAATCGCTTTATTTGGTTGGTTCTGGTTCAAAGGGGAGACTTATATGGCGGCTTGGAATGTCAGCGGCTTGGGTACATTGAGTGCGATTCAAAGTACCTTGAATGTAACGTTATGGTCATTTATCGGGGTAGAAACAGCCTCAGTCGCCGCCGGTGTAGTGAAAAATCCAAAACGTAATGTGCCTATTGCCACTGTGGGGGGCGTATTAATTGCTGCTGTCTGCTATGTCCTTTCCAGTACTGCCATCATGGGCATGATCCCTAATGCAGAATTGCGCGTGTCAGCGTCACCCTTTGGTGATGCAGCTCGACTGGCATTGGGCGATACTGCAGGCGCAATTGTATCACTCTGTGCTGCCGCGGGCTGTCTTGGATCACTAGGTGGCTGGACATTGGTTGCTGGGCAAACGGCAAAAGCCGCGGCTGACGATGGGTTGTTTCCTCCTATCTTTGGTAAGGTTAACCAGGCGGGTACACCTGTCGCGGGTCTACTTATTCTGGGTGTTCTGATGACTGTTTTCCAAATAAGCAGTATTTCACCCAATGCAGCAAAAGAGTTTGGTTTAGTTTCTTCTGTTTCTGTCATTTTTACTTTGGTTCCTTATTTATATACCTGCGCCGCTTTACTACTGGTGGGGCATGGTCATTTAGGAACACAAGTTAGAACTTATATTAGTATTACACTTATTGCTTTTATTTATTGTATTTGGGCTGTGGTGGGTTCAGGTGCCGAAGAGGTTATGTGGTCATTCGTGACTCTGATGGTTATTACCGCACTCTATACTTTCAATTATAACCGTACTCATAAAAGTCCGTTCCCACTCGATTCCCCAGTTAAAAACACGCAGTAATATCGAAATTTGTCTGATAACCGGGTGAACTATTCATGCTTTGCTATGAGTCATATATAAAGGGAGAGATATAATGATTGATTTAAGTCGCCATAAGAAACGTAATGTTCTAATCGTAGACAGTAATATTCGCGATATTAATACGGCTAATGGTCGTGCGGTCAATGAGTTAATCATTGCACTGGATGATATAAATTTTAATGTTATTGCAGCTGCAACATTCGAAGATGGCAGCGCGACAGTCGCTTCAGACTCCTCTTTGTGTTGTATTTTTGTCGATTGGACTTCCGGTGGCAATGATGATGAATCCCACAGTCAGGCTTTTGCTTTGTTGCAAGAAATTCGCCATCGTAATAAATCTATCCCAGTGTTATTGATGGCAGAACATTCTTGTATCAATAGCCTGAATCTAGAAACGATGAAACTGGTGAATGAATTTGTCTGGATGCATGAAGATACTGCCGAGTTTATAGCCGCCCGCGCAAATGCATTGATCAGCAAATATTATCAACAGCTATTACCTCCCTTCACCAAAGCCCTGTTTCAATATACTCAAGACAATCCCGAATATTCATGGGCTGCACCTGGGCATCAGGGCGGCGTCGCATTTAGTAAAACAGCAGTAGGTCGCGAATTTCTTGATTTCTTTGGTGAGAATCTTTTCCGGTCAGATACCGGTATTGAGAGAGGGTCTTTGGGATCGCTACTCGATCACAGTGGGCCAATAAAAGAGTCCGAGGCCTATGCAGCACAGGTTTTCGGGGCACATATCAGTTATTCGATGCTCAATGGTACTTCCGGTTCTAACCGCGCCATTATGACCGCCGTGGTAGGCGATAAACAGATCGCGCTATGTGATCGTAATTGCCATAAGTCGATTGAGCAGGGGCTGGTGTTATCGGGTGCATTGCCGGTTTTTTTTATTCCGACACGCAATCGCTATGGCATCATCGGCCCGATCCCCAAATCTCAATTCCAACCCGCGGTTATTGCTAAGAACATTGCGCAGAATCCACTTCTGGCATTAGTTCCTGATAGCAAACCTGTTTATGCCGTGGTCACCAATTGTACTTATGATGGTATGTGCTACAACGCCAGACAGGCGCAGGATCTATTGGCAAAAAGTGTTGATCAGATTCATTTTGATGAAGCTTGGTATGCTTACGCCCGTTTTAATCCCTTGTACCAAGATAGATTTGCCATGCGTGGCTCTCCCGTTGACCATGATCCTGAAGGACCGACTGTTTTTGCCACGCAATCAACACATAAATTGTTAGCAGCACTGTCCCAAGCTTCATATATCCATGTAAGGAATGGTAAAAAACCTATCGAGCACTCACGTTTTAATGAGTCTTATATGCTGCAATCCACCACTTCGCCGCTGTATGCCATTATTGCCGCCAATGAGGTTGGTGCGGCAATGATGGATGGCTCGCAAGGGCTGGCGTTAACCCAAGAAGTCATTAATGAAGCTGTCGATTTTCGCTTAGCTTTAGCACGCGCACATGATGCCTTTGCCGAGCAAGGCGAGTGGTTCTTTAAGCCGTGGAACATCCCTGAAATTACAGATAAAGAGAGTGGCCAAAAAATTCCGTTTGCTCAGGCTTCAAGAGATCAATTAACCACAGATCCTGAATGTTGGGTTCTCAAACCCGGTGATCAGTGGCATGGATTTGATCAGCTAGATGATGACTGGTGCATGCTAGATCCGATTAAAGCGGGGATCATGGTGCCGGGGATGGGGGATGATGGTGTTCTGCTGAAAAATGGTATCCCCGCCGCGATAGTGACTGAATTTCTGGGGCAACGGGGCATTGTTCCGTCACGCACCACAGACTTTATGGTGTTATGTCTGTTCTCCGTGGGGGTGACCAAGGGGAAGTGGGGCACATTAATCAATGTGTTACTGGAGTTTAAACAGCACTACGACAGCAACACGCCGATCTCTATTTGCTTACCTGAACTGGCAACAAATTACCCGCAACAATACGGACATATGGGCTTACGTGAGCTGTGTGACAAGATGTTTGCTTATATGAAAACCAGTGAAATGGATAAATTACAGGCCGAGGCATTTGGTCATTTACCTACTCCAGTTACCTTGCCCCGTCTGGCTTTTCAACATCATATGGCCGGGCGTTGTGAACTGTTGCCACTGGATAGCTTGGCAGGGCGTATTTCGGCGGTTGGGGTGATTCCCTATCCACCGGGTATTCCAATTGTGATGCCCGGTGAAAGCTTTGGTCGTGATGATGAACCTTGGCTACTTTACATTCGCAGCCTTGCGAGTTGGGGCCAGTATTTCCCTGGGTTTGAGAAGATTTTGGAAGGGGCCGAACAGAAGAATGGGCAGTATTATATCTGGGTACTGAAGCAATAGCTTTTGGCCGAATATAAATAGTTATTTATGAAATCGATGAGTGCATAAGTTAGCCGTTAAGCTCGGTCTTATGCACTTTTTGCTTATCACTCTTGCCGCGTTGGATGCGTGCTTATGGTGATTCCTGACCGTTGTTGGACAAACCTGCAGGGCCAATATCAGACAATGGGCTAGATTCAGTGGTTTCAGTTTCATGTGGGGTGGTTGAACGAGTATAAATGTTCAGCCCAGCCAGAAAAACGCCGCCTAACGAACTCAGAGCCATTACCGCAATCAGGATAATGAGTGCCTTTCTCAGCATAATTATTTTCACTTTTTATCTAAACAGCGTGAATTATAGCCCGTTCACTAAATGAAACAACCATGTTGCATTCTTGCTATGTAGAGATTAACGGGTTTTAAACAGAAATTTCCCCAGAGTGACCAATACCACAGCAGAAACAATAACTGCCAATGCACACCACTCGGTGGTTGATAGGCTCTCACCGGCAAAGCCAATCCCCAGTAATACGGCAACAACCGGGTTTACATAGGCATAACTGGTGGCTACTGCAGGGCGGACATTTTTTAGCAAAAACATATAGGCGCTGATGGCAAGCATTGAACCGAAAACAATCAGATAAAGTAATGAGAGAATCCCGCCCATTGATGGCATCTGGTTCAGCTCTTCACCACTGATGGTGCTGGCAAGCAACAGAACCACCCCAGCGACCAGCATTTGTGCCGCACCGGACATTGCCCCACTGGGTAGCGCCAGACGTGAACTCCAGACTGAGCCAAATGCCCAACTGGCTGAAGCCAACAATATCAACATTGCCCCCACCGGGTTACCTAACAAGTTACTGCCAGTATTAAGTAATATGATACCGACTAACCCGAGAGCAATCCCCGACCATTCCAGTTTTGTGTTACGCATACCCCATAACATGCTGAAACACAAAGTGAACAGTGGGACAGTGGCTACCATCACTGCGGCAATTCCAGAAGGGACATGCTGGTGTTCCGCGATGGTGACCAGCCCATTACCGATAGCCAATAATAAGATACCGATAGCACTGGCACCCATCCATTGGCGCAAAGTTGGCAGGGCATGACCACGAATGGCAAGGTAGCTGAACAGCAATATCCCGGCAATCAAGTAGCGTAGTCCAGCCATCATCAAGGGGGGCCAGCTTTCGACCCCGATACGAATGACCAGATAAGTTGAACCCCAGACGAAGTATAAGGTGAACAATGAACCGACCAGCAACCACAGGTTACGACTATTTTGCTTCAGCATAGTTATTCAATAAGAAAGCAGCAGAAAACACGGATGCACCAGTAAACATGAGAATAGTGATCGTTAGCAAAGCTTTTTATCATTTTTTTTCGTTTTAATTTTTTGACTGAAATTTGCGCTAAAACAGAGGGTTATTCTTGTCAGAGACCATGGTTAGGTTAATAAACAGTGACAAAATCTGTACTTCTTGGGAAAGCTAAAAATACTTCAGGCATGATGCATAAAATGACCACGCAGACATGACTCGTTATCAGACAAGGTGGATAATTTATGGGGGTTTTACGCATGGATAGCCAGCCGGATATTCGCACAATGAATTTCTCACTCTCTTATTTTGTGCTGGCGATGTTGCTGCTTCTCGGTGGTGGGGCAGTGGCTAATGCCGCACAGAGTGACTATGCCTTCTTATCTGCCAGTGCGTTACAGCATAATCAGCGAGTCATTATGCAGGAAAAACAGACGGAGCAAGGGCAGATCCCCACAGAAACCTGGCAAGCTTATCACCAGCTATTGCAGCAGGCAGATAAAGCGCTAAAACGGCCCGATTTCAGTGTGATGGATAAAAATAACGTACCCCCCAGTGGTTCTAAACATGATTATCTTAGTTTGAGCGCCTACTGGTGGCCTGACGGCCAAAAAAGCGATGGTTTACCTTGGATACGTAAAGATGGGCAGATTAATCCTGCCAGTAAAAATGCTGACAGCGATGGTGTGCGTTTGGCTGATTTCACGGCTCAGGTACAAACACTGACTTTAGCTTGGTATTTTTCCGGCCAACAAAAGTATGCCGATAAAGCCATCAGCCTGATCAGAACCTGGTTTATTGCCCCACAAACCCGGATGAACCCGAATCTCAATTTTGCACAAGGTGTGCCGGGAATTGCCGCTGGACGAGGAACCGGGGTTTTGGATGGGCGCTATTTTGCTACTCGCATTGTCGATTCACTGATTATGTTACAGCAGAATAAGCACTGGACAGCGCAAGATGAAAAGCAGATGCGGCAGTGGATGACAGAATATCTGGCATGGTTGCGTCACAGTCCGGCAGGTAAAAAAGAGGCCGCAGCACTGAATAATCATGGTAACTGGTATGCGGTGCAAGTGGCTGGAATAGCTTGGTATCTACAACAACCGCATGTGGTGGTTGAGATGGCGCAATTGCTGAAAACTAAGCTGGATACTCAATTAGCAGCGGATGGTTCGCAACCTTTAGAACTGGCGCGAACCCGCTCTTTCCATTACAGCTATTTCAGTTTGCAGGCGGCCACACTGATGGCCCAATTAGCCGATAAAGTCCACATTGACCTGTGGCGCTACCAAACCCCTCAAAACAGTAGTTTGATTAAAGCGCTTGATTTTATGGCTCCTTTTTCCGATGAGCAGAAAAAATGGCCCTATCACAGTCTTGATAACATCGGTGTTCGGCTGGTGCCGCTGATGGTACAGGTCGATAAAGCGCTAGGTGAAAATCGCTATCAACATTGGATTCAGCAAGCTGATTTTTCGCAAAAAGTGGGTAAGACAGCAGCCAAACGCAAAGGCGCAGTGGCAGAAGTGTTACGTGATATTGGGTTACTGTCTGTTCCTGTTAATAAATAACTATCATTATTTATAAAAAATAAAGCCGGGAGATAACTCCCGGCAAAATAAAAATGGCTAAGCCTAATAAAATTCACAAGTCACGATGAAGCATTCAAACAATGAGGATAATACCGATGTGTATCGCTTAGAACTGATAAACCAAGCCGACAGCAACAACGTTGTCTGTATTTAATTTCAGCTTGTTATCATCATTCAGTTGGTTGATTTTATAATCAACGTAGGTAGACATATTTTTATTGAAGTAATAGTAAGCGCCAATATCAACATACTTAACTAAATCTGCATCACCAATACCTTCGATATCTTTGCCTTTAGACTGAATATAAGCCAAAGACGGTTTCAAACCGAAATCGAACAGATATTGTGCGACTAACTCAACGTTCTGGGTTTTATTAGCAAAACCACTTACGCTGGTTGATACATTATTAATCACCGCAGTACCGGAAATAGGGGTCATATTACGGGTTTCAGCATAAGTTGCGCCCAAATAAACACCGTTATCATCATATTTCAGACCGGTAGTCCAGGCATCGGCTTTATCGCCTTTACCAAAGGCACCGTTTTTCTGAGCAGCAGTACGATTCGATGAGGAGTAAGCCGCACCCACACTCACGCCGGCACCAATCTCATAGCTGGAAGACAAACCGAAGCCATCGCCATTCTGCTTAGCGGCATCAGCACGGCCATTGGTGCTGTCAGTCTCGCTGCCATTTTTGCCTTGGTATTGCAGAGAGAACTTCAATCCATCAACTAAACCGAAGAAATCGGTGTTGCGGTAAGTCGCAACGCCAGTTGTACGGCCAGTTAAAAAGTTATCGGTTCTGGTGTAGCTGTCGTTACCGAATTCCGGCAACATATCTGTCCAAGCGGCGATATCATATAACACGCCGTAGTTACGACCATAATCGATTGAACCTAATTTCCCATAACGTAAACCAGCAAACGCTAAACGTGTTTTATTATCTTTCGTTTCTTGGCTTTCTGCATAGTTAGCCGCAATGTTATATTCCCACTGACCGTAACCGGTCAATTGGTCAGTAATTTGGGTTACGCCTTTAAAACCAAAACGGACGTAAGATTTATCGCCATCACTTTTATTATTATCAGAGAAGTAATGCAATGCTTTTACTTTTCCATATAAATCAAGTTTGTTACCGTCTTTATTATAGATTTCTGCTGCATGTGAGGTGGTGGCAACTAATAAAGCAGGTACCAGGATTGCCAGAATATTACGTTTCATATTTTTGCCCTGTTTCTCTTATTAAAAAAGACGCGAGTAGTAGAATTTTTTGCTGTATTCAATATCTATCTGAATTCATCCAGCGCAGAATTTTTACCGCATCTGTGTGATACATTTATGACAAATCATAAATAACTGCGACATTGCGTAAATTTCATCTCACTGTCATTTGCGCAAGCAGGGGATTTCAGCTACCGCATCTATGCTTTCGGGCTGACGTGAGCGTTGTGGTGTGGGAGAATAGGGCAACATTCAGTTTAGATAAGATATGCATGGCGTTGTCCCCAGCAGTAAAAGAACAAATTAGTCAGTGGTATAAGGCGCTTTCGCAGCAGATTCCGGATTTTATTCCTCGGGCGCCACAGCGCCAGATGATCGCCGAAGTGGCGAAAACACTGGCGGGCGATGCTGGCCGTCATTTGGCTATTGAAGCTCCGACGGGTGTGGGCAAAACACTGTCTTATCTGATTCCCGGCATTGCCGTGGGTCGCGCAGAAAGCAAGCCGCTGGTGGTGAGCACGGCGAACGTGGCGCTACAGGATCAGATTTACAGTAAAGATTTGCCGCTGTTGAAGAAAATTATTCCTGACCTCAAATTCACCGGTGCCTTCGGGCGCGGGCGGTACGTTTGTCCGCGTAATCTGGCGGCAATGTGCACCGATGTGTCTGGCCAAGGGGATTTATCCCTATTTCTTGGTGATGAACTGGCCCCCGCGAATGGTGAGGAACAGGCAACTTGTCTGACACTTTCTAAGTCGTTGAATAACCATTCTTGGGACGGGCTGCGTGACCATCATAAGTTATCACTCAGTGACAGCTTATGGACCAAATTGAGCACGGATAAAGCCAACTGCCTTGGGCGTAATTGCCACTATTTTCGTGAATGTCCGTTTTTTATTGCTCGCAAAGAGATAGAAAGTGCCGATGTGGTGGTCGCCAACCATGCATTAGTGATGGCGGCATTGGAAACCGAGTCGGTACTGCCCAATCCGAAAGAGTTGCTGTTAGTGCTGGATGAAGGCCACCATTTGCCGGATGTCGCGCGCGATGCATTGGAAATTGAAGGTGAAATTACCGCCGTTTTTGCCAACATGCAGTTAGACATGATTGTGCGGCTGGTGGACCAATGCATGGTGCAATACCGGCCTAAAAATCCGCCGGGCTTATCAAATCCTGAGCGCTTGAAAGACCATTGTGAGCAATTGCGCGAGCTAATGCTGAGTGTCGAGCAACAGGTTAGTCAACTGCTCCCCACAGATGGCAGCCCAGCGGTGTACCGCTTTGAAATGGGTGAACTGCCGGGGAGTTTGACGGAAGATTGCGCAAAATTATTCAAATTGACCGATGCTTTGCGCGGCTTAGCCGAGTTTGTGCTCAATGATTTGAGTGAGCAAACCGGTAAGCACGATATTGTGCGGCTGCATCGGGCCATTTTGCAGATGAGCCGGTCGTTGGGCTATCTGGAGGCCATGAGTAAACTCTGGCGGTTGGCAGCAATGGCAAAAGCCTCAAATGCACCAATTTCCAAGTGGGTGACCCGGGACTATCGCGACAACCAAACGCATCTCTATTTTCACTGCGTGGGGATTCGGGTCAGTGATCAGCTCGATAAAATGTTATGGCGCAAAGTCCCCCATGTGATTGTGACCTCAGCAACCTTGCGCTCACTCAATAGTTTTGCGCGTTTACAGGAGCTTAGTGGCTTAAGTGAGAAAGCCGGTGACCGGTTTGAAACATTGTCATCGCCATTTAATCATATTGAGCAAGGGAAGCTTATTATTCCCAAAATGCGTCACGAGCCGACTATGGCGCATGAAGCTGAACATTTGGCTGAGATGGCGCAATTCTTCCGCGCGCAACACGCCAGCGGGCGACATAAAGGCATGTTGATTCTATTTAGCAGCCATCGGGCGATGCAAACATTTCTCAGCCATGTCACGGATCTGCGGTTGATGCTACTGGTCCAAGGGGATCAACCGCGCTATCGGCTGGTCGAAGAGCACCGTAAGCGGGTGAACAGTGGTACCGCCAGCGTCTTGATTGGTTTGCAATCCTTTGCCGAAGGGTTAGATCTGAAAGGTGAATTGTTGACTCAGGTTCATATTCACAAGATTTCATTCCCGCCTATCGATAGCCCGGTGATCCTGACGGAAGGTGAATGGTTAAAGTCTCTGAATCGTTACCCGTTTGAAGTGCAAAGCTTGCCAAGCGCTTCGTTCAACTTAATTCAGCAGGTTGGGCGCTTGATTCGCAGTAATGCCTGTCATGGTGAAATTGTTATTTATGACCGGCGTTTATTGACCAAGGGTTATGGTTCGCGCCTGCTAGCTGCGCTACCGGTTTTCCCTATTGAACAGCCGGATATGCCAGAGGGCGTGATAGCTCCGGCTAAAATCGTCAAGACACCGGCTAAAACCGGAGTGAAAAAAGGGCGGCGCAAGCGGGCGGTTTAATAACGGCTGTTAACGAATAATCCAGTTAAAAAAGTATTCGATCTGAAATCTTTCTCTATAGGCATAAATCCAGTGACTAAGATTATATAAGCCGCTGGTGAGCTGAACCTAACAAGTCAAGCCAGACAGTACCTCCGGTGTAAATTGCTGGTTATTGGTTAGCGGTAACGCTGACTGTTATCGACATGTTTAGCGGGTAGGGTGAAGCAGAATGAAACAGCTAATGGCAGAGTTTATTGGCACTTTCTGGCTGGTGTTAGGCGGGTGTGGCAGTGCGGTATTGGCTGCAATGTTCCCGGTGGCGGGTATTGGGTTTCTCGGTGTGGCGTTGGCATTCGGGCTAACTGTCGTCACCATGGCTTATGCCTTGGGGCATATCTCGGGCGCGCATTTTAACCCGGCGGTATCGCTCGGTTTATGGGTCGGTGGTCGTTTCTCCGGCGCACAGTTAGTCCCCTATATTGTGGCGCAGGTCCTCGGGGGATTGGCCGGGGCCGCCATTTTGTACTTAATCGCCAGTGGTAAAGCCGGTTTTGATGTCAGTGCCGGGTTTGCCAGCAATGGTTTTGGTGTGCGCTCACCGGGGGGGTATAGCTTACAAGCCGTATTAGTTGCGGAGGTGGTTTTAACCATGGGATTTGTCATGGTTATTATGGGCGCGACGGACAAAGGTTCGCACCCTGCCGCCGCGCCACTCGCTATCGGGCTATGTCTCACACTGATTCACTTGATCAGTATCCCAGTGGATAATACCTCGGTAAACCCGGCGCGCAGCACCGGTGTGGCTATTTTTGCCGGTGGTATTGCATTGCAGCAATTGTGGGTATTCTGGCTGGCACCGCTAGTCGGAGGTGCTTTAGGCGGTGCCATCTACCGTGTGCTATTTAGCCCGCCGGAAGAGCTGAACAACCCATAGTGATATACAGGTCACTGCTGTGGTTGTTCCGCAGTTGTGGCCTGTTTTCCGCGCCAACTGACAGTTAACAGTCCTACCAGCGATATGCTCACCAAGAACAGCATAGCGGCTTGATATCCTTGATAGAAAGTGGTGTAAATCAAGCTTGATACCGCAAGGCCAATAGCCCCGCCAAGATTATGTAAGGTCCAGGCTACTCCCATCGCGCTTCCTCCTTGCTCAGTAGAGACCGCGTTCAGCGCGCTAACAGCCGCAGGGCTGAGAATTGCCCCCCAGCCAATGCCCATTAAACTAAAGGCAACAATAATTATCCATAGCGCACTGTTTGCAGTGAATGTCGCCTGTAAACCGGCAGAGAGTGCCAGTGCAACAAAACCAAGGATCAAGGGAGGACGCGCGCCAGCTGCATCAACCCAACGGCCAATCAGTGGCGAAATCAGTGCCATAATGGCGGTGGTAGGGAGTAAGAGCAGGCCGAGGATTAATCCACTGTAATGGCGAGTACCTTCCAGATATATCGGCATCAAGAAGAAAGCGGCACAGTAGAAAAAGGCCAATAACGCACTTGCCAGACAAGCAATAGCAAAGGCGGGGATACGAAATAGACTCAATTTAACCAAAGGGGCAGGGACACGGCTTTCAATATGGAAAAAGGCCACCAAGAGCAATATTGCGACGGCGATAACAGCGAGAGTTTTATGGCTTAGCCACCCCCATTCAGCGCCTTGATTGATGCCCAACAGTAAACTTGCCAGCGCACTGACTAGTAAAACCACTCCTGCAATATCTAATACCGGACGCCCTTCAGATAAGCGGGATTCCCGTATATTGCCGAGACAAAAGGCAAAACTAAGTAGAATTAAGGGGATGTTTAACAAAAATACCCAGCGCCAGCCCAAGGTGCTAACCACGATGCCACCGAGAACTGGCCCTAATGCCAGTCCTAACCCATTCACGCCCAGTAACATGCCAACAGCGCGCCCCCGCTGATGAGTGGGGAATGCATCTGCCACAATAGTCACCGTGACGGTATACAAAACGGCACAGGCGGCACCTTGAATAAAGCGCCAGCCATTCAACACCATGATGCTCTCGGCTAATCCCGCTCCCAGAGATGATAAGCCAAAGGCGATCATTGCCAAATAAAGCACCCGCCGCCGGCCATATAAGTCGGCCAGTCTTCCAGCGGTGACCATAAAAGCACATAGGGCCATTAGAAATAGTGAAACTACCCATTGGACACGATGAATACTGGCAGACATATCCTGCGCAATCGCCGGGATGGCGGTGTTAACGACTGTAAAATCAATGCAGCCGAGAAAGCTGGCAATACTGATACCCATCAGCATCCTAATTAGATGTGGGGCGGTGTTCGTTGAGGCTGATAGGTTAGGTACGATTTTATGCATGCTGATAGTGACTCATCATCGGTTAGCTAGCTGATAGACTTTGTAGTTTACTGGCGAATTCATATAGCCGGTGGCGCTAGTTTGGCGTCTAATTGACGATAATATTTCTCCAATAGACAAGCTCGTTAATAGCAGTAATCAAGGAGTCGCAATGATTTCCAGCGATCGCCTCAATGGCATCCGGGCATTTGTACAGGCAGTGCAGGCGGAAGGGTTTAGCCGAGCGGCCGAGCAACTTGGGCTGTCTCGCTCAACAGTAGGTAAAGCGGTTGCTCGTCTGGAAGAGCGGCTATCAGTGCGTTTATTCCAGCGGACAACTCGCAGCTTATCACTGACGGATGAGGGACGAATTTTCTATGCCGATTGTGTCCGCGCCTTGACTGCTCTTGATGCCGCAGAAGCACACTTAGCCGCGCGGGCGACAGCGCCAAGTGGCCGGTTAAGAATTTCATTACCGGTATTATTTGGTCAGCAATGGGTGATGCCGACACTGCTCACGCTGGCGGATAATTATCCCGCACTAGAGATTGAAGTGCTGTTTTCCAACCAGCGGGTAGATTTTGCCGAGTCGGGTATCGATTTAGCAGTGCGCATTGGGGAGACCGGTGATGCTGCGGGGCTGGTAGCTCGCAAGTTAGGTGAACAGCAGCAAGTGTTGTGTGGCAGCCGTGAGTACTTCGCCTCCTATGGTTATCCGCAACATTGGCATGAGCTAGCTGGGCATCGCACTATTAGTAAATTACAAAACGGTCATCTTGAAGCATGGCAGTTATGGGATAGCCAAGGGCAGATTCAGTGGGTAATACCAGCCAGTCGATTACGCTTTGATAATATTGCCGCGGTAGCGGCGGCAACACTTGCCGGTCAGGGAGTGGCTTTGCTGCCCCGTTGGTTAGTGGGTGAAGCATTGCGCTCAGGTCAGTTATTGGAAATTCTGCCCGGTAGTACAGGGCCGGGTTTGCCTATCCATGCCGTCTGGCTAAAAGGCGGCGTAATGCCAGCTAGATTGCGGGTGGCTATTGATGCCTTGGTTGAGGCTTTTGTCCCACAGGCTCCCTGGCAATAAATCCTCTTACAGTTATTGCTATCAGTGATAAAGTTTAAGCAATATTTTGCCTGATTTATATTTACCGCATACCGACAGGGGAAACACCGCACCATGGATTACAGCAAAATTATCAAAGAGATTGGGCGTGGTAAGAATCATGCTCGCGATCTGGATCAGGCGACGGCCTATGAACTGTATAAAGCCATGTTGGCAGGGCAGGTTCCGGCATTGGAGTTGGGCGGTATCCTGATTGCCTTTCGAATTAAAGGTGAATCTGAGCAGGAAATCTTAGGTTTCTACCAAGCGATGCAAGAACAGGTTATGTCACTGCGAGCGCCGCAGGGGCGTCCACTACCGGTGGTGATCCCCAGCTATAACGGTGCGCGCAAACAAGCTAATCTGACCCCGTTGCTGGCATTGTTGCTTTCCCGTCTTGGCCTGCCAGTGGTAGTGCATGGGGTAACCGAAGACAGTAGCCGGGTGACCAGCGCCGAGATTTTCCAACACTTGAATATCCCATGGTCACTCGACTCCAATGCCGCGCAACAGCGTCTGGACCAAGGTTTACCTGTGTTTATCCCAGTATCGGCATTATCAGCCCAATTAGATGAACAGTTACAGCAACGCTGGCGTATGGGGGTCAGAAACAGCAGTCATACGCTGGCAAAACTGGCAACCCCCTTTATTCATGACAAAGCGCTACGTCTGGCCAGTGTTTCTCACCCTGAGTATATGCAAAAAGTGGGCGGTTTCTTCCAGTCAGTCAATGCTCCAGCCCTGCTCCAGCAAGGTACTGAAGGGGAAGTTTATGCCAATCCATTACGCTGCCCGCCTATTCATTATATTAATCATGGTGAGCAGCAAATTTTATTGGATCGCCAGCCCGAACCGACGGAGCTGGCCTTGCCAGATTCGAAAGATGCAGCAGTAACGGCAGGCTGGATTGCCAGCTGTCTGGCGGGTGAGTTGCCAATCCCTGATGCTATCCAAAAGCAATTGGCATGTTGTTTGGTGGCAACTGGGCGGGCAGAGACGGTTGAGCAGGCGCTGCAACAGATTAAAATCAGCTGAATCATCGGCTCAGCTGTGGTGAGCAATATAATAGATAAATAACCTGTAATTATCATATTGGGTTATTTATCTATTTTTTACCGTGCTAAAAAGTGCTGAAAACTTTTCAAAATTCCACTTTTCAGTATGAGATTTTCTATTTTTATCTCTTCCATTGTGTCTTCCGCGATAAAATATTTTCTTCGCACGAAGGGTCAGCTAATCAGCGTTTATGACCAATAAATATATTTTTTGACCTGTTAATTGAATATTAAAAGGGTAATCGCTCTTTTTATCAATTAAGTCGGTTTTTTGCCTCATTTCTGTATGTTTTTACCTCATGATAATCGCCATTTGTTGTCTGTTGTGACAGTGCTAGACTGAGAAAAGGCTATTGATTTTCTTACTCGAATATTGCTGAAAAGGAACGCTATGCAACCGGCTTTGAACTACTTTAATGCTCTGAATCACGATTATCTGGCGGTCCATCAGGCTAAAGAAGATCTCTTCTGGCAGAACTATATGGGGCTGGGTGGTGCTGATATTGCACAGCAATTTTCTGCGGCAGAAACGGCCTACAAGCGGTTTATCGCCCAAAGCCATCGTCTAAAAGAATTACGAGACTTAATGGCCTCGGTGGAAAGTCAGCCTGCTAGCGCAGAGCGCGATGCACTGATGCATGGGCTTCAGGGGTGGTACCGTTTTTTTGACTGTAATGCCATCGAAGACCCCAACACGCAAGCACTGCTTGATGAGATTATTTCTGCTGAATCAGATCTTTATCAGCGGCGTAAAGCTTTTACTCTGACACATATTAATGCTGCGGGTGAGCGGGTGCCTGCTTCATTGGGCGAGCTGTTGACCAACCAAGGCACCAATGAAAACGCCGAATGCCGCCACAGTTCACATTTGGCATTGCGTGAGCTGGAACAATGGCTACTGCATAATGGTTTACCGGAGTTAATCAATTTACGTAATAAGTTTGCGCGGCAAATGGGCTATCGCAATTACTTTGATTACAAAGTGAATAAAACCGAGCGCATGACGCCAGAACAGCTGTTCACTATTTTGGACCGCTTTGAAGAACAGACACGTGTAGCTAACCAGCGCAGCTTGCAGCAATTAGCCGCAGAAAAAGGTGCGGAAACACTGGAGCCATGGAATATTCGCTATGCCAGCAGTGGTGATGTTACCCGCCAATTAGACCCTTATTTCCCATTTGCCGACTCCCTTGACCGCTGGGTCAATAGCTTTAAACGGTTGCATATTGGTTTTCGTGGCGCGCAGATGAACTTGGATCTGCTGGTTCGGCCGGGGAAATATGAAAATGGCTTTATGCATGGCCCGGTTCCGCCTTTTGTTGACCAAGGGAAATGGATACCGGCGCGGATCAACTTCACCAGTTTGGCCAAGCCAGATCAGGTCGGAAGTGGTGCCTCAGGGCTGAATACCTTATTTCATGAAGGTGGACACGCGGCGCATTTCGCCAATATTGTGCAAAATGCGCCCTGTTTTTCGCAGGAGTTTCCGCCCACATCTATGGCCTACGCCGAAACCCAATCTATGTTCTGCGATAGCCTGCTCGATGATGCCGATTGGTTAAAACGTTATGCCAAAAACAGTGCCGGCGAACCCGTTCCTGATGCCTTGATTCAAGAAAGTATTCGGGCACGGCAACCTATGCGTGCTTTTAATGAGCGACATATCTTGTTGGTTCCTTATTTTGAATGGCAGCTTTATCAGTGGGATGATGCACAGCGCACGCCACAGGCCATAACTCAATTAGCCCGGGATATTGAGTTAAAAATTCTAGACGTCAGTGGTAGCCCACGGCCAACATTGGCTATTCCTCACTTACTGTCGATGGAGTCTGCGTGCTCCTATCAAGGGTATTTACTGGCGCTGATGGCGGTTGAGCAGACCAGAGCTTTCTTCCTTAAACGCGATGGCTATTTAACGGATAACCCGGCAGTTGGCCCAGATCTGGCTCAACATTATTGGCGGCCGGGCAACAGTGTCAGCCATGACGAGACACTGCGCAGTCTGACAGGAGAGGGTTTTAACCCAGATTATCTGGCAAATGTGTGTAATCAAACCGTTGAAGAAGCTTGGCTGCTGGCACAGCAAACCATTGAACAGGCCGCTTTGCGCCCGCAACCCACCGCAGATTTTGATTTAAATGTCACTCTGCGGATAGTGGATGGCGATAAACTGCTGGCCGACAATCAGCAGGGGGATGAGATGATGTGCCGCACATTCGCCAAAGCAATAAATGCCCTGCTTGATTAAGTGTAAATTTGGTATTTTGTAAGCAAAAAAAAGCCCATCCAGCACTGATTAACACAGTACTGATGGGCTTTTTCTTTTTTAGCAGTAATGCTAGTTGGGATGAAATTTGAATATCGCTAACATTGCTGTAAATTCAAAGATAAACAGTAGATTAGTTATAAATAACCGCAGTACCGTGCATCAAGTTATTGCCTGTTGCTGAAGTGATGGTGAAGGCTTTAGCACCGGCAGCATCGGCTTTTTCTGCCAGTTGCGCTTTCAAGCTGCTTAGGCTGGTGACACCACTGACAGAGATCACACCGACTTGGTCTAATTTAGCGGCATCTTGGCTGTTAACGTATTCTGCGGCAAAGCTACCGAAAGACAGAGTAGAGAGGGCGATAACTGCAACGAAATTTTTGATGTTTTTCATGATGTATTCCTATTCGGTTTTAAGGTTGAAAGGGCGCTCCCTTTCGATAGAAGCTATGTTACGCCCTTGTTGAAATTTAAAAACCGGATAGAATTGAGTAAATCATTCAAAATATTTGAATATTTATTGCCGCGGTTGTGTTCCCTCTGGCCGCAGTAAGTCAAAGCGTAAATCGTCGGAGACTTGGTAATAAGTGCTGGGGCCGCCGCCACGTAAAATGGGTTGTGCCGCCATTGCTTGATAAATCCCCTCGGCATTAATTAATTCACGATGAATATGTACCGCAATTACTTCGCCTAGCACTAGCCAGTTATCAATCGTTGCCCCTGCTGCATTTTTTAGCTGGATACATTGGGTCAGTTTACATTCGAAATTCACCGGGCTTTCTGCCACACAATCGACATTGACGCAGCGACCTGCTCTGGGCGTCAAGCCAGCAAACAGAAATTCATCTTGCTCCGACGGCAGGGTGGCGGAGCTGTTATTCATGGCCATCGCCAGTGGTCGAGTTGCCAAATTCCACACAAACTCACCGGTCTCGGCAATATTGGCGACACTATCCTTCCAGCCACTGCTGGAAAAACCAATAATCGGTGGGCGGTCACTAAAACAATTAAAGAAACTATAAGGTGCGAGATTACGTTGGCCCGCACGATTCACCGAAGATATCCACCCGATAGGACGTGGGCCAATAATCGATTTCAGAGGATCATGAGCCAGGCCATGGCCAGCCGCAGGTTCGTAGTAATAATAATTTTCAGTACTCATACATTCCTACCATTGCACGATGGTCACATAAGGCCAAAACTGGCAAATCCGTCAGCCATTCTGGCTAGCAATAAATGGGCTAGCGGCGAGCAGTCTCTTTAGCTGCTCGCCCGCTGAGCGCTAATTTATGCTATCTTACGCGCCAGAAAATGCCTATCAGAGAGTCAGTACGATGGAAAACAAAAAAGTATTCCCGCAAGAAAAAAGTGGATTGCACCCTAGAAACCGTCATCGCTCGCGTTATGACTTTGATGCGCTTTCAGTGAGTTGCCCAGAATTAATCCCTTTTTTGGCCCCAAATGCTTACGGTGATATTTCTATCGATTTTGCTGATCCTGCGGCAGTGAAAATGTTAAACAAAGCCTTGTTAAAACATTTTTATGGCATTGAATATTGGGATATTCCCGCAGACTTCTTATGCCCGCCGATTCCGGGGCGTGCTGATTATGTGCATCATTTGGCTGATTTATTAGCCAGTTGCAATGATGGAGTGATCCCGCAGGGCAAAAATATCGCGTTGCTGGATATCGGTGTCGGGGCTAACTGTATTTATCCGATTATTGGTCAGCGAGAATATGGCTGGCGCTTTACCGGGACTGACATTGATTCGCAAGCACTCAGTGCGGCAAAAATGGTGGTCTCCATGAACCCGACACTGAAAAATACGTTGCGGCTTAAGCATCAGAAAGACCCACAAGCTATCTTTGACGGGATTTTGGCACTGAATGAGCGCTACGATGCCACCTTGTGTAATCCGCCGTTCCATGGCTCCGCAGAAGAGGCCGCCGCAACCACGCGCCGCAAGTTGCACAAATTGGGCAAAGGTGAAGTCGCGTTCAAGCCCGTGCAAAACTTTGGTGGTAAAAATAGTGAGCTGTGGTGTGAGGGCGGTGAAGAAGGGTTCGTCAGCCGCATGGTGGCGGAAAGCGCAACCAAGGCGAAGAACTGCTTCTGGTTTACCTCATTGATTTCCAAGAAGACGACATTGCCCGCTATTTATCATGCACTGCGTTATGCCAATGCAGTAGAAGTTCGTACCATTGACATGGCACAAGGGCAGAAGGTGAGCCGGTTTGTTGCGTGGACGTTTTTGACGCCGGAGGAGCAAGCCGCCTGGAAAGCCGAACGCTGGACCCTGCGTTCTTGACGCCGCAGCTGTGTTCGTCGCATTCACTCACCCGAATCACTTACTGATGTAAGCTCATCGGGATGAGTTCACTTGCTGCCTTGCTGCAACGCCAATAACTTTGGGTATCCCTCGTTTTTGATGCTACAGCGGTGTTCGCCGCATTCACTCACCCGAATCACTTACTGATGTAAGCTCATCGGGGTGAGTTCACTTGCGGCGCTGCTTCTTGTATTTGCTTAGTTGAATAATTTACTTATGTAAGCTTATTACTTGCTGCCTACTTACTTTAGGCTAAGCTGATTAAGATAAGTCTTAGTCAGGCATTATAAGCTGGCAAGTAATCGTTATATTTTGATTTTTAGTTATCTTTTAATTTCATTAACTCATATACCTCATCGTCCAGGGTGAAGAATAAAACCTAAAGAGTTCTAAAGGCTGTTTGGGTTTTATATGGTACGCACGTTGATAAGCACATTGTTAATTTGCAGCTCAATCATTCGCCATAAGGACTTAACTTATGCTGTTTAACTTCAGCTCATCTCATGCCTCCCCGCGCGCAGAACTAACATCAATTGATAATGCTGTTCCGATGATTATTTTTAAGCCTGATGGCACAGTAAAACATGCTAATTCATTATTTTTACAGGCAATGGGATATCAACAAGATGAGGTGGTAGGTAAGCATCATAAATTATTTTGTGAGCCGCATTATGTACAAAGTGATGCTTATCGCCGCCATTGGCAATTGCTAAATGAAGGGCGACCCATTACCGACAATATTAAGCGTGTCCGTAAAGACGGCACTATTATTTGGTTGCAGGGAACCTATACACCAGTGCTTGATAGCCAGGGCAGAGTGGTCGAGATAATCAAACTGGCGAGTGATATTACTGATCGAATTTTACAATCTCAGGAGCATCAGAGTTTGCTCGCGGCACTTAATCGTTCCATGGGAATGATTACCTTCACTCCGCAAGGCACTATTTTAGATGCCAATGATAACCTGCTAAAAGTTATTGGTTACTCCCTGGCTGATATCCAACATAAATCCCATCAGATGTTATGTACCCCTGAATTTGCTCACTCGGATGAATATCGTAAGCATTGGCAACGGTTAGCGCGGGGAGAGTTTATTATCGGGCGTTTTGAGCGGGTAAATAGCCGTGGTGAGCGAGTATGGCTGGAGGCGAGTTATAACCCGATTATGGACAATGACGGGCAAATACTGAAAGTGGTAAAAATTGCCCAAGATATTACGCAACTGATGTTGCAGCAGGAGCATGAAGAAAACCTGATCCGCGATGTGCATCATTTATCATTAACCACTGACCGCTCGGCATCACAGGGAGCCGAGATTGTTCAGCAGGCAGTACGTGGTATGCAGGAAGTCGAGTCTGTTGCCCGTGAAACATCGGATGTCGTCAGTGATTTAGGCCGCTGTTCAAAAGAGATTGGCACCATTGTAGAAGCTATCCGCAAAATCTCTTCGCAAACTAATTTATTGGCGATTAATGCTTCTATTGAAGCGGCTCATGCCGGTGAGCATGGAAAAGGTTTTTCTGTGGTAGCCAGTGAGGTGCGCATGCTGGCAGAGAGGTCACGTAAGGCGGCGACGGAAATCGAACACATGACAAAGACCATTCAGAATGGCGTCACGGCGGCCATTAAGGGTATGGATGTGTGTGTTGAGCATGCGGGGGGCGGGGTAACGCTGACGCAAGATGCCGGTGAGGTCATCAATCAGGTCAATATTGGGATGCAAGATGTTGTGAAGTTGATGGCAGCATTTGCTCAGGTGAAGAATCAGCAAAGCATGGTATGACCGGGCAGATGGCGACAAAATAAAAAAACTGGCGAGTATCTTACTGATACCCGCCAGTTCTGTTTTAGCTGCTCATCAAGAAACGTGTTGCAGGAATTCCCGTAAACGTTCACTTGGCGGATTAGAAATCAAGCTATCTGGCTCGCCATCTTGTGCCACCCGGCCTTTATCAATAAAGATCAGGCGAGAGGCCACTTTCTGCGCGAAGCCAACTTCATGGGTCACGATGACCATGGTCATGCCTTCTTCGGCTAAATCTTTCATTACCGTCAAGACTTCGTGGCGCAATTCCGGGTCCAGCGCAGAGGTGGGCTCATCAAACAGCATCAGTTTCGGTTTGACTGCCAGTGCACGGGCGATAGCGACACGCTGCTGTTGACCACCAGACAGCTCAGCCGGGTAATGATGAGCGCGATCTTCCAGACCCACCTTGGTCAATAACTCCATGGCGAGTTTATTGGCCGCTTCTTTAGAAGCCTTACGCACCCGGATCGGGCCAAATGCCACGTTTTCCAGTGCTGTCAGATGCGGGAACAGATAAAACTGCTGGAACACCATCCCCGCTTCTTGGCGAATCAGGCGTTCATCAACTTTGGGATCATTCACATCCAGACCGTCGACAATCAATTGACCGCTGGTAATAACTTCCAGCTTATTGATACAACGCAGTAGGGTTGATTTACCCGAACCGGAAGGACCAATAATAACCACCACTTCTCCCTTGGTGATATTCAGATTGATGTCGTGGAGCACCTGGGTTTTACCAAAGTGTTTGGAGACGTTTTTAAATTCAATCATATGATTTTCAGTTTTCTTTCTAACCGGCGCAGAACAAAGCTCAGAGCCAAGGTGATTATCAGGTAGATCACCGCCACCGCACTCCATATTTCCATAGCGCGGAAGTTGCCGGCAATAATTTCTTGACCCTGACGAGTCAGTTCGGCTACGCCAATCACAATAAACAGTGAGGTGTCTTTGATGCTGACGATCCATTGGTTACCTAATGGCGGCAACATGCGGCGCAAGGCCAAAGGTGCAATCACATAACGCAAGGTATCGCGCTTGGATAAACCCAGCGCCAGACCAGCTTCACGGAAGCCATTATGGATTGATAGCACTGCACCACGGGTGATTTCCGCGATATAGGCACCTGAGTTAATCATGATCGTCACAACGGCTGCTGAGAAGGGATCGATGCGCAACGGCATCATCATCGGCAATGCGAAGTAGATAAACATCACCTGTACCACAATCGGCGTGCCACGGATCAGTTCAATAAAAACTAATGCGATATTTCTGCTCAGCCAACCGCCATAGGCGCGGGCAAAACCTGCGGTAACCCCAATAATCAGGCCGCCAAGCAACCCCAGGACCGAAATCCATAGGGTTAACTTGGCGCCTTCAAGCAGGATTGGGATGGCGGGCCAAATAGCGCTCCATTCAAACTGCATGGATATTCTCCTGGTCTAAAAACGGCAAAAATTAATTACTTAGGTTCTACGCCGAACCATTTTTTATAGATTGCAGCGTAAGTGCCGTCTTCTTTCAGGGATTTCAGCGCAGCATTCACTTTTTCACGCAGGTCGCTGCCTTGTGGGAATGCTACACCATACTGCTGAGCTTTGATGGACTCGCCCACGGCTTTAAACTGACCATTGCCCGCAGTTTTGATGAAGTAAAGGATGTTTGGTGTGTCATGCAAAACGGCATCAGCACGGCCAGTACCTAATTCCAGATAAGCATTGTCGATATTCGGGAATTGGCGTAGGTCTTTGGTTTTGATGTTAGCTTTAGCGTAATCAACAGAACCGGTGCCGCTTTTTACTGCCAGCACTTTGCCAGCCAGGTCAGCTTCGCCTTTGATGTCGTTGTTATCTGCTTTTACCATCACCAGCAAGCCGCTGTTGTAATAGCCATCAGAGAAATCGACTGCTTTTTTACGTTCGTCGGTGATGGTGATACCCGCCAGTGCCAGATCCACGTTTTTGGTTTGCAACGCAGGAATGATGCCACTGAAATCCATCGGTTTCAGGGTGTACTTCAGATCCAGTTTTTTCGCGATGGCATCCCATAAATCGATATCGAAACCGACATATTTATCCCCTTGTTTGAACTCAAAAGGAACGAATGCGGTATCTGTTGCAACAATCAGTTCTTTCTCTGCGGCGTGGGAGCTAACGGCAAAGGCCAGCGCGAGTGCGGCCAATGAAACTTTGACAAGTGACTTCATAAGTGGGAGTTCCTTTGTGCTTTTGTGGATATACCCTGTGATCTTGGTATCGCAGTCAACCTGCAATGCCAATGGCCTGAGGCATGGAGATCCATTTTTATATTTCAGGATGCAATATGAAAAGATCGTGCCAGAAATGCAAGTTATTTAAAAATAAAGAATTTTCTCGAAGTAATTTGCATGCAAATACTTAGTCGACACCAATTGCACCAATATGACCCACCAAAATAGTGCATTAATATCATTTTGGTGCAACCAATCCATTATTTACTTATTATTAACTCGTTAGGCAATAATAAACAATCGGTAATCAACATTAATGTAACAATATTGTTAAGTCCATCGGATTTCTGTGCGAAAAGGGTGCGGAGGAGGAAAAGGAGGAGGGGACTATCTAAGTTGGCTATCTTTGCTGCCGCGGCGATTATAGCCACTATGAGTTGCTTGGTGTTTATCTAACTCATCTTGGCAAGTCAGACAATATTTAACACCGGCCAATGCCTGGCGCCGGGCCTCTGGAATGGCTTGCCCACACTCCAGACAATATATTTCACTCTCACCTTTGCCAAGAGCTTGTCGGGCGCGCTGGACTGCGTCTTCAAGGGTGGAGTCAATTTGATCTTGTACTGCGCCGTCTCCGGCCCATCCACTTGCCATATGACCTCCATGAACAGAGCCGGATAATTACCGGCCCTGTCTCGATTCTATCACTTGGAATCTATCGGATAATGGGTAGAGAATTACTCAATATTAGCTTCAATAAACCACAGGAATTTATCCAGATCACGGGATGCGGCAGTGAACATATCTGCACTGTCTTCGTCTTTAACTTCTGATATTGCTTTGCGGACAAAGTTAGCCACGATGCCATAACGATCGGCCAACTCTTTCAGGTGCTCTTGCACACTATGAATATGGGTTGGATAGCTTTTCAGTGGGGTTCTGTCAGTGACCAGTTGTGCAGTACCGAGCGCAACACCGCCTAATTGTACGGCGCGTTCAGCGAAGGTATCCAGGTGATCATTAATGGCCGCGCGGAAGCCATCCAACATTTCATGGACAGCAATAAAGTTGGCACCGCGCATATTCCAGTGAGCTTGTTTGGTGATAAGCGACAAGTCGATAAACTGAATGACCATCTCGTTTAGCAGTTTAATCGTCAACGCTTTAGTATGCTCATCAACGTCATTACGTGTGTAGATGAGTTCGGAAGATTTTGCTTTTACCAGTTTTGCTGTACTCATAATAGGTATCCCTTTATTGAGTTGATTGCCAATTTCTTCACCGGCATAAGTATAACAAAGATATTTAACTTTGTAGGTTAGATAGTGCCTATCAATTAAATAGCTTATTAGCGAGAGTGTTTGAAAATGTAATTTAGTGTTTCTTTACTAAAATAGGGATTTTTCCCTTTCTACGTCTAGTTGATAATGACTATCGCTGTGATTTATATGTATTTTATTATTTAAATATTTTTAAGTTATTTATGAGTGGTATTTTATGCTGAAGATAACTTGAAGGTGTTGTTAATTAATAAGTTGGCGTGGCGACTTGCTAATAACTGACATAATAATGATATGGAATCTTAATAGTTTCCTTTCTGGACTATTTTGTTGCCATTTTATCAACATGTTATGCCGGTTAACTCATTTAACCGGCATGTTTAAGTGGCTATTGTGCTGTGCGGGCGACAATAAACAAGCGCGGAAAGGCGAGTAAGCGTCGGCCATCAACTTGCTGTGGATACTCGGCATCAATGATAGCCAGATAATCCTGTAGGAAATCCAATCGCATAGCTTCCGAAAGTGGCTCAAGGAAAGGCCGCAAACCGGTGGAACGTAACCAGTCAACAATCGCCTGTGCCGAGGGCATTGGGTGGTAATAGGTGGTGCGCCAGATATCCACTTGTTCAGCATGGGGGGCTAGCAAATCATAATATTGACTGGCCGTGAGCACTTTTGCCCGAATTGCGCCCGCCTCCTGTAGCGTCTGTTGCCATGGGCCATTTTCTGCGACCTCCCGCATGGCTCTATGGCTGGGTTCATCCAGGTTATCGGGCATTTGAACCGCCAGAATACCGCCGGGCGAAAGTTTGGTAAATAAAGAAGGGAAAAGTTGCTGGTGGTCGGTTAGCCACTGCAATGAAGCATTGGCATAAATGAGATCCTGCGGCTCTGAAGGTTGCCACTGGCGGATATCGGCTTCGAGAAAAGCGCAATCAGGTAAGCGCTGCTGTGCACTGAGCAACATGGCTCTCGAGTTATCGATACCGACAAGTTGGCTATGGGGAAATCGCTGGTGCAGCAATTGGGTGGAGTTACCCGGCCCGCAGCCTAAATCACTGATACGCTGTGGTGCGTCAAGAGCAATATGTGCCAGCAGATCATGGGCAGGGCGGGTGCGCTCGGCTTCGAATTGGCGGTATAAATCAGGATCCCAGTCTTGCATGCATGGCCTCCGGTAAAAAAACAGTGGAGTGATGTGGGTGAGTAACCGTCACTATCACTCTTCTAACCTCAAGTTTTACAACAGCAAATAACAAAAATATCTTACATATTTTGTAATGGCCCACTAAACAATACGGCGCCGGTTGGTTGGCCGGTTGGTGACCCACCGTGGGGCTCCAGACTGATAGCCAGTAATGAATTCCCGCTTAATTGATTGCCGGCCAGTGCCAGTTGCGTTGGGCCATGCGGATTGAGTAAACCCAGTGAGTGGGGTTTTTCGCCCGCAGGAATAGTCCATAATTCAAGGCTATTGTTGTCACTTACTGCAATAGGATTCAGCGGTGTGAGTGTCAAACTGCGGGTTGATTTCTCAAGGCTGACGACCCATTGACCACTTTGCTGACTGTTCGACAACACCGCCACCGGTATGGCTGTTGGAGGCTCTACCAACAAACGGGGTATCACTAACATGGCGGCAAGACCGGCAGCTACTGCCCAGCCAATATAAGACCAACGATTCCGTTTGATGTGGCGTACATTTATAGGTGGCAACTGTAACTCCAGTCGTTTCCAAACGCGCTCAGGCGGCGCTAACGGAGTTAGTTGGTTATCCAATTGAGTAAAGAGGCTTTGCCAACTGGCAACATCTGCCGCCAGTCGTGCATCACGGCGTACTCTGCGTTCAAAGCGTATCCGGGCCAGTCCGCGCAGGGTTCCCAGCGCATACTCTGCGGCCAGTGCTGAGTCATATTCGCGTCTGTTTTTCATAAGCCTACGCAGTCCTTCAGGTGGTCCAGTGCACGACGTATCCAGCTTTTTATCGTACCAAGTGGTTGCTGCAAATGAACAGCGATTTCCCCATGAGAAAGCCCTTGGTAATAAGCCAGCATAATACTTTGGCGTTGTTCTGCCGTCAGATGTGCCAGGCAGCCCGCCAATTGCTTGGCTTCACTGTCTTGCTGCAATTGTGCCAGGGGCGTCAGAGAGTTATCGATCAGATAATCTGTGTCGTCATCGTCCAAGCTTTGCAGGCGATTATCACTGCCCCGCATCAGATCGATTGCCCGGTTGCGTACGATATGAGTTAACCACGTCAGCGGTGCACTGAGTTGCGCATTATAATTCCCCGCTCGGTTCCAAACGGTGAGAAAGCTGTCGTGTAAAACTTCTTCTGCTCGGGCAGGATTGCGGAGCATTCGTAAAGCGACCGCGAATAATCGGGGGGAGGTGAGTCGGTAAAGCTTTTCAAAAGCGGACTGATCGCCTTGAGCTATGGCATTTATCAGCCCGATCTGTTGTTCCAGCGAACATTCATTCATGCGCCAATCCCTAAAAAAACCCGTCAGGTGCAGTGAGACACTGCACCCAGTATAGACGGGTTTTATTTAGGCATCAGGACAGTATCAATAACATCGATAACACCATTTTTCTGTTGTACATCATAGGTGCTGATATTGGCGATATTGCCTTTAGCATCTTTGAGCTGAATATTATGTGGGCCGTTACTCATAATCCATAGTGGCTGCCCGTTAACTGTTTTCAGTTCAGCAGATCCTCCACCGGCTTTAATTTTACTTTCCAACTGTTTCATATCGTACTTCCCAGCCACCACGTGATACGTCAGGACCTGAGTGAGCAGGGCTTTATTTTCTGGTTTGACCAGATTTTCAACCGTACCTGCTGGCAATTTTGCGAAGGCAGCGTCAGTGGGCGCGAACACGGTAAAGGGACCGGGACCTTGTAGGGTATCAACTAACCCGGCAGCTTTCACTGCAGCAACCAAAGTGGTGTGGTCTTTCGAGTTCACCGCATTCTCAATAATGTTTTTGCTCGGGAACATTGAAGCGCCACCCACCATGACAGTTTCGGACATCATGGCGGCCATTGAAACACTGCTGAACACTAAGGAAGCACAGATAGCGGTACGAATAAGCGTTTTCATAATGTATTCCTTTTAGGGTAGTTGAGGTGAAGTCTTGCCTCACATCTACCTATACGAATCAGCCTGGTGTTTTGGATGCAAAAAAATTGAAAAATAATGAATAAAAAACGCCAGCCCGCGAAATAACTGGGCTGGCGTGTAGTCGATTAAAATTTTTTCTGGGGGAATTGGGCCGTCAGTGCTGATCTGCTACCAGTGCTCGATGCATAACATAGGCATCAACATAACCTAATTCACTATGGTTAAATGCGTCTGGCAGGGTGGCGATTATCTCAAAACCTAACTTTTGCCAAAGTGCAATTGCCAGGGTGTTGGTGCTGACCACAAAGTTAAACTGCATTGCCCGGTATCCCAGAGTGGTTGCCTGCTCAATGCAATGAATCCCCAGTGCTTTGCCAATCCCTAATCCACGAGCTTGCCCGTCAACCATAAATGAAGCATTGGCGACATGAGAGCCAAGGCCACGTTGGTTATCGATTAATTTATACATGCCAACAATGCGTTGCTCATGCAGCGCGACAAAACAGCGAACACCGGGGCCAAACCAGTAATCATAGGCATCTTGTTCAGGCGTATCTGGAGTGAACACGTAGGTGTCACCACGGCTGATTACCGCCTGAAACAAGGGCCATATTTGGCCAAAATCTTCGGCAGTCGCAATTCTGATTTCCATATACGGCTCCTTTTCAAGCAACTTGATCAATTTGTGGTTTGGATTTAATTGTCAGAGTTGCGCCGATAGACGCGCTGATAATGGATGCCAGTGCCAGCCATTGAATCAATGTCAGATGTTCATTTAAAAATACCAGCCCCGAAACCGCTGCTAATGCAGGTTCCAAACTCATTAATGTACCGAATGTGCGTGTAGGGAGGCGGGTTAGAGCGACCATCTCAAGTGAGTAGGGCAATGCGGTAGACAAAATAGCTACGGCTAGAGCAACCGGTAAAATTGCCGGATCAAACAGCGCCAAGCCATTGTAAGCTATACCAATCGGGCAGAAAACCAGTGCCGCAATCAGAGAACCCACAGCCACGGTTCCGGGGCCATGATCCCCCCCGGCTTTTTGGCCAGAAACGATATAAAGAGCCCAACAAGCCCCGGCACCCAGCGCACAAGCTGCACCAAACAAATCAATGGTGCCGATGCTATTCCCTAATGGTAAGAGGAACCACAAGCCAAGAATGGCTAAACCGACCCAGATAAAATCAACTGGGCGGCGTGAAGCTAACATGGCGACGGCCAAAGGCCCGGTAAACTCCAAGGCAACGGCAATGCCCAGTGGCACTGTTTTTAACGACAGATAAAACAGGAAATTCATGCCACCTAATGTTACCCCGTAAACAAGCAAAGGCAAGCGGCTACCCGCTTCAAACCGCATCCGCCAGGGTTTAAAGATAACAAACAGAATCAGTGTGCCGATGCCAAGGCGTAGGGAGGTTATCCCTTGAGCACCCACCAATGGGAACAGACTTTTTGCCAAAGATGCACCACTTTGTATTGAGATCATGGCGATTATCAGCAAGAAAATCGGAAGCAGTGGGAGTGAATGTTTGGATGAAGGAGACAAAGACATCCTTTTAAGCCTCAAAGAAAAATAGTCGGTATCAATGTCAGCCAGTGTAAATGAAATGTCAGCGAAGTGTTTGAAAATAACCAAAGACTTTAAATAGGCAGCAGAAAAGAACAAAAAAATTAATTATTTTCTTGAGCTGCTGTTTTTTAACGCTATTTTTGTCGCTAATTTGAGCATGAAAATTAAGAATAGTCTGGAAGGCTTTTAGTGATGGAGGTCACAAAGAGGAGTAGAATAGCAGAAAATCGTAAAGGTATTAACAAGATAGAAGATGCTTGAAATTCTTTGTTACACCAAATAATTAGTTAGACAATCATTATCAGGCAGAGTTTCTAACTGTTTATTGTTATAATTTGATGGTGTTTTTGTTTCATCTAAAAAATTTGCGTCTTTCGAGGTGGTTATGAATAAAATTACATGTCTTTCAGCTGTAGCAGCTTGTGTATTGGCAGTCACTGCAGGTTCTGCTTTTGCTGGTGAAAGTACCGTTTCTGGTGGTTATGCCCAGAGCGACTACCAAGGTGTTGCTAACAAGGCTTCAGGTTTCAACCTGAAATACCGCTACGAGTGGAGTGATTCTCAACTGGGTTACATCACCTCTTTCACTCACACTGAAAAAAGCAGCTTCGGTGATAGCTCTTCTGTATACAACAAAGCGCAATACTACTCCATCACTGGTGGCCCAGCATACCGCATCAACGATTGGGCTAGCATTTATGGCTTGGTCGGTGTGGGTTATGGCCGTTTTAGCCAGAACTTCCCAACTTCTGCTAGCGCTAAAGATAGCACCAGCGAATACGGCTTAACTTACGGCGCAGGTATGCAGTTTAACCTGATGCAAAATGTTGCCCTGGACGTTTCTTACGAACAGAGCCGCATCCGTAGTGTTGATGTTGGTACTTGGGTTACTGGCATCGGCTACACTTTCTAAGTATTTGCTTAGGATTATCAGCATTCATCTTTAACAGTGAGATGCTGTAGTTGATAAAAATCCGCTCACGAGCGGATTTTTTTTCGCCAGTAATCATCAAATTAATATCAGAAAGTGACTTTAGCGCTGCGGCATTGGGGCGGGATAAAACTATCTCACCGCGTTGGCGGCATCCGCAATTAACTCGATGATTGATTGTGGGCGCGAGAGATGTGCAGCATGGCCAGAGGGTAATTCAATGACTTTTTGTGCCTGAATGCGTTTGGCAAATTCGCGTTGTGTTTCGACGGGCAGCATTCTGTCTTCTGTTGAAATCTGATACCAACAAGGTTTTACCCGCCAGGCTGGCTGAGCCGATTTATCGGTAAAAGCACGTGCTGCTAAGGGTTTTTGTACCAAAGCCATTACCAGAGCTTCATTTTCATCGAAATCCTGACACATATTCTCATGGAATTTATCGGTGTCTACCCACAAAAAACCATTGTCATCCGGGCGAATGTAAGCCGCGCCCACAGGGGGAGCACGCAAAGCAAAAGTGCTTGATAAACTCTCACCAGCATCTGGAGCAAACGCGGAAAGGTAAACCATTCCGACCACATTTTGCAGGTGCCCAACTTGGGTAATTACCATTCCACCATAAGAGTGACCAACTAATAATGTTGGGCCATATAATGCAGTGGTTAGCTTAATTGTGCGTTCCACATCATCAGCCAATGATGTTAGTGGATTTTGGATAGCAATAACCCGATGCCCCATAGCGTGAAGGGCGGGAATAATATATCGCCATTGTGAGCCATCAGCCCACGCGCCATGCACTAATAGAATATTTAGTTTTGCCGCCATATATCCCCCAGAACGGGTATTATCGTAAGTCGAGCATAATATCTCTATGCAGAAACGGTATTATTGACGAATAACAACTTCTTCTCATTTACTACTGATGTTAATTACGACTATCAAACTCGGTTATATGTTATTAAAATTAATAAAATCTGTTATTAGACATAAAGTATAAAGCCTTAGTCGTGAATGGCTTTAAGATAAATACTAAAGTGGGATGGTAATTAACCCATTAGTGCGATATAAAATCCCTTATAACAAAAAACATTCTGTATTAAATAAGAAAAAACAACAGATTAGCCAAGTTTTATATTCAGGTTTTTATAGGTAATTTACTGGTAAAATTGGAATAATATGACACACTACTTATAGCTCTGATTGACTTTCACATTTCTTGATTGTGATTAATTCATCAAGCTAAAATAGAAAAATAAATAATATAAAACAATAAGTTGCTATAAAAATAGGTTGTAATCATGACAACACTCAGTAAACCGGTAGCGCCTATGCTGCATGATACTCAACTCGAACAGCAGATTTTACGACGTTCGATCATTTGTACTTTATTTATTGCCATCATGGGGATCATTTTCGGTATTGTATGCGGTTCGATGTCGATTATTTTCGATGGTATGTTCTCTGCTTTAGATGCAGGTATGTGCAGTTTATCTTTGTTGGTATCGCGATTACTGGGCCAACCGAATAGTCGGCGTTTTCAATATGGTTTCTGGCATGTCGAACCTCTGGTTTTGGCTTTTAACGGCAGCTTATTGGCTCTCCTTTGTCTGTATGCTTTTGTTAATGCTATTAAAGGTATTATTGATGGTGGCCGGGAATTAGAGCTGGGTTGGGCTATTGTTTATGCCTTAGTGGTCAGCATCTTCTGTTTTACTATTTTCTTAAAACAGCGGCGTTTAAATAAACGTGTTAAGTCTGAATTAATCGCGCTGGATACCAAAAGTTGGCTGATGTCAGCTTGTATTAGCTCTGCTTTATTAGTGGCTTTTTTACTTTCCTGGAGCATGGAAGGTACCCGCTATGAGCATTTGATTGTTTATACTGACCCTAGCGTATTGGCACTGTTAACGTTGATTTTGATTCCTGTTCCGATAAAAACAGTTATCTCGGCGGTCCGTGAAGTATTGCAAATGACACCAGATACTTTGGATGCTTCGATGGAAAACTTAATGGACAGTTTAATGGCGAAGTACAACTTTGTTGATTATTCGCACTATGCAACTCGTATTGGCCGAGGATTGTTTGTTGAAATTCATGTGGTTATCCCGCCTGAAATGGAAAATAGTGGAGTATCCTATTTTGACAAAATACGCGATGAAATCTCTCATGCGATTGGTGAGTCAGGCCCACATCGCTGGTTAACTATTTCCTTCACCTGTAATGCGAAATGGTTATAGCGAAAACGTAATGGGTCAGGTGACGTTACATTAACTAACTTGGGTAATGAATAAGATGATTGCTAAACGCCATGTAAAACTTAACCCTATTGATGCCCCACCAAGATTCGATGCTATCGCCAAAATAGCGATAAGTGATAGCACTATTGCTGCCCGTAAAGCTAAAGTTATCAGCAATATGATTCAGGCTAATATCGACTACTTACTTGTTTATGCTGATAAAGAACATGGGGGTAATTTTGAATATCTGACTGGGTTTATCCCCCGATTTGAAGAAGCCGCCATGGTGTTGCATGTTTCAGGGGAAGTCTATTTATTGCTGGGCAACGAGAATTTGAAGTTATCTCAATATGCTCGGGTCAGTAATACAGCAATCCATGTACCCTATTTTTCACTGCCAAACCAGCCAATGGAAAACAGTAAAACGCTGGCCGAATTATTGGCTGATAGCGGAATTCAGCGCGCTAAAAAGGTCGGGGTTGTCGGGTGGAAACTGTTTACCAGTCACTTGGATGATAATAACCAGTTGTTTGATATTCCTTATTTTCTTCTGGATGCGATTAAACAGTCTGTTTCATCCGAAACAGCAATTATCAATGCTACAAGCCTATTTATTGGCAGTGATACTGCGGCCAGAGTAACGAATAATGCTAATGAATTAGCACATTATGAATATGGCGCTAATCTGGCTTCTAACTGTGTTCTCAAAGCATTAGCCACGGTAGACGTTGGCATAACAGAAAAGCAACTTGGTCACTTTTTGGCTGATGAAGGGCAGCCAAATACGGTTGTGATAATTGCCGCTACGGGCGAGCGTTTTGAACAGGCTAATTTGTATCCGGGGGATAAAGCGATACAACTTGGCGATAAGATATCTTTGACTACCGGTTTTAAAGGCGGCCTGAGCAGTCGAACCGGTTATGCTGTTCACCATGCTGATGAATTACCTGCGGCACAAAGAGATTATCTCGATAAAGTTGCTATTCCCTATTACACCACGGTAGTTGCCTGGCTGGAAAATATTCGCATCGGAATGCCGGGTAAAGAGATGTATGCATTAGTTGAAACTGTTTTCCCTAAGGCGCAATACCACTGGTCATTAAATCCAGGCCATTTGACTGCAGATGAAGAGTGGCTTTGCTCGCCGATTTATTCTGGTTCAGAAGAAAAAATCCGCAGTGGGATGTTATTCCAAATTGATATAATTCCTTCGGTAAAAGGCTATGCCGGGGTGAGTGCAGAAGATTGTATTGCACTGGCGGACCAACAGTTGCGTGCTGAACTGGCGGCTCATTACCCAGAAGTTTGGCAAAGAATACAACAGCGCCGTGCCTATCTGAGCAATACACTGAATATTCATCTCAGTGAAGAAGTGCTTCCGATGTCCAATACTGTGGGCTATTTACGGCCTTTCTTGTTGGATAAGTACAGTGCCTTGCAATGCGTCAAGGATGCAACACACTGAAAATAGAGCTGTTTGCATCTTCTATAACAGGGGCTATTTAGCCCCTTTGATGTGTCATTAGCCCCGCTATGCTGTTGGCCTACTACCCGATTTATCCCCCTGCTGAGATTTCATGCAAACTGGAGGCGATACTCTTGCCATCTTGTGGCATAATGCGCGCCGAATCACATTTTCTAGTATTCTTGAATATCCCTATTCAGTAATCCAATCGAGAGCGAGCTCTGTGCTAAGTACTAACAATATCACCATGCAATTCGGCAGCAAGCCGCTGTTTGAAAACATTTCAGTAAAATTCGGCGGCGGTAATCGCTATGGTCTGATCGGCGCTAATGGCTGTGGTAAATCCACATTCATGAAAATCCTTGGTGGTGATCTGGTGCCAAGTGGCGGTAACGTCTTCCTAGACCCGAATGAGCGTCTGGGTAAATTGCGTCAGGATCAATTCGCCTTTGAAAACAACACAGTGCTGGACACCGTTATTATGGGTCACGGCGAACTGTGGGAAGTAAAAGAAGAGCGCGACCGCATTTACGCCATGGCTGAAATGAGCGAAGCAGATGGCTATAAAGTGGCTGATCTGGAAGTTGCCTATGGTGAAATGGATGGTTACAGCGCAGAAGCCCGTGCCGGTGAATTGTTGCTTGGCGTCGGTATTCCGGTTGAACAGCATTATGGTTTGATGAGCGAAATCGCTCCCGGCTGGAAATTGCGTGTATTGCTGGCGCAGGCCCTGTTCTCTGATCCAGAAATTCTGTTACTTGACGAACCAACCAACAACTTGGATATCGATACTATCCGCTGGTTGGAACAAGTGCTGAACGAACGTAGTAGCACCATGATCATTATTTCCCATGACCGTCACTTCCTGAATATGGTGTGTACGCACATGGCGGATCTGGATTACGGCGAATTGCGTGTTTATCCGGGTAACTACGACGAATATATGACCGCGGCGACTCAAGCCCGTGAGCGTCTGTTATCTGATAACGCCAAGAAGAAAGCTCAGATCTCTGAGCTGCAATCTTTTGTTAGCCGTTTTAGTGCTAACGCCTCTAAATCCAAGCAGGCAACTTCTCGCGCCCGTCAGATTGATAAAATTCAGCTTGATGAAGTGAAGGCCTCTAGCCGTCAGAACCCGTTTATCCGCTTTGATCAGGATAAAAAGTTGTTCCGTAATGCGCTAGAAGTTGAAATGTTGACCAAAGGTTTTGATAACGGCCCACTGTTTAAGAACCTGAATTTGCGTCTGGAAGTGGGTGAGAAAGTGGCTATCCTCGGGCCAAACGGTATCGGTAAATCTACTTTGCTGAAAACCTTGGTCGGCGATTATGAGGCTGATACCGGCACGGTAAAATGGTCTGAAAACAGTAAGATTGGTTACTACGCGCAGGATCACGCCAGCGATTTTGAAATCGACCTGACGGTATTTGACTGGATGAGTCAGTGGAAACAGGAAAAAGACGACGAACAGGCTGTACGCAGTGTGTTAGGCCGTTTGCTGTTTAGCCAAGATGATATCAAGAAGAAAGTTAAAGTGCTGTCCGGTGGTGAGAAAGGGCGGATGTTGTTCGGTAAGCTGATGATGCAGCGCCCTAACATTCTGGTAATGGATGAGCCAACTAACCACTTGGATATGGAATCCATCGAATCTCTTAACATGGCATTGGAAATGTACGAAGGCACATTGATTTTCGTCTCCCATGACCGTGAGTTCGTCAGTTCACTGGCGACGCGTGTGATTGAAATGACACCGAAAAAACTGATCGACTTTACCGGTAACTACGAAGATTATCTGCGTAGCCAAGGTATTCAGTCCTAAGTATTTGGCTGAGTGTTAATAAGAAAGCTGATGCTCTGCATCAGCTTTTTTTTGCTTGAATAATCTGGTGGTTGCCCAGCTATACTTTACTGCAAACCTCGCAGTTGGCATCTTTTGCCAGCTTCATACTACGAAACTCGGCCGTCATGGCATCGTACATCAGTAGGCGGCCCGATATAACTTGCCCATAATCAGCCAGCAGTTTTATGGCCTCCATTGCCTGTAGGTTACCAATAATACCCACCAATGGAGCCATGACACCGGCTTCAACGCAGGTTAGGGCATTATCACCAAACAACCGGCTCAAACAGCGATAGCAAGGCTGGTTTTCCTGATAGGTAAATACACTGACTTGCCCCTCCATGCGAATTGCCGCACCAGAAACCAGTGGTTTATGCTGCGCATAACATAGGCGATTAAGTTGCTCGCGGCTGGCGATATTATCAGTACAATCCAATACTAACTGATGCTCAGCTATCACAACGGAGAGTTGCTCATCATTTAACTGCGTATCAATGGTTTCCAGCTGTACATCGGGATTCATCTCTGACAGTGTCAGGGCCGCAGAAGCCACTTTAGTCATACCGATGCGGTTGTCGCGGTGCAGAATTTGCCGCTGCAGGTTAGAGAGGGAAACAGTATCAAAATCCAGCAATGTAAGGTGACCGACACCTGCCACTGCCAGATATTGTGCTGCTGCGCACCCAAGACCGCCTAAACCAACAATTAATACCTTGGCTACATTGAGTTTTTCCTGACCATCAAAATCAAAACCACGCAGGACGATTTGCCGGTTATAACGCAGGGTTTGTGCATCGGAAAGTTCAGGCAACATGTCCGCCTCTCAGCAATTGATTGTTCAATTATTCACTAACTCAATAGCCCATTAAATAACTCGATCTCAACGGTTTCACCGACGGCTACCGAGCCACGCTCCCGTTCAAGAACAATAAAGCAGTTACCTTGGCTGAATGAGCTGAAAACGTGAGAACCTTGATGACCAGTGCTACGTACTTCCAGTTCACCATCGGCATTAGTGGAGACAACCCCACGCTGGAAGTCCAATCGGCCCGGTGTTTTTTTCAATTTTGTGGTTGTTTTCGCCTTCAATCGTAATGGCGGATGCCACTCAGAATGGCCCGATAGTTTAGCGATAAGCGGTTGCACCAACTGATAAAATGTCAGGGCCGCAGAGACCGGGTTACCCGGTAATCCGCAAAACCAGGCGTTTTCCAACTGGCCAAAAGCGAAAGGTTTACCGGGCTTGATGGCTAACTTCCAGAAACCAATATCTCCCAGCTCATCTAACATCTGCTTGGTATAATCAGCTTCACCCACTGAAACACCACCACTACTAATGACCAAGTCAGCGGCAGCATCAGCTTGTTCGAAAGCTTTGCGCAGTGCTTGTTGATCATCAGGGATGACACCAAGATCAATAATTTGACAACCGAGTTGTTGCAGCATTAAACGGACCGCAAAGCGGTTGGTATCATAAATCTGACCTTCACCCAAGGGCTGTCCGACCGGTTGTAACTCATCACCAGTCGAAAAAATGGCGACCTTCAATGTACGGAAAACCGTCACTTCCGCAATACCCAATGAGGCCAAGAGCGGCAATTGCGCCACGCCTAATTTTACCCCTGCAGGGAAAACGGCGGCACCTTGTTGGATATCTTCACCTGCCAGCCGGATATTTTGCCCAGCATGTACATTGCCACTAAATATGATCCCTTGTTCACTCACCGTCGCCTGTTCTTGCATGATGACGGCGTCGGCACCCACGGGTATTGGTGCGCCAGTCATGATTCGCACGCAAGTATTGGTAGGCCATGTATCTTTAAATGGCGCACCTGCAAAAGCCTTACCAGCCACCGGCAATGGCGTTGTACTGCTAAGCTCATTACAGCGCACAGCATAACCATCCATGGCTGAGTTAGCGAATGGTGGCACGGCAATCGGCGATGTAATAGCACAAGCTGTGATACGCCCCGCAGCATCAGTGAGTGCGACGGTTTCTGTAGTCTGTAATGGCGTGACCTGTGACAGCATTTTAGTCAGTGCTTGTTCCAGAGAGAGTAAATCCGAGGTATTACAGTGATCCATGCTGAACTCCGTGGTCTGAGGGCATCGTTGCAAAAAGATAGAATGCCTACCAAATAAGAGAGCCATTATGGCAGAGATTGCCATGCGGGTGAATTGATGGGGGGCAAAGAGGCTTCAGACTGATATTGTCTTAATCAGCAATACTCTTTTTTATTATCAGTTGCCCTTATCAGGCGAAATAGGAGGGGATATGGACTATCAAAAAATTCTGAAATTCTGGTTTAAAGAAATGGATCAGGCGCTGTGGTTTAAAAAAGACGAGGATTTTGACGCCTATTTACGCCAGCATTTTGGTTCAGTCTGGCAGGCAGCTTCTAAAGGGGAGTTGGCTCACTGGCGGCGGAATATTGAAGGGCGCTTGGCTGAAATACTGATATTAGATCAATTTAGCCGAAATCTGTTTCGCGATTTACCGACTTCTTTTTCCTGTGATGGTATGGCATTGGTGTTGGCGCAAGAGGCAGTTAGCAGCGGTCAGGTAGGGCAGTTATCTGAGACGCAGCGTGGTTTTCTCTATTTGCCCTTTATGCATTCAGAATCAGCATTAATTCATCAACAAGCATTGGCGCTTTATACGGAGTTAGGTGATGAGCTCCAACTGGACTATGAACTGCGCCATAAAGCGATTATTGATCGTTTTGGCCGTTATCCGCACCGTAATCATATTCTTGGGCGCGTATCCAGCGCAGAAGAACAAGCCTTTTTATTACAGCCGGGATCAGCATTTTAGCCCGAAGAAATAAAGTACAACAGCTTGGTAATATTCCGCCCCTTCATCGGTAGGCGGAATATTACCTATGATGGCTTATTTCTGCGGTTACTCTCTCAAAAAATTCTAATCACACATGTTTGATTACATATTTATGCAATTGACATCACAAGAGGAAGTGAGGTTTTTCCTAAACTGCCGTCTGGGGGGGAACTCCAATTGAAACGATATTGTTACCAATATATAACAACATAACAATATAGAAATGAGAGTTCAGTGCCTGCACATATTCGGAGCTGGGTTTATGGCGGCATGGACGTCCCACAAGATGACGGACACATCAATATGGCAGACACAACATCAGTAGATGCGGCATCGGCAGAAAGTACAGCAATAGCCGCGCATTCAGCTCGGCTAACGGAACAAGCGGATACTCGGCAGAGAATTCGGGCCATTGTTGGTGCTTCTTCGGGTAATTTGGTTGAATGGTTCGACTTCTACATTTATTCATTCTGCGCGCTCTACTTTGCGCCCCTTTTTTTTCCTAATGATAATCCTACGACCCAGTTAGTCCAAACTGCGGGGGTTTTTGCTGCGGGCTTTTTGATGCGCCCAATTGGCGGTTGGTTATTTGGATATATCGCCGATAAGCATGGCCGTAAGCTCTCGATGCTTATTTCTGTCTACATGATGTGCGCGGGATCGTTAATGATTGCCTGCTTACCCACTTATGCCTCAATTGGTAGCCTGGCTCCTATTTTGTTATTGGTTGCGCGCCTATTTCAGGGGTTATCTGTTGGTGGAGAATATGGTACTAGCGCCACTTACATGAGTGAAGTTGCGGTGAAAGGGCGCAAAGGTTTTTATGCCTCTTTCCAATATGTCACGCTAATTGGCGGACAATTATTGGCATTATTAGTGCTGGTTTTATTACAGCAAACCCTGCCATCGGAAGTATTGCATAGTTGGGGATGGCGTATTCCTTTTGTATTGGGGGCATTACTGGCCGTGGTTGCACTTTACTTACGGCGCTCGCTAAATGAAACTTCGGATGAAAAGACACGCAATAAAAAAGATGCTGGTAGCTTAAAAGGGCTGTGGAAGAACCGCCGTGCTTTTATTATGGTATTGGGCTTCACAGCCGGTGGCTCGCTCTCTTTTTATACTTATACCACCTATATGCAAAAGTATTTGGTCAATACCGCAGGGATGGATGTAAAAACTGCCAGCTTAGTCATGACGGCAGCACTGTTTATTTTCATGATAATCCAACCACTATTTGGTGCGCTATCCGACCGTATTAGCCGGCGAACGTCCATGCTGATTTTTGCTTTATTATCAATGCTGCTCACGGTGCCAATTTTGCATGCACTAAAAGGCGTCACCAGCCCCTATATTGCTTTTGCCCTGATTGTCACGGCCCTAATTATTGTTAGCTTCTACACCTCCATTGGCGGGCTACTGAAAGCAGAAATGTTTCCACCAGAAGTCCGCGCTTTAGGTGTTGGCTTATCCTATGCCGTCGCCAATGCAATGTTTGGTGGTAGTGCTGAATATGTGGCGCTATCACTCAAATCATTTGATATGGAAAGCAGCTTCTTTTGGTATGTCTCGGCAATGTGTTTCTTAACTTTCTTGGTTTCTTTACGTTTACATCGTAAAGGACAAGAAGTTGAACTATAAACGGAATAATAGCGGCCAATAGTATCTAGCTACTGAAGTCACAACCCGGTGGCTTCAGTAGTACTGGTTATATAGTTCTGGATGGTGGTCAGCAATTTCCCGGTGCCGCAGCATGCATCATTATATCCTTTGGTGTGTCTACGATTAATCACTCGATCATGGGGGCAACCGCCATGGCAAATAGAAAACCACTGACAATGATGCATTTTTTTAGTCGCTTCTTTTTCCTCATTGATGGCTTGTTGATTATGTGGTGAGCGTGCTAGAAGATCTGCTAAGTCAGTAGATAATAATGAGCCATAAATACTGTTTTGATCACCGACATATTTATCGCAAGGTGATACATCCCCATTGGGTTCCAGAGTAATAATTTCTTGTGAGCAATTACCTGACCAGTAGCAGGCAGCTGGTTTCTGGCTAGGATTTTTTAGCACCTTTATAAAATCGTCAAAAACGGCAATATGTATTTTTTCTTGGTAATCTTTTACCCAGAGAGTAAATAATATTGAGAGGAAATGAATAAACTCAGCATAACTGATAAAGTTATAGCCAACATACTCACCTTTGACCAACCGATTATCTGGCACGATATTAAGGAACTCAATGCAATTTAATTCTATTGAAATAAAATAATCTAGCATTTCTCTCATGTCAGTTTGATATACATCTCGGTCAACAACAATGAGTGCGCCATATAAAATATTATGCTGGCGAAGTTTTTTAATTCCTTGTGCAACACGAGCCGATGTCCCTCGCCCTCGATAATCAATTCTCCGCTTATCATTTACAGTTGGGACTCCATCAAGGCTAATCCCGACATTCATGCCAATGCCTTGGATGAATTTTAGCCACTCATCCGAAATGTTGACTAAGTTTGACTGCATGGTGTTGGTTATATATTGTTCTGGTCGTTTAAATTGCTGTTGTAACCATATAAGCTTTTTAAAAAAAGAAGGTTTTAACAGTGTAATTTCTCCTCCATGCCATACAAACTCAAATCTGTTTACATTCGGAATAGCAAGGAGTTGGCGTACAGTATGCACTAAGGTCTGAAATAAAACTGTCTGATTGGGGCCTTCAGCCCATGAGTGGCAATAAGTGCAGCGCAAGTTACATAAACGTGTTGCTTTCAACACAATAACTAACTTCTCTGCTTTAATTGCTTTGGCAGAAATATTTTGTTTTATTTCTTCATTATATATTTCTAATTCATCAGTCTCTAATAATTTGGGGGCTGGAATCTTCCCTATGAGATAAGCGGATAAGTTTTTATATTCACAAGTATCAAGTTTCTTTAAGTCTTGCACATTTATATTATTAATATCAATGCAATCAATATTTTTAATCGGTATATTATTTTCCATAATGTATTCCTATCTTGTCATGTGAAATTACCATCCTTCATGTTAACGACTCTATTCCCATATGCAGAAGCTTCATCTGAATGTGTCACCATAATAATAGTGGTGCCTTTTTTATTAATATTTTTCAATTGTTGAAGCACTGTATGTGAATTTTTACTATCCAAATTCCCAGTTGGTTCATCAGCTAAAAGTAATGCAGGTTTAGATACCATTGCCCGGGCTATTGCTACGCGTTGTTGTTGGCCGCCAGATAATTGTATCGGTTTATGGTCTCTCCGGTTCTCAATACCGAAAAGCGTCAAGACTTGATCGACTCGTTCAATGCGCTCTTTCTTATTAATACCGCGATATTTAAGCGGTAACGCAATATTATCAAAGACGGATAAATGGGAAATAAGATTAAATGACTGAAAAATATAACCTATAAGTGATCTTCTCAGAATGATTTTTTGTGAATAGGTCAAGTTGGTGACATCTTTTCCGGCGAGAGTGAGTGAGCCACTGTCTAGGTTATCAAACATACCAATGATATTGAGTAGTGTTGATTTACCTGACCCGGATGGCCCCATAATAGCAACAAAATCACCTTTTTCTACAGAAAAACTAAGATGATTAAGAACCTTGGTTTTTATTGTTTTAGTGATGTAACACTTCTGGGCATTTTGAATGGTTAGCATATTATTTGAACTCAATGATAGAATATTCATTATTATTGGTATTAGGAGGCATAACAATTTGTTGTCCAGCCATTAATCCTGTGGTGATTTCGGTTTTTATAGCGCTTCTACGTTTAGTTTCAATCTGAGTTTTAACCGCCTGATCCTTTTCTGGTTGGTAGATATAAATAAATTTATCCCCATGCTTATCTGAAATAACACTCTCTGTAGGTACCAGTAATACATTGTTATTTTCTTCGTGTAATGAGATTTGTATTTCAATCGATTGTCCCCTTTTTAGTGGGATGGCGCTATCATGGTAAGGTACAAGTTTTGCTTTAAATTTACCATTTTCAACAATGGTTGATACAGATTCAATGAGTAATGGAATATCTTGACCATTTATTTGTGAAACGATATGGCTCTGTGGGATTATCTTATCAAGATAATATTCACTGAAGTAAACATTAAAATAATAGGACTGTAAGTTATCTATGATTGCAATTTTTTCACCCGGTTTTATTTGTTGGCCTAACTCAATATCTAAAACAGATAATGTCCCATCAATAGGTGCAGTTATTACTAACTGATCCATACCGTTTTCGATCATTTTCATCATCCGTTCAAGCAATAAAATTGAACTATCAATACTTTTCAATTGGGGGGGGAATGACTCTTTGTTTTTATTATCATGCACCCGTAGTATATCAATTTTTGCCTGCCAGTTTTTTAACATACCAACCTGATATTCTAATTCTGACTTTGCAATCATCGATTTTTTGTCAAGTTCTTGATGTCTATTTAAATCTTTAGAAATTATAGCTATTTGGTGTTCAGCTTCCTGCAAGCTAATCTTTGTATCTCGATTATCTTGTTCCAGCAGTATTTTCATATTACGCAGGTTATTTATTTTTTCAGCAATGGTGGCTATTCTGGATGTTGCCTCCAGCATAAAGTCATAGTTTGATAAATTGGCAATAACATCCCCTTTTACAACAGTATCAAAGGCCTGTTTAGTAATATTAATAATTTTCCCGCCTCGCTCACTCGATACAATTATACTCTCCTTTGGTACAGTAATAGCTCGGGTAATGAGTCGATCTTGATAAGCTTCTAGTTTTATTGTATGAAAAATAGCATCGTCTCGAGAAATGAGTAAGGTTTGTTGTGCGGTAGATAAATAATATACAGAATAAATACCTGAAATAAATATCAGCAATACGCAAATAATGACTAACTTAGCACTTTTATTTATAGATGTTTTTTGTTCTATTTTTATATCCATAATGTTTATTTATTTCTCCTGATAGTCAGTGTGTTGTTATTAAAAATAAGTGTAATAGTCATAACAACAATCACGAATAAAATGAAACTAAGGAGTGCACAAGTTGCATAGACATAGGATACGCCACTGACTAAACTGTACTGATTCATCCACCGATGTAATAATAAAAAACTGACAGGAAGTGATATTCCGGTGGCGATAACTATAGGGATTAGATTCTGCTGTATAAAGAAAATGATGTTAGTATAAATAGAACCACCAATTGATGTCATTATTTCTAATGTTTTGCCAAGGCGTTTAGTTTCAGATGTGCTGATTATTATTGTGCTAATAATAATTAATATAATTGATAATAGAGTAACTCTACTAATGGTTTTCTGCATGAGTATATTATTGTCAAAATACTCTTTGTGTAAATTATTGACTGATTTTATTTGTTCAGGATTAACACCATAGTGCTGTAATAATTTTGTTATAGTGTTTATATCCCGTATGTTGTGGAGTTTTACTGCGGCATAGCGTTGAATATCATGTTTAATGAAAATAAGTAGTGGTGATGGAGTGTTTTCACGATCTGCGAGATAAAAATCATCGACTATCCTCATGATTTTTACTGGTTGCTGCATATCCTCTTCGTTTATATAGAATAAATTATTTAATACTTGGTCATAAGAATCTAACCCCATTAAAGTTAAGAAAGACCTGGTTACAATAGCATGATGTATATTTTTATCATCACTGGGTAGGATAGGATTTTCACTACCTGCAAGAGTTTTCATACCCCACGTATTAATAAAGTGTTTATTTACATTTACTGTATTTACTGTGGCTAATTTATCTTTCTCTTGCTGGTTATGATGAAACACCGAGATATTAGTTCTCGACATGTCAAATGGCTGCCAGCTACTCATTGCAATATTATTTGTTTGAATTTCTGCTCTTAATTTATCTTGCAAGTTATTTATTGATACATGAGATTTTAATTCGTCATTTAGTGCGAATGTTACGATATTCTCAGTTTCATAACCAAAGTTATTATTTTGCATAAACCGCATTTGCGTCGTGATGCCAGCCCACAAGTAAATAATGATGCCAGCTATAATCAACTGTAAACAAAACATGAGGCTCTGTATACCTTGGCTACGAGACTGTTGAGTGTAATAGCTGTTATTCGGGCGAGAAAGGGTAAACAAAAATAGAAAATGAGCCAGTAAAATAGCCAGGTATGTGGCTGCTAGTGTAATAGAGAATGCAGTTAAGAAATCTTGACTACCATGAGTGAAAATTAGCTCTCTGACACCATCCGATAGTTGTATTAGAGAGACTAAGATGAATAGAACCAACAAAAGCATAAATACAGTTTGCAATGTTGCAATGAAGAATGACTCAATAATGAGTTGATAATGGGAGGCGCCTACGGCTTTTTTGACATAAAAACTGTTTTTCTTGTTTGTATTAATAACATTGTTAATATTGAAGAAATTCATGGTTGTGGTTAAAAAAACAAATAAACCAGAGGCATATAAAATATTTAAATATGCTGATGAAATCACCATGCTGATCTCATCAGGTAATGCATTATCGTAATGAATATCGGTAATATGGCGAGTCGATAACTGGATGAACTCTTCAGGGCTAAAAGGGGCACCAGGAAGTTGAGGGGCGTACTGGCTGATGTATGAATTCAGTTGCTCAGTATTGGGCTTGGTTCCGGGTTCCATAGTAATAAATGCATAGGCGTGTGTATCATACCAATCATGTCTTTTATCTTGGTAGCTATCTATAATTTCAGGGGCCAATGCTATGATTGCTTTGGTGTTAAAACGACTCGACTTATTGAATTCAACCACTTCCTTAATGATAAATTGCCCTTTATCCCCTAATGTAATGACATGCCCTTGCGGACTATCCAAATGAAGATATTGGCGGTTAAATTCTGGAGTGATAATAATTTCATTACGTGCCAGATAGGGGATTTTTTGTTGGTAAGGATTTAAAGTGTTAAAAAAGTTAGCGCTAACGGCATAGATATCTACATTTGAGTGGTTTTTATCGTTGACTTGCAAGCGGGTGAATATACGAACAATGGCGCTAACATGTTTGATATCTTTATCATTCTCCAAAATAGAAATAAGCGGCAAGGGAACTTGTGCTGATTTTATTTCATCACCATTGGGCAAATTAAAGCGTGTTTCTATTCGATAAATATCTTTGTAGTTTTCATGCTGTTTTTCAATGCGAAAGTCAGTTAAATAAAGAAGTAACACTAGAAACGATGAGATTAATCCAATGGCCGTTACTATTATTGCTAACAGGCTTGAGATTGGGCTTAGCTTCAAATCATTAAAAAATTCACTTGTCAGCATAGGGGAATATCTCACTGGTTTTAATAAAATCTAGTGATGTTATTACTAATAAAATGGCGTTGTATTACTGATTAGCATTAAAATAAATTACATTCAGCATTCGAACCAAGTTGAAATCTATTGGTTAGCTATTGAAATTAAGATGCTAGTAAAAGCATCTTAATCGATTTACATTAAATGATTTCATTGGCTAGCTTATTGTTGTGTAAAGCTTTTTGACCAATTCCAAGCGGTTATTTTATTTTCAGACTCACTATTTTTTAGATTTTCAATTTCTTGGGCATCTATAGACAACCCACTATTTTTAAAGGATTCCTCTAATGATTCCAGTTTAGTTCTCAGTGCTATCAAATTTGTATTACTTGTTTTCTTCTCTGGTTGATGTGAAGTATACATATAATTCTCCATTTAAATAATTCCCTTTCGATGTGACAGAACAGCGGTAAGTGTTGAACCATTTATTTGTAATTCTTTTTTTAGAGTTTATCAATGTTTTTTGCATCTGAGATTTTTATCGCCATTAATTAGTTTCATTATTGTTTTATTCTTTATTAGATATATTCGTAACAGAAGTCATTATATATTTTTGATCAAATAAAAAAGCCCCAACAGGGGCTTGTAATATTTACTGTAGATCATTGAGTTAGTTACATCAGTTATGGATGCAAATACTCTGCGTGGAAGCGCAAATGATCTTCAATAAAGGTCGCTATGGTGAAATAGCTGTGGTCATAACCTGGTTGAATACGCAGCGTCAGAGGCCAGTCACGCTGACGTGCCAACTCAGCCAGTTTTGCTGGTTGTAGCTGGTCGGCCAGGAACTGATCACCATCACCTTGATCAACTAACATCGGCAGTTGGGTTTGCGCATGAGTCAGTAGATGACAGCTATCATATTGCAGCCATTGGCTCTCATCAGCGCCCAAATACGCCGCAAAGGCTTTGCGGCCCCAAGGTACCTGACATGGGTTGACGATCGGCGCAAAAGCAGAAGCAGACTTATACTGCTGCGGGTTTCGCAGTGCCAACATCAGTGCGCCGTGGCCACCCATTGAGTGACCACAGATAGATTGCCGCGCACTGACGCTAAAATGCTGGCGGATCAATGCGGGCAGCTCCTGACTGATGTAATCATACATGTGGAAATGTTCAGACCAGGGGGCTTGTGTCGCATTCAGATAAAAACCGGCACCCTGACCCAAATCATAACCGTCATCATTGGGGACGTCATCACCACGTGGGCTGGTATCTGGCATGACCAATACCAGCCCTAGTTCAGCCGCAACCCGCTGTGCACCTGCTTTCAATGTAAAATTTTCATCGTTGCAGGTTAAACCCGACAACCAGTAAAGCACCGGAGGTGGATTATCATCCCGTGGCGGCGGCAGATAGATGCTGAAGGTCATATTGCAATTCAGGCTGCTGGCAGCATGGCGATAGCGTTGTTGCCATCCACCAAACATCCGGTGCTCTTCGAGAAGTTCAAGTGACGTATTCATGCGTTGTCTGCCTCCTTGCCTTATTTATCTTGTGAAGATTGATCGAAATGAATCACGGTACGGATGGATTTGCCTTCATGCATCAAATCAAAGGCTTCATTGATTTGATCCAGACCCATGGTATGGGTAATAAAGTCATTCAGGGCGAATTTACCATCCAGATATTGCTGCACAATGCCTGGCAACTCTGAGCGGCCTTTCACCCCACCAAATGCCGAACCGCGCCAGACCCGGCCAGTAACTAACTGGAATGGGCGGGTTGAGATCTCTTCACCAGCACCGGCGACACCGATGATCACGGATTCGCCCCAACCTTTATGGCAGCACTCTAACGCTGAACGCATAACATTGACGTTGCCAATACATTCAAATGAGAAATCTACGCCGCCATCAGTCAGCTCGACAATCACCTCTTGGATAGGTTTATCATAATCTTGCGGATTGATCAGGTCAGTTGCCCCCAGTTTGCGGGCCAGCTCGAATTTGCTGGTATTCAAGTCGATCCCAATGATGCGGCTGGCACCTGCCATTTGCGCCCCAATGACCGCAGACAGACCAATGCCACCCAAGCCGAAGATAGCGACGGTATCGCCCGGTTTGACTTTGGCAGTATTGATAACTGCGCCCATGCCGGTGGTGACACCGCAGCCCAACAAGCAAACTTCTTCTAATGGTGCTTCTTTATTGATTTTTGCCAGTGATATTTCTGGCACAACAGTCAATTCAGAGAATGTTGAGGTCCCCATATAGTGGAAGATAGGTTGACCATTTTTAGAAAAACGCGTGGTGCCATCGGGCATCAAACCTTTACCTTGCGTGCTGCGGATCGCCTGACACAAGTTAGTTTTACCTGAGCGACAGAATTTACATTCACCGCATTCAGGCGTGTACAGTGGAATGACGTGGTCACCCACAGCAACGCTGGTCACACCTTCACCAATCGCTTCAACAATCCCGCCACCTTCATGGCCAAGGATCGCCGGGAATACCCCTTCGGGATCTTTGCCAGATAAGGTGTAGGCGTCAGTGTGGCATACCCCACTGGCGACAATCCGTACGAGCACTTCGCCTTTTTGTGGTGGCATCAAATCCACTTCTTCAACAGATAATGGCTGGTTTGGCCCCCATGCGACTGCGGCGCGGGTTTTAATCATCTCCATGGTGTTGCTCCTATAGCTTCTGCGTGATGAGTGTTATATAAATATATTCTTTATGTATCATATATGTTGCATTCAACTGTTTACGATGAGTGCCAATCGGTATTGTATGAATTATGACCGTAAATTGGGGTTCTGCTCGCCTAATCACGCTGTTTCAATGTGCTCAATGATCAGCTCTTTAAGTGCGCGGACATTGGGGCTAAAAGCATCTTTACGCCAAATCAACCAAGTGGCGGTATCAGCAATATCGGGCGGTAATTGATGGACTTGCACCCGCTCATGCCCCGGTAACAGGGCTAGTACCGAGTGTGGGATCAGCGCTAATCCGGCCCCGCTGGCGACACAGGCTAACATGGCATGGTAGGACTGGATTTCCATGATATGCCCGGGCAATACGCCAGCTTGGCGGAACCAACTTTCCAGCCGCAAGCGGTATGAGCAACTGGGACGAAAGGCAAATAGCGTTTCATCCACAGCATCTCGGGCTTGCGTAATGGGGGGATGATCCAGACAGGAAATAATCACTAATTGTTCGTCGAAAGAGCGGCAGCCGTGGAGCTCATCATGCTGCACCGGGCCATCAACCAATGCGGTTGCCAAGGTACCCGCGCGAACTTGCTCAATGATTTCACCCGATGTGCCGGTAATGAGTGATAAAGAAACCTTGGGGTAGCGCTGATGATAAGCCGCCAACAAGCCCGGTAGACGGGTGGCGGCTGTGCTTTCCATCGAGCCAAGCGGGAAGTTACCCGCCGGTTCACCGGCATGAGTAATGCGCATTGCCTCGTCGCTCAGTGCCAAAATTCGGTTGGCATAGCAGAGAAAATTATGGCCCATCGGTGACAGGCGCAGGCGCTGTTTTTCACGAATAAACAGGTCGGCTCCCAGCTCGATTTCAAGCTGGCGTAGGCGTGTCGTCAAATTTGAAGGGACGCGGTGCATTTGCTCCGCTGCTCGGGCAACGGAACCGGTTTCTGCTACGCAACAAAACATGCGCAGCTGGGTCAGGTCCATAAGTATTCTCTTTTTGTGATGAACTTAATGAGTATTATTCATTTTTTGTGATTCTAATGCTCAGGCATGATATTGGCAACTTTCTTTTAACAGACTGACAGAGCAACAGGCGGGCAGGGCAGATGGCATTAAGAATTGCATTAAGTGGTTTTCTGGCTCTGGTGGTGGCGATGGGGATTGGGCGTTTTGCCTTCACTCCACAAGTGCCGCTGATGATAGCAGAGCATCAATTCACCCTGACCGGTGCTGGGCTGGTTGCGGCCTTTAACTATTTGGGATATCTGTTTGGTGCCTTTGATGCCATGCGTGCCAGTCGCCATGTCGAGCGCCGCTTATGGCTAGGATTGTGGGGCGCGGTAACTTTAACGTTGCTATCTGCGGTCGTCGATGGGGCGTGGTGGCATGGAATAGTGCGTTTTGCTATTGGTTGGGCCAGTGGCTGGTCGATGGTGCTGATTGCCGCCTGGACAAATGAACGGCTGGCGCATTTTGGTCGCCCAGCCTTGAGTGCGGCAGTTTTTGCCGGGCCGGGGGCGGGAATATTCATCAGCGGCATGTTGGCTGTGGCTATCCATAGTTATGGTTTATCTGCCGCAGAAGCCTGGTTAGTCTATGGCGTATTGGCACTGATTATCATTGCGGCCATCAGTATTAATCTGCCGCGCAGTGGAGAGTTGCATCGCCCACATATCGCTGCGGTTCCACTGACGCTAACACCTGCACTGAAGCGTTTGGTATGGAGTTACAGTCTGGCTGGGTTTGGCTATATCCTACCGGCGACATTTTTATCGCAAATGGCTACCGCCCGTTTCCCTGACAGCCTCTTTGCCCAGTTTGTCTGGCCTGTTTTCGGTGGGGCCGCAGTGATAGGTATCACTATCGGTATTTTGACTCGTCATTGCCTGACATCGCAAACACGGCTGGCATTGACGTTATGGATTCAGGCATTGGGTGTCTTGTGCGCCGAACTGGTGCCGGGGGTAGGTGGTTTGGCGTTGGGTGCATTACTGACCGGTGGCGGGTTCCTCTGTGTTGTTCAACTTTCCTTACAACATGGTCGCGAATTGGCCCCGGAGCACACGCGCTATATGGCCGGTTTACTGACTACCGGCTATGCTGTTGGGCAGTTGGTTGGCCCAATATTATCTGCGTTATCAACGGCATTGACTCACCGGTTGGAGCCTGCGCTATATGTGGCGGTGGTCGCGCTGATTATCGCGGGCGGCTTGGTGATTAAAACCCCAGCTCGCGCTCGAGAAGCCGTCACGGGGTAAATGTTGATAAGGAGCTGGCAGAGATGCGGCTCTTTCATCATGATATAAAGAACAACCGCAAATGAATAACAATCACTGGATAATCATTTTGCTCTCAACTAAAGTGGGGAGCAAAATCTGAACGTGATCTGCATCATGTTTATCCCGCTCAGATACGTACGCCTGTTGGAGAAAAGAATGTCATCGCTGAGTAAAGAAGCTGAGCTGGTTCATGAAGCACTGCTGGCCCGTGGGCTTGAAACCCCACTGCGCAAACAAGAATTAGATGCCGAAACGCGCAAAACTCGGATTCAGGAACATATGACGCAAGTCATGCAATTATTGAATCTTGATTTATCTGACGATAGTCTGGCTGATACGCCGAGACGTATTGCCAAGATGTATGTTGATGAGATTTTCTCCGGACTGGATTACGAAAATTTCCCCAAAATTACCCTGATCGAAAATAAAATGAAGGTCGATGAAATGGTAACGGTGCGGGATATCACCCTGACCAGCACCTGCGAGCATCATTTTGTGACCATCGATGGTAAAGCGACCGTGGCTTATATTCCGAAAGATAGCGTGATTGGTTTATCCAAAATCAACCGTATCGTGCAATTTTTTGCCCAGCGCCCACAAGTCCAAGAGCGACTGACTCAGCAAATTTTGCTGGCGTTGCAGACCTTATTGGGGACTAATAATGTCGCAGTTTCCATTGATGCAGTACATTATTGCGTGAAAGCGCGTGGAATTCGTGATGCCACCAGTGCCACCACCACCACATCATTAGGCGGATTATTCAAATCCAGCCAGAATACCCGCCAGGAATTCCTGCGTGCGGTACGCCACAACGGCTAATTAGCCTTTTGCCAGAGCGGGCATCAATGGGTGCCCCAATACAGGATGTCGGGTATGCGTCAACGCATCGCAACGCTAGACAGTGCGCGAGGTCTGGCCATTCTTGGCATTCTTCTGCTTAATATTAGTGCCTTCGGTCTACCAAAGGCCGCTTACCTTAATCCTGCTTATCTCGGCCTTCCCTCGGTATCTGATGCCTGGACATGGGCCATTCTTGATATCGTGGCACAAGCCAAGTTTCTGTCTATTTTCGCCATTTTATTTGGTGCGGGCCTTGAGCTTCTGCTTAAGCGCGGCAAGGGCTGGATACGGGCGCGGCTTTCTCTACTGTTATTGTTGGGATTAATTCACGGTATCTTCTTCTGGGATGGCGATATTCTCTTGGCCTATGGTTTGATTGGCTTAGTGTGCTGGCGAATGATTCGTGATGCTAAAGATGCCACCAGTCTATTGCGCACGGGTGCGGTGATGTATTTGCTGGGGGTCGCAGTATTGCTACTGTTGGGGTTTATTACCGGTGGGGAAGCGGGGCGTTTCTGGCAGCCGGGGCCGGCGGACCTGCAATATGAGCAATTCTGGAAGTTACAAGGTGGGATGGAAGCCTGGAAAAATCGTCTGGATCTGTTGTCATCCAATTTGATTGCTATTGGCGCGCAATATGGTTGGGAACTGGCAGGCTCCATGCTATTTGGCGCTGGATTAATGCGTTGCGGCTGGTTACGCGGCCAATTCAGCTTGCGTCATTACCGGCTTCTTGCTGCATGTTTGATACCGCTTTCATTAATTATCCAAATACCCGGTGTGGCGATGCAATGGGCAGTGGGTTGGGACTACCGCTGGACCGGCTTTTTACTACAAGTCCCTCGTGAGCTAGGAGCCCCATTGCAGGCTGTAGGGTATCTGGCTCTGTTATATGGCTTCTGGCCGACATTATCGGCTTGGCGAGTCAGCCACTGGTTAGCCCAGGTTGGCCGGATGGCTCTGAGCAACTACTTATTGCAGACACTGTTATGCACACTGCTGTTCTATCACTTCGGTTTATACCAACAACTCGATCGCTTGCAATTATTGGCCGTCGTTCCACTGGTTTGGCTATGTAACATCCTTTTCTCCTTGTTATGGTTGCACTATTTTGCTCAAGGGCCAGTTGAATGGCTCTGGCGAAAATTGACCGCTTATGCCTGTGGCCAATCGTTACAACCTCGCAACACTAAGCTTTAAATACGTCCACAAAGTCAAAATGATGAGGCGGTTGCAAATTTGTATGTAAACGTTTTCTTTCTTGTGACGTATTTCACGTGGTAATTTCAACAAACTGGGTAGGATAGGCCACCTGCCATGCTGGGTTATTGCAACCTATGCATGGTGACTTATTTATAAAATAAGATTCACGGGATAAGGTCATGGTCACTCTGCATTCAGCTGCAAACAATATTACCATTCGCGATGTGGCCTCACGGGCCGGTGTTTCGCTGGCCACGGTATCCAGAGTCCTCAATAATAGTGCCTCTATCCGGCCAGAAACCCGTGCTGCGGTACTGAAAGCGGTATCTGAACTGGGTTACCGCCCGAATGCAAATGCGCAAGCGCTCGCCACTCAGAGCAGTGACACTGTTGGTGTGGTTGTCATGGATGTCTCCGATCCCTTTTTTGGTGCACTGGTGAAAGCGGTAGACACCGTGGCTCAACGGCATCAAAAGTATGTGTTGATTGGTAATAGCTACCATCAGGCTGATAAAGAACGTCATGCTATTGAGGTGCTACTGCGTCAGCGCTGTAACGCACTGGTGGTTCATGCTAAGGCATTGAGTGATGGTGAGTTAATCGCTTTTTTGCAGCAGGTTCCCGGTATGGTTCTGATTAATAGGATTATTCCTGGATTTGAACATCGCTGTGTAGGATTAGACAATGTTAGCGGTGCGCACATGGCGTGTCGCTTGTTGCTCAAGCAAGGCCATCAGCGCATTGGTTTTCTCGGCTCCAATCACCCCATTGACGATGTTCTTCAGCGCCAGACCGGTTACCTGAAGGCGCTTGAGGGGGCCGGTATCACTGGGCCTGATAGTTGGCGCGCCTATGGCACTCCTGATTTAGCGGGAGGGGAGCGGGCAATGATTGACTTACTGGGGCGCAATTTGCAGCTCAGTGCGGTGTTTGCTTACAACGATTCAATGGCGGCAGGCGCACTGGCCGTCTTGAAAGAAAACGGTATCAGCGTCCCTGAGCAGTTTTCGCTGGTGGGCTTCGATGATATCCCCATTGCACGCTATACCAGCCCCAAACTCACTACAGTGCGTTATCCTATTGTTTCTATGGCAACTTTAGCCACAGAGCTAGCGCTTGAGGGGGCCAGCCATGCACCAGACCCCCATGCCGCTTACTGTTTTAAACCGACCTTGGTGCCTCGGCATTCTGTCGCAATTTGTGGTGTCGCTCACTAGTTAGGTATTTATTCTTGTGTAACCGTTTTCAATCTGTGAGAAAATTCACAGATTCTTAACAACGGGCCGTCTATGCTCTAGTTGTTTTCTACCTGAATGTATCAATATGTCATCGGTTACCGGATAAAAAAATACCAGGTAACGGGTTTTAGAATAGCGATTTACAAACACGAGTTCCGCAAACGACGAGTTTGTAAGTGACATGGTTTTTGACGACTCAGGCAGCTTTTCGGAGTGGAGTGCGCTCAAGGACGATAAATATTCAGTGTCAGCTGCTTTGAACGATGGGGTTTTCTCACGTTAAGGCGATGGTGTTATCACCCTGTACTACCCTACATAAACCCGGAGATATAAATGAATAAGAAGGTTTTCACATTAGCGACTCTGGTTGCCAGCATGATGTTCGGCGCGGCGGCTCAAGCTGATACCCGTATTGGTGTCACTATTTATAAATACGATGACAACTTTATGTCCGTGGTCCGTAAAGCTATCGAGAAAGATGCTAAAGCATCTCCTGATGTTACCTTACTGATGAATGACTCGCAGAATGACCAATCCAAGCAAAACGATCAAATCGACGTGTTGCTGGCTAAAGGCGTAAAAGCACTGGCAATCAACTTGGTTGACCCAGCAGCAGCGCCGGTTGTTATTGATAAAGCGCGCGCAAACGATGTTCCGATTGTTTTCTATAACAAAGAACCTTCACGTAAAGCGCTGGATAGCTATGACAAAGCTTACTATGTAGGGACTGATTCTAAAGAATCCGGTGTGATTCAGGGTGAGTTGATTGCCAAACACTGGAAAGCCAACCCAGCATGGGATCTGAATAAAGACGGCAAAATCCAATTTGTATTGTTGAAAGGCGAACCGGGCCATCCAGATGCTGAAGCACGTACCACCTATGTTATTAAAACTCTGAATGAAAAGGGCATCCCGACACAACAATTGCAGTTAGATACCGCAATGTGGGATACCGCACAGGCTAAAGATAAGATGGATGCTTGGTTATCTGGCCCTAATGCAAACAAGATTGAAGTGGTTATTGCTAACAACGACGCGATGGCAATGGGCGCAGTTGAAGCATTGAAAGCACATAACAAAACCAGTATCCCTGTCTTTGGTGTTGATGCCTTACCAGAAGCTTTAGCTATGGTGAAATCAGGTCAAATGGCCGGTACTGTTCTGAACGATGCGAACAACCAGGCAAAAGCGACCTTCGATCTGGCTAAAAACCTGGCTGCAGGCAAACCTGCTGCTGAAGGCACTACCTGGAAAATCGACAACAAAATCGTACGTATTCCGTATGTAGGTGTTGATAAAGATAACCTGGCTGAATTTACCAAGTAACAGCAAGTATCTGTGAGATATACCCGTCGTCGAACACGAAGGGCAGAGAATTAACTATTAACCTTCTGGCCCCAATATTGGGTTACCAGTGGCGGGGCCGAAGGTTTTTTGCATTAATCCTTATTTTAGAGCGTGCGCTGATCGGCGAGTAGAATATGTATTCAGCAGATTAAGTCGCGGTTCTTAGCCAGGTACAACTATGGCCGATATTAATACAGCAGAACCCCGCGAGTGGTTGCTGGAAATGAGCAATATTAATAAATCATTTCCAGGCGTAAAGGCGTTAGATAACGTAAATCTTAAAGTGCGGCCAAATTCTATCCATGCATTAATGGGAGAAAATGGTGCAGGTAAGTCAACGCTATTAAAATGTCTGTTTGGTATCTATAAAAAAGACTCCGGGAGTATTATCTTTCAGGGGCAAGAAATAGAATTTAAAAGTTCTAAAGAAGCATTAGAACATGGTGTCTCTATGGTGCATCAGGAGTTAAACCTGGTATTGCAACGTACTGTAATGGACAACATGTGGTTAGGACGTTATCCAACTAAAGGTCTCTTTGTCGATCAAGATAAGATGTACAAAGACACCAAAGCTATCTTCGATGAATTAGACATTGAGATTGACCCCCGCGATAAAGTTGCCACGTTATCCGTGTCTCAAATGCAAATGATCGAGATTGCCAAAGCATTCTCCTACAATGCCAAAATCGTCATTATGGATGAGCCAACTTCTTCATTAACCGAGAAAGAAGTTAATCATCTATTTACGATTATCCGCAAATTGAAAGAACGTGGCTGCGGAATTGTCTATATCTCCCACAAGATGGAAGAGATATTTCAGTTGTGCGACGAAATTACTATTTTGCGTGATGGTCAGTGGATTATCACTCAGCCGCTGGCAGGGCTGACGATGGATCAAATCATCTCAATGATGGTCGGCCGCTCGCTGAGTCAGCGCTTCCCTGATCGCCTCAACAAGCCCGGTGAAGTCATTCTGGAAGTAAAAAATCTGACCTCACTGCGTCAACCTTCGATCCGTGATGTGTCCTTTGATTTACATAAAGGCGAGATTTTAGGCATTGCCGGATTGGTGGGAGCCAAACGTACCGACATTGTTGAAACTTTATTTGGTATTCGTGAGAAAGTTACCGGCACTATTAAATTGCATGGTAAGAGTATTAATAACCACAGCGCCAATGAAGCTATCAATCATGGTTTTGCCCTGGTGACTGAAGAGCGCCGTTCGACCGGGATTTATGCTTATCTTGATGTTGGTTTTAATTCCCTGATATCTAATATCCGCAACTATAAAAACAAATTTGGGCTGCTAGATAATACACGCATGAAAAGTGATACCCAATGGGTTATCGATGCAATGCGGGTAAAAACTCCCGGTCACCGAACCAGTATTGGTTCATTATCTGGTGGTAATCAGCAGAAAGTTATTATTGGCCGTTGGCTACTGACTCAGCCAGAAATATTAATGTTGGATGAGCCGACTCGAGGCATTGATGTCGGTGCTAAGTTTGAAATCTATCAGTTAATGACTGAACTAGCGAAGAAAGACAAAGGAATTATTATTATTTCCTCTGAAATGCCTGAGCTATTAGGGATCACTGACAGAATTTTGGTAATGAGTAATGGTCAGGTTGCGGGAATTGTTGAAACCAAACACACCTCGCAGAATGAAATATTACGTCTTGCATCCTTGCATCTCTAATCTAGTCGAAGGTTCTTATTATGAATGCGTTAAATAAGAAAAGCATGCTCACTTACCTTAAAGAGAGCGGGATTTATGTAGTGTTATTCGTATTGTTGGCAATAATTATTGTCAAGGACCCGACATTTTTAAGTCTGATGAACTTAAGTAATATTCTAACCCAATCTTCGGTGCGCATTATTATCGCACTTGGTGTTGCGGGCCTGATTGTTACCCAAGGGACTGACCTGTCCGCCGGTCGTCAGGTGGGGTTAGCGGCAGTAGTGGCCGCCACTATGTTGCAAGCCATGGATAACGTTAATAAAGTTTTCCCTGATTTACATACCGTGCCGATCCCGATTGTTATCTTAACCGTCTGCTTGATTGGTGCGGTTATTGGTCTGGTTAACGGCATTATCATTGCTTACCTGAATGTGACGCCATTTATTACCACATTGGGTACGATGATTATCGTTTACGGGATCAACTCCCTGTACTACGACTTTGTTGGCGCATCACCGATTGCCGGTTTTGACCCCGCCTTCTCGACTTTCGCTCAAGGTTTCTTGCGATTTGGTGATTTCAAACTGTCTTACATTACCTTCTATGCATTGATTGCTATCGGCTTTGTATGGGTACTGTGGAACAAAACTCGCTTTGGTAAGAATATCTTCGCCATTGGTGGTAACCCAGAAGCAGCAAAAGTTTCTGGCGTCAATGTACCACTAAACCTCATCATGATTTATGCCCTGTCCGGTGTGTTCTATGCATTCGGTGGGATGTTAGAAGCGGGCCGTATCGGTAGTGCGACGAATAACCTCGGCTTTATGTATGAGTTAGATGCGATCGCTGCCTGCGTGGTGGGCGGGGTGTCATTCAGCGGTGGTGTGGGTACGGTTATCGGTGTTGTTACCGGGGTAATCATCTTTACCGTTATTAACTACGGGCTGACTTATATCGGTGTTAACCCGTACTGGCAATATATTATCAAGGGCGCGATCATTATCTTTGCAGTAGCACTGGATTCACTGAAATACGCGAAGAAAAAATAATCGGCGGTTGATAGCAGATAATCTGATAGCGGTTAATTGGCTGTCAAAGTATCGATAACAAGAAAAGCCAGTCAGGGATTAACCCGACTGGTTTTTCTATTATTACTGTCATTATGATTAAAGTCATTTCGTCAAAATTGTCGATATAAACAGCAGTTTTGATTTAATGGGCCGGATTACGTAGATAGATAATCCAGTAGGTCAGCCCTACCAATAGCCCGCCACCAATGATATTACCGATAGTCACCGGAATCAGATTATCGATGATGAAATTGGACATCGTGAGGGAGGCGAATTGGTCGGGAGTGGCATTAATTGCCTGCCAGAATTCAGGTGAAGCAAAATCACGAATCACAATAGCCAATGGGATCAAAAACATATTAGCGATACTGTGCTCAAAACCGCTGGCAACAAACATACCGATAGGCAATAACATCACCACGATTTTGTCAGTCAGAGTATGTCCAGAGTAGCTCATCCACACAGCCAGGCAGACCATCAGATTAGCCAGAATACCTAAACATACGGCTTCAATAAAAGTATGGTGTAATTTGTGGTCGGCAGTTTGCAACACATTGAGGCCCCATAAACCATTGGCTGCCGTGTGCTGACCGGCAAACCAAATCAGGGCGACAAAAAATAGCGCACCAATCAAGTTACCGAAATAGACGTTAATCCAATTGTAGATTAATTGCCGCCAACTGATCTTGCCACTGGCTTTTGCCACCACAATAAGTACCGTAGAGGTGAATAAATCAGCACCACAAATAATAACCAAAATAAGGCCGAGGGAGAAACAGAGCCCACCGACCAGCTTTGCTAGCCCAAATGCCACGCCAGCAGTACCGGTAGTCGCTGTAATGTAGAAGACAAAAGCAATTGAGATAAAAACACCGGCAGTCATGGCTAAATAAAAGGTGGTTGCCGGGTTTTTGGTGGCTTTATATATACCAACTTGCTCTGCAAGTTTTGCCATATCAACCGGAAGTCGTAGATCAAAGGGATTTTCAATACTCATTGATAACTCCTTATTGCTTATTTTAATGTTGAAGGATGTGGTAAGACAAAAATTAAAATAATGACTTTACTAGCGATAATTTCATGCATTTTTCATACCACCCATTCGGCAACATTCTTTATGGTTTATTTCTCTATTCCTTGGGTGATGAGGTATTTATGTCATTCATTGAGGAGGAATATCGCTATGTAATTAGTTATACACCGATGAGTGTTTGATAAGCTGAAACCGAATAGCTGTAACTGTGTGTAACTTAATGTTTTATTTGATTTTGGTATGAATGAGACGTGATTTCACCTGCCAGCAAGAAGACGTAAATTTTGGTAAAATAGTTTGTTAATCCAGATCAAGCTTATTGCTGGTTAATATATATTTGTTCATTTCAATACTTTAAAGTAACTATCATCCATTTTTTGGGCTTAATTACTTTGGGTATATATGGATAGCGCAAAAAAACTACCCCGCCCCACATTGGCTCAAGTTTGGCAAGATACATTGTTCCAAGTATCTAAAAAATTATTATTGCTGCGGGATATAACCGATTTAGTCAATGAACTCAGAAAACTCTCTTTTTCTGTGGTCCGTTTTCAGCGTGTTAATTTATTACTGCTAAACCCGTTGTATAACCAAATGTCACTTTATACTCATGATGAGGTGACAGACAGGGTGGTGGGTTCACAAAATATCTTGTTTGCCGAAGGCCCCGGCGGGGTAGCTTGGCAGCAACAGACGCCTTTGCAAACTGATCCTAACCGTATGCAAAGGGAGTTTTTAGCTGTTTGTGATTTAGCGCCTTATCAGCAATTGCATTCAGGTTGCCATTTTCCCTTAGGTCATGACAATCATTGGTCGGGTTGTGTTGAGTTTATTAAAACCGATGACAGTGAGTTTGATGAACAGGCCGTGACATTTTTGGGGTTACTGGCCGAGGTCGTGGCCATTGCAGTTGATAACATTATTGAAATAAACCGCGCATTCTCTGAACGTGAACAGCTACGTTTTGAACGTGATCATTTTCGAATATTAGTGGATGTCACCAACACCGTTATTTCAAAACTGGAACTGGATGTCTTAGCGGTGGAGGTCTCTAAGGAAATACACCGCTTTTTCAATATTGATTACATCAGTCTGGCAATATGCGGCACCCATAGTGACAAAAATAAGCTGAATGTTTTTTCTACCCGTTATCAGACCGGTAAAGCGGTGCAGCATCGGCAGGCATGGGTAGACATGACCGGGACATTAGCTGGTCAGGTATTACAGAGTCGGGAATTATTACTGGCTAATTTGGACGATATTTCACTCTTGGCGCCGGATGACAAACAACTGGCCAATATGTTGGATGACGGCTTACAGGTGGTTTGCCTGTTACCGCTGTTTTTCGGTCATAAGATGTTGGGAATATTAAAACTGGCGCAGTGCCAGAGTGATATTTTCACTGACAGCAATCTCAAATTGTTACGGCAAATCGCTGCCCGCATTGCCATCGCGGTCGATAATGCTCTGGCTTACAACGAAATAACTCGCCTGAAAGATTCATTAGTAAATGAAAATCTCTATCTGACCGATCAAATTATTCATAATGAAGAGTTTGGTGAAATCATCGGGCAAAGTGCGGGGATTAAAGCGGTACTGGAGCAGGTTGAGATGGTGGCTTCCAGTGATTGTACTGTGCTGATTCTTGGTGAAACTGGCACCGGTAAAGAGTTAATTGCCCGTGCCATTCATAATCTAAGTACCCGTAAGAATAAACGCATGGTGAAAATGAACTGTGCGGCCATCCCCTCGGGTTTAATGGAAAGTGACTTGTTTGGTCATGAAAAGGGCGCTTATACCGGGGCTTCCTCACAGCGTATTGGTCGGTTTGAAATGGCCGATGGCGGCACGTTATTTCTTGATGAGGTAGGGGATATTCCTCTTGAATTGCAACCCAAACTCCTGCGGGTATTACAAGAGCGAGAAATAGAGCGCTTGGGCGGCAGTAAAATTATTCCGGTTGATGTTCGGCTCATTGCCGCCACTAACCGTGATTTAAAATTGATGATGGTGAATCGGGAATATCGCAGTGACCTCTATTATCGGCTCAATGTGTTTCCGATTGTTATTCCGCCATTGCGTGAGCGCCCTGAAGATATCCCCTTATTGGTAAAATTCTTCACTCAGAAAATAGCCAAACGCATGAATCGCACTATCGATACCATTCCGGGTGAAACTCTGCGATTGCTCAGCCGTTTACCCTGGCCGGGTAATATTCGTGAACTGGAAAATGTGATTGAGCGAGCGGTAATACTCAGCCGTGGAACCACATTGAATTTACAGTTACAAGAACTGGAATATCATTTATCACCACTAGAAGTTGCCAAACCGATACCAGAAAAACCGCTTCATAAACCCCTGCTACCAGAGAGCGAAGAGCCGGAATTTTCAGAATCAGAACGCATGAGAATTATTCGGGTATTACGTGAAACCAACGGCGTGGTTGCAGGCCCGAAAGGGGCGGCAATTAAACTGGGGTTGAAACGCACCACTCTGTTATCGCGCATGCAGCGCCTGGGAATATCAGTAAAAAGTATTGAAGACGAAGACAGCTTGATGTGAAAAGTAATGGAATGCGGCTTAAATAAATATTTCACCTTGGGCGCTGTCACCGCTTTGCCAGTCTGGATACACCCAGACTGGCAAAATACAGTCGCTATTCATCTATCAATTGACTTCAGCTTCTCTACGTAACCGCGCCTTCAACTGGCTATACTCCTGTTGCACGTAATTTTCTGCCCAGATCTGATCCGTAATAGGTTCCAGTTTCACGGCACAATATTTGTATTCCGGGGTTTTGGATATCGGGTCTAAATGGTCCAGAGTCAATTCATTACAGGCGCCAATCCACCACTGGTAAGTCATATACACCGCACCGACATTGATGCGTTCACTGACCGATACTCGAGTGATAACTTTGCCGCGCCGCGATTCAACCCAAACCAATTGCTGATCTTCCAGATGCATTTTATTGGCATCTTGTGGGCTGATTTGCACATAACCAGGCTCATCGGCCAAGGTCTGTAATGCCGAACAGTTACCGGTCATCGAGCGGCAAGAGTAGTGACCGACTTCGCGAACAGTACAGAGCACCAGTGGATATTCCTCATCTACCTGTTCCATAGGTGCCCGCCATTCACTGGCAAATAACAATCCTTTACCGCCGGGACGGTCGAATTTATTACCAGCATATAACCACGGCGTGCCGGGGCTGTCCTCGGTGGTACAAGGCCAGGGAATATAGCCTAAACCGGCCATTTTCTCGTAGGTTGCGCCATAATACAGCGGGCATAATTCGCGCAGTTCATCCCAAATTTCTTGGGTATTATTATATTTCATCGGATAGCCGAGGGCCGTCGCCATCAGGCTGATAATTTCCCAATCCGGTTTGACATCACCTTGTGGGTCAACCGCTTTCTCAAAGCGCTGGAAACCGCGGTCGGCGGCCGAGTAAACTCCCTCATGCTCGCCCCACGACGTCGCAGGGAAGATCACATCTGCTTCGGCGGCGGTTTTGGTCATAAAGATGTCCTGCACAATCAGCAGTTCCAACTCGCTGAATGCTTCGCGCATCATCGATAAATCCGGTTCAGTTTGCAGTGGATCTTCGCCCATCACATAGTTGGCTTTGATTTTGCCTTCTTTCACTTTGTGCGGAACATCGGTCAGTGAGTAGCCAATTTTGCCGGACAGAGAAGGCACTCCCCAGGCTTTGGCAAATTTCTCTAGCGTTGCTGGGTCGGTAACGGCTTGATATCCGGGATACATATTCGGCAATGCTCCCATATCGCAGGCACCTTGCACGTTATTTTGCCCACGAACCGGGCCGACACCGACATTGGGCCGCCCGAGGTTGCCGGTCAGTAAGGCCAATCCGGATAATCCCTTAACGACATCGACACCTTGGCCCCATTGAGTCACCCCCATGCCCCACAAAATAGTGGCGGAAGGTGCGGCGGCATAGATGCGCATTGCTTCACGAATGGTTTGTGCTGGCAGGCCGGTAATGCCTTCGACATATTCCGGCGTATATTTGGCGACTATGGCACGATATTCATCAAACCCTTCGGTATAGCGCGAAACATAATCTTTGTCGTATAACTCTTCGGTGATGAGGACGTTAGCGAAAGCATTAACCAGCGCCATATTCGAGCCATTTTTCAACGGCAACCAGAGATCGGCAATACGCGCGGTTTCGATATGGCGAGGATCGCAAACAATAACTTTAGCGCCTTTCTCTTTTGCCTTGAGAATTCGCCGTGCCACGATAGGGTGGGAGTCGGCGGCATTATAGCCAAACACTAAAATACATTTGGTGTCTTCAATCTCGCAGATGGAGTTACTCATCGCGCCGTTACCCAGCGTCACTTGCAGGCCCGCCACTGATGGGCCATGACACACTCGAGCGCAGCAATCAATATTGTTGCTGCCGGTGACTGCACGGGCAAATTTTTGCATGACATAGTTAGTTTCATTGCCCGGCCCACGGGAAGAACCAGTGTGCATAATCGCTTCCGGGCCATATTTTTCTTTAATTTCCCTCAGCTTGCTACTGGCGAATTCGATAGCTTCATCCCATGAAACCGCCTCCAGTTTGCCGCCTTTTTGACGACGGATCATCGGCTGTTTTAAGCGCGGTGTCAGCAATTTGGTGTCATTGAGGAAATCCCAGCCATAGTAGCCTTTCAGACACAATTCGCCCTGATTAGTGACGCCATTTGCGCCTTCAGCACCAACAACCTTGCCGTTTTCAACCAGCAAATTTATTTTGCAGCCGGAGCCGCAGTAGGGACAGACAGTGAGTGCCTTGTGCATGTTAATTATCCTTCGTTCCTGGAGCCGCAGCGGGTTAGCTGCTCTCGTCACCCGAATGACTGACCGCGGTCAGTTCTGCGGGATTTGCTCAATTGCTACCTTGCTGCAACGTTATGGATTTATTGGGTGTTGCAGCCGTGTCGACTAGAAACTCATCTCATTGGCTTCATCCAGCGCCGCCCGCATCTGTTTCTTGCGTAGCATGGCCTGCATGGTGTCGCGACCAATCATGTGGAGTGCCTGAGTTGGGCACACGGAAATGCAGGCCGGGCCAGCGGCGCGGCCCTCACATAAATCGCATTTCTGGGCTTCAGCTTTCAGACAAAATCCTTGCGACAGGCCGTTGAACATTACTTCGACCTGTTTGGTCACCACATTCATGGCCCCATATGGGCAGGCAACAACGCAGGTTTTGCAGCCAATGCATTTTTCCTGCAATACCTGAATGCTGTCAGATGCCCGAATGATCGCGCCGTTCGGGCAAACATTGGCGCAAGGTGCATCTTCGCAGTGACGACACATAATGGCGGTACTGACATTGAGCCCTTTGACCACTTTTAGCCGTGGAGCAAAATTAGCTTTGGTCATGGCATCCAGCCTGCCACCGTTATGTGCCAGCACGCAGGCCACCTCACAGGTGCGGCAACCAATGCACTTTTTTGGGTCTGCAATTATGAACCGGTTCATTGCTTAATCTCCTTACCCTTCATCTTTCAAGTTGCAGCGGTGTTGGCTGCATTCGCTCACCCGAATCACTGACTGGAGTCAGCTCGTCGGGCTTCACTTATTCCCTACATATTTCATGGTTTATTGCATGGTTTATGCCAAGTTGACGGGAGTCGATGAAAATGAGCTAAAATCATTGTTTTATAATGAGTTATTTGAATTTTATTAGAATGGAAATAAAGGGGGTAACTGTCGGTGGATGTGACGTCGGCAAATTTGACGACGCCACACCGTCACTCAATTAAAGATGATGAAAACCGCCGTCACCTTGCCAGTGAGGCAGTTGCTGATACAAGGTTTCCACCGCCTGCTTGACGACATCGGTCATGGGAAAATAGAACGCCACCAATGTGGGTTGGATCCCCACGAATAGCACCTCGTGGATATCTTCCTTTAGTTGATCGATCAGAAAATTGAGCGGCAAATTATGGGTGCTCATGATGAACATCTCAGCAATCCGCTCTGGGTCAATAATACGAATTTCCCCTGGGGGCAGCTCCATATCGGCAGCATCGACAATAATCAGCCGTGTCGGCTGTAAAGCGCGAATACGATGGACGACATTCTCGGGGGCTGAGCCGCCATCAATTACTTGCCAATCGGCTAATGGTTGCTGGGTCATGCGCTCGGCCAATAGCGGGCCAGCGCCGTCATCGCCCATCATGCTGTTACCGACCGTTAATACCAGGTTAGTGGTTGCGCCTGAATTGAGCGCTCTGTTGTGTATAGTCATGGGCGACGTTTCACCATGAGATAGATTGCCGGTTCCTGCTCAATATCGTACAGGGTTTGCAGCAGTTGTTGGCTCCATGGCTGGTGCAACGAGGCGGGGTCTTGTGCCAGTGGTGCAAAAGCCTGAGCCAGTAATTGGGTATGAGTGCTGTCGATGGTGATTTCACCAAATTTCAGCAAGCCAGCCATTTTGCGGCGTGCTTCCCCTTCAGGTAGCTGACCGAACCACTGTTGATACTCTGCCAGCGGGCACTCCATAATGGCTTTCAGGCAATCGATGACGCCGACATGGTGACCGATAGCCAATGAGTAATACATCACTTGCTGCGCCTGCTCGGGCATATCATCATCACTGTCGAGGAACTTCTGGTTCAGGGCATAAAAAATAACTTTAGCGGACATTAATATGCCCTCCCGCCAGTTGCGTCAGTGTGATTTGTTGCAGGCTGGCAAATATCTCACTTAGCCGTGGGTCATCTTGCTTATTAAGGTAAATCTTGCAGCGCAGCTCTAGCTCCGCCAAGGGCTGATTGACCAGCAGTGACAAGAAGCTGTCGGTGATTTCTCGCCCCTGACGATACCCCGCCATCCGCCGAGCCTCGCGCTCTAATAACACCCGCAGGCTGAGCGGCGCATCAGGGTGAATCAATGCCGCGCGTTCAGCGTCAGCCTCCTGATGATCCTCACCTTTTAGTTTTTGCTCCAACAAGCCAAGTGCGACAGCAAAGCCATAAATAGTGGCAGCGGGAGTGGGCGGGCAGCCGGGAATATAAACATCAATGGGCACAATGGTGTCACTGCCACCCCAGACACAGTAGAGGTCGTGGAAGATACCGCCACCGCAGCCACAAGCGCCATAAGAGACACAAATTTTGGGGTCCGGTGCCGATTCATAGGCCCGCAGCGCCGGGGTGCGCATAGCGCGAGTCACGGCACCGGTGAACAGCAGAATATCGGCGTGACGCGGTGAAGCCACGACCTTGATACCAAACCGTTCGGTGTCGAACAGCGGGGTAATAGCAGCGAAAATCTCGATTTCACAGCCGTTGCAGCCACCACAGTCCACGCGATAAACATAGGCTGAGCGCTTAATATCCTTCAGCAGTTTGCCTTTTAACTGTGCCACCGCAGGATCAAGGGCGACCGGTTGGCTGACATGGTGGCCCCAGGCCGGTTTTAATGAATGTGGCTGACTCATAAGTTGCTCTCCCCATCCCGGCGTGTCTGGTTATTCACAGACATGTTATTCTTAGGCAAGATATTATTTTTAAACAGAATATTGTTTTTAAGCAGAATGTTGTCATTGCCGACAATGTTCTGCTTACGTTTACACTCAGGGCAGGTTTCAAAATGGGGCCGCTGCTGTTCAATATCCTCAGCACTCATCCCGGAGTGAATCAGCAGTGCCATGACGTAATCCACCTCTTTCTTGGGCGCAAAGGGCTTTTGGCACTGTCGGCAATGGACGAGGGTAAAGCTGGCGCGCTGATATAAATCGGCTTTATTGAATACCGCCAATTCAAACTCTTGCGACAACACAATGGCGCGTGTCGGGCAGACTTCCTCACAGCGGCCACAAAAAATGCAGCGCCCGAGGAATAACTGCCATTGGCGAGTGCCACTGGCGAGGTCGGTTTCCATGGTCAGTGCATTGGCGGGGCACGCCATCGTGCAGGCGCCGCAGGCAATGCACTGCTCGGCATCATATTGGGGTTTGCCGCGAAATCCTGAGCTAACCTCGAGCGGCTTGAACGGGTATTTCACCGTGGTATCGCCGACTTTCAGGATGGTTTTAAACAGTTTGAACATTTTTCATCCCTCTATTTAAGCGGCGAATGGGTGCGCTCAATGCCATAACGCTCGATCTCTTTGTAGGGCACGGTGACGGATTTTTGCTTGCGCACATCCACTAAAGTCACGCGGTCAGTACAGGAGTAGCAGGGATCGAGGCTACCGATAATCAATGGCGCGTCGGAAACGGTATTGCCGCGCAGCATATAGCGCAGCACCGGCCAATTGGCGTAAGTGGCTGCCCGGCAGCGCCAACGGAACAGTTTTTGATTGTCACCGGTCATGCTCCAGTGGACATCTTCGCCGCGCGGCGCTTCAGAGAATCCGAGGGCAAACTTGTAGGGCTGATAGTGGACTTTTTCTTCCAGCAGCGGCCCGCCGGGCATGTGGTTCAGACCATATTCAATCATGACTAATGAGTCGAAGAATTCACGTACTCGCACCAGCAGGCGCGAGTGCACGTCACAGCCATCAAGACTAAATAGCTCTTTAGGGACATTGGCATAGTTGGCATAAGGGTGGTCGTGGCGCATATCGCGGGCATAACCACTGGCGCGGATCATGGGGCCGACCGGGCTGAAATCGCGAGCCACTTTGCGGTCCAGCAGGCCAACACCGACAGTGCGTTGCTCAATATTGGCGGTGCTCATCAGCATGTCCACCAGCTCGCTGATATCCGCGCGCATCTCAGCCACCAATTGCAGTGTTTTCAGGCGATCAGCTTTCAGGATATCGCGGCGTACTCCGCCAATCAGATTAAGGCCATAGGTTTTACGCGCGCCGGTGAGCATCTCGGCAATGGTCATGGCTTTTTCGCGCACTCGGAAGAACTGCATAAACCCAGTATCAAAACCGACAAAGTGGCAGGACAAACCGATATTGAGCAGGTGGCTGTGCAGCCGCTCCACTTCGAGCAAAATGGTGCGGATCATCTGCGCCCGTGGCGGCACGATAATACCTAACGCATTTTCAATTGATGAGGTGTAGGCCACACTGTGGGTGAAACCACAAATGCCGCAAATACGATCCGAAAGGAAAGTGACGTCGTTATAGCCCATGCGGGTTTCCGCCAGTTTCTCCATGCCGCGATGGACGTAAAACAGGCGGTAATCGGCATCGATAATATCTTCGCCATCGACAAACAAGCGGAAGTGGCCCGGTTCATCGGAAGTAATATGCATGGGACCGATAGGCACCACCCGGCTGCTGCTACCCGCTTCATTTTCAAACTGATAAGTTTCAGTCTCGCTGGTGGGGGTTGGGCGTTGACGATAATCCATCGTGTCTTTGCGCAGTGGATAGAGATCATCCGGCCAATCGTCAGGTAGGACTAAACGGCGCTCATCCGGCAGGCCAACAGGCTGTAGACCATACATATCACGCACTTCGCGCTCGCCCCAAACCGCGGCCGGGACTCTGGGGGTGACCGATGGGAATTCAGGCCGTTCCGGGCTGATGAGGGCTTTGACTATCACCCAACATTTGTCGCCATAGTGTTTGCCGGTATCAATGCCGTATTGTTCACGGCCTTCCATCGACAGCACATAGTAAATAGCAAAATAGCCATTCAAACTGCGCTCGTCATTGCCGAACAGTACCGACAGCCAGCCACCTTGCTGATAATAAAGGTGCTCAACCACATCGGGCAGGCTATTTAACTTGATGGTAATGGTCAGTTGATTATCTGTTTGCCACTCTTCATCAAGGATTGCCGCTGGAAACTGCTCGCGCAGGCGGGCCACATAGGCAGCCCCCAATTTTTCACCGCTGTGTGGCGTCCCTGATACTGGCTGACCGGAAACTGGAATAGCTGAAATAGGCGTTTCGTGAGTCACGTTACATCTCCTGACGAGTCGGGGTGAATGGCAGAGCGGGATGCGTTTCTGCGGCGGAAGTAATAGGTTGAGCCGGGGATATATCTGGTATGAATGACAAATGCTCCCACGGCAAAATAAAGGGCTGATGAATGGCGTCGCTGCTGTTGTCATTGAGCACAATCTGTGCCGCGTCAGTCAATAAACGGGTCACCGGTGAGGGAATATGGACCCCAAGCAGCAGCATCAGCAGTAATAAAATAGCCATGGGGGCGGTGGTGAGAATACCCAGTTCACCTTTGCTGACTGCCGCCGGGGGGGTACCCAGCACAGTGCTGGCTATCATGCGCACCAAACCTGCCAGCACCAGTGTCAGCAGTAACAGCAACACAATGACCAGTGTGATATGCCCGGCTTTAATCGCGGCGGCAACCACCATAAACTCACTAATGAACACGTTAAAAGGCGGCATCCCAGCCAGCGCTAGCGCACCACCAGCCAACATTACCGCCGTGAGTGGCGCAACGCGGATAATGCCTTTAATCGCCCCCATATCCCGGGTACCATATTTCAACAGCACGTTACCAGAGCCGCAGAATAGTAAGGTTTTTGCCAGGCTGTGATTCAGGGTATGGAACAGGGCGGCTAACACCCCCAGCGGCCCGCCAATACCGAGTGCCACGGCAATTAAACCCATGTTTTCCACACTGGAGTAGGCTAGCAAGCGCTTCATATCGCGCTGCGCCAGAATAAAGAATGCGGAGACGGCAACTGACATCATGCCAAATACCAGTAACAGCATTTGCGGGAAATGCGGCCCGATAGCAGCACTGATAATGATGTAATAGCGGATAATCACCAGCAGTGCACAATTAAGTAATACCGCGGATAGCAGAGCACTGGTGGGGCTTGGCGCTTCACTGTGGGCATCCGGCAACCAAGAGTGCATCGGGAACAAACCGGTTTTGGTGCCAAAGCCAATCAGAATAAAGACAAAGGCCAGATGCATCAGGCTAGGGTCCAGTTCTTTGGCATGTTCAGCCACTACCGTCCAGAAAATGGCGCTACCCGGATCAGCCAGCACATTGGCGGCATTGGCATACACCAGCACCGTGCCGTATAGCCCGAATGCCACCCCGACAGTACAAATAATAATGTACTTCCAGGCCGCTTCCAGTGACGAGCGCTGACCATATAAACCGACCAAAAAGGCGGAGCTGAGGGTGGTGGCCTCGATGCCGACCCACATCAAAATCAGGTTATTACTGGTGACGACCAGCAGCATGGTGAACAGGAATAGATGGAAAAATCCATAATAGTTACACAGCGTGCTAACGGTTATTTCGCCATTATTTACTTCATGGCGCATATAGCCGAGGGAGTAGAGGCCGGTGATAAAGCCGATAACCCCCAGAATGGCGAGGAACAGGGCGCTGAGGCTGTCGATATGCAGCCAGTTATGGGCGACCAGAATCTCCCCGCCCAGTGCGACCCGACAGACCACCGTCATCGCCACCACCAGCAGCAAAGTGATACCGGTAAAATGCACCCAAGTGGTCGCCATTCGTGCCGCGCCCCCCAAGAAGCGGCAAGCAAATGCCAACAGCGAGGCTATCAGAGGTATCGCCAGCAGTAACAACAGCAGGTCAGTATTACTCATTTCATTACCCCTTTAGCGCCGTCAGTTGTTTAACATCCAGCGTGTGCAATGTGCGGTAAATCTTGCGCGCCATTAGCGTCATCACCACCACGGCGAAAATGGCATCGGTAGCAATGCCAATCTCCACCAACTCTGGCGCGCGGAAGGCCAGCAGCGCTAACATCAAGTGAGCACCATTTTCCATCAGGCAGTAGCCAAAAATATTTTTTAGAATATTGCGCTGGGTGACGATACACAGCAGGCCAATCAGGAAATGCCCCAGCGAGACAGCGAGCGCGGGTTTCAGCGCGCTAACCATCGGTAACTGCACCGGTTCCACCACGAAGTAGCTCAGCAAGATAATGATGGCGGCGATAAAGATTAGCGTGGCCGTGCCAATAACACCGCCGTTGGCTTTGGGGTCTTCCATCTGACGAAAAGCGCGATACATAATCCAGGGTACCAGCACCACTTTGGTGATAAAGGCGGTCAGCGACCACAGATACAGTTCGTGAGCATGCAATGTTTCCGCCAACACCAGAAAAATCAGCACCAACACCAGTGATTGCAAGGCGTAAAACAGCGCCGAGGTGGCGGGCTTCTTGACGATGATTACCAGAAGCGAGGTAATAATTAGCAGCCCTGCCAGATTGTTAATGAGTAATGTCCCGGTCATTTTTGACTCCCTTATCCAAGCCAGGCGACGGCAATAAAGCTTGAGCACACTGACATAATCACCAGAATGACCAGCACCCCCTGCATTGCCAATGGCAGTGGTTTGGCACTGGCAACCTCTTCTGATGGCTTGCCGGGCACGGTTTTCCCGAACCAGTACAGGAACCAACCGAAACTGGCCACCGACTCAATCAGTGCCAGCACCAGCAGCGGTATCAGCAGCCAATGCTCATGAGAAAGTGAGAAGCCCGCGGCGAAAATAGGGAATTTGCTAAAGAAGCCGTTGAAGGGTGGCACCCCGGTAATGGCCAGTGCGGCGACGCAGAACCCCACCCCCAAGAGCGGCATTTTCCCCATGATGCCTCTGAGTTTTGGCAGCATGCGGGTACCGCAGCTGTAACTCAGGGCACCTGCGACCAGGAAGAACAGGCTCTTGGCGAAGGCATGGTTGAAGATGTAGGCAATGCCGCCATCAAAGGCCAATTTCGAACCATAGATAGCTAAAGAGAGTGCAAAGAAAATGTAGGACAACTGGGTGATGGTGGAGTAGGCCAGCAGCCGCTTCATATCTTTTTGCGGCAGATACATAAAGAAGCCATAAATCAGAGTGATAACTGCCATCACCATACCCACAGTACCAATAATCTGTGGCACGTCACCGGCAGAGTAAATGGCGCGGGCAAAGATATAGACGCCGACCTTAACCATCGACGCGGCGTGCAGATATGAACTGACCGGTGTGGGTGCCTCCATCGCGTCCGGCAACCAAATATGCAGCGGCAACTGGGCCGATTTCCCCCAGGCCGCAAACAGGATGCCGCCAAACACGATAATTTTGGTGGTGTGGTCCAGCTGCGCCAGTGCGGTCAGGGCAAAGGTGCCGGTATTCACCAGCAGCACCGCCGCGGCTAAATACAGACCGATGGCAGCTACATGGGTGACCAGCAAGGCTTTGAGTGCTGAACGTAGTGACTTTTGGCTCTGGTAGTAACCAATCAATCCCCACGAGCAGCCGCCAGTGATTTCGAAGAAGAATAACTGACCCAGCAGAGTGGATGACAATACCAGCCCGGCCATTGCGCCGATGAATACCAGTAACAATGCATAGTAGCGGTTAGTGCCTTCATGCGGATGCTCGCGGTTCTCCAGTGTCAGATAGCCGGTGGAGTAAAGGCTAACCAGCAAGCCGAGGAAGACCACGGCGAAAGCAATCAAGGTACTGATCCGGTCGATGGTGATCCCGAATAGCGCCATATCACCGTAATGAATCAGATCAACCGTGACGTCAACCTTTCCGCCGGTGAGATAGACATAAGCCAGTAGCACAGTCCCGAAAGTTGCCAGCAGCGCAAAGAAGGTGCAGGACCACTTCGCCATACGCTGCGGTAAACAGGCCGTCAGGATGGCACCCGCAAACGGGAGCAAAATGGTGGCAAAGGCAGTGTTTACAAGGACTGTATTCATAAGAGCCAGGTTCTCCATGATGGGGTTATTAGCTCCTTAAAGACCAGTGAGATAGAAAACCAGAGCAAGGGCGGCGACGCCAAACCCCAGCCAGGTAACACGAGAGGTCAACAGGAAACGCCCGCGGGCGATGCTGTTTTCCACCAAGGAGGCGAGGACATATATCACCACCAATTTGATAACGCCGGCCAATAGCGCCCAGAGCAGGCCCGGCCCACTAAGCACCGCCAGTTTGCCGAAGGGAATAAACACGCCAAGGAACAGTTGCGCCACCACCACTTGCTTGAGGCTGATGCCCCATTTGACCAGCCCCAATGAAGCACCGGAATATTCAGTCAGTGGCCCTTCTTGCAGCTCTTGCTCCGCCTCGGCGACATCGAATGGGATTTTGCCCATTTCGATAAAGACCGCGAAACCACAAGCCAGTAGCGCCAAAGCGGTAGCCGTCGGTGACTGCCAATGTCCTTGGGACAGTGCGGTACTGATGGTGCCGATATTGGTGGAACCAGCAATCAGTCCAACCACCAGCAGTGACAGAATTAATATGGGCTCGACCAACACGCCCAGTGTCAACTCGCGGCTGGCGCCAATCCCGGCGAAAATACTGCCGCTATCCAGACCCGCCAGTGAGAAGAAGAAGCGAAACAGCGCAAACAGATAGAGTAGGGTAATCAAGTCACCCGCCACGCCAAAGGGCGATGCCAGTGTGAAAATTGGCAGCGCCATAGCAATCAACAACATGCTGCCCAGCAACACATAGGGCATCAGGCGGAAGATAATCCCGGCATTGGCGGGGGCCACATCTTGCCGCTTTAGCAGTTTGGCTAAGTCACGATACTCTTGCAGAATGCCCGGCCCACGGCGGGAGTGCATTCTGGCTTTCACCATGCGCGAAATCCCCGACATCAGCGGTGCTAGCGCCAGCATGATCAGCGCCTGCCCGATGGCGAAGGCAATCATAGAGACCGCAGGCATATCAGTAGTTGGCATTGCTTGTCTCCTTAAATAGCCGCGACAATCAGCAGGATCACCAAGGCGGCAACCACATACAGACAGTAGAGGCGGAAATCACCTTGTTGCAGCCATTGAATACGCTGGCTGAGCCATTGGATCAGGCGGATAAGCGGGGCCACCACTTTGTCGTCCCACACCGGTTCCACCCGGCCTGCACCACTCACCGAACTTTCCAGTGCGCGTTGCATCATCGGGGCGGGATCCAGTGTTTTACGGATGCGATAGAGCGGGGCAAACATCGCCCGCAGTGGTTGTGTAAAGCCCCCCGCTGACACGGTCATGGCCTGCTCATAGGCATAACCGCAAGCCCAGGGATCACCACCATGGCGAAATGCCAGCCGGCTGCCTCGATAGAGGCTGGCGATCAGTAAAATCACCAGTGGCAAGATGAGTAAGCCGCAGAAGATATAGAGGGTGGACAGCATGGCCTGAGAGCTGTGCTGCGGGAACAAGACGGCCCCTTGCGCCACCTGCAAGGCGGGCACCGGCTGAGTGGTTATCAGGCTGGAGGCGATACGGGCAATAACTGGAGCAACATGAGTCGCACCTATCCCCAGCACCAGACAAAGCAATGCCAGCAACAGCATGGCAAGGGTCATTGGCCAAGGAACTTCCCGCGCCAGCGCGGCTTTCTCTGTGCGCGGCAGGCCGCAGAAACTGATGCCGTAAACCTTCACAAAGCACATAGCCGCCAACGCACCGGTGATAGCCAGTATCACGATAGCAATGGGCCCGGCCAGACGAATAATAAAGCCGCCATCTTTGGTCATGGTAAACAGTGATTGATAGGTAAACCATTCACTGACAAAACCATTGAACGGCGGCAGTGCTGAAATTGCCATGCACCCCACCAGAAATGCCAGTGCGGTATAGGGCATCATTCTGGTCAACCCGCCCATCTTTTCCATGTCTTTAGTATGCAGACGGTAAATGACGGCCCCGGCCCCTAAGAACAGCAGCCCTTTAAATACCGCATGGTTAAGCAGATGGTAGAGCGCGCCAAGCAACCCAAGGGCCGCTAATACCGGCTGGTGGCTGGCAATGCCTATCATGCCGACACCGACGCCCATCAGGATAATACCGATATTCTCCACGGTGTGATAAGCCAATAGCCGTTTGATATCGTGCTCTGCCAGCGCATATAGCACGCCCAGCACCGACGACACCGCGCCAAAGCCCAACACCACCACGCCCCACCACAATTGGCTGGCTCCAAGCAAATCAATGCCCACTTTGATAATGCCGAAAATACCAATTTTGACCATGACGCCGGACATCAAGGCTGAAGCATGAGACGGGGCCGCAGGGTGCGCGCGCGGCAGCCAGCCGTGAAGCGGTAACATCCCGGCTTTGGCCCCGAAGCCAAAGAAGGCCAGCAAAAAGATAACCGAGGCCATGACCGGCTGTGGATGAGTCTGGCGGAAAGCAGCAAACTCCAGACTGCCGCTTTGGCGATACAGCAGGAAGAAAGCAATCATAATCAGCACGGAACCGGCGTGGGCAATCAGGAAGTAAAGCAGGCCAGCACTGATGGCATCGTCGTCCTGATCGGAAATCACCAGGAAGTAAGAGGCCAGCGACATCATTTCGAAGAAAATAATAAAGTAGAACGCGTTATCCACCACCACCAGTGCCACCATTGAGGCGATGAATAGGTTCATAAAGACACCCATTGCCCAAGCCCCGCGACCTTTGTATTCCTGCACATAAGCCAGTGAATACAGGGCAGTAATGATGACCAAGAGTGAGATAACCATCAGCATAAATGCCGCTAATGGGTCAAGCCGTAAACTGAATGCGGCGAAGGGAAATGGCCCGGCAGTGACAAAAGTTATCGTGTCGCCCCCGAGCAGTGTCGGTGCGGCAGCGAATAGGCCAACAACCCCACCCAGCAGCGAAGACAGGCCCGCGGCATAGATTGCCAGAGTTTCGCGCCGTGCCAGTAGCAGGGAGAGCAGCGCGCCAGCCAAATAGAGCAGTAAGGAGAGCCACAATAGCTCAAGGGAATTCATCATCTTTTCTGCTCCTCGTGAGAGAGGGAGGACGAAGTGTCCGCGACTATAAAGGGCAGCTCGTTGGCAAATCCGCTGGCGGCGGCCAGACGTTTAGCTTGATTGGCTTGTTCAATGCTGTGCTCATCAACCAGCATCAAGGCATTAGTCGGACAGACCCGCACACACTCCGGCCCCTGTGGCTGGAAACTGCATAAATCACACTTCACCGCGACACTGCGCACTCCCGCATTCCAGGCAAGGAACGGATTCATATTGGCCGGACTGAAGGGAACATCGGACAGTTCAGTCATCGGGATATATTCAGGGAAGGCATCCGGCACCGCTAATGGCTTGCTACCCGCAGGGGTAATTGCGCCAAACGGGCAAGCAAGACCACAGAGTTTGCAACCGATGCAGGTGGTTTCATCCAATTCGACCGCGTTATTGGTCAGGGTGATTGCATTGACTGGGCACACCCGTGCACACCATGCATCTTCGCAGTGGCGGCAAAGAATGGGGGCCGTCACTCTGCTGTTACGCATAACGCTCAATCTGGGATGCTCTTGTAAACCTTTGGCTTTATGCACTTGGCTGCAAGCAGCCATGCAGGTATTGCATCCAATACAAAGCCTCGGCTCCGCAATCACAAAGCGGTTCATAGCCATACCCTCCGGGACAAAAATCTGGTGACAGTCAGGCAGATAGAAATCATTTCCCAGCTCTAAAGCATATTCTGTGCCAGTACCGCAGCTACCAAGGCGAAAGAGTGGTGAAGGCCCGTCGGCTGTGCATTAGGGGGCAAGTGGATAAGGCGGAGAGATTTAAATGGCAGTAAAAACAGTGTGATTGCCGTGGCTCAGTGTCGACATTAGTGACGAAATCCCAGGATTCTGGTGACACTTCGACAGTAGTTTTTCAGTGATTAAGTTAGCTGAGGATGATTTTGAATTAATAGTGTTATTTATCATTTGGTTAGATTGGTTTTCTCACAAGTAAAAAGCGCCCTATTGCTGGCACCATCTTTGCATTGTTTTTACGCGAGATATCCACACAGGAAACACAGTCATGCATGAGATTACCTTGTGCCAACACGCGATTACCATGATGGAACAGCAAGCCCGATTACATGGCGCGCAGAGAATTACCGGGGTTTGGCTAGAAACCGGGGCATTTTCTTGTGTCGAGCCGCAAGCATTAGAGTTCTGTTTTGAATTAGTGTGCCGCGGCACGCTAGCAGAAGGTTGCGTTTTACATCTCAGTCAACAGCAGTCACAGGTGTGGTGCCATGACTGCCAGCAGAATGTGAACTTGCTGAGCAGTAAAGTGACGCGCTGCCCGCTGTGTGCCGGGAGCCATTTGCGCATGGGGGCAAATGATGATGGCGTGGTGATTAAACGGCTGGAGGTGGAATGAGTTTATTAACATTATGCCCAGATGCGGCAGGAGCCAGACTATGTGCATAGGCATTCCCGGGCAAATTGTGGCACTGGATGAAACTCAGGCGGGCACCGCGTGGGTAGATGTCTGTGGCGTGCGGCGTTCAGTCAATATTATGCTGGTGGCGGCAGATGAACCGAGCCGTTTGGCCTTGATCGGTCATTGGGTTTTGGTGCATGTGGGATTTGCCATGAGTCGGTTAGATGAAGATGAGGCACTGGAAACATTACAGTTATTGCAGGAGATGGGCGAGGTTGAAAGTGATGTGAGGCGTTTTTTGGCGCAATAGGGAAAAGTTGTTGAGATCCTTGTTTCGCTTGATATTTGACTCGCTCTCAATACGAATACTGTGGCTCAACCGAGTAGGAGGGCGGGTTGCTCAAACTGTAGTTTTCATTGGTTATATTCCCGATTGTACCTAACACCAAGGCCAAAACTACGGGCTTTTCTTTTTCTCATCCGCTAGCCGGTGTTCCAGTTCGACCAGCTGTTCTGGTGAAACAGCCGGATAGCCTTGTGCATCATCGGGGATGACGTGGACCGCGGGAATAGGGATTAATGGCCCAAGGAAGCGGGGTTCACGTTTCAAAATATAGAGGTCAGAGAGGGCGCCGAGGCGGGCAAAAATCTCGCGTACCCGGACATTAAGCATATCTTTCGGTGATGGTACGGCAAAACACTGCGCTTGAATCCCCATATGCAAGGCAATAAATAGCGCCCGCTCACAATGAAAACGCTGAGTAATGATAATAAAATCATTAGTATCAAAGACTTTTCGGGTGCGAACAATGGAGTCAAGGGTACGGAAACCGGCGTAATCCAGCACGATATCAGAAGGTGCAACCCCCGCGGCGATCAAGTCACGCCGCATGGTCATCGGCTCATTATAGCTTTGCAGGGCATTATCGCCACTGAGCAGTAAGTAACTGACTTTGCCACTGTTATAGGCGTTTATCGCGCCCTGAATTCGGTATTGATAAAACTGATTAATACCACCAGTGCGATAATATTTGGCGGTACCCAGAACCACACCAACTTGCCGATGGGGCAAGTCTTGTAGCTCATCATAGATAAAAGGAGCAGTTTTCCAGCTAATCCAGCGATCGAGCGCAATAGCAGTCACCATCAGCAACCCTGCGATGATAATTAAGCTAATAATCAGGCGTTTCCACATTCTCTGGCCTTCGATGCATTCAATTCACTGTGATATTTGCAAGGCTACTGTACCTGTCGTTGCTGCGCAAGCCATTCTACCCTTCGTCCTTGACGCTACAGCGGTGTTAGCTGCGCTCACTTACCCGAATCACTTACTGATGTAAGCTCATCGGGATAAGTTCGCTGGCTGCCTTGCTGTAACGCCAATGATTTTGGGTGACCTTTCTGGCCCTCGACGCTACAGCGGTGTTAGCTGCACTCACTTACCCGAATCACTTACTGATGTAAGTTCGTCGGGATAAGTTCGCTGGCTGCCTTGCTGTAACGCCAATGACTGTGGGTGACCCTCCTGGCCCTCGACGCTACAGCGGTGTTAGCTGCACTCACTTACCCGAATCACTTACTGATAGATTAACCGGCCCATACTTATGCATAGGCCGGATAATATTTAGAACGAAGTGCGTTTGTAGCTGCGGTATTGTGGTTGCCAATAGTTATGTTCGATGGCTTTGGCTAAGGCCTCTTCAGACGTCACTATAGCTACACCTTGCAACTGGGCGGCTTTACCTACCTGCATCGCGATACTCTTTGATACAGCTTGAATATCGTCGATATTCGGCAACAGTGCGCCTTCGCCATTCCGTGCCAGCGGTGAACATTCTGCTAATGCACGGCTGGCCGCCATCAACATGCCGTCAGTAACGCGTTTGGCTCCTGATGCCAACACACCCAAACCAATACCCGGGAAGATATACGAGTTATTGCATTGAGCTATTGGGTAGAGCTTATCTTTATAACTAACAGGTGAGAATGGGCTGCCGGTGGCGACCAGAGCAGCGCCTTCAGTCCAATTAATAATATCTTCTGGCCGCGCTTCAACGCGAGATGTCGGGTTAGACAATGGCATGACAATAGGGCGCGCGCAGTGTTTATGCATTTCACGAATCAGTTCTTCGGTAAACAGGCCCGGCTGACCAGAAACACCAATGAGGACGGTAGGCTTGGCATTACGCACCACATCCAGCAGAGAGATGGCATCACTTGTCAGATTCCAGCTTTTCAATGCATCACTTTTTTGCACCAGTTTACTCTGGAAATCCAATAGATTAGGCAGTTTGTCAGTTAGCAGGCCGAAGCGGTCGACCATAAAGACGCGTGCTCGCGCTTGCTCTTCAGTTAAACCTTCCGAAATCATCTGCGCGATGATTTGCTCGGCAATCCCGCAGCCCGCCGATCCGGCACCAAGGAAGGTCACTGTTTGGTCGCGCAACTGGCTACCCGCGGCATGGCTGGCCGCAATCAGACTACCGAGAGTGACGGCTGCCGTTCCCTGAATATCATCATTAAAACAGCACAGCTCATCACGATAGCGGTTCAGCAGCGGGGTGGCATTATTCTGAGCAAAGTCTTCAAACTGCAACAACACATTCGGCCAACGGCGTTTTACCGCCTGAATGAATTCATCGACAAAAGCATAGTATTCGTCGCCTGAAATGCGCGGATGGCGCCACCCCATATACAGCGGGTCATTCAGTCGCTGCGGGTTGTTGGTACCAACATCTAATACGACCGGCAAAGTATAAGCTGGGCTGATACCACCGCACGCGGTATACAGAGACAGTTTACCAATAGGGATCCCCATGCCGCCGATGCCCTGATCGCCAAGGCCCAGAATGCGCTCACCGTCAGTCACAACGATAACTTTCACATTCTGCTTGGTAGCATTTTGCAGCATGTCATCAATGTGTTCGCGGTTTGGATAAGAGATAAATAACCCGCGCGCCCGGCGATAGATATCAGAGAAGTGCTCGCAGGCTTCACCCACGGTCGGGGTGTAAATAATGGGCATCATCTCACTGAGATGGGCATCCAGCAGGCGATAAAACAGCGTCTCGTTGGTATCTTGAATGTTACGCAGATAAATGTGCTTATCATCGTCGTTTTTGAAATCTTGATACTGGCGGTAAGCACGCTCAGCCTGTTCTTCAATAGTTTCAACCGCTTCCGGTAATAAACCGTGTAAATTGAAATGGCTGCGCTCATCATTGGTGAAGGCGCTGCCTTTGTTCAATAGCGGGAATTCTAATAGGATGGGGCCAGCGTAGGGGATATATAGAGGGCGCTTACTTTCGTATTCAAGTTCCATGAGTTTCACTCTTAAACGTTATCAAGTCGTTGCCCCGATCCTAAAAGATAAGAAAAATATGTACAGCTTTTGTTAGTTAAATATGTCGGTTACCAGTAAAAATGCGAGTTAACTTGCAGATTTGACTGCTTAATTGCCGGATGCGGACTGATTGACGGTCAACTCAATTCGCTGACCATATGAGACTTCCAAAGTGTTGCCATCGGGATCGGCAAAATAGGCCCAATAACCCACGGGTTCCCCTGAATCTACCGGAGCCGAGCGTAACCGGCCCTCCGCAGTCGCTAGCGCGACCAGCGCATCAACGTGCTCTCGGCTGCGGCAGGCGACCCCAAGATGGCCGAATGGGCCGAGTGGCGTATCCTGTAATTCTACTGAACTCACCAGCACGATGGCAAAAGGGCGGCAGTGATCGGTTATCCACGCCACCTCCATCCCAGGCTTACCGCCAGCACGCCGGTGTACCAACGTCATTCCGGCATAGCGATGATAAAAGTCCAGACTGGCATCAATATCCTTAACGACTAAGGCGATGTGGCTCAGGCCAATATCGGTTGGTGCGGTGTGGGGGGTTGGTGAGTTCATGGCTTTCTCCCATTGTTAGCTAACGGCATTTTTAGCAAAGTGACGAACAAAGATTCACTTCAGTGCTGGGATGATTCACTATTCACCCGATAATTAGAAATCGATATTTAATCTAATAGGTATTCGCCAAATGAATAGTCTGCGCGCGATCGACCTCAACTTGCTGGTCGTCCTTGAGGTATTACTGACAGAACGGCATGTCTCGCGTGCCGCGCAGCAACTGCATATGAGCCAGCCTGCAGTGAGTCACGCCCTGAATCGGCTACGTTATTTGCTGGATGATGAGCTACTGGTTCGAGGTGACGGTGGTTTTCAACTGACCAGCCGCGCGCTGGCATTGATTGAACCGGTGCAGGAGGTGCTAAGCCGAGTGCGCGGTATCGTCGGGCCAGCTCACTTCGATCCGGCGCTAGCTCGCCAACGTTTTCGCATTGCTATGTCCGACTATGGCGCCGCTATGTTGCTGCCGGGATTGTTAGCACGCCTACGTCAGAGTGCGCCGGGGATTGATATTGTGCTGGTGCAGGCCAGCCGTGAACAGATGCTAGCGCAAGTTATGGCCGGAGAGCTGGATCTGGCGTTGGGTGTATTCCCGACATTGCCACAGCCGCTGCGCTCTTCACTGCTATTCGAGGAGAATTTTGTGTGTGTCGCAGATAAAACTCACCCACTAGTTCGGAAAAAAAACATCACTTTGGATGATTATCTGGCTCAGCCTCATCTATTGGTATCGGTGCAGGGGGAGAGCAGCGGAGAAGTAGAGACGGTGCTGGCGGAACGGGGATTACAGCGGCGGATCGCGGCGATTATACCGCATTTTCTACTAGCACCACAGGCGGTGGTGGGCACTGATTTACTGCTGACTATCGCCAGCCGAGTGGTCGCACGACAATGTGATACCAAGGCATTGCAGCAACTGATATTGCCTTTTACTGTACCTTCCTTCTCCTTTGTACAGGTATGGCATGGACGCAATGAGGATAAAAGTGGTCATAGCTGGTTGCGCGGACAAATCAACGACAGTGCAAGGCAGGGTGATAACCGGGGCTAATCATGTCACCCCGGTTTGGCTACGATTTAATTAAAATGTCACTCGTTTTACATCTGTGCAGCCCAGCGCCACCAGCGTTGACTGGGTTGCATCCCACTGCGTCAGCATAGCTTTACTGCCTTCAACCAGCACTGCACGGCGGATAGCACCACAATCTTTGCCGGAAAGGTTGGTCAGAATCAATGCCGCTTGCAGCGGTGGAAGGCTGGGATTAAATGCCGCATTCTCGGCATAGCGACCGGTATACACCGAGCCGTCAGCCGTTTCTAGCGCCACACCGCTGTGTGAAAGGCTGTAAGGGGCATGGCTATGATTTGCGCCATCCAGTGCGGCTTGAGTCAGGGCATCGGTCTGGGCCACTTTATAGCCGTGATCCACTGGATCCATCAGCAAGGTGGTGATAGCTAAATCTTTTGGGCCGAAAGAGTCCGGCAGATATTGCCCCAGTGTCGAAGCTGGACGGCCCGGCAGATGAATGTGCAGGTCAGTTCCGCTGTTCAGTTCATTCATAAACTGACGGCAGTGACCGCATGGCGTGTAATTGACGGTAATAGAGACCAAACTGGCCTCGCCACGCAGCCAGGCGTGCGTTACAGCACATTGTTCGGCATGGATGGTCTGTTGCAGCGGTACGCCACCAAATTCCATATTGGCACCGAAATAGAGATTACCGCTGATACCCCGGGCAATGGCCCCAACCATAAAATGGGACACCGGTGTTAATGCGCAAGCTGCGGCCAATGGCAACAACGCAAATGCCAGCGCATCGTCATCTAACCCACTGATGCTTTTCACTGTTTTCACCTGCTCTGCTGTCAGCATGGCAGCGAAATCGTTTGCGCTCAAAATCGGTTCAAGTGCGGTTTGCAGTGAGGTGGGCAGCTTAGCCCAAGGGGCTTGAAAACGTGCTTGCATAGGGTTCTCTCCAATAGTAACGGGATACTATTCTAGGCAGCTTACTGCTTTCTTGGTGTGATGTAGATCTCGTTGTATATGAAATTCATGCAAGTAAAATCTCAAATGAGAGATGTATCTCAAATTTATGCCGCAATATTGCTGCTCTTAGCCAAATAAATGTAGCAGTACTGGGAACAGGAAGGGGGCCAGCAGTGAGGTAATAATCCCGCAAATGACCAGCGCCAATGAGCTGAATGCGCCTTCCTGAAAATCCAGTTCGGCACAGCGGGCCGTGCCGAGGGCGTGTGAAGCAGTACCCATCGCCAAACCTCTGGAGGCCTTAGTGGTAATTTTTAATATATTCAACAAGCTGTGACCAAATACCGCCCCCAGAATACCGACAAAAATAACACATACTGCACTGATGGCTGGCAAACCATGAATAGATTCGGCAACCGCCATAGCTATGGGTGTGGTCACCGATTTAGGTAATACCGAGGCGGCAATTTCTGGGGTTGCCCCCATCCATAAGGCCACTGCGGTACCGGTAACCATGGCGGTAACACTGCCAATAAAACAGATGCTTATGATTGATTTCCAGCGGGCGCGAATTTGGTGTATCTGCTCATACAGCGGGAACGCTAATGCCACCACCGCAGGTTGCAGCAGGTCATTGAGTATTTTGCTGCCAGCAAAATAGTTGGCATAGGGCATATGCGTGACCAGCAGCAATGGGATGATAACAACCATAGATATCAATAATGGGTTAAGCAGCGGCATTTTCAGCCAGCGCGCCAGACGGCGTGCACTGAAAAACACGATTAGGGTCAGCGGTAGCGACCACCATAAGTTGCTTATCATTTGTCCTCCTCGGTATGGGTGGGAGAACCAATTACTTTGCGCTCACGATGGACATAATGTGAGCTGTAGGCCACCACCAGCATCACAATCAAGGTACTGACAAAGCAGGAGACGACAATCGGGCCGAATTGCTTTGTCAGTTGATCGTAATATTGCATTACACCGACACCGATAGGAACAAATAGCAGTGCCATGTAGCGGATTAGCATATGGCAGCCGGGTTTTACCCATGTTGACGGCAAGATCTGCGAGGCGAGTAAGGCAAACAGAATCAGCATGCCAATGATGCTACCCGGAATAGTGATAGGCAGCAGCAGGGCAACAGCCTTACCGGCCCATAAGCACAGATAGATAATGGCGAAAGCCCGCAGGTACTGCCAGCAAAGTGAAGTCACGTTGCGCATAAAAAAGATCCTGAGTGACGGAATGCATTCATCATACAATTAACTATGGTTATGTGCTAGCAATCACATTATGAATAATATTAATGGAAATATGCCAATCACGACTAGCTCTAGTGACCCTAAGCCAGATCAGAGCGACGACATTTGGCGGCACTTTCTTGTTCTTTAGCCAGTTGGTAACCGCGATAGAAAAATATCAGCCCCAGCAGAGCGGCGACAATCAGCATATAGAACATCATTTGTGGTGCTGCATACGCGAGTAAGAAACCACAGAGCACCGGGTTGGCGGCACCCCCTAGCTGGCCGAGGTTTTGTACCCCATAGTAACTGCCTTTGAGATTCGCCGGAGCAATAAAATCGATAAACATGTATTCGACCGGGATAACAATAATTTCGCCCAATGAGAATATTGCCATTGCCAGCATCCACAATGGAATTGAGTCCTGAGCCGCCATAAACCCGAACAAGCCAATAATGAAGAATAAGGTACCCAGTACCAGCCAACGCATTAAGTTTTGCTGATTCATACGGCGGCTTAATAAGTATTGCAGAGTAATCACAATAACCGCATTCACGGTCATCACTGCGCCAATCACCTGATAGGCAAATTTAGCATCGGAAACGGTAATCAGATATTGGGATAAATAGCCAGAAAACTGGCCAAAGACAATGGCGCTGAGCATGCTGCCGAGAGTGAAATAAATCAGTCGCTTATCATGACGCAGAATGCGGAATGTTTGGCGGAAATCAGGTACGGATTCCGTAGGTGAACGTTCTGCGACTGACATATCAGTGCTGTCTATCCTGAATTTCAGAATGATGACAACCGACAGTGCCAGTAGGCCGGAAATAATAAACGGTGCTTGCGGGCCAATGCCGACCACCAACACCCCCAACGCCGGGCCGATCGCCCAACCGACATTGACCAAGGTGTAGTTGGCTGAAAAGGCTCTGATTCGCTCATTGACTGGCAACCAGTCGGCAAAACAAGCTTTGATCGCAATACTGTAGACCGAGTATGCCGAGTGCAGCAGGGCCAGAATCAGGATGATCCACGCCGGATGCTCAATCCATGGCAGGGTAAAGAAGGTGACTGAAAATAGCGCGACCGCCAGCAGAATCAGCTGCTTTCTATTAAATTTATCAACCAGATAGCCGCCATAAAGGCTGGTGAAAATACCCAGAGTCAAACTCGCCCCCAATACCAGTCCAACCTTATCTGGCGCTAGCTGGAAATGCTCTGCCAGATAGATGGTGATAAAGGGCAGGGTGACGGCTCGCCCTATGGTCAAGACTAGCGATGCAATCAGCAGGTTGGTAACACGCGATGGAAAACCTTTCATGGTATTTTCTTATTTTGATTATTTGGGCATACATGCTTGTTTTTCAATCAAAAAAATGACTAGCACAGCATGACGACAAAGCGGCTCAGCCAATTACAGTAGACTATTACGATGAGAAAGAGAGGGGGTAGGAGGAAAAATTTTTCGCAAATAGCAGATCGACCTAAATCGACCTGCTTTTAATAGATAATTAACCTAAATACTCGATGATTGAGAGACCACCATTATAATCGGTGCTGTAGATAATCCCTTGTGCATCAACAAACACATCACATGACTGAATAACTTGCGGGCGTCCGGGCCGTTTATCCATCATTTTTTCGGGTGCGGCGGGGACTAACGCACCGGTTTCCTTGGGTTGATAAGGGTTGCTGATATCATAAGCACGCACGCCGGCATTTTGATAGGTGGCAAAAATTAATGATGAGCTAATAAAGCTGCCGGGCCGATTTTCATGCAGATTATGCGGGCCAAAATGAGCGCCTTTTTTCACATAATCTTGCTCATCCGGCACAGGGAAGGTCGAGATGCTTACCGGATTAGTTGGCTCGCGAATATCGAACAGCCAAATGTGTTTCTCACCATCTTCCTGATTATCTAATACCGCCTCATCCAGCACCACTAATAAGTCGCGGTCGGGTAGCGGCAGGGCGGTGTGAGTACCGCCACCAAAAGGGGGGCTCCAGTTGCGATGGCTAATCAGTTTTGGCTCATGGCGGTCACTGACGTCCAACAGGGTCAAGCCGCCATCACGCCAACTGCCATAAGCGGTGTCGCCACTGATAATGGCGTGATGCAATGCATAGCGTTTACCTTCAGGCCAGCTTGCGTGTTCTCCGGCGGCGGTATGCATACCGGGCAAAGCATAGCGGCCAGCCACCTGCGGCTTTTGCGGGTCAGCCAGGTCAATGGTCAGAAAGATATAATCACTGTAGCCATCTAACAATGCGGAAACATAAGCCCAGCGTCCACCGACATACCAGATGCGATGAATACCAATGCCATCAAGCGGCAGGAAACTTATCTCGCGTGGTTTATCGGGTGTCGAAATATCAAAAATACGCAGCCCGGCACTCCAACTGCGACCTTCCTGACGGGTACTGACGGTCTGCGCCACCGAACGAGTGTAATACACTTTTTCTTCAGCAAAACTGGCATCAGCGAACAGATCTCGGGCATTAATCACCAAAAGCAGGTCATCATGGGCCTGCAAATGCACATTCCAGGTATTGGCGGGGGCGGCAATAAAACCAGCGGGACGAGGTTTTTTTGCATCTCGCACATCAATAATTGATACACCTTGCGACACCATATGGCCGACATAGGCATAGCCGCGGTGCACCATAACCTGCACCCCATCGGGTTTTCCGCCTTGATCACTATGACCAATCAGCCGCATATTGCGGCTGTATTCCGGTATCGGCAAGTATCCTTGCGTAGCCATCTATTTCACTCCAAATCAATTGACCCTATTGGCTATTACTGGCCGTTTTTGGCCGCCAGAGTGGCAAACCAAGGTGAGTTGAAATCATCTGACTGGCCCCAGCCCGGAATGATTTTACTTAAACCGGCCACGTTGACAGGGCCAGGTTGACTGGCGAGCAAGGCTTGTGGAATTGATGCTGCACGGAACTCATAACTGGCTGGCGTCTCTTCACCGGCAATTTTCTTGGCAATTAGGCGCAAGTTAACGGCCCCAATCAGCTTAGGATCAACCGCAACACTGACTTTCCACGGGCTATTGGCTTCACGCATCAATTGCAAATCCTGATTTGAAATATCAATGCTGTACAGTTTGATTTCAGTGCGGCCATTTTCTTGTAAGGCTTTATAGGCACCTTGAGTAAAGGCATCCCAAGTACCCCAGATAGCGTCGACTTTCCCTTTCGGATACTTCGCCAATACTGCGCCCACTTTGTTGGCGGTATCACCTTGAACATCTGAAGATACGGCACCGATAGATTCAAGTTCATGAATGCCAGGATTCTGTTTCAGCAGTGCCTGATAAGCAGCCTGACGACGTTCCATCGGTGGGAAACCGGCCACCCAGAGTTTGATAATATTGGCATTGCCATTGAAATCTTTGATTAATTGACCAAAAGATTCATTGGTCAGAGAAGCATCGTCCTGCTGGGTAACCGTCAGGCCGGGAATGTCGCCTTGAATGGCGGTGTCAAATACAGACACCGCAATGCCACTGGCGGCAATACGTTTAACTAACTCAGTCGAGTAAGGGTCACGGCCCTGAGAAAGAATAATGCCGTCATATTTCTGGCTAATGGCCTGATTGACGAAGTCTTGGAAGCGCGCGTCATCACCGTTACTTAGGAAAGTATCGATTTTGAAACCCAGTTTTTTACCTTCTTTCAATACACCCGACAGGAACTGTGTGGTGTTGTCATCGGAACCCAAATTACGGATCACCGCAATTTTAATCTGCCCTTGATGCTTAGCGATAGCGTCTGGGATTGGAGCAACAGTGGCGGTGTTTGCCGCGAATACCGGCAGTGCCGTCAGCAGGCTCAGGGCCAGTAAAGGGGAAGCGATTTTTTTCATCCGGAACTCCGTCATGGTGTCGATAAGGTATGCAATGTGGTGTGTTGTTGTCATTGTTATAGCTGTCTTTGTGTCTAGACGTCTATCTGTCTCTGCACAGCATCATAACCATAACTATTTTGATAAGGAATTAACTTTGTTATGAATTTTTGGATCGCGTTATATCTTTTAGTTTGGATAGAGTAAATAAGCAGCAAAAGGTAGGGAGGCAAGTCGTCTGTTATTACAATGGAAGCCAATAGAAACTAATAACCTTTTATTTTACATGGTTAATGTGAGGCTAAATATAACCTTATAGTGACTATGACAATAGTCTAATTATTATTTTATTTCGTTACTAACCGAGTGCTGATATTCTAAATAGCACTGAGGGATAATAATAAAGGCTAATAGCCATAACCGATGTGAACTTTTTACGTTTTTAAATATTTAAAGGATTAAAATCACCATGGGTAAAATTAGCAACCTATGTAAATTCAGAATGGACGCTGCCAATCAGGCACAGCTGAATTCGAGGTATATTATCAATACTGCTGTTAGCGATAGCGCTTTTTGTCGCTATATGTCTCGCAGTGAGTTTCTTTTTCTATTTATTCGCTATTTATTAACGTTAATGGTGATTGTTCTCTTCGTCACGATACTGTTTCCCGATTTAATTGATGACATTATATCACTGTCGCTACGCTCTTTTTTTCCGGTACTTTCATTGGTCTTATTATTGCCTTGCTCGTATCGTTTAGCCAGCCAAAGACTAAGCCCTTATTTACTGGTTTTTCACCTTCTTCCTCTTGGACATTACTTTTTGCCCGGTCTACTCCCGTGGCTCTTATCTATTGTATTTTTACTTTACCTGGTATTTATTAATATCTATGACATCAAGCCGCCAGTGTGTGAGCGGAGAAAACAGTTAGCATCGGTCTTGCCCGATGAGTATCCATTTGGGTTAACTCTGCTTTGTTTTAGTTTGTTATATATAAGTTTTTTCCTGCTAATTGAGTTGGACGATGCCATTATTTCACTGATGGTATTGTCGTGGATTTTCTTTTTGCTGGCTAAATGGCACTGGCCTGTTGTGACATTAAATGTTTTGGGGGCGGTTGGCGTATTTTGGTTTTTTTCATCTGGCTTTGTGGAAGTAAAACATCATAAGAATATTATTATTAATGCCCTGGTTAAAATTTCTTTATTGGATAATATTTTATTTTTGATTTTCTCACTAAGTCTATTTATTAATATGCTTTTTTGGTTGGAAGCTTGGCAACGTGAGCGGCAACCTCAAGTTCCCAAAGAGTAAGAATATAGCTGAGATAAACTGTTAGATATAATGAAAATGCTGGTCAAGTTATCCTTGACCAGCATTTAACTGAGTGAATTTACTTCACTTGCATACCGGGTTGAGCACCATTATCCGGGCTGAGCAGGAAGATATCGCTACCGCCAGGACCTGCTGCCATCACCATGCCTTCTGAAATACCAAAGCGCATTTTACGTGGGGCCAGATTCGCCACCATCACCGTTAGACGCCCTTCCAGTACTTTCGGGTCAGGGTAAGCTGAACGGATACCAGAGAAGACTTGACGGGTTTCACCACCGAGATCCAGCTTCAGTTTCAATAACTTATCTGAACCTTCGACAAAATCGGCTTGTTGAATCAGCGCGATGCGCATATCCACTTTGGCAAAGTCATCAAAACTGATGGTTTCTTGAATCGGATCATCGGCTAATGGACCTGTAGCCACAACTGCCGGAGCCATATCTTCTTTAGAAGAGGCGACCATTTCGTTCACCTTGTCCAAATCAATACGGTTAAACAGTGCTTTAAAGGCATTGATCTGATGGCCCAGCAACGGCTGTTCAATGCTATCCCATGTCAACTCAGTATTGAGGAAAGCCTCAGTACGTTCTGTCAGGGATGGCAATACCGGCTTGAGATAGGTCATCAGAACACGGAACAGGTTGATACCCATAGAGCAGATTGCTTGCAAGTCGGCATCGCGGCCTTCTTCTTTTGCCACCACCCAAGGGGCCTGCTCATCAACATACCGGTTGGCAACATCAGCCAGTGCCATGATTTCGCGAATCGCTTTACTTGATTCACGGCTGTTATAAGCATCAGCAATACTGATTGCGGCATCGGTAAAGGTTTTATACAGGGCTGGGTCAGCAAGTTGGTCAGCTAACTTGCCAGCAAAGCGCTTATTGATAAAACCTGCATTACGGGAGGCCAGATTCACCACTTTGTTAACGATATCGGCGTTAACTCGCTGGACGAAATCTTCCAGATTCAGGTCAATATCATCAATGCGTGAAGAGAGCTTGGCGGCATAGTAATAACGCAAGCAATCGGCATCCAGATGTTTCAGGTAAGTGCCCGCTTTAATAAATGTGCCGCGGGATTTCGACATTTTCGCGCCGTTTACCGTGACATAGCCATGAACAAACAGGTTGGTTGGCTTACGGAAATTACTGCCTTCCAACATAGCTGGCCAGAACAGGCTATGGAAGTAAACAATGTCTTTACCAATGAAGTGGTAAAGGTCAGTTGTTGAGCCTTCACGCCAGAATTCATCAAAATCCAAATCGCCACGTTTGTCACACAGGTTTTTAAATGCGCCCATATAGCCGATAGGGGCATCCAGCCACACATAGAAATATTTACCCGGTGCATCAGGGACTTCAAAACCGAAGTAAGGAGCATCACGGGTGATATCCCACTGTTGCAGACCCGATTCAAACCATTCCTGCATTTTGTTGGCAACTTGTTCTTGCAGTGCACCGGAACGTGTCCAGGCTTGCAGCATATCGCTGAAAGCAGGCAGGTCGAAGAAGAAGTGCTCAGACTCCCGCATTACCGGTGTAGCGCCGGAAACCGCAGATTTTGGATCGATAAGCTCAGTTGGGCTATAGGTTGCGCCACAAACTTCACAGTTATCGCCATACTGATCGGGTGATTTGCACTTCGGACAGGTGCCTTTCACAAAACGGTCGGGCAGGAACATACCTTTCTCAGGATCATAGAGCTGAGAAATGGTGCGATTTTTGATATAGCCGTTAGCTTTTAGGCGGCTATATATCAGGCTCGACAGTTCACGGTTTTCATCACTGTGGGTTGAGTGATAGTTATCATAGCTGATAGCGAAACCGGCGAAATCCTGTTGGTGCTCCTGGCTCATTTCGGCAATCATCTGCTCCGGTTCGATACCCAGTTGCTGAGCTTTCAGCATGATTGGGGTGCCGTGGGCATCATCTGCACAGATAAAATGAACCTGGTTGCCGCGCATTCGCTGGAAACGGACCCAGATATCTGCCTGGATGTGCTCGAGCATATGACCGAGATGAATAGAACCGTTAGCGTATGGTAGCGCGCACGTCACCAATATTTTTTTCGCGACTTGAGCCATAGTGGGAAATTGCTTTCTTTATGTCGATTAAAGGGTCTTTGATGTTAACCGATAAGCGGGTTTGTCGCTAGGGTAAGGCAACCCACAGGCTGCCTTAAGTCATAACCGGTCCATTTTGGCTGATTTTCAGCACATTTGGTTATTAACACGATGAATGTCATTAACACCAGACTACAAGGTTATGCGAGTCGCCTCGGTTTTCTCACTATTCGACGCACACAGGTACTGATGAGTTCTGGTACACTATTAGAGGTTAATAACGATAAATTTAAGGAGCCGGGATGAGCCCAAAATCCCCCGAGCAGACCACCGCTGACCTGCTGCAATCAAAAGTTTCAAAGGTTCTTGCTACCTTTACTCACCCAACCTTGCAAAAGGATCTCAACACCCTGCGTGCTATTCATCACTGTGCCTTGCTGGACAATGTGCTGCATATCGAGCTGGTGATGCCTTTTGCCTGGCAGTTCGGTTTTGACATATTAAAAGAGTCAGTCAGTGCAGAATTGCTGGCAGTGACCGGTGCCAAAGCCATTGACTGGAAGCTTTCTCATAATATTACGACGCTAAAACGTGCCAATGACCAGCCTGGCGTGAAAGGTGTGCGCAATATTCTGGCGGTCAGTTCCGGTAAAGGCGGGGTGGGGAAATCCAGCACTGCCGTTAACCTGGCGCTGGCTCTGGCCGAAGAAGGGGCAAAAGTCGGTATTCTGGATGCCGATATCTATGGTCCTTCCATTCCAAACATGCTGGGCACCATGAATCAGCGGCCAACGTCCCCTGATGGCAAGCACATGGCACCGATTATGGCCCACGGAATTGCGACTAACTCGATTGGCTATTTGGTTACCGACGAGAATGCCATGGTGTGGCGTGGCCCAATGGCCAGCAAGGCGTTGATGCAGATGTTGCAAGATACCCTATGGCCAGACTTGGACTATCTGGTGATCGATATGCCACCGGGTACGGGTGATATTCAGCTGACATTGTCGCAGAACATTCCGGTAACTGGCGCGCTAGTGGTAACCACACCACAGGATATTGCCCTGATCGATGCCATGAAGGGCATTGTGATGTTTGAGAAAGTGCATGTGCCGGTGTTGGGTATCGTTGAAAATATGAGTATGCATATTTGCAGCAATTGCGGCCATCTGGAGCCTATTTTTGGCACCGGTGGGGCAGAGAAGCTGGCGCAGAAATATCATTGCAAGTTACTGGGCCAAATCCCACTGCATATTTCGTTACGTGAAGATCTCGACCGCGGCGAGCCTACGGTTATCAGCCACCCAGATAGCGAGTTTGCGGATATATACCGCCAGTTGGCGTCTAATGTTGCAGCTGAAATGTACTGGCAGGGCGAAGCTATTCCAACCGAGATTTCATTCCGCGCGGTTTAGCCACCACACTTTGTAGATACCTCAAAGGGTTGAAGTTGCAGCTAATAACTGTTGCAACTTCAGCTATGCAAGTTATTACACCAAGTAATTGGAGTTACGACGGTGTTCGAGAGCAGCCAACACCGCTGCAACTTCAAGTATACAGGGTATAGCACTGGCATCAGACCGGTTAACTCCTTATAATTGCCGCGCTCGAAGCAGCTTGCGTGCTTCGTCTCCCCTCACACTTAGTAATCAGGTCTTTAATTTTATGACTGACAAAGCACACCAGTGCGTCATTATCGGGATAGCGGGTGCCTCAGCTTCCGGAAAAAGTCTTATCGCCAGTACGTTGTATCGTGAATTGCGCGAACAGGTTGGTGACCAACATATCGGCGTCATCCCAGAGGATGGCTATTACAAAGACCAAAGTCATCTGTCGATGGAAGAGCGGGTCAAAACCAACTATGACCACCCTAGCGCCATGGACCACAACTTATTGTTGGAACACCTGCAATCGCTAAAAGCCGGCAAGTCTATTGAACTGCCACTTTACAGTTACACTGAGCACACCCGTAAAAAAGAAACCGTCCATTTAGAACCGAAGAAAGTCATTATTCTGGAAGGGATCTTGCTGTTGACCGATATTCGCCTGCGTCAGGAGATGAACTTCTCGATCTTCGTTGATACCCCATTGGATATCTGCTTAATGCGGCGTATGAAGCGTGACGTTAATGAACGTGGTCGCTCAATGGATTCTGTGATGGCTCAATACCAGAAAACTGTGCGCCCAATGTTCCTGCAATTTATCGAACCGTCTAAGCAATATGCTGACATTATTGTTCCACGGGGTGGCAAGAACCGAATTGCGATCGATATTCTAAAAGCGAAAATCAGCCAGTTCTTTGAGTAATGTTCGTCTGGACCTTTGCTTCTTAATATGGCAGCTTTCATAGTATATAAGCTGTAACATGCGAATTTTAATGGAGATTTAAGCGATGAGACTGTGCGATCGTGACATAGAAGCTTGGCTGGACAGCGGCAAATTGGGTATCGACCCTCGTCCGCCGGTAGAACGTATCAATGGTGCCACAGTCGATGTTCGCTTAGGCAACCAATTTCGCGTGTTCCGCGGCCACACTGCGGCATTTATTGATTTAAGCGGCCCGAAAGATGAAGTCAGTGAAGCCTTGGAACGGGTTATGAGCGATGAAATCAATCTGCCCGAAGGGGAAGCGTTCTTCCTGCATCCCGGTGAACTGGCGCTGGCCGTCACGTTAGAGTCAGTCACTATTCCTGATGATCTGGTCGGCTGGCTTGATGGCCGCTCCTCTCTGGCTCGCCTTGGATTGATGGTGCATGTGACCGCACACCGAATAGATCCCGGTTGGCAAGGCAGGATTGTGCTGGAGTTCTATAATTCAGGTAAGTTGCCATTGGCTCTGCGCCCAGGGATGTTAATTGGTGCGCTGAGTTTTGAGCCACTCTCTGGACCGGCGGCCCGCCCTTACAATAGCCGTCAGGATGCAAAATATCGTGGTCAACAAGGTGCTGTAGCCAGTCGTATAGATAAAGACTAGCCATTTTTCTCGCTGAGATTTTAGCCCGTTTGGGCTTTATCGCTTGTTTAGACAAGAGGATGTCATGAGACGATTACTAACGACGTTAATTATCCTGCTCGTTGTATTAGTTGCAGGTATGAGCGCATTGGTATTGCTAGTAAATCCTAATGACTTTCGTGCGTACATGGTCAAACAAGTCGAGAGGAAAAGTGGTTATCAACTGCAACTTGAAGGCGATTTACGTTGGCATGTCTGGCCGCAACTTAGCATTATTGCTGGTCGGACGGCGTTAACTGCTCCCGGTGCTACTGCCCCGATGGTCAGTGCTGAAAATATGCGCCTTGATGTCAAACTCTGGCCGTTGCTGTCACATCAACTTGATATTAAGCAGGTGATGCTGAAAGGGGCGGTTATCCGCTTAACCCCAGACAGTGAAGCTCAACAGCAGCCAGGGGCACCGGTTGCACCAAGTGGAAATGCGCCGGTTGATGAGCATCGAGCCTGGAAGCTCGATATCAATAAAGTCCAGGTTGCCGACAGCTTGCTGATTTGGCAACGGACAGACAATGATCAAGTGAATGTCCGCGATATTAATCTTGAACTGCAACAAGACTCGCAGCGGCAAGTTCATATCTCGCTCTCCAGTCGTGTTAATCGAAATCAGCGGGATGTCACTTTCTCGATGGTTGCCGATGCCGATATGGGGCGTTACCCACAGCAATTCAGCGCCAATATCAGCCAATTTACTTATAAAGTAGAAGGGGCAGATATTCCTGTCGGTGGGGTGAGCGGGGAGGGGACACTACAAGCCAGCTATCAAAGTGATATTCAGCAATTATTGTTGAATCAGCTGAGTTTCTCGGCGAATAACAACCAGTTAACGGGGAGTGCCAAAGCAACTCTCGGTGACGTACCTGATTATGTCATCAATCTGGCTGCCGATAATCTTAACTTGGATACTATCTTTGGGTGGGAGCCTAAAAGCACGGCGGGTAGTAAAGACACGGTTAAACAACCGGCCGTGACTGCCCCCGTTATTGCAATTCAGACTGATGATGATGTTGGGCAGGATTTACAGGCACTGCGTGATTTTACGGCGCAAATTAAACTCACTGCGAATAATTTGGTTTATCGCGCCATCAATGTCAGCCAATTGAATCTGCAAGCATCAAACCAACGCGGTGATGTACAAATCAGTCACTTAACGGGCAAAGCCTTAGGTGGTGATTTCTCCCTGCCGGGATCGCTGAATGTAACTGGCAAGAAGGTGTTAGCCACAGTTGGCCCGGTAATAAATAATATGGAGTTGGGGCCAGTGTTATTGGCTGCAGGTTTACCGCAGATGATGACGGGTAAATTCTCCATGAAAGCGCAGCTGTCTGGTGATGGCTTAGATGTTGAGGCATTCAACCACCGCTGGAAAGGCGATGCACAGTTCAGTATGAATGGCGCGCAGTTGCAGGGGCTGAATATTCAGCAACTTATCCAGCAGGCGGTGACCCGCAGTTCCAGTGATGTCAAAGGTCAGGACCGCTATGAGCGCTATACTGAGGTTAAACAGCTGCAAGCGAAGCTGGCTCTGAATAAAGGGAAAGTCGATGTAAGTAGCCTCAGCGCCGATTCTGCATTGATTGCCATCAAAGGCCACGGGGAACTTAACTTGCCGCAGCAGCAATGTGATATGAACTTATCCGTGCGAGTGATGCAAGGCTGGAGTGGGCAAGATAACTTGGTCAAGTTCTTGCAGAACACGGATATCCCATTGCGCATTTATGGGCCGTGGACGCAACTGAGTTATCAACTGAATGTTGAGCAGCTTCTGCGTAATGAATTGCAGCAGCGCGCTAAGAAAGCACTGAGCGACTGGACTGAGCGTAATCAAGGGAACCGCGCGCAGAAGGATCTTAGAAAGCTTATTGATAAGCTTTAACGAGTATATTCCCCTCCGATAAGTCGAGCGGCTTATCGGAGGATAATGACCTTTCTTTGTTATCTTTCTGTTGTTGCATTGATCATCAATCTCGCCTTTTTAAACATAAAATCCTCTCTCCTGCTCACAAACTAATATTTGTTTCTAAAATCTCTGCGAATCATTGATAGATGTCATAAACTCGCCGGCTGACTTTGGGCAGAGTGCAGAGCTATTTCTGCATATTTACAAGAAAAATCTTAATACAACATCCAGCAACAAATGATAATGCCCAAGAACATGGTGTTGCAGATAGCTAACGAGCTAATCCTCTGTGGCTTCATGGACGAAGGGGATATTCGGTGAGAGAGGGTATATGTTAGATCTTTTGATTGGGATTGTAGTGGCTGTAGGTGTAGGTCGCTATATTATTAAAGGCTATTCTGCCACTGGTGTATTGATGGTGGGTGGCCTGCTGCTGCTAATTATCAGCGCCTTGATGGGCAAAAGCGTATTACCGGCCAGCGCCACCTCAACCGGTTGGCGTGCGACGGATATTGTCGAGTATGTCAAAATTCTGCTGATGAGCCGTGGTGGCGATCTCGGCATGATGATCATGATGTTATGCGGTTTTGCCGCTTATATGACTCATATCGGCGCAAATGATGTGGTGGTTAAGTTAGCATCTAAACCATTACAGATGATTAACTCCCCATATTTATTGATGGTTGCGGCTTACATCATTGCCTGCCTGATGTCTTTGGCAGTGTCATCTGCCACTGGGTTAGGTGTGTTACTGATGGCCACATTGTTCCCAGTGATGGTTAATGTCGGTATCAGCCGTGGGGCTGCTGCTGCAATTTGTGCCTCACCTGCGGCGATTATTCTGGCGCCGACGTCTGGTGACGTCGTGCTAGCGGCGCAAGCCTCTGAAATGCCATTGGTTGATTTTGCATTTAAAACGACATTACCTATCTCTATTGCCGCTATCGTCTGCATGGCTATTGCTCACTTTTTCTGGCAGCGCTACCTAGACAATAAGAGCCAGGAAAAGCATGAGATGATGGATATAAATGACATCACCACCAATGCGCCCGGCTTTTATGCCATCTTGCCATTTACCCCTATTATCGGCGTGTTGATATTTGATGGTAAATGGGGGCCAGAGCTACACATCATCACAGTATTGGTTATCTGCATGCTGATTGCCGCGGTGATTGAATTCTTACGTAGCTTTAGTGCCAAATCTGTATTTAGCGGCCTTGAGGTTGCTTATCGTGGTATGGCCGATGCATTTGCGACCGTGGTGATGTTATTGGTCGCTGCGGGTGTATTTGCGCAGGGATTAAGTACTGTAGGTTTTATCAGCGGTCTAATTGGATTGGCGCAATCTTTCGGTACCGGCGGCATTATTATGATGCTGGTTCTGGTGGTGATTACTATGCTGGCAGCAATGACCACCGGCTCAGGTAATGCACCATTTTATGCGTTTGTGGAGTTGATTCCGAAACTTGCCGCACAAATGGGAATAAATCCAGCTTATCTGGTTATCCCTATGCTACAGGCGTCGAATTTAGGGCGCACTTTATCCCCGGTTTCAGGTGTTGTGGTTGCGGTTGCCGGTATGGCAAAAATATCACCTTTCGAAGTGGTGAAACGGACCTCCGTACCTGTTCTGGTTGGGTTGATTGTGGTGATTGTGGCAACTGAGATTCTGGTGCCAGTACACTTATAATATCGACATGAATCGATAAAAAAGCCGGGTAGCGATATGAACTGCAACCCGGCTTTATTTTTGATGATTTACTTGGCCAATTTCAGCCGTATGAGCGAGTCAGCTACACTTCATAATCAGGATCTGGCGCTGTCAACTGCGTTATTTTGACCTTTAATATACGGTGACTGCTCACTTCTAAAGGCTCAAATAGATAGTCACCAATCTTCAACTGCTCGCCAACCTGAGGTATCCGCTGGGTATATTCCATCAATAACCCAGCCAAGGTGTGATACTCGCGTTTATCATCAATTGGCAATGGCATATAGAGCACTAAATCTTCCAGTGGCATATAGCCGTTCGCAATCCAGCAACCTTCTTCCGTTTGCTGTATATCGTGGCGGGCATCGAGTTCCTCACCGGCCACCGGCAGATTACCTGCAATGGTCTCCATCACGTCGGTTAGGGTGACAACCCCTTCGATGGAGCCAAACTCATCGACCACAAAGGCGAAATGCGTTTGTGCCTGGCGGAATTGCTCTAATGCCATCAACAGCGAAACTTGCTCCGGGAAAATTAACGGCTGACGAATCAACGCCCGCAAGTCGAGTTTTTCATCCGCTAACTGCTGCCTCAGTAAATCAATTACGTGAATAACTCCCAAAGGTTCATCTGTCGAGCTATCCTCGGTGACAACAATTCGAGTGTGCAGATTTTTTGTCAGCAATTGGGTCAGTTTTTCAGGTGGATCATTAAGGTCCAGATATTCAACATCATGGCGCGATGTCATGATGCTGCTGACTGTGCGTTGGGCCAATCCTAATACGCGCTCTATCATTCGGCGTTCTTGCTCATTAAACACCTCCTGACCGGTGCTGGTATTATCTGCAATCAGATTAGCGCTATGGTTATCTAACTCAGCCTCTTCATGTTTGCCACTGAGCATTCGCAACACGGCTTCTGCAGTCCTTTCGCGTAATGGGCGGACAGTCGACAGAAAGCGACGGCGGTTGAACTGCGCAAACTGATTCAGTGACTCAATGATGACGGAGAAACCAATGGCAGCGTACAGATAACCTTTCGGAATATGGTAGCCAAAGCCTTCGGCCACCAAACTGAAGCCGATCATCAGTAAGAAGCTTAAACAGAGAATAACAATGGTTGGATGCGCATTCACAAAGCGAGTCAGTGACTTACTGGCTAACAACATCAAACCAATAGCAATACAGACGGCGGCCATCATGACGGCGAGATGGTCTACCATCCCGACCGCGGTAATCACCGAATCAAGAGAGAAGATGGCATCCAATACCACAATCTGTGCCACTACTGGCCAGAAACGCGCACCTTTACGTTGTTGGTTTTGCTGATGATCCTTCCCTTCAAGTCGCTCATTGAGCTCCATCGTAGCTTTAAAAAGCAGGAATATCCCCCCGATCAGCATAATCAGGTCACGCGCACTGAATGGATGCCCTGAAATAGTGACCAACGGAGTCGTCAATGTCGCTAACCACGAGATACTGGCCAATAGCACCAGACGCATCAACAGGGCGCACAGTAGACCTGTGACTCGGGCCTTATCCCGTAGATGACGGGGCAGTTTTTCCGCCAAAATGGCAATAAATATTAGGTTGTCAATACCTAACACAATTTCGAGCACAACTAGCGTCGCCAGCCCTGCCCAAATAGTAGGATCTGCGATCCATTCCATATATCTAACTTCACCTTTTATTTCTACGGCTTATGCCGCCAAAGCGAATAATGGGCGCTCATAGGCTAAAATTCAACATCCAATCATCCAATAACCTATCCCCATGAGCTATAGGACAAATAATCAGCAGTAAAAGGTGATAGTAAGTTATCATCGTAACTGATTGATAAATAAACCGTTCAGGAAGGTGAGTGTTTTGGACTTAAATACTTAGCTAGGTTTAATCTTAAAAAAGGGAAGAAATGCTCACAAGTAGGCAAATTATCTAAGGTTAGCTTAACAAAATGTTAATGTGGAATATAATGAGTCATTAGAACGTCAATTTTTCTGCCCTTATACTATTAGGACTTTCCTCGTAATACATTGAAATAATATATAAATATAGGATGATTAGGATTTAGCATACAGTCTTGCACGACCGAGATTGTGAGTTAGTATTTATATCTATTTGCAGGCCTACTAAGTGGCTACTCCAGAAAAGGTATGGTTGATGGAAAAGAAATTGAAGGCAGTCATTCCTGTCGCCGGACTTGGCACCCGCATGTTGCCAGCGACCAAGGCGATTCCGAAAGAAATGCTGCCGGTGGTCGATAAGCCCCTAATTCAATATATCGTGAATGAATGTGTTGCTGCCGGGGTCAAAGAGATCGTGTTGGTCAGCCATTCATCGAAGAATGCGATAGAAAACCATTTCGATACATCATTTGAATTGGAAGCGGCACTGGAATCTCGGGTTAAGCGGCAGTTATTAAAAGAGATTAAAAATATTTGCCCGCCGGACGTTACCATCATGCAAGTGCGTCAGGGCCATGCCAAAGGGCTGGGACATGCCGTACTTTGTGCTCAATCCATGGTGGGCGACAATCCGTTTATCGTGTTGCTGCCGGATGTTTTGCTTGATGATTCAACGGCTGATTTATCTAAAGAAAACCTTGCCAAGATGATTCAGCGTTTTGAGGAAACGGGGCGTAGCCAGATTATGGTGGAGCCGGTACCACAAGCTGATGTTTCTAAGTACGGTATTGCAGACTGTGGCCATGTTGATTTAGCACCGGGTGAAAGCACGCTAATGACCGCCGTCGTTGAGAAGCCTTCCGTCGCTGATGCTCCTTCTAACCTCGCGGTAGTTGGGCGCTATGTGCTGTCAAAAGATATCTGGCCATTGCTGAAGAAAACGCCTCGTGGTGCAGGTGATGAGATTCAGCTTACCGATGCCATCGCGATGCTAATGGAGCAAGAACCGGTTGAAGCTTTCCATATGACTGGTAAATCTCACGATTGCGGCGATAAATTAGGTTATATGAAAGCCTTTGTCACTTATGGCGTCCGCCACAATACCGAAGGTGAAAAATTTACAGCCTGGCTGAAGCAGCAAATCGACTAAGATTGGTTTAGCGACTGAATATAGAATGATTTAAATTCGCATGAGAAATCAGTAGGTTAATTATGACCAAATTGAAAGCAGTAATTCCTGTGGCAGGTTTAGGCATGAGAATGCTGCCGGCTACGAAAGCCATTCCAAAAGAAATGCTACCTATTGTTGATAAGCCATTGATCCAATATGTAGTTAATGAATGTGTTGCCGCAGGTATTAAAGAAATTATCTTGATAACCCATTCATCAAAGAATGCGGTAGAGAACCATTTCGATACCTCTTATGAGCTGGAAGCCATGCTGGAAGCTCGGGTTAAGCGCCAACTACTGGATGAAGTGCAATCTATTTGCCCGCCAGGTGTGACTATCATGCATATTCGTCAGGGGCATGCTGAAGGTTTGGGCCACGCGGTATTGTGTGCCAAGCCACTGGTAGGGGATGAGCCATTTGCTGTGTTACTGCCAGATGTTCTGATTGATGATGCGAAATCAGATCTGACTCGAGATAACCTTGCCCAATTAGTCAAACGTTTCGAAGAGACGGGGACGAGTCAGGTATTGGTGCATTCAGTCGAACCCGAGGCATTATCAAATTACTCGGTAATTTCTTGTGAGAAGCCAGAACTGGCTCCCGGTGAAAGCAGCCGAATCAAAGCTATGGTCGAGAAGCCTCAAAGCCCGGCAGACTTGCAATCAAATCTGTCGGCGGTTGGGCGTTATGTGCTATCTGCCGATATCTGGCCGCTATTAGAAAAAACCAAACCAGGGGCATGGGGTCGAATTCAATTGACCGATGCCATTGATGCTTTGGCTGAGGAAAAACCGGTCGATGCTGTGGCCTTAGCTGGGCAATCTTATAACTGTGGTGAGAAACTCGGTTATATGCAGGCTTATGTTGCTTATGGATTACGCCATCCAAAACAAGGGGCTGAGTTTAAAGCCTGGCTGAAAGATTTTCTGGCGTAAGCAAAATCAGCGATAAATGAAAAGCAATCCATGTGATTGCTTTTTTTTTGTACTATTTATTTTGAGTCATTAAATCATATGTACTGTTTGCTCAGATAAAGCAAACGAGTGCGGACAGCAACTGGTCAGTTGTGCTATCTATCGCACCAATCACTACCCAGCTGACATAATCCTGAGTTAACATGTTTCCCACATCAAAAACCTGTTGGCCTCAAGGCCGGTAACAGGTGTCATCCTTCAGACAGGAGTTTTTTAATGTCCAAACAACAGATCGGCGTTGTCGGTATGGCGGTGATGGGCCGTAACCTGGCGCTCAACATCGAAAGTCGTGGTTATTCCGTCTCTATCTTTAACCGTTCATCAGACAAAACCGACGAAGTGGTTGCTGAGAATCCAGGTAAAAATCTGGTGCCAAGTTATACCGTTGAAGAGTTTGTTGATTCACTGGAAAAACCACGCCGTATCCTGCTGATGGTGAAAGCGGGTGAAGCAACAGATAAAACTATCGCTTCACTGACGCCACATCTTGATAAAGGTGACATTCTGATTGATGGTGGCAATACTTACTACAAAGACACCATCCGTCGTAATCGTGAACTTTCTGCACAGGGCTTTAACTTTATCGGTACTGGTGTTTCCGGTGGCGAAGAGGGCGCATTAAAAGGTCCTTCAATCATGCCTGGTGGTCAGAAAGAAGCCTACGAGCTGGTTGCACCTATTCTTGAGAAAATTGCTGCTCGTGCCGATGATGGTGAAGCCTGTGTTGCTTATATCGGTGCAGACGGTGCTGGCCATTATGTCAAAATGGTTCACAACGGTATCGAATACGGTGACATGCAGTTGATCGCAGAAGCTTATTCTCTGCTAAAACAGTCTTTGGGTTTGAGCAACGAAGAGCTGGCAAGCACCTTTACTGAATGGAATAAAGGCGAGCTGAATAGCTACCTGATTGATATCACGAAAGATATCTTCACCAAGAAAGATGAAGCCGGTAAATATCTGGTTGATGTGATTCTGGATGAAGCTGCCAATAAAGGCACCGGTAAGTGGACCAGCCAAAGTTCTCTGGATTTGGGTGAGCCATTAACACTGATTACTGAATCTGTGTTTGCCCGCTATTTGTCTTCTCTGAAAGACCAGCGTGTTGCTGCATCTAAAGTACTGACTGGCCCTAAAGTACAGCCTTTCGCCGGTGATAAAGCTGAGTTTATCGAAAAAATCCGTCGTGCATTGTATCTGGGTAAAATCGTTTCTTATGCACAAGGTTTCTCTCAACTGAAAGCGGCTTCAGAGGAGAATAACTGGGATCTGCATTACGGTGAAATCGCTAAGATTTTCCGTGCCGGTTGCATTATCCGTGCACAGTTCTTGCAGAAAATCACAGATGCTTATGCAGAGAATGCCGATATTGCTAACTTGTTGCTGGCACCATACTTCAAGCAGATTGCTGATGAATACCAGCAAGCACTGCGTGATGTTGTGTCTTATGCTGTTCAGAACGGTATCCCGACACCAACATTCTCTGCTGCGATTAACTACTACGATAGCTACCGCTCAGCAGTATTGCCTGCCAACCTGATTCAGGCGCAGCGCGACTATTTTGGCGCGCATACTTATAAGCGTGTAGATAAAGAAGGTGTATTCCACACTGAATGGATGGAGTAATCCACCTTTCGGCTACTGCGCGTTCGTATTTTGACATTGGGCAGTGCTCGTCATCCTCACGTACTGAGTGTCCGTGAGGATGATTGCGCGCTGTCCGCAATCAAACGACTTCCGCTCATTATGCCTTTAGTGGTAAATACCCTTGAGTACATTGTGTTGATGAGTGGTTTACCACAATAAAAATGCCCCCGCAGTTAAACCGTCGGGGGCATTTTTTTATCCTACAGAAGTGTACAAGAAAATTACTTCTCGTGGCGCTCCCGTAGGCGGCCAATCACTTTGCTGAGATCCAAATCTTGATCTTGTAATAACACCAACAGGTGATACATCAAATCTGCGGATTCGTTGGTCAACTCTTCGCGATCATTCACTGTCGCGGCAAGGGCGGTTTCTACACCTTCTTCCCCCACTTTTTGCGCGATGCGTTTAGTACCACTGGCATAGAGTTTGGCCGTATAAGAGCTGGCCGGATCGGCTGATTTACGTGATGCTAGCAGCTGCTCTAATTGATACAGGAAACTCCAGTCGCTGGCCGCCGGTGCGAAGCAACTGTTATTGCCCAAATGACAGGTCGGGCCGATAGGATTAACCAGAATCAACAGGGTGTCATTGTCGCAATCAGGGTAGATATTTACCACATTGAGGAAGTGCCCTGAGCTTTCGCCCTTCGTCCATAGCCGCTGTTTGGTACGCGAGAAGAAGGTCACTTTGCCGGTTTCTTCTGTCACCGCCAGTGCTTCCCGATTCATATACCCCATCATCAGAACTTCACCGGATACGGCATGCTGAACGATCGCTGGCATCAGATTGTCGACTTTTTCCCAATCTAGTTGGTTAATTTGTTGTTCGCTTAACACACTCTTATCTCCACGCCTTGTTCAGACAAATACTTTTTCAATTCGCCGATATTAATGATTTGCTTATGGAATACTGAGGCGGCTAGTGCGCCATCAACATCCGCATCACGGAACGCTTCAAGGAAGTGTTCCGGTGTTCCGGCTCCGCCAGAGGCGATCAGCGGTACATGACAGATAGCACGCATCTGCTTCAATTGGCGCAAATCATAACCGTTACGCACGCCATCCTGATTCATCATATTCAGCACAATTTCACCGGCCCCACGTAATTGGACTTCTTTGATCCAATCTTCGGTCTGCCAGGTGGTGGCTTTGGTGCGCTTTTCGTCACCGGTGAACTGATATACCTGATAACTATTACTTTCCGCGTCATACCAAGTATCAATACCGACAACAATGCATTGTACGCCATAGCGGTCGGCCAGTCGGGTAATTAACGTTGGGTCCGCAAGGGCCGGTGAATTAATAGAGATTTTATCGGCGCCAAAGGTCAGAATCTGACCGGCATCTTCAACACTCTTAATCCCACCGGCAACGCAGAAAGGAATATCAATCACTTCCGCGACCCGTGATACCCAGCTTTTATCGACAACTCGACCATCTGCGGAGGCTGTAATATCGTAAAATACCAGCTCGTCGGCACCTTCTTGCGCATAACGCTGCGCCAGCGGCACGATGTCCCCAATGATTTCATGGTTACGGAACTGGACGCCTTTAACGACTTGCCCGTCTTTCACATCCAGACAAGGAATTATACGTTTTGCCAGCATGCGATCGCCTCCTTCACGTTAAATTTGCCGTCCAGTAGCGCGCGGCCCACAATCACACCTTGCACACCACTGCCACGTAAGCGGGCGATATCATCCAGACAGCCAATGCCGCCGGAGGCCTGAAATGCCACTTGTGGATAGCGCTGACACACTTCCTGATACAGCTCGACATTTGAGCCACTCAAGGTGCCATCACGGGAAATATCGGTGCACAGCACATGTTTCAGGCCGAAAGGCAGAAATTGTTCAACAATTTGCTCTAATGTGGCATCGGAGTTCTCCTGCCAGCCACTGATAGCCACTTGCTTGCGACCGGCCTCATTAATACGGACATCCAGAGCTAATACAATGGCTTCTGAACCGTAGCGCTCAAACCACTGTTGCACCATTTCAGGTTGCTTAACGGCGGTTGAACCGACTACAACGCGCGTCGCGCCAGCTTCCAGTAATGCGATAACATCTTGCTCGTTGCGGATACCACCGCCGACTTGCACTGGCACATCAACACCAGCCAGTAACTCGCGCAATAATGGGATCTGGCGAGCCGCAGGATCTTTGGCTCCAGTCAAATCAACCAAATGCAATACCTGAGCGCCTTGCTGTTGGTAATCCTGTAAGCGTGGCAATGGGTGATTGCCATAGTCGCGCTGCTGGCCGTAATCGCCTTGATGCAAACGCACCACCTTGCCTTCGATCAAATCCAAAGCGGGAATAATCATGGTGCTTACATCTCCAGAAAGTTTTTTAGCAGTTGGGCTCCAGCCGCTCCGGAGCGTTCCGGATGAAACTGCACACCAAAGAAGTTGTCTTTTTCGACTGCGGCGGTAAACGGCTCGCCGTAATTGGCTTGGGCGATGGTATTTGGGCATATTGGCATTGCATATCCGTGCACAAAGTAGAAATAAGTTCCGTCTGGGATACCACGGAACAGATGATTTCCCGCCTGCGCGGTAATCTGGTTCCAACCCATATGCGGTAACGGTAAACCGAAGTCCGTCATCTGTTTTACCGGGGTATCAATAATACTGAGCGTCTCGATACCGCCACTTTCTTCACTGCTGGTTGCCAGCAACTGCATGCCGAGGCAGATACCTAACACTGGCTGGGTACAGCTTTTAATTAACTCGATAAGTTCGCGTTGCTTTAATTGATCCATTGCGGCGTGCGCTGTGCCGACGCCGGGTAGGAATAACTTATCGGCGCGCAGCACAATCTCCGGGTCACGGCTGATAACCGGCGCATAGCCTAAACGCTGCACCGCATAGGTGACAGAGGAGAGGTTGGCACAACCGGTATCCAGAATCACCACTTCCATCACAGCACTCCTTTGGAACTTGGCAGGGTGTTACCCTCAACACGGATCGCCTGGCGCAAGGTGCGGCCAAATACTTTAAACAGACTTTCTACCCGGTGGTGGTCGTTGCGGCCTTTGGTTTTCAGGTGCAGGGTGCAGGCCATAGCATAAGAGAGGGAGCGGAAGAAATGCTCGACCATCTCGGTGCTGAGGTCGCCAACACGCTGGTAGTTAAACTCAGCTTTATATTCCAGGTGCGGTCGGCCGGAAATATCCAGCGCACAACGTGCCAGGCATTCATCCATTGGCAGCACAAAGCCAAAACGGCCAATACCGCGTTTGTCACCCAGTGCATTGTTAATGGCCTCGCCCAGTGCCAGCGCGGTATCTTCCACGGTGTGGTGGTCATCAATATAGAGATCGCCACTGACCTGAATATCCATACGGAAACCGCCGTGAGTGGCAATCTGATCCAGCATGTGGTCAAAGAAGCCGACGCCGGTTTTGATCTTGCTGCCACCTTCGCGATCCAGCCAGACATCAACGTCAATCGCTGTTTCTTTGGTGACACGGTTAACATGAGCATGACGATCGCGTTGTGTCAGTTGCTTGGCGATTTGTGACCAATTTAGACCATCACGTTGATAACGTAAGCCACTGATGCCCATATTTTGAGCCAATTGCAGGTCAGTCTCGCGGTCACCAATCACATAGCTATTGGCGCTGTTCATCACCCCCTCAGCTAAATAGCTTTCGACCAATGCGGTTTTTGGCTTCCGACAAGTACAGTTATCTGACGGCAAGTGTGGGCAAATCAAAACCTGCTCAAAATTGATCCCCTGAGAGCTGAAAATCTGCATCATCAGGTTGTGCGGCGGATCAAAGGTTTCTTGAGGGAAACTGCTCGTCCCCAAGCCATCCTGATTAGTGATCATCACCAAACGATAATCTGCTTTTTGCAGTGCCAGTAATGCCGGGATCACCTCTGGCTCCAGCGCCAGTTTATCCAACCGATCAACTTGATAGTCTTCCGGTGGCTCAGCAATCAAGGTGCCGTCTCGGTCAATAAAAAGAAATTTCTGGCTCATATCGTTTCCTTACGGATGCTGGAGGTATGGGTCTTCTCAGTTTTATTCGTACTATTGAGGCTATCAATACCTGGCAAGGGAGCCAGAGCCGCAATGACTCGCTCACACTCTTGACGGGTACCGATAGTAATGCGCAAGCAGTTGGATAAACTTGGTTGCTTATTTTGGTCACGCAAAATAATGCCTTGATCCCACAGTGTTTTGAACACACTGCTGGAAGCAGTGAAGCGCGCCAATAAATAGTTACTCTCGCTAGTAAATACCTGTTCAACACAGGCGCAGTCTTGCAGCGCATTCTGAAGCCATTCGCGATTGGCTCGAACTTCATTTACCCGCTGGCGCATTTGCTCAAGGCCCTGCGGGCTGAGTGCTTGTGCGGCAATATCAGCAACCGGTGTTGATAATGGGTAGGGCGCTATCACTTTAAGCAGCAGTTGGATGATATCGCTGTTGGCGAGTGTAAAGCCACAACGTAAACCCGCTAATGCGAAGGCTTTCGATAAGGTGCGCAAAATGACTAAATTCGGATAATCTTTTAACCAACCACTCACTGAGGCTTGTGGACAGAACTCAATATAGGCTTCGTCGATAGCCACGATAGCGCGGCCTTGTGCCAGTTCCAGTATTTCACGTAAATCAGCAGGGTTGATTAAGTTGCCGGTCGGGTTGTTTGGGCTGCAAACGTAAATCAGTTTCACCCCATCCAAACTCTCTTTAATGGCGGGTAAATCCAATTGCCAGTCGGCTTTAGCCTGAACTGTACGCCGTTCAACACCAAAGGTTTCGGCACTCACGGCATACATACCATAAGTCGGCGGGCAGAACAGAATGGCATCTTTACCCGGCTCGCAGAAAGCACGAATCAGCAGTTCAATACCTTCGTCGGCTCCACGGCTGACCAGAACTTGCTCCGTCTCTAAACCCGCGTAGGCGGCATAGCGCTCAATAACCAGCTTGGGTTGGCATTCGGGGTAGCGGTTGAATGTTTGCGCCGTGAGTTGGTATTCGGTCGCCAGCGGATATTCATTCGCATTGAGCCACACATCGCCATTTCCCCCCAAGCGGCGGGCAGACATATAAGGGGTCAGTGCGCGGACGTTGGCGCGCGCCAAATCAGTGACATTGGCAGACTTACTCATGCTTGCTCCTTATTGGTGGCTGTCAGGGCAGCGACACGTAGGGTGACGGCGTTTTTGTGGGCGGTCAGTTGTTCAGCCTGCGCCAGAGTTTCAATGGTTGATGCCAGACCTAACAGCCCCTGTGGGGTTAGCTGCTGCACAGTCATCCGTTTAACAAAGTCGGCCAATCCCAAACTGGAATAGGTCGAGGTATAACCATAGGTTGGCAGCACGTGGTTAGTCCCGGATGCATAGTCACCGGCTGATTCTGGCGACCAGTCACCCATAAACACGGAACCGGCATTATCGATTTGATCGATAATATCTTGCGGTTGACGTATTTGCAGAATCAAGTGTTCTGGACCGTATTCATTGCTGATATCAATGCATTGTTGTAAATCTTTGGTGATGATCAAACGGCTGCTTTCCAGCGCCTGGCGGGCGATATCAGCACGCGATAACTGCTGGAGTTGCTCTTCAACAGCGACAGCTACCGCTTGAGCAATAGCCGCGTCTGGGGTCAGCAACACGACTTGAGAATCTGGACCATGCTCGGCCTGAGACAGCAAGTCAGAGGCGATAAACGCTGGTGTGGCACCGCTATCGGCGATAACCAACACTTCTGACGGACCTGCTGGCATATCAATCGCTGCGCCATCCAGCCGTTGGCTGACTTGGCGTTTTGCTTCAGTGACATAAGCATTGCCCGGCCCAAAGATTTTATTCACTTTGGGTACTGACTCACTGCCGAAGGCCATGGCGGCGATGGCTTGCGCCCCACCAATCTGGAACACTTCTTGAATGCCACATAATTGCGCGGCATACAGAATTTCATCGGCAATCGGTGGTGGAGAACATAAAATGACTCGCTGACAACCCGCAATGCGCGCCGGGGTACCGAGCATCAGCACGGTAGAGAGCAGTGGAGCCGAGCCACCGGGAATATATAAGCCGACGGAGGCTATCGGGCGAGTAATCTGTTGGCAGCGCACGCCCGGCTGCGTTTCAACATCCACCACCGGCATTTTCTGCGCATTGTGGAAGATTTCAATATTGCGTACCGCTTGTGCCATGGCTTGCTTGATGTCGTCATTCAGGCGTCCGGCGGCAGCGGCTATCTCATCGCTACTGATGCGGATATCATTAACTTGCACAGTATCAAAACGTTGGCTGAAATCACGTAAAGCGCTGTCGCCCTCGGCTTTCACCCGGTCGAGGATTTCGCTGACTGTCGCGGTAATCCTGTCTGATGCATTAATAGCTGGGCGGCTCAACAGCGCTTTTTGCTGCTCTTTGCTGCATTGCTGCCAGTCGATTAGGGTATTGAAATTCGTCGGCTGCATGGGTTACTCCATCATTTTTTCAATCGGTAATACCAGAATGGAGCTGGCACCCAGCGCCTTCAGTTTTTCCATGGTTTCCCAGAACAGCGTTTCGCTACTGACCATGTGCATGGCTACGCGGCTCTTGTCTCCTGCCAATGGCAGAATAGTCGGGCGCTCAGCACCGGGCAGCAGGGTAATGATTTCATCCAGACGCTCGCTTGGTGCGTGCATCATAATGTACTTGGATTCACGGGCTTGAATAACGCCCTGAATACGGGTCATCAGGCGGTCAATCAGTTGCTGTTTGTCAGCCGGCATTTCGCCATCACGTTGAATCAGGCAAGCTTTGGAGCGGTAGATAACTTCAACTTCGCGCAGGCCGTTGGCCTCTAAGGTGGCACCGGTTGACACCAAATCGCAGATGACATCGGCCAAACCGGCACGTGGTGCAACCTCAACCGAACCATTCAGTAAGCAGGATTTGAAAGTAACGCCTTGTTTATCAAGATATTGCTTTAAAATGTGTGGGTAAGAGGTAGCGATGCGTTTATTTTGCAGACATTGCGGGCCGGTATACTCGGTATCCAGTGAGGCGGCGAGTGATAAACGGCAGCCACCGAAATCCAGGCGGCGCAAGGTGAAGTAACGTGGGTCTTCGCCCTGAGCTCGGCGGCTCAGTAACTCTTCTTCCAGCACGTTTTCGCCAATAATGCCCAGATCAACCACGCCATCCATCACCAGCCCAGGGATATCGTCATCACGCACACGTAGGATATCGATTGGCATATTTTCAGCGAAAGCAATCAGGCGCTGTTGTTGCAAATTGATTTTAATCCCGCAGCGCGATAGCAGTTCGTGGCAATCGTCACTCAGGCGGCCTGATTTCTGCATCGCAATGCGCAAACGTGTTTTATCTAACATGGTAATCCTCTTAACCTATTAATTTAATTTTATAAAATCGTGGGCAACAAAAAAGCCCTCGGAAGATTATCTTCCGAGGGCTTTCTCTATTGCGTTCTACCGCCACCTGGAAGATTCGTTAACCGTCTTCCAGCACACATCGGCCTGCAAGACTAGTCAGGATGATGGTGATGATGGTGATTAAATTGAACGCGATTCATAGTAGCTTCTCTGTTTAGGCTTGCTGATATAGCCAAAATAGCCATATGCAGGACGTGCCATAATTTCTGTCAATCAACGTAAACCATTAAGCGGGTAGGGCGCAACCTTTTTTTCATTGGGCTGTTTTATTTCAAAGCAAGCGCGGTCGTTTATCTGCTGAATGTGCCTTGCCTTTCGGTGATTATCACTTCTATTTGAGACGATTTAAGCAGAAAATTATTACGGATGACTCTTGTGCCGATGAATGAAAAATTGCCATGTTTTATGAGAATTCCAGCCATTTGTGGAAGCCAACAGAGTCCACAATACCAAAGGCTTTGCTACCACGATGGATGGAGTGACGGTTAAACAGGACGGTGGGGCAAATATTGCGGCACTAAAGCTGGGCGTGGAAGGCCAGATAAATAAGCACGCCAATCTCTGGGAGAATGTTGTCCAGCAGGTGGGCAAGGTACAGTCTCATAGTTCAGTTATATTAATTATTTGATATGGGGAGTGGATTTTTTATATAAATAAATACCTATTAGCATGACTATAACGCCGATTGAAAATAAATATAACAATGAATTTACATTTCCAGTCTGATAATTTGGCATTCCAAACAGATCGGTTTCCATAAAGTAGCTTCTTATAGATCCAATACAAAATAAAATTCCACAAATAATGCCTGATGTGCCTAAATATCTTGCCGGATTCTTCATAAACAGTTCAAAGGTATTATTCGAAAAAAACATATGGTGCTCCATATTTTAAAGTAAACGACAAAGTGTACTTAATTAGCTTATGACGACTTTGTTTGTAGAGTCTGAAGCTTGTGTCTATCCATTATTCAAGCTTTATACACCATGAATTAATGTGAAAAAATGAATCTTCATAGCAAGATAAAACGGCTGAATCGTAAGGCGGTTAGATACTCAACATCCACAGAAATATATAACAGGATCATCGGTACATTTATTGAGCGCGGACATTATTTGTTTTAATCATACTCATTATATTGGGTGTACTATCAACCTAAAAGGGATTTTTATGAGAGTATCAACTAAATTTAACATGTTATCGACCATTGCTGGAATAACAATATTTTTGCATTCTCCTTTATATGCCGCTGATACAGTGAGAAATTATAAATACTCATTATCTGATGGAATAGATATTTGCTTTAAGAAAGTTAAAGAAAAGCTTGGTGGTGAGACAAAGGTTTCAACATTAAGTACATTTTTCTCTTCCGGGGGCGAAATTAAGTCCCGTAACGAGCCGCAAGGTGCGATGACAACTTGTAGTGTCTCTTACCTGAACCCGGAAAACGCGAATAGATTGTTAAGTATGCGCATGGATACTCGAACCGGTGAGTTTCAAAGCCCGCGCCAGGTAGAGATACGCGTGAGTGGTGATTCAGCAAAATTCAATCTAAATAACTACCTGATTCCTCTTGATAAAATCGATATGTCGTCTCTTCCTGCGTTTATGGCAAGTCAGGAGAAAAAATTGAGTGAGCGTTACTCAACATTCGCCTGGACCGGTGTCCGTCTAACCAGTCCGGGTACCTTTAGTAATAAGCATCAGCTGCGTGTTGATGTGGGCGGGCGACTCGCCGTCAATGACATATTGGATACCGGCTATGCTGAACTCTCGGTAGATGGTAAGACAGTCAATAAAAACCGACTAGTCAAATAAGGGGAGCTGTAATCTGTATTCCTCAAGTGAAGTTAATTGGATGGATACCCATCTAACTTGAGTTTTGAAGAATATACGGCTTAAGTCCCTTGCCAATCCAGGTAAGTGGACGAACTCCTAGATCGTTATAAAATCAGCCGCAGCCATCAGCGTATGGCTGCGGTAGATCTTTCCTTTGCGCATATCTTTAGATAAATCAATCAGATCCCTCAATAACAAGTCAATACCATGGTATGGTAATTGTTAGCTTTTAATTATTGGCGTAAGTTTAGGGTGAAGCCATTCTGGAGATGATGACAATGAAAAAGGTATCAATTATAGGTCTTGGTTGGTTAGGCCTGCCTTTAGCGCAATCACTGATCCGCCGTGGTGTTCAGGTGGTGGGGAGTAAAACTACGCCAGATGGTGTTGAGGCGGTCAGGATGAGTGGGATTGATTGCTATCAATTGCAACTGACTCCCGAACTGATTTGTGAACCGGATGATTTGGCGCAGCTGATGGCGGCCGATGTCCTGATCATCACCTTGCCAGCCAGCCGCACCACTGAAGCTGGGGCGCAGTATTTCCAAGCGGTGCGGATGGTGGTCGATAGCGCGCTAGCTTTTGGCGTGCCACGCATTATTTTCACCAGCTCGACTTCAGTTTATGGCGAAACGCGTGGTCGTATTAAGGAGAGTTCACCGCTGCAACCAGTAACTACTGCAGGTAAAACGCTGGAAGAACTCGAACTCTGGCTGCATCAGTTGCCTAATACTTCCGTGGATATCTTGCGTCTGGCGGGGTTGGTGGGTGCGGATCGTCATCCGGGGCGTTTTCTTGCCGGGAAAACCAATGTGAAAGGTGGTTCGCAGGGCGTGAATCTGGTGCATCAGGAAGATGTGATATCCGCTATCGAGTTACTGCTTAATTTACCCAAAGGCGGTCATGTTTATAATCTTTGTGCGCCCAAGCACCCACGCAAACGTGACTTTTACCCAGCCTGTGCACGGGCCTTGGAACTGACGCCGCCCGAATTTGCCCCAGAAGATATTGAAGAGCCAATCCGTGAGATTGACGGCAGTAAGATTTGCAGTGAGTTGGGGTTCGAATATGCTTATCCGGATCCTGAAAGAATGCCTTTAAACTAATGATATAAAAGGCGAGCGGCTCTAAGTGCCGCTTGCCCTTTCACTCAATACATAGCTAAGTATCATCGCTTCTGATGAATATAGGTCAGTGCCAAGGCCATCGCCAATACCAGCCCTTTGATGATGTCCATTGCATAGTAAGGCACTGACAGCATAACCAGCCCATTTTGCAGCACACCCAGAATCACGGCACCAATCAAGGTACCGACAGCATTAGGTTTACCCGAGCCAGCCAGTGAAAAACCAATATAAGCGGCTGCCACTGCATCCATCAGGTAACCGCCACCGGCATTGACTTGTGATGAGCCAATTCTGGATGCCAGTAGAATCCCACCCAATGCCGCCAAAAGTGACGACAACACGTAGGCCAGCACGCGATAGCGTACTGTGCGAATCCCCGCTAAACGGGCGGCTTCCTGATTGCCGCCAATGGCATACATCCGCCGGCCATGTTTAGTGAGCGACAAATACAACTGCACCACAATCGTCACGGCTAACATAATAAGCACGATAACCGGCACTTGCCCCAATGCTGAAAACATCTCAGGAATGACGCCTTCCGCCATATCGCCACTTGGCAGCAACATATTCTGCGTAATAGAGCCGCCGTAGCTGTAGGTCATTGCCACGCCCTGAATCACAAACAGACTGGCAAGGGTTGCCAGCATATCGGGGATCTTCAGGACCACAATCAGAAACGCGTTAAACAGACCCACCAGCGTACAAATCAGCAGGGTCAGAATGATAGCGCCGGTGGTGCCAAAGCCGTACCAGACAAACAGCGACACCACGATGGCATTAGCCAGCGAAGCTGTCGAACCAACCGACAGGTCAAATCCCCCAATTGATAGTGAGATTGACACCCCGATAGCAATCACCGTGACAATGGCAATGGAGCGCAAAATATTGATGATATTGTTCGGGTCGAGAAAATTATCTGAGGCCAGGCCAAATAACGCGATTAGCGCCACAACGGTGAGTAACATCCCCCATTTGTAGAGAAAATCAAACAACTGGTGACGCCACGGTTGTGCGTCCGGCAGGGGTATTTCTTTACTCACTGAGGGGTTCCTCCGGTTGAAAATAGTAATAATGTTTCTTCGTCGATATCTGCGGCATTCAGCTCGGCAACAATGCGGCCATCCCACAGCACACAGATACGATCACATAAGCCGACCAATTCTGAGAATTCACCGGACGCATAAATAATGCCTTTTCCCTGCTGTGCCAACCCGTCAATCAGAGCGAACAGATCCTGTTTGGCTTTGATATCCACCCCTTTGGTTGGCTCATCAAAAATCAACACTTGAGCATTGCCGCGTAACCACTTGCCGATGGCCACTTTCTGTTGATTACCCCCCGATAAACGGGCCAGTTTCTGTTGGGGCGATGAGGTGCGCACCCCAAGGCGCTGAATCAGTTCTTTAGCCCAACTCAACTCTTGGCGGCGGCTGAAAATACTCCAGCGCGAAAAACTGTCATCGGCAGCCACACTCAGGTTCATCGGGATACCTTCGTGGATAAAAATACCTTCCTTGCGCCGCTCTTCCGGAACCAGAGCCAGCCCTTGGGCGACAGACCTTTCCGGTGAGCGCGGTTTCCAGGCTTTGCCCTGCAACTCACCGTGATCAACACGGCTGGGGGTGGCACCAAATAGCGCCTTGCACAATTCAGTTTTGCCCGCGCCAGCCAACCCGGCAATACCTAGAATTTCCCCTTCATGTAATGTCAGGGAGATATCGCGCAACTTATGTTGGTCATGCAACCCACTGACGGACAACAGTGTTTTATGGCTGAGGGCTGCTCGTCGTGGCGGGAAAATATCATCCAAGGTGTGACCGAGCATCTTCTCGACAATTTGCTCGCCAGTCAGGTTGCCCATGGCATCATGGCTGACGCGCTTGCCATCACGTAGCACGGTCAGTTGATCGCAAATTTCGCGCAACTCATGGATTCGGTGCGAAATAAAAACAATCGCCATCCCTTCAGATTGCAAGCGGCGCACCACGCGAAACAGCCGAGCACTCTCTTCTTGGTCCAGTGGCGCGGTGGGTTCGTCCAAAATCAGAAAGCGGCATTGATGGGAAAGGGCGCGCGCCAGCAGCACCTGCTGTTTTTCGGCTAATGTGCAAGACTCCAGCCGCTGGCGTACATTCAATTTGAGGTCGAGTTGCTTGAGTAACGCTTCGGCCTGACGGTAAAGCTGTGGCCAGTTAAGCAGATGCCCCTGTTCAGCTAGCGTATCCAGCATAATATTTTCTGCGACAGACAAAGTAGGGATCAGCGCGACATCAACCTCTTGCTGAACCACATGAATACCGTGCTGCTTTGCGTGCCGCGGGGAGTGAATATCTATCTGCTGACCATCAATATAGATCTCGCCACTATAGTGGCTGTGGGCACCGGAAAGAATCGCCATCAAGGTCGATTTCCCCGCACCGTTAGCCCCCACAAGCGCATGGGTAGAGCCGCCTTCTAGTGTGAAATCAACTTGTTGCAGGGCATGAAATCCAGAGAACGAGATAGAGATATTCCGCATCTCAAGGCGGGAGGAGGAGGTGCTGGACATAAATTTCTGCAACTGCCCTATAAAGTATTTTAACAAACCAGGCAGTCAATAATGCTGCGGTAGTCCTCTTTTTTAACACAGTTTCGATTATTCGCAACAAACTAAAATAGTTAAGGTATATCAAAAAATTATTAAACAATGATGGGTATGCCCTTAAGATGGGAAAACAGTGATGGCATCGCAACGTGCAAGAAATAATGATTTAAAAGGAACAGTGGCATGAGCACCAACGCAATCCGAGTGCAGGTCGGGCCTGCAAACTATTTTTCTTTTCCGGGCGCTATCGATAAATTGAGCGAGTTTTATCCGCAGACGGCACTGGATAATGCACTGTGGATCTACGGCGAGCGTGCATTGGCGGCGGCCAGTGATTATTTACCTGCGGCCTTCCATAGCCCATATGCGGTGCATGCTTCATTTTCTACCCATTGCAGTGAGTCTACCGTCGCTGATTTGGTACAACAGGCCGGGAGTGACCGTCAGGTGGTGATTGGTATCGGCGGTGGGGCAGTATTGGATACGGCGAAAGTTGTGGCGCGACAATTGGGATTACCGCTGGTGGCGATTCCGACTATTGCGGCTACCTGCGCGGCCTGGACGCCACTTTCGGTTTGGTATAACGATGCCGGGCAAGCACTGAATTTTGAAATTTTCAAAGATGCTAATCACTTGGTGCTAGTTGAACCGCGCATCATTTTGCACGCTCCGGTGGAGTATCTGCTGGCGGGTATCGGCGATACATTGGCTAAATGGTACGAGGCTGTGGTATTGAGCCCGCAACCAGAGACGTTATCGCTGACAGTTCGTTTGGGATTACAAGCCGCGCTAGATATTCGCAATGTGCTGCTAAAACAGAGTGAAGCTGCATTGCAGGCGGTTAAGCAGGGCGAATTGACGCAAGATTTTCTGGATGTGGTGGATGCCATTATTGCCGGTGGCGGCATGGTGGGCGGGTTGGGGGAACGTTATACCCGAGTTGCCGCCGCTCATGCAGTACACAATGGTCTGACGCTGCTGCCACAAACTGAGCACTTCTTACACGGCACCAAGGTGGCTTACGGGATTTTGGTTCAGACCGCACTTTTGGAGCAAGATGATGCATTACAGTCACTGATTGTTGCATTCAATAAGCTAGGGTTGCCGACACATCTGGCGGCGTTGGATGTGGATATTAATGACCGTGATGCTATTGAGCGCGTAATTGGCCGAATCCTGAAACCGGGAGAGTCAATTCATTACCTGCCTGTCGAGTTGAATTCAGACAAAATGTGGGCAGCAATTGAGCGGGTGGAAATTGCCGCTCAGCGCTGATACAGCGGGGAAGTAGCCGTTTTGCGGCAGCTAAAATAATATTATCGTTTCAGGTGATTTAACATCTTGTTTTTTGCTCTCAAGTTAGGGCAAAATACACCCCATGCAATAACCGACGTTTAAACGCGTCGGTTATTTTTTTGCATTCGTGTTTTCACTAAATCAAGAGGCCGGACAACGATCCGGATAGATAAACAGGTCCGCGAGCGATTATTCACATACGAAAATCGCCGTTATGAGGAAAGAAAGATGGGGCAATTATTCACACTGGCACCGGTGCCCACCGGTATGCGCTGCACATGCAGCGATTATGGAGCAACAGGTATGGCAAATACCCGTTACACCGCTCTCGTTTCCCCACTTACGTATCCCAGGCAGATACGAAGTTTCCCCGTCACCTCTGACCTGCGAGCGACACTTGCAAATTGGGTTAAAGGTATGGGGAGGCTGAATCATGACGCATAATGCTACTGTTGCAGTCGGCACCAATCAAACTGGTGTAAATAACCGCGTTCAACTCAGAAAAACACTGACGTTGGTCCAAGTGGTGATGATGGGTCTGGCTTATTTACAGCCGATGACCATTTTCGATACGTTTGGCATTGTATCCGGCCTGACCGATGGTCATGTCGCGACGTCTTACGCCATTGCATTGATTGCGGTGCTATTCACGGCCATCAGCTATGGCAAATTGGTGAAGCGCTTCCCATCCGCGGGATCGGCTTATACCTACGCCCAGAAATCCATTAGCCCGAATGTTGGCTTTATGGTGGGTTGGTCATCATTGCTGGACTACTTGTTCATGCCGATGATTAACATTCTGTTGGCAAAAATTTATCTCGAAGCGATTTTCCCTGGTGTGCCATCGTGGATCTTTGTTGGCGCACTGGTTAGCCTGATGACGCTGTTTAACCTGCGTGGCATCAATGTGGTAGCAAACTTGAACTCCGTCATTGTGGTGGTTCAGGTGGCTATCATGGTGGTCTTCATGGGGCTGTTGATTCATGGGGTTTATCAGGGGGAAGGTGCGGGTACATTGGTTAGCCCACGTCCGTTCTACTCTGAAAATGCCCATTTGGTGCCGATGATAACCGGGGCCACGATACTGTGCTTCTCATTCCTTGGTTTCGACGGCATCAGCTCGCTGTCTGAAGAAACACCGGATGCCGGTAAAGTGATCCCAAAAGCCATTTTCCTGACGGCGTTAATTGGCGGTGTCATCTTTATTGTGGTGTCTTACTTCTTGCAGCTCTATTTCCCGGACATTTCGCGCTTCAGCGATCCTGATGCGTCACAGCCGGAAATTATGCTGTTTGTTGCGGGTAAATTCTTCCAGTCAGTGATTCTGTGCTTCTCTTGTGTCACGGTATTGGCATCAGGTATGGCGGCACATGCGGGCGTTTCGCGCTTGTTGTATGTGATGGGGCGCGACGGGGTATTCCCGGAGAAAGTGTTTGGTTACGTGCATCCGAAATGGCGTACTCCAGCTATCAACGTATTGTTGGTGGGTGGCGTGGCATTGTCCGCTATTTCCTTTGACTTGGTAACGGCAACTGCATTGATTAACTTCGGTGCGTTGGTGGCCTTTACCTTCGTTAACTTGTCGGTGATTTCACAGTTCTATATCCGTGAGCGCCGCAATCGCACGTTTAAGGATCATTTCAGCTACCTGATTCTGCCGATGATTGGCGCAGGGACGGTCGGTGTGCTGTGGATGAATCTGGAAAGCAGTTCAATGACGCTGGGCTTGGTGTGGGGCGCGATTGGCCTGTTATATATGGTCTGGAAAACCCGCGCTTTCCGTCAGGCGTTGCCACAATTTAATGGCGAACTGGCACAGTAATAGTCTGTTATTGCTGACGAAAAACGGAGCCAAATGGCTCCGTTTTTTATTGGCTGATGTTTACCGATGGGATTAGCTCACCAAACCTCTGGCATATTCAAATAGCGCTTTCAGCAGTGCCAGCTTCTCTTTGTCGTCTTCATACTGGTTGTAGAATTGCTCCAGTTGCAGCACGTAGTCTTGCACTCTCTCTGGGCTAAGTGCTGCGCGGCGATGCTCTAACCAGCGCTGTTGCTCACTGTCGGTCAAGGTATTCGGGTAATTGCGGGCGCGGAAACGGAACAACAGCGCCTCCAGCCGTGGATCTTGGAATGTGAGATCCAGCGCCGGTAGATTTTGCGGCTCAGTTTGCAGAATAATTTTCATGGTGGCGCGGTCTGCATCACTGAAAAAGCCATTATACAGTTGAGCATCCACATCATCAGAAGCCACAAAAGCCTCGGCTTCCGCAAACAGTGCCACGACTTTTTCGCGGATTTGCGGGTTTTGCCGCAGTAGTTGGAGATTTTCCAGACAGCGCTGGCGATCAATACCCAATCGTTCGGCATTCTCAGCCAGCAGGGTTTTAGCCGGTGCCAGTACCGGGCATTTATTGATATGCACTAACTTCAGTGGCACTGCGGCGTCTTCAGCATTGAGTTTATCGCGGCGGGTATACAGACGCTCGCGCAGCGTGTCGCTATCCAGCGAGAGTAACGGCGACATATCCCCCGCCAGGTCACACATAATCACCGCATTTTTATTGTCGGGATGCCATGCCAGCGGCGCCACCCAACTGGTATTACCGCGTGCGGCGCCAAACATGCCAGATACATGAACCAGTGGCGTCATATTTGCGATATCAATCAATGCATTTATTTTATGTTTGCTGCGGTGTTGGTATAGGTAATCAAATAATCTCGGTTGTGCCTGCTTAACCAACTTTGCCATGGCAATCGTGGCGTGCACATCAGACATCGCATCATGGGCATGCAAATGCTCGACACCATTGGCTTTGGTCAAATGCTCTAATTTGAAGCTCGGCAGGCCATCTTCATTTTCCGGCCAGACAATACCTTCTGGACGCAAGGCATAGCAGGCGCGCATCACATCCAGCAAATCCCAACGGGAGTTCCCACCTTGCCAGCTATAGGCATAAGGGTCATAAAAATTGCGATAGAAAATATTGCGGCTAACTTCATCATCGAAACGAATATTGTTGTACCCAAGAATGCAGGTGCCGGGCACATTGAATGCCTGATGAATTTGGCGGGCAAACTCGGCTTCATTGACCCCATTGGCTAAAGCATGCTGCGGGGTAATTCCGGTAATCATCACCGCTTCAGGCTGCGGCAGATAGTCATCTGCGGGTTTGCAGTAAATCACCAGTGGCTCTTCGATGATATTGAAATCCAAATCAGTACGCACTCCCGCGAACTGTGCCGGTCTGTCCAATGCAGGGCGCTGGCCAAAGGTTTCATAATCATGAATATAGAAAGTCGGTTGTGTGCGGTTGTCTGGCATTGCCTGAATTAGCCTCTCAAATTATGACATCGTCCATTTAAAATAAATTTTATTTAAAACAATGCCTTAATAATTGTATTTATGCGTGATTCTCTCATCTGAAATGCATCTTACCAAATAAAAACAAACTGGCCCACTTGAGCCCTCCGAGAGTGATGGCTTGCTTGTAAGAATATTCCCATTCAATGCTACATCCAATCCTATATACGCAGCATTAAAACCCATATCAAATACCCTCAAATTTAGTGCAAGTATAAAAAATATAAATACATTAACTTTTGTTTGTTATTAACATTTTGATTTTTAAGTAAAAATACTACACCAGGATATTTTGATATGACTAAAATACGTGGATTTACCGCTAAGGCTTTTCCAGGAAAAGTCTCGGTGCTCTCATCGGCTATACAAAAATCAGCTGCATTAAAAAATGGCAAATTAATCATCGCCATTTTTATCAATGCCATGTTCATGATGGCAATACCTGCGCGTGCCGTAACCATCATTGATGGTGGTGATATCGTCACCGTGCCAGACACACAGCCTTCACCATGGGATATTATTGGCGACATTGATATTGGCGATATTGGCAGCGGGACATTAAATATTTTCAATGGTGGCAGCGTAACGAATAGTGGTTATGCCTATATCGGTCGGGCCAATGGCTCTGGCGAGGTTAATATATCAGGGCCAGGTTCATCCTGGAACCATGATGGCAGTCAGATATTTGTTGGCCATGAAGGTAATGGTGCCTTAAATATTACCGATGGAGGGGTTTTATCCAGTGGCCCTGACGCGGCTTTTATTAATGGTAATGATGGCGTTTTTATTGGTAATGAAGTTGGGGTTCGTGGTATTGCCACGGTCTCTGGAGCAGGCTCAAAATTAGATGTTAACAGCGGATCTATCATTGTTGGTTTATACGGTACTGGCATACTCAATATTACCGATGGTGGCGAGTCGAGTGGTCGGCGAATTGATATAGGTAGCTATGCAGGCTCCTCAGGTATAGCGACGCTATCAGGGGTAGGTTCCATCATGAAGAGTTCAGAAAGATTTATTGTCGGCGTAAGTGGTACCGGCATATTCGATATTCTGGCTGGTGGTGTCGTTGCTAACGAAGGTATCGGTTATATCGGCGCTAATGCTGCAGGACATGGTACGGCGACCGTATCCGGTATCGGCTCTCAATGGAACAATACTGATGCTCTCTATTTGGGCCTTACAGGGGCTGGCACACTAACGATCACTGATAATGGTGAGGTTTCAGCTTCAAGCTTAGTTATTGCAAGATATGCGGGCAGTTCTGGAACTTTAAATATCGGTTCGGCGGCAGGAGAGGGGGCCAGTACAGCAGGCACACTGGATACCACATCCATCACTTTTGGTGATGGTAATGGTCAAATTAATTTCAATCATACCGATACCGCCGGTTCATATACCTTCGCCCCTGCAATCAGTGGTGTGGGCAATATAGATGTGTATAGCGGTACCACCGCGATGAGCGGCCTTAGCGATTATTCTGGTGCGACGACAATCTATGGCGGCACATTGGCAGCCGGTACCACAGGAGCTTTCAGCCGTAATGCGAATTATATCACTAAGAGCGGCGGTACTTTGGACTTGCGCGGCTATAGCCAAACTATGGGTAGTTTGAATCACTCCGGAGACTTAAATTTTGGCAGTGTTCCGGGCACGATTTTAACTATTGCGGGTGATTATACCGGCAATAATGGTCAGCTGAATTTCAATACTTTGTTGAGTGATGACACCTCGGCGACCGATAAGCTGGTGGTTGAGGGGAATACCTCCGGCACCACTCTGGTTACGGTAACTAATGCAGGTGGTAGCGGCGCTTATACCCTGAACGGGATCGAGTTGATCACGGTTGCAGGTGTTTCTGATGGTGAGTTTATCCAGAATGGGCGCATTGTCGCCGGTGCCTATGATTACTATTTAGAGCGCGGAATTGGCAGCAATGAAGCTAATTGGTATCTGAATAATACTATGCCGGCAGAGGGGCCGGGTAGTCCAGGTTCTCCGGGCGAACCTTCGCCAGTGATGATTGAGCGCCCGGAAGCCAGTGGTTACAGTGCCAACCTCGCGGCAGCTAATAACATGTTTGTCACTCGTCTGCATGACCGACTGGGTGAAACCCAATATATTGATGCCCTGACTGGCGAGCAGAAGGTCACCAGTATGTGGCTACGTAGCGAAGGTGGCCATAACCGTTTCCGCGATACTCAAGATCAATTAGGGACCCAGAGTAACCGCTATGTGATGCAACTGGGCGGTGATATTGCCCAGTGGAGCAATGACGGGTTGGATCGTTTCCATTTGGGGATCATGGCCGGTTATGGTAACAGCAAAAGTACCACCGAATCGCGTTTATCAGGTTATAGCGCCCGCGCCTCAGTGGATGGCTACAGCACCGGTCTCTATGGCACTTGGTATGCCAATAGCGCAGATAAAACTGGCCTGTATGTAGACAGTTGGGCGCAATACAGCTGGTTTAATAACACCGTCAATGGTCAGGATTTAGCTGTTGAAGAGTACAAATCCAAAGGGGTAACGGCCTCGGTGGAAAGCGGCTATACCTTTAAAGTTGGCGAAAATGTAGCGAAAAACGCTAGCTACTTTATTCAGCCTAAAGCCCAGGTCACATGGATGGGAGTGAAAGCTGATGACCATAAAGAAGCCAATGGGACTAATGTATCCGGTGAAGGTAACGGCAATATACAGACCCGCCTTGGGGTGAGAGCCTTTATGAGCGGTTATGCGGATCAAGATAAAGGTAAGGATCGCGTGTTCCAACCATTTGTCGAAGCTAACTGGATCCATAACACCAAAGATTTTGGCACCACCATGGATGGCATGACGGTGAAGCAGGCGGGAGCCGCCAATATTGGTGAGCTGAAACTGGGTGTTGAAGGCCAGTTGAGCAAAAAGGTGAATGTCTGGGGTAATGTTGGCCAGCAAGTTGGCAATAAAGGCTACAGCGATACGTCAATGATGTTAGGGGTTAAATTCAATTTCTAACCGCATATAATGTCTCATTAATTTGAGATAAACACTCGTTGCCCGGCCAGTCTAAGAACTAACCATTCTATAGATGCCGGGCTCTATATCTCAATTATTGAGGCTATTGCGCTTTAATTTGGCGGATATCAATGATAACCCTGATTTTACCTCTGATTAATATGAATATTTCATAAAGTACTGCATCACTCTATCGCCACGAACTAAGTAAAGATAATAGCCTTAATATCAGACGATAGACTAGGGTAAAAAGGCTAATTTTATTAGCATAATCAATTCTCCCCAATAAATAATATTTAATTAAATTGCAAGTTATTAGTTATAGTGATTTATTTAAATTAAATTAGTTGGTCTGATTAGTAAACTTGACAATTAATTATCATCGTCTTTAATCATAATGTTTAATTGGTAACATCCTCGAGCTTATTATCTACAGGATATACATAATGGAAGAGATGCGGTTCCTTGTTGATAGCGAAGGTAACTCTATTGCTTCATCGTGGGATTTATTATTGTTACATTTATTATCAAGGTGTTTATAAAAGGGTATTTACCTATCGTAGGGCAAAATCAAGGCGATACGAAATATGGATTTTTATATTAAATTTCAACGTGTTATTTATTATTGTTGGTATCGCTTTCGTATGTTTTCGCATCACCTTACAGCGGAGTTATGGAGGTTTTATGAAAAGAGTTATGCTAGTTCTCGCGTTAATGATGTCATCTTTTTTTACTTTTAGTCAGGATGTAGAGTTAAATAACCCTAGTGATTTATTACCAACACCAATAGTAGTTGAGTCCCCGTCCTCTGAAGAAATTGATTGTTGTGAAATATGTTGCAATATTGCATGTGCGGGTTGTGGTCCATAAAAATCATTATTGAGTATTTACTGTGTATTGCGAAAATTACGTAAATGAGTTCGGCCTATAGTAAATTCCCTTTTATAAATACATTGGTCAGTTATGTGAATATTAATGTTAAAAGTCTCGCTTATAGTCGTTAGTTTAATAACTAAGTATCTGCTGGTTGACGAATGCTTGTCACCACTCTAGAGAGAATATGCCCCTCTAATTTTGGCATCAAATTCTAGCTCAAAGATTTCACTCCCCGGTTTTTGATGACGTGAGTGGTTGGATGTCTTTCAGAAAGAGGCGGACGCGCCCCATAGTCACTAAAAAATAAAATATTAATTAAAATCATGTGGTAACCATCACTCTGGCACTTTTTTGGGCAGAATAGCAACATCAGTGTATCAGGCGGTGCTAACCCAAAAAGTCATAAGATATATTTTGAAAAAATTATGTTTCTATCTAAATGTGCCGATCTAACTCATATTTACCTGCCGTTTACTTAGCTATTCATACAATCCGCCTACTGAATATCATAGTAGGACTCATGGTGAAAACACTTCTGTTAACCGGTGCCACAGGTTTCTTGGGCGGCGCAGTATTAGAAAAATTATTGTTAGAGAACTCAGATTTTAATTACTTGTTACTTGTACGGGCTAATACACCGGAGCAGGGCGTCACTCGCATTCGAGAGAATCTGGCGAAATTTTATTTACCTAATGCGCTACTGAATAAAATAAATGCCAGCCATATTTTATTGGGTGACTTGGCGACACCGGACAGTTTTATTAATGATCCGCGTATTGATGACGTGACACATGTTATCAACTGTGCAGCAGTGGCATCATTTGGCAACAACCCACTCATCTGGAAAGTGAATGTTGACGGCACGCTAGCTTTTGGCAGAAGAATGTCACAAGTTGCTGGTTTGCAGCGATTTATTCACGTAGGTACCGCGATGTCTTGCACACCTGATGCCGATACTCTGGTCAGTGAGCGAGTATTATCCGCAGAAGATGACGCACATTTGGTGGAATACACCAAATCGAAATCGGCGATTGAGCGCCTGCTTGCGGAGCAATGCCCAACCTTGCCATTGGTCTTCGCCCGCCCATCTATTGTGGTCGGACATACGCGCTTAGGTTGCCAGCCCTCCAGTAGTATTTTCTGGGTCTTCCGCATGGCACTAATGCTGCGCAAGTTTATGTGTTCACTGGATGATTATATTGACGTTATTCCGGTTGATTACTGCGCGGATGCTCTATTGTGCATCTTGCTGCACCCAAATTTACCCGAAAATATCTACCATATTTCTGCCGGAGCAACGGACAGTGTCAGTTTTGCTGAAATTGATCAGGCCATGTCTTCTGCTGCCAGACAGAAACCTATGGGTACGGATTATCGCCAGGTAGAATATGGTGCTTTGGTGCAGATGAGAAATCAGTTAAAAGGGATTTTTGGCCCCTGCAATGAGCGGTTAATGTTGAAAGCGATGCGGTTATATGGCTCTTTTGCCATGTTAAACGTGCGCTTTAGCAATGAACGGCTGCTTAGCTTGGGCATGCCGCACTCGCCACGCTTCACCGATTATATTGCTTGTTGTGTGGAATCCAGCTCCGGCATGACTATTCAACAACAAATGGCAGTTGATTTTAAATAAGCTCATTTCCCCGTCGAGTTGTACCCGGCGGGGAGGTGCTGTTTCGAGTTATTCCTCTCAGCAGAACTTCATGACTTTTCACCGTCTTTAACTCAATGTCAGTCGGTAATAATTCGGCTAGACTTAGGCTTTGGCATCTTATTGGAAATAGGAATGTTGTGCGCCTGAATAAAAAAATATCGCCATTGGATAACCTGATTTACACCCATTACCGCATTACTCACGCTTTGCGTATTACGCTGGCGTTTATCCTAACCTTCATGATTATCCGTTTGTTGGCCGTTCCTGAGGGCACTTGGCCACTGATCACCTTGGTGGTGGTCATGGGGCCGATATCTTATTGGGGCAATGTTTTGCCCAGAGCGATGCAGCGTATTGGTGGCACGGTTTTTGGTGCTCTTTCTGGTTTGATCGCCCTGTATCTTGAATCTTACTCTTTGACTCTCATGCTGGCATGGTGCGGGGTCGTGATGTTCCTATGTGGCTATCTTACCTTAGGCAAACGTCCTTATATGGCCCTGCTAATTGGTATCACACTGGCAGTGGTCTGTGGTTCTGCACCGGGGGATATGAATACCGCACTGTGGCGCAGTGGCGATGTTATTTTTGGCTCACTATTGGCGTTGGTTTTTACCAGCATTTATCCGCAGCGGGCTTTTACGCATTGGCGGATGCAAATGAGTGATAACTTGCGTGCGATTAGCCAAATTTATGCCGCCTATCTGTCACCTAATGTGGTCGAACGTCCACGTTTAGAACCTAAATTAAAAGCGGCGCTTAATCAGTCAGTGAAGATGCGCGCGCTGATTGCTCCCTCCAGCAAAGAATCCCATATTAATAAGGATGTTTTTGAGGCTATTCAGACATTAAGCCGCAATCTGATCTGCACACTGGAATTGCTGGTGGATGCTTACTGGTCATCGCGGGAAAGCCACTTTATTATGCTTAATGCTAAAGGGCTGCGCAGTACGCAACTGCTGACGATCCGCTCATTGAATACCTTAAGTGACAGCTTGCGCGATGGCTCACCGGCCCGCGAGCGGGAGGTTGCCGCTGAGTTGGGCGAGATTGCCACTGAATTTAAATCCCTGATGTTGGCTGTTACACAGGAGCAGCAAATAGAAACACCGATTTATGGCTATGTTTGGTTGAGTATGGAGTTGACCAAACAGCTTGAGGAATTGGATGATCTGATTAATATGACTCTGCGCCGGTGATCAATTAGGGTTTAAAGTAGATGAAATTTCTGTCTGGCGGGTAAAGCAGGTAAGATAAGTCAATGAATCTTGTCACCAGGTACAGCAAAGCGGTATGGTGCAGGTAGCCTGGTCACCAGCAATTGAATTTGTGTAAAACTTAAGTGAAGGTGTAAAAATGGATAATGCAATTAAGCCGACTTTCCAGGACGTTTTGGAGTTTGTGCGTATGTTTCGTCGCAAAAACAAGTTGCAGCGTGAAATCGTTGATAACGAAAAGAAAATCCGTGATAACCAAAAACGCGTTCTGTTGCTCGATAACCTGAGTGATTACATCAAGCCAGGTATGAGCATTGAAGAAATTCAGGCCATTATCGCTGATATGCGTACTGCTTACGAAGATCGTGTTGATGAATACACCATCAAAAACGCCGATCTGTCTAAAGAACGTCGTGAGTTGTCGAAAAAACTGAAAGCGATGGGTGAAGTTAAGTAATTTTTTACCCGCGTTAAATCAAAAAGGCTGGTAATCAATACCAGCCTTTTTGTTGTCTATGACCGTCCTGAATAGTGTTTAATTTGACGGTTTATCTGGTCGCAAGAAGCGAAGCACCGGCATATTAACCCCTTTAATAAAGATAAAGGCCAGCAGCAACGAACCCCACAAAGCCATGGTGATATAACTGCTGACCCCCATGATATTCAGCCCACTCTCCAGCATTTGCAGCAAGAACAGCGCCAGTACAATCCCGAAAATCTTACCAAAGCCGCCATCAGGATTTACCCCACCTAATACCGTGGCCAAAATAGTGATAAGCAACAGTGACTCGCCATAGGATGCTTTAGCCGAGTTCAGTTTTGACATCATCAGCAGCGCAGCAACCGCACACAACAGTGATGAAATTACATAGACCCAAATTAGCGTGCGGCGAGTATTAATCCCTGAGAAAAAGGTGGCTTTTTCATTGGAGCCAGACAGATAGATCTGGCGGCCCAAGGGGGTTTTAGCCAGTATTAGCCAGATAATCGCCGCCACAGCAACAAACAGGTAGAGCGGCACTGGGATGCCGAGAAAATAGCTGCGATCCAGCGCCAATACATAGTTCGGAAAATTAGAAATAGCCGAGCCTTTGGAGATAAGCACATTCACACCTTTGAGCAAGGTCATGATGCCCAGCGTTGCCAGAATAGGGGATACCCGCACAATCGAGATAAGTATCCCATTAATCAGGCCGACCACTAAGGCGACTGATGCCCCCGCCAGCAGCATTAAAATCATTGAACTGAACGTGGGTGCCAGATGGGTGCAAACCCACGCCATCACCAGTGCACTGGCATTGGCGGTGGCAATAATTGATAAGTTAATCCCGCCAGTTAGCATAGTGATAGCCATTGCCAGCGTTAATACTCCAGCCACTGGGATTTGTGAGGCAATGGACTGGAAGTTCGCTGCAGACCAAAAAACCTGCGGGATCAGCACACTGAATACCACCGCAACCAGCACCAACAGTGCGACCAGCCAGCGTTCGGTATGATCACATTGAGTTGTTTTCGACATGGTTATATCCCTACCTTATGACGTTGGCCCCAGGCCGTCACACTGATGCTGATAACAATGACCAAACCGATAACCACGGTATGCCAGTACGACGAAATACCCAGTAAATTCAGGCCATTTTGCAATATCGCCAGTAAAATCACCCCCAGCAAGGTGCCGGTTAGGGTGCCACGCCCGCCAACAATACTGGTCCCCCCCAGAACGACGGCTGCCAGCACCGTTAGCTCATAACCGAGCAATGAATCGGGGGCCACCGTCAATACGGTATAGGATTGCACCACGCCAGCAATACCGGACAAAAAGCCCATATAGCCATAGACAAACAGTTGCAGCTTGAGAATACTGAACCCCATGCGCGATGCGGCTTCCTGATTGCCACCCAATGCATAAATTTGGCGGCCAATACTGGTGCGGGTCATCAATAGGGCGGTGACAATAATGGTGGTCAGCAGTGTCAGGATAGGCAATGAAAGGCCATAGTCATAGCCATCTGCGGCAGTGAATGAAAATAACATTGGCCCATGTTCAAACCATTCCGGGTAGGTATACAGCCAGACTCCCCGGCTGAGATACAGCAATAACCCATAGAATATATTCAGCGTAGAAATGGTAATAATGATGGATGGTACGCGCAGGCGATTAACCAACAGCGCATTTATCAGCCCCAGTAATAAGCCAATCCCCCCCGCTAGCGCGAAAGCTAGCGGGAAATTGCCACCAAACTTCACAATTAAGGTCACCATGACATATTGCGAAATAATGGTCATGGCCGGGAATGAAATATCAATACCGCCAGAAATCAAGACGATAAATAACCCGCAAGCCAGAATAGTTAACATGGCATAGTTATTTATCAAATCATAAATATTGGCGAGCGTCAGAAAATCTGGGCTGGTGAAAGCAAGATAAGTCGAAATAATCAATATAGTGAAAGCCAACATCACTTCATGGCGTTTCAGTTGTTCTTTATTGAATAGACCTGATTTAGCCACCTCAGGTTGATTAACTGCATGGGGGTTAGCCATTTACTACCTCCGCAATGGCTGCTTCGCTGCTGTTGCCCGGCAAAAACTCCTGCACCAGCTGCCCGGACCGCATGACTAAAATACGGTGGCTGTTAAAGTAAGCTTCATCAATCTCGTCGCATACCATCAATACCGCAATCCCCCGTGCCGCCAGTGCATTGATAATATTATAAATACCGGCTTTGTTAGCGATATCGACCCCGACGGTCGGAGAGTCGAGGATCAATATTTGCGGATCGGTTGCCAGCCATTTGGCAATGGCAATGCGCTGTGCATTCCCGCCGGATAACGTATTGACCGGCAAATCACTGTTACCGATTTTGATCGACAGATGTTTGACCATATCTTCCACCAGAGTATCGACGCGCTCAGTGCGCATCAGGTGGAAAGTATTTTTCAGGCGGTGCAAAACCGTGGCACTGATATTGTCGCGAATGGATTGCTCCATAATCAGCCCGGTGCTCATTCGGTCTTCCGAGACATAACCGACCCCGGCCGCAATGGCATCACGGTTACTGGCAAAAATCATCGGCTCATCATTAATACGAATGGTACCCGACTCTGGCGTGGTTAAACCGAATAGGCTGAGACACAGCTCAGTGCGACCAGAACCCAGTAAACCGACCAACGAAACAATCTCTCCGGGGTGTAGAGTCAGTGAAATATTGTGATATTCATTGCTGCGGGAAAGTTCTTCTACGGCCAGTACCGGCGGGCGGGCCGCAGTATAGGGAGGCAATACCTGAAAATCGAATTTCATGCCGGTCATCAACCAAGCCAGCCGTGCGTTATCCACCTCAGCCGCCGGATAGGTGCCGACCCAATCACCATCTTTCAACACCGTGATACGGTCTGAAATCTCCAGCACTTCACTTAAGCGGTGGCTAACAAATACCACACAGATATTGCGTGATTTTAGCTCGTGCACTACACGCAATAGGCCGTTAACTTCTTGGCGGGTTAGGGAGGCGGTAGGTTCATCCATAATAATCAGGCGGGCATCTTGTGCCAGAGCGCGGCAAATGGCGACCAACTGTTTTTGGGCAATAGGTAAATTCTCAACCAATTCATCCAGATCAAGATGGGCATCAATGCTGTTGATGACGCGCTCGGCAGTCGCGCGCATCTGGCGTTTGTTCACCCACAGATGATGGTGGTAATGGTTCATGGCGATATTCTCAGCCACGGTCAGGTTCGGAAATAATGACAAATCCTGATAAATAACCTGAATCCCCAGACGGACGGATTCAATCGGCGTCAGGGTAGAGTAGGTTTTGCCATCGATAGTCATTGCGGCATCAGTATCGGGTTGATAGACACCGGAGATAATCTTGATCAGTGTCGATTTGCCACAACCGTTCTGCCCTGCGAGGCAATGAACCTCACCCGGTAATAGGGTCATAGCCACCTTATTTAGCGCCTTGACGCCATAAAAGGTTTTACTGATATTTTCCAGGGTAATGAATGGCTGCATACCTACATCCTCGTGATTCTGTTGGGCATTAATAGCAGAGCCGAAGACCATCCTCGGCTCTGCGATAACACAAAGAATCAATACAGCGAATCGACGTTATCTTTGGTCACTCTCAGCACATTGTGGAACTGAATCAGATGCTTATCCTGATCAACTTCCGCTTTGCCCACCCCTGGAATCTCCATGCCAGTCTCGATTTTCTCGCCTTTCAGCACTTTGTCAGCCACGGCTGTCAGCGCGTAACCGGCAGAACCTGGGTCATAGGTGACGCCCATGGCGATATCACCGCTTTTAACCAGTGAAGCCGCTTGAGATGGGATCATCATGCCAAACACATGCACGTTGTTTTTCGCCCGTTTCTCTTTCACCGCACGACCAGCACCAATTGGGCCTTGTGAACCGAAAGCGACAATGCCTTTCAAGTCACTGTGGGCTTTCATCAAATCCAGTGTGGTGCGGCGTGAGTCATCAATACTCTCGGCGACAGGCATACGGCTGGTCACTTCGAACATTTCTGGATAGTGCTCTTTCTGATATTTAACAAACAAATCGGCCCACAGGTTATGTTGTGGCACGGTCAGGCTGCCGACATAAATAACATAACCGCCTTTGCCGCCCATAGCTTTAGCCATCTCTTCCACGTTATCTGCGGCGAATTTGGCGTTATCGATAATTTCGATATCCCAGTTGGCGCTTGGCTGCCCCGGTGATTCGTTGGTTAACACCACGATACCGGCGTCACGGGCTTTCTTGAATACCGGCTCCAGCACATCGGCGTCGTTCGGTACGATGCTGATCGCGCTGACTTTTTTGGCAATTAAATCTTCGATGATTTTAACTTGTTGTGGCGCATCGGTGCTGGACGGGCCGACTTGATAGGCTTTGATGCCCAGATCTTTACCGGCATGTTCCACACCTTCACCCATGCGGTTAAACCACGGCATCCCGGCGATTTTCGAGATATTAACGACTTCGACTTCTTGTGCCAGTGCGCTGCCGGAGCACACCATCATGCTAAGCAAACTGGCGGCCAGTAAGGTTTTTACACTCAATTTTTTCATCTAAGGCTCCAAGAGCGGGTGTAGGTTGAGGTTATCGTTATTTCTTGAGGTGCTGGTGCAATATTCTTATCTTTTATTACATGAGTTTTATTTATGTTTTTAAAAAAATGAAGATTTAACAGGCATCAGATTTTACATCTGCACTACATTTCCTGTAGATGGACTCTAATACTCCGATAGCTATTTTCCCCATATCTTTGAATGCTATTTACATGGACAAAATAGCTGCTTTCCCTGTTTGTGACTGGGGTCATGATTCTGAGGGGTAAGGCAAAGGGAGTTACAAAAAAATGGTAGTAAAAAGAGGAATAACAATGCTATTTACATGGACATTATGGTCTGGTGAGTGCTTGGAAGCTTAACTAGGGTGTAGGACTGAATAGCTGCTTATCTGACTAACGCACTCCGCCAGGTACCATAGCTAATAGGTGCTGGCGTGGGTAATTTTGTGTGATGCCGCGTTGCTGTAATTGCCAATATAACTTTTCGACATCATGACGTTGGCGGTTTAATAGCAAGCCGACCACACTGCCGCTGTGGGCCACATTCAGGCCATATAAATCCAGCTCCTCAACTAATGCCAGCAAGGCTGCAAAGTCGGGTTTGACCAACAAATGCTGGCTGGCTCGTGCACTGAGGGTGGTGGCTTGACCTAACAAGGAGCAATCGTGCTGGGCGGCGGCTTGCGCAAATAATTGCCATGCTTGCTCCAACGTGGCGGCACTTGCCAATAATGCTGTATGGCGATCACGGCGATGGTAGTCTTCGGTGCTGAGAATATGCGGACTTTCCAGTAGCAGAATATCTAGGTTGGGTTGCCAGTCATACGAAATTTGCGTGGCGGCGCTCTGGTGGTCAAATAAGGTTAGTCGCTGAAATAACGTGCTGTCAGTGGGTTCGAGATTAACACATAGGGTAGCAAGTGCCGCCTCATCGAGGGTTTCTCCCAGATGACGGGCAGTAGCCAGCGCGGTAGCAGCAATATCTGCGGTACTGCTAGCCAACCCTTTTGCCACTGGAATAGTGGACTCAAAACTGATGTGCAGGCCACGGGCCATCTCCACGGGCAGGCCGAAGTGCGCCAGTACTGCCCCCAACATCTGGCGCATGCGCGGCCGCTCATGTTGACTTGGCGCGCCGTTGCTGACGGACACGGTGCTGAACCAGTTGACCGGGCAGGAAATCAGCTTCTCACCCCCCAGTATCCAGCCCTGAATCAACTCACCACAGGAGGCCGGGCAGCGGGCTTCAGCCATGGCTGAAAACCTGCCGCAGGGCGGTGATGAGCTGTTGGTTATCTGCCGCACTTTTAATAGCGACACGGTAGTGGTCGCGCGTCAGACCGGGGTAATTGGCGCAATGGCGGATCAGAATATGGTGCTGTAATAGTGCTGGCTGCAAGTCAATTTCAGGTCTCAGGCAGCGCAAGAAAATATAGTTTGCCGTACCTTGCCACACCTGCAATGCCGTTATCTGACACAATTCCTGATATAGCCAGTGCTGCTGCTGTTCCAGCCATTGATGAGTGGCCTGAATATAAGGTTGGTCATCAAGAATAATCTCGCCCGCCAGTGCCGCAAATGCATTGATAGTCCAAGGCTCGCGCTGCTGTTTCATCTGGCGGATAGCGGCCAGATCACCGCTGAGCAAGTAACCCAGGCGCAATCCCGGAATGGCAAAAAATTTAGTCAGTGAGCGCAATACATATAAGCGAGGGAAATCAGCCAATTGAGGTGTTAACCCCGGCGCATCTGGCAGAAAGTCGATAAAAGCTTCATCGACAATCAGGGCGATTTGCCGTTGATGGCAGCACTGCACAATGGCTTGCAACAGCGCAGGATCTGGCATTAGGCCGGTTGGGTTATTGGGGGTCGCCAGAAACAGGCAATCAGGGCGCTGTTTTTCCAAGACGCTCAGTAGGCGCTCATCGGGCTGATAGCCGTCGGCTTCGCTCATTGCATAATCATGAATCTGACAACCCGCACGATGCAGGGCACGGCGGTATTCCGCAAAGCCAGGTGTCAGCAGCATTGCTGTTCGCGGTTGCAGATACTCTACTATGGCATAAATCAATTCGGTGGCACCATTGCCCGCCATGATGTTTTCCGGCCAGCAGTGGTGGGCGCGCGCCAGTGCGCTGTGCAATTGGCGGTACTCAACATCAGGGTAGTGTTCAGCACGGGCTAACTGTTCAACAATGGCAACCTTTAAAGAATCCGGCATACCCAACGGGTTGATATTGGCACTGAAATCAATGATGTTCGCTGCATCTGTCCCGATTTTTAGTGCCATTTCCAGCACATTCCCACCATGCTCACTCATCGCTACATTAAACCCTTAGTTAGCTTGTGCGTTTAGAATACCATAGGCGAGGGAATTGAGTTTAGCGACAACACTTCTGGTGTGAATGCCAGTATCTCCCGCAGGCGCACCACCTCGCCAATAACAATCAGAGCCGGGGCCGATAAACCTTGCGCGGCAACTTGGTCTGCCAGAGTGAGCAGTGTGCCGCTGGCGACTTGCTGCTGCTGATGGCTGGCGTACATCACCACGGCGGCAGGGGTGGTTGGCGCTTTACCTCCAGCGATCAATTGCTGGCAAATCGCCGCCAGTTGCGTCATCCCCATCAGGATAACCAACGTACCTTCCAATTTGGCGAGTGTGGCCCAATCTTGCGGCTCATTACCTTGGCGCAAGTGGCCGGTTATCACATGAAAACCGGAGGCATAATCTCGATGAGTTACCGGGATCCCGGCATAGGCCAGCCCGCCAATAGCCGAGCTTATCCCCGGTATCACTTCAAAGGGAATATCGGCCAGTGCCAACGCCTCGGCTTCTTCCCCCCCGCGGCCAAACACATAAGGATCACCGCCTTTGAGCCGCACGACATTTAATCCGCGCTGCGCGCAATCAACCAGAATCTGATTAATCTCTGGCTGTGGGACTAAGTGGTGATTAGGATTTTTGCCGACATTAATCATTTCGCAGCCATCTGGGGCTTCAGCCAGCAATTCGGCACAGACCAAACGGTCATAAACCAGTGCTTGGGCCCGACGAATCGCCTGTAATCCTTTTACGGTAATCAGCGCCGCATCCCCTGGCCCTGCGCCCACCAGCCAAACTTTCCCACTTTTCATATTATTTCTCATTGTATGGCGAGAGCCGGTTGTACCGGCAGATGCAGTGCCACGCGCAGAACATCACGGGCAATCATTAATTCTTCATTGGTATTGACGATAGCAATTTGCACTGGGGCATTATCCTGTTGGATAAAAAACTGATTTTTTAAGTTTTTCTCTTCATCCAGTTCAATTCCCAGAAACGCCAATTCGCGGCATATTTGCTGACGGGCAGTGCGGGCATTTTCCCCAATTCCGCCGGTAAAGATCAGCGCATCAATTCCGCCCAACTGCACAATATAGCTGCCAATCACGGCACGAATTCGTTCGGCAAATAGCTCAAGAGCAACCACCGCGCGGGGGTTACCATTGCTAGCGGCTTGCTCCACATCACGGTAATCATGTGAGATCCCCGAGATACCCAACAAACCGGATTGGTTGTTGATCAGATAGTTAATTTCAGCCGTACTTTTGCCTTCGGTTTGCTGAATAAAAGGCAGAATTGAGGGGTCAATATCGCCGCTGCGGGTACCCATCATGATGCCCGCCTGCGGGGTAAAGCCCATGGAGGTATTCACCGAGCGCCCATTGCCAATGGCGCAGATGCTGGAGCCGTTACCCAGATGACAGGAAACAATTCGCAACTCCTCCAGTGGCCGCCCCATACGTTCGGCACAGACCGCACTGACATACTTATGGCTGGTACCGTGAAAACCATAGCGGCGAATGCCCAGCTCTTCATAGTAGCGCCACGGCAGCGGGTAGAGATAAGAGGTCTGGCTGAGTGTTTGGTGAAATGCGGTATCAAATACCGCCACTGCGCTGGCATGGGGCAGGGCTTGTTGAAACACGCGGATACCCAATGCATTAACCGGGTTATGTAACGGGGCCAGAGTGCCAAGTTGCTCAATTTTATCCAACACTTGCGGGGTTATCAGCACTGAATCGGCAAAAGCTTCGCCCCCGTGTGCGACACGATGGCCGACGCCACTGATTTCATCCAGTGAATCAATAATATTGTGTTCGATAAGCGCCTTAAGCAGGTGTTCGGCACCTTGGCGGCAATCGGCTATTGGCAGGGTTTCCCGCCATTTCACATCACCAGCCCGCAGGTTAAACACCGCATCATCCATGCCGATGCGCTCGATTAATCCCTGACACAGTACCTGCTCATCACCTTGGCCAGTTTGCGCATTTAGCATGGAAAATAACTGAAATTTCAACGAAGAACTGCCGGCGTTAATCGCCATAATCTTACCGGGCATGCGACTCTCCAGAATGATTCAAAAATGTCATAAGGTCAGTTAACCCCTCGCCAGTCAGCGCCGAGGTCACAAAAATATGGGGTGCGCCCGCCTGAGTCAGGCAATCCGCGGCCCACGCCAGTTGCTCTGGGTGGCTGACGGTGTCGGCTTTGCTGATAATGCCGACCACCGGTTTGTTGAAAACCTGTGCCAACATGGGGGCGAACCAGCTTTGTGTGGCATCGGCGTTTTGCACCAATCCCACCACATCGGCCTCACAAGCGCTGGCAAGTAAGGCACTGTATAAACAACGGTTTTCCAGATATTCACCCGGCGTGTCGATGGCATTGTCCTGCCAGATAATGGCCTGGGTTTTCTGGTAATTGAGTGCCTCGCCCTGCAAGCGCTGAATCAGCGAGGTTTTGCCGCACTGACTGGGGCCAATTAGCATGATGCGCTGCATGGCATCAGGTCCGAGTCATCGGGCAAGCAGTAAACTTCATCATGTCACCCAAGGTGTGAATCACTTGTTTGAGCGCATACTCCACCGCCGAAACATCGCCGGTAAACACCACTGCGCCGGTAAAACGGTCGATAAAACCAATCTCGACTGCACCGGATTTAGTGGCGATATCACTGGCAATAATGGATGCTTCGCTGGGGGTGATGGTCAAAATACCAATGGCACTGCTGACATCGTTTAACCCCAATTTTTTATAAAGTGTCTTATTGGGGTTGGCTATCAGATGCGCGAGAGTTATCTGTTTACCGGGAACATATTCCTGAATCACGCGCTCGGGGGTGCTGTTCGCTTCCATCATGCCTCCTGAATTAACTGACGCCACAGCGCCTCATGGGGACGTGGGATAACGGCGCTGTAAACCAATAATCCCTTTTCACCGGCGCACTGGCTGGCCACCTCCACGGCGGTTTGCACATCAGCAATATCACCACTGAGCACTTGGTAGCATTTGCCGCCAATGCCAAACGCCATATGAATACGCACCAACGTGACATTGGCGGCCTTGACGGCGCGGTCGGCCGCGGTAATACAGGCCGCCACACTCCAGGTTTCGACGACCCCTGCCGCCTGACGGTTTTCCACCGGATTCAAGCCGCTGATAGCCGGTAATACTGAGGGATGAAGGTTGGGGAGCACGATGCTATCAACCAATAAATGGCCGCTGTGTCGCTCGCCATTTTGTACTGACTGGCTGACCGCGCCGATATCACCGCCGACCATCAGCAGATACTTGCCGGGGCACAGAGTTTTGCTCACCAGCAGGTTGACGTTGGCACTTTTTAGCATCAGATCGCAGACTTCCATCCCTTTGGCGATACTGCTTAATTCAACAATTCCAATGGCTTGTGACATGCCCATTCCTCTTTAAGAAACCCGGTCAATGGTGATGGCGCTGGTACTGATGGCGGTGATAACACCGCGGATACTGGCGTGTAGTGGTGCACCCAAGGCACTGTTTGGGATCTGCCCGATCAGCTGGCCTTGCTCTACTCGTTCACCCACAGTAACAATGGCTTCGGCGGCCGCACCAATATGCTGGCGCAGCGGCAAAATGACCTGTTGGGGCAGATAAGCCTCTTGGTTAAATGGAGCGGCTTGATACCAGTCAGTCAGATCCAGGCGGGCAATCAGTCGGGATGTCGGCACCATACGGTAATTAGCCATCGGGTCGGCTTCGCGCAGCTCACCTTGATAACGAGCACCTTGTGCTCGCAACTGGGTTTTCAGCAGGCGATTAATGCGCATTGGCGAGATATCCACCGGGCAGGCGTAGCTTTCACACACCCCACACTCTGAGCAGGTGAGGGCGCTGAGCAAGATATCCGGGGTAGCAACTTGTTGATAGATAATCGCCCGCACCAGCAGATGCGGTGGCAATTCATGGCCGATCAAGTGGCGCGGACACAGCTCGGTGCACATGCGGCACTGTTCACATACCGTGCGGGCAATGGCTAACACATCTTGATCACTGCGGGCGCGGCGAGTGATGAGTAGATGGTCAGCGGGCAGCACCAACAGGCCACCGGTGGTTTTAGTCACCGGTTGGTCAAGGTCATGCACCGCATGGCCCATCATCGGGCCGCCATTGATATAGGCCGGGTTATTGATGGTGACGCCACCGGCTAGCGCCAGCACTTCCCGCAGCGGAGTACCCAATGGCACCGTAAGGGTTAATGGCCGCGCCACCGCGCCATTCACTGTCAAGGTACGACGAGTCACCGGCCATTGTTGTTCAACCGCGCGCGCCACATTAAGCAAGGTTTGTACGTTATTGACCACCACGCCAATACTGACGGGCAGAGCCGCAGGGGGCACCCGGCGACCGGTAGCCAGCCAGATAGTAATCACTTCATCACCGGCGGGGTAAACGTCGGGTAAGATATGCAGGCGAATCTGTGCGGGCAGCAGAGGAGTCAGCGCCGCGATCGCCGCTACATATTTGGCTTTCAGCGCAATAATTCCCTCGCGCGCGCCAGTGGCGGTCATGCCATACAGCACCCCACGCACCAGCCGCGCAGCCTGACGCGGGATCAACTGCTGGTCCACTTTCAGCATCGGCTCGCACTCAGCGGCATTGACCAGGAAAATATCTGCTTGCGCCTGAAGCTTCACCGCGGTCGGGAACCCAGCCCCACCCGCCCCGACCACACCGGCATCACGTACCCGCTGCTGGATGGTGGCAGCATCACATTGCGCCAGTTCTCCATAAGCAGGGGGAGCGCGCAGTAAGGAGGCATCAGGCATCTGAATATCACTCATAAAGTGCCTCGATAATTGCGCGGATGTCATTATCGTCAGCTGGGCGTGGATTCGTGCGCAGTGTGACGTCCGCCAGTGCGGCGGTTATCATGTCCGGAATCCGTTGTTGTAACTGGCGCTCGTTTACTTTCATCGCCGCCAAGGGTTGAGGTATCCCGCACTGGCGTTTCAGTAGCTCAATTTGATGAATGAGCTGATTGACGGCCCCCCGTTCATCACCTTTTACCGGGCTGAAGTGGCATATTTTCGCCAGTCGGGCATAACGTTTACGCGCCCGTACATCGGCGGCATTAAAACGAATGACTGGCACTAACAGCAGCGCATTCGCCAAACCATGAGCGATGTGAAATTGCCCGCCCAACTGGTGCGCGATGGCATGGTTGATACCCAGCCCAGCCTGACTGAATGCCATGCCAGCCAGCGTGGAGGCATTGTGCATTTTGCCGCGGGTAATCAGGCAATCACCTTTACGGCAAGCGGTTGGCAGGTGACGAAACACCAACTGCACCGCTTTTTCTGCCAGTGCATCGGTAAAATCACTGGCGCGCGGCGACACATAGGCTTCCAGCGCATGTGTCAGCACGTCCAACCCAGTATTGGCGGTGATAACCGGTGGTACGGTTGCCACCAGCGCCGGATCCAAAATGGCGATATCCGGGTAAATCTCATCGTCAAATAGAGGATATTTAATACTTTTTTCCGGGTCACTGATCACGCAGGCACTGGTGACCTCCGAACCCGTGCCGCTGGTGGTCGGGATGGCGATACAGGTTTCGATCTCCAGACCTTGCTTGCGACTAAACCAGACAATGGCTTTGGCCGCATCCAGCGCCGAGCCGCCACCAAAACCGATCACAATATCCGGGCTTAGCGCATGCATTTGCTCAATGCCCTTGACCACGGTGGCGATATTCGGGTCCGGCGTGATATCGCTGAACAGGCTTATCTGATTGTCGGCGGGCAGGGCTGTTTTAAGGCGATCCAACAGCGGGGACGTCGCCAGAAAGCCGTCGCAAATTATCCAGATTTTGCGCTGATGGAAGCGTTGCAGCACTTTGAGGCTGCCTTCCCCGCTATAAATGCGTGTTTGCAGGAAAAAAGTCTTCATACGTCCTCGCTCAGCGAATAGAAAAACCGTTGGTCAGTACACAACGGCGTTGGCGCGCAAAGGTGCGAGCTGACGTGGTGCCTTCTCCGGTCGGGGTGGCGATGGTAAAAGTGGTAAAGCCTTCGCCACCGACGCCAATCCCGGCATAGGACGGGCCGTTTTTGACAAAAATAGAGGTCTGCAATAGACGGGCAGCCAGATTCAGGCGCGAAACATTCTGCGAATGCATGGTTGCGGTGTGATGCAGGCCGGCTTCGACTTGCAGTGCCAGTGTCAGGCCAGCATCAAAGTCCTTTACCCGAACGACCGGTAACAGCGGCATCAATTGTTCAGTGGTAACCAGAGGATCGTCACCGGCCACTTCAACCAGTAACAGACGCGGTGCTTTGGCCGGGCAACTGAGTCCGGCGGCTTTCAGCAACTCAACCGGGCTTTTGCCGACCAGATTTTTATTGGCGTGGCCCTGCGGGGTCAGACAGGCTTTGCGCAGGCTGTCGACATCTTGTGGATCACTGATAAGCAAAGCATCGAAAGCCTGCATTTGTTGCAATAGGCGGTCGGCGACACTCTCCACTACTATTAGGCTTTTCTCTGCAATGCAGGGCAGGTTATTGTCGAAGGATGCACCGGCCACGATATCCTGTGCTGCCTTCACTAATTCGGCTGTTTCGTCCACCAGACAAGGCGGGTTACCGGCTCCAGCCCCAATCACTTTCTTGCCGCTTTTCATGCCCATGGCCACAATGGCTGGCCCGCCAGTAATGGCGAGTAAGGCAATTTTGTCGTGCGCCATCATCTGTTGCGTAGCTTCAAAACTGGGGTCTTTCACCGTCACCACCAGGTTGCGGATGCCACAACTGTGGAAAGCGATCTCTTCAATTTGGGCAATTAAATCCAGCGATACTGCTTTGGCACCGGGGTGCGGACTGAAATAGACGGCATTACCGGCAGCCAACATGCTGATACTGTTGTTGATAATGGTTTCCGTCGGATTGGTGCTGGGGGCGACGGAACCAATCACGCCAAATGGCGAGAATTCAAATAACACCATGCCGCCATCCCCGGTCAGGGCGGTGGTGGACAAATCTTCAATGCCGGGGGTGTTTTCCAATGCCGCTTTATTTTTCAGGAATTTATCTTCTTTATTCCCCATGCCGGTTTCGCTGGCACCGCGTTCAGATAAAGAGGCTAGCTGCGGTTTGAGTTGCTCACGAATAGCGCTGATAATGGCGCTGCGGGTTTTCATCGGGCTCTGCTGATAGCGCAAAAATGCGCTATGGGCGGCATTCACTGCTTCATCCACGCTGGCAAAAATAGCGCTGGAGGCAGACGCAGTTGCGGGCGTCAGTTGCTCGGTGAGGATAGTGCGAATGAGAGACTCAAGGTTATTAATGTTCATTATTCATTCCTCAGATGTAAAGCCGATATGGCCGCTTCTGCTATGTGCATATCTTGTTCGACGCTACCGCCGCTAATCCCTAAACCGCCTACCAGTTGGCCATTGCGCCACAGCGGGTAGCCGCCACCAAAACTCACTACTTTGCCGCCAGTGCTGGCTTCCAGTTGGAACAGGTCGGCCCCCGGCTGAATAGCGTTGCTGAGTTGGTGTGTGGCCGTTTTCATCGCCACCGCGGTCCAGGCTTTTTTCGGGGCCAGCTCACTGCTCACCAGTAGGGTGTCGGGCATACGGTAGGTCATAATCATATTGCCGTGGCGGTCGGCCAGTGCCACGACCACCGCAATCTGTAATTTCATGGCGGCATCGACAGCCAACTTAACCAACTGATGGACATCAGAAAATCCGAGTCCGGCAGTAGTGGGTGGTGTGGTTTGCGCCGCCGCAGTAGGGGGTGTTTGCATGGCTGATGCCTCAGTGGCCGCCAGATAACGGGCTACCACGGTTTGAGCGGTTTGTTGTAACTGCTGGCGCTGGTCTTCATCGCGAGCCAGTGCATACAGGCAATCGGATAACCGATTCAGGTATTGCAATAGCACCGGGCGCACGGGCACTTGCTCTGCCAGTTCAATCAGCCGCCGCTCGCAGCGCCGCGCCAAAGTGCGGGCAAAATGCAAACGGCTACCGGCTTCGGTATTTCCGGGCAGGATAAAACCGTGCACCGGGGGTAACTGCGCCATGCAGCGGTCAACGGCGTGTTCTAGTGCATGAATGTCTTGTTCGTGAATACTTTTGCGGCCAACTGGCGGAGTCTCGATACCTTCACTGGCCAGTTCGGCACTGAAATAAAACAGCTGATGCTGTACGGCATCGAGTAACAGAAGGTTTTCCTCACCTTGTGCTACACGGGCACACAAACTCAGTGCGGCATTCAGTTCATCCAGGGTGCCGTAGGTTTCTACCCGTGGGTGGCTTTTTTTCACCCGTTGGCCGGTGAACAGGGCCGTAGTCCCCGCGTCACCTGTTTTGGTATAGATGCTCATAAAGTCACCTGCTCAATCAGTAAGAACACTCATCGACAATGGCGACGATCGCCAGATCGATGGCATCATTCGGTTCGGCAAACACCCGCCGGGCGCTGGACCCTCCTGATAACAGCACCAACTCTCCCTGACCGGCACCCACCGAATCGACCGCCACTTCATCCGGCGTCTTGCTATCCGGTGGCAGCGAGCCATCACCGGCAACACGGCGCACCAACAGCAGTTTTTTCCCAATCAAGGTGGGTGATTTTTGCGTTGAGACCACGGAACCTACCACTCTGGCCAGTTGCATGATTTACTCCTGCCTTAACAGTTGAATGTGACCGGCTGACAACTGGTCTTGCGCCAGCGGTGTCACCAGTGTGTGGTGGTCAATAAGCAACCAGCCGGGGCCGAGTGTGGCAATATCGCGATAACTCAGTACCTTACCGGCATAGAACCGCACGGCTATGCCACGGCTGTCACTGAATGTCAGCGGCAACGGGCGCAGCGCAGCGGCGGGCAGTGCGGGCAGTAACTGGTGGTGCAGGCTGATATGGACTTTCATCCCCCATGACCAGGCTTCGTTCAGTGCGGCTACCGCCGGACAGTGGGTATCGGATTGCGCCAAGCGGCAGATAAATGCCAAATCCGGTAGCATCAGGTGCAGATTGGCATGTTGCACGAATACCGCTGGATCAAGCCCGGCGCGCAGTTGAGGCAGCAACAGGGCGTGAACCCGGCGCTCGCGCTCAGCCAACCGCGTGACAATCTGGCTGACCAGTTGCTCGGTTTGCGCCTGAGTCAGATTCATGGTTGCGTTGTCCGTGGTGGCGTCAACAAAGTGGCAAAGGCGGCCGGGTCGTCGGCACCTGCGGCATTGGCCTCGTCGGTATCGATGTGCATTTCCAGTCTCATTTGGGGTGAAACGCGAATAGCGACATCGTCCATAATTAAGCGACGACCACTGCCCTGAATGGCTACCTGCACCCGGTCGCCGTGTTTTACCCGGTAAATAAGGGCATCCAGCGGTGACATATGAATGTGGCGCAGTGCCACAATCACCCCATGGGGCAGTTCCAGCTCAGCGTACGGGCTGACCAGCCGGATTGCCGGGGTGCTGTCCAGATTGCCAGACATGCGCAGGGGAGCATTAATCCCCAAGGTGCGGGCATCGGTACGGGAAATTTCCACCTGGCTGCGGCTACGTAACGGGCCAAGAATCCGAACATTTTTTAGGCTGCCCTTTGGCCCGACCAAGGTTACCGTCTGTTCGGCGGCAAATTGGCCGGGTTGCAGCAGCGTTTTTTTCTCTACCAGCGGTTGGTCTGGGAACAATTGCTGGTAGTCCTGCACCGAGAGATGCAGGTGTCGATTGGAAACCCCAAGCGGGATCGGACGAAGACGCATTTCGTCGAGGATCTTACTGACAACGGGTTCCAGTAACGCTTTTTCCATCAGACTTTTCCTCGTTTACCCAAGTGGATACAGCGAAAGCGAGGCTCACCTTTATGGCGTCGGCAAGCCGGATCGAGGCAGAGATTACAGCTCACGCGCGGAGCTGGCTGGGCCTCACTTTCATCGGCGCTAACTGCGGGTTCGGCAGCACTAATGGCCTGTTCGGGCGCATCATCGCTGGCGATATCAGCAGGTTGCTGGGTATCGGCTTCTTCTGTCTCTTCAGCAACTGAGCGGGTTTCTACTGCCGGTTCGACAGCCGTTACCTCGGCAGCGGCTACCTCAACAGCAGCCACCGCAACAGTAGGAGCCAGCCAATAGGTCATCAGCGCTGTTGCCGGACGGGCCAGCACTGCGCGTGAGACCAAACCATGATGCTGTTCGGCAAAGGCGGCACCGGTACTGATTGCCGCCTGAACCGAGGCCACATCACCGGTCAGGCGGATTAACATCCAGCCGGAGCCGTTGGTTTTTTCTATCCCGATCAGCTTGACGGATGCCGCTTTTGCCATGGCATCCGCCGCGCCGATCGCCAGCGCTAGACCGCTAACTTCAAGTAAACCCAGTGACGTTTTCACGCTGTGCTCCTCTTCTTACCCTTAGGCAGAGGTCGGTAAAATGGCTTCTACATCGCTATGCGGGCGCGGGATCACATGGCAGGATTTAACTTCACCCACCGCGCTGGCTGCCGCAGAACCGGCATCAACAGCTGCTTTTACTGCGCCGACATCGCCGCGAACCATGACAGTGACTAAGCCAGAGCCGATTTTTTCGTATCCCACCAGTTGTACGTTGGCAGACTTGACCATGGCGTCAGCTGCTTCGATAGCCGCGACCAGGCCTTTGGTTTCAACGAGTCCGAGTGCGTTGTTCATAGATTTGAGTTCCTTGTTATAAAGTTAGGGCTATCTTGTTTGCCATTTTGAACCCCGGCAGTGCTCGCCATCCTCACGTACTGTTTGTACGCTCCGGCGGCTGTGCGCTGGCGGAATCCAAACTGCCTGCACTGATAACGCCCTGCTATTTGAGTGTGGAAAACTTAAACGGTAAACCTTTAACCAACCGGGCGGCGTTGTTGCCGAGTCGCCGTAGTTGGTCTTCGTCTTGTGCCCACGCCTGCCGGAACAGCGGGCTAGCGGGCGGTAAATTACGGTAATGCACCACTACTTCGTCGGCCGAACATGCCAACCCCACCAACAGTGGAGAGCGGGTGGCCGCCTGCCAGGCGCGCTGTATGGCATCGGTATCATCGTCTTGCTGCCATTGCCAGGGAATGCCTTCTTCCTCTATGCCCAGTAACACCTGGTGCCAGATGGCCTCTGGTGTTTGTGAGGTTCGGCTGATTACGATGGCGGGAGCATCATTGGTGAAGTTCATCAGTAACTCTCCCGCTGATAGGCCAGAATCAGCCCGGTTGCCACCGCATTGCGCGGGCCTTCACTGGCGCGAATATTGCCGCGCCCGGCCACCAGCTTGTAGTGGGAGAGGGCATCGGTCACCAATTGCGGGATTTCGAAGTCCAGCGACGAGCCGCCGACCAGCACCACGAAGGGAATATCGCGGATATTGCCGGTTGGGCTGACTTGACGCAGGGCGCGTAGCGCATTGGTGACAAACACCCGCTCTTTCGCCGAGCGGCGGATATTGCGCACTTTCTCCAGTGCGTAATCCCCCGGCAGTGGCACCAGACCTTCCGGTTTGACGACCACCAGCCGGGCAAAGACCTCGGGCGGCAGCGGTTGTGGGAAGAACTGTACGCTGCCATCTTCGTGGCGCAGGTGGAACAGACTTTCCACTTTTGCCAATGGATATTTCTTGATGTCTTCGGCCAGATAGCGGTCTTGAAGATCCAGTTCAGAGGCAATGATCATCGTGACCATGTCTCCGGCTCCTGCCAGATGAGTCGCCACTATTTGACCTTGGGCATTGATGATGGAGGCGTCGGTAGAACCCGCGCCCAAATCGAGGATGGCAAGTGGCCGTCGCGTCCCTGGTGTGGTCAGCGCGCCGAGTATCGCCGCTTCGGCTTCCGCCCCCCCGACCTGTACATCAATATTCAGGGTCTTCTCGATTTCACTGGCAATATGCGCCATTTGCAGACGATCAGATTTCACCATGGAGGCGATACCTACCGCCTGCTCGAGCGAGAACTCGCCCGCCAGACCGCCAATGACATTGACTGGCACGGCGGTGTCGACCGCCAGCAAGTCTTGAATAAAGATTTCATTGGCTGGTTTGTTGGTCAGTTCTGCCATGGTATGGCGCACGTGCTCGAGCATGCCGCCGATATTGGTGCCGGGTTCACCGCTGACATTGTCCAGATGCCGAAAGCTGTTCACTGCGGTCATAATGGCTTCACTGCCGCTGGCAACATCCACACGGACAGTGCGACCCTCGGCAAACAACTCCAGATGACCGGCCGGTATGGCGCGCGCTTTGACATCCCCTTCAGGTGTTTTGACGACCACCGCTGAACGAGTGCCAATCAAGGCGCGCGCGACTGGAACAATGTTTTTGGTTTCTTCGGCACTGAGTTCAAATACCGTGGCAATGCCATAAGGGTTAGAGAGGTTTTCAATCACCTGACCCGGCATGGCAACTTCAACCGCCGCCAACATGCCCATGGGGATGCGGTCGATATGCAGCACCTCATCTACAATCGGCAGCGGGTGGTTTAGGCGGTTGCTAACCAGTACGCCATCATCGCGTTGCAAGATAATCGCGGTAATGCGGTATCCGGCACCGTTAGCGGCGTTGACCACGGCGGCGACATCAGCAAAATCGACAGTTGAGGGCACCACCAGAATGTAAGGTTGGGCGGGATCACGAGTTACCAGCTCATCAATAGTGATGGTCAGCCCGACACCCAGCCCCAGCCCTCCGGGGGTTTTCGGGTTGTGGCCGATCATGGTGGATTCAGTGATTATGGTTTCAGTGATGGTTTCCATCGCCACATCACCAATTACCGGGGTTGCCTCATTGATGCGAATCAGACTGATATCACTGAGGGTGATACCGGCCTTTTCCACCAACATATTCAGCGCCTTATTGATGCCGAATAGATTGCGCTGCGTCCCCTTGACACCGGTGGTCTCCGTCAGAGTGCTGGCAACAAACTGTAACTGACCGTCAGTTGCGCATTGTGCCAATGCCACTTCTGTTGATGAATTACCGATATCCACACCGACTATATACCGCCCCATATTCCTTCCCTTAAATTGCTGACAGCTTATTTGCCCACATAACCCTCTGCTTGCGCCGAGGTGAGCGAAGGGCCTATATGGCTAGGAGCGCTCCGGCGACTTACGCCGCTACGACCCCAATGACATATCTCCCTTCGTTTGCTATTGCTGAATTAATCGTCGCCTTTCAGTTTCTTGCGCTGGACATACAAAACGGCAGCTTCGCGCACAAAAGCGGCGCAAATAGTGGCTTGGTATGTTTTTTCCAGATCATCGGCGATGGCATTCAACTCTTCTTTGCTGGAGCGGAATGGGCGCAGGGCGTTATAGATATCCAACACCTTGTCATCTGGCACCGCAGTCAGCTCGGCCGCACGTTCGAAGTTCATTGCCAACAGTGGGCGACCGGCATCTTTGGCGATAGAGGCCTGAATACGCAGGATTTCCGGTGTAATACGTAAATCCTGTGAGGTCACACTGCCGTTCAACACGTTAGCCAGCGTCAAGTCATCCAGAGTTTTATTGGTGGCGGTTTTAACCCAGTCTGGGTGCTTATTCGCCAGCGGATAGTCAGAGACTTTGGCATCGCTGCGCGAACTGGCTGCCGGTGCTGGGCAAGCAGCAGGCGACTGGCCTTGCAAGCTGTTCATCTTGCTCAACACATCGCGAACCATGGATTCAATAGCTTCGGAATTCATTGTGTTTTCCTTTGTTAAAGCGCTACCCGGAGTTCCTGAGGATTCTTGCCAGTCACCACATATTTGGTTTCTTTAATGTGCAGAATCGCTGATTTAGCCTGATATTTTGGCCGGGCCATTTGGTCATTCAGAGTTGGAACCGGTTGTGGTGACTCCCGCTTGGCGTAACGCGCGGCGTTTTTGCCAATCAGCCGGTAGGTTTCCAACGTCAACAACGGTGCTTGCGGGAACAACTCCAGATTGGAGAGTGGCGGCAGACCTTGCTGATGAATAACCGTGGTGCCTTTTGACTGAATGCCGATAGAAATCCCGGAACCACTCAGGCGATTGCCTTCGACGGCAACAAAGGCCACGTCGGAGGATTTAAAGCAGCGGATAACGCGCGCCTTAATCCCTTCCTCTTCAATACCGGCAATCAGTTCGCGCAGAATGTTTTTATGCGGTATCCCGACGATATTGGCGGTTTGTGACAGACCAAATGCTGGCCCAACCGCAATAATCACTTCGTCCTGTTGGCTACCGGGGCGGGCTTCACCTACTTCAGTGAGAAAATCCCCTGCTGCTCCAGTGCTTACCGCCGCTACGGGTTGAGTCTCTTGCTTAAAGGAGACGGTATTCTGGTCTCCCTGCATTTCCTGTAATACGCCCTCAATAATTTGGCGTAACAGTTTTTCGTTAATATCCACCATCTCGTGAACCCCTTAGCCAAGCTCATTCGGATCAAGCGCGTTTGGAATATTTTTGATCTCTTCCCAACGTGCACCTTCCAGCCGGTAACCGGTAGCTGGCCCTGCGTAGTCATTGACGTCATTCACTGCCGACAGCACTTGGTTGTCGCCTTTGATGATCGCCGAGGTATGCAGATAGTCACCGGCAATCTTGGCTTTCTGGATGTTGAGCATGTCTTGCGCCACATCTTCGAAACCGCCTTGCGCCAAGGCCTTAACCACTTCCAAACCGGTGCGATTTTTGCTGATGATTTCCTGAGCGAACTTGATGTCTTCGACGATGTTACGTTCCGGCATATCTTTCGAGCCGTGGGCATAAGTCGCCGCAATGACTTCTTCGTCAGTGATCGGTGGCAGGCCCATACCGGCGAACACGGCTTGCAGCGCGCGCGCGGCTTTATTACGAATGGCCACCACGTCAGCTTCCAATACCGGACGCAGGCCACCATCGACTTTCAGGTCGCGTTGCATCACGTTGTAATCGTCAAAGTCTTCGGCATCTTCGTTGGAGCCGGCAAACATGTTGTCGTAGTTCGGCACCGCAGAGTAACCAGAGGAGATAAAGTCAGTACCGGGCAGGAACTGCATCAGCAGGCGAGCAGTACGGCGCATATCTGAGTGGGTAAAGGTCTGGTCGTTACTGGACGCACACTCCAAATCCAGCGCCGAACAGATCAGGTTTTCTGCCAAAATAGCGCGAATGCCAGATGGCACCGCCGATGGCACACCGACGCAGCTGACGGAACCGTTTTGCAGCCCCTGAACCCCGGCGGCTTTGGTGATGTAAATGCAGCGCGCTTCCAGATACAGCATGGATTTACCTTCGGCATAACCCATTTGTACTTCAGAGCCGGAACCCGAGGTAAAGCGCATTTTCAAGCCGCGTGATGCATAGGAAGAGGCAAGGAAACCTTTTGACCATGGCGTGTCATCACCGTCGGTGAATACTGGTTCAGTGCCATAAACCGAAATGGTTTCAGCGTAACAGGTGTGGCCTAACATCCCCAGTTTCAGCTCGGTAGCTTCTTCCAGAGAACATTGGGTCAGTACACCCGGGCGACCCACTTGCGAACCTACCAACAGCGCGATGGCGTTGAACGGCGCGTAACGGGCCACAGCCACAGTGGTTTCTTGCTCATCGAAGCCACGGAATGCACCTTCGGCGGCGTCAGCGGCAATCTGCACCGGATTATCTTTCACGTTGGTGACGTGGGCTTGTTGCGATGGGGTACGACGAGCGCGCATTTTCTGCATCGACATCATCATTTCCACCACGTTCATGTGGGATACCACCTCGACGATCTTGGCCGGTGTCATGGCGGTCGTCAGTGGCACAATGGTGCGGCGCGACACATTTGGGTCACACAGCATATTGGCCAGCTTGATGGAATCCATCTTCATCACTTCTTCCGCGTGCTCCAGATTGATACCGTAGCGGGCGATAAAGTGGTCGATCAGGTCGAAACTGCTTTGTGGTTTGCCGTCCAGTTCGGTCACCACACCATTAACAATCTTGATGGAAGGTTTCGGATCATTCGGGCTTTCCATGGCAATAAAGCCTTCCTCGATCCACTCTTTGACAAAGCCGTCCTGATTAACCGGGCGTTTCGCCAACGCTTCAAATCTTTTCGATTTCATGAAACAGCCTCACTGTGGCGTCAGATATAAGAAGGGCGGTCGTTTTTCGGTTCAGAACCCAAGGTCGCTAATACCGTTTTGCCGATCTCACGGGCAGAAATCACTGCCTGACGAACTGCGCCAGAATCACCGGAGATAACCAGGATCACTTCGTTACTGAAACTAGTGCCTTGGGCCGGGGAGCTGTAAGCCACCACGTCAACATTGGCGGATTTAACGGCGGTATCGGCCATCAAAACACCAATGGACGCCGGTGCGCCGACAATCACTCCGCAAGAGCGGCCCAGTGGCGCGCCGAATGCTTTTTCCAGTGCATGGCTGGCACGGGCGCTGTACTGCAATTCGATGTGGCCAGCTTCATTGCCGTAAACGTCACCGAACGTCCGGTCTAGCTCTTTCAGGGCGACTTCGACGGCGCGTTTTACGTCTGAAACATCGTCACCACCGAAAATAATCAGCGAGCCATGACCCGCGCCGCCTTTGGTATCGCGCGGTAATTCAATGCTGACCACTTCGGTATTGGTGGCTTTTACTGCTTCATCCGCCGCCATAATGTGTGGGCCAGCACCGGTACGTGCGCCTAAAATGCCAATGGAGCGATAGCGTTTTTCCAGCTTCATTGCATCGAGCAATGCGCTGTCAACGTTGGCGATTACCAGTCCGACCGTGTCACCGATCGCGGTACCAACAAATTCCGTTAAACTGCAAGTTTTCTCAGCCATAGCCGTATCTCGTTGTTTATAGGATGGTTGTTTATTGAATGATGGTTTATCAAATGAGGGTGAAGAAGATGTCGAAGCCGATTCGCTGACTTTCGCTATCACCTGCGCCATGATTTGGTCGACCAGATCATTGCTGCTCATTAGCGACTTCCTTTAGGTAAAAAAGCCTCGACATCGGTATGTGGGCGCGGAATAACATGGGTGGATTTCACTTCGCCCACGTTAGCGGCGGCAATGGCGCCAGCATCAGTGGCAGCTTTAACTGCCCCCACGTCACCACGTACGATGACGGTGACCAGACCAGAGCCAATTTTTTCGTAGCCCACCAACGTCACATTGGCCGATTTCACCATGGTGTCAGCAGCCTCAATGGCAGCGGTCAGCCCTTTGGTTTCCACCATTCCTAGTGCTTCTTGTTGCATAAATACCTCGACGGAATATCAGGAGCCTTGTTGTGGCTTGAATTGTCATGTTCAGAAATAACGTTGTCAGGTTCGTGCTGGGATTGAATATACAAACAAGCAATGAAAAAGAATGGCTGTAATGAATTTACTGGCGAGAATGGTTGGTGATGAAATAACAAAATATTGCCATGGAGTATGTTAACGTATTATTTTATAAGTCTATTTCGTAATCTATTTGTAGTAATAATTGGTTATGGCATCTTCAGAATTACAATTTAAGTAGTGACATTGAATATTATCTTTGATATTTGCGCGCATTAATATAAAGGAGGTGTGGCTCACATTAAATGAGAAACTGCGAGCTTGATAACAATAATAGAAAGAATAAATGGCAAGAAAATCATATTATTTAATTATCCACTGAATTGTTTATTCTCAAGACGTTGAGTGGTTTTTTTGACAGTAAAATAGCAATAATTTGTTATTGGTAGTCTAGTTTTTGTTTAATTAATGGCAGATTACGACAACACTTTCATTTTTCGTCTCTTTATAGTGAGTAGGTCATGGGCCGTGCATTCGATACAGAACGTCATATAACTTAATTAATCACAAGCAGGGTAACCCTATGAACGACTCGCTCAAAGCTCAGTGTATTGCGGAATTCCTCGGTACCGGGCTGTTTTTATTTTTTGGTATTAGTTGTCTGGCTGCAATGAAAGTCGCTGGCGCCAGTTTTGGTCTGTGGGAAATCTGTATCGTATGGGGGCTTGGGATTTCACTGGCCGTCTACCTCACTGCCGGTATTTCCGGTGCCCATCTCAACCCAGCTATCACCATTGCTCTATGGCTGTTTGCCTGTTTCCCTGGCCGTAAAGTAATTCCTTACAGCATTGCACAAGTTGCGGGTGCTTTTGGCGGTGCAGCACTGTCTTATATGCTGTATCACAACTTATTCACTGACTTTGAAACTGCCCATCAGATGGTGCGCGGTAGTTTAGAAAGCCTACAACTGGCGAGTATTTTCAGTACCTTCCCATCACCGGCTATCAGTGTTTGGCAGGCCGCCTTTGTTGAAATTATCATTACCTCGATTCTAATGGGGCTGATTATGGCGCTGACCGATGACGGCAATGGTGTGCCGCGTGGGGCATTAGGCCCACTCTTGATTGGTATTCTGGTGGCGGTAATCGGTGCCTCTACCGGCCCATTAACCGGGTTTGCCATGAACCCAGCGCGTGACTTCGGTCCTAAAATATTTACCTTCTTTGCGGGCTGGGGGAAAATATCAATGACTGGCGGGCGTGATATTCCTTATTTCATCATTCCTATCGTGGCACCTATTATTGGTGCATGCTTGGGGGCAGCAGTTTATCGCGTCTTTATTGGTAAAAATCTGGCTTGCAATACCTGTAAGTTAGATGATGAAGAAACAGTGAAATAGTCCTGAAAATTAATGATGACTTCCTCATCTTGGGACTGCAAACAGGTATTAAGGTGAGGAAATTTCGTGATCTGTTCTGGTTAATGCACTGATTATAGTCCCCTGTTGATTATGACTCTGGTAAGGTTGATAGTTATTTCTCTCCAATTTACCGGAGATAGACCGCCACAGGGATATTAGGTTTTCATCTTGTTAATGGGAATTGAAATATAACAATGTAGTAACACATTTATCATTGCAGGGATGATTTATAGCAACAAACGAAACTTAATAACAATAAATTAAAATTAACTGAGAGGTTTTATCATGATTTCTGCCAGTTCTCTAAACTCAGAGCTCATAAATAAAATCGCGCAGGATTTTGCTCAAGCAACTGGGCTGGCAGTGGTGGTGGTGAATATTCACGGCGAAGAGATTTCTGACTTATTTAATTTCACTCCGTTTTGCCAATTGATGCGCCAGGATCCGGTTAACCACCTTCGTTGTCGAATGAGTGATCGTTGCGGTGGCCTTGAAGCTTCCAAATCTAATGAACCTTGTATCTATCGCTGCCATGCCGGGTTAACGGATTTTTCTATTCCACTGGTTATTGCCGGTCACTTGGTTGGTTTTGTTTTATGCGGTCAGGTGCGGTTGCATTCAGATGTTTATCTTATTGATATTCTTAGTATCGATAATAATTGGAAACAGAACCCGGCACTGTTAGATGAATTCCACAATGTGCCCATTATGGATTTCTCGCGAGTGATCGCTTCGGCGGATTTACTGAAGTTGATCGTTGAGAACTGCTTGAAAAAACACCTCAATTTTGTGGTGATTAATGACAATATGGGCAGTAAAGAGCCTGGCAGAATACGGCCGGTCCATCCCCATGACAGTAAAATGAAGAAAGCACTGCGCTATATCGATACGCATCTATCAGAAGAGTTGCGGCTTGAAGAGGTTGCCGCCAAGGTCTATCTCAGCCCTTACTACTTCAGCAAATTATTTAAAAAATATCAGGGCATAGGTTTTAATGCTTGGGTGAATCAACAGCGGATGGTCAATGCGAGAGAAATGTTGCAACACAGCGATTGGAGCATTGCCAGCATTGCCAAGAATCTGGGCTTTTCACAAACCAGTTATTTCTGCAAAGTATTCCGTCAGGCCTATAATGTGACGCCGCAGGTATTTCGTTCACTTTCTTCTGAACGTAATGAAATGGAATGACAGTTATTGATTTAATATCAATTTATCATGTTTTTAATTCATGTTTTCTTATTTAAAAATTAAACGGGTAATTATTTTTTAAAGTAATTAATGACAATTTTTTGTTATGGCATTAAATGAAAAAATTAGTCTAATAGACTGTTACTTCATGCTTTTTTTGAGCTGATGGCAATTTTTTGTTATAAGCGACCAAAAAAATAGCAATAAAAAAATGAAATTAACCATTTTTTATTTGTGGAAAAGAGTATATTAATCTTAATCAAATTTAATAAGTCAGTTGACGTTACAACTGTGTAAATAAAGAGATAAATTCTATCGCGAAGTAGAAATAAAATAACAGAATCTAACATAAAGTAGTTACTGAGTTGGTTATGCCAAAAGTCATTGGAGTTGCAGTTAACACCATGCAGCCTCAAGAACAAAGGCATGTTATGCACTAAAGCATAACTGGGAAGGGGGTGACAATCCCCCGCAGCCCCCGCTGCTGTGATGCTGACGAACCCGCTAAAACCACTGATCCACCGGATTGGGAAGGTGCGGGAGAGGATGACGCTAAGCCAGAAGACCAGCCAAATCAGTAAAAGATTTTCAACTCCTTCGGTGGGAAGCGGGTTGTCATCAGATGCGCGCAGCGGTGACGCTGCACAATTGCACCTTTTTGACACTGCATATCCCGCTTGAAATGGCGGGATTTTTTATGCAACGGTCAGGCAAACAAGCATTTATCATCGCAGGAACTGGCAGCGGGTGCGGTAAAACCACCGTAACGTTGGGTATATTGCGGGCGCTGATAGCGCGTGGATTGTCAGTGCAACCGTTCAAAATCGGGCCGGATTATTTGGATACCGGCTGGCATACCGCAGTCAGTGGTGTGACGTCGCGTAACCTCGATGCTTTCATGCTGCCCCCCGCCACCCTCAATGGGCTGTATAACCAACATGTGCGCCATGCCGATGTGGCAGTGATCGAAGGCGTCATGGGGCTCTACGACGGTTACGGTACTGATCCCAATTATTGCAGCAGCGCCGCCATGGCTAAACAGCTTGGTTGCCCGGTAATCTTGCTGGTGGACGGCAAGGCGGTATCCACCTCAGTGGCCGCGACAGTCATGGGTTTTTGCCAATTTGACCCTCATCTACGCATTGCGGGAGTCATTGTTAACCGCGTCAATTCAGATAATCACTACCAGCTACTCCGTTATGCCATTGAGCACTATTGTGGCATTCCTGTTTTGGGCCGTTTACCGGTGATGGACGATGTGGCATTGCCCTCACGTCATTTAGGGCTGATCCCGGCGCAAGAGCGCGGCGGGCCAATTGCCAAACAGCCGGATAGTGCCCCACGCTGGCAGCGGCTGGCACAACAGGTTGAAGAGTTTATCGATCTGGACCGATTACTGACATTAACGTCGTGCACTGAACTCCCGCCAGGAACCGCGCCAGAGTTACCTCCTCAAGCCCTGGCTGATGGCCTGACACTGGCGCTGGCTGAAGATGAAGCCTTCAATTTCTATTACCCCGATAACCTTGATCTGCTGGAGCAGGCCGGGGTGCGCATTCAACGTTTTAGCCCCTTACATGACCGCCAGTTACCCGCTTGCCAGATGATTTATCTGGGGGGCGGCTATCCAGAAATTCACGCAGCAAAGTTGGCAGCCAATACCGCGATGCATCAAGCATTACAACAGGCCCACAGCCAGCAAATCCCACTGTATGGCGAATGCGGCGGTTTGATGTATCTAGGGGAGGGCTTAACCGATGAAGATGGGCAACGTCACCCAATGGTAGGGATTTTGGCTGGTGAAAGCCGAATGGGAAAACGCCTGACCCGCTTTGGTTACTGTCAGGCCGAGGCTCGCCGTGACACTTTATTAGCGGCGCAAGGTGAAGTTCTGCGCGGTCATGAGTTTCATTATTCCGATTTTACCAGCCCGTTGACACAGCTATTTGACAGCAGTAAGTGGCGCGATGGCGAGGTTATTCAGCGCTGGAGTAGTGGCTACCAAGTGCAACGGACGCAAGCCAGCTATCTGCATATTCATTTTGCCCAACGCCCCGGTCTATTAAATGGCTGGCTGAGCGCGGCCCGGAGCCTGTTATGACTCTTGCGGCATGGTTTGTGGCTTTTCTGCTTGATAGCTGGCTCGGCGACCCGCCGCACTGGCCGCACCCGGTGCGCTGGATTGGCAACTTAATCACCGTGCTGCAACGGGCTATTCGTGCCGTTTGTCGCAGCGAACGTGCGCTGAAATGGGGGGGGGCGGTGCTGTGGTTGGTGGTGGTGGGAATAACCTGGCTGACCTGCTGGGGATTCTTATGGTTGATGAGCGAGATTAATCCTTGGCTCGGCTGGCTGGCGCAAGTGTGGATGATTTACACCTTGCTGGCCGGGCGCTGCTTGAGTGACGCGGCACTGGCGGTTTTTGCTGCACTCCAGCAGGGTTCATTGGCACAAAGTCGCGAAAAGCTGTCATGGATTGTTGGGCGTGATACTTCGCAATTGGAAAAACCGCAAATTACCCGCGCCGTGGTGGAAACGGTGGCTGAAAACAGTGTCGATGGTGTGATTGCGCCGCTGTTCTTCCTGATGCTTGGCGGTGCGCCGCTGGCGATGGCCTACAAAGCGGTTAATACCCTGGACTCGATGGTGGGTTACAAAACCCCGAAATACCGCGCTATCGGCTATGTTTCGGCGCGCATGGACGATCTGGCTAATTGGCTTCCTGCCCGTCTGAGTTGGTTACTGCTGAGTGCCGCCGCTTGGCTGATTCAAGCCGATTATCGACAGGCGCTGCGCATTGGCTGGCGTGACCGTTACCAACATTCCAGCCCGAACTGTGCCTGGTCAGAAGCCACGGTTGCCGGTGCGCTGGGTGTGCGTCTTGGCGGCCCGAATGATTATTTTGGCGAACGAGTGGAAAAGCCTTGGATGGGTGAGGAACGACGCGAAGTGGCGCTCAGTGATATTCCGCGCAGCATTCATTTGATGATGATGGCGTCATTATTAGCCCTTTTACTGTTTGCCCTGATCCATCTGCTGCTGGTTGGCATTTAACTAGGATAACCCGATGAACTATATAAAGAATCCGCAAAAAATCGAGCAGAACAGTTTTGCCATCATTAGCAACATTATTGCCCATGAACGGCCCGATTATGTGTTTGTCAGTGAGATGCATGAAGCGGTGATCAAGCGGGTTATTCACACCACCGCCGATTTTGACTGGCTGGATATTCTGCATTTTTCACCGGAGGTATTGAGCCGTATTGCTAAGGCGATCAGCCGGGGTTGCACCTTGTACACCGACACCACCATGGCCATGTCCGGTATCAATAAAGCACTGTTACAGCAGATGGGCTGTGAATGCCGCTGCTATATCAGTGATCCGCGAGTGGTGGACAGTGCGCCAAAGCTGGGCATTACCCGCTCGATGGCGGCAGTGGATATCGCGCTGGCGGAGCCGGGGGAGAAACTGTTTGTGTTCGGCAATGCGCCCACGGCGTTATTCCGTTTACTGGAGCGGCAAGCCGCGCCGGTTGCCGTCATTGGGGTACCGGTCGGTTTTGTCGGGGCGGCGGAGTCCAAGGATGCGCTGGTAGAAAGTGATTTGCCCTGTATTGCAGCACTGGGCCGCAAAGGCGGCAGCAATGTGGCCGCTGCGATTATTAACGCCATCCTTTATCAATTAAGGGGGACGTTATGAGTGACAGTCTACTCCATGCCGAGCCGGTGAGTGATGACGCCGCATTGCAAAACCAGCAATTAGACAGCATTTGGCATAACGGTAAGCAATACCGTAAAGGCTATACCACCGGCTCCTGTGCCACTGCGGCGGCTAAAGTCGCGGCGCTGATGGTATTGCGCCAGCAAGTGATTGACCAGATTTCGATTGTCACGCCCTCCGGTGTCACCTTGTGCCTGAATGTCGAACAACCGCTGATTGAGGGCCAACAAGCCACTGCGGCGATTCGCAAAGATGGCGGTGATGATATTGATGCCACCCACGGCATGTTAATTTTCGCCCGGGTAACCCTCACTGAGCAGACCGACATTAGCTTACGTGGCGGCGAAGGGGTGGGAACTGTCACTCGCAAGGGTATTGGTTTACCGGTGGGCAGTTGCGCCATTAATCGTACGCCTCGCCAGACCATTGAAGCCGCGGTGCGCGAAGTCATCGGCCCGCTACGCGGGGCAGAGGTCGAGATTTTTGCGCCGGAAGGGGAAGAGCGGGCGAAAAAAACCTATAACGGGCGGCTGGGCATTCTGGGAGGAATCTCCATTATTGGCACCACCGGCATTGTCACGCCGATGTCGGAAGAGAGCTGGAAACGTTCTCTGGCGCTGGAGCTAGAGATGAAGCGCGCGGCCGGTGAAGACCGCGTCATTCTGGTGCCGGGTAATCATGGCGAGCGCTTTGTTCGTGACCATCTGGGCCTCGATAGCCAGCGGGTGGTGACCATGAGTAACTTCGTCGGTTATATGCTGCAAGAAACCGTGCGACTAGGGTTCCGCCACGTACTGTTGGTTGGGCACCCCGGCAAGCTAGTCAAAGTTGCTGCTGGCATCTTCCACACCCACAGCCACATTGCCGATGGGCGCATGGAAACCTTAGTGGCTCATCTGGCACTGATGGGCGCACCGCACGCACTATTACTGGCGGTAAATCAGTGTGATACCACCGAGGCGGCAATGGAACTGATTGCCGAACAGGGATGGGAAGGGGTCTATTCTCGCATTGCCGAGCGCATCTGCGAACGTGTTGCCGAGATGATGCGCTTCTCCGTGAATCCCCCACAATGTGACGCTGTTCTATTCTCTTTTGATAATCAAGTACTGGGTAGCAGCCGCCCACTGGCAGAGATTGTGGAGGCGCTACGATGATTACTGTTGTAGGCATTGGCCCCGGTGATAGCGAATATCTCACGCCCAATGCATTGCGGGCCATTGAACAGGCTGATGTGCTGGTGGGCGGTAAACGCCATCTGGCGACATTGGGTAGCAAAATCAAAGAGTCTCGCCTGCTGGATGCGGATCTGTTGGGGTTATTAGAGTGGCTGGATAGCAACAAAAACCGTGGCATTGTGGTGCTGGCCTCCGGTGACCCTCTGCTGTTTGGTATTGGTAAATTGCTGGCCGCGAACTTCAGTGCCGACGAGTTGCATATCGTCCCCGGCATCAGCGCGATTCAATATCTGTGCGCCAAAGTAGCGCTGGATATGAACGACCTTTTCCTCACCAGCAGCCATGGGCGCGAGCCCGATTTTGACTGGATTTTCCAGCACGACAAAGTGGCCATGGTCACTGACGGTATTATCGGCCCGCGCGCCATTGCCGATGCGCTGCAGCAGCGCGGCCTGTCTCGCACCTTAATTATTGGCGAAAACCTCTCGCAACCTAACGAACGAATTCACCGCCTGCCCGCCGAGCAGGTAGCGGCCCGCTATGACATGAATGTGGTGGTGATCCTCAATGAAAGATGATCTGTTCTTACGCGGGCAAAAAGTCCCGATGACCAAAGAAGCCGTGCGCGTATTGGCATTGGAACGGCTGGAGTTGCCAGGAGCCGGTCATCTGATTGATGTGGGCGCGGGCACGGGCAGTGTGGCGCTAGAGGCCGCATTGCGATTTCCTCATCTTAGGGTGACAGCCATTGAGCGCAACCCGGCAGCCCTAGAGCTGATTACTGAAAACCGCCAGCGGTTGGGATGCAACAACGTGGCGATTATCGCGGGCATCGCGCCACTGCCACTGACGGATAAAGCCGACGCCATTTTTATCGGCGGCAGCGGGGGGCATTTGACTGAACTTATCGACTGGGCGCTGATGACGCTAAACCCCGGTGGCCGCTTGGTACTGACCTTTATTTTGCTCAATAACCTGAATGAAGCACTAAGCCATTTAGAAACACTGACTCACGGGCAGACCTGTGCCATCAGCCAGTTGGACTGCGTTCAATTGCAGCTCTCCTCCCTGACCCCTTTGGGCAGCGGACACTATTTTAAACCGAATAATCCTACTTATCTTATTTCCTGCCACAAGGAGGCGCGCAATGTCTGGGCATCCTAATACTGTTACACCCGCCGGTACATCTGTATGGGATACACAAAAAGTCTGGTTTGTCGGGGCTGGGCCGGGTGACAAAGAGCTGATTACGCTCAAAGGCTACCGCTTGCTGCAACAGGCGCAAGTTGTCATCTATGCCGGATCACTGATTAACACCGAGTTGCTGGAGTATTGCTCGCCACAGGCGCAGTGCCACGACAGCGCGAGCTTGAATTTGGAACAAATTATTCAACTGATGGTTGATGGCGTGCGCGCTGGCAAGTTGGTGGTGCGGCTACAAACCGGCGACCTCTCTTTGTATGGCTCGATTCGTGAACAGGGGGAGGTTTTAGGTGAGCACGGCATTGGTTTTGTGTCGGTACCGGGGGTCAGTGCTTTTCTTGGCGCGGCGGCCCAGTTAGGGGTGGAGTACACCGTGCCGGAAGTGGCGCAGAGCTTGATTATCACCCGGATTGAGGGGCGCACGCCGATGCCGCCACTGGAACAGTTGGAATCTTTTGCTGCTCACCAAACCTCGATGGCCATTTTCTTATCAGTCCAAGAGATGGACCGGGTGGCTGAGCGCCTTATCGCAGGGGGCTATCCGGCTACAACTCCGGTGGCCGTCGTGTACAAAGCAACTTGGGCCGAAAGCCGCACCGTACGCGGCACTTTGGCGGATATTGCCGAGTTGGTTCGGGCGGCGAGTATTCATAAAACTGCCCTGATTTTGGTGGGGGCTTTCCTCGGTGATGAATACCACTATTCCAAACTTTATGACGCGGGGTTTAGCCATGAGTATCGTCAAGCCTGAGTCGATAGCTGTTTTTTGCCTGACCCCCGGAGGGGTTCGGCTCGCGCGGCGTTTGCAAACCCATCTGCCACTGACCTGTTTTACCAGTGACAAACTGATGGAAGCGGGATTCTTGCCATTCAATGGCAGTTTTGGCGACACCCTGCGCGAGGCTTTTAAACAGTATTCGGCGTTGGTGGTGGTGGGCGCTATCGGCTTGACTGTGCGGGTTATCGCCCCCTTGGTCAATGACAAGATGACGGACCCTGCGGTGGTTGTGATTGATGAACGCGGGCAGCATGTCATCAGTTTGTTGTCGGGCCATGTGGGGGGAGCCAACACGCTGACCCGTTATCTGGCGGGCATCTTGGGCGCGGACCCGGTTATCACCACGGCGACTGATGTTAATGAGATGGCTGCGCTGGACACCTTAGCCACCCAATTAGATGCTGAAATGCAGGATTTCCGCCACGCGGTCAAAGTGGTCAATCAAATGTTGGTCAGCCAGCAAAAAGTCGGCTTGTGGTGGGATACGCCATTGGCGGCGGAACGCGAGCGCTGCGATACCCGCGGTTTTGTGCCGGTAGATTCATTGGATGCCTTACCACAGCTGGATGCGCTGGTGTGCGTCACACTGCGCGATACCCTGCCGTCGCTGCCATTGCCCGTGTATAAATTGGTGCCGCGCCGCGTGGTTGCAGGCATTGGTTGCCGTCGGGCGACTTCACTGCAAACACTGGTTGAATTGCTGCAACAGCAAATGGCCGAAAATCACTTTGACCTCATGGCGCTACGGGCTATCGGCAGTGTCACCATCAAAAAAGACGAACCCGCGCTGCATCAGTTGGCTCAATGCTGGCGGGTGCCATTCGAACTGTTCAGTGTCGGCGAATTGAGCCGCCACGAGCAACGTTTCCCTGCTTCTGATTTTGTCCGCCAAACGGTGGGTGTCGGCAGCGTTTCACAACCGGTCGCCTGGCTGATGAGCGACGGTAAATTGGTTGGCAATACTCTGCGCCAGCAGGGCGTCACCATCACTCTGGGAGTATCGCATTAATGTTAACCGTGATTGGCATTGGGCCGGGCAGTGAATCGATGATGACACAGGAAGCCATTGCGGCAATCCGCGAGGCCGAAATTATCGTCGGTTATAAGACCTATACCCATCTGGTAAAGCCCCTGACTGGGGATAAGCAGGTGATCAAAACCGGCATGTGCAAAGAGATTGAGCGCTGCCAAACCGCGATTGATCTGGCGCTGGCCGGGCATAACGTGGCGCTGATCAGCAGTGGTGATGCGGGCATTTATGGCATGGCCGGATTGGTGTTGGAGTTAGTCACGCAACAAAAGTTAGAGCTGGAAGTGCGGCTGGTCGCCGGGATCACCGCCAGCATTGCCGCCGCCTCTTTGCTTGGCGCGCCACTGATGCATGACTTTTGTCATATCAGTCTAAGTGATTTGATGACGCCTTGGGCAGTCATTGAGAAACGGATTATCGCAGCGGCACAAGCCGACTTTGTTATCTGCTTCTATAACCCGCGCAGTCGTGGTCGTGAAGGGCATCTGGCGCGCGCGTTCGAGTTAATGCAGCCATGGAAAAAGGCCACCACGCCGGTCGGGGTGGTGAAAGCCGCTGGGCGCAAGAAGCAGGAAAAATGGCTCACCACCTTAGGTGAGATGGATTATGAACCGGTTGACATGACCAGTCTGGTGATTGTCGGCAATCAGGCAACGTACTGCCGCGATGGGCTGATGATCACCCCGCGGGGCTACTCATTATGACGGCTTATTCACGATGAAGAGCTATCTATGATGACTTCCGGTTATTCACCCATTCATATTTTCGGTGGCACCAGCGATGCGCGGCTAATTTGCCAGTTGCTGGATGCGGCGGGTGAGCGCTACAGCCTGTCGGTCGCCAGTGATGCAGGTCAGCAACTGGCGGGTGATATTCAGGGCGAGGTAGTTGTCGGACGGATGGATGCGGCGACAATGGTCGATTTTCTTATCAATCGACAAGTGCAGTGGGTGATTGATGCTTCGCACCCTTATGCCGAACTGCTCAGTGACAATGTGGTCGTGGCCTGTGGGCAAGCGGATGTGCCACTGACCCGCTATCTGCGCCCGAGTGAAATTGAGGTTCTCAATCACCCACTGTTGCACAAGGTAGACAGCGTCGCGGCGGCTTGCGCGGTGGCACAGGGCTTGGGGCCACGAGTATTACTCACCACCGGCAGCAAACAGTTGGCTGAGTATCAACAGGGGCTGATAGCTAAAACTCTGTTGGTGCGAGTGCTGCCTACCGCCGAAGTATTGCGCCAATGCGAGGCTCTAGGACTGGGCGTAGACCAGATTATCGCGCTGCGCGGGCCATTCAGCGCGCAGTTTAATCAGGCGCTGTATGAGTTTTGCCAGCCGGATATCGTCATCACCAAAGAGTCTGGCGCGCAAGGGGGTTATCAGGAAAAAGTAGCCCCCTGTTTGGCACTGAATATTCCCTGCATTGTGGTGCGCCGCCCGGCCACAGCACTATTGGGCAGTATTGGGCAGCAAGTGACTTCATTGGATGAATTTACCCAGCATCTGATGCACTGGCAGCAACAACGAGGACAATAAAATGAAAAAAGCACTGTTGGTGATCAGTTTCGGCACCAGTTACGAACAGACTCGGCAAAAGAATATTGCTGCTTGTGAGCAGCAACTGGCAGCCGCCTACAGCGACCGTGATGTTTTCCGCGCTTTTACCTCGGAAATGATCATCCGCAAGCTGCGTAAACGCGATGGCTTGTTGATTAATAATCCGCGAGAGGCGCTAAAACTCTTGGCTGAGCAGGGCTACCAGGATGTGGCGATTCAATCTCTGCATGTGATTAATGGCGATGAATACGAGAAAGTGGCCACTGAAGTTCGTGCTTTCAGTGACTGCTTCCACCACTTGGTGTTGGGCACTCCGCTGCTGAGTAGTTTTGCTGATTACCAGCAATTGCTGGTGGCGCTGCAAGCACAAATGCCGTCGCTGGCCGCTGATGAGCGCGTGGTATTTATGGGGCACGGTGCCAGCCATTATGCTTTCTCGGCTTATGCCTGCCTTGACCATCTAATGACGTCACTGAACTTCCCAGCACTGGTCGGGGCGGTCGAAAGCTATCCGGAAATCAGCCATATCATTACTCGATTACAACAACAGGGCGTGCGCAAAGTGCATTTGATGCCATTGATGCTGGTGGCGGGGGATCACGCTATTAATGACATGGCTTCTGCTGAGCCGGATTCGTGGCGATCACAACTGGAAGCCGCGGGTATCAGCGCCCAGTCATGGCTGCAAGGATTGGGGGAAAACCCATTGATTCGCCAGATGTTTGTTGAGCATTTAGACCATGCTTTGCAACAAAAACAGCAGGAGGCGGCGTAATGAGCGGCAGACTTTATGCATTGGGTGTGGGGCCCGGAGCCAGTGATTTGATTACTGTTCGAGCCGCGCGGCTCGTCGCCCAACTTGATGTGCTGTATGCCCCCGCCGGGCGTAAAGGCGGTGACAGCCTGGCATTGTCTATTGTGCGCGAGTATCTCTCGCCAAACACCGAAATACGCACCTGCCATTTCCCGATGAGTGCTGATGATAGTGAAAAACAAGCGGTTTGGGATGAGGTGGCGCAGCAGTTACAGGCGGAAGTCGCTAACGGACGTCAGGTCGGATTTATCACCCTCGGCGACGCCATGTTATTTAGCACTTGGGTATTTTTACTGGAACGCATTGGTCGGCCTGATTGGTTGGAAATCGTACCGGGCGTGACCTCCTTTGCGGCAATAGCCTCGCGTGCAGCTTTACCGCTGGCAATGGAACAGCAATCGCTGGCCATTATGTCTTGCACGGCACCGGAAGCGGAGCTGGAGCGAGCATTGCGTGACCACGACTGCGTGGTATTGATGAAGGTTTATGGCCGCTTTGCCCAAATACAAGCACTGTTGGCGCGGTTGAATCTGTTCCCGCATGCATTGTTGATGTCGGAAGCCTCATTACCAGGGGAAGTGTGCTGGCGACAACTGGATACCGTTGCTCCTGACCAGTCACTGCCCTATTTCTCGACTATTTTAGTGAATAAACAACAGGTTATTAGTTAAAGGCTGGGTTAATTAACTTAACAATACATTCCCAGATTAATTGGCATTGTCAGCCACGAGTTTATCTCGTCACGACATCAAATAAGAAGGGGATAAGGGGTCACCGATGGAAATGGAAAAGCAGCTAAAGAAACTCTCGTTAACTGGGGTTGCCATGGCAATCTTGTTAACGCTGGCACCGAATGATGTTTTTGCTATGCACATTATGGAAGGCTTTTTGCCACCGATGTGGGCACTGGCCTGGTGGATACTGTTCTTACCCTGTCTGTTTATGGGGCTGGTACGTTTGAAACAAATTGTCGCTGAAGACAGCAATCAAAAAGTCCTGCTGGCATTGTGTGGTGCCTTTATTTTCGTGCTGTCCGCGCTAAAAATACCTTCAGTCACCGGCAGTTGCTCTCATCCAACCGGTGTTGGGCTGGCGGTTATCCTGTTTGGACCGGTAGTGGTGGCGGTCTTGGGGGCCATTGTGCTGTTGTTCCAGGCTCTGTTACTGGCACACGGCGGGTTGACGACGTTGGGGGCGAATGGCATGTCGATGGCGGTCATTGGGCCAGTCGTCGGCTATCTGGTATGGAAAATGGCCTGTAAAGCAGGATTACGCCGTGATGTCGGGGTATTTCTGTGTGCCATGTTAGCAGATTTAACCACTTACTTTGTCACCTCGGTACAGCTCGGTTTGGCTTTCCCCGATCCGCAATTTGGTGTTAGCGGCTCAATTGTCAAATTTATGGGCGTGTTCTGCATTACCCAGATCCCGATTGCCATTGCCGAAGGTTTGCTGACGGTGATGATTTACGACCAGTTAACCAAACGCAAACTCATCACTGCGGAGACTCACTAACATGAAAAAGACGCTTATTCTGCTGGCGATGGTTATCGCTCTGGTTATATTGCCATTCTTTATCAATCATGGTGGTGAATATGGTGGCTCTGACGGCGAAGCCGAAACCCTGATTCAATTGACCGCGCCACATTATAAACCTTGGTTCCAGCCCTTGTATGAACCGGCCAGTGGTGAAATTGAAAGTCTGTTGTTCACCTTGCAAGGCAGTATTGGTGCGGCGGTGATCTTCTATATCTTGGGTTATTACCGGGGGAAACGCGGTGAGCATGCTGGGGATTGATAAACTAAGTTATCAAAGTCGCTGGCGGCAGGCCGACCCGATGGGGAAACTGGTGCTGTATGGGGTTTTCCTGCTGTTGGCCATGCTCAGCCCGCCGATGTATCAGGCTCTGCTGCTGGTATTTATCGCCGGACTGACATGTTATCTGCTGCGGGTTGGCCCGCGCCGCTATCTGCGCTGGCTGGCGATACCACTCTCTTTTCTGATGGTGGGCTTGGTCACCATCGTGTTATCCCTCGCCCGCCAGCCGGAGAGCCTGTGGTGGGGAGTACATATTGGCAATTGGTGGTTGGGGATTGATAGGGTTGGATTAGATACCGCCAATCAAACTCTGTGGCGCAGTCTGGCGGCATTGGCGGCAACTTTCTGGTTTGTGCTGAATACGCCATTTCCACAACTTATTCAGATACTGAAACGTTGCCATGCACCGCGGTTGCTGACTGAGCAAATCCTGCTGACTTGGCGTTTTATCTTTATCTTGATTGAAGAGGCGGCGGCTATTCACCATGCGCAATCTCTGAGATTTGGTTATATCTCACTGCGAACTGGCTACCACTCGCTGGCAATGCTGGTCGGCATGCTATTTACCCGCGTGATGATTCGTTATCAACAGATGGTCATTTCGCTGGATATGAAACTTTATCAGGGCGATTTCCACTTGTAAGGCAGGATTTGATGTTAGCCACCCAACAGTTAGGTTTCAGCTATCAAGATGAGCAGGTATTGCATGATTTGACCCTGGATTTCAGTCAGCATGCGGTCACCGGTGTCTTAGGTGCCAATGGCTGTGGCAAATCGACGTTGTTTATGAATCTGACCGGCATACTGCAACCCCAGCAGGGAGCGGTGATGTGGCAAGGTGAGCCGCTGAGTTACAAAAAACCTCATCTTCGTGAGCTTCGCCAGCGGGTGACCACGGTATTTCAAGATCCAGAACAGCAGATTTTTTATACCGACATAGACAGCGATATTGCTTTCAGTTTGCGCAATCTTGGCATGCCGGAAGCGGTGATTGCCGAGCGCGTTGATCGGGCGCTGACCTTGGTCGACGCACAAAGCTTTCGCCATAAATCTATTCAACACCTGAGCCATGGTCAGAAAAAGCGGGTGGCGATTGCCGGGGCGTTAGTGATGGAAGCGGAGTATCTGCTGCTGGATGAACCCACCGCCGGACTAGACCCGGCGGGGCGGCAGCACATGATTACTATCATTGAACGTATTGTCGCAGAGGGAAAACGGGTTATTCTCTCCAGCCATGATATCGATTTGATTTATAAGGTTTGTGACTATCTTTATGTCTTATCGCATGGTCATCTGATGATTGCGGGTGAAACAACCGAGGTTTTTCTGCAACAGGATAAACTGCAAGCCGCCGGGCTGGTTCAGCCGTGGTTGGTGAAAATGCACAGTGAGCTGGGTTTACCACTGTGCAAAACCGAAGAGCAACTATTTGCGTTGATGCGTCAGCGCAAAGCGGAGGAAGTGCAATGAGTCAGTCTGCGATGAATTTATCGATAATGGTGCAAGGCACGGCATCGGATGTCGGTAAAAGTGTGTTAGTGGCGGGGCTATGCCGCATTTTTATGCAAGATGGTTATCGTTGCGCACCCTTTAAATCGCAGAATATGGCACTCAATTCGGGAATTACGCCGCAAGGTGAAGAGATGGGGCGTGCGCAGATTTTTCAAGCGGAAGCCGCAGGAATTGCGCCGGATGTCCGCATGAATCCGGTGCTGCTCAAACCCACCAGTGACCGCAAGGCGCAGGTAGTATTGATGGGCAAAGTCGCCTGTAATATGGATGCGGTGGAATACCATCAATACAAACCGCAGTTGCAGCAGCAAATCAGCGAGGTTTACCACAGTCTGGCCAGTGAGTATGACGTTATGGTGCTGGAAGGGGCAGGCAGCCCGGCAGAAATTAATCTGCGCGACCGTGATATCGTCAATATGGGCATGGCCGCACTAGCCGATGCCCCGGTTTTATTAGTGGCTGATATCGATCGCGGCGGTGTATTTGCTTCAATTTATGGCACATTGGCACTGTTACATCCTCATGAGAAAGCGCGAGTCAAAGGGGTCATCATCAACAAGTTTCGCGGTGATATCGCGCTACTAAAACCCGGCTTAGAGCAGATTGAAGCCCTGACCGATGTGCCCGTTTTAGGTGTGATGCCGTGGCTGGATATTGATTTGGAAGATGAAGACGGCGTAGCGCTGCAAAACGGGAAATATCAGGGCGCGGCGGAAAAGGCGCTGGATATTGCGGTGATCCGCCTGCCACATATTGCCAATTTTACCGATTTTAATGCGTTGGCCGCCCAGCCTGATGTGCGCCTGCGCTATGTTTCTCACCCTTCGGCTTTGGGCCAGCCGGATCTGATCATCTTGCCGGGTAGCAAAAATACGCTGGGTGATTTGCAATGGCTGCATCAATGCGGGCTGGCGGCTGCACTGCTGGCACAGCATCAAGAAAATGTGCCGGTTATTGGTATTTGCGGCGGCTATCAGATGCTGGGCAAACGGATTATTGATGGCGTGGAGTCAGGGCTGGATCAGATGGATGGCTTGGGTTTACTGGATGTTGAAACTCAGTTTGCCCATGAGAAAGTTACCACCCGGGTGAGTGGTTATTGTCAGACTGACTTGCCGGGGATGCTAGCCAACTGTAGTGAGCAACAACTGGAAGGTTATGAAATCCACATGGGGGTATCCCATCTGGGGACTGGTGCCACGCCATTTGCATGTTTGACATTACGCAATGGGCAGGCGGAGCAGTGGGTGGATGGCGCGGTGAATACTGCGGGCTCCGTATTGGGGAGCTATATTCATGGTTTGTTTGACCGCCACCATTTTACTCGGGCACTGCTGGATAATTTGCGGCAACGTAAAGGGCTGCCTGCTTTTGACGGTGTGACGCTAGATTATGCTGAGCACAAGCAACAGCAGTTCGATATTCTGGCCGAACAGATGCGGCAGCATATTGATATTGATAAGATTTTAACCTTAATGAAAACACATCAACAGGAGCGCGCACAGTGATTTTGATTACTGGAGGGGCGCGCAGTGGCAAGAGCTCTCTGGCGGAGCGTCTGGCAGCACAAGCGGGTGAACGGGTATTTTATATCGCCACCTCGGTGGTCACTGATGCTGAAATGGCTGAGCGAGTGGTACTGCATCGTGCGAGCCGTCCGGCACACTGGCGCACTTGGGAAGGGTATCGCGATCTCGGTGCAGTGCTAGATAAGCACGTCGAACCCGGTGAGGTGGTCATGCTGGAGTGTATTACCACACTCATCACCAATCTGCTGTTTGAGTTGGCGGGCGATACTCCGCCGGAGCAGATGGATTTTGCCGCACTCGAAGTGGGGATTGGGCAGCAAATTACGCATCTACTGGCGGCCTGCGCGCGCAGCCGTGCGCCTGTTTATCTCGTCACCAATGAATTGGGTATGGGGATTGTGCCGGATAACCGTCTGGCGCGGCACTTTCGTGATATTGCCGGCCGGATCAATCAGCGTTTGGCGGCGGCGGCCGATGAAGTGTACTTAGTGATTTCTGGTATTGAGGTAAAGATTAAATGAGTCTGCGGCTATTTCTTGCAACATTGCAGTTTATGACCCGTATTCCGGTGCCTGAGCGCTGGACTCAAGGGCTGGCGATGGATAATTACGAGCGCGGTATTGTGGGATTCCCCTTTATTGGCCTGATTGTCGGTGTAATAGGCGGGGGCGTTTTTACCTTGTTGGCACCTTGGTGCGGTGTGCCGCTGGCGGCACTGGGCTATGTCTTGGCGCTGGCATTGATTACCGGTGCTTTTCACCTTGATGGGTTGGCAGATACGTGTGATGGGGTATTTTCAGCCCGTAAGCGCGAGCAGATGTTAGAGATTATGCGCGACAGTCGGCTCGGTACTAACGGCGGTTTAGCACTCATCTTTATCGTAGTAGCAAAAGTTTTAGTGGTCAGTGAACTGGCGCTGCGTGATGTGTCGATGTTTGCCATGCTGACGGCGGCCTCGGTAGTCGGGCGCACGGTGATTGTCTTGCTGATGTACCGCCAGCGCTATGCCCGTGAAGGTAATGGGCTGGGCAATATTTATATCGGTAAAGTCACTGGCCGACAAACAGCGGTGACCTTGGCTGGCGGGGCAATATTAACGCTGTTATTGGGTCACAGTGCGGCGGTGTGGGCATTAGTGATAACCATGGTGGTCGTGCTGCTATTGGCGACCTATCTACGCCGTCGTTTAGGCGGGCAAACCGGTGACACACTGGGTGCAGCGGCTGAAATGGGTGAGTTAGTGTTCTTGCTGGCACTGTTGTAATCACTATTGATGGGGTGTGTATGCGACTTTTTTTGCTGCGCCATGGGCAAACTGAAGCCAATTTGCGCGGTGTTTTTTGCGGTCTGACTGATTTGGCTCTTACCCCGCAGGGGGTGGAACAGGCCGGAGAGGTTGCGGGCTGGTTAGCCAATGTGGATTTCGCGCAGGGTGTCAGTAGCCAACTCCTGCGTGCGCGCCATACCGCCGATATCGTGCTGGCAGGTCATCAAGTTGATGCTCACACTGATAGCCAATTGAATGAAATGCATTTTGGTGAGTGGGAAATGCGCCATCACCATGATTTACAACGTGAAGACCCTGATGCCTGGGCTGCATGGGTGGCAGATTGGCAGCAAGCCAGCCCCACCGGTGGGGAATCTTTTTCACAATTTTCAGCCCGGGTGGAAGCGGTGGTTCAGCCTCTGCTGTCAACATCGACTCACTTACAACAACAGCCAGATAATAATCAGTTACTGGTTGCTCATCAGGGGGTTTTAAGCCTGATGTTAGCGCGTTTGCTGGCTATGCCTGCGGCGGCTATGTGGCATTTCCATTTTGAACAGGGGGCATACAGCGTGTTGGATATCCATGATGGATTTGTCACGCTGCGTGCGTTTAACAGTCGGGCTGTTTGGCAGCCTGCAACCAGAGATTAAACCCATGCAAACACTTTCATCCGTCTTACGTACCATTGCACCGCTCGATAATCGAGCCATGACCCGCGCCCAACAACGGCTCGATGGCCTGCTTAAACCCCCTGGTAGCTTAGGCCGTCTGGAGCAGTTAGCTGTTCAATTGGCGGGGATGCGCGGTCTGTACGGTCATCAGGTTGATCGTAAACAAGTCATTGTTATGGCGGCGGATCACGGCGTTTATGATGAAGGTGTTGCGGTCTCGCCACGGGTAGTGACGATGGTTCAGGCACTGAATATGGTGAAAGGCATTACTGGAGTTTGTGTGTTGGCGGCCAATGCCGGTGCCGAAGTGAAAATCGTTGATGTCGGGATCGATAGCGACGAGTTACCCGGTGTACTGAATATGAAAGTGGCGCGCGGCAGCGGCAATATTGCCCGTGAAGCGGCAATGACCCGTCAACAGGCGGAAGAGCTACTGCTGGCCAGTGCCATGCTCACTCTAAAACAAGCTGCAGATGGGGTGAAAGTCTTCGCCGTGGGCGAGTTGGGTATGGCAAACACCACACCCGCAGCGGCGATGGTCAGTGTCTTTACCGACAGTGACCCGCAACTGGTGGTTGGTATTGGCGCTAATTTCCCCAGTGATCAGTTGCATCACAAAGTGGCGGTGGTACGGCGAGCCATTGAGACCAACCAGCCGGATGGCAGTGACGGTATTGACGTGCTGGCTAAAGTAGGGGGCTTTGATCTGGTGGGTATGACCGGGGTGATGCTTGGTGCCGCGGCTGCTGGGTTACCGGTTATTTTGGATGGTTTTCTCTCTTATGCTTCGGCGCTGGCTGCTTGCCGTATTGCACCAGGCGTGCGTGACTATCTGATTCCTTCTCATTTATCGGCAGAAAAAGGTGCGGTTATTGCACTGAACCACTTGCAACTTGAGCCTTATTTGCAAATGGGCATGAGATTAGGCGAGGGCAGTGGCGCGGCACTTGCCATGCATCTGGTGGATGCCGCCTGCGCGATGTATAACAATATGGGGTCGTTGGCAGAGAGTAATATTGAGTTGCCAGTATCAGGCTCATAATCCCCTTTATCCTTGAAGTTGCAGGGGTGTTAGCCGCACTCACTTGCCCGAATCACTTACTTGAGTAAGTTCATCGGGACTCGCTTGTTTGCTGCCTACCTGCAACTCCAATGATTGTGGGGAACTCCCTTTATCCTTGAAGTTGCAGGGGTGTTAGCTGCTCAAACCTGCAACTTTGACATATATATTGGTTTTTACTCATTGAATTATCAGATGATGTTACTATTAAAATAATAACTCAGATTAAGCATTAAAATAATTGGATGTCGGGTATGCAAAAGCTTCTTTTCTCCGGGCGCATCAATTTGAAGATGATTCGCTATTTTCTCGTTGTTTCGGAAGAACTGCACTTCGGAAAAGCCGCTGAACGTCTTCATATCTCCCAGCCCCCACTAAGCTTGCAAATTAAAGAGTTAGAAGATGCCTTAGGATTCCCTTTATTTATACGGGATAGCCGTAACGTGGTGCTAACCTTAGCTGGCGAAATGATGCAGGCAGAAATGAAAGAGGTTTTCGAGAATATAGAAAACTCATTAAGCCGTGTCTCCTATATTGCGCGTCATGAACAAAGCCACCTTAATATAGGTATTATTGGCTCAGCCCTTTGGCATCAACTATTAGAGAAGTTCAAGAATTTTAAGGAGCTTAATCCTAATACCACTTGGTCGTTACATGAGTTCCCACCCAGCAAGCAGTATGACGCGTTATTAAATAAGAAGCTTGATATTGGGTTTTGGCGCTGTGCCTCTTTGGAGCAGAATCCCGCGTTGGTGTATAAACGAGTGGAAAAACAACGCGTCGCCGTCGCGGTATCTCATGAAAGCGTGTTGGCTGACCGTGAGATACTCTCTCTGCAAGAGTTATCTGGCCAGAACCTGATATTCCTCACCTTCGCTAACTCCGGCTACTCTAAAAGTTTATATAATAGCTGCCTGAGTGCGGGTTGTAAGCCGCAGACTATTTATCAATTTGATGAGCCTCAAACCCAATTAGCATTTGTAAACAGTAATCTTGGTATCGCCTTGGTTCCTGAAAGTATGCAGGAAATTCCTTGGCCAAATATCAAGTTTATCCCGCTCAAAGAAGATCTCTCTGCCGATTTATTTGCCGTTTATCATCCCAGTAGCATGACTCAGGCATTAGAGCGCCTGCTCGAGTTATTTTAAATGTGCCGTGCTAGCTAATATCACTTCGCTTTAACCAAAATAGCCATTGCGACAACCACTAACGCCACACCACTGGCTATTTCTTGCCAATTTATGGTCTGCCCTAACATTGCATTAGTCGCAATAACCGACAATGGAATGAGATACACATAGCCCGATACTTTGGCTGGGGATAGCACCATGCAGGCTTTTTGGAACAAGAAGAAGCTCAATGCAGTGGCAAAGGTGGCAAGATAGAAAATACCACTCCAGGTGATTAGGCTGATATTGCGCCATTTAATTTCTGGCAGTTGGTAGGCGACCACGCAGGTCAGTAATAACGTGGCACAAATTAAACTCCAGCCCGTCAACACTAGCGCTTGTTCACCGCGATGCAATTTTTTTACTAGGATAGGATTCAGCGCCATACCTAAGCAACCAAACAGAAAGAGATAATCAGAGGGAATTAGCGACAATTGTAAAAGCTGGGATAAATCACCTTTAAAAATGATTAATAATGCGCCCAAAATACCGATTAATAGTGCAGCGAGCACCGACCAGGTAGATTTTGAGTTCAATAACACCATGCTCATGATCATGCTCATCAACGGCACTGTGGTGTATAACGCGCTCGAATTTAATGCGCTGGTGGTCTGAAGTGAAAATATCATGCAGGCGAAATAGAGCAGAGGTGGCAGGCTAATCAAAGTATAACGGCCTAAGTCGCGATAGTGGGGTAATTTCAGTAGCCCTTGACTGACCAGCAACACCATAAAAAATAGGCTGGCAATCGCATATCTCAACCAGGTGATAACCATGGGTGGCAAGGCATTGCTGATGGTGGCGCTGGCAATAAAAGAACCGCCAAGTAGTGCAGTAAATCCCAGCATCTGCAAATGTGCTTTAAGTATTCTGGTTGTCATGTGCATACCTATTACCATCTTGTGATCAACGATAATTACGTGGAAACACATTCTCAACCATTACATTTTAAGTATGGATGAACGGGATTTTAGTATTGGTTGTGTAATAACCCACTACATATGATGAGTTATCCCCTTCGTACCCGAGGTCGCGATATAGCTTCAATGATCTTGGGTATAGATTACCGACAACTCTACTGTATTTATTATTTAACAGGTTTATTTAATCGATACTAAATTAAAATAATTAAGGGTTTTATTATGACAATCGTAAATTCAAATATTGATACTGATTTTAGTGAATTACCATTTCAAGCTGTCGAATATATTCAGAAAATAAAGCCCGGATTTAAGCCTCAGATTGCATTCATTTTAGGTTCAGGACTAGGCGACTTGGTCGCGCAAATTAGCAATGAAACCACCATTAGTTATGCAGATATTCCTGGCTTCCCGGTAAGTTCCGTCCATGGTCATGCCGGAGAACTGGTATTAGGTACTCTGTTTGGTGTTCCAGTGATGTGCATGAAAGGCCGTGGTCACTTCTACGAAGGCAAAGGCATGAGTATCATGACCAACCCGGTGCGCACATTCAAGTTGATGGGGTGCGAATTCCTCTTTTGTACCAATGCCGCCGGCTCATTACGCCCAGAAGTTTTACCGGGTTCAGTGGTGATGCTGAAAGATCACATTAACACCATGCCGGGGACGCCACTGGTTGGGCCTAATGATGATCGTTTTGGTCCGCGTTTCTTCAGTTTGGCGAATGCCTATGATAAAGGTCTGCGTGCTGATATGGCCAAAATTGCCCAACAGCTTGATATTCCGCTGACCGAAGGTGTGTTTGTCTCTTATCCTGGTCCTTGCTTTGAAACCCCAGCCGAAATTCGCATGATGCAGATTATTGGCGGTGATGTGGTGGGAATGTCGGTGGTGCCGGAGGTTCTGTCTGCGGCTCATTGTGGTTTAAAAGTGATTGCATTAACTGCAATTACTAACTTGGCTGAAGGCCTTTCTGATGTGGTTCTGTCTCACGAGCAAACCTTAAAATGCGCAAAACTGGCTTCAGTGAATTTCACCAAGCTGATTGAAGCTTTCTTGAAAAGCAAAGCTGCGCATTGATCAAGAGAAAATTATAAAAGTTGTTGTTAGTCCCCTGGTTGCTAACGTGCGAATCGCCAGCAATTAGGGGGCCGCCTCTGAAGAGGGAAGTACCCTACAAACTCCATAAGCAAATATATTCCCTCGACGCGTTTAGTATCACGGAGAATAAAAATGATAATAAAAAAACGGCTTAAAGTGATGTTCTTCCTTCAGTTCTTTATCTGGGGAGCCTGGCTGGTTACGCTGGGAGCTTACATGATGAATACACTGAACTTCACTGGTGCGCAGGTCGGGCTAGTTTATGGGGCCAAGGGTATTGCCTGTATTTTAATGCCAAGTATTGTCGGTATTATTGCTGACCGTTGGGTTAAAGCCAATATTCTCTATGCTTGCTGTCACCTGTTAGGTGCCATTGCATTATTGATTGCGGCCAATATTACCGACCCAAATATCATGTTCCTTGTCATGCTATTTAATGCGATGGTTTATATGCCGACGATTGCATTAGCCAACACCATTTCTTATATCTGTTTAGAAAAAGCCGGATTGGATACGATTAAAGATTTCCCGGCGGTGCGAGTGTTTGGCACGATTGGTTTTATTTTCGCTATGTGGGCGATCAGTTTGTCCGGGTTCGAATTGAGTAATATTCAACTCTATATTGCTTCAGCTGCGGCACTGGTGTTGGCGATGTACGCATTTTCATTACCCAGTTGCCCGACGTCTAATGTTAAAAAAGACCGTACTTGGGTTAATATGTTAGGGCTTGATGCCTTTGTATTATTTAAACAAAAGAAGATGGCTATTTTCTTCCTGTTTGCCATGTTGCTTGGTGCTTCATTACAGATTAGCCATACTTTCAGCAGCCCATTCCTGCATGATTTTGCAAAAAATCCTATTTATCATGACAGTCTGGTGGTGCAATACCCGTCAATTTTATTGTCGATGGCACAAATTGCAGAAGTGTTTTTCATTCTGACCATTCCTTTCTTCTTATCTCGCTTTGGTATTAAACGCGTCATGATGATCAGCATGATTGCCTGGACGCTGCGCTTCACCTTATTTGCTTATGGTGACCCGTCTGCCACTGGCATCGTTTTATTACTGTTATCAATGGTGGTATACGGTTGTGCCTTTGACTTCTTTAATATCTCTGGCGCAATTTATGTTGAGAAAGAAGTAGATCGTAATATTCGAGGCAGCGCACAGGGCCTGTTTATGACAATGGTAAACGGTGTTGGGGCTTATGTCGGCGCAATAAGTAGCGGGCATGTGGTCGATTTCTTTACTGTCGACGGTGTAAAAGACTGGAACAGTATTTGGCTATCTTTTGCAGCTTATACCGTGGTACTGGTCATCGTTTTTGTTTTCGTTTTTCAATATAAACATGATCCGGTTGAGCTAAAAGATCGGCAGTTATCTCATTGATCCCTCACTGGGCTGAATGCTTCTGGTCATTCATCCAAGATTCTGGTAGTTGAAAAGACGAAACCGCCCTGAAGGCGGTTTTGTCTTTTTGCATTGGCTTAAGAGAATAATTATTTACTCTTATCCTGCAAGCCACGGGCACTCAGATTGTTATTATCTACCTGCGGCAAACCTGTGGCCGCAGAAGAGGATAACAGCCCGGTCTCAACATAGTTAAACAGCTTCTCACGGGTATCGGTAATATCCAGATTGCGCATGGTTAACTGACCGATACGGTCATCTGGTGAGAAGACAGAATCGCCTTTTTCCATGGTCAGACGCTCTGGTTTATAAGTCAGATTGTCAGAAACAGTATTCAGGATGGAGTAATCATTACCGCGACGCAGTTCCAGTGTCACTTCACCGGTAATCTCGCTGGCAACCCAACGCTGGACTGAATCACGCAGCATCAGTGCTTGTGGATCAAACCAACGGCCTTGATACAGCAAGCGGCCCAGAACCCGGCCATTAGCATGATATTGCTCAATGGTGTCTTCGTTATGAATACCGGTCAGCAGGCGCTCGTAAGCGATGTGCAGTAAGGCCATCCCCGGGGCTTCATAGATGCCGCGGCTCTTGGCTTCAATAATACGGTTTTCGATTTGGTCGCTCATGCCCAGACCGTGACGGCCACCAATGCGGTTGGCTTCCATCATCAGCTCGACGCTGTCATCAAAAACGACGCCATTCAAGGCCACTGGATAACCGCGCTCAAAACGGACAGAAACTTGTTCCGCTTTCACTACGACATTTTCGTCCCAGAATTTCACGCCCATAATCGGGTTAACGATTTTGACGCTAGAGTTCAGGAATTCCAGATCTTTGGCTTCGTGAGTCGCCCCTAACATATTAGAGTCAGTGGAATAGGCTTTCTCGGTCGACATTTTATAATCGAAACCGGATTGAATCATAAATTCAGACATTTCATGACGGCCACCGAGTTCATCGATAAAGTCGGTATCCAGCCAAGGTTTATAAATTTTCAATTCAGCATTGGTCAGCAGGCCGTAACGATAGAAACGTTCTATATCGTTACCTTTATACGTACTGCCATCACCCCAGATATTCACGCCATCTTCTTTCATGGCGGCAACCAACATAGTACCGGTTACGGCGCGGCCCAGTGGGGTAGTGTTGAAGTAGGTGACACCGGCGGTGGTGTTATGGAATGCGCCACATTGAATTGCGGCAATCCCTTCGGCAACCAGCTGTTTACGACAATCAATCAGGCGAGCTTTCTCTGCACCATATTCCATCGCTTTACGCGGAATGGCATCGTAATCTTCTTCGTCAGGTTGACCCAAATTAGCAGTGTAGGCATAAGGAATTGCGCCTTTTTTCTGCATCCACAGCAGTGCTGCGCTGGTGTCTAAACCACCGGAAAAAGCAATACCAACACGCTGATTAATAGGAAGGTGTTTGAGAATAGTTGTCATCAATTAAATCCTGTATGAATTAGGTCGGTCTGGCAAAGGTTTCAATGCCTACATTGATATCGCAAAACCCGAGCCTGGTCAAAGAGATTTTGCATATTTATGTGTGTTTCATTGCATAACTATTTCATTATCATTTCGTCGAAATGATGTTTCATTTAAATTAATTTACCGTTCTGTTATGGTGTTTGCATCAACTTTTTATCACCTATAACCAGCTAAAATTTAAAGTGGTAAATCGCCTTTGTAAATCAGCGCATAGGGATATTTCACCATAGTGGTGGAAAGCGCGGATGTATGCAAATAGACATGGTTTCAGGGACTGTTACGTTGAAAATCTTTCGCGAAAGTGCGTGGTATAAAAAGCGAAAATCCTACCGAGTGTTGTTTTGGCGTGAAATAACACCGTTGGCTATTCCGCTGTTTATTGAAGGACTGTGTGTGTTGCTGATGGGGGTGTTCAGTACCCTGTTGGTGAGCTGGTTGGGTAAAGAGGCAATGGCCGCGGTGGGATTGGCCGACAGCTTCAATATGCTGATTGCTGCTTTTTTTGCTGCAGTCGCGCTCGGCACCTCGGTGGTAGTGTCATTCAGTTTGGGGCAACGTAAACGCAAACAGGCGCAAACCGCCGCCCGTGAGTCGATCTCTCTGCTAGTGCTAATTTCACTATTATTGGTGTTGCTGGTACATTTTTCCGGTGAAACCATTATCAATCTGATGGCCAGTCAGGCGGATCCTGCGGTGAAGGCGATGGCCTTGACCTACCTGCATCTGACGGTCTGGAATTATCCTGCAATGGCGATCGCGCTGGTGGGCTGCGGCGCACTGCGTGGTGCCGGTAATACGCGGCTGCCGATGTTTATCAATATTGGTATGAATATTCTCAATATTGTTATCAGCAGCGTGCTGATTTACGGCCTGTTCAACTGGCAGGGGTTGGGCTTTGTTGGCGCGGGGATTGGTATCACACTTTCCCGCTATATTGGGGCATTGGTGGTGATTTTGGTGTTGATTTTTGGCACGAATAATACACTGAGAATCCCCTTTAAAGCCTATTTTATGCCCTTTACCGCAGCCATCATGTTTGAGGTGTTGAGTATTGGTATTCCTGCCAGTGTTGAGTCGGTGATGTTTAGCGTCGGTAAACTGATTACTCAGCGTTTTGTTGCCGGAATGGGGACGGAAGTGATTGCCGGTAACTTTATCGCTTTCTCAATTGTTGGGTTGATTAACTTACCCGGTAATGCACTGGGATATACCTCGACCATTATTATTGGCACTCGCTTGGGGAAAGGGCAGATTTTGCAACCTATCCGCCAGATCAAGCATATATTCTGGTTATCCACCCTTGGGGTCTGCTTTATTGCTTTATTATCAATTCCCAGTGCTGGTTTTCTGGCGTCGCTGTATACCAATGAGCCGGGTGTTATTGATGTTGTGAAGCACTTAATCTGGATTAATGCGCTGTTTATGCCAATTTGGACCGCCGCTTGGGTGCTGCCCTCAGGTTTGAAAGGCGCGAAGGATGCCAGTTACACCATGTGGGTGGCACTGGCCGGAATGTGGGGCTGTCGTATTATCGCCGGTTATATTCTGGGGGTTACTCTGGGGTTCGGTGTCACGGGCGTGTGGATGGGGATGTTCCTCGATTGGATAGTGCGCGGCGTGCTGTTTTACCGGCGAATGTCTACCGGCCGCTGGTTGTGGCGTTATCGACCCGCAGCGTAATAGCGCAATATTTTCCGTGCTTATCCGGCGAATAGTACCAGGATTTTCGTCGCCAGATACCGGTCAGCAGAATGAATAAAGGGGGCAGCGACACGGGTAATGCTGAACCCATAAACAATCTGTCGTACTCCACATCTATTGTCCCTATCACTTTCTGATAGCCCCTTGGCAGCGCCCGATGCTGGGGGGAGTAGATGCCAAATAAATCACTCTCCCGGTTCTCTTTCTCGCCAAAAGCATCATTCTGCAATAGTTTGAACTTCATCACGAAAACAATAAAACAAAATAAAACCACAAAATGGTCTTTTGTGGTTTTTAATTTCTCACTATCTTAATTTTAAAGAATATTAGTTTAACTTTATGAATTTAAAATTTAATTAGTGGAATTAATTGCTGTCATGTTAGTGGGGCTAATTGATGTCATTATGTTGTTTAATGTTGCTTTGCATGGCTGTTTCTGTGATTGTGAATTGCAGTTAAAAACATAATAACACTTTCTAACATTTCTTATCTTTTGAGGCCCGACATGAAAAATGTAGCAATACTCGGAAGCAGCGGGGGAAATCTGTTCAATCTTGGTGGTGCATACCCCGAAAGGCTGTTACAAGAGATTTATACCCAACTCCATTCTGCCGGTTTAGCTGTCAGCGCCGTACAATTTATTGCCGCGGAAGAGTCAATGGATGTGGCTAAGCCCACAACCGCCGCCGCCGTTTATTCCATCACTGCTGAAGATGATGATAAACCTCGTATCAGCTTTCAGGGGAAACTGTCCGAGGTTAATGATGCGGTAAAATCGTCAGATGCAGCCATCGCGGCACAAATTCGTGCTGGTGATATTGATGGCATCATTATCATGAGTGCAGACCCCGACCGCAGTAATAAAGAAGCCATTCTGGCCGCGATAGAAAAGAAAATCCCTATTGTAGGTACCGGCGGTACTTCAATGGCGATTATCACCTCCAAAGGGGCGAATGTGATTGCCACCTCGGGCACCACAGGAACCAATAGCCGCACTCGTGCCATCTCTTTTACTGCCTCATTATGCAAACACTGGCAGATAAAATATACCCCAGTGCTGGGCAGCGGCGATGTCAGTGCACCAGGGAGCGACAAGAGCCTGCTAAAAAGAATCAATATTCGCAGCATCATGATCCCAGCTTTACCCGGCTTTATTGCCATGGCAATTGTGCTGGCATTAAGCCACATCCCCGGGCTGCAATCACTGAATGCAATCTTTGAACTGTTACTGAAAGGGCTGCCGGTGATTGTCGCGGTTATTGCGGCAAAACAGGTGTCTGAGCTGGACGAAGTGTCGATTGTGGCCGGTGTGGTGGCTGGCGTGCTGTCGGTAGAAGGGGGATTAATTGGTGGCATTTTAGGTGGGATAGGGGCCGGTATTATGGTGCGCTATCTGTTTGGGCTGTGCTTGAGATGGCAATTCCCGATGACCACCATCAATATCGTGGCTGGTGGGTTATCCGGCTTATCTTCCGGTTTGGTGATGTATTACCTGCTCAGTCCACTCGCACTGGCCGCAGGTGATTATATTAAATTAGCTATCGAAGCGACTCTGGCTTTTAGCCCAATTTTAGCGGGATTATTGGCAGGTTTGGTTATTTGGCCCGCTATTCTGGGGGGGGTCTATCACGCGGTTATATTGCCTTTGGTCTTGCTGGAAATGGAAAAGTCCGGTGTCAGCTTCCTAGGTGCGGTAGATATGGTTGGCCTGGTCATGGTGGCAGCAGGAATTAACTTGGCTAACGTCATCGCTCCACGAGAAAAAAGTGAGGCGGCAGTGGCAGCGCCGGGGTTGTTAATTAACCTGGGCTTTGGGACTTTCGTCGAATCAGCTTATCCCTTCATGTTCTCTAATAAAGTCGTCTTTGCCGGTGCCATATTCTCGGCCGGTGTCGGTGGCATGTTGTTGGGACTATTAAATATTAAAGGTGTGGCTTATGTGCCGGCGTTTGCCTCGCCATTCTTGTCGAATAACGCATTTTATATGGCAGTGGTGATGACCGTAACCTTAGTGTTGACCTGCATTATCACACTGTTAGCCAATAAGTTTGTTGCAATTAAAAAGGCAGTACCCGAATCCACAACACCAGGGATCTCGGCTAAGAGTTAACAATTAAAAAAGCAGTTTTATATAAATCAAGTAGAGGTAAATATGTTCCACGCTGATATGAGTAAGAAACGTTCCGTCGCCATGGATAAAGTACGCAATGCAATTGAGTTACATGGCGGTCAAACTATTCTGAGTACCGGAATAACTGGAGATGATGCTCGCTTAGCGAAGGCTGTATGCGATTCAGGGGTTAAATTATTGGAGCCGAATCACCCGGCATTGGCATTAGCACGCGGCCATAATGGCGTGACTAATATGCATGCCGCAGAGCGTATCCGTCATGAGATAACTATTGGTCAAATGGCTGAGGCGGTGCAGGGGGTGCGCAATGTGGTTGCCGACGATATTTTTATTACTGTCGGAATTGCTGGCGGTTTTACTGAAACTGTCCCTACGCCCGTCACTGAGCAGGATATTTTATTGATAGCTCAATCAGGTGCTGATGGTTTGCATACTCATAAATCCAGCTTTGAGGATTTAAAGGAATTAGTCGATTTGGCCCATAAATATGGCCTGACAGTAGATGCTTATATTGGTCATCCCAGTGATTTACACACCTTCGGTATTGCAGCTGAAACACCGGCAGATGTTGCCGCAGTGGCAAAAAAGATGGAAGCACTGGGTGTCGATATGATTGGTTTAATGACGGGTATGAGTTATGAAGGGGTCACCGCCGGTGATATTCCAGAGGCGATTAAACAGCGGCTTCTGGCACTGGTGGCGGCGGTTTCAGTGCCAACATTAGCTGAAGGCGGTATCAATCTGGAAAATGCGAAGGCATTTAAAGATACCGGGGTAAATATTCTGGTGGTGGGCACCGCCATTGATAATGTTGTTTGTAATGCTGCCAAAGATGTTGTTGCGCAGTTTATTACTCATTAATTGCAGTCAGCAAGCAGGGAGGGAGAGTATTTTCTCCCTTTTTTTATTGGAGTAAAATTATGTATAAATTACTGGCCCTTGATCTTGATGGCACCTTACTCAATAAGGAAAATAAAATATCAGCACAGAATATTAGCGCGATAAAGCAGGTTATCAATGGTAATGGTATTGTCGTTCTATGTTCAGCCCGGCCGGTTAATGCCATGATAGCAGTCATTCGCAATACTGAATTAGCGTATCTGATTCGCTATTTTATTTCGTTCAATGGTGCATGGATATATGACCGGGTTGAGGAACAAGACCTTTGCTTTACGCCGCTCTCCGGCCATGATGTGAAAGTGATTATCTCGCTATTAGCAGAACATCAATTTCCTCATCACTTTTTTACCCGCAATAATATTATTTCATCATCAAGCCATATCAGTGATTATACAAAATATGAGTCTGAGCTCTTTGATATGGAGATATTGATATCTGATCCTGTCAATATTTCTCAGCGAGATGATATTGTTAAAGTCTCTATTGTTGGCTCAACTGATTTTATTGCTAGTATTGCCGATAAAATAGATCAAAAATTTCATCAGCAATATTCACTCAGTAAGACCAGCAATCATTACTATGAAATAATGAGCCAGAACATCAGTAAAGGCCGTGGGCTGCATTACTTGTGCCAGCACCTAAATATCAATGCTGAATCCGTGGTCAGTATGGGGGATCAGGAGAACGATATCAGCATGTTCCAGTTTTCCGCGCTGGGTATCGCGATGGGAAATGCCAGTGATTTTGTCAAATCTCACGCGGATAGAGTGAGTCTGGATAATAACCAGCATGGCGTGGCTTTTACTATTAATCAGCTCTGGCCAATGTGACTAAATAGCCTTTTGTTTCAGAAAATTATTGAGTAGAATGACACACAAATGCATCGCAGTCGGGCCGCTATTCTTATGAATCAGATCAAACGTAAACAGTTTATTTTGGAAAAGCTGGATAGCCTTGGTGAGGTTTCTGTTATTGGTCTTTCCGAGGAACTGGGGGTGACGTCTGAAACGATCCGCAGAGATCTTTCCTATTTGGAAAAGAGCGGTGAGGTCACTAAAGTCCATGGCGGTGCGATAAAAGTTCAAAATATACAAGAGGGCAGTTTTGCTCAGCGCATGGATTTAAATCGCCAGGAAAAAATGGTGATTGGTCAATATGCCGCCTCATTGGTAACAGAAAACGATACTTTATTTATTGACTCTTGCACCACGACGCTTATTTTTGCGTCATTCTTGCCATTAGTTAAATTCACTGTTTTTACCAACTCCTCATTAATTGCTGACCAAATTAAAAGTAAAAATAATATGGCAATCGTGCATGTTCTGGGCGGTGAATATAACCATACTTATAAAGCTAATTTAGGTATTCAGACAATTGAACAAATGAATGATATTCACACTGACTTCTCCTTTGTGGGGGTGGGTGGGATAGACAGTGACTTTGGTGTGATGGTGAAAAATCTGGATGAAGGGCGCATTGCCAAGAAAATGTTGGCGATGGGGCGGCAGAAAGTCATTCTGTGTGATACCAGTAAATTCGGTCAAAGTGGATTAATGAAAATAAGCAACATCAATGACATTGATATTATTGTCACGGATAAAAAGAAAAACCCGCATAAACAGGCGATTGAAGCCGTCTATGCGGATAAAATTATTTACGCTAATTAATCTTATTTTCTATGGCCGCGTTGATATAAAGAAATCTTCCGCCGAATAGTAAGAAATCGGATTATTTCAACACTTAGCTGAACCCATCGCGGTACGAACTCCCGGCTTGAATCCATGTCGCTGCGCTTGCCAGACAATTGCTAATCCGATAATTAATAATCCCAGTACCGCCCATGGGAAGCTCACCGCACCGGCGCTTTGTAACAGCAAGCCGCCAGTGATCCCGCCCCCGGCAATAGCCAGATTCCATGCCACCACAATCATTGATTGTGCAACATCAGCATCTTGTTTTGCGGCGTCCGCCGAGGCGGTTTGCAGTAAGGTGGGCGCGCCGCCAAAACTTAATCCCCACAGCACCATACAGCTATAAACCGCTGCCGGGGAGTTCCCAACGATAGCTAAAACCAGCGCCGCTACAGCAAACGCAGTGAGGCTGAGTAACACTGCGCCACGCAACCAGCGGTCCACAACCAGACCGGTAAACCCTATGCCGGCGAGTGCACTGATTCCGAATACTAACAATACTTTATCGACCTGATTCCCCAACCCGGCAGGGACGATAAAAGGGGCAATGTAGGTGTAAAGAATATTGTGAGCTAGCATCCACAATACAATGACCAAGAGAATGGGCCGGACGCCCGGTGTGGTAAATACTTTGCGCACCGGTTGCTGCTGTTGGGATGATTGCCCCGGGAAATCAGGAACTTTGGCGATGACCCAGATAATCAGCAACAAGGTTAACCCCGACATAATGGCAAATGTACTGCGCCAACTGAGTACCGTGCCCAACCATGCTCCCAGCGGCACCCCCAGCGCCAGTGCTGTTGGGGTTCCCGTCATGGCAATCGCCATAGCGCGCCCTTGTTGGTGTGGCTGCACCATCCGCCGAGCATAACCGGCGATTAGCCCCCAAGCCAGACCTGCTGCGGCTCCGGCCATAAAGCGGGCCAGCAAGGTTAAACTAAACCAAGGGGAAATGGCTGTCAGAGTATTGAATAAGAAAAAGCCAACAATGGCGCTGAGTAATACTTTACGTCGTCCCCAACTGCGTGTCAGGGCAATCAGTGGGATCGCCGCCAGTAAAGAACCCAAGGCATAGAGTGTCACCAATTGGCCCGCCAGTGCTGGCGAGACCGCCAAACCCTGACTAATTTGTGGCAATAATCCGGCGGGCAATGTCTCGGTCATAATAGCAATAAAGCCGGTCATGGCCAGCGCCAGCAGCGCCGCCAGAGGAAAAGGCCGAGCAGCAGCTTCAACACGGATCATTGGGCACCACCGCCGTAAACAGCATCACGTAGGTCATTGACGAATTGCCCAGACATACCTTCATACAAGGTATTGGTTAAGGCGACAACACTGATGCCTTGTTTTCTATCGACAAACCATGAATGACCATAAGCCCCACCCCAACGCCAAGTGCCCACCGACTCCGGCGAAGCCGCTGCTAGTGGGTCACGCAACACGGAAAAGCCCAGACCAAAGCCTAAGCCGGGAGAGTCTGGCAACGTCATACCCTCAGTTTGATCTCGGCCCATTTCATCGACCAAACTGGCCGGAAGCAGTGGTGAACCCCCTTGGCGCAGTGTTTCCAGCAAGCGCAACAGATCGCCAGCGCTGCCCACCATTCCGGCACCACCGGAAGGAAATGCCTGGCGATTGAGTGCACGGGCAGGCGAAAATTGAATACCGACGGTATCGGGGAATACAGCAACCAACTCACCTTCCTGTAGCGGATGTGGGGCAGGGGAATCGCTGACATAAGGGGTGGCTAATCGGTTGATATTAGAGGTGAAAAAATCGGTATCATTCATCTGCAGCGGCCCAGTGACCAGGCAACGTACGGTTTCGTCCAATGGCTGGTCACAGATTTTTTCAATCACCGCACCTAATACATCAATGGCTAATGAATAAGCCCATGAAGTGCCCGGCGCATAGTAGAGTGGCTCAGCTGCCAGTCGGCGCACATTCTCACTGAGCGTGATGGCGGATTGATCCATGCCATCAGAAATACCTGCGCGAGCATAGGGGCCATTTTCGTCAGCTTCAACAAAGCGATAGCCCAAACCGGCAGTGTGGCTGAGTAATTGCCGTACTGTTATGGTTGCTAGTTCCCCAGCGGCTAGCTGAGGTTGAAAATCAGGTAGCCAGCGGCGTATATCACCATCAAGCTCCAGTTTACCTTGTGCGACAAGAGCCATGGCCGCAGTGGATACAATGGGCTTGCTGATAGACGCGAGGCGGAACAACGAGTCGGTCATCATGGGTTGCTGAGTTTCGCGGTCAGCCCATCCGGCAGCCCGGCTGAAAGGTATTTCGCCATTAACGGCGACCATGACCACCGCGCCGACCAGCCGTTGTTCACTGAGTGCGCTATCAATCACAGTATTTATTCTGGTTGCCAGATCTGCTGGCTGTATAGCGGTTGACGAACTCGCGGACATGGTGATTCCTTAATTTGGATGAATATGATGTAGCTCTAATGGGTAATGCAACAATAGATAACTACGCAATCAGGATAAAGTGGGGTAGATTTCCTGTATTAGCGGACAAAAATATCCGCAATGAGGAGATAAGATGGATAGCCTGAGCAGCCTGACTGTTTTTGTGCAAGTGGCCGAAAGTCGCAGCTTTGTGATCGCAGGGCGTATATTGGGCGTTTCTGCATCGGCGGTGGGCAAGAGCATTGCCCGGCTTGAGACTCGCTTGGGTGTCAGGTTATTTCATCGTAGCACGCGCAGTATCACCTTGACCTCCGAGGGCGCACTTTTTCTAGAACGCAGTCGGCGGATTTTGGCTGAAGTCGAAGCCGCCGAGCTTGAAATGTCGCAACTGACTGATAAGCCGCGCGGTAGGTTGCGGGTGAGCTTGCCATTAGTGAGCACATTGCTACTGCCCGTTTTGGCTGATTTTATGCTCGCGTACCCAGATATTGAGCTGGATCTTGATTTTAGCGATCGGATAGTTGATGTCGTGGAGGAGGGGTTTGATGCGGTGGTCCGTACCGGCGAGCTGACAGATTCTCGTTTATCGACGCGCAAATTGGGGCAGTCTGTCATGCTGCTGGTAGCCTCTCCCGCCTATCTAGAGCAGCATGGCGAGCCGCTGTACCCCACTGATTTGGCGCATCATATCTGCCTACATTACCGCTTTCCCAATAGTGGCAAATTAGAAACCTGGCCGTTACCCAATGAGTCTGATTTACGGATACCTATTTCAATGGTGTGCAATAACATCGAAACGCGGTTGTGTTTTGCTCTGCGGGGGCTGGGTATCGCCTGTCTGCCTGATTTTTCTCTCGGCAGTGCGCTGGCGGATGGCAAGCTGCGGGTGATACTCAATGACGCAGTAAAGCGTAGGGTGGATTTACATGTAGTGTGGCCCTCTGGGCGCTTTATTACCCCCAAATTGCGGGTGTTTATTGATTTCCTCAGTGAGCGGATGTTTGCAGGAAAGCCCCAACGCTAAAAATTTTCTCTGCTGCTTAAGCTGAATTATTAATCATTTCTCACCGATTGCCGATATAGAGAGTAGTGACTCCATCGTGAGAACGAGAAAAGGCAATGGGAAGACGTGGGACGAGAAGATTTCAAGGGTATTGGACTTTTCTGTTCCCGATTGAAAGGGTGAAGCATTAATTGCCATTGAGCAGAATGTTATTCCTTATTTTCCGACTGGCTGATATCGCCTTATTACTGCACATCAATCATTATTTGCACTGGGGAAAGTATGGATAATTTTCAAAAAGAGATTGAGGAGAGAACCAATCTCACCTCGTCAAACAGATTTGAACTGTTGCTGTTCCGTCTGGGGGAATCCCAAGAAGAACAACAATCTGAGTTGTATGGTATTAACGTCTTTAAATTACGCGAAATAGTCCCGATGCCGCCGCTAACCAAGGCTGCGGGCATGGCATCACCAATGATGGGGATGGCGAATATCCGCGGAGAAATCATTCCTGTGATTGACCTTCCGGCTATTGTCGGTTGTGTGCCTAAAACCGGATTAAATATTTTGCTGGTGACGGAATATGCCCGCAGCACTCAAGCATTTGCGGTGGAATCGGTGGATGACATTGTGCGCCTTGAGTGGAGTCAGGTACTGGCAGCTGACGCGGGGGTGAAGAGCCGCAATATCACCAGCATTGCTCGCCTCGACAATGATAAAGCCAGTAACCGGCTGGCACTGGTTTTGGATGTTGAGCAGATTTTATATGACATTATTCCAGCTAACCGCGATGTCAAAATAGACAGCGAGAAGAGCAAAGCTTTTGATCTGAAACCGGGCGCAGTGGCCATTGTGGCCGAAGATTCAAAAGTTGCCCGTTCAATGCTGGAACAAGCAATGAAGATGATGGATATTCCAGCCGTGATGCATATCACCGGCCTAGAGGCTTGGAATAAAATCAGAAAGATAGCGGATGAAGCGAGAGCCGAAGGCCGACCTATTTCGGATAAAATCGCCTTTGTGTTAACCGATTTGGAAATGCCAGAAATGGATGGTTTCACACTCACATTGAATATTAAGCGCGATGAGTTCTTGAAGAATATTCCGGTTATTATTCACTCTTCGTTATCTGGCAGTGCCAATGAAGATCATGTGCGCAAAGTTGGGGCCGATGCGTACGTGGCAAAATTTGAAGCCAACGAATTAGAAGCCGCGATTCACAGTGCGCTGGATGCTAAGAAAGCCATTAATTCGTAGTCGCCTGAGACTTTCTGCAGACCCGTTCCTGAGTGTGGCATTGGCAGGAACGGGCTTGCTATGGTGAAGCTAGAAGTTATATTTAACCCCTAACATTACGGCGGTATCACTGTAACCTTTGCCACCTATTTGTTGACTTACATTCCCCCAAACATTCAGCTGCTTTTTAATTTGGCCTTCTACCCCGGTTTTCAGTTCGCCGATATTGCGAGCTCCAGCTTGTTTCACGGTAATACCATCCATTTGCGTACCAAAGTCCTTGGTATTGTGGAGCCAGTTAGCCTCAATAAAGGGTTGGAATACCCGGTCTTTGCCTTTATCACTTTCATGGAAACCATTCATAAAGGCTTTCACCCCTAAACGGGTTTGGATATTACCCTCGCCAACACCAGAAACGCGGGTGCCGTTAGCTTCTTGATGGTCATCTGCTTTCACGCCCATCCAGGTGACCTGCGCTTTGGGTTGAATAAAGTAAGTAGCGTTTTTAGCCGGGTTTTCACCGACTTTAAAGGTATATCCGCTCTCGATTGATGCGGTAACCCCTTTGGATTTATACTCTTCGGTATTCAAATACTGGCCGTCAACGCTGTTATTAAACCAGCTGTATTGCGCCCAGCTATCTACATATAAACCTGATTTATCGACTTCATTGGCATACCAAGTGCCGTACATACCCAAACTATAGCCATCGACAGCTGCACGCGCGCTATAGCCGGAAATCCGCGACTCGGTTTTACTCTTACTGTTGCCGTAACCGGCCATCACACCTAAGTGCAGGCGGTCCAAATCATTATGACTCCACTGCGCAATATCGCCGCCCAACTGCACCACATAGCGGTTCGATTGCGTGCCTAACTGATCTTGTGCATCGTGTGAGCGGTTGTGTCCCCCTTCACTGCGCAACCACATGCTGGTCACTTTTTGCTCGCCAGTCAGCGCGTCGATGTATTGGGTTTCCCCCAGACGGTCATGCAGGCGAGTGACAAACATATTGTTGGCCGCAGCCAGGTTGGCGCTGTAAGAGCTGGCTTCAGGCCGTTCAATCATGACTGGGGCGGGGGTTAGCACTCCGATTGGCTCTGGCTCGGGATCTGAGTAAATGGTATTGATCAGATACCAATTGCTGGCATTAGCATCTAAGCCGCGCACTAGAGAGTAATCAAATGCACCGGCAACAATACGACCGTAATTAACAAATACGCCGTCAGAACTGCCGTTAACTCGTACCAACTCAATACCATTTATGGCTGCAGCCCCGCTGCCACCGGCATTGAGTACACTCACCCATGTCGTCCCTGAAGTATTGCCGTTTACCACTAATTTATCGGTAGCGGAATTATCATCACCTAATACGGTGTTAAAGATAATTTCTCCGCCATTGGAATGCAGGTCTCCATTAATGGTTAGCAGATTATTTGCCTGTGCGCCGGTAACTTCAGCGGTATGAAATTTGATGAAGCCAGCATTGGTCGTCGTACCAATAGTTTGCTGATAGCCAGCTAAATCTAATATGCCGCCGCTGCTGATGTTGTAGCTTGAATTGGCGCTAAAGGCATTATTAACGCCAGCTTTTAATATGCCGCCGTTATGGACTTCAGTCTGACCAGCATAAGTTTGATGATTACTAAATTGCGTCATGCCATTATCAGCAACGACAGTGCCTGTGCCACTCAATAAATGGTCAAATTGGTAATTAGTATCGGTGTGGTTAAATACCACGCGCCCCTCTCCGGCACCAAAACTAATCTGATTGGCATTTATTGTCCCGGTTGCTGTTGCTGCCTGATTTTCAGCTGAACCGAAATTCAGTGCGCCAGTTGAACCGGCAAGCTCAGCAATTAACAGACTATTGCCGACATTCACCACGCCACCATTAGAAACAGTGAGCGCTCCATCGCCAGCACTACCGACAGTGACATCACCACTGTTATTCCATACGGAACCGACATCACTTACTGCGACTGTGCCGGTATAACCGGCTTTTAACGCAATACGGCCGCGATCATTTTCAACGCTAGCGCCGTCAGTGATAATTAAATGGCCATTAGCCAAATAACCGACAATGGCATCCTGATCCATATGCCATAAAGAGTTGTTGCCTGTAACATAGGCATAGGCATCACCGATATTACTGCCGCCACCTCTGCCGATTACCCCCTGTCCTTGAGCGGCAAAGCCGGTTCCCGGAGTATGTAGTGAATATAATTTAGCGCCGTCTTCAATTCGAATAATGCCGCTTTCGACATTATTAATATCGCCGTAGCTGGTGATGGTTGAACCCGCACCGCTGATAGTGAGGTTTTGTGCCGCACCATTTTTCCCGCGGCCAAAATAGACTCCGCCATATAATGTTAACTCGCCGCCATTTTCGACAGTTACATCGGCTGCGCCAGCCAACATAAATATCCCGGCCCAACCGGTATCACCTAACGAACTGTTGCCCAATAGCATGCTTGAGCCCGCGCCGCTGACTAAAACAGAGCCGGAAGAACCCTCTTGTTGAGCCAGAGAAATCCCTCTCGGGGTGACGACGCTCGCGCCGTCGAGTACTGAGAGTTTACCGGTTCCGTAGTTACCGATTTGTACGTTGGTCTGATTACTGGCGTGGGAAGCATCAAGATAAACACTGCTCCAGAGCGAGCCGGTACCACTGACAATCACTTCACCTTCAGAACCGACTTGATTGCCTAAAACTGTCGGTGAGTTAGCGGCATACAAGACTTTGCCGCCATCTTCAATCGTCAGTGTGGCTTTTCCCTGATCGCCAATATATTGTTTAAATCCATTGGCACTGGAGCCGGATAAGGGTTTACCGAGAGTCCATTCATTGCCATTATTAACCGTGATTGAGGCGTCGCTCCCTGAAGAGACCCCCATTGCCAAACTCCAACTTTCGCCGTTTATGTCTAATAACAGATTGCCGTTATCAACCAGAACATTAGTATTACTGTCAGGTAAAGTAGCAAGACTCCAGTTATTCGTATTACTCCATTCGGACGAAAGGGTGCCAAGCCATTCATTAGTGGCAGCATGTACATTAGACACGCCAGCATTTGCTAGAATAGCGATGGAGATCAGTAACGATAATGTATTTCTTACTGGTGATTTTTGCGGAAAACTAAAATAGTGCCTCTGATGTGCCATATTAAAATTCCTTACTGATGTTGATAGATCTATGGCGCAATCAATAAAGTTATTTATTTAGCGTCATTGAATTTAACTAAATGGAAAAATTCATTTTTTTAATTATTTAGTTCTTTATTTTACATATTGGTAACTTTATGTTCGTCGTCCAAGAAACTACTGGTATTACAGGATGAAACTTGAGATACAGAATAAATAGTAATGTCAGTGCTATGATTTATTTCAGAAAAATAATATGGCCCATTCAGAATGAATCCTGAAAGAGCGGCGAAATAGCATGTTTGACGGAATATGAACCTCACTGCTTGACGTTTTGCCATATAAGGTTGCGACCTGGTGTTAAGTTAATATTAATTAATGAAAGTCATTTTTATTTAATGCTTATTGCTTCTGATATGTTATTTGAATGTTTCAATAATAATCATGAAAAGTAACGCTGTGAGTATTAATACTCCCTCATTAATGCAAGTGATTATCATTTTAATTATTAATGTGGTGATTCTGTCTCAAAATACAGGATGAATATAGGGTGGGATATAAGATAAGGAGCCAGATCAATGTAGGATATTTCCTTTATTGGTTGTTATTTGCGCCATTCGTGATAATTGCTAATTCCGCTGAGCTCTATATAAAACCGAGCAAAGTGTATGGGTGGGTAGCATGCTGGGTGCAAGCTCATTGCGCTTGACTTATTTTGCTCATTTTGTACTTTAAGGACATGCACACATTTCTGATTATCGTCCCCGATGGGGGCATGTTATTTGAAGCGGCGGGAATCGCCGACATCCTGATGCAGGCCAGCCGCTTGGGGTCTACTGATGCTCCGCTTTATCAGGTGGCAATTGCCACTACGCAATCTCACCGAGTGGTGCATGGGCTGTCAGGGCTGAATCTGTTAGCCGACCATCGCCTCGCCGATCTCGACCCAGAGCAGCCGCGTGACACTATCATGGTCACGGGCAGAGGTGCGACCGACGCAGAAAGTTCGTATATTGCCGATTGGATTCACCGTGCTGCCCCCCATGCACAGCGTGTTGCATCCGTTTGTGGCGGTGCTTTGGTGTTGGCAGAGGCGGGCTTACTGGATGGGCGGCGGGCGACCACACACTGGCGATTGCTGGATACTTTGCAATCTCGCTTCCCTAAAGTGAAAGTCGAAAGTGGGCCACTTTATGTTCAAGATGGCTCAGTCTGGAGCTCTGGTGGTGTCAGCTCCGGTTTTGACCTCACTCTGGCGCTGGTTGAAGAGGACTACGGCTTTACTCAGGCGCGCGATGTGGCGCAAGACCTGGTGATGTTTCTTCGTCGACCCGGTGGACAGACTCAGTTCAGCCGCTATCCTTTGAATCAGGCCAAAACACTTGGCCCCATTAGCGATCTCCAGTCATGGATTCTTGAAAACCTCGCCTGTGACCTTTCTGTTGAGAAACTTGCAGAACGAGTTGCCATGAGCCCGCGTAACTTTACCCGGGTGTTCACCCGCGAGACGGGTATTTCTCCTGCCAAATTCGTAGAAGATGCTCGCCTGCACATGGCCAGACAGTATCTGGAACAGAGTTCTGAAAGTATTGAGCAAATCGCCACCACCACGGGTTTCGGTAATAGCCTTAACCTACGGCGAGTTTTCGAAAGGAATCTGCAACTCACTCCGACTGAGTATCGTGCCCGTTTTCATTCTCGTAAGTTGGCGTAAATTGATCTATCAATGTCATTTACGCCATTTATTTCTCAGGCTAGATTTAAAGCAGAGCAAATAACTAAGGAGTAGATCATGGTCAAAGTAGGCATCAATGGATTCGGTAGGATCGGACGAAATGTTTTGCGTGCGGCGTTAGGTCGCAATGACTTTGAGGTGGTGGCGATCAACGATTTGACCGACAGCAAAACCTTGGCGCATCTCCTAAAATATGATTCCCTATCAGGAACATTAGCCGCCAGTGTTGAAGCCGGTGAAAACCAATTGCTACTTGATGGCAAGCCTATTCATGTTTTCTCAGAAAGAGACCCGGGCGCGATCCCATGGAAAAGCGTGGGGGTTGACGTGGTCATCGAAGCCACCGGCTTCTTTACCGATAAAGCTAAAGCTGAAGTACACATCACCAAAGGCGGAGCGAAGCGAGTTATTATCTCCGCGCCCGGCAAGAACGACGATATTACCCTCGTGATGGGCGTTAACCACGATAAGTACGATCCCGCCATTCACAAAGTCGTCAGTAACGGCAGCTGCACCACCAACGGCCTGGCTCCTGCGGCTCAGGTTCTTCATCAAGCTTTCGGCATTGAATATGGTCTGATGAATACGACCCATGCCTACACTAATAGTCAGGCTTTACACGACCAACCTGAAAAAGATTTACGCGGTGCTCGAGCTGCGGCGCTCTCGATTGTTCCTTATTCCAGTGGGGCGGCCAAAGCGCTCGGTAAAGTTATCCCAGAATTGGATGGTCGTTTGACCGGTTATTCACTGCGAGTCCCGGTTCCGGTGGTTTCTATCGTGGACTTAACCGTGACGCTGAAGCGCGAAGTCACTGCGGATGAAGTGAATGCCGCCTTCCGTAAGGCGGCAGAATCTGGTCCTCTCAAGGGAATTTTGGGTTACAGCGACGAACCTTTGGTGTCGAGCGACTACAAAGGTGACCCTCGGTCATCGATTATTGATGGACTTTCAACTTTAGTGATTGGCGGTAACTTGGTTAAGATCCTGGCATGGTATGACAACGAGTGGGGGTTCTCTAACCGTCTGGTTGATCTTGCGGTACTGATGGAAAAACGTGGGTTATAGTGATTTGAGACGATAAACAGAGCGCTCGCGTCTTTTTGACTGACGTGAGCGCTAAAAGCAAAAAAGCTGCTGAGTTTCTTAATATTAATAATTAAGATACGATTTCTATTAGGTTGCCATCCGGATCTTCGATGACAGCTTCATAATAGCCATCGCCGGTAAATCTCGGTGCTCCGACTAAAATTCCTTTTTCTTTGGCAATTAACGCCAGTTTATCTACTGCTTCTTGACTTCCTACTGAGATAGCCAGATGCGCCCAGCCGCACATATTATTGGTTTGTGGTTGTTTTTCGAGGCCCGGTTTTGTCATCAACTCAATAGTTGGCCCTTGGTCTAATTGAATAAAATAGGATTCAAAACCCGGGTTATTTGTACTGCTATATTTTTCATTCGCTATACCGCCGAAGAAATCTCGCCAGAAAATAGCCTGCTTTTCCAGATCAGAAGTCCATAACGCAATATGAGCAACTTTCATTCCTAAACCTCCGCTTGATGATACTGAATATAGTTAACAACAAGGCATTAGCGCTGCTACAGATATAAAATAAAAATATCGGGAAGGGGGTTTGGTATTTAATCCCTATGCCGCCATAATCATGGTTTTCCGCTATTTAGGATGTTAAGCACTTCTTGATGCAATGTTGGATTAGCACTGGCGACAATAGCCCCGCCTTTTTCCGCTCTTTTGCCATTGATCGTGGTCACCACACCACCGGCATGCTCAATAATAGGAATAAAGGCAACAATATCGTAGGGTTGCAGTGAATATTCGACACATATATCAATATTACCCGCAGCTAACATTGCCATGGCATAGCACTCCCCGCCATACCGAGTCATCAGTACTTTCTTCTGAAGTAAATCAAAATTATTACCCTGATACAGGTTTACCGATTCTGGCGATGTGGTATGGAGGATTGCCTGTTCCAGTGGAATATTTCTTCTGGTTGCCATGCGAGTGTCACCCAGTCGCCCTGAAAACCGAGAGATTTGGCCATCAGACCAGAATTTATCGCCGGTATAAGGTTGGCTCATCATTCCCATGACTGCTTTGCCATTGTGCAATAATCCAATCAAACATCCCCAGACCGGCAGTCCACAGAGAAATGGCCGCGTGCCGTCAATGGGGTCGATTACCCATTGGTACTCAGACTCACCTGTGCGGCCAAACTCCTCGCCCATGATGGCGTGGTCAGGGTAGCGCTCGCTAATAATGCCTCTGAGTAATAGCTCGGTTTCACGATCGACATTGGTCACCGGATCAAAACGAAATCCCTCTTTAACTTTGGTATCAATATCAATCAGCTTTGGACTTAAATAACTTTGCAGCGTTCTGGTTGCGGCAATATCAGCGAGTTCATGCAAAAAGTCTGCATCGGGCAAGGAAGCACTCATGTGAAATCCTTCAGAGGTCGATAATCGGACAGTAATTATGCTTTTTTGTGCTCGATTGTGCAATGTTTGATGCGAGATCTAATGATTGCTAGCTATAACCAATTGATTAAATGTTAATTTAAGGTTTTTGAGAATTTTTTCGGCACTTTTTGTCGACAGAATTATCATCATATTGCACAATGATGCAATATCGAGCGTGGCTTGGCCATTTGTCGAATCTTCTGGTCATCATGCCTCTGGTAACGGTAGTAGAACATTAACCTAACCATGTTCACGGTGACAGAATGATAAAGCTAATTATCACAGACCTTGATGGCACTTTCCTGAATAGTCAGGGAGACTATGATAGAGAATTATTTGCCAACGTCAGAATGCTGATGGCCGAAAAAGGCGTTCAGTTTGCAGCCTGCACAGGGAAGCAGTGTGAAAGAGTTGAAGAGTTATTTGGCGAATTCAGCCGAGATATCTGGATTGTGGGTGATAGCGCCACCCGGATTAAATATAACGGTGAATATATATTTCAGTCTTTGATCCGCAATGAGCTAGGTCTGCGCATTATTAACCGGCTGCAAGAAATCAATCCGCACCATGTGGTCATCGCCTGCACCCCAGAAGGGGCGGTCATCTCTGCCAGTGTTCCCGCGCGACTGAAAGATAAAATCAGGAATTCTTATACTAATCTTACGCAGGTTGAGGATCTGGGTTCCCTGCAAAGTGATTTCGTCAAAATCACCGTCTATGATGAAGAAGGCAATTGTCCTGAGACACGTTTGGGCTTAGTTCCTTTTGACAATGATGTTTACATCGTTGTATCGGAAGCTTCCTGGATCGACATTGCGGATTATGGCGTGCATAAAGGAACGACGGTACAGAAACTTCAAGAACTTCTGCAAGTTGGCCCGCATGAAACCATGGCCTTTGGTGATGGTTATAACGATATCGAATTGTTGGCCGAAGCGGAGTATAGCTTTGCTATGCGAAATGCATTTGAAGAGACAAAAGCTGCTGCCAATTACATTACGGGGACAAATGACGAGAGTGCGGTGCAAAAAACCATTTGCAGATTGATCTCACTGCAATCCTAATCGGTTTCGGTAGCAAGAGCTATTTCGTCAGTAAATTTGTGTTCAAGAAGGCAGAATTAAGCATGCCTTCTTGAAGCATGATGGCAACGAAATACAACGGCTTATTCCGCAAATTCAATATGCATGCTGACACCGGAGAAATTCTGAATCTTCGCCCCTTTGATCACCACCGCAATATCAATATCTTCACAAGTCGCGACTTTATATCTTGCCACCTGTGAGATTTTGTCTTCTGTGGCTGCGGCGATGACTTCATTACTTTGCGCCAGCACTTCTTTTTTAAAGCAGGCATCTTCATAGTAAACCGCACTCAGCCCGGCTTGAGGGTCAAGCCCACAGACGCCAATAAATGTCTGATCGAAAACCATGCCCCGGATTTGGTTAACCGGTTCTGAGCCAAGTGTACTACCTGTTAGTGCATTGACCTTCCCGCCAAGCAGGATCAGCTCACCTTTTGTTCGCCCACAAGCCGCCGCCGCAATTTGCGGGGAGTTTGTGACGATAGTCAGTTCCAGGTCATCAGGGATGAACTCCACCATGGCCAGGTAGGTAGAACCCGCATCAATGAAAAGGCACGTATCTGGTCTTATCAACTGGGCACACTTTTGCGCCAGTTGTGATTTCTCGTGCACGTTTTGTGACATGCGAGTATCGAAACTGGCCGACTGTTTTAGTTGACTGACAGCCCCGCCATAGACTTTTTTACATAAGCCTTTTCTGGCCAGTTCCTGCAAATCCCGACGTATGGTGTGTTCCGAAACGCCAAGTTTGCGAGCCGCATCCGCGCAGACAACCCGACCTGTTTCAGTCAGCATCTGATGGATAATAGACTGCCGCTGTTCGGGGAAGACATCATAATCGCTCACATCGAGTCCTTAAGTAATCATAAAGTATCGGAATCAAGCTAAATCGTGCGACTAGCGAGCGCGCTATTGGAAGCTTGTAGTGCATCGTTATCTGTTTGTGCTTGGGTAATATGATGGCTTAAAACTAGAGATGAGGCTAGTGATGTTGCTATTCTCAAAGAATGACTTAACACAATTGTGTCACTTGATTGGGTAAAGTAGCAATCTATCACTTACCGCAGCTTTTTGCGGAAAGGTGCAGAAACGCTCATTAAAGCAGAACTCTTCACATCATCATCTAGGTGACGTTAGGCCAAAAATAATCGAAGATATCGCCCTCGCTGTAAGGAGTCATTATTCATACAGCTATGGCGGCAATCCAGAGACTGGGCTACTCCCGCTCTGAAAGTTAGCTTGGTGCCAGAGGCGGACATTACTAACATAACTAATGTCAGTCAATTAGGAGCAATTCACGCATCATCGATGTTGAAAAGCTGGACGCCACAAACGCACTCATTGTGCTTCGGTTGTTGTGGTAAGAGTTGGGGGATTAGTGACTTAACTTCAGGAACCTCATCCTATTGACAGGAGCCAGTCATACGATAATTAAAATAAAGAAGCAGAATATTCCTTCAACTTTGAAATTATCGTATTTATCTCATTTTTTTCAATAATTATATCCTCAATAACAGGATGCTCTATATTTTCCCAAACGCGCCTCTCATCATAATCAACTAACTTAGATACTTTCCCACCTAAAATTCTAACGAAATCTTTGTTAGAAACGGCAAAAAAACATGCTCCAGACTCGTTAATAATCGTGGGTGATGCACGAAAATCAAACACCTGATCAGGATATTCATTATCTTTTGTTAACTGTGGATAGGCCAGTGTAAATAGAGTATCAAAAGCCTCATCTGTCGATGCATTAAAAATTGCATCATCACATGGTAGAGTCACGAGAGCATTCTCAGGATCGATAACATCATAAAAATCAACAAACAATGTTGATGTGCGGATGTCATTTGGGTACATATTCCCATTTACAAAAAAATAAAAAAAACCATTCTTAATAGATTCGCCCCACTGCGGAATATATTCCGCCCAGATAGCGAAGCGATATGGGTCACCGAAAATCATATTTACCTCCATCTCCCATACAACCCAAATTTTTTAACTGCTGTTAGCTTATCACTCTTTTCAATGAAAATGATGCCTATCCCGTCCTTACAGATTAATGCCATACGCCAGTATTTTTATTCGGTAATTGATATGCATAACTTTTTTGTCCATTACATTGATCACTGTGACAAGCCTCCCTTAGCAGTGGGGCAACTATGTCCGTTCCTCGCTCATAGCGAACCTTCAGCAGCCCATAGCTGTCTGCTTCGTGCCAGAAACGGACATTGATAATATTACATTGCGTTAAAAATTAGGAAGCAGGTCAACCTCACGAGTGAGGTTGTGTTGGCTCGGCCATTTTTAATAGATTCAGAAATATTCCGTTTCATGATTAGAAATCCAGATGAGGATTGAGCCACGATAGTCGTCATTAGTGGAGGCTATCAACGAGCATTTATCTGCATTACCATCAGCGGTGTAAGCACAACTTTGCTTTACCCGGACAGTTAACTCTCCTCTTTTTGATACACTCTCTAAGTCAAGGAATTGCGCGCTTCCGGATGGGTAAAGGATGCGAGTATCCTTTTGATCTTTATAGTTTCTTACACGCACAGGGAATTGGTTATTGTGATATTCATATCGCTCTACAACTTCGCCCGTGTCTTTGTCCACGATTGTTTCAAGCAACCCACGTACATTGTAGCTGAGCACATATTTGCCCTTTTCATTCTCAAGCTCAGTGATTTCGCAAAGTTCATTGATTTTTCCGGTAATACGCAGGCCTTTAAAAGAGGTCAGTGCACCATCTTTGTTTACCAAATGGAACTCTCGATCATTTGCCTTATCAACCATGTTGATCTTAGTAAAGCACCCGCTTTGATCGTATCTAACTTCTGTCATAGCCTGAAGTTTACCGTAAACATCTCGGATCCACTGGATGCTATGTTTTACGTTCCCGGTAGTTGCATCATGCTCGAACAAAAGAGCAGCATTTAAGACCGCCGGTTTGAATTGAGTAAATGCAGCGACATTAAATGATATTGCCAAAGATAATAGACTTAAAAGCACCCTTGCTTTCATTAATCATTCCTTTATCAGTAGGATCACACTCTAAGGTGACGTGGGACTCAAGTTATCCAATGCTTTGCAAATAGCCACGAATAATCGAGATGCTTCCATGCCACAAGTTAAGCGTCTGTTGTTTGCTCATACACAACAACGGAGAATAATCCAGCCGGAGTTGCTGTTTAACGTACATAGATTCACGCTGCGGCAAAATATTGGCCGTATCTCTTTTTTTGATTTCCCTGCTGGCTATATTCACCGCCCGGCTTGTCCGAATAGTAGCGTGTGGTCGTATTGACTCTGCGATAGAGCTTTTTGGCTTTGTTATCCTGATGACTCGCAATGTTTCCATTCTGGGTGGATGCCAATTTAAGCGTAAGCGGGCGCGCCAGAGAAGCGCTCTGTCCTTTTACTTATTGCAGATAGCCCGTTACCAATACAGGCCTTCTGCTTCAGCGTGGACCGTCGGGTTCCGATTAATGCTAATTAATCCAGTAGCGGCTTGCGGTTTTCTTTCGCCGGCTCTGGCTTGAGTTTTTCAACGGGAATACTGCACATGGTTTCAGCTATTATCCCAAAAAGAGAGTCTTTCGGGAAGGTTTCCCATTGCCCCACATCCAGCTCCGCATGTATAAGATCGCCTTCCGTAAACGGTTTGGAAAAAAGCGTACGTCCCATAACCGCACGCTGGTTTTTGTCGCAGTTAATCACATCTATTGCCCGGGAACTGGAAACGTAGACGGGTGGGTTTTTTATAATCAGTGTCTGCTTCGCGTAGTTATTGATGAAATAAAACCGGCGCAAGTGACTGTTACCCTGGTAAGTTGAAATCACCCTGAAATCGACATACGAAGTCACTCTATCATCTGCAAGAATTTTTATTAAACCAGCCGGTGCTTGGGCGGGCGCTTGCGGCTGTGGTTTACTGATCCCAGTACAGCCCGCCAGCATAAGTAATGCCAGCCATATCAGCTTTTTCATTTCGCTACCCCGCCGGTTAAATCAGGTCGTAATGTCGCGAGCATATCAGGCGTTACATTTCCCTGAACGGAACAGAGCAATAATGTCCCTTCTTTACCTTTGCTGAGCATTAACAGCTTTTCGGTGCTTTCTTTTGCCGGAGCAATACCTGACACCGCTTGCGCATTTTCTCTCCAGGCACTGTTGGGGTCTACTTTAATCATCGCCTGAGAGAGATAATCATCTCCGGCCTTGCCCCAGGTTAAATGATCAAGCTTGGACATGACCTCTTCAGGCGATTCTTTGAAAATCAGCCCCCAGTAATAGTACTTACCATAATTGATTTCATTGAGGTTGCTGGTTTGCAGAAAATATCCCGCTAGCGTCAGATTTAATTCATGTAGAGGTTGAGCAAACCAGACGATGCCATTACCGTCAACCGGCGCTTTGAACCAGGCGTGAAATTGCTGGTCAACCGTTAAAGGTGCTACGCGGCTGAGTGTGGTTCGCTGATGATAGATCTCACTGAAAAATGTTGTGTCGCAACGCGTCAGGCTTTGCGTCAACGTATTGGCATAAACAGGTAACGTAGCCCCTGTCATTCCTAGCATGAGCACAATGGAGCAGATAATTTTATGCATGTAATATCCATATAATAAAAAAGACGCAATTTTTATCGGCACTCTATAATGATACTTTACGCTTTCGTCTTTAATTCCCTTATCTGGCATGTTAAAAAAACTGCCCTTGCAGTTATGACCTCCAGCAACCCCTGTCGTGTAACCCCTTGAGCACGGCACATTCTATGTGCTTTTAATATCTTTGCAGTCGATTAGCCATAGATCTGTTATGGTAAATACGACCGACATAGTTTAATGGTTATATCCTATAGCCGTAAAATTAACTTCCGCTCCTCGCTGACTAGAGCGTGGATTAAGTGTTGCACTGAAAGCTATCAAATCAAAGTAAATACAGTCAGGTATCTTCCCACAGCGGCTCCAATTCAACAGGAAGTTGCTCCTTATCAAATCCCTCAAACCAGTAAACTGTTCCTTTTGGCCCAACAATCGGCACTTCCCCCCAACCCGGATGAAACAATGCGCGATCCCAGTCCGGCTTGAGACGACCACGTCGTTTAAGGCGCTCACCATTACATGCAACTGCGCGTATTGAAGGAAAGTTAATAAAGAAACTTAACGGCATTCCTTCTTTTTGTGCACGTCGCAATTGCCGTGAGATCCAGGTTTGGTTACGTTGGCGAAGCTTTTTTTTCATTGGCTACACATCTGCTAAGACAATTGATAAACCTAGTAATGACAGTATGTCTGGTGAGTTTCCAGATGTACTCAGTTACTCTTGCATTTATATCGCTAAATGGCCAGGTCACTATAATTGCCCATAATACCAGCGTTCGCCTGAAAACCACTCATCCGGGTCGTCACCACTATAATAGTCAAGTGTAATACCTAATTCCTGAACCCCATCTGGAAGAATAAGCTCCCACTCCCGGGCAAGGCCTCGTTCCCTGAGGAGTACCGATGAACCATTTTCAGAACTCCCCTCTGTAATGAAGCTTTGAAAGTATTCCTCTGAACGAAATAAACAGACCTCACTTGTAAACATATCCGGGAGGCAAATTACGGCAGTAATTCGAGGGATATCATCGCAATCTGCTGTGGCGAGCATCAAGTTGGAACAGGCATTGATCATGGCTTGCGCACACTCTGCCTTAACTTTCTGCTTGCTGTATTTTCCTTGAACAATATTAATTTCTACAGGTATCTTGTAATTCCAGTAATGTTGCTCTTCCGGAAAAACGGCACGAGCTGGGTTATGAGAAGTTTCAGACCAACGGTTAAGTGATTTTATACGACGGGGAATGTTTCGTATTTTAGTGCGGTTATCCCTACATAATCGCCTGCTCATATTTTTTAACTTCCTGCTTGTTCAGTTGGCTATAGCGTTGGTCGAAAATAACTTCACTGTAATTTAGCGACATATTTTGCACAAGAATGTCCGCTCCTCGCTCTTAGCTGACCCAGCACCTCGCTTGGTGCAGGAGCCGACGTTGCCTACTTCACGTTATGCTAATCAAAATTGAACATTTTGAGGGGAATTATAAGGTTGAAGTTTGTTCCCTTTCAAAAAAGGCTTTCGGCATGAGTAAAATGGTACGTAAGAATTATCCTGAGGTAGGTGAAGTGAAGGCTCCCTACGGTTGATTTGTCAGCAGCAGCTCAGCGTATAGTGATAAATTAGACTAATCATCTATTGATGTAGGAGAAATAATGTCTTTTGAACAAGCACCTCAACTTCAAACAGATCGCTTGATATTGAAGCAGTTTACACTCGATGATTTTCCTGCACTGAAGGCATCCTGGGACACACCTGAAATGGCAAAAATTAATGGTGGCGAAAATCCTTCAGCTGAAATGGTCTGGACCCGTTTACTCCGTTACATCGGACATTGGCATGCGTTAGGTTATGGGTACTGGGCAGTATTTGAGAAAGCTACAAATCGTTATGTTGGTTCGTTTGGTTTTCAGAATGCACATCGCGATTGCACACCTGAACTGAAATATCCTGAAGCTGGATGGTCTTTAATTTCGAAAGCCCGTGGCAAAGGTTATGCAACTGAAGCACTGGCCGAAATTTTACTTTGGGCCGACAATAATTTTTCTTCTCCAATATGCTGCATTATTGATGATGAAAATGAGCGTTCAAATTATTTGGCAGAGCGTTTTGGTTTCCAGTTTCAAACTTATGCTTCCTATCGTAGTAAGCAGGTAAGATTGTTGGTCCGTCGGTGAACTCTAAATTAGTGTTTTTAAATAGCCAACAGCCACTAACCTATACCCTGTTGGCTAACAACGTCTGGAACGACACCCTGATCAAAACTATCTTGGCAATTTATCGACAGATCTAACGTCTGCTCCTCGCTCATAGGAGACGTCGTTCCATACTGCAGGCTGGTCAGTGCCAATACCGGACATTGCGAGCATCGCGGTGTATTAAATAACAGGGAGCAGCTCAACTGGACCTGCATGAATAATTTCACGCAGGAATAGCACTGACATAATTGCTTGTTCTTATGCCAAATCAAACATCGTCCGGTGATTGAATGTTTTACTGCATACTCTTCTTTGCTGACAGGAGTACAAGAATGATTGATCACACCGGATTCAGCGTCACCAATCTTGAAGACAGTAAACTGTTTTACACGCGTGTTCTGGCAAGCCTTGGTCATATTGCCCGGCTTGAAATCCCGGATAAAGCGGTAGGTTTTGGTCCTGCAAGGCCCGATGAAGGGGCAGATCCGGGAGGTGCGTTCTGGATCACTCGGGGCACGCCCTCCACGCCCCGGATGCATCTTGCCTTCAGTGCAAAAAACAAAGAGGAAGTGGACGCATTTCACTCTACCGCCCTCCGGGTCGGTGGAAAAGATAATGGTGCGCCGGGATACCGGCCTCAGTATCACCACGGATATTACGCCGCGTTTATCCTTGATCCTGACGGGTACAATATTGAAGCGGTTTACCACGAAACACGATAATGATTAGCAGCACGGAAGTGTCAAGGTTACCCTTGGTTATGCATCTTTTATAAAAGAACATTTCTATTTAGGTGTGAATAAAAAGTGTAAGCCAATTGATGAGCTTGACATTACTGCAATAGTCTCAGGGAAGCTTCACATCATTTACTGTACTTTCACTCTGAGCTGACACTCTGTGCCTGCTGGTTGGGGGCGTGAAGCGGACGTTACAAATCCGCCAACCACCGCCTCAGTACATTTCTTATGGTGGGAACACAAGCCAGGTAATAGTCTTCAACATTTCGTTCCACAACGAAGCATTCATTATTTCTCTCATTATAGTGGGTTCGTTCACTATGAGGAGATAGTCATGATTGCAGTACTTTTTGAAGCAGATGCTGTTCCAAAACATCAGGCAAGGTATTTACAACTTGCGGGTGAACTTCGACCTGAGCTCGATAATGTAAAAGGATTCATTTCAATCGAACGCTTTCAGAGCCTGAGTACCGAGGGCAAAATTCTCTCACTTTCATGGTGGGAAAACGAAGAAGCAGTACTCGAATGGAAAAAAAACATGCGGCATCAGGCGGCGCAAAAAGAGGGACAGCAAACAATCTTTGCCCATTACAGAATAAGAGTCGCACATGTCTTGCGCGAATATTCATCAGAAAACAGGAGTGGCCCGAATGTATGATATTCATGTCGTTTTTAACAACTTGCCGGGTGGCCTTGCGTTGTTGGGGACTACGCTTGGTCAGTACGGAATTGGGCTTGAAGGAGGCGGAGTCTTTGCTATAGACCAACAAAGCCACGCTCATTTTCTGGTTGAAGATGGAGAAGGGGCTTGTACGGCTCTGGCTAAGGTTGGCTTACATGTTGAAAAGGTCACGAAACCACTTATCAGAAAGCTCAAGCAAGAACGCCCTGGTGAGTTAGGCGAGATAGCTGATGTGCTCGCACGTCACAACATCAATATTGTTGTGCAATACAGTGATCATAGTAATCAATTGATTCTTTTAACTGACAATGATGAACTGGCAGCTCAGGTCACCCACAAATGGGATGTTTCCACACAGTGAGGCTTCTTAAGGCGCCCCTGCCTTCCGATGACGCAGATTGTCTCGAACAATCTATGTCCAATATAGCGACTGCAATTGCTGACCCTTCCCGGGTCAGTATTCTTTGCGCCCTGATGGATGGCAGGGCATGGACGGCAACGGAATTAAGCGCTGTTGCTGACATTGCGCCCTCAACAGCAAGTGCTCATTTGGCAAAACTCCTACAAAACAAGCTGGTGAGTTGTTTGTCTCAGGGGCGTCATCGTTATTACAGACTCTCAGGACAAGACATTGCTGCATTACTTGAAACCTTGATGGGGGTTTCAATGAAATCAGAGCCAAAGTTGAATACCAGAACTCCGGCACATTTGCGCAAGGCGAGAACTTGTTATGATCACCTGGCGGGTGAAGTCGCTGTAGGAATATATGATTTTATGGTCGAGCAGAAGTGGTTACTCACTGATCGTGATTCGTTGTCGTCCATTGGAATCAGGAAGTTTCAGGAGCTTGGCATAAATTGTATTCCTCAAACCAGGCGCAAGTGTGCATGTGGCTGTCTGGACTGGAGTGAGCGTAGGTATCATCTTGGCGGAAGCGCTGGTGCGGTGTTGCTGGAAACATTCGAGCAAAAAAAATGGATATCCAGAGTAAGCGGTTATAGGGAAGTTGTGTTCACCAACAGCGGGGAAAAAGCGCTTAACTACTTCTTTGATCTGACAGTGTAATTTTTGTAAACGAAAACAGTGGCTTGTTTCCCGTATTTTAGAACACGAGGATTAAATATACCGTCGTCAGTTGTGGAAAACTGCGAACTTCCGCTCCTCGCTCATAGCAGTCCAAAAGCACGGTTGCTGGCAGCTTTGTGCCAAGAGCGGAAGCTGGAGTGCCAGAGGCCCTCTAAAAATTGATGGTTCGTTTGCAGGGATACATACAGCCGTACTGGCTCAAGTAGGCTCTCGACCAAGCTATACCGGGGCGGTTAAGCTCAGAATCTGGATGAAGTAAAGGATCCAGATGCGGATCCAATACCATTTTGACTTCCTATGTAGCAGGTGAAATGGTCAGTTCCAGTATTCATATTTCGCCGTCATTACGGCGTTATGTTTGTCCACATACTGTTTACCTGTCCGATCAGTTGGGGTGATTGTGATATCCATATTGGCGCGTGTGCATTCTCCATGTGAGTTCCACTCCTCGCAAGTGGTCAGATTTTTTTCGATGGTGAAATACGTCTGGGTCTTGCTCAGGGTCAACTCACGGCCCTCGTTATCATAGCCATACTCTTCTATGGTTGAGGGTGATTGGGTTTTGATCAGGCGATGATTACCATCATAACTATATACAATCGTATTATTATCTATCGCCATACTTCCTTTGCTTGCCGCGCTTACCAGTAATCCTGATGAATTGAAGTCGTAGCCGATTGTGCCTACTACGGTTTTATCTTTATCTTCCGGTTTTGTGGCCTCGATAACCGAACGATTAACTGCACGGCTGATAATTCCTTTATCGTTAAGCAGGTAAATTCCCTCAAGAGTCTGCCGATATGCCTGCGTGGTTTTCTGACTGTTTTTATCGGCTATGACCCCGTTTGAGTCCATCTGGATGCGCCAGCCAAATTCCGTTTTATTCAACTGAATTTCAGAGGTTGCAGTGAAAACTGCTTTCTGGCCTGTTGAGGTTTTGACCTCTTTCATACGGCCGCCAATTAACTCACCGCATTGACTGAAGTTGCTTTGAACTGATGTGCGAAGATACCCATCAGGACTATCAATAGTGATTGATACAGATTTGGGAATTTCAGTTCTTGTCGGCTGGCTCAGAAGGATGAAGTTGTTCAGTTTGTTTTTAGCAAAGATTTCCGCAGTGCATTGTGCTGCATAAGCCTGAAATGTGCAGAGGGATAAGAGAGTAATTAACAGTTTTTTATTATTGAATGACATTATTTGTTGTCCTCATGAACCGATCAGTTATCCAGATTTGGTTAAGTTGGCGAAGTTTTGTTTCATTGGCTGCTTGTCTGGTTTGACTCACTTGTCAATCAGTGGCTTCACTGTAATCTGGCTACATGCTTTGTACAATAAGGTCCGCTCTTCGCTCATAGCTGACCCTTCAGCCTTTCCTTCGGCGACTTGGTGCTATAGGCAGACGTTTCTAACCTCATGATGTATCAATAGTGTGGAGTAGAGTTATCCGCGTGAATAACGTTTGCCAGTTAAATAATTGTCACGTGCTGTCGATACTTCTTTTTCAAAACAAAGGCAACTGGGATGCATAGATGAACACTCTCTTACCGAAATATCTGGCGATGGTCAGTGCTACACTGTTACTCACGGCCTGCTGAAATGATGCTATCACTTCCAGCCAACCCCATCGCGATCAACTGCAGCTGATCCACTCAGCTAAGGTTGTTTTCACGTATAGCCTTTAATCCGGCAAGAGAAAAAAGTTTAAAATGCGCTGTCAGCGCTTTCGTTTGCATCGCGACGATTTCCTGTACCGGTCCAGGCATACGATTACCCGCCACCATCAGCATCATGCACGGTGCAACTACACTCAGCATGCAGGGGAGCAGGCGGGGATCATCTTCTGAAAGTCCAGCGGCTTCACCGACGATCTGTCTTACCGACTGAATCTTTCTTGTGCCTTCAACATTAATAAAATCCGAGAGTTGCGCAGAAGGAGACAGCATCTCACGCGCAAACACTCTTCCGTGCCAGTCATCTGGGTTGCTCAGTTTTGCCAGAAACGTTTCTAAGAAAGTGCCTAATTTATCTTCTGCGGATAGCTCTGATGCAGCCAGTTGGGCAAGTTGATCTCCATCTAGGTAATGGTGATGAGCAAGCGTCAGAACAGCGAGATATAACCCGTCGCGACCACCAAAGTGATAGTTGATCGCGGCCAGGTCAACACTGGCTTTTTTGGCAATCTCTTTGTTGCTCGTTTGCGCGAATCCTTTTTCTGCGATCAGCTCTCCTGCTGCTTCAAGGATGCTTTCCCGGGTGATATCCCCATCGCTTCGGCGTGCTCTGCTCATAATTCACAACGTCCAGATAAGATAATTCGATAAGAAGGGTTTATTATTACACAACTAAAGTTTAAATTTAATTTAAACTAAGACTCTCAGGGACATCAGGACACTACTCTTATGAATAAAAAAATCATCGCTGGGGCTGTCGTGGTCGCTCTCATCATTGCTGCGGTCGCTTTTTGGCTGATTAGTCGAAACGATGGAGATAAGAGTCAGTTAACGCTACATGGAAATGTCGATATTCGCCAGGTATCACTGGCATTTGAAGATAGCGGCCGTATCAGCACGCTCACTGTCGATGAAGGCGATCAGGTTCGCGCCGGACAGGTTGTCGCAACACTGGATACCCGGGCGCTCAAAATTCAGGAGCAACAGGCTCTGGCACAGCTCGATGCCCAGAAGCAAACGGTGCGTGAACAGCAGGCTGGGGCGCGTCCTGAAGAATTGGCACAGGCCCGGGCGCAGTTGTCTTCGGCACAAGCGCAGTTACAGAAAGCGAGCGAAGACTTCAGTCGCATTCAGCGTATTTCCGCCAGTACAGGTGGAAAGGGGGTCAGTAAACAGGAACTGGACACGGCTCGTAGCAATCTTCGTATTGCCGAGGCCAGCGTGAAAGAGCGTCAGGCAAGCCTGACGCTGATGGAGAAAGGGGTACGCTCAGAGCAACGTGAAGCATCAATTGCGCAGGTTCGTGCTACCGAGGCACAGCTGGCATTGATGCAATATCATCTCTCACAGGCAGAATTACGCTCTCCCGTTGATGCCATTGTACGGGCACGCCTTCAGGAGCCAGGTGATATAACTGGCCCACAAAAAGCGGTGTACACTCTGGCGCTTAGCCAGCCGAAATGGGTGCGCGTGTGGTTGAACGAGAGCAATTTGGGCCGTGTGAAATCGGGTATGCCAGCAAAGGTTTTCACCGATACGTTTCCAGATAAACCGGTCACCGGCAAAATCGGGTTTATCTCCTCGGTGGCAGAGTTCACGCCAAAATCCGTCCAGACCGAGGATCTGCGAACCAACCTGGTGTATGAAGTCCGTATCGTCGTTGACGACCCGACTAACGTTTTGCGTATGGGTCAACCCGCCACGGTAACCATCAATACTCAGCCAGAGAATCAGCGCGATGCCGGTAACTGATAATCAGGATGTCGTCATTGCCCGTGACTTGGTGCGCCTGTTTCCTGGTGTCACCAAAAAGGCTCCCGAAACGCGAGCACTTGATGGACTGAGCCTCAATATCCGCGCGGGTGAGTTAACTGCGTTGGTTGGCCCCGATGGTGCGGGTAAAACCACTTTTCAGCGGCTTATTGCCGGTCTCTATGAACCCAGTTCCGGTAGCCTGACCGTGTTGGGTACAGATGTGACCGCCGATCCTCAATCAGTGCAAAATCGCATCAGCTACATGCCACAGCGATTTGGGTTGTATGAGGATCTCAGCGTGCAGGAAAATCTCGATTTGTACGCTGATTTGCATGGTGTTCCCTCGCAGGTCAGGCAGGAACGCTTCGAGCGACTGCTGTCGATAACCGATTTGTCCCGCTTTACGGCACGTCCAGCCGGAAAGCTGTCTGGCGGTATGAAGCAAAAGCTGGGGCTGGCCTGCACGCTGGTGCGTTCACCTGAGTTGCTGCTGCTTGATGAGCCGAGTGTCGGGGTTGATCCGCTGTCTCGTCGTGACTTGTGGAAAATCATCGAACAGCTGGTTCAGGATGAAAAGCTGAGCGTGATCATCAGCACTGCCTACATGGATGAAGCCGAGCGCTGCGCGCAAATTTACGTTATGAATCACGGCAAAGTCCTCGCCGCGGGTAAACCTGAAATGCTGCGTCAGAAGGCCGCAGGCAGGACATGGCTGGCCGTTCCTGCGCAAGGCACGAAATCACGTATTTTACAGGCCCATCTGCTCGAAAAGCGCGATGCCATTGCTGACGCCGTACCAAAAGGTGATGCCGTCCGCTTTATCTGCCTGTCACCCGATGATAAAGCTACGCCGCATGAGGTCAATGCCACTCCCAGGGAGGCAGAACTGGAAGATGGTTTCATGTTGCTGCTGCATCAGGCGCAACAGCATGATTCGACTACGCCTGCTGGGCCGGTAAAGGCGGAAATGGTCTCAGCACAAAGCAGTAGCAATGATAGTGACAAACCTGTCATCGTCGTGAAAGACCTAGTGCGAAAATTTGGTGATTTCACCGCGGTGGCGAACACCTCTTTTGACGTCAAACGCGGCGAAATTTTCGGTCTGTTGGGCCCGAATGGCGCGGGGAAAACAACCACCTTCCGTATGCTGTGTGGATTGCTGCCTGCGACCAGCGGGCAACTGGAAGTCGCCGGGATGAACCTGCGTACGGCACGGGCGAAAGCGCGCGCCCGTATTGGCTACGTCTCGCAGAAGTTTGCCCTTTACGGCAATCTCAGTGTGCGGGACAACCTGACGTTCTTTGGTGGGGCGTATGGCTTATCCGGTGAAAAGCTCAACCGCCAGATAGAGGCTTCTCTGAAGCAATTTGAACTGAGCCCGGATGCCATTAGCGGCGAACTACCTGGAGGATTCAAACAGCGTTTATCCATGGCAGTAGCTTTGTTGCATGAACCGGAAATTGTTTTTCTCGATGAGCCAACCAGCGGTATCGATCCACTGGCGCGGCGTCTGTTCTGGTACACCATCGGTGAGCTGGCGAATAAGGGCATCACCATTATCGTCACCACGCACTTTATGGAAGAAGCCGAATATTGCGACAGGATAGCGATTCAGGATGCGGGAAAATTGCTGGCGCTGGGAACCCCGAAAGAAGTCCGCCAGCTCGCAGGGCTGGATCATACCGCAGATATGAATACCGCTTTCATTGCCATCGTCGAAAATTCCCGCGCGCAGGCGGCGAAAAAGGAGCACAGCAATGAATGAGTCTACGTTCCTTCGTCGTTTGATCTCGCTGACCCGCAAAGAAACCCGCCAGTTGGTACGCGATAAAAGCAACCTCGCGGTCGGGTTTCTGCTGCCCATTATACTGATTCTGTTGTTTGGTTACGGCGTATCTTTTGACCTGAGCACAGCGCGTGTCGCGGTGGTGCAGGAGCAACATACCGCCCAGAGTCATCAGGTGATTATCGCATTGCAGGGCAGCCGTTATCTCTCCGTGCAGGAGTATCCGAGCCTCGTTGCGGCGCTGGCAGCGCTTCAAAAGGGTGAGACGGATGCGATCGTGCGTATTCCTTCCGATTATGCCGAAAACGCAGCGTCGGGAAAGGGCAAGTTGCAGGTACTGCTCAACGGAGCCGTCACCAGCGTCGCCTCTGCGGCACAGAGTTATATCACCGGCGCATTAGGTATTCAGGCGGCGATTGACTCTGACAGACAAAACCTCGCGTCAACGACGGGAACGGTATCCATTGAACAACGCATGTGGTTCAACGAAGCGGGTATCAGTACCTGGTTTATTGTGCCAGGGATCCTTGTGCTTATTCTGACACTGATTGGCGCTTTCCTGACCGGATTACTGATTGCTCGTGAACGCGAGCGGGGAACGCTGGAGGCCTTGTTTGTCACACCCGTTCGCCCGCTGGAACTGGTGCTGGCCAAACTTGCCCCGTATATGGTGATTGGCGCGGTCGATCTCGTTATTTGCCTGCTTGCCGCGCATTATCTGTTTGCGATCCCAATCAGAGGCTCTCTCTTTGCCATTATTACATCTTCACTACTGTATTTGCTGGTTTCGCTGGGGATGGGGCTGGCCATATCGGGCTTCGCGCCAAGCCAGTTTTTAGCAAGCCAGATTGCACTGATTGCGAGCTTTATGCCTGCGATGATGCTCTCTGGTTTTGTGTTTGATATCCGCAACTTACCGATAGTCGTTCAGGTTGTTAGCCAGATTTTACCCGCTACCCATTTCATGTCACTTATCAAGACGCTGTTTCTTGGCGGCGACGATTGGTCGATGTTTTTCCGCCAGTGCGGCATCCTGCTAATCTATGCGGTTATCCTGATTAATGCCTCACGGCTTTCCCTTCGCAAACGGCTGAGGTAGCGCATGATATCTGAACTCCAACAATGGCTGCGGCACATCAGCTTTCTGATAAGAAAAGAAATCCTGACCATCGTTAAAGAACCCGCCAACAGAGTGATCCTGATTGCTCCCGTTTTTATGCAGGCATTACTGTTCGGCTATGCCGCCACATACGATGTTAACCACGTTGATTATGCCGTACTGGATCAAAGCCGTGGTCAGGCCTCAACACAAATTATTTCGCATCTGGACGGGACTGGCGTATTTAATCGAACCGCCACGTTGACGTCGGCGTCGCAAATTCAGCAGGTAGTGATGGACGGAAAAGCCCTGATGGTGCTGACATTCCCGCCTGATTTTGAAAGTAAGCTAAACCAGGGACAGACGTCACCGTTGCAGGTGATCCTCGATGGCCGTAATTCCTCCACCGCAGGTGCGGCAGCAGGATATATCAGCGCGGTGGTCAACGACTTTAACCAGCGCAGGACAGGCAACCTTTCACCGATAAATGTTGAGGTTCGCGCCTGGTATAACCCCAATCTTGAATCCAGATGGGGACTGATGCCCACACTGATTGCGGCAATCAGTATGATGCAAACGCTGTTGTTGTCGGCACTTTCGGTCGCAAGAGAACGGGAGCAGGGGACCTTTGACCAACTACTGGTCACACCTTTTACACCCATGCAGTTGCTGATTGGCAAAGCCATTCCGCCAGTGTTGGTTGGACTGGTACAGTCGACCATCATCCTGTTGGTCATATTATTCTGGTTCCAGATCCCAATGAACGGGTCGCTGTTTCTTCTCTATTTCGGGCTGCTCAGTTTCAATATTGCCGCGGTCGGCTTGGGGCTGTCGATTTCAGCCGTTTCCATCAACATGCAGCAGGCCATGCTCTACACCTTCTTACTCATCATGCCGTTGATGTTGCTTTCCGGATTACTGACGCCGGTGCAAACCATGCCAGCGGTACTTGATACCCTGACATATGCCAACCCACTGCGTTTTGCCATTGACCTCGTGCGGCGGGTCTATCTCGAAGGTGCCGGGTTTAGCGACGTCGCCTTTGATTTTATTCCCATGATAGCGATGGCAGTCATCACCATGCCGTTGGCCGCGTGGCTGTTTCGCAACCGACTTTACTGATGCAGGAATCCAGATGAATAACCGTTTTTCCTTTTTCAATCGTCATGCATTATCCGCGCTGGCGGCAATGACTGCACTGACCCTCATCAGTGGTTGTACAGTCGGTCCGGATTTCAAAAAACCAAAGGCAGATGCACCAACAGACTGGACAACCTGGCGCAGCGGTGATGCCGAGTTGCACTCGCTACCGGGAGGGAGCGCCGTTTCAGATAACCAGTGGTGGAAACGCTATAACGACCCCGTACTTGACGCACTGGTGACGAAAGCCTTATCGGCAAGCCCCGATATCCGTACAGCAACGTTGCGGTTTGCCAGCGCCCGTGCCCAGCAGCAGATAACCTCGTCGCAGCAAACGCCAACGGTGAACGCCACGGGCAGTGCCACCCGAACCCAGCAAAGCGAAAACGCTCCCTCGACACGCGCACTGAAAGAAGCGCTGCCGAACCCGGATGAACTTATCACTCTGATGGCAGCACCATCGAACTGGTATCAGGGCGGACTGGATTTCTCATGGGAGATCGATTTGTGGGGGCACGTGCGTCGCGCGATAGAAGCCTCTGACGCCGATGTCCAATCCCAGCAAGCGATGCTGGAGATGGCAAGGCTAAGTATTGTCGGTGATGTGGTGAATAACTACTTCAATCTACGCGGCATTCAGCAGCAAATCGTGCTCGCCAAACAGGATGAAAAAGCACTGGATGAACGCCTGTCTCTGATTCAGGCGCGCACAGAAGGCGGAGAACTGGATGAAATCAGTCAGGAAAGACAACGCAGCGAACTGGCTGCTACCCGGGCGAATCTGATCGACCTTCAGGCGCAGGAAGGTGTGGCGATGAACCAGCTCCTGTTGCTGTTGGACGAACGTCCTGGCGCGCTACAACAACAGTTGCAATATCACGCAGATACCCTTAAATCAGACAAATTGCCGCCACTGCAAATGGGGATCCCGTCCGAAGTGGCGCGTAACCGACCTGATATTCGAGCAGCAGAAGCAAAGCTGCATTCGGCAACGGCACGTATTGGTGTCGCCGAGGCTGAGCTTTATCCGAGCATCACATTGGGCGCTCGTATTGGTATGGATACTTACAGCGCGGATAATTTCACGGAGTGGGGCAGCCGCAGTTGGTCAGTAGGGCCTAGTCTGAATCTGCCGCTGTTTGACCGAGGTCGCCGTAAAGCGACGGTGGTTTTACGGGAAACTGATCAGCAGCAGGCTGCAGTCGATTATCACAAAACAGTTCTAAAGGCGTGGCAGGAAATTGATGATGCCTTGAGTCGTTATGCAGCGGCGCAGCAAAAACTCATTGAGCAACAAACCCGCGCAGACAGTGCCGGACAAGCACTGAAGCTAATCCAGGCACGCTACGATGGCGGACTCAGCAATTTTATCGATGTGCTGGATGCGCAGCGCAGCAATATCCAGGCAAGGCAGGCGTTGGCCATGAGCCAACGAGATGTCATGACGGCATGGGCGGCAGTAAATCGCGCGGTGGGTAATTATCCCCGCTGATTAACATTCGGGTTTGTAAACCATCAAGATTTCGTTCTTAGCTGCCAACAATCGCGGCTGCGAGCGCCTTTGTGCCAAAAACAGAAGTTGGTGCTATCGTCATCCGGTCGAGGTAAGTGGTGCGTAAAGAGCAACATTGTAAGATTCATTGATTTGGTAAGTGAAACAATGGCGGGTAATCTACCCACCATACATGTACCTAGTTACTGAAAGATTTTGACTGTCCTTGCCAGCCTGTAGTACGCAGAAATTGCTCCCAGGTCAAAGTCTGGGGGTTAATTTTCCGGCTCCATAGCAAATCACGATTTTTATGGTAATAACCATATTCAAATGCGTATTCAGCCATGCCCACAATTTCTGCCGTTAAGCCATCTATGCCTGAGTATGACGGGAAATGGTGCAATAATTCCTGGAGGGTGATGGCTGGACGGTACTGCGCTTTTATCCCCGTCACACGAGTGAATGTTTCGACCATTTCTCGAGGCGAAAGAATTTCGCCAATAACCGGCAACGAACAACCTGCGTATTTATCTTGATTATCAAAAATTTTCAGCACTGCCGGGCCGGTTGCCGTCAGCGGGTCAACAAAAGGCGCACAGAAATCTTCGGGTAAATAGAGAGGGAAAATTAATGTGTCACCCTCCTGATACGGCGGATAATACTCCATTAAATTCGTATAAAAGAACCCCATATAAACAAACGAACTCTTGATTGGCAGCGTGCGAATATATTCCTCAACTTGCGCTTTATCCGTGAAATGTGGCACCCATTTTTTGCCTTCGGTAATTTTATCCACATTCTCAAGGCTGGTAAAAACCAGATGCTGCACACCCGCTTCCACCGCAGCATCGGCAATCTCCTGTCCTAATTCTCTTTCGTGCGTTAGGGCGAGTGGCGCGTCTGGCGTGATACCTGGAGTCATCATAAATACCCCGTTAGCGCCTTTAAAAGCCTCAATGAACTCCGCTTTGTGGCCGAGTGAAAGGGGGACCTGAATCAGTTCCGCGCCCAAATTTATCAGTTCTTTCGCTTCCGGTGAGCTGACACGACGAGTTAATCCGCGAACACGATAACGATGGCTTTCCAGCAATGAGCGTACAACGCTGCGCCCCTGTTTGCTGAGTGCGCCGACCACGGTGATGAGAGGTTTGGTATTCACTTGCATAATTTTATTCCTGACTTTTTTGATATTGAGCTTGAATTATCAGAAGCGGTGAGGGATAAGTAAAATCGATTGTTTTATATTTAGGAATCCACCATATGGATACCACAAAGCTTGATCTAAACCTGTTACTCACACTTGAAGCATTGCTTGCTGAACAAAATGTGACAAAAGCGGCAGTGCGATTGCACCTTAGCCAGCCTGCTGTCAGCGCCCAGTTAAATCGTCTGCGAGAAATGTTTGATGACCCATTATTGCTCCCTGCAAGGCGAGGAATGACGCCAACAGATAAAGCCCTTGAGCTGTTGATTCCGCTGCGCGAATCACTGGAGAAACTACGCCACACGCTATATTCACATCAGAATTTTTATCCTGAACGGGCCAACCTGACAGTGACTATTGCCTGCACTGACTACATCCAGGCAGCTGTGATCATGCCGCTGGTGCTTGCTCTGCGAAAAAAAGCGCCGGGAGTGCGTATCGCTGTCCGGCATCTCGATATGGCACAGTTAGACCAGCAGTTAGCTCGCAGCGAGGTGGATCTTGTCTTTGCTTCTCATGATTCCTTTCACACGCAGCTACGAACCCGCTACCTGTTTGATGAAAGTTATGTACTGATTGGACGACATGACCACCCTGCACTTAAAACTAATCTGTCACTGGAAGAATTTGTGAAACTGGAGCACGTCATCGTCTCACCCTCAGGGGGCAGTTTTACTACGCCGATTGACGACGCACTTAAAGCATTCGGGCATAAACGTAACGTGGTGATGTCGGCAGCTTCATTTTTATTTCTTCCTGAAATTGTTAAGAAAAGTGACCTTGTTGCGCTTATTCCCCGACGTTTAGTGCAAGCACACTCGGGACTACTCAGTGTCACAGAACTACCTTGGCTTGCCGAACAATTTGATATTTGTCTGATCTGGCACGAACGCAGCCACAGTCACGCTGGGCATCGCTGGGTGAGAGAGTTGATCATTGAAATGAATGGCTGAGAAATGTCCGTTTTTCGCTCATAGCTGACGAGGTGGATTTCTGTCGATGAGTTCATGTCAGCAGCGGACATTGGTAAGGATAATCACAAGGGAGGCAGGGTTAAAATAGTCAAACGGATAAGCAGCCTGAGGCTATTTATTAAGGGGCTGAGTGATTGAATGAATTATCTGCACGTTAAGAGCGGGCGAAATTACCAATAACCCAAGGCAGTCATAAGAAACCAAGTAGCAAAACCGATCATCCAGGTACCTGCGACGATATACATAAAAACGTTAACATAGAATCCCAAGTCCCCACGGTAATAGTAATCTTTTATAGAGGAACCTTTTCTCGGTTCAATAATAACACCTGTCTGAAACCCTCTAATACCATGCAGTAACACCCAGATCGCCGTAGCGTACATTACGCACACAAGGCCAATCGTTTCTAATTCCATGTTAATTCTCTGCCAACGACAGGATCGTCTACCGGGGTGGGTCAGTCCAATATGACAGCCTGTTTCACGTTTTTAGCCAACGGACAGAAACCACCAGAAGCAAAAAGCCCGCTCAGGTTTCCCTGAGCGGGCTTCTCTAATATGGCTCCTCTGACTGGACTCGAACCAGTGACATACGGATTAACAGTCCGCCGTTCTACCGACTGAACTACAGAGGAATCGTGTGAACGAGGCGAATAATAGCGGGGGTGCTGGTGTTTGTCAAAGTAGAAAAACACTAAAAATGCGCGTTTGCTGAGAGAATGAGCTTATTGGCTTGTTTTTCAGCAAACTTGTCTATTTTCCCGCGATTTATCCCACTGATTGTATACCCATTGACAGAAAGTTATTGGCTGAGCAGCAAAAGATTGCTGCGTGTTACGGTGTCACTTTCACTAACTGACTGTTTTTAACTTGATTCCCGGCATCGTCAAAGTAGACGTAATCCACTGTCAGTTCGCCACTGAGTGATGTTGGCTGCTGTTCAAATTGATATTGGCGTTCTGAGAATGGAGAAACCATCATGTCCATTTGTTGGGCGATGGCATAGTTTTGCGGTGGATGGTTTTGTTGTCGGTTTTGTAGTTGAATTTGGCCGAATGAAACATGGTATGGCGAGGGATTTTTAGCGACGAGAACATATTTTTTATCTTGTTTGTGTAGGGTAAAACTCACTTTTTTCATCGCTTCCAATGGTTTTGGCGTCAGACCCGCAGGGCGATAGAAAATTTTCATCTGCGTATTCATCGCCATGGCAACTTGCGCATAGGCATCGTCATTGCGCCGCGATTTGGGTGGGATTTCATAAAGGTTAAGCCAATAGACCGACTCTCGGTCGGTGGGCAGATTGTCACCTTTATTGATGATCCGCAGCCCCTGAGCGGCTCCCGGTTGCATCTTAAATACCGCTGGTAATACCATAAAAGGGGCTTTGGCTTGATCCGGTGTGCTGTCGACATCACCATCATCAACCCAGGTTTGTACCACTACCGGGTAATCATTGGTATTCGCCAGCATCAGAGTGCGCTCCCTCGACTCAGGCTGATAAATCATCCGTGTTGCTCCGGCGACCAGACCGGCGATGGCCTGTTGATGGATGCTGAACATCAGTAACAATAGGCAAAGATATCTCATTGTATTTTCACCAGAACATAAGCAGTGGCATCCACCTTGCCAGCGGTAGGTGTGCCATTAGGCAGCTTTTTTAATGTAGCGGTGAAGTTGTGTGAATAGTTGTTGAAGCCCGCGGCACTGCTGCCTGTACCAGTAGCCCCGGTGAGCACAGGATACCAACCGGCACTGGCGGTGGAAGCACAATCCTTGACACACCCACCCCAGCCAACAAAGTTCATGGCACCTCCGCTGCTATCACTCAAGCTGATGCCGACGCCGGTGGCAATACGGCTGTCAGTCCCATAATGGTCAGAAAGTAAGTAGCTCACGCCGCCAGCAGAATTGACCAGCCCTAAACCTTGAGCTTTTAGGTATCCGGGTAATGAGGTTTGGATGCCGAGGGCGGTTTGTCCACTATTAACCCCTGATTCCGCACCTGCCTGGCATTCGATATCGACAGTGATATTGACGCTACGGGTTTGATTATCAATAAGTTCATTAACAGTGATAATCGGGAAAACGACATAGGGCGTGACATTGCGAACGACGCAGGTATTTTTACGCGTCAGGATGGAAACTGGCGAGGTATTCATGCCAAATGCCATATAGCGGCCTGTTCCCCAGGTTTGGTAATTGGTGGCGGAGTCATAGCCGGTTTCGGGCACGGGCATGCCGGGGCCTTTGAAAACCACATAGCCATTAGGTTGATTGCAGGTATAGCTGCCGGAGTAGTTATCAGCTGCCGGCCCAGGGCAGCCCCAAGTCGCAGGGCCAGGGGTGCGATCGACTGAGCCCACTTTTTTCAATTCGGCACGAATCTGGCTGAAGTGCTTGCCTTTAATCTGAATTTTATTGCCGGCGACGTCGTATTTCCGTAGCGGAACTTGCTGCCAAATACGGGTGAATTCGATACCTGAATCAACATGAATCAGTTTCAGCGCGGTAAAAGGAAAGAAAGTCTGAAAAAAGTTATCGCCCATATTGGTATAGCCGCCGACATTGCTGTCACCGTTCGTGGCGAAGACTTCGAATAAGCTGTCTTTATCAGCCAAGTCGCATTCATAGATGACGGCTTCAGGATCTGACCAAAAGCGGGCAGGGACCAAACTAATCATGCTGGAGGCCAGAATTGAATCAACCGGCTGAATGTAATCGCTAGTTATATTGATATTGCCCAGTTGCAATGAGGCACCATAGTTATCACCACCAATATTGGCACCTTTCCAAACACATTGTGCATAGCTGGGTAAAGCAATAGCGAGCAATCCGAGGGATAAAAATAGTTGTAATCCTCGCCAGAGCAGGGGTCGGCGAGGGGATAGATTAGCGCTGTGGTGAGTAATCGAATTCATACTTTTTCTCTGATTCAATGCTGGGTAACGACACACAAGGCATCGAGTTTATAGAGCTCTCTATCGTTATTGGGCTTGCCTAAATCGTAATCCAAATGGCAACGTTCGTTGGCCGCATCCCCCCAAACTAAAAGAAGGGTGCCGCGCGGTTTTTCAGCGCGTAAATACGCCTGACTGGCTTGGCCGACCATACCAACCTCGCGATTTTGGTGACTATCACCACTCTCGTTATCCGCTTTGCTTTCGGGGTTATAAACCAAGGTTCCCATCGGCAGTTGGCTGCCATCAGCCAGTTTGACGCTAATTAATAGCGGATATCCGCTAAGGGTTCTAAAGGTCACTTTCACCGCAGAGCCAGCATAGGGGGCAATTTGCCGCTCACCATCTTGAAGCTCGGTATTGAAATCCATGCCATCAGGATCGAGGGTAATGGTGTTGTAGCGGTAAGGGGTCAGCGTCGGCACCAAGGCATAACCATTGCCGTCAATCTTCGCCCCTTGTCCATACATCACTTTGGCACCACTGGCCCCTTTGGCTTCTACCAGCGCAAAAGTATCACTCAGGTATGGGCCTAATGTGGCGCCGCCACTATGAAATGCGACCGAGCCACGAGCACTGGCTGAACCTTGCCAGTAACCCGGGCTGCGCGATGCACTGCCACTCAGACTGGTCGTTGGTAGCTGTTTTTGCAGGCTGCCACTAAAGGTGTTTTCTTTGGTTTGCTCACTGCGCGCAAAATCCATGCTGTAGCTGGCAGACTGGTCATCGCCCATCACGCCGGATAACGAGGTCTGATAGCTAGCCCCACTGACTTTGCTATTGACAGCACCAGCGGAGACATAAGGTGCCTGCGGGCTCCCTCCCAGCGGGAATGAAATGGACATCTGCACCACGGTTTCATTGGTGGCGAACATATTTGCCCCGTTTGCTGCGGGCATACCACTGCCGGGGTCGACAAAGTAAGTTTCATTTATGCCCCCGGTTTTTTGCTGTGATACCGCCAAATTGAAACTGGTGTTATGCCATAGCGTATTGGCATAACCCAGTTGCAACTGAGTGTCACGTTTGCGGTCATTACGGTAGTCTTGCGAAGAGGCAGTTAAATACAGCGACCCATAGTTGTTGAAGTTCTGATTAAGGGATATTTCAGCGCGACTGCGTTGTTTATAGGTGCCGGAGTTCCACGCTTTGCCATTGCTGGCTGCCCGTATACCTAAAACATCACTTAAATCACGGTAACCTTCGGTTGAATAACGATAACCGGCTACAGATAACGTGGTATTGGTGGTTTCAAATGTGCGGCTAAATGAGGCGCGCGCCATCCAGCCACTTTGTTGCTCATCGTCGGGTAAACGGGCATTGGAGTAAGTGGCATCCAGACCTAAAGCGCCAATATAGTGGGTGAATACCCCACCCAGCATGACAGCCTGATAGCCGGATGCCAGACGCAAACCGCTATTTGCGGTAATGGCGTTGCTGATCCCTCGTTGATAGGTCAGCTCGCTGAATACCTCGTGGCTCCCCAGATCGCGCACCTGTCCCGCTGCAAAGCTATAGCGAGAATAGCCGGGGCGTAATGATTCAGGGACAGAGGAAAATGGCACCTGAAAAGTACTTAAACTGCCGTCTGCTTCCTGAATTTCTACGGTTAAATCACCACCAAAATTGGTGGCAGACAAGTCATTAAACTCAAAAGGGCCGGGTGAGACGGTGCTTTGGTAAATTGACCGGTTATTTTGATATACCGTAACTTTGGCATTGGTTCTGGCAATACCCCGGACCACGGGAGCATAACCGCGTTGCGATTCCGGCAGCATGCGGTCATCGGTGGACAATGCCACACCGCTAAAGCCTAAGCTCGAAAAAAACTGGCCGGAGCTGAATGTCTCACCGACCGTAACTTCACTGCCAATCGTCGGCAGAGCACGTTGACTGTACAGCCGATTCGAGGTCCAGTTTGCGCCTCGGGTATCGTCGTAGCGCAGAGAACCCTGCTGACGAAAGCGCCACATGCCGGCATTGATGCCATTGTTCAAGCTCAGATAACTTGAGTTGGTTGTGCGTTTAATGCCATCTTTGTTATAGCCGACATGATATTGGTTCAGATTGTAATTACTAAAACCAATAGTCTCTCCCGCGGTGAGATTGCGTGGGTCGACATAGCCGCGCGGCAGCTTTTTAACAAACAGTTGCGGGATCGACAAATCAAAACGTAGCTTGGCATAATCGAAGCGGTAATCACTGGCGGGTAGTAGCGCTTTAAAATCCAGACAGTTATCGTCGTGATCGACTTTTTCCAGCGCATCTTCTCTAACACCGGCCTGCAACAGTTGCGAAACCGATAAGCAGGGAACAACCGCATCATTTTTTACGATAAACAGCAGTTCGACGCGATCGACAAACTTGTTGTTCATAAAGAGATCAACTTGGTATTTACCGGCTTCATAACTGTCTTTTTTATTAAAGCGGGAGATAGAACCTAAGCCGAGTGATGAACCACGTAATAACGCATCCTCAAACACATATTCGTCTTGATTGCTCTCATCCGCCGCCGACACGATATGGCTGACTAATAGGCCGTGGGTCAGGAGACAGAGAAAACCAGGAGAAAACCTCACTGGTTATCCCTGTGTCTGGGCACACTTTGGCTTATCATCGCGGTAACATTACAACGAATAATTGAAGGAGATATTGGTGCCATAGTCATTAACCACATTCAGTGTCAACAGCTCACCTTTCTTGGCTTTAACACCCGCGGGTAAGGCTAAATCAGTCGTTGAATTGGGGGCAAACATTTCGCTGGTCGCAAATGAAATGGTCTTCCCATCACTCAATAACTTGGCATCACGTAGACTGATATAGTAACTGGTAGGGTTATGAATTTTGATTTTATCGCCATTAACACTATCAAGTGTGACGTGGATTTTTTCACCCAATGTATCGACATTTTCTTTTAATGCGGCGGGGCGATAAAAGACTTTCAGCCGATTATTGACGATCAGAACCAGTTTGTTTTCAGATTGCGTGTCAGCTTTTTTTAATGCGGGGATCTGTAGGAAATTCAGATAGAAAACGGACTCCCTATCTTTGGGTAAATTTTTCTCAATATAGGATAAACGCACTACCTGCCCACTGTTTGCTTCCATGCGAAATATCTGCGGCGTCAATGTGAAAGGGACATCGCTTTTTGATGGCGAAGACTGATTATTACCATCATCCATCCATAATTGAACCAGGTTAGGGTGGTCGTCTTTATTACTCAGTTGCAGTACTTTTTCCCTGGTGCCTTCAGAATAAATGATACGAGTCCCTGTCATGACAACACTGGCTTTCGCCCATATGGGTACGCCGCTAAGGAGCAGCAACGAGCAGGCGATAATTTTGTGGGCAGTCAGTGTCATAGCGCTTACATATCCTTGGTTTTTCTGGTTTGTATCGGCTCCGTTACCGGGTGGCCAACGTATTCATGAAACTGTTCGAATTTCACGAATAGTCAGGGATAAGTGATCGCATACTGAGCTGAAGCAATAACGCTCCCCGCTGTCGCGCGACCTTCTTCCGTAATATATTGCGCTGCCAGATCCTGAGAGGCTGATGTCGCGCCCGCGGCCAGCGTAATGCCCGGCACGGCAACACTGCCCCCAGACATGCGAATTGGCGCGCCGTTAGTATCAAGCAACTGAATTGCAACGTTTTGTGCTGTGCCTACATTGCCCAGATTACCCGCAGACGTCACATTCATCCCTTGAAAAACCGAGCTGATTTTGGTGTCTTGGATGGCAATGTTGCAACCGGTGAGATTGATGGTGAAATTGGTTTTACCGGCGACCGAATTGACTTGATTCAGGTTACTGGTAGAGACGGTTGGTAATAAAACCACAGGTGTGTTGGCTGTGCCATTAATATCAACCATGCAAGTCTGTTCAGCCACTTCTCCCTGAAACTTGATAGTATTATTTGAGGTCGCTGCCAACACCACACCCGGTAGGGTAAGTAGTACCAGCGCCATTAGAGTTTTTCCCATGTAATTCCCACTTAAATTTATGATTTATATTTTTGCAAACGAAGATCATAAGCATTCAACAAAATGAGCGATCATTAAGCCAAATATGATCATCCGTTATTTATATTGACTATCTGGTTTCAGGACGGGGGTAGTGTAAGGGGAAATAGAAAAGGACAGAATGAGAGGCGTCTTTATTTTATGACTGAAATTTCCCACAAAAGATGTAGGAACTTATCCTGTAAAAATAAGGTGGAATTATAAAATCTTTTTATTTCAATTGGTTGTGGTGTATTTGGTTGGCTAATTATGTTTTTGTTGTCAAAAATAAATATTGAGAAATTAAGGGGGGAACCCGCCAGAATATCTGACGAGCTTTCTGTGACCCTATTTTTTTAATTTCTAATCTACAGAGGACGAGTCTATTTCCGAACGAGCGGCAATTAATTTTACTAATAATTGGTTAGTCTCAGTTAACAATGCCAGATAATCGACGCCGTGTGCAATAGCGGCATGTCTATTCTGTTTATGCAGCAGAGATTCAAATTTAACGCCGCTTTCCACCAGTACTTGGGCATCAATAAGTTGCACGCCACCTTTAATCCGGTGTACCAGACTGGCCATCTCTTGATAAGTCTCTGCGGCAATGGCATTGCCTTCATCGGTGGTGAGGCGCGCATATAGCTGTGTCAGCGTGGCAGTATCTTGCACATTACTTTCTAGTAAGGATTGCAATAACTGTAACTCGACTTCAGCACTGCCTCCAGATAGTGACTTCAGCTTAAGCTGTGCGGCAATAAAGGAAGGAGATTGCCCACTTTCTGTATTGTTTGACGCCAGCTCTTGCGGAACAGCCGTGTCTGGCGGATTAACGTCGTGATCTTCCTGATGATAAACCACAGCAACATGACTGCCGATAATTTCTTGTCGCAGCAGCGTGCTACGCAATGTATCGATAGTCACGGGTTTAACCATGCAATCATTCATTCCCGCCTCACTGAAACGGTTGGCACTTTCTTCCCGGGCATCTGCGGTACAGCCAATGATTATCATGTCTTTCATCACCGGACTATTGCGGATATGGGCGGCCAATTCGTAGCCATTCATCAACGGCATATTGTAATCTGTGATGACCGCGTCAAAACTGTAGTGCTGCAATATTTGCCAGGCTTCCGCGCCGTTTTCCGCACTCATAACCTGCTCGATACCAATAAAAGCCAGCTGCTGTTGAAGCAACTGACGGTTGGCCGGTAGGTCATCGACGACTAGAATACGTAAGTTTTTCAGCTGATTAAGTTGTGTTTCATCGGCATGTATAATGTTTGAATCTTGTGGCAAATCATCAGCAGTGGCAATCTCAAGCGGCAAAGTGATAAACAAGCTGGTCCCTTTGCCAAGCTGACTTTCTAATGTAATCTGCCCACCCATTTTATGAATCAATTGATGGCAAATCCACAAGCCCAATCCTGAGCCACCGAAGCGCGGAGACTTGCCCTCATTAGCCTGACTGAATGGCTGGAACAGGGTGGCTTGTGCTGCCGGGGAAATACCAATGCCGGTATCGGTAATATCAATATTCATGATGCCCCGCTTTTCATCTATCGGTTCCCATGTGACATCCACCGAAACACCGCCTTGCTCGGTAAATTTCAGGGCATTGCCCAGCAGATTACCCATCACCTGGCGTATCCGTAGCATATCGGCCATCAGCAACTCAGGAATGTGGTCATCCATCCAGCCAGTGAATCTTAGTCTGCGCTCGTCGGCGATAGGCTGATAAATGGTGAACATCCGCTCCATTTCCTGACGGAAATCGACAACAGCGGGGTGAACACTTAATTGACCCGCTTCAATTTTGGCGGAATCGATAATGTCATCAAGCAACAGCATTAAAGACTGAGCAGTCTTGGAAACGGTGACTAGCGTATTTTTATCAACCGGTTGCTCGTTGCGAATTTCAAGCTCAAGTAAACCCATAATGGCATACATTGGTGTCCGCAGTTCATGGCTGATAGTCGCCAGGAATGTGCTCTTGGTGCGGTTGGCACTTTCTGCTTCAACCCGCGCCGCTTCCAATTCCCGCTCAACGGTTTTGCGTTGACTGATATCCAGCCAGCCGCCGAGCAGGCTGCGATCAGCATTATTTAAAGGAATAATCCACAGGAAGATATCACGCAACTCACCATTGATCTCGAGGGATAAGTCGACCATTTGTGGCTTTCTATCGAGCAATACATAGCGACAGTATTTATCTATCTCGCGATCCAGCGGACTGGTCATTGGCCAGTTAGCTTGCTCAATATTCTGATTAAGTATGTCGTTCAGTTTATCTTGATGCGCATCGGCAAAGTGGCTGTTATAAACTGCCAGTTCACCATTCTTAGTACGAATAAATACCGCGAATGGCAAGGCATTAATGATCAACTCTTGTTGCTGTAAACGGGTGTGCAATAACTTGGCCTGACGGCGTTTGTTAAATACCAGATAACAAAGGTATAAACCGAAGACGAGTAATAATCCTGAGCTTATTTTTAACGCCAACATCAGCCATTCATTTTCTGATGATCTGTCATCAAAGCTGACAGGGTTGGGTTTAAATGTGCTCCACTCGCTAATTAGATTGTCTAACTCTTCTGGCGGGATAGATTCAATCACTTTATCAATAATGGCTTTTAATTCTGGCAGGCGCGGGCTAATGCCAAATGCCATCATCAGCGGCTCTTCACCGGCCACTGCCACAGTTTTAATATTCGGTGTGAAGTTCTGAGCTGACAGATAGTTAGCGGTCATCATATTTTTGATGATGGCGTCAACTTTCCCTTGTTGCAGCCAGCGCACCAAGGTCATGGTATCCGGGGCTTCAGTAAAAGTAATTTTTTGGGCCAAAAGTGGATTGCCAATTAGCCCACTGGACGAGCTGCCTGCTTGTATACCGACCCGTTTTCCTGCCAGATCGGCCACGTTATTAATATCAACGCGATCTCCGCGAGTCAGGATGCCCCACAAGGATTGGGCGACAGGGGAAGAGTAAAGGTTATTACCATATTGACCATTACGTACCGCCACAATTGGCAGCATATCAATTTTCCCGGCAATAAAATCACGCAGGGCTTCACCGGTGTCTTTGGTATAAATCGGTTTAAATTTAATGCCAGTTCGGCGTGAAATAATATCGATAAGGTCGACGGAAAAACCCGCCATCTCACCGGTTTGGCGATCACGGAAAATTAATGGTGCCAAATCAAGTGGGGCAACATAGCTGACGACCGGATGACTCTGAATCCAATTCACTTCTTGGTCTGTAAGAAGTAATTTGGCATCAATATTATAATGGTGCTTGCTGCCAAACCAGCGCTGTTGAATATCACCGGTAGCGCGGGTTGGTAATAATTCTAGAATCTGATTAATGTAATCAATGAGTTTTTGATTTTTTGCCAACGCCAAGAAGGTATAGGGCGCTGGATGATAAGGGGCAAAATTGCGAATTTGTAGTGTCAGCAGTTGCAACTGGTCAATCAAATAGTTGGCTGAGGTGGCATTGGCCACAAATACATCGGCATTACCATAAGCGACAGCCAGTAACCCTTGTAATTGGTTAGGGTAAGCAACAATCTTATCGGCGTGATAATTAAATAAAAACTCAGGGGAGAGTGGCTCATTATTAACGATAGCCACGGTTTCTGGGTGTGTACGTTTGGTTGGGTCCCAATTTTTACTGCGCACTTCAACATGGCGGTTAGTAAAGAAAGCATGGGAAGCAATTAGCCCCGGTTGTGCGGGCATTGGCGTACCAGCCATTAAATCAATCTGGCCGTTTTCTAATGCATTTAATACCAAGCCATAATCACAATAACCAAACATTTGAAATGAGATTTGGCTGGCATCGCTAATAATCTTTAAGTAATCCGCCACAATCCCTTCAATGGAATTATCATCGCGGTTAACGACAAAAGGTGTATTAGCATCAATGACCACACCGACTTTCACGGTTCGCCGGCTTGATTGGCGAGTGTCAGTGGAGGGGGTAAGTAATAAGTCTTCACTGTAACTATTGGCGATACTGTGTAATGTCAACGGCTGCCCAGTATCACATCCCTGGCGACCTGTTATCAGGGCGGCATTAAGCTGCCCGCTAAGCAATAGCAAACAGCACAGTAAAATGCGTAAAGAAAACCAACTACGTAAAGATAACTCCGTACGCCATAAATCAGATTTGGTTGAACTACACCAAATTATGGGTATGTGCATAGTCTGCCAGTTCAATTACGGAGCTTAGTCCTAATTTGGTTAGGATTCGCGTTTTATAGGTACTGACTGTTTTGTTACTGATAAACATTTCGTCGGCGATCTGTTTATTAGACAAGCCATTAACCAAATAACGCAAAACATTTATTTCCCGTTCTGACAACAGACGAGCCCGATTGACAGGATCATGGCTTGAAGGTTGGCCCGCTAATTGGGTCAACGTTTCAGATGGGAAGAAAGAATACCCACGTAATACGTTTTGTGCGGCAAAAAGAATTTCACTAATATCTTTATTTTTACTAATGAAGCCGTTAGCGCCAGCCTGTAATGCTCGCACAGCAAAGACTTGCTCATTCTTCGCTGACAAGAATAATGATTTACCAGTGAATCCACGTTGTTGCAGTTTTTTCAGCAATGAGAAACCATCAAAATTAGGCAACTCAATATCGATAATAACTAAATCAACAGGATTATTCTTTAATGTTTCTAAGGCTTCACTGCCATCAACTGACTCATAAATAGTTGAAAATTCGTTGCTTTGCGACAGCAATGCACGAATGGCAACACGAATTGCCGGGTGGTCATCAACTATCATCACTGATTTTGTCATGTTATCTCCGTAAACCGTTATATCTTGGGATTCGCAGAGTTTATTCACTGCTCCTCGCTCGCACCGATCGACTTCAAATGATTACCCAAGATGAGATAAACAAGAACCGTTACTGCCGATGCCCAAAGTACTATTTCGGTGATTTTAATCTCTAATTATAGATTATCAAGAAAAGATTCTTGCTTATGTAAAGGCCGCTCGATCAGATTTATCCTAAAAGGTTTATATTGCTTAGTGATTTGATTATAAACGAATTAGGAATTTTTTTATTAAAATTAGAATAGATTATTCAGAAAAAAAGAGAAGAAATAGTTAAGTTGTAATTCTAAATGTAAATATATACGATTTTTCAGATCTACGCGTAGGAAACTTCTACTCTCTAGTGTATGGATTATTCCGGTATAAATATCAGAGAGATAGCAACTTATTTGATAATGGTTTGCTCAATGATAAACGAATGAAATTAATAATATTGTATTAAGAATCACAACACAACTGCAAAAGGTGATGTGGTGACCAAAGCAAGAAACCCGCTTAGTTTCCTAAGCGGGTTTCTCTAATTTGGCTCCTCTGACTGGACTCGAACCAGTGACATACGGATTAACAGTCCGCCGTTCTACCGACTGAACTACAGAGGAATCGTGTGAACGGGGCGAATAATAACGGGGTATGAGGAACATGTCAAAGGGGAAACAGTAAATTTGGATTGTTTGCTTACACTTTGTGCAACTTATTGAGATTTTTGGCTTTTAGCTCAACATTTACCCGAAAAAAGCAGGGTGCGAGCTAAAAAGGCGAGCAGCGAGGTGAATGTGCTGCTCGCCTGCAGGGGTTACTGTGGCGTATCTGCCAATACAAACATGCCGTACGGATGAATTTGCAGATAATAACTATCGCCCGGCGCGGGTTGTAGCTGTGTGGCATTCACTTGCAGTAATAATGATTGCCCCTGCCAATCCACCAAGACTTCATATTGTGGGCCCATATAGGCCACTTTACTGATAATGCACCTTTGGCTTGGCTCACCTTGCTGACTCAGAGTAATGGCCTCTGGTCGGACGCCAACGGTCGATTGTTGATAACCCGCCGCAAATCCTTGTGGCCTGGGGATGTGATAACCAAAGATTTCCACACTGTCGCTGTTGATTCGCGCCGGAAAAACGTTGGCATCCCCCATAAAACTGGCCATAAAGTGAGACGCAGGCTGGCGATATAACGTCTGTGGCGCGCCAATTTGCATGATTTTGCCTTTATTCATCACCAGCACGGTATCAGAAACAGCAAAGGCTTCGCTTTGGTCGTGGGTCACATACAGCGAAGTAATATTAAATTGCTGCTGCAATTCACGAATTTTATCGCGCATACTGCGGCGCAAGTTGGCATCTAGGTTACTTAATGGTTCATCAAAAAGTAGCACTTTTGGCTTAAGAATTAATGCTCTTGCCAATGCGACGCGCTGCTGCTGACCGCCAGAGATTTGATCGACAAAACGGTCGGCAAACCCCTCTAAATCGACCAGTGCCAGAGCTTCTTGCACCCGGTCACGAATTTCATCTTTGGGACGCCCCAACATCTTTAGGCCATAGCCAATGTTCTCGCCGAGTGACATATGCGGGAACAAGGCATAGGACTGAAACACCATACAGATATCACGCTGCTGTATTGATCTGTCGGTAACATCCTCGCCATCAATAAAAATTTGCCCACTGCTGGGTTTCTCTAACCCGGCAACCAGCCGCAATACCGTGGTTTTTCCACAACCCGATGGCCCAAGTAGAGTGACCATTTCCCCTTTGGGGATGGCCAGATTTAACTCGTCAATGACGGTATTGGTGCCAAAGCGCTTGGTTATTTGTTTGAGTTCGACAAAATGTTTTTTATCAGACCCATAATTTTTATCAGCCTCGTGATCTTTATTAACTCCATGACGTTTTTCAGTGTCATGATTTTCTGCGGAACTATAATTTTCTACAGACATAGTATTCAGCCTTATCAGTGCGCCGTTATTGGGCATTACTGGCTTTCGAGCGGGCAATACGCGCTTCGCCGACCAGGTAGTCAAACAGGAAGATGATGGCCAGCATCACCACAATCAGAATTGAGCCATAAGCAATCGCAATACCGTATTCACCGTCTTCGACCCGATTAAGAATGTAAGAGGTGGCGACGCGGGTGTCTGGCGTCACCAAGAAAACAATGGCGCTGACAGTCGTCATTGCCCGCACAAAGCTGTAAATCAGCGCCGACAAAATCGCCGGGCGCAGTAATGGCAGCAAAATGTAAATCACGGTACGCAGCGAACCGGCACGTAAACTCAGCGAGGCCTCATCGAGTGATTTATCCAATTGCCCCAGCCCGGCAATCCCGGCACGTATTCCTACCGGCACATTGCGCATCACCATTGAGATAATCACGATGGCGGCAGTACCGGTCAGGTACACCGGAGCACTGTTAAAGGCCAGAATATAAGAGACACCGGCGACGGTTCCGGGGACGGCGAAACACAGCATAGTGCTGAATTCGATGGTTTTTTTACCGCGAAATTGCTGACGTACCACAATGTAGGCAATCAGCAGACCAAAGGCGGCGGTGATCGGGGCGGCAATTCCGGCATATAGCAGAGTATCAAGCAGAGAAGGCCATGCGCCATCACTGAACCCTTGCCCGAATAGCTGGTTAAAGTTATTCAGTGTTAGGGTGTAATCCACCCCCCAGTTGACGGTGAAGCTGCCGTAGAAAATGCTGCCGTACAGCAATACGTTAAAGGCAATCCACACATACAGCATGGCGGTGGTGCCCCACACTAATGAGACCGGTAATGGTTGGACATCGCCGCGCGAAGATTTACCAGAGATGGTGACGTAAGAGCGTTTGCCTATCCACATATACTGAATGCAGAAGATAAAGAGCGAGAACATCAGCAGAATGACACCCAAGGTAGACGCCGCCGGATAATCGAGCTGCGCGCCGGTAATATAGAAGTAGATTTGCGTGGCGAGTACGTCAAAGTTCCCCCCTAATACCAGCGGGTTACTAAAATCAGCCAACGACTGCACGATAACTATCAAGAATGAGTTAGCCAGTGCCGGTTTTAGTAGCGGCAGGAACACTTGCATAAAGGTCTGCCAGCGGCTGGCGCGCAGGGTATAAGAGGCTTCTTCCAGCGACGGGTGGATGGTTTTTATTGCACCGTCGAGGATCATAAATGACATTGGCGTAAAGGCCAGAACCTGTGCCAGCCAGATCCCCGTAAAACCATACAGCCAGTTAGTGTTCGTTAGGCCGAACCAAGTGACCATTAATTCAGTGACATAACCGGAGCGACCCATCATCAGCGTGACGCCCAGCCCGACAACAAAGGGTGGGGTGACAATAGGTAAAATAGAGAAGATTCGCCCCAGTAATGCCGAGCGCTTGGCAATTCGGGTGGTATAAATCGCCAGCACCATGCCGAAGAAAGTACAGCCAATCCCCACGGCAACAGATAACAGGAACGAGTTCCAGATAACTTGCAGGATATGGGCCTGTCCGAGAATCGCCATAAATTGCCATGGCGCAAAAGCCCCACTTTCATCGGTAAATACCGGAATAAAAATAGCAACGCTGGGGAACAGGATAAAAACGGTGATCAGCGCAATAATGGCGACCAGCGACCCGAGAACAAAACGGTCACCGCCCAGCCATTCAAGGCGCGCCAGTGCCAACGTGATCACTGCACCTAAAGCAATGAAGAGCCCGATAGTGGCAAACCCCAGCCCGCGCTCCAACCAGGCTGAGGTTATCACCACGAACAGGGCGCAGCAGAGGGCATAACCCGCATCAAATAAATGGCGAGCACGGTGTTCGCGCCCTTGCGGGGAGAGTGGTCTGAAAAGCAACACTAATGGCAGGGCAAACCATAAAGTGCTGATGTTTAGCCCAGACCAACCATAAGCGGCCAGCAGCTCAGAACGGCTCGCTTCAAGCAGGCCGTAATCCAGACTGAAAGCGGGTAATAAGGCAAAAGCAGCCACGGCAAACGCCAGCCAATAGAAAATAGCATCCCGTGTCTGCGGGAGCCGCAGAGTATGTGTCATGGTGTTCCCTAGATAACCACCCGGTGTCTTTGGCGCTACAGCGATGTTGCTAGCGTTGCTGCAACGCCAATGACCTTGGGTATAGAAATAGTCGATAAGTTATTAATATTTATACTTGGCGGTTATTGACCCATCTTGACGTCATTGACCCACTTGGTGATCAGCTTCTTACGCATTTCAGTGGCACCATAAGTGTCCATGTCGTAGTTAATCAGCTTCAGATCGTCGAGCTTGAGTGAGTTAGGGGAGGTTGCAGCAGTGGTATTGGTCAGAATCTGGTAGGACTGGCCTTTCTGCCATGCCAGTTCTTGGGCATCTTTTGACAGCACCCAGTCAACGAATAACTTGGCATTATCCAAATTACGCGCGCCTTTCAGAATGCTGACGCCGCCAATTTCGTAGCCAGAACCTTCACAAGGTGAAATCAGTTTTAGTGGTGCGCCTTTCTCTTTCTCTAACGAATAGTCGTGCAGGAAGCCAATGCCAATGGTGGTTTCACCACGGGCGGCGTTACGGGCAGGGGCGATGCCGGATTTCGTGTATTGCGACACGTTGGCATTGAGTTTTTTCAAGTAGTCAAAGGCGGCATCTTCTCCCCACAATTGTGAGAAGGTTGCCAGCGCAGTGTAGGCGGTGCCGGAACTTTGCGGATCGGCAATCTGGATTTCACCTTTGTAGACCGGGTTGGTTAAGTCTTTCCAGCACTTGGGCTCTGGCAGACCTTTTTCTTTCAGGCGGTCAGTATTGACCCCCAGGCCGAGAATGCCGATATAAACCGCAGAGGAGTAGTTGCCTTTACGTTTGGCCGGATCACGAAATTGCGGCATGATTTGCGCCAAATTCGGTGACTGGTAAGGATAGAGTAAATCCATTTCACCGGCTTGCGATTGCGGGTCCAGAGTGCCGCCATACCAGACATCCGCCTGTGGGTTCTTTTTCTCTGCATCTACTTTGGCCAGTGTGCTGCCGGAGCCATTACGGATAAAGCTGGTTTTGACATCATATTTTTCGCTGAATGCTTTGGCTTCTTCTTCACACATCGCATTGGTTGCGCTGCAATAAATGACTAATCGGCCTTCCGCTTTGGCGACGGTAGTAAAGGCGCTCAGTGCGAGGCCCGCAGCAATCAGTACAGAGAGAGGTGCAAGTTTCATAACATTATCCTTTTTATACCCTGATGCTCCCCAAAATCGGGTTACAAGCAGAGCTGTAGTGGTAGTAGAGAGGTATGACTTACTTTGCTTAAGGTACTTTTAGTTTTTGTTTATCGGGATAAATCGCTTTCCTGCCGGTTCGAACCCTAATCGATTAATACCGGTCATTAGTAGCGGCATTAATAACAATCCTACACAGGCGGCTGCCAGGGTTAACAAAGCAAAAAAGCCTTGCCAGCCATAATGTTGCAGCACTTGCGCTAATGGCCACCCGGCTAAAGCAGCACCGAGATAGGCAAATAAACCTAGAAACCCTGTGACGGTGCCGGCGGCATCTTTATGGGTATATTCGGTGGCCGCCAAGCCAATCAGCATTTGTGGTCCGAAGACAAAAAAGCCGATACTGAAAAATGTCACTGAGAGCAGCGGATAGTTATGCACCGGAGCCAGCCACAGTGCGGTCATGGTCAGAAATAGCCCGAGTGCGAATAACAAAATCATCGGTGCCCGCTGACCGCGAAACAGTAAATCTGACCCCCATCCGGCAAACAGTGCGCCAAATAATCCCCCCAACTCGAACAGCGATAAGGTGGCATTGGCGCTGAGTAAATTGACGCCGTGACTCTCCGCCAGCCAGATATTGCCCCAGTCGTTGAGGGCGATGCGGATCAGATAGACCAGCACATAAGAGACTCCCAGTAGCCAGATGGTGCGGTTGCGTAAAATGGCATCGCGAAAAATGCGCCCCATCGGCATCGGTGGGCTTTGCTGCTCTTGCCACTGGTCCTGCGGGTCACGCCGCCATTGACCAATCGTCGGTAAACCTTGCTGCTGCGGTTTGTCACACAGTTGCCAACACAGCCAAATCCCTAGAACAATGCCAATCGCGCCTGGGACCAACAGTGCCGCCTGCCAACCATAATGTGAGGCCAGAAAAGCGGATAACAGGGGAACCGCCGCCCCGCCAATGCTGATGGAGGTGTTCCAACAGCCCCACCAACTGCCACGTTCATTGCGTGAATACCATGTGCTGAGCAACTTGGCGCAAGGTGGCCATCCCCAACCTTGAAAGAACCCATTCAGTGTCCAGACCACCAGCAAGGCGGGCAGGGAGTGACATAAGGTAAAAACCATATTCAGCACTCCGGTCATCATTAGGCCGATGCCCATAATCCAGCGAGCTTGGGTGCGGTCACTGACAATGCCGGAAACAAATTTGGAGCCGCCGTAGGCCAGATAAAACAGCGTGCCCAGTAAGCCGATATCCCCTTTATCTAATCCCAGTTCCAGTTGCATCACCGGCATGGCGTAGTTGACACTTTTGCGCGTCAGATAAAAGGCGGCATATCCCATCACCATGGCGGCCATCAGGCGCGGCCGCCAGTAGCGATAACGTGCATTCACCTGTTCTGGCGTCAAAGGCTCAGTGGGTAAAGTCTTCGACGACAGGGACGATGCAGGCATAGATTCCTCCGGTAATTGAATTGAGTGTAAGGAAAGCAAAAGTAAAAGGGATGAGACAAGGTTGTAGACGATTAGGAATAATGCTTATTTATGAGGGCTTTTGATGCAGTTCTGTGGACAGGCTCACAGAGTCGTTGGTATGCACATGAGTCGGCAGGTTCACCACCACACGGGTTCCCAGACGGCGCTGTAATAACCAGTCGCCGCCAAGCGCCCGCACTCGCTCTTCAATTCCACGCAGGCCAAATCCACCACCTTGCGGTTGTGCCGGGATACCCATGCCGTCGTCGCGCACATCCAGAGTAATAATATCGTCGGCTAAACGCAGGCTGACCTGAATATTGCGGGCATTGGCATGCTTATTGATGTTATTGAGTAGCTCCTGCACCAGTCGGTAGAGGGTTAAGATCACCACATCTTCACCGGGAGTTGGTGGCAGCGCATAGTCCAGTTGGAAGTTAATTCCTTGTTCGGCAAAAGCAAACTCTTCCGCCAGATGGTGGAGCGCCTGATCCAGCGGCATCTCATCCAGCACCGGTGGGCGCAGTTGGCGTAATAATTGACGAGTAGTTTGGTGAATGCGTTGTGACAAGCTGCTGATTTGATTGGCGGCTGACTGTGCTGCCGGAGAGGGCGCGCTGCGGTTAACCAGCATCGCTTGAATTTGGATGGCAGTGATATTCTGACCGATTTCATCGTGTAGCTCGCGGGCAATCTCTTTGCGCACATCTTCCTCGGTATGCACCAATCTTTTCATCAGTTTGCGGCGGGTTTGCAGCTCTTGTTCCAACTGATTGCGATAGCGGTGCAGGTGCTGCGCAAGTTGCTGCTGGCGGCTAATGGCTATCCCCAGCGTCATCCCCAGTAATGCCTGGGTTGAGAGGAACAGCTCCAGTTCGGCCAGATCATGAAATGCACCACTGGCCTGACGGGTTACGGTGATCATCAGGCTACCTAAAACCGCCGCCAAAACCCCACCTTGCCAGCCAAATTTGTAGGCCATAAACACATTGGGTAGGAAGACAAAAATCAGTAGCAGCCGCTCCATATTGGGGGCGATCGCCATTTGCACACAAACCCCAATGGCGAAAATCAGCGAGCACCACACCAGCAGCGAGGTGCGCAGCGGTGGGTCAGGCATCTGCTGAGAAAACAAGTTCCTAATATGTTGCTGCTTTAAATATTCGTAAATTAGATAAGTAAACGGCACCAGCAGAATGCCACCGGTGAAGGTGGCGAGCAGGGTTTGGGTTAGTGGCAAAGGTAGCCAAAAACCCAATACCAACCCGTGTAGCAGACTGTTGCCGGTGACAGCGGTGAGGAGCAGTAACAGCCGTTGCCAATAGAGGGTGTAGTGATGCCAAAAACGTTGTGTCAGCCCGGCGGGTAGCAAGCTTAGGAACGGAGAAAACATAACCCAGGCAGTGGGTTGCAACTCTTCACTGTGCAGCCACCATAATGCGGCGCACTCGGTCAGCAAGAGTACCGACCAATAGCGTCGAGGCAGCAGAATCATCAGTGCCAGCCGCAGACCTTGCGGCAATAACAGCACGGCGTGCAAACCATCATCACTGAGGTAAAAGCTGATGGTCCACAGTGCCAGCCAGCTCAGGGAGAAGAAGATCACCAGAAACAGTGATAGCCCCACTGAGCGCAGTTGCCACATCAGTTACCTGCCAGCAACTGGTGTTGCAGGGCGAAATGCACCAGCTCGACCGTGGTTTCGCAATTCAATTTGCCCAGAATATTGGCGCGATGAACATGAACGGTTTTATGGCTGAGGGAGAGTTGCTCGGCAATGGATTTTACACTAATCCCATTGATTAATAGCTGGAAAATTTCTTTTTCCCTTGGGGTGAGCACCGCCAACTGTTGCGGTTGCTGCGGCATATGGCGCAGTGCTCGTAAGGCATCGGCACACAGATAAAGGCCGCCGCCACTGACAGTGCGGAGTGCTTGTACCAACTCATCCGGGCCACAACGTTTGGTCAGATAACCACTGGCACCTGCATCCATCGCGCTTTGTACAAATGCGGTGGTGTCATAGATACTCAGAATGATGGCGCGGAAATGGGGGATTTTCTGGCGCAGACGCTTGAGCAAACTTAATCCACTTTCGTCTGGCATTGAAATATCCATGACGGCGACATGCACATCAATATTGGGCAAATCGACCCAAGCCTCAGCCGCTGAACCATATTCGCCAATAATACGAATATCTTTTTCCAGCGATAGCAACTGTGCAAACCCCGAGCGGACGACAATATGGTCATCTATCAATGCGACGTTAATCATGATTTTTCATTATTGCGGAACACAGTCTGCATGATGCTCATCAATCATTAGCGTGGCAATAATTGTTATCAGAAATGTAAGAGGCTTAACATATGCAGGATAAATCCGACCAAGGAATAGGCATTTATTGCTGAAAAATGCAGCGCCCCACAGAGAGTGGTGGCGCGCGGGAGACGAGTGATGGCGCTATTACAGCGCTTTCTTGCTGCGATAAATGCGCTGTGGTCGGCCTACCTTGCCATAAATAATCTCGGCTTGCAGGGCTTGATTAGCGGCACAGAACTCCAGATAACGGCGGGCAGTGGTGCGGCTTAACCCGAGCATTTGTGCGACATTTTCAGCCGTGTACTCATTGGCATTATCACTGAATAGGGTCTGGACTTTATCCAGCGTCATTTGATCAATTCCCAGCGGCAATGTCACTTTTTGCTCGCCACGGGCATAAGTATTATACATTTCATCAATTTGGCGCTGATTAACCTTAGTTCCATCCTGCAAGACTTGATGGCGGTGACTGTAGCGGGCTAATGACTGCTCTAGCCGCTCATAGGCCACCGGTTTTATCAGGTAATCAAAAACCCCATAGCGGATAGCTTCTGAGACAGTTTCACTGTCGCTGGCCGCAGTGACGAAAATAATGCCACCGGAGAAGCCTTGTAACGTCATTTCACGTAATAATTCCAAACCACTGCCATCTGGCAGATAGTTATCCAGCAGAATCAAATCAGGATGAAAACGAGCCACCATACTGCGGGCTTGTTGCAAATTACCTGCCAGCCAAACTTCACGGCAATAGCTGCTCTGCTTGATAAATTCTGCATGCATTTCTGCCAGTGGTGTTTCGTCTTCTACCACTAAAATATTAAGCCATTCCATGGGATCTCCCCGTCTTTGAGATCAATGCGTCTTCGGAATAAAGACTGTAAATAAGCTGCCGCACGGCGGATTCTCTTCTATCGTAATGGTGCCGCCACTTTGCTGAACATAGGTCGCGACCAAATACAGGCCAATACCATGATCATCGGAATTTTTGGAACTGATACCGCGTTCGAACAAACTGTCCTGCAGTTGTGGGTCAATACCACAGCCGTGATCAGCGACCTCTAAAATCAGGTCATCGCCTTCATCAGACAGGTAAATTTCAACTTGCTTATCACCCTCTGGGTTTTTCAAGCTGGCCTCAAAGGCATTATCCAGTAGGTTTCCCATAATGGCGGCCAATTCATTTTCGCCAATATTAGGCGGCAGATTAGCTAACTGGCAACCCGGAACAAAGTTCAAATTCAACCCTAACTCCCGTGCCCGGTGATATTTGCCAAATAATAACGCCGCAATTTGCCGGTTATTGAAGGCGGTACGTAACATATCAATCAGCGCCTGATGGGAGGATGACTCGGTTTTGACCATTTCTAGCGCGCGGTCAAACTCTTTCATCTGCAATAAGCCACTCATGGTGGACATCCAATTCAAATGTTCGTGACGTACGGTGCGCAGATTTTCAACATATTGTTTAATCTGACTCAGTTGAGCACTGAGAGTATGAATATCATCCTGACTTCGGAAGCTCACCACCCAGCCTTGAAACGCCCCGTCTTCTGACCAAATACCGGCACGGTTGGCGATAGCATTCAAGCCATTGAAAGTACAAAGCTCATCTTGGCGATTATCACCGGCTTGATCGCGGAAGAAGTGATCAGGAGAAACCACCTCACTGACTTTTCGACCAATCAACTGCTGTGGCGTGGCAGATATGTGCAGCATTTTACGCGCATTTTGATTGATTGCAGTGATCCTTCCCTCAGGATCAACGGCTAATAGACCTTCAAATACCGCCCCGAATAGCGCCTCTTGCTGGCGTAAAACTCGCGCTATCTCTTTGGGTTCCATCCCCATCATTTGCCGGCGAATATGGTTGGCAAATTGCCATGACAACAGCAGCAATACCGCCAGCACAATGAGAAAAGAGTGGGTGAGTGGCAGGAGGTAAACCAGTCGCCAGTGGTCAATTTTGCTGATCAGATAACCGAGAGAAACCACGCCGATAATTTTCCCCTGTTCATCGCGAATCGGGGTTTTGGCGCGCATAGCTTCGCCCATCGAGCCTTTGCCGAAAATAATATAGCTTTCGCCCCGCTCCAATGCGCCGGGCTTAGTCCACTGCATCGGGTAGCCAATCATCTCCGGATTAGGGTGATAGAGGCGAATCGACTGGGTGTCGCCAATGACGAGGTAATCAAGATCCGAGGTATTGCCGAGTCTGCTGACAATGTTTGCCAACTGGGCTTTATCACGATGTTTGACGGCATTGACTACAGAATCCATCGACGCAATTATTTTGGCCTGATTCATGGCCGTTTTACTCACTTGATCCAGCAGATATTGTTCAAAATTGTGACTGAGAAAACGGTCTAATGCTCCGGTCAACAGGATTGAAACAGTTAATAGCAGGAAAAATATACGCAGCGGGAAGGCCATATTTTTCAATCGGCTCCATATTCGACCACGCCATGTTAATTTTCCCACTGTGCAAGGAATCGACAAGCTACTCACCTTAATTAACAAATATCCTTGGTATTTGAGGTTGCAGAGTTGCTGACTGTCTATCTGTAACCTTAAATTTTCGAGAAATTAGAATCTATGGCATTAACATAAGTTAATTTAAGAAATAATTAAATAGCTAAGAGAAATAAAAATATATATTAATAATTAAGAAAATTAAAACCATTAAATAACTTATATTTACTCTCTTATATGTGAAATAGGTCAATTAACCGCGCAATTTTTATGTTTAGCATGTGCTCGTAATTTAATTCAAATTAAAAATTCTCCGCTTTTGATTTATTTTATATTGTTGTTTTTATGTGAATTATTTATTTAAAGAGCATATTTTTTATTAATTTTATTCTCGATATTTTAACTTGTTCTTTATTTGTTATGTAAACGTTATGGTAGAGAGTGAATTATGGATACGGTATTTAATAGAGTTAATCGTTCAGACCATCAGCAAATCGCAGAAATAACGCGATTCTTGCGGGCTAATGATCTGAATATAGATACCACCGTTGAGGTGTTTATTACCGTAAGCCGTAATGAGATGCTCGTGGCCTGTGGTGGTATTGCCGGAAATATTATCAAATGTGTGGCGATCAGTGAGCAAGTCAGAGGAGAAGGGCTGGCACTAACACTGGCAACAGAGTTGGTCAATTTGGCTTATGAACGTCATCACAGCCACCTGTTTATTTATACCAAAACTAGAAATGAGAGTTTATTTAAAGCTTGTGGCTTTTATCCTATCGCAAGTGTTCCCGGTATTGTGGTGTTGATGGAAAATAGTGACTGCCGCTTGCAGCGCTATGCGAAGCAATTGAGCCAATTACGTCAGCCAGGGCAAAAAATTGGCAGCATCGTAATGAATGCCAACCCATTTACCCGTGGACACCAATATTTAGTACGCCAAGCTGCGGCGCAGTGTGATTGGTTACATCTGTTTTTGGTGAAGGAAGATAACTCCCGTTTTCCTTATGAAGACCGGCTGCAATTAGTTCTCGATGGCACACAAGATATCCCTAATCTCACCGTGCACCCCGGCTCGGAATATATGATTTCCCGCGCCACATTCCCGTGTTATTTCATTAAGGATCAAGGCGTGGCAGACGACTGCTATACCGAAATCGACTTAAAAATATTCCGCCAATATTTGGCTCCGGCGCTAGGGGTGACTCACCGTTTTGCCGGTACCGAGCCGTTTTGTACTGTGACCGCCAAATATAACCGCGACATGAGCTTCTGGTTAGCAACGCCGTCATTGCCATATCCGCCAGTTTCACTGGTAGAGATTGAGCGCCTTAAATACCACGACACCGCTATTTCCGCCTCTTGGGTGCGCAAATTATTGGCACAGGGCGACGGTGAAACCATTCGCAAATTAGTCCCGCCCGCCACTTGCCACTATTTACAGCGACTGTTGGCACAACGTGCACAAAAAGCGGCTAGTGCAGAGAAGAACGCCACCTCAGCAAAGAATCCAACCCTGCTGTTAGTCGATTAACGTCAGCCGACTAAAGCAGGGCGCAAAGATAGGGACTGGTACGTAAGTCAGCAACCACGAAATTGAAGACAAGTTAATCAGGTGAAAAATGAAAATTATCAGAGAGGCCGTCGCTGGAACGTTGGAGTCGAGCGACGTCATGGTGCGAATTGCGCCATTGAATCCACCCGAAATAGACCTGCAAATTCACAGCAGTGTGGATAAGCAGTTTGGTGAAGCCATTCGTTACAGCGTATTGGCGTTACTGGAACAGTATCGGGTTACCGGAGTGCAACTGATTATTGACGATAAAGGCGCACTGGATTGCGTTTTGCAGGCTCGGCTGGAGACCGCTCTACTCAGGGCCTGTGATGAAAAAATTCTGCCATGGAGAGCTTCGCTGTGAAACCTGAAATGAAAAACAGAATGCGCCGCAGCATGTTGTTTGTTCCCGGTGCCAATGCCGCAATGGTCAGTAATGCTTTTATTTATCAGGCTGATGCATTGATGTTTGATCTGGAAGACTCCGTGATCTTGCGCGAAAAAGATGCCGCTCGACGTTTGGTTTATCACGCCCTACAACATCCGCTTTATCAAGATGTAGAAACCATTGTGCGCGTCAATGCATTGGATTCAGCTTATGGCCTGGCGGATTTGGAGGCCGTGGTGCGTGGCGGGGCGGATATCGTGCGTTTACCCAAAACAGATAATGCGAAAGATGTGGAGGATATGGCGCAAGAAATCAGCCGTATCGAGGCGGAATGTGGGCGTGAGGTGGGTAGCACCGGCCTGTTAGCCGCTATTGAATCGGCGCAGGGCATTACTCAGGCTTTGGCCATTGCTCAGGCCTCTCCGCGCTTAATGGGGATCGCATTGGGGGCAGAGGATTATGTCCGCAACTTGCGTACCGAACGTTCCCCGGAGGGTATTGAACTGCTGTTTGCGCGCTGCTCAATTTTACAGGCCGCGCGCGCCGTCGGAATCCAAGCCTTCGATACCGTGTATTCCGATGCCAATAACGAAGCGGGTTTCTTGCAGGAAGCCGCCCTCATCAAGCAATTGGGATTTGATGGTAAATCACTGATCAACCCACGCCAAATCGAGCTGTTACACAACCTCTATGCCCCGACCGAAAAAGAAGTTCGCCATGCACAAGCGGTGGTTGATGCCGCCGCTGCGGCAGAGGCCGAAGGGCGAGGTGTGGTTTCCCTCAACGGCAAGATGGTGGACAGCCCAGTGATTGAACGGGCGCGGTTGGTTTTGCAACGTGCGGTCAGTGGCCTGCGTGAGGAATAACAGATGAATAGGCAACAACGAGTAGAAAGTTTACGTCATTGTCAGGATAACAGCCCGGCATATCACCTGTATCAGAATACTTCTAAAGCAAATTTACAGGCGCAGAAGCCCCGCAATATCAAGATTTGTGATTCTTTGGAAAGCACAATCCGCCGATCTGGGCTGCAAGATGGCATGACCATCTCGTTTCACCATGCTTTCCGGGCCGGCGATTTAACCTTGAATTTGGTGATGAATGCCATTGCTGCAATGGGATTCAAAAATCTGCGACTGGCCTCCAGTTCCCTCAGCGATTGCCACTCGCCCTTGGTTGAGCATATCCGTAATGGTGTGGTGAGTGAGATTTACACCTCCGGCATGCGTGGGCCATTGGCCGAGGAAGTGTCACGCGGGTTATTGGCGAAACCGGTTCAGGTCCATTCCCACGGCGGCCGCGTTAATTTAATCGAATCTGGCGAATTGACCATTGATGTCGCCTTTATTGGGGTGCCGGCTTGTGATGAGTTCGGTAATACCAATGGTTTTAGTGGTAATGCCTGCTGCGGCTCTCTGGGTTATGCCCGGGTCGATGCCGAATATGCCGATTGTGTGGTGCTGCTGACTGAAGCGCTGGTGGCCTATCCTCATCATCCGGCCAGTATCACTCAGGATCAAGTTGACCTGATTGTTCAAGTCGAGCAGGTGGGCGATGCCGACAAGATTGGTGCTGATACCACCCGTATGACCTCCAATCCCCGCGAGTTACTGATTGCCCGTCGTGCTGCCGACGTGATTGCCGGGTCGGGCTACTTTGTCGATGGTTTCTCGTTACAGACCGGCACCGGCGGGGCGTCGCTGGCAGTGACCCGTTTTCTTGAGGACAAAATGTTACGGCGCAATATTACCGCCGCTTTTGCCCTCGGCGGTATCACCTCAACCATGGTGGAATTGCACGAAAAAGGGCTAATTACCAAGCTACTGGATGTGCAAAGTTTTGACCGGCAGGCGGCTGCCTCTCTGGCGCGAAATCCACGTCATATTGAAATCAGTGCAAATCAATACGCCAACTTCAGTTCGAAAGGTGCATCTGTTGACCGGCTGGATGTGGTGGTGCTCAGTGCCTTGGAAATTGATACCGGCTTTAACGTCAATGTGCTGACCGGCTCGGACGGAGTATTGCGCGGCGCTTCTGGCGGCCATTGTGATACTGCGGTTGCTGCGCGGCTGTCAATTATTGTCGCGCCATTGGTGCGTGGACGTATTCCGACCTTGGTCAACGAAGTCACAACCTGTGTGACACCGGGTTCCAGTGTTGACATTCTCGTGACCGATCACGGGATTGCGGTCAATCCAGCGCGGCCAGAGTTAGCCGAGCGCTTGCAACAAGCCGGTTTGCCGGTGGTGACTATTGACTGGCTCTATCAGCGGGCTTTGATTCTGACCGGTGCGCCAAAGCCTATCCAATTCACTGATCGGGTAGTGGCAGTGGTGCGCTACCGCGACGGTTCGGTGATTGACGTTGTTCATCAGATACAGGAGTAGATGATGAATACTCTTTCCCCCGCATTAGCCGCCAACCGGCCCATCAGTTTACCGGAGCTGCTGACCAGCCGCGAATCCCGGCAGACCAGACAACAGCTCTGGCTGGCGCGCCATCAGGTCACGTTAATTTCACTCACGCTGGTGGCTCCGGGCGCGGTGAAAGATAACCCCTTGACTCGCAAGCTATTTACTCTGGCATGGCAAGCCATTACGACACTGAGCCAACAGCAGTGTTGGCCGGTGCTACAGCAAGAAGTTTTCCCGCTACCTACTGGCTGTGAGGGGCTGATTGCTGTCGATTTACCCGCCGAGCAAGTGAAGGATGCCGCGCTGTTACTTGAGTTAAAACACCCGCAAGGCCGGTTATGGGATATCGATGTGCTTGATGTTTCAGGACGAATTTTATCACGCCGTGATGTGGGCTTGGCACCACGCCGTTGTTTGCTGTGCCACCGCCCAGCCAATGTCTGTGCTCGGGCGCAAACCCACAGCATTGATGAATTATTGGCTCAGATGGAGTTGATGCTCAATGCCACAACTGCAACGCACTGACGACAGCGTGGCCCAACCGCCACGGGCTTGGTCTGAGCCAGCCACCACACCGGATTTTGCTCGGCAATCTGACTTTATACAACATTACGGCGCATTGGCTTACCGGGCAATGCTGGCTGAAGTCAATCTGACACCGAAACCGGGCCTGGTCGATCGGGTTAACTGCGGCGCACATCAGGATATGACGCTGCTCGATTTTTATCACAGCGCCGAGGCGATTGCGCCGTGGCTGCCACGTTTTATCGAGCACGGCATTCATCAGTGTGATTTATCCGGACCGGCGGCACTGAACAGCTTGCGGCCGCTGGGATTGGCTTGTGAACACAGCATGTTTAATGCCACTGGTGGGGTGAATACCCATAAAGGCAGTGTTTTTTCTCTGGGATTAATTTGCTGTGCACTGGGGCGGTTAACTGCCCGCGCAGAGCCGATCAGTGCGCAAGCCATTTGTCAGGAAGCGGCCACATTATGCCGTGGGCTAACTGAGCGCGAACTGCGCCAATCAAACCCACAGCAGACTGCGGGCCAGCGCCTGTTTTATCACTATGGCCTGACGGGGGCCCGTGGCGAAGCTGAATCCGGTTTCGCTACCGTGTTAACCCATGCTTTACCCGCGTACCGGCGCTTATTAGCTGACGGGGCGCAACCCGACCATGCCTTATTGCATACCTTGCTGGTTTTGATGTCCGTCAACCGCGATACCAATGTGGTTTCCCGGGGCGGAATAGCTGGGCTGCAATGGCTACAACAACAGGCGGCAGAGATTCTGTCTTCACTCTCACCGGCAGGGATGCGCGAGCCTCTCAGCCAGTGGCGGGTGCGAGTGTTTGACGCCCAATGTATCGCCCGCAACCTTAGCCCCGGCGGCAGTGCTGACCTGCTGATCCTGACCTGGTTTCTGGCGCAGTTTCCTCATCATCATCTCCCTCCTCAAAATAATAATGGTGCTATAGGAGTACCTCTATGTTGAAGTCGCAAGAGAAATTATGGAAAGCGCTCGCGCCTTTTGTGGTGTTGGCCGTTCTGCTGTTGATCCCAACCCCGGAAGGGATGCCACCCCAAGCCTGGCGCTATTTTGCGATTTTTGTCGCCATGATTGTTGGGATGATTTTAGAGCCGATTCCGGCAACGGCGATAAGCTTCATTGCCGTGACGATTTGTGTATTGAGCTCAGACTGGGTGCTATTCAGTGCCGCCGAAGTGGCCGATGCCAGCTTTAATGGCGGCAAAGAGTCACTGAAATGGGGGCTAGCTGGATTCTCCAGTACCACCGTCTGGCTGGTGTTCGGGGCATTTATCTTTGCCCTCGGCTATGAAGCGACCGGTCTGGGACGTCGCATTGCTTTGTTCATGGTGAAGTTCATGGGCAAACGCACACTGACACTGGGTTATGCCATTGTTATCATTGATATTCTGTTAGCGCCTTTTACCCCGTCAAATACTGCACGTACCGGCGGGACGGTATTCCCGGTGGTTAAAAACTTGCCGCCGCTGTTTGACTCATTCCCCAATGACCCATCATCCAGGCGCATTGGCGGCTATCTGATGTGGATGATGGTAATTGGTACCAGTATCAGCTCCTCAATGTTTGTTACCGGCGCAGCTCCTAACGTGCTGGGTATTGAGTTTGTGAGTAAAATTGCCGGTGTTCATATCGGCTGGATGCAGTGGTTCCTGGCGTTTCTGCCTGTGGGCTTAATTTTGCTGATTGTTGCACCTTGGCTCTCTTACGTGCTGTATAAACCCGGTGTAACCAAAAGTGATGAAGTAGCAGCATGGGCGCAAACAGCGCTCACCGAGATGGGTGGGCTGACTCGCAAAGAAGCTATCTTGATTGGATTAGTGCTGCTGAGCCTGTGTTTGTGGGTGTTTGGCGGCAAGTTCATTGACGCGACTGCGGTAGGTTTGCTGGCGGTATCTTTGATGCTGGCTCTGCACGTAGTGTCATGGCGAGATATCACCAAATACTCCAGTGCCTGGAACACGTTGGTCAATCTGGCGACTTTGGTGGTGATGGCGAACGGGCTGACTCGCTCCGGCTTTATTGATTGGTTTGCCACCACGATGAGCACCCATCTTGATGGTTTCTCACCGAATATGACGGTGGTGGCATTGGTGCTGGTGTTCTATTTCTCCCATTATCTGTTCGCCAGTTTGTCTGCCCATACGGCGACCATGCTGCCGGTTATTTTGGCGGTTGGTAAAGGATTGACCGGGGTGCCGATGGAGCATTTATCCATGCTGTTGGTATTGTCCATTGGGATCATGGGGGTTCTGACGCCTTATGCCACTGGCCCTGGGGTCATTATTTATGGCTGCGGTTATGTGAAATCGAAAGATTACTGGCGACTGGGTGGGATCATGGGGGTGTTCTACATTGCCATGTTACTGCTGGTGGGCTGGCCAATCATGAGCCTGTGGTATTGATTTAAACGTTTTGCTTTAATCATTATGAGGCGGGCCAGTCAGCGGCCCGCTTTCGTTAACCGCGCTATCAGCCGTTGTAAACACCAAAGACTCTTGGCAACCACAACGAAATCTCCGGAACATAAGTGACCAGCATCAACACCAGCAGCAGCGCGCCGTAAAACGGCAGCATCGCCTTCACCACTTGCTCGATTTTCTGTTTACTCACCGCACTGGCAACAAACAACACCGAACCGACCGGTGGGGTAATCAGGCCAATTCCCAGATTGATCAGCATAATCATGCCGAAGTGCACCGGATCAATACCCAATGAATTAGTTACCGGCATCAATACCGGCGTCAGGATTAAAATCAGCGGTGCCATGTCCATCAAGGTGCCAATCATCAGCAACATGATATTGATGCACATCAGAATGACGTATTTGTTATCCGAAACCGAGGTGAAGAACTCAGTGATACGTTCCGGCAATTGCATGTAAGTCATGATGGCACCAAAACTGGCGGCAAAACCAATCAAAATCATCACGATAGTGACGGTTTTTACCGTGCGGTACATCAGTTTTGGTAATTCTGACCATTTATAATCACGGTAGATAAACATGGTGACAAAAAATGACCACAAACAAGCAATTGCAGCGGATTCAGTGGCGGTAAACACCCCTGAAAGGATACCGCCCATGATGATGACTACCGTCATCAGCCCCCACAGGGTATCGAGAAAGATTTTGAGCGCCTGACGGAATGGCACTCGTTCACCTTTGGGATAACCGCGCTTATAGGCGAAGCCGACACACATGAGCATCAAGGTCAAACTGAGCAGCAAGCCCGGTAGGATCCCGGCGATAAACAGCGCAGCAATAGAGACAGTGCCGCCAGTTGCCAGTGAATAAATGACCGAGTTATGGCTAGGTGGTGTCAATATTGCCTGCACCGAACCACTCGCCGTCACGGCAGCAGCAAAATCGCGTGGATACCCTTTTTTATCCATTTCCGGGATCATTACTGAACCGATAGAGGCGGTATCTGCCACTGAGGAGCCCGAAATTGCGCCGAAGAATGTTGAGGCCACAATATTGACCAGCGATAGGCCACCACGAATAAAACCGACGAAGATATAGGCGAAATTCACTAGCCGCCGTGCAATCCCTCCTTCCGCCATAATGGCGCCCGCCAGAATAAAGAACGGGATAGCCAGTAATGAAAATTTGTTTACGCCGCTGGTGATTTGGATCATTACCGCTTCCAATGGTAAATCAATCCAAAATGCACCCGCGATGGCGCTCAGACCCACGGCATAGGCAACCGGGACACCGATAGCCAATAAAATAGCCAGAGTAAAAACTAGAATAAATGCATCCATAAGGCAAAATTCCCCAAATTATGAATTGCCAATCATGACGACCGGGCGGTGGGTCTGCGGGCCAAAAAACAGGCGCTCGAGAATAAAGCACAGGGTAATGGCAGAGCCGATAGGCAGCGGGATATAAGTTTGTCCGGCGGTCAGTAATGGGAACTCAGCCACCGGTTGTGACCAAAGTTCGCTACATAAGATGTAGCTATAAATCAGGATAAACAGGCTGATAACTATCATCAGTAAATCGACTAAGAGCAGGCAAACTTTTCTACCTGTTGCCGAAAGTCGATCGGTAACCATACTGACCGCAATATGCGAGCCCGAACGATAACTGGCGGCAGCGCCAACAAAGGTAAATGTCACCATACATAAAATAGCGACAGGTTCAGGCCAGGATAAGCCATCGTTTTGAATATAACGGGCGAATATCCCCATAGGGATAACTGCAACCATGATAATTAAAGCAATACCAGCTACCCAGATTGACAGGCGATATAAAGCATCCATCGTTGATAGATAAAAGCGAGCCATAGCGGAGACCTCAGTTTACCCTTTGTCCTTGACGCTGCAGCAGTGTTAGCTGCATTTGCTCACCCAAATCACTGACTTATATAAGCTCAATGGGATTCGCGCGTTTGCTGCCTTGCTGCGACACCAAGGATTTGGGTATATATGTCAGCGGTATTAAGGTTATTAATACCGCCAGAATAGTGTTATTCGACAGCGCTGATTTGTTTTATGAGGTCCTGATAATCTTTGCCAAACTCATCGCGTACGGGCTGGGTGGCCTTGTAATAATAATCATGGTCAATCTCGTGATATTGCACGCCACCGGCTTTCATCTTGTCATGTGATTGCTGTACGTAGGCTTGCCATAATACGCGCTGTTCAGCCTGTGCTTCTTTGGCCAGTTTTAGAATAGTTTGTTGATCTTCAGGGGATAATTTATCCCACTTGGTTTTAGAATAGAGGAACAGCTCAGGAATAATAAAATGGCCGCTCAAGGTATAGTTTTTCACCACGGGTAGATAATTATGAGCAACAAACGTTGGTTCGTTATTTTCAGTACCATCAATAACCCCGGTTTGCATGCCGCTAAACACTTCGCTCACCCCCATGCTCAGAGAATTTGCCCCCATTGCTTTTAGCGTAGCCAAGGCAATTGGGCTGCCTTGAACACGGATTTTCATACCCTTGAGATCTTCCGGCTTAATCACTGGCTGCTTGGTTATCAGATTACGGGTTCCCGCATCCATCCAGCCAAGAAACACTAATTTTGAATCTTTGTTGTTAGTGATTTTATCGCCAATTTCTTGGCCGATTTTGCCATCAAGCACTTTATGTAAGTGATCTTCATCGCGGAACATATAAGGCAGGGTAAAGACGCTGATCTCCGGTAAAATAGAGGCCACCGGTGTCATGGATACACGAATAATATCAATGGCTCCCATTTGTGCCTGTTCGATCATCTGTTTCTCATCACCCAATACCCCACCAGGGAAGGTTTTAATTTCCAAACGCCCATCAGTGGCAGTCTTAAGTTTGTCGCCCATATTTTTAACTGCGACAACATTGGGATAATCTTTGGGATGAACATCAGCAGCTTTAATTTGTTGTGCGGAGGCTATTTGGCTAAATAATATGGCAGAAATAGCCAGACACAGTGTTGGCAAAGGCTTAGGGAATTTCATTCAGTTATCTCCAGAAGTCACTATACCCTTGTTACTTGAAGCTGCGGTGCTGTTAGCTGAAACTTCAACTACCGTGGGTATAAAAATAGATAAAAAGGCATCATTTCTAATAATTGAATCGTTATATCAATGTATATAAAAGGGTTATTCCCTTATCCCCATGGCATTCAAACTAGCGGTTTATATTTGCTATTAAATTGACCATTATCACAGAAAAAGAAATGACAGGAACCGTGTTTTAATAATTGTGAAGTTGCATTTCATTTGTGGTTAAAACGCAATAAAAAGATGATTAGCTGTGGGCTTAGGGGGGCACTCAGTGAGGAATAACGTGTTGCTGCTAACGTTTTACATCAAAAGGCAGGGGTTCTGATATTGTAGCAATGCGGGTTAACCACTACTATAAAAGCCTATGAATCAATGTGATTAGGATAGCGCGTGACGTCGGTATTTATTCGTAACTTTACTTTTGCTGCACTGCCAGCCAGCGGTTTGAATGGGCAGCCACAGTTTCGCGGGCTTTTGGCTAAATGTGATTTTGATGTCAATGAATACCGGGATGAGCTATTTGCTGTGTATGGCATTACGTTTCCGGGCAATTTGCAAAAAGCGGTCGCTAAACGGCGCGCGGAATATTTGGCGGGGCGCTTTGTTGCCCGACAGGTACTCAATATGCTGGAAATCCGCGACTATCCGCTGGGCAGTGGGATAGACCGCGCGCCACAATGGCCAACCGGATTGATTGGCAGTATTAGCCATAATAATCAACGTGCTTTATGTACTGCGCAAATAATAACGCCAGTGGTTGAGTCTGAAGAGGTGAACCACAGTATTCATGGTGTTGGCTTGGATATTGAAAGTTTAATTTCTGCGGAAAGAGCCGAAAACTTGTGGCCGGGTATTCTTAGTGAAAAAGAATATCATTATTTTCAAGCAGGCCCATTGCCCTTCAATCAACTACTCACATTAGCTTTTTCAGCCAAAGAGAGCTTATTCAAAGCTGTTTTCCCTCAGTTAGGGCGCTATTTTGATTTTCTTGAAGCTCAATTGTTAAGTTATTCGCTAGATACGGGGCGTTTCGAATTACAATTATTACGCGAACTAAGTGATGATTTCCCTGAAGGGCGTCGTTTTACGGGGTGTTTTACACTCAATGACAGTGACCTTCAGACATTTATTGCCTACTAATCTTAATGTTACTGACCCTCTTAATGAGTTTTCATCTTTTTAAGTTGGAAAATTTGCTTGAGATAGACTAAATATTTAGCTACCAGCCATATTTGTTGATAGGACATCATGAAATATATAGTGCTATTGGTTTTTATCTTGTGCGTAGCCTATGTGCATTTTCGCGGGAAGGTTCGTTATAAGTTCTGGCGTCAACTTTCAGATCATTCGACATTTGTTTCGCCCATCAATGTTTTCATGTACTTATTTTCGCGGGTGCCGACAACACCCTATTTAAAACAGGATCTTTTCCCCGAGTTAGCCGTTTTGCGCGATAACTGGTTACAAATCAGGGAAGAGGGCAAAGCATTAATGGACATCCAGCAAATAAAGGCATCGGATAAATATAATGATGCCGGTTTTAACTCTTTTTTTAAAACCGGTTGGAAACGCTTTTATCTGAAATGGTATGAAGACAGTCATCCATCAGCCATGACACTGTGCCCCTATACCACCTCACTATTACGGGGGCTACCTTCAGTAAAAGCCGCCATGTTTGCGGAGTTACCGGACGGCAGCCGTTTACCTCGTCACCGTGATCCTTATGCGGGCTCTTTGCGTTATCACTTGGGCTTGATAACGCCAAATGATGATCGCTGTTTTATTGATGTAGATGGCACCACGTACAGTTGGCGTGACGGTGAGGGAATATTGTTTGATGAAACCTACATTCACTATGCTGAAAACCAGAGTGGGCAGAACCGGCTTATTTTGTTTTGCGATATTGAGCGACCAATGCGTTATCGTTGGGCGCAATGGGTTAACCATTGGCTAGGGCGTAACCTGATGACCGCGGCCACGGCCCCTAATGAAGAAGGGGACCGAACCGGTGGCGTTAATAGGGCATTTAAATATATTTATGCGGTGCGCAAAGTCGGTAAACGGCTGAAAGCTTGGAATCGCAGAATTTATTATCTGATCAAATGGCTATTATTTGGCGGGATTGCCGTATTGATTTTCTATGCATTGTAGCTTTTACGCACAGTCATTGAACCCGATAAAAAGCCCGCTTAAGTTTTCTTAAGTGGGCTTCGCTAATGAAGGCTTATGCTGTCAAGACCGCGAAAATAACCACTAAATAAAGCTATAGCGATACAGTAGTGGCGCGGCAAGAGGGGGAGTATTGCGCGGTTGTTTAATCCTGAGGGCTAGCCATACCAGCCTCTGATAGGCTCCTCCAAATTCAAACTACGCAGTAATCAAGCCCTGCAACCTAGTACAGCCTCGAAAATTACAGGTATAATCCCACAAATTATTCAATTGGTTTAGAAGCGAAGATGACAAAACTTACCTTACAAGAGCAGATGCTCAAAGCTGGACTAGTGACCAGCAAAAAAATGGCCAAAGTCCAAAGAACAGCTAAAAAATCACGAGTTCAGGCTCGTGAGGCAAGAGAGGCTGTGGAAGAAAATAAAAAAGCGCAACTTGAGCGTGATAAACAGCTAAGCGAGCAACAAAAACAAGCTGCTTTATCGAAAGAATATAAAGCTCAGGTGAAGCAGCTCATTGAAATGAATAAAATCGACATTTCAAAAGGCAATATTGGTTTTAACTTCACAGATAATAATTTAATTAAAAAAATAATGGTGGATAAGCTGACGCAAGCCCAGCTGATTAGTGGCCGCCTCGCCATTGCTCGTTTGGTTACAGATAACAGCGGTGAGAGTGAATACGCTATTATCCCGGCGAGCGTAGCCGATAAAATTGCGCAGCGAGATGCGAACAGTATTGTATTAAATAGTGCGCTTAGTCAGGAAGATCAAGATGAAGAAGATCCATATGCTGATTTTAAAGTGCCCGATGATTTGATGTGGTAATTAACGTTTGGTAGATATCTATATATGAACAGTCCCTCAGGGCTTTTCATATATATTTTATGCTCAACCTGTTCATGGAAAACATCAGCATAGTCACCCATTTGGGCTGATCACCATAGTTTAAACATAAATGGTTTAAGCATAAATGGTTCGCTTTCAGAACGGGCTGGCATTATGGGCTTTGATCCACTCTCCGCTAATGGGATGTGCAAAATGCAGCTCACTGGCGTGCAACATCAGCCGTGGAGTCCGTTCGGTACCGGGTAGCTGGCGACCGCCATACAGGTCGCACCCCCAAATAGGGTGGCCCAACTGCTGACAGTGGATGCGGAGTTGATGAGTACGTCCGGTTTCCGGGGTCAGTTGTACCCGCGTCAATGGCAGTAACGTCCCATCGTCCAACTCATGATAAAAGCGCTCAACGACCCGATAGTAGGAGCGAGCGGGCTTGCCGTGGATTGCGCAAATCGACATTAGCGGGAACAGCGCCGGATCTTTGGCAATCGCTGCGTCTATCACCCCTTCGTTGTCATCCAGATGTCCACAAAGCAGTGCGCTGTACACTTTGGTCACTGTACGCTGGCTGAATTGTTGGCAGAGGGCGGCATTTATAGCCTTATTGCGGGCAATCACCATCAGCCCCGAGGTACCGAAATCAAGGCGGTGGACCAGAGTGCAGCCAGGGAATATTTCTACCAGCCGATGATGCACCGAATCAAGATTTTGCGGATTTTTCCCCGATAGGCTGAGCAGCCCGGTGGGTTTATTGATAAGCACCAGATGATCGTCCTGATAGAGATTCTCGATCTTGTCATAGCACGGCGGGGCAATAAAGGTATCGATAATCTTGGACATAAGCGACCCGATGGAGAGTGGGAGCGGATGATAACGAATTTTAAGCCGACTGGCGAATCTGGCTATGGGTCTAATTACCTAGATTGGGTAGACCAATTATGTCTGTTTCTCACCCATAGCCTCCCAATGCCATCGTTGTGGACGGTGATGAACCAAACGTAGATTTTGGCAACTACCCAAACTCGCGCATTTTCAGTGCCAATTTATCAGTGATGGTTCACTTGATTCTGAGTCAAGCTTCGGAGATTTAGCGGTTTTCAAGCACATCGTAAATGAAAAGCGCCATCTCTTTAAGCAAAGATTTGGCTTCTTCAAGCGTTCCACTTGGAGTACCAATTGAGATTATCATCTCCTTCCTATTGATGGTTATTTCAGCATCGGATTTGTCACCGGTTGGTAGGAATGTATCAGACTGAATTTTTTCTTGCACTACACCATGCAGAATAGCGAGTTCGGGATAATCAGTAATATTTATCCAGCCATTAACGTAATAGAAAACGTTTTGACCATCAGCATCAGGGTAATAAACAAGGGATACGCCAGTGGTCCCATTACCCCAGCACTCAGGAGTCAAATGAATCGCTTTGTAATCATTAGCCCAATTATTTATGCGATGAGAGATATTTGTATCAGGTAAAACCTCGGAAAGAGTTATTTTACCTTCCTCAATCATTGCTATTTCGAATTCTTTAAGTAGATCTTTTGCCTTTAAAAGAAGGCTAAAATGTTCTTTTACAAAGGCTCGGCTTTCGCTATTCATTACCATTGTGCTATCGACTCCGCTCAGTTCGTGAAGATGATTAAGGAATTCAGTGTAAAAAACATTCCATTTACTAAATGGCACCCTTATCTGATCTTTACCCAGACGATTTCTGGCTGTGGTTATCAGATGTGAATATTTAACTAATGGCCATCTCGCGATAGGTAAAGAAAACAGGCGGTCAGGAGCGAGAATACATCGGTAAACGACTTGATCATTATCGATGAAACTATCGAGATGTGCCTCGTAGCTTTCAAAGGGGTTATTGATGGCTGAAATCGTTTTGTGTTCGATACCGATGATGAAGTCCTGATGCTTAATCAAAATATCCAGGTACTTTCCGTCCTGCGAGCGAGCCTCCCTTGATACAACCAATGAAGTGGTATCCAGCTCTTCGATATTACAATCGACATTTAGGCATTCCATCAGTGCTTTGAGTAACCATGGAGGGACGCTTTCATTACTTCCCATAAACAGGGTGAGTAAATCTGAGGTAGGGTTTTCAAGATATCCCGCGCCGCCGGACGTAAAAAAATTAATGTCTCTATTGTTATGAAGCGTGATTTTATTAAGTTTATGAAAAAAAACGTCCGTAAATTCAAACATAGTCTCGATATCCTGAACATTTTTATTAGGCATGCCACCAGATTGCAATTTTTCGCAATAGTGGCTACGGACAACCTAGACACATCGGGTGGTTGCTTTCCGTGCAACCGTCCGCTTTTCGTTGACTATCAGAAATAACTGAAAGCAAAAAGCCCGCTTAAGTTTCCTTAAGCGGGCTTTTCTAATTTGGCTCCTCTGACTGGACTCGAACCAGTGACATACGGATTAACAGTCCGCCGTTCTACCGACTGAACTACAGAGGAATCGTGTGAACGGGGCGCATGATATCTAGCATGCCGGATACTGTCAACGCTAAATTGGTGGATTTAGACTGACTGCTCAGCATCTGAACAAATACCTTATATTTTTCAAATTACACCGGTGCGGAAAATATATAAATTTACTCTCAGCGTGCTGAATCACTTAATTGATCACATTCGGCGGAGCTTGTTTTTTCCGCCTGACGGTACTTTGCAATCTATTGGGAGAGTATCTTACTTTTTATTTTTCCCAGCGTTTTAGCCTGGCAAGTGGATCTTGGCGATAGAAAGCACTGAAGTGCTGATAAACAGCAGGGAAGCGGTTTTCTAACAGTTCTGGTGCACTGAAAAAATACTCGGACAGCACCGCAAAACATTCGGCGGGGTCACTGGCGGCATACGCATCCATGCTGGCGGCTTCAATGCCGACCATATCTATCTCATCTTGAATATTGTCCATCGCCTGATGCAGGTCATATTCCCATGCGGCGACATCACGCATAGCAATCGGCGGCACTCCATTAGAATGGCCGCCATTACGCATATCAAGCTTGTGAGCGGCTTCGTGGATGACAAGATTAAAGCCGGATAAATCGAATGAATCTTGAATATCTTGCCAATTCAACACGATCGGACCTTGTTCCCAGCTCTGACCGGACTGCACGGTTTGGCCCGAATGAATTAAACCGGCATCGTCTTGCCAGTCATCATCAACCACGAAAGGGGACGGATAAATAAGCACTTCATGAAAGCCATCTAACCATTTAGCACCCAATTCCATTACGGGCAGTGCAAATAACAGCATCAAGCGAGCCTGCATTAATGGAGTCAATACCAAGCCTTGTAGCGGGACTAAACGTTTCTGTTGCAGCAAATGACTTGCAACAGAGACCAGCCGCTGCTGCTCCTGCTCATCCAAAGGTGCTAGCAAGGGAATACTCAGTGCTTCACGCCACTGTGCAAGCATCTCCGCTTGCGGTTGGTTTGCTTTCCACAGCCACTTAATCATCAGGTTGCTCACAAAGTGATAATTCGAACGTCTAAAGCAGGGAGGTGTTGTTGTAAACATGCCGTAAAAAGGGGCATGAACGCAACCGTTTCATGGGGTGATACCCCAGCGGTTGAAAGGACCGTCTCGAAAATTGTTGAAAAGAAAACCTTTCAGGGAGAAGAAATCCCTCTCGCTCTTTCATTATTCAAGCACTTATAGAAAAAAAATTCAGCGATCCTTATCACACTAAGCCTGTTAATTGGGGTGATAAATAATACGCTGCGCCAGCACATGGCTTTCTGATATTAGGTATATATTTAATGATAAGGGCAGGGATTTCTTATTACTTGCCTAATAGACGGGAGAAGACTATCCGCGGATTAACCGGTTCAATTGCGATCTTGGTGGCAGTATTCATGCCAGCGACTGTTGCGCATGCCACGACGGGCCATCCTGATCCTATTATGGTAGCTCAACACCATTTTGAGCAGCTTGAATCCTACCAACTCAGAATCCACTCCCAATCTGCCCTAGGCGATTCTACGATCATTCGTTACAGCTATCATAAGCCCGGCTATGTCCGCATGGATTTTGTCGAACCACACAGTGGTGCGGCATTAGTCTATAGCCCGGTTAGTGGCAAAGTTCGATTATGGCCATTCGGAATGGGAATGCTACCGGTCCTGAGCCTGCTGCCGACCAATAGTTTGATTCGCGATAAAAGTGGTCATCGGGTGGATCAATCCGATATCGGCGTTTTGCTCGGTAATATCCAACGTCTGCAACAAGGCGGGAAGACGGTGGTGGTTGGTGAGGAAAAGTTAGGGCAGCAACCAGTATTACATATGTCGATAACTGGCCCGGCGGGTATCAGTGTTGATAACGTCCATCGCTATGATATTTGGCTGGAGAATGACCAGAATTTCCCTGTGAAAGTAATGAGTTATGATGCCAGCGAGCAACTGCTGGAAACAGTTGTTATGGATGCCATGGTGGTTAATTTGCACTTTCCCGCCCATTTCTTTATTCCTTGATACGGAGTTGAACGATATGGCTGAGTATCGGTTTACTACCCTCTGGCGCGTCAAGGCACCATTACAGATTGTATGGGATATCCTTGCTCATCCTGATATGTGGCCAAATTGGTGGAAAAGTCTGGAGCAGGTTGTTGAGATAGAAAAAGGGGATGTCCGAGGCATTGGTGCTTTGCATCGCTATACCTGGAAAGGCGCACTCCCATACCGAATAACGTTTGATATTCATGTGATTACTATCAAACCCCTACATTTACTTGAGGGTATAGCCAGTGGTGAAGTTGAAGGGATTGGGTTGTGGTCATTATTCTATGATGGGACGGATACTATCGTTCGTTACGACTGGCAAATTCGCACGAATACGCGCTGGATGAACTATTTGGCACCCATTGCGGCACCACTATTTCGTTGGAACCACCATAGCGTAATGCGCGAAGGTGCTAAAGGGTTGGCGCGAAAATTAGGCACTAAAGTTGATATTGGCTGACGTTGCCCCTCTACATTTCGGATAACAGAGTAAATAACCGGCAGTAATACAACATTGCATTGAGACCGTTTATAACCACAAAAATAAAGGGTGTTATTTTAAAAACGTAGAAATATAATTTTACCAGAAAGAATATTTTTATAACCACAAAGTGGTAGGGGGTTTATATGTATTCCATTTAAATAAAACTAGCCATTTTAAATGATAAAATAAATATCTTAGCATCGTCAAAATTAACTAATTAATGCATTGATTTAATTGCGCTTTATTTTTTAGTAAAATTTATTTTACGATTTATTTGTGGGTTTAAATGCAAGTACCAGGTGTTTTATCTCGAAAAATAAATGAAATCCAGCATGACTGGAAATAATCCTGTAAGACAATTCCTACAATAAGTCGGCCTGCAGTCTGATGTACAAGGAATGTCTTAAAACGTTTAATGGCAGCATAAATTTTGAGTTCACATTTTGATTTGGGTCAACCAAATACAAAACGAATTCAATTCCCAGGCACTAGGCCTATTAAAGTTTGGGTATCGCGACGCGATAAACATTATATATCAGGACTATTTAAATGAAAAAGCAACTGGCTAAAATTACTGTACTGTCTTCTTTAATTTTTGGTATTAACGCTGCCAATGCAGAGGCGCCAACTGCAGAATTAAAAGTGGTAGGTACTTTGACGGTGCCAAGCTGCACTATTGTTGCTCCGGATGACGGTGTTTATGACTTTGGTCATCTCTCTTCATCTTTAGTTAAATCCGGTGTTGCAACAACACCTCTGACGCCGATCACTAAAACCTGGACGGTAAACTGTGACGCTGAGACTTACCTGAACTTTACACCAATTGATAACCGCACTGCTTCAGCGAGTCTTGCTGCAACGACTAACTTCGGTATGGGTAACGTGAATGGTACCGGCAAGCTCGGTTACTACACTGCACAAATGAAGAACGGCACTGTTGATGGCAAAACATCTAACGTGTTCTCTTCTGCGACCACGACCTTCCCTGTTGCTACCACTGCCAATCTGACCACTGGTATGCGTACTGGTTGGTCATCTGCGGTTAACACCCAGACCACCGGTAAAGTGTTCACTGCTGATATTACGGTTAGCCCGATCCTGGCAGGTACCACCACGATGGGTGGCCCGATCACTGATGATGCAGAGATCGACGGCTCAATGACGATGAATTTCGCATTCGGTATCTAACTTCCGTGTTCGTTAATTCATAAAGTAAGGGCAGAGTTTTATATCTGCCCTTTATTTTAACGTTAATAATATTTATGGATAACTGCTAGCGATGTTTTTATATCGGGAGTTACTTTCATTTTATGAAAACGCATATTTCTAAATTAACTGTTCTGGCTTCTTTAATTCTATCTGTAGCGTCGCAAGCGGCGACACCAACAACAGAATTGAAAGTTAAAGGAAAAATTGGGGTTCCAAGTTGTACCGTCATTGCTCCCAATAACGGTGTTTATGATATGGGACGTTTGTCTGCTACTAATGTAAAAGCTGGGACGACCGTAACTGCGCTGCCAGAAATGAAAAAAAACTGGACTATCACTTGTGATTCAACGACATATTTAAGTTTGAGTAGTGTTGATAACCGCTTAGCTTCTGTCAGTGATGCTACATCAACTCGAAATTATGGATTGGGTAACATTAATCGTACCGGTAAAATTGGTTTCTACACAGTAATATTAAGTAATGCTAGCGTCGATGGCACCAGCACTTCTATGTATTATCGAGTGGGAACTGGGGCTGCCACATTAGGCACAAGTTTATATTTAGTTAATGGTTATACCTATGGTTGGTCAAACTCAACTTCGACTGCTAATTTTGGTAAGACGTTTAGCGCTGATATTGCTGTTACACCAACATTAGCAGGAACCTCTACTATGAATGGCCCAATTACTGAAGATTCTAATATTGATGGGTCACTGACTATGAACTTTTCTTTTGGTATTTAATTAAATAATTTCATATGTCAAAGGCTATTTTAAATAGCCTTCTTACGTTCTTTATTTTTTGAACAAAAATCGATCTGTACTCAGATTAAAAACTTTCGGGAGACCACATGTTTATCTGCCGTTTCCCGCGTCCATTCACCGCACTTCTTTTTTCTTTTTTTCCTCTAGCGGCTTTTTCCGCGACCAAAGGGGATGCAGTGGAGTTCGACATAAAAACATTGGAGGGCTTGGGTTTCTCGGCAGAATTAGCTAATTTTTTTAGCACACAGGATAAATTCTTACCGGGTGAGCATGATGTCACCATCATTATTAATGCCAATAAAACCTACCGTGTTGAAGCGACATTCGATAGTGAAGGGCAACTGTGCGCAGACCGAAAGCTATTGATGGCATTAAAGTTACGTCATAAAAACAGCGGAGACAGCTGCGAGAATATTGAATCTTTGTGGCCGGGGGTTGCGGTAAAGCTATTTCCCGGCCAATTTCGGGTTGAGTTGACATTACCGCAAGAGGCATTTGATCCTGAAATGGACAGCAGTGACTACCAGCGAGGTGGTCATGCATTGCTACTTAATTATAATTTATTCGGGCAGCGGATCGAAAATAACAGCGATAACCTTAATTTATTTCAGGGGCAATTCGAGCCGGGCATTAATTTTAATAACTGGGTGCTACGTAACCGTGGCTCTTATACCTATAACCAAGGTCTTAGCCACTATGACAATCAGGAAACCTATGCGCTACGCGCCGTGGAATCGTTAAAGTCAGTGGTGCAACTAGGTGAGTTTGGTCTGGTTGGCGATACTTATTCTGGCCTACCAGTAGCAGGGGCTCAGTTATATTCCGATAATGCCCAACTGAATAATTCGCAGTTAGTGGTTCCCATTGAAGGGATTGCCAACACCAATGCCACAATTGAAATTCGTCAGCGTGGCCGTGTTATTTATCGAACGGTTGTAGCGCCAGGGCCATTCTCGTTATCCAATATCAGTAACTTTTCTAGCGGTGTAGTCACAGATGTTGATGTCATTGAAGAGGACGGGAGTCGGCAACATTTTACGGTATCAAATGCTCTTGACCCTAATTTTGAGCAGCAAGCCACTACATACCAACTGGCTGTGGGCCGTTATCGCGACAATTTGCATGACAGTGAAAGCCAATCGCCACTCTTGGTTTCGGGCGAGATGTCTTTCAGCCCGGCGAATTCATTGCGCATGACATCTGCCGGGTTAGTTTCCCCTGATTATCAAAATATCAGTGTGCAAAATCTTTATAGCGGGTTAGAGAATGCCTGGTTTTCAGCGGCAGCCAGTTATACCAATACCAAAGATGCAGGACAGGGATACCAATTAACCTTGCAAAATCAGGTCGCAATTAACGGTAATCTGAGTGCGTCACTGTCTACAGTATATGACTCAGCTAATTACTGGTCACCGGATAATGCCCTAAGCGGTGGCAATAATCTGGATGACCTGATGTATGGAAAACTGAAGAATTCCACCTCGGCGGCAGTGACTTGGGCACACCCACGTTGGGGCGCATTTTCCTATGTTTTGTCTAATAATATGTATTATCAAGCGGCTGACAGTGTTTCCCATACTTTCTCAGCTAGCGAGCAATTTGGTCGGGTGACAACGACGTTGAGTTTTCAATCAACTTCGCAGGGGCAGAATGCGGTTTATGTCGGTATCAGTATGCCGTTGGGTAAAGGCTCACTTACGGGGCGGATGCAACGTAACAACGGCAATATGACCTTAGGTAGCTCCTATCAAGGTACTTGGGATGATAATAAAGGGTACTCGGTCGGGGTAACGGGCAGCAATAGTCAGCGGCGTGTTAATGGATCACTGAATATGAAAACGGCCTATTCGCAATTGGCTGGTGGGGTATCTCAGGCGACAAATAATAGTCGTTCGGCCTATATTTCGTCTAGTGGTTCAGTGGCTTATGCGAATAACACCTTTGCGACATCCTCCTCGGCTATTGGTGATACTTTTGCGGTAGTGAATATACCGAGCCAATCCAATTTACGCGTATCGTCGCCGAGTAGTGGAATGGCAATTACTGATTATGCCGGGACAGCATTGCTGCCATCAGTGATGCCTTATACTTTATCAAAGGCACAAATAAGCACTAAAACATTGCCACTTAATATTCGTCTTAATAGTACCAGTGCAGATTTGATGATGACCCGTGGCACTGTAGCCACCCGTAACTTTGAGGCGATAGAAACGCGCCAATTGCTGCTAACCATTCGCGATAGCAATAATGAAATGTTGCCAGTAGGGGCTAACGTGCTGGATGAAAAAGGTAATTTTCTGGGCACAATTATTGGTGATGGCAACTTTATGTTGGAAAACAAAGCAATTGGTACAACGTTACGTGTTAAAGCAACCAACCGCAGTGAATGTATCGTGAGTTATGCTGAGCCGGATAAATTTGATCCAGATACATTGTATGAAGTAGCCGAAGGCACATGCCATTGATACTAAAAGTGGCGATGAAAACAGAGACTCAACAATATTTTTTAGACATAGGATCTATTATGAACAATACGATGATTAATACAGTGACAGCATTTCACCCTATTTGGGGTCGCATTAAATTCAATCGCGTTAAATCGCTTTTCATTTTTAGCTTACTGCTGTTATTGAGTGGTTGGAGCCTGACAACTTATGCTTCGTTTAAATTAGAGAGCACGACGGTCATTTTAAAAGAGAGTGAGGGCCGCGCGAGTTTTACTATCGATAATACCTCAGCAAACCCAATATTACTGGTAACTAAACTGGTTGATTTGGATGGTAAAAGCCTCAGTAAGCAGATTTTGATTTCACCTCCGGTGACTCGCATTGACGCAGGGCAAAGTCAGCAAGTTAACTTTGTATTGAAGAAAGGCACGGTACTCGATACTGAAGTATTGTTAAAAGCCTCATTTGAAGGTGTTGAGCAGGTACCGGGTAATGCGACAGTAATGCCAATTCGTCAGGAAATCGGGTTTTTTATCCAGCCAAATGCGGTGCCACAAATTAAAACACCATGGCAAGAATTGGTTTTCTCTACCTCTGGTAATAACTTAATTATTAAGAACCCAAGCAAGCATGTAGTTCGCCTAGGCCCACAGGTGATTCTGGCCCCAAGCAATGAAGTTGTTGCGTTGGGTAACCCATATATTATGCCTGGTGCTAGTAAGCAATTCCCCATTAAGTCATCACCAACATCAGTAAAAATGACACCTCTGAGCCGTTATGGTTTTGCACAAGCGGAAGTTGCAATTCCTGTCACTCATTAATATCAAATAATCATGAATATTAAACACGGCCAGTAATGGCCGTCCGTTCGATATGAGTTATATAGTTCTAAATTGGCAATATGAATTGATAATCATTCTTCTTTAAGTGCTAATAAACATGGTGGTTATTGTTGTTTTTTATAATGACAGCTGTTAATCGTCATGCGTTTTTGCCAAAAAATAAAATATTTTCACTTTTATAACGTAAATAATGTGTAAACGTCATTTTTGGACAAATTTACGTTGTGCTTTTTTGTGATGCAGATCACATAGTGACTGTTTTTTAGCAGTTTTTCCTGTTGCCGATACAAGAAAATTCCTAGAGCCCTGTTTTGTATTGTTTTTTTATTTCATGTTTTTTCGATACTTATAATTTGTGACAGATTAAATATTTTATTTATTATCTCGGTTGTGGGATTTTTCCTACAAGTGAAAAGATATATCACACAGTTTGATTCAGCTTTCTTTTATTCATATTTAATCATTCTTATTATTTAACAAAATATTGATGATCCTGCATTTTTGGCCTAATTGACAATATTTTAAATGATGGAATAATAGACACAACGAAATCGGACTTCACTGATTCAGGATATAAATCCTAATTAAACTTATTGGTCTAAACATATTTAAAATCACGGGGAAATAAACATGAAAATTAAAACTACTAGCGCATTAATTGCGGCTATAGCGGGTGTATTTATCGCACAATCTGCTTTTGCTACAGACGGTACTATTACTATTAATGGTCAAATTACTGATACCACTTGCGGAGTTTCAGTAAACAATGGCACCAAAGATGGCACAGTAAACTTACCGACTATCTCTGCAAGTGCATTGAGCACTATTAACTCGGTTGCCGGCACAACACCTTTCAATATCGTCTTGTCTGGTTGTACTGGGGCTTCAATGACCAATGCTTATGCTTACTTTGAGCCGGGCTCTACGGTAGAGACTGCAACTGGCCGTTTGAACAGTAATGGCACATCGACGGGTGTTCAGGTTCGCCTGTTAAATAAAAACAGCGCACCCATTGTTGTGGGTGGTGCAGGCCAGAGTAGTGTAGTTGAAGATATTGGTGGCGGTGGCGCGACATTAACTTACTATGCACAGTATTATGCAAACAATGTCACTGTTGAACCTGGCACAGTAACGACGCAAGTTGACTATACTATTGTTTATGACTAATTAATGCTTGTGATATAGCGGGGTTGATAATGGGGACTTGTTAATTACCCACGTGATCAGCTACAACATGGGAGCTTAATGCTCCCTGTTTCGTTCGCTCTATAATTGGAAACCTTATGCGTAAAACATTCTTTATAGCATTTACCCTGGCCACATTATTAGTTGCTGCGACAGTTGCTCGCGCTGAAGTGATGATTTCGGGGACACGTGTAATTTACAATGAAAAACAACGTGAGGGTGTCGTTAAGGTTTCCAATACCGGGAATATGCCGGTTCTTCTTCAAGCCTGGATTGATAACGGTAATGCGAATGCGCGTCCGGATACTATCAAGGTGCCTTTTAGTGTTACGCCACCGGTAATACGTTTAGATCCGAAGAGAGATCAAACTATCCGGCTGTTTCGTACCGGCAGTGGCTTAGCCACAGATCGTGAAACCCTTTTTTGGTTCAATTTATTAGAAATCCCGCCTAAGCCAACAAAAAGTGCCACCGGTGAAGATAACAAACTGCAATTGGCTTTCCGTACCAGAATTAAAATGTTCTACCGGCCGGCAGAATTAGTAATGCCGTCAGAGCAAGCAATGAAACATTTGACCTTCTCTAAGAAAGGTAACCAATTGGTAATAAAAAATGCGTCGCCGTATTACATTACCTTTAGAAAAATTGAACTTCGCGCATCAAAAGAAAGCCCGATTTTGGCTAACATGAGTAAGATAAATAATAAAATGGTGGCACCTTTTGCTGAGCTTAGTTTGCCGGTCACTACTCAAGGGTCAATTAATAATACAACGCAAGTATTTTATTCTATTATCAACGACCAAGGTGGAGAGACTCAGGGCACTCAAAAACTGGAACAATAAAATTATAAAACATAAATAAAATTAATTTGTCTCTTTCTGCCATTTTTATGGCGCAGCTTCATTTAATGGCCTCGACATAATGCTTAGTTATTACATGTATTATCAAAAACGCGAGCGCCCGAAATATTTATCGGCATTCTCTCTTGTTATTTGTAGCTTGGGTAGTGTGCTATTTAGTTCAACTTCAGCAGCTGAAGATCCTGAGCATGTCGAGTTCAGCGATTCTTTTCTCCGTTTCTCTGTAGATGCGGCGCGTTACAGTGAGGGCAATCCTGTTGCTCCGGGTGAGCGCAGCGTTGATATTTATCTGAATGAGCAGTGGATTGGGCGTCAGAATATGCGCTTTGAGTTACCTACGCCGGATTCTAAAGTTGCCTCCCCCTGTTATGACGCCACACTGTTTGCGGAATTAGGAGTTGATATCACACATATCACTTCTGATGTTCAACAGCTGCTTGAAACTACGGGGGTGTGCCTGCCATTGAGCAATCTCGTGGAAGGCGGCAATGCCATTTTTGATGAGAATACTCAGCGCCTGGATATTCAGGTTCCTCAAGCTTTTTTAATCCGTCAGGCCCGTGGCTATGTTAATCCCAAATATTGGGATGATGGGGTGACGGCGGCAACCTTGAAATATGACTACACCGGTTATCGCAGTAACCAGCACGATATCAGCAGTCAGACCTATCAATATCTGGGGCTGTTGGGCGGTTTTAACTGGCAAAGTTGGCGTTTGTATTACCGTAGTGCACTAAATCGTAGTGATAGCCAAGGATTTGATTATCAAAATCTGGCCACCTATGCTGAGCGCGCCGTGCCATCCCTGTACAGTAAAATGACGGTGGGTGATTCAAGCACTGATGGTCAGGTATTTGACAGTATCAGCTACCGCGGTATTGAACTGACCTCGGATGACCGCATGTTTGCAGATTCTCAGCGCGGTTATGCACCAGTGGTCCGTGGTATTGCCCGCACCAATGCCCGCGTAGTGGTACGACAGCAAGGCCAATCTATTTATGAGACCACGGTACCGCCGGGGCCGTTTGCCATCGACGATCTCTATCCTACTGGTCAGGGCGGCAATCTGAGTGTGACCATCACCGAAGCTGATGGTAGCGAACAGTCATTTGTCGTGCCTTTTACCTCTATAGCTGAATTATTGCGACCGGGAACCACGCGTTATTCCCTGATGGCCGGTGAGTATCGTGATAATTCAATGGTCGAAAAACCGGCTCTGTTTATGGGAACCGTGCGCCATGGTTTATCCAATCTGATTACGGGCAATGGTGGCGTAGTGGCGGCTGAAGGGTATCTTTCTGCTTCTGCCGGGCTGGCATTTAATACCTCCGTCGGTGCACTGGCATTTAGTGTGACACAGGCGCAAACCAAGCTACCGGGGGAAAGTGATCAAAATGGTCAGAGTATTGGTGTGACCTACGCCAATTCATTACCCGAAACCAATACCAGCCTAACCATTGCCAGTTACCACTACTCTAGTGATGGTTTTTACACAGCTTCTGAAGCTATGCGAATGCGTGACTATCTGCAGCACGGCGAAGTGAATAGAACGGTTTTCAATTCTAGCTTGCCAACGGATAGCACCAGCTACGATGACAGCTTTAAATATCGTCGTCGCAATCAGGCGCAAGTCAGCATTACCCAAGGTCTGCCCGAGGGTTACGGTGCGTTTTATGCCAACGCCAATGCGCAGGATTACTGGGGCGGGCAACGACGCGATATGAATTTCCAGCTTGGCTATAATAATAGTTATAAGTCACTGAGTTATAACGTGGCCCTTAACCGGTTACGCAATATGTCTAGCGGGGATTGGGATAATCAGTTGAGTGTCTCTTTCTCTATTCCATTGGGCAGCAAAAATGGCTCACCGCGTTTGAACACCAGCTATACCAGTACTCGCGAGAGCAGTTCGATACAAACTGGCGTGTCAGGTTCTGCGGGAAGTGATAGTCAATTTAACTATGGTGTTTCGGTTGCGAATAATCGTACTGACGAGAATGGCAGCTATAACACTCTGGGCGTGAATGGTAATTGGCTGGCACCGAAAGCTACTATTGGTGGCAGTTATTCGAAAAGTAATGATTACGATCAGGTCAGCGGCAGTGTGTCTGGTGGTGTTGTTGCTTATCGCGGTGGTGTGATATTTGCCTCAACGTTGGGTGATACCGTTGGCATTATCGAGGCACCGGATGCGGCAGGGGCGCGAGTGACCAATTATTCAGGTACCCGCCTTGATAGCCGAGGTCGGGCGATTGTGCCTTATCTAAGCCCTTATCGACAAAATGATGTTGAACTTGATCCGAAAGGTTTGTCGTCAGATGTGGAATTTAAAACCACCAGTCAGCGGGTTGCTCCAACCGCGGGCGCAGTGGCGTTGATGAAGTTTGAGACTTCCAGCGGTTATTCGATTCTATTGACCGGGCATCGGGCGGATAGCACGCCACTGCCTTTTGGTGCTGAAGTAAAAGATGCTAATGGTATTGGTGTAGGCTATATCGCTCAGGGCGGGCAAGCCTTGGTCCGGGTGCATGAGCAAGAGGGCCATCTGCGCGTCATCTGGGGTGAGGGTGCAGGTGAAAATTGTGGATTTGATTATAAATTACCCGGCGGCGCTGTGGCTCAGGGAGAATTCCGGCAGTTAGAGGTGATATGCAAATAAATACTATCGGAAGACAGGAATACGATAATGATGCAACGTAACTTTTTGCCCTTGAGTTCAGCCCTATGGGCTGTAATTGCCCGCTGGAAGCCGCTGTTTTTAGGTGGTTTACTGCTGCTGGGTTATGCCGGAGTGGCCAGTGCCGAGGGGGTGTATGCTAACTGCGCGCGTAACAGCGGTTATTATCAGTATTTCGATACCACGTCGCTGGAAATAGGTAAAGACAGTATCGTCGGTAGTGTGATTGGCCCTTGGATCAATTCAAATAACTCTACCGCCTGGAATTGCACGCCTAATAGCAATTATCAGCAACCAATTACTTTTAGCGTGCAGGGCTATCCACCCTATGGGGTAAACAGCAGTATCAGCACCGATGGGCAAACTTATAATGTTTATAACGGCACTGGCAAGACTGGCTTGGGGTACATTGCCCGCTGGCGTTTTAGCCTGAATGGTAAAACCACTAATTGGCAGCCGTTAACTATCGCCACTGGGGGGCAGCAAACACATTCTGAGTCGATCGCCATCAGTTACAATGCCGGGGTCAAATTCTATCTGGGGCTTGATGTCCAGATTCGTTTCGTCAAAACCGCTACAACCCTGACCAGTGGCACGATACCGTTGTTCGACCCGACTTATATGCGCCATGTGCAAATCTACAATAACGGCACGCCTGCGGTCGGTGATCTCACCTATATGATTACCCAGTTTAAAGCCGGGAGTTCAATTGCCGCAGCTGGCGGCACTTGCACGACGCCCAATGTGACGGTGAATTTGCCCGAGGCTTCAGTCAGTGATTTTCATGGGGTTGGTTCTAATGCCGGCCGCAAAACATTTAATCTGGCATTCAACCAATGCCCAGCCGGGTTGGCCAGCATTGGTTACAGTTTTGCGGCCACGACGAAAGTGCTTGATGCTACGAATGGTGTAGTGGCACCGAATGCAAGCTCCACAGCCAGTGGTGTCGGCATCCAACTATTACGTGGTACGGGTACACCGGTGACCTTTGGTACGGTTTATCTGCTGGATAACTACGATGCGACCTCAAAGGCCAACTATCAGGTGCCAATGCAGGCCGGGCTGTTTCAAACCGGCAACTCGGTGGGTGCCGGTAGTGCTAATAGCGAAATCACTTTCACGCTGAATTATAAGTAGGACTACTATGTCAGCTTCTCATCGTTGGGGCTTAAACTTGAAAGGTCGATGGTTAAGTGGTTTGCTACTCGCCAGTGCGATGGCCTTGTGTAGCCAGATTCCAGCAGCGCATGCCGAGATCTATCTGGGTGCTACGCGTTTGATAGTCAACGCCAAAGATAAAGAAGCGACACTGAGAGTGGTTAACGAAGGCCGCTCAGCGGTGCTGCTTCAGATCTGGGTCGATCTTGGCGAAAGTGAAGCGCCACCAGAGAAAATCACCACGCCTTTTATTGTGTCCCCACCGATTTTGCGTCTGGATGGCACGCGCTCACAACGTCTTAGAGTCTTATTTACCGGCAGTGGCACACCACTACCCAGTGATCGTGAATCGGTATTTTGGCTAAATGTACTGGAAGTCCCACAGAAGGTACCGAACAATGCTGCCAGCCAAATGCAGATGGCCTTCAGAACGCGGATCAAATTATTCTATCGACCGCAGCAGTTGCAGGGAATAAGCACCGCCACTATTCAGGAACAACTACGTTTTAGCCTGATAAAACAAGGAAATAAATCTGCGGTACTCGTTAGTAACCCCACACCTTTCCACCAGACGTTGCTCGAAATCTCACTGGGGCGCGATAAGAGCCAGATTGTCGCGAGTGTCGTCCCCGAAAGCGGCATGATTAATCCTAAAGGACAGGATAGCTTTGTTTTGGAGCAAACCAAGGGCATGGTGACTGCTGGAATGAAGGTATTTTACTCGGTGCTGGATGACTTTGGCACGGTGGTGACGGCTGAGCAGCTATTGCAGCCCTGATGGGCTGAGTACTCAATCATAACCGCTGACTCGACGCTACTTTCCGCGGCAATAATGGGCTGGCAATAGTCGAAGAAATGAAATCAAGAAAATTCCTATAAATCAATCTGATAGATCTGGTTTTCGCCTCATTTTTCCTGTTGGTCTCTTCGGCCACAAGTGATACCTTTCTAGAATCATTTGGTGTGGAATATTCAAATACCGCCGCACCAGACAATTGCTGACTTTTTCAGGGTCAATACACAGGTGTATTTATGACGCTTTATGATATTAAACCGCGATTTCAGGCGTTACTGCGCCCGTGTTTGGCTTGGTTGCACCGGCGGGGGATTACGGCAAATCAGGTCACATTATTTACCCTGATTGCCTCATTAGTGGTTGGCTGCTTATTGCTATTATTTCCAGCGCGGATGATGTTTATCCTACTGCCCGTGTTCCTGTTTTTCCGTATGGCGCTGAATGCTATTGACGGCATGTTGGCGAGGGAATTTAACCAGCAATCTCATCTAGGGGCTTTATTAAATGAGATTGGCGATATTGTCTCAGATGCGGCGCTCTATCTGCCTTTCGCTTTACTGCCTTTTGCTCGTCCGGAGCTGGTGATATTAGCGGTATTTCTCGCCTTACTGAGTGAGTTTTGTGGTGTTATGGCCCAAACATTGGGCCGCCCACGCGGGTATCAGGGGCCGATGGGGAAAAGTGACCGCGCACTGTTATTCGGTGCTTATGGGCTGGCAATTGCCCTATGGCCACAGGCTTTGGCGTATTCCGGATGGTTGTTTGCGCTGGTATCCATATTACTGCTATGGACCTGTATTAACCGCTGCTGGGCAGCACTAAAGCCAGAGGCATAATATGAACTCGACTCTTGTTGTCAGTCTGTCCGTCATTTTTGCTTTATTAGCCGTAGCCAGCGTCACTATTTTGGTCTTGATATTGCGCTACCCACAAAAAGACTGGCTGGAATTACGCCAGCGTATTACCAGTTGGTGGCTGATTATTATTGTTTTTGCCGTCGCTATGGTTAGCCCAAAATGGCTGTCGCTGGTTATCTTCGGTTTTATTAGTTTTTTGGCATTAAAAGAGTTCCTGACGCTTATTTCAACTCGTCGCTCTGACAATATTCCTTTGCTATGGATGTATCTCGCTATCCCGATTCATTATTTATGGATTGGAATGGGTTGGTACGGCATGTTTGTTATTTTCATCCCAATTTATGCTTTCTTATTCTTGCCGATACGCATGGTGATGATTGGTGATACCCAGGGCTTCTTGCATGCGGCATCCAATATGCATTGGGGGTTGATGACCACGGTATTTGCACTCAGTCATGTGGCATTCCTAATGGTATTACCCGGCGGTATTGGCGGGCAGGGCGCGCTGTTAGTGGTGTTCTTGGTGGCATTAACCGAACTGAATGATATTGCTCAATACTTATGGGGGAAATCATTAGGCCGCATCAAGGTTACGCCGAAAGTTAGCCCAAATAAGACGCTAGCCGGTTTGCTGGGCGGAGTGGCAACCACCATGGTATTAGCGGGTATTCTGGGGTCACTATTAACACCGATGAACCTCGCGTTTTCACTGCTTGCCGGGTTACTGATTGGTTTAACCGGGTTCTGCGGTGATGTGGTGATGTCAGCAGTTAAACGCGATCTTGGGGTGAAAGATTCAGGCAAATTATTACCTGGTCACGGTGGCATTCTCGACCGGCTGGATTCCTTGATCTATACCGCGCCGCTATTTTTCCATTTCATTCGCTATTTTTATTATTGAGGGCTAGCCGTGAACCGACTATTGCGCTGGATTTTTACGCTGTGTGTGGCGTATCCGGTAGTGCTGGTATGGCTGGGGGTTTCTGTCTGGCAGCGAAAACAACTGCCCCTCAAAGGGCCGGCAATTGTGGTGGCAAACCATAATAGCCACTTAGATATATTGACGCTGTTTACCTTATTCCCCTTATCGACGTTGTCACAAGTTCATCCGGTCGCGGCAGCGGATTACTTTCTACGTAACCGCGCCATTGCCTGGTTCGCCATTAAAGTGATTGGCATTATTCCGGTAACCCGTGGTGGTGCAGCTAAGGGCAGTGACCCTTTGGCGGGCTGCATTGAAGCGCTCTCCAATAACAAAATTGTGATTCTGTTTCCTGAAGGAACCCGTGGCGAACCGGAAAAGTTCTCCGAATTTAAATCTGGTCTGTGGTATTTGAGCCGCCAATTTCCCAGCGTACCCATCACTCCGGTGTATATGCATGGACTAGGGCGGGCCATGGGAAAAGGACAGCGCATCCCAGTGCCATTCTTTATTGATATCTATGTTGATAAACCTTTCTATTTTCATGATGACAAACAGATATTCCGAACTGAATTACAGCAACGCTTTATCGCCCTGCAACAGCTCGCAACAAGGAAAATGCCGTGACTCAAGGAAATCGTATTGCTCAGGAACTGACATTTACCACCAGTGACAATGTCGCGCTATTTTATCGCTGTTGGCCGGCGCAAAATGGCCCAGCTAAACGGGTCATCGTGCTATTTCACCGTGGCCATGAACATTCAGGACGTCTACAGCATATTGTTGATGAATTGATGCTGCCGGATGTGACATTTTATGCATGGGATGCCAGAGGGCATGGTCAGTCGCCGGGGGATCGTGGCTATAGCCCAAGTCTGACTCGTTCGGTACAAGATGTTGATGAGTTTGTCCGTTTTGCCGCCACTGATAGCCAAATCGCGATGCAAGATATTATGGTGGTGGCGCAGAGTGTGGGGGCGGTACTGGTTTCGACGTGGGTACATGACTATGCGCCAAAAATTCGCGGAATGATTCTGGCGTCACCGGCATTTAAGGTAAAACTGTATGTGCCGTTTGCTCGCCCGGGATTAACCTTAATGCACCGTTTCCGCGGGCTGTTTTACGTTAAATCTTATGTCAAAGGTAAATTCCTGACCCACGACGCACAGCGTGTTGCCAGTTTTGATAATGACCCTCTGGTCAGCCGCCCAATTGCGGTCAATATTCTGTTAGATCTCTACCGCGCTGCCGACCGAATTGTGCAGGATGCTGCGGCCATTACCTTACCGACACAATTACTGATTTCGGGTGACGATTTTGTGGTCCATCGCGCGCCACAGCAACAATTCTACCAGCGGCTGAGTAGCCCGGTGAAAGAGCAACATATTTTGCCCGGTTTCTATCACGACACCTTGGGTGAAAAAGATCGCCAACTGGCGTTTGATAAAATGCGTATTTTTATTGAGCGCCTGTATACCGAAGAACTGCCTCGCCACAATTACCGCTATGAAGATCGCTGGAGTGCCAGTGCGGACAGCTATCGCGCACTGCAAGTGCCACTAAAACCCTATTCTGCTGAAGGATTATACTATCGCGCATTGCGCTATGGCATGAAGACATTGGGCAGCAGTGCTACCGGGGTACGTTTAGGGTTCGAAACCGGTTTTGACTCTGGCAGCACGCTGGATTATGTCTATCGCAACCAGCCGGAGGGCAAGAACAAGCTAGGAAAGTATCTTGATCAGCAATATCTCAACAGCATTGGCTGGCGCGGCATTCGGATGCGTAAAGTCCATCTGCAACAGACAATCCAAATGGCATTGACGCAACTGCGTGATAAAGGGATGCCACTGCGCATTGTTGATATTGCCGCAGGTCATGGCCGTTATGTGTTGGATGCCCTGACCGAGCAACCTGATGTTGAACAAATCCTGCTACGTGATTATAGCGAGCTGAATGTAGAAAAAGGGCAGGCCATGATTGCGCAGCGCAATCTGGCTGAAGTGGCCCATTTTGAAAAAGGCGATGCCTTCGACCGGGACTCTCTGGCGAGTCTGACGCCCAACCCTACACTGGCGATTGTTTCTGGCCTGTATGAGCTATTCCCGCAAAACGAGATGGTTGCGGCGTCATTGGCTGGGCTGGCAGCGGCGGTTCCGCCCGGCGGCGTGCTGGTCTATACCGGGCAACCTTGGCATCCACAACTGAAGATGATTGCCCGTGCATTGACCAGCCATCAGGGGGGCCAGCCGTGGGTAATGCGGGTACGCAGTCAGGGTGAGATGGATACGCTTGTCGAGCAGGCCGGTTTTGATAAATGCCATCAGTTGATTGACGAGTGGGGGATTTTTACCGTGTCGCTGGCGGTACGTCGTGCGCATGACTGAGGTTGATAGTCTGGTAAGCCGCAGGCAGCTCTGGCGACGAGCTGTGCTGTGGCTATTGTTGCTGGCCCCGCTATTTTTTATCAGCTATGGTCAGACCAACCATTTCACCGCCAGCCGTGTTGGCGTGGGCAGTGTGGTATATGGCTGGGAGCACCATATTCCTTTTTTGCCTTGGACGATTGTGCCCTATTGGAGCATTGACCTGCTCTATGGATTGTCACTCTTTATCTGCACTTCGCTACGAGAGCAAACTCGACATGCATGGCGCTTGGTGATGGCCTCGCTGGTGGCCTGTCTAGGCTTCCTATTATTCCCACTCAAGTTCAGTTTTGTTCGTCCAGTGACTGACGGGCCATTTGGGTGGTTATTCCAACAGTTGGAAATGTTTGACTTACCTTACAACCAAGCACCTTCATTGCACATCATGCTGGCCTGGTTGTTATGGTTGCGCTTCTGGCCACACTGCCAAGGGACATTGCGTTGGTTAATGAGTGGCTGGTTTGCATTGATTGCAATATCAGTGCTGACCACTTGGCAGCATCATGTGATTGATATTGTCACTGGATTGGCGGCGGGTGTTGTTGTCAGCTATTTGATCCCGATAAATAGCGGTTGGTGTTGGCAGCGACCGCGTCGTCCGGCTCTGAAGCTGGTGCTCTGGTATGGTGGTGCAGCGATACTGGTGGGCAGTTTGGGTCTGTGGCTGGGCGGTGGCTGGTCTATACTGGGATGGTTAGCACTGGCTCTGCTTGCGGTGGCTGCTGGCTATAGCGGTTGGGGCGTGGGTGTGTTCCAAAAGCAGCAAGATGGCCAGATTTCATCTTCAGCCCGCTTGCTATTATGGCCTTACCGGCTGGGGGCGTGGCTCTCGATGTATGGCTTTACCCGCCGATTGCCCCAAGCGGTAGAAGTTGCGGACGGCGTATTTATTGGCAGTTACCCGCGAGTACCGTTAGCGCAGGCCAGTGTATTGGATGTCACCGCAGAATTTAGCCGCAGCCATAACAGCCACCATAAAGCCTATATATGCTGCCCATTGATGGATTTAGTGGTGCCGACGCAGAAGCAATTGGCCCAGGCAGTTGCGAGCCTTGACCAACTCCAGCAGCAACAGGGGACGGTGTTGGTTCATTGTGCGCTCGGTATGTCGCGCAGTGCATTGGTGATTGCGGCATGGTTGTTAGATACGCAACGAGTCGCGACTGTGCAAGCGGCGGCTGAGCTATTGCAGCAAGCTCGCCCACAAGTGGTGTTGCAGCCGCAGCATTTACACGCACTCGCGCTATGGCAAAAGAGGAAAACAGCATGCTAAATCACCCCGTCGCCGGGCAGGTGTTGACCATTCATCTTGCCAGTTGGCGTTATCTGGCTGCCTTAACGCTGCCACCTATCATCTTTGCCCTATGGGGCGCCGATAGCATGATTGCCGCACTATTATTACTGCTTGCCGGTGTTACCCATTATTACTGCTGGCGTTTATGGCTTGATGAGCGACTTTTTGCTTTGCTGTATACCAGTGAGCCGCAAACAGCGGATTTTGATATGGCGTTACAGCAATTATGGGGCAGAAAGCCAGTGAATGGGCGCTCTCTCGACTCGCGCTGGCGCGGGGCAACTAAGCTATTGCATCGCGCTATGTTTAGCACTTTATTATTGTGGCTGGTGATGGTCAGTGCGCCGTTGATTGACTTGTTTTGGACTGGCATAGGCAAAATCTAGCAGGCTTTGCAGCCTGCCGGCGATGTAAATTCAGATCGTGGGTTCTTGATTACCTAGCTGTGTGACGACCAACTCCACCTGTTGTTGCTGCAAGAGTGTCACCATATGAGAAGGGGGCGGCACATCAGTGAACAGCGCGGTGGCTTTGGCGACATTGCCAATTTCAACTGCGGCAGAAGCATGGAATTTGGTATGGTCAGCGGCCAGTAATATATGGCGGGAATGCGCCATCATCGCTTTCACCACCGTGGCCTCATTGACATCAAATTCGAGTAGACTGCCATCAGTATCAATGGCCCCCATGCTGGTAATCAGATAGTCAGCACGAAATCCCTCAACAAAAGAAACCGCGCTGGGGCCAATAATGCCGCCATTATTAGGCCGTAATGTTCCTCCCGGCACCATTACTTCAAAGTCAGTATTTTTATACAAAATATGCGCCACCCGCAGACTGTTGGTGATAATACGCAAATGGCTATGATTCATCAATGCACGGGCAATATGTTCAACGGTGGTACCAATGGTGATAAACACGGTGGAACGGTCGGGAATATAATCAGCAATCGCCTCAGCAATCGCCATCTTCTCTGCGGTATATGAAAGCTCGCGTTGCTCAAAAGCGGTATTCACGACACTAGAAGCACGCCCGGCACCACCGTGATGGCGGGTAATTAGCCCTTGTTCGCTAAGCTTGCGGATATCTCGACGCACAGTCTGAGTCGAAACATCCAGCAATTGCGCCAATTCATCAATGTTCATATAACCCCGATTGGCGATCAGCTGAATCAGTTGATCGTGACGTGGGTTCCCGGTCAGTTCGGTCAGACTCATGCTTAGCTCTCTCTCATTCATCATACTATTGTTTATTTTATACAAAATGCGTCAGGAAAGAGTCAGTTTGATCACAATCAGGTATACCGGCGCGCCCGCCTGGGCGGGTACACTTCAAAGCCGCGACGGCATTAGCATAACGCACTGCCAGCGCAATGGTACTTTTTTGCCCCAGAGCAACTGCAAGAGCACCATGAAAAACATCCCCCGCACCGGTGGTATCGACCACATCCACCTCAAAGCCAGGCTGATGTTGCTGCTGCCCGCCTTCTAACCAATAACAGCCTTTTTGACCTCGGGTGACATAGACATGTCCGTTTGTGTCATTTGCGGCGAGTAGCAGTGCCATATCAGTGTCATTTTCTCCTGTCATCCGCAGTAGCCCGGGTTCGGAGAAGGCGGCGTGATCGGCCAGAGCCACCAATGGGCGGATATCTTGTGGCGTAACATCGGCATCAAGCAAGGTTGTTACGCCAGCCTGACGCGCCAAGGTAAATGCTGTCAATACTCCCTGATGCCAGCGGACATCCGCGAGCACCACATCATAGTGACTGAAGTCTATCTTCGTTAACCATTGGGCATCGTCCGGTAAATCGGGGCTGGGGTGGTTGATGATAATTCGCTCGCCATAGTTATCGACCAATATGGCTGATTGCGATGAGCGGGCATTGGCGTAACGGCGACTCAACGCGGTGTTCACCCCATAACTTTCTAGCTCTGCCAGTAGAGCATTGCCGGTGGCATCATCACCAACCCGGCCAATAAAATCGACCTGTGCACCCAATCTGGCAGCGGCCACCGCTGCTGTTGCTGCTGGCCCACCGCCAATTTCACGATAGTCATGGGCGATATATTTCCCACCACCATCAGGCAGCTCTGCCAAGTAATAGAGGCGGTCCTGCACCGTAATTCCTACACATGCAATCCGGGTCATGGTTCTGAGTTCCTTATTTAGCCAAAAAAGGGCTGTTGATCACGATGTGACCATTTTAATTCGTTCAAATGTTAAAAGAGTGACGAATGTCAATTTTTTGACTATAAATTACAAATACGATCAAAAACAGACAAAACATTCCAATTAAGTAGTGAAAAATGACATTGAGTGACAGGAGGAAATAATGGCACAGGTAGCATTCATTGGGTTAGGGCAAATGGGAACTCCCATGGCGCGCAACCTGATTAAACAGGGACATCAGTTGCATGTTTTCGATATTAGCCCCGCAGCCGTCGCGGAATTAGTCGCTTTGGGGGCGACAGGGTGCCGCCATGCCGGGGAGGCGGCTGAAGGCGCGGAGTTCGTTATCACAATGCTGCCTAATGGTGATCTGGTGCGTGAGGTGCTGTTCGGTACGGATGGGGTATGCAGCCGTTTATCGCCAGGCGCACTGGTGATTGACATGTCGACCATCCACCCATTGCAGACTGACCGTTTGGCACAAGAGATGCAGGCCAAAGGGTTCAGTTTTATGGATGCCCCGGTAGGACGCACTTCCGACCATGCACAGGCGGGGACTTTATTAATACTGGCGGGGGGAACGCTGCTACAGGTTGAGCGGGCCACCCCACTGTTGATGGCGATGGGGTCTGAGTTAGTCAATGCGGGAGGGCCGGGCATGGGGATCCGTGTCAAGTTGATCAACAACTACATGAGTATTGCACTCAATGCACTGTCGGCTGAGGCCGCAGTGCTGTGTGAAGCGCTGGGGCTGTCTTTCGATGTCGCACTGCAAGTCATGAGTGGTACACCCGCGGGTAAAGGGCACTTCACCACAACTTGGCCCAATAAAGTACTCAAAGGCGATTTAACGCCGGCATTCATGATTGATTTGGCACACAAAGACTTAGGTATCGCTCTGGATGTTGCAAACCAGCTACACGTCACGATGCCAATGGGGGCAGCATCGCGCGAAGTATACAGCCAGGCGCGAGCCAATGGGCGTGGACGGCAGGATTGGAGTGCGATTTTACAACAAGTTCGCAGTCAGTCTGGCTTGTAGTTAACTAAATGATTTTTAATTTATTTATTATTGAAAAGCGGCTGAAAGCAGCGCGTAGAGGGAAAGAAAATGCCTTATGTATCCGGTAATACCTTAATTCAACATGCTTGGCAGCATGGCTATGCCATCGGTGCTTTTAGCGCCCACAATGCTGAAACCATCCGCGCCATTTTGTTGGCAGCGCAAGAAGAGCAAGCCCCCATCATGCTGCAAATCGGGCAAAAAGTGATAAGCGTCATGGGGCTAAAACCGATGAAAGAGATGGTCGATGCTTTTATGCATGACATCACGGTGCCGGTCTGTATCCATCTCGATCACAGCCGCAGCTTTGAACAGACCATGGCGGCGGTTCAGGCTGGTTTCCAATCGGTAATGTTTGACGGCTCCCATCTTTCATTTGATGAAAATGTGCGAATTACCCGCGCTGTTGCTGATGTTGCCCGTGTATTGAATATCGGTTCTGAAGGTGAGATCGGCAAGATTGGTGGTACTGAAGACGACATCTCAGTTGATGAAAAAGACGCATTAATTACCAGCTGTGATGAAGCACTGAAGTTTGCCGAACTAACCACGGTCGATTATCTGGCGGTGTCGATTGGCACTGCACACGGAATCTACAAGCAAGAGCCGAAACTGGCATTTGAACGCTTACAGGAAATCCGCGAAATCGTTAAAAAACCTATCGTGCTGCACGGGGGCTCTGGTGTGCCAGATGAGCAAATTCGCCGTGCGATTACCTTGGGTGTCGCCAAAGTGAATGTCGATACCGAATTGCGCCAGGCCTTTACCCAAGGGGTCATCGAGGTACTGAGTCAATCTCCTGACGAGTATGTTTTAGCTGTTTCTTTGGGCCACGGGCGAGATGTTATGCAGCAGAAAGTGATTGAAAAAATCCGTCTATTTGGCAGCCAAGGCAAAGCCAGCGCATTCGCCAGCTAACAGCGACACGAAATATGAGGTTGAGGTTATGACAACAATTCAACGCCAGTCATTTGGCGAGCATCAGGGGCAGGACGTTTCGCTGTTTACACTGACGAACCGCAGCGGGATGAAGCTCTGCGTCACCGACTATGGCTGCATTATCACTCAGCTTTGGGTGCCAGATCGACAGGGGCAGTTGGAAGACGTGGTAATGGGGTTTGATGATTTGAAATCCTATCAGGCTGGTCATCCATTCTTTGGTGCCATTGCCGGTCGTTGTGCCAATCGCATTGCCGGTGGGCGCTTCAATATTGATGGGCAGGAGTTTCTGCTCGCCACTAATGAATTGACCACCGGACAGCATTTACACGGCGGCATTCGTGGGTTTGATAAGTATGTCTGGCAGGCGCAGGAGGATGGTGACGGCATTATTTTTAGTCGCACTTCAGTTGATGGTGAAGAGGGATATCCGGGGAATTTGCAGGTACGCCATCGTATCGGTCTGACGGAAGATAACGTGATGACCTTCAGTTTTGAGGCTCAGACCGATAAACCGACGGTGGTCAATTTGGTCAACCATAGCCACTACAATTTGCGTGGTCATACCCATCTGATTCATGACCAACAGTTGAAAATTGAAGCTGACTTTATGACACCGGTGGATGAAGCCAGCATGTTGCCGACCGGAGAGATAGTGCGGGTCGCTGGCACGGCATTCGATTTTCGCCATGCTCGCCGTTTGGGAGATGCCATGCTGGCGCGGCCAGCACAAGATTTCGATGTTAACTATGTTCTGAAAAAAAACCATGCCCTGAAAACAAACTATTCCCAGCCCAAAGACAATTTACCGATGAAAGAATGCGCCAGCTTACAACCGGCGGCATTAATGATTTGTCCGAATTCTGGTCGGGTAATGGAGGTCCATACCACATTGCCGGGTATCCAGTTTTACAACGCTTTTAAGCTTTCCAACAAGATATGGAATGGTAAGTCGGGGCATCGTTATCAAGCATTTTCAGGAATATGTCTGGAGACGCAAGCCTTCCCCGACAGCATCCACCATGAGCATTTCCCTGATGTTGTTCTACGTCCAGGGCAACAATATTACAGCTGTACCGAACACCGTTTTAGTGTTGTCGCCTGAGCAGCGCCAACCCATAAGTTATTAAATTCACTGGAAGCAATATGATGAATAAAAAAGCAAAAGTGGGCGTGTTGGCCTTAGGCCGCAGTACTTTCGATGTGCCCTACGCACAAGAAATGTTGGCTTTGGCGTGGAGCACTTTGTCCACGATGGATATCGAATTAATTGGCGAGGCGGAATTACAGTTTGATGCCGAGTCTGCGCTACAGGCCTTACCAGCACTGAAACGGGCCAATCTTGATCTGTTGCTGATCTTGCAAGTGACATTTACCGATGCTTCGCTGACTTGTGAAGTGGTGCGCGATTTTCCGGTTCCCACCGCGATGTGGTCTTTCCCGGAGGCTCGTACTGGGGGACGCTTGCGGCTGAACTCTTTTTGTGGCGTGAATTTGGCTTGCCATGCGCTGAGCCGGGAAAATATCAAAGTGCAAACGGTGCATGGTCTGCCGAACGATGCCCGTGTCGTGGGGGAGCTGCAACAATTAGCCCAAGCTGCCGCTATCGTTAACCGCTTTAAACGCGCCAAAGTGATGGTCATTGGCGAGCATCCATTGGGCTTTGATGCCTGCAATTATAACCAGCAACAACTGACACAACACTTTGGCGTGAGTGTCGATCGCCAACCGGTACTGGCATTTATTGATGAAGTGAAAGCGTTACCGGACAGTGTGGCTGACGCCCCTTATCAACGTCGTGCTAAAGATTTCCCTAATCTGGCAGAGATGGATCAAACCGCTACCTGCAAAACGTTAAAGGTTTATTCCGCCTTGCGTGAGAAAGCCCAGCAGGAAGGTTATTGCGGTATTGCGGTGCGCTGCTGGCCGGATTTTTTTACCGACTATGGTTGTGCTGCTTGTGGCGCGTTGGCATTGATGAATGAAGACAAAGTGCCTTGCGGCTGTGAGGCCGATATGTTCGGTGTGCTCTCCTCATTAATGGCGCAATGGGCTTCTGGTAATGCGGCGTTCAATACCGATCTAGTGGATATCGACCCACAGAGCAATGGCGTGGTGTTCTGGCACTGCGGTCAGGCTCCCATTGAAATGGCTGACCACGATGGGCCGGTGCGGGCAACCATCCATTCCAATCGCCAGTTACCTCTGCTGTCCGAATTTGCCCTCAAACCAGGCCGAATCACGTTATGTCGAATCACCCAGGGTGAGGGCAAGTTGCGCCTAATGCTCGCCGGGGGCGAGATGATCAAAGCGCCATTGGCCTTCTCAGGTACTGCCGGAACCGCCCGACTGGATATCGATGCTGATAGTTACCGCCAACGACTGCTGGATGCGGGGATGGAGCACCATACCTCGCTGGTGTACGGCGAGCATCGTCCGCTACTGCGTAAGGTGGCTCAGTTACTCAATCTTGAGGTTATCGAACTGACTTAATTGGGCGATTTTGATCGCCAACCGTTCGGATGACAAGGTATCTGGCCCGTGCCGGATACCCTAACAAAATCAACAGCATTTATATCTTTTGGGGATTTTATTATGACTTATCAATCAGGCGGTCAGCCGGGTCTGGAATTAATCGAACAGAGTGACGGTTTTACTCTCTTATTCCAACAGCGACTGCTGCTTAAACACAGCCAGCAGGTACCTTGCTTATGGATTGGCCGCGGTAAAGCCGATATCGACATGTTCCGCGGCAATTTCAGTATCAAAGATTGCTTAAGTGAAAAGCTGGCTCTGACCGATGCGGTTATTACCGCCAAGGGGAAGGGGTGGGATATTCATTTCAGCCGCGGGGAGGTGGCCGAAGCCCAGTTGCATATTACGCTTGATGCCGCCGGACGGTTGGAGATGACACTGAGCAATGGAGATAAAGACAATAACCGCATGTGGCTGCGACTAGCCGCACAGGAAGAAGACCATATTTACGGCTGTGGCGAGCAGTTTTCTTATTTCGATTTGCGCGGCAAGCCATTCCCGCTATGGACCAGTGAACAAGGCGTGGGGCGTAATAAACAAAGCTATGTTACCTGGCAGGCGGACTGCAAAGAAAATGCCGGTGGCGACTATTATTGGACATTCTTCCCGCAACCTACCTTTGTCAGCAGCCAAAAATATTATTGCCACATCGACAACAGCTGCTACATGAATTTCGATTTCTCGGCTTCGGATTACCACGAACTGGCGATTTGGCAAGATAGTGCAGTGCTGCGTTTTGAATGCGCCGACAGCTATATCGGCCTGTTAGAAAAACTGACCGCGCTGCTGGGGCGTCAGCCAGAGTTGCCAGACTGGGTTTATGACGGGGTGATTCTGGGCATTCAGGGCGGCACTGACGTGTGCCAACAAAAACTGGATGTGATGCGCGAACATGGCGTGAAGGTCAGTGGTATTTGGGCGCAAGACTGGGAAGGCCGCCGCATTACCTCATTCGGTAAGCGCCTGATGTGGAACTGGCGCTGGGACAGCGAACTGTACCCGGAACTGGATACCCGGATTCCACAATGGAAAAAAGAGGGGGTACGCTTCCTCGGCTATATCAACCCCTATGTGGCAATTGAAAAAGAGCTCTATGCCGAAGCCGCCGAAAAAGGCTATCTCACCAAAGATTACAGCGGCAATGACTATCAGGTGGAATTTGGCGAATTCTATGCTGGGGTGGTTGATCTAACTAAACCTGCCGCCTACGACTGGTACAAGGAGGTCATTAAAAAGAACCTGATTGAATTTGGTCTTGATGGCTGGATGGCAGACTTTGGTGAATACCTGCCGACCGATACTCTGCTGGATAATGGTGTCGATGCCGAAATTATGCATAACGCTTGGCCAGCCCTGTGGGCTAAGTGCAACTACGATGCGCTGGTTGACACTGGCAAGTTAGGTGAAATTCTGTTCTTTATGCGCGCAGGCTACACCGGCAGCCAGAAATACTCAGTCATGATGTGGGCGGGTGATCAGAACGTTGACTGGAGTCTGGATGATGGTCTGGCATCGGTTATCCCTGCGGCCTTATCTTTGGCAATGACTGGGCATGGCCTGCATCACAGTGATATTGGCGGCTACACCACATTGTTTGATATGAAGCGCAGTAAAGAGTTGCTGATGCGCTGGTGTGAATTCTGCGCCTTTACTCCACTAATGCGTACTCACGAAGGTAATCGGCCGGATGATAATTGGCAGTTTGATCACGATGTTGAAACCATCCGCCAGTTTGCGCGCATGACCCACATTTTTGCTGCATTGAAACCCTATATCAAACAAGCGGTGGCACTGAATTCACAATCAGGCCTACCTGTGATGCGCCCTCTATTCCTGCATTACGAAGATGATGCGCATACCTATAACCTGAAATATCAGTATCTATTTGGTCGTGATCTGCTGGTAGCACCGGTCTATGAGGAAGGCCGCAGTGACTGGACGTTGTATCTACCACAAGACAGTTGGGTCAACTTGTGGACGGGTGAGCCACATTGCGGTGGGGCAGAAGTGACTGTCGCCGCACCTATGGGGCAGCCGCCGGTGTTTTATCGTGCGAGCAGTGAATGGGCCGAATTATTTGCATCATTACGGGTGTTATAACACAGGTAGAGGCCTGCCAGAAGCGGGCCTTTCAGGAGAGTCACCATGAGTGAAATACATCAAGACCCGGTCAAACTGATACTTCCGCTACGCGAGAAATTCTCCTACGGAATTGGTGATGTAGGGTCAAATCTGTTGTTGTGCGTGGGTACGTTATATTTACTGAAATTTTATACCGATGTCTTGGAAATCCCTGCCGCTTGGGGGGGGCTAATTTTCCTTATTTCCCGCTTCTTCACGGCATTTACTGATATTGGAACCGGCGTGATGCTCGATAATCGCCGTAATATCGGGCCAAAAGGTAAGTTTCGTCCATTTATTCTGTATGCCTCTATGCCGGTGGCCCTGCTGGTGGTGGCTAACTTTATAGGCACACCATTTAGTATTACGGGCAAGACGATTACCGCCACATTAATTTTTATGAGTTTTGGCTTGTTTTTCAGCATGATGAACTGTTCTTACGGTGCAATGGTGCCAGCGATGACCAAAAACCCGCAAGAGCGTGCTCAGCTTGCCGCCTGGCGTCAAGGTGGGGCTACGGTGGGGCTATTGCTGTGTACTGTGGGGTTTGTGCCGATTTTGTCGCTCTTTGAGGGACGGGCGCAAACGGGCTACCTGGTGGCTGCGGCCATCTTCGCCTTCGTTGGCATGCTATGTATGTGGTGGTGCTACTCCGGTGTGAAAGAGCGTTATGTTGAGTTACCCAAGCCAGGAGCTGCCAAGCCGGGGTTATTGCAATCTTTCAAAGCGATTACCGGAAATAAACCCTTGTTTGTTCTCTGTATTGCCAATCTGTGCACTTTAGCAGGTTTTAATATCAAACTGGCGATCCAGATTTATTACACCCAATACGTGCTTAACGATGTGACGTTGCTGTCCTACATGGGGTTCTTCAGCATGGGCTGCATTTTGCTGGGGGTACTGCTGGTGCCTACAGTCGTGAAGCGCTTTGGTAAGAAAAACGTCTATTTGGGGGGCTTGAGTCTGTGGATTCTGGGCGATGCCATGAACTACATCTGGGGCAATACCTCGACGCTGTTTGTCTTGTTCTCTTGTCTGGCATTCTTTGGTACAGCATTTGTTAACAGTCTGAACTGGGCTTTGGTTTCTGACACCGTGGAGTACGGTGAGTGGAAAACAGGCGTGCGCTCTGAAGGGACGGTTTATACCGGCTTTACTTTCTTTCGCAAGATTTCCCAAGGGCTGGCTGGCTTCTTCCCCGGCGTCATGTTGGCTTATATCGGCTATGTGCCTAACGTGGCACAAGGAGAAAGGACGCTGGAGGGCTTAACTCAGCTTATCTTCCTATACCCTTGCGCGCTGGCGATTTTGACCGCACTAACCATGGGACTGTTCTACCATCTGACCGAAAAGAACTACATCAAAATTGTCACCGAGCTGGAGGCGCGCAAACGCGATGTCAGCCCAGCAGTTTAGTGTTGCCGATATTAATCAGATGGATTAACACTGCCCAAACCCTACAACCCGCTTATGGCAGGCTCCGGTGCGAGTGATATTTCACCGGAGGTAAGCGGGTTAAAAAAATAATAAGGACCTGTCAGATGTCGAATTCAACTTACCAGGACTCCGTGACACTCAGATTGCCGTTACGGGAGAAAATAGCTTACGGAATGGGGGATTTTGGCTCTAACCTGATGTTGTGCATTGGGACTCTGTATTTACTGAAATTCTATACTGATATTCTGGGGCTTCCGGCTATTTATGGTGGCGTCATCTTCTTGATCGCGAAGTTCTTTACCGCCTTTACCGATATGTTTACCGGCGTGCTGTTAGATTCTCGCCGTCATATTGGTGCCAAAGGCAAATTTCGGCCGTTTATTTTATATGCTTCGCTGCCGGTAGCATTGCTGGCAGTGGCAAACTTTCTCAATACCGGTTTTAGTCTGAATATCAAAACTGTACTGGCGACAATATTGTTTATGCTATTCGGCTTATTCTACAGCTTGATGAATTGCTCTTACGGGGCGATGGTTCCGGCCATGACGAAAAACCCGAATGAGCGCGCCCATCTGGCAGCTTGGCGTCAAGGCGGAGCAACAGTCGGGTTATTATTGTGTACTGTTGCTTTTATGCCGATCCAGCTGCTTTTTACTTCCTCACCTGAAATCGGCTATTTGGTTGCAGCGATAATATTCGTCACTTTCGGTTTAGTTTGTATGTGGTGGTGCTATTCCGGCGTCAAAGAACGTTATGTGGAACCGGTGTCGGTGCACCATAAGCCCGGTATTTTTAAATCATTCTGCGCCATATTTAAAAATCCACCGCTACTGGTACTCTGTATTGCTAACCTGTGTACGCTGGCGGCATTTAATATCAAACTGGCTATTCAGGTTTATTACACGCAATACGTACTACAGGATATCCATTTGTTGTCCTATATGGGTTTCTTCAGTATGGGCTGCATTTTGATTGGCGTGCTGCTGGTCCCGACTGTAGTAAAGCATTTTGGTAAGAAAACGGTCTATCTCGGTGGCTTAATGTTATGGGTTTTGGGGGATGTGTTGAATTACGTCTGGGGCACCAGCTCAGTAACCTTCGTGGCTTTCTCCTGTATGGCTTTCTTTGGCACCGCCTTTGTGAATAGCCTGAATTGGGCATTAGTCTCCGACACCGTAGATTACGGCGAATGGAAAACCGGTATTCGTGCAGAGGGGTCGGTATATACCGGATATACGTTCTCTCGTAAAATTTCAGCCGCTTTGGCCGGATTTCTACCCGGTATTATGCTGACTCAGATTGGGTATATTCCGAACGTGGCACAATCTGCGTCAGTACTGGAGGGGTTACGCCAACTGATTTTTATCTACCCTTGCACTTTGGCATTAATTGCCGCCATTACCATGGGGCTGTTTTATAAACTTAATGAGCAGCGCTTCGTTAAAATTATTGCTGACTTGAATTTGCGTAAAATGGTCACAGCAGAGTGACACTGTTTCTCCATTAAAGACTGACATGCTGTTATTTCGATTGTGTTATTTCTCTGCCATATATTTATGGCAGAGGCGTAGCCATGATAATTATTTGTCAATTTTCATGATGTAAGAAAAATAAAAAAACCTTCATTTATTGTTCTCAATAGGGATTTGTCATGAATAAATATAACTCAATTGTCTTGATTGCCTCATTAATAAGCTCTGCCAGCACATTTGCCGGTAGAGCCTATCTTGAAACCCGGGAAGCATACAATACGGCATCTGAGCAGCATGAAGTCATTCTACGCGGTGGGTATAACTTCGATAATGGTTCCGGATTAATGTTAACAAATGCTTATAATGCGGGAAGGCTGGATCAGTTAAAACACAGTTATAATGAGCTGGAGGGTTGGTATCCACTCTTTAAACCTACCGATAAGTTTACTATTTCCCCTGGCGGACTTATTAATTCTAACAGCGCGGGATCGGGGGGTTCTGGGTATATAGATTTTAATTATAAATTTTTACCCGTTTTTAATTTAACTGCACGCTATCGCTATAATCATAATAATTATGAGTCAAAAGATCTTAATGGTGATTATGCTCATAATGATACTCATGAATTTGCGACCTATTGGAATTTCAAACTGACAGATGCCCTGTCATATACTCTTGAGCCTCACTATTTTGTCCGGGTCAATGATTTCCACGGCAAAAATGGTAAAAGCTCTCATTGGGAAATCACCAATAAATTCAGCTATAAAATCGATACTCACTGGATGCCTTATTTTGAGTTGCAATGGCTGGACCGTTGGAATGAATATAACCGTGAGCAGTACCGCTTTCGTCTAGGGTTACGCTATACATTCTGATAATTAATGCTATTACCATCACAAAAAAAGACGGCACCGCTAAGTGCCGTCTTAGGTTACTGATTCAGAGAACTGAAAAGGCTAGCTGTCTTTTTTCTTACCAAAAATCTTCAGCAAGGCACCGACGGCACAACCAATAACGACACCCAGAATAACCCATTCAGTAAATGACATAATCAAACCCTTTCATTTGTTTGGCCTGATTATATAAATTATTCCCAGCTTGTCTATGTCAGGCCATCTCCGCTTTTATAGCTTTGCCAGCATTTCTCGGGTGACAAGGACAATGCCGTTGTCTGAACGATAGAAACGACGGGCATCTTCATCGGCATTTTCACCAATGATCATCCCCTCAGGAATGGTACTGGCACGATCAATTACGCAGCGCTTCAAGCGACAAGAGCGGCCAACATTGACGTCGGGTAGCAATACGCAAGAATCAATATTACAGAATGAATTGACGCGAACACGGGAGAACAACACGGAGTTAACCACCACGGATCCGGAGATAAAGCAGCCGCCGGAAACCAACGTATTCATGGTCATGCCATGGCTGCCAGAGCGGTCCTGAACAAATTTTGCGGGTGGTAGTGGCTCGGCATAGGTACGTATTGGCCAATTAGGGTCATACATATCGAGCTCAGGTGTGATGGCGGCCTGATCGAGGTTAGCTTGCCAATAGGCATCCAGTGTTCCGACATCCCGCCAATAATCAGGGGCATCAGGCGATGTGGAAACACAAGACAGAGAGAACGGATGTGCCCAAACATGGCCCTGTTCAGTGATTTTTGGCAGAATATCTTTACCAAAATCATGGCTACTGCTTTCGTCCGCATGATCGCTCTCAAGCAGGCCAAACAGGAACTCGGCGTTAAACACATAAATCCCCATACTGGCTAGACTACGGTCTGGCTTACCGGGCAGTGTCGGCGGGTCTTCAGGTTTCTCCCAGAACATTTTCACTTGCAGATCTTCGGATACTTCCATTACGCCGAAGGCAGTTGCTTCTTCCTTTGGCACTTCAATGCAAGCTACGGTGCAGGCTGCGCCACTCTCTACGTGGTCCAACAGCATGCGTGAGTAATCCATTTTATAAATATGGTCCCCCGCCAAAATCACTACGTATTCAGCGCGATAGCGGCGGATGATATCCAGATTCTGGAACACCGCATCAGCAGTACCGGTGTACCAATGCTCTCGGCCTTGACGTTGTTGCGCCGGTAATAAATCAACAAACTCATTCATCTCTTCACTGAGAAATGACCAACCATGCTGGATATGTTGTACCAAGGTATGGGACTGATACTGCGTTATCACCCCGATACGACGAATTCCTGAATTAAGGCAATTAGATAGTGCGAAGTCGATAATGCGGTATTTTCCACCGAAGTGAACTGCCGGTTTTGCCCGGACAGACGTAAGGTCTTTAAGGCGTGAGCCGCGGCCCCCGGCAAGGATCAGGGCTACAGCTTTATTGGGAAGTTGTCTGGCCGACATAACTCTGTCGATATCGCCTGCTTTCCGCATGTCAGACTCCTTATGATTTGTCTATTGGATTATGGGTTATATCCATCAACCCTACGGCGCTAGCTATGGACCGGATAGTGGATCTGTCTGGCTCCTCCTTAAGTATAAGCATTGTTAATTACATAATCGGCTAATTATCATTCTAACAATGAGAAGCGAATCAAGTTTAGCGCGTCCCAACACAAAATTTTTTCATGTTAGCCCTTCGTCTACCAGGGGTATGCCTGTTTGTTGCTTTAGTACATTGTGAGGTGAGTTATCGTCGACCATACTCGATAGGGCAAAAATATTCGTAGTTTTAATAAGGATATAAAATTATGACAGTAGCAAAAAAACCTCTGCGGTTCGCCGCACTAACTTTGATGCTAAGTAGTTTTACTATCAGTGCTGCGCCAGTTGTCGCACAACCTGGCGGTTACACTTTGGAGCGCGTGGTGATTTTGAGTCGCCATGGGGTTCGCTCGCCGACGAAACAAACACAGCTAATGAATGATGTAACACCTGACAAGTGGCCGCAGTGGCCTGTAAAAGCGGGCTATTTAACCCCTCGCGGGGCGCAATTAGTGACGCTAATGGGCGGATTTTATGGTGATTATTTCCGCAGTCAGGGGTTATTACCTGCGGGATGTCCGGCTGATGGCGCTATTTACGCACAAGCGGATGTTGACCAACGCACCCGGTTAACCGGGCAGGCATTCCTCGATGGCGTCGCTCCGGGTTGCGGCTTGAAGGTCCATTATCAGGCTGACTTGAAAAAAATAGACCCACTATTTCATCCGGTTGATGCCGGGGTTTGCAAGTTAGATTCGGTACAAACTCATAAGGCAGTTGAGGAGCGGTTGGGGGGGCCATTAAGCACATTGAGCCAGCGCTATGCCAAACCTTTTGCTCAGATGGGCGAGGTGCTCAATTTTACGGCGTCACCTTATTGTAAAATGTTACAACAAAACGGAAAAACTTGTGACTTTGCCACTTTTGCCGCCAATAAGATTGAGGTGAATAAAGCAGGGACGAAAGTCTCATTAAGTGGGCCACTGGCGCTGTCATCCACATTAGGTGAAATTTTCCTGTTACAAAACTCACAAGCGATGCCGGATGTTGCCTGGCATCGGCTCAGTGGGGCCGAAAATTGGGTTTCTCTACTATCGCTACATAATGTGCAATTTGATTTGATGGCTAAAACACCCTATATCGCCCGCTCTAAAGGCACTCCGTTGTTACAGCAGATTGACACCGCGTTAGTGCTACAACGCGATGCACAGGGGCAAACACTCCCATTATCACCACAAACTAAAGTACTTTTCCTCGGCGGGCACGATACCAATATCGCCAATATTGCGGGTATGCTGGGGGCTAATTGGCAGTTGCCGCAGCAACCGGATAATACGCCGCCAGGAGGGGGATTGGTATTTGAGCTTTGGCAAAATCCTGAGAATCACCAACGCTATGTAGCGGTGAAGATGTTTTATCAAACGATGGACCAGCTAAGAAATGCCGATAAATTAGATCTAAAAAATAATCCGGCCGGGATTGTTCCTGTGGCCATAGAAGGTTGTGAAAATAGTGGTGAGAACAAACTTTGTCAGCTTGAAACTTTCCAAAAGAAAGTAGCCCAAGTGATTGAGCCTGCTTGCCATATTTAAACTGAGCTTATCCGGTGGCCGAGAATAGCTGCCGGATAAGTTAATCAATCTTGGTTATAAATGAAATTTGCCTTTGTCATAATTACATTTTGTTATTAAATGGTTTTTTGATAATTACTGTTATTATATAAATGACAATGACCGGAGCAACCGAGTAGATAGAGGTTAGCTCCGGTATATAAGTATCGATACTAATAAATTGAGTTTCTAACCTACCAATATTCTATGTAGGGAAGATTATTAGCCGAGTCTGACTAAATCGAAAGGCACATAGCGCTCGCCAGTTTGCTGTAATTCTACCACCGGCTCACGCTCAGCTTGTACTGGTGCCAGACCTTCCGCATGGATAGCTTTCGCTACGTCGATCTCCCCGGTTTGCGCGACCATTACACGTTTGCCTGGGATAATTTGGTTTCTGTTTCTGTCATAGACTTTAACCATATTAACCTCCAATAGTTATCCGATAAGGTTCAACAACTATCGAGTGCAACATTCGCACTTAATATCAAACCACTATCTAAGATATATACCTATAGCCAAAACAAAGATGAATAGCTAAATAACTGCCACACACAGGCTACGCTCGATGAGGTCAATTTCTTTGCCTCAGGTCAAACTATTATTGGGTTGGCTTACATTGCGAGGAAAATGATATTTATTTTTTTGCCACGGATCAAGTCTGATATGCATTTTTTTATGCTTAATTTATGGCATATAAAATGTAGCCTATCACTGTGATAAATCCGCCTTATCCGCGGATTTATCGTCGTCAGTGGCAGCAGTCAGCCATCAGTTATATCAGCGTTTTCTGGGTCAATGACTCCAGTATTTTTAGCGGAGACTGCTGGGGGTGTTTCATACCGTCAACCGGCAGTAGGAAGGTCTGTTCCAGCATATATTGCCCGCCCATCGCCGCATGTGGCGTTTGATCTGAGAAGCAGATCCAACTGCTACCCGAAGGAAAATCAATGGCTTGTTGTTGACCATTCTTTTGATAATCCAGATCTGACTTCATTTTATCATGCAACTGAAGCATCAAATGATCGTAATGGCTACGGCGGCGCTTGGTGATTCCGACCTTATGTTGCAGCCAACTGCTAATAGGGGAATAGCTATCAAGCTGTGGTAAATAGCGGCTGACAAGCTGTGTAAAATCTTCTCCGACTCGCCATGACCGTGGTTCACCATGAGGATTGATATTGGTAAAGATTCGGATGATACGCTCGCCATAATTTGGTCGCGAAGGAAAAGCATCAATATGCAAGCGGCTATCGTCCTTACGCCACGATGTTTTATCGCGCCAGGCGGTCACCGGATGCAAGCGCAGACTATTGGTTGGGCTGCGTAAGGCCGTGGTATATTCCGGCAATAATTGATTCACCAGACTGAGGCAACTCTGATAATAACGCTCAAGCAATTGGCGGGTTAATGCCACTTTACTTTCATCAGTGACACCGGTAAGTGTGCCTTCCTGCGGTTTAAAACTGATATTTTTACGTTTAACATCAACCAATGCAGGGTCAAGCAGTTGCTTTTCCTGCTCACTTAACTCAAAGGTTAGATGAGGTAAAAACAGCACTTTACCTTGCTCCAGCGCTTCGATGGCACTGGTGTTTTCCGCATTGCTTTGATCCCAACTGCTGTAGGGGAGCGTAAGAATCGATGAATCTAACGCATGACTTTGATTATAATTGTTCATCAACTTTCCGCTTCTAGATATTAATTTTGTCGATCATAACTTTTTATTATAGGTAATGTGAGGTCTGTGGCACAGATTTTAGATTTTGTTTGTCTTCGTTATCTGCACTAATGGTGGCAGCCGTCGCATAATCGGGGAGGATTTTACAATTGAAGTCTGGATTTCGGCATGTTCTGACCAGCGATCGATGATGATATCCAATTGATCCATGGAATGAATGTATAAGCGGCTAACAAAGCAGTCGTCGCCAGCAACTTTATCACATTCGACACATTCCAACGTTTCCTTAATCATCTCTTCGGTGATGTGCCGCATTCCGGGTAAAGGCTTCACACGCGCAATGGCTTGTAAACCGTAGCCGAAGGCCCGCTGGTCCAAATCCAATGTATAACTACGGATGATATTACGTTCTTCGAGGCGTCTTAGGCGCTCGGATGTACTGGGGGAGGAGAGGTTGACTTGCTGAGACAGGTCTTTCAGGGATATCCGTGCGTTGTCTGCTAAAATTGCAATCAATTGTTCGTCAATTTTGTCCATGCCTGTCGCCTCTTATTATTAGATACAATAGCGTTATTATAGGCATCATTTTGATTTATTAACGATATTTACCTAGCAAAAAGAATATGTCAGGTCAATAAAAGGTAAGTTTTCGACAGTTGCTAATGATGATAAAGCTGGCGATGACCTCAATGAGGGTTACCAAGATTTAATGATTGGAAGCCTAATTTTGGCTAAAAGATAAACTCATACCTCACCTGGTCTCTGGCTGGGTATGAGTATGCTGAATGTTGCTGATTATTGTCTGATCGCCGATGTACTGGCTAATGATGCGGTATCATTCAGTTCATTGCTTCGCATCGACTTTTTTTGCAAATAGGCTAAATCATAGACATCATAAAAGTCTATTTCACCTTTATTACTAATTATATTTTTAAATCGCAGCTTAAAATCATCACTGATATTTTTATTATTAAGTATTTCATCAATTGCTTGGCTTGATAATGCGCGACTGAAGAACCATTCGCCGTTATAACAAACACGTAAATCAAGAATGCCAATATCATCAAACTTAAATACGGGTTTGATTTCCATCATCAGAACGGCTGACATCAAGACAAAGAAAACGGTAAAGGCGATCATATAGCCAGTACCAAAGTAAGGTGTTAAGTACATTAAAACTAATACAAAAAAGTATGAGATCAACATCGCCAGGCAGAGGTAGGGATGTTTGTAGACAAAATCGCTGTTAAATTTTAACCGGCCATCTCTATTTTCTTTCTGGTTTATTCTTGCGATGTCGTCGATTAATATTTTTTTAATTATGTCCATAATTATGACCTTGTATTTAATAGCGCATAAAAATTAAACCATAATGGCTTGTTATAGATTAGCATGAAAAGTTAAATTTAAGGTATATCAATTCGATGAATTAGTTTGCAAAACTGTTATAGCTAAGCGGGAGCAATATCACTATTTTATTTATTCATCAGGTGAAAGCAATCACTTCAACTTTCACCTGATGAATCTTCACGATACGGGCAGTTATAGGTCGAAACCACGCTAAGCGGTCAGCACAATTTTACCAATATGTGTACTGCTTTCCATCAATTCATGGGCCTTTGCTGCATCTTCCAATGGGAACGTCTGAAATATTTGCGGTTTCATTTTGTTCTGACCCAGCAGCGGCCAAACTTGTTGCTCCAGCTCTTTGGCGATGAGCGCTTTTTCTGCCACACTGCGTGAGCGCAAAGTTGAGCCTGTATGTGTGAGGCGTTTTAACAGCATCAACATAAAGTTTAGATCTTTGGCATTGCCATTCTGCGTACCAATCTGAACAATACGACCATTCATAGCAGCAGCGTCGTAGTTACGCGCGACATAATCGCCAGCAATTAAATCAACAATAACATCAGCGCCTTTTCCTGCGGTGGCCCGCTTGGTTTCAGCGACAAAGTCTTCTGTATGATAGTTAATGGCAATATCGGCACCTAACGCCAGACATGCCTGACGTTTTTCTTCGGAACCGACGGTAACAATAACTGTTTTTGCACCGAATGCCTTACTTAATAAGATGGCCGTGGTTCCGATACCCGAAGAGCCTCCGTGAATTAATACTGTCTTACCGGCAGTAAAATGGCCGCGCTGGAATAAATTGGTCCACACAGTGAAGAATGTCTCTGGCAGGGCGGCGGCTTCTATTTCTGTCAGGTTGTTAGGGATAGGCAAGGCATTAGTTTCATGTATGACACAGTATTGGGCATAACCACCCCCTGCGATGAGCCCACAGACTTTATCCCCAATCTTAAAGCGGCTAACACCGGCGGCGAGAGCAACGACCACACCTGCGACTTCTAACCCTGGAATATCTGATGCTCCGGGTGGTGGAGCATATTGCCCGCGACGCTGCATGACATCAGGGCGGTTAACTCCAGCGGCTGAAACCTTAACTAATATTTCGCCCGCAGCGGGCATAGGTGTCGGTCTTTTTACTGGAACAAGAACTTCTGGACCACCAGTTTGGGTGATTTCAATCGCGACCATATTTGCCGGGAGATGAGTTAACGATGTCATAATATTCCTCTTGTCGCATGAAGATACTAAGTCAATAGCTATGCTAATAACCGAATGACTATCTTAGTCCCGCAATAGAAATAGTTCATGGCGAGAATGTGCTTAAGTGATGACAATAGTTTAAAAACTTGAGGGTATCGCAGGAGTAGAAAGCAAAAAAAGCGCCCGATAGGGGGCGCATAAATTTGCAAAGGAGTTGTACATGTATGACTATTGCATGGCTGCAATCAAGACTAAGAGATGTTTGGAACACCTTGATACTAGAAGGCTTCCTCTTGGGGCGATATAGGTATAAATCCGAAATCACAGAAAACAATTACTGAATTTACTTCACCCCAATAAAAACCGGACTTTATACCATCTGATTACTGAACTTTGTACTGCCAACGGACCTTATACTGATAAACTTCATTGGTCAGTAAATGATCGGTATGGACGCTAGGGCTCCAGGAGTCATCGCCGCCCACTCCCATATGAAAACCATCAATATTCAGCCAAGTGCCCGGCTCTGGTTTAAGCAAGTGTTGATGGTTAGTCGTCATTAACTGCTGCGTGCTATAACGGCTGATACCAAAATGGAACTGTCCAGTTAATTGCCAGTTTCCGTAATTCAGGTTGCGGGTATTGCAGCGCAGACCATTTTCACTTGGGAATATATAGGGAGTATGCATTTGACTGAGAGATTGTTGCCAATGTCCAAATTGTGCAGAGAGCTGGCGATCAGGGTAGTTCTCGTGCGGTCCTAAGCCTAGCCAGTCAACATTTTCGGCGACATCGGATAATTGGCAGCACATACCAATTCTTGCCGGGGAGGGGAGTAATGTAGCGATTTGAACCCGGACATCAATAGTCATTCGACCATGCTGATCAAAGTGGTATAGCCAATGTGAATGCAATAGCTGTTCATCGGCAAATTTGTAGCCATACTCCGCGCTAATCTGTATTGAGTGAGATAATTTATCGGCCTGTAGCGATAAACAGTGCTGCTCTAATTGATACATCCCAGCTTTTTTCCAGCGCTCAACCCAGGCGTTGGGATCAATACGAGTTGCCTCACTAATACCGATATCGTTATCTAAAGGGGCGCGGACAAATTGATCTCGTAACGGGGCCAACAACATGGCTTTTTCGCCTACCCACCACTGTTCTAATAATCCAGTTTGCCGACTGAACTGCCAGCGCTGTTGCTGATGGACCACCATAATATGGTGTGCATCTTGTTGTAGTTGGAGATGACTCGGTGTGGCAACTTTAGCTTGGGAGTGACGAGTGAAAGAGAGTGCCTGAGGTAAACGCCACTGATGCCAGGCGCAGCGATGATTATTTGACGACCAAGATGTTGCTTTCGTTTGTCTGACTTCAACGTTCAGCCATAGATTCCCTGATTTATCGATGGTCGGTAGTTGTTCAGCCAGAGTGTAATGCTGTGTGCTCTCGGGGGATAAATTTAGCTCAAAATTTCCTTCCAGAACTAATTTCCCCTCTGACTCTATTCGCCAATAGAGCTGTTCGTTGTCACTGTTTCGGAACAGATATTCGCTGGTTATGCTTATTACTAGCGGAGTGGTGCTTAGTAATGAGAACTGGAAAAATTGCTGAGCACATTGTGCTTCATATAAGCTTGGATGAGGAGTACGGTCTGGAAAAACCAGCCCATTCATACAGAATTGGCGATCATTTGGAGTATCGCCAAAGTCACCGCCATAAGCCCAATAAGGTTGGTTATTTTCATCATTACGAATCAGGCTCTGGTCTACCCAATCCCAAACAAAGCCCCCTTGTAGTCGAGGATGCTCACGGAATGCTTGCCAATAACGGGCAAAACCACCAAAACTATTTCCCATCGCGTGGGCATACTCACACAAAATCAATGGGCGAGATTCATCTGGTAAACCAATCCATTTCTTTATTGACCATTTAGGTACGGCAGGAAACGGTTGGTCTTCATCCACTCGGGCATACATTGGGCAAACAATATCGGTTGCAGCAGTATTTGCACCACCGCCTTCATATTGGACTGGCCGGGTGGGGTCATTGGATTTTATCCAGCGATAGAGGGCATCATGGGTAGCTCCGTGGCCCGACTCATTACCTAACGACCAGATGATAATACAAGCATGATTACGGTCACGCTGAACCATGCGGGTAACTCGTTCGCTGAAAGCAGAAAACCACTGTGGGTCATCGGCTAGTCGCCCCATCGGCTGCATTCCATGGGTCTCAATATTGGCTTCATCAACAACATACAGTCCATAGCGGTCGCACAGCCGATACCACAACGGGTGATTGGGATAGTGCGAGCAACGTACAGCATTAAAATTATGTTGCTTCATCAGAATGATGTCTTGCAACATACTTTCTTCATCAATGGCTTGACCGGTTTGTGGATGATGTTCATGGCGGTTAACGCCACGAATCAGCACTGCTTTGCCGTTTACCTTGAGCTGCCCTTGATGAACTGCAACTTGCCGAAAACCAACATCATAGGCCTCGGCCTCGATAAGTTTCTGTTCACTATTGAGTAGAGAAACGACAGCACGATACAGCGTTGGTTGTTCCGCGCTCCATAATAATGGAGAAGTTACCCGAAGGTTTAAGTGGGTACGATCCGTATAATTGCCCCGTTCATCAATCGCCTGTGTACCAAGGGGTTGCTGTAAATCTGCGACCAAAGTATCAGCGAGGAAAAGCTGAACACGGACTTGGTAGGCCTCGGTGATTTGCAGATTATTAATATCAAGCAGTGGGATATTAATCGCCGCTATCACCTCTAAGTTAGCTGAACTGAATTCGGGAGATAGGTGAGTTGCAATATGAATATCTCGCAAATGAATATCAGGCTTGTGCAGTAAACTGACATCGCGGAAAATGCCGCTCATCCGCCACATATCCTGATCTTCCAAATAACTACCATCACTCCAACGCAACACCAATACCGCAATACGGTTATCGCCTGTCTGTAAATAAGGCGTGAGATCAAATTCCGCAGGCAAGCGGCTGTCTTGCGAATATCCCACCCATTGACCGTTACACCACAGATAAAATGCAGAATTTACCCCATCAAAAATAATGCGGGTTTGTCCTGAGGATAGCCAGTGAGGTTCTAAAGTAAAATAACTTGAATAGCAGCCAGTTGGGTTTTCCTGCGGTACACGAGGGGGATCGACAGGGATGGGATATTGCACATTGGTATAAATAGGTGTGTCGAAACCATGGAGCTGCCAGTTGGCGGGTACTGGCAGTGATGTTGCCTCAGGTAAATCATGCTCAACCCAATCATCGGGGACTAATTCGGGCTGAGTAAAGTAGCTAAATGCCCATTGCCCATTGAGTAGCCGCCGTTGTGGCGAGTCGGTGTCGCTTTTAGCAGCGTCAATATCACGCCAACTGTGAAAAGGCGGGTGTGCTTCGAGACGATGATACTGCGTCACCTGCGGGTTTTCCCAATCCCGGCGAGACAGAATCTGCGATAGGGTTGGTTTCACTTGCTGTTGAGCCTTTTGCAGTGACGTCATGGTATCAGCCTCATATTTGGTGAGTATTTTCTTGTTTTAGTCAGCGATAAAAATAAATGTTATGCGCTCACAATTTCGATGCAGTCAAGATGGATTCAGCAGAAAGTAAAGTAAACAGCGGCGGGTTAAATAGTCGAGAGTGATCGCATTTATTCACTTTCACGCGCTTTAGGATTAAATATGGCAGTTGTTTGGCGTATCGTCAGTTCGGTGGCCAACAGCAAAGACTCAGAAAGAGGCTCAATGGTGTGGTGCAGTCTGACAATTAGGCGAGAAACACTTTCTTCACCTAATAATTTAAAATTTTGTCTGATCGTCGTCAGTGGGGGATGAAAGTAGGCGCTGTCGTCGGTGTCATCATAACCAATCACCGAAACTCGACTTGGCACATCGATATTGTGCTCATGCAGGGCGCGTAGCACTCCCAGTGCCATTTGGTCGTTAGCAACTAAAATGGCGCTAAAGGGGATATTGCTGGTAAGGAGTTTCTGTGCTGCCTGATAACCACTTCGAGCGTTCCATTCTCCATAATAGACCGCTTGCGGAACTAATGAGGCGGTACTGAGCGCTTGTAACCATCCCTGATAACGTAATTGGGCAGAAATCGCGTCTTTCGGCCCGCAGATAAATACAATTTGTTGGTGGCCTAATGCAATCAGGTGCTCAGCCCCCTGAATTGCCCCTAATTTAGGATCGAATAAAACACTAAACGCGGCAGATTGCGGGTCTACATCAAGAAAAAGTACTGGGGTATCAGCGCATTGCTGGGCAATCTTCTGGCTGCGCTTCGGTTTTAAAGGGACATTAACTAGAATGCCATCAACCCGTTGAGCCAATAGCTCATTGATGGCTTGTTGACAGGCATGTTCACTATGGTCATCAATCATAGCAATAACGACGTTATATCCCAATTCACGGGCCTTTCGTTTAATAGCCGCCGCTATCTGTGAAGGAGCATGCAAGGAGAGGTCGGTGGTGGCTAGTCCTAGTGTTAGGCTATGCTTTCCCGCAAGCTGCTGAGCAACCCGGTTAGGGACGTAGTTCAACTCAGTCATCGCTAACTCCACCTTATGGCGAGTTTTTGGCGAAACATGCGGTGCCTGGTTTAGAACGCGAGATACAGTTTGATATGAAACACCAGCCTGGCGCGCAACATCATCTAAAGTGGCAGACTTGGCTTTCATGTATTCCTCTCAGGTATAGATGGCTGCTTATTATAGCAAATTCAATAGATAAACTTTCAGCCGCTCCCCGCAAAGATGATGAAAATAGGCTGTTGAAGATATTTTTACTCTGTTGAGACTAAAAGCGCTGCGGTGCCGCCACCTATTAATAATAATTCTGGTGATTATTATGTGTAAAACAAAGCTTCAAGAGTATAATAAATAGCTTTTTTGGCTTTATTTTAGTCATACAAACAAGAATCTGTAGTTTGCCTGCTAAAAAGAGTTGCTATTAAAAGCCGGTCATGAGTTAATGCGTCTCGGCCTGTGGTACAGACCTATTTATGCACGACATCTTGAGTAAAGTGGTTCATATTTAAAGCGTTATCGTTGATAGCTCTTCACTGACGAATTTCCTTCATAGTGCCTCCATAAGTAACGACTGATAACCGGCTATAACACGCCCATGGTGGCAAAATTTTTTAATAAAGGAAATACACATGTCTAACATGATGAAAGGTCAAGTAAAGTGGTTCAACGAGTCTAAAGGCTTCGGTTTCATCACTCCAGCTGATGGCAGCAAAGACGTGTTCGTTCACTTCTCTGCAATCCAAGATCAAGGTTTCAAGACCCTGGCTGAAGGCCAGAACGTACAGTTCTCTATCGAGAACGGTGCTAAAGGTCCGTCTGCAGCAAACGTAACTGCAATCTAATTGGCCTTTGGCTGATTATAAAAAAACCCGCTAAGGCGGGTTTTTTACTTTCTAGTGCAAAGCAAAATCCAATCAATTAACACTCCCTCTACATCGATTCGCTGATTTACCTAACTAATCCTCTGCGTGAATATTTCCCTTCAATATTATCATCAAAAGCATACCGTTGAGTGCGCGTAAACCTTATCATTCTCACCTGATTCTGTACTACACTAGCAACATTGATTTAACCAAAGGTAATATCATGAAAGTGAATGATCGGGTGACAGTAAAAACCGATGGCGGCCCACGACGTGAAGGGGTTGTTTTAGAGGTGGAACAGTTTAGCGAGGGCGTCATGTACTTAGTTTCGCTAGAGGATTATCCTGCGGGCGTCTGGTTCTTTAATGAAATTGACAGCCATGATGGCACCTTTGTTGAGCCACTGCATAAGTAGTGTTCTTGACCCTTTTAGCTGCTGGGTGGTTATCGAGCAGTAATAAAAAACCGGAGGAAGGTGGATACCTTGCCTCCGGTTTTGTTATCTATTTTTATAAATCATAGCTCGGCTGAATTATTGCTAGTGATAACTTAGAAGGTTTCCCAATTCAATGAGTCATCACCTGACTTTTTATTGGTGCTGGTTTTATTCTGGGCTGTCGACATCGGTGCTGGGTTTTTAAGCGCCGTGGATGAGTTGCGTCCCTTCAAATGGAATACCGCGACCGCTTGAGTCAATACTTCAGCTTGTTGCTCCAGAGATGCTGCCGCTGCGGAGGCTTCCTGTACTAAAGAGGCGTTCTGCTGTGTCACGTTGTCCATTTCGGACACGGCTTGCGCCACCTGACTAATACCGCGGCTTTGCTCATCAGATGCCGATGCAATTTCACCCATAATATCAGTTACATGGGTGACAGCAGTGACTATCTCTTTCATAGTCTTACCTGCATCGGACACAAGAATTGAGCCATCGCCAATAAGATCAACTGAAGCTTCAATTAATGACTCAATTTCTTTGGCAGCATCAGCACTACGCTGCGCCAGATTACGAACCTCACTGGCCACCACGGCAAACCCACGGCCTTGCTCACCCGCGCGGGCAGCCTCAACGGCTGCATTTAATGCTAGGATATTGGTTTGGAATGCAATGCTGTTAATGACATTGGTGATTTCAGCAATTTTCATTGAGCTGAGAGATATTTTATCCATGGTGCTGACAACATCGTTAACGATATCACCACCTTGAGCCGCTTTTCCTGATGCGTTAGCCGCCAGTTGGCTGGCATGGTGTGCATTTTCCGCATTCTGCTTCACTGTGGCGGTAAGTTGCTCCATGCTGGCGGCTGTTTGCTCAAGTGACGCCGCTTGTTGCTCGGTTCGGGCGGAAAGGTCAGTATTGCCCAATGCAATTTCACTGGAGCCTTGATAGATAGATTCGGCGCTGCTGCGAACGGCTTCAACAGTTGAGGATAGTGAATCCTGCATTTGCTGAATGTTGTTGCCTAGTACACCGATTTCATTGCGGCCAAACGAAACTGAACTCTGGGTTAAATCACCTTGAGCAATACGCTGGATCCGCTCTACCAGCCAGTTAATCGGCTTGATAATCACTTTGCTGATCACCAAGAAAGCAATGACTGTCAGCAGCAAGGCGAGAATAAAGGCTCCCCCCATCAGAATGTAACCCAGGCGTGCTTCTTGTTGAGCTGCCAGATTGATTTGATTAGCACGCTCAGTACGATATTTAACTGCTTTTAACAGTGGCTCATTGTAGGCGTCATCTAACTGATTGAGTTTTTCTGCTTCTAGCGAGATGACTTCTTCAAAATGCCCCTCTTTGGTCGCGGCCAGCATGAGTTTCATTCCGTCGTCGCGATACTCTTCATAAGCTTTTTTTAGTGGTGCATCTAAGGCTGTGTCGGTTTCGGATTTAATAGGACGGTTATAGTAGAGGTTAAACATTTGCTGAGATTGTGAAATAAGACTTTCTGCATTTTTCAGACCTTGTTGATAACCTTGAGTATCACCGATACGTGCCGATGATGCCGCTTGAATCAAAATAAGGCGTGCTGTACGCAGGTGGTTCGAGCTGTTAGACAGGCCCAGACGGATATCCAGTTCTTGAGTCGCTTCTTCCAGCGATTGATTACTTTGTTTTAAAAAGTAGCCAGAGGTACCAATTGCCGCTGCAAATAACAGCAGTATTCCCGCCAAAATGGCAATAAACAGAGTGACCAGACGCATATTATTAACAAATAATACTTTCGTATCTTTATTATGTTCTGGCGCTATTTTTATATCCGATGGGTTATGCGTACTTCCACGTTTCATTGTTAGTTCCGTTTCTATAGTCGCTCGAGGAAAGGTCCTTGCCTGATATATCCTGACTTGATGCTACCGTGCTGTTGACTGACGAATGGCAACACCAGTGACTCCGGATATAGGCATCGCTACTTAAAGTTAATCCACCCCTATAATTGAAATAATTTTCACAGTCCTTTAAGAACCTATCGGCAAAGGCCCTAAAATAGTTAGAGCTATAAATGAGACCGTGATCGCAATTTGAACTAAAGATACATTACATTTCTGTAATTGTGTCAATGACTTGATAGAGGGCTTCCCCAGCGCTGTACACAGTTGCACAGGCTAGGGCAAGGGGGTTACAGCCACTGGGCTGTTGCTTTTCCGAGAGGTGAGGCAGGCAGCCTCCAATGACACTGTGTGCTTGATAATGATATTGGTGCGTGCAAGCGTAACGCCGGACCCCAGTAGGTCATTTCGGGTTGCGGTTGATAATCATCAGCCGTTGCGCAAATAGCTTTTAAACTAATGTCGTCGGTATGATAAGGAGCATCAAGCAATATCTCGGCGGTACGAGCCAGAGATAGTCGGGCGCTGTAACCTCTATTTTGTGTCAGTCGCTGAACCAGTCCTTGGACCGCTGCAGCGGCCATTAAATAGCCTGTTGCATGATCCAGTGCCTGTACAGGTAGAGGGATAGGATGTGGCGCTTTTTGCCATTTCATCCCAGCATCAGCAATGCCACAGCTCATTTGTACCAAACTGTCAAAACCGCGCCTGTTACGCCACGGGCCGCTCCAGCCATAAGCATTTAGGCAAATATCGACGAGTCCGGGGCATAGCTGGCGCCGTTCGTCCGGGCCGTAACCCAACTGCTCTAATGCTCCGGCTCGATAGCCATGGATGATGACATCGGCCTGACCCAATAAATGTTCAAAGATGTGGCGGTCATGATGATTATTCAGATTTAACCGTGCGCAACGTTTACCTAGGGTGACTTCCGGTTCGACGGCGGGTTCATCCCAAGAGAAAGGATCGATGCGCAACACGTCAGCGCCCCAACCAGCAAGAAAGCGAGTGGCTATCGGCCCCGCCAGAATGCGAGTGAGATCTAACACGCGGATACCCGCTAGTGGCTGTGCCAGTGATACATCCCAATCGGGCGCAGCAGTTTCTGGATGATAAACCGCCGCAAAAATGGGTTCGCTGGTGACACTGGCACCTTGGGTATGCTGTTGCCATTGTTGGTGAGAATACATCTGAGCTGCACATCCGCCAGCAGTAATAACAGCTTGTTCGAGCTCATGAGCTTTCCATTGGCTGACTGCATCAGCTACGGCACTTTTATGCTGATGCGTGCCTAGAACACGTTCGACGGCCAGGCGGTGACGCGGGACATTAGTGTGCAAGCGGATCCAGCCATCACTGGCCTGATAATCCCCCGCAATGGCATCCCATGCAGAGGGTAATTGCCAGTTTATCGGTTTCAATGACCATCCAAACCATAATGAGGCCAAATGGCTATCAACCGTGACTATGGGTTTTAAGCCGTGCTTGGCCTCAAGTAATGCTGCAACAGCTAATCCAGCCGTGGCAATAGCGGCACAAGCTAACGGCGTTACCGGAAATACTGATGGCAGTTGTTCCTCTGCAACAAACACTAATTGATCCTCAGGGAGGTTGGAATAACCCAAACTTTGCCATAACTGCCGTGTCAGTGTTGTTGTGAGTGGTGTGGTCATGAAAAACTCCAGTGATAACGTGACGTTTGCAGTGTAGCAAGTGGGAAAGCTTTTCGCCTGAGACTGATAAATATCGTATGCGGCAATAAAGTATTATTAAAAAAAGATATTATTATATTATCCCTATTATTTATTGGGCAGAAGTTGGTTTAAGTTTTGTTTAGAAATATAACCTTTACATAATTATCACCCGCAACTATACTCTTGGAAAATTTCGGTGGAGAAACTAATGGATACGCAAAGTAGTAGTCAAATAAGCAAGGCAAGCTAACTCATCTCCCGACTGATTTGTTGCTTGCCGAAAAATGGCGGGCAGCACCCTCTCTGTATTTCCTGAGCTGTGCACACCCAATAAATTATTTAACTCGATGAATTTCATCGAGGGTATTAATTCGGGTTTTTATTATGGTATTTAACAACCACGCACTCTTTCCTCCAGGCACTAATACCGGTTATTGCTGATTTCCTTCGGGTATATATCAGCACAATTACCTGTGTGCTAAATAGCACATGATTATTCTACCAATGATTAATTCATGGAGAGAATCATGGCATTAACTCCTTTTGTCGTAAATTTATTACTGGCGATGTGTCTGGGTGCGTTAATTGGCGCGGAAAGACAATGGCGTCAGCGTATGGCCGGTCTACGGACTAATGCATTGGTCGCCACCGGTGCTGCGGTATTTATTCTTAGCTCTTATGCAACATCCCCTGACAGCCCGGGCCGTATTGCTGCTCAAGTAGTTTCCGGAATTGGCTTCCTCGGTGCTGGTGTGATAATGCGTGAAGGCATGAATATTCGTGGCCTGAATACGGCTGCCACACTGTGGTGTTCCGCCGGGATTGGCGTGCTTTGTGGTCTGGGCCTATATTGGAATGCTGTTGTTGCAACGGCGGTTATCCTTTGCGCCAATATATTGCTACGCGAAGCGGCACAACGAATCAATATGCAACCTCAGCAACAAGCTGTCGATTTAGAAGTTCGGTATCGGATTCAAGTCACTTGTGGTGCTGAAGATGAAATCTTGGTTCGCACGCTCATTTTGCAGGCGCTAAATGGTGTGGCGTTACGGTTACAGTCACTTTGCAGCGCCGATATTGCCAGACCGGGGCAGCTAGAGGTCTGTGCTGAAATTATGGCGACACCAGCAGAACAAAAAGAAATTGAAAGTATTGTTTGCCGCGTAAGTTTAGAGCGCAGTGTCAGCTCTATTCACTGGCGCATCGCGTCGGAATTACCGGTATAGCCTTTATTTAGCGTAGCAACATTGTGGCAACGCTAAATTTTGTTAGCATGATTAATTCAGAGAATTAATCTGTATTTTAAAAAGTAATAAATAGCGCTAACCCATGTGGTAGTAAGGAGTCGTTATGGACGATCACCCCGGAGTTAACTCAATTAGCTGCTGCTAATTAAATATAAATACAAAGTTGGCAGCGCAATAATAGTTCAGCACATTTATCTCTCAGTAATTGAGCGGATAAGTCCTGTGCGTTTAGAATTAAAAGAGAAGCGTTATGACTAAATTTAAAAAGACAGCTACCGGCCGAAGCGATAATAAAAAACCTTTTACTATTGCGCTAGAGGCTAAAAATAGCCTGGACCAAACTTTATCCAAGTTAAATGCAAACTTGAACGGGCTGACTGAGGAAGATGCTCAAGAACGTCTGGAATTATATGGCATTAATCAGGTTGCACATGAGAAAGCTCCGCCAGCACTGGCCCAACTCTTATCGGCATTTAATAACCCTTTTATTTTTGTTTTAATGATCTTGGCGGCAATCAGCTTCTTTACTGATTATTGGTTGCCTCTGCAAAATGGTGAAGAAACCGATCTGGTTGGCGTCAGTATTATTGTGACGATGGTATTAATCAGTGGGTTGCTGCGCTTCTGGCAAGAATATCGCACTAATAAAGCTGCGGAAGCATTGAAGTCGATGGTGCGCACCACGGCAACGGTGTTGCGCCGTAGCAGCCACAGTGCTCAACCGGCGAAAAAAGAAATAGCCATTAAGCATCTGGTACCCGGCGATATCATTTTATTATCTGCCGGGGATATGATTCCAGCTGATCTACGACTGATTAAATCCAGAGATTTGTTTATCAGCCAGGCCATTCTGACAGGGGAAGCGATACCCATTGAGAAATATGATGCCATGGGCGCCGTTACTTCAAAGTCAGTAGAGGCGAATGCCAGCAGTGAAAGCGAATTACTTGAGTTGTCTAATGTCTGTCTGATGGGGACTAACGTTGCCAGCGGGACAGCAATGGCAGTGGTTGTAGCCACTGGTGGGCATACTTATTTCGGGTCGCTTGCTAAGTCGATTGTCGGCAATCGTGCACAAACTGCCTTTGATCGTGGGGTTAATAGTGTCAGTTGGTTATTGATTCGCTTTATGTTGGTGATGGTACCAATTGTATTATTGATTAATGGTTTTACTAAAGGGGATTGGTCTGAAGCGGCGCTGTTTGCATTGGCGGTTGCTGTCGGATTGACGCCTGAAATGTTGCCGATGATTGTCAGCTCCAACCTGGCTAAAGGCGCTATAGCGATGTCGCGGCGAAAAGTTGTGGTTAAGCGACTGAATGCAATACAGAACTTTGGTGCTATGGATGTGTTGTGTACCGATAAAACCGGGACGTTGACACAAGACCGCATCATTCTTGAGCACCATTTAGATGCGCGCGGCAGTAATGACAGCAAAGTATTACAGTTAGCATGGCTTAACAGTTTTCACCAAAGTGGTATGCGTAATTTGATGGATCAGGCGGTCATCAAATTCAGTCGCGGCAAGCCAGAGATTGATGCTTTGCGTAGTTTCAATAAGGTTGATGAGCTGCCGTTTGATTTCATCCGTCGCCGCTTATCCATTGTAGTAAAAGATGAGCAACAGCATCAGCAATTGATCTGTAAAGGCGCAGTGGAAGAGATGCTCAGCATCTGCACCCATGTACGTGAAGGTGATGAGATTTATGCGTTGGATGATGCTCGTCGCATGTCATTACTGGCGCTCGCCACCCAATATAATGAAGATGGTTTCCGTGTTTTGCTGCTGGCAACCCGTGAGCTGGGTAACCAAGTCAGTGAATTACCTCTAAACATTGCTGATGAGCGCGATTTAGTGGTTCAAGGCCTGTTGACCTTCCTTGATCCGCCCAAAGAGAGCGCCGAGGCCGCGATTACCGCATTACGTGAAAATGGGGTTGCCGTCAAAGTGTTAACCGGTGATAACCCTATTATTACGGCCAAAATCTGTCGCGATGTTGGGCTGGAACCCGGTGAGCCTCTCAGTGGTCGAGCAATTGAGGATATGGATGATGAAACACTGGCGCGTGAGGTGGAACTGCGCACCGTGTTTACCAAACTGACACCATTGCAGAAGTCGCGAGTGTTGAAAATGCTGCAAAGCAATGGGCATACCGTCGGTTTCTTGGGTGATGGTATCAATGATGCGCCAGCATTACGTGATGCGGATGTGGGGATCTCAGTTGATACCGGGACTGATATTGCTAAAGAGTCAGCCGACATTATTTTGCTAGAAAAGAATTTGATGGTGTTGGAAGAGGGCGTGATTAAAGGACGTGAAACTTTCGGGAACATCATCAAGTATCTGAATATGACGGCCAGTTCAAATTTCGGTAATGTCTTCTCCGTCTTGGTTGCCAGTGCTTTTATTCCGTTTTTACCAATGCTCGCCATTCATTTGCTGTTGCAAAACCTGATGTATGATATTTCTCAGCTCTCGCTGCCGTGGGATAAAATGGACAAAGAGTTTTTGCGTAAACCGCGCAAGTGGGATGCGAAGAACATTGGCCGTTTTATGCTATGGATTGGGCCGACTTCCTCCATTTTTGATATTACAACCTTCGCTCTGATGTGGTTTGTATTTGCTGCTAACAGTGTTGAACATCAGGCGTTGTTCCAGTCCGGCTGGTTCATTGAAGGTTTACTGTCGCAAACGTTAGTTGTTCATATGCTGCGAACACAAAAAATTCCGTTTATTCAAAGCACTGCGGCGTTGCCTGTGCTATTGACTACCGGGGTAATCATGGCAATTGGCATTTATATTCCATTCTCACCATTAGGGACACTAGTTGGGTTGCAACCCTTACCATGGCAATACTTCCCATGGCTGGCCGGCACGCTAATCAGCTACTGCGTCGTTGCGCAACTGATGAAGCAGTTCTATATTCGCCGCTTCGGTAAGTGGTTCTAACCGCTATTGTATCGATTCGAATCATACTGTTTTATATAACAAATCCGGGGCCATTTGGCCCCGGAATGATGAAACCCTTTTTATTGCTGACTATTCGTTACTGACGCGTATCACCAGCTTGCCGAAGTTTTTGCCCTCTAGCAGGCCAATAAAAGCTTGTGGCGCATTTTCCAGCCCATCGACCAGATCTTCCCTAAACTTGATTTTACCTTGCTCAACCCAAGGGGTCATTTGCTGCAAGAAATCACCAAAATGCGGGGCATAATCATCAAAGATAATGAATCCTTGCATCCGAATCCGCTTTCTTAAAATGATGCTTTGTAACAGGGGCAGACGGTCTGGGCCATCAGGTAACTCAGTGTCGTTATAGCGCGCAATTAAGCCACACACTGGGATACGCGCACGTGGGTTGAGTAACGGTAATACCGCGTCAAAGACGGCTCCACCGACATTCTCATAATAAATATCAATGCCTTTTGTACACACTTTTTCCAGCTGTTGCGCAAAATCGGTGGCCCGATGGTCGAGACAAGCATCGAAACCCAATTCTTCGACCACATAGCGGCATTTTTCTGCGCCGCCAGCCACGCCGATGACTTTACACCCCTTCAACTTACCGATTTGTCCGACAACAGAACCCACAGCACCGCTGGCTGCGGCGACCACGATCGTTTCACCGGCTTTGGGCTGACCAATATCCAATAAGCCTATGTAAGCGGTGAAACCTGGCATACCCAGCACCCCTAGGGCGCGTGAAGGGTGGGGGAATTGTGGCCCCAAATTGCGAATGCCTGTGCCATCAGAGAGTGAATAATCTTGCCAGCCGCTGCTGGCCAGAATCCAATCGCCGACTTGAAAGTCTGGATGTTTTGAAACTTCGACCCGTGAAACCGCACCACCCACCATGACCTCACCTACTTCAACCGGGGGAGCATATGACGGGGCATCGCTCATCCGACCACGCATATAAGGGTCGAGAGATAGGTAGCGGGTGCGCAGCAGCACCTGACCCGCTGCGGGTTGTGGAATAGGCTGAATATCGAGTGTGAAATTTTCGGCAGTTGGTGTGCCGTGCGGACGTGAAGCTAGCAGAATACGGCGGTTATTCATTTTATCTTGTGGCATCAGATTCCCTTACCTGTAAGAAGTCAATCGGGGGAGTGACGATAGAGACTGCTGAAAATCATAGTAGAGCTCTTCAGGATGGTTTCAGCTAATAGTGCGAAAGGCGTTGCTCTTTAGCCTGAGCAGACGCCATAAGAGGAAAGAGGGCGGTTAATCAAAGGGGGACAACGAGCACATCAACCATGCTGGTATTAATTAATCGGGCAGAGGAGCAAGAGAATTTATTCATCAAACTTGCACTATGATTGCCACATATCACCAGATCAACATGCTGTTTTTGGCAGAAATACGCCATGCTGTCGGCAAATTCGCCGTGTGCAATATTCCTGCTCTCAATGGGATAATCAGCATTGGCAGCCAACTCCGCCATAAATAATTGCGCTTCTTCTTGTATCACCGAGCGCAAATCACCCAGCATCGGTGCCGCATAGCTGCTGTACATTTCGGGCTCTGTGGTCAGGGTAATTAACGAGACCTTGCCATTATAGGGCCGAACGATGGAAACCGCTTTATTAACCAATTGTTGGCTATCAGGCGAAAGGGCAACTGCGACCAGCACATTCCTGTATCCCATAATTAAGCTCCTATAAGCACCGCTATAGCTTAAAGATTAGGGGATCACACCGTTAAGAAATGAGATGTCAGTCACACTTGGCTGTTGATGGGAGATAAATAAAGTTATATCAATAAGTTAATTAAACTGAATGGCACAGAAATAAGTAATGAAACTTATGTTTCAAACATTATTAATTAACTTATCTTACATTTTTGTCACAAGTCCCTTGCAAAAATGCGGATATGAACCAAAGTTGAAAATGTGCTGATGAAAATGTGTACGGGAGAGTGAAAATGAAACATGTGGTTACCTCTGTTGCCTTTTTTAATACGTGTTGTCGGTCTTTTTAACGCAAAAAGGCAAATAGGTTAATAAATAATCGAAGAATGACTTTTTTGGCAACCGCATAAATATTCGTTTAAACCTAATAGTTTCGGAGGGTAACTTATAGCATTGCCGAGTAATAAACCCCTATACCAGTCCTTAATACTGATAATTTCGAGTTAAGACAGATTTATGTTCTGCTATTTTACTTTGGGAATGCTTTTGTTCGAATTGATCTAAAAACACTAAGAATTGGGCCTATATCACTAGTTTTTTAGCTCTTTTCTGACTTCTGGTTGTTTTTTGATCACCAAGGTGGTTAAAAATCAATCAAAAAATGTGTTCTAGAGCGACTTTATATTTTATTTTTGTGATCAATGTCACATTACATTTAAAATGAATCACTAGTCACATTGTATGTGCTAACGATTCGGGAGTAGAGTTGGGCCTCTTTAGGAATAATCCTAATATTTTGTAAGAAAAGTTTCATGGCGCAGGTGCAATATCAGAGCAGCATAAAACTTCAGCTGCCAAGAGCCGTGACATGTTATTTCATACCAAAACGGTATTTTTGTAATGTAGCACCAGTAGGTTTCAATTACTTTTAGTTCTATAGGTACTAATTAACTGTATACGGGAAGGATCCCAGGTCTTGGGTGAAGAATACTATCATCCAACTTATGTTTTAAAACATAATCAGTCGGGATGTGTAAAATGAGTACGTCTGAATTACTCAAACATATTTATGATATTAATTTGTCATATTTGCTTTTAGCACAGCGGTTAATTAACGATGAGAAAGCCTCAGCGATGTTTCGTCTAGGTATTACCGATACCATGGCCGATGCATTATCACAGTTAACATTACCGCAGATGGTTAAATTAGCTGAGACTAACCAATTGGTGTGTCATTTCCGTTTTAGTGACCACAATACTATTCATCATCTGACGAAAGAATCTCGTGTGGATGACTTGCAGCAGATCCATACAGGAATTTTATTGTCGAGCCACTTACTCCACGAACTATCGTTAAAAGACGGTAGTGCGCCTAAGAAAAGAGCATGACTGATGGTTGAAAAAAGTATTGTCCAGGAAGCCAAAGACATTCATTTGGCAATGGAGTTGATAACTTTAGGCGCACGCTTGCAGATGCTTGAAAGCGAAACGCAACTCAGCCGGGGGCGTTTAATTAAGCTCTATAAAGAGCTGAGAGGCAGTCCACCGCCGAAGGGAATGTTACCGTTTTCGACCGATTGGTTTATGACTTGGGAACAAAATATTCATTCATCGATGTTTTATAACGCTTATAGCTTCTTGCTAAAAAGTGGTCAATGCACCGGTGTTGAGGCCGTTATTAAGGCTTATCGTCTTTACCTCGAACAGTGCCCTGATCAGTCCGGAATCCCGCCATTACTGGCGTTGACCCGAGCCTGGACTCTAGTTCGATTCGTTGACAGTGGTATGTTGCAACTCTCTGGTTGTAACTGCTGTGGTGGGACTTTTATCACCCATGCGCATCAGCCACGAAACAGCTTTGTTTGCAGTCTCTGCCAGCCACCTTCCCGCGCAGTAAAAAAACGTAAACTTTCTCCGCAATCTGCCGATATAACTTCACAACTGCTGGATGAGCAGGTTAGACGCGCAGTTTGAGTTTCTTTGAGTTGTCAGAATTTTCGGTTACAGCAGCGGTATGGATACCGTTCCTGTAACCGGTTAATGGCAACCAGCAGACTCAAAGGGTGCTAACGCCTCACCTTCCACCCACACACTTTGCTAAGGATATCGCGTGTTAGTTATTTTGGGTTATATCGTGGTCTTAGGTGCGGTTTTTGGCGGCTACATCATTGTTGGTGGTCACCTTGGCGCATTATATCAACCGGCTGAATTCTTAATTATCGGCGGGGCCGGTATTGGCGCGTTTATTGTGGGTAACAATGGTAAAGCGATAAAAGCCACGATGAAGGCAATGCCAAAATTGATGCGCCGCTCTAAATATAACAAAGTCCTATATATGGACTTAATGGCGCTGCTTTACCGCTTATTAGCAAAATCCCGCCAACAGGGAATGCTGTCACTGGAACGCGATATAGAAAGTCCATTGGAAAGCGAAATTTTCTCTAATTATCCAAGGATTTTGGCCGATAAGGTATTAGTAGAATTTATTACCGACTATTTGCGGTTAATTGTCAGTGGGAATATGAACGCTTTTGAAATCGAAGCTTTGATGGATGAAGAGATCGAAACTCACGAGCAAGAATGCGAAGTTCCGGCGGGCAGTTTGGCCATGGTGGGGGATTCTTTACCCGCGTTTGGTATCGTCGCTGCGGTCATGGGGGTGGTGCATGCTTTGGCTTCCGCGGACAGGCCTGCGGCAGAGCTTGGGGCACTAATTGCCCATGCGATGGTAGGGACATTCTTGGGTATTTTGCTGGCATATGGGTTCATCTCACCTTTAGCAACCTTGTTACGTCAGCAGAGTGCAGAAACAACCAAAATGATGCAGTGCATCAAGGTGACTCTGCTTTCCAGCCTAAACGGATATGCGCCGCAAATCGCAGTGGAATTTGGTCGTAAAACGCTCTATACCACTGAACGCCCATCGTTTATTGAGCTGGAAGAGCATGTGCGCAGAGTGAAAGCTCCGGCACCGCAAGCGACAGAAGAGGACGCATGAAGCATCAGAACCACCCCGTTATTCTGGTCAAAAAGCGCAAAGCCAAACATGGTGCAGCCCATCATGGCGGGTCATGGAAAATTGCTTATGCTGACTTTATGACGGCAATGATGGCCTTCTTTCTGGTGATGTGGTTGCTGTCGGTTTCCAGTCCGCAAGAGCTTACGCAGATTGCAGAATATTTTCGGACCCCGTTGAAAGTTGCCTTGACCAGCGGTGATAAAAGTAGCTCCAGCACCAGCCCAATCCCCGGGGGCGGTGATGACCCGACTCAGCAAGTGGGTGAGGTGCGCAAGCACATTGACTCCGAAGAGAGTCGGAAAGAAGAGTATCGGCTCAATAAGTTACGAGAAAAACTGGATCAATTAATTGAGTCAGATCCAAGACTGAGAGCATTGCGGCCACATCTACTGATTAACATGATGGATGAAGGGCTAAGAATTCAGATTATTGATAGTCAAAACCGGCCGATGTTCAAGATGGGGAGTGCGCAGGTTGAGCCCTATATGCGCGATATTTTACGTGCAATAGCGCCAATCCTGAATGACATCCCGAACAAAATCAGTCTGTCTGGTCACACCGATGATCTGCCCTATGCCACGGGTGAACGCGGTTACAGTAACTGGGAATTATCCGCGGATCGTGCCAATGCTTCACGGCGTGAATTGTTGGCTGGTGGTTTAGATGAAGGCAAGGTTTTACGTGTGGTGGGCATGGCGTCGACGATGCGGCTAAAAGAGCAAGCCTCTGATGATCCGGTTAACCGCCGCATCAGTATCTTGGTGCTGAATAAACAGACTCAGCATGATATTGAGCATGAGAATTTAGATAACAAAGCGCTGGATATCGAAAAAGCCGAGAGTTTGAAACAGATTGATTCTGCGGGAACGACGCCAGCAATTACTGCGCCAGCTGCTGTGACAACAGGGGCAGTTACCCCCGCAGCACCTGTGGTGACAACGGATGCAGCTAAGCCAACGCCGCCGCCGGTTACCACCGGTTCAGCAACGGCAACAATACCGGCGACGCCCGCCATTGAGCCAGTGAAAGCGGCAGCGCCGCCAGCAGCACAAACACAACAATCGAGCACGGGGAACATCACTCCGGCAGCCAACCGGCCAACGACATCGTTGCCAGCGGCACCGGCCAGTGATGTACCGGTCTCTCCGACAAGCCGCGACGCACAGTAGAGGTGACACCGTGAGCATGGATATTACCGCGTTTTATCAGACTTTCTTTGATGAAGCAGATGAATTGCTGGCAGATATGGAACAGCATTTGTTATTGCTGGATCCGCTGGCACCAGACAATGAACAACTCAACGCCATTTTCCGTGCCGCGCATTCGATTAAAGGCGGTGCAGCGACATTTGGTTTTTCGGTATTACAAGAAACAACCCATCTGTTGGAAAACCTGTTGGATGGTGCCCGTCGCGACGAAATGCGCTTAAGCACCGATATCATCAATCTGTTTTTGGAAACGAAAGATATTATGCAGGAACAGTTGGACGCCTACAAAACCTCTCAAGAACCTAACGCGGAAAGCTTTGAGTATATTTGTCATGCATTGCGCCAACTGGCACTCGAGGCTCTAGAGCAGCAAGGTAATTCCAGCAATACACCGGCAACTGATCAGAGTAGCGCAACCACGCCGGTAGCTGAAAGCAAAGTTGGCGGCAAATCTCCGGCTCTGGTGCAGGGCGGCATGCGTATTCGCCTCTCAGGGCTGAAAGAGCAAGAAATTCCGCTGATGCTGGAAGAACTGGGCAATCTGGGTGAAGTCAAAGATCCGCACCAAACAGCCGATAGCCTCGAAGCGACGCTGATTACGTCAGTCAGTGAAGATGATATCAGCGCGGTACTCTGTTTTGTGCTGGAACCTGAGCAAATTAGTTTTGTATCAGATGAGTTGGCGCAACAGCCACCAACTGAAACGATGGTTGCAGCCGTGCCTCAAGCTGCGCCGGCCCCGGTTGCGGAAGTTAAAAGTGCAGCAAAAGCTGATGCGGTTGCAGCCCCTACCAGCGCAGAACATGTCAAACCAAAAGCCAAAGCGAGCGAATCTACCAGCATCCGGGTGGCGGTCGAAAAGGTTGACCAACTGATTAATCTGGTGGGTGAATTAGTGATTACCCAATCGATGCTGGCGCAGCGTTCCAGTACCTTGGACCCAGTGATTAATGGTGATTTACTTAATAGTATGGGGCAGTTGGAGCGCAATGCGCGCGACTTGCAAGAGTCGGTAATGTCTATCCGTATGATGCCGATGGAGTATGTCTTTAGCCGCTTCCCGCGATTAGTCCGCGATTTGGCCAGCAAGCTGAATAAGCAGGTTGAATTGACCTTACTTGGCAGCTCAACTGAACTGGATAAGAGCCTGATTGAACGCATTATTGACCCATTAACCCATCTGGTCCGCAACAGTCTGGACCACGGCATTGAAGATCCTGAAACACGTCTCGCCGCAGGGAAACAACCGGTGGGGAATCTGACTCTGTCAGCAGAGCATCAAGGCGGCAATATTTGCATCGAAGTCCTGGATGATGGTGCCGGTCTTAATCGGCAGAAAATTTTGGCGAAAGCTCAATCGCAGGGTATGGCGGTTAATGAGCATATGAGTGATGAAGACGTCGGGATGCTGATTTTTGCCCCAGGATTTTCGACCGCCGAGCAGGTTACTGATGTTTCGGGCCGTGGTGTTGGGATGGATGTGGTTAAGCGGAACATTCAGGAAATGGGCGGCCATGTGCAAGTCAGCTTCCAGGCTGGCAAAGGGACGTCAATTCGTATTTTGCTCCCTCTGACACTGGCTATCCTTGATGGCATGTCCGTTAAGGTCAGTAATGAAGTCTTCATTCTGCCATTGAATGCCGTAATGGAATCACTGCAACCATTGGCTGAAGATTTACATCCACTCGCCGGTGGTGAACGCGTGCTGCAAGTGCGCGGTGAATATCTGCCGTTAGTTGAATTGTTCCGAGTATTTGATGTTGAGAATGCGAAAACAGAAGCCACTCAAGGCATTGTGGTGATTTTGCAAAGTGCTGGTCGTCGTTATGCACTCTTGGTAGACCAATTGATTGGCCAACATCAGGTGGTGGTGAAAAACCTGGAAAGTAACTACCGGAAGGTGCCAGGTATTTCAGCGGCCACTATTTTGGGTGATGGTAGCGTGGCGTTAATTGTTGATGTGTCGGCATTGCAGGCTTTAAACCGGGAAAAGCGTGTAATGGCTGATGACACAGCTGCCGCATAGCAGAAGTACCGGTATGAAGCCTGTATCGAACCCGTAATAAAACAGGTATAGGGCCGTGAAGTTTGTTTCCGGCTCTAAAAACAAACATAAATTCAACCTATTGATTGAAGGGTAAAAACATGGCAGGACTAGCAACCGTCACGAAGCTGGCTGGCGAAACGGTAGGACAAGAGTTCCTGATTTTTACGCTGGGCGCTGAAGAGTACGGCATTGATATTTTGAAAGTACAAGAGATCCGTGGCTACGACCAGGTGACTCGCATTGCTAACACCCCGGCTTTCATTAAAGGCGTCACTAACTTACGCGGTGTTATTGTTCCTATTATTGACCTACGGGTTAAATTTGCTCAACAGGGTGTCAGTTATAACGAAAATACCGTGGTTATCGTGCTGAACTTTGATCAGCGCGTGGTCGGTATTGTGGTTGACGGCGTATCTGATGTGTTGTCATTGACCACCGAACAAATCCGCCCAGCCCCTGAGTTTGCCGTGACTTTGGCAACCGAGTACCTAACTGGTTTAGGTTCACTGGGGGAAAGAATGCTGATTTTGGTTGATATTGAAAAGCTGCTAAGCAGTGAAGAGATGTCACTGATCGATTCCGTGGTTAAAGGCTAAATCACTGCATCTGGGTGATTGGGGTGAGTATTGCTCACCCCAATAATTTGCAAGATTATGGGGCTTAGGATTACCCGATGATGCGCCAGATAAAACGCCCCCAGCACTAGTCATATTTTGCCCCGTCACATAGATTGCGGCGAACGAACTTAGAAATAGCACGGCACCTACCACATCCTCAGTAATAACTCTATTCCTCCTTTGACCGCAGTGCGTAATACCGCTACCAGTACGGTTACATCGGCTGGATCAGTAATTCTGCGGTCAACACCTTGAACCATTGCAGCCTTAATAAGCAAATAATCGTATTGAGTGAGCCGTAAGAAAATACATAAGTGAATTTTATTAATAAGCGCTGCTATTAGCCTTCGAAAAATGGAATTTGACTATGTCATGGTGGGCGGTTTTTCACTGGGTGCTCAACAGGAATGCCTGCATTTTAATATGTGGGAAATAAACGCCTTAATACCAATAAAGATATAACCTTAGCAATAATTGTCATTTATACAGTGCTAATTTAATATATTTTATTCTTAATGGTGATTAGGAAAAAAATATCTAATGATTATAGTCAAAGGACATTTTATTGGTTGTTAAATTACAATGATTATTAATCAAGGAAGGTGTCATGTTAAAACCTATCGCTATTTCTCTGGGGTTAATCAGTTTATCCCTCCTCACATTTAATACTCAGGCAGATGAACCATTGCCCGATGAAGTCCGCGTTGCCTATGGTGGTAGTTCGCAGGTTTTGGTCTTGGCTAAAGTGGATGGTTCATTAGAAAAGGCACTTAACACTAAGGTGAAATGGGTGCAATTTGCCACTGGGGCTGATGCCCTAGGTTATTTTGCTAGTAATGCTATTGATATTGCCAATATAGGTTCAAGCCCTGCTGTCGCTGGTTTAGTTCGAAAACTTCCGATTGAGATATTTGGTATATCCGGCGTTATTGCCACTTCCGAACGCCTTATTGCTAAAGACTCAATTAATTCTTTGAACGATATTGAAGGTAAACGAGTCGCTTACCCACCTAATTCGACGGCGCAATATGCACTAGATGCTGCGATTGCTGTTAATCATATTGATCGTAATAAGGTGACATTAATTCCATTGCGCCCAGCAGAAATGGTGGCAGCTTGGAAACGGGGCGATATTGATGCGGGGTACGTTTGGGCTCCGTTTGCGCAAGAATTAGAGATCTCTGGTGGGCACCCAGTATTTGCGACGAAACAACTTCAGCAAGATGGTTACCTTATTTATAACAACTATGTGGTTAGAACGGCATTTGCCAAAGCGCATCCCGAGTTATTAAGCCAATTCTTACAAGTACATCAGCAAAAAGTTGATGAGTTCAAACGCGACCCTATTAAAGCGGCGGCTATTGTAGCGAAAGATGTGGGTGCTCCGGTGACGACAGCAACCAATACATTATCGGGTTTGGAATACCCAACACTCCAACAGCAGGAAACTGCACAGTGGTTAGGCAATGGTTCAGATACCGACAACAGTGGTATCGGCCAGGCGGTACATAAAACCGCGGGTTTCCTGGAAAGTATTGGCGAAGTTCGCCAACGCGACATACCTAATTCATTCGAGAAAGGCATTAATGTCAGTTACTTAAAGAATGCGATCGCCGCGCAGGCCCAGCAATAGGTTATTTATGAATCGAGTGCAACATGTTGCGTTAAGTGTCGGGGCGGTTATTTCATTCTTCTTGTTGTGGCAGGTGGTGGGGGCCGAGCAGTGGATTGATCCGCTGCTGTTACCGCCATTATCTGATATCGCACTTACCGCCAAAGAGTTACTGCAAGAGGGATATCGCCAGGTGCCCTTGTGGCAACACATTGCCGTGAGTGTGGCCCGAGCACTGAGTGCATTCGCCGTCGCTATCCTGGTTGGTGTGCCATTGGGATTAATTATGGGGTTATCTGAGCCTATTGCCGCATTACTTAATCCCTTTGTGCAGTTTTTGCGGCCATTGCCCAAGATTGCGTTGATTCCCTTAGCGGTTGTCTGGCTGGGTATTGGTGAGTCATCCAAGTTCTTTCTGATTTTTATCGCCACCTTTCTCAGTGTGGTGGTAGGGGCATCTGCGGCAGTTGAACGTATTGGACGAGCCCGTATTCGCGTCGCACAAACCTTAGGGGCCAGTCGCCGTCAGATTTTTTTTCGGGTCGTACTGCCTGAAACTTTGCCTGAATTGTTTACCTGTGTGCGTTTGTCTATTGGTATTGGCTGGACCTCACTGATTGCGGCTGAAATGGTTGCGGCAACATCCGGATTAGGCTGGATGGTGATTAATGCCAGTTCATATTTACGAACAGACATTGTGATGCTGGGAATACTGTTGTTGGGTGGCATTGGTTATCTGCTGGATCTGCTGATTGTTGGTTTACAGCGCTTATTGGTGCCATGGGCAGGGAGAGAGTAATGCAAAGTGAAGAAACGGTGTCTATTGCAGTTAACCGGGTCAATCTGAGTTTTTCCGCCAAGCAGGGGCGGCAAAAAGTCTTGGAAGATATCTCTTTGACGATAGCCGCAGGGGAGTTTGTGGTACTGCTTGGGCCGTCGGGGTGTGGCAAATCAACCATTCTCAATTTAATTGCCGGGTTTGAGCGCCCCGATAGCGGCAATATTCAATGTCAGGGGAGTGTGGTTTCAACTCCGGGGCCGGATCGGGGAATGGTGTTCCAGCAGGCCAATTTATTCCCGTGGTTAACCGTGCGCGATAATGTCTCTTTTGGCCCACGTATGCAGGGCGCGACCCAAGAGGATATTTTGCCCGAGACGCAAGCATTTCTAAAGTTAGTGGGGCTGCAAGGGTTTGAAGACCACTATCCCTGGCAATTATCGGGGGGAATGAAGCAACGGGTGGCAATGGCCAGAGCTTGGTTACCTAATCCCGATGTCTTGCTGATGGACGAACCTTTCGGGGCATTAGATGCGCAGACTCGGTTAATGATGCAAGAGTTGCTGTTATCGGCTTGGCAGCAAACGGGTACCACGATTTTATTTGTGACCCATGATGTTGAGGAAGCTCTGTTTTTGGCAGATAGGATCCTCATTATGTCAGCACACCCCGGTTGCATAGTTGATGAAATAAGACTGCCTTTTGGCCGCCAGCGCGACATAGAGACACTGGCGCACGCTGAGGGTTACAGCGAAATCAAACAACGGGTACTGCATCGTGTTCGCAGCGAAGCTCGTCGCCATTTCAATGATTAATATAATATTATTAAGGAGTTATTATGCACCTTGCTCGATTCCCTCGCCTTTCTCTGGGCCATTTTCCGACGCCATTAGAAGCATTACCTAATTTGTCTCGCTATTTGGGTGGTCCCAATATTTATATTAAACGAGATGATTGTACTGGACTGGCGACTGGCGGGAACAAGACGCGAAAATTAGAGTTTCTGTTGGCGGATGCGCTGCAACAAGAGGCTAATGTGATCATCACTCAAGGAGCTACCCAGTCCAATCATGTCCGTCAGACTATCGCGGCGGCAGCCAAGCTCGGTCTGGAGTCACAAGTTTTGCTGGAAAAGCGTGTTAGTGATTTTGGTGATGATTATCAGTTTTCAGGCAATATCCTGTTGGATCATTTGCTCGGTGGAACGATAGCGGGGCATCTGCCCGCGGGGACGGATATGCAGCAGGCGATGGAGCATCTGGCTGAGACATTACGAGCACAAGGGAAAAAGCCATATATCATTCCTGGTGGCGGTTCGAATCCCGTTGGGGCATTAGGTTATGTTGCTTGCGCAGAAGAGCTGCTTTATCAGTCCAGCCAGCAGCGGCTGCGAATAGATCATATTGTACATGCGACGGGTAGCACCGGCACTCAAGCGGGATTGGTTACAGGTCTTGTTGCCAGTAACAGCAACATTCCGGTGCTGGGTATCAGTGTTCGAGCACCTAAAGATAAACAAGAGCAAAATGTGTATTCTTTGGCACAGCGAACTTGGGAGCTGCTGGGAGTAAAAGGCGAATTTCCGCGCGAAGCGGTGATAGCTAATAGCGATTATGTCGGTGCGGGGTATGGTTTGCCAACCGATGGCATGCTCGAGGCTCTGAGACTATTGGCACAACTAGAAGGTATTCTGTTGGATCCTGTCTACTCAGGTAAAGGAATGGCGGGCTTGATTGATTTGGTCCGTCGCGGGCATTTCTCACCAGAAGACAATATTGTGTTTATCCATACTGGTGGATCTGCCGGGCTGTTTGGCTATCGTCAGGTATTGGAGCAGGTGGGTCAGTATGACTAAGCCACTTTTATTCGGCGTGCTGGGTGGGATGGGGCCACTTGCGACGCTGGACTTATTGCAAAAAATCATTGAAATTACGCCTGTTAGCCGTGATCAGGAGCATTTGCCTGTCGTGACATGGAATGTCCCACAAATACCTGATCGGCAAAAAGCCTTAGCGGGAATTGGCGAATCGCCTTTGCCACAGTTGCTACATGCAATACAGCAACTGAATCAATTGGGTGTCAGCCATATCGCGATACCTTGTAATACTGCGCACCACTGGTATCCCCAATTGGCCAGTGCCAGCCGGGCACCTATTCTGCATATTGTCGATATCGCCGTCGCACACATTGCTAACTTGCATCCACGGCCACAGCAGGTCGGGATTATTGCCACCGAGGCAACGTTGCAGGCGCAGTGGTATCAGGAGCGATTAGCTGCATTAGGCATCAGCACAATTTTACCGACGGAACAGGAACTAAAGACGTTATTCGTTCCTGGATGTTATGCGGTAAAACGGGGTGAGGTTGAGTTGGGTGGGCGATTATTGCAAGAATTGGCTACCGCCTTGCTAGAGCGCGGCGCGGAAAAATTAGTATTGGCCTGTACGGAAATTCCGTTAGCCTTTAATGCTATTGAATCCCAGCTACTTGCATTGAGTATTGATCCAGCCTATGCCTTAGCCCAACACTGTGTGACGTTATGGCAACATTCACCAGCAGGACACAACCCCCAATATTTACCTGTGCCGCAGTAGCGGAAATATCACTGATGCCCTCATACAATGACACTCTATTGAGATAGCGTGTCATTGAAATAAATAATGGTGAGTATCACTGTAGGTTTCAATATGATATTTAATTTTCAGCGATGAGTTGTAATTCAGATAGTTTCCGCCAGCTAACATCATCAATAAATATGCCATTAACCAAACGTTGTTGATAATTTCTTTTCTCCCACTCCCCGGGGAGTGTCAGTTGATTATCCGGATGAGAGCTACGTACCCAGTCTAATAGCGCTGGAATTTCTTGTTGATAACTCTGTGCACCACCCAAACGCTCGGGATCAATTAATATGGTCAGCATATTATTAATGATTCGCTGCTCTCCCGGTTCAGTATTTCGTTCGGTATTTCCTCCGGTTAATGCAGCCCCCAACATAGAGCAAATAAGCGCGAGGCCAGAACCTTTATGCTCACCAAATGCCCGCAATGCTCCAAAAGGTTCTTCCATCAAATAGCGAGGATCAATGGTGGGCATTCCTTGATGATCTACCGCGCAGCCTGGCTCTAGCATACGGCCCTCATTCCAGGCAATACGTGCTTTATTACCGGCAATGACGCTGGTGGCAAAATCCAAAATGACGGGTTCGTTATGCAACAATGGAACCCCGGCGCAGAAAGGATTCGTTCCTAGTCGTGCTGACTGACCCTGCCAGGGAATGACATTGGCTCGATTGTTCACATTAGCAAAATGCAATGAGACCAGACCTGCCGCTGCCGCTTGTTCAGCCCAAGCACCAATACGGCCTAAATGGTGTGCATTTGCCAGACTCAGCACTGCAACTCCGTGTTGTCGAGCGCGTTCAATACCCAAAGTAATGGCTTGTTTACCCACTATCTGACCAAAGCCGTGCTGCCCATCAAATGAAATCAGAGCACCAAAATCTGTGATGACTTTTATGTTTGCCGCAGGGTTTAAACCCCCTTCATGAATGGCTGAAATATAGCGCGGTAACATGCTAACACCATGGGAGTCATGCCCCTTGAGACTGGACTCAACCAAATTGTTTGCCACCTCGGCGGCGACCTCTGAATCTACCGAAATATCGATCAAGCGGTCGTGCAGATATTGCCGCAGAAAATGATGACTAAAAACAGGCATTTTTTGCTCCGAAAATCACAATAGAATATCGCGAACTATAACGCCTCTAATGACTATCACATATAATATATATTGCTAAGGATAGCTTAAAATAAGCTACAGAATTTAAATGTTAATGTGATATTAATTATTGTCATTGCTCTGTTGCTTTTATTAATTATCGATTCTAGCTTATTCCAAAAGATAATTTATAAATGACATCCTTTAGCCCATAGGATGATTAAACTTATTAATTTAATCATCCCACTCAGTAATAGCGATAGTGGGATTATTCGGACATATATGAGGCAGGGAAATGAATAACTCAGCAAAAAATAGTAGCATAAAAAAAGTCACTGGAATTTTTACATTAACTTGCCTTGCACTAAGCCCCTTTGCTGTTCATGCCGAAGGTTCTATCAGTATTGCACAGCAATTCGGTATTGGTTATCTCATCCTTGATGTCGTGCGAGATCAGCAATTGATAGAGAAGCATGGTAAAGATCAAGGGGTTGATATTAATGTCGACTGGCGCACTATCTCCGGGGCAACAGGGATGAATGAGGCGCTACTTTCTGGTGCTCTTGATGTCGCTTCTGCCGGGGTTCCGCCGATGCTGACTGTTTGGGACCGTACTCGTGGGCGTCAGAATGTAAAAGCGATAGCTTCACTGGGCTCAATGCCGAACTATCTGCTCAGTAATAATCCCGCGGTAAACAAGATCAGCGACCTTAGCGAGAAAGATCGCATTGCGGTGCCGGCTGCTGGTGTTGGTTTTCAGTCTCGCACCCTGCAAATTGAAACCGCTAAGCTGTACGGTAATAGCGAATATAAGCGTTTTGATACGATTACCGTTAGCTTGCCCCATCCCGATGCCAGTGCGGCTTTGATTGCTGGTGGCTCTGAAATTTCAGCCCATTTTTCCAGCCCTCCATTCCAATATCAGGCGCTAGAACATGCCAATGTCCATAAAATCCTCAGCTCCTATGATGTCTTGGGCGGGCCTGCGACATTTAATGTGCTCTACACCACGCAAAAATTTCATGATGAGAATCCTAAAACCTATCGCGCTTTCTACGATGCGTTGGCTGAAGCTTCACAGATAGTGAAAGCCAATAAAGCGGCGGCGGCTGAGACGTATATCCGAGTTGAAAAGTCCCGTTTGTCACCTGAATTGGTGAAGAAAATCGTCGAAGACCCGGAGATTGATTTCACTATCACGCCACAGCGAACCTATGTGTACGCTGATCAACTGCATCAACTCGGGATACTCAAGAATAGAGCCGACTCGTGGCAGGACTATTTCTTCGCCGAAGCCCATAGCGGGTCAGGTAGCTAAGCCATCGGCATCCTTGAACAATTAAAACCGACAATATTGCCAGATTACGCCGGAGGGGGCATGAACCGCATCATCAAAGAAATCTCACCACCGCCGCTATTGCAGGCCGATGGCGTGGGTTTGGAGTACCGTACTCGCCAAAAACGGGTACGAGCCACACATGATGTCAGTTTTGACGTCTATCCTGGCGACCGTTTTGTGCTGTTAGGGCCGTCAGGGTGCGGTAAATCCAGCTTGCTTAAATCCATCGGGGGTTTTCTGCCGCCAGTTGACGGGGAAATTCGTCTTGAGGGGCAGGTGATTACCGAGCCAGGTCCGGACCGTATGATGGTATTTCAGGAGTTTGACCAACTGCCGCCGTGGAAAACCGTGTTGGAAAATACGTTATTTCCACTGGTGGCCAGCCGTCAGGCTAACCGCCAGCAGGCACGTGAGCGGGCATTATATTATCTGGATAAAGTGGGGTTGGCCGGGTTCGCTGATGCTTACCCGCATATGTTGTCGGGTGGAATGAAGCAGCGCGTTGCTATTGCTCGAGCCTTGGCGATGCAGCCCAAAGTTTTACTGATGGATGAACCTTTTGCCGCGCTTGATGCACTGACTCGCCGTAAAATGCAGGAGGAGCTGTTAGCACTGTGGCAAGAGATCCGTTTCACACTGCTCTTTGTCACTCACTCGATCGAGGAAGCGCTGGTGGTCGGTAGCCGAATATTGCTGTTGTCACCGCATCCAGGGCGGGTTTGCGCTGAGGTAAACAGCCACCAGTTTTCTCTGGCGGACTATGGCAATGATGAATTTCAGTCCACGGCACAGCGTATCCATCATTTGCTGTTCCCTAATGAGCAACCGCAAGCTGCGGCGTCGCTCCTGTCGCAAGGTAAACAAAATGAGCATTCAACCGCCAATTCGCGCCGAATATCAGTTGGAACTGACTCCGCTCCAAGAGGTGGCGCTGGCACAGCCATTGCCATTGATTGTCCGCTGTTGGAACCAGCAATGGCTACGTCAGTTGAGCGTGTTACTAATATTGTTGGTGCTGTGGGAACTGGCCGCTCGCTGGCAGGATAACGACCTGATGTTTCCGGGATTTTTGCAGACATTGCGCGCATTGACCGAAGATATGTCTAGCGGTGAATTACCTGCCAAGGTCGCTAACTCACTGAGTACGTTGCTCAAAGGGTATGCCATTGGTAGCTTGCTCGCTTTGGGATTGAGTGCGCTGGCAGCTTCAACCCGTTTTGGTCGTGACTTGCTTCATGTGCTGACATCAATGTTCAATCCGCTGCCAGCGATCGCCTTATTACCACTGGCGCTGTTGTGGTTTGGGCTAGGGGAGAAAAGTCTGGTTTTTGTGCTGATCCACTCGGTGATGTGGCCGATGGCATTGAATACTTACGCCGGTTTTCTGGGGGTCTCTGACACATTACGGATGGCGGGTCGTAACTATGGGCTGCGCAACTGGCGCTACGTGGTCTACATTCTTATCCCGGCGGCATTACCCTCAATTCTCTCGGGCCTGAAGATCGGCTGGGCCTTTGCGTGGCGTACCTTGATTGCCGCAGAACTGGTTTTCGGTGCTTCAAGCGGCCAAGGGGGGCTTGGTTGGTATATCTTCCAAAATCGCAATGAATTGTATACCGACAGGGTATTTGCTGGTCTGGCAACCGTGATTGTCATTGGTTTACTGGTTGAGGGGCTGATTTTCGCCAGTATAGAGAAACTGACCGTCAAGCGCTGGGGTATGCAGCGCTGAGGCCATTAACAGGAGTGAAAAATGCTGGCGATTAAAACCCCACAACATTATCTGAATCAAGACGGTATTAGCGGAAAAATCGGGCAATTTGTTGCGCCTTTGGCTCAAAGAGTGCTTATCGTGACCAGTCCACGGGCGTGGTCGGCAGTGGAGAGTACGGTAACCACTAGCTTGCAACAACATCAGATCACTTTTCATCTCAGTTATTTGCCGGGAGACTGCACCCGTGCCGCCATTGATGAGCTTGCTGCACAAGCCCGGCAACAGGGGGCTGAACTTATTATTGGTGTCGGTGGTGGCCGGGTATTAGACAGTGCAAAGGCCGTAGGGCAAATACTGGGGCAATTGCCCGTCATCACTTTACCGACGATCGCGGCAACCTGTGCGGCATGGTCGCCAATCAGTGTTCTTTATGATGAGTCGGGGGCACATATTGGCCCTTTGCCTTTAGCCAGGTTACCGGTTTGGGTACTGGTGGACAGTCAGGTTATTGCCAAAACTTCCCCGCGCTATCTAAACGCGGGCATTATTGATGCTTTAGCTAAATGGTATGAGTTCCTTCCCTATCTACGTCATGGTGATGATGGGCTGGCGCTGATACTGAAATCGCAGGTTGCTAAGCAGGCATTGGATACCTTTGACACTTATGGGCAGCAGGCCATCGCGTCTAATCAGCGTCAGGAGGTCAGTGTTGCATTGCGAAAAGTCATAGATGCCGTCATTGCACTGGCGGGTTTAGCCAATAGCATGGCTGATGATATTCCACGTATCGGAATTGCTCATGCAATCCATAACAGCATGACCCGCTTGCCGGAGCTTCACCACTGGCTACACGGTGAAAAAGTGGGTTTCGGGTTGGTTGCACAGTCATTTATTGAGCACCCGGAAGAAGCAGACCGTAATGAGCTACTGTCACTATTGGCGCGTTTTGGTGGCCCATTAACCTTAGACGATTTGGGATTAAATCCACACGATACGCGAGTGAAAAAGATTGCTGAAGGGGTGGCTATCGCACCCAATATTGCGGCACGATTGCCGTTTTCATTGGCCCCAGAGCATATTGAATTAGCACTGCTTGCTACACAGAGTTTACGCGTTGAAGTGGTCAATCACTAAGGAGGAGGCATCCTTAATAAGATAATACTCTCCGCGCTAGCTTCAGCAGTTGCCGTGACGAGTCAGGGCTGATAAGAAGTGCCCTGACTATTTTGATATAGAGTGAAATAACAGGGGCAAAGCGACTCGCTATAAAATGTTAACCCCTGCGCAACCCGCTAAAATAATCCCTCACACCGGTAAAGTTCGCCCCTTTAGTGCCGATAACACACTTAATTAGACGTCTTATGTTTTGGCGTACCTGTGTTTTGACGTACTTATGAAGGGATAACATGTTCAAGCGTATGAAAGTGGTCACCAGCCTGCTGCTGGTGTTAGTGCTATTTGGTGCCTTACAGCTGGTTTCCGGTGGGCTTTTCTTTAACTCACTGAAAAATGACAAAGAAAACTTTGCGGTTTTACAAGTTATCCGTCAACAACAGTCAGTTTTAAATGAAAGCTGGGTCAATCTGCTGCAAACACGTAATACACTGAACCGTGCTGGCATCCGCTACATGATGGATGTGAATCACACGGGAAGTGGCCCGACGGTAAATGATCTTTTGGCCTCCGCCAAAGGGACATTGGGTGTGGCTGCGGAGCGTTTTACAAGTTATGAGCAAATTCCGCTGGATAGCCGACAGGATCCAGAGTCAGCTAAAAAATTAAAACAGACCTATGATCAATACTTTGGTGCTTTGACCGAGCTTATCCAGTTAATGGAAGCGGGCAAAATCAATGAATTCTTCGATCAACCGACCTCTAGCTTCCAGAATGCCTTTGAGCATGACTACAACACTTACCTGACACAAAATGATCGCCTGTATGCCTCCGCAGTGGAAGACAGCAATCAATCCTTCAGTTTTGCCATGGGAGTGATTGTTACCGTGCTGATTGTGGTATTAGCGGTGATTATCGTGGTGTGGCTGGGTATGCAACATATCTTGATTAACCCACTGAAGCACTTGATCGAACATATCAAATATATCGCCAATGGTGATTTAACCCAGACCATCGAGGTGCATAGCCGCAACGAAATGGGCACCTTGGCTGCTAGCCTGAAACATATGCAATCTGAATTGGTAACCACGGTCAGTGACGTGCGCTTAGGGGCTGATGCTATCTATAGCGGCGCGTCAGAAATTGCGGCCGGTAATAATGATCTGTCCGCCCGTACTGAACAGCAAGCCGCATCACTGGAAGAAACTGCCGCCAGCATGGAACAGTTAACTGCCACCGTGAAACAGAATGCTGAAAATGCCCGTCAGGCTAGCCAATTGGCACTGAGTGCATCAGAAACTGCGCAGAAAGGCGGAAAAGTCGTGGCCAACGTGGTGCAAACCATGCACGAGATTGCCGGTAGCTCACAAAAAATTGCGGATATTACCAGCGTCATTGACGGCATCGCTTTCCAAACCAACATTTTGGCCTTAAATGCCGCGGTTGAAGCCGCGCGCGCCGGTGAGCAAGGCCGCGGTTTTGCTGTGGTTGCGGGTGAAGTTCGTAATCTGGCACAGCGCAGTGCCCAAGCAGCAAAAGAAATTAAAGGCTTGATCGAAGATTCGGTCAGCCGTGTCGATATGGGCTCGGTTCTGGTTGAAAGCGCCGGTGAAACCATGGGCGATATCGTTAATGCCGTGACCCGCGTCACTGACATCATGGGTGAAATCGCTTCCGCCTCTGATGAGCAAAGCCGTGGTATTGATCAAGTCGGTCAAGCTGTTACCGAAATGGACCGCGTCACACAGCAAAACGCCTCTTTGGTGGAAGAATCTGCTTCTGCCGCCGCCGCACTGGAAGAGCAAGCCAGTATGTTAACCCAATCCATGTCCGTATTTGTTCTGCGTATGGATAACGGTAGTACCACAAGAGATGTAAGAAAACCAAAGCAGCCGACACAGGATAAGAGCGGAACTGCTAAAAAAACACTGGGAAGTGACCTGCAAGAGAATTGGGAAACTTTCTAGCGCCCCCTACACAAAAGACCCTAAATAATTCGAGTTGCAGAAAGGCGGCAATTAAGAGAATCCCCAAGAGCTTGCATCAATAAGTGACTGGGGTGAACGAAGACAGCCAACGCGCATGCAGCTTGAAGTATGGCGGGGATAAATAAAGCCGGCCAACGAGCCGGCTGAGAAGAGGTTACGATGTTTGGCCGAATCCGGATTTCTACCAGCTTTTTCCTGTTACTGATGTTGATTTGTTCAATACAGTTAATTTCAAGTGGTCTGTCATTTACTGCTTTTCGTTCAGACTATCAAAATTTAAACCGTGTGGATCTCAGTAGTCAGCAACGGGATGCATTAAGCCTCAGTTGGGTATCCTTGCTTCAGGCGCGTAATACCTTAAACCGAGCGGGGACTCGCTCGGCTCTCAAAGTACCTCAGGAGCAAGTCAACGCGTTAATGGGGAATGCACGTAGCTCATTACAGAAAGCTGATCTCTATTTTAATCAGTTCCTGGCGGTGCCACGTCTGGATGAGAGTGATACCGGTGGTGAATTGATGGATGCCACCAAAAACAGTTATCAGAACCTGCGTACCTCATTACGAGAATTAATCGATCTGCTGGAAGCCGGTAATTTACAAGGCTTTATGGACCAGCCCACCCAGAAGACTCAAGATTTGTTTGAAGCCGATTTTGTGCAGTATTTGCAATATGCCAATGAGGTAATTGCTGAAGCAGGCACTCAGAATCAGCAAGCTTACCATCTCTCCATGTGGATATTTGGTGGCGCGATTCTGATGGTGATTGTGATGGCTATTTCTTCACTGGTCTGGCTGCGCACGATGTTTGTCACACCACTGAAGATTATGCGAGCTCATTTTGATCGCATCGCTGAAGGGGATTTATCCGGTCAAATCTATGTCTCTGGCCGCAATGAAATCAGCCAGATGTTTGCCAGCTTACGCACTATGCAGCGCTCGTTGATTACGACGGTTAGCCATGTGCGCGACGGCACCGAAGCCATGTTAACGGGCATTCAGGAAATCTCGGCCGGTAACAATGACTTATCAGCACGAACTGAGCAGCAAGCGGCATCATTGGAACAAACTGCGGCGAGCATGGAGCAGTTAACCGCGACCGTGAAACAGAATGCGGATAACGCCCGTCAAGCCACATTGCTGGCGCAAGATGCTTCGGAGACGGCGGCCAAAGGAGGGGAATTGACGGGAAGTGTTGTCACAACAATGCACGATATTGCCACCAGTTCGCAGAAAATTGGCGCTATTACCAGTGTTATTGATGGCATTGCATTCCAAACCAATATTCTGGCATTGAATGCGGCCGTTGAGGCAGCCCGTGCCGGTGAGCAAGGCCGTGGTTTTGCGGTGGTTGCCGGTGAAGTGCGTAATTTAGCCCAGCGCAGTGCGCAGGCAGCAAAAGAAATCAAAGGGTTGATCGATGAATCGGTCAGCCGTGTTCGCCAGGGCTCCACACTGGTCGAAAATGCGGGAACTACCATGGAAGAGATCGTTCGCTCAGTGACTCGGGTTACCGACATTATGGGTGAAATCGCTTCCGCTTCGGATGAACAAAGCCGAGGCATTGAGCAGGTTTCACTCGCAGTAACACAAATGGATCAGGTCACTCAGCAAAACGCCGCATTAGTGGAAGAGGCTGCGGCTGCGGCTAACGCATTGGAAGAGCAGGCAAGTATGCTCTCTAATGCAGTGTCTGTTTTTCGTTTGGAGCAAGGTAGCGACAACGGGGAGGGGCAGGCAGCAGACGGCAGTGGTAAGCAATCGGTTGTAAAAGCCACGGTCGCAAAGGAAATCCCAGATTGTCAAACGACGTAACAAAGACTGTGTTGCGGGGTGAGGCCGAATGAAACCATCATCGATGAAGTCTTCATTAATGAAAGAATCTACTCAGCCGTCACCCCAAGAGTCTGGGTCGATTCTAACCCAGATGATTCAACGGCTCCCGCTGTCGGATGTGCATTTCCGGCGCATTTGCCAACTTATTTATCAACGGGCCGGGATTGTGCTGGCCGAACACAAACGGGAAATGGTCTATAACCGCTTGGTCAGGCGGCTAAGGTTGCTCGGGATTAACGATTTTGGTCAATATCTTGCATTGCTGGAGACCGATCCAAACAGTGCTGAGTGGCAGGCATTTGTTAATGCATTGACCACTAACCTGACGGCATTTTTCCGTGAGGCGCACCATTTTCCGATTCTGGCTGAGCATGCTCGCCAGCGAGCGGGAAATTATTCGGTATGGAGTACGGCAGCATCGACTGGCGAAGAGCCTTATTCCATCGCTATGACCCTAAGTGATGCGTTGGGAAATCGTTCGGGTTCCTGCCATGTAATGGCCAGCGATATTGATACCCAAGTGTTGGAAAAAGCCACCAGTGGCGTATACCGACAAGATGAATTGCGCTCGTTGTCAGCACAGCAAATGCAACGCTATTTCTTGCGTGGCACCGGCCCACATCAGGGCATGGTGCGGGTGCGGCCAGAGTTGGCCAACATGATTCAGTTCCAGCAACTCAATCTGTTGGCGCCTGAGTGGGCATTGCCCGGGCAGTTTGACGCTATTTTTTGCCGTAATGTGATGATTTATTTTGATAAAGAGACGCAGGAGCGCATCCTGCGTCGCTTTGTTCCTTTGCTAAAACCCGGTGGCTTAATGTTTGCAGGTCATTCGGAGAATTTCAGTCAAATTAGTCGGGAATTCTATTTGCGCGGGCAGACCGTTTATGGACTGACCAAGGAGAGGTGATGAGTAAAATCAGAGTATTGTGCGTTGATGATTCTGCATTGATGCGCCAGTTAATGACGGAGATTATTAACAGTCACCCGGATATGGAAATGGTTGCGGCAGCACCTGATCCATTGGTTGCCCGTGATTTGATCAAAAAATTCAATCCGCAAGTTTTGACTCTCGATGTCGAAATGCCGCGGATGGATGGTTTGGATTTCCTTGAGAAATTAATGCGACTGCGGCCCATGCCGGTAGTGATGGTTTCATCATTAACTGGCAAGAACTCCGAGATAACCATGCGGGCGCTGGAGTTGGGGGCGATTGATTTTGTCACCAAACCGCAACTGGGTATCAGAGAGGGGATGCTGGCTTACAGTGAGCTGATTGCGGAGAAAATCCGTACCGCGGCTAAAGCACGTTTGCCGCAACGTGGCCCAGAACATGCCCCGGTGATGCTCAGCCATACACCTTTGCTCAGTAGTGAAAAGTTAATCGCCATCGGTGCATCAACCGGCGGGACGGAAGCGATCCGAACTGTCTTGCAGCCTTTGCCGCCGACCAGTCCGGCCTTATTGATCACGCAGCATATGCCACCGGGTTTTACCCGTTCATTTGCCGAGAGGCTCAATAAATTGTGTCAGATTACGGTGAAGGAAGCAGAAGACGGTGAAAGGGTATTGCCCGGACACGCATACATTGCACCCGGTGATCGGCACATGGAACTGGCGCGCAGTGGTGCAAACTATCAGGTGCGTATTCATGACGGGCCGGCGGTTAATCGTCATCGCCCCTCGGTCGATGTCCTTTTCCGTTCTGTCGCGCAGTATGCCGGACGTAATGCCGTCGGTGTGATTCTGACGGGAATGGGCAATGATGGTGCTGCCGGTTTGTTGGAAATGCATCGTGCAGGCGCTTATACCATCGCACAAAACGAAGCCAGTTGCGTGGTGTTCGGTATGCCGCGTGAAGCTATCGGAATGGGTGGGGTTAATGAAATCCTGGAGCTGAATCAGATAAGCCAGCGGATGTTGGCGCAGATCAGTAGCGGGCAAGCCTTGCGCATCTAGTCACTCTTCGTCCTTGACGTTACAGGAGGAGTGAGCTGCCTACTGGCAACGTCAATGACCTTGGCTGATATTACTGGATATAATTTTTCTATTATAAACAAGATATTGGTATTTAATCGCTCAGCGGTGAGCAACAAACTTTAGGAGTTAGTATGGCGGATAAGAATCTCAGATTTTTGGTGGTAGACGATTTTTCGACCATGCGTCGTATTGTCCGAAACCTGCTAAAAGAGCTGGGTTTTAACAATGTGGAAGAAGCCGAAGATGGTGTAGACGCATTGAATAAATTACGTACGGGTGGTTTTGATTTTGTGGTTTCCGACTGGAACATGCCAAATATGGATGGCCTGGATCTGTTGAAAACTATCCGTGCTGACGGTGCTCTTGGTACTTTGCCAGTTCTGATGGTAACTGCGGAAGCTAAAAAAGAGAATATCATCGCAGCAGCGCAAGCCGGTGCCAGTGGTTATGTAGTGAAACCTTTCACTGCCGCTACCTTGGAAGAGAAGCTCAATAAGATTTTTGAAAAGTTGGGTATGTAAGGAGGCGAGATGAGTAACCATCAAATGCCCGCAACAGATGCGGCGTCAGCCAGTGATATAATCAGCCGTATTGGTCAACTCACACGGATGCTGCGTGATAGCTTACGTGAATTGGGTCTTGACCAAGCCATTGCTCAGGCTGCAGAAGCGATTCCTGATGCTCGCGACCGTCTGGATTATGTGGTCCACATGACGGCGCAGGCCGCTGAAAGAGCATTAAACTGCGTTGAAGCGGCACAGCCGCGCCAGAATGAGTTGGAGTCTTCGGCTAAAGCGCTTAAAGTTCGCTGGGATGAATGGTTTGCAAATCCAATCGAGCTTTCAGATGCCCGTTCGCTGGTCACGGATACCCGCGATTATCTGGATGTGGTGCCACAACATACATCATTTACCAATGCGCAATTGTTGGAAATCATGATGGCGCAAGATTTCCAAGACCTAACTGGTCAGGTTATCAAGCGCATGATGGATGTGGTGCAAGAGATTGAGAAACAACTATTAATGGTGTTGATGGAGAACATTCCGGATATGCCATCCAAACCGCAGAAACCCACTGACAGCCTGCTCAATGGGCCGCAATTGGATAAAAATGGAACTGGCGTTATTGCCAATCAGGATCAGGTTGATGACCTGCTTGATAGCCTGGGCTTCTAATAGGCTCTGAACCCTGTAGCGGATAGTGAATTATACGGTGCAGATGAGGCTACTCTTTGTAGTAGATTAGATCTCATCTGCAACTCTTCTTTGGCTTATTAGCCGCGTTATTTCATCCTGACCATCGGTGTTTATCGAATATCAGTCATCCAATTCACGGTTTTACTGGTTTTACTGGTTTTGCTGTCGCTGATGCGTACTTTCATCCCACTCTATGGCGAGCTGTACGGCGTGTTTGGCATTGACTCGACCATATCCATACCATTCACTGTGCCCATCTTCATCATATAAACCATTCTTTTTGTCTATTTGGTCGCAGGTATGCCGAATAATATCTTTGACCTCGAGATAGCTTAGTGACGGATTGACCGAGAGAATGAGAGCCGCCACGCCAGCAGCACCGGGGCAGGCACTGGAAGTGCCGTTAAAGCTATTGGTATAATTGCCAAAGATATCCCCGGTATTGGTTGCACCTTGGTCCTTGTTATATTCATGCCGTAAATCAGTAGTCCAAATACCCGGAGTTAATGGCGTAGGGTGGAGTTCCAACGGGTTGAAAAAATCCCCGCTAGGAAAGGCACACCACAGCGCCTTACCATAATCGCTGTAAGTGGAGCGCGTGCTGCGATCATTGCAGGCGGCCACGGCAATAACATGTTTATAGCTGGCATAACCGTCATTATCTACCGATTCATTACCATTACCTGCGGCAAAAAAGATAGCGCAGCCTTTGCCATCGCGGCCTTCTTTCACAGCATAATCAATCGCCCAGCGGGTTAATGCCGGCAGTTCGGCAGCAACTTCGTGCTCGGGATCGTCTGGATCGAACCAAATGCCCTCGACCGGCCCCCAACTGCAAGAAATAACATCAGCGCCCATATCTGCAGCCCAGGCAAAGGCTAAAGCTTCTCCTAGTGATCCTAAACCTTCCGCCTGACGTATCGGCATGAGTTTTGCCGCCGGTGCGACACCGGATGCCCCATAACGGCCATCGGCGCAGGCGACCCCCGCACAAGGTGTTCCGTGGGTATCACCCGCTTCGGGGCTAGGATCGCTGTTGGTGTTTACTCCAGAAAAATTGGCGGGATGGATGATTTTCCCCTCACGCATAAATTCAGGGTGGCTTAAATCAAACCCGTCGTCGATAACCGCAATAACCACGCCTTCACCTTGCGTAATTTTATGCGCATTCTCCACATTGGCACTGGCATCAACATCAATTTCAACCCGCACGACGGTTTTCTTTAGGTGCCATTGATTAGGATGAATGATTTTGGGTTCTTTATGATGAATTAACTCAGGGTGGCAATGGTCAATATCTTTGCGCTTTAATATTTCTTCGGCAATGACAAAAACGTGATCTCCGGTATTAGGCTGAGTTGATACAAAGTAACCATTAGTAATAAATGTCAACTTCACTTTCATAATAAGGTTATATTGCTTGATAATTGTCTTACATTCACTTTCTGTTAATTTTTCATTGAATTTAATAAATAAGTTTTCGGTATAAATAATAGGCTCTTTATTGCGATCTATTTTATAACCATGACCGACAAATCTAACGTCAGTGTTTGCGGCAATATTTTCTTTTAATTTATTGATTTTATTGGTATCAGATTGCACGCTGACAACGTAGACCTCTGCTGAGGCGATGGTGAAAACGACCTGATACTCGATGTTATCTGTCATCGCATTGAGCATCATTACTGCGAAGTCTTTTCCTGGAAACATTCTAATAATCAGTATTTCACTTGATTTTATTATGGATAATATTTTTCTTTTATGATTTTGAATATCATAAGTCACATTGAATCTTTTCATCTCAATTTCCTTTTGATATGTCTTGTTTATCATTTAACTCTGTAGGTTTATTATTTAAATTGAGTTTGTGTGGGTAACAAAATAACTGAATTTAATTCTTTTTTTATATCACATCAAAATACACTGTTTATAAAAAATTCATTATAAAACATGAATAAGCCAATAATGATGTTGGAGGCTCTTGATGTTCGAGTGCTGAGTGAGCCGAAGAGGGCCACTGCGGGCACTGATCCGAGAAATAACCGCCTAATTGCAGCTTTGTTCCATCCATAGGCTAGCTGAATGTTTGTCATGCTAAGCAGCAATTTTATTTTTCATTCATTTCTCTGATATGGGAACGCTTACGCTGAACAGGAATACCTGCTGTGGCTGAAGATAGCGATCTGGAAAAAAGCGAGGAACCCACAGCCCACAAGCTGGAGAAGGCTCGCGAAAAAGGCCAGATCCCGCGCTCGCGCGAACTGACCTCGATGCTGATGCTCGGGGCCGGTTTGGCGATCTTGTGGGTTTCGGGAGAGTCGATGGCGCGACAACTTGCCGCCATGATTGCCCAAGGTTTGCATTTTGACCACGGCATGGTGAGTGATGATAAGCAAATGCTGCGGCAAATTGGCATGCTGTTGAGGCAAACACTGATGGCGCTGCTGCCGATTTTCGCGGGCTTAGTCATAGTGGCGCTGGCAGTACCGATGCTGTTGGGCGGCGTGCTGTTTAGCGGCGAATCGATCACATTTGATCTAAAGCGGATGAGCCCTATCGCAGGCTTAAAGCGAATGTTTTCTTCTCAGGCGCTGGCTGAGTTGCTGAAAGCGATTTTGAAGGCGACCTTGGTTGGCTGGGTTACCGGCATATTCCTGTGGCATAACTGGCCAGATATGATGCGGCTGATGGCGGCGCCTCCGGTCGCGGCTTTAGGCGATGCGCTGCATTTGATTATCTTCTGCGGATTGGTGGTGGTGCTTGGTTTGACGCCGATGGTCGGCTTTGACGTATTCTTCCAGATAACCAGCCATATCAAAAAGTTACGTATGACTAAGCAGGAAATACGTGATGAATTCAAAGATCAAGAAGGTGACCCGCACGTGAAAGGGCGCATACGTCAGCAGCAGCGAGCGATGGCCCGCCGGCGGATGATGGCGGATGTCCCCAAAGCCGATGTGATAGTCACTAACCCGACTCACTATGCGGTGGCTTTGCAGTACAACGAAGCAAAAATGAGCGCGCCGAAAGTCTTGGCGAAAGGGGCGGGGGCTGTTGCGCTACGCATCCGTGAATTGGGGGCTGAACACCGCATTCCTTTATTAGAAGCGCCGCCGCTGGCCAGGGCATTATTCCGGCATAGCGAAGTAGGCCAACATATTCCAGCCACCCTGTATGCAGCGGTGGCAGAAGTCCTTGCCTGGGTCTATCAGCTGAAACGCTGGAAGCGGGAAGGTGGGCTAATCCCGAAAAAACCTGAACATCTGCCGGTACCGGAAGGACTGGATTTTGCAACAGAGAGTGAGACTGACTAATGGCTAACTTGGCCGCCCTGCTACGTTTACCGGGCAATTTTAAAGATACGCAGTGGCAAATTCTTGCCGGGCCAATCCTGATCTTAATGATCTTGTCGATGATGGTGTTGCCGCTCCCGCCGTTCATCCTTGACTTGCTGTTTACCTTCAATATCGCGCTGTCCATTATGGTGCTGTTGGTGGCGATGTTTACCCAGCGCACGCTGGATTTCGCGGCATTCCCCACTATTTTGCTGTTCTCAACATTGCTGCGCTTGTCATTAAACGTTGCCTCAACCCGTATCATCCTCATGGATGGTCACACCGGTGCAGCGGCAGCGGGCCGGGTTGTTGAAGCCTTTGGTCACTTCCTGGTGGGCGGTAATTTTGCCATTGGTATCGTGGTCTTTATCATCTTGGTGATTATCAACTTTATGGTTATCACCAAAGGGGCCGGGCGTATTGCCGAAGTGGGCGCGCGCTTTGTGCTGGATGGGATGCCCGGCAAACAAATGGCAATTGATGCTGACTTGAATGCCGGATTAATTGGCGAAGATGAGGCGAAAAAACGCCGTTCAGATGTCACCCAAGAAGCAGACTTCTACGGCTCAATGGACGGGGCCAGTAAGTTTGTGCGCGGTGATGCGGTTGCCGGGTTACTGATCATGGTGATTAACGTGGTCGGCGGCTTACTCGTTGGGGTACTTCAGCACGACATGGCCGTCGGTCATGCGGCAGAAACCTATACCTTGCTGACCATCGGTGATGGCTTGGTTGCCCAGATTCCGGCATTGGTTATCTCCACCGCCGCCGGTGTTATTGTGACTCGCGTCAGTACCGATCAGGATGTCGGCCAACAAATGGTCACCCAGTTGTTCAACAACCCGCGGGTGATGGTTTTGAGTGCCAGTGTGCTGGGCTTGCTGGGGATGGTCCCGGGGATGCCAAACTTTGTCTTCCTGCTGTTCACGGTAGCGCTGCTGGCATTAGCCTGGCGTTTACGGGGTAAACAGACACAGCAGCCGACAGAGGCAGAATCCCCAGTCATACAGGATCAACAACAAGCTACTGAAGCCACATGGTCAGATGTTCAATTGGAAGACCCGCTGGGTATGGAAGTGGGCTATCGCCTGATTCCTATGGTGGATTTTCAGCAGAATGGCGAGCTACTGGGCCGAATTCGCAGTATCCGTAAAAAGTTTGCCCAAGAAATGGGCTATCTGCCGCCGGTGGTGCATATCAGAGATAATCTGGAACTGCCGCCAGCAAGCTATCGGATATTAATGAAAGGGGTCGAAATTGGCAGTGGTGAAGCTCATCCCGGCCGCTGGTTAGCCATCAACCCGGGTAACGCCGTTGGGACATTACCGGGTGAGGCCACACATGATCCGGCCTTTGGTTTGGCGGCGGTATGGATTGAAAGTGCATTACGTGAACAGGCGCAGATTCAGGGCTTTACCGTGGTAGAGGCGAGCACCGTGGTGGCGACGCACTTGAACCATCTGATTAGCCAATTTGCGAGTGAGCTGTTTGGCCGTCAGGAAACCCAGCAGCTACTGGATCGTGTTTCGCAAGAGATGCCGAAGCTGACCGAAGATTTCATCCCCGGAGTGGTGACCTTAACCACGCTGCACAAAGTGTTGCAAAACCTGTTGCTGGAGCGAGTATCAATCCGCGATATGCGCACCATCATTGAAACACTGGCCGAGCATGCACCAAATCAAACTGATCCTTACGAGTTAACGGCGGTGGTACGTGTTGCATTGGGGCGCTCAATTGCACAGCAATGGTTCCCAGGCACCGGTGAAATTCAGGTTATCGGGCTGGATGCCGCACTGGAGCGCTTGCTGTTACAGGCACTACAAGGCGGTGGCGGTCTGGAACCGGGGCTGGCTGACCGCCTGTTAGAGCAAGCCAAACAAGCGCTGCAACGTCAAGAGATGCTGGGAGCACCGCCAGTGTTGCTGGTTAATCATGCACTTAGGGCATTATTAGCGCGCTTCCTGCGCCGCAGTTTGCCGCAGATGGTGGTGCTGTCTAATCTGGAAATTGGTGATAATCGCCAAATTCGCATGACGTCAACAATAGGAGCGGCCTGATGCCGATTCGTCTTCCTCAAGTCATTATCGGTAGTTTGCTTTCGCTCGGTTTGTTGCCATTGCATGCGGCAGCTTCGGGCTCTTGGGTGGCAGACGATATTGGCGTGACGCAGAGCCTGCGGGGCGTGGCGACATCAGCAAAACCGCTGCGTTCACCTGTGGCACTGGCTCAGGAAAACGCGCGGATTGTTTCAGTAGGCTGGCGCTACCAATTAATGTCGGCAGCACCAGATGGGTTGCAGGTGAAGTTATGCACACCAACCCGTTGTATGCCACTTGAAGGTGGCAGTGGGCAGAGTCGGGGGCTTGCTGGTGAAGCCGCCGCGACCCAACTGACTTTTGTTTATTTCATTGCGGGCAAAGGCCGAGTAAACCCGCCGCTACAAGTGATCAGCAACCAAGTACTAGTCAATTATCGTTAAGCTACATCCGCCGTCAACCTACACCCATATCGGGTAAATGCAGGCATAGCATATAGGCAGTGGCGGATGATTGTTGAGCTCTTTAGCCTGTGCCACCGAGTGTATTGACATCGCCATTACACTGCAAAAAAACAAACTAAATAACATGCGCTGTATTTTCATCTTTCCTCCTTGAAACCAAGCAAAGAGTTGCTTAGTCACGCCACATTAGCGCATCGCGAAAAACTCAAAGAACTTATTTTATGAATAGGATTGCAGTTATTTTAATAGTGAAAAACTATATTAAATAATTTATTAGCCATCTATTTAATATCATTGTTATTTATTTGGCATTCACTTTTTAATAAATAAAATAATTTTTCATTCTAAGTTTAGATTATGTGCTACTTTAAATTAATCGTGAAAATTTAGAGGGAGGCATTAATGCATTCTTATTATACTAAATTAATAACCATAAATACTATATTAAAAATTATACTTTTGTCTTTTTTAATATTCATTATATTTACTGTGGGCGCTTCATGGAAATATAATGTCAACGATCAGTGGCAAGCTGATGCCGTAGATGTGGAAATGGCTAAAGAATATCGATACGACGAGGCAGTCAATAGGTTGGTAAATGCCAGTACTCGCTTGGCTTCCTCTGAGCGTGTACCCGAAATTGCGCACTCAATGGCAAATGATATGACTAATCAAGAGATAAAGAATTGGCTAAGCCAATTTGGCACTGCACAAGTTAATGTTAATTTTAATAAAAAACTCTCCCTTAAAGAAAGTTCTATTGATTGGCTTATTCCTTGGCATGAGTCTCTTTCTCATGTGTTTTTTAGTCAATTTGGCTTTCGTAATAAAGACAGTCGAAATACGCTTAATATTGGCGCCGGGGCTCGTATCGCGCAGGAAGCTTGGATGTACGGTTTTAATACTTTCTATGATAATGATTTTACTGGGCACAACCAACGTATTGGTTTTGGTGTTGAAGCATGGGCTGACTATTTACAATTATCAGCTAATGGTTATTTTCGCCTCAATGGTTGGCACCAGTCCCGTGATTTTTCCGATTATAATGAACGGCCTGTTTCTGGGGGAGACTTGCGAGCAAAGGCTTATTTACCTGCACACCCTCAACTAGGCGGGAAATTAATATATGAGCAATACTCTGGTGAACGAGTCGCTTTATTTGGTAAAGATAATCTACAACGTAACCCTTACGCGGTTACCGCCGGGCTTAATTATACACCAATACCCCTCTTCACTCTTGGTGTTGATCAGCGCATGGGGAAAAGCCGCAAGCATGAAACTCAGTGGAATTTTCAAATGGATTATCGCCTGGGAGAGAGTTTTTACTCACAAGTTAGTTCTTCGGCAATAGCAGGAACACGTTTGCTCACTGAGAGCCGTTATAATCTTGTTGAGCGAAACAATAATATCGTACTGGATTACCAGAAAAAAAATATCCTCAAATTGATATTATCCCCTGTGAAGATTGTTGGCCAACCAGGTCAGAGTTATCCCATTAGCGCACGAGTACAAGCCCAATATGGGGTAAAACATATCGTCTGGAATGATGCGAATTGGGTTGCGGCTGGTGGCAAACTAATACCATTCAGTGCCACGCAGTTCAGTTTACTTTTACCGCCTTACCAGCGCGTGGCCCAAACCGATCAGACTGCTGTTCGTAGCCATGCCGAACAGGCTGCGAACACTTACACTTTGTCGGCGGTTGCTGTTGATGATCACGGGAATCGTTCTAATTCATCAGAATTGACTATCACTATTCAGCAACCCCAATTTTGGATCACATCAGCGGTCATCGGTGATGGTGCGCCAGCGGATGGCCGCACGGCAATAACCGTTGAGTTTACAGTTACCAATGCTGATAAAATGCCCATAGTGGGGAAAGATGTCGTCATCACGGCCAGTCATGGTGCGCTCCCCAGTAAAATAACTGGAAAAACAGAGGGTAATGGGATTGCGCGTATTGCACTAACCAATACGACTGCTGGTCCGTCGATAGTAACTCTGGACGTTGAGGGGCAACAGCAGAGTGTCAATATCCGGTTTACCACTGATTCTACCCCTGATATAACTCGCTCACGCTTTACTGTCTCTGAGCCAGATATTGTTGCTGACGGCACAATGAGCTCAATACTCTCGTTTGTACCTCTTAATAAAGATAATAATTTTATTAGTGGAATAAAGGATATAGATTTTATTCAAAGTGGCGTCCCGGTGACTATTAGTGCGGTCACGGAAAATATAGATCACTATACTGCCACTCTGACAGGAGATAAGGTGGGCTATGTTACTATTACGCCACAGGTTGATACTCAGGAATTGAGCACATTACAGCAAAAAATAACATTATTCCCAGTACCAAAGATAACCAATATTGCGGTTAATGGCGAACAGTTCGCTACGGATAGAGGGTTCCCGAAAACGGCGTTTGAGAAGGCGACTTTCCAATTAGTGATGAATGATAATATTACTAATAATACTCAGTATGACTGGACATCATCATTCGCAAGCCATGTCGCGGTTAATAATCAAGGACAGGTGAGTTTTATCTATAAACCCTTTGGTACATTGATTGTGGCCGCGAAAAGTAAAAAATTCCCGAGTTATACAGCCACTTATCAATTCAAACCTAATTTATGGATATACTCCACTGGTAAAGGACCGATAACAGATTTAGAGGCGAGCAGAAAATGCCAGGGTTCGGATCAATCAACACTGATTGATTCCTCACGGGCAACAAATGGGGCACGTGCGCCGGATGGCACGTTGTGGGGAGAATGGGGAAGTTTAACCGCCTATGGTTCAGGTTGGTCAGCTGGCGAATATTGGACCAAAAAGACCAGCACAGATTTTATCGTCATGGATATGGCAACAGGTACACTACAGTCACCCTCTGTTACGACGGCACTCCCGCTCTGTGCCAATGGAATATAATCACCGTGCGATAAAGGGGCTAAATACCAATCTTGCGGCCCAGTAGACTGGCGCCTTTAGATTGACCATCTGGCCCGTACAGTGACTGGCCGTGGCGGGTATTCAGCACAGCTAATGCTTGAGTGTTATATTCAATATGTTGTTGCAACAACAGCCCATTATGTAGGTTGTTGTATTGAAGGCTTTCAGCCAATTCCATCATCCGCTGCCAGCGTAGGGCTAGTTCAGCAACCTTATGATAAGGCGCTTGAATATTGACGGTTTTCTCGGTGGTGAGGCGTGTTTGATCCAGATAAGCCAAGGTAGCCAAGATTGAACTTTTCTGTTCGGTCACACCTTGCAACACGATACCTTGAATCCGACCGGAGCACAGCAATTGTTGCTCTTGCGCTACAACAGCTTTCAGGGATTCGAGAAGTTCAAGTTGTTGGTCTAGATTGGTCTGTAATCTTTCCACCACCAGATATCCTTTTACAATTAACTATTATGGCTTTACTTAACTATTCTTCAGGTCATCGGCGACATTTTTGAGCAGAGCATCGGCAATTTTACCGGTGTCCATAGTCAGTTGGCCTGAGCGAATAGCCTGCTTTAATGTTTCCACACGTTCTACATTGATATCCTGACTGCCCGGTTGCATCAGTTTTGCCTGCGCATCACTCAATTTAACCTCGGTACCGCTTACTGGCGTTTTTGTTTGGGCCGAAGGTTTACGCGTCTGTTGCGCAATATCACTGGTTTCCCGTGGCTGTACTGGTGTTACTGGTAATAGCGGCTGAGTGCGATCAATACTCATGTTGTGGTGCTCCCTTTATAGCGGGATTGGCGTTTATCGACCCGCTATCTTTCAGCAAAAGAATGGCGGGATTGTCACTATTTACCCCGCAAATAACTGCATATTAGTGTTATCGGCAAAGGTTAAAAAAACTTTAATCACTATAACATAATGCGAATGGTGCCATCTTCCGCCACGGTACCACTGACGATTTGACCCGAGGCCATGCGCACCCGAACATTATCTTGAATAGCGCCGTTATTCATGGCCTTGCCATTACTATTAACATTAAATCCTTCGCCTTGCGCTAAGACTTGTACATCTTGCCCGGCTTTTATGAGCCACAGGCGGCGCAGCATATTCCGAGTCAAAGGTTGACCCGCATTGATTTGCCGCAAACTCACCGCCCCTTGGGCAAAATGAGGTTCCAGTAATGCGCCGGGGGGCAGAGTATCGAGCCGGCCTTGTTTCATCTCAATATCCTGCGGGGTAATTTTCGCGCCACTGGCCAGTTGGCGAGCAGCGACAGCATAGTGCCCACTGACCTGTACTTGGGTCTGAATAAAACGGCGCTGACCATCGCAGCGCACCGACAGACTGATATTTCCCCAAGGGCGAGCATTGGTTGGCAGTGTGATTTCGGGCATCTCACATTGCGGCCATTGGCTCTGTGGCGTTTTGATGACAACTTTCACCTGACTCTCTTGGTCGGGATACTGTTGTCGGAAGAATTGATTTACCTGTGCAGATAAATCTGCCGCCACCGCTTGATGTGCCAATGCCTGACTCGCCAGCAGTAGCCCCACAGTTAATGTTATGGCGTCACTTCTTTTTATTGCCATCAATTTTCCTTTTCGCCCCTGCAATCCGCTCAAGCCAGGCTGCTCTTTTATTGCCTACAACCTCTTTTCGCCCACTAGTGTACCTGTACCTCAACAAGGTTAAGGGGATAAATAGCGACGCATTTTGCCCTTATTCTGGCGATAGGCTTCCCTATGCGGCGTTTATGCTGTCGACTCCAAATTCTAACCTTGCGGGGGGACTATGCTCGACAAACTGGACGGTGCTCTGCGTTTTCAACAAGAGGCGCTTAACTTGCGTGCTCAACGACAGGAGATCCTGTCGTCCAATATTGCAAATGCGGATACACCCGGCTTTCAGGCACGTGATATTGATTTCTCCAGTCAACTGAAAAAAGTGATGGAGCAAGGACGTGTCAATGGTACAGGGGTGTCGCTCAGTTTAACGTCAGCCCGTCATATCCCGGCAAGCACAGTTCAGCCGCCTGATCTTGATCTGTTATTCCGCGTCCCTGATCAGCCATCGATGGATGGCAATACAGTGGATATGGACCGTGAACGTACGAATTTTGCCGATAACAGCCTGAAATATCAGACCGATTTGACCGTTCTTGGCGGTCAGATCAAAGGGATGATGTCAGTGTTACAACAAGGATAAGACGTATGTCTTTACTGAATATTTTTGATATTGCCGGTTCTGCATTATCAGCTCAGTCGCAGCGCATGAACGTCAGCGCCAGCAACATGGCTAACGCCGACAGTGTTACTGGCCCAGATGGTCAGCCTTACCGCGCTAAGCAAGTGGTATTTCAGGTCGCGGCTCAGCCGGGGCAGGAAACTGGCGGTGTGCGTGTTGCTCAGGTAGTCGATGATCCGGCTCCAGATCGCTTGGTATTTCAACCGGGTAATCCATTGGCGGATGCCAAGGGGTATGTCCGTATGCCGAACGTCGATGTGACCGGTGAGATGGTCAACACCATCTCGGCTTCGCGCAGCTATCAAGCCAACGTCGAAGTGCTGAATACGACTAAATCTCTAATGCTCAAGACGCTGACCTTGGGTCAATAAAGCATTGGGTCAATAACAGGAGCCTGCATCAATGGCCATTACCAATTCCCTGACAGATAGCGATTACGGTATCACCAGCACCACAGGTACCAGCTCTACCACCGGTAGCGGCAGTACCAGTCAGGATCTGCAAAACAGCTTTCTGACCTTGCTTGTTGCGCAGTTAAAAAATCAGGACCCGACCAACCCAATGCAAAACAACGAGTTGACCACGCAATTAGCGCAAATCAACACGGTGAGCGGCATTGAAAAGTTGAATACCACTCTGGGTTCTATTTCCGGACAAATCGACAGCAGCCAATCCTTGCAAGCCAGTAGCCTGATTGGTCACGGTGTGATGATCCCGGGCACCAGTATCTTAGCGGGCAGTAAAGACGGCACTGTGACCACCACGCCATTTGGTGTTGAGCTGGAACGTTCAGCGGACAAAGTGACCGCAACTATCAGTGATAGCAATGGTCTGGCCGTGCGCACTATTGAGATAGGCAGCCTGTCTGCGGGGGTGCACGCCTTTACCTGGGATGGCTCACTGGACGCTGGCGGCAATGCGCCAGATGGTGCTTATACCGTGACTATTACCGCCAGCAATGGGGGCGAGTCGCTGGTTGCTACTCCGTTGAGCTACGCCATCGTCAATGGTGTGACCCGCGGTAGCGACGGCTCCAAATTGGACCTTGGTCTGGCAGGAACCATCACGATGGATAAAGTCCGTCAGATTTTGTAAGCCGGTTATCGACATAAACAGCAGTAAACCCACATTACGGTGAGGCAATGATTCGAACTGACTCACCCTTATTTTTAAAAGTGGCATTTGATATGTCATCAATGCTCAAGGTCTTTAACGGGCCTCGAATCTAACGGAGAAGAAAATGGGCTTTTCTCAAGCAGTCAGCGGTTTGAACGCAGCATCCAGTAATCTGGATGTGATCGGTAACAATATCGCCAACACGGCGACCTCAGGTTTTAAAGCCGGCTCAGTTTCTTTTGCCGATATGTTTGCGGGTTCTCAAACCGGTATGGGCGTTAAAGTTGCCGGGATTACTCAGGACTTTAACGACGGCACGCCGACGACGACTAACCGTCGCCTGGATCTGGCCATCAGTCAGAGTGGTTTCTTCCGGATGCAAGATAGCAGCGGCGGCGTATTTTTTGCTCGTAACGGCCAGTTCAAACTTGATGAAAACCGCAATATCGTCAACATGCAGGGGCTGAGCCTGACCGGCTATCCGGCAACAGGTACTCCACCAACCATACAGCAGGGCGCTAACCCGGTTCCTCTGTCTATTCCTCAGGATATGATTGCCGCCAAAGCTACTGTGTCGGGCAACATGGTCGCTAACCTGACCTCAACTCACGATGTCATTACCGCCACTTTTGATCCAGAAAAACCCGACACGTACAGCTTTGTTAATAACATGACGACCTACGACAGTCTGGGTAACCGCCACGTTATCAATGTGTACTATGTGAAAACAGCGGAAGATGCCGCCAATGGCAACACTTGGAAGGTGTACACCAAAGACAGCAGCGCCACTCTGGCTGACGCAACCAAACCTTTTGACCCGGCTGACCCAGCGGCGGCATCACTGCGTGGCACTATGGTATTTGATACCAATGGTGCATTGAAAACAGTAGCGAATGACGGCGGTGCAGCCAGCGCAACTAACTTCAATATGACGATCCCGATGGGCGTGGTTAACGGTGCTCCAGCACAAACTTTCGCACTGAATGTGGGTGGCAGCAAACAGCAGAATACCGGGACTGACGGTATCGTGACCCAGAATCAGACCGGTTACGCTGCGGGTGAATTCACTGGTTTCCAGATCAATAACGACGGTTCTGTGGTAGGTACTTATTCGAACCAACAGACCCAACTGCTCGGTCAAATCGTGCTGGTTAACTTCTCCAACCCTGAAGGTTTATCTCCAGAGGGCGATAACGTCTGGAAAGAAACCAAATCTTCCGGTAACCCCATTCTTGGTACTGCAGGTGGTGGCGGTTTCGGTACCCTGACCAGTGGCGCATTGGAATCTTCTAACGTGGATTTGAGTAAAGAACTGGTGAACATGATCGTGGCGCAGCGTAATTATCAGTCCAACGCCCAGACCATCAAAACTCAGGATCAGATCTTACAAACTCTGGTTAACCTGCGTTAATCGAACTGACGGGATAAGCTCATGGATCACGCAATATATACCGCGATGGGCGCCGCGCGGCAGTCATTAGAGCTGCAAGCGGTAACCGCGAATAACTTGGCTAACGCCTCTACGCCGGGTTTTCGTGCGCAGTTGGCGGCCATGCGCGCCGTACCTATCGACGGGCCGAGTATGGCCACGCGCACCTTGGTCACGGCATCGACCCCGGGAGTAGATATCAGCCAGGGGACGATGAATTACAGTGGTCGTCCGTTGGATGTTGCTTTGCAGCAAGATGGTTATCTGGCGGTGCAACTGCCCGATGGCACTGAGGCCTATACCCGCAACGGTAACATTCAGGTTGGGGCTAACGGGCAAATGACCGTGCAGGGTTATCCATTAATGGGTGACAACGGCCCGATCGAAGTGCCTCCTCAGGCGGCGGTGACCATCGCAGCTGATGGCACCATCTCGGCACTGAATGCCGGTGACTCACCCAATACTATCGCCCAGCTCGGCCAAATTAAACGGGTCAGAGCCACGGCGGGTGAAGTGATGCATGGCGATGACGGTTTGTTCCATTTGACACCTGCGGCGCAACAGGCCCGTGGTGCTCAGTTGGCCAACGATCCGTTGATTAAAATCATGCCGGGTGTGCTGGAGGGCAGTAACGTGAAGGCGGTTGAAGCGATGACCGACATGATTGCCAATGCCCGCAGTTTCGAAATGCAGATGAAAGTCATCCACAGTGTGGATGAAAACGAACAGCGCGCTAATCAGCTGTTAGCAATGAGCTAAGCGCGCAGGCGCAGAGGAATAAACTGATGATCCGATCACTATGGATTGCCAAAACCGGCTTGGATGCACAACAGACCAATATGGATGTTATCGCCAACAACTTGGCGAACGTTAGTACCAATGGCTTTAAACGCCAGCGGGCGGTGTTTGAGGATTTGTTGTATCAAACGATGCGCCAGCCGGGAGCACAATCTTCCGAGCAGACCACGTTGCCATCGGGTTTGCAGATTGGTACGGGTGTGCGCCCGGTCGCCACTGAGCGTTTGCACAGTCAGGGCAACCTATCCAAGACCGATAACAGCAAAGATATCGCCATCAAAGGTGAAGGGTTCTTTCAGGTGCAGATGCCTGATGGCACCAATGCCTATACCCGTGATGGTTCTTTTCAGGTTGACCAAAATGGTCAGTTAGTGACCTCCGGCGGTTTTCAGGTACAACCGGCGATTACTATTCCAGCCAATGCCTTAAGCATGACGGTAGGGCGTGATGGGATAGTGAGTGTCACTCTGCAAGGGCAAACTGCCACCCAACAAGTTGGGCAACTGACACTGACCACCTTTATCAATAACAGTGGTCTGGAAAGTGTGGGCGAGAACCTGTATCAGGAAACTGCCAGCTCCGGCGCACCTAATGATTCAACCCCAGGTCTAAACGGCGCGGGCTTGCTGTATCAGGGGTATGTGGAAACTTCTAACGTCAATGTGGCGGAAGAGTTGGTCAACATGATCCAGACGCAGCGCGCCTATGAAATCAACAGTAAAGCGGTTTCAACTTCCGATCAGATGTTGCAGAAACTGACACAGCTGTAAATCCGCTCTCGGGGGGCAATTGCGCCCCCTGATAGCCGCAGAATAATAAGTATTCGGGGCTGACCTTGCCAGCCTCTAACAGGTTACAGGATCGATAATCAGAAATGGATACATCGCCGCTGCGAAAATTAGGTGAGTTGAGATGGGTGGGTGCGCCATTGATGGCGATGCTACTGCTCAATGGTTGCGCGTATATTCCGCATAAACCACTGGTGGATGGCACTACGTCTGCCCAGCCAGCCCCCGCCAGTGCGCCACTGCCGAATGGCTCTATTTTCCAGGCTGCCCAGCCGATGAATTATGGTTATCAGCCGCTATTCGAAGACCGCCGTCCACGTAACGTCGGTGACACACTGACGATCACCTTGCAGGAAAATGTCAGTGCCAGCAAAAGTTCTTCAGCCAATGCCAGCCGAAATGGCTCCAGCAAATTTGGTGTCGCGACTGCGCCTCGTTATTTAGAAGGATTATTGGGTAACGCGCGGGCTGATATGGATATTTCTGGTGACAACACCTTTGGTGGCAAGGGGGGGGCGAATGCCAATAACACCTTTAATGGCACCATCACCGTTACTGTTAATCAAGTGCTGGCTAACGGCAACTTGCATGTAGTGGGTGAGAAACAGATCGCCATCAATCAGGGAACTGAATTTATTCGCTTCTCTGGGGTAGTCAACCCACGCACCATCAGCGGCAGCAATACCGTGACCTCAACCCAGGTTGCCGATGCACGCATAGAGTATGTGGGTAATGGTTATATCAATGAAGCGCAAACCATGGGCTGGTTGCAGCGGTTCTTCCTTAATATTTCGCCGTACTAAGAGGCCCATCAATGCGTAAACCGTCACTTATCACATTATTTGTTGTACCGCTTTTGGCGCTATTTTCGCTGCTGTCATTACCGGCTTCGGCTGAGCGTATCCGCGATTTAGTGACCGTTCAGGGAGTGCGTGATAACGCATTGATCGGCTATGGCCTGGTGGTGGGTTTGGATGGCTCGGGTGACCAGACCATGCAGACGCCATTTACCACACAAAGCTTGAGTAACATGCTGTCGCAGCTGGGTATTACTGTACCGCCGGGCACCAATATGCAGCTTAAAAACGTGGCTGCGGTGATGGTCACGGCTAAGTTGCCGGCATTTTCCCGTGCCGGGCAAACCATTGATGTCGTGGTTTCCTCGATGGGGAATGCCAAAAGTATCCGTGGTGGCACCTTGCTGATGACTCCGCTAAAAGGGGTCGATAATCAGGTTTATGCGCTGGCGCAGGGTAACGTATTAGTCGGCGGTGCCGGGGCTTCCTCTGGTGGTAGCAGTGTGCAGGTCAACCAATTGACCGGTGGGCGCATTAGCAATGGCGCGACCATTGAACGTGAATTGCCGACCACCTTTGGTACTGACGGCGTGATTAATCTTCAATTGAATAACGAAGATTTCACCATGGCACAGCAGGTCAGTGATGCCATTAACCGTCAACGTGGTTTTGGCTCTGCGACCGCTATTGATGCCCGTACCATTCAGGTTTTAGTGCCGCGCGGTAGTAGCTCGCAAGTCCGTTTCCTGGCTGATATTCAAAATATCCCGGTCAATGTGGATGCCGGTGATGCCAAGGTGATTATCAACTCCCGTACCGGCTCGGTGGTGATGAACCGCAATGTGGTGCTGGACTCTTGCGCGGTGGCTCAGGGGAATCTGTCCGTGGTGGTCGACAAACAAAATACGGTCAGCCAGCCTGACACACCTTTTGGTGGCGGTCAGACCGTAGTGACACCGAATACCCAGATTTCCGTGCAGCAGCAAGGCGGAGTATTGCAGCGAGTGAATGCTAGCCCGAATCTGAATAATGTAGTCCGCGCCTTGAATTCCCTAGGGGCAACGCCTATCGATTTGATGTCTATCTTGCAGGCGATGCAAAGTGCTGGCTGCTTACGGGCTAAATTGGAAATTATCTAATGAGTGATTTGATGGCGATGTCCGGGGCGGCTTATGACGCCCAATCACTGAATACATTGAAACGTGATGCGGCCAGAGATCCGCAGGGGAACCTAAAACAGGTGGCCCAGCAGGTCGAGGGGATGTTTGTGCAGATGATGCTCAAAAGCATGCGCTCTGCCTTGCCGCAAGATGGCGTCATGAACAGTGATCAAACCCGGCTTTATACTTCTATGTATGACCAGCAAATCGCTCAGCAAATGTCGGTCAAAGGGTTGGGGCTGGCGGATATGATGGTAGAGCAGCTTTCTGGCACTACCTCACCAAGTGAAAACGCGGGCACGGTACCTATGATGCTGGACAATGAAGTCCTGCAAACTCTGCCCGCGCAAGCCTTGGAGCAAATGGTGCGTCGGGCTATGCCGACACCACCGACCAACAGCTCAGCATCACTGCCGCAAGGCACGGGTAGTTTCGTCGCGCGCATGTCTATCCCCGCGCAGATTGCCAGTCAGCAAAGTGGTATTCCTCATCAGCTCATTGTGGCGCAGGCCGCACTGGAGTCAGGTTGGGGCCAGCGTGAAATTCCAACGGCGGATGGCAAGACCAGCTACAACGTGTTTGGTATCAAAGCAGGCAGTAACTGGGATGGCCCGGTCAGTGAGATAACTACCACTGAATACGAGCAAGGGGTAGCGAAGAAAACCAAAGCCCGCTTCCGGGTTTACGGCTCTTACGTCGAAGCCATCAGTGATTATGTCAAATTACTGACCCAAAACCCGCGCTATGCCAATGTTGCTGCAGCACAAAGCCCTGAACAAGGCGCACATGCCCTGCAACAAGCCGGTTACGCCACCGACCCACAATATGCGCAAAAATTGGTCAGTGTTATTCAGCAAATGAAGAATGCGGGGGAGCAGGCGGTGAAAGCTTATAGTAGCGACTTAAGCCAGTTATTTTGATAAATGGCTATTTTGATAAATAGATATTTTGATTGTAATTAAAGCCGAGTTTGGACCCACATTTTTACTCAAGTTATCAAAAGTCTGGTCGATAACCTTAATAGGCTGTGCGGGGGCTTCGGTTTCCTCAGGCAGTATCCCAATATTAATAAACGCAGGTTCGCGCGTGTTATCGCCTGCTGTAAAAGGATTTCTTCATGTCCAATAGTTTAATGAATACTGCGATGAGTGGTCTGAGCGCAGCACAATATGCCCTGAGCACCGTCAGTAATAACATCAGCAATTACCAAGTCGCGGGCTATAACCGCCAGAACACTATTTTTGCTCAAAGCGGCGGTACACTAAGTCCGGCAGGATTTGTTGGTAATGGTGTCACAGTGACGGGTGTGAATCGCGAATATAACTCCTTTATTACCAACCAATTGCGTTCAGCTCAGACTCAGAGCAGTGGCTTAACCACCTATTATCAGCAAGTTTCACAAATTGATAATTTGCTGTCTAACTCTTCCAATAATCTCTCGGTCACAATGCAAGACTTCTTCAGCAATTTGCAAAACTTAGTCAGTAATGCAGGTGACGATGCGGCGCGAAAAACTGTGCTGGGTAAGGCGGAAGGCTTGGTTAATCAATTCCAGAATGCGGATAAGTACCTGCGTGACATGGATAATGGCGTCAACCAAAAGATTACTGAAAGTGTTACTAAGATTAATAACTATGCCGATCAAATCGCCAAGTTAAATGACCAAATTACCCGTCTACGCGGCAGCAGTGGCAGTGAACCGAATGCACTACTTGATCAGCGTGATCAACTAGTAACCGAGCTGAATCAGATTGTGGGGGTGACTGTTACTCAACAAGATGGCGATGCTTATAACGTCTCCTTTGCTAACGGTTTGCCTTTGGTTCAGGGACCAAGTTCTTATCATGTTGAAGCGATACCTTCTAGCGCTGATGCCACCCGATTAGCCATTGGCTACAAATATGGTAGTGGTACAACACTGGAAGTGGATGAAAGTCGTCTGATGACCGGTAGCCTTGGCGGTACCTTGAAATTTCGGAGTGAAGCTCTGGATAGCGCCCGTAACCAATTAGGTCAATTGGCACTGGTGATGGCGGATAGCTTCAATACTCAACATAAAGCCGGGTTTGATGCCAACGGAGATGCTGGTACCGACTTCTTTAGTTTTGCCGATCCTACTGTGCTGAAAAATGCTAGAAATCAGGGGGATGCAAGCCTGACTGTCGCTTACACCGATACCTCCAAAGTCCAGGCCAGTGACTATACCGTTGAGTTCGATGGCACTGACTGGCAAGTGACTCGTTTGTCAGATAACACCAAAGTTCCGGCAAATCCGGTGAAAGATGCCAGTGGTAACACTACCGGTTTAAGTTTTGATGGTGTTGCCGTCACTATTGATAACGGCACCGCAGGAGCAGAAGCCAGAGATAAATTCACCGTAAAAACGGTGTCTAATGTGGCCGCCAATTTTCAGGTAGCTATTACAGATTCCAGTAAAATTGCGGCTGCCGGTACCGCAGACGGTGGTGAGAGTGACAACGTCAATGCTAAAGCTTTATTAGATCTACAAACTCAAAAATTGGTGGGTGGTAAAGCAACACTTTCTGGTGCTTACGCCGGGTTAGTCAGTAACGTCGGTAACCAGACCAATACCGCGAAAACCAACAGTACCGCGCAAGCCAATATTGTGACTCAGTTGACGGCCGAACAGCAGTCTATTTCCGGGGTGAACCTGGATGAAGAGTATGGCGATTTACAGCGCTTCCAACAATATTACTTGGCCAATGCGCAAGTTATGCAAACCGCATCAACCCTGTTTGATGCGCTGCTGAGTATTCGTGGCTAAATTTTTTGGCGGCGGCAGAATGATGCGCCGCCACTTATCTTATTTCGAGTTAAGTCAGTCTATTGCTGACTTAACTGTTGCTAAAAGGAACTGACATTGTGCGCTTAAGTACCAGCATGATTTATCAGCAAACTATGCAGGGCGTCACTAATGCCCAATCCCTTTGGATGCAGTCGGGTCAACAACTCTCTACCGGTAAGCGCGTGGTTAACCCGTCGGATGATCCGATGGCGGCATCCCAAGCGGTGATGGTGTCGCAAGCTCAATCAGAAAATAATCAATATGCATTAGCGCGTAGCTTTGCCCGCAACGAGTTGTCGCAGGAGACTAAAACGCTAGAGCAAGTTACCAGCACCATTCAGTCAATCCAGAGCATTATCATCAGTGCCAAAAGTGACATTTTGAGTGACGATGATCGCGCCTCCTATGCGACTCAGTTACAGGGTTTAAAAGATCAGTTACTCAACCAGGCTAACTCCACCAATGGCAATGGTCGCTACGCTTTTGCCGCTTTTAAAAGTGACAAACCACCCTTTGTGATGAGTGCGACGGGTGAAGTCACTTATCAAGGTGGTGATGTCGCGATTGAGCAAAAAGTAGATGCTAGCCGCTCGATGACAGTAGGGCATACCGGTTCCAGTGTGTTTATGGCGCTGACCAGTAATGCAAAACCAGAGCCTGATGATGTCAATGGTGTTCCAGTTGCCGCTGAAGCCAATGTCTTTAATACCATCGATACTGTTTTAAAATCGTTGAAGACGCCATTGAGTGGGGCGACGGATGCGGTTAAGGATCAGGCGACAGCGGATATGGATAAAGGTATTCGCGGTATGGCTAACTCATTGAATAATGTACTTTCTGTTCAGGCTGAAGTGGGCACGCAACTGCAAGAGCTAGATAACCTTGATAGCCTGGGTAGTGACCGCACATTGAGCAATAAGCAGCGATTAAGTGATTTAGTTGATGTGGATTGGACGTCGGCTATCTCCTCATATGTCATGCAGCAAGCCGCATTACAGGCTTCCTACACCACATTCACCAATATGCAGGGCATGTCTCTGTTCCAACTGAATAAATAAACCGTCTTCTGCCTGTGGGGTTCGCCCCACAGTCTCTCTCCTAGCTTGCCAGTCCACTCAATACACCCGCCAGACGATCAAAAAACTCACCAAACAGATGCTCTGAGAAGGGTGCCAGTAGCGGCATAATTAAACCAAGAGAAATAATACCGACCGTCAAGGTCAGCGGGAAACCGATAACAAACACAGAAAGTTGCGGTGTCATGCGGTTGAGCATGCCCAGCGCCATGTTGAGAGTGAGCAGTAAGGTAATGAGGGGTAATGCCAGCATCAGTCCATTCATAAAGATCAAGGAACCGGCCTGCGTTAATGCCAGGAATCCATTGCCATTCAGTGGTTCGAACTGAATAGGTAAGGTATGGAAACTGTCGGCCAGCAGTGAAATTAACCACAGATGGCCGTCGAACGCGAGGAATAACAGCATCGCCAGCAAGTTTAGCAAACGGGCGAGCACCGGCATATTCGGCCCGCCGGAGGGGTCAAAGAAGGTGGCAAAAGAGAGCCCCATTTGTAACCCAATCACCTCACCGGCCAGCCGGACAGCGGCAAAGGCAAACTGCATGGTTAACCCGATGGCGACGCCAATCAATACCTGTTGGGCCGCTACCCACACTGCACCGGCAGAGACCAATGGAATATTGACCGGCGGTAGCGAGGGAGCAATCAGAAAAGTAATTAACACCGCTAAACCGACTTTGACTTTGCGGTTTATCTGCTTCTCGCTTAATACGGGGGCGGTAGTGATCAGGGCCAATACCCGGACTAACGGCCAGAAATATTGGCTGACCCAGATGCTAAGTTGGGTGGTATCGAGAGAGAGCATATTAGCCAATCAACGTTGGCAGGCTGGTAAACAAATTACGCATGTAATCAAGAATCAAGCTCAGCATCCATGGGCCAGCAATAACCATGGTCGCGAAGACCGCCAAAATTTTCGGGATAAATGACAAGGTCATTTCGTTAATCTGCGTGGCGGCCTGCAACAAGCTGACAATCAAACCGCTTATCAGGGCAGCTAATAACAGTGGAGCGGCCAGTGCAAGGGCGATTTTCATTGCCTCGACGCCGAGTGCCATTACCGATTCTGGTGTCATGACGTATCTACCTCTTGCCTAACCGTGATTATAAATAACTGTGTTTTCAGCTAAATAGCATCAGCTATAGAAACTTTGCGCCAGTGAACCCAGCAACAGTTGCCAACCATCAACTAAAACAAACAGCATCAACTTGAAGGGGAGCGAGATACTGGCCGGCGGAACCATCATCATCCCCAGGGCCATCAGTACGCTGGCCACCACCAGATCGATAATCAAAAAAGGAATAAAAACGGTAAAACCGATTTGGAAAGCTGTTTTCAGCTCACTGGTGACATAGGCGGGCAGCAGGATCCGCATCGGGACTACTTCTGGCCCTTCCAGAGCCGGTATATTGGCTAAGCGGGCATAGAGTGCCAGGTCTGATTCACGGGTTTGACGCAGCATAAATTCACGCAGCGGCTGCGAGCCTTTATCCATCGCCACTTCCATACTTATCTTGTCCTGACTAAAGGGCAGATAAGCATCTTGATAAACTTTGTCGAATACCGGCGACATAATAAAGAAGGTCAAAAATAGCGCTAAACCCAGCATGACCTGATTCGGTGGTGCTGAAGGAGTACCCAGTGCGTTACGCAGCAAACCCAACACAATAATGATGCGCGTAAAACTGGTCATCATCAGTAAGGCGGCGGGCAGAAAACTCAGGGTGGTAATAAAGACTAATGTCTGTACCGGTAGCGACCAACTTTGCCCACCATTGGCCAGGGGTTGGCTGATAATGCCAGGCAATTGGGCCAATGCTGCCGGGGAGCAGAGCAGGGTGAGTAGCAACAGGGGAGCTTTATTCATTAGCGGACGCAGAGACATCATGCCGATTTTTCCGGATGTTTCAGTAGCTTGTTCAGTAGTTGGCGAAAATCAGCCGGTTTCGCACTATTTGGCGATGACTCGGGACTTGCTTCATCAACGGGTGGGCGGGGCAGAGTATGAAGTTGGGTGACATTTTGCGCGGTAACGCCTAATACCAACCAGGTATTGTCAACTTCCACAATCACGACCCGTTCGCGTTGACCGACCTGACAGCTAGCCCGTACATTCAATAACTTATTGTTGCGCGCCTGCGGTGCAAAACCTAAGCGACGAACCAACCACGCGCCGCACAAAATCAGCAGGAGAATGCCACCTAATACGCTGCCGACTTGTGTTAATACCGTGCCAGCGGGCATTGCTGGTGCAGTTTGCTGCGAAGCGACGCCCGGGTGACTGGCAGCAAATCCGGTAACCGGTGTTTGCGCTGTAGTTAATGGACTAACAACTGATGAATTAACAACCGATGGGTTAACAACTGCTGGGTTAACAACTGCTGGGTTAACAACTGCTGGGTTAACAATCGATGAGTTAACAACCGGCTGACTAACTGCCGGTGTATTAACGGCCACCGGCACATCAGATGCAGTGGTCGAATCCGTTGCTGTCACGGTCTGTGCTGCGGTCATTAGCGACTCAGACGACGCATACGTTCTGACGGGGTAATGATGTCAGTGATACGTACGCCGTATTTATCTGCCACCACCACCACTTCACCCTGAGCAATCAGATAACCGTTAATCAGAATATCCAGTGGCTCGCCCGCCAGACCATCAAGGGAAACCACCGAGCCTTGGGACAAGCGCAGCAACTCTTTGATCGTCATTTTGGTGCGACCTAACTCAACAGTCAGCTTCACCGGGATATCCAGAATTAAATCGATATCCTGTAGGTTACCCAGTCCATCTGGCGCTTCCAGTGATTTAAATACGCCTTCGGTGGTGGCCGCTGGCTTATCCGCTGCTTGCTGCTCATTAAACGCATCAGCCCACAGATCGTCCACGGATTCCTTTCCATCGTCAGACGGAAGCTTAGGGTCACTCATTGGGCTGTTCCTCATTCAGAGCATTCAAAATAGGGTTAATCAAATGTTCAACACGTAGGGCATATTGCCCGTTTAATGTCCCATACTGACTGGTCAGTACCGGTACGCCGTCGACATGACCAATCAGTCGATCCGGTTTATCTATCGGCAGCACATCCCCGGGTTGCAGCTTGAGTATCTGCGACAGTCTTAGCGGGATATCTACAAAGTTTGCGACCAGCTCCAGCTCGGAATGCTGAACTTGCTTGACCAGTGTTTCACGCCAATGGCTATCTTCCTGACGGGAGTTCTCCAGTGGCGGGTTGGTCAGCAGCTCACGCAATGGCTCGATCATGGCGAACGGAATACAGATGTTAAACTCACCACTCAACGCACCGATTTCCACATGGAAAGGTGTGGTGACCACGATATCGTTAGGGGAGGTGGTGATATTGGTAAATTTCACCTGTATTTCGGAACGAACATATTCCACATCTATTTTATAGATAGGAGCCCAAGCGTCGCGGTAAGCATCCAGCGCCAGCCGCAGCATCCGGTTGATCACGCGTTGTTCGGTGTGGGTAAACTCACGACCTTCTACTTTAGTCGGGAAACGGCCATCGCCACCAAACAAGTTATCTACAGCAATAAACACCAAACTCGGTGCGAAAACGAACAGCGCAGTGCCGCGTAATGGCTTCAGATGGATCAAGTTGAGGTTAGTCGGAACTGGCAGATTTCGAGCAAAATCATGATATGGCTGAATTTTAATCGGGCCAACCGTGATGTCTGGGCTGCGACGTAACAGGTTAAACAGCCCCATTCGGAACTGGCGGGCAAACCGCTCATTAATGATCTCCAGCGCATGTAGCCGTTCACGAACTACACGGCGCTGGGTCGTTGGATCATAAGGTTTAACGTCTGTCTCGCTTCCCGTTACAGCTTCAGGTTCTTCACCACCGCTGTCACCGTTTAACAGTGCGTCAATCTCTGCTTGTGAAAGAATGCTATCGCCCATAATGATTATCGCAATATAAATGCGGTAAACAGCACATCGCTGACTACCTGATTAGGTTGGCCTTTAACCATTGGCGGGCTAAGAACGTTTTTAATTTCACCGACTAAGCGCTGTTTGCCTTCTTCATTAGACAGGCTATCGGCGGACTGACGGGAGAGCAGCAACAGCAAGCGGCTGCGCACTTCCGGCAGATAGTCATTGAGTTTTGCGCGAGTGGTATCGTCAGGTAGCCTTAAGGTCAGCCCGATATAAAGCACACGATCCAGATTGTTATCTGGCGTGATCAGATTGACCGTGAAGGTCTCCAGTGGCATGAACACCGGGGAAACCGGGGCAGCTTTTGCCGTGGCAGGTTTACTCTTATTGAGCAGCCACCAGCTATAACCGCCACCCGCAGTTGCTGCCACCGCAATCAGCACCAGCAGGATCACCCAGATCGAACTCTTACGCTTGGCCGGGAAGGTATTTTCAGACATGGAGAAGACAAGTTCCTGTTTCGGTATCAAACCGGTGAACCACGATAATAATCTGGGGCAGGTCACCCCAGGTTATCCGAATTATTACTGATGATTATCCCGCGCATCCTTAATCCCAATGGGCAGAATAGGTGGCGAAAAACGGCCTAACTTACTCGTTTGTCACCTTTTGCTGAAACTAACAGCAATTTTAGGCGAAAATATCAACGCCACCCTTGCCATTTGCCAGTGCCTGCAATGCGGCTGGGGTGGTCAGTGGGGTGCTGGTTACAGCCTCGCCCGAGGCAATTTCGCCATAGCCCGGTTGACCACGAGATGCAAAACCTTGTTGATTTTGCTGGCTCTGTTGCTGTGCTTGCTGCCATTGCCCTTCGCTGCCGACACTGCTTTGGCCTAGTTGGATACCATTTTCAGCTAATGCGCTGCGCAAACTGGGCATCGCCGCTTCGATAGCGGCCCGAACTTGGCTATGCGCTGAAGCAAAATGCAATTGAGCCTGGTTATCTTCTATTTTAAGGCTGATCTGGAGCGCACCTAACTCTTGCGGATTTAAGCGTAATTCAGCATTTTGCTGCCCATTACGACTGAACATAACCACTTGTTGCCCAAGTGATTGCTGCCATTCCTGGCTGCCTAATTGTGCGCTTAAATGGCCGCTAGCCGGGGGGCTGACCAGGGGGCTGGCGGTGGTTGATAACACTGGGCTAGAAACTGGCGGCAGAGACGGCGTGACGATACTTGAGCTGACTAAGGTTTTGTCTACTGTTGCTGAGGTGACGGCGGTCTCGACCTGCGCGGCTAATGGTGCCACTTTGGCGTTGTGGTCAGTATCTTTCGCACTCAACGGGCCCAGTTTATCTTGCGCTGCTGCTGTTTTAGATTTGGCGGTTGTCGCGGGCAGTACATCACCATTGGTGGTTTTATCACTCTTCACATTGCCCAGCGTGCCGCCAATCAATGCAGCTAAACCTTTATCTTGCGAGGTTAGGTTAGTCAGCGCGGCGATATCCTGCTTGGTACTGCTCTTGCTATCGGTTAGGCCATTGGCATTGGTTTTTTGCCCAGAACTGGCAGTTCCCAGAGTGTTGGCAACCTGATGGGGCAACATGGCCAACAAGGTTTGCAATGCAGCAAGATCGACTTTATCGCTGGTTTTATCCAACGCGCTATCATCATTTGCTGTGGTTTTTTTGATACCGGCGGCATCCCCGGTTTGCCCTGCATGAGTCAGGCCCGCGGGCAGTGTGGCACTGATGTCGCCTAATGCAGCCAACAACTGATTCAGTTTGCTGTTACCCGTGATTGATTTGCCACCGTCAACATCGGCGGTGATATCGGTCGTGGCGGCCAGAGAGGATTTCAGTGTCGAAGCATCAATGGCAGTAAGCTCTTTGCCCAGTTGGTCACCCAATAATTTGGCAAAATCAGCCGGCAGCCCCGCATCGGTAAACAGTGCAGCAATGGAGGATGAGGATGCTGCGCCCTCAGCTTCACCGGCAGTTGCTGTTGTTGAGGCTGCAGCAGTAGGCAATAAAGACAGATTCATGAATTTAGACTCCTTTGTGAGGCGCGCTGGGCGAACTCATCCATCAATTTTTGATCCAAACGGTTTTCTTGCAGGCGTGCGGTGGTATCGGCGCGCTCTTGCAATGTCTCAAATGCGTTTAACCGCTGCTGTTTCTCTTGCCAGTGTTTAACTGCCTGTTCAACTTTGACATTCCATTGAGCCAACTGATTTCTATGTTGATCAATGGCTTGCTCCAATGTTTGAATAAATTGTTGATAATTTTGCCAGCTGGAGGAGGCCATCCCGTTACTCAGGGTGTCATTCAACCGCACCCGATATTCATCCTGATAAGACAGCAACATGGTGAGTTGCTGCTCAGCATTTTGATAGGACAGGCGAGCTTGCCCCAGCTGAGTAGTTGCCTGTTCAACGGCCTTTTGGGCCAGTTCGCACAGGGTAACGAGAGGTGACTGATTTTTCATCGTATTCCTCATTTACACCCTTACTCTAATGTCGTTGAGCATCAGGTGGGATAGCAGGGACGTCATCGACTGGCGATTAGCCAGGGAACAGACTCTTCAAGTGCTGGCAGGCATCTTCATAGCTGCTACGCTCGAACATGCCTTGCTGTAAGAAAATTTCCATTTGTGGATACAGGGCTATGGCCTTATCCAATAAAGGGTCGCTACCTGCGGCATAGGCACCGACACTGACCAAATCGCGGTTACGCTGGAAGCTAGCCAGTAACTGCTTGAATTGTCGAACTTTACTGTAATGGTTCTCATCAATCAGCGAGGTCATGGCACGGCTGATTGAGGCTTCAATATCGATAGCCGGGTAGTGGCCGGATTCAGCCAGCCGGCGTGATAACACCACGTGGCCGTCAAGAATGGCGCGCGCCGAGTCAGCGATAGGGTCTTGCTGGTCATCGCCTTCGGTTAATACGGTATAAAATGCGGTAATGGAGCCGCCACCGGATACCCCGTTACCGGCGCGTTCAACCAGTGCGGGTAATTTGGCAAATACGGACGGTGGATAACCCTTGGTCGCCGGAGGTTCACCAATAGCCAGCGCGATTTCACGTTGTGCCATAGCATAGCGAGTGAGGGAGTCCATAATCAGCAAGACGTGCTGGCCGCGATCGCGAAAATCTTCTGCAATGCGGGTGGCATAAGCCGCGCCCTGCATGCGCAGTAGCGGCGAGACATCGGCAGGAGCCGCTATCACCACCGAACGGGCACGACCTTCAGCGCCGAGAATATTCTCGATAAAGTCTTTTACTTCGCGCCCACGTTCACCGATTAGCCCAACGACAATCACATCAGCCTGGGTGTAGCGGGCCATCATCCCCAGAAGCACACTTTTACCAACCCCAGAACCAGCAAACAGCCCCATACGCTGGCCGCGACCTACCGTCAGCAGGGCATTAATAGTGCGCACGCCAACATCCAAGACCTGCTCAATTGCGGTGCGCTGCAATGGGTTGATGGGCGGGGTAATCAGGGGGGCGCGATAGCCGGTTTCAGGTGCCGGTAAACCATCAAGCGGTTTGGCACTGCCGTCCAGCACTCGTCCCAGTAATTCTGGGCCAAGAGGTAGCTGCTTGCTGGCCGAGGCACCACCGGTTGTGACTCGCGCATAGACACGAGCGCCGGGCACAATGCCTTCCACTTCTTCCAGTGGCATCAGGAACAGACGCTGGCCATTAAAGCCGACCACTTCACTCTCAACTTCCTGAACTTCGCCGTTATCGTGGCGTTCAATCAGACAAGTTGCACCCAATGGCAACTGTAGGCCGGTGGCTTCCAGCACCAGACCCGTCGCTCGCGTCAATCGCCCATAACGGCGGATGGTGGTTGATTGGCTGATACGCTCTTCGAATTTATCCAAAGAGGTGAGCCAGCGACCAAGACGGGCGGTCATCATAATTCTCCCGGTGCTGCCAGCCGACACAGTTCATGCCAGCGAGTCGCCAGACTGGCATCCAAGTCGCCTTCTTCGGCACTGACCTTGCAGCCGCCCGGATGAATTTGACTATCACCCAATAAACGCCAGCCATGCAGACTCAGGGTGGTGCCTAAACGCTGTTCAACCACGGCTAAGTCATTCGGATTCACTCGTAATTGCGGCTTACCGGCAAACATCGGTTCTTGCTGAATCATCTGCTGGATTTGGGCGAGCAAGGCGGTGCCATCACAAATTGCGGGTTGACCCAAAATCTGTTTGGCTGCCGCCAGCGCCATCTGCATAAGCCGCGAAGCAATGACGCTATCCAGTGCATCCAGAGTGCTTTGGAAGTCGTTAACCAGCAGTTGCCAGTGGGCAGTTATCGGGGCCAGTTGTTTCTCGGCATCAGCCAAAGCTTGCTGATGACCCTCTTCAAGACCGGTTTGATAACCTTTATCCAGACCTTCTTGCAGCCCTTTGGCAAAACCTTGTTGCCGGCCTTGCTTCTCAGCTTCGAGTTGCAGGTTTATCAGTGTTTGTTGCTCATCAACGGCAGTGGGCTCAGTCTCGGTACCCGGCTCATCAGTAAACAGCATGCTGATATCTGGCGCCGTGGATGCAGCGATAGGCTCGGGCTGGCTGGCGAAATCGTTAAGTGACCAGGGCTGCCAGGGCAGGGTATTAATCCGATCAGACATAGATATCCTCGCCGCCACCGATGACTATCTCGCCGCTTTCCGCCAAACGACGGACGATGAGCAAAATAGCTTTCTGTTCGTTTTCCACCAGTGACATACGCACCGGTCCGCGGGTTGCCAAGTCGTCGCGCAAGATTTCTGCTGCACGCAGTGACATATTGCTGAGGAAGCGCTCGCGCAGTGCTTGATCCGCACCTTTCAATGCAATCAACAGCGACTCGTTGTCGATCTCTTGTAGCAAACGCTGAATGCTGCGGTCGTCGACACTGACCAAGTTCTCGAACAGGAACATTTCGTCGATAATTTTCTGTGCCAGCTCGCCGTCATATTCGCGTACCGCTTCCATAACCGTCTCTTCCTGCTGTGTTTTCATCAGGTTGATAATCTCGGCTGCGGTGCGGATACCGCCCATTTTGCTGCGTTTGAGATTCTGGCCATCGAGCAGGTTGTTCAGCACTTCAGTTAATTCAGCCAACGCCGCGGGTTGAACACCGCCAAAGGTGGCGATACGCAACATGACATCGTTGCGCAGGCGCTCGTCGAACAGGGCCAGAATGTCGGCGGCCTGAGCGCGTTTGAGGTGAACCAAAATGGTGGCGATGATCTGCGGATGCTCGTCGCGGATCAGGTCGGCCGCCATCTGCGGTTCCATAAAGTTGAGTGTTTCCATACCACTGGTGGTTTCGCGTGATTCCAGAATATCTTCCAACAAGCTGGACGCACGCTCTTCCCCCAAGGCTTTTATCAGCACGGTGCGCAGATAATCGCTGGCATTGACACTCAGAGCCGCATATTGCTCGGCATCGTCTTCAAACTCAGCCAAGACATCAACCAACTGCTGATGAGAGACCTGACGCATACTCGCCATAGTGGTACTGAGCTGTTGCACTTCGCGCGAGGAGAGGTGCTTAAACACCTCGGCGGCATGGTCTTCACCCAGAGTCATCAGCATGATGGCGCTTTTTTCAGTTCCGGTCAGGCTCATTGGTCATTACTCATCCATTGACGGATAACCAGCGCGACAACACGTGGGTCTTTATCCGCAAGTTCGCGTATACGCTGGGCCTGAACTTCAGCACTTACCCGCTGCTGATTTTTCTTACGTAAGGCCAGCTCTTCTTTACTCTGTTTCGCCGTTTCAGTGGCTTGCGCGGTCTGAACAATGTTATTGACCGAGGCCGCTGCTTTATCAGCAATTTGTTTCTTGGCAATTAATGGACGAACCAGTTTGCGCCATAAGATCCAAGCCACCAGCAAGATCAGCAGATAACGACCCGCATTCAGCAACTGATCAAAGAAGGACGGTTGTTGCCAGAATGGCAGGGTATTGCCGGAGGCATCATCGGTGGCATTAAATGGCGTGTTCACCACATTTAAGGTGTCGCCACGATTAGTGGAGAAGCCCATCGCCTCGCGGGTCAGAGATTCCACCTGCGCCAGTTGATCTTTAGTCAAGGCAATAGGTTTGCCCGCTTTATCACTGCCGTAATTAACCACCACGGCGACGGAGAGGCGCTGTACCATGCCCGCTTGCTGCTGGGTGTGGCGGATAGTGCGGTCAACTTCGAAGTTAGTGGTTTGGTCATGGCGACTATTACTGGATGTCGCTGTCGGCCGGGTTGTTGCAGGGCGATTCGCCGCATTGGCATTATTCGCGGCTGCACCCGCAGCACCGGGTGCCGCAGCAGCAGGCTGAGGCACTTCAATCGGCGCGACCGGCGTGGCTGAAGGTTGGTTAGACAATGCCCCCGGCACGCCACCAACATTGGTGCCGCCCAGTTGTTCACTGGAGCTGACTTGCTGAGAACGTACTGCGCCTTGGTTGGCTGCCTGATTCGGTTTGTACTCTTCGTCAGTCTGTTCGCGGCTGGCGAAATCAACTTGGGCAGTCACCTGAGCATGCACATTCCCGCTGCCGACCATAGGGGCCAGAATGGTTTCAATGCGGCGCTGGAAGCGGTTTTCAACTTCATTGGTAAATTTGAGTTGTGCCGCATTTAAGTCGCGACCGGCGCTGTCAGATTGCGTCAGCAAACGACCAGTCTGATCGACCACGGTGACGTTAGCCGGTGGTAAGCCAGCCACACTGCTGGATACCATATACACGATAGCGTTAATCTGACCGTCATCAAGTGCACGGCCAGGTTGCAAGGCGAGTGTTACCGAGGCAGTCGGTGATTTTTGTTCGCGGACAAACAGTGAGGGTTTTGGCATCGCCAAATGGACTCGTACATTCAGTACTGGCCCCAGAGTGCCGATAGTCCGGGCGAGTTCACCTTCCAGCGCCCGCTGGTAGTTAACTTGCTCACTGAATTGGCTAATGCCAAATTTTTCCTGGTCCAGCAGCTCGAAACCGACTGCACCACCTTTAGGTAAACCTTGCTGTGCCAAACGCAGGCGGGTTTCATGTACTTTATCCGCCGGGATCAACAACGCCCCGCCATTATCAGCGAAGCGGTAAGGAATATTCAGTTGTGTCAGTTGTGTGACGATCTCGCCACCGTCACGATCACTCAGGTTGCTATAAAGAACGCGATAATCTGGGCTTTTAGCCCATAACATCAGCGCGACAATAATAGCGATAGCGGCTGCGGCTGCAATCAGCAGTGGGATTTTTGGATTCGCGCGTAGGCGTGCCAGTGTCGTCGCAAAGGTATTTTCACGATTTTCACCGCCGGTTATCGAGGCATTCATACACGTCCTTGGCCAAGCTGAACAACGTTTGAGTGAGTATTCTTTGTGTAACTAGTGTGTCGAAACAAAACAGACTCCCAAGTGAAAGCATCAATAACTGATATCCCCTTTTGTGGGCACGCCATTATTTGCTGTAAGTGAGTGGTTTGATGGCTCAATTAGCCGGTATTTTTGTGTCTAATTAGCCGCTTTAGCGCAAAAATGATGTGTTAGGGTGTCATCCTGAAAAAAGTGATACGGGTCTGGCGGTGAATAACTGTGTTGGCCGCTTCACTTGTCATGATGTTATTCGAACAACTGAATGTTCTGGGGTGAGTATGTCTGTCCAAGGTATCGAAGGGGTTTTACAGCAGTTGCAGGTCACTGCATTGCAAGCATCTAACTCGGTGAAAACATTGCCCGCAGAAGCCGGTTTTGCCAGTGAATTAAAAGCGGCAATTGGCAAAATCAGTGAAAATCAGCAACATGCTCGCACCCAAGCACAAAATTTTGAGTTGGGCGTCCCCGGTGTTGGTCTGAATGATGTGATGGTGGACATGCAGAAGTCATCGGTCTCTTTACAGCTCGGTATTCAGGTACGTAATAAGCTGGTTGCGGCTTATCAAGACGTAATGAATATGGGGGTTTAATTATTTTAAATCTTTGCTGACTCCCCGCACGACTTAAAATAACTTGGGCTTTGTGCAGTGAAATGCCAGCCCGAGAGTCTCTTTCTCATGGTGATAATTAACTTCGCACCTGTGAGCAAAATCTCATTCAACATTTATGTAACAATTCGATGCGATATTTATTATTCAAATCAATTGATATAGGTGGCTGTAATGAGAATTTATTTAATGATATTCCTTGTCTCTTTTCCTATTTTTTCATTCTCTAGTGAACTCCAACCACTCTTGGCCGAACCGGCAATAATGAAAGTTTCAGAAGCTGTTTGCAGTAATCGCTATGTGAAGAAAGAGCGAATTGCCTGCATGAAATTAGTCGATTTATCCATTCTTAAAGCTTATTGGGTTGGGCAGATGAAAAATACTTGCAGCTCGAGGTTTGATACGCCGAAACCTGGCTGCGTTAATATTAAAAGGCTGGCGAATGCATTAGATAGAATGGGCGGGCGATATCTTGAGGAATAATATAAGGCAATAACTGCGCCACAGATGTTATTCAAATTCTTCGTGTGACAATGCCCATAGATAAAGTGATGCAGTGGTACCATAAGGGGTATAACGGCGGCGATATCGTTCAAAACGCTCGCGCGGCAATGTTTTATGGCGATATAAATTCATCATACCTCGGCGTATTGCCAGGTCACCCCAACTGACTATATCTGGGCGAGAAAGTGAAGAGATAAGCAGCATTTCTGCCGTCCAAATACCCACGCCGTTAAGGTTCGATAACTGAGTAATGACGTCATTATCGGGTAACTGCGAGATAGCTGATAAATCCAGTGATCCATCGAGTGCCGCATCTGCGGCTCCTTTAATGTATCCGGCTTTTCTCATGGTCATACCACAAGCTTGAATAGCCTCAATAGGCGCTGCTGCCATCGCCGTTGGTGTAACAGCACCGAGTAAAGTCACCAGGCGCGCATTAACAGTGAGCGCCGCTTTAACCGATATTTGCTGATCAACGATATTTCTGATTAATGCGGCAAATAGATCTGGTGATAATGGGCGGGCTATCATCCCTAATCGATCGATGGCCGCCGCCATCTTTTTATCCCGCCGCTTGAGATGATTAATTTCTGTTTCACCGTAGCTATAAAACATGCTTAAAAACTCCCTTATGGTGCATGTGAAAAGCGAAAAGCTTAGCCTCAATTCTGTTTGGCGCACACTCCGTTTCTTGCTGCTGGTGTTTAAGCCGTCTCCGCCAACGTAATATTCTGATGACCTATTCTTTGCAGTAATGCCGATACATCAATAACATCCACTTTATCGGCTTGCAAGTGAGCCACGGCGTATTCATGCCAGATACCCGATTGCAGGAACAAGATAAATATCTCTCTATCCAGATGATTCTCGTTCACCATATTAACCATGATGTTCAGTGCCTCAGATAACAATTTCCCCGGTTTATAAGGGCGATCGGCGGCGGTCAGCGCTTCAAAAACATCAGCAATGGCCATCATACGGACAGGAATACTCATCTGGGTATAATTGAGTCGATAAGGATATCCTTTACCATCCATCCGTTCATGATGCCCGCCGGCAATAGTGGGCACATTCGCCATGGTGCGCGGGAAGGGGAGTTTTTTAAGCATTACAATGGTCTGCATAATATGCTCATTTATTTTATAGCGATCTTCTTCCGTCAGTGTCCCACGGCGAATACTGAGGTTATAAATCTCCCCACGGTTATAAAGTAAGGTTGGCTCTGGCACTTTGAAATCATAATATTCTGGGCGTCTGTTTTTATTATCGCGATAAATAATATGTTCTTCTTTATCTGCCAGCATAGGCTCTTGTACTGGCAATGATGCGGCTGGCTGCCGGGCTTTACGTGCTCGTTCCTCATTAGCAATACCAGCGTTATCATCCAATGTGCGCGTCCAGCGATAACCGGCAATTTGCTGGATACGGGTTATTGCTTCATCAGACATAAATTCGCCGCCGACATTACAGTTAGCGATAAAGTAAAAATCTTCATCTAACTGGCGCAATTCATCAGCCAGCAATTGTTGGTCAGCTTCACTGGCCGTGATGGTGGCATGGCGGCGCAAGAAGGCAATTTCTTTCTCACGTTTTAATACTTCAAACCGCATTCTTACCTCGTGAATACGGTCATAAATTAATTCCAGTTTTGTTGATTTATCGACAACAAATTCTGGTGTTGTTATCTTGCCACAGTCATGTAACCAGCAAGCTGTATGCAGTTCTTCCCACTCATTCTCTGATAAAGTAAAGTCAGCAAAAGGCCCTTCTTTAACATTAACCGCGGCTTTGGCAAGCATTTTGGTTATTTCAGGTACCCGCTGGCAGTGCCCTCCGGTATAAGCACTCTTGGCATCTATTGCACCGGCAATAAGCTCTATAAATGCATTGAGCAGATTTTTTTGTTCTTGCAGTAATCGTTGTGTTTCTACAGAAACAGACAAACTACCAACCAGCGCATTAACTAACTGAATTTTTGACCGTTCACGTTCAGTATTTAATACATAAGGGTTAAAGAGCAGCAAGAAGCCCAATAATTGTTCATCATGCGTTTTCATTGGCACAGCAATAAAACGTAACGGTAAATAGGGCAGGAGGAAGTCTTTCAATTGGCTGAATATATTTTCTTTATTCAATGTGCCAGTGATAGTTTTCCCCTCCAGCACGGGATGGAAGGTGGCAAAATTATCTTCTGCTACCTGTAATGAAGACATCTCTGCCACAGGGATATTTTCACCATTCCAGCGAAATGCCGTTGGCGTAAAGATCCCTTCATTTTTATCCGCGAGGAATATCATCCCCCCAGTCATTGCTGCAATTTCCGTGGTTTCACTCAATAAACCCTGCATCTGACGGAAGAAGTTACTTTCGGCTGTCAGCATATTGCCCATGGAAATAAACTGTTTTAGCGTCGACTTCATTTTTGACATTGATTTGTGCAATTCATCCACTTCTTCAATCACCGAGTGCTCTACCTCGTGCTCCTCGAAATATAAGTTGCTGATGGAGTCAGCATCTTTACGGAGACGAATAAGCGGGTTAGATATTTTTCTGGAGAAGTACCAGACAATCGGCAAGCTGAGCATCAGAAGAATAAAGGCAATAAAGGTCGAATGATTACGAATAGAGTTAGCATCGGCAGTTAGATAGCTGGCTGGAGTCGCAATGACTAACTGATATTTATTGTTATTGTTATTAATATCGACAACAGCACCATACCATTGCTGATTTTGTGCTTCAAACATGATGCTATCACCACTATTGTCATCAAGATTGTTGGCGGCGGTGCTATTTTCTTTAGCATTTAGCAATGCTTGCAATACCGGAATTTGTTTATCAGCACTGGCAGAGACTGTTGTGCTTTCTTTGATTTTTGGCAAGCTGGCGATAACTTCACCGCGAGAATTAATAATGATGGCCTGACTGCCTGGCGGTAAGTTTTGTCTGACAAGAAATTGTGATAAAGATGCTAATGAAACATCGAGTCCAATAATTGCCTTTTTATTCTCAGCCTGACGGCTATAAGTAAAACCAGCCTCTCCTGTGCCTTTGAAAATATAGATAGGGGAGGTGATTAATGTAGGGCTGGCCGAGGCTAAAATAAACCAATCTCGCCGGCGGGGATCATAGTTATCATTGTCCCGAGGCATAACGGCAATGACTTGCTGCTGTTTATTCAGATAGATAAAGCGTTTTTCCGGCAAGCTATCGAGAAAGCGATTACTTTGAATCATCCATTCCGCATCTTCAGGGGCATGAAATAAGAGGCGATTAGCCGCTGTTAGACGCCTCAGCATAAAGAAATCCCCATTAGGATAAGCACTGTAGACAGCGCTGGCATAGTTATTCTGCTTGAGGATTTCAATAAACTTACCCACAAAGTTCATTCTTTGTTCAAGGGTAGATAATTCTGTAATTTGCATACTGGCGAGAATATTAACCGACATCATCATCGGGCGGGTCACCGCATCTAACTCGGCCGCAATTGCCTGGCCAGTTTTTTGATATTGCCTATTGGTGCTGATTTCCGTCAATTTAGTGAGTTGGCTATGACCAAAGATAATAATTACCGTGCCTATTGAGACAATCAGCAACGTAAATAGGGCTGCAATCTGGATGTGCAGAGGATAGCGGCTTTTTAGTCCGAACAGGTTGCTAAGCATCATAACCATCCCGGAAGATTATTATTTAATCAAATTTAATAATAGAATGTACTGGCCTAACTAACATATTTCCCTTTCTTTCGGTGGCTTATATCTAATTATATGATTATAATCACTTTTTTAGTTATCAAGTCCGGTTTGTTGGATGAAATAACTAATGACTGTAGTAAAAAAAATGTTTTAACTCGCAGAATATCCAAAAGCAGTGTTTAGCAGTCTAAATAACTGGCTGTAATACAGATAGAGAAAGCTTAAATAAGCGAGGCGGATGTATTTTAGATTGGAGAACAAAGAGCTACAGTGAAAATTATCTGAAGCTTCAATGAGTTTAGATTGAATCTAAATCCGGTGTATGAAGATTTAAATAACTATGATAGTTGGGGGGCGATGGCTCATTATCCGGGGGTTGTAAACGATGATGCCCGCGAATGGCGGTGGGAGCAAAACCAAAACGTTTACGAAAACGTTCAGCGAAGCGTGATGCGCTTTCGTAACCAACTTGGCTAGCAATCAGTGAAATCGGCCAATCTGTCCCTTGCAATAAACGTAAGGCACTGGTCATACGAACATCAATCATCAAATCGCGTAATAATGTATTTTCCGCCGCAAGTTTTCGCCGTAATACCACTTCGCTCATTGCCATATGTTCGGCGACCTCCGATGCTGACCATATTTTGTGGGGGTCAATCGCCAGACAACGGCGTACCTGCTCAGTTAATGAGTGACTTTCATTGAGTGTGAATTTAACCCCTCGCTGAGCTAACCAAAGCAGTAATTCAAGCATACGATGCCTGACAATAGATGGAGGGATATCGCCAATATCTGAGATGGCTTTAAAGGTATTTCCGAAGGTATTAATAAATTCGGGAGCTAAATTACGCACTGGCATAACACTAGGAATGGCCCTAAGGCCAGATGATGCTGGGTGATTGGCAAATGTGGCTATCAAACGAGGATCACAACGAAGCTGATGACTGAAAAATAACCCATCATCAGATAGGCCGTTAACAATATCAATGGTTTGGCCACTACTCACTGCGACTATTTCGCCCGATTGAACTCGACATTCTTGATTATTCCAACGAATAATCTTATGCCCACGGTTAACCATAATGAGCAATGGATGCTCAATATAGACAGAGGAGAGTAGTAGCTCTGTGTGTTGAATAACATGTGCCGAGCTACCCACACCAGGGCAAAAATTAATTGTACGTTCCATCGATATTCATTTCACAATTTTGGCCTGAGAATATCTTTACGCTTTGAATAGCAGACTGGCAACCCATTTTAATAGAAAACTTACAGTAACTGACTATTTTAGCGAAAAGTATTAAATATGAGAATAATAGTCAGTTAGATATGAGTAATTGTTACTGTCAATATAATCCCATGTTAAAAATAATGGTAATTAAAAGTAGTTATCATGATAATCATTTAAGTTGCAAGTTATTGCCTCGCAACAAGTCGATATATTGTGGCTAGGCGAACCGGAGATTATTGTGTTTCGCCTAGCAGCAATGCATGGTCAGGAAACTGACCATAGGTATTATTAACCGCCTGCTGTCGGGTGGATTGCCCGACCAATTCACTTAATGCATCCAGACGCAGTTGTAATAAACGCTTAATCTCTATTTCATTATCCAGAATAGCTTTAAGCTTCTCCCGTAATAGCTCTTGCAGCACCGAAGATGTGCAGGACGAAATAGTCACATTAGCCGTATTTTCAACTGCTTTGAGGTAAGTCATTTCCAGATCAACCAGCGCATCCCATTTTCCCTCAGTCGCCAGCATTAACATTTGCTCACTGAGGGTCAGGATTTGTTGATATTCGGACAAAAGGTGCTGGTGACGTTCCATTAAATGGGGTCCTAATCAGGTTGATAATTGGGGCCGATCTGCCGCCACGCATCTGCTATATTTTCGAGCAGAGCCAAAACTTCATCAATGGCCTGTTCGTCATTATGCAAATTGGCATGCAGTAAGCGCCGTGACATATAGTCATATAAGGCAGATAAATTCTCAGCCATTTCGCCGCCTTTTTCCAAATCTAGCCCGGCATTCAGGCCATTATTAATAATATCAATTGCTTTAGATATCGCTGCCCCTTTAGCAGGAATGTCTCTTTGATTCATCAGGATGCGAGCTCGAACCAGGGCGCTTTGCGCCCCGTCGAACAACATCACGATCAATTGGTGCGGGCTGGCGCTCATTACACCACTTTCTAGTCCTACCTGAGCGTAAGCCTGGCTCCCTGATCGGTTGTACATATCCTAATCCTTTTTAAGAAAACTGTTGGGTTAAGAAGCTGGAGGTATTATTTAACGAACTCATCATCTTATCCAGCTGTGTAAATTGTGTTTTATATCGTTCAATATTGGCATTTATACTATCCGTTGTGGATAAAACTTGGTTATCTAGGCTTTTTAATGATTTATTAATGCCGTCAGTCACCGCTTTTAAAGTGCCTTTCGTTGTATCCAATGCGTTGTTAAGTAAATTATCTGTCTGAGTAGCGAAACCAGTATTTTTTCCGTCACCGACAAAGAATGCAGTGACGCTATTCGGTTTATCTTTTAGTGCAACATCTAATTTTGTAGAATCTATTACGAGTTTACCATCGAGATCTTGCGTAATACCCATACTCGCCAGTGTTTTCAAATCACCTGATTGAGCTGATGCTAATTGCCCTTTTAACTGAGTTTGAATAGTACGTAATGTACCATCACCCACTAGAGCACCATTACTGCTGGCTTGATCCTTACCTGCTTCTACTGCCGTATATTTAGTCAGTGAACCAAAGGTTGTCTGCAATGAGTTATAAGCATCGACAAAACTTTGAATAGCCGCTTTTGTCGCACTACTGTCTCGAGTTATTGTCAGTTGCTCTGGTGTGCCTGCTTTGGTTTCTGCTTTTAGGTTAATTGTCACACCTTGTGGCGCATCAGTAATCGTATTACTTTGACGAGTTATAGCCACACCATTGACTATCAGTTCGGCATCTTCGGCTTTCACTTTTTGCGTCATTGCGCCACTGCCACCGGTAGTGCTTGGCGTATAATTCAGAAAGTCATTTAATGTGTCATCACCGGCAACACTGATGGTCATTTCTGACTTTGTGCCGGTATCTCGAGAAGTTAATGCCAAATAATAAGTATTATCATCCGCCTTCATGATACTGGCATTAACGTTACCTTCTTTCTTGTTAATTGCATCCCTGATATCTGCCAAGGATGTTTGCTCATTGGTTAATGTCACTTCCAGTGGTTTTTCTTGCCCTGGCTGGCTAATTGTAATTGTGCGAGTAGAGTTATCATTGCCCAGTTTATCTGTTGCGTTAGGAACATCTTTGGATAATAAAGATTGTGCTTTAGCTAAGTTTGTCACTTCAATAGCATAGCTGCCTGCGGTTGCTTTACTATCTGTAGTGGCGCTAAACGCAGTATTGGTGCTACTGACTGCTGTTGAATTTAATGTGTCTGCTTTTTTTAATGTAGCAGATGCAGTTTCTAGTTTCGCCAAGGCACTTTGTAGAACGCTAAATGCAGTTAGCTTACTTTTATAGCTGGACTGCTGATTAGTTAGTGGGGTTAAGCGTGTCTGTTCCGATGCGGTTAACTTATCTAACAAACTGTTTAAGTCCATACCTGACCCACTGCCCAGAGAACTGATACTTGCCATTTCTAATCCTTAATATTCAAGTGTCGTTACCGGGTTATCGGCCAGAGAGGAAAAAAGTTTACACATAAAATAGAATTTATGATGGGCAGAATAACGGGGGATAACTGGGCGCTATTTACGCCATTGAATAGAGTAATAATTAAAGAAGAGAGAAAGAATAATTTTGCTAAAATTTAAAATTATTTCTCAGAAAAGCTAAAGGTTCCTTAAAGAGCGCCGATACAAGTTGTGACGGTGATGAAGCCGTGGGCAGTATGCCCAAACCATAACCCAATAGCATTTAAGGAATAACAATATGGCGGTAATTAACACTAACAGCTTGTCTCTGCTGACTCAGAACAACCTGAACAAATCCCAGTCTTCTTTAGGCACCGCCATTGAGCGTTTGTCTTCCGGTCTGCGTATTAATAGCGCGAAAGACGATGCAGCGGGTCAGGCAATTGCTAACCGTTTTACTTCTAACATCCGTGGTTTGACTCAGGCGGCACGTAACGCTAACGATGGTATTTCTATCGCTCAGACTACTGAAGGCGCACTGAACGAAATCAACAACAACTTACAACGTGTTCGTGAGCTGACCGTTCAGGCCTCTTCTGAAGGCAACAAACAAACCGACCTGGATTCAATCCAAGACGAAATTCAACAACGTTTAGACGAAATCGACCGTGTATCCAGCCAAACCCAATTTAACGGCGTTAAAGTGTTGGCTTCAACTGACAGCCTGAAAATTCAGGTTGGCGCGAACGACGGCGAAACTATTTCACTGGATCTGAAAGAAATCAACTCTAAGACATTGGGTCTGGATGGTTTCAACGTCAATGGTAAAGGTGGTGTAGCCAACACTGCGGCCTCTTTGGCTGATTTGAAAACTGCAGGTTTTACCCAAGTTGGTACAACCAATGAGTATAACGGTTCAGCTGGCTTGAAAGCCGCCACCAGCAGTGATGTACTTGCTAATTTGGCAAATGGTAACGCTGTGGTTGCTGCCGGTATAGCTGCAAATAACGGTTTAGGGACAGCTGCGACTGCTGATACTTATACTTATAATGCCACTAATAAATCATTTACATTTGATGCGACGGGTGTTAGCGCTGCAAATGTACAAACGTACCTGAACCCTAAAGCGGGTGATGTAACTAAAGCATCTATTGAGATTGGCGGTACTAAGCAAGATGTCTTAATTGCTAAAGACGGCTCGATGACTGCGGCAGATGATGGCGCTGCTTTGTTCCTTGATACTACCGGTAACTTGACTAAAAACCAGGCTGCTAACCCTCCTGCAGCAACCCTGACTGCGTTGTCAGCAAGTGGCACAGGTAAAATTGCCACAATCACAACTGATGCAGGCACTATTACTTCCAATGGTACGGGTTTTGATGTTGTTGGCGCAACTATTAGTGCTGATGCATTAGGTACTCTGGCTAAAGGTACCGCATATACTGCTGGTACTCACTCAGTTGCAGCTAACGGCGACGTTACTACTGGTGGTGCAGCGGCATTTGTTGGTAAAGATGGCGCATTAACTACTAACAAAACTGTTAGCTATTTTGCACAAGCAGATGGTTCAATTTCTAACGGTTCAGGCAAAGCAGTATTCAAACAAGCTGATGGTGTTCTAACTACTGATGCTAAAACCGTAACGGCTAAAACTACCGATCCGTTGGCAACTCTGGATGGCGCGGTCAATAAAATCGACTCCCTGCGTAGCTCATTGGGTGCGATTCAAAACCGTTTCAACTCTACCATCACCAACCTGAACAACACCGTAAACAACCTGACTGAAGCACGTAGCCGCATCCAGGATGCTGACTATGCAACAGAAGTATCTAACATGAGCCGTGCGCAGATTCTGCAACAAGCAGGTACTTCAGTACTGTCTCAGGCAAACCAGGTACCACAAACTGTTCTGTCTCTGCTGCGTTAATTCCACAGATACACCATATGTTTTCAAACCCCGCTACGGCGGGGTTTTATCTTGCCTTATCGAAATACTAAACAGAGCTATTTCGATAAGGACAGTTCAAATCAGGCGCTAATTATCTATTTCTGCTGGTTTTTGCTGCAATTTTTCGCTCTGTTTTTTCAATCTAAGCAGTAGGTTAACAGTAAAACTCGCGGGCATAAGCCAAATAGCCGCCCTTTTATAGGCCTATTCCGGCGATTGTCTGACTGACCTGACAGGATAATGGTACGACTCTCTTACCCTTAGGTGCCTGTCTAGTGAGCGATCTGTATACCGCCGAAGGCGTGATGGACAAGAATTCCCTCTGGCAACGTTATGTTCCTCTAGTGCGCCATGAGGCATTACGTTTGCAGGTGCGCCTGCCGGCCAGTGTGGAATTGGACGATTTGTTGCAGGCTGGGGGGATTGGTCTGCTGAATGCCGTTGAGCGTTATGACGCTTTACAAGGAACCGCATTTACCACTTATGCGGTACAGCGTATACGTGGCGCCATGTTGGATGAGCTGCGCAGCCGAGATTGGGCTCCGCGCAGTGTTCGGCGTAATGCCCGCGAAGTTGCCAGCGCCATGCAAAAAGTCGAACAGCGGCTTGGGCGACCAGCAACAGAGCAGGAAGTGGCGCAAATTCTTGAAATTGATCTGGCCGAATATCGCCAGATCTTATTAGACACCAATAACAGCCAGCTTTTCTCCTATGACGAATGGCGAGAAGAGCATGGTGAAAGTGTCGAGCCGCTGCTGGAAGGGCATGAAGATGCCAATCCGTTGCAACATTTGTTGGAAGGAAATCTGCGCCAGCGCGTCATTGAAGCGATCGAGGCATTGCCGGAACGTGAGAAAATGGTGTTGACGCTGTATTACCAGGAAGAGCTGAACCTGAAAGAAATCGGCGCTGTACTCGAAGTGGGGGAATCCCGCGTCAGTCAGCTTCATAGCCAGGCGATAAAACGCTTACGCGCCCGCCTGAGTAACGACTCTTAATTCACTTTCGCTCAGTGATATCACAGTGTTTAACTTTATTAATGCAGGTCTTCTCATGCCAGGACTTCAGTTAAAAAAGCGGCCGCTGAGCCGTTATTTAAAAGATTATAAGCACGGTCAAACTCATTGCTCACATTGTCATAAAGAACTCGACCGCATGGCATTGGTTTTTCGCGGACAAATTATTAATAAAGAAGCAATCGCTGGTATGGACCAGCCTATTGACGATCAAGTCTGGTCAAAACTTCAGCATGAACTAACCGCATTATGCCGCTTTTGCAGTGAGATATACTGTAATAGCGCACCGGGTTATTTTGATATTATGGCGTTCAAACAGTATCTATTTGAACAAACTGAGATGAGTCATAGCACTGTTCGTGAATATGTTGTGCGTCTACGTCGATTAGATGAAATGCTGGTTGCCACTAATTACCCAGCAGAAAAATTCGCCAGTGAAACCATGCATCAGCGTATTATCGATGAACTGCCCAATGCCGCACATAACAATTACCGCATTGCTTTGCGTAAATATGATCAATATTTGGCATGGCAAAAAAATTACTAAGGTTAATAGAGCGCATTCCAGCAGTTGAGAAAGCTCTGTGTTTTCAGTGGAATCATTTCTAATATAACGCAAAGCTATTCAGTCACACTCTTCCGTGATTCAGCGCCCGGCAAGGTTTCTCCTTCGCCGGGCGTTTCATTTATTCCTCCTATGATATTAATCTCCGGCGCTGTTGCTTACCGACATCTATAATAAAATCAGTGATTATTCGTGTTACATCTGATAAATCTATGTAATTGCAGTAACTCATTAATTCCCCGGGGGACCCGTGACGTTTCAACATAAACTGGCGCAATTTCCGCGCCTGGACTTGGTCGGTCATACGACACCATTAGAAAAATTATCTCGACTCTCCGATTACCTGGGACGTGAAATTTATATCAAACGTGATGATGTCACCCCGCTGGCACTAGGCGGTAACAAATTGCGTAAGCTGGAGTATTTGGCTGCCGATGCACTGAGGCAAGGGGCCGATACACTGGTGACCGCTGGGGCTATTCAGTCTAATCATGTGCGTCAAACGGCCGCCGTTGCCGCCAAGCTGGGGCTACATTGTGTTGCGTTACTCGAGAATCCTATCGGTACTTCAGCGGAAAATTATCTGACCAATGGCAATCGATTGCTGCTGGATTTGTTTAATGCCGATGTGGTGATGTGTGATGGCTTGCACGACCCCAATCAGCAATTAGCGGAGCTGGCTACTCGAATTGAAGCACAAGGTTTTCGCCCTTATGTGGTTCCGGTTGGCGGCTCCAATGCCTTAGGTGCATTGGGCTATGTGCAGTGCGCATTGGAAATTGCTGCCCAGTCGGCAGGGAATGTTGCTTTTAGCTCGGTGGTGGTGGCCTCGGGCAGTGCCGGGACTCATGCCGGGTTAGCCGTAGGGCTACAGCAACTGTTACCTGAGGTTGAATTGATCGGCGTGACAGTATCGCGTAAAGCGGATGAACAACGGCCTAAAGTGGTGGATATTCAGGAAAAACTGGCCGCATCCCTTGGCATTACTGGGCCGCAGGCAGCAATTACCTTGTGGGATGACTATTTCGCTCCGCGCTATGGCGAGCCAAACGAAGAAGGATTGGCCGCGATAGGGCTGCTGGCAAGGTTAGAGGGCATGTTGCTGGATCCTGTTTATACCGGTAAGGCGATGGCGGGTTTACTCGATGGCCTGGAGCAGAAAAAGTTTCGTGATGAGGGGCCGATTCTGTTTATTCACACTGGCGGCGCCCCGGCATTATTTGCATATCATCCACAGGTGTAACCTTTGGTTATTGCTTATTCCATTTATGGCTATCGTTATTATTTTATATTCCTTTATTCCATTAACAGCACTGATAAAGTACTGAATATCAAAAACAAACATGACAGTTGGGGTATGTATGAGCTTTTCAATTGTACGTCGTCGAATGGTTCTGGGTATGGTGGCAGTTGCACTGGCAACCGGCCTTAATGTGAAGTCTTACGCTGCGGCTGACCTGCTCGATCAGGTCAAAGAACGCGGAACTCTGGTGGTCGGCCTGGAAGGGACTTATCCTCCGTTCAGCTTCCAAGGTGAAGATGGCAAACTGACTGGATTCGAAGTGGATTTTGCTAACGCATTGGCTGAACACATGGGTGTTAAGGCAAAAATCACTCCGACTAAATGGGATGGCATGCTGGCCTCACTGGAGTCCAAACGTATTGATGTGGCGATTAACCAAGTCACTATCTCAGAAGAACGTAAGAAAAAGTATGATTTCTCAACCCCTTATACCATCTCTGGTATTCAGGTTTTGACCAAGAAAGGTAATGAAGGCAAGTTCAACAAACCTGAAGATTTGGAAGGTAAAAAAGTCGGCGTCGGCTTGGGCAGTAACTATGAGCAGTGGTTACGTGACAACCTGAAAGGTGTTGATATCCGTACTTATGATGATGACCCAACCAAGTATCAGGATCTTCGCGTTGGCCGTACAGACGCCATTTTAGTTGATCGCTTAGCGGCGTTGGATTTGGTGAAGAAAACCAATGACACCCTTGCCGTTGCTGGCCCAGCGTTTGCTCGTCAGGAGTCAGGCGTGGCATTGCGTAAAAATAACCCTCAGTTGTTAGCGGCAATCAATCAGGCTATTGCTGAGATGCAAAAAGATGGCACATTGGCCAAAATTTCTGAAAAATATTTTGGTGCGGACGTAACTAAATAATGCAAGAAAGTATTCAATTGGTGCTGGATTCAGCACCATTTTTATTGAAAGGTGCTTGGTTTACCCTCCAGCTTAGTCTGGGGGGGATGTTTTTTGGTCTGGCATTAGGTTTTATGTTGGCAATGATGCGGCTATCCCGTTTCTTGCCACTCTCACTGCTCTCGCGTTTTTACGTCTCCATTTTCCGTGGTACGCCATTAATTGCCCAACTGTTTATGATTTATTACGGATTGCCACAGTTTGGTATTGAGCTGGATCCAATGCCAGCGGCATTGATTGGCTTATCATTGAATACTGCGGCTTATACCTCCGAGACACTGCGTGCTGCCATTTCATCAATTGAGAAAGGGCAGTGGGAAGCGGCGGCCAGTATCGGGATGACGCGCTGGCAGACACTTTATCGGGTGATATTGCCACAAGCCGGGCGTACCGCTTTACCCCCACTGGGTAACAGTTTTATTGGTTTGGTCAAAGACACTTCTCTGGCGGCCACCATTCAGGTGCCTGAGTTGTTCCGCCAGGCGCAATTGGTAACGTCTCGGACACTGGAAGTTTTCACTATGTATCTGGCGGCATCATTGATTTACTGGATCATGGCAACATTGTTGTCAGCATTACAAAATCGCCTGGAAGCACATGTTAATCGTCAGGATCAGGAGTAGCCATGAGTGCCATCGACGTGAAAAAACTGACCAAACAGTTTAAAGGTCAACAGGTACTACATGGTATCGATCTTGAAGTGAATAGTGGCGAAGTGGTGGCGATCATCGGGCCTAGTGGCTCAGGAAAAACCACCTTGCTACGGAGTATCAACCTGCTGGAGATCCCTGACTCGGGGATTATTCGAGTGGGTGATATAGAGATTGACGGCAGTATTCCTATCAGCAGGCAGCAACGTCAGGTGCGCGCACTACGCCAGCAAGTGGGGTTCGTGTTTCAAAGCTTCAATCTGTTTCCGCACCGGTCAGTGCTGGAAAATATCATTGAGGGGCCGGTCATTGTTAAGGGCGAGAAACGCGCTGAGGCTGAAAAGCGGGCGCGGGCGTTGTTGGCAAAAGTTGGGTTAAGTGGCAAGGAAGATGCTTATCCTCGCCGTTTATCTGGTGGTCAGCAACAACGTGTTGCTATCGCTCGGGCATTGGCGATGCAACCTCAGGTCATTTTGTTTGATGAACCGACTTCTGCGCTAGACCCCGAGCTGGTGGGTGAGGTATTAAATACTATCCGTGCATTGGCTGAAGAAAAACGCACGATGGTCATCGTCACTCATGAAATGAGCTTTGCTCGCGATGTCGCAGATCGGGCTATCTTTATGGACCATGGGCGGATTGTTGAACAAGGGCCAGCGAAAGAATTGTTTGCTCATCCGCAACATGACCGCACTCGGCAGTTCCTGGATAAGTTCCTGAATAATCACTGAGTCGCCAGTGGGTTAATTAGCATAAAGTGTGTTAATGAGCATAAACAGTTGTGTAATGGGGCCGCCAATGGCCCCTGATTTTTTCGGCAGTGTTATAGAAAGGCTTCGAGCTTAAGGCGATGAGCGGTTATTTTAACTTCTTTCATGCGCCCATGGCCGGGTAATACTTTCTGTTCCACGGTAACCAACCCCGCTTTCTGCAAAATAGCGACATCGCGGGTGACGGCACTGCGATCTCTTTTGAGTAGCGTTGAAAGGGAGGTGATAGAACCGGGATGCTTTTTGACGGCTCGTAGTAGCACGATGCGTGCGGCACTTAATACTCGCACCATTTCCAGCGGGTCTTCGAAAGTAATTATATGCTCTTCAGGTAATGTTTGCCCCACATCAGCCAAGGCTGCGAGTTGTTTACCTCGCTTGAAAAATTCATCTTCCGTTGCAGTTTTGATGACTAGCTTGTCCATTAACTTCTCCTTAGTGAAGTCCAATCCTTTTGAAAGCAATCCTCTATTTGTTCAAAGCTGACAAAATTAACCGCTTCAATGGCGCCTAAGTAATGGCGATGATGATACCCATGAGCATTGTCATAACCGATGACCCGACCATTATCACCCCGCGATAAACAGTGATTGATATAGGCTAAATTATAACGGGTAATGGTACCTGACCGGTCGGCCCATATCTCGCGGCGTAATTGACCATTACCGCGCCGGCTAGCAATTTGATGGGTCTCATCAATAATCTTTTTATCAGCCATGAATATAAATATCACCTCTGAAAGTTGCTGTATAGAATATCTTCACTAAGAAGAAAGCTAGGAACACAAGTCGCTCAGTTGTTTGCTTGAATTAATAGTGAGTTAGGCACAGCAAGGTGACAAGAACACGAAGCTAGATATGCGGAATGTTGCCAGAGAAAAAGAGGATTGTTGCGGTTTTGCACACGACAGTGCGGGATACCTCGAGAAATAAACACTCATTATCGAGCAAATAATAAGGCCCCAAAGGGCCTTATTATGCTAATTAAAAAATTGGAAATACGAAAAGCTAGCCGATGGTCATCAGGCTGGCATTGCCACCCGCTGCCGCAGTATTGACACTGAGTGAGTGCTCAATGAGCAAGCGCTCTAACAGGATATTGGTTTCACCACGGGCAAAACCTTGTACCGAGACAATTGGCCCATCAATTTGCGCTATCTGCTCACACAAGATACGCAATTGGTCGGCATCGCCGTGGTAGATAACCGCATCAAAGCTGACATTAGCCGTTTGCCAATCTTTAGTGAGGGTAATACGCGCTTGCACAACTGGAGGTAATTTGCGGAACAAATCACTTTGCACGGTATTTTCCGACCATAATACCTCACTGCCGGTTGCCAGTACGGCGGCGAGTTGTGTCAGTGCATCGGCCTCGGTATCAGCTAAACATAACACTCGCTCACGAGGTAACAGAGCATAAGTATTACGCTCACCGGTTGGCCCCGGTAACAGCCGGACTGTTCCCCCTTGAGCCAACTCACCATAGCGCTGCGCCAATTCGGCGAGCTCGCTATGTTGCTGCTCTCCAGCCCATGTGATCAGAGCGTGATGGGCGGCTTGCAACATTTCACGGCCAGCGACATTCTGCACTTCTTCACTATGCGGATGTGACAGTGTATTGACCACCGCATCTTCCGGGCGACTGCACAGAAGGCGATACAGATACAGCGGGCCGCCGGCTTTAGGGCCCGTGCCAGATAAACCTTCACCACCAAAAGGCTGTACCCCGACCACTGCACCGACCATATTGCGGTTAACGTAGAGATTTCCGACTTTGGCTTTTTCAGTGATATGGGCGATGGTTTCATCAATACGGGTGTGAATGCCTAACGTCAGGCCATAACCAGAAGCATTGATTTGATCGACCAGTGCACTCAGGTTCTGGCGCTGGAAGCGCACTACGTGCAGCACTGGGCCGAAGATCTCTTTTTGCAGTTCATCAAAACTATCCAACTCTATTAAGGTCGGTTTGATAAAGGTGCCGTGTTGCCACTCTTTCTCATCTTGATCATTGTTGCGGGCAGCTTGATAAACCTTGCGCCCTTTGGTGCGCATTGCCTGGATATGGCGTTCAATGCCAGCTTTAGCCTCCGCATCAATCACCGGCCCGATATCGGTAGACAGGCGTTCCGGGTTGCCCATCCGGCATTCAGCCATGGCGCCACGTAGCATTTGTAAGGTGTGCTCAGCGACATCATCCTGAATGCAGAGGATGCGTAAAGCGGAACAACGCTGACCTGCACTGTCAAAGGCCGAAGCCACAACGTCAGTGACCACTTGCTCGGTAAGCGCCGATGAGTCCACTATCATGGCATTGAGGCCACCGGTCTCAGCAATTAATGGGGTTGGGCGGCCCTGAGGATCAAGTCTGCCAGCAATGCTGCGCTGTAGAATGCTTGCTACTTCGGTTGAGCCCGTAAACATCACGCCGCGTACTCGCGCATCGTTGACGAGTGTGGCGCCAACACTGTCACCTTGGCCCGGCAACAGTTGCAGTACACCTGGCGGGATACCGGCTTCCAGCAAAATACGGACGGCCTGAGCGGCAACCAGTGGTGTCTGTTCTGCCGGTTTTGCCAACACACTGTTACCGGCAGCTAAAGCAGCAGCAACCTGACCGGTAAAGATGGCGAGTGGGAAGTTCCATGGGCTAATGCAAACCACTGGGCCGAGTGGGCGGTGGCTATCATTAGAAAAGTTATCACGTACCATTCCGGCATAGTAGTGCAGGAAATCAACGGCTTCACGCACTTCTGCAATGGCATTACTGAAGGTTTTACCGGCTTCGCGCACCAGGATACCTATCAGTGTTTGCATCTGATTTTCCATCAGTTCGGCAGCACGCACTAAAATAGCGGCTCGCTCCGCCGGTGGTGTGGCAAACCAAATCGCCCCGGCATTGGCTGCGGCATCCAAAGCACGGCTCACTTCAGCTTCTGTGGCTTCACGAACGTAACCGACGATATCTGTTGGCTCGGCGGGGTTGATAACGGGCAGATCGACACCGCTATCAAGCTCGGCATCAATAATAGGCTCTGCCCGCCACAGTTGACTGGCACTGGTGAGTAATGCGCTGGAGAGTGAGGCCAGACGATGTTCGTTGGCCAAATCTAACCCGCTGGAGTTAGCGCGGTCTTTACCATACAAATCCCGAGGTAATGGGATTCGTGGGTGAGGTAAGCCGAGTTGCCCTTCACTGGCGGCGATAGCCTCCACGGCACTCACCGGATCGGCGACTAATTCATCCAGTGGTAGGGTGGCGTCCGCAATACGGTTAACAAATGAGGTATTTGCTCCGTTTTCCAACAGGCGGCGAACCAAGTAGGCCAGCAATGTTTCATGGGTGCCCACTGGTGCATAAATACGGCATGGTCGATTAAGCTTACCCTCGGCAACTTTCCCAACTACCTGCTCATACAGCGGTTCACCCATACCATGCAGACACTGGAATTCATATTGCCCAGGGTAGTAATTCTGCCCAGCAAGATGGTAAATCGCTGATAACGTATGCGCGTTGTGGGTGGCGAATTGCGGGTAAATCAGGTTAGGCACCGCCAGTAATTTTCGTGCGCAAGCCAGATAAGAAACATCGGTATAAACTTTGCGGGTATAAACCGGGTAACCCTCTAAGCCATCCATTTGGGCGCGTTTGATTTCGCTGTCCCAATATGCACCTTTGACCAAGCGGATCATCAGGCGGCGACGGCTGCGCTGCGCCATATCTATTACTGCATCAATGGTGAATGGGCAGCGTTTTTGATAGGCCTGAATAACGAAGCCAATACCATTCCAGCCTGCCAGCTTTGGCTCAAAGCAGAGTTTTTCCAGCAGATCGAGTGAAATTTCCAGACGATCGGCTTCTTCGGCGTCAATATTAATCCCAATATCGTACTGGCGAGCTTGCAGGGTGAGTGACAACAAACGCGGATAAAGCTCATCCATGACTCGCTCATATTGAGCACGGCTGTAACGAGGGTGCAGCGCCGAAAGTTTAATTGAAATCCCCGGCCCTTCATAAATCCCTCGGCCATTTGACGCTTTACCAATGGCATGAATTGCCTGTTGGTAAGAGAGCAGATAAGCCTGAGCATCCGCTTCTGTCAGCGCGGCTTCACCCAGCATATCGTAAGAGTAACGGAAACCTTTATCTTCCAGCTTGCGGGCATTAGCCAATGCTTCCGCAATGGTTTCGCCAGTCACAAATTGCTCACCCATCAGGCGCATGGCCATATCCACGCCTTTGCGGATCAGCGGTTCGCCGCCTTTACCAATAATTCGGTTTAAGGAGCTGGAGAGTTTGGCTTCATTGTGAGTCGAAACCAGATGGCCGGTAAACAGCAGGCCCCAGGTCGCTGCATTGACAAACATTGACGGGCTACGGCCCAAATGGGAGTGCCAGTTGCCATTGCTGATTTTATCGCGAATCAGCGCGTCACGAGTGGGTTTATCCGGAATACGCAGCAGGGCTTCTGCCAGACACATCAATGCCACGCCTTCTTGTGAAGAGAGTGAAAACTCTTGCAGCAGGCCTTGGACTATCCCGGCACGGCCATTGGCACTCTTTTGATTACGCAGTTTCTCAGCAATGGAGTAAGCCAGTTTATGGGTTGCTTGCGCCTGGTCTGTCGGTAAGCGCGCCTGCTCCAATAGCATTGGAATGGCTTCTGTCTCTGGGCGGCGATAGGCCGCGGTGATAGCGGCTCGGGTAACCGATTGCGGCAGCACCTGCTCGGCAAAATCTAAGAATGGCTGGTGGGCGCTTTCAGTGACTTGCGGCATAATGTCGTCCGCTTCCTGAGAGGTGGCCGCATTTGTTGCAGGAAGCTCCGGTAATTCGCTGTTATTTTCCAGTCGTTCCAAATAGTTAAAAATTGCCTGCTTGATAAGCCAGTGTGGCGTGCGGTCAATACGCTGTGCCGCGGCTTTAATACGGTCACGTGTCGCTTCATCGAGCTTCACGCCCATTGTGGTGCTACCCATGCGGTCTATCTCCTTCCATAAGGGGAGTTATGATTTTATTTCAGACAATATCAAGCATGTTGCAACTTTGTGCAACCTTGTTAATTGAGGGGCGTATTTGAACTGTGAATTCCGTCTTGTTTTTAACAATTATCAAGAATTGGTATTTGCTTAAAATTACGCGTAAGGACGACTAATGCTAATAATAGTAGGGGTTATGGCGGCTTTGCCTTAGGTGTCACTCATTTTGTGATGTCGGGTGTAACTGTCGACATTGCGTAATGTGATGCAGGGTGAATTTTTTGTAAATAATTTGTTTAAATTCTTGTGAGTGAAGAAAGGACTCTACTAGGATAGCAACCGCGAGACAGTGGTTTGCTAGCGAATAGGTGCGCTAGTAATGTATTTAAGGTTAAGCATTCAGCTCTGGTGCAACTTAGTGTCACGTTCCGACCAGCCAGAGAGATAACCATCATTTTGCAACCTATTGGGTATAAAGCATGATGCCGCTTTAAGCGGAAAGAACTAAAAATAGCGAGATATATTAAAACGATAATACGCACTATGGAGACGTTGCATGACCATGAACACACCGATGTTGGTGACTTTTTTAGTTTACATTTTTGGGATGATACTTATCGGCCTTATGGCCTACCGGGCGACCAATAACTTTGATGACTATATTTTGGGTGGGCGAAGTCTAGGCAGTGTGGTGACCGCATTGTCTGCTGGCGCTTCTGATATGAGTGGTTGGCTATTGATGGGTTTGCCGGGGGCGATTTTTCTTTCAGGCATCTCTGAGAGCTGGATTGCGATTGGTTTAACTATTGGTGCTTACCTTAACTGGAAGTTAGTTGCCGGTCGTTTGCGAGTACATACCGAAGCGAATAATAATGCTCTGACACTGCCGGATTATTTCACCAGCCGCTTTGAAGACAACAGTAAATTGCTGCGGGTGATATCTGCGGTCGTTATCTTGGTTTTCTTCACTATTTATTGTGCTTCAGGGATTGTTGCCGGAGCACGACTGTTCGAAAGCACCTTTGGCATGAGTTATGGCACTGCTCTGTGGGCCGGTGCTGCGGCGACCATCGCATATACCTTTATTGGGGGTTTCCTGGCCGTTAGTTGGACTGACACCGTTCAGGCAACTCTGATGATTTTTGCCCTGATTCTAACTCCGATTATCGTCATTCTGGCGGTCGGGGGCATCGATACTTCAATGATGGTGATTGCGGCGAAAAACCCCGCCAATATTGATATGTTCAAAGGACTGAATCTGGTCGCAATTCTCTCTTTGCTGGGTTGGGGCTTGGGCTATTTTGGTCAGCCACATATTCTGGCGCGTTTTATGGCGGCAGATTCTCATCGTACTATCCGTAGTGCCCGCCGTATCAGTATGACTTGGATGATCTTGTGTCTGGCAGGGACTATCGCGGTAGGCTTCTTTGGCATCGCTTATTTCGAGAACCATCCAGAGCAAGCGGGAAGTGTGACTCAAAATGGCGAGCGAGTGTTTATCGAGCTAGCCAAGTTGCTGTTCAATCCGTGGATTGCCGGCATTCTATTGTCTGCTATTTTGGCGGCAGTAATGAGCACATTAAGCTGCCAGTTACTGGTGTGTTCCAGTGCATTGACGGAAGATCTGTACAAAGCATTCTTGCGTAAAAAAGCCAGCCAGAAGGAGTTGGTGTGGGTGGGGCGTGCCATGGTGTTGTTGGTGGCTCTGATTGCTATCGCCTTGGCGGCAGACCCAGATAACCGCGTGCTTGGCTTAGTGAGCTATGCTTGGGCTGGTTTCGGTGCGGCATTTGGCCCTGTGGTTCTGATTTCAGTGATGTGGCCACGAATGACGCGCAATGGCGCATTGGCGGGGATGCTGATTGGTGCGATTACCGTCATTGTCTGGAAGCAATATGCTTGGTTGGATCTCTATGAAATCATCCCGGGCTTCTTGTTCGCCAGTATCGCCATTGTGGTGGTGAGCTTGCTAGGCCGCACGCCGAGCAATGCAATTACTGAACGTTTCCGTAGCGCGGAAGCCGAGTTTAAAACCATTTAATATCGCGGTCATTTTGCCCGTTGCCAGTGTGTTGGTGGTGCTTAGCCACTCTAATCACTCGCTGATAAAAGCTCCCTACCAGATAGGGAGCTTTTTTTTGCAATAAATCTTACACAGAACAAATCGCAGCATTAATTCGTATCCTAATGAATTCATTTATTATTTAACTCATCAGAAACAACTTGCCACAGTTTGTTTAACAATATTCTTATTCAGCCTCTTGAATTTCTTTTTGCCAGAATGATAATCACTATCGTTTTACTTTTCTTTACGTTTACCGACATTGTCTATAATCATAGATCGCTACCCATAGCCATACCCATCAGGGGTGTTTAGCATGTTTGTCCCATTTCTTATTATGTTTCGTGAAGGGCTAGAGGCTGCGCTGATTGTTAGCCTGATCGCCAGTTATCTTAAACGTACTCAACGCGGTCAATGGATGGGAGCAGTATGGGTGGGTGTTATTACCGCCGCAGCACTTTGTCTGGCGATAGGTATTTTTATTAATGAGACCACGGGTGAGTTCCCGCAAAAACAGCAAGAGTTGTTCGAAGGGATTATCGCGGTGGTGGCAGTTTGCATATTAACCTATATGGTTTTCTGGATGCGCAAAGTGTCCAAGTCAGTCAAAGTTCATCTCGAAGGGGCGATTGATAGCGCGCTAAATTCGGGCCGTAGTCAGGGGTGGGCATTAGTGGCAATGGTATTCTTCGCGGTGGCTCGTGAAGGCCTTGAGTCGGTCTTCTTCTTATTGGCGGCGTTCCAGCAAGATGTCGGCATTGGTGCACCTATTGGTGCAATATTAGGCTTAACCTGCGCCATTTTAGTTGGCATGGCTATCTACTGGGGCGGTGTTAAGTTACATCTGGCTAAATTCTTTAAATGGACCAGCCTGTTTATTCTGTTTGTGGCCGCCGGTCTTGCTGCCGGGGCGATAAGAGCCTTCCATGAAGCCGGTCTGTGGAACCATTTCCAGGACATCGCTTTTGATCTGACCAATGTCCTGTCAACTCATTCATTACTTGGCACCTTCCTTGAGGGCATGTTTGGCTATCAGGAAGCACCGACCATCAGTGAGGTTGCGGTCTACTTTATCTACCTAATTCCGGCATTGATTCTCTTCTTCCTTCCACCACGCACCACGGCGGCCTCAACCGTACCTGCTGCGCGGAAAACTAACCAATAATTCAGGGATTTATTACATGTCTAACCGGTTCTTCCGTCGCACAGCCTTACACGCCGCTTTATTGGCACTGCCTGTTTTTGCTATCAGCGCGCAGGCAGCTGATATTCCACAAGTTAAAATAACGGTTAATGATAAACAGTGTGAGCCAATGGCGCTGTCCATCCCTGCCGGTAAAACTCAGTTTATTGTCCACAATGCGAGCCAGAAAGGCTTGGAGTGGGAGATTCTGAAAGGGGTGATGGTAGTTGAAGAACGTGAAAATATCGCCCCTGGCTTTACGCAGAAGATGACCGCCAATTTGGAACCGGGTGAGTACGATATGACCTGTGGTTTGCTGAGCAATCCGAAAGGCAAATTGACGGTCACTGCAGCAGCAGATTCCAACGCAGCAGTGAAACCAGATGCCATGGCGCTGGTGGGGCCAATTGCTGAATACAAAGTCTATGTAACACAGGAAGTTGCTCAGTTAGTGGCGCAAACCAAAGCCTTTACTGACGCGGTAAAAAAAGGTGATTTGGCCTTGGCACGCCAGCTTTATGCGCCAACCCGCCAACATTATGAGCGCATTGAGCCTATTGCCGAGTTGTTCTCTGATTTAGATGGCAGTATCGATGCCCGTGAAGATGATTTTGAACATAAAGCGGCGGACCCGAAATTCACCGGTTTCCACCGTTTAGAGAAAATCTTATTTGGTGATAACACCACCAAAGGCGCGGATAAATTTGCCGATACGCTGTATCAAGACACGCAGGAATTGCAAAAACGGATTAGCGGCCTAACCTTTGCGCCAAGCAAAGTGGTGGGCGGTGCAGCAGGTCTGATTGAAGAAGTCGCCGCCAGTAAAATCAGTGGTGAAGAAGATCGCTACAGCCGCACTGACTTATGGGATTTCCAGGCTAACGTCGATGGCGCGCAGAAAATTGTTAATCTGCTACGTCCATTGCTGGAAAAAGCCGATAAACCGTTGCTGGAAAAAATTGATGCTAACTTCAAGACTGTTGATAGCATTTTGGCGAAATATCGTACCAAAGATGGCTATGAGTCATACGAGAAGTTAACCGATGCCGACCGCACTGCAATGAAAGGGCCGATTACGGCTCTGGCGGAAGACCTTGCTCAGCTCCGTGGCGTATTAGGTCTTGATTGAGGCATTAAGATGAGTAAGAAAATCGGCCGGCAATTAGGGCCGTATCAGCATGATAACGGGGCGGCTTTGCCGTCTCGTCGACGTTTGTTGCTTGGTATGGGGATGATGAGTGGCGCACTGGCCCTTGGTGGGGTAAAAGTCGCGCGTGCTGCGGATTGCCCAGCCCCCGAGGCTGCTCCTGCCCAAGATGAACGCTGGCAGAAACAGCCGTTTTATGGTCAACATCAATCTGGGGTACTCACGCCACAGCAGGCCGCGATGATGCTGGTGGCGTTTGATGTGCTGGCAACAGATAAAGCGGCATTGAGCCGGTTATTCAAGTTGTTAACCGAGCGCATTGCCTTTCTGACCACCGGCGGGCATGCACCCTCAGTGAATGCCAAGTTACCGCCACTGGATTCAGGCATTATGGGGCCGGAAATCTATCCGGATAATCTGACTATCACAGTGTCGGTCGGTGACTCGCTGTTTGATGAGCGTTTTGGCTTGCAGCAGCATAAACCTTTGCGGCTTCAGCGCATGACCCGTTTCCCAAATGACTCACTGGATGCGGGCTTGTGCCACGGCGATATTTTGCTGCAAATTTGCGCCAATACCAATGAAACCGTGATTCATGCGCTGCGGGATATTATTAAGCACTCACCGGATCTGCTCAGTGTTCGTTGGAAGCGCGAGGGGTTTATCTCTGCGCATTCTGCTCGCAGCCAAGGTAAAGAGACGCCGATTAACTTGCTGGGTTTCAAAGACGGCACTGCCAACCCGAAAACCAGTGATAAACCACTAATCAATCAGGTGGTCTGGGTGCAGGATAATGTCGGCGAACCTGCTTGGGCTGTGGGAGGGAGCTATCAGGCCGCGCGGATTATCCGCTTTAAAGTGGAGTTTTGGGACCGAACACCACTGCAAGAACAGCAAACTATTTTTGGCCGTGATAAGCACAGCGGCGCACCTTTGGGCAGGGTTCATGAACATGATGAGCCCGATTACACCCAAGATCCTGATGGCAAAGTCATCAAGTTGGATGCTCATATCCGCCTGGCGAATCCGCGTACCGTTGAAACTCAGAATAACTTGATGCTTCGTCGTGGTTACAGTTACTCATTAGGGGTTTCAAATTCAGGGCAATTGGATATGGGGCTATTATTTGTCTGCTACCAGTCTGATTTGGAAAAAGCCTTTCTCACCGTGCAAAAACGGTTAAATGGTGAAGCGCTGGAAGAGTATGTGAAACCGATTGGCGGGGGATACTTCTTTGTATTACCGGGAGTGAGTGACGCCAACCACTATCTGGCGCAAGGGCTGCTGGAAGCTTAATGTGTAATGTTTGAAATCCAGCACCGCTTTTATGCGGTGCTTTCATTTTTTATAGCAACTTAACTTTTCAATTTGGCGGTAATCTTCGCCACATGCTCACCTTGGAAACGGGCTATCGCCAGCTCTTCAGCACTTGGCTGACGGGAGCCATCGCCACCGGCAATCGTCGTTGCGCCATAGGGCGTCCCACCACGAGTTTGTGAAACATCAAACAACTCTTTAGCACCATAACCAATCGGAACAATGATAAAGCCGTGGTGTGCCAAGGTGGTCCAGGTGGAGGTAATGGTATGCTCTTGCCCACCGCCAGTACCGGTAGAGGAGAATACACTGGCGACTTTGCCGTACAGTGCGCCAGATGCCCACAAACCGCCGGTTTGATCGAGGAAAGTCCGCATCTGCCCAGCCATATTGCCAAAGCGGGTGGGTGTACCGAAAATAATGCCGTCGTAATCAGCCAGTTCTTGTGGGGTGGCCACCGGTGCTTTTTGGTCAGTTTTGCCGCCAGCTTTGGCGAAAGCATCGGCAGGCATAGTTTCCGGCACTCGCTTGACAGTCACTTCGACACCGCTGACCTTTTGGGCACCTTCGGCTATCGCGCCAGCAAGTGTCTCGATATGTCCATACATGGAATAATAAAGCACTAAAATTTTCGCCATCTCGCTTCGCTCCAATCAAGGTTATTGAATAATACTGATATTGAATGATGCTGATGATGTATTCATAGCCGCTAGTTATGATACTTATTAACAATACGCCAATACCACCAAGCTGCAAGATTGACCGCACGGAAGGTACATAGCGTTGGGGGTAACAACTTGGTTACCCAGACTTTTTAGTTGTTATGACAGATCGCGTAACTTCTTTTGTAGCCGTTTTTGCTGCCAGCGTTCCAGCCAGTTACCCAACACAAAAGTGTTTATCGCCCGCAAGCCCAATACAATGCTGAACCCAAGTACCACCCACCATGCCCACATATAACTGGGTGAGGTAAACCAGTTAATCGCCAACAATACGCCGCACAGGATCACTGCCCGCAATAATTGGCGCATAAAAGCCATTTCATTTTCAACCGCATTACGGGCATCCAGCACACGTTGGTCAACTGCATTGGCTGGGGCATCTTGCTGCTGGCTGGCGTCGGAGGAGTAAAGCTCGCTGACTTTCAGATCCATTACAGCGGCAATCGCCCCTAAGGTTTCGAGGCTGGCCTGTTCGCCATTCTCAATACGTTGGATGGTGCGCACGTTAAGGCTGCAAAGCTCCGCCAGTTGTTCTTGTGACCAAGCCCGGGCTTGGCGTAATTCACGAATACGGTAAAGGTTCATCTTAAGTTCTCCTGGGGTTAGAAGGTCACCAATAACCCTATGCGCAAGCAGGCTACACCACCACGACAGTAACCAGACAATAACCCGACATCTTCCCGCCAGCGGTTGTGGCCGGTTAATCATCGGGCTATCTCACCAAAATCTGACCTCTGGGGTATTTATCACAGTTATATGTCATTCGCATTGACAGTGCTGAGTACGGATTATAATTTCAATGGCAGTTAAACTCCACTTTGCTTTTAAATATGGAGTTTTATTTTCACCATCCCCAACACACAGCGTCAAAACTATTGATTAATGAGGAACACCGCGAATGACTCAGATATATCATCAATATAAGAAACCCGTGAGTAGCAAAATAGTCTTGTTTAGCGCCTTGACGCTAATGCTCTCGCTCTCTTTACCTTATGCCAATGCTGAACGTTATCCCGATGTGCCAGTCCCCTTTAAGTATGGTACCGGTGCGCGGATAGATAACAATTTATATGTTGGCTTGGGCAGTGCCGGTCAGTCGTGGTTTCGCCTTGATACAGATAACGCCAGTGGTGGCTGGCAAAAAATAGCAGATTTCCCCGGTCAACCGCGCGAGCAGGCGGTAGCGGTAACACTGGATGGAAAGCTGTATGTCTTTGGCGGTGTGGGTAAAAATAGCGCCAGTGATACTCAGGTACAGGCGCTCAATGATGTCTATCGATTTGATCCGCAAACCAATCAATGGCAGCAGTTGGCCACCCGCGCACCCCGTGGTTTGGTAGGAACTGCCGCGACCACATTAGATGGTTCCCAAGCGCTGTTATTGGGTGGGGTAAACAAAGCCATTTTTGACGGTTACTTCGCGGATCTTGCTGCTGCGGGAAGTAATGAAACACAAAAAAATGCGGTTATTGATGCCTATTTTGAGCAAGCTCCAGCCGACTATTTTTATAACCGCGATGTCCTGATTTATGAGCCGAGCAAAAATCAATGGAAGAGCGGTGGTCAGGTACCATTTTTAGGCACGGCAGGATCGGCAATCACTGTTATGAATGACAACTTGATATTAATAAATGGCGAAATTAAGCCCGGGTTACGAACCGCTGCGGTATGGCAAGGGAAAAAGCAGGGGGCCGAACTGGCCTGGCAACAACAGCCAGATTTAATGAGTGCTAAAAAAGGTGTCGTTCAAGAAGGATTGGCCGGAGCATTTTCCGGCAGCAGCAATAATGTGCTGCTGGTGGCGGGGGGGGCTAACTTCCCCGGGGCCTGGCAGCAATTCAATGCCGGTCAGTTATATGCTCACAAAGGGCTGAAAAAACAGTGGCAGCAACTGATTTATGCCCGGGTGAATAACCAGTGGCAGTTGGCTGGCAAATTACCTCAACCACTGGGTTACGGTGTTTCTATTCAAGATGGTGATAAATTGATTTTGGTTGGTGGCGAAACCACCGGCGGCACGGCTACATCCGCAGTGACACAGATGTCTTGGCAGGGGGGGCAGCTATATATTGAATAATTCCGTCGAATAAAAAGATCGGTAACGCTCTATATTGAGCTTTTTGGCATAATATAAGAGCGTTATGGCACAATGTGACAGAGCCTGTTTGCGTAAGCTGGCAACTTACCTCACAGGAGAACGAACATGAAAAAAATAGCACTGTCTTTGGCTATCATTGCGGTTTCATTATCAGCTCAGGCGCACACTTTTAGCGTGAAAAGCCGGGATATGCCAGCCGGGAAACCGCTGCAAAATCAGCAGGTTTTTAACGGATTTGGCTGCGCGGGTGAGAATCAATCGCCACAGCTTTCATGGCAGGGTGCTCCGGCAGGGACGAAAAGCTTTGCTATCACGGCTTATGATCCTGACGCGCCAACAGGCAGCGGCTGGTGGCATTGGACGGTGGTGAATATTCCGGCCAATGTCCATGAATTGGCAACCAATGCAGGGCAGCGCAGCGATAATGAGGCGACCGGCAGCTTACCCCAAGGTGCCGTGCAGGGGCGCAATGACTTCGGCTATGCCGGATTTGGTGGTGCTTGCCCGCCAGCAGGAGATAAGCCCCACCGTTACCAGTTCACCGTCTGGGCATTGAAAACAGACAAATTGCCATTGAACAGTGATGCTAGCGGCGCATTGGTGGGCTTTATGCTTAACAGCAACGTCATTTCGAAAGCGGAACTGGTCACGACCTATGGCCGTTAGCCTCTAATCCAAGAGTAAAACGTATGCAGCAGATAAACCACCGCCAGATGACCATCTCCAGTGCTGAGATTGTGGCCCGCCGTGCACACACGTTGCATCGGGTGACAGTATTTGCGCCAGCGCTGTGTCATGTTCGCCAAGGCAGTAAATTGGTGCAATGGGGAGCACAGGCCGCCAACGCCGGGCAATCAACACTTATTTTATTCCCTGCTGGTGCTGAAGTCAGTATCGCCAATACCCCCGATCGGGGCCATTACTGTTCGGATATGGTTTATCTGCCACCAGAGTTACTGCGCCAGTTTCGTCAATGGTACGGCGCGCAGGCCGTCACACCGGTAACCAGCGCTTCTTTATGTGTTCCTCTGGATGCCGATACCCATCGAGCATGGGAATCTTTATTGCTCAACCTAAAAAGTCAGGCACCCAATGTATTGTTACAGCACTCTGCCATGGGGGTTTTATTGGCGCTCCATCTGGCTGGGCAAGCAGGGCCATTATTGATCGATCGCCGAGATAAACTGGCTGAACAGGTGCAACAAATTTTCTTGCTCGATCCGGCCCGTGACTGGAGTGTGAGTGATGTCGCGCAAGCGCTGCATATGGGAGACTCCACTTTGCGGCGCAAGCTGATGCAAGAAGAGCGGCAGTTCAGGGGGATTCTGGAGGAAGTTCGCATGGGCTGCGCGTTGCATGCACTGCAAACCACATCACTGTCGATAGGGGAGATTGCGGCACAGCACGGTTATATCTCGCCGTCTCGTTTTACCTCGCGTTTTCAGCAGCATTTTGGTTTAACTCCGCGCCGGTTACGTGAAGCAATAACCGCCCCATAGTCTGAGTAAGGCATTATAAAAAACCGAATCATAGCCAATGATGGTAGTCACCGGGGTTTGCAATGTCTTTTCTCTATTGCCACGGGATAAAGTGGGTAACAGCCACTCTTTAGCTTGGGGGATTGTCTGGCGTGATGGGGTTAAGGGTTAGCACCGGCGTCAGAAAAGTACTGACGCCGGGCTAGGCAGTGATGATTACAATTTAGTGATCTTGCTGTCGTACAGGCGGGCTCTGCGTTTTTTCAATGTGATATAACCGATGGTCAAAATGACAAACCACAGCGGCGTCACTATCAGCGCCTGACGGGTATCACTTTCCAGCGTTAACAGCACCAACACAAAGGCGAAGAACGCCATACATACCCAAGACATAAAGATACCGGCTGGCATTTTGTAGATGGATTTTTTATGCAGTGCTGGGCGTCTTTTGCGGTACACCAAATAAGAGCACAGAATAATGGTCCAGACGAACATAAACAAAATTGCTGACACGGTAGTGACCAACGTAAACACGGTCATGACGTTTGGAATCAAGTAGATAAGTACCACGCCGCCGAGCAGACAAATACAGGAGAATGTCAGGCCGGAAGCGGGAACAGAGCGACGTGATAATTTGCCAAATTGCTTTGGCGCATCGCCTTCTTTCGCCAAGCCGAACAACATGCGGCTGGTGGAGAACACGCCGCTATTGGCTGACGAGGCCGCAGAGGTCAATACCACAAAGTTAATCACACTGGCGGCAGCGGGTAGCCCGACCAGAACGAATAACTCAACAAAGGGGCTCTTATCGGCAACCACGGAACTCCACGGGGTCACTGACATAATCATAATCAATGAGAAAACATAGAACATGATTATGCGGATAGGAATGGAGTTAATCGCGCGCGGTAATACCACTTCAGGATCTTTGGTTTCTGCCGCGGTGGTCCCGACTAACTCAATACCAACAAAGGCAAAGACTGCTATTTGGAAACCGGCGAAGAAGCCACTGATTCCTTTCGGGAACATCCCACCGTCATTCCATAAGTGAGTAAATGACGCCGTGGTGCCCGAAGGGGACTGATAGCTCATCAACACCATAGTCAGGCCAGCAAAGATTAGCGCCACGATTGCCACGATTTTAATCATGGCGAACCAAAACTCCATCTCACCGAACATTTTTACGGTTGCCAAATTCAGTGAGAGCAACAGTAAAACCACTAACAATGAGGCGACCCATTGGGAGAACCCGGGGAACCAGAATTGCGCATAAGCGGTGATGGCGACAACATCAGCGATGCCGGTGATGACCCAACAAAACCAGTAAGTCCAGCCAGTGAAAAAACCGGCCCAGGGGCCAAGTAAATCCGCGGCAAAATCACTGAATGACTTATATTTTAGATTCGAGAGCAGCAATTCACCCATTGCACGCATCACGAAAAACAACATAAAGCCGATTATCATATAGACGAAGATGATCGACGGCCCGGCAAGGCTGATGGTTTTACCCGAACCCATAAACAAACCGGTACCTATGGCACCGCCAATAGCAATTAACTGAATATGGCGGTTGGAGAGACTTCGTTGAAGGTGCTCTTCAGGTTCCGGCAGCGGTTCTGCCACTATCTTGGATTGGTCTACCATCTTTCCCATTCCCTCTTCCTGTATTTGTGAAGTTGTTGAGCTCTATGCTGGCTCTTTGGTCTTAACCTGTCTGTCTGTCTGTCTGTCTGTCTGTCTGTCTGTCTGTCTGTTAGATTTTTTGTATGCTTTAAGTACAATTTGCGAATTATTTAATATCTTCGCAACAATAATTACACAACGCGCCTCGTTTTCCAGTGTTTATATTTCACACGCTGAAATTTGTTAAGTTCATCACAGCGCGTAGAATTACAACATGAAGTTACATAACTAACAATAATCGCTAGTGCCAGATGCATAATTAATCCGCAGCGGTAAATACAGCGCAGTATAAAAAGAAAAATCCGACGAAGTGTTTGACAGCCAAGGCTAACAGGAGAATAATTATCGCCGTTGGGTCGTTAGCTCAGTTGGTAGAGCAGTTGACTCTTAATCAATTGGTCGCAGGTTCGAACCCTGCACGACCCACCAACAAACCCCGAAATATCAATAAATTACAAAATCCTCGTTTGAATCCCCTAAAATCAGTGGCGACAAAATGGCGACAGAAATCTGTGGCAATGACGATATTTTGACGCTAAAAAACCCGCGAGTTCGCAGGTTGTTTTTTAGCCAAATAATATAATTAGAAATTGAGCGTTGATTGTCCTTGAGCAGTTGAATGTGGCGGAACTTTATTAATAACACCCGGAGTCATAATAGAGCGAATAAATGTCTCCATTGTAATGAATGTATGTCCGCAATTAATATTGGTACACTGATTATATCTCTCTTTAGTTTCGGCAGATATTTCACGACTGGATCGAGTATGCGCTGTGCAACGGCAAATAGGGCATCGCATCATAATAAACACCTCAACGTTCATTTGAGCTTATTAACTATTTTAAATTATTCAAATGAATAAATCATCTGTTTGTATTCAACAAGTTATCCATCAATAGCTTCATAGCTCATATCTGATAGTAGAACTTCAAGTTCGAGGTTTGTCGTATAACCGCTATTATTGAGCGAATGAATAACTTTAGTAATTATCCACGGCTGGTTATCGATCACTGGCTTAAATCCCTTCACTTTGACGGGGGTTTCCGGGTATAGCTCGGGCCTGCCAATGGCCAAAGTAATAGAAAACTCAGCCACACCACGTTGTAATTTATCCCATTTTGCCTGAGCGGCGCGCATGGCTTGTGCTTTTGTGGCATAGACCGTCGTTAGGGCAAACACGTTATCAGCTTCACCCACCATATATTCACCCTTGCGCGCTTGCTGCTCTTTGGTAGTTTTTTTCTTCGTTACCGGTTTCGCCTTGGGGTGTTGTAACGCCCTTAAATGCTGTTCTTTTGGCTTGCGTTGGAGCTTCACTTTTTGCTTTTGCGGCTTCGGATCTTTGGTGTGTAACCACTTTGCTGTAACACCGGTGTAAGCGCCCCGATCAGCGATGGCAAACTGATGTCGGTCGCCGTCGCGGCGGGTGATGGTGACTTGCGGAATAGGTTTGCCGCTAGCAGTGACGCCGCAACCAGCTATAAGAAACAATAGCTTCCCCGCTTTGATGGAAACCTCGCCCCCGTTGCGTTCTGCAAGGCGAGTGAGGAATTTGGCGTCGGACTCTTGCGACTGGTCAATATGCGGAATTTTAATTGAGGCTAATGCTGGAGTGACGCTGGCAACGAGTTTGTTACGCGTGGCGATGGTTTCAACGATAACGCCGAGCGTGGTGTCATGCCATGATTGCTCGCGTCTGGAATTTAGCGTGCCACGAAAATCTGCACTTCTGGCACGGATGGTCACGGTATCCGGTGCACCGCGATGTTCCACTTCATCAACGGTAAAGCTACCTTTACCGATCAGCGCAAATCCTTTCCAGCCGAGAAACAACGTCAAAACTGCACCGCGTAGCGGCAACTCAACTCGTCCGTCGGCGTCATCAAGCTCAATATCAAGCTGATCGGCTTCAAAGCCGCGATTATCAGTCAGGGTTAGATTTATCAAGCGGTTGCTGATATTGCCGGTAATATCACGATTATCAAGCGTTAACATAAAATCCGGCATCAATATGTTACCCGCATCTTTTGTCAGCACATCTAACATTAACTCGCCCCCACTGCGCCAGCCAGTTTTGCGACCATATCGCCGTTATTGCCGATGAGAGTTTTGCTCTGTTTACCTATATCGCCATATAGCGCTGCAAGTGATTCATCCACGCGGGAGAGCGTTAGCGTAAAATCGATTTTGCGCGGAGTACCGTCAGCAAAAAACACGCTACCGGTTTCGCTTACATTATTGATGACATACATGCCATAAATTGTGCCGGAACCATCCAGTAACGGCCATGCACGGCCTTCTTCTGCCATCAGTCTAAGTGTGGTCATGGTCATTTTGCCGCCAGTGAGTTCGGGATAAAGCACACCCCCAAGTGTGATTTTCTCCTCGCCAATCCCAAGAAATTGAAAAGCATCACGCTGACCAACCCGACTATTAGACGGCCAGCGATACTCCGCATTACGCTGAAAATTCTGGTAGGGCAGTGTCTGACGCATAAAAATAAACATACCGAGTGCGAGCATCATGGTGTGTTATCTCCTTATCCATCGAATGTCATGCTGGCGCGCATACGGGCGCGCTTTTCCCTTTCATGTTGTTCGAGAGCATCGCGGAGTTGGCGGTTAAAATTGTCACTAGTGGAGACACCACCAGAGAGCGTGATGTGGTAATCGTTTTTGCTCTGGTCAACGTAAGAGCGACCCGCAGGTGCAGTAACTGGCTGATAGGCCTGATAGCCACCATAAGTACTGGTCGCTGGAATGTAGGAGCCGCCCTGCGTCACGGCACTGGCTTTAGTCGCAGTTTGGTCAAGTGTGCTGGATTCCTTATTGATAACACCGAGCTTTTCCAGCACCCAATCAATACCACTGCGCAATTTGTTAAAGACATTGAGCGGCAGCATCAGCGCATCAGCCAGCGCCTGACCAAATATCACGCCTGCATTGCGGCAACTGTCGAGTGTTTCTTTACTGGATTTCACCGGTGCAATGAGGTTTTGAAACCACTGCCAGACTTTTTGCAGGCCTTCGCCGAGAGAATCAAACATCGGCTTAAGCGGCACGAACATTTCTCCGACCGGTGCAAATGCTGCCTTGAGTCCTTCAATCACACCACCAAAAAATGCGCTGATAGGTTCCCAGTATTTACGGATAAGTAACGCTCCGGCGGCAATAGCTGCCACAACAGCCACCACCGGCCAACTGATCGCACCAATGGCAGTCATAATCGCACCGCATACCGAGGTGAACACGGTGCCTAGCGCGCCAACCGCAGCGATAATGGCATTCACACCCGTGATAACTGGCCACGCCACGAGGCCAATGGCACCAATCATGCCAACAACGCCAAGCGCCACCGCAGCAACAGTGCCTAATGTCTGAGCCAATCCTCGGTTTTTCTGAATCCAGAGATCCAGTTTCAACACATATCGGGTGGCCGTTTGTACCAGCTTGCGCAGTGAAGACTCCTGCTGGTCATAAAGGTCAGTCCCCACAGCCTGATATGCCGACTGAAATGCTTTAAAGTCGCCGCCGAGGTTGTCCTGCATAATGTTGACCAGTTCCTCGGTTTTGCCGTCAGAGGCTTTAAACACAGCGGTAAGTTGGTCTAGTTTACCGCTTGCCGCGGCGGTCATTAAAACCGCAGCGGCCGAGCTAGCTTCCTCGCCAAAGATGGTTTTCATGTACTCGGCGCGCTGGGCAGTACCCAGTTTATTTTTCTCAAAACTGGCCTGCATTTCTTTTAGGATGGTAATAATGGGCCGCGTGTTGCCTTTGGGGTCGGCAGTTTTTACTCCCAGCTCTTTTATGGCATCCCACGCCTTACCGGTCGGTGCCTGTAAGCGACTCAATACTGCACGACTCCCGGTACCCGCCATTGAACCGGTGATTTTTGCATCATGCAGTGCGCCCACCATGGCCGCCGTTTCTTCAATACTGACTCCCGCATTTTTCGCCACCGGGGCGGCGTAGGTCAACGCATCACTGAGACCATCAAAATTAGCGGCGGTCTTATTCATGGCCATTGAGATCACGTCACCTATATGCGCGACTTTATCGTTTGAAAGCTGAAAGGCTGATTTCATCCCCATCAGCAATCCGGCGTTTTCCTCCATCGTGCGTCGATTCGCCAGCGCCATATTTAGCGTGACCGGCGTCGCAGCCTGAATGGCGTCCACGTCACCGCCCGCTTTGGCGATAATAATCTGCGCGCTGGCAGCATCGTCAGCCGAGGCAGCGGTATTGTCACCGAGCTGGCGCGCCTGTTTACGCAGTGCGGTCATTTCTACCGAATCTTTTGCCACGCCGAGCACCGCCTGTAACTCGGCGTTTTTCTGCGCAAAGTCATAGCCGGATTTCAGCAGAGCAACACCGGCTAACGTGCCAGAAGTTGCAATCCCGACACCAGCAGCCCCGATTGATGCTGCATTACCCGCCAGCCCTTTACCCGCCTGATAGCGCTGCTTTACCGCGTTGAGTTTTGCCTGTTGCGCACTAACTCGCGCCAGTGCTTCACGCTGACGATTGAGCTGTGCCGTGGTTTCGCTGATGACGGTTTTTAGGCGTCGTTCATCTGCCGCCAATGTGCGTGTATTAATGCCCGCCTGGCTGAGTTCCTGACGCTGGCGCTGTACCGCCTGTCGTAAGCTATTATGTTTGAGCTGAAGAGCGGCGGCATTTTTGCGTGCGGCCTCCATCGCTTGAGCCTGTGCGCGGGTCGGCTGTTCGGTGTTTCTAAACTGAATAGCTAACGCGCGGGCTTCTTCTTTTGCTCTTTTCAGCTCCTGACCGGTGACGGCAAGCTGTGCGTTGGTCTTACGGAATCCCTCGATACGGGATGCCTGACCACTTAGCTCACGTAATGATTTTTGCGTTTCCCTAATATCCCCAGACAGCGATTTACTCGCTGTCTGAATGGATTTAAACGGGCGCGTCGCCTGGTCAACAGCCTTGAGTAATACCTGTAACTTGACGTTGTTACTCATGGGTGTTTCCACTTCTTTGGAGCGCTTTTTCGCGCCATGTGATGAGTTCGGTCAGACTCAGGGGATATAACTCTGATGGTGGCCAGTGGAATATCACGGCAATATCTGCCATCAAATCATCGACCGACAGTTTCTTCGGGAAATCTACTACACCGAATTCGGCGATAAAAAACCCACAACCTTACCGGCCAGAGCCACAAGGTCAGGCAGCTCCAGTGCGGCAACTTCTTGTTCAGTCAGTGCCGGAGAGGTCATGCGCGGCAATACTTTAATCAGTGCATCTACTTCAGAATTAGCGACTGCTGCCAGACTGACGCCACGCAGCGTTCCGGTAGTTGGTTTAATCAGGGTGATGCTCGCAATTTCCTGCCCACCGCGTTTAACCGGTTTTTCCAAAGTGACGATATTCTCGTTTTCTTTCGTCATGATTTTCTCGTTTTATTCAGTTGTCAGGGGAAACCGGCCAGCCTGACTGACCGGGCAAAGGTTACAGGCCGATATTGCGGCGATGCTGTTCGAGGCGATCAACACCATTCACCTTCTCAATCAGATTGAGGGTGTCGATCTCGACCAGCTCTTTACCGTCCAGCGTCAGCTTATAGTAAGTGCAGACCACCGAGATTTTTGCTTCGGTATCCTCTCCCTCTTTGCCTTCGCCAGTGTCGATCTCTTTCTGGCGGCCACGCATCACGACTTCGACAGCTACCGTTTCGCCACTATCATCGCGCTGGTAAGAACCAGAAAAACGAATCGGTACCGCATTGATACCGGTGGCAGCATACAATTCCCAGATAACCGCATCAGGGAAACCACCAAGCGACCATTCCATTGACAGGGCATCATCGTCGAGGCCGAGATCGACCGGTGCGCTGCCGTTCATGCCCGCCCCGCGATAGTTTTCCAGCTTGCGGGTTAGCTTCGGTAGCGTGATTGACTTGGCAACGCCCTGATAGCTGTAGCCGTTCAGGAACACATTCATCATTTTCAGTTTGCGTGGCATAGCCATGAGTCAGGCTCCTTACTTGCTATTAACTGAGGAGACCAGATTTGCCAGATACTTATCAGTGATACGCTGGCGCAAGGTCAGGTTTTCTAGTGGCGGTACCGGCGTATAGTCATAATCAATATACAGTTTTCCGGCTTTCAGGGTTTCGGCGTCATTGGCTTCTTCGTCAAACCAGCAGCTTGCATCGACGATATAGCCGTTAGTTTTCAGCTCGCGAAACTTGGCATTGATGCCATCCACGATGTCGCGAATTAATGTGGCGGTGACAGGTTTATCCACCGCCCACATATGCCCCTTGGCTAGGGTGTCGGCGATAACCTGTGCGGTGCGGGTATAGTTCTCAAACAGGAATAGCGGGTCATCCGAGCAGGTGCGGTTGCCCCAAAAACGGAAACCATCTTTGCGGATCAGCGTGGTGATACCGGATTCATTGAGCTGGTCGGCATCAGTACCCGGTTCCTGTAAATCCCAGAATACCGAGGAGCTGATACCGGTGACGCCATTGACACCGACGTTAGACAGCGTTTTGTGCCAGCCTTGTTCTTGGTCGATCTTGGCACGCAGACCGAGTGCGCGAGCGGTGGCGTAGGCAATAGTTGTCGTGTTAGTCGCAGTATTCCATGCCAGAAAATCCGGCCATATCACCATTAGCTCACGCTGACTGAAATTCTTGCGGTAGGCCATGGCCTCTGAAACCGTCTTGCAGCCCCATGCACTGATATAGCCAAAGGCACGTAGTTTCTGGCAAATTGGTGCCAGTGCGACAGCGACCTCTTTGTTATCCAGCCCCGGTACACCGAGAATACGGGGTTTAACGCCAGTGACTGCCTCGGCGGTAAGCAGTGCTTTCAGCCCGGTGTATTTGCCGTTTTCGTCAGTGGTGCCGATGATGTTGGATACCGTCTGCGCGAGTTTGGCTTCCTCATCATCACCGGAGCCATCCTCCACGCGTACAACAACAATGACCGGTTTTGACTGGTCAGCAATAGCCTGAAGGGCTGCGGCAAGGGTGCCTTTTTTACCGGCTTTGGCGATGGCGCTCTGTACATTGGTAATTAACACCGGCTCATTGAGGGGGAATGTTGCTGCATCTGCATCGCTGGCCGTGCAGACCATACCGACAATCGCGGTTGAAACAGTAGAAATGACACGGGTGCCGTCGTTGATTTCGATGACCTGTACGCCGTGGTGATAGTCACTCATCCGTTTAACTCCGTGGTTAAGAGATGAGTGTTATTGTCCGGTTAGCTTTTAAGGACGTCTATTTATCTGGGTTGGTTAAGGTCTGACACAACAGCAAGAATAAGAAACGCGGGCAATTGCCCGCCTGAATTACGCCGGTTGTTTCGGCCAATCAATATCCGGTGCTGCTGATATATCTAGCTGACTAAGCTGAACGCGATACTTACGCCATGTTACCAACTCAGATTCGGCGGTTGGGGTGGACATATCAAACTCAATACTGTCTTTGAGTATTTCAATTTGAGTCTTGGCTTCCTCCAGCAAAATACTTTTCTTTTGCCTTGTTTCGGCTAAGTAATATTGTTTTTCCGCCTCACTGTCTTTAACCCATTTAGTGCCACTCCATCGGTCAAATGGACTGGTGGGGGCCAGTAGGGTGGTGTTTTCTGGCAGCGAACCAAGCTGATTGATAGTCTGTGGCTCACCGGTTTGCGTGCTGTAAACCTCGGTTTGGCGATGGTCTTCGACATATTCCCATTGCTGGGTTTCTTCATTAAAAATAACTGCATATCCCTTTTTAGCGAGCAAAGGTTTTATTTCCGTGCAGGATGCGGGTAGCCCAGTATAGGGCGTAATGTAGTAATCACTTTTTCCAACAAATTCTTTAGTCTCATAATGATAATTAAAAACAGTAATAGTCTGCTCTTTGTCTGACATTACAAAAGCCATGATTATGCAGCCCTCACAATGTAATTAAATGCCATATTGACGGGACGGTTTTCATTAGCGGTGGGAACGACCATGCCTACATTCAGGTTAATTTGTGGTATTGTGACGGTCCCTGTGGCTGCCACGTTGTTTCTTCCTTGTGTGCCACTGGTCGTAAATGCCCCCCAAGATGGCGACGGGTAGTTCGCTGACAATTCTTTTGCACCATCAATACGAAATGCCCCCGTAATGTTTCTGATGGCATCCCCCTGAATACTGAGCAATGTACGCCCGCCATCAAGGTTGCGCCCATTGTCCCAACCACGAATAAACATACCGCGCAAGTCTGGTAGTACACCGCTCGGATAGGCTAGCGCCAATTGTGGGCAATGTACTTTATCAAACGCCTGACCGTTACAAATTATCCAACCTGCTGGCGGTATAGCTAATGGCCACGGCAACGGAATACCAACAGGTAAATTATCTTGCGCACGTAAATAACGAGCATCACTTTCAGCTTTGTTGTAAACCCCAATATTCTGAACAAACAGTGTTTTATTGGGGATATCAGAACCATTACTATCTTTCGTCAACTTAGTACCAAGAGCGTCCGCCAGTGCCTTTAGAGTGCCAAGTTCAACCGGAACGTTGTCTTTCAGAAGGCTAATCCCTGTATGTACAAACTCAGTGGTAGCAATTTGCTGATTATTGGTGTCTTGTGCTGGCGTGGGTGCTGTTGGTATTCCCGTCAAATCTGGGCTGTGTTTGAACGCATATTGGGTATGCGGATTGGCGGCATCAATATGCTTTTTCAGTAAAGTATCGGCGTACTGTTTAACTTCAATGATTTTATTATCAACATATTGGCGAGTTGCCAGCACCACTGACGGATCAATTTTTAACTCCACCGCACTGGTGCTGGAAACAATTAAAATCATTCGAATGGTTTGAGTTCGGCCACTCCCCTCCTGTAACAATGGTTTGTATGTTTCAGGGCAGTTTGCGACGGCAATTAGCATTCCTTCACTGTCAAACAGACCGATTTCACGAATAAACCAGCCGCCCTCATTTTCGGGAATAACCTGCTCGACAATAATCTGATTTATATTTTGCGGGTCAATTGAGAGCATATTAACTGCGCCTCGCCTGACTTCATTTATCAGCGTTGTTTGTTCTGGATTTGGAGTTACCGCCTTTCCGCCACCATCCCCGACAGACATATGGGTAATTTTTAACGTTGTCCCTAATGCCGCCGCATTGGCCAATCGGGCCGCACCCTGATTCGTCAAAATTGCAAAATATTTCGTAGTCATTGGTTTACACATTCAGTGAGTCAATTAAATGTATAGCTGATGCAGGGAAGAACTCGCCTCCGACGGTGATTTCATCCGCTATATAGGGATAGATGGTCAGCGTTTCGCCGTGATAACAGACTGCACCGACAAATAAGTTACCGGTTGAACTTAGACTGATATTAAGGCCAATCAGGTGACGGCTTGCCGGTTTGGCGTCATTAATTAAAAGCTCGAGCACCTGATACATTTCGTCAGTAATACCACTGTCGAGCACTCCGATAACGAGGCGAAAAGTGCCGGGTTCCTCGTTAAGCTGCCACCACTCTTTAACCTCAATCAGATAGCCAAGCGGTTCAACTGCCCGCCGCAATGCACTGATAGTGCCTTTGTGTTGATGGATAAAAAATGAGGATGCAATAACATGGCGTTTAGTCGCTTCCGACCAGTTAAAATCCCACCGGTCAACCGACAGCGCCCATGCCAAATAAGGTAACAGTGCGACAGGACATCGCTGCGGATCCCACAATGTACGCAGTGGCACTGGCACACGGGTAATTTCAGCCGCCGCTTTTGCTGTCGCCACCTCCAGTACCGACGAACCCACGGGCAACAAGCGATTATCACTCATCCGTCCCCCCTACGGTGATCGTGTATTCAGTGCAATAAGATGCCTGGTATTTATCGAGCACAATGTCATGGGCTGGCGAAGCCAGTTCCGCACGCTGTACTCCTTCGACGTGAAGCACGGCATGGATGGCAGACAGGCGAATATCCCTCCCGATCCGATGCTGCGAACGGATATAGTTTTTGAGTTGTTGTTCTGCCGCTTGCCTGATGGGTTCTTGCTCGGGGCCGGGGTAAAAATATAACGTCGCATTAATCTGATATGGCACAATCTTGGCACTCTGGACTGTTACACGGTCGCCCACCGGGCGCACGTCATCAGCATTGAGCGCTTTTTCTACAGCAGCCAGTAGATCAGAATTAGCGGTGCCGTCACCCTCACGTGATAGCACAGTAATCGTCACACAAGCAGGGGTAGGACTGACCACAGAAATATCCGCAACACGCCCGTCAGCGCTACGACCATGATACTCATAAGCCCCGACTGGTCCCGCTACACTCAGCCCCTCGAATGCCTGCTGTGCTCGCAGACGTAAATCTGTGTCAGACTCCATCACTGCCGGCGTGGGTGGAATAGTGGTGTTATCTGCCGGGGTGATGGTAAGCCGTTCGGTATTGTTGTTTGCCGCCATCACGTCAAGATCATGACCAACGGCATAGGCCAGCATATTGGCGCGGGCCGCTTCGTTGACTCGCTGACGCCAGATAACCTCACGATAAGTATTTTCTTCAAGGAGTTTGGTCAGCGGTTCTGACTCCAGTGCTAGCGTGCGTGCAACGGCTTCCTGCTGTTCTTCGGGGAACAGAGAAATCAGTGTCGCTTTGCGCTCGGTGAGAATGGTTTCGAAATCAAGCTTCTCTACCACATCCGGCGCGGGGAGCTGGTTCAGGTCGATAATCGGCATGGTTTCAACTCACAGGAAGGGTTAACAAAAGACTTTCGCCCGTTTCAGCATGTTGGCCAGTCAAGTTGACCACCATCTGACCGTTAAACCGGCGTTCTGTGGTCACCGAGGTCAACTTTACGCGCGGTTCCCATTTGAGGATCGCCATGTAACAAGCCACCTGGATTTGCAGCTCAAGGGCGGGAGTTTGCGGCTGGTCAATCATCGAAGACAGCAACGAGCCATAATCACGGCGCATCACTCGTGAGCCAATGGGTGTAAGCAAAATATCACTCACACTTTGACGAATATGCTCTGCATCGGTGATCGCCCGACCCGTGGTGCGACTGATACCAATGTAACCTGCGGTCATAGTGGCGCTCCTGTTGTGCCGCCGCTGTCGCCTGGATGTTGGTGGGTATGCAACACTTTGCCGTTTGACGACAATGAACCGCCGCTATGTTCAATATTGCCGCTCATCTTGCCGCCTTTTTGTACCTCCAGTGAGCCAGTAATCAGCGTATTGGTGCAAATCACTTCGGGCGAGTCGAGAGTAATGCGAGTTGATGCACTAACCCGTACCTCTGGCGCGGAGGCGATAAGAGTTTGCGATGCGCTGATATCGGCGGTTTTAATGCCGCACACCTTCAGGGCGCTGGTTTTCGGTTCATACTCAATAATGGCACCATCAGGGAAAGCCAGATGCAGGGCATCCGCCGATTCCGAAGGCGCGGGATGGTCATCAGAAAAAATCCCCGGCAGCACAAAAGCCGTATCAAGTTCACCACCGACAGCCAAAATTAATACCTGCTCACCCACCGATGGAGCCCACCATGTGCGAGAACGTCCAGCGCGGTGAGTCAGCCACTGGAGCCAGTCGGTTTGAATGCCGCCGGTCTGCACGCGACAGCGGCCAGCAATCAGGTCGGTTTCGACAATCATGCCAGTGCGAATCATATTGCGCAGCATGCGGGCAAGTTCTTGAATATTTGCGAGTGTGTTCATAACAAATAGATTGCATAAGATATTGTTGTAAACCAATTAGTTGATGCTCTGCTATCGTTGATACAACCTGATTAGAGATGATTACTCTGAGTTCAACTAAAAGATTAAGGAAAGAACATGAAGGAAAGTGACTACAACAGGGCGTTTGGGATTAGGAAGTTTTATGCCAGAAAGGCAAGATACGACAGAAATTTGCTGGCGCTTGAAAAGGCACATGAGATTAGAAAATTTGAAATTGAGTTGTACTGGAAGCGAACTGCTTATTTTTGGACATTAATCGCAGCAATGTTTGCTGGGTTCTTACTGTTAGCTTCAAAGCATTCTGAAAAGGCCATTGATAATGCTGACCTGTACCTTATTTTCATTGCCTCAACCGGTTTTGTCTTCTCATATGGTTGGTTTTTAGTTAATAAGGGCAGCAAGTTTTGGCAAGAAAATTGGGAGTTTCATATTGATAGGCTTGAAGATGAAATAACGGGTCCACTTTATAAAACAGTTCTACACCGACAAAACTGCATGGAAAAAAATAAAAAATGGAAAGAGTTGATGCATGCACCACAAAATTTTTCAGTATCCAAAATTAATCAGTTTATAGCGGTATATACAATGTTTTTGTGGGCGATATTGATGAGTATTCCAAGCATGTCATTTTGGAACTATTTATTTATTATGCTATTTATCTTTTTTATTCTTAAACTCATGAATAAGCATTGTCAGAGCGAGATAAAGGCTGAGGAAGAACCAATGAAAATCAAAACTATAAATAGGAAAACTGAGTTTTAAAGTACATTGAAAGTGAAAGTATATTGCCAATAATCATGACAGAACTTCGGTGATTATTTTCTCAATGACTTTATAATCCTCAGAGTTAAACCCCATCAATGGCCGTTTTGGATATTCCACCGCAACACTGTTGCGTCCCGGTTTATCCTTTAGGCCATAATGATGCACCCGCGCAATACGCTGTACCTTGCTGGTAAACTCCACCACGGCAGCACTGTCATCGCCTTTGGCTTTCATAAAGCGGTTGGTACGCAATTTTGTGAACATCTCCCGCTTAATGCGGCCTTTCTTCGCTTTGATCGGTTGGCGCTTTCGCGGAGCATAGGGCGTGCCATCGGGCGATTTTTGGGATTTAATTCGCTGCTGCTGACGTTGGCGCAGCTTCTTCGCAATTTCGACAGCCATATGGCGACGGCTTGCGGGTGATAGCGCAGCAATCAGACCAGCCAACTTATCTTCAAATGGTTTAAATTCATTCATTCCACTGACTCACCAGTTCACCATTACTCCACATTTCTACCGGTCGCGTTATTGGTTCTGGTCGCGGTGGTTCCGGTATGTTTTGCACATGTAACGCGCCGTCAACTTCCCTGACAAGGGTACGCTCGGTCAGTAACAGGTTGATACTGACATCAATGCTATTGTCGTTATTGATATCGGTATACCATGTAAAGCCTTTTTTCTGGCCTTCATCGGTGGTCATAATATCGGGCTGATTTTCACGTAGCCATGCCATTATCGGCACCAGCAGTAAATCAATATCACCAGTGAAATCCGTTACCACCACATTGAGAGTGTACTGTTTTTCAAATGACAGTGAGGCGGCCAGTGTGGCGGCAATTTTGCCGTTATCGACAAATAAACGCAGCATATCGGGATTGGTACGCAACACCGGCACAGCATCAGTGAGGGTTTTGCGCAAACTGTCGGGTTTCAACATCTAATTCATCCTGACATTGTTTAACAATCTCAACCTGTAACGCACAACGTTCGAGTGCATGCTCAAGCTGACGAATATCGGCACTCAAATCGCCGTTAGTTTTCGGGTCGCTGCCGGGCATCGGGCAAAGGCTGACTCTCGGGCATCCGCTGTAAACAATGACTGGCGGATGCGCAGGCGGGGCGTCGGTGCATCCGGCGCACAACATCAGGCAAATCAGTGCGGTACCAGCGGCGAAAGGTTTCGTTTTCATTGAGTAATCTTGTGATGGTTTGTTCACGCTGTGCTGCCAGTTTTCCAGCGGCGTCAAGCTGTTGTCGTAGGGTAACCTGTGCTCTCTCATTTTTATCAGCTCGGTTGGCAGCAACGTTAAGCTGATTTTTCAGTATGCTAATCGTGTTTTTTTGCTCATTGGCGACGCAATTAGCTCTCTCAAGCGACCTGCTTAGATTGCCGTTCTCATCACGCAGCCATAACACACCGAACACGGCCAGAATCAGTAATACGATTACTGTTTTCATTGTGTTCCCTTAAGACAATAAGCGCGTTCACGCTGGCGGCGATTCTCCAGCCCTTTACTTTTGACTCCATTGACATATACCCAGCGAGATAGTTGATCACATGCCTGTTCCCATTGTCGGCGTTTTAGATACGAAACCAGCGTCGAGCGACAGGCGGCTGCCGTACCGACGTTAAACGAAAAACTAACAAGTGCATCGTAAACCGGCTGCGGCATGTCTACCGGCACACAGGCCGCCAGTTGTTGCTCAACATGGAGAACATCGGCGACTAAATTTTCCGCCGCATCACGCTCGGTAATATCTCTTTTAGGTACAACTCCAGCAGTGTGACCAATACCTGATGTCCAGACTCCCGCGCTGCATTGATAGGGCCGCAGACGACATCCCTCAAGATCGGCGAGCAGGGTAAGGCCTTCCGGCGAGGTATGTAGCAAATGAAAATCAGGCATCAATACCGTCAACGCCAGCACCACACCGACACTGCAACGTTTAACGATTGAATTCACGGGTCACCCCTTCATTAAGCCCCATAGATCTGAGGTAATTAAAGGTTTTGCGGCGATACCAGAAATTAACCAGCGCGGTAAAAATGGCGCAGCTCCCACCGATATAGAGTGCAAATCTATCTGGCGTCTGTGTGCCGAACCATGCAAGTGCTACTGATAACCAGTAAGTAATAAATGTGCTGATCTTCTCCATTGTCAGTCCCACAGGTTTACAGTCTCTGTGACAGGTGAGGTTTGAACATCTGGCAGTTCAACGGCAGTGCCATGCGGTAGCACCGCCCCAAGTTCTGCCAGCCCCGGATTAGCGGCGAGCACCGTTTCAAATACTCCCTCGGTGCGCCCGTAATATCGAGCGCAAATGAGGTCAAGGGTATCGCCTTGTTGTGCAATGATTTGCATCAGATGTGGCCCACAATACAGCGTGGTTTATCTTGGATGCGCGAGACCGACCAGCGCATATCACGCCACAACTCATCAATAGTGCTGTCGATACTGTCAGCTTTTTTGTCGCCTTTGGCACTGGTATCTACGCCGCGATAACGTTCATACAAGGTCGCGGTCGCCATTGCACAAACGGCGCGCACATAATAGAAAACACGGATATTCTCCCCATCGACCTCATCCGACGGCACATCTATAAGGCGGTTAAACCCAGCGGTGACTTGCTGCTCGCGAAAATCGTGCAACTCTGCATTGGTCTCTGCCATACCGGTTTTAATGGCCTCACGCAGTCGTGCTGGAGAAACGGTCTGCTCAAGCCGCATCAGATCACGAACGCGTTTTGGGTCGATGTCGGGAAAGAAAAAGGTGTTCTTTATCAGTGGCTCGTCATGCGCAGATGGCGGAATGACTACTGTGTCGCCATGTGGCTGCTCATCTTTTTTGGAAATAATCACTGTCGTCATGACAACCTCAAAATAGAGGGCGGTGGACGCAAGCGTTGATCTGGTAAGTTGTCGCGGCTTGCGTGCCGCCCGGCGCGGGGCGCGTTTGGTTAACGACTGGCGCTGGCTTTACGCAGTTGGCTCTCCAGCCGTTCAATATCTTTTTTCACACCGCAATGGTTGTTGAGTTGTAAAGCGCGTTTCAGATGGACGAGTGCTGGCTCTGCTTTGCCACTGTCCCGCAGGACGATACCGGCGATTTTGTGCAGCTTGGCGCGCACTTGATCGGGCATATCCTCGGCATCGGTCAGTTCCATTGTGGCCAGCAGGTGGTCGATATTGACGGGCTGGCCAGCACTGTGGGCGCGAGTGGCGGCATCGGCCACATCTTCAGCCAATAAGTAAGGCGTAGAGCGTTTATAGCGATCTGGCATCACGAGGCGATGGTGCAAGGCATAGTGGGCAATCTCCAGCGCACCGGCAATATCGCCAACATCCAACTTCCACACCATAACCGTCATCAATACCGCATCTTGTGCGCCTCGGCCTTCACTCAACACTCCGCTCACCCAAGGGGCGTAATAGGGCAGCATTTCCCGTTTGCGTTCAGCTTTGCGCTCCATTGAATGCACATTTTTCAGGGCGCGAATATCTTCAGCTAGTTTTAGTAGCATCAGTTCATAGCCATTGGCATGGCGCAGCGGCTCATCAATCTGCTGCGCCGCCTCCGCCGCTAAAACTCGCATCATGTGCCGTCTGGCGGGGCTTAACATGATTTAGGCTCCAGTCTCTGAATGCTCGTTTTTCGTTTCAGTCAATAGTTGGATATTTTCAATCAGGCAACCACAGCCGTATTCCTCCACCACATAATCCTGTTTGATAGATTCGTAGTTTTCGATGCGATCGCGGCGGGCGACTTCTTCGATATGGCGACGGTGGCTCTCGTCCATAAAATAGATCGACAGGTTGTCCAGACGAGTCACTAACATGGCATTGGCAGGGAAGTAGGGCACACGCACCGCTGGCAAGTTGCCGATACGTTTCTGGCTAACAATTACATCCGCTGCCAACATTTCGCTATTGGGTTGTTTTTGGTTAATTAGTGGGAAATATTTATCGGCTAACAACTCACGGCCACAGATCACCACTAAATCGGGATCTTCCTGATGCCACGGGTCAATCATGGTATTGGTGGCATCAAATACCAGCGCATCGAGATTTTTATAGTCGCCATTTTCGCCGACACGAATGACGCTGGAAATTATCGCACCATCTTTACCGGTCACTTTATCCATCACCCGCTGCGGCGCTTCGTTGCGGTATTTTTGCAGCCAGCCCACGGCTACATCTTGCAGCATTGGGTTTTGTTTGCGGTTCGACGTTGCAGAGCGTTTCACACCGTTAAAGCCCGCCATGATGTAATCCAATGCCTGACGCTTGGCGATGGCATCACGCAGCCGCAGTTGAAAATCCTGATACCGCGCCCACAGGTCTAATGTGTTATAGCGGATATGAAAATCGAAGTTCATCTGTTCACACTGGTAACGGCGGGCTTCCAGCGTGGCAAAGTCAGCGGTTTCACGCTCGGCGCCAGTCGCAGTATCAGTAGTGCTGGCAATAGAACCAGTGACGCCGATACCGATTTTTTCACCGGTTAACTCGGCCACCGGCACCATATTGATACGGCTGAGAAACTCGGATGACTCCTGCACGCGGGTCATCAGGGTTTGGGTAACCGACGGCTCGACGCTGAATTTTTTCGCCACATCGCTCACCTCAATGCCATTCAATTTGGCAACCTGAGTCAGGTAAGCGTTGAATTTGATTCGGGTATTAGGTCGCATGAGGTTCTCTCAGTCTGGTTATTAACAGTTGGTCAGAAAGGTTTCATCACCATTACCGCCGTTGGCCATCGGGCGACGCAGTTGGATCAGGCTTTCGCTATGGTCGAGGCTGGCGTACAGGTGGGAAAGTTGCTGCTGATTGGCTTCAATCTGTTGCTCAATTTGTTGAAAACGTTGCTCGTTAATATCAGCCTGAACTTGCAACTGTTCAGCAACGGTGGTCACTGCGGCGTGAACATCAGTAAAGCGGGCATCGTCAGAGGATTGCTTGCGGTTAAACAGCTCTTTTACCCGGCTAAGTAAACTGATTCCGGATTCGGGAATCTCTTCAAATTCAATCGCGGCCTCAACGGCAACAGAGAACAAATCGGTGGGTTCCAGTTTCTTACCGGCCAGCGGGTTGGTTTTGGCACGGGCGCAGAATTCCAACATTTCAGTACCCAAGCTGGCCGGGTCATCAGTCACCGCCAGGCCAATCAGATAGCATTTACCGCTGTTGGAGAAATTCGGGCGAATCTCCATTGAGGTGTAAACCTTTTGTCGGGCTTGCACCATTGCCACTAAATCCTCAGTTGGAACCACCTTGGCATATAACGCCCACTTACCGTTTAGCGCGGAATCATCATTAATCTTCTCGGCTTTCAGCTCGACCACATCACCATAACGGCGGAAAGGGCTGTCAGGCAGTAAGCCTTTAATATGCTCCAGATTGATGCGGCAACCATAGACGCGCGGGTCAAATGTATCTGCCATTTGCTGAATGTCATTACCGTCGATAATGCGACCATCGCAAGTATCACCTTCGACGCCGATACGGAAAAACTTAGAAATTTTCTTGGCCATAATGGGAGTCCGTGAATGGGTCAGTTAAATCAGCGCTAGTTTCCTGACTCCCAATATCCATCGCCACTACTCAAAATCCTTTAATCACTGACACAACAGTGAGTTGAGGAAGAATTAAATTCGTTTTCGTAGCCTTGCGCTCATGATGACGACCCCAACTACTCTTATCAGCGATCCACGACGGCAGGCGGCTTTGCTTTACTGGCAGGGCTTTTCTGTGCGCCAGATTGCGGAGATGCTGAACCAGAAAGCGCCAACCGTGCAGAGCTGGAAACAGCGGGATGCCTGGGAGGATGTATCCCCGGTATCGCGTGTGGAGAGCAGTCTGGAAGCGCGGTTGATTCAACTGATCATGAAGAACAACAAGGAGGGGTGCGACTACAAAGAGATTGACCTGCTAGGCCGCCAGATTGAGCGATTAGCGCGAGTTAATCGCTACAACCAAACCGGCAATGAAGCCGAGCTGAATCCGAAGATACGTAACCGTAATAAAGGGGAACGTAAGTCGGCTGAGAAGAATGTGTTTAGCGACGCGGCTATTGAAGCGCTGAATGATATTTTTCTGGAAACTACGTTTGAATATCAGAAAGGTTGGTATCGGGCTGGCTTGCAGCATCGTATTCGCAATATTCTTAAATCGCGCCAAATTGGCGCGACCTTCTACTTTGCCCGTGAAGCGCTAATAGATGCGCTAACCACTGGGCGCAGTCAGATCTTCCTGTCAGCCAGTAAGGCGCAGGCGCATGTATTCAAAAACTACATTATTGATTTTGCCCGACAGGTAGAAGTTGATCTGAAAGGCGATCCGATAGTGCTGGCCAACGGTGCGCGGCTGTTCTTTCTCGGCACTAATATCCGCACCGCTCAGAGCTACACCGGCAACCTGTATCTCGATGAATACTTTTGGATACCGAAGTTTCAGGAGTTGCGCAAAGTGGCTTCGGGTATGTCATTACACAAAAAATGGCGCACCACCTATTTTTCCACGCCATCCAGTCTGGCCCACAGCGCATATCCGTTTTGGTCTGGCGAGCTGTTTAATAAAGGGCGTAAGAACAAAGAACAGCATATTTATGTTGATCTCAGCCATAGCCATTTGATGCACGGTGCGCTGTGTGGCGACGGTCAGTGGCGGCAGATTGTCACTGTTGAAGATGCGCTGGCGGGTGGCTGTAACCTGTTTGACCTCGACCAACTCGCGCTGGAATACAGCCCTGCGGAATATCAAAACCTGCTGATGTGCGAATTCGTCGATGATAAAACCTCGGTATTCCCGTTCGAAGAGTTGCAGGGCTGCATGGTCGATAGTCTGGAGGAGTGGGACGATTTTAATCCTTACGCCTATCGACCTTTTGGCTATCGGGCGGTTTGGTTGGGTTATGACCCGTCTCACACCGGTGATAGTGCGGGTTGTGTGGTATTGGCTCCACCGCTGGTACTCGGCGGCAAATTCCGCATTTTGGAACGCCATCAATGGAAGGGAATGGACTTCGCCACTCAAGCTGAATCTATCAAAACCCTAACTGAAAAATATTGCGTGGAATATATCGGTATCGACGCCACGGGCATTGGGCAGGGCGTCTATCAACTGGTGCGGGAGTTCTTTCCGGCGGTGCGGGAAATTCGTTATAGTCCGGAGATTAAAACCGCGCTGGTGCTGAAAGCCAAAGACCTGATCTCCAGTGGGCGGCTGGAGTATGACTCCGGCCACACCGATATCACTCAATCTTTTATGGCTATCCGCAAAACCATGACTGCCAGCGGTGGCCGTGCCACTTACCAAGCCAGCCGCAGCGAAGACGCCAGTCATGCAGATATCGCATGGGCGGCGATGCACGCGATGATTAACGAGCCGCTAACCGCCGGTAACGGTTATGCCCAATCTTCAATTCTGGATTTTAACTGATGAGCAAACGCAAAGGCCGCAAGGCAGTAAAATCAACCAATTTAACTCGGCAACCGCAGCAACCAATGGAAGTGTTTAGCTTTGGCGAACCGTCCGCAGTGCTGGATCGCCGCGATATTCTGGATTACGCCGAATGCATCGGTAACGGCAAATGGATTGAGCCGCCGATCAGTTTCACCGGGTTGGCCAAAAGTCTGCGGGCGGCGGTACATCACAGCTCACCGATTTATGTGAAACGTAATATTCTGACTAGCACTTTTATTCCACATCCGCTGCTTAGCGCCCAAGAGTTTAGCCGCTTTGCACTGGATTTTTTGGTCTTCGGCAATGCCTTTCTGGAGAAGCGCTTCAATCGCTTAGGCAAGTTAATGCGGCTGGAATGTTCACCGGCCAAATATACTCGCCGTGGAGTAGAAGATGATGTGTATTGGTTCGTGCAATCTTTCCGCGAACCGCATCGCTTTGAGCCAGGCACGGTATTTCACCTGATTGAACCGGATATCAATCAAGAGCTTTACGGCTTGCCGGAATATCTCAGTTCACTCAACTCAGCATGGCTGAACGAATCGGCCACGTTATTCCGTCGCAAGTATTTCCAGAACGGCGCACATGCCGGTTATATCATGTATGTCACCGATGCGGCCCAAAGTAATACCGATGTAGAAACCTTACGCAATGCTATGCGCAGCACCAAAGGGTTGGGGAATTTTAAAAATCTGTTTTTCTACGCTCCAAATGGCAAGCCCGATGGCATTAAGATTGTCCCACTCAGCGAAGTCGCCACCAAAGACGATTTTTTTAATATCAAAAACGCCAGCCGCGACGACCTACTCAGCGCCCACCGCGTACCACCGCAGATGATGGGTATTATCCCCAATAACACTGGCGGTTTTGGCGACATAGAAAAGGCCAGTCAGGTGTTTGTAAGGAATGAGTTGATGCCGCTACAGGAACGGATGAAAGAGGTGAATGAGTGGTTAGACTGCAAAGTTATAGATTTTCATGAGTACAAACTTTAGCAGACGTTATTATTGTTTCTATTTCGACGTATTCTTGACATTATGGTTGTGACTTGTGAGCCTAAATAAAATATTGTATCTATAACATTCAACGACTAGTTTTTATTATATCTGAGGAGATATGTGTGGGAGACGCTAGGGCAAGCATCGGGCCAAATTTGCATATCGTTTTATTTGATGAAGTTGGGGGGCTGTGTCCTAAGTGTAGCAAACCACTAATGAAGGAGAATAATGGGAAAAAATTAAAACTTTATGAGCTTGCTCACATTTACCCATTTTCGCCTAGGCCAGAAGAGATGCTGCTCCTGAAGGATGAAAAAAGGTTAAATGATGATGTAGATCATGAAGATAATTTCATAGCTTTATGTCGTGATTGTCATAAAATTTTTGATACGCCAAGAACTGTTGATGGTTATCGAGAAATGTATAATCTCAAACTCATGTTGCAGCAGAATACAAGAATAAAAAATAGATATTTCAATTTTCAAATTGAAGATGACATTAAAGAAATAATTGATAAAATGGCATCCATAATACCTGAATCATCTAGTCAGTTATCATTTGATGCAATGAGAATTGATGAAAAACTTGATGATAACGTTACGATACAATTCAGGATGAAAATAAAAAGTTCTGTCAATTATTTCTACAATGACATTAAAGTTCTTTTTCAACAAATCGATAAAATAAACCCAGGGACTTCTGACTTAATATATGGAGAGGTTAAGGTTCATTACCTAAAATTAAAAAAAGATGGTGTAGATCAGTATGTGATATTTGATGCTCTTACCGAATGGATAAGAACATATGCAAAACAGAAAAATAGAGATGCTGCGGAAACATTAGTAGCTTTTTTTGTGCAAAATTGTGAGGTTTACTCATGATTACTCCTACAAAATCAACGCCATTAAAAGATTCAATTTTATTCAAAATGATTTCTATTTTAGAAAAGGACTTTTCTAAATGTACGGTTCATGACCTTTATGAAATGACAAAGAATGATTTTTCAATTGTTGATGATTTTCTATTATCACTTGATGTTTTATACATACTAAACTTGATCGAATTTAATTCTGATGAGGAAACCATAACAAAATGTTGATTAGTTTGAGTTGCAAAAAATTAATACGGGAAAATTTAATTTTCACACCTGGACTTAATTCTGTTCTGGGGCCAAACAATGGTGCTAACTCAATTGGTAAATCATCAGTTTTACTTCTCATTGATTTTGTTTTTGGTGGTAATGATTTCATAAATCTATGTGCTGACGCTATTGATAATGTGGGGCATATTACCGTTGATTTTTCATATCAATTTGATGAGAAAACATACTCTTTCTCAAGAAGCACTATAACACCAGACATTGTTTTATTTAAAAATGGGAAAAGTGAAAATAAAGAGCTTAATGACTTTAAAGTTTTTTTGAGGGAAAAGTATAACTTTGACAATCACGCACCTAATTTTAGAAATATGATAGGAAGATTTTCAAGAGTGTGGGGAAAGGATAACTATAACCCAAATAAGCCTTTGCATATTGTGCCATCTGAGAGTTTTTCAAGTGTTAAATCCTTTTTAATTCAATCGTTTGGATTTGCTGGGTTATTGAACGAAACTGAGCGTCTCCAAGAGGAAAATAACAAGAAAAAAAAGAGTCTTGACCTAGCTTTCAAAGAAGGGTTTATAAGGAAAATAACCTTGCGTGAAGCTGAAAAATTAAGGTTTGAGTTAAATGAGATTAACGAAAAAATAAAATTTATACGAGAGAATCTAGAAGTTTATGCGACTAATATAAATGAAATTATAAATAACAAAAGTTTAGGTCTTAAGGTTAAAAAAGATAGTGTTCTAAAAGAAAAAAACATCCTATTAACTCAACTATCCAGAATCTCTAGAAATTTAGAGTTGTCTGATCCTGTTAAGGAAAAATTTTTCGAAAAGGTTGAGGAGTTTATTCCCAATGTTAATATTAATAGATTAAGAGAAGTGGAGAAATTCCATTCTAGTATATCCAAAATTTTGCAAAAAGAGCTAAAGGCGGAAAAATTTTTTTTAGAAACACAACTAAATGAAGTCGATATCTTGCTATCATCATTAGATGCGGAAATAAAAAAGGTAACTGGTGTCGTTGACAAACCGAGCGAGTTAGTAGATGAGATTCTTTCATTATCCATAAAACAAAAAGAGATTAAGAGCACTATAGAATATAGAGAGCTACAGGATAATTTGACTAAAGGATTAAAAGATATTAGAAATGAGTTAAAAATTCAAACTGAAGGAATTCTAGATAAAATAGAAAAAATTCTCAATGATGGTGTTAATAAATATATTTCGATTTTCTACCCTGATAATAGAATTTCTCCTAAGATAACGCTATCTAATACAAATTATATTTTTGATCACTATGGTGATTCTGGCACAGGTAAATCATATGCTAATATGCTTGCATTAGATCTAACCTTTCTTGATAGAACGTCATTACCAATTCTGATTGAAGATTCAATTGTTTTCAAAAACATTGAGCTATCGGCGATACAAGAAATTATAAAATGTTATTCCATAAGTAAAAAACAGATATTTATATCAATAGATCAAATAGGTAACTTCAACTCTGAAACACAAAGTATTCTACGGCATTCCAAGTTTATTAGGCTTAATGAAAAGTTATTAGCATTCAAAAAGTCATGGAAAATAAACAATTAGTATCATAGATTATGCACGATTATAGCTCCTTTACGCTGCGCGTTTTATATGGGTCATTAAGAACTTGCACTAGTAGCGAAATAGAGCTTGGTAATCATTGTTCACATATAATCTGCATAGTATAAAAATGCCACCTGCTATAATTTACTTCGGTGGCATTAAATAATATAATGCATTGAATAATCAAGTATATTTCTGCATAACCATATCTGCACCTTCGTTCAGCAGGTCATTGATAGAATGGCCGGTAGCTTGAGCGGTAACAGTGAGTGCCTGATGGCGCTCAGGTGTTAGCCGTGCAGTGACTTTACCGCTATAAGATTTATACGGCTCGATACCGTCTTTTTTGCACTCATCTAAAAAGACCGATAGAGAGAGTGAACCCTCTTTTTTCAGTTCTTCCACACTATAAGCGTAGAAATCAGCACCGCCATTCAAGCCGACAAATTCACCCCGAAACATTTCAATTTCTGGATCGAAGTTGATGATGGCAGTGTGGCCGTCAATTTTCATTGTGTTGTTCATGGTTTTATTCCTAAACTGTCAAGCCATAGCCTGATGGAGTTAACTGCCCCCTTGTCAGTGGTAGGTCTGGGGTGTGGTCGGTGAAAAATACGTTTTTCACCTTTTAACAGCACCGCAATCCTTGATCCTTCCCGCTCGTGTATCTCAGCCCCTAATCCAATAAAAAGCGCTTCAATATCAGACCACTTTATTGAACCATTTACTGGTCGAGCATATACATCTAACAACGTTTTTTGGTGTCGTTTGTTCATAACTATTATGGTACCATATTTTGACACTATGACAACCTAATAATGGTGTCACTTTATGGTGCCTATATGTTAAGGATAGATAATTTCGTTTACTCGGTAAATGTCACAGTCCATCCATATGGTGACGGTCATCAGAACCCATCGCGCGCAATCGTATCCCCGCCACGCCTGCCCGCTTTATAGGGCGCTTTTCATGCAGTTGCGTGATCGTGGTAGATCCGCGCCAGTACTGACTTGGTGCGCTCAAATCTGGCAGCGGATCTTCATGCAAATTCATGCACTCAATGCATGCATGGGTTGCGAACAGCATCTACCGTTTCAATCAGCGTTTCTTTCTGGTGATGGATAGGTCTTCACCCGAGTAGAAATACGTTGCCAATATAGACCTATGGTGCGATTGCTTTTCTTTGGGTTTAACTCATAAAGCCCTTTAAAGCGGTAAAGTGTCATTCCCAAATTATCTTTGGCTTTTGCAAAAACCAGGCGTTTATTTCTCGTTTCTGCCATCCATTTATCAAAGTGAGCGGCCTGGGCGTCTTCGGACTTAGGTATTTCAGTAATGACGTTTTCATCATTAGAGATCTGATTGCTCCAGTGCTCATTATCAAAAAGTTTGGGCAACCAGATAAGTATATCGTCATGGTAGGGATGCTTGGCTCCGGCCTTCTGGAGAAACTTGTAGTTATGGCCGAAACAGTTACAGGCATCAGTAATCCTGCGGAATGCTACGTTATCTTTCACATCGATATAGCCTCTGCGGATATGAGGTTCGATAGATAGCTCTTTATCCATATCCCAAGGCTCAAAGTAATCACCTAATGCAGCGATCTTAGACTTAATTGCAGCAACACAATCGTCAATACGTTCGTTCATCTGACGTAATGAACCATCAACTGAGATGCGAATAACCTCATGACCAGTAGCATCAATAATATCGGCTTCTCGGAGATTATCGTGTTCGGCTTGTTTGAGATGGAAGGGTTCATCGATCTCAATATGCAGGTTGATGGCTGGGAAATAAAGATCGGTCAGTGCTCGCCCTGATTCTCTTTTCACGTACTGCTGAGTAACGAATTTTATGTCATCGCGGTTTAGCTTATGCACAATGCCAGTAACGACATATTGCTCGTGTTTTTTGTTTTTCGTCCTGGCTAATTGGCGAACGACGTAATCATATTGTGAAATCATTTGGCTGCATGTTCTCAAGGTTTACAGATGATTAATGATATCACCTGTAGTTTGTGGTGGTCCAAATAGGGTTTTAAACTCTGAAGGTATACGACTAGGGAATATCCCTAGGCAGTTGATGCATATCAATCCTCACTTCCTATGGTATAGCGTCATGAGTTGAATGATAAAAAGTGACAAAGTACCCATGTTACTTACCGAAGCTTGGTCTATATCACATCAAGGGAGCTAACGATTGGGTCTTTGTCACTGTTTTTGGTCCGGAATACGTCTAGTGGCGGTTCAATGTGGCCATCAATAAAAGCGACAGAGACAAAAAAGCGATTATGTTATTCATGGTATTCCTTTCTGCGTGTGCTGATGAAAAATGCAGGCACATATTAACAAATATGAATTTGTCATTGGAATATCGCCTGTTTCACGCTATTTCGGGATTCACTCCTAGTAAACATTTTTTAATCATTCTGTGCAGTCTGGTGACGCCTTGTAGAACACTTCCTCATGCCCATTATTCGGCAAGCATTCGTCCGCTAAATCAGAGATTAGGTAGAGTGCCATCTCCATTTCTTCATGCTTGCAGCATGCGGTGAGGGAAATTTCAGCGATGAATTGTATACGTGACAGGGCAAGATAGATTTGTTCAATGTGTTCCATATTTATCTCTCCTTACTATCTGTATAAATATACAGTATTATTGTTTCGGGCAATTTCGTTAGTCAAGTACATCAATGTTTTTATGAGACTTTGTTCGGATATGGCGATTTAGCTATAAATCTTTAGTCATATCTCCCCATGTATCTAGCCGTGGATAGTGAAACACCAGATCGCCAAAGTGGATTTTGGCTCCGCGTGTCAGTGCCTCCAGCTCCCACCTCGTGGGCTGGATACCTTTAGCGGCCAATTCGGCTCGAATTTTGGGCAAACGAACCCGCTCTTCTTGTGTCAGGCGGGCAGAAGGCGCGGCCTCGCGACAGTGATACGGATCATAGGGGCGCTGTTTATGGTTAATAGTGGGAGTTTGCCCGCGCAAAATTGACTTAATCAGCAGCACATTGCCTTCATCATCCCAATCTATTGGGGTATTTACCGGTGAATAGGTGCTTTCAGGCGGTAATTCTGTCGGTTCAACGGTGGTTACTTCAGCAGCAAACCCACAGTTATTGACAGAACTCCGAGGCGCGCCAGAGGCGCTTTTTAAAGTCAAAAGCTCAACGTCAACGGCCTTGGCGACAATACGCCATTGGGTTGAACGGGTTTCATAAATCTTAGATTCGCCGAGATGAGGGGCATAAATGCCGATGACCTTTTGCACTTCTTCGTCATAGGCGTTAAGTTCTTCGGCCACCTTACGAGCCACCCGAATGGTTTGCTGATCGCGCGGTACGTTGGCTCCACCTTGTTGAGTGATATAGGCGGCAAAATCAGCGGTATCAGCGGCAGCACGTACCGCTTCAACCTGGTCATCGAAACTTTCGGCAAGGCTCAGGCCACGAATGCGGCGGCATTCGCGATAAGCTCCCATAGTTGGAATGCCAATTGGGTGGAATTGAGGGATGCGCCACGTTGCCGCCCAAGCGGTGACGGCAGCAGCGGTTTCAGTTAGCGGCTGGCCAGTTTCATGATCCAGTTCGCCATCCAGTGCATAACCGTCGATATTCTTGGCAATGTATTTCGCGATATAGCCAGCCGCACCGCCTTTTTTCAGATGTTTGCATTCAAAGCGATTTTTTTCTGCGCCACGTTCGTCACCATCTTCCATTAGAGAATAACGGCGCATGATGTCGATCACCTGTCGGCGTTGCTGACGCTCACAAAACAGCATCATATGCCAGTGAGGGGTGCCATCGTGGTGAGGCTCGACCACGCGCATGCCGTAAACTTTCAGGTCGTTATCTTTGAACGCTGTGCGCATCTTACTCCAGATTTTGCACAGGTAACGCTGACCATCTTTGGGCGTAAACGCCTCTTTATCCCATTTGTGATTAAACAGGACTTTCTCTTTTTCACTATTCTCTACCACGCGAGTTGGGTGGTATTTGGAAGGGGTTGTGATGGTGATGAACATGCCGACGTGTTGCATATTAGCGGCATATTTCTCAATACCGGCGATGGTATTCATCAATTCCATGCGGCGAATTTCTGGATTAGAGATACTGGCCAGCACTTTATCGATCAGATCAATACGCTCACCGGTATCAACATTTTCCAGTTCGCAGCCCTTCAGAAATTCCATATTAGACAAACGGCGCGATTGAATATCTTTAATTGCCTGCTTGCTGGCATAACCAGATTTGTGGCGATTCACTTCGCCGACGGCAATTAATAGTGCTTCCCGCCAACGAGTACGTAGGGCTTTAAGCTGACGCGTCCACCATTCATCATTGACCAATCGGGCAATAGCGGAGAAAGCGTGGCGCATGGTTAACTTACCTTTGCGATATTTACGCCAATGTAGCGGGGTAACATTTAATGACCGCGCCATGCCAGCAATATGGCCATAGAGTTTGGTTTGTGCGCTATCGTTGAATAGTGCTGTTTTATCACCATTATGTTCAGCAATATAGGTATTGCTAAGTTCTTCATAGGCAGAAAATAACTGTGCAGAAATACGGCCTGCAAATCTAACCAGTTCTTTATCATTCATGCCTGGCAGACTTAAATAAGTCTCTTCCTCGCTTAAAAAGCCAAGGGCGATATCGTGTTTTAAACCATGCTTTTGGTTTACGGTTTGAATGCGTGGCCAAATAAGCTGCATAAAGTTGAGAGCCAGATACTTATTAGCAGCTAATTGGCCTTGGTGCTTTTGTAGATTGGCATGGCGGCTGATAAACAGCGAGCGCAGGAAATACGGCAGACTGTTGATTTTATTTAAAACAGCTTGCCCCTGAAAGTATTCTTCACGGGTAAGTTGTCTTTCACGACCTATGGCTTTGCGTGGTGCATTCCACGGATAAGCGCCGACGAAAGTCTCGCGGCAACTTACCTTAAATGGCGGCGGTGGCGAGGGGGCAAAGCGCCCCCGATTAACTGAGGTCATACGCGGATATGTTTGCGTTTTATTTCTCGGATCTGCTGGCAGTGGACACAGCACTGCACCCCCGGCAATGCGGCACGACGTGCTTCAGGAATGGGAGAATCACAGTCGGCGCATATAAAAGCGGATGGCATCAGGGTGTTGGTTCTGGCTGCTGCTATCTGGTGTTCCAACTGGAGCAGTTGCAGCTCTTGAGAGTGATCGAACATATCGGGCATTTCAGATCTCCTTAAAAATCACTCTGGTGGCACTCAAAGCCACGTTGTTGAAATTGTTCGGATTCCTGACGCAGCAACTCGATAATTTCATTGCTGGAAAGCTGTTGATTGGCGGCATGGGTAGCGAGACGGTCTAAATATGAAGAGAAACTGATAGCTGCATCGGCTTTAGCCTCCTTACGTGCTTGATTCAGTTGGTGTTGGCGCGCCTGTTCAAGGGCGCGGGTATGCATATCTTGTCCTATGGTTTTATACATGTGCATGGTTATGGCCTTATTCAGGGCGTAGGAAACCCGACGGGTCATACGCCAATTAATTTAAATACGATGATTAGTTGAAATAAGCGTCAGGTTTAACCGCAGTTAAAATATCCGGTGCATCCTCGAATAAATTAAGTAATTCACGTAATGCTGCTATTAAAGTTTCCCGCCACGGGCAAGCGTCTTCTTCTAGATAGCAGGCAGGTTGATTAAACTCTTTGTGACTTAATCCAGCATGAAGAAATAGAGTTTTACGCACACTGATAGGCAGTCGTTGAATAAAGGCGACGTTGCTAATGGCGTGTTTGCGATATTTAGCAAAGTGATGTCGTAATTCATCCAACGCACTGACGATACGTTGCCGCTCGTTATCATCCATTTCCGCCAGTTGAAGTAGGGCGTGGCGCTTTTTCAATTCAGCATGAAAACAGACGGTTGCCCGGTAACGTTCAGGCATCGAGTCGTAAAAGTTGCTGGTATCCCGCCAGCGAGTGCCAGCAAAGTGTTTGCCAATAACGGCGCGCAAAGGAAGTGGCATTGCGCGAAGGTGTCCTGTTCCGAAAGCGCAGCGAATGCTCATTTACCAATCCTCCGATGAGAATCAGTAAAAGTGCCTGGTGGTGGTGCCCAACGGCGACCATCAGGGCGAATAATAATGCCTGGCTTACCTCTGCCGTGTTTAATCTCAACGCGGCCAGCATTGTGGCCTTGTTGACGCCAGAGTAATGGGGCAATTGAGATTGGGTTTTGCATATTACAGACCTTCTACGAAAGACCGGAAAAGCTTCCGGTTTGGATCAAATCGACCGTAGTAGTTAAAACTGGTATTGAGTGAAAGCGCTCTTCAATGGCATATGCAAATAGCATCAGGTCACGGACCGCTTTATTAGCGCGGCTGACAATAGCGTCTTTGCGTTTTTTGGTGAGCCGACTGCCGGATATTAATTGCAGTGATTCGCCAGCCAATTCTCCTGCGGCTGAACTGATTTTGAGAGCCTGGGTTGGAATATCAGTGGCTTCCTGCGGATTTTCCAACGGCAATGAAGGTAAGCGACCCAGTTCAGCCAGCGCACCATCCAACAGGGTGTAATTCTGCGTGGCGTGGGTGATACGCAGCAATTCCACTGTTGTCAGTTCGTGCGGCTGTGCCGGATTCAACTTATTGCGCAGTGTCTGGGGATTCATGCCAATGGTTTCGGCGACTCGCTTGATCTCGACAGTATCGGCAAAGCGTCGCAAGGCTGAATCCCAATGAGGGTGTTTGTCAGTTCCATTTGCAAACATGGCGCTAACCTCAATAATTCAGGAGAATTACCGTAATGGTTTATCGTTTAAGCGAACATCAAAATTAGACTCAGCAAGGGCACGTAAGGTCAGTTCAACCATGTTGATTTCAATTTTAGATTTGGTTTTGGGCCTACCGGTTTTTTCGCTGATGGTATCGGCTTTACGTTTGATAGTGATTCTGCCGTCTCTGACCATGTCAACCACAGTCGTTTTCGCGTGGCCAGTCTGGCGGCAGAACTCTTCAATAGGGAGGTAGGGGTTAGGAATTACAAGATTGATTGAGATCACTGGTTTCATAAGGCATTATCCCCCATGGCTTCGATAAACGATAATCGACAAAAAGTACTTATTTGAACACTTTTGAGGATGATGATGTTTATATAAAACATTGTCAATAGGTGAACGTTTAAATGAATAAAAAAAATGCTGACAGATATGATCCGAATTCAGGTGGCCAAGAAGCCATGAAGCGAATCATGGAAGCCTATGGATTTAAAACGAGAACCGAACTATCTGATTACACAGGAATTAGTAACAGCACTCTCAATACATGGTGGCGTCGCGATTTTTACCCCGCACAAGTTATGGTGTGGTGCTCACTTGAAACGGGGGCATCATTGCAATGGCTGGCTACGGGGGAAGGCCAGATGTTTGAAGATACGGACAGTCAAATTCAGAAAATTAATTTATTTAATTTAGACAAAGGGATACTTAGTGATACTGGCGCTGTTTTATTCGATAAGTCATTGCTTCAGTCTCAAAATGATCTCATTGCTGTCAATAGCGGAGATAGTACCTATATCGTAAATAAGTCATTTCAAACTGTGCTCGATGGTAAGTGGCTGGTTGAAATTGAAGGAATGAAGAGTATTCGCGATTTGGAGTTAGTCCCGGTTGGTCGCGTCCGAATTAGTGGCGGAGAGATCAAACCCCCATTTGAGTGTGCTCTGGCAGATATAAAAATCATTGGCATAGTGGAACGCGTTATTAGTAAAGCGTGATCGATTTATGGCAGGCAAGTTGGTGAGACGTCGATGGTCATAAGATCGATACAACTTATGGCGATTAAATTATGACTGATTATACAAATGACAATATTTTTGCTCCAAAGCGTGGTGGGCGATCTGCAATTCAAAGGGTAATTAAAGCCTACGGTTTAAATAAGAGAACTGAGCTTTCAGAAAGAACAGGGATCAGCATTGCTACTATAACCACTTGGTGGAAAAGAGATTTTTACCCTGCTAACTTATTGATTGGTTGTGCTTTAGAAACTGGTGTTTCACTACGTTGGCTCGCCATCGGTGAGGGGCCAATGTATGACGATGCAAAAGGCGAAATAACCTCAGTTGCTCGCTATAAAATTATCAATGGTAAATTGTTTGAAGATGGATATTGGGTTTTGGATAACTCTTTGTTATCGGTTGGAATGGCTCGGCCTAAAATTATCATCTCGGATGGAGTGACCAATTTGGTTGATTGCTCATTTGAAGATATTTCGGATGGGACGTGGTTAGTTGAGATTGAGCATAAAGCAAGTATCAGAAATTTAGAGCTTATTCCTGTTGGTAAAGTAAGGGTCAGCAGCAATGAGCTAAAGGTGCCATTTGAGTGTGCATTGACAGACATTACTGTTTTAGCCCGTGTAGATAGTGTGTTAAAGAAACTGTGAAGCCAAGTAAATAATATTAAAAACTCTATCCTTCATATATCTATGCGTATGAATAAATTCAACCCCAATCATGGTGGTCGTGAAGCGTTGACTCGAGTTCTGGAGGCATATGGATTCAAAACCAGAACAGAGCTTTCACAGCATACGGGTATTACAAACAGTACCTTTGGGACGTGGTGGAGTAGAGATTATTATCCGGCGCAGGTGATTATCTGGTGTTCGCTGGAAACCGGAGTTTCCCTGCGGTGGCTGGCTACAGGGGAGGGCCCAATGTATGATGATGCAAAAGGCGATATAACCTCACTTACCCGATATAAGATTATCAAAGGTAAATTGGTTGAAGATGGGCATCTGGTATTGGATAACTCACTGCTATCCCCTGAGCTTACTGAACCAAAAATTATCGTCTCGAATGAAACGATTAGTTTAGTTGATTACTCATTTGAAGAAATCTCAGATGGGACATGGCTAGTAGAAATCGAAGGTAAAGTTAGTATCCGGAATCTAGAACTTATCCCTGTGGGTAAAGTGAGAGTCAGTGGAACAGAGATAAAGATACCATTTGAATGCGCGTTGAACGAGATAACTGTTTTAGCCCAGGTAGATAGTGTTTTAAAGAAGGTGTAAGCACGCTGTATGGCAGTAAGAAAGTTGAATACCGGGAAATGGATTTGTGAGTGTTATCCGGCAGGTAGGGAAGGGAAGCGAGTAAGAAAGCAGTTTGCGACTAAAGGTGAAGCATTGGCATTTGAGCGCTTCACGATGGAGCAGGTAGATAACAAACCTTGGTTAGGTGAAAAGCAGGACACGCGGTTGTTGTCAGAACTGATCGAGATTTGGCATCGGGCGCATGGCATCACTTTGAGTGATGGTAAGTCTCGTCATCAGGTTTTGCTCAACATGTGCCGTGACCTTGGTGATCCGCGTGCCATAGATTTCACTGCAAAAGCATTTTCTCAATACCGTGAACAACGGCTCAACGGGAAAATATTACGTGGCACTCGTACCAAAGGCGTAACACCGCGTACGCTGAATATTGAATTGGCGTACATGCGGGCGATGTTTAACGAACTCTCCCGCCTGAGTGAGTGGCGCTACGATAATCCCCTCCGTGGTGTGCGCCAGTATCGAACTCATGAGCAAGAGATGGCGTTCCTGACCAAAGAGCAAATAGCCAGCCTTCTGAAAGAATGTGAAAACAGCACAGTACCTGAGTTGGCTACCGTTGTGCGGTTGTGTCTGGCCACTGGCGCACGTTGGTCTGAAGCGGAAAGCCTGACTCATACGCAAGTAATGCCATATAAAGTCACTTACACAAAAACCAAAGGGAAGCGCAACCGCAGCATCCCAATCAGTGAAGAATTATTTAACTCTTTGCCGAAAAAGACGGGGCGTTTATTCCCATCATGCTATGCAGCTTTCCGCACTGCACTAAAAAGAACGAACATAAAACTACCAGATAGACAGTGCTCACATGTTCTACGTCACACTTTTGCCAGTCACTTCATGCAGAATGGCGGAAATATCCTAGTATTGCAGCGAATCTTAGGACATACCGATATCAAAATGACGATGCGTTATGCGCACTTTGCGCCTGAGCATTTAGATGATGCATTAAGATTAAATCCTTTCATGTAGATTATCAAAATGCGTGATATTTCGAGTGATAAATGATGAGTGAGAGTATCAAAGTGCTTAATGAAAAAGAATCTTTGGATGACTTCCTTTCGCGTAACAGAATTGACCGAGAACAGTATAATAAAGCAAGTATTGAATGGGATGACTTGCTAAAAATAGGATTAGAACATCAGAAAAATTTCTCTTTACTATCTGATACCGCGGCCTTTCTAGCAAAAGTTTTGCAGCAAGGAAAAGGTGTTCATTCAGTGCGTTGGCGCGTAAAAGATGCTGAACATCTTATGGAGAAAATCATAAGAAAGAAATCTGATGATAGTGATAAATACAAAGACATTACTCATGAAAACTACAGCGAAAAAATTACTGATCTAATAGGTGTTAGAGTATTGCATTTATTTAAAGAGGATTGGCCACACATACATGATTATATTATGAGTAAATGGAGTACTCACGAAAAACCTATCGCATATATAAGATCTGGAGACCAGTCTGAAAATAGTATATTTGAAAGTAAAGGTTGTGGGGTAACAGAGCATAATGCTGGATATCGCTCAATTCATTATATTATACCCACTAGACCTATGAATCAAAATATATATACTGAAATTCAGGTTAGAACACTTTTTGAAGAAGGATGGAGCGAAATAGACCATAAGGTTCGTTATCCTAATTTTTCCGATAATGAATTAATTGCATACTTTTTGAAGATTTTCAATAGAATGGCTGGAAGTGCTGATGAAATGGGTTCTTTTGTTCTTGGATTGAAGAGTTCAATAGAGGATTATCAATTAATTCTTGAACAATATAATGAAGAAAAACAAAATAGCATCGCAAGAATTGATGAATTAATATCGAAACTAGAACAAGAGAAATTAATAAATGGAACACAATCTAGCGAGCTGAGCGAGTTAAAAGCTGAACTAGATAAATTAAAACACAACGATGAATTTTACTCTGATATTAAGGGAAATCCATTAACAACAAAAATCACAATAAGAAAATCCGATGACATTTTTAATGACCATAATATAGCAGATGTTTTAAGAAAATATACAAGTGAATGGAGTATATTACATGATTCGTTTTCTCCTTTAAAGGGAAGTATAAACATTTTATTAAAACAGCTCCGAGATACTACCCCGATCACTAGATATAGTGAAATTTATAAAGATACACTGAAAAATTTAGCAGCAGAAGATTATATTCAGTCTGCTGCAGAAAATGATAATCTTGAACAGCCAGAACAGCCAGAACAGCCAGAACAGCCAGAACAGCCAGAACAACAAAAAAAGTCTAGGAAACCACGAAAACCTAAAAAAGATGATTGAGAAGAATACTAGGCGCCTTCACTAATCGAGCGATTAAATTGGCGACAAAATGGCGGTAGAGCTTCGCAAAACTCATAGTTTATCGAACTTTGCCGTTTTTTATCTGGTTGATTTGTAAGTAAATTATTGATTTTGAAAACCTGTTAGATTTACTCTTAATCAATTGGTCGCAGGTTCGAACCCTGCACGACCCACCAACAGAATCAATTAGTTAGAATTAACCTCTGGTTTTAAATCTATTCCATAGGATATGTTCTGGACACCATTATTAAATATCGCATCTATTTATTAGGTTCGTTTATTTATATTATTTGGCGAGGATGAACATATCTCCTAGTATGCATTAAATCACAGCACTATAAGTTATCTATTATTTTACTATTAAAGCTGAATAGCTTGATTTATTGTTATTAACACATAATTATTTTATTTCTGCTGGTTTTTTTCTGCTATTTTTATCGAATCACGGCTCTGAATTAGCAATGAACTAAATCCTGCTTTCTGGTTTTCTTCGAGGGAGTATGCCTTCCCTGGCGGAGTTTCTTCCATTTCTAACTTCATAAACTTGTGGTGTGGTATTGCACTATTGCAAGTCATCCGAAAAATCCACGCATAGCTGCGTTTTCGATGGTATATACGCTCACCAGAGCAAGGTAAGCGATGATTGTCATGAGACACCAAGCTGTCTCCGGTATTCTACGTTTCATGATGTGTTACTCCCAAAGCTAGATTCAGCCATCAGGCTGATACATAAGATTATGGAAGGTTGTTTTAGATACTGCCACTACAAAGACATACTTTGTCGATATTGCCGTTGAAAGACCCCTTTTCACAATAAAATATCGGCCCTATAAAAAATATGACGTCTTGAAAGGCGAGAAAGAGCCGTGCATTCGCTCGACTCTTTTTAGTGCTTATTGAAAAACAAAATGAATGGCCCCAGCAATCACTAGTAGAAACGCTGTATATTGTAAGTAGTATCCCGACATTGATTTCATATTTGCCCCCTTTAGCATCATCACACTTAATGAAGCAATATTTGCGCCAAATATAATTAATTGAAAAATAGCATAATTTATTTTTTCTCAATAAATGAATGCCTCTAATTAGGGCGTTGGCACTATTTGGGAGCAAATTAGGTGCACAGTATCCGGGGAGTTAGCCTCCCCAAGAATGGGTGTTTCTAGAAATAGGTCGTGAAGTGCGGGTTGGTTCTTATTCGAGTTTTTTAACGGAGAGCAAAAATATCATTGGCCGCTCTTTTTCTTCATCCAATGCCGGACAATCAGCAATTTGCTGTGCTGTTGGTCCCCACTCATTTAAGTGTGTAATCGTAAATCCTTGCTTAATCATAAGATTAATATAGGTTCCTAGCGTTCGATGCTGTTTGATGACTCCCTCGGCTAGCCAATTTGTTATCCGTTCACCTTCAGCTTGATAACTATTTATTGGCCATGATTTCTGTCCATCATCTGCAATTAACCAACCTGGCTGTTTGGGGGAGGTATAGATAGGGTGTTCTGCAGTAAAAATAAAACTGCCTCCGGGTAGCAAAGTGTTATAAACCGCTTCTAGTAGGGTGGGTAGTGATTTTATATAATGCAACGTTAGCGAACTATAAACTAAATGGTAAAACTGCTGTGGTAACTGAGTATTTTCCAAATCCTCCTGACGATAAACAATATCTTTGTCAGTGGTCATTTCTTTAGCTCGGTTTAACATTTTCTCCGAAATATCTACTCCCAAAATGTCAGTTGCGCCTTGCGATTTTGCATAACGGCAAAACCAGCCATAGCCACATCCCAGATCTAGTACTTTTCGCCCAGATAGGGGCGGTAAGATTTGGCGAATTGCCGGCCACTCTGGCGCTCCATCCAAACCATCAACTGAACGGCTAAGTTTGGCATAACCTGAAAAAAAAGCCTGATTATCATAAATATTCTGTGTCATCTATTTTTCCTTATAAATAGACTTCTTATTGTTCAATAAAAAGCTTGGGCAGTTTAGCATTAATAAGATGCGATTAGAAAAGTGAGCAAGATCTCAGAATGTTATCTTTGTTTAGCAATAATCCATGGAGGGATAATATTGTTCCGATAGTTAAAAGTATTTGAAGTAAGGCTCAGATAGAGTTAATGCAATTAGGATTGTGCTCTTTATCGATAAATAGACTAAACTTTGTACAGCTCGCGTTAGCGAATTATTGTTAACCGTTCTGAAAAGATAGTTTTCTGTTTGGCGTTCTCAAAGACTGATAAAGCACGCATATACTGCCGGAGTAGTCTGTTATATGCCAGAGAGTAGTGCTTTATCCCTGACTAGCTGCTTCTCTCGAAGGAGATAGCGATGACTCCCGTACAAATACTGATTATTCTGGTGCTAACACTTTTTGCGTTATACCGTCAGTCGGTCAGTCACGAGGTCTTATTAGGCCCTGCTCGTTTTAAATGGGCCTGGGTTTACGGGATGGTCGGTCTGGTAGTGGGTGGTACATATATGCCAACTACAATGACTTCCTGGGTAGTTTTAGGTAGTGGTGTCCTGTTTAGTATTATCATCGGTGTTTTACAAGGTCGCCTCATCGAGATCTGGCGTGAACCTGATGGGCTTATTTTCTGTAAAGGAACACCTCTGACCATGACTTTATTCCTGCTGCTCGTTGGGTCTAAATGGATTATTGGCACACTGCAGTATCTTTATAATCAACCAACGGAACAAGGCGGGTTTGGTGAGATTCTGATAATGATTGCTGTAATGGCTGCATTTCAGGTTGAAATCGTCAGACGTCGAGTCCGGGCCTTATATCCGGATAATCCGATTGACTCATTACCGGAAGGGCGATAACAAAATCTTCTCTCAGCTAACAGTCAAGGATTGGCTGCTAGCTGATATAGATGTGAAATCAACTCTCCTAAGAGACTGAATATCAATCGACAATAAAAAGTCTGGCACCTGAGGTTGTTGATGAACGGTGTGCTTCAGCATGATCAGCAACCTGATAACTCATCCCTGCCTTTAATACAAAAACGCGGCCATCATCCAATTCAGTGCTTAATTCCCCTTCGAGACAGAGCAAAATATGCCCTTTGGAACACCAATGGTCTGCTAGGTATCCTTCACTGTATTCAACCATACGAACTCTAATATTGCCAAAGTTCCTGGTCTGCCAGTAAGCAACACCTTGCTCTCCTTTATGTTCGGTTTTATCTACTGCCGACCAATCGGTGATACCAAATGGAATATCCACTATATTCATTTAAAGCCCCTATTTAATACAGACTGACCAATTAAAAATTAACGCAGATTAAAAGGAATACACAGTCTATTACTTTATTGCCAGCCTAATCTTTATAAAGTGGGCCATACTATGGGGTATACAGTAAAATGGAATCATCAAGCCTATGAAAAATCCGACGATTTTCCAGTTTTTCCATTGGTACTATCCCGATGGTAGCAAGTTATGGCAGGAAGTCTCTGAGCGGGCAGAACATATTCACAATATTGGCATTAATGTTGTCTGGCTGCCTCCTGCCAATAAAGGGGCCTCAGGGGGATACTCAGTAGGTTATGATACCTATGACTTGTTTGACCTAGGTGAATTCGATCAAAAGGGGACTCAGGCAACAAAATATGGTGATAAAGATGGGCTGTTGAATGCGATTAACCGATTGAAGGAAATGGATATCAAGGTGCTTTTTGACGTTGTATTCAATCACAAAATGGGCGCTGATGAAAAAGAGCTGGTAAGTGTCCGTAAAGCTAATCCTGAAAATCGTACCGAAATTGATGATGAAGTTATCGATGCCCAAGCTTATACCCGTTTTACATTTCCGGGTCGCCATGAGGCTTATTCATCATTCATCTGGGATAAACAGTGTTTTACTGGTGTTGATTATATTGAAGACCCCACTGATGAAGGCATTTTCAAGATTTTAAATGACTACAGCGATGAGGGTTGGAATACCGAAGTGGACGATGAATTAGGTAATTTTGATTACCTAATGGGAGCGGATATTGACTTCAGAAATCCCGCAGTCATGGGGGAGCTAAAGTATTGGGGCGAATGGTTGCTCGAAACTCTGCCAATTGATGGTTTCCGGCTGGATGCAGTGAAGCATATTCCCGCGTGGTTCTTTAAAGAATGGATCGGCCATGTACAGAATAAAGCGGAGCATGATTTACTGATTATCGCTGAATACTGGTCGCCGGATATTGAAAAGTTACAGCTGTATTTAGAGCGGATTGAAGGTTCTGCAATGCTATTTGATGTTGCGCTACACCATAAATTTCATGCGGCCTCAAAACAAGGTGAAGATTTTGATCTGACCCAAATCTTCAATGGTTCGTTAATTGAAGTCGATCCGATGCATACAATAACGTTGGTCGCCAACCATGATACTCAACCACTTCAATCCTTGGAAGCACCCGTTGAGCCTTGGTTTAAGCCTTTAGCCTATGCATTGATTTTAATTCGTGAGCAGGGAATCCCATGTGTCTTTTATCCAGACTTGTTTGGTGCTAACTATGAAGATACTGGGGATGATGGAGAGACTTATCAGATAGAAATGCCAGTTATTCCTGAATTGGAAAAACTGATTCAAGCCCGACAACGTTTTGCCCATGGTGCACAGAGTGACTATTTTGATGACAAAAACTGTATCGCTTTTGTTCGCGCAGGTACGGAAGAAGATCCCGGCTGCGTAGTCATTCTTTCTAATGGTTCTGAGAATGAAAAAACAATCTCACTTGGAGAAGGTTTAAAAAATAAAGAGTTTGCTGATTATCTGGATAACCACCAGGCTATTATTACGACTAATGATACTGGCGAGGCCGTATTCCCGGTGAACGGCGGGAGTGTCAGTCTTTGGGTGCTTAGAGAATTACTGTCATAAATAACATGCATAGCATTCGTATAGAATCAGAGATAAGGGTGCCTTGGTATAAGAGCTAAGTCTGTATGACTGACCAGAACTTAGCTCTTATACATTATTTTCCTAACTTACTGATGGTTCATTAATATGAAAGAAACGGATGACTTGGCGCAACTCAGCACCTTGCTCTGTTAATGACTGTGCTGCCGCCGCAGCTTGCTCAACCAGGGCTGCATTTTGCTGTGTAACTTGGTCCATCTGTTCGACGGCAATGCCTATCTCTTGGATACCAATATGTTGTTCTTGTGAGGCGGTAGATATTTCACCCACTATATGCGCAACTTTGCCCACAGAATCTACAATTTCGCCCATAGCCTGACTGGCATGATCGGCGCGTTCTGAACCTGCCGTAATTTTTTCAACAGTGCCGACAATCAATTGCTTAATTTCTTTCGCGGCATTTGCACTTTTTTGAGCTAAAGTTCGAACTTCACTTGCCACCACAGCAAATCCTTTGCCTTCGTTGCCTGCTCTAGCTGCTTCAACTGCCGCATTTAGCGCTAATATATTGGTTTGGAAAGCAATGCCTTCAATGACCGCAATGATATCAACAATCTTTTTCGAGCTGTTGGATATTTCCTGCATACGAAGTAGCATTTCATCCACAATAATTCCACCTTCAGTGGCCGTGGCGGCGGTATTTATGGCTAATTCACTTGCTTGCCGAGCATTATCAGCATTCTGGCGTACAGTTTGAGTCAATTCTTGCATATTTGCTGAGGTCTGAATTAATGAAGACGCTTGTTCCTCGGTACGTTGTGATAAATCAGTATTTCCTTGGGCAATTTGGTGCGAGGCAACAGAAATTGATTCGCTACCGTGCATGATTTCATTAATTGTCTTCTTCAACTGCTGATTCATTGTATTTAGGGATGCCAACAGACTATGGTTATCTCCTGATCGCAGTTTTATTTCAGTTGATAAGTTACCTGCGGCAATATGACCCATAATTTCTACTGCATAAGCAGGCTCTCCGCCCAATAAACGTGATAAGTTTCGAGCAATGACAATAGCAAGCACGGTCGAAATGAAAACAGCAAAGAGTAATAAGGCGAGCAGTACGTTTTTAGCGGTATTAAAGCTTTGTTGGCCTTCTGCCGCTGCTTGCTCTCCGCCTTGAACTTCAAGTACCACCAACTCAGCTAAGTCTTTCATTAATTGCGTGCGAAATTTTCTGGAGGTATCTCCGCTTATCTTACTTGCTTCAGCCAATTGGTTATTATTAACGGCATCAATAACAATATTATTAGCTTGAGAAAAATGGTCAAAATCTGACATTATTTTCTTGAATAACTCCGAGTCATTGTAACCTTCCGGTAGTTTCAAGAATAGATTTTGTGCTGCACGAAAATTATCCATGGCCTGCAAAATCTCCAGACGATGACCTTCACGTTCTTTTTCTGTTGAGGAGGCGATATATTGCACCTGTTGCAGCCGCAGTTCAGCTAAAACTCCACGCATTTCCAATGCATAGCGAACCCCTGGTAGCCAGCTGTCGCGATAGGCTTCTAGCCGAGAGTTATTACTGCTTAACTGCGACAACGCTACAGCACCAAGCAATAGCATCATTAGGATAACAACAGAAAAACCGGAGAGTAATTTTGTCAAAATGGATAGGTCGGAGAACTTTTTCATGATCACTGCATTTATTAAATTTAGGTGCAATGTATAACGGCAAATGAAATGAATTCTTGATGTAATAAAACTACTTAATTTAGTTTTTTAAGTGTTTTGTTTTATATCTAAAGTTCAGGTAAATGTTACTTAATAGAAGAGGGGTAATCAGAGCTCATGCCAATTCTAGATTATTAATCTGGCAATTCGCCGTATCTCAATGTTGTGTACTTGATTGATGACTGACTGATAAAAATGTTACTCACAATAATTAACGAACAACCAACCTGGCACTAATCTTAATGATGTTTTCATACCGCTATTTTTTGCCCTTCTATCATTTTCAGTTCTCTCTCGCTAACGTGACTTAATCGTTTTTAAGGAATGTGCTAAGCTCGAATCATCAAAACTTTAGGTGGTCAATTATGGTCTTTGTCATTCTTTGGTTTGCTATTGCAGGATTAAGTGAGTACTTGGTGTGGGGCTATCCGCTATTGGCGGTATTACTTGCTCTACTTTTTGTGGTGCTTGGCGGATACTGGATTTACCGAATCAGAAAAATTCAGGTAAGTGATGAACCTTCTGATGAGGTCAGATCAACGTCAATCAGTAATCTAAACCTGACTTTTTCAGTGGTGCTGCTGGCGATTCACGCAGTTATTTTGTTGCTAGTTCGCTGATCGGACCCGGTTTCATGGCATATCCCGCCATTAACTGTGCCACTGGCCCCATGCGGATATGAGTATCCAGGCAGCAAGAACCCAACATAAAACGGCGGCCAATAGAGCTATGGGTAAACGTAAGTGAGCAATGAAAAAATAAAGTGATATCAGATAGATAAAGTAAGGAATTATCGCCCATAAGCCGAATATAATTGTTATGCGTAATGCTTGGATGCTACGCTCACTGCCCACAATATAATGTGCAATAAGAGCAAACGTCGGAAACAGCGGGATTAGGCCAGCAATATAGTAATTACGTGTTTTCGATAATATCCCAATCAGTACCACAACTCCGGCACCGATCAATGCTTTCAGCAGCAGACCCATTATTGTCTCAAACATATCAAAAATGTAAGCTACCAATAAAGTATATTATCTTGAAAGAAAAGAAAATTCTTTATCGGTAGCAGCATTACATCAAGATTTCACACCTATCTCGCGGCTATTATTGACGATAACCGTTCTTAATTTGAGCCAGAGTATTGGTGAAAACTTCAGCTTGAGCAGGGTCTTCAATACCGGCGATGGAGCGTTCGATATTTAAGATTACTTTCCCAGCATCGGCTTGGCCGATCGCTTTTAGCAGCAGGGTCATCGTTGCTTTCAAACAGGCAACTTCATTTGCTAAAGTTTCTGGGTCAGCAGAAGTGGTAAAGTCTGGATTACTCATTTTTTTTCCTGAAGTTGTAGCTTACCTGCGCACAAGGAGACGTGGGGAACCCAGTATCACAGTGAACATTAGCGGCATTATTAAACAGTCGTTTCATTATATCATAAACTGATGATTAGCTTTGATAACCTGTGCGTAATTTTAAATAGACAGCCCGAGCAATGGTGTTGTCGATGGTGGTAGGTAGCGGCAGCTATACTCAGTCAATGTTTTCACTCGCCACGCTTTAACTTAATTAAGTCAATTTTGTTCATAAAAAACATATCCATTTTCTTGGTATGATTTGTGTCAAAAAACACTCATTTTGATAGTAAATGAGATATAAACAATAAATAAACAACTAAGAATAATTCCTATGCCAGAAAATAGTGCAGAATTATCTGATTGTTAGTTTTATCAATATGTTGTCTCAGTCTGCCTAAAAAATTACTTTCTAGTGTTAAGATTTATTTTTTGTATGAATATGTGGGCGACGCCGAGAAAAATCTTAAAAAAACTTTTCTTTTCTATCATGGTATTAATTGATATGCCTGCGATTTTATGTACATAGTCAAAATGATGATGAAAATAATATCTGTCAAACAATATAGATATGAATTTGCAATTATTCTGTATTCATTCTTTGGTCGAAAACAAGTAATATCATTAGCGTAAACAAAGTGTGATTAGGTTACTCCCTTATTTTTGGAGAATTTTCTTTGATTAGCGTTCTTCTTGTTGATGACCACGAACTGGTGCGCGCAGGGATACGACGCATTCTTGAAGACATCAAGGGTATCAAAGTTGCGGGCGAGATGCAGTGTGGGGAAGATGCGGTAAAATGGTGCCGTAGCCACATTGTTGATATCGTTTTGATGGATATGAATATGCCCGGTATTGGTGGGTTGGAGGCTACCCGCAAGATTTTGCGTTTTTCTCCAGATACTAAAGTTATCATGCTAACCATTCATACAGAGAACCCATTACCGGCGAAAGTTATGCAAGCTGGAGCCAGTGGATATCTGAGTAAAGGCGCGGCCCCTCAAGATGTGATTACCGCAATTCGTGCGGTTCACTCAGGGCAACGTTATATCGCTTCTGATATTGCGCAACAGATGGCCTTGGGGCAGTTGGAGCCCTCAACAGAGACTCCATTTAGTTGTTTGTCAGAGCGTGAATTACAAATTATGCTAATGATCACGAAAGGCCAGAAAGTGAATGAGATATCGGAACAACTTCACCTGAGCCCCAAAACGGTGAATAGCTATCGTTACCGGATGTTTAGTAAGCTTAATATTAGTGGTGACGTTGAGCTGACCCACTTGGCTATTCGCCATGGTCTGTTTAACGCGGAGACGTTGTCTAATAGTGACTGATTGTTTTGATTCTAAAGAGTTTTTAAAAACTGTCACCAGCCAACCTGGTGTTTACCGCATGTATGATAAAGCGGGCACAGTTATTTATGTCGGCAAAGCCAAAGATCTTAAGAAACGCCTGACGAGCTATTTTCGTGCTCATGTAGCAAGCCGCAAAACCGAGACCTTGGTCAAGAATATTGCTCAGATCGACGTGACTGTCACTCATACAGAGACGGAAGCGCTACTGCTTGAGCATAATTATATCAAGCTTTATCAGCCTCGTTACAACGTGTTGTTACGTGATGATAAGTCGTATCCACTTATTTTCCTAAGCGCGGATAAGCATCCGCGTCTAGCCATTCATCGTGGTGCAAAGCACGAAAAAGGCGAGTATTTCGGGCCATTTCCCAATTCCTATGCTGTCCGAGAAACTCTGGCACTGTTACAAAAACTTTTCCCTGTAAGACAGTGCGAAAACAGTGTTTATCGCAATCGTTCGCGCCCGTGCCTACAATACCAAATCGGTCGTTGTTCTGGGCCATGTGTATCCGGCCTGGTGAGTGATGAAGAGTATCAGCGGCAGGTTGATTATGTGCGCTTGTTCCTATCGGGCAAAGACCAACAAGTATTGACACAACTCATTTCCCGTATGGAAGAGGCCAGCCAATTACTTCATTTTGAAGATGCTGCACGTATTCGTGATCAAATTCAGGCGGTACGCCGAGTGACAGAACAGCAGTTTGTTTCTGGCGACAGTGAAGATCTTGATGTTATTGGTGTGGCATTTGATGCGGGATTAGCTTGTGTTCATGTGTTGTTTATCCGGCAAGGCAAGGTGTTGGGAAGTCGAAGCTATTTCCCCAAAGTGCCTGCAGGAACTGAACTGAGCGAAGTTGTTCAAACATTTGTTGGGCAGTTTTACTTGCAAGGCAGTCAGGGCCGCACGCTCCCAGGCGAAATTTTGTTAGATTTCACGTTGGCGGAAAAAGATCTGCTGGCTTCTTCTCTTTCTGAACTGGCGGGAAGAAAAATCCAGATTCAAAGCCGGCCACGCGGTGATCGCGCTCGCTATCTCAAGCTTGCGCGCACCAATGCTTCAACTGCGCTAGTTACACGTTTGTCTCAGCAATCAACTATTCATCAGCGTATGAAAGAGTTAGCAAAAATTCTTAATCTCGATGAAATAAATCGGATGGAATGTTTTGATATCAGCCATACGATGGGGGAGCAAACAGTGGCATCTTGTGTGGTATTTGATGCAAATGGCCCTGTACGTTCGGAATATAGGCGCTACAATATTAGTGGCATCACGCCCGGTGATGATTATGCGGCGATGTCTCAAGTGCTTAAACGTCGATATGGCAAAGCATTAGATGATAAAAAAATTCCTGACGTTATCTTTATTGATGGCGGGAAAGGGCAGTTATCTCAGGCTTTTGAGGTTTTTGCCTCATTAAATGTGCCGTGGGATAAGCAAAAGCCTTTATTAGTCGGTGTTGCCAAAGGAAGTGATCGAAAGGCTGGGCTAGAAACATTGTTTCTGGCAGCGGAAGGCGAGGGCTTCTCGTTACCACCGGATTCGCCAGCATTGCATTTGATCCAGCATATTCGTGATGATTCTCATAATCACGCAATAACCGGGCATAGGCAGCGCCGCTCAAAAGTAAAAAATACGAGCGCATTAGAAATGATAGAGGGAGTTGGCCCTAAACGGCGGCAAATATTGCTCAAGTATATGGGGGGACTGCAACCTTTACTTAACGCAAGCGTCGAGGAAATTGCAAAAGTGCCGAGTATTTCACAAGCATTGGCAGAAAAAATCTACAATGCATTGAAACACTGAAGCTAATGTTGCACCATACTCATAATATCCACACCAGCCAGATAGTTATCGTAGCATTATGCAATTGAATATACCGACTTGGCTTACCCTGTTTCGTGTTGTACTCATCCCATTCTTCGTTCTGGCATTTTATCTGCCATTCGTTTGGGCCCCGATGGTTTGTGCCATCATATTCGTGTTTGCAGCAGCAACCGATTGGTTTGATGGCTTTTTAGCCCGCCGCTGGAAACAGACAACCCGTTTCGGGGCTTTTCTTGACCCTGTAGCGGATAAAGTTATGGTGGCCATTGCCTTAGTGCTGGTTGCTGAACACTATCATGTCTGGTGGATTACTCTGCCAGCAGCGACTATGATTGCCCGTGAAATTATCATTTCCTCTCTTCGAGAGTGGATGGCTGAAATTGGCAAACGTAGCAGTGTTGCAGTCTCATGGATTGGCAAGGTAAAAACAACGGCTCAAATGGGCTCATTGGTGGGGTTACTTTGGCGTCCAGACCATAATGTTGAGCTGGTGAGTTTTGTTCTACTCTACATCGCTGCGGTACTGACTTTCTGGTCAATGTTTCAATATTTAAACGCGGCATGGAAAGATTTGCTCGAACCTTGATCGAAGCGCCGCAAAAAGCAGCAAACGAACACATTAGTCAGATAATTTTATTGACTCATTGCGTCAGGTAAGTAGAATGCATCGCATCAGACGGCAGCAACGAAATGTCGAAAGATAGCAAAAGAATCAGTAAGTTCTGATGTTGCGGGAATAGCTCAGTTGGTAGAGCACGACCTTGCCAAGGTCGGGGTCGCGAGTTCGAGTCTCGTTTCCCGCTCCAAATTAGTAGGTTGGCGATAAGCGAACCTCAGCAGTAAAGGCAAAGAAGAATAAGGCGCGTTGGCAGAGTGGCCATGCTACGGATTGCAAATCCGTCTACCTCGGTTCGACTCCGGGACGCGCCTCCAGTTTTCCAGAGCCCGGGTGGTGAAATCGGTAGACACAAGGGATTTAAAATCCCTCGGCTTATGGCTGTGCGGGTTCAAGTCCCGCCCCGGGCACCATGGAAACAAATCTAAGTAAAACAAAGTAGTATGAGTATGTCGTTAACCGCCGTGAGGCGGTTTTTTTGTGCCTGAGATTTGAAAGTGGCAGCAGAGTGACTACAAAATGACTACATTGTGTCTACGGCACTTTTCACACTCTCAAGGCTGCACCCTGCGGCAAGCACGATAAACTGCCAGTTATCCCCAATAAGATATTAATTACACCGAATTTTAATAATAAAAAAACCTGCAATTTGCAGGCTTCTTCAATTACATCCACAACACGCCTTGATTCCCTTTAGGGTGGGGCGGTACAGCATTAATTATTCCCGGCTCCATTATCGTATCAACGATAGTTTCATGGGTCTTAAAGGTTTTGCCGCAATTAATATTTGTGCACTGGTGATAGCGTTCTTTAGTTTCGTCACTAAGGTAACGGCTGGATCTCGCGTGTGCTGCAAATTTACAGCGCGGGCAATGCATCATACTTACCTCCGAAACTGCATATTCAGGAATTATGCTGATCTTATCACCAGCGTTCGCATTTGTGAAATAAATATCAACTAGTTGAATATTACAGGGCTTCTGCTTCATAAGTGACATCTGACAACAATACTTCGAGAGACAATTGGGTGGTGTAACCGCTGTTACTCAGGTTGTGCGATACCTTACTGATTATCCAGCTCTGTTGGTCTATCACGGATTTAAAGCCACTGACGGCAATCGGCGTTTCAGGAAATAAATCAGCGCGCCCCATGGCTAAGGTGATAGAGAATTCAGCCACACCTCGCTGTAACTTCTCCCATTTAGATTGAGCGGCACGCATAGCCGCTTTTTGCGTGGCGTAAACTGTGGTGATAGCAAAAACGTTATCCTCTGACCCCACCAGATAATCCCCTTGCTTTTCCTCCACCGGTTTTTTCACTGTCGCCGCTTTGGTGCGGGTTGGTTTAGCTTTCGGGTGTTCCAGTGCGCGGAGCTGTTTAAACTTCGGCTTACGTTGCAGCTTAACCTTTTTCGGCTTGGCCGGTTTCGGGTCTTTGGTGTGCAACCAACTGGCACTCACGCCGGTATATGCACCCCGGTCAGCAATACTGAAGCTGTGCTGGTCGCCATCTTGCCGGGTGAGGGTCATTTGCGGGATAGGTTTACCGCTGGCTGTTACTCCGCTGCCCGGCTTGATAAACAGCAAACGCCCGGCTTTGACAGCAGCCACTGCGCCGTTTAGCGAGGCTAATCGGGTGATAAATTTGGCGTCCGTTTCTTGCGTTTGGTCGATATGGGAAATAGCGATATCCGCCAGCCCCTCGGCCAGCATCGCTTTCAGGTTGTTACGCTCGGCCACCTGTGCTACCACTTTCCCCAGCGTGGTTTCATGATAAGAGACTTCACGCCGGGCATTGAGAGAGCCGCGAAAATCCGCACTGCGGGCGCGAATGGTCA
>NZ_CABHWW010000010.1 GCF_902170305.1 Yersinia alsatica | reverse complement strand
ATCAGACACTCATGAGTTAACATTAATACTCTCAGTTGCCAGCCTCTTGGCCCTATTTATTCTCAAAGCTCTACGCCCGAAATGGCCAGCTCCTCTTATTGTGATGACGATCGCCACACTATTAAGTGGATATCTAGATTTTAGCTCGAGGGGAATAGCTATTATTGGTAGCTTAGGCCAAGGGTTGCCACATATAAGCATGCCGCATTTTGACCCTAACTTATTGCGCGAACTTATTGTCCCATCACTCAATCTTGCCGTGATCAGTATTGTTAGCTTTATGATGACAGTACAAAGTTTTGCCAGTAAAAATGGTTATGAGGTCGATATTGATAAAGAGCTATATGCTTTAGGTTATATCAATATCGTTGCCGGATTATCACAAGGATTCGCCGTCAGTGCAGCAACAAGCCGGACTGCAGTTAATGATGATAATGGTGGTAAAACTCAAATGGTCTCGGTGGTTGCTGCCTTAATGATTGCCTTGGTGCTTTTATTCTTGACGCAAGCTCTTAGTTTCATTCCATTAGGAACTCTTGGGGCAGTTCTTATTTATGCCGCATGGTCAATGTTCAGTTTTAAAGCTATTTTCTCCATGCGAGTACAGAATCGCTCAGCCTACATCCTGACTCTATTTACCTTAATTGCTGTGTTATTCGTAGGATTGATTGACGGTATCGGATTTGCCATTATTCTTGGGCTACTGCAATTCCTTCGCACCGTATTCAAACCAACAGACCAGTTACTGGGTGTTGATAATCAAGGAATAATTCACTCTATTGATGCTGAAAATAATATTAAACCTATTGATGGTTTAATAATGTATCGCTTCAACTCTATATTAACCTATTTTAATGCGACCTATTTTAAAAAACGCGTAACCCAGCTAATTAGTAATGCTCCTATTACACCTCACTGGCTAGTTGTCGATGCAGCCACTTGCTTTACATATAATGATGCCAGTGTATTTTCGATGCTTAAAGAGCTGATCCCGACGTTGAGGGAAAAAGGCGTGACGCTTATTCTTGCCGGTCGTAACAAAGAATTATCCCTCTGGCTAACGAAAAACGATATGTCACATTACACTGAAGAGATTATTTTAGTGCCTGACCTCTATTTTGCTGTCCAAATGATTCAGAAAGATGAAATACAGTCGAAAATTAAGAGACAAAAAACTGCCATAAAATCTGCCCAAGATATTTGACCACACTGATGGGAGGAATGAGGCCAGTAGTGGTCAGGAAATACCGGTTGATGGTCATACATCGTTTATAAGATTCGTTGATCTGACACGGCATACACCCTTGGCAAAATCAGTATATTTATTAGACATAAACACAACGCAAGGAGCGTTATATGTCACAGCAAGAACAGTTCTGCCAAGCCTGCGGTATGCCGATGTCAGCTGCGGATGCACAAGGCGCGAGCGATAAATACTGCGCATATTGCAGCGACTCTGAAGGTCATCTTAAATCTTGGGAAGAGGCCGTTTCCGGTCTGGCTGAATTCCTCGACTCCTGGCAAAAAGTCGGGGCTGAAGAAGCTCGCAAACGGGCAAAGCGCTATTTGACGGCAATGCCTGCCTGGGCACATAAAGCTGACGACTAACCCACTCATGCCTAACGCCAGCCGCTATGCCGTCGTCATACTGCATGAAATCTATGGCATTAATCATCATATCCGGCGCGAGCACGATAAGTGGCAAGGGCGCGGGTTCGACGTCTATATCCCAGCCCTGTTTCCTCATACCACCCCTTTCGGCTATGCGCAGCAAGATAAAGCTTGCTGCCATTTTTCAGAAAACGTTGGCTTTGATCCCACCCGCGTGGTTGCACTGCTGACTAAATTAAGAGCAAAGTACAGTAAGCTGCTGGTTGTGGGATACAGCGTCGGCGCTACACATGCGTGGCTGGCTGCCAGAAGCGATTTATGCGACGGCGTTATCTGCCATTATGGATCCCGTATTCGTCAATACAGCGATATTGCTCCACCCTGCCCGGCACTGATTATTATTGCCCGCTACGAGCCATCATTCGATACTCTACTGATGCAACAAGAGCTGGAAAAACTGCCGTTAGTACAGTGTGTTATGTTCGATGCACCTCACGGATTTTGTGATGCAGATAGCCCAGCATTTAATGCCGAGCTGGCACATCAAGCATCTAAAAAGGCAGCAGAGTTTGCGGACACCATTATCTCAGTAAAGGTATAAATACGGGTTTAGATCCTAGGGATATACATGAAGAAATATATTCATCACGTAAAGCAGCATCAGCCATTAATCCCTGGAATGGATGCAATATCATTACTGACCGAACACTCGTTTCCCCGTCATTCACATGACCAATTTGGCATTGGTATTGTCATTCAGGGAACACAGCGCTCCTGGAGTCACCTGGGGAATGTGCAAGCCAGTGCGGGGGACATCATTATGGTTAATCCGGGAGAAATCCATGATGGACAACCGCTACAGGGGCCGCGCGGATGGCATATGATTTTTTTCGAACCTGACGTAATGGCGCAAGAACTACAGCATGATTCTAAAACTCAGGATATTCTGATGTCTCCTGTCATCACTGATCCGGCACTCAGTAGCCATATGAGGACGATGTTCGATAAAATAAATGCACCTCATCCTGACAGTACCGCGATTGAAGAGGCTTTTATTCTGAGCCTAATGCGAGTCACTCAATATCATATTTTTTCAAAGTTACCACTCAAAAAATATACTCCCCCGGTCATACTGGCTAAACAATATCTTGATGATTGTCCTGAGGAAAAAATCACACTCAGTCAGTTGGCTGCTCTTTGTGATATCAGCCGTTTTCAGCTAATACGTGCATTTTCACATGAGTTAGGTATTACACCGCACGCATACTTAGTTCAGTCACGTATACGTCTGGCCCGGAAATTACTGTCGGGTGGGAAAACAATTATCGATACGGCACTAATGACAGGGTTTGCTGACCAAAGTCATCTGACCCGTGCTTTCCAGAAGCAATTTGGCATGACTCCCGGTTATTTTTTATCAGCCAGAGAGTAATTCTCACCTGCAATTTTCTTCAAGACACACCAGCTAAATATACCAGACACTCTGCATTACCTATTTCGATGACGTAAAGAGATACACCATGCAGATGAGTAGCGAATTTTTGATAACATCACTTATCGTAGTTATATCGCCGGGTACTGGGGCGCTTTATACCATTGCCACCGGCCTGGGGAGCGGAGTAAAGCAAAGTCTTATTGCTGCGGTAGGTTGTACCCTAGGTATTATTCCTCATATGTTGGCGGCCATTACTGGGCTGGCGGCTATATTTCATACCAGCGCCGCAGCCTTTGGGATTATAAAATTCCTAGGCGTTATCTGGTTACTGTATATGGCATGGATAACCCTCAAGCAAAATGGCCCATTACAAATTGAAAGTACCAATGAAACCGCCACGCCTTTAAAAGTTATTGTTCATGCGGTCTTAATCAACCTACTTAATCCAAAACTGTCACTGTTTTTTTTAGCATTTCTACCACAGTTTATCAGTACTGAAACCGCTTCCCCGACAAATGACATGCTGATACTCAGCGGTATTTTCATGCTAATGACACTGCTGATTTTTATGTTATATGGCGTGTTTTCTTCTTTCATGCGCGGTCATATATTATCCCGCCCCAAAGTCATGAAAATATTGCGAGCGAGTTTCTCGTTGAGTTTTATTGGGCTGGGAATCAAGCTTATCCTGACACAGCGCGAATAAAGAGTATGAAAGAAACTCGTCGTAGATGACAAAGTAAAATAGTGAAAAAGTGAGTCCTACAAAAACAGCTTTCTTTTCATAAAAATAAATTTAGTCAAAATCTTGCGGCCATTCACATCATTCACACAAGCGGAAATTTATCCGAACTAATAAACCGCCCAGTAACTCACTGTGCAATAACTCTGGGCGGGTTTTATGGTAAGTCGTAATGTCTTTTACCAAGGCTAACCCCAGCCCGGCGCCGGGCTGCTCACCCACATTGTCCAGCCGGTGAAATGGCATCAGTGCTTGTACAGCTTCATCTTGTGCAATGCCGGGGCCGCTGTCTTCTATTTCCAACAAACAGCACTCTGCTTCCTTGCCGATAACCAACCTTACCGTCACCACGCCTTGCTTTGGTGTGTATTTCAACGCGTTATCTAGCAAGTTGTCGCACAGTTCGGTCAACAACAAAGCATCTCCTTCGATCCAGCAATCAGACGCCCCCTCATAGCCCAGATCAATCTGCTTACTGCGGGCTTGGGCAAGATGCGCGAAACACGCATCTCGTAATAGTGGGCCAAGATTAACCGGCTGGAGCTTGCGCTCGTGCACTTTCATCCGGGATAACTGCAACAACCGATCAGTCAGAGAGACGGTATGATCCAGCGTCCCGCGCATCGCCAATAGGCTTTCACGCCATTGCCGTGGTTCGTCACTGGCCAGAGCCACCGCTACCTGCGTTTTCAACACCGTTAGCGGTGTACGCAATTGATGAGAGGCATCGGCACTAAAGCGCCCCTGCCGAGCCACCATTTCTCGTAAACGCTCGATGTAGCGATCAAAGGCCAATAACAAGGGTTCCATTTCTGACCATGGCAACACTTTGGGGAGCGGGGTTAGTTCACCGGGACTGCGGCGCAGCATCAGGCTCGACAGCTTACGTAATGGCTTGAGAATGCCTTTGAGTAAGATATAGGCCATTACCAGTGTCAATAGCACCAGCGTACCTTGGGTCAAAACTGCGGAGACCATGATCTGCTGTGCTAAATCATGGCGGGAAGCCAGCGTTTCAGCCACCAACACCATTGCCATCCCCATGACACCGGACTCATTAACCGGTTGATAAAGTGCGGCCACACGTATTGGCTTGCCTCGGTACTCGGCATCATAGAAATGCACCAATGCGGGGTAAAGAAGGGAGCGCGGCGTATTTAGCGGGAAAGGCGGCAAATCATTGTAGCCAGCAATACTTTTCCCCTCCGGCGTAATCACCTGATAGTAAAGCTGATCATTCATGTTACGTTCAAAGCTGTCGAGGACAATATAAGGGACATCAACCTCTAGCTGCCCATGACGGACAACTAACCGCTCAGCCACCGTTCGGGCAGAGGCTAATAGGGTACGATCATAAGCGAGCGTAGCGGCATTCATCGCACTGATATAGTGGGTATAAATAGAAATCCCCCCTAAAATCAATAAGGGTACGCCAAAAAACAGCAGCAATTGATGAAACAGCGAGCGCGGGGCTTTAAGCCATCGTGGCGCAAGAGTATTAGAGCGCTCCATCGGTGCATTCCAAGCTGTAACCTAAACCGCGTAAGGTTTGAATAGACACATTACTGCCGTGTAACTTTTTACGCACCCGATGCACATACAGTTCAATACTTTCTGGATTGGCATCATCGGATAAGGTAAATACCTGCTCGAATAGCTGTTGTTTGGCAACCGGCCTACCCCGGCGGTGCATCAGTGACGTTAATACTGCCGATTCCCGCGGTGTCAGCGCCAATGGCTTATTGGTCAACAGAAAGTATCCTTCGTCGTGATAAGTCAAATCACCAAACTGCACCACCTGCCCGCTTCCCCCAACACTACGCCGTAATAGAGCACGTATCCGCGCCTCCAATTCATCCATTTCGAACGGTTTCGTCAAATAGTCATCGGCCCCCAAGTTCAACCCTTTCACCCGGTCTGCCACTTCCGTTCTGGCAGTTAGCAGCAACACCGGCAGCGTTTGCCCACGCTTACGTAGCCGTGCCAGCAGGTCTAACCCATTCAGGCGTGGCAACGCCACATCCAATACCACCAGTGCGTAATTTTCGTTTTGCAGCAAATGATCGGCAGCAACACCATCATTTGCCACATCCACAGCGAAGCCCGCATGAGTCAATGCTTTTTGTAACCAGTGAGATAACTCGGGGTGATCTTCTACCAACAAGAGACGCATATCACATCCTGCACTTTTTCCTTCCCATTGAAAGGTAACTGAAAGGTTAATCTATTAACAATTCAGCAACCTCGCAATCGCGGGAAGGCTCACAATTTAGAAGAAAATAATAAGGGAATAATATGAAAAGAATAATTACCCGCACCTTAGCCGCCTCGGTTTTGCTCTTGACGGCACAAATGGCACAGGCCATCGACGCGCCTAACCGAACAGAATGTATTGCGCCTGCCAAACCCGGTGGCGGCTTTGACCTTACCTGTAAATTGATTCAAGTTTCCCTGCAAGAGACTAAAGCGATTGACCGCCCGATGCGGGTGACTTACATGCCGGGTGGTGTTGGCGCGGTAGCCTATAACGCCATTGTGGCGCAGCGCCCAGCAGAATTCGGCACAGTGGTCGCCTTCTCCGGCGGTTCCTTACTGAATCTGGCACAAAATAAATTTGGCCGTTATAGCCCTGACGATGTGAAGTGGCTGGCGGCCATCGGTACTGATTACGGCATGATTGCCGTGCGGGCTGACTCTCCCTATAAAACACTAAAAGATCTGATGGATGCCTTTAAACAGGACCCTAATAGTGTGGTATTCGGGGCCGGTGCCTCAATTGGCAGCCAGGACTGGATGAAAACGGCGTTATTGGCCCGCGAGGTGGGCGTTGATCCCCATAAAATGCGCTATGTGGCCTTTGAGGGTGGCGGCGAACCGGTTACCGCATTGTTAGGCAACCATATTCAGGCAGTATCTGGGGATTTAAGTGAAATGGTGCCCTATCTGGCAGGCGACAAATTACGGGTATTGGCCGTTTATGCAGAACAACGCCTGCCCGGTCAACTCGCTAATATTCCGACCGCTAAAGAACAGGGCTTCAATTTAGTGTGGCCGATTATTCGTGGCTTCTATCTGGGGCCGAAGGTTAGTGATGCCGAATATCAGTGGTGGACGGATACCTTTAATACTCTGGTACAAACTGACGAGTTCAAAAAACAGAGGGAATTACGCGGCTTATTTGAGTTCAACCTAACCGGCAAAGAGCTGGATGTTTATGTCAAAAAACAGATTGAACAATATCGTGAGCAAGCCAAAGCATTCGGGTTGGCCAAATAATTAAGGAGCAAGATGATGAGCGATCGTATTTTTGCCAGTATCTGGATACTGCTTTGCATCAGCGGCTTATTTATCGGCTGGGGAATTCAAAGCGAATATAGCTACGAGCCGCTAGGGCCGCGTCCTTTCCCCATGGCCATTCTGGCGTTAATGACACTCTGCGCGCTGCTTTTGCTGCTACGTAAACCAGATGTGATTGCCTGGCCGCACGCCAAAGTATTGCAGCGCTTGTTAGTGATGGTGATAACGCTGGTGCTCTATGCCTGGGGGTTTGAGTCACTTGGATTTCCGCTGGCGACCGCCCTACTAACATTCAGCATCGCATTGTTATTTGAGGCAAAAATATGGGTCGCTGCGCTGTCCGGCGTGGTTCTGGGCACGTCATTATTCTACGCCTTTGACTATTTACTTGATGTCACCTTGCCGCTTGGCGTTTGGCTGAACTAACGAGGCTGTGATGGAAACTTGGATGTATTTATCGCAAGGATTTGAGGTGGCATTAACACCGCAAAACCTGATGATTGCCCTGATAGGCTGCTTTATCGGTACCATTGTTGGCTTACTCCCAGGACTGGGGCCGATCAACGGCGTAGCCATTTTGCTACCACTCGCTTTTGCTCTAAAACTCCCCGCAGAGTCTGCATTGATCTTGCTGGCCACGGTTTATATCGGTTGTGAATATGGCGGGCGTATCTCATCCATATTACTGAACGTTCCCGGTGATGCTGCCGCCATCATGACCGCCCTCGATGGTTATCCGATGGCGCAGCAAGGTCGTGCCGGTGTGGCGCTATCTATTTCAGCAGTTAGCTCATTTGTTGGTTCAATCTTGGCTATTGGTGGGATTATTCTGTTCGCACCGCTGTTGGCGCAGTGGTCACTGGCCTTCGGGCCATCAGAGTATTTCGCGCTGATGGTCTTTGCCATTGCCTGCCTTGGCAGCATGATGAGCCAAAACCCCTTAAAGTCACTGCTTGCCGCCTTAATCGGATTGGGGCTGGCAACTGTGGGTGTTGATGCAAACACCGGCGTTTACCGCTTCACATTTGATAGTGTCCATCTCTCGGATGGGATCCAATTTATCGTGGTGGTAATCGGCTTGTTCTCGGTCAGTGAAATCTTGTTGATGCTGGAAAGTACCAGCACCGGCCAGAAGCTGGTGCGTAAAACCGGTCGTCTGATGTTCAACCGTAAAGAAGCGGCTGAATGTGTTGGGCCAACACTGCGATCTTCAGTCATCGGTTTCTTTGTCGGGATTTTGCCGGGGGCCGGGGCCACTATCGCCAGTGCACTGACCTACATGACCGAAAAGCGCATCAGTGGCAACAGTGATAGCTTTGGTAAAGGCGATATTCGCGGGGTTGCCGCACCTGAAGCGGCAAATAATGCATCTGCCTGTGGGTCTTTTATTCCAATGCTGACTCTGGGCGTTCCTGGCTCAGGCACCACAGCGGTAATGATGGGCGCATTGACCCTGTATAACATCACGCCAGGGCCGGCGATGTTCACCGAGCAACCGGATATTGTCTGGGGGTTAATTGCCTCTCTGTTGATAGCCAACGTCATATTACTGCTGATGAACCTGCCTCTGGTTGGTTTCTTCACCCGCATGCTAACCATTCCGTTGTGGTTCCTGGTACCCGCCATTGCCGCCGTCTCTGCGGTAGGGGTTTATGCCGTCCACAGCACCACTTTCGACCTGATGCTGATGGTGGGGTTGGGTATCTTCGGCTATCTGCTCAGAAAAATGAATTTCCCCATGTCCCCGCTGATTTTAGGTTTTGTGTTGGGAGAAATGCTGGAGCAGAACTTGCGCCGCGCACTGTCCATTAGCAATGGAAGCTACGATATTTTGTGGTCGAGCCCCATCGCCAAAAGCTTACTAATCCTAGCGGTGGCGGTGTTGATTCTGCCGCCACTCCTACGAGTGGTACGTCGACTTCGCCAATCAAAGTCGGCAATTAATGAAGGGTAAAATCTGACTGACATGACTCCGGGGCTAATAATTATAGGATTATTGGCCCCGATTTTTAGGGCTTGTCACAAGCGAATAGACTGGATTGGCTACGCATAAAGGTAGGATAAGCTGGCGTCATATAGGCTAATTTATAAATTAACAATATGATAATAAAAGTTTTTCAGACATAAGATGACAAAAGAGTGGCGATATTTTTACGGGGCAGCATGAAGCAATACCTTGAAGAAAATAGAGTGTTAAATCATCTATATTTTGCCCGAGAAGTGGCGGTAACCCGGCCGGAATAAATCAGGTTTTCGATTTGCGGCCATCAGGCCGCCCTGTTCCGGCAAAAGAGTGGTAGAATCACAGCGTTAACTCACTAAACAGTAAGAATGAATGACCGTCGAAACGCAGCTCAATCCTACACAGCCCGTAAATCAGCAAATTTATCGAATTCTTCGTCGAGACATTGTGCATTGCCTTATTGCGCCGGGCACGCCGCTTTCTGAAAAAGAGGTTTCTGTCCGTTTTAATGTTTCTCGCCAGCCGGTTCGTGAAGCGTTTATCAAACTGGCGGAGAACGGTCTGATCCAAATTCGCCCCCAGCGCGGCAGCTATGTGAACAAAATTTCGTTATCGCAGGTGCGTAACGGCTGTTTTGTACGCCAGGCAATTGAATGCGCGGTTGTTCGTCGTGCAGCATCGATGATAACCGACAGCCAATGCTACCAACTGGAACAGAATCTTAACCAGCAGCGCGTTGCCATCGACCATAAGCAGATTAATGATTTCTTCGAGCTCGATGATGATTTTCACCAGCAACTGGCGGTTATTGCTGATTGCCAGCTAGCGTGGGACACCGTTGAAAACATTAAGGCGACAATTGACCGAGTCCGCTATATGAGCTTGGATCATATTTCACCGCCAGAGATGCTGCTACGTCAACATCTGGAGATTTTTACTGCCCTTGAAAAGCATGATGGTGATGCAGTAGAACGCGCGATGACGATACATCTGCAAGAGATTGGTGAGTCTGTACAGTTGATTCGTCAGGAAAATAGCGACTGGTTTAGTGAAGAATAGTGATGTGAATACCGCCCCAAAGCGGTATTCATCGCCTGTTTATTTCAGCTTTGCGGCATATTTTGCAACAGTAGCTTTTGCGCCATCCGCCAGAAGCGACAGATACGCCTCTTTCACTCTCTTCGTAAACTGCTCAACCTGCGGGAGTTCATTGCCAAAGATGGCGTCAATATCCAGCAGTGCCTGAACGCGATTTTCACCTTCTTTACTTTCTTGTACCGCTTTTTGGATCACTAGCAGCAGAGGATCACTGACTTCAATCACATTGCCTTGTTCATCTACCCCGCCGACATAACGCATCCAGCCTGCCACGCCCAGCGCCAGTAACTCGAAACTGCTGTTATGTGCTAAATGCCAGCGAATAGAGTCCAACATACGCTGAGGAAGTTTTTGGCTACCGTCCATGGCGATCTGCCAGGTACGATGACGCAGCGCCGGGTTACTGTAACGGTCAATCAGCAGATCGGCGTAACGCGCAAGATCCACACCCTGCACTTTCAGTGTCGGCGCTTGTTCTTGCAGCATCAGTGCGCGCGCGGTAAGACGATAATTTTCGTCACCCATACAGTCGTTAATATGTTGATAACCCGCCAAATAGCCCAGATATGCCAGGAAGGAGTGACTTCCGTTGAGCATACGCAATTTCATCTCTTCAAAAGGAATGACATCAGCGACCAGCTCTGCGCCCGCCTTTTCCCACTCAGGGCGACCAGCAACAAAATTATCTTCAATCACCCACTGACGGAATGGCTCGCACGCCACCCCAGCAGAATCATGTACGCCGGTCAGTTGCTCAATTTTATCCAGCGTGTCTGCCGTTACGGCTGGCACAATACGGTCAACCATCGTGGAGGGGAAAGTGACATTCTGCTCAATCCATGTGGCCAGATCAGCATCAACGGCACGAGCATAAGCGGTGATCACATTGCGTACCACATGGCCGTTTTCAGGCATGTTGTCGCAGGACATCACAGTAAATGCCGGTAAACCCGCTACTTTACGGCGAGCCAGCGCTTCAACCACCACGCCGAGTGCGGTTTTTGGCTGCTTGCGGTTCTGTAGATCGGCGGTGATCATCGGGTGATCCAGCATGAGTTGACCAGTTGCCGGGGAATGACAGTATCCCTTCTCCGTAATTGTCAGCGAAACAATAGCGACCAGTGGTTCACACAGCGCGTTCAATACCGACTCCAGTCCATCAACCTCTGCATGTAGCGCATTTTTCACCACGCCAACCACTCTTGCCGTCCAGGCATCCGCTGACATTTCCGCTACGGTGTAGAGGTTATCCTGCTGCTTCAGATCGGCAATCTGCTGTTCGCCGCCGATCAGGTTAACTTCGCAATAGCCCCAGTCACTGTTGTGCTCGGTAGCCAAAATATCGGTATACACTCCTTGGTGAGCACGGTGAAACGCACCAAAACCAAGATGAACCATACGTGGAACCAGCTTAGTGCGATCATAGCCAGGAAGTGTAGCCTTTGCCGTTAAGAGCTTATTTTGCATTGTATGACCTACTTTATAATAAAATCAGGACGTCTTTAAGGAAGCGCCTATATAGTTTTTGAACGAAGCTTTTCGTCATCATTATTAAGTTATGTGACACCCCTACGTAGAGGTGTCGCGGTATTAACTTAATGTTGTCGCCGACTTGGTTGCTTTGGCCACCGTATCATCCGCATCGCACCACAGTGCGTCATAAGAGTATCCGGTTAAGTCTTCAACAATTCGGCGAGTCTCTGGCCCCACATCCTGCTTCAGGCCATGAGCTTTCAAACGATCCACCTCATCAACAAAGATTTTATGCGTGCGTTTGTTCAAGTGGAATGTAACCGCCTGCCATAGTGCCAGCAGTAGTAAACCTGCGGTTCCGGCAAACAATAACGTCGCGATGGTATTGATCGCCTGCTCAGGCTGCACCAGACTCCCCTTCTCAAACCCACCGTTCTGTAGCATCAGCCCCACAATAAAGGTGGCGATGGCAACCGTCGTTTTACGCGAGAAAGTCATCACCGCAGCAAACAAACCTTCGCGACGCTGGCGAGTGATCATCTCGTCAATATCCGGAATGAAAGGAAACACATTCCACGGAGTGAACTCCAGTACACAGCGACCAACCTGATACAGGGCTGCCAGAATCAGCAGCACGGTAACTTTGTTCCCCATCGGGAACTGATAAACCATGAACAAACCGGCCAGACACAGCATCATCAATGTGTATGCAAAAACATATAGGCGCGAAGGACCGTATTTAATGATCGCCACCCCAGCTAACAAAGTGACCGGCAGACCAACAATACTCATCGATAACAGCGTACCGGCCAGCGATGAAGAAACATTCAGGCAGTAAACACAGAAGAAAACAAACACCGTGTTATAGACATCTTTTGCAGTAAAGGAAAACAGATAAATGGCCAGATGTTTTCTGAATGCGCGAACCTTTAATGTCGATCCATATTCCTTAAACAGTCCGCCAACCATGACTAATTTTTCGCTGAATGTTGTTGGCTGATTGCTGCGTTCCAGTTCTTGCAACATTTCTGGGGTTAAATCGCGCTCCCATGTCACTTTCCAAGAAATGAACACACACAGCATGAATAGGACCGCAAAAACCACGCCATTAATAAAATAGGCATTAGGATCGTGCTCACCAAAATGGCCAATTAATAGACCAGGAATAAAGGTGGCCAGAAATGTACCTGATGCAGAGAGGAACATGCGGCACGTCGAGAGTTTGGTTCGGGAATTAAAATCCTTCGTCATTTCTGAGGGCAGCGTTTCCCATGGAATTAACACAACCGCGGCAATGATTTCGAATGCCAGATATACCGTAAGGTAAAACCAGAAACTCATTCCAGTTACCCACAGCAGAATATAAACCAACATTAATGGCGCGCCGATAAGTAAAAAGAAGCGCCTTCTGCCAAACCTTTTACCTAATGCATTTTTATAAAAGTGGTCAGTAAAAGATCCCATAAATAAACTAACAATGGCATCGACGATCCTCGCAATCGCGACAATTGATGCCGCCTCGACCGGAGATAAGCCCACAAAGGTGGTATAAAAGAAAAGTAACCAGGCGCCAATAACGGTAAATGCGCCGCCACCCATAATATCCGTCAGACCATATCCAATACTGACCGGAATGGTAATTTTGCGGTTGGTACGAGTCATGTTCTATCCTCACAGGGAGAGTATTAGAAGTTGAAATAGTTATTAGCGTTAGCGTGACAAATGTTTCTGATCATTCGCGTCAGAACTTCTTTATTATTTGGTACTTCACCTTTCTCAACCCACCCGCCAATAAGGTTGCAAAGGATCCTGCGAAAATAATCGTGTCGGGTATAAGAAACGAAACTGCGAGAATCCGTCAGCATGCCAACGAAATGCATGAGTAATCCTTGGTCAGCAAGACTATTGAGCTGACTTTCCATACCCCGACGTGTGTCGTTAAACCACCAGCCCGAACCAAACTGCATCGGAGATTTCACCCCGTGCTCGGCACTCTGGAAATTAGCGATAGTTGTCGCAATAACATCGTTGTAACTGGCATTGAGGTTATAAAGGATGGTTTTCGGTAACGCGTTTGCTTGTACCATCGCATCCAACAATTGATTGAGGGATGATGCCAAGTGCAATTGATCGTTGATCGAATCAAAACCGGCATTAATTCCCACTTGCTGACGCATTCGGCTGTTGTTATTACGAATAGCGCCAAAATGAATCTGCATCGCCCAGTTTCTAGCTTTGTAGTGCGCGGAGAGCATGATGAAAATGGCACTATTGAGCTGTATTTCTTCCTCATCAGTCAGGGATTGCCCCTCGGCCTTACGAGAAAAGAGATGGTTCGCATCTTCTGGCGAACAAGCCTTATATTGAATACTCACCGGGCCATGGTCGGAAATACGGCAGCCCACTTTATGAAACCAGTCAATACGTTTACCAATCGCATCAGCAAATTGATTAAAGGTATCTATTCTGATCTCAGTTAATTGAGCGAGTTTTGTAATAAAGAGTGCAAACTCAGCCGCTTTTTCATTAAAAACATCATCGGGGCGAAATGTCGGTAAAACCTTAATGGCAAAGGTTTGATCCTGCTGTAACAAACGATGATATTCCAGAGAATCCAGTGGTGCGTCAGTCGTACAAATAACCTCGACGTTTGACCGTTCCATGAGACGGCGCGGTTTAAAATCACTGTGTTTAATGAGCTGGTTACAGTGCGCCATAACCTCACGCCAATTCTGGCTATCGAGATTTATATTGCAGCCAAAATATTTGTTCAGCTCTAAGTGCGTCCAGTGATAAAGCGGATTACCGAATGCGGCTTCCACGGTTTCGGCCCAGGCACGGAATTTATCTTCTGCGCTGGCGTCTCCAGTAATAAAGCGTTCATTGATGCCATTAGCACGCATTGCCCGCCATTTATAATGGTCGCCCGCCAGCCAGAGCTGGGTAATATCTTCAAATGATTTATTTTCGTAAATATCTTTTGCTTCGAGATGACAATGATAATCGATGATCGGCAGATCTTTCGCGACGTCCTGATACAGCCGAACACCGACTTCATTGTCGATCATGAAATGATCGTTAATGAAGTCCATGTTTATTTTCCTGTATTCACTACTGAATCGTTGATTACCAGTTCCACAGCGTGCCATCTTCCAGACGGGCAACCGGTAAATGGGCGGGTTCATACGGATATTTCGCCGCCAGTTTTTCATCGAACTCAATACCGAGTCCTGGCTTATCCCCAGGGTGCATATAGCCGTTATCAAACGTCCAGTTGTGCGGGAAGACTTCCAGCATTTGCTCCGAATATCCCATGTATTCCTGAACGCCGAAATTGGGTACCCACAAGTCAAAGTGCAGCGCAGCAGCCATGCAAACTGGAGAGAGGTCAGACGGACCATGCGAGCCTGTACGAACCTGATATAGCGAAGCGAAGTCAGCAATGCGGCGCATTCCAGTGATACCGCCGGCGTGGGTAATGGTGGTGCGGATGTAGTCGATCAGCTGTTCTTCAATCAACTGTTTACAATCCCATATACTGTTAAAAACTTCACCGACAGCAATGGGTGTGACGGTATGCTGACGGATCAGACGGAAGCACTCCTGGTTTTCAGCAGGCGTGGGATCTTCCATCCAGAACAGCCGATAGTCCTCAATACTCTTGCCAAAACGCGCGGCTTCAATAGGCGTCAGGCGGTGATGCATGTCGTGCAGAAGATGCTCATTAAAACCGAACTTGTTGCGCACGGCTTCAAACAGTTTTGGCGTAAAATCGAGGTATTTCTCAGTTGACCACAGTTGCTCTTCCGGCCACTGCCCTTTGGTTGCAGGTTCGTAAGCCAGTCCTTTTCCCTTCGACATACCGTAAGTCGTTTTCATGCCCGGTACGCCGCACTGCACCCGAATAGCCTTGAAACCCATCTCTTTATGACGTGCATAATCTTCCAGCACATCGTCAACGCTATGGCCGGTGGTATGGCAATAAACCATCACTCCCTCACGGGATGCACCACCCAGTAATTGATACAGTGGCATATTGGCTGCTTTCGCTTTGATATCCCACAGCGCCATATCGACAGCAGAAATCGCCGACATGGTGACTGGCCCACGACGCCAGTAAGCACCTTTGTAAAAGAACTGCCAGATATCTTCGATACGGTGCGCATCACGCCCGATAAGCTGAGGACATAGATGATCTTTTAGATACGACGCAACAGACAGTTCACGCCCATTCAAAGTCGCGTCACCTAAACCGGTAATGCCATCTTCGGTCGTAATCTTCAGAGTGACGAAGTTACGTCCTGGACAGGTGACAAAGACTTCAGCCGCTACAATCTTCATTTTTTGTTCCTTACATCTCTTTTGCGATGTATAGAACTTACTCAACTCACATACTACCATACAAGTATAATTGCGATAAAATCGCGAGGCGATCACAAAAAACCGTCACTTTTGCAGAGTGAACAACATCAAAAACACACTGTTTTTATACGGATCAGTACCTGCGGTAGTAGCATGGGGAACTTGGTGCTGGCAGGGAACAATAACGCCCCCCAATATTTGACAGAGAGAAAGAAGCGCCGCAAACCTACAAAGATGTCATGAAGGATTACAACATTGGAGGTACCTACCAGAATATTGCGCAAGTCGCCATTGCGGCCCTGCAAGGGTTGGCGTGGGCGATAGGACCAAAGCATTGGCCGGTGCATCAGCCGCGTATCTGGCGCAGTTAATTAAAGATGTGGTCGGTGACGATAATGGAGCGGCACGTATTGATGCGCATGCGGTGCTGGGTGCGGTGCCTTCTCATTTACAAGGCAACAACGCCGCCGGTGGTATCGGAGCTTTAAGCGATGAACTGGCCGCCATCTACATCAAAAACAGTCTGTACCCGAATATCAATACCAAAGACCTCACAGAAGCAGGTTATTGTTAACCTGAGCTCTCTGGCCGCTGGACGATCCGGTGACATCTCCGGGGATAGCGCGGTACGGGTAGTGCCATTGCCAGGGCATAGGCCAGGAAGAATGTGGTGGAGAATAGCCATCTGAGTCAGGGTAGTCCGTAGAAATACACTGAGAAATATAAAGAATGTAACGGAAATACGGGTTGTTAGCAGAATATCCGTAAAAATATGGCTCAGGAATCGGCGGAAAATATTCAGAAGCTAAAATCGTGCTGGGATGCCGGTGATTCAGCTTGTGTTACAGAAACGCGTTCGAGAATAGAACTTGATGAGAAAGCTTATACTGATGAGTTTTTGAAGAAAACGTGGCCATTAACTCTGCGTTCTCCTGCCAGTACTGATATAAACATGTTTATATTTTATAGCCAATGGCTTATACGCATTGATCGCTTACAGCAAGGACATCATCATGCGCACTGATTACACCCATGCAGAAAATTTAAAAAAACTCCTGAATACCATTGACCCTTGGGCTGAAAGCCCTTTGTGGTTGAATAACCTCCATAAATTTATTGTTGAAGTTCACAATGCAGATCTTGAGACTCGTTCATCTGTTGAATTTCATCAGCGCCTGTGGACTCAAAACCCTGTCAGCAACGCCGCACAGGGAGCGATTGATGTGAGTAAAGCCATCGCTGATGAGTCATTTCGCCTTTGGGTGGCGGAACAATCTATGGAAAAGCTGGAGAATAAAGACACGGAAACGTGCGCGCTTTGGCTGCATAATTTTTATCAAGAGTTACTGATACGCATCCGGCAGTTTACTACTACGACACCCTATTTATTGACCATGCGAACTCTCGCTGCTCTATGGCCACGTAAATTCACAACGCTGAGTAGCTTTACACCGGCATATGACATTGCGCGAGTTTGGTTTGGCAGTACTGACTTTACGGCAACTAGGTTGCAACTGGCGCTTACAGATCACATGAATGACCTGCTGGGGAAAACCGGAGAAGATATGACGGCGGTTGCAGCACGTATGGCATTGCCGTGGTTAGCATTAAGATCCATACGCCAGAGTGAAAATCCAGAGCAATCAGAGGAACTGGGTAAATCGGGTGATATCATCTTACAGCACCGACCAGCAGAACAGCGTCGTAAAGGGTTGACCTCACTGACCGGAGGTATTAGCACGATAAAAAGTGTACTTTATTTTCTGGAAACGCCTAAGACACGAAACGATTTAATCGATTTTCTCCAGGAAGAGTTTCCTGATTCAAAAAACAGCACCTTAAGCACCATCATCAGCATACTCAGTAATGAATTCTTCGTTATTGAAAAAGACGGAGACCAATTTACCCTATCCTCACGCGGAGCAGCTTTTCTCAGAACCCAAGATCCACAGGAGCTAATCCCAGTGATGATCACCCATATTCTCGGGGTAGATCATGTGCTACTTGCCATGCGTGACGAGAGTAAAAGTTTTATACAACTGCTGGCTTTACTCAGAAAAGTGCATGCAGGATGGACATCTGAGACCGTACCCCGTTCAATACTCAGTTGGCTTATTCAACTTGGTTTAGTCAAAAAGGATGACCAGAAAGCTTACAATCTGACCGAAGAAGGTAATGTGTGGTCGAACCGGATTACCTGGCAGCCTGAATACCTGCCACAAGTCCCGGTTATTGAAACGGACTTACAACCGGATGGTGTTTCTGCTGAATTTGATGTGTATGCCCTCGATATAAGTGCAATTGTTAACGACGTCGTCAAAGATAGTGCTTTTCAACTCTGGCAGGTTGAACAACTTCATTTAGGTCTTTGGTCAAATAAACAACGACACTTCGCGATACTCGCCGGTCTCTCGGGATCAGGAAAGACACAACTCGCACTAAGGTATGCTCAGGCATTAGGTTCTCATCATTCTGGTTCTACCTTTGATGATGATAAAAAAACCTGGTTCATTCAGGCGGTCTTGCCAGGCTGGTACGATCCGTCGCCCCTATTAGGCTATATCAACCCGCTACGTCCAGAAAGTTATACACGGACCCCGTTGCTGAACTTCTTACTTGAGGCAGCCAATACCCCCGACAAACCGTTTGTGATCATCCTGGATGAAATGAACCTCTCCCATCCGGAGCATTACTTCGCACCATTCCTTTCAGCAATGGAGTCTGGTTCACCGTTGATGCTACATAGTGAAGGTGACATGTTCGATGGTGTGCCTGCTCGTATGCGTTACCCTTCTAATGTAGCTTTTATAGGTACTCTTAACATGGATGAAACGACTCATGGCCTGTCGGATAAAGTCCTCGACAGGGCGTGGACAATGGAGTTCTGGGATATCAATCTAGATGACTTCCCTAGTTGGACTAAGTACGGATTGACCAATGATGAACAGAGCCATGTTCGCAGAGTCTTAGAGGCACTCTTAGGGCACTTACAACCTGAACGATTACACTTCGGCTGGCGTACCATTGAAGATGTACTTAGCTATGTTTCACTCGCTCGTCAGTCTGACTCATTTAGGCTAGAAAACACCTTGGATGACGTGATCTATGCCCGCGTTCTGCCCAAGCTTCGCGGGTCAGATAGCGACCGTCTACGGCAGTTGCTGGCAGAATGTCATTCATCATGTGAAGCATTCCGCCTGATACGCTGCGCACGCAAAATAGCCTCGTTAACTGCTGATTTGGAAAATGCGGGCATGATGAGGTTCTGGCGCTAATATGAAACTGAGAGTTTGGCTAGAAGAAAACATCAATTCAGATCACTGCGCAATGCTGGATCAGGCAAACCAGCCGGTAACAGGATTCTCGGAGTTGCGCAGATACCTGATCGAGTGCCCTCAGGAATTGCAGAATGCTCAACTATACGCTGATGACGCCTGCTTGCAGAAGATTTCCGGTTACTGGATCTGGCACCCTAATTTCTATGCAGGAGAAGTGGATCTAGAGTTGGTGCTGGATGATAGAGGTACCACTGTGAGCTGGCGTGTGGACGTGAGCAATGATCCGCTAAAAAGTGGCAAAGAAGCGTGGCAGCAATTCCTCCAGGATATAATCGCCTTTGACAGTTTAAGAATTGCAGGCAGTGAACCTGCTCAACATCAATTAGGGGGAATGTCGCGCTATGCGGGGGTCTGGCTACGTTATGCACGTATAAAGCAGTTTTTCCCACGTTATGAACAGGGATTGAACGCCGTTCTTCATCACCCTGTTTACGGATATCAACAACAGACGAAACAATATCCACTGGGCAGACTGAAACAGATTACACCTTCAGTAGTGCAACAACTTGTCCGGTATGCAGATCTGCTGACTGGGAGCTCTGCGGAGTCGCGATGCTCCGATAATGATATCAATCAGTTACAGGTAAGGGCCACACATTCCGATATCACCTGGGATACTCCTGCCAACCGTCAATTAAAATACCAGTTGCAGCTTATTGACCGCCGGGTAACCCAGGTGCTCACCACTCTAAAGAACATACAAAAGGCTAACGTTAAGGAAATCTCCGATACACGAACCAATATCAACGATCGGCTGGAACGGAGGATTGACTATCTGATAGCTGCAAAGAAGCTGTTGCGTTACACCGTCGAACAGATGCCCTTTTTCGCTGCTGACCCAAAACAGTCGAATGGTCTGGATTTCGATGCCATTGCCGGACACCCTCACTACCAACTGACTTGGCGCATGGGAGTCAGATTACTTCGTGAAGGTATATCCGGCTTGTCCCGTGATGAAAACCATTATCTGATACCAAGCTGGGATGTCTACGAGGCGTGGTGTTTTGTCGCGTTAGCGGAAGGGCTAAAACGTAAACTTCCCGACATAAAATGGAAACTGTCGCAATACGCCGGAAGACTTACATTCCGGGCAAAACATAATGGCCAGAGCATTAAACTGCATAGCCAAAAGTCGTTTCCCGCTTTATTAAAAAGACCGTCAATAAACGACGATATGCCCCATTCCATTAGCTCCATGCGTAGACCCGATTTGATACTGGAAATCACCACATCAGGTACAACGCAGTTCATCTGCCTGGACAGTAAATATACTTCACGAGGAAAGCGCATTCTTGAAGAAATGGCATCCGCACATATTTATCATGATTCCCTGCGTTTGCAGCAAAAGCGACCGGTACTTTCATTGTTACTGGTTCCTCGCAATCAAGAACTTGAAAGGCTGGAGTGTGAATCCTGGTGGCAGCAACATCAGACAGGCTGTTTTACCCTAAATAATAGTGAAAGCGCTTCCGTTTTACTCGATAGACTCTGGAAGTATCTTATTCCAGACAATGTCCATTCGCTTGCAACGCTGGCGAGTTAATGAGCATTCTAGGTAAAAATGGACTGGCTGTACTGTCTTGATTAACGGGATTGCTTAATAAATCAGACTTTAGGGCCAGTTGCCCTGTGATGAATCTATGGCTCAGGCAATACGTATGCTTTCTGGCTCGCTTGCTTTCGTCATTTTATCCACTGCACGCTGACCTGTCCCATTGATTGACATACAGATCTGATACACAAAAAGTCGACACCTTCCTAGACAACTCGCGCGCCCCTATAACTGACGCTGTTCCAGGCTGGTATAAATCGTTTTGATTTCACCTTTTAAGCTTTCGCCATGGTACACCATCGACGTATCGTATCGTTGATACCTATCTTCTCGAGCGGCACTAAACCAGTTAAACGACCCTACGCAGAGTAAACCCTCGTCCCCAATCACAATTTTACTGTGAACGCGATTGACCAGTTTTGTAGTAATACCTATCTCGTTAAGCTTTTCTACAGCATCGTTAAGGCGCAGTCGTTTCTCTTTGCGTTTTTCATAATCAACGTGTTCGGTATTGTAATTTCTATCTGTCACCACAGTGATATCAATGCCGCGTGAGCGCGCCTGGATCATCGACGTCAAAAAGCCGGTTTGTTCCAGCTTTTGCCAAGTCAGCCAAGGGGAAACGATAGTAATGCTCTTTCCGATAGTGCCAAAAGTCTGGTTAAGAAATGCATCATGCTGTTCCACACCGTGCAAGGTTGAGATCTGCGTTTGTGCCGCGCTTAAATCTTTGCGCTCCTGAAACTCAAACTGCAATGCATTGCTGGTGGAAGCAAACAGATATTTTGCCAATAATCCTCGCGGGGAAGATCCGGGCTGGATCTCGAATAAGTCCATATCACCAAAGACTAGGAAGCTATCTTTAGCGCGGGATACGGCAACATTCAGCATGCTACTATCGCTGTCGATAAACCCACCATCTTCATGTTTCGAATAGACCGGTGAGAAGAGCACAATTGCTCTTTCTGCCCCCTGCAACGAATGCACTGTACCAACCGTTAGCGAATCCTCACTACCGCTACAGTTAATATCGAGCTTGCGTAATACGGCTTTGATAGCGTTGACCTGCGCTGAAAATGGCGTCACGACTCCAACCACTTTATGCAGCGCTTTGTTGTAATGACGCTCGATTTCTTCTTTGTGAGCTGTGAGCCAAGCCGCTATTGTCTCTGCCTCGAAAGCGTTATAACGGCTCCCACTGTTTGCCTGCATGCCTTTGCCATCAATATGCAGATAGCCCATCGCAGGAAAAAGCGTCTCATTTTCGGTTCCCCGCTTTGGTTGTAACTTGCCGTGATAGCACAGCGTATTGCAGTAGCCGATAATGTTATCGAAGCAGCGACGGTGCTCGTACAGATACATCCCACGGGCTAAATCCGGATCGTAGTGATAGCGAGAGTTAAACTGGGCAATCTTCATTACGCTGCCCGATGCTGCACTTTTCCCTGAATCACACACCAGTGCATAGGCATCCGTAAGCTCTTCCTGAGTACCGCCGGGGAGAATGTTCTCCTCCACCATATTACCGATATCAATGCTGGGTAAACTGTTCCAGATGGGCGCAATCTGCTCAGTATCGCCAATCACTAGCGCTTTCTTCGCTAGTGCAAAAGAAGCTGCAGCCACTTCGGGGAGCACCTGCCCGGCTTCATCGACGATCAACAGATCGGCAAGATTATAAAAATAGCTTTTATCAAATGGCTTGCCCTTTCCGACAAATTCATTAGTTTTCATATGATGAGGCAGCATGTAGCAGGTCATCACAACACAAGGTGTGAGCTTCATCCTGCGCTGCCAGCGGGCCTTAACAGTTTTAGCTCCTTTGCGGCCTTTTTCTTTTTGAAGATTATCAATCGCCGCCATATCCATCAGCCAGCGACCTTCCCAGTAGTGGGTCGCCAACTGGAATGCCGGGAAGCGGATCTTCATATCGGCAAGCTCATCAGCTCCAGCCAGGCTCAGCTCCTCTTCGCTTGTATGCCCTAGTGACTGGGTTAGTTCATGCCAATATCGGGTAGCGTTGCTTTCGCGTCGGGAAACGTCTTGAGCAAGATCGATTTGCTGCTGATATCCATCCTGTTCTGTTTTCACCTGGGCAACAAGGTCGTCGATATACGCGTCGATACCTTCAGGTGCGGTACCCCGAAACGCAGCCATCCTTGCGCCAAACATATCGTCCAGGAAGAGGTTAATCTGATAGTAGCGCTTAGTACGGACTGCGGGGATCCATGAGAAGAACGCATACACCATCGACTCGTCCGCACGATATTGCTGCCACTGTTTTTTGCCTTGGTTCAATAATGCGATTTCATTCGTGCTGCCGAGTAGTAACGTATTTTTGTCCTGAACGTACTGGTCGAGATCTTCGCTGATGGCGGTCCGTTCCTCACGAATACGGTTCAGACTATCCCATGCCGGCTTAATTTGCTTAAGCTGCTCGGAGTGCTCGACTAAACATTTGTGTAGAAGATCCGCGATGCGTTCGGGAGAGCTGCAATCCGACGATGGAAACGCCGCCCTTGCCTTTTCCAGATAGAGGATCTGTGCCTCTTCAACGTATTCCAGAGATTCAACACGGTTAAAAAAATCATCAGTCTGGTATTTTTTCGCGGCGTCGGCCTTACGACCCGAAGACGGGAAGTAAGCACCATAACTTTTCAGCCCAGGTAACCAGCGCCCGGCCATTGCTCCAGTGCCTGTGGAAAAATCTTTACCAAACGCTTCAATGATGTTGGTCACAGCCTGATTGTTGGTTGATGCGGCTATTACCACTGGTGGCTCGATTTTATTGAGGGCCGCTCTTGCCCATTCAGTGGCAATGATTGAGAGAACCAGAGTAGTTTTTCCGGTTCCCGGCGGGCCATTAACCGCGAGGATATCGCCCGATTGCTGGGTGAGATAATGGTTTAGGGCATCTCGCTGCGCCATTGCCAGCGGGAACTCATCCCCGGAATGCCCCAGACGCTCGCAGAACATGGCATTGGCGGCAAGGAGAGGTTCTACAGATGGCATTTTAGTCGAAGCAAAGCGCGTTAGTAACGGAACCTCTTTTTTGCACGTCAGCAGATGATCGTACATGGGCAGGATATGGATACTGGCCCCTCCGGGTTGGTTCGCTTTGATAACATAACCATACCCAGCCGGTTCGTATTGCTCGTGGGTAGAGAGCCATGTTTCCGCCACGTTCTTCAGGAGATTATTTGACTCAGTTAGATACTTTTGCCATTGCAACTGGTGCTTTGCATAACGTTCAGCTCGCTGCTCGTCATTTTCCTCAAGGCCTTGCTGTTCATCATCCTCATCAAAGGTAGTCGAGTTATGCGTGGTTTTATATTTATCATATTGCGCCATCTCGCCAATTGAGAAGGTGCCTTTGGGGAGCGGTTCGAGTAGATCACGAGGAATGGTGGTTGCCCCAGTGGGGAATAAAAATCCTTCACGGTTCAGGAGAGCAGAAGTCACTAACGGGGTGACGATGCCCGGCGCTCCGGCCGTCCGTTCTTTGCCATGCTGTACCAGGCGGATCCATGCTTGTGGGCGTAGCAGCACTTCAACGGTTTTCACCGTATCGCCTTCCCCCTCAAAGAACGCACGAACAATTTCCTCATTCAATCGTCCCGTGGTGATATCCATCCACTGGGTGAATGCATCCGTATCTCTGCGCTCAAATGCCCCTTTGCCAGACTCGGCATCTGCTAAGGAGTTGCGCCAGTATGATGCAAATCCCTGAGTATTTATGTCCATCCCTGCCCCATAATTTAATGAAAATTATTGATTTCGTTGATATACACGTAGTACATGATTAAACATTGTCCACGATGCGAACTTGATAGCAATAGGAAATCCGGACTCGCCAATAAAGTCTAATTCATTGAATTATAAATAATGATAAACTTACTTTATATACTCAGTGATTTTTGATTGATAGCATCAATATATCAATGAGTTAAAAGAAGACAGACTTTACAATTTTAAGTGAGTTTACTAAAGAAAAGCCGGTTGAGGAATAGCAGCTCAGATGAGCCTTACCAGCATACCCGAATAGTGCTTCTTAATAATGCTCTATCAGCCTAAGGCGTTTAAACGTCAGGTGCCCCTCCTCCTTCTGAAGGTAACGAAGATAGTTCGTGATACACCGCGATATGGACATAATCATGACTGCCCAGCATTTCGGCATCACAGATAAATTCCCCGATCCTAACCGTAATACATTGCTGACGGCGTGGATTCAGTGCACCAGAAAACCATTGCGACTCCAGTTTAGTTATCAGAGTTGGGAACGCGATATTAAGAGCCTGAGTGGCTGGAGGGGAAATATGCCGACAGCATGAATATCCAAGTGCATCCGATGTTATTATTTGAGATAAGTTAATAGTAATTTAGGTAATTAAAGAATATAGAGACGATACATTAATTGTGCTGGATTAAAATTAATTCAATTTACTGATTGAATATAATGTTCAATTGCCCATTTCTAATATTTAAACTGGCTGCCGGTGGTGAGATGATTTGCGGTACTGCAATGGCGTCTGATGCATCATCTTCTTAAAGCAGGTAATAAAATAGGTTACTTCATTAAAACCCACCGCTATGGCGATAGCATCAATACTGTCTGCCGTAGTACGCAACAAGTCGCAACTGCGCTTTATGCGGCGAGTTAGCAGAAATTCCTGAATGCTTCCACCGGTTTGCTGATGGAACACGCGTGAAGTATAGCTACGCGAAAGCCCCATCGCCTGTGCCAACTCATCAAGAGAAAACTTCTCTGAGTAGTATATTTCAATCCAGCTCATGATGCGTGAAGCCACCGTTTGCTGTTGTGAAACCAGTGACTGCGGCTGCGCGGGCAAGAAGGCCATGATTTGCATCATCAGAAAAGCCACTTCGCAGGCAGGATAATGGCCTGTGGCATCTATCGCATCAAACTGCGTAAGAATAGTTTCCATAAAATCCGCACGTTCGCTTAAGTCGTAGACCTGCGCAGGAACATTGCTGGCAGCAAGCGCCGCAAACTGTGCCTGATGCCGTGGAAACGCATGCAGAGCGCTCTCGACCACCGATTGCTCAATATGCATGGTAGTACGGTGATAGTGGTTTTTCTCACTGTCATCAACGTGAACTTTATGCAGACGAAACGGCGGGAAGATAAACAAACGCCCAGGTCTTGCTGTGTAGTGTTGATTATCAACCACCACAATACCGTAGCCTTTTGAGATATAGAGCAATTCTACGCACTGATGCCAGTGATAATACACCGCGCTCAAAGAACGCTGACGGTTAAAGGAAATAACCCGACTATCAAGAGTGATCCGCTCAAGCAGTTGTGCTTCGCTCATTATTCTCCAGGACAACAAATTTAAATTTTTACGCTACCAATTACAATTTATTACCGCTGCGATATGAAAAATCCAGTGAATTTGAAACGGCGGTTCAATTTTGTGAGCAGGCTCACTCAGTGTACTAAATAAAAGCAGTTACTCTTCGCTACGACGTCGTGTGAATATCTTTAGAAAACATTAATAACAATGACTTATCTATTTCTCGTTTCAAGCGGGAGGACATCGTGCAACCTAAAAATATAACTGTATCCAATCCGTTGCTGTGCCGGAATGATACCCAGCAATTGGTTAATGAATTACTTAACGCAGTTACACCTTTTTTTAAAAAAGATGCTAGCCGCATAGACCTCGCTAATTTCACTGCACATTACGGACAAGCAGTGGCGAGTATGGAAACTTTTTCACGTCTGCTGTGGGGAGTGACACCATTACTTGCTAGCGGCAGCGAGCCGGAACATTTTGCTTTTTATATTCAAGCAATAAAAAACGGTACGGACCCTCAGCATATTGATTATTGGGGTAAAGCTGCACCTTACGACCAGCGCATTGTGGAAATGGCCGCTTACGGGCTGTTATTGGCGCTGGCCCATAAATCCGTGCTGGCACATTTTAACGAGCAGGAAAAGAACAACTTTTGGCGCTGGCTGAAACAGTGTGAAACTCAGGACATACCTGATAACAACTGGCACTTTTTCCCGATTCTGGTACAGGTTGGTTTTCATCATGCCGGGATGCCGGAAAACCCGCTAGCGCTGGAAAAGCACTTCGCCGCGATGGAGCACTATTATCTCGGTGACGGTTGGTATTCCGACGGGCTGGGCCGTCCACGTGATTACTACATATCTATGGCCTTCCATTTCTACGGCCTGATTTATTCGAAATTGATGACCGATGTTGACCCCAAACGCTGCGCAATACTACGCCACCGCGCCACTCAGTTTGCTGCTGATTTTATTCATTTCTTTGCCGACGACGGGGCCGCTATTCCGTTTGGCCGCAGTCTAACCTATCGCTTTGCGCAGGCAGCTTTTTGGAGCGCCGCCGCCTTTGCCGGTTTAGAGGTTTACTCGCCGGGCGTAGTAAAAGGCATTGTTTTGCGCCATTTACGCTGGTGGATGAAACAGCCGTTGTTCGATCGCGACGGCATATTAAGTGTGGGTTACAGCTATCCGAACCTGATTATGGCGGAAGATTACAACGCTCCGGGTTCGCCGTACTGGGGGCTGAAAACCATGTTGGTGCTTGCGTTGAGTGAAGACGATGTGTTCTGGCAAGCACAGGAATTACCGTTACCAGAGCTTGCCGCACAGCACAGCATTCCCCATGCCGATCAAATTCTGGTTCACCAGCCCGGTCATTTATGGATGCTGACTTCCGGGCAACTTGAGCTGAATAATTTCGTCAATACCGAAACCAAATACTGCAAATTTGCTTACTCCACTCGCTACGGCTTCACCATTGAACGTGGGCGCTATGGTCTTTCCCACGCAAGTGCAGACTCGATGCTGTTGCTGAGCGAAAAAGACAATTACTGGCGCGGGCGACGTGACTGTTCTTTTGTGCGAACGGAGGACAGCGCAATTTACAGCCGCTGGCAGCCGTGGCACGACGTCACCATCGACACTTGGCTGCTGCCACTTGGTGACTGGCAAATACGTGTTCACCACATCAGCACCGCGCGCGATCTCGACACGGCAGAAGGCGGTTTCAGCCTGCCAAATAGCACGATGCAGCAAGCTCAGATGGAGCACGGTAGTTGCCAGTTCACCACCCCGACGGATGTCAGCGCGATCTTTTGTTTAAGTTCAAATATGCGCAGTGGCGAACAGGTGTTAACGCCACCGAACAGCAATTTATTGTTTGCCGAACGTGCTGTGATCCCACTTTTGCGAGGAGAAATCACGCAAGGGAAACACTTATTGATTAGCGCAGTCTGGGCTGGAGAGACATCAGCCTTCAATGCACAGCTTTGCCCACAGGTCCTTATTGGCGATGACGAAGTACGCCTGGTAACGGCCCATCATGAAAAACGTCTCACTTTAGTCGATTTGCCGTGATGGCTCAGGAGAAACTCGTATGACGATTTCGACAATTACTCGCACCGCACAGATAAAAATGAGCAGCTTCATTTTTCTCTATTTCTTTACTTGGTCATCAAGTTTTGGACTTTATGCACTGTGGCTCAGCCAGAAAGTCGGGCTGGACAGTATCACTATCGGCAGCGTATTTGCCATTAACGGCGTATTTGCAGTGATCCTCAAACCGATTTATGGCTACATCATGGACAAAATCGGCATGAGCAAATACCTGCTCTATTTCGTTTGCCTAGTGTCCGCGCTGATGGCACCTTTCTTCGTGTTTATTTACCAGCCTCTGCTTTTGAGTCACACCATGGTAGGGATTGTTATCGGTGCGTTCTACCTAAGCCTCGGTTGGTATGCGGGTGTGGCTGCGTCCGAATCTTATGCCGACCGCTTTAGCCGTTTATATGGCCTGGAGTTTGGTCGTATTCGTATGTGGGGATCGCTCGGCTGGGCGATGGCGGCTTCGGTATCTGGCCTACTGTTTAACTTCACACCGCTGGCAAATTTCATTGTTAGCAGCACCACTTCAGTTCTGATGCTGCTGGTGCTGATTAGCCTGAAAATTGGCGACGAACACTTGCGTAATAACAATGTAGTTTCGGCGAATAAGATTGTTTTTGCCGATGTATTGGTGCTGTTGCAAAACCGCAAGTTCTGGATGTTTAGCCTCTACGTCGCTGGCGTAGTGTGGATGATGTTTATCGCCGAGCAGCAGTTCCCGCGCTATTTCGTCTCGTTCTTCTCGACCAAAGAACAGGGCAATGCCTGGTACGGCTATCTGAGCACCGTTCAGTCCGGCACCGAGTTTGTGATGATGATGTTTATCCCGCTACTGGTTAACTATTACGGAGCAAAACGCGGGCTACTGCTCTGCGGTTGCGTGGTGGGTGCGCGCTTGATTGCTTCCGGCCTGACCTCCGATCCGTTGATTATTTCGATCATTAAACCCTTCTACGGCCTTGAGATTTCACTGCTGCTGATTTCAGTTTTCAAATACATCGCCGAACATTTTAACAAGAAAGTTAACGCGACCATGTACCTGCTTGGCTATCAGGCGATGATATATGTCGGTTCCGTCGTGGTTGCGCCTCCTGCTGGCTATCTTTACGACAAAATTGGCTTTGAGCACACCTACCTGATGATGGGTTCTTGCGCGTTGCTGTTTACTTTAATTTCCGCCTTTACACTCTCGCGCTGTCAGTCAAAACGCGATGAATCTCGTAATTTTACCCCAGTGCTCAATACTGCCCCGATTGAACCTGTTAAACCTTAATTCAGGAGATGTTATGACTCATTCTGTGAAGACTGAGGCCCTGCGCCCGATTGAACTGCACCAGACCGATAGACTGGCACTGCGCCAGAAACTGGACGAAGCACTGGCACGCATTACGCGCAAGCTGGACAAAAACATGATTGCCTTTGGCGATAAATTCCCCGGTGAAGCTTGTGAAAATGGCGTCTGGCCACGTACTGAAAACGTGGAATGGACCACGGGTTTTTGGCCAGGACAACTTTGGCTGGTCTGGGAAATGACCGGGGATAAGAAGTACCGTGAAGCTGCCGAGCGCTATGTTGCTTCATTCACGGAACGTATCGAGAAACGCATCGATACGGCGACTCACGATCTCGGCTTCCTGTATTCATTATCCTGCGTTAACGCATGGCGACTAACCGGTAATGAATCTGCTCGTCGGTCGGCACTGAAGGCTGCCGATGCACTGATGGAACGCTTTAATCCGACAGCGAAAATCATTCAGGCATGGGGCGACTTAAACGACCCAGAGCAGCAGGGGCGTATGATAATCGACTGTAATATGAATCTACCACTGCTGTACTGGGCCAGCGAGCAAACCGGCGACCCACGTTATGCACAGGCGGCGATAGCACACGTCGAACAGGCCGCGAAATACATCGTTCGGCCGGACGCCTCGACCTGGCACACTTACTATATGGATGTGAAAACAGGTGAGCCGCGTTTCGGCAACACACATCAAGGCTACAACGACACGTCTTGCTGGTCGCGCGGACAGGCATGGGGTATTTACGGCTTCCTGCTCAGCTACTTGCATTCCGGTGACAAAAGCATGGTCGAACTGTCACGCAGCTTGGCGCATTATTTTATCAACCGCCTGCCGGAGGATAACATTTGCCATTGGGATCTGGCGTTACTCGGCACTAATGCAGTACGCGACAGCTCGGCGGCGGCAATTGCAGCCTGCGGCCTACTAGAACTGGTGAAGATATTGCCAACACTTGACCAACATCGCGCCCATTACGAAGAAATGGCACTGTGCATTGTTGAGTCGCTTACCGACAACTATCTGGCGCGCGATGATGAGGCTTGTGAAGGTCTGCTGAAACACTCGGTTTACCACATGGCGAGCGGTAAAGGAGTCGATGAATGTTGCAGTTGGGGAGACTATTTCTACCTCGAAGCGCTGGCACGACTGCGTCAAGTTTGGCATTCCTACTGGTAAGTTTTAACCCCTGGAGGGCAGTAATGAAAACTGTTGCAGTACTACTGGCACCCGGTTTTGAAGAAGGGGAAGCCATTGTTACCATTGATATTCTTCGCAGGTTGAAGATTAATGTACAAACACTTTCCTGTGTTGATACCCGTACAGTGGTGAGCTATCACGATATCCCGATGGTGGCCGATGCTACACTGAGTGAAAGTTTTGATACTACATTTGATGCCATCGTTTTACCGGGTGGCCCGGAAGGCAGCATATTCATGGCTAACAGCAAAAGCGTGATTGCTTTTGTGCAGCGCCACGATGAAGCGGGGAAATTTATCTGTCCAATTTGTTCTGCTGCAGCGCGGGTATTAGGAGGTAACGGTTTGTTGAAAGGCCGTCGCTATGTGTGCTCTGGTGACTTATGGCAACAAGTCACAGACGGCGTTTACGTGGATGCAGACGTGGTGGAAGACGGTAACTTAATCAGCGGCAAAGGATTAGGCCGCGTATTTGATTTTGCTCTAACTATTGCGGCAAGACTGGAAGGGAATGACGCGTCAGCACGCGAGCATGCGGAACATATTTATTACCGGTGGTGAATGCCGGTTATTCCATGTGCGGTTGTGAGAGAGCCTGAAGGGGAATATCCCTTTGGGCTGTTCGACCCTCAAGTTTACCCCTTAAACGTGACAAACTTTCAACCTGAGATTTAGAGGAGATATTTCGTCTGTAGGTATGGAGCATGCGTGGCCGACATTATGCTAGCAGAAACCAAACGCAGTATGGTGGAACACGCCAATCAGGTGATTGTAGTCTGCGATCATACAAAGCTGGGCAACACTTCACTGGCGCAGTTCGCCACTCCGGCACAAATCGACACCATTGTGCTCGATACCCTGCCGGAAGATGCTGCTGATTACCACGAAGCTGGGATCGCATTGTTAAGCGTCCAATGCGAGGAGTAACCGATTGGTAGCGGTTTGCCATCGTAAATGGCCGAGTTCGCAATGAGCCCACATTGAACTCTAAATGAAAATCCACCTAGGCTCATATTGTCGTAGCCGTAACATTTTCACCTCGTTAATATTGTTTATTAAATCTCTAATAATGTGTCCGGTCTTATTGAGCCATTACAATTAACAAAATCCAGTAATGATGAAAGCCTGGTGCTGCTTAAGTATTAGCAGCGCCAATGCCCCAATCTACTGAGAATGCCTACTTTGGGCGGGTGCTATTGAATTGCGAGTGAGGAAGGATCATGACGATGTATATTTCTAACAGGATAATCTAATCTAATTCCAATCGTTATCAATCATATTATTACCTGAAAATGCAAAGTAATTCACATGCTAATTAATCTTGGTCTGTCGAAAGAGGAATAAGGACAAGTAAGTAGTTCATTATATTTCATACTCCAGAAGTTACACTTGCAAAAACAAATGCACTTCTGTAGCATTTTCCATCAGTATATTTATTGTTTTCCCTGGTGTTGATTAGACTAATGTTGTCGCCTGACTCTCATGGTCAGGTTTTTTTATCAACTCCTGATGATGATTATACGGATGCTAGCGTGGGACGATAGTTGTACTAAAGGGCAATATTGTATTGTACTTTAAGACAGTAAATGGAGTGGGGAAATGCATTCTGGTTTCAAAAAAAATGCAGAGATAATAGAAACGCTGCGTGATTATATTGATAGAAAACTCATCGCCTATGGTAATCCCAAATACACTTACATGGTGATCAATAAAAAGAATTCTGCCGATATATTTATTATTACCAGCTATCCAAATGAGTGGGCTGAACTCTACACAACCAATAGCTTCCAACATATCGATCCCATCGTTCTAACTGCTTTGAAACGATTCTCACCGTTCTCATGGGATGAAAATATCACTATCTTGTCAGATTTAAAATCATCAAAAATTTTTACCCTTTCCAAACAATATAATATCGTTAATGGCTACACTTATGTCCTCCACGATACAATGAATAACATGGCAATGTTATCACTGATAATGGACGATAGTGTTCAACAAGGACGAGAAGATAGTGTATCTAAAGACAGGGGGAAACTACAGATATCCCTGATCGAAATCCATGAAAAGATGCTTATGCTAAGTCAAAATAAGGGTAATAACCCAGAACGCAAAGGGGTAGAAATACCGAGTAAAGCCATTTTAACCCCCCGCGAAAATGAAGTACTTCACTGGGCCAGCATGGGAAAAACCTATCAGGAAATTGCGCTGATTACAGACATCACGCCAAGAACAGTAAAATATCACATAGGAAATGTGGTAAAAAAACTGGGAGTGATTAACGCCAAACAGGCAATCAGGCTTGGCGTTGAACTCGAACTGATCAAACCGGTTCTGATATGATAGGCAGCACCATTGGCCATGTACTCAATGTAAGATCTGGATCCTGCAAGAGTTGACTAACTTGTCGGAGTAAACGAGCCTGGTTATTCTGATCTGTCGGGAGACGCAGTAGATAGATACGTTCTTTTTCCGCAACATCGCCTTCTTCTATTACCTCTACCTGCCAACCTGATCGCCTAAGTATGGTGAACATGGCCCGGCTGACAATAGTATAAATACCTAAGTATCCATGATGTCGAGAGTAATTAATAATCGACAGAAAGAACACATAACTGATGGGATAACGGCTCCCCAAAAGCAACTGGGCGCGGGTTTTATCAACAAAGAAACGGCTCGACTCTATATACCCTTCTGTAGGTAACACCACGTCAGAGAAGAGAGCGTTAAAAGTATGGGTGATCATATTAGGTAGACGGAGAGGGATAAAACGGACACTACAGATTAATTGCCCCTGATAAACACCCAGTAGGTAACGTGTATCTGGATTGTCATATTCATCGAATTCCATATCATTACTGCAATTCACCGCCCAATTAAGCCGATCTTTAAATGTCTTTTTCCTCAATTTATACAGATCTTCAGACCGTACATCAGTCAACTCACTGTATCGGACATCGAAAATTTCTAACATTTACTTTCCTGATATTTAATACTGCCAGTATTTTATATGTTGAATTACATTTCATCATCACAAAACAGGTTGTCACGTTCAGGAACTGCCAGACTTTTACGGATTACGAAGCTTTGTTAATTGGGGAACGGACATACTCTGCCAAGCTCAAAATCTGCATTGATTTTATCATACTCATGGGCGTAAACGTAACAATTGATTTAACATTTACGGCGATATTTAATATTTACTTCCTTTCACTTTGCATCCATCAGAATAAGATATTTCTTGGCTTTATCCAGATTTCAGGATATCTCCCACAATAATCAGGCGCTACTGTGTTATTTATAGAATTAAAAACACCTTAAAAACAATAGATAAGCAGGAATAATGCAATAAATTATTTAAATCTACTCTTTATCTACCTATCAGGGAAAATAAGAGTATGCCCTAGCTGTTTTCCTATAATTTTATATTAATTGCTGGCGTATTACTTCCTGCGGTAACTATTACTCACGTCAATCATTGCGCAGAATTAATCCCGGTTCAACAAAGTATTCATCAACAGGAACGGCAACGGATACTGGAAAAGCGTTTGGCGTCGCCAGCGCATTGCCGATCAGGAGCAAGGGAGACGGTTTGCAGGAAATGGGCGGTTAAGAATCGATTGAAATGGTATGGAAGTATGCTCACCTTACACTGTGTTATTTGAGTGTTCATGCCAAGCAAATTGATAGCATTTTTGGCGGTTACGTCCCAAATTCGTCCTATACGGATAATTTGGAGATCCTACAGGAGTAAAACTAAAAACTTAAGTAATTGTTAAATAATGTTTTTTAGTTAAACTATTCATATACCACCAACAATACCCTCGAATTAATGTTTGCTCCCAAATTGGGCTGAAAAAAAGCTCAGATTGGGGAATGGCTTTGTTATCTTCACCCTATGTTTAACCATCAAAAGCATCATTCCAACATATGAAAAATACTTTTTAACTGCGCAAATAACAAAGGATGCACATCAGTTTCAAGGCGCAGGTGTCTCAGTAACTCAAGCTCGGTCAACGCATCAACCAGTAGCGAGTCGAAACTGGGGTTTAACAGTGCTAAATCATAGTGATTAAATTTAGGCATAAAGTTAGATTATCTCAAATATGTAAATATGATTATCTTAAAAATAGATTAAAAAACACTTTATAGCCATAATGTTAACAGATTATTGTTTGTAGATTATCTCAAAAAACCTATAGCGATACATCCGATTGAATATCACTGTACACCGAACTGAAATCAACACCATCCCCCTACTACTTTCACTTTGAACCATTATGTTCGGTACCATTCAAAGCAGGGCCAACCAGAGATAACAGGAGTAATCTCATGATAAACCCAGCGGAAAAGCTCAAGGCGAAGCAGCAGGAATTTATCAGTATCAGGGAGCTGATTAACCGGATATCACATCTCCACCCCGCGATGAGTCAAGCGCAGATAGCTAACTGGCTGCTGATCGAATTGAATGATGCCAGGCCAGTTACGCCGCCATTATTGATTCAGGACGCGCTCAGCGTGATCCGCTCCCCCAGCCCTAATGACCCTCAATTTTGCTATTTTGATCTGCTCTCGGCAGCGATGGCGGTTACTATGTGCGGGTACAGTTACACCTGTGAAAAAGCAATGGTGGGCTGGACGGGGGCATCGAAAGATGCGCCGGGTTCTCTGTTGACCGGTTACGCTAACCTCGTTCAGCTCACCACCCTCTTGAGGTAGCGTCTCTTGGTGGTGATTTTAAAGCCATCAACTGAGAGGTTGTCATCATGGATTCGACGACTAAAGCCCCTTGCCGCACAGTTTTTCTTCACCTGCCAACATCACTGGCCGCCACTCTCCCGACGGAGGTGCGCCATGTACGATAATTCGCCCCCAGAATTAGAAGAAGTCATTGATCACTGCCGTGCGCTGATTTACGCCATCGTCACACTCGAATCGCAGGAAGTGAAAGAAATACTCAATTTTGTCCTACAACAGCAAATAGACCTGCTACACCGCATCTATCATCAAGATCTCAACGAACCTCTGGAAGCTGCGGCATAACGCCCAAAATACAAAAAGGCATCGTGAGATGCCTTTCCCGAAAGTATGCATTAGTCAATAAACAGATTGAAATCCTTACCATGTAAGACTAAAATTAACTCAGCCTAAGTTAAGGTGATGTCAAGGATGACTACATAATGGATTTTTTGCAGTTCATTGAAACCCCGTTCTTCTCTAAGCAACGGGAGGTATTACTAACCGAAGATGAGTTCAGAGAGCTTCAGCAAGTCTTGCTATTAAACCCATCTTCGGGTGCATTGATTGTGGGTACCAGCGGTGTACGCAAGGTAAGATTTGCCATCGGCCAGAAAGGGAAAAGTGGTGGTGTCCGCGTTATTTATTACTATCAGGAACCACAGGGAAGGATATGGTTTTTTACTGTCTACCCCAAAAATCAAAAAGATACGCTGACCAGTAGTGAGAAACAGCAATTCAAAGATGTGATAATACAAATCAAAGGGAGTGCGGCATGAGTGATTTTTTCAATGATTTAATGACATCCGCGAAACAGGCTGTAGCGATTAGCCATGATGAATTAAAAGCAGGCAGAGTCACTGAGGTTGCTATCCCTGATGTAAAAGAAATCAGAAAGAAAATTGGGTACAGGCAAAAAGACTTTGCACAACTTGTTGGTGTGAGTCCTTCATTAGTTGAAGCGTGGGAGCAACATAGAAGGATTCCATCAGGTAGCTCACTTAAGCTATTGATAATGATTGATCGGCATCCCTCTTTGATTAACGAGCTTTCAGGAATTTAACCCTTTAAACTGCTCATAAAAGTGTATCTTAGCCTCAGTCTTCTGGGCCATCTGCCATAGTGGCCCGTTTTAACCTATCTTCAGAATTTGTGATACGAATTATGCCCGTTTCCCAAATCTGCCATGAATCACATTCTCGCCATTTTCCAGGCTATCCATATAGTCGGCATACCATTGCAGCATTTCTCTGCGACCATCCAGATATTGAGCATGATTATAGGTACCGCGAATACTGTTTTTATCGACGTGAGCCAGTTGTGTTTCTATCCAGGCAGTATTAAAGCCCTGCTCATGCAAAATAGTGCTCATTGTGTGGCGAAAACCGTGCCCGGTGGCTCTGCCATGGTAGCCAATACGCTTTATGACCTGATTAATACTGGCCTCGCTCATTGGCTTTAGACTGTCATTACGACCAGGAAAAACTAATTTAAAGCGACCGGTAATAGCATGCAGTTGCAACAACAACTCTAAAACCTGTTCAGATAAAGGGACCAGATGTGGACGACGCATTTTCATTCGAATAATGGGAACTTCCCACAGACCTTTATCTAAATTGAATTCAACCCACTCAGCAGCACGTAGCTCGATTGTTCGAACGCCGGTAAGCATGAGCAAACGGGTTGCTATTCGTGTGACAGGGCTGCCGCTATAGGCACTAAGAGACTGAAGATATTCAGGAAGTTCAGCGGCTAAAAGGTGGGGATAATGCTGATGTTTCTGTACTGCCAAAGCACCTGCCAGCTCACTGGCGGGGTTGTTCTCCGCCCTGCCGGTCACGATCGCATAGCGAAAAGTCTGATTGCACGCCTGACGAATTTTGCGCATTTTATCGAGGACACCACGCGCCTCTAGTTTACGCAGTGTTTCAAGCATCTCTAACGGCTTGATTTCAGCAACAGGGCGCTTTCCAACATAGGGAAAAATATCATTTTCAAACGATTCCATTAAATCGTCGGCGTAACCTTTCGACCAATTAGGTCTTTTATAAGCATGCCATTCTCTGGCCAGCGCTTCGAACGTGTTATCAATGCTGACTTTCTTGGCCTGTTTATCTGCTTTTTTTTCTTCACCGGGATCCCCACCAGCAGCCAGAATTCGTTTGGCTTCGTCCCTTTTGGCACGGGCCTCAGCGAGAGTGATATCGGGATAGACCCCGATTGATAGCAGCTTTTCTTTTCCAGCAATCCGATACTTCAACCGCCAGTAACGTGAACCATTTGAGTTTACTAATAAAAATAATCCACCGCCGTCGGAGAGCTTGTAAGGTTTCTCTTTTCGCTTTGCGGTATCGACTTGCCGGGCGTTTAGTTTCATGTGGGGGTATCTCAATCCATTGAACCTGGACTTACCCCCATTTATACCCCCATCTATCTATATAACTCAGTGGATGTGAACAAGCACAGGGATACCAGGAAGTTCCAGAGATACTGATTATATAAGGGATTTATGGACTTAGATAGACTTCAGGAGACGTAAAGATGGTACGCCCTACAGGGCTCGAACCTGTGACCTACGGCTTAGAAGGCCGTTGCTCTATCCAACTGAGCTAAGGGCGCATTTGATATTTACCGCAGCATAGAGGCTGCCGGTAGTCAGTTGCGGGGTGGATTATACGGGCAGTCGCTTTCGAGTCAATGGGTTTTCGCCTTATGGTTTATCATCTGGCTATTTAATCGTTAATTAATCGTTATTATACGCCTGACAGCACGCCCCGCTTCTGACAAAATAGGTGGATTCCCGCTTTTTTAATTGATGGACCTTTCCACTGATGTCAGCAAAAATTATTGATGGTAAAACGATTGCGCAGCAGGTAAGAAACGAAGTTGCTGCGTTGGTACAGAAACGTTTAGCTGCGGGTAAACGTGCTCCCGGGCTTGCGGTGGTGTTGGTAGGTGAGAATCCGGCATCACAAATTTATGTCGCCAGCAAGCGTAAGGCATGCGAAGAGGTCGGTTTTGTTTCCCGTTCTTATGACCTGCCGATGACGACTACTGAAGCTGAGCTGTTAGCTTTAATTGATTCACTGAATGATGACGGTGAAATCGATGGGATTCTGGTGCAACTGCCGCTGCCTGCCGGGATTGATAATGTCAAAGTCTTGGAACGTATTCATCCAGATAAAGACGTAGATGGCTTCCATCCGTATAACGTAGGCCGTTTGTGCCAACGTGCGCCAAAACTGCGCCCTTGTACCCCACGCGGTATTGTTACACTGCTGGAGCGCTATGAAATCCCCACTTATGGCCTAAATGCCGTCGTCGTCGGCGCATCCAATATTGTTGGCCGCCCGATGAGCCTTGAGCTGCTGCTGGCGGGGTGCACCACCACAGTAACGCACCGTTTCACCAAGAATCTGCGCCAACATGTCGAAAATGCTGATTTACTCGTGGTTGCAGTGGGCAAACCCGGTTTTATTCCCGGCGAGTGGATTAAACCGGGCGCTATCGTGATTGATGTGGGCATTAACCGCCTGGAAAGTGGTAAAGTAGTCGGAGATGTAGAATTTGATGTCGCTGTTGAACGTGCGGGTTGGATTACACCGGTTCCCGGTGGCGTTGGGCCAATGACCGTCGCAACACTGATACAAAATACCTTGCAAGCCTGCGAGGAATATCACGACATCAACGAAAATTGATAGAAAGGACAGTAATGGACATTTTTCATTTGGAAAAACACCCGCATGTCGAACTGTGTGACTTATTAAAGTTGCAAGGTTGGAACGACAGCGGCGCCTCAGCAAAAGCCGCCATCGCTGATGGTCAGGTAAAAGTCGACGGGAATGTAGAAACGCGCAAGCGCTGCAAAATCGTGGCTGACCAAGTTGTTGAGTTTCAAGGCATGAAAGTGCAGGTTAAAGCCTGATCTTAACCTCCCCTGCTGGCAGCATAAAGTATGGGCAAAAAAATTGCGGTTACTGGTCAATGCCAGCACCGCAATTTTTTTAGAGTTTACCCGCCAGATGCTAATAACCGGCTGAGCTAACCACCTTTATTTACGACGCCATGTCGTCCCTTGCGGGCCATCTTCCAACACAATACCCAGCTCATTCAATTGGTCACGTGCAGAATCTGCCAGCGCCCAGTCTTTGCTGCTGCGGGCGTCATTGCGCTGCTTAATCAAAGCTTCAATTTTTGCCACTTCATCGTCGTCAGTCTGTGCGCCGCTTTGTAAAAACAGTTCCGGATCCTGCTCCAACAAACCCAGCACATGAGCCAGTTTACGCAACTCTGCCGCCAAACCATTCGCCGCAGCGATATCTTCAGTTTTTAGCCGGTTCACTTCGCGAGCGATATCAAACAGCACAGAATAGGCTTCTGGGGTATTGAAATCGTCATCCATAGCAGCACGGAAGCGCGCTTCAAACTCAGCACCACCTGCCGGAGTTGCATTCGCATCAGTTCCACGCAGTGCGGTATATAAGCGCTCTAATGAAGCACGTGCCTGCTTGAGGTTCTCTTCACTGTAGTTAAGCTGGCTGCGATAATGCCCGGACATCAAGAAATAACGCACCGTCTCGGCATCGTAATAGGCCAACACATCGCGAATAGTGAAAAAGTTATTCAGTGATTTAGACATTTTCTCTTTGTCTATCATCACCATACCGGAGTGCATCCAGTAATTCACGTAAGGACCATCATGGGCACAGGTAGATTGTGCAATTTCATTTTCATGGTGTGGGAACATCAAATCAGAGCCACCACCGTGAATATCGAAATGCGCACCTAACTGCTTGCCATTCATTGCGGAACACTCAATATGCCAGCCAGGGCGACCCGGCCCCCATGGTGATTCCCAGCTCGGTTCACCGGGTTTCGACATTTTCCACAAAACAAAATCCATCGGGTTGCGTTTGACATCCGCCACTTCAACCCGAGCGCCAGCCTGCAACTGATCCAGATCCTGACGCGATAACAGGCCATAATCTGGATCACTGTCTACCGCGAACATCACATCACCATTTGACGCCACGTAGGCGTGATCACGGGCGATCAGCCGCTCGGTCAGCTCAATGATTTCGGGGATATGATGAGTGGCACGCGGCTCTAAATCTGGACGTTCAAGATTCAAGGCGTCGAAATCTTTGTGCATTTCGGCCAACATCCGTGTAGTCAGTTGCTCGCAGGTTTCATTGTTTTCAATCGCACGTTTAATTATTTTATCGTCAACATCGGTCACGTTGCGCACATAGGTCAGAGAGTAACCTAAATAACGCAAATAACGCGCAACAACGTCGAAAGCGACAAAAGTACGCCCATGCCCAATGTGACACAGGTCATAAATGGTGATCCCGCATACGTACATGCCAACTTTACCGGCATGGATAGGCTTGAATTCCTCTTTTTGGCGACTCAGTGTATTAAAAATCTTTAGCATCGGGACATTCCGTGGTTTTTGTTTTTGCAGTACGCATGGTTTATACCCAAAGTAATCACTACCATGAGTAAAAAGGATATCATCAGATTATGAGGCAAATCAGCCTCTGATCCAGCACTTTTTCGCCCATAAAGGCGACGTTTCGAGTGCTGACTCAATCTCGCAGATATGATATAAGAGCCGTCTAAAGAGTTACGACTCATTGTGAATACACTTATTACACTAGCAGGAACATTATTATGGTCACGTTTCATACTAATCACGGCGATATCGTCGTCAATACCTTCGCCGATAAAGCGCCGGTTACCGTTGAAAACTTCCTGAACTACTGCCGTAAAGGTTTCTATGATAACACTATCTTCCACCGTGTTATCGATGGTTTCATGATCCAAGGCGGTGGGTTTGAGCCGGGCATGAACCAGAAAGATACTGATGCACCTATCAAGAACGAAGCCAATAACGGTCTGAAAAACACCCGTGGCACCTTAGCAATGGCACGTACCAATGATCCACACTCTGCCACTGCTCAGTTCTTTATTAACGTTGCTGATAACGACTTCCTGAACTTCCGTTCAGAGCGCCCTGATGGTTGGGGTTACTGTGTATTCGCTGAAGTGGTTGAAGGTCTGGACGTGGTTGATAAAATCAAAAACGTTTCTACTGGCCGCAGCGGTATGCATCAAGACGTGCCAAAAGAAGATGTGATCATTAAAAGTGTTACTGTAAGCGAGTAATGACTGCTTAATGAGCACGCTTTTTATTGCAGATTTGCATCTTAGCGTTCAGGAACCGGCAATCACTGCCGGTTTCCTGCATTTTATACAGCGTGAAGCCATTCATGCTGATGCCTTATATATCTTGGGCGATTTATTTGAGTCCTGGATTGGCGATGACGACCCCGAACCACTGTATCGGCAGATCGCTGCGGCATTAAAATCACTCCAACAACAGGGCGTGCCCTGCTACTTCATTCACGGTAACCGCGATTTTCTGCTCGGCAAGCGCTTTGCTATTGAAAGTGGCATGATCTTGCTGCCCGAAGAGAAAGTGGTCGAGTTGTATGGCCGTGACATTGTGATTTTACACGGTGATACCCTGTGCACTGATGACGCCGACTATCAACATTTTCGCCGCCGAGTACACAATCCTCTGATCCAGAAATTATTCCTGTGGTTGCCTCTGCGCTTTCGCTTACGTATTGCGGCTTATATGCGCAATCAAAGCCAGCAAAATAATAGCGGTAAATCGCAACTGATTATGGATGTAAACCCACAAGCTGTAGTGGATGCATTCCAGCGCAATAATGTCAGTTGGATGATTCATGGGCATACCCATCGCCCTGCGGTTCATACGGTAGAATTACCCGCCACAACAGCACATCGGGTCGTTTTGGGAGCCTGGCATGTTGAAGGGTCGATGGTAAAAGTCACCAAAGAGAGCGTTGAGTTGATTAAATTCCCGTTTTAATCAGCTATTGTTATCCATCGCTGCCTAACAAAAAAACCGATAAAACCCAGCAAAAGCCGCGACGCAACCGTTTTCCTTGCCTTTGGCTCATGATATGCTCTACGCCCTCTTCGCCAGTCACGATTTATATCAAATCGGTCTGGCCGACGCTTGCGCAATCACAGGAGCTTTACACCCATGGGAGCCAACCTCGATTCGGCTTATGCAGCCGGGGTTAAAATCGCTATCGTAATGGGGTCCAAGAGTGACTGGGCCACCATGCAGTTCGCCGCCGACGTGCTCACCACGCTCAATGTTCCGTTTCATGTCGAAGTTGTTTCTGCACACAGAACCCCCGACAAACTGTTCAGTTTTGCCGAACAAGCTGATGCTAATGGCTTACATGTCATTATTGCTGGCGCAGGAGGTGCTGCTCACCTACCGGGTATGCTGGCGGCAAAAACATTGGTGCCGGTTTTAGGGGTGCCAGTACAAAGTGCAGCATTAAGTGGCGTCGATAGCCTGTATTCCATTGTGCAGATGCCGCGCGGTATTCCAGTGGGAACACTGGCCATTGGTAAAGCAGGGGCGGCGAATGCGGCCTTGCTGGCGGCTCAAATACTGGCGCTACATGACCACGAATTAGCTGTGCGTTTGGCCGATTGGCGTAAAAGCCAAACTGACGAAGTATTAGATAATCCAGATCCGCGGGAGTCAGATCTGCCGGCGGCGAATTCACAGGTGAAAGCATGAAACCAGTTTGCGTATTAGGCAACGGTCAGTTAGGGCGCATGCTGCGTCAGGCTGGCGAACCACTGGGTATTGCTGTGTATCCGGTGGGTTTAGATGCTGAACCGGAAGCTGTGCCTTATCAGCACAGTGTGATTACCGCCGAGATTGAACGCTGGCCAGAAACCGCCTTAACTCGCGAACTTGCCACACACACCGCTTTTGTTAACCGCGATATCTTCCCGCGACTGGCCGACCGTCTGACACAAAAGCAGTTACTCGATAGCCTGAATCTGGTGACGGCTCCATGGCAATTATTGGCCAGTGCTAGCCAGTGGCCACAAGTCTTCGCCACACTAGGTGAATTAGCTATCGTGAAACGTCGGGTCGGCGGCTATGACGGCCGTGGTCAATGGCGTTTACGCGCCGGAGAGCAAGACTCCTTGCCTGCCGATGCTTACGGCGAATGTATTGTCGAGCAGGGCATCAACTTTTCTGGCGAAGTTTCGCTGGTGGGTGCTCGTAGCCATCAAGGTAAATCGGTTTTTTATCCGCTAACTCATAATCTGCATGAAGATGGCATTTTGCGCATGAGTGTGGCGTTGCCACAGCCGGATAGCCGCTTACAACTGCAAGCTGAGAAGATGCTGGCGGCCATTATGGATGAGCTGAATTATGTCGGTGTTATGGCGATGGAGTGCTTTATCGTCGGGGACAGTTTGCTTATCAATGAACTGGCTCCACGGGTGCATAACAGCGGTCACTGGACGCAAAATGGGGCGTCCATCAGCCAGTTTGAGCTGCATTTGCGCGCTATTTTAGATTTACCGCTGCCAACTCCGGTGGTGAATACCCCGTCAGCCATGGTTAATCTGATTGGTACGCCAGTGAATACCGAGTGGTTGTCGCTGCCATTGGTCCATCTGCATTGGTATGAAAAAGAGGTGCGCGACGGGCGTAAAGTGGGCCATTTGAATTTAAATGACCCGGACGGCGCGGCGCTGCGTGCCGCCTTGGTGGCTTTGGCACCTTTATTACCAACCGAATATCAGTCCGGTTTAACCTGGGCGCAGAATAAGCTGTAATCAGTAAGCGGGCAGTTACGCACTGCCCGCACTAGAACAGAACTAGCTTTCATATCCTCTGAATAATGCTCGGCCTCGTAACAATCGCGCGCCCAACCAACCACCACAAACTGACAGTAACAGTGCCGCCGCCAATGGCAGTAACCACCACATCACCCAGTTGGGTTGCCATGGGAAATCAAACACTAACCGCTGCAAGGCCCAGAGTGCAGCTTCTGCACCGATTGCCGCCGCCAAGCCAGCAACCAATCCCAGTAGTGCAAACTCCCACCACAATGTGCCCCGCAGTAAGCGTTTACTTGCTCCGAGCGTGCGATAGACCACCAACTCCTGACGGCGCTGGCGCATGCCGACCTGTACTTGTGCCAACAGCAACAAGGTGCCACAAATAATGACCAGAATAACCATCACTTCCAGTGCACGGCTAACCTGTTGTAGCACCTGCCCGACCTGTTTAAGCATCGCGCCGATATCCAGCAAACTGAGGGTTGGGAACTGGCGGTTTAATTGCGTCAGCACCTCTCCATCCCCTTGATAGCGGAAGCTGGTCAGCCAAGTTTGCGGCTGATTATCCAGCGCACCCGGCGGGAAAATAAAGTAAAAATTAGGACGCAGACTTTCCCAATCTACCTGACGAATACTGCTCACCGTGGCCTCAAATGACTGGGTATCGCCGCTGAATGTCAGCTTATCGCCGATTTTAATTCCCAATCGGTCAGCAATCCCCTGCTCCATCGACACTTCATTTGCCTTTGGTGGCCACTGCCCCGCAGTCAAAAGATTGTGCGCCGGTAGATCCTGCTGCCAGGTAAGATTCAGCTCCCGGTTGACAGCCTCGCCACCGGGGGCGTCTTCATGTACCCGCTCCGTCGCCAGTTGCTGGTTAATTTCCGTTAAACGCGCCCGGACAATAGGATAGAAAGTTGACGGCGTTATCTGATGCTGGGTGAGGAATTCAGTCACTTGCGGCACCTGCTGCGGAGTGATATTCAGCAAGAAATAGTTGGGGCTATCTGGCGGCAACTGTTGTTGCCAGCGATCCAATAGATCCCCGCGCAGCACCAATAACAAAGCCAATAACATAAATGAGAGTGAGAATGCCGCCAGTTGGGTCAGAGTCATCCACGGTTGGCGCAATAACCGGTTGATCGCCAGCCGCAATGACAAGCGAGTGACGGTCAAGCGACGTAGCAGCAATAAACCGCCCCAGCCAATGACACCTAACAGCAGCGCCAATACCACCATGCCACCGAGGATCGCCCATAACAGAGCGTTCCCCCCCATCAGTAGGGCCAATAACCCCACCACGACCACGATCATCACCGGAATAAAGTAACGTAGTGGCCAAACATTGGCAGAGACATCGCGGCGCAATACTCGCAAGGGCTGAGTCGCCAGTAATTGCCGATAAGGGCGAATCCCCACCAGCAATGAAATCAATACCAGCGATCCCATTGACCATACCCATGGCCATAACCCGGCCGCTGGTAATGCGGCCGGTAACACCGGGGACAATAAGCGGATTAATATTTTCTCGAACAATAGCCCAATGACGCTGCCACACAGACCCGCCAGCACCAAAACAGAGAGCCACTGGCCAATAATCAGCCGTCGCAATGCACTGCGCCCGGCCCCCAATGTTTTCAGCACCGCCACTAAATCATAGCGACTGCGGCAATAGTGCCCCATCGCCACAGCAACCGCGGCAATAGACAACAATAACGTCAATAATGCCGATAGCAGCAAGAATTGTTGCGCCCGTTGCAGGGATTTACCCAGTGCACCACCGGACTCTTGTAAACCATACCAGCGCTGCTCCGGTGTCAGTTGTGGTGTAAGCCAGTCACTAAATTGCGCGATAGCATCGGGTGAGCCAGCAAACATATAACGGTAGCTCAAGCGGCTACCCGGCTGTATCGCACCGGTTTTTTCCACATCACTCAAATTAATCAAAATTCGTGGGGCGGTTTGGAATGGGTTAAAACCTGAATCTGGCTCCTGAATCACTTCGCCAATAATTTTCAGCGAGGTATCACCCACTTCAACTGAATCCCCGACCTTAACCCCCAACAGCGCCAGCAGACGCGGGGCCACCAGCGCCGTCCCCGGTTCAAGCTTGACGTGCGGAGGCAAGGTTTCTAATTCGCCATACAGCGGATAGGCCAAATCAGTGGCTTTGACATCAGCCAGTTGAGGTCGGTCGCCAGCAAAGGTCATGGTCATAAACGAAAGCTGGCGACTGACGGTCAGCCCCTGCTGCTTCGCTTCCTGTAACCAGCCTTCCGGTGCTGGATGAGAGGCTCTCAGTACCCTATCACCCGCCAGAAAATCACGGCTTTGCTGATTAAGCCCTTGCTCCATCCGATCACTGATACTGCCCAGCGCCAGCACACAGGCCACCGCCAGTGTTAATGCCAGCCAAACAATCAGCAGTGAGGGTGAGCGCCACTCACGCCAAAACCACCGCCAAATCATGCTTCCTCCCACAATTTACCGTCCTGCAGGCGCAGCCGACGTTGGCAGCGACCAGCCAGTTGCACATCATGGGTCACCAGAATTAACGTGGTGTCGTAGTCCCGGTTAAGGGAAAACAGTAAATCGGCAATACGGTCGCCAGTGTGCCGGTCAAGATTGCCGGTTGGCTCATCAGCAAATAATACTTTTGGCCGACCACTAAAGGCCCGAGCTAACGCCACGCGCTGCTGTTCGCCACCGGAAAGCTGAGCCGGAAGATGGTGAAGACGTTTCTCCAACCCCACCTGCTTTAATAACTCAATGGCATGTACTTTACTTTCACGTTCGCTTTCCCCGCGTAATAGTGCGGGTAATTGTACGTTCTCTAAGGTATTGAGTGTGGGCACCAACATAAATGACTGAAACACAAAACCGACGTTTTTGGCCCGCAGTTGCGCCCGCCCTTCTTCATCCATAGCAGTCAATGACTGCCCCAGCAAGCTCACTTCACCACTGCTGCCATCATCCAGACCTGCCAGAATTCCCAGCAAAGTTGATTTACCTGAACCTGACTCACCAATCAGCGCAATTGTTTGAGCGGGTTTGACAACCAGCTCAACTCCGGTAAGGATGGAGAGCTGTTGCTCACCCTGACCGACGTGTTTATTAAGATGATGAACTTCAAGAACGTTTTCCGCTGGCATCTTCCCTTCCTATTACTGTTGGGATTATTCAGTTTGCGTGCCGCCGCAACCGATACACTTTTGATTCTCGGCGACAGTTTAAGCGCCGGTTACCGCTTGCCTATTGCCGAAGCATGGCCTTCACGGCTGGATAAAACATGGCAAGCCACGCCATCACTGCCTAGGGTGGTTAACGCCAGTATCAGTGGTGATACTGCCGCGCAAGGTTTGGCGCGCCTACCCGCCCTGCTCAAACAACATCAGCCGCGCTGGGTATTGATTGAACTGGGCGCTAATGACGGGTTGCGTGGTTTTCCAACACCGGATATTCAACGGGATCTCACGCAAGTTATCAATCTGATAAAGGAAGCGAAAGCCCAGCCTTTATTGATGCAAATCCGCATTCCGCCTAACTATGGCCGCCGTTATACTGATGCCTTCACTGCAATGTATCCGCAACTGGCACAGCAATTTGGCATCCCGCTGGTTCCATTCTTTATGGAACAAGTGGCCGTAAAACCGGAGTGGATGCAGGATGATGGTTTACATCCTAACGCAGAAGCCCAACCTTTCATTGCTGATTGGATGGCGCAACAGCTCCAGCCGTTAGTTATCAAATAACATTGAATTATAGTGATTAGTTAACCATTACTTTAAACAAATAGATTCACTCACTAGGTAAAGTTATGCAAAAAGCAGTATTAATTACTGGTTGTTCCAGTGGCATTGGCCTGGTTGCGGCAAAAGATTTGAAAAACCGCGGTTACCGCGTATTGGCAGCCTGCCGTAAACCCGATGACGTGGTCAAAATGACACAGATGGGTCTGGAAGGTATTGAGCTGGATTTGGATGACAGTGACAGTGTCGAACGTGCCGCAGCACAAGTCATCGAACTGACCGGTGGGCGCTTGTATGCTTTGTTTAATAATGGCGGTTTTGGCCTCTACGGCCCACTGCACACCATTTCTCGCCAACAGTTAGAGAAACAATTTTCCACTAACCTGTTTGGTACTCACCAACTAACACAGTTGCTGCTACCCGCAATGCTCCCCCACAGCGAAGGGCGTATTATTCAAACCAGCTCAGTCATGGGGCTGGTTTCAACCGCCGGTCGCGGCGCTTATGCTGCCAGTAAATATGCACTGGAAGCCTGGTCAGATGCATTGCGTATGGAGCTGCACGGCAGCGGTATTCATGTCAGCTTGATTGAACCCGGCCCGATAAGTACCCATTTCACGCAAAATGTGAATCAGGCAGAAGCGGATAAACCGGTGAATAATCCCGGTATTGCGAAGCGTTTTACCCTGCCACCGGAAGCTATATTACCGAAATTGCGCCATGCGCTGGAAAGCCCGCGCCCGCAATTGCGTTATCCAGTCACCTTGGTGGCCCATGCACTGACAATACTGCGCCGTATATTACCGGGACGAATGTTAGATAAAGTCCTGCGTGGCAATTCTTGATAATAGTCGTCAGGGTTGAAGCAACATAATCTGCCCCCATCTACTGTTAAAACAGATGAGAGAAAAAATTCATGCTAGCACCTACAACGATTGATATTACTGAAGCGAACCTACATCAGGCATTAGAACAATCCATGGCTGTGCCAGTATTGTTCTACTTTTGGTCAGAACGCAGCCAGCACTGTCTGCAACTCACTCCGGTATTGGATAAATTAGCCGCAGAATATGCGGGCCAATTTATTCTGGCGCGTGTCGATTGTGATGCACAACAGATGGTTGCGTCACAGTTTGGTTTGCGCTCAATCCCGGCGGTTTATCTGTTTAAAGACGGCCAGCCGGTCGATGGTTTTCAGGGGCCACAGCCAGAAGAGGTTATCCGCGAACTGCTGCAACGTGTGCTGCCAAAACCTGAAGAACTGAAAGCAGCCGAAGCGGCAAAATTGATGAGTGAGGGTAATGTACAAGAAGCCTTGCCATTGCTGAAAGACGCCTGGCAATTAATGCAGCAAAGCCATAACCCACAAACCAGCGACATCGCGCTGCAACTGGCAGAAGCACAAATTCTGCTCAACCGCAGTGAAGATGCCGAAGGCGTGTTGGCGACCATTCCGCTCCAGGACCGTGATACCCGCTACCAGGGGCTGATTGCACAGATCGAGTTGTTAAAACAGGCCGCCGATACCCCTGAAATTCAGCAACTACAACAGCAAGTGGCTGAGCAACCCGATAACGCCGAACTTGCGGTGCAATTAGCACTGCAACTGCATCAGGTGGGTCGCAACGAAGAAGCATTGGAGCTATTATTGGGGCATCTGAAGAAAGACTTGGCCGCTGCCAATGGTACCGCTCGTAAGACTTTAATGGATATTTTAGCGGCATTAGGCACTGGCGATGCGCTGGCAGCTAAATATCGTCGTCAACTGTATTCATTACTGTACTGATAGGGATATTTAACGGTCATTCACCGTTATTCTATTGCCATTATTTGCTACTGCGCGGGGCCATCCCGCGCTGTTTTATTCTGCCCCAATCGCGCTTTTTCTCCTTTACACGCTTTTACCTGCCTTTCGTTAGGCATTTAGCGCTCTGTCACGTAATATTAAGAAACAATATTCATTGCTGACAGGAAGTTAAATATGTTTACGGTCATCCCTGTTCTTATCGTTGTAGCTTTGATTGTGGTCTTTTCCTCAATCAAGATCGTCCCACAAGGTTTTCAGTGGACTGTCGAGCGTTTTGGCCGTTATACCAAAACACTGATGCCAGGCCTGAATATCGTTGTGCCATTTATGGATCGTATTGGTCGTAAAATCAATATGATGGAACAGGTTCTGGATATCCCATCCCAAGAAATTATTTCTCGCGATAACGCCAATGTGGCGATTGATGCCGTCTGCTTTATCCAGGTTATTGACCCGGTAAAAGCTGCATATGAAGTCAGCAATTTGGAACTCGCCATCGTCAACTTGACCATGACCAACTTCCGTACTGTTTTGGGTTCAATGGAGCTGGATGAAATGTTGTCTCAACGCGACAACATCAACAGCCGCTTGCTGCATATCGTCGATGAAGCCACCAACCCGTGGGGCATTAAAATCACTCGTATTGAAATCCGCGACGTGCGCCCACCGACTGAACTAATTTCTGCGATGAATGCTCAGATGAAAGCTGAACGTACCAAACGTGCAGATATTCTGGAAGCCGAAGGGGTTCGTCAGGCGGCTATTTTGCGTGCCGAGGGTGAAAAACAGTCACAAATTCTGAAAGCGGAAGGTGAGCGTCAGTCCGCATTCTTGGCGGCTGAAGCGCGTGAACGTGCGGCAGAAGCAGAAGCTCAGGCGACCAAAATGGTTTCTGAGGCTATCGCTGCTGGTGATATTCAAGCCATTAACTACTTTGTGGCCCAAAGATATACCGATGCACTGCAACACATCGGCTCAGCTAATAACAGTAAAGTCATTATGATGCCACTGGAAGCCAGCAGCCTGATGGGTGCTATTGGTGGTATTGCAGAACTGATTGGCGAGAGTAAAAACAGCCGAGGTAAATAACCATGCTGGAGGATATTGCAGTAAACCCAAACTGGTTTTGGCTATCACTCGGCGGCCTATTACTGGCCGCTGAGATGCTAGGTGCCAGTGGTTACATGCTGTGGAGCGGTGTGGCTGCAGTGGTGGTCGGCATTCTAGTCTGGCTATTTCCTTTTAGCTGGGAAATGCAGGGCGTGCTGTTTTCTGTGCTGACAGTGGTCTCTGCCATCCTCTGGTGGTACTGGTTGAGCAAACGCATCAAACCACAGCCCGCCATGCTGAACCAACGCAATCATCAATTGTTGGGAACGCGCGCAACGCTAACTGAAGCAACCGTTGATGGCTATGGCCGCATGAAGGTGGGTGACAGTAGCTGGCGCATTTACAGCGCCACTGAGCTGAGTGTCGGTACTGAAGTTGAAGTGATATTAGTGGAAGGCAACACTTTGCATGTTCGTCCAATAACTCATCACTGAAAATTTAATCTAAAGGCGTATTTATCTAAATACGCCGAGGTTAATAACAAAAAATCAGTAACCGATTTCTTGGTTAACTCTCAACTTTTTGCTTGGTGCTAGCTTCCTGCTTATTATCCGCATGGCAACATCCCGCCAGATTATTAATAATCGGACAATCCGCACCATCATCGCCTGGGCACTCTTCGGCCAAAGCCAACAAGCGTAATCGCATCTGATTAAGATCATTAATATGCTGCTCGATTTCTGCGACTTTCTGCAACGTCGCAGCTTTCACATCTGCACTGTGCCGAGCCGGATTATGAAACAATGCCAATAATTCACGGCACTCATCCAGTGTAAAACCAACCTGCCGCGCCTGACGTAAAAGTGTCAATTCTTCAATGTGCTTAGCACTGTAGCTGCGGTAGCCGTTATCCGTCCGGATCGGCGGGGTCACCAGTTTTTTTTCTTCATAAAAACGGATGGCTTTACTGGTTAAACCGGTTTTTTTTGCGACATCGCTGATATTCATCATTCCCCCTTGACCTTCCCCTTGCTGGAAGGTTTAACCTCTATAATTAGTGAAAATAACCATGCTAGTCAAGCAGAATGAAAGACGGTCAACGGAATAAAAGCTGTACAGTTAAAGGCGATATATCAGTCCATTTTTGCCATGAATAAGGTCTATGACGGGGAATACCGACTAAACTTATCCCTACAAAATTTATGGATAGGTTCCTACTCGATAAGGAGTTAACTATGTTGCAAACCACAGTGCTGGCCTTACACGGCCTCTCCTGTATGAATTGTGCCAAACGCGTGAAAACTGCGCTAGAAAGCCGTGAAGATGTTCATCATGCTGAAGTGAATGTTCACTATGCGAAAGTCACTGGTGAAGCTGAAACTCATGTGCTGATTGATACCGTCAAACAGGCAGGTTATCAGGCGGAAGAAGCTCAAACACCGGATGTTGAATTACAGCTCTCCGGCTTAAGTTGTGGACATTGTACTGAGTCTACCCGTAAAGCACTGGAAGCAGTCCTTGGTGTGATTGCGGCTGATGTGACCCTCGATAGTGCCAAAATTTATGGTCAGGCTGATGCACAAGCATTGATTGATGCCGTGGAACAAGCGGGCTATCACGCCACACTGCAAGGGGCTGAATCCCCAAAAACTGAGCCGCTGACTCACTCAGCCCCATCTCAGCCGGAACATCTGGCAGCGGCCTCTTCAACTGTTCCGGCAACAACATCAGCGGCAGACCCCGCAGCCAGTGATAGCGACAGTGTTCAGTTATTACTGACCGGAATGAGCTGCGCCAGTTGCGTGTCTAAAGTACAAAATGCGCTGGAAAGTGTTGATGGTGTCGAGGTGGCGCGCGTCAACCTTGCCGAGCGCAGTGCATTAGTGACCGGTCACCCCAGCAATGAAGCCTTAATTGCCGCGGTGAAAAACGCCGGTTATGGTGCTGAAATCATTGAAGATGAAGGCGAGCGGCGTGAACGCCAGCATCAAATGTCGCAAGCCAGTATGAAGCGTTTTCAGTGGCAAGCTGCTCTTGGCCTGTTGCTGGGTATCCCATTGATGGGATGGGGGTTATTTGGCGGCAGTATGACGCTAACGCCCGAAACCCAAACGCCGTGGCTGATTGTCGGGGTGATCACTCTGCTGGTGATGATATTTGCCGGCGGTCACTTTTATCGTAATGCCTGGGTCAGTCTGAAGAATGGCAGTGCCACCATGGATACTTTGGTGGCCTTGGGTACCGGTGCGGCCTGGCTCTACTCCATCACGGTGAATATCTGGCCAGAAGTTTTCCCGATGGAAGCACGCCATCTTTATTATGAAGCCAGTGCCATGATCATCGGTTTAATTAACCTTGGTCATGCTATGGAGCAACGCGTCAGACAGCGTTCATCAAATGCGCTGGAGCGCTTGCTAGACTTGGCTCCGCCAACCGCACGGCGGGTGACAGACGAAGGCGAGCAGGTCATCCCACTCGCGGATGTGCAACTGGGCATGACATTGCGCCTGACGACAGGCGACCGCGTTCCGGTTGACGGTGAAATCGTGCAAGGTGAAGTGTGGATGGATGAAGCCATGCTGACCGGCGAACCTATCCCGCAACAAAAATCGGCGGGTGATGTCGTCCATGCCGGAACCCAAGTGCAGGATGGGTCAGTGCTGTTCCGCGCCAATGCCATTGGCAGTCAGACCACCTTGGCGCGCATCATCAAACTGGTCCGGCAGGCGCAAAGCAGCAAGCCGGAAATCGGCAAATTGGCGGATAGAATCTCGGCCGTGTTTGTGCCAACGGTGGTCGTTATTGCGGTTATTGCAGGGCTAATTTGGTATTTCTTCGGCCCACAACCGCAGCTGGTTTACACCCTGGTAGTCGCCACGACGGTGCTGATTATCGCCTGCCCATGTGCTCTAGGGCTGGCAACGCCGATGTCGATTATCTCCGGTGTAGGCCGTGCGGCCGAGTTTGGCGTACTGGTACGTGATGCAGATGCATTGCAGCAGGCCAGCAACCTCGACACTTTAGTGTTCGATAAAACAGGTACCCTGACCGAAGGGCAACCGCAAGTGGTCGCTATTCATACCTTCAATGGTGTCAGCGAACAGCAAGCATTGGAATGGGCGGCGGCACTGGAGACCGGCTCTAATCACCCATTGGCACGTGCTATTTTACAGCGAGCAGAGGGGCTGACACTGGCGACGGTTAACCAATTCCGTACATTACGCGGTTTGGGGGTCAGTGGTGAAGTCGATGGCATCCCGCTATTGCTGGGGAATAATCGTCTGTTGGAGGAACAGCAGATTGATACCAGTGAGTTGCAATCACTGATGCAGCAACAAGCTGAAAGCGGTGCTACGCCGGTTATTCTGACGGCACAAGGCAAACCGGCAGCGCTATTGTCGATTCGAGATCCACTGCGCAGTGATAGTGTTAGCGCACTGCAACGATTACATCAGCAAGGATACAACTTGGTGATGTTAACCGGTGACAACCCTATTACCGCGAATGCTATCGCCAAAGAAGCCGGTATTGATCAGGTGATCGCCGGAGTCTTGCCTGATGGTAAAGCAGAGGCGATTAAGCAACTGCAAGCTGCCGGGCATAAAGTGGCGATGATTGGCGATGGCATCAATGATGCGCCAGCACTGGCACAGGCCGATGTCGGGATTGCCATGGGCGGCGGCAGTGATATTGCGATTGAAACTGCGGCGATTACCCTGATGCGCCATAGTTTGCATGGAGTAGCAGATGCAGTAGAGCTTTCCAAAGCCACATTGCGGAACATGAAACAAAATCTGCTGGGGGCATTTTTCTATAATGCGCTGGGGATCCCGATTGCAGCGGGTATTTTGTTCCCCTTCACCGGAACCTTACTCAGCCCAGTAGTGGCGGGGGCGGCTATGGCTCTGTCATCGATTACAGTTGTTAGTAATGCTAACCGGTTACTGCGTTTTAAACCTAGCACTCACCAAGTGTCAAAGTAATTGGAATGGCGGCTTGCAGCGGCCTCGAACAGTCGAGGCCAACAAGTCACTGAATGCCGCTAACAACAGTGCGGTTTCAAGTCAAAAGGGGCTTTCCCGATAACCTAATGGCGCACAACACTTTCTTGTGCGCCATTTAGCGTTTAGCATGTTAGAAAACGCTAATAAGGGAACCACATGGGCCAATTATTACGCCGCATCGCAAAATTTCTGGGCATCACTGCCTCGGCGACCTATACCTACCCTGCTTTGGATATCACGTTACCCGGTGAACGTCATTTTCACTTGGTCGGTAGCATTCATATGGGAACCGAAGGTATGTTTCCCCTTCCCCACGAGTTGCTCAATAAGTTGAATCTGGCTGATGCGCTCATTGTCGAAGCTGATATCACTGAAACAGCCTCGCCCTTTGGTAACGATAGTCTTGATGAAGCATTAGTTGACCGGTTATCTGAAGAGCATTATCAACAGTTATTGCAGCGCTGCGAAGAGTTGGGCAGCGACCCACAGTCCATGGCGTTTCTACCAGCATGGCAAGTTGCCCTAATGCTACAGGCCCGTCAGGCTCAACGTTTAGGGCTACGTGGTGAATACGGCATCGATTACCAATTATTGAAAGCGGCGGCGGCACAGGAGAAAAATGTTATTGAGCTGGAAGGCGCGCAAATGCAGCTCGATTTGCTCGAGACCCTGCCAGACAACGGCATGTCTTTACTGCTGGATACTTTGACCCACTGGCACACCAATGCCCGTCTGCTGCAAACCATGATTAGCTGGTGGCTGGAGCATCATCCGGTAAATGATTTGAGCACACTGGCGCCCACTTTTAGCCAAGGCCTGTACGACGTGCTAATGATTCAGCGCAACAAACGCTGGCAGCAGCAACTGGAGCAATTACCTGCCGGGCGCTATGTGGTTGCGGTCGGTGCACTACATTTATATGGCGAAGGAAATCTTCCTGAATTATTGCAACCCGGTCTGCAATAAAAAAATGGCCGATATCGCTATCGGCCAGTCAAAGAGGAATTTTCATTATTTTAGTTATTAAGCGCTCACATTCCTTGCGGATAATATGAGCAGCAAATACAGGGTAGCAACCTGACGATTAGATTAGCAACCGACATTCATCGTAACTCACATGACATTTGAGCATTATGCTGATTTTGTTAGGTTAATTTTTAACCTTACGCCAATGTTCATATGTAGGATAATCCACTGGAATAAATCTTCATTTTAAATTGGACGTTTATTATGACACCTGCAGTCGTTTTGCTGGAAAAACAAAAAGTTCCTTTCACCTTACACCCTTATCACCACGATGCCACAGAGACTAACTTTGGCGATGAGGCGGTTAAAAAGCTGGGGCTCAATGCAGACCAAGTCTATAAGACCTTGTTGGTTGCATTAAATGGCGATGCCAAAAATCTGGCGGTTGCCGTGACCCCTGTTGCCACCCAGCTTGACCTAAAAAAGGTGGCTCGTGCATTAGGGGCAAAAAAAGCAGAAATGGCTGACCCGCAGTTGGCACAGCGCAGCACCGGATATTTAGTTGGCGGTATTAGTCCATTAGGGCAGAAAAAACGCCTCCCTACAGTGATTGATAGCCCGGCACAAGAATATGCCACTATCTTTGTTTCTGGCGGCAAACGCGGTTTAGACATTGAATTAGCTGCAACAGATCTGTGCCGATTACTGCAAGGTACATTTGCTGATATCGCGAAAAGGGATTGATAAATCGGTTGTATACCCAATAGATTTCGAGTTGCAGGTAGGCGGCAACTGAATGAATCCAAGGCGTTGAGATAGCTCAATGACTTGGGTGAGTGATGGCAGCCAACAACCCTGCAACTTGAAAGATGACGGGGATATTAACAAGGGGATGAAAGAAGCCTCCATCAGTAGCAGGAGGCTTCCAGATTCATCGCTTACTTATAAACAATCTCACCTTTCGGCTGATACTGACTAGCATCCAGTGGCGAGTGTTTTTCTATATACTGTTTGAGAACTTCTGCATCGATAAAACCAGTATTGACATACCCCGGCAAGGTATCAATCTTCGGATATCCATCACCGCCTAGCGCGTTGAAATTCAATGTCGCCAGACGATAAGTTTTATTCGGTTCTAACGGCTTACCCTGTATTTTCACCTCGCTAACCCCCTCGCCATCAGCCACCAGGCTAACATTGGCAAATTGAGCATAAGCGCCAGAATCTACTTTTTTATTTGCCACCACCGCCAGATACTTCTCAACCTCACTGCCTTTCATGTCGGCGTAAACCAGAGTATTACCGAATGGTTGAACCTTAAGCACATCTTTATAAGTGATATCACCGGCTTCGATAGAATCGCGAACACCGCCGCCACTCATCACAGCAAAATCAGCACCCGCACGTTCCATTTGTGCCGCCAATAACATCCGTGCCAGATTGGTTTGTTCGAAGCGGACTTTGCTGCGATCCCCCTCCAACTTGTCATTCACACTGCCCACTTTAATCTCTAGTTGTGCTTTACCCTGCTCTTCAAATGGGGTTAAAAGCTTCAGCATCGATGGGTCTTGGGCAATCTCTTGCGTATAGAAAACTCGCTCGCTGGTGCCATCCGCCTTCTCAACTTTTTTCTTTAAATTGATTGGGATTAACTGATAACTCACCAGTTTCAACTCACCATTACGGAAGGTAAAGTCAGCTCGTCCAACATATTTACCCCACTCATGGGCTTGCACGATCCACGTACCATTTTGTCGATCTGGGGCACAAGGCGTCCCCGGGATATAATTCGCCTGTTTATGATTTTCACTGGCCATACACACCGGGTCCTGCGAGTGACCGCCCACTATCATATCTAAATAGCCTGCGGGGAGGCTGCGCGCCATCTCGACATCACCCGGAGCATTAGAACCATGTTTGCCATCATCGTAATGCCCCATATGTGTCGCGGCGATAATAATGTCAGGCTTATCGGTCTTTCTCAGTTGATCGACAACTTGCTTTGCCTCTACCGCCGGCACGCGGAATTCGATATCCGTGAAATACTCGGGATTCCCGATCTTCGCAGTATCGTCAGTGGTTAAGCCAATTACCGCAATTTTCACCCCTTGCTTATCAAACAAAGCGTAAGGTTTGAACAACCGCTGTTGAGTACTTTTCTGGTAGATATTGGCCGATAATAGCGGGAAGGTCGCCCACTTTTCCTGCTGGCGCAGCACACTCAGTGGGTTATCAAACTCATGATTACCGATAGCCATGGCATCATAACCCACTAAATTCATACCACGGAAATCGGGCTCGGCATCCTGCAAATCAGATTCAGGCACACCGGTATTGATATCCCCACCGGAGAGCAGTAACAAACTTCCCCCCTCGGCGGCTACTTGCTTGCGAATCTCATCCACCACCGTTTTCTGTGCGGCTAGACCATACTCGCCATAATCGTTTTGCCAGAAATGACCATGATGATCATTGGTGTGCAAAATAGTGATGTCGTAAGTTTTGTCTTTTTCCCAGGCCGCCGCCCATCCCGGTGCAAACGCCAGCGACACAGCTAAGGCACAGGCTGTGGTTGGTAATGAAAAACGCATGGCAAATCTCCATGTTGTCGTTAAAAACCAGCACCAAAAATGCCAGCTTAATGAATGAAATTTGAGGGATATATACCAATATCACGATAAATCAAGGCCATACTGTGACACACTTTGTATTGTAATGTGATGACGGAAGTACAAATTTCATAACTTTGGAATATATATCAAATTATGTCAGTAGTAGTAAAAATCATTCGAACTGCATAATATGTATTCATTACCAACATATTATTAACAGTGAAAACTATTAGGCGAATACTCATTATGACCGATCGCTCTGAGACTGGACTCCAGCCTTCCGTTAACACTTCTGTAAAACGCACCTCTTTCTCTATTTTGGGTGCTATCAGCGTATCTCACTTGCTCAACGATATGATCCAGTCGCTGATTCTGGCGATTTATCCACTACTACAAGCCGAGTTTTCACTGAGTTTTGCCCAGATAGGGTTAATTACCCTGACTTACCAACTGACGGCCTCGCTATTGCAGCCTTTGATAGGTCTGTATACGGATAAACATCCCCAGCCCTATTCTTTGCCTATCGGGATGGGTTTCACCCTATCCGGTATTTTGTTGCTAGCGGTTGCCACAACCTTCCCGGTGGTTTTATTGGCGGCAGCATTGGTCGGGACAGGTTCTTCAGTCTTCCATCCGGAATCTTCGCGGGTCGCTCGTATGGCATCTGGTGGCCGTCATGGTATGGCTCAGTCCATTTTTCAGGTTGGTGGTAATTTCGGCAGTGCTCTCGGCCCGTTGTTAGCCGCAATCCTGATTGCGCCTTACGGTAAAGGCAATGTTGGCTGGTTCTCACTCGCCGCATTACTGGCGATTGTGGTGCTATTGCAAGTCAGTAAATGGTATCAGCAGCAACAAAGAGCCAGTCATGGCAAAGTCATCAAGGTCTCATCAGCAAAAGTACTGCCGAAAAAGACGGTTGTAAGCACGTTAGCTGTCTTGATGGTGCTGATATTCTCTAAATACTTCTACTTGACCAGCATCAGCAGCTATTACACCTTTTTTCTGATGCATAAATTCGGTGTTTCAGTACAAAATGCCCAAATACATTTATTTGTATTCCTCTTTGCCGTTGCCGCTGGCACCATAATTGGCGGCCCTCTCGGCGACAGAATTGGGAGAAAATATGTTATTTGGGGCTCAATTTTGGGTGTTGCACCATTTACCCTTATTTTACCCTACGCATCGCTGTATTGGATTGGGATTTTGACTGTGATCATTGGTGTTATCCTGGCATCAGCCTTTTCCGCAATATTGGTGTATGCGCAGGAGTTGATTCCGGGGAAAGTGGGCATGGTATCGGGCCTATTCTTCGGTTTTGCTTTCGGTATGGGGGGGGTAGGTGCGGCTGTACTAGGGTATGTTGCGGATTTAACCAGTATTGAGCTGGTTTATCAAATATGTGCATTCTTACCATTACTGGGGATATTTACTGCCTTACTGCCTAATATAGAAGATAAGTAATAGTAATAACCTTATAATCCCGACTGAGATATATGTTTCAGTCGGGAGAGTTCCCAGTGTAATCGTGATGAAAATATCAAATCCCCCACAAACAACCACTTCAAACAGTTTCCATGCCAAAGCAGACTTTTATCGATAAAAATTTAATTTTTATCGCGCATTGATCGCATAAATGCAATAAACTGATGTTATTGCTGTGAAATGCTACCGCCCTGTATATCCCAATAGATTTCAAAAATGCGGCGCTAGCCCAAAGAGTGAACCCCTAGTCTGGCGCATAATCTCGATCAACTTACTCAGGTAAGTGACTCGGGTGACAAAGCCGCTGGAAGCAGATTTGAATACAGCCACACACCTGCAGCTTAAAAGATGGCGGGTATAACGAGAAGGAGTCTGGATGCACCACTCAACACCCTTAATTACCACGATCGTCGGAGGCCTTGTTCTCGCCTTCCTCTTGGGCACTCTGGCTCACCGTCTGCGCATCTCACCACTGGTGGGGTACCTTGCCGCAGGGGTGCTAGCCGGGCCATTCACGCCAGGTTTTGTCGCTGATACCTCATTAGCACCTGAACTGGCTGAAATTGGTGTTATTTTGTTGATGTTTGGTGTTGGACTTCACTTCTCGCTTAAAGACCTCCTCGCAGTAAAAGCCATCGCCATACCCGGAGCGGTCGCGCAAATAGCCGTCGCCACCCTACTCGGTATGGGGCTATCTCATTTATTAGGCTGGGACTTGATGACAGGATTTGTCTTCGGTCTTTGTCTATCAACCGCCAGTACCGTGGTATTACTGCGAGCACTGGAAGAACGGCAACTAATTGACAGTCAACGAGGGCAGATTGCGATTGGCTGGCTGATTGTTGAAGATCTGGCGATGGTACTGACACTGGTCCTATTACCGGCATTTGCTGGCGTGATGGGGAATGAAACCACCAGTCTGAGCCAATTATTCACTGAGCTGGCAATTACCATTGGTAAAGTCATCGCCTTTATTACGTTGATGATTGTTGTGGGCCGCCGGTTGGTTCCATGGATACTGGCCAAAACCGCCAGTACAGGCTCTCGTGAGCTGTTTACGTTAGCGGTGTTGGTATTAGCGCTCGGTATTGCCTACGGCGCTGTAGGGCTGTTTGACGTATCCTTTGCTCTGGGGGCATTCTTCGCCGGAATGGTATTGAATGAGTCTGAACTGAGCCACCGAGCCGCGCAAGATACCTTGCCACTGCGTGACGCATTCGCCGTGCTGTTCTTCGTTTCGGTTGGGATGCTGTTCGACCCGATGATCTTAGTGCATGAGCCGTTAGCCGTAGCGGCTTCATTGGCGATCATCATCTTTGGGAAATCAGCTGCGGCATTCATCTTGGTACGGTTGTTTGGTCACTCAAAACGCACCGCACTCACTATCTCAGTCAGCTTGGCACAAATTGGTGAATTCGCCTTTATTTTGGCGGGGCTCGGGATTTCTCTTGGTTTGATGTCAGAACATGGCCGTAATCTGGTACTGGCTGGCGCGATTTTGTCCATCATGCTCAATCCGCTACTTTTCACTCTGCTAGACCGCTATTTAGCCAAGAACGAAACTATGGAAGACCTGATTCTGGAAGAGGCTGTCGAAGAGGAAAAACAGATCCCTGTCGACCTGTGCAACCATGCTTTATTAGTGGGTTATGGTCGAGTGGGTAGCCTATTAGGGGCAAAATTGCATGCTGAAGGAATTCCATTGGTTGTCATTGAGAATTCCCGACCAAGAGTGGAAGCCCTACGTGAGCAAGGCATTAATGCGGTATTAGGCAATGCTGCCAGTGCAGATATTATGTCACTGGCACGTTTGGATTGCGCCCGTTGGCTATTACTGACAATTCCAAATGGTTACGAGGCTGGGGAAATTGTTGCCTCCGCCAGAATTAAACGGCCAGACCTTGAGATAATTGCGCGTGCTCATTACGACGATGAAGTTGTTTATATCTCCGACCGTGGTGCCAATCAGGTTGTGATGGGCGAACGTGAAATCGCTAACAGCATGCTTAATATGCTGAAAATAGAAACGCTGACCGAAGACGATAAGCGCCCAGTCTGCCCAATCTAAGCACCATTTCGTTATCCAATAAGACAAAAACAAACAGGGCCAGCATATGCCGGCCCTGTTTATTAATCTAACACTCTAATTACCGTTCCCAGTAAGACTCTTCCAAACTGTCTTCTCGCTCCGGCAAACCACGAGTTAAACGCGGTGAATGCTGATTCAACACTTGATAACTCACCCGATTGGCATATTTACATACTTGCGCCAATGAAGAGTAGCTCAGATAACTGCGCACATGTTTACTTGAGTTAGGAACATTATTACGGTGATAGCCATTAGCTGCAATGTCATGCAACACAGCAGATAAAGCGCCATCCCCTGCCCCATTAGTATTCATTATCTTCTCAGGCCCGCCCATATAAGGGGCTATATGCGAATAAATACGTAATGGATTATCACAATGCTCTTTGCGCATTGCTCGACTAAATTCATACAAGTTAAATTCAGCAATGGCACCGGGTAATAATGGGTGCTGAGTTTGACGTTTATTAGCTTCTTCCGTATAGCCTGCCATATACAGCCCATTAGGCCCGGCGGTACAGAGGACTAAATCAACCCAGTTCAATGCCATATCAGAGGCCATTAACGGATCATTTAGGCCCGTCAGCTCATAAGCCTCATCTTCATTCATCGCTACGATAGAAACGTGCTCATTAAGGAAATCACGCCACCACTGCGGATTATCTGCAATGACGTATTTCGTTCCTAATGTCATCACCACCGGAACATTGTGTTTCTTCGCATAACGAATAGCCTGCATAGTTGCATCAGGCATCGGCTCACCGGGTTTGCAGCGTACCAGATAAGCAGTAAGGACCAGTGCTGATGCACCCGCAATGACCTCTTCAGGAATACTTTCTGGCCGTAACTGGTTCATTTGGCCGGGACTGATAGCAAATGTTCGCTCACCATTTTCGGTGACTAAAGTAAAACAACGGCCAATCGCACCATCTACTGCCTGTAAATAATTCAAATCGGTGCGACTCGAGGTATTACACAGATAGCGATAGGCATAGCTGCCAATTTTAATATTGCTGCACATCGTACCTAACAAAATAGAACGGTCATCAGCCAACACTGAATAATTATGTAACGTATTACCGATGGTACCGCCAGCAAACTCATGAGTAATCAGTCCGTTAGCCATCAATTCTTGATAAAGACGTTCGGCGACATCATCCTCGATAACCAAAGAGTGCCCCTGACTAAGACCATAACGCGTAATAAAGTCCTCATCGACCTTCGCTTCAATATCAACCAGCGTCTGATCAATGCCAACAATATAAGATGTACTCACTTCATTTTCTGTCTGAGCCGGCTGCAATAAGGGATCGCGAGCATTAACAGGAAAATAGTGTTTAGATTTGCGTTTGCCAGGAAATTTCATAGTAGATATTCTGGGAATATAGAAGAAAGCAGAATAGTAGCATATTTGTTGGTAAGAAAAGGGCCTAATATTAAATGACAAAACCCTCTAGGGTTTACTTAATTAAGTCGGTATACAAATCAATATATGACTGAACCATCCGATCTGCCGTAAAGTGCTGCCAATATCGTGCCTCAGCACGACGCCCCATTTCAGCCGCCTCCGCTGGGTGTAGCCAGAGATAACTCATTGCCTGCCGCATTGCCAATGGATCACTAGGCGGTACAACCAATCCGGTTTGGTTACCAATATTAATGAACGTTGTTCCCGTTCCAATTTCACTAGAAATCATAGGCTTACCATACATCGCTCCCTCCAATAACGATATACCAAAGGCTTCTGAACGTAAGTGGGAGGGGAAAAGGATGGCATAACACAACGTTAGCAATGAAACTTTGTCTTCATCTGGTAAATGCCCTAAAAAATATATATTACGTAAATTCAATTTATTAGCCTGAGCTTTGAGCTCCATCTCAATCGGTCCAGCACCAACAATTACAATAGGATAATCAGTTCCCTGTGCTGCCTCCATCAAAATATGCAAACCTTTGTAATAGCGAATAACACCTATAAAAAGGAAAAACTTTATTCCTACCTTTTCACGCCAATAATCCAATTTTGCCTGAGACGGTACGGGATAGGTAGGCTTGTCTAAGCCAATAGGAATTACGCTAACTTTATGATTGTACTTTTCCAATATACTACTAGTTGCCAGATAATTTGGTGATGTAGCAACTATTCGATTCACATCACCTAAAAACTTCCACTGGAGTGGTTGGTATATCTTGAGTAAGTTTTTTTGACGAATTATATCTGAATGATAGGTTACTACTGTCGGTTTTTTTACTCTGGTAGCGAAATGCACAACATCCATAAATGGCCAAGGGAAATGATAATGGATTATATCTGCCTTTTTTGCTAACTGTGAAAAACGTAAAAAAGCGGATATGGAAAAACCAGTTGATGCAATCTGCAGATCGAGCTTAGCCCGATGCACCAGATAACCATCAATTTCTATCGTCCGAGGTACTTGTCGTGATGTTAGTGATAGCACATCGACTTCAACGCCTAACTTGTTAGCCCCTCTGGCTATTTGATCAATAGTTTGTTCAACCCCACCCATGGTGTCAGGAAATGCTGTTTTATAAAAATGAAGAACTCTCATATATATCCGCCAAAGTTATCAGCCTATCCAACTATCGACTTGAACCACACGGCATATGGTTGAGCTAACCACCACTTTAGTGGAACACGCCCATGGTATTTTCGTACTACGGCTATTGCTTCTTGGTAGTGACGATAGCGCAGGGTTTTAGTTTTGGTGGCTTCGTGCTCCCGATTTATCGCAATAAACTCGTCCACAAAATGCAAAACACCGATTTGTTTGTACAGACGCCACCACAAGTCATAATCCATAGCTAGATGTAGTTGACTATCTAACCCCCCAACAGCGTCCCATGCCGAACGACGAATTAGTGTCGCAGGCTGTGAAACAATACAACGCAGTGCTAGTCGTTTCTCCGCAAAGGGTTCAACCCATACAGGGGTCTGTTTCCCTGTTTTTTGTTCAAAATTCCAAGAGCGTCCATAAACTGCAGGGACTTTAGGATACATTTGCAACTCATTGAGCAATATTGACAATGCATTAGGTAAAAACCAGTCATCACTATTTAACCAGCACACAAAGGGTGCACTACCCAATGCAATTCCTTCGTTGATAGCAGAAGCCTGTCCATCATCGCTACGGCTACGCCAACCCGCTAATTGGTTATCCCATTTACGAATAACATCAACTGAGTTATCTGTTGAACCGCCATCTAGAACAAATACCTCAACAGGAATCTGTTGCTGAAAAATCGACAACAGCGCATCGTCAAGAAATCGCCCTTGGTTAAAAGATGGAACAGCAATAGTTACCAATGGAATCATGGGTAAAGGGCCTTTATTTCTAAATCATTTATTTAATAGTCCTTGCTGAATAAAAATTCAATAAAGACTATCCTGACTGGTTATTTCCGTGATTAAAGCATCTTGTTTAAAGTTTAAATCCAGCAGCAACCGCATCGTTATAGAACATCTTTACCGTATCTAGCGAGTAAATATTTAGATCATAACCCACTAAAGAGAGTTTTTTTAGAATATCGTTGGTCACTGTAATAACCTGGCAACCAATTTGATCTGCTTGAAAAATATTAAGCAGTTCACGTGGACTAGCCCAGATCAACTCTGCAGCAGGTGCTACTTTAAGCATTTCTACTGCAGCTGTCATCATTGGAACAGGATCGCGCCCAGTATCGGCAATTCGGCCTGCAAAGACAGATACGTAACTAGGAACATTAGGATTAAGCGATGCTACGACATTCCAAACTTGGGTTAACGTCATAATAGCGGTGATATTCATTTTAACTTTTCGCGCACCTAACTTTTTAACCAGCTCATAGCAAGTTTCCTCCTTTGTATTTGTCACAGGAATCTTGACATAAACATTATCACCCCAACTGGCAATCTCCATTGCTTGACGTTCCATCTCTGCAAAATCGTCAGAAAAAACTTCGAATGACAAAGGTTTATCTTTTATATAAGTAAGGATATCTTTGCAAAACGCGCGATAGTCATTAATGTTCGCTTTTTTCATTAGAGTAGGATTAGTAGTCAGTCCCTTTATATAAGGCTTAGCATACATTTCCAACATACCTGCTTTATCTGCACCATCAGCAAAAATCTGAACTTTAAGATCTTCTATTTTTTTCATATCCTTATTCCTAAAATAATATGCGCCGCTTCTAATAAAGACTGGACGCGAAGGTTAACAATCGTAGGTTGTTTCTCAGCATAGCCATAATCAATAAAAATAGTTTTGCAGCCAGCACATTTACCCGCTTCAATATCACGCCAACGATCACCAACCATATAGCTGGCGGTAAGGTCAATATTGTGCGTCTTGGCAGCGGTGACTAACAGCCCGGGTAATGGTTTACGACAATTACAACCATCATCTGAATCATGGTAACAAGTGCGAAACTCATCAATCGGTAAAGTTTTTTGTAAATAATGATTAATTGCTTCCACAGCAGCACGTGTTGTTGTCCCGCGGGCAACATCAGGCTGATTAGTCACCACAATAAGTAACCAACCCGCATCGTGTAGCGCTTGAGTTGCAAGATCGACACCAGGCAGTATTTCCATCGAAGAGAGGTTAGCAGGCGGATAAGGTTTACCATCACTCACGAGAGCACGATTAATAACACCATCCCTATCTAAAAAAACAGCCTTTCGCATAGGTTGCAATTTATTTCCCTGCCTTATTTAACCGCAGATTCCCATTTGGTTTGATTGACCTTGAGTTTTGGATGGGAGACTAATAGATGCCACAGCACCGCCTGAAATGCTTCTGAGTGTGGAGTGATGTTATCCGGATTCACTGTTGGCACAATCACGCAAGCATCAGCGGCTTGAGCAGTGTAACCACCGTCTCGACCTACCACTCCAGCAACTTTAGCATCAACGGTTTTTGCTAATTTAATGGCCTCCACCAAGTTAGGGCTAATGTTTTTCTCAAGATTGCCCCCACCTACAGAGAAGATGAACAGCAGATCTTTAGCTTGCAACTTACTAATTTTGAGCCACTCAACAAATACACTAGCCCAACCTTCATCATTAGTTCTGGCTGTTAATTCCGAAACATTGTCTGTAGGGGCATAGCACTCAAGCCCGACAATTTTACGAAAGTCATTAACCGCATGAGAGCAATTGCCTGCGCTTCCCCCGACACCAAGGAAGAAAACCCGCCCTTCGTTAGCTCTAACCGCTACCAATAAGTCCGCCATTTTTTCAATCGCATCGATATCCATTTTTTGAATAATCTCTGTCGTTTCTTGCAAATGCTGTAATGCGTAACTCATGATGACTCCTTCGTTAAAAAGAATTCCTCAGCTTCTTTCAGACCACTATGTGAACCAATCTCATAAAAACGTTCCTGCACTTCTAGTCCGGCAAGCTGTCCAGTCACAGACAACGTGTGATAGACATCCGCCAAATCAAAAAAATGATCCAAAGGGTAATGAGATAAAACTCCAGCAGAAAGTACTCCTAATCCATAATCTATATGAGTCATATCTGCTCTCGGGGCTCTTTTGTTGTATTCAACCAATTGTCCATCGATAGATAAAACATTGCTTTTATCCCAACGATCACTGTTTTTCAGGACGGTCATTAATCCTTGTTGTCCACTGTGTATATAAGCCCGTTGAGCCGCAGAAAAATCTACTGGTAAAAAAGAGTCTCCATACAACACGAAAAAATGCTCGCCCAATAATGGCAATGCTTTTCTGAGTGCTCCTCCAGTCCCCAGCAAGGTAGTTCCATCAGAGGAATAACTGACTTTCAAGCCGAACTGCTCACCATTACCTACTAATGTTTCAATCATTTCACCGAGGTAACCAATACACAGCACAACTTGCTCAATTCCCTGATCACGTAAATAATTGAGTTGCCGACAAATAAAAGGAACACCTGCCACATCAACTAATGCTTTAGGGATAGTCTCTGTAATTGGGCGCAAACGTGTAGCCAACCCCCCCGCTAAAATCGCAATCGAAAACATGAAAGCCTCGCGTTCAATATATCAATGAGACATCACAACTTTCGTACCTTCAAAATCAAACTTGAAGCGCACCTCTTCCAAACCTGCCGTTGCCATAGCTTCACGTAACTTGCTACGATCATGTGCCATAAACATCAGAAACCCTCCACCACCAGCACCAACTAACTTACCGCCCACAGCACCATTCCTCATGCCCAATTCGTACCACTCATTAATTTGTGGGTTGCTCATACCACCTGAACGCCGTTTCTTATGTTCCCAGTGCTCATGCATGAGTTCACCAAAAAGTTCTAACCTTCCCTGTACCAAAGCATCTCGGCTGCGATAGCCCAACTCCTTTACATAATGCAAATTATTAAGCATTTCTACATCGTTTTGCTGCGATTTAACATTTTGGTCTTTCAGGATGCCACTCGCGCTTCGGGAGAATCCCGTAAAGAACAGTAGTAGGTTGTCTTCTAGGTTAAACATGGTGTCCATGGATACCCCCAAAGGAGAAGCAGTTACTGAGTCGTTCTTATGAAAGGTAAAGCAGGTAACACCACCGACGGCTGCAATATATTGATCTTGCTTACCTATTGGCTCACCTAAACGATCAATCTCGATATGGCAAGCTAACTCGGCTAATTCTTCTTGATGGAGGTGACGTTTACGGTGGGTATAGAGTGCTTTCAGTAATGCTGTTGTAAAACTTCCCGAAGATCCTAATCCGGTCCCAGCCGGAATATCAGCTAGTGTAGTAATCTCAACCTGCGGGGTTCTAAACTCCAGTATCTGTAAGGCTTCTTTGATGATAGGATGCTTGACTTCAGTGATATTTTTAATGTGTTCCAGTTGTGAATACTTGAGGTAAATACCTTCCGTAAAGGGCCTCATAACTGTCACGTATACATATTTATCTATTGCTGCTGAAATCAAAAAACCTTCATGCTCACGATAATAAGAGGGTAGATCTGTTCCACCACCCCCCAAGGTAATACGCAATGGACTACGCGCCATTATCATAGCCAGACTCCTTATAGATTGATTCTACTATCGTTAATACTGCCTGTGCCTCATACAATCCCGCTCTAGGTTGGCGATCCAATCGGATATCATCAAAAAATTCAGCAAGCTCTACTGCCCATGAATCATCCTCCATAGGAAACTCCCACGACACGGTTTCCGGTGGCCCCATTTCAGGTAACATTTTGTACCAGATGATTTTTTCCACACCGTAGCTACCACCTAATCCGGACAAATCCAATTTTCCGAACTTGCCGTAGATTTCCAGTGAAAACATGTTCTTCCATTCAGTACATGAAACATGCAGAAACGCAGTTTGTTTCTGGTCGGTCTTGAGCATCATGAATCCGTTATCATCAACTGGCATATCCCAGTAATATGTATGTGCAAAACCATGAGCCTCTGTAAAATCACCTAGAAACCAGCGAGAGAGGTCAATCAAGTGCGGTCCTTGATCAATCAACTCCCCCCCACCAGATAATTTAGGTACTGCGCGCCATTCTTTGTCATATCCAACACGTCCACCGTGTCCATATCGAGCACGAATGAACATCAACTCACCAAGTACACCGCTATCCACAATTTCTCTAGCTTTACGTAAAGAACGATGATAACGATGATTAAATCCTACATGAATTTTTACATCGGACTTTGCCGCCGCCGCCATCACAGGCATCAATTCAGCTACCGTTCTTGCTGCAGGCTTCTCAACCAATACATGCTTTCCTGCTTCTATTGCGACACACGTGATTTCTGCCAGAGAGTCGTGGAGTGTTGCAACAATCACTACCTCAACTCCCGGGTATAACACTAGCTCTCGCCAATCATGGAATACTCTGGCGCCATAGCTATTCGCCAAGCTCTCTGCTCGACTCACATCAAGATCAGCACATGCCAAAAGTTTTCCTACTTGGCCCAATGCTTTGGCCCTTTTCTTACCAATCAGCCCACAGCCAATTATGCCAACGCCAAATACCTGTCTACTTTCAGTCATTTGTCACCCCATAAAAAACCGCGATCTCGACCAGTAATACGTCGCAAAGTATAAACATCGCTAGATGACAACTCCTCTAGATGTTCTGCCCAGTGGGTCCAGTCGTCCCACACAGCGCTGACCAATTTCCCGCTTACACCATTACTCTCTTCACTGGCTAAAAATAAAGCTAGCTCTGCAGCCAACTCCATAGATACACCACCTTCGGCAAATACCTTATTAGCCATGGTGAATTCGCGTTCACCAGCAACATTAGCGCCACATTTCAGTATTTCGCTCAACATGCTCGTTTTCATTACGCCTGGTGCGATACAATTAATTTTAATGCCATATACCGCGGTTTCTTCTGCCAACGTTTCGCTATATCTTATTAACCCGGCTTTAGCAGTTGCATATGAGGTAAAATTAGCTCGAGGTGCAGTAGCGCCTCCCCCCGATATATTAATGATTGCACCACCGCCATTAGTTATCATCCCAGGCACTACAGCTCGACATAACTCAATTGGGGCTAATAAATTCACTTGAATCGTAGATTGAATCTCAGCGGAATCGTTTTCCCACGATGGTCCTATGGGGCCTTGAATAGCTGCATTATTTATCAATACAGTAGGTTTTTTTTCAGTTAAACAGTCTGATAATAAAGATACCTGTGAAAGGCTGGATAAATCAGTTTCTATACAATGTACTGATTGATTAATTTTATTAGCCAGAGCTTGTGATAAATATTCTAATTTATCAGCTTGCCTTGAAACTAAAATCAAGTTGTATCCAGCATCCCAAAATTTACGAGTTAACTCGCGACCTAGCCCACCAGTAGCGCCAGTGATTACTGCTAATTTCCCCATAATTATATTGCGACTCCATAAGGCTGGGCCGAAACTTGATAACGCAAATCGACCAATTTTGAAATTATTCTCCAAGGCAACATATCAATTAGAAAACTTTTATTCTGGAATCCGGTGTTTTTTAAAATCTTATATTTAATAATATCCGAGTACTGATTAAAATTATCTATTTTCTTCGGTAAAAATCCAGTTTTTCTCATACAAAACTCCAATGTTTCCGGCTCATAAAAAGAGACATTAACATCAGGACAACTTGCATAGCTCCAGTTTAATAATTTTGAACGCCAAGGCTGAGCATTCCCAGTTGTCAGAAATAATATCCCGCCTGGTTTTAATATACGTCTAATTTGCCTAAAGGCTTCTAGTGGGTTAGGTATATGTTCAAATACTTCAATAGCACTGCAAAAATCGAACGTTCCATTATGCTGTATCAATTCAGAAGCAGTAAGTATTTGTGTTCCCCCCTCCCGCCCTAATGATGCTGCCCATCCTTCATCGAATCCAACAATATCTATTCCTTGTTTTTTAACATACCTGACTAACCCTCCTGAACCACATCCAAAATCAAGCCATTTAGAATTCTCTGGACAAAATTCCTGGTAAATTTTAACGATCCCCTGCCATTCATAGTTTCTTATCGTAATTGATGAATTTTTATATTCATTTATATAATCCACCATTGGGTCAGCGCCTCTGCCAGCATAATAATTTTCATTATATATTTCAGCATAATCTTCGCGGAAATTTATAACAAAAGAGAAATGACAATTATTACATTGTGCAAATTCATATGTTCTTCCGTCTAAGTTGCCATTTTGCGAACCAATGGGAATGGCTATTGCATCACAAACTTTGCATGTATATTTTTTAGTCATCTCATCCTCTTGATTCAAATACCCACTCATTCTCACGAAGATACTGTACAGTTTTGATAACGCCGTCTCGAATATCAAACTTTGGCTGCCAACCCAGAGTACGAATCCTCGTAGTGTCTAAGAAAATAAACGGATTATCCCCAATCCAGCCTCTGTCCCCTCCCGAATATTCTAGGTGAGGATGAACACCCAGTTCCTCGCAAATCCAACCAATAGAGTCATTCACCTCACAATATCCGTCAACCCCAAGGTTGAAAATATTGACTTTGTCTGATGCGTTATTTACAGCAAATAGCATGGCATCAATACAGTCTTGTACATAAAGATAGGACTTGCGCTGCTTACCATTCCCTAATACAGGAAGACGTGTAGGATCTGTTTTTAATTTTTTATAGAAATCAAATATATGCCCGTGTGTATAACGCTCACCCAAAATTGAAACAAAACGAAATATAAATGCCTTAAATCCAAAGCCTTCACAATATGCCGAAATTAAGCCTTCACCAGCAACCTTGGAAGCTCCATATAGGGAAGTTTGAATAGGAAATGGTCCATTTTCGGGAGTAGGCACAGAGGCTTCGCCGTAAACAGAACCCGTCGAAGAAAATGCAATTTTATTAATTCCATTGGCACGCATTGCTTCCAGAACATTGTAAGTAACGATAGTATTCTGCTCCAGATCCTTACGTGGATGCAGTGTTCCAAATCTAACATCAGCATTAGCTGCAAGATGGAATACCATATCAGCACCTATAAATGCCTGTATTATCGAATCAAGATCCAAGAGATCAGCTTCGATTAAATTGAAATTAGAGTTTCTCAAAGCACTACTAAGAAAGCGACGCAGTCCTGTGCTAAAATTATCTATTCCAAGAACCTTATGACCATCAATCAATAACCTATCAACTAAGTTACTACCAATGAAACCAGAGCATCCAGTTACTATTATATAACTCATAGTATTTCCTTCTTAATTTTTGAAGACCCAGTATCTTGCTAATAAATATCCAGTGCACATCGTAAAAACGGCTGAAATACAGACTGAAATATAAGTTGAAAAATAAAGCACATCAACACAAAAACCAACAATAGATATTGTAATAAAATAATTAAGAATTAATAAAAACAGATACCGAACAATAATAGCCTTACTCTCCCCTAATGTAGATATTGAAAACGTAAAATACTTATTTGCAAAAAAATGAAATAATACTGAGATAAAATAGGCTAAACTTACTGTAAAAAGATAAGATAGTCCAATAAATGTTTTCATAACCCATATAAATAGAAAGTATATAGCCATGGTCATTCCACCGACCAAGAGAAATTTAGAAAAAAAATGAACATGACCACATAAATCAATAATGGATTTATTTGCTTTTTTCATACAATCCTGAAGTGAAAATTAGCATATCAATAGAATCGAAAGCCCACCCACATATATAAAAATCAATTAGGTTTAAATGTTGCCGCAATACAAAGATTACAAAACTCAAATTTTATCGGTATAGGAAAGTAGGTTGAAGATGACAGTGAAAAATATGGTGAAAGCTCTTCAAGAATTTCATATGGAAGATTAATATGTTCTCTTTCGATGAACCATTTATAACTTTGCTTATAACGCCGTTCAAATATTCTCTGTGCCGAAATTTTTCGCGCAAGCGAATAAGCCATACTTCCCTCACAGGGAATAACAACTGACAACACCCCCTTATCTTTATTACAAAGCCGATACATCTCTTTAGTTGCAGCAGGTAAATTAGGTAAATGCTCAAGCACATGGATTGCAAGGATTCGATCAAAATAACCATCCTCAAAATTCATCTCTTTTTGACAGTCACCTTCAATTGCCTGAACTCTCGGAAAACGTGAACGTAAAGCAGAAACCATATTTTCCCGGATGTCAACCGCTACATAATTTGCTTCCTGGATTTCGGTTAACTCTTCATAATGGAGATGTTCTCCTGTCCCTGCACCAATTTCTAGAGTTCGAAAAAAATTCTTTGGTGCAGTTTTTACAGGATATGAGTGATTAAATCTATCAACAAACCCATATTTTTTTGGTAATACATCATGCCAATATTTCATAAAATCATTACTAATTCTTTGTTGCTCCTCAGTAAGAGGAGGAAATAACTTTGGCCATTTATTGTCGTTCATATCATTACTTTTCATCTTTAAAATTAATCCTTCGGTCAATTATACACATTGGTCTGCGCTTGACCTCATCGTATATGCGCCCCACATACTCGCCAATTAATCCGAGACCTAATAGTTGTACTCCGGCAAAGAAACTAATAATCAGAACTGTAGTTGGTAGACCTGGGGTAATATCAATTCCGACAAGTTTTTGAAAAACATACCATGCACCAATAAGAAAGCTTAGACCAGCAAGCACAAAACCACTGATTGACATTACGAATAGTGGTTTAGAACTGAAGCTAATCAATCCATTGAGTCCAATCTTGAACGAGCCAGTGAAGCGATTATAATTCCCCTTTCCTGCATATCGCTCGTCTCGATCATATTCTATAAATGCCTGCCGGAAGCCAACATAAGCCACTAAACCTCGTAGAAAGCCATGGCATTCATTCAGTCGACGTAATTCTTCAATCACCCGCCGCGTCATGATACGAAAATCGCCAGTATTGCGTGGGATCTCCACATCACTCAGCTTATTGATTAGCCCATAACCAAGATGGGCAATTATCCTTTTGATAAGGGTTTCCCCCTTACGGGAACGCCGTTTCGCGCAAACGACTTCGTACCCTTCCTGTAATTTGGCAAACATTTTCTCAATCAGTTCTGGTTGATCCTGCAAATCTACATCAATCACTACACAGGTCTCACCAACACAACTAAGAATACCCGCCATGGTTGCCGCCGGCTGTCCAAAACGGCGAGAGAATACCATCAGCTTAATATTTGAATTACGGTTAATTTCCTCAATAATAATTTCTTCTGTTTTATCAGGTGATGGATCCAAGGAAAATATAATTTCATAGGTTACTCCCATATTCAAAAATACAGCTTCCGCACGTTGTAAAAAGGGGCGAATGTTCGCCTCTTCCTTATAAACTGGGACAACTAGTGATATTTGTGGAGTGAATTCAGATGCTAAATGAGTAGGGTTCATATTAATTAAATCCTATAAAGTCAATCTTTCCTGCAGTAATACGGCCATCATCGCCTGGAAGTTGTAGATAATTTGTAAATTCGAGATCAACACGCTGGGTATTATTTAAACCAGTAGCTGGGATTTCCACCGAAAATCCCCCTATCCCTAGCTTCCGTTGTGTGACTAACTGACCATTTATACTAATTATCAGTTCAGTCGAAAAATCAGCAGCCTTATCGAGCTGTGGGATCACTCCACGAACAATAAATTTGCTTGTTTCTTTACCACTTTTTAATTTGAAAAATGAACGCTCCGAAATCCAGCCATCTTCATAGATACCAGAGTACTCCAGATTTGGATTAGCCAGATCTTCCGGGAAATGGGTAATACTTGGTGGTGATTGCAGCAATTGGTATTGTTCTTCAGAGATTAGCGAAATATTTCGCCCAAATGTCGTAATATAACGAGGATCAAGCGACACACCTCTACCATATAGCAGCATCAACCCATTTCGAGAATTTGGCATTTGCTTACCTTGACGTCCTATATCTACAGAAACGAAAGACATTCCGTTAATATCTGTAAGCCCAATAGGGTCAGAAAAAATTCGGCCACTCCCACGCCCGATAAACTTAAGAGGAACACCCTGTACTTGCGGCGTTGGTAGTTCGCTTTCAAATTGCTTTGTCAGTGTAGTTGTCAACTCCATCATGGCTCGTGGCTTTTTAGTCGGTCCCAGCACTAAGAATAATAAATCTTCTCCAAGTGCAGAGAACTTTTGCCCGGGAAACATAGGATCATTTTCCAACATATAAAATGCCACATTTCTACGGTTCGGTGGAGAAAAGTAGTGATTGCCTAGATCTGAATGTATGAAGATGAGATAATTCTTGGGGGATGTAATTAGTTTGAAATAATTATGCCCATCAGTAGTCTCTATTCCGTTGAAAATATTTTGTTTCGCTGTAGTCGTAATCAATGAACGAGAGGATAAATTTTCGCTATCCACAGGTATGGAAAATCGATTAACTTTAGAATTCATTTCTATTTTATACTCACGAAATCTTTTATCTTTATATTCAGCTTCATTTTTATTTTCTATATCACTTGTCTTTGTATTTATAATACGCTCAAAATAGTCTCGACTTGGAAAGAATATACTATTACTCTGTGAGTATAGAACTAAAATTTTTGCCAATGAAATATTGTCTATACCTGATATATATTTATCATTTTCTGAAGGCAATGATTCGAATAGTTTCTGTAATTGCTGATATACCTTTTGTTTAGATGCATTAGGTACTTCAACTAATCCTCCCGCCGAGTCTTCTCCAGTACTCTTATTAAGATAGAAGTTATTAGAAGCTAGCATGGAAATAAATATAGCTACTGAGAAGAGAATTACTAAACGCGGCACCTTTCTCAATTTCCAATTTGTGATAGCAATAGCTATAACACAAACTAGGAAAGGTTGAATAAACATCGTTATTTTAAAAAGACCAAAATCGTTGTTGCGAAAGAACAGTATTATCCCCAATACAACCATAATCAACATGAAGCTGACTGGAGCCATCCCTCGCCTTATCTGCATTGGCATAACCCGAAACACTAACCAATAGGTAAGTAACAAGCCACTTATAATAGCAATGGAGAGAAAGGGTTCACGGATACTTGTAATCGGTATTAATCCCCAGAACGCCGCAATACCACCAGGTACCATAAAATAGGGAAAAGAAAACCCATTAAAATCACCCGATGTCATACCCGATGTCACTTGCACGAACATAAACATTAAAGCCGCTAACGCGTATTTATTCAGCACCATCAGTACGAAGAGACCAATCACTAAAGCTGGTACGATGACTTTTGTAGTTTTCTTCTTATTCCTGATAAATAACAAGCAAATATAGAGTAACCATCCCAATCCTAAGAATGGCATCAACTCTGGATACCACACAAACAACCCTGAAAATACCAAAACGGTAGGGAGCAGACCCCAGATTCGTCTAGCGACGGGTGTGAGTGTGTATGGTCGGCACATTAAGGTAATAGCTGCCCCCAGCAAAGCCAGGCCTCCTTCTTGGCCAATCAACTGATAAATAGCACCAAGCGATGCTATTGGTGAAACAGCTAGCAGTGACATGGCAATTAAAGCAGTTCTTCTGGAATAGCCCCACCCTGACACCATGGCACCAGTGACAGACAACACTACCAAATGCAAGGCCATAATAACCGGCATAAAAATCTGATGTGCATTTAAACCTGAGAATGCCCATACCACAGCCAGCATCAATTCACTACCCGAACGGACACCACCTCTAACATGCATAAACCAAAAGGCTGAGGAATAATCTTTTCCCACCAGTAAATCATCAAAATTTGGTTGTTCGAAAAAGCCATGATTGAGAAAGCGTTGAGCCGCCAGCGCATAATTAGCCATGTCATCATTGGCAAAGCTAACCCAATTGAATCCATAACTGAACATCGGCCAAGCATTGAGAATTAGAGCGGCCAGTAGTATGCCTATAAATGGAAGCAATTTTTTTAATGGTATGATCGGTTTTTTTATAACTAATACGATGATTGAAAAAAAGGCAAGAAAGGGCAGTAACCATTGACCAAAGTCTTTTACTGGAATGCCAGACCGATTAATAAAGAAAACAACCAATACGGTAGTCGCTATACCGACAGCTGGCGATATCAATATTCCTTGAAGTATACGTAACCGGGGAGTAAAGACTGTAATAATGGCATACCCTAACAACACCCAGAAGGTAAAGAGACTCAATGTAAACAAAAAGGCAGACATAATAGTTATTTCCCTTAATTACATTTTACAACGTGCTATCGATAATCGTAATAACAATATTTTCATGTCTTTATTCCTAATCTAGTTTTAATCCGGTAATTCATATCAGCTACGATATGTTTTATCATATAAGGGAAAATAGCTCTGCGGATCGCTTTCTGATCCGGGACTGAACCAAGAATACGCATGCGAATTCGATCCATTTCCTGATGACCTACTTCATTTATTTCAGCAGATGTTTTCTGGGATGCGTGAATTCTAAATGCCCCCAAAAATTGGTCTACATGCCCAAAGCGGGCACCAACATCCCTAAAACGTACAAGTAAATCCCAATCCATGGCAAAACGGAATGATTCATCAATTTGACCACCAGCTTTCTCCCAAATACTGCGTCGCCAAAATAAGGTTTCTTGTGGTACATAATCGGTCCAAGATAACACTTCATTATCATGTCCCGGCAAGATCCAGCGACCAATCTCCTTATCGCACTCATCTATCAATAAGCGGTTACCATATACAACATCAATGTCAGGATGCCGGATAAAATAGTCAGCCACAGTATGTAAAGCACCGGGCAACAGTAAATCATCTGAATTGAGCCAAGCCATGATCTCACCATTGGTTTTAGCCAGACCTCGATTTATTGCCTGTGACTGCCCGCTGTCTGGTTCGGAAACCCATCCAGTTAAGTTAGCTTGATATTGCTTTAGTATTTCTACAGTCCTGTCTGTCGAACCACCGTCTTGAACATAATACTCTATATTGGGATATTGCTGTTCTAGTATGCTGACAATTGTTCTCTCGATAAACCTAGCCTGATTGTATGAAGGCGTAACAATCGAAATTGATGGATAAGAATTAAAAACTTTATTCGTTTCCCACCGCCCAAGATATACTTCACGCGGCGCATATTGATTAAGGTTACCTAATCGAGGTCGAACTATTTCGTATAGCCGATGAATCAATCGAGCAAAAGGCCGTAGCAGGCCTAGGCCACCATAAGCTGTTCGGTAAGCAATAATTTCTTTATATTGACTTTCAATAATAATATCTTTTTCAGATAAGGACTGCTTAAGATCCTGTATTACATTCTCCTTTTCCTTAGCTTCTTCCATCCACTCATTATGAATATTTTGTGCTGCTATCAGCCAATCTATCCCGTTAATTTGTGCGTAGCTTTGCATCACTGCTTTGGCATATTTAGGATGGAATACTATCACATCATTAACAACCATCAATTCATGATTAGAACTCATTGAAAGAAGTGCTGAAATAATCTGATGAAAACTTGGCCATTGCGAAATTTCATGAGGGATTAATGGTGGAGCTAGAAATAAACGAGCATCGTCGATAACAATAACACTTTCGGCATTGAGTTTGCCAATTGCATTTATTTCATCTAGCAGAGGGCACTGTGACGCTATACTCGCGGTATTTTCTGCTGCGCACCAATGTGCATCAAGAAAGTAAAGTACTGATTTATTAATTAACCCCGGCATCCAATTTTGCATAGCCGAAGGAGAGTTTGAATGAACCAAATTTATATTTGCATAATCAGCAAAACGCTGTACCGCCATTTCATAATATTCATTCGACAACTCTACAGAATAAATCTCACTAAATTTATCTCTAATTAACTCAATAGTATCCCCTTTAAAAGTTCCTGTTTCGACAAAAATATCCAGCGGAAGCGAGCTCTTTAATGTATTTACCAACATTGGGTCAATAGAAAAATTTACCGCCCCCATAGATCCTCCCAAAATTTTTTATTTCCCTAAATTTACCTTTTGGTTTCTCTCTACCAATAATTAAACACTCATTATAGAGCAACAATAGCAGATAATATTTATACATATTTGGATAACTGTTCAAAGCACTGGCCTTTATTTTTTCATAGAAAAATCGTGGTAATAAACGCCCTCATTCCTAAATAGGCCAATTTCATCGTACTGCGGACCATTAGATACAAGTAAACCCACAGGCTGTAATCATTAACGGTGATGCTGCTATTTGTGAAAATCAGAGGGATGTAATTCTCATATTTTTAAAATACAAACAATGATTATATTTCCTCTTGGTAAAGTTCTGGAGAATTAGCCTGAGCGGGTATTCCGAACATCCCCAAAAAAGGTGGAATATCCGCCGAGTAGTCCCAACGGACAGTCAATGGCCCTAAATAAGGCGTTTCATCCAGTATTGTTCCTTGATTAGGTTGATCGCCAATCAACCCTAAACTAACCATGATTGAGTACTGTCCTGCTTCAAGATTAATATCAAGATCAAGTGTAAAAGTAGCAAGATTACAATCTGTATTAGCCAACATTGGAGTGCCTAAAGTGTACGAACTGGTACAATTGACCAATTGCTCGTAAGCATTTTTTAGTAAAACGCTAACATGCACAGGCTCCTCTTCGTTGGCCTGATACCACACTACCAAACGTAGCCTTTCCCCGATCTGGACCATCTGAGTAGCATTACCAGTAATATCCTCAATAACAACGGCCACAATCTGTGTAACCCGATCTGCCCTTCTTACTCTTTCCCACACAGCCGCTTTCCCCCAAGGAGCTTCTGAGGTAAGTTCATGAGCAGAAATACCATCATCAAGTGTTGCCGCTGTGATCAACGAAGTTTTCACCGACGACTCCCCACCAAGATAACGCTGGATCGCTGCATTGACCTCCCCATTCCACACCATCTGCCCTTGTTGCAGATAGAGTGCACGGCTACACAAATCCCGAACCGTGCCCATATCATGTGAGACGAAAAGTAACGTGACGCCTTTAGCACGCAATCCCCGGATATAACTAAAACATTTCTGTTGAAAGAAAAAATCCCCCACACTAAGTGCTTCATCAATAATAAGAACATCCGGCTCACAGAGAACTTGTACCGAGAAAGCCAGGCGCATCATCATTCCGCTAGAATAGGTCTTGACTGGCCGTTCAATCGCCGCACCTATCTCAGCAAATGCCTCAATCTCATCAAAACGACTTACTATTTCCTGTTTGCTTAGCCCCAAAAGTAAGCCATTTAAAATGACATTATCTCTTCCTGAATATTCGGGATTAAAACCACTCCCCAATTCCAATAAAGCTGAGACGCGACCATTTACATGGACTTCTCCGGTAGTGGGCGTCAGCGTCCCCGTCAATATCTCAAGTAAAGTACTTTTACCACCGCCATTACGACCAATAAGCGCGACAGCCTCCCCGCGCTGTATCTCAAAACTAATATCTTTCAGAGCCCAAACATCTTGCATGCCCTTTACATACTTAGGCCAAATGGCGTATAGCAAACGGGAACGTTGATCATCAAACACTCGAAAGCATTTACTGACATTGCGAACTGAAATGGCAACATTGGTCATCATTTACACCATGTTTGCAAAGTAAGGGCGCAAACGACTGAACAACACAAACGAGGCCCAGGCAAATAGAGTTGCCAACATACAATATATAGTAAGGCCTTTGAACATAGGTATTTCTCCGTAAAACAAAACCAGACGAAATTGTTCAACGATAAATGTCAGTGGATTTAACAGCAGAAATTTTTGCAGCATGGGGGGAGCGGCATCAATACTAAAAAAAATTGGGGTTAAAAAAAGTAATACATGATTGAGCATTCCTGTTATCTGACTAATATCACGGAAAATCACCCCTATCGATGAAAGTAACCATCCTACGCCTAATAGAACTGGTAAAAAACAGAGCAAAATCAAGGGCACGAAAAATATCGTTAGCTTTGGTGTTCCTACCAGAAGCTGATATCCCAACAACCATACAACAATACCAATAAATGCATGGACCAATGCAGTGAACACAGTAATGACAGGTAGCAATTCCAAAGGGAAAACTACTTTTTTAACAAAATTGGGCTGCCCGATAATTAGCATCGTTGATTTAGTAAGAATTTCAGAGAATAAATTAAAAACAATCAAGCCAGCAAATAGCATTAGTGCATAATCCACAGTTGAACCAGAAAATCCCCACCTCGCCTTGAGAATCATACCAAAAGCAATGGTGTAAACTGCAAGCATAAATAGTGGTTGTACAAGAGACCAAATAACTCCCCCAAAAGAACCGCGATATTTACCGGAAAACTCACGTTTTGTCAGTTCAATAACCAGACTACGGTGATGCCAAAGAGATAAAAACAAATTAATTTACTCCAGTCAGACACCCTTCGGTGCTTTAAAATCTGATATTATTAACATTGCATAGATTGTTACTATTTTATGAAAACAGCTGGAAATTCAATTTATTTTTATAGGTATATAGAGCGAATGAAATAATATAACTAACGTCATATAGAAATATAAAAAATATACTTAGGGAAAATTCACATTCTATTTATTAAAAATAAATAAACACCCCAACTAAATAGCAATTTTAGCCCAGAGTTCCGACTTGAGGCTGCCCAGCTTGTACTCGTTCAGCACTACACCGTTGCCGCCGCTGCAACGACAATGAATGTCGGTAAATCCACGATGGATATATCATCAATCAGAACATTGGATCATTGTTTCAGGCACTGCAATGGTGACTATAGGAACGAATACAAAATCACTGGTAGCTAATGGCGGCAATTTTTCGTGGGCAAGACCATACTACTCGGTTACTGAACTAGCCATAAGAAAGCTACCGCCCTTGGCTACCGGCAGCCAATCCTTGGACATTTTCAACGTAAAGCTTAGCCATCAATTCATAAAACGACAGGTTATTTTAAAAAATTATCTTTGATTGATACTATTAACTAATCATAGATACGAAAAACCCACCACTAGTTTGTACTGATTTTGTCCACAGAATGGCGCTGTTCCTCAATGCTTTCATGCTAGACGCTAACATTAGTTGCTCGAAAAACAATCATATAGACAACTTACAAATAAAAATATATTTCAGGAAATTTGATGGTTACGAGTATAGAAAGGCGTTAGGTATACAGACATCACGGCGAGAGTTATCGTAGAGATTAGCAATTGAAAGCTAGCGACTTTAGCAAAAAATCAAGAGGTGGTGAGGTGAAGTACTTAGGTCACACATTCAACTTTACTATAGTATTCTTCAATATTGCCTAGGCAAAGCTAGATAAAGAATGGGATATATCAGAAATAGAGAGCAAGTTAAAAGCTAGAAATAACAGAAGTACTAATATTGGAGGTACTGTAGAAGAAGAAATGCAAGACCACCTCAATGAGGTGGTTTAAAGATGATAATAAAAAAGCGATGACTTAATTACGCCATCGCTAATTATAGCTATTTTAAAGAAAATATTATTCTCAAGACTCTTTTAGTAATGTATTTTTTCGTTCTAGAATATAATAACGGACCAAGACAAATCCAATAGAACTAACAAAACCAATAAAGCCAAATAAAATAACTAATAGTTGTTTTTTTGCAGCACCTTGCTGCACAGGTTCAGATGGCAGCTGCAAATAATTAAATGACTGAGTATTAAGTACAATTGGCTGCAATGCATTGATTTTATCAAGATAAAGTTTATTTCTTAATAAATCAGCATTAATAGTAGTTAGATCAGTAATTGACTTTTCAATTTCCAACTGACGATTCAATACATCATAACCCCATGAAATAGGAAAGTCAGTATTAACAGACTGTGTAGCAAATGCATTAACAACTGGCTTTTGTAACCCAGCGGCTTTGGCTATTAAAATATTATGCTCCAACTGCTGAATTCTGACCTTTTGTACATTTTTTGCTTGTTGCATGGCAAGTTGATACTCATCATTTGCAGTCTTTTTATACGTATCTATTGTGAATTTTATTTTCTCATTAAAATAACCAATAACTTGTCTATCTACATAATTAATATAGTTAGCTAAAGTATTCTTCAGGCCTGAGTCAACATTAGAACTATATGTAAGAACATAATTAT
>NZ_CABHWW010000009.1 GCF_902170305.1 Yersinia alsatica | reverse complement strand
GGGCTATATCAGTCCAGAAAACTATGAACTAAAGAGTGTTGCTTAGTAGCGTGTCCTGTATTAGCGGTGCGGATCATTCAGCGTAGTGCCAATGGTGAGCAGGCTGCACGTTCTATTATGATGCTCCCCCTAATGACTGGAAATATCGGTCGAGCCGGAACGAATACCGGCGCTTGGGGCGGCAACGTGAAATATCCCGTGCCGGGATTTAGTATTGCCAATCCGGTAAAAACAGCCATCCCTTGCTTTATGTGGACAGATGCCATTTTCCGTGGCACCGAGATGACAGCCCAAAATGCTCACGTGAAGAATAAAGATAAACTTGATACCAATATTAAGTTTATGTGGAACTACGCCAGCAACGTTATTGGCAATCAGCATTCCGACCTAAATAAAACTCACCAGATTTTACAGGATGAGTCGCTATGCGAGTTTATTTTGGTGTGGGAAAACCACATGACTAACTCAGCCAAATATGCTGATTTGCTCTTACCGGACGTCACGTGGGTCGAATCAAATGACTTGATTGATAACTCTTATGCCAGCGGGGCTTATCACTATGTCACGCGGCTACAAAATGCGGTTGAACCCATGTGGGAATGCCGCCCTTCTTATGATGTTTTAGCCGAGATTGCCGCAAAATGTGGGATTGGCGAAGCCTTTACCGAAGGCCACAGCCAACAAGAGTGGATTGAAATCAGCTATAACAAAATGCGTGAGAAGAACCCGGCACTGCCGCCTTTCGAGCAAACCAACGACAAAGGTATTATTGACCGAATCTTTGCCGACAGCAGTCAATATATCGCCTTAAAAGAGTTTCGCGACGACCCGCTGAATAACCCGCTAAAAACACCTTCTGGCAAAATTGAGATCTACTCCGAAGCACTCGCTACATTGGAGAAAGAGTGGCAACTGGCACCGGGAGACCGCATTACTGCCGTCGCGGAATATTGCCCGACATTTGAAGGGGTCAGTGATGTTGACACCCTGAGAACCTACCCACTGCAAATGACTGGTTTTCATATCAAAGGCCATACCCACTCATCTTATTACAACGTGGCAATGTTGCGTGAAGCTGTGCCACACCAGTTCTGGATGAACCCGATTGACGCCAAAGCTCGCGGCTTGCAACAAGGCGATATGGTCGAAATTTTTAATGACCGGGGCCGCATCCTGATTGCAGTCAAAATCACCGAACGTGTATTGCCGGGGGTGATTACGGTGCCGCAAGGGGCATGGCGCAATCTCAACAGGGAGGGCATCGATGTGGGTGGTTGCATTAATACGTTAACGACACTGCGCCCATCACCACTGGCGAAAGGCAACCCACAGCATACTAACCTCGTTGAAGTTAAACGCGCATAAGGAGTTGAAAAATGAAGCAATATGGTTTTTTTGTCGACTCCACCAAGTGCACGGGATGCAAAACCTGCCAAATCAGCTGCAAAGATGAGAAGAACCTGGAGCTAGGGCCAAAACTGCGCCGGGTATATGAATACGGCGGCGGCAGCTGGACTCAGCAAGGCAATCTATGGGTACAGAATGTGTTTAATTACTATCTGTCCATTGCTTGTAACCACTGTTCGTCTCCCACTTGTGTCACCGGCTGCCCTACCGGCGCCATGCACAAACGTGAAGAAGACGGCTTGGTGGTGGTCAATCAGGATCTCTGTGTTGGTTGCCGCTACTGCGAAATGCGCTGCCCCTATGGCGCGCCGCAATTTGATGCCAAAAAGAAGCTGATGACCAAATGCGATGGTTGCTATCAACGTGTTGCTGAAGGCCATAAGCCAGTGTGCGTCGAGTCCTGCCCACAACGTGCATTAGATTTCGATGACATTACGCTGCTAAGAGAAAAATACGGTGAAGAAAATGCGATTGCACCCTTACCGCTCGCGCATCTCACACAGCCTAATCTGGTGATCCGAGGCCATCGAGATGCCAGACCATCGGGCGATACATCTGGCAGTATTCAGAATCCGGCGGAGGTATAAAATGCATGAATTACCCTTGGTGTTTTTCACCGTTCTGGGGCAGACCGCCGTCGGGTTGTTTGCTTTAGTGTGGTTGAGTAACAAACTCGGCCTGACCACCGCACTGCAACTCAAACAAGCCAATATTGTCGGCTTGATTCTGATGTTGGTCGGCTTAATCATCGGCACTTTGCATGTTGGGCAACCTCTGCGGGCAATGAATATGCTGCTCGGTGTTGGCCGCTCGCCCATGAGCAATGAAATTCTGCTCAGCAGCCTGTTTGTGGCCATGGCTTGTGGCACAGTTTTTTTCTCAATGATGGTGAAAAATACCGTGCTGGCCGCCCTGTGTAATGTGGCAACAGTGATCTTCGGGCTGGCCTTCGCCTGGTCAATTACTCAAGTCTATCAACTGGATACCGTACCTAACTGGGATACGTCCTATACCGCTTTGCAACTGTGGATGACCGTATTGGTGGGTGGCGGTGCTTTTGCCATTCTCACCGGCGCACGTCAACTCGGGGCTTCGGCACTACTAATCGGCGCTATCATAACGCTGGTAAATAAACCGGGCTACCTCAGCTTCCTTGGGCAAAGCTCAATAGAACTGAGCAGCCAGCAGACGCTATTTTGGGGGATTCAGATTCTGCTGCTGACCTTAGGTATCTTTGTCGCCGCCGCCGCCTTACTGAAAGACAGAATTCCTCGCGCCACGTTGGCGGTTAGCGCGTCAGGACTGGTCATCGGTGAATTAGCCGGGCGTATTGCTTTCTATAATCTCTGGCAAGTGGCAATGTAATTTAGCCTGTTGATGTGATTAACCGATGAGCCGCCGTAGTTTGCGGCTCATCAAGACTAAATTAACCGGGCCTGAAGAGAGGACATTTTGACGTTACTAGACACGACCTTGCCGCGAATTCTGGGCGCCTGTTTTTACTACCCACCACAATCCGCTACGGTACAGCGCCTCTGGCCTTTACTGCCGCAGATGGCTGATATCTTCCCCTGGCCAAATCCGGCCAAAATTGCACATTATTGCCAACAGATGCCCGCTATCTCTCCAGAGCAACTGGAATATGATTTTTCGGTGCTGTTTGAGGGGCAAGGCGAAATGCCCGCGCCACCCTGGGGATCGGTTTATCTGGATAAAGAAAATATCCTGATGGGGGCCAGCACACTACAATATCGTGAATTTCTCGCCACATTGGGGTTGGCAAATCAGAGCACTATCCACGAACCTGAAGACCAATTTGGCCTAATGCTCTTGGCTTGGGTCTATTTGATTGAGCAGCAGCCGGTTAGTAGCCAGCAATCAAATAATAATCAACAAGATGGCGCAGAAATAGTGCTACTCACCGAGCATTTATTACCTTGGGCCTATCGCTACCTTGAGTTGGTTAAAAATGCACAGGTTGAGTATCCGTTTTATCCACTATTGGCAGAAATTACCGAGTGTTATCTGAAAACACTGCAAGCCGAGCTAGGTTTATTTCCTCAACCTTATGAGCTGTACCGGTGACCAAGAAAAATAGATGAATAGAGACGAGCGCTACTACAAAGCCTTTATGGAGAGCCGGGTTATCAGCCGTCGCGGGCTATTTCGTGGCTTATTAAAAGGAGCAACCGGTGATTCACCGCCTGCTCCGCACTCTACTGTCTCTCATCCCATGCTAAAAAACCCCTGTCAGAATACCTATATCTACTGCAATAGCTGCGCCGACTTTTGTGAAAAACAAGCGCTGCTCTGGCAACCCCGCCAGCCCCCCACATTAGTTGACGCGCAGTGTGACGGTTGCGGCGAATGTGTCTCCAGATGCCCGGCAATGGCGTTGGAAATGCAGTTAATCTCATAATCCCTCTGGCAATCCCCTCCTGATGAATGAATACACTAAATAGGTAACCCCGACTCGCTGATACCAGTACAATGCCGGTATCTTGCGTACTTTGTCCCCCACAGGAGTGACCACTTTGTTCCATTACCCAGCCAGTTATACGTTTGATGAAGCCAGCGGCGAATACCATATTCAGTATCGTGACTTTCCTGAATTGGAATCAGTGACTTACTCTCTGGAAGATATTGAATTAGAAGCACAAGATGGCATTAAGAATGGTATCGCAGCAGAGATGGAAGAGCGCCGCCCAGTTCCTGCACCGTCGGCTTTACAAGCCGGCGATATTGCCATTCATGTCCCGATTCTGGTGCGTTTGAAAGCAGAACTGCACAATGCCATGTTGGCGACCAACACCCGTAAAGCCGATATGGCGCGCAAACTGGGTTTGAATGCCGCGCAAATGGATCGTTTGCTTGATGTATATTACGCCTCCAAGGTTGAAGCGCTGGAACAAGCCCTGTATTTACTGGGATTTGAAGCCGAGGTGATGGTCAGAAAAATCAGCGGATAACATTGCGAAAAAAGTCATTGCTTAAATTTAAATCAAGATAGTAACAAATTGTTATTAGGCGATAATTTTAAAAAACGTTAATAGCGTCACACTTCAAGATATTAACTAACATCCCTGACTGTTTAGATGCAAAATTGTGATCTAATGCATAAAAATACAGTATTGAAAATCGCTCTCTATTGGGATTACATTAGCGCCATCAACTCGCAGACAGTGACTGAGTAACTCAGACTGGCGAGGTAGCTCCAAGGGGGAGTGGTTCAATGAAATATTTCTTTATGGGTATCTCAATTATGTTAGTGGTTTGGGTTGGCACCTTCATGATGATGGTCGAATAACATTCGCCCATACCATTTACGACAAAACATAATATCCATCAGACATAGCACAAAGGGCGCATTTGCGCCCTTTGTCATTGCTCGCTATATATCATTTTCCCGGCATCATTCTGCGTAACGTATCATCACGACGAATATAGTGATGATAGAGTGCCGCCAGCGCATGAGCGCCGATCACGAAATAGCCCAAGTTGGCGATTAACTCATGAGTCTGTTTTAGCCAAACCCGCGCGTCATCATTCGGTGTCACCCATTGTGGAACTTGCCAACCCAACAGGAACCAGGTTTTCCCGCCATAAGCCTGCGCCAAAACCCCCAGTATTGGTAATGACAAGAACATCAGATACAGACACCAGTGCAAAATATGCGCCCCTAATAGCTGCCAATCCGGCAATTTTGGCGTGATTGCCGGTGTGGCATAGCGATGACGCAACCAGAGTCGTGCGAGCATCAGTAACCAGACGGAAATACCAAAATTAAAATGCAGGTTTTTCACCAATGTCCGGTCTTCATCAGGCACTGAGTCGCTAAGTAACATTGCCGCATAGGTCAAAATAACCATCAACAACGTCAACCAATGCAGGGTTATCTGGGGTAATGAATAGCGATTTCTCATGGCTGCGCGCTCCGCTGCATAGCTAATTGATTAAACTGTTTCTCCCGTGGCTGGTTTCGGTTTCAGTAAACCATCAGCACGGAACATACTTTTAATCCCACGAACGGCCTGGCGGATCCGGTCCTGATTTTCAATCAGAGCAAAACGGACATGGGTATCGCCATAATCCCCGAAGCCAATCCCTGGGGAAACACAGACTTTCGCCTCTGATAACAATCGCTTAGCAAATTCCAGCGAACCAAGGTGTGCATAAGGCTCAGGAATTTTGGCCCAGACATACATTGATGCTTTCGGGTTTTCGACCATCCAGCCCGCCTCATGTAGCCCACGAACCAAGGCATTGCGGCGCTGCCGATACTGCTCGGCGATATCACGCACACACTGCTGATCCCCTTCCAGCGCTGCAATAGCCGCAACCTGCAATGGGGTAAAAGTGCCATAATCGTGATAGCTCTTAATCCGCGCCAATGCATTGACCAATTCTGGATTACCAACCATAAAACCAATACGCCAGCCAGCCATATTGTAACTTTTAGAGAGGGTGAAAAACTCGACGGCAATATCTTTCGCGCCGGGGACTTGCATGATTGATGGGGCTTTCCAGCCATCGTAGACAATATCGGCGTAGGCCAAATCATGCACCACCAGCACATCATATTGCTTCGCCAGCGCCACTACCCGTTCGAAAAAGTCCAGTTCCACACATTGTGCCGTCGGGTTAGAAGGAAAACCGAGGATCATCATTTTGGGTTTAGGAATGGTTTCTCGAATCGCGCGCTCCAACTCACCGAAGAAATCAATTCCCTCGGTCAGCGGCACAGAGCGAACTTGCGCCCCGGCAATCACCGCACCATAAATATGAATAGGATAACTAGGATTTGGCACCAGCACGGTATCACCGTGGTCCAGTGTTGCCAACATCAGATGCGCCAGCCCTTCTTTCGAGCCGATAGTGACAATAGCTTCACTTTCAGGGTCAATATCCACCTGATAGCGATCCGCGTACCAGCGAGAAATCGCCCTACGCAGACGCGGTATCCCTCGGGAAGTTGAATAGCCGTGGGTGTCTTCACGTTGCGCGACACTGCACATTTTTTCAACAATATGTGGCGGTGTCGGTCCATCCGGATTACCCATACTAAAATCGATAATATCTTCACCACGGCGGCGCGCGGCCATTTTCAGCTCAGCGGTGATATTAAAGACATAAGGGGGAAGGCGATCAATACGGGTAAAACGACGTTTAGCAGGTTGTTCAGACATAATTTCCTCGAGGATACGTTAGCGCCCGGACCGTCCGAGCGACGCTGACCAGTAAATGGTCTGTTTATGAACATATCCCAGTGCTGAATAGCTGTCGAGTGGCTGATAGTAAATATCTTACTCATCGGAGTTCAACGCTGTGGGTCAAACTCGCCAGCTAACAGTCCTAATACCCAGTCATCACACCATTGTCCACCAAGCTGATAGTTATCACGCAAGGTTCCTTCCAGTTGAAAACCGCAGCCCTCCAGCACGCGCCGTGAAGGATGATTCCCTACCGTGACGGTGGCTTTCATTTTATGAAACTGACATTGCTGAAAACCAAACTCCAGCACTGCCATCAGCGATTCTTTAGCAAAACCTTTGCCGTGATAAGACGGCAATATGGCATAACCCACTTCAGCTTGTTGTAGCGGTAACCATTCCGCTAAAAATCCGCTCAGCCCTATGGCCTCGCCGCTCTCTTTTTCGCGGATAACCAAGCATAGCCAATGGTTGGCGGTCTTCTCCCATGGCATCAGGCGAGATTCAAAGCGCGCATGAATCTCGGCAATATCCATCGGATCAGAAATATAACGCTGAACATCCGAGTCTTGGTATAGGCGTAAAAACAGTGGCCAGTCTTGCTCACTAAGACTGTCCATTGTTAACCGTGCTGTTCTCAGAGAGACTGGCGTGCGACTAAACATGGGAATCACAGGCACTGTTTTTCCTTTAATTTTAATAAGTTAATGATGAAAAGAAGATAAGAATTTAAAGAGGAAATTTTGCCGGAACCTCATCCCTTTATTCTTCTCCATTTTGCTTAAATAATATTTACTTCAAGATAACAAAAAATAAACAAATGGTCAGCAAAGTGCAAACCATTACCGCGCCCTCAACCTACAGCTATCGGAGAATCAACCTTATGGCTTCATTACAAATAGACGATATTCCCGCAGCAATCAAAGCGGTGAAACAACAATTACGTCAGGCGCTGCCTGACTATCAGCAAGTATTCCAAGCCGTGGAAGAGAATATTCGCCAACAAGTCACCGAGATCCGCCGCAGTCTGGCTCAAGGTGAGAATCCAGTCCCACGTATTCATGCTGATGATATTATCAATGGCAAAGTGACTGATGAACAAAAAGCACAAATTAAACAACGGGGATGCTGTGCCATTCTCGGTGTATTTCCAAAAGAAAAAGCCACAGCGTGGAACCGTGAAATTGGCCACTATCTGGACAGTAACAATTTCGTCGAGCGGCTAAAAAATGCAGCGGAAGATAACTATTTCGGCACGCTGGCGGCCAGCAAACCACAGATTTACGGCATTTACTGGTCAACACCACAGGTTGAAGCCCGTCAAGATCAGCGCATGAATGCGGTGCAGGTATTCTTAAATAACCTGTGGCAAACCGAAAGTAATGGTAAGCAGCACTTCGATGCTAACCGCGTAGTGACTTATGCTGACCGCACCCGTCGCCGCCCACCAAAATCATCATCATTGGGTTTATCACCTCATGTAGACGGTGGCTCAATCGAGCGTTGGCTGGATGAGAATTTCCGCCATGTTTATCGCCACGTATTTTCCGGTGAGTGGCAAAAATATGATCCGTTCGCTGCCGAAGGACGCCCTGAAGTCCGGGAATTCCCTTCACCGGCAGTCTGTTCCATGTTCCGCGCCTTCCAGGGCTGGACAGCGCTGACACCGCAGCGCACCCACGCCGGAACGCTAAATGTGATTCCAATTGCCAATGCCATGGCCTATATCTTGCTGCGAGCCTTGCAGGATGATGTGGCTGACGATGACTTATGCGGTGCGGCACCGGGTCGCGCGTTATCTGCCTCAGAGCAGTGGCATCCTCTTTTAATGGACGCCATTTCCCCTATTCCAGATCTGGAAGCCGGTGACACGGTATTCTGGCATTGTGACGTGATTCATTCAGTGGAAAACGAACATAATGGTGAGTTCGACAGTAATGTTATGTACATCGCCGCGGCACCTTGGTGTGAAAAGAATGCCGCCTATTTACCACGCCAATTAGCCAGTTTTATTGATGGCCGCTCGCCGCCGGACTTTGCGGCTGATGACTTTGAGGTAGATTTCACCGGTAGAGCCACTGCCGAGAATCTAACCGCCATCGGTAAGCAGCAATTAGGTATGACAGAGTAATTTTCTCCCACCCAATAGCCTGTCGGAGCTGATGCCTCCGGCAGGCTTTTTTCTCACTCCTTGAGATAAAATGGCAGTCAGCCGCCATTCTCCTTATAATTAGCCGCTTGTTCGCCCTACCACTCGATCATGCCTAATTTAAGATCGCCGGTTGTTGCCAAGAGAAAATAGTGTGCACCAGATATTTGAAATGCTATTGGCGGTGTTTGATCGCGCCGCACTGATGTTAATTTGCCTGTTCTTCCTGACCCGCACCCACCTATTTCGTCAGTTACTGCAAAAAGAGAAACACACGCCGTTGGAGCTGGCGGCAGTCACCGCGATCTTCTCGTTGTTTGCTATTTTTGGCACCTATTCCGGCATTAATGTTGAGGGTTCTCTGGTTAATGTGCGGGTTATTGCCGTCATGTCGGGCGGAATTCTATTTGGCCCCTGGGTTGGGATCATTACCGGGCTGATTGCAGGTTCTCACCGCTATTTAATTGATATTGATGGTATTACCTCAGTTCCCTGTCTCATTACCAGCATTATTGCCGGTTTGATGTCGGGTTATATCAACCTGAAGGTAAAGAAAGAGCGGCAATGGAGCATCGGTATTCTGGCCGGTATGATTTGCGAATCACTGACCATGCTCTTAGTGGTTATTTGGGCCAAACCGACCGCGCTGGGGATTGATATTGTCTCTAAAATTGCGATTCCCATGATTTTAGGGGCCGTCTGTATCGGCTTAATTGTGCTGCTGGTGCAGAGTGTTGAGGATGAAAAAGAAGTGATTGCTGCACGGCAAGCAAAATTGGCCTTGGATATTGCCAATAAAACCTTGCCCTATTTTCGTCATATCAATGGCGAATCTTTACGCAGTGTATGTGAAATTATACGCAATGATATCAAGGCCGATGCTGTTGCCATCACCGATACCCAGACCATTTTGGCTTATGTCGGGGTGGGAATAGAAACCTATAATATCGGCCATGAAACTATCAGTGATATCACCAAAGAAAGTATTCAGCGCGGTAAAATTACCATTCGTAATAATGATGAAGTTCACCGCACGCCACAGATTCATTCACTTATTATTATTCCTTTATGGGAAAAAGGTGAAGTCACCGGCTCATTGAAAATCTACTATTGCCACGCCCATAAAATTACTTATTCATTAAAAGTGATGGCCGTCGGTTTATCACAGATAATCTCAACTCAGATTGAGGTTTCTCGCATTGAACAACTGCGTGAAATGGCGAATAAAGCCGAAATGCGCGCACTGCAAAGCAAAATAAACCCACACTTTTTATTTAATGCGCTGAATGCAATTTCCTCGTCGATTCGCATTAATCCAGATACCGCGCGCCAGTTGATCATCAATTTATCTCGTTATCTGCGCTACAACCTTGAGTTAAATGATGAGCAAATTGATATACGCAAGGAACTGCATCAAATTCAAGACTATATCGCTATTGAGCAAGCGCGTTTTGGCAGTAAATTAACGGTGATTTATGATATTGATGACGATATTTCGCTAAAGATCCCCAGTTTGCTGATCCAACCATTGGTGGAAAATGCCATCGTGCATGGTATTCAGCCCTACCGTGGTAAAGGTGTGGTGGTCATTGCCGTCAAAGACTGTGGTGATCAGATAAAAATTTCAGTGAAAGATACCGGCAATGGCATTAATCAGGAAACCATTGAGCGCGTGGCAAATAACGAAATGCCGGGCAATAAAATCGGTTTACTGAATGTGCATCATCGGGTGAAATTATTGTATGGCGAGGGTTTACAGATACGCCGTATGGAACCGGGTACCGAGATCTCTTTTTATATCAGCAAAAATGGCGGCAAGGTCCATGCAGAACCCAGTATTTCAGCCGGAGTTTAACCGATGAAAGCAATCATTGTTGAAGATGAGTTTCTGGCTCAAGAAGAGTTAAGTTACCTGATCCGCCAGCACAGCAGTATTACCATCGAAGCCACTTTTGAAGATGGGTTGGATGTGCTTAAATATCTGCAAAATCATCAGGTTGATGCTATTTTTCTCGATATTAATATTCCATCGCTTGATGGTGTATTGCTGGCGCAAAATATCAGCAAATTTACTCATAAACCTTATATTATCTTTATTACAGCCTACAAAGAGCACGCGGTAGAAGCCTTTGAAATTGAAGCTTTTGATTATATTTTAAAGCCTTACCATGAGTCGCGCATTGTCACGATGCTGCAAAAACTGGAAGCACTGCATAAACGTGACCGCCAGAATAAAGAACAAATCAGCAGCCCTAGCCAGCGTTCTGCCGCCCATACCATCAATCTGATGAAAGATGAGCGCATTATTGTCACTGATATCAATGACATTTATTATGCCGCGGCGCAGGAGAAGGTCACGCTGGTCTATACCCGGCGCGAAGAGTTCATCATGCCGATGAATATCACTGAATTTTGTAATCGCCTGCCTGAAGAGTACTTTTTTCGCTGCCACCGCTCCTATTGTGTGAATTTAGCCAAAATTCGTGAAATCGTCCCCTGGTTTAACAATACTTATATCCTGCGACTCAGTGATTTGGACTTTGAAGTCCCGGTCAGTCGCAGCAAGATAAAAGAGTTCAGGCAATTGATGCGGCTTTAAATGCATTTCATTCCAGCTGGAATGCAGCTCATTCCCCTTTCGATCTATAGCTATTAGCCCGCCCGTATACTGGCTTCATTCGGCGGGCTGATAACACCTCAAGACAAGATGTTCGGTGCTCCATCAGCGCGTAATTTTTGGCAAACCGACGCTATTGCAACCCACAGCTAGATCCGCAATAGCTCAATTCGGGCCACATGCATTGATGTTTAAGGAGTCCGGCATGAGCAGTAAACCGGTAAATCGTTGGCTAATTGTTGTTGGTACCATCATTGTCCAGATGGGTTTAGGCACTATTTATACTTGGAGTTTATTTAATCAGCCTCTGGGAGAGAAATTCAGTTGGTCATTGGGGGCCGTCGCCACCACCTTCTCAATCACCAGTTTCTCTTTGGCGATTGCCACTCTGTTTGCTGGCCGCCTACAAGAACGTATTGGTATTCGTAAACTGACATTGATTTCCGGCATTATTCTCGGCCTTGGCCTGATTGCCAGCTCTTTTGCCACGTCATTGGGTATGATTTATCTGCTGGCGGGCATTGTGGTCGGTTTTGCTGACGGCACCGCCTACATCACCACCCTGTCGAATCTGATTAAATGGTTCCCAGAACGTAAGGGATTGATTTCAGGTATCTCTGTTGGGGCATTTGGTACTGGTAGCCTGCTATTCAAATATGTGAATGCCAGCTTGATCGCCAATCAGGGTGTATCACTGGCCTTCTTCTACTGGGGCATTATTGTGATGGTGCTGGTCGGCGCTGGCTCTTTCCTGCTGCGAGAAAAAATTGTCGCCCCGCAAACGGCTAACAGCCTGCAACTGGCAAGTGCTGGACGTGATTTTAGTGTCAAAGAGATGCTGGCAGTCAAAGAGTCTTACTTCCTGTTTATCATCTTCTTCACTGCATGTATGAGTGGCTTATATCTGATTGGTATCGTGAAAGACTTAGGGGTACAGCTGGCAGAGATGGACTTAGCTACCGCAGCCAATACCGTGTCGGCCATCGCCATATTTAACACTGCCGGGCGCATTATCTTGGGTGCCTTATCCGATAAAGTGGGCCGCCTGCGGGTCATCAGCTTTACCTTACTGGTCACTACCTTGGCAGTATCGGTACTGAGTTTTGTGCCGCTAACACATGCTTTATTCTTCCTGTGTGTTGGGGCGATTGCTTTCTGTTTCGGCGGCAACATCACGGTGTTCCCGGCTATCGTTGGCGACTTCTTTGGTCTGAAAAATCACAGCAAAAACTACGGGATTATCTATCAAGGCTTTGGTTTGGGTGCACTGGCGGGTTCATTTATTGCCGCGCGTTTAGGCGGTTATCACGCAACCTTTATCGTTATTGCGGTGTTATCAGTGATTTCCCTGTTATTGACTCTCATCATTAAGCCGCCAAAAGGCGCTGCTACCGAGACAGAAACGACATCAACTGCCCCAGCAGGCGTGACGGCCAGCAGCCATGCATAATAGTCCTTAGCTGAAACGCCCCCATAACTAACACAACTCAGCCAGAGTATGTAAAGTATGGGGGTCTTTTTGTACCATTCTAATCAGTAAGATAGCCTGTTTATTCGGTTTAGCGCGACCTTGTTCCCAGTTCTGGTAAGAGGCACAAAAAAGCAGAACCAAGGCTCTGCTTTTTTTATCAAGTAATATAAGAACTTATACCCAAAGTCATTGCCAATGAGTGTGCTCAAGGAGTGAGAGTCGCTAACCCCTTGAGGTTCAAGTTCCAAGGGCTAAAGTTCATGCCCTAACTTCTGACGCAAATAAGCACCAGCACCCAGCAAGCCGGGCTGCTGATGCGTAATCATATAGACTGGGATATCCTGCAAGAAATCTTTGAAACGCCCTTTATCTTCAAAAGCACCACGGAAACCAGATGCTTTAAAAAACTCCATAAAGCGCGGCACGATGCCACCAGCAATATAAACACCACCAAAAGTACTGAGATTCAATGCCAGGTTGCCGCCAAAGCGCCCCATAATCACACAGAACAGCGATAATGCCCGGCGACAGTCAGTGCAGCTATCCGCCAAAGCACGCTCAGTCACATCTTTAGGGGCCAGATTCTCTGGCAGACGCCCATCGGAAATCACAATCGCCCGATATAAATTGACTAAACCCGGCCCGGAAAGGACTCGCTCAGCGGAGACATGGCCCAGTTCTTGCCGTAATACAGCCAGAATTCGGTCCTCTTCTTCGCTATTGGGGGCGAAATCCACATGACCACCTTCGCCCGGCAAGCTTATCCAACGGCGATCAACATTCACTAAATGCGCCACTCCCAACCCAGTACCGGCACCATAGACCGCAACCGGTTTACCCGGCTGGGGCGACGTGCCGCCAAATTGCAGCACATCTTGCTCAGAGAGCATCGGGATCGCCATTGAGACTGCCGTAAAATCATTGATAATTTCCAGATGACTCAGCCCCAGGCTCTGTTGCATTGCTGCAATAGAAAATGCCCAAGTGTGGTTGGTCATCGCCACCCAATCCCCAGTAATCGGGCAGGCAATCGCGATACAGGCATCCGTGACTGTAACCTTATGCTCCGACAAATATTGCTTGATCACATCTTCCAGACTGTCATATTCCAGTCCTGAATATGTTTTTGCTTGTGATATCTCGCCCGTCGTCACAGCGCAGAGCGCCAAACGGGCATTAGTGCCGCCAACGTCACCCACCAGGGCATAGCTTGTCATCAGAAACTTCTCCGTTACAGGGATGCTTAACTTCAACTATGCCCACTGTAAAATCAGGTTGGGGAAACAACAATCTCAATGCTGTAAACCCTTTCGCTTTGCGATAAAGATCACAAAAAAACGTTTCAGCACAGGCAAATTAATGCGAACTGCGCCCTTTATCTGCTGCTGGAGTCAATGTGTTTGGCTGACGGGAACGAATAATTCGCATCCGCAAACTGTCATAAGCCCAGTTGTAGCAGACGGTATAAGGCAGGAAGAACAGGAAGAAACCGATCTCCAGCACAAAGGCCTGTAACAGCGAAACTCCCAGCACAAAAGCAGCGATTGGCAAACCAATCAGGATAAAGCCACTTTCAAAACCCAAGGCATGAAGTACCCGCACCCAAGCGGTTTTCGCCACGCGGCTCACAGGCCAGAAGTAATCAAATAAGCTGTTGTAAATAATATTCCACAGCATCGCGACCGAAGAAAGAATAATGGCCAATGTCCCCATTTGCAGGATTGGGCGATCCAGCAGCCATGCCGCGACAGGGGCAGAAATGGCAACCGCAATCACTTCAAAACCAACAGCATGGATAATCCGCTCAGAAAAAGATCTATGATGAACTTGCATAAAACACCTACTCAATTAATCAATAACATATCGTTGGTGGTGATTATCATCGTTTTTTAAGATAGATTAAAATTAGAACCCATCGATAAAATAGATAGTTTATGCACTATTCCCCTGAAGCATTGATTGCGTTTGTTGAAGCTGCGGCGCTCGGCTCTTTCTCCGCCGCTGCCCGCAAATTACGTAAAAGTCAGTCAACCATCAGCACCGCCATCGCCAATCTGGAGGCTGATTTAGGGTTAACCCTGTTTGACCGGCAAGCGCGACAGCCAGTGTTAACTGACCACGGGCGTCGTGTGCTGTCTCATGTGCAGGAGATTTTAGCCGCCAGCGAACGGCTGGACAGCCTGTCAATCCGCTTGGCAGGTCAGGTTGAAACTCGGCTGACTTTTGTGCTATCCGACACCTATCAGCCCACACACCACGAGACCTTACTGCGCCGTTTTGAGCAGCGTTATCCTGATATTGAATTTGAATGTTTAATTGCCGAAGATGACGATGTCATTGACCTGCTACAACTGCGGCGGGCACACATTGGCGTGGTAGAAGTCCAGCAACACTACCCACCGGATATTGCTGCCAGCCGGTTAGCGGCTCAGACAGAAATGGCTATATTTGTGCAATCGGAGCATCCACTGGCGCAGTTACCCCAAGTCCGCCCTGAACAACTGGCCACCACCCGCCAATTACGGCTCAATACCTACAACCGCACCGAGCGCAATCAGTCACAAGGGCTGATGTGGTCAGCACCGAGCTATTTAATGCTACTGGAAATGGCAGAGCAAGGTTTCGGCTGGGCCATTTTACCGCGCTGGTTGGTTGAACAATACAGCCATAAGAAACTGGTGGCCCTGTCGACGGTAGGCTGGCCGAAGATGATCTCGATTGATGCCGTTTGGTCGAAAAAAAGCCCACCGGGCCCGGCAGGCTATTGGTTACTGGATCAATTGACTGGCAAAATCTAGTTAGCTGAAATACCACGCCTATCGCAGAGCCGGTCATCATCAAACTGCGGTATTACGTGCCTGAAGAGATTTAGCCACATTATTAAGGAGCTCAGGAGTATCCATTTTCGGCAATATCACCTCAATAAAAGCCAACTGATCAATATTCTCGATTTGTGCCAATACCTGTTGCAATTGATCGACCTGCGTCACAGTACGTGTAAAGGATTGTTTACCCTTACCGAAAGCTTGTGGCAGTTGCGCCCAATTCCACTCGGCAATATCGTTATAGCGCTGCTCAGGCCCATTGATTATCCGCTCAACGGTATACCCTTGGTTATTCAAAAGAAAAATAATAGGGTTCAGCCCATCACGCAGCATTGACCCCAGCTCTTGTATCGTCAATTGCGCCGCGCCATCCCCCAACAGCAATATCATCCGTCGTTGTGGTTGTGCTACTTGAGCACCATAGGTCGCAGGTAAACAAAAACCGATAGACCCCCATAATGACTGAGCGAAAAACGAACATCCTGTAGGTAAGATCAGGGTTGCCGCACCAAAACATGAAGTGCCCTGATCAGTCACTAAAACATCATTCGGGCGTAGAAAATGTTGTATGTGATACCAGAATGCTTGTTGATTCAAAATGTTATCTTTTGGTGCCGCCAACACTGGAGGAGTTATAACCGGATGTTGCCATTCATCTTGTAGGGATTTACATAATTCATGTAGTGCCGCTACCGCTGCGGCCATTGGAATCTGGCTGAACACTTTTAGCCCAATGCGCGCCAGATTCGGCTGGATATCAATGCAATTATCCTGAGTAATTCTCTGGCTGAATCCCGCAGTAATGGTATCGACAAACCACACACCGACGGTGATAAGAACCTCCGCCTCTTCAATATATTCTTTGACTGTGGCATGACTGGCCGCACCCGCGTAGGTCCCGATGAACATCGGATGCGTTTCATCCAACACCCCTTTGCCCATTAGTAGCGTTGCGTGTGGCAAATTGGTTTCTGCCATCCACTGATTCAAAGCTTGCTGGGCGCCAAAACGGTCAACCAGAAAATCAGCTAACAGGGCCACCCGGTGTGCCGATTGTAATTTCTCACGGGCAGCATCAATAAATTCCTGTAATGATGTCTGCGATAAGATAGGCCGCGGTAGGGATAATGCTCCAGAATGTCTGGCGACATCCGCCTGTGCAACATCGGCGGGGAGTTGGAGATAAACAGGACGCCGCTGGCATAGCGCGGCCACCAGCAATCTATCAATTTCAGCCGTCGCATTCTCGGCGGTTAAACTGGCTTGCGCACAGCTGACGACTTGCGCCATGCGCGAGAAATGTCCGAAATCGCCATCTCCTAATGAGTGATGCAGTAATTCTCCGGCTTTTTGCGCACGTAACGCCGGAGTGCCAACAATATGAATAACAGGAAGATATTCAGCGAAACTCCCGGCTATTCCATTAATAGCGCTTAATTCACCAACCCCGGTGACAGTCAATAACGCCGCCGCAGGCATGACCCGAGCATACCCATCTGCGGCATAGGCAGCATTAAGCTCATTAGCACATCCCATCCATTCTATAACTGGATGATTAATAACATGATCGAGAAAATGAAGGTTAAAATCACCAGGTACACCGAACAGGTGCCGAATGCCCACTTCTGCTAAACGGTCCAGTAAATAGTCTGCCACTTTATAGCTGCTTACCATATCCACACCATCCTTAATGCTTATAATAGTGGAATAAGTATTAAGCAAAACATAAATAGATCTAATGTTTTTAAATTATTAATTAGCGCACACTGTAATTATTTACTGACATTCCCTACTCGGCGGCTGACATCATCTGATAAGACCAGAAAATAACGTGATCCCACGACATTACGTCAGTGATGAAAACGCATACACTAAAGTGTCGTTTACTCTCACCAATAAGGGTCATCATGGTCTACCAGGCAGCCTCCTCGCGCTATCAGGAAATGGAATATCATCGTTGTGGTCGTAGTGGATTATTGCTCCCAGCTATATCTCTTGGCTTATGGCATAACTTTGGTGATAGCACTCTGTATGAAAATAGCCGCAACCTGATTCATCGAGCTTTTGATCATGGCATTACTCATTTTGATTTAGCCAACAACTATGGCCCACCGCCGGGCTCAGCCGAACTAAACTTTGGCCGTATCCTACAACAAGACTTGCGCCCTTATCGCGATGAGCTAATTATCTCTTCCAAAGCAGGCTATACCATGTGGCCCGGCCCCTATGGTGACTGGGGTTCTAAAAAATATCTGGTGGCCAGTATCAATCAAAGCTTGCAACGGATGGGGCTGGATTACGTCGATATCTTCTACCATCACCGTCCTGACCCGAATACACCATTGGAAGAAACCATGGCGGCACTGGATCTATTAGTCCGCCAAGGTAAAGCACTGTATATCGGCCTATCTAACTATCCGGCAGCACAAATGCGGCAGGCTTGTGAAATTCTGGCGCAACTGGGGACTCCGTGCCTGATTCATCAACCCAAATACTCAATGTTTGAGCGTTGGATTGAAGCCGATTTGCAGGATACGCTGGATGAGTATGGTGTGGGGTCCATTGCCTTTTCCCCACTCGCGGGGGGGTTATTGACCGATCGCTATTTAGCGGGTATCCCGCTGGACTCGCGAGCAGCCAGTGACAGTAAATTCCTTAATCCCGAGCAACTTACGGCGGAGAAACTGGCTAAAGTACGCCAATTGAACGAACTGGCGTTAGATCGTGGACAGAAGCTGTCGCAGATGTCTTTAGCTTGGGTGTTGCGTGGCGGAAGGGTGACATCCGCCCTGATTGGGGCCAGTAAAGTCAGCCAAATCGATGATGCAGTCGGCATGCTGGCAAATACTGAATTCAGTGAAGCTGAAATAAAAATTATTGAAGATATTTTGGTGTAAACGTTTCCTTTTCCATCCCCAGACAGGGGATCCGTCCCCTGTTGATGACCTTTCACCACTCTCTTATCATTCTCACAGATAATTCTGAAATCCTTATTTTACAGTTTTATCCGAATCCCAGCAGCGACGACACTGTTTAAGATACGGTCATAGCCATAAGGCCAAATAAGGATGAATAATGTTAAAAGCGGCCATGTTGAAGCTGAGTGTTGTAAGACCGAGAAGAATAAAACCCCTGTTGCTGATCACTATATTAGCCTGGTTCCCCCTCATTCCCATGGCAAACGCTGAGAGTATTGAGTTACTGCCTAGTGTTTCATTACACATTGGTGAACAAGATCGCAGTGGTAATTATTGGGATGGTTATGACTGGCGCGATCGGCAATGGTGGCAAAACCATCAGGGGCGAGATTTAGGTGAGCGTAATCGTCATGGTCATTACTGGGATGGCCATCGCTGGCAAGAGAGAGACTGGTGGAGAAAGAACTATTATTACCACGAGGGTCGCTACTGGAAATATGACAAGCACGCGAGAAAACACCATCGCGGCCACGGTAAAGGTCATGACCATCATCATGACTAAGCGATAATGATGTCTTGGCGGGTAACGAACCCTCACCCGCCTTATTATTCAATTATCTATGATTAAAGCAAACTGATCAGTAAGTAAGCATTGAGTCCAACCACAACCAGAACGATGAGTTTCCCCAAAATCTGAATCAATTTTGAGTTAACCATATCCCCCATTAATTCTTTATTGCCGGTAAAGGCTAACAGCGGCACCAACGCCAGCGCGATACCAAAACTCAGCAATACCTGACTCATTACCAGTATCCGCGTGGCATCCATCCCCGCCAAAATGACGATAAAGGAAGGCAGCATGGTGACCGTGCGGCGTACCCAAATTGGAATATAAAAACGGACAAAGCCCTGCATAACCACTTGCCCGGCTAATGTCCCGACCACAGTGGATGACAGCCCCGCAGCAACCAAACTTAAACCAAATATAGTCGCCGCAGCATTGCCTAACAGCGGTTGCAACGTCAAATAGGCTTGTTCAATTTCAGCAATACTGCCGTAGCCGTTGAAATGAAAAGCCGCAGCGGCTGTCGCCATCATCGCCAAATTCACAAACCCGGCAATCGTCATCGCAATTGCCACATCTAGCTTGGTCGAAGCATAGCGATCGGCTTTAGAGTTTTCGCCTGCGGTTTGGGTTAATGATGAATGCAGATAGATAACATGCGGCATAATAGTGGCCCCCAACACCCCGGCAGCTAAAAACACTGCATCCCGATTAGGCAGGTCAGGCACCAGCATTCCCCGCCCCAGCGCGGCAAATTCAGGGCGAGAAAAGATAAGTTCAACAATATAGGCCGCAGCCACAAATAACAGCAGCCCACCAATCACCAGTTCGAGAGGCTTTTGTCCGCGTTTTTGCAGCATAAGAATGAGAAAAGTCGCAATGCCGGTCAGCACTGCCCCTTCTAACAGGGTCACTCCCAATAACAATTTGAACCCAATCGCCGCCCCAATAAACTCAGCCAGATCAGTGGCCATCGCGATGATTTCGGCTTGCACCCAATAAGCCCATACCGCTGGGCGGGGGAAACGATCACGGATGTGCTCAGCCAGATTTTTACCCGTCGCAATACCGAGCTTGGCAGAAAGTAATTGGATAAGCATGGCCATGATGTTGGCCCAAACGACCACCCATAATAAGGTGTAGCCGAATGAAGCACCCGCCTGAATATTGGTCGCGAAGTTGCCGGGATCGATATAGCCGATGGCTGCGATAAAAGCAGGCCCCATCAGGGAGAGCTTAATCCTCCTTGATGTACGACGGGTTGTATCGACGGCACGACTATTCAACATTCAGTATTACCCTTGGGAAATTTGCGTCTATTCTCTTATCACCAATAATAGTTAAATGATAATAATTATCAAGCGCATTTAGAGCGACAAAACTTATCTCTCTGATAGCTAATACCGTATAAATTGCCGTACAGTAATCGTTAGCAGTTTGTTTCTGAAAAATCCGGCTAAATGTTGCGTCACAATTTCCCAGACTAACAGCTACAATTATCCAAACTAGCATAGTTAAACTACCTTTGTAGCATATTATTAACATGCTATTTTTTGTGATCAACCCCACTAATTTGTTTGCATTTATGAAAGTGAATTTCTATATTTGCAGCCTACGTCTCGTTTTTAATGTAGCCGTTACATAAAATGTCCACGAAAATCTAGCCTGCCTCAAATTTGGAGCACACATGTCCCATATACTGCAGTTTGCGTTGGCCTTAGTCGTGGTGGCCATATTAGCTCTGGCGATCTGTAAGGATCGTAAAAGCATCCGCATTCGGTTTGTTATTCAATTGCTGGTTATTGAAGTTTTGTTGGCGTACTTCTTCCTCCATTCAGAAGCTGGATTAGGTTTTGTGAAAGGATTCGCCGGTCTGTTCGACAAATTACTTGGGTTTGCCGCTACCGGTACCGATTTTGTCTTCGGCAATATGGGGGATAAAGGCCTCGCCTTCTTCTTCTTAAGAGTGCTGTGCCCTATCGTCTTTATTTCTGCCTTGATTGGTATTTTGCAATACATCAAAGTGCTGCCAGTGGTTATCCGTATCATTGGTACTTTACTGTCCAAGGTGAACGGCATGGGCAAGTTGGAATCTTTCAACGCCGTCAGTTCATTGATTCTGGGCCAGTCTGAAAACTTCATCGCTTATAAAGACATTTTGGGCAAAATGTCTGAAAAACGCATGTACACCATGGCAGCAACAGCAATGTCGACAGTTTCCATGTCAATTGTTGGTGCTTATATGTCAATGCTGGATGCGAAGTTTGTGGTTGCGGCTCTGGTGCTTAACATGTTCAGCACCTTTATCGTGTTGTCGTTAATCAACCCGTATAAAGCCGATGATGAAGAAGAATTGCAGCTCAGTAACCTGCATGAAGGCCAAAGCTTCTTTGAAATGCTGGGTGAATACATCCTGGCCGGTTTCAAAGTGGCCATTATCGTTGCGGCGATGTTGATTGGTTTCATCGCATTGATTGCTGCGGTAAATGCTTTGTTCAGCCTGCTGTTCGGTATTAGCTTCCAGGGGATCTTGGGTTATGTCTTCTTCCCGTTTGCCTGGGTTATGGGCGTTCCTGCTCATGAAGCCTTGCAAGTCGGTAGTATCATGGCAACCAAACTGGTTTCTAACGAATTCGTGGCGATGATGGACTTGCAGAAAGTCGCATCTGAACTGTCTCCACGCAGTGTGGGTATTCTATCGGTATTCTTGGTTTCATTCGCGAACTTCTCTTCCATCGGTATCGTAGCCGGTGCGATTAAAGGCTTGAATGAGCATCAAGGTAATGTGGTTTCTCGCTTTGGTCTGAAACTGCTGTACGGCTCTACACTGGTCAGCGTGCTGTCCGCTTCGATCGCGGGTCTGGTACTCTAATCACTAGAAAACAATCACGAAAAGGCGCTACGGCGCCTTTTTTTATGTCTGCAATTTCAACTCGCAGAATTCCCCAAAGTCATTGGCGTTGCAGCAAGGCAGCAAGCGAGCAAGTCCCGATGAGCTGACTCCAGTCAGTGACTCGGGCGCGCGAGTACCGCTAACACCGCTGCAGCGTCAAGGACAAAGGGGAATTACCAATCAATACCTTTCTGCGCCTTAATCCCAGCATCAAAAGCATGCTTAACTGGCCGTAACTCGCTAACGGTATCTGCCAAGGCGATGAGATCACGATGGCACGCCCGCCCGGTGATGATGACACTTTGGTTCTTGGGCCGATCTTTTAGCGCGGTAATGATTTCATCTAACGCCAAGTAGCCGTAGGTGACCATATAAGTCAATTCATCCAGAATCACGAGATGGTAAGACGGGTCGGATAACATGCGACAGCCTTGCTGCCATACTTTCTTTGCTGCTTGGGTATCGGCGGCTTTGTCTTGTGTATCCCAGGTGAAGCCGGTCTTCATAATATGAAACTCAACTCCATTGCGGCTGAGCAGGTTATATTCGCCGTTTTCCCATGTCCCTTTAATAAACTGAACCACCCCAACTTGCCGACCATGACCGACAGCTCTTGTTGCTGTACCAAAAGCTGCCGTGCTTTTTCCTTTACCATTGCCAGTAAATACAATGATGATGCCACCGGTTTTGGTGGCATCTGCAACGCGCGTCTCAACTTGTTCCTTTAGATGTTGTTGCCGCTGCTGATACCGTTCTTCGCTCATGGGATATCCTCGCGTAAAATCTATTGATTACAGCCAGCACATGCCTTCATCTGAATCTGGTCAAAGAATGAATTACCTTTGTCATCAAGCAAAATAAAGGCTGGGAAATTCTCAACGTCCATTTTCCATACCGCTTCCATTCCCAGTTCTGGGAACTCGATACATTCCAGACTTTTGATATATTCCTGCGCCAAAATAGCCGCAGAACCGCCGATGCTGCCTAAATAGAATCCACCGTGTTTCTGACAGGCTTCGGTGACCTGCTGGCTACGATTACCTTTTGCCAACATCACTAAACTGCCGCCATGGGATTGGAAAAGGTCAACATATAGATCCATACGCCCTCCAGTTGTTGGCCCCATTGAACCGGAAATAAACTCTTCTGGCTTTTTCGCTGGCCCCGCGTAATAGACCGGGTGATCTTTCATGTACTGCGGTAATTCCTCCCCCTGCTCCAGCCGCTCTTTTAATTTGGCGTGGACAATATCGCGAGCCACAATCAATGAACCATTAAGTGATACGCGGGTAGAAACAGGGTAACGAGAAAGCTGTCGACGAATTTCATCCATCGGTTGGTTAAGGTCGATATTAACCACCGTCCCTTCGTGATTAACTCGCATACTTTCGGGGATATATTGCTCAGGATGCCGCTCTAATTTCTCTAGCCATATCCCTTCTTTGTTTATTTTTGCTTTAATATTTCGGTCAGATGAACATGAAATTGCCATGCCTATCGGGCAGGAACCGCCATGGCGCGGTAAACGAATAACCCGAATATCATGAGCAAAATACTTTCCGCCAAACTGGGCACCTAAGCCAAACTCACGCGAGGCTTGAAGTAATTCGTGTTCCAGTTCAGTGTCGCGGAAAGCTTGCCCGTATTGGTTACCTTCGGTGGGCAGATTGTCATAATATTTAGTCGAAGCCAGCTTCGCCGTCTTTAACGTCAATTCAGCCGATGTTCCGCCAATCACAAATGCAATATGGTAAGGGGGGCATGCGGCAGTTCCTAACCCTCTCATTTTCTCAATTAAAAAAGCTTTTAGCTTTTTCGGTTCCAACAGCGCTTTTGTCTCTTGATACAGCGCGGCTTTATTTGCTGAACCGCCCCCTTTATTGACAAACAGGAAGGAATATTGCGCTCCAGGGGTAGAGAAAATATCAATTTGCGCTGGCAGGTTAGTTCCCGTATTCACTTCGGTATACATGTCCAGAGCAGCATTTTGCGAATGACGCAAATTATCGTCGCGGAAGGTGTTATAGATACCACGGGATAATGCTTGCGCATCATCGATATCCGTCCAAACGCGCTGGCCCTTTTTGGCAATAATAGTGGATGTGCCGGTATCTTGGCAGTTGGGTAAAATACCTTTAGCTGAAATTTCTGAGTTTCGTAATAGTTGGAGCGCGACATATTTGTCATTTTCGCTTGCTTGCGGGTCATGTAAAATAGCCGCAACTTGCTGTTGATGTGCTGGGCGCAGGAAAAACGAGGCATCATGGAAAGCTTGCTGAGATACCAATGTTAGGGCTTCAGGTTCAATTTTTAATATTTCTTTCCCATCAATTTCAATGGTAGAAACATACTTATTTGTTAATAAGTAATAATCTGTTTCATCTTCAGAAAGAGGGAATAGCTCTTGGTAAAAAAACTCTTTTTTATACATTATTTCCACTCTATTAGCCAAAAGGTAAATAGCAGGCAGAACTCACTAAACATTTATATTAAAAAATGGGTTAAGGGATAATATTTCCACATGCTATATGCATTACACCACCATTATTGATAGGATAAAATAAAAAGCAATTGTTCTATCTGCAACACATAGTGCTGATTGGTGAATAAGTATCTATAAAGGTACAAATTATATATATTCTCTTGAAATTCAGTTAACCCATGTCCTTTTTAGTTCTTCTTCTTTGGATTTTCCATGGACCCAGCGGCTAAATTTTTGCAAACTCCTTAATCCTCTTTTACCGTCTTTATAAGTCAGAACAAAATGGTTGCCCGTGCTCATTGGCAAGTCGCAAGGAATAACCATATCGCCATTTTCTAAATCTTTATGAATGGCAAAACGCGGTAATAACGCCACCCCAAGATTAGAGCGCACAGCTGAGATCAACATTGATAAAAGATCAAAACGTGGCCCCATGCGTACCTGTGGATTATTGACTCCCGAAAGTGCAAACCAATCATACCAAGAGTCTAAACGGGTCGTCTGATGCAGCAATGTGAACTCATCCATTAATTGTTCCGCACGCATCACCTTTTTGTCATCGCGCCACAACATACGGCTGCATACAGGTACCAGTTCTTCTTCAAATAGATGCTCATTTTCAGCCCAAGGGCTGCTGAAATCTTCACGCATAATCGCCGCATCATATTTCAGATTCAAAAAATCAGCGGGGGTAGTGAGTGCAATTAAATTAAGGACAATTTCTGGATGATTCTCGTGAAAATCGCTGAGATTTGGAATAAGCCAATGTGTACTAAATGTTGGTGTCACCGCCAGTTCTAGCACTTGCTGAGTAGACTGATAGGACATAATGCTTTGTGTATCTCGCTCCAATTGTTCCAAGGTGTCTCTGACTAAACCTAGATAATAGCGCCCGGCGTCATTGAGAAAAATCCGCTTACGTACATGATGAAACAATGAAACATTAAGTAACTCTTCCAGTGCCGTGATCTGGCGGAAAACGGCACTTTGTGTCAACGCCAGCTTCTCTGCGGCTCGCGTATAGCTTTCATATTGAGCAACTGCTTCAAATGTGACTAATAAGTCTGTTTTAGGAATTTTGCACCGCATTGTAACTCACCCATTATTTCATAAAACCATTGATTAGATAGCCTGCTATGCCTAGATATTTATATTAGATATTTAATGCTGATAGAAAGTTACTGCTGGATTTTATTTGGTTTTTAACATACACAAATTTATTTATATAAACACAGCCCTCGGCTGTTTTTGTGATAGCCCTCATAATTATCAATAACAAATGTAATATTGAAGTTAAAAAAACAAAGTAATGAATAAAAACATAATTAATGACAATGCAAAAAATTTAAATAATAAATTTCAAATAAAAATTAAATGTCATATATTCTGAAGAGTTCATTCCAAAAAATGATTAAATAATGAGAGCATGGTCAAGTAACTTATTTTCCTGTTCATGGATAATGAGGCCGCACTTAAATCATATTTTATTTTTACATGATATTTTTTGATGATTAATTTTAAAAAATCTTATGCCTTCTCTGCTATATAAAGGTTGCTCTAATGAGTATAGGAAAAGTGTTATTAGTAGGAGCGGGGCCAGGGGATGCATCATTAATCACCGTAAAAGGGCTACTAGCTATCCGTGAAGCCCAAGTTATCGTTCATGACCGTTTAGTTAATCTTGAGCTCATTGCTCAAGCACCCGCAAATTGCCAAATTATTAATGTCGGAAAAAACTCAAATCACCATCCAGTTCCGCAAGAACATATCAATCAAATTCTCATTGATCACGCTTTAGCCGGTAAAAATGTTGTGCGCCTTAAAGGGGGTGATCCCTATGTATTTGGCCGTGGGGGAGAAGAAGCTGAATGCCTGGCACAGCACAATATCCCGTTTGAAATCGTGCCGGGCATTAGCTCCTCCATCGGCGGATTAGCCTACGCGGGGATCCCGGTCACACACCGTCATTTTGCTTCCAGTTTTCATGTTGTCACCGGACATATGTGTCAGGGAAATGAACCACAGAATTGGAATGCACTGGCACAGTTAGATGGCACGCTGATCGTGCTGATGGGAATGAGCCGACAAGAAGAGATTTGCCAGCGACTGATTAAGGGGGGCAAGTCACCCGATACACCTGCCGCGGCGGTGATGTATGCCAGTCAGCAACAACAGGAAATAGCCAAAGGAACACTTAGCACGCTAAAAGATGAAATTGCGCGGAAAAAGATCCATGCTCCGGCGCTGCTGGTCATTGGAAATGTGGTTAATCTTAGTGATGTACTGGCTTTTACCTCTCATCCAATCGATATCAATCATGGGCCACTGTTGCAGGCAATATAATGTATTGTCTACAAAAGGATTTTTATTATCGGGATGCTGCTCATGGCTGAAGCCTACTGCCCTGCTTCCTGCGGTGAATTGCTCCAGGGATGGATTATGGGTGGAGAAAAGCTTATCTCCTGCCCAATAAATTGGTATAGCAAAGTGTCGGTTACCCAAGGAAAACCCGGCCGATGTGAGCGACCACGCATGCGCCAAATGGTTAAGCAAGTGTTAGTGCATTTTGGCCAATCACCGCGACTTGCCAACAATATTTGCATCGAATTTGAATCGACCATCCCTGTGGCAAAAGGGCTCGCCAGCAGTACCGCAGATATTGCCGCCGCCGCTGTTGCCACCACCCGGTTACTGGGACAATCACTGAGTGATGAATCACTGGCTAAACTCTGTGTGGCAATTGAGCCCACCGACAGCACCATATTTAAAGATCTCACCCTTTTTGATCACCAGACGGCACAAACTCGTCAGCCATTTCCCTGGCTACCTGACATCGACATTGTGCTATTAGAAAGCCCACAGACATTACTGACAGAAGAATTCCATCAGAGAAACCGCCATTCATCTCTGCTGAAACAAGCCCCCAATTTGGCTAAAGCGCTGCAACAGTTCCAGTTAGCGCATGAAAAACAGTGTTGTCATAAGCTTGGTGAAGCAACCACACTCAGTGCTATTGCCAGCCAGTCGGTGCTACCGAAGCCCAAGTTTCGTCAATTATTAGATCTTGTCGAGCACAGTGGTATATATGGTTTGAATGTTGCCCATAGTGGCAGCGTTATTGGGCTGCTATTTAACCATCGACAACATGATATTGAGTGTCTTCTCAGTGTGCTACAGCAAAAACAGTTAATTAAATATTATCCGCAGACACATTTAGTCAAGATGGTTGCTGGTGGAGTACGTTAATCAATGTAAGAAAAGAGTCACTATATCTTATAGTGGCTAATGTAACCTTTAGGATGAATAAGCACCATTTCATATTTAATGCAGCAAAATAAAAATATGAACCTCATCACAGTATGGGAATAAAAGGATAATCAAACATTGGTCACAGTTTCTCCATAAATATTATTTATTTTAAAAATAACATTCATACAATATCATTAACAAAATAAGATTGCTTATTTTATAACCTTGATTTTATTAGATTAAAAAACAATATTAGTGAGAATAAAAATAAAAAAAGTCACTTTTAATTTTTTATCAAGACATCCTGATAATAAATCAATTGTACTTTATTTATCTGAGAAGCACATTAAGCAGCAATAAAAACCCTAACAGAAAATGATCATTTTTTTGGCTAGAGGGAATGAAGCTCGTTATTAACCAATAAAAAATCACTCAGAAATAAAATAGTTTCGCGTAGGAAGTTAAATGCTTATTTGACTTCCCACCTACCAAACAAAATATATGGAACGTAATCTACATAGAGGGCTTAACATGCAAAACCCAACAATTGTTATTGGCGTCATTGGTGCTGATTGCCATGCTGTTGGTAATAAAGTGCTAGACCGAGTATTTACCATGCACAATTTTAACGTAATTAACCTCGGTGTGATGGTGAGTCAAGATGAATATATTGATGCCGCCATTGAAACCGGTGCTCAGGCCATTGTCATTTCCTCTATTTATGGACATGGTGAAGTCGACTGTATTGGCATGCGCGAGAACTGCGTTGAACGCGGAATAGGTGAAATATTGCTCTACGTCGGCGGGAATCTGGTTATTGGTAAACATGATTTTTCAGAGATTGAAACCAAATTTAAAGCGATGGGTTTCAACCGTGTCTTCGCACCAGACACGGATCTGGAATTAGTTTGTTCCCTTATGAAGCGCGATATTGACCATGTGATACAAACAGAGGAAACAGCTGAGGGCATGCAATGATCAGCGTTTCTATCGATATTGGCTCCACTTGGACCAAAGGAGCAGTGTTCGAGGTTGGGGATAATGACCAGATTGAAGTGAAAAACTATGCATTATCCCCCACGACACCACAACATTTAGCCGATGGGTTCTTTTCAGTCTTGAATAAGATCCTGAATGTGAGTGATGCCCGACCACTGTTGGCCTCTGGGAAGGTCAAAATTGATTACTCCTCTTCGGCTAAAGGGGGGCTTTCCGTTGCGGCTATTGGGTTGGTGCCCAATATTACCCTCGAGTCTGCCAAAGTTGCGGCGCACTCTGCCGGGGCCAAAGTGTCACAACATTTCTCCTATAACTTGAATAAATCAGATGTCCGAGCTTTGGAAACATCACCGCCAGATATCCTGCTATTTACCGGCGGTACTGATGGTGGCGACTGCAATCACGGCTTATTGAACGCCAAATTATTGGCTCAATCGGACCTTGAATGCGCCATTATTTATGCCGGAAATCGTGACCTGGATGATGATGTACAGGAGATCCTCGCTAATAAAGATTTAACCATTGTCGATAATGTTCTGCCCAATCTTGATAGCCCTAACCCTTATGGCGCGCGTAAAGCTATTTGTGACATCTTTCTGCACAAAATTGTGAAAGGGAAAGGTTTAGACGTCATCGTCAATCAAACCGGTGAAGAACCATTACCAACGCCTTATTCAGTCTTTGAATTAGTTCAGCAAATTCGCCTGCATGTCCCCGAGTGGGAAACATTTATGCTGATTGATATGGGAGGGGCAACGACAGATATTTATTCCTCCTATAACAATCACTTAATGCCTGACACCGTCATGCATGGCATCCCAGAACCGCTGATTAAGCGCACCGTAGAAGGCGATTTGGGCATGCGGGTTTCGGCCCTTAATGCAGGCGAAACCGGCATGCCAATGATTGAGCACTATTTCGCCCATCAACAGAGCAAAATTGCCGCTTTTCATGCCTATTTAAAACATATCACTGCACATCCCGGCTATTTACCGCGCACCGATGAAGAGTGCGTGTTTGACCAATTGCTGGCGGGGATTTGTGTCGGATATGCCTCTGAGCGCCATGCTGGCACCAAAACACAGGTCTGTACCTGTACTGGCAATGTTGACCTGCAACTTGGCCGTGATTTAAGTCTCGTGAAGAAAGTCATTGGCACCGGAGGATGGCTCTCCAGAGCAGAGTCATTCGATATCCATAACTGGCTGAAATATCGTGATTTTGATGATAAAGGCAAGCAAGTGCTGCTCCCCAACCAGTTTGAATATTACAGAGATACACAAGGTTTACTTCCCCTGCTCGCTAATGTCGCTCGTCGCTTTCCTAAAGCTGCCGCCCAGACTGGCGTTCGAATTTTGAACAAGTGAAAATTGGAGTCATGATGGAACTTCGAAACAAAAAAATATCTTTAGACGACTTTATGTCTGAGCGCTTTCAAGTATTAAAAACTTGGCACACCGGCAAGGATGTTGAGAATTTTGAGGATGGAGTCAAATACCAGCAAAGCATTCCTGAGGCAAAAAACTTTGCCCGGGCCCTGTTTGAAGCCGACCGCCAAGGGATCACGCTGAGCCAACCTCGTGCGGGAGTGGCCTTAATCGAAGAACATATCGAGCTATTAAAAACACTCCAAAAAGACTGCGATCTGTTACCGACCACCATCGATGCTTATACCCGCCTCAATCGCTATGAAGAGGCAGCGGTTGGTATCCAAAAATCTATCGAAGCGGGCACATCCAAGCTCAATGGGTTACCCGTGGTTAATCATGGCGTCACCGCCTGTCGCCGTATTACCGAAACTTTATCTAAACCACTGCAAATTCGCCACGGCACCCCCGATGCCCGCCTATTGGCCGAAATTGCCATGGCTAGCGGATTTACCAGCTATGAAGGTGGCGGTATCTCTTACAACATCCCCTATGCAAAACGTGTGACGCTGGAGAAATCCATTCGCGATTGGCAGTACTGTGACCGTTTGATTGGCGTATATGAAGAGCACGGAATTCGTATCAATCGCGAACCCTTTGGCCCATTAACCGGCACCTTAATCCCGCCTTTTGTTTCCCATGCTGTGGCCATTATTGAGGGGTTATTGGCTTTGGAACAGGGCGTGAAATCAATCACCGTCGGTTACGGCCAAGTGGGTAATGTGGTGCAAGATATTGCAGCTATCCGCTCTCTGCGCGAGTTAGCTGATGAATATTTCCATGCCAATGGCTATGAAAATTATGAGCTTAGCACGGTATTCCACCAGTGGATGGGGGGCTTCCCAGAGGACGAATCTCGTGCATTTGCGGTTATCTCTTGGGGAGCCGCTGTCGCGGGGATGGCCGGGGCTACCAAAGTTATCACTAAGAGCCCACATGAAGCCTATGGCATTCCAACAGCCGAGGCTAATGGTCAAGGTTTGAGAGCATCAAACCAAATGCTGAACATGGTGCGTGACCAAAAATTCCCGCCTTGTGTCGAAGTTGACCGCGAAATTGAGCTGATTAAACGTGAAGTCCGCGCGGTGATGAACAAAGTGCTGGAGCTAGGCCAAGGCGATATTGCTATCGGCACTGTCCGAGCCTTTGAAGCCGGGGTTCTTGATGTGCCTTTTGCGCCCGCGACCTGTAACTCCGGCAAGATGATGCCAATCCGTGATAACCACGGCGCTATCCGCGTGTTTGATCCCGGTTCCGTTCCACTGCCTAAAGATGTTTTGGCGCTCCACCATGATTTTGTTGCTGAGAGAGCCAAAGAAGAAGGCCGTACCCCGTCATTCCAAATGATTATTGACGATATTAACGCCGTATCCCACAGCAAATTAATAGGAAGACCATAATGAAAATCAAGCAAGTACTGTTCACTGCCGGTAATTCATCTTTCTACTTCGATGACCAGCAGGCAATAAAAAACGGCGCTAAATTGGATGGTTTTATCTATCAGGGCCAACCTGTAACTGATGGTTTCACCTCTATTCGTCAGGCTGGTGAATGTGTAAATATCCAATTAATTTTAGAGAATGGTGCCGTCGCAGTTGGCGACTGTGCAGCAGTACAATATTCCGGAGCTGGTGGCCGTGACCCTCTGTTTATTGCCGCCAACTTCGTTCCTTTCCTGGAAAAACATATCAAACCACTGCTGGAAGGGCGTGACATTAGTGAGTTTCGCCAAAATGCGCGCTTCTTTGATGAAGTGACGATTAATGGCAAGCAGCTGCATACCGCCATTCGTTATGGCCTGTCCCAAGCATTGCTGGACGCCACCGCATTAGCCACTGGCCGCTTAAAAGCGGAAGTGGTATGTGATGAGTGGCATCTACCGCTGGTGGCCCTGCCTATCCCGCTGTTCGGGCAAAGTGGCGACGATCGCTACATCGCCGTCGATAAAATGATCCTCAAAGGTGTCGATGTCCTGCCACACGGCCTTATCAATAATGTTGATGAAAAACTGGGGCGTAATGGGGAAAAACTGCGTGATTACGTGAGCTGGTTGGCTAAACGTGTGACTGACTTGCGGGTTGATCCCAATTACAAACCTAACTTACATATCGACGTTTACGGCACTATTGGCTTGATTTTCGATATGGACCCAATGCGGTGTGCCGAGTATATCGCCAGCTTACAGGAACAGGCCGGAGAGCTTGATTTGTATATCGAAGGGCCGGTGGATGCGGGGAATAAACCCGACCAAATTCGTCTGTTGACCGAAATCACCCGTAATCTGGAAAAACTCGGTTCTTCCGTCAAAATCGTGGCCGACGAATGGTGCAATACCTACCAAGATATCATCGATTTTACTGATGCGCGCAGCTGCCACATGGTGCAGATCAAAACCCCAGATCTGGGCAGTATCCACAACATTGTTGATGCCGTGCTTTACTGCAATAAAAAAGGTATGGAGGCCTATCAAGGCGGAACCTGTAACGAAACGGATATCAGCGCCCGTACCTGTGTGCATGTCGCTATTGCTTCCCGCCCAATGCGCATGCTCATCAAGCCGGGTATGGGCTTCGATGAAGGCATGAACATTGTGTTTAATGAGATGACTCGGACCATCGCACAACTGCAAGCAAAGGCGAATTGATATGTCTAAAACCTTTAAAATCCTCTCGCCAACAGCCATTCTGGGATATGGATTTCCCGAAGAGAGCTTTATGAAAGCGCTGGAGGAATCACCCGATTTAATCGCCGTTGATGCTGGTTCCTCCGATCCCGGCCCCCATTATCTGGGTTCCGGCAAACCTTTTACCGACCGGGCTGGGGTTAAACGGGATTTGCGTTACATGATAACGGCCGGTGTAAAACAAGGTATTCCTGTCGTCATAGGTACGGCAGGAGGTTCTGGCGCTGCACCACATCTGGAATGGTGTCGTCAGATCATTTTGGAAATTGCCCAAGAGGAATCACTGAGCTTTACCCTGGCGGTTATTCCAGCCGATGTGAGTAAAGAAGTGGTTCACGCTGCTCTTGATGCTGGCAAGATTCAGTCGCTGGACTTTGTGCCGGAACTCACCCATGAAGCTATTGATGCAACCACGTATATCGTGGCACAGATGGGGGTCGAGCCTTTCCAGGAGGCATTGCAAGCCGGGGCGCAAGTGGTGTTAGGCGGCCGAGCTTATGATCCTGCCTGCTTTGCCGCATTACCTATTATGAAGGGGTTCGATGAGGGTTTGGCCCTGCATTGTGGCAAGATTCTGGAGTGTGCCGCCATTGCCGCAACGCCAGGATCAGGTTCCGACTGTGCCATGGGTATTCTGGATGAAACTGGCTTTACTTTGAAGACTTTCAACGAAAAGCGCCAATTTACTGAAACCTCGGCAGCAGCACATACATTGTATGAGAAATCAGATCCTTACTTCTTACCCGGCCCCGGTGGTGTATTGAATCTGACCGCTTGCCAGTTTAAGGATGCGGGTAATGGCCAAGTTCGCGTTAGCGGCTCAGTGCATGAAAACACCCCCTATGCTGTGAAGTTAGAAGGGGCTCGCCCGGTGGGTTATCGCACGCTGAGCATTGCTGGCACCCGTGACGCCATTATGATTGCGGATATTGATAATATTTTGCTCGAAGTGCGCAAAAGTGTAGAGAAAAATCTGAGTATCGCGCCTGATTCGGTGCAACTCAATTTTCATCTGTATGGCAAAAATGGCGTCATGGGTAAAATGGAGCCGGAGCCAGATACCACATCTTATGAATTGGGTATTTTGCTTGATGTTGTCGCCCCTTCTCAAGCAATGGCAGACAGTATTTGCTCCCTCGCGCGCTCGACCTTGCTTCATTATGGTTATACCGGGCGAATTGCTACTGCCGGTAATTTAGCATTCCCCTTCTCGCCTTCTGATATTCGGGCAGGTCTGGTTTATGAATTTTCTATTTATCACTTAATGGAATATACACCAGAAATTGCATTTAAGTTTAAGCTGGAAAATATCACAGCAGAAGGAGTGATGGCATGAAAATGTCTATTATAGAATTGGCTCATGTCGTCAGATCAAAAAATGCGGGGCCATATGAATTAGTGTTGGATATTTTATTCAAGAATAAAAGCATTTATTCTAACATTAAAGAATCCGGCCAATTCCAAAAAGAGTTGATAGCCAATATTTATAAAGTCGAGCCTAAATTCGTCTCGCGTATTATTTGGTTTGATCCCGCCAATGCGGTAAAAATAGTGATGCCACGCCATCTGGTGTCAGGTGCCGTAGGTGATACCGATGTCTATGGTGCTCAACAACATGCACCATTATTAAAGCTCGAGTTCAATATTTAGTTTTTAATCAGCTGTAACGATAGAAAAACATCCGAATAGCCCGGTGCATTGTGCTGCCTGATGCACCGTTTTTTCTATAGAAAATAAAATACAACATCGGTGAAATTATTAAATATTTTATAAAAACAATGCCACCCTACTTATAAATGGAATCATTATGAAATCAAAGAACTTGACCACAATGATCATCTTGGGTTTGATAATAGGTATTATTGTCGGTTTTTTAATAAATTCCTTTAGCAGTCCTGACTTTGCCAAATCATACTCATCTGAAATATCCATCTTTACCGATATTTTTCTGCGTTTAATTAAAATGATTATCGCGCCATTGATTATCTCAACCTTAGTGGTTGGGATTGCCAAAATGGGTGACGCCAAAACGTTAGGGCGCGTTTTCTCAAAAACGCTGTTCCTGTTTATTTGCGCGGCATTCATTTCAATTCTGCTTGGCTTGGTGGTGGTTAACCTCCTCAGACCGGGCGATGGCATCAATTTCGTGGCAGCAAGTGCCAGTGCTGTTGACGGTATTGCTCCAGTTCCTTTCTCCGCTAAAGTGTTTATTTCGCATGCCATTCCGACCAGTATTGTTGATGCAATGGCGCGCAATGAAATCCTGCAAATTGTTGTTTTCTCTATTTTTATGGGGATTAGCCTTTCCGCTATCGGAGAGAAAGCGCAACCTATCGTTGCTGTGCTAGATTCGCTGGCGCACCTGATGTTGAAACTGACCGGTTATGTCATGTTATTTGCGCCACTGACCGTATTTGCTGCTATCTCAGCGATGATTTCTGAGCGCGGGATGGGCGTATTAGTCAGCGCTGGTATCTTTATGGGTGAATTCTATTTCACTCTGGGATTGCTGTGGCTCATTTTAATTGGCTGCTCAATTGTGCTGATTGGCCGCTGTACTCTTCGATTAATAAAAGGTATCAGCGAACCAGCACTGTTAGCCTTTACCACTTCAAGTTCCGAAGCGGCTTTCCCCGGTACACTGGAGAAACTGGAGGAGTTTGGTGTTTCTAACAAAATTTCCAGTTTTGTTCTGCCTATTGGTTATTCGTTCAACCTGGTCGGCTCCATGGCATATTGCTCATTTGCCGTCATCTTTATTGCTCAAGCATGCAATATACATCTGAGTATGGGCGAACAAATCACTATGCTATTAATCCTAATGCTGACATCTAAAGGTATGGCTGGTGTTCCTCGTGCATCATTAGTGGTTATCGCCGCAACTTTGAGCCAATTTAATATTCCGGAAGCGGGTTTAATTCTATTAATGGGCGTTGATCCCTTCTTGGATATGGGCCGTTCGGCAACTAACGTAATGAGTAATGCAATCGGTGCGGCACTGGTTGGACGTTGGGAAGGTGAACATTATGGCGAAGGTTGCCGTGGTATTGCCAAGGTGAGTGCTGAAGAACAATTAATTGAGACAGAAACTCTGCTTGCTCAAGAGGCTTTCACTCTCGAAGCATCCGCGAAATAGCACCACAAATATATTTGCATCACGCTAGCAGTATCAAAAGCCCGGGCTGAAGTCAGCTTGGGTTTTTCATTGTGTAGTATGCGATTTCTGTATTTGAGGGGGAGTTACTGAGGTACTTGATATAATGCTGGGTCGTGCGGGATTACTCGTCCTATGGACTCGCCCTTCGGGTCAACGCTACGCGTTGCTGTCTCGCTTCGCTCGGCTCGAACCTGAACGCAGGTTACTCGTATCATACTGATACTCGCCCTTCGGGCCAACGCAAGCGTTGTTCAAAACTGACGTGCAGTTTTGTCTCACCCACACGTTTTGTGTGGTATGCAATTTCTGTATTTGGGGGGAGTTACTGAGGCACTTGATATAATGGTGGGTCGTGCGGGATTCGAACCTGCGACCAATTGATTAAAAGTCAACTGCTCTACCAACTGAGCTAACGACCCATTATATATAACTGAGAGTAAGAGAAGTGGTGGGCGATACCAGATTCGAACTGATGACCCCCTCCGTGTAAAGGAGATGCTCTACCAACTGAGCTAATCGCCCACTTCTACTACTTTTAATACTTTAAAACCAATGAGAGATGAGTGGTGGGCGATACCAGATTCGAACTGATGACCCCCTCCGTGTAAAGGAGATGCTCTACCAACTGAGCTAATCGCCCACTTCTACTACTTTTAATACTTTAAAACCAATGAGAGATGAGTGGTGGGCGATACCAGATTCGAACTGATGACCCCCTCCGTGTAAAGGAGATGCTCTACCAACTGAGCTAATCGCCCACTTCTACTACTTTTAATACTTTAAAACCAATGAGAGATGAGTGGTGGGCGATACCAGATTCGAACTGATGACCCCCTCCGTGTAAAGGAGATGCTCTACCAACTGAGCTAATCGCCCCGCCGTGTTGTTGGAGTCGCATTATAGGGATAGTTCGAAGTGAGTCAACGGTTTTTAAAACGAAAACAATCGTTCGCCGCAAATTTAAACAGGATGCGATATTTATCGCCGCTGTGGACGTTTCTTTAGGCATATCTATCAGTAATCATCAATTGCATGCCGGTAACATCGTTGAGGAATTACTTCAGGGTGGTAGAATGTCGCCTACTTTTTCGAATTTAGAGCAACTGTCAGCGTCTGCTGGCCGGCGTAGCGTAATAAGGCATCGATCCCAATGAAAATCAAAACCCGTTTTGCACCCAGTCCTACCGGCTATCTTCACGTCGGTGGCGCACGAACCGCACTCTATTCCTGGTTATTCACCCGTCATTTGGGTGGTGAATTTGTTTTGCGCATTGAAGACACTGATCTTGAGCGCTCAACTCAGGAAGCTATCGACGCCATTATGGACGGTATGAACTGGCTAAATCTGGATTGGGATGAAGGCCCGTATTTCCAAACCAAACGTTTCGATCGCTATAATGCTGTTATTGACCAAATGTTGGAAAATGGCACCGCGTATAGATGCTATTGCTCTAAAGAGCGTCTGGATGAGCTGCGTGAGACTCAAATGGCGAATGGCGAAAAGCCTCGCTACGATGGTCGCTGCCGTGACAGCCAATGTACTCATGGTGCCGATGAGCCTTCAGTAGTGCGTTTTCGTAACCCACAGGAAGGTTCTGTCATTTTCGATGATAAAATCCGTGGGCCAATTGAATTCAGCAACCAAGAGCTAGACGATTTAATTATTCGCCGTACAGATGGTTCGCCAACCTATAACTTCTGTGTGGTCATTGATGACTGGGATATGGAAATCACCCATGTCATTCGCGGTGAAGACCATATCAACAACACCCCTCGTCAAATCAATATTCTGAAAGCATTAGGCGCGCCAGTTCCTGAATATGCCCACGTTTCAATGATTCTGGGTGATGATGGCAAGAAGCTGTCTAAACGCCACGGTGCAGTCGGTGTCATGCAATATCGCGATGACGGCTATCTGCCGGAAGCTCTGCTGAACTATCTGGTGCGTTTGGGTTGGTCTCATGGTGATCAGGAAATTTTCTCCGTAGCCGAAATGACCGAGTTATTCACCCTGGATGCGGTTAGCAAATCAGCCAGTGCTTTCAATACTGAAAAACTACAGTGGCTGAATCATCACTATATCAACAGCCTGCCACCTGAACATGTTGCTGTGCACCTGTCATGGCAAGTTGAGCAACTGGGGATTGATACCCGCAATGGCCCTGAGTTAGCAGAGATTGTTAAACTGCTGGGTGAACGTTGCAAGACACTGAAAGAGATGGCCGAGTCTTGCCGTTACTTCTATGAAGAGTTTGACGAGTTCGATGCTGACGCAGCGAAAAAACATTTACGCCCAGTTGCACGTCAACCACTTGAAGCAGTTAGAGCTAAACTTGCAGCAATTACTGAATGGACAACTGAGAACGTCCACAACGCCATTCAGGGCACTGCAGATGAGTTAGGTGTAGGTATGGGTAAAGTTGGCATGCCGTTGCGTGTTGCTGTCACTGGAGCGGGCCAATCACCGGGTATGGATGTCACTGTCCATGCTATTGGTCAGGCGCGTTCGCTGGCTCGTATTGATAAAGCACTCGCCTTCATCAGCGAGCGCGAAGCTCAGCAATAAAATTGCCTATTTTCATGCTGGCAAGGTGGCTTATCCGAGCCACCTTTTTTATGCCTGATAGCCGTCAAACTATGAATCACATCCCGTTTATTATGCTGTTTGCTCACTGATTTGGCGGCTTTTTCAGCGCTTAGCGCGAGAAATGGAATTAGCCGTTGACACTGTTTCAGTGGTTTCATATCATGCGCCCCGTTCACACAATTTATTATGTGCGCATTGGGGCTATAGCTCAGCTGGGAGAGCGCTTGCATGGCATGCAAGAGGTCGACGGTTCGATCCCGTCTAGCTCCACCAAATTTTCTGATTTGATGATCTAGTCAAGCCAGTTAAATTAGTGGCATCATAGATAAATCAGTACGAACAACCACATTTGTGGGGCTATAGCTCAGCTGGGAGAGCGCTTGCATGGCATGCAAGAGGTCGACGGTTCGATCCCGTCTAGCTCCACCACCATTTAAAAAACCGGCTTAGGCCGGTTTTTTGCTTTTCAATATTTGCCACAATCAGGCTCCAATTTTATCTTCTCTGCTGCTATCCTGTTGACTCGCTAAGCTCACTGATTAAGTGAATAGACAAGAGATAACCGAGGGAATAGCTAATGGACCCGCAGCAGCAAATCATTCAATGGCTTCATGCTGACCCTTATCGGATGCGCGCACTGTTTATTGCTCGTGAACTCGGCTTACATCAGTGGTGCCTGGCTGCAGGTTTTGTCCGCAATCTGGTGTGGGATAAACTGCATGGCTACACGTCACCCACGCCACTCAATGATATTGATTTAGTCTATTTTGATGAGGAAGATGCCAGCGAACAGCGCGATTTGCAGCTCGAGAAGCGGTTGTTTCAAACGCCACCTTTTCAAGATATGCCCTTTCCGTGGTCGGTGAAAAATCAAGCCAGGATGCACCTGCACACCGGGCGCTGGCCCTATACCAGCATGGAAGATGCCATCAGCTACTGGGTTGAAGTCGAAACCGCCATTGGTGCTAAACTCAATAATAATGGCGATATTGAATTAATTGCGCCACTCGGCCTGGATGCACTATTTGCCAAAACCATCACGCTAAATCCTAAAAACGGTGAAATTGATACCTACAACCAAAGGGTCAATAGTAAAGGTTGGCTGCAACATTGGCCGCAATTAAAGTTGGTAGTGTAGCGGTGCCAAATCATATTATTGCGTTCAAAAAAGGACCAACTGATAAGAAAGCGATAAGCAAGTGATAAGATTGCGCAAACCCTCCCCCGGAAGCTAAAGTTTAATTTTCCCTCGACGATATCTATTATTCCACCTCCGTTTTTCTAAGGAATAATGATGTCGAATACTATCTCTACCGCATCTGTGTCTGTAAGCAGCAGTAGCTCTTCGGACAGCAGTAGCACTGCACAGATTAAATCTCTTAATCAAGAGATCCAAAAACTCACTGAAAAATTAAGCACCTTAAAAGATTCGGGTTTGACTGCTGATGAGCTACAAAAACAGCAGCAACAAATTCAGAGTCAAATTGCAGCACTGCAAGCTCAAGTCGCTCGTATTGAAGCAAAAGAGGCCGAAAAAACTAAAGAGGGTGATAATAATACCGTGAGTGCGAATGCACCGACCGGTGATGGGGTAAACCGCCCTTCTGCCCAGAACCAGATTGACGTTTATATTTAATGAGGTTTTACCCTACAAGCAAGACTATGGCGATGAACAGAGTGCCGCCCATCGCCATATTTTAGAGTACTGGATTAACTGCGCTTGAGTGGTTTGACCAAACTATCCAACCCTTCAATCTTAATTGCCAGTGTCATCTCCATTAACATGCCCAACTTGCCCTGCGGAAACTCCCCTTTACGGGCGAACCACAGCAGATACTCTTCAGGCAAATCAATTAATATCCGCCCTTGATATTTACCGAAGGGCATCCGGGTATTGGCAATCTCAAGCAAATTTTCTTTTTCCATACCACTCGCCCTCAGGATTGTAATTATTCGCCTAATAAACGGATCATTTCAGCTTCATCAATCACGGTAATCCCAAGTTCCTGCGCTTTAACCAATTTTGATCCCGCAGCTTCACCGGCGATCACCAGATCGGTCTTTTTCGAGACGCTACCACTCACTTTAGCGCCCAAAGCCGTCAGACGATCTTTGGCTTCGTCGCGTGAGAGAATAGTGAGCGAGCCGGTCAGCACCACGGTTTTACCGGCGAATGGGCTGTCTATCTCTTCGGCAATGATTTGCTGCGGCTCAGGCCAACTGATCACTTTTTCGAGCGCGTCGATCACCTTCTGATTATGTTCTTCACTCAGGAAGTTAAGCACGTGTTTAGCCACCACCTCACCGACATCCGGCACACTTTTTAATGCTTCGATATCTGCCGCCCGAAGATTATCCAGATTACGGAAATGAGCGGCCAAATTGGCGGCGGTGGCCTCACCGACTTCGCGAATTCCCAACGCATAGAGGAAGCGCGCAAAAGTGGTCTGCTTCGCCTTCTCCAATGCCACAATCAGATTTTGTGCAGACTTGGGCCCCATTCGGTCGAGACCGGTTAATTTGCCCGCAGTCAAAGTGAATAAATCCGCCGGGTTCTCGACATACTGTTTTTCCACCAGTTGCTCGATAATTTTGTCGCCCATACCGTCCACATCCAACGCCCGACGTGAGACAAAGTGCTTCAGCGCTTCTTTACGTTGCGCTGCACAGAATAAGCCACCGGTACAGCGAGCAACCGCCTCACCCTCAACCCGCTCGATATCAGAGCCGCATACCGGGCAATGTTCGGGGAAAGTAATCTCTTTGGCATCCTGAGGGCGCTGTTCCAGCACCACACCCACCACTTGTGGAATAACATCACCGGCCCGGCGGACAATCACGGTATCGCCAATACGCAAGCCAAGGCGCTCAATTTCATCGGCATTGTGTAGCGTCGCATTACTGACAATCACGCCAGCAACCTGTACCGGTTCCAGACGAGCCACGGGGGTGATAGCACCGGTGCGCCCTACCTGAAACTCCACTTCACGCACTTGCGTTATCTGCTCTTGTGCCGGGAATTTAAATGCCGTTGCCCAGCGCGGTGCGCGGGCCACAAAGCCCAGTTGCTCTTGCAAATCGAGAGAATCAACCTTGATAACCACACCATCAATATCAAAACCTAAACTGGCGCGGTCTTGTTCAACTTGGCGATAAAAAGCAATAACCTGGTCACTGCCAGTGCACAATTTGACTCTATTGCTGACCGGCAAGCCCCAGGCTTTGAATTGCATCAACCGCTGAATATGGCTGCGCGGCAGCTCGCCACCATCCAATAAACCCACACCGTAGCAGAAGAAAGTTAATGGCCGTTTAGCAGTGATTCGCGGGTCAAGCTGGCGCAACGAGCCCGCAGCTGCATTACGTGGATTGGCAAAAACTTTGCCCCCTTTGCGGCGCGCTTCTTCGTTAAGTTGCTCAAACCCAGCCTGCGGCATAAACACTTCACCGCGCACTTCGACTCGCCGTGGGATGTTATCTCCATGCAAACGCAGGGGAATAGCGCGAATAGTACGTACATTGACGGTAATATTCTCCCCGGTGGTGCCATCACCGCGAGTCGCCGCCCTGACCAGTTCGCCCTCTTCATACAATAAACTGACCGCCAAACCATCGAGCTTCAGTTCACAACAAAATGTCAGGGGTTCTGCGGTTTTCAGCCGATCATGCACCCGTTTGTCGAATGCCAGATAACTCTCTTCATCGAAGACGTTATCAAGAGACAGCATCGGGACTTCATGTTTAACCTGGTCAAAGGCATCAAGTGGCGCAGCCCCAACCCGTTGCGTCGGTGAATCATTGGTGATCAGTTCAGGATGTTGTGCTTCCAAATCACGCAATTGCTGCATCAGGCGGTCATATTCAGCATCAGGGATCTCTGGTGCATCCAACACATGGTATTGATGTTCGTGATGGCGCAATGAGGTTCTTAGTTGATTAATTTGCTGAATTATCGATTCCATGGCTCACCATCAAAGATAAAAAACCCCCGGCATGCGGGGGTTCGGGTTAATTCGATTCATTGCGGGGCAACGTTATCAGGCGCTTGCGTTTGCATCCAACACTTCGCGGATGCGGGCCTTATACGTTTCCAGCTTTTGCGGGGTCATCATGCGGCGTTCATCATCCAACACCACACCGCCAACATCATCGGCAATACGCTGGGCTGATTGTAGCATTAGCTTGAAGTTCTGATTAGCATCGCCATAAGACGGCACCATCATAAACATTGATACACCCGGCGTTGAGAAATCAGACATGGTATCGGGATCAAAAGAACCCGGTTTTACCATATTCGCCAAACTGAACAATACTGGGCCGCTGCCTGCCGGGCTAAGGTGACGGTGGAAAATACCCATTTCACCGAATTGGAAACCAGACTGAAGCACACTCTGTAGTAGCAATTCGCCACCCAGAGCACCGCCGTGATGCGCGGCTACATGCAGTACTAAAACAGTCTCTTTCAGTTTTTGCGGTTTCACCTCTGGAGCAGGAACAGCTGGCTCTGGTTGCGATTCCACATGTTGTGGCCCGACCCGAGGTGCATGTTCCGCCACATGCTGCGGTTCTGCGTGTCGCGGTTGTGAATAAGGTTCTTCAACCGAACCAAGCAAAGGATCACGCTGTGATTCATGCGGTGGTTGCTCAGCAGATAGCCCACCCAATAGCGGGTCGTCATATTCTGTCTGCACTGAAGCAAAAGGTTTTTGACGAGGTTCCGCCTTAACCTGTGCCGGTTTAGTTTCAGTATGCTGAATAACCGGCATGTCTTCATCGTCATCATCAATGTGACTAAACGAAGGCTTCTCTTGTGGATGAGCAGTGCGGACGCGCACTTCTCCTACCCCTTCATCAAGACTCTCAATCGGGGTTTCAACACGTTCTTGTTTCAGACGTTTAACTGGGCGATCGCGAAAAAGTGATGAGCGTTCTTTACGGCTGGTCCATAAACCATGCAATAACAACGCTATTATGGCGATCGCGCCAACAACGATTAATATCAGACGCAAATCCTGCATCATTACTATCTCTGTTGTTCCAATACATTGCCACCGCGGCAAACATTCACCCTTTAACTCTATTTCCCAACGAACACAAGTGCAAGTCCGTGCTCAATTTTCTTCGAAGAAAGATGATTATGCTAGATGTTTTGCTTATTTTTTGTACAAAACGTGACTATGCAGTGGGAAATCATACCGATATGATACATGAGTCAATAAGCTAACAGAGAACTCAATGGCATGGCGTATACGCAAAAAGCGGTAAAAAAGGTCAGTGGTATCCATTATTTTGCTCAAGGATGGCAGTTAATTTCCCGTCCGGGCATCCGGCGATTCGTGATTCTACCCTTACTGGTGAATATTCTGCTGATGGGAGGCGCTTTCTGGTGGTTATTCAACCGGATAGGTGACTGGGTTCCGCAACTAATGAGCCATGTTCCTGACTGGTTACAATGGCTAAGTTATTTACTGTGGCCGGTAATGGTCATTTCGGTGCTGCTGGTATTCAGTTACCTGTTCAGCACCCTTGCCAATTTCATCGCCGCCCCGTTTAACGGTTTGTTGGCCGAACAATTGGAGGCCAGTCTGACCGGAAAGCCCCTACCGGATACCGGCATCATGGGCATCGTGAAAGATTTGCCGCGCATTATGGCGCGTGAATGGCGAAAATTAGCTTATTACTTGCCACGGGCACTGGTGCTGTTGCTGTTATATCTGATCCCGGGGATTGGCCAAACACTGGCTCCTGTCCTATGGTTCCTGTTTAGTGCTTGGATGCTGTCGATTCAATATTGTGATTATCCTTTTGATAACCATAAAGTGAGCTTCCAGCACATGCGCAGTGCATTACGTCAAAATAAAGTTGATAACCTGCAATTTGGTGCGCTAGTGAGCTTATTCACTATGATCCCGTTCCTGAATCTGGTGATTATGCCAGTGGCGGTCTGCGGGGCCACGGCTATGTGGGTTGATCGCTACCGCGACCAGTTTATTCAACCGCCGCGCTAATTTTCTGTGGGCGTGCTGGTCACGCCCTTGTTATTGGGATTAAAACTTATTTCCTAATAACATATCGATATACCAATTACTTACTTCCATAGCCATACTGTTAGCGTATGCTTTGAACGTTTCCTACATTTTCATAGAGTTAAAGGACGGGCTATGAGCAAGATATATGAAGACAACTCTTTAACAATCGGCCATACGCCGTTGGTTCGTCTGAACCGTATCGGTAACGGACGCATTTTGGCAAAGGTTGAATCACGCAATCCAAGTTTCAGCGTTAAATGCCGTATCGGTGCCAATATGATTTGGGATGCCGAAAACAAAGGCATTCTGACCGAAGGCAAAGAATTGGTAGAACCGACCAGTGGTAATACCGGCGTTGCTCTGGCCTTTGTTGCCGCAGCGCGTGGTTATAAATTAACACTGACCATGCCTGAAACCATGAGCATTGAGCGCCGTAAGTTATTAAAAGCGCTGGGTGCCAATCTGGTGCTGACTGAAGGTGCCAAAGGGATGAAAGGGGCGATCGCCAAAGCTGAAGAGATCCAAGCTACCGATCCAGACCGCTATATTATTTTGCAGCAGTTCAGTAATCCGGCCAACCCGGAAATTCACGAGAAAACCACCGGTCCAGAGATTTGGGAAGATACTGATGGTGAAGTGGATGTCTTTATTGCCGGAGTGGGTACTGGCGGTACGCTGACTGGCGTCAGTCGCTACATCAAAAACACCAAAGGCAAAGCAATTATCACGGTAGCTGTTGAACCAACCGACTCGCCAGTTATCACGCAAGCATTGGCTGGCCAAGAGATCAAACCGGGCCCACATAAAATTCAGGGGATTGGGGCGGGCTTCATTCCCGGCAACCTCGACCTGAGTTTGGTTGACCGTGTGGCTTTAGTGACCAATGACGAAGCTATCTCTATGGCTCGTCGTTTGATGGATGAAGAAGGTATTTTGGCCGGTATTTCCTCCGGTGCAGCCGTGGCTGCTGCGGTTAAGCTTTCTGAAGAAGATGGCTTTACTGACAAAACAATTGTGGTTATTCTTCCCTCCTCGGGTGAGCGTTACTTAAGCACAGCATTGTTTGCAGATTTGTTCACTGAGCAAGAACTGCAACAGTAGTGATGCTGTCGCACTAAATGCTAAAAAAGCACCCGCATGGGTGCTTTTTTTGTGGCGCGCTTCAAAGTTTTTACTACATAAAGATTGATTTTACCCTCTGGGTTTAGTATTTAACCGGTCAATTATTTTGATACGCGAAATTAATCGAGTATTGAGCGCCTCTCTGGCTGAATCGATTTATCAATTATGCAACACAACAAAAAATGTCATCACTTAACGCTGATTGAAGACATAACGCAAAGAGAGCATTATTCTTAGAAGTAGCAGTTTCGATTTTAGGCCTGAACTCAGGTTGCATCGGAAACTGTCTTTGTGACTTACCTGTAGTTGAGGCATAGTCATGCGCGAGTTGAAAGATGTCGTTATACGCGCACCAATACAGGCTAAAGTTTAGATTTTACACTAAACTTTAGCTCCACAACATAAATCCAATAAGTTGGGGAAATACAATGTTCCAGCAAGAAGTTACTATTACTGCACCAAACGGTCTTCATACCCGCCCTGCTGCCCAGTTCGTAAAAGAAGCAAAAGGCTTTGCGTCTGAAATTACTGTGATCTCTAACGGTAAAAGCGCCAGCGCTAAGAGCCTGTTCAAACTGCAAACTCTGGGCCTGACCCAAGGTACTGTTGTTACGATCTCTGCTGAAGGCGAAGATGAGAAGAAAGCTGTTGAGCATCTGGTAAAACTGATGGCAGAGCTTGAGTAATCACGCGCGCTTTTTTAGTTAACACCAGTCAAGAGTAAGGTAGGGTTATGATTTCAGGCATTTTAGTATCACCGGGTATCGCTTTTGGTAAAGCACTTTTGCTGAAAGAAGATGAGATTGTCATCAACCGGAAAAAGATCTCTGCTGACCAAGTGGAGCAGGAAGTCGAGCGTTTCAAAACTGGGCGGGCTAAAGCGGCCGAACAGTTGGAAGCGATTAAGACCAAAGCTGGCATAAGCCTGGGCGAAGAGAAAGCTGCCATCTTCGAAGGGCATATCATGCTGTTGGAAGACGAAGAGCTTGAGCAGGAAATCATAGCCCTCATCAAAGATGAGCATGCAACTGCTGATGCAGCCGCTTATTCAGTGATTGAAGGGCAAGCAAAAGCCCTGGAAGAGCTGGATGACGAATACCTGAAAGAACGTGCGGCTGACGTACGTGATATCGGTAAACGCCTGCTGAAGAACATTCTCGGTCTGACTATTGTCGATTTAGGTGCTATCCAGGATGAAGTGATTCTGGTTGCAACCGATCTGACGCCGTCAGAAACCGCGCAGCTTAATCTGGATAAAGTGTTAGGGTTCATCACCGATTTAGGTGGTCGCACTTCTCACACCTCCATTATGGCTCGTTCGTTGGAATTACCGGCTATCGTCGGCACCAGCGATGTGACCAAACAAGTCCAAAATGGCGACTATTTGATCCTCGATGCGGTAAACAACAAAGTCTATTTAAATCCGACTGCCGATGTGATTGAGCAGTTGAAAGCGGTGAATGCTCAGTACATCACCGAGAAAAACGATCTGGCCAAACTGAAAGATCTGCCTGCTATCACCCTTGATGGCCATCAGGTTGAAGTGGTTGCCAACATTGGTACCGTGCGTGACATCGCCGGTGCTGAACGTAATGGCGCTGAAGGTGTCGGTCTGTATCGTACCGAATTCCTGTTCATGGACCGCGACTCACTGCCTACTGAAGAAGAGCAGTTCCAGGCTTATAAAGCTGTTGCGGAAGCCATGGGTTCTCAGGCAGTTATTGTCCGTACCATGGACATCGGCGGTGACAAAGACCTGCCGTACATGAACTTGCCGAAAGAAGAAAACCCATTCCTGGGCTGGCGTGCAATCCGTATTGCTATGGATCGCAAAGAGATTCTGCATGCACAGCTGCGCGCGATCTTGCGTGCCTCCGCGTTTGGTAAATTGCGTATCATGTTCCCGATGATCATTTCGGTTGAAGAAGTGCGCGAGCTGAAAGCAGAACTTGAACTGCTGAAGAGCCAACTACGTGAAGAAAACAAAGCCTTCGATGAAACTATCGAGGTCGGTGTGATGGTGGAAACACCAGCGGCGGCGGTCATCGCTCGCCATTTAGCTAAAGAAGTTGACTTCTTTAGTATTGGGACAAACGATCTAACTCAGTATACTCTGGCAGTAGATCGTGGCAATGAGCTGATTTCTCATCTCTATAATCCAATGTCGCCATCGGTATTGGGCCTGATCAAACAGGTTATTGATGCATCTCACGCTGAAGGTAAGTGGACCGGTATGTGCGGTGAACTTGCTGGTGATGAACGTGCTACACTGTTGCTATTGGGCATGGGGCTGGATGAGTTCAGCATGAGTGCGATTTCGATCCCACGCATCAAGAAAATTATCCGTAATACGAATTTCGAAGATGTGAAGGTGTTGGCAGAGCAGGCATTGGCTCAACCAACAGCGAAGGAATTGATGGATTTGGTTACCACATTCATTGAAGAAAAAACGCTCTGCTAATTCCACGATACTGGAACGCTGCCCAATATAAATACTTAGGAGAAGATCATGGGTTTGTTCGATAAACTGAAATCATTGGTTTCAGATGATAAAAAAGACAGTGGTACTATTGAGATCGTAGCTCCGTTGTCTGGTGAGATCGTCAACATCGAAGATGTTCCTGATGTTGTGTTCGCAGAGAAAATCGTTGGTGATGGTATTGCTATCAAGCCTTCAGGCAATAAAATGGTTGCACCTGTTGACGGCACCATCGGTAAAATTTTCGAAACTAACCATGCTTTTTCTATCGAATCAGACAGCGGCATTGAGCTGTTCGTCCACTTCGGTATTGATACTGTTGAACTGAAAGGCGAAGGCTTCAAGCGCATCGCTGAAGAAGGGCAGCGCGTCAAAAAAGGTGATGTGGTTATTGAGTTCAATCTGGCCCTGCTGGAAGAGAAAGCCAAGTCTACCTTGACGCCGGTTGTTATCTCTAACATGGACGAGATTAAAGAGCTGATTAAACTCTCTGGTAGTGTCACTGTGGGTGAGACACCTATTATTCGTATCAAAAAGTAATTTTATACGAATGAAAAAAACGGCGCCTAAGGGCGTCGTTTTTGTTGGTCAAACATAGCATACGTTTAATCGGTGGTAGCCCAGCGCGGTATCCGCAGAGTAATCACCAACCCACCCTGCTCACCATTTCGGGCCTCAACCTGGCCGCCATGCGCCAAAACCACTTTCCGTGTAATGGCTAAGCCCAACCCGTAACCTTTGCCAGACATGGCTGACTTGACGCGCACGAAAGGGTCGAAAATACTGGATAGCTTACTTTCCTCCACGCCCGGCCCTTGGTCTGTAACCTGAATCTGGTAGCTCCGCTCACTAGGCGAAAGTGTCACGGTAACTTGCTGACCATGACGCGAGAAACGCAGCGCATTGCGGACAATATTATCAATTGCCCGCCGCATCAGCTCAGCATTGCCTTTGACGGTGTAGCCAACTTGCGGTGTGACCTGCAATAGGATCTCAACCCCCGGAACCTGTGCTTCATAACGGGCATCATTGACCACCACTTTCACTAATTCATGTAAATCAAAATACTCTTCGTCATCGGCTATACTGTGATTCTCGGCGCGAGAAAGTGCTAATAACTCACCAATCATCTTATCCAGCCGTTCCGATTCGTGCTCAATGCGCTGTAATGAGTTCTCGACGTTCACCGGGTTCTGGCGCGCCAAACCAATCGCCAATTGCAAACGCGCCAATGGCGAGCGCAACTCATGAGAGACATCATGCAGCAACTGTTCGCGGGCGCTGACCAGAGCCTCCAGCCGCTCGGCCATGGAGTCAAAATCCCGCGCCACTTCCGTCAGTTCATCATGCCGTCGGCGCATCACCGGTAACAGCCGCACCGACAAATCGCCCTGTGCTACCCGCTCGAAACCGGCACGTAGCTGGCGCATAGGTCGCGACAGGTTCCACGCCAATAATGCGCTGAAGAACAGCCCCCCCAGCACGCCCATCCAAATCATTGGAATGGGAATGTTCAGTATTTCATGGCGGCTCTCGCCACTACCGTCCTGCTGATTGACCGCCCGTAATCCATCAATATCGTAACTGATACGATAATTTTGCCCTTCTGGACCGGTGACCCACGTCGTGACTTCCCTACTGTAGAACTCGGGTTCACGGCCTCTAGGTGGCCGCGCCTTATTGGGCGGCTCTTCTGTTGCTACGGGTACCTCAGTCGCAGGCAAGACAGAGAAATGGTTTTTATCTGCCTCTGACCAATGGGTCATCATATTATTTAGCGCAGGTAAGCCGCCGGTATGGAGTATCGAGGCCGCTGACGCGACCTGCAATTTGGCGATCTGCCGCACCATCTCACGCTCAGGTGGTTCATGACGATTGCCATAGAAGGAAAATACCACCCAGAGCATCTGCGTCATTAAAATAAAGGTCAGCCAAAATCCTAATAGGATTTTCCAAAACAACCGTCCGCGCATATCTTATCGACTCCACCAATAGTTATTATCTGATGCGATAGCCAATGCTACGTACCGTTTCAATATTTAGTGTGTTGCCCGGTAAGGCCGCCAGTTTTTGTCTGATATTACTGATATGCACATCGACACTACGGTCATAGGCTTCCCGTGGTCGTCCTAGCCCTTTATCGGACAATTCATCTTTGGTGACGACGCGTTCCGGTGAGCGCAGCAAAAGTTCCAGTAAATTAAACTCCGAAGCGGTTAAATCGAACGGTTTACCTTGCCATTCACTGCTACGGGTCGACGGGTTAAGAGTCAGGTCGCCCTGAATGATGACACTGTCATTAGTGGATGACACATCAGGATGCTCGTCGAAGCGGCGTAATACTGCGCGCAGCCGTGCCACTAACTCGCGTGGATAGCAGGGTTTGGGCATGTAGTCATCTGCCCCCATCTCCAGGCCGATAACCCGGTCAATGTTGTCGCCTTTGGCTGTCAGCATAATAATAGGTAAACGGCTTTTTTTACGCACTTGCCGCAATACATCAATGCCACTCATATCAGGCAACATAATGTCGAGGATCAAGGCGGTATATTCCCCGGACAAGGCACCTTCAATGCCCGCTCTGCCGGTTAATACCAGTTCGGCGTTAAACCCCTCGCCATTCAGGTATTCCCTCAACATCGTGCCCAGCTCAACATCGTCATCGACTAACAAAATTTTCATCTATTCACTCTCCTGCCTGATTTTGGCTATTTTCATGCCTATTTGACTCGCGCGCAGCCGGTTTTACTCAATCCTTACATATTCTTGAGTTTCACTTAACTCACACTTATCGGGCCTTGGCGGTAAATTATCCCCCTGCATTTCGCTGCACTATTTTCTTAATTGTGGTTCAAGGATCTTTGATTGATTATGCAACAGGTTACCGGGTCGAAACGACGCCTTATCGGGCTGGCTATTGTGCTGCTGGTCGCCGGCGGTGTACTGCTCTTTAGATTGATGTCACCAGCAGATAAACCGGGGTTTATTACTGCCCCGGCAGAGATTCGCACTCTGGAGCAAACCGTACTGGCTGATGGCACCATCAAAGCACAAAAACAGGTCACGGTGGGTGCTCAGGTCTCGGGGCAAATTAAAGCCCTCCATGTCACCCTAGGACAACAGGTTGAAAAAGGCCAGTTAGTAGCTGAAATTGATGACCTTACTCAGCAAAATGCCCTAAAAGATGCGGAAGAAGCCCTAAAAAATGTGCTAGCTCAACGGGCTGCAAAAGTCGCGACGCAAAAAAATAATCAGTTAACCTACCAACGCCAGCAACAGATTCTCGCTAAAGGGCTGGGGGTTCGGGCTGATTTTGATAGTGCCAAAGCAATATTAGAGAGCACACAAGCCGAAATTAACGCGCTGGATGCACAAATTGCCCAGGCAGAAATTGCCGTCAGTACCGCCAAACTCAATCTTGGTTACACCAAAATCAACTCGCCGATTGCCGGGACCGTGGTCGCCATCCCGGTTGAAGAGGGGCAAACCGTCAATGCGGTGCAAAGTGCGCCGACAATCATTAAAGTCGCGCAACTCGACACCATGACGGTAGAAGCACAGATTTCTGAAGCTGATGTGGTGAAAGTCAAAGCCGGGATGCCGGTTTACTTCACTATTTTAGGCGAACCCGCAGAGCGGTTCAGCGCAACACTGCGGGCGATAGAACCTGCGCCTGACTCAATCAATGATGAAACCACCACCACCTCAACATCAAGTAGCAGCTCTAGCTCTTCTACCAGTACCGCCATTTACTATAACGGCTTGTTTGATGTCGCCAACCCGCATGGAGCATTGCGTATTTCGATGACTGCGCAGGTGTATATCGTGCTGCATAAAGCCGAGGACGCCGTGGTTATCCCTGCGACCGCGCTGGAGAGTAGTAATGGGCACTATCAGGTACAAGTCGTTGATGAAAAGGGGAAAATAAGCCGTCGAGCCGTTACCGTCGGGATAAACAATAATGTCGATGCTCAGATTCTCTCTGGCGTGCAAGCCGGGGAGCAGGTCATTGTCAGTCAGGCAAATGCCGCCTCCTCCAACAGTAAGGCCCAACACATGGGGCCACCAATGGGGATGTAACTGATGCCAGATATCAACCAAAATAAGATTTTACTGCAACTCAATAACGTTAGCCGTTGGTTTAGTATTGGCGATAAAGCCACGGGTGAAGCAACCGTTCGAGTATTAAAAAATATCAATCTAACCATTCACCGTGGCGAAATGGTGGCCATCGTCGGGGCATCCGGCTCCGGTAAATCAACCCTGATGAATATTCTCGGGTGCCTGGATAAACCCAGCTCAGGTGAGTATCTGGTGGCTGGGCGTATTCCTTTGCATCTGGATAGGGATGCATTAGCTGAATTACGCCGCGAACACTTTGGTTTTATTTTTCAGCGCTACCATTTACTGAATGATTTAAATGCGCGGGAAAATGTTGAGATTCCGGCGATTTACGCGGGCATTGAGCGCGAGGAGCGGCGTCAGCGGGCAACTAACCTATTGTCACGCCTTGGGCTGGCAGACCGGCTGGATTATCGCCCAAGCCAGCTTTCTGGTGGGCAGCAGCAGCGAGTCAGTATTGCCAGAGCACTGATGAATGGCGGAGAGGTGATTCTGGCCGATGAACCTACCGGCGCACTCGATACTCATAGCGGCAATGAAGTATTAAATATTCTCAAGAACTTACATCGGCAAGGCCATACGGTCGTTATTGTCACTCATGACATGTCGATTGCTGAACATGCTCAGCGAATTATCGAACTTCGAGACGGTGAAGTCATTGCTGATAGGCAAAAGCCGCAAGTTGCATCAGCAAAAATAGAGCCGCAAGTGAGCGACCTTGAAAAAGATTCAGACATCACCAATAAAGCTCCGCTATCCCCTTGGAGAGCACAGTGTGACCGCCTGCAAGAAGCATTCAGAATGGCCTTGCTGGCAATGTCATCGCAACGTCTGCGCACCCTATTAACCATGCTGGGGATTATTATCGGCATTGCTTCTGTGGTCTCGGTGGTGGCGCTGGGCAAAGGGTCGCAACAGCAAGTTCTGGCGAACATCAGCGCCATGGGCACCAGCACATTAGAGATTTTCCCCGGTAAAGATTTCGGTGATATGCGCTCTGCGGCAATTCACACATTGCGGGCCACCGACGCCGATGCACTGGCGCAGCAAGGCTATATTCATAGCGTCACCCCGACAGTCGCCACCAGTGCCACGCTGCGCTATGGCAATAAGTCAGTGAGCGGCACGGTAAATGGGGTTGGCGAGCAATATTTTTTGGTGCGCGGTTATACCATCGACCAAGGAATGGCCTTTAACCGCACCAGTGTCAATAACCTGATGCAGGAAGCCGTGATTGATGAAAACACCCGCGATAAGCTGTTTCCCAATGGCGAAACAGCGCTTGGAAAAGTCATTTTACTCGGCTCACTGCCCTGCCGGGTGATTGGTGTCGCGGCCAGAAAACAGAGTGGATTTGGCAGCGACGAGAATCTCAACGTGTGGATCCCTTATACCACCGCCATGAAACGTATGCTCGGGCAGTCCTATTTGAAAAGCATCACCGTGCGCGTGAACGATGATATCGATCTGGCTAATGCCGAACAGGGGGTGAGCAAGCTGCTGACGCAACGCCACGGGACACAGGATTTTTTCGTCATGAACACCGACAGTATTCGTCAAACCATTGAGAAAACCACCTCGACGATGACATTGCTGGTATCAATGATAGCGGTTATTTCATTGGTGGTCGGTGGGATTGGGGTGATGAATATCATGTTGGTTTCAGTCACTGAGCGCACCCGAGAGATTGGCGTACGCATGGCGGTGGGCGCGCGTGCCAGCGATATTATGCAGCAATTTTTAATTGAGGCGGTGCTGGTGTGTTTACTGGGCGGGTGCCTCGGGGTGGTGTTATCTCTGGGGATTGGCTTGGTGTTCAGTCAATTCAGCAGTAACTTTTCGATGGTTTACTCCGCCACATCGATTATTACGGCGTTTATCTGTTCCAGCTTGATTGGCGTGATCTTTGGTTTTTTCCCCGCCAAGCGGGCGGCAGAAATGGACCCAATCAGGGCACTGGAACGGGAGTAAAATCAGTTATTCGATCGGCTGATATTCGACTGGCTCTCTTTACCGCGCTGCAGCTTCAAAAGAGTCGGGCCACTGGACGGCGGCCCAATACCAGCACCAGTATTTTAGTCAAAAACCCCAGTCGATAGATAGCGATCTCCGCGGTCGCATATAATCGCCACAATCACTGCGCCGGGGTTTTCAGCCGCCACTTGTAAAGCTCCGGCGACTGCTCCGCCGGAACTGACGCCACAGAAGATCCCCTCCTCCGTTGCCAGACGGCGCATGGTCTGTTCAGCAGAGAGTTGACTGATATCCAGGACGTGATCCACCAGTTCGGGGCGGAAAATCCCCGGCATATATTCTGCTGACCAACGGCGTATCCCCGGAATACTGCTACCTTCCGCCGGTTGTAGGCCAATGACCTTAACCTGTGGGTTTTGGCTTTTCAGGTACTGGCTAACACCGGTAATGGTGCCGGTGGTGCCCATGCTGGAGACAAAATGGCTCACTTCACCGGCAGTTTGTTGCCAAATCTCTGGCCCGGTGCCAATGAAATGCGCATACGGATTATCGGTATTATTAAACTGATCCAGCACCTTACCTTGCCCATCAGCCTGCATCATTAATGCCTGATCGCGCGCGCCTTCCATACCTTGCTCGCGGCTGACCAAAATAAGCTCTGCTCCGTAGGCGCGCATGGCGGCCTGCCGCTCCTGACTCATGTTTTCCGGCATCAGTAATTTCAGCCGATACCCTTTCATGGCGGCGATCATCGCCAATGCAATGCCGGTATTCCCGCTGGTTGCCTCAATCAATACATCACCCGGCGCAATTTCCCCACGTAGCTCGGCCTGCTGGATCATGGCGAGTGCCGCGCGGTCTTTTACCGAACCCGCCGGATTATTACCTTCCAGTTTTACCCAAATTTGGGCATTCAGCCCTTGGCTCAAGCGCTGCAGTTTTACCAGTGGTGTATTGCCGATGCATTGTTCAAGGGTCGTCACGTTAATTACCTATTAAATACCCTTCCTCGGCGGTTTTCGCAGCCACTTCAAGGAGGGAGGGTATGATTCTGTGTCTACAAAAAGAAGAAAAACTTATCAGGCGCTTTGGGCTAAAGCAATGGGTTGCAATAATTGATCGCCAGAATATAAGCGGGCATTTAATCCGCCAACATAGTAGCGATTGCCGCGTACCGGGGCGTCAATATTGCCCTCTGGCAGCACAACACTGATCGGATCTTGATGCCAGCCAATAGGTTGCACTGTCAGTTGCCAGAAATGGCCGCGTGGGCTGACTTCCAGTACCTGAACCGGCAATGGGCAGCGGTCACTGGATTGTGTGCTGACTTCCATCTCCCAAGGGCGCAGGAATAAATCGACACTGCCCTGATGCATCGGCGCTAAATCCAGCGGCCAATGATGGGCACCGATAAACAGTTGTGAGCCACGAATTTCACCACTCAGGCGGTTAACTTCACCGAGGAATTCCAGCACAAAACGGGTGGCAGGATCACGCCACACTTCATCTGGCGTCCCGACCTGCTCAATATTGCCCTGACTCATCACCACCACGCGATCCGCCACTTCCATGGCCTCTTCCTGATCATGAGTCACAAAAACACTGGTGAATTTCAGTTCTTCGTGTAGCTGGCGCAACCAGCGGCGCAACTCTTTACGCACCTGTGCATCCAGCGCACCGAAAGGCTCATCCAGCAGCAGGATTTGCGGCTCAACCGCCAGCGCGCGTGCCAAAGCAACCCGCTGTTTCTGGCCGCCAGAAAGTTGAGAGGGATAACGGTTAGCCAGATGGCCTAATTGCACCATCTCCAACAACTGCGCCACTTTCTGCTTGATCGCCGCGGCATTCGGGCGTTCGCGCCGTGGTAATACCGTCAAACCGAAGGCAATGTTATCGAACACAGTCATATGGCGGAACAGAGCATAATGCTGGAACACAAAACCGACGCGCCGATCCCGAGCATGCAGGCGGCTGACATCAGTACCGTGAAAACTTAAGCGCCCGGCATTCTGGTTCTCTAGCCCGGCAATGATGCGCAACAGGGTTGTTTTCCCCGAACCGGATGGGCCAAGCAGAGCCACCATCTGACCAGAAGGAATATCCAGTGAGATGTTGTTCAGTACTTTGGTACGACCAAAATACTTGCTGATATTATCAATCTCAATGCTCATGCTTTTGCTCCTGTTCGAGACGAATGACTTGACGCGCTAAGCGCCATTGCAGGCCACTTTTCAGAAAAAGGGTTACGATTGCCATCAAGGTTAATAATGCGGCGGCAGTAAATGCCCCGGCCGTGTTGTAATCCTGATGCAGCAACTCAACTTGCAGCGGTAAGGTGTAGGTCTCGCCACGAATAGAACCGGATACCACAGATACTGCGCCAAACTCGCCGATGGCACGGGCATTGGTCAACACCACGCCATACAGCAGCGCCCAGCGAATATTAGGCAGCGTCACACGACGGAACATCTGCCAGCCAGAAGCGCCGAGTAACACCGCCGCCTCATCTTCCTGACTGCCCTGACTCATCATCACCGGCACCAATTCGCGTACCACAAACGGGCAGGTGACAAAGATGGTCACCAGCACCATGCCGGGCCACGAGAACATCAATTGGATGTCGTGAGAGTCCAGCCAGCCGCCCACCATGCCGTTTGAGCCGTAAAACAGCAGGTACATCAAACCGGCCACCACTGGCGAGACAGCAAACGGGATATCAATTAACGTCATCAATAACTGGCGGCCGGGGAAGACAAATCGGGTCACTAGCCAAGCCAGCACCACGCCAAACACCAGATTGACCGGGACAGTAATCAGCGCGACCAAAACCGTCAGCCAGATGGCGTGTAGCATATCGGGGTCGACTAAATTCTGAACCACCACCTCAAACCCTTTCGAAAAGGCGGTGATGAAGATCCACACCATCGGGATCACCAACAGTAAAAACGAGAACAGCGCGCCAATGGCGATTAGCGTCCATTTACCCCAGTTAATCGGCGGACGAGCCACACCGTTAAATTCCGAGATATCAGCCATTAGTGCCCGCCTATCCGCCGACCGAAGCGGCTTTGTAAGGTGTTAATACCAAACAGCAGCACCAGTGAAACCGCCAAAATTACGGAGGCGATGGCACTGGCTGCCGGGTAATCAAATTCTTGTAAGCGGATGAAAATCATCAGCGAGGTCACTTCAGTTTTCCACGCGATATTGCCAGCAATAAAGATAACTGCGCCGAACTCACCCAGACTGCGGGTAAAGGATAATGCCGTGCCCGCTAACAATGCCGGAGCCAGTTCTGGCATCACCACTAAACGGAAACTTTGCCAGCGGCTGGCCCCCAAGGTTTCTGCCGCTTCTTCATATTCTGGCCCTAACTCTTCCAATACCGGCTGCACCGTGCGCACCACAAATGGCAAGCTGGTGAAAGCCATAGCGACGGCAATCCCAAGCCAGGTAAAGGAAACTTTGATGCCGAACTCGTTTAACCAAGCACCGTACCAGCCGGTGGTGGAGAACAGTGTTGCCAATGTCAGCCCTGCTACCGCCGTCGGCAGCGCAAATGGCAAGTCCATCAAGCCATCCAGTAAACTGCGGCCGGGAAATTGATAGCGCGTTAAGATCCAAGCCATCAACATGCCAAATACCGCATTAAATACACTCGCCACGCCCGCAGCCAGTAAGGTCACTTTATAAGCGGCGACCACCTGAGGATTAGTAATCACCTCCCAGTATTGTGCCCAACTCATCTGGGCGACCTGCATCACTAATGCACTGAGGGGTAATAACAAGATCAGGCAGGTGTAAAGCAGGCTGCTCCCAAGACTGAGGGTAAATCCGGGCAGAACCCGTTTACTGGATGCCGACAACATTACTGATGCCCTTCCGCTAACAATTTATCCAACTCACCACCGGTCACGAAATGGGTACTCATTACTTGTGGCCAGCTACCAAACTGCTCTTCAACACGGAATAATTTGGTTTCTGGGAATTGAGATTTAGCCGCTTCCATTGCCGCTTTGTCATAGACGCGGTAATTAAAGCTGGTGATAACCTGCTGTGCCGGAGGGCTATAAAGGTAGGTGAGGTAAGCAATGGCGGCTTTTTCAGTGCCATTTTTCTCAACATTTTTATCCACCCAAGCCACTGGGAATTCCGCCAAGATATCGACCGGCGGAACAATCACTTCATATTTGTCACTGCCATACTCTTTGCGGATGTTGTTCACTTCAGATTCGAAACTGATCAGCACATCACCCAAACCGCGCTCAACGAAAGTGGTGGTTGCACCACGGCCGCCAGTATCAAATACCACCACGTTTTTCAGAAAACGCTTCATCCAGTCGCGGGTTTTAGCTTCATCCTGACCATTAGCTTGCTGAGTCGCACCCCACGCCGCCAGATAGGTGTAACGGCCATTACCTGAGGTTTTGGGATTCGGGAACACCAGTTTGACGTCCTCGCGCACTAAATCATCCCAACTGTGAATATTCTTAGGATTGTCTTTGCGCACCAAGAAAGCCATGGTGGAGTAGAATGGCGAGCTGTTATTTGGCAGGCGAGCTTGCCAGTCAGCCGGGATCAAATTGCCGCGGTCATGCAAAATTTGCACATCCGTCACTTGGTTGTAGGTCACCACATCCGCTTTTAGCCCCTGCAAGATAGCCAGCGCTTGCTTGGAGGAACCGGCATGGGATTGCTTGATAGTCAGTTTGTCACCGGGGTTTTGTTGTTCCCATTGTTGCTGGAAACCCGGATTCAATGCGGTGAATAACTCGCGGGAGACATCATAAGAGCTATTGAGCAACTCAGTGGCAGAGACTGTTGCACTGCTGAAAATTAACGCGCTTAATAAGGCGGCACGGGTTAATCCTTTACGGGTACTTTTCGTCACTGAATTCTGTTTCATTCTGCACCTTATTCACTGAGTTTATTCACCAAGCATTTGCCATTCATTACGAATGATGAGCTGTAATATGTTCAGTGTATTTATAACTAGGTGCATACCTATAACGGTTTTATATACCGTTTAGTGATGTTCAAGTATCAAATGCTCTAAGCCAGTCACAACGCAGGTCGCCAGCGCCTTATTTTGCTGTTCCTCGCCCAGTAAAAAACCCAGCCGACCTGCGCTGGGCAATACTCTTCGACCTATCCAACGTTATTGGCACTGCAGGCAGGCGGCAAGTGGCCCATGCAGTACCAAAAATAAAGGAGATAAAAGCTTATTTCTGTGTGACCACCGCCACGTTGCTTGAACCAATAGCGCCACTGAACGGTTTGCCATCGATGGCATCCACCATCCGTAAACCAGTTGGACGAATCCAGCGCTGCACACGGGATGGCATATCAAAGCCAATCAGTAGAATCACCACAAATGTCAGGCTAAATGAGAGCGAGCCGAGTGCGGTGCCCAGACTTAAGTGCTGAGCAATTGATGCCCCCAGAATAGGTGCCAATGCTCCACCCAGTGCGCCGACGTTGTAAGTAAAGCCCAACCCCGTCGCCCGCTGTTCAGTATCAAAATAGCCACCAAGCAGTTTTGGCAACAACCCGGCAATCCCCTGCCCTAGCATCTGCTGCAGGAACAGTAAGCCGCCGAGGAACAAGATGCTGCTACCCTGAATCGCGAACAGTGGAATTATCAGTAATTGTGATATCAGCAAGCTGGTCACATAGGCCTTACGGGTGCCCAGCCAGTCGCCCAGGAAGCCCCCGACACAACAGCCGACTGCCGCACCAAAACCACTGAAGAACAACACATTGCCCACGGTATGCGGGTCGTAGCCCAAATCCATCTTCAGATAGGTGGGTAACAGTGCTTGAATCGGCCATGAATAGAGGAAGGCGCAGAACACCACCACCATCAGCATCACGCCGGTCGGCCAGCGTTCACCGCTGGTTTGAACCATAAAGTAGATGAATATCGCGGCACAAAGAACAGCCAGGATCACCACCACGGGGGTCGATACCATGCCGGTGAAACAAGCATACAACGAAGCCGCGGCAAAGATGGTTAAAGCAATATTCAGGTAGCTCAGATTGCTGCGATACAGAATATCCACCATATTGCGGTCTTGCGTCGGCTTAGATTGCTGCTGCTTGCTTTGAGATTTTTCCCAATCTTCAGCTTCGGGCAGATTTTTACGCAGCCACAATGCAAAGATAATTGGTAGTAATCCAATGTAGAACAGCATACGCCAGCCAAAGGCTGGAACCACATAGCTATAGGCCTGAGCCGCTAATACTGCACCGATAGAGAAACCAGAAATCAGGAAGCCACTGGCTTTGTTGCGCATATTCTTAGGCCAGCTTTCCATCACGTAGGTGGAGCTGGAACCATACTCCCCCGCCATGCCAATCCCAATAACCAGTCGGGCGATAAACAGTGTGGTGTAACCCGGTGCTAAACCACAGGCCAAAGTACCAAAGGAAAACAGCACAATACTGGTGATCATCGCCAGCTTACGGCCATAACGATCCCCCATGGCCCCCAGAACCAAGCCACCGAACCAGCGCGAAATAAAAGCGGCTGAAATCAGACTGGTGGCTTGAATCAGTGTCAGACCGAACTCTTGCTTAATATCAGTCAGAACCAGAGTAATAAGAACAAAGTCAAAACCGTCCAGGGCATAACCGATCCAAGCGGCAACAAATGCCTTCCATTGCGCAGGGGTCAGTTGCTTATACCAGCGCACTGGTTTGTCTCCACGAGATTTTTTATCGGTACAGGGTTGTACTGAAGTGCTCATATCGTCGCTCTCTCTCTACCACCAGCTAAGTTCACTGGCAGAAACTGTTTTCCTCGCGGCAGGTTTAACCTTAGCAACTGATTGTTTAACAACACTTAATCTGTCACTACCAGACGGTTCTCGCCACATTTATATTTATGTGGTTTTACTCCAAACAAAATACAACAAAGGAGTAAAACTCCATTTGAGTGTATAAGATCAGCCCGCTATTTCAATCACAATGTGTCTAAAACGTGACAAAGATGGCGAAATGCTGAATAGAGTGAGACTAACAACAGGATGGGGAGGTGTTTACCACCGCGGGGAGAATATCACCGCCACGGTGGCTAAGTATTGCAGCAGGAAATGTATTACCGGTCATCCATTTTGGCTGACGGCTTGAGTGGTTTTGCGTTTAATGCTCTCTGCCTGAGCCGGATCGGCTTTAACCAGCAAGGCGTAAATCAAGTCCAAAACAAATAATTGCGCGATTTTGGTACCAATAGAATCACCCTGCAACTGCCCCTGACGGTTACCATTGATCAGCACATAATCTGCCAGCTCAGTAATGGTGGAGCCCATATTGTGGGTCAAGGCTACCGTGGTGGCACCGGCCTGCTTTGCCAATTTCAATGCCTGCACTGTTTCCGCCGACGTTCCCGAATGACTGATACCAATGGCCACATCACCGGGGCGCATCAAAGAGGCTTGCATATACATAAAATGGTTATTGGTAGCCGCATCAACGCGTAATCCGATGCGCATCAATTTACCTTTGGCATCTTCCGCAGTAATACCCGATGAGCCGACACCAAAAATACAGATGCGATCCGCTGGGCGCAGCAACTTAACCACTTGCTCGACACTCTCGATAGAAAGTAAATTGAGTGTCTCTGACAGGACGTTATTAATCGCCGACTGCAATTTACTGCCAATCGCCAGTGTATCGTCCCCCTCCTGCACATCAGCATCTAACAGACTGTTTTCACTGTTATGACGAGTCGCCACCTCAATGGCCAAGTCCATTTTGAAATCCTGAAACCCCTTATAACCCAGCGTCCGGCAGAAACGGATAATCGTGGCCTCACCCGCTTGCGTAAGCGAGGAGAGCTCAGCAATGGAGAGTTGGGTAACGTTGGCGGGCTCGGTCAAGATATAAGCAGCAATACGCTGTGCTGAGCGAGTGAGGCTATTTTGCATGGCACCCAAGGCATCAAGGATTTTACCTGGCTTAAAACGGGGAGCACCAGTTTTCACGCGGACACCTCAAGGGAAAGAAAGTTGACGGACAGGAGACAGTTCTGGGGCGCATCATTACATAATTGGCCCACTTCGTGAAGATAAATGGCAGCATGGTGCAGGGTGAGATCAATAAAAAAACCCCGGGGGACCGGGGAAGATGTCAAAGATAACGTGCGTTATTATTATATAAAAATCATTGTCATGGTCTGTTTTACAACAAACTGTTGTGGACTTTTACAACCACCTTTTTGATGGCCCCTGAGCCAGCAATCTGGCAGCCGGGCTTATGCGGCTCGCCTGGTAAAAACACCGCAAACATCCCCGGCAGCATCCGTAATTGACTCTTATCCGGGATATCAGCCATCAGTTGGTAATCATCGTCGGCATGATAAGGTTCTAGATGCTCGGTCGGGGTCAGAGTGGAATATTCAATCCCTTCAATACCCTTGATCAACAGTTGGACGTCGGCGTAGGTGCGGTGCATTTCCGCTTTCTTATTTTCAGCCGGCTGAGTATCGAACTCCATCACATTCATGAAAATGAGTTCGCCATCGATTTCATGACGCCCACAACTTAACTCGGCCAAAGGTTGCTCGGCCAAATAGGCCAAAACCCATTGAAGACGTTCAGGTAATCCGCCCCAAAATGCTGTCTGTGTTAATGCTCCGCTGATCATAACGATTCTCTCATTTTACTTATAAAGATATAGACCCAAAATCATGGGTGTCGCGGCAGTGTTGATTACAGCGTCAATGACCTAGGGTATGTCTGGCCCACAGTGCCGCCCCTAATAAGCCACTATCCTGGCGATGATGCGCCGCCTGAACCGGCACTCGGTAGATTTCTGGTAATGTTTTTTGTGCACCAATCACTCGTTCTAAATATCCCACCGCCAGACCGACACTGCCCCCCAGAATCACCACCTCCAGATCCAGGGCCATTTTCATGTCTGCCAGCATCTGAGCAATGGCGGTCGCGGAACGGCTGATAATATTCTCAGCAGATATATGACCAAGCTGTGCCATTTCAAACACTTTGGCAGCAGCGACTGGTTGCTTCCAACCCAATGTTTCCGTACCAATTGCCGTGCCGGAAGCCACACTTTCGACACACCCGCGGCGGCCACAACCACACAGTAAGCCATGGGGATCAGCTAACGTGTGGCCAATGTGCCCAGCCAATCCATGATGACCCACCAGCAGCTTTTTATTCAAAATGATGCCGCCGCCCACTCCCGTGGAAACCGTCACAAACATCATATTGTCGCAATCACCACTCACCGCCTGATACTCTGCCCAAGCCGCAGCTTGCCCATCGTTGAGTAGCACACAAGGCAAATCGGCAATTGATTGAACACAATCTTGCAGCGGGAAATCAGCCAACCCACCAAGATTGGCGGGATTCAGTGCTGTCAGACGCCCACCACTGATAATGCCGGTTGACGCAACGGCTATAAAATCAACCAGATGCCGATAAGGCGCGATTAACGTTTCCAGCGCTATAGCCAGCTGCGCAGCGCCACCTCGTGGCGTGGCTATCTGCTGACGGCCAACCAACATGCCGCTTTCTGTCACCACCGCAGCAGCAATTTTTGTTCCACCGATATCCAGTGCCAACACTTTTCCCATCGGGTGTAACCCTCTTGCATTTGTTATAAATGAAATGACAATAATTTAATGACTATGGCAATTTTCCCGTCATAACTCCATTATTATTTTTAATTTGGAGTTAAACTCCCAAGCAACCCATTTGAAGGCAATAACTAAAGCAATTGGAGTTGCACCCTAGAAGTAAAAGATCTAACATAATGGAGTAAAACTTCATTTAAAAATAAAGATCGGAGCAAAAAACCGTGTGCAACCTGACTGCGAGTGACCTGACTATGAGTAACACAAGTAATCTTCGCCACAAGCTCCAAAATGGATTGATCGCTTCTTGCCAACCGGTGCCCGGCAGTGCCATGGATACCCCCGAAATTGTGGCGGCAATGGCAAAGGCTGCACTGGATGGCGGCGCAGTTGGCCTACGTGTTGAAGGCATTAGTAATATAGCCGCGGTACGCCGGGTGACTGATGCACCTATTATCGGCATTATTAAACGCGACCTACCCGATTCCGAGGTCAGAATTACCCCTTGGCTGGAAGATGTCGATGCACTCAGTGCCGCAGGTGCCGACATTATCGCGTTTGATGTCACTTGCCGCCCTCGCCCGGTTTCCGTGGAAGAACTCTATCAGCGAGTGCGAGCAACCGGCTGCCTGGCAATGGCTGATGCCTCTAGCATTGAAGATGGCTTATTGGCTCATCGATTAGGCATTGACTTTATTGGCACCACGCTATCTGGCTATACGCAAACCCCAGTGCCGACCGAACCGGATTTGGCACTGGTCAAACAGTTATCCCAAGCGGGTTGTCGTGTGATTGCCGAGGGGCGTTATAATTCGCCAGCCCTCGCCGCTGCGGCAATATCGGCAGGTGCTTATGCTGTGACCGTCGGCTCCGCGATTACCCGAATTGAACATATTTGCGGTTGGTTCTGTGATGCTATCGAGCAATGCTCGCCCCAAGAACAGGCGATTTCTGACCGCTCTCAAGAAAAATACCAAACCGCAAAACTGACCGAATATTGATTGCTATGCTACTCAACATTATTGTGACCACCGGGGTCATCTCTCTGATTTATAAAGGACGCGTATGAAAAAGTTAACAGGTTTGATTGCCGCTCCGCACACTCCCTTTGATGAGTTGGGTGAAGTTAATTATCCCGTTATCGACCAAATTGCTGAGCATCTGGTCAATGATGGTGTCGCAGGGGTGTATGTGTGTGGCACAACCGGCGAAGGTATCCATTGCTCGGTTGAAGAGCGCAAAAAAATTGCCGAGCGCTGGGTAAAAGCGGCGCAAGGTAAGCTGAGCATTACCTTGCATACTGGCGCACTGAGCATCAAAGATGCCGTCGACCTGTCTCGCCATGCTGAAACACTGGATATCTTTGCAACTTCAGCAATCGGCCCTTGCTTCTTTAAGCCCGGTAATCTTGACGATTTAATCGCCTATTGTCAGGCCATTACCGCTGCGGCTCCATCGAAAGGTTTCTATTACTATCACTCTGGGATGTCCGGTGTGAATTTGGATATGGAACAATTTCTGATTAAAGCAGAATCGAAAATCCCAAATCTGTCAGGAATTAAATTCAATAATGCGGATTTATATGAGTTCCAGCGCTGCCTGCGGGTCAGTGGCGGCAAATTTGATATTCCATTTGGGGTAGATGAACATTTACCGGGTGGGTTGGCAGTCGGGGCTATTGGTGCCGTCGGCAGTACTTATAACTATGCCGCGCCGTTATTCCAAAAGATCATTGCTGATTTCAACGCGGGTAATCAAGCTGCGGTTCAACGCAGTATGGATCAAGTTATCGCGCTGATTCGGGTGTTGGTCGAATTTGGTGGTGTTGCCGCCGGTAAAGCCGCCATGCAATTACACGGTATTGATGCCGGTAATCCACGTCTGCCGCTGCGCGCGCTGACCAAGGAACAGAAACAAACTGTAGTAAACAGAATGCGTGATGCTATATATCCTGCTTAACTAAGATAATGGCGACGCACAAAAAACAGAAAGGCCGGATATCCGGCCTTTTTACTGTCTGTCTGCCTGCATATTATAGCGATAATAATTTGGTCAGTGACGGCGCAAAATAGTAGCTGCCGGTGACTGGCTTACTGAAGCCGAGCAACAAGTCATGTTTGCCATCTAATGAACCGAACATGCTCAATAATTGCTGCTCGATATTATGTAAGCGCGCGCAATAGGCAATGAAATATAAGCCGTGCTTGCCACTGGCAGTCCCATACGGCAAGCTTTGGCGCAGGATTTTTAACCCTTTACCCTCTTCTTTAAGATCAACGCGGCTAACATGGGAAGTATCCGGGCGCTGATCTGAAGCCAATTCCTGGCTATCCGGTTTGGTACGCCCAACAATTTGCTCTTGTTTATGTTCGGGGATACGTTTCCATTTTTTCAAATCATGCTCATAGCGCTGAACTAATATATAGCTGCCACCGGCATCTTCTTCACCTTCAGCAATCACCGCCACTTCAGGCCGATCTTCACCTTGTGGATTCTCGGTGCCGTCAATAAAGCCGGTAAAATCACGCTCTTCAACCCAGCGGAAACCATGAGTCTCTTCTTCAACCACAATGGCATCACCAAAAGCAGCAACCGCAGCTTGCGCTAAGGTAAAGTTGATATCCTGGCGCAGTGACTGAATATGAATCAATAAATCACGTTGAGTGGCCGGTGCTATTATTGGTGCTTTACCCAAAGGGACAAAAGGCTTTAACTCTTTTGCGCCCTGACCATTTGATAAGTCATGCCAAACATCTGAACCGAAGGCAATAACCGCCCCCAAATGCTCATTGGGGAATTTTTGCTGTAACTCTTCTAATGCCTGACAGAATTTTTTGCACCCCTGACGAATAGCATCAAATTCGCCTTGCACTTTTGCTTCCATAAAAATGGCAAAACGGCAGTGCTCCAGCAAAATGCCACTCTGAACTTGAGTCATGTTTCTTCCTTACTCGAAATCGGTATTGGTTATGCTGGGTATAATAACTGAAGCCGAAAAAATAACCTTGCGTCAGCGCAAAATAAAATTGAGCAAGGAAATAGGACGTTGAGGAACAGAATAATATGATTAAGGCGCTAAAAATAACCTGCGCCTTAATTGGGAGTCACAAAAGGATAATAATATTTATTCGCTTTTAGCACGCCAAATAATCTTACTCACCTTCCAGCTTTGCAGCGTGTCATCCGATGGCATTAAACCTTCAGGGCCATGCCAGTCGCCATCAAATAAATAGCTAACATGCGAACTGTTTGGCGCAACACATTCTATTTGGGCGGCATCATCGCCAGTGCCCATTTGACAAGCGCCAAAGGCTTTTTTATATAACTCGCTGAATGGCGTGCCTATCGTCACACCCCATTGGCTAGGAATATTTTTATCCATCACATCGATTCGTTCTACCGTGCCTTTCGGCTGACCGGAGATAACCAGTTTGATTTGGTCTTCCTTCATTGCCTGATAGAAAGATACCAACTTGCCATCATTGGTCGCCATACCACTACGCAACCGATAATCGCCTTTCAGACCTTCTTTAATGTCACTCTCGGTCAGTGGTGTACTGGCGGTGATCCCACCGACACCATTATCGGTAACCTGCATACTGCTGCTGCCGCTGAACCAATTAAGTGGCGATAAACTTGACCAAGAAAAACCGGACATGCTCGAACACCCGGCCAACAACAAAGGGGCCCCCAGTAATAACAAGCGCACCCCAGAAAACCGTGGGCGAATATTCATCTAACGCTCCTTAAGAAAACCACTGCATCCAATAAGCTTTGCTGCAAAATAACAGCAACAAAAGCAAGATAGGGACAGTTGAAAAAAGATAACCAGAGATTGGAGTCCGCACGGCTGAAAAAGTGCCCTAACCCTCAATGCTTTCATCATTAGCCCCGCAACCGCAGCACCAAATCGGCTTAAGTGGCGCAGCAGAAAAGATGCCAATAGGGTTGATAAGATAGGGTTTATCCCCATTTATACTCATAGAATCTGGATATTTCGCGGTTTAATACCTTACTATTAAGCGTGTTATAACTCCATATTGGTCTAGTATTGGGTAACGTGAGGCGGGTAAAGCCTCTGGTTTTAGATATTATTATTCATTCATTGAAGGAGCAATAAAATGAAGAAACTCACCTTAGCTGCCACCTTGGTTATGTTATGCGGTACCGCATTTATGGCTCAAAGTGCGACAAATACCACGCAGGGTGGTTTTGATGGCCCGGCAACGACACAGACTCAGCCGGCAACTCAAGGCGGATTTTCTGGCCCTAATGCCAGCAATACCACAGTAGATAAAGTCAAAACCATGCGCGATGACGCCCACGTCATCCTACAAGGCAATATCACTGAACGCTTAGGCCACGATACTTATACTTTCCGCGATAACACCGGCACCATTACTGTAGATATTGATAACAAACGTTGGAATGGCCAAACCATTACTCCGCAAGATAAAGTGCAAATCGAAGGGAAAGTTGATAAAGACTGGAACTCGGTAGAAGTTGATGTGAAGAAAATAACCAAGATTAAATAATTAATTGCTGACCTCCTATCCTCTGACTTTTTGGATTTATGAGGATAGGATTATCATTATATTAATTGGCGGAAAGTTGCCCCAAATACGGGGGGATAAAAAGCCCCCCAATTAAATTAATAGCTGGTTAGTATTGTTAAATAACCCTCAATACTCCTGATCGACAATCAGCCGTTTACCCAGCATAATTGAATCCTGCGTCTCGTAATCGAGCTTTTCATACATGCCGATCACTGCGTCATTGTCTTCGCGCACCATGATATTGAGCTTCGGGCAGCCACGGGCTATAAGTTTCTTTTCCAGACGGCTGATCAGCGCATTGGCAAAGCCACGACCACGGAAATCGGGATGTACTCCCAGATAATAAGCAGAACCTCGGTGGCCGTCATAACCGCCCATCACCGAGCCGACAATGGCTCCGCTGACTTCAGCGACTAAAAACAATTCGGGGTCATGATTGAGTTTACGCTCAATATCCATTTCCGGATCATTCCAAGGCCGCAACAAGTCACAATGCTCCCACAGCAGAATCACTTCTTCAAAATCGTCTTGCTGAAATACGCGGATTTCCATGGATGTTCGCACCCTTGAGTAAAATGGATATTCTGACTATTACGCAATATTATATCACGCCATAGTAAAGTGATATTTCTCGCAGTGATAGAACATAATAATCTTTAAGAAGAACCAGATAAATCTTGTCGTGCTCCTGCCGCAATCAGCGCTAATCCACACGGAGAGTACAACAATGAGGGCAAATCGAGGTATACTTAGCCCCTGAAAATTTCCAGGTAACCAGAACCCCGCCCATGAATTTACCCGATATCGCCCAAATCAAAACCTACCTGCTGGATTTGCAGGATAAAATCTGTGCTGCGCTGAGCGAGGCTGATGGCCGTGCCAAGTTCACCGAGGAAAACTGGACTCGTGAAGAAGGGGGCGGTGGCCGCAGTCGGGTATTGATCAACGGGGCGGTATTCGAGCAAGCTGGCGTCAACTTTTCACATGTTTCAGGTGCCACACTACCGGCATCCGCCACAGCACATCGGCCCGAATTAGCTGGGCGCAGTTTTCAAGCTCTGGGCGTCTCACTGGTCATTCACCCTCTGAGCCCCTATTTGCCTACTAGCCATGCCAATGTACGGTTCTTTATTGCTGAAAAACCCGGCGAAGATCCAGTATGGTGGTTTGGTGGCGGGTTTGATTTGACCCCTTTCTATGGGTTTGAGGAAGATGCCATTCACTGGCATCAAACTGCATGGCAATTGTGTCAGCCATTCGGCGAAGATATCTATCCGCGCTATAAAAAATGGTGCGATGACTATTTTTATATCAAGCACCGCAATGAGGCGCGAGGTATTGGCGGCCTGTTCTTTGATGATTTGAATAGCCCTGATTTTGCTACCTGCTTTAACTTTACTCAGGCGGTGGGCGATGGCTTCCTCGATGCTTATCTGCCTATAGTTGCTCGGCGCAAAGCACTAAGTTGGGGCGAGCACGAACGTCAGTTCCAGCTTTATCGCCGTGGTCGCTATGTGGAATTCAATCTGGTATGGGATCGCGGCACCTTATTTGGCTTACAAACCGGTGGGCGCACTGAGTCTATTTTGATGTCGCTGCCACCTTTGGTGCGTTGGGAGTATAACTATCAACCGGCACCAGATAGCGCTGAAGCCGCGCTGTACCGTGATTTTCTGCCGGTAAAAGATTGGTTAGCCGTAGGAGAACAACACTGATGCAGATTTGGGTTGATGCGGACGCCTGTCCGAATGTCATTAAAGAGGTGTTATTCCGTGCCGTAGATCGTACCGGCATGATGGTGACGTTGGTGGCGAACCAGCCATTGAAAACACCGCCGTCGAAATATATTCGGACCTTACAAGTGGCTGCTGGCTTTGATGTCGCCGACAACGAGATAGTGCAGCGCGTAGAGAAAAACGATCTGGTGATCACCGCCGATATTCCGCTGGCGGCGGAAGTGATTGAGAAAGGCGGTATCGCCCTCAATCCCCGTGGTGAGCGCTACACTCCAGACACCATTCGCGAGCGCCTTAATATGCGTGATTTTATGGATACCATGCGCGCCAGCGGTATTCAGACCGGCGGCCCCAACACCTTAAATCAGCGCGATCGCCAGCAATTCGCTAATGAGCTGGATAAGTGGTTACAGCAAGCTAGCAAAGCTGGCCGCTAAATTGGCCCCAGAAAAGTAAAAACCCGCGCCAGGCGGGTTTGATTAACAACAGCTAAAACCAATATTCAACGTCATTGGTAAAGAATATTTATAGAGGCTCGGTTTGTGCTTCTACCACCGCTAACGCCACCATATTCACAATGCGCCGCACCGAAGCGATTTGCGTCAGAATATGGATAGGTTTTGCTACCCCCATCAATACCGGACCGACTGTTACCCCCTCGGAAGAGGTCACTCGCAACAAGTTGTAGCTGATTCGCGCGGCTTCCATATTAGGCATAATCAATATGTTAGCTGCCCCTTTCAGTGGGCTGTCCGGCATCAAATCATGGCGAATGCTTGGAACCAGTGCCGCATCGCCATGCATTTCACCGTCAATTTCCAGTTCTGGTGCCATCTGATTGACCAGTTCCAATGTCCGGCGCATTTTACGCGCGGCTGGGCAATCTGATGAGCCAAAGCTGGAATGAGATAATAACGCCACTTTTGGCTCGATACCGAAGCGACGCACCGTTTCGGCTGCCATTAAGGTTATCTCGGCCAGTTGCTCTGGCGTTGGGTCATCATTGACGTAGGTATCGGCAATAAAGGTGTTACCCGTTGGCAGCAATAATGCATTCATCGCCCCGGCCACATGTGCCCCTTCACGGAAGCCAAACACTTTCTCAACCACATCATAATGCTCATGATAAGTCCCGATGGTGCCGCAAATCATGGCATCAGCTTCACCGCGATGCACCATGATGGAACCAATCAGGGTTGGGTTGCCAATCACCGCACGACGCGCCTGTTCTTGCGAGACTCCGCGGCGTTTCATGATTTGATAGTATTCGTGCCAGTATTCATTAAAGCGCGGGTCAGACTCGTTATTCACCACTTCAAAGTCTTTTCCGGCAGTAATATGCAGGCCCAGTTTCTTCAGCCGGGTCTCAATCACACTTGGGCGACCAATCAGGATAGGATATGCCAGCCCCTGAGAAACCAGCTCCTGAGTGGCGTGTAATACCCGCTCCTCTTCCCCTTCTGCCAATACCACCCGTTTCATCTCTTTTTTCGCCTGAGAGAAAATCGGTTTCATAAATAGATTGGTTTTGTAGACGAACTCCGTCAGTTTTTCGATATAAGCGCTGAAGTCGGTGATTGGGCGGGTTGCCACACCAGAATCCATTGCCGCCTTAGCCACGGCCGGGGCAATTTTCACAATCAAGCGCGGGTCAAATGGCTTAGGGATAATATATTCAGGGCCGAAGGAAAGATCTTGCTCGCCATAGGCCGATGCCACCACATCGCTTTGCTCAGCCAAGGCCAGGTCAGCAATGGCGTGTACACAAGCCAGTTTCATCTCTTCGTTAATAGTGGTTGCGCCAACATCCAGTGCGCCGCGGAAGATAAACGGGAAGCACAGCACGTTGTTAACCTGGTTCGGATAATCCGAGCGACCGGTACAGATAATCGCATCTGGACGCACGGCTTTTGCCAATGGCGGCAGGATTTCAGGTTCCGGGTTTGCCAGCGCCAAAATCAGCGGGCTAGGTGCCATGGTTTTTACCATGTCTGGCGTTAGGACACCGGGGCCGGAACAACCCAAGAAAATATCAGCGTCAGGAATGGCATCGCCCAGTGTGCGCTGGCCGTTATCCTCAATCGCGTAAGCGGCTTTGGTTTGCTCCATATTGGCTTCACGGCCTTTATAGATAACGCCCTTAGAATCACAGACGGTAATATTGTGCTGTTTTAATCCCAAGGCGACCAACAGGTTCAGACAGGCAATAGAAGCCGCCCCTGCCCCAGAAACCACCAGCTTCACATCGCTGATCTCTTTCTTCACCACACGCAGGCCATTAAGGACTGCCGCGGTACAGATTATGGCTGTGCCATGCTGATCATCATGGAACACCGGGATTTTCATGCGCTCACGCAATTTCTGTTCAATATAGAAACATTCTGGCGCTTTGATATCTTCCAGATTGATGCCGCCAAAAGTCGGTTCTAACGAGGCGATAATATCAATCAGTTTGTCCGGATTGTGCTCATCCACTTCAATATCGAACACATCAATGCCGGAGAATTTCTTAAACAGAACCCCCTTTCCTTCCATTACCGGCTTGCCCGCTAACGCGCCAATATTTCCCAAACCCAGCACCGCAGTACCGTTAGAAATAACAGCAACCAGGTTACCGCGTGCCGTGTATTTATAGGCCGCTAAAGGATCAGCAGCAATTTCTAAACACGGAGCAGCAACACCGGGAGAATAAGCCAGCGCCAAATCCCGTTGAGTCGCTAGCGGTTTGGTTGGTGACACCTGAATTTTCCCGGGCGTTGGATATTGGTGAAAATCAAGTGCACTCTGTTTCAATTGTTCGTCCATCGTAGGTTCCCTTTGCTTTTATGCTTTGAGGTGGTATGACCAATAACAGAACCAGTATAGTGAGTGATTTATCACAATCTATGAAGCAGGGCATACTCTGCATAACATTTTTGTATCAACAGGAGGATTTGCTTATCAATCAGGGGGGATTATCAACAATTTGAGAATAAATGCCGCCCAGATGGCGGCAATAGACATCAGAATAAACTAGTTAAACCAATGCTGAATTTGGGCATGTTGCAGCAGCATGATGGTTTTGCCATCTTTAATGCGACCATCGGCAATCATGGCAATGGCTTCAGTAAAGGGTAACTCCACTACCTCAATGACTTCATCCTCCACACCAACATCGTCGGTGACTTTCTGATCTGGATGATATTCAGCGGCAAAGAAATGAACAATTTCGGTCACGCCACCCGGCGACATATAAGCTTCAAATAACTTCTGTACTTTATCAATCTGATAGCCGGTCTCTTCCATAGCTTCACGACGAATACACTCTTCCGGCGAGTCGTCATCCAGTAAGCCAGCGCAAGCTTCCAGCAGCATACCGTCAGGATTACCATTCACATAAGTTGGCATCCGGAATTGGTTGGTCAGCACCACCGTGCCACTTTGGCGGTTATACAGCAGAATAGTTGCGCCGTTACCCCGGTCATACACTTCACGAATCTGCTGCACTAAGGTGCCATTATCAGTTTTTAAATCAAAGGTATATTTGTATAACTTAAACCAGTTTTTAGATAACAATTGGCTCTGAATATTTTCAATTTTGACTGACATAGGGCCTTCTTTATCTGGCTAATAATAATTAGCGAATGGCATCAAATAACTTTTGGTTACGGCGATTATTAACTAGCTTGGCTAGCTCATGATCATCAAGAGCATCCATTATTTGCTCATAAAGCTCTGCGGGTACGCAATAGAAGGCGGGCTGATTGCGGTTGAGAATCGCAACAGGGAATCCGGCCCCAGCATTGACTGTTGCCATTGGATTCTTTTTCAACTCACTGACACTTGCGCTAGTGTCAGTCAAAATTATGCTTGGCATAAATCACCTCAAAAAGACCTATTAACAGGTCTCATTATGAGAAGAACAACCCAAGATTGCAATAAAAAACGCCCTGCCGGCATCATGTCTACAGGGCGTTTGATTCGGGTGTGTGAGCGCAGCTAACACCGCTGCAGCATCAAGAACCAAGGATAAATCCACAGCCATTGGTGTTGTAGCAAGGCAGCCAGCGAGCTCATCCCGATGAGCTGACTCACGTCAGTGATTCGGGTGTGTGAGCGCAGCTAACACCACTGCGGCATCAAGGGCGAAGGATTTTAGAAACCGGTCGGCACATCCTTCATATCCGGCAACTTATGCGCAATCCCTTTATGGCAATCAATACAGGTTTTACCTTCGGCTATGGCGGTGTTGTGCATTTTCGCCGCGACGGTTTTTTGCGCGGTGAAATCCATGTTGTCGAAGTTATGGCAGTTTTTGCACTCTTGTGAGCCATTGGCTTTCATTCGCGCCCACTCATTTTCAGCCATTGTTAGGCGGTGTGCTTCGAACTTCTGCGGTGTGTCAATCAAGCCGAAAGCCTTGGCATACAGCTCTTTACTGGCCTTGATTTTACGCACCATTTTCGGCCCCCATTCATGGGGCACATGGCAATCGGGGCAAGTCGCCTTTACACCACTGCGGTTGCTGTAGTGGATGGTTCCCATATATTCCTGATAGACATTGTCTTTCATTTCATGGCAGCTGATACAGAATTTTTCGGTATTCGCCATCTCCATACCGGTATTAAAACCGCCCCAGAAAATGATGCCACTGACAAAGCCAATCAGCAGTAATGTTCCGAGCGCCAACCGGCTAGGCCGACGCCACCACTGCCATATACGTCGGATAACACCGGGCTTTTTAGTCTCGTTCATAGTTGATTCTCACAATAACCCTCAGGCTTATTGACCAAAGCCAGGGGCTGGTTGGAAACTATTGCCGACAATCGGCGCAGCATCAGTTTGTGGCACATGACACTGCAAGCAGAAATAGCGGCGCGGAGAGACTTCACTCGACACTTTGCCGTCGCGGTCAATAAAGTGAGTTGGGCTGACACGCGGGGCTCCCGTGGCACGATAATGCTCAACACCATGGCATTGCAGGCAGCGGTTGGTGTTTTTACTGATTTGATAGCCATCCACACTGTGTGGAATGAGCGGCGGCTGATTCACATAGTTGAGTGCCATCCGCTGTTGCTGTTTTGGCATTTTCACCTTGCCTTCTGCCGTAGCAGAGACTTCAGGCGATTGGCTCAAATCCATCTCGACATTGCTGGCCGCGTTGACGACACCGGCCATCAGCAATACCGCCAGCAGCGATATCACAGATAAAATCCGGCGATTTAATGATTTAACTATCTGGTTATTCATTATTTTCTCCTGAAAAACACCGCATCACGCGACAACCCGAGCCAATTTCACTGCACATTTTTTAAAGTCAGTTTCTTTGGAGAGTGGGTCGGTGGCATCCAGCGTCAGGTTATTGACTAACTGGGCTGCATCGAAGAACGGCATATACACCAACCCTTGCGGTGGGCGGTTACGTCCACGGGTTTCCACCAGCGAAATCACTTCGCCACGGCGTGAAATCACTTTCACTTTATCGCCGCGTCGCAAATCGCGGGCTTGAGCATCCAGCGGATGAATGAATAACACCGCCTCAGGGAAAGCACGATGTAGCTCAGGAACACGGCGGGTCATGGAGCCGGTATGCCAATGTTCCAACACCCGGCCAGTGGAGAGCCACAGGTCATATTCTTGATCCGGGCTTTCGGCAGCAGGTTCGTATGGCAGTGCAAATATCACCGCTTTGCCATCGGGTTTGCCATAAAAACGCACATCCTCGCCTTTCGGCACGAAGGGATCAAAACCTTCGCGGTAACGCCAGAGCGTCTCTTTACCATTGACGACTGGCCAGCGCAGGCCGCGCTCTTGATGATAAACATCGAAAGGCGCCAGATCATGGCCGTGACCGCGGCCAAAGTCGGCATACTCTTCAAATAGCCCTTTCTGGATGTAGAAGCCAAAATCGCGCGCTTCGTCATTCAGTTGGTCGGCAGGGATTTCACTCAGCGGGTATTTACTCACCACATTGTTGGCAAACAGCACGTCGTACAGTGTTTTACCGCGATATTCCGGTTTCTTCGCAACCAACTCGGCAGGCCATACCTCTTCAACTTTGAAGCGTTTAGCAAACTCCACTATCTGCCACAGGTCAGATTTGGCGGCACCCGGCGCAGGCACTTGCTGACGCCAGAATTGAGTGCGGCGCTCAGCATTGCCATAAGCACCCTCTTTCTCGACCCACATCGCAGTCGGCAAGATAAGGTCGGCAGCCAGTGCGCTGACCGTCGGGTAAGGGTCGGAAACTACGATAAAATTACGTGGGTCGCGCCAGCCGGGCATGCGCTCTTCATTGATATTTGGCCCGGCCTGCATATTGTTATTGCACATCACCCAATAGGCATTGAGCGTGCCATCTTTCAGCGCTCGGTCTTGCGCAACCGCATGTAAACCGACTTTTTCCGGGATAGTCCCTGCTGGCAATTGCCATTTGGTTTCCGCAATCTGACGATGTTTTTCGTTGGTGACCACCATATCTGCTGGCAAGCGGTGAGAGAAAGTCCCCACTTCACGGGCGGTACCACAGGCCGAGGGCTGGCCGGTCAGCGAGAAAGGCCCGGAACCGGGTTTCGAGATTTTGCCGGTTAACAAGTGCAGGTTGTAGCACATGTTATTGGCCCACACCCCACGAGTATGCTGGTTAAAGCCCATGGTCCAGTAGGAAACCAATTTTACTTTCGGGTCGGCATACAGCTGGGCCAGTGATTCCAGTTGGTCTTGCGGCACGCCACTCATTTGGGCGGTTTTCTCTAGCGTGTACTCGGCAACAAAAGCTTTGAAATCATCAAAACTCATTGGCTCCGAGGCATCGCTGCCCGGATTTTTAGCGGCTTTTTCTAATGGGTGGGTAGGCCGTAAACCATAGCCGATGTCAGTAGCGCCACGGCGGAAATTCACATGGCGATCAAGGAAACCCTGATCAACAGCATTATTTTGAATAATGTAATTGGCGATATAATTCATAATCACCAGATCAGTCTGCGGGGTAAAGACGATCGGGTTATCTGCCAGTTCAAAGCTGCGGTGCTCAAAAGTAGATAGCACGGCAATTCTGACATGGTCATTGGTCAGGCGGCGGCTGGTCATGCGTGACCATAAGATTGGGTGCATCTCCGCCATATTGGAGCCCCAGAGCACGAAAGCATCAGCTTCTTCAATATCATCGTAGCAACCCATTGGCTCATCCATACCAAAGGTTCGCATAAAGCCCACTACCGAAGACGCCATACAGTGACGAGCATTGGGATCAAGGTTGTTGGAGCGGAAACCGGCTTTCAGCAGTTTTGATGCCGCATAGCCCTCCCACACCGTCCACTGACCAGAACCGAACATCCCCACGGCGGTCGGGCCTTTTTCTTTCAGCGCATTTTTGAATTTCAGTTCCATGATATCAAAGGCTTTCTCCCAACTTATCGGGGTGAAATCACCTTCTTTATCATATTGCCCGTCTTTCATGCGCAGCAGTGGCTGTGTCAGACGGTCTTTGCCATACATGATTTTAGGGAGAAAATAGCCTTTCACACAGTTCAAGCCACGGTTAACCGGTGAGTCCGGGTCACCTTGTGATGCAACAATTCGGCCATTTTGTGTTCCGACAAGCACACCGCAGCCGGTACCACAGAATCGGCAAGGTGCTTTATCCCATTTTATTGCATTTGTTGTCTCGCCCACGACGGCCTTGGCAACTGTGGGTATGGTCAATCCGGCTGCGGCTGCCGCAGCAACTGCGGCATTGGCCTTCATAAAGTCCCGGCGACTGAGTTTCATGGCATTTCCTCACCTTGCTGATCCTGCTGGTGATAAACCAGCGATACCGCCAGCACACCATCCAGATTACGTGCTGACTCAATATGATTCAGGAGCACGTCTGAGCGCGCTGCCTGCATAACCACCACCAACTTGCCCAGAGCAGCATCACTGGTGGGTATTTCTGTTCCCGGAATCGCCAGCAAGCTGTCGATGAGCTGCGCAATTCGCGCGGGCTTGGCTTGCACCACTAATCCACAGACATGCCATTCTTTATCGTCCATCTTCACTCCGGGTGAGGGTTACTGCCTGTACCGGGCAACTGGGTACACAAGCACCACAGCCAGTGCAGGCAGGAAGGTCTAATTCGGGTTGAGCAATGCCGTTCAGACGTGGGCGAAATCGAATCGCTCGGGTTTCACAACTGTCCTGACAACTGCGGCATTCAATATGGTGAAAAGGCAAACAGCGGTCTGATATCGCTACCTTTAGCGACCAGGCAGGCAGCACCGTTGAGGTAAAAACGTCAGCTTCACATGCCTGCACGCAAGCTTGGCAAAAACTGCACTCAGCGCGCTGGAAATCTATTTCGGGGAATCCGCCACTACCGGCAACCAATACGCCAGTTTCACAAGCGGCAACACAGTCAAGGCAGCGGGTACAACCGGCAATAAAATCAGCTTCCATGACCGACCAGGGCGGTCGGATAGCCGAGGGCTGTTGTTGGCCGGTTTGCCAAAAGCCAGTCAGCAATTTACGCCGTGATAAATCAGTCATACTGATATCCTTAACATCTGCTGGCGCGCCCGCGTGTATCTGTAGAGATCATTAATTCATCGCCGAATGTTTATATCGAACTAATGATAATGATTCTTATTTATATGAAAGAAAGAATTCCCCAGTGTTTAGGTATTAAATACAGAATAATCAGTAATAAAATAATTACTCTTTAGGGTTAATCGGGGGGTGATATTGAGCAAGATCAATTTATTTAGTGGTTATTTGCGCAGTTTCTCGCTGTTAAATCTATTTGCGTTATTACCTTTTTTATATAACGATTTGTTTAATGAGAATAGCTATCAAAAGAAAACCAAGATTTGGTAATTATTTCTTCAGATAAAATCTTGCTGTTAAATGACTTTAGCTGGAAATGTAAACTCATCATTCCCTTTTTCGCGGGTAAAAAATAGAGATCTGTCGGGAACCCTTTTATACTACGCGGAGAATTACAACAGGAAATCAGTGAGACTACGGTACACTTTAATCGTGGTTTAACTAACTATGATGGATAAAATGGTCAGCCAAATTAATGACCGCAAATAATCCACGTTTAACAGCCAGACATTTAATGCTATCGGTTACAGGGACATTACTTATCATGACCAAAAGTCACACTATTATGATCGTTGACGATCATCCCCTAATGCGCCGCGGTATTAGGCAGTTACTTGAACTTGATAGCAACTTTGATGTGGTTGCTGAAGCCAACTGCGGTAGCGATGCCATTACCGAAGCGGCCAAATGCCAGCCGGATGTCATTCTGCTCGACTTGAATATGAAGGGAATGACCGGACTGGATACATTGAAAGCCTTGCGCAATGAAGGGATTGATGCGCGAATCATTGTTCTGACCGTCTCTGATGCGCGCAGTGATGTCTACGCCATGATTGATGCTGGCGCCGATGGGTATCTGCTCAAAGACAGCGAACCGGAAATATTGCTGGAAAATATCCGTCATGCCGCCAAGGGTGAGAAAGTATTCAGTAATGAGGTTGCACAGTATTTATCTTCTCGCCACGAACAGGTTAATCCATTTGCTGAATTAACCGAGCGTGAATTAGATGTCTTGCAAGAAGTGGCGCGCGGGATGTCCAATAAACAGGTGGCTTTCGAGTTACACATTTCAGAAGAAACCGTAAAAGTGCATATCCGTAATTTATTACGTAAGCTCAATGTCCGGTCACGGGTCGCCGCTACCATCATGTTTTTAGAAAATAAAAAATATTAATACCCGGCCAGTTATTTAATGGCAGTCGAACTATTAGATGGCTCAATGGCCGCTAAAATAGAATTGTGGTTATCGTATATCCATTTTTTATTCAGTGGCCCCCAGCTCTCTAACTGGTAAAAACCTGCATTATTGCGCACGCCCTGCTGTACGAATGTCAGAGTGATGCCCATACCGGGCAACGCTTTTAAAACATCCTGTAATGTTCGCCGCGGCCAGCCAGTCAGTTCCATCATGCGCGGCACATTCAACGAATCACCACGGCTGATTAACCAGCAAAGATAGAGACGACGGGCAAATACCGGATTGAGTTCCATAATACTTTCCTCAGTTAAGTCGTGACTTACTTAGTCTATACCTAAAGTTTGGCGTTGCAGGCAAACTGCCAGCAATTTCAGTACCAAAGCAGTACTTGATGCTAGCAGAAACACTTGTTTATCATTCTTCCCCCTATCAGCCTAAATTAACTCGGTTATATCGATGTTTTTTACAGCTTCTCCTTATTTTCTTCACGTTTTCTTCAGCATTACCACGTAAAGTGCACAGTAGATTCTGCTGTATATAATTCTTTATCTATAGAGGCTGGCACTGCATGGCAAATTTTTTCATCGACCGCCCGATTTTTGCTTGGGTTTTGGCGATAATTTTGTGTCTTACTGGGGCATTGGCAATCTCAACCCTGCCTGTTGAGCAATACCCTAATCTGGCGCCACCCAACGTGCGCATCAGTGCCTCATACCCAGGAGCCTCGGCACAAACACTGGAAAATACCGTCACGCAGGTCATAGAGCAAAGTATGACTGGCCTGGATAACCTGCTGTATATGTCATCACAAAGCAGCAGTGCCGGTACGGCAACCATTACTCTGACGTTCCAGGCAGGTACTGACCCTAACGAAGCGATGCAGCAGGTTCAAAATCAGCTGCAATCGGCGATTAAAAAACTGCCGCAAGATGTCCAGCAACAAGGGGTTTCTGTATCAAAGTCGGGTGATAACACCCTGATGATGGTGGCATTTGTTTCTACCGATGGCAGCATGGATAAGCAAGATATTGCCGACTATGTCGCCAGTAATTTGCAAGACCCTCTTAGCCGAATTGAAGGGGTGGGCAGCATCGACGCCTTCGGCTCGCAATACGCAATGCGTATCTGGCTTGATCCCAATAAACTCAATAATTATCAACTGACCACGCAGGATATTGTCACAGCTATCCAATCACAAAATAGCCAGATAGCCGTCGGCCAACTGGGCGGTACCCCCTCAGTTAATAATCAGGCACTGAATGCCACCATTAATGCCCAATCTCAATTACAGACACCAGAACAGTTCCGAGAAATCACGCTGCGGGTTAATCAGGATGGGTCACTGGTCACACTGGGAGATGTGGCAAAAGTTGAGATGGGGGCCGAGAATTATGATTATCTGAGCCGCTTTAATGGGCAAGCCGCATCAGGAATGAATATCAAGCTGGCATCAGGGGCCAATGAGCTGCAAACCGATGAGTTAGTAAAAGCCCGCATTGCAGAACTGACGCCATTCTTCCCGCACGGTCTTGAAGCCAAAATTGCCTATGAAACCACCCCCTTTGTTAAAGCCTCAATCAAGGATGTGGTCAAAACATTATTGGAAGCCATTTTATTGGTTTTCCTGGTTATGTATCTGTTCTTACAGAACTTCCGCGCGACACTGATTCCAACGATCGCCGTGCCGGTCGTGTTATTAGGGACCTTCGCAATACTGTCGGCCTTCGGATTCAGTATCAATACTCTGACCATGTTCGCCATTGTGTTAGCCATCGGCCTATTAGTTGATGATGCGATCGTGGTGGTGGAAAACGTCGAGCGCGTGATGAGCGAGGAGGGGCTTGACCCACGTGAAGCCACGCGTAAATCCATGGGGCAAATTCAAGGCGCACTGGTCGGTATTGCATTGGTGCTATCAGCGGTATTTATCCCAATGGCTTTCTTCGGAGGGACTACTGGGGCTATTTATCGCCAGTTCTCTATTACTATTGTGTCCGCCATGGTGCTCTCGGTATTAGTGGCGTTGATTCTCACCCCAGCACTTTGCGCCACCATGCTCAAACCCGTCGAACAGGGGCATCATCATGCCAAGCGCGGTTTCTTTGGCTGGTTTAACCGCACCTTTGATCGCAGTGCCCGCAGTTACGAGCGGGGTGTCGCGCACGTTTTACACCGCAGTTTGCGTTATATTTTGCTGTATTTACTGCTATTAGGTGGCTTGGCGTTGTTATTCCTTAAGTTACCGACCTCTTTCTTACCATTGGAAGACCGTGGTGTCTTTATGGCGCAAGTGCAGCTTCCCGTCGGGTCAACTCAGCAACAGACACTGAAAGTGGTGGAGAAAGTAGAAAACTACTTCCTGACCGAAGAGAAAAATAATGTTTTGTCAGTGTTCGCTACCGTGGGTTCTGGCCCCGGCGGTAATGGCCAGAACGTGGCGCGTTTGTTTATCCGCCTGACGGATTGGGATCTGCGAAAGAATAGCAATGATTCGTCCTTCGCCATTATCGAACGGGCCACCAAAGTATTTAATAAAATTGCTGAGGCCAGAGTGTCAGTCAGTAGCCCACCGGCAATTTCAGGTTTAGGTGGCTCTTCCGGTTTCGATATGGAGTTACAAGATCACGGCGGCTTGGGCCACGATAAGTTAATGGCAGCCCGTGACCAGTTGTTACAGCTGGCATCCCAAAACCCAGCGTTAACGCGAGTGCGACATAATGGCTTGGATGATAGCCCGCAATTGCAGATCGATATTGATCAACGCAAAGCACAAGCTTTGGGGGTGTCACTGGATGATATTAACAACACGCTTAAAACCGCCTGGGGCTCGACTTACGTGAATGATTTTGTTGATCGCGGTCGGGTGAAGAAAGTTTATGTGCAATCTGAAGCCACCGCCCGCATGCTGCCGGAAGACGTCAATAAATGGTATGTGAGTAATAGTAGCGGCGGCATGGTGCCCTTCTCGGCATTTTCGACCACACGCTGGGAATATGGATCGCCACGGCTAGAGCGCTACAACGGCTATTCAGCACTGGAAATTGTCGGCGAGGCCGCACCGGGAGTCAGTACCGGTACCGCGATGAATGTGATGGAGGATCTCGTCAAACAGCTGCCTAACGGTTTTGGGCTGGAATGGACCGGGATGTCTTATCAAGAGCGGCTATCTGGCTCCCAAGCCCCTGCCCTTTATGCTATTTCGCTGCTGGTAGTGTTCTTGTGTCTGGCGGCGCTATATGAGAGTTGGTCAATTCCATTCTCGGTGATGCTGGTGGTGCCTCTCGGGGTGATTGGCGCGGTTGCCGCCACTTGGATGCGCGGTCTGGAGAATGATGTTTATTTCCAGGTTGGGTTACTGACCATCATTGGGCTGTCGGCGAAAAACGCCATCTTGATTGTCGAATTTGCCAGTGAGTTGAATAACAAGGGCAAGGATTTGGTAGAGGCGACTCTGGAAGCATCGCGCCAGCGGCTAAGGCCAATTCTGATGACCTCGCTGGCATTTGTCTTTGGTGTACTGCCAATGGCAATCAGTCAGGGCGCGGGTTCAGGCAGCCAACATGCGGTCGGTACCGGTGTCATGGGGGGAATGATTTCGGCCACAGTGCTGGCGATTTTCTTTGTTCCGCTGTTCTTTGTCTTGGTGCGCCGCCGCTTCCCCGGCAGACCACCACGCGCTAAAGAGTCAAAGTAAGCCGCTGACTTAACGTTATTGGAGCCGCAGGTAGGCAGCAAGTAAACGCATCCCGATGAGCTGACTCAAGTCAGTGATTCGAGTAACTGCACGCAGCTAACACCCCTGTGGTTTCAAGGGCGAAGAGTATAAAAAAAGGCAGAAACTTTACAGTCTCTGCCTTTTTGCGAGCGGTAACTCGCCCCTAGGTGTGTATCGATAAAACAACAAAAAGATAAAAATTCTTACTGCTGGTTTATTCGCTTATGCCTTACGCAGCATAGCATCGATAAACTCTTTCCATGTGCTCAACTCAACTTCAACCATAACATCCTCTCTAGTTATTGACCCCAATTATACGCTTATTTTTTGCACAGTCAAAATTGAGAGCAGGCTATCTAATCGTGGAAATGAGATCTATCGCAGAGATATGGAATTTGGCGGTTCAAAGGAGTGACTTGGGTGGGTACGACTTTATTTGCCTGTTTTGTCATTCAGGAGTAGCGTGCTGAGATAGTTAGGGGTGAATGCCGTTTTTGACACAACCCGTTATTGGTAAAATGCAGAGCAAAACCATGAAACACTCTATTGATTCGCTAAAAGAGCTGGGCCGTTATGATGATGCGGTGGCAATGGCGCAAGATTTATTGCGCAGCTCCCCTGATAACGCCAGTCTGCTGTTTAAAATCGCCTCTCTGTATGATGTACAAGGGTTAGAGTTGCAAGCCGTCCCCTTCTATCGTGCGGCTATCGAGCATAATCTGGCGGGTAAAGAGTTACAGGAAGCTTATCTGGGGCTAGGTAGCACTTACCGAGCATTGGGGTTATATCAGGCGTCGTTAGACACATTTGATGCCGCATTGGCCCGTTTTCCGCAAGCGAAAGAGATAACCTTGTTTCGGGCCATGACTCTGTACAATCTGGGTGAAACCAAAGAGGCGGTCGCCGCATTATTGCTACTGCTGGCTGAAACCTCAAATCATCAGGACATCAGCCTTTATCAAAAAGCTATCCGCCAATATGCCGCTGACCTTGACCGAATTGGCTAAAGGCTCCGGCAGTCGTTGCGTATTTACGCGTTAATCTGCCGCTAGCTGTCTGGATTCAAACCTCATTTTCCCGCATTATGGACAAATAGCTCGGCCAGCCACCTCAGTGACTGGCCTGATTTGCCATTCTAGCCGAGGTATTATTTTTCCATGTCAGATAACCCAGCAACCCCATCATTGCGCCTTTATGGCATTAAAAATTGTGACACCATAAAAAAGGCCCGCCGCTGGCTGGAAGAACAAGGCATTGCCTATCAGTTTCACGATTATCGTGTGGATGGGTTGAGTGACGAACGCCTGCAAGGCTTTATTAATAAACTGGGCTGGGAGCCGCTGCTCAATACCCGCGGCACCACCTGGCGTAAGTTACCGCAAGCTCAGCGAGATGCCATTACTGATGCGCCAACGGCCAAAGTGCTGATGTTAGAGCAGCCAGCGATAATCAAACGCCCACTGCTGGAAGCCGCCAATGGCGCGATGTTATTGGGCTTCAACATTGAAAGTTACCAACATTTTATTCAACAAAATCAAACTGCAATTGAGGTGCAATAACATGATCTGTCCGGTAATCGAACTGGCTCAACAACTGATTAAACGCCCGTCGCTCAGCCCTTATGATGCGGGTTGTCAGGAGATCATGATTCAGCGTCTGGAAGCCATTGGCTTTATTGTCGAGCCGATGAATTTTGGCGACACTCTCAATTTCTGGGCCTGGCGTGGTGAAGGTGAAACACTGGCGTTCGCCGGTCATACCGATGTGGTTCCAACCGGTGATGAAAGCCACTGGAGCAGCCCGCCTTTTGAACCTACCATCCGCGATGGCATGCTGTATGGCCGTGGTGCCGCAGACATGAAAGGTTCGCTGGCCGCAATGGTGGTCGCCGCTGAGCGCTTTGTGGCCGCACACCCGGACCATAAAGGCCGGCTGGCATTTATGATTACCTCTGATGAAGAAGCCAGAGCGATTAATGGCACGGTAAAAGTGGTTAATGCCCTGATGGCACGCAATGAACGGCTGGATTATTGTCTGGTCGGTGAGCCATCCAGTACCGAGCGCGTTGGTGATGTGGTGAAAAATGGCCGCCGTGGCTCCATCACCGCCAACTTACATATTCATGGTATTCAAGGGCATGTAGCTTATCCGCATCTGGCGGATAACCCGGTTCACCGCGCAATACCCGCCCTAAATGAACTGGTTGCCACCCAATGGGATGAAGGCAATGAGTTCTTCCCTGCCACCAGTATGCAGATAGCTAACTTGCATGCCGGTACCGGCAGCAATAACGTGATTCCCGGCGAGTTCTATGTGCAGTTCAATTTCCGCTTCAGTACTGAACTGACCGACAGCATGATTAAGCAGCGAGTTGAGGAATTATTGCAACGTCATCAACTCAATTACACTCTGGAGTGGGTACTGTCCGGCCAACCGTTCCTGACCGCACGTGGCGCACTGGTTGATGCCGTGGTTAATGCTGTTGAGCATTACACCGAACTAACACCGCAGTTATTAACCACCGGCGGCACCTCTGATGGCCGTTTTATCGCCTTAATGGGGGCACAGGTGGTGGAGCTTGGCCCCGTCAATGCCACCATCCATAAAGTAAATGAATGCGTCCACGCTGCTGATTTACAACTGCTGAGCCGGATGTATCAAAGAATCATGGAGCAACTTATCGCATGATAACGCCACAGATGCTTACCGGGCGTTCAACAGAGCATTTAGTGGTGTTAACAGGTAACCACCGGATGCAGCCGCAAGCGGTTGACGCCTTTCTGGCAATGCAGCAGGCAGCTAAAGTGGCAGGTTTTGATTTACAACCAGCCAGTACTTTTCGTGATTTTGACCGCCAATTAGCTATCTGGAATGGTAAATTTCGCGGTGAGCGACCAGTATTAGATAAAGACAGTCATCCAATCGATGTTTCTCAGCTTGATGATGCTGCGCGCTGTGAAGCTATTTTACGTTGGTCAGCACTGCCGGGAGCCAGCCGCCATCACTGGGGCAGCGATTTAGATATTTACGATCCATCACTGTTACCAGCACAGGCAAAATTACAGCTGGAGCCATGGGAATATCTAGCGGGTGGCTATTTTTATCCACTAACGCAATGGCTTGATACTCATATGGTCGAGTTTGGCTTTTACCGGCCTTTTAGTGAAGACACTGGCGGTGTTGCCGCCGAGCCTTGGCATCTGAGCTATCGGCCTCTGGCGCAAGCGGCGGAACATTTATTGACTCCAGCTATTTTGCTGGAAGCTTGGCAGTCACAAGATGTGGCAGGCAGTGAGTGGCTTATCCGCCATTTACCGATGATTTTTTCACGATTTATAGGAATTAAACCATGCATTGGCTAGCAGATTACTGGTGGGTTGTTCTTATCCTGCTGGCGGGTATTATTTTAAATGGAATCAAAGAGTTACGCCGCCTTGATCATAAGAAATTTTTGAGCAACAAGCCGGAGTTACCCCCGCATCGCGATAATAATGCGCAGTGGGATGATGACGATGACTGGCCGGATAAAAACCAGAAAAAGTAAGTAAGTGACGAACCCTATTGAACGAAGGGGGCTTCCCCTTCGTTTGAGATAACTATTTCGCGGCGATATCCCGACGTAGTTGGGCAATAGCACGCTCCAGCATCGGCTGATTAATGCCATGCCCGGTATGAGCATCCAAATCCAGCGTCACCTGATGACCTAATGCCGTTAAGCTGCTGACTGCGGCTTTGGCATGCTCGACCCGGATAACACCATCCTGCTCACCATGAATCAGATGAATCACCACATCGGCTATCGGCTGTTGCGGCAAAGTGGCAAAACGCCCACTGAACCCGATCACCCGCCCTGCCAATTGCGGCTGCGCTTTCACGCTCTCCAGCGACATAATTGTGCCCTGCGAGAAGCCCACCAGTGTGGTCTGCTGTGCATTCAGACCACTTTGCTGTTGCCATTGACGCACTGTGGCGACAAATTGCGCCATCACGTCATCAATCCGCCCCTGACGGCCCTCTTCGGTAATACCTTGAACTGAAAACCACTGCCGCCCATTGCCCATGCCACTAGCAAAAGGAGCATCAATACTGACCACCAATGCCTGAGGAAATGCTTGGGCGAAATGGCTCCCGACCGGCGCCATGCCCGCGGCACTGTCGCCAACCCCATGAAACAGTAAAATTAATTGCTCTGGTTTTGCCGGTTGCTGCACCACGATATTCTGCTGACTCATTGGAAGACCTTTAATCATCAAGTAACGATAAAATGACTATACGCTGTTGGTTTGGTAGGGATATTGGGTTTTATTGATGGAGTTGGTGGGAATTATTGATGATCCGAGTGCATGAGTATGGGGGCTGGGTTTGGTTGGTATTGATTTCGGTGATCCGTTTCGGTTGTCGGGTATGGAGTTTGGTTTCGGTTGGTATTGATTCTGGTGATCCGGTTCGGTTGTCGGGTATGGAGTTTGGTTTCGGTTGGTATTCATTCGGTGATCACCTGTTCTCCACCACCTCAACCGAGCAGGAGGGCAAGCCGGCCCTCCTGCACCTGCGGCTTGCGCGAAATATTGCCCTACGGGTAAACCTCCCGCGTCTTTCGGGCTGACGAGCCAGCGCGATTCGCATCCATGCTCAAGCGCGCTTTTCGCGGGCGTCCATGCCCGCTCACTCTACCCTTAATCCTTGTCGGCAATATCTCTGATTGCGCTCAACGTCAAAATCATGGTGTTGACCTTAATCTTTTAAAGCACATTTGAGCAGCCGAGTGAAGAGTGGAGATAGGACGCGAGGCATGGATGCCGAGCGAGCCGTGCTTGAGCATGGATGCGACAACACTGCGGAGCAGTTTTGAACAACGCTTGCGTTGGCCCGAAGGGTAGCCTCGAAGAGGCAATAATCACGGCGGTCCGTCAGCGAAACGATGAGTCGAGGGCCACCCACGAAGTGGGCTAGCGATACGTGCGCAAGCACGGGGATTCCAAAGGGGTCACGCGCTTGTGACCTCTTTGGCGGTTGAGGCATCGGAGGTGAGGTTGCAGCCAATCTTATGTCAACCGAACCGGATCACCAGAATCAATATCAACCGAAACTAGATCCGATACTCAATAACCAAACCGGATCACCGGAATCAATACCAACCGAAACCTGATCCGCCCGCCAACCCCACTTTAATAACATCAACCGCCGCCATCCCCTGTGCTGCCTCTTGCCGCCACTGGGCCATCAATGCCTTGCGACCTGAAATCCCCAGATGGCTAACAATCTCTGCTGGTGCAATGCCCTGCTGTAAATATTGCCGCAATGCGACAAGAGGTAACTCAGTCTGCAACAGTTCAGGCTGTAATAGCAGCCGCTGCAAAGCGGGCAAACTAGCCTCTAATGGGCGGAAAGCAAAAGCAAATCCGGTAAGTTCGCGCCAGTCGTCGTCATTTAAAGTGATATCAACCGGTTCTGACTGTGGCAACGATAGTGGCGTGTCCAGATCAATCCATTGCTGCAACCAATACCAATCGCGCGCTAATTGCTGCCGCGCTGAGTCATAGAGCGCATGCCCCGCACAACTCAAGGGTAATATCGCCATAGCAGCATAACAGCCGCTACTGGCCTCTCGGTGGCTGCCTATGCGCACCAGATGAAATCCACAGGCATGCCAAAAAGCGGCTAACTCGGCGGTATAACCAAAACTGACCGAAAGAAAATCAAGCTGGTCCTGTTGTGCTCGTGCCAACTCGGCGAAAATCATCTGGCGGGCAATACCTTGGCGCCGCCATGATGGCGTGACTGCCACGCGGCTAATGCGCCGTGATAACAAGGTCGGTGCCTGCCATTGACCACTGTGAGCCGCCAAAGATTGCGCCACTAAACTGCCCTTGGGCCGCCGCCTGCCAGCCCAGACATCCTGAGCTAAGCTGCTATCCAGGCCGCCCTCATCCACCAGCCACAAAGCACCAATAACTGAATCTGCGGCTTTCGCCACTGAGAAGTGCATTCCCGGCGCATCCAGCAAACGCCGGAGATCAAGGGGAGTGGTGCGGTAATGCGCGCTGGAGAGTAAGCCATAGAAATGCCGCAGTAATTCAGGATTATCCAGCCAGGCGCGCTGCTCACAAGGAATGATATCAACTTGTGCGCCAAGAGATTGAGCTGCTGGCAACTCATCATTGAACAACATAATGTCATCCACAATGCGCTCCAGCGGATCATGGCTGGCCCAGCGAATCGGGTCGGACAGGGTTAAATGATGCCAATCACTCAAAGTGGCGCAAAACTTCAATAAGAAGCCGCGCCCGGTGCCCTCATATCCCTGTACCGTGGTTGTTAATAATGCTCGAGGGAAATAGGCCAAGAGTGCGGATAACAGCGCAGTCGGGATAGCGGCAGCCTCATCAATCAATAGCCAATCAATCTCACTGACATCATGTTGCTGGCAGTAATCCAATAGCGCATCTGGTGCCCAAAAGCGCGCCCGCTCCCCTGCTCGCTGGCTCAACACCTGAGTGGCCGCTTTCCCCGGACCGGTAACCCAACAGTTGCCCGGCCAAGATGCCACCAGCATCCCGGCGAGTGCCGACTTCCCCCGCCCTCGGGCCGCAGTCAACACCCAGACACCCGCCTCTGCCTGCATCAGGCGCTGCAAAATCTGTTGCTGTTCCGTGGTTGGCGTACCCTCCGGCGGGAACCAGTCAGGATAGCAATCCCCGGCACTCAGCGAGAGCGGCTGACCTTGTTGCCATAAAATAGCATCGGAATCAGCCAGAATTTGCCGTTGCATATGCTGAATAAAGTTGGGCGTTATGATTGGCTCACTTTGTTCACTCCAGCGCAGACTATCGCGATCGGGCAAATGCGGCCAGCGGTGCCATTCCGGCACTAACAGCACCAACCAACTGCCCGCTCGCAATGTTCCCGCCAGCACCGCCAGTGCTTCAGTATTCAAACCGTCGGTGGCATCAAACACCGCGTGAAGCCACTCTTGACCAAGCAAGGTTTTTGCTGCTGCCGGGCGAATGCCATTAATACCTGCCGGTAGATCCTCGCCAATCCACAACCAATCCCCGGCTAATTGCCCACATAGCGCCAGCGCCTGCTGTCGTGCCCAATCGGCACGGCCACTGAGCACCAATAAGCGCCGAATTCCCTGCTGCGCCATCAATGATTGGCGGGCAACAATTGGCTGACAAGCAATAATCGCATTATTCACGCTAGGATTTACCGATCACCAGCGAGAGCAGCCCGGCGGCAATCAATGGCCCGACCGGCACCCCGCGGAACAGCGCAACCCCCAATACCGTCCCGACGAGTAAGCCCGCCACCACTGACGGTTGGTGTGTCATCAACGAAACACCTCGGCCACCAAGCCAAGAAACCGCGACCCCGACCACAATGGCGAGTATCGATTTCCACTGTACAAAGGAGTGCAATACTTCGCTGGCACTGATTTTCCCACTGGCAATCGGCGTCATTACGCCAATAGTCAGGATCAATATGCCGATGGTTAAGCCATATTTTTCTATCCACGGGAAAAACTGATTCAGAGGCGTGATACGAACAGCAATGAGTGCCAGAAGAGCTAATGTGACAGTCATGTTGTGGCTGATAATGCCAAGTGCAGCCAGCACCAAGAGAATTAATAAAGTTGGGTCGAGAGCAGCCATGGTTATCCCTGCCTTGCAATAGAATGCCGGCAGCGAATGTGCCGGCAAAAAGTGGTGTTATGATAATCCCTGCTTACTTGAGGTTCTAGTGCTATTAGCGGCTGGCAAAGGTGTTGCAGCTATTCGGGTCACCACTGTCGAAGCCACGTTTGAACCAGCTATAGCGCTGTGCCGAGGTGCCGTGAGTAAAACTGTCCGGCACTACACGCCCTTGGCTTTGTTGCTGTAGCCGGTCATCACCAATGGCCTGTGCGGCATTCAAGGCCTGTTGTAAGTCCCCCACTTCCAGCACATTCTGCGCTTCCATCGCTTTACCCCATACACCGGCAAAACAGTCAGCCTGTAACTCCATTTTGACCGATAAGCGATTGGCTTCTGCTTGAGATGCCCCCTGCTGCTGTTGGCGCACTTTGGTATCAATTCCCATCAAATGCTGTACATGGTGGCCAACTTCATGAGCAATGACATAGGCCTGAGCAAAGTCACCGCCCGCGCCCAGTTTATTTTTCATATCTTCATAAAAAGAGAGATCGATATAAACCGTACTGTCTGCCGGGCAATAAAACGGCCCCATAACGGATTGCCCAGTACCACAACCGGTGTGGGTGGCACCTCGGTACATCACCAGCTTAGGCTCCTGATAAGTTCGGCCCATTTTTTGGAAAATAGGTTTCCAGGTATCTTCAGTATCCGCCAGCACCACCGAGGTAAATTTGGCATATTGGTCATCTTTCGCGCTGACAGAACGTGGTGGACTTTGCTGTGTTTGGCTTTGTGACATCGGATCGTTGCCATTTAATAGCGGCGTCAGGTCGACGCCGTAGTAGCCCGCCACCAGCACCACAATCAAGATAACCAAACCACCTTTGCCACCAATTGGCGGCCGGAAACCGCCAGATGAATTACCGCGTCTGTCTTCTACATTGTCACTTTCGCGACGACCTTGCCAACGCATAGCTATGCTCCCAGATATATTTCTTACACATTATCGTAGGAAATCTCCGGAGCTAATACCATTAAAAGCGAAAATGATTGGTACCGAGGGGTGGATTCAGATGATTCGCCAAGGCCGCAAGGAATGAGCAAAGGAGCTAAAGGATAAGGAGAGACCGAGAGTCCCTCCCCTAAAACAGTGCCGTCAATGAAACGTAATCGATTGCGCGGTTAGTCTAATTTTACGCCAATACGGTGTGCAACTTCTTCGTAGGCTTCAATCAAACCACCCAAACTTTGACGGTAGCGGTCTTTGTCCATCTTGTTCAAGGTTTTCTTATCCCACAAGCGGCTGCCATCAGGTGAGAACTCATCACCCAAGACCACTTCGCCGTTGAACAGGCCGAATTCCAACTTGAAGTCCACCAGGATTAAACCGGCATCATCAAACAGTTTGCTCAGCACGTCATTGGCCAAATAGCTCAGTTCTTTCATCCGCGCTAATTGCGCTTCTGTTGCCCAGCCAAAGGTTTTGCAGTAAGACTCATTGACCATCGGGTCATGCATGGCGTCATTTTTCAAAAACAGATCAAACAGCGGTGGATTCAGCGGCAAACCTTCTTCGATACCCAGACGTTTTACCAACGAACCTGCAGCACGGTTACGGATGACACACTCAACCGGGATCATTTCCAGTTTTTTCACCAGCACTTCGGTATCTGACAGCAAACGTTCCATTTGGGTAGGAATACCGGCTTCTTCCAATTTAGCCATAATGAAATGGTTAAATTTGTTGTTTACCATGCCTTTACGATCGAACTGCTCAATGCGCTGACCATCCAGTGCTGACGTATCGTTACGGAACTCCAATACCAATAGGTCAGGATTTTCGGTGGTATAGACGGTCTTCGCCTTGCCACGATACAACTCAGCTAGCTTTTGCATCTTATTACTCCAGTGATATGACAATGTTCAATAAATAAAGGGGCCGCAGCCCCTTTGGTTTTATTTGGTACTTGTAGCACTTGTCTGGCTAAGTGCTGCCTGGAACACGGCGACCAGTGCATCATTCTGCGACTGGGTTAGTGTCTGCCCTTTAGGGCCGATGAACTGTAAGCTACTGCGGTTATCAAGGTCACCGACTTGCAACTTATAATCACCTTCTGGCAATTCAGGGTCTTTAGCGCCCAACGCATCCCAGCTACTGCTGCTCATAGATTTAACGGTAACGTTAATCGTGCCCAGCGGACGGCTACGGTCAGTGACCTTCATGCCCACTTTTTCAAGTGCGGCCGGTAGGCGCTCCCACAGCACAGCATAAGGTGCGCGGACCACTAATTGTGGTAAACCGGTATCATCGCTGCCACTTTGAACATCCAAAGGACCGACTCGACGAGATGCCTGGCTGCTTTCGCTATCAGAACGGACTTTATCCAAGCCTTCTACGATGGCATTCAACATAGCGCCATTGTAACGCTGAATTTCGGTATAGCCGGTAACTGGGTTCCCACCTTGCTGTAGAGCAAGGGATTTGACCACTAGCGCCAACTGATAACCTTGTTCCTGCACACTTATCTGATAACGGCCTTCAAACTGAACGTCTTCATCTGCACGGTTCCATTTGATCCAGTCGGTTGTCAGCGTTTGGCTGGCATCCTGACGGCTGGCTATCGTCCAGTTTTTATCTTGCAGAACGTGGGTAACTTGCGCCCACAGATTACGATTTTGCGGGCTATTTTCTAACAATAGCTTGCTGGTATCGTTAGCATTTTCAGCGCGAGAACCGCTTAACAATGCCAGTGGCTGTACCGGAGGACGGATGTCCAACTGTTTACCCACAGCGCCTTGAGAGTTGACGGAACGGACATCATACTCACCATTTTGCACTGGCAGGATCATCCCTGCCGGTGAGTTCAGCGGCCTTAGCCCTGGAGCTTCAAGATAAGACTCGTCACCGCCAACCTGGCGTTTGTAGCGTTGGTCGGTGGTGCAGCCTGCCAGCAGCATTGCCAGCGAAACACCCACAACCGTTACCACCGTCGACTTTTGCAATGATATTGCCATCAAATTTCCCTAAGAGTTACAGCAAACCTGCGCTTTTCAGCGCGTCTTCCACAATCCGTTTAGCCGGAGAGGTCAACGGGGTCATTGGCAGACGCAAAGTATCATTTGCCATTAATCCCAGTTTCTTCGCGGCCCATTTCACCGGAATTGGGTTTGCTTCTACAAATAAATGCTGATGCAACGGCATCAAGCGCTGATTCAAACGGCGTGCTTCTGCAAAGTTACCTTGTGCAGCCAATGCACAAAGTTCAGCCATTTCGCGCGCAGCAATGTTCGCTGTCACCGAAATAACACCTTTGCCGCCCAGTTGCATAAAGTCCAGTCCGCTCGCATCGTCACCACTGAGCAGGATGAAATCTTCATCATCAACCAGCACTTGGATCTGACTTACACGACTTAAGTTCCCTGTTGCCTCTTTAACAGCAACAATATTTTTAATCTTGGCTAAGCGGGCAATAGTCGGCGGTAACATATCGCAACCGGTACGCGATGGCACATTATAGAGAATTTGTGGCAAATCGGTACTTTCAGCGATCGCTTTAAAGTGTTGATATAACCCTTCCTGCATCGGACGGTTATAATATGGCGTCACCGTCAGGCAACCCACCACACCGGTATTATTAAACCGTTGGGTCAGTGAAATTGCTTCGGAGGTGGCATTAGCGCCGGTTCCGGCAATCACCGGGATGCGGCCATCGGCCAGTTCGAGCGTCTGCATGACCACATCAACGTGTTCGTCATGATTCAGCGTTGCAGATTCGCCCGTCGTGCCCACGGAGACAATCGCCGCAGTTTTACTGGCTACATGATAATCGATAAGTTTCTTAAGGCTCGCACGATCGACAGCACCTTTGTCGTCCATCGGCGTTACCAGCGCAACTATGCTTCCTGTAAACATCGAACTTCCCGTAAACATTGCCCACCCCCTACTTAAACAAGTTCCTCATGGTACTTTTGACCTCTATCCAAAAGCAAGCAAACAACTGTGTTGTAAGCGCTTGGCAGCAGGTTTTTTTTATGTTTACCATGGTAACCCCAAAGAGCATGACAGGAAGAGCGATTTTGCCGCAGCTTGATGAACATTATCTGGTCATTACCGCACTCGGTGCTGACCGCCCTGGAATCGTGAATACCATCACCCGCCACGTCAGTAGCTGCGGTTGTAATATTGAAGATAGCCGGCTGGCCATGTTTGGTGAGGAGTTCACATTTATAATGCTGCTTTCCGGCAGTTGGAACGCTATTACCCTACTGGAATCAACCTTGCCACAAAAAGGCGCGGAGCTTGATTTGCTGATTGTGATGAAGCGGACCAATGCCCAAAATCAGAAAGCGATGCCTGCCACAGTATGGGTAAAAGTTGAAGTCAATGACTCCCCTCATATTATTGAACGGTTTACCAATCTGTTTCATTGCCACAATATGAATATCGCGGAGTTGGTTTCCAAGACACAACCGGCTGAAGGAGACATTCCTCCTCGATTGCATATCCAGATCAGCGCACACAGCCCCGCCAGCCAAAACAGTTCATTAATCGAACAAGCCTTTTATCAGCTATGTACAGAACTCAACGCGCAAGGCAGTATTAGCGTTGTGAACTATCCACAGCATGACTCACGAATGGAGAGTTAGTAATGAGCCCATTGAAAGCCGGTGATATTGCGCCGAAGTTTAGTTTGCCCGACCAAGATGGCGAGCAAATTAGTTTGGCCGACTTCCAGGGACAACGTGTCTTAGTCTATTTTTATCCTAAAGCCATGACCCCTGGCTGTACCGTTCAGGCCTGCGGTCTGCGCGACAACATGGACGAACTGAAGAAAGCAGGCGTCGAAGTGCTGGGTATTAGCACCGATAAACCCGAAAAACTGTCGCGTTTCGCCGAAAAGGAATTGCTAAATTTCACTCTGCTGTCTGACGAAGATCACCAGGTTTCAGAGCAATTTGGTGTTTGGGGTGAGAAAAGTTTTATGGGTAAAACCTACGACGGAATCCATCGTATCAGCTTCTTAATTGATGCAAATGGTAAGGTGGAGCATGTGTTTGATAACTTCAAAACCACTAACCACCACGATATCGTCATGGATTATTTGCGCCAAAGTGCCTAAGTTATGATGCACTCGCCATTATCCTTCATTGCAAAAAAGAGCGCTTAGGCGCTCTTTTTATTGGCTAAATTCAGTGATTCGGGTGAGTGAGTGCAGCTAACACCGCCACAGTGGCAAGGGCGCAATATATCCCCAAAGCCATTGCTGTTGCAGCAAGGCAGCCAGCGAACTCATCCCGATGAGCTGACTCCAGTCAGTGATTCGGGTGAGTGAGTGCAGCTAACACCGCCACGGCGACAAGGGCGCAATATATCCCCAAAGCCATTGCTGTTGCAGCAAGGCAGCCAGCGAACTCATCCCGATGAGCTGACTCCAGTCAGTTATTCGGGTGAGTGAGTGCAACTAACACCGCCACGGCGACAAGGGCGCAATATATCCCCAAAGCCATTGCTGTTGCAGCAAGGCAGCCAGCGAACTCATCCCGATGAGCTGACTCCAGTCAGTAATTCGGGTGAGTGAGTGCAGCTAACACCGCTGCAGCGGCAAGGGCGCAGGGGATAGTTAATTGGCGTCGGGGATAAACTCCTCCGGCCACGCATGAATAACCGCTTTAACCAAGGTGGCCAATGGGATGGCAAAGAATACTCCCCAGAAACCCCACATACCGCCAAAAATGATCACTGACAGAATAATCACCAGTGGGTGCAGGTTCACGGCTTCAGAGAACAACACCGGCACCAGTAAGTTGCCGTCCAGCCCTTGTACGACCAGATAGGCGACAAAAAGAGTCCAGAAATCGGCACCTACCCCCCATTGGAATAGCGCCACCAGCACCACAGGGATAGTGACAATCACCGCGCCAATGTAAGGAATCAAGACAGAAAAACCGACTAATACCGCCAGTAATAGCGCGTAATTCATGCCCATCACGAAAAACACTAAATACGTGGCAATGCCGACCACTACCATTTCCAGCACTTTTCCGCGAATATAATTAGTAATCTGCTGGTTCATTTCTAGCCACACTTGCCCGGCCAAACCACGATTACGCGGTAAAATACGGCGCACTGCATTCAGCATCTGCTCTTTATCTTTGAGCAGGAAAAACAGCATCAATGGCACCAAAATCAAATAGATTGCCAAGGTCAGTAAACCGATTAATGAGGCCAGCGAGATTTTAACCACTGACTCTCCCATACCGGACAGCTTGCTGCGCAGGTTTTCTGCCATCATATCGACGATGCCTGCATCCACCAATGCGGGGTAACGTGAAGGTAATGTCTGAGCAAATGCATTGAATTTATTGAGCATTTTTGGCATATCTGATATCAGATTATTGCCCTGTTGCCACACTGTTGGTGCCACAACAAATACTGCCAGCAGCATGATACTGGCAAAAACCACCAATACGATACTGGCCGCCCACGGGCGTGAACAACCAACACGCTGCAAGCGAGCTGTCGGCCACTCCAGCAAATATGCCAGTACAATAGCCGCCAACAACGGGGCTAAAATACCGCTAAAGAAGTAGAGAATGCAGAACCCGGCCAACAGAATAACCAGTAACGCGATAACCTGCGGGTCAGTAAAACGCCGACGATACCATTGTAACAACAGCTCTAGCATCCGAAATTGCTCCTTAAGTACCATGAGGAACCCACAAATCGATGAGTTCCTTTAATCGCCCCGAAAAACAGAGGCATAACCCGAAGGTAAGTTTTACGCGTCGGCCGTTATCTTATCGTCATTGCCTTAGACACCATTCCTTTATATAACTATTCCTTTATAACGATAGGCTGACTAAGATAGTTGCGAGTTTCAGCAACGGATGAAGAGCTTAACCTTTAACCTATTTATGACTATTTTTGTGATCTAACTCGCTTTCGTGATGATTGTACTGGAGAGCAGAGCAAGGAAGAAGAACTCTTACACATCTCGGAGTCTAATTGTCATTACATTAGTAGGGGCAACCTCGTTTATGACATATTGGTTATGTAAAACAAGTCGGTTAAGCAAGACAGTGATCGCCACGCTAATGAGTAGTTTACTGCTCACCGGATCTGTATCTGTTAAAGCTGAAACCCAGACACAAGATTTGCTGCCCGATATCGGCACCTCAGCGGGTGCAACCTTGAGTATTGATCAAGAAAAGGCCATGGGGGATTTTTATGTCCGCCAAATGCGCGCCAGTACCCCGCTGATTTATGACCCGCTATTAACGCAATATATTAATACGTTAGGTAACCGTTTGGTCGCCAACGCCTACTCCGTGCGCACACCGTTTCACTTCTATCTGGTCAATAATGATCAAATCAACGCCTTTGCGTTCTTTGGTGGCAATGTGGTGCTGCACTCAGCCCTGTTCCGTTATACCGACAATGAAAGTGAGCTGGCATCAGTCTTAGCCCATGAAATATCCCATGTGACACAACGCCATCTGGCGCGAGCCATGGAAGAACAGCAACGAATGGCACCGCTGACGTGGGTTGGCGTATTAGGTTCAATTCTACTGACCATGGCCAGTCCGCAAGCGGGTATGGCGGGCTTGAGTGGCACTCTGGCGGGGGCTCAGCAGGGTATCATCAGCTTCACACAAGGCAACGAACAGGAAGCTGACCGCATTGGTATTCAAGTGCTGCAACGTTCAGGGTTTGATCCGCAGGCCATGCCAAACTTCCTGCAAAAACTGGCCGATCAGTCGCGATATGCCTCCAAACCACCCGAAATGCTGCTGACTCACCCCTTGCCGGACAGCCGCCTATCCGATGCGCGTAACCGTGCCAATCAGATGAAGCCGCACCCTATTGCCTCGTCGCAAGACTATCTATTCGCCAAGGTTCGTATTCTTGGCATGTATGGTTCGACTGAAAACAGCCTAACGCCAGACCTGTTAGACACCTTGAGTAAAGGCACCACTCGTGGGCAACTGGCTGCTAAATATGGCCAGGCTATTTTGTGGTATCAAGCCAAAAAATATGATGAAGCCCGCAATCAGTTACAACCACTGTTAGCGCAACAGCCGGGCAATATTTGGTTCCTCGATTTGATGACAGATATCGATTTGGGGCAAAACAAACCGGCGCAAGCTATTGAGCGGTTACAAAAAGCGATCGCAGCACAAAAAGATGAACAGCCGGTATTACAGCTGAATCTGGCTAATGCGTATGTACAGGGCGGGCAGCCGGCTGCTGCCATTAAGTTACTGAACCGCTATACCTTCGCTAACCCAAATGATCCGAATGGTTGGGATCTGCTGGCGCAAGCAGCTGCTGCAATGGGGTTACGCGACCAAGAACTGGCAGCTCGTGCAGAAAGTCTGGCATTAAGTGGTAAATTGACGCAAGCCATTGGTTTACTTAGCGATGCCAGCGCACGAGTGAAGTTAGGGAGTTTAGAACAAGCTCGCTATGATGCTCGCATTGACCAGTTGCGCCAATTGAATGAGCGCTTCCGCAAATATCAGAAGTCTTAAGGAAAGTTACGATGAAAGAGGTCACGATTTATCATAATCCACGCTGCACCAAGAGCCGGGAGACCCTCGCCCTCCTCGAACAGCATGGCATTAAGCCGCAAGTGGTATTGTATTTAGATACCCCACCTTCAGTGACAACCCTGAAAGAATTACTGCAACAGCTAGGTTTCAGTGATGCCCGTCAATTGATGCGCACCAAAGAAGATCTCTACAAAACACTGAATCTGGCGGATAAGGCACTGACACAGGATCAATTGCTGCAAGCGATGAGTGAGAATCCTAAGCTCATCGAGCGCCCGATTGTAGTTTATCAAGGCAAAGCACGCATAGGCCGCCCACCAGAGCAGGTGCTGGAGATCTTGCCGTGATTCGGGGTTAGTAACTGAGTACAGCGGCAGTCAGCGAGCTCATCCCGATGAGCTGACTCAAGTCAGTGATTCGGGTGTGTGAGCGCAGCTAACACCGCTGCGGCGCCACAAACGCAGGACACCCCAAAGTCATTGGGGTTGCAGCAAGGCAGCCAGCGAGCTCATCCCGATGAGCTGACTCAAGTCAGTGATTCGGGTGAGTGAGCGCAGCTAACACCGCTGCGGCGCCAAGGACGCAGGGGGATTAAAGCCCCAGGATCTCTTTCACAAAAGGAATAGTCAACTTACGTTGGGCGGTGATAGAAGCGCGATCCAGTTGATCGAGCGTCGTAAATAGGGTGCGCATTTCTCGGTCCAGGCGTTTTAGCAGAAAACGGCCAACATCTTCCGGCAGTTCAAAACCACGCAATTTGGCACGTAATTGTAAAGCCTGCAGTTTTTCATCATCTGACAGCGGCTGCAATTTATAGATCTGCCCCCAATCAAGGCGGGAAGCTAGATCCGGCAAGCCGAGATTTAATTGGCGTGGTGGACGATCGCCGGTAATTAATAAGCGGGTACGACCAGTTTCTACAATGCGGTTATAGAGATTAAATATCGCCATTTCCCACTGCTCATCACCGGCAATACACTCAATATTATCAATACACACCAGCGCGAGTTGCTCCATGCCATCCAGCACTTCCGGCACAAAATAGGCACGTTTATCTAGTGGGACATAACCAACAGCCTCGCCCTTTTGCGATAACTCAGCACAAGCGGCATGTAACAGATGGCTGCGGCCACCGCCTTCACGCGACCAGAAATAGATATAACTGCCATGAGACTGATGCACAGCGGACTGGATCGCCGCTAATAGGGACGGGTTCTCCCCCGGATAAAAACTAGCGAAAGTTTCATCATCGGGAAGATAGAGTGGCAGTGAAAGCTGTGCCGGCGTATTCAGAAGCACCTCAACCAACAAAACGGGCGGGAAAACATGGCAAGCTTACCACAAAAAATTACAACAGCATAAAAACCTGATCTTAGGCGAAAATCTGGCCGAACTGACAATAAGCGCTCGGCCAGATCGCTGTTTATTTCAGCGCGGACTCTTCATCCGGTGCGTCAATAATCTCTTCTTCAGTGCGGATCAAGCTGATCACTTTGAACAATAAGCTCAAGCCAATACCCACAACCGTTGCCAGCGCCATACCTTTCAGTTCAGTCGCGCCAATGTTTACTTTCGCGCCACTCACCCCGATGATCAGAATAACGGAGGTTAAGATCAGGTTTTGTGCTTTGTTGTAGTCAACTTTTGACTCAATCAATACGCGGATACCTGAAGCGGCAATGACGCCGTACAGCAGCAGTGAAACACCGCCCATGACCGGGACGGGCACCGCCTGAATCGCAGCAGCAAGCTTACCAATACACGACAGCATAATAGCCAGAATCGCCGCGCCGCCAATCACCCACGTACTGTAAACACGGGTAATCGCCATAACGCCGATATTCTCACCATAAGTGGTATTCGGTGTGGAACCAAAGAAGCCGGAGATAACCGTCGAAATACCATTGGCAAACATAGAGCGATGTAAGCCTGGGTCACGAATTAAATCCTTTTTGACAATATTCGCGGTTACCACCAAATGCCCGATATGCTCGGCAATCACCACCAGCGCCGCTGGCAAGATAGTCAGAATAGCAAACCACTCAAAACGAGGTGTATAGAACGTTGGTAACGCAAACCAGTGAGCATCACGAATTGGGGTTAAATCCACCACCCCCATCACGAATGACAAAGCATAACCAACCAGCACACCAATCAGAATAGGGATAATGGCAAAGAAACCACGGAACAGCACCGATCCCAGAATGGTCACGCCCAGCGTCACCATTGAAATAATGATGGTATTTGAATCGACCGTCACGCCTTCAGCAGGCAGCAATCCCGCCATACCCGCCGCAACACCCGCAAGCTCAAGGCCGATAACAGCCACAATCGCGCCCATCGCCGCGGGCGGGAAGAGAACATTTAACCAACCGGTGCCGGCCTTTTTCACAATCAGCGCCACCAGACAGAACAGCACGCCGCACATGATAAAACCACCCAATGCCACTTCGTATCCCAGCGGAAGTAACAGCAATACCGGTGAGATAAAGGCAAAGCTGGAACCGAGATAAGCAGGGATTTTTCCCTTACAGATAAACAGGTAAAGCAAGGTTCCGATACCGTTAAATAGCAGCACCGTCGCTGGATTGATTTTAAATAGAATAGGAACTAAAACTGTGGCACCGAACATGGCGAACAAATGTTGAAAACTCAGGGGGATCGTCTGGAGCAGCGGTGGGCGCTCGCTGACGCCAATGGTGCGACGGCTCATTATCTCTATCCTCTCAATTAGAATTAGATGGTTATATGATGTTGGTTGCTTTAAAAAAGTTTGCGCTGAAAATCATTCAAAAAAAAGCCGACTATCAAGTCGGCTATCATCGTTTATTTTGTTCCGAAAATCTTATCACCGGCATCACCCAACCCTGGGATGATATAGCCGTGTTCATTCAAACCTTGATCGATGGAAGCGGTATATAACTCAACATCAGGATGCGCCTCTTCGAGAGCCTTGATGCCTTCAGGTGCCGCAACCAATACCAATACTTTAATACTCTGGCAGCCCGCTTTCTTCAGCAAGTCGATGGTGGCAATCATTGAGCCACCGGTGGCCAACATTGGGTCAACAACTAATGCCATCCGCTCATTGATATTTGACACCAGTTTCTGGAAGTAAGGCACTGGCTTCAAGGTCTCTTCATCACGATAGACACCGACCACACTGATACGCGCACTTGGTACATTTTCCAGCACCCCTTCCATCATGCCCAAACCGGCACGCAGGATTGGCACCACAGTAATTTTCTTACCTTTAATCTGTTCAATCTCAACCGGACCGTTCCAACCTTCGATGGTCACTTTTTCAGTTTCCAAATCGGCGGTTGCCACGTAAGTCAGCAAACTTCCTACTTCAGACGCCAACTCGCGAAAACGCTTCGTACTGATGTCATTCTCACGCATCAAACCAAGTTTATGTTTTACTAGTGGGTGTTTCACCTCAACGATCTTCATTATTTTTCTCCTGGTTAGGCGACTGGCGGCCAAAAAAATCGCGAGATTATACCGCCTTTTTTTTTGAACGCCACAATGAATAGCCTGATTCAGATCAATAGAAAATCATTATTAAGTCAAGAAAGCTAAAAATCAGGGTGATATCACAAGCTACTCGCAAACGTTTGCCTGCGCTGTTAGAATTGTCGCGTTTTCTTCCTATACCCGAAGTAATTGAAGTTGCAGGTAGGCAGCTAGCACGCGAATCCTAATGAGCTTACATCAGTAAGTGATTAGGGTGAGTGTGTGCAGCAACAACCCTGCGGCTCCAAGTAAGAAGGGTAAAAGCTCAAACAGCCAACCGCCGTGGGGACCTCGCAGTGACCAACAAAACCTCTCTCAGCTATAAAGACGCAGGTGTAGATATTGATGCCGGCAATGACCTTGTTGATCGCATAAAAGGTGTGGTTAAACAGACCCGTCGCCCAGAAGTAATGGGTGGATTGGGCGGGTTCGGTGCCCTGTGTGCTCTGCCACAAAAATACCGTGAACCTATTTTAGTTTCAGGCACCGATGGCGTGGGCACCAAGCTGCGTCTGGCAATGGACCTGAAACGTCACGATACCATCGGTATCGATTTAGTCGCTATGTGTGTTAATGACTTGGTAGTTCAAGGTGCTGAACCGCTGTTCTTCCTGGACTATTTTGCTACCGGTAAACTGGATGTAGACACCGCCGCCAGTGTCATTACCGGTATTGCCGAAGGATGCAAACAGTCAGGTTGTGCACTGGTGGGCGGCGAAACAGCCGAAATGCCAGGGATGTACCACGGTGAAGATTATGATGTTGCGGGCTTCTGTGTCGGCGTAGTCGAAAAATCCGAAATCATTGATGGCAGCAAAGTTGCCCCCGGCGATGCTCTGGTGGCTTTAGGTGCCAGCGGCCCGCACTCCAATGGTTATTCGCTGGTGCGTAAAATTCTGGAAGTCAGCAATACCCATCCAGAGCAGACTCAGTTGGAAGGTAAATCTCTGGCCGACCATCTGCTGGAACCGACCAAGATCTACGTAAAATCTATTCTTAGCCTGATTGAGCAACTTGATATTCATGCCATTGCTCACTTGACCGGTGGCGGCTTCTGGGAAAATATCCCGCGGGTATTGCCACAAGGTACTCAAGCCGTTATCGATGAAGCTAGCTGGCAGTGGCCTGCGGTATTTAGCTGGTTGCAGCAAGCCGGTAATGTCAGCCGCCACGAAATGTACCGCACATTTAACTGCGGCGTTGGCATGGTGGTCGCCCTTCCCGCTGATTTGGCCGATAAAGCAGTTGAGTTACTGACCGCATCCGGTGAAAAAGCCTGGAAAATCGGTGTGATTGCCGCCGCCGACGAAGGTGCAGAGCAAGTGGTGATTAACCCGTAACATCAGCGATTAATCATTCAGCCATTTAAGATTTTCGCATCGCGAATAAATCCCGATGAGCTTACTCAGGCATGTGATTCGGGTGAATGAACGTAGCTAACAACCCTGCCGCTTCAAATCTAGGGATACCCAAAGTAATTGGAGCGACAGGTAGGCAGCAAGCGAATGAATCCCGATGAGCTTACTCAGGTAAGTGATTCGGGTGAGTAAGCGTAGCTAACAACCCTGCCGCTTCAAACTCAGGGATACCCAAAGTAATTGGAGCGACAGGTAGGCAGCAAGCGAATGAATCCCGATGAGCTTACTCAGGTAAGTGATTCGGGTGAGTAAGCGTAGCTAACAACCCTGCCGCTTCAAACTCAGGGATACCCAAAGTAATTGGAGCGACAGGTAGGCAGCAAGCGAATGAATCCCGATGAGCTTACTCAGGTAAGTGATTCGGGTGAGTAAGCGTAGCTAACAACCCTGCCGCTTCAAGTACGAAGGGTATATGAAAAAAATAGTGGTTTTGGTCTCCGGCCAAGGAAGCAATCTGCAAGCCCTGATAGATGCCCAGCAGCAAGGGCGCATTTCAGCAACCATTTGTGCGGTATTCAGTAATAATCCGCAGGCTTATGGTTTGGAACGCGCGACGCAAGCCGCGATTCCAGCTCACGCGCTGGATGCTCAAGCATTCTCTGACCGCGCCAGTTTTGATTTGGCATTAGCGCAAGCTATTGACCAATATCAGCCGGATTTACTGGTGCTGGCGGGTTATATGCGGATTCTCAGCCCTGAATTTGTTCAGCATTATGCTGGACGGATGCTGAATATTCACCCTTCCCTATTGCCGAAGTATCCCGGTTTGCACACTCATCGGCAAGCATTGGAAAACGGTGATCAAGAGCATGGTACTTCAGTGCATTTTGTTACTGAAGAGCTGGATGGCGGCCCGGTTATTCTGCAAGCCAAAGTCCCGGTTTTCAGTGAAGACACCGAAGAGGATGTCGTTGAAAGAGTGCAAGCTCAGGAACACAGCATTTATCCGCTCGTCGTCAGTTGGTTTACTGATGGCCGCTTAGTGATGCAAGATAATGCAGCTTGGCTTGATGGCAAGCGCTTACCCACACAAGGGTATGCGGCAGAATAATTCGACTAAAATAGATTAGCTAAAGGCGCTCCCCTTCCACGGTGAGCGCCTTTTTACTTATTCTTTTGTCATCCCCAACGTCATTGGAATTACAGGAAGGCGGTGAGGGAAAGAATCCCGATGAGTTTACATAAGTGAGTGATGTGCGGCTAACACACCTGTAACTTCAAGTACGAAGGGTATAAGGTTATAATTATCAAGGCAGCAGCCGCTGTCGCCCTATAAGGAATAAGTATGTCTACCAATAGCAGCGTCCGGTTACGCCCACTGGAGCGGGATGATCTGCCGTTTGTCCATCAGTTAGATAATAATGCCAGTGTGATGCGCTACTGGTTTGAAGAACCTTACGAGGCCTTTGTCGAGCTATCTGATCTCTATGATAAGCATATTCATGATCAGAGCGAGCGCCGCTTTATTATTGAAGGTCTGGGAGTCAAAGTGGGTTTGGTCGAACTGGTCGAAATTAACCATATTCACCGCCGCGCCGAGTTTCAGATTATTATCGACCCTGCCCATCAAGGTAAAGGTTATGCTGGCTCAGCCGCAAGACTCGCGATGGAGTACGGTTTTTCCGTACTGAATTTGTATAAACTCTATTTGATCGTCGATAAAGAGAATAAAAAAGCGATCCATATCTACAGCAAATTAGGCTTTGAATTGGAAGGTGAGCTAAAACAAGAGTTCTTTATCAATGGTGAATACCGTACTGCAATTCGTATGTGCATTTTCCAGCCACAATATTTGGCTAAATATAAAACGCCATCGATAAAGAGTGCTTAGTCAATTGGGGCCATATGGCCCCAATGTCTATAAATTGAGTTAATTTAACAAATTCAGTAATGTAATATTATCATTTACATTAACTGCGTCTATATTTGATAACAAAAGTTTTTTCGCACCAGCACTGTGGATACTGAAAATATTGTATGCGTATACAATGTTAATAATATCGTCTTCACTCAATGAATCATTATATATAACAAAGGCGCTGATAACCGATTTAATAATAAAGAAATCAATGGTGTATTTGTAAAAATCCCCGACTAGATTATCCGTATCGTTCAGTGCAAACTGATTATGGTAGAAATTATATTGGAATAAATTACGCAAAATATGTGGGTGTTGATTAAATAAAGGCATAACTTTATCACTCCAGGCAGAACTCAACTGCTTCATCCGCTCTTCCAACTGATTAACATCAACCTCATTCATTAAATGATGAATCAGAAATGCCATATAATTAAACAGGGTTTTCTGCCCCCGATTTTGCAAGGCTTTAACTGTACGCCGTTGAAATATCATCAAGAAATGCCATCGTGCATTGGCATTAAAAGGAATGCGGGTCATTTCATTGTGTATTTCGCCAGAAATTAACTTGTCAAGAACAGACTCATACAATGCCGATATTGTTGGTATTTTATCTTCCAGGCTTTTATCGATATCCTGACAACAATGGATGAAAATATTAATAGCATAAATATTTTCTTCGATGTTTTCGTTAGGTGTAAGTATCAGTTGATTGCAACAATAGTTAATCATCTGCCCTTCAGAATTAATTACTCTCTCATTGAAATAATGTTTCTGGTTTACTGCCTCATGATGCAAGCTAAAGGCATTAGGATTAAACAAAACAAGCCGGGTCACTTCCGGGCAGGACAACGTCAGTGTATCGAATTTTTCAGATTGGTACTGATGGTGACTACGCGGATAAGTTGCACAAGTTTGGCTCAATGCTTCGCCACCCAGTCGCTTATGCACCTCACATAATCTTGTTTTATCAAGATAGGGGCAGTTACCATCGTCCTTGAGACGTATTTTAGCCCAATCAGCGGTGTTAGTACGCGTAACTGAAATATTCTTGATTGCTATATTTCTGATCGTTTGATTTTGGCTATTTTTATATTTTCGATAGGTATTTTTATCTATGCTGATATTCCAGCCGTTGCAGCAATGGTCACGACAAGCTGATCCGACGCAACTGAATTTTTTAACAAAGTCGGGCTGAATAATCTGTAATTTTTTCACGAGATAGAGTCCTATTATCACGACTAATTTACAGATAACAAACGACACATTGCCGAGTTAACTTAACTACTCGGTTAAATTAAATTTTTCAGCCCGCATTCTCTATTATATCAATAAAGATAATATCGAGAAATCCTCTCTCATCGCCAAGGCAGTTAGTTGCTGTATAAGTTGTTGGTTTGCCCTATCTGTTGACTCGCGGCAAGCATGATAGGAATAAACAATATCAATCACATCATCTTCAATAAGCTGACCATTTTTAGCGATATGAGCGCTTATCAATAGTTTTAAATAAAAATAATCAATAAGTTGCAGATTAAACATCGTTGTTGCCGACATGCTACCCATTGCCAATTGATCATGATGAATGCGGTAGAGAAAGTAATGACGAAAGACTAAATTATGATCTATAGCCGAAGACCATATTTGTTGTTGGCATAGATATTTTAGATTATGGTCAGTTAGTTTATTGGTAAGGGTATCCAGCAAGGTATAAATATAGGTTGCAAGCACCTTCTTCCCACGAACATCAGGTAATTGTGTTATAAAATCGCGCAAATAACCCACGAGTTCATGACGAATTAGCGGGTCAAAATCTACCTCCATAAATGCCAAAGCCGCTTTCCCCGACTCAACCGTCGCGATTAATTCTGCTCGCAGATGATCTATTTCGACCATTTTATTTTTGCTCGCATCATGACTGATTTGATGAGTCTGCAAAAAATGACTTATTGCCCACAGGTTTTCTTCAATAGACTCGTGCGAGCAGGCAGCAGTAATCGCAGCGCAAGCTCGATTGACCAACCGCTCCTCAGTCACGATATCGGGCGCTTTATAATAGTCATATTGGTTGATGGTAGAAAAACGCAGTGTTAATGCATTAGGCGAAAATAATACCTGTCGAGTCACTTCTGGGCAGGAAAGTGACATGCTTTTGATTTTTTGATTCTTATAAACATGATCAACCTGAGGGTAAGAAGCACAGTTATTACTCAATGCATTCGCACCGATATGTTTATAAATCTGGCATAGCTGTTGCTCGTCGAGGAAAGGGCAATTCCCCTGACGATCAGGGGTTATATTGGCCCAAGCCGCCAAGCTAGTCTGTGTGACAGAAATTTCGGTAACAGCGATGCGTTTAATATCGGAAAAGGGGCTTTTGATATATTTCTGATAACGGTTTCTATCAAGTATGACATGCTGGTTTTTGCAGCAATGCTCTCGACATGCTGTACTCGCACAGCGAAATGATTCCATAAAATCAGGCTGAGTTATCAGTAATTCTTTCACTTAACACTTCCATTCAATAGTCACCCATATAACGGGCGGCACATGAAAGTGTAAACTTAAATCGCGTTAGATAAATAAAGTGAAAACCTTAGAAAAGTATTTTACTGGCCTGCTATATCACACAACAGAGTGAATCCCGATGAGCTGACATAAGTCAGTGATTCGGGTAAACGAAAGCAGCCAACACACCTGCGGCTTGAAAGATGGCAGCTACACATACCCAATAGATTTCGAGTTGCAGGAAGGCGGCAAAAGAGTGAATCCCGATGAGCTGACATAAGTCAGTGATTCGGGTAAGCGAAAGCAGCCAACACACCTGCGGCTTGAAAGATGCAGGGTATTAGCCGTAACGCCCGGTAATATAATCCTCAGTCCGCCGCTGATGTGGCGAAGTAAACAAGGCATCGGTATCGTTATATTCCACTAGCCCCCCTTGATGGATAAAGGCGGTATAGTCTGAAACACGCGCCGCTTGCTGCATGTTATGAGTCACCAAGACCACGGTGTATTGCTGCTTTAATGTGGTTATCAGCTCTTCTATGGTTAGAGTTGAAATAGGGTCCAGTGCCGAGGTTGGTTCATCCAATAACAGCACTTCTGGCTCAATGGCTATGGCTCGGGCTATCACTAAGCGCTGCTGCTGACCACTAGAGAGGCGAAATGCATTTTCACGCAGCCGGTCTTTGACTTCATGCCACAAAGCCCCGGCCCGCAAGGAGCGCTCGACAGCATCATCCAGCACTCGCCGGTCACGGATGCCCTGCAAACGCAGGCCATATACCACATTCTCATAGATTGATTTGGGGAATGGATTAGGCCGCTGGAATACCATGCCCACTCGCCGGCGCAATGCGGCAACATCGGTAGTTTTATCCGTGATAACTTCGCCACCAAGACGAATTTCACCCTCAAGATGGCAGTTATCCAATAAATCGTTCATTCGATTAAAGCAGCGCAATAATGTCGACTTGCCACAACCGGAAGGGCCAATCAGTGCAGTAACACGATGTTTCGGCACATTAAATGAAATATCATGCAGTACCTGTTTGTCACCATAGAATAAATTGAGCTTTTCTACCGCCAGTGCAGTTTGCTCGTGAGTCAATTGCTGTACATCAAGCAGCGGCAGTGAATCCGGCGTCAAAAGTCCCATATTTCGTCCTGCGGGTTAAAAAGTTCAGTCACAGCATCAAACCTCGGTATTTTTCACGTAGATGATGACGAATACCGATCGCCGCTAAATTAAGTCCAACCACAATGATAACCAGCAGTAGCGCGGTGGCAAACACCAATGGCCGTGCAGCTTCCACATTGGGGCTTTGGAAAGCCATATCGTAAATCTGGAAGCTTAAATGCATAAATTTGCGTTCTAAATGCAGGAATGGAAACACCCCGTCGACCGGCAATAACGGTGCCGATTTTACCACCCCAACCAGCATCAGCGGTGCAGTTTCTCCTGCGGCGCGCGCTACCGCCAGAATCAGCCCGGTAATCATAGCTGGAGCGGCCATCGGCAACACAATATGCCACAAGGTTTCGGCTTTGCTGGCCCCTAAAGCCTGCGATCCTTGGCGCAAACTGGCCGGAATTCGGGATAGCCCTTCTTCTGTCGCCACAATCACCACTGGCAATGTCAATAAAGCCAGCGTTAATGCCGCCCATAGCACGCCCGGCGTGCCGAATGTCGGGTTAGGTAGCGCTTCAGGATAAAACAGTTTATCCAGCGAGCCGCCGATAAAATAGACGAAAAAGCCGAGGCCAAATACCCCATAAACAATGGAGGGCACACCAGCCAGATTCACCACGGAAATACGAATCATGCGAGTCAGCCAGTTTTTGCCCGCATATTCATGTAAATATACTGCGGCAATCACCCCCAACGGCATGACCACGATAGACATCAATATCACCATTAATACCGTGCCGAAAATGGCGGGGAATACGCCGCCCTCCGTATTGGCATTACGTGGATTATCAGTCAGAAACTTATGGGTTTGCGCTGCCCAATGACGTAGTTTCTGCCCGAAACTCATATCATTGGGATACCAAGCGAGGTTGATCTGGCTGAGTGAAAGTGGATGCACTTGCCCATTCATATCCCGTAACAGCAGAGTGTAGCGGTTTTGGTCGGTTTGTAGGCCACGCAATTTCGTCATCATTACCTGATGGCTGCGCTGCAACTCCCCCCACTCGGCATCAAAACGGTCCTGTGATTTGCTGTCAAAGTCGCCAGTCATTTGCAGGCGCTTTTTCTCAAGCCGCAATGCCTCAAATTGTTGATTGAGCATGTTCATCTGGCGGAATTGAATATCTTTGGCTTGCCGGACCAGCGCCTGTATCACCGGAATTCGCTTTTGCAGCTCTTGGGCTAAGTCATTGCCCACCAACGGCTGGCCGTTATCCAGCATCCCGGCCAAGAAGCCATAAGCCGTGCCATTGTGCTGACGATCCAATACCAGCAAGTCTTTAGGTTGGCTGCGCTGCTGAATATCGCTGTCTAGTAACCGGTGAAAGTCTTGCCCTTGCACCTCGCGATTACCGGTTTTAATCAGATAGCGAGTCACTGTGTCACCCGCCTCTGGCGGCAAAGTCACTCCAGCCTGCTCTAATTGTTGACGTGACAGTGACTGCTGTTGATAAATCTCGCCAATGACTCTCACCGGGCCAGCAGCAGTTTGCTTAAGTTCAAACAGGTAAACCGGGCTAGGCCAAAAATAGCGCATCCCTTGCCCGGCTAATAATAAGATTACACCGAGCAAGGCCAACAGACTGATACTGACAGCGCCAGCCGTCAGCCAGATCCATGGCGAACCCGATGCAAACCATTTTTTGGTAAAGCTGGACTTTACAGCGGCTGTCATCACGCAATCTGCTCCGTCTGATAGCGTTCACGCAACCGCAGGCGAATGGATTCGGCGAGCGTATTGACTAAGAACGTGAAACAAAACAGAACCAATGCCGTCAAGAACAGCACCCGATAATGCCCACTCCCCATCACTGCTTCCGGCATCTCAATAGCAATGTTGGCGGCCATCGCCCGTAACCCCTGGAAAATACTGCCATCAATGATAGGTGTGTTCCCGGTCGCCATCAGTACAATCATGGTCTCGCCCACGGCACGGCCAAAACCGATCATCAGTGCAGAGAAAATACCGGCGTAAGCTGAAGGCAGCACGACACGAATCACGGTCTGCCAAGGGGTGGCCCCCAGCGCCAACGAGCCCTGACTTAGCGACGATGGCACACTGAATAAAGCATCTTCGGCTAGCGAGAAAATCACCGGAATCAGAGCAAATCCCATGGCGATACCCACCACTAAAGCATTGCGCTGGTCATAGTTATCCCCCAACCATTCATGCAATGGCATCCCCAGCACCGATACCGCCAACAGTGGCCCTAGCCACAATGCCAACCACCCGGTTAGCAGGATGACGGGCAGTAATACCATCACATCCCAGCCCGCAGGCCACTGTCGCTGTGTTTTTGCCGACAAGCGGGCACTGCCCCAACCGCACAATAAAATAGTCAGCGCCAATAATGGCGGCAGCAATAGAATGCCAGTCAGATAATGTTCAATTACCGGAGCCAGCCAAATACCGGCAATCAAACCGATAACCACCGTCGGGAATGCGCCCATCATCTCAATGGCCGGTTTAACCACGCGACGCAAGCCCGCCGACATGAAATAAGCCGTATAAATTGCCCCTGCCAGTGCCAGTGGCACGGCGAATAACATGGCGTAACCTGCTGCTTTTAAGGTACCGAAGATAATCGGTATCAGGCTGAATTTGGCTTGATAACTCTCTTCTGCTGAGCTTGACTGCCAGACATAGGCCGGTTCGGGATAATTTTCGTACCATACCCGCTGCCATAGACTGCGCCTGCTGATGTCAGGGTAGCGATTATCGATGGGATAAGCTGACCAACCGGCGGCATTCTCCACCAGCAAGTGATCCCCCCAAGGAGAGAACGCTGCATGGGTTACTCCCTGCGCCAGTTTATGTTGCAGCAGTGGTGCTGACTGAATACTGGAGAACAGTGACAATTCACCTGGGGGTGATACTGAAGCAAATACCCGACGTGCGTTTTCAGTCGTTAGTAAGCCCTTACCTTGGGGGGTAAAGTTGCGAATACGCGTCAAATGGTATTGATTGTCTGGCTCTTTTGGCACATCAAACCATTGGGTTAATTGCCCATCAGAGGATTGCACCAGTAGCGATTTCCCACCCGCCAATAAAGAGAGGCTCAGTGGCCCGGTGGCGCGAGATTTGTCATCAAGCAAAGGGACGACTTCACGCAGTGTCAGCCCAGGGCCGAATTGATAGATATACAGTTGCTGACCGGAGAGGAGATAAAGCAAACGCCCGTCTGGCGTTAATAACAGTTGATTGATGGCCTTGGGCACATCCATCTGTTCGCTGACTTGCTGGCCTTGCGCGCTAAACGTCCCGGTCATCAAGCGGCCATCATCAGTAACCGCCGCGATGGCAAATTGCCGTGGTTGCGGCTCAGCCACCGCCAATTGATTCAGACGCTGGCCTTTCAAATCCATAAAGCGCGGTTGTTCACCTAGCGGAAATTGCCAAACTGGCGGTGTGGCGGAAAAATCGGGTTGCAGCAGAAGAAAACGGCCATTACTCAGGCCAACACCATACAAAGGCTGCCCACCCACCGCGCGGCTGATTGACACTGGCGCAGGCGCTAACTGTTGCGCACTAATTAAGCTCCCGGCAGGAGATTCCCCCTGAGCTTCGAGGCGAATAAAATAGCCTTTGCCTTGTGCATCCAGGCGATACCCCATCTGCCCCGAGGCATCAATCCCCAGAGCAATGGTGGGCGCGCTACGATCTACAGCAAAGGATGGGGATAAATTGATGGCGGCGGGCTTAAACAGAGGCAGAACGGCGTACAATAAATAAACGAAAATCAGCATTAAGGTCAGCAAAACCAACAAGCCGCTGCTTGTTACTATCATGCGCACCAGACGTTCAATGACAGCCCGGCGCTTATCTCTCCCTGATGGTCTCACTACGCCCGCTTGCTGCATAATCTTCGATTGCCCCATGCCCTTACGCTATATCCAGTCTATGTTATTAATCTAATCGCCCATCTATACCCTAAGATGACCGAGTATCTTATGTCAGTTTTGTGGCGTTTGCATGACAATGTTGCTGATGGCGGCCTGACGATGTTTGCCACGGTGGCGAATAAAGTTAACTAATGATATCTGTTGGACTTTCTTGTCAATCTTTCGCAATAATGATTGTGGACACTAAATACTCCCACAATAATCTTACTGGAGTTGCAATGGGTCAGGAAAAGCTCTACACCGAAAAAGAACTCAGTTGGTTATCTTTTAATGAGCGGGTATTGCAGGAAGCTGCGGATAAGAGCAATCCACTCATTGAGCGGATGCGGTTCCTTGGTATTTACTCCAATAATCTTGATGAGTTCTATAAAGTCCGTTTTGCTGATCTAAAACGGCGCATTCTGATTAGTGAAGAGCAAGGCTCCGCCGTAACTTCCCGTCACTTGCTGAAGAAAATTCAAAGCAAAGTGGTGAAAGCTGATCAAGAATTTGACGGGCTATATAATGATTTATTACTGGAAATGGCGCGTAATCAAATCTTCCTGATTAATGAGCGGCAAATTTCCGAAAATCAGCAAATCTGGCTAAAACAATATTTTAAGCAGCATCTGCGCCAACACATCACGCCGATTCTGATTAACCACGACACCAATTTGGTGCAATTCCTTAAAGACGATTATACCTATCTGGCGGTGGAGATTATCCGTGGTCAGGAAATCGCCTATGCACTGCTAGAAATTCCTTCCGATAAAGTTCCGCGTTTCGTTAATTTGCCACCAGAAGCTCCTCGTCGCCGCAAACCAATGATATTACTTGATAATATATTGAGATATTGCCTGGATGAGATATTCAAAGGCTTCTTTGATTATGATGCGCTGAATGCTTATTCCATGAAGATGACCCGTGATGCCGAATATGATTTGGTCACTGAAATGGAATCCAGCTTGCTGGAATTGATGTCATCGAGCTTGAAACAGCGCCTGACGGCAGAACCGGTGCGCTTTGTTTATCAACGTGATATGCCCGATGAGATGGTGGAATTGCTGCGCGGCAAGCTGGGTATTTCTAATGATGACTCAGTCATTGCCGGTGGTCGGTATCACAATTTTAAAGACTTTATTAACTTCCCGAACGTCGGCAAAAGTAATCTGGTTAATCGGCCCATGCCGCGTCTGCGCCATATTTGGTTTGATAAGTTCCGCAATGGCTTTGATGCCATTCGGGAACAAGATGTGCTGCTCTATTATCCGTATCACACCTTCGAGCACGTATTAGAATTACTGCGCCAGGCATCATTCGATCCGAGCGTATTGGCGATTAAAATCAATATTTATCGCGTCGCAAAAGATTCGCGCATTATCGAATCGATGATCCATGCCGCCCATAATGGCAAGAAAGTGACGGTGGTGGTGGAATTACAAGCGCGCTTTGATGAAGAGGCCAATATTCATTGGGCGAAAAGTCTGACCGCTGCTGGCGTACACGTTATTTTCTCTGCTCCGGGTTTGAAAATTCACGCCAAGTTATTCCTAATCTCCCGTCTTGAGGGCGAAGAGATTGTGCGCTATGCCCATATCGGCACCGGTAACTTTAACGAAAAAACGGCGCGTCTTTATACCGACTATTCTTTATTAACCGCAGATGCGCGTATTACGAATGAAGTGCGTCGGGTGTTTAACTTTATTGAGAATCCTTACCGCCCGGTCAAGTTCGATAATCTGATGGTGTCACCACAGAACTCACGCTTAATGCTGTATCAATTGATTGATCAGGAAATTATTCATGCTCAGGCCGGTGAAAGTGCCGGGATTACCCTGAAGATAAATAATTTAGTGGATAAAGGTCTGGTAGATAGGTTATATAGCGCCTCCAGTGCAGGGGTGAAAATACGCCTTTTAGTCAGAGGGATGTGTTCGTTAATCCCAAATATGCCGGGGATCAGCGATAATATACAAGTCACCAGTATTGTAGACCGCTTCCTCGAGCATGACCGGGTTTACGTCTTTGAGAATAAAGGTGACAAGCTGGTGTATCTCTCTTCCGCTGACTGGATGACACGTAACATTGATTATCGTATTGAGGTCGCCGTCTCATTGCTGGACCCGAGACTAAAACAGCGGGTGCTGGATATTTTAGAGCTGCTGTTCAACGACACGGTAAAAGCCCGTTATATTGATAAAGAACTGAGTAATCGTTATGTACCGCGTGGAAACAGGCGCAAAGTACGTGCACAGATTGCCATCTATGATTATTTAAAAGCGCTGGAACAACCAGAGCAGTAAGGCTAAAACTATGCCGCTAACCAACAATTCGACTACCACAAAACCGCAAGAAATTGCAGCTATCGACTTGGGTTCAAACAGTTTCCATATGGTAATTGCCCGCGTCGTCAACGGTGCTTTGCAGGTTTTGGGGCGCCTGAAGCAGCGCGTGCATCTGGCTGATGGTCTGGATAGCAATAATATGCTCAGCGAAGAAGCTATTGAGCGGGGGCTGGCTTGTCTGGCACTGTTTGCTGAGCGTTTGCAGGGTTTCTCACCCGATAACGTCTGCATCGTCGGTACTCATTCATTGCGACAAGCCGCTAACGCGGAAACCTTCCTCAAGCGCGCAGCCGAAGTGATTCCCTACCCGATTGAAATCATTTCCGGTCAGGAAGAGGCACGTCTGATTTTTATGGGCGTCGAACATACTCAGCCGGAGAAAGGCCGCAAGCTGGTGATTGATATCGGTGGCGGTTCAACCGAGTTGGTTATTGGCGAGGATTTTGAGCCATTGCTGGTAGAAAGCCGCCGCATGGGCTGTGTCAGCTTTGCTCAACAGTTCTTCCCGCATGGCGAAATCAGTAAAGTGAATTTCAAGCGCGCGCGCTTGGCTGCGGCCCAAAAGCTGGAAAATCTGGCGTGGCAATATCGGATTCAAGGTTGGCAATATGCGCTTGGCGCATCCGGCACTATCAAGGCCACCTATGAAGTGTTGGTGGAGATGGGCGAGAAAGATGGTTTGATCACGCCAGAACGCCTTGAGATGCTGGTTGATCAAGTGCTGCAATTCAAACATTTCTCCGCACTGAGTCTGCCGGGGTTATCAGAAGATCGTCAGTCGGTATTTGTGCCGGGGCTGGCTATCTTGTGTGGTGTATTCGATGCCTTAGCTGTCAAAGAGTTACGTTTATCCGATGGTGCGCTGCGTGAGGGCGTTCTGTATGAAATGGAAGGCCGTTTCCGCCACCAGGATATCCGTCAGCGCACAGCCAAAAGTCTGGCCGAGCACTATAACATTGACCGGGAACAGGCACGCCGAGTGTTGGAAACCACCGAGCAGCTTTACACTCAATGGTTGGCGCAGAACTCCAAGCTGGTACAACCGCAGTTGGAAGCATTGTTAAGATGGGCGGCGATGCTGCATGAAGTTGGCCTGAGCATTAATCACAGCGGGATGCACCGTCATTCGGCTTATATTCTGCAAAACACTAACTTGCCGGGCTTTAATCAAGAGCAGCAATTATTGCTGGCAACCTTGGTGAGAATGCACCGTAAAGGGATTAAGCTCGATGAGTTGCCGCGTCTGAATTTATTCAAGAAAAAGTACTATTTGCCGTTAATTCAGCTATTACGTTTGAGTACTTTACTGAACAATCAGCGCCAATCGACGACTACGCCAGAAAGTCTGCGACTGATAACTGATGATGGTCACTGGACACTGCGTTTCCCTGCCGGTTATCTGGCGCAAAATAATCTGGTGCAACTGGATTTTGAGCGCGAGCAGGCATATTGGGACGATGTGGTTGGCTGGAAACTGATTATTGAAGAAGAAGCAGCGGAAGATACTGAAGCCGACGCGCCGAAAGCATAATGAGAACAAATCCCGATAAGCTGACTCCAGTCAGTGATTCGGGTGAGTGAAAGCAGCTAGCACCGCCACTGCGCCAAAGACGAAGGGCTTGCCCAAAGTCATTGAGGTTGCAGCAAGGCAGCAAGCGAGCAAATCCCGATGAGCTGACTCCAGTCAGTGATTCGAGTAAGTGAAAGCAGCCAACACCGCCACTGCGCCAAAGACGAAGGGCTTGCCCAAAGTCATTGGGATTGCAGCAAGGCAGCAAGCGAACAAATCCCGATGAGCTGACTCCAGTCAGTGATTCGGGTGAGTGAGAGCAGCTAACACCGCTGCAGCACCAAGGACGAAGGGCAAGGAGATTATGAAAAGAAGGCCATCAACACAGCTAACAAAAATCATCTTGCTGGTGAGTTTTCTCATTCTATTTGGCCGTTTATTGTATGCGGGGATTGCGTCTATGTCCCACCATCAGGAGCGTCGGCAATCACAGCAGCTTGAGCAGACTGTAGAAGGCGAGCCTGCGGGCCCGCATGAGACTGATCTCAGCCCATAAAAGTCGTGTTCAGCGCCCTTAGCCACCTCCAACGCAAATACTCAGCATATTTTGCGGTTTGCCGAGGTGAGACTTAGAGAAGGGCCGAGTCATTGACTGTAGCCACACACCTGCGACTTGAAAGATGAAGGGTATATTTCGAATCAAGGACACACTATGCCAGTGCCAATAACTCCTGTGCCACTTTCCGCCATGGTAAAAAGTAAAGCTAAAAACAACGCTAAAAAACTGGCTGAAATACGCAACCGAATACTTACCCTATTACTGAATGATAAAGCCTTAGTTGACGGTATTCTTGGCCGTCAGGGTGAAAAGGAAACCATCAGTGATGAGGATCTGCTAGAAAAAAAAATTGAAATCAAGAGTCTGCTTGATGACTTGCACGCAGCTGACCTTGCCGACTTGCTGGAAGCCTTGCCCAATGATGAACGTCTGGCATTGTGGCGGTTAGTCAAAAACGAAAAACGCGGTCAAACGCTGGTCGAAGTCTCTGAGACGGTGTGGGACACGCTGATCAAAGAGATGAGCGATAAAGACCTGTTAAAGGCCATGCGCACCTTGCATGTCGATGAACAGGCTTATCTGGCTGAATACTTGCCGCGTAACTTGATGGGCCGTTTGCTCACTTCATTGGATCCGGATCAGCGGGCTCGCGTACGGGAAGTTATCCAGTATGGCCGGGATACCGTCGGTCAGATGATGGATTTCGAATTAGTGACAGTTCGTGCTGATGTCTCGCTGGGAACGGTACACCGCTATTTACGCTATCGAAAAAATATTCCCGATGCCACAGATAAAATCTTCGTCGTTGACCGTAAAAATACCTTACTCGGCGAACTTCCATTGACGGCTATTCTCCTCAACTCACTGGATACTAAAGTATTTCAGGTGATGGAGAGCAACCCAATAACATTCCAGCCGGAACAGAAAGCAGAAGATGCCGCTGGGGCTTTTGAACGTTATGACTTAATCAGTGCGGCAGTCATTGATGCCAAAGGCAAACTGATGGGCCGTTTGACCATCGAAGAAATTGTTGACGTGGTCAATGAAGAGAGCGATACCACCTTAAGACGGATGGGGGGCTTAAGCCCGGAAGAGGATGTGTTCTCCCCGGTAGGTCGTGCCGTGCGGACCCGTTGGTCATGGCTGGCCATCAATCTTTGTACCGCTTTTGTCGCCTCCAGGGTTATTGGTTTATTTGAGGATACCATCTCGCAATTAGTGGCTCTGGCCGCCTTAATGCCCATTGTAGCCGGCATTGGCGGTAACACCGGGAATCAGACCATCACCATGATTGTGCGTGCCTTGGCCTTGCATCATATCCAGCAAGGTAACATCACATTCTTGATGTTCAGAGAATTAGGTGTGGCGCTGATTAATGGTTTGGTTTGGGGCGGCATTATGGGCGTGGTCACTTATCTGCTCTATGGCGACCCTGCTATGGGGGGCGTTATGACATTGGCAATGATTCTTAATTTGCTAATGGCGGCGCTGATGGGGGTCATTATCCCGATGACAATGGCACGTCTAGGCCGAGACCCGGCTATCGGTTCCAGTGTCATGATCACAGCAATCACTGATACTGGCGGCTTTTTCATCTTTCTGGGACTCGCCACCATATTCTTAGTCTAATAATGATGATAATAGAAAATAATTAATTAAGCATTGAGCAGCCGAATATCACTCGTCAATGCTCATCTATACTAAACTATTGAATATGACCGTATTTTAAAAACGGTATATTGCTATGTGGTGGATTTTTCTATCACAATCAAAATACTTGCGAGCAAAATAAGGCGTTATATGGATCTCAGCGCAGCTGAAAAACCGACACCTGATAATAAGCCCCTTCTGCACATTACTATCACTAGTATAGTAGTGTTTTTGCTCGCAATTTTTTGTATCCGACTCTCTGAACAATCAGAAAATCTAGCCCCTTTATGGTTCCCGACCGCCGTATTGATGGTGGCTTTATTCCACCATCCTATACGCTACTGGTCGCTACAATTATTGGCCGCAGGAATCTGCATTGTTGCTGCTAATTTTATCTTATATGGCGTCAGTTGGTTCCCGCTGCCACTCACATTTATCAATCTTGCAGAATCGGCGGTGGGGGCATGGTTACTGCGCAAACTTCTACAACCCAAAGACCCGCTTAATAATCTGTTCAGTTGGCTCAAGTTCTCGGTTTGCACCGTCATTATTGTCCCTCTATTGAGTGGTTTGGCGGCAGCCTGGTACTTGTCGCCCCATAATGGGAACTTCACCCAAGTACTGACAGTATGGTTTATGTCCGAAGCCATCGGCATGCTGGCGTTAGGGCCGGTCGGCCTGCTTTACCGCCGCGGTTACTTCAATATCGCGACTAAAACCAAAGCGCTATTCGATATGATGTGGATGATGATATTATCCTTAACCGCTTGTTATATCGGTTTGATTTATCTCCCATTCCCCTTCACTTTCGTGATTATGGCCTTGATCTGGACCTCTATTCGACTGCCCCGTTTTGAAACCTTTACTGTCTGTTTTCTGGCCACATTGCTGATTGCGATGATGATCAATTTCAACCTATTTACATTGCCGGCTGATCCCAAAATGTCGGTACAGGCATTCTCTTTTATTCCGCTATTGATGGTGCTTATTCCGCCACATGCCATGGCCATGGTGATGCACTCGTTCCGGATGGAAAAAGAGCATATCGTTGAAAGTGAAAACCGCTTTCGTAATGCCATGGAATACTCGGCGATTGGCATGGCGCTGGTCTCGCCGGAAGGCAAGTGGATGCAGGTAAATAAGGCGCTGTGCAAACTGTTGGATTACAGTCAGGAAACCTTACTGACTCTGAATTTCCAACAGATTACCCATCCGGAAGATCTCTCCGCCGACCTGAAATTGCTGGATGATTTGTATCACGACCGTATCCCCAGCTACTCGATGGAGAAGCGCTATATCCGCAGTGATGGCGAGATAGTCTGGGCGCTGTTAGTAGTGAGTGTGGTGCGGGATCACGAGCAGCAGCCGCTCTATTACATCTCTCAGGTCGAAGATATCAATGACCTGAAAAAGACTGAAATCATCAACCGGCGCTTGATGGAACGTATCACCCTGGCCAATGAAGCGGGCGGCATTGGTATCTGGGAATTAGATATGAAAAAACAGCAGATCAGCTGGGATAAGCGGATGTATGAACTCTACCATGTTCCGCTGAATACTCCGGTGACTGAGGCTATCTGGCAGCAATATATTCATCCAGAAGATTTCAATTATGTCGTCAATGAATACAATGCCGCACTCAATCAACGCCAGCCCTACCGGCTGGAGTTTCGCCTACTTTTGCCGAACGGCGATATTGTCCACCTGCGTAATCAGGCCAATATCGTGTGCGATAAAAATGGCAATATTCAGCGCGTGATTGGCACCACCTTGGATATGACTGAAATCAGAAACCTGACGGAAGCCCTGCACGAAGAGAAGGAGCGGCTGCATATTACGCTCGATTCCATCGGTGAGGCCGTGGTGTGTACCGATCAGGAAATGAAAATTACCTTTATGAATCCGGTCGCGGAGAAAATGACCGGTTGGGCCAATACCATCGCGCTAGGCCAGCCCATCAACCAGATTATCAAGCTGACCAATGGCGTGGATGGGCCAGAAATTGACAATCCGATAGAGCATTGTCTGACCCACCGCCCTTACTCTTCACTGAATGAGTCGATGGTATTGCATCATCGTGATGGGCAGTATTATGACATTCAAGAGTCGGTAGCGCCGCTGAAAACGCTGGAAGGGGGCATTGTCGGTGCCGTTTTAGTCTTCCAGGATGTCGGCGAGTCGCGTGCCATGATGCGCAAACTCAGCCATAGCGCGTCACATGACAATCTGACCGGTTTGCCAAACCGGGCCAATTTTGAAAATAAATTGAAAATGGCGATCCAGAAAAGTGTCGACCAAAACCAGCAGCATGCGCTGGCTTTCCTGGATTTGGACTATTTTAAAGCAGTTAATGACTCGGCTGGGCACCCAGCAGGGGATGCTTTGCTGAAAGAGCTCAGCCAGTTAATGCGCCAGAATTTACGTAACAGTGATTGTGTTGCACGTCTGGGTGGTGATGAATTCGGCTTACTAATGCTTAATTGCACCCTCCCCCACGCCAAAGCTATTACTCAAAGTCTGGTATCCATGATCAATGGCTATCATTTCTACTGGGAAAATAAGCTGTATCGTATAGGCGCCAGTGCCGGAGTGACTCAAATTAGCAGCAGCAACAGCCAGCGCAGTGAAATTATGGCGCAGGCTGATATTGCCTGCTACACCGCCAAACACAGTGGCCGTGGGCAGGTTTATCTCTATCAGCCACGGCAAAAGCAGCTACTGGCCCGGCAACACGAGCTGCTCAGTAGAGAAGATATCGAAGATATTCTTAGCAAGAACCAATTGTCGCTACAGCTCACGCCAACCGCGCCCCCTAAAACGCCGCTGTCGGTATGCTTCTATCAGGTCAGCTATGAGGTTAACCAGCCGCAGAGCATCATTGTCAGTCAGTCTGCATTTGAGGAAGCCGCATTGCTGTATAATTTGCGGGCCAAAGTCGACAATTGGGTATGCGAGCAACTGCTAGTGGAACAAGCCGAGGCGATTAATCACAAAGGGCTGGCACTGGCTATTCCGCTGTCCGAAGTGGCTCTGCTTAAAGAAGATTTCCGCCAGTCACTTCTTGCCTTAGTCCAAAATACTGTGCTGCCAGCGCAAAGTTTATATTGGATGGTCGATGAGTCCACCTTGCTGCAATATCCGTTTGCAATTGGGAATTTTCTCGCCAAACTGCAACAATTGGGCTGCAAATTAATAGTTAAAGAGTTTGGTCATAATCTCAATGATTTTGAGTTACTGGCGGAGCACACTATTAATTACCTCAAATTTAACAGTGAGTTAATTGCTCATATTCATATCAATCAAATGGATGAAGTGCTGGTATCCATCATCAATGGCACAGCACAGCGGGCCAATATTGCCACACTGGCGGGCCCGGCAGAATTACCTCCCACCCTCAATAAGTTGATTGCGATTGGTGTTGATTTAGCCGATGGCGAAACTATTGGTCGTACTCAACCGTTGTCCGAAGTACTCAATAGTGGCTATTTCGCTATCAAGTAATCCGAGACGATTGCTCCGCTGCTCACTCTAGGGTAAAGTCGGCCCCTTTTATTTGGCCTGGGGAGCAATTATGTTCATTGGATTTGACTACGGCACAGCAAACTGCTCGGTTGCCGTGATGCGGGATAATGCTCCCGAATTGCTGACGCTGGAAAATAATGACGTCTATTTGCCATCCATGCTGTGTGCGCCCACTCGTGAAGCCGTAAGTGAGTGCCTGCACCGCTATTGGCAAGTGCCAACAGGCAGTGACGAAAACCAGCAACTATTACGCCGGGCCATGGCGTTCAATCGCGAAGAAGATATTCCGGTGTCTGCCGATAGCCTGATGTTCGGCTTATCGGCATTAGCCCAATATATCGAAGACCCCGAAGAAGTTTACTTTGTTAAATCTCCTAAATCTTTTTTGGGTGCTAATGGCTTGAAACCTCAGCAGTTGGCGCTGTTTGAAGACTTGGTCTGTGCCATGATGTTCCATATTAAACGTCAGGCAGAATCCGTGTTGGCAGCAGAAATCAGCCAAACTGTCATTGGCCGCCCAGTTAACTTTCAGGGTTCCGGTGGTGAAGAGGCCAACCGACAAGCTGAAGGTATCTTACTGCGTGCCGCGCAACGTGCCGGTTTTCGTGATATCGCCTTCCAGTTTGAGCCGGTCGCTGCGGGGCTAGACTTTGAAGCCACATTAACGACAGAGAAAACCGTGCTGGTGGTGGATATCGGCGGGGGGACTACCGACTGCTCAGTGCTGCTGATGGGGCCAAAATGGCAAGGTATGGCCGATCGTCAACAAAGTCTGTTGGGTCACAGTGGCTGCCGCGTCGGGGGTAATGATCTGGATATTATGTTAGCCTTTAAGCAACTGATGCCACTGTTTGGACTGGGCAGCGAGACCGAAAAAGGCATTGCCATGCCGTCATTGCCTTACTGGAATGCGGTTGCCACCAACGATGTTCCGGCGCAGAGCGACTTCTATAGCACCGTCAATGGGCGTTTCCTGCGTGATTTGATTCGCGACGCCGCAAATCCGCAGCAAGTTGAGCGCCTGTTAAAAGTGTATCAGCAGCGCCTGAGCTACCGTCTGGTGCGCGCCGCAGAAGAGAGCAAAATTGCGCTGTCTGAGCAAGCGCAAGTCGCCACGGTACTGGATTTTGTTCAGCCAGAGTTGGGGCAAACCATCAGCCAACAGCAACTGGCCGAATCGATTTCCCAGCCACTGCAACGGATTCAGGAGCAAGTCAGTCTGGCACTGGCAACCAGCCATATCACGCCAGATGTGATTTATCTGACTGGCGGCAGCGCGCGTTCCCCATTATTGCGAGCAGCCTTGCAGCAGCAGTTGCCGGGGATTCCATTAGTCGGCGGTAATGATTTTGGTTCCGTGACGGCAGGGTTAGCGCGGTGGGCGCAGACGCTTTTTCGTTAAAAGTTGATATTGGTTCAGGTGAGCTGGTTTTGTTTATATAAAAATGGATCTGGTTTCGGTTGATATTGATTCCGGTGATCCGGTTTTGTTTATATAAAAATGGATCTGGTTTCGGTTGATATTCATTTAGTGAATACCTGTTCTCCGTAGCCTCAACCGAGTCGGGCCGCAAGGCGGCGGCCCAACACCCGCGCCTTGCGCGAAATATTGCCCTACGGGTAAACCTCCTGCGTCTTTCGGGCTTCACGAGCCAGCGCGACGGGCATCCTTGCCCGAGCGCGCTTTTCGCCGCCGTCCATGGCGGCTCACTCTACCCTCCATCCTTGTCGGCAATATTCCCGATTGCGCTCAACGTCAAAAGAGAAATTCAAAATCAAAACCATGGTTTTGACTTTAATTTTTTAAAGCACATTTGAGCAGCCGAGTGAAGAGTGTAGCCAGGGCAACCCGCCATGGACGGCGGGTTGAGGTGTGCTTGAGCAGGGATGCGAATCACACCGTACCGTCAGCGAAATGATGAGTCGAGGGCCACCCACGCAGTGGGCTAGCGATACGTGCGCAAGCGCGGGGATTCCACAAGGGGTCACGCGCTTGTGACCCCTTTGGCGGTTGAGGCATCGGAGGTAAGGTTGTCGCTAATCTTATGTCAACCGAATCAGATCACTAAACCAATATCAACCGAAACTAAGCTCCATACCCGACAACCAAACCCGATCACCTGAACCAATATCAACCAAACCAGATCCATCCCCCTCTTATCCCCTAAAATTAAAAAACTTTCCCCACATACCCTGACACTATTTTCATATTTCCTCCATTTTGTTCCAGTAAATCCCCGCTAAACTAGTAACATATCCAAAAACTTACTTATTGCGCCCGTGTGCAAATAATCAGAACATCAAAAGGGACTCTTCGACATAATGAAAGCTCAATCCAAACGCACTTCCCGGTTACTCACCTTGGCGGGAATAGTGCTGGTTATTATTGTTGCTGTGTTTGTCTGGCGTCACTTCAATGCTACCCCTGAAACCAACGCTCCCGGGGCGCAACAAGCGGCTGGAGGCAGCGGCTCTGGACGGGCAGGTGGCCGCCGTAATATGCCGATGTCCCCGGTACAAGCAGCAACAGCAACCGAGCAAACCGTACCGCGTTATCTCACCGGTTTGGGTACGGTGATTGCCGCCAACACGGTCACCGTAACCAGCCGGGTTGATGGTCAGCTGATGGCGATTCACTTTACCGAAGGCCAGCAGGTCAATGCTGGTGACTTACTGGTGGAAATCGATCCGCGCCCTTACGAAGTCCTGCTGACTCAAGCTCAAGGACAACTGGCCAAAGACCAAGCCACCCTCGACAATGCTCGCCGTGATCTGGCTCGCTATCAAAAACTGGCTAAAACCGGCCTGATTTCGCAACAAGATCTTGATACTCAGGCCTCATTAGTACGCCAGAGCGAAGGCAGTGTGAAAGCGGATCAAGGCGCGATTGATAGTGCCAAGCTGCAACTGACTTATAGCCGCATAACTGCGCCAATCTCCGGTAAAGTCGGTCTAAAACAAGTCGATGTTGGTAATTATATTACCAGCGGTACGACTGCGCCGATTGTGGTGATCACCCAAACACATCCGGTTGATGTGGTCTTTACCCTGCCGGAAAGTGATATCCCGGATATCATGCAAGCTCAAAGAAATGCAGAAAAAAACCAGACAACAGTGCCAGTTGAAGCTTGGGATCGCACCAATAAACAGATGCTAGCCCAAGGTCACCTGCTCAGTATTGATAACCAAATTGATACCACGACCGGCACCATTAAGCTGAAAGCCCGCTTCGCCAATGAAGATGATGTGCTGTTCCCGAATCAGTTTGTTAATGCCCGTATCAAAGTGGATTTACTGCAAAATGCCGTCGTGGTGCCTACCGCTGCGGTACAGATGGGCAATGAAGGGAGCTTTGTCTGGACCTTAAATGACGAGAATAAAGTCAGCAAACATCTGGTGACTACCGGGATTCAGGACAGTAAACAAGTGGTTATCAGCGCCGGTCTGAATGCCGGTCAGCGTGTGGTTACCGACGGTATTGATCGTCTGACGGAAGGTTTACAGGTTGAGGTCGTCACGCCGCGTTCAGCAAATGCCGCCCCAACTGATGCGGCAGACCAATCGGCCACGACAGAGAAAGCCACTCACCATCGGGGCGGCAAGAAACCCGCAACGGATGCAGCGGCTGGCGCTAACCGTGCTGCGGAGAAATCCTAATGCAAGTGATGCCTCCAACCCCCGGTGGCGGGCCATCACGGCTATTTATTCTGCGCCCGGTTGCCACAACATTATTTATGGTCGCCATTCTATTGGCTGGGATTATTGGTTACCGTGCTTTGCCGGTTTCAGCCCTGCCGGAAGTTGATTATCCGACTATTCAGGTAGTGACACTCTATCCCGGCGCTAGCCCGGATGTGGTGACATCGTCCATTACTGCGCCATTGGAACGTCAGTTTGGCCAGATGTCTGGCCTCAAACAGATGGCGTCGCAAAGCTCAGGCGGCGCGTCGGTTATTACGCTGCAATTCCAACTGACTCTGCCATTAGATGTGGCGGAGCAAGAGGTGCAGGCGGCGATTAACTCGGCCACCAATCTGTTGCCGACTGACCTGCCTTATCCGCCGATTTACAGCAAAGTTAACCCGGCTGATCCGCCAATTCTGACATTGGCAGTCACTTCCACTGCAATTCCGATGACGCAAGTGGAAGATATGGTTGAAACCCGCATTGCGCAGAAAATCTCGCAAGTCACCGGGGTCGGGCTGGTCACCATTTCTGGCGGCCAGCGCCCTGCGGTGCGAGTGAAACTCAATGCCCCAGCAGTCGCGGCATTAGGGCTGGACAGTGAAACCATCCGCACCGCCATCAGCAATGCCAACGTCAACTCAGCCAAAGGTAGTCTGGATGGGCCGACCCGCTCGGTCACACTGTCTGCCAATGACCAGATGAAATCCGCTGAGGATTATCGCGACCTGATCGTGGCTTACCAAAATGGGGCACCAGTCCGGTTGCAGGATGTCGCCACCATTGAACAAGGTGCCGAAAACAACAAACTGGCCGCCTGGGCCAACACTCAGCAGGCCATCGTGCTGAATATCCAGCGCCAGCCAGGGGTGAACGTGATAGAGACCGCTGACAGTATCCGCGAGATGCTGCCAGAACTGATCAAAAGTCTGCCTAAATCGGTTGATGTCAAAGTCCTGACTGACCGCACCACCACCATCCGCGCCTCAGTCAGTGATGTGCAGTTTGAGTTGCTGCTGGCGATTGCATTAGTGGTGATGGTGATTTATCTGTTCCTGCGTAACGCCGCAGCCACGATTATCCCCAGTATCGCGGTGCCGCTATCACTGGTCGGAACCTTTGCCGCCATGTATTTTCTCGGCTTCTCAATCAACAACCTGACGCTAATGGCATTGACCATTGCTACCGGTTTTGTGGTCGATGATGCCATCGTGGTGATTGAGAATATCTCCCGCTATATCGAGAAAGGTGAAAAACCCCTGGATGCCGCGCTGAAAGGGGCCGGTGAGATTGGATTTACTATTATTTCACTGACTTTCTCATTAATTGCAGTATTGATTCCGCTGCTATTTATGGGGGATATCGTGGGCCGGCTGTTCCGTGAATTTGCGGTCACATTGGCGGTAGCCATTCTGATTTCTGCCGTGGTTTCCTTAACACTAACGCCGATGATGTGCGCGCGCATGCTGAGCTATGAATCACTGCGCAAACAGAACCGCCTGTCCCGTGCCAGTGAGAAATTCTTTGATTGGGTCATTGCCCACTATGCGGTAGCACTGAAAAAAGTGCTGAATCATCAATGGCTAACATTGAGTGTGGCGCTCAGTACTTTGGTGCTGACGGTGATCCTTTACTTGCTGATCCCCAAAGGCTTTTTCCCATTGCAAGACAATGGCCTGATTCAGGGCACTCTGGAGGCACCACAATCAGTTTCCTTCAGTAATATGGCTGAACGCCAGCAACAGGTCGCGGCCATTATTCTGAAAGATCCGGCGGTCGAAAGTCTGACCTCATTTGTTGGCGTCGATGGCACTAATGCCACACTTAACAATGGCCGGTTGCAGATTAACCTTAAGCCGTTAAGCAGCCGCGAGGATCGTGTCTCCGAAATTATTCCTCGCCTTCAGCAGAGTGTTGCCGGTATTCCGGGGATCAAACTCTATTTGCAGCCGGTACAAGATTTGACCATTGATACCCAACTGAGCCGTACGCAATATCAATTTACCCTGCAAGCGACGTCGCTGGAGGAACTGAGCACTTGGGTTCCGAAGCTTATCAATGAGTTGCAACAGCAAGCACCTTTCCAAGATGTTACCAGCGACTGGCAGGATCAAGGACTAGTGGCGTTTGTTAATGTCGATCGTGACAGTGCCAGCCGCTTGGGGATCACCATGTCGGCTATCGACAGCGCGCTATATAACGCTTTTGGTCAGCGGCTTATCTCCACCATTTACACCCAAGCTAATCAATATCGGGTGGTGCTGGAACATGACGTGAAAGCCACACCAGGTCTGGCTGCATTCAATGATATCCGCCTGACTGGCAGTGATGGCAAAGGGGTGCCATTAAGCAGCATCGCCACCATTGAAGAGCGTTTCGGGCCGCTATCTATCAACCATTTGAATCAGTTCCCGTCAGCCACCATCTCATTTAACCTGGCGCACGGCTATTCTCTGGGTGAAGCCGTCACTGCGGTGACGCAAGCTGAGAAAGCCATCCAGTTGCCCGCCGATATTATGACGCGCTTCCAAGGCTCTACACTGGCGTTTCAGGCGGCATTGGGCGGGACGCTATGGCTGATTATCGCCGCTATCGTGGCAATGTATATCGTGCTCGGTGTGTTGTATGAAAGCTTTATTCATCCGGTCACTATCTTGTCAACGCTGCCAACTGCCGGTGTCGGAGCTTTGCTGGCACTGATGCTGACGGGTAATGAGCTTGATGTAATCGCCATCATCGGGATTATCTTGTTGATTGGTATCGTGAAAAAGAATGCCATCATGATGATCGACTTTGCGCTGGCCGCCGAGCGAGATCAGGGCATGACGCCATATGATGCTATCTATCAAGCCTGTTTGCTGCGTTTCCGTCCAATTCTGATGACCACCTTGGCAGCACTGTTTGGTGCCCTGCCCTTGATGCTCAGTACCGGAACCGGGGCCGAGCTACGCCAGCCACTGGGGGTCTGTATGGTCGGCGGGCTGATCGTCAGTCAGGTACTGACGCTGTTTACCACGCCGGTTATCTATCTGTTATTCGATAAGCTGGCACGCAACACTCACGGTAAAGGTCGCCACCATAATGAGGACATTGATTCATCGGATCCCCTGCCTGAATTGCCACATGGAAGGGAACCACAGTGAAATTCTTTGCTCTGTTCATCCAGCGCCCGGTAGCCACTATTCTGCTCACACTGGCCATCACCCTCAGCGGTATTATCGGTTTTAGTCTATTGCCGGTATCGCCGCTGCCACAGGTGGATTACCCAGTGATTGCGGTGAGTGCCTCGATGCCCGGTGCGGATCCAGAAACCATGGCGTCATCCATTGCAACTCCACTGGAACGCGCCTTGGGAAGAATAGCCGGGGTCAATGAAATGACCTCGACCAGTTCACTGGGCAGTACGCGGATCATTCTGCAATTTGATCTTAATCGTGATATTAACGGCGCAGCCCGTGACGTGCAGGCCGCTCTTAATGCCGCCCAAAGCTTGCTGCCGTCTGGGATGCCAAATCGCCCGACCTATCGCAAGATGAACCCGTCTGATGCACCGATCATGATAATGACACTGACCTCAGATACCTTCACTCAGGGGCAATTGTATGACTTTGCCTCCACCAAACTGGCACAGAAAATTGCCCAAACCGAGGGGGTCAGTGATGTCACCGTCGGCGGGAGTTCCTTGCCAGCGGTGCGTGTCGAGTTAAACCCTAGTGCGCTGTTCAATCAGGGCGTGTCACTGGATGCCGTCCGCCAAGCCATCAGTGCTGCCAACGTTCGTCGCCCACAAGGTTCAATTGACGACAGCCAACAGCACTGGCAAGTTCAGGCCAATGATGAGATCAAAACCGCCGAGGGTTATCGCCCACTGGTGATTAACTACAACAATGGCGCGGCGGTACGATTGCAGGATGTCGCCAATGTCATCGACTCGGTACAGGATGTCCGCAATGCCGGGATGTCTGATGGCAAACCCGCCGTGTTGCTGGTGATTAGCCGTGAGCCGGGGGCAAATATTATCGCCACGGTCGATAGGATTCGGGCGGAACTCCCTGCGCTGCGGGCCTCGATCCCGGCCTCCATTCAATTGAGTATTGCTCAAGATCGATCCCCCACTATTCGTGCCTCACTGGATGAAGTGGAGCAATCGCTGATCATTGCTGTCGCCTTGGTGATCCTGGTGGTGTTCCTGTTCCTGCGATCAGGCCGAGCCACACTGATCCCTGCGGTTGCCGTGCCGGTTTCACTGATCGGTACCTTTGCCGCCATGTACCTGTGCGGCTTCAGTCTCAATAACCTGTCGCTGATGGCGCTGACCATCGCCACTGGTTTTGTGGTCGACGATGCCATCGTGGTATTGGAGAATATTTCCCGCCATCTGGAGGCGGGAGTGAAGCCGATGGTTGCCGCGCTACAGGGGGTGCGTGAAGTCGGTTTTACCGTGCTATCGATGAGTATTTCTCTGGTGGCGGTGTTTATTCCGTTGCTGTTGATGGAAGGGTTACCGGGCCGCTTATTCCGCGAGTTTGCTGTTACCCTGTCGGTGGCGATTGGTATTTCGCTGGTCATTTCTCTGACACTAACCCCGATGATGTGCGCCCATTTACTGCGCGCGCAGCCAGTTGGTCAGCAGCAGCGGATTCGTGGCTTTGGTAAAGTGCTGCTCAGTATTCAGCAAGGTTATGGTCGCTCACTGAATTGGGTGTTGGGCCATGCACGCTGGGTAATGGTCGTGCTGCTTTCCACTATTGCACTGAATGTCTGGCTCTATATCAGCATCCCGAAAACCTTTTTCCCTGAACAAGATACCGGCCGCATGATGGGGTTTATTCAAGCTGACCAAAGTATTTCGTTCCAGGCGATGCAGCAGAAACTGAAAGATTTCATGAAGATAGTTCATGATGATCCCGCTGTCGATAATGTGACCGGTTTTACTGGCGGTTCTCGCACCAACAGCGGCTCAATGTTTATCTCCCTCAAACCACTGAGTGAACGCCGCGAAAGTGCCCAGCAAATAATCACTCGCTTGCGCGCCAAATTAGCCAAAGAGCCGGGCGCCAGTCTGTTTTTGGCACCGGTACAAGATATTCGAGTCGGCGGCCGCCAAGCCAATGCCAGTTATCAATTTACGTTGTTGGCTGACGATCTGGCAGCGCTGCGGGAATGGGAGCCCAAAGTCCGGATTGCATTAGCAAAATTACCCGAGCTGGCTGATGTTAACTCCGATCAACAAGATAAAGGCTCCGAAGTTGCCCTGACTTATGATCGCGAAACCATGGCACGGCTGGGTATTGATGTCTCCGACGCCAACGCCCTGCTTAATAATGCCTTTGGTCAACGGCAGATCTCGACCATTTACCAGCCGCTAAACCAATACAAGGTGGTAATGGAAGTCGCGCCTCAATACACGCAGGATGTCAGTTCGCTGGACAAAATGTTTGTGATTAATAGTGAAGGCCAATCAATTCCACTGTCCTATTTTGCCAAGTGGCGGCCAGCCAATGCTCCATTGGCAGTGAATCACCAAGGTTTATCTGCCTCGTCGACTATCTCATTTAACTTACCGGAAGGGGGCAGCCTTTCTGCGGCGACCGATGCTGTCGAGCGGGCCATGACTGAACTGGGGGTTCCTGCCAGTGTGCGCGGCACATTTAGCGGCACCGCGCAGGTGTTCCAGGAAACCTTGAAATCTCAGCTGTGGCTGATTATGGCGGCGATTGCCACGGTGTATATCGTGCTGGGGATTTTGTATGAAAGTTATGTTCATCCTCTGACCATTCTATCAACACTGCCCTCTGCGGGTGTTGGGGCATTGCTGGCGCTGGAGTTGTTCAATGCGCCCTTTAGTCTAATCGCCCTTATCGGCATTATGTTATTGATTGGTATTGTGAAAAAGAACGCCATTATGATGGTGGATTTTGCCCTTAATGCACAACGCAATGGCAATCTCAGTGCCCGCGAGGCTATTTTTCAAGCCAGTCTATTGCGTTTCAGGCCGATTATGATGACCACACTGGCGGCATTATTCGGAGCTTTACCGCTGGTATTGGGTAGTGGCGACGGCACGGAATTACGCCAACCGTTGGGGATAACCATTGTCGGCGGGTTAGTGATGAGCCAGTTGCTCACCTTGTATACCACGCCGGTGGTTTACCTCTATTTTGACCGACTCCGCAGCCGCTTTAGTAAGCAGCCGTTGATGAGACTGGAATGATAAATATGGTATACCCAATAGATTTCAACGTGCAGGAAGGCGGCAAGAAAGTGAAGCCCGATGAGCTTACACCGGTAAGTAATTCGGGTGAACCAATGCAGCCAACGCATCGGCGGGTTGAAAGATGACGGGTATACGATGGCAACTGTGGATAGTTGCCTTCGGCTTCTTCATGCAGACGCTGGATACCACCATCGTCAACACCGCCCTGCCCTCAATGGCAGCCAGTCTGGGCGAGAATCCGTTGCGCATGCAGTCGGTGATTGTCTCTTATGTATTGACGGTGGCAGTGATGCTGCCCGCCAGTGGTTGGCTGGCTGATCGCATCGGCGTGAAATGGATTTTCTTCTCGGCGATTATCTTATTTACCCTCGGCTCACTGATGTGCGCGCAATCCGAAACCTTGAATGAATTGATCTCTTCTCGCGTGATCCAAGGAGTCGGCGGTGCAATGATGGTGCCGGTAGGTCGCCTAACCGTCATGAAAATCGTCCCACGCGAGCAATATATGTCGGCGATGGCCTTCGTCACACTGCCCGGTCAAATTGGGCCACTGGTCGGCCCGGCATTGGGCGGGTTTCTGGTGCAGTATGCCAGTTGGCACTGGATTTTCCTGATTAACTTACCCGTCGGCGTGATTGGCGCACTGGCAACCCTAATTCTGATGCCAAATTACACCATGCGCACCCGGCGTTTTGATATCAGCGGCTTTATTATGCTGGCCATTGGCATGGCGACCCTGACACTGGCATTAGATGGTCACAAGGGATTGGGGCTGCCACCGCTGGCGATTGTCGGTTTGGTGCTGTGTGGTATTGCGGCGCTGGTGGGTTATTGGTGGCATGCCAGAGGCAACAGCTCGGCACTGTTTTCACTGCGGTTATTCAAAAATAAATCTTATGCTCTTGGCCTGACAGCCAGTATGACCGCGCGTATCGGCAGTGGCATGTTGCCGTTTATGACTCCGGTCTTCCTGCAAATCGGGCTAGGATTTACCCCTTTCCATGCCGGGCTAATGATGATCCCGATGATTATCGGCAGTATGGGTATGAAGCGAATTATCGTGCGCGTCGTCAATCGATTCGGTTACCGGCGGGTGCTGGTCAGCGCCACATTATTACTCGCGCTGGTCAGTTTAAGCTTCCCGATGGTGGCCTTGATGGGCTGGACATTACTGCTGCCGGTAGTGCTATTTTTCCAGGGAATGCTGAATGCCTTGCGCTTCTCCACTATGAATACCTTAACCCTGAAAGATTTGCCGAACCGCTTGGCCAGCAGCGGCAACAGTCTGCTATCAATGGTTATGCAACTGTCCATGAGCCTGGGGGTCAGCACCGCCGGGATTCTGCTTGGCATATTTGCTCACAATCAGGTGGTAACAAATACCCCAGCGACGCACAGTGCGTTCCTCTACAGCTACTTGTGTATGGCGATCATTATTGCCCTGCCAGCGTTAATTTTTAACCGAGTGCCACCTGACACTGGCACTAACCGCAATTTGACGCGCCAACCGGCCAACCGATAAACAGGTGGAAAAAGAATGAGAATCGGCATCACCGGAAAACTGTTTATGGCCATATTTGCCACTTGCATGCTGGTGTTGATCACTATGCATTGGGGCATCAGAGCCAGCTTCGAGCGCGGTTTTATCGATTATATAAAGCAAAGTAATGAGCAGCGGATCAATATGCTGGGGGATGCCCTCGAAGTGCAGTATCAGCACTATGGTAATTGGGATTTTCTGCGCAACAATGATCAAGTGGTTTATCAGATAATGCGCTCGTTAGACCAAAGTAATGATAATAGCCGCAGCATGCCGCCGCGCGGTTGGCGCTCCCAATTCTGGGTGGTGGATAATCGCCACAATCTTCTGGTCGGGCACACCGGTCAATTGCCGAAAGAAGCTAGCCGCCGGGCGATAACCGTGAATAAACAGGTAGTTGGCTGGGTGATGTCCACGCCACCGGAAAAACTGACGCGCAATGCCGACATTAACTTTGATCAACAACAGCGCCGCACCAGCTGGATAATTGTCGGCCTATCGACCTTATTGGCCGCAGCTGTCACCTGGATTTTATCGCGAGGAATGTTAGCCCCAGTCAAGCGCCTGGTGGAAGGCACCCATCGGCTGGCGGCCGGTGATTTCAGTGCTCGAGTGGCCGTTAGCAGCCGTGATGAACTGGGCCGTCTGGCTCAGGATTTTAACCAGCTTGCCAGCTCGCTGGAAAAAAACGAGCAAATGCGACGTGACTTTATGGCGGATGTCTCCCATGAATTGCGCACCCCACTGGCGGTATTGCGCGGTGAGCTGGAAGCACTGCAAGATGGTGTGCGCCAGCCAACACCTGAGTCGTTGATTTCGCTACAAGCAGAGGTTGGGATTCTGACCAAGCTGGTCAATGACCTGCACCAGTTATCGATGTCTGACCGCGGCGCACTCGCCTACCGCAAAACCCAGTTGGATGCCGTGCGGCTACTGCAAATCGCGATTGCCAGTTTTCGTGGCCGTTTCCAAAGTAAAAATATGCTGATCACCACCCATATGCCTGAACACGCAATCATGTTTGGTGATCCTGACCGGCTGAATCAGCTATTTCACAATTTGCTGGAAAATAGCCTGCGCTACACCAATGAGGGTGGGCAGCTAGAAATTTTTGCCAAGCTTCATCTTTCAGCGCAGCAAGAAGAGACATTAACGCTCGTGTGGCAAGACAGTAAACCCGGCCTGAGTGACGAGCAACTGCAGCGTATTTTTGAACGTTTTTATCGCACTGAAAGCTCGCGTAACCGTGCCAGTGGTGGCTCTGGGCTGGGCTTGGCGATTTGCCACAATATCGTCGAGGCCCATGGCGGTAAAATCAGTGCTGAACATTCACCTTTGGGTGGCCTGCGGATTACGGTAGTATTTCCTCTACTCAATCCCATAGGGTAATTCATTGCAATGCACGAGCCGCTTCAGTCTGCCAGCCAGTCTGGTTACGTATTGATTGTTGAAGATGAACCTAAGCTCGGCCAGTTATTGGTTGATTACCTGCAAGCTGCGGGTTATCGCACCCAATGGTTGACCCATGGTAGCGAGGTGGTCGGCGCGGTGCGCCAAGCACCACCATCGATCATTTTGCTGGATTTAATGTTACCCGGTACCGACGGCATCAGCATTTGCCGTGAGATTCGTCGTTTTTCTGATGTGCCGATCATGATGGTCACGGCCAAAACGGAAGAAATTGACCGCTTATTGGGGCTGGAGATTGGTGCTGATGACTATATCTGTAAACCTTATAGCCCACGGGAAGTGGTGGCGCGGGTCAAAACCATTCTGCGCCGCTGCCAGCAACAACGCGAGCAGCCAAGTGATAGCGCACCGCTATTGATTGATGAGTCGCGCTTTCAAGCCAGCTATCAGGGCCATTTGCTGGAACTGACTCCGGCGGAGTTTCGTCTACTGAAAATACTGGCCACCCAACCAGGACATGTGTTTAGCCGTGAGCAGCTATTAAATAATCTGTATGACGATTACCGCGTGGTGACCGACCGCACTATCGACAGCCATATCAAGAATCTGCGGCGTAAGTTGGAGGCTCTTGATGGCGAGAAACCGTTTATTCGTGCGGTTTATGGTATGGGGTATCGCTGGGAAGCAGAGATCTGCCGTTTACTGTAATTTAATCTGCGCCAAATTTGCATTATGTTGGTGGAGTATAGGTCGTTGACTACACTCATTAGAGGTACCACCACCAATAGGAGCAAAACTATGGCCATGGGTCACTATGAGATTAAAAAGGCAAAGAATGGGCAGTACCATTTCAATCTGAAAGCCAGCAATGGCGAAATTATTCTCTCCAGTGAGATGTATGCCAGTAAAGCTTCGGCTGAGAATGGCATCACCTCAGTGCAAAGTAACTCCCCACATGAAAGCCAGTATGAACTGAAGCACAATACGAAAAATGAACCTTATTTCGTCTTGAAAGCAAAAAATCATCAAGTTATTGGTATCAGCGAATCCTACAGTTCTGAAGCTGCCGCCAAAAATGGTATTGCCTCTGTGACAAAAAATGGCCCGACCACGACAATTAAAGATCTGACGCTGTAATTTTTAATGATTCGATAGAGCTATTTTTTACCGATATTCTTTACCTAAGAATTGATGCGCGGGGCAAGTGACCGCGCATTTTACGACCACTTTTCATGCAATAAACAGATAACTTCCTCGCAGCAAAAACCACTAAAAATCGCTTAAATTGATCCAGATCATTTAAACCTTACAAAGATTGTGCGATGGCTGATTTTCGAGAAGCACGAGGTTACAATCCCCGGCTTTTATCCCCTTCATACTTGAAGTCGCAGGATTACTGGCGAGCAGCCTACCTGCAACGGCAATTATTTGGGGTAAAGCCACCCCCTGCGGGCGTGGTTCTGACTTGAACTCAGACTGAGAGCCACTATATGTCGTCATCTACACCAGCATCAAATACACCTTTTACACCGGAATTATTATCACCTGCCGGTACCCTGAAAAACATGCGCTATGCCTTTGCCTATGGGGCAGATGCCGTCTATGCCGGTCAACCGCGCTATAGCCTGCGAGTGCGAAATAATGAATTCAATCACGAGAATTTGGCCTTAGGGATTCAGGAAGCACATGCTTTAGGCAAGCGCTTCTATGTGGTGGTCAATATTGCGCCCCATAACTCTAAGCTGAAAACCTTTCTGCGTGATTTAAAACCGGTGATTGATATGGGCCCGGATGCGCTCATTATGTCCGATCCTGGCTTAATCATGATGGTGCGTGAGGCTTTTCCACAGATGGATATCCACCTGTCAGTGCAAGCCAACGCCGTCAACTGGGCTACCGTAAAATTCTGGCAGCAGATGGGCTTAACTCGAGTGATTCTATCCCGTGAATTATCACTGGAAGAAATAGCTGAAATCCGAGTTCAAGTCCCTGACATGGAGCTGGAAATCTTTGTCCACGGCGCATTGTGCATGGCTTACTCGGGCCGTTGCCTGCTCTCCGGCTATATCAATAAACGTGATCCTAATCAGGGCACATGCACCAATGCCTGCCGCTGGGAATATAACGTTCAGGAAGGAAAAGAAGACGATATTGGCAATATCGTGCATATCCACCAGCCTATTCCAGTGAAAACTGTCGAACCGACACTGGGTATCGGCGCGCCCACTGATAAAGTATTTATGATTGAAGAAGCACAGCGCCCCGGTGAGTATATGACGGCTTCTGAAGATGAGCATGGCACATACATCATGAACTCCAAGGATCTGCGCGCCATCCAGCATGTGGAACGACTGACCCAATTAGGTGTGCATTCGCTGAAAATTGAGGGCCGGACTAAATCGTTTTATTACTGCGCCCGCACTGCGCAAGTATATCGCCGCGCTATCGACGATGCTGTCGCCGGTAAACCTTTCGACCCAACTTTACTGACCACACTGGAAGGTCTAGCCCACCGTGGCTATACCGAGGGCTTTCTACGCCGCCATGTGCATGAAGAACACCAAACTTACGAATATGGCTATTCGGTGTCAGAGCGCCAGCAATTTGTTGGGGAGTTCACGGGTGTCCGTCGTGATGGCCTGGCTGAAGTGGTGGTCAAAAATAAATTCTCAGTCGGTGACAGTGTTGAATTGATGACGCCAGGCGGTAATATCCAGTTTACACTCGAAAGTATGCAGGATAAAAAAGGTCAGCCAGCAGATATAGCACCGGGTAATGGGCATATCATGTATTTGCCGATCCCAGCGGACATTAATGTAGAATATGGCTTACTGATACGTAATCTCAACGGGACAAATAGCCGAAATCCCCATGAAAAAGCGTAACGTAAAGCAATAAAAAATAATGCCATCGACAAGATGGCATTTTTAGCAAATATTAGAAATGGATCACATCAATTATAATTACACTGGGGTAGTATAGCTCGAGTACAATCAAGAACTAAAAAAGTTTTAAAGCAAGACTAGGAACCACCTCCTTGGCTAGCCCAATCTCCCTTGGGCTGGCCTTTTCTTTTTTACCTCTAATACATTGATAATACTTAACTTTTATTAATTGGTTGTTATTAATGATTCTTATTAAGACATTAACTAATAATAAGAAAAAACTGATACCACGAATTATCCTACAGAAGATAATAATTATCCCAATCAAATAAACATTCCAGTAAAAATTAAACCTATTTTTATTAAGCCTAACTATCGATGATATTCCCCATTATTCCTTGAATAATCTGATAGGTAAATTAAACAGGTATGGGTTATTGTTATCCTTATTGCAGAAATGATCTGGAGCAAGTTATGACGTCAATGCCACATACCCTTCTCATTCTGAACGGTAAGGGGTCCGGTAATCTTGATGTTCGCGATGCAGTCAAAAACTTGCGTGAGGAAGGCTTAACTCTTCATGTTCGTGTCACTTGGGAACAGGGTGATGCAAAACGTTATGTGCAAGAAGCTACCACCTTGAAGGTTGATACTATTATTGCCGGTGGCGGAGATGGCACCATCAATGAAGTGGTGACTGCGCTGATGGCATTGCCCGATGCTAACCGCCCCAGTTTGGGTATTTTGCCACTAGGCACTGCCAACGATTTTGCCACCAGTTGTAATATCCCACTGCAAATAGAGAATGCATTGCAATTGGCGGTCAAAGGCCGGGCCGTTGACATCGATTTAGCGCAAGTAAATGGTGAACACTATTTCATCAATATGGCCACCGGTGGCTTTGGTACCCGCATCACTACCGAGACTCCCGACAAGCTCAAAGCGGTGCTCGGCGGTGCTTCTTACTTTATTCATGGCCTGATGCGCATGGATACGATTAAAGCCGATAGCTGTGAAATCCGTGGCCCTAGCTTCGAGTGGTCCGGTGATGCTTTGGTGATAGGGATTGGTAATGGTCGGCAAGCCGGTGGCGGGCAACCTCTCTGCCCCGACGCGCTGATTAATGATGGTCTGCTGCAATTACGTTTGCTGATTGCTGAAGAGTTACTGCCCGCCTTTCTCACCAGCGTGTTTAGTGGTGAAAAAAACAAAAATGTGGTTGAGACAATGCTACCTTGGCTCGAAATCACTGCGCCACATGAAATAACCTTCAATCTGGATGGTGAACCGCTTTCAGGAAAACATTTCCGCATTGCAGTCATCCCTAATGCCATTCAGTGCCGTCTTCCCCCCAATTGCGAGTTATTAGGTTAATCCCCTACATGGGCTAGCAGTGGTTAGCCCATGATTATTCTCGATTTTATTAACCTATTTTCTTACATCCGCCGCCCGTTCTATTCCCATACTGTCTTGGGCTAGTATCCCTTTCACACCAAAAACTTTCATTTCAATTCAATTTTCTTTCATTTATAAACTTCACTTTGAAAGGTTTACCTTTCAAAGTGTGATCCATATGCGATAAATAGATCTAAAAAATGATTATGGTAGTGCACATGGCGACAGACAAGATGATGGAGTTCATTCTGATACCTCAGCATTTTGCAACCGCTTTAATAAGCGGTATCTTAAATTTCCATTCATAACAGATAGTTATAAGTGGATTCATAAAAACAGCCATAACCTCGATTACAGGAGAAGAAGAATGATTGAACTTATAACCCATGGAGCCGAGTGGTTTATCGGACTCTTCCAAAAAGGGGGAGAAGTTTTTGTTGGAATGGTCACCGGGATTTTACCTTTATTAATTAGTTTGTTGGTCATCATGAATGCCCTGATCAAGTTTGTCGGTCAGGACAGAATTGAACGATTGGCTCAACGTTGCGCAGGTAACCCTGTTTCTCGTTATCTGTTACTGCCACTGATCGGTACCTTTGTATTCTGTAACCCGATGACACTAAGTCTCGGACGCTTTATGCCAGAAAAATACAAACCAAGTTATTACGCAGCCGCCTCTTACAGCTGTCACTCAATGAATGGTTTGTTCCCACACATAAACCCGGGTGAGTTGTTCGTCTTCCTCGGTATAGCCAGTGGTTTAACCACTCTGGGCCTGCCATTAGGTCCGCTGGCGGTGAGCTACTTCTTGGTTGGGTTGGTCACCAACTTCTTCCGCGGCTGGGTTACTGACCTGACGACCTCTATCTTCGAACGCAAGATGGGTATCCGTCTGGATCGTACCGTACAACTTTAATAGGTCAGTTAACTTTTAATGTCAGTTAACGGCAGACTGTGTGGAGCAGATCATGAGTGAATTTATCCGGATTGAAAAAGGCGAAGGCGGCTGGGGTGGCCCACTGGTATTGCCAATCGTCCCCGGTAAAAAAATTGTTTACATCACTGCCGGTACCCGCCCGGCCATTATTGACCGCATCAGTGAACTGACTGGCTGGGAAGCGGTAGATGGATTTAAAGAAGGTGAACCACCAGCAGCAGAGATAGCGGTTGCTATCATCGACTGCGGCGGAACCTTACGTTGTGGTCTTTATCCAAAGCGCCGCATTCCGACAGTCAATATCCATTCAACCGGTCAATCTGGGCCAATGGCGCAATACATACTGGAAGATATTTATGTCTCTGGTGTGCGTGAAAAAAATATTCAGAAAATCAGTGGAACCGACAATGCCACAGCCGCCGTTTCAGCAGTAGAACCGGTTGAAACCCAGCCAAAAGCGGCGGAGACAACCTCGGCTAAAGGGGGGCGTGATTACGACACCAGCAAGAAAATCACTGAGCAAAGTGATGGTTTGCTGGCAAAAGTTGGGATGGGCATGGGCTCTGTGGTTGCCGTCTTCTTCCAGTCAGGCCGCGACACTATTGATACGGTGCTGAAAACTATCCTGCCGTTTATGGCCTTCGTGTCAGCATTAATCGGCATCATCATGGCCTCCGGTTTAGGTGATTTTATTGCTCACGGCTTAACACCGCTGGCTAGCAGCCCAATAGGGTTAGTGCTCTTGGCATTGATCTGTTCCTTCCCGCTGTTGTCACCGTTCTTAGGCCCAGGGGCCGTTATTGCGCAAGTTATCGGCGTATTGGTTGGGGTACAAATTGGTTTGGGGAATATCCCACCACAATTGGCCCTGCCAGCGTTATTTGCGATTAATGCTCAGGCGGCATGTGACTTTATCCCGGTGGGCCTGTCTCTGGCCGAAGCGAAGCAAGATACCGTGCGGGTTGGGGTTCCATCCGTACTGGTCGGCCGCTTCCTGACAGGGGCTCCAACAGTATTGATTGCCTGGGCCGCATCAGCCTTTATTTATCAGTAAGACTTAGGCAATCGGCAAGAGCATAACAAGGATTTTCGGTAATACATTCAACGGTTAAGGATGTACGTATGAATACTATTTATCAGACAACCATTATCAATATCGGTGATAGCGCCCGCGAGGCGCTGTTGGATGACATGCTCATCACCTTCCGCGAAGGGGCACCTAAAGATATTGAAGAGTTCTGTTTTATCCACCAGCACAGCACCACCGATGGGGAATTACAGGCAGGCAACATTATGGAACTGGCACAACAGCGTTATGTCATCACCGCGGTAGGTGAAGTTGCCACCCAGAACCTACGAGAACTGGGCCACGTCACTATTCGTTTCAATGGTGACGAGCAGCCTGAGTTTCCCGGCTCCATTCATGTTATTGGCCCGACACCCAGTGATATTCCAGTCGGCAGTGCATTGAAATTTATTCGCTAATTTATTTATTAATTTATCCCCAAAGTTATTGAAGTCGCAGCATAGCAATAGTTCTGGATCACTGACTCGCACCAGTGATTCGGGGCTTACACAGCTGCAGCTTCAATGACCAAGGGTATTGGAGGTGTATATGACACAAGTAGCAGTAGTTATCGGTGGTGGGCAAACTCTGGGCGCATTCTTGTGCCACGGTCTGGCCGAATCAGGTTATAAAGTGGCGGTTGCTGACTTAAATTCAGATAACGCGCAGTTAGTTGCCGACCAGATTAATGCCAAGTATGGTGCTGGCAGCGCGCAAGGTTTTCAGGTGGATGCCACCAACGAAAACAGTGTGCAGATGCTGGCAAAAGCCGTCGATCAAAGCTTCCACCAAACCAATTTATTGGTTTATAGCGCGGGTATTGCCAAAGCGGCCCCGATCACTGACTTCCCTCTGGATGATTTCGACCGTTCACTCCAAGTAAATCTGGTGGGCTATTTCTTATGTGCTCGTGAATTCTCCCGTTTAATGATTCGTGATGGTATTGCCGGTCGCATCATCCAAATCAATTCTAAATCAGGTAAAGTGGGCAGCAAACACAACTCCGGTTACAGTGCAGCGAAATTCGGTGGTGTGGGTCTGACACAGTCATTGGCACTGGATTTGGCAGATTACGGTATCACCGTGCATTCACTGATGTTAGGCAATCTGTTAAAATCGCCGATGTTCCAGTCACTTTTACCGCAATACGCAGCTAAATTGGGCATTATGCCAGAAGAAGTTGAAAAGTATTATACCGATAAAGTGCCACTAAAACGGGGTTGTGATTACCAAGATGTATTAAACACCCTGCTGTTCTATGCCAGTGATAAAGCGGCCTACTGTACTGGCCAATCAATCAATATCACTGGTGGGCAAGTGATGTTTTAAATATTGACTCAAGGTTTTTGGTGTTACAGCGAGCACCACTGTAACACCAAGGGCGAAGAGTAAAAGGGGCAAAATATGACACCAACATCCGCACTAATCACCGTTGTTATTATTGCCTGGGTACTGCAAATTTTGCTCGGCTGGTGGCAAATCAATCGGTTTAACCGCGCTTTTGACCGGTTATGCCAGCACAGTAAATCAGTTGGCGTTGGCCGTTCTGGTGGTCGATTTAAACCCAGAGTGGTGATGGCACTGGCTTTTGATGAAAATATGCGCGTCAGTGACAGCATGATCATGCGGGGAATCAGTGTTTTTGCTCGTCCACGTACATTAACGCACCTTCACGGTTTGCATCAGCAGGATTTAATCCCGGATGTGATCTTCCCTACGGATACAGCATGTCAAACTGCACTATCATTAGCGATTAAACCGAAATCATGATATTTTCACAATGAAAGTTATTCTTTTTCATGTGAAAGTTATGCCTGAAAAAGAGGCAATGGAAATACTTGAGCAGGAATCGTTATGAAACCAAAGCAGCGACAAGTCGCTATCCTGGAATATCTCCAGCAACACGGTAAAACGGCCGTCGATCAACTCGCCGCCCATTTTTCGACTACGGGTACCACTATCCGCAAAGATTTAACCAGCCTTGAAAATGAAGGGGCGGTCATTCGCACCTACGGAGGGGTCGTATTAAATCGCGATGATGTTGAGCAACCCATTGATCGTAAAACGCATATTAATACTGAAAAGAAAAAACAGATCGCCAAAGCTGCCAGCAAATTGATTAAAGACGGTGATAGTTTGGTTTTTGATGCGGGCAGTACGGTGCTGCAAATGGTGCCGCACCTGACAAAATTCAACAATATTACGGTGATGACCAATAGCCTGCATATCGTTAATGAATTGGTCGAGTTGGATAACGATCAGACCATTTTGATGCCAGGCGGTACTTACCGTAAAGGCTCAGCCTCTTTTCATGGTAGTCTGGCTGAGTCTGCTTTTGATAAGTTTAGTTTTGATAAGCTGTTTATCGGCGCGGATGGTGTTGATCTTAATGCTGGTGTCACCACGTTTAACGAAGTTTATCATGTCAGTACCGCAATGTGTCACGCCGCCAGTCGCATCATCCTGCTCGTTGACTCTTCCAAATTTGGCCGTAAAAGCCCGAATGTAGTTTGTGCGCTGAATATGGTTGATACCCTGATTACCGATAAAGGTATTAGCGACGAATATTTGCAGGAACTGCAGAAAATGGGCATTAACATCATTCTGGTTGATAAAGATGACTAATCCACTGCTTACCTATGCCCGTGAAACCCTGGAAATTGAGCTAACCGAAGCTCAGCGCTTGTTATCCCGTTTAGATGATAATTTTGTCCGAGCCTGTGAATTATTATTGGCCTGCACTGGCAAAGCGGTTGTTTCCGGTATCGGCAAATCCGGCCATATTGGCAAAAAAATCGCTGCCTCACTGGCCAGTACCGGCACCCCAGCCTTTTTCGTTCATCCTGCCGAAGCATTGCACGGTGATTTGGGCATGATTGGCCCGCAGGACGTGTTGATTTTTATCTCTTATTCAGGCCGCGCCAAAGAGCTGGATTTGATTCTGCCCTTGCTGGCCGACAGTCACATTCCGGTGATTGCAATTACCGGGGGCAAAGAGTCGCCATTAGCGCTCGGTGCCGCCTGTGTGTTGGATATCAGTGTTGAACACGAAGCCTGCCCAATGGGGTTAGCGCCAACATCCAGTGCAGTCAATACCCTGATGATGGGGGATGCGCTGGCGATGGCACTCATGCGCCATCGCGGTTTCAATGCAGAAGATTTTGCCCGTTCACATCCCGGTGGCAGTTTGGGTGCGCGGTTGCTTAACCGAGTTCATCATTTAATGAGAACCGGTGATCGTTTGCCGGTGGTCAATGAGTCTGACAGCGTGATGGAAGCCATGCTGGAGTTAAGCCGCACCGGGTTAGGGCTGGTCGCTGTATGCGATCCAAATCAACGGGTGGTGGGAGTATTCACCGATGGTGACTTGCGCCGCTGGTTAGTCAAGGGGGGGACTTTACAGCAACCTCTTACCGGGGCAATTACCCGACCGGGCTACCGGTTGCCAGAACAGTGGCGCGCGGGTGAAGCACTGGAAGCCCTGCACCAACATCATATTAGTGCGGCCCCAGTGGTGAATCTGGATGGGAAGTTAGTCGGTGCGATCAACCTGCATGACTTGCATCAGGCCGGAGTCGGCTGACTCCTCCTTCCAATCATTGGAGCATGATAGTGGCAGTTAATTATCATGCTCCGACGATTAACTAGTGCCAGTTAGGATCTTGTTGTAGCTGCTGTTTCAACATGGCCTGCACCTTCTCATCAGGGCGGCCCAGCCACTGATGGGTGGCAAACTGGCTCGGGTTATCGAGAGCTTGCGGCTTGTCATCCACAGAGACTCGCATCCCCCACGCCTGCCAGCTTTGTTTTTTATCCCGACTAAATGCCACCCACATAAAGTTATTGCTGCAATCATGGGGTTTACAGATACGCCCCACTTTATATTGCTGCCCTTCCCAGTTGATGACCTCATAAGGCCCGGACGTCCCTACCCCTTTACGCGCCCATGCGGGTAGATTTTTCTGGCTTTTCACCATTTTTTGCCAACTATTTTTATAAACAGGCTGTTGCAGAAGGTCGGCGGTGGTCGGAAGAGGTTTAGCTGGTGCGGTCTGAACAGGTGCTGATGCCACTGAGGTAGCCGGCTGTGCCATAGTCCAGGAGCTGGCACTGAGTATTGCTGCAGCAACAAGACAATGGAGGGTGTGATGACCTTTCATTATCGAAAATCCTTATTATCTGATTAGTCTACTCGCCGGGCCTTGAACTAGCCTCTGTGCAATGAATTTGCAGGCGTGATATTAGTTTGCATGTCTAGGACCGCTAACTGGCGAAAAAGTTGATCCATAGCACGAATTTTCATCCTAATTCTCGTTATAGCGCAATCTGTATGACAGCTTAAGGTAAGCTATAAACCAGATATCAATGAGCCGAGGAATATCTCGGCTATAAACTCCCGATAAAGGCCATACCATGTTAACCCTTGAGTTACCCGAAGCCCCCGAGAAGCTGTATTACTCCGCCGAGGATGCCCATCCGCTGGACAAACTTGAGAGCGATAAAATCGTCCAAATGGTGATTGACCTGGATGTCGCCAACTCTGACAGTGAACACTATGTCACTGGTTGGATGGGGCTAAATAGTGTGGTCGTGGTGCGGAATTATCAGAATAAACGCGGAACGGCTAATGGTTTTGTGGTCAACATGGGGGATCGCTATCGGCTGAGCATTCAATCGATTGAATTTCGTATCCCCAAAATGGTGCTGTGGATGAGTTTTCGCCGCAAACCGCGCACTATGGAGTTAATCACTTACGAAACTCTGGGCGATCAACCCAGTGGTATGCAGCAATATCGCAATATTCTCGAGGAGGAATTGCGGCATCAGTTGGATAATGATTGGCGCGCATTGAATGACTATCTGGGGGCCGCCTGCTGGCAGTTAGAAAATAATGCCCCACTGTGGCAGCAAGCACATCAAGAAATCACCGGCGATGTTATTAACCAGCTCGTCGCCGCCCCCATTTTCAAGACTAAACATTTACAAGCTGACGGGGATTACGCCGGTTTTTGGGCGGGAGATTACTTTTTTGCCATTAGGCAGCCAACAGCAGAAAATCCCCTACCCGCAGTACAAATTTCCTGGCGGGAAGATGAAAAAGATATTGGCAGCTATCAGTTCGACCTCATAAAGGACGAAGCTGGCGAGCCAAAACTGTCACTGCGCATTCGCCCACGTAAAGGTGCTGACAGTTATCTGCTTAACCGGTTTGATGCTCATCATCTGCAACGTGCCATCGCCATGTTTACAATGACACAGCGCTATTTGCTGGCACAGAAAGCGGAATAGCACTCATCCAATACCAAGTCAGTGATTCGGGCGCATGAGCGCCGCTAACACCGCAGCAGTGTCAAGGGCGCAGGATATATCCAAAATCATTGGCATTGCGGCAAGGCAGCAAGCGAAAAAGTCCCGATGAGCTTACTTGAGTAAGTGATTCGGGCGCATGAGCGCCGCTAACACCGCAGCAATGTCAAGGATGAAGGATATTACCACCATTGATGAAAATGATGCACCGGCCCAATCCCCTGCCCCACCTCAAGGGTATCGGCTTGCTCCAGTGCCCCTTGTAAGTAATGTTTGGCGGCATTCACGGTATCGGCCCAATCTGCGTGTCGTGGCCGTAATGCTGCCAGTGCTGCCGATAAGGTACAGCCCGTGCCGTGGGTATGCCGGGTTGCAACCCGACGAGTCACAAAACGCTGTTCACTGTGGGGGGTAAACAGCCAGTCTGGGCTATCTTCACCACTCAAATGGCCCCCTTTCATCAGCACTCCCTGACAACCTAAAGCCAACAGCGCTCGCCCTTGTTCACACATCTCTTGCTCATCATGTGCTGGCTGGCAACCCAGTAATGCCGCAGCTTCTGGCAAATTAGGGGTAATCAAGGCAACCTGAGGTAGCAGCAGCCGACGCACGGCATCAACTGCCTCTGGTGCCAGCAGTGGATCACCGCTTTTGGCGACCATCACGGTATCCAGCACCACAAATGGAATCGGGTAGCGACGCAGTTGCGTGGCAACAATATCCACAATATCCGCATTAGCCAGCATGCCTATTTTGGCGCTATCAATGCGCACATCACTGAGGACCGAATCTAATTGAGCCGCAACAAACGCGGGTTCGATGGGATAGACCGACTGTACGCCACGGGTATTTTGCGCCACCAATGCGGTGATCACTGTGGTGCCGTAAGCTTGTAATGCTGAAAAGGTTTTTAGATCCGCCTGAATACCTGCGCCACCACTCGGGTCAGTTCCAGCAATGGTGAGTGCATTTATGCGCGTCATGAATGCGTCCCCGCAGATATATCAGCAGGCAAGATGGCCAATGGTGCGGTGTGAGTGGCAACAACTGAAGAAAAAACGGCAGGTTGAACGTACATATTCCTCCTAACCGGCGGTCAAGAAGACGGTACCCTGCGATACCGCGACTTCCCTACGCTGGCATAATCCAGATCAGGTAATACGGGTAATATCTCAGCCATGCCACTGTTTGTGGCAGGCACCCCGAGTCAGAATTGTTATTATCACGGGCAGATGGTAGAAGATCAATCCTGTATTAGTTATCCCAATGATCAATTTCACAGACGTAGGCAAACCACAGCATGAGTATCAAGATTCGACCGTATCAAGAGAGTGACCGCCCATTTTTACGCACCTTGTATTTGGCAGCACGTCGGGCAACTTTTAGCTGGTTGGATGGGGAGCGTTTTCGTCTGGAAGATTTTGACCGCACCACTCTTGGGGAGACCATTTTGGTCGCTATCGACGGTGATGAGCACCTCGGTTTTGCCTCCATATTTATGGAAGAGAGTTTCCTGCATAATCTGTTCGTTGATCCGAAAATGCAGCATCGCGGGGCGGGAAAAGCATTATTGCAGGCGGCACAAGAGCTATTTACCACTCATGGTTCATTAAAATGTTTAGCAAAAAACCAGCAGGCACTGGCTTTTTATCAAAAAAACGGCTGGGTACCGATTGCCACCGGTAGAAGCAATGACGGTGACTATATTTTAATGCATTGGCATAATGAAAAGATTAAATAATTTTACATCTGTATAGGATAAAACCCAGATAAAAGCCTGAATAGTAAATTTGAATTTATTCAATACAATAGATTTGTGATTCAGTCAATTTTAAAAGGACTATTTATGGGCCCTATATCAAACATACCGAACCTTACAACAACGCATATCACTCAATTGAATAGTGTATCATCAGAAAAAAACAACCACAGTGAAATATTAGAAAGCAGAAAACATGCAATAGACCATATTATAAGTTCAATCAGTCACTCTTTGACTCCTCAATTCGAACCAGAAGACACAGTTGGGAGGTTAGGTGATAGAAAAGTAATCCAGCTTAACTCGGTTAAATTAGAAAGTGGTGAGGAACAATATTACGTCAAGGCAAATATGGAAAAAACACAAATTTCCAACTTCATGAGTAACGATGCAACATCATTTAGATTCAGTCAGTTAGATACAGACAATAGTCAAATAGATAAGGTGGTCTTTATTTTTGACTCTAATGTTTCTTATGACACCATCCCATCGAACAAGAGACTTTTCACCTATGACACACGAGTTGAAAATGAAATACATTATATATCCTGTGGTGGAGGAGTACGTTTTAATTTAAATGAAGAAAGACTTAGCTCTGACATAATAAATAAAAAAGCACATTCACTAAACAACATAATATTAAACTCAGAAAACAAGTCAAACCTGATCATGCAATTACGAAACTGCGTATCCAACAGCTTACATTGCAATAATGAACAGGCAGTGAAAATTAGCAAAGAATTCCCTAATTTTTTTGATAGTATGAAGAATGTAACACCAAATTTGCAGATAAATGCTCATAAACTGGCGAACGAACTTGAAAAGAGTAATTAACGAAAACTCATAAGGGAGCTGAGGCTCCCTTATGTTTTTATAAATAATGAGCGAAATTACTCTCCGCGCAATGTTTTGACATCATCAGCTTTGATATTCAGTGCCGGTTGCCCAAACTGCTGCAGCAAATAATTACTCAAACTCACCACCTGTTCATCCGTCAATGTGTTTGCAAAACCAGGCATAAATACTGCGCCATCATTCGTTTTACGCGATACACCGTGGAGAATCACATTAATCAGATTATTAGGTGCCGACGCCCCGACCACCGAATTCTTCATCAGTGAAGGATAGTAACCATCCTGTACACCCTCACCGGTAAAACCATGGCAAGAAGCGCAATTCCCTAAATACAAACGCGCACCCTCGGTGTTGTTATCTGCTGTGAACGGCATGCCGCGTAAAGTATTAACACTGGTTGCGGGCTGCCCCCAATCTGAACGACTCTTAGTTTCATCATCTGGATTCAATGGTTTCAAGGTGCGCAGATAAACTGCCATCGCATTCAGATCGCTATCGGTTAAGTGGCGAGTACTATTTTCAATCACTTCCGCCATTGGCCCCGCAGCCTGAGCTTTGCCGTCAACATGGCCGCTACGCAGATATTGCACAATCTGCTCCTGGCTCCAGCCACCAATCCCGGCATGAGGGTCTGAGGTAATATTGAATGCCGTCCAACCATCAATCTCAGTACCCGCATAGGCTTTGCTGTCTTTCATGCCCATGGTGATATTTCGTGGCGTATGACATTCACCGCAGTGCCCTAGCGCCTCAACAAAGTAAGCGCCCTGATTCCATTGTGCATCTTTGCTGCTATCAGGTTCGAAGCGCTGCCCGTCGAAGTTCACCAGATTCCAGAACCATAATCCCCAGCGCTGATTGAATGGGAACGGCATATCATTTTCACGATTTGGCTGATGCACTGCTGGCAAGCTAAACAGATAAGCTTTGATCGCTTTGACGTCATCATCCTTTAGCAAGGTGTAGGAGGTATAAGGAAATGCCGGATAGAGATTTTCACCATTTTTCCCTTTCCCTTCATGCAATGCGCGCAAAAACTCTTCATCGGTCCAACTACCAATCCCGGTTGCTTTATCCGGGGTAATGTTGGGTGAATACAGTGTTCCCATCGGGGTTTTAAATGCCAATCCACCGGCAAAAGGTTTGCCGTCTTTGGTGGTGTGGCAGGCCACGCAGTCAGCGGCTTTGGTCAGATACTCACCACGCGCAATCAAGTTAGCGTCAGCGCTGGCATACCCGCTGGCGGCACATCCCAATGCAAGAAGCAGCAATTTCACTGAGTGACCCAGGGTTAGTTTTTTCATCTTACACCTCGGCCTTTAATGTTTCAGCGATGCGCAAAGAGAGCGCGGCAATCGTCAAGGTACAGTTCACTGACCCCACAGTTGGCATCACACTGCTGCTGGCGATAAATAAATTTTTATGGTCATGGGTGCGGCAATCACTGTCTACCACTGAATCTTTCGGATCATTACCCATGATGGTGGTGCCGGTAATATGATTATTGTTGGCGAAATTATTGTGGAACTGAACTTCAGTGCCGCCCATTAACCTTGCCGCCTCAGCATAAACTTGCTGGGTATGCACCGCACTTTTGCGAACGTAATCATCCATTGCATAGTAAAATTCAGGTTTGGGAATACCGATAGCATCTTTCTCTGTCGCACTGGGGATAATACGATTTTCTACATGCGGCAAAATCTCGTGGAAGCTATCGAACTGCACAAACCGCGCCGCACGATCCCGAATTTTAGCGTCCAGTTGCGGCCCGAGCTGCAAATCCCCTTGAGAAAGTAACTCGATAGTGACTTGATCAGTGCGCGACAAGTTAGACAGATGAATTTTTTTCGCCGCATATTCAGATCGAAACGCCCCATCACGAAAGCCAATCAACGAGGTCATTTCCTGCGGGCCACGCCCCGGCCATAGCGGCTCACTGGCCATAAAGGTGACACCGGTACCCGGATGGTCCATCAGATTACGACCCACCATATCCGAGCTATTCCCCACGCCGCGTGGGTTTTTATCACTGGTGGACATCAGCATCAGTTTTGGAATCTCAATGCCATTGGCCGCCAGCACAAAATACTGACCTTCGGCGCGATGTTCATTACCTTGCGCATCCTTAAACAGTGCAGCGGTAATTTGCTGCTGATCATTCACTTCCAGTTTATAGACCACTGCTTGTGGACGGACGATAGCCCCGGCACGCTCGGCCTTTTCTACATGGGTGATGCCGTTGTACATGGCACCGATCGGGCAAATTGGCATGCAATTATTATTGCCACAACAGGTCGGGCGGCCATCGTAAGGACGGCTGTTACGAGCAACCGGTTCGGTTACCACATTAAAATCACTGCCATTAAAACTGTGGCTGTTTAATACGGTTTTGATGCGCTGCTCATTCCACGATAGTGGCAACGGGGCCATCGGATAAGGTTCGCTGCGCGGTGAGCCTAAGTCTTCATCACTCGGCCCCCAGACACCGAGCTCTTGTTCGGCGCGGAAATACCACTTTTCCAGTGCGGCATATTCAATCGGCCAGTCGCGACCCACGCCATACACGGTTTTTAGCTTGAAATCGTTCGGCAAAAAACGCCATGCCGATGCGGCCCAATGCCAGGTGGTGCCACCAACCGCACGGATATACTGCACATCGTACGGATGTTCGCCCTTTTGAATCAGATAGTTATTATTAGGATTAGATTCTGGGTGAGGGGCATAGGATGTTGAAGGGTAAGGAGCCATATTGTCTGATTTATCAGGCTGATTGCGGAAATTTTCTACAATTTCCCAGCGAGAAAGGCGCGGGCCCGCTTCTAAAATCAAAACAGACTTCCCTGCCATCGCTAATTGGTGGGCGACTAAGCCACCTGCAACGCCCGAGCCAATGACGACGATATCCGCCTTTAGTGTGTCAGCCATAAATGTATTCTCCAAAATTATAAGGCGACATCAGGCTTTGCAGCCCAGTATCCGGGTTTATTCGGGCAATAAGAGCGAATAACCAACACATCGGATACCGCATCAAACATCAACGCATTTTCATAACTGATTACTGCGGCGTCAGTTCCGTCACCAATCACACCAACATACCAACCTTGCAAGATCTGACGGGCAATTTGCTGCTCCAGAGGTGACCACTGGTGAGGTTCACCGGCCGGCAAAGGTTGCAATAGCGCCAGCTTCTGATCAAAACCACCGATTTTTCCGAGCAAAACCTGATAGATACGCTGACCCACTTGCGCATTGAGCTGACGTTTTCCGGTCAGTGCTCGGGAGACCAACATGAATTTTTCCAAATTCTGTGGCGAGGTTTGGGTTGATGCTGCGAAAGCATCCAGAGAGAGAGGATTCATCAGGCTCGTGACTAGCCCGACACCGACATACCCCAGCAGACGACGGCGTGAAATACCGCGCACCTGAGGTATCGGAGAGTGTGTGACCGACATGTTTTTTCTCCACAAAAGAGCACGCGCGTAGTATTCATCCGTTACCTATAGGAACATGCTGCTAAGAGGCATGGCGTTAACAGATGCGGGTTACTGCGCGCTAAACTACCGGGCGACTAATGCCGCAGCAGTGGCAATCTTGACTAAAAATGAGTGAACTTCCCGCCTTATTGGCGATGTGAATTATAAAATGAAGATGTTAAACATTTAGTTGAGTTGTAAAGATTCGTCAAGGTTATACCTCATCAATAGGAGGGTAAAGCCAAAACGTGATTTGCGTCACATTTTGTAACTATAACGTCTAGTTATTCCCCCACTCGATTAATACATCAACACGATTAAGGAGATATGCAGCTTGGTGCCAGAGCTTGCTGTATTCGCGTGAGTTATACGTGAGCAAAAATTCCACTAACAAATCTTTGGATTGCTGTAATGCGGCTTTGTCGGCAAGTGGGTTTGTATTGTCGGCAAAAAGGCCTTTCAGGGTCTCGATTTTTTGCAGGAAAGATGCCGATTCACCCTTTCTCTGTAATTGATTGGCTATTTGTGGCAATAACCAAGGGAGATAGAAACGCCGAAGAGTGGTATTTAAAAAGTTATAATCAGTTGAGGACCAAGAGGTATTCTTCCCCCCACAGTGAGTGCCGCTGTTAGTGGCTGCGGTGCTCAGTTCACAAACTCCCTTTTCCATATCAAGGATATATCCCAACGCTTGATTATTAACAAATATGGCACCTTGTGTTTTTCGCTCATCAAAGTTAATAGCCTGACCAATATGGTCGCCTAGTTTTGGCCCGGTCAAGGCACCACGGAAATTCATCCTTTGCGGCTTTTCATTAATATAAAAATGTAAAACCTTATTTTCATCGCCATTAACTAAGTAGTGAAAATCTTGATCAGCCATAAAATACCATCGTTGAGTAGACATATTATAGGCAACACCATTATCACAGCGATACTCAATTGAGTTATCACTGTAACTACTGCGATTATAGGTAAAGGCGATCGGTGAATCCTGATCTAACCCCTGATTTAGCAATGAAAGACAGGATGCTTCGGTAAGTTTTATCTCCTCATTTGATTTGTTATAAGCAATCAAATACTGAGTCTCAGCATTATAGTAAATGTTCTGTCCTCTTTTATTTCCGCCCAAATAGATATTAACATCATCTAACTCACCTAAATGATGAACAATAATATCACGAGAGCCAGACTCATCTATGGACTCTAGGGTTTCTTTATATTGAAGAAAAGGTCGCACAGCATATAACTTTAGTTTTTCAATGAATTCTTCATCAAACCATATTGTATCTCGATTAACTGCAACAGTAGGCTGAGACGGTTGCCTTCTTCGACTCGGCAAGTGATTTACGGCCCCAGGCTTGATATTTAAATTAACATAAAACCCTTCCTCATTTAGTGATAATGCCGTATTTGTCCCTTGATTAATCAAGACAATTTTCCCGTCTATCTTCTTGGGAAGCCAGCGTTGCCCCGGATTGCCAAAATCACAATAGGTAAAGGCGACATCCGCACTTACAATATCTTGCCTTAGATCTGCGGGGTGTAAGCAATAGATATTTCTATCAAATCCTTGTCCGATAAATGCCGTCATAATCTGCCCAGTATGACTATAAAATATAGAAGAACTCTGAGCATCAGCACCTGTAGGTTGGCTTTCTCGGGACAGGACAATACTGTGCCCACGGCTACGATAATAATTATAGCCGAAATATTTTTCTGGAAATAAATTAGAGTTGTAATTGAATACTAGCCGTTTACTGTCCGGGTAGAGTTTTTTGGGTAATACACGATAAGAACTGATATCTGCTATCAAGCCCAACGCTTTCAAATCGGCAGTGTTGGCACTGTTATAAAGCGATGCCGATTTTCCTGTAAATGAAAAATCACTAAAGATATCAACCTGCATATTAAAAGGAATTTTAATAGAGGCTATATTATTATTCCACTGACTAAATAACCACTCATCCTCTGTATAATAGGGTACACAAAACTTCTTGGCCCCCGCTTTTTCAAGGTAATTATCACCAGAGTAAAAACAGACATTATTATCGTGAAAATTGTCAGATATTGCATTGGATGAGATAAAAATTAGCAGATAAAATATCTTATTCACCTTATTATTAACATTCATGCTTCACCTTTAAATAAGAAGTAAGCAGAATCATGCTATTTTTGCATGGGCCGATACGTGATGAATTGCATTGTCATATTCACACACAGGCAATCTCGTTAATAGAATAATTTACTAAAAATCAATTCATTTTTTATTCTGATGAAGATATAAAACAAAAAAGCCCCCGAAATATCGGAGGCTTCACTAAATTTATCGGACTCTATTTTAACAAATAGAGAAGATATTTATTCCCACTCAATGGTCGCGGGTGGCTTACCACTGATATCGTAAACGACACGAGAAATACCATTCACTTCATTGATGATGCGGTTTGAAACGCGGCCAAGGAAGTCGTATGGCAGATGCGCCCAATGTGCGGTCATAAAATCGATAGTTTCAACCGCACGCAGTGACACAACCCAGTCATATTTACGACCATCGCCCATTACGCCAACTGAACGAACTGGCAGGAAAACAGTAAAGGCTTGACTGACTTTGTTGTACAAATCGGCTTTATGCAGCTCTTCAATAAAGATGGCATCAGCGCGGCGCAGCAAGTCACAATACTCTTTCTTCACTTCGCCCAGAACACGAACACCTAGACCTGGGCCCGGGAATGGGTGACGGTACAACATGTCGTACGGCAAGCCCAGTTCCAGACCAATTTTACGGACTTCATCTTTAAACAACTCTTTCAACGGCTCTACCAGCCCAAGTTTCATCTCTTTCGGCAAGCCGCCCACATTGTGGTGAGATTTGATAACATGAGCTTTGCCGGTAGCAGATGCAGCAGATTCAATCACGTCTGGATAGATGGTGCCTTGCGCCAACCATTTCACTTGCTCTTGCTTGCATGCTTCTTCGTCGAACAGCTCGACAAACACACGGCCAATGATTTTACGTTTTGCTTCTGGCTCATCAACCCCCGCCAGCGCTGCAAGGAAACGGTCTTCTGCCGCAACATGGACAATATTCAGGCCGAATTTATCGCCGAACATTTCCAGCACTTGATCGGCTTCATTCAGACGCAGCAGGCCGTTATCAACAAACACGCAAGTCAGGCGTTTGCCAATGGCGCGGTGCAGCAACATTGCCGTCACGGATGAGTCAACACCACCGGACAGGCCAAGAATTACATGGTCGTCACCGATTTGTTCACGCAGACGAACAATGGCATCTTCAATAATGGTCGCTGGCGTCCACAATGCTTCACAAGCACAGATATCCAGAACAAAACGTTCCAGCAGACGTTGGCCTTGCTTGGTATGGGTCACTTCTGGGTGGAACTGCACACCGTAAAAATGCTGCTCTTCGTTGGCCATAATGGCAAACGGGCAAGTATCGGTGCTAGCTACAGTCACAAAACCAGATGGAATTGCGGTGACTTTGTCACCATGGCTCATCCAGACATCCAAGACGGCTTCACCGGCTGGATTAATCGCATCTTTGATATCACGAATCAGTGCGCAATCTGTTTTAATTTCAACCTGCGCATAGCCGAATTCACGATGATTTGAGCCTTCGACCTTGCCACCCAGTTGGGCTGCCATAGTCTGCATGCCGTAACAGACACCCAGCACAGGCACACCTGCAGTGAAGACATAATCAGGTGCGCGCGGGCTATCCTGTTCGGTGGTGCTTTCAGGACTACCAGAAAGAATGATACCGCTTGGATTAAACTCACGGATTTGGGCTTCGGTCACGTCCCACGCCCATAGCTCACAATAGACACCGATTTCACGAACACGGCGCGCGATTAACTGGGTGTATTGCGAACCGAAATCAAGAATAAGAATGCGATGTTTATGAATATTTTTTGTCATGTGCGGCATGTTCCACAAGTTTTTAATAAAATAATTGAAAGCATTCCAGTCGGCGCAACCAAGAAGCGGGTTAGCGCCCGCAGCACAGTATGCGCAGTTGACACCAAGTCAATGAGCAATACGAGCCGCGGACGATAGCCAGATTCGCCGGTTTAAGCCCCTGGAATTAGCCCATGCGATAGTTTGGTGACTCTTTGGTAATAGTCACATCATGCACATGGCTTTCTTGAATACCTGCACCGCTGATGCGAACAAACTCAGCTTTGGTGCGCAATTCATTAATGGTGCCACAACCGGTCAGGCCCATGCATGAACGCAGGCCACCCATTTGCTGATGCACAATCTCTTTCAACAGACCTTTGTATGCCACACGCCCTTCGATACCTTCTGGTACCAATTTGTCGGCAGCATTATCGGTCTGGAAATAGCGATCTGAAGAACCTTTGGACATCGCCCCCAGAGAACCCATACCGCGATAAGATTTAAATGAACGGCCTTGATAGAGCTCGATTTCACCCGGAGACTCTTCCGTCCCCGCCAGCATAGAGCCGACCATCACACAGGAAGCACCCGCGGCAATGGCTTTAGCAATATCGCCAGAGAAACGAATACCGCCATCGGCAATAACCGGAATCCCAGTACCTTCCAGTGCTTCAACCGCATCAGCAATGGCAGTAATCTGTGGAACACCCACACCAGTCACGATGCGAGTGGTACAGATTGAACCAGGGCCGATACCCACTTTAACCGCGCTTACCCCTGCATCAGCCAAGGCTTTAGCCCCAGCACCGGTAGCGACGTTACCGCCAACGATTTGCAGATTAGGATATTTAGCACGAGTTTCGCGGATGCGTTGCAGAACGCCTTCGGAGTGACCATGAGATGAGTCGATCAACAAAACATCGACGCCAGCAGCGACCAGAGCGTCAATACGCTCTTCATTGCCAGCACCGGCACCAACAGCAGCACCAACACGTAGGCGGCCATGCTCGTCTTTACAAGCATTAGGCTTACGTTCTGCTTTTTGGAAGTCTTTTACAGTGATCATGCCGCGCAGATGGAAGCTGTCATCAACAACCAACGCTTTTTCGACACGTTTTTCATGCATTTTTTGCAGGACAACTTCGCGGGCTTCGCCTTCCTTGACGGTTACCAAGCGCTCTTTCGGTGTCATAACCGCAGTCACGGGTTGGTCCAAATCAGTAACAAAGCGAACATCACGGCCAGTAATGATCCCAACCAGTTCGTAATCTTCGGTCACTACCGGGTAACCGGCGAAACCGTTACGAGCAGTCAGTTCTTTAACCTGACGAAGAGTTGTTGTTGGCGTCACAGTCTGTGGCTCGGTAACAACACCACTTTCGTGTTTTTTCACCCGACTGACTTCTTCAGCCTGGCGTTCGATGGACATATTTTTGTGGATGAACCCTAAACCGCCCTCTTGTGCCAGCGCAATGGCCAGACGAGACTCGGTTACGGTATCCATTGCTGCGGACAGCATAGGGATATTCAGGCGGATAGTTGCAGTCAGTTGGGTACCAAGTTCTGCCGTATTAGGCAAGACTGTGGAGTGGGCTGGAACCAGGAGAACGTCGTCAAATGTTAGAGCTTCTTTCGCGATACGTAGCATGGGCAATATCTCACCAAGGTGAATGTAAAAAGATAAAATATTGCCGTGGCATTATACAGAGCGTAATCGGTTGCCTCCAGCACTTTCTCATTATTTTTCTTGCCAAGCAGTTTGAGGCAGGTAATATCGGTCAATTAAGTGCTTGTTTAAAAACTTGATCCAGGTCACATGTCACAAACTTCTGCGTCATCAATTTTTACTGTTAGCCGCCTTAATCAGACGGTTCGACAGCTGTTGGAAATGGAAATGGGCCAAATTTGGCTCACCGCCGAGATTTCTAATTTCTCTCAGCCCTCTTCTGGTCACTGGTATTTCACCTTAAAAGATGACCGGGCTCAGGTGCGCTGCGCGATGTTTCGCAACACTAATCGTCGGACAACGTTTCGCCCGCAAAATGGCCAGCAAGTGTTGGTCAGGGCCTCGATCACCTTGTATGAACCACGCGGTGATTACCAGTTAATTGCAGAAAGTATGCAACCTGCTGGCGACGGATTGCTGCAACAGCAGTTTGAACAACTTAAGCAACAGCTAGCCGCAGAAGGGCTTTTTGACCAGAGTCATAAACAACCGCTACCCAGCCCAGCCCAACAGGTCGGGGTGATTACCTCATCCAGCGGCGCAGCGCTCCACGATGTTTTGCAAGTTTTACAACGCCGGGATCCATCACTGCCGGTTATTATCTACCCAACAGCCGTACAGGGCGCTGATGCTCCTTTGCAGATAGTTCGTGCTATCCAATTGGCTAATTTGCGCGCTGAATGTGATGTGTTGATCGTTGGCCGCGGTGGTGGTTCGTTAGAGGACTTATGGAGCTTTAATGATGAGCGGGTGGCCCGCGCCATCTTTAACAGCCACATTCCTATCGTCAGTGCCGTCGGCCATGAAACCGATGTCACTATTGCCGATTTTGTCGCTGATTTACGTGCGCCAACCCCTTCAGCCGCCGCAGAGTTAGTCAGCCGCAACCAAATTGAGTTGGTCAGGCAGATTCAGGGGCAACAGCAACGAATGGAAATGGCGATGGATTACTATCTGGCGCAACGTAGCCAGCAATTCACCCGCCTTGAACATCGGCTCCAGCAGCAACATCCTCATTTGCGTCTCGCTCGCCAACAAACGCTATTACTAAAATTGCAACGCCGGTTGGAAGAGAGTGCGCAAACCCAAATTCGCCGATTAAGCCGGCGCACCGAGCGGCTCCAGCAGCGTTTGGTTCAGGTTCAACCGCAAGGGCAGATTCACCGCTACAATCAGCGGGTACAACAGCAAGAATATCGTTTACGCCAGGCCCTAGAGCGCCAGCTAAACGGTTATCGCCAACGCTTTGGTATTGCCTGCTCACAATTGGAAGCCGTCAGCCCGTTAGCCACACTGGCCCGCGGCTACAGTGTCACGCAGACTCCTGAAGGCACGTTACTCAAGACCACCCAGCAGGTGCATACCGGCGATAAACTCACCACCAGACTGCAAGATGGTTGGGTGGAAAGTGAAATCACCCAGATTAACGTGGCAAAGAAAAATGTGGCCAAGAAGCCGCGCCAGCGTAAAGCCGTTGAGTAGCACTAAACCTTTTGTCAGCTAAGCAAACAACTCTGCCGACCGGTCAAACCGTCGGCAAATAACTAAAGTGAACACGGCTTTTCGAAATCAGCCCGTGACCATGCTGGCAAAAATAGTCAACCGCACCACAAGCCTTCAGAACTTGCAGTGGTTTGCCGCAGTCCGGGCAATCGGCCTGCTGTTGATAGTTGCCATGGCAGTGAGAGCAATGGAAGTGATCACTTACTAGCACCATTGCCTGCTGACAAACCGGACATAACGCATCCATAATTTCTCTCCTGAATGTTCGGAAAAACTTACATCACACCCAATGAACGTAAGAAGTAAATTCCTAATGCCGTAGTGAAAAATGAACCGACGGTGGTGATAGCAATAATATTGGCAGCCAGTACTGCATTGCCCCCCATCGCGCGAGTCATAACATAGCTACCCGCTGCGGTTGGTGTGGCGGAGAACAGGAAAACAATGCCTAAGGTTGCGCCACGGAATCCCATCAGTAAACCACCCAAGGTCATTAAAATAGGCACCACGAATAGTTTTGCTGTTGATGATAATGCCGCCACATTAGAAGAGCGGAACATAGCATGCCAATCAAGACTCGCTCCGGTGCAGAGCAATGCCAGCGGAAGTGCCAAGGCTGATATATAACTACCTGTATGTACAATCACCTGGGGAATAGGTAAGTAAGTTCGCGCATAAACTACACCACAGAGTAGACCAATAATCAGTGGGTTAGTGACGATACTGCGCAACAGTGCCAATTTGCTGATTTTCCCACCCTGCCCAGTTTGCAAACTGCGGGTCAGAGTTATCACCGACAACATATTGAACAATAGCACCGTGACCGTCAGGTACATCGACCCCAGAGCTACCCCTTCATCGCCATAGGCGGTCATGGCAAATGCCAGCCCCATAATCGCCGTGTTAGCCCTAAAACCCCCCTGCACGAACACGCCGCGCTCTCGGGGGTCTTTTACCAGCCACTTAGCCGCCACCTCAAGCAATAAAAAGGTGACTAAGGTGCCAGCTGCCCCATAAATAGCCAGCGGCAAGTTATCCATCAGATTGACGTGATTGGTGGCGACACTGAAAAACAGCAGGCAGGGCAGCGCCAGATTAAAAACTAATTTGGTCGCGCCATCACAAAAGCGGTCATCCATCAGACCAAAGCGCCGTAGCAGCACGCCGAGTAACATCATCAATAAGCTGGGCACGGTGACACTAAACGCAAAACTCCAGGTTTCCCAAGACATGGCTGACGTTCAACTCCTTTTGTTTAGCTTTATATTGGTGGCTAAAAATGCAAAAAGCGCGGGATGCCCGCGCTTTGCTGCTATTACTTAGCTTTTTTCAAGTGCGACATCAAACGTTTACGTTTACGCATCTGATTTGGCGTCAAGGTATTGCGCTTACCTGCAAATGGGTTCTCACCCTCTTTAAACTGAATGCGGATGGGTGTACCCATTACTTTCAGTGAACGGCGGAAGTAATTCATCAGGTAGCGTTTATAAGAGTCTGACAAATCAGTCACCTGATTACCGTGGATAACCACGATAGGCGGGTTATAACCACCGGCATGAGCATATTTCAGCTTCACACGACGACCACGAACCAAAGGAGGCTGATGATCTTCTTCTGCCATTTGCATAATACGGGTCAGTAAGGAAGTACCCACTCGCTTAGTCGAGCAGTCATAAGCTTCCTGTATGGATTCAAACAGGTTACCGACACCACTACCATGCAAGGCAGAAATGAAGTGAATACGGGCAAAATCCACAAAACCAAGGCGCAGGTCTAGCATATCTTTAACCTGTGCACGGGCTTCTTCGGTCATGCCATCCCATTTGTTAACTGCAATAACAAGTGAGCGCCCACTATTAAGGATGAAGCCCAATAGAGACAAATCTTGATCCGAAATACCATCACGGGCATCAATAACCAACAACACCACGTTGGAGTCTTCAATTGCCTGTAAGGTTTTAATCACTGAGAATTTTTCAACGGCTTCAGTGATTTTGCCGCGCTTACGCACACCCGCAGTATCAATCAGAATATATTCACGTTCATCGCGGGTCATTGGAATATAAATGCTGTCACGCGTGGTGCCCGGCATGTCATAAACCACCACACGATCTTCACCAAGGATACGGTTAGTTAGTGTGGACTTACCTACGTTAGGACGCCCGACGATAGCCAACTTGATTGGCAGACTCAGCGGGTCAAAGTCATCCTCTTCGTCTTCAGGAATGCTGTCATCGGTTTCTTCCTGTGCCGCCCAATAGGCAGCATTGGCTTCTTCTTCTGTCAGCTCGACTTCTGGCTCTTCGGCATCCATGTAGGGTGCCATGACATCTTCAATCAGTTGAGTCACACCACGGCCATGGGAAGCCGCAATAGCATGAACTTCACCCAAGCCTAGTGAATAGAAATCGGCTGTAGCAGTATCAGGGTCAATACCATCAGTTTTGTTGGCCACCAGAAAAGTCGCTTTCTCGCGACTACGCAGATGTTGGGCAATGCCCTGATCCGCAGGCATCAGCCCAGCACGCGCATCTACCATAAACAGCACGATATCGGCTTCTTCAATCGCCAGTAACGATTGACCAGCCATTTTAGTTTCTACACCATCTTCTGTGCCATCAATACCACCAGTATCGATAACAATAAACTCATGACCCTCGACCTCGGCACGACCATATTTACGGTCACGCGTTAGCCCGGGAAAATCCGCAACTAACGCATCTCGGGTATGCGTTAAGCGGTTAAATAGTGTGGATTTACCCACATTCGGGCGCCCGACCAGCGCGATGACAGGTATCATTGTTGAAGCCTCATTACTTAATTTTCAAATCATTACAGCGCTGTACCGAACCTTCAACAGCGCAGTTTTTAGAAGACAAACGGCCCCTGAATCTCAGGAGCCGCTTTAAACCCTTGTTCTTGAAATTGCAGCGGTGTTAGCGACCATTCACCCAAATCACTGACCGGAGTCAACTCATCGGGATTATGAGCCTCATCAGAGGCCCACTTTTCGGGCCAGCGCAAACGCTGTTCAAATCGGTTTACAACCCATTTGTCATTCGTTTACTACCTTGCTGCAACTCCAACAACGTTAAGTATTATTAGTCTATTAACGGGTGAACGCGTATACCGTGCCGCCTCTTGCTTGAACCAGTAGTTTATCACTTGCAATCACTGGCGCACTCAGGAAGCCGGAGCTATCGACGCTCTGTTGAGCAACAAAACGGCCATCATCGGTATTCACCCAGTGCAGATAACCTTCGGCATCACCTACAACCAGATAACCATTATACATCACTGGAGCAGTCAAGTTACGATGTAATAAATCGCTTTGACTCCAAAGGGTTATCCCGCCATCAGTCTTCAATGCGACAATACGGTCATTCTGATCGACCAGATAAATGCGGCCACCGTCGACAATGATGTCATTGACTGACCCCATTTCACGTTTCCACAGAATCTGACCAGAGCGCAGATCCAATGCTGTCAGGTTGCCGTTGTATGCCAAGGCATAAACAACACCGTCAACCACCACTGGCGTAGTATCGACGTCATTCAGACGGTCGATTTCAGTAGTACCGGTCACTTGGGAAATACGTTGCTGCCAGATCAACTGGCCCTGCTCCATCATCACCGCACTGACACGACCATTGTCGCCGCCGACAATCGCAGCACCGAATGCTACCGCTGGAGCAGATTCGCCACGCAGAGACAAGGCTGGAGTATCCAGATTCAATGTCCACTTGATAGCACCGTCAGATTCATTCAGCGCTTGTAGCATGCCATTTGAGGTGTGGATCAACACCACGCCATCACTGACCACTGGGCGTGATAATGCTTCACCCGCTACTACGGTTTGCCATGCAACCTGACCATCGTCAGAATTCAGCGCATAAACAACCGCTTTCTCGCTGCCGACATACACATGCGCACCTGAAGCTGTTACGCCGCCAGATAACATTGCAGAACGGTTGCTAGTGAGGAAGTTAGTTTTCTCAGACAGATCGGTTTGCCAAATTTGCTTACCGGTATCCGCGTCCATGGCTTTCACCAGACCTTTACGATCGGCAGCAAAGACAGTTGTTCCCTGCCAAGCTGGGCGCAGATGGGAGTAATAGTCACCCACGCCGCCACCAACGGAGGTGCTCCACACTTTAGTCGGTGTGAATTGGTTTTCAACTTTTGGCAGTGGCGACATGGTAACCACATCTTCTTCACTGTTGAACAGTGAACAACCACTCAATAGGGCAACAGATACCAGTCCTACTAAGAGTGTTTTACGCAATTGCATGGGAATACCCCTTAGTTGGACAAATTATTCAATTTCATGCGCAGCAAGGCTTGCAGCGCCTGAGAAGCATTTGATTCGACGCCTTTACTGTAAGCTGCCCGTGCACCTGCGGTGTCACCTTTGCTTAATAATGCATCGCCACGAACATCTTGAGCCATCGCCGTCCAACCATCACCTTGCACTGCATCCAGCGTTTTCAATGCTTCATCTGGTTTTTTCAATTGCAGTTGCAAACGGGCAAGACGCAGATTAATCAGCGACAGTAGATTTTCATCATTGGTCTGGCCTAACGCTTGAGTGAGTTGCTGTGCCGCTTTATCGAACTCGTTTTGCTCAACAAAATGGTGAGCCAGTTCCAACCCGGCCAGTACGCCGTAGTTATTTTTATTGCCCTGAACAAATTTTTCAGCGAGAGCAATACCATCAGCGCTATTGGCTGACAAAGCATCACTGGCTTGCTGATAGGCAGAGGAGGCTTCCGTCATGGCACTATTCTGATGACTCTGCCAGTAACGCCAACCCACTAACGCACCAATCCCGAGCACCACACCCACGGCCAGCGCTTTACCATTTTCGCTAAAGAAACGGCGCACTGCATCAACCTGGTCATTTTCAGTGGTATAGACTTCCACGGTGTCTCTCTCCTTAACCCAACATCAAAGCCAGACGCGCAGCAACATCAGCTTGCGCCAGCGTTTCTTGTTCACCATTCCGCAAATCTTTTACCACCACTTTCTGTGCCGCGACTTCGCTTTCGCCAAGCATTAAAGCAACACGAGCGCCCCACTTGTCAGCGCGCGTAAATTGCTTTTTAACATTGCCACCGCCGTAATTGGTCATTAACTTCAGCGTTGGCATGGCATCGCGCAGATGTTCGGCCAGTAGCATGGCAGCACTTTGCGTATTTTCACCGAACGAAATGACATATGCATCGACCGTCGCAGGTACTTGGAAGTCAGGATTAACAGCCTGCACCAACAGAACCAGACGTTCAAGCCCCATGGCAAAACCAACCGCAGGGGTTGCGCGACCACCAAGCTGTTCAACCAAGCCGTCATAACGCCCACCGGCACAGACAGTACCTTGCGCGCCCAAACTGCTGGTAACCCACTCAAATACGGTGCGGTTGTAATAATCCAAGCCGCGAACTAAACGTTCATTAACGGTATATGGGATACCGGCCTTGTCTAAAAGTTCACACAAGCCCGCAAAATGCTGTTTTGACTCTTCATCCAGGTAATCAGATAGCTTAGGCGCATCATTAAGCAACAGCTGAACATCCGGGTTCTTGGAATCCAGCACTCGCAATGGGTTGCTGTACATGCGGCGCTTACAATCTTCGTCCAGCACCTCAACATGTTGTTCCAGGAAAGTCACCAGCGCTTCACGGTAATCCGCGCGGGCCTCCAAAGATCCAATGGAGTTCAGTTCAAGTTGCACATGCTCTGAAATCCCCAAAGCTCGCCACCAACGAGCGCTCAGCAAAATCAATTCGGCATCAATATCCGGCCCTTGCAGACCGAAAACTTCCGCGCCCAACTGATGAAACTGGCGATAGCGGCCTTTCTGTGGGCGCTCATAGCGGAACATTGGGCCAACGTACCACAGACGCTGTTCCTGATTGTACAGCAGACCATGTTCAATACCGGCGCGCACGCACCCTGCGGTACCTTCCGGACGCAGTGTCAGACTTTCGCCATTGCGATCGTCGAAGGTATACATCTCTTTCTCAACCACGTCGGTAACTTCACCGATAGCGCGCTTGAATAACGGGGTCTGCTCTACAATCGGCATGCGGATTTCGCTATAGCCGTAACCTGCCAGCACTTGTTTCAAGATGCTTTCAATACGCTGCCATATCGCCGTATCGGCTGGCAGGTAGTCGTTCATACCACGGATGGCTTGAATGTTCTTTGCCACGTCTGTTCTCTGTAGTTTTATGCCCTATCGACTTGATATTGCAGCACAGTGCGCAACAACACCAAGGACATTGGGTATAGTGCAAAAAATAAAGCCAATTATAGAGGTTTGCCGCCCACATATTCAATGGCGACAATGTATTACCTCTACAGGCGTAATATAAAGCGGGCCATGCCCGCTTTTTTCATTCTGGCCGACAAAATCACACCAGCAATGCTTATTTATCATCCAGTTGATTGATAACTATTCGGTTTTTTGCATCAAGCATTGATGCTTTTGCACGAATTTTAGCTTCTAACTGGTCAATCATGGCTTTGTTATCAAAACGTTCTTTTTGACGAACACCGTCTTCGTAGAAACCACTCTGATTGCGCGCGCCAGTCACACCAATGGTCGAAACCAGTGCTTCACCCGGCCCATTAACGACACAACCGATGATAGAAACATCCATTGGCGTAATCAGATCTTCTAACCGCTGCTCCAACGCATTCACCGTGCCAATAACATCAAACTCTTGGCGGGAACAGGTTGGACAAGCAATGAAGTTAATCCCACGCGCACGAATTCGCAGAGATTTAAGGATATCAAAACCGACTTTAACTTCTTCTACAGGGTCCGCCGCCAGCGAGATACGCAAAGTATCGCCAATACCCTCTGACAACAATAACCCCAAACCGATAGCCGATTTGACTGAACCACTGCGCGCACCACCTGCTTCAGTGATCCCTAAGTGCAAAGGGTTATTAATTTGCTTAGCTAGCAAACGGTAGGAGTTTACCGCCAGGAAAACATCGGAGGCTTTAACACTGACTTTAAACTGATCGAAATTAAGACGATCAAGGATATCGACATGGCGCATCGCGGATTCAAGCAGGGCTTCCGGCGTAGGTTCGCCATATTTTTCCTGAATATCTTTTTCCAGCGAACCGCCATTGATACCAATACGGATAGGAATATTGTGGTCACGAGCGCTGGCAACCACTTCACGAATACGAGATTCGTTACCAATGTTACCAGGGTTAATACGCAAGCAATCAACACCGTACTCCGCGACTTTCAGGGCAATACGGTAGTCAAAGTGAATATCGGCAACCAGCGGAACATTCGACTGCTGTTTAATCAACTTAAATGCCTCAGCCGCATCCATGGTCGGTACTGAGACGCGCACGATATCCACGCCCACACGTTCCAATGCCTTAATCTGGGCAACAGTCGCATCAACATCAGTGGTTTTGGTGTTGGTCATCGATTGCACAGCAATCGGCGCACCATCACCAATGGGCACTTTACCGACGTAAATCCGAGTAGATTTACGTCGGATAATTGGGGATTCGTTATGCATTACACACTCTCCTTTACAGTCGTGTAGTTTTCGCAACGAAGCAGTCTTTCAAAACTACAGTAATGGTAGTTTTTTCGAACCACTGAGTTGTTTGTCAAAAACACAATATTACTCTACACCGACAGTCAGGCGGGCTACGCGATTAGCCTTAATAAACTTACTCAGATCTACTGGATTCCCCTGATAGGTAATCGTTAATGCACCTGGTGCACCAATGGTCAGCTTATAAGGAGCTTTACCCGATAGATTGAGGGTCGCGCCCCCTTTTTGGATACCGCTAAATAATGTCTTTCCGCTCGCATCAACGACCTGTAACCAACAATCAGCCGTAAAGTTCATCACTAATGAACCCACAGATGATGCAGCACCATTTACCCCAGCGTCTGCTGTAGGTAAAGGTGATTGCGCGGTAGAAACCTCAGGCAAAGGTGCCTGACTAGGGGAAACAACCGCAGACTCCGCTGGAGTTGTTCCTTGAGGGGTTGTTGTAGCGACCGGGTTATTTGCCGCATCCACCGGAGCTGCATTGCTTGTCGCAGGTGCAGTTCCGTTTGCTGTTGGAGTAGAAGGCTGGTTATTCGCGACCGGAGCCTGAGCATCCATAGAGGCTCCAGAATCGCTATTATCATCAGCCAGCGGCACTGGTTGCCCGCCATTTTGCGACAGTTGAGCAGAGGATTGATCAGCCATAGTGACTATTTCTGCTTGCTGCGCCTGATGATTTTGCCACCACCATGCCCCTGTCAGACCGAGCACAACCAACACAATTAGCCAGGTGAAACTCATCAACCAGCCATCACGTTTTTTATGCTTTTTGCCCAATGAGAAACTTTGCATTGGGGCAACTTTTGCTGCTCTGATTGGAGCCTGCTTTGCCAGCATGGGTAACAGTTCATCTTCAGGAAGGTGAACCAATTTGGCGTAAGAACGAATGTAACCACGATGGAATGTTGAGGCGAGATTAGCTTGTGCTTTATCCTCCTCAATATCACGGATTGTGGATACTTTCAGACACAGACGTTCGGCAACCATCTGCTGAGTGAGCCCGAGTGCTTCACGGGCTTGACGCAGGCGCACACCTGTCGTCTCTGGAACAGTTTGATCTTGGGAGGCTTCAGTATTCATTAGCTAGAAAATGCTGGTACTGTTTGGATTGTGGAAAACTTCGCGCAAGCTGCTTGCCATAGCGTTGTACGCTATCTTGACGGCCCGCTAGCGCGGCGAAACGAATTTGTAACCATAAACTTTCAGCACTGGCTGGAAGTACATGTTGATAAACATCCAGTAAAAGTTGCGCCTGAGCGCGATTCCCTTCTCCAAAATGCCGTTGAGCTTCTGCAAGCAGCGGCTCACCTTTGTCCGGATCATACTTCAATGCCCGACTCAAGAGTACTCGAGCCTGGTCATTTTGATTCGCCCGCAAAAAGCAATATCCAGCGTTTTCCAGACTATCTGCAACCTGACCGTAATCAGGCGACAGCACCGCTGCGCTAAACTGTTGTTGGGCCGGTACATACTGCCCTAAACTACACAGAAACGCACCGTAATTATTCATTACCGTGCCATTTCCAGGTGCCAGTTTCATTGCTTGTTGATAGCGCTGCTCTGCTGCTGCGTTTTCACCAATGCGTTGCTCATAAAAAGCCATGCCCAATTGAGCGCGATAATCCTGTGGATCCGCCGCTACAGCCTTCTCAAGATTCTGCCGCGCAGCATTAAGATCACCTTGCGCCAGATATTCTAAACCCAGTTGTAAACGTGTCTGCCCTGCCGCGGGTTGGCTCGCTTTTTCCGGCGATGAGCCGGAGCAGCCAGCTAATACCGTTGCTATCAGGCAAACTCTCCACAGTCTTGTCAGCTTCATGCTTTCTCAATTGTCCTTATGATGAAGATAAGTACCTAAATCAGGCACTCATGTTATTCCCATTACCGACTTTTGAATAACCTTTTTAGCATCGATTATCTAACAAATTATAAGTTTAATAACAATTAGTTATACACAAACAGCTGGCATTAAGCATCAGACTGTTTTAATAGCGATAGGTTCACCCGCCATTTTCTTTTTCAAGGTTCGCTTGGTACGGTCAATTACTTCACCGGCCAATTGGCCACATGCCGCATCGATATCATCGCCACGAGTCTTGCGAACTATGGTAGTAAAACCGTATTCCATCAATACCTTAGAGAAACGATCCACCCGGCTGTTTGAGCTACGGCCGTAAGGTGCGCCCGGGAACGGGTTCCATGGAATCAAGTTAATCTTACATGGCGTGTCTTTCAAACATTCAGCCAGTTGATGAGCTTGTTCGGTGCTGTCATTGATGTGATCCAGCATAACGTATTCAACCGTAACGCGCCCGCCATTGGCGTTGGATTTCGCCAAATAGCGACGAACCGCCGCCAGGAAGGTTTCGATATTGTATTTACGGTTAATTGGCACAATTTCATCGCGGATATCATCTGTCGGAGCATGCAGCGAAATAGCCAGCGCAACGTCAATCATATCACCCAGTTTATCCAGCGCCGGAACTACCCCGGAAGTGGATAACGTCACGCGGCGTTTGGATAAACCGAAGCCGAAATCATCCATCATGATATCCATCGCGGGTACCACGTTATTCAGGTTCAGCAATGGTTCGCCCATCCCCATCATCACCACGTTAGTAATGGGCCGGGTGCCGGTTGATTTTAGTGAACCGATAATTTTCGCCGCCCGCCAAACCTGACCGATAATTTCAGAAACGCGCAGGTTGCGGTTAAAACCTTGCTGGGCGGTTGAACAGAATTTGCATTCCAATGCACAACCTACCTGAGAGGATACGCATAAGGTAGCGCGCTCACCTTCAGGGATATACACCGTCTCGACTTGCTGGTCGCCAACTTTGATGGCCCATTTAATGGTGCCATCGGTTGAGCGCTGCTCTTGCGCCACTTCAGGCGCGCGGATTTCTGCCACCCGCTGTAGCTTGGCGCGCAACCCTTTATTAATGTCGGTCATTTGCTCGAAATCATCGTAGCAATAGTGATACATCCACTTCATGACCTGGTCTGCACGGAAAGGCTTCTCGCCCATCTCGGCAAAAAATTCGCGCATTTGCTGACGATTTAAATCAAGCAGATTGATTTTGCTGCTGACGGGTGCAGTGGTTTCAACCGCGTTGTCAGACAGAGGGGCAGCATCAATCGGCATTGATGCAGTTAGTAATTGTTCAGACATGAGTTGTCGTGGCCTCGTTGTTACACTTTACGGCGCTGCGCTTTAAACCGGGTACGGCTTTCGAAACGGCGATGAATAAATAATAGAACGCCCCGGGAGAGATGTCTCCACCGGGGCGCGGCATTGTACGAATTTTAAAGCATGGATTCCATGATTGGAAAGCTGCCCGGTCAACTTTATTGTTTCAGTTGATTAAATAGCAGCCATTCTTGCATTGAATCAATTAATTAGCTGCGTGGAAAAATTTCATCCGCGGCGAAGAAATAAGCAATTTCACGTTGAGCTGATTCAACAGCGTCAGAACCGTGTACCGCGTTAGCGGTGAAGCTATCAGCATAGTCAGCACGTAATGTGCCCGCCAGTGCATTATCTGGGTTAGTTGCGCCCATGATATCGCGGTTACGTTGAACTGCATTTTCGCCTTCCAGAACCTGAACCATAATTGGGCCAGAAGTCATAAATTCAACCAAACCATCGAAGAATGGACGACCTTTATGTTCTGCGTAAAAACCTTCAGCTTGCTCTTTGGTCAGGTGCAGCATTTTAGCAGCAATAATTTTGAAGCCAGCACTTTCAAAACGCGCATAAATGGCACCGATGTCGTTATTGGCAACAGCATTTGGTTTGATAATGGAGAAAGTACGTTCTAAAGCCATGATAACCTCTATTAGGTATTTAATATTGACCGGACTCGGAACCCGCCCCGATAAGCATCATCAATAAACACTTACGTTTGGCTGGCGGACGGTTCCTTTACTACAAAATTATGCCGACCCTGTACAGTGGCCGCTGATTATATGTGGGTGTTTGGCACTTGCATACGGGAATCACAACATTTCATTAAAAAATATTTATCTTAATTGCTTATTTTTATGCACAACTCACATTTCACATAAAAATCAGTTTGCTGCACTGAGATTGCGGCAAAATGGATAGATATCGAGTCATCGAGTCAAAGCTCATTGATAAATTTAAAACCCACTTTCTTTTTCACCATGGCAGATGGTTTACTAATCACATCAGAGACCAAAGATCGTTTGCCTTTTTTACTCAGGTGGTCAGCCAAAGCTCTGATTGCTGCCGTCCCTGCGCCTCTAATCCCGCCCTCCACTTCTGGGCGCAAAACGTAATCGGGATTAGTCAATGAACCGGCAATGCCAGTATCTGACTCATTAATATCCATCGCCATCGTGATACTGACTATTTGTCCCGCAAGGCGAACAACAATATAGATATAATCATCACGGCTGGTTCTTAACCAACTCTGAGCAACATCACTCACTAAACGCGCGGCCTCAATAACAGTATCATCGGTCGCGGCGTTATTATCAGCAATAGCCTGATCATTTGCTTCAATCTCATAAGCAGTAGTCGTAGGATTATCGCCACTTTCATTTGGCGCAATGGTCATTAATGACCGAGCCTTAGCCTGATGATAGGTACGTCGCCACTTATTAATCACAGGTAGAATAGTTTGCCGCGCGGCTAATGTGTCGTCGGCTAAACCGCTAATGACTTCGGTCTCAAAGTGTAATTCAGTGTCTTCCATCCACTGCCCTTCACGGCGAATGCGCGGTATTGTCTCAATAAATTGGAAATTCTGTAGTGCTAATTCATAGCGCCCCATCGGTAATTCTTGTGCAATAAGTGGCGGATGGACTTCTGTCTCTGGATCATGATGTTGCAAATAATCCGCATAACTCAGTTGTGAAAAATCAAATGCCGTTTTTACATTAATCAAATTACTATTATTTTCAGCCAAGTGTTTCTGGACATTTTCTACTAGACGCCTTTCGACTTCACTATTCGAGGCACCCTGCCCTGTGTTGCCTTCTTTAATAATATGTTCAATGACCTGACCAAAATGGTTAGCATTCCAATAGGCTACACTGCCGCCAAAGAGCAGAGTGAAATCAGTCAAAATATTTAATGTCCATTCAACACAACCGGATGTCAGATCGCGGCGTAAGCGCAGGTGAGGAAGTAATTGTTCCTTGAGAGAAACATTACAGGCTAATGCTGTTGCCGGCACCGTTAGTGCCTCTCCGCTCATATCGGTATTAATATGGGTTAATGCACCTTCAACTTTAGAAGAGAAGCCTACCGAGGGTGTGTCAAACTCGATGGGGTCATTAACCTTTATTTTTGGATACGGTTTTGCTGAACCGGATATTTGTAATATTTTATCGTCATTATTATCAAAAAAATCATGAACATTATTTACAAATCTGTCTACCTGATTGCACTTGCCCTGAATAACATAGTTATAAATACTCATAATAGGCATAAGCCAACAGGCGGCAGTTCCCATGGTTCCCCGTTTTGATCGAGTAAATTTCTTCTCTGCCGTTAATACTATTTTATTAATAACCAGTAAGTTACTTTCATTAAAACTATTGACCCTGAGATTTAAATTACTCAAGCCAAAATCAAATAGAGAGCCAACTATGGGTGAAATATATAAAGGTTGACTTCCTACAGATTCAATAAATTGAATTTCAGAATATCCACCATTAAACCTCAGTAGAAATGATAATGTATCACTCCTTTTATCCAATTCAAAAACAAAACTATTCTCTTTAGCACTTTTATGGACAAACAATATCATCTTATCTACGATTTTAATAATTATATCATTAAAAAAATCAAGCGAATAATTATCATGCCCACTAAAGTTAAAACTAACTAATGCTTCTTTATTTCTAATTCTATCGTCTAACCAATAGGGTCCAAAACCATACCCTAATGGAATGGATAATATTCCTTTGACAACACAATATTGATCACAAATGAACATTTCTTGTTGATCAACCTTAATGCTAGTTATCTCCCTGCTCATGCCAATTTTCTCTAATTCATCAAGTGAGAAATAATTCATTAGAACAAAACGTGTGCCGGTATATTCATCATCCTTGTAAATTGTAACCTGAGTATCGTCTGGTATTGATATAGAGCTAATCCTATCATTAAGGGGGTTCACAATACGATACGGCCTACCAGGATTAATATTCTGATAAAGGTCGATACTTTCATTACCTGATAAACAAAATGATTCGCCAGAAAATCCATCAAACTCATAAAAACAAGCGGCACTTCTGACTCTAAAAGAGCTAATTTCATCATTCAAATTTGCCCATTTCAGTAAAAGCAATGAATCAACATTATCTTTAAAAGTCAGTGTTTTGCCTGAGAAATTTACATCTTTAGAAACTGAAACCACCATACCATAAGGAACTTTAATAGATGATATGTTGTCATTCCATTTAGGTGGAAGGACATTAACAGCATTACTCTCTGTCGTGCAGAGTACCTCCCCTTGATAATTTTCATCAATAAAAAAACAGACTTTTGGCTGACTAGAGTACACATTAGAACTCAATATTAAAATAAACAGAATGAGTAATAAAAAAGATTGATACTTTATCACACCCCCTCCAAACTTATTATTTTCATTATTAGAATTAATAGCGTGAAATTTCACAAATACACATTATCGCAATGGAGGATTAATTATTAATATATTTTTTATTATGAAAATATTATATTAAGAAGAGATATAAAGAATGGGTTGTTACTTGTAATTAGTTCAAGTGAGGTATTCTAGTCCAGCCGAAAGACCAAATTGCTAACCTGACCACTTTCATCCAATACATTAAGCTGATAACTGCCGGGCAGAGATAAAGTCTGTACCCATGATTGATTATTTTCAGTTATTGCAACTTGCTCCCCATTGAGGAACCACCAGTGTTGCCCTCGCCCCCCCTGCACCGCCAGACGAAGGTCAAGATGTTGCTGGCCCGGCAAACGTTTCACTACCGCGCCGTTGCGTATCCCCAAAATCAGCAATGGGGCCACATCAACACCCCCTTGTGGTGGGCATTCACGGCTAGCAGTGGGTAGCCGTTGGCTGCGTCGCTCAGTTATCGGTAGCCAAGGTTCGAGTGGCAATGGCCATAATGTTAGCTGCCGCGGTAGCGCATTGGGACAATCCGCGGCAACCCGTTGCCCCTGCGAATTAAGCCAAATACTGAGCTGGCTCCCCTGAATATTTTCCTGCCCAGGTGCAGCCAATGTCGGTGGGAGTGTGCCATCAAGCACCCAACTTTGACGCCGCTGTCGGCAATTAGTGTCGCCGATGGCCAGTGGTTGGCCGCCGGGCCAACAAATTTCTTCCCGGCTGACGGACGAGGGCCGAGGATCAACAGGCAATCGACGACCATTTTGCTGTAAAGCTGTCATCAACACATTGTTGACCTGATTGAGAATCGGTATCGCGGTGGCATAACCAAATTGACCCGCAACCGGTGTACCATCTGGCCGCCCAACCCACACGCCAATGGTATAGCGGGCATTAATGCCAATAGCCCAAGCATCACGATATCCATAGCTGGTACCGGTTTTCCATGCCAACGGCACGGTGGCAGGTAAAATATCATCCGGTAATGGCCGCGCCTCCCCTGCCATGATGCGCCGGGTAATCCATGCCGCTCCTGCGGAGAATAAGCGCCGCTCCTGCACTTGCTGTTGTGGTTCAAAGCGCAATGTAGCCGCCATTCCACCACGCGCAAAAGCACTGTACGCCGCAACTAACTGGTCCAGTCGCGAGCCGGTACCGCCAAGGATCACGGCTAAACTCGGCTCACTGTGCAGAGGAAAACGTAAATTCAGGCCGCCATTGCGTAAATTGGCGGTAAAGCGCTTCGGCCCATAGGCTTCCAATAGCTGCACCGCAGGGAGATTCAGTGAACGTACCAGCGCCTCACTGGCACTCACCGGGCCATGAAATCCAGTGTCAAAGTTACCAGGGCGGTAATCGCCAAAGCGGCGCGGCACATCTTGCAGCAGTGATTCAGCATGAATCAGACCATCATCCAATGCCATAGCATAGAGAAATGGCTTCAGTGTCGATCCCGGTGAACGCCAGGCACTGACCATATCCACATGACCAAAGCGGCTGTCGTCCTGAAAATCGACCGAACCGAGGTAAGCACGTACATTCATGCTGGTGTGGTCCACCACCAGCAATCCTAGCGACGTTTTCTCTGGTAGCTGATGACGCCACCCCGCAGCCATCTCTTCTAACTGCCGCTGTAACCCGGCATCCAAAGTCGTCTGAATCACTTCCCGTTGATTGCCACTGGTTAAGCGCCGAGCCAGTAATGGCGCTAATTGCGGCACCTGACGCGGTGCGAGCCAGATATCTTCTTGTTTGATATCAGCCACCTGCTGCACTGACCACACCTGATAGTCAGCCAGCCGAGTTAACACTTTATCGCGGGCCGCTTTGGCGCGCAGTGGATAGCGATCTGGCCGTAACCGGCTTGGAGCTTGCGGTAACGCAGCCAATAGTGCCGCTTCTGCCGGGGTCAGTTGCGAGGGAGGCTTGCCCAGATAAGTCCAACTGGCAGCACCAATTCCTTGCAATGTGCCGCCAAAAGGGGCGCGATTCAGATAAATTTCGAGGATTTGGTCTTTGGAAAAGTGCCACTCCAACTGAGCGGTTCGCCAGACTTGGCGCAACTTACCCAACAACGTGCGGGGATGAGGATCGATCAGGCGGGCAACTTGCATTGATAGCGTACTGCCGCCAGAAAGAATCTTACCGGCACGTAAATCCTGCCCGGCAGCGCGGATCAGTGACAGCGGGTTCACTCCCGGGTGCCGGTAAAACCAGCGATCTTCGAAGGTTAACAAGGCTTGCAGGTAATAGGGCGAAACATCGCGCAAGGAGACCGGATAACGCCATACCCCGTCCGCATCAGCAAAGCGCCATAATGGTGTGCCATCTTCCGCCACCACCACCCGAGCCACCTGAGCCTCGGTCAAAGGTAGCGGCCAAAGTCTATCCGCCAGCCACAAAGCAGCCGGAAAGAGCACAACAATCAGCACCAGCGCCCAAATTTTGCGTCGTTTTTGCATCGATGGTATTCACCTCCCCCTTACAGTAGCTTACTGCCAGCCATAAAGGGGAGTGAGTGTTTACTTAGAAACTTCAAGCTGCGGCACGGTACTTCCCAGCGCCCGCCAATCCGGGACATACATGGATTCGACCTGCGGAGCCGGTACTTGATAAATGCCCGGTGTCACCGCGCGTGCCAGATAGAGCAAGGTTGTGTGGCGGTATGGGTCAACATTGACGGCCGCCACATAGCGATCGTCACGGAACTCCTGATGCTTGATATCCGACTGCTGCATATCCTGCAATAACTCCGTCACACTGTTGGCGCTCCCCCCTAGACTGGCGCTGCTGTCACCCAAATTCTGGTTTTCCAGCTCCAAACCGGCTGGCAGTAAATCCACCACCAGAGCATCCGGTACGCGCTTATCAGCCCAGACATCTAAGTACACCAGAACCAACTCCCCGCTTTTCAGATTTGATAAATTCAGCGGCTTACCATCAAGCCCAATATAGCTGCGGCTGATATGCAAATTATTACTCAATGGCGCTGGCGTTTGCAGTGGGTATCCCACCACATCCAAACGGCTATACAGGGCGACATCGCCGCGATTTTGTAATTGCATCCCGCCCGCCAGCTGTTGAGCTGACCAGTTTTGATTAAGCGCCGCATTCTGAGTCAATGTCGGACTCTCTGCAATCGGCTCCGCCTGTGGCGCAATCGCTACCTGCCACGGTGTTTCAGCCCCATTCATCAGGGTGCGCCCAGCCAGGAACAGTGCGTTACTCTCTTGGGTAGATAGGTAGTTACGGCCCACCAGCGCATTAGATAATTCCAATAGCCGAGTGTCACGCACTTGCGGCAGCAGGTTATTGTCGGTCAGCAGTGCCAAAATCAGCGCGTCATCACGCAGCGAGCTGCCGTAATCTTCCAACCAATAATCTTTGTCACTGCGCGGGGTGTTCAGCCCTTGAGTAATGGCTGCTTTAGCCCTTGGCATATCCCCCATCAATTTCAGCGCCACGCCAAGTTGCACCAACGGCAAGCCGGAGCGCGCATCATTGCTGCGGGTATACAATTGACGTAATGCTCCCAAGGATGCCTGCTGCTGTTGCGCCAGCACCAAACCGGCATAAGCTTGCACCGCAAAGCGGGTGTGGTTGCTCTGTTCACTGTAACGAATTTGTACCTGACTCGGGTCTTGCAAATAGCGCTGCAACCGATTATTGGCGGCGCTTAACGCGGCCACTGGCACGCTGTACCCTTGCTGGCTGGCACGATAGAGGAAATCAGTGGCATAGGCTGTCAGCCAGAACTCTTCCGGGCTGTCATTACTCCACAAGCCAAAACCGCCGTTATGACGCTGCATACTGAGCAGATGCTCAATCCCGACATCAATGCTTTTACGCCGTTTTTCATCGCTATCCGCTTTGATACCCAGTGCGGTCAGTTGCGCATTATTGCTGTACAACGATGGATATAGCCCGCTCACCGTCTGTTCGAGACAGCCATAAGGATAGGCATATAATTCAGTGATATAACGAGCCAGATTCAGCGGTGGGCGGCTGGTGATTAACAGCTGCCCTTGCAGAGTTTCAGGGACTAGCCCGTCAATTGCCTCTGCCGGTAGGCTCCAGCTATCGCCACTGTGCAGCACATTAGAAAAATGGCGAGTCTGAGCTGGGTAAGCCGGACGAATGCCAATTTTCCAATGATGCTGATAATCTGCCAATTTTTCATCCGGCAAGACCATGCCAGTGATGGTCAGCCCAATATCGCCCTGACCAAAACCATTCAAGGCCCGCACCGGAATCAGCACGGTTTTGCGCTCACCCGTTGCCAGAGTGACAGCCTGAGTTTGCGCGCCCGTTAATGCCAATAAGTTGCTGGCTGCCCAGTTGAGTGACAGCGTTTGTGGTTGACCGGACAAATTGCTCAAGTCCAATGCCAGCTCGGTGCTATCTCCGCCCGCCAGAAAACGCGGGGTAGCCAGTTGGGCAATCAGCGGAGCCGCGACCACCACTTTTGACTCCGCTTTGCCGAAGTCTTCATCACTCCAGGCTTGTGCCATCAAGCGCAATTCACCATTAAAGTCAGGAATGGCGAGCTCAACAACCCCCTCCCCCTGTGCATTTAAGGTGACTGGCTGGGCTTGCTGCGCCACGATAGTGACCTCGGTAATGGGCTTTTTACCCCCACGAGACAGCGCATCTTCGTCATCGCCATCACCACCAAAACGCAAGCTGGCCAAACGCCCTTGCCCTTCAATCAATTGCCCATAAACATCATATTGATCGGCACTGTAGCGTTTGCGGCCAAAGAGAGCGTCGTAAGGATCGGGAGTGGTGTAATCCGTGATATTCAGAATCCCGCTGTCGACGGCTGACAGCAACACTTGCACGTTTTGTGGTAACGGCGCGCCGGTGCGGCTGGCTTTCACTTTTACCGTTAAGGTTTGGTTAGGGCGAATGCGGGCAGGTGCTGCCAATTCCAGCGCCAGTTTGCGGGTTTCATCAACCAGAGGCAGATGCAGCAAACCAATGGCGCGTTTTGGCGTGGCCTGCTGCGATTTATCACCAGGGCGAATCACTGTCGCGCTGAGATATAAATCATGGCGATTCCAATCCGCGTTAATCGGCACCTCAACCTCAGTGCCCCCCGCCGGGATGCTCACTTCCTGCCACCACAATGGGCCATCACTGGACTCCACCAGCAAATAACCATTACCGGCAGTGGGTGCCTCAATGTGTAATTTCACTTTTTCGCCCGGCCGATAAGCCGGTTTATCCAGTGTCAGTTTGACCTGATCAGGGCGAACCGCACCACTACCCGCCGTATTATCCTGCCAGCTATAACCGGCCCAGAAGCGGGAGCTACTGACCAGTGAGTTATCTGGATTGCTCACCTCAATGCGGTAAGCACCCCACTCGACCGGGAAGCTGACTTTGGCGCTGCCATTAGCAGGAATATCCACTGACTGCTCGGCCAGTGTCAGATCTTTTTTGTCAAACAGCGACTGCCAGCCATCACTTTCCGACCACTGCCAGTAATAGTCGCGACGCTCACGAACCAGCTTCACTTTTAAGCCATTAGCCGCCAGTTTTTCACCCTCAGCATTGGCATAGACAATGTCAAAATCAGCCTGGGTATCTTGATCGACCATGGCCTGTGATTTATAGCTATCGCTACGATAATCATAGACTTGCTGCTTGTTGAACAGCGGGCGAATGCCAGCCAGTGCCTCGGCTGGCCATAATGCCTGCTCAGCACGGCGCGTAACAGGCCGCCCGCCGGACTCCAACAAACTGGCCTGTAAAATCAGTTTCAGTGGCGATTTTGCCTCCTGCCAACTGTTATCGACGGCGATCTCCGCCTGCCCGTCGCTGTCTAGCGTGGTATCAAACTCATCCAAAGTGCGCGACAGATTTTCTTCATTAATTGAACCGAATTCGAAGCCGGGGAGAGTTGCCACCGCTTCGCGCAACGGCCGCAGGAATAGTTGGCCTTGCAGGCGGTTGCCAGCAGCTGGAGCGCCATATAAATAGCGGCCGGTGACCGCAAAGCTGGCTTCGCTGTTGGTGGCTATTGGCTCTTTGCTGGCGGTGATGTCCAATGCCATGCGCTCTGGCAGGAAATCTTCTACTTTGAATTTGTATAAGCGCGGTTGGTTGTCGCCCAGATCCATGCGCAGTGACCACTCACCGGTAGGGCCGCTTTCAGGAATGGCATATTGGTATTGATACAGACCCTCTTGTGGCTGCCAGACAAAGCTGCGCACCACCTGATTGTCAGGTTTGAGGATATCCACTTTGACCGGTTGGCTGGCGAGTGTTTTACCATCGGCATCACGCAGTAAGCCATTGACAATTAACGTCTCGCCGGGGCGATACAGGTCACGCGGACCAAACACAAAGAATTGCTTCTGGAAACCTTCTGGCCCGGCAATATCAAACTCAGCCAGGTCCAGCGCCGGTAAATTAAGGTCGATCAGGCTGGTCTGCCCGTTTTGCGAAGCTAGCAGCAATTTCGCTTTGCTGTTTTTTTCCAACTGCGCATGACCCTGCCCGTCGGTTTCGGTCTGGACCAGCACCTGGCCTTTTTCATCCAGCAATTGCAGTGTGACACCTTTTAAAGCCGCGCCACCGGCTAGTGCCTGAGCAAACACATCCATACGGTTATGGTAGCTGTGCAACGAAACGCCAATATCACTCAGGGTAAATAAGGTCGCAGCATTGGTGTAATTGTAACGCCCAGCTTGTTGCATCACTGCCAGATAGACCCCGGACTCTTGCAACGGCTTGATATCCGCTAACGGAAGTAACAGCTTTTCGCGGGTATTGGCCGCGGGATTGAGGTCAAAACGGCCGGTATAGACTAAATCGGCCATTTTCAGAAGGTCGTCCGATTCCCAGTTTGACAGCGCACTGCGGTACTGCCAATTAGCCAGAAAGCTCGCCAGGCTGCTCGGTTTAATGCGGAAAAAGTTAACGTCAACACTAGCCACATTGACCGCCATCACTGGCAAGCCCTGTGCCAACTTGCCCGGCAATAAAGAGCCTTTGCTGGCAAAACCGACACTCGGTTTGATATCGCGGGTGGTGATTTGTTGTTGCTGTTGCTTGCCAAGTTGAGCACCACCGATGCCTTTCAACTGGCTATCGACAGTGAGTAGCAATTTACGCTCGGGTTTAAGGTGGCGTAAGCGCAACTCCATCATGTTATCTGACAGCTCCCAAGCGCCGTCAATTTTACCGCTGACGGTATCAACCAGATGTACCACAGAGGAGAAGTCTTGCTTGGGGTCCAGCGGTTGCGAGAAAGTCAGCACCATGGCACTGGCACCATCAAGCTGTAATTCAGAGGCATCCAGCAAAGTGAGTGGCTGACCGGCATGGTGTTTTGCCAACTCAGCCAATGCGGCAGCATCATGGGTTTTATTGCTCGTGGTTTTACTGACGGGCTCACTGGTTTGTGTGCTGGCCGGAGCAGATGGCACGGCAACGTCCTTATTTTTGCTGCTGTCATCACAGGCAGCCAATAACAATACTGCACTGATAAAGAGAGCCATTTGGCCCCCTTTCATTTTCGACATTAACCGCTGCAAACCATTGTGATTCATATCTTGCTCCCTGGTTGATGGCAAGATTATAGCATTCGTCTGAAGGGGAATATAGAGAGCGACTCATTGGGAATATTCTCATCAAGAAAACAATTACCGCTTGGTTAAAAACAACACTAAAAACATGCCAAGTCATATTTAATATTTTTTTAAAAAGTTTGATTTAATTATTCAGAAAACGAACAAAATAGAATTAAATAAAAATAATTACAATAAAAACAACAACATAAAAAGACAAATGAATATATAAAAGAAAGTAAAAATCAAATTAATATGAAAGTTAAAACTTAATATTTTAATAAATAGCAACCCTCAAATAACTTCATTATATTTCACGAAAAATATCTCACTGTTAATTACCTCACGGATTTATTTCGTGGATTTTTTCTATAAATAGGGTTTATAAAACAATGAATCACCGCAACACATTAAATACGCGTTTATTACCACTCTCGATTCTTATCTCCTCACTGGTTTCTGGTGGCGCAATGGCTGCTACCGCAGTGCCAACAAGTGATTCTCAGCGCGTCGCGAATGGCGGTAGTTTTCTAATAACTACTGACGCTCTGACCACTAATAGTAAGAGCAAACCTGATAGCATGCTGGAATCGATGTTCCCTGCTGATATGAAGATTACCCCAGAAATGCTGACTCAAGTTCAGCAACAGTTTGATGAACAGAAAAAGACGTCCGACGAAGAAATTGCAAAGCTGACGAAGGAAGTGGGTGCAGCACAGGATCCTGCCGATAAAGCGTTAAAAGAAACAGAGTTAGCCAAATTTGAAAAAATTGCGCAAAGCGAAAATGAGCTGTTTGAAGCTACGATTGCCTATGCGAAGGACAAAACCCAAGGTAATTTGGATAAACTTAGTGAAAAATTAAAGGATAAAATCACTAATGATATCAATTCACTTCCTATATCGGGTCAATTCACTGCTAAAGAAATTGAGTCACTGGTAGAGGCTACCCTAGCCAACGATGACTCAACGCTATCGCCAGAAATTACCCAAAAAGTTGAGAGCATCAAGCAGCAGCAACAAGCTGAATTAAGTGCGCTCGACAAGTTCCAAGCTTTTGTCACTCAAAACGTACTCAGCCCTGAGCAAGCAGAAAAGCTGCAACAGAATGTTAAAGATAAGTATCAGAAAATTAATGCAGAGGCCATCGCTAAACTGGCTAATGAGCAAGCGCAAGCCGCAGATGAAGAAGCAAAAAAAATTAAGGCAGAATCTGCAGCTGAATTAGACCAGCTTAAGATAAAAGAGACCGAAGCTAAAAACGCAAAAGATGACGCTAACAATGCATTAACCGCCCTTGCTGGCAAAGATGACGCTGCGATTAAACTTGTGGATAAGAGCTGGGCTGCTAATGATAAAGATATCGAAACAAAGCTAAATGACGCGCTCAACGAGCCACTCAAAAAAAACCAAGCTGAAGCTGCCCTACAAGAGATAAAAGAGGCTAAAGAAGCCGCCAAATTAGTGACCGAGGCTGCAGAAGCACTCTTAGCAGCCGAAAAAGCCACTCAAGCACAACAAAAGGTATTTAATCTGGCAGATGCGGCCCAGAACATAACGAACACTGCACTGCAAGATAGAACTAAAAAATTTGATAGTGCTAAAGATGCCGTTGCTCAGCTAAACACATCGGCTAATGCAACTGTTGATGCGCCCGCTGTTGAGCAAACTATTGCCTCAGGAGAAAAGCAAACTGTTGATCCTGATGCTGTTGCCATAGATACCAACGTCGCTGGTGGTGAACAAAATGTGGCGGAGAAAGGCACTATCATTAACAGTGTTATTACTGAAGATGGCAACGTAAATCTGGCTGTCGGTGCTTTGGCTTATGGCACTGTCATCACCAAAGGTACCCTAAACAATAACGGCGGTACTGATACCGATACTGTTGTGGATGCTGATGCTGTACTAGCTCTGAAAGGGGAAAAAACAGGTAGCGGTAAAACAGAAATCATCAACATCGCTAAATCCGTCAATGCACAAGTTGCTGAAGGCGGTAAAGCAACTGTTGGTGAATATGCAGAAATTCATAACCTGCGCAGTGAAAAAGGTATTGTAGAACTGCAAGACGGCGCTAAGGCCTTTAACACCTGGATTGATGGTGGCACATTAACTATCGCTAAGGGTGCAACAGCAAACAAAACCACTCTGCTTGATACCAAACTGGATTTGGTTGAAGGCGCGACTGCTGATAATACTCTGGTCGGACTACGTAGCCATTTCACACTTAAAAACAAAGCTAAAACTACCGGCACCCATGTAGACAACGATGGGCAGTTTACCCTTGAGGGCGGCTCTGAAGCTGAACTGACCAACATTATCGATGGCACTATGACGGTTAATGACGGTGCCATTGCCAAAGAGACTACATTAGCAAATGAGCATGCAGAACTAATCCTTGAGTCAGGAGCTAAAGCTGAAGCCACCAAAGTACACGATAAGGCGGTATTCACCATCAACAAGGGTGCCGAAGCCCTAAACACCGAGTTGCGTTCTACTGATCTAGAGCTAGTCGCTGGCGCTAAGGCCGATGGCACCAAATTGCAAGAGAGCTCCAAGTTTACCCTGCAAAACGGCGCTGAAACACAAGATACCTATATTGGTAGTGATAGTACTTTCACCGTTAATGCTGGTGCAAAAGCCACCAACACCACCCTAGCCAGTGACAGCAGTGCCTTCGTATTGGAAGGCATCGCAGATAGCACCATCATTGATGGCGGTGCATTTGGTGTTCAGGCCGGTGCTACTGCCACTAATACCACTCTTAATATGGGTGACTTCAAGCTGGCTAAAGATGCCACCGCTGAGAACACCACGGTGAATGGCGGCAAATTTACCCTTGCAAATGACGCTGTAGCCTCCGGCACCATCATTGATGGCGGTGTATTTGATGTTCAGGCCGGTGCAGTTGCCAACGATACTCAGGTGAAAAAAGGTAAATTTAACCTGATGGCACGCGCTCAGGCGCATAAATTGGTAGTTGAAAACGGTGATGCATTGATTGCTGGCGAATTAACTGGCAATACCGTCCTGAATGGCGGCGCAACTACATTCGCCAAAACAGCCGTTGTCAGCGGTAAAATTGATGCCACTAAAAATAGTTTCATCGCTGTACATGACGGTGCAAACACCCAAGATGTCGACCTTAATTTAGCTGGCAACATGGTGTTAGTTAGCCAGGCACAAGCTGCTGCCAACTTTGCACGTTCTGCCCGCGCGGTTAGCAATAACCAGCCAGCACAGTTTGCCTTTAAAGATGTGAAGCTGAGTGGCGGTAACATTGATATGAGCAAGTCTAATGCTCAGTTAACCATGAAATCACTGGCAGGTAAGGGTGGCTTTAATTTAGGTTCAGCACTGAATAACCATGCTGGTGCGCCACTAAACGTCATTGGCAATGCTGATGGTGATTTCGATATTCAGATTGATAGCTCCGGTGTCGCGCCAACTAATCTGAATGTAATGAATGTCAAAGGGAAGAATAGTTCTAACTTGAGACTGGCTAATGGGCCGGTAGATCTGGGTAACTATCAGCATAATCTGGTCAGTGATGGCAACGGTGGCTTTAAGTTGGTTGCTGATAAAACTGCACTGACACCAAGTAGTGCCGGTGCTTTGGCAATAGCAAATACCACACCAGTTATCTTTGATGCCGAATTAAGTTCAATTCACAACCGCCTTGATGCACAACGTTCTGCGGGCAATGAAAGTGGTGTCTGGGCCAATTACCTGAACAACAACTATCAGGTTAAAGGTACTGCCGCTAATTTCAACCAGAAGCTGAACGGCGTAACTTTAGGTGGTGATAAAGCCATTGATTTGGGTGAGGCGACTTTGAGCCTTGGTGGTTTCGCCAGCCACAGTAGCTCAAACATTAAATCTGACTACCAGAGCAGCGGCAGTGTAGAAAGTAACTCTTTGGGTGCTTATGCTCAATATTTGGCAAACAGTGGTTACTACTTTAATACTGTGCTGAAAACCAACCAGTTTAAACAGAACCTTAGCGTCATTTCGAAAGGCAACAATGCGAGCGGTGCCACTAACTTCTCTGGCCTGGGTCTGGCAGTAAAAGCCGGTAAACATATCACTGTTGATGCCATGTATGTTTCTCCTTATGTTGGCCTGAGCAACTTCACCTCTGGCAAAGCTAAGCAGCAACTGTCTAACGGCATGGTAATTGAGAATCAGGGTTCAAGTACCACCACGGGGACTCTCGGGGTGAATACCGGTTATCGCTTTGTGCTGAATAACGGCGTCTCAATCGCTCCATATGGCGCATTATCTTATGCTCATGACCTTAGCGCACGTAACGACGTGATGATTAATAAAGAGAAATTTGATAACAGCCAGAAAGGTTCACGCACTAACGCAGGTGTGGGTATCAATGTAAACCTGACGCGCAACCTGTCAGTCAACTCTGAAGTGATGTTATCGAAAGGCAAAAAAGTTGAGACTCCAATAACCATCAATCTGGGTGTTGCTTACACTTTCTAAGTCACGCGCTAAGTTATTCATGTAGCAATGATAATGTTGTGCAATACAAATCATAAGTAGTCAAAAAGGGAGCCGCGATGGGCTCCCTTTTCTTTCATTCATTGGCCGACTAATGATTGGTCGACGGAATAACATTTCTCAGCCAACTGCCCCACTTACGCTGGTAAAATGCTTGGGTGTGAGTCATCAGATAATGACTGACGCCACGCTCTTTCTCATTGACCACACAAAAATCCACCGGCCCATCATCTGGCGCATGGTCACTGGCGACATTACCCGCTTCTTGAATCAGTTGGTCAATCTCATCATCGGAACCGTCAACTTCCAGCCCGATCAATAAGTTAGGTTTCTCATCTACACTTTTATCGTGCATCAGTGCCAAAAATGCGCGCCGCACCGGTTTGCGCTGACTGAATAACTGGATCAATGCATCGACCATCGCCGCAGGATATTCTTCCGGCTGCCCTAGCAGGATCTGGCTCTCTTTATCCACAACCATTTCAGCCGGTTGCGCCAAACCGCCATTTTCCAGCAACATTGCCACTTCTTGTGGCCAGAACTCTTTGCCATGCTCTGATTTCGGATTCAAAAACAGATACGCGCCTTGCGTCATTTCAAACAACACCCGCACCGGCATGGCAATAAAAGGCTGTTTTTCAGTGTCAATGGATTGATCTTCGGCGATATCCAACGCCTGCTGTAGTACCTCGACCGAGGTGAAAAAAGGAATGACAGATTCGCCATCCTGCTTTTCCCAATGCAAAATATTCACCCCGTCGCCCGCCGTGAAGGTCATTTCACCCTCTTCACCGCGCAGCTCTGCATCATCCACCAACACTAGGACAGTCGCATCCAGCAGTGCCCGGAAAAAAGCGGTGCGATGGATAGACTCTGTCGCTGCCAGTTTTAACAGGGACTCCAAACTTTGGTCACTATCATCATGGTGGTGATGGTCATGGCTATCATCAACAGGGGGTTGCGGCAAACTCATGCTCTACTCCAGAAAACAAGCAAACAAAGGGACGCTAAAAGCGCCCCGAACGTCTTTTCAAATCATTAAAATTACTGTTTTGCTTTCGCTAACAGCAAGTTGGCAATAGTACGGACACCTAAACCCGTGGCACCGGCAGACCATTGCTCAACCGCGCCTTTACGGTAAGTGGCTGAACAGTCGATGTGCAACCAACCTTGCTGATAATTTTTCACGAAGTGTGACAAAAATGCCGCAGCGGTGCTGGCTCCAGCACTGTATGCCGCCCCTGCCACGTTATTCAACTCAGCAAAATTAGACGGTAATTGGCTACGATGGAATTCGGCCAGTGGCAAGCGCCAGAACGGTTCATGCTCAGTTTTGGCGCTGCTCAGCAACTCTTGCGCCAGTTCATCATCAAAGCTGAACAGAGCATGGTAATCATTACCTAAAGCAGTTTTTGCTGCGCCAGTTAAGGTTGCAGCATCAATAATAAGTGGTGCATTCTGCTCAGAGGCATCAATCAAGCCATCAGCCAATACCAGACGCCCTTCAGCATCAGTATTCATAATTTCAACTGTCTTACCATTGCGATAACGAATAATATCACCCAGCTTAAAGGCATTACCGCTGACCATATTATCCGCACAACATAGATACAGTTTTACCCGCTCTTTTAGCCCACGAGCCGCCGCCAATGCCAGTGCACCCGTCACTGTCGCAGCACCGCCCATATCGGATTTCATTGAATCCATGAATGCGCTCTGTTTCAAGCTATAACCGCCTGAATCAAAAGTAATGCCTTTACCTACCAGACAAGCCATTACTGGCGCATCTGGATTACCGGTTGGGTTGTAGTCCAGCGCCAATAATACCGGCGCACGATCAGATCCGCGACCGACAGTGTAGATCCCCGCATAGCCCTGTTCGCGCAGATCTTCACCTTTGGTGATACGGTAGCTGACAGCGTCACAGGATACTGCGCACAGCAGATCAATCGCATTTTTAGCCAGTTGCTCTGGCCCCAAATCTTCTGCCGGGGCGTTAATGGTATCGCGCACCCAGTCGATAATTTTCAGTCGTTGCGCTAACTCGGTTTTTTCGTGCTCTGGCAGTTCTGCCCACTCCACGCTGCGCTGACCTTTTGGCCCACGGAACCCTTGCCAGAATGACCAGCTTTCCTCCAGACCCCAGCCCTCCCCGGCCAGTTTGACTTGTTTGATGCCTTGCCCGTCTATTTTGCGGGCGGCACGTTGAATCGCACCTAATTTGCCATTACCGGTCAGGTGAATCGTCATCCCCTCAGCATCAGTACTGAGCAGGGCTTTCTCGCCCCAGCGGGCATCTGCCGGATTATTGGATAGGGATACTTGCATCATTTCTGTTGTCATGGACTACCTCTTCATTATTATTTTTTGCTGTTATTCAGCTGCTTATACGCAGGTCTATACCGAATAAATTTCATGGTGCAGGAAGGCGACAAACGAGTTCATCCCGATGAGCTTACTCAAGTAAGTGATTCGGGTGACCGAGAGCAGACAACACACCTGCAACTTGAAAGATGAAGGGCATATATTGACCGCGGCGGTTACCAATCTTGCTGTAAAATAGCCGTCTTAGCGGGCCATAGCTCTAAGGTATCAGATCAGGTACAAAAAAGGGCCGCTTACGCGACCCAATTTTTACTCAATATATTTCAAGATGCAGGAAGGCGGTAAGTGAGTAAATCCCGATAAGCTTACATAAGTCAGTGATTCGGGTGCGCGAGCGCCACCAACACACCTGTAACTTGAAAGATGACGAGTAGCGTTATTCAAACTCATCCAGCCAAACCAGCAAAATTGCCTCGAGTATTTTTTCATTTGATCCCTGAGGATCATCCTCAAAATCTTCCAAATCACAAATCCATTGGTGCATATCCGTAAAACGCACGGTTTTAGGATCCGTATCCGGGAATTGATCGTAAAGGGCTTCGCCAATCTCACGGGTATCTTGCCACGTTAAGCTCATATCAGTGCTCTCTTGCGTGGTTAATGGTATAACGCGGGATCTCAACCACCAGATCTTCGTCGGTGACTCTGGCCTGACAGCTCAGGCGGCTCTCCGGCTCCAGACCCCAGGCTTTGTCCAGCATGTCATCTTCCAGTTCACTGCTTTCTGGCAGAGAATCAAAGCCTTCTCGCACGATACAGTGACAGGTAGTGCAAGCGCAGGATTTCTCGCAGGCATGTTCGATGTCAATCCCATTGCGTAAGGCAACATCCAGTATAGTTTCACCTTGAGTTGCTTCCAGTACTGCACCATCCGGGCAAAGGTCTTTATGGGGCAGAAATACTATTTTAGGCATGATTAAACCTCATCCACTGAATGGCCAGCCAAAGCACGGCGAATAGAAGCATCCATCCGGCGCGCGGCAAAATCTTGCGTTTGTGCATCTAACGCCTTTATCGCAGCTTCGATTGCGTGTGGGTCAGTGCCCTGCATCTGCTGCTGTAATGCCGCCATTGCCTGAGCGATCGCGGTACTTTCTTGCTCACTGAGTAATGCTGCATCTGCGGCCAATGCGCCTTGTAAACTCTCCAGCACACGGGAAGCTTCGACTTGTTGCTCCGCCAGCTTACGCGCGCCGATATCACTTTGCGCATTCGCCATCGAATCTTTAATCATATTGGCAATTTCATCATCAGACAGCCCATAAGAGGGCTTCACCTGAATCGATGCTTCAACGCCAGTAGATTTCTCCATCGCCGTGACACTCAATAAACCGTCGGCATCCACCTGGAAAGTCACACGGATATGTGCGCCGCCGGCGGGCAATGGCGGTAAACCACGTAAGGTAAAGCGAGCCAAAGAGCGGCAATCTTGCACCAACTCACGTTCGCCTTGCAGCACGTGGATCATCATCGCGCTTTGACCATCTTTAAAGGTGGTGAACTCTTGAGCGCGGGCGACTGGAATAGTGGTATTACGCGGTATGACTTTCTCGACTAAGCCGCCCATGGTTTCCAGCCCTAAAGACAGCGGGATAACATCAAGCAGCAGCATGTCACTGTCAGGTTTATTTCCAACCAGAATGTCTGCTTGAATGGCGGCACCGATGGCGACTACTTTATCGGGATCAATTGAGGTCAGTGGCATACGGCCAAAGAATTGTCCCACTTGCTCACGCACCAAAGGAACCCGGGTCGAACCGCCCACCATCACCACTTCCAATACTTCATCAGCAGTGACGCCAGCATCTTTTAATGCCCGGCGGCAAGCCATCAATGTGCGCTTAATTAATGTGGCAATCAGAGATTCAAACTGGGCACGGGTAATTTGCCCTTGCCAGCCCGCCACCGACACCTCAACAGAATCAGCATCACTTAACGCAATTTTGGCGGCAATTGCCGCATCGAGTAGTTGCCGCTGAATACCATGATCATCACGGGAATCTATACCAGCTTGCTCACGCAGCCAGTCGGCCAATAAGTGGTCAAAATCATCACCGCCCAGTGCTGAATCACCACCGGTTGCCAACACTTCGAATACCCCACGACTTAAACGCAGGATAGAGATATCAAATGTCCCGCCCCCTAAATCGTAAACGGCGATAACCCCTTCCTGACCTGAATCCAGGCCATAGGCAATGGCGGCAGCGGTCGGCTCATTAAGCAGACGCAACACATGCAACCCAGCCAGACGGGCAGCATCTTTGGTGCCCTGGCGCTGCGCATCATCAAAATAGGCAGGAACGGTGATCACTACCCCGTCTAACTCCCCTTCCAATGCCGCCTGGGCGCGCTGTGCCAATGTTTTGAGAATGTCCGCAGACACCTGCACCGGATTGACCAACCCGGTGACGGTCTGGATCATTGGCAAGCCATTTTCACTCGGCTGGAATTGGTAAGGCAGATTGGGGTAGCGCTGTTTGATATCCGCCAGAGAGCGGCCCATCATACGTTTGACCGAGCTGATGGTATTGACCGGGTCCAGTGCGGCTAAATGACGCGCGTTCCAACCGACATCAATGCCATCTTGTTGATAATGAACGACAGACGGTAAAAGATCCCGCTGCTGTTCATCTGCCAGCGTTTGCGCTTTACCGCTGCGCACTGTGGCTACCAATGAGTTGGTGGTACCTAAATCTATTCCTGCGGCCAGCCGACGTTGATGCGGCGCAGCAGTTAAACCAGGCTCACTAATTTGTAATAAGGCCATGTTGAGCTTCCATCAATCATGAGTCTAAAAAGTAAAATCTATGTGGCGCTATCGCTCTAATAAGAATGAGTCGGGCATTATAGTGATCAATAAATTGAGTTTTATTTATTTTTATCAATCAGGTACTCAGGCAAAGTCGTCAAACAGCCGCTCTTCCAGTTGCTCGACCTGCTGGTGCAATTTATCCAGAAAACGTAATTTCCGCACGGTATCAGCCGCCTGTTCCCACTGCTGCTTGTCCAGTTGCTCAACCATCTGCTGACTGCGCGTTTGCGTCATCACAGCAAGGCGGTTATTGAAGGCCGCCAGCTGTGTCTCGGCATCTGGCTTACGTTCGATAGCATCAAGCTCTTCCCGCAGTTCCAATTGTTCCATCAGAAACGCGGTATCACGCATAGTGTGCTGTTCGTTGCCCAAATCAAAACCCTGCAAAGATAGCATATACTCAGCCCGTTTTAACGGATGCTTGAGGGTTTGATAGGCGTCATTGATGGTCGCGGCTTGCTGCAAAGAGGCCAAACGCTCGCGTTCAGGCTGATTTGCAAAACGATCGGGGTGGAATTGGCGTTGCAATTCTTGATAGCGGGTAGTGAGTTGGTTGCCGTCGATCTGATACTGAGCCGGCAGCCCGAATAATGTAAAATAATCCATAGCATGCTCTGGGAGTTGTCGTGATGACTGAGCTGAGATCTATATAGCTCTCTTTTAGTGCAAGAGAGCTATATTAAGCATCAAGTGCCTGAGACAGGAACAAAAACAGGAGTTAAACGTTAAAGCTTTCGCCACATCCGCACTCACTTGAGACGTTCGGATTGTTGAACTTAAAGCCTTCGTTTAGCCCTTCTTTGACGAAATCCAGTTCGGTGCCGTCAAGATAGACCATGCTTTTGCCGTCGATGATCACTTTCACGCCTTTGTCTTCAAAAACGATATCGTCATCGTTCATTTCATCAACAAATTCCAAGACATAAGCCATACCGGAGCAGCCCGATGTCCTCACGCCTAAACGCAGACCCAAGCCTTTACCACGGTGATTTAAAAAGGCACTGACCCGTTGTGCAGCACTGTCGCTGATTGATATCGACATATACCTTCCTCAACTCTTGGACGCTGCCCATAACAGCAAATATCGCACTATGGGCTAGCTATTAATAACCTATTCTACGACTACTTAGCGGTATGTTTGCTTTTGTAGTCGGCAATAGCTGCTTTAATGGCATCTTCAGCCAAAATTGAGCAGTGAATTTTGACTGGCGGTAACTCCAGCTCTTCTGCAATCTGGGTATTCTTGATTGCTTCAGCTTGCTCGAGAGACTTGCCTTTCATCCATTCAGTTACCAGCGAGCTGGAAGCAATGGCAGAACCGCAGCCATAAGTCTTAAAACGAGCATCTTCAATGATACCGGCGTCGTTGACTTTGATCTGCAATTTCATAACGTCACCACAAGCAGGTGCGCCAACCATGCCGCTACCGATGGTAGGATCTGCATTGTCGAATGACCCAACGTTACGTGGGTTTTCATAATGATCGATTACTTTTTCGCTGTAAGCCATGTGATTACTCCTGATTCTTAAAGTCTGGAATTAATGGTGAGACCATTCAATGCTGCTGATATCCACGCCCTGTTTGAACATATCCCACAGTGGAGATAAGTCACGCAGACGACCAATGGATTTACGTACCAGCGCAATGGCGTAGTCGATCTCTTCTTCTGTGGTGAAGCGACCCAGAGAGAAACGAATTGAACTGTGAGCCAGTTCGTCGTTCATCCCCAATGCACGCAGCACATAGGAAGGTTCCAGACTCGCGGAGGTACAGGCTGAACCAGATGAAACAGCCAAATCTTTTAATGCCATGATCAGCGACTCACCTTCAACATAGTTGAAGCTGACGTTAAGAATGCCAGGTGCGCCATTCTCTAAATCGCCATTCAGGTAAACTTCTTCGATATCTTTGATGCCGTTCCACAGACGTAGACGCAGTGAGCGCAGGCGTGCAGCTTCGCTTTCCATCTCTTCTTTGGCAATACGGTAAGCTTCACCCATGCCAACGATCTGGTGCACTGGCAAGGTACCAGAACGCATGCCGCGCTCATGGCCACCACCGTGCTGCTGTGCTTCAATACGAATACGTGGTTTGCGGCGAACAAACAGCGCGCCAATGCCCATCGGGCCATAAACTTTATGGGCAGAGAAGGACATCAAATCGACTTTCAGTTTGCTCAGGTCAATCGGTAATTTACCGACGCTCTGGGTAGCATCGACGTGGAAAATGATCCCGCGGCTACGGCACATTTCGCCGATTTCAGCGATATCCTGCACCACACCGATTTCATTATTCACATGCATGATAGAAACCAGAATGGTATCTTCACGCATTGCCGCTTCCAGCTGTTTCAGGTCGATAATACCGTTAGACTGCGGTGCCAAATAAGTCACGTCGAAGCCTTCACGCTCCAATTGACGACAAGTATCCAGCACCGCTTTATGTTCGGTCTTACAGGTGATGATGTGCTTGCCTTTCTTCTGATAGAAGTTAGCAGCACCTTTAATTGCGAGGTTATCAGACTCAGTTGCACCAGAGGTGAAGACAATCTCGCGAGGGTCTGCACCAACTAATGCGGCAATATCATTACGTGCAATATCAACAGCTTCTTCTGCCTGCCAGCCAAACTTATGAGAACGAGAGGCCGGATTACCGAAAATGCCATCCAGAGTCAGGTACTGCATCATTTTTTCAGCGACACGAGGATCTACCGGGGTCGTTGCTGCATAATCCAGATAGATCGGTGTCTTTACTTTTGATTCGGTCATTGCTCTTATGCTCCGTACATCACTTCCAAAACGTAAAATTCCGCAGATTCTGCTTATGCGCGCAGATTGACGTTAATCGTCTCTTGCGGTCGGCCATTGGCCGTACGGCGCGTATCGTTATTTTGACGATCCGCTACCTCTAGAATATCTTGGTTATTAACCAGTTCTGCCAATGTGATGTTGTTGAGGAAGCTGCTGATGCGCTCACTCAAATCACGCCACAAGGTATGAGTGAGGCAACGATCGCCACCCTGACAACCTTCTTTACCCTGGCAACGGGTGGCATCGACAGATTCGTCAACGGCAGTGATTACGGCACCGACCGCAATTGCTGATGCATCTTTACCCAGCAGGTAACCGCCACCTGGACCACGAACGCTGGCGACTAAGCCATTTTTGCGTAACCGTGAAAAAAGCTGTTCCAAGTAGGATAATGAAATCCCCTGACGCTCTGAAATATCTGCCAGAGGAACTGGCCCGTCCTGGGAATGTAATGCCACATCAAGCATGGCGGTCACGGCATAACGGCCTTTGGAAGTCAGTCTCATAGCTAAAGTTACCTGTTGGTGAAAACAAGCCAGAATTCTGACATTCTTGAGTGTTTTAGTCAACTATTTAACCTAGTGATTTACTCAAGTATTATTTATCTATTTCATTCTCGATAATATGTGGCCGTTTGCATAATAACCAATTGATATAAAGCATTATTTTTTGTCGCTATGCTCACTGGCATCTGCATCACGTTGCGGATATTTATCTTGTTTTTCAATAGATGTCAGCATGCCACGCAAAATATTGAGCTCTTGAGCCTCTGGGCGCGCACGGGTAAATAGACGACGCAACTTACTCATAATCTGGCCCGGATGTGCCTGACGAATAAAGCCGGTGTGGGATAAAACCTGTTCTAAATGCAGATAGAAACGCTCCAGATCATCCACTAATGGATAAGGGGCTTCCTCTTCTTCTACTATTGGTGCTGCCGCTTGCTGGCGATCAAGGAATGCTATCCGCACTTCATAGGCTAGGATTTGCACCGCCATGGCCAAATTCAGTGAGCTGTATTCCGGGTTTGCCGGGATAGCTACATGATAATGGCATTTTTGCAGCTCATCATTAGTGAGGCCAACTCGCTCGCGGCCAAACACCAGTGCTACTGGGGCATGCTCTGCTTCACGGGCGCTGCGGACACCACATTCACGCGGTTCCAACATGGGCCAAGGCAAGGTACGAGAGCGAGCGCTGGTGCCAACCACCAAGCTGCATCCTGCCAAAGCTTCATCCAAGGTATCAACGATAGTGGCATTGCCAATCACATCGCTGGCGCCGGCTGATAAGGCAATGGCTTGTGAATCCGGTTTTACCAAAGGATTGACCAGATATAAATTGGTTAATCCCATTGTTTTCATGGCCCTGGCTGTCGAACCCATATTGCCGGTGTGTGAGGTCTCAACCAAAACGATACGAATATTGTGTAACATACAAACTCTAAGGATAACGGGGAATCGCCATATCTTAACACAGACATAGGCATTTATCAGATCCCCTGCTATACTACGCGCCGTTTCTCGTTCTTTAACATCCTAGTGGAAGATACCCATGCATCCGATGCTGACTATCGCCATACGCGCTGCGCGTAAGGCCGGTAACCTGATTGCCAAAAATTATGAAACCCCGGACGCTGTCGAAGCGAGCCAGAAAGGCAGTAATGACTTTGTTACCAACGTTGACCGTGAATCAGAGAATTTGATTGTTGACGTTATCCGTAAATCTTACCCAAAACACACCATTATTGGTGAAGAGTGCGGTGAGTTGGTCGGCGAAGACGATGATGTACAATGGGTTATTGATCCACTGGATGGCACGACCAACTTCATCAAACGTCTCCCTCATTTCGCAGTTTCTATTGCAGTACGCATCAAAGGCCGTACTGAAGTTGCTGTGGTTTATGACCCAATGCGTAACGAACTGTTTACAGCTACCCGTGGTCAGGGCGCTCAGTTAAACGGCTATCGTTTGCGCGGTACCAACGCGAAAGATTTAGACGGCACCATTCTGGCGACTGGCTTCCCATTCAAAGTTAAACAACACGCACCGGCCTATATCCGTGTGGTGGGCAAACTGTTTGAACAGTGTGCCGATTTCCGTCGCACCGGTTCTGCCGCGCTGGATCTGGCTTATGTTGCCGCTGGCCGTGTAGATGGTTTCTTTGAGATTGGTTTGAAGCCTTGGGATTTTGCTGGTGGCGAACTGTTAGTACGTGAGTCTGGTGGTATCGTGACCGACTTTGCTGGCGGCCATAACCATTTCAGTTCAGGGAATATTGTTGCGGGTAATCCACGTATCGTGAAATCTATCGTTCAAGCAATGAGCGATGAAATCAGTGATGCATTGAAACGTTAATTCCTCGCGAATAACCGTTTCAAATCAAAAGCCAGTCTGGGTTAACCGACTGGCTTTTTTTATGGCAAGATTTAGCGTCCAAAGGGCCGAATGCCACCGATGAAATCGGGCTGGCTGGAAAGATAAAGCAAAACTCCGGCAAATAACAAAATTATACCGCCCGTTAATGCTAATGTTCCCCACGCTATTGCCCCCCAAGCCGCAGGTGCTCGTTTGTGGCTTAAACGCACCGCTAACCGCCGCGCATAATGGACGAACAGTGCCAATAACGAGATGGTTAATGATGTTCCTATCGCCATGGCGATAGCAGACAAAATCCCCCACCAGTAGACTCCAATCACTTTGGCAAACAGCAGCACCATGATAGCCCCTGAACAAGGCCGCATTCCCATGGCCAGAACAATCGCCAGCCGAGTACGCCAATCATCCCCCGCTTGCAGTTCTTGAGTGCTCGGCATATGGCGGTGCCCACAACCACAGTTATCACTATGCACGTGATCCGCGCTGAGTGGTTGTATACGTTGGATGGTAATTTTTTGTGGCTTGAGTATTTTTATCTGCTGATAAAGCCGCTTTATTGCCCGGTAACATAATAAGATACCGAGGGCGATAACTAATAGGAAGCTGCCTTTTTCCAGCCAGAAACTACTCTGATGCAAATAGCGGGAAGAGAGTTGCAACATGCCCAACAGCACCGTGACCAGTAGAATTGCTACCGCGCCTTGCAGTATTGACGCGGCAAACGTCAGCTTCAAACTGCTTTTTAACTGGGCTGGATGAGTGGCTAAATAGGTCACAATCACGACTTTGCCATGCCCCGGCCCCACCGCATGTAGCACCCCATAAATCAGACTGAACATCATCAGTGCAAAACCGGTCTGATGTGGATTAGCTTTAACCTGTTGCAGTAGCTGGGCCATTTGCTGATGCATATTTTTTTGCCAGACCACCGTCTTGAACAGCAGTTCCGGCCAATAGAGCCAGACAACATGGGCAGCACCCGCCAGCAGCACTAAAAACAGCAACAGTGGCCATAAATTTATTAACCAGTGTCTGTGGCGCGAAGCCGAGGTGAGCCCTACTGACATTGCACAGTGACTCGTTGTGCGAATTGTTTCCCAAGTTCCATATCTTCTCCTGGTGAATCACTCTTATCCAATGACAGCGCATAAGCCTGCAATGAAGCATTCGGATTGGGGGTGAATAAGGTTAATTTGCAGCTTTTTTCCATTTCTGCCGATAGCCTGACGGCCTTATCTCCGGCATAAGTCATATCCACAAAATAGGTCGGGTCGTAAGTTGAGATAATAAAAGGTTTCCCCACCAAAGGTTGTGGCTCAGCCAAGGGCAAAACAAACTCCAAAACCGCCTGATGGCCCTTACGCGACAAATGATATTCTGTCGGCAAGTTTTTATATTTCACCGGTTTACCATCACGGTATATATCCGTGAAATAATGTTGCCCAAGCACATTGGCCATCACTTCGGCTGCCAGCTTCTTCCAGATTTCAGAATCACTTTTGGCATTTTCTGCGTCATACAACAGATCTGCGGAAGTAATCTCATCCATCGTCCAGACCATTTTTATACCCACCAGCGTCTGTTTTTCACTGACAAGGGTGGCATCCATATCGATAAAGCTGTGGGGATGGGCTGCTGCCAATTGGCTATACATAAAAGCGCTCCCCGCTAACAGCAAGGCTGTTAGTCGCTTACCCATAACGAATTTGTTATAACATAACATATCCTGCATAAATCAATCCTTGGAAATTCCACGATAACTGTGATGTAAGTTGTAAGTCGATGTAAAAGCCTCTTACCTCAGTAAACCGAATACAATCTCCTTTGCTATGCTTAAGAATGATGAATAACGACACATCCATCACGGAAGGTTATATGCACTTGGACACTTTTTCTGTGCCCCGGTTACCCGATAAAAAGTTTTCCGATCAACAGCTATCCGGTCAACAACGCCGTTGCCATATGTTACTGATGCTATTTATGCCAGCACGCACAGTACAACTGGACACTATCAGCCAATTGAATGGCGTCGGGCTGCCGACTACCCGGCAAGATATAGCCGAGGTTGCCAATGAAATCCAGCGTTTCTACCATTTGCAGCTCAGTGCCAATGCCGATGACCCCTGCCTGATTCACGGCAGCCGGCTCGACAAAAGGCTCTGCCTCATCCACTGGTTACGCCGTGGATTACGTTATTGCCCTGAATTTGTTGAGTATCATTTTGCCCCCAGTTTATATGATGCGCTTTCATGGGATAACCACCTGATATCCGAGGAGTTGCCGCAAATAGTCGCTCAATGCGAACCTTACCTGAATCGTCAGCTCAATGAAAAAGACCGTCAGTTTTTACAACTGTATTTGGCCTATTGTGCTTGGGAGAGTCGGCAGCAAGCCCTGCCAGAGCTCTCTCTCGCCCAGCAACAATGGCTGGAGTGCAAACCGGCACAGGCAGCCGCTGACAGTTTGTTTGATTCATTTAATCCGCTATTAGGTAGCCCACTCGATAAGATCGAACGAGACGTGCTAATACTGATGCTGACAATGATTAAGGCACACAGTTATCACAGTACTCAGTCAGCAGAAGACTCACGCTTGGTCAATGCTATCAATCAGTTAGTAGCACACTTTCAACAGCTTTCGGGCATGACGCTGAGCAGCAATGAAATGCTGATGAACCAGCTTTTTGCCCATCTGGCCCCTGCTATTGAGCGCTGTTATTTCAATATCGGTATTGATAATTCATCACTGAAAGAAGTTAACCGCCAATATCCACGGCTGTTACGTACAACTCAGCAGGCGCTGGTCGCGTTTGAGCAAGAGTATCAAATTCAATTTTCTGCCGACGAGATTGCTTTAATAGCCATTAGTTTTGGTGCCTGGCTGATGCAGGATAATGCATTACAGGAAAAGCAGATTTTACTGCTGACGCGGAATAATCCGTTATTGGAAGAGCAAGTTGAACAGCAGGTTCGTGAGCTGACCCTGTTGCCGCTGCATATTAAATACTTACCGCATGATGTGTATTTGCAGTCCGGTGCCCCTGCCGGTACCGCGGTGGTGCTGACCCCTTATGCTGTGCGGCAACCTGAATCAATGCCCCCATTAATTCAGGTTTTATTGCCACTGACTGAACAACAAAACAACCAGTTACGTAGTTTGTTAGAATTGCCCTAGTGGCTAAGATTTTCTGGTGCCGCGACCACTCGCGGGCGAATAAACAGCGCGGGGATCACGATCAATGCCATAACCCAGAATACTCCGCCCTGATAGTGCTCGAACAGGAAACCAGAGATAACCGTCATCACCGCAATCCCTCCCCCCATCGCCAGTGCAGAATAAACTGACTGCAAACGGATGACATCTGGCCCTCGTCGAGCGGCAATAAAGCGCATTGCCGCCAGATGGCAAACAGTGAACGAGCCACAATGCAAGATTTGAATCAAAATGAGCCACGACAGTTCGGTGGTGGAGGCCATCAGGCTCCAGCGAATAATGCCGCTGATCGCGGAAAGCAGTAACAGGCTACGGGCTGTCCAGCGGCGGAAAAGAACATTACTGAATGCGAAGACCAGAATCTCGGCCACCACCCCCAATGACCATAAATAGCCAATGGTGGCAGTAGAGTAACCGGCATCTTGCCAGTAAATTGAACTGAAGCTGTAATAACCGGCGTGTGCGCCCTGCAACAGAGTTACACAGAGTAAAAAACGCCACACTTGCGAATCAGATAACAACACTTTCCAGCGAGTTGCGGCCACATTGCGGTGCTTAACCTCCCCCTGCGGCATGATGCTGGGTTTCAGCAATGCCCCCACTAGCATGGCTGAAACACCGAAAAGCAGGCTATAGAGGATGGCGGGATGGCCCCAGACAGAGACCAGCTTCCCGGTCAATGCCGAGCCAATAACAAAGGCCAGTGACCCCCATAGCCGGACTTTGCCGTAATCCATGGTTATCTGTTTTTGCCAGGTCGCTGCCAGCGCATCGGTCAGTGGTACTAATGGGCCAAAAAATAGGTTAAAACCGGCAATAACTATCATCAACCAGGCCCAACCATTACCAAACCAAAAGCCGATGGCAAGAGCCAATGCCAGGAGTGTCAAAATGCGGATTGCGGTAACCAGATGGGAAGGATCTTTAACGCCAGGAGCAATAATCAGGCTGCCGAGAAAGCGGGAAATCAACCCGGCACCAAGCAAAATACCAATGGTTTCAGGCGGTATCCCTTCCCCTTGCAACCAGATGCCCCAGAAAGGCAGGAAAATGCCATAAGAAAAGAAATAGGTGAAATAGCTGAGCGACAGCCAACGTGTTGATTGCAATACCATGAATCCCTCCGAGGTCAGCCGTTACTGTGACAGAGGCCTCGTCTGCTAGCAATGTTGTAATTATGCAAACATACAGTTTGTGATTAAATTCACATTTAAATCATACGGATTACAAATTACCAACAGCTGCTGCGATAGCTCCCGCATGACATCAAGAGCATTTTTATCCGCCTGCTATAGACATAAAAAAACCCGCATTACGCGGGTTTTATAAACTGACATCAATCTGACGATATTATGCGTAAACCGGGAAACGCGCACAGATAGCCAGAACTTTCTGTTTGATACGTTCGATGGTGGCTTCGTCGTTGATGTTATCCAACACATCACACATCCAACCAGCCAGCTCGCGAGATTCATCTTCTTTGAAACCACGACGAGTGATGGCTGGGCTACCGATACGCACACCAGAAGTGACAAACGGGCTTTTCGGGTCGTTAGGAACACTGTTTTTGTTCACGGTAATATTGGCACGGCCCAAGGCGGCATCCGCATCTTTACCCGTGATGTTTTTATCCACCAAATCAAGCAAGAACAGGTGGTTATCAGTGCCGCCAGAAACCACTTTGTAGCCGCGATCCAGGAATACAGACACCATTGCTTTCGCGTTCTTAGCCACTTGTTGCTGGTAAATCTTGAACTCAGGTTCCATGGCTTCTTTCAGCGCCACCGCTTTACCAGCGATAACGTGCATCAATGGGCCGCCTTGGTTGGCTGGGAATACCGAAGAGTTCAGTTTCTTATACAGATCTTCATCACCGCCTTTCGCCAAAATCAAACCGCCGCGTGGGCCAGCCAGTGTTTTGTGCGTGGTCGTGGTGACAACGTGTGCATGTGGAACTGGGTTAGGATAAACGCCTGCCGCTACCAAGCCCGCTACGTGAGCCATGTCCACGAAGAACCATGCGCCGATGCTGTCGGCGATTTCGCGCATTTTTGCCCAATCAACGATACCGGAATAAGCAGAGAAGCCGCCGATGATCATTTTTGGTTTATGAATTTCAGCCTGACGTGCCATATCTTCATAATCAATCTTGCCAGATTCATCAATACCGTAAGGGACGATATTGTACAGTTTACCGGAGAAGTTAACCGGTGAGCCGTGGGTCAGATGGCCGCCGTGCGCCAAATTCATCCCCAGAACGGTGTCGCCTGGCTGCAACAAAGCAGAGTAAACCGCCACGTTTGCTTGAGAACCGGAGTGCGGCTGAACGTTAGCGTAATCAGCGCCGAACAGCTCTTTAGCGCGATCGATTGCCAGTTGCTCAACGATATCAACATATTCACAGCCACCGTAATAACGCTTGCCCGGATAGCCTTCAGCATATTTGTTCGTCAACTGAGAACCTTGTGCCTGCATAACACGCGGGCTAGTGTAGTTCTCTGAGGCAATCAGTTCGATGTGCTCTTCCTGGCGCACCACTTCTTGCTCCATTGCACGCCATAGATCTGCATCATAATCGGCAATGTTCATTTCACGCTTTAACATCCGGCTCTCCTGACTTAACTAACATTTGGGGTCTATGCCACAGTGTAAACTGTTTTCCCCCCGTTAAGATAGGTCTTGACAGAGGTTTTTACGCAAACGATTGGCTCCAGACTGCGTAAGGCTTTGACCTGTTCAGAGTTCATCCAAAGCAACGGAATTATCCTCATATTCATTATGTGATTTTTTCACATTCTGTGAACTGGCACCGCGCAGTAAACCCTTATAAGGGCAATGTTGATTTACAAATTCAGTAGCGATCTATAAGATGCATTTAAAATACATGTATTGATTTGTAACTTATAATCCCAATCATTGGCATTGCAGCAGTCAAGGATAGCGGGAAGAAAAATAGTTGAAGAAAACAGTTAAGGAGCACCGCATGCTGGACCAACAAACCATCGCTACCGTTCAATCCACCATCCCATTACTGGCCGCTACCGGGCCGAAACTGACCGCGCATTTCTACGATCGCATGTTCGAACACAATCCTGAACTCAAACACATTTTCAACATGAGCAACCAGTTCAATGGCGATCAGCGCGAAGCCCTGTTCAACGCAATTTGTGCTTATGCCGCGAATATTGATAATCTGGCGGCGTTACTGCCCGCCGTGGAACGTATTGCCCAGAAACATACCAGCCTAAATATTAAACCAGAGCATTATTCTATTGTTGGTCACCATCTGATAAGCACTTTGGATGAAATGTTCTCCCCCGGTCAGGAAGTGCTAGATGCGTGGGCCAAAGCCTATGGTGTTCTAGCCGATGTGTTTATTACGCGAGAAAGCCAGATTTATGAGCAGAGTGAAACCAGCACTGGGGGGTGGAGGACTTTGCGCCGTTTTCGCCTCATCAAAAAAGAGATGCAGAGTGAGGTTATTTGTAGCTTCGAGCTAGCGCCAGAAGATGGTGGTCGAGTGCTGGATTTCAAACCGGGCCAATATCTGGGTATCTATATTGAAGATGAGCGTCTCGAATATCAGGAAATCCGCCAATATTCTCTGACCGCGGCACCAAACGGCAAAACATACCGTATTGCGGTGAAACGTGAAGAGCAAGGTACAGTGTCGAACTATCTTCATCAACAACTTAACGAGGGCGATACCGTCCGTGTTGCCCCGCCTCGGGGTGATTTCTTCCTCGATATTTCGCCCGAGACACCGGTGGCATTGATTTCTGCAGGTGTGGGTCAAACCCCCATGTTAAGCATGCTCAATACCTTGCATAACCAACAACATTCCGCCCCAGTGCATTGGCTGCATGCGGCTGAAAATGGGCGAGTTCATGCTTTTGCCGATGAAGTTTCAGCTATTGCAGAAAATATGCCGAATCTTAGCCGCCATGTGTGGTACCGCGAACCGAGCGAGCAGGATAATAAAGGGCAGGATTATCACAGCCAAGGCCTGATGGATCTCAGTTCACATCAGTGGCTGGCAGCAGATCCCAACAGGCATTATTACTTCTGTGGCCCATTAGCTTTTATGCAGTTTGCTGGTCGTCAGTTATTGGCACAAGGAGTGGCATCTGAGCGGATTCACTATGAGTGTTTCGGTCCGCATAAAGTCATTTAATTATTGAATTTTATTTAATTTCTTTCGGGGATGCTATTCGGCCTCCCCAACATATCGGTTATAAAAAATCCGTTTACTTATTGCTTTTAAATTTGGTAGAACGTGATTTAGATCTCATATATCCTAATTTAATATTGCCACGATGAGATATTCAGATGAATGTCTAAATGTTCATATAACTGAAAATTAATCGTGCGACTAAAATTATCCCCTTACTATTTATTGCCCAGTAACAGAACTTATTGCTGGGTGAATTAAGGCTGAATTGACCTACCATGAGTAAGAAATTCATAAAAAAAGAAGGGTTAGCATTAGTATCCATGGCGCGCTATTTAATTGGCGAACGCCCCGGTAATCGGCTTAAAACCATTGATGAGTTATCCGATGATTTCGGTATCTCCGTCGGTGTGGTGCAGCACGCATTAAAAGTGCTGGAGGCAGATAACGCGATTATCGTGGAACGTCGAGGCCGTAACGGAACCTTGCTGATTGATCTGAATATGTCGCTGTTACTGCAACAGGCCGATCTGGGTAATATGGTGTGCGCTATGCCACTGCCCTACACCAAACTTTATGAAGGTCTGGCGAGCGGTTTAAGGCAACAATTTACCTTACTTCCCCTTTATTTTGCCCATATGCGTGGGGCTGAAGTACGTATCGAATGTCTGATAGATGGCATTTACGATATGGCTGTCGTCTCCCATCTGGCAGCGAAAAGTTACTTAGCACAAGGGAAAGTGTCGGTAGCGTTGAATCTGGGAAATGGCTCTTATGTGGATGGTCACCAACTGATTTGTCGTCGTGGTGAACAGCATAATATCCGCCGCGTAGGGCTAGATCCGCGTTCGCCAGACCAGTGTCTACTGACTGAGATTAAGTTTGCCGGACAACCTATCGAAGTAGTTGAATTGCCTTATAGTGATTGTATCGCCCATATTAACCGTGGTGATATTGATGCTGCTATTTGGAATCTGGCGGATAATATTCCCCATGAAGATTTGCAGGCAATAAAATTACAGGGCGATGAGCGTTATATCCAAGCCTCGCAGGCGGTTATCCTTATCCGGCCTGATAATCACCCAATAAAATTGCTGTTGGAAAAAGGCATTAATGAAACATTGCTGCTTGACCACCAGCGGGCGGTACAGAATGGCGAGATAGAACCTCGCTATTAATCATAACAACCAGGCGATGAGCCGGACTATTTTCTGGAGGTCACTCTTTGGAGATTTGTATTGATGCGCGTCTCAATATTCTGTGTCAATCAGGGGTTATCGACCCCGATATTGGTCAAGGACTCGATCAGGTTATCAACCGGTTAGAAAATTTTTGGCAGTTGCCGGTTCATAGCTCCCAAGGCGCTATGGCCATTACCCATATGGCAAATGCATTAATGCGCACCCGCCGCGGTGAAGAGATTAATGCGCTGGACCCAGCGATATTAGCGGAAATTACCCAAAGTGAAGATATTCACTATATTCGAGAGATCAATCAGGATCTATTGGCTTATTTTTCGCTAAAACCAGCAGAAAATGAAATCGGATATTTACTCGCCAACCTTTACGGTCTATACCTTTCTAGTGACATGCCCACTTTGCGTTAAGTTAATTTATTAGGGCACAGTTATAGAAAATATAGCATCAGGGCACTTTTATAATAAATATTCAAAATAATGATAATTTAATTAAATCTGTGATGCCGTGGACAATCAGGACATAAAATGTTTTTAAAAACCCTGTTAAAACAAAATACTCAATTAATTGATGCGGCTATTTCTTTTTGGCACCAGGGGAAAATTTCTCCTGATAGCTATGTCATTGATGTTGAACAGACAGAAGCGAATGCTCGCCTGCTGCTTGAAACAGCAAGTCGTTACCAGATAAAACTGTATTTGATGAGTAAGCAATTCGGGCGAAACCCGGAGTTATGCCGCCGCCTGCTGGCTTGCCAATATCAGGACCAGCGCTATCAGGGCATGGTAGCCGTTGATTTTAAAGAAGCGCGCCAGCTTTATCGCCACGCCATTCCTGTTGCTCATATTGGGCATTTGGTCCAACCACCTTCTGGCATGGTGGACGAAGTTGTTCGCCAACGACCTGAAGTCATTACTGTTTTCTCATTAGAAAAGGCACTGGAAATATCGCAGGCCGCCCATCGTCAGCATATTATCCAGCCACTCATGCTGAAAGTTTGCCAATCTGGCGACTTATTATATGCCGGGCAGGAAGCTGGTTTTGAATTAAGCCAGCTACCCGCAGTGATTGCAGCTTTGAGAGAGATGCCGGCGGTACGATTAGTCGGGATAACACATTTTCCCTGCATGCTATATGACTCCCAGTCACAGCGGACTTCGCCAACAGCCAACATGCATACTCTACTGGCCGCGCGGAATATTTTACAGGCACAGGGGGTGAGTATTGAGCAGGTGAATGCCCCCTCAGCAACCAGTTGCACCACCCTGCCTCAATTGGCTCAATGGGGGGTGACACACAGTGAGCCGGGCCATGCCCTCACCGGTACCATTCCTGCCAATCAGCATGGTGACCAACCAGAACAGATATCCATGCTTTATCTGTCCGAGATTTCCCATCATTTTGCGGCTAACAGTTATTTATTTGGTGGCGGCCATTATCGTCGCGGCCATTTACAGAATGCATTGATTTGGCACGATAACCAATTTAGCCAAAGCACGATATTACCGATTGATGATGACAGTATCGATTATTGCCTGCGACTCGCAGGACAGTTCCCGGTCGGCAGCCCGGTTATCATGAGTTTCCGTACCCAAATATTTGTTACTCGCAGTGACGTGGTTTTGATTGATGGCATCCAAAGTGGAAACCCGCGCATAATGGGTCGCTATGATAGTCAGGGCAATAAACTGCCAGAATAGTAAGCGATACTAATAGAATCAATCTTCCGTATAATGACTGACTTGCTTCGGAGCCTGCCCGATGATCAATCCCAATGGATATACCTACGCCCACGAACATCTGCATATTGATTTGTCCGGATTTAAAAATAATCTGGACTGTCGCTTGGACCAATATCAACCCATTTGCGACGAAATGCGTGAATTAGTGGGCAAAGGTGTGGCGAATATCGTCGAAGTCACCAATCGATACATGGGGCGCAACCCTCAGTTTTTATTGAATTTGATGCGCGACAGTGGCATAAACGTTATCGCTTCAACCGGATATTACACCGACAGTTTCTATCCGCCGATGGTGCGCGAGAGTAGCGCGCAACAATTAGCGCAGACCATGATTGATGAGATTGAGATTGGTATTGATGGAACTGAGCTAAAAGCCGGTGTTATTGCTGAAATTGGTACCAGTGAGGGTGTGGTTACCCCTGATGAAGCAAAAGTCTTTCATGCCGCAGCGCTGGCTCACCATGCAACTGGCCTTGCCATTTCTACCCATACCAGTTTCAGTACTATGGGGTTGCAACAAATAGCCCTGCTCAAACAGTATGCGGTCCCACTGGATCGGGTGGTTATCGGCCATTGTGACCTGAAAGAACAGCCAGACCTTATTATGAAAATGATCGATATGGGCGTATATGTCCAATTCGACACCATTGGTAAAAATAGCTATTTCCCGGATGAGCGCCGTGTCGCCATGTTAGTTACCCTCGCCGAACATGGGTTATTAGATAGGGTTATGCTGTCGATGGATATCACCCGTCGCTCACATTTAAAAGCCAATGGCGGCAGTGGATTTAGCTATTTAGTTGATTCGTTTGTTCCCATGTTACTGGCCGCAGGGATTTCCCACGATCAGGTGGAAATGATGTTGCGCCACAATCCTAATAAATTTTTCAAGACGCAAGGAAAGTGATTATGAAGAAGATTGGCATTGCCGGGCTGCAACGAGAGTTAATACGCGAAATGATTGAGCAGACGGCACCGAATACTTTCGAGACTTTTATTCTCTCGGATATGGATGCCGCCCTAAAAGTCAAAGAAGGCCAATTGGATTATTATATCGGTGCCTGTAATACCGGTGCTGGAGCGGCATTATCAATGGCTATCGCAATTATTGGCTATAACAAAAGTGCCACTATTGCCAAGCCTGGCATCAAAGCAAAACCTGAGCAGATAGAAAAGTTTGTCGCTGAGGGCAAAGTAGCCTTTGGCTTGTCGGTCGAACATATTGAACATGCCATCCCACTGCTGATTACGCAACTGCGCTAAGGGGACCACCGTGGATTATATTCATATTGTTGTGGTTGCCCTGCTGACAGGGATGACCGCGCTGCTTTCTCACCGTTCTGTCGCCGTGTTCCATGACGGTATTCGCCCTATTCTTCCGCAATTGGTTGAAGGTAATATGAGCCGCCGTGAAGCCGGCAGTATCGCTTTCGGCCTGAGTGTCGGCTTTATTGCCTCCGTCGGTATCTCATTTACTCTCTCCACCGGCTTGCTTAACTCTTGGTTACTGTTCCTGCCGACAGACATCATTGGCGTATTGGCGATCAATAGCTATCTGGCCTTCGCGCTAGGTGCCGCCTGGGGTATTTTGGCTCTTACCAGCTTGCCCGCCGTCAACACCGCCTTAACCTCATTGCCGGTGAACTTTATTGGCTCACTGGGGGAGCTAAGCAGCCCGGTAATTTCCGCCTTTGCCCTGTTCCCTCTGGTGGCTATTTTCTATCAATTTGGCTGGAAAACCGCGGTTGTTTCCGCCTTTATCGTGCTGCTAACCCGCCTAATTATCACCCGTTTCACCGGCCTATTCCCTGAATCTATTGAAATTTTTGTCGGTATGATCCTGCTGATCGGTATCGCCATCGCACAAGATTTACGGGCCAAAACCCACCTGGGAGGTGGTGGCGGGCACTCTGTTTTCGAAGAGCGAACCCAACGAATAATTAAAAACCTACCCATGCTGGCAATTGTCGGCGGGTTAATTTCTGCCGTCGCGAGTATGAAAATCTTCGGCGGCAGTGAAGTGTCGATTTACACACTGGCCAAAGCCTATGCGCCGGGTATCACACCAGAAGAGTCATTAGCTTTGATCCACCAAGCATCATTGGCCGAGTTTATGCGTGGCCTCGGCTTTGTGCCCCTGATAGCCACCACCGCGCTGGCGACGGGTGTCTATGCGGTTGCTGGCTTCACCTTTGTGTTTGTGGTCGGTTATTTGGTCCCTAACCCATTGCTGGCAGGGATAATTGGAGCGGTTGTAATATCGCTGGAAGTATTGATGTTGCGCTCAATCGGCAAGTGGCTGGGCCGCTTCCCTTCGGTGCGTAATGCCTCCGACAATATTCGTAACGCCATGAACTTGTTGATGGAATATGCGCTGTTAATCGGGGCTATTTTTGCCTCGATCAAAATGGCCGGTTATACCGGTTTCACTATCACCACAGCCCTGTATTTCCTCAACGAAGCTATTGGCCGCCCAGTGATGAAGATTGCCGCACCTGTGGTGGCGGTGATTATCGCCGGTGTGGTGCTTAACCTGTTCTATTGGTTGGGGCTATTTGTTCCCGCCTAATCCCGCCAATCTGCCGTCGCAGGGATATCAAGAAGTTTGGGATATCAAGAAGTTATAGAAACATAAGCTAAAAAGCCCGTTCGTCGCAAAACGAAACGGGCTTTTTACTGCATGACAGATAGCAATTAAATCGCTTCTTCGTCCTGCTCACCAGTACGAATACGTACTACGCGTGAAACATCAAAGACAAAGATTTTACCGTCGCCAATTTTACCGGTCTGGGCAGTTTGCATAATCGCTTCTACACAGGTATCGACGATATCGTCAGCAACAACAATCTCAATTTTCACTTTTGGCAGGAAATCCACCATATACTCAGCACCACGGTACAGCTCGGTATGCCCTTTCTGGCGGCCAAAACCTTTAACTTCTGTTACCGTCATCCCGGTGATACCGACTTCAGCCAGTGCCTCACGGACATCATCGAGTTTGAATGGCTTAATAATCGCGTCAATTTTTTTCATGGTGAATCCCTGTTTTTACCAATTCTTGCGGCCAAAGCCTGATGTAATCGGATAGCGTCTATCTTTGCCAAAATTGCGGGCGGTGATACGCGGCCCAACAGCTGACTGACGCCGTTTGTATTCATTGATATCTACCAGGCGGATGACTTTACGCACGATAGTTTCATCAAAACCGTCAGCAACCAAATCTGCAACTGACTTATCCTGCTCGACATACCCTTCGAGAATGGCGTCCAAAATATCATAAGGTGGCAGGCTATCCTCATCTTTCTGATCCGGTGCCAGCTCCGCTGATGGTGGACGGGTGATAACCCGTTGCGGAATCACATATGAAACGGTATTGCGATATTCTGATAATTTGAATACCAGCGTCTTGGGCACATCTTTCAGGACATCAAAACCACCAGCCATATCACCGTACAGTGTGGCATAGCCTACGGCCATTTCGCTTTTGTTACCGGTGGTTAATACAATGCTGCGGCGCTTGTTCGACAAGGCCATCAACACCACACCACGGCAGCGCGCTTGTAGGTTTTCTTCTGTAGTATCGCGCGCAGTACCCGCAAACATCGGCGACAATTGGCCCATAAAGGCATCAAACATCGGCTCGATGGAGAGCACATCAAATTCAATCCCCAGAATTTCAGCTTCTTCTTTGGCATCAGCAATACTGATATCTGCGGTGTAACGGAACGGCATCATCAATGCCTGGACCTTATCTTTACCTAACGCATCCACAGCAATCGCCAGTGTGAGTGCCGAGTCAATCCCGCCGGAAAGCCCCAATACCGCGCCATTAAAGCCATTCTTAGTGACATAATCACGCACCGCCAATACCAGCGCTTCATACACTTGCGCCAGTGGTGGTAACTCTGCGGCTGGTGCCATCATCGGCACCACTTCACACTCATTGAATTGCACCAAGGCGGTTTGTTCAGCAAAGGCCGCCAGACGATGAGTCATATTGCCAGCAGCATCAAACACTTTGGAACAGCCGTCAAAAATCAGCTCATCCTGCCCGCCAATCTGGTTGAGATACACCAATGGCAAGCCGGTACGCTGGCAATGAGCCGCCATCAAGGTTTTGCGGATATAAGGCTTTTCACGATTATAAGGCGAAGCATTGATCGACAACACTATTTCTGCGCCAGCCGCTTTAGCCGCATCAACCGGGCCATCGAACCAGAGATCTTCACAAATAAGCAGGCCCAGACGGTAGCCTTTTAGCTCTACCACGCAGGTGTCATGGCCAGCTGAGAAATAGCGCTTCTCGTCAAATACGCCGTAGTTGGGGAGTTGCTGCTTGAAATAGCGCGCTTGCAATTTGCCATCAGCAAACAGCGACAGTGCATTATAGAGATTACCCGCCTCACGCCATGGATGACCGACCAACACCGCCGTTTGCTGCGCTGCCGCCTGTAAACGATCCAATTGTGCTTCGCAGCGTTGATAGAAATCATCACGATACAGCAGATCTTCGGGCGGATACCCAGACAGAGCCAGCTCAGAGAACATGACCAGTGAGGCTCCCGCCTTCTGCTGCTCATGTAAGGTTTGCAACATACGTTCAGTGTTGCCTTCGATATCGCCGACCAACCAATTTAGCTGGGCTAGTGCAATGGAAAGTTTTCTGCTCATTTGTATTTAAACTCTGCTTCAGTTTTATACCCATCATCTTTCAAGCTGTAGAGGTGTTACCTGTATCTTGAAATCTACTGGGTATATCAGGAAAAACTTTTGTCAGTAACTCACTTTGCCAGCCACTAACCGTTATTATTCTTTAAAATCATTAGCATCTAGCTCATGGCGCGACAATAGCTTGTAAAATTCGGTCCGGTTACGCCCGGCCATCCGCGCCGCCTGAGTCACATTGCCTTTGGTGATTTGCAGGAGTTTACGCAAATAATTCAACTCGAATTGATTACGTGCCTCTACAAAGGTCGGTAATGCGGTGTTTTCCCCTTCCAGCGCCTGTTCAACCAGCGCTTCACTGATAACCGGGGCTGAGGTTAATGCCACACATTGTTCAATTACGTTCACCAACTGGCGCACGTTACCTGGCCAGCTGGCGGTCATCAGCCGCTTCATGGCGTCTGTTGAGAAGCTACGGACAAAAGGCTTATGGCGTTTGGCTGATTCACGTAACAAATGGTTAGCCAACAGCGGAATATCCTCTGAGCGCTCATGTAGCGCCGGAATTTTTAGATTCACTACATTCAAACGATAGTAGAGATCTTCACGGAATTCATTCTTGGCCATCGCTTTTGGCAAGTCGCGGTGAGTGGCTGAAATCACCCGCACATCAATACTTAAATCACGGTTGCTGCCCAATGGGCGCACTTTGCGTTCCTGCAATACTCGCAGCAGTTTTACCTGCAAAGACAGCGGCATATCACCGATTTCATCCAAAAACAGTGTGCCACCTTCGGCGGCCTGAAATAGCCCTTCACGGCTGCTCACTGCCCCGGTAAACGCCCCCTTGGCATGACCAAAGAGTTCTGATTCCAGCAACTGTTCAGGTAATGCACCACAGTTTATCGCGATAAACGCTTTTTTTGCCCGCGGGCTGGCGGCATGAATAGCTTGCGCCAACACCTCTTTCCCGGTGCCACTTTGCCCGTTAATCAGCACACTGACATCAGATTGTGCCACCATTTTAGCCTGCTCCAGCAAGCGCAACATCACCGGGCTGCGGGTTACAATCTCTTCACGCCAGGTATCATCACCAGCAGGAATAGAAAGCTCCAAAGCTGCATCGATAGCTTTATATAAAGCATCGCGATCCACCGGTTTAGTCAGGAAGCTGAACACCCCCTGCTGAGTGGCAGCGACGGCATCCGGGATTGAGCCGTGAGCAGTCAGAATAATTACGGGCATACCCGGTTGATGCTTCTGGATTTCAGCAAACAGCGCCATGCCGTCCATTTCATCCATTCGCAAGTCACTGATAACCAGATCAATCTTCTCACGCATTAACAGACGCAATGCTTCCTGCCCGCTTTCTGCGGTGGTGACATTAAAACCTTCACTGGTTAAACGCATCCCCAGCAACTTAAGTAAGCTGGGGTCGTCATCAACCAGCAGTAGATTGGCCGGTTTGCGTGGCGTCATGAGATTCCTTATTAGTCGCAGGTGGGACGTCAGTTGGCGGTACGACTGGCGGTGTATAAGTATCAGCCGGTTTTTCTACCGATTGCGGCGCAGGTTTACTCTCTACCTGAGGTTCTGCGGGCTTATTCTCAACAGGTTTGGCTTCTACTGGCTTGGCCTCGACTGGCTTAGTTTCAGCTGGTTTAGCCTCAGCGGGTTGACTTTCAACAGGCTTAGTTTCAGCTGGTTTAGTTTCTGCCGGCTTGCTTTCTATCGGCTTGCTTTCTGCCGGTTTAACTTCAGCAGGTTTAGCTGGCTCGACCTTTGGCTGAGGTTTGGCCTCGACAGGTTTCGGCACCACTGATGCTGCGGCTTTACTATCGGCATCAGTCTCAGGAATTTCATTTTGTAGCTGCTTACGCGATGAAAGCTGGCGTTCAATATCCGTTAGGTTTTCTAACTTACGGGTGGTATCCAGCAAGTTGTATTGCAAGCGGACCTGACTTTCCCGCAGCCTATCAATCTGCCCGTCTGACTCCTCTTGCAAGCGCTGGTACCGCGTGCGCTCTTCTGCCAGAGAGATACGCAGCACCTGCTGCTCACGCCAGAGCTGAATCAGTGGGCGTACCGCGCCGGGGAAGCTTTGGCTATAGCTGTTCATCCGCTCAACTACCTGACGGCGCTCTGCAATAGACGGCTCCGAGCTGCTCAGCAGAATGCCTTGCTTAAAGGCGGCTGACCATGTCACTACCGGTAACGTTTTCGCTAACGCCCGCGCTTGGGTGGAACCCAGGCGCTCAGCACAATCCATTGCCCGCAACCAGTAAAGGGAGTTTTCAAGTGTCTCTTTATCATCAAGATCCCACAGTACATCACAGGATAACGTTCGATAATCGACGATTTTCGTTTCCGGGATCACCATTTGAACCGCCTGTGAAAAGCGGCCAGCGGTCGGATTAGCAGTACACCCTGTCAGTAATAGAGGGGCCAGCAATAAAGCTCGCCAAAAAATACTCGAACCCAACCCGCCCGCTGGCATTGCCGCCGCAGTTGAGGTTGGTGAGGTTAAAAAGGCGGTCTTTTTAATCATGCTGCCCATAGACCATTTGTACATTATTTATTCATTCTCGGCGGTTAATGGCAATTCAATACGGAAACAGACGGGGGCATAATCCACGGACACCAATTGCAAGTCACCTTGCATACGTTTGATACAGTCCTGCGCAATACTCAACCCCAACCCGCTGCCTTTGACAGCCCCTTTTCGCTGATGACTTCCCTGGAAAAAAGGCTCAAATATCATGGTTTCTTCTGATACCGGGATCGACGCCCCAGTATTAGCGATATCAATTTGCACGCGGTTATTCACCTGACGGCTACGAATCCAAATGGTACCGGATTCCTCGCCATAGTGCACCGCATTGGAGTAGAGATTGTCTAATACTCGCATCAATAAGGTCGGATCTGCCCAACAAATGTCCGCCGCAAGATCCGTCTCGGTACGAATCATCTTTGCTCGCGCGGGCAGACTGTGGGCCGCAATCACATCTTCAACCATCTCGACCAATTCAACATTTTCAAGTTCACCGGGGCCATCGGCCAATTTCCGGTTATAGTCCAATAATTGCTCAATTAATAATTGTAGATGGCGGCTGCTGTTATCAAGGATAGCGACCACCTCTTTTTGATCTTGGGTCAATGGCCCAGCAACCTCATCGGCTAACAATTCGGTTCCTTCGCGCATACTGGCTAATGGCGTTTTCAACTCATGCGAAATATGGCGCAAAAACTCATGGCGCTGTGATTCTAACCAAGCTAAACGTTCGCTGAGCCAAATTATACGTTGCGCCAATGAACGTAACTCTCGCGGCCCTTTAAACAAGGCGGTATTCCCCAGTGGCCGTCCTTCTCCCAGACGATTAATCATTCGTTCAATGCCTTTAACTGGCCCGATAATCATCCGAGTGAATAGCACCACCAGCAGCACACTGACCAAAAACAGCAATAGGGATTGCCAGCCAAAGAATTGCCCCCGTTCGGCGATATCTTTCTGTAATTGCTGACCCCGAGAGAAGATAACGTCACGAGTGGCTTGTACCATTTCGGCATTTGAGCGGGAAAATTGCTCTAACAAGACAGAAGCATTCTGTTCTGGGCCACTATTTTTACATTGAATATCAGAAAGTTGAGTCAACAGCTCACGTAGAGTCTGGTAATAACGGGCGTCGGGCAGGATAGGCGCATGGGTGTCAAGCATCTGGGCATACTGTTTGCGCTGATGCTGATAGAGCTTTGCCAGTGTTGCATCATCTAATACGCAGTATTGACGATAACTGCGCTCCATTTCGAGCGCCACACTGGTCATCGCCTCACTGCGCCGGGCATCAGCCAGCGTAGTGCGGTTAATATCAGCCGCTTGAGTACTTAGGTGGTCAAGACTTTGATAAGCCTGGTATGCCAGCACCAATAAAGGAAGCAGCACCAACAGAAACGCCATGAGCACCAATTGACGTAAAGACCGAGGAAACAAACGCCATCTTTTCAACGAAATCATCTCATTACCTATCATTCTGTTGTGATGCTAACTGACTTTGTCAGGATTACAATGCCTGTTATCCAATTAACGCCGTCATACCCAGAGTAGAGATAAAAAAAAAGCACTTAGCGTTGAGCGAAGTGCTTTTAATTAATGCGCCTTTTCCATTATCGTCAGAATCATCATCAGACCTGCTTTTATAATAAGTTGCAGCGAAAATGGGAGCGTTATCTAGTGTAAAATAACTGACTTTAACAGTCATCAGATGTGACAACGGGGCAATAAATTGCCCCGTCGCAGAATATGTGGATGCCCTTAAACATCGTCTCCAGTTTGATGAAGCCGAGGCAATCATCGGGAGGATGAGACGAATAGCATCCAGACATGTCCAAAATTGATGAACCATTCATCACAGTAGGACATAGGCGGCACCTCACTCAACGTGTCGTCCGATGTTTGATAAGGTGCATTCACACGATATCGATTTAGGTGGACGATAGGTACCAGTCTTAGGCATCATTCGGTGGCTTATGAAGCGCATATTCCGCTTTACGGCGGGACTATCATAAAAAGTGAATGAGCAACTGTTAGAGATAATGCAGGTAGCGTGCCAAGTTTTATAAAAATAACTTAACGCAATGATTTTAAACGAAAATAATATTTAATAGTAAATTATTATTGTGATTGTATTAGTCAAATCGAGTGATCAAACCCGCTTTTGTCGCTATTACCCGACACTCAATATCCATTAAAATAAAATAGATAAAAATCAATATGTTAAATGTCTCCTTTTTGAGACAACCTACATCCCTATTGTCGCGATTTCCCGACACATTAGTTTAATCATTTTAAAATCAAATAATTACTAAAAAAACAGACTGCATTACCGCCAATATCTTCTCTCCTTATCAACCCCTTCGTCACACCACTGATGCCTGTTTAAATAATTATCACGTTATAAATTATGAGATTTAATCACCCTCACAAATGAGTCACGCTCATTACCTGGCTCTGGTAACTGATGAATCGATCACCAAAGTACAGAACGCAAAGCATCGACAATGGCTCATGCCTAGAGAAGCGATTCAACGGTATCTGCCACAGAATTTCACTGACCTATTATTAGGAAGGTACTCATATGCAAATCAGCTATATCACTTTGATCTGCGCGCTGCTGACAAGTTTCTTTGCCCCCGCGTCCCTCCTTGGCCATCACCCCGTCAAACTCATATTGATCGGTCAGGACTCTGCTACTGATAATTTTTCTGTGCATGGAATTCAAACCAATTATTGGCTCGAAAATAGCCAGGGGGAAGTTCCCATGACGGTAACAACACAAAGCCATTTATTAATCACCGCCTATATCTACGATCAATATGACAATGAGAAAGCACAAACCACGACACTTATTAATAATCGCTCGAAGGGAATGACGTTACCATTAAATGATTTTTCTGCTGGGGATTATCGATTAGTCATTACATCACTCGATACAAACCATCAGCTCGCGGATAAAACCTATTATATGACATTAACAAATACGACAGGTGAGGATTACTCCCGTTAATATCACGCTGTTATACCAAGGAATATAACAATGATAAATATTGCATCCCTACTGTTTTCCAGTTTTATCCTTTTCTCTCCTTTGGCATCATCCAGCCTTGATAACTTTCATAGTAGCACCAAGATATATAATACCTTCACATATCAGATAGCCCGCGCGCTGACTATGGCTGCAAACCCAAAGGAGAACCATTTGATTAGCTATAGTAGCTTCCCTGATTTTGATATTGTATTTACGGACTCATATTATAATCAAGAAGCAGCAGAATATAACATTTCCTTCTCAATAGAATCCGAAGAAATATTAAATTACAATACCTACATCCTCAACAGTAACAATATTGAAATAGTTAATACCGCTGGATTTATTAATAATAGCAAGAAGGTTATAACATTAAAAATGACCAGCACCCAACCTGGCACTTATCAAGTTATTATTGAATTGGCTGATAATAATAAAAAGATAAAAGAAATAACGCACACCATAGTTATTCCATAAATAGATAAATTGCCGTGTAAAAATAAGGGGGCGCAATGCCCCCTCTTATTCATTAACCCAATTGCTTACGTGCATTACGGAACATACGCATCCACGGGCTATCTTCGCCCCACTCTTCCGGGTGCCATGAATTACTCACCGTACGGAAGACTCGTTCAGGATGCGGCATCATAACCGTTGCGCGGCCGCTGGCACTGGTCACCGCCGTAATACCCTGCGCTGAACCATTCGGGTTAGCTGGGTATTGCTCGGTAACCACGCCTTGGTTATTCACAAAGCGCAATGCCACCAAATTGCTCTGTTCTAATGTCGCCAAATGCGCCGCGTCACGCACTTCCACGCGCCCTTCACCATGTGAAACAGCAATTGGCATACGGGAACCGGCCATATCCTGCATAAACAGTGATGGGCTATTGGCCACTTCAACCAGACTGAAACGCGCTTCAAAGCGATCGGACAGGTTACGGACAAAACGTGGCCAGTGCTCAGCACCGGGGATAAGCTCACGCAGATTAGACATCATCTGGCAACCGTTACAAACCCCCAGCGCCAGAGTTTCAGGACGATGGAAGAAAGCTTCGAACTCATCGCGCACGCGGTTATTGAACAGAATGGACTTCGCCCAACCTTCACCGGCACCCAGTACGTCGCCATAAGAGAAACCGCCACACGCCACTAAAGTCTGGAAGGATTGCAAGTCTGTGCGCCCCGCCAGCAAGTCACTCATATGCACATCAATCGCATCAAAACCGGCACGGTGGAAGGCAGCAGCCATCTCAACATGGGAGTTAACCCCTTGTTCACGCAGCACCGCCACTTTTGGTCGCGCCTGCTTGATGATATAAGGTGCGGCAATATCTTCAGCCGGATCAAAGGTCAGTTTCACATTTAAACCAGGATCACGTTCATCCTGTTTGGCTTGATGCTCCTGATCGGCGCAGTCAGGGTTATCGCGCAGGCGCTGCATCTGCCAAGTGGTTTCAGCCCACCACAAGCGCAGAGTGCTGCGTTTTTCGCTGTATACCATCTCAATGCCACTGCGGATATCAAAGGTATCACCCGCAACAGCACGGCCCAGATAGTGAACACAGTTTGCCAAACCATGATCTGCCAGAACTTTTTCTACCGCAGCTTGTTGCTCGGCACGCACCTGAATCACCGCACCCAGCTCTTCGTTAAACAGCGCCGCCAGAGCATCATCGCCCAAGACGTGAATATCTGCCTGCACACCACAATGACCAGCAAAGGCCATTTCCGCCAGTGTCACCAACAAACCACCATCAGAGCGGTCGTGATAAGCCAACAGTGCCTGATCCGCCACTAAGCGCTGCATCGCATTGAAGAAACCGGCCAATTGCTGCACATCGCGCACATCAGCCGGTTTATCCCCGAGCTGACGATAAACCTGAGTCAGTGCCGTCGCACCCAGGGCATTGTGGCCTGCGCCTAAATCAATCAGCAGCAGCGCGTTATCACCCTTATCAGTACGTAATTGCGGTGTGACGGTATGACGGACATCTTCGACACGAGCAAAAGCAGTAATCACCAATGATAACGGCGAGGTCATTTCGCGCTGCTCGTCACCTTCCTGCCAGCGGGTTTTCATCGACATAGAGTCTTTGCCCACCGGGATGGTAATTTCCAGCGCCGGACATAACTCTTCACCCACGGCACGTACTGCTTCATATAAGCCAGCATCTTCACCCGGATGCCCAGCGGCGGACATCCAGTTAGCCGACAGTTTAATGCGCTTGAGTTCACCAATTTGGGTCGCGGCAATATTCGTCAGTGCTTCACCCACCGCCAGACGGGCAGAGGCAGCGAAGTCCAGCAAGGCCACTGGCGCACGTTCGCCCAATGACATCGCTTCGCCATAGTAACTGTCCAGACTGGCACTGGTTACGGCACAGTCAGCCACCGGAATCTGCCATGGGCCGACCATCTGATCCCGGGTCACCATGCCCGTTACAGTACGGTCACCAATGGTGATCAAGAAGGTTTTCTCCGCCACCGCTGGCAGATGCATAACACGTTTTACGGCATCGGCAATGCTGATTTCAGCCCGTTGCAGCGCCTCACCCTGAGCCTGAAGGCGGGTCACATCACGCAGCATTTTCGGGGTTTTGCCTAACAGCACATCCAGCGGCATATCAATTGGCTGATTGTCGAAATGACGGTCATTCAGGGTCAGATGCTTCTCTTCGGTAGCTTCACCGATAACTGCATATGGCGCGCGTTCACGGCGGCAAATTTCATCAAATTGTGCCATCTGCGCCGGGGCAACCGCCAGAACATAACGTTCCTGAGATTCGTTACACCACACTTCCAGCGGGCTCATGCCCGGCTCGTCGTTAAGGATGTCGCGTAGCTCAAAGCGACCACCACGGCCACCATCGCTGACCAACTCCGGCATGGCATTAGATAAGCCGCCCGCGCCGACGTCATGAATAAACAGAATCGGGTTGTGGTCACCTAACTGCCAGCAGCGGTCGATCACTTCCTGACAACGACGTTCCATTTCTGGGTTATCGCGCTGTACCGAAGCAAAATCCAGATCCGCATCGGATTGACCAGAGGCCATAGAAGAGGCAGCACCGCCGCCCAAACCGATATTCATCGCCGGGCCACCAAGCACCACCAGTTTGGCACCGACAACTATCTCGCCTTTTTGCACATGGTCAGCGCGGATATTACCTATCCCACCGGCCAGCATGATGGGCTTATGGTAGCCACGTAACTCAGTGCCGTTATGGCTGTTGACGCGCTCTTCATAGGTACGGAAGTAGCCCAGCAGCGCCGGACGACCAAATTCGTTATTAAATGCCGCGCCGCCCAATGGGCCTTCGGTCATGATATCCAGCGCAGTAACAATGCGATCTGGCTTGCCGAAATTCTCTTCCCATGGCTGTTCAAAACCCGGGATACGCAAGTTAGAAACCGAGAAGCCCACCAAGCCAGCTTTAGGTTTAGCACCACGCCCGGTGGCACCCTCATCACGAATTTCACCACCAGAACCAGTAGCAGCACCCGGCCACGGTGAAATCGCCGTTGGATGGTTATGGGTTTCAACTTTCATCAGGATATGTGCCGCTTCCTGATGGTAGCCATAAACACCGTTTTCTGGTGCCGCAAAGAAGCGCCCAACCTGAGAACCTTCCATCACCGCCGCATTGTCTTTATAAGCAGACAACACGTAATCCGGTGTGTGTTCAAAGGTATTTTTAATCATTTTAAACAGTGTCTTAGGCTGAGCCACACCGTCAATTATCCAATCCGCATTAAAAATCTTATGGCGGCAATGCTCAGAGTTGGCCTGAGCAAACATATACAGCTCGATATCTGTTGGGTTGCGCCCAAGGCCAGTAAAGGCTGCCAGCAGATAATCGATTTCATCCGGTGCCAGTGCCAGACCCAATTTAGCGTTGGCCTGCTCCAGTGCACTGCGACCTTGAGCCAAAATATCCACCCGTTGTACCGGGGCGGGCTGGTGATGAGAGAACAGTTGCTCAGCTTGTTGCAAGTCGGTGAATACCGTTTCCATCATGCGGTCATGCAGCAGTGCCGATAATTGTTGCCATTGGCTGTCATTCAGGCTCGGGCCTTGGATATAGAAAGCCAGACCGCGCTCCAAGCGCAGAACCTGTGGCAAAGCACAGTTGTGCGCGATATCCGTCGCTTTGGACGACCACGGAGAAATTGTCCCCGGTCTTGGCGTCACCAGTAATAAACGTCCTTGTGGCGCATGTTCAGGGAGAGATGGCCCATATTGAAGCAGCCGCTGGAGTCTGGCGTGTTCATCAGCACTCAGTGGGGCGCTGACATCGGCAAAGTGAACATATTCGGCGTAAATATCATCAACCGGCAGGTTAGCGTCCTGGCAACGGGACAGCAGTTTGGTAATGCGAAAAGCCGACAAAGCGGGCGAACCACGCAGTATTTCCATAATCTAAGTTTCTCTCGTCTTCGAAGCGACTGGAACAGCACTTCATTGGGCGCAACAGGGGAAAACGCGCGCCATTATAGTGAATCTAAGCCGCCGACGAAACCGTTTGCGTATCTATTATTAATAATTGCGTAAGAAACCTCTGTCAGAGATATACGTTGAATAGCGGATAAATAAGCACGCAATAAAGTTGCACACTGACGATTTGTTGCGCAAAATGCCACTCCACTGGGGATTTAACCATGTCGATTTCTGCTTTACGACACACATATAAAGAGCGCTGCCGAGAGATAACTATTTGACGCGCATAAAATTAAATTACTTTGTTATCGGTGTAGTTGCCATGCTTCTGGCCCTCGCGCTGTGGCCCAATATTCCTTGGCGCAATGGCCAAGAGGGGCAACTGGACCGCATAAAAGCCCGTGGTGAACTGCGAGTTAGCACAATAAGTTCACCGCTAATTTACTCTACCGGAAAGGATGGCCCTTCCGGTCTCGACTATGAGCTGGCAAAACGTTTTGCTGACTATCTAGGGGTTAAGCTGGTGATGACCCCACAGCATAATATTAATGATTTGTTTGATGCTTTAGATAGCGATGATGCTGACATGCTGGCCGCCGGGCTGATTTATAATAGTGAACGCCTGAACCGGGCGCGCACCGGCCCTGCCTACTATTCGGTATCGCAGCAATTGGTGTACCGACTGGGTCAACCGCGACCAAAATCATTCAGTGATTTAAAAGGCCAGTTGATTGTGGCCTCTGGTTCTGCCCATATGACCACATTGAAGCAGCTTAAACAGACCAAATATCCGGATCTTAACTGGGGGTCGTCCATTGACCGCTCCGGGAAAGAGCTACTGGAGCAAGTTGCCGACGGTAAGCTCGACTATACCCTTGGCGACTCCGTCACTATTGCCCTGCTGCAACGTATCCATCCACAATTGGCGGTGGCTTTTGACGTCACGGATGAAGAGCCAGTGACTTGGTATTTCCCACAAGGCAATGATGACAGCCTGTATGCGGCGATGCTCGACTTCTACAGCCAAATGGTAGAAGACGGCAGTTTGGCGCGTCTGGAGGAGAAGTATCTGGGCCATGTCGGCAGCTTTGATTATGTCGATACCAAAACTTTCCTGTCGGCCATCGATAACGTATTGCCCACTTTCCAGCACCTGTTTGAAAAACATGCGGGCGAAATTGACTGGAAGTTACTGGCCGCGATTGCTTATCAGGAATCCCATTGGAACCCGCAAGCAACCTCACCCACCGGGGTTCGAGGTTTGATGATGTTAACCCGCGCCACCGCCAGTGGGCTGGGGGTTAAAGATCGGGTTGATCCAGAAGAGAGCATTAAAGGCGGCTCGGTTTATTTGCAGCGCCTGATGCAGAAAGTACCGGATACCATCCCGGAAGATGAGCGAATCTGGTTCGCATTGGCGGCGTATAACCTCGGTTATGGCCACATGCTGGATGCCCGTCGATTGACCAAAAATCAGAATGGCAATCCAGATAGCTGGGTCGATGTCAAAATGCGGCTGCCGATGTTGAGCCAAAAGCGCTACTACCCAAGCACCACTTATGGCTATGCTCGCGGTCATGAAGCCTATAACTATGTCGAGAACATTCGCCGTTATCAGGTCAGTTTAGTGGGATACTTGCAGGAAAAAGAGAAGAAAGCTGCCCAACATGCCGCGATTGAAGCTGAGCTGGGCAAAGCTTACCCGGTGGTTGGGCCGGGCTGGTCAATCAATAATTAAGTCATTTACTGTCGGTGACGGCGCGTTTCAAGGCTTTTTGCTGTTCACGGCGCTGGCGGAAGAAGGCGCTCAACTGGTGGGAGCAGGCTTCAGCTAGCACCCCTGAGCAGACCTCTATCTGATGATTCATCCCGGGATGGCGCAAGATATCCACCAGTGATCCGGCTGCACCGGTTTTCAGATCATTCGCGCCATACACTAAGCGGCGAATCCGGCTATGCACCATGGCCCCGGCACACATCACGCAAGGTTCCAGCGTGACGTATAAAGTGGCATCTATCAGGCGATAATTTTGTACTGCCTGCCCACCCTGACGTAGTGCCATGATTTCCGCATGTGCAGTTGGGTCATTATCACGAATCGGCCGGTTCCAACCTTCGCCAATCACCTGATTATCCAGCACTAATATTGCCCCTACCGGCACTTCGCCCTCTTCTTGCGCGCGCAATGCTAACGCCAACGCTCGCTGCATCCAGTACTCATCACTGTATTCAGTTGGCGAATTACATTCAGAAGACAAATTATTATCAGTAGACACATTAACCTCTCTGGCACTTTTGCGGCGTGCATTATACACAGCCCTCGCCGCGTCTAACCAATATAAAGTAGCTCAGCACATAATGATCAGCTAATGTTTCGACAGGACAGCAATCATTCGTGCTAAGGGAAGCCAGACAAATGAAACTCAGTAAAAAGAATGCCGCTATTGTGCGCAAAGCCCTCAATGGCTGGGCCAATGAAGGGGTCATTGAGCAGGAAGAACATCAGCGCCTATTGGCCAATATTGATGTCCAGCCTTTTGACTGGCGGCGACTAGCGGGTTATGCCTTTCTTGCGGCATTGGCGTCACTGGTCATCGCTATTGGCAGCTTAATGGCGGATACCTTCTTATTAGCCTGGATTAGCCAGTTCTTCCGCTTTGATCCGCCAGTGCGAGTGGTGGTTACTGGCCTGTTGGCCGCCGCTTTTTACGGCTGGGGCTTTTACCGCCGTCGGCAAGACGCCAGCAAGATCTATAGTAATGAAGCGGTATTATTTCTTGGCGTGATTATGACTGCCGCCGCCATCGCTCAACTTGGTATGTGGCTGGATAATGGCAGTGGCCGAGTCTCGGTGCTATTGCTGCTCGGCACGGTCATCTACGCGCTGGTTGGCTGGTTTGGCCGCTCACCCCTGGTATGGCTGTTTGCCTTACTCTCGTTGGGAAATGCCTTTGGTGCAGAAACTGGCTATCTGTCTGGCTGGGGCGCTTACTGGCTGGGCATGAGCTACCCTATTCGCTTTATTGCCTTCGGTTTGCTGATTTGTGCCTCGGCACTGGCATTGCAACCGCAACTGGCGGCTCGCCGGCTAGATCGAGTCTCACAGGCAATGGGGCTGCTTTACTTGTTTATCGCCCTGTGGTTGCTGTCTATTTTTGGCAATTACGGCGATATAGACCATTGGTATCAGGTGCGCCAAATTGAGCTGCTTCATTGGAGCTTCTTGTTTGCGATCGCGGCTGGTGTGGCTATCTGGCTAGGGTTAAAACGAGATGATGCCATGCTGCGGGGTTTTGGCCTGACATTCCTCGCCATCAACCTCTATACCCGCTTTTTTGAGTTCTTTTGGGACGCGATGCCCAAGACCATTTTCTTCTTGCTGCTGGGCATCAGTTTATGGTTGCTCGGTAGGCATGCCGAGCGGATATGGCGGTTAGGGCATCATGAGGATGATGTCACTCATTGACGGATATACCCTTGGTCTTTGAAGCTGCAGGGGGGTTCGCTGGCTGCCTACCTGCAACTCCAATGACTTTGGCTATTAACTCGCGAATATACAAAATCAGTGATTTGGATAAGTATCCCCTGCAACTTCAAGGAGTAAGGGTCACTCCAACTGCTGCAACTCACCCGACTTACTCACCCGCCAACGGTGCTCGCAAAACTTCAACAGCGGATTATCCTGCTTACTGTCACTGTATCCACTGTAGAGCTTCAATGGCGACCCCAAGCGCTGTTCCAACTGCACCACTTTCTCTGGCCCTAAACAACGCAGTGGCAATACCCAGCCGCCATTGCGCCGCGCCATACGGCTCCCGACCAGCCGCAGGCGGTGAATAAATTCTGCATCGTGATAAACCTGTTCAACCAACTGCTGTGGTGATCCGGTGATCAACCATACCTGAGCATCATTGCTGTCCAGATATTGGCGTAAACGCATCATAACTACCGGAAATTCCGTCACTTTCTGCCGAAAATCATTCACAAAGCGTAATTCTAAATCTTTCAGATGTGCTTCCGAGCGCCCAAAAGTTATCGCCCACAGCAACAAGCTTACTGGCCACCGGGCACAGCGCCCTCCAGCCAATAGTCCCAAGCCAATCACCGGTAATAACGGGATAACCAACAGTAGATTCAGGGGCAAATGGCGCAACAAAAAACGCAAAAAACTGCCAAACATATCCTGTTGATGCAAAGTGCCATCTAAATCAAAGAAGACTACACGCTGGGAACTTTCCGACTGCGACGCTGCCGCTTGCTCAAAGGCCGATGTGGCGTGCTTTGCGCTCAAAACGTAACTCCTATTTTTGAATCTCATGTGAATCTTACAATGCTGCGCGCAGATAACCATTATGCTGCTGTAAACTCTGACGTGCTTGCTCGGCAGTGACGCCTTTTAAGATCATTAAAATAGCCGGTTTTACTTCAAATTCAGTTTGCGACAATGCATTTTCAGCTTCAGTGCGGCTGGCCCCCGTGGCTTCAACCACAATGCGGCAAGCGCGGTCGACTAATTTTACATTGGTCGCTTTCACATCAACCATCAAATTTTGATAGACCTTACCCAGCTTAACCATTGCGCCAGTGGATAACATATTTAGCACTAATTTTTGGGCAGTCCCTGACTTCATGCGAGTAGAGCCGGTAAGCGCCTCGGGCCCAACAACTGGCGAAATCGCCACCTGGGCTTCTTGTGCAATAGGGGAATCCGGATTACAGGAAATCGCCGCCGTTGGGCAACCGAGTTGGCGGGCATAACGTAGCGCGCCAATGACATAAGGAGTGCGACCCGAGGCCGCCAATCCAACCACCATATCTGTTGGTGTCAGTTTTAAATTTTGCAAATCCCGCTCGCCGAGCGACATGTCATCTTCAGCGCCTTCTACCGCTTTGAGCAAAGCGCCGGGGCCACCCGCAATCAACCCAATGACCATACAATGAGGGACACCAAAGGTTGGTGGACACTCCGATGCATCCAACACCCCAAGCCGCCCACTGGTTCCCGCACCAAGATAAATGAGCCGCCCACCTTGTTTTAAGGCCGCAGCAGCAAGATCGACGGCCTGAGCAATGGCCGGGATCACCAAACGAATCGCTTCAGGTACTTTGCGGTCCTCATCATTAATGCAGGCCAACATCTCCAATGTAGAGAGTTTATCCAGCTCCATCGTAGCCGGATTGCGACTTTCAGAAATCAAAGCGCCCAAATTCATGATTTTTTCCTCATTGGATTTTTAACTCATCATAATTTAGTTGTCATTGAAAGGGATCAAAAACACCTATTTTCTTGTTCCAGTCATCGGATTCACATAAAAAAAGAGTGCTATGCTCTATAGCTTGGTCTTTGACTTAATTATTTATGGGGATTATTAACCAACTTGGCAGAATAACTTCCCCATTCAGGAACTGATTTATGAGCAGTCTTCTTCGCATCCGTCAGCTCTATCCAACACTGGCACAAAATGACCGCAAGTTAGCTGATTTTCTGCTGACCAATCCCGAGCAAGCCCGCCACCTCAGTTCACAAAAACTGGCGCAAGAGACTGGTGTCAGCCAATCGGCGGTGGTCAAATTCGCCCAGAAATTAGGCTATAAGGGCTTCCCGGCACTTAAGCAGGCGCTCAGTGAAATTGTCGCGGTTCCCGAGCAAGCAGTGACTCTTCACAACCAAATATTGAGTACCGACAGCTTAAAAATAGTCGGCGAAAAGCTACTTAGCGAGAAGACCGCCGCACTACGCGCGACTCTGGATATCAATAGTGAACAGCGCCTGGCCCAAGCTCTGGAGATGTTAAAAGGTGCACAAAGGGTGATTTTAACGGGCCTTGGTGCCTCTGGATTAGTAGCAAAAGACCTTGCCTATAAGCTATTGAAAATTGGGGTGATGGCGGTTTCTGAAACCGATATGCATGCGCAATTGGCCGCAGTACAGGCACTGGATACGCGGGATTTGCTGCTGGCTATTTCATTTAGCGGCGAGCGCCGTGAGATCAATCTGGCAGCAGAAGAAGCCCAGCGCTGCGGTGCTAAGGTGCTGGCACTGACCAGCTTTACGCCAAATAGCTTGCAGCAACGCGCGGACCACTGTTTGTATACCATCTCAGAAGAGCCGGCGATCCGTAGTGCCGCTATTTCTTCCAGTACGGCGCAGTATGCACTGACCGATCTGCTGTTTATGGCAATGATCCAGCAAAATCTTGAAAGTGCTCAGGATCATATTAAACACAGTGAAGCGCTGGTGAAAAAACTGGTCTAAGGACTTCAGAGGGGTATAATCCTGCGCTGTTGAGAATACTCAAGCTTAAGGTAAGAGAAATTATGGCCCTGTTGATCACTCGTAAATGCATCAATTGCGACATGTGCGAGCCGGAATGTCCTAATGAGGCAATTTCCATGGGTGCGGAAATCTATGAGATTGACCCAACACGCTGCACAGAGTGCGTCGGCCATTACGAAACCCCGACTTGCCAGTTGGTTTGCCCCATCGACAATACCATTACCATCGATCCTGCCTGGGTTGAAACCAACGAACAGCTGTGGGATAAGTTCGTCCAACTGCACCACGCCGATCGTCTGTAATCTCTGCCACTTTCCTATCAAGCAAATTATCAGTGCCTCTGCTGAAGCACTGATAATAAAACTCACTTAATAATCAATTCACTGCTAGATAAACAAACTGATCAACAGCACCATCGCCAAACCTACCACCGAGTTAGTCAACTCAAGCAAGCCCCAGGTTTTCAGCGTGTCTTTAATCGACAAATCGAAATAACCTTTGAACAACCAGAATGATGCGTCATTGATATGGGTAAAGGTATTAGAACCGGCGGCTGTCGCCAGAACTAACAATGCCGGATCCACTGACGTAATGGTATGGGTCACTGGGTCCATAACTGCAGCACCAATAATCCCCGCGGCGGTCATTGCCGACACCACGCCCTGCCCGGTAGACAAGCGGATAAGCACAGTAATCAGCCAGGCCATGATATAGGGCGACACGCCACCGGCAGACATCAGCATACCAATAGTGTCACCAATCCCGGTATCAATGATGACTTGTTTCAGCGCACCACCAGCACCAATGATCAAGATGACCATGGCTATCCCTTTGACCGCCCCTTCGAATGAGTGCATGACCCATTCCATCTTATGACCACGCCCGGTGCCAAAAAGAACAAAGGCCACCAGCATCGCGATAAACATGGCAATCGGCGATGATCCTACGAAGTTGAGGAGGGTGTACGACGTCGTCCCTTTCACCAGCCAGATATTGGCAATGGTGGTAAAAATCATAATAAAAGCAGGGATTAACGGTACTAAAATTGAGGTGCCGAATGACGGCAAATTATTTTCATCAAGAGGATCATCCGACTTCAAGAAGGTCGGGATTGGCCGCTCTAAATTACCCAGGAATTTCGGCAAGATCAGACCGGCACAAATCACGGAAGGAATGGCAACCATAACACCGTAGATATAAACCATCCCCATATCAGCGCCATAGGCACTAACTAGAGCAACAGGCCCCGGCTGTGGCGGGAAAAGTGAGTGCGCGGTAGTGGCCGCAGCGACGGCCGGAATGGCCAGTTTGAGGAATGGGATCTTGGCTTCGACCGCAATAGCGATGATCAGTGGCGCTAAAATAATAAAGGCAACTTCATAGAACATTGCCAAACCAAAGATCAGACCGATGATGATGACGGCAAACTCAACATATTTCAGCCCAAATCGGCGCAATAGTGTCTGAGCTATCTGATGAGCAGCACCAGAATCGACCATTAGCTTGCCGATGACGGCACCAAACACCACGATTATTGCCAGTTCACCGAGCGTGCCGCCAAACCCCGCTTTAATGGTATGCAGAAGTTTGAGCAGGTCCATGCCAGCGAGAGTCCCCACCAACAGAGCCGCCAACAGCAATGCAATCATTGAGTTAATCTGATAGCGGATATTGAGCACTAGCATTAAGCCAATGCCCAATACCACCCAAAGGATATTGATCCATTCCATCTTTTATTTCCCCAGTAGTTAAAAATCAATTTTTTCTAGCATCACGGTTCTTATATTGGTCAGACCAAACCTAGTGATTTTTGTGGATAAAAAAAACGCCTGAATACCGTCACTTTTTACTTTCATTTAGAAATTACATGGACAAATTGCTTACTGCGCCTAACTATTTGGTATTACAAGTAGCATTAATTGGGCGACCAAATGAAGTATTGGTTAACCAACTTGTCGAACAGATCGCAAAATTAAGATTTATTCCGGGGATTCTGTTGATGGCCGAGGGGCAGATCAGGCCATTTACGGGTAGAAAAATAGAGAGCAGTGACAGAGTGCGGACCGATGGCAGGAGAGAGTAAACAACAAAAAAGGGCGGCATTTTCATGCTCGCCCTTCTGTTCCCAAACGCGCTATTTTACTCGCGATGGGTCGTTTCAGTTGTTAATAACGTTAGCTTTCAATAATGACAGTGGCACAGGCATAACGCCGCTCATCAGCCAGCGTCACATGCAACGATTTGACGCCCAGCTCAGCCGCCAATTCTGCCGCACGTTGATGTAAACGTAGCGTCGGCTTACCCAATGCATCGTTAACCACTTCGAACTGATTAAATGCCAAGCCATTACGGATACCGGTACCAAAGGCTTTAGCGGCGGCTTCTTTAACAGCAAAACGTTTAGCCAAAAAACGAATCGGCTGCTGATGCTGCTGATAATGTTGCCATTCAGATGGGCTGAGAATACGCCGAGCCAGTTTTTCCCCGGTACGCTCAACCACCGCTTCTATTCGAGAGATTTCAACAATATCAGTACCTAAGCCCAGGATAGCCATTAACGACGCGCTTCCCGCATCAAGACTTTCATCTCGGTGACCGCGGCGGCAAGACCAGACATGACCGCCTGACCAATGATTGCATGACCAATATTTAGCTCATGCATTTCTGGTAAGGCCGCTATCGGCTGCACATTGTGGTAGGTCAGACCGTGGCCCGCATTGACTTTTAGCCCTTTACCGGCAGCATAAGCTGCGGCTTTCGCGATCCGCACTAACTCGGCCTGACGGGCCAAATCTGAGGGAGCATCTGCATAAGCGCCAGTATGGATTTCAATATAAGGGGCTCCGACAGTCACTGCGGCATCAATCTGGCGCATATCGGCATCAATAAACAGTGAAACCAGAATACCCGCCTCGGATAATCGGCTAACTGCGATGGTCATTTTATCAATTTGACCAGCGACATCCAGCCCACCTTCGGTCGTCACTTCCTGACGTTTTTCTGGCACTAAACAGCAAAAATGGGGTTGCAACTCGCAAGCGATATCCACCATTTCATCGGTTACCGCCATTTCCAAATTCATGCGGGTCTGGATGGTTTGACGCAAGATACGCACATCTCGATCAGTGATATGACGACGGTCTTCGCGTAAATGTACCGTAATACCGTCAGCACCAGCTTGTTCGGCGATAAAAGCGGCCTGAACAGGATCGGGGTAAATGGTCCCACGTGCATTTCGTAACGTCGCAATGTGATCAATATTAACGCCCAGCAACAAATCAGCCATAACAGCCCTCCAGATAGGGGTACATCTTGAAAGATGACGGGTATAAGTGCCTCGCAGTTTACACTGAGTAGAGTGCCAGCGGATAGGTTACAGGATGGGAAAGTTGAAGATGGGCAGTGTAAACCGTGAGGATACCGGCGCTAGGGTAAGGGTTCGGCGGGTGGTTTAATGACAAATTGGCGAAACAGTTCGCGACTTTTTAGTGGCTTACCGCCGAGATAAGGCTTCAGGGCAATACGAGTAAATCGCTTGGCTGCGCGCAATGTATCAGCATCAGGGAATTCACGATTTGCCAGGGCCAATAACTGCCGGCCGGTAAAACTGTAGTGATCAACCACCAAACTGGCAATAAATCCTTTCTCTTCCCGATAGCGGTAGGTCATGGTGTCTGATACCGGCTGCCCGCTGCCGGCGCAATGGAGAAAATCAACGCCATACCCCAGATGGGCCAGTATCGCCAACTCAAACTGGCGTAACGCATATTCAGGCGAGCCATCGCTACCCGCTAATGATTGTAAACAGTGCAGATAATCGAAGAATAAAGCGGAGTAATTGGTTTGATGTTCCAAGACACGCGAGAGCAGCTCGTTGACATATAAGCCGCTGTACAACATAGAGCCACTCAATGGGAGAGCGAGGGATACCGGCTCAGCACTGCGTAACGTTTTGACTTCACCACGCCCCGTCCAGCGAACCAGTAAGGGGGTAAAAGGCTGCAAGCAGCCTTTTAAATTGGAGCGACGACCCCGCGCACCTTTAGCTAATACCCGCATGCGGCCTTCCCCTTCAGTGAACAAATCCAGCATTAAACTGGTTTCACTGTAAGGTCGCCCATGCAGGACAAATGCGCGTTGCCAACCTTCCATAGGCGAGCCTTATTTCAGGTCGTCGGTATAGCCTAAGCTGCGCAATGCACGTTCGTCATCTGCCCAGCCTGATTTCACTTTCACCCACAGCTCAAGATGCACCTTGGCGTCGAACATTTGTTCCATGTCCTGACGAGCTTCGATACCGATGGTCTTGATTTTTGAACCTTTATTGCCGATGACCATTTTCTTCTGGCCTTCGCGCTCAACCAAAATCAGCCCGTGGATATTATAGCCACCGCGCTCATTTGGTACGAACTGTTCTATTTCAACCGTCACCGAGTAAGGTAATTCCTCACCCAAGAAGCGCATCAGTTTTTCACGGATGATTTCTGACGCCATAAACCGCTGCGAGCGGTCAGTGATGTAATCTTCCGGGAAATGATGTCCAGCTTCTGGCAGAATCTTACGTACGATGCTGGCAATAGTATCTACGTTCATCCCTTTTTCGGCGGAAATTGGCACAACATCAAGGAAATTCATCTGCTGGCTAAGGAACTGAATATGTGGCAACAGTTTGGTTTTATCCGTCACGTTATCCACTTTATTGATAGCCAGTAACACCGGGCACTTCAGACTGCGTAGCTTATTCACTACCATCTCGTCATCAGCAGTCCAGTTTGTTCCTTCAACCACAAAAATCACTAATTCCACATCACCGATAGAGCTGCTTGCCGCGCGATTCATTAAACGGTTAATCGCACGTTTTTCTTCAATATGCAGCCCCGGGGTATCAACATAAATAGCCTGATAAGGCCCTTCAGTATGAATGCCCATAATACGGTGGCGTGTGGTTTGCGGTTTACGTGAAGTAATGGAGATTTTCTGCCCCAACAATTCATTCAGCAAGGTAGATTTACCCACATTTGGGCGACCTACAATTGCAATAAAACCACAATACGTTTTTTCTACTTCGCTCATTCAAGCTCCAACTGTTTCAGCGCTTGTTCCGCTGCCGCCTGCTCAGCCTTACGGCGACTTGAGCCGGTACCTACTACCGGTTCATTCAAGCCACTCACCTGGCAGTGGATAGTAAATTCCTGATCATGTGCTTCTCCACGAACCTGCACAACCAGATAAGAAGGCAATGGCAGATGACGGCCCTGCAAATATTCTTGCAAGCGCGTTTTTGGGTCTTTCTGCTTATCACCAGGGCTGATTTCCTCTAAGCGACTGCGATACCAGTCGAGAATCAGCCGTTCAATTGTATGAATATCGCTATCTAGGAATACACCGCCAATTAAGGCTTCTACGGTATCCGCCAAAATTGATTCGCGACGAAAACCGCCACTTTTCAATTCACCCGGCCCAAGGCGTAAACATTCACCGAGGTCAAACTCACGGGCCATTTCGGCTAGTGTATTACCTCTTACCAATGTTGCTCGCATCCGACTCATATCCCCTTCATCGACTCGAGGGAAACGGCGGTACAACTCATTGGCAATAACAAAACTTAATATAGAGTCACCCAGGAACTCCAAACGCTCATTGTGTTTGCTGCTGGCGCTACGATGAGTCAGTGCTTGCAGCAAGAGCTCCTGCTGTTGAAAAGTGTAGCCCAGCTTCCGCTGTAGCCTATTTATTACGATGGGGTTCATGAGTTACCAATAGATCAAGAATGCGTCAAAAACTACAGCAGACGGAACAGGTCTGATTGGCCAAAATTACCCAGACAAAACTGTTTCGTTTGCAGTGGCCCCCATAAAAGAGCCAACTCTTATCGCTCGAAAGGTTATTCTACAACGAGTGGAAATATAATGCTGCGTTTAAATACCCTGCGTACTTGAAGTTACAGCGGTGTTAGCTGCTCTTGCCCACCCAAATCACTGACTTTTGTCAGCTCATTGGGATGTGCTCGCTGGCTGCCTAGCTGTAACATCAATTACTTTGGGTAATACCCTGCTTACTTAAAGTTACGGCGATGCTAGCTGCTCTTGCCCACCCAAATCACTGACTTTTGTCAGCTCATTGGGTAGTTTATTGGCTATCTGGCTGTAACGTTAATAACTTTGGGTATAGCCGGAATTAATGAATTCCACCAATCCGACTTAAACGTACTCCCGTTGGCCACTCACCTTCTTGCTTTTCAAAACTCATCCAAATAGCGGTGGCTTTGCCCACTAAATTACGTTCCGGCACAAAACCCCAGTAACGGCTATCTGCACTATTATCCCGATTGTCGCCCATCATAAAGTAATGGCCTTCCGGAACAACCCAAACTCCCAGTGGCTGATTAGGTTGCTGATAATAAGCGCCTAGCTGCTCCTGACGCCCAGGGACCGTCAGAATTTGATGTGCTACCGGCCCAAGGCTCTCGGTACGCTGACGTAGGCGTACACCACCATCTGGCACTGCCTGATTAGTCGGGATCTGGAAGAACCCGGCAGAAGCCTCGCCATTGCCGCTATAACTGAATGTCTGTACAAAAACACTTGGCTCAGACGGACTGTAAGTAATTGGCAGTGCGCTGTCACAAGAAGTTCCGGTATTACAGGCTGGTTGAACCGTCACTTCTTTGCTGATTGGATTATAACTTACCCGGTCACCCGGCAAACCCACCACACGTTTGATATAGTCCAACCGCGGGTCAAGTGGATATTTAAAGACCGCAATATCACCGCGCTTAGGATGCCCCGTAGGAATCAACGTGGTCTGAGTAATAGGGTCTTTAATCCCGTAAGCAAACTTCTCAACCAGAATGAAATCACCGATCAATAGCGTTGGCATCATCGAACCAGAAGGAATCTGGAAAGGTTCGTAAATAAACGAACGCACGATGAATACCAGGGCTAACACCGGGAACACCGAGGCACAAGTTTCAATCCAGCCCGGCTGTTTTGCTGCCGGTGCCAGAGTCTTGTTATCTATAGCGCTACCCGTTTGTGCCTTGATCGCCGCAGTTTGCGCATTAACAGCCGCAATTTTTGCCTGACGGGCCGGGCCCCATTTAAAACGCTCGAAGCACCAAATAATCCCAGTCACCAGCGTTGCTATCGCTAAAATCAAGGCAAACATGTTAGCCATTAAAACTCCTTATTTACTGTCTTTTCCGACGTGCAGAATAGCCAGGAAAGCTTCTTGCGGTAATTCAACGTTACCGACCTGCTTCATACGCTTTTTACCGTCTTTCTGTTTCTGCAGAAGTTTCTTCTTACGGCTAACGTCGCCGCCATAACACTTCGCCAGTACGTTTTTACGTAACTGTTTCACAGTTGAGCGGGCAATGATGTGATTGCCAATAGCCGCCTGAATCGCAATATCAAATTGCTGGCGTGGGATCAGCTCTTTCATTTTTTCAACCAAATCGCGCCCACGGTACTGCGCATTATCACGGTGAGTGATAAGTGCCAGTGCATCCACGCGCTCATTGTTGATTAACACATCAACACGCACCATGTCAGAAGTCTGGAAGCGTTTGAAATTGTAATCCAGTGAAGCATAACCACGAGATGTCGATTTTAGGCGGTCGAAGAAATCGAGCACCACTTCAGCCATCGGAATCTCATACGTCAGTGCCACTTGGTTACCGTGGTAAACCATATTGGTCTGCATACCGCGTTTTTCAATACACAATGTTATGACATTACCGAGGTATTCCTGTGGCAACAACATATGACATTCAGCAATAGGCTCGCGCAGTTCTTCAATATTGTTCAGGGCTGGCAGCTTAGAAGGGCTATCAACATAAACCGTTTCCTGAGCTGTTGTAATCACCTCATACACCACTGTGGGTGCCGTGGTGATCAGCTCCAGATCGTATTCACGCTCCAAACGCTCCTGAATGATTTCCATATGCAACAAGCCAAGGAAACCACAGCGGAAACCAAAGCCTAATGCAGTCGAGCTCTCTGGTTCATAGAACAAAGAAGCGTCATTAAGACTCAACTTGCCCAATGCATCACGGAAAGCTTCATAATCATCTGAGCTAATGGGGAACAGACCCGCGTAAACCTGTGGTTTTACTTTCTTAAAACCAGGTAAAGATTTTTCAGCCGGGTTACGGGCTAATGTCAGCGTATCGCCGACTGGTGCGCCCAGAATGTCTTTTATCGCACAGACCAACCAGCCTACTTCACCGCAATTCAGCACATCACGGTCAACACGTTTTGGTGTAAAGATACCCAGGCGATCCGCGTTATAGCTTTGGCCGGTACTCATCACCTTAACTTTATCGCCTTTGCGCAGCGAACCATTCTTGATACGGATTAATGACACCACACCCAGATAGTTATCAAACCAAGAGTCAATAATCAGTGCCTGCAATGGCCCGTCTGGATCGCCTTGCGGTGGTGGAATATCACGAACTAAACGTTCGAGAATATCAGGAACACCCACGCCAGTTTTTGCCGAGCAGCGGACGGCATCGGTCGCATCAATACCGACGATATCTTCAATTTCTTCAGCAACACGCTCAGGGTCGGCTGCTGGCAAGTCGATTTTATTCAGAACTGGAACGACTTCCAGATTCATTTCCATCGCGGTGTAGCAGTTCGCCAGCGTTTGTGCTTCAACGCCCTGCCCTGCATCAACCACCAATAAAGCCCCTTCACAAGCCGCCAATGAGCGGGAAACTTCATAAGAGAAGTCAACGTGGCCAGGGGTATCGATAAAGTTAAGTTGATAGGTTTGACCATCTTTAGCGTGGTAATCAAGTGTCACACTCTGTGCCTTGATGGTGATGCCGCGCTCACGCTCCAGATCCATGGAATCCAGTACTTGAGCGGCCATTTCACGCTCAGATAAACCGCCACAGATCTGAATAATACGGTCCGACAGTGTCGATTTACCGTGGTCAATATGGGCAATAATAGAAAAGTTTCTTATGTGCTTCATTTATATGAATTTTTCTCTAGTCGTTGTCTTTAATTAATTATTGGTGGACACAGCGATGGACTCGAACCCAAAACTACCCACATAAATATGCACGCATCTTACACTGTAAGTTAGCCTCGTGAAAGGCATCACACTTAGCTTGTTGCCTGATTTATCCTGTTAAAATGTATCTGCGCCTTTCTGTTTGCCGTCATCGGCTGGGCTGACCCCAGTGACTCTGATGTTGCTATTTCAGGCTGAATATCTACTAAATCACTTTAGGAAAAAGCTCATTTACCCCATGAACAAATAACTTAGAGTATTAATATTGTTTAATCAAAACCAAGCGAAATATCCTCTTGGCGGCCAGATGGAGAATATTATGATCGACGAAGGGAAAATACTGAGCCGCCATGAATTAAGAAATAAAAATTCAAAGCTAAATATTGCTGTGATATTATTTATATTAGCATTAAGTTTCTTAGCTATTATATTATCAATAACGACATCTATTTTTTTAACACCTTCAATTCTTTCTATATTGTGCGTAGCCATCGCCGGCATCTCGTTGAGTTTATTACTCTATTCACGTTTGTACTACAGCCCAATGTTTACCTATTTTTTATATGAAAAAGGTGTTCGTGTTTTCAATCATCACAATGGGAATGTTTATTTTATTTCATTTAATAAAATAGAATATATTTATAAATACCACACAGGAATAAACCCTAACGGCCACATCAACGCCATGGCATTTCGCACATCAAAAAATCAGCCCTGGAATATCATCGTTAATAATATAGCCAATGCTTACCCACTCATAAACACAATAATTCACCAACAAGTTATGCATGTCGGATTAATAAGTTTAGATACGTTATCTCGAGGAAAAACCATCATATTCGATATAGTAAAGAATAATGATAACTATTTGAAATTTATTACTTTTGATTTCATGAAGATGAAGAAAATTCAGATGGATACCAACCCACTGTCACTCAGTGCTCAGTCATTAATTACAACAAAAGGTACAATCAATATTGAAGATATTTTACGTATCGAGACATTACGTGAAGCTCGTCATGACAAAATACGTTTATTTGACGCCAAGGGTAACGTTCTTTTTTCAGTAGATTATTCATCTCTCATTAGCGCGGATCTTTTTATTGCACTACTGGAGCATATGATACAAAACCGAATTCCAGCCTACTATGGCTAAAATCACTCTTGCTGGATACGTATCGCTGTTGGTGGCAAACCAATCTGCAAGACCGTGGGTTGATAATCACTCTTCCCTTCAATCTTGGCCGCTAATGTTCGAGCCAATAAAAAACCCAAACCCGCACCAGAAAGAGCACCGAGAGCAGTAAAAGCATCAGTAATAAATAAAGCCTGAAATAGCGCCCCACCAGTAATTAGCCCGGCTAATGGTGTTAAATAGACCAAAGAAGCTGAACGCAATAAACTACCTTCGCTGATCCCAACTTCAACCTTTTGCCCTGGTTCAAGTGGTTGCGAAATTGCGACTGTTAATTGGTGCTCAGATTCTGGCCCTAATTCATTCAACAGATGGCTGCCGCAGCCCGAACGCGCATTACAGCTCCCGCAGCCAGAATGAGGTTCACAGCGCAAAAGCGCCACCCCATTTTGCCACGAGATAACTGTCGCCCATTCTTTCATCATTTTGCAGGATCCAAAACGATACTATCGGCAATACGTTTCGCAGTTGAAGGAGGCAGTTCACCTACTACTGTGATTTCTACATTATTACGCGCTTCAGTATGAACCGTACGACGCCCTTGACGTAAAGATTGCTCTGAGGGGGTATCTTTCTCAATCGGATTAACATTAATTGAGAAACTAAACAGGCCATCAGTATAGAGCCGTGACTCAGTTGGCGTATCCATGTTAGGTAACGTACGGCGGCTACGTGAAACTTCAGTCACCCCTTCCGGTAACCAACGCGGAGCCCAACTAAAGTCCACTTTAGTTTTGGCAGGTAAAGCAAGTAATGGCGGCAAAGACAGTTTTAACACGCCTTGCAGAATCTCTTGAATAGGTTCACCGACCGCAAAAGAGATCACCCGAAATTGCTCAAGTGTTTCACCATCGCGATCTAAAAGATCTATCCGCATAGGGAGTTTTGTTGCTTCATCCATCCAAATGATATAGCTGTAGCGTGAGCTGTCACGGGGAACAACTCTAATAACCTGACATGGCCGGTCGGCTACACGGGCGCGACCTAAAGCAATATAGTTATAGTATTTTGACAGTTTTTCAAAATCGGGGAATACAACAGAAGGTAGGGCATCAACAATGTGCTCACCGCTCAACGTGAAAGAATCAAAACCTGGCTCGAAATAACTTATCTCATTGCCACGTTGAATAATCTCAGTTCGCGGGCCATCCATACGCAATAACTGCGCTAGTGTTTTTTTATCTTGGATAGCATGACGATAGCGAAGAGAATCAATCCCTTGCTTATTTACGTTGATGTACGATAGCTCATAGTTGAGCGACTGGCTGGCACTGCTCATTTCTTGCAACATTGCTATCGGCGGGGTATCCGCCGATGCAATTGTTGGCATAAGCAGGCTGCCCGCCATTAAACAGACGGAAAACCAAAGTTGCTTCATTACTGCTGCTGCATTCCTAAGGACTGAGTTCCAGGGACCTGAATAGCGGCTTGTGTCGATGACGTAGGTTCCTGCAGCACACCAGTTTGCGGCAAACGACGTTGCAATTCAAAATCTTGCAACTGAGTCATCATGTTGACACGGCGACGTTGCTCTTGAACCTGATGCTGTTGAGATGTTCCGAAAGAACCATCAGCAGGCACACCAAAACTGACTGGTGATGCTTTACCCATCATCGGCAATGTATTAAATGCAGGTGCTTCTGACTGTAAATTACTGGATGCGGGTTGGTTATATTGCTGAACCCCCACAATTACAGCGAGAGAAACACACGCGGCAACCCCAACCTGAGTAATCTGGCTGGCCCATGGGCGCACTTTTTGCCAGAAAGGCATTTTCTGCCAGACATGAGGTTGTGGCTGAGATTCAGGCACAGCAATAGGAACAAAACGAGCAGGCTCATTTTTAAGTGCCTCTGCGACACGGCTGGCGATATCCAGATGCAAGACTTCACCAACGTCCCCCCGCAGGGTATCACGGATTAAATGATAGCTCTGCCAGCTTTGCTGCAAGGTTTTATCTTTCGATAAAGACCCTATCAGCTCACTATCAAGAGTTTCTCCGTCCATCAGAGCGGAAAGCTTTTCTTTCTGCATGCCAAATACCCTTTATGTGTCCGCTTATCGCTGAATCAGCGGCTGAACTTTGTTATCGATAGCTTCTCTGGCGCGGAAGATACGGGAACGAACAGTACCCACCGGACAGTCCATAATTACAGCTATCTCTTCATAGCTTAGACCATCTAACTCCCTGAGTGTAATCGCCATGCGGAGATCTTCAGGAAGTGACTCTATGGTTTTGAAAACTATCTGCCTCAATTCTTCAGACAACATTAAGTTCTCAGGGTTCGATATTTCTTTCAATGCACCCGCATTTTCGTAATTTTCAGCATCATTTGCATCCACATCACTGGATGGCGGGCGCCGCCCCTGAGCAACTAAATAATTTTTTGCTGTATTAACAGCGATTCGGTACAGCCAAGTATAAAAAGCACTATCGCCACGAAATGACTCGAGTGCGCGATATGCCTTGATAAAAGATTCCTGAACTACATCAGGAACATCGCCTTGAGGCACATATCGGGATACGAGGCTCGCAACCTTATGCTGGTATCTAATTACCAGTAAATTGAACGATTGCTGATCACCTTTCTGGACCCGTTCAACCAGCATCTGATCCGTTAACTGCTCGCTCATCCGAGGTGAACTCTCCCGAAATCTATCCCCACGCTAAAAGTTGTACTGCCAGCCATATCTTTATTTTCCTGAGCAAGCACACGCTTGGAGTTTATAAAAAGTGCAAAGTTCCATGTTGCCAGATTATTTGTCTGAATATTCTTTAGACATCTTATAGCCATAGCTTTTGCTCTGGCAGATAGGCTAACATGAATTTCACTCTTCTTCTGCACACATCATACGATATGCAATCATCATCTGAACACGTTAGCGATGTATTGATCATCGGGAGTGGCGCTGCCGGTTTATCACTGGCTTTACGTCTTGCGCCACATTGTAAAGTAACTGTTCTGAGCAAAGGGCCACTTAATGAAGGTGCCACTTTTTATGCTCAGGGAGGGATTGCTGCCGTTTTTGATGAAACTGACAGCATCAGCTCACATGTCGAAGACACCCTGATTGCCGGGGCCGGGCTTTGCGACAAAGATGCCGTGGAGTTTATCGCCAGTAACGCCCGCTCTTGCGTGCAATGGCTGATTGATCAAGGTGTCCTTTTCGATACCGAAACCAATGCCAGCGGCGAAGAACGTTATCACCTTACCCGTGAGGGTGGCCACAGTCACCGCCGTATACTACATACTGCGGATGCAACAGGTAAAGAAGTAGAGACCACCCTCGTAGGCAAAGCAAGTACTCATCCTAATATTTTAGTTAAAGAGCGCTGCAATGCAGTCGATCTTATCACGTCAAATAAAATTGGTTTGGCGGGGACTAAGCGCGTTGTCGGTGCTTATATCTGGAACCGAGAGCTTGAGAAAGTTGAAACCTTCCGCGCCAAAGCTGTCGTTTTAGCCACTGGCGGAGCCGCTAAAGTCTATCAATATACCACCAACCCGGATATCTCCTCTGGCGATGGTATTGCCATGGCGTGGCGGGCCGGGTGCCGGGTCGCTAATCTGGAATTCAACCAGTTCCATCCGACCTGTCTGTTCCACCCGCAAGCGCGTAACTTTTTGCTGACTGAAGCCTTGCGTGGTGAGGGCGCTTATCTTAAACGCCCTGATGGCACTCGTTTCATGCTCGATTTTGACCCTCGAGGCGAACTCGCTCCTCGCGATATCGTGGCGCGTGCCATAGACCATGAAATGAAACGTCTGGGTGCTGATTGTATGTATCTGGATATCAGTCATAAACCCACTGATTTCGTGATGCAACACTTCCCAATGATCTATGAAAAACTGCTGTCATTGGGCATCGATCTGACCAAAGAAGCCATTCCTATCGTTCCCGCCGCTCATTATACCTGCGGTGGTGTGATGGTAGACCAACATGGCCGTACGGATCTTGATGGGCTATATGCCATTGGCGAAGTCAGCTATACCGGCTTGCACGGTGCAAACCGTATGGCATCCAACTCGTTACTGGAATGTTTAGTCTATGGTTGGTCTGCCGCCGAAGATATTCTGACGCGCTTACCGACTGCCAAATTAGCTAAACATTTGCCTGATTGGGATGAAAGCCGTGTTGATAACTCAGATGAACGAGTTGTCATTCAACATAACTGGCATGAATTGCGTCTGTTTATGTGGGACTACGTCGGTATTGTTCGCACGACCAAACGCTTAGAGCGGGCCTTACGCCGGATTAATACCTTGCAGCAGGAAATTGACGAATATTATGCCAATTTCCGCATCTCAAATAATCTGCTGGAATTACGTAATCTGGTGCAGGTCGCGGAGTTAATCGTGCGTTGTGCTATGGACCGTAAAGAGAGCCGAGGGTTGCACTATACCCTTGACTACCCTGAGCAAATTGAGAATCCAAAGCCAACTATTCTGCATCCGTAATGGCTTCTCAGGGCGCGATATCTTTCTAGTTCAGGGTTTCGCGCCCTATTCACTCACCTTCGCAGCTTATCTCCACGGCTCCGGCTAGTAGTTTAGATAAAACTCGCTGATGAGTGCACAGAACTCTGGCGAATACACCCCTTCTGATTGGCGCAAGTCTAGATGCTGATATTGAGTCTCTGCCGGTTGGCGCGATAAAGTTAGCAGCATGCGGTGTAGCGGCTTACCGGGGCGATCTCTGATATCAACCTGGCAGTGAACAAACCAATCTTGTTGCACTGCAAGACGAGCAAGTTCCTCCCCCAAATCGTGGGGCAAAACCACACAAAAAATCCCCTCTTTTGTGATAAGCTTCTCCGCGCAATTAAGTAAGGCGTCATGAGTCAATGATCCGGTGTAACGTGCGGTATCACGGGCTTCATCGCGGCAAGCCACCGCCGGAGCAAAGTAAGGTGGGTTGCTGACAATCAGGTCATACTGATGGGGATGGCTTTCAGCAAACTGGTGGACATCTTGCGCGTAAATATGAACTCGCTCGGCCCAAGGTGATTGCGCTGCATTGCTGCTTGCTTGCTGTGCGGCCTCGGGTTCCAGTTCTACCCCGTCGATTTCGACCTCTGGGGCAGAGCGCTGGGCAATCATCAGGGCAATAAGCCCACTACCACAGCCAATATCCAGCACTTTGCGGGCTTTTTCTACCGGTACCCAGGCACCCAGCAGAACACCATCAGTGCCCACTTTCATCGCACAGCGATCATGCGCCACAAAGAACTGCTTAAAAGTGAAACCACCACCACGCAACGCCGGTTTTTTTTTCAATTGTTCGCCCACATTAGTCACCAGAATCTATAACCGGCGTAGCATAGGACAATATGATTGAAGGGAAAAGACATCATTACCGCTTAAACAGGTGAAGAATTCGGCTAACCCGTCTATAATCGGCGCCCCAAGTAGAGGAAGACCATGACTGTAACCAATTTTTCCGAACTCGATCTCGATGAACGCCTGATTGACGCACTGCGCGACAAAGGCTATGAGCGCCCAACTGCCATTCAAGCTGCGGCTATTCCGCCAGCTATGGATGGGCGCGATGTATTGGGTTCGGCACCAACAGGTACGGGCAAAACTGCCGCCTTTTTGCTGCCAGCCTTGCAGCATTTGCTGGATTTCCCACGCAAAAAATCTGGCCCGCCACGTATTCTGATCCTGACGCCAACTCGTGAATTGGCGATGCAGGTTGCGGATCAGGCGCGTGAACTGGCTAAGCATACGCAACTGGATATCGCGACGATTACCGGTGGTGTGGCTTATATGAACCACGCGGAAGTCTTTAGTGAGAATCAAGATATTGTCGTGGCGACCACTGGCCGTTTACTGCAATACATCAAAGAAGAAAACTTTGACTGCCGTGCTGTAGAAACCCTGATTCTGGACGAAGCTGACCGCATGCTGGATATGGGCTTCGCACAGGATATTGAAACCATTGCAGCAGAAACTCGCTGGCGTAAGCAGACATTATTGTTCTCTGCCACGCTGGAAGGTGAAGCTATCCGTGAATTTGCCGAGCGCATTCTGAATGAGCCGGTAGAGCTGGAAGCCGACCCATCGCGCCGCGAACGCAAAAAGATTTTGCAATGGTATTACCGCGCGGACAATATTGAACACAAAACCGCCTTGCTGGTGCATCTGCTCAAGCAACCAGAAGTGCAAAAATCCATTATTTTTGTCCGTACCCGTGAAAAGGTACACCAACTGGTCAGTTGGCTACGTGAAGCCGGAATTAACGCCTGGTTCCTTGAAGGCGAGATGGTCCAGGCTAAACGTACCGAAGCCGTTATACGTTTAAGTGATGGCCGGGTGAACGTCCTGGTGGCGACCGATGTCGCGTCACGCGGTTTGGATATCGATGATATCAGCCACGTATTCAACTTTGATTTGCCGCTGACCGCTGACGTCTATCTGCACCGTATTGGTCGTACAGGCCGTGCGGGGCGTAAAGGTGTCGCTATCTCACTGGTTGAAGCGCATGACCATTTGTTGCTGGGCAAAATTGGCCGTTATCTGAAAGAGCCACTGAAGCCGCGTGTTGTTGATGAGTTACGCCCAACCAGCAAAGCACCAAGCGAAAAAACCACGGGTAAGCCGTCGAAGAAAGTTTTAGCGAAGCGCAAAGAGCTAAAAGAAACCAGTAAAGAGAAAGCAAAGGTTAAGGTTCGTCATCGTGATGCCAAGAATGTTGGCAAACGCCGCCAACCAAAGGATAAACCTGATACCAAATAGTGTGCTGACTCATTCAGTACACCAACAAGAAAAGCCGCTAATAAATAGCGGCTTTTTTATTTATCAGGCAAATTTAAAACTGTTACTGATAAATCTCCGCCAATTTTTTGCCACGAAGCCAAGCATTCAATTGCTGATATTTTTGCTGCATTTCAGCACTTTGCACATTTAATGGCGTCATTGCTAAATACTGCTGGAATGTCGCCCCCTGCTTGTTACGTAGCTCGGGATCGGCACCAGCTTTAAGTAAACGCAATGCCAAATCCGGCGCATTAGTTTTACCCGCCAGATGTAACGGTGTATCCCCCATTCGATCCGCAAGATTGGGATCAACGCCACTAACCAGCAACAAGATCAGTTGGATCTCGCGCCCAGCCATGACCGCAGCAGCCAAGGGCGTAGCTAATGTCACACTGTTGCGGGCATCTGGTCGGGTACGACTTTCCAGTAGAATCTGCATGTAATGCGCATCTTGCACACTAGCAGCAGTATGCCATGCGGTATCACCCTGCAGCCCCGGCTGGAAAGGATCTGCATTCTCTTGCAATAAAGCCGCCAGACTCTCGGGTTGCTGATTGAGAATAGCCCACTGCATCAACGTGACTGACTGCTCGCCTTGCTGTTGTAACAATGCTGGGTTTGCCAACTGATGGATCTGTTGCACATCGCCATGAACAATCGCATCAGCGATCGGCATTACCGATGGATCAGTAAAAGCAGTAGTAATATCTGTCATTGCCTGCCCCTCAAAGCTTATTAATGGCATCAAAACACCGTAGATGGCGTAACGCAAATGGCGTTTTACCCTCATAACCAGTGTTGACTCAGGCATACTGCCGCTCCCAAGGTTGTTGTTCACTCATAGAACTGAGCACTTTATCAATACCATGCGCCGCCAGGCTGCGCTCGAGGTGCTTGTGTGGGAGCCAATCACTTATCCCAGAGAGCTTATCGTTATTTGCCAGTGTGATTTTATGACCGATAGCATCAGGAATGAGTGAGGTAGACTCCTGAGTTTCTGTCAGCAAGTCATATTGTTCACTGTAACGCCGCACACCGCCACTTTCAGCCGACTGTCGCGCCTGAGCTGGATCCAAGCCAAGCCGGTTTAAGGTGTGATCCGAAACTCCAGCAGCATTAAATGTCACGGCAAAGGTTCCACTGGCTAATGCCGCAGTGGTTGCCAACCCACCTCCGAGTGAGTGCCCGGTAATCACCATAGCATCACCAAATGCCATCTTGGCCGTTTTCGCCAAAGCAACCGCCTGATTATATTGCATATCTTCATAACCCGTTGCTTGTCGGATATTGCTGAGCCAATCGCGCATATCATTAGTTCCAGCAAAGGATAAAACATACTGCTGGTTATCGCTGTAAATCCCCGCCTGAAAACCAGAAGCACTGTCGGATAAACTTGCAGGGTCAATCCCGGCGCTGAGTAATGCAGCGTCATTCAGGCGAGTAAACCCAGCAATACTGCCAGTTACTGGAGCGTAAACATCTTTAGCGAGCAATGCTAATGAATAGTCTGCTTGCTGTGATCCTTGTCCACTTGATATTGGGGGGTGGCCACTAGCCGCTGTAGCACCTTCGCTACGGGGTAAATTAAGGCTAGCCAACATACTGTAATAAAGTTCATTACCTGCCAAAGTGGCTGCAGCGATGTCCACTTTAGGCTTAGCTACTGTGGCGAGCGGCGGGGCATCCTCTTTCTGTACCTGTTCCGATGGTTTTACTTGGCTCATCAATCCTGCTAATGAAACAGGCCCGGCCAAACTGACAGAAACACTCATGCCAACTCCTTGTCGATAGATAATTCCAGTATTGAGTCAGGCTCAATGGCTTATTTATCGACACATCGGATGAGTTCTTAAATAAAATAGGTAAGATTTATTTATATAAATTGAAAGGTGTGATCGCAGTCTAACTTTTAGCTTAGTAAATGACAGATACAAAAAAGGGAGCCAAAGCGGCTCCCTTAACATTTTGAGACTTAATTGTTATGACAAGAATTACAGACTTTCAGTGAAAGTACGAGTAATCACATCACGTTGCTGTTCAGGTGTCAGTGAGTTGAAACGTACGGCATAGCCGGATACACGAATCGTCAACTGAGGATATTTCTCTGGATTCTTAACTGCATCTTCCAAGGTTTCACGGCGCAGAACGTTTACGTTCAAATGCTGACCACCTTCAACGCGCACAGTCGGTTGCAGTTCCAGTGGAACTTCACGATATTCGATCTGGCCTAACTCACTTGCTGGAACGATTTGATCTTCTGCATAGCCGGATTTAGCGCAAACACAGCGCAATTCAGCTTTTTCATCATCCAACAGCCAGAAAGAGTTCAGCAAGGCTTCATTGTTAGCTTTAGTAATTTGAATACCAGTAATCATTTGGTGCCTCCATAATACGGCTATAAATTCCAAGGAGAAAAACTATCTTGGTTATTTGGTAAAACCATTGTTGTCTTATTGTTCTATATACCAGTCAGACTGCCGCGATTCTTTGATTTAAATCAATCTTTTCACCACCACGGCAATCACCTCACTGGCAAATTTATGTTTTATATCAATTTTATCAATCTGTCTTATAGCAATTATTTTTGTAAATTTTCAACATTCTTTACATGAAGTGGTCAAAAAAACATCATCAGAGTCACACTGTCAGGTTTAACAGTTTCACTCACCGGATTGAACCGGTAAGCTAACGCACATCAATACTTTACAGAAACAAGGAGAGTGATTATGCCCGCCTCCCTTAGCTGGCACGATGTCATCGGCCAGGAAAAAGAACAGCCATACTTTAAAGATACGCTGGCCTATGTAGCCGCAGAACGCAGTGCTGGCAAAATCATCTATCCGGCACAAAAGGATGTCTTTAATGCATTTCGCCTAACTGAATTAGATCAGGTAAAAGTGGTTATTTTGGGGCAAGACCCATACCACGGCCCTAACCAAGCCCACGGACTATCATTTTCCGTATTACCCGGAGTACCCGCGCCGCCCTCTTTGGTGAATATGTACAAAGAGTTAGCGACCGACATTCCCGGCTTCCAGCGCCCCAACCATGGCTTTTTACAAAGCTGGGCCGAGCAAGGGGTGTTGCTGTTGAATACGGTGCTTACGGTTGAAGCGGGTAACGCGCATTCTCACGCCAATCTTGGCTGGGAGACCTTCACCGATAAAGTTATTGCGGCGCTGAATGAGCATCGTGATGGTGTGATTTTTATGCTGTGGGGGGCTCATGCCCAGAAAAAAGGCCGCATCATTGATGCCCAGCGCCACTTTATTTTGAAAGCCCCACATCCGTCACCACTGTCCGCACACCGCGGTTTTCTTGGCTGTAAGCACTTTTCACAAGCTAATCACCTATTACAGCAGCAAGGTTTGCCGCCGATTGACTGGCAACCTAAACTGCCGGCGTCAGAATAGAGCGCCGTTTACTCAAAAAAATAGATAAAAAAAGGCACCACAAAGGTGCCTTTTTACTGTCAGGACACCTTAAGCTTTCGCTTTAGATACCGCAACCATTGCTGGGCGTAATAGACGACCATTCAATGTATAGCCTTTCTGCATAACCATCATGACCTGATTTGGCTCATGATCAGCAGATTCAAGCATTGTCATCGCCTGATGAACTTCGGGATTAAACGGCACATTAGTGTCACCAACCACCTCAATACCATATTTACCGACTGCATCAAGCAATGATTTTAGGGTCAGCTCGACACCTTCAATCATCGACGTCAACTCAGCATTGCTCTTATCGGCTGTATCCAGCGCACGTTCTAAGTTGTCGATCACTGGCAATAATTCAGCTGAGAATCGTTCCAAAGCAAACTTATGCGCTTTTTCTATATCCAATTCAGTACGACGACGGATATTCTCAACTTCAGCCTTGGCGCGTAGCAAGCTTTCGCGCTCACGCTGTATGGCTGCAGCCAACTGCGCTTCAAGCTCGGCAACACGCGGTTCTACACCTTCACCCGTCTCTTGTGTTGCTTCCACTTGCTGCTCTGCTGCATTTTCCATTTCTTCCGAGACTTGCTCGTTTGGTGTTTTCTGTTCTTTACTACTCATGGATATCTCCGCGTTTTAGCATTAATCTCGCTACTTGGCTTATTATGGGGATCAAAACCGGGGATTCAAGGGAACCGGTCATAATGTGGGGTAAAAGATGCCCCAGTGAGGAAAATCACGGCAATGAATAATAAAAGATTCAATTGTATTGGTATTGTCGGTCACCCACGGCACCCGGCCGCACTTGCCACCCATGAAATGCTCTACCACTGGCTAAACGCCAGAGGCTATGACGTCATGGTCGAACAACAGATTGCCAAAGATCTCAATTTAACCGACGCCGTTACCGGTAGTTTGGCTGATATCGGCCAAAAAGCCGATTTAGCTGTGGTGGTCGGCGGCGATGGCAATATGCTCGGTGCCGCTCGGGTACTTGCCCGTTATGATATCAAAGTCATTGGTGTCAACCGAGGCAATCTCGGCTTTTTGACCGATTTAGACCCGGATAATGCTCAGCAACAACTTTCGGACGTGCTGGAGGGCGAATACCTTAGCGAGCAACGTTTTTTGCTGGAAGCCCAAGTGACACGAACCCATCAGCAAAGTCGTATCAGCACAGCAATCAATGAAGTTGTTTTGCACCCTGGCAAAGTGGCCCATATGATTGAATTCGAAGTATATATTGATGACCGCTTCGCATTCTCACAGCGTTCCGATGGCCTGATTATCGCCACTCCCACCGGCTCAACGGCTTATTCACTTTCCGCGGGCGGCCCAATTTTAACACCAACATTGGATGCCATCGTCTTGGTTCCCATGTTCCCTCATACGCTGACAGCTCGCCCACTGGTTATTAATAGTAGCAGCACCATCCGCTTAAAGTTTTCTCAAATTACCAGCGACCTGGAAATCAGCTGTGACAGCCAAATAGCCCTGCCAATTCAGGAAGGGGAAGAGGTTTTAATCCGCCGCAGTGATTTTCACCTAAATCTTATTCACCCTAAGGACTACAGCTATTTCAATACGTTAAGTACAAAACTGGGCTGGTCAAAAAAATTATTCTAAAAAGTGACTCAAGGACTTTACTGTATATAAAACCAGTTTATACTGTATTCGAATACAGCCATGTGTTTATGTACAGGAGATTTACCATGCTGGCCCAATTAACTATCAGTAATTTTGCTATTGTGCGTGAGTTAGAAATTGATTTTCAACCCGGAATGACGGCAATTACTGGTGAAACGGGGGCGGGTAAATCCATCGCTATAGATGCATTGGGGTTGTGTCTTGGCAGCCGATCAGATGGCAGTATGGTTCGTTTAGGAGCAACTCGTGCCGATATCTGCGCGCGCTTCTCACTGGCAGACACTCCATCAGCTCGCCAGTGGTTAGAAAATAATCATCTTGACGACAGCAATGAATGCCTGCTGCGGCGCGCTATTGGCACCGATGGCCGCTCAAGAGGATTTATTAATGGAACCGCCGTTCCTCTGTCCCAATTACGAGAGCTGGGCCAGCATCTGATTCAAATTCACGGCCAACATGCCCACCAGTTATTGCTAAGACCCGACCATCAGAAGCAACTGTTAGATGCCTATGCAGACCAATCTACTTTGCTCGCTGAAATGAAAGCTGCCTATCAAATCTGGCATCAAAGCTGCCGCGCGCTAGCACTGCATCAGCAACAGTCACTGGAGCGTAATGCTCGCCGTGAACTCCTACAATATCAGTTGAAAGAGCTCAATTCATTTGCCCCACAAGCTGGGGAGTATGAACAAATTGATGTTGAGTATAAGCGCCTGGCAAACAGCGGGCAGTTGTTGTCACTCAGCCAACAGACATTGCAGCTACTATCAGACGATGAGCAAAATAATATTCTCAGTCAACTTTACTCAGCCAAACATCAATTAACTGAACTGGTGGGAATGGACGAGCAATTTAACAATCTGCTGAATATGCTGGAAGAGGCTTCCATCCAAATCAGTGAGGCTAGTGATGAATTGCGCCACTATGCTGAACAATTTGATATGGACCCTAATCGTCTGTATGAACTGGAACAGCGGTTATCTCGCCAACTAAACTTGGCCCGCAAGCATCATGTTGCACCGGAAGAGCTGCCACAGTTCCACCAACAACTGCTGGATGAGCAAGAACAACTCTCACAGCAAGAAAATGATCATGAGCAACTCAGCCATGCGGTCAATACTCACTATCAGCATGCATTAGCCATAGCTAAACGGCTGCATGAAGAACGTCAACATTATGCTAATGAATTGGCGGCACTGATTACCGAAAGCATGCATGAGCTGTCTATGCCACACGGTAGATTTACAATAGAAACTCAATTTGAACCTGAGCACCTCAGTGCTGAAGGGGCAACTCGCATAGAATTCTGTGTGACGACCAACCCGGGTCAGCCATTGCAACCGCTAGCTAAAGTGGCCTCAGGTGGTGAGCTTTCTCGCATCGCATTGGCTATTCAGGTCATTACAGCGCGTAAAATGGACACTCCTGCACTTATCTTTGATGAAGTTGATGTGGGTATCAGTGGACCAACGGCAGCCATAGTGGGCCGCCTATTGCGCCAGCTAGGTGAATCAACTCAAGTTATGTGTGTGACTCACCTTCCACAAGTTGCAGGTTGTGGTCATCAACATTTCTTTGTGAGTAAACAAACTGATGGCACTGAAACCGAAACACATATGCATCGACTGGATAAAAAAGCCCGCTTGCAAGAGTTGGCGCGCCTTCTGGGCGGTAGTGAAGTGACGAAAAACACCTTGGCAAATGCAAAAGAATTGCTCGCAGCGTAGAAAAGATTAACTTTTTTCCTTTCCAGAGGTCATACAGGTGCCCTGTAAAGGTTTCCAACTGCTGCAAGGTCTATTATCATCGTCATCCTACGCCCTAAAGGAATGTGATTACTATGCGCTGTAAAATGCTGACTGCCGCCGCTGTGATGCTTGCAATGCTTACTGCGGGTTGTTCAACGCTGGAGAAGGTGGTCTACCGGCCTGATATTAATCAGGGTAACTATTTATCACCTAATGACGCGTCCAAAATTCATAAGGGTATGACTCAGCAACAAGTGGCATATACCTTAGGCACCCCAATGTTACAGGACCCGTTTGGTACAAAAACCTGGTTCTATGTATTCCGCCAGCAACCTGGCCACGAGAAAGTCACCCAACAAACACTAACGTTGACCTTCGATAGCAGTGGTGTGCTGACTGATATCAAAAATGATCCAACATTAGCAGGAAGTTAATTTATCCGAAGATTGCAGAGCAGATTGAGGAAATGAATGTTAATGATGGTTTTAGGCGCTAAGTCTATTACTGTTTATATCGCCACGTGATGGCGCTCATTTTTCTTCAATAGCAGTCCAGGGCTACAACAAAAAATAAGGCGCAGATTGTGCCTTATTTTTTTGCTTGTTCAGCGCGCTGCCGACGCAATTCCTTGGGATCTGCAATTAATGGACGGTATATTTCAACGCGATCACCATCATTAACTTTATCGCCAAGCTTTACCGGACGGCTGTAAACACCCACTTTATTCTCTGTCAGATCAATATCTGACCGCAATTCAAGCAAACCAGATGCATTGATAGCATCCTCAACCGTACTTCCCGCAGCAAGGGAAACCGTGCGCAAGTATTGGCGTTCAGGTAAGGCATAAACTACCTCAACGCGAATATCAGGCACTGTAAACCTCTTTAGCTCGCTGGGTGAACGCTTGCACCATATTCCCAGCTAATTCTTTGAAGATCTTACCAAAAGCTAACTCAATCAGCTTATTGGTAAATTCAAAATCGAGGTGCAACTCAACTTTACAGGCATCTGCACTCAATGGGGTAAAGTGCCATCCCCCCATCAATTTACGAAACGGCCCATCAACCAGTTGCATATCAATACTCTGGTTATCAGTTAATGTATTGCGTGTTGTGAACGTTTTACTGATCCCGGCCTTAGCAACATCGACGGCGGCCGTCATTTCATTTTCAGTGGCATCAAGAACCCGGCTTCCGGTACAACCAGGTAAAAATTCTGGGTAAGAGCGAACATCATTAACCAGTTGATACATCTGTTCTACGCTAAATGGGACCAACGCAGAGCGGCTAATCTGTGGCATAACATTTCCTGTGAGACATAAAACGCACTGATAATACCATTTATCCACCGCCATACAAAAAATCTGCTAGGCATTCCATGCAACAAATGAGACAAAATGCACTGGCATCCTGCGGTAAAGGATTTCATTCGCCCGCGCATACAGTATAATGATCAACACTATGACAAAGAAAAAAGCATACAAACCCGGTTCCGCAACCATTGCGCAAAATAAACGTGCCCGCCATGAATACTTCATTGAAGAGGAATTCGAAGCGGGTCTTGCATTGCAAGGTTGGGAAGTAAAATCACTGCGTGCGGGCAAAGCTAACATCAGTGACAGCTATGTTATGTTTAAAAACGGTGAGGCATTCTTGTTTGGTGCCACTATTACGCCGTTGAACGTGGCGTCGACTCATGTTGTCTGCGAGCCAATGCGTACTCGTAAACTGCTACTAAACAAGCGCGAATTGGACTCCCTGTTTGGGCGGGTCAATCGTGAAGGTTATACTGTGGTCGCACTCTCCATGTATTGGAAAAATGCATGGACGAAGATTAAAATCGGTGTGGCCAAAGGTAAGAAAGACAACGACAAACGCGATGATATTCGTGATCGCGAGTGGAAGTTGGACAAAGCGCGCATCATGAAGCACGCAAATCGTTAAGTCACTGGCTTAGCAGGACATAGTTCTGTTATACTAGCGAAGTTCTTTGGGGCTGATTCTGGATTCGACGGGATTCGCGAAACCCAAGGTGCATGCCGAGGTGCGGTGGCCTCGTAAAAAACCGCAAAAAAATAGTCGCAAACGACGAAAACTACGCACTAGCAGCTTAATACCCTGCTTAGAGCCCTCTCTCCCTAGCCTCCGCTCTTAGGACGGGGATCAAGAGAGGTCAAACCTAAAAGAGCTCGTGTGGAAACCTTGCCTGGGGTGGAAGCATTAAAACTAATCAGGATAGTTTGTCAGTAGCGTGTCCATCCGCAGCTGGCCGGCGAATGTAATGATTGGACTAAGCATGTAGTGCCGACGGTGTAGTAATTTCGGACGGGGGTTCAAATCCCCCCAGCTCCACCAAATGTTAAACCGGTTATTACCAGATAAGTCCGGTTAGAGTACAAAAAGCCCGCATCCATCCTAGGTCGCGGGCTTTTTTGTGTCTGTAGTAGTCCGAGCAAGTTGGTTTAGTCGCTATGTAATAAGAAAAGTAATCCAAGCTTAAGAGACATGATTATTCTATAGAAAAGGCCTCTTAAAAGAGGCCCAGAAATTAGGAGATTGCGTCTAATTTATCTATCGTCGGCTAATCAAATATAAATATCTATATTTGATTCCTTTACTTTGTTCTTATCTGTTTTATCGACCATATTGCTGCTCTCTGCTTCCTCTTGCTGTGCCTGACGGCGCAGTAATTCCGCTAATTGCTGCTGTAGCATCGTTAATTGTGTCTGGATGCTTTTCCGCTGGTCTTCAGACATGTTGATGCCATCCTTGAGTTTTTGAGTTACCTCAACGATTTTTGCCATAACATCTTTTATCTGAGATGCCAGAGAGTTACCTGCACTTGCTGTATTTTTACTGCCATTTGTTGCAGCGGCCGATGTTGGCAAGCTTGCATTTATAACCATTGGACCAATCCTTATCACAACGTTAAGTACGCACCATGGTTATCGGCATCAGCAGACATGACATTAATAATGTAGCTGATATTTACTATTTCAGTTGGCGGATGACCCAACCCAAATCAACAATCTAAATACGATCCCAATCTATAGCCGCGCTGTTCAATAGTCTGTTTTAACGTCGGCGAGGTGAGAATATCTAATTCGGTTAGTCGTGGGTAACAATAGCCACTGGTCATTAGGATTTTATCGACAAACGCCGGATGACACATAACTTCAAGTGAATTAATCCCCTGTTGGTCTGCATGATCCAGTAGTTGTAAAAATGATTGCTCCGAGAGTTGCTCACCATAAAAACCGGCATCAAACCATTCGGTACTGCGCGGCTTATTGAGCAAAATTCCCTGCTGTTGTGCTTCGTTGCGGTCAATGCGCAGCGCAACCCCTTTCTCGCGGGCGAAAGACTCAATCAGCGGATAAATCTGTGGCAACATATGAACATGGTGATGGCTGTCGATATGGGTGGGCAAACGGCCAAACACAGCAACAAATTTATCAAACTGCGCCGCCAATTCTTGAGCTATTTCATTTAAATTCAGCTCCCCAGCCTCGGCACGCTGCCACAGCCATTTACCCAATTTCCCGTTGGCATCAACCAAAGAGGGCATGGCCGTTAATGGTTTGCCATAGGTCAGAACAAAATGCATTCCTACCGGTAAGTCAGGATTTTGTTTGCTGAGTTCTGCCGCATGATAAATAGCCGCGCAATTCATCATTGCTGTGGTCGAGGAGACAATACCATTGCGGAATGCTTCAATAATGCCAAAACTTTGGCCTTTGCATAAACCAAAATCGTCAGCATTAACAATAAGTAACTTTTCCATCGAGGATGCCTTATAAGCCTATTCCGGCAGAGAATATTCAGCCAGAACTAATCGGATAATCCCTCTCTGACACAGTTGAATTTCTTGCGGTAATTCCCAGGTGTGAAAGAGGTCAGTTTTTTGAAGTTTTTGATAAATAAGGTGGTATCGCTGTATCCTGCTTCAAAGGCAATGTCGGAAACAAAATAGTTCGTCATTTCAAGCTGGGTTTTAGCGAAGTTGATTCTGATTGCATTGATAATCTGCATCGGGGTTTTTTGGTAATAACGCCGGGTGGCACGGGTAAGATATTCTTGTGTTTTACCGGACAGCTCAATCATATTCACCAGCGCTTTCTCACCAAACATCGACTTATCATGCATTTTGTCGATGCTATTTTTCAGCCACTGTGGAATATCGTCGTTGACGTCACTCTCTTTGTAATGGCTGATGCGGTTAGTGACATAAAATGTCAGCAGCTCAACCAACTCAGCAAGTTCATCTTCTCTAAAGTGCGGTGCAGAAATAGCCGATTCAATATAAGAGAGAAAATCACCTTTTAGGCGATAAGCTTGCGAGGCGACAATAGGCCTTGAGAGCAGATGGGAAAAGTGCTCTTCAAAGAAGCTCTTTCTGATCCCAACGTTTAAAATTCGTGTCGCACCAAAGTCATAGAAACTTTTATGATGAGAACCCATAGGAATAAAAACGAAATCGCCGCGTTCTAAAAACACCCGCTTACCGTTAATTTCCTGATAACACATACCGGTTAATATCAGGGTATACTCATAATAGTCATGCTGATGTAATCCGGTCGCACTCTCCGTTTTGTTATAAATAAACAGATGGAACTCTTTTCCGTTAAAAAAGTCTTTTTCACGTACTAATCTGACTTCCATCTTATTTACCTTCACTCATTTAAAACAACGAATATTAATGCTGGGGAATCAGTCTATCTTCTGGTGCAATTCGATCAACTCGGCAATTAACTCTCGGGCTAACATTGCGTTCATTAAATGATCCTGCGCATGGACCAAAACTAAAGTGACTCTGGTTTTGCCCTCGCCTTGGTCTGCTTCAATAAGCTTAGTTTGAACCAGATGCGCCTCATTCAGTGCCAGGCGTGATTGTGCCATCAGCTCACTGGCTTGGACAAAGTCGCCCGTTTTGGCATGCTTTAATGCTTTGTAAGCCAAGCTTCGTGCTTGCCCGGCATTAATGATCAGCCCCATAACCACATCTTCCAGCTCATCAGTCGGCTGCACATCATCAACGATTTTATCTAAATCAAACATACTATTGCTCCAATTAATTAAAGCCTTTTTGCCTTGCGACATCCGCAAACCAATAGCCACTTTTCTTTATCACTCGCGACTGATCCGCAATATTCAACCGGACTAATCCATAACGATTTTTATAAGCATTGAGCCAGGACCAGCAATCAATAAAGGTCCACAAATGATAGCCTTTGCAGTTACTGCCCTCTTGCAATGCCTGATGTAACCATTGCAGGTGGTCGCGAATAAACTCAATGCGGTAATCATCGTCAACTCGGCCAGATGGGGTGAGAAATTGCTCTTCCCCCTCAACACCCATGCCATTCTCGGAGATATAACAGGGGATATTGCCATAGTTCTGTTTCAGATTGATCAGGATGTCATACAGCCCTTTCTCATAGATTTCCCAGCCGCGGTGGGGGTTAATTTTCCGCCCGGGCATTGAGTAGAAACTAAATAAATCTTCTGGTGTTTTTACCTGATCCCGCGGGGTTGGAATATCTTGCGCCTGAACCCTTCTTGGTTGGTAATAGTTAACCCCTAATAAGTCGATGACGCCAGCGGCAATAAGTTGGCAATCAGCGGATTCAATCTGTGGGAGCAAGTCATGCTCGCGCAGTAGCGCGATAAGCTCCTCGGGATAAACACCTTTAGTCACCGGGTCGAGGAAACTGCGATTAAGCAGTAAATCTGCATAGTTGGCGGCAACCAAGTCTGGTTCACTGTCGGAACGAGGGTATGTGGGAGTAAGGTTCAAAATGATACCAATCTCACCACCTTGCTTCAGTTCCCGGTAGTTTTCCACCGCTTTGGCATGCGCCAGTAGCGTGTGATAGGCCACAGTTACGGCCCGTTTAAAATCAACCACACAAGGGTAATGTAGGTCATTGAGATAACCCGCTTCAACCGGCACAATCGGCTCATTGAAGGTAAACCAGTGTTTTACCCGATCACCAAACAGAGTAAAACAGATTTTGGCATAGCGTGCATAAGCATCAACTACTGCGCGGCTTTCCCAGCCTCCCTTCTCTTGCATACACAGTGGCATATCAAAATGGTAGAGGTTGATAAAGGGCGTGATGCCCTGCGCCAATAAGGAATCAATTACCGCGTTATAGAAGGTGACGGCTTTAGGGTTAAGCTCGCCGTCACCGTTCGGGATCAGCCTCGACCATGAAATCGATGTCCTGAAAGTATTATGTCCCAGCTGTTTTAACAACAGGATATCCTGCTGATAATTATCGTAAAAGCTGGAGGTGTTTTCCGGGCCAATCTGGTCATGAAAACGTTCTGGTGCAATGTCATACCAATAATCGAAGATATTCTTGCTCTTGCCATCCTGCAATGACGCCCCTTCAGATTGGGTTGCAGAAGTGGCACTACCCCACCAGAAATCATCGGGAAATTGATATTTCATTCCAGCCTCCAGCCTTGTACATTCAATAGGGTTACTGATTAAAATTTCAAGCTATCAGCTATCTCTTCTTCGCTTTGAACTTCACGGTCTATCTCGTTCTGTGCTTTGTTAGCAATAATCACAAACGGCAGATAAATCATGGTGGCAACCCCGAGGTTGAACAGACTTAACAGCATCGCAGCAATACTGCCGTTGGTATTAAAGAATGCTCCCAAGCCGACCGGCATGGTCCAAGGTGCAATGTTGGTGATTGGCGGAATAAAACCTGTGTAATACGCGATTGAGGTAATAATTGCCAAGACCGGCTGAACCAAGATAAACGGAATAAAGAACAGCGGGTTCATAATGACTGGCAAGCCGAACAAGATAGGTTCGTTAATCTGGAACACACTCGCTGGCGCACCCAGTTTTGCTACCTGACGATAATCTTCACGGCGGGAGCCGATAAAGATAGCAATAACCAGCCCAAGTGTTGCCCCGGTGCCGCCCAGGAAGATATAGGAGTCAACGAAAGGTTTGGCCCACATATGGAACTCTTTACCCGCCGCTACTGCCGCTGCGACCGAACCATATTGGGTATAAGTCGCTACGTTTTCCAAGGCAAACGGCATCATGATGCCACTTTCCAGTGCCGATAAGGCCATCGCACCGTGTATGCCGAAGAACCACAACAGTGAAGAGCACATGACATACACCCAACCTACCACACTGCCCATTTTCGACAGCGGCGCTGAAATGGTGTCCATGATGATCTGGTGGAAGTTAGTGCCATGCAATCCAAGGGAATAAGCAATGACGCCCATAATGGAAAGAATGATAAAGCCAGGAATCAGCGCAGAGAACGAGCGGGCAACAGAAGTCGGCACACTGTCTGGCAAGCGGATAACCCAGTTACGTCGCACGATAAAGGCAAAGACCTCTGCCACTACCAAGCCGATGATGATACCCGAGATAATATTCGCGCCACCCAACCAGTTGGCACCGACGGCATAAGCATCGCCAACACTGTAAGGTGTTACGGTCATAAAGGCCGCGATGGCCAACAGAGCCGAAGCCAGCGGATCGACTCTTTTCTCTTCGGCCAAGGCCATACTGATAAAGAATGGCGTCATTAATGACATGATGCCGAGCGTACCGTTATAGACGTTGCCGCCAATTGCTTTAAAACCATTGAGGGTGGTAATGGTATCGGCATCCAAACGGATGCCCATCGAGAAGAAAAACGACCCTTCGCCAAAGCTTAAGAACACGTTATTGATAAGAACGAACATTGCACCCGTCAGAGTTAATGGCATCAGCCGAATAAACCCATTCTTGATAGCATTAATATGTTGCTGTTTGCCAATCTTAATGGCGAAGGGCAATATGACCCTTTCCAGAGAATTAATAAATGCGCTCACAGTGCTCCCCTTATTGTTTTGCTTTTTTTATTGCGGCAACAGCAGCTTTTAATACCCCTAAACCATCGACTTTGCCGTAAAGGATCGAGTCAATCACTTCAACGGGTTTGTTAGGGAACATTTTGGTGACTTCTGGCAACATGTAAGCAATCTGCGGCCCTAATAGGATGACATCTGCTTCTTTACCATGTTGTGCTGCCAGCGCTTCCGGGTAAGCATTGATAACCACTGGCACTTCATACTTCTCTGCTTGTACTTTCATTTTGGAAACCAGTAGCGAGGTCGACATACCGGCTGAGCAAAATAGATAAATTTTTTTCTTTTCCATACCCAACACCTTTTGAGGTTCAAAAGACACAAGTTATTCATATGCCAGTGCAATGGTGAATTCCCTTTATCTGTACTCTATCGTGCCCCTTGCCCAGCTCCATTGTTTCTGGTTGTCGGCAGTATACGGAGTTGACATACAAGCCAGTAATTCGAGCATCACTATAATCGTCTCTAATTGACTTTTCATATTGATGCTCTTCACATTTCTCAGCGATTACAATGTGATGCTCATCGCAAAATGATTATTTTTTTGCTCGGCGAATTAAGTTTAATTCATTTGTATTTCATATGGTTAGTTTTTATTTGCCTATTGATAAGCAACAAAATAAAACAGTAAAAATGAATTGAAACATCTGAAAGGATAAATTAGGGAATCTTATTGGTTTGATAATCGTTTCATCCAAACTTTTCCACTTTTTATCGCAGTTTTTGCTGACGGCTTTATTCGTGAAGCGAAGTCCATGCCACTATTTTAACTATCACTGCGCCGCTAATCTGCTGTTCAGCATCACAGGTTTTTGATTCGAAATAGCCGATTTTCTATTAATACTCTAAAGTTAACAGGTGTTTGCACATTTATGGAGTGAGTGATGACGTTATTTGGAAATAGAACACCGACCTATCGCCTGAGCTGGCAATTAGTTAGATTGCTCTTGCTCAGTGTGTTTATCTCGACGCCCGTGTTAGCCGCCCCTTCTCCCACAGTAACAGTCACTGAATTACAAGATGGGCTTGATCATCCCTGGTCACTGGCATTCTTGCCTGATAACGGCGGAATTCTCATTACTGAACGCGCCGGGCAATTGCGTTTATGGCAGCCAGGAAAGCCATTATCAGCCCCGTTGCAAGGGGTGCCCGCAGTTTATGCCAAGGGGCAAGGCGGCCTATTCGAAGTGGCCTTATCACCGAAATTTACTCAAGATCGCCGCGTATACCTCAGTTTCGCTGAGGAGGGGAAAGAGGGAAAAGCCGGTACCGCAGTGGGCTATGGCCGCCTTAATCCTCAAGGCACAGCGATTGAAAACTTCAAGGTATTTTTCCGCCAACAGCCCAAATTATCGACGGGCAATCACTTCGGTGGAAAATTGGCCTTTGATGAGCAAGAGCATATTTTTATTACCTTGGGTGAGAATAATCAGCGCCCTACCGCCCAGGATCTGAGCTTACATCAGGGTAAAGCTGTGCGTCTAACCCTTGACGGTAAGGTACCAAAAGATAATCCATTTGCTAATAAGTCTCCCGCAAGGCCAGAGATCTGGTCCTATGGTCATCGTAATCCGCAAGGGTTGGCGCTTAACCCATGGAGTGGAGTGATGTGGTCCAATGAACATGGGCCTAAAGGCGGTGATGAGATTAATATCCTGATAGCCGGGAAAAACTATGGCTGGCCATTGGCAACTCACGGAGTGAACTATTCCGGCCTCGCCATCCCTGAGGCCAAAGGCACTCATGTCGATGGCACCGAACAGCCCGCATACTATTGGGAAAAATCTCCAGGTATCAGTGGCATGGCATTTTATGATGCCGCTCGCTTCCCCAGTTGGCAACATTCGTTGTTTATTGGCGCATTGGCTCAGAAAGAGTTAATTCGCTTGCAACTCGATGACGATAAAGTGATTTCCGAGGAGCGCCTGCTAGGAGATCGTGGTGAACGCATCCGTGACGTGCGCGTCGGGCCCGACGGTTATGTTTATCTGTTAACCGATGAGAGCAACGGTAAACTTCTGCAAGTCGGTCTCGCAACGACCCCATAGTAAGTCTGCTGCTGACAACAAAAAGCCGGAGAAACTTTCCGGCTTTTGCATTACTCCCAATACAGACTCTGTAACCTCAAATTACCGGTCTGATGAAGCTTGCCACAGATTTAGCTGACCGTCGGTAACATGCTGATCAATAGCGGTTAACTCTGCCGCTGTGAATGTAAGATTATTCAGTGCAGCACAATTTTCCTCAAGTTGTTCAGGCCGACTGGCACCAATCAAAACGGACGTCACGCGGCTATCTTTCAGTAACCAGCTCAATGCCATTTGTGCCAATGATTGCCCACGCTGTTCAGCTAATTCATTCAACAACTTGATGCTGTGCAGATTTGCTGCGGACAGCATGTTTTCTTTCAGCGAGCCGCCGGCTTCTTTTTTCATCCGCGAATCATCCGGGATACCATTGAGGTATTTCCCAGTTAACAACCCTTGCGCCAGTGGTGTGAAGGCAATACACCCCACACCGTGCTTATCCAGGGTATCTAATAGATTCGTCTGCTCAACCCAACGGTTAAGAATATTGTAGGAAGGCTGATGGATCAGTAATGGGATTTTCCACTCTTGCAATAATTCCACCATTTTGGCGGTGCGCTCAGTAGAGTAGGATGAAATGCCGACATACAGTGCTTTGCCGCTTTGCACTGCCTGAGCTAAAGCCGATGCAGTTTCTTCCATTGGCGTGTTTTCATCAACGCGGTGGGAATAGAAAATATCCACATAATCCAGCCCCATACGTTTTAGGCTTTGATCTAAGCTAGCCAGCAGATATTTTCGTGAGCTCCCGGCACCATAAGGGCCAGGCCACATGTTATAACCAGCTTTGGTCGAGATGATTAATTCGTCACGATAAGGCTTAAAGTCGTCTTGCAACAACTTACCAAAATTCTGCTCAGCTGAACCCGGCGGTGGACCATAGTTATTGGCTAAATCGAAGTGGGTAATTCCCAGATCAAAAGCTTTGCGCAGTAACGTTCGTTGCGATTCTAATGTATTGTTAAAACTAAAGTTATGCCAAAGCCCAAGCGATAATGCGGGAAGTTGCAAGCCACTTTTTCCACAAAAACGATATTGCATTTGGTTGTAGCGGGAAGGATCTGCGTTGTAAGGCATGATGGCTTCTGTCTCCATTTATCGTATTTTTGAAACGGCATTTCTATTTTAGCGCCATCTTCAGCCCATGAAAGTGATCTCTTCGAACATTTCTAAAATTATTTGTACTACAATTATATCTACTCTGACGAATAGCCATTGAGGGCTTTGTTATGACTGCAATTGACATAATGTGGGTAGGGTTTGGTGGCGGCATCGGTTCACTTTTACGATGGTGGCTAGGACTCGGTGTTGGCAAGATATATAAAGGTAATCTCCCCCTCGGTACTTTTCTCATCAATATTTCAGGAGCATTTGTTATTGGCTATCTGAGTATTCTTTTCAGTATTGACTGGCGTGATCGTTATGGCGATTTAATGAATGCTGCAGTGTTGACCGGTATTTTAGGGGGCTATACCACCTTTAGTAGCATGCAATTAGATGCGGCAAAACTTGCTACAGCGCGCGGCAGAGCAATGGCTGCCGGATATCTGATTATTTCTGTATTGGTCGGTCTGGCCGCAGCGGCATTCGGTGCCTGGCTGGCTTATTGAGCAGAAACGATTTATTAATCGGAGATAATGATTATGCCGAATCTTATTATTTTAGTTTTTGTTGGTGGCGCTTTTGGCGCCATGTGTCGTGAATTAATCATGATGTCAGTACCAAGACTGGCCGATGGTTTCCCCATGGATATCTTTGTCGCCAATATCATCGCTGCATTTTTATTAGGGCTAACCACCTCGTGCTTTAAAAACGGTAAAATTAACCAATACGTACACTTAATGGTGGGAACAGGGATAATGGGCGGACTTTCGACATTTTCCAGTTTTGTATTTGGTGCCGTCGAAATGATGAAAACCCCGAGTGAAGTTTTTGTCTCAATCTGCTATTTAGTCGCCAGTCTGATTGTTGGTTTTATCGCTGTCGAATTGGGCTTGATGGTGGGGCCAAAAGAGAAGCCAAAAGCGCCGCAAACCGCGGCTGAATAGCTTTATCCTAGCGAGAAATAGAGATGAAAACACCCTCATATAGAGGGTGTTTTATACATTATGACAAGAATACTGATGCGGCTCAGTCAGTATAAAATTAATCTAACTTCTGGCAGTTACCAAAGAACATCTCGGTAATCAGTTCATTATTAATGGTATCGCCATTCAGGGTTCTCACCAGCAGCTCACTGCCTAATAATGGCAGAGAGAAGACCATGCTAGGTTCAACCCGTTTAACTTTCTTCATATTCTCGGTTTCATTCACCAATGCCAAGGTTTTGGTGGATTCACCGGCGATTTCTTTAGCAGCCAGAATGGTAAAGGCATTATCGGCATCACTATCACACAGCGCGATAATATATTTTGCTTTGTCGGCCCCGGCTAATTTCAATGTTGCAACTGAAGAAGGGTCGCCCTCGATAATATCCGCATCAGATGGATAATTATGTTGGCTACCTACAGCACACACCACCGTAACTTCATCACCGCGATCTCGTAGACCGTTATACACATTCAGTGCCAGAGAGCTGGTGCCCACGATAATAAAATGATTTTTACGTTCCACGTCAGAAACCCTACCTTTAACTATGCGTTTGATATTATTACTGATCATCGGCCCGGCAATAGAAGAAACTGAAGCAGCAAAGACAGTAATACCGGAAATAATCACCGTAAGCGTAAACATCCGTGCCAACGTGGTATGCGGGATAATATCCCCGAACCCCACCGTAGACATACAAACAATCGCGAAATAGAATGCTGTCGGTAAATCAGTGACTACTGGCGCAAATTCATCGCCCATGTAGAGTGTGCCCAGCATGCTATAAACGATCAGTGAAGCGATACTCACAATAGCAAAAAACGTCCCACTGGCGAGGCTGTGATAATTAAACTTCCGCCAATAAAAGAGCAAGCCGACAATAATCACAATGGAATAAGTCGTCAGTGTATTTTGATCTTTTAGAATAAAGATATTGATAGAAACAATGGTAAATAACAGCAATACAGTGAAAAACCAGGCGATACGGGTTTTCATGGATAAAGCAATAGCCATCAATATCAGTACCAAACCAATCATAAATCTTGGAATTTCAAACAATTCAAGAAAACTCAGCGCCTCCTTCCAAGTACTGAACTCATTTGTTACTCCAGAAAAATGGGCGATAGCCCGGAAAAGTACTGGGCTTAAAACCAGATATCCATTAATTGCCACCAGGATAGCCAGGCAATGTGGTATCGAGAACCTAGATTTAATTTCCTGTAATATTTTCATCAATAGAGTGACTAAAATTGTTATAGGTAAATCAAGTATAGATAAAAATTCAGATAATTCATGGTCAAACTCAGTTATTTTTGATAAAAATCAAATGATAAACTCATCGAATATATAGGGATATTTACACTTATAGTCATCTAATATTAACGTAACGTAATTAAACTGAAAGGTTATAATTATTATCGTAAAAAGATACTGTTTAAAGCTATTTTTACAGCCTGTAAAGTTATGCATACTGAATCATGAGTCAGATAATGAATTTAATTATTGGCATTATATCCACTTATAACTAATAATATATCTGCACTCCAGCAAATAATAACGCCGGAGTCATCATATCTGAGTGATATTTATCACCCTTAGTTTAATTCTGTGGATTTCTAACAGACAAATAAGGAAGTAAGCATGTCCTACAAATCACTTCGTAATATTGCATTGACTGGTTTATTGCTTTCCGCTGCCGCCACTACTTTTGCAGCAACTCCGACAACTACTAGCGCAACGGCTACTACCCCGAGTGATATGACCTGCAAAGAATTCCTGGATCTGAATCCTAAGTCATTTACTCCGGTAGTCTATTGGGTACTAAATGATGATACTCAATATAAGAAAGGCGATTATGTTGATTTTCACGAGACAGACACTATCGTGACACCGAAAGTAGTCGAAGTGTGTAAAAAGTCCCCTGAAAGTAAACTGTCCGAAATGAAACAAGATATTTTAAATTTCGCTAAGAAACATCATATGTAATCTGAAAAATTAGATATGACGAATAAGGCACTCATTAATGAGTGCCTTATTTTTTGCAATGAAAAATTAACCACTAATACTCAGCTTATCATAACCACGAACATAGTAATTAATGGCGGAAATTAACCAACACAGTATAAACATCCCAATAATCCAGTAACCTATTTCACCTAAATTATCACTGATATTATTAATTGGCGTCCAAATTCCTCCGGTTAAATTAAGTTTGTCTGCAATTAATCCCAAAGCTTCAATACCGCCGATAAAGAAAGCAATGATAACCGAGGCTGCCGTGATAGTAATATTGTAATACAGTTTTCGTACCGGTTTAGAAAAAGCCCAACCATAAGCACCAATCATCACAAAATTATCGAGTGAGTCGATTAAAGCCATGCCAGCAGCAAATAAAATCGGGAAAACCATTATTGACCACAAATTTATGCCGTGACTTGCGCTCGCGGCGGAGAGCCCTAATACACCAATTTCCGTAGCCGTATCAAAACCTAAGCCAAATAAAAAACCAACCGGATACATATGCCAGCTTTTATTGACCATATTAAACACTCGCCTGAAAATACGGGCGAGCAAACCACCATTGTTGGTCACCAGTAGGTCAAGTTCGTCATCTTTATACACATGGCCCGCTTTGACCTGTTTGAACTTTTTATACACTGAAATCAGGATGGTTAAATTCAGAAAGGCAAACAGTAACAAGAATACCGATGAAACCAGGGTGCCGATCAATCCCCCAGTTTCATGGAACCACTCCATATTATTCTTAAATGCCATCGCCGTCGCAGCAATGGCCAATGATGCTAATATCACGATAGTTGAATGACCGAGAGAGAAAAACGTCCCGACCGCAATCGGTGTTTTCCCCTGCTGCATCAGTTTGCGAGTCACGTTATCAATAGCAGCGATATGATCAGCATCGACTGCATGGCGCAAGCCAAAGCTATAAGCCAGAAATGCCATGCCCATCAATACCGCGTTATTATTAAATTCCGTAAAGGCCCAAATCCATGCCAACCCGTTAACTACTAATAAGCCGATCAGCAAATAGATTGCACGCCGTTTAGTTTGCGGATCACCGAAGGCACTACGTTTCTCTATTCCAGTCGTCATATACGTACTCCAGAATAAAACGCTATTGTCTATGTGCTGGCATAACATCTTTATTCGGTACCAGGAATAACCACGAAGCCAGAACAAAAGGCATCGTCAAGGTAGGAATACCGATAGGTGACAATAAGATGTTTAGAGCGCCCTGCACGATCACCGTAAAAATAACGCCGATAATGGTATAAGCCAAAACTCGCCAACTGGGTTTATTAAAAGTCGAACCTAACGCGATAGCCGTTAACACGGCACTGAAAGCATAAAGCCCGGTATCAATACTGGCGGGATCGGCACCAAGGAATATGGCGGTGAAGAGTGCCAGTAGTGATCCACCTAGAGCAAACACTGCGGCCCAGAGTGATTCGACAGCCAACCCGATGACAAAAATAATGCCGCCAATCAAACTACTTAATAAGAAGACTTCAGAGATGCCATTAAACATACTGACGAAAATATTGCCCGCCGCGGGTGCTCCAGCATCTAAAACAAATTCATGCGGCAGCGCTGGTGTCGGCAACCCACTACTATGGAGACCGGCAAAGGCGTAGCTGGCCAGTAATATTATCCAGGTGGTGAGAACAAAAGGTGCAGTTAACGCCGCTACTTTCCAGGTTTTTAAAATATCAGCGATACAAGCCATTACAATCACTGACACGATACTGCCCAAGACAATACAAGCCCAAACAACCGGTGTGGCAACCAAAAATGTAGGTAATGCCGCGCCGACCAGGCACCCGTTATAACCATATAGCCCCGAGCGCCATGATTTACGGTCGCGCATAGTTAGCCCGGTAAATGTTGCAACCACCGTCCCCAGCACACAGCCATAGGCCACCGCCGGATTACCCTCGCCATAAGCGCCGACAAATATCGCAATGAAGAAGAATAGCCCCGTCAGCGGGTTATTCTGGAACATAACCTGAGCACAGCCGCGCAGCGTTGTATCGATAAATTCAATGAAAACATTTGAAGCACTGAGTTGTGCCCAGCCGGTTTGATTGCCCGTTTTCGCATTCATTATTTTACCCTTCTTACTTGAAGCCGCAGCGGTGTTCGCTGCTCTCGTTCCCCGAATCACTTACTGATGTAAGCTCATCGGGAGTCTCTCGTTTGCTGCCTTGCTGCAACTTCAATTACTTTGGGTAACCCCTTCTTACTTGAAGCCGCAGCGGTGTTCGCTGCTCTCGTTCCCCGAATCACTTACTGATGTCGCGATGGTTTACTACAACAGTAAGTGATATTAGGTGGCACCTTAGCGCCATAAGAATTTTTCCGGCAATGTAATGCCGAGAATTTCCTCACGCGCTATTTTCCAGAACTGCCGTATTTCAGCCTTAACCCCGGCACTGTCGATACCCAGTGCTTTAAACACAATGCCGCAGTCATTGGGTAAGCGAGTCGCCCCACTGGCAATCCCACCCTTGATATCGAAATGGGCCGGGACTCGCGCCAGAATGCGGTCATGGTGCTCTTTAGGTGTTAATAAAATCACATTGCCAAATGCATCAAATGATTGCATTACGCCAATGGCATCAAGGCTTTCTGACTTCGGTTCCAATACATACTTCTCAACAAACAGCTCTTTACCTGCCGGATTGTGTGCGGCGACTCGCGATGAATAAACATCAAAGCCAAAGCGCTCATCCTCATGATGATATTTACGCCCGGACATCAGCACTTCTGAATAAATCGCTGTCGCCGTAGGATGAATATGAATCGTGGTCTCCGTAATAAAGCGAGAATTACGATGAGGGATGAGTGGGTCCGGCATAAACTCCAGATACCCCCCCTCTTCCACCGTGAAATTCTGTATCTGTGAAGCATAATTCGCATTCATCATGTGAACTTTGGTTGCCGACTGGGTAGTGACATGAGCACAAGCCCCCGCCTCCACCAGCACATCCGTGGCCAGCCGGTCGCCTTGCAAAATACAGCCCGACGTGGAAATCATGGTGACACAAGGTAATTCCGGCATCTCTTCATCCCAGTACAACGCCTTTTGCACCAACGACGGCACGCGTCTTTCCATTTCCGCCAAAATACTGCGATGTTCACGTTTGGCAAATCTCAGTTTGAGATAGCCGCTTTTCCCTACTGCCCCGCTACGCATTTGCGCCGGTTCGTCCTGATATTTCGCTAATTCCGGCGCGTTAACACCTAATGCGTGAGCACGAACCCGTGAAGGAGTTTCCACGATATTCTGGCTCTGCGATGTCATGCGTGCTCTCCTTGCGGCTGTACGTGAGTAAACAGGAAGTCGCGCATAATCATATCCACCAACTCTTCAATACCTTGTCCGGTTTTGCAGTTGGTGAGGATATAAGGACGTTCGCCGCGCACCACTTTAGTGTCACTCTCCATCACATCCAGACTGGCACCGACATAAGGGGCGAGGTCAATTTTATTGATGACCAGAATGTCGGCTTGCACCAAACCTGGGCCATTTTTACGCGGAATTTTTTCACCTTCAGCCACGTCAATAACATAGATATAGAAGTCGGCCAGTGCCGGGCTGAAGGTCAGTGTCAGGTTATCGCCGCCACTTTCAATCATAATCAGGTCGCTTTCAGGGAAGCGCTCTTCCATCTCTTCAACCGCAGCAATATTCATGCTCGGGTCTTCACGCACCGCAGTATGCGGGCAAGCGCCCGTTTCCACCCCAAGGATCTTCTCTTCATCCAGAATACCTTTCAGTGTACGTTTCACCTGTTTGGCATCTTCAGTCGTCACGATGTCATTGGTAATAATCAGTGGCTTAATACCCCGTTTAATCAAAATAGGGGTAATCACTTCAATAATGGCGGTTTTACCTGAACCTACCGGGCCACCAATACCAATACGGGTTATCTTTTTGCGTTTGTCGGTTGAATGGCTATTCACGGGATAATCCTCTTTATTTTAATCTGATGTTGGTCTGTACTCGGTCGGCAGAAAAACCCAGTACTCAGAATTCATTCTGGTTAATTACTAAATAAGCGAACGTGCGCTTTCACATGCACCGCCGCCAAAACATCCACAATAGGGACATAAGAAGACATCTGGTCAATATCGCCAATTTCGGCAATATCACAGAACTTCTCAATATCATGATTTAATTCAAATAAAATATGCTGAGTGTCGAAATGGGTCACGCGCATCAAGCGCATAGCCGCACTTAATATCGTCATCGCCACGCCATATTGATGCATCACGACCACTTCCCGCTGCCCAATCCCTTGCGCTGCCATGACCACCGCCTGCGTCACGGGGTAAGTCCCGGCGGTATTGCCACTTTTTATCTGCTCCAGCCACCAGCTAATCAGTGGATGCTCCACCACATGAATGGACATCTCAGCCAATTTTTTCCCCATTCGGGTTGCCATCAAGCGGCTTTCTTCATTTAACTTGCGGTTATTCACCGCCCAATCAGCTCGGATAATGCCGTCACGATCATCGGCGACTACGGCTCGATGAGCAGCAACCACCCCCATACCATCACAGCTCGCGGCCTGCTTTAACGCCGTCAGCACAAAGCCTTTTAGTGTCGGCACGTCATGCACGACACCGGTCTGGATAGCCGATTCCACACCATTGGAAAACGTAAAGGCCCCGACCGGCAGTACGGAATCACCAAATTGCATGATACGAATGAGATCTGATGCATTCATTGCGGTGCCTCCCTGCCGGATCAGTGTTTATGATCGTGGTCGTGATCGCCGTGGCTATGGCTATGACCGTGGTCACTATCATGGCTATGCGAATGGCTATCATGGCTATGCGAATGCCCATCACCGTGAGAATGAATGCCGTGAATATGTAAACCGGAACCATGTGGTTCATCCAGAGGACTGGCGACATGAACATGGGTGTCGGTGTCTTCTGCGCCGCCAAACAGTAGTCGGGCCTCAGAATTACTGAGCAATGGCAGAATCTCCGCCCCTTTGACAAAACGGAAAGGCAAATGTTGGAAGCCATGAGTTCTCATGACAGAGTCCATCATGGTGGTGGCAACAGTCAGAGGCACATAAACCTCATTATTTTTAGTGACCGCTTTCCAGTGCTGGTTACCCAGCGCGTGTCCAAGCTCAAAACAGGTTTTAATCAGCTCATCCGGTGAACGGCTTTTCAACTCGCTTAAGTCAATCACCATCACATCGCGCAAATTGATTTGTACCACTACCGCGACATTGGTTTTTTCATCCCATGCCAGCACATCACCATCAGCAAGAACAACGTGTCGGTCGAGAGAAATACCGAGATCCAGACCTTGGGTACTGAGTTTACGGCAGCGGCTTTTTTGCGCTTCCCGCTGATCCAAGACCAAAAGATCGAAAGTGGCATCTTTGAGCTTCGCCTGCCAAACCGGATCTTTTTTCACATTGCCAAGAATGTGCTCTATCAAAATCATGTTATTGACTCCTTGCGTCTGTCAGTTGCCCACAGTAATGAAATCCCTTTCTGTGTCATTCATCCCAGCAATTGTTGATCGCCCCATCCAAGAGCCAGATGACAGTTACCATGGGCAAGCTGAATGCTTATATAAACTGGATTTGCGTCCAGACTCATCCATTAGCCAAAGAAGTAGCGCTGGTTCATTGACGCTGTTTCAATTGGCTCACAGGTGGCATGTACGCCATCCACTTTCACCGCAAAGGTTTCTGGGTCCACTTCAATGTGTGGTGTTTGGTCATTACGCACCAAATCATGTTTAGAAATGGTACGGCAGTTTTTAACCGCAATAACCTGACGATCCAACCCAGCTTTCTCTTTCACACCATCATCAAGTGCAGCCTGAGAAACGAAGGTGACGCAAGTGTCTTGCATGGTTTTGCCCATCGCCCCAAACATTGGACGATAGAACACTGGCTGTGGCGTTGGCAGTGATGCGTTAGGGTCACCCATCGCAGCCCAGTTGATCATGCCGCCTTTGATAACCAGCTTAGGTTTAGCGCCGAAGAAGCGCGGATCCCACAGCACCAGGTCGGCCATTTTACCCACTTCGACGGAGCCAATAACATGGCTGACACCTTGTGCGATAGCTGGGTTAATGGTGATTTTTGCCACATAGCGCAGGACGCGGAAGTTATCGTTACCCGCGGCATCTTCTGGCAATTTACCGCGCGATGCTTTCATCGCATTCGCTGTTTGCATCACCCGCAGCCAGTTTTCCCCAACACGTCCCATGGCTTGTGAGTCACTGGAGAACATGGAGATAACCCCCATATCGTGCAGTACGTTTTCTGCCGCAATGGTTTCTGGACGGACGCGGCTTTCAGCGAAGGAGACGTCAGCTGGCACATTCGGGTTAAGGTTATGGCACACCATAATCATGTCGAACAGTTCAGCCTGACTGTTAACACCGTATGGCAGGGTTGGGTTAGTGGAACTTGGTAGCACGTTAGGTTGGCTGGCGACTCGGATGATATCCGGCGCATGACCCCCACCCGCACCTTCGGTATGGAAGGTATGAATAGTGCGGCCTTCAAATGCATCAATGGTATCTTCCACATACCCGCATTCGTTCAAACTGTCGGTATGCACGGAAACCTGAATATCCATTTCATCCGCCATTCGTAGTGAATGGCGCAAGGCGTTGGCAGTCGCACCCCAGTCTTCGTGGACTTTATAGCCCACAACACCGGCTATCGCCTGTTCTAACAGAGGGCCACGTCCGTAAGAGTTACCTTTACCCAGAATACCCACGTTAACCGGTAAACCTTCGATTGAACGCAGCATCTGGCGGATGTTCCATGGGCCAGGGGTTACGGTTGTGCCGTTAGTGCCATCCGTTGGGCCAATCCCCCCACCGAAGAAGGTGGCAACCCCATTGGAGAGAGCATGATATGCCTGTTGCGGAGAGATCAAATGAATGTGGGTATCAATACCGGCGGCGGTGAGAATCAAATGCTCGCCTGAAATAGCATCGGTACTCACCCCGACCACCATTCCCGGAGTCACACCATCCATCACGCCCGGGTTACCACTTTTACCGATACCGGCAATTTTACCATCACGGATACCCACGTCTGCTTTGATAACCCCGAGGCGGGCATCAACAATAGTGACGTTGGTTATCACTAAATCCAGTACACCGTTGTCGCGGGTCAGATGGTTATTCGCCCCCATCCCGTCACGCAGTGACTTACCGCCACCGTAAACCGACTCTTCACCATATCCACGCAGGTCTTTTTCGATTTCGATAAACAGATTGGTATCACCCAAACGTATTTTATCGCCAGTCGTTGGGCCAAATAGACCCGCGTATTCTTGCCGAGAAATTTGAGGCATCTGTCGCTCCTTTCTTTTTCCGGTGCGTGTAATGGATTACCTAATTACACGTATGCGAATTTCGATGATGTTTCATTGAGATAAGGTGTTATTTAGATGATGACTTGAAACCACGTGCAGCCGCACGGCGGATAGCCTCTAGCTTATCCGGGCGCTCACTATTTGGCACCACACCTTCACCGGTCCAGCCATCGACCAGATTGTTAAAGCCATACAGTGTTTGCTTACCACCGAAAGGAATTAGCGAAACTTCAGTTTCGTCACCGGGTTCAAAACGGATTGCCGTCGTCGAAGAGATATTCAGCCTTTTGCCAAAAGCTGCGGTACGATCAAACTCAAGTGCGCGGTTAACTTCAAAGAAGTGAAAATGAGAACCTATCTGAATGGGCCGGTCACCGGTATTGCGGACCTTCACTTTGGTAACAGGTTTATTCTCATTAAAGGTAATCGGCGCATCAGCTAAAATGCAGCCCCCAAGGGGCGTGTTTTTTTCTGTTGTGCCTTCAGTATTAATGCCTTTAGTGTGGTTAGTGCTAGTGCCTTTCTTTGCGCTCATGCTTTAATCCTCTGCAATATTCAATTCAGGTTTTACTCGCATGCTGCCGTTGCTCTTACCATTAATTATTTAATGGGATCGTGCACCGTGACCAAACGGCTACCGTCAGTAAAAATTGCTTCAACCTGAACATTCGGAATCAGATCAGCTACCCCGTCCATCACATCATCTTTAGTGAGAACTTTGCTGGCTTCTTTCATGACATCTTCTACGGATTTGCCATCTCTGGCCCCTTCCATTGCTGTCACTGTAATAATAGAAACGGCTTCCGGATAATTGAGTTTCAAGCCACGCGCTTTGCGTTTGAACGCCACATCAGACAGCGTGTAGATCATGAGCTTTTCAACTTCTCTTGGGGTGAGCTGCATAAGCCCTCCTGTATCTGGTTAAGAAAGTGAAAGTGAGATTAAGAAAAACAACCTATAAGCCCTATAACTTGTCTATAAAGCGTTATCCCTTGTTATTGCTGATAAAAATAGGCATTGGCCTGTTAATTAGCGTGTTTCAGAATTTAAGTGCATCCTCCTGTATTCCTGCCAGATTCTTCATTCGAATTCTGATTTTACATTTTAATTACCATCAATCTGCTGCCAGATATTTATCCTGTAACCTTTAATGCCGTACAACCGACTGAAAACGACATGCCCCCCATCACATAGCAGATAACTGCAATAGTGGGTAACAACGTTATCCAGTTAGATTTATTTGTATGATGATTTTTCTTGGTAGGTATTTTCTACCGCTTTTAGTTATCGCAAGCAATACTAAAATCGTGCTTGTTAATAATTTTTTACTAAAACAGAAAAGCATTACTGCATTTTTAAGCAGTAATAAATATAGGGATAAACCGATTAATCGTTTGTCTTCTATAGCTAATGTCATAGCTAGCGAGTCCCTTTATTCAAAGCGAGATTTCGGTATGTTTTTTTGTAGCAGAGATGACTATAAATCAAGGATTTGCTATAAAAAAACATCTCTAACCAATATAGACCAAAACCTGAGAAATTCACCACTAATTGCAAATTTAATATAAAGGGTGGGTTATTATTTGCATGATTTGTTGTTTTTTAGATTAAAATCAACATGTTATATAAATCCCTTCCGGGTTTTTATTTACCAAAAATAAAGTACTCTGACTATTTTAACCTAGAGTTTTATGCTGTTAAAATACAAAAATAAAGATGACAAATCTAACAAAGCCTGAGGGTGATTTAACCTCATAAAATGGCTCTCGGCCAGGTTAAAATATCAACACCACATTCTTAATTAAATTTAAATTCACTACTGGCGAATATTTATCAGTGCCTAAATTTATTAATGTAAACTTATCCATCCGGCATGTTAATTATTATTAACCTTGCACAACAAACATTATTATTATCATTTAAGAGTAATATGATCTTAATCAATATATTTATAATGGCACATTAGCTAAAACCTCTCTTCCCAGCATGTCATTATCACGTTACATTATTATTTCATCGTTAATATTTAATATATTCTCTATTAATACTTATTCAGTATCATCCGGTCTTTATCATGGCCAAACCAAGGTGGGGTTTAATCTGTGGTCTTGGATAAAGCGTCTTTTCGCTCTCTCTTTCCGGTATCCATATCCGTGAGCATACTTTTTCCAATAAAGATTTGTTGTGGCTGAAAATAATTAACCCCAGCGGGCGACGAGCGGACTCTTCGAGTAAAACTTGCCAAACTTGTGCTTGAATATGAGCATCCAACTGCGCGGTCACTTCATCGGCGATTAAATAACGGGTCCGAGGGTCCAGTGCTCGCAATAGAGCAATTCGGGCCAACTCCCCTCCAGAGAGTTCATCGGGCCGACGTTTTAACCAATTAGGATTAACCACCATTCGCTCAAGCCACTGGGCATCTGGCTGCCAGGCATCATGCAAGCTCTCACCGGTGGTTCGGTAAGGATTAAAGCTCTGTTCCGGGTGTTGAGGAACCAATTGGACTGGGCAATACCCTTTTTTCGCCAGCAAACTCCCACCGACTCGAATTTGACCTGACGTCGCTGACTGCCATTGCGCCAGTACTCGCCCTAAAGTCGTTTTACCAAAGCCACTGGGGGCTGAAATACCTAGCCGCTCTCCCGGCATCAGTGAAAATGAGACTGAATCCCACAGCCGCTTACCGCCCTGAACAATGGTCAGATTATCGACACTAAACATACTCTGCCACCTCTGTTAACGACTGCGGCTGGCTAACAAACTGCTGTTCCGGCAACGCCGCCCACAGTGATTGCAACCATGGGCTGCCACCGTTATTTTTCAATTCATTGGCGCTCAGTGTCTCATGCAATTCACCTTGGTGTAATACTGCTATTTTATCGGCGAAGCGCGCGGCCAGCGCCAAGTCATGGGTTACCCATAAAATTCCGCGCCCTTGCTGACAAAAGGCACGTAAATGAGTCAGTAACTGACAGGCATGTTCTTCATCCAACCATGAGGTGACTTCATCAGCCAAGATATAGCGGGCATTGGTCAATGTGGCGCAGCTAGTAAGTACTCGCTTTGCCATTCCACCAGAGAGTTGACGGGGGAAATCATGCACCAGACCCGGTGCGAGGTTGTAAGTTTGCAGTTGCATGGCGACATCTTCCAGTCGCAGTTTTACCCCACTGAGTTGTGCTGCTCGCGTCATTTGCGAGCCAACTTTAATCAAGGGATTCAGCGCACTCACTCCTTGAGGCACATAGCATAGGGTTTTACCGCGCCGCTCAATTTTATCCTGAGCGCATAAGACTTCCCCATCGAGGATAATCTCGCCGTGACACCGCATGTTATCTGGCAACAAACCTAAGGCACTTTGCAGCAACAGGCTTTTGCCCTCACCACTGCCCCCCACTAGCGCGACCAATTCTCCCGGATTGACCTCCAGCGAAATATGACTCAGCAAAGGGTGCCAAGTTTTTCGCCCTAGCCAGCGATAATGGGCAACATCAATGGCAAAGTTTGAAAATTTCAACATCAGGATATCCTCACCCAGAGTTGTTGCAGCGATCGGGCAAACTGGTCAAATATCAGAACCAAACTCACCAAAATCAGGCCCGGGAAAAATGCCAGCCACCATGCTCCACTGCTCAGATAGCGCAGTGCATCAGCCAATAATATCCCCAACGACGGCTCATGAGGTGACAAGCCAAACCCCAGAAAACTCAGTGCCGCACTGTGTAACACCGCGTGAGGGAACATCAGCAACGTGCCAACAATCCATTGTGGCAGTAATAACGGTAGCAGATGATGACGCCAACGGTAAAAATTACTATTACCTAGCCGATGAGAAAGCATAACGTAGTCAGTTTCACGAATACGCAAGATTTCTGCCCGCAAAATCAAGGCAAGCTTTGGCCAATGGGTTAATGCCACCGCCAGAATCACTCCGTGTTTTCCCCCACCTAACGTGAAGCAAATCAGCACCAATAGCAATAAATGCGGCAATGCCAACATGCTGTCAATCACCCCGCGGATAACATAATCCAGCGTTTTATTGACCGCACTTAAACTCGCGGTGAGCATCGCCAACAAGCCACTGGCAAAAGCAGCAATCAAACCAATTTGCAGGCTAGTGGTCATGCCCTGAAAACAGCGCAGCCACAAATCGCGGCCTAAACTGTCAGTACCAAACCAATAAGACAGAGAGGGAGGTTGGCGACGGGCCATCAAATCCATCGGAATTTCAATAGGATATATTGCGTAGCCGTAGACAATTAAAATGGTTAATAGCGCCAGGGACACGAAGAGTCGGAACAAAGCCAGATTTGGGTTATAAGTCATAATTGCCGTGCTGCCCCCCTATTGAGGCGGTGTAACAGTGCGTTGGCAATGCTGTTACCGCAAAAGACCAAAATGGCGCAAAACATCACAATCCCCATCAATAACGGGATGTCACCGTGTAAACCAGCATCAATGGTGGCCTGCCCTAACCCGGGGTAAGCAAAGACTTTTTCAGCCAATAAAGAGCCCCCCAATAATTCACCCACTGAGGCAAATTGTAAGCACAGTGCAGGAGTTATGGCATGGCGTAAAATATGGAAATTAACCAGTGACCAGCCTTTATCACCCTGTGCCTGAGCATAGCGGATAAACTCACTGTTCATCACTTCGGCCACTCTGGCGCGAGTATGCAGAGCAATATTCCCCACCCCCAATAACCCTAAGGCGAGCATTGGCAAAATGAGGTGATGCAGCTTGTCGCTCCAACTGGCGGTCTCGGCGTTACTCCCGGGGGTCCATGCACAACAAATGGGAGCCCAATTCAGTTTCACGGCAAACAGTGACAGCAGCAATAAGCCAATCCAGAACGTGGGTAATGAAGCCAATAAATATGACAGCGTTGAAATCAGTCGATCCGGCCAGCGATTAAGGTAGCGCCCGGCAGTCAGCCCCAGTAATAGCCCAACAATGCCAGAGAATAACCAGGCCGAAAATAGCAATGCGAACGAGGTAGCAAAACGTTCACCGATAACCTGTGAAACCGGCGCGTTGTACAGCATTGAGTAACCAAAGTCTCCTTGTAAAACTTGGGTAAACCAATGCAGAAAACGCTGCCATAACGGTAAATCCAGCCCCCAACGTGCGGCAATCAGCGGATACTGTTCCGGCGGAACATGCAGTAACTCACTGCCAATATAGGCACGTATTGGGTCAACCGGGGAGAAACTCAGTAGCGTAAAAGTGCCCACTGCGGTGATCAGCAGCAGGCAAATTAAACGCAGGGCAAATAGTGAAACCCCCTTCATTACTGACAGGTCCATTTCCAGCTATCGAGGCTGTTGAGCAGTGACCAGGAACCGTGGATCTCTGGAGCACCCTTGCCCAAGTCAACGCAGCTATTGGCCAGATAAGTGTGTTGGACATTCAATAGCCACGCCCACGCAGCATCACCACGAATACCCGCGCCAGTGGTGCCATCCCAATCGACTTGTTGCCAGAATGGCACCGCTTGCTCCCACGTTGGGGCATCCAGCGCCTGTTGCAGATGTTTATCCACTACCGGGTTCTTATAGTAGCCAGGATTATAATATTCCACGCCCGCCGCCTTACTGCTGTAGTGATGATACAGCTCCATCGGGTCGAGGCTACCCCAGCCAAATAACGTCGGGTTGGCATGCATATTCCGTTCTACGGTTTCCCAACTGCCGGATTTCAAATCGACATCAATACCAATAGGTTTCAGCATTGAACGTATCGCCTGCGCCAAATCACGCCGAGTGGTATCGCCGCTGGTATACCAAAGGGTGATTTTGGCAGGAATGCCATTTTTCTCTCTGATGCCATTGCTGTTCACTGTCCAACCAGCCTGCTCCAGTATCTGCTTGGCTTTTTCAATATCACCGTCTTTGATGGCAGAATCTGGATTATTCCATGGTAGCCCCTGCACGCCGGTATAGGCCGGAATAGCATGGCCTTCCATGATTTGGTCAGCCAGTAGTTGGCGGTTAATGGCATAGTTGATGGCGCGGCGCACCGCGACATCAGCGGTGACATCGTTACCAATGGGGTAACCCTGCGCATCCTTTTTACCGGCAGGTGTGGTCGGGAACACAATGCCACGGTTTTCCACACTCGGTCTGACCCATAACTTCATGTTATTAACCGGGCCGACTGCCATAGATGGAGGAATACGTACTACGCCTAATTGCCCGCTTTGCGCGGCAGCAAAAGCACTGTCTTCATCAAGGAAAACAAAAATCAGTTTATCGAAATCATTTTTATTGCCCGCATAATACGGGTTCGCTTCCACAATCATTTGTTGACCCGGCTGGAAGCTCACTAAACGATAAGGGCCTGCACCAATAGGTTTTTGTGCATAAGTCTTAGCATCGTATTTATCCGCGGAAACAATACCCAGTGAACCCAATACATTCACAAAGGTGCTTTGTGGCGCTTTCAACTGAATTCGGATATTAAGAGGGTCGATCTCTTCGGCTTTGAGGAAGTTACCCATATCAACTTTACCGCCACTGGCAGCCGCATTGTTGTAGGTAAACACCACATCTTTGGCGGTCAGAGGCGAACCATCAGAGAATTTAAGGTCGGGTTTCAGCGTCAGTAACCAGGTTTTGCCATCGTCACTGGTTTTATACTGGCTCAGTAGAAAACTATTCCAACTGAGATCTTCATTTTGTTTCAATAACGGGCTGTGTAGCAGCAGATAACTCCCATGACTCCACCCTAACATGGGGTCAAAGCCTTCAGTCGGTTCATCACCGATAGCCAGTTGCAATGTGTGAGTTGCGGCACTAACCGGAATAGAAAAAGCACTCAATAAAGCGGCGGTCAATAAGGTATTCCGGAGCCATAAACGTTTAGACATGAATCATCCTTTGATAAATTAGCTAGCGAATATAGATCATTGCCAGTCAGAAAAAGATTCAACAAGCAATTAAGCGTAGCACTAAACAATAATATGGGTAAGAGACTTCCTATTTAGCATTAATGACTGATTTTCTCGCCACTTATAAGAGCTTTAAAGTATTTATGTGACAAATGTCAGCTTTAGATGAGGAAAATCAAAAAAAACCAAGCCAGAAATAAAATTGATAATAAATAATATTGATCTACGTCTATAAATATGACAAAAAACATTCAATTAAAGCTTTGCTGGCAGTTACTATCATGCCGTTCTATAACAAGATTTGCCTATTAGTACCCTGTCATCAAGAGATAGTACCTATAAGTTAGTCGGCTCATTATTTCCGATTTTTATCAAAACGATTCATTAGCCATTAAGTGGTTCAATCGCTATTTTTTTAATCTAAATAATCTGACAGAACATAAGATAATAAAGTAAATTTCAATCAGAGGTTATTATCCACTGATTGAAACTTATCATAATAGAAAGGAAAAGAGAGTGATTCAGTAGACATTCCTGGGCATAGGCATTTTAAATACCCACCCAGGATAGGTTATTTTTTATTCACCACCCAGCATCGAACGTAAAATTGAACCCGCATCACTCGGGGGCAGTTTCAATATTTCACTATACATATCGATTGCCATATCACAGAGTTTCTCTCGATCGACATCAGGGCTAGCTGGGTTTGAGAACATGTGCAAATCATCACCGTATTGTTGTTGCATTTGCTCTATAACTATATTAAGTCTGTTCTCATACTCTTGATTTTTAGGCTTTATTATCTCGCCAGTGGAAGATTCAAACAAACGGTTAACTGAATCAAGATCGCGATCTAACAGTGCCCTAGGTAGAATTTTGGTGGTATTCACACCACCGCTAACTTGCGGGAACAATGCCTTAAAGCAGAGTTTCTCACTGCGATGATTGGCCTGATAATAACGTAGCTCTTCTAAGATGATCTGCATATAATCAATAACGTTTTCATCAGACGCTCGCTGAATTCGCTGCACAGTTAACTCAGCAACCGACTGTTTCATTTCATCGATCAACTGTTGTTCGGAATGCCCGGCATTCTTCGATTTAATAAAGTTGTCGACCAACTGGGTATAAAAGGCGGGATCTTGCTGTTTGAGGGTTTGGAAAACAGGGTAACTCTCGAGTGATTGCTCTATTTGAGCGCGCTCATTACCACGTAGCCAGCTAGAATTATTATATTGGTAATAAACAATATTCCCTATAACGATGGGGATAATAAACCATAAAATAGCGCTAATCTTACTCAATTTATTTCTATTGCGTAATGCTGTCGTGACAATACCCAGAACTGCCGCTACCCCTCCAGATACCAAGACCTCCGTCCAATTCACAGCCAACCCCTTTATGTTTTATATATTAAAGTTATGAAACTATTTAACAGCAATCTATATTAAAATCTTAATATGATATGGTGCCATAAGAATAATGGTAATTCACCGCCAATACTTAAGGATTAGCTTTATACGTCATTTCGTAAAAATAAACGCTAAACGGCAACTCATAAAGAGCATGAGTGCTTTCCAGTAGCGGAGGAAGGGTTCTCGATTCACAGCGTAAATAATCTTCAGTTGGATACTCGCGCTGGCAGTAACCTCGCGGGCTATCAATAAAACTCATCTTTGGCGTGCGTTTAAGCACCAACACTTTCCCCTCATCGGTACCCTGCTGGGGTTCAATGAAAAAGAAACTGAGCTGTGATACGAACGCAGTAATGATAATAGCCACTACGACTACCCACAGATATACAGAACGCATACAGAATTCCTGTCATGACTAAACCGCCATTACTCTACCAGCTAACTCGTAATAAGTGCCAAGAATAATAGCGGATAATCGCCAACATAAGGAAAGCGATGCGTTTTATATCACAGTAGAGAAATTCAACTATGGCAACCGCAGCTCACTGCATCACTGCATTGATCAACTGAACTGTTTTTAGCATAGTTCAGCGGCAACCCCTCATCACGCCAACCAGTCACTCCACCTATCATCTCTTTAACTGCAAAACCGAGTTGGCTCAATTTTATTGCTGCACGGTGAACCCCGTTGCAGTGCGGCCCGGCACAATAAACGACAAATAGTGTCTCTGTCGGGTAATGGGAAAGCAGCGAGGCATCCATTAAACGGTGAGGAATATTAATTGCCCCTGGCACATTCACTGCCACAAATGCCGCCTCATTACGCACATCCACCAAAACAAAATCTACCTTTCCCTGCTGCTGGCTGGTATAGACATCCGAGCAATCAGTTTCATACGCCAGGCGCTGAGAAAAATGTCGCAATGCTTGCTCAGGAGAGGCTGATGGGATTTGGCTCACTAAACTGCTCATATGATTGCTCCACTAAATATTATGAAGCATCACTTTAAGAAATAGCGCTAGCCGATTACAGTGGCAGAAATGACAATAAACCACTGAGATACGCCAATGAATCATTCAGCCACTCATTACACTGATCCTACGGTGAAACATGCCCCGGGACTGGTCGCTATATTGGCCTATGATGGCCTGTGTCTGTTTGAGTTTGGTATTGCACAGGAGATATTTGGGCTGCCGCGTCCGGAATTTGATTTCCCTTGGTATCAGTGCCAAGTGGTTGGCGTGGATCAAAACATCTCAACCGCCAATGGCGGCCTCCATATTCAGGTTGATGCCGGTATCGACTTATTGACGCAGGCTAAAACCATTGTCATTCCCGGATGGCGTAGCCCGGAGGCCCTGCCATCACCAGCATTGATTGAGGCATTGCAGCAAGCAGTCGCGCGCGGCACACGTATTATCTCCATCTGTTCAGGTGTTTTTGTTTTAGCAGCGGCGGGGTTATTGCGAGGGAAAAGTGCAACCACACACTGGCGCTATACTGATTATCTGGCACAGCATTACCCCGATATTCATGTCGATGCCAATGTGTTGTATGTCGATGAGGGGCAAGTTATCACTTCGGCGGGTAGCAGTGCCGGTATCGATGCCTGCTTGCATCTGATTACCCGTGATTTTGGCGCTAAAATCGCCAATCAGGTGGCTCGGCGCTTAGTTATGGCCCCACTTCGTCGGGGAGGACAGCAACAATTTATTCCAACGCCAGTGACCAAACAACCCTATCGAGATATGGCAAAATTGATGGAGCAAGTGCGCGAGGATCTCGGAAAAAATTGGACTATCAGCCAGATGGCCGCCGAATTAGCGCTCAGTGAAAGGACATTTTTACGACGCTTTGCTGCTTCTACCGGTCAAACACCTAAAATTTGGTTGCAGCACGAAAGAATGCACAGAGCAAAAGAGTTACTGGAAAGGGATCAGATGAATATTGCAGGAGTTGCTGAATATTGTGGATTTCAGACGGTTGAAGGATTTAGAAATGCATTTCGCCAAACCGTTGGCATCACCCCCGCGGTATATCGGCGACAATTTAAACATCATTAGCAGCAGATATTTCATACCAATAAAAATATATTCGAGATCTCAGAAAACAAAAAACCCCGCCTTAGCGAGGTTTTCTGGTTGTTGGCAACTTAATTAAAATCACCAACATTAAATCCAACCAAAATCAGATTTAATTACAGCGAAACATTAATTGCAGTAATGTAAATTACAGTGCAACTACGTTTACAGCTGAAGGGCCTTTCTGGCCTTGCTCGATGCTGAACTCAACGTTCTGGCCTTCATCAAGAGTTTTGTAGTCAGTACCCTGGATTGCAGAGAAATGTACGAAAACATCTTTGCTGCCGTCAGCAGGAGAAATAAAACCAAAACCTTTACCAGCATCAAACCATTTTACTAAACCAGTCATTTTAGTAGACATAGAGGTATTTCCTTCATTATTAGTGCCAAATTTTGGCAATTGAGGTCTGCTTATCAAGAGTTACTTATGGGGGCACTAAAGAAGGAAATTCGTCGGAGAAGTGATGTCTAAAAATATCGCTTTAACTAGGAACTACTTTACTTAAATGGCTTACATAAATAGGTCTGTACTACAAACCGATGACGCTATTAACGCATGCTGAGAGGCTAATAGCAAGGCTTATTTATTTTGCACATTAATGAATGATAAAAACAAATCACCCATTAATTATGATAAAACCGAGTGTAGCCTGTCATTCAGTTGGGTTCCGAGCCTTTAATGAAAGACAAATTCTTGCAGATGAGGTTATGCTCAGATTTCGCTATACTGCCACTGAAAATCGGAAGCCGTCATAAAGGAAAAGCAATGACAATGCGTGAACTTGAAGTAAAGTTTCTTAATGCAATGAGTGAGTTGCAATCAACTTTTGAGAAACAGCACCAGACATGGCAGGCCAGCTACACAGCACTGCAACATGAGCTGGAGCAGTCAAAAGCGCGGGAAACTGCATTGCGTGCTAAAAATGACATGCTGCTTAGAAAGCTCAACACCGCGAATACCTTGCCGGAACAACATTCGCTGGTTAGGCAGATCAAAGTATTGGGTGCGCATCTTGATGCATTGGCAAAAGATGCCGCCGCGTTTAATCATCATCTGAATAATCAGCAAAAAAATGGCGATAATTTCAGTGGCGATAATCAGTAAATATTGGGTTGATTTTATCTGTACCGGCGATTCAACAGCCAGATAATTTTACGTTGTCAATTTCACCTTTTATGGCGCAAAGAAACACTACATGACGTGGATAATTATTGCTGTTTTGATCGTAGTTTTTATTGTCGGCTATCGAGTATTGACCTCAGATACCCGCAAAGCTGTAGACACATTGGCTAATTTACTGAAAATAAAACCAATTTATATCGAGTCAATGCTGCAAGAGATGGGGCAGCGTCAAACTCAAATGTTTATTCGCTCCACCAGCAATGGATATGCCGAAGATGTCAGAAAAGCGGCTTATCTGGTCTTTATTTATCAAACCTTTATCAAAGACCCTTCCGACGAAAATGTGATGCAATGGCGAAATACGCTGATTCGCTCACACATATCCCCGATGTTAACCGCTGAACATACTGAAGCCGCACTGTTCTATTTTGCTGAGCTTGATTTAGATGCTTTTGAATTGGCGCAATTCCGCCGCAATTATAATCTGCAATTTAACCAGGAAGCGGACGCCGTATTGCACTAGTTGATGACATTACGGCGGATCAAATTCATTGCGGCAGGGATGAGAAAACTTACTGGAACATACTGTTCAGGTAGCGCAATAACATTTCCCTTGAGCTAAAACCATGGGCAATACCGTAGCGATCTTCAGCTTCACCCGCTAAATAGAGCGGAAATTCAACATACTTATCACTGATACGAAGCGTGGCCGTAGGTGTAGCAAACAACAAACTTTTATCTTTCTGTGCCGGGTGGATAATTAATGCGGTTCTGCCCATGCGGGCTTCGCGATTCACATAAACATAATGCTCCGCTTTCCGATAACCGTAAGCCTGATCAACCGTATAATCTCTCTCAAAGCCGGCATTCTCCAAGACTTTAGCCACTTCATCTGGCCGTAAATACATTTATTTCCCCTCTTTTTAACTCCAATTGAGCGACCTTACCGCAATAAATAAGGGAAACCACGTATTTATTGGCTCAAAGCAACTATTTCGGAATAGTCTACACGCCATCAAGCCGAGCGGCGTTATCCGTGCTCTGCTGTCGCTGCAATAAGCGTAATGTGAGCAACACACCGAAAACGACCATTAATGCTGCGCCCAGATAAATCGCCGGAATACCAAATTGGCCAATGGCCAGCCCCGCCAATGGGCCAGTAACGCCCAGCCCTAAGTCTAGGAAAGCAGAATAAGTGCCAAGTGCCGTGCCTTGATTCTGTGGCTCCACTTGCTTAACCGCTTCAACCCCCAAGGCAGGAAACACTAATGAGAAACCCGCCCCGGCCAAGAATGCACCCAATTGGACCATCCAGGTGGCATCCGCGCCCCAAATCAGTAATAAACCGACGATTTCTATCAGAAAGGAAACCAATGTGACTTTTAAGCCACCGTGGCGGTCAATGCTATTGCTGAACAATAGCCGAATGCCAACAAAGGCGGCACCGAATAAGGTCAGAGAAAATGCCGCACCGCCCCACCCTTTGTCGGCATAGAATAAGGTAATAAAGGTGGCAATAACCCCAAAACCAACAGTACCAAACCCCAGACCCAGCCCATAAAGCCAGATTTTGCCCAACACCGCCCGGAAGGCAATACGTTTGCCGGTGACAACTGAAACCGCCGCTTTACGGCAGGCCAGCACCAGAGCCAAAACCACAGCCAAACAGATAAGCCAGGCAATACCGGCTAATCCCCAGCGCATATTAAGATAAACGCCAAGCGGCGCACCTATCGCCATCGCCCCATAAGTTGCCACGCCATTCCACGAGATCACTCGAGCGGTATGTATCGAGCCCACCACGCCCATGCCCCAAAGGGTAGAACCGGTGCTGGCAAAACTTTCACCAACACCAAGGAAAAGTCGCCCAACCAGCAGCATCAACACACTCAGCAGTGGCTGGCTATCCAACCAAAAAGCCAAACCACAAAATAGCCCGCTGATCCCACAGCAACTCAAACCAAACAGCACCACTTTTTTCGGCCCTAATAAATCGGCATATCGCCCGGCATGTGGGCGACTCACTAAGGTGGCAAAATATTGCGCGCTGATAACCAAACCGGCCAATACTGAACCGTAGCCCAGATGGTTATGAACAAAACCGGGCAGCACTGCCAGTGGTAAGCCGATTGTCAGATAACAAACGAAGGTAAAAATAACAATCGAAAGGATGCGCTTATTGATTTGGCGAGTCGTCAGTAGCGTGCTATTAGCCACCACTGGAGCAGGATCAGCAGACATAGGCAATGCTCAAACAAGAAAGAAAGTGTTATTCACCATACCCCGATAAGCTTTCAGGCTGAATCAGATATATATAATTAAATATTATTTGCCTGCTACTTTGTGTCGATTGACCGTTGATGTTCACGCCATTGTGAAGGGGTCATGCCCGTAACCCGCATGAACTCACGATTGAAGTTGGATTTAGTCTGAAACCCTGCGTCCAGCATAATATCGACCACCGGTAATTCAGTTGTCGCCAATAGTTGTGCTGCTTGGTCAATCCGCAACTGATTGACATATTGCGAGACATTTTGCCCAGTTTGCTGATTAATAGCCTGCGACACTTTGCGCGCGGGTACACCAACTTTACGCGCCAATTTAGACAAATTAAGCTGATTGTCCAAATAAAGATTATTTTTCTTTAATGTCAATAAGATAGCAGAAAATAGCTCTTCCAACGCTCCACTATCCGGCTTATTATCTATTCTCTCCGGTTCAGTCGGTGCCTCAGCAATGGATTCCCCACGACGCGCGCTAGTCGCCAGCGTGTAGCACATCGCCAGTGTAATCAATAGATTACTAAAACTGACTATCACTCCGGCCTGATTTCCCGCATATAAAGCATAATCCAGGCTAATAATGATATCCGCCGCCCCTGACCCTATGAGCAACATCGCCATCAGTAACCATAAACGGTAACTGAGCCAACTTTTCTCCACTGAAACCTGCTGCAAACGATCCTCGCCGGGGCGTAAATAAAGCAGCACCGCCAAGCCATACGATACATAGCTAATAATGACGATAGCATCGAGCCACTGTGGGGCTAGCCATACACAAATTAGGGTGCCAATGGGCGCTAAACTGTGTTTCCACCCTTGGTTAATGCCTACATTGCCTTTCGCGGTACTCAATAAAGCTAAATAGGTCAGTGGCGGAATAGTCATGGCGACTATTGGTTGCAGGCCATTGAATAGCGCCAAATGGTAGCCATAGCGCAAACCAATCAGGCCACTTTGCAGCGCACAAACTAACAATAACAGCAACAGGAATACCCCCTGCCGACCGGTTTTAAGCAAATGATAAAACAGACCAATACAGAGGATTGATAGCAGAAAAGAGACCGGGATTAGCGGCATACCTTTGCCTTAACAAATAGATATCGTGAATAACTGTTTCGCAGTGTAGACAGCCAGATGATTGAAAACAAGCACGTTCAGGGACTGGATCATGATCGAGGTCGCGGCAATATCTTAACCCTCTTAAGGTGGCGAAGAACTCAACCAATTAGAGCGTTATACAATGAAAAATATTGTTCTGTGTTTATGTTTTTTGCTGTTTTTTCCACTGACCAGTTATGGCTGGCAAACGGCGGCAACCCCAATTTCATTTAATGATATCCAGCGCCATCGTCAGTTAGATACGGTGATTTACTATCCAACGACCGAGCAAGGTAAATCGAATCTGCTGGGGGAGAATGCCGTGTTTCGGGGTATTTCTGTTTTACCTGATGCGACTCTTGCCAATGGACATTTCCCTTTAATCATTCTCAGTCATGGCAGTGGTGGCAATAATACCAGTTTGGCATGGTTGGCAGATAAGCTGGTACAGCAGGGTATTGTGGTGGTCGCCGCCAACCATCCGGGTAGCACCACCGGTAACTCAATACCCGCGCAATCAGCTCAACTGTGGCTACAAACTGAGGATATCTCTTTTATTATCAGTAAATTGCTGTCCGATTCACATTGGAAAACCGCCTTGGATAACCAACCGATTGGCGTGATCGGCCACTCAAAGGGGGGCTATAGCGCCATAGCCGCATTAGGAGCAACACTGTCACTACCAAGGTTTATTGCCAGTTGCCAGCAACAGCCAGCACAACCTAATTGCCAGTTTTATACTCGGGCGGGGGTGAAACTAGAGCAACTACCAGTAGAGAAATTTGAAGGGAATTATGTGGATAACCGCCTAGGTTTTGCGATTGCGCTGGATCCGGGCATGGTACCTTTTTACCAAAACAGCAGTCTGTCTCATTTGGCCGCCCCACTGTTGCTTATTAATGCCCACTATTTTATCTCGCCCAAGGCGTCGCTGAATTTGGCTGGTGCTGAATGGGTAAAACAGCTTAATCAACCCAATATTACCGCGATAAATTTAGCCAACAGTGGCCATTTTGATTTCCTACCAATATGTAAACCCGCGGCGAGCGCTATTTTAGCCGCTGAAGGGGAAAGTTTTATCTGCGCGACGCCGGCCGTTGCAAGAGAGAAACTGCATCAGCAAGCAGCGCAACAGATAATCAAATACCTTCATCAACAACATATTCTGCACTGATATCTGACAAGGAAAACTAAATAAAAGAGTCGGTGAGGAACAGCGCACAGGCAAGTAAGACACCACACAATGTCATCACACTAAAAATGAGTTCAAACAGATAGCGATTGATCATGATGATTAGCCTATAAAAAAAGACACCCGGTATTAACCGGGTGTCTGTCATTGGCTAGACTGTGCGGTGCTCAGTGGCCCGCATTCCGGCGTTATTATGCAGCTGGAGCTGTTGCTGATTTTTTAGCAGCTTTATGGTGTTTTTTAGCTGCTTGTGCTTTTTGAGCTGGCGCTTTTTTCACGTGTTTTTTAGCTGCTTGTGCTTTTTGAACTGGTGCTTTTTTCTCGTGTTTTTTAGCTGCCTGTGCTTTTTGAGCAGGTGCTTTTTTCACATGTTTTTTAGCAGCTTGTGCTTTTTGAGCAGGTGCTTTTTTCACGTGTTTTTTGGCAGCCTGTGCTTTTTGAACAGGTGCTTTTTTCTCGTGTTTTTTGGCAGCTTGTGCTTTTTGTTCTGTGGTTTGTTTAGTTGCTTTATGTTTTTTATGATGAGTTGCTTTAGCCGGTGCAGCTTTTTCTGCAGCAGGAGCAGCAACAGTGCTGGTTGCAGCTGGTGCTGCTGTTGCGGCCGCAGTAGTTTCAGCAGCGAAAGCAACAGAAGACAGACCCATGGTTGCAGCAACGATCAGCGCTAATACTTTTTTCATTTTAAAATCCTCAGAAGTTTGTTTCGCTAAGCCCCCGGTGGGGCCGTTGGAAGAATCATAGAGGAATGAAATTTTCCTTTCCGTGAGTCATTGGTTTCGCTGAGTAACCAAATGTACAAAGTCATAGTGATTGTTATTTACGCTTTCTTATTATGAATACATCCATTTACAATCAGCGTCTCTCGGGCGCGCGTTTTTTGATTCGTAGTGCGCTACGATAAAGAAGTGATTAATGGCTCTCTCTGGAACACCGATATGCTATCAAACCTCAAACTCAACCGAGCGAATATTGCCAGCATCGGTTTCAGCGGCGCCATTCTACTGTCACTACTGTGGGTATTTGCCCGGCATTGGGCTGATTTTGTGCAGTACTGTATTAACTTCCAGATTTATATGCACCGTTATTTAGTGCTGTATCTGCTTAAACAACAAAATAATCAAACTGGCGCTGGATTTATGCTAACCCTGTTTAGCTTTATCTATGGCTTTTTACACTCAATCGGGCCGGGCCATGGCAAATTTGTTATCACCACCTACCTTGCCACCAGCCGCGAGAAAGTGACCACCAGTCGGCTCATTACTTTTCTCGGCAGCTTGATGCAAGGGCTGGTCGCTATTGTGTTTGTCATTATTCTGGGCGTGATATTCAATTTATCCGTGGGCGAATTAAGCCTTAGCCGTTTTTATGTCGAAAAAGGCAGCGCCCTGTTTATTGTATTATTTGGTCTCGTTCTTATTTTACGGGCCTTGGGTATTAGCCCGCTCAACCTATTTCGCCGCAAACGCCAGGCTGCTATTCATCATATTGGCCAGCCCTTAGCCGACACTCCCGCACCATTATTGTCCGCAAATCACCCTGCTCATCAACATGATGAAAATTGCGGTTGTGGTCATCGCCATATGCCATCAGCAGAGCAGCTTCAGGGCGGGTGGCAAACCTACTTATGGGTCATTATTTCAATTGGTATTCGCCCGTGCAGTGGTGCCATCATGGTGTTGGTGTTTGCTAATGCAATCGGTATGTTTACTTGGGGAATGATTGCCGTCATGAGTATGGCGCTGGGAACCGCACTGTCGATCATGATAGTGGCAACACTGGTTTATCATGCCCGTGAAAAACTGATTAGCATGAATAGCCAAATACTCAGTGGACAACTCATTCATGCCGCACGTATTGCCATGCTCATTGGTGGGTTGCTATTGATTCTATTCGGTTTGGTACTGTTTAGCTCCGTCATCCCAATCAGTGCAAATGGCGATTTTATTGCCGCTGGCTGCTAAGTCCCTGATTCAGATTACTCCTGAAGCCAATTGACACGCGCTCTGATGGTCTATGCTTAATGTTCATTTAGCAAAATGGAGCGTCAAATGTTCAAGAAATCAGAAAAAGTGGAAAGAGATCTCGATCAGGACGTGACCCTTCTGGCCGATACTCTTGACGATGTCTTGCGCTCATCAGGTGAGAAAACAAAAGAGGAACTCGCCAAGGTGCGCCAAAATGCCGAAGGAGTATTACGCGATGCTCGAGCGCGTTTCAGCGGCTCGACCAGTTTGAAGCAACATGCGCGCGACGTAGCTGGCAATGCCGATAACTACGTGCATGATAAACCATGGCAAGGTGTCGGTATTGGTGCGGCGATAGGTCTCGTGCTGGGTGTGCTGTTAGCACGCCGCTGATATCCATCTGATTACCGATAATCCCTCCTCATTGCTGTGTCTACGGTTGTACTTATAGGGTTGTTTATCGGAGGCCCGGGTGATCTTCGCTCCGGGCCAACACTTATTCTTCCTTAGAGAAAGACCAAATTACCTCGGCTAGCCGTGCCACTAACCGATCAGTTTCAGCGACAGACGTCAGATTAGTAAACCCCATCAACAACCCATTCTGGCTATCAGCCTTTCTGTCCTTAGCGACGTTGGTTTCCAACACCCAATCTGACACTGCTTGAATAGCAAGCCCCTGATTTTGCGCCCGAGCAGCAACATCGCTATCGACAAAGCGCCGGTCCAACTGAGCCAGCAACTGAATCCCTCCCGCCTGTTGCTCAATCACCACAACACCCGCCAACTGGCGCATCAGACTTGCGGCCAGCATTTCGCGGCGCTCAGCATACAAATGGCGCATTCGTTTAAGATGGCGATAAAAGTGCCCCTGATGAATAAATTCCGCCACGCTGGCTTGTATCAGTGGCGGGCTAGCGCAACTGCGCAGTTGGCAACGATGTTTAAAAACGGCCACCAATTCAGGCGGCACCACCAAATAGGCCAATCTCAACGCAGGAAACATCACTTTACTGAATGTTCCGGCATAAAGAACTCGCCCGTGTCTATCCAGACTCTTCAGCGGGGGCAATGGCCGCCCTTGATAACGAAATTCGCTGTCATAGTCGTCCTCAATAATCCACGACTGTTGCTGCTCAGCCCACTCCAGTAGAGCAATGCGCCGCGCTAAACTGAGTGCAACACCCAGTGGGCTTTGGTGTGCAGGAGTGACGATAGCGAAATGGGCCTGTGGGCAGTCGCGGATAGCGGCGGCAACATCCATCCCGTCACTATCGACATTTACCGGATGTGGAATCAGCCCAGCTTCGCGAATTAATTGCTGAGTGGCAGGATAACCGGGATCTTCCAGCCAACCGCGGTCTCCGCGTTTCAGTACAGTATTGACCACCAGATCAAGTAAAGACTGATAACCGGCGCAAATAAATACCTGCTCGGGCTGGCAACTGAATCCTCGAGATAACTGCAAGTAATGGGCTATCGACTCACGTAAAGCCGGTAATCCGGCAGCCGGAGGATGTCCAAGTGCAGCCGCGGTCAGGCCTCGCAACTGTTTGGTCATCATTCTCCCCCACTGCGCCCGAGGGAAAGCATCCAGCGCGGGTAGCCCCAACTGAAATGGCCGCGCCATCACGCGATTGGCCGATAAAGCATTGTTAACCGCTATAGGTTGCTCAGGCTGGTCTACTATATTCAATGGTAATAGAGGAGCATCACGTAATTGAGCTGAAACATAAGTGCCGCCCTGCCCACGACTTTGTAAAAAGCCTTCGGCAATCAACTGAGTATAGGCATTTTCTACGGTTCCTCGCGCCACACCCACTTCGCTGGCCAGCGCCCTGACGGACGGAACTCGCGTATCTGGCGGCAATGTTCCCTGAACAATAGCATCTTTAATTCGTTGATAAATTTGACGATAAATGGGTTCGTTGTGCTGGCGATCCAACTTAAGCAGGCGTGAAAATACCTTCATCATGTCCCACTAAAATAAGTAATTTATGGCCCTATAGTATAGGTCATGGGGTTGCTAAAGTAGCGCCGTACGCTAAATCTCACAGGAACTTATCATGATCGAACAACGTCTTTATTTTTCCGAACTCTCCCCAGTGACTTATAAAGCACTGGTTAATGCTTCTATGTCGCTCGACAAAAGTTCGCTGCCGAAGGCACTGATAGAGCTGATTTTTATGCGAGTATCACAGATCAACGGCTGTGCATTTTGCCTAAACATGCACGGTAAATTCTTGCGTGAGAGCGGTTTTGATGATGCCAAAATGGATACGATTGCCGGTTGGCGACTGAGTCATGCATTCAGTGAAGCGGAACGTGCCGCATTAGAATGGGCAGAAGCGGTGACTAACATCACCACCAGCGGTACCCCGGACAGTACTTTCAATGCCTTAAAAACACATTTTACTGATGCTGAAATTTCCGACTTAACTTTTGCTATCAGCATTATGAATGCATTTAACCGATTAGCCGTTAGTTTGCGTCAGTAAATATTTACCCTCACCGCAATTCACCCCAGAAATATTTTTACCCTGCCTATCATTAGCCAAATCAACTGCCAGCCCCGTGCTGGCGGCCTCGTCTCTGTCATGTGCATAAATCACCCGCAAAAAAAAACTACATGTAGTGTGGTTGAATTAAATAAACACTAGATATAGTATTTAATTTATCAATTACGAGAATGAAACCGTAGCTGATAATCAGAGGCAGGTCGCCGAGAGAGGTCATATCCAACCGATCTCAAGTTGGAGCGGCAACCAGTGAAACCCAAGGAGTTGGGTGAGTGATGGCAGCCAACAACCCTGTGTCTTGCAATATGACAAGGACAACCTGCTAAACCCGCCTTTCCTTAACACAAGAGGTAAATGCGAATCATGAGCATTATTATTTACAGTAAACCTGATTGTGTCCAGTGTAATGCCACTTATCGTGCATTGGATAAACAAGGCATTGCTTATCAGGTGATTGATTTAACTGAAGATTCACAAGCTTTAAATCATGTTAAATCTCTTGGCTATCAGCAGGTTCCGGTCATTGTTGCCGGGGAGGAACATTGGTCCGGCTTTCGCCCTGACAAAATCAGTGCACTGGTTCAGTCCGTCGGTGCCTGATGAGGGTAACTAAATGAATCCGCTGGTGTATTTCTCCAGTTCCTCAGAAAACACACACCGTTTTGTCGGGAAGCTGGAACTCCCGGCAATACGGATTCCCATTGCCGGTGCACGGCAAAAACTACGGATTGAGCAGCCCTATATTTTGCTCGTACCCAGTTATGGTGGGGGCAGCCCGGTCGGTGCCGTGCCCATTCAGGTGATTAGATTCCTGAATGATCCCCATAACCGTTCATTAATTCGCGGTGTAATTGCTGCGGGCAATACTAATTTTGGCGACGCCTACTGTCTGGCGGGGAAGATAGTTTCCCAAAAATGTCAGGTTCCATATCTGTATCGCTTTGAACTACTGGGTACAGCAGAAGATGTGGCAAATGTGCGCAAGGGAGTAACTGAATTTTGGCAACGACAACAGTGAAAATTACCGATCCATCCAGCAGTGAACTTGATTACCACTCACTGAATGCAATGTTGAACCTCTATGATGTCGACGGGCGTATCCAGTTTGATAAAGACCGCCTGGCGGCCCGGCAATATTTCTTACAGCACGTTAATCAAAACACCGTGTTCTTCCATAATTTGCAGGAAAAACTCGATTATCTGGTTGAAGAAGGATATTACGAGAAAGAGGTGCTGGAGCGCTATGACTTCAGCTTTATCAAAAGCTTATTCCAGCAAGCTTACAGCAAAAAATTTCGCTTCCCGACTTTCCTTGGCGCATTTAAGTATTACACCAGCTATACCCTGAAAACCTTTGATGGCAAACGCTATCTGGAACGCTATGAAGATCGCGTTTGCATGGTTGCCTTGACGCTGGCGGCGGGTAACCCGCAAGTTGCCCGGGATTTGGTCGAAGAAATCATCTCTGGTCGCTTCCAACCCGCCACCCCAACCTTCCTCAATTGCGGCAAAAAACAGCGCGGTGAGCTGGTTTCCTGCTTCCTGCTGCGTATTGAAGACAACATGGAGTCAATTGGCCGTTCTATTAACTCGGCGCTGCAACTCTCTAAACGTGGCGGCGGCGTAGCTTTCCTGCTGAGCAATATTCGGGAAGTTGGTGCCCCCATCAAACGGATTGAAAATCAGTCTTCTGGCGTTATTCCTATTATGAAAATGCTGGAAGATGCTTTCTCTTATGCTAATCAGTTGGGCGCTCGTCAGGGGGCTGGAGCGGTATATCTTCACGCCCATCATCCGGATATTTTACGTTTTCTCGATACCAAACGGGAGAATGCCGACGAAAAAATCCGCATTAAAACCCTGTCGCTAGGGGTCGTTATTCCAGACATCACCTTTGAACTGGCAAAGAATAATGAGGAGATGTATTTGTTCTCTCCTTATGATGTCGAGTTGGTTTACGGCGTGCCAATGTCAGAAATCAGCATCAGTGAAAAATACCGCGAAATGGTTGATGACAAACGCATACGTAAAAGCAAAATCAAAGCGCGTGAGTTCTTCCAGATTCTGGCGGAGATCCAGTTTGAATCTGGCTATCCCTATATGATGTTTGAGGATACGGTCAATCGCGCTAATCCGATTAAAGGCCGGATCAACATGAGCAATCTGTGCTCAGAAATCTTGCAGGTTAATTCACCAACTGAATACAACGATGACCTAAGCTATCGCCATATTGGCAAGGATATCTCCTGTAACCTTGGTTCGATGAATATCGCCCACACCGTGGATTCACCTGACTTTGGCAAATCAATTGAAACCGCCATTCGTGGGTTAACCGCAGTCTCAGATATGAGCAACATTCGCTCAGTGCCCTCCATTGAAAAAGGTAATCAGGAGTCTCATGCCATTGGTTTGGGGCAGATGAATCTGCACGGTTATCTGGCTCGTGAACGTATTTTTTACGGCTCAGAAGAGGCTCTGGACTTTACCAATATCTATTTTTACAGCGTGGCATATCACGCGATCCGTGCCTCCAATCTATTGGCAATAGAGCGAGGCAGCCACTTTAAAGGCTTCGACGAATCAGATTATGCTTCTGGCCAGTATTTTACTAAGTACGTGGAGCAGAGTTGGCAACCTAAGACCACCAAAGTACAGGCGCTGTTTGCCGAGGCTGGAATTACCATTCCCACTCAACAGGACTGGGCGCAATTGCGCAAGTCGGTGATGGAGCACGGTATTTATAATCAGAACTTGCAGGCGGTACCGCCGACCGGTTCTATCTCATATATCAATCATTCGACATCAAGTATCCACCCGATTGTCTCGCCGATTGAAATTCGCAAAGAAGGCAAAATTGGCCGCGTATATTATCCCGCGCCTTATATGACCAACGAGAATCTTGAATATTACCAAGATGCTTATCAGATAGGCCCAGAGAAAATCATCGATACCTATGCCGAGGCCACTCAGCATGTTGACCAAGGGTTATCACTGACACTGTTTTTCCGCGATACCGCCACGACCCGCGATATCAATAAAGCGCAGATATATGCCTGGAAGAAAGGGATTAAAACTATTTATTACATCCGACTACGTCAAATGGCGCTCGAAGGCACGGAAGTTGAAGGCTGTGTTTCCTGCTCATTGTAATGCGCTGTACTGAATAAACAGAATCGGATTAATAAGGAAATCATCTATGAACGCAGTAAAACTGATAACACCGGTCAGTGCCATTAATTGGAATAAAATTGAAGACGATAAAGATCTGGAAGTCTGGAACCGCCTGACCGCAAACTTTTGGTTGCCGGAAAAAGTCCCGCTCTCGAATGATATTCCCTCTTGGGCCACGCTGACCCCCAATGAGCAGCAACTGACCATTCGGGTTTTTACCGGCCTGACATTGCTGGATACTATTCAAAATACGCTAGGCGCACCGGCACTGATTAAAGATGCCATCACCCCCCATGAGGAAGCGGTTTTTTCGAATATCAGCTTTATGGAGGCAGTCCATGCCCGCTCTTATAGCTCTATATTTTCTACACTTTGCATGACATCTGATGTAGATGATGCCTATCGTTGGAGTGAGGAGAATGGCCCACTACAAAAGAAAGCCGATATTATCCTGCAGCATTATCATAATGACGATCCACTGAAGAAAAAGATTGCCAGTGTATTCTTGGAATCATTCCTATTCTATTCTGGATTCTATTTACCTATGTATTGGTCAAGTCGGGCAAAATTAACCAATACTGCCGACCTTATTAGGCTGATCATCCGCGATGAGGCGGTACATGGGTATTACATTGGTTATAAATTCCAGAAAGGATTAGAGAAAGTTGATAATAACCGACGTCAGGAAATAAAGAACTTTGCTTTCGATTTGTTGCAGGACTTATATGACAATGAAGTCCGTTATACAGAAGACCTTTATGATAATGTAGGCTGGACTGAAGATGTCAAAAAATTCCTACATTATAATGCCAACAAAGCATTGATGAATTTAGGTTATGAAGCATTGTTCCCGGCAAGTCAGGCGGCAGTTAGCCCGGCCATTTTGGCGGCTTTATCACCAAATGCTGATGAAAACCACGATTTCTTCTCCGGCTCAGGTTCATCTTATGTGATCGGTAAAGCGGTTAATACTGAGGACGAAGACTGGGATTTTTAAGCTTTCTCAGCCCTCTTTTGGCCCCCCGGTTGGTCATTTAAAAAAAGGGTATACCGCACCGATGGGCAGCCGCAGCGGGTTGTCCATTTTTTTCCTATCATTTACCTCCGGTGATACCGCAAAAACACCCCATCAACTCAGCCTCTTTTTCACCATTTCAACCGGCCAATTTCACACCAAGAATCGAAATTATTACTTAGCTACTCATTTGGCCGCAGACCAGAGCCGAAGGGGGATTCGGCCCCCCTAGATTGGTCATTTTGGGCTGATTAATCGCATTTGATTTAGCCATTAATCAGACAAAGATATTTGCTGAATATAATCAATAATAATATTGAGAACACATTAAAGATATATGTGCAATATTTACACCATTCAGTCAATAATTAGACACCGATCACAACTCCAATATTAGACAATACATCCGCGATAAAAAACCACAATATTAACGTAAGTAAATTAACCATTTAAAAAGATATATATTGGGATGAAGACTATTGAAATTTTGATTATAGGAATATTGAGGGTTGTCTCAGATTCTCACTGTGTTAGGGTATATGGCGCTCTATTTTTTCATCAGGATAATATTGATCGAATAAACATAATTTAAAATTGACAGAGGAATACACCAGCTGCATGGCAATTAAACTCGAAGTAAAAAACCTATATAAGATATTTGGTGAGCATCCCGAACGCGCTTTTAAACTGCTTGAATCAGGTAAAAATAAAGAGCAGATATTTGCCAAAACCGGTTTGTCCGTTGGCGTTAAAGATGCCAATCTGGCCATTGAAGAAGGCGAGATATTCGTCATCATGGGGTTATCCGGTTCCGGTAAATCCACCCTGGTACGCCTTCTCAATCGTCTGATAGAACCCACCCGTGGCGAAGTCCTGATCGACGGTGAAGATATTGCCAAGATATCTGATAGTGCTCTGCGCACCGTGCGCCGTAACAAGATCAGTATGGTGTTCCAATCCTTTGCACTAATGCCACATTTGAATGTGCTCGACAACACCGCATTCGGCATGGAGCTCGCGGGCGTCCCGCAGCAAGAACGCCACGAAAAAGCACTGGAAGCATTACGTCAGGTGAGTCTGGAAACTTACGCACAGTCATACCCAGACGAGCTTTCCGGTGGGATGCGCCAGCGTGTTGGGTTGGCCCGAGCAATGGCAAATAACCCCGATATCTTATTGATGGATGAGGCTTTCTCGGCACTCGACCCATTAATCCGCACCGAAATGCAAGATGAATTGGTCAAGTTACAGGCCAAACATCAACGCACCATTGTCTTTATCTCTCATGATCTGGATGAAGCCATGCGGATTGGCGATCGCATCGCCATTATGCAGGGCGGTGAAGTCGTTCAAGTCGGTACACCGGATGAAATACTGAATAATCCGGCCAATGACTATGTCCGCACCTTCTTCCGTGGCGTTGATATCAGTCATGTCTTTAGTGCCAAAGATATTGCGCGCCGTCGCCCGGTATCCTTGATCCGTAAAACCCCGGGTTTCGGCCCTCGTTCAGCGTTAAAACTGCTTCAGGATGAAGACCGCGATTACGGCTATGTGCTGGAGCGCGGGCAGAAGTTTATTGGCGTGGTATCGATAGATTCACTGAAAAAAGCCTTAGCTGAGAACCAACCACTGGATAGTGCCTTGCTGGCCGATCCGGCACCGGTTCCCGCAGATATGCCCCTCAGTGAGCTGATTTCACTGGTTGCACAGGCACCGTGCGCGGTTCCTGTGGTCGGTGAAGACAACAGTTATATCGGTATTATTTCCAAAGCCATGCTGTTGCAGGCCTTAGATAAGGAGACGCCAAATGAGTGATCAAATCCAGATTGACGATCAAACCGTCAGTAACCCGTGGGCGACGGATGCTGCGGTGTCAGCCGCTCCCGCCACCACGGACACCGCCCCTCAGAGCTTGTCAGCCGCTGCTGACCCTTGGGGAGCTAGCATGGCCGAGGGTAGCCATGCCGCAGGAAGTGCCGGCCATGAGGCTGCCACTCAGGCCGCACAGAGCCAAGTCGCCAATACTGACTGGCTGAATAGCGCTCCGGCCGCCGCCCCCGAACATTTCAGCTTGATGGACCCCTTCCACCACACTTGGCTGCCACTGGATTCATGGGTCACCCACGGCATTGATTGGGTTGTGCTGCATTTTCGCCCGCTATTTCAGGGCATTCGTGTGCCGGTTGATTTTATTCTCAGCGGCTTCCAACACTTATTGTTGGGCATGCCAGCACCGGTCGCTATCTTAGTTTTCGCCCTGATCGCCTGGCAGTTCTCTACCTTGGGAATGGGGGTTGCAACCTTGGTATCACTGGTGGCTATCGGCGCTATTGGTGCCTGGTCGCAAGCTATGGTGACACTGGCGTTGGTTCTGACCTCACTGTTCTTCTGTATTCTTATCGGGTTACCGCTCGGGATATGGTTAGCACGCAGTAATAATGCCGCTCGTATCATTCGCCCTTTATTGGACGCGATGCAAACCACACCGGCGTTCGTCTATCTGGTGCCTATCGTCATGTTATTTGGTATCGGTAATGTCCCCGGAGTGGTGGTGACGATTATCTTTGCTCTGCCACCTATTGTCCGCCTGACTATTCTGGGCATTAAGCAGGTGCCAGAAGATCTGATTGAAGCCGCAGAATCCTTTGGGGCAAATCCACGCCAAATGCTGTTCAAAGTGCAATTACCCCTGGCGATGCCCACCATCATGGCGGGTGTCAACCAAACCCTGATGTTGGCACTGTCTATGGTGGTTATCGCCTCGATGATTGCCGTTGGTGGTTTAGGCCAGATGGTACTGCGCGGTATTGGTCGGCTCGATATGGGGTTAGCCGCAGTCGGTGGTGTGGGTATCGTGATTCTGGCGATTATCCTTGACCGTCTGACCCAATCATTAGGCCGCGATCGCCGCAGCAAAGGTGTCGGCCGCTGGTATGCCACCGGCCCAATTGGGCTGTTCACTAAACCATTTCGTCACGATAAATAATCTCAATTAATTGAGGTTAATGACAAAGTCGGAAAGAAGACCGAGATACTCGGGTCTAGCACAGCGTGGGCACTCCGGTGGCTCACGCTACTACGACTCCATCACTGTTCTCTCCCTAAAAATTAGCTTCGTCTGTTATTTGAATGGGTTGTGTTCAACATAAACAATAACTAACAGAATAAGCGTCATTGTCGCAGGCAGTTAGGACCGGAACAGCGCGCAATCACCGCAGTGTACACGCAGTACCTGAGGATGATGAGCACTGCTCTGGTTCAAAATGATAAGTAAAATAGCTTAATAAAGAGGAAAAACTATGCGCACGACAGGAATCTGGGCTCTGGCCCTCACCACACTGATCAGCACTCAGTTATCCGCAGCAGAGTTACCGGGCAAAGGCATTACGGTCCTGCCTCTGCAAAGTACTATTTCGGAAGAAACCTTCCAGACTTCGCTGGTGAATAAAGCACTGGAAAAGCTCGGTTATGACGTCCAGCCGACCAAAGAAGTGGACTACAATGTTGCCTACTCTTCCATTGCCGCAGGGGATGCCACTTTCCTCGCCGTTAACTGGGAGCCACTGCATAATGACCAATATGCGGCGGCCGGTGGTGATGCCAAATTTTATCGTCAGGGTAACTTCATTGAAGGCTTGGCACAGGGCTATTTGATCGACAAAAAAACCGCCGATAAATACCACATCACCAATATTGGGCAGCTAAAAGATCCGAAAATCGCCAAATTGTTTGATGCCAATAATGATGGCAAAGCCGATCTTACCGGCTGTAACCCCGGCTGGGGCTGTGAAGCACCGATAAATCATCAAATTCAGGCTTATGGTCTGAGCGATACCGTGACCCATAATCAGGGTAACTATGCCGCCATGATTGCCGATACCATCACCCGCTACAAAGAAGGCAAACCTATCCTGTACTACACTTGGACGCCATATTGGGTCAGTGATGTATTAGTACCGGGGCGTGATGTGGTGTGGTTACAGGTGCCGTTCTCATCCTTGCCAGATAAAACTATTGATACCCAGCTTTCTAATGGCGCGAACTATGGTTTCCCACCCAGTGTGATGCACATTGTGGCAAACAAAAAGTGGGCTGAAGCTAACCCTGCCGCAGCAAAACTGTTCTCCATCATGAAATTATCCATTAATGATGTGAATGCTCAGAATATGCGGATGCATGCCGGTGAATCTTCAGATGCCGACATTGAACGCCATGTGAATGGTTGGATTCAAGCTCATCAGGCCACCTTTGATGGTTGGGTGAAAACCGCCGCGGAAGCTGGCAACACCAAAGCGGCACAGTAAATTATGTGCAGCAGACACCCGCGGGTGTCTGTTTTTTCCTATCGCCGCTGCAATTCTGCAAACGGATGATATTTAACCCAATGCTCGGCAATATCTTGCCGTCGACACACCCAAACTCGTTCGTGCTGCTGGATATAATCCAAAAAACGCTGCAATGCACGAAAGCGCCCCGGCCGCCCCAATAGACGACAATGCATCCCTACCGACATCATTTTAGGTGTCGATTCCCCTTCGGCATACAACACATCAAAACTGTCTTTTAAATAGGTGTAAAACTGCTCACTTGAATTAAACCCTTGAGCAGAAGCAAAACGCATGTCATTGGTATCTAAGCAATACGGCACAATCAAGTGGGGGGCGAGATTCCCGTCAGCCCGCTGAACTTGCTGCCAAAATGGCAGATCATCGCCATAATAATCACTGTCATAGAGAAAGTTGCCATTCTCCACTACCAGCCGCCGGGTATTTGGGCTATCGCGGCCGGTGTACCAACCGGAGGGAGAGTGACCAAACAGATCCCGCATCACAGCAACCGCCTGCTGCATATGCTGCAATTCTGTTTGTTGATCAATATGTTGATAATGTAACCAGCGCCAACCATGGCACACCACATCATAGTCAGCCGCTTTAATCGCTTCAACAATCAGTGGGTTGCGCGCTAGCGCCATCGCCACACCAAATACGGTCAATGGCAAACCACGGCGAACAAATTCTTGATGGATACGCCAAAAACCGGCTCGGGAACCATATTCGTAAAGTGACTCCATCGACATGTGCCGAGCGGCGTAACTATCAGCGCCAATAATATCAGACAAAAATTGCTCAGAGCCGGCATCGCCGTGCAGCACGTTGTTTTCTGCCCCCTCTTCAATATTGAGAACAAACTGCACGGCGATTTTTGCCTGCCCCGGCCAATTGACAACCGGCGGCTGACCACCATAACCGGCTAAGTCTCGTGGATAGTTTTGGTTGAAATCAGTCTCACTCATGGGCATATCCTGTTATTGGCTAAACATACTAAACATTCCCGATAACGGCTTATCCACCGGGAAAGCCAAATCGCCGTGTTTACTGGTGGCAAGACCTAAGGCCACCAGCGATTCGACCATTTTGACTGCCGCGCTAACACCGTCGATAACCGGAATACCCAGCTCCTGAGTCAATTGCCGTGCTAAATCCGCCATCCCGCCACAGCCAAGAACAATCGCGCCGCTGCCATCTTGCAGCTTCGCTTGCAGGCACTTCTCCCGCACTTTCTGTTGTGCTAACCCGCTACCATCTTCCAGTGCCAATACCGGCAGATTGATCGCGTGCAAGGCGGCACACTGGTGTTCAAAACCATATTGCTGCAATAAATGGCGGGCGATAATCAAGGTTCTTGGTAAAGTCGTCACGATAGAAAATCGGGTCGCGACCAGTGTCGCCATATGCATGGCGGCTTCTGCAATACCAATCACCGGTGCGCTAGCCAGTTCACGGGCCGCCAATAATCCTGGATCACCAAAACAGGCGATAATATGGCCATCAACCCCGGCGGCTCGCCCCTGTTTTACCTGCTCCAAAACGCCAATCGCCGCAACCGCCTCATCAAAATGTCCCTCAATCGACGGCACACCTTGTGTGGGGCAAACCGCCAGGATTTCCGTGCCCGGTGCCGCAACCTGTGCCGCGGCCTGCCCTATAGTTTGAGTCATGGCCAAGCTGGTATTGGGATTGATCACCTGAATCCGTAATGGCCGAGAAGAGGGCAAATGCATGGTTACTCCTGAGCGGATTGATCCGCGCTTATATTGGCAACATTTATATGAGAAAAAATGCGCCCAAAATCCGGTGTGTGGCTATCTCGCTCGATAAAATTCAGGCTGGCGACAATCTCATCAAAGTGTTGCGCCATCCGTGTCGACAAACTGGCGGCATCCCCCTGCTTCAACAGCGCCACCAAATCATGATGGTCATGACAGCGGCAACCTTGCTGCCACGGTGCGCCATAAGCCGCAATCACCAGCGAAGAACGTAATGTCAGTTGGGAAACCATTTCAGTCAGCACCCCATTACCCGCAATAGCTTGTAACTGAAGATGAAAAAGCGCAGATAAACGGATGGCCGCCGCCCCTTGATAATCCTGATGAGCCTGCTGCTCATCACTGAGGATCTGCTCTAGTGCCGAGATATGCAGCGGCTGACAATGAGCTACCACGGCGGGCAAGTTGGCGCACTCCAGCATACGGCGGGTGTTAAATACATCGCGCGCCTCATCAATACCCGGCGTGGTAACTTGTGCACCACGTTTGGGCATTAATGTCACCAATTGCTCCGCCGCAAGGCGTTGCAATACACTGCGGATCCCCGTTCGGCTAATACCAAAAACGTCTGCCAGCGCTACTTCCGGTAATTTACTGCCCGGTAATAACTGATGCTCAACAATGGCTGTTACCAGCGCGTTATAGATATGATCGTCTTGATCATCAGTAAAGTAGGCGATTTTCCGCCCATCCCACGTAATCATTTTTCGCCGCTCCGTATACCGTCAGATAATCAAATCGTATACATAAAGTAGATATCTTGTATACAAGAATTCATTTTTGGCCTGATTCCTGCAAATGCTTCTCTCGTGAGGTTCAACAAGCTTTGCATCACATCATCTGAGTGTTGTCTTTTATAGGAGCACGTTCTATGCCAAATAATGCAAGAGTCTCGGGAAACGGCAGTATTAATCCCCACTACAGCCCGAAACTCTGTAATGAGGATCTGGCCCCGACACGTGACCAGAACTGGAGTTGGTATAATATTTTTTCATTCTGGATGTCTGATGTGCACAGCATGGGCGGCTATGTCGTCGCTGCTAGCTTCTTCGCACTCGGCTTATCCAGTTGGCAGGTTTTGTTATGTTTGCTCGCCGGTATCTGCATTGTGCAAATTTGTGCCAATCTGGTGGCTAAACCCAGTCAGATGGCTGGTGTGCCCTATGCGGTTATTTGCCGTCAGGCATTTGGGGTGTTCGGCGCAAATATTCCGGCGGTCATTCGCGGGCTGATTGCTTTTGCCTGGTATGGTATCCAAACCTATCTTGCCGCCAATGCATTGATGTTAGTGATGTTGAAGTTCTTCCCATCACTAATGCCCTTGACGCAAAGTCATTGGCTAGGGTTATCAGCGCTGGGCTGGATTTGCTTCTCTATCATGTGGGTGTTGCAAGCGATGGTATTTTGGCATGGGATGAATGCCATCAAACGCTTTATTGATGTCGCCGGACCGGCGGTATACGTGGTGATGCTCTCATTGGCCGGATGGATTATTTATCAGACGGGCATAAGCAATATCTCCTTTACCTTAGCCAGTAAAACCTTAACCACATCAGAGCAAGGCTGGCAAATGCTGACCGCCACGGCATTGGTGGTATCTTACTTCTCCGGGCCACTGCTCAACTTTGGTGATTTCTCGCGTTATGGCAAAAGCATGCAAGAAATCCGTCGTGGCAACCGCTGGGGTTTGCCCTTCAACTTCCTGCTGTTCTCCATTGTCACGGTGGTGATTGTCTCCGGCACTCAATCATTGTTTGGTCAAATGATTACTGACCCGATTGAAACCGTCACCCGAGTGGGTAACAGTGTGGCGGTGGCGCTGGGCTTGCTGACCATGATCATCGCCACCATCGGCATTAATATTGTGGCTAACTTTGTTTCGCCCGCCTTCGATTTTTCAAACTGTTCGCCACAAAAAATCAGTTTCCGCACCGGTGGGATGATAGCTGCGGTGGGCTCAGTATTGTTGACGCCGTGGAACCTGTTCCAGTCACCCGAGATTATTCATTACACACTGGATGTATTGGGGGCATTTATTGGGCCATTGTTTGGTATTTTGATTGCTGATTTCTATCTGATAAAACGCAGCCAATTACATGTCGACGACTTATTCAATGCCACACCATCCGGCCGCTATTGGTATCGGGGTGGCTTTAATCCAAAAGCGATTATGGCTTTGCTCCCTGCGGTTGCCATTGGTCTGGTGATAAGTTTTATCCCCAGCCTGCATCAGGTGGCTAATTTTAGTTGGTTTATTGGCGTGTTACTCGGTGGTGGTTTCTACCGCTATATTGCTCGTCACGAACAAGCCGCTAACCATGCCACGTTGTTTATGCGCACTGAAATGAGTAAAGACTGATTTGGCGGGAACCTGAATGCAACGAAGCCCTGAGTTATTGCTAACTCAGGGCTTCTGAATGTTGGCGGTGCGGACGGGACTCGAACCCGCGACCCCCGGCGTGACAGGCCGGTATTCTAACCGACTGAACTACCGCACCACGCTGCTGTTCCGGTTAAGAACGAGACGGATATTACGTATGGAACGGTATCTCGTCAACACTTTTTCTAGCAAAATAAGCCGTTTGCACAGTTTTTCGACTGGATGTCACTTTATTCTGCGTTGGCGTTCTCTTGTGGCTCCAGCGGCATCCGCCACAAGCAACTGCCGCCCTTTTTCATCACCAAATCCAAACGCGATTCATGGGCCTTCAACTCTTCATCCGCCGCATAAATAATTTTCAATCCCGAGGCTGGACGGGTAATGCGCTGAATATCTTCTGAAGAGTCGTTCTGCGACTGGTCACCTTCCATTGAGAAAGAAAGCGAAGTCTGACCGCCGGTCATCGCCAGATAGACTTCTGCCAGAATTTCGGCATCGAGTAACGCGCCGTGCAGAGTTCGCTTGGTATTGTCTATCTGGTAGCGGTCGCACAGCGCATCGAGGTTATTTCGCTTGCCGGGGAACAGGCGGCGCGCCAGTAACAAGCTATCGGTGATGGTACAGAAGGTTTCCGTTTTCGGAATATCCTGCTGCAACATACGGAATTCGTAATCCATAAAGCCGATATCGAACGCCGCGTTATGGATGACTAACTCAGCACCGCGAATAAACTCGAGAAACTCGGGGGTAATATCCGCAAAGCTGGGTTTATCTGCCAGAAACTCATCACTGATACCATGAACGCCATAAGCTTCTGGATCCACCAGACGATCAGGTTTCACATAGACATGAAAATTTCTGCCGGTCAGGCGGCGGTTGATCACTTCAACCGCACCAATCTCAATAATTCTATGGCCTTCGTAATGAACGCCAAGTTTATTCATACCGGTGGTTTCAGTATCCAGAACAATCTGTCTGGTCGGTGTAACTTGCATATTGCCAGTGCTCATAGCGCTCGTTTATGTCAGACTTAACGTTTAAACAGATAGGATGAGTCTACCAGAGATGACTAAGCAGGTAGAAATTTTCACCGACGGATCTTGCCTTGGCAATCCGGGGCCCGGTGGTTATGGCGCAATTTTGCGTTACAAACAGCATGAGAAAACCTTTAGTGCGGGCTATTTTCTCACCACCAACAACCGCATGGAGTTGATGGCGGCCATTGTTGCGCTGGAAGCCTTAACTTCGCCTTGTGAAGTGACACTCAGCACCGACAGCCAATATGTTCGTCAAGGTATCACTCAGTGGATTCACAATTGGAAAAAACGGGGCTGGAAAACCGCGGATCGCAAACCGGTGCGAAATGTCGATTTATGGCAGCGGCTGGATCTGGCTATCCAAACCCACACCATACAATGGGAATGGGTAAAAGGTCATGCTGGCCATCCAGAGAATGAGCGCTGTGATGAGTTGGCCCGCCAAGGCGCGAATTCACCGACGTTAGAAGATAGCGGCTATAACCCTGACTAATCCTTCGCTTTTAACATTGCAGCGGCTCAGGGTTGGTCACGATAACTTTTAGTTGCGCCCACAGCTCGGCTAGACCACGGCTTGCGCGCACCAAATTTCATCGGGTTGAATGTTAACGGAATGGTGCGCTTGCGGGCAACAATCAGGCTGACACAACCCAACGCTGGCAAATGGGTGCTGATAAAGCGCCCACCTTCTTTGTGCCACGGCAGCACATGAAAGCGCGATAAATACAAAACCTCATAATTCAATAAACTTAGCCAATCTAACAAACGCATCTGGGTAAACATTCGGCTGACGTGGGGCTGTCGTTGACGGAGTAATGGCACCAACTTCCCTGCGCCTAATAAACTCAATGGGTTAAAGTTACTGATAACCAGCCAGCCATCATCAATCAGGACGCGATCCACCTCACGTAAAATGCGGTGCGGGTCAGAAGCGTAGGCTAAAGTATGAGATAACAAACACGCATCTACTGACTTTTCAGCGAAAGGCAATTGGTAGGGGCTGGCAAGCACTTGCATATTTTTGCCCTGCTCGCCCACATTAACCTGATGGGAAATCGCACATTTATCACTAGCAATTTCCGCACTTAAATGGCCTATTTTCAATAAGTGGAAACCAAAGAATTTCGGCCACCAAGGCTGCAATTGCTGCTCAATCGCTGCGCGATAATACTCACCCCAAGGTAACTCAGCCCAGGATGCGGGCGCATCTATCTTTTGGTGTGTCTGTGCTGGTTTCATGTTTTATTATCTTCTTTCAAGCTATTAGAGTAGAGGTATCAAATGAATCTTATCAGCATTCCTGCATTTCAAGACAATTACATTTGGCTATTAGCGGACACACAAAAACATTGCGTTATTGTTGACCCTGGTGAAGCGGCCCCGGTATTAGCCATGCTGAGCCAAGGTGACTATCTTCCCCAAGCCATATTGCTGACTCACCACCATAATGATCACGTCGGCGGTGTCGCTGATTTGCGCCGCCATTACCCCGATATTCCCGTCTATGGCCCGCAAGAAACTGCGAATAAAGGAGCGACAATTATCGTAAATGGGGGGGATGACCTGACAATTGGTGGTCAAAATTACCACGTTATTGCCGTTCCTGGGCACACACTTGGACATATTGCATACTACAGCAAACCTTATCTTTTCTGTGGCGATACGCTATTCTCCGCCGGTTGCGGCAGGCTATTTGAAGGTACGCCAGCACAAATGTACTCGTCTATTCAACAGCTCGCGCAACTCCCTGACGAAACCTTAATTTGCAGCGCGCATGAATACACTCTCGCAAATCTTAAGTTTGCCCGTTTTATTCTGCCCTCAGACCACGACATTGCTACATATCAACAACAAATCATGCAATTACGGGCGAAAAACCTACCTAGCCTACCGGTAAAATTGCAAATTGAGCGTAAAATTAATGTTTTTTTACGTTGCAATGACGTTGATTTACAAAGAAAAATAGGCGTAATGTCACCACCAGAGTCACTTGTCTCAGTTTTTTCCGAATTACGCGCCCAGAAAGACCGCTTCTGAGCTTTTAGTTGTGTTTTTTGTCGAAGCAAAGTATGATTGCTCGTCTTTTAAGCAACTACATTGACACACACATGAAGACCAAAGCGATATTTCTCGCCTCAGTCTTGCTTGTTGGGTGCCAGTCGTCCAAGGTGGGCGTACAGGCTCCTGTACAGCATGCACAGAGTTTGTCTTCGGCAGGTCAAGAGAGTGAAGCAGGAGAGTACACAAATAGCGCCCGAGTGGGCTCCGCGCGATGGCTTGATAGTGAAAGTGGCCTCGCGCAGCAAGATTTGTGGAACTTCATTAGCGACGAGCTGAAGATGAAGGTTCCGGAGAATTCCCGGATCCGTGAACAGAAGCAAAAATACTTAAAAAATAAGAGCTATCTCCACGATGTAACATTACGGGCAGAGCCGTACATGTACCTGATAGTCGAGCAGATTAAGAAACGTAAGATGCCGATGGAACTGGTACTGCTACCCATAGTGGAGAGCGCTTTTGACCCACACGCGACATCATCCGCCAACGCCGCAGGGCTGTGGCAGATAGTGCCAAGTACCGGTCGAAATTATGGCTTAAAACAAAACCAATGGTATGACGGCCGCAGAGATGTGGTTGCTTCAACCAAAGCAGCGCTTGATATGATGGAGCGCCTGAACAAGATGTTTGACGGTGACTGGTTGTTAACAGTCGCTGCGTATAACAGCGGTGAAGGCAGAGTCATGCAGGCGTTGAAAGCCAATAAGGCTAAGGGTAAACCGACGAACTTTTGGGCATTGTCGCTTCCTCGTGAAACGTCAATTTATGTACCAAAAATGCTGGCCTTGGGTGATTTAATCAAGAACAGCAAAAAGTACGGTATAAACTTACCTGAAACCGACAAAGACCGTGCATTAGCGCGTGTTGATGTTGGTCAGCAGATACAGCTAACTCAGGCGGCTGAGATGGCGGGGATGTCACTTACTAAGTTGAAATCCTTTAATTCTGGGTATAAGCGCAATGTAACGGCACCTGATGGACATGGTCCTCGTTATATTATGTTGCCAAAAGCCCATGCTGAGCAGCTTAAAGATTCATTGGCAGATACCGATATTGCCGCAGTTCAACCAACCAAGTTGGCACAGAACAGCGCAACATCAGCATCAAGTTCGCAGTATAAAGTTCGCCCCGGCGATACCTTATCTACGATTGCCAAGCGGTTGAATATCAAGACCAGCGATTTGCAGAGTTGGAACAACTTACGTGCCTCGAGCACCTTAAAAGTTGGGCAAACCCTGCAACTGGCAAGCAATACAGCCAGCAACAGCATCACCTATCAGGTTCGTAAAGGTGATTCATTTGCCAGTATTGCCAAGCGTCACGGTGTAAACACCGACGATGTGATGCGATGGAATTCGGTAATCAGCAAAGCAAATAAATTAGTACCCGGTTTGAAATTGACGTTGTTTGTTAACAACAAATCGACTCCGGATGCCTAACATTAGAATCGGTATAAAGCTGTAAAAAAGCACCCTTCGGGGTGCTTTTTTTATGGCTGGAATTCGACTAACAGCGGATTGTGATCAGAAGCGCGGGTGACTAATACCGAGGCATCGGCAAGGGTGAGACCACGATAAAACACAAAGTCCAGGGGGCGGCCAAAGGCTCGGCTACGATTATCAGCCTGGAACTCAACTTCGGCCAACCCGGCACTTTGGGCAAAGCGCTGCAAAGCATTAACTCGCTGACGACTCCAGGCATTGAAATCCCCGGCCAGAATAACCGGGCCTCGGTGCATGGCAATCTGCTCACCGATAGGCTCTAACTGTTTACTGTAAACATCGACACCAAAACTGAAATTAACGGCATGAATATTCACTACCATCAATAAACGGCCATCATGAATAGGGTAAACAGTAATTAATGCCGATTTAGACAAGCGCAACAGTGGCTCGCGCTCGCGCAGCGGGCAACAGTAGACTGGGTGGGTGGCGGCTAACGTCATCACACCTGAGGGGTGCTGAGGCAGCGCAAAGGCGGGCACTTGATCTGCCGCTTGATAATGGGACGTAGCAAACCTCACCAGCTCGGGTGTTGTTTGTGCTTCTTGCAGCAACATCAGTTGAGCATCCCGACCAAACCCTTTGAGCACCGATAGCCATTCAGCTCGCTGCTGCTTAAAGATGTTCCACACCATCACACGTAGGAATTCAGAGGTAGGCAATGGTGCGCCTGGCGGTAACCCCTGCCCCAATTGTTTAGCGGAACCAGGGAAAATCTGTTCAACCGGTTGACCTGCAACATACCGCATTGCATATGTTCGTTTCGGCACTTTGATGGCCTATTCCTTATTCAAAATCACTCTGGCCTGTGGGATAACCGCAGCCGGTAGTCCTCTGATTATACGCTTAGATGCTCCGCTCAGTAATGTCTTTTCCCCAGCTTATGATGCTGATCTTGGGATATCCAAAGAGAGATTCAATGTATCTCATTCATAATGCACTAATTAGGCTTCTATTAACAAAAAAGCCCGCCAAAGCGGGCTGAGAATGGACAGTTGAAATAAGATCTAGCTTGTCGCCACTGGGCGCAGGGACTTTTTGTCGAGCTTGCCGCTCAATGTCACCAGCAATAATGCGCCGATAACAATCACGCCACCAATCCACGGCGTTTGTGCCAATCCAACCCGAGTCACCGCCTGACCACCGATAATTGAACCTAATGCAATGCCTACGTTGAATGCCGCGATATTCAAGCCGGAAGCAACATCAACCGCATGTGGCGTATACTCTTGCGCCTTTTGCACCACATAGACTTGCAAGCCAGGGACATTACCGAAAGCAAAAATACCCATGACCAGTAAGGTAATCAATGAGGCAATACTGTGGCTGGCACTAAATTGGAAAACAAATAACAGAGCAGCCAGTGCAGTAAAGATAAAGCTCAGCGCAGGTACTGCGCCGTGGTGGTCGGCCAGTTTACCTCCCCATATATTACCAATGGCAACAGAGACACCGTATGCCAGTAAAATCCAGCTCACTGCGGCGGGCGAGAAGCCGGACAGCTCCTGCATCACTGGGGCCAGGAAAGTAAACATGGTGAAGAAGCCGCCATACCCTAATGCAGTAATCGCATAAATCAGCAGTAAACGCGGGTGAGTCAGCACCTGCAATTGCTGTTTTATACTGGCTGAAACTTGTTGGGGAATATTATTGGGCACCAAAATGGCACTGGCGATAGTTGCGACCACACCAATCAGTGATACCGCAAGGAAGGTTTCTCGCCAGCCGAAATGCTGTCCAATAAATGTTCCTAGTGGAACTCCGGTCACTAATGCCACCGTCAGGCCACCAAACATAATGGCTATCGCTGAGGCGGCTTTCTCTTTAGGTACCAGACTGGTGGCAATCGTCGAGCCGATGGAGAAGAACACCCCATGGGCCAGACCGGTTAATAAACGGGCGATTACCAATGATTCATAGCCGGGGGATTGCCAAGCTAATAAGTTACCTAAGGTGAATAACACCATCAGGCCAATCAATAGCATTTTACGTGGAATTCGCCCGGTTAATGCGGTTAGCACCGGAGCACCGATAGCAACCCCGAGTGCATAAATTGAAACTAACAAACCAGCGGAGGGGACAGAAACCCCTAATTGTTCGGCAATTGTCGGCACCAATCCAACAATGACAAACTCCGTGGTACCAATAGCGAATGCACTGATGGTCAGCGCCAGTAAAGCGAGTGGCATTATTTACTCCAGAAATTCAGTTCAATTAAAACGGGTCAATTTGATAGCGGAGATTATGGACCTATGTTTAAATGACAAAAATGCTCAAAATATCAAAATATTTTTGCTGGAGTAGCAATAATGAAAGCAAACTCAGATGAATTGATTACTTTCGTCACCGTGGTGGAGTGCGGCAGTTTCAGTCGTGCGGCGGAGCAGCTTGAACAAGCCAATTCGGTAGTGAGTCGAACAGTAAAAAGATTGGAAGGTAAGCTGGGTGTCACACTGCTTAACCGCACCACACGGCAAATCAGTCTGACGCAAGAAGGTGAACATTATTTTCGCCGAGTACAGAATATTTTGCGCGACATGGCAACAGCTGAAAATGAGCTGTTAGACAGCCAATTAAATCCAAAAGGATTGCTGCGCATCGATGCCTCGACGCCAGTGGTATTGCATGTTGTGGCACCTCTGATGGCTGAATTTCGCCAACGTTATCCTTTAGTCACCTTATCGCTAGTCTCATCTGAAACCTTTATTAATCTTATTGAGCGAAAAGTCGATATTGCTATCAGAGTGGGCACTTTGCAGGATTCAACCTTGCGCGCCAGAAAACTCATGACCAGCTATCGCCATCTACTGGCCTCCCCCGCTTACCTCAGACAATATGGCACACCACAAACGGTGGCTGACCTACAGCATCATGTCTGTCTGGGATTTAATGATTTACCGGTGTTAAATCGTTGGCCGCTCGCCGGGCCTGATGGGCAACTTTATGAAATAACATCAGATTTAACCTCAAATAATGGTGAGACCCAGCGCCGCCTCTGCCTTGAGGGTAATGGCATTGCCTGTCTATCTGATTTTATGATTCAACAAGATCTACAACGTGGGGATTTGGTACCAATACTGGCGGAGCATACCTTGCCGGTCGCCATGCCAATTAATGCGGTGTACTACAGTGACCAAGCAGTCAGTAATCGGCTGCGCTGTTTTATTGATTTCATCAATGAGCGTCTAGTTTCGGGCCTCCCTACAACATAAAAAAACCACCCTTGCGAGGTGGTTTGCTTCGTCATTTAAGCAGGGATTAATCCCACTTAGGTGCCAGACCATCAGGGCTAACCAGCCGATCGTCACGATCCAACGTAGCAATCAGGGCCATATCGTCCGCAGTTAGCTGTAATTCCTGAGCCAACAAGTTACTGGCTAAGTTTGCCACTTTGGTAGATGACGGGATAACACTGTAGCCCAGCTGCATTGCCCAGCTTAAAATCACTTGAGCCGGGGTTGCTGCATGTTTCTCAGCGATAGCCTTAATAATTGGCTCATCCAGTGCTTTACCATAAGCCAATGTCATATAAGAGGTAATGGCGATGCCGTGTTCCTGCGCGAACTTAACAACTTTGCGATTTTGTAATAGTGGAGAGAGTTCGATCTGGTTAGTCGCAATCGCCTCTGCGCCCACAGCCGCAATGGCCTGCTTCATTAAATCAATCGTGAAGTTAGAAATACCAATCTGACGGGTCAGCCCCAACTCTTTAGCCTGCACTAATTCAGCCATAAACTCGGCAACTGAAACTTCATCATTAGGTGATGGCCAGTGAATTAAAGTTAAATCCACATAGTCGGTTTTCAGCTTCTGCAAGCTTGCTTGCAGGCTAGGAATTAACTTTCCTGCCGCCAAATTAGCAATCCAGATTTTGGTCGTGATAAATAACTCATCACGTTTGATACCACTTTCTGCGATAGCCTGGCCCACTGCGGCTTCATTCTCATAGATTTGGGCTGTATCAATTGCGCGATAGCCCAATGTCAAAGCTTGACTAACAGAATCAATAACGACTTGATCTTGAAGGCGAAACGTTCCCAGACCGAATGCAGGTATGCTCATCATAATTCCTCATTTTGAACAGATAATATTTTTTATCGTGGTTAGACAATAAATGATGTGTGTTTAAAAGCGGGTTATTTACCGGGAGCTCTTTTGTTTGAGCTCGCGGTAAAAATCTGCAGTGATTATGCCAAGAGTTTTATTGCCTAAAAACACACCATTCAACACAATACTTTTGATAAAAAATCAACAATGAAGAAGTTAATGACGATCACGGCCAGCGACGGATCACCAATGAAGTATTAATGCCGCCAAAGGCGAAATTATTTGTCTGGAAGAACTCAGTATCAATATAGCGCCCTTCGCCCATCAGATAATCCAAGTCGCCACAGGCGGGATCCGGTTCTGTCAGGTTGATGGTCGGGGCAAAGCGCCCAGCTCTCATCATCTCCAAACTCATCCAGGCCTCAAGCGCACCGCAGGCCCCTAGTGTATGGCCAAAATAACTTTTCAGAGAGGAAATGGGTGTCCGATGACCAAAAACAGCCGCCGTTGCCTGACTTTCTGCAATATCGCCCCGTTCAGTCGCCGTGCCATGCGCACTGATATAGCCGATGTCAGCCGCACTCAGGCCAGAGCTCAATAGCGCCCTTTCAATACAGATTTGCATGGTTTCTTTTTGTGGCTGAGTAATATGGCTGGCATCGCAATTAGTGTAAAAACCGATGATTTCACCATAAATAGTGGCTCCACGCGCTTTGGCATGTTCCAACTCTTCCAGAATCAGCGTCCCGGCTCCTTCACCAATAACTAAACCGTCACGCTGACGATCAAAGGGCCTTGGGGATAATTTGGGTGAATCATTCAGTTGGCTGGTCGCAAACAATGTATCAAACACCGCCGCCTCTGAAGGGCACAACTCTTCCGCACCACCAGCGACCATCACGGTTTGGTAACCATGACGAATAGCTTCATAGGCATAACCAATTGCCTGACTACCCGAAGTACAGGCACTTGAGGTCGGGATAACTCGCCCGCGCAAACCAAAAAATAGCCCGGTATTGACTGCCGCAGTATGGGGCATCATTTGTACATAGGTGGTGCCGGTAATATTGTTGGTGTGCTTTTCGGTCAACATGGTGGCAAATTCACTCACCGGTTTGGTGCTGCCAGTAGAAGAACCATAGGCAATGCCAGTATCACCGTTAGTTAGCACTTCCTCACCAATCAACCCAGCTTGCTCAAGCGCCAGCTCAGTTGCTCGGGTAGCCAGCAATGAAACTCGTCCCATCGAACGAATGCGTTTACGGGTGTAATGGGCCGGTACCACAAAATCGTTAATCGGCGCGCCTAAGTGTGTATTCAGCCCTTGGTATTCTTCCCACTGCGGCATATATTGCACCGCGTTCTGGCCGGCATAGATACGCGCCGAAATATCAGCCCAGCTATTGCCAAAGGCGGTGACGCCACTCATCCCGGTAATCACAACTCTATTGGTGGCAACCATCCTGCTGCTCATATCATTCCTCCATTGATTGAAATCACCTGGCGAGTCACATAACCGGCAATATCTGACATCAGATAACTGGCTAATCCAGCCACCTCCTCGGCTTGCCCCATTCGTTTCAGTGGGATCATCCGCATCGCTTCTTCCAGCGCTATAGGTTCCATATTAATCATGCCGGTATCAATCAATCCTGGCGCAATACAGTTCACAGTAATTTTTCGTTTTGCCAGCTCAAGAGCCAGTGCTTTGCATGCACCAATCACCCCGGCCTTAGCCGCGCTGTAGTTGACTTGGCCGCGATTTCCGACCACACCGGAGACCGAGGACAGTGCAATAATACGCCCTCCGCTACGCAGGCCGATCATCGGCATTACGCAAGGGTGCAATACGTTATAGAAGCTATCCAGATTGGTATGAATCACGCCGTCCCAATCGGCATCTGTCAGCGCCGGAAACGCGCCATCGCGAGTAATACCGGCATTGTTTACCACGCCATAGTAGCCACCATAAGTAGCAATATCGTGCTCCAGCACCTCTTTACACTGCTGTCTTGCACTGATATCAAAGCTGATTAGACGCCCTTCGCCACCCGCGTCAGTGAGTTGAGCCAGAGTCGCCTCAGCACCGACAGCATCACGGTGATAATGCACCACCACCAAAAAACCATCCGCAGCCAGACGGAGTGCAATGGCCCGCCCTATTCCTTTGCTGGCCCCAGTGACTAAAATAGAACGCTTCATGCACCCTTCCCCAATGTAAGTTTTTTTATTTCTTCGCTATCTGGTTGATATGTATTTAATCTGCCACGCGCAACTGGCTTCCCGGCAATGCTAATACTGCACTCAAAACTGCCAATTTTTTCATCTTGTAAGATTAAATGAACGCAGATTTGAAGCTCGCTACCCGCCGGGAATACGGGTAATTCACAGCTAATAGCCCGTCCACCAAGCAACATGCCAATCGAGGGTGGCACTGCCTGTTCCAAACCATGCCAACCCCGCCATACTCCAATAGTTTGCGCCATTAATTCGATAGCAAACCAGTTTGGCAGGCCGCCATCTGCATCAAGAAAAGGCGCGAGAACGCCCTCTTTGCTCAAGGTCACGCGGCATTCGGCATCCTCTTCCCCGACTGAATGAAGTTCATCCAACATCACCATAGGTGATTGATGAGGAAGATAATTTTTAGCTAAATACGCCATCAGTGAGCTCCCAGAATCAAGCAAGCGTTATTGCCACCAAAAGCAAATGAGTTAGACAAAATAACCGGCTTCTTGAGTTTTGCCGGACCCGTGACCAAATTAATCTCGGCCAATGTCTGGTCCTGAGTACTTTGAGTGAAATCTTGCATCGGCAAAGGTAAGTCATGGCGCAACATCAGCCAGCTTAATGCCGCCTCTGTGGCTCCGGCCGCCCCCAGAGTGTGTCCGGTAAGATGTTTAGTTGAACTGCAAGGAGTCTGATGACCAAAAACCCGATTCACGACCTGAGCTTCTATCTGATCATTTAAACGTGTCGCCGTACCGTGCAGATTAATGTAGCCCACGTCGTCAGGCTGCAACTTAGCCTGGCTTAACGCCATTCTGATGGCATGCTCCGCCCCACGCCCTTCGGGATGGGGGGCCGACATATGCCAGGCATCGGAAGACTCACCTACGCCGAGCAGTGCCACCGGTGCGGGCTCACGCGACAATAGGATTAACGCCGCCGCCTCACCAACATTGATTCCTTTGCGCTCTGTAGCAAAAGGTGTGCAGCGCTCAGCTGACAATGACTCAAGGCTGTGAAAACCATTGATTGGCATCTGGCACAGGCTGTCTGCGCCACCGACGATGGCTGCATCGACCATTCCTGCTTCTATTAGCCGCTTACCGCTGATAATCGCCCGCACACTGGAAGAGCACGCGGTTGACAGGGTATAGCTCGGCCCGATCAACCCTAAATGACGAGCAAGGAAGATGCTGGGGTCACCTAACTCCTGCTGTTGATAATCATAGCCAGCCGGAAAACGCCCGGCGTTCTCACCGGTCGCGGGCTGATACTCTCTAACCGCCCGCTCACCTTCAAAAATACCCGAGGTGCTGGTCCCCATAATTACCGCCACCCTTGCTGCGCCATAGCGAATGATGCAGGCGGAGACCTCAGACTGAATCTGTTGCAATGCTGCCAGCAACAGGCGGTTATTGCGGCTATTATGCTGTGAAAGCGCTTCAGGCACTGGCGGTAACTCAGCATTAACAGCGCCCAGCCAAACAGGCGAATCGCCCAGTAGCCAACCTTGCTGTGGAGCCATTCCCACGGATTGTCCAGCCCTGAGATTCTGACTCACCTCAGACACTGAATTACCGAGTGCATTAACCATCCCAACCGCCGAGAAATAGACCATAGTTTTTAGCCCTCGACGTTCTGGATAGTAATGCGGTAGTGAAATATAAATTGCTCAATGGCTATCGGCTTGCGGCTGCTACCCGAGATTTGGTAGCTAATCTCGGTCACTATTTGGCCTTTATCATCATAGAGCCGGCGCTTATCTCCCTCATCCACCAGCCGCCAATTGGCAGGTAATAGTGGTTGCCATGACGCAATGGGCCAATAGCTCAGCATAATATCGGCAAGAACTTGATTTGCTGGAGGTAAACCAACAATTTTCATGCTCTGTTCTAAGTGAATGCCTTGTGAGTCATAGGAAACTTTAAACAAGCGGATCCCCAGCGGGGATAATCCAACCAAGGTCAAATGCTGCCCATCGGCATTGAGTAACACTAATAATGATTGCTGCTTGCCCTGTGCGGTCGCGGTCAATAGCTGCTGTTGATTGATAGGTTCAGCAAGCAGCGGTAGCGGTAAACCCACCCTCACCCCGGGTTTAAGCCAAGCTTTAGGTTGGGTTTGATCCGGCGAACTGGCACATCCCATCATCAATAAGATGAAAATCAACAACACCCCACTGCGTTTATAACTCACGTACGCTCTCCTTTGGGTTTGGGCAGCGCGAGGGGCGCTAATAGAAAGGCAGTAAATACGCCACTGCTCAGCACAATGCCAAAACTACTGATAGCTTGAGTGTGGCTAAATACCAACATGCCGAAAGTCAGTTGCGTGGTGAACACCGCCATAAAAATGGCAAACATGGAGGTGCTTGGTGTCCCGCGGGGATTGGTAAAGAACAAGGTATAATTGATGCCAATACCCAGCACCAATATCAATGCCAGTAATGAAAAGAGATTCAATGAATGGCCGGTAAGGGAAAGCACCGCCAGCCCCATTCCCAATGAAAGGAATGTGGGAGTTACACAATATAAACCGCGACGAACACCCAAGCGCCAACAATAAACTACCGCTATAGCAAGAACAGAAATGAGTAGCAGCCATGATAAGTAAATGCGGTAAAGGGAAAATAGCTCATTGAATTCTGTTTTCCTGTCAACCCAAGTCACTCCGGGTGTCGACGCGGCCAACTGCTGTAAAGCGCCTGGATTACTAACACCACTGACAGGCACCAACATAGCGGTCCGCCCATCAGGTAATGTCAGCCAGAGCAGTCGCCAACCCTCACTCACCACAGAATCAAGCCACAGTGACGGAGTCACCCATATCTTGGCGTCCCCCTTTGCAGGTATATCTGGCATAGAAACACTGATACCCGCCTGCTGTAATTTTTGAATAATAGCCGGCGCAGTTTGCTCAAGTAACACCAGATTTTGCTGTTGCCGTAATAGTGACGGCAATGGCAACGCACGATAGCTCTCAATCCATCCTGACTTTTTAGCCTGCAACAGATGTGGAGAAAATTGCTCTAGGCGCTGCAATGCCTGCTCGGCATTATCACCATAAACCACGAACCATTTTTGGTCACTGTGCTGCCCGGTCAGCGCCGCAATGCGCTGCTCCTGCTGCTGGAATTCACGCGGCATCGCCTGCAGCTCACTAATATCATCATTAACCTGTAAGGTGGCGACCCCACTAATAATCAAAACAACAATCAACGTAGGGAGGCCTAATCGCAGCAGGCGGTTGTTTTGCCAATGCGTTAGCCATAAGTGAATCAGTGTTAAACGGGGGATCGGACGAACCGGTAATCCTTTAGCCAGTATGGGGTACCAGCACATCACGGTGATGCAAGCTGCGGTTAAACCTGCGGCCGCAAAAACAGCCAATTGCTGTAAACCGGGGAAAGGGGCAATAAGTAAAATTAAGTAAGCAATGACGGTGGTCAGCAGTGCCATAGAGAGCGCGGGAAAGAGTTTCGCTAAGCTTTCTAATGGGGTTATCTGACGGCCATGCGCCATGCGGTCGGTCAGATAATAAAGGGTGTAATCGGCTGAAATCCCGATGATGCTGGCGCTTAACACCAGCGTCATCACGTGAACCTCACCAAAGACAAGTAATGTCGCGACCGCCCCGGCTAATGCTCCGATAGTTATCGATAGAAGACATAAGCCCAGGGGTAATAGTGATTTAAACATAATCAACACCAGCAGGAAGACACCGGCGATCGAGATCAAACCAATGGTCGAAATATCACTTTCCGCCTGCTGACTGGCGTAATTACTGTAAAAAATGGTACCGCGCTCCAACACTTCAGTACCGGGCCAGCGCTGCTGAAGTTGCTGTTTTAATAGCGCTAATGACTCGACGGTGCTACGCGCACTGGCCATGTCATAAGATGAAGCCCGCAACTCCCCGTGAATCAAATACCATTGCCGCCCGTGGCTATCTTTCGCCACCAGCCACCCTTTATTGAGACTGAGTGTTCCACTATTTTGTTGTTGTGCCAGCTGTGAGCCACGCACCAGTAACAGTGGGTCATACTGCAACTCTTTACCACTGACCCCGGCAAATGCTGAGTATGCTTGCCCGAGTATCCACTGCGCTTGAGCATCGCCACCCTGGCTTAATCGCTGACGAGTAGCATCATCAAGCAGCACATTGCGGTGCTGAAAGAAAAAAGTCCCCCACTCTTGTTGGCGTTGCGCAGTCATTTCACCACTGACTTGATGCAGCGCTGGCATGTTCTGCAACTGTTGTAGCCACCAGTTTACTGGAGCCAATGTCTCTTTCTCTGGGCTAACCAGCCACACTAACTGGCGATCAAGACGTTGGCTAAACCCGTCGGTCAATTCGGCAGGAACGCCAGCCAACTCCTGTTTGGGCAGTAGCGCCAAGACACTGCTATTAATCTGGCTACGGGGAATCAGCCAGAGCAATGTCGCCAGCAAGAGCAAACAGATAAGTAACCAACCGATAGCCAGTTTTCTATGGCAATCAGTGCGCAAAAAGCTGCTGTTCGGCATGGCTCAGTGTCTTAGGTTCGGTTAGTTGATTGAAAAAACGGATGTGTGTTCCATCTCCCTGCATGTCTTCGATATCTATTGTTTCCAGGAAATATTGCCCATGCAAGGTGATGGTTTTAAACAATTTATCGAGTGGCGTTGTTTTCGGCGTTAACATTAATACCCAGCGTTCCTGACCACTGTCGGTAAATGTTAAGGTGAAATTCTGCTCCAGAACTGCTGTGTCAGCATGAAAGAGTGCCGTTAATAAATGATTAAACTGGAACATTTGCGGGTTGCTGTCGGCCGTAATAACCTGCGAAGGTTGGCCCGCCATGGTTTGCACCATACGTTTGTCATCTAACAATAGTGTCAAAGCAAAAGGTTTCTGTTGTGACCACCATAGGCCTTTCTCTCGTGAAATCAGTAAATTACCACTTGATTTCAAGGGCTTGTCCATGCCACTGATACTGCGCTGCTGTTCAAACTCAGCTCGTAATACCGGTTGTTCACTGAATCGTTGCTGTAATGATGACAATGTCACCGCGTGAGCACTGATACACAGGCAGAATAATATGGCGGTCAAAATAGGTTTCATAAGGTGATACCCATTTTTTCCAGCAGTACTGGCGGTGACACAAAACTCATCTCTTTTGTTGATGCCTTAACAGCGACCTGAATGGTATATCCCGTCGTCATACGCTTGCCGCTATTGGCATCATAAATCTGATAACCGATGCGCAGGCGGTTCTCATACTCTTCAATAGAAGCGCAAATATGAATACGCTGCTCGAATTCGAGCGGTGCAATATATTTCACTCTTGTATCAACGATTGGCCAAACATAGCCTGAAGCTTGCATGGCACGGTAGCCATAATCAATTTGGTTTAACAATGCCTCACGGGCAATTTCAAAGTAACGGAAATAATTGCCGTGCCACACAACCCCCATAGGGTCGATATCATGGAAAGGGATACTGTGGACTATCCGGGTAGTAAAACGCGGGTCATCGGGTAAATTCATTTCACGGATTTCCTTGGTTTGGCTTTTCATCGTTTAAATGCCAAAAATCATAAAAATTAAACCAATCAAGCGGCGCTAATAAACTGTAATGTTCCAGACGCGCAGCATAGCGATCCACAGCTTGTTGCAAAGCGGGCTGGCGATTTGCTCGCGGTAACATCAGTGGATCGGCGAAAGGCTCAAAGTAAACATGCAGCCGAGCGGAAGGTGCCGCGGGGGCTGGTTGCTTCTCTTGCCCGGCGAGTTTTAGACCAAACATCAAGAACACAGGGCAACGCAATGCCGCAGCCAATGCGAATGGCCCAACAGGGAACGGTGCCGGATGACCTAAAAATGAGCTCCAGATAACCCTTGGTTGGTTATCTCGTTGATAAGGGCTGACTGAGGTTCGGTCACCAACAATTGCAACCCACTCACCTGCGTCCAGCTTCTGGCGCAATAAAATGGCGGTATCAGGCCCTATGGATGTCACTTGAATCAGGTTAATAAGCGCATGCGGATTAATCTCCTTCATTACCTGATTAAAGCGAGCGGCATGATGCGTGAAGACTAATGCATTAACTTTCACGCCAATAGATAGCTCGGCCAAAGCCCGGCAAGATTCAATATCCCCTAAATGCGATGCCAGAATAAGTGACCCTTGGCGGCTGGCAATTTGTGTTTCACAGCGCTCACGCCCCACCAAAACCACATCTCTGCCCACCACTAAATCCCCTTGCCAACTGGCCAGCTTATCGAGCATCGATTCACCAAAACGCATGAAATGACGGAAACTGTTTAGGGAGGTGGGTAATGGGTGATTTCGCTGTTCGGCGAAAGCAGTGAGGCGCTGTAAATAGCGGCTTGATGCCTGCCGCTGACGATGACCAGTAAGCCAAAAATAGCCAATTACCGGGTATAACATCAGATTGAAAGTGGTGCGCCCCAACGCTTTGTAACTGCGCAACATCAAACGCATGCCCCATAAACCTTTGCGCTCTTGAGTCTGGGACCAATGGTGCTCGGACTTTTGCAGATTACGTTTGAGTAGCGCAGGAATGCGCGGCAACATGCCGAAAAATAAACGGGTGTGCATCCAGGAGATGCGCAGATTGTCGCGCAAAGTATCAAAATGCGAAATACCATCGTCAGGATAAGTGACACGGGTTGGCAGGAAGCGGCTTTCTGTCCCTTGCCAATATAATCTCACCATCACCTCGGTATCAAAATCCATCCGTACACCCAATGGGTGGCGCGCCGCTAAAGCCAGCGTCGCAGTAATCGGATAAACCCGAAAGCCGCACATACTGTCTTTCAGCGATAAAGATAAGGTTTCGACCCATACCCAGAAATGCGTGATATAGCGGCCATAAAGCCTCGCCTTCGGCACTGACTTGTCGTAAATCGGCCGCCCTGAAATCAGACAATGAGGATGTTTTTCAGCCTCTGCCAACATGATCGGCAGATCGGATAACTGATGCTGGCCATCAGCATCAACTTGCAGACCATGGCTATAACCGTATTTTTGCGCGACAGCCAATCCATTCAGTACCGCATGCCCCTTCCCGCGATTTTCAGGTTGTGTAACTAACACCACCCAAGGGTATTTCTCTGCTAAGCGCGCCAACTCATTTGCGGTATCAATATCACTACCATCGTCAATAATCAGACAAGGGAGTTGATAAACCGCCAATTGAGATAAAACGCCAGCCATGGTGCGGCCATGATTGAAACAGGGGATAACGACACACGGCATAAAAGAGGTTACTGACATAGGGCAATCTTTCCACTGCTGGCCGTTATCTCGCCGTGAGCAAGGTACTTAAAAATCAGTTTGTGGTTGGTGCGATCCCAATTCAGTACAAGTGTCACTTTGTCATCGGGCATCAGGGGCCGCTGAAATTTTACGACATCAATGCTTTTCACCACTGGCATTGGGCCAAATAGCTGATTGGCGTAGTGCATCACCCAATTGATTTGTGCAACACCCGGTAATATCGGGCAAGTAGGAAAATGTCCACTGAACCACAATAAATCAGCAGGTAATAAGAGATCGATATTCGCGAGGTGATCACCTGTTATTTGCTGACTGATAACCGTAGGCAACATCATAAAAATAACTCCTGTAACCGCGCATAATCTCGCTTCCCTTGTGGGTTAACGGGAATAACATCGATTACACGTAGGCGCCGGGGAAGAGAGGCAGGTTCAAGCCAATGACGTAATTCACTGCGTAATTTTTGATTGAAAGAAGCCATGGTTGCCGAGGAAAGCTTTTCTTTCCCACCATCAGTCAACACTACCACTGCGGCAATATTCACGCGCTCATTTTGGGTTAAGACCAATACTGTGGCGTCGGCAATATCGGGCAGTGATATTAGGCGCTGCTCTATTTCTGTTAACGAAACACGCTTTTCTTCTATTTTAACTATCCGATCTTTACGCCCCACCAAATAGAAATTTCGCCTGTTATCGAATAACTCAATAACATCGCTCATCGGCACCCCCTCTGATTCAGATATAAGGTCCGAATAAACAGTGAAAGTATTGTCGTTATTGATAGCCAGAGTTACCCCTGAAAAAAACTGCCAAGCTTGCTGTTGTTCTGACTGCTGACGATAAGCAATAAGACCGGTTTCGGTAGCACCATAGATCTCTATTGGCAGGATACCTAGAGCATCCCGACTAGATTGTGCATCATGAAAACTGAGTGGGCCGCCTGCAGAAAAGATCTGCCGACATAGAATCGGCGCTAGCTTCGTGTCTATACGTTTTAAAAACGCCGGGCTGCTAATAAATATAGCTGAGCAAGATTCAGGTAATGAGTGCAGTTGCTCATGGTAAGTTATCAACTCGGCCTGGAAGGGGATTCCCAGCGAAAGGGGTAAAAAGATACGAAAAGTGAGCCCATATAAATGTTGATGAGAAACCGAGGCAACGATTAGTGGATTATGCTTTTTATCGAAGCAAGACTGCCATTGCTCAGCCAACCAACGGCTTTCAATATCTAAACTCTCAACAGATTTGACTACGGCTTTAGGCGCACCAGTCGAGCCAGAGGTAAAGAGGATTAATGAAGCATGAGAAAACCAATCAGGTAGTGGGTGATAGATAGCCTCAACAGATGCGTGATTAGCTACGGTAATATTCTGGCAATCAAGATTCAGTGATTGATCAGTTAACATGCCATCAAATTCATGCCGCTGTTCTTTGAGAACAGCTTCACGTGTATGGCCGAAAATAACCGGTGTTTTTTGACAATACAGAGTGGCCAGCAATGCGACACTAAACCAATAGCTATTTTCAAAACATAATGCCCAGCGTTGATTGGGCAATAGCGTGATTTTATTAAATAGAGAGCTAACGTCGCACCTGAATTGATGTAAAGTTATCGCTGTTGAACCGCACCTAGCAATAACCAAGGCATCACCACGAGAATGATCTAACCAATTAGCCATGGGTAGATTCATTGCTGTTGAACTCTTTTTCTGATTATCCATTCCAGACCCATCAAAGAACCAATAAGTAAATAACTCAGGCCACCGTTATACAAAACCCATAGATGCATATTACCGTACAGACAGGTTGCCAGAGAAATAGCACCGTTTACTGCAAAAAAAGCGCACCATACCTGCGTTACCTTGCGGGTATAAACCACGGCTTGAGGAGGCAATTCAGGCTCGGCCAGTCTTGCCAATCGTTCAATGATGGGTGGGGGATAAAACAGAGAATAGGTAAACAGTGACAGTAATAGGATGTTTACCACAACAGGATAAAACAACAACCATTGCGCCTGCCCTAATCCCCAACTTGCCAAAGACAGAATAATGCCAGTAAGTGCCAGCGCTTTACCTAACCAAAGTTGTTGTTTAATTTGATTACGTACGACAAACAACCGCAGTGTAAACATTAATAACAGTATTGGCGCTAATACCTGCATTCCCCAGCGCGTCAAACCAAACCACACCGCCAGAGGATAGGCAGTAAGTGCAATAACCGTGAAAACTTTGAGCAAAATAGCCAGGCGACCAATGAATAAATTACTTTGATTAGCTGTCACCTGATTTCACCACTTACGATTGGGTGTTTAATAAATTATCGACAGCATCGACAACATCTTGCACAGTTCGAACCGATTTGAACATTTCTGGCATTATTTTTTTGCCGGTCACTTTCTGCAAATGCACCACCAAATCGACAGCATCAATACTGTCCAACTCTAATTCTTCATACAGTCGCGATTCTGGCTTAATGTCAGCCTCATCAATTTCAAAAAGCTTAACCAGAAGAGTTGTAATCTGCTGATATATTTCCTGTTTGTCCATTAGTGCAATATCCTGTTAGTTACGCTGTTCAGAAATAAATTTCGCGAGCGTTTCTACCGAATAAAAGTGTTGACGCATATCTTCACTCTCTGCCGAGAGCACAACGCTATATCGGTTTTTTAATGCTAATCCAAGTTCTAGCGCATCGATTGAGTCCAAACCTAAACCATCACCAAATAATGCAGCCTGCGAATCAATATCATCCACTGACATTCCTTCCAGGTTCAAGGCATCAATAATTAGCTGTTTAATCTCACTACTGAGTAATTCCATTAATTCTTTCTCTTAGATTCGGGCATTAATGCACAGGTTAAATGCTTAGTCAGCCGTCTCGCGGCAAGCGCTAGCGATAAATCACTATCTTGAATAAAATCCTTACTATTGATTTTATTTTGAACAGTAATATTAAACTGGGGTTTTACTGGCGGGATATTATACCATTTAAGCTCTTTCGTCAGCATTGGCGGGTTACAGTCAATAAACACCACTCGAATATTACATCCACTATGTAATGCAATATTAGCCGCTCCCCGCTGCAAACTCAGCATACCACCTGCAGTTGTTCTCGTTCCTTCTGGAAATATAAGGATACTTCCCCCAAGACCTAAACGAGATTTGCAATGCACCAATAATTTATCTGATTCAGTATTAACCAAATAACCGGCAGACTTAATGACACCGGAAACAAATATATTATTCAGTAGTGCTTCTTTGACAATGCAATCACACCTTGGCATATGTGCAGCCAGTAACACATAGTCCAATAGACTGGGATGGTTAGCAACAATCAAGCATCCTGCATCTTCAGAGAACAGTTCGCTATTTTTTATCTGGTAATCAAAGACACCAAGAAATCTAGCGATTCGTAGAAACAGTTGAAAACTATAACGAATACTCAATTGAGTGACTCGACTACGCACCGCCGCAGAGCGAATAATGAGACGGAGCGAGGAGAACCATACAATGGATAATATCAGCCCCCCAAGACCAAACAGTGCAAAACAAAAGCCGGTCGCCACTACTCGCCATAAACGATTAAGTAAAGAAGAATGCTGGGAGGCAGTTTGTACTGCGAGAGAGCTGTCCATCACTGACTCCATTGCCAATTATTATGCTGACCGCGTACCACAAAAGAAGGTTTTTTATTCAACCAATGACGTAAGAAGCTAAGCCCCTGGGGTAATTCAGATTCATTAGAATCAATCGAAGAGATACATTCACACTGTAAATCATCACCGATGGCTAACAGTAATGCCAAAGCATAGGGCAACCCTATTGGAGAAGTCTGAGAATGATAAAAATTAGGCATAATTCCATCGAAATCGACCAATAATACACGTTTAGCGCCACTGGCGAGCATGCCCATCGCCTCAATAATGCCTTGCTGAAAGCTATCGATTCCTGCGGCAAGAGAGGCCACAGGCATTGTCTCATTTGCTGTGATAGTCAGCCATCCAGAGGCCGTATTATGCACTGACATGGCAAAATCGGTCGGCGAGATATTCTGCTGAGAATTGAGGCATTGTAATATTTTATAAGTACGCTCTAGTTCTCCATGGCGGCTAGTAAAAATCGCCATATCAGTAGTGGCCCCTTCGAGTAATGAAAGGCCGGCTTCAACGGCGAGCCGGCTAGCTGTACTCATTCTTCTCGCGGACATCATAGGTATATGTGATGACTTGGGTAAATCTCCCTGCCATGTCGCACGGAGCTCAGGATCTTGCGCCCAAGCAATCCACTGCTCATGCGACCCCATACCAGGAGCTAAAGCACACCAGTTCAATACATTCAACGAATGAACCACGATATCGAAACTTCCCAAGTAGCAAGCAGTAAAGCGAGATAATTTATTCTATTTTTAGATAAAAAGCATTTAAAAACTGTCTTAGTTATGACTTTGTTTAATTAAAAAATCATCAAACCTAAATAAATCTATAATTAAAATTAAAAAAATACATTATTTATCGGCACTAATATAATATTCTTTAGAAAAATTTGAAATAAATTCACAATAAATATAAAAATGAAAACTAGAATAAATTTATAATATAAATTTTACATTTATTTAAAATAAATAAAACATAATAATATTTGTGTATTCGAATAAGTCAGAGTATTTTATGTTTGCTGTATAGCATATCTGCGTTATTCCTCCCATGAATAACATGAAAATTATTAGTAAATTGGATCATCATGAAAATATTAAAAATCCTTCTAGTCGGGTTGGTATCTATTGCATTTATTACTGGTTGTGCAGGTACAACACCTATCCAAGATGTTAATCAAACAGTGATGGGAAGTCACACCGCTTCAGAAGTACAAAGAGCCATTTTAGCTGGCGGTATAAGCCGCGGCTGGATAATGGTACCTGCTTCTGAAGGTGTGATTAATGGCAAATTAATCAATCGTGATCATATCGTTGAAATAAGAATCAATTACAGTGCTAATAATTACCAAATAAAATACGTTGGCAGCACTAACATGGACGCAAAGAATGGGAAAATACATTCAAAGTATAATCGCTGGATCGCTAACTTAAACAAAGACATTCAGACCAAACTTGTTCAACCATCAGTATAAAATCCTTTTATAACAAAGGATTGTATTAAAATAAAATCTCGTTCGCCATTCTAATTCAACCATGTCGAATGGTGAGCGATTACCTGGATTACGAGGACGTAAGCTTGCGCTACGGATATGATAGAGACCAAATTAGTGCTTTAGCAGCAATCACTGAAGCCCAGAAAATAGCTTTTGCCCCTATGCTATTTCAAGCCGCACTTAACCTGAGAGAATCAGGGATCCTAGCCGCATTAGATGAATCAGGTAAAAACGGTATCACACTGGATGAGCTTGATACCCGTTGTTCACTTAGTCGATATGCAATCAGCATCCTGCTCGATATGGGGCTTAGTGGCAATATTCTCTATCAGCGGGAAAAACAATTTTATCTTGGAAAGGTTGGTCACTACTTATTACATGACCAAATGACCCGCGTAAATATGGACTTTACTCAAGATGTTTGTTATCAAGGTTTATTCAATTTAAAAGAAGCACTAGAGACGGGAAAACCTGCAGGACTATCAGTATTTGGTGAATGGCCCACTATTTACCCAGCACTGAGTGAGTTACCGACTGCAGCCCGCGAAAGTTGGTTCGCCTTTGATCACTTTTACTCCGATAATGCCTTTCAACTTGCACTAAAAACCATTTTTGATCTTGAACCAAAGCATATATATGACATTGGTGCTAATACCGGTAAATGGGCTCTGCAATGCGCAGCTTATAACCCTGACGTGAAGATAACACTATTAGATTTACCGCAGCAGCTGGTATTAGCTAACGAAAATGTCAAAAGCAAAGGTCTCAGTAATCGTATTAGTACCTACCCAGTGGATCTATTATTAGCTGATAAGCTACCAAATGATGCTGATGTTTGGTGGATGAGCCAATTTCTAGACTGTTTTAGTGAAGAAAGAATTGTACATATTCTCAAGCTTATCCATCGTGCGATGAAGCCCGACAGCTACGTATGTATCATGGAGATATTTTGGGATAGACAACAATTCGAAGCAGGCGCATTTAGCTTAAACGCTTCCTCCCTATATTTTACATGTATGGCTAATGGTAATAGCCGTTTTTATCATTCAGATACTTTTTACCAATGCTTAACTGCTGCCGGATTCTATATTGAGAAAGATATTGATGGTCTTGGCATTGGGCATACATTATTAATCTGCCGTAAAGAACCCGCTTAACCATTAAGCCCTCAATCCGAGGGCTTAATATCGCTGTCCCAACTTTGATACTCTGCGTTTTCCCTTCCCCATTAGCCTCATATAAACATGTAGTAACTGAACTGCTGTATTCAAACAGTAAGTTGTATGTAGAGTAATATAGACATTATAGGGGTAAATGCTGCCGTAAAAGGTTATTGATGAGCTTTCTAGAGGAACATAACTAGCAGATTGAGATTTTATACTTAGCCAAACAGCTCTATTTATATATGTATACGGCAATTAATTAGCTGAATTTTAACAGTAAGTTTCATGTAGAGTAATATAGATGCGTTAGGGGGAAATAGCGTCAAAGAAGGATAATGATGAGCCTTTATTGACGAATATATCTAGCAGATTAGGATTCTATAATGCAAAAAACCCCTGAATCTATGATTCAGGGGTTCTGCAATAAGTGGCGGAACGGACGGGGCTCGAACCCGCGACCCCCTGCGTGACAGGCAGGTATTCTAACCAACTGAACTACCGCTCCACCGATTCTTTTACGTGTATCTTCCTGATACTTACCCTTTTCAGGGCCAGCGCTTCTCGCTGTGCAAAACCGCGCTTGGCGATTTTGTCCATCACCAGATGTCACTCTGATGATGCGTGTTTGATGCCTGGCAGTGTCCTACTCTCGCATGGGGAGACCCCACACTACCATCGGCGCTACGGCGTTTCACTTCTGA
>NZ_CABHWW010000008.1 GCF_902170305.1 Yersinia alsatica | reverse complement strand
GCATTGGGTTTTAGTATTTTATACTCTATGATTGGAATTATTATAGTTAGTTCATTATGTTATCTCAATGGATATATCGCATGGTGGGCATGTATCATAATCAATACTCTTTGTATTTCTGTGGTACATGAAATTGAACATGATTTAATTCATAATCTATATTTCAAAAATAATCGTGTCATGCATAACGTAATGATGGCCTCAGTATGGATGGTTCGCCCTAGTACGGCTAACCCTTGGGTTAGGAGAAAGATTCACTTAAGGCATCACCAAATGCCAGGAACATATGAGGATTTAGAAGAACGATTACTTTCTAATGGTCAGCGCTGGAGCCTGCTGAGGCTATGGATGATTAGTGATTTTATAGTTGCAGTAGCTGTAGTGATATTACAGGCTGGATCGAAGGAGGAAAGAAAAAAATTACTTAAGAAGGCAATTAAAGCGTTCTTCCCAGTCTCACTTTTACACTCACTAATTGTATATTCATTTATTATATTTCACTTGGTAAATGTTGCCTTGCCATTACTTGGCATCGCAATAACTTGGTCTGGAATGACTCTAAAAATATTCAATGCTATTGATGTAATGATGGTAATAATCATAGCTCCTAATATACTTTGGTCGTTCTGCTTACATTTCATAAGTTCAAATATGCATTATTATGGTGATAATGAAAGTGGTAATACTATTCAGGAAACTCAGGTGCTTAACCCTTGGTGGCTTTGGCCGTTCAACCTATTTTGTTTTAACTTTGGTAGCACTCATGCAATACATCACTTTGTAGTAAATAAGCCTTTTTATATCAGACAACTATCAGCACCATTTGCACATAAAGTAATGAAGGATATGGGGGTAAGATTTAATGATTTTAAAACATTTAACAGAGCAAATAGATGGGGGGAAACAAATAATTAAGTAATGGACGATAAAAAATTACTTACCAATAAAATCCAAAGCCAGCCCCCCAATCCATTCACTATCGCCGTCAGTAAAACCCAATAACTGGCGGCGTTCATATTTCACGGTTGGCCCGTTCTTTGTGACCTTATCGCGCAAGCCGTAGTGATGCACCCGCACTAGACTATTAACCGTACCTCTAAAGGTGACAGTGACCCCGTCGGCGTTGGATTCGCTTTTAATAAAACGGGCGGTGCGCAGTTTGGTAAACATCTTGCATTTGATGCGGCCTTGTTTATCGAGGCGTTTTTTCTTGCGGGCTATAAAGGGGGGGGGCGCGTCATAAAGCGCTATATGTTTTTCATCCGTTATATAGCGAGCTCGGGCTTTTTCTTTGAATTGCTTCACTCCCTAGCATGGATTTAATTTTACTTTCTCCCGCTCGTAACCCTAACGAAAAACCCTCGACATAAAAGACTTTTCTCTATTTTTCTGGACTCTGCTTTTTACTCCACGCTTATCCATATACTTCCGAATATGCTCAGGTTTTATGTTGTCTGGCGTCATTTTTCCGAACACAGAAATTATTTTTGATGAATACTTCCGGTAGTCCTTTTATGTTTCGCTAGCAAGTTCGCAGAAATCACCAGACAACAGAAATTTATTAATCAAACCAATAAATGAAGAATCCTCTTTCTGGCTGATCATGAGATTTTCAAAGGCAACCCATACATCAGCCTGACTATACTATGCAGATGAAAATGGCGGATGGTTAGTTGGCCTGCACCGCAAATTAGGCAACAGATGATTATTGAGGTCACTTTGACTGAAGCCTAAAATGCAAAACCGGGCTTAATTGCCCGGTCTGTTTACCTATATTTTTTAACCAGTATTAGAAGTTGTATTTAACTCCCAGCATTACAGCTGTATCGCTGTAACCTTTGTTACCAATTTGCTGGCCGACATTACCCCAGACATTCACTTTCTTATTAATCTGGCCTTCCACACCCACTTTCAGCTCACCAATATTGGCCGCACCGTCTTGCTTAACCGTCATACCGTCCATCGTAGTGCCGAAATCATTAGTATTGTGGACCCAGTTGGCTTCCACAAACGGTTGGAATACACGATCTTTACCTTTATCCTGATCGGCGTAGCCATTCATAAAGGCTTTCACCCCCAGACGGGTCTGGATGTTTCCATCACCTTCACCGGAGATATTTGTCCCATTGGCTTCTTTATGGTCATCGGCTTTAACACCCATCCATGTCACCTGCGCTTTCGGCTGGATAAAGTAACTGGCGTTTTTCGACGCATTCTCACCGATTTTAAAGGTATAGCCACTTTCGACTGAGGCGCTTACGCCCTTAGACTTGTACTCTTCAGAAGCTAAATCCTGACCATTGACCGTGTTGTTGAACCAGCTGTATTGCGCCCAACTATCTACGTATAATCCGGACTTATCTTCGCTATTCGCGTACCAGGTACCGTATACACCGGCGCTGTAGCCATCGATTGAGCCTTTAGAGCTATAGCCAGACACTTGTGAAACAGTCGTACTCTTGCTATTGCCATATCCAGCCATAACACCTAGACGGAAACGGTCCGTGTTGTTATTACTCCACTGAGCAATATCACCGCCCAGTTGCAGGACATAACGATTAGCTTGTGTATTCAATTGCCCCGATGCATCACGTGAACGGTTATGCCCACCTTCGTTACGCAACCACAGACTGGTCACTTTATGTTCGCCGGTCAATGCATCAATATATTGGGTTTCACCCATGCGGTCATTGAGACTCGTTATAAACATGTTATTGGCAGTTGCCAGGTTAGCAGTGTAACTGCCAGCTTCTGGCCGGTTGACCATTGGTTCAACAGATTCAACAAGTGGAACTGATGTTGCTGTACTAGTCAGATACCAGTTGCTGGCATTTATCCCTACACCACGCGCCAGAGAGTAATCATAGGCACCGGCAACAATACGCCCCTGCTTAACAAACTCACCGCTTGACAGCCCATTAACCTCAATCAGTTCGATACCATTCAATGTTGTTGCGCCACTGCCACCCAAGTTAGTCACGCCCACACGAGTTGTGCCAGAAGTATTGCCATTAACGACTAATTTATCAGTAGCTGAAGTGTCATTATTTAATAGAGAATTAAAATTGAGCAAGCCATCGTTGCCGATGTAATTACCGGATACTGTCAATACAGTACCTGGTGCACCATTAAGGCTTACCGTGCCGCTGTTGCTCAGGCTGTTCAGTGTTTGGTCAAAACCAGCTAAATCCAGTAGTCCCGCGGTATCAACAAGATAATCAGAAACTGCACTGAAGCTGTTTGCTGAACTTGCCTTTAAAGTGCCGCCATTAACAGTTGTCGTGCCGCTGTAGTTATTGACACCATTGAGTACCGTAGTTCCGCTGTAAACTGCCACTTTACCACTACCATTAATTGCAGAATTAAATTGATAATTGGTATTCGTATGGTTAAAGACAATTGAACTATCGCCGTTGCCTAAGGTGATAATTGGCGTATTAATATTTCCAGCAGAGGTTGCAGCATAACCCGCGGCACTCCCAATATTCAGCACACCGGTCGAAGTAGCATCGTTAGCAATTATTATATTATCTGTTTTAACGAAACCATTGTTATTGATGGTAAGTGAGGTGTTACCACCATACTCACCGAAACGCATATCACCGTTGTTAATCCACGTGGAATTGGCCCCTGTGACTAAAATGTCACCTCTTGACCCTGAAGCGGCACCCACATAGCTGCCAGCACTAGTTAAACTCCCACCATCAGAGACGACTACTGAGCCATCCCCATTCGAACCTACCATCAATAAGCTAGCGTTTTGCCAAGCAGAACCGGCCCCTGAGATATTTACTCGGCCAGTGGCATTGTTTCCGGCACCAACATAACCCGAATTATCTGTAACAATACCACCATTAGTAATATTTAGAGTGCTATCAGAACCTACTGATGCGGAACTTGAACCAATTTGAAGGGCTTGAGCATTATCCCAACGAGAACCAATACCGGTGATTTCCACCAGTCCGATAGAGTCATTAATATTTCCACTTTGACTGGTTACCACGCCGCCATCAGAAACAATCATGGTGGCAGGGCCATTAGTCCCTATATCTAGCAATGTACCAATTTGCCAGCGAGAACCTGTACCACTCACTTCCACATAACCGGTTGACGTAACACCTGCGGCAACACTTGCTTTTGTTGTCGTTGTAACAACTCCGCCGTCGGTGATTTTAAGGCTACCATCGCCTTCATGGCCGATAAACATACGGTTACCAGCATTCCAGATTGAGCCTGGGCCTGTTACTTCGACACTACCGGTAGAACCTGGATGGTATGCAATATCAGCATCATTTTGGTTAGTGACTACAGCACCATCAGCGATTCTCATCTTGCCATTGCTATTATCTTCACCACCAATCCGTAATCCGCCACCGTTGATCAATTGCGAACCAACCCCACTGACTTCAAGGTAACCAGTAGCTCCAACACCAAAACCAATATGTGTCGTGTTAACTGGGTTGTTTACAACGCCACCATCTAATATTTGTAATGTGCCACTCCCGTTATAGCCAACAAAGAGCACTCCGTTATTTATCCACTTAGAGTCAGAGCCAGTAATAGTCACCTGACCGGTAGCCCCCGAGTTATTACCGATATAACTCCACAGCCCAGCTGCTACATTTCCGCTGGTCAACGTTCCACCATCGAAAATATCCATAATACCTGCTGCTGTATTACCGATTATTAGGACCCCGGGAATATCCCAACCAGCATTGTCAGGTATTACATCACCCGCAAAACCGATGTCAGCATAAGAAGTTGTGGTACTAATCGTAGATATAATAGTTAAGGCAATACAAGATAACTTACAATTAAAAGAACTCATGTTAAGTAATAACCCTGATATAAAATATGATAAAAAGAGTGAATTTATTAATATGAATTTTCGTTTACTTTTTAAAATACATATGAACGTCAAGCTAATTACTTACAACGATAATTCATGAGCTCACAATAACGTGATCTAAATCAAAAAATAATCAGATTGCAGGGCTGATTTTGTAGGAATGTTCCTATTTTTTAAATATCTTAATTTCTGTATCCAGATAATTAGCTGAAAATAATATTCATACTAATCATTGCATTAATTTTTTTTATGAATATGCTTGGGTGTTGAACCGATTTGTTTGATGACAACCAACCAAAGGCGAATAACACTGCCACTGATGGCTGTTCTTGACGATATTAATAAGTCAGAAAAGGTAGAGGGCGGTGTGCGGGGCAGGGGATACAAAGGGGCTGGCAAATGAAAAGAGAAATGCTATCACCTGGTTATACAACGCGCTGGTCTGAGTTGCCACTGGTTAGGTGAACAATGAAAATGATGAGGTCAAGTAGGGGGTGTGAGCGACCAACAAACCGGGCGAGATTACGAACCATAACTCGCCATAACTTTTCCTTGGTATAGCTATAGTTATTTCCGTTCAAGCATATTGGATTTGGCTTAAAGGCTACCTAGCAAACATCTCTGACACTACATATCCAGCCACAAAAGCAGCAACTATGAGGACGATAACAACTACAGTGCTATTTATTTTCATACATCCTCCAGTGGACGTAAAATTAAACTTAGTACGCTAACTGAGATAGTAAGTCATATCACCAATTTTTATACCATTGCCTAGCAAGGCTATGGTTATCACCGCTACAGCAGAAATAGCGATTACCGTAGCCAATACTAAAATTACAGGAATTACATACTCTTTCATCTATCTTCCTTGCCTATCTACAGGCTAATCGTTAGCTACCTAGTCAATAAATCAAACACCAGAAAGCCAAACACCAGAAAGCCAAACGACACAACCGCAACAATGATGGTAGCCGCAAATAAGGTACTATTAATTTTCATTTTACCACATAGATTGATTGAGCGCTTTTTCGGGGCACTTATAGGTATCCCGCTAAACCGAACCATTCTCTTTTAGAGATATTTCAACATACTGAATTGATTGATTATTAAGCATTCTGGCGGGTATTCCATGAGTACACTCAATAATGGTACTGGCATATAAGAGTTAACGCAATCTCATGCACAATTAATAAAAATGAGAATTATTATCAACAACAGTTAAACAAACTAACTTATTTGATTGATTAGTAAGCATGCTGAATCAATGATGAGAGCGGCTATTACGAGCACTGAAAGTAATAGTCAAATCGTCCGTCGCTTTAGGTATGGCGGCTAATCATGGAGGAAGTTACGATGAAAGATATATTAAAAGGTTTACTGTTAGTCGGTGTTATGTCTGTATCTGCGGGAGCTATGGCTGAAGAATGTAATCCTTCCAGCAAATGGTGGCCCTATTGCAATGATCCTGCTACCGGGCCAGATGTAGGCACTTCTGAGTATGCACATTGTCAAGCTAATGGCGGATGCACTAATCCTTAGATAAGCATGAAGAATCCCTATGTTGGGAGTCTAGTTTAATATGCTCAGTATTATCGCCAAACCGTCTACGGGCGGTTTTTACATATCTAGCCCTTAGGTGAATTAAATAAAGCACAAAAGCTCCTCTGAGATAAAGAGAACTGGCAGCCATTGAGCGATATGCTTTCAATAAAGCAGGGGCAGGGCAAGCTAGTCACATATTCAACGCCACATGGCGAAATTGCCCCAGAGTTGAGAAAAATGATTCGTTTGGTCAGAGAGTTAAAACCGGCGATATTAGTGAATCGCTCAGTAGTGGAATAGTAAATAGAAAAGGTGCTTAAAAGTCTCGGTGTTACTTCGCTAACACTCTGTTAAACAGCCATTCAGGTTTCACAACCTAACGTGATATAGTCCAATATTTACGGAAGAATTAATTTGAGTAACTCATCCATTCGCCTTAACAAATACATTAGTGAGAGCGGCATCTGTTCGCGTCGTGATGCAGATCGTTATATTGAACAGGGAAATGTTTTCATTAACGGTAAGCGGGCCGTAATTGGCGATCAGGTCTATGCTGGGGATGCGGTGAAGGTTAACGGTCAGCTTATCGACGCGCGTGATGAAGATGACTTGGTGTTGATTGCTCTGAATAAGCCAGTGGGTATCATAAGTACCACAGAAGATAGTGAACACAATAACATCGTTGATTTTGTTAACCACAGTAAACGAGTCTTCCCTATCGGGCGTCTGGATAAAGACTCTCAAGGGCTGATTTTCCTGACTAATCAGGGCGATTTGGTTAACAAGGTTTTGCGTGCAGGAAACGATCACGAGAAAGAGTATGTAGTGACTGTTAACAAGCCGGTGACTGATGAGTTTATTCTCGGTTTAGGGGCCGGCGTACCGATGCTCGGAACAATGACCAAAAAATGCAAAGTGAAGAAAGTATCGACCTTTGTATTTAACATCACTCTGGTTCAAGGGCTTAATCGCCAAATTCGTCGCATGTGCCAGCATTTTGGTTATGAAGTCACCAAGCTTGAACGTACTCGTATCATGAATATCAATCTGAAAGGACTACCACTAGGCGAGTGGCGTGATTTGAATGACGATGAACTCATCGGCTTATTTAAACTGATTGAGAACTCGTCATCTGAAGAAAAAACGGTTAAAAAAGTACGCGCTAAACCTACTGCAGATAAAAAATCAAATACCAATGGGCCAAAAAAGACCGAGAAACCTGATGGTAACTCTGCTTCTCGTAAGCGATTTTCTCAGCCTGGGCGTAAGAAAAAGGGGCGCTAGATTCGCATAACTATTGTCGGCCTGAGCTCCTCATCAACTCTTTGAGCGAATTTTGCTGCGGGCTGACTTTTATCTATTTACTTAATGGCTGCCGCTTCATGATAGTAGAGTTGAACTCTGTTTTTTTGTAACGAGCGAAGTTGGAGTATCTATATTTTCAACGGGTGCCCGACTAGGGAGCCATTATGTTAATTAATAGACCCTTCCATTTTTTATGTTAACTCAATATGAAAGGGCAGTTTCAGTCATTGATTTATTTTTATGCGAAAGGTGGCTCTTTTTTTAGAATTTTATCGATCACATTTAGTACACCAGAGTCATTATTTGAGTCTGTTTGATACTTTGCTATTTTTTTAATATTTTCAGGTGCGTTAGCCATAGCGAAGCCAAAACCGGCATATTGCAGCATCTCAATATCATTACCTCCATCGCCAAAGGTGACGACTTCTTCATCTTTTACACCCCATATGTTTTGCAATAATTGAATACCATTGGCTTTGTGTACACCGGGTATTATCAGATCGACAGAGCCGTGACCACTGGAGACCGGGGTGACAATTTCGGCTAATTCACTCTCAATAAACGCCATAAATTCAGCCAACTTTTCATTGGGTAGACTTATTGCAAATTTGAATGCTGGCTCATCAACTTGACTAAAATCATCAATAATTTTAAGACGATAGTAATATTTACTCATCGTAGTAAAGAAATCACTGTTGGCAGAACTCAACATGTAAGCTCCGTTTTTGCCACAAATAATGATGTCGATATAGGGTATTGGTAATATTGTGTTTATAACTTTATTTCGATCTTCATCTGATGTTTTTCCACAAAAAATTTCAGTGTTCTCATTGCTGACATAGGCACCATTTTCGGCGACAAATGCTATTTCGTGAGCAATCTCAGGGAAGTAGGTAATTAGCTGATAATATTGATTTCCGCTAGCGACAACAAACTTTATCCCATTATTTTTTAATTGAGAATATTGTGAGCTAAAGCGCTTTCTATCAAAACTCATCTGATCATCGAGAAAGGTTCCATCCATATCAACAGCAATAATTTTAATACTCATTTTATTTCCTTCTTTAATATACCCAAGACGTTGGTTTGACAGAAAATATCTTAACGTTTTTTCATTTAAAAAAAAGCTAGCATAATTCTGCTAGCCGGTAAAATTACCATACTCAGTCACAAATTTTATTTTCAGATAACGTTAACAGACCGCCACCTGCTTATCCCTCTCTGCAGGATTGCACTAGTCGCAGGAATATTTCAGTTTAAAAGCACCTACTGTAATGACAATAAATGTCAGCGCGACAATAGAGAACGCGGTGTAGAGGTCTGTTAGATGGGCAATAAAGCCGATCAGGGCTGGGCCACCCAGAACACCGAAATAACCCAGTGTTGCTACCATGGCAACGGACATATTCACTGGCATAACTTTTTCTTGGCCTGCTAATGTGATCAACACTGGGACAATATTCGCAGCTCCTATTCCGACCAAAGCAAAACCAAGTAATGTAAATTTCCAGTCAGGTATAATGACCGCAACGGCATAACCGACCATGGCAAACAAACTACTTAAGATCAGTACACGTTTGCGTCCCAGGATGCTAACAACCTTATCGCCAGTAAAGCGCATGACCGACATGGTTCCACCAAAAACGGCAAATCCCCAACCGGCATGTGTTATATCTAGCCCACGATCATTCGTTAGAAATACACCACTCCAATCTAATACAGCCCCTTCAGCCATAAAACAAATCATGCACATCAGTGCCATTAATACGAGGCGAAAATTTGGCCGCGGCTTGGCTATTGCAGACTCACTAGGTTCTTTATGATCACCAAAGGGAATTAATTCATTGAAAACTGCCGACGTAATAATTGCTATCAAGACGATGGCAATGAACGTCACGGTAAGAGGCATTAACCCTAGAGCAAACAGGGTTGCACCCCCACCGGCACCGGCAATGGAACCAATGCTGAATAGGCAATGGAAGCCAGACATGAGTGGCTTATCTGACGATTGCTCAACCAGAGAACCTTGAACATTAACTGCTACATCAACCAAACCAATTCCAGCACCAAAAAAGAACAAACAGACTGCCATTAAGGGAAATTGATCAATAATTGCCAAGGTGGGTAAGAAAATACAGGTAAGTACAATACCTAATGACATTATTTTCCTACACCCAAAATGGCCAATAAGTTTTCCGGAGAAAAGCATGGCGAGTAGTGAGCCAGTGCCTAAACAGAGCAAAAGTAATCCTAATGAACCAGCATCAAACTGGAGCCGATTTTGTGCGTAGGGCACAAGTGAAGCCCACAATCCCATAGCAAACCCAGCGATGAAAAAAACAGCGCGGGTGGATGTGCGTTTAGCACGGGTATCCAGCGGAAAATCAATGGCATAGCTAGACATTAACGGGTTACCTTTCTCGGGTTAATCGTGGTGACATTGGGGTTGATATCAATGTAAAACCACTTTATAAAAGACTTATATTAAGTTGTAAAATATAATACCAAAGCTTGAGATGTCAAGAACATTCTGGTTAGAAAATGGGTTTATGCTGGGTAATAGAGGGCTAAGGTGTTGATGCAGGGGTGGATGCTTGATTACTGTCGATTGGCATTATTTTGGCGGCGATAGAATGCTTATCTATAAGCAGCTGTGTGAGCTAAATATCAAAAACTCTAAAATTATTATATGCGTCAAGTGTATATTCGGATATTCCATAATGATAATCAGACTTGATTGAGTCACGATAAACAAAATTTGGAATATGTTTACTATCAAACTTTTCCAGTAATTTAACAGTTAGTTCGCCAATACAACTCTGGCTAATTGTACTCCCCGATATAGCAATGGTAGTAGGGTTGATTATTGCGATCAGAGATGAAGCGATATGAACCAGCTTTTCTAGGGCGAGGTTCTTTTGCGTATTATGATTGGCTTCGTTTTCTAAATTATCATAGAAAGGAAGTTTTGAAACCTCTCCAGCAAATTGGCTTCCGCCACGGAGCATTTCTCCTGAAATAACAATACCACAACCTGCACAATGCCTTGGTGGCATATATATATAAGCAATGGGATCACTTATATTGCGACAATTATGCCGGTAAAACCCAAATGCGGCATAATTCATATCATTGCCGACCTGAACAAAAATACCTAATTGGTGGCTTAATAACTCTGTTATAGCTAACCCTTCAAGATTGATGATATCACAGGTGAGCACTTTACCATCAACCACGACGCCAGGTAAACCGAGTCCTATTGCCTTGATATTACTGTTCTTATCTATAATATTTTGAATGTGGAGGATTAATTTATCCACGGTAAAATCACTATAAACTTCATTATACTCTTTGATTTTTTTACCATCAGCGGAGGTCAGAGCTGATGATATAATCCCTGAATTACCGATTCCTTCAACATAGATGCTTAATACACTAAAATAACTGGCATTATATTTATAGCGTTTTGCAGGCCGACCACCGCGCGATTCATCGAGAGACTCTTCAATAACTTCTCCCTTTGCACATAATTCATTCAAAATTGTGCCGCAAGTTGCCAGACTTAACCCGGTTTGTGTCGATATATCTCCTTTGGTTGCAGATGTCAGTGATTTTAATGTGCTAGCAACCAGCATGATATTTTTTTGCTTCATTTGTTTGGTTGTATTAATCAGCACGGTAGTCATTTTTTTCACCCGTAATTTAATTAAATTGAATATAACATGTTCGTATTTATGAAGAAATAATTATCATAATCTTTGCTCGGAGGTTACAGCGAGTAAACTTTGCTATAAGTTGACTCACTTGTCGACATATCTCATTCAATGTTACCTTCCGTTTAGGTGTGTATCTACTGCGGGTGCCAGCTTGTTCAACTGGCTACATCGTTTGGGGGCTATTTGATGGAATCGCTATTGACTGATCGTCTGTTGTTATTGCCTTTGACGTTACGAGATGCACAGCAGATACAGCAAAAATTTCCAATTTGGGACGTCGTTAAATATCTTGATGCTTCAGCGGTTCCCTGGCCTTATCCCGCAGAGGGTGGTTTAACTTTTGTGCGGGACATTGCATTGCCTAAGATGCAGTGTGGCAGTGGTTTTTTCTGGTCAATTCGCCCTAAAGTTGCCCCTGATACATTGATTGGTGTCATTAATCTAGTTTGTGATACTGAAGATCATCGCGGTTTTTGGTTAAGTCCGGAATGGCAGGGACAGGGGCTAATAAGCGAAGCCAGCACCGCAGTGACCCATTTTTGGTTTACCCAATTAAATCGCCCCTATTTGCGGGTAACAAAAGCTGCGCCTAATCAAGCCTCCGCCGCTATCTCGCGTAAAAATGGGATGCGCTTGATAGGAAGAGAAGAACGAGATTATGTGGGCGGCCATTTCCCGACCGAAATATGGGAGATAAGCCGTGAAGAGTGGCTGAGAAATAATGGGTAAGTAAGAATAGGTTATCTTTGGCGGAATATGACCTGAATTAATTAACAGTGGATGGATATATGGCAAGTAAAAAAAGAGGGATGGGATATATTGCCATCGTAGTTGATGATTACGATAAAGCGATTGAATACTATACTGAAAAGTTGGGTTTCTTTTTACGGGAAGATGAACCACAACCCGGTAAGCGCTGGGTATCAGTGTCACCGAGTGAGGACAGTGAATGCCGCTTATTGTTGGCTCGCGCATCAAATGATCATCAAGCCACATTTATTGGCAACCAATGTGGTGGACGGGTTTTCCTTTTCCTTGAGACCGAGAATTTCTGGCGTGATTATGAGCTGATGAAATCAAAGGGAGTCACTTTCTGTGAGGAACCTCGTAAAGAATCCTATGGCATGGTGGTTGTGTTCGAAGATATCTACGGCAATCGTTGGGATCTTTACCAAAAATAGAAAATCCCATTAAACCCGCCAAGAGTACTGAGTGCTGTATGCCATTCAGTACCTATTTTCTTCCCTCGGTTTAAATCTATCGTTACCATAATTCCCTACGAGTTTTTCAAATATTAATGCTACGCGAAATATTCCCATGCCTTATGCGTGGGTATATCATTGCAAACACAAGGCATTTTGCTTGTGGCGACTATTTTTCGGAAGGGAGTTCGGGTATATGAAAGGAAAGTTAGTGCTGGCAATATTGATTATGGCCAGTTTCTCATTGCAGGCAAATGAACATCATGGTTGGGGTTACGAAGGTAAGGAAGCGCCGGAAAACTGGGGGAAGTTAAGTCCTGAATTTCATATGTGTCAGGACGGACAAAATCAATCTCCAGTTGATATTCATGGAGCATTGCATAGCAATTTAGCGCCACTGGTGGTGCAGTATATTACTGAGCCTCAGAATATTATTAATAACGGCCATACTCTACAAATCAATGTTGCTAAAGGCGATACTATAGAGATAGATGGTGAGTTATTTACTTTGCAGCAATTCCATTTCCACGTTCCCAGTGAGAATGAAATCAACGGGCAACAATTTCCATTGGAAGCACATTTAGTTCATATGAATGACCAGGGTGAGCTATTGGTAGTGGCCGTAATGTTTAATGTTGGTGCCGCTAATCCAGAACTGAATAAGGCTTGGGGCCAAATTCCTGAAAAGTTAAATCAGCAGGTTGCGCTGAAGGAAGCATTAAATCTAAATGCATTGCTACCGACAGATAAACATTACTATCGATTCAGTGGTTCTTTAACCACACCACCTTGTTCTGAAGGAGTTCGCTGGTTGGTAATGAAAAATCCGCTAACTGTCTCAGCCGAACAAATCACACAATTTAAATCAGCTATTCACCATGATGCAAATAATCGTCCGATACAGCAATATCACGGTCGAGTGATTGTTGATTAAAACAATAAAAGCCCGCATCAAGCGGGCATTTAATTGGCAATCTAATAAAATCCTGATGTTGGCAAAGTTATGTGTCAACTGTAAACACACTAAAACTGACGCTACTAATAGTAGAGGAAAGAAAAATTGTTGGAATGAGTAGAAGAGTAAAGATTTCGAAAAGATAGCATCAGTGATAGTGGCCTTTTTTTGTATGTTATCGTCTTTCAAAGTAAGAGCATTCGCTGCTAGCTTTGGATTGGTGGCAAAAAGCGCAAGGAGATTGCTGTGAGTGTGAATAAGATAAGCTTACAACGGGTTTATGATGTTCAAGCACCCTATCAAGCCAACACTTTTCTCGTTGACCGTTTGTGGCCACGAGGGATCAGTAAGGCCCGTTTGGAAGGGGTGATATGGCTAAAAGAGGTTGCCCCGGATAATGCGTTGCGTCAGTGGTTTCATCAACACCTTGATTGGCCGGAATTTGTGGTGCGCTATCAGGCTCAACTCAACAACTCCACAGCATGGCAACCTTTGTTAGCAGTGCTGAAACAGCAACCTATAACCTTGTTGTATGGTAGCCGTAATGCTGAACAAAATCAGGCGATAGTCTTGCGAGATTTTTTGATTAGTAAGTGTGCAGAAAACTAATAGGCCCTGTTAATCTCAAATCAATATGAACAAAGTGAAACTCAGCCCGCAAGTCTGTTTACTTACCTACGAGCTGAGAATCTGTATTAACTCACCGACTTTTGTTCGCGCAACTCAACTGGCGGTGCTGCAATGACTTCATTTGCCTCTTTGGCTGGCGCTTCTATTGGTTCTGCTGCAACTTCACGGGCGCGTTTGCGCAGGCTGAACCAGCCCGCCACCAACAACAGAGCGACGACCGGCAAAGTGGCAATCGTCCAAGTGCCGTTTGGATAGTCGAAAGCCATCATGATTAACACACCAGCCAAGAAAAATAGCGTTAACCATGATGTCACGGGTGCACCTGGCATCTTGAAAGAGACTGGTTTTGCTGTTCCCTTTTTTATTGCCTGACGTAATTTCATTTGACAGATAATGATAAAGGCCCATGAACTGATAATCCCCAACGAGGCGATATTCAACACAATTTCAAATACTTGAGAGGGGACGAGGTAATTAAGTAGTACTCCGAAGACATAAATTCCAACCGTAACCAGTATTCCGGCATATGGCACTGACTGCGGGCTCATTTTCGACATGAATTTTGGTGCAGAGCCGCCCATGGATAGTGAGCGAAGGATTCGACCGGTAGAATAAAGGCCCGAGTTTAGGCTGGAAAGTGCAGCAGATAGCACCACAATATTCATAATGGTTCCAATATAAGGCACGCCTAAATTACTGAAGAATGTCACAAAGGGGCTTTGACCCGCCTGATAGGCATTCCAGGGCAGTAAACAGACTAATAGGACCACCGAGCCGACATAAAACAGGCCAATACGTAGGATGACACTGTTGATAGCCTTGGGGAGCATCTTTTCTGGATCTTTGCACTCTCCGGCTGCGGTACCGATAAGTTCAATACCGGCGAAGGCGAATATCACGCCTTGGACTAATACCAATGCTGGTAATAATCCGTGAGGGAAGAAGCCGCCATTGTCTGTTATCAGGCTCATACCCGAGGGGTGCCCTGCAACACTTTGGCCGGTTCCGAGAAATACCACACCGACGACCAAAAATATTGAAATGGCGGCGACTTTGATCAGCGCGAACCAAAACTCCATTTCTGCGAACCATTTCACGCCAATCATATTCATTGTCGCAACAATCGACAGTGCTCCTAGCGCAAACAGCCATTGGGGAACATCAGAGAATGTCCCCCAGTAGTGCATATAGAGCGCGACAGCTGTGATATCGACGATCCCGGTCATCGCCCAGTTAAGGAAATACATCCATCCGGCTACATAGGATGCTTTTTCACCCAAAAACTCACGGGCATAAGAAACGAAGCTACCGCTGGTGGGGCGGTGTAGGATCAACTCGCCAAGAGCTCGGAGAATAAAAAACGAGAATACTCCACATACCAGATAAACCAGAGCGAGTGCCGGGCCTGCCATTTGCAAGCGCGCACCTGTGCCTAAAAATAAACCCGTACCGATAGAACCGCCAATCGCAATCATCTGTATATGACGTCGGCCCATACTTTTGTGATAACCAGTATCATGAGAATCTAACCAGCGCTTTTTTGCGGCCTGATGGGTCTCCGTAGAGTGTTTTCCTGACATCATAGACATTCCCTATTTTCCTGTCTGTTGTGCAATCATCGTGAATGTATTACTGCAACCGATTGCTAAAGGTTAATGCATAAATAGCGTCTTAGCGCCTTCAGTTGTTATGGTGTATATCATGAGTATTGAATTACGGGAGGGCATGCTATCGTTTCTATCGTGATGAGGCAAAAAAATATTCACTTATAAACTATTTTTTTTGCGGTATTACCAGAGTCACTAATTGAATGGCTAAGATTAATTTATAATCACAGGGCATGTTGTTATAATAACGTATTCAGCACCTCAATTGGTTAAGTTTAGAGCAGCGGGTAACCTGTTGTTTTGTAGTAGCACTTGATTATATTACTTACTTTAGTTACGAAATATTGTTTTACAATTGTTATTAATACTAGTTTTCAACTGATGTTATTTCGATACATTATGACGCTGCATAAAATGTCCACTCTTCATATTGAGGGGAAATGGCGGTTACTATTTCTATAGGTTCTTTTTAAAATTTATTATTTATTTATACGTAGTGCAGTTAATATCCTCAATAATATTTATTAAGTGATTAGATTGCAGGTGATATGCGCATGTCGCGAATAGATTGTATCGTGGATTTTATCTCATACATAGTGCGCTGACTATCACTGACCGTGATGAGAGAAACCCTTATGGGCAGGCTATAACAGTATGATTCACTGTGCTATTGATGTTAACTGGAGCCGTTCGGATTTATATGATCTGCACTAAAAAATTTGACTGACTAGCATCTAAAAGCATAACAGAGAAATCTCTCTCACCTTAAATTATTTAATTACAAAACCTCAAATTAAGTTAATTAAAATAAACTTGTCTATGTGTTCTCAAATACAGAAGTTCGACACTGCGTAGTGGTTCTTTTGTTTTAGATACAGTGGTATTTTGATCCCGTATATTTACACTTTTCTTTAATGCTGTTGTTTTTCTGTGTTAATAGTGGCTTTTTTAGTGCCAGGTTAGTCGAAATTCTCTAGATGAGTATCGAAAAAATTAAATATTGCTAATCGGTCATCACATTAGATTCGTTACCTTCCGTTCCTTAGTTGCTACCCAACAGTAGGTCTATAATGAAAAAAATAAATCAGGATACCGCGCTTACTTCCACTGAAGAGATTAATATAACAGATAAATATTCAATCAAGAGATTGATGGTAAATATAAATCAGATGAATATAAATACCATGCCGATGGCTTTATTTATGACCATTTCGGCCATTGTATTTATTTCAGCCTATGCCAGTTATTTGCCAAAAAATATGATTGGTGGTTTGGCGGTTATTATGACCATGGGTTTTGTTCTATCCCATGTCGGTCGTCATATCCCGGTATTGAAAGATATCGGCGGCCCAGCCATTTTGTGTTTAATGGTGCCTTCTGTTTTGGTCTACTTTGGCCTATTTCAAACCAATACGCTCGATACCGTTCACTTGCTAATGAAGGAAGCGAATTTACTCTACTTTGTTATCGCCAGCTTGGTTGTTGGCAGCATCCTTGGCATGAATCGGGTGGTACTTATTCAGGGGATGACACGGATGTTTATCCCGCTGGTCGTGGGGACCATCACCGCGGTAGCGACAGGGCTGCTAGTGGGTAAATTATTCGGCTTCAGCCTTTATCACACATTCTTCTTTATCATTGTTCCCATTATTGGTGGTGGAATTGGTGAAGGCATCCTGCCATTGTCATTGGCTTATTCTGCCATTTTGGGGCAATCCCCGGATGTTTATGTTGCACAGCTGGCTCCGGCGGCGGTAGTCGGTAATATCTTCGCCATTATTTGCGCTGGCGTGTTGGCCCGTATTGGTATGCGTCGTAAGGATCTGAATGGCGAAGGAATGTTAATTCGCTCAGCACAGGATAATGCCATATTCACCTCACAAGAAGGGCCGAAACAAGCCGATTTCCAGCTAATGGGCGGCGGTTTATTGATGACCTGCGCTTTCTTTATTGTCGGAGGGCTGTTTGAAAAGCTGGTGCATATTCCAGGCCCGGTGCTGATGATTTTGATTGCGGTGATGTGCAAATATGCACAGGTTATTCCGTCGAAAATGGAACAGGGCGCGCACAGTTGGTATAAGTTTGTGTCTACTACACTGGTGTGGCCACTGATGATTGGCTTGGGTATGTTGTATGTGCCGCTGGAAAGTGTGGTGGCGGTGTTCTCTGTCGGGTACATCGTGGTATGTGGAGCAGTTGTGTTATCAATGGCCGCCGTCAGTTTTATCATCGCACCTTATTTAAATATGTATCCAGTAGAAGCCTCCATTGTCACCAGTTGCCACAGTGGGTTAGGGGGGACGGGGGATGTCGCTATTTTGTCAGCCTCTAACCGGATGTCATTGATGCCATTTGCCCAGATAGCCACTCGCATTGGCGGTGCCTCTACCGTGATTGGTGCCACGCTACTATTAGGCTGGATTATGTAGGCGGGATTATGTAAATAAACGCTTAGCGGCTAGGTGATAACCAACAGCATCTTTTATCGGATGCCGTTGGTTATTTTAGACAGAAATAATAAAGCCAAAGGTTACTGGCAATACTGTTTTAATACTTCCTGTTGGCTGGGTAAGAGCTTGTAGAGATAAACGGGTCGCCCAGTAGCACCATAAAGAACTTTAGTACTCAGAACTTCAGTATCAGAAAGATAAATCAAATATTTACGGCAAGAAACTCGTGAAATCCCAATAGCATTCGCCATCTGTTCAGTTGAGAACTCCCCATCCTGCATCTCTTGAATCCATTCACATACTGTACGCAATGTTTGTGCTGTTAGTCCTTTTGGTAATTTTTTGCGCTCAACAGGCGCTGAATTATTGCGCCGCAGTAATGTGTCCACATCTTCTTGGGCACAATATTCACGTTGTTCCAGCAAATTCTGTTTTTCGCGATAAGTTGAGAGCGCCTCTTCAAAACGCGAGAATTGAAATGGCTTAATTAAATAATCAACCACGCCATATTGCAGGGCTTTTTTGATGGTGTTTACATCAGTGGCAGATGAAATAACAATGACATCGGTATGCTCACTGAATTCGCGTAATACCGGCAGCAAATCTAACCCGTTGTCTTGGCGCATAAACACATCCAGCAAAACCAGGTCAATGGGTTGTTCCGCTGCCATTAGATGCTCTCGGGCTTGCTGCAAAGTGGATACCGAGCCACAACAGTTGAAACCTGCAACCTGGCTCAGATAACACTTATTCAGCTCAGCCACCATTGCATCATCATCCACTATTAATACATTAATCATGATTTACCGCGCTGATGTTGTTTGACGAATTGTCACTAGAGGTCATGCTATTCGACGTTATATCGTAGGGAAGGCTAATAAAGAACTGTGTAAATACGCCCGCTTCCGAATCAAACTCAATACTACCACCAATACTCTCTAAACTTTGCCGAACCAGACTCAAACCAATGCCATGTTCATTGCCCTTGGTCGAAAAGCCATTATCAAAAATACGATCTTGTAACTCGGCAGCAATACCCGGCCCATCATCACTGACAACACAATGTATCCGGCCATTTTGATAATGAAAGCTAACATTAATTTCCCGCTGAACCTGATCTCCAATTGCTTCCATGGCATTCTCAATGAGGTTACCCAACACGGTAATCAAGGTGGTGGTCACTTGCTCATTATCAGTATCAGGTAAAAGGCTATCGTCACTGATTGATAATGTAATACCCAAATCACGAGCCCGATTGATTTTCCCTAACAGAAAACCGGCGATTACCGGAGATTTTACCTTGCGCAACAGAGAACCAATTTCTGCCTGATAATTATTTGATGTTTTGACAATATAGTCTTCGAGTTGCTGGTAATACTTCATATGTAATAAGCCCAGAATAACATGGAGCTTATTCATAAACTCGTGCGACTGCGCCCGCAATGCATCGGCATAATGGACCATGCCGGTAAGGCGTTGCATCAATTGGCTAACTTCTGTTTTATCTCGGAAAGTGGCAATTGCGCCGATAATATCGCCTTTCACCATCACAGGGACGGTGTTGGTCAGTAATATACTGCCATTAAAGTTTATCTCTTCATCGCGCCGTGCAATGCCGGTTTCCAGAACCTGCTGTAAATACAAACGTACCGGCCAGTATTTACTGGCATTACTGAGTAATAAATTCTCCATCGGCCCACTTTGCTTAAACAAACGTTTCGCTTCATGATTAACCACAGTAATACGAGAGTCAGCATCAACGGCAATAACACCCTCTTTAATGGATTGCAGCATCGCGTTACGTTGTTCGAACAAATTAGATATCTCGTAGGGCTCAAAACCCAGCATAATTCTTTTAAGCGCTTTCACTAAGAACCACGTTCCCAGAGAGCCAATTAATGCGCCAAATAAGATGGTCCAGGGGATAGTCCAGCGAGTTTCACTGACTACGGAGTCAATACTCGTAAGAGAAATACCAATCGCCACCACGCCAATTTGTTTCCCGTGGGGCTCATAGATAGGAATGAAAATACGCAATGCACGTTCTAATACGCCCCGGTTTATGGCGCTATTCTCTTTACCTTCTAATGCGGGTTGCAGATCATTACCAATAAAACGCTGGCCGATCATCTCAGGATTAGGATGTGAATAACGGATGCCTTTCATATCAGTAACAACAATGAATAGCAGGTCATTAGCTTGCTGAACTTCGTGGGTATAGGCCTGTATTTGCTGCCCGGCCACTGGATCACTTAATCCTTTAATTATCGTGGGCGAAAAAGATAATGCCCGCGCCACGGCAACGGCTTTGTCTTGCAAACCCTCTTGTGCCATCCGACTGAGCTGAACAAAGAACAGTGTATGGACCACCAATAGCACAGACACAATCACTCCAGAGACCATCAATGTGATTGAAGTGCTAAGCCGTAACGGCACTTTTTGCTTTCCTGCCGTTGTTGCGTTATTCATGTCATGCTCCAGAAACACTGGCCTGAGGGTCTATCAGACGTCTAGATTGATGAAATGGGTGCGGTATAACGAGTGGCAAATCAAAATATGTGAGCAGCCAAAATCGCTCTATAGTTTACGCTGTTTATTCTATAGGATGCTAAGACTTAGGGTTACTTTAGCTACTTAACTATTTATATAGTTATCAAATTTACTACCTTTGGTTGCTCCCTATGGCATGAAGGTGCATTGAGCGTTTTGCTAAAAATTAGGTTGATGAGTGATGGAGGCTGATGGCCAAATCAATTCTTTATTATTTATCCTTCCTGATGTGTTAGTGATGCCTTTTTTGGGGGGGATAAATTTTAGTATAAGGAACAACTGCCGTTAATAATAATCGCCCACACTCCTGCGAGTTATCATTACACTATCTTTTCCTAGGACGATTATTAACTAACAGTTTGCCAGCAATATATCGCTATTATGCCGTATGAATACTCAATCACATGTTAATCTGCTACCACTAATTAAGTCATTTCGGATCTAATATGCTTAGCGCAGCCCATTAATGTCATGATACTGCAACAAAATTACTGTTCCTCCTACAGCTCAAAGATAATCAATGTATTGAAAACAACTGATATACAGTTTTCTTAACCTAGGATATCTTACTCTAAGAATTTCATGATCATTTGATAAAACCGAGAATCAAACAAGCGGCGAATTGTTATTACCATTTCATATAAATTAAAAAGTAGAAGTATTTCTGGCACTTTTAATAAGTTATAGAGATAAAAGAGACAGAAAAATAAACAAAAGGTAAACGGGAGATAACTATATGCCTAAAGATGATAGCAAGAATGGAATTATCGACTACGTATCAACTGGGCATCTGCCAGATCCAGACACCGTGGTTAATTTGGTACAAGAAGCCCATAAACGTTTTGGTAGTGATACTGAAGGTGTAGTTTCTACGGTTTACCCGGCATTAGAACGTATTCCTCCTCATCTCTTTGGGGTGTGTATGGTCGGCACAAACGGCACAGTGCATTCAGCCGGTGATGTGGATTATGAATTTACCATCATGAGTGTCTCCAAGCCGTTTGTCTTTGCTTTAGTCTGCCAGGCCATTGGGGCAAAAGCTGCTCGCGAAAAACTGGGGGTTAATAGCACGGGAATGGCATTTAATTCCGTCACTGCCATTGAGCGCGCAGCTGATGGGCGCACTAATCCGATGGTTAACTCCGGTGCAATTGCAACCACCAGTTTGGTGCCCGGAGCGACCAGTGATGAACAGTGGAAATTCATCTATGACGGTTTGTGCAGTTTTGCGGGCCGTGAATTGACTCTGAATGAGGAAGTCTATCAATCCGCCTGCGAAACCAACTTCCGTAACCGCGGTATTGCCAATGTGTTGGAAGGTTATGGTCGTCTGGGATGTGACCCGATGATTGCCACCGACTTATATACTCGCCAATGTTCGTTGAATGTTAGCGCCCGTGATCTGGCGGTAATGGGGGCGACTTTGGCTGATGGCGGGGTTAACCCACTGACTCGTGAACGGGTGGTGGATAACGATGTATGCCATTACGCTTTAGCCGTCATGGTCACCGCAGGGTTGTACGAAACGTCCGGTGAATGGCTTTATGACATCGGCCTGCCCGGAAAAAGCGGTATTGGCGGTGGGATAGTGACAGTGTCACCTGGGAAGGGTGGGCTGGGGACTTTTGCGCCATTACTTGATAGCGCAGGCAACAGTGTCAAAGGTCAGCTGGCTGCCCGTTTCTTATCACGTAGTCTTGGGATGGACATGTTTGTTTCTGAGCCTTACACCGAAAAAAGTTGAGCTGTGAGAGTCAGGTAGAGCTCGCAAGCCGTTTATGGCTCACATTATCGTGTGCTGTAAAAACGGATTGAGCTTAAACCCTATGTTATTCAAAAAATGCCTTCAAAAGGATAGATATATTTATGGCGAATCAATCAGCTCACCGCGCAGGTGCGGAAGTTAAAGAGTCTTGGGTGCCGATGATAACCATCGCATTGGCTCAGATTCTGATGTCATTTAACGTTGCCTCCCTGCCGGTAGCGTTGGGCGGGATGGTCAAAAGTTTTAATGTGCCACCGACGACAATTGCAACCGCGATCGTCATGTACTCATTGTCCGTTGCCGGTTTCGTGATGTTGGGTGCCAAACTTAACCAACGTTTCGGGCCATTGGTGGTATTCCGCAGTACTGTTCTGCTGTTTGGTATTGCACAGGTCATGATGACATTTAGTCCGAATGTGACGGTGATGATCAGTGCGCAGGCATTAAGTGGTTTGGCAGGGGCGGCATTAGTGCCCGCACTGGTGGCACTGATTGCTGAAAACTATCGTGGTACGCAACAGGCGACCGCGCTTGGGGCTCTGGGTTCTGCCCGTGCGGGTGCGGGGGTGGCGGCATTCCTGATAGGTGGTGTGCTAGGAACTTACATCGGCTGGCGTCCGGCATTCGGTATATTGATAGCATTGTCTGCAATCATCTTTGTGTTGAGTTTCCGTTTGAAATCAGACCAAGGCCGCCCAGACGTTGGCATCGACATCATTGGTGTGATTCTGGCGGCATCAGCGATTATTTTGCTGTCGTTTGGCTTTAATAACCTCAACCGCTGGGGCTTTGGCTTGGTGCGTGATGGAGCACCTTTCGACCTGTTAGGCTTCTCGCCAGCACCCTTTATGATTGTGTTGGGTATTGTGTTAGGCCAAGCGTTTGTTGTCTGGACTCGCCGTCGGCAAGAGCAAGGTAAAACGCCACTGCTAGCACTGGAGGTCATTACCTCACCTACTGAAAAAGCAGCCGTATTTGCTATGTTCGCAGTGGTAGCGCTGGAAGCTATGTTGAACTTCTCTGTTCCACTGTATATCCAGATAGTGCAGGGCAGTACCCCCATGGCGACGGCGATTGCCATGATGCCGTTTAACTTGTCAGTATTTTTCTCGGCGATGTTGATTGTTCGTTTCTACAAGAAACTGACGCCGCGTAAAATTGGCCGTTATGGTTTCATCATTTGTACTATTGCCTTGTTATGGCTGGCGTTTGTGGTACGTAATAACTGGAGTGAATTCGCAGTACTCTTTGGTCTGGTGGTATTTGGCTTGGCTCAAGGGGCGCTGGTGACCTTACTGTTCAACGTGCTGGTCAGTGCATCACCGAAAGAGTTGGCGGGTGATGTTGGTTCATTACGTGGTACCACGAACAACCTGGCAAACGCCATTGGTACGGCGGTTGCCGGTGCTTTGCTGGTGGGTTTGTTAAGTGCCAACGTAATGCGTGGCGTGGCTGAAACCCCAATCCTGACACCTGAGATTCAGGCGCAAGTTAATATGGACAGCATTAACTTCGTGAGTAATGACCGCTTGCAAGGTGTGTTAGCGCAAACCACGGCAACCCCAGAACAAGTAGCAGAGGCGGTACGTGTTAATGAGGAAGCTCGCCTTCGCTCGCTGAAATTTGGTTTGCTGATTATGGCGTTGTTATCACTGCTGGCTATCTTCCCAGCGGGGCGATTACCTAATTACTTGCCAGGTGAATTACCGGCGGATAATTTGGATAAAAAAAGCCGTAAATAAGCTGCAATCACCATTGATGTAATACCAGAGACGGACAGTGTTATGCACTGTCCGTTTTGCATTAAATTCTACTGGGTCGGCGTTAGCACAGTAATGGATGAAAACTGCAAGTGATGCATAAATTCACGTAAAATCAGTAAGCGTGCGGCAAATTCATTATCTGCCGGGATCCCTTCTGATGCTGCGGGTCTCCCCATCATCACTGCGGCTAAGCGGTCAAACATGCGCTCCATTGATTCGAGTGACAGGGTCATTTCAGTTTGCGGCGGTAAACCTGCGAGTTGGGCGATAGTGCAGATATGGCTGTCGGCAGTAATCAGTTGTGATGCTCTGTTGACCGCAGGGCTAATACGGATAACTTCATCTTCAACCACCATAATGGCGGTTTCCATCTCATCAGCTGTCGGCGGATTGTGCCTAAAATAACCTGAGGCAATATTATTAAAGCCAACAGTAAGATGCTGTTCAGCGGCAGCCATACCTGGGTTATCAGTCACCACCGTCGTAGACTCATTGCCAATATATAATAAGGTTATTAACCGATTATCACCGAGTGCTGCGCGAATATTTTCATATTCTGTCTGAATATCATTCATATCGAACCGCCTAAAAAAGTTATCGGTCACTCACTCAAGCTCTGTGGTGCTAGTCGCCTGATTCATGCATACCGCGTGTTTTTTGAGTAGAGAGTTGCGGTACTCCCCGCATTTTTAAACAAAAATTCAAAAGACTAAATATTTTTTGATGCTGATCAAGACACATTTCCCTTGTTTAGTGTTAATGTTAATAAATCTCATTATCAACTTCATGTGCGTTTATCATTATGCGAATTTGGCACAAGTTTTTTCTGCTTTGTTGCTGTTGGTGGTTATCAAGCTCTATCGCTTGGGCTAATCCAGATTACCAGCAGTGGGTCAACGATATCCAATCCCGCCTCGATAAAACTTCCCAGTTATATCAACAGAAGAATAATGACGAAGCCCGCACTATGGTGCAAATGGCGTATTTTGAAGTTTTTGAGAACCTCGAAGGGCCAATTCGAATCAATATTTCGGCACAAAAAAGCTATCAGATGGAAGCCGCCTTTGGTGAAATCCGCCGGATGATCGGTGAGGGGAAACCTCAAGCTGAAGTTGATAATAAAATTAACTGGCTTAAAAGCGAACTGACCGGGGTGCTGCCGGTTCTGACTGATGGGCACAAACTGACGGCTGAACAGCAACATGCCACTTACGAAAATAACGATATTGCCGTGTATTGGCAGCAAAGTTTCAAGATTATCGATGACTTACTGGCTCAGGCTATCACTGAATATCAAGACGGTAACTTCGCTGCTGCCAGCCAAAGTGTGCAACAAGCCCATTATCAGGGCTTTAAAAACTCTGAAATGGAAATGTCTGTACGAGGAAATCGCTCCTCACAGCAAGCGGCAGCCATTAACCAGCAATTTACGGCATTAATTGATTTAACCAGCCAGCCGGATCAAATAACAGAGGTTGCCTATCGGGTCACTGGGTTGCTTCAAACCATTGAGGATATCCTTCCGGGGTTGCCAACCACTCGTGAACAGCAGCAAGTTACCGCCGATCAGCCAGCGGCCGGGCAATCTTCTCCTACCGCTGGCAATTCTGACGGGCAAATCAATGCTGATTGGGCCGCCGTTTCCAACAAAATAAACCAGTCAATTAATGAAGCCATTAGTCAATATCAGCAAGGGCAGACCACCCCTGCGATGATGGCGGTACAGGATACCTATTTTGATTTGTTTGAAGCCAGCGGCATGGAGAACAAGGTTGGCTCACGCGATGCGGCATTTAAATCAACATTAGAAGGGCATTTCACCCGCTTAGTCAGTTTGATGAAAGCAGGCCAGCCAGTCGAGCAATTACAAGCAGAGGCCCAGGCCTTACAAAAGGATCTGGCCAGTGCGGTAGAGATGCTCGGTGGTGGGGATGAAACGGATTGGAGCCTGTTTATTTACAGCCTGCTTATAATTGTCCGCGAAGGTCTGGAGGCCCTACTGATTGTGGCTGCTATCGTTGCCTATCTGGTGAAAAACAACCATCAGGATAAATTACCGCTGATTCGCCAATCTGTGGTGGTGGCTTTAATCGCCAGTGTGCTGACAGCTTTTGTCTTCCAATGGTTGTTTGCCAATTCAGGGCAAAGCCGTGAACTACTGGAAGGCTTCACCATGATGATTGCAGTAGTCATGCTGTTCTCCATGAGCTATTGGCTGCTATCGAAGACAGAAGCGCGCCAATGGAAAGCCTATCTTGAAGGTAAATTCTCCAAATCACTCAGCAGTGGCTCCATGGTAGGGCTGTGGCTGACCAGTTTCCTGGCGGTGTACCGCGAAGGGGCTGAAACCGTCTTGTTCTATCTGGCCCTGATGGGCGACGCCAACACAACAAGCGGTCACTTGTCGATTTTAGCCGGCTTTGGCGTCGGCTGTGTCATTTTGCTGGCGGCCTATCTGGTTATGCGCTTTACCGTAGTCAAATTGCCACTGAAACCTTTCTTCATGTTTACCGGTGGCTTTATGTACCTAATGGCATTTGTATTTGCCGGTAAGAGTGTTCTTGAGTTGATTGAAGGCAAACTGTTTGAGCCAACACTGTTGCCGGGCGTACCTGAAATTAGTTGGTTGGGGATCTATCCATATCTGGAAACCTTGATTCCTCAAGGGATACTACTGATTGCTGCGCTGGTTGCCCTTTGGGTAATGCAACGGCGTGGTCGTGCTATCCCAGCATGATGGTCCGGCATGATGCCGGTGTGAATAACGACAACGTACTTATCATTTGATACCAGAGGGTGTGCTACATGACCATGAAGAAAACGATTATTGCCAGCAGTATCATTGCCAGCATTTTTGCAGCACCTGCTGCCTTTGCCTTTAAAGAGTATCCAGCTGGCGAACCTATCAAAATTAATGATATGGAAATTGCAGCAGTCTACTTACAACCGATTGATATGGAACCTCGTGGTATGGGCTTGCCAGCAGCAAAGGCAGACATCCATCTGGAAGCTGATATCCATGCTACCGAAGGTAATAAAAATGGTTTTGGTGCCGGTGAATGGATGCCATACCTGACTATCGCTTATACCTTGGTGAATACCGACACTGGCGCTAAACAAGAAGGCACGTTTATGCCAATGGTGGCAAGCGACGGCCCACACTACGGCGCTAACATCAAAATGATGGGCGTAGGTAACTATAAAGTGACTTATCATATTAGCGAGCCGTCTAAAGCGGGTCTGCATCGCCACACAGACAGTGAGACGGGTGTTGGTCGCTGGTGGAAACCTTTTGATGTGAGCTACGACTTTAAATATACCGGCTTGAATTGATAATGATGACCGCGATGGCTAATACCGTTATCGCGGTTTTTTTCATGGCTGAAAAGCTAAAGCATGGTTGTTATCAATCCCTGCAAAAACGTTATGGTCGTCAATAGAAGATTGTCATTAACAACGTATTACGCAAGGCCATGATTTCTCTGCCCAAGGTGTGCTAATGAGTTATTTTTTTGTTTCCGTATTACAAGCCTTTCTACCTGTGGCGCTGTTACTAGGGCTTAGTTGGGCTGTTCGGCCCGCTCCTGCGCTAAATCGGGTCATATGGATAACAATACTCATGGCCATTGCAGGAGTGTGGGCCGGTAGCCATTACCCTAAATCTCAGCAATTGCAGCTCGTGCTGGCAGTGGTTCAGCTTGTTGCATTGCTGTTATTCCTATGCAGTCAATTGATTCTCCGCCAATCATTAGGCTATCTCTGGCAGATTCTGTTGGTATTGGGGGCCGCATTCAATTGGGGCAATAACCCAAATCTTGGGGCCTTTACCAACACCCACGTAATTAATACTGACCTGTTGCTCAATCTGGCCGCCATTGTGATGGCGTTCGCTTGGGTTGTCTTCAGCGCAGTACTGTTGTTGATGATGATTAGGCAATTGCCGCGTTGTCGCTGGCCATTACTGCTGCTGTTGACACTATTATTGATTTTACCGCTGAGTGGCGATGCGATTCTGCTGCTGATGAAGTTACAGGTACTGCCATTAACTAAATCACTACTCAGCTATGTTGCATTAGTCACCAATGGGCATGCCTGGCTAAGCTACATTTGCGCGCTACTGCTGGCGTTTACGACACTGTGCTATTTCATGCCATTGCGGCAGGCAAGCCGGGTTGTCAGTGAAAATGCAGAACCTATTGCTCACCGTAAGGCTTTGGCTGATTACCGCAATGTACGCCGTATTTTGCTCTTCTCCTTGCTGGCGTGGGTTGTAGTGGCGGGTGCCCAGCTTTACTGGGACAAAATTGCCTCTCAACCTCCTCAATTATCTGAAGCTTTGCCCGTCACACTTGCCGCTGATGGGTTGGTTCATATTCCGGTTGAACAAGTACGAGATGGCAAATTACACCGTTTTGTCTGGGTTGCTGATGATGGCAAAGCTGTTCGTTTCTTTATCATCAACCGCTACCCGGACCGGTTGCGCCTTAGCGTCGTTTTTGATGCCTGTCTGCTATGCGGTGATCAGGGCTACGTGATGGAGGGTAATCAGGTTATTTGTGTCGCCTGTGCAGTGCATATCTTTATTCCATCAATTGGCAAAGCTGGGGGATGCAATCCTATCCCATTGGAAGACTGGAAAAGCGATGATAAAGAGTTAGTGATTCCTAAAGCTTCTCTTGAGGCGGGAGTTAATTACTTCACCACCGTCGTTACGTTAGATGTGATTGACCCGGTTGATAAAAGCCACCTGACCAACCAAAAAGCCGACTACAAATACAGTTATAGCGACAAAACTTACTTCTTCTCATCTGAGGCGAATTACAACCGTTTCCGTGAACATCCGGAGCAATTTGTTACTCCAGTTACCCATGCTGAAGACAGTAGCGATACGCAGGAGAATCCATAATTATGCTGTGGCGCATGCTAAAACAGTCTTGGTTTAGGAATGTCCGGCGCAAATCGTTGGCGGTATTCACGGTGTTCCTTGCCGCAGGGTTGATTTCTTCACTGTTGGCGGTGTCAATCGACATTGGCGATAAAATGTCGCGTGAGCTCAAATCCTATGGTGCCAATATTCTGATTGAGCCCGCGGGTCAGGTTGCGCTGCCATCATTATTTGGCGAGAAAAGTAACCCGCTAACCGGGCAGGACTTTTTGGATCAGGCAGAGTTGCCCAATATTAAAGATATCTTCTGGCGCAATAATATCGTTGGTTTCGCGCCGCTGCTGAGTGGCGAGACTGAAGTCAACGGCCAGGATATCCCGCTACTGGGAACCTATTTTAATCAGCCGGTTGACGTGCCAGATGAAGAGGATTACCACACCGGGCAACAAATTATCAGCCCTTATTGGCAAGTCAATGGGCATTGGCCAAAAGAGCCAGTTAAAGCCGATGCCACTGAAGTTGAAGCATTGCTCGGTAAACAACTGGCACAACAAACCGGCTGGAAAATAGGCGATGATTTGCATCTCAACGGCGTTTCTGGCCCGTTAACTGTGAAGATAAGCGGGGTGCTCAGCAGTGGTGGTGAAGAAGAGGGGCGTTTGGTACTGCCGCTCGCCGCTGTTCAATCGCTGCTAGGGCTGCCGGGCAAAATTCAGGCTGTGAGGGTTTCGGCCCTGACGGTGCCGGAAAACGAGTTATCACGCAAAGCGCGTGACAATCTGGAAGCACTGAATGCCGAAGAATATGACTTGTGGTACTGCACCGCCTATGTCTCTTCAATTGCTCATCAACTTGAAGAGGCAATATCGGGTTCAGTGGTTCGCCCTATCTGGCAAGTGGCAGCTTCTGAAGGGGTAGTGATTGAGAAAATACAGTTGTTGTTGGCGGTAGTCACCTTGGCGGCACTGATTGCTGCGGCTATGGGCATCGCGTCACTGATGACCAGCACAATTATGGAACGGGCGAAAGAGATAGGTTTAATGAAAGCCTTAGGTGCTCGGCAGTGGCAAATTTTGATGCTGTTCTATCTTGAAGCCGCCATCAGCGGTCTTATTGGCGGCTTAGCCGGTTGTCTGGCCGGGTGGGGATTGGCAAAAGCTATCGGCTTGATGCTATTTGGTGCACCGCTAAGTTTTGCCTGGATGGTCGTGCCTTGTGTATTGGTGATATCGGTTTTAATTGCCGTCATTGGCACTTGGTTCCCTGCTCGGCGTATTGCCCGTCTTTATCCGGTGGAGGTGCTCTATGGCCGCTAATCATCGGGTAGTACAACATAAAGGTCTGGATGGCATGTTTTGGCGGTTGGTGCTGCGCGCCTTGCGCCTGCGGATGCAGCGGGTCAGTGTGGTGTTTGCGGCACTGATGGTTGGCGCGGCGATTGTCACGGCGATGTCGGCGGTTTACTTTGATATTAATGCCAAAATGAGCCAAGAGTTACGTACTTTTGGTGCGAACTTTTATATCGGCCCAGGACACGGCAGCACATTTGCGCAGGGGCAGTTCCAGCCGATTATTGATGCTGCACCAAAAGGGCTTATCAATGGCTCAAGTCCCTACATTTATGGTATGGCGCGCACGGAGCTGGAAAAGGTCGTGTTGATGGGGGTGTGGTTTGAATCTCTACAGCAACTGGTACCTTACTGGCAAGTGAGCGGTAACTGGATTGGTGTCAGTTTTGACGACCGCAACGCAATGATTGGCGTCAAACTGGCCGAGCGCTTACATGTCAAAGTGGGCGACACCATCACTTTGGTCAATGAAGGTGAACGCCAACGTCTGCAAGTCAAAGGTATTGTGGAGGCAGGAGACGCCACGGATAACATGCTGATCGTCAATCTGGAATTGGCGCAGAAATGGCTCCATCAACCGGAGCGTATCAGCAATGCACTGCTGAGTGTCAGCAATGATGTAGGCCAGGTCGAAACCTTCGCCAGCCACCTTCGTGAGCAATATCCGGACCTTGAAATCAGGCCGATTCGTAAGGTTTCCGCTTCTGAGGGGCAGGTGCTCGATAAGATCAAAGGGCTGATGGGGTTGGTCTCGGTGGTTATCCTCATTTTGTCATCTTTATGTGTCAATACCACGCTAATGGCGATAGTGGGCGAGCGCTCGAAAGAGTTTGCTTTGCAAAAAGCGCTGGGGGCCAGTGGTGGGGATATTATTCGTCAAATGCTGACTGAAACCTTAATTATATCGCTGGCTGCTGCTGTCTGTGGTGCCCTGTTAGGTTATGTGTTGGCGCAGGTTTTGGGGCAGACCGTGTTTAGCGCGGCGATTGCTTTGCGTGCACCGGTATTACCGCTGACATTGATATTGTCATTGTTAGTGGCCGCAGTGGCGGCAATTGTTCCCACCCGCCGGGCTATTCATATTGAACCCGCTAAAGTCCTGAAAGGAGAGTAGCAAATGACATCGCCACTAACACGGGTGAAACCTGAATACGCCGCAGATGCGGTGATTGAAACCCGGCACTTATATAAGCGTTTTGGGCAGGTGACGGCACTTGATGACATCAATATACGCATTAATCGTGGTGAGTTTGTCGCCATCATGGGAGCCTCGGGCTCGGGTAAAACCACATTGATGAACATCCTGACCTGTCTGGACACGGTCAGTGAGGGGCAAGTGCTGCTTGATGGCATTGATGCTGCGGGTCTGGATGAAGAAGGCCGCAGAAAGTTTAGGGCGGACAAGATAGGCTTGGTTTTTCAACAATTCCACCTTATTCCTTATCTAACCGCACTAGAAAATATCATGCTGGCGCAGCATTACCACAGTGTGGTGGATGAAGATGCCGCTCGGCAGGTATTAGAACAAGTTGGGATGACACCCCGTATGGGCCATTTACCCAGCCAGCTTTCCGGTGGTGAGCAGCAACGAGTCTGTATTGCTCGGGCTCTGGTCAATCAACCTCCCATCATATTTGCTGATGAACCTACGGGTAATCTTGATGAAGAGAATGAACAGCGGGTTTTGGACTTGCTAAACCACATTCACCGTCAGGGCAGAACGATTGTTATGGTTACCCACAATCCAGATTTAGGCTGTGTTGCTGACCGGATAATTCGGCTTCAGCACGGTAAATATCTTAATGAAGAGAGTCGTCATCATGTGGCGTAATCGATTAAAAGTAGCCGGGTTGTGCGGCTTACTGTTGTTACTCAGTGCCTGTAAACAAGAGGAAGTCGCCGTGGGTGAGGTTGCCCCTCAATTGGCGGCTTATGACCTGCAAGGTAAACCGGTTGCACTCGATAAATGGAAAGGCAAGCAGGTATATCTCAATTTCTGGTCAGCAAGCTGTGGTGGTTGTCTGGCTGAGATGGCAGCTTTAGATAAGCTGAGTCAGGAATACCAAAATGATATCGTGGTGGTTGCCATTAATACTGATCCTGAACAGGTGGATATTAATCCGGTATTAGCCCAGCGTAATATCAGTTATCCCGTGATTCGGGATCAATTGGGTATCACGCAGGAGCGCTATCAAGTCATTGGTACACCAACCTCGTTTATGATTGACCGTAATGGCAAGGTAACGCAATTGCATCAAGGTGCGCGTAATGAAAAAGATCTCGCGACGTTGTTCCAACAATGGGCCGCGGGGGCGTAATGAAAGTATTGCTGGTGGCTATGAGTGCGGTGATGTTCAGCGCAACCACTCAGGCCACAACTGACGGCGAACATATCTACAAACAGACTTGCTCAAGCTGCCACGGGCGTATGGCTGACCGCAAAGGTTTGGATAAAGCACCGCCCTTGATATCACTGTCTCACGATGAAATTGTTGACGGGCTGACTGCTCGACGCGATGGTAAAATTGTTGGCCGAGGTAACAAAGCTAAAGCTCATCTGACTGACGATGATATTCAAAAGTTGGCCGATCACATTGAAAGTTTAAAAACGGCGAAACCGAAAACATCTCAGTAGCATAGTGCCAGTCGGTTGATTATTAGCCGCTAGCAGTGGTGATGGTAAAATACGCAATGCCATAGCGCCTTGCTTGTTTGTGGGACTTCGCCACTTCATTTGGTCACATTAATGCTGTATTATATGTTGCATATTAAATGCATCTTTAAGTTATGTGAGGAATATCAGCATGGAAAATAGATCAGAGCTACTTTGTTATAAACAATTGCCTGTCTGGAACAGTGCTGGCGTGCCAGCGATGTTTCGCGAAAAGCATAATACTAAAGCAGGAACTTGGGCCAAACTGACCATTCTGAGTGGCGAAATGGATTTTCTGATCCTTGACGAGGCGGGCAATACCTTGGAAAGGCATTCATTCTCTGGTGAGCATCAACCGCCGTTTATTGAGCCGCAAGTCTGGCATCGTATTGCGGGTTGTTCAGATGACCTGCAATGCCAACTCAGTTTTTATTGCACTCCGGAAGATTTTTACCATAAGAAATACAATTTAACGCCGACACATTCTGAAGTGATTGCCGCAGTGAAAACCGTTAAACCGGGGAAAGCTCTGGATTTAGGCTGTGGTTCTGGGCGTAATTCACTGTATCTGAACTTATTAGGTTTTGATGTCACCGCCGTAGATAAAAATGGCGATAGCATCAGCAATTTACAGCAGATTATTGCACAAGAAGAACTGCAAAATATTACTGCCAATACTTACAACATCAATGAAGCGAGTTTAGATAATCGTTATGATTTTATTCTCTCGACTGTGGTGTTGATGTTCCTACAGCCGGAAAGAATTCCATATATTATCAATAATATGCAGGAGTGTACTTTGCCCGGCGGCTACAACCTGATCATCTCCGCCATGTCGACCGATGACTTCCCTTGTACCGTGCCTTTCTCCTTCACATTAAAATCAGGTGAACTGAGTCAGTATTATAAAGACTGGGATATCATTAAATACAACGAAGACGTTGGTCAATTACATAAGACCGATGCTCAAGGCAACCGAATAAAGCTGCGCTTTGCGACGCTATTGGCGAAAAAACCATAATTATAGCGTTGCCCATAACTTGCTGCCTCGCGATTTTTAGCGCTCGATAAAATAACCCTCTAGCTAGCGAGGCGGTAAGTTGGGTTCATTGCGTAAACAACTGACAATATAATCGATAAACACCCGCAATTTGGCGGGTAAATAGCGCGTCGGTGGATAGAGAAGCCATAAACCGCCACTGTATGAACTGATAAATCGCCACTCTGGTAATACCTGCACGATTAGCCCCTGCTGCAACGCTGCTCTGGCGGTAAAATAAGGCAAACTGCCGATACCAATATGTTGTAATACCGCATCCAACCTAACCCCGGTGTGGTTCGCTGCATAGCGGCCTTGCACTGCCACTGTAACCGCTTTGCTACCTTGCCGGAATTTCCAGCGTGCATCTCCCGGTGTTTCTCCCAGATAAATACAGCTGTGATGGGCCAAATCGTGGGGATGTAGCGGTGCTCCATAGGTAGCGAGATATTCTGGTGTGGCGCACAATAAATGTTCAATATCCATTAATTGCCGTCCAACCATCCCCGGCGGCGGCTGGTTGGTAATTCGAATCGCTAAATCTATATGTTCATCAATTAAGTCAACGTAGCGGTCATCTAATATTAACTGCACATCTATCTTGCTGTAGCGGCGTAAAAACTCAGGTATATAAGGATGAATGACAAAACGTCCCACGGCCTTCGGCACGCTGATGCGGATAAGGCCTTCTGGCTCTTGATTATACTGACCACTAACTTCCATTACCGAGTTGGCGGCGTTGAGCATCGCATTACAGCGCGTGAAGACCTCTTCACCACTGTCACTCAGCCGCAATTTCCGAGTTGTCCGTTGCAGTAACCGGGTTGTCAGTGCTTTCTCAAGTCGGCTGACACTGCGGCTAATGGCTGAAGGTGAAACGCCGAGTTGACGAGCAACAGCTGAAAAGCTGCCGGTTTCGACCACTTTCACAAAAATAGCCATTTCACTGAGCAGAGACAGCGGGAGATTTGTGCTCACAGCGCAATAGTCCTTTGAAGATGTGACGGATTATCACACTAGATTGACATCAATATAATCATAATGGAAATGATAAAAGGATAATGAGTATGACAACCCGTCTATTTTTTGAGAACGATATGCTGGCTACGCAGGTTGATGTTTTGAGCTGTACACCTGATGGTGGGCAGTTTGCCGTCATATTGTCAGCAACTATTTTTCATCCACAAGGTGGTGGGCAGCCATCAGATACCGGCTACATAGGGGATAGTCGGGTCATTCGTGTGGTTCAGCAGCAAGAGCAATTAATCCATTATCTGGAAACGCCTATAGCATTGGGATGTCATCAGGCCCGTGTCGACAGTGAGCGCCGTTTCCTAAATACGCGGATGCATTCAGCAGGGCATCTGATTGGCAATATTGGCGAAACCTATGGCTGGCTACCGGTGAAAGCGCATCATTGGCCGGGAGAAGGGCGGGTGTCGTTTAAGCGAGCCGAAGCTCTGCAGCCCATTGATATTAATGCTATTCAGTTAGCTTTAGATGAATTTACTCGCCAGGATTTGCCAAGAAAAATTTCAGTACAGGGAGATTTTCGTGCGGTCGGTTTTGGCGAGTTGCCGGCTTATGCTTGCGGCGGCACTCATGTCAGCTCATTGCAAGTGTTAGGTAAAGTTACCGTGCTGTCTATTTCTGAGAAAAAGGGAGTTATGTCAGTCAATTATGCGATTGATTAATATATAGCCATATGTTGATATGGCGATTGCCTATTATTGGAATCATAACTCTACCCTTTAATACTGTTGAGAATTATTAACTAACCTCATTGATAATCATTATCACTGAGTGTAATAATATAATCCATATAGATTCGTGGAGTATGGATTGTGTCGAATGCAGCTGAAGCAATTTACCCTTTAACAACGGCGATTTCTGATGAAGTCGCCAGTTTGTTTGCTCGCACATTCGTCCACTTTTCTGAATCATTTTATGTCGATGCTACTGATGTTCCCAAAGAAAGCATATCGCTAGAGCAGTGGTCGAATAGTTTGCCAATATTGATGCAAACGTATGAAAGCCACTACTACAGCGACACAGAACTTAATCCGAATCATAAAGCTCTGCACTCGCTGTGGGGGCAGTGGTATTTCGGTATGCTAATTCCACCTATGATTTTGCTGCTGCTGGCATTGCCTACAGCAATAGATACTCGCCCGGAAAGAGTCCGAATCAAGTTTCATACCACAGGGCGGCCTGAAGCTATCTACTATCAACATCATTGGTTAGATAAATCACCGTCCTCTTTACTGGAACGGCTCTATTTATTGCTCGATCATCATATTATTCCTGTTATGCGAAGAATAGAGCGCCAACCCAAAGCAAACATCCGGTTAATATGGAATAACATTGGCTATTTGATGTTTTGGTACTTGCGCGAGTTCGGTACTAAGTTGGGGGCTATTGATGGCTATGAGGATATTATCGAAAACCTATTTCTCACCTCAAGCCTGCCTGACGGGCGGGACAATCCTCTCTATCGCACTGTTATTCCACGCAATGGTGGTATGGAACGCCGTACTTGTTGCCAACGAAACAAATTGCCCGGTGTCGGCAGTTGCCTTGATTGCCCGTTAGAATCTCGCCTATAACCGGTATATGATTCAGCTTACAGAAAAGTAAGCCTTGCAGGGCATATTGGTGAATAACATGTTGGTGAATAAAGACTCAGTGGATAAAGAAAAAATTGCCCATTTAGATGCAGTGGGTCATAAAGCTCGCGCGGTTATGGAGCGGGAAGGGCTGGATGCTCTGGTGGTCACTGTCTGTGATAATTTCTATTATCTCACCGGGTTCGCTAGCTTTTTTATGTACACATTCCGCCATACCGGTGCAGCTGTCGCGATTATGTTTCGCGATGCGAGTATTCCTTCGCAAATCATCATGAATGAATTTGAGGCTGCCAGCGCACATTTCGATATGCCTAATATGGAGCTGAAAACTTTCCCTGTCTGGGTTGATGTTGATGATCCGCGTAATCCACTTAATCATCAGAAAAAGAGTGAGCGCCCTATTGGCCCACCGGTCGAGGCGGTTTTTAATTTAGTCAAATTGGCTCTAGATAATGCAGGCGTATTGGATAAGAAAATTGCGATTGAATTACATGTCATGTCCAATGGGGGAAAACGCGTTTTAGACCAAGTGGCTCCGGGGCTAAAGCTCGTTGATTCTACGCCACTGTTTAATGAAATAAGAATGATTAAAAGCTCCTGGGAAATTAAACACTTACGTAAGAGTGCTGAAATCACTGAATATGGTATTGCCAGCGCGATTAAGCATATCCGTGTAGGTTGCACCGCCGCAGAATTGACCGCCGCATTTAAAGCTGCAGTGATGAGTCATCCGGCGACGAATTTTGCTCGTTTTAATCTTATTTCTATCGGTGATAATTTCTCACCTAAAATGTTTGCTGATGAAACGCCGGCAAAGTTTGGCGATTTAATTAAGTTTGATTGCGGGGTGGATGTTGCAGGTTATGGCGCTGATCTTGCTCGGACATTTGTGCTGGGTGAGCCAGACACGCTAACACAGCAGATATACGACACTATCAGGACCGGGCATGAGCATATGCTATCGATGGTCGCTCCTGGCGTGAAATTGAAAGATGTCTTTGATGCCACTATGGACGTCATTAAAAAGTCTGGTTTGCCTCATTATAATCGCGGCCATCTTGGGCATGGCGATGGTGTATTTCTGGGGCTGGAAGAGGCTCCGTTCGTCAGCACATTGGCAACGGAAACCTTTTGTCCCGGAATGGTACTCAGCCTAGAGACACCTTATTATGGTATCGGGATTGGCTCGATTATGTTGGAAGATATGATACTCATTACCGATAACGGTTTTGAGTTTTTGAGTAAACTAGACCGCGATCTGCTGCATTTCAATTAAGTTGTGTGCGACTTCTCATCTTATGCGAGCTAAGCTCATTTAAGAAAATAGACTCTGTGATTTTTTAATGGGGTCTATTTACTTCACCAATAAATAAGAAAGATGACTGAAAAAAGAGATATAAAATACACATATAAAATATAAGGTTAAGGGTGAAAAATGTTTTAACCTCTGGCTTGGATCAATTTTGTCGGCAGTGTCTAATTTTGTACGGTTTTATTTTTTTATTATAACGGAAGTGATAATTAACTCAGCCAGTAATGGTGTTTTTTTACAGACTCCAAATATAAAGAATCTTTTAGATATTCAAAATTCTAAGTAGCAGAGAATTCCATAAAACAACCCAAAAACCAAATCGTGCGGTCTTTTCACAGGATACTGTATCGCAGCATTGCCTTAGTAAAAATATTTAGTCTTTATTTTTCGCTTTTTTGAAGAATTTTCCACTAAGAATAATCTTAGTTGCATCCAGAATAACGCCCATATCACATTTTCACCTCTATTAATCGCTGGAATAACAATATTCTATAATAATTCGACAATAGTATTTTCTTTCAACTATCCTATGTAACATGCTGTAATACATTCAAAGGACTTCATTTCATCATAATTCAACAATGAAAATGGATGTTTGCGAAGTAGCTTTTCTTGATCATCAAACAAGTTGCTGGCTTAAGGGTTATATAATGTATAACGCATTTACTACACTGCTGCGCCCGTTGCACCGGCACAGAATTACTTTATTAGCGCTATTAATTTCCGGCCTTTCAGTTAATCCTGTTTTGGCAGATACACAGTATGATTCATTAATCATTGAAGCTAGAGCTGGGAATACCGCGCCGGTCCTTGATTATTTACAAAAAGAATCCAAAGCTGGGCCGCTTAATAGCGGTCAGGTAGACGACTGGCTACAAATAGCAGGCTGGGCAGGGCGTGATCAGGAGGTGATTGACGTCTACGAAAGATATCACTCTTCAATGAATATCTCCTCGCGTGGTTTGGCCTCAGCAGCACGCGCGTATCGTAACGAAAAACGTTGGGATCAAGCTCTGGCTTTGTGGCAAAGCAGTTTAAAGAAAGACCCTACTAACCCCGACCTTATCACCGGCATGATCATGACGCAGGCTGATTCTGGGCGCGGAGGTGAGGCGCTGAAGCAAGCGACAGAGTTAACCGAGCGTGATCCTACTGCCAAAAACTATATGACTTTGTCTTACCTGAACCGCGCAACTAATCGTAATTATGATGCCTTGCAGGCTTCAAGTGAAGCGGTGCGATTGGCTCCTGAGTCTGAGGAAGTATTAAAAAATCACCTCGAGATTCTACAAAGAAACCGTATTGCCGATCCGGCATTACGACTTGCTCGTGAAAATCCGAAGCTAGTATCGGCTGAAGAATATCGCCAGTTGGAGCGAGATGCTGCCGCCGAGCAAGTTCGGATGGCGGTGCTGCCAACGCGCAGTGAAACCGAGCGTTTTTATATCGCCGATCAAGCGCTTGCTGACTATCAGGATTTGTTAACGCGCTGGAGTAAAATTCCTGAAGCACAGGCTGACTATCAGCGAGCACGAATTGACCGGCTGGGCGCATTATTGGTTCGTCGTAATACGGCTGAATTAATTAAAGATTATGAAGCCATGGAAGCGGAAGGCTACAAAATGCCGGACTATGCTCGTCGCTGGGCCGCTTCTGCTTATATCGACCGCCGGATGCCAGAAAAAGCAGCGCCAATCCTGACCAGTCTGTATTACGCCGATGGCAAAACTTTCCGTAATAGTGATGATGTGATTGATGCTGACGATCTTTACTACGCACTGAATGAAAGTGAACAACTGGATAGAGCGCATCAATTTGCTAAGAACTATAGTGAGCAAACACCGTATCAGGTAGGGCTTTACGGTTTAAGTGGTAAAGAGCCTAATGTGGATTGGGTTGAAGCGCAGACGTTGTATATCCAATCTCTGATTGCACTTAATGATCTGCCTGCGGCACAGAAAAAACTGACAGATTTATCCAGCACCGCGCCAGCTAATCAGGATTTAAGAATTGCCTTAGCCAGTGTCTATTTGGCTCGCGATTGGCCGCATAAAGCGGAACAAGAGCTGAAAGCGGTAGAGTCATTAGAGCCACGCAGTCTGATTTTGGAACGTGCGCAAGCTGAAACTGCTATGGACTTGCAGGAGTGGCGTCAAATGGAATTGCTCACTGATGACGTGATTGCCCGCTCGCCAGAAGATGTGCCCTCGCAAGAATTAGACCGCCAGCGTAAGGTTCATAATATGTATGAACTGCGTGTGACCGGTACCCGCACCATTTCGTCAAACAGTCCAGTCAGTGGCAACAAGGACTATGGCATTGAAACTCTGCTATATAGCCCACCGATTGCGGATAATTGGCGGGTGTTTGGTGGTGGGAGCTATGACAATGCGCAATTTGAAGAAGGGACCGGTATTAACCGGGTTATGCGTTTAGGCGGTGAATGGACTTCTCGTGACCTATGGGTCGAAGGCGAGATAAATAACCAGAACTACGGTTTTGGTAATAAAACCGGGGCGCGGTTAGCGACTTGGTATGATTTTAATGACCATTGGCGGGTTGGTGGTCAGGTTGAAAGACTGGCCAAAGACACGCCATTGCGAGCGTTGAAAAACAATATTTACGCCAACAGTGCTTCTGCTTTTGTGCTCTGGAAAGCCGATGATCGCCGTGATCTCGAATTCAATGTGACACCGTCAGATTATTCAGATGGTAACAAACGTTGGGAATATGAGCTCAATGGTCGCCAGCGTATTTGGACTGGGCCTTATCTGACTGCTGATTTCTCTCTTGGTCTGGCTGCAAGCACTAACACCAAAGAAGACGTGATTTACTACAACCCAAAACGGGATTTCACCTACCTTCCTGCGGTCACTCTGAATCACATTATGTATCGCCGTTATAAAACAATCTGGAGCCAACAAGTGCAATTTGGTGTCGGTGGCTACTGGGAGAAAAACTACGGTAATGGTCTGGTAACTACGGCAAGTTATGGACAACGTGTCCAATGGAATGATGTCGTTGATACTGGTGTGTCCGTTATCTACGACAAGCGCCCTTATGATGGTGCTCGTGAGCATGACCTCTCGCTCGCTTTCGATTTGAATTACCGTTTCTAAGGGATCAGCGTTATGGCGAAGATATTATTTATTATCCGGATACTTGTAGTAGGAATGATAACGCTGCTGGCTTCTGTGTGTTATGCCGAGAAGCCTGTTTTCGTTCCTCCGGCTGAACGTGCATTGCCACAAAGTGAAAGACCATGGCAAAAAAATACCTTTGTGGTCATTGCTTATCATGACATTGAAGATGATGAAGCGGATCAACGTTACCTGGCTGCTCGTACCAGCGCATTGAGTGAACAATTTGCCTGGCTACGTGATAACCGCTACAACGTAATTTCTGTTGATCAGATTCTGGCAGCCCATAATGGTGGGGCACCACTGCCTGATAAAGCGGTGCTTCTGACCTTTGATGATGGCTATAGCAGCTTTTATCGCCGTGTTTATCCATTGCTAAAAGCGTATAGCTGGCACGCAGTTTTGGCTCCGGTGGGAACCTGGCTTGATACACCGCCCAATAAGAATGTTGACTTTGGCGGTTTAAGCACCCCACGAGAAAAGTTTGCTACCTGGAAGCAAATTACAGAAATGTCTCAGTCTGGCCTAGTCGAGATTGGTGCGCACACCTATGCTTCTCATTATGGGGCGTTGGCTAATCCGCAGGGTAATACCGAACCTGCCGCCGCTAACCTGATATATGACGCGAAAACCAAAACCTATGAAACAGAGGCTGCCTTTAAGCAGCGGATGGAAAAAGATGTTTCGTTGATAACCGAGCGCATTGTTAAAGCGACGGGTAAACAGCCGCGAGTGTGGGTTTGGCCATACGGTGCCGCTAACGGCACAGTGCTGAATATTTTACGTCAACACGGCTATCAATTGGCGATGACCTTGGAGCCGGGCATTGGTAACGTTAATGATCTGATGAATATTCCGCGAATTCTTATCAGTAATAACCCATCACTGAAGGACTTTGCGCTAACCATCACCACCGTGCAGGAAAAAGAGATCATGCGGGTGGCGCATGTGGATTTGGATTATCTCTATGACCCAGATCCAGTACAGGAAAAAGAGAATCTCGATAAATTGGTACAGCGTATTGCCGATTTACGGGTGACGACCGTGTTCTTGCAGGCGTTTTCTGATCCGAAAGGGGATGGCAATATTCGTCAGGTTTATTTCCCGAACCGCTGGATACCGATGCGCCAAGACTTGTTTAACCGTGTAGCTTGGCAATTGTCTTCACGTCCAGATGTTAAGGTTTATGCCTGGATGCCAGTATTGGCGTTTGAAATGGATCCATCGTTACCTCGGATTAAACGTATTGATCCGAAAACGGGCAAGACCAGCATCGATCCGGACCAATACCGTCGTTTGTCACCATTTAACCCGGAAGTTCGCCAGCGCATCATCGATATTTACCGTGATATGGCCTATAGCGCCCCTATTGACGGCGTGCTCTATCATGACGATGCGGTGATGTCTGATTTTGAAGATGCGTCCCCGGATGCTATTCGGGCATACGAAAAAGCCGGTTTCCCTGGCTCGATTGCGACCATTCGCCAAGACCCAGAGATGATGCAGCGCTGGACGCGCTACAAGAGTAAGTATCTGATTGATTTTACTAATGAGCTGACCCGTCAGGTTCGCGATGTTCGCGGCCCGCAAGTGAAATCAGCCCGTAATATGTTTGCTATGCCGATTTTGGAACCGGAAAGCGAAGCATGGTTTGCGCAGAATCTGGATGATTTCTTGGCTAACTATGATTGGGTCGCCCCAATGGCGATGCCGCTAATGGAGAAGGTACCGTTATCTGAGTCTAATGAGTGGCTTTCACGACTGGTTAATAAGGTTGCTGAGCGGCCCGGAGCACTGGATAAAACTGTATTTGAACTGCAATCGAAGGACTGGACCAAACCTGAAGACAAAAATGCCATCAGTGGTCCGATACTGGCGGGATGGATGCGTCAGTTGCAGTTAAATGGCGCGCAAAATTTTGGTTACTATCCGGATAACTTTATCACTGGCGAACCACCGCTAAAAGATGTCCGCCCTGTGCTATCTTCTGCTTGGTATCCTTTATATGATCGATAGAATTATTGCGTTACTCATCCTATGTCTGGTACTGAGCATTCCCGCGGGGATGATCCTGCTCTTTACCGGCGACGTTTTGCTGAACTTTGTCTTCTTCTATCCGCTGTTTATGTCCGGAATTTGGATAACTGGCGGTGTCTATTTCTGGCTACGCCGTGAAAGACATTGGGCGTGGGGCGATGATGTGCCACCTCCGGAGCTGAAAGGCAATCCGCTGGTGTCTATTTTAATCCCTTGTTTTAACGAAGGGTTAAATGCGCGGGAAACCATTCATGCGGCACTGGCGCAGACTTATACCAACATTGAAGTTATCGCCATTAACGACGGTTCCAGTGATGATACAGCGCAAGTGTTAGATGCGATGTTGGTTGAAGACCCACGTCTACGTGTTATTCACCTGGCCCATAACCAAGGCAAAGCTATTGCTCTGCGAATGGGGACGGCGGCGGCTCGCAGCGAATATCTGGTGTGTATCGATGGTGATGCCTTGCTGGACAAGAATGCGGTGCCTTATCTGGTCGCACCGCTCATTGCGAATCCACGTACTGGTGCGGTGACCGGTAACCCTCGTATCCGCACGCGTTCAACCTTGATTGGCCGTGTTCAGGTGGGTGAGTTCTCCTCTATTATTGGGCTGATTAAACGGACTCAACGAGTCTATGGTCAAGTCTTCACGGTATCAGGTGTGGTCGCGGCTTTCCGTCGCCGGGCGTTGGCCGATGTGGGCTATTGGAGCCCAGACATGATCACCGAAGACATCGACATCAGTTGGAAATTGCAGATCAGGCACTGGTCGGTGTTCTTTGAGCCGCGGGGCTTGTGTTGGATTTTGATGCCAGAAACCTTAGGTGGTTTATGGAAGCAGCGTTTGCGTTGGGCACAGGGTGGGGCGGAAGTCTTCCTGAAGAATATGTTCAAGCTGTGGCGCTGGCGTAATCGTCGGATGTGGTTGCTGTTCCTTGAGTATTCACTGTCTATCACTTGGGCGTTTACTTATCTGTTCAGTATTATTCTGTTCCTGCTGGGCATGGTTATCAAATTACCACCGGGAATTCATGTGCAGACGGTCTTCCCACCGGCCTTTACCGGGATGGTATTGGCTCTGACTTGTCTGTTGCAGTTTGCTATTAGCTTGGTGATTGAGCGGCGCTATGAACCTAAATTGGGGAATTCGCTGTTCTGGATTATCTGGTATCCAATGGTTTACTGGATGTTGAGTTTGTTCACCACAGTGGTTTCGTTCCCGAAAGTCATGCTCAATACCAAGCGTAAACGTGCGCGTTGGGTGAGCCCAGACCGTGGGATCGGGAGGGTTAAACCATGAGTGCACCTTTGATTCATACCGAACAGCGGACGATCCCCCGCTGGATCGATATTATTATTACGGCTTTGGCCTGGTTTGGTTTTATCTTCTTATTCGTGAAAGGCTTTTTGGATATGATCCACAGAGCACCGAATATGGGGCCAATTCCATTCAGAGTGTATATTCTGGCGGGCCTGACGACCTTGGCATTGTATGCAGCGATTGCGGCATTTAATGCTGTGGTGCTGATTGTTTGGGCTAAATATAACCAAGTGCGTTTTCAAGTTGAACGCCGTGGGCATCGGCCACATCTTAATGACGATGAATTGGCTGACAGTATGGAGATGTCAGGTTCAATGATTGCCCAATTAAAAGCCGGTTCCTGCCTCACGTTGTATAACGATGAAAATGGGCATCTGTTGGAAGTCAAAGATGGATTACAGCTCCCCAATGTTGCACCGGTAGTCAATTTACGCCGTGGGTGATAGTTAGCTATTTCTGAATACCTGATAGTAAGTGGTTATGTGCTTATATCAGGTATTCAGTACCTGCCTTATATTCCTCCTCTAAGTGCAAACATCATCATTTTCTACTTTCTTATATTACATCCGCTTTATATATTGCTATGATTTAGCAGGACTTATCTTGGGCAATAATGCGCGGGTGATAATTATTGGTATTTCTCTGACAGTTGCTTACAACGGGAGCATGCAATGAAACAAAACCACTTTGGACAAACTATCGGAGCAGAATTAGAGCATTGGCAATCAGCGCAACGGCCTCAGCGGGAGATTTTGCCCGGGCATTTTTGTTATCTGGCGCCGGTAAATGCCGATAAACATGAAAAATGTCTCTATCAAGCATATCACTTGGTTAAAGATGCCAGCGATTGGACTTATTTTTATTGCGAACGGCCTGAAAATGAAGATGATTTCCATCAATATCTCCAAACATTAATCAATGTTAAAGATGCCTTCCATTACACCGTGGTTGATGCGCAATCAGGTCTTGCATTAGGAACGGTTGGATTACAACGAATTGATGAAAATAATGGTGTTATCGAGATAGGTTCAGTTAATTGGTCACCGCGCTTAAAACGTAATTCCGCGGGTACTGAAGCCATCTATTTATTATTACATTATGTCTTCGATAAGTTAGGTTATCGCCGGTGTGAGTGGAAATGTGATTCACTGAATGAGCCATCAAACGCGGCAGCATCGCGGTTCGGTTTTCAGTATGAAGGGCAATTCCGGCAGGCTATCGTGACAAAAGGGCGTAATAGGGATACCAATTGGTATGCCATAACAGACCGTGAGTGGCCATTAATTAAGCAGGCATTTAATGATTGGCTGGATATGGAAAACTTTGATAGCCAAGGACAGCAGAAAACACGATTACAAGAGTTAAGAATCAGTCGATAGTGATTGCAAGGCTAATTACAGCTGAAGTTATCTTGTTGTATTCTTTGGTTATTATTAATACTCACCTTTACTTAAAACACAAACTAGAGCAGTAAAGGTGGAATGACCAATCAAGTTTAATACGGAGAGCTTTGCGGGGCTTAATAGTATAGCGTGGAGTAAAAAATAATCAGAGTAAAAAATGAACAAACGCTGAAAATATATTTTTTTACATTTAGATATCGCGAAACTTAAGAGTGTCATTATACTGTAATCATCTGGCGGTATTTTTCACACGGTGCACAGCTTAGGCTGTTGTTTATCACTGCGGGGATCGCTAATGGTAGAGTCCATGATTGGGCTGTTAAGACAAGACCAAAGTTTCATGCGAGCGACTCGTTGTTACGAGGGCTTCCTCTCCGACTCTAAAATTTCAGTAGTATCGTCATTACCCATCCCTGTTATTTTTATATTCACCATACTCTTGTTCCCCTGGTTGTTGTTCTCAGCATTGTTGTTCTCAGCATTAATGTCACGTAATAACTCCCCCTTGCGATACTGTATTCCCTCAACGGCCATTTTTACTCCAGGCATTTGGACGGTTGCATAATTCGCATTTTTCATTGGCTATTATTGGCTGCAAAGGAAGCCAAAACCTCATCCGTATGTGAAACATAATCGCGCAGGCAATTTCTGCTGCGGTAGGTGAATCAAACTGAAAGGTGCCACTATGGGAAGACAGAAAGCAGTGATCAAAGCTCGTCGTGAAGCGAAACGCGTAATTAGACGTGATTCACGTAGTCATCGTCAGCGTGAGGAAGAAAACGTGACATCGTTAGTACAAATGGGCGGTGTTGAATCAATAGGTATGGCACGGGATAGCCGTGATACCTCCGTTATTCAGGCGCGTACGGAAGCTCAAGGTCATTACTTATCAGCCATAGAAAGTAAACTGCTCATCTTCGCCACCGGTGAAGCGGGGTGTGGTAAAACCTTTATCAGCGCAGCCAAGGCTGCTGAAGCATTAATTCACAAAGAAGTTGATCGCATCATTGTGACGCGGCCGGTGCTCCAGGCAGATGAGGATCTGGGTTTCCTGCCTGGTGATATCTCTGAGAAGTTCGCGCCTTACTTCCGCCCGGTGTATGACATTCTGTTGCGCCGACTCGGTTCCTCTTTCCTGCAATATTGCCTGCGGCCAGAAATTGGCAAGGTAGAGATTGCGCCTTTCGCCTATATGCGTGGGCGTACCTTTGAGAATGCGGTGGTGATCCTCGATGAGGCACAAAACGTAACCGCCAGCCAGATGAAGATGTTTCTGACCCGCCTTGGCGAAAATGTCACAGTCATCGTTAATGGTGACATCACCCAGTGTGACCTGCCACGCGGTGTGAAATCAGGCCTTAGTGATGCGCTGGAGCGTTTTGCTGAGGATGAAATGATTGGCATCATTCGCTTTGATAAACAGGACTGTGTCCGTTCTGCACTCTGTCAGCACACCTTAAATGCCTATTCATAACTCAAGATTATGAATGGATGACCCGATAAAAAAGGGCAAGCGTGATGTGCGCTTGCCCTTTGCTTATTCAAGGATATTTTTAACTTATTGCCGCTACAGCATAATTGTCATCATATAAGCCGCAAATAGCGCCAGATGAGCGGTGCCGTTGAGCACGTTGGTTCTGCCAGTAGAGAATGAAATCTGCGACAGAATTAACACACTGACCATCACCACAATGTGCGGTGCTTCCAGACCAAAGTTCAACTCTTGCCCAGTCAGTACCGCAATCAATGTTACCGCCGGAACTGTCAGAGAAATGGTCGCCAGCACTGAGCCAAAGAACAGGTTCATGGCCCGCTGTACCTGATTGGCCAACACGGCTTTCAACGCCCCCAAACCTTCAGGTGACAGGATAAGCAAGGCTATCAGGAAGCCGGTAAACTTAGCCGGAGCATTCAATTCTGTTAACAGGGCTTCCAATGGGTTGGCATCAAACTTAGTCACGGCAATGACTGCAACCAAGTGAATCAAAAGCCAAAATGTGTGCCACAGGCTGCTATGAGATGAAGGTTTACCGTGGTGAGGATCACTTGGGTCATCCCCTTCATCTTCATGTTCATAAACAAACAGACTTTGGTGCGTTTTAGTTTGGATCAGCAGGAAAACACCGTACATCGCCGCTGAAATAGCCGCGACAACCAATGATTGTGTCACACTAAAACTACCGCCAGGCAGGGTGCTTGGCAGCACTAACACAATGATAGCCAACGGGAAGATAGCCATCAGATACTGTTTGATACCGACCAGATTGACGTGTTGGGTAGCAAATTTGCGGCCACCAAGTAATAAAGACACCCCAACCAATCCGCCAATCACAATCATGATGATGGAATAGAGAGTATCGCGCATCAGTGCCGGTGCAGCATCGCCGGTCGCCATCATTGCTGAGATCAAACTAACCTCAAGCACGACAACTGACAGACTGAGGATCAACGAGCCATAGGGTTCACCCAACCGGTGTGCCAATACGTCAGCATGACGCACCACACTAAATGCACTGCTCAGAATACCGACCAGTGCAATCAGGTTAATAATGATCACGGCAGCAAAATTGCTGGTATCACCCCAGATATTAAGAATAACCAGCGCAATAATAGGCAGGATAAGGGAGTATTCGTGATGGCGGGATTTAGATCGGCCAGGATCATTTTGCGACTTCATTTCGAGCACACTCCTAATAACTTTACTGCATTAAACAGGCATTAGAGCCATTTAACGATAATTAAGTGCCATATTGCAGGCTAAGTAGCTTTAAGACTAACAAATAACAGGGAATTGTCGCAGGAAATTTACAAGGTTTTAACGGGGAAAGGTAAAAAAACAGATGTCAAAATGGACATTACAGAGTGATGTCCATTGATTTCATAGAGATTAATGTCGCTTAGTCGTCGATATTGTCCATCACTTCATGGCGTTTGTGATGATAATCTTCTTCATTCAGCCCTTCACGCCAGTAGGGAACAGCATAAAGTTGTTGGCGTTCACAGCTTTTTTCACGACGCAGATAACGGCGCAGCGCCACTACCAATCTATCTTCTCCCGCCAACCAGAATGTAGCTTCTGCCATTGGCAACTCTAGTGCACAGAATTGGCTGATAACATCATCCGTTTTATCGGTGCCACCGATGACCCAGCTCAGTTCAACACCGGCAGGTTTAATCAGGTTGAGCACATCTTCTGGGGTATCTACACGAATAATGGCATGGCCTTGCGCGTCGGCAGGTAATGTTTCCAATAATGCCGCAATAGCTGGCAGTGACGAGGGGTCGCCTACCAAATAACTGTAGGCCGCTGCGGGCAACATGGTTTCAGGGCCGCCTGGATTGGTAATCCCCATCCAGTCACCGATTTTGGCATTGCGAGCAAAACTCACCGCCGGGCCAGGGTGATCATGGAGGGCAAATTCAATATCGATTTCACCTTGTTCAGGGCGGACTGCGCGCACCGAATAGGTACGAACAATCGGGCGAACGTCGGCTGCGGGCCATACCGGGCCTTTGTCACTCAGCACCGGCAATTCTGGCTGGGTTTGGTGTGCCAGCGGCAGGAAAACTTTTAGATGAGCGCCAGCACAGTCTGACGGGTAATTCTCCAGTGTTGGGCTATGAAAAGTAATTCGGCGCAAATGAGGTGAAATGTCGACAACCTTTTTTACCTGTATCAGGCGCGGCGGAGTTGGGCGATATCTGGGTTTTGCTGCGGTTGATTCTGTAGTCACAGTTTGTCCTTCTTATCTTATGGTGTTTTATTCTGCTGCATCAGCCAGCAAGGGTCGTGGCTTTTAGTGGGCGAAATTATACCATTAACCAATGTTAATGATAATTATTTGCATGAAAAGAGTGTCAGGGAAACGAAAAGGTTTCATGCCCCACCGCAGTGGGGACAGAATCAACAGGTATCAAAGAGGGATTTAGCTGATGGGTTGCACCATGGCTGTGCGCCGAAAATGCATTCTTAGCCGCAACATGGTGACCAGTGCAACAACCATGACGGCCATTGCCGCGAGCGGAAGTTGCTGTAAGTGCAGGCCAAATGCCAGCAAGGTGCCACCGAGCCAAGCCCCTAAAGCATTGCCCAAATTGAAGGCGCTCTGGTTAAAGGTGGACGCCAGATTCGGGGCGTCACGGGCTTGATCAACTACCAAGAGCTGTAGCATTGGGCATAAAGCGAAAGCCACGATACTCCAGATAAATAAGGTCAGTATTGCCGGTAAATAGAAGCCAATGGTGTAATGCAGCGCCAGCAAAATACCTATCAAGATGGTAATCAAACGGGTCATTGAGCCGACTAGATTTTTATCACCTAAACGGCCGCCCAAAACACTGCCGATGGATAACCCAACCCCGAGGATCAGCAGGACTACCGTGACACCATGCTCAGAAACTCGAGTCACTTCGCGTAGTAACGGGGCAATATAGGTGAAAACAGTAAATAAACTGGTATTGGTTAACACAGATAGCAGCAAGGCGGTTTGCACTTTCTTCTGCATGAGTGTTTTGAATTCCAATTTCGGACTGATTCTTTTCATCGGAATATGGCTGGGTAACCAGGCAATGACGGCGACGATGGCGACAATACCGATGGCGCTGACACCCCAAAATGCCGCTCGCCAGCCAAAAGCTTGCCCAATAGCGGTTCCTAAAGGGACACCCAGCACGTTAGCCAGCGTAACCCCCATAAAGACTAATGCAATTGCTCGCGCCCGGCGATTGGGTGGCACTAAATCAGTTGCGACCACTGATGCCAACCCAAAGAATGTGCCATGGCACAATGCGGCAATAATACGCGCGGCCATTAATAGGTTATAAGTTTCAGCCAAAGCACACAGAACATTGCCAATAATAAATAGAACGATTAAGCCCAAGAGTGTGGATTTGCGAGGGATGCGCGCGGTCGCGATAGCCAGAAGAGGGGCACCAATAACAACCCCCATGGCATAAACAGAAACCAACATTCCGGTTTTAGGGATACTAACCCCCAGATCACGAGCGACTTCCGGTAATAATCCCATAATGACAAACTCGCTGGTACCAATGCCAAATGTAGCAATGGTCAGCGCAATAATAGCCAGTGGCATGAATAACTCCCGAACAGCCTCTCTTGGCATGAGAGGCTGAATAACATCAATATCAACTCACTCCCTGGCATGAATATGAAGGAGATAAAGTCTATGCAGGTGAATTTAATCGGACAATTTTATCATCGGCATAAAATGGCGTCTAACGGCAAAGTGCTATTCTGGCATCTTGCCTGTTACAGGGGGATTGCCACTCTTGCTCACCCGAATCAGTTAGCAATGTAAGCTTATCAAGGCATCTCCTTTGCCGCCTTCCCATAGTTCGAAATCTATTGGATATATATTAAAAAGTAATTGAATATAGCGAATTCTATTTATTGTCTTGAATTTTGCCAATTATAAAAATACTCGGTGAGAATCTATTGCCCTGATAAATAATATTATTTTCACTTTTTCAATTAAAACGCGCTGTCCAACATCCACCCTCAGCTTTACTTAGTACAAAAAAACATAAGCAACGGTTTTTTTGTATTTGTTTGTCGTCACTATCCCTCGTAAATCTATGTATCAATCAGAATAAAACGAAAGGGGCTTAGTGTGAATTTCCAGCAGCTTAAAATTATTCGGGAATCGGCTCGTTGCAATTACAACCTGACTGAAGTCGCCAACACATTATTTACCTCACAATCAGGTGTCAGTCGGCATATTCGCGAGCTGGAAGAAGAGTTAGGTATTGAGATATTTATCAGACGCGGTAAGCGCTTGCTAGGAATGACCGAGCCAGGTAAAGAGTTGCTGACGGTGGCCGAACGGATGCTAAATGATGCCAACCAAATTCGACGTTTGGCTGATGTATTCAGTAACAATGATAGCGGCCAGTTACATATCGCGACCACTCATACTCAAGCACGCTACAGTTTGCCACGCGTAATTAAAGAATTTCGCCTGCTGTATCCGCAGGTCAAACTGGTTATTAGTCAGGGGAATCCACAAGAGATTGCCGCGATGCTGCAATCCGGCGAAGCTGATATTGGTATCGCTACTGAAGTCTTGATGAGTGACGAATCTGTGGCTGCATTCCCTTATTATCGCTGGCATCACGCAATTGTGGTGCCAGAGAATCATCCGCTCACTCAAGAGAGCAATATCACACTGGAAACCTTAAGCCACTTGCCATTAATTACCTATCGCCAAGGTATTACCGGGCGTTCTCGTGTAGATAATGCTTTCAAGAATGCCGGTCTGACACCCGATATCGCATTAAGCGCGCAAGATTCTGATGTGATTAAAACTTATGTCGAGTTGGGACTGGGGGTCGGTATTCTGGCGGATATGTCCTATGAGGCACATCGGGATAAGGGGTTAGTGCGGCTGAATGCCGAGCATCTCTTTGATGCTAATACCGTTTGGTTAGGGCTAAAACGCGGTCAGTTACAACGTAACTTTATCTGGTTCTTTATCCAGCTCTGTAATCCAACACTTTCTCTGCATGATATTAAAGAGAAAGTATTGGCGGAGGCGGCAGATGAAGTGGTGATCGATTACCAAATTTAGTGGTACTGGCTGGCAGTTTGGGTGAAAACGTCAGTCAATATCATTATTATCAGGGATAAACCGCACCCGAACTTCTGTTCCCCCTTCATCACGCTGGCGAATGACACAATGCCCATTCAAACTGGCCGCTCGGTCCTGCATGATAATTAAGCCATAGTGATTGGGCCGCTCACTGGCTTGACCAATACCACAGCCATTGTCGATGATCGACATAATCACTTCGCCGGCTTCGACAGTGACATTAATCGTGGCTTCACTGGCATGCGCATGCTTATAAATATTATTGAGTGCTTCACGGGCAATATTGACCATGTGAATAGCTTGGTGGTCGGGAATCAAGCCCGAGGGTAAATTAAAGTTGAAAGTGATAGGCAAACCGGCCCGCTCACTGAACTCGTTGACCAAGGTTTGCAGCGCGGCTTGTAATGTCGCCTCATGCAATTTCAGACGAAATGTCGTCAGCAACTCACGCAATTGGCGGTAGGCGATATTCAGTTCATCGCGCATTTGCTGTACCAATAGTTTGCTGGGTTCAGCTAAGTCCGGCGATTGCATCTGCAAGCAGCTAATTTGTATCTTCAGGCAAGAGAGAGACTGGGCGATAGAGTCATGTAGCTCGCGGGCAATTGCCGAGCGCTCTTCCATCAGCAATAACTGTTGCTGATGTTTGGCCTGACTTTCCAAGGCCAGCGTGCTGGTCAGTTGTTCAACCAGCATGTTAACCAGTTGCTGTTGATCGGAGTTAAGCGGCGTCTCTGATGGCAGTTTTGCCAACAGCAAACCATATTGACCGAGCTTATCACTCAAACTCCAACTCAGAGATTCACGTGAAGTTGCATGGCTTAGGGCGGCGGCTGAGCCGCTAATGGTCAATTGCGTCGGGCGATTTTGCGGTGGCAAGTATTCGCCATCGGTATCGTCAGTGAGATGAGCACGATAAAGATGATTTTCATACAAACAGATCTGCACATTTTCCAGCGGCGTCAGTGCCTGTAATTGCTCAATGATCGGCACTAAACGTTCACCCAAAGGTTGGTGGGTATGCAGTTGACGACTGCTGTGATAGAGAAATGCCAGTACCTGATTCTTCTGCTGTAAATCGGCAGTTTTCTGCGCGACTCGCTGCTCTAAATCCTTGTAAATAAATGACAGTTCCTGTGACATTCGATTCAGCGCCGTCCCCAACATCCCCATCTCGTCACGTTGATATGAGAGGGTGTAGCGCTTGCTGAAATCACCGCGGCCAATGGCATTTGCCATTGAGATTAACTGTAGCCACGGGCGTAATAAGCGGCGGCGCAAGTAATAAATAGTCGCCAACAGCAGCCCCAAAGTCAGCACAATGAACACCAACTGGATCATGGTGACTAACAGCAGGCGCTGCTCTGTTTTATGGTCGATGGCTAATACCAAAGCATCAAGCTGATGCACAAAATCTGCCACACTGGCGGAGACGTCATCAGGATGTTTAGCTTGCAGCAGTTGTGGTTTTAATGTGGTTTGCCAGTAGCGCTCAATTTGTTGATATTGGCTGGTTAAGCCTTCTCGCTGGAGTGCATGCTGTAAATCGCTGCTGGTTTTGTCCTGCTCCAGTGCTGCCAGATAAGGTAAATCATTCTTATCTAGCGGCACCATTGACAGTAGCCGGTAGCTTTGCATACGCAGTGAACCCGCTTTATTGATGGCGTGCGCGTTACCCTGAATGCTTTGTGCCATCCATGATGAAATCGTCATGCCAGCCAGCCCCAACATCCCCAACAGTATCATCAGCAAAGCTATCTGATTAACTAATGGGATTAGATAACGTTTCATAAAGTGGAATTCCTTTAACCAATAAGCGTGGCAACCTTGCCGCTTTTGAGACTCATCGGCATGAAATCTAGTGAGACTTCATGCCAGCAGCAGTCATCATCATACGGAACAGCATAGAGACTGCCAATAAAGCCAGCACGCTACCGCACCAGATAAGCAGCATCCAGCCCGCCTTTTTCCACCAAGGTGATTTTACCTGCGCCAAAGGTTGGGTGGGTGATTGTGATTTCATCATTCAGTGATAACCCTGTTCGTGATTGATTTTCCCTCTGAATACGTAATAGCTCCAGAAGGTGTAAACCAGAATGATTGGGATAATAAACAGTGCGCCAACTAGCATAAATCCCAGACTTTGCGGTGGAGCGGCGGCTTGCCATAACGTAATTGATGGCGGAATAAGGTAAGGCCAGATGCTGATACCCAAGCCGCTGTACCCCAAGAACACCAGCAGCAGTGTCAGTAGGAAGGGGGCATAATGACCGCCATGGCTGACTGAGCGGAGCAAAGCCCAACTGGCCAGCAGCACTAATAATGGCACCGGCAAGAACCAGAACAGGTTGGGTAAGCTGAACCAACGCGTGGCAATTTGTGGATGCGCCAGTGGGGTCCATAGGCTAATGACGGCAATAATTAACAGCAACATCAGCGTCAGTGGGGTTGCCAGTTTATGCATGACTTGCTGGACATGGCCTTCGGTTTTCATGATGAGCCAGGTACAACCTAAAAGGGCGTAAGCAGTAACCAGACCCAAGCCACAAAACAGGGCAAAGGGCGTAAACCAATCAAATTGACCGCCACTGTAACTGCGGCCAGTCACAGGGAAGCCGTGAATAAAAGCACCCACAACCATTCCCTGCGTAAAGGTGGCGATTACCGAACCGCCAATAAAAGCTTTATCCCAAATGTGTTGCTTTTCCGGGCTGGCTTTAAAACGAAATTCAAATGCTACACCGCGAAAAATCAGCCCGAGTAACATTAGGGTCAGTGGGATTGCCAGTGCATCCAGAATGACCGCATAGGCCAGAGGGAAAGCGCCCAACAGGGCGGCCCCACCGAGTACTAGCCAAGTTTCGTTGCCATCCCAGACCGGGGCGACGCTATTCATCATCAGATCCCGATCACGGCTGTTTTTGACCAGCGGAAATAAGATCCCGATGCCCAAATCGAAACCATCCATAACTACGTACATCATGGTGCTGAAAACAATAATGACAAACCAAATCAGTGGCAGATCAATGCCCATGATGAGCTCCTTTTTTTGGCCCTTTGCGGATGAGTCGCATCATGTAGGCGTAGCCCACCCCAAATACCGAGCCATAGACCACGATAAAGATCAGCAGACTGATACTCATATGTATTTCACCGTGAGATGAAACCGCATCGCTGGTGCGTTGTAAGCCATAGACAATCCAAGGCTGGCGACCCACCTCGGTAGTAAACCAGCCCGCCAGAATAGCTATCAGCCCTGACGGCCCCATCCACAATACGAAGTGGAGGAAAGGGCGTGATTGATACAATTTGCCGCGCCAACGTAACCATAAACTCCAGAAGCCAGCCAAAATCATCAACATGCCTAACCCGACCATGATGCGGAAGGACCAAAACACAATGGTGGAATTGGGCCGGTCTTCCGGTGGGAAAGATTTCAGCGCCGGGATCTGTTTATCCAAACTGTGTGTCAGGATCAAACTTCCTAAGTAAGGAACTTTCAGCGCGAAATGAGTTTTCTCCTGCTTCATATCTGGCCAGCCAAACAGAATCAGTGGTGTAGGCTCGCCGGGCTGGTTTTCCCAGTGTCCTTCAATAGCCGCAATTTTAGCCGGTTGATATTCCAGCGTATTCAGACCATGGGCATCCCCGATAACCGCCTGAAGTGGGGCCACAATTAACGCCATCCACATCGCCATTGAGAGCATTTTTCGCATCGCGGGCGTGTCGCGCTTGCGCAGTAGATGCCAAGCCGCAGAAGCACCGACGAAGAATGCAGAGGCCAGGAAGGCGGCGGTTGACATGTGTAGCAGCCGGTAAGGGAATGACGGATTAAATATCACTTTTAACCAGTCAACCGGGACCACTTGCCCATTAATGATTTCAAAACCTTGGGGAGTTTGCATCCAGCTATTAGAGGCTAGTATCCAGAAGGTCGACATTAAGGTCCCCAATGCCACCATGCAGGTTGCAAAGAAATGCAAACCGGGGCCAACACGATTCCAGCCAAACAGCATGACACCAAGGAAACCTGCCTCAAGGAAGAATGCGGTTAACACTTCATAGGTTAATAATGGGCCGGTGATACTGCCGGCAAATTCAGAGAAGAAGCTCCAGTTGGTACCAAATTGGTAAGCCATTACCAAGCCAGAAACCACGCCCATACCAAAGTTGACGGCAAAGATTTTCGACCAGAAATGATAAAGATCGCGGTAATCCTCATTTTTGGTTTTGAGCCATAAACCTTCCAGTACCGCCAGAAAGCTGGCTAACCCAATAGTGATTGCCGGGAAGATAATGTGGAATGAAATGGTGAAAGCGAATTGGATTCTGGCCAACTCGAGAGCGGTTAAGCCAAACATAGCGACCTCGCTGCAAACATGGTACTGCCTCATTAATTTGTAAAATGAATCATGCGCGCGATAGCTATTCGTTGGGGTAGCTATCGGCGATTATTTCGCGGCGTAAACTTGGCAGTTAGTTAACCATAAGTTAAAGTGGCTATAATAGTGACAATTAATTCAATCTTACCTATAACAGTTGGCCTATGACTCGATATGAACAGTTAGCACAACAAATCCGGGCGCAAATACAGTCCAAGGTTTGGCAAGCCGGTGACAAGCTGCCCTCGTTGCGGGAAAGTTGTAAGCAATCAGGTTTAAGTTTAATGACCGTGGTGCAGTCTTATCAGTTGCTGGAGAGTCAGGGTTGGATCGTGGCGCGACCGCAATCGGGATATTATGTTGCTTCGCGTCCGACCCAATTGCCGCAGCCTCAGCGGGGTAAAAAGCTGCATCTGGATGAGCAGGTAGACATTAATACCTTTATTTTTGATGTGCTACAGGCAGGAAAAGATCCGGCTATCATGCCCTTTGGCTCGGCATTTCCCGATCCTAGCTTATTACTACAGCCGCGTTTGTCGCGCGCACTGGCCGGTGTTGCGCGCAAGATATCGCCACAGAGTTCAGTGACTAACCTGCCACCGGGCAATGAAAGTTTGCGTCGCAATATTGCTCAGCGTTATGCCGCCAGTGGAATGAATGTTTCACCCGAGGAAATTGTGATTACCGCCGGCGCGATGGAATCACTGAGCCTAAGCTTACAAGCCGTCACTCAGCCCGGAGATTGGGTGGTTATCGAGTCGCCTGCATTTTATGGTGCCTTGCAGGCGATAGAGCGTTTGCGCCTAAAAGCCATTGCGATTACCACTCACCCGCAGCAGGGCATAGATTTGGATGCACTTGAACAGGTTATCAGCCAGTACCCCATCAAAGCCTGCTGGCTGATGACCCATTTTCAAAATCCATTGGGTTCTACTATGTCTTGGCCACAGAAAAAACGGCTGGTGGCGCTGTTACAACAAAATAATATCTCGCTGATTGAAGATGATGTTTATGGTGAATTGTATTTCGGTGCTGAACGGCCATTGCCAGCCAAAGCCCTCGATCAACACCGGCAAATACTACATTGCTCCTCATTTTCTAAATGCTTAGCGCCGGGGTTTCGCGTCGGCTGGGTGGCGGCGGGGGAACATGCGCAGCGGATACAGCATCTGCAACTGATGAGTACCGTCTCAGCCAGTGTGCCAACCCAGTTGGCGATTGCCGATTATCTGACGCAAGGCGGCTACGATACCCACCTGCGCCGCTTGCGCCGTGTCATGGAGCAGCGGTTAAATGCACTGCGTCAGGCTGTCGCCGAACATTTCCCTAAAAATGTCAAAATCAGCCATCCTGCTGGGGGCTATTTTTTGTGGCTAGAGCTGGAACCCCCTTTTAATGCCAGTGAATTATATCAGCGAGCACTGGAGCAGGGGGTCAGCATTGCGCCGGGGCGAATGTTTACCACGGGCAACCAATTTGATCACTGTTTCCGCCTTAATGCTTCTTTTGCCTGGTCAGAACAGAGCGAAAAAGCCATTCGTATTCTGGCCTTGCTTATTACCCAATTAACCAGTGGCGCAGAACGTCGCTCTCGCTAAATTTCCCACCAATATATGATGCTGACAGCCCCAAAAAAGGGGGCTAAGTCAGCATAATCCTCTACTGATATTTTCGCCCGCTGTTATGCATAAACAGCTTAGCCCGACACTTCCAGCCCACTATCTTGGTAGCAGAAATGCACTTAATTGATGCATTCACTGCCCATTTATAGGGCGTAGGGATTCGTCATTGTTATTTTCGTGTTGCCGAAATGTGATCTGATAGAGCAAAAATCAAAATTGGTATCGAATGCATATAATTTCGAGAAAATCTAACAAATTGCTCAATAAATCCCCTTAAATGCAGTATGAATGCGAGCTATTTGCATAATTATGCATTATAAATTATTGTTTTAATGGAATTTATACATTTTATTCACATACTGACTGGTATGGCATGAAAGCTGCTGTACACTTTATATCAGGTGAATATATTTCATTTTTCATTGTTAACAGAGTAAGAGAATTTTGTTGGCCCTTGAAGCAAACCCTAGCCACAAGTCTCTCAACCTAATATTTACGCTGATTAAAGAGGCCAATATGGAACAGCCAATCGCGGTTACCCGACAGTCTTTTGATGAATGGATCGTACCAACCTATGCTCCAGCTGATTTTATTGTGGTGCGCGGAGAAGGTGCGACGCTGTGGGATCAGCAGGGCAAATCTTATATCGATTTTGCTGGTGGTATTGCCGTAAATGCTTTGGGGCATGGGCATCCGGCTGTTAAAGCCGCGCTGATTGAGCAAGCAGATAAAGTGTGGCATTTGGGCAATGGCTATACCAACGAGCCGGTGCTGCGTCTGGCGAAACAACTGATTGACGCCACCTTCGCGGAGAAAGTGTTTTTCTGTAACTCAGGGGCCGAGGCTAATGAAGCGGCCCTGAAACTGGCTCGTAAGTATGCGCTGGATAATTTTGCCAATAAGCCGGGGCAACAGGGCGAGAAGAACCAGATTGTCGCTTTCAGAAATGCATTTCATGGCCGGACGCTGTTTACGGTTTCTGCTGGTGGGCAGCCGAAATACTCACAGGATTTTGCACCGTTACCGGGGGGCATCAGCCATGGCATTTTTAACGACTTGGCCTCGGCACAAGCCCTTATTACTGACCAAACCTGTGCCGTCATTGTGGAGCCGATCCAAGGTGAAGGCGGCGTGCTACCCGCAGATAGAGAATTCCTGCATGGCTTGCGCGCGTTGTGCGATCGACATAATGCCTTACTGATTTTTGATGAAGTACAAACCGGTGTAGGCCGTACCGGAGAGCTATACGCCTACATGCACTATGGCGTCACGCCGGATGTGTTGACCAGCGCCAAAGCACTCGGCGGTGGGTTCCCCATTGCGGCGATGCTGACGACGACCCAATATGCCAGTGCACTGAATGTCGGTAGTCATGGGACCACTTACGGCGGTAATCCACTGGCTTGTGCCGTGGCAGGAACCGTTTTATCTCTGATTAATACACCGGAAGTGTTGACCGGGGTGAAAGAAAGGCATCAGTGGTTCTTGGATGGACTGGCTGAAATTAATGCGCGTTACAAAGTGTTTGCAGAAATTCGTGGGCGTGGGTTGCTGATTGGCTGTGTGCTCAACAGTGATTATGCCGGTAAGTCAAAAGAGATCGTTCAGGCCGCCGCCCAACATGGGTTGATTGCCTTGATTGCTGGCCCGGATGTGGTGCGTTTTGCTCCGTCGCTCATTATTTCTCAGCAGGATATTAAAGAGGGCTTGGCTCGACTTGCTCTGGGTATTGAGCAGGTCTGTCGCAAGGCTAAGTCGTAACATTTATGCAGTCAGCAAGGAACCTTGAATATGATGATCATTCGCCCGGTAGAGCGCCGTGATTTAGCTGATATTTTGGAATTAGCTGGAAAAACTGGCGTCGGCATGACCTCACTGCCACAAAATGAACCCCATCTGGCGGCTCGGATTGAGCGCGCATTAAATACCTGGCAAGGTTCCTTGGCGGCGGGTGAACAAGGTTATTTGTTCGTGCTGGAAGATAGCGAACGCGGAAAAGTGGTGGGGGTCAGCGCCATTGAAGTGGCCGTGGGAATGAATGACCCTTGGTATAATTTCCGCGTTGGGACATTGGTTCATGCTTCCAAAACGCTCAATGTGTATAAATCAGTACCCACTTTGTTTCTGAGTAACGACCACACCGGCTATAGCGAATTATGCACGCTGTTTCTTGATCCGGAATATCGTAAGGATAAAAACGGCCCTTTCTTATCAAAAGTACGCTTCCTGTTTATTGCCGCATTTCGTCAGTATTTTTCACGCAAAGTGATCGCAGAGATGCGAGGTTACACTGATGAGCAAGGTCGCTCGCCATTTTGGGAGAATGTCGGCCGCCACTTCTTTTCGATTGAATTTGCCAAAGCAGACTATCTCAGTGGCACAGGGCAGAAAGCGTTTATTGCTGAATTGATGCCCAAACACCCGCTGTATGTTGATTTCTTGGCGGAAGAAGCCCGCGCAGTGATTGGTCAGGTTCATCCTCATACTGCTCCTGCGCGTGCGGTGCTAGAGACTGAAGGCCTGCAATATCAAGGGTATGTAGATATCTTTGATGGTGGGCCAACGTTGGAGGCTAACACTGACGAAGTGCGGGCGGTGCGTGATAGCACTAAACGAAAAGTGATTATCGATGATATCGATATAGACCCCAGTGGCAGTGCCTACCTTGTGGCAAATGACAGTTATCAATATTTCCGCTCAATATTGATTAACACTCATCTATCAGACGAATTACTGCATTTAACCACTGAAAATGCAGCTGCACTGGGTGTCGTCGCCGGTGATTCGGTTCGGATAGTCAGCCTTTTTGCTCCGGAGACAAGAAAATGACCCATCCTGCACTGTTTATTGACGGGGAGTGGCGCACCGGGAAAGGTGCACATTTCGATAAGCATGATCCGATGGATCAGCAATTATTATGGCAAGCACGTGCAGCCGACAGTGCTGATGTCACCTCGGCTTGCCGCGCTGCACGGGAAGCTTTCCCTGCTTGGGCGCGTGCACCACTGGAACAACGAGCGGCAGTGGTACAACGCTTTGCCAAACTACTTGAGCAGCATAAGCAGCAACTGGCGCGCACTATTAGTCTGGAAACGAGTAAGCCCCATTGGGAGACGTTGACCGAAGTACAGGCGATGATTGGCAAAGTGGCTATTTCATTGCAAGCCTATCAAGCCCGAACAGGCAGCAGCCAAACCGCCATGGCCGATGGTCTGTCAGTGTTACGTCACCGGCCACATGGCGTGCTGGCGGTATTTGGCCCATACAATTTCCCCGGACATTTACCCAATGGACATATTGTTCCTGCATTGTTGGCGGGTAACACCCTAGTGTTCAAACCCAGTGAACTGACACCGCTGACGGCAGAAGAAACAGTCAAATTATGGCAGTTGGCAGGTATTCCTGATGGCGTCATCAATTTAGTGCAAGGCGGGCGAGAAACCGGCGAAGCACTGGCGACTCAAGCAGATATTGATGGCTTGCTCTTTACCGGCAGTGCCAATACCGGCTATCACCTGCACCGCCAACTGGCGGGCCAGCCAGAGAAAATTCTGGCGCTGGAGATGGGGGGGAATAATGCCTTGATTGTTGAGCAGGTAACCGACCGTGATGCTGCGGTGAACCTGGCTATTCAGTCCGCTTTTATCTCCGCCGGTCAGCGCTGCACCTGCTCGCGCCGCCTGTTAGTGAAGCGCGGTGCGGACGGCGATGCTTTTCTACAACGGTTTGTCGCAGTCGCTAAAGCGCTACGTATTGGCCGCTGGGATATGCAACCGGCTCCTTTTATGGGCGCGGTGATTTCATCACAGGCAGCAGAAAAAATGCTGGCGGCACAACAGCATTTGATGGCACTCGGGGGTAAGCCGCTGTTAGCCATGACGCGGCCCGACAGCCAAAGTGCGGTATTGACGCCAGGTATCATTGATATTACAGGGATCAGCGATGTTCCCGATGAAGAGTATTTCGGGCCGCTGGTCAGTGTTATTCGCTACAGCGATTTTAATCAGGCATTACAGATTGCCAATCAGACTAGATTTGGCTTAGCAATTGGCCTGGTTTCAGAAGACCGCCAGCAATTTGATCAACTGCTGCTGGAAGCGCGTGCAGGCATTGTTAACTGGAACAAACCCTTGACTGGAGCTTCGAGTGCCGCGCCATTTGGTGGGATAGGGGCATCAGGCAATCATCGGCCAAGTGCATTTTATGCTGCTGATTATTGTGCCTGGCCAATGGCTTCACTTGAAAGCGAAAGCCTGACATTGCCAGCAACACTGTCGCCGGGTATCACTTTCGATCTGCCTGATAGCCATTTTTCACCTGATATCAAATAGGTCAATAAGGATAATACGATGGCAGGATATGAAGTTAACTTTGATGGATTAGTCGGGCTGACACATCACTATGCTGGATTGTCTTTTGGCAATGAAGCTTCTGCCAGGCATCAAAATAACATTTCCAACCCCCGGCTAGCGGCGAAGCAGGGTTTGCTGAAGATGAAAGCTTTAGCTGACTTGGGGTACAAACAAGGTGTTTTGCCACCACAGGAACGCACAGCGATAAATGTTTTGCGCCAGCTCGGTTTCAGTGGTTCAGATGAGCAGGTATTGAGTGAGGTAGCGCGCAAATCTCCACGTTTGCTCTCTGCGGTAAGCTCTGCATCTTCGATGTGGACGGCCAATGCAGCCACTGTTTCCCCGTCGGCAGACAGTGCCGATGGTCGTGTTCACTTTACCGTCGCCAATTTGAATAATAAATTCCATCGGGCGATAGAAGCCGATACCACCTCCGCGATATTAAAAGGTGTTTTCAATAACCACCGGCACTTTGTTCATCATGATGCTCTGCCGTCGGTCGAGCTATTCGGTGATGAAGGAGCAGCGAATCATAACCGTCTGGGCGGTGAATATGACCTCCCGGCGATTCAGGTGTTCGTTTATGGCCGTAAAGGGTTGGAAGGCGGCGATGCGCCTAGCCGATATCCAGCCCGCCAGACATTGGAAGCCAGTGAAGCTGTTGCGCGGCTACACTTATTGGAGCCGGATCGCACGGTTTTTGTGCAGCAGAACCCGGCGGTGATTGACCAAGGGGTCTTCCATAATGATGTTATCGCGGTCAGCAATCAAAATGTGCTATTCCACCATCAGCATGCATTCATACCAGACATCGATGTTATTGACGATATTCGCCGCAAGCTGGGACGGATAGAGCAGCAACTGGTCTCGATTGAAGTGCCTGCCGCACAGGTGTCAGTGGCGCAAGCGGTATCGACCTATCTGTTTAACAGCCAGTTGCTAAGTAAGCCAAACGGCAAAATGTTGCTGGTTATTCCACAAGAATCACAAGAAAGCCCCGCCGTGTGGCGATATCTTTCTGAATTGATTCAAAGTGGTGGGCCAATTGATGAGGTGAGGGTATTCGATTTGCGCGAAAGTATGCGCAATGGTGGGGGGCCAGCCTGTTTGCGCTTGCGAGTGGCACTAAACAGTGCAGAGTTGCAGGCGGTAAACAGCAGAGTCATGCTAACGCCAGCCTTGTTTGTTGCGCTGAATAATTGGATCGACCAGCATTATCGTGATCATTTGCAATTTAAGGACTTAGCTGACCCACAGTTGTTGCAGGAAGGGCGGCAGGCACTGGATGAATTGACGAGAATACTCAATCTTGGCTCGATATACCCGTTCCAACGTAATTAGTGCTAGAAGCCATAAATAAGCAGAGGAAAGGAAGATTATGCCAGATTTTTTGTCGGTCACATTATCGGGTCATTCACCCTCTGTCAGCGCGGGGGAAACGGCAAGCCTTAAGTGGCAATGGCTGGATGAAGGGATATTGTTGCTGACGCCTCACGGCAGCTATGCGCAGTCAGTAGTGTTATCCGCCGGGATTCACGGAAATGAAACAGCGCCGATTGAGATTTTAAATCAATTGGTATCAGACTTATTAGCTGAAAAATTATCCTTGGCAGTACGGCTATTAGTGATATTAGGCAACCCGCCCGCAATCAGAGCCGGAGAGCGCTATCTCACTGCGGATATCAATCGTATGTTTGGTCAGCGCTATCAGAATTATCCATCGAGTGATGAGACATTGCGGGCTGAAATACTAGAGCAAAAAGTCTTGGCGTTCTTTGCTGCTGATTCTCAATCAACGCGGCTGCATTATGATTTGCACACGGCAATCCGTGCTTCACATCATACCCGTTTTGGGTTGCTCCCTTATCAAACCACTCCCTACTCATCGTCAATGCTACGTTGGTTACAGGATATTGAGCTGGATGCATTAGTGATGCACACGTCTGCAGGAGGCACTTTTGCTCATTTTAGTAGCGAGCATTGTCAGGCCGCCAGTTGTACGTTGGAGCTCGGTAAAGCATTGCCCTTTGGTGAGAATCAGCTTGAACAATTTAGGATGGTTATCACTGGTTTACGCGCCTTAGTGAGCGGTGGACGACTACCGCAGCGATCGATAGAAGAGATGAAATTTTATCGTGTGACGAAGTCACTGCTCAAGCAGCACCCAGACTTTAGATTGTGGGTAGCCGATGACACCGTGAATTTTACGCGATTTAAACAAGGTACCTTGTTGGTCGAGCAACATAATGAGTGCTACCGCGTTGAACATGAATATGAGTGGATTTTGTTTCCAAACCCGCGAGTTGCATTGGGATTACGTGCGGGGATCATGTTGGTGCAAATGAAGCAAGATGAACTGCCACAAGTATAAGTAAGGCTCTATTACTAATACCGCAAAAGATAGTTACGCGGGGTAATATCACTAGCGTGAGTTTTACTTAAGTTAAATTAAAAGTTATATATCGTTTTTAGCATACAAAAAAATGAGCTGTTAGTAATAAAAAGCTCATTTTTTATTCACCAAGTTAAATCTTTCCTCATTTTATTTTTTATAAAGAATCTATCTCTTATTGAATCTCATCTAATTAAAATTGAGTTAAAACCACACTTTTTATAAATCTATTAATGGAATTGATGTTTTCTTTTATTCTCATTGCACCAAATGTGACACTCAACTCTTTGTGGTTTGTATTTTAAATAGTCAATTAATTACTTTGAATATATAAAAAAATGCATTAGAAGTGTGATATCAACTCCATTTCACAAAACTAATCATCCAATAGAACAAAAAAGAAACAAATTGAAATGACTTTGCACTAATTTGGTGCTAATGCACTGTTTTGGTTATATGTAATTACTTAAAAATTCAATTAATCAAAGGGTTATGGAAAGTTCCATTAAAAACATTTTGTTACAATTGATTACCTATCTATACCTATATATCTTCAATTTTACCGTTTTAACTTTTCGTGCTTAATGATAATGTCTACTCGCTTTACAAAGACAGGTAACTATAAAAAATTAAAAGTTAACTTTTATGAGGCTGAAAAATTAATTCAGCCCGCGGGTTAATTTTATTAAAATTTAAAGGAAAAATAATGATGAAGCGCAGTGTGCTGGCCTTAGCGGTCACCTTAAGTATGGTTCCAACTCTGTCAAACGCAGCTGAAATTTATAATAAAGATGGCAACAAGCTGGATCTTTATGGTCGCGTAGCCGCTAAGTACCTTTTTTCAAATCATAATAACGCCGATGATACTTATGTGCGTTTTGGTTTTAAGGGTGAAACACAGATCAATAGCCAACTGACCGGTTTCGGCCAGTGGGAATATAACGTTGCAGCTAAAAACGCTGAATCTCAGGGCGATAAAGGCAACAAAACTCGTCTGGGCTTTGCGGGTTTAAAATTTGCTGAGTTCGGCTCTTTTGATTATGGCCGTAACTATGGCGTAGTTTACGACGCGCTGGCTTATACCGACATGTTGCCAGAATTCGGCGGTGACTCAATCGCCTATACTGACAACTATATGACTGGCCGTTCAACCGGTCTGGCAACTTATCGTAATTCTGACTTCTTCGGTCTGGTGAAAGGCCTGAATGTTGCAGCTCAGTATCAAGGTCGTAACGACGATGGCGATACTACCAAGAATGAGCGTGCAATTCAGAAAGCTAACGGCGACGGTTTCGGTTTGTCTGTTGACTATCAAGACATCGAAGGCAGTGGCGTTGGCTTCGTAGCAGCATACTCCTCTTCCAACCGTACTCTGGGTCAGAAAAATCTGGCTAACAGTGCTACCGGTGACAAAGCTCAGGCTTGGGCCACTGCGCTGAAATATGATGCAAACCAGGTTTATCTGGCAGCAATGTACGGCGAAACGCTGAACATGACTCCATACAAGGCACTGATTGCCAACAAAACCCAAAACGTAGAATTGGTTGCTCAGTATCAATTCGAAAATGGTCTGCGCCCGTCAATCGCCTATGTTCAGTCTAAAGGCAAAGATCTGGCCGTTGTGGGTGATGCAGATTTGCTGAAATATGCTGAAGTTGGTGTGACTTACTACATCAACAAAAACATGTTTGCCTATGTTGACTACCAGATTAACTTGCTGGACCAAGACAACAACCCACTGGGTCTGGGCACCGATGATACTGTTGCCGTTAACTTGACTTACCGTTTCTAAGTTAATTTAAGCAGTAATTATTACCCTTTTCTGTGTCGGAAATTGGTGAATTAAAAAGGCGGGGCTAACCCCGCCTTTTTTGCATTTCAAATCTGCGGATTTTCAGTCATAGCAAAGAATAGCCAAGATATTGCAAATATTAGTGTGGGTAGTGTTCGTTACCCCATTTCAGCATGGTATTAACCAATTGCTGAAGTAATTGCTGTAAATGAACAGCTCGCTCAGGCAGATAGGAATAGGGTTCAGTTTCAGACATATAGTTTAACTGTGACAACTCAAGCTGGACTGCATGCTGGTGATTCTGTGGCTGGCCATATGCGCGAGTAATATATCCGCCTTTAAAGCGGCCATTTAAGACATGACTGAATGTAGTTTGATGTTCGCAACATTCGAGCAATTGCTGGCTTAACGATGGATTACAGCTGGCTCCACTGTTGGTGCCAAAATTCAAATCGGGTAGTTGCCCATCAAATAGCCGCGGAATAACCGAGGCAATTGAGTGTGCATCTAACAGTAGTGCATAGCCAAACTTGGCTTTAAGCCGTGCCAGTTCTAACTGAAGTTGCTGGTGGTAGGGCCGCCAGATCTGTAGCAGGTAGGATTGACGTTCCTGCGCTGATGGGTTTTTACCCGCCATGAAGCAAGGACGGCCATCAAATAGTGTTTCAGGGAATAGGCCGGTAGTCGCAGTGGTATAGAGTGGCTGATCGTCCTCAGGGCGGTTTAGATCAACAACCAAACGGGAGTAATTGCCAATCACTATGCTGGCCCCGATATCACGGGCAAAGTCATAAAGGCGAGGAATATGCCAGTCAGTATCGGAAAGCGGACGAGCGGCTTCTGTCAGGCTCGCTTCAACTGCGGGCGTTAGCCGTGTTCCTGCATGTGGAATGCTGATTAACAAGGGCAGTTTACCAGCCTGGAAACTCAAAGGATCAGTTAGGTTCATTGGCGGACGTCTCCTTGAAAAACAACAGTTGCAGGTAATTGACCGCCGAGCCAGTAAGCCAGTTCGGCAGGATGCGATAGTGGCCAGTGAACCCAGTTTGCCAATTTACCTGCTTCGAGGGTGCCCTGAGAGTCTTGTAATCCAAGTGCTTGAGCGGCATGACAAGTGACACCGGCCAGAGCTTCTTCCGGTGTCATTCGGAATAATGTACATGCCATATTTAACATCAAACGCAGAGAAAGTGCCGGGGATGTGCCTGGGTTAGCATCACTGGCGAGTGCCATCGGGACGTTATATTGGCGAAACAGCTCTATTGGCGGGCATTGAGTTTCCCGCAACAGATAATAGGCTCCTGGTAGCAATACCGCGACGGTACCCGCTTTACCTATGGCTTGAACATCAGATTCAGTTGCATATTCAAGATGATCGGCTGAAAGTGCATTAAATTTAGCGGCCAGAGTACTGCCATTAAGTGCAGAAAGTTGCTCTGCATGGAGTTTGACGGGTAAGCCAGCAAGCTGCGCGGCTAAAAATACACGTTCAACTTGTACAGGAGAAAATGCCAAGTGTTCACAAAATGCGTCTACAGCATCAGCCAGACCTTCAGCGGCAACGTGAGGAATGATGGTGTCACATACAAAATCGATATAATCATCAGCCCGACCCGAATATTCAGGGGGCAAAGCATGCGCAGCCAGACAGGTTGTTTTAACTGTAATTGGCAATAACTCACCCAATTTACGGGCAACACGCAGCATTTTTATTTCACTTTCAAGGCTTAGACCGTAACCGGATTTTATTTCAATGCAGGTCACACCTTCGGCGAGTAGGGGTTTTAGGCGAAATAAAGCTTGTTCAAGTAACTGCTGCTCGCTGGTATTTCGCGTCGCTCTGACTGTTGACACAATACCGCCACCACTAGCTGCAATCTCGGCGTAGCTCACACCATTGAGGCGCTGTTCGAACTCCGCACTGCGATCACCACCAAAAACCAGATGGGTATGGCAATCGATTAACCCGGGGGTTATCAAGCCACCTTGGTAAACGACTTCTTGTGACGCACTGACCGAGGGCAATTCGTTATGCGGCCCAATCCAGATTATTTTTCCGTCAGTGACCGCCATTGCCCCTTGCGGTATCAGGTGATATTTCCCTTCACGCATGGTCACGATATCGGCACCGTACCACAGACTGTCACAGTGAATTGTTAACACCATCTGACTCCCTAAGAATGCACAGAATTAAGTTGTATATACAATTATGGACAACCTAGCGTATAAATTCACTATCGGCAAGATAGGGATTTAAACAATTGCGTAACACTTCGCAGTTCTTGCAGAGAAAAAAAATTGATCAGGACGTCACGGTACCTTGTGCGGTAAAACGGCCATAGAGTTGATAACGGGAACCCGGATAGAGCAGTTGAGCGGCAGTCACAATTGCTTTCCCGTACCAAGTTCTGCGGCGAATCAATAAGCAGGGCTCATGTTCACTTAGTTGCAGCAACTGGCGCTCGGTTTGAGTGGGGATCACAGCTTCAACAATATGTTCACCTTCGGTTAATGGGGCTGCCTGGGTGAGGTAGCTGTAGGGCGTTATTTGATTGAAATCCTGTTTCATGTAATCGGGTGCGGTACTGGGGTTAACACAACGGTTTTCGACTTGAATAGGGGTGTCATTCTCATAATGAACAATTTGTGAGTAGAACAGTAGTTGGCCGGGTTGAATACCCAAAGCAACCGCTTCTTCAGGGCTTGCTGGACGAGCCTCTAATTGTAGGATTTTACTGCTGTGACGATGACCGCGAGCGGTAATTTCGTCAGCAATATTATGGACTTCAAGCAAGGCACTGTGTGCTTTTGCCTCGGCAACAAAGGTACCGACGCCTTGCATACGGATGAGAAAACCTTCATTGGTGAGCTCACGCAGTGCACGGTTAATGGTCATACGGCTGACCCCTAACTCGGCGACGAGCTCACTTTCTGAAGGAACGCGTTGATGTGGCTGCCAGACACCGGTTCTAATCTGGCGAATGATAGCCAATTTAACCCGTTGATAAATTGGCGCAGGAATATCGTCCATTACGGCACTTAATTTTAAGACCGTTTGCTGTTCCGCCACGGCGTTAACCTCATCAAATAAGAGAATTTATAGGGTAAGTCTACGGTTGAATTTAGCCGGTGTATATGTATATACAAGTAAGTGATTTAATTAATTGACGCAGCTGCTGCTTAGCGCGTTTGACTCTGAACCAAATATTGGGATATCGCTATGCCAGTTTATTTTACCAAACGTGCTTTTTTATCTGATGGATGGGCAACTGACGTACAGATTACGGTGGATGAACAAGGGGTTATTCAGCGTATTATTAGTGGCAGCAGCAATGAAGGTTGTCAGGTTTTATCCGGGCCAATAGTACCGGGAATGCCAAACCTTCACTCTCATGCTTTCCAGCGGATGATGTCTGGTTTAGCTGAAGTGGCGGGTAATCCACAGGACAGCTTTTGGACTTGGCGGGATCTGATGTATCGCTTGGTACAGCAATTGACGCCAGAGCAAGTCGGGGTGATTGCTCGTCAACTGTATATAGAAATGCTGAAAGGCGGCTATACCCAAGTTGCTGAATTCCATTATTTACATCATGGCCCTGACGGTATCCCATACAGTAATCCTGGCGAAATGACGTCACAGCTGAGCCAAGCTGCACAAGATGCCGGAATAGGGATGACCTTATTACCCGTGTTATACAGTTATGCGGGGTTTGGTGCTCAACCCGCTCAACAGGGTCAACGCCGTTTTATACAAAACACAGAAACCTATCTCAAGCAGCAGCAAGTTATTCGCCAACAGCTGGCAAATCAACCACTACAAAATCAAGGGCTCTGCTTCCACTCATTACGCGCTGTAGAGCTAGGTCAAATGCAGGAAATTTTGCAGGCTTCGGATAAGCTGTTACCGGTGCATATTCATATTGCTGAGCAGCAAAAAGAGGTTAATGACTGTCTGGCCTGGAGTGGGCAACGACCGGTCACTTGGTTATACGATAATTTACCTGTCGATAGTCGCTGGTGCTTGATTCATGCTACGCATCTGGATGAAACCGAGCTTGTGCGTCTGGCGAGCAGCCAAGCTGTCGCGGGTTTATGCCCCACAACAGAAGCGAATCTGGGGGATGGTATTTTCCCGGCAGTGGATTATTTACATCATCAAGGGCGATGGGGAATTGGCTCTGATAGCCATGTTTCTCTTGATGTGGTGGAGGAGCTACGTTGGTTGGAATATGGCCAACGTCTACGGGATCAACGCCGTAATCGGCTAACAAATGAAAAGCATTCTGCGGTGGCAGATTTACTTTATAGCCAAGCTTTGGCCGGGGGACGGCAAGCTTGTGCCAGTAAAATTGCACAGTTGGCTGAGGGATATCGTGCTGATTGGCTAGTTTTGGATGGTGACGATCCTTACATTGCCGGTACAGAATCTGCTTCTTTATTGAATCGGTGGTTATTTGCGGGGGACAAATCGCAAATTCGGGATGTTTATGTGGCGGGCAAAGCGGTAATAGTGGATAGATATCATCCAATGCAACAGCAAACTGCACAGGATTTTCTGGCTGTATTGAAAGCCTGTCAACAGGAGGTCTGATGAGCTTTACCGTTTTTGATTTTGCCAGCTTACCGGTAAGTCGTTGGCGAAATGGTGGCGGAGAAACCCGTGAAATTGTGTGTTGGCCTGTCGGGGGAGATGATTTTGCCTGGCGCGCCAGTATTGCGACGATTGAACAAGATGGTCCATTCTCAGTATTCCCTGATATAGACCGGTCCATTACCTTACTTTCTGGGAAGGGCGTTGTGTTGTCCAGCCCAAACTGGGAAGCCCACACACTTTCACAGCCATTACAGCCTTTTGCTTTCCCCGGGGATATTCCTATCCATGCACATCTGCTTGGGGGGAGTAGTCAGGATTTTAACATCATGACTCGGCGAGGTTGCTGGCAGTCTTCAGTAACATCTATTAGCTCAGCACAAGAACTACCCGTATCTCATGGTGGGCTGATTTATGTTGTGAAGGGAAAATGGCTCATTAGTCACACAGAAACTCATGAGCTAACCGCTTCGCAAGGCTGCTGGTGGTTACCTGCTATCAAAGGGGGACAACTACAACCACTGGTTGCGGACAGCTGTTTGTTGTGGGTAGACCTGTTTCCCGAGAGATAGGATATTAGTCGGTTCGGTTTTTTGAACTTAACACTAACCTATTGATTTAAATTATTAAACCATCATTTGATTTCATCAAAAACACCCAGTATATGCCCGATATTTAAGAGTGAATGGGCATATACTCAGGGTTTTCCGCTATTACTTTCTTCCATTTTTCTCTTCTGCTTAAATCCGCTATAGGTGATTTTGCCGCAGTTTAATCATGCGTCCATTCATTGGCTGGCGCTTAAATTACCAGCATTTGTTAGATCCCTGTCATAGTTTTGTTATTTGCTCGATACAAAACACACATTTCGGTTGTTTGGTGTTAAAAATTTCAATAATCTTAATTTTGAAATAAATATTTAAAAAACGAAGGAGGGATTGTCATTAGAAAGTAAAAAATATTAATTCATTATTTTATATTGAGTTATGAAATTTGTAGGCCGGGGATGGGGCGGTTGCATTCACGGAAAGCGCACTGAGATGCCTAAAATAGCTATGTTTATCACTGACCAAGTTAAGTAGTGGTAAAAAAATATTTTCAATAAGTAGGCATCGAAATGTTAATGCATTCCACTATTGAAGGGTATAGATCATGAAGCTGAAGAAAATCATTATTACCTCACTCGCTATCTGTATGCTGCCATTGGGCGCCTATGCTAAAGACTTGAAGATTGGCGTTTCTATGGCCTACTTCGATGACAACTTCCTGACAATACTGCGTCAGGCTATGCAAAATAAGATGAAAGAAGAAGGGAATGTCTCTGGGCAATTTGAAGATGCAAAAGGAGATATTGCTCAACAAATTCAGCAGGTAGAGAATTTCGTCAGTCAGGGAGTCGATGCCATTATTCTCAACCCGGTTGATACTCAAGGTGTGAAGCCAATGATTAAACTGGCTGAGCAGGCCAAAATCCCGCTGGTCTTTGTAAATCGTCGCCCTGAAATAACCTTACCTTCTGGTATGGCCTATGTTGGTTCTGACTCTGAACTGGCAGGGCGCTTACAGATGGAAGAACTGGCAAAACTGATGGGTGGAAAGGGTAACGTCATGATTCTTATGGGCGAGCTCTCAAGTGAGGCGACCCGAGACAGAACCCGAGGTGTTGAGAAAGTTGCGGCTCAGTATCCAGGCATTCATATTATTGATAAACAAACTGCAAAATTCTTCCGCAAAGAAGCTGTTGATGTTACTACCGATTGGATTCTTTCTGGGCAGCAAATAGATGCAATCGCTTCAAATAACGATGAAATGGCTATTGGTGCTATTCTTGCTTTAAAACAAGCCAAGAAAACAGGTGTGGTGATTGGGGGGATTGATGGCACGCCGGATGCACTTGAGTTTATTAAGAAAGGAGATCTTAATGTCAGTATTTTCCAAGATGCGAAAGGACAAGGAGAAGGGGCAGTAGATACCGCCATTAAATTAGCATCTGGTCAGAAAGTAGAAAGTAGCGTGATGATCCCTTACCAGTTAATTACCAAAGATAATTATCAAGATTTCGCCAATAAAAACAAAAAATAAAATAGAAACTATTCTTAGTAAGTAATTAACTCAATAACTTGCGGTGAATAGGTCAATATTTTTTTTAAACTTAGAATTACACACAATAAAATGTGTGCTTTGACGCTATTTTAATAGATAGATAATGCCGTATTTATCATTTTATTAAGTGAATAAATACGGCACGTTCAACAGAAGATAATGAGATGATGGAGATGGTCATATGTATCCTTACATTCTCGAGGCTGAAGGCATCAGTAAGCAATTCCCTGGTGTTAAAGCACTGAATAAAGTGGGCATAAAAATAAAACCAGGCAGTGTCCATGCATTAATGGGAGAGAATGGAGCAGGGAAATCAACACTCATGAAGTGTTTGATTGGAATATATCATCCAGATGAAGGCACAATAAAAGTAAAAGGTGAGGTCGTCACTTTTAGCGATACTTTAGACGCGCTTCATGCGGGTATTGCAATGATTCATCAGGAATTAAATCTGGTGCCACATATGACGGTGGCGGAAAATATTTGGCTAGGACGAGAGCCTGTTCATTATGGGTTAGTTAATCATGACTTGCTCAACAGTAAGACGGGGGATTTATTACAGCATCTCAATATAAGATTAAAACCAGAAATGGTCGTTGGTGAGTTAAATATAGCCAGTCAACAAATGGTCGAAATAGCCAAAGCTGTCTCATATGATGCCGATATTTTAATCATGGATGAGCCAACATCAGCATTGACTGAAGGGGAAGTTTTTCACCTTTTTGCGATTATTAATGAATTAAAAGAGCAAGGCAAAGGCATTATTTATATCAGCCATAAAATGGATGAAATTTTTGAAATTACGGATGAAGTCAGTATTTTTCGTGATGGAATGTTTGTTGCTACAGATAAGACAGAAAATCTGACAAAACAATCTTTAATCACCATGATGGTTGGTCGTGAACTGACCCATATGTTCCCAAAATTTAATAATAACATTGGCGAAGAAGTACTTAAAGTCAGTGCATTGCGCCGTGATGGTTTGTTCCGTGATATTTCATTTACGGTTAAACGAGGTGAGATATTGGGTGTGGCTGGCTTAGTCGGTGCGGGCCGCAGTGAAGTGATGGAAAGTCTATTCGGCATGCATCCAGCAGATAGTGGCGAAATTTTTATTGAGGGCTTGCCTGTCAACATTGACTCACCCTCAAAAGCTATTGAACAAGGGTTGGCTTTTTTGACCGAAGACCGCAAGAAATCAGGATTATTTCTCGTGCTGTCGGTGGTTGAGAATATGAGCATTGTGAATCTTTCAGAGTATATCAATAAAAAAGGTTTCGTCAGTCATGGGCAAATGGCACAAGACTGCATGGAGCAGATTAAAAAGCTAAATATTAAAACACCTACCATGGACCAAATTATTAATAATCTGAGCGGCGGCAACCAGCAAAAGGTTTTGATTGCACGCTGGTTATTAGCTCAGCCTAAGATACTTATTCTTGATGAACCCACTCGCGGTATTGATGTCGGGGCAAAATCAGAGATTTATCGCTTAATTAGTGAATTAGCCAATCGTGGTGTTGCCATTATTTTAGTTTCCTCTGAATTACCTGAAATTCTAGGAATGAGTGACAGAGTTATGGTTATGCATGGTGGTCATATTACGGGAATATTAGACAAGCAAGATGCCAGCCAAGAGAAGATAATGGCGCTAGCCTCTGAATAATTGCAGGAAGGTAATGATAATGAATAATATTAAAGCTGATAAGTCACTGACGACTAGCTCGATAAAAGAACATTCGTTTATGTCCGGATTAAAAGGTAAGTTACCTAAAGATACCGGTATTTTTATTGTCATGATCGGTATTGCATTAATCTTCGAGTTTCTTGGTTGGTTTATCCGTGACCAGTCATTTCTATTAAATCCTAATCGATTATTATTGATTATCTTGCAAGTTGCAATAATAGGTATTATTGCTGTCGGAGTGACACAGGTCATTATCACCACGGGTATTGATCTTTCCTCTGGTTCTTTAATTGCATTAACTGCTGTGGTTGCCGCAAGTTTGGCACAAACATCTGATAGTATTTCTCCAATGTATCCACACCTATTGGATTTGCCTGCGGTTGTTCCTATTACTGCAGGAATAGGGGTAGGGATTCTCTGTGGCTTTATTAATGGCTTCCTAATTACTCGCACCGGGATCCCGCCATTCATTGCAACTTTGGGGATGATGGTCTCTGCTAGAGGGCTGGCTCAGTACTATACCAAAGGTAATCCGGTCAGTTTTCTCTCTGATGATTTTACGGCAATCGGTCAGGGGGCAATGCCCGTTATTATTTTCTTAGTTGTCGCTGTCATTTTCCATATTGCATTAAAACACACTCGCTACGGTAAATATGTCTATGCCATTGGTGGAAATATGATTTCCGCGAAAGTCTCTGGCATTAACGTTAATAAATATCTGGTGATGGTTTATACCATTGCCGGTGGATTGGCTGGTTTAGCTGGTGTGGTTCTGGCGGCGCGCGTAAGCAGCGGGCAATCCAGTATGGGTCAATCATATGAGCTGGATGCCATCGCCGCTGCAGTGATTGGTGGTAGCAGCTTGATGGGGGGCGTTGGGCGCATTACCGGCACAGTGATTGGGGCGGTAATATTGGGATTGATCAAAAGTGGTTTTACTTTTATTGGTGTGGATTCATACATCCAAGACATTATTAAAGGGATTATCATCGTCAGTGCAGTAGCTATCGATATGCACCGTAATCGTAAAAAACGCTAGTTATTCAATACCAATTCCGGATGGCTTGAAAGTGCCAAAGCTATTGATTGCTTGATGTGTAATGGTATAACATAACACATTAAGCAATCAGCCAGGAGGCACGCATGCCAAAGAAACTTCCCCATTTACCACTAATAGCACTCAGCATTTGTCTCTCATTGACCAGTTTTAATTCGTTGGCCCACGGTAAACATAGCCATGGTCACGAGCATCAACAGTCGGATGTTGCTCGCAAAGCGAGTGAAGGTATTTTTGCCGATAAAGATGTCAAAGATCGGTCGCTCAGTGATTGGGACGGAGTCTGGCAATCTGTTAATCCCTATCTGTTAAAGGGAGATTTGGATCCGGTACTCGCCGATAAGGCGAAAAAGAACAAAGATAAAACAGTTGAGCAATACCGAGAATATTATAAAAAAGGTTATGCCACCGATATTAATATGATCGGTATTGAGAATAACACTATTGATTTTCATACTGCTGAGGCGGTTAGCTCCTGCCAATATACTTACTCAGGTTTTAAAATAATGCACTATGAGTCAGGGAAGAAAGGGGTGCGCTATTTGTATGAGTGTAAAGATGCTAATGCCAAAGCGCCTAAATATGTCCAGTTTAGTGACCATATTATCGAGCCGCATAAATCCCATCATTTTCATATATACATGGGTAATGAGTCACAAGAAAAACTCCTCAAAGAAATGGAAAACTGGCCAACTTTTTACCCAATATCTTCGGACAAAGATGAAATTGTTCACGAGATGCTACATCACTGATGTTGCCCTAATCAGTTATCCTGTGTAACAACGAAGCCGCGCAGTCCACCTTGCGCGGCTTTGCTACTTTAGGCTGTTATCCAAACTGAGTGCTAGCGATAGGAGAAGAGAAAATCGAGCCTTCTCAATCTGCGTCATGTTGATATGTGATGTGTGTAGAACTAATTTTCATTAAAATTGAAATGTTGTTTTGATAGTGATATCTTCGCTATAATCAAGCCAAACAACACATTCAATGGACTCGGTTTCATTGACCAAATCGGAGAGAATATAATGAAAATTGCACTGATGATGGAAAACAGTCAGGCAACTAAAAACGCGATTATCCTGAAAGAGCTGAACGCTGTAGCCTCAGAAAAAGCGTACCCGGTATACAACGTGGGCATGAGTGATGAAAACGATCATCACCTGACTTATATTCATCTGGGTATTATGGCCAGCATTCTGCTTAACTCTAAAGCAGTCGATTTTGTGGTAACTGGCTGTGGTACTGGTCAGGGTGCAATGATGTCATTGAACATCCATCCTGGTGTTGTGTGCGGTTATTGCATCGATCCTGCGGATGCTTTCCTGTTTGCTCAGATTAATAACGGTAATGCCCTGTCCCTGCCATTCGCCAAAGGTTTTGGCTGGGGTGCAGAACTGAATGTGCGTTATATCTTTGAGAAAGCATTTACTGGCGTTAAAGGTGAAGGCTACCCACTGGATCGTAAAGAGCCGCAAGTACGTAACGCAGGTATTTTGAACCAAGTTAAGGCTGCGGTAGTGAAAGAAAATTATCTGGATACACTGCGCGCGATCGACCCTGAATTGGTCAAAACTGCGGTGAGCGGTGAACGCTTCCAGCAGTGCTTCTTCGACAACTGTCAGGTTGAAGAAATTAAAGCATTCGTGAAACAAGTTCTGGCGTCATAATCTTTCACGTCGCAATACCAAGGCTCCTTTTGAGGAGCCTTTTGCTTATCTGAGATGGACTAAATAGGATAAGTATCAAGGATTAGCACTTAGGTGTGGTTCCTTGTGCGGGCAGATAGCGCAGGGGATCAAGGGCGGTCGCCCGGTAACGAATTTGGAAATGCAGCATCAGAGTATCGGTTCCCGAACTTCCCAATGTGGCTATTTTTTGCCCAGCTTTCACATCCTGCGCATTCTTCACCAGCATGGTGTCGTTATGAGCATAAGCCGTAATAAAGTCATTACCGTGCTTAATCATGATTAGATTGCCATAACCGCGTAACTGATTCCCAACGTACACGACACGTCCTTTGGCTGATGCATATACCGGCTGCCCACGTTTGCCCGCAATATCAATACCTTTATTACCGCCATCGGCAGTGGAGTATTTCGATATCACCTGACCACTGGTTGGCCAACGCCAGCAACCACCTGCTCCTGGTGGCGGTGTGGATTTAGTTATCGTAGAGCTGGAAGATTTACGTTTATTCGACGCCAAACTTCCACTAGAGGTAGCGCTGTTGAGTCGCAGTTTTTGCCCAACTTCTAGCCGATAGGGCGGGCTGAGTTTGTTGATTCGGGCAAGATCACTGACTTCGCTGTCACTGATCCAGGCAATAAAATAGAGCGTGTCGCCGCGCTTAACGGTATAGGATTTATCGTTGTAACTGCCTTTCGGTAACGTGGAATAGTCGCGCTTTGATTTGTTTGAGCACCCAGCCAATAGCAAAATAGTTATTGCATATAACGCCAACCGTGGCCACAACCGCATTCTGCTTTTTGTGTTCAAAACGTTTCCTTTGTCATCAAAATATCAAGCACCCTCAGCCACCTATATTAACATTTGAATGATAAGCGTCAAAAGCCAGAGCAAGGTTATTGCCTGAATTGAGGGGGGATGAGAAAAACAAAAGAAGCTCGGCACCTTTTTGCAGGGGATCATAAAAACAGAAACCCAGCAATTGCATGGTTTTTTGTACAACAACCGAGGGTTAAAAGCCAATTGAGAGTGTATCAGCTTGCCGGATTGCTAAATCGCATTTTACTGAATCAAGCTTGGTATTCGCCGCTTGATAAACATCTTCCCCGATAAAGAAGCGCAATCGCAACACGGTGTCCGGCGGCTAATAATTGTTGCGTTAATATCAGGCCAAGGCCTTTCGACGCGCCTGTAATCAACCAGGTTTTGGTGGCAGTCATATTATTTATATCTTCACTATTAGGTTGCTTTCATTACAGGGATATCAATCAAGAACGTTGAAATAGAGCCCACCTTTATTGACCAAGCTGCGATTGGTTAATACTGTCAATTTCTTATCCTGCAACATGTCGGCTGTAGCCTGAATGTAATGCTGAAAATGCGGGGTCTGGCGATGAAGTTCATAGGCTGCATCATCCGCATAGATTTCCACAAAACGCCACTGTTCAGGATGGCCTTTCACTGTGGCGGCATACATCGCTAACACGCCGTCCTCTTTTTCCATTGCCGCTTTCATTTCATCGATCACAATCTGGCGGAATTGTTCATTGACGCCGTTTTTCAGAGTGATTTCTGCATAGCGCATTACCGGTTTATCTGAGCCGTTGATTATCCATACGGGGGCGGCTTTTTCCGCGAAAAACTGAGCCTCGGTTTCGGTAAGTTTTTTATGCTCGGTGAGTAAACTGGGCGCTTTCGCTTGGTAAGCCTTGAAATGAGGTGACGCAACATGCGCCTCATAAGCATTTTTATCCTGATAAATCTCGAATAAATATGACAGATTTTGCTTATCTACTGGGCTAACCGCATACATCGCCAATACTCCCGGTTCGGTGCTGACAGACGCTGTCAGGTTCTCCTGACCGGCCAAATTAAATGCCTGTTGCTGATTATCCTGAATGCCAAGCTCAAAAATCCGTAAAAGAGGTGCGGCATTAGCCACTGACATGAGGCTGACAGAAAATAGGGTAGTGGCGGCCATGCTGGTCAGAAAATTCATACTGTTACCTCCTTTGTTGATGATTTTGACTCTACCAGGGCATGGCGGAAAGACCTGATGCCCTGACACGCCCTACGTGACGACGAATTATTTATCTGAAAGTGCTGCTAACAATTTTTGTTGGAACTGCGCGATGTGTGGCTTATTCGCACCGGCGACGTCATGAAATACCAGCGGCTTCATATAATTCATCCCAACATAGAGCGCACTGGCTTTCATTGGTGTCAATACTTCATCCATGGTGCTTTGAATCAATCCATCATGAGAATAGGTATATTCACTCGCACCCGCTGAGGTGACGACCAGCATCTGTTTATTTTTGAGTGCATCGCCACCCGGGCCGAAAGCCCAGCCGTAAGTCCAGACTTCATTTAAATAGGCCTTCAGCATAGGAGTGATATTGAACCAGTGCGTTGGATAGATAAAAACAATGCGATCAATATCTTCGTAAGCTGCCTGCTCTGCGGCGACATCAGATCCGTTCAGGTTATTGCCATAGAGAGACTCAAGGTTACGTACCTCGACGTTCTCTATTCCTTCCGCTGTCTGCTGCAATGATTTGATTATTTTTGATTGGGTTGGATAGGGATGCGAAACAATAACTAAGCTTTTCATTCTCTATTTCCTTTATTCATTTTTTACTGCTCACCCTTGATGGCGGAGAGTATGACGCGGTTTATTGATAACTTTAATGGCAGCTATGGTTGAATCATATTCAACCTGAGGTTAATAATTGATGGGGAGCTGTCGGAAATATTGATTTCGCGAGGAAGGGATATGGAATTATCACAGCGGGTGCGGGCCATTTTGTCTTTTGTTGAGGCCGCTGATTCTGGCAGTTTTACTGCCGCGGCCCGTATTCAGGGCATCAGTGCTGCTGCCGTCAGTAAAAATATCGCCAGCCTTGAACAGGCTCTCGGTATACGTCTGATGAATAGAACAACAAGAAAGCTAAGTTTGACTGAGGAGGGCAGTGTCTTCCTGAAACAGGCCCGTATTGCTATTGAGGCGCTAGATACGGCTGCGGATATGGTGGTCGCACGCAAGATGGAGACTAGCGGGCATGTGCGAATTTCAACCAGTGCGGCATTTGGCCGCGAACAATTATTGCCCGCATTACCGGGCCTGCGATCGCGCTATCCGGCCCTGTCGGTGGAAGTTGATTTTGATGACAGAGTGACGGATTTGGTTCGGGATGGTTATGACCTTGCTATTCGTGGTGGCCGTATCGCGGATTCGTCATTGGTGTCGCGCCCGGTTTGTCATCTCAATATGATTTTAGTTGCCGCGCCAGAATATCTGGCTCTGCATGGCGTTCCTCACTCCCCAGCAGATCTTGATAAGCATCATTTAGTCGCCCGGCGATTTTTGGGCGGGCGCGTTGCGCCTTGGGGATTCCGGGCCACGGATGGCAGTCTTACCACGGTGGAGCCGGATTCAGCGGTGGTCACCATTTCAGCGCCGGAAGCTCAGGCTCAGGCCGCCTGTTTGGGGCTTGGCATCGCACAGGTCGGGGTGCACCATGCGCTTCAGCATCTGAAGTCAGGGGCGTTGAAGATAGTGCTGTTTGGTCAACATGACCCGGGTAACTATGAAATGGTGATTCAATATCCACACCGGGCACTGATAGCGCCGCGAGTGCGGGTTACGGTGGAATATCTATTGTCGCGGTTTAAACAGGATGAAACGCTGCAATTCCCACTCGATGAACTGTCGCGTTTTCAGTGAAGAGTAAAAATTGCAGTGCGGGCTGATAGGCCGGGCAAATATCATCACCCGGCCTGATAGTGGAAGGCAAATTATTTGATGCTAGCCACTGGTGTGGCTTCGATGACCAGCGTTTCCAGTGGTTTCAAGGTGATAATCACCGGTTTGCTATAGTCTTTGGCAAGACTTGTGTTGGTACCGTACACCGTTTTGAGGGTGAAACGGGTAGCTTCACCACTCGGGATTTCAAAGTCTTTGGTCAGGTCTAAATAGTAACTTTGTGCTTTATCTGATGGGTTACGTAGGCCAAAGATAGCTTTATCTTTGCTCCATGATGCCCAGCCATACACCGCCAGTGCGGTAGGATCACCGCCAATCCAGTGGGTATCAACCAACACATCACTATTTTCCCTGGACCATTTCGCCGCGTCTGCCAGTGTGTCCCACTTGTTGCTGTTTAGCATTGACGGGGTGATATAGAGTTCTTGCAACTGAGTCCCGGTCGCAAAGTAGCTCCACACCTGATCAGCAAAATCGTGGTCGGTTTGTACTTTTTCCAGCCCAAAATAGGCATTTTCGGCGCTAACAATACCGTGGTACATCAGCGAGTTTATCGGGAACAGCGGGCCTTTGCGCACAATAGAACGATAGGTTTCGGCATCACGATAGGTCATCCATTGTTGCGCTGGCGAGCCTTTACCAAAGACGTTGATATCATCGCCCTGACGCCAGATAGAGTCGGCGTAGAACAACCATGAAGGGCTGGCATTGGTGCCGGTTGTCAGGTTGATAAACAGATCTTTATTGGCCTCACGCATGTTCTTAATCAGCTCGATGGAGGCGTCAAAATCGGAAGCAAACTGGCTACCTTTAATATGAGAGTTGGCGTTGCCCATGCCGTCCAGTTTAAAGGAGGTGATATGCTCGTTTTTAATGAGTTTAATAATCTGCTCATTAAAATTACGGAAATAATTTGGGCCGGAGAGAGCGAATTTCCCATCTACGGTTTCGAAGCCATTCTCTTTGGCGTGAGAAACACGAATATCGCGCGGCTTGTTATATCCACCCCACGGCGATAACCACAAGCCCACCGAGGTATTCAGGCTGTCGGCTTTTTCTTTCACCACCCCAAATCCCTTACTGAACGCTGGGCCAAAAAGCCATTTGCCGGTGCGGTCATCCCAGCCATCATCCAGTAGAAAACCGTCCAACTGGACGCCACGCTTTTTAATCAGTTCATCGGCGTAAGTGTCCATCCGGTCGAGCACTTCTTGTTCGGTATACGTGGTGAAGAAGCCGATATCCATCCAACTGTTGTAGTGAAGATACTGCTGATAAGGGCGAGGGCGCATCGCATTGATAAATTGGTTAAAGCTGCGGCGCAACTGGTTATTTTCTTCAAAGGTGCCGAAATAGGTGGTGAAAGTAACGGGCGCATCAGTTTCAATCGGCGTTTTTAATTCTACATTCAGATTGGTTGTAGTTTCATACGCATAGGTATTGACGATAGGTTTTTCCGGCAAGATAAAGAAGCTATCGGCGATAATCGGCGAGCTATTAATTGCGCCATCAACGTAAGGGGCTTGGGATTGACCTTTGGTTGGGAAGAAAGTGATTTTGGCCACCTCACGCGCCTTACCTTTTGCCTTAATCGTATAGTCGATGCTGGCATATTTCCCTTTTAATACATTGAGTACCACGCTGACATCGAAGTCTTTATGCTCGTAATCGATGTGAATAGCATCATCTTTCTGAGTGACATTTTTAATTTTGAAGTCGGCGGCGTGGATAACGTCTTCATTGGGGAGGGTGAGGAAAAACAGCTCCACTGGAGCAAGTTTGTGGTCTGAAAGTTTATCTTTCACCACGACAGCTGAATTTTTATCATCAAATGAGAGGGACAGTTTATCGTTATTCAAGAGGTATTCGGCAGCAAAAGCGCCGTTGCTCACCAGTAACAATAAGAGCGAACTCGGTATGATTTTCTTCATGCGGATGTCCTTGTTATTTGAGGTCCAGAAAAGGTGTTGGCAGTTTTTCAGCTAGTGCTTTGAATCGGATAGGGCATTAAATTAAAAAGTGTTTCTAATCGAATCAGTGTTGAGTTGGTAGCGTTACCCGGCAGTCACCGGGCAACATGCTAAGCACAACCTATTTATAGCGAGGCTTCAGTTTCAGGAATTAATTTGTTAGCAGATCCACAGACGGTCACTTTACTGCGCACCACTTCTTTCATGGCGTCCATACCGACTCGCATGTAATAGCGCGGGTCATTGCCTTCTGGATTATCGGCAAACCATTTTTTCACCGCCGCCGCGAAGGCAATTTTTAGCTCGGTTGCCACATTGACTTTGCAAACACCCAGCCCAATAGCACGTCTGACATATTCATCAGGGACATCACTTGCGCCATGTAAAACCAGCGGAATATCAACTGTTTCCCGGATTTCTGCCAAACGCTTAAAATCAATTTTGGGGCGTTTAGTATAGAGGCCGTGGGCGGTTCCAATGGCAACCGCCAAGCTATCAACACCGGTGAGTTCGACAAAGCGCCGTGCTTCTTGTGGGTCGGTCAGAAAAGCGCTCTCTTCATCGACATCCATATCATCTTCTACGCCACCCAGACGGCCTAACTCAGCTTCGACGCTGCAATCGTTGCGATGACAGAAATCAACCACCGTTTTCACCAATTGCACATTCTCGGCAAACGGGAAGTGGCTGCCGTCAATCATGGCGCTGCGTACCCCGGCGTTAACCTTACGACTGATATCTTCCAATGATTCATGATGATCAAGATGTAACGCCAGCGGCATGTCATAGCTTGCCGAATAAGCTTTACACAGCGCATAGATCTCTTCAAAAGCGATGTGTTTAAACGTGCCCGGCGTACCAGCCAGGATCACCGGCGACTGCATCTCTTTGCAGACTTCGAGGATTGCCTGAATAGTTTCCGCGTTATGGATATTAAACGCCGGTACCGCGTAGCCTCTTGCTTGCGCGTCCTGAAGCAGATATTTGGTAGAAATAATACTCATATAATGATCCTCTCAGCCTTTCCACGGGTGAATAACCACGCCTTTCACTACACGGTTAACTGTCCCGCTGGCGGAAGGGGTATCCGGAGTAATACCTGCTTTGATGGATTCGGTCAGGGCAAAAATTTGCGCGTACATCAGGAAGCAGAAGGCCTGTTCGATATCAATAAAGTCGCGGGAAGCCGGTAGCTGAATAGAGGGCCCGGCTTCGATTTCTGGGCTGGTGGTGGCAGAGATCGCCACGACACGCATGGCTTGTTGGTCGCGGTGCAACTCAGCCAACAAGTCGAGATCGTATTGGCGGGTGTAAGGGTGACTGGAAACAAAAACCACCACCAGTGTTTCGCCATTGACCAGTGACTTTGGCCCGTGGCGGAAGCCGGTAGGAGAGTCATAAAACGCGACCAATTTACCGGCAGTGAGCTCTAATACTTTCAGTGCCGATTCCCGCGCCACACCTTGTAATCCACCGCTACCGAGGTAAACAATTCGTTTGAACGGCAGGTCGCCAAACACGGCTTCACTCAGGTTACCTTGTGCGGTAATGATCTGCTGACAGCGGGTGGCAACATCTTGGAAGCGAGTGCTGCTGATAACCTCAGGAGCAAAAACTGCCAGGCAGCTTGCCATCATGGTAGTGATGCTGCTGGTCATGGCGAAGCCGCGGTCATGGGTTTCTGCTGGCATCAGCAGCGCCAGTGCATTGTCGCTTTTCGCTGCATTTTGATACAGGCTGCCGGCTTCATTGCAGGTGATGACCAGATGATGACACTGTTTGACTAATTGGTTGGCTAAATCCACGGCGGCCACACTTTCAGGGCTGTTACCTGAGCGCGCAAAGGAGATAAGCAGTGTGGGCTGCTCGGTAGACAGATAGTCAACCGGGTTGGTGACGAGGTCGGTTGTCGGCACGGCGACAAAATTTTTCTCAGTATGGCGTGATAGCCATGGCGCAATAATATCACCGATAAACGCTGAGGTTCCCGCACCGGTCAGGACAATCTGTAAATCAGGTTTTTGCAGCAGTGGCGCAAGGAAGGCATCGATATCATGACGTAAGCTTTCAATATTTTTCAGGGATCGGATCCAGCACTCAGGTTGTTGGCGAATCTCTTTTTCAGTCCAGGTCGAGGTGTTGGAAATACGGGCAGAATGGGTTTCGTTCATAACTCAGTCCTTAGCAGTGCATATTCAAAGGGTCAGCACAAAGCAGCACATGGTAATCTTTCGTTTTGTTTCATTTAACCCGCTCTGTGTTTAAATGAGAATCTATAGAAAAGAAAACGAAAGGTCAACAGAAGAAAAGAAATAAAACGAAAAACGTGATGTGAAAAGCAGTAAATCTCTTAAATGCTGTTGATTTATATATGAATATTGTTTTTTATAGTAGATTGATGCGAAAAGTGCGAAAGGAAAAGAAAGGTTTGTGACAGTGCGAGCCACAAACCAATGTGATACGTAATGAAAGGGCTACAGGAGAACCGGCAAGCCATCAATCCAAATAGTTTGCAGTTTGAGTTGGGAATCAAGCGCAATGATATTGGCGCGTTTATTCACTGACAGTGAGCCATAGGTTTGTTCAAGCCCCAGCATGCGGGCGGGATGCAGTGAGGCCATATGGATAGCATCCGCCGCCGGTATACCCACGTCATTAACCAGATTTCGCACTGCGGCATCCAGCGAAAGCGTACTTCCAGCCAAGCCTCCACTAGCCGTGCGGACAACCCCCTGCTGCATTGTTACCGGGTGACCACAAATCGAATAGTCACCATCTGGCATCCCTGCCGCACTCATCGCATCAGTTATCAATAATATTCGCGGCTTGGCGCAACCACAGCAAAGGCTCATTACGGCAGGATGCACATGGTGACCATCGGCAATCAACTCAAGCCAGGCGCGCGGGTCAGTTAACCCCGCACCAACCATGCCGGGGTTACGATGATGCAGGCCGGTCATGCCATTAAAGCAGTGAACTAGCCCATCAGCCCCAGCATCAAAAGCACGGCATGTTTCTTCATAACTCGCCGCGCTGTGGCCGAGCATGACCTTTACCCCGCGGCTTTTCAGATGTTTAATGGCCGCTAGCGCACCGGGTTTTTCAGGTGCCAACGCCACCACACGCAATGTATTCCGCGAAATCTGAATCAATCTATCGAGCTCGGTAACATCCAGTTCGCGGAACAGTTCTGGTGGGTGTGCCCCTTTATTCTGTGGCGTGAAATAGGGGCCTTCAAGATAGCTTCCCAGCACGGTGGCCCCTTTCCCTCCTTGATGGCAGTGCTGAGCGATACGTTGCAGTGCGCGCGCTATTTCTTCCAGTGGGGCGGTTACAGTGGTCGGCAGCCATCCGCCCACCCCCTCACGCGCTTTATGTAATGCTAACCTGCCCAGCGCGTGGGGATCGTCATCCATCACATCAACACCGTCGCCACCGTGGACATGAATATCAATGTAGGCAGGGCACAACAGTTCAGCATCACGCAACGTCACGCCGGTTGGGATTGGCTCGATGGCGACGATAGTGTCGCCATCGATATGCAACTGGTGATTGTCGAGCCAGCCTTGCTCCATAAGAACACGTCTGGCTCGTAGCAATACCGTCATATTCCTTCCTCAACGGGTGCTGTTTCGCGATAGCGCCCCATCTCGTCCACCAGACTGGTCAATCCCCGGTGACCACATTCGAGCGCCATGCGGCGGAACTCTTGGCTACTCAGGCCTTCGCGCTCCAGCACCATTTCCAGCAAGAGCTGTAAATTTACACCGGTGATCACTTCGCGGTCTGCTTTCTGCATTGCCAGCGTTGAGGCTACGCGGAAGGGGGTGCCGCCGAGTAAATCAGTCAAAAAAACCAGCCCTTTGCGCTCATCCAGACTGGCTAACGCCTCTTCAAACTGAGCCGTCAGCAGGGCGGTGGAGGAGCTTTCAGGAAAATCGATGGCTATCACTTGCGGTTGTTCGCCAAGTATTTGCTTCATCGCCTTTTCCATTCCGGTGGCAAACCCACCGTGGCCACTGAGAATAATGCTTATCATCTTGTTTTATCTCGCTTATTATTTTCTCTCGCGATTATAGGAAGTGGCAGAACTTGCCAACAATTCCTAACACTACCGTGAGCCCGATGAGTCGCAGAGGACTCCAGCCACGGCGTACCAGCCAATACATAGTCAGGGTGTATAGCAGTGGAAGAAAAGCTGGCATCAGTTTATCGATAACATCGGTTTGTAACTTAACCACCGCGTCCCCGGCAGTGATTTCAAGTGTGGTGGATAAGCGAACGTAGGTGGCCACCAGAGCGCCAATCACCGTCATCCCAACAATAGATGCCGCATGGCTTACTTTACGCGTATTGGCTTTAATGAGTGGGATGGCCGCCACACCCATGCGGTATGCATAGTGGGCCAGACCGAAACGCAGCCCAAGATGAACGACGTTAAACATTACCAAAAACACCACCGCGCCAAGAATCGATCCTTGCAGGGCCAGACTGGCCCCAATACCACCGCAAATAGGGAGCAAGGTCAGCCAGAACATGGCATCGCCAATCCCGCCAAGTGGCGCGCCAACCGCGATTTTGGTGCTTTGGATGCTGTTGACATCCTGCTTTGAACGTTCCATTGCCAGAATGATGCCGATAACGAAAGTCACAAGGAAAGGATGGGTATTGAAGAATCCCATATGGCCTTTCATCGCCCGCGCCAGGTCATTCTTATTGGTATGGATCTTTTTCAGCGCCGGTAACAGACCGTAAAGCCAACCAGAAGCTTGCATACGTTCATAGTTAAAGGAGGCTTGCAGCAGCATGGAGCGCCATGCCACACGGTTGATATCTTTCTTCGTCAGTTCGGCACCGATAGTTTGATCTTCATAGATATTGTCGTTGCCATCAACCACCGACTTTTCCGTTACGCTGACGTCTGGCAAAACTTGAGTATTAGATACCATCTTCGAATTCCTCTTGCTCAGTACGGGAAGGCTGCTGCGCCGGTGGGTCTTTACGCATAAAATCAATGATAGCCATTGCCAGTGCGGCGGCGGCGATAGCCAGCACCGGCAGTTTTAGCCAGGCGGCAGCGACAAAACCAAGAATAAAGTAGGGGATATAAATGTTTTTCATCATGATTTTCAGCAATACGGCAAAACCGATTGCTGGCATGATGCCCCCGGCCACGCCAAGGCCATCAATCAGACGGGCTGGCAGGACATCGATAACTGTTTTTGCATGCTCCGCGCCAAAATAGATGGGCAAGAATGCACACAGAAAATAGAACGTCCCCAGTGCCAGTAAGGCCAGATAGTTAACGCGCTCAATGCCGGCGGTATCAGCATTTGCCGCCATTTTGTCGCAGCGTGCCATCACACCGGACATAATGGAGAACAAGAACGTAATCCCCATTTGTACTGCTACGGCGAAGGGGACTGCCACCCCAACGGCGACCTCTGGTTTTACGCCAGCGGTAATAGCAAAGGCAGTGCCGACAATAGTGCCGATAATCACGTTAGGAGGCTGGGCACCCGCCAGTGGAGCAAGCCCCATCCACACCAGTTCCAATGTACCGCCGGTCAGAATGCCGGTATGAAGGTCACCCAATATCAGGCCAACCAGTGGCCCGAGGACCACCGGGCGGTGCATATGTGTCAGGCCGTTGAACATATCCAGACCCGCAATAAAGGCCAGAATCCCCAACGCTAATGCCTGTAGTAAGCTAATTTCCATAGAAAATACCTCAGAGGAGTTTGTAGAGATCCTGAGCGGGCTCGGTTGGCACGCCCTGAATAAAACATTCCACCCCTGCTTTTCTCAGGCCATAAAAGGCGGCAATATCCTGATCGTCAACAGAGACAGTTTTTGCTATTTGTTGTTTACCGTCGGCGTAATGCATATTGCCGACGTTGATGCGAGTCACCGGTACATCACCGTTAACTAATGTCAGAAAATCTTCGGGGCTCTTGCAAACCAGCAAAATTTTCTGGCGATCAGCGGCGCGATGAATATTGTCGATGACTTTTTGCAGTGACCAGAAACGGACAGAAATCCCTTCCGCCAGCACCATTTCCATCAGACTTTGCTGCACCTGATCTTCGGCAACTTCATCATTAGCCACTAACACCAGATTCGCTCCGGCAAAACCTACCCACTGGACGCCAACCTGACCGTGAATGAGGCGCTCATCAATACGACTTAATACAATGTTTGGCATATTTTCTTCCTTATTATCATTGTGTTAATTGGATGGCGATGTTCCCAGGCAGGCAGCATGGTACTGGCGCAATACATCCTGGATATGATCGATAATCAGTTCGTGCGGTGTTGCTGCAAAAAGGCCTTCACGGACCTTAACGTATTGAAGAGGCAGATACTGACTGATTAAAGGCAGTGGAATCGATTCATCCTCCAAATTTTCTATTAATTTGGAATAAGCCTTGTCAATGTCCTGATCGGGCCAGTAGTAACGAATGCGGTCGGAGTAGCTATAACCTCGAGCTAAACGACGTTGTTCACCATTACCGTGATAGTGGTGTTGCCAATATTTCGGTTGTTCCTGCATGACATTTTCCAGTACATCCCGCAAACCTGAACGCTGATGTGCTGGTTGTAATTCCTGTTCAATCGCGGCCAGTGAAAAAAGGGCTTCACGTAGCGCGAAAGTGAGCGCCGGGCCTACCTTCAAAATCGCAAAGTGATGTTGAACGAGCTGCCGTAGGGCGAGTGGGGTCTGATAATCGGTGGAGTGAGCCTCAAAGACCATGGTGTCAAATTCTTCGATCATTTGACTGAGAGCCAGCGATTTCTCCGGTTGATAATCAATAACATGGGTATGGTCGAATTCGACACCCGGTTGGACGACCAACCCGATAATCCGCGGCCATAGGTCACTCAAGCCCTGTTGTTCAAAAGCGTGGCGGTGAGCTTCCAATGTGGCTTTTGCTGCTGGTGGTGAGGTGACAGCCAGTGTTGATAGGGTTTCATGCGCACCACCGGGAACCGGGACTTCGGTGCCGATGACATAAACCAAATCAGAGGAACCATATTGTTCCTTACGGGTTTGTTCTGCTATCAGAGCCAATCTGGCAGCTCTCTTAGCAACAATTTCATCGGTTAATGGCACCGGGTCATCAGCACAAGACATACTGCAATCAAGGTGGATTTTCTTAAAGCCCGCAGCAACATAGTGGCGAATGAGTTCTTCCGCCTGAGTCATCGCTTCTTCTGCAGGGGCGTTTTGCCAGCGGTTAGGGCCAAGGTGATCGCCACCTAAAATCAATTGGTCGCGAGGAAACTGATGGTCATCGGCCATTTGTTCAACAAAACCACGGAAGTCAGCCGGAGTCATGCCGGTATAGCCGCCATACTGATCTACCTGATTGGAGGTCGCCTCTATTAATAAGATAGATTCTGCCGCCCGGGCGTGGCGTATTGCTGCTTCCAGAACCAAGGGGTGTGCAGAACAGACGGCAAAAATGCCACATCCTGTATCCTGTTTATGGTCGGCCACAAACTCGGTTAAATGTTTCACTTTCCTCTCCGTATGGGTTTTAGGTGACTTTTATCTTTCGATTTGTTTCAAGGATACTGCTTTATCATGGAATAAAAACAAAACGAAAGATAATAAAATTGGGATCTGTTTCGCAAAAGAAACATAATGAAAGGGTGTTTGGCCGGAAAGAAGTCTGGTTTTGCGCAATGTTAAGGCTTGCTTTCCCGCAAAAGAAAGGTGTTAATAGGCAAAGTGAAAAGAAACGAAAGGATTTTAGAAAGGATTTCCTATGAGCAATACTGATTCAATAGCAGACAAACGTATAACGGGTACAAGTGAAAGGCGCGAGCAGATTATTCAACGCCTGCGCCAACAAGGAAGTGTTCAGGTTAATGACTTATCGTCATTCTTTGGTGTTTCGACGGTTACGATCCGCAATGATCTGGCTTTCTTGGAAAAACAAGGAATTGCGGTTCGGGCATATGGCGGCGCGCTCGTGTGCGACTCTGGAACCCCTGCGCTTGAGCCGACGGTAGAAGATAAAAGTTCCCTTAATACATCACTAAAACGCAGTATTGCTCAGGTGGCCGCCAACCTGATTAAACCGGGGCACCGCGTCATTCTGGACTCCGGCACCACCACCAATGAAATTGCACGCCATATGCGCCATCATAAGGAGGTCATTGCGATGACCAACGGCATGAATGTGGCCAATTCATTGCTAGATGCTGAAGGAGTGGAATTGTTGATGACTGGCGGGCATTTGCGCCGTCAGTCGCTTTCCTTCTATGGCGATCAAGCCGATCAATCCTTACAGAATTACCACTTTGATATGTTATTTCTTGGGGTGGACGCCATCAGTCTTGAGCGGGGCGTAAGCACACATAATGAAGACGAAGCACGGCTTAATCGCCGTATGTGTGAAGTCGCGGAGCGGATTATTGTGGTTACTGACTCCAGCAAATTTAATCGTTCCAGTTTACATAAGATTATTGATACTCAGCGCATACATATGGTCATCACTGACCAAGGCATTCCAGCGGAAAGTTTGAATGGGCTACGTAAAGGTGGGATTGAGGTTATTCTGGTTGGGGAGTAGCAGCCGGTTCTCACTCATGCAAACATTTGGCTTCATCTGACATAGTGACAGTGATCTCCACAATACAAACAGCCCGCAATCGTTATAGATGAGCGGGTTTTTGTATTCATCAGGATTATCTGATAATAGCTGGTTTAACTTATTGTGATAATGATCATTTCGTCCAGCGAATTATAATGCTATTTAATCATTCATCCTGATTAATGTTGGAGTCATTATGAACAATTTAGAATTGCAGGCATTGCGTCAGCTTTTTTTTATGAGTTATGACGAGGCGGCAAATTATATTGCAGGCGATAAAAACACAAAAATGTGGCAACAATGGGAAAATGGAGAGCAAGAGATTCCCGTATCAGTGGTTGAAACAATGACTTTGATGAATGAAAAAAGAAAAGAAAGGGTTAATGCCATCATTAAAAAGATAAATAATCGTATTGGGAATAATACTATGCGCTTTTTCCCCGATTATAAGGAATTTCATGCTGTTTATGCTGATGCAGACTTTTTAGAATGGAAAATATATCAATCTGTTGCTGCCGAACTTTATTCTCATGATCTGGAGAGATTGTGTTAACCGCGCTAGGAATTTTGTGACCAATGAATAAATTTACTTTCTGAAAAGAAAATATCTTGCATTAATTATTCCTTGATGGCCTAAGCATATTGACACTTCAAGGAAATTAATTACTGGTTTTAATAATATGACTCTCATCATAAAAATGAATAATATGTATCCTTTCACACAAATTTAAAAATAAACACCTTGTGTGTTATTGCCTATTAGCGGCATGCTCACTGCTCTATATTCATCATTAAATACCATCTTTTTAGTCTTTGCTATTAAACAAATACCACCTTTGTTAAATCACCAATCTACATGTTTCGATAATGTTGCTAAATAGCTGTCAGTGGCGTTGATAAAAAACACAATTATAACAGAGCAAGTAGACCAATAGCATCCTGATAGGCCGTCCATAGACATAATCTATGAATTGCTTTCAAAAAATGAATTATTTATTGCTAGACCGGATTGTTAGTATGGAAATACATGAAGTGCCTAGCCTTTCAGGATTATTTTACTTGTCGCATTGAGTCTGGTTGTCATTTTCTTGCATCACAAAATTCACCGGGAAAGTACCTATAGATCAGGTTTTTTGAGATAAAGAACAGGAAAGAAAATCCTGTAGATCGAATCAAAAAATCCTTTTCTGAAAAGGGTTTATATGAAAAACAATTACATACCTACATCTATCGGCTTGTATATTAATTATCTGGTCCACGGCATGGGTGTCATATTGATCAGTTTGAATATGCCCCATCTACAACAGCAGTGGCACACTGACGCTGCTGGTGTCTCGATTGTCATTTCTTCATTGGGAATAGGGCGGCTGAGTATTTTGCTGGTGGCGGGCATGCTCTCTGATCGTTTTGGTCGCAAACCTTTTGTTTATCTGGGAATGGCCTGTTATCTGGTCTTTTTCCTCGGTGTCCTTGGCACACAAAGTATTGTTGTGGCCTATTGTTTCGGTTTCTTGGCGGGAATGGCAAACAGCTTCCTTGACTCTGGTACCTATCCATCATTGATGGAAGCTTTCCCAAATACGCCAAGCACGGCGAATATTCTTATCAAAGCATTTGTTTCTGGCGGGCAATTTATTTTGCCGTTTATGATTAGCATATTAGTGTGGTTTGATCTCTGGTTCGGCTGGTCGTTTTTAATTGCCGCCTGCGTCATGCTGGTGAATGCACTCTATCTGTTTCGATGCCCCTTCCCACAGCATAAATCCCCAGTGAAAATAGAGCCGATGACGGATACCGCTGAATCTGAAACATCTAAAAGTTATACCTGCTCAATGTTGGATCTCGCCAGCTTTACGCTGTATGGATACATCGCTATGGCGACGTTTTATTTGATTAGCCAGTGGCTGGCGCAGTATGGGCAGTTTGTGGCGGGTATGTCTTATACCATGTCTATCAAACTCCTCAGTGTCTACACCATAGGTTCTTTGCTATGTGTCTTTATTACGGCGGGATTGGTTAAGAAAACGGTTAATTCAACTACATTGCTTATGCTTTATACCTTTATATCTTTCGTTGCCTTGCTAGCGGTGTGTTTATATACCACCGTCACAACCGTGTTTATTTTTTCCTTTGTGATTGGTTTCTCTGCTGCTGGCGGTGTTATGCAACTCGGCTTGACACTGATGGCGATGCGCTTTCCGCAGGCTAAAGGTAAAGCCACCGCTATTTTTTATAGTGCAGGGAGCCTGGCGACATTCACTATCCCATTAATTACAGCCAAACTCTCGCAAACCAGCATCGCCCATATTATGTGGTTTGATGTTGGCCTCGCTGCGGCCGGTTTCTTGACGGCACTGTTTATTGGTTATCGCAGCCGGAGGGAGCAAAGTTATAGCGTAAAAATGAATCAAGTTCAGGCCTGAAAGAAGAAATAGTGTGTAGATAGCAGCGGCTATCTACACGTTAATTTACCGGTTACTTAAATGTCATGAGCTGACATGAACTGAAGACAAATTTCTTAAATGTCTGAGCGGCTGGCGATAATATCTGATTTTTACGGGTTGCCAGGCAAATATAGCGAGTTGGGCCGGGATCTTTGATATGCATGACGTGAACATTAGAATGTGAAAGTGTGCTTATCCGCGGCATAATGGCAATACCGTAATTAATACTCACTAGCCCCACCATGGCCGTATCTTCTTCGACATAGCAGGTTATTTCTGGCATCAGTTTTTTCTGCATAAACATCTTATCAATAAACTGACGTAAGCCACTTTTTTGCGAAAAAAAGATAAATGGGTAGGGAATTGTGTCCTCTAAGGCGATTTCACTTTCATTGCGTAATGCTAATGGGTGATCACGGGAGGTGACGAGTACCAGCTCCTGGCTAATTAGCGGGATAAACTCTATTTCGGGTTCTTCTGGCATTTGAGAGCAGAAAGCCAGATCAAACTTATCAGCTTTTAGATCATCAATAATTGATGACGATGTTCCTTGGTAAAAGCAAAAACGCTTATTTTCATTACCGGGAATATGTATAAAACGGTCAATCAGCTGTGGAACGACGGTCTCCCCCATGGTATAAATAAATGCCAGCTTGATGGTATTATTTTCACAGCCAGTCATTTGGCGCAAGGCAAGGCGGCCGTTCTCCAACTCAAGCAGTGCATTTTCCACATAAGGTAGAAAGATTTTCCCACTCTCTGTTATTCGCACATTTCTGCCGGTTTTTTCAAACAAAGTGACGCCGAGTTCTTTTTCAAGCTCAGATATAGCATGGCTTAAAGATGGCTGGGCGATAAACAGACTTGATGCTGCTTCTGTGTAATGTTGTTTTTCGGCTAAGCGCTTAAAATAGTGTAATTGTTTTAAGTTCATTCCGTTTCCCGTGGCGCTTTGTTAATTTTTCCCTCACTGTAACACTGTCATTTCAAGAGCATTATGGTCAATTTGACTCATAGTTGAACATACGGCAAACATTCTGTTTGTACCACTGACTCGGTCACATAATATTGTGGTGTGTTTTGGGCATTATCTGATTTATTGAATGAAAATGGGTGCTGACTTACCTAGGATATGCAAAATCATTATGGCGTGGTGCAATATAATATGCACTTTTAACCATAGGGGAAAGTAAACCGGGTAAATAAACTGTTAAATACGTTAGCAATAAGTCATAGATGGATAATAGCAGTTGATGAGGGTGATTTTTTCAGATGGATGCATATCGCAATAATGTCTACTGGCTCACAGTAATAACGCCAATTTTTCTGATGTTTATTTTACAAATCCATCATGTTCAGCATATTAATTTTTTAGATTTAATAAGTTTTAACTGACTCACAAAAATTAAGCATCCATACTGTTACCAAGTAATTCTCTGGTCCTATCGTAATGTTGTATTGGTTTTGTAAAATCAACACAACCTAACAACAATATTTTCGTAATTTCCTATTGGTGCTCTGCAATAAAATTGAAAATGAAAACCTCATATTACGTATAAATCAAGGTTGGCGTTATATACATTATATAGGGTTGGTAGTTTATTGATGCTTTATAAGAATGTACTTAATAAAAAATTAACAATAAACGGAGAGAAGCATGAGCCAGAGCAAGGACTTCAATGCGCCATTTTTATTAGCTGCCATAAGTATATATCTAAGCTATTTTCTTCATGGGATCAGCGTTATTACCTTGGCGCAAAATATGACTCCCTTGGCAGAAAAATTTAATACCGACAGTGCCGGGATAGCCTATGTGATTTCTGGGATAGGTCTGGGAAGATTAGTCTGTATCCTATTCTTTGGTGTTATTTCTGACAAGTTCGGTAGGCGCTCAGTTATTTTTGTCGGTATAGCATTATATATCCTATTTTTCTTCGGTATCCTCGCCAGTCCCAATCTGATTGTGGCCTTTATTCTGGCCTTTTGTGTGGGTGCAGCGAACGCAGCATTAGACACTGGGGGCTATCCCGCATTGATGGAGTGTTACCCGAAAACCTCCGGCTCTGCTGTGATTCTGCTTAAGGCCACCATTTCCTTTGGGCAAATGTTCTATCCGATGCTTGTTAGTTTCTTGATGGTGAGTCAGTTGTGGTTTGGTTATGCCATGATCATTCCGGGCATACTGTTTATTCTGGTCACTCTGCTGGTGATGAAGAGTAAATTTCCCAGTCAGACAGTGGATGCTACTATTGCCAAAGACTTGCCTCAGATGAGCAGTAAGCCTTTAGCATGGCTGGAAGGCGTCGCCTCAGTGGTATTTGGCGTCGCGGCATTTTCTACATTTTATGTTATCGTCGTTTGGATGCCAAAATATGCAATGGCCTTTGCCGGAATGGCAGAAGCTGATGCATTAAAAACTATTTCTTACTATAGTTTAGGCTCATTACTGTGTGTATTCCTCTTTGCTTTCCTGCTTAAAAGTATGGTGCGCCCTGTGTGGGCCAATGTATTTAATACCGGGCTATCTGTCATTGCCGCTGCTGTTATTTATCTGTATCCATCTCCGTTGGTATGTAATGTCGGGGCATTTGTTATTGGTTTCTCTGCTGCGGGTGGGATATTGCAATTGGGTGTCTCGGTTATGTCTGAATTCTTCCCGAAAAGCAAAGCCAAGGTTACCAGCATTTATATGATGATGGGTGGGTTAGCGAATTTTGTTATTCCGCTAGCTACCGGTTATCTATCAACTATTGGCCTGCAATATATCATATTACTGGACATCGTATTTGCTCTTGTTGCTTTCCTCACCGCGATAGTCGTCTTTATTCGCTACTATAAAGTCTTCAAAATTCCACAAAGTGACTTCCGCTTTGGTGAGCGATTCTTTCAGTGACTTTATTGCTGAGAACAAATAAGAGAAATATTAATTAAAGAAATCTGAATATACCCATCTTTAGTGAGGAGTTGTTAATGGACGTTACTGCAAAATATGAATTGATTGGGTTAATGGCATATCCTATCAGACATAGCTTATCGCCAGAAATGCAGAATAAGGCATTGGAAGAAATGGGTCTGCCCTACACTTATATGGCTTTCGAGGTGGATAATTCCACTTTTGGCAAAGCTATTGAAGGTCTCAAGGCATTAAAAATGCGTGGCACCGGCGTGTCTATGCCTAATAAACAGTTAGCCTGCCAATATGTCGATGAATTAACACCCGCGGCCAAATTAGTGGGTGCCATCAATACCATTGTTAATGATAACGGTTTTCTTCGCGGATATAATACTGACGGGACCGGACATATCAAAGCAATCAAAGAAACCGGTTTTGATATTAAAGGTAAAAAAATGGTACTGGTAGGTGCGGGTGGTGCATCTACCGCCATTGGCGCACAGGCGGCAATTGAAGGTATCAAGGAAATAATGCTATTTAACCGGCGCGATGAGTTTTATGAAGAGGCACTCGCCTTTGCCAAACGCGTTAATGACAACACCGACTGTACTGTTACGGTTAACGACTTGGCGAACCAAAAAGCGTTTGCTAATGCAATTGCCAATGCAGATATTCTTACTAACGGTACAAAAGTGGGAATGAAGCCACTGGAAAATGAAAGTATCGTCAGTGATATCTCTATGCTGCGCCCTGAGCTGCTGGTTTCTGAGTGCGTCTACAACCCCCATATGACTAAGCTGCTACAAATGGCCATGGAAGCTGGGTGTAAAACTGTTGACGGATATGGGATGTTGTTATGGCAGGGGGCTGAGCAGTTTAAGCTTTGGACCGGAAAAGAGTTCCCACTGGAATATATTAAAAAGGTTATGGGGTTCAACGCATAGTTATCCTCTTTGGGAGCATACTGGCTGATGCCCGTGGTCAGGCATTAATGGAAGGGACAAGAATGAAAACCGTAACAGTAAAGAATCTGGTAATAGGTGAAGGTGCTCCTAAAATCATCGTGTCATTGATGGGAAAAGATGTACCGGCGATAAAGTCAGAAGCCCAATATTACCAAGACTTTGATTTTGATATTCTGGAATGGCGTATCGATCATTTTGATGATGTGAAAGACGTCGAGAGCATTCTTGAAGCCGCACAGCAACTCCGAAATATTATTCATAATAAACCTATTCTCTTTACCTTTCGTACAGCTAAAGAAGGGGGAGAGAAAGAGATATCGCCTAATGATTATCTTGCTCTAAATAAGAAGATGATTGATAGCGGCCAGGTTGACATGATTGATTTGGAGCTTTTTACTGGCGATCAAGACGTCAGCGCCACGATAGAATATGCTCATGCTAAAGGTGTAAAAGTTATCATGTCTAATCATGATTTCCATAAAACCCCGCCCAAAGATGAGATTGTTAAGCGCCTACGTAAAATGCAAGATCTTGGGGCCGATATTCCTAAAATCGCATTAATGCCCCAAAACAAAAGCGATGTGATGACACTGCTGGCGGCGACATTGGAAATGCATGAAAAATATGCCGATCGTCCAATCATTACTATGTCGATGTCGAAGTTGGGAATTATTTCCCGTTTATCGGGTGAAGTCTTTGGCTCGGCAGCAACCTTTGGCGCGCTGAAGAAAGCATCTGCGCCAGGCCAGATAGATATTAAGGAATTAAGGTCTGTCTTAACAATAATACACCAATCCTAATTTAGTGATTATTTAACGGTTATTCAGAGGTCTCTCAGATTTCTGAATAACCATTCCTACCCGATATTTATTTAAAATGCCCTGGCGGCAATATGGTTTTTTATTCTCTTGATGAAAATAAATTAATTTAGCCATGATTAGTCGCATCTATAAAATTGGAGAAATTATGAAACTGGAAAGACCGAAAAGAATTAATGGTCGGGTTCCCGTTTTATCCGCTGAGGATGCTGTAAAATATATTCCGGATGAAGCGACACTTTGCGTATTAGGTGCAGGTGGTGGGATTCTTGAAGCAACAACCTTAATTACAGCCTTAGCTGAGCAATATAAAAATACGCAGTCACCTCGTGATTTATCTTTAATTAGCCCAACAGGGTTAGGCGACCGGGCAGAAAGAGGCATTAGCCCACTGGCTCAAGAGGGATTGGTCAAATGGGCACTTTGTGGTCATTGGGGGCAATCGCCACGTATTTCTGATTTGGCTGAACAGAATAAGATTAGTGCCTATAACTATCCGCAAGGTGTTTTAACTCAGGTTATTCGGGCATCTGCTGCTCACCAGCCCGGTATTTTAACTAATATAGGCATCGGTACATTTGTTGACCCACGCCAGCAAGGGGGGAAACTCAATGAAGTGACCAAAGAAGATCTTATTAAATTGGTTAAGATTGATGATCAGGAATACCTGTTTTATAAAGCCATTGCACCAACGATTGCTTTTATACGCGCCACGACTTGTGATAGTGAAGGTTATGCATCTTTTGAAGATGAAGTAATGTATCTGGATGCCTTGGTCATCGCACAGGCCGTACATAACAATGGCGGTATTGTGATGATGCAAGTGCAGAAGATGGTTAAGAAAGCCACTCTTCATCCTAAATCTGTCAGAATTCCCGGTTATCTTATCGATATAGTAGTTGTCGACCCAGCACAAACTCAACTCTATGGTGGAGCGCCGGTTAACCGCTTTATTTCCGGTGATTTTGTGTTGGATGATAGTACCAAGATGACGATTCCGCTGAACCAGCGCAAGTTAGTTGCCCGCCGGGCACTGTTTGAAATGCGTAAAGGGGCCGTCGGTAATGTGGGAGTGGGTATTGCGGATGGTATCGGTCTGGTTGCCAGAGAAGAAGGTTGCGCTGATGATTTTGTATTGACGGTAGAGACCGGCCCAATAGGTGGTATTACAACACAAGGTGTGGCTTTTGGTGCCAATGTTAATACCCGCGCTATTCTGGATATGACCTCACAATTTGATTTTTATCACGGCGGTGGTCTGGATGTTTGTTATTTGAGTTTTGCTGAAATAGACCAACAGGGTAATGTTGGCGTGCATAAATTCAATGGCAAAATTATGGGCACCGGTGGCTTTATTGATATCAGTGCCACCTCGAAGAAAATTATATTTTGCGGAACATTAACTGCAGGCAGTCTAAAAACAGAAGTCAGTGAAGGAACACTGAAAATTGTCCAAGAAGGGCGAGTCAAAAAATTCATTAAAGAAATACCGGAAATAACATTTAGTGGGAAAATTGCGCTAGAGCGTGGCTTAGATGTTCGTTATATCACTGAGCGTGCGGTATTTACATTAAAAGAAGATGGTTTGCATTTAGTTGAAATTGCCCCCGGCGTTGATCTGGAACGGGATGTTTTATCGCAAATGGACTTCAAACCTATTATATCCAGTAATCTCAAATTAATGGATGAAAGGATGTTTTACGATAACGTCATGGGATTTATTTTGCCTGAAGATAACTAATGTAGGGGAGTGAAGAATATGGATTTTAGCTTAACCGAAGAGCAAGAGTTATTGCTGGCCAGTATTCGGGAACTCATTACTAATGACTTCCCCGAAGAGTATTTCAGGACTTGTGACCAAACAGGAACTTATCCCAAAGAGTTTATGCGGGCGTTATCCGATAACGGTATTTCCCTGTTAGGGGTACCAGAGGAATATAACGGGATCCCTGCTGATTATGTCACGCAAATGCTGGCGCTAATGGAAGTCTCAAAATGCGGCGCACCGGCATTTCTAATTACTAATGGGCAATGTATTCACAGTATGATGCGATTTGGTTCGCCGGAACAATTGCGGAAAACGGCGGAAAGTACATTAGCAACCGGTGATCCGGCTTATGCTTTGGCCCTTACCGAGCCCGGTGCGGGTTCAGACAATAACAGTGCCACGACCAGTTACACACGTAAGAATGGCAAAGTGTATTTGAATGGCCAGAAGACGTTTATCACTGGGGCAAAAGAATACCCTTATATGTTGGTGCTAGCGCGAGACCCTGAACCGCAAGATCCTAAAAAAGCCTTTACACTGTGGTGGGTTGAGTCGAATCGCCCTGGTATTAAAATCAACCCATTACATAAAATTGGCTGGCACATGCTGAGCACGTGCGAAGTCTATCTCGACAATGTCGAAGTAGATGAAAGCGATATGGTTGGCGAAGAGGGAATGGGCTTCCTGAATGTCATGTATAACTTTGAGATGGAGCGCCTGATTAATGCGGCTCGCAGCACCGGTTTTGCTGAATGTGCTTTTGAGGATGCCGCCAAATATGCCAACCAGCGTATTCAGTTTGGTAAGCCAATTGGCCATAATCAAATGATTCAGGAAAAATTAGTACTAATGGCAGTGAAGATAGAAAACATGCGCAATATGGTGTTAAAAGTGGCATGGCAGGCTGATATGCATCAGTCGTTAAGAACCAGCGCGGCTTTGTGCAAATTATATTGTGCTCGTACTGCACTTGAAGTCATTGATGATGCAATACAAATTATGGGTGGACTCGGTTATACCGATGATGCGCGTGTTTCCCGATTCTGGCGCGATGTTCGGTGCGAGCGGATTGGGGGCGGGACCGATGAAATAATGATTTATATTGCTGGCCGTCAGATCCTAAAAGACTATCAGAATAAGTAACTCGCTTTGACAATCCGTTCACTGCATCAAATGTGAACGGATTGAATTTGAGATAAGGCATTGAGTTTACCATTAATCTCACGTTAGCATTTCTGAGCGTTCGCCAAATTCTGCTATATATTCTTCTCTGTTAAGGTCACTTTTGAATTGTTTGCGATATTCAGAAGGCGAACAGCCGACATGCCGAATAAATAATTTCGTGAAGTGATCGACATTTTCATAGCCAACTCGGAAAGAAATTTCATTCAAGCACAAATCGGTATTGGTCAATGCAAATTTTGCCTCGGTTATACGGCGCTTAATGACATAGTTTATAGGCGAAATTCGATACTCTCTACTAAATTCATGACAGATATAACTCACACTGGCCCGGAATTTTTTTGCTAATTGTTCTAAGGTTATTTTTTCTCTGTAATTATTGTTTAAATAAATCAGAATGTCTTTTACCAAGACGTCTTTGATTATATTGCCAGTATTGGTTCGGTAGGCGCTTTTAAAATTCTCATAAAATATAACGGTCAGAAGGGAGCCAAATGCATCATAGACTGATGATGAAAGATTATCTTTCTGTTGCGGTAATAGCATACTGATTTCATGTATAACGTCTTTGTTTTTAACGGCAGAAACCACGGGGTAGGAATTGGGCTGCATTATTCGGTTATCTTCAAGCCCATTTATTTTAAATCCATACACTGCACAGGCATAGGTCGTCGCGGGCGACTCGGTGTCAGAGGCCAGGGCATGCAAGCAACCACGTTCAATAACAATAATATCACCAGCTTGAGCAACATAGTTTGATGAATCAATGGTCAGTTTGACCACCCCCTTTTTTACGTAGATTAGCTCGGTTTCAGCTTCATGCATATGATGACCTGATTCCCAGTTTGGATCGTCGCTAACCACATATCTGGAGAGCTTAGGTGTGAGTCCGTTTTCAAAAATGGCATCTGACTTATTGTCAAAACAGCGCTGATACATGGCTACCTCCATATTTAACTGTGAGATGAACACCCGTCATTTTCATGCAACAGATAACCAGATATACCACGAATTTAGCATGCCAAAACAAGATTGTTTGTGCGCTGTGCAAGATAATATGCTGGTGGTAAGTTTGTTTTAAAATACCAAGCTTACCAATTATTGACGGTTTTACACGTTATGGCGGTATCTGATTTGACTGATAATATACAAAATCAATACAGAGTTTTTACAATGAGCATTTAATTTTATTTTTGCATGGCAAGTAAGGGTTTTTTCTCAAACATGCATCACATTTTTTGATGATTATTACATATTGTCTTAATGGTTTTCTCTATCTATTAATGTGGGTTTATCGCAATTTTATCTTTATATATAACGTGAGAATGCAAGTTGAAAATAAATAATCGACACTCTGATATCTCTGAGCTGTTTTTTTTGCAAGATAGTTGGTAACTAAAACATATTATCATGTCGTTATTTTCCTGACTCAGTATCAATATATCATCATTAGCCTTATATATCCGTTTGAGATAATAGGAAATACTATGAAAATTATAACCTGTTTTAAGCTAGTACCTGAAGAGCAAGACATTGTAGTGACCGCTGAGCACCAACTCAGTTTTGATCGTGCTGATCCTAAAATAAGCCAATTCGACTTGAATGCTATTGAAGCAGCAATGCAATTGTCTGGTGATGATGGTCAGGTAATGGCGCTCAGCGTGGGAGGAAAATATTTAGAAAATACTAAAGTGCGTAAAGACGTTTTATCGCGCGGCCCGCATGAATTGTATTTGCTTCAGGATGCTGCTTTGGAGCTCGCGCTGCCTAAAGATACTGCTCAGGCTTTGGCAACCGCAGCTAATAAAATAGGTTTTGATTTGCTGCTATTTGGTGAAGGCTCTGGTGATTTATATGCCCAGCAGGTGGGGCTATTGGTCGGCGAAATGCTGGAACTTCCTACAGTTAATGCCGTCAGTCATATTCAGTTGCTAGATGGACGGGTTCTGATTGAACGTACTTTGGAAGAGGAAGTTGAAGTGCTGGAATTACCCTTGCCAGCGGTGCTCTGTGTGACTTCGGATATTAACGTCCCTAAAGTTCCCTCCATGAAAGCCATTCTTGGTGCGGGCAAAAAACCGGTAACCCACTGGAAAGCCAGCGATATTGATTGGACGCCAACTCAACCCTATACCGAACTGGTCAATATCCAAGTGCCACCGCAGGCCGAACGTAAACACATCATTATTGAAAATGACTCTTCAGAAGCCATTGCTGAATTGGCAGAGCACTTAAGAAAAGTGCTGAACTAACCCGATACGGAGAAAAATGATTATGAGTAAATTAACCAATGTATGGGTGTTCAGCGACAATCTTGATCGCTACGCCGAGTTATTAGCCGGTGCGCGCCAGTGGGGAGAGCAGGTTAACGTTCTGGTTCAGGGCGCTGAAGCCGTTCCGGCGATTAAGCCGCTAGGTGCAGACGTCCTCTATGTTTTGGCAGAACAATCTGCGCTACAGCGGGTAGAAAATTATGCTGAAACCTTGGTTTCTCTGATAGAAAAACCCGCAGCTCAACACTCGCCCGTCACCTTGATCCTGATGTCAGCAACCAAACGTGGTAAAGCACTGGCAGCCAGATTGGGGGTTTTACTCGACGCGGCGGTGGTTAATGATGTCACTTCATTGTCAGTCAGTGATGAAGGTACCTGCGCTGAACACCGCATGTATGGTGGGTTGGCCTTTGGTAGAGAGAAAATTATTACGCCGATAGCCATTGTCACGCTAGCGCCGGGGGCGGTCGAACCCATTGCGGAAAACCCTTCTCATGACTGCGCTGTTTATCAGGCAAATTATGTTACTCCGCGTCAGGAAATCCTGTGTAAGGAGCGCCGTAGCAAGTCATTGAGCAGCGTCGATCTAAGTAAAGCTAAGCGGGTGGTGGGGATTGGCCGTGGTTTGGTTTCACAGGCTGACCTTAGAATGGTGCAGGAATTGGCGACGGTGATAGGTGCAGAAGTAGGATGCTCGCGTCCGATAGCTGAAGGTGAACACTGGATGGAGCGTGAACGCTATATCGGGGTCTCCGGTGTGTTGCTGAAATCCGATCTCTACTTAACGTTGGGCATTTCCGGGCAGATTCAGCACATGGTCGGGGGCAATGGCGCGAAAACGATTGTTGCTATCAATAAAGATAAAAACGCACCTATTTTCAAATATGCCGACTATGGCCTGGTGGGGGACATTTACAAAGTAGTCCCCGCCCTTATTGAGCAATTATCCCGTTAACCACCTGAGTACTTTGCCACTGTTTGCTCCCTTATTTTGCGGTGTCACTCAGGCACCGCGCAAGATAGCGGAAATCGTGGCGGGGTAGGGAGTCAAGCAATGTCGGAAGAAAAGTTCGATGCCATCGTCGTCGGCGCTGGGGTCGCGGGTTGTATTGCGGGCTATGTCATGGCGAAAGCGGGGCTGGATGTCCTGGTCATTGAGCGCGGGAATACCGCCGGAAGTAAAAACATGACCGGAGGGCGTCTCTACGCACACAGTCTGGAGAAGATTATGCCGGGCTTTGCACAAGAGGCTCCGGTCGAGCGTAAAGTCACTAAAGAAAAGATTTCATTTCTCACTGATGAAAGCGCCGTCACCTTGGATTTCCATAGTGAACAGCCGGATATTCCGCTTAAAGCCTCTTACACCGTGCTGCGCAATCGGTTCGATCCTTGGTTAATGGAAAAGGCTGAAGAAGCTGGGGTGCAATTTATTCCCGGCGTCAGAGTCGATGCTTTACTCCGTGATGGTAACCGGGTCACTGGTGTACAGGCTGGCGACGATTCGTTGGAAGCGAATATTGTCATTTTGGCTGATGGCGTTAATTCGCTGCTGGGACGCTCGATTGGAATGGTGCCGCCGCCGTCGCCTCATCATTATGCCGTAGGGGTCAAAGAGGTGATTGCGCTGTCGCCATCCCAAATAGAAGAGCGCTTCAATCTCTCTGCTGGCGAGGGGGCCGCTTGGTTGTTTGCCGGGTCTCCTTCTAATGGTTTGATGGGGGGCGGATTCCTGTATACCAACCGCGATTCCATCTCGCTGGGATTGGTTTGCGGGCTGGCTGACATTGAGCACGCCAGCAAAAGCGTGCCACAAATGTTGGAAGACTTTAAGCAGCATCCTGCCATTCGTCCGCTGATTCAAGGTGGCACATTGCTGGAATATTCAGCCCATGTGGTGCCTGAGGGCGGGTTAGCGATGATACCGCCGCTGGTGAATGATGGTGTGATGATTGTCGGTGATGCTGCGGGGCTCTGTTTAAATTTAGGCTATACCATTCGCGGTATGGATTTGGCGATTGCATCGGCAGAAGCTGCCGCGCTGACTGCCATTGAAGCGAAAAAGCAGCAGGATTTCTCTGCTAATGGGCTGATGGGTTACAAGAAAAAACTGGAACAGAGCTTTGTGATGCAGGATATGCACCATTTTCGCAAGATGCCGGCCATGATGGAAAACCCGCGGATGTTTACGCAATACCCTCGCATGGTCGCCGACATCATGGCTGATATGTTCATTATTGATGGCAGCCCAAGCAAACCTATACGTTCGAAGATATTTAACCACGCCAAAAAGGTCGGGCTGATTAATCTGCTGAAGGACGGAATCAAGGGGGCAACGGCACTATGAACAGTAAAAATACCGTCAATGTAGATGTAAAACTGGGCATTAATAAATTTCGCGTGGATGAAAGTAATCCGCACATTGTACTGGTTGATAACCCTGACCGAGAACACTTCCGCAAGCTGATTAATGCCTGTCCTGCGGGGCTCTACAAGCAAGATAGCGATGGCAATATTCATTTTGATTATGCCGGATGTCTGGAATGCGGCACTTGCCGAGTGCTCTGTGGCGATACAATTTTGGAAAAATGGGAATATCCGCAGGGTACTTTTGGTGTTGAATTCCGTTTCGGCTAACCCCGCATTGATTGTTCTCATATCCGGCCTATTCGTAGGCCATCTTCCTGCATCACAAGAACGATTAGATAGACAACTACACCGCGCAGTTGCTGTTAATAAGTGAGATAAAAGAATGACTGTCACCATTAAACTTAATGATGCACGCAGGGAAGAGTATCGGCGGCAGGGTTACTGGGGCGATGCTTCACTGGCTGATTATTGGCATCATTCCGTTAAAGTTGCCCCGGAAAAGATAGCTGTCCTTGATAATCAAGGGGCGTCATATACTTATGCCGCATTGGATCGGGCTGCTGCCTGCCTTGCCACTTATTTGCTGGACTGCGGTATTCAACCCGGTGATAGAGTCGCCTTTCAGCTTCCGGGTTGGAGTGAATTCACCCTGATCTATCTGGCTTGCCTCAAAGTCGGTGCCGTTTCGGTTCCTCTGCTGCCCGCATATCGCGAAACCGAACTTATCTGGACGCTCAATAAGAGCCAGGCTCGGGTTTTATTCGTTCCAACCTTGTTTAAAAATACTGATCCAGTGGCGATGATTGCACCGCTACGTTCCCAGCTTTCCTATCTACAGCAAGTGGTGGCGGTGGATAAACTGGCCCCGGCAACGTCATTACCATCACTCAGCCAATTGCTGCGCGATTATTCCCCATTGGAAAATCCGGTGAAGGTTCATGGCGACGAATTGGCTGTGGTGCTGTTTACTTCCGGCACCGAGGGTGTCCCTAAAGGTGTGATGCTCACACATAATAATGTGCTGGCGAGCGAGCGCGCTTATTGTGCAACACTGAATTTGAGTTGGATGGATACCATCTTGATGCCTGCGCCGCTGGGGCATGCGACCGGATTTCTGCATGGTGTGACTGCGCCTTTTATCATTGGTGCTCGCAGCGTGCTATTGGATATTTTTAATCCGATCGACTGTCTGATTTTGTTAGTGCGGGAAAAATGCACCTGCGTGATGGGGGCGACGCCCTTTGTTTACGACCTGCTGTGTACTGTGCAGCAACAACCTTACGATATCTCTTCATTGCGCTTCTTTTTGTGTGGCGGCACGACCATCCCAAAACAGATTACCCGTGACTGTTTACAGGCCGGAATAAAATTACTGAGTGTTTACGGTGCTACAGAAAGCTCACCTCATGCAGTGGTTAAACTTGATGATCCGCTAGCGCGGGTGATTAATACCGATGGCACCGCGGTGTCTGGCGTCGAAATAAAAGTTGTCGATAAAGCGCGCAAAACCATTGCTTATGGTGAAGAAGGCGAAGAAGCTTCTCGTGGCCCTAATGTCTTTGTCGGCTATCTGGGGGAACCGGAACTTACTGCTCAAGCATTAGATGAGGAAGGTTGGTATTACAGTGGCGACCTTTGTCGAATGGATGAAGAGGGCTACATCAAAATAACCGGGCGGAAGAAAGATATTATTGTTCGCGGCGGTGAGAATATTAGCAGTCGCGAGGTAGAAGAAATCTTGCTATTGCACCCTTTGGTTCAGGATGTGGGGGTGGTGGCGATGCCGGATGACAGACTCGGTGAAAGAGCCTGTGCTTATGTGGTACTCCGTGACCCTAGCGTGCCCTTAACCTTCGCCGCAATGGTTGATTTCTTCCGCAGCAGACGAGTGGCTAAGTATAAATATCCCGAACGGTTAGAGTTGGTGGACCATTTACCGCGCACCGCTTCGGGCAAAATTAAAAAATTCTTGTTGCGTGAGCTGTTGCTGTAAAAATTGCTGCGGGACGAACCCGCTCATTAATATTCACTCATATTTTGGCAGCATTATAAGAGACGTATTGCCAGTCTGCATCAACGGGTTACTAATAAAAATATGGCAGTAACTCGTTTTAATTTCGGCGCTACTTAGCTCGTCCGCGCTATCATGTCTATTGTTAGTGGCATTTCTACATGCGGGATAAAGGAGTCATATTTAAATGCGACATGCCCATTATCAACCGGTTTTCTGGTGAGAAAAATTAACATATCTCGTGTTGATTCCTTGGTTTTATCTTGCGCAAAAACGGGGGTTAAGTTGTGTTTTACTTCGTGATCGGCGAATAATAAAGTATCGAGAAATAGTTTATGTTGCGCCTCTTGCCGCACAAGACTTTTGTCTATCTCGGCATGTTTTAATCCATTCTTCTGTTTTATATCATGAACAAATGTCTTGGCGCTGTCACTGGTCATATTATTACTGCCAATGAAGGTTGTCATGGTGTGGTCGACACCATCACTATGAACCCCCTCCAGAGTGGGCTCCCCCAACATAGTTGGAGTTGTCACTGTTCTGATATTAAACGCAGTACAAAGAGATTTATTGCTACCTTGGTTTAGCTTGGCGCGGGGTGCAACAGCAACCTCATGAATCAGATAAGCGTTGAGCTTCAGGAGTGCCTGGAATGCCGTATTAAGCTGTAAATCATCACCAATACCGCGAAAATTACGGTTTTTACCTGAGTCATGGCGAACAAAACCTTCTTCTACGGAGAGAACAAAAGGTTGAAATTCTATACGTTCAATCTTGGTATTCTCAAAGTCAAAACAGAACCGACCAGTTTTAGTCTTGCGAAATGGCAGAGTAGGATCACTGAGTAAATGTTCGCTAACATTTTTCAGTTTTAGCAGATCGTCAGGATTGGCACCTAGCGCCAGCAAAATATCTTGTACTGTATCGCCTGGAATAAATACCATTCGGTTATTGATATATTCTTTTTTAATTTCATCGATAAGAGATAGAACTTCCATTCTTTATGACCTCGCAGGTGAGTTAACTATCCTATTTTTCTCTGTTTATAAATGCTAATTCCCGATATTTATTCATTTAATTACGATGCAATATGTAGATTTATAATTAAATCGACGACTGAGGAATAAACTTATTGTTTGTAGTAAGTATGCTAATTAATTTGTTTTTTTATTATTTCTATTTGTATATATCATTTCATAACATATAAATACATAATTATCTCAAATGTTAGCAAAGAGGTCTAAATTACGCAACTAGGCCAAATGAGACGTTAAGTAAGAAATAATAAGGCTCTGTAACAATAGCTTTACATTGATGTATTGAAAATTAGTCATTAGATCGATTATCTATACGCACAATGGATAAGTTGACTTCATACGGTAGATTAATGCAATTAATATAGAATCAACTGGTTAGCAATAGAACTGAGCAGTGTTTTATAACGCTAAATGAGCGTGTTCAAGCTAACCATAGTCAACCAAAATAGCTATCTGGCATGGTTAAAATAAGGTGAGTTGAATAGTGTGGAGTATATTATTGGATATAAAATATTCATTGCTTTCTAGCAAAGGAATCTTGATTTGAGCTAAAGATATTATATGCCAAATATATTAATGTAAAACTAAGCATTATTATCCTCCAACTTTTGGCATACATGTTAGTGAAATAAGGTTTCTATTTTTCTGATAGCGGCCAATAATCTCATCTGACATTAACAACTGTCAGTTGTTACTCAATCTACTCGCAGCCCATTTTAAGCACCATGATGTTCCACTACACTGAATTCAATCCGTAACATCAACGAGTAAAACAGTATGAATACTTACATCGTAAAAATGGAACACCCAGATGGCCCTGAGTGGAATAAGTTTGTGTTTGAGCATGTGGTGTACCTGAAGGATTTAATTTCACAAGGGAGAGTTTTGGCCTCTGGTCCATTGAAAGGAACGCCGCTACGCGCAGGTTTTATTATCTTTCGGGCAGAAAATAGTGAAGAGGTCAGGGCAATGGTCGATGCCGATCCGTTTGCCAGGGAGCAGTTAATTGTTACTTTGGATATTCAACAGTGGGACCCGCTATTTGGCATGCTGTCGGATATTTCCAGTAAGAATATACCCGTTGAATTGCAGGCACGTTTTGAATAGGTGCTAAATCTGTTGTGCTGATAAATAAAAGTCACTCTGATTCTGATGGAGAGCCTCTTGACGGATGTTGGCGTTGAGAGGGTTGGCTGCAATTGACTGATGCCACGTGAGTTAAGAAAAGGCGTCAACAGCCTGCTGGATAAAACAGCGCAGCTTGGCCGTGCGCTGGCGATCAGCCGAATAGATTAAGTGCAATTCTCTGGAAGGGGGCGCATAGTCGGGCAAAATCCGTACCAGGCGGCCATTTTCCAGGCTCTCGCGCAGCAAAGCCTCGGGAGCCATGATAATACCTTGGTCTGTTAGCGCCGCGATCAACAGTGCGCTGGCATCATTAATCCGCAGACGACTGGCTATTTCAACCGTGTGTACCTTTTTATCATGGGTAAAAGTCCAGGCAGCATTGCTGTTACGTGACCACCAAATGTAGCTAATACAACTGTGCTGCGTAAGCTCTTCTGGGATGTTAGGCTTGCCACTGTGCTCAAGGTAGCTAGGGGAGGCGGCAACCAGCAAGCGATAGGGCGCAAGCGGGCGGGCAACCAGACTCAGACTATCTAGCGGCCCAATGCGGAACGCAGCATCATATCCTTCTTCAATCAAATCCAGGTAGCGGTCACTCAGTGTGAGGTCAACCTCGAGATCAGGAAATTGCTGTAAAAAACCACTGAGAAAAGGCGTCAAGCTGTAGGTGCCAAAAATCAGCGGTGCGCTGATCCGCAGCTTACCTTGAGGAATGGATTGCATTTCATCGGCCAATGATTCGGCCGCAGCCGTCTCTGCTAATATCCTTCGGCAGCTTTGCAAAAATTGACTACCTGCGTCAGTCAAACTCTGACGGCGGGTGGTACGGTTAAGTAACCGCACGCCCAATCGCTGTTCAAGTGCCTCTATATGGCGGGCCACCATTTGCGGCGAAAGCCCCAATGCTGTAGCTGCCGCGGCGAAAGAGCCCAGATCTGCGGCGCGCACAAACACTTCCATACTGGTTAAGCGATCGAGCATTCATGCCTCGTAGTTGTGAGTAGCTCAATTTTCTTTCTATTTATCATGATTCAGTAGTGAATGATATTGTTATCCACTTTGATAGAGACGTCGTAGGAAACAAAAATCCACACAAGCGCGTGGATTTTATTGTCAGCTTTAAACCACCTCTGGAGGTGGTTTTTTATTTCTGAGTATTTCTAAACTTTCTTTTCAGAAACCGTATTATTCATATCGCTGATTAATCTCCTTTGAAATAGAACTTCTCTTTCTGAGTTATTGTTTAATTTGTCGCCCAGCCTCATCAGTAACTTTTTCACCGTCTTCTTTCGCGAATGCCCCTTTCTGTGGTTCCGGAAGGATATCCAGCACCTGCTCTGAAGGGCGGCACAACCGGGTGCCTAGCGGAGTTACAACAATTGGGCGATTGATTAGGATCGGATGCTGGAGCATAAATCCAATCAGCTGTTCATCAGTAATTTGCTCGTCAGCAAGGCCCAATTGTTCATAAGGCTCAACGTTCTTACGCAATAACGCACGCACCGTAATCCCCATATCTGCAATAAGTTTTACCAGCTCATCATGAGACGGTGGGGTGTCGAGATAATAAATAATCGTCGGTTCGTTGCCACTGTTGCGGATCATCTCCAGCGTGTTGCGTGAAGTGCCGCAAGCTGGGTTGTGATAGAGAGTAATGTTGCTCATAGCGTTATCTCATTACAAAGTGATGGAGAGCCGCAACGCCAGCGCGGCCAGAGTGACAAATAGCACAGGCAGGGTCATGATGATGCCGGTGCGGAAGTAATATCCCCAGGTGATTGTCATATTCTTCTGTGAGAGTACGTGCAGCCAGAGCAGCGTTGCCAGGCTGCCAATCGGCGTGATTTTTGGGCCTAAATCACAGCCAATGACGTTGGCGTAAATCATGGCTTCTTTGATCACTCCTGTTGCGCTGCTGCCATCAATCGACAGAGCACCAATTAGCACGGTGGGCATATTGTTCATGACTGACGACAGAAATGCCGTCAGGAAGCCGGTACCAAATGTTGCAGCCCATAATCCGTTATCTGCCAGAACATTCAGCACACCAGAAAGATATTCCGTAAGCCCCGCATTTCGCAGGCCATAAACCACCAGATACATGCCCAGCGAGAAGATAACGATCTGCCACGGTGCCCCACGCAATACTTTCCCGGTATTAATGGAATGACTTTTTTTCGCCACAGCAAATAGGGCAACAGCGCCAGCTGCGGCAATTGCACTGACGGGGATCCCCAACGGCTCAAGAGCGAAGAAACCAACGAGCAGCAATGCAAGGACAATCCAGCCAGCTTTAAACGTTGCAGGATCTTTAATCGCACTAGCGGGTGATTTCAGCAATGCGACATCATAGGTCGCGGGGATATCCTTGCGGAAAAAGAGGTGTAACACCACCAACGTGGCGGCAATCGCAGCAATATCAACCGGGATCATGATCGAAGCATATTCTGTAAAACCGAGCTGGAAAAAATCCGCAGAAACAATATTCACAAGATTTGAAACGATAAGTGGCAAGCTGGCGGTATCCGCGATAAACCCGGCAGCCATAACGAAGGCCAGGGTGGTTCCTTTGCTGAAACCCAGCGCAAGTAACATGGCAATAACGATAGGTGTCAGGATGAGAGCCGCGCCATCGTTGGCGAACAAGGCTGCAACAGTCGCCCCTAACAATACAATCCAAGTGAAAAGCAACCGCCCGCGCCCATTACCCCAACGAGAGACGTGCAGTGCGGCCCATTCAAAGAAACCTGATTCGTCGAGCAGCAGGCTGATGATTATCACTGCGATAAACGTCGCTGTAGCGTTCCAGACGATATTCCAGACGACTGGAATGTCGTTGAGGTGGATAACACCACATACCAATGCCAGCACAGCACCAATACTTGCACTCCAGCCAATACCAAGACCTCTTGGCTGCCAGATGACCAGAATTAGCGTCAGTAAAAAGATACTCCCTGCCAGTACCATCTCAGACTCCATTACATATGTTTAAAGTTATATGTTAGCGAATGGGCTAACAGGAGGAAGTCGCTGATTGTGCCAGCCACCCACGAACATCTTCCCGCAGACACTGCCAAGACGTTGCAATTATTTCTGCGGCCCACGCAGGCATATGCGGTGAAAGTCGGTAATGAACCCATTTCCCTTCCCGACGATCCAGAACCAGCTCTGCCTCACGTAAAATAGCCATGTGACGAGATATTTTAGGTTGTGATTCCGAGGTGGCGCCGCAGAGATCACAGACGCATAATTCCCCAGACTCTCTAAGAAGCATGATGATAGCCAGCCGGGTTTCATCTGACAGGATTTTGAAAAGCTGAACAGGTTGTAGCATTTTTAGCTCCTACGCACTTGGAATATATATATGATAAAACATATATGTTATTTTTTAAATCATCAAATCCAAATAGAGACTAAAAAGTGGAACAATTTCCAGCCCTGAAAGTTGACTGCTTTGATCAACAAATTGTTGAGCGGCTACAGTTACAAGAGCCACCATGTATTCTGATTGCCTATGGTTCAGTAAGAGAGTGCTGGTACTGCGGCTTTGCTGCTGAGGAAGCAGGCCGCTTTCTGACCGTAATGGGGCAGAGGTAAAAATATGGATACCATTAAATGAAGGTGCTGTTCTCCCGTCTTAGGGCAAACGCTGCCCATCATGTAAGTCTGTGGTGGCTCATAGTTATTCAATACAGTGAATCAGATGCGTATTCTGGGGGGATTTATTCACGATTAATTCCAGTGATTAGGGAGATATCATGATGTGTGTCTACATGAGCGAAAAATGGTCTTCGATATGCAAAATTTTTCCGCTCACGCTAAAAGGACGGCTGACATTATGATGTGTTAGCCTTCAAAAATTAGAATCATTCATAGCGGGAGGGAGTATGTACGGACCCGATCCATCGAATACACATCCAATGAAGGGATTTCCTCAGGTTTGTTTCATCAAAAATACGGTGACAAATCCAAATATCATAGTGGGTGATTTTACTTACTACGACGATCCAGAGGACTCAGAAAACTTCGAGCGCAACGTTCTCTATCATTTCCCTTTTATTGGGGACAAGCTGATTATCGGTAAGTTTTGCGCCATAGCAAAAGGTGCTCAGTTTATTATGAACGGGGCAAACCATAAACTTTCCGGCTTCTCTACTTTCCCGTTTTATATCTTCGGGAATGGATGGGAGAAAGCCATGCCCCAAGCTGATGATTTGCCTTACAAAGGCGATACTATCATCGGTAATGATGTGTGGATCGGGTATAAAGCGCTGATTATGCCTGGAGTCAAGATCGGTAACGGGGCGATAATCTCATCACGTTCGGTGGTGACTTCTGATGTACCTGCATACGCGGTGGTAGGTGGCAATCCTGCCAACGTGATCAAGAAACGTTTTACTGATGAAACGATAGCAATGCTGGAAAAACTGGCGTGGTGGGATTGGCCTGTAGAAAAGATTACTCAAAACCTTACTGCAATTATGTCCAGTAATCTCGAAGCATTACATGACTAAAAGGTCCTGTCTTTTGTCCTTCGCATTCGTGATACTTATAACGCCATTGTACTCATTTACGTTCCCATTTTTAACTGTGTTTCCATGAGTTAATCTGAGACGCCATAAAAAATCCACGCAAGCGCGTGGATTTTATGGTTTTTGTTCACATTCATGAGATTCAGTGAAACCTCATGAAACAACAAATTCTATTTAGACGTTAAACAGGAAGTTCATTACGTCGCCATCTTTTACGATGTACTCTTTGCCTTCTGAACGCATTTTTCCGGCTTCTTTCGCGCCTTGTTCACCTTTATAGGTGATAAAGTCGTCAAACGCGATAGTTTGGGCACGGATAAAGCCTTTCTCAAAGTCGGTATGAATTTTACCGGCGGCTTGTGGTGCGGTGGCACCAACAGGGATGGTCCAGGCGCGAACTTCTTTAACACCGGCGGTGAAATAGGTTTGCAGATTCAGCAATTCATAACCTGCGCGAATAACACGGTTCAGACCCGGTTCTTCAATACCTAACTCGGCCATAAACTCGGCGCGGTCTTCATCTTCTAACTCGGCAATATCTGATTCAACGGCAGCGCATACTGCAACGACGACAGAACCTTCAGCCGCAGCGATAGCCCGTACTTGATCCAGATATGGGTTATTTTCGAAGCCATCTTCATTGACGTTGGCAATGTACATGGTCGGTTTCAGCGTCAAGAAGCTCAAATAACGGATAGCCGCTTTATCTTCTGCTGTTAGGTCAAGCGCGCGCAGCATGCCAGCATTCTCTAAATGTGGCAGGCATTTTTCCAACGCTTCCAGTTCGGCTTTAGCGTCTTTATCGCCACCTTTGGCTTTCTTCTGTACACGATGCATCGCACGTTCACAGGTTTCTAAATCAGAAAGGGCCAGTTCAGTATTGATGGTGTCAATGTCATCTACTGGATCAACTTTGCCAGCAACATGGATGATATTATCGTTTTCAAAACAACGAACTACGTGGCCAATTGCTTCGGTTTCACGGATATTAGTCAGGAATTGGTTACCCAAACCTTCGCCTTTGGATGCCCCTTTAACCAGGCCAGCGATATCAACAAATTCCATAGTGGTCGGCAAGATACGCTGAGGTTTAACAATCTCGGCTAATTGGTCCAGACGCGGGTCCGGCATTGGCACCACACCCGTATTGGGTTCAATGGTGCAGAACGGGAAGTTAGCTGCTTCGATGCCCGCTTGTGTCAACGCGTTGAACAGGGTGGATTTACCGACGTTAGGTAGGCCCACAATACCGCATTTGAATCCCATGTTTTATATCACCTTAAATAACTTAAAAATCAACTCGTTAGGTTTAACGAACCGATGTAATCAAAATTTATGCCGCCATTATACACATAATGACGATTTATCTCGATCATGCTCTTGCGTTGCCGGAATCACTTTTGCTGCCATAGCCGATAGGTAATTGATTTTTCTAACTCTGTGTCCGAGATCACGCTTCTGCTATCTGAAGTTTTCTGGCTAATGTCCGATAACAAGTCATTAGAGTCTGCATAGGAATTTGGATAATCCCCATGGAAATGAGCATCTATAAATGGCTGATAGTAATTCTGTTTGGGGGAGTAGTAGGCATTGTAGGCATGCGCTTTCTAACGGCAGACATTGAGCCAGCAGGGCCCACTTTTGCGCAGCTTGTCGACCAATATGGTGTGCAAATAGAAAACAAGTCTGGCAAGAGTGTCAGATATGTCGGCTATAAGAAAAATACGCTTTATGAGGATTTTGATAGTGTTCAACTGACCTTTACTGCCATAAACGACAAATTCGAACGTGGCCACGAATTGGCAGAAAATAAGAAAAAGGCGGCGGATTGGGCGTCGCTATTTTGCACTGACGAACTACAAGATATTGCTGGTGAATATGATGCTAAGAGCAATAATTTTCTTGGGCGAGTGAAGGTGATTATTGCTGGGGTGGTACTGACGAGCGAAGGGCAGCAGGGGATCAACGCACTGTGCAATCGAAATGAGTGAGGGTTAAAAGCGGGTTCCCCGAGGCATATTAGCCAGCCGGGGAACCTGATGAATGGCTATGCACTCGCCTTAAAGGAATGCAGGCGATTCATTGCTTTGGTGATGTCTTCTTTCAGCAATACTTCAGTACAGCGGATAGATTCATCAATGGCATCGTCAATTAACGTTTGTTCGCTTGCGGGTGGTTTACCCAGAACAAATCCGGTCACTTTGCTTTTATCGCCAGGATGGCCAATACCAATGCGTAGGCGATAGAAGTTCGGGTTATTCCCAAGTCTGCTCTGAATATCTTTCAGACCGTTATGGCCGCCATTGCCGCCGCCCAGCTTCAATTTTGCCACACCCGGTGGGATATCAAGCTCATCGTGAGCGACTAAAATTTCTTCTGGTAAAATGCGATAAAATCCAGCCATCGCCGCAACCGCTTTACCACTTAAATTCATAAAGGTAGCGGGCACCAGCAAGCGAACATCCTGGCCTGCCAGATTTAACCGTGCGGTATAACCGAAGAATTTGCTCTCTTCTTTCAGTGATTGATTATGGCGTTCAGCCAATAAATCCACATACCAGGCTCCCGCATTATGGCGGGTTTGGGCATATTCAGCGCCCGGATTTGCCAGCCCAACGATTAATTTAATACTGCTCACGTCGTCATTCGCTATTACTAAAGGAATTAAAGTGTGACAGTTTACCTGTCATGGCGCGTAATAACAAAACCAAGGTTTGCATACTTGGTGCTTGACGCTGCCGGCAGTCCAGCGTGGCAGTTACTTTAGGTACAGATGATAAGTGAACTAATTTACAATGTGAATAATTACATATCTGTATAATTCAAGTTTAGTGCCAAATGACTGGATAATGTAAAGATTTGTTGGAATATATTTGCCAGTTGTGATCGCCAGCGCAATACCTTTGTCGCCAGCCTGACTATACTTGGTTATTAAGTGGACATGAATAATCGCATTAAGCAAGCAGTCGGGATGCGTAGCTGGGTGATTATTTATTGGCAACCCAAGTGGAGGTGGCATATGAAACGTAAAAGCGCAGCAATGCTCGGTAATGTGCTGATGGGTCTGGGTTTGGTGACAATGGTCGGTGGGGTAGGTTACTCCATACTAACTGAAGTCACTCAACTTGGTTTACCGCAATTCTTTGCCCACGGTGCAGTGATGAGTATTTTTGTCGGGGCACTGTTATGGCTAGTTGGTGCACGTATTGGCGGGCGTGAAGAAGTGGCTGACCGTTATTGGTGGGTTAAACACTTTGATAAACGTTGCAATCGTAACCAACGTCACTCTTAACAATTAGCGTGCTTAGCTATTATTGATAGTGTTACGGTGGTAAAGGCAGCAAATATACAACCTATCGTCACGGCTTTTTAATGAGCTGATGTTAGGGAGGGGTAAATGACGGCTCAAAGATCTATTGGCCAAGAATCAACTGATCAAGAACCTATCGATCAAGAGTAGAAAACCCGTTGTTGCATCCGCTTCAACGGGTTTTTCTTTATCTGCTTTAATTCTCTCATCGCACAATATCAAAAAGTAATGAATAACCTAATGTGATGCCCTGAAAGTGGCTGATCACGTTAGAGCTGCGGCCAGCCAGCACCGCAGATTCATTACTCAATACTGATTAATGTTCAAACATCGCTGAGATTGACTCTTCATTGCTGATACGGCGGATAGCTTCAGCCAACATACCGGACAATGTCAGAGTTCGTACGTTTTTCAATGCTTTGATTTCAGCTGACAGCGGAATGGTGTCACAAACAATCACTTCGTCGATAACGGAATGTTTGATGTTTTCAACCGCATTGCCAGAGAAGATCGGGTGAGTTGCGTAAGCAAATACACGCTTAGCACCACGTTCTTTCAGGGCTTCAGCCGCTTTACACAAAGTGCCACCGGTATCGATCATATCGTCAACCAATACGCAGTCACGGCCAGCAACGTCACCGATGATGTGCATCACCTGAGAAACGTTAGCGCGTGGACGACGTTTGTCGATAATCGCCATATCAGTATCGTTCAGCAGTTTTGCAATAGCTCTGGCACGAACAACGCCGCCGATGTCTGGAGAGACAACAATTGGGTTTTCCAGATTTTGCTGCAACATATCTTCCAGCAAAATTGGGCTACCAAATACGTTATCAACCGGAACATCAAAGAAGCCTTGGATCTGTTCAGCATGAAGGTCCACTGTCAATACGCGGTCAACCCCAACACTTGAGAGGAAATCGGCAACAACTTTGGCAGTGATAGGTACACGAGCGGAGCGCACACGGCGATCCTGACGGGCGTAACCGAAGTAAGGAATAACAGCAGTAATTCGTCCTGCGGAGGCGCGACGCAGGGCATCAACCATGACAACCAGTTCCATCAGGTTATCGTTCGTGGGTGCGCAGGTGGACTGGATGATGAAAATATCACCACCGCGTACATTTTCGTTGATTTGCACGCTCACTTCGCCGTCGCTAAAACGACCTACAGCGGCGTCACCAAGACTGGTGTACAAACGGTTGGCAATACGTTGTGCTAGTTCCGGGGTGGCGTTACCAGCAAAAAGCTTCATATCAGGCACGAGAAGAACCTCAGGCATGCGTCCAGAGAAGATATTGTCAGATCAGTAATCAGGGGCGATTAACACATACTGACTGCAATATACATACGGGTATTTAAAGCCAAAACACATCAAACCTAAAACAGCATTATGAACCGGCTTTCAATCAAGTGAGACAAGTATTTCAGAACTCAAGGTCTGTGGGGCCATTACTTCGACCTTACATAACGCTGTAAATCGTTATCTGTGCTCACTGCTTACAATGTTCCCAGAGCGTACGCGATGCAATGGCGAAATGTTCACGCCACGGGCGACAAAACCGTGCAACCACTCTGGGGCAATACTTAACACCTCTCGGGCCGAAGACTCAGTGTCGAATTCTGCGAACACACAAGCGCCGGTTCCGGTTAGGCGTGACGGGGCATATTCTAACAGCCATGAAAGAGCCTGTTCAACCTCGCGAAAACGTTTTCTTGCGATCGGTTCGCAATCATTTGCGTACGGATCGCTTAAAAGCGCCGCCAGCGGGCGAACTGGCGTATTTCTTTTTAATTCAGGATCGGAAAAAATAATGGGTGTTGGGATGCTTACACCGGGGTGTGCGACCAAATACCACTTCTCTGGCGGCTCTGCGGGTTGTAATTTTTCACCAATTCCTTCGGCAAAGGCGGCATGTCCGTGCACAAATACCGGCACATCGGCCCCCAATGTTAGGCCTATGGCGGCTAATTCTTCATCAGATAAGCCACATTGCCACAAGATATTGAGTGCGACCAGCACGGTGGCGGCATTGGAAGAGCCACCGCCCAGTCCGCCGCCCATTGGTAAACGCTTCTCAATACTGATATCCGCGCCGCGTGGCATATTTATCACACCGGACTGTTTATGATGATGTTGTAGCAAGCGAGCTGCCCGAACGATCAGATTCTGCTCATTTTCCACACCAGCAATGGGAGTTAACAAGCGAATCTGGTTATCATCTCGCGGCACGATAGTGAGTTCATCACCATAATTGAGAAACTGGAACAAGGTCTGTAACTGATGGTAGCCATCAGCACGTTGCCCAGTGATATAAAGAAATAAATTCAACTTTGCGGGCGACGGCCAGACATGTTGATTGGTGATAGTCATGCTATTTGGCCGTCCAGTTATCCATTTTTAGCTTGATGCGCTGCCCGCCTTGGCTTAATTCCATACGGCTAGGCAATGCGGGTGTTACCTGAGTATTGTATTCCTGATAATCAACCACCCATGTCACGCCATCTTGCCGGTAAGTCAGTTGCTTCAGACGGTATTTATCGTCAAGGATGAAGTCAGTGGTATCTCCCGGCAAGCCTAGAATCCATTGGCGTAAGCTCTCCAACGGAATCGACATTCCGGTCAATTTTTGAATCATCTCTTGTGGGGCATCGCTGACATAGCGCTTGCCTTGATTATCCGTCAACTGAGTCACACCGGGTTGCACGACTAACTCAAGCTCGGTGCTACCCAACGGGTTGGTGAGCAATAGGCGGTAGCGTTCAGGGGTAGTCTGTTGCCAAAAGAAACGGGCATAAACTTTTTGTTTATCAGATATATAAGCAAAAGCACCACGGGTTTGGAATTGGCTCAGTTGCTGTAATTGTTGCTCATGCTGACGCCATTGTGGCGATGTCGGGCTAGTTGCAGGGCCGCTTGGCGGCGTAGTGCTACAAGCAGCCAACAGCAGAGTAGCTAATGGAAGTAGGCGATAAAAACTGATTTTGCGCTGAGGCATATGGGTATAAATCCTATCGGTCGCAGGGTTTTCACTGGCGGCACGTTTCTAATGAAGCAACTTAATAATAAAGCAAATCGTTTTGATGTGTTGTATTTGATGCATGTTAAATCGGCATTATTGCTGTTCACGCTAACGACCTGAGGGCTGAGCGTCAATATCTTGTTCTATTTTGTACATCATATAATCAATTTCTGAGCATAATTTGGGATAATACTGAGGATGATGCACTGCGACTTTTATTGATCCCTCGCATCAAGTAGAATGCGGTTCAGACGAGAATCCATACTAACACCAGTATTACTCGAAGCCGTTCTCATGACTCTGCTTGCATTAGGCATTAACCACAAAACCGCACCTGTATCGCTACGTGAACGCGTGACATTTTCACCGGAATCTATCGATCAGGCACTTGCTAGCTTGCTCCAACAGCCGTTGGTGCAGGGCGGTGTCGTGTTGTCTACGTGTAACCGAACTGAGTTATATCTCAGCGTAGAACAGCAAGAAAATCTGCACGAACAGCTTGTCGGCTGGCTATGTAATTATCATCAGCTTAGCCCGGACGAAGTGAAAAAAAGCCTGTATTGGCATCACGGAAATGATGCCGTCAGCCATTTGATGCGCGTTGCCAGTGGCCTGGACTCTTTAGTCTTAGGTGAGCCGCAGATATTGGGGCAGGTGAAAAAAGCCTTTGCCGAGTCTCAACGTGGGCAATCACTTTCTGGCGAGTTGGAGCGTTTATTCCAAAAGTCATTCTCAGTGGCTAAACGGGTCCGTACCGAAACTGAAATCGGCGCCAGTGCGGTCTCAGTCGCTTTTGCCGCTTGTACGCTGGCACGCCAAATCTTTGAGTCACTCTCTGAACTGAATGTGTTGCTGGTCGGTGCCGGTGAAACCATTGAGCTGGTAGCGCGTCATCTGCGCGAACACCAAGTTAAGCATATGATTATTGCTAACCGAACGCGTGAGCGCGCCCAAGCATTGGCGACAGAAGTCGGGGCCGAGGTCATTACTTTACCGGAGATTGATGCCCGGCTGGCGGATGCCGATATCATTATCAGTTCAACGGCCAGCCCGCTGCCTATTATTGGTAAAGGCATGGTCGAACGCGCTCTGAAAAGTCGTCGTAATCAGCCAATGTTGTTTGTTGATATTGCCGTGCCACGGGATATTGAGCCTGAGGTCGGTAAACTGTCGAATGCCTATTTATACAGTGTTGATGATTTACAGGCGATTATTCAGCACAATATGGCGCAGCGTCAGGCGGCAGCAGTTCAGGCTGAGTCAATAGTACAACAAGAAAGCATGAATTTTATGACCTGGCTGCGTGCGCAGGGGGCGGTCGAAACCATTCGTGATTACCGCTCTCAGGCCGAGCAGGTGCGCAGTGAAATGACGGCGAAAGCTTTAGCCGCCATTGAGCAGGGGGCTGATGTCGAACAGGTGGTGAACGAACTGGCCTACAAGCTAACCAACCGCCTGATTCATGCGCCCACCAAATCCCTCCAGCAGGCAGCCAGCGATGGCGATATGGAGCGGTTGCAATTATTACGCGACAGCCTTGGGCTGGATCAGCACTAGTTTCCTCTAATTACAGGGTTTAAAACCACGGATGAAGTCTTCTATTGTTGCCAAACTGGAAGCGTTACAAGAGCGCCACGAAGAAGTGCTGGCGCACCTTGGCGATGCCAGCGTTATTGCCGATCAAGACCGTTTCCGCGCGTTATCTCGTGAATATGCGCAATTGACGGATGTCACTCGCTGTTTTAAAGAATGGCGCAGTGTGCAAGATGACCTCGAAGCGGCAGAAATGATGCTCGAAGATCCTGAAATGCGTGAAATGGCACAGGAAGAACTGAAAGAAGCCAAAGCTCGTAGTGAAGAGCTGGAACAGCAATTACAACTGTTATTGCTGCCAAAAGACCCTGACGATGAGCGCGATTGCTTCTTGGAAATTCGTGCTGGAACCGGTGGCGACGAAGCAGCTATTTTTGCCGGTGACATGTTCCGCATGTACAGCCGTTATGCCGAAGCGCGCCGTTGGAAAGTTGAAATCATGAGCGCCAGTGAAGGTGAGCATGGCGGTTATAAAGAGGTCATTGCCAAGGTTTCCGGTGACGGCGTCTTTGGCCAGTTGAAGTTTGAGTCCGGCGGTCACCGTGTGCAGCGTGTACCAGAAACCGAATCGCAAGGCCGTATTCATACCTCGGCCTGTACCGTTGCGGTGATGCCAGCTATTCCTGAAGCTGAAATGCCAGAGATCAATGCCGGTGATTTGCGTATTGATACCTTCCGCTCATCAGGTGCCGGTGGTCAGCACGTTAACACCACGGATTCGGCCATTCGTATTACCCATATCCCAACAGGGATTGTGGTGGAGTGTCAGGACGAGCGTTCACAGCATAAGAATAAAGCTAAAGCGATGTCAGTGTTGGGGGCGCGTATCCGTGCCGCAGAAATGCAGAAGCGTCAGTTGGCGGAAGCCTCTGAACGTCGCAACCTGTTAGGTTCTGGCGACCGCTCAGACCGCAATCGTACCTATAACTTCCCACAGGGGCGTGTCACTGACCATCGTATCAACCTGACACTGTACCGTCTGGATGAAGTGATGGAAGGCAAATTGGATATGTTGATTCAGCCAATTGTGCAGGAATATCAAGCTGATCAACTCTCTGCGTTGTCTGAGCAAGACTAATGGATTATCAGCAGTGGCTGTCGTTAGCGGCAGCCCGTTTTAACCAGAGTGACAGCCCGAAGCGCGATGCCGAGATCCTGTTGAGTTTCGTGACAGGGCGTGCGCGTACCTATTTGCTGGCTTTCGGTGAAACCGTGCTGACCGCGGAACAATTAGCTGTATTAGAGCCATTGGCTGCTCGTCGTGAACAAGGGGAGCCGATAGCATATTTGGTCGGGGAGCGCGAATTCTGGTCGCTACCATTGAGTGTTTCCTCCGCCACATTAATCCCGCGCCCAGATACCGAATGCTTGGTGGAACAGGCATTGGCTCATCTACCCGCCACTCCTTGCCGCATTTTGGACTTAGGTACCGGCACCGGTGCCATCGCATTAGCTATCGCCAGCGAACGCCCAGATTGCTCAGTGGTTGGCGGCGATATTAAAGCCGATGCTGTGGCACTAGCCCGCCATAATGCAGAAAAACTTGCCATCAATAATGTGTATTTTCTGCAAAGTAGCTGGTTTGAGTCAGTGAGCGGGCTATTTACGCTGATTGTCAGTAACCCCCCTTATATTGATGCTAATGACCCCCACCTTAACCAAGGTGATGTTCGCTATGAACCGCACAGTGCACTGGTGGCCCCTGCTGAAGGGCTGGCTGATTTGGCTGAGATTATTCGCCAGTCGCCGGCATATTTAGAGGCGGGAGGCTGGTTGATGCTGGAGCATGGTTGGCAGCAAGCCGGGGCGGTACAGAAATTACTTAAGAATGCGGGATTTAGTGCTGTAATGACGCATAAAGATTATGGTAATAATGATCGTGTCACACTTGGGCAGTGGCGGTTTAATCAAGAAAATTCCCGTTAAAATCGAATTTCTGTACTGAATACATAAATAGCGATGAATAATTAACATATGCCCAACGTCACGAGTAAGGCGGCTGAGATGGCTGCAATACCAATCAAAATGGGTAAAATAAGGAAGCGAAGTCATGTGGATTGATTACATCGCCATGAAGTATTTGCATTTACTCACGGTGGTCATCAGTATTACGCTGTTTGTACTACGTTTCTTCTGGAAATGTCGTGGTTCAGCTATGATGGACAAACGCTGGGTAAAGATAACGCCACATATTAATGATACGCTGCTATTTGTCAGCGGCATTGTATTGATCTTTATTACCGGATTTTATCCTTTCAGTCCGCAAGGAACATGGCTGACTGAAAAGCTGTTTGGCGTTATTATCTATATCCTGCTTGGCTATGTTGCATTAGGTAAGCGAACCCGCAGCCAGAAAAGTCGCTGGCTGGCCTTTATACTCGCATTGGGTTGCCTGTATTTAATTGTCAAACTGGCAACAACTAAGTTACCACTGCTGATGGGATATCTATGAGTCGCATTGCTGATTTCGAATTTAACAACGCGTCCCTGTGTGAGGGGGTGCTACTGGTTACCCAGGAGATTCGACAGAATTTTCCACTGGCTGATGTGCGCAATCAACTGCAACAGCTGGTCGATGATGCCAAGGCTGCGATGCCCGAGGGGCTCAATCAGGATCAGCAATTAGAAGTGCTTATCGATCTGTTTTACCACCAATGGAAATTTGGTGGTGCAGGTGGTGTTTATCGTCTGTCTGATGCTATCTGGCTGGATAAAGTGCTGGATAAACGGCAGGGGACTCCGGTGTCGCTGGGGGTTATTTTCTTGCATATTGCACATCAGCTGGACTTGCCGCTGATGCCAGTCATTTTCCCAACCCAATTAATTCTTCGTGCCGACTGGCTCGATGAAGAGATGTGGCTGATTAACCCACTGAATGGTGAAACACTGAACGAGCATGTGCTGGAAGTGTGGATCAAGGGTAATCTGGGGCTGAGTGCCGAATTGGAAGATGAAGATTTGGAAGAAGCGGAAAATACCCTGATTGTACGCAAAATGCTCGACACACTAAAAGCGGCATTAATGGAAGAGAAGCAGATGGAGCTGGCCTTGCGGGCCAGTGAAGCGGTATTGGCTTTTGATCCCGATGACCCATATGAAATCCGCGACCGTGGCCTGATTTATGCCCAACTGGATTGCAATCACATTGCTATCTCGGATTTAAGCTATTTTGTTGAACAGTGCCCAGAAGACCCTATCGCTGAAATGATAAAAATGCAGATCCACTCCATTGAACAACAGCGAGTGACGTTGCACTGATTCTCTTTTCTATAGCGGATGTGGCGCAGCATCGGCGACAGGATTCTTGCGTTATTTGTTGCGGTTAAGCTGCTGTTATTAATCTCGATTTACCCTTTATAAAGGTATTAGTATGAAACAGAAAGTGGTTAGCATTGGCGATATCAAGGTAGCGAATGACCTGCCTTTCGTGCTGTTTGGTGGCATGAATGTGCTTGAGTCCCGTGATCTGGCGATGCGCATCTGCGAGCATTACGTAACTGTGACCCAAAAACTGGGTATTCCTTACGTTTTTAAAGCCTCGTTTGACAAAGCCAACCGTTCTTCAATTCACTCTTACCGTGGTCCAGGCCTGGAAGAAGGGATGCGAATTTTCCAGGAACTGAAACAGCAATTTGGCGTAAAAGTCATCACTGACGTGCATGAAGCCAGTCAGGCTAAGCCAGTATCCGAGGTGGTCGATGTTATCCAGTTACCGGCATTTTTGGCGCGCCAGACCGATTTAGTCGAAGCGATGGCCCGCACCGGTGCGGTTATCAACGTTAAGAAACCTCAGTTTGTCAGCCCGGGCCAAATGGGCAATATCGTTGAGAAGTTCAAAGAAGCCGGTAATGACCAGGTTATTCTTTGCGATCGCGGTAGCAATTTCGGTTATGACAACCTTGTGGTTGACATGTTAGGCATCAATGTCATGGTGCAAGCAACGGGCGGCCACCCGGTGATTTTTGACGTGACCCATGCTTTACAATGCCGTGATCCGTTTGGTGCTGCATCTGGCGGTCGTCGTGCACAAGTTGCGGAACTGGCTCGTGCGGGCATGGCTGTTGGCTTGGCAGGGTTGTTCATTGAAGCACACCCAGAGCCAAACAGCGCTAAATGCGATGGCCCATCAGCACTGCCATTAAACAAACTGGAACCTTTCCTGGTGCAGATGAAAGCGATTGATGATTTGGTCAAAAGCTTCCCAGAGCTAGATACCAGCAAGTAACTTAATATTTTCGGTATTTAGCGTGAATAAATAAAAGGCAGTGTAGATAACTACACTGCCTTTTTTGATCGCCGAACAAGAGTGTCAAACGGGTTAAGCTTTGGCGCGTAAAACGTCCAGGGCCTCTGGCAATGAGCCATAGAAACTCAACTTGCCCTCAATTGGCTGCACTCTAGCTCTTGCCAGCGTCTTCAGCGGCTGGAAAGGTATATCTGTGATGATGAGTTGCTGATGTTCATTCAGCGCCTCAGTGAAGCGCAGGAAGGCATTTAGACCCCCCGCATCCAGCACCGGCACGGCATCCCATTGCAGAATAATCGTTTCGTAATGTTCACTACGGCTCAATAACTCGCTAAATATGCGCTCAGCCGCGGCGAAAAACAGCGGCCCGTTAACCCGCAATATCAAGGTGTGCTCATTCATTTCTGCCGGTATTTCACTTAAGCGCGTCATGCGGGCGATACGGCGCATGAATAGCAATGAGGCCAATACAATCCCCACAGTGATAGCAATCACCATGTCGAATAAGACTGTCAGGCTCATACACAACAGCATCACGATGATGTCGTCTTTGGGGCCACGCCGCAGTAAATCGACAACTTTGTGCGCCTCACTCATGTTCCAGGCCACTATCAACAGTAAAGAGGCCATGGCAGCTAACGGCAGATAAGACAGCATCGGCGCCAGAACCAGTAAAGCTAGCAACACCAGTAGGGCATGGACAATGGCCGATACAGGTGACGTTGCCCCGGCGCGGACGTTGGCCGCTGAGCGCGCTATGGCGGCGGTGGCGGTGATGCCACCAAAGAATGGTGCGACCATATTACCCAATCCTTGCCCAACCAATTCACTATTTGAATGGTGTTTTTGCCCGGTCATGCCATCAAGCACCACCGCGCATAACAATGACTCAATCGCCCCTAACATGGCCATCGAAAAGGCCGCCGGCAGTAGTGCAGAGAGAGTGGCCCAGTTCAGGACAAACTCTTGCCCGTTGGCAGCTGGAAGGTGCCAGGGAAGGACAAACTGCGGCAGAATAGGGGGGATGCCGTGGCCTTGAGTACCATCAGCCAGCAAATAGCCAAAACGTGAGCCGATAGTGGCAACCTGATGATCAAACAGCGATAACAGGCCCATAACGGCGGTGCCAGCAACCAATGCAGGTAAGTGACCCGGTAACTTTAGTTTTAATCGTGGCCACAAAATCAGCACCATCAATGTGACAGTGGCAATTAACGTATCACTGAAGTTAATGGTTGGCAGTGATTGTGCGAGAGCTGCAACTTTGCCAACATAGTTTTCCGGCACTTCCTCCATGTGAAGGCCAAAGAAATCCTTCACTTGCATGGTGGCAATGGTGATACCGATCCCCGAAGTAAAGCCGAGGGTCACTGACAATGGAATATATTCTATTAAGCGCCCTAGTCGGCCTAATCCCATGCACAGTAAAAATATCCCCGATATTAATGTGGCCAATAATAAACCAGCCAAACCAAATTGCTGTGAAACGGGATAAAGAATAACCACAAAAGCGGCAGTCGGGCCAGATACGCTATATCGCGAACCACCACTAACAGCAATAACGATCCCGGCGATAGCCGAGGTATATAAGCCATATTGTGGGGGAACACCACTGGCAATCGCCAGTGCCATAGCCAATGGGATGGCAATAATACCGACGGTGACACCGGCAATTATATCTTTGATAAGCCTTTGAAATGTATAGGTTTCTCGCCAGCAAGCGTCAATAAGCGCGCTGAACGGCCTAATGCCGTTAATTCCGTGCGTTTTCATCTAAGGTGCAAACCAAATAAAGAAAAGACAAAATAAATGGCGGGCCAATATGGGTCCGTCTCGAGTAGCTAATAACAACGATACGCCAATTCGCAGGATGAGATCTAGATGTATATCAATCTCTGGCGGAAAAGTAGATAACCGTCCGTTTTATAAAGTGGTTTAAATGAACAGATTCACAGCTGGCAAGAGAATTTACGCTATCAGCAAATGAAAAGTAGCTATTATGCTCTATAGCACTGTTTATCCACCTCAAGTACCAGAAACTGAATAATAAGCATTAAGAGCTGATAAACCTGGCGCTGTTGGATGAGAATTAAGTGATTAGGAGATATCTTGTTACCTGAAGAGAGAGGCAGGCCGCATAATGAAATTATTCAGGAATAAAGGCTATCTCACAGCTAAGATCTAGATTAGAAACTAGAGCCATTGCCAAATTGAATGTTTAGGAATTGCAATGAATAACTTAAAATTAAAAAGCGAACTAATGTTAGTCGCCAGTTGGCAACATCAATATCGGTCAGAATCAACATATAAAATTCAAAGGACTGATGCTACGCCATGAGTGAATTAGAATCTCTGTCAACGTTATATCGAGATGCTTGTGTAACCTATGCGACACTCTCTATTAGTTATTTTGCCTTAAGTAAAAATAGCGCTTTTTCTTACGATGGTGACATTTGGAAACGCATCGTGTTTGGCTTTGCTTCGGGGTTGGTTTCACTCTATCTCAATCAAGACCAGTGGATTATTTCCGGGTCATTCTTCTACAGCTTCGAGCTTATCCCAATTATTTTGGTTACCTTTTATGGTGGCTGGCTCAGTAGTTTGACTGCGCTGGTGATAAACTTTGCTTTTACCGGCTGGATTACGCTAGATAACATTTTAATAACAATAGCTTTTATTCCTCTTTTATTCTCTAAGGTATGGGAGAAAAAGAGTAATCGCATATTCTACATGACGATTATTTTAATCGCGATTTACAGAATGATCGCCGCTTTATTACTCGTACCGCAATCACTTACCTGGACTCAGGTCATGGTATATCAGCTGATTTCTGTGCTCTGTTTGGCTATTTGTTATCATGCGTTGAATTTTAAAGAGCGCCATATTTACGCCTATTTTTCGATGAAGAACCGAGCCAATACTGACAAATTAACGCAATTAAATAACAGAGCCAGCGTCGATTATCGGCTGACGGCAATTCATAACAGTCGTCAGGCATGTGGCCTGATGATTTTAGATCTTGACCATTTTAAATCCGTTAATGACACCTATGGACATAACGGCGGTGATATTTTGCTGACGGCGGTTGGCAAGTTATTGATGTCAGCTATCAGGGATGAGGATTTTGTCGGCCGCTATGGCGGGGAGGAGTTTATTATTATCACTCATCGTCATGAACCACAGGCTATTAAAGCCGTTGCTGAGCGCATTCGACAGCGAGTTGAGGACTTAACGGTAGAATTGTCTGATGGACGGACAATAAAGGCGACCATTTCTATTGGCGCTTCACTTTATCTACCGGGAATGTCGATGCTAACAGCACTGAAAATGACCGACGAAGCACTGTATCAAGCTAAGAATCAAGGCCGTAATCAAGTGGTTTATAGCCGCTTAATGCCGTTTTCTCCACTGGGGGATCGCACGGTGAAAGAGAAGCGCCGCCGCTAGTCATAACGGAGCAGCAACCAGATGGGGCAGCAAAGAAAAAGGCCCTGACTTTCGTCAGAGCCTTTCGCTCGAATATGGCGGTGAGAGAGGGGTTCGAACCCTCGATACACTTACGCGTATACACACTTTCCAGGCGTGCTCCTTCAGCCACTCAGACACCTCACCGTACGTTACCGCGCTATGCACTGCAACGGGGCGGTACTATAGTGACCGGCAGCCTGATGGTCAAGCAGTATTTATTCGTTGTTTGTCATCTGGTTATTCTGCACTCATATAGAAGAATTCGCAGGCGAATTATGCCTACTTAACGCCAATATCTGGCTGCGGACGGGGAATCCACCATCACATAATCTGCTCCCAGCGTGTCAGCTAACTGGTAGTCTTTATAGGAATTGACCCCCATTAATAGCACTTTGGTGTCTTTGTTTATTTTAAAACATGCCATGGCTGGCTGATTCCAAATCAACTGTGATCGTGATGAGCCTCTACCAAGGGTATACTTTTCGACCACTCTGACATCACGCTTTAATTCAAAGGCATGATACTTATCAGGCTCATTGACCAACATATCCTCGGGGATTTTAGTGATTTTGCAGTCATTGGCCATAATGACATTAGTGAGAATTCGGCGGGTCAAATTTCGAGTCTCAAATTTATTAATATATTCCGGCAGGGCGGCCAAATATTTTTTCTCGGTAGAGTAAAATGTCACTCTATCGAAAGAATGCGTCTCTTTTATCAGCTTATCAAGTATTCCAGCCATGATAATGGGGGCGGTATCAGGTGATTTAATATCCAGAAAAAACTTTGCGTCCGGATAGGACAGAATTGTTTCTCGCAATGAAGGTATCTTTATTCCTTTACCTCTATAAATATATTGGCCTTGAATATTAAAGGCATATGCAGCATCTAATTGCTGCAAGTCCTCCCAAGAGTAGTTGGAGACCGGGCCATTGCCATCAGTCAGTTCTTTAAGGTCACTGGGACGATATAATACCGGAATACCTTCTTTACTAAATTGGATGCTTAGCCATACAACATCGGCTTTATTATGTAGCGCCATACTGATGGCGTGATGGGTATTTTCTGGATGATCTGCTGTTCCGGCCCGGTGGGCGACAATCAATGGGGACGCAAATACAGAACTAAAACCGAATATGAATAATAGCGAACCAATATATAGCCTCATGCGTTATACCTTTGTAGTTTATATTTCAGGGAGATATAAACTACCTTGTAGCATGTAATTTGAGCCGCTAGCGCAATCAATTAATAACAGAGATTGTTCATAATCGATGAGGCGACTTGCTGCTTATGCAGAGTGGCATTTACATGGAATAGCCAAGGACGTTATGAGATAGCCCAATGTGTAGGGGAAGAAAAAATGAAAAAAAACGGCAATCTGATTAACCGCCTTGAGGGAAAACACCAAGTTTGTCATCGATTGCCGCTTATTAACTGCTTTAATATGGCGGTGAGGGAGGGGTTCGAACCCTCGATACGCTTACGCGTATACACACTTTCCAGGCGTGCTCCTTCAGCCACTCAGACACCTCACCGTGTTACTGCTATCAACCACGTTATCCGTCGTCGACCGGCGTAATGTAGGCAAAAGTGTGCCCAGCGTCAACCCTCTTGTGTGTGCTTTGCTGCTGTTTAGCTAAAGTTGCAGCAGTTTGCTGATTTCATCGGCATTTCTTGCGAGTAGCACTTGCATCTCAACGATAATCGCGGAAATCTAACAGGCACTTTCGCAAGGAGCTGGCAAATAATGAATATTATTTTTTATCACCCGTTTGTTGAAGCAAAACCGTGGTTATCAGGGCTGCAATCCCGTTTACCTACCGCGAAAATCAGGCAATGGCGACGTGGTGATACACAACCGGCGGATTACGCACTGGTTTGGCAGCCACCACAAGAAATGCTGGCAAAACGTGTTGAGTTAAAAGGGGTTTTTGCTCTGGGTGCCGGTGTGGATGCTATCTTGGATCAAGAGCGGCGTTATCCGGGAACATTACCTGCCGGAGTGCCATTAATTCGGCTGGAAGATACCGGGATGTCTTTGCAAATGCAGGAATATGTCGTTGCCAGTGTATTGCGCTATTTCCGCCGAATGGACGAGTATCAACTGCAACAACAACAGAAACAGTGGCAGCCCTTGGAACCTCATCAGCACGACCGATTTACCGTGGGTATTCTTGGCGCGGGGGTATTAGGTAAAAGTGTTGCCCACAAGCTGGCTGAGTTCGGCTTTACAGTACGTTGTTGGAGCCGGACACCAAAAAATATTGATGGTGTGGTCAGTTTTGCCGGTAAAGAAAAGTTGCCCGCGTTCATTCAAGGGACACAATTGTTGATTAACCTGCTACCGAATACCCCAGAAACTGCCGGGATCCTTAATCAGTCACTCTTTTCACAACTGAATGCCAATGCCTATATCATCAATATTGCCCGTGGGGCACATCTGTTAGAGCGGGACTTATTGGCAGCCATGAGTGCGGGTAAAATAGCGGCGGCGACATTAGATGTGTTTGCTGAAGAACCTTTGCCGTCAATGCACCCCTTCTGGAGCCATCCGCGGATTACCATTACGCCACACATTGCCGCGGTAACCTTACCCGAAGCCGCAATGGATCAAGTGGTAGCCAACATTCATGCTATTGAAGCGGGCAGGGAACCGGTCGGTTTGGTTGATGTGGCACGAGGATACTGATTCGTGGCGCTCCTGAGTTCACTGGGGTGATTGGCAGGTGAGGTTTTTAGCACTGTTGATGAGAAGAATTCCTGCTATCATTAGCGGACTATGCTTTGCCTGCAAAAAATCTATCTCGCCTTAAAAGACTTTGTGGAGTAGTCATGTATCCTGTTGATTTACATATGCATACCATCGCCAGCACCCATGCTTATAGTACCCTGCACGATTATATCGCCGAAGCTAAGCTGAAAAATATCAAACTGTTTGCCATTACTGACCACGGCCCGGACATGGCCGATGCTCCCCATTATTGGCATTTCATGAATATGCGGGTATGGCCACGGCTGGTTGACGGTGTTGGGATCTTGCGCGGCATCGAAGCGAATATTAAAAATCTGGACGGCGACATTGATTGCACTGGACCTATGCTTGATGCTGTCGATCTGCTGATTGCCGGTTTCCATGAGCCGGTGTTCCCGCCCCAAGATAAGGCTGCCAATACCCAAGCTATGATTGCTACTATGGCGCAGGGCAATGTGCATATCATCAGTCACCCCGGAAATCCTAAGTATCCCATTGATATTAAAGCTGTTGCTGAAGCCGCGGCTCACTACGATGTAGCTTTGGAATTGAATAACTCATCTTTCGCACATTCACGTAAGGGCAGTGAAGCTAATTGCCGTGCCATCGCTGCCGCGGTGCGAGATGCTGGTGGCTGGTTGGCGCTGGGTTCTGACTCCCATATCGCTTATTCATTGGGGATTTTTGAGCACTGCGAACGTATTATTGCCGAAGTGGATTTCCCACCAGAGCGGATTCTGAATGTCAGCCCACGTCGCTTACTGGATTACCTTGAGCAGCGTGGTCGTCCTGCTATCCCTGAGTTGGCTGAGTTATAGGTTAAATAGTGACGTTGTCACAAATGTGATTTTAAAATAGATAGAAACAGGAAGATGTAAATGAATGATTTTTCTCTGGTGTGCCGCATCCTCGGGTCACTGTTTTATCGCCAGCCACAAGACCCGCTGTTGGAACCTCTGTTTGCATTGATAAGCCAGGGGAAGTTAGAACAGCATTGGCCGCTGGAGCAAAGTGAATTACTGGCTCGCTTACAGCAAGAGTATCAACCTGAAGTGTTGAGTGCCGATTATAACGCGCTGTTCGTGGGTGACGAGCGCAGCGTTTCGCCTTATGGCTCTGATTACGAGGATGCTCGCCCTGAATCTGAGGTCAGAGCCTTCCTGCAACAGCGCGGTATGCCGCTGGGTGACGGGCCAACTGACCATTTTGGCGGGCTATTACTGGCGGCATCCTGGCTGGAAGATCAAGCGGCTGAAGATGAAGTTGCGGCACAAACTGCGCTGTTTAGCGACTATTTACTGCCATGGTGCGGCCGTTTTCTGGGTAAAGTTGAAGCTCATGCCACCAGCGGATTCTATCGCACGTTGGCACAGTTAAGCCGCGAAGCATTGCAGGCGATGTGGGATGAGTTGTCTGAGGCAGATAACCCGGAGGAATGATTTCGAGCTCCTCCAGAGTTAATCTGCTCATAATAAGCTGGGGGTAGGATTAGTCAGTCAGTGGGATGACTAATTGCCCCGGCTTAACTTCTAAACCTTTCGCCAGCTTTTTCGCCATTGCTTCCGCTTTACTCTTCTCACCGTCTAACACATAGGCCGGTTGTTGATCAAAATACGACTTCAACGACTGATTTAAATAAGGTGTCAGCGCTTTCATCACTGAATCCATCTTTTCCGGTTTGACCTGATAATCAGTCAGTTCCATATCTTTGAGGAAAATAGCGCCTTTTTTACGATCAAATGTTGGCTGTGCTTTTAAGGTCAGTGTCATATCAGCAGTTTGCGGGCCAAGGATCGAGGTGATATCCACTTTAGCATTGCCGGTTAATGTCACTTTACCGGGTTCGGCGCGGCCAATCTGGCTCTGCAATTGGGTCAGGGTAATATGAGCATCCACCAGACCCGGAATACCAATCTGTTTTTCGTAATTATTATGCTTTTGCAGATAGTCATTAACTTCCTGCTCGCTCAGGGTGTACTGCGTCAGTTGGTTGCAGCCAACCAGTGTTGCCGTCACTATCAGCGCCGCTGCGCCCCACATTAATTTATTCATTAAAGCCTCGTAGCAATATGTACTCATCACATCAAACAAAAAGAATTTGCCCAATAGTAACCGGTTAATCAGCTGTTTTGTATTATTAACCCTGTTTGTTCAATGACGGTTTGGGATGGAGGGCGATAGTGCGGCAGTATTGGGTCATTGCCAATCAGATAACCCTGAATCAGAGAACATAGAAATGAGAGGAAAAGAGCCGGAGACAAAACGGCTCCGGCGAGTAACCGACTAACTTCCGCTCAGCATCGCCGACTCAATGCGGCGCTGATTGAATTGCCAGTAAAGCCCGACCAAGGTGATTAAGCCAATCACGCCGAGCAGGAACCAAGGTAACTCCGGCATTTCAAGGGTTCGGCCGGTATCATACATCCACCCGCCGCCGGTATAGCCAATCGCACCACCCAACGCCAGCCCAAGACGGCTAAAGCCCATATAGCTGCCGCGAGCACGGGAGTCAGCCAGTGAAGCACCCAGAGTTTCGCGTGCTGGCTCGGCAATAATAGAACCCATATAGAAGAAGCAAATAAACATAAACAGGGTTTGTAGCTGGTTAATCAGGCCAATAGGGAACAAGCTTAATGTCATGATCAACAACCCGAACATCAAACGCTGTTCAAGACGAAAACGTTTTTCGCTCCAACGAGCAATCGGATAGAGCAGGGTTAGCGAAAGTGCGGCTTCTATGGCATACATCCATTTCACTGCCGCAGGTGAACCGGCAATTTCATTTACTATGATAGGTAACATCAACATCACCTGCACCGATAGCATGTAATAACCGGTCAGTGTTAGCACATAGGTGACAAAGCGGCGATCACGCAACACCCGCATCATGCCCTCTTTCATTGGCGCTCGCACTGTTGAGATGCGATAGGCGGGCAGCAACCAGAGATTCCATCCTGCCGCCAAGATGAAGATAACCGCACCGGTCCAACAGACAAAATGGAAGTCATATTGCAACAGCCAACTGCCGATCAGTGCGCCAATCACCGCACCGGCGCTGTCTTGCATCATTAGTATGGAGTAAAAACGGCCACGCTCATGAGGGCGAGTAAGTTTAATCACCAACGCGGTACGCGGTGGGTCAAATAAGGTGCCACCTAAGCCAGATAGTGCGCAAGCCAACCACAGTATCCAGGGTTCATCTGCCATTGCCATGAGTGCAAAGCCCGCCGCACGCATCAGCATGCCAGTGACTATCATCGGTTTAGCACCGAAACGGTCCGCAATCGCGCCGCCGAAAATCCCCAACCCTTGCTGGACCAGTTGCCTTAAGCCCAAGGCTAGACCCACCAGCACCGCAGCCCACCCTAATTGATCGACAAATCGGATAGATATGAGTGGGAAGACAACGAAGAAACCCAACACCACTAATAAGTTATCGAGCAATAAAAAGTACTTACCCAAGCTGCGAGCTTGCGATACCAAGGCCATGCTTCACCGTCAGAAATTAAAAAGGGAGGGAATGGAAATTACGCTTATAGTTTGTACCCAAATTGTCGGGAACTCTAGAGGGTAGATTGATAATATTTTTTTATCGTCAATACGTTACCTCACCAGCAATTTCATAATAAAATGCAATTTAAGCCCTTTTGTTGCGTAATTTTGTTGTATTGATGTATGGAAAGCGCGCAAGTGTGGTTTTACGCGGCAACGACGTAGCAGGTATATTGAAGAAAAAGCGTGTCGCGAAATCAAGTCCGGCGCATATCTCAAGGGGAGCAGATGTTCGGCTATCATTCAGCAACACCTAAAATACGCCTGACGACTGACCGTATGTCACTGCGGCTGGTTAATGAACGTGATGCTTACCGCATGGCGGAGTATTACGCTGAGAATCAGGCTTTTCTAAAACCGTGGGAACCGGTGCGCGATCAAAGTCACTGCATGCCTTCAGGTTGGCAAGCGCGGCTGGGCATGATCATGGAGCTGCAAAAGCAGGGCAGCGCCTACTACTTTATTTTGTTAGATCCAGAAGAAAAAGAAGTGCGTGGCGTAGCGAATTTCAGCAATGTATTGCGCGGCTCATTCCACGCCTGCTTCCTGGGCTATTCATTAGGTGAACGCTGGCAAGGCCAGGGCTTAATGTTTGAAGCACTGCAACCGCTGATTCGTTATATGCAACGCCAAGAGCGGATGCACCGTATTATGGCTAACTATATGCCGCATAATCATCGCAGTGGCAGTTTACTTGAGCGCCTTGGGTTTGAGCGCGAAGGTTACGCGAAAGATTATTTACTCATTGATGGTCAATGGCGCGATCACGTGCTGACGGCTTTGACTAACAAAGAATGGACGCCAACTCGCTGAGGTCAGGATGAAACACAGTTTAAATGCACTGGAAGCCAGAGTTATTGGCTGTTTGCTGGAAAAACAAGTGACGACGCCGGAGCAATATCCGATGTCGCTTAACGGCGTAACTATTGCCTGTAATCAGAAAACTAACCGCGAGCCGGTGATGGAGTTGTCTGAGTCAGAAGTGCAACAGACGCTGGATTTCCTACTGAAAAAGCATCTTATCCGTACCCAAAGTGGTAACCGGGTAATGAAATACGAACATCGTTTTTGTAATTCTGAGTTTGGTAATCTTAAATTTTCACCCGCTGAACTGGCGGTGATCACCACGTTATTACTGCGTGGCGCCCAGACGCCGGGTGAATTACGTACCCGAACCAATCGTATGTATGAGTTTGCTGATGTGGCTGAAACTGAAGAGGTTCTGACTCAGTTGTCCTTACGCGAAGATGGGCCATTTGTGGTGCGTCTGGCTCGTGAGCCGGGGAAACGTGAAAGCCGCTTTATGCATCTATTCAGTGGTGATATTGCGCCTACGTTGTCAGTGGAAGAAGGTGTCGAAGGGGGCAGCAGCGCCCTTGAAGCTCGCGTGGCTCAACTTGAGCAGCAGGTGATTGCACTAACACGACGTCTGGATGAAGTGCTGTTGCAACTGGATGATTAATAAGGATGCTATGAAAAAGCCCTCTATTGGCAAAAAACTGCGGGTTGGCATTGTCGGCCTTGGTGGGATTGCGCAAAAAGCCTATTTGCCCCTCTTGACGCAAGAGCTGGATTGGCAGTTAGTGGGGGCATTCTCCCCGAATCAGGCTAAAGCACAACCGGTGTGTGACAGCTATCGAATGCGCTATTTTTCGCGGTTGGATAGCTTAGCGGCGGATTGTGATGCCATTTTTGTCCACAGCAGCACCGCCAGCCATTTTCAGGTGGTGAGTGAGTTATTGCAGGCTGGTATTCATGTTTATGTCGATAAACCGCTCGCCGAGACAATCGAACAGTCCGAGCAACTGATTGCCCTGGCGGCGAAGCAGCGTTTGGCCCTGATGGTGGGGTTTAATCGTCGTTTTGCGCCATTGTATCAGCAGCTTAAGCAAAAGATGAATCAGCCGGCCTCCCTGCGGATGGAGAAACATCGTCAGAATGGTATTGGGCCACATGATGTTCGTTTTACGCTGCTTGATGACTATCTGCATGTGGTTGACACTGCACTGTGGCTAGGTGGCGAGTCGGCAACCTTGATGACCGGCTCGGTGCAAGCAAATGAGCAGGGGCAAATGCTCTATGCGGAGCATCTTTTTCAGGCGGGTAACTGCTTAATTACCACCAGTATGCATCGACATGCTGGCACCCAGCGGGAAAGTGTACAGGCCGTCAGTCCCGGAGCCTGTTATCAAATTACCGATATGCGCCAGTGGCAACAGGAGTCTGAAGGGCAGGTGATCAGTCTGCCAACACCGGGCTGGCAAACCACACTGGAACAGCGCGGGTTTAGTGGCGCAGTTCATCACTTTATTACCGCAGTGAGTAACCAAACCGCGCCACAAGTCTCTGGTGAGCAGGCTATTTATGCACAGCGGATGATTGAGCGTATTTTGCAGCAATAGCAATATGGGCGTAAATAATAACGGGCCATTAATTTGTTACATCTATCAGTGGCTATTCAGTGTTGATTACGTAGACTAGCGCCAGTTTTGTCATCCAAGTCTATTAGAAAAATCTATGAACCTATTGAAATCACTGGCTGCTGTCAGTTCTATGACCATGTTTTCCCGCGTATTAGGCTTTGCTCGTGATGCGATTGTGGCACGGGTTTTTGGTGCGGGTATGGCAACGGATGCTTTTTTTGTGGCATTTAAATTGCCCAATTTGTTGCGTCGTATCTTTGCTGAAGGGGCGTTTTCACAGGCTTTTGTGCCTATCTTGGCCGAATATAAAAGCCAACAGGGTGAGGAAGCCACACGAACATTTGTGGCGTACGTCTCTGGTCTGTTGACCTTGATTTTGGCGGTGGTCACGGTGTTAGGGATGTTGGCAGCCCCGTGGGTTATTTTTATTACTGCCCCCGGTTTTACCGATACACCGGATAAGTTTGCGCTAACTTCTGCACTTTTGCGGGTAACTTTCCCATATATTTTGCTGATTTCATTAGCATCATTAGTCGGTGCGATTCTTAATACCTGGAACCGTTTTTCCATCCCAGCTTTTGCGCCCACCTTTCTGAATATCAGCATGATAGGTTTTGCGCTATTTGCTGCCCCTTATTTTAATCCTCCGGTGATGGCACTGGCTTGGGCTGTGGTGGTCGGTGGTGTCCTGCAATTGGGCTACCAGTTACCTCATCTGAAAAAAATAGGGATGTTGGTATTGCCAAGGTTGTCATTGCGCGATGCCGGAGTTTGGCGTGTGATGCGCCAAATGGGGCCCGCGATACTCGGGGTATCCGTTAGCCAAATTTCGCTGATCATAAATACTATTTTTGCATCATTCCTAGTCTCAGGTTCAGTGTCATGGATGTATTACGCTGACCGCCTAATGGAGTTCCCATCGGGTGTGCTGGGGGTGGCTTTGGGGACAATTCTGTTGCCCTCGCTGGCCAAAAGCTTCTCTAGCGGTAACCATGATGAATACTCCAAACTGATGGATTGGGGGCTGCGCCTGTGCTTCTTGCTGGCATTACCCAGTGCGGTCGCCTTAGGCATTCTAGCCAAGCCGCTGGTTGTTTCGTTATTCCAGTATGGGAAATTCAGCGCTTTTGATGCGGTTATGACGCAACGTGCGCTGGTGGCTTATTCCGTCGGTTTAATGGGGCTGATCGTGGTAAAAGTGCTGGCTCCGGGCTTCTACTCGCGCCAGAACATTAAAACGCCGGTCAAGATTGCCATTATCACCCTGATATTAACTCAGGTGATGAACCTGATTTTCATTGGGCCGCTTAAACATGCCGGTTTATCACTGTCGATTGGCTTAGGAGCTTGCCTGAATGCCAGCTTGTTATATTGGCAATTGCGTAAGCAAGATATCTTCCAGCCACAACCAGGCTGGGCGGTGTTCCTAACCAAATTGGTTATTGGTGTTATCGTGATGTCTGCGGTGTTACTGGCATTGCTGTGGGTGATGCCAGCGTGGGATATTGGCGGTATGGCATATCGTTTACTCCGGCTGGCTGCTATCGTGGTGGCGGGGGTTATTGCTTATTTTGGGGCGCTGGCCTTACTTGGGTTTAAACTGCGTGACTTTGCGCGCAGAACCAACTGATTTTACAGTAATAAAAAAGGCCCCTCGGGGCCTTTTTTTAGTAATGACTAGCGATAAAAACTACATGCGTTCAACGGTCTGAATGCCTAAGGTATCCAACCCTTGTTTCAAGGTTTTGGCTGTCAGCATGGCCAGTTTCAGGCGGCTCTGGCGGCTTTCTTCAGTTTCTGCATTCAGGATTTGGCAGTGTTCATAGAAGCTTGAGAACAGACCGGCCAAGTCATACAGATAAGAACACATCACGTGTGGTGTGCCTTCACGGGCCACGGTGGTGATAACTTCTTCAAACTGCAACAGGCGGGTTGCCAGTGCAGCTTCACGGTCTTCTGTAATGACCAATGGCAGTGTCAGGCTGTTTTCATCGACTCCAGCACGCTTAAATATGGAAACCACGCGAGTATAAGCATATTGCATATAAGGTGCGGTGTTACCATCCAGCGCCAGCATGTTATCCCAGTCGAAGATATAGTCGGTGGTGCGGCTTTTTGACAGATCGGCATACTTCACCGCACCGATACCGACAGCTTCAACCACCTGCTTCAGCTCGTCCGCAGGCATGTCAGGGTTTTTCTCAGCAATTAGCTTGCCAGCACGCTCGATGGCTTCATCCAGCAAATCGGACAGTTTGACGGTACCACCGGAGCGGGTTTTAAATGGCTTGCCATCTTTACCTAACATCATGCCGAACATATGGTGCTCTAGTGGCACGGATTCAGGGACATAACCGGCTTTACGCACGATAGTCCAAGCTTGCATCAGATGCTGATGCTGACGGGTGTCGATATAGTACAGCACACGGTCGGCACCCAGAGTCTCATAGCGATATTTGGCACAAGCAATGTCAGTGGTAGTGTAGAGGTAGCCGCCATCTTTCTTCTGGATAATGACGCCCATTGGCTCGCCATCTTTATTTTTATACTCATCCAGATACACGACGGTTGCGCCATCACTTTCCACCGCCAGACCTTTAGCTTTCAAGTCAGCAACAATGCCGGGCAACATGGCGTTATATAAGCTTTCACCCATCACATCATCTTTGGTCAAGGTGACATTCAGACGATCATAAGCAATCTGATTTTGTGCCATGGTGATATCCACCAATTTGCGCCACATCTGACGGCAATACTCGTCGCCACCTTGCAGTTTCACCACATAGGCACGGGCGCGCTGGGCAAACTCTTCATCTTCATCATAGGTTTTCTTGGCCTGCTGATAGAAAAGCTCCAGATCGGATAAGCCCATATCGCTGGCGTTTTCATTCTGCATTTTTTCCAGATAGGCAATCAGCATACCGAACTGAGTACCCCAGTCACCGACGTGGTTAGCGCGAATAACATGGTGGCCTAAGAACTCTAAAGTTCGTACCGCCGCATCACCGATGATAGTTGAGCGCAGGTGGCCCACATGCATCTGTTTCGCTACGTTAGGTGCCGAGTAGTCGACCACGATAGTTTGTGGCTCAACTGGCGCAACCCCCAATTTGGGCGCAGTCAGCGCATGCTCTACCTTACTGGCAACCCATTGGCGATCAAGGAAAATATTGATAAAACCGGGACCGGCAATTTCAACTTTGCTGGCAATGCCGTCAAGATCGAGCAGTTCAATGACTTTTTCTGCCAGTTGTCGGGGTTGCATACCCAGTTTTTTGGCAACGGCCATAACGCCGTTAGCTTGATAATCGCCAAATTGCGCTTTGGCAGATTGGCGAACTTGAGCTTCGCTGCCTGCTGGAGCACCTGCTGCAATCAGCGCCTGGCTGACTTTATCTGAGAGAAGAGCCTGAATATTCACCGGGTTACCTTAATTACGCACAAAAGACACACAAGAGCATCTGTGTGCCAGTTAATTCAAACGGAGCCAAAACATGACACCACAAAAGAATGACCAGCGGCGTGATGGTCTGACACAACGTTAGTCACAAGATGGCAGGATTTATACCATATTTGACCCCCGACGTCAGCATCAGGCCTACGGTTGCGGCTAATCTATTTGAGGTGCCTATTTTGACTGAAATGCCGCAGACAATTTTATTAGCCATGAATAATGTAAAGTCATAAAACAGTCAGATTAAATATGGCTGATTAGCGCTAATAACTGTAGATTATGGCCGCTTCGATGCCGGAAATAACAGTTTAAAAGGAAAATAAGATGCACGGCCTGAAAAATATCGTCGAATTACAGGAGTTATTAACTGACTTACCGTGCTTTGAACAAAAGCTGGCTATTTTCGCGGCTAAATTAACGCTGGATTTAACGCAATTCAGTGCTGACCATATTTCGTTGCGCTGCCATCAGACGGAGACTGCGCAACGCTGGCGCAGTGGATTAGAGCAATGTGGTAATTTGATGTCCGAGTCGCAAATTAATGGGCGACCCATTTGCCTGTTCAAGTTGGCGCAACCACTGGCTGTCGGGCCATGGCAAATAGACTGTATCGAATTGCCGTATCCGGGGAAGACGCATTATCCTCATGAAGGGTGGGAGCACATTGAGCTGGTGTTGTCCGGTGATCCGCAAACCTTGCACCAACGTGCTCTGGCCTTATTACCTGCCACATTGCCAGAAGGGATTCATACCAAATTTAGCTCACCACAAGGTGAACATGAGCGCTTGGCTAACCCGACACTGGCGGTGAGTGATGGCGAGATAACCATTAAGTTTCACCCTTACACTCTGTGGCAAATAGTGGATAGCGAACGCAATGACTAACGTCTATGGGTTATTTATTTCAATACCGACTATCACTTATGGTTATCACTGTGACTGACATCTACTCATGGATTCAAAATGAGTGCCATAGTAAATGCTTCAGCATGTTTACTTACATTCTGTTTTAGCGTGAACGTTATATTCAGCACTTTATTTATTCAACGGTGTAATTGTTGAATACCTATTTATATGTTCAGAAATAATATGGATATATGCCTGTCGCAGTGGCATCCATCAAACGGGGGAGAGAATGACTACATTGGAAATTTGTTGCTATAGCGTAGATTGCGCGCAAGTAGCAGAAAAGGCAGGAGCCGACCGGATTGAATTATGCTGCGGCCAGTCTGAAGGGGGCTTGACGCCGAGTATCGGCGCTTTAATGCAAGCCAGAGAGACGGTCACTATCCCTGTCCACCCGATCGTCCGTCCTCGTGGCGGTGATTTCTGTTATAGCAATAATGATTTTGCCATCATTAAGAATGATATCGCCCGAATTCGCGATATGGGCTTTGCGGGTGTTGTAGTGGGGTTGCTGGATATTGATGGTCACATTGATATGCCGCGGATGCGGGAAATCATGAAGATCAGTGGCCCATTGGCGGTCACATTCCATCGCGCATTTGATATGTGCCAGAACCCTATGGTGGCGCTACAGCAATTAGCCGACCTTAACGTGGCGCGGATTTTAACCTCTGGCCAGCAGCAGAATGCGGAGCTGGGGCTGGCATTATTGAAAGATTTAGTGGCTGCAACCAAAGATCAGGGGCCAGTGATTATGGCTGGAGCGGGGGTGCGCCTGACCAATATGCAGAAATTTATCGATGCCGGTATCCGCGAGCTACACAGTTCAGCCGGGCGTCTTGTTCCCTCAGCCATGAAATACCGTAAAGCCGGTGTCACCATGTGCGCCGACAGTGATGTTGATGAGTTCGCTCATTATTGCGTCGATGGTGAAGTGGTTGAAGCAATGAAGAGTTTGTTGGTGATGGGCGCGCCTTTACCGCAGTCAGCATAGACCTTGCGGCCTTGGCGCTACAGCGTTGTTAGCGGCATTCGTTCACCCGAGTCACTGACTGATGTCAGATCATCGGGACTTACTCATTTTGCTGCCTAGCTGTAACACCAATGACTTTGGGTCTTGATTTGCGACTTTGGCGCTACAGCGTTGTTAGTGGCATTGGTTTACCCGAGTCACTGACGGATATCAGCTTATAAAAAGCCCGGCACTTAGGCCGGGTTTTTTATGGTTTCCGCGCGATTAATACCGCTCTGAGTGGGGCCGGATAGCCTTCAACGGTTTTGCTTGGGTCATTCGGATCAAGGAATTCTGCCAATGACTCGCTGGTCATCCAATCAGTGCGGCGCTGTTCATCAGTGGTGGTCACCGCCATATCGGCGATTCTCACATCGACAAAACCGCATTTCTCAAGCCAGGCTTTCAACGCCGGTGCTGATGGAATAAAGTACACATTACGCATCTGTGCGTAACGGTCGCCGGGCACCAAGACCTGCTGGCTATCCCCCTCAACCACGAGAGTCTCAAGCACCAGTTCCCCTTCGCTGACCAACTGATTTTTCAGTTGATAGAGGTGATCTAGCGGCGAACGGCGGTGATACAGCACACCCATTGAAAACACGGTATCAAAGGCGGCTAATTCAGGCAGTTGTTCAATACCCAGCGGCAGCACGTGAGCGCGCTGGTCACCGCCCAACAGTTTGCGAATGGCTTCAAACTGACATAAAAACAGCTGCATTGGGTCGATGCCAACCGCCAGATGAGCACCTTCGCCAATCATGCGCCATAAATGATAACCGCTACCGCAACCGACATCCAAAATTGTACGCCCTGCCAATGGGCTAATGTGTGGCAAGACTCGCTGCCATTTCCAGTCGGAGCGCCATTCGGTATCAATATCCAACCCATACAATGAAAATGGGCCTTTGCGCCACGGCATCAGGGCGCGCAACATATTTTCCATCCCTTCACGCTGGCCAGCAGAAATCGGCGGGGACATTTCTGCCCGCACGCCTTCGCGCAAATCCAATGACGTGGGGGTGAGTGCCGGTAAATGTTCGACTGCGTTAAACCAGGTTTTAAACTTACCGTGTAATGATTCGCGCTGCCAGGCACTGAGTTGAGCGGGCAGGGTATCTAGCCACGGGCTTAATGGGCCTTTGGCTATCAGCCGGTAAAAATCGCCAAATTCAATCATTGAGCCTCTCCCGATTTCAGGGCAATCAGCGAACCAAAATTAAAGCATTGGAACCACACTTCAGCATGTTCAAAACCGGCCTGATGCAGGCGCTGCTTATGAGTCTCAACGGAATCGGTCAGCATCACATTTTCTAGCATGCTGCGCTTCTGGCTAATCTCAAGTTCGCTATAACCGTTAGCCCGCTTAAAATCGAGGTGCATGTTGAACAGTAGTTCACCAATATCGTTATCTTCAAAGTTAAACTTCTCAGACAGCACTAAGGCGCCACCTGGGCGCAGCCCTTGGTATACCTGATTAAGCAAGCGCTGACGGTCAGCCGGTTCAAGGAATTGCAGTGTGAAGTTAAGCACCACCATTGAGGCGTTTTCCAGCTTGATGTCGAGAATATCCGACTCCACCACTTCCACCGGTGTTTCTGCCCGAAAAGCATCTATATGACGGCGGCAGCGTTCAACCATGGCCGGTGAATTATCCACGGCAATAATTTTACAGCCCGCAGCTTTGATATTACGGCGCATTGACAGTGTGGCCGCGCCCAGCGAGCAGCCCAGATCATAAATTTGACTATTGGGTTGCACAAAACGCTCCGCCAACATACCTATCATCGAAATGATATTGGAATAACCGGGCACCGATCGCTGAATCATATCAGGGAATACTTCAGCGACTTTTTCGTCGAAGGTCCAGTCACCTAATTTGGCAATAGGGGCAGCAAACAGGCTATCACGCTGTGGCTCTGTTGCCCCAGACTGATGGTGCTGCGCGTCGTTTTGAGATTGAGTGTCGCGATTTGGCATGACTGTCATTGGCATTAACAAGAAATTAAAGGCGCATATTATAACAGAAAACTCCGCAGATAAGCGCGATAAAGCGAAGGTTGGGGATCAGATAGGTAAAGGCAGACATGAAGGCGGTGATAAGCCGCCCAGAGTAGCAAGGTTCCGGCTGTTTGGCTGCGGAACCGACAAAATAGTCATTATTAGGTCAGACTGAAAATCTGATCCCAAGGTAAATAGTAAATATTTGCGATAATCATCAATACTAAAGAAACATAAGTGGCGCTCATCCCAGAACGACGCCAACGAATTTCGCGATGACGTAAACCATAATAGTGCAGTAGACGACCGACTATCAGCATTAATCCACAAATATGGACCATCCATGTCTCACCGCCGTTCATTTCCATCATGATGAGTAAAATGACAGCAATCGGGATATATTCTACGGCGTTACCATGCACGCGGATGGCGGTTTGTAATTCATAAAAACCACCGTCGCCATAAGCGACTCGGTACTGATTTCTCAATTTAACAACATCAAATGAAAGCTTGATCAGTAACAGTGCGCCCAACACGACATAAAGCGAGCTAACCATTTTTAACTCCATTGCCCAACCATCGACTGGCTGAATAATGATAACCGCCTACCGAGAAACTGTCGCTAGAAAAAGTGGACAGAAGCACAATTCTTAATAGTCAGTTTCATGTTTGGAAAGATAAGCTTGCGGATACATTGTGGCGTTAGGCGACCAAAGCCCTGGGTTAGGGCGAAAAAGACGCCAATATCCTTAAAACAGTTGGTCTTGTTCTGGCCAGTCAGGTGCAGGAGGTAAGGTCGTTATTATTGCGGCTAATTGTTGCCAAATCTTTTGTGCCTGCTGTGGCGAGTCACTGTTATCTGGTGTGTGAATGAAAACATAAGGCTGATATTGCTGTTCCCACTGTGGCAGTTTTTGTAACCAAGGTGAAAATAGAGCTAAATTATCATCCAGTTGATCGCCACCAATAAAGCGCACCAAAGGCTGGCCACCAGTGACGATGGCATGCACTGGCAGGCGCGGTTTCTTACTTTGCGCATCACGCACTGCGGCGGTGAGCGGTTTAGCCGCATGAATCGGGCGGCTGTCCAACATCACGCGATTGACGGCTCGTTGGTGTAAACCCTGATTGAGAGCCAGTTCTGCTGCCCCCTTAGCGAAAAACTCCGGATGGCGCACTTCTACGCCGTAATGAAAATCTGCGGGTAATTTGTCGATAAATTGCCATAAGCGGTGTAGTTCATTCGGCCCGAAAGCGGCGGGGAGTTGTATCCATAATTGGCCAATACGCTGGTGCAGCGGTGCTAAGCATTGATAGAAAGCGCCCAGTTCTTGATCGCAGTTGCGTAGGGCCGCTTGGTGGCTAATAGTGGCGGGGAACTTAAAACAGAAGCGGAAGCTATCGGGCGTCATATCACGCCAGCGCTGCACAATTTCTAGCCGGGGTAATGCATAGAAAGTGGTGTTCCCTTCGACGCAATTAAAATAACGGCTGTAATCGGCCAAATCCTTGATACCCAAGCGGTTCCAGGTTGGGTGTTGCCATTGCGGCAGTCCTATATACATGTTTACCCTTCTTATTTGCTGCTACAGCGTTGTTGGCTGCATTCACGCGCCCGAATCACTGACCGATGTCAGCTCATCGGGACTTATTCACTTGCCGCCTAGCTGTAACACCAAATACTTTGGGTAAATTTCTTATATTTGCTGCTACAGGGTTGTTGGCTGCATTCACGCGCCCGAATCACTGACCGGTGTCAGCTCATCGGGACTTATTCACTTGCCGCCTGGCTGTAACACCCAATATTTTGGGTAAATTTATTATATTTGCTGCTACAGAACGAGTTAGCGATATTCTCTCGACAGAATTTATCGTTACTCGGTAAGGGCTGCAACAATTTCGCTGCTGCTGCGCACGCGGGATATCCGCGGGAAGATATTGTTAACCGCAAACTGCTGCATTTCGGCACTTGCGGTGCTGCAACCATCTTCGGCAATGACTAACTCATAGCCCAGCTCCCAGGCTGCCCGGGCGGTGGATTCGACACCAATATTGGTGGAAACTCCGGCCAATACGATGGTTTTAATCCCTCGGCGGCGCAGCTGTAAATCTAAATCTGTGCCGTAGAAGGCTCCCCACTGATGTTTTATGACTTTAATATCGCCATCGGTCACCGCCAACTCTTCAGGGAAAGTCCACCATGACTCCGGCAAACCACCGGCAGGAGGTGGGCTTGGCTGATCAACCGGCTGTTTTAGCGCATCAGCGAATGAATCGGACCACCCCACACGCACGAAAACGACTGGGGCACCCGACTGGCGAAAGGTATTAGCCAGGCGAGCATTGGTGGCAATAACCTGCTCGGCAGTGTAGGGGCCTTTGGCAAAAGGTAAAATCCCCTGCTGCAAATCGATCAGTACCAGAGCGGTGGTTTTTGCATCAAGTTTCATGTGGTTGTGCCTCTATATCATGGGGGAGAGCCAAAACGACTGGCTCAATCTGCTGACCAGTTTATGCCAACATATGTTATCGGGCAGTCCTTGCGAGGGAACAAATTTGTTAAATGATGTGTTAAAACATCACCGAAAGGGATTTTGTTGTCTCTCAGCTGTGCGTTCGCTCTTATCTATGCCACGAAATTCCTTTATAATGGCCCCCTTTTTTCAACACTCTTTAATCTATCAATACCTATGCCAATATATAACTTCTTTTGGGATAAAATAGGGCGTGTAGCGCTTGCAACCATCGATTAGAGAAACTGCAAAAATTTTCCGACGCGCCTCTGACTCAATGTCCTGCGTGTCATCAGCCCGCGTTATCGAAATTTATCTCTGCGGCCGGTTTTCAATTGAAAGGCACCGGCTGGTACGCGACAGATTTCAAGCCGGGCAGTAAGAGCAAACCAGATAATAAGAGTAAACCAGACAGTAGTAGCTGAGGCTCAATAAGGGCTCATCAGAAAACAGCCGCACGGACAGTAGATAACGCGTGCGGCATCGGCTGAGTAAAAGGATATTGTATGCGTACTGAGTATTGCGGGCAGTTGAATCTGTCCCATGTGGGCCAAGAAGTGACTCTTTGTGGTTGGGTTAACCGCCGTCGTGACTTGGGTGGCCTGATTTTTATTGATATGCGCGATCGCGAAGGCATCGTTCAGGTGTTCTTCGATCCGGACCATAAAGCCGCTTATGAGCAAGCTTCTGAGCTGCGTAATGAGTTCTGTATTCAGATTACTGGTACTGTGCGCGCGCGTCCTGACAACCAAATCAATAAAGATATGCCTACCGGTGAAGTAGAAATCTTTGCCCACGCGCTGAATATTATCAACCGTTCCGAGCCTTTGCCGCTGGACTCCAACCAGACTAACAGTGAAGAGCAGCGTCTGAAGTATCGCTATTTGGATCTGCGCCGCCCGGAAATGGCCGACCGCCTGAAGACCCGCGCTAAAATTACCAGCTTCGTACGTCGCTTTATGGACAGCCATGGTTTCCTTGATATCGAAACCCCAATGCTGACGAAAGCAACTCCTGAAGGTGCTCGTGACTATCTGGTGCCAAGCCGGGTACATAAAGGCAAATTCTATGCCTTGCCACAATCGCCACAGCTGTTCAAACAGCTGTTGATGATGTCTGGTTTTGACCGCTATTATCAGATTGTAAAATGTTTCCGTGATGAAGATTTACGTGCTGACCGTCAGCCTGAATTTACTCAGATCGATGTGGAAACCTCTTTCATGACCGCCGATCAAGTGCGTGAAGTGATGGAGAAACTGGTGCGTGAATTGTGGCAAGAGACCAAAGGTGTTTCACTGGGCGATTTCCCGGTAATGACTTTTGCCGAAGCGATGCGTCGCTATGGTTCCGATAAGCCCGATCTGCGCAACCCATTAGAGTTGGTGGATGTCGCTGACTTGGTCAAAGATGTTGAGTTTAAAGTCTTTTCTGGCCCAGCTAATGATGCGAAAGGTCGTGTTGCGGCACTGCGTGTTCCGGGCGGCGCTCAAGTGACTCGTAAGCAAATTGATGAATACACTCAGTTTGTTAGCATCTATGGTGCAAAAGGCTTGGCATGGCTGAAAGTGAATGACCGTGCTGCGGGGGTTGAAGGTGTACAAAGCCCGGTGGCGAAATTCCTCAGTGCAGAAGTGCTGGAAGCGATTCTGGTTCGTACTCAGGCAGAAAGCGGCGATATCCTGTTCTTTGGCGCAGATAGCGACAAAGTTGTCACTGACGCCATGGGCGCACTGCGCTTGAAAGTGGGCCGCGACCTGCAACTGACTCAGTTGGGGACATGGGCACCGCTGTGGGTGGTTGACTTCCCAATGTTTGAAGATGACAGCGAAGGTGGTCTGACCGCCATGCACCATCCGTTTACTGCCCCTAAAGATATGAGCCCGGAACAATTGGCTGCGGCACCGACCACAGCTATCGCCAATGCTTACGATATGGTCATCAATGGCTATGAAGTAGGTGGCGGTTCGGTGCGTATCCACCGCACTGAAATGCAACAGCAGGTGTTTGGTATTCTGGGTATCAATGAACATGAACAACGTGAGAAGTTTGGCTTCTTGTTGGACGCATTGAAATACGGTACCCCACCACATGCCGGTCTGGCTTTTGGCCTTGACCGCCTGGTGATGCTACTGACCGGCACCGATAACATTCGTGATGTCATTGCCTTCCCGAAAACCACTGCTGCGGCTTGTCTGATGACTGATGCGCCAAGTTTTGCTAATCCTGCTTCACTGCAAGAGCTGTCTATCAGCGTTGTGGCGAAGAAAGGGGCGACGGATAGCGTGGAAGACGAGAAGTAATGAATTATAAATGCCCCGAATCAATACTGGCAGTTATCTACGCCAGATCGAGTGGTCGGGTGCTGATGTTGCAACGGCGTGATGACCCTGATTTCTGGCAGTCGGTGACCGGCAGTCTGGAAGAGGGAGAAACCCCGTTGCAAACTGCGCAGCGCGAAGTAATGGAAGAGGTCGGCATTGATATACTGGGTGAAAACCTTGAGTTGATCGACTGCCAACGCTGCGTGGAATTTGAAATTTTTATGCATTTTCGCCATCGCTATGCACCGGGTGTGACGCGGAATAAAGAACATTGGTTCTGTCTGGCGTTACCTGAAGAGCGGGATGTGGTTATTACTGAACATCTTGCTTATCAGTGGGTAGATGCTGTGGAGGCCGCAGCATCGACCAAGTCCTGGAGTAATCAGCAAGCGATTGAAGAGTTTGTTATTTAATTCCCGTCTATCCCCAAGGTAATTGAAATTACAGGTAGGCGACCACCGAACCAGCCCGCTGAACGTATATAAGCAAGTGATTCGGGTGAGTGAGGGCAGCTAACACCGCGGTGGCTTCAAGTACCAAGGGGATAATTAGGCTATTTTGGAGATACTTATTTATGGCAGGTCATAGTAAATGGGCCAACACAAAGCACCGCAAAGCGGCACAGGATGCTAAACGCGGTAAGATTTTCACTAAAATTATTCGTGAATTGGTAACTGCCGCACGTCTGGGTGGTGGTGATCCGGGTGCCAACCCACGTTTACGTGCTGCTATCGATAAAGCGTTGTCGAATAACATGACACGCGACACCCTGAACCGCGCGATTGCCCGTGGTGTGGGTGGTGACGAAGATAACAACATGGAAACCATCATTTACGAAGGTTATGGCCCGGGCGGTACTGCGGTCATGGTCGAATGCTTGAGTGATAACCGTAACCGTACTGTATCTGAAGTCCGCCATGCATTCACCAAAACAGGTGGTAATCTGGGGACTGATGGCTCGGTTTCTTATCTATTCACCAAAAAAGGTGTTATTTCCTATGCACCAGGTTTAGCAGAAGATGCGGTGATGGATGCGGCGCTAGAAGCGGGTGCGGATGATATCGTGGTCTATGATGACGGCGCTATTGATGTGTTCACTGCCTGGGAATCGCTGGGTGCGGTGAAAGATGCACTGGATGCTGCGGGTCTGGTTGCTGAGGGTGCTGAAGTCTCCTTAATTCCATCAACTAAAGCGGATCTGGATGCTGAAACGGCACCAAAACTGCTGCGCTTGATTGATATGTTAGAAGATTCTGATGATGTGCAAGAGGTTTACCATAATGGTGAAATCTCTGATGAAGTTGCAGCAACCCTGTAAATCATCGCTGACTCACCCTACTCTTTAAATCTATCTGTAATCCTCTCTGGCCGCATTGGTGGCCAGGGCTTTTGATGTGAAAAGGTAAATAAGCTGGTATGGCGATCGTATTAGGCATCGATCCCGGTTCTCGTGTCACCGGTTATGGCGTGATCCGCCAGCAAGGTCGTCAGCTAACCTATCTGGGCAGCGGCTGTATTCGCACGGTTGTTGACGATATGCCTACTCGCCTGAAGTTAATTTATGCAGGCGTGACTGAAATTATCACTCAGTTTCAACCCGACTTTTTTGCCATCGAACAAGTGTTTATGGCGAAAAACCCAGACTCAGCTTTAAAGCTGGGGCAGGCGCGTGGCGCAGCTATTGTCGCGGCGGTAAATCTGAATTTGCCCGTCTCCGAATATGCCGCTCGTCAGGTTAAACAGACGGTAGTAGGAACCGGGGCGGCGGAAAAAAGCCAAGTCCAGCACATGGTGCGCTCGCTGTTAAAACTCCCGGCGAACCCACAAGCCGATGCTGCTGATGCATTGGCAATTGCTATTACCCATTGCCATCTGAGTCAAAATACCCTGCGACTGGGTAATGAGCAGATGACGTTGGCTCGCGGTAGAATTCGCTAGCCACTATTTTATGCGAGCGGGTTAACTGTTATTGTAGGCTGGATATCCATCCAGCCTTTTTTATGCTATAAACAGCCATTATGTTCATACCCTAATGTGGGTAATCGAGGAGAGAGTCAACGTGATAGGGCGCCTCAGAGGTATCATTCTGGAAAAACAGCCGCCATTAGTGCTGCTGGAAACAAACGGTGTTGGCTATGAAGTCCAATTGCCGATGACTTGCTTTTATGAGCTGCCAGATTTGGGGCAAGAAGCCATTATCTTCACTCAGTTTGTGGTGCGCGAAGATGCTCAACTGCTGTACGGATTTAATGACAAGCAGGAGCGGGCACTGTTTCGTGAATTGATCAAAGTTAATGGCGTTGGGCCAAAACTTGCGCTGGCCATTCTCTCTGGCATGTCGGCGCAGCAGTTTGTCGCAGCGGTTGAGCGAGAAGATATCACTACATTGGTGAAGTTACCGGGTGTGGGCAAGAAGACCGCTGAGCGGTTAGTGGTCGAAATGAAAGACCGCTTTAAAGGCCTCAATGGTGATTTGTTCAACAATACCGGCGATATTCAGTTACCCGCCAGTGCTTCGCAAACTTCCGATGCCGATATTGAAGCAGAAGCTGTTTCTGCGCTGGTGGCTTTAGGTTATAAACCACAAGAAGCCAGCCGTTTAGTCAGTAAAATAGCTAAACCGGGTGCAGATTGTGAAACCCTCATTCGTGATGCCCTGCGCGCCGCGTTATAGAAATAATAGGGGTTAAGGATGATTGAAGCAGACCGCCTGATATCTGCGGGTGTTATCAGTGATGAAGAGAGTATTGACCGGGCTATTCGCCCGAAACTGTTGGCAGAGTATGTCGGGCAGCCTCATGTCCGCGAGCAGATGGAAATCTTCATTCAGGCGGCTAAACAGCGTGGCGATGCACTGGACCATGTGTTGATCTTTGGCCCTCCGGGGTTAGGTAAAACCACACTGGCGAATATCGTCGCCAATGAGATGGGAGTAAATCTACGGACAACCTCTGGCCCGGTGTTGGAGAAAGCAGGTGATTTAGCGGCCATGCTGACCAATCTGGAACCCCACGATGTGCTGTTTATTGATGAAATCCACCGTTTATCGCCAGTCGTTGAGGAGATTCTCTATCCGGCGATGGAAGATTATCAGTTGGATATCATGATTGGTGAAGGGCCAGCTGCGCGCTCAATCAAACTTGATTTGCCGCCTTTTACTCTGATTGGCGCGACGACTCGTGCAGGGTCACTGACCTCGCCATTACGTGATCGATTCGGTATTGTCCAGCGGCTGGAGTTTTATCAAGTTGCTGATTTAGAACATATCGTTTCACGCAGCGCCAAGTGTCTGGGGCTGGAATTAACCGCCGAAGGGGCGCATCAATTAGCGCGTCGCTCAAGGGGTACACCACGTATCACCAACCGTTTGCTGCGCCGCGTGCGGGATTTTGCCGAAGTCAGGGCAGATGGCGCAATTAACGGTGATGTTGCAATGAAAGCTCTGGATATGCTGAATGTCGACGCCGAAGGTTTCGATTTCATGGATCGCAAACTCTTGCTAGCAGTTATTGATAAGTTTATGGGCGGCCCGGTGGGGCTAGATAATCTGGCAGCCGCCATTGGCGAAGAGCGTGAAACCATTGAAGATGTTCTGGAACCATACTTAATCCAGCAAGGCTTTATTCAGCGGACACCACGTGGGCGTATTGCCACCAACCATGCCTATAAACATTTCGGTATCACTCGCGAAGAGTAAGTTTTCTTTAATGCAGGGCTGAGTCAGTATCAGCCCTGTTTATGACTATCTTCAGGCGGCGGTTTTCTCTACTACCGGGGTGTTAATCATTCGGTTAAGCCATGGGATAAGCAGCGCCATAACCAACGCAATGACCAGTGTAACCATACCTATTTTGCCAAACACATCAGTGTAGATAGGCAATGTTTCCAGCGGATCAGTTACCCCCTCCGGTGTCGCAGTAAAGGTGGCGACATAGCCACCAATCAGGAATGATGCCGCTTGTGTCAGGAACCACATCCCCAGAATAAATCCCATCAGATATTGCGGCACCAGTGCAGCCACCATAGCTAAACCTAGCGCACTGATCATCAATTCCCCTAGGCTCTGGAATAAGTAAACCAGAACAATAAACCAAGGGGATGTCAGACCTTGTGCATCAGCAAACCACATCCCGGCTGCGGCTGCGGTCAGAAAACCCAGTGAACATAAAAACATCCCTAGAGTGAATTTTGCTGGCATGGATAAGTCCCGGTTTTTACTGCCTAAACGGGTATAAATCGAAGCTAGAATTGGGCTGGCAACCACCACCCAGAATGGGTTTAATGCCTGGAAGCTGACCGGGTTGATATTGAACCCAAGAATTTGATGATGAACATTATTAATAGCGAAGAAGTTTAATGAGGTGGGCATCTGTGCATACAGAACATAAAACACGATGGCTTCAATCATCAGAATAAAAGCCACAAACATTTTATTGCGGCCCAGTTGGTCCTGCTTCAATGCCTCTTTGAAGAAGATAAACACCACAATTAGCGATAACACGATCAGCACCAGATTGGCAATAATCACATGGTTCATCAACCAGGCGCAGACACATATCATTACCGCCGTCCCAGCCAGTACCAGGAAGAGGTTTCGCCAATTTAAGGGTTTTGCATCGGGCTCTGAACCAATATGGCGCACCATATGGCGACAACAGAAGTAGACCAACAGGGCAAAAATCAAACCAATGCCACATAAGTAATAGGTAATGGTGTAACCAAAACGTTCAGCGATAACGGGTGCCAATGATAGTGACAGTAAGGAGCCAATATTGATCGACATATAAAACAGCGTAAAGGCCCCGTCCAGACGTGGATCTTTAGGCGGATAACATTTCGACAGTAAGCTTGCTGGGTTGGCTTTAAATAAACCGTTACCAACGGCGATGGTACCTAGTGCGAAGAAAATTAAGTTGGGTTGATACAGTGATAGGCCGGTGGCGAAATAGCCGATAGCCAGCACCACTGCGCCTAAAACCATCGTGCGTTTGGTGCCTAATAGATGGTCGCCAACGTATCCACCAATTGAAATCAAGCCGTAAACCAATGCCGCAAAAGCGCCAAAAGTCACAAATGCTTGCTCCTGCGAGAAACCTAACTCCTTGACGAAGAAAACAGCAAGAATCCCCTGCACACCGTAATAGCCGAACCTTTCCCACAACTCGACAAAAAAGATCATAAAGAACGGTTTAGGTTGCTGAAGTAAACCAGTGGGGGTGGATCTATCCATGATAGGTCGCCTCTGCGCAATAATCATTGTGCGAAAATTGGGAGCGTACAAAGCCTATGCAGAAATAACTGCATAACCATTATAATGCTCATTAGTTTGAGAGAATGGCAGGGTATTACACTGCCTATCAATTGTATTTGTGGTTGATCACACTAATTAAAATATAAAATACAGAATTGATGCTTATCGGCAGAGAATAAAGTGATGACCAACTAAGTATAATTAAGAATAGCAGGGGAAAAGGTTTGAGGGGAATTGGGGCTTATCAATATAAACCCCAAGAGAAAGTGATTACCCGCGTGCTTTTTGTGACAGGCTAAGAACAAACATTGCCGCAGAGCAAAGCACCACTGAAGGCCCCGCTGGCGTGTCATATAGCGCAGAGAATGTTAAGCCGCCAGTCACGGCAATAATGCCAATACCGATGGCAATTCCGGCCATTTGTTCTGGTGTTCGAGCAAAGCGACGTGCAGCAGCTGCGGGGATAATCAGCAGTGAAGTGATAATCAGGGCGCCGACAAACTTCATCGACAACCCTATAGTGAGTGCGGTCACCAACATCAATAGCATGCGTACCCGTTCCAGATTCACCCCGTCGACATGGGCTAACTCTGGGCTAATGGTCATTGATAACAGTGCGCGCCATTGCCAGCACAAAACCCCCAATACCACCACCACACCAGCGGCAATCAGCCAGATATCACTCAGTGTTACGGAAAGTAGATCGCCAAACAGATAGGCCATTAAATCAACCCGCACATTGTGCATCAGGCTGACCACCACTAAACCTAGTGATAATGCGCTATGGGCCATGATTCCTAATAGGGTATCGACCGCCAATTGCGGGCGACGTTCTAGCCATACCAAAATCAGCGCCAATACCATAGTCATCACAATCACGGCATAGAATGGATTTACATTTAGCAGTAAACCGAATGCCACCCCAAGCAAAGATGCGTGAGCTAAAGTATCGCCAAAATAGGACATTCGACGCCAGACCACAAAAGAACCCAGTGGCCCCGCCGCGGTTGCCAATAATACACCCGCTAACCAGCCGGGCAGCAATAATTCAATCATGCGTCACGACTCCCGCTGTTCTTCAAAATAATCTTTCCGTGTAAATCGTGACGATGGTTATGGTGATGACGATAAACTGCGAGTTGTTCGGCTCCACGATTGCCAAACATGGCAATAAACTCAGGGTGAGTTGATACCACCTCTGGTGCACCGGAGCAGCAAATATGCTGATTGAGGCACAATACTTCATCAGTTTTAGCCATCACTAAATGCAAGTCATGGGAAACCATCAGGACGGCACAACCCAGCTCTCGACGCAGTTGCTCAATCAAATCATACAGCGCTAATTGCCCATTAACATCAACACCTTGCGTCGGCTCATCCAACACTAATAACTGCGGCCGATTCAATAATGCCCGCGCTAACAACACGCGCTGGTTTTCACCACCGGACAGTTTCTGCATCGGTTGATCTAATAAATGAGCGGCATGCACCCGTTTTAGGGCCGGCAGGATATCTGCTTTTTTAACGCCGGGTTTTAAGCGCATAAAGCGGCTGACAGTGAGCGGTAACGTTGCATCCAGATGGAGTTTTTGCGGGACATAGCCGATCCGTAAACCCGGCTCTCGTACCAGTGTGCCGCTAGTGGGGGCAATCAAACCCAACACCACGCGAACCAGTGTTGATTTGCCCGCGCCATTAGGCCCAAGCAGGGTGAGTATTCTTCCCGGACGCAGAGAAAGGGAAATATCATTTAGTACCCGTCGACTACCAAAAGTGACGGATATCTTATTTAGAGTTACCAATGTGGACATTATGATTACGTTTGCAGAACCGATTGAATGTTATAATATTACGCTTTACCCATCAAAACGTCGAGAATTCGTATTATGTTACATAAAAATAAATGGCTGAAGCGGGCAATGCTGGCCAGCGTAATTTTAGTCGCTAACCCATTTAATATTGCCTCGGCTGCGGTCGTTACATCAGTGCGTCCGCTGGGTTTTATCGCCTCAGCCATTGCGGATGGTGTGCTGCCAACAGAAGTTTTATTGCCTGATGGCGCGTCGCCACACGATTATGCTCTACGCCCATCAGATGTCCAGCGGTTACGTAGTGCTGAGCTGGTTATTTGGGTCGGACCTGAAATGGAAGCATTTCTGGCAAAGCCTCTGACGCAAGTTGCTGATAACAAGCAGATAGCTCTGGCTGAATTACCTTCTGTTACGCCTTTATTAATGAAAGGCGACGAGCATGATGAAGATGAAGGGGAACAAGCAGGGCATGACCATGATCATGCTAAAGATAATCACAGCGATGAGCACCACCACGGCGAGTATAATATGCATATTTGGTTGTCGCCAACCATAGCAAAACAATCTGCAATCGCTATTCACGACAGATTATTGGAACTTATGCCACAAAATAAGGACAAATTAGATGCTAACCTGCGCCGATTCGAGGATCAACTAGCGCAAAATGAAAAAAATATTGCTACTATGCTCAAGCCTGCCCAAGGTAAGGGATACTTCGTTTTTCATGATGCCTATGGCTACTTTGAGAAACACTTTGGCTTGAGCCCATTAGGGCATTTTACAGTCAATCCTGAAATACAGCCTGGTGCGCAGCGTTTACATCAAATTCGAACACAGTTGGTTGAGCACAAAGCGGTATGCGTTTTTGCTGAGCCACAATTCAGGCCGGCCGTCATTAGTGCTGTCGCCAAAGGAACAGATGTGCGTTCTGGCACATTGGATCCTTTGGGGAGTGGCATAGTATTAGGCAAGGACAGCTATGTGAACTTTTTGTCTCAGTTGTCTAACCAATACGTGAGCTGCCTGAAGTAAGATTAAAAGGATACTCATAAGTGCAGCAGATAGTCCGAACTATCACTTTGGCGTATAACAATCTCCCTCGCCCCCACCGCATCATGCTGGGGTCGTTGACCGTAATGACTCTGGCCGTCGCTGTTTGGCGGCCTTTTGTTTATCATCCGGAGCACGAACCCATCGCCCAAAGCGTGGTGTTAGATAACAGTCAACCCCGCATTTTATTACCTGAAGCCAGCGAACCTATCGATCAGCCAGCCCCTGATGACGAAATCCCGCAAGATGAATTAGATGCCAAGGATGTCACTGAAGCGGGCGTCCATGAGTATGTTGTCTCTACGGGGGATACCCTGAGCAGCATTCTTACCCAATATGGTATCGATATTTCCGATGTGTCGTTATTGGCGAATCAGAATCGTGATTTACGTAATCTGAAAATTGGGCAACAAATCTCTTGGACCGTTAATGATGCCGGTGATTTGCAAAGTTTGACGTGGGAAGTTTCACGTCGTGAAACCCGCACTTATAACCGCGTTGGTAATAACTTCAAAGAGACCAAAGAGCTGCAGAAGGGTGAGTGGAGTAATTCGGTTCTTACGGGTCGGCTTGATGGCAGTTTTGTTACCAGTGCGAAAAAGGCCGGTTTGACTAATTCTGAAATCCGCGCAGTGACTAAAGCGTTACAGTGGCAATTGGATTTTGCCAAACTGCGTAAAGGCGACCAATTCGCGGTGTTGATGTCGCGCGAAATCCTTGATGGTCGTAGTGAACAAAGCCAGCTGGTTGGGGTGCGTATGCGCTCCGGTGGTAAAGATTACTATGCGATCCGCGCCGATGACGGTAAGTTTTATGACCGCCAGGGTTCTGGTCTGGCGCGTGGTTTTTTGCGTTTCCCTACGATAAAACAATTCCGCGTATCGTCTAACTTCAATCCTCGTCGTCTTAACCCTGTCACCGGGCGTATCGCGCCGCATAAAGGAGTCGATTTCTCTATGCCGGTCGGGACACCGGTGCTGGCGGTGGGTGATGGCGAAGTCGTTATCGCCAAGCACAGTGGTGCGGCAGGTAACTATGTGGCTATCCGCCATGGTCGCCAATACACCACGCGCTATATGCATTTGAAGAAACTGCTGGTTAAGCCGGGGCAAAAAGTGAAACGTGGCGACCGTATCGCGCTGTCAGGTAATACTGGCCGTTCTACTGGCCCACATCTGCACTATGAATTCTGGATGAACCAGCAAGCGGTTAACCCATTGACGGCTAAGTTGCCACGTTCAGAAGGGTTAAGTGGTAAAGATCGCAGCGAGTATCTGGCTATTGCCAAACAGGTGATTCCACAGCTGCAACTGGATTAACCGTTATCCGGTTTATTTCTACCGGATTGATTATCTCTACGCCGCCAGCGGTACACCCTGGCGGCTCAGTTTCAGTCTGTTAGATAGGTTATTTATCTGATATCGATTTTGTTTCCGGACATTAACTGCGCAGAGTCACTTTTATAACAGACTATTTTTTAAAAGATTGTCTGCAAAAGATATCGACTGCAATTATTATTAGTCCACTGCCAATCTAAGAGTTCCCCCATGCAAAAAGAGAAAAACGACGCTGCTGGCTTTATCCCAGTATTCAAAAAATCTTTCCTACATCCACGTTTTTGGGGGGTATGGCTAGGAACCGGAGCTATGGCGGCGATGGCTTATGTTCCACCGAAATTCCGAGATCCACTGTTGGCTGGAATTGGTCGTTTCGCCGGGAAATTTGCTAAAAGCGCCCGACGCCGTGCCCGCATTAATCTTCTCTATTGCATGCCTGAACTGCCAGAAGCCGAGCGCGAGCATATTATTGACCAGATGTTTGCTACGGCGGCACAGCCTTTAATGATGATGGCGGAACTCTGTTTTCGTGATCCGAAGAAGGTGCTATCTCGTGTTCACTGGCATGGGCTAGATGTTCTGGACCAACTGCAACAACAAGAACGTAATGTTATTTTGTTGGTGCCTCATGCCTGGTCGATTGATATTCCAGCCATGCTTTTAGCCGAGCAGGGTAAGCCGGTTGCCGGGATGTTCCATCATCAACGTAATCCCTTGGTCGATTATCTATGGAACAGTGCTCGCTTGCGTTTTGGTGGGCGTATTCATGCGCGTGAGAGTGGTATTAAGCCTTTTATTAGCTCAGTGCGTCAGGGCTTCTGGGGATACTATTTACCGGATGAAGACTATGGCCCTGAGCAAAGTGAGTTTGTCGATTTCTTTGCCACGTATAAAGCGACATTACCAGCCGTAGGGCGGTTAATGAAAGTATGCCGCGCAGCTATTGTGCCAATGTTCCCGGTTTACAATTATCGCGAGCATCGCCTTGATATCTATATTCGTCCACCAATGGACGATTTAGCGGATGCCGATGATGCTTATATTGCTCGCCGAATGAATGAAGAAGTTGAGCTGCTGGTAAAACCTAATCCGGAACAATATACCTGGATTCTTAAGCTGCTGAAAACCCGTAAAGAGGGTGAAATAGAGCCTTATGTCCGTAAGGATATTTATTAAGCGCTATTACCATTGAGTATAAAAAAGCCCGCTTCTGATGAGCGGGCTTTTGCTTTAGCTAATTAAAACAAATTAATCAACTCGGACGATACGGCTGGTATTGGTTGTCCCAATCGTTCCCATCACATCGCCTTGTGTCACAATAACCAGATCGCCAGATACCAAGAAACCTTTGTCTTTCAGACGATTGACTGCTTCATTAGCCGCCAGCACGCCATCGGTGTGAGTATCACAGTAAACCGGGGTGACACCACGATAGATAGCCGTCAGGTTCAAAGTATGGTCGTGACGTGACATGGCAAAGATTGGCAAGCCAGAACTGATACGAGACATCATCAGAGCAGTGCGGCCCGATTCGGTCATCGCGATAATTGCGGTGATGCCTTTCAGGTGGTTGGCTGCATACATGGTAGACATAGCGATAGCTTCTTCGACATTGTCGAATTGCACATCAAGACGGTGCTTAGACACATTAATACTTGGGATTTTTTCAGCACCCAAGCAAACACGGGCCATTGCCGCAACTGTTTCAGCCGGATACTGCCCAGCGGCTGTTTCTGCCGACAACATTACGGCGTCAGTACCATCCAATACGGCGTTAGCCACGTCCATTACTTCTGCACGTGTTGGCATTGGATTGGTAATCATTGACTCCATCATCTGAGTTGCAGTGATGACCGCACGGTTAAGCTGACGAGCACGACGAATCAGTTTTTTCTGGATACCGACCAGCTCAGGGTCGCCAATTTCAACACCCAAGTCACCCCGCGCCACCATCACTACATCAGAGGCCAGAATGATATCATCCATCGCTTCATCAGTTGCCACGGCTTCAGCACGTTCAACTTTTGCCACGATTTGAGCATTGCAGCCAGCATCACGGGCCAAACGGCGCGCATAATGCAAATCTTCACCGGTACGAGGGAAAGAAACTGCCAGGAAATCGACACCAATTTTAGCGGCGGTAATAATGTCGGCTTTGTCTTTTTCCGTTAATGCTTCGGCTGACAGGCCACCGCCCAACTTATTAATGCCTTTATTATTGGAAAGAGGGCCACCTACAGTCACTTCGGTGAATACTTTCATACCCTGAACTTCAATAACCTTCAGTTGTACTCGACCATCATCCAGTAACAGGATATCACCGGGAACCACATCAGCAGGCAGGCCTTTATAATCGATACCAACTTTGTCTTTATCGCCTTCGCCTTTTGCCATATTGGCATCCAGCAAGAATTTATCGTGTACGTTAAGGAAAACTTTGCCTTCCTTAAAAGTAGATACCCGGATCTTCGGACCTTGCAAATCGCCAAGAATCGCAACATGGCGCCCCAATCTGGCGGCAATTTCACGGACTTTATTGGCCCGCAATTCATGATCTTCGGCGCTACCATGGGAAAAATTCAGGCGGACTACGTTAGCACCCGCAGCAATAATCTTTTCCAGATTATTGTCGCGGTCAGTAGCCGGCCCCAGTGTAGTAACAATCTTGGTCCTTCTGAGCCGTCTGGACATCTCTTACTCCGTTGACTGATGAAGCATGGTGTTGTTAAAACAGCGGATAATGAATCCGATAGTAAAATGTAACTAAGCTACAAATTTTACAGCGACATGCTGATGAAAAAAACGTTTATCAAAGATGACATAATCAAAAGCACGGCATTATCAAATACATAGTGTCCTACATGTTATCCGCTTGCGGATGTAAAACGACTGATGCATGAATGCCTCCTCCCGGAGGACATCGGCACATCAATGACAACATTACAAAAGCGAGCTATTTACCACTTATTGGCTCAATAAATATTTGAGTCATCAAGAGCATTATTTTTCAATAATACGTCAATTTTTCGTCTCAGAAGATGCGCTAACACAAAACAAAGCGACTTCTGTCACTGATGTCATTTACTTTTTGATACAATTCATTCTCTCACATTATTCGCCACTATTAACCGGTGGTGAACCTTTATCAAAGCGAGATTCTTTCAAGGCGTCTTTGACTCGCTTCAGATTATCTCTAAATTTTGCCCCTCGGCGTAACGTAAAGCCGGTGGCTAACACATCAATTAATGTTAATTGGGCAATGCGCGACACCATGGGCATATAGACATCGGTATCTTCCGGCACATCCAACAGCAGCGGCAATGTTGCTTCGCTGGCCAGAGGAGTATCGCGTGAGGTAATCGCAATCACTGTGGCATCGTTTTCACGGGCTAAATGAGCCAGTTCTACCAGGCTTTTTGTTCGCCCCGTGTGAGATATCAATACCACGACATCGCCTTCACTGGAATTCATACAACTCATACGTTGCATAACGATGTCATCGAAATAAATAACTGGGATATTGAAGCGGAAGAATTTATTCATCGCGTCATGGGCTACGGCGGCAGACGCACCAAGGCCGAAGAACGAAATCTTCTTCGCTTGGGTCAATAAATCAACTGCTCGATTTATCGCTGCAATATCTAAATTATTCTTCACCATATCCAGACTAGCCATGGTCGATTCGAAAATTTTTCCAGTGTAAGCGGATACACTATCATCCTCTTCGACATTTCGATTCACATAAGGTGTGCCATTAGCCAGACTTTGTGCCAAATGAAGTTTAAAATCAGGGAAACCTTTGGTGTCTAATCGACGGCAAAAACGGTTTACCGTGGGCTCGCTGACGTTCGCCATTTTGGCGAGGGTGGCGATACTTGAGTGAATGGCAGTTTGTGGGGAGGCCAGGATCACCTCGGCGACTTTCCTTTCCGATTTGCTCAGGAGGTCCAGATTATTTTGGATATTTTCCAGCGTATTCATATAACGAGAGTCACCCATGGGTTTTACCGATTTCATTTAAAGGAGAAATCTATGCCGGTTTAATGAAAATATACTACGTGCTGGGACCCGTTGGCAGTGGCATCTGGTTGGAAGTCACACTTTTTCACCAGAATATGACCTGTGTCTAATTTTCATAATGGTAAATAGTTGTCAAAAACGTCATAAAATTACATTTTAAAGTTACGCGGCCTGATTTGACGCGGCCTGCGGTTCTATAGAGTGTTATTTAACCTTTTTTGGTCCACTTTTATCTGGGTTTACTGGCTATAGTCAAAGAGAGTACATTAGTAATGTAAGAAAATTACAAATATCCTGCAACGAGGAGAATAACATGGCGGTAACTAATACAGCCCAGGCAGCCCAGGCGTGTGATCTGGTGATTTTCGGCGCTAAGGGAGACTTGGCTCGCCGTAAACTGTTGCCTTCCCTTTACCAATTAGAGAAAGCGGGTCACATCCACCCTGAAACTCGGATTATCGGCGTAGGCCGTGCCGACTGGGATAAAGACGCGTACACAGCCGTGGTAAAGGAAGCCCTCGATACCTTTATGAAAGAGAAGCTGGATGATGAATTGTGGCAAAAGCTCAGTTCTCGTCTCGACTTCTGTAATCTGGACGTAAACGACAGCAAACATTTTGCCAAGTTGGGCAAAATGCTGGATCAAAAAAATCGCACCACCATCAACTACTTCGCCATGCCACCTAATACCTTTGGTGCTATTTGCAAAGGATTGGGCGAAGCAGGGCTGAATAAAGAGCCTAGCCGGGTGGTGATGGAGAAACCGCTGGGGAAAGATTTGGCCTCTTCGCGGGTCATCAACGACCAAGTCGCGGAATATTTCAATGAGTGTCAGGTTTACCGTATCGACCACTACTTAGGTAAAGAGACGGTATTGAACCTGTTGGCATTACGTTTTGCTAACTCCCTGTTTGCCTCCAACTGGGATAATCGCACCATTGACCACGTGCAAATTACCGTGGCGGAAGAAGTGGGTATTGAAGGGCGTTGGGGCTATTTTGATCAGGCCGGCCAAATGCGCGACATGATCCAAAACCACTTGCTGCAAATCCTGACCATGATTGCGATGTCGCCACCAGCAGACTTGAGCACCGACCGTATCCGTGATGAGAAAGTGAAAGTGCTGCGCTCGCTGCGCCGTATCGATCACACCAATGTGCGTGAAACCACTGTGCGTGGTCAGTACACGGCTGGATTTGTTCAGGGCAATAAAGTCCCGGGCTATCTGGAAGAGGAAGGGGCGAATAAGAGCAGCAATACCGAAACCTTCGTTTCTATCCGGGTGGATATTGATGACTGGCGTTGGGCTGGGGTGCCGTTCTATTTAAGAACCGGTAAACGCCTGCCAAGCAAATGCTCTGAAGTGGTGGTGTACTTTAAAAATCCGGCGCTGAACCTGTTCCGTGAATCCTACCAGCAATTGCCACAAAACAAGCTGACCATTCGTCTGCAACCAGATGAAGGTATTGAAATTGAAGTGTTGAATAAAGTCCCAGGTCTGGAGCACAAGCACCGCCTACAAACGACCAAGCTTGACCTCAGTTTCTCTAAAACCTTTAACGAGCAGCATATTGCTGATGCCTACGAACGTCTGTTACTGGAGACCATGCGGGGTATTCAGGCACTGTTTGTGCGCCGTGATGAGGTTGAAGAAGCCTGGAAGTGGGTTGATTCCATTATGGAAGCATGGGCTGCTGATAATGAGGCACCAAAACCTTATCAATCAGGTACATGGGGGCCGGTAGCTTCTGTTGCCATGATCACCCGTGATGGCCGCTCATGGAATGAGTTCGAGTAACTTGTTCATCTGCGAAGATTAATTGTTGCACGCGCTGCCAGAGCAGGTTTTGGCGGCGCATCTCCGCCAAGGAGATCGGCGGGCAGCTAGAGGCAGGAAGCCGGTAAATAATAAAGAGCTGTTAGCAGGCTCGCATCATGATTCTTTATGGTTGGCGAAAAGCTGAGTATTCTGCCAGCCATATTTCAACTGACACCTTCGGGTGAGTACATGCCAATCGGCATAAGTGGAGATAACAACTGATGAAAAGCTGGAAAACGAGCGCAGAACAGGTTTTGACTGCAGGCCCAGTTGTCCCGGTGATTGTGATTAATAAGCTCGAGCAAGCGGTACCGCTGGCAAAAGCCTTAGTGGCTGGTGGTGTTCGGGTGCTGGAAGTGACGTTGCGCACCCCTTGTGCTGTTGAGGCTATCCGTGCCATTGCTAAAGAAGTCCCTGAAGCCATTATTGGCGCGGGTACCGTGCTTAATCCACAGCAGTTGGCTGAAGTTGTTGAGGCTGGCGCGCAATTCGCTATTAGCCCTGGGCTGACTGATGAACTGCTTAAAGCTGCGACAGCAGGCTCTATTCCATTGATCCCAGGGATCAGCACAGTTTCAGAACTGATGCTCGGCATGAGCTATGGCCTGCGTGAGTTTAAATTCTTCCCGGCGGAAGCTAACGGCGGCGTTAAAGCATTACAAGCGATTGGCGGCCCATTCTCACAAGTGCGCTTCTGCCCAACCGGGGGGATTACACCAAACAACTACCGCGATTATCTGGCGCTGAAGAGCGTATTGTGCATCGGCGGCTCATGGTTGGTTCCTGCTGACGCGCTGGAAAAAGGTGATTACGCTCGTATTACTGAATTAGCGAAACAAGCTGTGGCGGGCGCTACAGCATAAGCTACTCTAACTCCCTGAACTGATGGGAGAAGCGCGGATTGTCGCCCAATATAAAACCTCTGCAATGCAGGGGTTTTGTTTTTTTGGATTTACTAACTTATTATTTTTTAATCTCTTTTTTTAAACAATTTATCAAATGGATGGTTTGCTTTATAAAATTGACTGTGGTAAAAATACATCAGTTAATTATTCCAATTTGATGAGGGTTTTAGGCGGATCACACTAGGTTTAGCAAACAAGTATGTGGCTAAAGCAGGTGTGGCTAAAAAAAAGAGATATATTATGATCAAAATTAATGGAATTACTTTCAAACACTCTACATGCCAACTCTTCCTGTCAGCCATTCTGGCCAGTGAGCATCACTGGTGCAGCGAGCTATAGCGTCTTTCTTCTTCCGCTTTAAACATACCGGTCATATTTCAAGCTGCATATGCGTTGGCTGCGTTCAATAATCCGAGTCACTTACTTATGTAAGTTCATCGGGATTATCTTCCCTGCCGCCTTGCTGCAACTCGAATTATTTAAGGTATAAAAGTTTATACGCCAAGTGAGTTTCTATTTCTTACGGTCTGCGCATGCCCTTCGTCTTTGACGTCACAGGGATGTTAGCTACGTTCACTCACCCGAATCACTTACCAGAGTAAGCTCATCGGGATAAGTTCGCTTGCTGCCGACCCGCACCGCCAAAGCCTGTGGGGATATATCAAGTGAATTGGAAACCGTAACAAATAGACCTTAGCGTGCGTTTATGGATGTTAGGAGAAGAATCATGATTTATTGGATATTTTTAGGTTTAGCGATTGTTGCTGAAATTATCGGCACTTTATCAATGAAATACGCGAGTGTCAGTGGTGAGATGACCGGGCACATTGTGATGTATTTTATGATTACCGGTTCTTACATTCTGCTGGCGCTGGCTGTTAAAAAAGTGGCTTTAGGTGTCGCGTATGCATTGTGGGAAGGGATCGGCATCCTGATTATTACGGTCTTCAGTGTGCTGTGGTTTGATGAAAGTTTATCTCCACTGAAAATCGCCGGTTTAGTTACCTTAGTCGGCGGCATTATGTTAGTGAAATCGGGGACCCGTAAGCCGAAGAAACCAGGCAGTGGCAAGATAAGTACCCAGTCAGGTGAGCATCATGCAACAGCTTGAGTTTTATCATATTGCTTTTCTGATATTGGCCGTCATTCTAGAAATTATTGCCAATATCTTGCTGAAGATGTCAGACGGTTTTCGCCGTGTATGGTTGGGTATCCTGTCGTTACTGTCAGTATTAGGAGCATTCAGCGCTTTGGCTCAGGCAGTTAAAGGCATCGAATTATCAGTGGCTTATGCGCTGTGGGGCGGGTTTGGTATCGCCGCGACTGTGGCCGCCGGTTGGATTTTATTCAACCAACGCCTGAATTACAAAGGCTGGATTGGCCTGATTTTACTACTGGCGGGGATGGTGATGATCAAACTGTCCTAATCCTCTGTAGTCCTTGGTGGCAACACCAGTGGCTGCGGATATAAACAATATTCAGCACAGCAAACTAGGGTAGCCATTTGGCTACCCTTATCATTTTGGGGCCATAAATAACGTTCTTATAACTACAGCGCCGCAATGATTTTGATTTCAACTTTATAGTTTGGATTCATCAATTTGGCCTCGACGGTGCAGCGCACCGGGGCATTGCCATCGACAACCCAGGCATCCCAGGCGGCATTCATTGCAGCGAAATCTGCTTTATCGGCCAGAAATATGGTGGCATCCAAAATCCGGCTTTTATCAGAACCGAGCTGATGCAGCATGATATCAATTGCTGCCAGTGTATTCGCGGTCTGGGCCGTGGCGTCTGCATCCAGATTTTCCGGTACGCTGGTATAATAAATTGTGTTGTTGAATACCACTGCGTCGGACCAACGCTTTTCTGGATTAATTCGCTCAATACTCATTTTCACTCCCTTGTGTGAATGTCAATGTCAGTTTCGCTGCTAGAGTAACATAGCTTACGGCGAGAATGTGTGGTCGCGGGACGTGAGGCTTGGCATAATCAGCGCTGATTTCACTCGGAAGAGAAAGCGTGACAGACGATTTTGCAACAGACGGCGCATTAGCGCAGGCCATTACAGGTTTTAATCCTCGCGAATCCCAGCGCCAGATGGCTGCGGCAATCAGTGAGTCTATTGCTGCCAAACAGCAATTGGTGGTAGAGGCTGGCACCGGGACCGGTAAAACATTTGCTTATTTGGCACCCGCTTTACGGGCTGACTGCAAAGTAATTATCTCGACCGGCTCCAAGGCATTACAGGACCAGCTCTATTCCCGTGACCTGCCCACTGTTGCAACTGCCTTAAAATACAAAGGGAAGCTGGCCTTACTTAAGGGGCGCTCCAATTACCTTTGTCTGGAGCGGCTTGAACAGCAATCACTGGCGGGGGGCGAGTTGGCGAGTGAGACTCTGGTCGACTTGGTTCGCTTGCGCGGTTGGTCAGCTGAAACCGTTGATGGTGATATCAGCACCTGTGGTCAGGTGGCAGAGGATAGTTTTGTCTGGCCGTTGGTGACCAGCACCAATGATAACTGTCTGGGCAGTGATTGCCCGCTGTATAAAGATTGTTTTGTCGTGAAGGCGCGCCGCAAGGCAATGGATGCTGATGTGGTGGTGGTTAACCATCATCTATTTCTGGCCGATATGGTGGTGAAAGAGAGCGGATTTGCTGAATTAATCCCCACTGCCGATGTGATGATTTTCGATGAAGCCCATCAGATCCCCGATATTGCCAGCCAATATTTTGGCCAGCAACTGACCAGCCGACAGCTGATGGATCTGGCGAAAGACATCATTATTGCTTATCGCACCGAAGTTCGTGATGCTGCACAGTTGCAAAAAAGTGCCGATCGGTTGACACAAAGTACCCAAGATTTTCGTTTAGTCCTTGGCGATCCTGGCTATCGCGGTAATTTACGCGATGTTATGGAGCAACCTGCCATCCAGCGGGCACTGTTATTACTCGATGATGCTCTGGAGCTTTGCTACGACGTGATGAAGCTGTCACTGGGGCGCTCGGCGATGCTTGATGCGGCTTTTGAGCGGGCGACGGTGTATCGTAACCGCCTTAAACGCTTAAAGGATGTCAGCACCCCGGGTTACAGCTATTGGTATGAGTGTAATTCACGCCATTTTGTATTGGCACTCACGCCACTTTCGGTTTCTGACCGTTTTCGTGAATTAATTGAAGAAAAGCCAGGAACCTGGATCTTTACCTCCGCCACCTTATCAGTTAATGACCAACTGTCACATTTTACCTCGCGACTGGGGCTGACTCATGCCAAAACACTGCTGCTGCCCAGCCCGTTTGACTACGCTAATCAGGCATTGTTGTGTGTGCCTCGTAATCTACCCTCGGCAAATGAACCCGGAGCGGCGCGCAAATTAGCCGTGATGTTAAAACCACTGATTGATGCGAACCAAGGGCGCTGTTTTTTCCTCTGTACCTCGCACCAGATGATGCGCGGCTTGGCAGAAGAGTTTCGCGCCAGCATGACTTTGCCGGTCTTGGTTCAAGGGGAAACCAGCAAGGGGCAGTTGCTGTCACAGTTTGTGGCGGCGGGCAATGCGCTACTCGTGGCTACCAGCAGTTTCTGGGAAGGTGTCGATGTGCGCGGTGATGCGCTCTCGTGCGTTATTATTGATAAACTGCCGTTCACCTCTCCAGACGATCCGTTACTGAAAGCGCGCATTGAAGATTGCCGTCTGCGCGGTGGTGATCCCTTTAACGACGTGCAATTACCTGATGCCGTCATTACCCTAAAACAAGGGGTGGGGCGTCTGATTCGTGATATTGACGATCGCGGGGTGCTGGTCATTTGCGATAACCGGCTAGTGATGCGCCCGTATGGCGCGATGTTCCTTAATAGCCTGCCGCCCGCACCACGTACCCGCGATCTGGCGAAAGCCATCGCTTTTCTCAAACAGCGCGATTGAGGGAAAAGCGAGGAGGGGTGTGCTATCATGCGCGCCCTGTGTTGAATTCATACTCTTTTCCTGCCGAGGTTGGCATGTCCACGCGAATTTTAGCGATCGATACCGCAACAGAAGCTTGTTCTGTCGCACTCTGGAATAACGGCGAAGTTCAGGCTTTGTTTGAACTGTGCCCACGGGAACACACCCAACGAATCTTACCGATGGTGCAGCAAGTTTTGGCTGAGTCGGGCCTGACACTGCAACAACTCGATGCCCTGGCTTTTGGCCGCGGCCCGGGGAGCTTTACCGGTGTGCGCATTGGTATTGGTATTGGTCAGGGGCTGGCATTAGGCGCTGACTTGCCGATGATCGGTGTTTCTACCTTGCAAACCATGGCTCAGGGCGCATTTCGTCTGACCGGGGCATCTCGAGTATTGGCGGCAATTGATGCGCGGATGGGGGAGGTCTATTGGGGCGAGTTTGAGCGCGATGCGCAAGGGCAGTGGCTTGGCGAAGCCACTGAGGCGGTAATGACTCCGGCGCAAGCATTGTTACAGGCCCAGTCACTGAGTGGTCATTGGGCCACCGTGGGTACTGGCTGGCAGACTTATCCCGATATGATTAACGGCAGCAATGTGGTGCTGGTTGACGGGCAAATTATCTTGCCGCACGCCGAAGATATGTTGCCATTGGCTTTATCGTCATGGGCTAGCGGGCAGATTGTCAGTGTTGAACATGCTGAGCCAGTCTACCTGCGTAATGAAGTGACGTGGAAAAAACTACCGGGCCGCTAGAACTTAGCAACTTGTTATCGTGATTAGAGTCTAAAATGTCTGGATAGCAAAGAAATAATAAGGAGTAGCAAACGATGACAATAACTCAATCTAGACAGAATATAAGCCGTAAATGGATGTGTGGTTGGCTGGGGTTGGGCGCGCTACTGCTTTCCGGTTGTGTCACGGTGCCACCAGCGATTCAGGGGACTACCGCGACACCGCAGCAAAATCTTAATTTGGTCAGAACATCACCGCAGGTATTTGTCGGTCAGGAAGCGCGTTTTGGCGGCACAGTTATTAGTGTGACCAACGAACCGAGCCGCACTCGGCTAGAAATTGCCAGCGTACCGTTGGATTCTGGTGCCAGACCTATTTTGGGTGAACCTTCGCAGGGGCGAGTGATTGCTTATGTGAATGGTTTCCTTGAGCCTGTCGATTTCCGTGGGCACCTTGTGACCGTCGTCGGCCCGATTACCGGTGTCGAGGCGGGTAAAATTGGCATGACACCGTATGATTTTGTGGTGGTCGATGCTACGGGTTACAAACGTTGGCATCTGGCACAACAAGTGATGATGCCGCCAGCCATGGGGCCTTGGGGCTATCGCAACCCCGGAATGTGGGGGCCATGGGGCTGGTACGACACCGGACCGGCGCAAATTCAGACTATTGTGACTGAATAGCGCGACGAGTAACGGCTAGCAAGTTGTTGATTTATCTTGGCTAAGAACATAATAGAACAGGGTGTCGAGCAATCGGCACCCTTTTTTATTGGTTTAAACCCTTCGCTGAAAAAGTCGTGATTTTTTTATCCTTTGTGGCATCAATCCCACCCACTACCAGCCCCCCCAAAGACGTGAGAATTGGCTCTATCGGCAGTCAATACTTGCCAGAAAAGGCAAATCTTGTTTTTGGCCAAACTCAATACGATATAGGGTCATGGTATCTACTTGTTAACATTACGGTGACAGCTTAATCGCAATGAAGCCCTGTATAAGGCTCATTAGGTAAAGGACAAAAGTTGCTGGTGCTATTCAACCAATTTATATGAATGATCACCAGATAATCATTCTCACCCAAGCTTTAGATTAAGAATGAGTCAAAACGATGTATAATCAATAGGTTATGGTTGCCATAAATATGAATTTATGTAACATATTGATTTTAATTGTATTAATGAGATGGTGCTGGCTGCCTGGTTTTTTTGCTGGGATGCATGAAAAGAATTAGTGATGTACTTCTCAACTTCAAAATTGTTTAAAAGCAAACTGGTAAGCTGAGTTAAAATATTGTTAAAGTTCTGGTGTGAGTTTGAGTCTTACCCTGGCGATCAATAATAATTTCAGGAGTGCTACCTTGGAAAAAGTATGGCTAAAGCGTTATCCGGCAGATGTCCCCGCAGAGATTGACCCGGACCGCTATTCTTCTTTGGTGGAAATGTTTGAGAACGCGGCATTGCGTTATGCGGACCAACCTGCGTTCATCAATATGGGGGAGGTGATGACCTTCCGTAAGCTGGAAGAGCGTAGCCGTGCTTTTGCCGCCTATTTGCAACAAGGTCTAGGGCTACAAAAAGGCGACCGCGTTGCCTTGATGATGCCTAATCTGCTGCAATATCCTATCGCCTTGTTTGGTATTTTGCGCGCCGGTATGGTGGTGGTGAATGTTAACCCACTGTATACCCCGCGCGAGCTGGAGCATCAGTTGAATGATAGCGGCGCCGCCGCCATTGTTATTGTCTCCAACTTTGCTCACACACTGGAAAAAATCGTTTTCAAAACCCAGGTCAAGCACGTCATTTTGACGCGCATGGGGGATCAACTGTCGACGGCCAAAGGAACGCTGGTGAATTTTGTCGTGAAATACATCAAGCGACTGGTGCCGAAGTACTATTTGCCGGATGCCATTTCATTCCGCACCGCTCTGCAGAAAGGCCGGCGCATGCAATATGTGAAGCCGGATGTCATCAATACGGATATGGCATTCTTGCAGTATACCGGCGGGACGACTGGCGTGGCGAAAGGCGCGATGCTGACTCACCGCAATATGCAGTCGAATCTGGAGCAGGCGAAGGCGGCCTACGCGCCATTACTGCAACCGGGCCATGAATTGGTGGTAACGGCCCTGCCGCTCTACCATATCTTTGCTTTGACCATGAACTGCTTACTGTTTATCGAGTTAGGCGGGCGCAGTTTATTAATCACCAACCCACGTGATATTCCGGGCATGGTGAAAGAGCTAAGCCGCTATCCATTCACCGCCATGACCGGTGTGAATACATTATTTAATGCGCTGTTAAATAATGAAGAGTTTACCAAATTAGACTTTTCGACATTACGGCTTTCAGTGGGGGGCGGCATGCCAGTACAGAAGGCGGTGGCTGAAAAGTGGGAAAAACTGACCGGTAAACACTTATTAGAAGGCTACGGTTTAACGGAATGTTCGCCGCTGGTCACAGGTAACCCTTACGACTTGAAGCATTACAGTGGCAGCATTGGTTTGCCCGTCCCCTCTACGGATGTGCGGCTGGTTGATGATGAAGGCAACGATGTCACCGTGTTCGGTGAGCCGGGCGAACTATGGGTGCGTGGCCCACAAGTTATGTTAGGCTATTGGCAGCGGCCCGATGCGACCGATGAAGTGCTAAAAGATGGGTGGTTGGCAACCGGCGATGTTGCGACCCTCGATGAACAAGGTTTCTTGCGAATTGTGGACCGTAAGAAAGATATGATTCTAGTTTCTGGTTTTAACGTTTACCCCAATGAGATTGAAGATGTGGTCGCGTTACACCCAAAAGTGCTGGAGTCGGCTGCTGTTGGGGTGCCTAATGAGGTCTCCGGCGAGACTGTAAAATTGTTTGTAGTGAAAAAAGATGCTTCATTGACGCCTGAAGAGCTGTTAACCCATTGCCGCCGCTACCTTACAGGGTATAAAGTACCGAAAATAGTAGAGTTTCGTGACGAATTACCGAAATCTAATGTCGGTAAAATCTTACGAAGGGAACTGCGTGACGAACAGGTTAAGGCTAATGCTAGCGAGCAAAACGCGGCTTAGCGTAACGGAGTCACCCAATCATCATCAACAACGCCGGTCATCACCGGCGTTGTTGTGTTTGTCATAGACTATATCCAGTTGCACGATAACGGGTATAACGACCAAGAGAATGACGTTTTGAATTATCAGTTGATCACGACCGACAGTGCGTTGCAGCAGGTCTGCGAGCTCGCCCGAAAACATGCCCATGTCGCGCTGGATACAGAGTTTGTCAGAACGCGCACTTACTATCCGCAGTTAGGCCTGATTCAACTGTATGACGGTGAACAACTTTCACTGATCGACCCTTTACCTATTACTGAATGGCAACCTTTCCGCGAACTGCTGCAAGATTTGGATGTGGTGAAGTATCTGCATGCCGGTAGTGAAGATCTTGAAGTATTTCTCAATGCTTTTGGTCTGATGCCGACGCCGATGATTGATACTCAGGTATTGGCTGCATTCTCCGGGCGCTCGCTCTCTTGTGGCTTTGCCATGTTGGTGAATGAGTTCGAAGGTATTGAGTTAGATAAAAGCGAATCTCGCACGGATTGGATTGCCCGCCCACTGAGTGAAAAACAGTGTGATTATGCGGCTGCGGATGTGTTTTATCTGCTGCCTTTGGCCACCAAGCTGGTTGAAGCGACCGAGGCTGCCGGGCGTATGGATGCGGCTATTGATGAATGCCAGCTGCTGTGTCGACGCCGCAGTGAAACATTGGAACCGGAACTGGCATACCGCGAAATCACCAACGCCTGGCAGTTACGTGGTCACCAGTTGGCCTGTTTGCAAAAGCTGGCTGCATGGCGTTTGCGTCAAGCGCGTGAGCGTGACCTGGCGGTGAACTTCGTGGTGCGAGAAGAAAATCTGTGGCAAGTTGCCCGCTATCAGCCAACCTCACTGGGAGAGCTGGATTCTCTGGGGCTGAGTGGTCAGGAGATCCGTTATCATGGGCGCACGTTGCTGGCGCTGGTGGTCGAGGGCAATGCCGTCCCTGAAGACCAACTGCCACCACCGGTGATTAATTTGATTGATCAGCCCGGTTACAAGAAAGTCTTTAAAGATATTAAAGCGCTTATTCTAGCAGTCAGTGAACGTAGTGGACTCAGCAGTGAGTTATTGGCATCACGTCGTCAAATAAACCAATTACTCAGTTGGCACTGGAAACTGAAATCAACGGACACTCAACCAGAATTATTAAGTGGCTGGCGTGGGGATTTATTGTCTGTGGAATTAACCGAGATTTTACAACAGTATTAATCGATATTCAGAGGGGAGGAGACTTCGCTCTGAATGTTTCAGTTTAAATTTATAGCCCGTTGATGGACAACTGAAATAGGGATTAAGAATTTTCTTGTTTTGCTGGCAATATATTTATAGAAAAGTTTGAGCTGGATATATATACAGTAAATAACAGAGAAATACCCCCTGTAAATAAATACAGGGGATAGTTATTGCGAAGAAATCATTTAGGCGTTTCTTCCGTTTCCGGTAATGTCACGTTAAGTTCAAGCACCGAAATATCATCCCCTTTCTGCTCAAATTGCACATGTAGCATTTCAGGGTCGATCTGAATATATTTACAAATAACCGCCAAAATATCGCGTTTCAAGTCAGGCAAATAATGGGGCTCACTGTCCCCACGACGACGCTCAGCGACGATAATTTGCAGCCGTTCCTTGGCTATATTGGCTGTCGGTTTTTTGCGGGACAGAAAAAAGTCTAACAAAGCCATGGTTTATCCCCCAAAAAGGCGTTTCAGGAAGCCCTTCTTCTCTTCTTCGATGAAGCGGAAGGGACGTTCTTCTCCTAGCAAACGGTCAACGGTATCGTCATAAGCTTTACCGGCATCTGACTCTTTGTCCAGAATCACAGGCTCGCCTTGGTTCGAGGCACGTAATACAGACTGATCTTCTGGAATAACGCCAACCAGTGGGATCCTCAGGATATCGAGGACATCTTCCATGCTAAGCATATCGCCGCGATTCACACGCCCTGGATTGTAGCGAGTCAACAGCAGATGTTCTTTAATTGGCTCCTGGCCATTTTCTGCACGACGTGATTTCGATGACAGAATCCCAAGGATACGGTCTGAGTCACGCACAGAAGAAACTTCAGGGTTGGTGGTGATGACCGCTTCGTCAGCAAAATACAGAGCCATCAAGGCGCCGCTTTCGATACCCGCTGGTGAGTCACACACAACAAACTCAAAATTCATGTCGCCAAGATCGTTTAAAATCTTTTCAACACCTTCTTTGGTCAGAGCATCTTTATCACGGGTTTGCGAAGCGGGCAGAATATATAGATTATCTGTGCGCTTATCTTTTATTAATGCCTGATTCAACGTGGCGTCACCTTGAATAACATTAACAAAATCGTAAACGACCCGGCGCTCACATCCCATAATCAAGTCTAGGTTCCGTAGCCCGATATCGAAATCGATAACGACGGTTTTTTTACCTTTTTGGGCCAAGCCGGTTGCGATAGCCGCGCTTGATGTGGTCTTGCCAACGCCCCCTTTACCCGATGTAACAACAATAATGCGTGCCATGAAATGGATTCCTTGTCAAAAGGGCTTAATTTAAAGGTTGTATAGTTAATGCGTTATCCAGCAGATGCAAACGCGCGGCTTGACCAAAATAGTCGCGCGGGATCTGATCACTCAACCAGTACTGCCCTGCGATAGAGACTAGTTCAGCACCCAGATGCGTGCAAAAAATCTGGCATTGAGCATCACCCGATGCACCTGCTAGCGCACGGCCTCGCATCATTCCATAGATATGAATATTGCCGTCGGCAATTAATTCAGCACCGGCACTGACACTGCTGATAACAATCAAATCGCAATTACGAGCATAAATCTGTTGGCCGGAACGGACAGGCGTGTTGATAATTCGTGTCTTGGTAGGAACGTTTTCTGGCGGGCTGACAACCGGCTCGGGTGCCATTTTCTGGCCTTTACCTTCGCTCAGTAACGGCAAACCTGCACGCGCGATTGCACGTTTTTGACGTTCATCCTGACAACCACTGATGCCAACAATACGCAGACCTGCTGAAGTGACAGCCTGTTGGAGATCTTTCCAGTTAGCACCGTTAGGTAACGTTGCAACGTTAATCACAACAGGGGCGTTTTTCAGGAAAGCAGGCGCTTGATCTACCTTTTCCTGTAAAGCCTGACGAATTACCTCCGGTCGAGAATCATGTAAGTGAACGACCGATAGGGTAAAACTACTGCCTTTTAACTCAATTGGCGATTGTGACATCTATCCTGACTCAGTTTCAGCTGCGTTTAATCCCCGCAATATCATTCGGGGTACAATATTCTGATCTTACCAAACATGTTATAGGTAATATAAAAATAAATCTATCCGTATCAATATATTGAAATCTTAAGGCCACAATGACTCCAATCTGACAAGAAATTACAGCATAACTTCTGCTTATTCGCTAGCCCTGACCTGCCTATATTTGGCTATTATCACGACCATGATTAAGTTGAGTATTTTTTCAGCAGTTGGGTTGGTTTTATCTGGGGTTAGCACCGCCCATAAAAGTCGCTATTTTCTAACAAATGTGGTCATTTTTTTATCAGCTGAAGTTGTTTTTTATAAAATACAGTAAGCGCTGACCATTATTATCACTTTTAAGATGATGAAATAGGGCGGTTGAATGTCGTTATTATCGGCTTAGTGAAATACCTCACCATATTATTTCAGAAAAATCTCACGCAGTACTTTGTCAATTGGTGAAACAGACCGGCAAATGATAATTAATGATACGGCCCAGCCTCTCTTTTTGTGCTCGATATAAACTGCGCCAATGAGTACTATTTTTAGTTATTTAACATTGAGAATGATAATCATTTTGTGATAATTTGCGTTTTCTACCCCTCTAATCGAAAGGAAATCAATGATGAAAAGGAATTTCATCCCACTATCATTTATCTGCATTACAGCTCTGTCTGCCCCGGTAACTGCATGGGCTGACTATAGTTATCATGCTGAAATTCCAAAAGATAGTAAGGTTTCGCCCGATTATCTGGAGAAACGTAAGTCTCTTGGTTCTGTCGCCCCGGATGCTAATTCATGGCAACGGCAACTTGATGAGGAAAAAGCGCGGATAGATGCTGAGTCTGCAAGGCGTGAAGCTGAAAAGCAGACTAAATGCCAGCAGCAGGAATATCTACAACGTCGACGTGCTGACAATGGTAAGTATCAATACTATAAGCCAGACCCCTGTGCTGGCAGTATAGGCATAGAAATTCCCGTCTATTGACAACTCGGGCCTGCAAGATGGCCTGACGTGTTATAATCTTAAGCTAACTATGCAGTTTTATTATTGAATTTATCAACCAGAGTCCAGAACATGCTTTGTGCTATCTATAGAAGTCCGAAACGGGATCAAACCTACCTATATATTGAAACGAAAGATGATTTTTCGAGAGTTCCCGCTGAGTTACTGGCCAGTTTTGGCAAACCGCAATTCGCGATGCTGCTTTCATTAAACGAGCGCAAAAGTCTGGCAACAGCTGATATCGAGAAAGTGAAAAGTGCACTTATCGAGCAGGGCTTTTATTTGCAAGTCCCGCCGCCACCGGAAAGTCTGTTGAAAATGCACTTGGGTGAAACCCACTGATTTTAAACGCTCGGCTTCCTCACTGGCTATTGCTTTACCAAGGAATGCGTCGATGAAATTATCCATGATTGCCGTCGCACTGGCGACGGTCATCTCGATGGGGTGTGCCAATAAGAATTCGGCGGCCCCCATGCAAACCCAGGCGGTTGCCCCCCAAGCTAAGGTAAAGTCAGCTTCGACAAACAGCGCTAATACGGCAACGATGCTATCTCAGCAAGGGCGTGATCCGGCAGGATTTCCTGCTTATGTTGAGCAATTGAAAGCACAGGCCCGAGCCAATGGGATCAGTGAGGCGACGTTGAATGTCGCCTTCGCCAATATTCATTTTGTTGACCGAGTGATCCAATCTGATCGTAATCAGTTAGAGAAGAAAGTCACACTGGATGATTATCTGGCCAAGGTCTTGACGGCGAACAGAATAAAGCAGGGCAAGGAAAACTATCAGCGTTATAAGCCTCAGCTATCTCAAGTGACGGCCCGCTACGGTGTACCTGAACGCTACATTGTTGCGTTGTGGGGCATGGAGAGTAGTTTTGGCAAGATTCAGGGTAAGGAAGATGTGATTTCGGCTTTGTCGACATTAGCATTTGAAGGGCGGCGAGAAGCTTTCTTTACTCAAGAACTGATGGCAGCACTCCAGATTATCCAACAGGGCAAGGTTGAGGATCCGCAGTTAAAAGGGTCTTGGGCCGGAGCGATGGGGCAAAGCCAGTTTATGCCCAGTTCCTTCCTGACTTATGGTGCCGATGGTGATGGCGATGGAAAAATCGATATTTGGAATAATATTGATGATGTATTTGCTTCTACTGCTAACTATCTGTCTACTGAAGGTTGGAAACCCGGCATTGGTTGGGGACAGGAAGCGCAACTACCGGAAGGATTCAATGTCGCCTTGGCTGGTCTGAAAGATAATCAAGCTAAAACAGTGGCCCAATGGCAGCAGCTTGGTGTGACGCTGATCCCCGGAGGGAAGGTCGTTAACTCAGACTTACGGGCTTGGGTGATCATTCCCGATGATGTTCAAGGGCGAGCCTTTCTGGTTTATGATAATTTTCGTACCCTTATGCACTGGAACCGCTCTTACTATTTCGCCATCAGCATTGGTATGATGGCTGAGAGCATTAGTCAATAATGTTTGTGGCTAATAATGTCTATGATTAATAATATCTATGGTTAAATAGTTGTTGTATACCACGGTCAAATCGCCGCGGTGTAGTGTCTATCAGGATGTGAATTCAGGAGAGGCAGTATGTACCAACATAGAGACTGGCAAGGGGCTTTGCTGGATTTTCCAGTAAGCAAAGTGGTTTGCGTCGGCAGCAACTATGCCGAGCATATTAAAGAAATGGGGAGTACAGCCTCAGCTGAACCGGTGCTGTTTATCAAACCTGAAACAGCATTATGCGATATTCGCCAGCCGGTCTCTATTCCGAAAGATTTCGGTGCTGTCCATCATGAAGTGGAATTGGCGGTATTGATTGGTACGCCATTAAAACAAGCCAGTGAAGATAGGGTGGCGCGTGCTATTGCCGGTTATGGTGTGGCATTGGATTTAACGCTACGGGAATTGCAGTCAGGATTGAAAAAAGCCGGGCAGCCGTGGGAAAAATCCAAGGCATTTGATGGTTCGTGCCCGATTTCCGGTTTTATCCCGGTGGCTGAGTTTGGCGATGCGCAAAATGTCGATTTATCCCTGACCATTAATGATGAAATCCGTCAGCAGGGTAATACTCGCGACATGATCACCCCGATAATCCCATTGATAAGTTACATCAGTCGCTTCTTTACCTTGCGCGCAGGCGATGTGGTACTGACAGGAACGCCGCAGGGTGTCGGGCCGATGAAGTCGGGCGATATGCTTAAAATTATGCTAAATGGTAAAACGTTGAACACCCGCATAATCTAAGAAAACTATGCCGCTTGCCCATTTTTGCGGGCGGCAAAACTTGCATCTGGTAGCCAAAACGTCTATAACGACCCGCTTATTTAGCTATATGCTTATTACTGCATGCTCATCAACCACCGCGGATACAAATATGTCACAACCTCCTTTTTGGCAACAAAAAACACTCGCTGAGATGTCAGATAGTGAATGGGAATCGCTGTGTGACGGATGCGGCCAATGCTGTTTGAATAAATTGATTGATGAGGACACTGATGAAATTTATTTCACCAATGTGGCCTGTGATCAGCTCAATATTAAAACCTGTCAGTGCCGTAACTATGAGCGTCGCTTTGAATTAGAAGAAGATTGCATAAAGTTAACGCGCGAAAATCTGGTCACTTTTGATTGGCTGCCACCCACATGTGCTTATCGTTTAATTGGTGAAGGCCATGATTTACCAAGCTGGCATCCGCTATTAACTGGGTCCAAATCAGCTATGCATGGTGAGCGAATCTCAGTGCGCCATATTGCTGTTCGCGAGAGCGAAGTCATTGACTGGCAAGATCACATCCTGAATAAACCGCAGTGGGCTAGATAACGCTACCTATTAATAAGCCAGATTTGGCTGACATACGCCGTATCTAACAAAGAAACCTAAAATATGAAATATTCAACATTAGCCGCTATCATCATCGGCATCTCCACTACTTTAGGTAGTGTTTCACACCAGGTTCAGGCCGCTGGGGCTTCATTAATTAATCTTGATTGCGAATTGAAAGATGGCGCCAGCCTTACTGCGGTATTGGATGGCCCGAATCAACAATTGACCATAGATAACGCGGTGTTTCATTTTGTAAAAGTGAATCCAGAGGGGCAGGGAGAGTCGTTAATCTTCCAGAAGGCGAGTAGCCAAGAGCAAGTGATTGCCTCTCTTAATATCTCGGCATTGCCAATTCGTTTGGCGGTTGTCGATGGTGAACAAGCTAATCAATATATTTGCACCCATACCAAAGCTTAGCCTTTGATGATGGATTGAACTCAGGCTGCCTAATGGCGGCCTTTTTTGTGTGACTCGCAGCTATAATTAGCTCTACACGTAAGTGATGAGAAATAAAAAATCCAAAGAAGGTTTCAATGGAAGAAAATTTTCAATTTACCTTGATGAAATATTATAACACTGTATGATTATTGCTCTGGTGAAGTAAATGCATAGCAACATTTCGGCAATCACGCTCTTAGAGGGTGTAGAAAGATGCGTAACAGAGAAGCTTATTGGGTAGTTTTCCAGTGTGTTTCTCTGTTGTGCAATAGTCGTGCTTAGGCTGTGTAACGTCGGAGTGTACGATGAACGCTTACGCCATAACATGACGGCCGGGAAAGTACCGGCTCCCTTTTAAAAACCCTGGTTATTGCCAGGGTTTTTGCATATGGGCCTACCTAATCTGAGTGACAACCACTTTTTATGTTAGTAAATCCGATTAAACCAATGGATGGATTAGTCCTGAGTCGACGCTGAAGTTACCCACGAAGTCGTAAAGTGAGTCCTCCACATGGAGAGTTAAATAGCTTGATTGATAACACCGCGATAATTTCTACTTCTGCAATCATTGAGAAGGGGGCGGTAATTGGGGCGAATGTACAGATTGGTCACTTTTGCTACATTGGTTCTCAAGTCACTATTGGTTCAGGCACCGTGCTTAAATCACACATTGTGATTAATGGTATTACTGAGATTGGATGTGACAATAATATTGGACAGTTTTCCTCTATTGGCGAGATTAATCAGGATCTTAAATATAATGGTGAGGCCACTCGGGTGGTCATCGGTAACCGCAATTTGATTCAACAAAATGTCACTATCCATCGCGGTACTTTGCAAGGTGGCAGCGTCACCTCGATTGGTGATGATAATAATCTGATGAGCCACGTTCACGTTGGTCATGACTGTATTGTCGGTAACCACTGTTTATTGGCGTCGAATGTGGGATTAGCCGGGCATGTTGAGGTGGGTGATTGCGCCACTATCGGTGCGGCAAGTGCAGTGCATCAATTCTGTGTGATTGGTACTTGTGCATTGGTTAATACTGGCTCCTGTGTGGTGCAGGATATTCCTCCGTATGTGATTGCTGAAGGTAACCGTGCTGTCCCAATTGGCGTGAAAGCCGATGGGTTAAATTGGGGGGATGGGCAAGCGGTTCAGAATGCTTATCAGCTTATTTATCATGCGGGTAAGTTGGTAGCAGATGTTAATGAAGAAATTGAGCTTCTGGCGAAAGAGTGGCAAATATTAATCCCCTATAAGCCTTTTTTCTCCCGCTCGGCACGCGGAATTATTCGTTAAATTAATCAGGCCAGCAGATTACCATTGTGATTTGATAATCTGATGTACCTATGCGGAATGTAGGTCACTACAGCGAGCAGAAAGGGTATATAAAAAAGGCGCCACACAAATGGGCGCCTTAAATAGATAAAGATATGTATGAAAACTATCGACCAAACAGATCGCGTCTTTTCGGCTTAACAAACTGACTCATCAGCACTAACAGCGATACCAACAGGTAAGCTGCAAAAATACCCACTAACCACTGTGGCATTTCCAGGCTTAAAAATTCCCATTGTTTTACCGCGCAATCACCACTGGCAACAAAAATAGCCGGGAACCACTTGTCCAATGGCAGCCAAGAAGGGAAGCTCACAAAGAAATCACAGGTGGTGAAAGGTGATGGATGCAGTTGCAGCATGGTGTGGGTCCACGCCAGCTGAATCCCTTTCCAGGCGCTATAAATCCAGATAAAAATAGCCAGATAGCGCAAGGGTGATTTAGGGGCAATAGCACCTAGCAATGCGGCACCAAGAATACCGAATAATGCGGCGCGTTCGTAAATACACATCACGCAAGGCTGCAGTAGCATCACGTGTTGAAAATAGAGCGCAACTAATTCTAATGCAAGTGCAGTCAGGGCCAGTAATAGCCAAGCACCGCGCCCTTTAGAGCAGCGGTTAAGGAATTGCAACATATCTTTATTTTCCATGCAGTAAGCAATTGTACCGGCAGTGTAAACCAATTCATCTTTGCTGCCAGCTACCCAAAGGTAAAATTAGGCAAAAATCAGTTATTTCTCGCGAATGATCGACTACCACGAGCATAAATTTTACTTTGGGTAAGATATTGGTTTGTTTTGCCAGCCCATAATCCTTCTAAGTCTACCCCATAGTATTTGAAACTTATGTCTGTGGGTATAGCACCGTCCCTCGTGGCGAGGGAAAGTGTAGGGCTGGCAGAGACGATAATGCAAGCAATCAGTGTGTGATGCTAACCTCTGCGGCTATATGAGGCAAACTTATCCAGCCACTTTGCATCATCCATTCTGTCACCGGAACTAAGAGATATTCAACGCCCAGCAGACCCACAAGGGTCATCACAATGGTATAAGGCAGAGCCATATACACCATGCGACCATATGAGAGGCGAATCAATGGCGCGAGTGCCGAGGTCAGCAGGAATAAGAATGCCGCTTGACCATTCGGCGTGGCGACTGACGGCAGGTTAGTCCCGGTGTTAATGGCGACAGCCAATAACTCAAATTGTTGCAGTGAAATGATGCCATGCTCAAATGCAGTGCGCGCTTCATTGATATACACCGTGCCAACAAAGACATTATCTGATACCGATGACAGCAAACCGTTAAACAGATAAAACAGTGATAGTTGGGCTGATGGCGAAGATTGCAGCACGAATTGAATAATAGGCGTGAATAAACTTTGCTCAATAATTACCGCGACCACAGCGAAAAATACCGTGAGCAGGGCAGTAAACGGTAATGCTTCCTGAAAAGCTTTACCCAGCGCATGTTCATTGGTGATGCCACATAGGGAGGTCGCGAGAATAATGACCGATAGCCCCACTAAGCCGACTTCAGCGAGATGTAAGGCTAGTGCCAACACCAACCACACCCCAATCAGCGCCTGAACCAGAAGTTTCATTTTCTCCTGCTGGGTCCGCTTGGCGCTGGCTTGTTTGTCGTAATCAGTTAAAACCTGACGCACACGTTCAGGCAACTCCGCACCATATCCAAACAGTTTGAAGCGCTCAACCAACAGGCAAACCAATAACCCACAGCACAGCACTGGTAGCGTGACCGGCAACATGCGGATAAAGAAATCGCCAAAATGCCAACCGGCACTTTTGGCAATAATCAGATTCTGCGGCTCTCCGACCATCGTCATCACGCCGCCCAATGCCGTACCCACACCGGCATGCATCATTAAGCTGCGCAGAAATGCCCGGAATTGCTCCAGTGTTTTGCGGTTATCTTGACTGTCTATCCAACTGTCATCATTAATGTCTTTATCCGAATGATTGGAGGCAACATGATGATAAATAGTATAAAAACCGACAGATACACTAATGACTACCGCGATAACGGTTAGGGCATCGAGAAAGGCGGAAAGAAAAGCAGAAGCCACACAGAAGGCTAATGAAAGAATGATTTTTGAGCGGATATTGAGTAGTAGTTTGGTAAATACAAACAGTAACAACTGCTTCATAAAGTAGATGCCCGCCACCATGAAAACCAGCAGCAACAGGACTTCCAGATTATTAGCAATCTCTTCTGCAACCTGATGCGGGCTGGTCATACCGATAGCCACGGCTTGAATAGCGAGCAAACCACCGGGTTGCAATGGGTAGCATTTCAGTGCCATCGCCAGCGTAAAGATGAATTCTATCACCAGCATCCAACCCGCGAGGAATGGGTTGACGAAGAAGAACACCAACGGGTTAATGATGAGGAACCCTATGATTGCCAGTTTGTACCAATCTGGCGAGTTGCCAAGAAAATTCCTAAGTACCGCTTGTCTAATGGTCATATCCATTGTGGCTTATGGTCTCCTTAATAAATTTTTTATGATGCTATTGCTGCTCAAAGTTACATTTTACTTTAGGTTATTGCTCTAAAAGCAATATGTATAATCTGCTCATCATTCTATCTGCGCAATTTTTGCAACTTTATGACTGCTTTCACCATTTGTTCGGTTCCGATGCTATGTCAGAATAGAGTCGTCTGGTATGATGAGCGCACTAAATTGCTGATATATATCGCTACGGAACGTCAAAAAATATGGTTATAAAGGCGCAAAGTCCTGCCGGTTTCGCGGAAGAGTATATTATTGAAAGTATTTGGAATAATCGCTTCCCTCCAGGCACCATTTTGCCGGCGGAGCGTGAACTTTCAGAGCTTATTGGAGTTACCCGCACAACATTGCGCGAAGTGCTGCAACGGTTAGCCCGCGATGGCTGGCTCACTATTCAGCATGGTAAACCGACGAAAGTAAACAACTTTTGGGAGACGTCCGGTCTTAATATCTTGGAAACGCTGGCGCGGCTTGACCACGACAGTGTGCCACAATTGATAGACAACTTACTGGCTGTTCGAACCAATATCGCTACCATCTTTGTCCGAACGGCTATTCGCAACCATCCGGAAAAAGCTCAGGAAATTCTGGCACAAGCCCAGACGGTTGATGATAATTCAGAGGCCTTTACCGCACTGGATTACGGTATTTTCCGTGGTTTGGCGTTTGCTTCCGGTAATCCGATTTATGGCTTGATCCTCAATGGCTTGAAAGGGCTTTACACCCGGGTTGGGCGTTACTATTTCTCTAATCCTGAAGCACGTAAGCTGGCACTGGCGTTTTATAGCAAGCTGTCGACACTGTGTGATGAGAAAGGGCACGAGCAGGTAGTAGATTGCTTGCGGACCTACGGTAAAGAGAGCGGTGCTATCTGGCACAGTATGCAGGGCACCATGCCAAGTGATTTGGCTGAAGCTCGTCGCTAGGTAAAGGCGATAAAATAGCAAAGTAAAAGGGGCATTTGATGCCCCTTTTTGATGGATATTAGCGACGACTTATCGTCCTAGAGTTTGCTCGCTCGGGGCGGGACACTGTCGAGCAACTCAATGCTGCCATCAGCATTCAACTGTTCCATATGAATATCAAACCCCCATAACCGATGAATATGTTTCATCACTTGCTGGCGGCTTTTATCCAGTGGTGCCCGGTCATGAGGGATATAGCGTAGCGTCAGAGAGCGGTCACCGCGCAAATCGACATTCCAGACCTGAATATTGGGCTCATGGTTGCTCAAATTATATTGAGCAGACAATTCATTACGGATGGCACGATAGCCTTCTTCATTATGAATAGCCGAAATTTCCAGATAGTTATTCTTATCATCATCCAGCACAGTAAAGAGGCGGAAGTCACGCATCACTTTCGGTGATAAGAATTGGCTGATGAAGCTTTCATCCTTAAAGTCGCGCATGGCAAAATGCAGCGTATCCAGCCAATCTTTACCGGCAATATCAGGGAACCAGTAATAGTCCTCTTCAGTCGGGGACTGGCAGATGCGCTTGATATCCTGGAACATGGCAAACCCCAGAGCATAGGGGTTAATACCATTGTAATAAGGGCTGTTATAGGGCGGCTGATAGACAACATTGGTATGACTGTGTAAAAACTCCATCATAAACCGGTCGGTGACTTGGCCTTCGTCATACAGATGATTCAAAATGGTGTAATGCCAGAAGGTGGCCCAGCCCTCATTCATCACTTGAGTCTGTTTCTGCGGATAAAAATACTGGCTGACTTTGCGCACGATGCGCAGCACTTCCCGCTGCCATGACTCCAGCAGTGGGGCATTTTTCTCCATGAAATACAGCAGATTCTCTTGTGGCTCACTGGGGTAGCGATGAGCCTGAGCTTGCACTTCTCCCCGATCTTTACGCGGTAAGGTTTTCCATAAAGAGTTAACCTGACTTTGCAGATACTCCTCACGGCTTTTCTGGCGGGCAGTTTCCTCAATCAAGGATATTTTTTGTGGGCGTTTATAGCGATCCACGCCATAGTTCATCAGCGCGTGGCACGAGTCGAGCAGCCGCTCAACTTCTTCCACCCCATAGCGCTCTTCACATTCACTAATATAATGGCGAGCAAACAGCAGATAATCCACGATGGAACTGGCATCCGTCCATGCTCGGAATAAATAGTTATTCTTAAAGAAGGAATTATGGCCATAGCAGGCGTGCGCCATGACTAAGGCTTGCATAGTGATGGTGTTTTCTTCCATTAAATAAGCAATACAAGGATTGGAGTTAATAACAATCTCGTAGGCCAGTCCTTGTTGACCGTGCTTATATTTCTGCTCGGTTTCGATAAATTTCTTACCGAAAGACCAATGGGTATAGTTGATTGGCATGCCAATACTTGAATAGGCATCCATCATTTGCTCTGAGGTGATCACCTCTATCTGATGGGGATAGGTATCAAGCCGGTAATGTTTTGCCACCCGGTCGATTTGATCCAGATAGACCTGTAGCAATTCAAATGTCCAGTCCGGGCCGTCAGTCAGGCGCTTATCTTGCGCGGTGTGTTTTGGTGTTGAAGTTGTCATTAGCGCATCCTCACGGTTTTATAACCCTGCAAAATACCGGTCACTTCAATAATCCTAGCTCAATATGAACAAACTGAGGCATGGCAAGACCTTATGTCAATATAGATTATTTTTTATCGCCCTAACGGATAATCTTAAATAGGTTTTTATTGGATTATTATTCTGTTTATTTGGTGGTTATGCAGAATATAAAACCAATAAAATCAACTTATGCAACATGCTAATTATTCATGCTGTTAATAGGGATAATCAGTTTAATTTTCAGTCTTTCTTTCGTTTAATTGGGCAAAAATAGCATCTTATCGCTATTTCTCTGGCGCTATTGAATTAAAAAGTCATTGCAGCGTAAATTAATTGTGAATTAAGTCACAGTCTATAATTAATATGTTGGATAGTTTTTTCTGCTGGGTTAATTTTCTGTCAACAGAATATTATGCTTTTGTGGTGATTTTGGAGTGAGGATGATATGCGCGTTGTCATTTTAGGAAGTGGTGTAGTGGGTGTCGCCAGTGCCTGGTACTTAGCCAAAGACGGTCATGATGTCACCGTAATTGACCGCCAGGAGGGGCCAGCGCAAGAGACCAGTGCCGCCAATGCGGGGCAGATCTCCCCGGGGTATGCAGCCCCTTGGGCAGCCCCTGGTGTTCCCTTAAAAGCCATTAAATGGATGTTTCAACGCCATGCCCCGCTTGCGATTCACCTAGATGGCAGTGCATTTCAGTTGCGTTGGATGTGGCAGATGCTGAGAAACTGCGACACTTCCCACTATATGACCAACAAAAGCCGCATGGTACGGCTGGCAGAATACAGTCGCGATTGCTTAAAAGATCTGCGGGAAGATACCGGTATACAATATGAGGGCCGTCAGGGGGGCACACTGCAACTGTTCCGTACCGAACAGCAATTTGATAATGCGGCCAAAGATATCGCCGTATTGGATGATGCGGGCGTGCCATATTCACTGCTCACTGCCGACCAACTGGCTACTGTTGAACCGGCATTAGCCAAAGTGGCACACAAACTCACCGGTGGTTTACGTCTCCCCAATGATGAAACCGGGGACTGTAAATTATTTACCGAGCGGCTGGCAAAAATGGCCGAACAGGCCGGGGTGAAATTCATCTTTAACCGCTCGGTGGATAAATTGCTGGTGGAGGGTGACCAAATCGCGGGCGTATTGTGTGGTGATGACATTATAAAAGCGGATGCTTATGTTGTTGCCTTTGGCGCATACTCAACCGCGCTGTTAGCTGGGTTAGTGTCGATTCCGGTTTATCCACTCAAAGGCTACTCGTTGACCATCCCTATCACCGACCCAGCATCAGCCCCATTTTCTACTGTGTTAGATGAAACCTATAAGATTGCTATTACACGCTTTGACGACCGCATTCGTGTGGGTGGCATGGCTGAAATCGTCGGGTTCAATACCCAATTGGCACAAGCACGACGTGAAACCTTGGAGATGGTGGTTACTGATTTGTATCCCCATGGGGGCAATATCGGCCAAGCCACATTCTGGACCGGCTTACGGCCAATGACGCCGGATGGCACGCCAATTGTCGGGCGAACCTCGCTTAAGAACCTCTATCTGAATACCGGGCACGGCACTTTGGGCTGGACGATGGCTTGTGGTTCGGGCCAGTTATTGGCTGATATTATATATGGCCGTCGACCCGCTATTTTAGCTGATGACCTTGCGGTATCACGTTATAGCGCGGGCTTTCGGCCACTGAATACTGCGCCATTACACGACATTCATCCTGTTCGCTAAAACGCTGATTATTCAGGCACAACACTATGGGCAAGCGGCAATAGGTTGTGCATGACTGACTACTGCTTTGGAAGGAATAAGCATGCCTCGCCCGATATCTGCCACGATTAATTTATCTGCACTGCGCCATAATTTGAGTATTGTTCGCCATCATGCCGGAGCGGCAAAAATATGGTCAGTGGTGAAAGCCAATGCCTATGGGCACGGTCTGGCACGTATTTGGCAAGGGTTGGCGGCAACGGATGGCTTTGCACTGCTGGATTTAAATGAAGCAATAATGTTACGTGAACAGGGCTGGCAGGGGCCGATTTTGCTGCTTGAAGGCTTCTTTCAACCGCAGGATTTAGTGCTACTGGACTATTACCGCCTCACGACAACAGTGCACAGTGACTGGCAGCTTGAGGCGATCAAAGCCGCGCGTTTGTCAGTTCCACTGAATATTTATTTAAAGCTGAATAGCGGGATGAATCGCTTAGGTTTTCCTGTTGGGCAGGCGGAGACTATTTGGCAATGGGCGAAAAGCCTGAGTAACGTGGGTGAGGTGACGCTAATGAGCCACTTTGCCAATGCGGATAATCACATCGGCGCGCAGACACAATTTTCGCTGATTCAGCAGGCTAGTGAACATATTCCGGCAGCGCGTTGCTTTGCCAATTCCGCGGCAATATTGCGTAATCCAGCGACGCACTATGACTGGGTCCGCCCCGGTATTATCCTCTACGGCGCGTCACCCAGTGGGGAGGTTGCCGATATCGCAGGGATTGGCCTGCAACCGGTGATGAGCCTGAACAGTGAAATTATTGCGGTTCAGTCATTATCAGCCGGCCACTCGGTGGGTTATGGCAGCCGCTACACCGCCAGTGCCGCGCAACGTATCGGCGTGGTGGCTTGTGGTTATGCCGATGGGTATCCGCGACTGGCACCCAGCGGAACGCCCATAAGGGTAGACGGCATCTTGACACAGACGGTCGGCTCAATTTCGATGGATATGCTGACGGTGGATTTAACCCCGTGCCCGCAAGCGCAAATAGGTAGTAAAGTTGAAGTCTGGGGTGAAAATCAGCCTATTGATGATGTGGCTAAAGCCGCCGGTACCGTAGGTTATGAGTTGATGTGTGCGCTGGCAAATCGAGTGCCTGTTACCTTACGTCCTTGACGTTGTCGCGCGGTCAGCGGTTTTATTCACCCGAATCACTGAACTTCATAAGTGCATCGAGATGCGTTCGCTTGCTGTCCGGCGACAACACCAAAGGTTGTAGCTAGCGTTAGTTTATTTTCTGCAATGTTCCACGCACATGTTTACTGGCGCGGCGCGCTAGCCCTGCCAGTATGCAACCGACCAGCATCACGATAGCCAGTGAGAGTTTTGGCTCAATGGGTAATGCCATGGCCAGTAAACCTAATCCGGCCCCCCCCGCCATTTGCACAAAACCCACTAAGGCTGAGGCAACACCAGCTTCATTGGCGTAAGGCTCCAGTGCATAACTGGTTGCTGGCCCCATCATAAAGGCTAAACCGGCACAGGCGCTGGCGACCGGTAACATATACACCAGCCAGTGGTTCTGTGTGGCCGCCGAGAGTTGGGTCAGACCGAAGAGTAACCCCAGACAACCTAGCGCCATCAGTAAACTGCCGGTCATCAGACATGCTGGACGGCCCACTTTCTGGATAACCCGGCTGGCAAAAAAGCTGACGGCCATAATCCAAAAACCATTGGCACCAAATACCAGCGAGAATTGCAGTGGGCTGAGCCCTGCGCCAACCATTAACACGTTGGGAGCCAGAGAGACATAGGTCAATGCCATGCCCATTGCACCGGCATTAACCAGTGAGAAAATCAGGAAGCGATCATCACGTAAAATGCGCAGATAGTTCTTTATCGGCAAACTTTTTATCGGTTGAGTATCCGCCGGACGAGTTTCGGGCAGGAAAACAATGATCAGAATTAATACTAACAAGCCGTAAAGCGCCAGGAACCAGAAGGGCGCGCGCCAGCCAAAGGCTTCGGCCAACAGGCCGCCCAGCAGCGGGGCTAAGGCCGGAACAATATTTAATGTCCCATTGAGGAATCCAAAGGCGCGCGCGGCTTCATTGCCATTAAGACGATCACGCACACCACTGAAGGCCACCACCGCCGTGCAGCAAACCGCCACACCTTGTAGCAGGCGCGAGCCGACAAACATCATCGGACTAACCGCCAGCGCGGCCATAGCGGCACCCAGCATATAAAGAATAATACCGATGATAGCGATGGGTTTGCGACCATATTTATCAACTAAGGGACCGGCAATGAGTTGACCCAGCCCCAGCACCAGAATAAACAGGGCAATGGTGGACTGGATCAGTGATTCACTACTGTTCAACCCTTTGGCGATGGCCGGAATCGTGGGTAGATAGAGGTCGATACCCAATGGGCCGAGTAGAATTAGGCTTAATAATAGAAACAGAAATTTTTGCATAGCAACAAGACGACATCCAGATTACACAGGTGGCAAGGATAAATAATCTGCCGACTAATGAGAAGGTTGAGCACAGCCAAAACCAACGATAGTGACGGTGTCACTTATTAGTGTTTGGAATCGGCTAGTAGGGTACTACAACTCATCAGATATCTCTTGTTATTCACTTACTATTTCTTATTATTTATTAACAATCACTTATCATTCATTAACGGAGTGGTTTCTAATTAAGTGGTAAGGCGATGTTCTAGCCATTTCTCCAGTTTGATGGCCGGCAGGGCCTCAGAGAACAGGAACCCTTGACCAATCTGATAGCCTTGGCGGCTCAATAAAGTGCGCTGAGCTTCATTTTCTACCCCCTCAACAATGACTGAAAGTTGTAAGCTTTCGCCAATGCGTATCACCGCTTCGCTCAGGGTACGGCTAGTTTCATCATGCTCGAGGTCGTGGACAAAACTCTTATCCAGCTTGATCTCATCGAGATCCAGACGACGGAGATAGCTCAGGCTAGAGTAACCGGTGCCAAAATCATCCATTGATAATCTGACGCCCAGACGATGAATTTTTTCGATAGTGCTGAAAATCGCCTGGTTATTTTCAATCAATATATCTTCAGTAATTTCTAACGTCAGATCCTGTGGCGGTAAATGATAATGCTGCAAAATATGCAAAATCATGTCCGGCAAACCGGGGTTGTGGAAGTTGGTCGGGGACAGATTCACCGATACCGAGGGGACATCAATCCCGCGTAAACGCCAGTCGGCCAACTGCTCGCAGGCGGTTTCAATAGCCCAAAGAGCCAGTTCGTTAATCAGGCCGCTCTCTTCGGCAATAGGAATAAAACGCTGTGGCGGGATATTTCCCAGTATGGGATGAACCCAGCGGCTCAGGGCTTCGACCCCATACAGATGGCCATCTTTCAGCATCACTTGCGGCTGATAAAATAACTCAAGAGAACCGATATGGAAGGCATGACGCAGGGCATCTTCCATATCCTGGCGTTGTTGATTGAGATTATTCATTTCCACACTGAAGAAATTGAAATGTCCGCGTCCCATGTTTTTGGCTTTATGCATCGCAATATCAGCATGGTTCATCAGCGTATCCATTTCCTCACCATTTTCTGGATATAAACTGATGCCAATACTGGCGGAAGGAATAATATTGACGTTGGCTATCATGCAGGGCTGAGATAGCAAACTGAGCATCTTCTCAACCTTCACGGTGGCTTGCTGCATGGTGCAGGGGGATAAAATAATAATAAATTCGTCGCCAGACAGGCGGCCAATAATGTCACTTTTTGGTAGCTCGTTGCGCAGCCGTTGGGCGATAGAAGCCAGAAGTTCATCGCCAGCCGCATGGCCAAGGGAGTCATTAACTTGCTTGAAGCGATCTAAGTTAATGACTAACACGGCCAGTGAGTGGCCAACTTCAGCGGCTAACGCAATGGTTTGTTTCGCGTAAATCAAAAACTGACTGCGATTAGGTAAACCGGTCAGGGAATCATAAAACGCCAAATGTTGAATTTGTTTGCGTGATACTTCCCGCTCCATCGCCAGAGAACACAAGTTGGCAATTAACTTGACTAACTGGCGATGAAATTCGCTTGGGCCGCGCGCCTGCTTGTAATAGAAAGCAAAAGTCCCGAGGATTTCCCCTTGGCTGGACAGAATTGGCGTCGACCAGCATGCCAGTAAGCCATGAGGCAGAATTAAGTGGCGATAGTCCGCCCACAGTGGGTCAGTAGCAATATCTTGCACTTCGACAGATTCTTTACGAAAAGCGGCGGTGCCACAGGAGCCAGCGTATGGCCCGATGGGCACATTGGTGAGTGCGGCGGTATAACTCAGTGGCAAACTCGGCGCGGCGAGATGGCTCAGGTGCTCAGGCCCATTAGCCAGTAATATACTGGCAGTGACCTCTGGAGCAATGCGCTCGACTTCATGGCACAGCAAAGACATCACTTCTTCAAGCGGGTGTTCCTTAACCAGCGCCTCTAGCACCTTATATTGCAACACTTCATACATTTTGGTCAGCGTAATATCGGTTAATACCCCGATGCTATAACTCTGTTCACCCAGTTGATTAACTAGCGAGTTAATGACTGCGGAACACCAATGGGGTTGCCTATCTTTGCTGTAGAAAAGTTCTTTAGGCAGCAGTTGCTGACGTGCATCAGTGGATGATGAATCTATCAATGCCAATTGTTCAGGATGGGCGCTTTGGAGCAAATCCACCATATTTTGCCCTAAGGCCTGCTCAGGGGTATAGCCAAATAACTTTGTGAACCCCTGATTGATATAAACGGCTTGTTGCCCATGCTCACTATTGGCCGCAATAAACATCGCACTGTCGCTGCGGTCGGTTAATTGAGTCAGCAGTTGTACCCACTCTTGGGTGGCTTTTTGCTGCTCAATTAAAAAAGTAATGTCTTTAGCAATTTTCACCATGCGGGTCAGTGAGCCATCGGGGCCGGGGACCGGTTGATAAATTGCGGCCAACCATACTGTAGAGCCATCTTTATGTAACCGCTCAAAAGTCCCTTCCAGCGATTCCCCGGCGCGCAAACGCCTTTTAAGTGTTTGATACTCTTCACTAGTGTTATAGCCTGGAGGGCAAAACATCAGGTGATGTTGACCAATGACTTCATCACGCTGATAACCAAAATAATCAAGATAGTTTTGGTTAACCGCGATAATACGGCTAGAGAGATCAAACTCAATAATGGCTAATGAGCGATCCAAGGCGCTTAATAACGCACTATTTTCGTCGTATTCAGACTGCGTGACATCTTGCGATGCGGCTGTGTTTTTGGGCTTCATGGTGAATTCCTATGCGAAAGAAGCGCTGGCAGTCATATTAGCTAAATCAAATTATGGTTATCTCCACTGAAATATCACTATTTATGAATAAATAAAATAGGATAAATGACAAATATTCAGGCGCGAATTAATAATAAGAATGTTAAATAAACACTGTCGTCTTATTTATCTCGGCATTATTTTTATATATCTCGTATATCAGTAAGTTTAGTTGATAACCGGAGAGGAAAAAGAGGAATTTATAGCGTGCATTACATAGCGAGTGGTCTGTTGCTAGCGGCGTGTTTTCTGAGAGCAAGACAAATGCCATTACCTGACAACATTGTTATCAGGTAATGGCGGGTAGATCAGTTGTTAGGGTTGGGCATCCATCGAACCAAAACGACCACTGTTAAAATCAGCAATAGCTTCAGCAATTTGCTCCTGCGTGTTCATCACAAATGGCCCATAACCAATAATAGGCTCATCAATAGGTTCGCCGCTAAGTAATAACAGCACGGCGTCATTATTGGCCTCGATAGTCACATGGCTGCCTGCAGAATCCAGCAAGACCATTTCTGCATCGCGGGCAATGGCATCGCCATTAACCTGCACCGTGCCCCGCAATACAATCAGTGCGGTGTTCCAACCGTCCGGCAGTAAGAACTCGGTGCTTTTACCCTGATTCAGCCGGATATCCCAGACATTCAGTGGTGAGAATGTATGGGCTGGGCCATTTTCCCCCGCATAGTCACCGGCGATCACCCGCAGGCTGCCGGCGTCTTCTGGCAATGCAACCTGAGGGATCATTTCACTGCGAATCGCTTGATAACCGGGCGCTGCCATTTTGTCTTTTGCGGGCAGATTGACCCACAATTGCACCATTTCAAAGGCCCCACCACGCTGTGCGAACGCATCTGAATGAAACTCTTCATGCAGTATACCGCCGCCTGCCGTCATCCATTGCACATCACCGGGGCCAATAACGCCACCTTTGCCGGTAGAGTCACGATGTTCAACTTCACCGTGGTAAACAATCGTGACGGTTTCAAAGCCACGATGTGGATGCTGCCCGACGCCACGGCGATGCTGGGTTGCGGTAAAATCCATCGGCCCGGCATAGTCCAGCAGCAAGAAAGGACTCAGTTGCTTGCCATGGCTCTGATATGAAAACAGTGAACGCACCGGGAAGCCATCACCCACCCAATGTTGGCGTGGGGCGCGATAAATACCCTGAACTTTTTTCATCACTTTCTCCTTACAACATCATTAATAAGGTATAGCAGCCCTGTTGCTTTATGCCTCTGGCCACACGTTGGAGAAAGTATATATTCGGGATAATCTAAGCAGTAGATAGCAAAACTGAGTATCAGTGTTCTATTATTAGAACAATAATCAGATTAGCGGCCAATAGTCGAGAGGCGGTTTATGCAGGATCTTAATGATCTCTATTATTATGCAGAGGTGGTGGAGCATGGCGGATTTAGTGCAGCAGCCAGAGTATTGGGCCTGCCAAAATCAAAGCTGAGCCGGCGGTTGGCCTTGCTAGAGGAGCGGTTGGGTGTCCGGTTAATTCAGCGTTCAACTCGACGCTTCGCCGTGACCGATGTTGGCCGCACCTATTACGAACACTGCAAAGCGATGTTGGAAGAGGCCAGAGCTGCGCAAGAATCCATTGATTTAACCCGGGCAGAACCCCGTGGTGTGGTGCGCATGACTTGCCCGGTGGCATTGCTACAGGCGACGGTGAGTACCATGCTGGCAGATTTTATGGCCACTTGCCCTTTGGTGACCCTTCATCTCGAATCAACTAACCGACAAGTGGACCCGGTAGCTGAAGCGATTGATATTGCTATTCGTGTTCGGCCACCACCATTGCAAGACAGTGATTTGGTCTTGAAGGTGTTGGGTAATCGCTGTCAGTGTCTGGTTGCCAGCCCTGAATTACTCGCGCGTCAAGGGGAGATCAAGGTACCGGCTGACTTGACGGGGTGGCCAAGCCTTGGGCTAGGGCAGCCGCAGCAAGATTTTATCTGGCACTTAGATGGGCCGCAGGGGGCACATGCTGCAATTTATCATCAGCCGCGATTGGTGACGGCAGACATGACGACATTGCGAAGTGCGGCACTCAGTGGTGTCGGAGCGGTACAACTCCCGGTGATGATGGTGACCGAACAATTGACGACAGGAGCACTTATACGCTTGCTACCTGATTGGTCCCTGCGCCATGAAATCATCCATGCGGTGTTCCCATCACGGCGAGGATTACTCCCCTCAGTGCGCAGTGTGCTTGATTATCTGGAATTGCGTTTTAGCCAACTGGATGATCGATAAGACGGTATCAGCAGGTGCCCACTATTGTTGAGATGGCGAAGTTGTTGGGCGAACTAAGGTTGGATGCTCAAATGTTAGAATGTGTTCATCCAGCGTGACAGTAAAACCTGATTTTAGTTGGTCGTAGAGTAAATTGACCTTAGCGGCGTCACGCAGAGTGTAGCTAATCACCGTATGCTCGGTCATTTTTAGGCAGTCGTATTCTACCGTATAGATATCGCTATTGAAGGAAAACTCTGTGGTGGTTTTTTGCAGATTACAGGATTCATGACCTAATAATGAAATTACCATATTTGCCCAATTTGTCGTGGGGCCAGCAATGCTGATATGTACCGGTTCTTTATCCGCTGTTTGGGTCGTTCCATATAAAATTCCCCCCTGAGTATGCCAAACATTATATTCATAGGGGCTATACGCCGCCGGAGAGACAGGAATGAATGACAGAAATAGCGTCAGTAAAAGTAAGAGGCGCACAGTTTTCTCGGCAATTCATAAGAAATAAGAATGTTCTTATACTAGATGATTTACTGACTGGGATAAACCAATGATTTTAGGCGATCTTTTTAAATTGTTAAGTTGATGTGAACGTCACAAAGTATAAAAATAATTATATATATTAATAGTTTCCCTTCAGATAATTATTGATTTTTGCATTTATTCCGATACAGATGATATGTATTCTGATTTTAATTGGTTAATTATGCTGGCGGCAGTATACAAACTGATATTTACGCTATTAAATACCCAGCAACGTGGTGATTTATAAATACTGCTTATCATTTATGTTAATACTCATTCTCATTAATGCTGACTTTCATTAATGCTTGTGGCGATGGTGTGAATCCGGAAAATGCGGATGAGAGTGCTCTAGCGGCTGGTGTTGATGGCGGTGTTTGTGTGGCACACCCGCACTAATAGGGAAGTCATGTGAATGCTGGTGATGTTCATCATGCAGATGTTCGTGCTCATGTACCACATCATCATGGTGATGTGGGTGCTCATGTTGCTCAGTCAGATGCAACCAAATCCCTATTGCCATCAGCAGGCCAGCGACGATTAATGGCATTGTGACCGCATCACCCATTGCTACCGCCAATATCGCCCCTAAAAATGGCGCAATAGAGAAATAAGCGCCGGTACGCGCGGTGCCAAGATGACGTAAACCAATGACAAACAGCGCCAGACTGACGCCATAAGCAAAAAATCCGACCAGTAAAGCGCCGGCCAAATTTGTGAGTGGCGGTAAGGTGGCACCGAGAGCAAAAGCCAGACTGAGGTTGACGATACCGGCCACCAGGCCTTTAACTGATGCAATCCAGGTAGCGTCAGTCAGAGAGACTTTGCGGGTCAGATTGTTATCAATCCCCCAGGCGAAGCAGGCCCCGAGAATGGCCAACGTTGGCCATAAACCGGCAAAGCGTGTTTCTCCCGGCCAACTTAAAATCGCGGCACCGGCAACAATAACTATCATGCCCAAGGCAATGCGGCGGTCAAAGTTCTCTTTGAAAGCAAACCAGGCGAGCAGGGCAGTAAATATCCCTTCAGCATTGAGTAGCAGTGAAGCCCCTGAGGCGGGCATTCCGGTCAGACCGACCATTAATAATACCGGGGCAATAATTCCACCCGAGGTAATCGCGCCAATAAACCACAGGAGTTCATTGCGGGGCAGGCGCACAGCCGCTGGGCGAGTGATTAACCGATAGAGCGCCAGACCTGCGCCAGAACCTAAATAAAGCAAGCCCGCCAGTAGCCACGGGCTGACAGTATTGAGCAATTGTTTCGCCAACGGAGTACCGGCGCCAAACAGTATTGCGGCAGCTAATGCAGCTAACACGCCGGGTTGGCGTAATCCATCATGCCATTTCATTGCGTCACTCTGAGAATAACCAGGGAGTGGTCATTCTAACCCATGAACATGAAAAAGCCGGAAAGCTATTTCTGTAACAGAAAGAGTTAACCGGCTGGGTGTTTATCGCCGAATTTAATTATCCACGGTTTGCCGATGGAACAGCTCACGGAATACCGGGTAAATATCTTCGGGTTCACGAATATGCTGCATGGCAAAGTTTTCATATTTTGCCTGCAAGTCTTCATATTCCCGCCATAACGTTTGATGAGCACGGCGCGTTATTTCGATATAGCTGTAGTAGCGCACTACGGGCAGAATCTTTTTCGCCAGTAATTCATGACACAGTGGCGAGTCGTCGGCCCAGTTATCACCATCAGAGGCTTGGGCAGCGTAGATATTCCACTGTGCCGGGTCATAGCGCTCCTGTACTACTTCATCCATCAATTTTAGGGCGCTTGAGACAATGGTACCGCCGGTTTCTTGCGAATAGAAAAACTCCTGTTCATCCACTTCTTTCGCTTGGGTATGGTGGCGGATATACACCACATCGACGTTTTTATAAGTGCGACTCAGGAAGAGATACAGCAGGATATAAAACCGTTTCGCCATATCTTTGGTCGCCTGATCCATTGAGCCGGACACATCCATCAGGCAGAACATTACCGCCTGACTGGAAGGCTCAGGACGACGCTCATAATTTTTATAACGTAAATCGAAGGTATCAATAAAAGGTACCCGGGCGATTTTCTGTTTTAACTCGGCAATCGCTTTGCGGACACGCTCTTCTTCCAGCAATTGTGCGGGCTCCGAGTTTTCCAATACAGTGAGAGTCTCTTCCAACTCACGCAATTCGCGACGTTTACTGGCCGTCATCGCGGTGCGACGCGCCAGTGAATTTTGCAGTGAACGCACCACGCTGATATTGGCTGGCACGCCATTGGAGGTATAACCCGCGCGATGAGTTTTAAACTCAGTCAGTTGTTTATACTGATTTTTTTTCAGATTCGGCAGCGCAAGATCTTCAAATAGCAAATCGAGATATTCGTCTTTGGAAATCTGAAAGACAAATTCATCCTCGCCTTCACCATCCTGACCGGCATTACCCTGACCACTACCGCTTCCGCCGCCGCCCCCTTGAGGGCGCTCCACCCGGTCGTTGGTCACAAAGTGATCATTGCCGGGGTGCACACGATGACGTAATCCACCGCGCCCCTGATGGAACATCGGCTCATTTATATCGTCAATAGGTATAGAGACTGATTCGCCACTTTCAATATCAGTTACCGACCGTTTATTGATGGCATCGGAAATAGATTGTTTAATTTGCGACTTATAGCGGCGCAAAAAGCGCTGGCGATTGACCATGCTTTTATTTTTGCCGTTGAGTCGTCGGTCAATAAAGTAGCCCATAGCTCCCCCAGCCCCTGCATCTTTCACGTCGTTGCTGTGTTGGCCGCCTTCACTTACCCTAGTCACTTAGCGGACTAAGCTCCCAGGGCTTCGCTCAGTTGCCGCCTTGCTACAACGCGAAAGTTATTGGGGCGAGCCCCTGCATCTCTCACGTTGTTGCTGTGTTGGCCGCCTTTACTCACCCTCGTTACTTAGCGGACTACGCTCCCAGGGCTTCGCTCAGTTGTTGCCTTGCTACAACGCGAAAGTTATTGAGGTGAACCCCTGCATCTCTCGCGTTGTTGCTGTGTTGGCTGCCTTATTCGCCCCGGGAACCTAGCGGACTACGCTCCCGGGGCTCATCAGGTTATGATGATTTTCTTACCCGCAGATACCATTCACACAGCAAACGAACTTGCTTGCGGGTATAACCTTTCTCCATCATTCGGTCGACAAAGTCATCATGTTTTTTCTGCTCATCCGTTGAGGTCTTGGCATTAAAGGAGATTACTGGCAATAACTCTTCAGTGTTGGAGAACATTTTCTTCTCGATAACCGTGCGCAGCTTCTCATAACTGGTCCAGTTTGGATTACGGCCACTGTTATTCGCTCTGGCGCGCAACACAAAATTGACGATTTCATTACGGAAGTCTTTCGGGTTGCTGATACCCGCTGGTTTTTCAATTTTCTCCAGTTCAGCATTCAGTGATTCGCGGTCAAACAGTTGCCCGGTATCTGGGTCACGGTACTCTTGATCCTGAATCCAGAAATCGGCGTAGATAACATAGCGGTCGAAAATATTCTGACCATACTCAGAGTAAGATTCCAGATAAGCCGTCTGGATCTCTTTGCCGATAAACTCAGCATATTTCGGGATCAGATAGCCTTTAAGATGTTCGAGGTATTTTTCCGCAACATCTTGCTGGAATTGCTCACGTTCAATCTGCTGCTCCAATACATAGAACAGATGCACTGGGTTAGCGGCGACCTCAGCGTGGTCAAAGTTAAACACCCGCGACAGGATTTTAAAGGCAAAACGGGTAGAAAGGCCGTTCATACCTTCATCAACCCCAGCATAGTCCCGATATTCCTGATAAGACTTGGCTTTCGGGTCAGTATCTTTCAGGCTTTCACCGTCATATACCCGCATTTTGGAGTAAATACTGGAGTTTTCCGGTTCTTTCATGCGCGAAAGAATCGAGAAGCGAGCCAGTGTTTCCAAGGTGCCCGGGGCGCAAGGTGCATGAGTCAACTCACTGTGATTCAACAACTTGTCGTAGATTTTTATCTCTTCCGATACCCGCAGGCAATAAGGCACTTTGACGATATACACACGGTCAAGGAATGCCTCATTATTCTTGTTATTGCGGAATGTGACCCATTCAGATTCGTTAGAGTGCGCGAGGATAATGCCGCTAAATGGCAGGGCAGATATCCCCTCAGTACCGTTATAGTTCCCTTCCTGTGTTGCCGTCAGCAGAGGGTGCAGCACCTTAATTGGCGCTTTGAACATCTCGACGAATTCCATTATCCCTTGGTTTGCCCGGCACAAAGCCCCGGAATAACCATAGGCATCGGGATCGTTCTGGGCGTGATTCTCCAGTTTACGAATATCAACTTTACCGACCAGTGCTGAGATATCCTGGTTGTTTTCATCACCTGGCTCAGTCTTCGCTATCGCTACTTGCTCAAGGATAGAAGGCCAGACTTTAATGACCTTGAATTTGGTAATATCACCGCCAAATTCATGCAGGCGTTTAGCCGCCCACGGCGACATGATAGTGCCAAGATAACGGCTAGGAATATTGTATTCTTTGGCCAAAATCGCCGCATCTTCCTGCGGGTTGAATAAGCACAAAGGATGGTCATTGACTGGACTGCGCTCGCCATTGGCACTGAGAATATAGATTGGCACGCGCTGCATCAGGGCTTTCAAACGTTCGGCCAGAGATGATTTACCCCCACCGACTGGACCCAATAAATACAGAATCTGTTTCTTCTCTTCCAGTCCTTGTGCCGCATGTTTGAGATAGGAAACGATCTGCTCTATGGCTTCTTCCATGCCATAGAATTCTTCAAACGCAGGGTAACGGGCGATAACTCGGTTCGAGAACAGCCGAGACATGCGGGACTCAAGCGCGGTATCGACCATGACTGGTTCACCAATAGCCATCAGCAGACGCTCAGCCGCATTGGCATACGCACTGCGATCTTGCTGGCAGATAGTGAGGAACTCCTGCAGTGTGAACTCTTCGTCCTTGGCAGCTTCGTAGCGCTGGCGATAGTGATCAAATATGTTCATAGCGATGCCCGTCCTGTTTGAATGGTTGGGAACATAAAATAATAGTAGCGCTTTATTGGGTTAAAATTTTGAAACTACTACCTTATTGTTATGGTCGCGTCTCCTCTAAAGGTCAAGTTCACCTTAATCACAGACTTGCCACTGCTAGTACAATAAATAACCACCATTTGGTAATTAAATCTATTTTTTATTTCATTCTCAGTGTTTTATATATGATCAATCAGGATTATCCATTTGAATATATTGTTATTTTATTGTAATCAAATCTACGTAAATTTTTAGGTTGTCAGTTTGTGGTTTATCGGCGATAAGTTGTACAGAAACTATTGATATCAGACTGGCATGTGTAAAGATTTCGCCACGGACAAGCAATTGATTTACACTACGTTAACTCATGATTTTGTTACCAATGGGATTTAATCCGTGAAAAAACATTACATAAAAACGAAGCAAGTAAAAACGCTGGCAGCATTGGCTGTTGCTACCGCTGTTTGTATGCCAACAGCGATGGCAGGAACTTGGTCTCTGGGGGCATCCGCTTTAGTCAGTCCAGACCCTTACCGCGGTAAGAATGACCGTGTCTATCCTGTGCCTATCGTTTCTTATGAAAGTGATAATTTCTACTTCCGAACTTTGGCGGCCGGTTATTACCTGTGGAAAGATGATACTAATCGCTTGTCTATTGATGCTTACTATTTGCCGCTGCACTTTACGCCGGGCGACAGTGATGACCAGCAGATGAAGCAGTTGGATAAACGCCGCAGTACCATGATGGCAGGAATGTCATATTCTCATATTGAGGATTGGGGGACGTTGCGTGCCATGTTCTCTGGCGATGTGCTGGATAACAGCGGCGGCTTTATCGGCGATCTGGCCTATCTCTATCGCTTTAGTGTAGATAGCTGGACACTGACGCCGGGTGTGGGTGTGAGCTGGAATAGTGATGATCAGAATGATTACTACTATGGTGTCAGCCGCAGTGAATCGGCGCGTAGTGGTTTAGCAGAATACAGCCCAAATGACAGTTGGGCACCGTATCTGGAGTTGTCGGTTAACTACAACATTAATCCAAACTGGAATGCTTTCTTTACCGGCCGTTATATTCGTTTGGCGAATGATGTAAAAAACAGCCCAATGGTAGATGCATCTTACAGCGGCTTATTGTGGACCGGTGTGACTTATACTTTCCGCTAATTTAGCGCAGAGAAAATCGATACCATAAAAAATGGGGCATAAAGCCCCATTGTTGTATCTGACGCTTTATATCCCTATCAGGAATTTTTACGGCTACGGATGGTCATGGCCAGACGCGCAGGGGAGTCTGGTGTTGCGACCAACGGCTTATTCACGCGAGCAGTTTCCACGCAAACCATGGTTTTGTAGCCATCATTTGGCATATCAACCATGCTGCTTGATAGCTCAGCCCCTGGGTTCCAGGCAACAACATCACTTTGATGATGATGATGCACTTCAATGGTGCGCTTCAGCGCGGCATCTTTGATCAGGCTATAAGCTTCTGGCTGCGTATAGATTCGGTCAGTTTGACCATTAAACACTAAGTCACCTTGTTGGGTGGCATCAGTAATTTTCAGCACTTTATCCAGGTATTTTTCACCCAGACCACTGATTTTAATTTGGTTTATATCGCCAATCTGGAAGTAGGTATGTAAAGCTGCAACCGCTTCGTAATCACCGTGTGATTCTAATTCCATTTCACATTCATCACCCAGCTTGAAGCGGGCAATCAAAGTGAAGGCATGTGGCCAGAATTTACGTGATGCATCGCTGTCTTCAAGAGTGAAGGTCAGGATAACCCCATTCTCATTCTCATCGTGTGCGCTGAGAGTCCATGGCAGCAAACGAGCAAAGCCATGGGAAGGTTGTGCGGATGGACCAAACCAAGGCCAGCAGATAGGCACACCACCACGAATAGCGACGCCATCTTTAAAGGGAGTGTTATTGCTCAACCAGATGATCGGTTGCTCACCACTTGGCTGGAATGCCAGTAAATGGGCACCTTGCAGGCTCACTGCGGCGCGAACTTTCGGATGGGAAACAACCACGACTGGCAGTTCATCTAACTGGCGTTGGCTGATGTAAGGCGAAATTTGTTCAACAACAGGTAGGGTGAATACTTTCTCGTTCATTCGTTTGGCCTTATGAGAATAGGAGCTTGAGATCCATTGAACTTCAGATTTTCGATAATATCACAGCCGTCAGATCTTGCAGCAAACCTAGGGTAGAGTAGTAGTGAATCATTGATATTGCGCAACTTATTGTCGAAGCTTAATAAGCTGATGCACTCATACCGCTGTTTTTAGACAATAAAAAAGCCACCCGAGGGTGGCTTTTGGCAGAAATCTACATCAATCCATTATTTGGAGATGTGAGAGATCAGATCCAGAACTTTGTTTGAGTAGCCAGTTTCGTTATCGTACCAAGAAACCAGTTTCACAAAGTTGTCATTCAGCGCGATACCTGCTTTAGCATCGAATACTGAAGTCAGTTTTTCGCCGTTGAAGTCGGTAGAAACAACGTCGTCTTCGGTGTAGCCCAGAACGCCTTTCAGCTCGCCTTCTGAAGCTGCTTTGATGGCAGCACAGATTTCTTTGTAAGAAGCTGGTTTTTCCAGACGTGCAGTCAGGTCAACAACAGAAACGTTAGGGGTAGGAACGCGGAACGCCATACCAGTCAGTTTGCCGTTCAGTTCTGGGATAACTTTACCAACTGCTTTAGCAGCACCGGTAGAAGAAGGGATGATGTTCTGGGATGCGCCGCGGCCGCCGCGCCAGTCTTTGTGAGACGGGCCATCAACAGTTTTCTGAGTTGCGGTAGTTGCATGCACAGTGGTCATCAGCGCTTCAACGATACCGAACTTGTCGTTGATAACTTTAGCCAGTGGAGCCAAGCAGTTAGTGGTGCAAGAAGCGTTAGAAACGATTTCTTGGCCAGCATAAGACTTGTGGTTAACGCCCATAACGAACATAGGGGTGTCGTCTTTAGAAGGACCAGTCAGAACCACTTTCTTCGCGCCAGCAGCGATGTGCTTACGTGCAGTTTCGTCGGTCAGGAACAGGCCAGTTGCTTCAGCAACAACGTCAACGTTAACTTCGTTCCACTTCAGGTTAGCCGGATCTCTCTCTGCGGTAACACGGATGGTTTTACCGTTAACAACCAGATGGCCGTCTTTTACTTCTACTGTACCGTCGAAACGACCATGGGTAGAGTCGTATTTCAGCATGTACGCCATGTAGTCAGCGTCCAACAGGTCGTTGATTGCAACGATTTCGATGTCAGAACGTTCCTGAGCAGCACGGAAAACAATGCGACCGATACGGCCAAAACCGTTGATACCTACTTTGATAGTCATATATTCCACCAGCTATTTGTTAGTGAATAAAAGGTTGGTTGTAAAATTACAAAAACCTTACCGAGCGTCAAGCGGAATCGTGTCAATTATTGCTACAAATCAAACCAGGGGAGGTAGATCGAACATTAATCGCGCGTTTCCTGATACGATTAGCCTCATTTTTATATTGGGGCGAATTATTCAGTTTAAAGTGAGAATCAGTAATATTTGCGATTTTTATCACATTTATACTGTTGCCGCTTCGATGGCATACAGTTTAGGACAATTTTAACTGCTTTGTTGTTAATTTTTTGTTATTATTAGACGTTGTTTTCGTTGACTTTATTCCCTGCCAGAGAACCGCACAAATGGCTAAAGAACTGAACCCTACAGAAAATATTGAGAAACTGTCCGATATTCAGCGTCATGTCACCCAACAGCGGGGGACGGAAGCGCCGTTTAGCGGCAAATTACTGCATAACAAACGCGACGGTGTGTACCAATGCTTGTGCTGCCATCAGCCGCTTTTCGTCTCAGAATCCAAGTTTGATTCGGGCTGTGGTTGGCCGAGTTTCTATCAACCTCTTGATGCTAACTCAATTCGCTATATTGATGATTATTCTCATAATATGCATCGTGTCGAGATTCGCTGTGGCAATTGTGATGCCCATTTGGGACATGTATTTCCTGATGGCCCACAGCCAACCGGAGAGCGCTACTGCGTGAATTCTGCATCACTGAATTTTGTTGATGACCAAAATGGCGAACAGACCGCCGGGTAGTGCGGTCTGAGATCATTAGTTGACACAAGAAAAATCGATTCAGCTTGTTATTCATTTACCTGAGGATGCTCTGATGGAGCTTGAAGACCTGATTTCAGTGATGACGCCGGAAATCTATCAACGTTTGGTTCAAGCCGTTGAGTTAGGCAAATGGCCAGACGGCGTGGCACTCACGCCAGAGCAGAAAGAAAATAGCCTGCAAATGGTTATGCTATGGCAAGCACGCCATAACACTGATGCCCAACATATGAGCATTGGTACTGATGGCCAGATAGTGATGAAATCCAAGCAAGAGCTGAAGCAGCAATTCAGCCAACCGACCTTGGTGAAGCTGAAGCCGGAGTGAAAGACTCAACGGTGCTAATAATGGCTCCGTTGAGTATTAATCTTAATGAGCTGTTGTTCGCTTCAGTCAGCAAGAAAGTGCGCCAAGGTCTGTATGCTGGCCCCCGCATCGCGCATAGCATCAAAAGCCTGTTGGCTATCTTGTGGTTGCAGGTTTACCCCACGACAACCGTCACTGATGACGGTGGTTTGATAGCCCAGGGCTAATGCATCCAAAACGGTGTATTTCACGCAGTAATCAGTTGCCAGCCCCATAATAAACAAACTTTTGATTCCGTGCTGCTGCAACCAATCATCCAGTGGCGTTTTTGCCCGCCGGCCATTGTCGAAGAATGCACTGTAACTGTCGATATCCGGATCTTGGCCTTTACGGAAAATCGCGGTAATAGCCGTTTGGTTCAACAGGGGATGCAGCGCCGCGCCGGGTTTATCTTGCACACAATGTACTGGCCACCAGACTTGTGTTAATCCCTCTAACTCACCGACCGTCCCTGGCTCCGCATTGGAGTTAATAGCAAAACTCCGATGTTCGGCAGGGTGCCAATCCTGGCTAGCAATGACCGGTATCTTTTGTGCCAAACAGGCATTAATAGCCTCATTCGCCACCGCAATCACCCGGTCACCTTCACCAACCGCCAAAGCACCACCCGGACAAAAGTCATTTTGCAAATCAATTAAAAGCAGTGCCGCGTTCATGAAAACTCCGCCAGATCAGTTAGTGTCAGTTAATTCACCGCGCAGGTTCTGTTGCATTAACCGGCGGATATCTTCAGGGGATAGAGATTGACTCAACAGATAATGCAGTTTTGTCAGGGCGGCTTCAACGGTCATATCAAAACCACTGATAACTCCTGCATGCGCCAGTGCATTACCGGTTGCATATCCTTCCATGTTCACTCTGCCAGAAATACATTGCGTCAGATTCACCACCACAATACCGCGCTCGCTGGCATTTTTTAACTCGTCTAATAACTCAGCTTTCTGTGGTGCATTCCCCACGCCATAAGATCGCAGAATAAGAGCTTTTACCGGCTGTAGGAGGAAATTACGCACTACCGCACCGGATATGCCAGGATAAATAGTCACCACGCCAATGGGCTGCGGTGTGATGCTATGCACAATCAATGGGCCATTATTGATAGGTGACTCCACTGAGGCCATACGACGAATATGGATACCCGCTTCAAGCAATACCGAGAGATTGGGCGAAGCAAAAGCATCAAAACCATCGGCATGAGCTTTGGTGGTGCGATTGCCGCGGAACAGTTTGTTGTTAAAGAACAAACTGACTTCATTGACGGGATGATTAGCTGCCAGATACAGGGCATTCAGCAAGTTGGTTTGCCCGTCAGATCGCAGCTCGGCCAGAGGGATTTGGGAGCCCGTGACAATCACCGGCTTAGCTAAGTTTTCCAGCATGAAGGAGAGGGCCGACGCGGTAAATGCCATGGTGTCGGTGCCGTGCAGAATAACAAAACCGTCGTATAAATCGTAATTCTGCTGAATATCATTGGCGATATGCTGCCAATCCTCAGGTGTCATATCTGAGGAGTCAATTAATGGAGCATATTCATGGATAGTAAAATCAGGCATTTCGGGGCGATGAAACTCAGGCATCAGCGCCAGTTGGCGTTGCAGGTGGCCTGAAACCGGGATGTATCCGTGATCCGAGCGCTGCATACCAATAGTCCCGCCAGTATAGGCGACATAAATAGATTTCTTCTGCATGAGCAATATGCCTGAAAAGTCGAACTGAATAAGATGGGTGAATTATAGGGTGACTGGCGAGGAAAAAAAGCCCAGCAGGTGCCGGGCGGAGTATTTATCTACAATTTAATGCATTAACTAGCGCACATCACCACAAGTAAGACATAACGCATAGCGATTCTGCGGGTCATTGAGGGTGTTGAGCAAACTAGGTTGATCTTTGACGGCCTGTGCCATGGCAGAGATTGGCGCAGGTAACCATGCCTGAATTGCGGCAGGCAAAATCGCCTGTACTGACGCGCTCATTTGGCCAAAAATCAAATCGCTGAGGCTTGGTTCATCAACAAACCAATTCAGCTGCCAGGTTTTCAGTTTTGCCAGTTCAGCTACTTTCTTAACGGCATCATCGAAGTCACCGAGCTGGTCTACCAAACCATTATTTTTGGCATCCATACCAATCCACACGTGGCCTTGCGCAATTTGATCGACTTGCTCCGGTGTTTTGTGCCGTGAGGTGGCCACCAGATCGATAAAGGTCTTATAGCCGTTTTCGATATTGATTTGCATCATCTGGGAGAATTCAGGCGGCAAATCTTTGGTCATCGACACATTCGCCAGTGGCGAGGTGGCAACACCATCGGTATGAACCCCAATACTCTCCAGCGAGTTTTGGAATGTATTAATCACACCGAAGATACCAATTGAGCCGGTCAATGTACTTGGGTTGGCGATAATATAGTTGGCTGGAGTCGAGATCCAGTAGCCACCCGAGGCCGCCATGCCACCCATTGACACTACCAATGGCTTATTGGCTGCGCGCAATGCCGCTAACTCAGAACGAATTAACTCAGAGGCACTGACACTGCCCCCTGGGCTGTTTACCCGCAGGATAACCGCTTTAATTTTCGGGTCCAACCGCGCTTGGCGAATTTGCGCCGCCAGTGCATCACCGCCGACATTTCCAGGCGTTTGTGGGCCATCCATAATCGCGCCGTTAGCAAAGAGCACCGCTATTTGCTCTCCCTGCTGTGGGGCTGGCGTTGGCTGGTAGTCATAAATACTGACGTAATTGAAATCATTATTCTTTTTGTCCCAGCCAAAGGTTTTAACCAGCTCGGTTTCTACCTCTGGACGAGAAGCCAATTGATCGACCAGTTTGCTATTAAGAGCATATTGCGCAGGGGAGCCGTCAGCCGCTTGTAATCCACTGATAACCCCTGCCGCACCTGGGAACAATTGCTCTGGCGTTAACTGCCGATTAGCGGAAACCGCAGTCAAATAGTTTTGCCACAGTCCACCAATCCAACGGCTGTCAGCCTCACGCGCTGCGGGGGACATATCATCACGAATCATCGGCTCAACCGCAGACTTATAGGTGCCCACGCGGAAGATATTGGTGGTAACTTTGAGTTTTTCCAACAACGATTTGTAATACAGATTATTGCTGGCAAAACCATGCAGATCGACTGCACCCTGCGGTGACAGATAGATTTTGTTGGCAAAACTGGCTAGATAATATTGCGTCTGGTTATAACTGTCGCCAATAGCATAAATCGGCTTGCCGGTATCACGGAATTCCCGCAGGGCTTTACCGATATATTGTAGCGACGGCTGGTCAGTACCGGTAAAATCACTCAGTGATAATACCAAGCCGGTAATATTGTTATCGGTTTTCGCCAAACGAATAGTTTCTACAATATCAAACAGGGAGTTTTCCTGTAGGCGATTGCTGGATGCCCCTAATAACTCGCGGCCCAATTGGCGCAGCTTATTATTGACTGCGGGCTGGTCAACCACCACGCCGCTTAAATTAACTAACAGTGCGCCCTTAACCGGTTCTGCCGGTTTACTTTGGAACTGAAGGTAAATACCAACGCCGACTAAAATCAGCAATATTAGAAAAAGATTAAGAATAAACTCTCTGGCAAAATTCAGCAGACGCCAGGTCCACTTGAAAAAGCCAGCAATAATTCGCCACAAAGTGCGCATGTTATCTCCAACAAAACCGGGCAAGTATCGTTATCCTAATGACCTGACGAACAAAAGTCAGCTTTAAATCACCGAAAAACCTAGCTAATAGGTCAACACTGGTAACAAAACGACAACTTATGCTACCGTGCTGAAAATGAAAATCGTTATCAGGAGAAAATGATGGATGCATTGGAATTATTACTCAATCGTCGTTCGGCGTCTCGCTTAACCACACCAGCCCCTGCGGGCGAGGCGTTGGACAATATTATCCATGCGGGTATGCGTGCACCTGATCATGGCACATTACAGCCGTGGCGCTTTGTTTTAATTCAAAATGAGGGTCTGGAGCGCTTTAGCCAATTGTTACAAGATGCCGTTAAACACGATGGTTCGGATGCGGTAGTGTTGGAGAAAGCGACCAAAGCACCGTTCCGCGCACCTCTGATTATTACCGTGATTGCTCATGTGACAGAAAATCCTAAAGTGCCGAATTGGGAACAGCTTGTCTCTGCCGGTTGTGCAGTACAAGCCATGCAAATGGCGGCCTTGGCACAAGGTTTTAATGGCATCTGGCGCACCGGTTCTTGGACTCAGCACCCGGTTGTTCGCAAGGGCTTTGCCTGCCGCGAGCAAGATGAAATTGTCGGTTTCCTTTATCTTGGAACACCACAACTGAAATCAGCGACCAAAGTGACACCACCGGATTACTCGACTTTTGTGCGTCATTTCTAAGGTTTATAAATTATTCTAGTACGCTATATCCCATAGATTTCAAGTTGCAGGACGATGGCAAGTTATTCGAGTGATTGAGTGCAGCCAACAAACCTGCAACTTGAAACCGGGTGGATATCAGCAATACGCTGCGTTTTAGCCCGCTTTGTGACCAACCTATCTGCCTGATAACTGCTATCTACTTACCAAGCCAAGCTATAGGCGCTACCATAGGCAACCTTGGATTCTTGCCTTATATGCATCATTCCTGACTAAATAGCTTACGTATTGATTGAATTGCTTATTATTGAACCTTCAGACGGGAGAGTGTTATGACATCGCCAGCGATACGTCTTACTCAATACAGCCACGGAGCGGGCTGCGGTTGCAAAATTTCGCCCAAAGTGTTGGATAAAATTTTGCATTCTGAGCAACAAAAATTCTTAGATCCCCGTCTGCTGGTGGGTAACGAAACCCGTGATGACGCCGCTGTTTATGATATTGGCAGCGGTGTCGGCATTATCAGTACTACCGACTTCTTCATGCCCATTGTTGATGATCCCTTTGATTTTGGCCGCATTGCTGCCACAAATGCGATTAGTGATATTTATGCCATGGGCGGTAAACCTATTATGGCGATTGCCATTCTGGGGTGGCCAATTGATAAGTTGGCGCCAGAAGTCGCTCAGCAAGTTATTGAAGGCGGGCGCTATGTGTGTCAGCAAGCCGGTATTTCGCTGGCCGGCGGGCACTCTATCGATGCGCCGGAACCGATTTTTGGTTTGGCGGTTACCGGCATTGTCAGCACTGAACAGGTGAAAAAGAACAGCGCGGCACAAGCCGGTTGCAAGTTGTTCCTGACCAAACCGCTGGGGATTGGTATTCTGACCACGGCAGAGAAGAAAAGTAAATTACGCCCGGAACATCAGGGTGTTGCTACCGAAACCATGTGCCAGTTGAATAAATCAGGGGCTGATTTTGCACATATTCCGGGTGTTACCGCCATGACAGATGTGACCGGGTTCGGCCTGTTGGGGCATTTAAGTGAAATTTGTCAGGGTTCAGGGGTGCAGGCGACACTGCATTTTTCGGCTATTCCACGTTTACCGGCTGTTGAAGAGTATATTGCAGCTGGCTGTGTACCGGGCGGCACCGGACGAAACTTTGATAGCTATGGTCATCTGATTGGCAAGATGTCTGAGCTACAGAAAAACCTACTCTGTGATCCGCAGACCTCTGGCGGTTTGCTGCTGGCGGTACTGCCAGAGGCTGAAGCGCAAGTCCAAGAAGTTGCTGCTCAACATGGGATGACGCTCAGTGCCATTGGCGAGCTAACTGCGCTAGATAATCGCCGGGCATTGATTGAGATAACCGAATGACCTTTCCTTTGATGCATTTATGCGGTGAATGATGCGACTTTTTATTGCCGAAAAACCCAGTTTGGCGCGGGCTATTGCCGATATTTTGCCGAAGCCGCATCGTCGGGGTGATGGATTCATTGCCTGTGGTAGTGATCAAATGGTGACCTGGTGTGTGGGCCACTTGCTGGAACAAGCTCAGCCCGATGCTTACGATAGCCGTTATGCGCGCTGGTCATTAGCGGATTTGCCGATTATTCCTGAAAAGTGGCGATTGCAGCCTCGGCCTTCTGTTAGTAAACAACTGAATGTTATCAAACAGTTGTTACAGCAAGCTGATGAAGTGGTGCATGCGGGTGACCCTGACCGTGAAGGACAACTTCTGGTTGACGAGGTGCTGGACTACCTCGATTTAGCCGCAGAGAAACGGCAGAATGTACGTCGTTGTTTGATTAATGACTTAAACCCACAGGCGGTAGAGCGCGCAGTCGAGCGTTTGCGCTATAACCGTGAGTTTATCCCGCTTTGTGTTTCCGCCTTGGCAAGGGCCAGAGCGGATTGGCTCTATGGCATCAATATGACTCGGGCTTATACCATTCTTGGCCGCAATGCGGGCTATGACGGTGTTTTGTCTGTTGGGCGAGTGCAGACACCCGTTTTGGGGCTGGTGGTTCGTCGCGATGAAGAGATTGAAGATTTCGTCTCCAAAGATTTTTTTGAAGTTAAAGCCCATATTGTCACTCCGGCGGAAGAGCGTTTTATAGCACTCTGGCAGCCCAGTGATTCATGTGAATCTTATCAGGATGAAGAAGGGCGCTTGTTGCATCGCCCGCTGGCCGAGCATGTGGTTAACCGTATCACCGGTCAGCCCGCCATTGTCACGTCCTATAATGATAAACGGGAATCAGAAATCGCCCCCTTGCCATTTTCTCTGTCAACATTGCAGATTGAAGCGGCAAAGCGATTTGGCTTAAGTGCCCAGCAAGTATTGGATATTTGCCAGCGTTTATATGAAACGCACAAATTGATTACGTATCCGCGTTCAGATTGCCGATATCTACCAGAAGAGCATTTTGCCGGGCGTCATTCCGTGCTCAATGCTATTAGTATCCACCAAGCCGACCTGTTGCCGCTTGAGGTGATGGACAGCGACCGGCGTAACCGTTGTTGGGATGACAAAAAAGTGGATGCGCACCATGCCATCATCCCTACCGCACGAGCCAGTAAGGTGAATCTAACCACGGATGAGGGCAAGGTTTATCGATTAGTGGCGCAACAATATCTGATGCAGTTCTGCCCTGATGCCCAGTTTCGTAAATGTGTCATTGAATTGGATATCGCCGGCGGAAAGTTTATTGCTAAAGCCCGTTTTCTGGCCGAAGCCGGTTGGCGGACTTTGCTGGGCAGTAAAGAGCGTGATGAAGAAAACGAAGGCGCGCCATTGCCGGTGGTGGAGAAAGGGGCCGAATTATTGTGTGAACGGGGTGAAGTCGTTGAGCGCCAAACTCAACCACCACGGCCATTCACGGATGCCAGTTTATTATCTGCCATGACGGGGATCGCGCGCTTTGTGCAAGATAAAGAGCTGAAGAAAGTTTTACGCGCCACTGATGGGCTGGGTACCGAGGCGACGCGCGCAGGTATTATTGAGTTGCTGTTTAAACGGACTTTTTTGTTTAAAAAAGGTCGTTATATTCATGCCAGCCCAGCAGGAAGAGCACTGATTCATGCATTACCTGATATCGCGGCGCGACCCGATATGACGGCGCACTGGGAATCGACACTGACCCAAATTAGCGAAAAAAATTGTCGCTATCAGGATTTTATGCAGCCGCTGGTGGCAACTTTGCAGGATCTTATTAGTCAGGCAAAACAGAATCGTTCACCTCAGGTTTTCCGTGGGTTGCCAGCAGCCCCCTCTGGTGCGACAAAGAAGCGCAAGAAAACACCGTCTAAAGCCAAGGAGAATAAGTCATGAGAACACGGGTACTGTTGGGCGTGATTGGTTTTGCCACGCTAATTTCCGGTGCGGCTATGGCGAACCGAAATAATGTCGATGTGGTCGTCCCTTTGCCACCAGAGGTATGGAATAATGCGGCAAACCGCAATTCTAACAATAATCCGTGCACACGTTGTTGTGTTTATCAAAATCAGAACTACTCGGAAGGGGCTGTACTGCGGGTCGAGGGGGAAGTTCTGCAATGTGTGCGTGATTCCAGTGTCATAGGGACTAATCCACTGATCTGGAAAAGATTAACCAAATAGTGATTTAGCGCTTTTGGGCAATAAAAGCATCGAGCAGTGGAATATCGGCGGGCGCCAGAGGGTAGTTGTAAGCATCCTCTGGTGCTAACCAAATCAGTGCTGAGTGGCAATGCAGAACAAACTCACCACTAAAACTTTCTATATGCCAGGCATGTAGCCGGATAGTATGTTTTGGCGAATCCCATTGATTGGTCGCAATATATTCTGCAATTGTTGCCTTAATATTCAACTCTTCGGCTAGTTCACGTATCAAAGCCTGTGGTTGAGTTTCACCGGTTTCAATTTTCCCGCCCGGGAACTCCCATAATCCAGCCTGATCGCGGTGTGAGTCTCGCTGCGCCAATAAAATTTTGCCATTTTGTTCAATAATTGCCGCGACGACATCAATCATTTCTATTTACCCAATAACAGTGGTTACTATATTCCATTGAAAAATCGCCCTATATTTAAATAGAGCCGATATATCCAGAATTATGGGAACTACGCCGCTCAAAATAAGTGGTTTGGCTGTTCCCATAATGATTAGAGTGAGAGCATAAAAATCAGAGCGCGAACTCAGACCATACCGGCGCGTGATCTGACGGTTTTTCCATCCCACGGATTTCATAGTCGATGCCAGTGGCAATACAACGCGCAGCCAATGGCTGACTTGCCAGCAATAAATCTATGCGCAGGCCTCTATTTTCATCAAAACCGCGTGAGCGGTAATCAAACCACGAAAACTGATCGTTACAATCAGGATTGGCTGCACGGAAAGTGTCAACCAGACCCCAACTTTGCAAACGATCCAGCCACGCACGTTCTTCCGGCAGGAATGAACACTTGCCAGTACGCAACCAACGCTTGCGGCTATCTTCACCTATCCCAATATCCAGATCCGTTGGGCTGATATTTAAATCCCCTATAATCAGAACCTGAGAATCAGCAGAAAGTTGTTGTTCCAGATACTGCTGTAAGTCAGCATAAAAACGCTCTTTAGCCGGGAATTTTGTTGGGTGGTCGCGACTCTCTCCTTGTGGGAAATAGCCATTAATAACAGTTAAAGTCCCTTGTGGCGTTGCGATATCAGCCATGATAATACGGCGCTGGGCATCTTCTTCATCAGTTGGAAAACCGCGACGAACAGCTAAAGGTTCTTGCTTGGTTAGCAGTGCTACACCGTAATGACCTTTTTGCCCATGATAAAAGACGTGATAACCATGCTGACTGACCTCCTCAAGCGGGAACATATCATCATGCACTTTCGTTTCCTGAAGTCCGATAACATCAGGCTGATGTTGTTCAATGATGGCCGCCAGTTGATGAGGTCGAGCACGTAGGCCATTGATATTAAAAGAGACAAACTTCATGGTCAGCACCGTTTTATTCGCTAGAAATGAATTGGAATATTAGCAGATGCACAATAAAAATGTAATGCACCAGAAGAGAATAAATAATAAGAAATTATAAAAAATAGACAACAAAAAATAATTTACGAGCAAGATGGGAAAGTTATTCAAAATAACCATATTAATACTCTTGTGGAAAATATGAAATTTAATTCATATCATTCATGATTAATTAAATCAATGTTATATATTCCTTTGTTATTATGACGAGGGTTTGGTTGTCTATTTTTGCACCTGTAATTTTCATGATTTCCACAGTCATAATTAAGTTGTTTTTTATCGTAAGTCAGAGTGCCATAACAAATATCTATTAATCTATTTTTATTCTCTTGCCACAAGTTGCCTCAGTCGATGTTTTATATGTTGAAGTGGGGTATTTATTTCCCCTCATAAATACAAGTTATATTTTCTGACTTAATTCTTGATTGAGTTAATTGATTTTGTAACAGGGTAAATAAAAAATAGTCATTTAAAATCATGGATCTACATAGTAA
>NZ_CABHWW010000007.1 GCF_902170305.1 Yersinia alsatica | reverse complement strand
GCTTCTGCCTGCCGAAACAGGCTTCGATATCGTCTTGCGAGTGCCCACACAGATTGTCTGATAAATTGTTAAAGAGCAGTGCGTTAGCAACTTGTGGTTGGTAACGCGAGGTGCGCATATTACGCTTTCCTCATTCAGAGTCAACTACTAATTTCGTTGAATTTCTCTGTTCTCTTTGCCGGTCACTTAACTACTTGATTCGTTGTGTGCCGTCTCGATGGATGCGCATTATAGGGAGTCGAATTTTTTGCACAACTCTTTTTTCGCCTTTTTCTACTGTTTGAATACTTTTCACTCCTTACGTGCAGATCTTGGTCGATCCGTTGCATTTTCACGGCGATCCCACCGCCTGATTGGTTGTAATTCCATCAGCAAAGGCTAGTATTGCCGGTAAAGTACTTTCTTATAAAGAGGCTATTACTATGTCCGATGCTATTCGCCCCTATCTTCATCATCTACCCACACTAGGTGAACGCATCATGGTCGATAGATCCAGTGTGATCATTGGTAAGGTTACTTTGGGTGATGATGTCAGTGTCTGGCCGTTAGTTGCCATTCGTGGTGATGTTCATGAGGTTATCATTGGTGCCCGCTCAAATATTCAGGATGGCAGCGTGTTACATGTTACCCATCAGTCTGAGTATAACCCTGAGGGATATCCGCTGATTATTGGCGAAGATGTGACTGTCGGCCATAAAGCCATGCTGCACGGTTGCACTATCGGTAACCGGGTATTAGTGGGAATGGGCTCCATTATATTAGATGGGGCGGTAGTAGAAGATGATGTGATGATTGGCGCAGGTAGTTTAGTGTCTCCTGGAAAACGCTTGGTTAGCGGTCACCTCTATATGGGTAGCCCTGCCAGACAAGTCCGCTCTCTGACTCCAGCGGAAGTGGAAGGTCTACGCTATTCTGCGAGTAACTATGTGCGCTGGAAAGATGACTATCTGACAGAGACGCAATAGAGAGTGATATCTGATGCAGGGAATAGCTCATGCCCTCCCTGCATTGCAGGCTGCTTGCCTGGATTTAATACCCGCCTATCTACCTAATTCATCACGAAGCTGATTCAGCACCGGCGAGATCTCAGGCATCACACCATGCCATAGCTGAAAAGCATGTGCTGCTTGCCCCACCAGCATACCCAAACCATCAGTATAGCTTGTCGCGCCTAACTGCCTGCTCCAGGCTAAAAACGCGGTAATCTCTGCTTGGTAGAACATATCGTAACAACGAGTTTGTGGACTGATAATATCAGTCGGTAAGTTTGGCATTTCACCATGAATCCCCGAGGCCGTCGCATTGATGATTAAATCAAATTGCTGACCACTAAGATCCTGCATTTCTACAGCATCGATCTCGCCCAAATGATGGAATACCTCAGCAAGTTGCTGTGCTCGCGCATAAGTCCGATTAGTGATAACAACTTTGCAGCCATATGAAAGCAGGGGGAGAATTACCCCACGGGCCGCACCACCAGCCCCCACTAATAAAATACGATCAGTGGTTTGGATCAAATGCCGTTGTTGCAGATCACTGAGCAAACCAATACCGTCTGTATTGTCGCCTAATAAGCGCCCATCTTCTAATCGCTTGATAGTATTGACAGCACCCGCCAGTGACGCGCGCTCAGTCAGCTCGTCACACTTGGCATAAGCTCGCTCTTTGAACGGGGTAGTGATGTTCGCGCCTATCGCCCCATCAGCAAAAAAAGACGTTAATACCTCCTCAAAGGTTTCATGAGGAGCCAATACTTTACCGTATTGATGGTCAATGCCTGTTTGCTCGGCAAAAAGTGCATGGATCCTCGGTGACTTACTGTGCTCAATGGGGTTACCAAACACTGCGAACTTCTGAACCATGCTATTTCCTACCCTTGACGAAATTGCTTACCGGTTAAGGCATCTCTGATTTCTGATGGATTCAAGCGACCACCAACTTGGCCGACAAGTACCGGTAATGAAGGGCCAAATTGCATTCTGACCTCTTCAACTGTACGGCAAGGTTCTTGCCCACTTAAATTGGCACTGGTTGAAACCAGCGGCTTGCCATATTGCAAACAAAGTTGCTGTACCAGCGGATGATTACTTACTCTTACCGCCAATGAATCAAAACTACCTGTTAACCAACTTGGTGTCTTAGGATTGGCAGGAATGACCCAAGTGACCGGCCCTGGCCAACAGGAGAAAATCGTTGCTCGCTGCTCATCACTTAATGCCGCATCATCTACATAAGGTTTTAGCTGCTCATAATTGGCTGCAATTAGGATCAAACCTTTCTGCCATGGACGCTGCTTTAACGCTAATAAGGCGTTTACTGCTTTTTCACTATCAGGGTCACAACCTAAACCAAAAACAGCTTCTGTCGGATAGGCGATAACGGCTTCTTGTTGTAATGCCTGCAACACATCGGCAAAAACAGTACTATTTTCTTGTCCACTCACGTTATTATTACTCACTGACTACTGCCTTCCCACATAGCTTGCTGGCACAAAAACGTTTTACACCTTGCGCCGTTTTCTTTTCCATTAGCAATGGATAGTGGCAATAAGCGCACTCTCCGGCAATGGGTTGCTGATTAATCGTAAACTGACAATCAGGATAACGATTACAGGCATGGAAAATCTTCCCAAACCTAGATTTACGCTGTAGCAACTTCCCTTGCCCACATTGCGGACAATCAATCGATGTCTCATCGGGTTTATCAATGACTTCGGTATGATCACATTGTGGATATTGGCTACAGCCAATAAACATACCAAAGCGCCCTTGCCGCAACACCATCTCTGAACCACATTCAGGACAATGTTGCCCTTCCAGAACTTTCACGATATGGCCATCAGATTGCGCTTTCAGTGGGCGCATATATTGGCAGTCTGGATAATGTGAACAACCAAGGAATGGGCCATGACCGCCGCTGCGAATGACTAACGCCGATCCACATTCCGGACACGACCCATTATCCTTGGCAGTAACTATTTTCGTCATAACGCCTTCTATATAAAGTTATTAGCCCGTGATACTACCACTTAGTGCAAATAACCTTCATTGACTTCAAAAAGTAACTCTTCCATCTGCTGATAAGCACTTTCATAACCCGGTATGTTAAATAGCACCATCAACACCACCCACTTGAGATCCTCCAGATCAATCTCATTAGAATCCAACGCCATAATACGATCGATAACCATCTCACGCGTATCAAGGTGTAATACCTGAATTTGTTCAAGAAATAGGATAAAACCACGGCAAGTAACATCCAGACGTTGGGACTCTTCAGCAGTATAGATACGCAATGCTTGCGGATCAGCAGCATAGAGATAAGGTGCTTTCTGCCCTTCTTGCAGGTCAGCGAGAGCCTCTAACCAGTTCAGGGCGTTGTTGATATCCTCACGATAGAAACCAGCTTCAGCAAGATCGTCGGTAATTTTGTCTTGATCAACAAGCATATCCGACTCGTTATGCATATAAGTTTCAAATAAGTAAATTAGAACGTCGAACATGGCCTGCCCTCCTTAATCGGACATAGCCGCCGGGTACAGCTGCGATCCACCCTGCTAACTCCAGCTCGAGCAATTTGCTAACGATATCTGGCACAGGTTGGCCGGCGCGTTCGGCGACGACATCAACGGGTGTCACCTCATCTCCTACGTTAGCCAACACATCGACAAATGGCAATTCAACTTGCCCCTCGGATGAAGAAATAATTACTTTCTCGGGCAATGGTATCCATTGTAATGCACCGCCCACCTGTTCAGCGACCTCGCGGGCAGACCTTGCCAAGTAAGCGCCCTGCTGAATTAACCAATGAACACCTTCACTGGTTGCACTGCCTAAAGGCCCTGGCAAAGCAAAAACATCTCGGCCTTGTTCCATAGCATAGCGGGCAGTAATTAAAGAGCCACTTTTCAACGTTGCTTCAACAACTAATACGGCCGAACTTAGCCCGCTAATTATACGGTTTCTTCTGGGGAAATGAGCCGCGATAGGTAATGCTGTCGTCAAAAACTCTGAGACTAAAACACCACCTTGAGACTCAATTTCTCGGGCTAAATGGTGATGGCGACGTGGGTAAATATTCTCTAAACCACTCCCCAATACAGCGATAGTCTTTCCTTTCACATCCAAGGCCGCCCTATGGCATATTCCGTCAATCCCCATAGCCAAGCCACTAGTAATAGCCAGCCCCATGAGAGCCAGCTCAGAAGCAAAATGCCGCCCCCATTGCTCGCCATAATGGCTAAAGTGGCGACTTCCAACCATGGCAACCTGAGGGTGATAAAGGGCATCAAGTTCACCAGAGGCAAAAATCACGAGTGGCGCAGCTGAAATATGAATTAAGCGAGGTGGATAGTCAGTTTCACCATAGGCCAGTAAGTGGTGGGAAGGGGAGTCCAACCATCTCAGAGTGGCCTCAATATCACGGGGATTAGCTTGGAAAAATTGCTGACATTGTTGTGAGTTTAATCCGTAAGCCACTAACCTCCCGGGATGGATATCACCATGGGCAAGCAGCCGCTTGACCAATGCACTGCTTTTTATTGTGCCCAGCCCCTTGACTTTGCTCATCCTGAGCCATATTTCTGCCGCTAGCATATCGTCTCCCTGACTTGCTTTCTAAGCTGATACCGATTTGTTCAATTGGTAGCCGATGCTGTCAATCAGGGCCGGAAATGTCTACAATAGAGATTGAATATCATTCACTACTCGGACGCAGATCTAGATATTTATGTCAGTATTACAAGTATTACATTACCCAGATGACCGGCTGCGCAAAATTGCTGCGCCGGTAAAAGAAGTCAATGGTGAAATCCAGCGTATCGTGGACGACATGTTCGAAACCATGTACGCAGAGGAAGGCATTGGTCTTGCTGCAACACAAGTGGATGTTCACCTGCAAATTATCGTCATCGATGTTTCGGAAAATCGTGACCAACGTCTGGTGCTAATTAACCCAGAACTGTTGGAAAAAAGCGGTGAAACCGGCATTGAAGAAGGTTGCCTATCAATTCCTGAGCAACGTGCCTTAGTGCCTCGGGCTGAAAAAGTAAAAATCAGAGCACTGGATCGAGACGGTAAGCCGTTCGAACTGGAAGCCGATGATTTATTAGCAATTTGTATCCAGCATGAAATGGATCACTTGGTGGGTAAACTGTTTGTCGACTATTTGTCACCGCTGAAACGCCAGCGTATCCGCCAAAAGCTGGAGAAAATGGCCAAGTTGAATGCTCGTGCCAACTAACCCCTTCTAATGCAGGAAACCAACGTGTCTGATTCTTTGCGGATTATTTTTGCCGGAACTCCTGACTTTGCAGCGCGCCATTTAGGCGCGTTGTTGTCTTCTCAACATCAGATTGTGGGTGTTTTCACTCAACCTGATCGCCCGGCTGGCCGAGGCAATAAACTGACTCCAAGCCCGGTTAAGGTACTTGCAGAACAACACGGCATTCCTGTGTTTCAGCCAAAATCATTACGGCCGGAAGAAAACCAACATTTAGTTGCTGATCTTAAAGCCGATATCATGGTCGTGGTTGCCTATGGCTTGATTCTGCCAGCCTCAGTATTGGCAATGCCGCGGCTAGGCTGCATTAATGTTCATGGTTCTCTGTTACCTCGCTGGCGCGGCGCGGCGCCCATCCAACGTTCATTATGGGCTGGCGACGCAAAAACCGGTGTAACCATCATGCAGATGGATGTTGGGCTCGATACCGGCGATATGCTGCATAAAATTGAATGTGACATTCAGCCAGAAGATACCAGCGCCACACTGTACGATAAATTGGCGCAGCTTGGTCCCCAGGGCTTATTGGTCACATTGCAACAGCTAGCTGAGGGCTGCGCCCAGCCTGAAGTACAAGATGAAGCGCAAGTTACCTATGCAGAAAAACTCAGTAAAGAGGAAGCCAAATTAGATTGGTCACTTTCTGCTGTTCAGTTAGAACGTTGCATTCGTGCCTTTAATCCTTGGCCAGTCAGCTATTTTGTCGTTGATGAACAGCCGGTCAAAGTCTGGCAAGCGCAAGTGCTCGCTGCGGTTGATAATATGGCACCCGGAACTATCATCCATGCGGATAAACATGGCATTCAAGTTGCCACTGCTGAGGGAGTTTTGAATATCACCCAACTGCAACCCGCCGGGAAAAAAGCCATGTCCGCAGCAGACTTATTAAATTCACGACGCGAATGGTTTACACCGGGTAGCCAACTAGCATAATAGCTCAGGTCTAACGGATAGATTTCATCGCCCGATACTTCATCATCGGGCCACTTTCCCTTTATTTGCTGACGTTTGTCGGCTTTTTTGGTTATGAAAAACACATACAATCTCCGCAGCATCGCTGCTAAAGCAATTAGCCAGGTATTGGATCAGGGGCAATCGCTCAGTACTGTTCTGCCTGGGCTACATAAAAGTATTTCCGACAAAGATCGCGCATTGCTGCAGGAGTTGTGTTTTGGCACTTTGCGTGTCCTGCCACAACTTGAGTGGTGTATCCAGCAGCTAATGGCGCGCCCGATGACCGGAAAACAACGGGTTTTCCATTATCTAATTATGGTGGGGCTTTATCAGCTAATATACACACGCATTCCTCCGCATGCAGCTTTGGCCGAGACGGTGGAAGGCGCTACGACGCTGAAACGCCCACAATTGAAAGGGTTAATCAACGGAGTACTGCGCCAGTTCCAGCGTCAACAAGTTGAGTTACTAGAACGAGCAGCAAATAACGATAGCCGCTATCTGCATCCAAGCTGGTTATTAGCACGGATTAAACAGGCTTATCCAGACCAATGGCAGCAGATTTTGGATGCGAATAACCAGAAGCCACCAATGTGGCTGCGGGTAAGTCGGTTACATCATTCGCGTAATGAATATCTAGATCTGTTAAAACAAGCCAATATCGATGCCCTACCACATGACGTTTATCCTGATGCCGTTCGCCTGATTACACCTTGCGCGGTTAATGATCTTCCCGGCTTTGAACTTGGCTGGGTAACAGTGCAAGATGCGTCGGCACAAGGTTGTGTTGATCTGCTCGATCCGCAAAATGGTGAGCAGATCCTTGATCTCTGCGCAGCCCCTGGCGGCAAAACAACTCATATCCTGGAAGCTGCACCAAAGGCCCACGTATTGGCAGTTGATATTGATGAGCAGCGTCTTAGCCGGGTTAAAGAAAACTTACAGCGCCTGAAATTAAATGCCGTTGTACGAGTCGGTGATGGGCGAACTCCAGATGCATGGTGCGGCGATCAACAGTTTGATCGGATATTGTTAGATGCGCCCTGCTCCGCAACGGGTGTCATTCGTCGACATCCTGATATCAAGTGGTTACGTCGAGACAGTGACATTGCCGAGTTGGCCCAACTGCAATCTGAGATAATAGAAGCTATCTGGCCTAAACTGAAAAAAGGTGGCGTAATGGTTTATGCTACCTGCTCTATATTGCCCGAAGAGAATCAGCAGCAGATTGCAGCTTTCCTGCAACGGCATGGTGAAGCTGAGTTGGTTGAAACCGGTACGCTCTCAGCACCAGGTAGACAAAATCTGCCGCACCCTGAGGATGGCGATGGTTTCTTCTATGCGAAGTTGATCAAAAGATAGTCGTGGCTTTGCTGCCTCAAAACCTAATTTCAGTGTGAAACAGAGAACGCTATGAAAATAATTATTCTTGGGGCGGGGCAAGTTGGCGGAACCCTGGCAGAAAATCTGGTGGGCGAGAACAACGACATTACCGTCGTTGATGTCGACTCTGGCCGACTACGTCAGCTACAAGATAAATTTGACCTTCGAGTGGTACAAGGGCACGGTTCGCATCCTCGAGTTTTGCGGGAAGCCGGGGCTGAAGATGCAGATATGTTGGTTGCAGTAACAAATTCCGACGAAACCAATATGGTTGCCTGCCAAATTGCTTACTCGCTCTTTAATACCCCAAATCGTATCGCGCGTATCCGTTCAGCTGAATATATTCGTGAGGCTGATAAGCTCTTCCTGCCAGAAGCCGTGCCTATCGACCATTTAATCTCACCAGAACAGCTAGTTATCGATTACATCTATAAATTAATCGAATATCCGGGCGCTTTGCAGGTGGTCAACTTTGCCGAGGGGAAAGTGAGTATTGCCGCGGTCAAAGCCTACTATGGCGGGCCATTGGTCGGTAATGCATTATCATCTTTGCGCGAACATATGCCGCACATTGATACCCGCGTAGCCGCGATATTCCGCCAAGACAGGCCGATTCGTCCGCAAGGTTCAACAATCATAGAAGCTGGTGATGAAGTATTCTTTGTTGCCGCCTCACAGCATATTCGGGCTGTAATGAGTGAATTGCAGCGTCTGGAAAAACCCTATAAGCGCATTATGATTGTCGGTGGGGGTAATGTCGGGGCGGGTTTGGCTCTGCGATTAGAAAAAGATTACAGCGTAAAATTAATTGAACGTGACCAGCAACGCGCGGCTGAATTAGCTGAAATGCTGCATGACACCATCGTATTTTATGGCGATGCATCAGACCAAGAATTACTAGCAGAAGAGCATATTGAGCAGGTTGATGTCTTTATTGCCATTACCAATGACGATGAAGCAAATATTATGTCGGCTATGTTGGCAAAACGCATGGGTGCGAAAAAAGCGATGGTATTAATACAGCGCAGCGCCTATGTCGATCTGGTTCAGGGAAGTGTTATTGATATTGTCATATCACCACAGCAAGCCACTATTTCTGCATTATTAGGCCATGTACGCAAAGCTGATATTGTGAGTGTTTCCTCATTGAGACGTGGTGTAGCAGAAGCAATCGAAGCTATTGCTCATGGTGATGAAAGCACGTCAAAAGTTGTCGGTCGAATGGTAGAAGATATCAAACTGCCGCCTGGTACAACTATTGGCGCTATTGTTCGCGGTGATGAAGTTATTATCGCCAATGGCAATTCAATCATTAAACAGGGCGATCATGTGGTGATGTTTATTACCCACAAGAAATTTGTTCCTGATGTGGAGCGTTTGTTCCAACCCAGCCCATTCTTCTTGTAATCAATAACTATTAAATTAACTTACCAAAGTTATCAATTAAAACTATTCCCATGGGTAATAGGAAAAATTCTCCTATAATTCTGGTTGTATCGAGTTTTATTTAGCTAAGATTAAGTAGTTCATTTTTAAATGGAGTGTTGGTTATGAGTTTTATGAAGGAATTTCGTGAATTTGCCATGCGTGGCAACGTTGTCGACTTAGCGGTCGGGGTCATTATTGGGGCTGCATTCGGTAGAATTGTTTCTTCACTTGTCGCCGATATCATCATGCCACCACTAGGTTTATTACTCGGTGGAGTCGACTTTAAACAATTCCATTTTGTATTACGGGCAGCCGAAGGAACGATACCTGCGGTTGTAATGAATTACGGTATATTTCTTCAGAGCATTTTTGATTTCGTTATCGTAGCTCTCGCTATTTTCTCTGCAGTTAAGCTGATGAACAAACTACGCCGTGAAAAAGCGGAAGAATCCGCAGCACCACCGGCACCAACAGCAGAAGAAACCTTATTGGCAGAGATCCGTGATTTACTAAAAGCACAGCAATCAAAATAATTTCACTTTGACGGAATGTTAAAAGCCATCAATTTGATGGCTTTTTTATTAAGCTAAAATCAGAAGGCCAGTGGTAAAGAATCGATTGATTGCTTACCACTGGCCTCCCAGTTACCACCTTTTGCATGTTTTTCTTTACGCTGATAACTCCCTTTACCTTTAATATTCTTCTCAATACGCTGTCTGAAGAGTGGGTCATGAAGTAGAGCTTCTAGCGCGTTGTCTTTAATTTTCCCTTTGGTATGCCGATATTTCGTCATAGTATTGCCTCATTAATGAATGTATTGATTAAAAATCCCACGAATAATACTGCTTGTTTGAGCTGATTAAAACTACCCATCTAAAAAACTTAGTCTTTGGCTAATTCTTCAGCCGCCCCCTGCTCCAGCGCCTCTAAAATAGAGCAATAAGTTGTGGCATGAGTACTCCCACAGCATGCATTACTCAGCCGTTTCAATGAGTCGCGCATCTTTTTCAACTCGGTAATCTTACTTTCTACATCATGCAAACGAGAATCTACGATTGCCTTTGATTCCTGGCAAGTATGATGTTCAGGGTCGACACGGATCGATAATAATTCAGCGATAGTTTCTAATGTAAAACCAAGCTGTTTCGCATAACGGATAAACCTTAAACGCTGCAAATCTTGCTCGCTATAAAGCCTATAGCCTCCCTCTGTTCGCTCGCCATGATCCATCATTCCTTGTTTTTCGTAATAACGAATCGTATCTGGCGTAACATCAGCGAGTTTTGCAAGCTGCCCAATTTTTAACATTTAGTCACTCTCTTTCGACAGCTTATCTGCCAATTTATATTGATACTCTCTGTGCAGAAACTCGGTACTAAGTCCCGCTTGCTTCAATCTCAATTGCAACAAAGCTAGACGCTTATGTAAATTGGCATAATCATCATGTTGTTCATCTAGTTGTGAGAGCAAATCCGCAATCGTGAGCGCCTCCTGCCTATCCTGTAATTCAGGAGGAAGGCAACCTGCATTCTTCAACAATCTATAGCTTACTCTCAAATCAACGGGAATAAAGGTATCATCATCAAGCAGCAATGGTCTGCCATTTCCCGGCAGGTTATCGAGTTCGCCTCTCTCCTGAGCCTTAATGATATGCCTTTCAGCCCATTCATCAATTAGTCCCATATTGTTCCCTAAGGTTCTGAACCCATAAAATGGGTTAATAGTTAAGATTAATGGATTGATAGATGAAAAATAAGGGGGATAAAAGAAAGATACGGAGGATCGAAACTCATGTTACTGAATTATGGACGTAAAAAAACCGGGCAAGCCCGGTTTTTTTACGCGTTTACAGATTACTCTGCAGCAACTACTTCTGCTTGCGATGCAGCACGATCAACTAACTCGATGTAAGCCATCGGTGCGTTGTCGCCTGCACGGAAGCCACACTTAAGAATGCGAGTGTAACCACCGGCGCGGCTCGCGAAACGCGGGCCTAGCTCGTTAAACAGTTTTGCCACGATCTCGTTATCACGAGTACGGGCGAATGCCAGACGACGATTAGCTACGCTGTCGGTCTTGGCAAGAGTAATCAGCGGCTCAACAACGCGACGCAGCTCTTTCGCTTTCGGCAGGGTCGTCTTGATTATCTCATGACGAACCAAAGAGCCGGCCATGTTACGGAACATAGCCTGGCGATGGCTGCTGTTACGGTTCAGTTGACGACCACTCTTACGATGGCGCATGACCTTATCCTTCTCAGTAAAACCTTAACCTGTGATCCGGTTACTCGTTGTCAGCAATGCTAGCCGGTGGCCAATTTTCTAGGCGCATGCCTAAAGAAAGACCACGTGATGCGAGCACGTCTTTAATCTCAGTAAGAGATTTTTTACCCAAGTTCGGCGTTTTCAACAGCTCAACTTCGGTACGCTGTACCAGATCACCGATGTAGTGGATAGCTTCTGCCTTGAGGCAGTTAGCAGAGCGGACAGTCAATTCCAGATCGTCAACAGGGCGCAGCAGGATCGGATCAAACTCTGGCTTCTCTTCTTTAACTTCCGGCTGACGTACATCACGTAGGTCAACGAAAGCTTCAAGCTGTTCAGCCAAGATAGTTGCCGCACGGCGGATCGCCTCTTCAGGATCGATCGTACCATTGGTTTCCATCTCGATAACCAACTTGTCCAGGTCGGTACGCTGTTCTACACGCGCTGCTTCAACATTGTAGGCAATACGCTCTACAGGGCTATAGCATGCGTCTACTAACAGACGACCAATCGGGCGCTCATCTTCTTCCGAATGAATTCGGGCAGAAGCCGGCACATAACCACGACCACGTTGAACTTTGATACGCATGCTAATAGATGCGTTTTCATCGGTCAGGTGGCAGATAACGTGCTGCGGCTTGACGATTTCGACATCACCATCATGGGTGATATCGGCTGCAGTCACAGGGCCAATGCCAGACTTATTCAGGGTAAGAATAACTTCATCTTTACCCTGAACTCTCACCGCCAGCCCTTTCAGGTTGAGCAGGATCTCCAGGATATCTTCCTGTACGCCTTCTTTGGTGCTGTACTCATGCAGTACACCATCAATCTCAACCTCGGTCACCGCGCAACCCGGCATAGATGAAAGCAGAATACGGCGCAGTGCGTTGCCGAGAGTGTGGCCAAAGCCACGCTCTAACGGCTCAAGGGTCACCTTGGCGTGCGTCGAACTGACTTGCTCGATATCTACCAGGCGCGGTTTTAGAAACTCTGTCACAGAACCCTGCATTGTGTCCTCTCTTTGGTACTAAGCTTTACTTGGAGTAAAGCTCGACGATCAGGTGTTCGTTAATGTCCGCAGACAGATCAGTACGTTCAGGAATACGTTTGAACACACCTTCCATCTTGACAGCATCAACTTCCAGCCAAGTCGGCTTTTCACGCTGCTCAGCCAGCTCCAAAGCTGCCTTAACACGAGACTGCTTTTTAGCTTTCTCACGGATGCTGACTACGTCATTCGGAGATACCTGATAAGAAGCGATGTTAACAACGCGACCATTTACCATGATAGCTTTATGACTAACCAGCTGACGTGATTCAGCACGAGTTGCGCCAAAGCCCATACGGTAAACTACGTTATCCAGACGGCCTTCCAGCAATTGCAACAGGTTTGCACCGGTGTTGCCTTTCAGACGTGCTGCTTCTTTATAGTAGTTACGGAATTGACGTTCTAGAACACCATAGATACGGCGAACTTTTTGTTTCTCACGTAACTGCACACCGTAGTCAGACAGACGCGGTTTACGCGCACCGTGCTGGCCAGGTGGTTGTTCAATCTTACACTTGGTGTCAATCGCGCGAACGCCAGACTTAAGGAACAGGTCTGTGCCCTCACGACGGCTCAGCTTGAGCTTAGGACCCAAATATCTTGCCATTTTCTCTCTCCAACAAACCTAAAAGCAGCGTTATACGCGGCGCTTTTTCGGCGGACGACAACCGTTATGAGGGATCGGAGTCACATCAGTAATATTAGTGATGCGAAAACCAGCCGCGTTTAACGCACGGATAGTAGACTCACGGCCCGGACCAGGTCCTTTAACCATAACTTCCAGATTCTTGATACCGTATTCTTTCACTGCGTCAGCGCAGCGCTCTGCTGCAACTTGCGCTGCAAACGGAGTAGACTTACGAGATCCACGGAAACCGGAACCACCTGCTGTTGCCCAACCCAATGCGTTACCTTGACGATCTGTAATGGTAACGATGGTGTTGTTGAAAGAAGCATGGATATGAGCCACACCGTCAGAGACTGTCTTTCTTACACGCTTGCGTGCACGAATAGGTGCCTTTGCCATTATTCAATCACCCCGATTATTTCTTGATCGGTTTACGCGGACCCTTACGGGTACGTGCGTTGGTCTTAGTACGCTGACCGCGAACTGGTAGACCACGACGATGACGCAAACCACGATAAGTCCCAAGGTCCATCAGACGCTTGATGCTCAGGGTCACCTCACGACGCAGATCACCTTCTACAACGTACTTGGCAACTTCGTCACGCAGCTTCTCGATTTGCTCTTCAGACAGCTCACTGATCTTAACATTTTCAGCAATACCCGCCGCAACACAGATAGCCTGTGAACGGGTTTTACCGATGCCGTAGATCGCAGTCAAAGCGATAACGGTATGTTTCTGATCAGGAATGTTAATGCCTGCTATACGGGCCACTATGCACTCCTACTATTTTATACAGCAATACCATTCTGAAAAGCCCGTTTTCAGGATACTCAAATAGCATTGCAGTCACATACAAAAGATTGGCTGGCTAATCTAGCCAGCTCAACCCAACTTTGCAAGAAAAATATGCAAGATAATCAGCCTTGACGCTGTTTATGCTTTGGTTCGGCACTGCAGATTACGCGAACGACACCGTTACGCTTAACAATTTTGCAGTTACGACATAATTTCTTGACGGAAGCACGAACTTTCATTTTTACTCTCCGTAACTTCTCAAACATCCCTGAATTAGCGGTTATAGCCTTTCAGGTTTGCTTTCTTCAATGCAGACTCGTACTGACTTGACATCATCAGAGTTTGCACTTGAGCCATAAAGTCCATGATGACCACCACTACGATAAGTAGGGAGGTACCACCAAAGTAAAATGGTACTTTCATCGCGTCACGCATGAACTCCGGGATCAGGCAGATGAAAGTAATATACATCGCACCAATTAAGGTTAGACGCGTCATTACTTTATCGATGTACTTCGCCGTTTGCTCTCCCGGACGAATTCCTGGCACGAATGCACCGGACTTCTTCAGGTTATCTGCTGTTTCACGCGGGTTAAACACCAACGCCGTGTAGAAGAAACAGAAGAAGATGATTGCAGACGCATAGAGTAACACATAAAGCGGCTGTCCCGGCTGCAAATACATCGAAATAGTCGTCAGCCAGTTCCAACCTGTCCCGCCCCCAAACCATGATGCAATCGTGGCAGGGAACAGAATTATGCTGGAAGCGAAGATTGCTGGGATTACCCCGGCCATATTCACTTTCAACGGTAAGTGTGTGCTCTGTGCTGCATAAACACGACGCCCTTGTTGACGTTTAGCATAGTTAACGACGATACGACGCTGACCACGTTCAATGAAAACAACGAAGAAGGTTACTGCAAACACTAATACTGCAACCAACAGCAACAGGAGGAAGTGCAGGTCGCCTTGCCGAGCTTGCTCGATGGTATGGGCTATTGCAGGTGGAAGACCCGCAACAATACCAGCAAAGATTATGATTGAAATACCGTTACCGATACCCCGTTCAGTAATCTGTTCGCCAAGCCACATCAGGAACATTGTCCCGGTGACCAAGCTAACAACAGCGGTAAAATAGAAGGCAAAGCCTGGATTGATTACCAGACCTTGCATCCCAGGCATATTCGGTAGACCGGTAGCAATACCAATCGACTGGAATATCGCCAGTACCAACGTGCCATAGCGGGTATACTGACTAATCTTACGACGGCCAGCCTCCCCCTCTTTCTTTATTTCTGCCAGCGCTGGATGAACCACCGTTAACAGTTGGATAATAATAGATGCCGAAATATACGGCATGATACCCAAGGCAAAGATAGAGGCACGACTGAGAGCACCACCAGAGAACATGTTAAACATTTCAATGATGGTCCCTCTCTGCTGCTCGAGCAATTTAGCAAGCACAGTGGCATCGATACCAGGAATCGGAATAAAAGAGCCGATACGGAAAACAATAAGCGCACCGATAACAAACAAAAGTCTGCGCTTCAGTTCGCCTAATCCGCCTTTAGCACTTTGAAAATCTAATCCTGGTTGCTTAGCCATCTGCTACTTATTCCTCAATTTTACCGCCAGCAGCTTCGATAGCAGCACGAGCGCCTTTGGTGACACGCAGACCACGAAGAGTTACCGCACGAGTGATTTCGCCTGAAAGCATAACTTTCGCGAACTCAATCTGGGTACCAACAACGTTAGCGGCTTTCAGCGTGTTCAGGTCGATTACGTCGCCTTCCACTAAAGCCAGTTCAGACAGACGAACTTCTGCCGTGATCATAGCTTTGCGAGAGGTGAAGCCGAATTTCGGCAAACGACGATATAAAGGCATCTGACCGCCTTCAAAACCACGACGTACGCCACCACCAGAACGTGAGTTCTGACCTTTGTGACCACGACCAGCAGTTTTACCCAGGCCAGAACCGATACCACGACCTACACGCTTCGGCGCATGCTTGGCACCATCAGCCGGAGACAGAGTATTTAAACGCATCTGTTACTCCTCAACTTTAACCATGTAGGAAACCAAGTTGACCATACCACGCACAGCAGGAGTATCCTCACGCTCTACAGTATGACCAATACGACGCAGACCTAAACCGATCAGGGTTGCCTTATGTTTTGGCAAACGACCGATACTGCTTTTTGTTTGAGTTACTTTAATAGTCTTTGCCATGGTTATTTCCCTAGAATTTCTTCGACGGATTTACCACGCTTAGCAGCGACCATTTCTGGGGATTTCATATCTTCTAAAGCAGCGATAGTTGCACGAACCACGTTGATCGGGTTAGTAGAACCATATGCTTTAGCTAATACGTTATGAACCCCTGCAACTTCCAAGACGGCGCGCATTGCACCACCGGCGATGATACCGGTACCTTCAGAAGCTGGTTGCATGAATACACGGGAACCTGTGTGAGCACCTTTTACTGGGTGCTGCAGGGTGCCGTTATCCAAAGCAACATTAATCATAGCGCGACGGGCTTTTTCCATCGCTTTCTGGATCGCTGCCGGAACTTCGCGTGCTTTGCCGTAGCCAAAACCAACGCGACCGTTACCATCACCAACTACTGTCAGTGCGGTAAAGCTGAAAATACGGCCACCTTTTACGGTTTTAGATACGCGGTTTACCGCGATCAGCTTTTCCTGCAGTTCGCCAGCTTGTTTTTCGATGTGAGACATCTTACACCTCTACCTTAGAACTGAAGGCCAGCTTCACGGGCAGCATCTGCCAGTGCCTGGACTCGACCATGATATTGGAAACCGGAACGGTCAAAGGATACTTTCGTGATCCCTTTTTCCAATGCGCGCTCAGCAATAGTTTTGCCTACAGCTGCTGCGGCATCTTTGTTGCCGGCGTACTTCAATTGCTCATTGATAGCTTTTTCTAAAGTAGAAGCTGCTACCAAAATTTCAGAACCGTTTGGTGCGATAACCTGCGCGTAAATATGGCGTGGGGTACGATGTACCACCAGGCGAGTCGCACCCAGTTCTTTGAGCTTGCGGCGTGCGCGGGTCGCACGACGGATACGAGCTGCTTTCTTATCCATAGTGTTACCTTACTTCTTCTTAGCCTCTTTGGTACGCACGACTTCGTCGGCGTAACGGACACCCTTGCCTTTATAAGGCTCAGGACGACGGTAGGCACGCAAATCTGCTGCAACCTGACCAATCACCTGCTTATCAGCGCCTTTCAGCACGATTTCAGTTTGAGTCGGGCATTCGGCAGTGATGCCAGCCGGCAATTCGTGGTCAACGGGGTGAGAGAAGCCTAAAGCTAAATTCACCACGTTGCCTTTAACTGCGGCACGGTAACCTACACCTACCAATTGAAGCTTCTTAGTGAAGCCTTCGGTAACACCAACGACCATTGCATTAAGCAGTGCACGAGTGGTACCCGCTTGGGCCCAACCGTCTACAGCGCCTTCGCGTGGAGCGAAAGTCAGTGTATTTTCTTCTTGCTTAACTTCAACAGCGCTATGGACGGTACGAGTCAGCTCGCCGTTCTTACCCTTTATCGAAATAACCTGACCGTTGAGTTTTACCTCTACGCCGGCAGGAATGACGACGGGTGCTTTTGCAACACGAGACATTCTTTCCTCCCGAATTAAGCTACGTAGCAGATAATCTCGCCACCAAGACCAGCTTGGCGAGCTGCACGATCGGTCATAACACCTTTAGAGGTAGAAATAACAGCGATACCCAAACCGGCCATAACTTTTGGCAGCTCATCTTTTTTCTTATAGATGCGCAGACCTGGACGGCTGATACGTTGAATGCTTTCTACCACTGCCTTGCCCTGGAAATACTTAAGTGCTAATTCCAGTACAGGCTTGGTGTCGCCTTCGACTTTAAAATCTTCAATAAAACCTTCTTCCTTCAGAACGTTGGCAATTGCCACTTTCAGCTTGGAGGAAGGCATGGTGACCGCAACTTTGTTTGCGGCTTGACCGTTACGGATACGGGTCAGCATATCCGCGATCGGATCTTGCATGCTCATCTGTCTTTACTCCCGTGATTCAATTGGTGACAATTACCAGCTAGCCTTTTTAAGGCCCGGGATTTCACCGCGCATTGCGGTTTCACGGACTTTAATACGGCTCAACCCGAACTTCCGCAGGAAACCATGCGGACGACCAGTTTGGTTGCAGCGGTTACGCTGACGGGACGGGCTGGAATCACGCGGCAGAGACTGCAGCTTCAGAACAGCATTCCAACGATCTTCGTCGGATGAGTTCACACCAGAGATAATAGCTTTTAATTCCTCGCGTTGAGCGCGGTATTTGTTAGCTAGTTTCACGCGAACGACTTCGCGTGCTTTCATTGATTGCTTAGCCATCAGTAACCCTACCTTACTTGCGGAATGGGAATTTAAAAGCAGCCAACAATGCACGGCCTTCATCATCGGATTTCGCAGTAGTGGTAATGGTAATATCCAAACCACGTACACGATCGACTTTATCGTAGTCGATTTCCGGGAAGATGATCTGCTCGCGCACACCCATGCTGTAGTTACCACGACCATCGAATGACTTAGCGGACAAGCCACGGAAGTCACGGATACGAGGTACAGCAATGGAAATCAGACGCTCAAAGAATTCCCACATGCGTTCGCCACGCAGGGTTACTTTACAGCCGATCGGATAGCCCTGACGGATTTTGAAGCCTGCAACAGATTTGCGTGCTTTGGTGATAAACGGCTTTTGACCGGAGATTGCTGCCAAGTCAGCTGCTGCATTATCCAGCAGTTTCTTGTCAGCGATCGCTTCACCAACACCCATGTTCAGGGTGATCTTCTCGACCCGAGGGACTTGCATGACAGAGTTGTAGCCAAACTGAGACATCAGTTGTTTGACCACCTCGTCTTTGTAGTAATCATGCAGTTTCGCCATCGTATTACTCCAAATTACTTGATAGTTTCGCTATTAGATTTAAAGAAACGGACTTTTTTGCCGTCTTCGAATCTAAAGCCTACACGGTCAGCCTTACCGGTTGTCGCGTTGAACAGCGCAATGTTGGAAACTTGAATTGCAGCTTCTTTTTCAACAATGCCGCCTGGTTGGTTCAGGGCCGGAACCGGCTTCTGATGTTTTTTAACCAGGTTGATACCTTCAACAATGACCTTACCAGCAGACAGGACATTCTTTACTTTACCGCGCTTACCTTTGTCTTTCCCGGTTAGCACGATAACTTCGTCATCACGACGGATTTTCGCTGCCATGGTTCGCTCCTTAGAGTACTTCTGGTGCCAGAGAGATAATTTTCATGAACTTCTCATTACGCAGTTCACGAGTTACCGGCCCAAAAATACGCGTGCCGATTGGCTGCTCGCTGTTATTATTTAAAATAACACAAGCGTTACCATCGAAGCGAATGACAGAACCGTCCGGGCGACGTACACCCTTCTTGGTGCGCACCACTACCGCCTTCAGAACATCGCCTTTCTTCACCTTGCCACGAGGAATTGCTTCCTTGATGGTGATCTTGATGATGTCGCCGATGCCTGCGTAGCGACGGTGCGAGCCACCTAGAACCTTGATACACATTACGCGACGTGCACCGGAGTTGTCGGCCACGTTCAGCATAGTCTGTTCTTGGATCATGTTAGTGCTCCGCTAATGTCAACTACTACTTTAGGACCCAGAATAGGTCGTTTAAAAGCCCCAAGAATGAGGGCGCAGCATTATAACACCGCTTCCAGATTATGGGTAGAAAAAATAAACGGCTCACTTTCTGAGCCGTTTATTATGTTCGAGTTGGCTACTCTATTACAGAATCGCTTTCTCTACAACGCGAACAAGTGTCCAAGACTTAGTCTTTGACAATGGACGGCATTCGCGGATTTCAACCACGTCACCGATTCCACATTCATTGTTCTCGTCATGTACATGCAATTTCGTCGTACGACGGATGAATTTCCCGTAAATCGGGTGCTTCACCACACGTTCGATAGCAACAACCATGGATTTCTCCATTTTGTCACTAACTACACGACCTTGCAGAGTACGGATTTGGTCAGTCATTACGCACCCGCCTTTTCAGTCAGTAAAGTCTTAACACGTGCGATATTACGACGCACTTGTTTCGACAGGTGAGTTTGTTGCAGCTGGCCACTAGCCGCCTGCATGCGCAAATTAAATTGCTCACGCAGCAGGTTGAGCAGCTCAGTGTTCAGCTCTTCAACGCTTTTTTCACGCAGCTCTTGTGCTTTCATTACATCACCGTCTTAGTTACAAAGGTGGTTCCTACAGGCAGTTTCGCTGCAGCGAGCTTAAATGCTTCGCGAGCAGTTTCTTCCGGCACACCAGCCATTTCAAATAAAACTTTTCCTGGCTGGATCAGGGCAACCCAATACTCTACGTTACCCTTACCTTTACCCATACGTACTTCGAGCGGCTTCTCGGTGATCGGTTTGTCCGGGAATACACGGATCCAGACCTTACCTTGACGCTTAATTGCACGTGTCATCGCACGACGGGCTGCTTCGATTTGACGAGCCGTCAGGCGGCAACGGCCACAAGCTTTCAGGCCGAACTCACCGAAGCTAACATCCGTACCTTGCGCAAGGCCACGGTTACGGCCTTTGTGCATCTTACGGAATTTTGTACGCTTTGGTTGTAACATCAGCGATTCTCCTTACTTGCGGCCTTTACGCTGCTGCTTTTTAGGTTGAGCAGCCGGTTCCGGTTGTTCAACAGCAGCCATACCACCCAAGATCTCACCTTTGAAGATCCATACCTTAACGCCGATTACACCATAAGTGGTGTGCGCTTCAGATGTGTTGTAATCGATATCCGCACGCAGTGTATGCAACGGAACACGACCTTCACGGTACCATTCGGTACGCGCGATTTCAGCACCGCCAAGGCGGCCGCTTACTTCAACTTTGATACCTTTAGCGCCAAGACGCATTGCGTTCTGTACTGCACGCTTCATAGCACGACGGAACATAACGCGACGTTCCAGCTGTGAAGTGATGCTGTCAGCAACCAATTTTGCGTCCAGTTCCGGTTTACGGACTTCGGCGATGTTAATCTGTGCAGGAACGCCAGCGATATCCGCTACGACCTTACGCAGTTTTTCGACATCTTCACCTTTCTTGCCGATAACGATGCCAGGACGAGCGGTGTGAATAGTCACACGGATGCTCTTCGCTGGACGCTCGATAACGATGCGAGAAACGGAAGCTTTCGCTAATTCCTTAGTCAGGAATTGGCGAACTTTAAAGTCGCTGTCCAGGTTGTCAGCGAATTCTTTGGTATTTGCGTACCAGGTAGAGTTCCAAGCTTTGACAATACCTAGTCGAATACCATTAGGATGTACTTTCTGACCCATTGCTAGTCTCCAGAGTCTCAGCGATCGGACACAACCACAGTAATGTGGCTGGTGCGCTTCAGGATGCGATCTGCACGACCTTTTGCACGCGGCATAATGCGCTTCATGCTAGGGCCTTCGTCTACGAAGATCTTCGTGACTTTCAGATCATCGATGTCAGCGCCATCGTTGTGTTCTGCGTTAGCAATGGCAGACTCTAGTACCTTCTTAACCAAACCAGCAGCTTTCTTGTTGGTGTAGGTTAGAGTTTCCAGAGCTTGCGACACTTTCTTACCGCGAATCAGGTCCGCTACCAAGCGAACCTTCTGAGCAGAAGAACGAGCGTGGCGATGTTTAGCGATAGTTTCCATCTCTTCCTCCTACCTTAGCGCTTTTTAGCCTTTTTATCGGCCGCATGGCCGCGATAAGTACGGGTCGGCGCGAATTCACCCAGTTTGTGACCGACCATTTCATCGGAAACGAATACTGGAACGTGCTGACGACCATTATGGACAGCGATGGTCAAACCGATCATATTTGGAAAGACCGTTGAACGACGGGACCAAGTCCGAATTGGCTTCTTGTCTCCGCTTTCCACCGCTTTCTCTACCTTCTTCAGCAAGTGCAGGTCAATGAAGGGACCTTTCTTGAGAGAACGTGGCATGGCTTATCCTCTAATTATTTTTTACTACGGCGACGTACGATGAACTTATCAGTACGCTTGTTGCTACGGGTCTTCTTACCTTTAGTCTGAACGCCCCACGGGGTTACCGGGTGCTTACCAAAGTTACGACCTTCACCACCACCGTGCGGGTGATCTACTGGGTTCATCGCCGTACCGCGAACGGTAGGACGAATACCACGCCAACGACTGGCACCTGCTTTACCCAGGACACGCAGCATGTGTTCAGCGTTACCGACTTCACCTAAGGTGGCGCGGCAATCAGCCAGAACCTTGCGCATTTCGCCGGAGCGCAGACGCAGAGTAACGTAGGAACCGTCACGAGCAACGATCTGAACGTATGCACCAGCAGAACGAGCCAATTGGCCGCCCTTACCTGGTTTCATTTCTACGTTATGAACCGTTGAACCAACTGGGATGTTACGCATAGGCAGGGTGTTACCTGCTTTAATTGCAGCATCAACGCCAGATTGAATCTGGTCACCAGCTTTCAGGCCTTTAGGCGCTAGGATATAACGGCGTTCGCCGTCTTTGTACAGAACCAGCGCGATATTCGCGGAACGGTTCGGATCGTACTCCAGACGCTCTACCACAGCAGGGATACCATCTTTGTTGCGTTTGAAGTCAACCAGACGATAATGTTGCTTGTGGCCACCACCGATATGACGGGTAGTGATACGGCCATTGTTGTTACGGCCACCGCTTTTGCTTAATTTCTCAAGCAACGGGGCATAAGGCTTACCCTTATGCAACTCCTGGTTAACCACTTTAACAACGTGGCGACGACCCGGAGATGTAGGTTTACATTTAACAATTGCCATTGTTTACTCCTCCGACTTACTCTGCGCCGCCGATGAAGTCCAGATTCTGGCCTTCTTTCAGGGTGACGTAAGCTTTTTTCCAGTCGCTACGACGACCAACACGCTGACCGTGACGCTTACTCTTGCCTTTAACCAGCAAGGTGTTAACGTCTTCGACTTCGACTTCAAACAGTTTCTGCACTGCAGCTTTAATTTCTGCTTTGGTCGCGTCTTTGGCAACTTTGAGAACGATGGTGTTATTCTTTTCCATCGCAGCGGACGCTTTTTCAGATACATGCGGCGCGCGCAGTACTTTCAGCAGACGTTCTTCACGAATCATGCCAGCATCTCCTCAACTTGCTTCACAGCATCAGCAGTCATAACCACTTTGTCGAAGGCGATCAGGCTAACTGGGTCGATACCGGCTACATCGCGAACGTCAACCTTGTACAGGTTGCGAGCTGCCAAGAACAAGTTCTCGTCCAGTTCACTCGTTACGATCAGCACATCTTCCAGAGCCATATCTTTCAATTTCTGCGCCAGCAACTTAGTTTTAGGTGCTTCAACAGAGAATTTTTCGACAATGATCAGACGATCTTGACGTACCAATTCGGACAGAATGCTTTTCAGCGCGCCGCGGTACATCTTTTTATTTACTTTCTGACTGTGGTCCTGAGGCTTCGCAGCAAAGGTCACACCACCTGAACGCCAGATCGGGCTCTTTACAGAACCTGCTCGCGCACGGCCAGTACCTTTCTGGCGCCACGGTTTTTTACCGGAACCAGTTACTTCAGCGCGGGTCTTCTGAGCACGAGTACCTTGACGGGCACCTGCTGCATAAGCAACAACAACCTGATGTACCAGCGCTTCGTTGAAATCACGACCGAAGGTAGTTTCGGAAACAGTCAGCGCGCCTTGCGCGTCTTTCAATACTAATTCCATTGCTATCCCCTTACGCCTTCACAGCTGGTTTAACGATCAGGTTGCCACCGGTAGCGCCCGGTACAGCACCCTTAACCAACAGCAGGTTGCGCTCAGCGTCAACACGTACTACGTCCAGGCTTTGAACAGTTACACGTTCGTCACCCAGGTGGCCAGCCATTTTCTTGCCTTTGAACACTTTGCCCGGAGTCTGGTTTTGACCGATAGAACCCGGAACACGGTGAGACAAGGAGTTACCATGGGTAGCATCTTGGGTACGGAAGTTCCAGCGCTTAACAGTACCGGCAAAACCTTTACCTTTAGACGTACCTGTAACGTCGACTTTCTTAACGTCTGCAAAAATTTCGACGCTAATTTCTTGACCAGCAGTAAATTCTTGACCTTCTGGAAGGCGGAATTCCCACAGACCACGGCCAGCTTCTACGCCAGCTTTAGCGAAATGACCCGCTTCTGGTTTGGTAACGCGGTTAGCTTTTTTAGCACCGGTAGTTACTTGTACAGCACGGTATCCGTCGTTCTCCAGGCTTTTGACCTGAGTTACGCGGTTCGCTTCAATTTCGATAACAGTTACTGGGATTGAAACGCCATCTTCAGTGAAGATACGAGTCATGCCCACTTTTTTACCGACTAAACCAATCATTGTTTCAACCTCTCAATCGCTCAATGACCTGATTAACCCAGGCTGATCTGCACGTCTACACCGGCAGCCAGATCCAGACGCATCAGAGCATCAACGGTTTTCTCGGTTGGCTCAACGATGTCAACCAGACGCTTGTGAGTGCGAATCTCGTACTGATCACGCGCATCTTTATTGACGTGCGGAGAGATCAGAACGGTAAAGCGCTCTTTGCGAGTTGGCAGCGGGATCGGACCACGTACCTGCGCACCAGTGCGCTTGGCAGTCTCGACGATTTCCGCAGTTGATTGATCGATCAAACGATGATCAAACGCTTTCAGGCGGATACGGATTCTTTGGTTCTGCATGAGACCAGAGCTCCAATTATTTATAAACGTAAATGATTACTCCTCGCACCCATTTCGATTGATGGGGGAGTGTAATCGTTCAACATATAACCCCCATATCGGGAGTATTGTTCAGTCACAACACTAGGCTGTAACCGACAGATTAGTTTCAATCTGACCTATCAAGATTAGGTAGGCCCGCGCATTATACGTAAATACCAGCAGGAAGCAAGCTGGTGTTGAAAATCTATGCGAAAACTTACCAGATAATTCAATTGGGGGAGAATAAAGCTCATCGTGAGGGTTTTAGTGAGGAACAATGAGAAAGAGTGAGGCCAATATAGCTCTCACTCCTTTGACCAGATACGTTATCGCTGAATAGGCTAATGAGACTTATGGGGTCAATCTTTTGCCAACTGGGCCTGAGAGTAATTCTGTATGCCCAGGCGGGTAATCAGGCTAAGCTCGGTTTCAAGCCAGTCAATGTGCCCTTCTTCTTCAGCCAGAATCTCTTTCAATAAATCACGGCTAACGTAGTCATGGATAGAGTCCGCATAGGCAATACCTTCACGCAGATCCTTCGCGCCAGCAAGTTCAAGAGCTAAATCAGATTTCAGGATTTCCTCAACATCTTCACCAATGTTCAGTTTACCCAGATCTTGCAAGTTAGGGATGCCTTCGAGGAATAAAATACGTTCGATATACTTATCTGCATGCTTCATTTCATCAATGGATTCGTGATACTCCTTATCATTAAGGCGCATCAGTCCCCAGTTTTTAAACATGCGGGCATGGAGAAAATATTGATTGATAGCAACCAGCTCGTTTCCGAGTAGTTTATTGAGATGTGCAATTATCTTTTTATCGCCTTTCATAGAAATACCCTCCGCTTCCAGTACTAAAAGTGTAGTACCAGATGGCAAAGTGTGGGGAAAACTTATCCCTGCTAACTATTAGGCAACATCATTCATTTCTGGGATGTTAGCGCGCTCCTCGATCAAGATCTCTCTAGCCTGTCGAATGCACTTCCCGCAATCTGTACCTATGGGTACAAGTTGACGCAATTGTTGAATGGTATGTGGATGGTGCTGACGTACGACTTTGCGAATAACTTTGTCAGATATCGCATTACACAGGCAAACATACATAGAATGACTCACTTCTTAACCAATATTTCTAGTGTAAATAAGAATGCGAGTTATTTCAATTAAGATTATGTGTTTTAGACAATAAAAAAGGGCGCCGAAGCGCCCTTTCAACTTAATCAATAAAACAATTAAGCGATAACTTTAGCAACAACACCAGCGCCAACAGTACGGCCGCCTTCACGGATTGCGAAACGCAGACCGTCGTCCATTGCGATTGGGTGGATCAGAGTCACAACCATGTTCACGTTGTCACCAGGCATTACCATTTCGATGCCTTCTGGCAGTTCGATGGTACCGGTCACGTCAGTTGTACGGAAGTAGAACTGTGGACGGTAGCCTTTGAAGAACGGAGTATGACGGCCGCCTTCTTCTTTGCTCAGAATATAAACTTCTGAATCAAAGGTAGTGTGTGGTTTGATTGAGCCTGGTTTAGCCAGAACTTGACCACGTTCGATGTCTTCACGTTTGATACCACGCAGCAGAACACCAACGTTCTCGCCTGCACGACCTTCGTCCAACAGTTTGCGGAACATTTCAACGCCAGTACAAGTAGATTTAACAGTATCTTTGATACCAACGATCTCTACTTCTTCACCAACTTTAACGATACCGCGCTCTACACGACCAGTTACAACAGTACCACGGCCTGAGATAGAGAATACGTCTTCGATAGGCAGCAAGAATGGCTTATCGATAGCACGTTCTGGCAGTGGAATGTAGCTATCCAGTGCTTCAGCCAGTTCAATGATTTTAGCTTCCCACTCAGGAACGCCTTCCAGTGCTTTCAGCGCTGAACCTTTGATTACTGGGATGTCGTCGCCTGGGAAATCGTAAGCAGAAAGAAGTTCACGAACTTCCATTTCTACCAATTCCAGCAACTCTTCATCATCAACCATGTCACATTTGTTCATGAATACGATCATGTATGGAACGCCAACCTGACGGCCCAACAGGATGTGCTCACGAGTCTGTGGCATAGGGCCATCAGTTGCAGCAACAACCAGGATCGCGCCGTCCATCTGAGCAGCACCGGTGATCATGTTTTTAACGTAGTCGGCATGCCCTGGGCAGTCAACGTGCGCATAGTGACGAGTCGGGGTGTCATATTCAACGTGAGAAGTGTTGATGGTGATACCACGTGCTTTTTCTTCTGGTGCGTTATCGATCTGATCGAAGGCACGAGCACTACCGCCGTAGGTTTTAGCCAGTACGGTGGTAATTGCAGCTGTCAGGGTAGTTTTACCATGGTCAACGTGGCCGATAGTACCGACGTTTACATGGGGTTTGTTACGTTCAAATTTTTCTTTAGACACGACTATATTCCTTACTCTTGTGCTCTCCCACTGATGAGAGAGCACTGGATCATTGTTTTAAACCCGAAAGCTTATTTGCCACGGGCTTCGATAACGGCTTTAGCGACGTTACTAGGTGCTTCTGCATACTCCAGGAATTCCATAGAGTAAGAAGCACGGCCCTGAGTCTGAGAACGCAGGTCAGTAGCATAACCGAACATTTCAGACAACGGAACCTTGACGCGAACGGTTTTACCGGTAGCAGTATCTTCCATACCTTCGATGATACCGCGACGACGGTTAAGGTCGCCCATTACGTCACCCATGTAATCTTCAGGGGTTTCGACTTCGACCTTCATGATTGGCTCAAGCAGAACTGGTTTAGCTCGTTTGAAACCTTCTTTAAAGGCGATAGAACCGGCTAATTTAAACGCCAATTCTGAGGAGTCAACGTCATGGTAAGAACCGTAATGCAGACGAATTTTAACGTCAACAACCGGATAACCAGCCAGAGGACCGGCTTTCAGTTGTTCCTGGATGCCTTTATCAACAGCAGGGATGAACTCTTTAGGAATAGAACCACCAACGATTTCGTTGACGAATTCATACCCAACGCCACCCGGTGGCAACGGAGACATGTCGATAACAACATGACCGTACTGACCACGACCGCCTGATTGCTTAGCGTGCTTACCTTCCACGTCCTTAACGGTATCGCGGATAGTTTCACGGTATGCAACCTGAGGTTTACCGACGTTTGCTTCCACGTTAAATTCGCGGCGCATACGGTCAACCAGGATATCCAAGTGCAACTCACCCATACCAGCGATGATAGTCTGACCAGATTCTTCGTCAGTCCAAACGCGGAATGATGGATCTTCTTTTGCCAGACGACCCAGAGCCATACCCATTTTTTCTTGGTCGGCTTTGGTTTTTGGTTCAACGGCAACAGAGATTACTGGCTCTGGGAACTCCATACGTTCCAAGATGATCGGATTAGCTGGGTCACACAGAGTGTCACCAGTCGTCACGTCTTTCAGACCAATCGCTGCTGCGATGTCGCCGGCACGAACTTCTTTGATCTCTTCACGTTTGTTAGCGTGCATCTGTACGATACGGCCCAGACGCTCACGCTGTGAACGCACTGAGTTCAGCACGGTGTCACCGGAGTTTACAACACCAGAGTACACGCGGAAGAACGTCAAGTTACCTACAAACGGGTCGGTAGCAATTTTGAATGCCAGTGCAGAGAACGGCTCGTTGTCGTCAGAGTGACGAACTGCCGGAGTATCTTTACCGTCATCCAGAATACCGTTGATAGCTTCAACATCAGTTGGTGCTGGCAGGTATTCGATAACCGCATCCAGCATTGCCTGTACGCCTTTGTTTTTAAACGCAGAACCACAGGTAACCAGGATGATTTCGTTGCGCAGAACGCGTTGACGCAGAGCTTTCTTGATTTCTTCTTCGGTCAGCTCTTCGCCGCCCAAATATTTGTCCATCAGCTCATCTGACGCTTCAGCAGCAGATTCAACCAGATTCTGGTGCCATTCAGCAGCCAGCTCAACCATATCAGCCGGGATCTCTTCGTATTCGAAGGTCACGCCCTGATCAGCTTCGTTCCAGTTGATCGCTTTCATTTTTACCAGGTCGATAATACCGGTAAATTTCTCTTCCGCGCCGATAGCCAGTTGCAATGGAACTGGATTCGCGCCCAGACGAGATTTAATCTGACCAACAACTTTCAGGAAATTCGCACCCATACGGTCCATTTTGTTAACGAACGCGATACGTGGAACTTTATACTTGTTAGCCTGACGCCATACGGTCTCAGACTGTGGCTGAACACCACCAACTGCACAGTAAACCATTACCGCGCCGTCAAGAACACGCATGGAACGTTCTACTTCGATGGTGAAGTCAACGTGCCCAGGGGTGTCAATGATATTGACGTGATGTGGTTCGAACTGTTTAGCCATACCAGACCAGAAGCAGGTAGTAGCTGCAGAAGTAATGGTAATACCACGCTCCTGCTCCTGTTCCATCCAGTCCATGGTGGCTGCGCCGTCATGAACTTCACCGATTTTATGGTTTACACCGGTGTAAAACAGGATACGTTCGGTAGTGGTTGTCTTACCGGCGTCGATGTGAGCGCTGATACCGATATTACGATAGCGCTCAATGGGTGTTTTACGAGCCATTTGATTCCTCTATTCCTAGGGCGTTCATTCGGTTAACCCATGCGGGTTGGCTGTTGAGCGCCCGCATGGTTATTCCCGTTTTTTCGTTTAGCCAAGATTGGCGTCTGCGCTGTGCGGCTACTCGCCGTACTGATGTACCGTCTCGTAGCTGCTCGTTGGCATTCGCCTGGTCCTGTCGAAAAAACAGGAATACACAAACTACTACGTGGTAATTACCAGCGGTAGTGGGCGAACGCCTTGTTAGCTTCGGCCATACGGTGAACGTCTTCACGTTTCTTAACAGCAGAACCTTTGTTCTCTGCTGCGTCAGACAGTTCATTCGCCAAGCGCAAAGCCATGGATTTATCACCGCGTTTACGAGCAGCATCAACGATCCAACGCATTGCCAAGGCATTACGACGAACCGGACGAACTTCAACTGGCACCTGATAAGTAGAACCACCAACGCGGCGAGACTTAACTTCGACAGTCGGGCGCACGTTATCCAGAGCTACTTCGAAAGCTTCCAGAAAATCTTTACCAGAACGCTGAGCCAGGGTCTCCAGCGCGGTATAGACGATTGCTTCTGCAGTAGATTTCTTACCATCTACCATCAGGATATTTACAAATTTAGCCAACAGTTCAGATCCGAACTTAGGATCTGGTAAAATTTTACGTTGGCCAATTACACGACGACGTGGCATGGAAATACTCCGTTGTTAATTCAGGGTTGTCCAAAACTCTAAGAGTTTATTTTGACATTAATGTGAAAATGTTTGGCCTTACTTAACGGAGAACCATTAAGCCTTTGGCTTCTTCACGCCGTACTTAGAACGTGATTGCTTACGGTCTTTAACACCTGAGCAGTCAAGCGCGCCGCGAACGGTGTGGTAACGCACACCTGGCAAGTCTTTAACACGACCGCCACGGATCAGGATCACGGAGTGTTCCTGTAGGTTATGACCTTCACCGCCGATGTAGGAGGTGACTTCAAAACCGTTAGTTAAACGCACACGACAAACTTTACGCAGTGCGGAGTTAGGTTTTTTCGGGGTGGTTGTATATACGCGGGTACATACACCACGTTTCTGCGGGCATGCTTCCAGCGCAGGAACGTTGCTTTTAGCAACCTTCATGCTGCGTGGCTTGCGAACCAGCTGGTTAATCGTTGCCATTATTAAAAAAGCTCCTGGTTTTTTGCTTCGTAAACACGTGATAAATCCCCCTCGTTTGCACTACTGGCAGAGAACGAGGACGCAGAATTTTATGGCTGACTATCTAAGGTGTCAAGAAATATACAGCATTGACTGCATTACCATGCCAGTTGTTGCTGATGTTTTAGGGTCAAATCCACGAAGTGAGTATAGCCGATTAGCGAGATTTTGTCTGAAATTTGACCAGACAAGCCGCGCGCAATAACGTCATCTTCCAATACAAATAGCGAAGCTGGGTTATTTAACAATAGCTTAAGACTTTCACTGTTTTTTAAAACCGCCATGACGCCATCTTGCAGAAATAGAATCTCATCTTCGGATGTGACCAATCTCAGCAATGCAGATAAATCGCAGTGATAAGGAGAATGACTGACGGTATACAGCATTATGGCTACCCAAATCCCATTAAAAAGTCAGCACAACATCATAAGTTGCCAATTGGTTGCGCAAATTTACCGGAGATAATACCTCAACATCAAGTACCCAATCCGTCATTTTGCTCAATCCGCGTTGCTGCAATGAGGCTTCGCAGATATAACAATTCTCGACATCGTACAGGGGTAGGACACCGAAAGTGGCAATATAGTTTCTGGCGAGAATTTTTTCTGGTTGCTGCTGGGGTAGCAGTTGTAAAACACCATCGGAAATGAAGAATACACCTAAATCTTCACTCAGAGCCGACGTCGCCAGTAAGGCATCTAGCCCTTCTCGGCCTGCAGAGTTGCCGTGAGGGCCTTGGGTGAAAACAAAAGCAATCCGTTTTTTCTTTTCCATTAACTTGGCCATTAGAATTGCACCATGCGGTCGCAGGTCAATGCAGCTTCAGCCAATGATCCCAAGCCACTCAGAGTAAACCCCGGCTGCAGATTAGCGGCTGCCAGATTGAGTTGTTCTGCTTCATGCTGGTCTGTCACACCTCGGCGCAATGCTGCCGCCACACAAACATTCAGTGTAACTGCATGTTCAGCGGCCAGTTTTTGCCATGCACGCACCAAATCAAACTCATCATTCGCCGGCGCGGTCAGCTGGTTGGCATTCAGCACACCTTCACGGTAGAAGAACACGCTGGTTAAAGTATGGCCAGCCTGGATAAGGGCTTGCGCAAACTGATAGGCACTGCTTGATTGCTGGGTGCCATAAGCAGGCCCGGTAACCATCAGGCAATATTTCGCGACATTTACCTCGGACATTAACGGTCGTGCCCGACGAGATCACCGCTTTTAAACTGGCGAATGTAGAGATAAACCGTGTGCTTAGAGATATTGAGCCGCTCTGCCACCTGATTAATGGCATCTTTGATATCAAAAATCCCTTTTTCGTAAAGATTGAGTACCACCTGACGGTTCTTCGCATTATTGGAAACATTGCGGTCGGCATTCACTTCCTCGATGGTGAACTCCAGTGTCTGAGCCACCAGGTCATCAACCGATGAAGCAAAGTTTACTGAGGAAGGGACTTCTTGTGTTTCTGGCGGCATGAAAGTCTGAATGATTTGCGAGAAAGGCACATCCAGATTCATGTTAATACATAGCAAACCAATCACCCGCTGATCACGATTACGGATAGCAATAGTGACCGACTTCATCAGCACCCCGCTTTTGGCGCGCGTGAAATAAGCTCTTGAAACACTGCTGTCGGCACCAGCCATATCGTGCAGCATCCGCAGAGCTAAGTCGGTTATAGGTGAACCAATCTGCCTTCCTGTATGTTCGCCATTAGCAATTCTTACCGCAGAGCTTTTCAGGTCTTCCAGTGAATGCAGGACAATTTCACAGTGGCTGCCAATAAGCATAGCCAAGCCATCAACGATAGCTTCGTATGATTTTAGTATTTCATGGTCCGTCTGACTGAACGGACGTTCATCCAGTAAATCCAGTTCACTGGTTTCGCTACTGAGAAGCGAATTAGACATCGAAGACACCATCCTCTACGTAAAGCCTGTCTCAATATCGTTGGCAGACTAATAACTCAATATCTTAGATTTTAAGTCTAGCAAATATGCCGAGATAAAATCCTTGCGTTTGCGCGTGATATTGACGTTAAGCCCACAAGCTATAAATCGTCAAGTTATCAACGAACAGATGTGCAAATTGATAGATATACCGCGAAAAAAAACCGCCACGACAAATATCGCGGCGGTTATCAGTATAACCGGGTAACTAAGCTAAATTATTTCTTAGCTTTTGCGTCCGCAGCGGCAGCAGGTTGTTCTTCAGAAGCATCGGCTTTAGGCGCAGCTTTTACATCCAGCAGTTCTACATCGAATACTAAAGTAGAGTTAGCTGGGATGCCAGGGACGCCAGTTTTGCCGTAAGCCAGTTCTGGTGGGATAACCAGAGTGATCTTGCCGCCTTTCTTGATTTGCTTCAGGCCTTCGGTCCAGCCTGGGATAACACCGTCCAGGCGGAAGGACAGTGGCTCACCACGTTTGTAGGAGTTATCGAACTCAGTACCATCGGTCAGAGTCCCTTTGTAGTTAACTACAACGGTATCGCTGTCTTTTGGTGCATCACCAGTACCGGCTTTCTCTACTTTGTACAGCAGGCCAGATGCGGTTTTCTTCACATCTTTATCTTTAGCAAAGGTTTCGCGATATTTGGCGCCTTTATCAGCGTTTTCTTTCGCATCTTGCTCCATTTTTGCTTGAGCAGAAGCTTTTACACGCGCTTCAAAACCTTGCAGGGTTTTTTCAATTTCTTCGTCGGTCAGTTTACTTTTGCTAGCAAAAGCATCTTGTACACCGGCGATCAACTGGTCTTTATCCAGTTTAATACCCAGCTTTTCTTGCTCTTTCAGGGAGTTATCCATGTAACGCCCTAATGAAGCACCTAATGCATACGCAGCTTGCTGGTCATCATTCTTAAATGCGCTATTGGTCGTTGCTGCTGCATCAGCGGCTTTAGCTGTTTCTGCAGCAAAGGTCGCAGAGGTATTAAGGGTCAGCGCCATGGTGGTAGCCAGTAGCGTTACTTTAAACAGTGATTTCATCCATTTCTCCATTGGCTTAAGGACACTTACCCCAAGCAACGATTATAAGTGTAACTTGTACTATAACTGTCTGTGCGAACACAAAACAATCTCTATGCTCATGCTATTAAGTGATATTGAGACTTTTTTTACTACAAGAAGTTTCGTTTTATCGATATCTTGACCCTCGCAGAGCAATCATGGGGTTTTACAGGTAGAATCTGCCCTCCCTTACCAATTTCCCGATGACCATCGGGCGGAAAGCGGCCGAAGGGTCTGATTTGCAGTCATGAGAGGTAATTAAGATGGAACAATCCCTGTTTGAACAACGGCTGGAAATGCTGGAAAGCCGTCTGGCATTTCAGGAAGTGACGATTGATGAACTCAATTTGATCGTGACGGAGCATCAGATGGAAATGAGTAAACTGCGGGAGCATTTGCGTCTATTGACCGATAAACTGCGGGCATCCCAGCCTTCAATGCTGGTAGCAGAATCGGATGAAACACCGCCTCCGCACTATTAGCATCATATTGGTAGCATCATATTGGCAGTAAGTGGCGCTGGCAGAAAAATCCCGTCGCGCTGATAGCAAAAAGCCAGCCGCAAGGCTGGCTTTTGACTGAGTCCGGTTAACTAACCCGGTCAGATTTTAGTGGCAGCCGCAGCCGCCGCCTTTACCACAACCGCCTTTGCCGTGCTCATGACCGTGCTCACCTTCATCATGGCCATGGCCGCCGCAGCAACCGTCACCATGTTCGTGGTGATGATCATGCTCACCATGTACGTGACCATGTTGCAGCTCTTCTTCTGTTGCTTCGCGGATAGCAACCACTTCAACGTGGAAGTTCAAATCCTGACCCGCCAGCATGTGGTTACCATCAACCACTACGTGCTCGTCTTCAACAGCAGTGATTTCTACTGGTACTGGACCTTGATCGGTATCAGCCAGGAAACGCATGCCAACTTCCAACTCGTCAACACCCATGAAGACGTCTTTCGGTACACGCTGCACCAGATTTTCATCATAGCTGCCGTAACCTTCGTCTGCGTTAACACGCACATCAAAGCTGTCACCAGCTTCGTGGCCTTCGAGCGCTTTTTCCAAACCAGCGATCAGGGAACCGTGTCCGTGCAGGTAGTCCAACGGCGCGCTCACCGGAGACTCATCAACTAAAACACCGTCTTCTGTACGTACCTGGTAAGCCAGGCTGACCACCAAGTCTTTTGCTACTTTCATGATATCTCCTACCCTTGGAACAAAAATTGGCACAGATTGTAGCGGAAATATGCACCGCTGTACCCTCCAGCATAAAAAATCGCGCAGGATAACGCTACTCCGGATGGAAAATACCGATCACTTGTTCATTGGCGCGAACATGTTGACTGACTTGTTCATCCGTCTGACGCTGATGGTGACCGCACTTCACACACTCCACCACTTCAACCTGATCTTCACGCCATAAAGCCAGGGTATCCAATGCCTTACATTGAGGACAAACCGCTCCGGCAATAAATCTTTTGCGTGTCTTCGTCTGGCTATTTGAGGTCATTTTATCGTTTTCTCCGCCATTATTCGTATTCATCCCACCCATCTAATTGCCGACTTTCATGCAGCATTTCTCGTTGGAAAATATCTTCCAGCTCACGACGGGCTTCTTTAATTCTGGAAATTTGCGCCACATCGCCATGATGCTGTGGCACCAATTCACGTAACATGCGCATATCAAGACGACGAAAATGTTGTTGCGCCCGATAGGCCTGATGCGGATGCATGCCTAATTCCAGCAATGTTTTTCGCCCCAATTCCAGCGCACTGGAGAAGGTCTCGCGGGTAAAGTCTTTGACCCCGTTTTGCAGCAATTCATGCGCTTCAACACGCCCTCGGGCACGGGCCAGAATGTGCAAATTGGGGAAATGCTGTTGGCACAGATGCACCAACGTCATGGTGTCTTCCGGCTCATTACAGGTAATCACAATGGCTTTGGCTTTCTCTGCCCCGGCGGCCCGCAGCAGCTCCAGCTCGGTGGCATCCCCATAATAGACTTTATAGCCATATTTGCGCATCACACTGACAGCACTGACGTCGCGCTCCAGAACAGTAATGCGCATTTTGTTCGCCATCAGTAAACGACCAATCACCTGACCAAATCGCCCAAAGCCAACAATAATCACCTGCGGATCATTATCTTCAACAAACGGCTTCTCATCACTCTCTTCTTGCGCGTTGTAGCGGCGCACCAGAATGCGGTCGATAAGCTGCATCAGCAGTGGTGTCGTCATCATTGACAGTGTTACCACGACCAGCAGCAAGGCCAGTTGTTCGGCATTCAAAACATGCTGAGAGAAGGCGGCGGAGAATAAGACGAAAGCAAATTCACCGCCCTGACTCAATACCCCGGCAAATTGCAGGCGTACCGAGCGGCGTAAGCCAAATGTCCGGGCCAGCCCATACAGCACCGTGCCTTTGATAAACACTAATGCGACCACACCCAACAAAACATCCAGCAGATGCGTGAAGAGCACGCCAAGATTCAGCGCCATACCAACCGAGATGAAAAATAGCCCGAGCAGCAGCCCTTTAAAGGGTTCAATAGCAATTTCCAGTTCGTGTTGGAATTCACTTTCAGCCAGTAAAATACCCGCGATGAATGTCCCTAACGCCATCGATAGGCCCAATGCATCCATAAACAGCGCAGACCCCAGCACCACTAGCAGGGCGGCGGCCGTGAAAACTTCCCGCACGCCAGAGGCCACAATGTAGCGGAACAGAGGGCGCAGCAGATAACGGCCACCTATCAGCATGCCAGCGAAAGCAGCAACTTTGATACCAATTTTCACCCAGTCATTGGCTGCCCCGCCCCCACCCGCCAGGATAGGAATCAGCGCCAATGCTGGGATAACTGCCATGTCCTGGAACAGTAACACCGAGAACCCTAGCTGCCCGCCTTCATTGCGGTTCATCCCTTTTTCCCGCATTAGCTGCAAGGCCATGGCGGTGGAGGACATAGCCAAACCGACACCGCCGATAAGTGCGGCCTGCCAGGCGAATTGGGTGAAATAGAGTAATGCCCCCAGCACTGCGGCCGTTATCACTACCTGACCGGCACCCACACCAAAAATAGAGCGCCGCAACTGCCAGAGTTTAGCTGGGTTCAATTCTAACCCAATGATAAACATCAGGAAGACCACACCGAGCTCGGAGAAGTGGAGGATTTCGTCAACATCACGAATAAAACCTAGCCCCCACGGGCCGATGGCGATGCCGGCAATCAGGTAGCCCAATACCGCGCCGATACCGAGGCGTTGAGCAATAGGAACAGCCACCACAGCGGCAAAGAGAAATAACAAGATAGCGGTGAGTAGCGGCGAGCCTTCCATATATCAGTGCCCTCCCGTCGGCAGCGGTGACTGCAACCACTGCGCATAAGCTTGCGCATGGCTGGCTAAGACTTCCGGCTTTTGACGCCGCGCCCAGTAAATAATCATCGGATTCATCCAATGCATATGGCACATAGCTGCCGTCAATTCGAAAGGCCGCAGAATATCCTCCATCGGGTAGCGATTATATCCCCCCGTCCGATAAGCGCCTTCCGGCTCGCCGGTGGTAATTACCGAACGCCAATATTTCCCCGTCAGGGCATGCCCACCGACACCATTGGCAAAGCCACGCGCCAGCACACGATCCAGCCATTCTTTCAGCAAGGCCGGGCAGCTGTAGGTATAAAGAGGGTGTTGAAATACAATAATTTGATGTTCACGTAGCAATTGCTGCTCGTGGTGAATATCAATAAAGAAATCCGGATAATGTGCATAGAGATCGTGCACAGTGACATGTTCTAATTGCTGCACCGGTTGCAGTAAAACTCGGTTTGCCACCGAGTCCTGTGATTCCGGATGGGCATACAACAGCAAAACCTTCGGCAGCTGCGACATCATTCCCCTCCAAAGCGTCGTCAGGGTCCGGTTTTTCCGTTACCATGCTCCGCAAAGACTAAAAAGACTGAAATGGGTACTCTATTACTCTAAATAATTAGAGTTACAGGTAGGTGGCAAGAGTGCGAATCCCCTGGGGCTTACTTGAGTAAGTGACTGGGGCGAGAACGCGCAGCCAACACCCCTGTGGCTTAAAGTATGACGAGTATATACCCTATTAACATACTCTAAACATACGGCACTCTATGATTGTTTTTTCCTCGTTACAAATTCGACGTGGTACTCGCGTCTTGCTGGACAATGCAACAGCAACGATTAATCCTGGCCAAAAGGTCGGGCTGGTCGGCAAAAACGGCTGTGGTAAATCCACTCTGCTGGCGTTGCTCAAAGGCGAATTGAGCGCCGATGGAGGCAATGCCACTTTTCCCAGTAACTGGGCGCTGGCTTGGGTTAACCAAGAGACCCCGGCACTGGATGTACCGGCGATAGAGTATGTTATCGACGGTGACCGCGAATATCGCCAGTTGGAGGCCGAACTTCAGGCCGCCAACGAAAAAAATGACGGCCATGCCATTGCGACGGTGCATGGCAAGCTGGATGCCATCCATGCCTGGACCATTCAGTCGCGTGCCGCCAGTTTGCTTCACGGGCTGGGCTTTTCTCAAGATCAATTACAACAGCCGGTGCGCTCGTTTTCTGGCGGCTGGCGGATGCGCCTTAATCTGGCGCAGGCGTTGATTTGTCGCTCCGATTTACTGCTGCTGGATGAACCCACCAACCACTTGGATTTGGATGCCGTAATCTGGCTGGAGAAGTGGCTGAAAAACTACTCCGGTACATTGGTGCTGATTTCCCATGACCGCGATTTCCTTGATCCTATTATTGATAAGATTTTACATATTGAACAGCAGACGCTGAATGAATATACCGGTAACTATTCATCCTTCGAACGCCAGCGGGCGACCAAACTGGCACAGCAACAGTCGATGTATCAGCATCAACAAGAGAAAGTGGCGCATCTGCAAAGTTACATTGACCGTTTCCGAGCGCAGGCCACCAAAGCCAAGCAGGCCCAAAGTCGAATTAAAATGCTGGAGCGCATGGAGCTGATTGCGCCCGCTCATGTGGATAACCCATTCCACTTCAGTTTCCGCACTCCCGAGAGCCTGCCTGACCCGCTGCTACGCATGGATAAAGTCAGTGCCGGTTATGGCGACCGCACCATTTTAGAATCCATCAAACTCAATCTGGTGCCGGGCTCGCGTATTGGTTTGTTAGGCCGCAATGGTGCCGGTAAATCAACGCTAATTAAGCTGTTAGCAGGGACTTTAGAGCCACAAAGTGGTGAAATTGGCCTGTCCAAAGGGATTAAGCTGGGTTATTTCGCCCAACATCAGCTTGAATTCTTACGCGCTGATGAATCACCGCTACAGCATATGAGCCGCCTGGCGCCTAAGGAGCCGGAACAGCAACTGCGTGATTATCTGGGGGGCTACGGTTTTCAGGGCGATCAGGTTACTGACCCGACCGCCCGCTTCTCTGGCGGAGAGAAAGCACGTCTGGTGTTGGCGCTGATTATCTGGCAGCGCCCTAATCTGTTGCTGCTGGATGAACCGACCAACCACCTTGACCTTGATATGCGCCAGGCTCTGACCGAAGCATTAATTGATTTCGAGGGCGCATTGGTGGTGGTCTCTCATGATCGTCATTTATTGCGTTCCACCACCGACGACCTTTATCTGGTGCACGATGGCAAAGTGGAGCAGTTCGATGGTGATCTAGAAGATTATCAACAGTTTCTGGTGGATTTGCAGCGTCAACAAAGTCAGCAAGATAACCCAACCAAAGAGTTATCTGGCAACAGTGCGCAGCAACGTAAAGATCAAAAACGCCGTGATGCCGAGTTTCGTAGTCAGACCCAGCCACTGCGTAAGCAGATTATGACGCTGGAAAAACAGATGGATAAACTCAGTACAGAACTGACCGCCATAGAAGAGCAATTGGCTGACTCTGCATTATACGATATTGCCCGTAAGGCGGATTTAACCCAATGTCTACAGCAGCAAACGCAGGTAAAATCCAAACTGGAAGAGACCGAAATGCAGTGGTTGGACGCACAAGAGCAGTTGGAGAATATCACCAAGATATTTGAAGCGGAGTAACTAGCTGCGTCATCAATTTTATTGAGGTACAGGAGAGTAGCGAGTGCCAAAACGGCACAAACTGCTCACTGACTTTCTTGCGTTTTGGCACAGTAAAAAATTTATTATCTTAATATAGACTAAATCAACGCTTATTTTTGTTATTACTCAGAAGGTTTTAATGTTTAATAAGGCATAAAACTATTTCTGGGAAGAAGTACAAATGCAGCGCATTTTGGTCATCCGAATTGATTTCCTTGGCGATATGATATGCACCACTGCTTTCTTACATGCACTGAAACAGCGTTGGCCTTTGGCTGAAATTCACGTATTGGCCAATAAATACAATCGGGAAGCACTGTCACGTAACCCCGATGTCAGTGTCGTCCACACTTATGTTTACAGTAAACAATGTGAACGAAATCAAAAGGCAGGAAGGATTCAGGCCATTTTTGACCGGCTGGCACTGATTTGGCAATTGCGACGTTTGCGCTTTGACTTACTCGTGATCCCGAACGGCGGTATGAACAAAAACAGCATTCAGTTCGCCAAACAATTGAATGTGGTCGATAGCCGCTGGCACACCCTTGCTACCGAGTTTGATGACCGCAATCCTGAACATGTTGCCAACCGGCCAATTCGCCATGAGGCACTCTCCGGTTTTGCACTGCTGCCTGAGCTAGGGTCAGTGGATATCAATAAACTCAGATTGTTCATCTACCCCGAACCCTCATTGCAAGCAAAATGGCAGGCAGAATTAGGCGAAAAAGTCCGGCCACGTGTTGGGTTATTCGTCTCTAATAAGTCCCCGCAACGGCGCTGGAGTTGGCCAAAGTGGCAACAATTGGCTCTGAATCTTAGCGAGCAGGCCGATATCGTGGTGTTGTATGACCCCAAAGAGCCGCCGAGTGAACAGCAACTGGCGACCATAAAAGGGCGCTATTTGTTAACACCTTCTGTCGATGAGTTTGTTGCGGCGATAAGCCAATTGGATGTGGTTATTTCAGCCGACAGTGCGCCGGTTCATATCAGTTCTGCATTACAGATACCCGTCGTCGCCTTGTTTGAGTCGCGGCCAGAAAAGTATCTGCGCTGGTATCCATTAGTGCGCCATGTGTTATTGCATGCCGGGCCGCAAGTTGAAGACATCACCGTCGATGCCGTCGAAACTGCTGCCCGCACCCTACTGGATAACCAATAAAATCGCGGTCAGAAACAGCGAGTAATGGGCGTTATTGTTGCCGTTAGTTTGGATGCAGACAGCGCGCAAAAAACCGCAGCGTACCGACAGTACGTGAGGATTTTGAGCACTGCTCAAGTTCAAAATAACCAATAAAATAGCCCATTAAGGCCGATAGACTGGCCGATCCCCCAAAATAGTCGCACGGTGCATAATGCGCCGCTGCGGCAGATAATCAGCATTAGCATAGTGTTGAGTGACACGGTTATCCCAAATCGCGACGTCATCTTGCTGCCAGCGCCAGCGCACCTGGAATTCAGGTTTGGTGGTATGAGCAAAGAGAAAACGCAGCAGTGCATCACTCTCTTTATCACTCAGCTCAACAATTCTAGTGGTGAATCCTTCATTGACGAACAATGCCTGACGCCCACTCACCGGGTGGGTACGTACCACCGGATGCAGCAGCGGCGGATTTTTCTCTTTGGCTAACAGCCAGCGCTGATGCTCTTCTGGCGTTGCACGATGTTTATGCTCGGGGAAAGAGTGGGCGAAATCATGCTCGGCCCGTAACCCCGCCAATAGCTGTTTAAATGGCGCAGAAAGTGCTTCATACGCGGCTATCCCACTGCTCCATAAAGTATCCCCACCGGTGGGGGGTAACTGCTTGGCAGCCAGAATGGCACCCAATGGCGGATTTTCGATGAAGGTCACATCAGTGTGCCAGTTATCATTATCTGGCGGATTATTGTCGTGGGTATCCAATACGATAATTTCTTCACACTCTTTGGTATGTGGATAGACCGGATGAATATGTAAGTCGCCAAAACGGCTAGCCAGCAAACGCTGCTGTATCGGTGTAATCGGCTGATTGCGGAAAAACAGCACCTGATGCTTGAGCAAGGCATGATAGAGCTGTTCAAACTGGCCGTCTCCCAACGGACGAGCGATATTAATATTCTCAACCAAAGCGCCGATATGCGGCCCCAGTGGTGTCACTACCAGACGTTCATTCATTGTTGTGCTCCATACCAAGGCGTTAATCGGCGTTGGATCGCCCGCAAACTTAATTCCATGCCAAAAGCAATAATGGCAATCACACTGATCCCGGCAATCACCACATCAGTGGCGAGAAACTCGCCAGCGGATTGCACCATAAAGCCCAACCCTCGCGTGGCGGCAATTAACTCCGCAGCCACCAGCGTCGACCAACCGACTCCCAGCCCAATCCGAATACCCGTTAAGATTTCCGGTAATGCGCTGGGGAGTATCACAAACCATAAGACCTGCCAGCGGCTAGCGCCCAATGCGCGCGCGGCTCTGACCCGAACCTGCGCCACACTACGTACCCCCGCAACGGCGGCCAAAGTAATGGGGGCAAATATCGCCAGATAAATCAGCAAGATTTTTGAGGTTTCACCGATACCAAACCAGATAACCATCAGTGGCAAATAGGCCAAAGGCGGCACTGGGCGATAAATCTCAATGAGCGGGTCCAGCACGCCGCGCACCGTGCTGCTCAGCCCCATGGCAATCCCGGTAGGAACTCCGAGCGCCACGGCGGCTAATAATGCGATCAGGATGCGCCCTAAACTGGCCGCCAGATGCTGCCATAGCGTGGCATCCATAAACCCCTGCGGGCTGGCGATCACTAGTAGCTGATGCAGCACCTGCTGCGGAGCGGGCAAAAATAGTGGGCTGATCAGCTGTAATGCCGTGACTGTCCACCACAACAATATGACACTAGCCAGTGTGGCGATACTGAGCCAAAAACCTTTGGCTGCCGGCAAACGGCGAGAGTTTTTTTGGCGGTCAGTCGGTGCTGAGCGCGGTGTATCCAACCCAGCTTGAGGATGCAACGCACTGTCGCGTAACGTACCGTGCTGGCTCATATCATCGCCTCCCGTTGTTGGAAGACTTTGCCCAGCACATATTCGCGACGAGCAATAAATTCTGGGTCAGATTTGATGCTGCGGCAAGCTTCACCCTCGGCATAGCGCTGACCAAAGTTCAGAGACAGCCGCTCGACCACGCGACCCGGCCCCGGTGAGAGCAACAACAGTTCACTGGCCAGAAATACCGCCTCTTCAATATCGTGGGTAATCAGCAGAATTTGTTTGCCGCTATCGCGCCAAATAGTCAGCAGCAGCTCTTGCATCTGCTCACGGGTAAAAGCATCCAGCGCACCAAAAGGCTCATCCAGCAGTAATAAGCGCGGGTCAACCGCCAAAGCTCGTGCTATCCCCACCCGCTGGCGCATCCCGCCAGAGAGTTGCCAAATATAGTGATGTTCAAACCCGGATAATCCCACCCGATGCAGCATTTTTAGCGCGGTTTCTCGCCGCTGCTGCTTGCTTAAGCCAGCCAGTTGCAGGCCAAACTCGACATTACTGACCACATCGCGCCACGGCAGTAAACCCTCATGCTGGAACACCACTCCCCGCTCGGCACTTGGGCCGTGAACCGGAATATTATCCAGAGTGATGCTGCCAGCTGAAGGCTCCATAAACCCGGCAATCAAATTCAATAATGTGGTTTTGCCACAGCCTGATGGCCCCAATACCACGACCAACTGTCCGGATGCGATTTGTAATGACACATCCTGTAAGGCAGGTTTGCCCTGATATTCGGCCCACAGGCCGTGCACGTTTAGCATGATGGCTCCTAAGACTGCGGTGTTGCCTGAACTTGTTTCACAAAGCGGTCGGTGACGAAATCGCGATAATCACTGGCAACCTGCGGGATTTTGCCTTGCTCTTTCAAGAACGCGGCAGTATCACGGATAGCCTGATCCACTGGCTGGCCCAACTGTGTTATCTGTTGTGCCACCGGCAGGTAAGTATTGCCTTTCACCAATTCCGGCACTTGTTCGGCAGGAACACCACTTAAGCGCGCCAGTTGGCCCAGATGTTCTGCGTTTTTGAGCCATTGTTCTGGTTGCGCCAAATAAGCCCCTTGAGCGGCCAATGCACTGCGGGCAAAGGCGGTCACTACTTCAGGATGTGCTTTGGCGAAGTCTTTACGAACGACCCAAACATCCAGTGTTGGTGCGCCCCACTGACCCACTTGGGCCGAATCGGTCAAGACCGTGCCGGTTTTGGCTAATTCATTCACGGCTGGAGCCCAAACATAGGCACCATCAATGTCTCCCCGTTGCCAGGCAGCGGCGATAGCTGGGGGTTGTAAATTGAGGATAGTGACCTGATCTGGCTTGATACCCCAATGTTTCAGGGCCGCCAGTAAGCTGTAATGGGTGGTCGAGATAAACGGCACGGCAATCCGTTTACCAATCAAATCCTGCGGGGTTTTGATCTCTTTTTTGACCACCAGCGCTTCAGAGCTGCCTAGCTGTGAGGCCAGCAGGAAAACTTCAATCGGGACATTTTGGCTGGCGGCCACCGCCAGTGGGCTGGAACCAATATTGCCAATCTGCACATCACCCGAAGCTAATGCTCTGACCACACTGGAGCCGCTATCAAACTTGCGCCAATCTACGTTGGCCCCAGAAAGCTTGGCAAAGCTGTTATCCGCCTGAGCCACTTTTGCCGGCTCGGCGGACGTCTGGTAAGCCACTGTAACATCAACCGCATGCGCACTGGTCACCACCAGTGACAGAGCCAAGAGTACACCGCCAGATCGTAAGAGACCGCGAGTTGCGGTAGAAGAAAAGGTTATCGCCATGGTTCACTCCGCTCATTTAACTCGGTCATTCGCTATTAGTGCGACCCTGAGCGCACCCGGCGCTCTGAGATGACAGTGATACCTGAAGGAACAATACGACAAAAGGAATAAAAAAATATTCTTTATTCCCTTATGTGATAAGAAAAATCTGAATGGATAGTCTACAACGTCAAGTTAGAGAGAGATTTCGCCTTTTAAAAATATGCGGGCATCTCCGGCAATCAAGGTGCGATCACCGGCTAACGTGCAGAATAATTCGCCTCCGCGCGCAGATATCTGGCGGGCATGCAGTGACGTTCTTCCCAAGCGAGCCACCCAATAGGGCATCAATGTACAATGTGCAGAACCCGTCACCGGATCTTCGTTACTACCCAAGCTAAAGTAGCGCGAGACAAAATCAACCTTATCATCGGGATGACCGGGAGCCGTCACAATCACCCCTCGGCCGGTGTAGGCAATCAGCGCGACAATATCGGGCTGTAATTGCTGAACCTGTTGCTCATTCGCCAACACCACTAGCAGGGATTTTGCTTGCCAAAGCTGCTCAATGTCCACACCGAGTAGCGCTGCTAACTGCGTTGGAATAGCTATCTGCTCGGGAGGTAATGAAGGGAAATCTAGCGACAATCGGCCAAAAACATTGTCATCACGCTTGACATGCAAATCACCACTGGCACTGCGAAAACAGATATCGTGCAAAGCGGGGTTAACCAGACTGAACATCACATGTGCCGCCGCCAAGGTGCCGTGGCCGCATAAATCCACTTCACGTTCTGGGGTAAACCAACGGATCGCCGATTTATCCCCTTCATCCCACACAAAACTGGTTTCTGGCAAATTAATCTCAGCGGCAATACGTTGCATCTCTGCTGTTGAGAGTGGTTTTTTCAGCAAATAGACCCCGGCGGGATTACCAGATAGCCCTGCGCCGATAAAAGCATCAACATGAAAATAGTTATAAGCCATCACTTAGCCCCAGTGGTCGACTAATGCCAAATCAATAACACACAGGCTGCCGTCAGCAAGCCCATCGAAATATTAAAGGTAAACCAGGCGCGGCGGCTACGTAACAGGCGGCCAATTAAGGTGCCGAACCCCAGCCAAATAATCCCAGCGACCAAATTCACCATAAACATGCCAAGACTTATCATGACGATAGAATGATTATAGGCCGCTCCCGCCATACTGAAACTGGCGACCGAACCTAATCCCATCAACCAGGCTTTTGGATTGAGGAATTGCAATAACCAGCCTTGATACAAACGCAACGGTTTTGGCGGGGCGACGTTGGTTTCCAACTTTTCATAGGCCGAAGTGGCAATTTTCCATGCCAACCACAACAGATAGAGGCTACCCAGAATTTTTAGTATTAAGTGAATGGATGGATAGATAAGAATCAGCCCGCCGACCCCAAACGCCACCAACAACAGCATGCTCTGCATACCCAACATAATGCCCAGCATCAACCAGATAGAGCGCATAAAGCCAAAATTGGCCCCGGCAGAGGTCAGTAACATATTGTTCGGGCCGGGGGTAATAGCTGCAACCCAAAGAAAACCTATCATTGAAAGAAATAAACTCAGTTCCATGAGACGGGTGCCTCTCACCCAAAATGATGCGCGATATACCCATGAAGCTAACAGTGTGCTATTGATCACACAAGAGCAACTACATGATTTTCATTCACCATATGCATGAAACATTCCGCCCGCTGGTCGGTGCCAGTAATCCACACCTACAAACACTGCTGCCACGGCTGGTCAGGCGGCGCGTACAACTGCAACCTTTTTGGCAGCGGCTGGAATTACCCGATGGGGATTTTGTTGACCTGGCCTGGAGTGAAAACCCTGAGCTGGCGCGCGATAAGCCCAGATTGGTGTTATTCCACGGTCTGGAAGGAAACTTTTACAGCCCCTATGCCCACGGTTTGCTGCGCGCATCTCAGGCCAAAGGCTGGCTGGGTGTAGTAATGCATTTTCGTGGGTGTAGCGGCGAGCCAAATCGTAAGTCTCGTATCTATCATTCCGGTGAAACAGAAGATGCGCGCTTCTTCCTGCGTTGGTTACGGCAAAGCTATGGTCAGGTGCCTACCGCTGCCGTCGGCTTCTCTTTAGGTGGCAATATGCTGGCCTTTTATTTAGCTGAACAGCGGCAAGATAGCCTGTTACAGGCCGCGGTTGTGGTTTCCGCGCCGCTCATGCTTGAGCCTTGTGCCAACCGTATGGAGCAGGGATTCTCTCGCGTCTATCAGCGCTACCTATTGAACCAGTTGAAATTAAACGCTACGCGTAAGCTGTTACATTACCCTGGCAGTTTGCCGCTGGATCTGGCGCAGTTAAAAGGATTGCGGCGAATCAGAGATTTCGATGATGTCATTACAGCTAAAATACATGGCTTTAATGATGCAGTGGATTACTATCGCCGTTGCAGCGCGCTGCCGTTATTGCCGCAAATTACCACCCCATTACTTATCATTCACGCCAAAGATGATCCATTCATGACGGCCGAGGTTATCCCCAATCTCAGCGAATTACCGGCCAATATTGATTATCAGTTAACCGAGCATGGCGGCCATGTCGGTTTTGTCGGCGGCTCATTAAAACACCCACAAATGTGGCTGGAACAACGTATTCCAGCCTGGCTTTCCCCTTATCTGGAGCAGCAGTCATGATGATCCCTTGGCAGCAAATCGACAGTGAAACACTGGACAGTTTGCTGGAAGCTTTTGTCCTACGTGAAGGTACCGATTACGGTGAACACGAGCGCTCATTGGCGCAGAAAGTCGAAGATGTTCGCCGCCAGTTGGTCAGTGGTGAAGCGGTATTAGTGTGGTCTGAGTTACACGAAACCATCAATATTATGCCGCGCGGCGCATTTCGTGCTGGAGCAGAAGAGTCCCAATAGCCCTTGCCTTGTCACGCGAGCCTTTAAGTAAAATCAGAGTGACAAGCCGGAGAGTTTGCCCTAAAAATAACCATTAACCATAAAAAAACAGGCAATTTCAGCCCGTCCACTGAGTTAACTAACCCCATGGAGTTACAGCTAATATGTCAACTAAACATCCGGTTATAGCCGTTACCGGCTCAAGTGGCGCAGGGACGACAACCACCAGCCTGGCGTTTCGCAAGATTTTTCAGCAATTGAATATCCGCGCGGCGCAAATTGAAGGTGACAGCTTCCATCGCTACACCCGCCCCGAAATGGATGCCGCTATCCGTAAGGCCCGGGATCAAGGTCGGCATATTAGCTATTTTGGCCCAGAGGCCAATGACTTTGGTCAGTTAGAAGAGAGTGTTTCGCAATATGGCGCGTTGGGTACCGGGCGCTCACGTAAGTATTTGCACACCTATGATGAAGCGGTACCCTATAACCAGATTCCCGGTACTTTCACCCCATGGGAGGCACTGCCAGAACCCACCGACGTGCTGTTTTATGAAGGTCTGCACGGCGGTGTCGTGACCGAGCATCATGATGTGGCGAAACATGTAGATTTACTGGTCGGCGTGGTGCCAATAGTCAATCTGGAGTGGATTCAAAAACTGGTGCGGGATACTGGCGAACGTGGTCATTCTCGTGAGGCGGTGATGGATTCGGTGGTGCGCTCCATGGACGACTATATCAATTACATTACGCCCCAATTCTCGCGTACCCATATTAACTTCCAGCGCGTGCCCACTGTCGACACTTCCAACCCTTTTGCCGCCAAAGCAATCCCATCGCTGGATGAAAGCTTCGTTGTTATTCATTTTAGAGGCTTGGATCAAATCGATTTCCCTTACTTGCTGGCAATGCTGCAAGGGTCGTTTATATCAAATATCAATACGTTGGTGGTGCCCGGCGGCAAGATGGGGCTGGCAATGGAGCTGATCATGGCTCCGCTGGTTCAGCAACTGTTGGAAGGTAAGAAAATTATTTAATCTTCTACGTACTTGAAGTGGCAACCAATATCTCCGCTGCTTCAAGTACGTAGAGTTTGCTTACGCGATTTCGCGGATTTCAAAACTGTGGGTAATCTTGGCCGCTTTCCCCAACATCAAAGAAACCGAGCAATATTTTTCAGCTGACAGCTCAACCGCCCGCTCAACAATTTTGTCGGTCAAACCTTTGCCACTGACAATAAAGTGCAGATTGATTTGCGTAAACAAGCGCGGAGCTTCTTCCCGGCGCTGTGAAGTTAACGTCACTTCGCAATCGCGCACATCGTTACGCCCTTTTTGCAAAATAGACACGACATCAATGGCACTACAGCCGCCCGCTGACATTAATAGCATTTCCATTGGGCTTGGTGCTTTGTCTCCGGCATTACCATCCATCAAAACTTGATGACCTGATGCGGATTCACCCAAAAATGTCAGTCCTTCAACCCACTTTACACGTGCCTGCATAACTCTTGCTCCCGGTTAAATTTTCTGATTCAGACTACCCTTTCATTTACAAACTGGCAATGTAACCCGATGTTCATCATGCTGAAGCGATACAACACAAGACAGTAGCTTCATCCTGTGCTACAAACAGAACCGAAAGTGTTGTTTCTAGAATTAAGTGGGGTAGTGATCAATACTCAGTGAAGGGTTTCTATCCGGTACGTATCTTGGCTATACCTTTCGGCAGTTGAGCAAATTAATATGCTAAGAGAAAGTGTATTTTATAAGCACGCCGTGCAGGGAACTCTGAGCCCTGTTAAGTTAGGCAGCGATAACAACAGAGGATAACAGCGAATGGTTCTCGGCAAGCCACAAACAGACCCGACTCTCGAATGGTTCCTGTCTCATTGCCATATCCACAAATATCCATCGAAGAGTACGCTAATTCACCAAGGTGAAAAGGCCGAAACGCTTTACTACATCGTGAAAGGCTCCGTTGCGGTGCTTATCAAAGATGAAGAAGGTAAAGAGATGATTCTCTCCTATCTAAACCAAGGAGATTTCATCGGCGAGCTTGGATTATTTGAAGAAGGCCAAGAACGTAGTGCCTGGGTCAGAGCAAAAACCGCCTGTGAAGTGGCTGAAATTTCTTACAAAAAATTCCGTCAGCTGATTCAGGTAAATCCAGATATCTTGATGCGCCTGTCTTCACAAATGGCGAGCCGCCTACAAATTACATCAGAGAAAGTGGGTAACCTCGCCTTCCTTGATGTAACTGGGCGCATTGCACAAACGCTGCTTAATCTGGCAAAACAACCTGATGCCATGACCCACCCAGATGGGATGCAGATTAAAATTACCCGCCAGGAAATTGGTCAAATAGTTGGCTGCTCCCGCGAAACTGTGGGGCGCATACTAAAAATGCTGGAAGATCAAAACCTGATCTCCGCACACGGTAAAACGATTGTCGTTTACGGCACCCGTTAATTCCCCATAAACCAGTGCCGATTACCCTCGGCACTGGTTTTCTTCGCTTGTGTGATTAATAAATTTCTGGGGCCTACATGAAGTGGCAACGGCTTATTTATCATCCTGAAGTTAACTATGCACTCCGCCAAACATTGGTTCTCTGCCTGCCCGCAGCATTGGGCTTTGCCATTGGCGATTTGCGGCTGGGATTAATGTTCTCCCTGATACCCGCATGCTGCAATATTGCCGCGCTAGATACTCCACACCAACATTTTTTCCGACGCCTGATTATTGGCGGCACCATTTTTACCCTGAGTAGCTTCCTAACCCAGCAGTTGCTGATGTGGGATATTCCGTTACCTTGGGTGATGTTGGGGTTGGCGCTCACTCTCGGGGTCTCTGGTGCTATTAGCCCGCTCAATGGCCGCATGTTACCTGCCGCACTGATCGCCGCCATATTCAGCCTCAGCATGGTAGGGCGCGCACCTATTTGGCAGGCACCATTGATGTGTGCGGTGGGGACCCTCTGGTACGGTGGTTTTACCTGGATCTGGTTCCGGCTCTGTAAAGATCAACCCATCCGCGAGCCTCTGAGCCAGCTTTATCGTTTACTGGCTGACTATTGCGATGCTAAATACAGTTTGTTTGACCAGCATCTTGAGCCAGAAAAAGCTATGCCGCCATTGCTCGACAGGCAACAAGCTATAATGGATAAAATTAATCAACTTTATCAACAATTTAACTTGTTATCGAATGCCACTAAAACTGAGCAAAAGCGGCTAGTGGGCTTGTTCCAGATGGCACTCGATTTGCAGGAGCACATTACTGCGGCACTCAATCAGCCAGAAAAAGTGCAAGAGCTGATTGACCAGAGCCCGATAATTACGGTGCTTCACCGCAATATGGATAATATCTCGGCCCAGATGCGCACCATTGCCGACGATATTCTCTACCACCACCGCGCGAAAGAACATTTCAGTGCTGGCGATGCACTCGTCGAACTCGAAGAAATTGCCCAACAGCATCCAGACAATTCGGTTGCGCAATTCTGCTATTACCACATCAGCCATGTTACCCAGATCCTGAGTGACCGCCGTCCGCAATATGACCGCGACTTGATGGCCAGCCAGTTATCCCAACCTCTCTGGCCAGCATTCGTCAGCTATTTATCGTTTAAATCCAGTCCATTTCGCGATGCCGCCCGCATGGGGGTGACGCTGGCCGCAGGGAGCTACATCGGTACTCTGATCCACTTACCTAAACCTTACTGGATCTTACTCACCGTGATGCTGGTCACGCAAAACGGGTATAACGCCACCAAGATACGGATTCATCACCGTGCCATGGGCACCTTCATTGGGCTGATATTGGCGGCGGGTTTATTGCACTTACAGATGCCGGAAGGGACGACATTGAGCATTATGTTGCTCATCACTTTGCTCGCCAGTCTGGTACAGCGCAAAAACTACGGTTTATCCGTAATCGGCAGAACGATTACTGCGGTGTATATCTTGCAGTTATTGACCGGCGAAGGGGCTGACTTCTTAGTTCCGCGTTTGCTCGACACCTTGATAGGCTGTGCTTTGGCCTTTGCCAGCGCCCTATGGTTGTGGCCTCAGTGGCAAAGCGGCCTGCTGCGTAAAAATGCCCATCAGGCATTGGAGAAATACCAGAAAATCCTACAATTGTTGCTGACCCCTAACCCGAATATTGGGCAACTGGCCTATGAGCGGCTTCAGGTCAATAAAGCCAGTAATGCAGTGCTAAGTTCACTCAATCAGGCCATGCAAGAACCGGGATTTAACTCCAAATACTTGGCTGATATGCGGCTTTGGGCCACTCATAGCGAACTTGTTGTCGGACATATCAATGAAATGACGATCCTGACGCGAGAACATCCGTTAACAGAAGCAACCACCACGGCTGAACATGGTCATAGCCAGATGAGCATTAAGCAGGCGCAGGATTACTTGCAGTTATGTGAGATTGCCATTCAGCAATGTCAGCAGCGGCTGGAGTCGGATAACAGTGAGGAGAATAACGATTTTGTCCAAATGCCTGATGTTGATGCTGATACGCAACTCTCTGAGCTGGAACGTAATTTACGCCGAATCTTGTCGCACCTCAGTGTGATGCACACGGTTTCATCGTTGGCCTGGCAGCAACAGCCCCACCACGGTATTTGGCGCAGCCGGAAGTTATAAGATTCTAAAGAGTTAATCAGGTTTAAAAACAAAAAGAGAGGCTAAGCGCCTCTCTTTATTACGATTTCTTGCGCCGTAACTCAGTGCGCATTAACCAAACTGGCGATGGCTGTTGCCAAACGCGCCATCCCCTGCTCGATATCCTCCAGCTCAACCACCAGCGAAGGCGCTAAGCGCAACACATCCGGCCCGGCATTAAGGATCATCAAACCATTCGCTGCTGCTGCTGTCAGGAACTCGCGGGCGCGGCCACGGTATTGCGGCGTTAATTCTGCACCAATCAATAGCCCCATGCCACGAATGTCACTGAACACATGATAGCGGCTATTGATGTCTTGTAGAGCTTGCACAAACAGGCCGTGGCGCTGTTCAATGCCATCAAGTACCTCAGGGGTATTAATCACATCTAGCGCAGCCTCTGCGACCGCACAGGCCAGCGGATTGCCACCATAGGTGGTACCGTGGGTACCAACAGCCATGACTGAGGCAATCTCTTCTGTGGTGAGCATCGCGCTGATAGGGAAACCGCCCCCCAGTGCTTTGGCTGTGGTGAGAATATCTGGCGTCACACCATAGTGCATATAGGTAAACAGCTTACCGCTACGGCCCATACCACTTTGCACTTCGTCAAACACCAGCAGAGCTTTATGTTGATCGCACAGCGCACGTACGCCTTGCAGAAATTCTGGAGTGGCCGAGGTTATGCCCCCTTCACCTTGAATTGGCTCAAGTACCACGGCACAAGTGTGGTCATCCATAACTGCTTTTACCGCCGCCAGATCATTGAATGGCACATGGACAATATCCGCCGGTTTTGGGCCAAAACCATCAGAATACTTTGGCTGACCGCCGACAGAAACCGTGAAGAAAGTGCGCCCATGGAAGGCATTGTGGAACGCAATGATTTTGGTTTTATAAGGGCTATGGCGCTCAATGGCATAGTGCCGCGCCAGCTTGAAGGCCGCTTCGTTTGCCTCACCACCGGAATTGGCAAAGAAAACCCGATCAGCGAAGGTGGCATCAATCAGTTTTTTCGCTAAGCGCAATGCTGGTTCATTGGTGAAGACATTGCTGGTATGCCAGAGCGTTTCCCCCTGCTGGTGTAAAGCTTCAACCAGTTTAGGATGACAATGACCGAGGGCAGTTACCGCAATTCCACCTGAAAAATCAATGTATTCGGTACCTTGCTGGTCCCATACACGGCTGCCTTTCCCTTTTACTGGGATAAACTGCGCTGGTGCATAAACAGGCAAAATCACCTGATCGAATGTACTGCGGTCTACTGCTAATTTATCTGCCATTACGCTGTCCACCCTGATAAACCCTTCATCTTTCAAGCGGCAGGGTTATTGGCTGCCTGCAACTCGAAATCTATTGGGCATAGCTGCCAATTATTGGCATGTGAAAATATAATCACAAAATATGCATAAAAAATCACAATCAGGCAAACAAAAAAATCACTTAATTAGCCATTCTAAATCAACCAACTAATTTTTAAGGAAATTATCCAATAATTGGTGACCTTGCTCGCTGAGAATGCTTTCAGGATGGAACTGTACCCCCTCCAAGGGCAATGTACGATGGCGAATGCCCATAATCTCATCCATAACCCCGTCTTGCTCCGTCCAGGCCGTTACTTCAAAACAGTCTGGCAATGAATCGGGGGCAATGACCAGAGAGTGATAACGGGTCACCGTCAGCGGCTGATTCAAGCCACGGAAAACCCCTTGACCATTATGGCAAATGGCCGTGGTTTTACCGTGCATCACTTGCCGTGCCCGCACAATGCGCGCACCAAAGGCCTGCCCCAGCGCCTGATGGCCCAGACAGACTCCCAATATCGGCAGCTTACCGGCAAAATGATGAATGGCCGCTAACGAGATCCCGGCCTCATTGGGAGTACAGGGGCCGGGAGAAATCACCAAATGTGAAGGCGAGAGTTCTTCAATATCAGTTAGTTGCACTTTATCATTACGTTTAACAACTACCTCTGCACCCAATTCACAAAAATATTGGTACAGGTTGTAGGTAAATGAGTCGTAATTATCGATCAATAACAGCATTTCATATCCAAAAAATCAGGTTAACGCTTACGCCCACCCGTAATTGACCCCAGAACACCACGCAAAATTTGTCGGCCCAAATCACGCGCCATACTTTTAGCCGCGGTCTGAACAATACCATCACGTTTCCCGCCACGCGGGCCTGTTGAGCCAAACAGCAAATCATTCAACCCATCCATCAATCCGCCGCCCTTAGGTGCAGATTGCGAAGAGGCAGGAGCTTCTCCTGCCGCCGAGTCGCCTAAGGTCGAGAACCCACCAGCAGATAATTTCTCATACGCCGATTCGCGGTCAACCATCTCTTCGTAGCGGCCATAAAGCGGCGAATGATTGATGGCGTGATTACGTGCGGCGGCATCCAGTGCGCCCATTTTGGATTGCGGAGCAATAACCATAGCGCGCTCAACAATATTGGGCCGCCCTTTCTCATCAAGGAAAGAAATGAGTGCCTCGCCGACACCCAGCTCGGTAATCACCTGCTCAGCACTGAATGCCGGGTTTGCTCGCATGGTTTGTGCCGCCGCTTTCACTGCTTTTTGATCCCGTGGAGTAAAAGCACGCAGCGCATGCTGCACCCGATTGCCCAGTTGGCCGAGGATCTTATCTGGAATATCCAATGGATTTTGTGTCACAAAATAGATGCCGACACCTTTGGAGCGAATCAGCCGCACCACTTGCTCAACTTTATCCACCAGCGCCGTCGGAGCATCGGTGAACAACAAATGAGCCTCATCAAAGAAAAAGACCAGTTTAGGCTTCTCGACATCCCCCACTTCCGGCAATTGCTCGAAAAGCTCGGCCAGTAACCACAGCAAGAAAATGGCGTATAACTTGGGCTGATTAATCAGCCGATCAGCCGCCAGCAGATTAATAACCCCTTGCCCATTGCTGTCGGTCTGCATTAAATCGTGAATATCCAGCATCGGCTCGCCAAAGAATTGATTGGCACCCTGCTCTTCCAGAGTCAGTAAACCGCGCTGAATTGCACCAATTGAGGCTGGGGTAATATTGCCGTATTGCGTGCGGAACTGTTTCGCGTTGTCGCCCACGAACTGCACGATGGCACGCAAGTCTTTCATATCCAGCAGTAGCAAGCCGTTGTCGTCAGCAATCTTAAAGACCAATTGCAAGACACCGCTTTGCACCTCATTAAGATCAAGCAAGCGCCCCAACAACAGTGGGCCAAGATCAGAAATGGTGGCGCGGATAGGGTGGCCTTTTTCAGCAAAAATATCCCAAGGCACAATGGGGCATGCTTGTGGTTGCCAGTCAGTGATACCCATCGCGGCTAGCCGCGCCAGTAGCTTTTCTGACTCAACCCCCTCAGCGCCAATGCCCGATAAATCGCCTTTTACATCGGCCAGAAATACCGGCACACCAATGCGAGAAAATTGCTCAGCCATTTTTTGTAGGGTGACGGTTTTACCGGTACCGGTCGCCCCAGTAATTAAACCATGGCGGTTTGCCAGTGCCGATAAAATGACTAAATCCTTTGCTGGCTGCGCCTTCGCGATAAGCAGTGCTTCACTCATGGTTCTACCCCAAGCTGAGTCAGATATTTGATTATAAGCAACCTATTTGGGTAGACGAGCTAATTTTTGGCGGGGATCGAATATTTACCCAAAGCCATTGGCGTTGCAGGTAGGCAGCAAGTGAACTTATCCCGATGAGCTTACTGAAGTAAGTTATTTGGATAAGTGAGCGTAGCTAACACCCCTGCAACGTCAAGGACGAAAGGTAATTTAAGGTAATAGTTTTGCCGATATAATCGTGATCGGCTTAACCGGCACATTCTGATACGGGCCGGCGTTTTCGGTTGGAACCTGGGAGATTTTCTCTACCACATCCATCCCCTTAACCACTTTACCAAACACGGCATAACCAAAGTCACGTTGACCATGATCGAGGAAAGCATTGTCTGCCACGTTAATGAAAAACTGGCTGGTGGCGCTGTCTTTATCTGCAGTGCGGGCCATTGAGATAGTGCCACGCAAGTTACGCAGGCCATTATCCGCTTCATTTTTAATTGGCGTTTTAGCGGTTTTCTGTTTGAAATCGGCAGTAAACCCCCCGCCCTGAATCATAAAACCGGGAATAACACGGTGGAAAATAGTGTTGTTGTAATAGCCGTTGTTGACGTAATCAACGAAATTTTGTGTTGAAACCGGTGCCTTCTGGCTATTGAGCTCTAACTCAATATTCCCAGCCGACGTTGTTAACAACACATGAGGCTCACCGGCGGCTAAAGCTGCGGGCGCCACGGCGCTTAGGGAACAAAGGGCGACGAAGGTCACTAAAGTACGTTTGAACATTAACGGTTCCTTTCTGTGGGATGCGAACAACGGAAAAGCGCTTTGATTCTAGAGAGCTGACCCGCTCAATGCCACCCATTTACGGATATTTACGTAACAGAATGCGCATTTTCACTGAAAACCTACCGCTTCTGCAGATAAACAGCACCATGGCGATTAATTAGCCAAATTAAACCATACTGCCAATTCCAGACAACAGTTAAATTCTGCTACCAAGATCACGTCTTGCCTATTTTCTTATTTGCTACCTGCCATTTTTGCGAGAAGCATCGCATTTTGTTTTTGGTTAATCGTTAGTCTTTCCCCAAATGAGAGCGCTCTCATTTCTACTTTACTCATTTGGATGCCAAATATGAAAACCTTTAAAATTGCCATTGTTGGTGGCGGTAGCAGCTATACCCCAGAGCTAGTTGATGGATTAATTCAACGTATTGACCAATTGCCGGTCACTGAGCTGGCTTTGGCTGATGTCGAACTGGGCCGTCAAAAAGTGGAAATCATTGCGGCGCTGACCCGAAGAATGCTGGATCGCCATGGCCTGGAACAGGTTAAAGTCAGTGTTCACTTCTCGCTCGATACTGCCATTGAAGGTGCCAGTTTTGTTTTGACCCAATTCCGTGTCGGTCAACTTCCTGCGCGCGCCGCCGATGAGCGCCTCGGGCTGAAATATAATTTGCTGGGTCAGGAAACCACTGGCGTGGGGGGTTTTGCCAAAGCATTACGGACGATTCCGGTAATGCTGGATATTGCGGCTCGAGTTGAAAAACTGGCCCCGGATGCCTGGATAATTAACTTCACCAACCCAGCCGGGATCGTCACAGAGGCGGTAACCCGCTATAGCAAAGCGAAAATTATCGGCCTGTGTAATGTTCCAATCAGCATGCATCATATGATTGCTAATTTGCTGAAAGCACCTTATGAAGATATCCAACTGCGCTTTGCCGGGCTGAACCATATGGTATGGGTGCACGAAGTCCTGCAACAGGGCAAAGATGTCACCGCAGATGTACTGGATATGCTGTGCGACGGTGCTTCGCTGACCATGAATAATATTAAGGAAGCACCATGGCCGCCGGAATTCCTGCGGGCAATGGGGGCTATCCCTTGTCCATACCATCGCTATTTTTACCAAACACAAGATATGCTGGCGGAAGAGATGGCCGCTGCCGCTGAGCGTGGTACCCGCGCAGAACAAGTGATGCAGGTAGAAAAAGAGCTGTTTGATCTGTACGCTGACCCACATCTGGACAGCAAACCTGAACAACTCAGCTTCCGTGGCGGATCATTTTATTCTGAAGTCGCACTGGAACTTATTCGTGCAATTCATAATAATTTAGGTACGCAACTAGTTGTGAATACGACCAACCGCGGTGCAATCCGTGGTTTATCTGATAGCTCAGTAGTAGAGACTAACTGTATCGTTGATGCACAGGGTGCCCACCCACTCACTTTCGGTCCTTTACCGGTTGCTATGCACGGGCTAACCCAGCAAGTAAAAGCTTATGAGCGCCTGACAATTGAAGCAGCGGTACATGGCTGCCGTCGTAGTGCTTTGTTAGCGTTAGTGACTAATCCACTGATTGCTAACGCCAGCATTGCTCAGCCGTTACTGGACGATGTGTTACAGGTAAATAAACCTTACTTGCCTCAGTTCACAGATCTGTAGCGATAAATTAATTATTGTGGCGACCTTTGTATTTTCATGGTCGCCTACTTTTCAAGTTGGGAGTAAAAAATGGTCACACTGGAAGACGTCGCGGTATTAGCCGGAGTTTCCCGCGCTACGGTTTCCCGCGTGGTCAACGGTGATACCAATGTCAAAGCTCTGACTCGCGAAAAAGTAGAACAGGCGGTGGCGGTATTGGGATACAGCCCAAACCCGGCCGCGCGCGCACTGGCCTCCAGCCAAAGTAATACACTCGGGTTGGTCACCACCTCATATCGAGGAGGATTTTTTGGTGCGCTGATGGACTTCGTGCAAACCGAAGCTGAATCCCAAGGTAAGCAGCTATTAGTCACTCAGGGACGGGATAATGCCGAGAAGGAGTGGCAAGCTATTCAGCGCCTGTATAACTTACGCTGCGACGGCTTAATTTTGCATGTCCGTTTTCTCAGTGATGAAAGACTGCATCAGCTTGCCGCGGCAGGCAGGTCATTCGTATTATTGGATAGACTGGTTCCCGGCCTTGAAGCTCGCTGTGTCACTTTCGATCATCGCCGCGCCAGCCAAATGGCAACTCAGGTACTTATTGATGCTGGCCATCGTCGCATTGCATGTATCAGTGGTTCTGCACAGCGCCACTCCAGTGAACTGCGCCGTCAGGGTTTTATTGATGCGATGCAACTGGCAGGTTTAGAGCCGGTCGCCTGCGTGGAGGGAGTTTACGATCTGGAAAGTGGCTATCAGCGCGCCGATGAGATCCTCAATCAACCACAGCTACCGACAGCCATCTATTGCTGTAACGAAGAAATGGCCATTGGGGCTTTGCTGGCTATCAATAAGAATCACTTGCAGGTGCCGCAGGATATTTCATTGCTTTGCTATGACAGCGGCGAGCGCGCCCCTTTCGTCAGCCCGGCATTAACCAGTCTGCATTTTCCTATTGTTGAAATGGCGCAATATGCCACGCAATTGCTGATTAATCCGCTGATCCCCACGGCTAATTTCCCGCCCGCCATTATCCTGCGCGATTCAGTGGCCCCGCCCAAAAGGGATAATTAAGGTCACGCCGGTGTTAGGGAAAAGTGGCAAGCAGTGCCTGCCACAAAAGTTATCTTTCAATTCAATTTGTTATATCAGAACGTGACATTCATTTTGGCCCAAAGAGTACGACCCGGCTCATTCAGTGGTGTATTGACGGAATAACCAAATCCGCTGTTACCCGCCAGATTGAGGTGCTCGCTATAGGTTTTGTTTAGCAAGTTATCGATACCGGCACTGACCTTCACTTGTTGAGTGACCTTGTAGGCCACATTCGCTGACAGCACACCAAACCCTGCGCTATCGGCAAAATCTTTACCAACCACATTCCCTTCATTAATCGCAACCCGATGTTGGCTACTGACCAAGCGCCACAATGCAGTGCTGCTCCAGTCTCCGGTTTCGAACGTCAATCCTAGCCGTGCTTCGAGTGGCGGTATTTGCGGCAATGGGCGGTTATCACTGGTATTTTCCCCCCAGGCATAAGCCAGACTGACATCCGCCTTCCAGTGATCATTGAAAGCATATCCGGCGCCCATTTCACCGCCCATAATGGTCGCATTGATATTGTCCGCCTGACTGATACGCAGGTTATTTGGATCATACTTAAACAGGATAAAATCATTGACCCGGCCCAGATAAGCCGAGACCCAGCCGTTTAACTGCTCGCCGTTATATTGAGCACCGATATCAAGCTGAGTGGTTTTTTCACTTTTTACCCCGTCAAAAGCACTGCTGGAACCCGCTGGCCCATAGGTCGGAGAAAACAGCTCCCAATAGTCGGGAAAACGTTCAGTATGGCCGACACCGGCATACCACATCACCGGTACATCAGACAGATGATGCTCATAGCGCATGAAGCCGGCAGGTAGAGTGGCCGAGCGCGTAGGTTCATTAGCGTGGGTATAATGGGTGACTTGGTGGTGATCAAGGCGCATGCCGGTAATCATTTTATCTTGCTCGCTAGCAGCCCAGGTCAGTTCGCCAAATGCGCCATAGTTATCAAAGCGAGCATCTTTATTCCAATTGCCTTTGTTGTTCTTACGATGGGTGTTGGTTTGTAGGTCAGTGCCGGCTTCCAGCTTCAAGTCTTGCCACAACCAAGTCCCCATCACCCGGCCCCCCATGGTGCGCCGGTCCAGATTGCTGGACATCGCCATCATCGGTGGCGTACGTAACGTATTGTTATCCATAATATGATTGACGTAATTGTAGTAAAATTTAGCGTCAATTTTATCCAGCACGTCACCAATATTGGATTTTTCAAACCGCGCTCCCAAGCTTTCCCGCAAGAACTGGGAACCGTCCATGCCACGGCCGGCATAGCTGGCCTCACCATCTCCCTTACCCGCAGTCAGTTCAAGCAAGGTATCGGCGTCCGGTGTCCAGCCCAATGCCACATCGGCATTCCATTTATCCCACTTCGATGGCACTCGCGTACCATTGCCATCTTTATAATTACCGGCTTGGGATTGGTTGCCCAGCATGCGTAAATAACCTTGCTCGTTACCCAAGCTGACATCGAGGTTTTTATCCCACCGGCCATTGGAACCCACCAGCAAGCTGGCATTTCCCTTGAGATTTTCTTGGTCAAAATGGGGTTGTTCCCGCTCAAACAAGATAGTACCAGCAGAGGCTCCCGGCCCCCACAGCACAGATTGCGGCCCTTTCACCACGGTGAGCAGATCAAAGCTTTCGGGTGAAATATAGGATGTCGGCGCATCCATCCTTGATGGGCATGCCCCTAATGTCTCGGCACCGTCGGTTAGAATTTTGATGCGCGAACCAAACATGCCACGGAAAACAACATCACCATTGGTCCCGCCATTACGGATTTGTGAAAAGCCGGGGATAGTCTTCAGATAGTCCGCGCCATCACTGGCAGGAACTGGCTGACGAGGGGTTTTGGGCGATGTGACGATAACCAGTGGCGAATGCTGAGGGGCAGTAACGGTAATCACGTCAGCATCATTCAGTTTTTTGTCATTGCTATTATTACTCGAGTTATTCGTCGTCAGATTATTAGCCACTAAATGCTGATGTTCCGCCGCAAAGGCATTAAGGACAAATACAGAAAGTGAAGAAGTTACTGCGCACGCTAATAATGTTTTTTTATAGATTTTATTCTTGCCAGACATAATTATTCCTTGGGCAATACAAATCACTCCGGCGGGTATTTATCCACACCAGAAAAATGGTTTTTATTTGTTATCGGAGTATCAGGAATAAAAAGCAGGGGGCGCGCGCGGTTGGCTTTCTGAATAGGTGTCTTCAATAATCGGTGAAGAAATAAATAATGGCGGGGATAGCTCGGCGAGCAGCTGCGCACTGCGAATATCAGCTTTGAATGCGGTATTGAGCAATGGCAGGTGAGTCAGTAATACGCAGTATCCACAAGCGGCATGATCCATCATCATGCCGTCATGACTGGCCCCGTGCTGGGTAGCATGGCTGGCTTGAGTACCTTGGTGTGCGGTTTCGCCGTCACTGTGGTGCGTCATCTCCATAGCACCATCACCCATACAACCATCCCCCATAAAGCCATCATCCATAGTCGCTTCAGCTAACATCGCTGAAGGAGGATTTTGGTCATAGGAGAGCGCCAGTGAGACGGAAACCACCGGAGCAATGAATAACATGAGAATAGCCGCTATCCCCAGCCAAGCCGAATAGTGCCTTCTTTGATAAAAAGTTTGGCTTAACGACATCCGTGCGCCAATGGTATCTGCACGATAATCGTACTTCTCATCACGATAGGTTCCCTGTATCTCGATGAAAAAATAAATAAGAGGGTTTGTTACTCGCTGTTTTATTAACAGTTTTTATAGATTCTGGCTCATCCACCCGCAGTGAGACTCATACTGGAAGCAACCTTAACACGGGCGTTAATTTAATAGAATTAAGAATCTTTATCATTTGCATGAAGTGGTAATTTGTGACGCCTCACTATTATTCACCATCACATTTCATTCATTACATTAAAAGTTGGATGTAAGTCACAAAAACTCACTATGCCTGTGCTAGGATCCGCGGCCTTAGTACTGAACTGGTTTGAACCATTTTTATGTTTGTTCTTACTATTATCGTCTTAACACTATGCTGACACAGGCCCCATCTATGAATAACAGCAACCGCATTCGACTAACTTGGATCAGTTACTTTTCTTACGCCCTTACAGGTGCGTTAGTTATTGTCACCGGGATGGTGATGGGAAATATCGCAGAGTATTTCAATCTGCCTATTGCCAGTATGAGTAACACATTTACTTTCCTTAACGCGGGCATTTTGATCTCTATTTTCCTTAATGCCTGGTTGATGGAAATCATTCCATTAAAACGTCAGTTGGTGTTTGGCTTTATTCTGATGTTAATTGCCATTGCCGGATTAATGGTCGGCCATAATTTAATGGTCTTCTCAATCAGCATGTTCATCCTCGGGGTGGTCAGCGGGATCACCATGTCGATAGGCACCTTCCTGGTTACCCATATCTATGAAGGGCGTCAGCGCGGGTCACGCCTGCTGTTCACTGACTCATTCTTCAGTATGGCTGGGATGATTTTCCCGGTGGTTGCCGCCATGTTGCTGGCTCGCCATATTGAATGGTACTGGGTCTATGCCTGCATCGGCCTGCTGTATGTGGGTATTTTCGTGCTGACACTGTGCTCTGAGTTCCCGGTACTGGGCCATAAAGGTACCGACCAGAGCAAGCCGGTGGTGAAAGAGAAATGGGGTGTTGGCGTGCTGTTCCTATCGATTGCCGCACTGTGCTATATCCTTGGGCAGCTCGGCTTCATCCAATGGGTGCCGGAATACGCCACCAAAACCTTCAACATGGATATCAACCAAGCGGGTCAATTGGTCAGTAATTTCTGGATCTCTTACATGATTGGCATGTGGGTATTCAGCTTTATTCTGCGCTTCTTCGACCTGCAACGCATCGTGACGGTGCTGGCTGCTATGGCGACACTGGCGATGTACATGTTTGTCTCCACCAATAACCCAGAGCACCTGAGCTACTACATTCTGGCGTTAGGTTTTGTCTCCAGTGCCATTTACACCACATTAATTACCTTGGGTTCACTGCAAACCAAAGTGTCTTCACCCAAGCTGGTGAACTTCATTCTGACCTGCGGCACCGTTGGGACCATGCTGACTTTCGTGGTTACCGGCCCAATTGTGGCTAACAGTGGTGTTCATGCGGCACTTGCCACCGCCAACGGTCTGTATCTGGCGGTATTTGTGATGTGCCTGATTTTGGGCTTCTTCACCAAGCACCGCAGCCACGGCCATGTGACTCACTGATTTAATGGTTTATTGCCCTGTGACCCTCGCGGTTACAGGGCATGCGCCACGGTTATCCAAAGTTAATATCTATTTGAAGCTAACTACTATTTGAAGTTAATAACTTCCTCTTGCCCCAAATATATCCGGCTCTCTGCCGGTTGTGTCTTGGCGATCACCACTCCGTGACGAATAGAGTAATGCACTGGCACCTGCCGCCGTACCGCATCAAAGCCACTGTCAGCGGGCAGAATAACCAAGTTCGCACTGTTTCCGGGCTGCAAACCATAGTCTGATAAATTCAGTGTTCTGGCACTGTGGGTGGTTATTAAATTCAGCCCGTCATTGATTTGGCTATATCCCATCAGTTGGCAAATATGTAATCCCATATGCAATACCTGCAGCATATTGGCAGTACCCAGCGGATACCACGGGTCAAACACATCGTCATGACCAAAACAGACATTAATATCCGCAGCCAGCATCTCTTTAACCCGCGTAATACCACGGCGTTTTGGATAGGTGTCAAAGCGCCCTTGCAGATGAATATTGACCAGCGGATTGGCAACAAAATTAATGCCGGACATTTTCAGCAAGCGAAATAGCCGAGAGGCATAAGCGCCATTATAAGAGTGCATCGCCGTAGTGTGGCTGGCAGTTACCCGCGCGCCCATATTTTCCCGGTGTGCTAATGCCGCCACGGTTTCAACAAAACGCGACTGCTCATCATCAATTTCATCGCAATGCACATCCACCAGCCGCTGATATTTCTGTGCCAGAGCAAAAGCAATATGCAGAGATTCAACGCCATATTCGCGGGTAAATTCGAAGTGAGGAATGGCACCGACCACATCAGCCCCTAGCCGTAGAGCTTCTTCCAACAGTGCTGCGCCATCAGGATAGGAAAGAATCCCCTCTTGTGGGAAGGCGACAATCTGCATATCGACCCATGGGCTAACCTCTTCTTTCACTTCCAACATGGCACTCAGCGCCGTCAAACTGGGATCAGAAACATCAACATGAGTACGGACATGCTGGATCCCATTGGCTATTTGCCATTTCAGTGTTTGCCATGCGCGCTGTTTAACATCTTCACGGGTCAGCAGAGCTTTGCGCTCGGCCCAGCGCTCAATACCCTCAAACAGGGTACCGGACTGGTTCCAGCTTGGCTGACCCGCGGTTTGAGTGGTATCCAGATGAATGTGCGGTTCAATAAACGGCGGTAATGCCAGCCCACCCTGGGCATCCAATATGCCCGCGCCAGCAGTAACTTGCTCTGGCTGCGGCGTAATCGCCGTAATTTTGCCATCGGCAATGGTTAGCTGCCAAAACCCAGCTTGCCCGGCAAGACGCGCATTATTGATAGTGGTTAATAAATGGTTCATTAAACATTGCCCCGCCATAGATGAGTGATTGGCTTTAGCTTACCCGACCTACAGCAACTCGCCCGATTTTCTTTTAATAAAACATCATTCCATAACTGAAACCTTTCAGCTTAAAGATGAATAAAATCCGCAACTTATAAAAAACGTTACAAATCAGCCATATACCTCCTTAGAGGTATATGGAAAGCTAATTGATTTACATCAATAAGTGCGCTGTACGGAAGATTAAGGTGAGGGTAGAAAACTAAAAATTGAGGCAAAAATGAGCAAAGTCAAACTTGCCATCATCGGCAACGGTATGGTCGGCCACCGCTTTATTGAAGACTTACTGGATAAAGCAGATAAAGACCAATTTGAGATAACCGTATTTTGCGAAGAGCCACGCATCGCCTATGACCGGGTACATCTTTCTTCTTACTTCTCCCATCATACTGCTGAAGAACTGTCGCTGGTTCGCGAAGGCTTTTATGAAAAACACGGTGTCAAAGTGCTGGTAGGCGAACGCGCCATTACCATCAATCGCACTGAGAAAGTGATTCACTCTAACAGTGGGCGGACGCTGTATTACGACAAACTGATTATGGCGACCGGTTCTTACCCGTGGATCCCGCCCATTAAGGGGAGCGAAGGACAAGACTGTTTTGTTTATCGCACCATTGAAGACCTGAATGCTATCGAAGCTTGCACCCGTCGTAGTAAACGCGGGGCAGTGATTGGCGGTGGGTTATTGGGATTAGAAGCCGCTGGGGCGCTGAAAAGCCTGGGAGTTGAAACTCATGTTATTGAATTTGCTCCGGTCTTAATGGCAGAGCAGCTTGATCCGATGGGCGGCGACCAACTGCGCCAGAAGATTGAGCGCATGGGTGTGAAAGTTCACACCGGCAAAAACACCCAAGAGATTGTTCATTCTGGCCAAAACAGCCGTAAAACCATGTTGTTTGCCGACGGCACACAACTGGAAGTGGATTTTATCGTCTTCTCCACCGGGATTCGCCCACAAGACAAGCTGGCCCACCAATGCGGTCTAGCCACAGCGCGCCGTGGCGGTATTGCTATTAATGATTATTGCCAGACTTCTGACCCAGATGTCTACGCCATTGGCGAATGCGCCTCATGGCAGGAGCGCACTTTCGGGCTGGTGGCTCCGGGATACAAAATGGCGCAGGTCGCGGCTGACCACTTGCTGGGGCGCGAGAATGCTTTCCGAGGGGCGGATATGAGCGCCAAACTGAAACTGCTGGGCGTTGATGTCGGCGGGATTGGTGATGCGCATGGTCGCACTGAAGGTGCTCGAAGTTATGTCTATCTGGATGAAAGTAAAGAGATTTACAAACGTCTGGTGGTCAGTGCCGACAACAAAACCTTGCTGGGAGCCGTGCTGGTGGGTGATACCAGCGATTACGGCAATCTGCTACAGCTGGCACTGAACAATATCGAGCTGCCAGAAAATCCGGACAGTCTGATTTTACCTGCTCATGCGGGCAGCAAACCGGCGATGGGGGTCGACTCCCTACCGGATAGCGCCCAAATTTGCTCCTGTTTTGACGTCACTAAAGGCGACATTATTCAAGCTGTCGGCCAAGGCTGTCATACCGTGGCGGCGCTGAAATCGGCCACTAAAGCCGGCACTGGCTGCGGTGGCTGTATCCCATTAGTGACCCAAGTCCTGAATGCCGAGCTCAGTAAGCAAGGCATTGAAGTTAATCACCATTTATGTGAACACTTTGCTTATTCTCGCCAAGAACTGTATCACCTGATTCGCGTCGAAGGGATTAAAACCTTCGATGCTTTGTTGGCGAAATATGGTAAAGGCTACGGCTGTGAAGTGTGTAAACCGACGGTAGGTTCACTGCTGGCATCATGCTGGAATGACTATATTTTAGCGCCGCAACATACACCATTGCAGGACACCAACGACAACTTCCTCGGCAATATTCAAAAAGACGGCACCTACTCGGTTATCCCACGTTCTCCGGGTGGCGAAATCACGCCTGATGGTCTGCTGGCCATTGGCCGTATCGCCAAACAATATAACTTGTACACCAAGCTGACCGGCTCACAGCGAGTGGGGATGTTTGGCGCACAAAAAGATGACCTACCGGCTATCTGGGCGCAACTGATTGAGGCGGGCTTTGAGACCGGGCATGCCTATGCCAAGGCACTGCGCATGGCGAAAACCTGCGTCGGCAGCACTTGGTGCCGCTTTGGTGTGGGTGACAGCGTTGGCTTTGGTGTTGCGCTGGAACACCGCTTCAAAGGCATTCGTACCCCACACAAAATGAAATTTGGTGTCTCCGGCTGTACCCGTGAATGTTCTGAAGCACAGGGTAAAGATGTGGGAATCATTGCCACCGAGAATGGCTGGAACCTGTATGTCTGCGGCAACGGCGGTATGAAACCACGTCATGCCGATTTACTGGCTGCGGATCTGGATGAAGAGACTCTGATGCGCTATCTCGACCGCTTTATGATGTTCTACATCCGCACCGCCGATAAGTTGCAACGCACCTCGGTTTGGTTGGAAAGCCTCGAAGGCGGCATTAACTACCTGCGTGCCGTGATTATCGACGACAAACTGGGCATCAACGAACAGTTAGAAACCGATATTGCCCGCCTGCGCGACAAAGTCACCTGCGAATGGAAAGTCACCGTCGAGAACCCGGCGGCGCAAGTTCGTTTCGCCCACTTTATTAACAGCCCGCTGCGCGACCCGAATGTACAAGTGGTTCGTGAACGTGAACAACATCGCCCAGCACGCCCGGATGAACGCATCCCTGTCCGGGTACTGGAACTGGAGGACAACCAATGAGTCAGTGGATTCCACTTTGCCCATTAAACGACATTTTGCCCGGTAGCGGTGTATGCGGCCTGATTGGCGAGCATCAAGTCGCGGTTTTCCGCCCTTATGCCGACGAACAAGTCTTCGCCATCAGCAATATCGATCCCTTTGCGCAGGCCAGTGTGTTATCGCGCGGATTGATTGCCGAGCATCAAGGTGACCTGTGGGTTGCCAGCCCATTGAAAAAACAGCATTTCCGGCTGCACGATGGCCTATGTATGGAAGATGAAACTCGCTCAGTTGCCCATTATGACGTGCGAGTCCGCGACGGCATTGTGCAAGTTAAAGCTTGATAAATAATGGGAGGATTCGGTCAATCTGGATCCTTAACAAAAATAACATCAATTATCCCCAAAGATATTGGCGTTGCAGCAAGGCAGCCAACGAGCTAATCCTGATGAGCTTACATAAGTCAGTGATTCGGGTTAGTGAGAGCAGCGAACACCGCTGCGGCGTCAAGAGCAAGGGGACTGGGATAGAGTATGTATACAGACACCATCAATAAATGTGCAGCCAATGCGGCCCGTATCGTCAAACTGGCCAAAGAAAGTCCGTTAGGCTTTTGGATTAGCTCCGCCATGGCCGGAGCCTATGTTGGCCTCGGTATTATTTTGATTTTCACCCTGGGTAATTTGATCGACCCAGCTTATCGCCCATTAGTGATGGGCGCGACCTTTGGCCTGGCACTGACGTTGGTGATTATCGCCGGTTCTGAGCTATTTACCGGCCACACCATGTTCCTGACTTTCGGCGTCAAAGCGGGCACCATCAAATCCAGCCAGATGTGGGCCGTTTTGCCACAAACCTGGCTGGGAAATCTGTTGGGTTCTATTTTTGTCGCCCTGCTCTATTACTACGCCGGTGGCAGTCTACTGTCGGTTGACACCAGTTTGGTCCATAGCGCCGCGCTGGCAAAAACCTCGGCGCCTGCTATGACCTTATTCTTCAAAGGTGTATTATGTAACTGGCTGGTTTGTCTGGCGATCTGGATGGCAATCCGCGTTGAAGGTGCCGCGAAATTTATTGCTATCTGGTGGTGCTTGCTGGCCTTTATTGCCTCAGGTTACGAACACTCCGTCGCCAATATGACCCTGTTCGCACTGTCTTGGTTTGGTCACCATAGTGAGGCTTACACCTTAAGCGGCATTGGTCACAACCTGTTGTGGGTGACACTGGGTAATACCCTGTCTGGCGCGGTATTTATGGGCCTTGGCTACTGGTATGCCACCCCACGCGACCAACGTCCACAGCCTGCGGCAGTCAGCGCGCCACAAGCGGTGAAGCAGTAATTATCCACACGTTCTGAGATATCGCCAGCCCGCAGGGGCTGGTTTTGCCACACAGCGGCCTTAACTTGAAGGATTGCCGATGGACTACTTCCCGATTTTCTGCCAACTGCAACACAAAGCCTGCCTGCTGGTCGGTGGTGGTGAAGTTGCCGAACGTAAAGCCCGCCTGCTGCTGGATGCCGGCGCAGTCGTCACCGTCAATGCTTGCGAATTTACGCCACAGTTTCACGATTGGGCAGATGAGGGGCGGCTTTCATTGGTCTGCGGCGAGTTTGTCCCAGAACTGTTGGCAGAGAAGTGGCTGGTGATTGCGGCCACTGACCAAGTGGCAGTCAATGCATTAGTCTATCAAAGCGCCAACCAACGGCGGGTGTTTTGCAATGTGGTTGATGACCCCAAACGCACTAGTTTTATCATGCCGTCAATCATTGACCGCTCTCCTATCATGGTCGCTATCTCATCCGGCGGCAAAGCACCGGTATTGGCCCGGCTGCTGCGTGAAAAACTTGAAGCCATACTGCCACAACATTTGGGGCAACTGGCGCAACTGGCGGGCAATTTACGTCAGCGAGTGAAACAGCATTTTGCCGCCATGGTTGACCGCCGTCGTTTTTGGGAAAAACTGCTGACTCATGACCGTCTCGCGCAATCCCTGGCGAATGCGGACCAAGTACAAGTCGAGAAACACATCGAGCAATTGTTCAATGCCCCGCTAAGCTCGCGCGGAGAAGTGGTGTTAGTCGGGGCCGGGCCGGGTGATGCCGGGTTGCTGACCTTGAAAGGTTTGCAGCAGATTCAGCAAGCCGATGTGGTGGTGTATGACCGGCTGGTCTCCGATGAAGTGATGAATCTGGTGCGCCGTGATGCCGAGCGTATTTTTGTCGGTAAAGCCTCAGGCCGCCACACTGTACCTCAGGAGCAAATCAATCAAATCCTGTTGCAGCAAGCGCGGCAAGGGAAACGTGTGGTGCGTTTAAAAGGCGGCGATCCATTTATTTTTGGCCGTGGCGGCGAAGAGCTGGAGACACTGGCAGACGACAATATTCCATTTTCCGTAGTGCCGGGCATTACCGCGGCTTCTGGTTGCTCAGCCTACAGCGGTATTCCCCTCACGCACCGAGATCACGCACAAAGTGTACGGCTGATTACCGGTCATGCCAAAAAAGACAGTCAGTTGGATTGGGCTAATTTAGCCGCCGAAAAACAGACATTGGTGTTCTATATGGGGCTATCACAAGCTGGCGAGATTCAACAGCAATTGATTCAGCACGGCATGCCAGCCACCACCCCGGTTGCTCTGGTTGAGAATGGTACTTCGCGGCATCAGCGGGTGGTCAGCGGCGAACTGAGCCAACTGGCCTTACTTTCCCAGCAGGTGAGCAGCCCAAGCCTGATTATTGTCGGCAGCGTAGTCAGTTTACGTGAAAAACTGAATTGGTTTTCCAGTGCTGAACATGGCAAAACCCAGTTAAAAGAAGCGGTTGAAAGTGTGGGATAAGCTGAGTTAACGAAGAAGGGGGAGAGCTCCCCCTTCAAATAATTTATTCTATTACAACCGAAATCTACTTATGGATGAGCAACAAAACCAATAGCTTCGTACACTTTCGCCAAAGTATCTTGAGCTCGGGCACGCGCCTTCGCCGCCCCTTCACGCATCACTTCCTGCAAGAAAGCCTCATCTTCACGATAAGTATTGTAACGCGCCTGTAACTCGCTCAGCATGCCAGAAACGGCATCAGCAACCGCACCTTTCAAATGACCATACATTTGGCCTTCAAACTGTGCTTCCAGCTCAGGGATAGACTGACCTGTCACGCCAGACAGGATATCCAACAAGTTAGAAACGCCGGCTTTCTTCTCGGTGTCATAACGAATAACCGCAGGCTCGTCAGAATCGGTCATTGCGCGCTTAATCTTTTTCACGACTGATTTAGGATCTTCCAGCAATTCGATGACGTTATTACGGTTGTCATCAGATTTTGACATCTTTTTGGTGGGATCCTGCAACGACATCACCCGCGCACCCGCTTTAGGAATAAACGGCTCAGGGATTTTAAAGATATCGCCATACAGATTATTAAAGCGGCCCGCGATATCACGGCTCAGTTCCAGATGCTGTTTCTGGTCTTCGCCCACAGGCACCTGATTGGTCTGATACAGCAAGATATCTGCCGCCATCAATACCGGATAATCGAATAGACCGGCGTTAATGTTTTCGGCATAGCGCGCTGACTTATCTTTAAACTGGGTCATGCGGCTCAGTTCGCCAAAATAGGTATAGCAGTTCAGCGCCCAGCTCAGTTGGGTATGCTCTGGCACATGAGATTGCACAAAAATGGTACTTTTCTTCGGATCAATACCGCACGCCAGATAGAGCGCTAGAGTGTCCAGCGTTCTCTTTCTCAGCAGAGTAGGGTCCTGACGAGCAGTGATGGCATGCAGGTCAACGATGCAATAGATGCAATCATAATCATCTTGCATCTGTACCCACTGACGCAGTGCACCCATGTAATTGCCAATGGTTAATTCGCCGGACGGCTGCGCGCCGCTAAATACGATAGGCTTTATTGATTTATCGGATATAGCTGATTCAGTGGGTTTACTCATTTTATACTTCCTGATCTTTTAAAGATGGCAGCCCGATGGCGGGCAACAGATCGGCAAAGTGCTCCAGCACACAGTCTGGATGACTGGTGGCAATAGCTTCGCCGTAGTTATATCCATAGGTTAACCCAATACTTGGGCAACCCGCCGCCTGCGCGGCCATAATGTCATTACGCGAATCACCAACAAACAGCATTTCACGGGCATGCAAGCCGAGTTTAGCCAGCAACAAATACAGTGGTGCCGGATGAGGTTTCTTCACAACCACATCATCGCCGCCAATGATGACGGAGAAATAATCGGCAATCCCCAGAGACACCAGCAATGGAGCCACAAATGGCGAGGGCTTATTGGTAATCAGCCCCATAGGCAGCCCTTGAGCAGCCAATTGCGCCAAGGTCGCTTTCACTTGTGGAAATAGCTGGCTCCCCTGCTCGACCGTCTTGGCATAATAATGGTCAAACAGCTCGCGTGTATGGGCAACCGCCTGTGTATCAGGCTCACGGCCCGCCCAACGCAAAGCGCGCTCAACTAAAACATCGGCACCATTGCCAATCCAGGTCGACACCAAGTCGGTACCGGCAGCCGGTAAACCTTGGTGCCGCAACGCCATATCAATCGCGCTGGCCAGCCCTGGAGCACTATCAACTAATGTGCCATCCAGATCGAATGCCACACCGCGGATAGCATCAAATTTAGTCATTGGCAGACATCGCCAATTCACTGCGCATCGCATCAATGACCGCGGCATAATCTGGCTGATTGAAAATAGCCGAGCCCGCGACAAACATATCTGCACCCGCCGCAGCTATCTGGCGAATATTATCTACTTTCACCCCGCCATCAACTTCCAAACGAATGTCATAGCCGCTGTCATCGATGAGTTTGCGCACTTGGCGCAATTTGTTCAGGGTTTCGGGAATGAACGACTGCCCGCCAAAACCGGGATTTACTGACATCAACAAAATGACATCCAGCTTATCCATCACATAGTCAAGATAGCTCAGCGGAGTGGCCGGATTGAACACCAAGCCCGCCTTGCAGCCACTCTCTTTAATGAGCTGCAAAGTACGGTCAACATGTTCAGAAGCTTCAGGATGGAATGAAATATAGGTGGCACCTGCTTTAGCGAAATCCGGGACAATGCGGTCAACCGGCTTCACCATCAAGTGCACATCAATCGGCGCGGTAATACCATAATCACGCAGAGCCTTGCACACCATCGGCCCGATGGTCAGGTTAGGAACGTAATGATTGTCCATCACATCAAAATGTACTACATCAGCGCCGGCGGCCAGTACCTTCGCGGTGTCTTCACCCAGACGGGCAAAATCAGCTGACAGAATCGACGGGGCAATTAAAAACTTTTTCATCCGCTTCTCCAAACTTGTCTCTTTGCTTTATGAAATATCAGCCTTAACGCTAACCCTCTGATTGATCAACATCAACGTTAGGCTTCCTATTTCATAAATCGCTGGGTTTGAATCTTTACCAAGCGGCTGTTTCCGCTCAGCTATACAGCGCCAAAAGCTCATTCACTTTACTACGGCCAAGGATATTACGGCTGATAGTGCGGCGCGCTTTTACCACATGCAGTGACGCCTGATGATACCAATCGCGCGTCAATTCTGTGTCGTGATTAGAAATCAGAACCGGGATCTTGTTTTCTGCTGATAGCTGGTAAGCAAGACGAGCCAGATTCTGTTGATCCGCAAGACCAAAATTATTGGTGTGATATGCCGTAAAATTAGCCGTTGCGGATAATGGCGCATACGGAGGATCGCAATAAACTACCGCCCCATGCACAGCTTTTAATAAGGTTTCCTGATAGTGCTCACAAACAAAAACAGCATTTTGCGATTTTTCAGCAAACCAATATAACTCGGCTTCCGGGAAGTAAGGTTTTTTGTAACGACCAAAAGGCACATTGAATTCACCGCTCAAATTATAACGACACAGGCCGTTATAACAATGGCGATTCAAATAGAGAAACAATAATGCACGGCGATAGGCATTGGTGCTGGCGTTAAACTCTTGACGCAGTAGGTAAAACTGCTCGGAATTATTGAAATCGCCGGTGAATAAAACGCGAGCATCCCGCACGAAGTCATCGGTGCGGTCCTTCACGATATTGTAGAGGTTGATAAGATCGCTGTTGATATCGGCCAGTATGTAAGACTCATACTCGGTGTTAAGAAACACCGAACCCGCACCGACGAATGGCTCTATCAAGCAGTCTCCCGCTGGAAGATGGCGTCGTATGTCATCAACCAGCGGATATTTCCCACCAGCCCATTTTAAAAAAGCGCGGTTTTTCTTCATGCCGTCAGTTAGCTACTTAATAATTCAGAGCCGCAGATTGTACTCTGTTTCAGACAGCACATCAGCGCACAAATAAGAATGATTTATTTTTTAAGGTCTTGCTGTACTTGTTGTACAGGTTTAACCCACGGTTTTTTCGCCTGAACATCGGCTGGTAGTGTCGCAATAGCCCTTTTTGCATCAGCAGAAGAGGCATAGTTGCCACTCACCAAGATGTACCAAGGCTTGCCATCACGTTTAGTTTCATAGACATGATAGTCAGTTAATTTTTGCTGCTTGGCATAGGCATTCAACGTGTCTGAACGGGATGCGCTGCTCAGCTGTATCGTGAAATGGCTGCTCGGTGCATTTTTCAACGTGCTGCTGCTACCAGTAGTACCTGATTTAGCCACTGCCGATGCTGCAGGAGAAACTGCCGTAGTTGGCCCTTTGTGGCTCACTGCGGGTTGCTTAGCCGCCGCTGTAGCCTGTTTCTGCGCTGGATGGGTAATCGTTTCCCGCGCTGCTGGCACTTTAGCCCCTTTCGAGGTCGAAACAGTAGCTGGCGCTGTCGGTAAGGTTGATATCTGGCCGTCATTCATGTTCTGAGACAGAGTATCAACCTGTCCTTGTGTCTGAGAGAGTGCATCAGACATGTTGCCCGGCAATTCGACACGCTGAGTTGGGCTGTTGGCAGAAGCCTGCGGTGCGGCCTCGGTCGGCGTCGGAGATATTGGCGGAACACTGATATCTTGTGGCTGAGCGGTATTTTTCACCCCATTGGCATCATGACCGTCGCTGGCGTTGTTTGCCACACCGGGTTGTGTGTTATTGCCGCTGGTGAGCGAAGCTGAATCTGACAGATTAATATTTCTCGCCGCATCAACATTAGGATTCTGTTGAGATGCTTCATGCTCGGTCGGTGCTTTTAGGGCTGAACCGATAGCAATAATAATCAGCAGCAGCACCAAAATACCGATACCAATCATCATATGTTGGCGCGAAACAGCAAGCTTAGGCCCGGTCGAAGACTTACGGGCACGAGTAGGACGACGGTCACTGCTATCTGGTTTCAGATCGTCTTCCGGCTTTAAATCATCCATCTAAACCCTCCAACTAGAGGCAAAAGCCTACCGCATTTATCATTGCGATCCGGCTGATTGATTTTACTGACTGCAAACAGGCGATACCGCCCGCAGCAAAGGAATATGATATTCTTATGATACAACATCATAGAACTTATGAGCATAGAACTTATAAACAAAGATTTATAAACACAGATTTACGAGTATCGTACTTATGCCATTTCCTATCACTGGCAATCAGCGATCGACGCCAGCACCATATCATGTGCAATGCCGCTACGGATTTCAGACTTACCTATAGCGGTTGGCAGCACCAAACGAAGCTCACCTGCCAGCACTTTTTTATCTCGCATCATGTGCGGCAGATAGGACTCTGGCGTCATTTCCTGCGGCCCGCAGACTGGCAGACCCGCACGTAAAAGTAGCTTTTTGATACGCTCAACATTACTGGCTGAGAACTGACCCAACCGGTAAGAAGTCTGTGCCGCCATCATCATGCCAGCAGCAACGGCTTCGCCGTGTAGCCAGACGCCATAACCCATTTCAGCCTCTATGGCATGGCCATAAGTATGACCCAAATTGAGTAAAGCGCGCATCCCGCTCTCTTCACGTTCATCGGCGGCAACAACATCGGCTTTTAATTCGCAACAACGACGGATGCAGTAAGCTAAAGCTGACATATCCAGTGCGAGTAAGGCGTCGATATTGGCTTCTAACCAATCAAAGAAAGCTGCATCAAGAATAATGCCGTATTTGATAACTTCAGCCAGCCCGGAAGCAAGCTCACGTGGAGGGAGGGTTTTGAGACAATTAAGGTCAACCACCACCGCTGCAGGCTGGTAGAAAGCACCAATCATGTTCTTGCCCAATGGATGATTCACTGCGGTTTTACCACCGACAGAAGAATCCACTTGAGAAAGTAAAGTGGTAGGAACTTGAATAAAGCGAACACCGCGCTGATAACAAGCAGCAGCAAAACCGGTCAGGTCGCCTACTACACCGCCACCTAAGGCGACAAGCGTAGTATCACGACCGTGCGGTTTTTCCAGAAGGGCAGAAAACACCTGCTCCAGAACGCTGAGAGATTTATACTGTTCACCATCAGGTAAAATCACCTGATCGACTTTAATGCCGCTTTGTTCCAACACTGCCCGGAGCGAATCCAGATAGAGAGGAGCCAGCGTTTGGTTAGTCACCAGCATTACCTGGTCACCCGCCTTTAGCGGCTTAAAAGAGGCCGGATCATTAAACAATCCAGCAGCGATCGTAATCGGGTAGCTACGCTCCCCTAACGTGACAGTAATCTTCTCCATGTCGCGCCCAGTAACCTTCTTAACTTACGCCCGCGGGCATTAGTAAAATGCTAAAATCAGTTACTTTCCAGCATGTTGATAATCTGGTTAGCAACAACTTTCGCGCTTTGATCGTCAGTGCGGATGGTGACATCTGCAATTTCTTCGTACAACGGATTACGTTCTCTTGCCAGTGCTTCTAACACTTCACGCGGAGGCGAATCAACCTGCAACAACGGACGCTTTTTGTCACGTTGTGTACGGGCTAACTGCTTCTCGATAGTGGTTTCTAAATACACCACCACGCCACGGGCTGACAAACGGTTACGGGTTTCTCTAGATTTAACAGAGCCACCACCGGTTGCCAGAACAATGCCTTGTTTTTCCGTCAGTTCATTAATAACTTTTTCTTCACGATCGCGGAAACCTTCTTCGCCTTCCACGTCGAATACCCAGCCCACGTCAGCTCCGGTACGTCGCTCAATTTCTTGATCAGAGTCGAAAAACTCCATATTGAGTTGCTGAGCTAACTGACGACCAATAGTGCTTTTGCCGGCACCCATAGGCCCAACCAGAAAGATATTGCGTTTCTCTGCCATGTTTTTGGTATTACTAAGACTATTCGTTAATGATAACCCGCCCCGCCAATCAAATTAGCGACGGGACCTAAACTGAAACCTCATGAGCGATAGTGCGAGATCAGACGGAAAATTATCTCAGCACTTCTGGTAGTTTGGCAACCGAATAAATCGTTGTACACGTCGTGGGAGGGAAACCATACGTTTTTATCGGCGTATCAACGTTATTAAAAACCTCGGAGCTCAATTCGGTAACCCTTGTAAGCTAAATCTGACGCAGCGTCAAATTTAGAAGCTTCCTATCACACAAAAAGTTGCAGAAAGTCACCAAGATTGACCTGTTTTCATCAAACAGCATCTCATGAGGCTCAAGCACTGATTAACCTTGGCGTAATGAAAATTACTAACTCCCGCCGATTTTGCTGTTGAGTATCTTGTTTAAACAGCCCTCCCAGCCAAGGAATATCGGCCAGTATTGGCACTTTATTAACCCCCTGACTGTTTTTCTGCTGGAAAATCCCGCCTAAGACGATAGTTTCACCATCATTTACGGTTATTTGGGTTTTTATTTCCTGCTTATCTATTAGTAATGTTTCACTATCACCACGTTTCATTGCCATCCCGGGCATATTTTGGCTGATTTTCAAGTTTAAAGTAATTTTGCCATTACGCAGTATTTTCGGTGTGACCTCCATCCCTAACACCGCTTCTTTAAATTCGATAGTCGTGGCCCCTTTTTTACCTCCTGAGACAGTATAAGGGATATCAGAGCCCTGCTTGATACTGGCAGTCTGCTGGTGTGAAGTGACCAGCCGTGGACTAGCAATAATATCGACCTGATTTTCTTGTTCCAGCGCACTTAACTCCAGCTCTAACAGCCGCCCGCCAATACGGGCAACATTGAATCCTGCACTGACCGCACTATTTGGCAGTGGCAAATTGACATTAAAATCGCTCATTTTGAGTGAAGTATTCGGCTTCCCTTCCCCCATTCCCCAGCGCACGCCAAGTTCGTGTAGGTTTTCCCGACTGATTGTTACTATATGGGCAGCTAACTGCACTTGCTGTAGAGGCAAATCCATCTCTGCCAGCCAGCTTTTCAATAATGCTAATGAGGCAGGAGTGTCGCGAATTAATAATGTATTTGTACGTTTATCTACCACCACGCTCCCCAGTGGGGATAGCAGCCCTCCCTCGGCAAGATTCAAGCTGTCTGCCACCTCCTCAGCATCTGCATATTGCAAAGCAAGTGTCAGATTACTCAGAGATTCTGGTGCTGCTTTCTGTTTTGCTTGTTGCTGCCTTTGCTCAATATCCTCTTCAGTAAAAACCATCATCACCGCCCCATCGCGCTCAACGGTCAGGCGGCTCATGCGCAAAACGGTGGCCAGCGCTTGCTCCCACGGGATGTCGACTAATCTCAAACTAAGATTGCCGCCAACCTCTGCTGCAATGACTAAATTCAATTGCTGATAATCAGCCAGCGCTTGCAGCACCATAGAAACCGGGGCGTCCTGAAACTCCAGTGTGACGGGAGCTCCGCCTTTTGCGCTATGTGAGGCGCTACTGATAAGTAATAGGCAAAAGAGCAATAAAATAGGCAACTGTGAGTACCCAACATTAAGAACAGCAGCCAGCCAGTCCTTAGGGTTGATTGTATGAATATCCATCAGACCAATTCCTTTTAATTCTGATTATTAGAGAAACAGTTAACTCACCGCATTGATAACACCACGGTGTCAGCTAAGCCTGAGCAAGGCTTATCTGGATTGACATACTGTAGACTCACCTGCCGCGGACCTATGTGAGTAACCCGCCAATGCGGTAGTAACATGGTCTCTACCCTCAACATTTGCCAACTGCCATCTGGCGGTTGCACCCAAGCAGAAGAGTAATCGGTGCCGCGAACCGTGCCCTGTAATTGCCAATTAACCAGCTCTTTGCGACCATCATCACAAGACTCCGCTGTAACTTGCTGAAAGGGATTGCGCCCATTTTCAACCAATGATGGCTCCGCCCACACAATTGAAGCTTGTGTGACGACCACCAGCAATGGCCCCGTGAGCCATCCTCCTTTGCAGTTACTCATTTTCACTCCCTGCGAGATACTCCTTTAGATTGAGTTTCACTGTGAGTACATGGCTATCACGCATAATTGCAATTTGTTGAACCTGAACCGGAGAGGATATTAACGATAACTGGCGCAATAGATGGAGCAGCCCATAAAAATTAACGCGCAAGGTGGCGTGCCACTGCTGATATCCAACAGAATCCACCACCACTTCGGCTCCTTGCTCAGCTTGCCGCTGCCAACCAATAACCAGCCCACCATATGGCGCAATCCATTTACCCACTAAATGAGCTATGAAGTGTTGCTGCGGTGATGCTTGTGCGGTGCTTAATGCTGTTATTTTCTGGCGTAAGAGGAACAGGGATGGCAACTGCGCCAATACTGATTGCTGTTGTTCAATCTGTTGTTGATGTTGAGTAATTTCACCGGCGGTAAGCTGCTGTTGTTGCCATTCAGGCCGCAAAATCACGCTATAAACCACCACACCGAGCAACGACAGTAACCCCCATTGGCATAAGCAAAGCTGCCAACCCGGTCTATCTATCCAGCGCTGGAGTTGCTTATTCATCATTATTATTGTCCCCACCCTGCCAGTCAGCTTGTGCCACAAAGCGGAAATTACCGTCATCCTGCTGAGTAATCCGGTGTAAATGCACATTTGCCAACAACGGCAAGCGAGCTAACTTCACCAAAAAGGTATTAATGGCGGCATAGTCTTGGCTGATCGCCTCAAAAACCAGCTTATCGCCTTGTGGTATGACACTGACTAACCAGCAGCTATCCGGTATTTGCTGTGATAACTGCTGCAATAGTGTTGAATATCGTTGCGCGGGCTGATGCACTTGTCGGTAAAGCTGTAAGCGCCGCTCTGCGTGCTGTAACCGGGCCATAGTTTGCTGCACCTCTTTATGGTGCTGATTTAATGCGGCTTGCTGCTGCAAAAGCCCAGCCAGATTGCCCTGCTGACTAATTTTTACTGTATGGGATTGCATTAATAACCCTCCCACCATAAGGGCCAGGAGAGCACATTGGCACAACCCCGTATTACGCCAAAATCGATAACGCCTTAACTGGTGCCCGGCACGCCATAATGAAAAATTCACCTGATACATCAGTAGTCTGCCGGGCGTAATGCCAGCCCTCCAGCCAGAGTAAATGCCGCGGGTAAGGGAGGTAGCGGAGGTTGATACTGGGTAAATGCAGTAAAGGGCGACCAGCCGATGGTATTTTCAGGTGGCGGTTCATCTATCGTGCTGCTGTAATAAATAGTCGCAAGCGCGCTGCTTTGTTGGGCATAACGAGCATGAAGTTGTGCCAATAAGGCAGTTAATGGATCACTGTCCTTAGACTGATCCCCTCCTACTCCATATTCATCCGAATCAATAGCCACCACACCAAAGTCAAACGGCATATCACTGGATGTAACCCACAACCACTCATTTGCCAGGCGATAAACTAAGCAATATTGCCCTGATAAACCTGCGGCTGTAGCCATATAGCGCAAGGCACAAGGTGTGATATCAATGATGTGTGATGGTAAATTGGCGCGATGTAAACATGTTTGCCATTGCTGGATTTCTGATCGCCGAGCGGCAGTGATTAATAAGTCACCATTAGGTGTGGCTCCGGCCCGATAGTCCAGAGCCAGTTCCTGACTATTCACTGGAAATAATCGACTTGCCGCCGCATTAATATACCCCTCTCGCTCAGGTTCACGCAGCCGTCGATCCGGGGCAGGAAGTGATTGTTGCAATATGCGCTGTGCGGGCAATGCAATACGTAATGAAATATGTCGCGGTAATTGTTTACGTAATAATTTGAGTTTGTCGCTAACCACGTCTGGCTGTTGTAAAATACCTTCACGCAAAACGCCAGAAGGTAAGTTTTGCGACCACCAATAGCGCAGTTGCCAGCCATAGCGGCGTCTGACAACAGCCAGTGCGCGTATAGCCTCCATTTGAATATCTAGCCCAACCTGCCAATATTGTGAGTACACCTTTGTCGACCTCCGTGTCGAGAGAGAATAAAAGAACGTATCCATGTTCCGGGCTTGCCTTTATACTACGGCGCGGTTGTTTATAAACTGCCCAATTGACATTGAATGGGAAATCTCAGGTGAAGTTCGTAAAGTATCTTTTAATCCTTGCGGTGTGTTGCATTTTACTGGGAGCAGCCTCGATATTTGGTCTGTACAAATATATTGAGCCTCAGCTACCCGATGTTGCCACGCTGAAAGATGTCCGGCTGCAAACACCTATGTTGGTGTATAGCGCCGAAGGCGAATTGATCGCCCAATACGGTGAAAAACGCCGTATCCCGTTGACATTGAAACAAATCCCACCAGAAATGGTGCATGCATTTATTGCTACAGAAGATAGCCGATTCTATGAGCATCACGGTGTGGACCCTGTGGGTATCCTACGTGCGGCCTCTATTGCCATGGTTTCTGGGCGTGCCTCTCAAGGGGCCAGTACCATCACCCAGCAATTGGCTCGAAACTTTTTCTTAAGCCCGGAACGGACCTTGATGCGTAAAATCAAGGAAGCTTTCCTGGCTATTCGCATTGAACAATTACTCACTAAAGATGAAATTCTTGAGCTGTATCTGAACAAGATTTATCTGGGTTATCGCGCCTATGGTGTTGGTGCTGCGGCACAGGTTTATTTCGGTAAAGATGTTAACGAATTGACGCTCAGCCAGATGGCGATGATTGCCGGGTTGCCAAAAGCACCGTCGACATTCAATCCGCTCTATTCACACGACCGGGCGGTTGCGCGTCGTAATGTCGTGCTGTCGCGCATGCTGGATGAAAAATATATCACTCGGGCCCAATATGATCAGGCCCGCAGTGAAGAACTGGTCGCCAACTACCATGCCCCGCAAATTGCCTTCTCCGCGCCGTATCTGTCTGAAATGGTGCGTCAGGAGATGATTAAGCGTTACGGTGAAAATGCCTATACCGACGGTTATCAGGTCTATACCACAATCACCAGAAAGCTCCAGTTAGCGGCCGTTGATTCCTTACGCGCCAATGTGCTGGCTTATGACATGCGCCACGGCTATCGCGGCCCATCCAATGTGTTATGGAAAGTGGGTGAGAATGCCTGGAGCAACGAGCAAATTATTGATTCGCTTAAAACATTGCCGGTCTATGGCCCGCTGTTACCTGCGGTAGTCACCGCAGCGACTCCCGACCAAGCCACGGCTATCTTGGCGGATGGCAGTAGCGTAGCGCTACCAATGGCCGGGATGCGTTGGGCGCGTCCATTTAAATCGGATAATGCTCAAGGGCCGACACCGAAGAAAGTCACGGATGTGGTTCAGCCGGGTCAGCAGATTTGGGTGCGAAAAGTGGATGACAGTTGGTGGTTGGCGCAAGTGCCAGACGTCAACTCGGCCTTGGTTTCTATCGATCCCAACAATGGTGCAATTAAAGCGCTGGTTGGCGGTTTTGACTTTAACCAAAGTAAATTTAACCGTGCAACACAAGCATTGCGTCAGGTCGGTTCGAATATCAAACCATTCCTGTATACCGCGGCGATGGATAAAGGCCTGACGTTGGCAACTATCCTCAACGACCTACCAATCACTCGTTGGGATGCGGGTGCGGGCACAGACTGGCGGCCAAAGAACTCACCACCAACTTATGACGGCCCGATTCGTTTACGCCAAGGTTTAGGTCAATCGAAGAACGTGGTTATGGTGCGAGCCATGCGTGCTATGGGTGTGGATTACGCCGCTGAGTACCTGCAACGCTTTGGTTTCCCGGCACAAAATATTGTGCATTCGGAATCACTGGCATTGGGTTCTGCTTCATTCACCCCATTGCAGCTGGTTCGTGGTTATGCGGTACTGGCAAACGGCGGCTATTTGGTTGACCCGTATTTCATTACCAAAATCACAGATGATGTCGGCAATGTGCTGTTTGAAGAGAAGCCGAAGATTGTCTGTGAAGAGTGTAACTTACCGGTCATTTACGGTGATACCCAGCGTTCTGTCGTGTTGTCCGACGATAATACGGAGAACGTTGCAACTTCGCAGACCAATAATGCCAGTAACGTCCCAATGCCAGAGCTGGAACAAGTCACGCCAGCGCAAGCGAAGATGAATAGTGATGGGCAATATGCGCCACACGTGGTCAGCACCCCGCTGGCATTCCTGATGCGCGATGCATTGAACTCTAATATCTTCGGGGAACCGGGTTGGATGGGAACAGGCTGGCGCGCAGGGCGCGATTTGAAACGCAAAGATATCGGCGGTAAAACCGGTACCACCAACAATTCGAAAGATGCCTGGTTCTCTGGCTATGGCCCGGATACCGTGACGTCAGTCTGGATTGGCTTTGATGATCATCGCCGTGACTTAGGACGCAGCACCGCATCAGGGGCAATATCAGATCAGATTTCTGGTGCTGAGGGGGGTGCGAAGACTGCCCAGCCAGCATGGGATGACTTTATGAAAGTGGCTCTGGAAGGGTTGCCGGAAAAACAAGTTCCGCCACCACCAGGGATTGTCAGTGTCGTGATTGATAAACAGACCGGCAAACTCTCCACTGGCGGGCCTGGCAGTCGTTCTGAATACTTTATCGAGGGGACACAGCCCACCGAGTATTCAGTCCATGAGGCCGGAACCACCCTCATGGATAACGGCCAGACGCACGAACTGTTCTGATAATAATGTTGAGTGGCTGCTAATGGCTTAATCGTCACTAGCAGCAAAATAAAAAGCCGGGAGATAATAAAATTCTCCCGGCTTTTTTATATGGGCCAGCTCAATATCAAGTGATGCCTGTTTCATTAAAAAATGCCTGTGCCAGAAACAGCGCACTGACATTACGAGCCTCACTAAAACCGGGCTCATCAAGCAAGGCCATCATATTCGCAATAGGCCAGCGCACTTGTGGCAACGGCTCGGGTTCATCACCCTCCAGGCTTTGTGGATAGAGGTTCTGCGCGATAACAATATTCATCTTGCTGGAAAAATAGGACGGTGCCATTGTCAACTTCCTGAGATAATCAAAACGCTCAGCACCAAAGCCAACTTCTTCCATCAATTCACGATTTGCCGCTTCTAACACACCTTCACCGGGGTCAATCAGCCCTTTAGGGAAGCCCAACTCATACTCTTCGATGCCAACGGCATATTCACGGATGAGCAACAAGTCATTGCCGATTATCGGCACAATCATGACGGCTTCGCGATTCGATGGCCGCATGCGCTCATAAACTCGCCGCACGCCATTGCTGAACTCCAGATCCACCGCTTCGACAGTAAATAAACGGGAGTGGGCAACCGTATCTATTTTAAGTATTTTAGGTTTTTGCAGGTGTTTCATGATAGCCCCAAATTAAAAACTCACCGCCTACCGGACGCACATCAGGATAATCAGGCTCATATTATGGTCACTTAATAAGCCATTTTTTACCTGTGTGTATTAACCCGAAACTTTATACTGGAATTTATTAGAACTTGATCACATTGTGCGTTAATGAGAACCTTTATCGCAATGTCAGTTAGATATAATTTACCTGTTTTTAACATGGCGGCGAGTTTAGTCAAGATTCAACCGGTTAATTTTCACTCCATCCCAGCTCAATGCACGTTAAAAGTTGTGTTTGAAAATAGGATTATGCTGATATTACCGATGTTTTAGCCTTGCTATCCTTATCGGTCTACGGGCAGTTTAAGAGCACTTGTATTAGGTTATGTGATGAATAATAGCGGCGACAGGCTAATTCACTCAATAACTCTGCTATATGCCTCTGTACTGTGTTTATGCATAAAATGATGCATTCTTTCATAGAGTTGACGTAAGTCAGGGGCGCTCGGATGGGGATGGGATGAGCACAATAGTCTTAATATTGGCCTTACTGTTGACCAGTCTGATCGCAGTAGGCTTGCTGTGGTGGTTCCGATTCCGCCGCACTGCTCCCGTAACCGCAACTCTGCTGTTCGCAAAACCTACTCACCGCAAGCTAACCCCAGAAGAGCGGGTTAATATTGAAAATTACCTGCTAAATCAGCAAGACAAACTTGGGTTCAAACCTCAGTCTAATTTTGATAGCCGCACGCTGACAAACAGCTCGTTTACACCAACAAAGCTCATTCTGACGCCACAAAGCGACAACGTTTACTCGGTGACTCGTGCCATAACCCGCTACGGCGTAGCCAGTGATGAACCCAATAAATGGCGCTATTATCTGGACTCCATTGAAGTCCACCTCCCCGCGTCATGGGAACAATATATTACTCAGGATAATGATGTAGAACTTATCCAAACTCAGACTATCCCGCTAGTTATCTCCCTTAACGGGCATACCCTTAAAAATCACCAGTCTGAGAATGTCTACCAGCCTATTTTGCCTTCTGTCGTACAAAATGCGTCAATTCGCAAAGCAGATAGCGAACACATCGAACTGCTGAATATCCGAAAAGAAACACCGGAAGAGTATGCTTTGCATGGTTCGAATGGTTTAAAAGAGGCCAGCGCAATCTGTTTGGCGCTGTTATTACTCTTTTTCGCCCTGACTGGCCCGGCGGTCACGCTCCCTTGGCTAATCATTGTGGCGGCCACGTTAACGGGTTGGGCCTGCTGGAATATGTTCCGCCCGCTGTCTGAAAAAGATTTGCGCGAAGTCCACTGTTTAAGCGGCACACCAAAGCGCTGGGGATTATTCGGGGAGTCGAATCAGAGTCAGATGAACAATATCTCGCTCGGGATTGTCGACCTCATTTATCCTGCCCATTGGGGGCCCTACTTTGCTCATGACCTGGGCAAAAAAACCAATATTGATATCTACCTCAATCGTCAGGTGGTCCGTCAGGGGCCGTTCCTGTCGCTGCATGACGAAATGAAGCATTTCCCATTGCAGCGTTGGGGCAAAAACCTGACGCTCATTGCTGGCTCGCTGCTGGTGATGGCGCTATTACTGATTTATGTGCCACTTGGCCTGCCACTGAAATTAAGTGTCGCGTGGCTACAAGGAGCGCAAAGCCAACAGGTCACCAGTGTTGAAGCTTTGGAAAAAATGCCATTACGCATTGGGGATATGCTGAAAGCGCAAGGCACCGGTATGTGTTATGTCCCGCCGAATAGCCAAAACCCGCACAGTTTTGTTTTTACACCTTTTGATTGTTCCGGTATCTATTGGAACAATGCTGCCCCGCTGCCGCAACCTGAGTCAGAAACCATTGAAAAGGCCGCGGCACTGGTTGCTACCGTCAATCAGCAGTTGCATCCACAAGGTACTGATACCAACGTCAACCCACAACTGGCGACCGCCATTGAGAAATCCGGGATGATTCTGTTGGATAATTTCGCCGATATCGTGCTGAAAACACAAGATTTATGCGGTGGTGATAGTGACTGCGTCCGGCTAAAAAATGCGCTGGTTAATCTGGGGAATGCCAAGAATTGGTCTGGGCTGGTCAAACGGGCACAATCTGGCACATTGAAAGGCATGAATGTACTGCTACGCCCAGTGAGTGCTGATACGCTGGAAAATCTGGTAAAAACGGCAACCGCTTCATTTGTTTACCGTGAAACGCATTTGGCGACTGAAGCATTAAACAGCCCGCCACCAGGTGGTTTTTTGATAACCAGCGACGAAGGCAAACAGCTTGTAAACCACCCTGTGCCTGCGGTTCCACTGTTTGATTACAGTGCTCTGGAGCAATGGCGAGAATTACAGCGACTCTCTGGCCTGCTGCTCAATACCCCCTTTAAAGCCGAGGGCATCATCACCAATATCACCACCGATGCTAACGGCACGCGCCACATCGCGTTACACAGTGAGCCCGATATCGTCACCCTTGGCCGTTATCTGGGTACCAGCTTATTGCTGTTGGTACTGATTGTCTGTTTAGTGGTGAACACCACATTGTTAATTCAGCGCATACTGAAAAATCGTAGCCGTATGGATAATATTCAACGCTATTATGATACTTGCTTTAACCAAACCATCACTCCTGCGCCTTTCCTGCGTTAGCACTCTTTCATTTTCTGCCAGTCATACACCATGCCCACACCTTCGGGTATGCGCACTGTAACTTTGCTATGCTAGGCTAACGTGATAGATGGGTGCTTATCAGGTATCACTGCTGATTTGTTGCCCGCATTCTGTGTCATCAGCATTATTTAATATTGTGATTGTGGAGTCGCTATGCCCCCTGAATTTAATTGGCAAGAAATTGATACCGTGCTGCTGGATATGGATGGCACTCTGCTGGATTTAGAGTTCGACAGCCATTTCTGGTTAAAGCAGGTGCCGGAAACACTTAGCCAACATCGGGGGATCCCGCTGGATCAGGCACATAAGATTATTCATGATGAATATCTCGCCGTGCAACATACCTTAAATTGGTATTGCTTCGATTACTGGAGTGAACGGCTGGATTTGGATATTTATGCCATGACCACCCAAGCAGGTAGCCGGGTTCGCTTGCGTCAGGATACCAAACCATTTTTAGCCAGTTTGCGCGAACGTGGCCTGCAAACAATTTTGCTCACTAATGCCCACCCACATAGCCTGGCGGTAAAAATTGAGCATACGGCCCTCGACCAGCACCTTGATTTATTACTTTCCACCCATACATTTGGTTATCCGAAGGAAGATCAACGACTGTGGCAAGCTGTCACGCAGCATACCGGGCTGAATCCTGCCAGAACCTTATTTGTCGATGACAGTGAGAAGATTCTGGATGCCGCGCGCACCTTTGGTATCCGCTATTGTCTGGGGATAGAAAACCCAGACTCCAGCTGTGCTGATAAAGCATTTCATAGCCATCCTGCAATCAATGACTATCGTAAGCTGTTGCCTGCATTACAGTTACGATAAGAATGAAGTGACGTGGATGAAACAGCGAGAATGTTTATGAAGGATAAAACACCCCCTGACGAATCGGTTCGGCTGGACAAATGGCTTTGGGCTGCCCGGTTTTATAAAACCAGAGCAATAGCACGGGAAATGGTGGATGGCGGTAAAGTTCATTACAACGGCCAGCGCGGTAAACCGAGCAAACTGGTTGAGCTGAATGCTGAAATTCGTCTACGTCAGGGCAATGACGAGCGCACCGTGCGGGTCTTGGCGCTAAATAGCCAGCGCCGTGGAGCCAATGAAGCACAAGCATTATATGAAGAGACCGAGGCCAGCATTGCAAACCGCGAGAAAGTGGCGCAGGCACGTAAATTGAATGCCCTGACCATGCCACATCCGGATAGGCGACCGGATAAAAAAGAGCGTCGCAACCTGATCAAATTTAAACAAGGCGAGCCAGAATAAACCCAGTATGGCGGGTTTAAACGGCGGCCAATATGAGAGAAAACTATGTCTAATCACGACCAATTACACCGCTATGTGTTTACTAATCATGCTGTGCGCGGTGAACTGGTTTCAGTCAATGAAACCTACCAGCAGGTATTAGCCAACCATGATTACCCACCCGCGGTACAAAAACTGTTGGGCGAAATGTTGGTCGCGACCAGTCTGTTGACCGCCACCCTTAAATTTGATGGTGATATCACTGTGCAATTGCAGGGCGGTGACGGTCCAGTCTCACTGGCAGTGATTAACGGCAATAACCAACAAGAAATGCGCGGTGTCGCCCGCTATAAAGGCGAAATCAGCGCTGAAAGCACATTGAAAGAGATGGTGGGCAATGGCTATCTGGTGATAACCATTACACCGGCAAAAGGTGAGCGCTATCAGGGTGTTGTCGCCTTAGAAGGTGACACCATCGCTGCTTGCCTGGAAAACTACTTCATGCAATCTGAACAGCTACCTACCCGCCTGTTTATCCGTACCGGCAGTGTAGAAGGCAAAGCAGCGGCAGCCGGTATGCTGCTGCAAGTTCTACCAGCACAGGAACGCAATGAAGATGAATTCGATCATCTGGCGCAACTGACCACCACCATTAAGGCCGAAGAGCTATTTACGTTGCCAGCCAATGAAGTGCTGTATCGTTTATACCATCAGGAAGAAGTCACGTTATATGAGCCGCAGAATGTCAGCTTCCGTTGCACCTGTTCTCGTGAGCGTTGTGCTGATGCATTAGTAACGTTATCTGAAGATGACATTAAAGAAATGCTCGAGCAGGATGGCAACATTGACATGCATTGTGAGTATTGCGGCAATCACTACCTGTTTGATGCCGTCGATATCGCCACTTTAAAAAGCGGTAATAGTTCTTCTTCAGAACAAATCCATTAATTCCTGTAATACATGGTTGGGTGCTGACACGTGCCCAGCCATTCCTTCTCGCGTTTCACTCTTGCTACAATCCGTGTTCTATCTCTCATAACTTAGCGAAAAATAGGCCATATATTAAAATCTTTGATAGCTATCGCTGTTAATCAGGGATGAGGATTTACAATCGCTGGTAGAAAATTGACGATCCAGGAGTTATGACATGAGTGTTAAAGGAATTACCCCGCAGGAGCTCGCCGCCTATGGCATCCATAACGTCAGCGAGATTGTTTACAACCCTAGCTATGATTTACTGTTCCAGGAAGAGACCAAACCCACGCTGGAAGGATACGAGCGCGGAACCCTCACCACCACAGGAGCAATAGCGGTCGATACCGGTATCTTTACCGGCCGCTCACCAAAAGATAAATATATTGTCCGTGATGATATCACCCGAGATACCGTGTGGTGGGCTGATCAGGGCAAAGGCAAGAATGATAACAAACCTCTGAGCCAAGAGACTTGGAACCACCTGAAAGGGTTGGTCACCGAGCAACTGTCAGGCAAACGTCTGTTTGTTGTTGATACATTCTGCGGTGCTAATGCCGATACACGTCTACAAGTCCGCTTCGTCACTGAAGTCGCTTGGCAAGCGCATTTCGTTAAAAACATGTTTATCCGCCCATCAGATGAAGAACTGGCCCATTTCGAGCCCGATTTTATCGTCATGAATGGCGCTAAATGCACTAACCCGAACTGGAAAGAGCAAGGTCTGAATTCAGAGAACTTTGTGGCCTTTAACCTGACAGAACGTATGCAGCTGATTGGCGGCACATGGTATGGCGGCGAAATGAAGAAAGGTATGTTCTCAATGATGAACTACCTGCTGCCGCTGAAAGGCATTGCATCTATGCACTGCTCCGCCAACGTCGGTGAAAAAGGCGATGTCGCTATCTTCTTCGGCTTGTCCGGTACCGGTAAAACCACCTTGTCCACAGATCCGAAACGTAAATTGATCGGTGATGACGAACACGGCTGGGATGATGACGGGGTATTTAACTTTGAAGGCGGCTGCTACGCCAAAACCATCAAGTTATCCGAAGAAGCAGAACCCGACATTTATCATGCAATTAAACGTGATGCTCTGTTGGAAAACGTGGTAGTGCTAGCCGATGGCACTGTTGATTTCAACGACGGTTCTAAAACTGAAAACACCCGTGTTTCTTATCCGATTTACCACATCGAAAATATCGTTAAGCCGGTCTCTAAAGCAGGCCATGCCACCAAGGTTATTTTCCTGACCGCCGATGCCTTTGGCGTATTGCCGCCAGTATCACGCCTGACGGCCAATCAAACCCAGTATCACTTCCTGTCTGGCTTTACCGCCAAACTCGCCGGTACTGAGCGCGGTGTCACCGAGCCAACACCTACATTCTCTGCCTGTTTTGGCGCAGCATTCTTGTCGCTGCACCCAACGCAATATGCAGAAGTGCTGGTTAAACGTATGCAAGCGGTCGGCGCACAGGCCTATCTGGTCAACACTGGCTGGAATGGAACTGGCAAACGTATTTCCATCAAGGATACCCGTGGCATTATCGACGCCATTCTGAATGGCGAGATTGATAAAGCAGAAACCTTCACCTTACCAATCTTTGATCTGGCCGTGCCAACATCATTACCGGGCGTGAACCCAGATATCCTCGACCCACGTGACACTTATGCCGATGTCGCGCAGTGGCAAGAGAAGGCCGAAGATTTGGCGAAGCGTTTTACCACTAACTTTGATAAATATACCGATACCCCAGCAGGGGCTGCGCTGGTCAGTGCAGGGCCGAAGATCTAAGTTAGATTGAGGTTGGTTATATTGCGAGGGGCACAGTTGTGCCCCTTTTGTTTTTTCTGCGGAAGTCGATTTAGTATTTTGGTGGTGAGGGGGGGATTGGGGATTAGTTCGGTAGCCTGATTCGGTTGACATAAGATTGGCAACAACCTTCTCTCCGCTGACTCAACCGGTCAAGGGTGTGCGCTCACACACCCTTGACCGGTTGAGACTCATGAAGCTCAGCAAACACCGATGCCTTAACAACCGAACTAACCACAAACTAAATATCACCCATTCCCCACTACCGCAGGCAATCTCGGCTTCACATCTAACGGCAATGGAATATATGCCCGGATCCGTAACCCACCGCGCTCGCTGGTACCAATATCCAACGAACCGGCGTGTGCATCGATAATTCGCTGTACAATCGCCAGCCCCAACCCGGTACCACTGGTGCTACGCGCGCTATCGCCACGGACAAAAGGCTGGAACAGATGCTTCAAATCTTCCGGCTTAATACCGGGGCCATCATCTTCAACCTGGAACCAAGCCCGCTGAAGCTCGGTGCCACTGCTCACTTTTATCCAGCCATTACCGTAACGCGCGGCATTCACCACCATATTCGCCAAGGCGCGCTTAATCGATAGCGGATGAATATCTACTATGACTTCACCTTCGCATAGGTCGGTTTCAATCACCCGCTCATAGCCACTTTCGGCAGCAATCACCTCACCCAACACCGCATTAAGATCACTCGGTTCGGTCGGCATCTCCTGCCCAGTGCGCAGATAATCGATAAACTGCTCAATAATGGCATTGCACTCTTCGATGTCTTTATTGATAGATTCGGACAGATAACCGTCGGCTTCACTCATCATTTCAGTCGCCAGACGGATACGGGTCAATGGGGTACGTAAGTCATGGCTGACCCCGGCCATAAGCAGGGTTCGGTCATCTGCCAGCAACTTCACGCCAGCCGCCATTTGGTTAAATGCCCGGGTGACCGAACGTACCTCCGAAGCACCATATTCTCGCAATGGCGGCGGAATAATGCCCTTCCCGACCTGCAAAGCTGCATGTTCCAGCTCTACCAAGGGTCGATTCTGAATACGGATAAACAGCCAGGCACCGCCAACGGCCAGCAGCATAATGGCTAAGGTATAACGGAACAGGGGCGAGAAATCGCCCTGATGGATTTCAGTTAATGGTACTCGTACCCAGATATCCGGCGACAACCACGTCTTTAGCCAGACAACCGGCGAGTTTTTATTAACCTCGACACGAACATCCGTTGGCCCACCTAACTGCTGGGCCATTTGGTCACTGAGAAATTTGTAATGCTGTGCCCAACGCAGGCCACTTTCCTCTGCCGCAGCATTGGTATATAGCGAAATCCCCAATTCACGGTAAATCTCACGCCGAAACGCCGGCGGGACTTCAAGCAGCGTGCCATCTTCCAGTTGCAGCCGGTCAGTCATCAGCATACGAACTTCATACGCCAACACTTTGTTGAACTGCTGCAAGCTGGGCAAAATGGCGAAATTCAGCACCACCAAATACGTAGTGACCAAGCTGACAAACAGCAAGGTCACAATCAATAATAAGGTTCGGGCAAATGAGCTACGTGGAGAAAAGCGCCATCGCCTCATGCTTTACTGCCGTCCGGTACAAATACGTAGCCCAAGCCCCAAACGGTCTGGATATAGCGCGGATGTGCCGGGTCTTCTTCTACCATGCGGCGCAGACGTGAAATCTGCACGTCGATAGAACGCTCCATTGCACTGTATTCACGACCACGCGCCAGATTCATCAGCTTATCGCGGGATAATGGCTCACGCGGGTGACTAACCAGCGCTTTCAACACCGCAAATTCACCACTGGTCAATGGCATAGGTTCGTCTTCACGGAACATTTCACGGGTACCGAGGTTCAGTTTGAACTTGCCAAAAGCAATGACGGCTTCTTCTTGTGAAGGTGCGCCCGGCAGTTCATTAGCCTGACGGCGTAACACGGCGCGGATACGAGCCAGCAGTTCGCGAGGGTTAAATGGCTTAGGAATATAATCGTCTGCACCAATTTCCAACCCAACAATGCGGTCTACTTCTTCGCCTTTCGCCGTCACCATAATGATAGGCATAGGGTTACTTTGACTGCGCAGGCGGCGACAGATAGACAAACCATCTTCACCCGGCAACATGAGGTCGAGCACCATCAGGTGGAAAGACTCACGGGTTAACAAGCGATCCATCTGTTCAGCATTGGCAACACTGCGCACCTGGAAACCTTGCTCTGTCAGGTAACGTTCCAACAGCGCACGCAGGCGCATATCGTCATCAACGACCAGAATCTTGTGATTCTCTTGCATTTTATTACTCCCAAAGGCCGTATTGCCCGAATCTGCACATTGTTAGAAAAACTCACTCTAACAGACAGCTATTTATGGTATATATTCTAGTCGAAATTGTTACAAAGCTTATTGTTGTGCCTAATTATCAACACTTTCGTCAAATGGACGGTAGCGAATCTCTAAAATCCAGTAGGTCGCTTCACCATTTGGCGTCTGAACCGTCACCTCATCATCCACCTGTTTGCCAATTAAGGCACGGGCCACCGGTGAATCGATAGAAATCCATTTTTTTGCCGGATCGAACTCATCCGGGCCGACCAAGCGGAAGATGCGCTGCTCTTCTACTTCATTTTCTACCCGCACCCAAGCGCCGAAATAGACTTTCCCTTCCTGACGCGGGTCTGGGTCAACGATTTTCAGCACTTCAAGACGTTTGGTCAGAAAGCGCACCCGGCGATCAATTTCCCGCAGACGCTTCTTACCATAGATATATTCGGCATTTTCCGAACGGTCGCCCATTGCTGCCGCTTCAGAGACCGCTTGAGTCACCACTGGCCGCTCTTCACGCCACAGATAATGCAGCTCACGATCCAGCGCCTGCCAGCCTTCGCGGGTAATGTAGTTGCTTTTAGCCATAAAATAATCCAGTTATCCCTTTCGGATAGATGCCTCTACTATACCCTATGTTTTTACCGATAAGTTCAGGTTAGCTCAAGCCCGATGAGCACTCTACTGGCAATTTATCCGGGCAATCCGTATAACTATCCTCTGCCATTTTTCCTACTCACTAATTGATATCAGACTTATGAATGAACAACTGAGCCGCATTATTGCAAGCGAACTACAGGCGCGACCGGAGCAAGTTGCCTCCGCAATACGTCTGCTGGATGAAGGTAATACCGTGCCCTTTATTTCACGGTATCGTAAGGAAGTTACCGGCGGGTTGGATGATACCCAGCTGCGCCAGTTGGAAAGCCGTTTGGGGTACCTGCGCGAACTGGAAGACCGCCGCCAAACCATTCTTAAATCAATTGAAGATCAGGGCAAGCTCACCGAGCAGCTGGCCGGTGCGATTAATGGCACCATGAGTAAAACTGAGCTGGAAGATTTATATCTTCCTTATAAGCCCAAGCGCCGCACCCGTGGGCAGATTGCTATTGAAGCAGGTCTGGAACCTTTGGCTGACAGCCTATGGAATGACCCGCAGCAAGACCCAGAACAGGTGGCTCAGGCCTATATTGATGTTGATAAAGGCGTGGCCGATACCAAAGCGGCACTGGATGGTGCGCGCTATATCTTGATGGAGCGTTTTGCTGAAGACGCCACCTTGCTGGCGAAAGTGCGCCAGTACTTGTGGAAAAATGCTCATCTGGTAGCAAAAGTGGTGGAAGGCAAAGAGCAGGAAGGCGCTAAATTCCGCGATTACTTTGACCACCATGAACCTATCGCCCAAGTCCCTTCTCACCGCGCCTTAGCAATGTTCCGTGGCCGCAATGAAGGTGTGCTGCAACTGGCGCTGAATCCTGATCCGCAGTTTGACGAGCCGCCTCGTGAAAGTCAGGGCGAACAGATCATTATTAATCATCTGGATTTGCGGTTGAATAACGCACCAGCAGACACTTGGCGTAAAGCGGTGGTCAACTGGACATGGCGGATCAAAGTACTGCTGCATCTGGAAACCGAGCTAATGAGCACCCTGCGTGAGCGGGCTGAAGATGAAGCAATCAATGTGTTCGCCCGTAATATGCAAGATTTGCTGATGGCAGCACCGGCAGGGATGCGCGCAACCATGGGCCTCGATCCCGGCCTACGTACTGGGGTGAAAGTGGCGGTGGTTGACGCTACCGGCAAGCTGGTTGCCTTCGATACCATCTACCCTCATACCGGGCAGGCAGCCAAGGCCGCAGCCGTAGTGGCCGCCCTGTGCATCAAGCATCAGGTTGAATTGGTGGCTATCGGTAACGGCACGGCATCGCGGGAAACCGAGCGTTTCTTTGCCGAACTGCAACAGCAGTATCCGGCGGTGACGGCGCAAAAAGTGATTGTCAGTGAAGCCGGGGCGTCGGTTTACTCCGCTTCGGAGCTGGCCGCGCTAGAGTTCCCAGATCTAGATGTTTCTATCCGTGGTGCAGTTTCTATTGCCCGTCGGTTGCAAGATCCTCTGGCTGAGCTGGTTAAAATCGATCCAAAATCCATTGGGGTCGGCCAATATCAACATGATGTCAGCCAAAGCCAATTGGCGAAAAAGCTCGATGCCGTGGTAGAAGACTGCGTGAACGCCGTGGGCGTGGATTTAAATACGGCGTCCGTCCCTTTGTTGACTCGAGTGGCCGGTTTAACCCGCATGATGGCGCAGAATATTGTTAACTGGCGTGATGAGAATGGTCGTTTCCATAACCGCGAGCAATTACTGAAAGTCAGCCGTCTGGGGCCAAAAGCCTTCGAGCAGTGCGCCGGTTTCTTACGTATCAATCACGGGGATAATCCACTAGACGCATCCACGGTGCATCCAGAAGCCTATCCGGTCGTCGAGCGCATTCTGGCGGCAACTGAGCAAGCTTTGCAGGACTTAATGGGCAATGCTGCGGCCTTACGCAACCTTAATGCACGTGACTTCACCACCGAGCGTTTTGGTGTGCCAACCGTCACCGATATCTTGCGTGAGCTGGAAAAACCGGGCCGCGACCCACGTCCTGAATTTAAAACTGCCACCTTTGCCGAAGGCGTTGAAACACTGAATGACCTGACGCCGGGGATGATCCTCGAAGGCTCGGTCACAAACGTGACTAACTTTGGGGCTTTTGTGGATATTGGCGTCCATCAGGATGGTCTGGTGCATATCTCGTCACTGGCAGATAAGTTTGTCGATGACCCACACAAGGTGGTGAAAGCCGGTGATATCGTCAAAGTTAAAGTGATGGAAGTGGATTTACAGCGCAAACGTATTGCGCTGACCATGCGCCTGGATGAACAGCCGGGTGAAGGGGGTTCGCGGCGGGGTAATGGCGGCGAGAACCGCGCCAGTGCCAATAATGATAATCGTGGCGCCAGCCGCCCACGGAATAACGCTAACAATGACGCCAATAACCGCCCACCAGCCAAAGGGCGGGCGGACAGCAACTCAGGCGGGAACAGCGCCATGAGTGACGCGCTGGCTGCGGCGTTTAAAAAACGCTGATAACTTAGCTTAGGGCCACATGCTGTGGCCCTTTCTTTATTAAACTGCCCGCTTTTCACATATTTTTTTCTTCTATAAAATTGTAAGATTATTTTTTAAATTAATTAGCACGAGATTCTTTTCTTCTCCGATGTCTCAGGCAAAACAAGCAATAATCTTGACTCATTTAACATTATATTTAACATGACGGCTTATTGAGTTTGTTATTACTGTTAGTTTATAAATAATTACGATAACCGACCGTGGATTAATTAAAACCTGAATGTTATTTGATTCAAATCATAGTGAAGTGATTATGTTAATAATCGGTATTTTACAATAAATACATCGAGTTATACCCAATAGACTTCGAGTTGCAGATAGTCCGCAACAGCAGGAACCCAAGGAGTTGAGATAACTCAATGACTTGGATTAGTGATAGTCACCCACACTCCGGTAGTCTTAAAGATGACCGATTTAAAAGAAACATCCAGTTAACTGATTTAACTCATCATTCTCATTTGCGATCACGCCAATTTGGTGGTAAAACAAGCGTAAATAGAAATCAGACTCATTAATTATAAAAATTAAACCGTAATGAATACTTACTTTTGAGTATTTGGCCCTAGTTGAATATGAAAATGATTCTTACTATTATTATTTCACTCATTACGTCTTAGCATGACATTATTCTGAATTCTGGTACGCCATTAACCAACACCCTGAAATTTAAAGTGTAAAGGGTAATTTTCAAGAGGCTTTTATGCATCTTATTCCACAGCGTTCCTACAAAATTATTGGTTTCTCACCTGAAATTAGCCCGGCTTATCGGCAGAAATTATTATCTCTGGGTATGTTACCCGGCTCTTCATTTAATGTGGTTCGCCTTGCGCCATTAGGTGACCCCATTCAGATAGAAGCCCGTCGGGTCAGCCTGGTGGTACGTAAAAAAGATTTAGATCTGCTGACCCTCGACCTGCAACCCTAACACGACAGGTCAATTTCTTATTCTGGCTGCCGGGTGATGGATAAAAATCGCCCCGCACCGTCTGATTTTAATTTATTGATATCACGTTGGATCATGAAAGCACTCACAATCGGCCTTATCGGCAACCCCAATGCGGGTAAAACCACTCTTTTCAACCAGTTAACTGGCGCTCGTCAACGCGTTGGGAATTGGGCCGGAGTCACGGTTGAGCGCAAAGAAGGTCATTTTAATACCCCGCAGCATCAGGTGACCTTAGTTGACTTGCCGGGGACTTACTCGCTGACGACGATTTCTGAGCAAACGTCGCTGGATGAGCAAATTGCCTGCCACTATATTTTGAGTGGCGAGGCTGACCTGCTGATTAACGTGATTGATGCCGCCAATCTGGAGCGCAATCTCTACCTGACACTGCAACTCATCGAGCTAGGTATCCCCTGCATTGTGGCACTCAACATGCTGGATATTGCTAAAAGCCAGCATATTGATATTGATATCGCGGCCCTCTCTCAACAGCTAGGTTGCCCAGTAATTCCGCTGGTTTCTACCCGTGGACAGGGTATCAATGAATTAAAAGCCAGTATCGATGAGTTTCAGCCCGTGACCTTTAAAGCGCTGGTTAACTACCCGCCAGTGCTGCTGCATGAAGTGGATAAACTGGTACAGAACATGCCGGGCTCTTGGCCTATCCAGCAGCGCCGCTGGCTGGCACTGCAAATTCTGGAAGGGGATATCTACAGTCTGGCGCGCGCCGGTATAGCGCCGTCACAGGTTGAGTTGGCGCGTGAGAATCTGCGACAAAATCAGCACGAAGATCCCGAATTGGTGATCGCCGATGCTCGCTATCAAAGCATCGCCCGTATCTGCGATATCGTCGGCAACTCACAGCAAGCAGAGCCAAACCGCCTGACCCAAGCACTGGATAAAGTAATTCTGAACCGCTGGTTAGGGGTGCCGATTTTCCTGTTTGTTATGTATTTAATGTTCGTATTGGCCATCAACATTGGTGGCGCACTGCAACCTATATTTGATATTGGCTCTGCCGCTATCTTTATCCAAGGGCTGCAATGGGTCGGTTATACCCTGCATTTCCCGCAGTGGCTGACTATCTTCCTCGCCCAAGGTGTTGGGGGCGGTATTAACACCGTGCTGCCACTGGTGCCGCAAATTGGCATGATGTACCTGTTCCTCTCCTTTTTGGAGGACTCCGGCTATATGGCCCGTGCGGCATTCGTGATGGACCGGCTGATGCAGGCGTTAGGGTTGCCGGGTAAATCATTTGTGCCACTGATTGTTGGCTTCGGCTGCAATGTGCCTTCGATTATGGGGGCGCGCACCTTGGATGCCCAACGCGAACGGCTGATTACTATCATGATGGCCCCCTTTATGTCCTGTGGTGCACGGCTGGCCATTTTCGCGGTATTTGCTGCGGCATTCTTCGGCCAGGACGGGGCCAGCATCGTTTTCTCACTCTATTTACTCGGTATTGCCGTGGCAATCCTCACCGGCTTGGTACTGAAATACACCATCATGCGCGGTGAAGCCTCTCCTTTTGTGATGGAGTTGCCGGTTTATCATGTGCCACATCTGAAGAGCTTGTTACTGCAAACCTGGCAGCGACTGAAAGGCTTTGTTCTACGGGCGGGGAAAGTCATTGTCATCGCCAGTATTTTCATTGGTGGCCTGAATAGTTTCTCTTTCAGTGGCAAAGCGGTCGATAGCATCAATGACTCGGCACTCGCCTCTGTCAGTAAAGTGCTCACCCCGTTGCTGACCCCAATGGGGGTTCATGAGGATAACTGGCAAGCGACGGTGGGGTTAGTCACCGGTGCCATGGCCAAAGAAGTCGTAGTGGGGACACTGAATACCCTCTATACCGCTGAGCAGATTAAAAATGAACCCTTTGATGCCGAGAGCTTCAATTTACTGGGTGAATTAGCCGGTGCGGTTGATAAAACCTGGCAGGGATTAAAAGATACCTTTAGCCTCAGTGTGCTCTCTAACCCGATTGAAGCCAGTAAAGGTGATGGCGAAATGGCGGCGGGTTCAATGGGGATGATGAGCAGCAAGTTCGGTTCCAGTATTTCGGCCTATAGCTATCTTATTTTCGTGCTGCTGTATGTGCCCTGTGTCTCGGTCATGGGGGCAATTGCGCGCGAAACCAGCCGTGGCTGGATGACGTTCTCGATACTGTGGGGGTTGAATGTGGCTTATTCGCTGGCGACCTTGTTCTATCAAGCCGCCACTTTCCGCGACCACCCGCAGCAGAGTTTAGGTATTATCGCGTTGGTGATTATCATCAATACGGTGATCTTGTTTGGCTTACGCCGCGCACGTAGCCGGGTCACCGTGAGATTACAAAACAGTGCGCCCGCCAGCTGTTGTCAAAGTTCGAGCGGTGACTGCCACTAATGGCTAAATACCCTTGGCAGAGTGATCAATAGGAGGAGCTACATGGCAAGCCTACTGCAATTGCGTGATGCAATCGCCCTCAGTGGCAGCGCTGATGCAAATCAGCTTAGTCATCAATTAGCGATGCCACTGCCTCTGGTTGAGGCCATGTTAGAACGGCTGACAGCTATGGGTAAGATTGAACGCATTGAGCAGGATAATAGCGGATGTCTTACCGGCAGTTGTAAGAGCTGCCCAGAGGGGCAGAATCATTGCAGTACCGTGGTTTACCAACTGAAATAGCCTCATTAAAACGGAAAAGAGATGCGTTGAGCATCTCTTTATATTTATCTTACTTATCATTGGTGTGACCCTAGCCACGCTAGGTAAAAACGAATGCTTATTTATAGACATCCGCATCGGCATCAAATTTCTTCTTCTCACGCTCAGCGATAATTACATAATACTTACCGCCTTTTTCATCCGCCATTTTTGATAGCTCTTCTTTCACGTCCATTGGCGATGTAGCTTCACCTGAAGTCGTTATTGTGCCAATTTTTTCATAGTTTTTTGCTTCTTCTTTGGTAATTTCTTTTGCCGCCATTGCGCCAAAAGAAACGCCCGACACCACCAGAGCGACTGCCAGATTTTTTAATAAAGTCATGCCAAGTACCTCTCAAATAAATGGATAATGTGTGTAAAGCCATCTTAATTATTAAACAAATTTAATAATTAGCCATTTAATAGCCGATTAAATTCATCCACTTTATCTTTTTCAGCGTTTTCTTACTTTTGGTACACACCCCAGAAAATACTGAACAGCAGGTATCAGGCTTGATTCTGTTGCGAGAAATCTAAAATTAATTTTGAAAAATCATCCGGATGGGAAACAAAGGGAGCATGGGCCGCGCCTTTCATCACGACGGACTGAGTCTCTGGCCATGCACTGTCTAACAATGAAGCTACTTTGCGCGGGACTAATCCATCCAGATAACCATAAATTCGCAAGAAGGGGACTGTGCATGTTGCCAGACCCTGGCGTAAATCAGCCGTGCGCAAAATTTCCAGCCCGCCGGTCAAGACATCGACTTCCGGCATTTGATGTTGCAGCACCACGGCTTTCAACAGGCGAGCATCCTGACGTGCGCTTTCGGTGCCCAGCGTTTGTAATGCCAAAAAACGCTCTACCGTGCGCTGGAAATCCTCACTGAGTTGTTGCTCGAACCCAGCCAACACTTCTGGCCGAATCCCCGGCCACTCAGCATGAGCAGTAAAACACGGTGAAGAAGAGACCGTTATCAGCCCCTGAACACGTTCTGGGTGACTTAAGGCTATCTGACTGGCCACTAACCCGCCCATCGACCAGCCCAGCCACAAAGCCTGTGGTGGCGCTTGCTGTAATACGATGTCGGCCATGTCAGTCAACGACATCGCAGAGAAGCCTTTACTGCGCCCATAGCCGGGGAGGTCGACTAAGTGCAGGCGAAAATGCGGCGCAAGTCTGTCAATTATGCAATGCCATACCCCCGCATTCAACCCCCATCCGTGCAGCAACACAAGATCGCGACTGCCTTCGCCGCAGATGTTCCAATAAAGTTGTTTCATGCGTTAGTATCCTGTCGCCTTAGCCCTTCATCAAGGAAGATGTCTATGCTAACAATCGTCAGCCAGTGTTGGCTATGCCAGCAGCCGTTATATCACCCAAAGCACGGTATTTGTTGCTACTGCCGCCGCCATCTGCCCCCATTGCCGCCCTGCTGCCCTTGCTGCGGCTTGCCGAGTCATAACCGTGTTTTGCTTTGTGGCCGCTGCCTTAGCAACCCACCGCCTTGGAGTAGCATCACTTTTGTTAGCGATTACGCGCCCCCATTGAATCAGTTGATAAAACGGTTAAAATTTAGCGGCGTAGCCCCACTGGCACCGGTACTGGCACGTTTATTATTACTGCGCTGGCTCGATAACTGGCGCATGGACAAGGTCATCAAACCGGACAGAATCATCAGTGTGCCGCTCCACCGCTGGCGTTGCTGGCGGCGTGGCTATAACCAGACAGATCTGTTAGCTCGGCCACTGGCACACTGGCTTGGCTGTCACTATAGCAATATGACCTTACAACGCATTCGTGCAACACCCGCCCAGCAGCAATTGACTGCCGCCGCACGACGTAAAAATATGCGTGGAGCATTTCGCTGTATGGAGACCGTTCGCGGCCAACATATTGCTCTGCTAGATGATGTCGTGACCACTGGCAGTACACTGAATGAGATCGCCAAGCTACTATGGGCTCAGGGGATTGCCTCATTACAGGTTTGGTGTATCTGCCGAACCTTGTAGTCACCCTAACAATGGGCGTATTATAACCGACAAGAATAGTCAACTATTGAGCAGATGCCATGATCACAATAACAGACGCAGCACAATCTCATTTTGCCAAACTGTTGGCAAACCAAGAAGAAGGCACCCAAATCCGCGTATTTGTTATCAACCCCGGTACGCCAACCGCTGAATGCGGTGTGTCTTATTGCCCACCGGATGCTGTTGAAGCAACAGATACCGAACTGAAGTTTGAGCAGTTGTCGGCCTATGTCGATGAACTCAGTGTCCCTTATCTGGAAGACGCTGAAATTGACTTCGTGACTGACCAGCTAGGTTCTCAGCTCACCCTGAAAGCCCCGAATGCCAAAATGCGCAAAGTGGACGACAATGCACCGCTGATGGAGCGGGTTGAGTATGTTCTGCAATCGCAGATTAACCCACAATTGGCGGGCCACGGCGGTCGTGTCACCTTGATGGAAATCACGCCAGATGCGTTGGCTATCCTGCAATTTGGTGGCGGTTGTAACGGTTGCTCCATGGTCGATGTGACCCTGAAAGAAGGCATCGAGAAAGAGCTGTTGCAGAAATTCCCAGAATTGAAGGGTGTGAGAGATTTGACCGAGCATCAGCGTGGCGAGCACTCTTACTACTAATTATTAGCCTTCGTCCTTGGCGTTACAGCGGTGTTAGCTGCACTCACGCACCCGAATCACTGACCTGTGTCAGCTCATCGGGATTTGCTCGCTGGCTGCCTTGCTGTAACACCAATGACTTTGGCTAATCTCTTTCTTCTGACTTGGCGACAGCGGTGTTAACTGCACTCGCGCACCCGAATCACTGACCAGTGTCAGCTCATCGGGATTTGCTCGCTGGCTGCCTTGCTGTAACACCAATGACTTTGGCTAATCTCTTTCTTCTGACTTGGCGACAGCGGTGTTAGCTGCACTCACGCACCCGAATCACTGACTTGAGTCAGCTCATCGGGATTTGTTCGCTGGCTGCCTTGCTGTAACACCAATGACTTTGGCTAATCTCTTTTGGCTGACAAGATGAGATGCAAAACAAAGGGGAAGCGCCGCTAAGTGCGATTCCCCTTTCACTTGTTAATCAAAAATCAGGCCAATATTACCCAGCCGAAACGTTCTTGCGCCGCTTATCCAAATCTTTCAATAAGCGATTAACCTGGCTGTCAGCAAACATCTCTTCCAATGTTGCCGTCAGCTTACGCCGCCAGTTTGGGTATTCATCACTGGTTCCGGGAATATTGACCGGCGCTGCCATGTCCAGCCAATCTTCCGGCTGCAAGCCCAGTAGTGCGCTGGCGCTATCTGCAACATAACGTTGCAATCCGCGGTTAAGAACCGGGCTCATTGCCAGCAACGACGCCTTATGGCCCACTTTCTTCGGCACGCAATCATAATGATGCAGCCCTTCCAGCAAGCCTTGCTTCGCCCGTTCTCTATCAAGATAAAGCTGCTTCAATATCTGTTGGTCTGGATATAACCCCAGCTTATTCCCCAACGTCAAATCATCACTTTGCCAATAACCGCGCAGTGTCGGCAGGTCATGGGTGGTGATGGTTGCCATCGCCTGTACCGGATAAGATTGCGGTGCACGGAAGGTATTCTCACTGTCATGCTCGAAATAGAGCACCTTGTAGGAATACACCCCACTGTCGCGCAACTTGCCAACAATCTCTACCGGAACCGTGCCCAAATCTTCGCCAATCACCATGCAGTGATGACGCTGACTCTCCAGAGCCAGTATCGCCAGCAAATCATCCACCGGATATTTGACATAGGCTCCCTGGTCGGCAGTTTGCCCATAGGGAATCCACCATAAGCGCAATACCGCCATCACATGGTCAATGCGCAGAGCTCCGCAACTGGTCATGTTGGCGCGCAGCAAATCAATGAAAGGCTGATAAGCACGAGCGACCATGACGTGAGGGTCCATCGGTGGCAAGCCCCAGTTCTGGCCCAGCGGCCCTAAAATATCAGGCGGCGCACCCACGGACGCTTTAAGGCAATACAGCTCGCGGTCACACCAGGTTTCAGCGCCACCTTCCGCCACACCCACCGCCAAATCACGATACAAACCCAGTGGCATTTTTCGTGCCTGACTGGCGCGGAAGCAATCATCAAACTGGCTGGCGGCCAGCCACTGCAACCACAGATAGAAATTCACTTCATCAGCATATTCACGGCAAAATTCAGCCACTGCACTGCTATGCCCGTCACGATATTTTTCCGGCCACACCGGCCAGCCCCACATCATCGGGTCATTTTTGCTCAAATGAGCATGCAAGGCATCAAAAGCGGCTTGTTGATGCAGGCTCGTGCCCCCTTGCTCAACAAACTTATGAAATGCCAGCACCCGTGCATCTTTTGCTTTACGGGCAGTAAACAGCGGGAATGCCAAACGTAAAGCCGTTAATTTGAGTTGCATAACCTGCGGATAATCGACCCAGTCACTGGCCCGAATATTGGCCAGCACACCTTGAGTCTCAGGCTGATGCCACCAGAGCTGCGCGGCTTCACTGTGTTGAAATTCATCCACGCTATTTACGTCGATATAAATCACATTCAGCCAGCGCCTTGATGACGGGCTATAAGGGCTGGCACTTTGTGGATTGGCCGGATACAGCGCGTGAATCGGGTTAAGCCCGATAAAAGCACCGCCACGCTCTCCGACCTGTTCCAGCATCTGGTTTAAGTCGCCAAAGTCACCAATCCCCCAGTTGTGTTCTGAGCGCAGGGTATAGAGCTGCACGCAAGCTCCCCACAGCTTTTTCCCTGCCAGCAGTGCATCTGGCTCATAGCAACGTTTCGGGGCGACGATAACCGAACATTGCCACTGTTGTAAGCCCTGCTCCAACACTAAACGGTGATAACCTTGTGGTAAGGATGCTGGCAGTGTCAGCGTTTTTTTCGCACTGATACGCCCTTGATGTAAATCACCTTTTTCAGTCTGCAACTGCCAGTGATAATCACCCGAACCCGCCATTGGTAACTGCATCGGGCTGCCAAAAGTAAAGACTTTCACTACCGGTAATGGTGCTTTTTCTGTCTGAGTATCATGGAGCACATTCAAGCGCCCCATCGCCGCCAATAATTGCTGCTTGGTTTCCGGCAAAATAGCTTGCGGCTTACCATGCGCATTAATATAGCTGGCGGATATCCCTGCCAGTGTCGCTGCTTGATCGAGCGATTTACGATCCATGCAGTCTTCTCCTTAACGTTTGGCTTGCCAGATTCGCTGTTGGTAATCACGAATTGAACGGTCAGAACTGAACATTCCTACCCGTGCAGTGTTAAGAATGGTACGGCGGGTCCATTCGTCTTTATCGCGATACAGGGCATCGATTTGTTTCTGCGCCTGACAATATGAAGCAAAATCAGCCAGTACCAGATAAGGGTCACCCCCTTCCAGCAAGCTATGCAACATCATGTCAAAGGCATGTTTATCACCATCGCTGAACGCCCCACTGGCTAACTCATCCAGAATACTTTTCAGGTGTGCATCAGTTTTCAGGTATTTTTGTGGCTTATAACCTTTCGCCAGAATAGCTTTTACTTGCTCAACCGTGTTGCCGAAAATAAAGATATTCTCGTCCCCCACCTGCTCAGCAATTTCTACGTTAGCACCGTCTAAGGTACCCACCGTCAATGCGCCATTCAGTGCTAATTTCATGTTACCAGTACCAGAGGCTTCTTTACCGGCGGTCGAAATCTGCTCGGACACATCGGCCGCTGGGATCATTAATTCTGCGACTGAAACCCGGTAGTCAGGGATAAAGACCACCTTTAGACGATCTTTCACGATCGGATCGTTATTGATCTTCTCAGCCGCCTGATTAATAGCATAAATAATGTTCTTGGCTAAATAGTAACCCGGCGCTGCTTTCGCACCAAACAGGAATACGCGCGGTGCAATATCCAGCTGCGGATTGTCACGAATCTGGCGATACAGCGAAAGAATATGCAACAGATTCAAATGCTGACGCTTATATTCATGCAACCGCTTAATCTGCACATCAAAGATGGCATTCGGGTTAATGGTGATCCCCATAACACGTTGAACATATTCAGCGAGCTTAACTTTGTTGTCATATTTAATCTGCTGATAGCGTTGGCAAAAATCCTTATCTTCAGCAAAAGACTCAAGCCCGGCTAATGCATCTAAATTATTCGCCCATTCCACTTTTAAAGTGTCATCAATCAAAGTAGAAAGTGCGGGGTTACATTGCTTCAACCAGCGGCGCGGGGTAATACCATTAGTAACATTGTGGAATTTATTTGGCCATAATTGATAGTATTCCGGGAACAGATCTTTGATAACCAGATCTGAGTGCAGCTGTGCGACACCGTTGACAGCAAAGCCGCTGACCACACACAGATTGGCCATGCGCACTTGCTTGTTATGGTGTACTGCCAGCTTAGCCCACACCTCGTCATTTCCCGGCCATTGCTTATCGACCAACTTTTTAAACTGCGCATTGATCTGCTTGATGATGACAAAATGGCGAGGCAACAGGCTGCGGACCAGTCTCTCATCCCAGCACTCAAGGGCTTCTGGCATCAGGGTATGGTTAGTATAGGCGAAGGTTTTGCTGGTAATGGCCCAAGCGGCATCCCAATCCAGTTGATGCTCATCCAGCAGCACCCGCAACATTTCAGGGATAGCGATAGTTGGGTGAGTATCATTCAGCTGAATCACTTCGTAGTCTGGCAACTCAGCCAGCTTACGGCCCGCCAGATGATGCTTACGCAAGATGTCGGCAACAGAACAAGCACACTGGAAATATTGCTGCATCAGGCGCAGGCGCTTACCGGCCAGATGGTTGTCATTCGGATACAACACTTTGGTCAGCTTTTCTGCTTCAACACCATTTTTCTCTGCAAGCAGGAATTTACCGTCATTAAAGTTAGTTAAATCAAATGGATGTTGATGGGTGGCTTGCCATAAACGCAGGGGTTGCGTGACACCATTGCGAAAGCCCAATACCGGTAAATCCCAAGCTTCACCGCGAATAGTAAAATCCGAACGCCATAACTGGCGGCCATCAGCTTGTTTCTCCAGCTTGCCACCAAAACCGACATCAACAGCCAGTGCAGCATTGTGCCGGAACCACGGGTAGCTCTCGCGCTGCCAGTTGTCTGGCGCTTCTTGCTGTTTACATTCACTGAAAGATTGGCGGAACAGGCCGTATTGATAATTCAGGCCATAACCGGTGGCTGGCTGCTCAACCGTCGCCATTGAATCAAGGAAACAAGCCGCAAGACGCCCCAAGCCACCATTGCCCAATGCCGGGTCAGTTTCCTGCTCCAGCAGGTCACTGAGATTAACTTGCTGCTCAGCTAGCAGAGCCTCCACTTGGTCATACCATCCCAGGTTAATCAGGTTATTTGCCGTTAAACGACCAATTAAAAACTCCATCGAAATGTAGTTAACATGGCGCTGTATTTTTTTGGCTTTACCTGGTGCTGGCTGAGCCGACAATTGTTCGGCTAAGGCTGCGCTGACAGCTTCCCACCATTGGTGTTGGGTCATTTGCTGAGCGGAGGTTAAGCCAAAGCGCTGCCACTGGCGGGTCAGGGCGGCCAGAAAATCGTCCTTTTTAAGCATAGGCTGTGACATAGGGAAGTCTCTATCCTGTGAGTGGGGTAATTTTACCCTTATCCTGCCAATGAGAACTGACAAGAGCATCATCCTGCTAGGGGATTAGCTGGGGATGAGTCGCAGGGCGTAGCTAAAATTGTGATCCGGTGCAACTTACAGCCATAGGAAACATTAACTCTATTGCAATAATATGGCCGTTATCAGACCTTAGCAGTGCTGATTAATTACGAGGCTAAAAATAATTACTCTTATGAATGCCTGTAACATTTCACTACAAATGGACATATCAATCGTCAGGACGTCTTCTCACCGGATCTCTTTTAAACCGGACACAGCATGCTGATTCCATCGAAACTGAGCCGCCCGGTACGGCTGCAAAATACCGTGATACGCGACCGCTTGTTGGTTAAGTTATCAGGTGTCGCAAACTATCGTCTGACATTAATAAATTGCCCGGCTGGGTACGGCAAAACCACCTTAATCGCTCAGTGGGCCGCAGATCAATCAAATCTCGGTTGGTATTCTCTGGATGAAAGCGACAATCAGCCAGAGCGTTTCGCAACCTACCTGATTGCCGCCATACAATTAGCCACTGGCGGCCATTGCAGTAAAAGTGAAGCACTCAGCCAAAAACATCAATACGCCAGCCTTTCTGCGCTGTTTGCACAACTATTTATCGAGCTTTCCGATTGGCATGGCCCGCTTTATCTGGTCATTGATGATTTTCATCTGATTACCAATGATGCCATTCATGAAGCTATGCGTTTCTTCCTGCGCCATCAGCCGGAAAATTTAACGCTGATCTTGCTGTCCCGCACCTTGCCACCACTGGGTATTGCTAACCTGCGGGTGCGCGACCAACTGTTAGAGTTGGGGATGCAGCAACTGGCATTTAATCATCAGGAAGCGCAACAATTTTTCGACTGCCGTCTGCCTGTGCCACTGGAGCAAGGGGATAGCAGCCGCCTGTGTGATGAAGTTGAAGGCTGGGCGACCGCCCTGCAACTGATTGCGCTCTCCTCGCGTCAGCCCAACTCCTCGGCGCAAAAATCGGCAAAACGTCTGGCCGGACTGAATGCCAGCCATTTGTCGGATTATCTGGTCGATGAAGTGTTGGATCAGGTTGATAGTGATTACCGCGCCTTCCTACTACGCTGCTCAGTATTGCGTTCTATGAATGATGCTCTGATTGTGCGTCTGACCGGTGAAGATAATGGTCAACAGCGACTGGAAGAGTTAGAGCGCCAAGGGCTATTTATTCACCGAATGGATGACAGTGGCGAATGGTTCTGTTTCCATCCATTATTTGCCACTTTCCTGCGCCAGCGCTGCCAATGGGAATTGGCACTGGAACTGCCGGATTTACACCATGCGGCAGCTGAGGGTTGGATGGCGCTGGGTTATCCGGCTGAAGCTATCCATCACGCACTGGCCGCGGGTGATGTCGGCATGCTGCGTGATATTTTACTGCAACATGCCTGGACGCTATTTAATCACAGTGAGTTGGCGCTATTGGAACAATGTCTGGTCGCCCTGCCCTATTCGCTATTGGTGCAAAACCCTGAACTGGCCTTGCTACAGGCTTGGCTGGCACAGAGCCAGCACCGCTATGGCGAGGTCAATACACTGCTAGAGCGCGCAGAGTCAGCCATGCAGGAACGAAAAATTCCTGTCGATGAGATTTTACGCGCAGAGTTTGATGCGCTACGCGCCCAAGTCGCTATCAATGCCGGTAAGCCGGATGAAGCTGAAAAGCTGGCAACGGATGCCCTCAAGTACCTGCCGATGGCGAATTTTTACAGCCGGATTGTTGCCACCTCGGTGACTGGGGAAGTTCACCATTGCAAAGGGGAACTCAGCCGGGCGCTGCCGATGATGCAACAAACTGAGCAAATGGCCCGTCGGCACGAAGCCTATCACTATGCTTTATGGGCGTTATTGCAACAAAGCGAGATTCTTATTGCGCAAGGGTTCCTGCAAGCCGCCTATGAAACGCAAGATAAAGCCTTTGATTTGATTCATGAACAGCATCTTGAGCAGTTGCCAATGCATGAATTCTTACTGCGTATTCGCTCTCAAATTTTATGGTCGTGGTCGCGACTAGATGAGGCCGAAGAAGCGGCGCGTAAAGGTATTGAAATTCTGGTCAACTACCAGCCACAGCAGCAATTACAGTGTCTGGCGATGCTGGCAAAATGTTCGCTGGCCCGAGGGGATCTGGATAATGCCAATATGTATATTCAGCGCTGCGAGGCACTACAACACGGCAGCCAGTATCATCTCGACTGGATAACCAATGCTGATAAACCACGGGTTATTCACTGGCAAATGACCGGAGATAAAGTCGCCGCAGCCAACTGGCTACGTCAGGCAGAAAAACCCGGCATGGCTGATAACCACTTTTTGCAGGGCCAGTGGCGCAATATTGCCCGGATACAGATTATGTTGGGCCGATATAATGAAGCAGAAGTGGTGCTGGAAGAACTGAATGAAAATGCCCGCCGCTTGCGTTTAACCAGTGACCTTAATCGTAATCTATTGTTAAGTAACATTCTTTACTGGCAAACCGAACGTAAAAGTGAAGCACAAAAAGCGCTGATTGAGTCACTGTCATTAGCCAATCGCACCGGTTTTATTAGCCACTTTGTGATTGAAGGTGAAGCAATGGCACAACAGCTGCGGCAACTGATTCAGCTAAATGCATTGCCCGAGCTGGAACAGCATCGTGCCCAGCGCATCCTAAAAGACATTAATCAGCATCATCGGCACAAGTTCGCCCATTTCGATGAGATCTTCGTCGATAAGTTGCTTACTCACCCACAAGTGCCAGAGCTTATCCGCACCAGCCCGCTAACCCAACGCGAATGGCAGGTGCTGGGGCTGATTTACTCTGGCTACAGTAATGATCAAATCGCGGGTGAGCTAGAGGTGGCGGCCACCACCATTAAAACGCATATCCGTAATTTGTATCAAAAGCTGGGGGTCGCCCATCGGCAGGAAGCCGTGCAGCAAGCACAGCGATTATTACAAATGATGGGGTATGTTTAAGTTGCAGGGCGAATACGCCCTGCTTTTTATCTGTTCTATAATGATGAGCTGGCTCTCTAGGTTAGGATATTTTCGCTCATATCAATGATCCTTTCACAATATTTATGAAGAGTATTAATATTACTTATCTCTCTATTAATTCTTTCGCTTTCTATTTTCGCTTCCCTACCCACAAAATAATTTTCTTCTTCCCTCAATGTATTAACAATCAAATCAATGTATTTTATTCTTTTTTCTGGATTATTAGGATCGTGTATTTTAGTAATTATATTTCTTTTGATCTCATTTAAATCATTAGAAATCAAACTAGCCTGTTGCCGATCAAATGCAATATCAATTTCATTATGATAAAGTAACTCTGCATTCTTCAACATATCGCTTAAATGTTGAGACGTGGATGCTGTACTTCCCTCACCTGAGGTTATTTCAACCGCCATCATTCTTATGATGTTGTCACATTGAATTAATAGATTTAATTTTTTTATCTCTGTTAATATTGGTTCAATATAAATACGCCGATCCTGTCGATCATAATGCGGGTAGTCCCCTTTTAGGATAGTATTTAATTTATTATCAATATTTGTCATTGCTTTAGTGAGTTCAGAATATGGACAAAGGGTAAAGTGACTATTAATCTTGAAGTTACTAGCACTTGCATTTATTTGTGCACCATATTCAGCACGGGCATTCATTATTAATTGATGACCAACCTCTTTTAGGGATATATCTAATCGACAATGACCATCAACTCGAAAAATAAACCGTTCAATCTCACTGGTGTAGAGGTTAGTCATCAGAGTAGCATTATAACTTTTCTTATCATATTCATTAGCAACTGACCACTCATCAAAAAGTTTAATTAATTCATTCTTAATGAAAGCTTCTTTAGTTATTTCGCTATATGCTTTACAATTTTCAGAGGTAGAATAACCATTATTTACTTTATCAGTCACTTCATAAATATTAAATGCTGAGCTTTTTATTAGCTCTTTATCCGCTATTGTGAGCCAATACTGTTCAGGTTCTATTTTTAAAAACTTACCGCTACAAACGATCTCCAGGCTTTTTATCTTCTTATCATTGTTTTCGTAATGAATGAAAAAACTCATATTGCTTTTCAGCTCAGCTGGCAATATTTTATCAAAAATAGTTAATATTTCCATTGGGCTATGTGTTAGATGATTTTCATATAGGTGCCTATTCAGATCAGATAGTGCATGACTTTTTGTATCAAGAAACAATAATTTTCTTACGAAATCTATAATAGCCTCTTTAATCGTCAATTGAGGTTTAAATGTCTCTGGACTATTTTGAAGGGAATTTATGTCATTAATATTTAACTTGTGGTTAGCAAAATACCCGGTTGTTATATCACCCATAATAAGTGCCTCTGAATCTATTTCATATAAGACTACCCTTCACATCTAAAAATTCTTTTGTAAACTCGCTTAATTTATAAAATAGAAACATAGAGTGTGATAAACATAACCCTATATAACTTGTTGGTTTTTATTAACCAAAAATCGCTTACAATGACGTATAAATATGACTCATCTGCATTAGGGCAAAAAAATGGAGCAGTTTGAAACAATTAGCGTTGAGCAAGCGCATACCCGTTTGAAAGAAAACCAGGCCGTTTTAGTTGATATCCGCGATCCACAAAGTTACGAGGTAGGCCACGCACCAGAAGCATTCCATCTGACCAACAGCAGTTTACATACCTTTATGCAGCAAACCGACTTTGAACAACCGGTGATGGTGATGTGTTATCACGGAAACAGCAGCAAAGGTGCGGCTCAGTATCTACTCCAGCAAGGCTTTGAGGCAGTTTATAGCATTGATGGTGGGTTTGAAGCTTGGGCCAAAAACTATCCGCAAGAAATCATTCGTGAAAATGCCTGATCTTTATTGTTCGTTTATGCGCAGCTATTCGCAACGAACAAACAAATTATGATATTTTTAAGTACGTTGGTCGTATTCAGAATATCTATACCCAAAGTCATTGCAGTTGCGGGAAGGTAGCAAGTCAGTGATTAGAGTAACCGAGACCAGCCAATACAGCTGCAACTTGAAAGATGATGGGCATAGGCGGTAATAAAATATGATTCGTGTAATCGCAATATCTAATCTACGTCTGGCGCAGGCTTTTGTTGACTATATGGCCACCCGTAATGTGGCACTGGAAGTTCGGCCCGATACTCAAGGAGCTGAAATTTGGCTCGCTGACGACGAGCAATTGTCCCTGGTGCAACACGAATTAGAGCAGTTTTTACTGGACCCTCTCAATCCGCGCTATCAGGCGGCCAGTTGGCAATCGGGCAATCTGCACTCTAATTTGCCTTACCAGCGCTTTTCCTACCTCCAAACTATTCGTAGCCAGGCCGGGCCATTAACTCTGAGTGTCATGGTGCTGTGTATTGCCATCTATATTCTGATGCAAATGGTCGGTGATGCCGCAGTGATGTCTTGGTTGGCGTGGCCACGCGATAGCAGTCAATATCTGCAAATCTGGCGTTGGGTCAGCCATGCTTTATTGCACTTTTCACTGCTGCATATCCTGTTTAATCTGATGTGGTGGTGGTATCTCGCCGGGCAGATGGAAAAACGACTTGGCACCGGCAAGTTGCTGGTATTAACTATTGTTTCTGCCTTATTTAGTGGTTGGGGGCAATCACTGTTTAGTGGTGTGAATTTCGGCGGCCTTTCTGGGGTGGTCTATGCCTTAATGGGCTATGTCTGGCTGACCGGCGAACGCGCGCCCGAGCGCGGTATCTCACTGCCGCGTGGTTTGATGGCTTTCTCTGTTCTCTGGCTGGTTGCCGGATATTTCGATATTTTAGGTCTGTCGATTGCCAATGCAGCGCATGTTTCAGGTCTGATTATTGGGCTACTGATGGCATTTTGGGATACGCGTAATAGCGCGAAAACCGCACAATAACTGCCTGGAACAACCAGGCGCATTAGGGGATTACCGTGAAGCAAACGCAGCGACATGATGCGATTATTGAATTGGTACGCCAGCAGGGTTACGTCAGCACTGAAGAGCTAGTGGAACATTTTGCCGTTAGCCCGCAAACCATCCGACGCGATTTGAATGATTTGGCAGATCAAAACAAAATTCACCGCCATCATGGTGGGGCGGCACTACCTTCCAGCTCAGTCAATGCGGCTTATAACGATCGTAAAGTGATGTGGTCGGAAGAAAAAGCGCGTATTGCCCAGCGCGTTGCCAGCCAGATCCCCGATGGCGCGACATTATTTATTGATATCGGTACCACGCCAGAAGCGGTCGCTCATGCCCTAATGAATCATAAGGGTCTGCGAGTGGTCACTAACAATCTGAATGTTGCCACCTTGCTCACAGCAAAAGAGGATTTCCGGCTGATTTTGGCCGGTGGTGAAGTCCGTACCCGCGATGGTGGGATTATCGGCGAAGCCACACTGGATTTCATTTCTCAATTCCGTCTTGATTACGGCATCCTCGGTATCAGCGGTATCGACATGGACGGCTCCCTGCTAGAGTTTGATTACCATGAAGTGCGGACCAAACGGGCGATTATCGAAAACTCCCGCTGTGTGATGCTGGTAACCGACCATTCCAAGTTTGGCCGTAATGCGATGGTGAATCTGGGGAATATGAATTTGATCGACTATCTGTTTACTGATCAATTGCCACCCGCCAGTGTGATGAAGATTATTGAGCAGCATGAAGTTCAATTAGAACTTTGCTGAAGCTTTAGTTTTCATATTAGTAAAGTTCAGATTATTGTTTCGGTTGATAATCGTTCAGTGGTCATCTTACTTTCATCACCTCAACCGAGCAGGAGGGCAAGCCGGCCCTCCTGCACCTGCGGCTTGCGCGAAATATTGCCCTACGGGTAAACCTTCTGCGTCTTTCGGGCTAACGAGCCAGCGCGATTCGCATCCATGCTCAAGCGCGCTTTTCGCGGGCGTCCATGCCCGCTCACTCTACCCTCCATCCTTGTCGGCAATATTCCTGATTGCGCTCAATATCAAAATCCAAAAACCAGGGTTTTGACCTTAATATTTAAAAGCACATTTGAGCAGCCGAGTGAAGAATGTAACCAGGGCAACCCGCCATGGACGGCGGGTTGAGGCGTCGTGAGCAGGGATGCGAATAAAGCCGTCCCGCCAGAGAAATGATGAATCGAGGGCACCCACGAAGTGGGCTAGCGATACGTGCGTAGGCGCGGGATTGTTAAGGGTGTGCGCTCACACACCCTTGACCGGTTGAGGCGGCGGAGATTAAGTGGACCATGAAGCTTTAACAACCGAACCGTTCACTAATCTCAATTCCAATTCCAATTCCAATTCCAATTCCCCCCACATACTGATAACAAAACTGTTACCTCCATCACGGGAGAATGTTTTTTTTTGGTTAACTCTTGGCTTGTTTGTTGGTTTTTGATTACAATCGTGAGCGAAAACGAACATTAAAGAGCTGTTTCGAACATCTGGAGGGAGTAAGCATGGAAACCAAAGACTTGATCGTGATCGGTGGCGGTATTAACGGTGCTGGCATCGCAGCGGATGCTGCAGGGCGTGGCCTGTCCGTTCTGCTGCTGGAAGCGCAAGACTTGGCCTGTGCTACGTCTTCCGCTAGCTCTAAACTTATCCACGGTGGCTTACGCTATCTGGAACATTATGAATTCCGTCTGGTGAGTGAAGCGCTGGCTGAACGTGAAGTCTTGCTGAAACTGGCTCCGCATATCGCCTTCCCAATGCGCTTTCGCCTACCTCATCAGCCCCATCTGCGCCCGGCGTGGATGATTCGTACCGGTTTATTCTTGTACGATCATCTCGGCAAACGTACTAGCCTGCCAGCCAGTAAAGGGCTGCGTTTTGGGCCAGAATCAGTATTGAAGCCAGAACTGGTGCGCGGTTTCGAATATTCTGACTGCTGGGTAGATGATGCCCGCTTAGTGGTATTGAATGCGCAAGAAGTGGTTGAACGCGGTGGAGAAGTCCGTACTCGCACCAAAGTGACCCGCGCCTGGCGTGAACAAGGCCTGTGGATGGTTGAAGCCATTGATGTGAATACCGGCAAGACCTTTACCTGGCGGGCCAAAGGCTTGGTCAATGCCACCGGCCCATGGGTCAAACAGTTCTTTGATGACGGCCTGAAGCTGAAATCGCCGTATGGCATTCGTCTGATTAAAGGTAGTCATATTGTCGTCCCACGGGTTCACAATCAGCCGCAAGCTTATATTTTACAAAATGAAGATCACCGCATTGTCTTCGTCATTCCATGGTTGGATGAGTATTCCATCATCGGCACCACCGACGTGGAATATCACGGCGACCCGAAAGAGGTGAAAATTGACGACCAGGAAATTGATTATCTGCTTAAAGTGTATAACGACCACTTTAAAAAGCAGCTGGGCCGTGACGATATTGTCTGGACATACTCGGGTGTCCGTCCGCTGTGTGATGATGAGTCAGATTCACCGCAAGCAGTTACCCGCGACTACACACTGGATGTCGCTGATGAAGGCGGCAAAGCGCCACTGCTGTCAGTGTTTGGCGGCAAGCTGACCACCTATCGCAAGCTGGCGGAACACGCCTTGGAAAAACTGTCTGGTTATTACCCAAATGTCGGCCCTGCGTGGACGAAAACCGGCTCGCTACCGGGTGGGGATATTGGTGGCAACCGTGACAACTATACCGTGCAGTTGCGCCATCGTTATAACTGGTTACCAGAAGCACTGGCACGTCGCTATACCCGCACTTATGGCAGCCACAGCGAGCTTATTCTAGCTGACGCCACCAGCATTGAGAGCTTGGGTGAGCACTTCGGTCATGGCTTATATGAAGCTGAATTACGCTATTTGGTCGAAAAAGAGTGGGTTGTCGAGCTCGATGATGCAATCTGGCGTCGTACCAAACTGGGCATGACCTTGGATGAGGCGCAAAAACAGCGTGTTGCTCAGTGGCTGGCAGCCGCGCAAGCAGAGAAACAGCAAACTCTTTCGCTGGTTTCCTGATAACACTGCGTTTTACCCTTCAACTAAAAACCCCCTCTTAGAGGGGGTTTTTCTTGGCTCAATACTTATCTTAATTACAGTCGGATAGGCTTAATATGCCAAATCTCATCGGCATACTCTTCGATGGTCCGATCTGAAGAGAAATACCCCATATTGGCAATGTTGAGCAACGTTTTGCGCGTCCATTCATCTGGGTGGCGATAAAGCGCATCGACTTTCTCTTGAGTATCCACATAGCTGCGATAATCAGCCAGCAATTGATAGTGATCCCCCAGATTGACCAGTGAATCAAACAGACTGGTATAACGATTAGGCTCTTCCGGGCTGAAAGCTCCGGTCGCAATCTGTGTCAATGCCAGATGCAATTCTGGATCGTCGTCGTAATATTTCCGTGGATTATAACCACTCTTCCGCAGCGCCTCGACCTGCTCGGTGGTGTTACCGAAGATAAAGATATTATCCTCGCCCACATGCTCAAGGATCTCGACATTGGCCCCATCCAAGGTACCAATAGTGAGCGCCCCATTGAGTGCAAACTTCATATTACTGGTACCCGAAGCCTCGGTACCCGCCAGCGAGATCTGTTCAGAGAGATCCGCCGCTGGAATGATCAACTGCGCCAAACTGACACTGTAGTTCGGGATAAACACCACTTTCAGCAGATTATTAATCCGCGGATCATTGTTGATCACCTTGGCTACATCATTGATCAGCCGAATGATTTGTTTAGCATTGTAATAAGCAGAAGCCGCTTTACCGGCAAAAATTACCACTCTTGGCACCCATTTTTCATCTGGTGCTTCAAGAATGCGGTTATAGCGGGTGATGACATGCAGCACATTCAGCAGTTGCCGTTTGTACTCATGGATACGTTTGATTTGCACATCAAATAGCGCCGCTGGGTTCACCACAATATTTAGCTTTTCAGCAATATAGGTCGCCAACCGTTTTTTATTCTCCAACTTGGCTTTTTGCAGCGCCTGCAAGAAACTCGGGTAGTCGAGATTCTTCGTCAATTCACTCAGTTGGTCCAAATCAGTTCGCCAGTTATGGCCGATAGTCTCATCCAATACCGTTGCCAATGGTCGGTTAGCCAGCCCTAACCAGCGCCGCGGCGTTACCCCGTTGGTTTTATTACAGAAACGGTTAGGGAAGATGCGGGCAAAATCAGCAAATAACGACTGCACCATCAATTCGGAGTGTAGGGCAGAAACGCCGTTAACTTTATGGCTGGCAATCACCGCGAGCCACGCCATGCGCACCCGCCGGCCATTACTCTCATCAATGATCGACACCCGCGACAGCAGGCCAGGTTCGTTTGGATACTGTTCCTGCACCAGCTTGAGGAAATGGTCATTGATATCAAAGATAATTTGTAGATGCCGTGGTAGGATTTTGCCGATCATATCGATTGGCCAAGTTTCCAGGGCTTCGCTCATTAGCGTGTGGTTGGTGTAAGAGAAAACTTGCTGCACCACATCCCAAGCATCCATCCAACTAAACTTATGCTCGTCAATCAACAAGCGCATCATTTCAGGGATAGAGAGCACCGGGTGAGTATCATTCAGGTGAATAGCAATCTTATCGGCCAGATTGTCAAACGTCTGGTGCATCGTCCAATGGCGGCTGAGGATATCCTGCACCGTCGCGGAAACTAAAAAGTACTCTTGCCGTAAACGCAATTCGCGCCCGGAGTAAGTCGAGTCATCGGGGTATAGCACCCGCGATACGTTTTCTGAATGGTTTTTATCTTCAACCGCAGCAAAGTAATCGCCCTGATTAAATTTACCCAGATTGATTTCATTACTGGCCTGCGCAGACCATAAGCGCAATGTATTAGTCGCGTCTGTATCAAAACCAGGAATGATTTGATCATAGGCACAGGCGAGAATTTCTTCGGTTTCCAGCCAGCGGGTTTTACTGCCCTCTTGCTGAATACGCCCACCAAAACGCACTTTATAACGAGTATTGTGCCGAGGGAATTCCCAGGCATTGCCATATTCCAGCCAGTTATCCGGCGACTCCATCTGTTGCCCATTAACTATTTTCTGGCTGAACATGCCATATTCGTAGCGGATACCATAGCCACGACCCGGCAGGGCCAAGGTTGCCAGTGAGTCCAGGAAACAGGCCGCCAGACGCCCTAACCCACCATTGCCTAAGCCGGGGTCGTTTTCCTCTTGTAGCAATTCAGATAGATTAAGGCCCATCTCATCCAATGCTTGCTCGATATCTTCATAAATCCCCATCGATAACAGTGCATTAGAGAGAGTTCTCCCCAATAAGAATTCCATCGACAGATAATAAACCTGCCGGACATCTTGTGATAATTGTGCGCGATTAGAGCGCAGCCAGCGTTCGACCATCCGGTCACGCACAGCAAATAGCGTCGCATTCAGCCAATCATGCTGAGTCGCAATAGAAGGATCTTTGCCAACAATAAACATCAATTTGTAAGCAATAGAGTGTTTCAGCGCATCCACACTGACTACGGGTGAGGTATAACTGAACGGTGATGTCATAGCGGTTTTCCCAATTCGTGGTTACAAGCCATCGTATTTCTAACCAACCAGCAATTAAAGACGCCGATAAAGTGACAGATATTCTGCCGCTGCTACTTGCCAACCAAAGTCCAATCCCATCGCGTGGCGCTGAACATGGCGCCAATGTTTTGGCCGGCTCCACAGCACAAAAGCACGGCGTATCGCCTGCACTAATGCCTGTGCATCGCATTCATCAAACACAAACCCCGAGGCGCTGCCATCTGCCAGATTTTCTAGCGCGCAATCCACCACGGTATCTGCCAACCCGCCCGTACGCCGGACCAGTGGCAAAGTGCCATATTTCAAACCATACAACTGTGTTAGCCCACAAGGCTCAAAACGGCTAGGTACCAGAATCACATCGGCACCGGCAATAATTCGGTGAGAAAATGCCTCGTGATAGCCGATTTGTACCCCAACCTGACCGGAGTAATCTGCCGCTGCTGCCAAAAACTCCTCTTGTAGAATGGCATCTCCAGCTCCCAGCACGGCCAGTTGCCCGCCCAATTTCAGTAAATCTGGCAAAGCCTCTAGCACTAAATCCAACCCTTTTTGCGCCGTTAACCTGCTGACAACAGCAAAAACAGGTTTCTTCTCTGTCACCTCCAACCCCATGGTGGTTTGCAGATGCACTTTATTTACCGCTTTCTTTTGCAGGTTTTCTGCGTCATAGCGGGCATGCAGCAAGGCGTCAGTCTGCGGGTCCCAAATGTCACTATCGACACCATTGAGGATACCCGTCAACCGCCCTTGGCTCGCTCGTTCTTGCAGTAACCCTTCCATACCATAGCCAAAAGCGGGTTGAGTAATTTCCTTGGCATAAGTCGGGCTGACCGTGGTGACATGGTCAGCAAAGAACAACCCGGCTTTCAGATAGGAAATTTGGCCATAAAACTCTAATCCGTACATTTGAAAGAATGCGGCGGGCAGTTGTAACTCGGCCAGATGCTTGCCAGAAAACAGCCCCTGATAAGCCAAATTATGGACGGTAAATACGGATCGTGCAGGGCGGCCACGGGCGGCAAGATAAGCACAGGCTAGCCCAGCATGCCAATCGTGGGCATGTACAACCTCAGGACGCCAGTAACCATCAAGCCCACAAGCCAGTTCACAAGCCATCCACCCCAGTAGTGCAAAACGACGATAATTATCGGCGTAAGAGTGCAAAGATTGGTCGTGATAAGGGCTACCGGCTCGATCATAAAGGCCCGGAGCATCAATCAGATAAATACCAATCCCCTGGTAATGGCCATAACGTAAAGAGACACGGCCAGCAAAGGTATCAATCTCCCTGACTAACACGGTGTCAGGAATACCGCGGCGCAAATCAGGGAAACCGGGCAGCATGACCCTAACATCAGCCCCTTCAGCAATTTGGGCGGCAGGTAAAGCACCAACAACGTCAGCCAATCCACCGGTTTTCAATAAGGGGAACAGCTCGGAACATACATGTAAGACCCGCATTATCACTCCTAATTATACCCTGCTTAATTGAAGTGGCAGGGTTGTTAGCTTCGTTCGCTCACCCGTTACCTGTGTAAGCTCATCGGGATTCGTTCACTTGCTGCCTACCTGCCACTCCAATGGCTTGGGGTATAAAAAACTAATCTGATAAATGAAATAGCTCTATTTTGCTGCTAATTTCGCCAGCATATCGCGGGTCACTAACACCACTCCGCCCTCTGAACGGTAAAAACGGGCGCTGTCTTCATCCGCATTCTCCCCAATAACCATCCCTTCAGGAATATGACAGGCTCGGTCAATAATGCAACGGCGTAAACGACATGAGCGCCCAATATGAACATCTGGCAACAACACCGAGGAATCAATAGTACAGAACGAATTCACCCGAACCCTCGGGAATAGCACTGAATGCACCACTACCGAACCTGAAACAATGCAGCCACCAGACACCAGCGAGTTCATGGTCATGCCATGACTACCAGAGCGATCTTGCACAAATTTGGCGGGAGGCAGCGGCTCCATATGAGTGCGAATTGGCCAGTCGCGGTCATACATATCCAGCTCAGGGGTCACCGAAGCTAAATCAAGGTTAGCGCGCCAATAGGCGTCTAACGTCCCAACATCACGCCAATAAGGCGGCAATTCATGATTGGATGTCACACAGGAAAGATCAAACGGATGCGCGTAAGCGACCCTTTGCTCAGTGAGTTTCGGTATTAAATCTTTACCAAAATCATGGCTGGATTCCGGGGTATTCCGGTCTTCTTCTAATAATTTAAACAGATAGTCGGCATTGAAAATATAGATGCCCATACTCGCCAATGCCATATCCGGACGGCCCGGCATCGCCGGAGGATCCTGTGGTTTTTCAAAGAAGGCGGTTATCTGATAATCCTCATCCACTTCCATGACCCCAAACTCATTGGCTTCTTTAATTGGCACCGGAATACAAGCGACGGTACATTCTCCCCCCTTCTCCACATGGTCAATTAACATGCGCGAGTAATCCATTTTGTAAATGTGATCACCGGCCAGAATGACAATATATTTGGCGTTATAGCGGCGAATAATGTCCAGATTCTGATAAACCGCATCCGCCGTGCCTCTATACCACTGCTCAGAACTACTGCGTTGCTGGGCGGGCAGTAAATCAACAAACTCGTTCATCTCCTCATTGAGGAATGACCAGCCACGTTGAATATGCTGAACCAGAGTATGGGATTGATACTGAGTAATAACACCGATACGACGGATACCGGAATTCAGGCTATTAGACAGGGCAAAATCGATAATGCGGTATTTACCGCCAAAATGTACCGCAGGTTTAGCCCGCTTATCGGTCAGATCTTTCAGCCGTGTACCGCGCCCTCCCGCCAAAATCAGAGCTACAGATTGATTCGGTAATAGTCTGGCTAACATCAGCGGGTCTTTATTTTCATACTTAACCATGAATACTCCTTAAGATTTCTGTGCAAGCACGCAAACGGCATAGGCAGATCCGTTCCATACAGTTAACGGTTCCGTATGCTCTGACGGCTCAAAAGGAGGAACCACCACCCATTCCCCCACAGGTAAATGCATTTCACACCTTTGGTCAGTCGCATTAATGACGACCAACCAGCGCTGAGATAACAGGATTTGTAGTTGTTTCTGACAGCCCTGCTCCCAAGCTGTATCACTCAGCGCTTGCCCCTGACAATCTAGCCACTGCACATTGCCATCACCTTCCCGCCACCATGTGTCTTTAATCAGGGCGGGGATTTGCTGGCGTAACCGAATCAATTCGGCAGTAAATGCCATCAATGAAGTATCCGCGCTCCCCCAATCAAGCCAGGTGAGGATGTTATTTTGACAATACGCATTGTTGTTGCCTTGCTGGCTATGACCATGCTCGTCACCAGCCAGTAACATCGGCGTTCCCTGTGAGAGTAACAAGGTGGTTAATAATGCCCGCTGGCAAGCTTTGCGCCGCTGCCAGATAGCTTCATTCGCCACCAAACCTTCACTACCAAAATTATTACTAAGATTGTTATCGCTGCCATCACGATTCTCTTCACCATTGATTTGATTGTGTTTTTGGTTAAAACACAGCAAATCCAGCAAAGTAAAACCATCGTGAGCGGTAATTTGATTGATGCTGGCAGAAGGAGAACGATCCCGTTGTTCAAACAGGCCGCTTGATGCCGCAAAATGCTGGGCGAATTGCCCCAGCCGTAAATCATCCCGCAGCCAAAAACGGCGCATCGCATCGCGATATTGGTCATTCCACTCACTGAAACCGGTAGGGAAATTACCCAGTTGGTAGCCCCCCAAACCAATATCCCAAGGCTCCGCAATCATTTTGCAGGTACTGAGCCGCTCATCAGCAGCGAGTGCGGCAAAAAAGGGCGCATGTTGATCAAAAGCCGGAGTGCGGCCCAGAACCGTGCCCAAATCAAAACGGAAACCATCAATGTGGCAGCTATCCACCCAATGCCGTAAGCATTCAATGACCCACTGCATCACATAGGGCTGACTGAGCCGCAGCGCATTACCGCAGCCAGTCATGTTGTCGTATTCACCTTCAGGGGTAAGCCAGTAGTAACTGGCATTGTCGATCCCACGCTGGCACAGCGTCGGGCCAAAAACATCCAGCTCGGCACTGTGGTTGAACACCACATCCAGAATCACCTCAATACCCGCTTTATGCAGCGCCTTAACTGCATCGCGCAATTCTCGTAAGGGAGAGACACCCTCACGACCAGAGGCATAATCCGGATCTACGGCATAAGGGGCCAACACGTTATAGCCCCAGTAATTACTCAATCCCATCTTCTGCAACCGCGGCTCATCAACATGAAATTGCACCGGCAGCAGTTCCAGCGTGGTAATACCCAGTTTTTTCAAATAGCTGATCATCACCGGGTGGGCCAGAGCCGCATAAGTACCGCGCAAGTCAGCTGGAATATCTGGGTGTAATTGGGTTAAGCCGCGGACATGGGCTTCATAAATAACAGTATTTCCCCAAGGAATGGCGGGTGAACGATCACCCTGCCAGTCGTATTGTTCGTGCACCACAATACATTTAGGGACGATGGCAGCAGTATCCTGCTCATCGGGTTGGTTAACCCCACCATTCAAACTTGGGTCATCCCTCACTTTACGATCTAACGCGTGAGCGCAGGGATCGATCAGTAATTTATTAGGATTAAAACGATGCCCTTTTTGCGGATCAAATGGCCCGCTAACTCGGTAACCATAGCGCTGCCCCGGTTTTCCTCCCGGCAGATAACCGTGCCAGATATCCCCGTTACGGGCGGGTAATGGGATGCGCAACTCTTGGTTGTTGTCATCAAACAAGCACAGTTCGACCTGCTCAGCATTAGCCGAAAATAGCGTAAAATTTATCCCGGCCCCATCAAAGTGAGCACCGGGTGGTGTCGGGGAGCCACTGGTCAAACGGGTCATCCTACCCCTCCCGCAACAAGTAAATAGTCGCCAGCGGCGGTAGGGTCAGCAGCAAGGAGTGAGCGTGATTATGGCTGCCGACAGGATGGCTCTGAATTCCGCCTTGGTTGCCCAGATTACTGCCACGATAAAACTCTGAATCAGAGTTCAGAACTTCACGATAATGCCCGCCATGTGGAATACCCACACGGTAGTTATAACGAGGGACTGGCGTGAAATTACTGATAGCAATCAGCTCGTTACCTTTTGCATCACGGCGCAGGAAGGCAAAGACCGAGTTTTCATGGTCATCAACCACCAGCCACTCAAAGCCTTCAGGTTGGTAATCCAGCTCGTATAATGGCGCATGTTTCTGATAGCAATGGTTAAGGTCGCGCACCAGCCGCTGCACCCCTTTGTGCCAACCATTCTCATCATCCAGCAAATGCCAATCCAAACTGCTATCGAAGTTCCACTCACGCCCCTGGGCAAATTCACATCCCATAAACAGCAATTTCTTGCCCGGATGCGCCCACATAAAGGCGTAATAAGCACGTAAATTAGCAAATTTCTGCCATGCGTCTCCCGGCATGCGGTCGAGTACCGAGCGCTTACCATGGACCACTTCATCGTGAGAAATAGGCAGAATAAAGTTCTCGGTATAGGCGTACAACATACCGAAAGTCATTAAATTATGATGATATTTGCGGTGAACGGGGTCGCATTGCATGTAATTGAGCGTGTCATGCATCCAGCCCATATTCCATTTGTAGTTAAAGCCCAATCCGCCAGCATCTGGTGGCAATGTCACCCCAGGGAAATCAGTAGACTCCTCAGCCATGGTCACACCGCCGGGACGCTCAACACCGATGGTATGGTTGGTGTAGCGCAAGAAGGCGATGGCCTCCAGATTTTCTCGCCCGCCGTAATAGTTCGGCACCCATTGCCCTTCGGCACGGCTGTAATCGCGGTAAATCATTGAGGCGACAGCATCAATGCGCAAGGCATCGATACCAAAACGCTCCATCCAATAGAAGGCATTGCCCGCCAAATAGTTACGAACTTCATTGCGGCCATAGTTGTAAATCAGGGTATTCCAGTCTTGATGGTAGCCTTCGCGCGGATCAGCATATTCATACAAAGCAGTGCCGTCGAAAGTCGATAAACCATGCTCATCACTAGGGAAATGACCGGGAACCCAGTCAAGAATGACGTTAATCCCTGCGTCATGGAATTTGGCAACGAACTCTTTGAAATCCTGCGGTGTCCCAAAACGGCGGGTCGGTGCATATAGCCCCAGCGGCTGGTAACCCCAACTGCCATCAAACGGATGCTCGTTAATCGGCAGTAATTCCACATGGGTAAAGCCCATGTATTTAACATATTCAACCAGTTGGTCGGCTAATTCACTGTAACTGAGCCAGAAGTTATTCTCGGTATGACGACGCCATGAGCCAAGGTGCACTTCATAGATAGAAACCGGCGAGCGCAAGTCATTGGCTTTTTGCCGTTTAGGGGTATTTTCCACCACATCGGGCAACGGGCTAACCAATGATGCCGTTTCTGGCCGCATCTGAGCTTCAAAGGCATAAGGGTCGGCTTTTAGCCGCACCTGGCCATTGCTGTCAATTATTTCAAACTTATACAGTTGCCCCGCCTGAACTCCGGGCAAGAAAAGCTCCCAAATACCATTTTCACGCCGTAATCGCATCGGATGGCGGCGACCATCCCAAAAGTTGAATTCACCGACCACGGAAACCCGCTGGGCATTCGGGGCCCAAACGGCAAAACTCACGCCCGGAACATCATCAAGGCTCATCAAATGTGCGCCTAAACGTTCATAAGGACGTAAATGAGTACCTTCGGCCAGTAACCAAGTATCAATATCCTGCAACAACGTACCGAATCGGTAAGGATCATCAATAAGTTGGGTGCTTTCAGGCCAGGTAACGGCTAATTGATAACGAAATAGGTTTTTACGGCGAGGAAGTTTGGCAATAAAAAAGCCACGCGGATCCTCACAAGTAAATTGAGCCAGATGACGCCCGGTTTTGCTGTCGACCAACCAGACCTCTTTGGCATCTGGTAGCAGTGCACAGACTTGCAATCCCTGAGCAGTTTGGTGCATCCCCAAAACGGAGAAAGGATCGGCGTAATGGCCGGAAATAATTTGATTAATCACCTGACGGTCGGGAAGTACTGACATATCTTCTTCCTTTGATTAATAACACAATTTTATGACAAAATTTGAACAAAAGTATCAAAATTCGACATTTAATCATGCAATCCATTTAATGTACGAGACATGATCAAGGTCAATAAATGGATCTAATGCCTTAACCCGTTTTTCTGGTAATAGCGCGCAGTCTTCAAACTTTTCTCATCCAAACTATAAGCATAGTCAATGGGTGACAAAAAAATTGGCTTATGATTAATGAAATTTTTTCTCGCGTGGATTCAGAGAAAAAAAGGCATTTATAGTGCACAAAAAGGACGTGAATGGCGGAAAAACCCTTGGTCGAAACATAAAACCAGGGTCGATTACATCAATGATGAGAAAAATGCTCAAAATAGGGAACTGAGCCGCTGTTTGCCATCTCCATGCCTTTTTTACTTAAAAGGGGCGGCAGTTAAAATTTTCCGCGACAGAATGTAGGTACAATAGCGGCAAGAATGAGCACTGGTGGTTATCAACATGGGCGTTAGCCAGGTCGAACTGATTTTTTCCCTTTTACAACAGATGTGTGTGTATCTGGTTATTGCTTATCTGTTGAGTAAAACACCGCTTTTTATCCCCTTAATGCAGGTTACCATTAGGTTGCCCCATAAACTGGTGTGCTACCTCACGTTTTCCATGTTTTGTATCATGGGTACCTATTTTGGTCTGCACATTGAAGATTCCATCGCGAATACTCGCGCCATAGGTGCAGTGCTGGGTGGCGTGCTAGGTGGCCCATCCGTTGGTTTTTTGGTAGGGCTGACCGGCGGGTTACATCGCTATTCAATGGGCGGAATGACGGCCACCGCCTGTATGTTATCTACCGTGGCTGAAGGGCTATTGGGCGGTTTTCTCCACAGCTATTTGATTCGTAGAAACCGCCTCGACCTGTTGTTCCAGCCGTTGGTTGTCGCGGGAATTACCTTGGTGGCTGAAGTCCTGCAAATGCTGATTATCCTAGCCGTTGCCCGCCCATTCACCGAGGCTGTCGAACTGGTAGAAAACATTGCCTTGCCGATGATGATCACTAACACCATCGGTGCTGCCATGTTTATGCGAATTTTATTAGACCGGCGAGCTATTTTCGAAAAGTACACCACCGCATTCTCGGCAAAAGCATTGCAAATTGCTGCACGAGCGGAGGGGCTACTTCGGTACGGTTTTGACCAGCAAAACAGCATGCGGGTAGCGCGTATCTTGTATGAAGAACTGGGCGTTGGTGCCGTCGCCATTACTGACCGCGAGAAGCTGCTCGCCTTTATCGGCACCGGTTCTGACCACCATCGGGTGGGCAGCGCAATTACCTCAGAGCACACCCACCGGGCGATTGAACTCAATCAAGTGGTCTACGCCGACGGCAATGCCGTGCCCTATACCTGCTCAATTTCCCCCACTTGTAAGCTGGGTTCGACCTTGGTTATTCCATTACGTGGCGAAGAGCATCGGGTGATTGGCAGCATCAAATTGTATGAACCCAAAAGTAAATTGTTTTCCAGTATTAACCGCACATTGGGTGAAGGTATTGCTCACCTACTGTCGGCCCAGATTTTGGCCGGTGAGTTTGAACAACAAAAGCAGCTACTGGCACAATCTGAAATCAAATTACTCCACGCGCAGGTTAATCCCCATTTCCTGTTTAATGCCCTGAATACGCTATCCGTGGTGATCCGACGCAACCCTGACCATGCCCGTAAACTGGTGCTTTCTCTGTCAACATTCTTCCGCAAAAACCTCAAACGCAGCAACGATGTCGTCACGCTGAGTGATGAAATTGAGCATGTAAATGCTTATCTGGAAATAGAAAAAGCGCGTTTTGCTGATCGCCTGAGTGTCGATATTTCATTGCCCGATGAGTTAATGGATGCACGGTTACCGGCTTTTTCCCTGCAGCCGGTGGTCGAAAATGCCATAAAACATGGCATATCGCAGATGTTCAGCAATGGACAAATTACGTTGCATGGCAAGCTAGATGACAATGTGCTGGTGCTGGAGGTTGAAGACAACGCCGGGTTATATCAGCCACGCCCCAATGGCGATGGGCTGGGTATGAATCTGGTGGATCGGCGGATTAAAGTGCGCTATGGCCATGAATATGGCGTGACGGTGATAAGTAAGGCCGAGGAATTCACCCGCATAATCATTAAATTACCGTTTATTACCGCCAGTGAGAGTTAACATTCAGAGACTAGGCTGACCGCGCCGGGCGATACTCACCATATTCAACACCGCGGATGACCGCTCATGTCGCCGCCATGCCAAGGTAATTTTGGTTTTTAACAGGCTGTCGTCAATTTCATGATAAGTCACATTATTGGCCTGAATCGCCGTCAAGGAGCGAGGAACCAGAGTGAAGCCAAATCCGGCAGAAACCATCCCAATTGCCGAGACCATCTGAGGCGATTGTTGCCCCAAAGTAGGCTGAAATCCTGCGCGATAACAGGCACTAATAATGGCATCAAACAATCCGGGGCCCACTTCTCGCGGGAAAATAATCAGTTTTTCATGCTGTAGCGCTTGCAGGTTAATGACCGGGCTACCCTGTAAAGGATGGTTATGTGGCAGTACCAGCAACATATCTTCCTCCACCAGCACCTTGCAGGTAAATTCATTACTGGCATCACAGGGCTGGCGGATAAAAGCCACATCAATGTGCTCATTATGCAAATCACTCATTAATACCGGCATCGTCTCTTCACTGGGTGACAATATCACCTCTGGATATTTATCCCGATAAGCATGTAGTAACCGCAGTACCAGAGGCTGAAAAGCCGTCGAACTGGCAAACCCCACTCGCAACCGACCCGTTTCTCCTCGCGCAATACTTTTTGCCCGCTCTGTCGCTTCGTCCGTGAGGGTCAATATATGACAGGCATCGGCATAGAAAGCCTTCCCTGCTTCTGTCAGTTCAACACCGCGAGTGAGTCGGCGCAGCAGCGGCGCCCCTATTTCTCGTTCCAGTTTTTGAATTTGCTGACTGAGCGGCGGCTGAGAGATACCCAACTTTTCAGCCGCCCGGGTAAAGTGCCGAGCAGATGCCACCGCGACAAAGTATCGAAGATAACGTAATTCCATATATTTTTGATATCAATAAAGTGAGATACCTATATTGGTACTTATGTTCTTTCAGCGTCAACCTTATATATAAATATAATTTATGTTACGGGTAAATGGAGAAGGACATGTCTCAATCAATCACACCACATTGCTCATGTACTCAAGAGGTTGCAGAAAGCTTTATTGCGTATAAAGAAACACATCCTGAGTGCACAATTTATCAAACATCACTCATGAGCGCGCTAATTAGTGGCGTTTACGAAGGCCATATCACTATGGCCGAGTTGCTTAAGCATGGCGACTTTGGATTAGGAACATTTAACAATCTTGATGGTGAGCTGGTTGCATTAAACAGCAAAATTTATCAATTACGATCTGATGGTAGCGCCCGTGCGGCACAGCCGGAGCAGAAAACACCGTTTGCAGTAATGACATTTTTCCAGCCGACAGAAACACGCAATTTCGAACACAAAATGAGTCGCGAACAACTTCACCGCGTGATTAATGACGTCGCCGAATCAGATAATCTGTTTTGCGCACTGCGCATTGATGGCAAGTTCAGCCATGTTGAAACTCGCACTGTTCCCTGCCAGCAGCGCCCTTATAAGCCGATGCTTGAAGCTATTGCGCAGCAACCCACATTCGAGTTTGAACACTGCAATGGCACCATTATCGGTTTTCGTAGCCCGAACTACACCCAAGGTATTAATGTGGCGGGCTATCACGAACATTTTATTACTGACGACCGCAGTGGCGGCGGCCATGTGCTGGATTTCCAATTGGAAAACGGCATTCTGACATTTGGTACCGTCGCCAAATTAGTTATCGATCTGCCCCAAGAGCCTGATTTTCTCCAAGCCAACCTCTCCCCTCTGAATCTCAATAATGCCATCCGTGCCGTAGAGAGCTAACGAGCTGTAATTATTAAATAAACAATAACTTATGGTTAAGCTGATAATACAAAGGACACAAAATCATGAAGAATGAGCCCAATATTCTGGCCTGGAAATGCGGTGCCGATCTGGTGGTAAATCATTTAGAACAGCAAGGTGTGAAGCAGGTCTTCGGCATTCCGGGCGCTAAAATCGATCGAGTCTTTGATTCACTGGAAGATTCCAGCATCAAGACCATCGTGGTGCGTCACGAAGCCAATGCTGCCTTTATGGCTGGTGCCGTGGGCCGTCTGACCGGTAAAGCCGGTGTCGCGCTGGTCACATCCGGCCCGGGTTGTGCCAATCTGGTGACTGGGCTGGCCACCGCCACCTCTGAGGGAGACCCAGTGGTGGCATTAGGGGGAGCAGTCAAACGAGCTGATAGCCTGAAAATAACCCACCAAAGCATGGATACCGTGAGTATTTTCCGCCCGGTCACTAAGTTTAGTGCCGAAGTCACCGCCTCAGCAGCGCTTTCTGAGGTGCTGGGCAATGCGTTTAGAACCGCTGAATTTGGTCGACCAGGGGCCGCCTTTGTTAGCCTGCCGCAAGATATTCTCAATAAACCCATCACCAGCCATGCACTGATTCGTCAAATATGCCCGCAAAGTGGCAGTGCGCCGCGCGATGAAATCATTGCTGCCGCCAATTTACTCAATCAAGCTAAAAACCCCATTTTGCTACTCGGATTGATGGCAAGCCAACCGGCAAATGCACAAGCCATACGCCGCCTACTTCGCCACAGTAAAATCCCGGTGACCAGCACCTATCAAGCCGCAGGGGTGGTTGACCAAGCACATTTCGACCATTTTGCCGGTCGGGTAGGATTATTTAATAATCAGGCGGGCGATAAGCTGCTACAGCAAGCCGATTTGATTATGACCATCGGCTACAGCCCGGTGGAGTACGACCCGGCACTGTGGAATAACGGCCATGCAACCTTAATACATATGGATATTTTACCCGCCGAGATAGATGCAGCTTATCAGCCAGAAAAAGAGCTGTTGGGCGATATTGCTGCCACCGTGGATGCCCTTAATGAGTTGATAAACGGCCCGATAATTTTGACCTCACAAACCCAGGTGATACTGGCCGATCGCGCACGCCAACGGCGAGATCTGGCTAACCGGGCCAGCCATATGAGCGGCTTTGCTATTCATCCCCTGCGTCTGGTACGAGCCATGCAAGATATCGTCAACAGCGACGTCACTCTTTGTGTTGATATGGGGAGTTTTCATATCTGGATTGCCCGCTATCTTTACAGCTTCCGTAGCCGTCAAATTTTGATGTCCAATGGTCAGCAGACTATGGGGGTGGCGCTGCCCTGGGCCATTGCGGCGGCACTGGTCAATCCACAGCAAAAAGTGGTTTCTGTCTCTGGGGATGGGGGCTTTATGCAATCAAGCATGGAGCTGGAGACCGCAGTGCGACTGAAAAGTAATTTGCTGCATATCATTTGGGTCGATAACGGCTACAACATGGTGGAAATTCAAGAGCAGAAGAAATATCACCGGCCATCAGGAGTCAACTTTGGCCCCATCGATTTTAAAATGTATGCAGAATCCTTTGGCGCAGCCGGTTTTGCCGTGGAGTCCGCCGATGAACTCACCCATAAATTACATCTGGCGATGGATGTGCAAGGCCCGGCTGTCATCGCCATCCCAGTAGACTATTCAGATAATCATCGTTTGATGGAAGAGCTGAATATCAGTCAGTTGCTGTAAATGGATGAAATAAAAAAAGCCCTGACCACAAGATCAAGGCTTTATCATCACTATTTGGATTACCAATTACATCAGGATCCGCAGCATACGGCGCAGTGGTTCTGCCGCGCCCCACAGCAGCTGGTCACCGACGGTAAAGGCGGAGAGATATTCTGGCCCCATATTCAGCTTACGCAAGCGGCCTACAGGGGTATTTAAGGTTCCGGTGACTGCCGCTGGCGTCAGTTCGCGCATGCTCAGCTCGCGGTCATTGGGAATAACACGTACCCAGTCATTGTGAGTTGCCAGTAATTGCTCGATTTCTGGCAATGGTACGTCTTTTTTCAGCTTCAGCGTGAAAGCCTGGCTATGACAACGCAGTGCGCCGATACGAACACACAGGCCATCAACCGGGATCACCGTGCCAGTATTCAGAATTTTATTAGTCTCGGCCTGACCTTTCCATTCTTCACGGCTCTGGCCGTTATCCAGCGCCTTGTCGATCCATGGGATCAAGCTGCCGGCCAGTGGCACACCAAAATTGTCAGTCGGTAACGTGCCGCTGCGGGTCGCCGCCGTCACTTTACGTTCGATATCCAGAATGGCAGAAGCCGGGTCTTGCAACTCTTTAGCCACCCCCGCATGCAGCATGCCCATTTGGGTCAGCAACTCACGCATATGGCGCGCACCGCCACCGGATGCCGCTTGATAGGTCGCAACAGATGCCCATTCAACCAAATCATTGGCAAACAAACCACCCAGTGACATCAGCATCAGGCTAACGGTACAGTTACCACCGGCGAAAGTCTTAATACCTTTATCTAGCCCCTGCTGAATAACGCTGTGGTTAACTGGGTCCAGAATAATAATCGCGTCATCCCGCATACGCAGAGAAGAAGCGGCGTCAATCCAGTAACCTTGCCAGCCAGTTTCTCGCAGCTTTGGATAAATTTCGTTGGTATAATCTCCCCCTTGGCAAGTGATGATAATATCTAATGCACTCAGCGCATCAATATCATAAGCATCTTGTAATGTGCCTTGCTGGCCCGTGAAAGCCGGAGCAGCTTGACCATGCTGAGAGGTAGAGAAAAAGACTGGGCGGATGCCGTCAAAGTCGCGTTCTTCAATCATGCGCTGCATGAGGACTGAGCCGACCATACCGCGCCAGCCGATAAAACCAACGTTTTTCATGTTTACTGCCCTGCCTTGGAAGGTGACACCGATTAATGGATGTCTATCTTGCATCGCTGCACGTTATAGACGGCAAGCTGACGAACACAGACCTGATACCACCTTACAAAATATGGACAAAGTGGCAAGTTAAATTATTCGATACCAGAATGATTCAAAGCAATCTTCCTAATATGTGACTTTGACTGGCCGGAAACGCCAGTCGTTTAGACCCTTTTTGAGGTAAAAATGACAGAGATGATTGCGGCAACTGTGTTGCTGTTTTTGATTATGGACCCGTTAGGAAACTTACCGATTTTCATGTCGGTGCTCAAGCATCTGGAACCTAAACGGCGGCGGGTGGTATTGATCCGCGAATTGCTTATTGCCCTAATATTGATGCTAATTTTCCTGTTCGCCGGGGAAAAGATTCTGGCATTCCTCAATCTCCGCACGGAAACCGTGTCGATATCGGGCGGTATCATTTTGTTCTTAATCGCCATTAAGATGATTTTCCCCTCCCCTGAAAGTAATGTGACCGGATTATCGGCGGGAGAAGAGCCTTTCTTGGTTCCGTTGGCTATTCCATTAGTGGCTGGTCCCTCGATTCTGGCCACCTTGATGCTGCTATCGCATCAGTATCCTAATCAACTCAGCCACTTGGTGCTGGCATTGATGATTGCCTGGGGCTTATCCGCCGCCATTTTATTGATGTCGAATCTGTTCCTGCGTTTGCTTGGCAGTAAAGGGGTCAGCGCATTAGAACGGCTGATGGGATTAATTTTGGTGATGTTATCAACGCAGATGTTTTTGGATGGCGTGCGGGCATATTTAATGAAGTGATTTTCACGAGGGCATTTAGTGCCTTATTGAGCCGTTCGACTGACATGAGATTGGCAATGACTTCACCTCCAATGCCTTAACCGACAAAGAGTGCGGGCATGCACTCTTTGCTGATTAACATATAAGGCTGCGGGAAACGAGTGATCACTAAATGAATATTATTTCCCCAATGCCGAAACACACCGCGCGACCACCTCATCAATATCTGCATCAATATCCACACAGATAACATCCGGCTCTCCTGCTCCCGGCTCTTCAAGAGCTTCAAACTGGCTTTTCAATAGGTCGGTAGGCATGAAATGACCGGAGCGGGCTTTTAGCCTCCCCATGATCACATCGAAACTGCCTTTCAGATATAAAAATACCATTTCTGGATTGCCTTCCCGCAGGCGGTCGCGATAGCGGCGTTTCAGCGCAGAACAGACAATAATGCCGGTTTCATTCTTATGGTTCAGGCTATAAGCCGCATCGCTCAGGCGCTCCAGCCACGGCATCCGATCTTCATCATTTAGCGGATGCCCACTGCCCATCTTCTGAATATTGGCGCGGGGATGCAGGTCATCACCATCAATAAATTTGGCATGGATTCGCCGAGCCACTGCTTCTCCTACAGTGGTTTTACCGCTACCTGATACACCCATCACGATAATGCTACGTCCTGCCATAATTTTGATCTCTATCTCAGAATGGGAATTTTACTGTTCGCTATGGTTCCGTATTTTACCATGTTACCGGTATCATGATACCGGTAACAAATGGAGATGTGACTTTTATCACAAAGGATAGAACATCATTATAGAACTCAATCGCGCAATCACGCTGGCCGGAAAAGGCTGACTGCAAACTATAACTAAAAGCGATATGCCCCCCTACGGCTTCAAGGGCGCAGGGGTACCCTAAGTAAGCGGAGAAATACTATGCCATTAGTCATTGTCGCGGTTGGCGTTGCCATGCTGCTGTTACTGATGATTCGTTTCAAACTCAACGGATTTATTTCCCTGATACTGGTCGCGCTGGCGGTCGGTGTCATGCAAGGAATGCCTGTCGATAAAGTGGTCGGCTCAATCAAAGCGGGGGTTGGTGGCACGCTAGGTAGCCTGGCGCTGATTATGGGCTTCGGTGCCATGCTCGGTAAATTACTGGCTGACTGCGGTGGCGCACAACGTATTGCCACCACCTTAATTGATAAATTTGGTAAAAAACACATCCAGTGGGCAGTGGTACTGACCGGTTTTACTGTCGGTTTTGCCCTGTTCTATGAAGTTGGCTTCGTGCTGTTGTTGCCGCTGGTATTCAGCATCGCCGCTTCAGCCCGCATTCCATTACTGTATGTAGGTGTTCCGATGGCCGCCGCGCTGTCTGTCACCCACGGTTTCCTGCCACCTCACCCCGGCCCAACCGCCATCGCGACTATTTTCCACGCCGATATGGGCAAGACCTTGCTGTATGGGACGTTGTTAGCCATCCCGACAGTTATTCTGGCAGGCCCGGTATTTGCTCGTTTCCTGAAAGGAATTGATAAGCCAGTCCCTGAAGGGCTGTACAACCCAAAAACTTTCACCGATGAAGAGATGCCGAGCTTTGGGGTCAGTGTCAGCACTGCGTTGGTGCCCGTTATTTTGATGGCATTGCGAGCAGTGGCTGAAATGATTCTGCCCAAAGGCCACCCGATTCTCTCTTATGCCGAGTTCTTCGGCGACCCGGTAATTGCGACCCTGATTGCAGTGTTAATTGCCATTTTCACCTTTGGCTTAAACCGTGGCCGTTCAATGGAATCTGTCATGGATACCGTGACCGACTCCATAAAAATCATCGCGATGATGCTGTTGGTTATCGGTGGTGGCGGTGCTTTCAAGCAGGTATTAGTCGACAGTGGCGTTGACCACTACATTGCCAGCATGATGAATAGCAGCGGTCTATCACCAATTCTGATGGCATGGTCAATTGCAGCCGTGTTACGTATCGCTCTGGGTTCGGCGACAGTTGCCGCCATTACTGCCGGCGGTATTGTCGCACCGTTAATCGCCACCACAGGAGCCAGCCCTGAGTTGATGGTTATTGCCGTGGGTTCCGGTAGCGTGATTTTCTCTCACGTCAACGATCCGGGTTTCTGGCTGTTCAAGGAGTATTTCAACCTGACGATTGTCGAAACCTTTAAGTCATGGTCAGTGTTGGAAACCATCATTTCAGTCTGCGGCTTAGTTGGCTGCTTGCTGTTAGCGACGGTGATTTAAATACTGCCGCCGGGGAGGATGGTGAAACCGACGTCAACCATCTTGGGTGTTACCACCTCTCCGCGCAACCGAGCCAGCAAGCGCTCAGCACCAATTTGCCCCATTCTCTCGCGTGGGGTCAGCACACTGGCCAGTTTCGGCACCATCGACTGGCCAATATCATGACCATGGAAACCGGCTATCGCCATATCCTGTGGAATAGATAGCCCCTGACGCTGACATTCAAATACCGCGCCAATTGCCAAGTCATCATTGGTACAGAAAATACTGTCGATCTGCGGATAACTGACCTGTGCCGCGCGCAATAGCTCGGCACCTGCGGAATAGGATGAGGAGCGGCTGGTCATCACACTCATGGGTTCCAAACCGGACTCACGCATTGCCTGCTCATAACCTTGCTGCTTAATCACCGTACGCTCATCCTGACGCGCGCCAAAATACACCACGTATCGATGGCCTTTGGCGATAATTTGCTGAGTCATCTGTCGCGCTGCTTCGAAGTTGTTAAAACCCACTGCCAAATCAATGCAAGGTGAAGTGCAATCCATCAGCTCAATAACAGGAATACCCGCGACCTCAATCATTTTCAATGTACGGGCCGTGTGGTGCCGCTCGGAGAGAATCAAACCATCAATGTTATAAGAGAGTAACGAGGTCAAACGCTGCTCTTCGCGCTCTTTCTGATAGCCGTAATGCGCCAACATCGTCTGATAACCATGAGCATCTGTCACACTCTCAATGCCGCGCAACACTTCGGCGAAAACCTGATTAGTTAATGACGGTAATAAGACGCCAATAGCATGGCTGGTCGCATTGGAGAGGATATCGGGAGCACGATTGGGAATATAGCCAAGTTCATCTAACGCCAGTGCAATTTTTTCCTGCAAAAGTGCAGAAACTTGCTCCGGATTGCGCAAATAGCGGCTGACAGTCATTTTAGTGACGCCAACCATATCGGCAACATCTTGTAGCACTGGCCTTTTTTTCTTCATTATCAATGAACTGAGGCAGAGTAAACGATGGGCTATTCTAGCAAAGAAAAGGGTATTACGCGACGCGCATACCCTTTTTACTGAGGTCGATCAAACTTAAACTGGCGGTAAATCAAACAACAAGATTTCACTGTCTTCATCTGCATGAATAGAAAGCGCAGCTTCATCCCAGATAGCAAAGGCATCGCTGGTGCCTGCACGGTGGCCATTGATAGACACATTGCCGCGCACAACTTGTATCCAGATGCGGCGCTCTGCCTGAATCTGATAAATTGACTGCTCTTCACGTTTCAGTGCCCAGCGCCATAAAGTCATGTCCTGGAACACTTTCAGTGACCCATCACGAGCATCGGGTGATAGCACAAGTTGTCGCCCTTGCGGGATATCAAACATCTGCTGCTCGTAGCGTGGTTCCAAACCCGTCTTATTCGGGATAATCCAAATCTGGTACAGATGCAGCGGCTGATCATCACGACCATTATATTCTGAGTGGCGGATACCAGTGCCCGCACTCATGATCTGGAATTCACCCGCATGAATCTGTTCTTTGTTACCCATACTGTCTTGATGCTCAACAGTACCAGACAATACATAAGTCAGGATTTCCATATCTTTATGTGGATGGGTACCAAAACCCTGGCCTGCGTCGATAACATCTTCGTTAATCACCCGCAGCGCGGAGAACCCCATAAATTCAGGGTCATAATAATCAGCGAATGAGAAAGTATGCCAGCTATCCAGCCAGCCGTGATTAGCATGGCCACGTTCTTCTGCTTTGCGTAAATAGATCATGTTCAGTTCTCCTCAACGTTTTCTTTAGTCTAGATATCGCTGGAGAATATGAAAGCGCAAAAAACTCACTCCTCTGTTCAAAAAATTCGACTAATTGATAAGTTAAAAGACAAATGATTTGAATTTGAAGTCATTAGAGAGAGAAAACATGATGAGTTCTGAGAGATACGTGCCTTCAAGCAAAAGCCTGACAAGGTAAATCATGAAGAATAGGCAAAAAAAAAAGCCAGCACCCGGCTGGCTAAGTAAACACTGGAAGCAATGTGAGCAATGTCGTGCCTTCATAATGCGAACACCTAAACTTTGATGCCTCATCGGAAAGCACGACAATGATAATCATTATCACTCTCACTTGTAAAGTGTTTTTTTTAGCCACTTGCAATATTATTGACTCCGGTAAATAAATTGATATTTTATTAGGTAATTCAAACAGTAAGAGTAAGGTTATGTTTATGAAAAATGTGCAGATACGTCATGTGGAAACCTCTGATTATCCAGCCTTACAGCAGCTATTTTCTCATCCACAGGTTTATCGCGACACACTACAGCTCCCCCTGCCATCACAAGAGATGTGGGCTAAAAAGATCAAAGAGATGCCTGCAGGCATGCATAATCTGGTGGCATGTATTGATGAGAAAATTGTCGGTCAGCTAACTGTTGAAGCCAATCAGCGGGCTCGTCGCCGCCATGTAGCGACTTTTGGTATTGCTGTGGATGCGCATTGTTGTGGGAAAGGTGTTGGTAGTGCATTAATGGCAGCCATGATCGATTTATGTGATAACTGGCTGAATATACAACGTATTGAGCTAACCGTTTTTGTCGATAATACTGCGGCTATCTCTCTGTATCGTAAATTTGGCTTTGAAATCGAAGGTACCAGCCCACATTTTGCTTTCCGAGACGGCCAGTTTGTTGATGCATACCATATGGGCCGAATCAAAATATCAAGTTAATCAGTAGGGGATAGCATACAAGTGCTACCCCCACTGTTATTGGGATATCTCAGTAAGCAGGTTGATAGCCAATAAAAGCACCTAGCACCTAGCACCTAGCACCTAGCACCTAGCAGTCTCAAGAACGAGGACAGTTAAATACCCGCCGTTTCTTTGATATAACGCCGAGCTTTCACTGCATATTCAAATGGGTTAGCAATCGCGGGGTCTTGCTCTGCTTCAACCACCATCCAACCTTGATAACCCCTTTCATCCAGCAGCTTAAACACCGGCTTGAAGTCAATAACGCCATCTCCAGGCACGGTAAACGTCCCCTTCTTCACACCATCAAGGAAACTAAGCTTTTTGGCCTTAACTTCTGCGACAACCTCATCGCGCACATCTTTCAGATGGACATGATTAATACGCGGTAAATATTTCTCTAGAATAGCTAGCATGGCTTTTTGGCTACCCTCGGAGTAATAGGCATGACCAGTATCAAATAGCAGGTAAACATCATCATTAACCATACTCATGTAGCGATCAATTTCTTCGCTGGTTTGGATACCTGTTCCCATATGGTGATGTAAGCACACCTGCATCCCTTTCGTGGCCGCGATTTTGGCTAACTCATTATAGCCATCGGCAACACGCTGCCATTCAATGTCAGTAAAGTAAGGTTTCTCTTCAAATACCGCTTTTGTCGTTCCCTGAATACTTTTACTTTGTTCGGAGCAACCAATCACTTTTGCGCCCATCGCATGGAGGAAATTCATATGATTAGTGAATTCATCAATGGTTTTTGCGCGCTGGTCATCGGCAAAGAATGTGCTGAACCAAGCATTACAAATTTGTATGCCACGCAGTTCAAGCATAGGTTTTAGTATGTTAGGATCTCGTGGATATTTACTGCCAACTTCACTGCCGGTAAATCCAGCCAGTGCCATTTCACTGATACATTGTTGGAAAGTATTTTCTTTGCCTAAATCTGGCATATCGTCATTCGTCCAACCAATAGGAGCGATTGCCAACTTCACACGATCTTTATTCATAATAAACCTCTGCGATACATCCAATTTATACAGATGAATACAATTAAAAGGTGATTAATTGCCCGTCCTTTAATACAAGAAATAGCCTTTATCTAAATAATATTTATTTTAAATAGTGCTTAATGTTCAGGTCATTATGTTGCGTTATTGACTCAGCAACTCGCGTTCAATGCGTTCACGAGTCGCAACAGCCTGATGCACCATTTTTTCTGGATAACCAAAAAGAGAAGTCGCAATAATCGATTCACCGCCGACTTTAAATGTGCGATTAGCAAAATCCATATCGCGTAATGTTTGGAACAGTGCCGAGAAATCGACTTCTCCTTCCCCGATACCCACATGTTGATGAATAACGGCATCGACCCCCGGCGGGTTCACAATATATCGGCAATGTTTAGTGTGATTCATCGTATCGGCAATCAATACATGTGAAAGATCGTCGCCAGCATATTTCAACATTCCAGCCACATCCCCTTTGCCTTTATCGTAGAAAAAGGTATGGGGCACGCTATACAGGTATTTCACATTATCGCTGCGCAGTGATTTCACTAAATCTGCGGTTTCATTATTCTCTTCGCAAAAATCCCATGGATGAGATTGAATCTCTACCCGAATTCCTTCCCGCTCAATAATTGGCAATAATTCTTCCATGGAGCGATACCACATCTCTTCACAAACCTCAGGTTCATTTGGATCGCCAGAAAGCTCGGTATTGATGACGGAAACGCCCATTTCGACTGCAATTTCAATCATTCTCTTCCAATTGGTTACTGCTGCCTGTCGCCGAGCTTCCAGTGGCCCGGCCCAGCGATATACCACAATGAAAGACGATATTTCGACCCCAGTTTCTTTTAGTGCTTTCTTATATTCAGCAACAACTTCACGGCCCGCCTTGGGATGTTTATAAAACGGGTTAAGCTGTGGATGCGGTGACTGCTCAATATAGTCATATCCCCATTCCGCAACTTGGCGAACCATATTAGTGATACCTAGGTCTTTAATGACATCAACATCAAATGCAATCTTCATAGCGCTCCCGGTTTTACGTGAGATGCAGGCCAGCCCGATTGGCAACAGAAAATAGGGCTATGCGACAGCTTGATAACTGGCGCACAGGAAGCAAAGCCCAATGTTATTTATTATAAAAAGCAGGTCGTTGCGGCAAACTAACAGGAACAATCTCGCCATTTTCTTGCGCCGCAATACAGGCATCAGCAGTAACCGCAGCAGCAAAGCCATCCCATGCAGAAGGCCCGGTGAGTTTTTCAGCCAGAACATCGTTGATAAAGGCTTGCAATTCAACGTCGTAAGCATCAATAAAGCGATCTTTCCAGTCGGTAAGAATTTCATGTGATAGCCGCGCTTCACTGCGCAGTAATACTGAAGATGGCTCAGGTAATTTTGCTATGCCAATATCCCCGACCACCTCACATTGAATGTCATAGCCATATTGGCAATTTACAAAGATCTCTACATCAATGCGAGTCCCTTTCACCGTTTCAAATAACACGACTTGTGGGTCTCTCAGATGGGCCTTGGCATGCTTAGCTTTGCGCGGGAAAACAACTTGTACGGAAACGTAATCATCATCCAATAGCCAGCGCAGTACATCGATTTCATGAATTAAGGTGTCCGTGATAGCCATGCTTGTCGTGTAGTTTTCACCGACTCTTGGATTACGGTGAGCGCAATGCAACATTAATGGATCACCAATTTTCCCACTGGTAATGACATCTTTCAGCGCGCGATAGCCTTGATCATAAGGGCGCATAAACCCGACTTGAACCAATCGTTTACCTTGCGCAGCCTCGGCTTCTACAATGCGTTTACAGCCTTCAGCGGTTACGGCTAACGGTTTTTCACAAAAAACATATTTACCCGCAGCGACTGCAGCCAGAACAAACTCTTCGTGGCTTGGTCCCCAAGAGGTGACTAACACTGCATCCACTTCTTTCGCATTAATGACTTCATAGCCATCAGCATAAACATTTGCTTCGATACCAAGGTCGCGAATAACTTTGGTGGCGTGTTCGCGATTGATATCGGTTACGGCGACGACCCGGCTGCCCTGTAACACCTTGCTACAGCGGCGAATATGATCCTGACCAATAGCACCCGTTCCGATCACGCCAATATTTAACGACATATTATTTCCCTCATGAAGTTTCGGTTTGCAGGCAATACCTGCTCGTTTTACGACTTCACATCCAGATCAAATGCAATGAGTGCTAGTAATCACGGGCTTTAGCGATATTTTGCTCCAGCACCCGAACCACCGCGTCCGTCCTTTCACTTTCAGACACCTGAGCAACCCCAACTCGCCACCAACTCAGGTACTTATGCACCATAGTTTTTGGCAGGACTTTTATGTCGATCAAGGTTGAAATCGTCTGCAAGCGGGCATCTGCCAATGCATCGATAAGTTGCTGCTCAGTGGAAACACGGTATGTCTTACAGCCATAGGCGGCTGCTAACATAGCAAAATCAACCGGGACAAAATCACCGTCTAGTTGGCCGGTTTCTTGATTACGGAAACGGAACTCAGTGGCATAGCTGTCCATGCCATGTTCCATCTGGAGATTATTAATGCAGCCATTGGTCATGTTATCGAACAATACGACGTTAATTTTGCAGCGCTCCTGGATAGATGTGACCAACTCGGAGTGCAACATCATAAAAGCACCGTCACCAACCAATGAATAAACTTCACGTTCAGGTTCAGCCAGTTTCACACCTAGTGCAGCACTGACTTCATAACCCATACATGAGTAGCCATATTCAACGTGGTAGCCATTACTCCCTTTGGTCCGCCACACCCGCTGCAAATCACCCGGTAAGCTGCCCGCAGCTGCAACAATGACAGCATCTTGAGGTAACTGATTATTAAGCACTCCCAACACTTGGCTTTGCGTCAGGAAAGAGCCGGTTTTATTGATAAATTCAGCGAAGACTTGTTCACGATTTAAATGGTCATTAATTTCAGGAGTGAAATCATCAGCATTGTATTCCACTTGATAGACTCGCTGAGTCTCAGCTAACTGTTCAGCACGCATCCGGGCAATTTCACCGCCCCAGTTGGCCTGATAGCCTGTATTGCCGAGTTGCTGATGTAATGCTGACAATGCTTCCCGTGCATCAGCCAATAATTGCAGACCATCCAGTTTACCCGCATCAAAAGCACTGACATTAATATTGAGGAATGAGACATCTGGGTTCTGGAATAGCCATTTAGATGATGTGGTAAAATCGGTATAACGGGTGCCGACGCCAATGACTAAGTCAGCCTGCTTTGCCAATGTGTTAGCCGCCAAACAACCGGTTTCGCCAATACCGCCAAGATTCAATTCATGCTCGGAGCTGATAGTCCCTTTGCCAGCTTGTGTTTCTACCCATGGCAAACCAAAACACTCAGCAAATCGTTGCAATGCCTGACCTGCTTGCGAGTATTTTACCCCGCCACCACACACTAAAATCGGTCTATGCTTTGAAGTTAGCAAAGCAATAGCATCTGCTAGCATTACGGCACTGGCAGGCCGCCGATCAAGGCGATGAATTCGTTTTTGGAAGAAGTAATCAGGATAATCATAAGCTTCAGCCTGGACATCTTGCGGTAAACAAAGTGTCACTGCGCCAGTCTCTGCAGGATCGGTCAGTACTCGCATCGCATTAATGCACGCACTCATCAGTTGTTCCGGCCGAGTAATACGATCCCAATATTTACTGACCGGTTTGAATGCATCATTGGTACTGATACTCAGGTCGTGAGATTGTTCAATTTGCTGTAATACTGGGTCCGGTTGACGTGATGCAAACACATCGCCAGGAAGGAGCAGTAGCGGGATACGGTTGGCTGTTGCAGTTGCTGCGGCAGTAATCATGTTGGCGCTGCCAGGCCCTACAGATGATGTACAAGCATAAATTTGCTGACGCAATTTCTGTTTAGCAAATCCGGTGGCAGCATGAGCCATTCCTTGCTCATTTCGCCCCTGATGGACCACTAACCCACCACAATCTTGTTCCAATGCCTGCCCGATACCCAGCACATTACCATGGCCAAAAATAGCAAAAATCCCTTTGATAAATTTGATTTCCTGACCATCAACTTGCAGGTATTGATTGTCCAAAAACCGGACTAATGCCTGTGCCGTGGTTAGCCGAATCTTATTCATTTATCCATCCTTTGCTTGGTTTGTGCGACACCATGGTGACTGAGGTACTTTCAGCCCTCGGGATACGGTTGTCGGAGCGAAGAGGCCGGCTTGTTAGCTTCCGCGATGCTGACGACAGTTAGGTGAAACATAGCTGGGATTATAAACAAATATTTTTTTCATAAAATCACATTACAGAAGAAACATTTCATTCTGCGATGAAGATCAAATAATCAGGCAAACAGTGAAACAATAAAAAGCTTGTCGAGCGGGCTGAATTGGCGCCAATTTCATCTGACAAAATATACATATAATTTATTGATATAATTATATTAAATTGATAATAAATATCGGCCATACCCCCTAAAAAAGTTATCAATAACCGACTTAATTCATTGGTGTAAGTCCTATTTTCATGCGTGATATAAGGCTTTTAGCCGTGTCACATAACCGGGGAATAAATTTCATTTAATCTTGAATTTGAAATATTTATTCCTCATACTGATTTCAGAAACGTTATTACAGATACATTTCATCGGTCATTGTCGGGGTTTGAATTAATACAGAAGGAAATGGGGATGGGTACACAACACAAAGTGCTGGACGTCATATGTATCGGGCGAATTGCCGTTGATTTTTATGGACAACAGATTGGATCCCGACTGGAAGATACCAGCACATTTGCCAAATATTTGGGCGGGTCATCAGGTAATGTTGCCTATGGAACGGCAATCCAAGGCTTGAAATCAGGGATGCTGGCACGTGTCGGTGATGAACATATGGGCCGCTTCCTGCGCGAGGAATTACAGCGTGTTGGGGCCGATACCCGTTTTCTTATTACAGATAAACAGCGCCTAACCGCTCTGGTTATTCTGGGTATTAAAGATCAAGAGACATTCCCCCTGATCTTCTACCGTGAAAACTGCGCAGATATGGCGCTTACGCCAGATGATATTGATGAGTCTTATATTGCGTCATCACGCGCGCTGGCTATCACCGGTACACATCTTTCTCATCCAAATACGCGCGCCGCAGTGCTAAAAGCATTGGAATATGCTCATAAGCATGGTCTGCGAACAGCCCTGGACATTGATTATCGCCCAGTATTATGGGGCTTAACCTCTCTGGGTGACGGTGAAACACGTTTCATTGAATCAGAAAAAGTGACTCAGGAATTGCAGGAAGTTCTGCATCATTTCAATTTGATTGTCGGTACCGAAGAAGAATTCCATATTGCCGGTGGTAGTACCGATACACTGACTGCTTTGCAAAATGTACGCAAAGCGACACCGGCGACACTGGTCTGTAAGCGCGGCGCACAGGGCTGCTCAGTATTTGAAGCAGAGATTCCCAACAGTTGGGGGCAGGTCAAATTACATTCTGGCGTTCGTGTCGAAGTTCTCAATGTACTGGGGGCGGGTGATGCATTCATGTCTGGTTTGCTGCGCGGTTACCTTAATGATGAGGGCTGGGAGCAAGCTTGCCGCTATGCCAATGCTTGTGGCGCGCTGGTTGTTTCACGTCATGGCTGTGCACCGGCGATGCCAACTAAAATTGAATTAGATGACTATCTCAGCCGCGAGCATGCTGTTCCACGCCCTGATCGTGATGCCCACCTTAACCATTTACACCGGGTGACCACTCGTAAACAGCAGTGGCCGGAGCTTTGTGTGTTTGCTTTTGATCACCGGAAACAGCTGGCCGATATGGCTCGTGATGCGGGTGTTAGTGAAGAGCGCATTCCCAAACTTAAAACATTGTTGCTGCAAGCAGCTCAGCAGGCAGCCCAAGAGTCTGGGCTGGAGCATAAAAGTGGCATTCTGGCAGATACGACATACGGGCAGGAAGCCCTCAATACCATTACAGGTCAAGGATGGTGGATAGGCCGCCCAATTGAACAACCAAGTTCAAGACCATTACGGCTCGAGCATGGCAATATTGGGTCCCAACTTATCGATTGGCCGCTAGAACATGTTGTAAAGTGTTTGATTTTTTATCATCCCAAAGACAGCGCAGAGTTGCGCCAACAGCAAGATGAACTGATCCTGGATGTTTACCATGGATGCTGCAAATCAGGGCATGAACTGCTGTTAGAAGTCATTTTACCTGAAGACAATAAAGATAAAGATGAACGCTATTATATTGAAAATATGGCTCATTTCTATCAGTTGGGTATTCAGCCAGATTGGTGGAAGTTGCCACCTCTTAGTGCTGAAAACTGGCAACAAGTTGGTAAGTTGATTGAAACTCAGGATCCTTATTGCCGAGGCGTATTAATTCTGGGGTTGGATTCTCCTGAAGCCATATTAAAAGCGGGTTTTGCCGCGGCAGCACAAGCTCCTTGGGTTAAAGGTTTTGCCGTTGGTAGAACTATCTTCGGTCAGGCATCACGCCATTGGCTGCAAGGTGAGTTAAATGATGCTGAGCTCATCTCACAAGTGAAACAAAATTATCAAACGCTGATAGGTTATTGGCGAGACTATCGTCCGCTAGCCTAACGATAAAACAGTCTCAATGGCGCTGGTGTGGGAACATATCGGTGCCATTGTGCTGCCATCTGCGCTGTTTATTCCTCATTAGCCTGAAAAAATCCTGATTTTTGTCAAACTTAATAAAGTAATATCTTTAGGTTATAGGCATTTCCTTTAATATGCCTTGGTGGGCTGATTCAAGTTGCAATGAAATAAAAACAAATGCCAATATCAGTAAATGAAATTTTCCAACCACCTGTTAGAATACTTGATAGACATACCCAAAGAACTTGGCGTTGCAGATAAGTAGCAAACAAACTCATTCCGATGAACTTACTCAGGTAAGTAAGTTGGCGAGTGAAATGTAGCTGACACTGTTGTGACTTCAAGTACGAAGGGGATAACCCGAATTTTCCTCTGCCGTGGGCCTTAATGGATGAATAACCCGACTCAACTTTCATTGTTACAAGACCAAATTCGTCATCGCTATGAGACGTTAAGCAAGCGCTTAAAACAAGTTGCTCGTTATATATTGGATAACAGTAATAGCATTGCCTTTGATACGGTTGCTTCCATTGCGGCTCAAGCCAGTGTGCCACCATCAACCTTAATTCGGTTTGCCAATGCCTTTGGTTTCAGTGGCTTCAATGAAATGAAACAGGTATTCCGTCAGCACTTGATGGAAGAGACCGTCAACTATACCGAACGGGCACGGTTATTCCGCCAAACCTCAACCGATGGCAATACTGCCCCAGAAAAACCGGCTGAAATACTGAATGTATTTACCATGGTCAATGCACAAGCTTTGCAACAGTTGGCCGTGCAAACCAGTGCCGAGCAATTAGACAGAGCCGTTGAGTTATTGAACAACGCAGAAAATATCTATGTGATTGGCCTACGCCGCTCTTTCAGCGTGGCTTCCTACCTGACTTATGCATTGCGTCATCTGGAACGCCGGGCTTTCCTGATTGATGGGCTGGGAGGAATGTTTGCGGAACAATTGAGTATGGTGAAACCTAAAGATGTGGTTATCGCCATCAGCTACTCGCCTTATGCACAAGAAGCTTTAGAACTGGTGGAATTAGGCGCGAAAAGTGGAGCTCAACAGATTGCGATTACGGATAGCCAGGTCAGCCCATTGGCAGCGTTTAGTGATGTGTGTTTTGTGGTGCGCGAAGCCCAAGTTGATGGATTCCGTTCACAGGTTGCTTCCATGTGCCTGGCGCAAACTCTTGCCGTCTCTTTAGCACTGAATAACGCAAAAGAGTAAAACTTCAGATAAGGCTTTCGGGCATCAACCTCGAGAATCTATTAAATGGGTAGGATCCAACCTACCCATTTAATTCATAATCTAATCATTACTTTCAAAAAGTGACTTACTCTTACTTTTTGTCTACCACTACTGGGTATTGATCACTGTTCATCCACGCATGATCTTTTTCCCAAGTAAACTTCCATAGCCGCACTGGCCCCGCCATAACATTTAAGTAATAGCTGTCATAACCTGCCAATGTTGCCACTGGATGGTAACCCTTAGGGACTTTTACCACATCACGGTTATAGACTGACATACATTCATCCAGTGAACGATCGTCGGTATAGACTCGCTGCATACAGAAACCTTGCTCTGGGTTCAGCCGGTGATAATAGGTTTCTTCCAAATAAGTTTCATCGGTTGCATTTTCCTGATCATGCTTGTGGCTTGGGTATGAACTGGTATTCCCTTCATCGGTATACACTTCAACCACCAGCAAACTGTCTGCTGGTTCATTATCAGGCAAAATATTATGTACCAAGCGCTGGTTACGACCCTTACCTCGCCGTTCCACACCGACATCTGCTGGAGTAATAAGACGAGAAGGCAGATGACCATGACCAGGAGCACGACAGACGGCCAGTTCTAAATCAGTTTCTGCCACAACGTTGACATGATCATGGTGTGGGACATAAACAGAGTATGGAGGTGTTCGTTCAAATGGGCTCATGCGTTTGCCAACATGAGGATATTCAGCACGTTGCGTTGAGATTGAGGCAATCCCGGCAACTAATACCAGACAGAGTTCATTATCGGCACTGCCCAGATTCAGCGTTTTTCCAGCGGTAAGGCGATAGACATCAAACCCAACAAAACGCCAACCCGCATTCTCTGGCGAAATATGCTGAATACGCCCATCCGCATCCGGTGACTGACACTTGGCAAGCAGTGAAGACATAATGACTCTCCTGTTAACAACATGAAATTATGCTAGTGAACACCACAAGCAGCATTAGCCCAGTGTTGGCATACTGTATTCAGAAACTGTCTGCTGACCCGTTGGCCAGCGGGCGGTTGTTGTTTTCATCCGCGTATAAAAACGCACACCATCCGTGCCATGAACATTCAATGCCCCGAATACAGAGCGCTTCCAACCACCAAAACTGTGAAATGCCATAGGGACCGGAACCGGCACATTGACACCGACCATCCCAGCCTGAACTTCATGCACAAACTGCCGAGCAAAGTGGCCACTACTCGTGAAAATTGCACTCCCATTACCAAATTCATGGCTATTCACGGTATTAATTGCCGTTTGATAATCAGAAACTCTGACTATTCCCAGCACTGGCCCAAAGATCTCTTCCCGGTAAATCTTCATATCTGGGGTGACATGATCAAACAGCGTACCGCCGACATAGTATCCCTGCTCATGACCTGCAACCTTATAATTGCGGCCATCTGTGATTAACGTCGCACCTTCTTTAACGCCTTGATCAATATACCCAAGGACTTTTTTCTGATGAGCTGCTGAAATTAATGGCCCCATTTCATTTTCTTCCCCGCCTTGCTGCATGCCAGGGCCGACACGTAAGCGAGCAATAAGAGGCTTTAGCTTTTCAATGAGTTTATCTGCCGTGCTATCGCCGACAACTACAGCAATTGGCAGTGCCATGCAACGTTCACCCGCAGACCCAAATGCTCCGCCCATTAGGGCATTTACAGTCGCATCAAGATCGGCATCAGGCATAATAATTGCCTGATTTTTTGCCGCCCCGAAAGCTTGAACGCGCTTACCATAGGCACTGGCAGTGGTATAAATATGTTCGGCAACAGTAGAAGAACCAACAAAACTTACCGCTTGAATTCGTGGATCGGTGCAAAGTTGGGCAGCACTTTCATTTGAGCAGTGAATAACATTGAATACACCATCAGGCAGCCCAGCTTCGGTCAGTAATTCAGCTAGGCGCACAGAAGCAGAAGGGTCTAGGGCTGGCGGCTTCAGAATAAAGGTGTTGCCGCAAGTTAATGCAACTGGGAACATCCACATTGGTACCATTGCTGGGAAGTTAAACGGTGTTATTCCAGCCACAACCCCCAAAGGTTGCATCATCGAGAAGCTATCAACACCGGTGCCGACATCTGCAGAATATTCACCTTTCAATAAGTGTGGAATACCACAAGCAAACTCGACAACCTCCAGCCCACGAGTGATTTCACCCAATGCATCGGAATAGACTTTACCGTGCTCACGAACAATTAACTCTGCCAATTCATCCCGGTGCTGTTCAATCAGCGCTTTGAAGTTGAACATAATGCGGGCACGGCGCAGAGGGGTAGTACGTGACCAGTCGGCAAACGCCTCATGTGCTACGCCGATAGCCTGATGCACTTCTTCAGCGGTACTTTGTGTAACCTGGCCTTCAACTTTACCGGTGGCTGGATTATGAATATCGGCTGTCTGGTGGCTAGAACTCAGACAATTCTTCCCGCCAATAAAGTTACTCACAATTTTCATGTCTCACCCTCTTCTTAATAGCGGCTATCGCAAGGGTCATTGAAAATGGCTCTATGCCAGACACCTAACGGAACATGCGCTCAATCAGTAAGGGTTATCTTGTGGTAGAGCCAAGATAGCCCGCAAGGCGACCAGCCGCCAAAAAGGCGAAAAACCAGCCGATATGCAGACTCTATGCTATTGAAAAAAAAGTTTCAAATAACTTTCTTTAGAAATTTTGTTTTGTGCGATGCATCGCAAGTTCCTGCAAGCGGCTAACACGGACATAAAAATACTCAGAACATCTACGCAATATACTCATCCATCTGCATTTTCTGGATTTTACATCCTATAAAAGCTGTTAATGTAAAAAAAACCAGTGTGTTCAGGTGCCTTTCCGTCGCCTTAAATAGCTATTACAAGATTTTTTACTGCTTGATATTTGAGCTGGATCGAAAAATTAATGTTTCGTTATTTAATAAAAATGAAATGGATGTTCTTATTAAAATCAGTATGCACGTTACTTCAATCCAACTCTTGCCCTGCTTATTTCTCTCAACAGGTTAATGCAGCAGGTTGGCGACAAGGGACACTAAACGGAGTTTTTATGGCATATCAACAAAAAAGGAATACCGGTTATGTGTTGCGGATCTGCGGCATTGCCGCTCTCGGTGGCATCTTATTCGGCTATGACACCGCAGTCATTTCAGGTGCAATAGATTCACTGAAAAGTTACTTCAACCTTAGCCCGGCAGAAACGGGTTGGGCAGTTTCTAATGTTGTTATCGGTTGTGTCATTGGTGCGTTTATCTCTGGCCCAATTGCTGGTCGCTGGGGGCGTAAAAAAGCCCTTATGCTGGCTGCCGCTCTCTTTACTATTTCTGCCATTGGAGCAGCACTGGCGACGACGTTCACCGTCTTTGTTATCTATCGAATTATCGGTGGATTAGCCGTTGGATTGGCTTCGACGGTTTCCCCAATGTATATGTCTGAAGTTTCGCCCAAAGATATGCGTGGGCGAGCACTGAGTATGCAGCAGTTTGCCATTGTATTTGGGCAAATTGTCATCTTTTACGTTAACTATAAAATTGCCAGTCAGGCTACCGAGCTGTGGCTCATTGAATATGGTTGGCGCTGGATGATTGGCTCGGCAGTTATTCCCTGCGCGCTATTTTGCATCTTTGTTTTCTTTATTCCTGAATCTCCGCGCTGGAGTGTCATGGTCGGCCGAGAAGACCAGGCATTGGCTATGCTCACCAAGGTTTCTAATGCCAACCATGCCCAAAATGTATTGAGCGAGATAAAAGCCTCGCTGGCACAAGATAGGCAACAACATAAGAATCGGTTGAACTACGGTGATTACAGAGTACGTTTTATTATTTTTGTCGGTTGCATGCTGGCAATGCTGCAACAGGTAACTGGCGTCAACGTCATGATGTATTACGCCCCGGTGGTGTTGAAAGTGGTCACCGGTAATATGCAAGAGGCGCTATTCCAAACGATCTGGCTTGGTGTACTTCAACTGGTTGGCTCGGTTATTGGTGCAATATTGATGGATCGTATGGGGCGTTTACCACTGATGCGCTTTGGTACCATTGGCACCATTCTCGGGTTATTGATCACATCCTTCGCCCTCTACAACCAGTCGACTGGCTATCTGGCACTGTTTGGCATGTTGTTCTTTATGATCTTCTACGCTCTTTCATGGGGTGTTGGGACTTGGGTGCTAATTTCTGAAATATTCCCCAACCGGATGCGGGCGCAAGGCATGAGTATTGCTGTTGGCTGCATGTGGGTCGCTAACTTCGCTGTCTCACAAAGTTTCCCAATGATGAATGACCAACCTTATCTTTCATCTCAATTCCACGGTGCCTTCCCAATGTGGATTTTCGCTATCTGCTGCTTGTTCAGTTATTGGTTTATCTGCCGCTTTGTACCTGAAACCAAAGGGGTGGCATTGGAACACATGGAAGAAGCGATGCTGGCAAAAAGATCGAAACAACCCCTATCAACAGCAGTACCGGTGATTCCCGGCAGGAGCAAATAACATGTCTATTGCACAAAATCGTTTCTGTATTAATCGCAAAATAGCCCCCAACTTAAGTATTGAGAACTTTTTCCGGCTGGTTAAGAAGTGCGGGTTAAATAAGGTTGAACTGCGTAATGACATGGCAAGTGGCAAAGTCACTGATGAGTTAACGACAGAACAGCTGAATGCACTAGCCAACGAATATGAAATTGAAATTGTTACTATCAACGCGTTGCAATACTTTAATTTGCCAGAGTACCGTTCTGCGCTGCTGCAAGAGGCAGAAAGCATGCTAAAACAAGCGCAAGCAATTCATTGCCATGGCGTTATTCTATGCCCAAATTGTAGCGCCAGTGACCGGCGTTCAGCCGGGCAAAAAGAGCAAGACACACTAGATGCCTTGTTGTTGCTCGCCCCACTCTTTAAAAAATATCAGGTCACTGGGCTAGTGGAGCCTTTGGGCTTTGGTATCAGTTCATTACGCTCTCATCTACTCACACAATCCATCATTGGTAAATCGGCAGCCCCTTACAAAATGGTGCTAGATACCTTCCATTACTATTTGAGTGATATTGCTCAAGCCGAGTTTGATGCACACATTGACGTCAATACTATTGGTCTGGTGCATCTTTCTGGTGTCGAAGAAACACGGCTAAAATCCACACTCACTGATGAAGACCGCATCATGCTAAGTGAACAGGATAAGCTCAACAGTAAACAGCAAGTCATCAATCTTGAGCGGCTAGGCTATCAGGGAATATATGCTTTTGAGCCATTCTCATCACAGTTAAATACCTGGTCAGAAGCTGATATTGAAAGAGAGATTCGCCACAGCATTGCTTACCTACAAAACTAACAGGCAAAGGTAGTCTCGATAGCAAATATCAACGGCCAAATTTAGTGTTCTGTATGGGAATTGAAAATGTGACATCGGGGTGCCTAGTTGTTAGGCATCCCGAAATATACTGGGTAAAGTTTTTCTATGTGTTACTGCTAAAAATCCTGTTATTGGGTACTTCGACCGCGCCATCGAACAGCCAGACTTGCGGCACCCGCTAGGGTAATCAGGGCAACAACACCGGCCCAGCCCATTTTTTCCAGCATCAGGCTGCCCAAGGCGGAGCCGGCAGCCATCCCAACAAACACGCCGGTAAATAACAGTGCATTGAGTCGGCTACGAGCTGCGGGTTCAAGGCTATAAATAATGGTTTGATGCGCGACTAATGTGGCCTGAACACCAAAATCAAAACCAACGGCGCTGACGACAATAAGCCCTATCTGAAGCTGGAATGGCAACAAAGGCAAAAGAAACAGCGCGGCAAACGATAATGTTGCCAGGCCTGCGCCAATTAAAGTAACCACTTGTGGTCCTCGGCGGTCAGCCAATGATCCCGCTAATGGAGCAGCCAGCGCACCCGCAGCACCGGCAAGGCCAAACGCCCCTGCCACTGCGCTACCAAGGTGATAAGTATCCTGTAGCATCACTGCTAAAGTTGACCAAAATGCGCTGAATCCTACAGATAATAGTCCTTGTGATAATGCAGCCCGACGTAACTCTTTAAACTGCAGCCACAAATGGCTCATTGAGGTGAACAGAGCCGGATAACTCAGTGTTGAGGTTGCTGGCAACCGTGGTAAACCGCGCCAGATCACCAGAGTGATTAAAATTACTGACAGTGCGGCGCCCATATACAGTGACCGCCAACCGAAGTATTCAGCGACAAAACCACTCAATACCCGTGACAACAAAATGCCCAGCAGCAAACCCGTCATAACTGTTCCGACTGTTTTTCCGCGTTGGGCCGCCGAGACTAAGCTAGCGGAAGCCGGAACAATGTCCTGCGCCATCGTTGCCGCAATACCGATAACAAAACTGGTGACAAGTAACCCACTGATACCTAGTGCAAAGCCGCTAAATAACAATGCCATAGTCAGCAGAATACCTTTCAACAAAATGATAATCCGACGATCATGGCGATCCCCCAAGGGGGCCAGTAATAAAATGCCCAAGGCATAACCAATTTGGGTCAATGTCGGCACCATCCCTACCGCACCTACGCTGGCATGCAAATCACTACCCATAACGCCCAATAATGGCTGGCTATAATAAATTGATGCAACGCTAAGACCTGCGCCGGTTGCCAACATAAGAACTGTCCGTCCGGATAGGCTTTGCTCAATGCTTTCTGTGGGGCTTGATGTGGTTTGAATGACTGACATGATTGCTACCTGTAATGTTATTGAGGCTATATTTTTGCCTGCACAGACACATCGTGGTAGTCGCCCGAAGAGTAAAACTGTTATACGCTGTACGTATGACTGAAACTAATTTATCTGGCATTGACCGTATAGAGTTGATGCAAACATTTATTCGCATTGTCGAGGCGGGAAGTTTGTCCGGGGCGGCGGCACGTCTGGGCACAAGCCAACCAACAATTAGCCGCCGCTTGCAAACACTGGAACGTTTGCTGGGTTTGAAGTTATTGCAACGTACCACGCATATTATGAAGTTGACTGATGATGGCGAGCGTTGTTATTCCCACGCCAAAGAATTGGTTGCAAGCTGGAATGCCATGGAGGATGACCTACGTGGCGCGACAGATGAACCTAGGGGCTTATTGCGTGTATTGGTTCCGCACGCTTTTGGGCAAGATCAGTTAATCAAACCACTTAAAGACTATCTATATCGTTACCCGAAAATGTCGGTTGAATGGATGCTAAACGACCGTCGCCCAGATTTTATTGCTGAAGGTATTGATTGTGCCATTCAAGTTGGGGCAGTAACAGACCCTTCGGTTGTCGCCATTCTTCTCGCGGAAGTACCGCGCATCGTCGTGGCCGCACCGGAGTTATTGAGCAACAAACCGCTGCCCACACATCCAGAACAATTGCTGGATTTTCATTGGATAGCATTAAATTCGTTTTACCGTAATGAAGTCGTTCTTAGTCATAAAACTAATGGCGAAATCCAGCGTTTTTCCATTGAACCACAGTTGAGTACCGACAGCCTGTATGCATTACGTAACGCTGCACTGGCAGGATTAGGAGCAGGGATTGCATCAACATGGGTAATCAGCGACGACCTGGCACAAGGACGATTAGTCCATCTGGCACCAGACTGGCACGGATTACCTTTACCCATCTATTTAGTTTACCCCCACGCCAGTTTTTACCCGGCCAGATTGCGCGCATTTCTCGATATCATGCGCCAAGCCATGCCAAGTCTGGCGGGAACACAACTTCCGAGTAAGAAATCTAGAAGTACACCAAGGTAACGGTCATATTCAGATGAATCAGGGGCCAAATGCTCCCTGTTAAGATAATGCGTAATAAATAGTGTCAGGGTTCGCACGTTGAATAAAAATCACTAAAGTGTAGTAATTTCAAGCCGATAGTAACCAGTAAATTTCCTACTGGACGTATTTATATGCATAAAATTTTGGCCTTTACACTGCTCGGTACGACGTTAATTTCTACGGGCTGCACTTCTCCTTTTCATTCAGCCCCGGTATATCAAGACCCCGTGGGAGAAGGGAATAATATCGCCCGCATTCGCTTTGTCAGTAACGTGACTGGCACATCAATCAAGGCAAAAGAAGACAACATCGATCGAGAACTAGTCCCGCATACTGCACTGGGGTTTTATAACGATACCCGCGATATAAGCATGCCCAAGCTGAGTTATCGCCAGCAGGATTATAAAAGTTATTATTTTGAAGTTCGCGTCAAACCCCAGCCAATAATCATCTCGATCACAACTGATGCAACCTTTCGGGGCCAGTGCCAAATGTCGGTATTGTTCACCCCAGAAGCAGGCAAGGATTACGACGTAAATTTTGATACAGGAGAACGAATTGGGAAGTGTATTTTTCATTTAAATCAAATTGTAACCGATCCTTCGACCAGTGTGGCGATTCTAAAACCAGTCCAATTTAAAAAGGTATCTACTTTTGTTGAAAATCCTTTTGAATAAGCGGGCTGCCTTCTTAGTTATTATCTTGCCTTTACTCCAGGGATGTCTCTTCGGTGAGGAACGCTCCCATGAGCAGGCTCTGGGAAATTACGACCAGGCGGCGCTGAAACATTGGTTAGTGCCAGGCAAGACAACAAAGAAGGACGTCCTAACACGCCTAGGGCCGCCGAAGGAACCCAGCAATTTTAGTCTTGCATTCACTTGGCACTATAGCTGGAATGAAAAAACCTCCACCTTGCTATTCCCCATACCAATTGTGATGAATCGTGGAACTCAACGCACTCTGGATCTGAGGTTTGCAGATAATAACACCCTAAGTTCTTTCACCGTCAACGAGGGTAAGCCTTAACTTAAGTAGAAGTTAACCACCCACTTAATGATGAAACCACTAAGACTGAGGCTACATCTCTACTTTCTCAGATTTCATCTCAGACAATAACCATAGTGAAAAATCCCGCATAGCCGCTGTTTCTGTGCGGGATTGCAGACGAGTTAACCAATATCCGCCCAAGTTAATCGTCGTGCTAAAAGGCTGGATAATACGTTCGCTAAGTAACAGGTGTGCAAACATCGACGGTGGAGCCAGCGCAATACCTATCTCTGCTTGTGCCGCTTCCAGCATACTTACCGACGAGTCGAACATCATTATTTGCTGGGAGGGTGAAGGCACGCATCCTCCAGCAGCAGCAAACCATGCCGACCATTCATCACGCCGATAAGAACGCAGTAGGGTAAATTTTTGCAGGTCATTAGGGTGGCGTAAACTCCCCGCCAATGTAGGGGTACACAGCGGAGCCAGTGGCGCATCGCACAAAAATTGCGACTCGGTATCATGCCAAGCTCCATTGCCATAACGAATAGCGTAATCCAGCCCTTCAGCCACGACATCAACACGATTGTTGTGCGTTGAAAGTAAAATATCGACATGCGGATAGCGCTGTTGAAAACTCTTCATACGCGACAATAGATAGCCGATTGCAAAGGCCCCAACAACACCAACTCTGACTTTTTCACGCATCACCCCAGCGGAAAAACGGTCAAGTGTGTCTGCGATACGATCAAAGGAATCATTAAGAATTGGTAGCAGATTTTCGCCTTCGGTTGTTAACACTAATCCACGAGAAATCCGAATAAAGAGCCGACAATTAAGGCGTTGTTCCAGCGCTTTGACCTGCTGGCTTATGGCTGCATGGGTAACATTTAATTCGATAGCAGCCTTAGTAAAACTTAACTGTCGGGCGGCGGCTTCGAAGGCACGAAGTGAATTTAAGGGAATATAACTACGTACCATAGATTTATCTGTTAGTTTTTCTATTATTAAGCATCAAATATAATCGATTGTTATCCATAGTCAATCATCGCAGAATCGGCAGCGCAAAAGGAGCCACACTGCTTATCGCTTATTATAATTTATGGAAGATATCCCCATGTTAAAAAAGTCTATTATCAATACTTTGGTCTTTACCGCTATCGCAGCTTCCCCACTTTATACCTCGGCACAAACCATACTAACGGAGCAGCAGGTTGCGGCTATCGTCAATAAAACCCTTAAGCCATTGATCGAACAACAGGAAATTCCCGGTATGGCCGTCGCCGTATTTTATGACGGCAAGCCGCAATTTTTTAACTATGGTGTAGCGGATATAAAAGCCGGTATTCCGGTGACTGAAAATACGCTGTTTGAACTGGGCTCGGTCAGTAAGACCTTTACCGGAATAGCCGGGGAATATGCCGCGCAAACTGGCATCATGAATCTTAATGACCCAGTGACTAAATACGCACCTGAGCTAACAGGGCGTCAGTGGCAAGGTGTGAAAATGCTGCATCTGGCGACTTATACTGCGGGAGGGCTTCCTCTGCAACTGCCTGATTCGGTTACAGACCAAAAATCACTGTGGCAATATTATCAGCAGTGGCAGCCAGAGTGGGCGCCTGGTGTAATGCGAAATTACTCTAATGCCAGCATTGGTTTATTCGGTGCGTTAGCGGTGAAAAATAGCCCATTAACCTTCGAAAACTACATGAAAGAGTCTGTGTTCCAGCCATTAAAACTGACACATACTTTTATCACTGTCCCTGAATCCATGCAGTCAAACTATGCTTGGGGATATAAGGATGGTCAGCCGGTACGCGTAACCTTGGGCATGCTGGGTGAGGAAGCCTATGGGGTAAAATCCACCACGAAAGATATGGTGAGATTTATGCGGGCCAATATGGAGCCAAACAATCTACCGGTCGAAAACGATAAGCTAAAGAAAGCAATCATTGCGGCTCAATCTCGCTATTTCCAGGCTGGAGACTTGTTCCAAGGATTGGGTTGGGAAATGTATAACTGGCCTATCAATCCACAAACAGTCATTGCCGACAGTGGCAATGATATCGCCTTGAAACCACGTAAAGCCGAGGAATTGCTGCCACCACAGCTGGCAACACCGGCATCCTGGGTGCATAAGACTGGCGCGACCAATGGCTTTGGTGCCTATATCGTCTTTATCCCAGAGGAGAAGATCGGCATAGTGATGTTAGCTAACAAAAACTACCCGAACCCTGTCCGCGTGCAAGCAGCCTATAATATTCTTCAGGCACTGCGTTAAGAGTCATACCGCACTGATTTCTTTATTGCCTCTTGCTCGGATATACCGGGCTAAGAGGCTTTATTGCACCATCGCAGTGGTTTTAGCGGGCTAATTTCATTGTGCCTGCTTCGCGGCCAATGCCTGCGCACAAGCCCAGGCCGAGCTCCAGGCCCACTGGAAGTTATAGCCACCTAACCAGCCTGTAACATCAACAACTTCGCCAATGAAGTACAATCCCGGCACTTTTTGGGTCTCCATTGTCTTAGAGGAGAGCTCTTGAGTGTCTACACCACCGATAGTGACTTCAGCGGTGCGATAACCTTCAGTTCCATTGGGCTGTACACGCCACTGCTGCAAGTTCGCCACTAACGTGGCTTGCTGCGGAGCATTTAATTGCTTTAGGGTCACATCTGGTAGCTGCTCCAGAGTCTGGAGACACTCTACTAACCGCTTCGGCAGCAGTTGAGCCAAGGTATTTTTCAATGTCTGATTCGGATGCGCCTGCCGCTCATTGTTCAAAAATGCATCTAAATCGGTATCAGGAAGTAAGTTAATGCTCACATACTCGCCAGCCTGCCAGTAGCTTGAAAGTTGCAAAATTGCCGGGCCAGAAAGTCCACGATGAGTGAATAAAATACTTTCCCGGAAACTGGTACCATTCTCTGCCGTGACCACTGCGGGCACTGAAACACCGGAGAGAGTTTGCAGATGCTCCAATAAAGGTTTGTGCAAGGTAAAAGGCACCAAAGCCGCGCGGGTCGGCAACACTTTCAAGCCAAACTGTTCGGCCAGCTTATAGCCGAATGGCGATGCGCCCAAACCAGGCATAGACAGCCCACCAGAAGCCACAACAAGTGAGTTAGCGCTCACTTTCATATCGTTGATATGGAGCAGGAAGCCACTCTCGTTTTTCTCGACCGACAGAACATCACTGCGCAGTCGAATGGTCACTTGCCCCAATTCACACTCTTTCAGCAGCAACTCAACCACTTGTTGTGCCGAGTCGTCGCAAAATAGCTGCCCTAATGTTTTTTCATGCCAGGCGATACCATAGCGATTCATCAGGTCGATAAAATCCCATTGGGTATAACGCGCCAAAGCAGATTTACAGAAATGAGGGTTTTGTGAAAGATAGGCTGCGGGTTCTACAAACATATTAGTAAAATTACAGCGGCCACCGCCAGACATCAGAATCTTGCGCCCAGCTTTTTTGCCGTTATCCACTAATAGCACCCGGCATCCTGCTTGCCCGGCCTGAGCCGCACAGAATAGCCCCGCGGCACCTGCACCTATCACTACCACATCAAACTGTTCCACACTGAGCCTCATTGAGTCAGAAAATCATTGCTGCAAAATCGTCCGCTTTTAGTCGGTTTGCGTATTATTGAGTTCATTCGACCGACAAATTTGCGGCGAGAGATTGTAAGTCGCCCACCGACAGGAAGCCATAGTAAGAAAATGTCTCATACGGTAAAACTAAGTAACCTGCTGATATAACATGCATATGTTGTGCAAAAGGACGATCTAGTCCGCGGTCATGTCAAAAAAAGGTCATATTTTCCTTTTCCCCACCCCCCATTGTCACTGATAATGCGCCGCGTTCATGTCCACAAACTGGCGTAACGCTTATGCTACATCTTTTCGCTGGCCTGGATTTCCATACCGGCCTAATGTTAGTTCTTGCTTTGTTGTTCGTGCTGTTTTACGAAGCCATCAATGGTTTTCATGATACAGCCAATGCGGTCGCGACCGTAATTTATACCCGTGCCATGCGTTCCCAGGTGGCTGTCGTGATGGCAGGGGTGTTTAACTTCCTCGGCGTGATGCTGGGCGGTTTGAGCGTGGCGTATGCCATTGTTCACCTATTGCCTACTGATCTGCTGTTAAACGTCAGTTCGGCACATGGGTTGGCCATGGTCTTCTCTATGCTGCTGGCCGCGATTATCTGGAATTTGGGCACTTGGTATTTTGGTATCCCAGCGTCCAGTTCACATACGCTGATTGGTGCAATCATCGGTATTGGTTTAACCAATGCATTAATGACCAGTACATCTGTAGTAGATGCGCTGAACGTTCCTAAGATGATTCAAATCTTCCTGTCATTAATCCTGTCCCCGATTGTGGGTCTGGTTATTGCTGGGTTGATGGTGTTCCTGCTACGTCGTTACTGGAACGGAACCAAGAAGCAGCAACGTATTCACCTGACTCCCGCTGAACGTGAAAAGAAAGACGGTAAACGTAAACCGCCATTCTGGACCCGTACTGCACTGATCTTATCGGCTATTGGCGTGAGTTTCTCTCACGGCGCTAACGATGGTCAGAAAGGGATTGGCTTGATCATGCTGGTATTAATCGGTGTGGCTCCGGCTGGGTTTGTCGTGAATATGAGTGCTACCGGCTATGATATTGCCCGCACCCGCGATGCAGTGACTCATCTGCAACAATATTATCAGCAGCATATTGAGGCCTTACCTCATGCTGTCGCGCTGAAGCCATTGGTACCGACACCAGAAACATTGCCGAATACACCAGCACAGTTCCACTGTGATAGCTCACGCGCCATGATAGCCATTGACCAAGCACAAACACTGCTGGCTAATCTGCAAAGCTATGACGACCTGACGGTTGACCAACGCAGCCATATGCGTCGCTTGCTGATGTGTGTCGCCGAAACCGCAGGAATTGTGGCTAAACTGCCAGAAACCAGTGCTCAAGACCGTCGTTTCCTCAACAATCTGCGCACAGATTTGTTGGAAACAGTGGAATACGCACCAACCTGGATTATCGTTGCCGTCGCTCTGGCCCTCTCTTTGGGTACCATGGTTGGCTGGAAACGTGTTGCAGTGACCATCGGTGAGAAAATCGGTAAGAAAGGCATGACCTATGCCCAAGGGGTTTCTGCCCAGATGACTGCTGCGGTCTCGATTGGTATTGCCAGTTACACCGGTATGCCAGTGTCGACAACCCAAGTGCTCTCTTCCGCTGTTGCCGGTACCATGTTGGTTGATGGTGGTGGTGTACAGAGTAAGACGGTGAAGAACATTATGTTGGCGTGGGTGTTAACCTTGCCAATCTCTATTCTTCTCTCCGGCGGGTTGTATTGGATTGCATTGAAGTTTATCTAAATCCAGCGAATGTATTGCTGTCATAGTGCGCCTTAGCGCGAAACTGTGATGATACTGAACGGTAATAGCACCGGGCAGTAATGGTAAATAAAAGGCGGCCTTATTAGGTCGCCTTTTTAAATACTTTTATGCCAAGATTTCATACTAATACCACAACATTAGTCCCACCAGACTGACCACGACCAAACCACAAAGTGCACTGGTCAGTATAAATTGCCCACGTAATCTCTCACAGCGGCGGATAAACTCCGGATCATGGTGATCAAGATAGCGTTGAGCAAAGATATAACCGACTAATCTAATCTGTTTGCTCGGCTGGCCATGGGAGGTAAAAAATCCACCGCCATCAACATATTGATACAGCAACGGGTCGCAACCACGCAATACCACCAACAAAGCACGTAGTGATGAATAATAACGTGCCATATTAATCACACATACCACACACAGAGCCCAAAAAAGCGCGACGGTACTGATCATAATCATCCTCCCAGCGATATCACACGCATTAGGTCAGTGACCTGAACCTGCTACGCCATCGCTCACTCTAGCCGATATAAACACCCCCAGGGCCTCAAAAGCCACCCCCTATCGTTCGCTTTTTGACTGTGGTTCGATGCGTTTTCGCGCGACACACGATCCGAACGTGTAGGACTCCCTTTATGAGTGTAGGAAATGAAATGAAAAATAGCCTGATAATCGCTAAATTAAGCCAATTTTGGCCTTTGTTAAGTATCGATTAGTATTAACTTATATCGAATTTTTCTGGCTAGAGAATACAATTAGTCTGCACAAACCTTGCCTAAATATTAATCTTTCTTAACTAAATTATATAAATTTCACCTCTGATATTCGTAAGCTACATTTGCATCACAAATATGAAATTCCATCCATCAGGATGCGTTTTCGGCGCTATACTTAACGTAATGATCTGCTTTAAATTCAATCAATATAGCAATGTGCCAAGGTAATCAGCGGTAGAATTTAGTCACCGCTTGGTGTAAAAAGACATACGCCTACTTTAGTGATCATCATCAAAACAGTGTGTTGTGATCCGTGAAACACTTCAGTTAAGGGTCATAATGCTACTATGTAGATATCGCGTTAGCACCCGTTCAACAGGTTGAATGTTTGCTTACCCATTAATTAACATTATGGAAGGAGTTTACTTATGGCTTACAAACACATTCTGATTGCGGTTGACCTATCTCCGGAAAGTAAGGTGTTGGTGGAAAAAGCGGTCTCCATGGCCAAACCGTACAATGCCAAAGTTTCCCTGATCCATGTTGATGTTAACTACTCAGATCTCTATACCGGTCTGATCGACGTTAATCTTGGCGATATGCAAAAACGCATTTCTGAAGAAACTCACCATGCATTGACCGAACTTTCGCAAAATGCAGGCTATCCGATCGAGCAAACTCTGAGTGGTAGTGGCGATTTGGGTCAGGTATTGGTTGATGCAATTAAGAAATATGATATGGACTTGGTATTATGCGGTCATCATCAGGATTTCTGGAGCAAGTTGATGTCTTCAGCACGCCAACTGATCAATACCGTCCATGTTGATATGCTCATCGTGCCACTGCGCGATGATGAAAATGGTGAAGACGATTAAGCATCAATAACGTCATCCCCCTCACGCCCGCCTTTTGCGGGCGTTTTTTTTGCATGTTTTAGAGTAAAGCCCCGCCCACCGCAGCTAACCACTCATTGATAACCCTGCTAAGTTTTTTGTCAAAATCCCTTGCTGTGTGAATATAAACCAATGATATAGTCAAGGATGCACAACATCGTCTCCTCACAGTTTTAATAATAATAATTCGTCAGGAGAGTCTTAATTGGTACAAGGAATTATTAGTGATGAATGGTTTAACCTCTCTGGAGTCGTTTTTAGAATCTTTACAACAACGTGATGCCAACCAACCAGAATATCTCCAAGCCGTCCGTGAAGTATTTACGTCACTTTGGCCCTTTCTGGAGCAAAACCCGCATTACCGTGAACAAAGCCTGCTGGAGCGTTTAGTCGAGCCAGAGCGCGTCATTCAATTCCGTGTGGCCTGGACTGATGATCAAGGTAAAGTTCAGGTTAACCGTGCTTGGCGTGTTCAATTTAACTCGGCGATCGGCCCTTATAAGGGCGGGATGCGTTTCCACCCTTCAGTAAACTTATCAATTCTTAAGTTCCTGGGTTTTGAACAGACCTTCAAAAATGCCCTGACCACATTGCCAATGGGTGGCGGCAAAGGCGGCTCTGATTTTAATCCGAAAGGAAAAAGCCAGGCTGAAGTGATGCGTTTTTGCCAGGCACTGATGACCGAACTTTTCCGTCATCTTGGCCCAGATACTGATGTTCCTGCGGGTGATATTGGTGTTGGCGGCCGTGAAGTGGCCTTTATGTCCGGTATGATGAAGAAATTGTCCAATAACACCGCCTGTGTTTTCACTGGCAAAGGGCTTTCTTTCGGCGGCAGTTTGATTCGCCCAGAAGCAACCGGTTACGGTTTGGTTTATTTCACTGATGCCATGCTAAAACGTCATGGTTTAGGTTTTGAAGGTAGAAAAGTCTCTGTTTCCGGTGCCGGTAACGTTGCTCAATATACTATCGAAAAAGCCATGGAACTGGGTGCTCGCGTGATTACGGCTTCCGACTCAGGCGGTACCGTGGTGGATGAGGCCGGTTTCACACCAGAAAAATTAGCTCATCTGGCTGAAATCAAAAACAAACGTTATGGTCGCATTGAAGATTATGCCCGTGAACGTAATCTGGTCTATTTAGCTGATCAACAGCCGTGGAGCGTGCCGGTTGATATCGCTTTACCTTGTGCAACCCAGAACGAGCTGGATTTACCTGCCGCTCGCCAGCTGATTGCTAATGGGGTTAAAGCGGTTGCCGAAGGCGCGAATATGCCGACGACGATCCAAGCCACCGATGCTTTCCTGGAAGCTGGCGTGCTATTCGCTCCGGGCAAAGCAGCCAATGCCGGCGGTGTTGCCACATCTGGCCTGGAAATGGCACAGAATGCGGCTCGACTGAGCTGGAAGTCAGAAAAAGTTGATGTGCGCTTGCACCACATTATGCTGGATATTCACCAATCCTGTGTTGAATATGGCGGTGAAGGTAAGCAAACCCACTATGTACACGGCGCAAATATTGCGGCCTTTGTCAAAGTGGCGGATGCTATGCTGTCTCAAGGCGTGCTGTAAATAAATACCCACTCCCATATTCTTTGAGAAAGTAATAAAAAAAGAATATGGGATGTTTAATTCATTTAGATTAAATATGATTAATAAAATATCATAAAAAATCCACTGTATTATTTAAGAAAATACTCATTTAAATAATAAGCGCCATCAGTAAAATCATCCGCCTCATATTAATAACTTTAAAAGTGAATAATTTTCATTCATTAAGAGGTAATGATGGCCACAGAATCGCTCAGAAAATCCCCCTCACCCATATATAAAAAGAATAATATAATATCTAAACATAAGTTAAAAAATGAAGAGATTGATACAGCAACCTCTGACGCTACATGGAGAGAAAGCAATAATAACGATACCACCATTTTATTTTATTCATTTAATCAAAGCTATTTACTCTGGAGCACTGATATCGAAAAGCAGCAAGGTGCGCCAATATTTGCATTCAATCAAGAACAAATTCGTCAAAGCAATATTGCAATGCAAAGCATTGCAGATGTCGCGAATATCCGATTTATTCAAGCCTCTCAAGATAGCTCCGCTAACCTACTATTTTTAAACTACGACCAGCGAGATACCGGTGATGCTGGATATGCCTATTATCCAAACCAAGGGGGGTTCAGCCCAATATGGATTAATTACGTGACACAGGATATTCAAAATCCAACCCAAGTAAATTTTGGCGGGTATGCTGTCATTCACGAACTCGGCCATGCTCTGGGCTTGATGCATACTCATTCCCATGGGCACACACGGCAAATCAGCGTCATGAGTTATTTATCTGAGCAAAACTCTGGGGCAGATTATGGCGGAAACTATCCATCAACACCGCAACTACTTGATATAGCGGCACTCCAAAACCTTTATGGTGCCAATATCAGCACCCGTACTGGCGATACTACCTACGGCTTCAATTCCAATAGCAACCGCCCGTATTTCACTGCAGAGAAAGCCAGCGATATATTAATATGCTGTGTATGGGATGCTGGCGGTATTGATACGTTTAATTTCTCCGGCTATGGGCAAAATCAAAATATTAATCTGGAGGAGCTGAGCTTCTCTGATGTTGGTGGATTAACAGGAAATATCTCAATTGCTGCTGGAGTTTGTATTGAAAATGCCATCGGTGGCAGTGGTGATGATAACATTTTGGGCAACAGTGCAAATAATAGGATAGCCGGTGGGCTTGGAGCTGACCAGCTTTGGGGGCGAGGAGGCAGTAATACCTTTGTCTATTACAGTGTTAGTGACTCTTTAACAACCTCGGCGGATACCATTCACGATTTTAAAGCCAATAAAGATAGCATCGATTTATCTGCTTTAGGATTAGACAAAAATAAAACCAGGCTAGTGAATAAATTCAGTAAAAATAGCGGAACAGAAATAATGCAGAAATATGATTCCGTGAGAAACATTACCCATTTGATGATTGACTTTGATAATAACCAATATGAAAGCGACATGTTGATACAATTTACCGGCAAACATCAGCTTTCATTAAATAATTTTATTTTTAGCCCACAAGCTATCGCATGATTATTATACTTCACACACATCAACTACAGAGTTCCCACCCATATAATCTCACTCTATATGTTTATTAAACTCACCATAACATTGATGAATAAAGACTAAGAGTGTGAACGCAATATGTAATACACAGGTTATATCAACAACATTAAAATTAATTAACTTATAAGAAGCCATTATGACTAAAGAAAGAAATAATCATGACATAAAAAGTGAGACTATTGAAAAAATAACCACATCCTACACATATAAAAACGTCAACAATAAGAAAGGAAAGACAATATTATACTATTCATTTGACCAAGAATATTCATTATGGAAAGCAGATAAAGAATATCAACAAGGTGCCTCAACATTTTTCTTCACCAAAAAGCAAAGGCGTCAAACCAAACATTCAATGAGATGCGTTTCGGATGTCGCCAATATCCGGTTCAAAGAGGCCACTGACGATAAGACGACTAACCTATTATTTTCAAACTTCGAAGATGATAATATAAGCATTAGCGGTTATGCATATTATCCAAATAAAAATAAATTTAGTCCGATATGGATTAATTACGCTACTGACAACTCTGAAAAAGCCATAAAATATAATGGAAAAACTATCATTCACGAAATTGGTCATGCTTTAGGGCTGCAGCATACACATGACCATGGCCATACACAACAAACCAGTATTATGAGTTATTTGTCTGAGAAAAAGTCTGGCGCAGATTATGGTAGATACTATGCATCATCATTGCAAATGCTTGACATAGCAGCACTCCAACAAATCTATGGTGCTAATATGAAGACTCGCACCTGTAATACGACCTACGGTTTCAACACCACTCTTAAGCGGGCGACTTTCCGCGCAAAAGAAGCCAGTGATATATTAATATTCTGCATTTGGGATGCTGGTGGCATTGATACACTTGATTTCTCTGGCTATGGGCAAAATCAAAATATCAACCTGAATGAAGGCAGCTTTTCTGATGTTGGCGGATTAACTGGCAATATCTCAATTGCACTGGGGGTTTGTATTGAAAATGCCATTGGCGGTAGTGGCGATGATAAAATATGGGGCAACAGTGCAAATAATACACTCATTGGTGGTGGTGGTGCCGACCAGCTTTGGGGAGATGGCGGTAATAATACCTTTGGCTACCGCAGGATTAGCGATTCGTTAGTAACAGCTGCCGATACTATTCACGACTTTATATCAAGTAAAGATAAAATCGATCTCTCCCATATCCTATCTGATGGTCTTGGTATTAAACTGGTTGATCAGTTCAGCAATGGCAAACAGACGGAAATAATTCAGTCATATGATGATATAGACGACATTACATATTTGATAATTGAATTTAATAATGAAACCTATGGACACGAAGATATGTTGATACAACTTACCGGCAGACATCAACTTTCATTAAATAACTTTATTGTCAGCCAACCACTCGTGGCATGATTTTTATCTTTTTTATACTTTAGACCACTAAATTCAAAATCATTGGTATTGCTGGTAGGTTATGAACTAACTCATTCCTACCAGCAATAAACCAGCCCGCTTCCCTACAATTTCAAGGATGAAGGATATATATCAAAACGGTGACTTTTCGTCGTGACAGCAGCCTGTGTTGCTACTCCCGCCAGTGGTTCGGCATAATCAGGGCGTTTAACCACCACGCGCTTGGTGGCCAAAGCGCGGGCTGGTGCCAGTAAGCCATCGGCATCGTCATCAGCACCCACCAATGACTGGAACACCCGCATTTCCTTTTTAACCAGCGCACTTTTTTGCCGATGCGGATACATGGGGTCGAGATAAACCACGTCAGGCCGGGGTTCAATCTCGGCCAGTGCCGTTAAGCTGGAAGCATGCAATAAAGTTAATCTTTCGCGCAGCCAAGGGCCAATTTCAGCATCCTGATAACCTCGGCGCAAACCATCATCCAGCAATGCGGCGACCACCGGATTACGTTCCAGCATTTGCACATGACAGCCCAGTGCCGCTAGCACAAAAGCATCCCGCCCTAAACCTGCGGTCGCATCGACAACCCGTGGCAGATAGCCTTTTTTGATGCCCACCGCTTTTGCTACCGCCTCACCGCGCCCACCACCAAATTTGCGACGATGAGCTTGCGTGCCGGAAACAAAATCAACATAGATGCCGCCGAGTTTTGGCTCATCCCGCTTGCGCAGTTCGAGACGTTCAGGTGTCAGTACCAACGCCATGATCGCCTGCTCGTCAGATAGCAAACCCCAGCGCTCAGCCAGAATAGACAAGGCGCCGGGATCGGCGCCTGCTTCAGACAATAAACAAATACTTACCTGTGACACATTCTAGCCCTTAATACCGTAATGGCGCAGCATAGCATCTAACTGCGGCTCACGACCACGGAAGCGCTTGAACAGGGTCATTGGTTCCTCGGAACCGCCACGGGACAGAATATTATCGAGGAAGGATTGGCCGGTCGCCGCATTGAAAATCCCTTCTTCTTCAAAGCGCGAGAAGGCATCAGCCGAGAGAACTTCTGCCCACAGGTAGCTGTAATAGCCTGCCGCATAGCCACCGGCAAAGATATGGCTAAAGGCATGTGGGAAGCGGCCCCATGTTGGTGACGGCACCACTGCGACTTGTTTTTTGACTTCATACAAGATAGGTAGAATTTGCGCCCCCGTCAGCGGGTCGAACTCATAATGCATGCGGAAATCGAACAGACCAAACTCCAGTTGGCGCAGAATAAACAGTGCTGCCTGATAGTTTTTCGCTGCCAGTAATTTATCCAGCATCTCTTGCGGCAATGGCTCATTGGTTTCGTAATGGCCCGAAATGAAAGCTAGCGCCTCTGGCTCCCAGCACCAGTTCTCCATAAACTGGCTTGGTAACTCGACTGCATCCCACGGCACACCATTGATACCAGAGACTCCCGCAGTATCAATTTTGGTCAGCATATGATGCAAACCGTGGCCAAACTCATGGAATAAGGTGGTGACTTCATTATGGGTAAACAGCGCCGGTTTGCCGCCGACCGGCCCATTAAAGTTACAGGTTAAGTAAGCTACCGGCTTCTGCAATTGACCATTTGCCAGGCGCAAACTCCCGACACAATCATCCATCCAGGCTCCGCCACGTTTGTGTTCACGGGCATATAAGTCTAGATAGAAGCTGCCGCGCAGTTCGCCATTGGCATCAAATAGCTCGAAGAAACGCACATCTGGATGCCAGGTATCTACATCGTGGCGCTCTTTGGCAGTAATGCCATAAATACGTTTCACTACCTCGAACAGCCCTTCGACTACGCGCTGCTCAGGGAAATAAGGTCGCAATTGTTCATCACTAATCGAGAACAGATGCTGTTTTTGTTTCTCGGAGTAATAAGTGATATCCCAAGCAGCCAACTCACTGACGCCATAATGTTTTTCAGCAAAAGCACGTAATTGGGCCAGCTCTTCTTCTGCTTGCGGGCGAGCGCGTTTCGCTAAATCATTCAAGAAACCCAGCACCTGTTGCGGGCTTTCGGCCATCTTGGTTGCCAGTGATTTATCCGCATAGCTGTTAAAACCCAGTAACTGAGCCAATTCATGACGTAACGTCAGAATCTCAGCCATGATTTCGCTGTTATCCCATTTGCCGGCATTCGGCCCCTGATCAGATGCGCGAGTCGCAAAAGCGCGGTACATCTCTTCGCGCAATTGAGCATTATCGGCATACGTCAGCACCGGAAGATAACTTGGCATATCCAGCGTCAGCAGCCAGCCATCCTGCTCTTTGGCCTCGGCCATGGCTTTGGCGGCGGCCAATGCGCTTTCCGGCAACCCTTTAAGTTGCTCAACATCCGTAATCAGCTTGCTCCAACCCATAGTGGCGTCGAGCACGTTATTGCTGTACGTCGAACCCAATTCAGAGAGACGGGCAACAATTTCGCCATAACGTTTTTGCTGTTCTGGTTCCAGACCAATACCGGATAACTGGAAATCACGCAGCGCATTTTCTACCGCTTTGCGTTGTGGAGCCGTCAAAGCATCAAATCCCGGCCCCTCTTTTAGACTGACATAAGCCTGATACAGGCCTTTGTGTTGGCCCACCCACGTGCCGTACTCCGATAACAGAGGCAGACTTTGCTCATAAGCCGCACGTAACTCCGGGCTGTTCTTCACCGAGTTCAAATGGCCGACGGGTGACCAAATGCGAGATAAGCGGTCATCGGACTCAGCCAACGGCTGGCACAGGTTATCCCAGGTAAAAGGGCCTGGCTGGGCAACAACCCGCTCCACCGCTTGACGGCATTCATCCAGAGCGGATTTCACCGCCGGCACGATATCTTCAGGGCGAATAGCAGAAAATGGCGGCAGGGAGAACGGGGTCAACAGCGGGTTTGTCATAGAGTTGTCCTGATTATTTTTAAATTTCATTCACGTTGTGAATATCAGCGCCAGAACAGATCCGGCCGCAGAGAATAAATAATGTATGAACAATTAACATGAGGTCTGTCAGCATGAAAATCAATGGCTGACGGCTTAATCAAGCACCTCAACCAGCTTAAATTGCTCAAACACCAGCAGCATATCAGGGGAAAAATCCCCTGTACGTTCAAAAAACTCCTGATGCCCTTGCTGCCAGTACGCCAGACTTTTATCGCCCTCGCCTTCTTTGGCGGCCATCTCGGCGCTGACATCGCAATAACGAACCAGTGTTAAGCTGACCGTCCTGATCACGCAAACCGGCTCATTTCGGCCATTGAGAATGACGTTGTAATCGCCAATGCTCGGCGAAACCTCTGACTTATAAGCATGATACGAGCAACATGAGGCCGTTTTAACCCCACGGATCACCAGTTGTGCCAGTTCATCCGCCATTTCAGGGCTATCGCCAAATGACCAATGCAGGGCGTCAGGGTAGCGTTCGGCGAGAGTCTTTTTATTCATTATTTTATCCATTCTTTTTTATACCCATGGCAGCAAGGTGAAGTATTCGCTACAAATTAATGCTTTTCACTTTTTATCCACCAGACAGTTTATACTAGTTGCCATAATGTGCTGACTGCAGTCTCTGACCAGGGTGTTTATGACATCCACAGAGAGAAAGCGCTGCCACAATCTACAGTATATATTCTCACTAAATCACTGATTTATATTAGAATATCAATTGGTTAAAATAAAATGTTAAGTTACCGCCATAGCTTTCACGCCGGCAACCATGCCGACGTTCTTAAACACACGGTTCAAAGTCTGATTATTGAGTCTTTGAAAGAAAAAGAGAAACCCTTACTTTATCTGGATACTCATGCCGGTGCCGGTCGCTACCAGTTAAGTGGTGAGCATGCTGAACGTACCGGTGAATACCTCGAAGGTATCGGCCAGCTGTGGCAACGCGATGACTTACCTGCTGACTTAGCCCCGTATATGAGTGTTATCAATTACTTTAACCGTGGTGATAAGTTGCGTTATTACCCTGGCTCACCTTTGATTGCACGCCATTTACTGCGTGAATACGACAAAATTCATCTGACGGAACTGCACCCAAGCGATTACCCGCTATTGCGCAATGAGTTCGCCAAAGATGAGCGAGCTAAAGTGCAACGAGCTGATGGTTATCAGCAACTTAAGTCGCAGTTACCGCCGCCATCGCGCCGTGGGCTTATTCTGATTGACCCGCCTTATGAAATGAAAACCGATTATCAAGATGTGGTGAAAGGCATTCAGGAAGGTTATAAGCGCTTTGCAACCGGTACATATGCATTATGGTATCCGGTGGTATTACGCCAACAGGTCAAACGCTTATTGCGTGATCTGGAAGCCACTGGCATCCGCCGTATTTTACAAATTGAATTAGCAGTACGCCCAGACAGCGACCAGCATGGTATGACCGCCTCTGGCATGATTGTTATCAATCCGCCGTGGAAACTGGAACAGCAAATGAACACCCTGCTGCCATGGCTACATAAAGCATTGGTGCCTTCAGGCCATGGTCATACATTAGTGAAGTGGGTAGTCCCTGAATAAATGGTGCGGTGCCTATGCCCAATAGATTTCGAGTTGCAGATAGGCGACAACTAAATAAACTCAATGACTTGGGTGCATGATGTTAGCCAACAATTCTGCGACTTGAAAGATGATGGGTATAAATCAATTGGTCACGTGAATCAGAGCAATTGATGCAACCTTTGCGACAAAACTCGAGCAAGGGGTAAACTCTTAGGCAATTTTTAAACGATTCTTGATGGAAACGACCCTGATGACTAAACATTACGATTATCTAGCAATTGGCGGTGGCAGTGGCGGGATTGCATCGATCAACCGGGCAGCCATGTATGGCAAGAAATGTGCGCTGATCGAAGCTAAACAGCTTGGTGGTACCTGCGTGAATGTGGGTTGTGTGCCGAAAAAAGTGATGTGGCATGCCGCACAAATCGCGGAAGCTATTCATTTATATGGCCCGGATTACGGCTTTGACACCACAGTAAATAAGTTCGATTGGAAAAAGCTGATTGCCAATCGTACTGCTTACATCGATCGTATCCATCAGTCTTATGAACGCGGCTTAGGTAATAATAAAGTTGATGTTATCCATGGTTTTGCGCGTTTTGTTGATGCTCATACTGTGGAAGTTAACGGCGAGAAAATCACCGCAGATCACATCCTGATTGCCACCGGTGGCCGCCCAAGTCATCCAGATATTCCGGGTGCTGAATACGGTATCGACTCTGATGGTTTCTTTGAATTAGACGAGATGCCAAAACGGGTTGCCGTGGTGGGTGCCGGTTATATCGCGGTTGAAATCGCGGGTGTGCTCAATGGCTTAGGGACAGAAACGCATCTGTTTGTGCGCAAACACGCCCCACTGCGCACCTTTGATCCATTGATTGTTGAAACCCTGCTGGAAGTCATGAATACCGAAGGGCCGAAACTGCATACCGAATCAGTGCCAAAAGCGGTCATCAAAAACGCCGATGGTAGCCTGACACTGCAACTGGAAAACGGCACTGAAGTGACTGTCGACCAACTGATTTGGGCTATCGGCCGTGAACCGGCAACAGATAACCTCAATCTGCCTGCCAGTGGTGTCAAAACCAATGAAAAAGGCTATATCGAGGTTGATAAGTTCCAGAATACTAACGTCAAAGGTATTTATGCCGTTGGCGATAATACTGGCGCAGTTGAACTGACCCCAGTAGCGGTGGCAGCAGGTCGTCGTTTGTCTGAGCGCTTGTTCAATAACAAGCCGGATGAACATCTGGATTACAGCAATATCCCGACCGTGGTATTCAGCCATCCGCCAATCGGCACTATTGGTCTGACTGAGCCACAAGCGCGCGAGAAGTTTGGCGACGATCAGGTGAAAGTGTACAAATCTTCATTCACCGCCATGTACAGCGCGGTGACTCAGCACCGTCAACCATGCCGGATGAAGTTAGTCTGTGTGGGTGCGGAAGAGAAGATTGTCGGCATTCATGGGATTGGCTTCGGGATGGATGAAATCCTGCAAGGGTTCGCCGTTGCCGTGAAGATGGGCGCAACCAAGAAAGACTTCGACAACACAGTCGCTATCCACCCAACTGCCGCGGAAGAATTTGTGACGATGCGCTAAGGTCTAACCAACCGATCGATAAAGGCTATAAACCGCAGGGTTTATAGCCTTTTTTATCGTCAACTCGATACGCTGACTTAGAAACCGATCTTCACCCCTAGGTTTCCAGTGTAACCGTCCATTTTTCCATCAAAAGCACGTTGGTATTTAATATCGCCATAGATATCAACGTTATTATTCACTTTAGCAGTGACACCAGCCCCACCTTGCCAGTAGGTTTTAGTAAACTCTGGGCGGAGGCTAGCAGTATCAATGGTAACCTGCGGATTCTGACCCAATTGATGGACAACATCAGCAGAGAAATAAGGCTTAATAACCTGCTGCTGGCTAGTTTCGCTAAATACCCGCATCCCAGCACGAGCCTGCCCGACAGAATATGACGTCCCGCTCACCCCAGAAACATCATCGCTGAAACTACTCAGATTCAGATATTGATATTTCAGTTGCCCTTGAGGTTCTATTTTCCAGTTTCCGATGAGGGGATATGACTGGCCCACTTCGGCAGAGATTGCCACACCATAACCATTCTGTTTGGCATCATGCTGACTTTGGTAGTTATTGCGGTACAACGTCCCCTGCCCGACAATATCAACATAGCCGCCTTGCTGCGTTTTCAGTGTGTAGTAGCCCCCCAGACCATAGGCATCGGTCTTAATTTTGCCGGTATCGACGGAGAGATCCGCACGCACGGCCCGAGCTTTATCTTGAGCATCAGTTTCCTGCTTACCCAGCGTAACCATCACACCGGCTGTCGCCTGAGTTCCGGCCGCATTTTCAGCCTGATAGAGGTCATGGCCTAATTGCGCAAACCAGATATCCGAATCGTAACTAAAACGCCCGGCCTCAAATTTATTATGTTGCCCACTGATTCGCCCCCAAGAGCCCTCATTAAAGCCATTCGCGGCCCCTTTTACGTCGCCCTGGCGCTCATGCAAGCTCCCCAGAGTCGTGAAACCATAGAAGGCATTTAACCAAGGTGCGGCAATATAGCCCGGCACTTCACGACGGTAAGCCGTTTCCGGGACTGGCCTCACTGGAGTAACCGAAATAATCTCACCCGGATCTGTTGGTGTTACCGCCGCCAGATTAGATTGTAAATTCCAGCTGTGCTCATCTAGCTGATATAGAAAATACTCATAAGCCCCTGCAACAACAGAGCCGTTCATCGTGAAGCTGCTGGTATTGCTATTCCCGTCAACAGTAATCAGGTTAATGCCGGTTCCGGTCGTCAATGCCCCCAGCCCGCCCTGATTAGTCACCTGAACAGTATGGCTGCCATCTGCATCCCCGGTCACATGCAGTTTATCTGCTGGTGAGCTGTCATCACCTAATTGGGCATTAAAGCTCAGCAGGCCACTGCCGGTTAAATTGCCATTTATGGTTAAGGTACTGAAGCTGTTACCCGGTGTGCGTGCATAAGGATTATTGCCAGCTGAAATAAAGTTCATCTGGCCCAATATCTTCATAGACTCAACATCAGCATCTCCGGTTAAATTCCAAATACTGCTGGCATCAACATCAACACTTTTGGCGTTACGAGCAGCCCCGTTCCAAACTGAGCCGTTTTTCAGTGTTAGGTTAACATTGTTGTTTTCATCCGCCTGAATATCCCCCACCAGCACCGAGTGGTTATCGGCATTCAGATTGACGTTACTGACAAGGGGTGATGACGTGCCGGTATTGGTCGAAGCATTCACCAGTAACCCATTACCGCCGGTCAGTTGCGAGCCGTTGATCACATCAACATTAATGCTGGCACCATAGGCTCGAATACCCGCTCCCTGCTCACTGATAATCTGGCTGTTATCTAACGTGGCCTGGCTGTAATCTGTCGTCGAGCTGGTGGCATAAATACCCCCGGCATTGGTGCCAGTGGTCGTTACTTGGCTATTTGCCAGTGAAATGATGCTTTTTGTTTGTAGCCACAAAGCATAAGCACTGGCACCGGAGGACGTCCCGATAATATTTTTAGCATTGATTGATGAACTGGCGAACGTACCAAGCACCATACCAGAGTCCCCGGTGGTATTAATGCTCGCGCCATCCACATTCAACTGGCCCCCACGCGCAGCGCTAGCACCAATACTGCCAACACCGGCAGTCGAGATAGTCATCTTTGTGGCATCAAACATCGACTGTGAATAGATGCCATGGGAACTATTACCCATGGTGACAACCCGAGTATTATCGACAATAGCAGTCCCCCGGTTCTCAATAGCCGTAGCACCATCACCCTCAGTAATGATTTCAGAATTATAGACTTTTACCGATGAGGTCGTATCCGGCACCCAAATGCCCATGGCGTAGGTACCTTTAGAATGGTAGGAGCCGCCATTGAGGGTGACATCGGCATTCATATTAACGTCAACCATGATTGTATTGCCGCTATGGGAAACCGCATTAACGTTATTGAATATAATCACTGCTTTATTGGTCGAACTGTTCCCCATGGCGCGTAATACCCCGCCAGAGGCAAGGTCAATATCTGCATTACTGACAGTCACTGCACCTGTAACATCAAAAACCTGAGCAATAGTCCCCGTGGCAGTGAGGCCATCCATGGTAATAGAAGACCCTAGCCCCACGCTGACCCCCGCATAACCGTTGGTCATATTAATCGTGGTGTTATCCAAGTTGGCATTTAAACCACCAGAGCCAATATAAATACCCGTACCACCGCCAACAGCGGTATTATTAATAACATTATTTGCACCGGTTAATGTACTGCCGAGGCCACTCAGATAAATACCATAGCTCCCGCCACCGCTGCTATTCAATATGGTATTGTTCAATGTTAATGCTGCACCTGCGGTGCCTGATACCGTGTAAGCAGATCCGCCACTGGTGGTTATTTCAGTACCATTAATATTTGCATTGCTGCCTAAACCAGTGGAGTAAACACCATTTCCCTGCTGGCCCGTGGTGGTAATTGTTCCACCATTTAATATCACCGAGCCTTTATTATTATTGATGCCATAAGCCACGACGCCATTGGTTTTAATGGAGGAGCCATCCAAATTTAATGCGCCGCCGTCGGTAATAGTGACGCCATTTGCGCTGCGTGCCGTGGTCTCAATACTGAGATTAGCATCGCCGGTGACGGTGCTACCGGCACCTTGCACAACCACTGCGGGCTGGTTCTCACCGTCGGTACCATATTCACCAGAAATAGACACCGTGGTGCCGTCAGTGACATTGACGGTTTGTGCGGCCCAGCTATAAATAGGGCTGAACAGGGGAATGAGTAAGCTGGCCAGCAACGTCTTACGAAAACGGGGAGCGATGACTGTTCTGTTTATTTTCATGATGATAACCTGGAGTTTTACAAAAATGATACAAATGGGGAAAGCTTTAACTTATTAGTTAATAATTTATTTCTTTGTCTTATTTATATTTAGACGTCAGGCTTAATTTTTAAAAAATAAACGACCCAACTTATTAACAATATAAGTATTAGTGAAAATATTTAATATGGGATTGAGCCTTATGATTTGTAGGCAATTTCCTACTAAATATAAATGCAGGATATAATCAATCAGTTAAGGTGGGATTAATCATAAATATTATTAAGAATATTCTTGTCGCTGCAAACCACTGGAATGTAACAAGCACGGTTGTGATGGGCGTCGAGTCTGCTATTATCAACAGATTAGTCATCGTTTTGTGTCATATTCTGTAGAATAATCATCTGCATAAGGCATGGATTAACGCAATTGAGGAGAATTATGCCGAGCGCACCGCGAGATAACTCAGCCCCACTGACTGCGGGAATTGAAACGGGTAAAAAAGCCATTTCTTACATGGCGCGGATAAGTGATCGTGTTAAAGCGTTCCCTGCTGTTGCCCATATTATCCGTGCTACAGATCGTTTTAATGATCGACTTGGCAGCCAATTTGGTGCGGCTATTACTTATTTTTCGTTTTTGTCGCTGATCCCTATTTTGATGGTTTCTTTTGCCGCTGCCGGTTTTGTATTGGCATCTAACCCTGACTTATTAGCTGAATTAATTAATAAAATCGTTAATACCATCAGTGACCCAAGCTTAGCTGCCACCCTTAAAAATACCGTTAATACCGCCATTCAGCAGCGCACCACTGTCGGGTTGACCGGGTTAGTGATTGCGCTTTATTCCGGTATCAGTTGGATGGGGAATCTGCGCGAAGCTATCCGCGCGCAGTCCCGCGATGTATGGGAGCGCAACCCACAGGATCAGGAAAAATTCTATTATCGCTATGCCCGCGACTTTATCTCACTCACCGGGTTAGTTATCGCGTTGATTATTACTCTTTCGCTGACGTCTATCGCCGGCGCTGCGCAATCTGCAATTGTTAATGCATTAGGTCTGGGCGGTATCGAGTGGTTAAGGCCAGTAATGACACTTATTGCGCTGTCGATATCTATAGCCGCTAACTATCTATTATTTTTATGGATATTCTGGATTCTACCGCGTCATAAACCAAAGAAAAAAGCGCTGCTGCGTGGCACCCTCATTGCGGCTATAGGGTTTGAAATCATCAAATTTATCATGACCATGATGCTGCCACGTCTTGCCAGCTCTCCGTCTGGTGCTGCCTTTGGTTCCGTGATTGGCTTGATGGCCTTTTTCTACTTCTTCGCGCGCCTCACTCTATTTTGCGCCGCCTGGATAGCCACTGCCCGTTACGCCGAAGATGGAACCCTACCCCAAGAGGCGGACAATAAGGCACCACAATAACTTAAATATGCCAGTTAAAATCTAATTACTGGCATATTATTCTTTGCCATCAACAACAAATTAGAATTAAAAACCAATCAAGAAACTTCTTAATGCTAAAAACCAGCATAACTCACTAGTGCTAATTTTTTATTTATCACATTATCAGCAATAAAATCTGCATTTTATTTCTTATGTGGTGCTATTTAGCGCCGAAATTACTGTTGTAAACAGATTGTTCTTTTTTAGCTATCAGAGGCCGAATTGTTCATTTTCTATCCGTTGAAAATGCCAATTTCTGTGACTAAGATAACTTTTCGCTAAAATTAACAATAAGAAATAATATGCCGTCAAGCATCGCACAAACCATCGAATCAGACAGTCTGCCAGCTCCCGTAAATTCGCGATCAAAAGTCATTGTTGCCTCACTGATTGGAACAGCAATTGAGTTTTTTGATTTCTATATTTACGCCACCGCAGCCGTCATTGTTTTCCCCCATATCTTCTTCCCACAGGGCGATCCGACGGCGGCAACCCTGCAATCGTTAGCGACCTTTGCCATCGCCTTTATTGCCCGGCCTATTGGCTCTGCGCTGTTTGGGCACTTTGGTGATCGTGTAGGCCGCAAAGTGACCTTGGTCGCCTCACTGTTGACGATGGGAGTCTCCACCGTGCTCATCGGCTTACTGCCGGGCTATGCCACTATTGGCGTATTTGCGCCGCTATTGCTGGCTCTGGCTCGTTTTGGTCAGGGTTTGGGGCTAGGCGGTGAATGGGGAGGTGCGGCATTGCTGGCAACAGAGAATGCACCACCGAAAAAACGTGCGCTTTATGGCTCCTTCCCGCAGTTGGGGGCACCTATCGGCTTCTTCTTTGCCAATGCCATGTTCCTGGCGCTATCTTACTTACTGACAGATGAACAGTTCCTCAGTTGGGGCTGGCGGGTGCCATTCTTGCTGTCTGCGGTATTGGTGTTGATTGGCTTGTATGTTCGGGTGTCGTTACACGAGACACCGGTATTTGCCAAAGTCGCGAAAGCCGGTAAACAAGTCCGCATCCCTATCGGGACACTGTTTAGTCAGCATATGAAAGCCACTATTTTGGGGACATTCATCATGCTTGCCACTTACACACTGTTCTACATCATGACAGTCTATTCATTAACCTTTGGCACTACCGCGGAACCACTGGGGCTGGGTTATTCACGCAATGACTTCCTCTTGATGCTGATGATTGGTGTCGTCGGTTTTGGTGTGATGGTGCCGATTGCCGGGCAAATGGCCGACAGTTTTGGCCGCCGCAAGACCATGATTTGCATCACTCTGCTGTTAATTGCTTTTGCACTGATATTCCCGAGCATGTTGGGTTCCGGTCAACCGGCGCTGGTAATGGCTTTCCTCGCCTGCGGTTTCATCATCATGGGGCTGACTTTCGGGCCAATGGGTGCCTTGCTACCGGAGCTATTCCCGACCGAAGTCCGCTACACCGGCGCATCATTTTCCTATAATGTCGCGTCAATTCTTGGGGCATCGGTTGCACCCTATATCTCAACCTGGCTGGCAACTCACTATGGCCTATTCTATGTCGGTGTCTATTTGGCCTCTATGGCAACAATCACCTTGATAGCATTGCTATTTTCCAAAGAAACTCGCCATATCTCTCTGTAAATCCCGCTCGTTCAGGTCAACACCCCATAATGATAAATAAGCATTATGGGGTTTGCTCAGCCCACTGATTTCTCACTACACTGATGGCTCGTCATTGAAAGTGAAGGGAAGCCCATGCCACGTTATATAAAAAAGCCTTGGTTTTTACTGACTCTACTGGCCATAGTCCTGCTTGCTGTCGGATATAAAATGCGCTTCAGTAATGCCGATGCATTGTGGAATATTGTTAGCCAACAATGTGTTCCCCATATGGAAGCAGAACATAATCCACAGCCCTGTATTGAAGTCGATACCCAAGCTGGTTTTGTGGTGTACAAAGACATGCACGGGCCATTGCAGTACCTGTTAATGCCAACCGCCAAAATCAGCGGTATTGAAAGCCCCAAATTATTGACGCCCACCAGCCCCAACTATTTTTTTGCCGCCTGGCAAGCTCGCCACTTTATGGCCGATAAATATGGCGCACCGATTAATGATGCTGATATTTCGCTGGCGATAAACTCAAAATACGGGCGCAGTCAGGATCAACTCCATATCCATATTTCTTGTCTAAAACCACAAGTAAAAACCACCTTGGCGGCGCAGGAAGCGAATTTTCGACAACAGTGGCAGCCACTGCCCGGGGGCTTACTGGGACATGATTATTTAGTACGGCGCACCACTGCAGCGGAATTACAGCAATCTGGGGCGTTTCGCCTGCTAGCTGATGAAGTACCCGCAGCAAAAGAGGAGATGGGCCGTTATGGTCTGGCAATGACTGCATTGCCAGACGGGGAGTTCTTACTGTTAGCCAGCAAAGTCAATCCATTGAAATTGCATCCTGCCTCGGTGGAGGAGTTGCAGGATCACAGTTGTAAGCTGCTTCCCCAACCACCGGTACCTTAATCGGTTATTTCTTTTGCTTCATTTTTTGCAGGAAGGGGGTGCACTGATTTTCTTCAGCTTCACTGGGGGAAATCAGTGCCAGTAATGCTGCCGCCGGTGTTAACGCCACACCCAATACGGCAGCAACAGCACCACGAGCAATCAATGGCCCAGCTTTGACACCGGCATCCGGCGTCTTAAAGGTGCCTTTGACGTAGAGTGGAGAACGTAAGGTCAGAATACGCAGCCCCTTACTTTCTGGATCGATGGATAAATCCAGCCGCTCAGTGGCGAAGTTGATATTGCCGGTAATGTTGATAATGGCATTTTCGGTATCAATGACAAACAGGCGCGGGGTCGCTAAGCCATTTCGCAACTGAATATCAGCCACCGCACAGTTAATTTTCACCTCATCGTCACCAAACAACTTAGCCACAATATAGTTACCCACATTCAGGCCAAGTAACTCCATCAAGCTGCGGCTAATGAGCCCCTGATTCAGTAACAGGCGCAGGTTGCCATTACTGGTTGCCAGCAGGGCAGCCACCGAGTTACCGGTAGCAGTAAATGACGCATCGCCATTCAGTTGCCCCAGACTGTTACGCATCGCCTGAACCTCAGGTAACAAGGCTTTCAATTGTAAGCGGCGAGCATGTAAATCCACCTTGCCATGCATTGGATCTTGGTTGCCGTTTAGGCGCAACGTGGCATTGAGATTTCCCCCCGCCATACCGAACCGCAGTGGGTCCAGCAGCAGCTCACCCTTATTCAGCACCACATGGGTAGACAGGTCAGTTAATGGTAATGATTTATCCCGATCGATACGTTTGGCGGCATAGGTGACATCGGCGTCCATCACCCCCCAGCTTTTGGTATCAAACTTCTCAGTTGGTAACACCTTATTCGCAGGCTGTCGGCTTCGTTCACCACGATTGGCTTTTTCCTGATTGGAGTCAGCACCAATCAAGGGTGCCAAATCAGCAAAGCGCAATTTATCTGATGACAGCTTGCCGACTAATTTCGGCCGCGGCTTACTGGCGGTATAGGTCAGATTGCCATGAATATCGCTGTCACCAATTTTGCCATTAAAGTTTTCATAGCGATAAATGGCACCACCGGCTTGTTTAAGGCTCGCAATTAAGCGGCCATCAGTGTTGTAAGGAGGGGTGGCTGGCAGTAGCACGCCAATCAGTGGGTAAAGGTTATCCAGACTGGCACCGGAGAATTTCAACCCCAGATCCAACCCTGCCAAATTACCGGGATCAGTTAATGTACCCACCACCGCGACCCGCGTCGTGCCTGAGCGCACATCGGCCTGTAATGGGAATGGCACGGACGCATCACTCATCGACAACATGCCGCCAATTTTACCACTGCCGGTTAATGGCTGGCCCTGATACTTACCGTCAATTTTCCAGCCAAAAATATAATCCGGCGTGCTGTTAACTTTATCAGCTGCCTGTTTATCTTTTTTCTCATTACGCGCCCCCGTCACCTCAGCAAAGGGCAGCGGCTTGCCTAATGGGTCGATGACCGCATGAAGGTCAGCTTTTAAAATCGCATCCTTCAGGTTTATCTCGCCACTATCGAAAACGATATCATGGATATTCACCGACCAAGATGAAGGCGGAGTCTGGCCGTCAGTCGGGCTATTGGCCAGATTAAACGTCCAGTTATTCTTGCCATTAGCCAGACGCTGCAAGGTGGCATTAGGTTGTGTCAGCCAAATACGGGGTATCAATACTTCCTTACCCAGTAATGCCAACGGCGCAATGCTGGCGTCTACCCGTTTTAGAGTCACCATTTCGCCAGTGGGGAATGCGGTGGATTCGCGCTTGTCTTCTACGGTTTTGGCGGCTTTATCACTGACAAGATCCGGTGGGTTGCCCAACACTAAATCTTCAGCATGGATATTCGGCCAGGGTATCCAGCCACGCCAGCCAGGTTCATCACCTTTGCGTGACCAATCCACGCCCAGATTACCGCGAATAGCAAAGGGTCGTTGCAGCTCGGCGGAGACTTTTTCGTTAATCGTCGGCTTCAGACGGTTCCAGTCAAAAGTCATAACAAACACTATCGCTGCTGCCACTAACAGCACAATAATCCCGCCAACGACAGTCAGCACTTTTCCGGTTTTGGTCATAACAGCTCCATGCCAGTACTCATGATGTATAAAGCTAAATCCACACCAAAGAGGTGTTCAGACCAGAGTCAGTTCACGGTATTTTAATTGAAAAATCGGTTAGAAAAAGGGTTAACCGATTATGAGTGCAGATTTAGAAGACAACGTTAACTATAGTAGATGAGCTGTTTCTCAGGAAATATTAACCACAAAACAGCATTGGGAGTGTTTGTAATCGATCAAATGGTGTCGGTCGGGAGAGATAATAACCTTGTGCCGCTGCTGCATCAGAGCGTTGTACCATGGCCCACTCTTGTGAGGTTTCCACCCCTTCCACAATCACCCCTTTGCTATAGCGGTCCATTAAGGTGACCAAAGTGAAAAACAGTTGGTTCCCGACATCACTTTCTTGCAGCACGATAAACAGATCTCTGGCAACTTTGATGTACTCATAGCGCCAGCTAATGAATGAAGTGAAATTCGCCAGTCCACTGCCAAAATCATCCAGCCACAATCGGTCAGCTTCAGCAATGCGGGCAAAGGGGGTATCGAGGGAGGTATCAACATGTTCAAGCAATTCAAAACGAATGTATGGCATGGCATCGATTAACAACTTGGCCTGCCGGTCATCCTGCATCGCCATCAGCGCCTGACCATCAATATTGATAGACACCAATACCGAGTGATGGACAAATATCGCGTGCCACTGCTTAACCATATTCAGTTGCTCCAGCACCACATCCAGCCGGGCGCGGATACTGATAGCATTAAAGTAATCTTCCGGATTCAAACGGGTATCCGGCGATGAAGGATGGAAAACAGCCGTCAGCAACTCGATCGCCAGCAGCGCACCAGAGGTACGATAGATAGGTTGAAAAGTGTACCGACGCTGACATTGCCGCCAGAAGCTCTGTCCTTTATTACGATCAATAGCGGCAAAGGATGGCGCAAGTAAACCTGATACTTTATTGGTCATCATCAGTTTAGTCGCCATGTTTCAGGGCACCAGACAGTTGTGACAATCTACATTGCCGACGGCCTGATGACATCCTGTTATAAACGGTTTTCCTTCTGGAGATGTTATCGACTCGCGCGACCAGAACTTTATATAGCGTCATAACAGATTATTGCTCCCAAGCGTGCTGGCGCGGCACATTAAAGCCATCTACAGTAGTTAACTCAATAATGCCATTAGTGTTAATGGAGATGAACATGCCTTATGTAAATATTAAAATTACTCGCGAAGGGGCAACTGCGGAACAGAAAAAACAGCTGATCGCCGGAGTGACCCAACTTTTAGTCGATACTCTGGGGAAAAATCCAGCGACCACCGTCGTCGTGATTGATGAGGTGGATACGGATAACTGGGGTATTGGTGGACACAGCGTGACCGACCTACGAAAATCGTCATAATGCGCGTCTGAATCACGGGAAACTTGCCAGTTTCCCGACCTATATCATAAAAAATTTAAAACGTCGTTTTAATACTATTGACTCTGACTAAGCCAGCAGTGAGACTAACCCTATTTCGTTCCCACCACTGATTCACAATTCAGGAATAGGCCAGCTTTCCATGACCAGCAAAAATATTGCCGTTATCGGCGAATGCATGATTGAACTGTCACAAAAAGGTACCGACCTTAGCCGGGGCTTTGGCGGTGATACGCTGAATACAGCGGTGTATGTTGCCCGTCAGGTGTCACAGCAAGCCCTGAATGTGCATTACGTGACCGCATTGGGTACCGACAGCTTTAGCGAAGAGATGCTGGCAGCCTGGCAGCAGGAAAAAATCCACACTGACCTTATTCAGCGCATGGATAATAAATTGCCCGGGTTGTATTTCATCGAAACCGACAGCACCGGCGAGCGCACTTTCTATTACTGGCGTAATGATGCTGCCGCGCGTTTTTGGCTGACCAGCCCAGAGGCTGATGAAATCTGCCAACGTCTGGAAAAATTTGATTATTTATATCTCAGTGGCATCAGCCTGGCGATTCTCGATAGCGCTTCACGCCAGCGTTTGCTGAAATTGCTTCGTGCCTGTCGTGCTAATGGCGGCAAAGTTATCTTTGATAACAACTATCGCCCACGCCTGTGGCAGAGCAAAGAAGAGACGCAGGAAGCTTACCGCGACATGTTGGCCTGCACTGATATCGCATTCCTGACATTGGATGATGAAGACATGCTGTGGGGCGAGCAGCCACTGGAGCAGGTCATCGCTCGGACTCAGGATTTAGGTGTAAGTGAGATTATTATCAAGCGCGGCGCGGACTCTTGCATCGTCTGGGTGAAAGAGGGTTTTGAAGCTCACCAATATGATGTGCCGGCAGTGAAACTACCGAAAGAGAAAGTGGTCGACACAACAGCGGCTGGGGACTCTTTCAGCGCCGGTTATCTGGCGGTTCGTCTGACTGGCGGCAGCGCCCACGACGCAGCAGTGCGGGGCCATTTAACTGCCAGCACTGTCATTCAATATCGTGGTGCTATCATCCCACTGGCGGCTATGCCAGCAGTCTGATTAAACGTCATCTGATAGCAGCTACTGCCCATCCTAAAAAGGCAATGTGCAGTAGCCGCTCAGAAATTTATTGCGCCGTGGTTGGTGTTGGCGGTACAGCCTCCGCAGCACTGACCGCAGGAGCCGCATCTTCTGCCACCACGGTGTGAGGTGCCATAATCGCGTTATACGCATCTTGCAGCGCCTTCACATTCACTTCCGGCTCGCCTTTGGGCTGCGTCAGAATCAGCGTAGTATCTTGCGATAACTGCTGCTTCAACTCTTGGTTCAGTTCGGTCAACGTCAGGCCGGATAAGAATGCCTGCCGAAGCTTCTGATACTGTTCCGGAGCAATATCCACCACCCCACTTTGCTGAGAACGCAGACGTTGGCTCATCAGAATATCGGTATCTGTACGGGCATAGGTAGCAAACAACTTACTGAGTTGGTCATTTTTTTGCACCATTAACGCATCAAACTCAGCCTGACTCAGCCCATTTGTCCGCAGGTTAGCCAATTCACGGGCAACGAAACTCATGCCCGGTGTCAGATTTTCAGTCGGCGTATTCAAGTGAATAGCACATTGAGCACGTTGATATTGCACTCGGCAATCAAAGCCCAGTTTCAGGTTCTTCTGATCACTTTTATCCAACACTTGCTGGATATGCCAGAACAGCGCCTCACGGGCCAAATCACTACGCCAGTAACGGCTTAGTGCCACTGAGTCCTGAATAGGATGCCATGGAGTATCCCACGTCAGCGATAACGTATCTTGGGTCGCCTGCTCACTCATCAAGCTCACGGGCTCTGGTGGCAGTGGCGCTAACATCGCGATGGATGCTGGCGTAGTACGTTTCCCTTTCAGCTCGGCGAAAGTTTTGCTGATTTGCGCCGCAATACTGCGGCTGTCTACATTGCCAACCACATAAAGTGTCATGGCATCAGGGGTATACCATTGCTGATAAAACTGTTTCAGCTTCTCAACATCGACTGGCCTTGCTACCGGTTGGCCCGGATCATGCCCAATCAAAGAGGAGCCTTTAAGCCGGTAGCGCCACCAAGGTTCCTGAATATTTTGCGGGAATGTAGCGATAGGATCGGTCGCGCTATTTAATGCCGCATTCACGGTCTGTTCACTGATGGCCAGCTTGCCACTGGTATCGGATAGCCACGCTAATGCTTCTTTCAGCAAATCAGGGCGATTATTGGGCAAGCTCAAGCTATATAAAGTGAAATCATAAGATGTAATCGCCGGTGGCAAAGGGCGTTCGCTATCGACCCCTTGCTGCCACAGCGACTGAAGTTGGGCAGGAGTAAAACTCGCGCTGCTCATTAATGCCAAGCGAGGTAACAGATGGGCAAAGCCAACTTGTTGTGCGCTTTCAGATAATGAGCCTGCATTAACCACCAGACGTAATTCGATCCGATCGCTAGGGCGCTGCGGCGTCGCCAGCAACTGCCATGAAAACCCGTTTTCTAATTTCCCCTGCTGCCAGGCAGGGTCGGGTTGTAGTGCTTCAGCCTGCACATTACTGCTGGCGGCGGCCAACAATAATCCACCAACTATAAGACGAATTCTGGTGCCCTGCATGTGAACCCCTACTTAATAAACTATCCAATCTTAACCCTTATAACTTTGGGTATAAACGATACAATTTTGCGTAAGTCACTCGTGAGGTGGGAGTGTACCATTCTGTTAGACCGCATGCTTTTGCCGATGTCACTCATCAGAGTAAAAAATAGTATCTAAATGGTAATTTACACAAGAAATAGTATCGCGGAGCGTTCTGGCAGGGGGCTACCGGTGACCTAAGCCACCGGTATTCATTTGAGAACTAATCGTTATTTTAGGAGTAATCGTGGTGTGACCCGACAAAAAACCTCATTCTTTGTTACGGTTTTCAAGAAGATGAAACACCGGGTTTTACCTCACTATGAGGCGGAGTCTTGTTTGATAGCACCGCTTGCAGCTGGTCGTTATCCAACTGGTTGCACCATTTAGCGACCACGATGGTTGCAACGCCGTTCCCGACTAGATTGGTCAAAGCGCGGGCTTCAGACATAAAGCGGTCAATACCCAGAATCAGCGCCAGCCCTGCTAATGGCAAATGACCCACGGCAGAAATGGTGGCCGCCAACACGATAAAGCCACTACCCGTCACCCCTGCTGCCCCTTTCGAAGACAGCAACAGCACCACCAGCAAGGTAACCTGGTGAATAACGTCCATGTGGGTATTGGTCGCCTGCGCGATAAATACTGCCGCCATAGTCAGGTAAATCGAGGTACCGTCCAGGTTAAATGAGTAGCCGGTCGGGATAACCAAACCTACCACTGATTTCTTACACCCGGCTTTCTCCATCTTGTCCAGCATGCGCGGCAACACAGACTCCGAAGAGGATGTCCCTAACACGATCAGCAACTCTTCTTTTATATAGCGGATAAATTTGAAGATGTTGAAGCCATTGAATCTCGCGATAGAGCCAAGCACCACCACCACAAACAGGATACAAGTTGCATAGAAGCAGATAATCAACTGGCCCAGTTGCACCAAGCTGCCCACACCGTATTTGCCGATAGTAAAGGCCATCGCACCAAAGGCACCAATCGGAGCCAGGCGCATAATCATATTAATGATGCCGAAGATAACCCGTGAGAAGCTCTCGATAACATTAAAGATAAGCTGGCCTTTCTCACCCAGACGATGCAGGGCAAAACCAAACAGCACTGCGAACAGCAACACTTGCAGAATATTTCCGCTAGCAAAGGCACCCACTACGCTGCCAGGAATGATGTCCAGCAGGAAGGGTACTATTCCTTGTTGCGAGGCTTGTTCGGCATAAAGTGCAACCGCTTTAGCATCCAGTGTCGCCGGGTCGATATTCATGCCCGCACCGGGTTGCACCACGTTAACAATGACCAAGCCAATCAGTAACGCAATGGTACTGACAATCTCAAAATAGAGCAGTGCTATCGCGCCAGTCCGGCCAACCGCTTTCATACTCTCCATACCCGCAATGCCGGTTACGACGGTACAGAAAATCACGGGTGCGATAATCATTTTAATTAGTTTAACAAATCCATCACCCAGAGGTTTCATTTGAGCGCCGAGATCAGGGTAAAAATGGCCCAATAGAACGCCCAGTGTAATCGCCGTTAACACCTGAAAATAAAGACTTTTAAATATTGAAGCTTTCATAACCTATGTCCTTTTGGAGAAATGCACGGCAGCCTGTCGCTTTGATCTCAGTGATAATTGAATGACACTTCTTTTTATCCGTGCTTGCGCGGAAAATAACACCCTCATAACAATATGGAAATTATTAGTTGCACTGGATTGCACCCTAAATGCGAAATTAAGAACTGAAACGCTTCAAGCGCAAGCAATAGCGGGAATACAGTCAGATCAACCAGACAATTAACCCAAAATGGTTAACGGCGGAACAAGAGAGAAAAGGAGTAATCAGTGGGAGTGGGAATCAGAGGGCAGTAGATGGATTCTTGAGCGGAATATTTTGCCAGCAGTAGCCCCCTTTTTAGCCTGAGGAAAGGGGGCAGATCGGCGTTACTTAATGGCCCGGCTAGGTACAGCGGCGGCACTATTAATGGCGATTTCGTTAATTGCGCTCCACTTATTGACATCAGTACCGAAGGTATCCAGTTTGATGTATTTGGCCGTAATAGGGGCAAAAGTCAGTTTTTCACCATTCTTATCGGCAGTAGAGGTTTCCAATCCTTCAGCCAGCGGGTGCCAGCTCTTACCATCACTGGAATAGGCGATGGAGAACTTCAACTTACGCTCTGTTGGTTTGAAAGGGACGATGAGAATATTTTCAATGGATTGCTCTTTATCCAGCTCCAGTTGGACCCAACTTTCACCGGATGCTGCCCAACGTGTTTTAACATCGCCATCGGCGATATTGGCTGGCACATGGCCTTTTTCGCTGTCATAACCGGATGCCGTCACAGCAACAATCTGTGCGGCATAGCCAGATGCGCAGAACAGCGAACCGAGCAGAAATGTGGCTAAAACCTGTTTTTTCATCAACCTATCCTTTTTATCACGACAATGAGAACCCGTGGGTAAAAGCGCCGGGCATGCGACCCTGGGAAGCCGCTGCTCGGCACTTTTTACCAACAGCGGCCCCAGCACGGGCCACTGTCGGGACTATTTACGGCCGTTCGGTTGCAGCTTCTCACCCACATTGAGCAAGAACAGTTCATTATCACGGGTTGAGATCCGCGCTGAACCATCGTCCATTCGGTAAGCACCTTCGGTAAATCCAGCACCATTAAGGAAAGGTGCAACTGCCTGTGGTTTATTACGTAGTGAGGCTTCTAGTGCCAGTAAAGCGTAAGGTTCTATCGCATCGACATCGGCATATTGACGATCTGGAGATGCCATAAAGAAGCCATCGATATAGCGAGTTTTAATGATGTTATCGCCGATTTTCTCTGCCAATAGCCGGTAATCAGCGACCTGACTGGCGCTATAGAGATCGAGCAAAGCGAACACCGCGTATGGGTCACTGTTGGTGGTGTCCAACTTGACCTTCACATCTTTGCCCGGTGCAGTACCGATATCACCCAGCCCCTGGTCGTTGGCAATACCGCGAGCGACTTTCCACAGTAATGGGTCATTATCGATGGCGTAAGCACGCGCATAGGAAATCAGGAATTCATTGCCAGCTTTGTACGGCTTGAGTACCGCGCCTTTTTTACCGTAATAACCATCACGCGGGAGGGTGTAATTCGATAGATCCTGCCCGTCAGCGATCATTGGGCGGAAAGTATTGTCCTGATCGTTATAAGCATATTTAGCAAAAGCTTTCAGGCCATCCACCGTCCACTTCAGTAAGTCCTGCCCCTGCGGCCCTAAATCTTTACCTAACTGCAACTGCATCAAGGCATTTTCAGAATAAAGGGTACTGGTGCGCCCTTTGAGCATCATATTGCCTTCCAGTGCTGCCGGGCCAAACTCAGGCCCAAATTGGCGCTGAGCACGATCACCAAACTTGGAATGGGTGTCGGCGTCATCGGTTGGCTCTTCACGTTTCAGAGCTTGAGTAAACTGATACACCCCCAAGCCGGTTTTGGCATCGCGCGGCAATACATATTGATCGGCCAAACGCTTAGCCCATACCAGTGCGCCCTGGTCTTGCTGGTGCTTGTAGAGTAAGGACGCCGAATAAATCAGGTCATTACCCGCATTCAGAAAACTCAGGCCTTTAGTGGCGAAGAACGGCGGTTGCTGCTCAAACTGACTTTTCCACAACTCCCCCATCGGCTTGCCATACTCGCCGTGGCGGCTGGTTTCAAGAATGCGCCAGTCATAAACATGGGCATTCCAAAAGCCGCGAATAAACCGAGCGGTGGCGTCACTGTCGACACTGAACATCAGGTCATAGTAGGGATAGGCATTTTTCAGCTCATGCACCATCTCTTTTTCACTTGGCCCTTCGGGTTGCAGTGTTTTTAAATCAACAAATCGGTGGCCGCCCCAATAAAGTAAACCACTTGGATCTTGATAGTTTTGGAAATGATAACGAACAATATCTTCAGCCCGTTTCTGATAACGCTCATCGCCACTCAACTGGCTTAAGCCACTCATCACGCGCATCAGATTTTGTTGAGCTGAAAAGTTCGATAATACTGCCCGGCGGCCATCGGGGAATATCCACTCCAATTGCTGCCCGGTACGGGGGTCAACACCATCCGCCAATAGCGGGCTGGGCTTATCACCGTGGTAAGTATCTGATGCCTTATTGAGCACATTATCGACATACTGCTTTACCACAGTGAGGCGGTCAGTATCCGCGGCCTGTCCGGCGGGTATATACAGCGCCGCCAGCGCCGCCATACTCAAAAATAACGCTCTTTTTTTCATTACGTTGTTACCTGTCAAAAATCGTTATAGCGAGGTGTGACCCCTGAGGTCAGAGTTTTATTACTTCAAGTCGATTAGAAGCTGTACTTAACCCCTACGCGATAACGGGTTTGGCGCTCGTCAGTTGTTTTACTGCCGGAAACATTACCGATAGCCATATAAGGGGACCAATTCTTATCCCATTTATAAGTTAATTTAAAATCATGGCTCAAATCGTAATTCTCGTTATCCGATAAGACGACACCGGCTTTATTGGCTTGTTTGTAATCCAATTCATAGTCTAATTGGAAATCTTTGTTGATTTTATAGCTGAGAACACTCGTCAGGTTATAACCGTGTTCAGAGGTGTCTTTCTTGGTATTAATATTGGCGCTGGTGCGTTTATAATAAGGACGATAACGTAATGAAATAGAGAGATCGTCAATGATATTTGCCTTACCACGCAGATAAGGACGATAGCTGTTAGCAGTAGAGCTTGAATCTAATGAAAAGCCAGGTTCAATAGAGAATGTGTTATCAATTTTATAGACATAACTGGCCACCACTTCAGTGCCATTACTCACACCTTCATGGAATGGCTTATCTTTGTCACTACCGCTTTTCCACTTACCTTCAAGAGATAAACCAAAACCATTAGCAAAGCGATGAGACATTAATAAACGGTCTTTGTGATTGTTACCACTTTGGTCTTGTGTTTCATGACGATAGTCAATAGTCACAGCCATTGCATTGATACTGATAAGTGATGCCACTGCCAGAGATAATAATTTAAATTTCATTACAGTTACCTTATTTTAATAAAGGGTATTAATTATTATGATAAGTACAAAAACAACAATGAAACGTCATTCTATTTATTTTGATATGAAGTTCCGAGATCCATAACCAATAGTTCGAAATTAATAAAACAAATATCCATTTATGTGACAAGGTTCAAAGTAAATAGTTTTAACTAATGTCTTATCTTTGTAATATTTCTGTTATATCGCAGGTGTGGCAATGGATTGAGCTTATTTACAACAGAGTATTCTGTGAAATAAATAGTCTTGACGAGTTGGGGATAATATTGTAGGCCCAGTATTAACTGGCGGTATTGATGTTAATCTAATATTTTCTTGTCGTTATTATTATCAATTTTAATGACTATTATATAATAGAGAATATTCTCTCTATTTCCGATAAAAATAAGCCATAAATATACCGATCAGAATAGATAAATTCAGGTGTTTGGGATGTGAATTAATTTGCATTTAATATAAGGGAATATAATGTTTTGAATTTTCCCATTTAGATGAAAACGCTGATATCCAACCCTATTGCCGTGGTTGAGACAGAAAAATCCATAAAAATAAGGAAAAAGAGTGAATAGCAATGAGATGGCGACAATATGTGTAAGAGTTGCTAACACAAGTCAGTGATTCGAATGAGTCATAACCATGCAGCATATCGCCCTATTAATGCTGAGGGGTATAGCGAGTTTCAAACTCCTCCCGTGGCAATGGTTCTGAAAACAAAAAGCCCTGCCCACAATGAATACCATGTTCCAGCAACCACTGGCGCTGTTCGTCGGTCTCAACGCCTTCCGCCATGACTCGTAGCTGCAAGACGTCGGAAATAGTGCCAATGATGCGCGCCATTGCATCATCTTCTGGCAAATGCTTCACAAAGATTTTATCCAGCTTAATCATATCGATTGGCAGGCCTTTCAGATGATTAAGATACTGTAGGCTTGAGTACCCAGTACCAAAATCATCTAAAGCGATAGACAAACCAAGCGCGCGTAATTCACGCAGTAACCTCAGTGCCTCATCAAGATTATTAATGCGGGCCGTCTCAGTAATTTCCAGCACCAATTGGCGCGGATCAATACTATAGCGGCTGATGATGGCTGTTAGATGCGTCAGTATACGGTCACATTGTACTTGCAAGCCGGAAATATTGACTGCCAGTGATAGGGTAATGCCTTGAGTCTTCCAATCAGCCAGAATGCGGCAGGCTTCTTCCAGCACCCAACTGCCCAGCGGGATCATCGCGCCGTTTTCTTCTGCATCCGGGACAAATTCTGAAGGCAAGAGATAGCTACCATCTGCCTGACGCCAGCGCAATAGTGCTTCTGCACCAATAACTCGCGGCTCTTGCATATCCCATTGCGGCTGTAAAAACAGGATGAACTCGCGATTTTCAATCGCCTGTAAAATGTCATGTTCCCGTATCAGTTGCTGTTGCGCTTTATGCCGCGCAGGCGACTCCATGCCATTGATACGACTCATATCCGTATAAGCCTCAGCTAACAGTTGTTGGTTACGATTATAATTATGCACCAACACGCCCAGTTCATCATCTTGATGATGAGCAGGTAACGTCAGTTGGTGATGCAACACCCCTTGATTACCTATTTTTTCCAGCTCTTTCGCCATTGCGCGTAATGGGTGAATAATCAGGCGATTAATACACCAGGCAATAGAGACCGACAAAACTAACGCCAGCAATAAATAGGTCGAGAGCATCGCCGACAATGCGCTGAGAATAAACTGATACATGCGGAATGAATCCGCCCGTAACACTAAATGCGCCAGTGGCTGCGGATTAGCAGAGACTCGCTCCAGTGAATAGAGCGGTACTGTTATCTGTACGGGCAGGGAAAAAATGCGCTTCGCCCAGCGGGGTACTGGCCGCTCGGTGGGGAAATTGGCGTGCAACACCTGAATTTGGTTCGGTAATATCACTTCAGCACGGCTGAGAATACCAATGGGTAACAAACTGTTGAGGATTTTCTTAGCTTGTGGGACATCAACGCTCAAGATTGCTTCGGACAGCGGCTGGCGAACTGAATAAGCGATACTCTCCAACTGCTTGGCGTAATCATCTTTGCGCTGCTGCACAAAGTGGAATAACTGAAGGACGATAAAAATGCAGATGGTAACCAGTGCCACAACTGCCACTGCCGCCATTTGCTTAATCGTTAATGAACGCCTTACCCGCAAACTCGCTCTCCGCCAATTCCGACTGAATAAAATAAAGTGGTTGCCACAGATTGGTGGCTACTTGTCGATTCGGTCTGAGTATACTCGATCGCTTTCAGATTTTATCGGTGATAACAAACCGGAGGGCAAGAATACCGTGGGTTTCGGTCTTTTCCTACCGAGAAAGCAGCGCCAGAGAGGGATTTCTCTCTCTGGCGTTGCTTTTTTAATGCAAATCAGCGCTGGCGGCTCATTATTTAAAGTCTGCGTATGGCACTAATGGCTGCGGCGGCATATCCAAATCACCCTGCCATCCCGCCATTGAGTAGCGTAAATAGATCAGGGCGTGACTTGGGGTATAGTCCTTAGCTTGCTGGATATCCACCCCGGCACCCAGTGTCCAGTGCGAACTCAAGCGGCGCTCAATCAAAGCTCGCAGCGTGTAACCAACGCCATTACTACTTTCCCCAAAGTCAGGTTTACCACGATCGGGAATCGTCTGGAGGCTATTTTCCAGCAGATTTTGCAGTGGATAACGCGCCCGATCATTGGTTGCGGAATGTGAAACTGACACTGAACCGCCAAGCTCCCACGACCAGTTATCGGTTCGCTGCCGATAGTTTACCGGGATGGCCAATGACAGATATTTTTGCGGGCTGTAGTAGCCCCCTTGCCCCAGAGTATAGCCGCTGAGATCTTTTTGATAATGCCACCACATGCCATTCAAGCCGACGGTAAAACGGCGATTACTTTCATTTATCAGCTTGTAGTAATAACCCGTCATAAAGCGCAGCCGCTGGTTATCAGCCACGTTTTGTCCGGTCAGATAATGATAGCTTAAGTCACTCCAGACCCCGTTAGCTTCACCGCGGTCATAACTGGTTCCCAAGCTGACCCCGCTGGCACGAACGCCGCCCCAAGTGACATTGGTATTCGGATCTACCGAACCGGCAAAAGCCAGTAATGAGCTGGATATTGGCCGCCGCGAGGCCGTGGCCGTCCAACCGATATGGTTCCAGCTATTGCTGTATGCCAGCCCGCCCACCACATCGACAACCTCAAACCCCATCGGGGTGGTACCGATATCTGTAGCCCAGTGATCATTCTGCCAACCCGCCGCCACACTGGTGCCAGTTGCCCGCTGATGCATATTCGCCTGGCAAGGAACTAACGTTTGATAACAAGTACCGGCTTCATATCGTGTATTTTTATCAAAGGTACCGGCATCCATCTGAATGGTATCGGTTCGGAAGAAGGCCCGACCATCGGCCAGTGAAGTATCCACTTGCAGCATAGTGTTATGCGCACTGAGATCAGAAATCCCCTCGGTGCCACTGGAGTGCAGATAATCATGATCCAGTGTGACGCGGGTATCCTGCTGGCGATAAAGATCAGCGGCATCAGCACGAATACCCCGCTTGAGCCAATCATCAGTAACCTGATTACGCGTTAGTAAGGTGTAGCTATCATTAGCTGCTGGAAGTGTTGGCGTGATACCACTGGCAACCATGGCGTGTTTGAAATCATCTTGCGCGTCCGCGGGTTGCCCTTGCAATTGAGCCAAGTGCGCCGAGTCACGAAATACCAGCGCGTTATCTTGTGACGGCGCTTTAGCCGCTGCGGGTTTCAAGCGCTGGAAGATATCTGCCGCCTTTTGTGGCTCCCCCACCCCACTCCAGGCATTGGCTAACCGACGCTGGGTATTTAAGGTTGCCCCTGCACCGGTCAGTGACTCACTTTGTAACTGCTGGCGTGCATCACTGAGATGGCCTTCAGCGATATAGGCCTCTATCTCCCCCAAACGTGCATCAGGGTTTTCCGGCTCGCGGGCACGAACACGCTGATAGCCCGCCAGCGCTTCACTGTAATCACCGCGCTCCAGCGCCCAATCGGCGAGCGTCAGGTCAATTTGCGTGTTGGCCGGTTGCTGGCGCAGTGCTGCAATTGCTCCGGCTTCATCGCCATTGTCCCGCAACTGGCGAGCCAATGTCAGCACTTGATCTAATTTCAAGCGCTGGTCTAATTCACGGATATTATCGTTCCATTGTGCTCTTGGCAGGGTGTCCAAATGCGCCAGTGCCTGACTGTCGCGCTCAGTGCTGGAGAGATAAAGTGCATAGGCGTAGACCTGCTCAGGATCTCCCGGCTTACGGCTTGCCAGTTGATGGAATTGAGCATCGGCTTGCGCCAAATGACCATCTTGCTCCAATGCTTGCGCCAGTCGGTAGGTTATCCAGACATCATCTGGTGCTCTCTGTTGCGCTGCCAGATATTTCTCTGCCGCCAGATGCCACTGTTGCCGTGTTGCCAAAGCCTCAGCCTGCTGTTTCAACATATCCAATTGCAGGCTATCTACTGTGTCACGCAGTTTAACTTGTTGGCTACGTGGCAAGTTATTCAGGTAGTTCAGCGCTTTTTGTGGTGATTCGCGTTGGTAAATATTGGCTAATCCGCGCACGGCACTGCTGTTGGTCGGATCTAGTCGTAGCGCCTGCTGATAGTGCTGTTCTGCACTCTTATCATCATGGCGAGCAACAGCCACATCACCCAAACCAATCAATGCATAGCTGTCGCTGCCATCGATTTGTCTCGCCTGCTGGTATCTTTGCTGGGCCAATGCGGTATCACCGGCTTTCAGTGCCTGATCGCCTTGATCATTGAGTAACCAGTAGCGATTAGTCTTGATCAAACTGATCCATTTATCACTTTTCAGGCCATCGGTATCGACTTTTTGTGCCTGCTCAAATAGACGCAATGCTTGTGCTCGATCGCCACCACGGGCATACGCCAAACCTAGCGCCCCCAGCAGCTCGGGGTCATTAGGCGAAGCAGCCAGCGCTTGTTTCAACGCCGGGATTGCAGCTGTTCCTGCGCCACTGTCTACTTTTGCCAAGCCACTTAAACGTGCCCGATAAGTTGGATCAGCCAACATAGCTTGCTGATTAGCCAGCTCTTTTCGCGCAGAATCTGCCTGTGGGCCGGTAGAAAAGATATCAAGGAAGTGAGTCAATGCAGCCACACTTTGTGGGCTGACCGTCATCGCTTTAATGGTGTCCATCCACAAATCGGCAGCATCTGACGCCCCCGCAGGATCGGCGGCCACTTTTGCCAACATGGCATAGCCAAGATCGGCTTTCTGTTGGTTGAAATACATGCGCGCCAGTGCCATACGCAGTGCAACGTTGCCGGGAGATTGTTGGTCAAGTGCAGCAAGCTTCTGGGTGGCAAGTGCTTCCTGGCCCGGTAAGCGCGCCACCAGCCGCCAATACTCCACGGCGAGATCCAGTGTTGGCGGGTTGCCTTGCAGCAGCTGGTCGTATTTAGCTTTGGCTTCATCGACTCGCCCGGCAGTTGCTAGCAGGCGTGCCTCTTGCAACTGTTGGCGTACTTCCGGTTTGGTCAGCGCCAACAACAGCTTCGCCCGCCGATAGACGTCGGAATCCGGTGCCAATTGTTGCAGTTTATCGAGCTGTGTTTGCGCCGCAGCCAGATTACCTTGCCGCAAAGCCTGACGCATTCCCGCCGCCACAACATCAGGGTTATTCGGATCCATCATGTTCAGGCGATACAGTGATTGCTTAACCAATTCATCTTTGTTGGTTGCTTCCCCTAACCGCACCTGTTCCAACAAAAACTGAGTCGGCGAGACAGATTCTGCCCCGGCAGCAGCACCGATAAAAGCTTGAGGCAACAGCGCCAAGCTTAACAGCCAGTTTATTTTAATGTTGCGCATTGACTGTTCCATGAGGGTTGAAGCTCCCCCTGCCGATTAAAACGATAACGCTGTTGCGCCCATCCCTGACCAAATAGTGTCAACACCGCACTGTAGTAGGCATCTGGGCCCGGAGGTGAATCTTGCACTCGTTTTTGTTGCTGGCTAAATGTCTGTTTATTAAACGGAGCTGGACTACTGGCTAAAAAAGGCAGTAATGCAGCTGAAAACCCTATCGGCCCATCACCACTGGTTTTGCCATTACTGGTATCGGTTTTCTCTGGTGGCACGCCCTGTTGTTCGGTAACGGCGGCCATAGGCTGAAAATGCTGAATAAGTGCGGCTTTTTGCGGGCTATTATTGGACAGCAAACCAGCCCACAGATAGGTACGAATGGCATCGTAACTACCCACGTTGGGATGTGTTTCATCCGGCTGCCAGCCTTTCCCTTCTTGCCACACCACCCAGTCGGGGCTGAAACCATGCGGTGCTGTTTCCAGCCATAACCGCTGATTGACTTTAATCATCTCTTTCCATGGCCCGGTCAAAGAAGAAAAACGCGCCAACAACTGGGGCGGCAAATAACTGGGATTGAGCCGCCAGCGATCGTCATCACTAAAACCAATTTTGCCCGGCAATAGCATCTTACCCAGCCCTGGAATATCGACCACTTCTTCCTTGGCGATGCGCTGTAACAGCAAGGTGCCCATGGTCTGGTAGCGGCGCACATCCCATAAGCGTCCCGCTTCCAGTAAGTTGTAAGCAATCCATAAATCGGCATCAGAAGCCGAATTTGGGTCCAGAATGCCCCAATTATGCTGCTGGTGTTGCCCCCATAACCATGCAGGCAGGCGAGCAGTTAAATCGCCCGCCGACAGGTTATTCTCAGTCCAACTGAGTAAACGCTCGAATGTCTCTCGATCATCAGCCACCAGCGCAAAGAACAACCCATAACTCTGCCCCTCGGAAGTGGTTATCTGCCTTGGGCTGCTGGGGTCGATAACCCGCCCACCATCACTGATATAGTATTGTTTAAACTGCTGCCACTCAGGCCAATCACAGGCAGCCATCGAAGCAAAACTGGCCAGCAACAGCAGGGTGCATACCAGTCGTTTAACCATCACGACCATCAAAATTAATCTCTCTCATCAGGGGATAGCCGACGACGACTGATCAAGCGTAACAAGCGCCAGGCCATCATTGCAGCCACAACGACCACCAACACCGCCACACCAGCCAGCAGTACCGGATGGGTAGATAAGGCGTGCCAAACGCGCTCCCACCATGGTAAATGACCGACATTATAGGTATCGCCAACACGCAAACTATTGACGCCCGACTCACGAATAACCGCAACCGAGCCAAATACGGCCTCACGTTTACCGGTATCCAGCAAGGCATCATTCAGCAAGTTATAGCCACGAGGGCTATCAGCCAATAGCGCCACAATGCTGCGTTGCGGGAAGTTAGGTGACTGCACGCCGATAATGGCCGACATCGCCCCTTCAGAGCTCACTGTCGCCTTGCTGTCGGCAACCCAGTCTGACGCAGGTGACATCATGTCTGGCAACCCTGTCTGCCGGTTGGGCATTTTTACCCAGCTCTGCGTTTGATCCACCAGCAAGTTAATCTTCTGGTCATTGCGCAACTCCGGCGGGATGGTGCCGATAATCAGCACGTCGACATCTTGGTCTTTCGCCTGTGACCAATCATCAGTGATATTGATACCCACAGCCGGATACCCTACCTGTGCCCCGATATTCCCCACCGTATTTAACAATGTGGTCAGTTGTGACGGAGCCGGTTTTGGTGGCACCAACACCAGTGTTTCGGAGAGGTCGGCCATGCGGCTAAACGGGAAACCGGCATTGGCAAACGCCCGCAAATCAGGCATTTCCATAAAGTGGCGGTAGCCGGAGAAGTCGATAGTCGAATTACCATCAATCACCGCGTGGTTCGGTGCGCTAGAGTAGGTTTCACACCGTCCTTCTGCGCCGCTCGCCAGCAAGGTGCTGTAATCAAAATCAAAGCGGAGTTGGTTAGTCGCTCCCAATTTTAATGCCGGAATGGTTAGCCGCTTCGCCGCATCTTGTAAGCCTTGCAGCAACGGCAGCCGCAGGATTTTACTGTCGTCCGGAGTATTAGGCGACAGTGGGTAGTCCTGCACAAACTGATTATTCAGGCTGATACTTAAGCGAGAACCATCCATCAGGCGCGTTGAGGTATAGCGATATTTCAAGCGCATATCGATACCGGCGCTGCGGATCAGGAACAGGTCCGGCGGTAAATTCATGGATAATGAAATTGGCGGCGGTAACAACCCCGTGGTTTGCAGTTGATCCGGATATTGCTGCAACTCGGCAAATGTCATCGGGCGATCGGTTCGCACCCAGTTCGGGGCATCATAAGGCAGGCGCGGAGCCAGTTGATCCACCTTATCCACAGTCACATTCTGCCCACGGAACAAGATGTTGCCTTGCGCGATCCCCTGTGCCGCCGTAATCAAATCGTTATCATCGCGACCCAGAATCAGCAACAGCTTCACATACGGGTTATCCGGGTGACTGATTATCTCGACTGTCGGTGCTTTAACCGGCGGATAATCTTTTAGAAAATCAGGGCGCTGCGCATTGGTCGCGAACACCACAGCATGCTGAGTGGGGAGCTGGTTATACAAAACCGGGAAATTCTGCCCACGCCATTGCGCTTTATCACCAAACCATGACGCCAAAATAGAGGCGGCGCGCTGTTGCGACACATCAGGCGAGGCGGCAAAAACCACCGGCAATGTTAGCGGACGAGTATCTCTGGTATCCAAGAATGGTTCAGGGAAATGGGATAAATCATTTTTGACGGCCAGGGATTGATAACGTAAATCCAATGAACTGGACTTACTGATATCCAACCACAGCGTATTGCTGGCCGGATTCTCACAAATATTTTGATAATGGCCGACAAACACTAATCGCAACCGGTTAAAATCACTGATATAGCGCGCATCAATCGGTATCTGGATTTTAGTCGGCTTACCCAGTTGCTCTTGGGTGATGGCCGTGACGCCCATCAGTTCATCATTAAGGAAGACTTTTACCTGCGACTCTACCGGGATCAGCGAAGGTGATGGGGTGAACTCCAGATTCAACATCGCATCGGTGACCACTTCATCACTGCGCACGCCGAACTCAATCACCCCTTCCGGGTTGGTGCCGCGCAATGAGAATGTCCCCGGCGGCGGGGCAATTTTTGCAAAGGTGTAGGCCACATCGCGAACCGGCACATTGGCAAGTGCCGCCGGAGCAACAGGTGCCAACTCTGCCGTTGGATCTGAGCCAAGAGTTGAAAGCGCCGATTGAGGCGACGGTGTGGCCGGCGTTTGTGCATGGGTGAATGGCGTCAATCCCAAAGCCAGTGCGGTAAACCAGGTTATTTTTCTCGTCATCATATCATCATCAATGTTGAGCCACTGTCTGGCCCTGGCTACTCGGAGCCTGATTTTTATCCACGCCATGGGGTACAAATGATGCAATCCAGGCAATCAGGGAGGTAAATCCTACCAATGCATTTCGAATTACCGGTGGTGCATAGCTGGCCATACGGACATAACCTCTAAAGCCGAGCGCCAGCACATCGCGCAAGCTCTCAATCGGTTTATCTTCCGGGAAGCTATCCTGCCATAGCGCCCACGTATCAGCGCGGGCAAAGGTACACTGTATAAAATCAATATGTTGCGCCACTGTCAGCTGATGCATCCGCATCCCGACTTTGCTACCGAAAGCACGGGTGACTTCGCAGGGGAAGGTATACTCTTGCGCCCCTCGTTTCAGTAGCAATTGCACCGCTTCGCCATCTTTCAATAACCCGGCTTCGCGCATCTCAATCCCCACCCCGCCATCAGAATAGTCGCGCAAGGTACAAGAGAATAAGTGCCCATCAGCACGTGCTACGGCAGCAGGCATGGCAATTTCTACTCGATGTGACTGACGCACTTGCTTAGCTTCAACCGCCACCGCCACCGCGCCGCCTAAAATCGTCATATTGTAGATAACCCACACCAGGCTGATAACCACCGTCATGATTTCAGTACTCGGGCCATTGCCCAAGCGCCATAAACCGGCAATCAGACCTGCCAGATTAAGCAGCACCAGCGTCATATACGGGCGGGTAATCACCCAATCCACATGCTGCTCTTCAACCAAACCACCTTTGGACGTGACATTAAACGTCCCTTTATGTGGGTTAAGCAGCGCCACGGTGGTTGGGCGGGCGATATACCAAGCCAGCACCGTTTCATAGATTTCACTCCAGAACGAATGGCGGTATTTCCCTTGCAGGCGGGAGTTGGTCAGGCTGGCGTGGATCATATGGGGTAAAACATAGAGCGCAATCGCCAGTGCGGGGGCAAAAATAATGTATGCATGCAACAGCAGGAAAGCCAACGGCGCAGTCAGGAAGATCAGCCGCGGAATACCGGATAAGAAGTGCAGCATGGCATTGGCATAACATAAGCGCTGGACCAATTTCAGCCCTTTGCCAAGCAGGGGGTTATCCAGCCGGAAGATTTGCACCATGCCCCGCGCCCAGCGAATACGTTGCCCAATGTGGGCAGACAAACTCTCGGTTGCCAACCCTGCAGCCTGCGGAATGCGGATATATGCGGATGTGTAGCCTTTGCGATGCAGCCGCAATGAGGTATGGGCATCTTCCGTGACCGTTTCTACTGCAATCCCACCCACTTCATCTAAAGCGCTGCGGCGCAGAACCGCACAGGAGCCGCAGAAGAAAGTGGCATCCCACATATCATTCCCGTCTTGCACCAAACCATAGAACAGCGTGCCTTCATTTGGTGTTTGACGAAAACGCCCTAAATTGCGCTCAAAAGGGTCGGGGGAGAAAAAGTGGTGTGGCGTTTGAATCATGCCCAGCTTTTTATCTTTAAAGAACCAGCCAACGGTTAATTGCAGGAAAGAGCGCGTCGGCACATGGTCGCAGTCAAAGATAGCAACAAACTCACCGCTAGCCTGCTTCAGGGCATTATTGATATTACCCGCTTTGGCGTGTTCATGAGTCGGCCGGGCAATGTAGTGCACCCCCACTTCGGCAGCGAACGCTTTAAACGCTGGCCGGTTACCGTCATCCAAAATATAGATATTGATTTTGTCTTTCGGCCAATCAATCCCCAGAGCAGCATAAATCGTCGGTTTCACCACGCCGAGATCTTCGTTGTATGTCGGAACCATCAAATCAATGGTGGGCCAGCTATTCATATCATCCGGCATAGGGACCGGCTGACGATTGAGCGGCCAGATAGTCTGGAAATACCCCAACACCAGCACGACCCAAGCATAAGTTTCGGCTAACAGCAGCAATAAACCGCACACTAAACTGACCGGATCATCCCAGTTAAGGGTTTCGGTATAACGCCACCACAGGTAGCGGCAGGAAACCGTCAATGACAGCACAATCAGCATCAGAGTCGGCAAACGGCCCGGCACACGCCGCACCACCATGGCAATAGCCCAAAGCAGCAGAACAAAGACAAACTGTGCGACCATGCCGAACGGCTGCGAAATACACAGCAAAGCCAAGATGCCGGTGAATATACCCAAAATAATAAATAAGATACGGCGGGTTCGCCTTGAGAGTTGGCTTAGCCGCGTCGCGACCGATTGCTCTATCCGCTGCAGCTCAAAACGCTCAGGGACACTCCCCAACCAGCTGATGTAACCCTGTCTTTTGTTTTTGACCCAACCTTTGCTAGCCGCAGCAGGCCGACGCCGCTTCTCATGAACTGAGGCGGGACGGGTTAATAATAACCAAATTCCTTGCAGCAGATAGCGCAAACTATCACCCAGACGTGGGCGATGAGGTGAAATCTGCGGGAACCAGTAAGTGCGGTGTTGTATCACACTCTGCCAACTGGGAGATTCAAGGCGCAAAAATACCCAACACAATGGAACAGCCACGGTGGTCAGGAACGCAGTGAATACTGTGCAGCCTTGCTGCATATATTGATGATAGCGGCGGCGCATCCCCTGATAAACCGGGGTGAGGAATAACATCCGCATCAGGCGATTCATAGGCTACTTTCCGCAGCATTAATCAGGCACCAATTCGCCAGCGTCATGACCTCTTCAGCGGCCAGACTTTGCGCACTGTATTCACCCAAAGGCTGTTTGGCTGCCAATGCTTCCGCCATCGCTTCATCACGATGAATAAATGTTGGTAATAAGCTACCAAGACTTTGTAGCCAAAGCTGATGCAAATCCTGCTGTAAACGACTGCCGGCAGAGAATTGGTTAAGTAGGAAATGGCACCCAGCAGGTAAATCTTGCTGATGCAGACGAAGGTGACAACTGGCATCGGCATGAATCAGAATGAGCACCAGATCAGCCAGCGCCAAGGCCTGACGAGTTAACTCGCTATCACCGGCTGGAATATCCAATAAAATCCAGCTGTAGTTATTGCTAGCCTGTAACTCGGACAGATTATTCTGCCACTGATGCGGCTGTTGCTGTAACAATGTGCCGAGCTGTTCATTTTCCGTGCGAGTTAATTGGCCGAACGGCAAGAAATCCAGCTTTTCGGTATAGCGCATCGCTCCTTGCTGCCAGCCTTCGCCGTTAATCTCAGCTTTAGCCCAACCACGGGATTGCTCGAAATGCATGTTAAAATGCAATCGCAGTAAATTGTCCGGTGAAAAATCAATAACCAGAACGGACTCATCCAGTTGCTGTAACGCCCAAGCAAGAGCGGCGGTAACCGATGTGGTACCAATGCCGCCTCTTACTCCTTGTAACGCCAGTACCGGCATAAACTATTTACTCCGGGTAGATTGTGCCAGTTCGGCTAGCAATGGCCAGCGCGCCATCATTTGTGTTAATCGTTCCTGACGGACAATATCGATATAACTTAATGTGGGTAACGAAAAAGCCTGACTTAATGCTAGTAGATCATCCTGAGCCTCAAGTGAAGTTTTCTCATGAAATCGATTTATTATAGTCTGCATTTATCCGCCTTCAGAAAATAGGCTATGGTAATTAAGTATAACAAGGATAGGAGTATACTTTGCCCCAGTAAGACGAGTCTTAGATTAATATCAAGGTCAGGACATTGGTTAATACTTATTGCAATGTTACAATTGTTCTTTGAATTTATCCAGCGATTGGCCCAATAGCACTTTAACGAAAGCAGATAAAGAATCTATGTCACGATCTTTCTCATTAGGTGTCCGAAAAATCTGGGATGAATTAGCCGTAATGCAGGCTCCTGGATTCTATTGGGTCAATATTGAACGTCAAATTGATGCCAATTTATTTTGTCAGCAACTTATTCGTAGCCAGTCTGAAAATACCCGTGCAGCTTTGATTTGCTCAGGGCTAAAACCCGAAAAACTATTAACGAACATCGATCATTCTGGCCCTCAAAAATTACCACTGTTTACATTACCGGCGCAAAAAAAAGCCTTACAGTATTTGACCAATGATTTAATGCGTGCGCTACGCCCACAGCAGCGGCTTTTCATCCTGTTTGCGCCCGCGAGTTTGTGGCAAACATTTACCAGTGAAGAGATGCAGCAATGGCTGCGGCATATCCAGCAATGGTTGGATGCCCAGAACTGCACGTTACTCGTGCTGTGCCACAGCGCGGGCATCAATAAAATCAAGAATCAGCTGGTCAGCCAGCACCGCTATCTGCAAGGTTTGGCGAGCCTACAATGGCAGCAGGATAATGCGCAGTATGTGGTTTCTTGGTGGAGTACTGAAAAAGGGGTGACGGCCAATCAACTGGTCTTGCTGGAAGCCGACGAACAAGGCTGGAGCATGGCGGATGAAGTCCAGCAAGCGCTGCCACAATCACGTAATGATGAACATCTGTATCTAGCTGAAACCAGCATTCTGGAAGGCGCGCCACCGCTGTCCACCAACTGGCAATTGTTCGAGAGCAATGCAGCGCTATCTCAACGGGCCATGAGTGCCCACGCCGCGACGGTGATTTTCGCCTTGAACCAAAGCGAACACATTGACGAAATGGCTCATCAAATCCATAACATACGCCGCCAGCGGGGTAATGCTGTAAAGATTGTCGTGCGTGAGATGAACGCCAGCCTACGTTACAGCGATGAGCGCTTATTGCTGGCCTGTGGAGCCAATTTGATTGTGCCTCACGTTGCGCCGCTATCACGTTTTCTGACCATGTTGGAGGGCATTCAGGGACAGCGGTTCTCACGCCATGTTCCTGAAGATATCAATGCGTTATTGGAGGCATTGCGCCCGCTACAGCTTAAAGGCTATCTGCCGTCCGTGGAGTTCAGTCAGTCGGTCTTACAACTGATGAACAACACCTTGCTGCCAGAAAATGGCAAGGGCGTATTGGTAGCATTGCGGGCCGTTCCTGGGCTACAGGCGCGTCAGGCGCTGACACTGTGCCATTTGCGCCGCTATGGTGATGTGGTGACGGTGGTTGATAATCGTCTGGTTTTGTTCCTGTCTACTTGCCGAGTCAATGACTTGGATACCGCACTGAGCCATATTTTCCGCTTACCGGTGGCCGAAGCATTCAGCAACCGGCTGGTGTGGTATCAAGATCAGGAAATTATCTCTGAAATGAACCGGATGAACTCTCCCAATAGCCAGTCGGCCACTGGTGATAAGAAAGCCTATACCCATGAAACAAGCCGGCCTGAGCAATCTGAAGTCATCCAACGTATTCCCGTGCCACTGACACTGGCTACCGGTCATCACAAGGAGAATGCTCAATGAATCTCAACGATATTTGGCAAATCCTGTTGCTCGGTGCGGTGATTTTTTTCCCGCTCGGTTATATGGCGTGCCGCCGATTCCCGCAATGGTGGGAGAAAAAACAACATTTATTCTTATCCGCGCGCTATTTAAAATCAGAAGGGATCTGGTTGCGTGATGGCTCCTCTTCACAGACTAAGAAATAACCATGAACGCAAAAAATAAACAGCAAGAGTCGCAGAGCCCATGGCGCTATTGGCGCGGTCTGGGCGCGTGGAACTACTATTTCCTGCTAAAGTTTGCCCTATTGTGGTTTGGTTATCTTAACTTCCATCCATTGGCTAATCTGGTGTTTCTGGCCTTCCTGCTATTCCCGATCCCAGCGTATAGAGTCCATCGCTGGCGTCACTGGATTGCGGTCCCTATTGGTATCGGCCTGCTCTATCACGATACTTGGCTACCGGGCATCAACAGCATTATGAGCCAAGGCTCACAGGTGACTGGCTTTAGTCTTAGCTATCTAATTGAATTATTTAACCGTTTTATTAACTGGTCGATGATCGGTGCCGCCTTTGTCATTCTGGTCGGCTACCTGTTTATCTCACAGTGGATTCGAGTCACTGTTTTTATCGTGGCGGCCATGATTTGGCTGAATATAGTTAGCATTGCCGGGCCGGCGTTTTCACTGACACCTGCCGCTGAAACCGCGACAACCTCCGCACCAGCAACCTCGACGACAGCCGACACAGGGCAAGCCGCCTCCGGTAGCAGCCCGGTCGTTGCCAGTGGTCCGCCAACAGATGCCAATTTAACGGCTTATCTGAATGCATTTTATGAGCAAGAGAAAACGCGTCACACGACCTTCCCGGCATCACTGCCAGGCGACGCGCAACCTTTTGACTTATTAGTTATTAATATCTGCTCACTCTCATGGTCAGATATTGAAGCGACTCAGTTGGATAAACATCCGTTGTGGAAACAGTTCGATATTCTGTTTAAGAATTTTAACTCCGCCACCGCCTACAGTGGCCCAGCCTCTATCCGCTTGCTGCGCGCCAGTTGCGGCCAGTCATCTCACAAAGATCTGTATCAGCCACAAGACCAACAATGCTATCTGTTTGATAACTTAGCAAAACTAGGTTTCACCTCCCAGTTGATGATGGATCACTCCGGTGTCTTTGCCAGCTATCTGCAAAACATTCAGGATGACGGCAATATGCGGGCGCCACTGATGTCGCAGAAGGGTATCAGTAACCAATTGGCCTCCTTTGATGGTGAGCCGATTTACAATGATCTGGAGCTGCTTAACCGCTGGCTGGAACAGCAAAAGAAAGGGGGCGATGCCCGCAGCGCAACCTTTATGAATATCATTCCATTACATGATGGCAACCGTTTCGTCGGCACCAACAAAACGGCTGATTATCGTACTCGCGCCCAAACTCTATTTGACCAACTGGATACTTTCCTTAATGAGCTGGAGCAATCAGGTCGGAAAGTGATGGTCGTCGTGGTGCCTGAGCATGGTGCCGCCTTGGTTGGCGATAAAATGCAGATGTCTGGTCTGCGGGATATCCCAAGCCCTAGCATCACTCACATTCCTGTGGGGATTAAACTGATTGGGATGAAGGCTCCACAGCCTGCCAGCCCAGTAGTGGTTAGTGCACCAAGCAGCTATCTGGCAATCTCTGAATTAGTGTCGCGGATGGTTGATGGCAAGGTCTTCACCGCCCCGAGCATTGATTGGCAAACGCTGACACAAGGGCTGCCAGAAACTGCGGTAGTATCAGAAAATGATAATGCCATTGTGATGCAATATCAGGGTAAACCCTATATTCGGCTTAATGGCGGTGACTGGGTACCTTACCCACAATAAATATCAGTTTATTTATGGCGTAATTGGCTTTTCTAAGGGTGCATTTATTGCACCCTTTTTATTCACTCTTGAATAAGAAATGAATCAAGCAAGATAATATGGGTAGCAGCTAAGAATAAAATGCCATTTTATTTAGCCGAAAATGCGATCAATTTCATTCTAAGCCAAATCTTACAGATTTAATCATAGATATAGTCTACGGCATTATTTCACCTACCGATGACCGCTTAATTTATTATTCCGTAATTATTTATTTACATGACAAATAAATATATTTACAGGCAACTATTTGACTGAATTTTTTTATAACCTGAATGGCAGTATTTTTATTTCTTTATAAAAAAACGCCGGATTTCCGGCGTTTTTATTATCGATATGGCCACACTGTCTGGCAGTATGTGGTGGTGGCCTTAGCTACTTTTCTCTGCTTCATCCTGATCAACAGCAAAACAGGCTACCATTTGGTCACCGTACTGCTTTAGTTGCGGTTGCAGCTGAGTACAAGTCCCGAATGCTCGGCGGCAACGCGCATTAAAGGCACAACCTGGCGGTGGGCTCATTGGGCTGGGTAACTCACCCGTCAATTTAATACGCTCACGACGCATATCTGGATTCAGCCGTGGTGTCGCCGATAACAGCGCCTGAGTATAAGGGTGGCGTGGGTTATTAAAAATGGCCTCTTTGCTGCCTTTCTCAACACAACGCCCCAAATACATCACCATCACTTCGTCAGCAATATGTTCCACCACAGACAGGTCATGGGAGATAAAGACATACGACAGCCCCAACTCCTGCTGTAAATCCATCATCAAGTTCAATACCTGCGCCCGCACTGACACATCCAGTGCAGAAACCGGCTCATCGGCAATCACCACATCAGGATTCAACATCAAACCCCGGGCAATGGCGATTCGCTGGCGTTGCCCGCCCGAGAACATATGCGGATAGCGATCATAGTGCTCAGTTTTCAGACCAACCTTTGCCATCATCGCCAATGTTTTTTCGCGACGTTCTTGGCGATTGAGCTGGGTATTGATTTGCAGCGGCTCTTCCAGAATCTGTCCCACTTTCTTACGCGGGTTCAAAGAACCATACGGGTTCTGGAACACAATCTGGATTTTCTGACGCCGTAGCTTTTCAGCACTTTCATCTGGCTTGAGTAAATCCTGACCTTGGTAGTAAAGCTCGCCGCCGGTCGGAATTTCTATCATGGTCAGTAGACGGCCCAGTGTGGATTTACCACAGCCAGACTCCCCAACTACCGCCAATGTTTTGCCCCGTTCCAAGGTGAACGAAACCCCATCCAGCGCCTTAACCAAGCGCTCCGGCGCAAAGAACCCTTTTTTGACCGGATAATATTTTTTTAAATCAATGGCTTGCAACAGAGGCTTTGATGCCTGTGATTCATTTTTCATTTCAGTTGATTGGCTCATAAGGTCGGCCTCCCCGCATCATCGAGCGGTGTATGGCATTTAACCTGACGCCCCGCCGGCCCCAGTAATTCGGGTTCTTCACGGCGGCAACGATCATTAGCATACGGGCAACGTGGATTAAGCAGACAACCTTCAGGCCGGTCATATTTGCCCGGAACCACACCCGGTAATGATGCCAACCGCGCTTTATCCTGGGCAAACTCCGGTAGCGCCCGCAATAATGCCTGGGTGTAGGGATGACGTGGCGCACGGAAAATTTCGGATGACTTGCCGGTTTCGACCACCTGACCGGCATACATCACAATAATATGATGAGCCGCCTCGGCAACCAGTGCCAAGTCATGGGTAATCAGCAATAGCGCCATATTTTCTCGCTGCTGTAATTCCAGCAGCAATTCAATAATCTGCGCCTGAATAGTCACATCCAGAGCCGTCGTCGGTTCATCGGCAATCAGCAACTTAGGCCGACAGGCAATGGCCATCGCAATCATCACGCGCTGGCTCATCCCGCCGGACAGTTGGTGCGGGTACACATCCAGCCGTGAGGCCGGATCAGGGATCCCCACCAGTGTCAGCAAATCGACTGCTCGCTGATGACGGGTTTTGCGGTTGCCCCCCTGATGCACCTTCAGCGCTTCCATGATCTGGAAGCCGACGGTGTAACACGGGTTAAGACTGGTCATCGGGTCTTGGAAAATCATCGCGACTTCCGAACCCACCAGCTGACGCCGCTCTTTTTCCGAAATCTTCGTCAGGTCGCGGCCATTAAACTCCAGCTTATCGGCCATCACTTTGCCGGGGTAATCAATCAGCCCCATGATTGCCAGTGAGCTGACTGATTTACCGGAGCCGGATTCACCGACGATCCCAACCACCTGACCTTGATCAATACTGTAACTGATACGATCTACTGCTTTGAACGGCGCGCCTTCGTCACCGAAGTGCACCGACAATTTGTCTACATTTAAAAGTGCCATCTCTCTCTACCTCTGTTACTGCTTGAGTTTGGGGTCGAGAGCATCACGCAGGCCGTCCCCCATCAGGTTAAACGCCAGAACCGTCAGCAGAATCGCCACACCGGGGAAGGTCACGACCCACCAGGCGCTTTGTGCGAACTGCAACACATCAGAGAGCATGGTGCCCCATTCTGGTGTTGGCGGTTGTGCACCCATACCGAGGAAGCCAAGAGCCGCCATATCCAGAATGGCGTTAGAGAAGCCGAGAGAAGCCTGCACGATTAATGGTGCAAGGCAGTTTGGCAAAATATTGATAAACATCTGACGCATCGAACCCGCGCCAGCTACTCTGGAGGCCGTCACATAGTCACGATTGACCTCAACCAGCACCGCGGCCCGTGTCAACCGCACATAGTGCGGCAAAGCAACAAAGGTTAGCGCCAAAGAGGCATTCACAATCGAAGGCCCGAACACCGCCACCAAGACTAATGCCAGCAGCAAGCTTGGCAGTGCCAGCATGATATCGACAACACGCATAATGATGGCATCGACGATACCGCCAAAATAACCGGCCAATAAGCCGAAAATGACGCCCATGACCAGCGACAGCACTACTACCAGACAGCCAACCAACAGCGAGAGGCGAGCGCCATACATCAGGCGGGACAAGACATCGCGGCCCACATCATCAGTACCGAGAATAAACTTCCAGCTACCACCCTCTTCCCAGACCGGCGGTTTTAATAATGCATCACGGAATTGCTCTGCCGGGCCGTGCGGGGCAATCCAGGTTGCGCCTGCGGCAATCAGCAGCATAAGAATGATGTAAAACAGGCCGATAACAGCCCCTTTATTGCGCTTGAAATAGTGCCAAAACTCCTGCAAAGGAGTCATCGGCTTCGGCGCACTTTTTACTGTCGACTCAGTAAGTTGAGACATTTTGCGCCCCTTATTTCTTGTGACGAATACGCGGGTTAACTACGCCATAGAGCACATCTACCAGCAAGTTAACTAAAATAATCATGATCGCGACCAGCAATACCCCACCCTGTACCACCGGGTAATCTCGACGTTGCAATGCATCCATCAACCAGCGGCCTAATCCCGGCCAGGAGAAGATGGTTTCCGTCAGAATGGCACCTGCCAGCATGGTACCGACCTGTAAGCCAATCACCGTGACTACCGGCAATAAAGCATTGCGCAGGGCATGGACCACAATCACGCGCATCCGGCTTAGGCCTTTGGCACGCGCCGTACGGATATAGTCTTCACCCAATACTTCCAACATTGAGGAGCGGGTCATGCGCACGATAACGGCGAGGGGGATGGTACCTAATACAATGGCGGGCAAAATCATATGCATTACGGCGTCTTTAAAGTCGCCGGGTTCACCCCAGATAAGGGTGTCAATCAGCATAAAACCGGTCAGCGGCAGACTGTCATCAAGGAACACAGTATCGCTAACCCGCCCCGAAACCGGGGTGAGGTTCCATTGCACCGAAACCAGCATGATCAACATGATGCCCCACCAGAAGATAGGCATCGAGTAACCGGTCAGGGAGATCCCAACGGCGGTGTGATCGAATATTGAACCGCGTTTGACTGCCGCCAACACCCCGACAGGAATACCCACCGCGATAGCAAACAGCATCGCGCAGATCCCCAGTTCCAGTGTCGCTTTAAAGCGGGGAACAAACTCTTCCCAGACAGCAATACGGCTTTTCAGCGAAATGCCGAGGTCACCATGTAATACGCCATTCACATAATGGAAGTATTGTTGGTAGAGAGGCTTGTCTAGCCCCATTTCCGCCATGATTTGAGCATGGCGCTCAGCGGAGATACCGCGTTCCCCAGCCATGATGGTCACCGGGTCGCCCGGGATCATATGAACAAAAGCAAAGGTCAGCAAAGTAATGCCGATAAACGTTGGGATAACTAACCCCAAACGTCGGAGTATGAACTGCAACATATCCCGAACTCTCTGTGTAGAATGCCGAGCTGCTCGTGGGCAACCAAGCTTATTAAACCTCCCAATAAGTTATTTTACTTGCCATTTTGACCTAGGGCAGTGCTCACCACCGTCACGTACTGCGTGTACGCTCCAGTGTTTGCGCGCTGTCCATGCTCAAAATTTCTGCGGCAATGACACTCATTGGGCGAGGTTATATGGCTCACATCTGTATCTGTCTTAACCTAAATGAAGAAGCCGGTGCACATGCTATGCACGCCCACCGGCTCTACTTTCTAGATTAAAATTAATCCAGGGACACGTTCTCGAAATGGTGTTTACCCAACGGATCAACAACATAACCTTTCACTTCTTTACGCACTGGCTCGTACACGGTTGAGTGAGCAATAATCAGCGCTGGCGCTTGATCATGCATGACAACCTGAGCTTGTTTGTAAAGAGCGACACGTTTGTCGTGGTCAGACTCAGCACGCGCTGGCTGGATCACGTCTTCAAACGGCTTATAACACCAGCGGGAGTAGTTGGAGCCTTGTTTGGCGGCATCACAGCTGAACAGAGTGGCGAAGAAGTTGTCTGGGTCCCCATTGTCCCCGGTCCACCCCATCATCACAGTTTCATGTTCGCCGTCTTTAGCACGTTTGAGGTACTCGCCCCACTCGTAAGTCACGATTTTGGCTTTCACGCCAACTTTCGCCCAGTCAGACTGGATCATTTCAGCCATACGACGAGCATTTGGGTTATAAGGGCGTTGAACTGGCATAGCCCACAGGTCGATGGCGAAACCATCTGGCAGACCCGCTTCTTTCAGCAACTCTTTCGCTTTAGCCGGATCATATGGGTAATCTTTCACCTCATCGTTGTAGCCCCACATAGTTGGTGGGATCAGGTTCTTGGCCGCTTGGCCCGCGCCCTGATAAACCGCATCGATAATGGCTTGTTTATTAACTGCCATGGTCAACGCTTGGCGAACTTTCACGTTATCCAGTGGTTTTTTCTCAACGTTGAAGGAGAGGTAACCGACGTTCAGGCCCGGTTGCTCCATCAGGCTGATGGTTTTGTCTTCTTTCATGCGAGCAATGTCAGCCGGGTTAGGGTATGGCATAACCTGACATTCATTTTTCTGCAATTTCGCATAACGAACAGAGGCATCTGGTGTAATCGAGAAGACCAGACGATCAATTTTCGGTTTGGTGCCCCAGTAGCCATCAAAGGCTTTGTACAGGATGCGAGAATCTTTTTGATATTGCTGTAACTGGAACGGGCCAGTGCCGATTGGGTTCAAATCGACTTTTTCTGGCGTGCCGGCTTTCAGCATGCCGTCAGCATATTCAGCAGACAGAATTGACGCGAAGTCCATCGCCAAGTCAGCCAGGAATGGCGACTCTGGACGAGCCAGCTCGAAGCGAACAGTATTATCGTCAACTTTAACAATATTGGTGATCAAATCACCCATACCCATACCCTGGAAGTATTCATAGCTGCCGCCAGACACTTTATGGTACGGATGTTTATCATCTTTCTGACGCATGAAGGAGTAGATCACGTCATCAGCATTGAAATCGCGGGTGGGTTTGAAGTCTTTATTATCTTGCCACTTCACACCTTTACGCAGATGGAAAGTGTAGGTTTTGCCGTCTTCACTGATTTCCCATTTCTCAGCCAGACCGGGTTCAATTTCGGTCGTCCCGAGTTTGAATTCAACCAGACGGTTGTAGATAGGTACCGAGCTTGCATCATATGTCGTGCCAGAGGTGAAAAGCTGCGGGTTGAAACCTTCCGGAGAACCCTCAGAACAATAAACCAATGTTTTCGCTTGTACACTGGCCGCGACAGTCAGTGCAATCAGCCCAATACCGAATTTCAGTATCCCTGTTTTTCCCAAGGAAATCGTCATCGCTTGTGCTCCATTATGGTGATGTGTGTTGTGTGTACGGCCAGGCCCTATAATTTTTTAGTCCGCGGACTGTGCCGTTTTTGCCCATTAATAGCAGGGATGCGGGATTGAGATGCCGGATAAATGCTATCGCGACGACAATTTTGAATGAGTGGAATCAGCCAAACTGCTCTCGATTACTACCCCTGAGGGTACCAATTTGGCAACAGTTGATGGCAACGTCAATACGGTCTGAAAGGATTTATCAAGACAATGAGAAACAGCATGCAAACATAAAAAAAACTTCTTGTTAACATTATCAGCATTAAAATTTATGCTATTAGCAATTAACTAGAGGGATTAACTGGCTAGATTAAATAAAGCAGTTGCAACATCCACTGACAAACAAAAAAACTTTGTTGCGAATTGATGTCTATCTGTTCAGATTTTTTTGTAATATCGACAGAAAATAGATGGAAATGCTGTTGCCGCAGCCGATAAGTGACGTGAATGTTGTCACATACAACCGGAATCACGCACATCCTGCGTGCTGCTAAAAAAGCGAAATATTCACTCGGCAATAGATTATAGCCAACAGCCGCTATAACACACCGACCCGACGCACAATATTGGCGCCCCAAACCAGTGCATGGCATTTTACCTGGTAATAGAAGCGGTAAGGTTTACCGACATTGCCAAGACAATGGCGTCGCAATGGCAACACCGAATTGCAGCATTGAGCATGAGGATGGCTACATTGATGGCTTAGGGCTTAATCGTTCGATTGACTTCAATACCTGCGTGTATAATCCCCTCCTCGCTGATTAGTGTTTTATAACCCAGATCCACGTTTTTAAACGCGCTGATAATCCTACCTTTATTATTTCTTAACTCAGAGGCATCAATCTGTATATTCTGAGATGTCACTATTTGGCCATAATCGTTGGTTATTATTTTAGCCTTTATTCTGATGTCAGCAGGCCCAGAAAGCGCATTTGATTTAATGACACCATCCCAATTATTAAAAAACCCCTTAGCTTTAATCGACGTGTATCCACTGTTAGCATAGATGCTCCCAGCTCGGTTATTAACATTCCGCCCTGAAATCCTAATACCGAACTTCTCATTAGCCTGATAGTCCAAGCCGTGCCGCTCACTTTTAATCTTCCCATCTATATTATCAATATCGCCTACACTTCTGAGTTTTAACTTAGGGGCGTATATCCTACCACTGCTATTTTTAATAAATGATGTTGAAACTAAATTAGCCACCGTTTTAGCATCTATCATTCCTTTATTCTGGACACCACCACTATTGGCATAAAGGAATATTTTATTAGTATACATCCCGCCCAACTTAGTCACATCAATGGCAACATTAGCACTATTATAAGGGCAATTATCTCTCGGTTTAATATCAAATTTTTCACCAATATCAGTAAAACTAATATGGCTTTTCCCTATCACCGCCAAGATATCCTCCGCTCTGACTTCTCCTTCCACAGTGAGTGAAGTAGAAAATAAATTGAGAAAGGTATCTGAGCCATCATGGTGTTTTAGCCCATTTCGGCCAATACTCACCGCGCCTTGCTGAATATCATAACCCATTAAAATATCAGAATTAAATACAGGCACCCCGGTAGTAAGAGTGACATGGCCCATATTACTAAATTGACAGTTATTGCAATAAATCCCTGATGGGTTAGCAATAATAACATGGGCTTGAGAACCAATAACGGCCAAATCTCCATGCAACAGACTTGGCTTATTTGATGTTACTTCATTTAAAATAACCTTTGCTGTTTTATCGACTAAATTAGGGTTACCAACAAAGCCAGGAGCATCAATTTTCTGGTTATTAAAAAATAATTTATTATGCCCTGGACCAAACGTCAAACTGAGTTCATCGTACTTATTATGTGAAATCCCTTGTTCATTTGGTGTTACTATATTTATAGTCGTAAATATAGCCCCCTGACAATGAGCATTTTGAGTCATACATAATTTTTTATTCTCAATATAATGATGTATTTCTGGTTGCTGATCTTTGGGTGCTTGAGTGTCGGCAATAATATTGGCAAATGAGTAAAAGCTCATGGTTGCTAATAGACAGTAAATAATCAAGAATAATTTATGAATGAAAATTTTATATTTTTCTACTACATAGCAGTATATGCCCATTATTTTACCTCACTGCTTTTATAAAAATATAATTGTAGTGAGTTACATACTCAAATAATCAGCCAATGACCACAAGCTTAAAAATACAAAGTATATATATTAATTATGATATGCCCTACTTATATAAGGATCATTAGCTAGTATTGCCAATTAATCATAAAACCCAAAACTAAGGCATCAGTTTGAAAATTAGCCGGTTTATAGAGCGGAATGCCAACATTCAAATCATAACCAAATCGATGATAGCCACCGCGAATACCTGCAACAGCACCAACTAAAGTGTCACCAAGTAAGAATTGCTCCCCTTTTTCACTCACTTGACCATAATCCATCCCCATATAGAGCTGGCTACCAATATGTTGATTTACCCATACAAGGTCATTTTTCAAAAACCACCCTTGAGAACCGGTTAGCACATTGCCGGTCGAGAAGCCGCGTACTGAATTACGCCCTCCAATAGAGAATTGGTCCTGCATCTTAAGATTGGACCGTGAGTATTGATGGCTAAATTCAGGTTGAAAATGAAATCGCTGTTCACCCAGCATAAAAGGGATGTCCAGCGCCGCGGTGACATTAACCAGCCTAGTTGCCTGGAATGCGGTTGTGCCTGCCGAAGAGCCGGAGCCAAACCATTGAGTGCCTTGCTGATAATTAATCCCCCCAGTTATCGTGGCCCAGTGGGTATAGTGAAGATGTCGAAAACCGAGTTGCCAATCGACAGTATCCTGTCGCTGAATTTCCAGTTCAATATCAGCAAAAAAACGATTGGATTTACGAATTAATGCGCCAGTGTAGCCCACCGTTTTATAGTTATGGCCTCGCATTAACAGCCGTTGAATTTGTATATCCAGGGATTGCCAGTATGTACGATATTCAAAGGCAGTATCGGCTATCAGTAATGTTTGATAGTAAGTCCCCTGACTACCCGTAATACTCCACAACCAATTCCCAAAGGGGACGGAGTAATGTAGCGAAAGGTAACCACTCCCCTTATCATGATGATTGTCCAACTCCCGGCTAGCAGACAGATAAACCAAGTCACTTAACGATAAGGGATTATCCAGAAATAACGTCGCTCCAGCACGATAACGACCGACGGCATCATAGCCCGCATTATCAAGAAAAGTATTGATACGCCAGAAACGGGACTGTTGCCGATTCACCACAATCTGGCTAGTTAAATCCTCCTGATTTAATTGAATTTCCATAGTGGCATCTACCGACGGCAGGCGCTGCAGATTCTCCAGCCCTTGTTCAATATCGCGCAAATTTGCCAAGCCACCGGCCTTGCTCGGGAATAATGTATTGAGCTGTGCATAACTATCACTATTTTCATGATGCTCAATGCCATTCACTCGACCAGGAATTAAAGTCAGAGACAGTACCCCATCGGCATAGCTGTCTTCCGTGAAAGTTACCTGTGAAGTGATATAGCCGTCATCCACCAGTTGCCACTGAAGATTATTCTGCAATGCTGATAGCCCTTTCTCACCTAAGCAGTGTCCCTGAGCTTGTTTTGCCCATTGCGCTAACCGGGCTGCATTGGGAAAGGCACTCATATTAAGCAGCTCGACGCGGTCAATAACCAAACAGGATATTTCATCTGAAGAGATAACACCGTCCAGTGTCGCTGATTCACTCTTCATTTGAGTATGTGATAATGGCGGCGTGAGGCTATTTTTTAACTCTCGCTGCTGTTGTTCTAAAATAACTGCTTGAGTTGAATTGACATCGGCATAAGTGATTAAGGGGAAAAAAAATATAAAAGTCCGTAAAGACAATAAGATTGCTGTTATCCATTTTTTATTATAGCCACGTGAAACACCCTCACTTACTGCTAGCAGCTTCATGCCATAAACTCCATTTCAATTAAATTTTGAAAACAGTTAGCCACAGATATAGCCAACTGTTTTTATTAAAATAATTACGGCTTATTTACTATAAATTTCTTTCTATTAGAACTTAATTCCCGCTAATTTATATAACATCGTCTTAATTATATTTAACCTTTATATTCTCAACATACACAGTGTCATAACCACTACGATGTATATCTTTATCTTTTATTGTCATCTTTTCACCAGAATTATAGATATCACCTTTAGCACCGATATATAGCTGACCATTTGCCACTTTCATATTCGGATTCTTTATCACATTAGCATCAGAAATAATACGTATCCTCTTAGCATACATTCCCCCAACATCACTAATATCAATAGCTGTGTATTTATTCGCATTATCCAAACGTTCAGATATTTTCTTAAACCCACTCGGATTCCCATCTGAGTCTACTTTTATTTGATGGCCGCCGGCCAGTATATCAATCCCATCGGCATAAAAGTTACCACTTGCTTTTAGATCATAGGAGTACATTTTTAAATATAGAGGAGCATCTCTTTTACTAAATCCATGAATATTGATACCACCGCTCATAACGTTGAAACCTTCAAGCTTTCCATTATTAAATAATGGGTTACCCGTGGTTAAAGTCGCATTAGTTATGCTGGTACTTAAACACCCATTACAATCAATACCCGCTGGATTAGCAATAATTACATGAGCATCCTGTCCGGCAATACTCACTATTCCATTTAATTGACTTTTTTTATAAGAATTTACCTCATTTAAAATAACTTTAGCAGGAACTCCTTTTAAATGTGGATTGCCATTTTCTTCACTAGACAATTTATTATTCAGAATGATTTCGTCAAAAAAACCATGGGTATTAAATTTAGTATATTTATTATGTGATAAACCATTGTCATCTGGTAATTGAATATTAACAACTGTTGTACTTCCACAACCGCCAGGCGTACGACAATCAAAGTGAACGGTCGTATTTTTTATATCAGCTTGTTGATGACTTGGTGCTTCTTTATCGGCAATAACACCAGCTGATACAGAAGCAGAAATACCACAAAGTGAAAGGGATATAGAAAGAGGCAAGACTGATAGCTTTATTTTATTGTTTTCATGAATTGAATTCATATAATCACCTTATATATTAATTGGTTCGCTTATAATATTGTTTATATTGTCGATTAAAAACGACGATTAATTAGCGGTTTTTTATAAAACAAAGTCAATACAGCAAAGTATATAAAATATATTATAAGAATGATAAATATAGGTTTTAAAATTAGTAATATATATAAGATAAAAAGAGATCATTGTGAAAACAAAGAGGGTTTATAGCAGTGAGGATTGAGAAAAAATGAGGTTAGATTAAACGCTATCTGAGTTAATTAAGAAAAAAACACAAAAAAACCCTGACGTTTCCGTCAGGGTTCTTAAATTTGGTCGGCGAGAGAGGATTCGAACCTCCGACCCACTGGTCCCAAACCAGTTGCGCTACCAAGCTGCGCTACTCGCCGAATTGGGCCGCATCTTACTGCTACACATTTGGGCCGTCAATCACTTTTTAACAACCCGCTGGCGACTGTTGTTAAAAGCATCACCCGCGGTTAAAACTGAATCACTCAGGCTATACCTGAGCTTCGGCGGTTTTTAGTTGAGGTGATTGCGCCCGCAGGAATGGCAGTAAGAAGAAGGCAGATAAACAAGCAGCAACTGAAATCACCACAAAGAAACCATTCCAGTGCCAAACCTCCATCACACGGGCAATCGGATAACCCGAAAGCGCGGCACCCAAGTAAGCAAATAACCCAACAAAGCCCGTCGCAGCCCCAGCTGCATCCTTATGCGAACATTCTGCGGCAGCCATACCAATCAGCATCTGAGGGCCAAAAATAAAGAACCCAATGGCAAAGAAACATCCCGCCTGCAACACATAGCTGATACCGGGCATCACCCACAGTGATGCGACAGAAAGGAAAATACCGATGGCGAATATCAGATTCATTGGGCCACGATTACCACGGAACCATTTATCTGACCCCCAACCCGCGACCAGAGAGCCGATAAACCCACCCACTTCAAATAATGAAATGGCAGAGTTAGCGGTCATTAATGAATAGCCTTTCTCTTGAGTCAGATAGAGATTGCCCCAGTCATTAATTGCCGTGCGAACGATATAAACCAGCACATAGGACACTGCCAGCAACCAGATATATTTATTGGTTAACACATAGCGCTTCACAATCTCTTTGTTCGATAGCCCCTGACCTTCAGACTCCTGCACCAGTTCCATGGCATCATTGCGCCACTTACCCACACTTGGCAGCCCCATGGTGCTGGGCTTGTCTCGCAGACGCCAACACATCAGCAAACCAATGACCACACCAATAATACCGGGGATAATCATGCCGTAACGCCAGCTAAAGTGCAGAGAAATAAAACCAACTAACAATGGAATCAATGCGCCACCAAAATTATGCGACGTATTCCAGATCGCCCACCAGCTACCGCGTTCTGAGCGAGAATACCAACTGGTGAGTATTTTGGAACATGGCGGCCAGCCCCAGCCCTGAAAGAAAGCATTGATAATCCACAAGCTACCGAACACTAACAGTGAGGAACTCATACCAAACAGGATATTGATAACCCCGGTCATGACCAGGCCAATGCCCATAAAATAACGGGGATTTGAGCGGTCGCTAATCATCCCCGAAATAAATTTTGAACACCCATAAGTGATATAAAACAATGTACCTAAAATCCCAACATCTGACATCGTCAGGCCCAAGTCGCTGAGCATGGCTGGCATAATGAAGTTAAAGCTTTTGCGAGTGAAATAAAAAGCCGCGTAGCCGATATACATCGTCCACATTAATTGAATGCGCCAATATTTATAGGACGAATCAATCTGCTCTTGATTCGTTACCACCACTTCGCTATCGCGACTTTTGAGGAAAGACCACATGTTGAACCTCAGAATATTTTACAAGTGCAGTCATCATGCTGCGCACGCGCGCGAAACTAATTAGGGAAATTCCCGCTGCATACGAGAATATTTCTTAGTTTCCATCAATGGGTTAGGAAACTGTGGGTAGGATCACATTTAAACAAGTGCCCTGATCCACACTCAAGTTAAAACTTCCCCCCAGCGCGCTCACCCGCGATTGCATGCCACGTAGCCCATAACCCGGCGTTAGTGTAGCCAAATCTATACCTTTTCCATTATCCCGAATCGTCAGATATATCTGCTGGCTATCCTGCCTCGCATTAATCTCAATCCGGCTGGCGGCACCATGCCGATAGGCATTGGTCACCCCTTCCTGACAAATCCGGTATAGCGTAATTTTGAGTGTTTCATCGATAGGATTATCATCAAGCTGCCAGTGCAGCACACCGACAACAGATTGATCTTGCGGAATAAGCTCACGCATTAGTGCCGCAATGGCCGCCGACAGCGGTAAGTTATTTAATGCCGCTGGCCATAATTTAGCTAATACATCATGGACACCGTCATAGACCCGCAATGCCTGTGTTTCGATCATTTCGGCGCTGGTCAGCACCGGCTGCTGTGTAGTTAAGCGCTTAATAACACTGGCCTGAGTGCGGATAACCGTCACCGTCTGCCCGACCTCATCATGCAGTTCACGCGCCACATCACACCGGGCGTGTTCCTCTGCTACCACCAATGCTTTGGCTAGCTCGCGATTTTCATTCAGCCGTATTTGCAATTGCTGGTTCAGCTCCCGCTGCCGCTGAATTCCCGCTCCCAGTAATAACCCCGTCAGGCTTTGTGCCAGCAGTGATAACAGCAGGTCGCGGTGAGAATCTAATTGCAAAGGAGTATTGATTAATAACACCACGCCATTCAGTAATGTTGCGACAGATGCCCCCTGCCAACCATAACGATAAGCCATGAAAACAATAGGTATCGCCAAACAGAATGGGGCAAACAGGTATAAATCTGATTCAGTGACTTGATTCTGTAGCCAGATACTCAAGGCAAAGAGCAACAGATACCACATGATATGGTGCAAACGCAGATTAATAGGCTTATGAATCAGCCCCGGCTCTAAAGGTAGCCAAATCTGGCGTGCCAGATAGTGCCACAATAACAAGCACGTCGGCGCAATGGTGAAGCCACCGACTAACCCCAGTAATAAGGCCATTGCCCCTTGACCACTGGCAATTTGCCATCCCAAAGCCTGTATCAATACCGCCCCAACAATCACTGCACCTTGCATTAAGGGCCATTGCCATTCGTTCTGATTTTTCTGATGGCGTAATAACCAAGGGGAGGCAAAAAAGGCCAGCAACGTCGTCGCCAATAGCAGTGGAATAGCGCACCACAGCAGATCTACATAGCCAAACTGGTCAGTCAGCAACCACCATAGCAAGGCATCCCCGAGCAGAATTCCCGGCCAGTACTGACGCGGGCTTTGCAATAAAATCCCAATACGCAAGCCAAAGGGGAACAACAGCAATGCCTGTAAAGGGCGGTCAACAAGCTGGGTGCCGACTGACCATAAACAAAAAGCTGCAGTGGTATAGATAAAGAACAGTGCCAACACCATGACCAACCGCTGCATCATAGATTCAGCACCTGCTTCGCCAGTTCAACATTGTTATTAACACCGAGCTTGGCAAATAAGTTAGCGCGATGGACATGGACGGTTTTGGGGGATAGCCCAAGTAACTCGGCAATTTCGCGCACTTCTCTACCTTGCGCCAATAATATGGCGACCTCACGCTCACGGCGGGTCAAGGGATCGACTGCAATACGGGCGAGTTTTTGTGCAATTTCGGGCATCAGATACACCCCTCCACTGCCCACGGTTCGGACGGCAGAAACCAAATCTTCCGGTTTACAACGTTTGGTGAGAAAGCCACGCGCACCGCGCTCTAAAGCCATTTCGACTAAAGCCGGGCTATCATGCATCGACAACATAATGACGCCCATTCCCGACGGGAGATCTTTCAATAAATCCAAGCCACTTTCATCAGGCATAGAAATATCACAAATACAGATATTCGCCTGCAAGCCCGGTAATCCGGCACGCGCCTGTTTTGCCGAGCTGAATTCTCCTACCACCTGAATATCATCTTCCAGAGAGAGAAGCTGGGCAAAACCGGAGCGCACAATGTCATGATCATCAATAAAGGCAACACGGTAGGTCATGGCAGACTCCAGCCGGGAAGGGATATGAGCTGAAGTATACCGCAACCTTATAATTGCGATGTGAATTGGTATCAAGGTTTACGCCATATCAGATGTTACCTACATCAATTGGCTATATTGCAGGCTGAGCCTGCCGGTCAGGTGCGCGGCACCAGTTATTCTCTGCATTAATTCCACCATCCGGTGAGGTATAACCTAAGCAACCCAGAATTGAGTCAAACAGTTCAACCTGACGGTGAGTTTTGCCGACCCGCTGCTCTGCCTGGAGCTGTTCGAAAGCAGTGAGGTGCTCCGGTTGTGCCAGAAATTTATCTGATGCCCAGACCATCAATGGCACTCTAAACTGCTCCGGTGGTGCCATTTCTCGTGGGGTGCCGTGGAAGTGAGAGTTATCGTCAATAGATTCGCCATGGTCGGCGGCATAGAACACTAAGGCTTTTTTATCTCGCATTTGGTCAATCACATTAGCGATAAATGAATCGGTATATAACACGCTGTTATCAAAAGCATTAACCAACTGCTGTTTGCTGCAAAAATCATCTACGCCCATACATTCCGGTTGATAGCGGGCATAGCTGCGGGGATAGCGCTGAGAATAAAGATAATGGGAGCCTTTGGTGTGGAGCACCACCAGATGCTTGCCCGCAGGATAACGCGCCAGTGACTCTTTCAACTCATCCACCAGCAACATGTCATCTACCGGCTTATCATCATTGCGCTTCTCGGAAGCGATCAATTCTCGGAATGAATAGTTATCGGTATTTGCATTATTGTAGAACCACATCTCGCTCTGCATCGCGAACAACTCGGAGGTGAAGCCCAGCGACTTCATCACCGCGAACACATTTTGCTCTTTCAGCGTGCGCTGAGGGTTATCTTCTGTGCCGCCCTCCCGCACAAACATACAGCGCAGTGAAAGTTTGGTCGAGGTGTCACAGGATGTGCCACGAAAAGCGACTAAATTCTTTTCTTTACTGAGACGAGGGGTGGTATCTCGTGGATATCCCAGCAAGCCCATATGGTCCCAGCGAGTTGTTTCACCAATGATAAACACAACATAAGTGTCATCAATACCAGCAGGTGCAACATAAGTGTGATGCTCCGCGGGGTTGTACAAAGTTGCCGCGTCATACTGCTCATCGTACTGGGTATAAACGTATAAACCCAATGCTGCCAACCAGTTAGAAGGTAAGTAGGAGTGAGCAACCACACCACCATAGCTGGGTAAATCTACCGTTTTTAGCTGTTCATCAGCATGCTGCACTTTATCCAGATAGCGAATAGGCAACCAAACCAAGGCGACGGTAATCAGCATCAATAAGACCGGTTTAATACGTTGGCCCGGCGTGCGCAATTGCTCCAACAAAGTTAAGTGCAGGGTATTTTTCCAGATAAGCAGTAGAGGCAATGCGCTGACCAGCGCCATCCAAATGACAAAATGGAGGCCAATGACCTCTTTAGAAAGGTCGGTATCCGTGGTCAATACGGAAATAACGATGCCATAACCAATCACGACATTGAAAAAAGTCATGTAATAACTGGCGGCGACTGAAATTAATACCAGCAGGGTGGCAACCACGCGGTAAAACCACCGCCCACCAAGGGAGATAACCCGCATGACAAAGAAGGTAAACAGAATAATGGCTATCACTTCAGTGATAGCTGACACGACTTTTATGCCTTGAATACCTTGGCTAAAGGTGTCAAAACGACGATAAAAGACAGAAATATTCAGGAAAATACCAATATAAACTGCCAACAACAAAGAGATGCTTTGCTGCGATAAAGATTTAACTCTGTCCATATAACGCAAGGTCTCCAAAGACACTATTTGTGGCTTGAATCAATCAGACAGTGAACCCCTCCTCAGGTTCAGTGCAGAAAAGATAAGCGTGCTATTGATTTTAATTACAAGAATTATCTTAATCATTCTTAGTGAACAAATCCGCGAGCCAGCGCTTAATACGAGGAGTATATATTCGTCTATTTGTTTGAAAACAGGGGATAAGAAAATGTAAGAGAATCACGTAACACTCAGAACCCCACAAGATAATTCTCATGAGATTCTGAGGCGAATTATTGAGTTACTTGATATTCAGAGTGACGTCGATATTGCCACGTGTGGCATTAGAGTATGGGCAGACAACATGTGCTTTCTTCACTAAATCTTCTGCTACGCTGCGTTCAATTCCCGGCAAACTGATATCCAACTGAACTTCAATGCCAAAACCTGTTGGGATCGCCCCGATACCGACGGTACCTTCAATACTGGCATCATCAGGTACTTTTATCTTTTCTTTTGATGCAACAAACTTCAGTGCCCCGAGGAAGCAAGCAGAGTAACCGGCAGCAAACAGCTGTTCTGGGTTAGTCACCGCACCACCTGCGCCCCCCATTTCTTTAGGAACACCCAATTTCACATCCAGCACGCCATCAGAGGATGTTGCCCGACCGTCGCGGCCACCAGTGGCTTTAGCTTTGGCACGGTATACGACTTTTTCAATAGACATAGTGCTTTCCTTTAAGGGTCATTAAATATGAATATACCCTGCATATCGGGGTATAGGCTTATGATACAACTAGTTAAATAACTTGCGATTAAATCGCACACTACTTAATTAGTTGCATACTAATAAGTGTAGAACATATCCCATACTTAGCCTCTGCAGGCCAAGTAATGCATCTCAGTTGGTAACGGTTGTTTCTATCCAACCCAGCGACATCATTCAACTAATCAATAATATTTAGCCGTGCTGTAGCAGCTTGCCACGTAAGGATTCAAGTTGCTGTTTAATATCAACTAACTGATCAACATCGCACTCGCTTGCACACATAATTGCTGCAGGAATTGACTGCGCCTGTTCACGTAAGTTTCTGCCCTGCTCAGTCAGACGAATGATGACCTGACGTTCATCATCCATGGCGCGTGAGCGAATTAATAAACCAGCACTTTCCATACGTTTCAGCAAGGGCGTCAATGTAGCGGAATCCAGAAACAACCGCTGACCAATATCAGAAACCGTTAATTCATCCCCTTCCCATAACACCAACATGACCAGATATTGCGGATAGGTTAGGCCCAACTGATTCAGCAACTTACGGTAAACCTTATGCAAGGCCAGATTGGCTGAATACAGGGCAAAGCACATCTGCTGGTCCAGCAATAACGGATTTTTCACCTGAAACTCACTGCGTGGTGGATCAATACACTCAATATAGATAGCGCACGATATAATAGCAAGCGTGTTTTTTATGAACGGCTAATCATGAAATGCGGGCTATAAAAAAGCCCCCAATTTGGGGGCTTCAGAAGCAATCTTATTTAGCCGGTGTATCTATCTTGTCGTCTATGCGCTGCAACATATACGGATAGAATGGGTTTGATGAAATTCGCATCAGTGAATCTAATCCAACCACCAGAACTGCACGCTCACCACGAGCAGCAAACGTCCCCAAGCTGATACCGTATTGGTCACGTGGATCGGGATAACGACCATATAACGAATCACTCATTGGGAATGGCAATGCCACATGAGATAACGAGAAGATATCTGGTGGATAAATCAGCCCAGTCGGCACGGACGTCTCGTTAGTCTGACCCGCCAGAGTAGTCAGCGCTACAGTTTCATTACTTTGCGGCGAAACGTTGGTGATCACCGTGGCACTGTAATTACGTGGTGGTGGCGGTAACAAGCGCGCCAAAGCAGTATAAGAAGAAGTTCTCAATAACGGGCCGAAGCTAGCCGCACGGTTCAAGTCGAACAGCACCACTTCGCTGCCATTTTTCGGCAAGTGGTTATAAAGCGCGGTCACTACTGCTCGAGTACTAACCGTCGAGTCCATTAATGACTGGAAGGTCAGGATTGGCGGTAACTCTTCCATCTTATTGTTTCTGGCATCGCGCGCAATTTGCTGTTGCAACACAGAGGTCAGTAAATACGACTGACGAGCAGCATTAACCGGGAATGAGTTGTATTTGAAAGGATTAAACTCTGGCACTATCCCCAGCCAAGCCGCTTTGGCAAAGGCAGGGAAAATAGCTGGCCAACCGGCAATACCTGCAAAACGCGCAAAGCTTGTTACGCCAATCATTGGAGATATCAATATGACCCGCGCGGGTTTTGCCAGTGTTGGATCATCCATTGAGTCCAACGTGTATTTCATTGCCAACGCGCCGCCATTAGAAAAACCAACAACATGCAGTGGTAAATCTGGGCCACTCAATGCTTTAGCTTCACGAACTGCCAGCCGTGTTGCCGCGAGCCAATCTTGCCACTCAACATCGGTCAGGCCCGCTGGCACAGTGCCATGAGCAGGCAAACGAATACCCACGGCAACATAGCCACGTTGACGATAGTTCTCTGCAATATGGCGCAAGCTGTAAGGGGTATCAGTTAAGCCATGCAGTAATACGACCGCACCTTTAGGTTTACCTTCGGGTTGCAGAATATAAGAACGGTTCCAATCATTTTTAAAATGAGGTGGATAAATCGCGCTACCAGAATAATAACGATTTAATGGAACCTGGGTTCTTGGTTCCAATTTCTCGGTAACATTAATCCGAACTTCATCAAAAAGATTATTTTCGGCTTTGATGTAATCCGCCCAATTGGCTTTATCAATTTCAGCGGCGCGCATATCGTGAGGAACAAACGTATGCCAAAGCTCAAGCTTCGGGCCTCGTTGTGTATCGTAAATTCGTATTGCCAGTATGGTAACGGACATTACCACCAAAACCAGAACAATCCGTTTAATCCACCGCTTAATGGCTATGGCAGGCATGGGCCGTTACTCCGTATCTATATAATTTTTCACAATTGAGGTCAGTTTATCACCCTCTATCTACGCCGCTACTTTAAACGCAAAACATTATCTTGGTATATAGTGCGCTATTAATAAAATTAGTATGTAGTTATTACTGTCAAAGAAACCGTCTTAAACAGCTTAATTTCCCGTTATTCATCTCATTTCACTATAGTATTAAATAACCTTGTTTAGCTTTATTGCGGTAATTTCATATCAAAACCGCTCACTTGCCAGGATTGCCAACTATGAAAACGACTGAATCGGTGACCGAACAGCAGCCAATCCGCCAGCGGAAAGTAGATTACTTTCGTTTCCATCGCCCACATGAGCATTTATCTAACCCTTTCGGTAATGGCTGGTTTGCCCTAAAAGCTGAAGCTTTCGCACGCTTTTTTGGCACACCGGTTTTTCTCGGCGCACAGACATTAATTGTGGTGGTATGGATTGGCCTGAATGTAATTGGCGTCGTCAAGTTTGACGTTTATCCCTTTATTTTGCTGAATTTAGCTTTCAGCTTGCAGGCGGCCTATGCTGCCCCACTCATTTTACTGGCACAGACTCGTCAAGCCGAGCGTGATAAAGCCAACGCCGACGCCGATGCACAACACCGTGAAGCGCTGGCCATCGCCAATGAAGAACGCCAAAAAATAGCGGCACAAAATACGGAGGTAATGTTGGAATTACTGCGGCAGAATACCGAATTAACGGCCCTGACTAACCAATTAACAACTCGCCTTGAGAGCATGGCACTGGAGTTACATCAGAAATTGGTGCTCAATCCCCCCACTCCGCCGCATGTCTGAAAATAGATCGGGCCACTCACCCTATGATTGTGGCCCGAAACAGTGTTATCGCGGCTACGCTTCGCGACTTTCTACCGGTTCTTGAATGATACGTGGTGGCGCTTTGCGCAACCAAATCCACCAGGCAAGTGTCATTAATGCCACCCAAGCCAGGCCGACATACATGGCAATTCGGGTGTCAGGGAAATACCCCAGAACCGCAATAATAAATACCATAAAGATAATGGTCAGAATCGGTGCTGCTGGCCAGAAGGGAACAGGGAAGGCCAGACGGGCAACATTTTCTTTGCTCATCGAGCGGCGCATCGCCACCTGTGATATCAGAATCATTAACCACACCCAGACCGTCGCAAAAGTCGCAATTGAAGCAATAATCAGGAATACATTTTTCGGAATCAGATAGTTCAACACCACGCCACATAACAGCGCAATTGCCATCACCAAAATAGTCATCCATGGCACACCATTGCGCGTCAGGCGGCTAAAGCACTTAGGTGCTAATCCTTCCTGTGCCATGCCATACATCATACGGCCCGCACCATAGATGTCGCTGTTGATCGCTGAAATAGCCGCAGTGATCACCACTAGATTCAGAATATTGGCTGCGGAGCTAATACCCAAGCTACTGAAAATTTCCACAAAAGGACTGCCATTTTGCCCAATACTATTCCATGGATAGATGGCCATCAGAACAAATAGAGTCAAAACATAGAACAACAGAATGCGTACCGGAACAGTATTGATAGCGCGGGGCAATACTTTCTCTGGATTCTTCGCCTCACTGGCGGTTACCCCAATAATTTCAATACCGCCAAAAGCAAACATCACTACGGCAAATGAAGCAATCACGCCCGAAATTCCATTGGGCATAAACCCTTGATGAGACCATAAATTGCTGACCCCGGTACTCTCATGACCCGCACCAAAGCCAAACATCATAATCCCCAGCCCTGCTGCAATCATGGCGATAATCGCGGTCACTTTTAGCAGAGATAACCAAAACTCCATCTCACCAAAAACTTTGACTGAACAGAGGTTTAGCGCACCAATAAAGAAAATAATGCTCAAAACCCAAACCCATTGCGGGGCATCAGGGAACCACAGGCCCATATAAATCCCAAACGCCGTGACATCGGCCAGCGCCACAATAATCATCTCAAAGGTATACGTCCAACCGGTCAGAAAACCGGCCAGTGGCCCCAGATAGCGGCTGGCATAGTGACCGAAAGAGCCTGCAACCGGATCATGTACGGCCATTTCGCCCAGTGCTCGCATCACCATAAACACTGCAGCGCCACCAATCAGGTAAGCCAGTAATACTGCCGGCCCTGCCAGACGAATTGCCTCGGCAGAACCATAAAATAAGCCGGTACCAATAGCGGAACCTAACGCCATGAACCGGATATGCCGGGCACTAAGGCCGCGTTTCAGCGTGGATGAATCATTCTTCATGGTACATTCTCGCAAGATTTGTGCCCTTTCAGGCAGGGGTTCAGAGAGGGTGATCCCGGTTACCGGGATCACCTATAGGTCAATATAATGACTGCTTATTATTCGATTAGTTATTAAAGACTTGGTAGTAGATGCGGAGGCATCAATTCATTCATATGATGCTGAGCAATAAGTTGACTTGCAGCTTCAATATCGGGGGCAAAGAAACGATCTTTTTCGTAGTAGGCAACATGCTTACGTAACAAGTGGCGCGCGGGTTCCAGCGCATCTGATGTTTTCAAGCCTTTACGCAAATCCAGCCCCTGACACGCCGCCAGCCACTCGACAGCCAAAATACCGCGCACGTTCTCAGCCATCTCCCATAAGCGTTTACCTGCTCGTGGAGCCATAGAAACATGATCTTCCTGATTGGCTGAGGTTGGGATGCTATCGACACTCGAAGGGAACGCCAGCCCTTTGTTCTCACTAGTGAGGGCCGCGGCCGTGACCTGAGCAATCATAAAGCCAGAGTTTACACCGCCGTTTTCCACCAAGAATGGCGGTAACTGCGACATATGTTTATCCATCAATAGCGAAATACGCCGCTCGGATAACGAGCCAATTTCCGCCAATGCCAGTGCCAGATTGTCCGCCGCCATAGCCACCGGCTCTGCATGGAAGTTACCACCAGATAACACGTCGCCTTGCTCCGCAAACACCAATGGGTTATCTGACACTGCGTTTGACTCAATTGCCAGCACTTCTGCTGCCTGACGCATTTGGGTCAGGCAGGCACCCATGACCTGTGGTTGGCAACGCAGAGAATATGGATCTTGCACTTTGTCACAATTTCGATGAGATTCAGAGACTTCGCTCCGCTCGCCAAGTAAATGACGATAAGTGCTCGCGGCATCAATTTGCCCACGCTGGCCTCTCACTGCATGAATACGCGCATCAAATGGGCTGCGAGAGCCTAATGCCGCTTCCACCGTCAAGCTGCCAAAGACCGAGGCCGCAGCATACAGATCTTCTGCTTCAAATAAGCCGCGCAGTGCATAAGCGGTAGAAACCTGTGTGCCATTAAGCAGTGCCAGCCCCTCTTTTGCCGCGAGAGTCAGAGGTTGCAAGCCCGCTTTAGCCAATGCGGCGCGGGCATCCAGCCACTCCCCTTGATAACGAGCTTTACCTTCACCGAGCAATAACAAGCTCATGTGAGCCAGCGGAGCCAGATCACCAGAAGCCCCCACTGAGCCTTTTAGTGGGATATGCGGGTAAACTTGTGCATTAACCAAGGTGATTAATGCTTGAATAACCTCTAGACGAATGCCGGAGAAACCACGAGCCAGGCTATTGATTTTTAACACCATAATCAAGCGCACAATAGCATCATCATTTGGTTCGCCAACACCTGCCGCATGGGACAGAACAATTGAGCGTTGCAGGTTTTCTAAATCTTCGGTCGCAATACGGGTCGATGCCAGTAGGCCAAAGCCGGTATTGATACCATAAGCTGTGCGCTTCTCTGCCAATATGGCCTGCACACAATCCACACTTTGTTGAATAGCCGCATAAGCATTTTCATCCAGAGTGATATGAACTGGATGTTGATAAATATGCCGCAAGTCAGCCAGAGTCATCTGGCCGGGGCGCAGGGTCATGGTTTCGAGGGTTGTTTTCATTATTTTTTACCTTGAGTCGCGGCAACCATTGGCAGGTTCAACCCCTGCTCTTGTGCGCAATGAATAGCGATGTCATAACCCGCGTCAGCATGGCGCATCACGCCAGTCGCCGGATCGTTATGTAATACTCGGGCGATACGTTCTGCGGCCTCGTCACTGCCATCACATACCACCACCATGCCTGAATGTTGTGAGAAGCCCATCCCCACACCGCCACCATGATGCAGTGACACCCAAGTTGCACCACTGGCAGTATTTAGTAATGCGTTAAGCAGCGGCCAGTCAGAGACGGCATCAGAGCCATCCTGCATCGCTTCGGTTTCACGGTTAGGGCTGGCCACTGAGCCAGAGTCCAGATGATCACGACCAATCACAATCGGAGCCGATAATTCACCGGTACGTACCATCTCATTGAAGGCCAAGCCTAATTTAGCGCGCTGACCTAAACCGACCCAGCAAATACGAGCCGGTAGCCCTTGGAAGCTAATACGCTCACGCGCCATATCTAACCAGTGATGCAAGTGCTCATCATCAGGGATAAGTTCTTTAACCTTAGCATCCGTTTTATAAATGTCATCCGGGCTACCAGAGAGTGCGACCCAGCGGAATGGACCAATGCCACGGCAGAAGAGTGGGCGAATGTAAGCAGGAACAAAACCAGGGAAATCAAAAGCATGGGTCACGCCCATATCTTGTGCCATTTGGCGGATATTATTGCCGTAATCAAAGGTCGGGATGCCCATATTGTGAAAGGCCAGCATCGCTTCAACATGTTCAGCCATAGAGGTTTTCGCTGCGTTAACCACTAGCGCTGGCTCACTTTCAGCACGTTGACGATACTCTTCCCAGCTCCAGCCTTTTGGTAAATAACCATTTAGTGGATCATGAGCACTGGTTTGGTCGGTCACCATGTCCGGGCGAACCCCGCGGCGTACCAGTTCAGGTAAAATCTCGGCCGCATTGCCACACAAGGCGATAGAAACAGCATCACCCGCCGCGGTGTATTTTTTGATTCGAGCTAATGCGTCATCCAGATCAATGGCTTGTTCATCAACATAACGAGTTTTCAGGCGAAAATCGATGCGACTCTGCTGGCACTCAATATTGAGAGAACAAGCGCCAGCCAAGGTTGCTGCCAGCGGCTGTGCTCCCCCCATGCCACCCAATCCTGCCGTCAATACCCAGCGCCCTTTTAGACTACCGCCAAAGTGCTGTCGACCGGCTTCCACGAAAGTTTCATAGGTGCCCTGCACAATGCCTTGGCTGCCGATATAGATCCAACTGCCCGCCGTCATCTGGCCATACATAGCCAGCCCTTTAGCATCTAATTCGTTAAAATGTTCCCAATTAGCCCAATGAGGCACCAGATTCGAGTTAGCAATCAATACTCTAGGTGCATTACTGTGAGTTTTAAATACTCCCACCGGCTTGCCTGACTGGATCAGCAAAGTCTCGTCATCATTCAGATGCGTCAGACTTTCCACAATCTTGTCATAACATTCCCAGTTGCGGGCGGCACGGCCAATACCGCCGTAAACCACTAATTCTTTGGGATTCTCAGCGACTTCAGGATCAAGATTATTCATCAACATACGTAGCGGAGCTTCAGTCAGCCAACTTTTGGCAGTAAGTTTTGTGCCACGCGAGGCTCGAATCTCATTATCACGGAATCTGTTTTGGGCAGTCACGGCAATTTCCTTCAACCAGTTTTTCAGGTATCGACGACATTACTTAGCTTGAGTATTTATTAACATATACTCGTATAGACAAGTACAATCAAGCAGCAAAAAAATGATGAACGCTCGCAATGCCTCAAAAAAACAGAGACAGTAATTTTCTTTAAAATTAGTTAGTTATATAAAACCCCATTCTATATTAAGGCCAAGCGGGAGGATTTTTGACATGATTTCAGCAACCAAAGCAGCATAAAATTGGTTTGTTTTTGCGCACGAAGTCACATATATTTCACACGAATTTTACATTACATCACCAAAAATGCGGGATGCCTCGCGTGACAATTGAGGGATATTTGCCACTTAACTTAAGAAGGTCAGTAGCAAAGAGATAGCAGAAAGGGTCGATTAGAGTTGCGGTTTGCCCTAGTAACCCCTGCCAACCTATTTATTTGTGATGAGCCTGGCTATCAACGGGCGCCTGCTCTCGTTCCGTTAAACCATAGTCCCGCACTACCGTCGCAACCCGCAGACGATAACCGGCGAAGACGCCATCACGCCCAGCCTCTTGAGCCATTCGATGCTGTTCAATATTTCGCCATTGCTTAACCGCATCTTCATCACGCCAGAATGACAGCGACAGTAATTTTTGTGGGTGGCTCAAACTTTGAAAACGCTCCACCGAAATAAAGCCATCCATTTGTTCTAACAAGGGTTTTAATGCTGCGGCGTAGTCTAAATATGCATTGTATTCACCCTCTGCGGGTTCTACTTCAAAGATGACTGCGATCATAGGGTTACTCCTGCCAGTCGGGTCTTCAGAACAGCACGGTTTTGCTTCTAAAGTCAGTTCGCTATAGCCAAGTTATTAGCAACTAAGCCAGTGCTAATGAACTGCATTCGTTATGACGATATCGGCAATGTAATCAAATAGTTCGAAACTTTATAGTGCTCATTTTTAGCTGACGCTGCAATTCACTACCTCACATAGCCCCAACTCCATACCTATCTTCATAGCGAAATGTGATCCACTGCTGATTATTATTTACTCACCTGAACTATTATTTGGACATTATTAAATGCAAACGTTGTCATTATTCTCTGTGACAGCCTTAGTGTTTATATCTATTAATTTGTTTTGTATGAGATTATTTTTTTAATCATTTATGCAAACGTTGTCATTAAGGTGATGCATGGCCAATATAATTGATATTGCGAAGAAAACAGGTCTTTCTGCCTCAACCGTGTCACGCACCTTGACCCGGCCCGAGAAGGTCGCGGCGGCAACGCGTGAACGCGTGATGAAAGCCATCGATGAACTGGGCTATGAAGCCAATATCTTTGCCCGTAATCTTCGCCAAGGCGGCTCACAAGTCATTGGTTTGGTGGTGTCCGATATTCTCAACACTTTCCACGCTACCATTGTGAAAGCGGTACAGGACGTTGCTTATAAAGCAGGTTATACCCTGATTGTCGGCAGTACTGATGAAGACTCGCTACGTGAAGAGCAACTGATGACACAGCTGCGTAGCCATATGCTACAAGGCCTAATAATCACTCCAACACATAACACACGCGATAACTTACAGCGTTTTACCAATATTCCGGTGGTAGAAATAGACCGAATTTCAGGCCATGCCGGTAGCGATACTGTATTGCTGAATAATATCCTCGGGGTGAATATGGCAGCCCGTCACCTGCTGGACTTACAGCATTCCCGTATTGCTTATATTGGTGGTAGCACACAGACCATCACTTTTGCTGAACGTTTGGCGGGTTTTCGCCAATCTTGTCCCGAACAGGCCAATACCGATGTGATTGAAATTCCAGCAACAACATCACTGTTTGCCGATGCCTGCGAACAAACTCATCTGTTGATGTCCAAACCCGCCGCCCAGCGCCCAACGGCAATTATTGCAGCAAATAACGATATCGCCGCGGGTGTAGTGCATGCCATTTATCAGCGCAATATCAGAATGCCTGATGAAGTCTCAGTGGTCGCCTTTGACGATCCGGATTGGGCCAGCTTCTTCCCATGCCCACTCACAACAATTCGCCAGCCGGTATATGACATGGGGAAACATGCAGCTGAGTTATTAATAGAACGCCTACGAGGCAATATCAGCGGAGCTGCTGTTTCAGAACGTTTTGATCCACAACTCATTGTACGCGCATCAACAGCACGGCCTTATTGAGGCCAGCTTTTTTTGTTTTTTTAAACCAATACCAGGGAATTATTAGAGGATAAATGATGACTATAGCCTTACATACCATCCCATTAATTGAGCCAACTGCGGAGAACCTTGCCCCCTTTGCCCGTTGGGTCGGTCAACCCACAACCTCTCCCACATTGGCAAGAGGCGATATCGATTGTTATCACAACATTTGTGATGCCAATGATTTCAATGAGCATCCGGTCGCCAGCTACCTGATTTGTTATCCACGTCCGTTATTAATGGAGCAAATAGAGCGGCATCGCTTAATGGAAGAAGCTTTTATCCCCTTAAAGGGAGACAGTGTGATGGTACTTGGCGCTCCCGGTGAGCTTGATCCGCAAAAACTGGTCGCAGTTTATATGGATGGATCGTTTGGATTAATTCTTTACCGTGATACTTGGCATTTCGCTCCCTTTGCATTAGGACAACCAGCAACCTATATGCTGCTGTCAGGTAAAGATTCGGGGCCAGATATCGAAGTCGTTGATCTCGGTCCGTATCCTATTAGCCAACCGGAATATCAGGAGCGAAAATGAAACGGATTATTTGTTATGGCGAGAGTTTGATCGACTTTACTCATGACGGTCATGCTTTTATTCCTCACCCCGGCGGCTCACCCTATAACGTGGCTATTGCACTTGGTCGCCTGGGCTCACAGGTAGATTATTGCACGCAACTCAGTACCGATATGTTCGGCAATATGCTATTGCAGCATTTACAGCTCAATCATGTGGGCACCACCACCATTAGCCGTAGCCCAGCACCTTCAACATTGGCATTTGTATTAACTCATCCGGAGACTGAACCCGAATATGCATTTTATTCCCGTCAGGCCGCAGATGTTATTATTCAACCAGAAGATCTCCCCGCACCAATTGATGCAAAATTACATCATTTCGGGTCTATTTCTTTGATGCAAGAACCCTGTGGAACAACATGGGAACATTATTTAACACGACTTGATGGTTTTATTTCCTTTGATCCTAACATTCGCTCAAGTTTAATTCCTGAACGCCAGGCTTATCTTGACCGATTTAATCGCATCACCCGGAAAATACAATTATTACGCCTCAGTCTGTCTGACCTTCAATGGCTAGCTCCCGATGAAACCGTTGAGCATTTTGTCGCTCGAATGTTTGCACAAGGCATTTTGATGGTGGCCATTACCAGTGGCAGTGATGGTGCTTGGGTTTATACCCCACAGTCGAAGCAATACCAACCCGTCACACCAGTGGAAGTGGCTGATACCATTGGGGCTGGCGATACATTTACTGCAGGACTATTGTCAGTTCTGGTGGAGGGGATTGAAGGCAAAACCTTGGCGAAACTGAATGACAGTATGCTATTACGGGCACTGAAAACCGGCAGTATCGCAGCGGCATTAAACTGTTGTAATAAAGGAGCAAATCCGCCAACAGCAGATGAAATAAATAAATTGATGTAATTATTCACCCTCTTACAGATAAAAGATATGCCCTTCCATGGGTAGGGCCACTTTTATCTGAAAACAAAAAATCATGGGGTAATATTATGAGCATAAAAAATATGTTCACCACGCCTGATGGAAAAAACCACGGGTTTACATTCTTTCTTCTTACCTGTCTTTTTTTAGTATTAGGTTTCAGTACCGGGTTAATTGATATTCTGAATAAACATTTTCAAAATACCTTGCAGGTTTCTAAAGCTGGCTCTGCATTAGTACAATTTGCTAACTATATCGGTTATTTCGTCATGGCAATCCCCGCGGGGATACTGGCTCGACGTTATGGATATAAAGGCGGTATTTTTATTGGGTTAGCATTAATCGCACTGGGAGCATTCTGGTTTATTTCTGCTGCCAGCATCGGGGAATATTGGGCGTTTTTGGTCGGGCTATTTATTCTGGCAACCGGCCTAACCTGCATTGAGACGATTGCTAATCCTTTTGCTACTGTGATGGGTTCACCTGAACAGGGTGCGGCACGTCTGAACTTATCGCAATCCTGTACCGGTATTGGCTTGATATTTGGCCCACTGATCGGCGGACACTTTATTTTATCGGCCACCGGCGATGTAAATACCAGTAATGATGCTCTATTCATTCCATATATGGGCATTGGTTTGGCAGTCGCCATACTGGCACTGGTTTTTTTCTTCACAAAAATTCCAGATATCACCCCCGAATCGGATATTCCGCAAGAGGGATATACCCAGAACACCCCTTCTTTATGGCAGCGCCCCCATTTTGTGTTAGCCATTGTTGCCCAGTTCTTATATGTGGCAGGGCAAACCGGTGTATTTAGCTTCTTTATCAACTATGTTGTCGACCACTCCCCTCTATTTAGCCAAGTTGTCGCAGCATTTTTACCCGATAGCTGGAGCTGGCAATCACCTGATGGTTGGAAATTCACTGAACGAGGTGCCTCACAGTTATTGGCATTTGGTGGCTTTGGGTTATTTATGATCGGACGATTCACTGGCGGTCTGCTATTGAGCAAGATTTCAGCTCACAAACTGCTGTGGATCTTTGCCGCAATTGACTGTGTATTGATGGTTATCATTATGTTTGCTGAAGGCTGGTTGGCAGTAACATCACTGATTCTTAGTTTCTATTTCATGTCCATTATGTTCCCGACCATCTTTGCCCTGGGTATTTTTGGGCTAGGTGAGCAAACGAAAAAAGCCTCGTCCTATATTGTTATGTCGATTGTGGGTGGAGCCGTGATGCCGATGCTCATGGGTGGCATTGCGGATGCCTATTCAATGGCGCTAGGATTTATCATGCCACTAGGGTGCTTCGTTATTATTGGATTGTATGGAATATTTTGGACAAAACTGCATGCACAAAGCATCAGCCAGCTTAAAGCGATGCCCTTAAATCCAACGCCATAGCGAGAATATTCATAGTTTGTAGCTGAGTATTCTATTCAGTCCCCATGCCACCAACAGAATTCATGCCTGCTTGGTGGCTTCAACATTTTATAAATGACTTATGATAGGAATAAAGCCAGTCCAATACCTATAAACGACAAGTCATATCCATGCATCTAAGGTTGGTTTGTGCTAACTGCGATGGATAAAAGCTTTCACTGATTAGTGTAAAACCATTCTTTTCATAAAATGCAGAGGCATTAGGTGTTGAAGCAAGCAACAGTGTTGTGAAGCCCCGCACTCTGGCTTCATGCTTGATAGCATCCAGAATCAGAGTAGCCATACCCCGACCTTCAAATTCCGGTAAGGTGAAAATAGCCTCCACACTACCTGACGATAAATCCAGAAACCCCGTCGCAACAGGAACTTGGCTGTTTGGATCATCAACCACGAAGAATGGATTATTCGCCACCGCTTGCCGGTATCCTTCAGGCATCAAATCCGGGGTCCATGCCGCCAATGTTTTGCCATCATAAACATCTCTACACCCATGCCTAATGGCTTGATTTCTCACCCACCAAAGCTGCTCTGCTTCATCAGGTGACGCTAACCTGGCTTGCATACATCCTCCTGTTTTTATTCGCTATAACTCCATTGTAAATAATAGCTGGCCCCAAAATGATAAAAGCCCCGACTAGATTTAGTCAGGGCTTTTAAGGTACTACACATTTAAAATTAAACATTAATCAACTTAATAACGTGATACTGACTTTCGTACTGTTTATAAAGATGTACATGATTTACAGGAATATTTTCGTTGGTAACTAACTATGCCCTCCAATATATTAACTGAATGGTAACATTCCCAGTCTAATTTAATTTAGCCATGTTTTTGATAACGCTAGCTAAATTAGTACACCACCCTCGCGATATATACTCTTTGTTACGTGGCTTTACTTTCGTCGCGATATTCTCGATCTCATACTGATGTACACAAATCGCGAACATTACTATTAACAACAAAGCCTTAACTCATCGCGTATCGTCCACAAAATGCGATTATGAAGATTTACTGCGTGACCTTAAAGCATCATCGCATGAGTCAATTATAGGAAAACTCATAGCGAATCTCACATAAAAAAATATTTCGTGACCTTTATCGCATTATTTAAATCTGCTACATGGACACCGGCTAAATAAAAGTTTGCTACTAATTGCACCGGTGTTGAATTCCAATCTACGTGTTATAGATGAGATGTCAATACTGTTTTTAAGCACATGTCTTTATTATCAGTACTATTGCAAAATTTATAGCGATTTATTGATTTAAAATAACTTCCATCATCGGCTTTAGGACAAAAAATACACAAAGACCTTGCCGCACTGTTTTATGGAAGCAAAAAAATTTTCCCATGAAAACTATGGGTTTTGAGAAGAGTGGTACGGAAGCGTTTTGACAAAAGATCATAGATAAGATTAACAATGAGTATATCTATCCTGTTATCTATCAAGAGATTGGTACGTTAAATGCTTAAGTGACGTGAGGTGGCGTGATTCTTAATCTTTAAAGGTATCCCACGATGCCTTTTTGTATTTTGGCGGTTATGCCGCAGTTTCTAGAGGCTCGTTGAGATCTTGATAGTTAATGCGAGAGAGGCCGCGTTTGTGGGTGAAACATGGATAACGTCAACAACTATGCCTAATTAGTAATTGCTAAATCAAACCCATAAATCAACCTAATAGGTTAATTAATTGCTACAAATAACCTACTAGGTTATATTTGTGGGGTGGGATTTGCTCAAGGATGGCAATGAAATGGAGAAACGGACTCCGCATACTCGTTTACTGAAAGTAAAAGAATTGGTATCGAAAGGGAATGTTAAATCGACTCGAACTGCCAGAGATGGGGCCGAGGAGTTGGGACTAAGTTTTAGTGATATGTGTGATGTAGTTTGCCAACTGACTAGCACTGATTTTTATAAAAGTATGACTACACATCAAGATCATACCATTTGGCAGGATGTGTACCGACCTATGCTTTCCTGTGGTCGTGTTTATTTAAAAATCACGATTATCGATGATGTTTTGATTGTCTCGTTTAAGGAGCTTTAATGATGAAATGTCCAGTTTGTGGTGGTGCAGAATTAATCCACGAAGCGCGTGACGTTCCCTTTACTTATAAAGGGCGTAAATTCATCGTCGATAACGTGATAGGACAACATTGCCCGGCATGTGGTGAAACTGTTATGACCGAAGCAGAGTCCGATGCCTATGCAGCAAAAACGATGCTTTTGCGAAAAATGGTCAATACAGAATCAATTAAACCTGAATATATTGTTCAGGTCAGAAAGAAGTTGGGCTTAAATCAGCGAGAAGCTAGTGAGATTTTTGGCGGTGGAGTTAATGCATTTTCACGTTACGAAAAGGGCAAGGCATTGCCACATCCATCAACAATAAAACTATTACAAGTCCTTGATAAACACCCTGAACTATTGAATGAAATTAGGTAGTTTTTGATTACGAGAGAACATGGGAGACAACCTTTGGCGGAAGATCACAGGAGTTGAACCTGCCAAGGACCGCTGGCGGCCCCATCTGGATTTGAAGTCCAGCCGCCCCACCGGGGACGATGATCTTCCATAAGGAAAGATGGTAAGGGGGGGATTATAGCGTGTTTATTGTATGGTGCTATCCATTAGATAAGTATCATGAATAAATCACCCGACCAGACGACGGGTAAAATTATCATCATCGGCACGGAAATGGCTAATAGCTGACTTCGCCATATTTATCACGGTGTTCTTTCGGGGTAATCGAATAGCCTTTTTTGAATACCGAATAGAAATATTGCAGTGATGGATAGCCACACATTTGCGAGATTTCATTGATAGGCAATGATGTCGCCGACAGTAAATTGCGCGCCCGATCGAGTTTTTCTTCATGAATAACACCATGAATAGTCTGCCCAATGTCATCTTTAAAGCGCTTTTCCAAATTTGATCGCGACATTCCCACGGCATCCAGCACCTGCTCGACTTTAATCCCCTTACAAGCATGATGACGAATATAATGCATGGCCTGAATCACTGCCGGATCACGTAATGAGCGGAAATCAGTGGAGCGCCTCGCCATCACTTTAACGGGTGGTACCAAAATGCGCTGCAATGGCGGGGATTCTTGCTGTTTCTGGCGCTGGTTAAGGCGTTGATGCAGCATCTTGGCTGCCCGATATCCCATCTGCCGAGTGCCTTGCACTACCGACGACAGCGCCACTCGCGATAAATAGCGGGTTAACTCTTCATTATCAATGCCAATGACACTCAATTTCTCTGGCACTGCAATATCCAAATGCTCACACACTTGTAATAAATGGCGCGCTCTAGCATCAGTGACAGCAATAATGCCCGTCTGATGTGGCAACGTCTGCACCCAATCTGACAACCGGTTTTGCGTGTATTGCCAATTAGCGGGCGCCGTCGCCATCCCCTGATAAACCACGCCCTGATATTGCTCCGCTGCCACTAATTGTCGAAAAGCATATTCCCGCTCCTGTGCCCAGCGCTTATCACTGCTGGCAGGTAATCCGTAGAAGGCAAAACGGTTTAATCCCTTCTCTTTCAAATGCATAAAAGCAGCCTCTACCAAAGCCGCATTGTCAGTCGCAATATAATCTACTGGCGGATAATCTTCTGCTTGATGGTAAGAGCCTCCCACACCAACAATCGGGACATCAACATTCGCCAACAATTGCTCTATCTGCCGATCATCAAAATCTGCAATGACACCATCACCTAACCAATCCTTGATATTATCAATGCGGCAACGAAAATCCTCTTCAATAAAGATATCCCAATCACATTGTGATGCTTGCAGATACTCGCCGACACCTTCCACCACTTGCCGGTCGTACACTTTGTTAGCATTAAATAGCAAGGTTATCCGGTAGCGTTTCTCAAACATGGAATAGCTCCTGAAATGAGTGGAATAGAGGAATTGAGTAGTAAAGAGATCAATGCAATATCGCATTGATCTCTTTGCCGTGGGATGGGGTTACACCCGGCGTTTTGTGGCGGAATCCATCCACACAGCCAACAGTAAAATGGCACCTTTGACAATGTACTGCCAGAAAGTCGGCACATCTAGCATGCTCATCCCATTGTCGAGAGAAGCCATGATAAATGCCCCCATGACTGCCCCGGCAACGCTGCCTATCCCACCGGCAAGACTGGTGCCGCCAATAACACAGGCGGCAATAGCATCCAGTTCGGCAATGTTTCCCGCAGAAGGTGAACCCGCCCCCAGACGTGAGCTGAGAATCAAGCCTGCCATGGCGACCATCAGGCCGTTAATCGCAAATACCGCTAATTTAGTGCGTTCAACGTTCACCCCAGACAAGCGGGCAGCATCAATATTGCCACCAATGGCATAGATCCGACGGCCAAATGCGGTGCGGGTCGCCATAAATATCCCAGCCAGCATCAATGCCGTAAGAATTAATACCGGAGTAGGAACACCACGATAATCATTCAATAAATAGATGGCACCAAGAACAATAACCGCGGTAATAGATTGGCGGGTCACATCCCCCTGTGGAGCCGCTACGGGTAGGCCCAACCGGATGCGGTGACTGCGCCGACGCCACTGCCAGGCAACAAACAGCATCAGACCAATGGCACCAATACCAAATCCGAGTCCATTCGGCAGATAACTTTGACCAATTTGTGACATGGCACTACTGGTTGGTGACACCGTGGTGCCGTTGGTGATACCAATCAAGATGCCGCGAAAAGCGAGCATCCCAGCAAGTGTGACAATAAACGAGGGCACTTTGCGATAAGCAACCCACCACCCGTTCCAAGCGCCGAGCAGCAGGCCCAATCCCAATGTCACCACGATAGTGAGCGGCAATGGCCAGCCGAGCCACACGTCAAAAATTGCCGCGATACCGCCCAACAACCCCATCATTGAGCCAACCGACAAATCAATTTCTGCCGAAATAATGACGAAAACCATCCCCACAGCCAAAATGCCAGTAATGGCGGTTTGCCGCAGTAAATTCGAGATATTTCTGGCGCTGAGATACGCCCCTTCGGTGGTAAAAGTGAAAAAAAGCATAATAACGGCAATGGCCGCCAGCATGACAAAAACCTGTAAATTAAGCGATTTTAGCCGAAATAATGGCTTTTTATTGCCATTTTCTGGTGTGTTTGCTTCAGTTTGATTAGCTTGCGACATGGGTTTCACTCCTGAGTGCGGCTTCCATGACCTTTTCTTGAGTCAGGTTATGGTTAATGAGATCAGCTTTAATGCGCCCTTGATGCATGACCAGCACACGATCACTTAATCCCAATACCTCCGGCAATTCAGAGGAAATCACAATAACCGCTATCCCCTGCTGGACCAATTGATTGATAAGCTTATAAATTTCATATTTTGCACCGATGTCGATGCCGCGAGTCGGTTCATCGAGAATCAAAATTCGTGGGTTCAACAGTAAGCATTTGGCAAGAATCGCTTTTTGCTGATTGCCCCCACTCAGGCGAGCAATTGCCAGTTCCGAAGAGGACGTTTTCACTTTTAAGCGGGCGAGGGACTGCACGATAGTTAATTGCTCTTTAGCGTCATCCAGCATGCTAAAAGCACCGGTAAAATCATCTAATGCAGCCAGTGTGATATTGGCTCCCACCCCCATAACCGGCACGATGCCATCTTTTTTGCGATCTTCCGGCACCATCGCAATGCCCAGTTTCATGGCCTGCTGACAATTAGTGATGGTTACCGCCTGACCATCAATAAGAATATCCCCCTGCCAGCGGCCTGGGTAAACACCAAACAAGCATTGCACTGTTTCTGTCCGGCCAGAACCCACCAGTCCGGCAACGCCAAGGATCTCGCCGCGTTTCAAGGAGAAAGAGACCTCATCCACTCGGCGGATATGGCGATTTACCGGGTGCCAGGCGCAGAGATTTTCTACACGGAGAATTTCTTCACCAATATGATGAGCTTCGTGGGGATAGAGCTCTTTTAGTTCGCGCCCCACCATCATGGCGATGATGTCATCCTCACTCATGGTTGCCGCCGGGCGCGTACCAATATGGCGACCATCGCGAATCACACAGATATGGTCCGATATAGCTTTCACTTCATTTAGCTTGTGCGAAATATAGATGCAGGCAATACCGTGATTACGTAGGTCACGAATAATATCCAGCAAAATAGCGGTTTCGCTCTCAGTGAGAGAAGCCGTTGGCTCATCCAGCACCAACAGCCGCACTTGTTTGTTTAGCGCTTTCGCGATTTCAACCAATTGCTGCTGCCCTAACCCCAACTCACCCACCGGCGTGTGAGGGTCTACCACCAGTTTTACCTGTGCCAGCATCCGCTGGCAGCGCAAATACATGGCATCGTAGTCCATAATGCCGAAACGCCCCCATTCGGAGCCGAGGAACATATTTTCTAACACTGACATTTGCTTCACTAATGCCAATTCCTGATGAATTATGGCAATGCCTTTTTGCTCTGTATCACGAATATTTTTGGCCTGAAGCGTTTCACCTGCAAAAATTATTTCCCCTTGAAAGGAGCCTATAGGGTAAATACCACATAACACTTTCATTAGTGTGGATTTTCCAGAACCGTTTTCCCCGCACAAAGATAATACTTGTCCAGCCTCAAGTGTCAGGCTGATATTATCGACAGCTTTAACAACGCCGAATTGCTTGGTTATTTCTTTCATTTCTAGCAGGTAGGGCATAATTCCCCCATATAACCTTCGTACTTGAGGCTGTAAAGTGTTAGCCACAACCTCAAGCACTTTGGCATATATGAAATAACAGTTAATTTAATAAGCCAGATAAAACCCCGGCAGTAAATTAATTAATATCTGATTTTTTGTGGAACCCATCAGCAATAACTGTACTATCGATATTGTTTTTATCCACAGAAATTGGCGTTAATAAATAAGCGGGAACATCCTTAATACCATTATTTAATTTGCTGTTTGATTGCGGTTGTTCGCCTTTACCTAAGGTCACGGCAATTTCTGCAGCATCATTCGCTAATTTACTGATTGGCTTATATACCGTCATGGTTTGGGTGCCAGCAACAATACGTTTTATTGCTGCCAAATCAGCATCCTGCCCGGAGATAGCCACTTTGCCGGCCAACCCTTGTGCTGCCAATGCCTGAATAGCCCCCCCTGCAGTGGCATCATTAGAGGCGACAACAGCATCAATATTGTTATTGTTCGCTGTTAACGCATTCTCCATGATTTTTAACGCATTTTCCGGTAACCAGGCATCAACCCACTGGTCGCCCACAATCTTTATTTTCCCGTCTTTTATCAAAGGATTAAGGACATTCATTTGCCCCTGACGGAACAATTTGGCGTTGTTATCGACCGGGGAGCCACCCATCAGGAAATAATTACCCTGTGGCACTCTTTCAACCAAACTTTTAGCTTGTAATTCACCGACTTTTTCATTATCGAAGGAGATATAAAAATCAATATCAGCATTATTTATCATGCGGTCATAAGCTAAAACTTTTATCCCTTCTCGTTTTGCTTCAGCAATAACATTACTTAATACTTGTCCGTTGTAGGGAATAATAACCAACACATCAACGCCGCGATTAATCATATTTTCAATTTGCGACATTTGAGTTTCTTCATTGCCATTTGCTGATTGGACAAATACTTTAGCACCGAGTGACTCAGCTTTGTTAACAAAAATATCGCGGTCTTTCTGCCAGCGTTCAAGACGGAGGTCGTCTATCGCCATACCGATTTTAATTTCTTTACTGAATCCGGGCTGGCTAATCATTACCAGTGCGGCGCAAGCGGAGAGTAAAATGTTCTTAAATTTCATCTTTCGGTACCTTTCTTATTGTGCAAGCAGGGTAAGAGAAACGGTAAACATCAACTGCAATAGGGATTGTTGACGCTTATTTGTCCATCGGCAATTACAGATTTTTATCCACCAATTATGTTTTTTGGTTTAATGTTAATTTTATGATAACGATCATGTTTTCTTTCCTACAAAATACATAATTCCAGCCAGAGATGTTATCAGCGCAATGAATATTAAGGTGTTTCTATAATTAATCGGTTATTTATGAGATCTACGCCACAATTAATAATTCTCTGAATTTAAGTGTGAAATAACGTAATTGAGAGAATGGCCAACAACTCCGAAGATAAAAGCTCACCAGCCCGGCGATGCGGGCCAGCTTCCAAGGAGTATTGCATGCAATCTTATTTTGATGAATTAGAACAAGTGCGTTACGAAGGCAGCCAGAGCGATAATCCGCTGGCATTTCATCACTACAATCCGGATGAAATTATCCTTGGTAAGCGGATGGCTGACCATCTGCGCTTCGCCGCTTGTTACTGGCACACATTCTGCTGGGCCGGTGCCGATATGTTCGGTAGCAATGCCTTTAACCGCCCATGGCAACAACCGGGTGATGCAATCACCTTGGCGAAACGTAAAGCTGATGTCGCTTTTGAGTTCTTCCACAAACTGAATGTGCCTTATTACTGCTTCCACGATATCGATGTTTCTCCAGAAGGGGCATCTCTTAAAGAATATCTGAATAACTTCGCAGTAATGACCGATGTATTGGCCGAGAAACAAGAGAGCAGCGGCGTAAAACTGTTATGGGGTACTGCCAACTGCTTCACTCATCCGCGCTACGGGGCCGGAGCTGCAACCAATCCAGACCCAGAAGTCTTTAGCTGGGCGGCGACTCAAGTCTTCACTGCCATGAATGCCACCCAAAAACTTGGCGGCGAAAACTATGTGTTATGGGGCGGACGTGAGGGCTACGAGACACTGTTAAACACTGATTTACGCCAAGAGCGCGAGCAAATTGGCCGCTTTATGCAGATGGTCGTCGAGCATAAACACAAAACCGGTTTCCAGGGCACCTTACTTATTGAGCCAAAACCACAAGAACCGACTAAGCATCAATATGATTATGATGTTGCGACTGTTTATGGCTTCCTCAAGCAGTTTGGGCTGGAAAAAGAGATTAAAGTGAATATTGAAGCCAACCATGCCACTCTGGCTGGCCACTCATTCCATCATGAAATTGCTAGCGCCATTGCTTTAGGCATTTTTGGCTCGGTAGATGCAAACCGCGGAGATCCGCAACTCGGTTGGGATACTGACCAGTTCCCGAACAGTGTGGAAGAGAATGCGCTGGTGATGTTTGAGATTCTTAAAGCGGGCGGTTTTACCACCGGTGGCCTGAATTTTGATGCCAAAGTACGCCGCCAAAGCACCGACAAATATGACCTGTTTTATGGCCATATCGGGGCGATGGACACCATGGCGTTAGCCCTGAAAATTGCGGCCAAAATGATTGAAGATGGTCAATTGGATCAACGCGTCGCCAAACGCTATGCCGGTTGGAATACTGAACTGGGTCAGCAGATCCTGAAAGGCAAAATGTCGCTGGAAGATTTGGCGCGCTATGCCGGCCAACATAACCTGAACCCGCAGCACCAGAGTGGGCATCAAGAGCAACTGGAAAATCTGGTGAATCGCTATATCTTCGGCTGATAGACCCAGCGAATAGATAGAGGTTTAGATATTCCCAAATAGTTAATAGGCGTAATTGGCGCAGGCAGTTTGGGCCTGGACAGCGCACAGGAGCCGGAGCGTACACGTAGTACGTGAGGATTCCGAGCACTGCTCAGGCTCAAAATGGCAAGTGAGATAGCCTATATATTAAGGAAAACATATGTACATTGGCATCGATCTGGGCACCTCCGGCGTTAAAGCTATTCTGCTGGCTGAAAACGGGCAAGTGATTGCCAGCCAAGGTGCTGCGTTATCCGTCTCTCGTCCACATCCTTTATGGTCAGAACAAAACCCTGCCGATTGGTGGCAGGCAACTGATCAAGCCATGCAAGCCCTTGCCGCAAAACATGATTTACAGCAGGTCAAAGCCCTTGGGTTGACCGGGCAGATGCACGGCGCGACCTTACTGGACAATCAGCGTCAAGTGCTACGTCCAGCCATTTTATGGAATGATGGCCGCAGTTACTCCCAGTGTCTGGCGCTGGAACAAGCAGTGCCGCAGTCACGTCAGATTACCGGTAACTTGATGATGCCGGGCTTTACCGCGCCGAAACTGAAATGGGTGGCAGAACATGAACCAGATATTTTCAGTCGGGTCGATAAGGTGCTGTTACCAAAAGATTATCTTCGTTTTCTTATCAGTGGTGATTTCGCCTCTGATATGTCAGATGCCGCCGGAACAATGTGGCTGGATGTCGCCAAACGTGACTGGAGTGATGAAATGTTGGCGGCCTGTGGTTTGAATCGCCAGCACATGCCAGCCCTGTTCGAAGGCAGCCAAATCACCGGCCATGTCAGCGCTGATATTGCAAGCCGCTGGGGAATAAAACCAGTGCCGGTAGTGGCAGGCGGTGGTGATAATGCTGCCGGGGCCATCGGCGTTGGTCTGTATCAAACCGGGCAAGCGATGTTATCGCTGGGCACTTCCGGTGTCTATTTTGCGGTCAGTGACGGCTTCCTTAGCAATCCCGCCAGTGCAGTTCACAGTTTTTGCCATGCATTACCGAATACCTGGCACCTGATGTCCGTCATGCTGAGCGCCGCATCCTGTCTTGATTGGGCTTGCCAACTCACCGGAGCCGAGAGTGTTCCCGCACTCATTAAAACCGTGGAAAATACGCCACCAGCAGACACGCCGGTGTGGTTCCTGCCCTATCTCTCTGGCGAGCGCACGCCTCACAATAACCCAAATGCTAAAGGGGCTTTCTGGGGCTTTACTCACCAACATGGTCAGGCAGATTTAGCGCGTGCGGTGCTGGAAGGAGTGGGATTCGCATTAGCCGACGGGATGGATGCCCTGCATGCCAGCGGGTTGCAGCCTAAATCGGTCACATTGATTGGCGGTGGCGCACGCAGCCCCTATTGGCGGCAAATGTTGGCGGATATCAGCGGCCAAACACTGGAGTATCGCACCGGAGGGGATGTCGGCCCAGCACTGGGTGCGGCTCGATTGGCACAAATTGCTCTGAATCCGGATATTCCATTGGCAGATTTACTGCCCGCACTGCCGCTGGAACAGACCCATTATCCTGATGCTCAACAGCATGAGTATTACGCTGCTCGTCGCGGCACCTTTAAACAGCTTTATCAGCAATTATTGCCCTTAATGTAAATCACCACGCTGATCTGGTCTCTTTTGTTCCCTATGATGGCCGGATTTGGCATTCCACTTAACGTAAAACGCGGTGATGATGGCCCTCTACCCATACAACGGAGGGCCGGAAATGACTAACAGCGCATTACTGATTATTGATGTCCAACAATCGTTCGAGCATAAAGATTTTTGGCAGCCGCAAGATTTACCGGCATTTTCTGCGGCATTAAACCAGCTAATAACGGGCTGCAAGCAGCGGGGCGTGGCTCTGGTGGATGTCTTCCATGTGGCCGCTGAAGGGCCGTTTTCACTGGCTTCTGGCTATGTTAAACCTATGTCGCTGGTTTCCCATCAAGCGGATGTTACCGTGCAAAAGCGGGTGCATAATGCACTGACTGACTCGGGGCTGGATCAATGGCTCAAGGAGCGGCACATCAATCACCTGATTATTGCCGGGATGCGCACGGAGCAATGCTGCGAAACCACCGCTCGCGTGGCGTCAGATCTGGGTTATCAGGTAACATTTGTCACCGAGGCGACACTCACCTTCCCGATGACCCAACCCAATGGCGTGCTACTCAGCAGTGCGGAACTCAAGCTGCGCACTGAAACCGTGCTGGTTGAGCGTTTTGCCGCCATCAAAACTGTGGCACAAGCTCTGGATGCATTGGATTCACAACCGCCCGTCACCGCCGCTGAAAAAAACCTCAGCTGGCAACCACAACCTTATTTACCTCGAGCCATCACGCCCAGCGGTATCAAAAACCTGAGCCGTTGGCAGTTGAAACGCTATGTTATTCGTTATTCGCAGGCTCAAGGGGCAGCTCCCGATTACACCCCGGCTTATCAACTCGTTAGGCAGTGGTTACCTAATGAAGCTGAAACGGTAAATCGCCCCGGGGTAGGGTTGGTGATCGAGCATCAAGGTAAGACACTGAATTACTTGATTGTCGGGTGGTGGGATAATGAAAATGAATTGCGGGTGAAAGTCTGGGTACAGGAACAGGGAGTTTGGCGCGCGGCACGAGATGAATCTTTCTGTGTGTGGGATTTGCAGGTAATCGCCTTTGAGCGCGATGCTTTTGTTGATACTTTGCTACAGCATGCTCCGGATATTCCGGCTTATATGAACCGCACTCTGACGGTAACTGTGGATTAATTATGCAACGAAATGTCTACTTTCTCTTGCTGCCCGGCGTGTTATCGCTGGATTTAACTGGCCCGGCGGAAACTTTACGGCTGGCGGGGTCATTTAAACTTGCCTATATCAGCCCATTACCCGAGGTGATGTCCTCCACCGAGATGATGTTGGGCCAGTTACAGTCACTGCCTGATAATTTGCCAGAAGGCAGCTTGTTGGTGGTGCCGGGAGTGAGTGATTCGCGCCACTTCTTTGCGACCGAAACAGCAGCCATCGCCCGTCAGTGGTTACAGCAGCAGAAAGCCGCCATTGCGCAGCAAAAAACCATCTTAGTCTGTGTTTGTTCTGGCGCATTGCTGGCGGCCCAAGCCGGATTACTCGATGGTTATCAATGCACTACTCATCACCACGTTTTGGAGCGGTTGCGCCAACAAGCACCGCGCGCGCAAACCAAAGAGAACCGGATATTTGTTGAAGACCGTGGGGTGTATACCAGTGCTGGAATTACGGCGGGTATTGACCTGTCTTTGCATCTGATTAGCCGCTATTGCAGCCCACAAACTGCATTAGAGGTGGCGCGAGAGATGGTGGTTTACTTCCGTCGCTCTGGTGATGACCCACAGCTTTCACCTTGGCTACGTTATCGCAATCACCTTCATCCGGCAGTTCATCGCGCCCAAGATGTAATGTCCGCAGAACCGCAAGCGGAGTGGTCGCTGCTACAGGTTGCACAAAAAGCACATGTCAGCAGCCGCCATTTGACCCGACTATTTCGCGAACATGTCGGTATCAGTGTGCGTGAGTTTCACGAGCAATTACGGGTGGCAGTGGCTGAAGTCCGTTTGCAGGAAGGGCTTAATCTGGAGAAAGCGGCGCTGGCAGCCGGATTTTCATCCGGACGCCAGCTACGTCGCGCGCAACAACGTGGGCTCGCCGTGATTAACTGACCAAACGCCGCCGGTCAATGCACTGTAGCCCCATCGATAATAACGTGCTCAGTATCAGAGCCAAGGCGAAGACATAGAAAATATCCAGTATCGGATAAGCAGTAAAATCATAATGATGGGTACGGATAAAATGAATAATCAGCGCGTGGAAACCGTAAATTGCCAGTGAATGCCCGGCAAGCCAACTCAACCAGGCAATCGGCTGGTTAAGGCAGTTTTTAAACCACACCAGCAGTGACACGGCAGCAACAAAGACCAGCGGGCCGCAATACATATAAAAAGTATCGGCGAAGCTACCATTGATTCGTGTCTGTTTCTCCGTCGAGATGGCAATCAATATGATACTCACGATAAACAGCAATGCCGCCCCCCAACTGATGGCCCGCCCTTGAGTTTCCAGCATGCCAATTGCCCGCCCCAGCAGGGCATACAGCAGATAATAGAAAGTATCGCCATAGATATAGAGGTTTATCGGCAGTAAATGGAAGCCGCCAATCGAATATTTACTGGCCTGTGGATTAGCCAGCACGGCCAACAGCAGGATGATAACGGCCAAATAACGGCCCGATACCGGCTTGACGTTAATCAGCGGGGAAACCAAATAAACCACGATAATGGCGTAGAAAAACCACAAATGATAAAACACCGGCTTTTGCATGATATTCATCAATGCAGCCCAACCATTGATGGAGGTCAGGGTCGAAATATAAATCAACGCCACCAAGCTGTAGAACAACAGACACAGCCCGATACGGGTAAAGTGCTTTGGCTGCGCGCTTTTTTCACCAAAAAACAGATAGCCGGAGATCATAAAGAACAGTGGCACACATGCCCGAGACGCCGAATTCAGCAGATTGGCAATGTCCCAGTTTGCTTCCCCCACCTGCGCACCGCTGGTGACGTAATAGGTGGTGGCATGGATCATGACCACCATAATGCAGGCCACAGCCCGCAGATTATCAATCCAGCCAATCTTATTGGTCATGCATACTCTCTATCACCCGTCTTACTGTTACCGACATAAAAGACTTATCTATTTAGAATGCAAATAATAAGATGGCAAACAATAACGTAAATTAGAATATATACGCAAAGTAAATACCTAAAGTCATTAGCATTCCAGTCAGCCAATAAATCCGGCGGAGCCAAGGACGATGGGTAATTGTTGCTATACGGTTATATTGACGGCAAAATAGCCGTCCCGACATGCTCTGATTGTACATCCTGCTTGAGCGGTCTCATTTTTTTATGTTTACTATTAATAGCTTAATCTATGCAAACTTCATTTTCACCCGCGACGCGTTTAGGTCGACGGGCGCTTTTATTTCCTCTGTGTTTGGTATTGTTCGAATTTGCCGCCTATATCGCCAACGATATGATTCAGCCAGGTATGCTGGCGGTGGTGGCAGATTTTAACGCCAGCGTAGAGTGGGTTCCGACTTCCATGACCGCTTATCTAGCGGGCGGTATGTTCCTGCAATGGCTACTTGGCCCCTTATCGGACCGTCGTGGGCGACGCCCGGTGATGCTAGCTGGCGTGGCATTCTTTGTCGTGACCTGTCTTGCTATTTTACTGGTCAATACCATTGAACAGTTTATTGCCATGCGTTTCCTGCAAGGCATTGGCTTGTGCTTTATTGGCGCGGTGGGTTACGCCACCATTCAGGAATCATTTGAAGAAGCGGTCTGTATTAAAATCACCGCACTGATGGCAAACGTGGCACTCATTGCTCCACTGCTTGGACCATTGGCCGGTGCTGCCCTGATTCATGTGGCCCCGTGGCAGACTATGTTTGTGCTATTTGCCGTGCTGGGAGCCATTTCATTTGCTGGCTTGTGGCGCGCTATGCCGGAAACCGCCTCGCGCAAAGGTGAGAAACTGTCAGTCGGTGCAATGTGGCACGACTATAAGCTGGTGCTCGCTAACCGCCGCTTCCTGTGCGGTTCGCTGGCATTGGGCTTTGCCAGCCTGCCCCTGCTGGCGTGGATTGCTCAATCTCCGGTCATTCTGATTAGTGGTGAGCAGCTCTCGACGGTTGAATACGGTATCTTGCAGGTTCCTATCTTCGGCGCACTGATTATTGGTAATCTGACACTGGCAAAATTGAGTGGCAAAACCAGCGTTCCGCAGCTTATCCGCTATGGCGCAGGCCCGATGATTATTGGCCTGATGGTTGCCGCTGGCTCAACACTCTATTCATCCCACGCCTATCTGTGGATGACCGCTGGGCTGAGCCTTTATGCCTTTGGTATTGGTCTGGCAAACGCCGGTTTGGTACGACTGACACTGTTCTCCAGTGATATCAGTAAAGGGACGGTATCCGCCGCCATGGGGATGATCAGCATGATGGTCTTCACCCTAGGAATCGAATTTGCCAAAGTGGCTTACCTGTGGGGCAATAGCGGCGTCTTCAATCTGTTTAATCTGATCAGCGGCTTGCTGTGGCTGGGCTTGGTGGTGATATTTATCCGCCGTCAGCCGGAGACAATAGCAGTGGAGTAATGTTATTAAATGCTGAAGGAATCTCTTCTTCAGCATTTAATAAAGATGATTTACAGCCGAAAATCGGTGTGTAGTTGCAACCAATGGGCCCTTAATATTTTTTTATGGGCTTCATTCATAGGTAATAAGGCTAACATATCAGGCCATGTTTGACGGGCAATTTCCATTGCATCATCTAAATGGGCCTTAATAGCCAGATAAGGCGCATCTATTCTCTCACACCATTTTTTGAACGTGGAAAAATTGATTAAATACCACTGTTTCTCTTTTGCCATTCTCAATGCAAGTTCGGACTCATTTGTCATATACACTTTAGTGCATACAATGTCATATGCAGGGGATAACTTTGCATGACGCCCATCAGGGTAAGTCACCGTCCAATTTTTCAAATGGGCATCCCCATTGGCTAATAAGATATTGCCTAATAGGCGACGAGCCATTTGTTGCAGATCGGCTAAACCACCAGCATCGTTATATAAAACAGCGGCAATTTGTTCATAATTTTTATCTGCGTATTTTTTGCTGGGATACAAATTAAAAATTTGTGCAAAATCCTCCGTGTGTATTCGCCCTGTTCCTTTTGCAGAACGATCAAAACGGCGGATAAGATAAGCATGCTCACCTGTGGGGAGTTGGATATCAGGTAAATTATCGATCTCGTCTAGTGAAACCAAATTTATTTCGGGGATCTCAATGCCAATGGCTTGCGCCAGGCGCATCACTGAGTATTCATTTTCGGGAACATTTTTATGCACTGTTGACGGTGTTTTAACAATCCAGTCATCCTCACCCACTTCGGTGGTTATCAAGTATCGCCCATCTTGATAACGAGATGAAAACTTCATCTGTATACCCGCCAAAGAAAATTTATCCGCTATATTTTTTATATCTATCTGTACTGCTTCTATTTTATTGTGAGCGGACAGTGCCCATTGTGGAATACTACCTCTGAGCAGCGGGCGGGCAACTAAAGCGCCAGCAAGATTCTCACCAGCCCGCGCTAATAGCGGAAACTCATTATCTTCATGAGTTTTTAACTGTGTTGTCATCATCTTCCGTAGCGCGCCTTCAGGTAATAAATTAGATAATACTGGTGGTAATCTTTGCTTATTAATTTGTACTTTCCGTAAATAATCTGGGTCAACTTGCTGAGTTAAGGTAAAAATTGGCCGCCGTATTTCTGGCATCGCGATATAATCAGGATCAAACGATAAAGCATTGCGCCCACCGGTATAGTGAACCAAAACGCCAATGCGGATATCACCTAAATAAAGCGCCAGCCCCTCTACTTGCTCAACTTGCTGCGCCATCAGCTAGTCCTCCAGATTTTTATATTTTGTTTGCCAGGGATCATTCTGTGCTGTGATGTTTTCATCATCTATTACTGTGTTTGTCGTCATCCTGCCCGCGCGAATTTCCTGTGCCTGTTCTCTGGTCACTAACAGTATTTCCAGATCGAAACCAGCCAAAATGCGTAAAAAGGTGGAGAGCTGAATATCCCCCCCTTTTTCAAATTTGGAAACCTGCTGCTGCGTCATGCCGTTGACTAAGCGCATATCTGATTGTTTCAGTTTTTTCTGTTGGCGGATCTCTTTCAGCTGTGTCGCCACATCATTGAGTGTTCTCATTCGGCCCTCATGACATTAATTATGATGTACGCTAAGACTAGCACATCTAAAGAGATGTAATTGAGAGATAAAACATACGATAAGATGTGTAAAACACGAAAAACATCAATAAGTATGTGTCAGAGATTAAATACATCTTATATTATGTATTTGATTCAATTTACATTAAATTCGATGTATTTAATGAATAAAACATCTAAAGAGATGTTTAGGATGATGGCAGAGGAGGAGAAAACAATCCTCGGTCGCGCAAGAAGTGGTCGTTACCCCGGCGTCGGGTAAATCCGCTGCGGTCAAAGAATTCGAGAATCTGAATGGCCAGCTTGCGGCCAATGCCCAGCCGATCGCGAAAATCTGCGGCGCTGGTGCTACCTTGACTGGCATCCAGCTCACGAACTAAATCAGCAAACTGCTCAATACACTGACTCAGATAGTAGCGGTCCGGAACTATTGCGGTGATATGGCCCAGTTGCGCCGCTTTTCGTAGCAGGCTACGCATCTCATCTTCATCTATTGGCAGTGTGACGGCCAAATCACGTACCCACCACGGAGAATCAACAAAGTAGGGAGCGACTTGCTGCCATAACTCCTGCTCCTGCTCGGTAAATGCCAACCCATGCTGCGGTAGATGCAACCAGCCACGGGTATTTTTTAGCGCCCCTTGCACCAGCAAGTTATCAATCAGGCGAAATACCAAACCCTCATCTAATGTCGGCAATGCCATACGCCGCAAACGTGCACGGCCTAGCCCCAATTGATCGCCATGTTGCTGATGATATAAGCATAAAACATGTAATAGTGTCTGCTGCGCCTGCTGAGCATGTGGGGGTGACAACGCGATATCACCGGCCACAATGCTATTCGTGCTCGCCAGCAACGCGGCGGTATCAGCGTCTTTAAGCTGGCGCGCCCAACTGAACTTATGTATCGAGACCGGCCCTTGCGTCAAATGCAAATCCAAGACTTCACGATCACTGGTTGCCTGCGCCAACTCGGTTAACCAAGTCAAGAATGCTGGCTGCCGTTTGCCCCGTTTAGGGACCGCCAAATGAATGACCCGCGCCCCGCCCAAGGTCTTCTTCGCGGCAATATCCCGCAGGATTAAACGATCATTCTCAGCCAGCCAAAGAGGGTTATCCAGTAACAGCTCGGCCAATATCAATTGAGGTTTATCATCAGCGGGTTGCGGGCTGCTGAGCAGCGAAAAACGCCCGGTGATATGGCTGGCCGCATGGTGCAAATGCAGCGGTTGCCAATGCTGTATCGGCGCGTCTGCATCAACGACAACCAGCACGCGATCTAGCGCCTCTGGCGGCTGTTGCGCTAAGAGCCAGTCCCCGCGATTAATCTGTTGCTTGCTAATATCGCCGCTGATATTCAGGGCAATACGTTGACCGGCTTGCGCCTGCTGAGTATCTTGGTTTTGGGCATGGATACCACGAACTCGAACCGGGCAATCACCACCGGTGAGCCACAATGTATCGCCCACCGCGACCTTGCCTGCCAATGCCGTGCCAGTCACCACTAGACCGGCACCTTTCACACTGAATGCGCGGTCAATAGCCAGACGAAAACGCCGTTGCAACCGGCTGTTATTTTCATCTGGCGAATAACAGTGCGCCAAATGTTCGCGTAATTCACTGATACCCAGAGAGGTGGTCGCCGCGGTAACAAATAGCGTCACTTGCTCTGCTTGCCAGCCCTGTGCCGCCACTTCAGCCATCACCTGCTGGCGCACTTGGCTAATGCGCTCGTCATCAACTCGATCGGCTTTGGTTAGCGCGACCGTCAGTGTCGGATGCCCACTCAACCGTAAAATGGCCAAATGCTCACGGGTTTGTGCCATTACGCCGTCATCGCAGGCCACCACCAGCAGGGCATGGTCGATACCGCCTATGCCAGCAAGCATATTGGCTAAAAACTTTTCATGACCGGGCACGTCTATAAACCCGATAATAGTGCCGTCAGGTTGCGGCCAATAGGCATAACCCAGATCAATCGTCATCCCGCGCTGTTTTTCTTCGGGTAGGCGATCGGCATTCACGCCAGTAATAGCCTGTAAAAGTGTGGTTTTGCCGTGGTCAACATGACCCGCGGTTGCAATAATCATGGTGCCAATTCCCTGAGCAAGGTTGCTTCATCCTCAAGACAGCGTAAATCCAGCCATAAGCGCCCATCAGCGACGCGGCCAATCACAGGTTTAGCCAAACTGCGCCAGCGCTCGGTTAGCGCTTCCAAAGCACTGCCGCTGCCATCTTTGGGGGCAAAAGTCACCGCCCAACTGGGTAATCTATCTACCGGTAACGAGCCGCTACCAATCTGCGACCAGCATGGCTCTACTGCCAGGGTAAAATGAGCATAATGGTCGGCCAACGCAGCCCGTACCCGCTGGGCACTCTCGGCGATAGCTTCTGCTGGGCGGGTCAGTAATCGCATGGTCGGTAATAGCTCGGTCAACCGGTCTGGCTGCTGATAGAGGCGCAAAGTCGCATCCAGCGCAGCCAGCGTCATTTTATCGGCCCGCAACACCCGCTTGAGTGGATGCTGCTGCAATTGGTCAATCCACTGTTTTTTACCCAGAATTATCCCTGCCTGAGGGCCACCCAGCAGCTTATCACCCGAGAAAGTGACCAAATCGACACCCGCCACAATCAATTGCTGCGGCATAGGCTCGGCAGGTAAACCATAGCTAGACATATCGATAAGCGAACCGCTTCCCAGATCGGTGGCGGTAGGGATGGCAAACTCGCGCCCCAACGTGGCCAGTTGCTGCTCGGCAACCGATGCAGTAAAGCCTTCGATGCTGTAATTGCTGGTATGGACCTTCATCAACAGGCCGGTATGTTCATTGATAGCCTGACGATAATCTTTCAGATGCGTGCGGTTGGTGGTCCCCACTTCAACTAATTCACAGCCTGCCTGGCGCATCACATCGGGAATGCGAAAAGCACCGCCAATCTCGACCAATTCGCCACGAGAAACCACCACCTGTTTCCCGGCCGCCATCACGGTTAACATCAGGAACACTGCCGCAGCATTGTTATTGACGATGCAAGCATCCTCAGCCCCGGTCAATTCACAGAGTAAATCCGCGACCGCCCGGTCACGATGACCACGACGCGCGCCACTCAGCGAATATTCCAGAGTCACGGCCCCGCGCATGGCGTCATTCACCGCGGAAATGGCAGATTCGGCCAACAGCGCGCGGCCTAAATTGGTATGCAGGACGGTACCGGACAGGTTAAAGACGGGTTTTAATGCGGGCTGACGTTGGCTTAACCGGTGACGTAGAGCAGCAGGCCAGTCGATACACCAATCAGCCAACCTATCAAATTGACGAATATGCTCTCTGGCCTCTAACTGCATCTGGCGTAAAGTTTCAGCCAATAGAACAGAGCCATATTCTGCCAGCAATGGTGCCATTTCAGGCTCACGCAGCAGGCGATCAATTGCCGGTAACTGACGGTATAACAAATGTGATTCTGCGCTCATAGTCACTCAGATATTCGTCACTCTGCGGGTGGATTAAACAGTATTGACGCTAGCATTAAGTATTACTCACCGGGAAACAAAAACGGATTGATACTGCTGCGGGCAAAACCTTCGCCTTCCATCTTGGCATCGAGAATCAGCGAGGCCAAATCATCGGCGACAGCTTCCACTTGAGGGTCTTTTTCCTGATACAAAATTTTCAGGTAAGTGCCGCAATCACCACAGCTTTCGGCTTTCACTGCCGCCAACTCGCTGTCCAATGACCAGTAGTTTAGATCTCGCGTCTGTTCGCAGTTACTGCATTTAATCCGCACCACATGCCACTCACTCTCACACAAGTTACAGTGCAAATAGCGCAAACCATTGTTGGTGCCAATATGTACCACACTGGATACCGGAATACTGCCACATACCGGGCAGAACTGACGGTGTTCACCATACTCTGCACGCGCTTTGCCAGGAATCTGGCTGGCCATTTGTGCCCAATACAGTGACAATGCGGCCCAGATAAATGGCGATTTTTCGCTGCCAATCTGTGCAAACTCGCGGTTTAACAGCGCATCGGCGTACAGTTCCAGCTCATGCACCGAGGCTTTATCCAGATTATCCAATACCGCCTGAATATGGTCGGGAGCATCCGGGCGTAGCTCGGCGATCAGCGCTGACAGTAGCTTGCGCCAATGTTCAGTACGCGGAAAAACACTCAAATCCAGCGGTGGTTTACCACTCGCCGCGGATTGCGCCAACTCGGCTTGCATATCCAGCACCAGCGGATGGTCATGCAGCGCTTTTTGCTGGGCTTGCGTAATTTTAGCCGCAAAGTCCAGATAGTCAGCTAATGGGTTATCCAGCGCTAACTGCTGCAAACGTTCGGTGCGCCGGGTATACAGGCTTTTTAAATTCGCGAAAAGTAACGGCGGGATATTCCCCGCCGTTGTACCTTTTTCGCTCTGTTTTCCTAATTGATCTTTAGGAACAATGCGAATACTCATCAGGGTTTCTCTTCCTGTTTTTTCTGAAGCTGCCGTTTGGCGTTGACCTCACGATACCAGCGTGGATGGTGCTTTTTAGCCCATGCTGCCGGTACCCAACCTTCCACCATCGCGGTAATCGTGCCTTTCACCCATAGGGCGGCATAGATATGCACCATAATCACGATAATCAATCCCACCGCCGCCAGTGAGTGCACTAACAGTGCCAGGCGAATCAGCGGAATCGGGAAAGAAGGCGCAAAGTAAGGCCGCCAAATCACCACGCCACTGGCCAGTAGCAGCACCAGACTGATAATAGCAGCCCAGAATACGCACTTCTGACCAAAATTATAGCGTCCAGTGTCGCCCACTTCCTCATTCATGGCAATTTTGTGGATATTTTTAGCCCATTCCAGGTCTTCCTTGTTAATCAAGTTATGTTTCCAGTAACGGAAAAACATGATCAGGAAGGCTGCGAACATAATCACCCCAGCGAAGGGGTGAAGGATGCGCGCTAGCTGGGGAGTACCAAAAATATTCATCAACCAGTTAAATGACGGGAAGAAGAACCCCAAACCACTGATAGCCGCCAGCATGAAACAGAAGGCAACTATCCAGTGGTTGATTCGCTCCGGCGCACTGTAGCGCTGGATCCGCTTTTCTTTTTTCATTTCCGCGTCTCCCCGTCGTCTGAGTGCTCAGCGGTGGTCTGCTCTGGTTCCTTAGGCGCAGTATCAGAAGGTGTGGCATCCGGCTTATGCTCTTCGTCCTCTTCTTCTTCAACCCGGTTCGGGCCGACACCAACGTAATGGAAGATACTGGCGGCAAAGGTGGCTGCAAAGCCAACCGCCGCCAGTGGTTTCCAGATACCTTTCCAGAAGGTCACTGTCGGGCTGATGGTCGGGTTCTCCGGCAAACCATGATAAAGCTGAGGTTTATCCGCATGATGCAGCACATACATCACGTGGGTACCGCCAACACCCGCCGGGTCATATAACCCAGCGTTATCAAAGCCACGGGTTTTCAGCTCCGCCACTCGGCCGGCAGCCACTTCCTTCATCGACTCTTTAGTACCAAAGTGGATCGCCCCGGTCGGGCAGGTTTTCACACAAGCAGGTTCCTGGCCGACACCCACGCGATCGACACACAGGGTACATTTGTACACCCGATTATCGTCTTTGTTCATGCGCGGCACATCAAACGGGCAACCGGCGATGCAATAACCACAACCGATACAGTGCTCTGACTGGAAATCAACGATGCCATTAGCGTACTGAATGATTGCCCCTTCCGACGGACAGGCCTTCAGGCAGCCTGGGTCAGCACAATGCATGCAGCCGTCCTTACGGATCAGCCATTCCAGTTTGCCGCTATCTTCATCTTCAACTTCAGAGAAGCGCATCACCGTCCATGATTTAGCCGTCAAATCAGCGGGGTTATCGTACACCCCGACGTTATAACCCACTTCATCACGAATATCGTTCCACTCCGAACACGCCACCTGACAAGCTTTACAGCCAATACAGGTGGTGACGTCGATAAGTTTGGCTACCTCTTCCTGATGGTTACGATCCTGTGGCGGCGGCGTAAGGGAGTTGGTGCCGGAGCGCCGGATAATGTCTTGAGTTTGCAGTGACATAGGTTCTCTCCGTTACACCTTTTCCACGTTGACCAGGAACGCCTTAAACTCTGGCGTTTGCGTATTAGCGTCACCGACAAACGGCGTTAGGGTATTGGCCAGGAAGCCTTTTCTCGCCACCCCTTCGTATCCCCAGTGAATCGGAATACCAATGGTGTCCACTTCCTGTCCATGGACATTCAGTGTGCGAATACGTTTGGTCACCACCGCCTTGGCCTTGATATAGCCACGGTTGGAGCTGACTTTTACGGTATCGCCCTGTTTGATGCCCTTTTTCGCTGCCAGTTTTTCGCCAATTTCCACAAACTGTTCCGGCTGCGCGATAGCGTTGAGCAACGCGTGCTTAGTCCAGTAGTGGAAATGCTCGGTCAGACGATAAGTGGTACCGACATACGGGAATTGCTCATGAGAACCCATCGCGGCCAAATCGTCTTTAAATACACGGGCGGCCGGGTTAGATATCACATTCGGATGCAGTGGGTTGGTACCCAACGGCGTTTCGAATGGCTCATAATGCTCAGGGAATGGCCCTTCGGCCATTTTGTCGATGGCAAACAGACGCCCCATCCCTTCAGGCTGCATAATGAATGGCCCAACATCACTGCCCGGCGCAGCCGCGCTGTAGTCAGGAATATCAATCCCGGTCCATTTAGCACCATCCCACTCCAGCAACTGGCGTTTCGGATCCCAAGGTTTACCCTGTGGGTCGGCAGAAGCACGGTTATACAGAATGCGGCGGTTAAGCGGCCATGCCCATGCCCAGCCCAACGTATTACCAAGGCCGGATGGGTCTGCGTTATCACGCCGCGCCATCTGATTACCCGCTGGCGTCCAGCTACCCGCAAATATCCAGCAACCACTGGCGGTAGTACCGTCATCACGCAAGTGAGCGAACGTACTAAGCTGCTCGCCTTTTTTGACCAGAATCTTGCCATCGGCATCGGTGATATCTGCCAGCGCTTTACCGTTGCTCTCCATTGCCACTTCTTCTGGCGCTGGATTTCCTGGGGTCAGGTAATCCCAGGTCATATTAAGCACCTGTTCTGGCACCGCACCGCCTTCCCGGCGATACATCTCGCGCATACGCATAAAGATGCCCGCCAGAATTTCACCGTCGTTCAGCGCTTCTCCTGGGGCATCAGCACCTTTCCAGTGCCATTGCAGCCAGCGGCCCGAGTTAACAATAGAGCCATTTTCTTCAGCAAAGCAACTTGATGGTAAGCGGAACACTTCGGTCTGAATTTTCGCCGGATCGACGTCATTAAATTCACCGTGGTTTTGCCAGAAGTTCGCCGTCTCAGTATTGAGCGGGTCAATAGTGACCAAGAACTTCAGTTTCGACAGCGCCCCTACCACTTTGTTTTTGTTCGGGAATGAAGCAACCGGGTTAAAGCCTTGGCACAGATAGCCATTCACTTTGCCCTGCGACATCATCTCGAAATACTGCAAGACGTCGTAGCCTTTATCCCACTTCGGCAACCAGTCGTAGCCCCAGCTATTTTCTTTCTGGGCTTTATCGCCATAGAAGCTCTTCATCATACTGACAAAGAATTTCGGATAATTGCTCCAGTAGTTTACCTGGCCCGGCAACAGGGTTTTCGGCGTGTTGGCTTTGAGGTAAGTTTCAATATCTGGCTGTTTTTCTGACGGCAGGTTCATATAACCCGGCAGGCTTTGCGACAGCAAACCGAGGTCAGTCAGACCCTGAATATTAGAGTGACCGCGCAAGGCGTTCACGCCGCCGCCCGCCATGCCCATATTACCCAGCAGCAACTGAATCATCGCCATGGTACGAATGTTCTGCGCACCCACGGAGTGTTGCGTCCAGCCCAAGGCGTACAGGAATGAAGCCGTTTTATCGGCAGCACTGGTTTCAGCGATATATTCACATACCGTCAGGAAATCTTCTTTCGGCGTACCACAAATATTGGAGACCACATCCGGCGTGTAGCGGCTGATATGCTCTTTCAGCAGGTTCCACACACAGCGCGGGTCTTGCAGCGTGACATCGCGTTTCGCAAAGCCGTTTTCATCCAACTGGTAGTTCCAGGTGGTTTTGTCGTATTTGCGGTTTTCGGCGTCATAGCCACTGAACAGGCCATCATCGAAGGTAAAATCTTCCCGCACCAGCAAGCTGGCGTTGGTATAGGCTTCGACGTATTCGCGGTTAATTTTTTCGTTGGTGATCAGGTACAACAATACGCCGGACAGGAACGCAATATCGGTACCGGAGCGGATTGGCGTATAGAAATCGGCCACCGACGCAGTACGGGTAAAGCGCGGATCTATCACGATCAGCTTGGCATTGTTGTGGATCTTGGCTTCCATCGCCCAGCGGAATCCCACCGGATGCGCTTCTGCCGCATTACCGCCCATGACGATAATTAAATTCGCGTTCTTGATATCAACCCAGTGGTTGGTCATCGCACCGCGACCAAATGTTGGAGCAAGACTTGCTACCGTTGGTCCGTGTCAGACACGTGCTTGGTTGTCTACGGCAAGCATGCCGAGAGCGCGACTAAATTTCTGGGTCAAATAACCCGTTTCATTACTGGATGCCGAGGCACACAGCATACCGGTACTCAGCCAACGGTTGACGGTAACACCGGCGTCGTTGGTCTTAATGAAGTTAGCGTCTCGGTCTTCTTTCATCAGCTTGGCAATGCGGGTAAAAGCATCATCCCAAGTGATTCTCTGCCATTTATCAGAGCCCGGCGCGCGGTATTCGGGATATTTCAGGCGGCTTTCGCTATGGATAAAGTCCACCAGGCCGGCACCTTTTGGACAAAGTGCCCCACGGTTTACCGGGTGATCCGGATCCCCTTCAATGTGGAAAATACTCTCTTTGGCGTTTTTCGCGCCGTCGCCGAGGCTATACATCAAAAGCCCGCAACCGACAGAGCAATATGTGCAGGTATTCCGCGTTTCACGGGCGCGCAGCAATTTATAATTGCGCGTTTCCGCTAGCGCCACTGACGGCGTAAAGCCGAGTGCCGCGACCGTGGTTCCCGCCATACCGCCAGCGCAGATCTTAAAGAACTGCCTTCTGCTGACCTGCATGGGTCTCTCCTTCATCTCACGATTGTTACAGTGTTTTACCCTTCATACTTCGAGCGATATGTGCGTTGGCTGCTGTCGCTCACCCAAATCACTTACTTAACTAAGCTCATTGGGACTCATTCGCTTGCCACCTTCATGCAACTCGAATTATTTTGGGTATGAATTTAAAATTCAGTCCACGCTTCCCTCAACGAAATGGGAGGCGTTAAAATCGCTTACGCGATATCCAGCTTTTCAGTGTGGGATACATTTCTGATAACAGAATATAGCCACACTATTCTTGATGTGAATGTTACCACATTGTGATTATGGGTTATAACTTTCAGGACCGCATAGTGAGCCAGATCAAACCTTCAGAAAATGACCTTTCCACCGAAATTTGCGGTGCCAAACAACTTAACGTGCTACAGCGTCATCAAATGACAGAGCCACAACTGGATTGGCTGGCGGAAGAAGTGCCGGTTGCGTTGGTGTATAACGGTATTTCTCATGTGGTGATGATGGCGACCCCCAAAGATTTAGAAGCTTTCGCTCTCGGGTTTTCGCTCTCGGAAGGCATTATTTCTGCACCACACGAAATCTATGCCATTGATGTCAGCCCCAGTTGTAACGGCATCGAAGTTAATATCGAGTTATCCAGCCGCCGTTTTGCTGGCCTAAAAGAACGCCGTCGCGCGATGGCGGGCCGTACGGGATGTGGTGTCTGCGGTATTGAGCAGTTGGACGATATTTTCCGCCCCATCGAGCCACTGCCTTTCACACAAACTTTTAATTTGAATCAATTGGACCGCGCGCTTTCACAACTCAAACAAGTACAAACTGTAGGACAACTGACGGGTTGTACTCATGCAGCGGCCTGGATTACTCCACAAGGGGAATTATTGGGAGGGTGTGAAGATGTCGGCCGCCATGTAGCACTGGATAAGCTGCTAGGGATTCGGGCCAAACAACCCTGGCAGCAAGGTGCAGTATTAGTTTCCAGCCGTGCCAGCTATGAGATGGTGCAGAAAACCGCCATGTGCGGTGCCGAAATTTTATTTGCTGTTTCTGCTGCAACAACCTTAGCGGTTGAAGTGGCAAACCGCTGTAATTTAACCCTGGTCGGCTTCAGTAAACCCGGCAGAGCCACGGTATATACCCATCCGCAGCGCATCAGTCAAAAACGCACTTAAGCACTGTGCAAGAGTGCATTTTTCCCGTATGATTATTCAACTGCCTAACGGATGAGGCTGAGAATGGATAAGCATAAAAAGAGAAGTATCGGCAGTTTTCGCGATACGTGGCTTGAGGGTTTCTTCGAGCACGGCGGCAGGCACCGAAAAATACCCGCAAGTATAGAAAATGTGCTCGCCAGAAAGCTGGATATTATAAACGCCGCAATAAGTTATAAAGATTTACGCTCACCCCCCGCCAATCGTTATGAAGAGCTGAATCCGCCATTAGGAGGCTACTCTTCTATTCGTATTAATGATCAGTACCGACTTATATTTGTGTGGGCGAATGGCAAGGCTAACGATTTATACCTTGATGCGCATGGTTACAAGAAGCACAGATAGTCATCTCAGTGCCATTTAGGGTTGAAGAAAATAGTTTGAGGAAAATAATATGGTCCAAGCACAGCGCAAGCCAACCTCTGTTGGTGACGTCTTGTTGTATGAATATATTGAACCAACAGGCATAAAAATTAATGATCTGGCGGAAATGCTTCAGGTGCATAGGAATACCATCAGCGCCTTGGTTAACAATAACCGCAAACTGACCACAGATATGGCATTTAGATTAGCTAAAGCATTTGATACTTCTGAAGAGTTTTGGATAAATCTTCAGGCCAATGTTGATATTTGGGAAGTACAAAATGACAACCGAATTCAAGAAGAGCTGAGTCGGGTAATCACATTGGATGATTTCCTTAAACGGAAAGAAAAATCTAAAAAATTAGCGTGATATTAATGTTCTAAGATCCCACGCATAAACGCTTGCTCGTTGATTCAACCTCAAAAACCACACAAACTGTACGGCATTGATAATCATTTTCAATATCATTTAATTAACTATAATGATCCGAATGCTTACGCGGTGCTTACTTTTTTTGCGCCGCCCTACACCTACGGAGACGATGATTATGAGTTACTCACTGCCATCCCTGCCTTATGCTTATGACGCCCTGGAACCACACTTCGATAAGCAGACGATGGAAATCCATCACACCAAACACCACCAAACCTATGTTAACAATGCGAACACGGTGTTGGAGAGCTTCCCTGAGCTGGCTAAACTGAGTGTTGAAGATCTGATCAAAGATCTGGACAAAGTTCCTGCTGAAAAACGCACTTTCATGCGTAACAATGCCGGTGGCCATGCTAACCACAGCCTGTTCTGGAAAGGCCTGAAATTAGGCACTACCCTGACTGGTGATCTGAAAGCAGCTATCGAACGCGACTTCGGCAGCGTTGACAGCTTCAAAGAGAAATTTGAACAAGCTGCGGCCACTCGCTTCGGTTCAGGCTGGGCCTGGCTGGTGCTGAAAGACGACGGCAAACTGGCGGTAGTTTCTACTGCTAACCAAGACAGCCCGCTGATGGGTGAAGCTGTTTCTGGTGCATCTGGCTTCCCAATTGTGGGCCTGGATGTGTGGGAACATGCTTACTACCTGAAATTCCAAAACCGTCGCCCAGACTACATCAAAGCATTCTGGAACGTGGTTAACTGGGACGAAGCAGCAGCGCGTTTCGCTCAAGCCAAGTAATTAGCGAAAACTCGCAAACGTATCTTTAATCGTGCCAGCAAGGCCTCCTTGCTGGCATTTTTTATTGTTAAAGTTTAGCCAATTCCTGCCGATAGATTGTACAAGAAGGTTGCTGGCATTTATGGCATGAGTCTATGAATGTTGTCACAAAAACGTTTGGGAAAAGTACTCTTGCCAAGGCTGTTCCACGTTCATCCAGTCCCCTTCATTCCTCTAATAATTAGACTCCCCAAAACTCACCTACGCTGATTGATTTACAGCACAAACACCGCATAACGGAGAAGAACATGGCAGCATTTAGCAAAGTTTTTGGTAACTTTGAAAACATGAAGGTTGGAAAAAAGCTGGGATTAAGCTTTTTTCTGATGTTGTTGTTAGTTGGGATCATCGCTGGTACCACCGCTTATCATTTCTCCGTCATTGAAGAACATGCTTATAAAGTCGATCTAAGTTACAAAATAAATGATGAAGCCAATCAGGCAAAATATAACCGTGCGCTCTATGAACGGACCTATGACCTGCAATACATCAAAGAAAATTCGCAACATATCAATAATATAAAAAATCTTTTAACCCAAAGCGAAGAGCTGAGTTGGTCGGCAGAGAATCGTAAAATTATTGGCGGTATTGCCGATGTGGTTGAGGAATATCTGCAACAACAGAGTAATTTCGTGAATGCCGTGACCCATAAAGATGATGTGCGAAAAAGTTGGAATATCTCTGAAACCCAGAAGAATCTCAACGAGTTACAACAAAGCTTGCTCAATGAAGGGGCGGATACCAACACCCAGATTTTACTGGCAGAAATGAATCAGAAATTAATGACCGTGCGCTATAACGCGCGCGGTTTATTGCTGGATCGCAACCAGGAGGCAGAATCATCGCTGATTACCTCAATCAATATTGCCAACAGTGCGGCGAATGCTTTTATGCCGGTATTATCAGCCGACCAACAAAAGCTATTGCTCCCTGTCATCTCTAGCCTCAGTGCCTATAAAGACAATGTGCTGGCCTATCTACCGGCTTATCAGCAAGAGCTGGAAGTGGGAAAAGTGATGGAAGCCAATGCCAATGAGCTGAATAAACTCGCGACTCATCTATTCACCCAAGAGTTGCAAGGCACTCACGACGAAATTAATAATGCACAATTGCAATTAGCCATCGCGGCCATTGCCGCCCTGCTGTTTGGCTTGTTGATCTCGTGGCGTATGACCCGCCAAATTACGGTGCCACTGCGCACCACTCTGGCAATGGCTGAACGTATCGCCACCGGGGATTTAACTGCGGCGACCACATCAAATCGTACTGATGAACTGGGCCTGCTGATGAATGCCGTTGCCCGAATGAATGAAAATCTGCGCGCCATGATTGATGAAATCCGCATTGGCGTCAGCCAAGTTTCTCATGCTTCCGGCGAGATTGCGGCCGGTAACACTGATTTATCATCCCGTACCGAGCAACAAGCCGCTGCTGTAGAGGAAACTGCCGCCAGCATGGAACAGTTGAATGCCACGGTTAAACAGAATGCCGACAATGCCCACCACGCCAATCAACTGGCAACCGAGGCATCACAAACCGCCCAACAAGGTGGCAAGCTGGTCAATGATGTGGTGCGCACCATGAACGATATCTCTGGCAGCTCTAAACGTATTTCTGAAATCACCTCGGTGATTAACAGCATTGCATTCCAGACCAATATTTTGGCACTGAACGCCGCAGTCGAAGCTGCTCGCGCCGGTGAGCAAGGCCGTGGTTTTGCTGTGGTCGCGAGCGAAGTTCGCAATCTGGCACAACGTAGTGCGCAGGCGGCGAAAGAAATTGAAGGGCTGATTGGCGAGTCGGTATCACAAGTGAATGCGGGCACATCATTGGTACAAAATGCGGGGCAAACCATGGAAGATATCGTCCGCTCCGTGACCCATGTGCGCGATATTATGGCCGAAATTGCCTCAGCGTCTGATGAGCAAAGCCGCGGCATCACGCAAGTGAGCCAGGCTATTTCTGAAATGGACAGCACAACACAGCAGAATGCCGCGTTAGTGGAAGAATCTGCCGCCGCCGCTGATTCACTGGCCGAGCAAGCTATCTTACTGGCACAAGCGGTCGCGGTGTTCCGGCTGTCTGAATCAGAGGCTGAAACCAGCCAAAGTCATAGCGCGCCATCTGCACCTAAAAATACCTCAACACCTCGCCCGGCCCCCGAGACGCGTAATAGTGCTTCGCAAGATAACTGGGAAACGTTCTGATTGTTGGCTAAACCTTGGAACCCTGCCGTCGGGCAGGGTATTCTGACACTCCCTTTCAGACGCAGACAAGGAGAGCAGATGAAGTATCCACAGGTTTATATCGGTAAAATCGAACCTTATAGCGGCAGTTCCCCAAGTGCTATTGGCAAACGCCAGGTACAGGGCGACATTATGCTCACCTCTCTAGGGTTAGAAGGGGATGAACAAGCTGAAACCCGCTTCCACGGCGGCCCGGATCGCGCGTTATGCCATTACCCACGTGAACATTACCAGCACTGGGTACAGCAATTCCCGACACAGGCCGATATTTTCTCGCCACCCGCTTACGGTGAGAATCTATCCACCCTCGGTATGACCGAAAAAAATGTGTATATGGGAGATATCTATCGCTGGGGCGGTGCCATTATTCAGGTAACCCAACCGCGCTCACCTTGCTACAAACTCAACTTCCATTTTGCTATCGAAGATATGTCGGTATTGATGCAACAAACCGGCTATTGCGGCTGGCTGTATCGCGTGATTTCGCCCGGTAAAGTCAGCGACAGCCATCCATTAACGTTACTCGCACGAACCAGCGATATTTCAGTGTCTGAGGCCATCGCCATCGCCTGGCATATGCCATTCGATGAAGAACAGTACCGCCGCCTATTGGGCGTCTCAGGGTTATCCGCCAGTTGGAGCAAAACCATGCTGACGCGCATTGCTGAAGGAAAAATCGAAGATTTTAATCGGCGCTTGCGGGGAAATAGCGAGATATCAAGAGGTGGTTAACAGTTAAACATCACCAAGTCCTTCGATAAATTTGACTGTATCTCAATTGAGATACAAAATAGATTTATTGATGAGGAGGCTAAAATGGCTACACACACCACAATGTTGCATGTCCGTATTGATGATGACATTAAGAAACAAGCAACCACGGCACTCAATGCGATGGGCCTTTCTGTTTCCGACGCTGTCCGTTTATTTTTAAATCGCGTCGTCGCTGATCAGGCATTTCCATTTGAATTGAAAGTACCTAACACACAAACACGTGCGGCTATGCAGGAAGCAGAAGAGATTGTTCGCACTCGCGACGCACGCTTTACCACTTCTGATGAGTTATTTATTGAACTTGAAAAAGGCAACAGTAAGTAAGCGAACGACAATGCCAAGGACGGCAGACTATACGAAAGACTTCCTTAAAGACTGGGAAAAGCTGTCCCGCAGTGGCCGTTATGATATGCACCGACTGAAACAGGCAATGTTGCTACTGATTGCAAATGATATGCCTCTTGGTGCTGAATGGTTAGATCACTCTCTTAAAGGAGATTGGCAAGACTTCCGAGAATGTCATGTTGGCGGGGATTTCTTACTCATCTACAAATTAAGCAATCACAGCAAGACCAGCCAGATTGTTTTTGTCCGAACAGGGACACACGCTGAACTCTTTGAGTGATGAGCCGACAAAAACAAACCGGGTGGCGGCTGATACCGCGCACCCAGGTTTATCAGAAGTGGTAATTAGAAGGCTTTTTTGGCGTAACCGGTCACTTCTTTCAGGCCCATTTCACGGCCTAATGCAGTCATTGGATGCACTACCACAATACCGCGTGCCGCTTTTTTCAAAGAGCCCATATCAGCCTGCTCTTTCTTAGTAATTGGGCGACTGAATGGCAGTTGAGCCAATTTCTGAGCTTCAGCACTGAGGTTTTTGACCCGCACTTCTTTCAAACGCTGAATTTCAGCTGCCAGCTTCTCTTTTTCTTTCATATGTTGCGCAATTAAATCCACATTCCCCTGCTGAATAACAGTAGGATCTTTATGGTTCAGCGCATCCAGCATATCGCTTAGACGTTTGATTTCTGCATGTTCTTTCATAGTATTTGCCCGTACATGCCGCTGATGGGCACGATATTTCGCTAAAGTTGGAGATAGGATAGCACTGATTGTGCATCAAGATGGATAGTGTATCAGGATGCACGCCTTTCGGCAGCAGCCTCCTGTAACGGCTGCCACTGCATTCCGGCCGGTTCACCACTCATTTCACATGCAGCTGCCCCCAACCGCTCTAATGCCTCGGTATAGCGGCTGTTGAATGGATAACAGCACGATAGACGGAAGGCATGACGATAACGACCACTGGGCGAATAAAGCGTGCCGGGGGTCAGGCAAATTTGTTCCTGCAATAATTGATGGAACAGCGCAACAGTATCGACACTGTCAGGGAACTCGACCCAGAAAACAAAGCCACCCGCGGGTTGGGTTACTTTGGTGCCACGTGGAAAGCTGCGAGTAATCAATTGTTGGGCAAGCTGGACCTGTTGCGCATAGCGGCGGCGCAAACTGCGCAAGTGGTGGTCATAGCCACCCGACTCAAGAAACAGTGCCAGCGTTTCTGAGAGCAACATGGGTTCCGCCATCGAAGAAACCGCTTTTAGCTTATGGAGTGCTTCTGCAAAGCGCCCACCATCAATCCAACCGATACGGAAATCCGGCGCCAGTGTTTTGGTAAAACTGGAGCAAAACAGTACCCAACCATCACGATCAAACGCTTTGACCGCCGGCGATAACGTCGAGCCAAATTGAATTTCGGCGTATAGACCATCTTCAATCAATGGCACCTGATGATCGTTCATCAACTGTGCCAGCCGTTTTTTCGCCGCCAGTGGCATGGTGTAACCCAATGGATTCTGTACCGTTGGCATAGCAATCAATGCATTTAACCGCCCTTCTTCAAGCAGTAACTCCAGCACATCCAATGATAAACCCTGCTGCGGATCGGTGGGAATCTCTACCGCTTTCAGGCCCAGGCTGGCCAGCAATGGCATCAGATAGAAATAGGTTGGCGACTCCAGCCCGACGCAATCCCCCGGTTTGGTCGTCACGCGCAGCGCCAATTGCAGCGCCTCCATACAACCGTGGGTAATGGTGATATCAGCAGGACTGGCCAGCATCCCCAGCGTCATGGCACGGCGAGCGATTTGTTGCCGCAACCGCTGGCTGCCAGGTGGCAAGGAATATTGGCTGATTAGCTGGGGCTCACGGCGCAGTAACGACGCCATAATGCGCCCCAGTTTGGCACTGGGATAAAAATCCCCGGTTTGCGGGCAGGCGAGCGAAATATTGGTAAATCGCGGGTTTTGCTGCGCGGCAAATACGGTATCAATCAAATCCAGCACTTCATCCACTGGCTTGCCCACCGTGGCAGTTGGCACCACGGCTGTCGATGGGCTACAGACGTAAAAACCTGACTGTGGGCGAGCCTCAATCAAGCCGCGGTCTTCCAGCGTACGATAAGCCGCCACCACGGTATTGATACTCACTTGATGGCTTTGCGCACAGCTGCGTACCGATGGCAGGCGACTGCCCGCCAGCAAACTGCCATTTTTAATGGCCTGCGCCAAATTGTCAGCCACTTGCAAGTAGCGGATTTCATTCATAACCAGGGACATGGTGACAGTTCTCCGCAGGATCGATGGGTACAGTTTCGGCTTATGCAAACTGTACCCATAACAATAGATAACTTCTGCTTCTGACGCTATAGCCGATTGCTGTTTATGCTGAATCTCTTCGTAATATAATTATTTACCCAAAGTCATTGGAATTGCAGGTAGACAGCAAACGAACAAATCCCGATGAGCTTATTCAAGTAAGTGATGCGGGTAAGTGAGTGTAGCTAACACCCCTGCGGTTTCAAGAACGAAGGGTACAGAGGAATTCCCCATGCTGGACAGTGCTTTTATCAGTTACGTCACCGTTATGTCGATCACTCCCGGCCCGAATAACCTGCTGTTAGCCGCCTCCGGCGTCAATTTTGGTTTGCGCCGAACCTTGCCGATGATGTTGGGGATTACCTTTGGTTGTGCATTACAGTGCGCACTAACCACCACACTGCTGGCGTTGATTCTTAGTTGGGTGGGTATTATTCGCCTCCCTCTGGTGACGTTGGGGGGGGGCTATTTATTGTGGCTATCTTGGAAGATTTTTAATTCTGGCACCCCCAATGCGCGAGATAGCGAGCGACCAATGGGATTTATTCAGGGGGCATTATTTCAAGCGGTTAACCCAAAAGCCTGGCTGATGGCAATGAATGTCGCCATTTTATTCACACCACGCGAAGGGGCAACACTGAGCCATACCTTGCTGATTATGACTGGCTTTGCCTTATTGAATTTGCCTTGCGTTGCAGTTTGGGCGGTCATGGGCGACCAATTGCGTCATGCACTGCGCGTTAATTGGAAGTTGCGGTTATTCAATGGCGTGATGGGCGGCTTGATGGCAATCACCGCATTGTGGCTGCTTGTGGACGAATGGCTAAGTGTCTTACTTGCTTAAATCAGGCGTGACCAAGAGGTGAGAGCTTAGAAACTTGTTTTTGACTGATGCGGGAGAGCAATTCAGTAATCGAGAGCACCATAGTTGAGCGCACCATTTGCTGATAACGCTGGCGTTGCATGGCAATCAGCGAAGCATCGGCTTCATCTGGACGCAAGAATGTCGGCACTGGTGGCAGCTCAGCAACACAATGTAATTCGCCAAATGGCCCGAGGATTTCGTCATCAGTAAAGCGATACTCGGTGCCATCATGGTTCAGCTCTTCGCGCAGCGCCATCAGTAGCTCCGCATCTTCATATTCATGCCGGGTAATAACGCCGAGGGCATAAACCAGCTTCAACCTGACGGATAATTCCCCTAGCGGCCCATCCCCGACCAGCAATGGCTCCACAGCATATTTCACCGCGTAGTCATCTTTACGAAAAACCTGCACTACGAGAATATTGAGCGCTTCTGCCAATAATTCGACAGCAGCCATCAAGAAACTCCGAACGGTCTTACCCGCGTTCAGATGTTCTAGTACCCGATTCTCAAAGGCCTGTGTTTTTTCAATCATCGTTTGTCACTGGATATGAGGCTACTAAAGGATAAATACCGTGCAATCTGGCACGGTATTTATCACCTAACGCAACCGGCTTGGTTCTTAACGGAATCAGTGCGTCAGCTTGTCCTGCATGGCGTTATACACACTCACCGCCTGTTCGACAACCTCACTATCAGCAGGCAGGCCTGAAATTTGCGCTAACGCAGCTTTCGGCCCTAATTTTGCCAACAATTCAACCAGTTCCTGTGCTTGTGGGTCCTGTTCACTACGATAACTCATCGCGGCGGCAATACCTGTGACCAAATTATCGTGTGGTAACTGATATTCCAGTGTCCCTAACAGCGGTTTGATCAACCGGTCACCGGCACTCAGTTTACGCAGTGGCTGACGGCCAACGCGCTCCACATCATCGTGCAGGTAAGGGTTTTCAAAGCGAGAGAGGATTTTATTGATATAAGCGGCATGTTTTTGTGGTTCAAAAGCATAACGTTTAATCAGCACCGCACCACTTTCTTCCATTGCGCCTTTCACAACCTGACGTATAGCAGGATCCAGAATAGCGTCACGAATGGTCTGATGACCGGCCAGCTGACCCAAATAGGCTGTAATGGCATGGCCAGTGTTCAATGTGAAGAGTTTGCGCTCCACGAAGGCCATCAAGTTGTCCGTGAGTTCCATACCAGCGATTTCTGGTGGCTGCCCTTTAAACTGGGTGCCATCGACAATCCACTCGCTGAAGGTTTCTACCGTTACGGCCAGAATATCGGTGCTGCCTGCTTCTGACGGCGGCACAATGCGGTCTACTGCAGAATCAACAAAACCGACATGTTGCTCAACCCACGCCTGTTCGCTTTCGGGTAAAGCGGCAAAAACATGCTGTTTCAACTGGCTGGTGCCACGCACCATATTCTCACAAGCAATAATATTCAGTGGGCGGGTGTTGCCTTGTTGATGGCGGGCAATCAGACCTTGTGCCACAGTACCGGCGATGCGGGCCAGAATTTGTGGGCCAACGGCGGTGGTGACAATATCCGCTTGCGCAATCAGCTCGATCACTTCCGGGCTACCACTGTTGACGGCGCTAACATTCTTCACTTCTTCAACACGCGCTTGTTCGCCAACAATATTAACCGGATAACTCTTACGCTTGTTTAGCTCATCCAACAGGGGTTGGTTAACATCGGCGAAAGTCAGTTGCGCACCGGCATCAGCAAGAAGTTTACCAATGAATCCCCGGCCAATATTACCTGCGCCAAAATGCAATGCTTTCATATTCGTTACCTTTTGCTGTAAAAGGGCCGTTTACTCCCAACGGCCCTATTCAGGTTGCGGTGGTTATCCGGCAGCACCGGATAACACATTTCGCTATTCAGTTATGACTTTTTACCGCCCAGTAAATCCAGAACTTCTTGTACGCTGGTTGTTTTACTTAAACGTTCAATGACAGAGTCATCATCCAGCGCATTTGTCAGGCTAGTAATGACCTGAATGTGCTCATTATTACGGGCGGCAATACCAATAACCAAACGCGCCACTTCGTCTTCTTCTTCGCCAAAGCGCACGCCGTCTGGGTATTGGCAGAACACAACACCGGTTTTCAGCACGCGATCTTTCGCTTCAATCGTACCATGGGGTACAGCAATAGATTCGCCCAAATAAGTGGAGGTCAGTTTTTCACGTTCTAACATCGCTTCAACATATTCTGGCTCGACATACCCCCCTTTCACCAACTGCTCACCCGCAAAGCGAATAGCTTGCTCTTTGGCTGTAGCATGTTGATTGAGGAAGATATTCTCGGCGCCCAGTCGGAATAAATTAGCTTCTGAGGGTTCAAAGCTGTCATCCAATTTTTCAATCACTTTCTGAGCTTTCGTCGCAGCATCGCTAGCTTCAACCAGACGTGCCGTCAGGTTGCTATACAGCTGACTGTCGAGGAAGTTAGTCAGTGAGATATGCTGTGCCTGCGGTGCATGGCGCATCGCTCGCTCAGTTAAATCACGGTGCGTGATAACTAAGTCGACATCTTCCGGCAAGTTGTTAATGGCACAGTTAGTGACCGAGATATACTTCAGACCCGCATCTTGTACTTTCTTGCGCAACACACCGGCACCCATTGCGCTGGAACCCATGCCCGCATCGCAAGCAACGATAATTTTACGCACCGTGCTCAAGTCGCCAGCAGCAGCTGCGGCATTGGCGGCTTGTGCGCCTTTAGATTGCGCTTTCATATCCTGCATACGACGAGTTGCGTCTTCCAGGTTATCTTCATCTTCGTCTTTGACTTTAGAGGTTTTCAGCAAGATAGCTGACACCACGAAGGACACGGCAAAGGCTGCGGCAACAGCAGCAATGTTAGCGAAATAGGCACCTTTAGGTGTCATCGCCAATACTGCCAAGATAGAACCAGGAGAAGCTGGAGATACCAGACCGCCATTCAGCACAGTCAGTGTGAACACGCCAGTCATACCGCCCAGAATGACCGCCAGCAATAAGCGTGGGTTCATCAGAACGTATGGGAAATAGATTTCGTGGATACCACCGAAGAAGTGGATGATAGCTGCGCCGCCAGCAGACTGCTTGGCGTTGCCTCGGCCGAAGAACATATAAGCCATCAACACGCCCAAACCTGGACCTGGGTTAGCTTCGATCAGGAAGAAGATAGACTTACCGGTTTCTGTCGCCTGCTGGATACCCAGAGGTGAGAAGATACCGTGGTTAATGGCGTTATTCAGGAACAGGATTTTAGCCGGTTCAACAAAGATAGACGTCAATGGCAGCAGGTTATTCCGCACCATGACATGCACGCCTGCGGCCAACAGTTTAGACAGCACTTCTACCAATGGGCCAATCGCCATAAAGGCCAAAATCGCCAACAGCATACCGATAATGCCGGCTGAGAAGTTGTTAACCAGCATCTCAAAGCCGCTTTTGATTTTACCGTCAACCCAACGGTCAAAGCGCTTGATTGCCCAGCCACCTAATGGGCCTGCAATCATCGCACCGAGGAACATTGGCATATCCGCACCAACGATAACCCCCATGGTGGTGATAGCACCCACCACACCACCACGATCGCCACCGACTAAACGACCACCGGTAAAACCGATCAGCAGTGGAAGCAGGTAAGTGATCATCGGGCCAACCAGCTTGGCTAGCGTTTCATTTGGCAGCCAACCCGTTGGAATAAACAGTGCGGTAATAATACCCCAGGCGATAAACGCGCCGATATTGGGCATAACCATGTTACTGAGGAATCGGCCAAAATTTTGAATTCTGACCTTTGCGTCTGGTGAAAACATAAAACACCCCTATTGGTACGCGCTAGCAATAAGAGCGCGATATAATTGTTTTGTTGAGGCAGTTCTGCAAAACCCGCCGGTGTTATCGAATACAAACACGCTGTATGCAAAACAAACTTTAGCATGCTCTTTTACTCACGCGTAGCTCACCCCTTCAATGTGATACATATCACATTAAAACCCCCACCATAGGGGTGGATTTGTTGACGAAGATCACACTATTGAAGTGTAAGAAAGCCACAGAGGATAATTTTTAAGCTAAAAACCGCATTTAACGTGATTGATATCACATTTTTAGGTGGTAAGTTTGTTTTTAAAATGTGACATGAGTCACAAGTTATTTTTGCTCGCAGAGGGGATATGAGACATTCATCGACCTAATGTCTACGACTGGGCAAGTCACTTGGCAAATGTGTAATAAAACAACAATGGTAAATGAAACACTCGATTTCTTGGTTTTAAGGCAGAGTTTTGCTAATAAAAGCACATTTAAGTAGCCAAGGGGCATCATAGCGGTAGGTCATAGGGCGGGTAAGTGATACCAGCACAAACGCCAGATAGCAAAAGGGGCCCAATAGGCCCCCATCATCAAAACGTCGTACTCAGAGTGTAAACAAATTACTGCATAACACTCATGACACTTTTCTGTGCTGCCATCATCGCCGGATACTTGGCGACCAGGTTTGCCATCATCGCGTTATATTGTGCAGCTTGCTGTGCGGTCTGGAATTGAACGCCACCATTATTGAAGGTGACCTGAGTGCCCTGCTGTTGCAGGAAATCTCCAACCTGCGCCAAGTCCTGCACAAAGGCAGAAACCACCGGAACTGCCGGGATCAATACATTGGTCGGCTGAGTCACCACATTATCGAAGACTTTATTAAACACGACTTTCAAGTCATCGGGTTGCTTCAACGCCGCCACTGCGGTATCGGCCTGTGTTTTAGCGGTACGAATCTGCTGCACTAACAGGTTCAATGCACCTGCTGACTGCTGTAAAGCATCGCGCTTATTAAGATAATCTTGCGCCACGCGAATCTCATTGATTTGTGCAATTGCTGGCGTCAGGCTGGCATCCACAGATTTACCGAGTTGCTGTGAAAAAGTCACTAAAATCGCGTAATCGCTAACATAAGGGCCAAACTTCTGCTTTTGATCTTCACTCAGTGTTGGCAGTTTCATCCCACTGCGCATCACTGTGTTTTGCAGATAATCAATAAAAGCCTTACGTTGTTCTGGCTCTTTATCCCCGCAGGCGGTCAATTGGAACACCACCAGTAACGCCAGTAATGGCGCCAACCAACGTGAATATCGGGTCGTATTCAGTGCAAAAGTCATGTGAAGCTACTCCTGTAATAAGTACTTATTTTCACAAAATCCCATTCTTATCACTGGGTGTGAGTGATAAGAATAGCTAAGGGGAGCGATATACGCTCCCCTGTGACTAGCCGAATACAGGATTACTGCAACAGCGAAATATCAGCAACCTGCAAGAACAGCTCGCGTAACTTGCTCAACAATGTGAGGCGGTTTATCCGCACAGCATCGTCTTCAGCCATTACCATTACGCTTTCAAAGAACTCATCGATTGTTTCACGCAACGCCGCCAGTTCCACCAGAGCTTCCTGATATTGACCCGCAGCAAATACCGGTTCCAGCTTATCGCGCAGTACCACCAAATGTGTGGCCAATTTCAGTTCTGCCGGCTCTTTTAACACCGAAGCATGAACATGATCATTCAGCGTATCAGTGGATTTAGCCAGAATATTCGACACACGTTTGTTTGCCGCAGCCAATGCCGCAGCAGCATCCAGTGTGCGGAAATACGTCACCGCCTTCACCCGGGCATCAAAATCAGCCGGTTTAGTGGGACGACGAGCCAGTACCGCCTGAATAGTATCAACACTATGACCTTCATCCTGATACCAGGCGCGGAAGCGGCCGAGCATGAACTCAATCACTTCATCGACGACTTTGGCGTTAGTCAGCTTAGCCCCGTACAGGCGCACAGCTTCTTCGGTCAACGTTTGCAGATCAAGCGGCAAGTTCTTCTCGACGATAATACGCAGCACACCCAACGCCGCACGGCGCAGAGCAAATGGGTCTTTATCGCCTTTCGGATGTTGGCCGATACCAAAAATGCCTGCCAGCGTGTCCATTTTATCGGCAATCGCCAATGCACAGGCCACCGGATTAGATGGCAAGTCATCGCCAGCAAAACGTGGCTGATATTGCTCATTCAGCGCCACCGCAACGTCTTCAGCTTCACCATCGTGACGGGCATAGTGCATCCCCATCACACCTTGGGTGTCGGTGAATTCGAACACCATATTGGTCATCAGGTCGCACTTGGAGAGTAAACCTGCACGAGTGGCATGGTTAACATCAGCACCAATTTGTGCAGCAACCCAACCGGCCAGCGCTTGGATACGATCAGTTTTATCACGCAGGGTGCCCAGTTGCTGTTGGAACAGCACGGTTTCCAAACGCGGTAAATTATCTTCCAGACGTTTTTTGCGGTCAGTGTTAAAGAAGAACTCGGCATCCGCCAGACGTGGGCGCACAACCTTCTCATTGCCCGAAATAATCTGCTGAGGATCTTTCGACTCGATATTGGTAACGAAAATAAAGTTGGGCAGCAAATTACCCGCCGCGTCGTAAACCGGGAAATACTTCTGGTCACCCTTCATGGTGTACACCAGCGCTTCCGCAGGAACGGCCAGGAATTTCTCTTCAAACTTAGCCGTCAACACTACCGGCCACTCAACCAGTGATGCCACTTCTTCCAGCAAGCTTTCACTCAGATCAGCAATACCGCCAATCTTCTGTGCCGCCAGTTCTGCATCACGTTTAATGATGGATTTACGCAATTCATAATCAGCGATAACTTTGCCGCGCTCCAGTAACACCTGCGGGTACTGATCGGCATTATCGAGAGTGAATTCGGCTTCGCCCATAAAGCGGTGACCACGAATAACGCGGTCTGAATCGATACCCAGCACCGTACCAGGAATCAATTCGCTCCCCAGCAATAGGGTCACGGTATGAACCGGACGAACAAATTGGGTTTCTTTATCACCCCAACGCATCAGTTTTGGAATTGGCAGCTTGCTGAGCGCAGCATTGACCATCCCTGCCAACAGAAGTTGTGCTGATTGCCCTTTTACGTGGGCGCGATACAGCAGCCATTCACCTTTATCAGTGACCAGACGCTCGGCCTGCTCCACCGTAATACCACAACCCCGCGCCCAACCTTCGGCCGCTTTGCTTGGTTTGCCTTCAGCATCAAATGCTTGTGCAATCGCCGGGCCGCGTTTTTCAACTTCACGGTCAGCCTGAGCGGCGCTTAAATTCATCACTTTTAATGCTAAACGACGTGGTGCGGCATACCAAATCACCTCACCATGGGGCAGATTGGCGTTATCCAATTCAGCGGTGAAGTTGGCAGCAAAAGATTCGGCCAGAGAACGAAGAGCCTTCGGCGGCAACTCTTCTGTGCCGATTTCCACCAGGAAAGTCTGTTGAGTCATGACAGCCTCTTAGTTCTGATTCTTTTTGCACATAGGGAAGCCCAGCGCCTCGCGAGAGGCATAATAGGCCTCGGCGACAGCTTTGGTCAGCGTACGAATGCGCAGAATATAGCGCTGACGCTCGGTCACCGAGATGGCTTTACGGGCGTCCAGCAGGTTAAACGTATGGCCCGCTTTCAGAATGCGTTCATAAGCTGGCAGCGGCAGTGGGACTTCCAGTGCCAGTAGCGACTGAGCTTCTTTCTCATACTGCTCAAAGCAGGAGAACAGGAAGTCCACATCGGCATATTCGAAGTTATAGGTGGATTGCTCCACTTCATTCTGATGATAAATATCGCCGTAGGTGGTTTTACCCAGTGGGCCGTCGCACCAGATCAGGTCATAAACACTGTCTACGCCCTGAATGTACATCGCCAAACGTTCCAGACCATAAGTGATCTCGCCGGTGACCGGTTTACATTCCAAACCGCCCACTTGCTGGAAGTAAGTGAACTGAGTCACTTCCATCCCATTGAGCCACACTTCCCAACCCAGACCCCAGGCACCCAATGTTGGGTTTTCCCAGTTATCTTCGACAAAACGAATGTCGTGAATCGTTGGGTCCAGACCCAGCTCTTTCAATGAACCTAAATACAGTTCCTGAATGTTGTCTGGCGAAGGCTTGATGATCACTTGGAACTGATAATAGTGTTGCAAGCGGTTCGGGTTCTCACCGTAGCGACCATCGGTCGGACGGCGTGAAGGTTGTACATAAGCGGCAGCGATTGGCTCTGGGCCAAGTGCGCGCAGGCAGGTCATTGGGTGGGAGGTACCCGCGCCGACTTCCATGTCCAGTGGTTGAACAATGGTGCAGCCTTGGCGCGCCCAATAGTCCTGTAACGTCAGGATCAGGCCCTGAAAGGTCTTGGTATCAAACTTTTGCATGTTGGATTCGCACGCGATACAAGTGGATTAAAATGGAATGGGTCAGTATACCCGTTGACCGTAAGATATACAGCCAGAATCCGGCAAGATGTATGAATCAGAGTGAATTTGTTGATTAATCGGGTTGATAAAGGGCGAAAATGGGAGAACCAGAACCGCACTCATCAAAGGAAAATAAGCATATTTTCAGCAAAACCTGATGAAATGCGCCCTGATTCTGCTAACGACAATATGCCCTTTCACGGCTATTCCCCGGTATTATTCAAGGACTCGGACAACCAATCCAACAACCCCAGATGATGGGAGGACCAGCCATGGCAATGCGGGCACAGCCAAGGTAGATGCCCAGACCGAATACACAGATTAAGGGATATCGCAGAATTTTTTGCTTAGTTTGCATAATATACATTCCCATATAAACAGATAACTCAATAAATTCAGATAATCGCGCTAAGTCGATCAATTATTGACCAGTTATTATCTGCGTCAAGTTTCTGTCCAAATATAGAATGAGTCGGTTGCTTATCACCGTCCGAACAGCGATTATCCCATGCCATGCATCGCATAAAGGAATGAGTCAGATGGCTATAGAACGCTGTGGCTGGGTCACATCAGATCCACTCTATATTGCTTATCACGATAAAGAATGGGGCATCCCGCAGAGAGATAATCAGGCGCTGTTTGAGATGCTTTGCCTGGAGGGGCAACAAGCCGGGCTTTCATGGATAACCGTGTTGAAAAAACGCGAAAACTACCGCAAGTGTTTCCATAATTTTGATCCGGTACGTGTGGCAAAAATGGGACCTAAAGAGGTAGAAACTCTGGTGTTGGACAGCGGGATTATCCGGCATCGCGGTAAAATTCAGGCCATCATCACGAATGCCCAAGCCTATCTGGCTATGGAGGCTAATGGTGAAGATTTTTCCGAGTTTATCTGGAGCTTTGTTGAGGGCACGCCAAAGGTAAATCATTGGTGGAGTCTGGCCGAAGCCCCTGCGACAACACCGATATCAGACGCTATGTCTAAGGCATTGAAGAAAAAAGGGTTTAAATTTATCGGCTCCACTATTTGCTACGCCTTTATGCAAGCGACCGGGCTGGTGAATGACCATATGTGCAATTGCTTCTGTCATCCGGATAACGCCGATAAATGATTCGCCCAGCCCAGCCGGAAGATTTGGAAGCACTAATGCCATTATGGCTGGCTAGCACGATTGCGGCACATCCTTTTATTACTGAACAATACTGGCGCGAAAGCGCCCCATTGGTGCGAAATACCTATCTTCCGGCGGCGCGCACTTGGGTTTATTTACAACAGAATGAACCACCGGCAACCACCCCCGCGGATAATGCTATCGTTGGGTTTATCAGTATTCTTGAAGAACAACTGGTGGGAGCCTTGTTTGTTGAACCCTCTTTCCACGGCAAAGAAGTGGGCAAACTCTTGATGAATCATGCTCAACAGCATTATAAGGCGCTGACACTGGAGGTTTATCAACGAAACCTCCGTGCTTATCACTTCTATCGTAAGCAAGGTTTTGTCGTTGTCGAGCGAAGCTATAATGCAGAAACTAACAATTTTATTTTAACTATGCAGTGGCTACGTCCGATTTAATTCCTCCTCTGGTTTATTAGCTATGCTGTAAATATTTTAATATCCCTTTCATAAAATATATCTCATCAATCCTACAAAAGAATAAAAAACAAATAAAAGGCTGATTAAAGAACTTATCTCCTTTCTATTCTCTATAGTAGGAATCAAATGACTGATGCTCAAATTCACCTTAACTGAGGGTCGCCTATATAACGCGAGGTTATCATGAATAATAAACTCATTCTACTATTGTCTATTTTATATTTATTACCATCATCATTGGCCTTTTCTGAAACAGAAGGAAGTTTTAATTACATCACGCCACCAATAAATAATAACTCTTCTCATTCATATAATTATTCAGAATTTTTTGATGAAGAATTTTTCCCATACCAAGTCAATAATATAGATCCTAATATTAATCACGACAAAATGGATGTTATCGCAAAAAATAATAATTCGCTTAATTGTGAAAGATCGTGCGTAATATTAAGTAAGATGGTTATTCCTTTAGATGACATTTTTCACACGTCGGATATTGATGTTGAGCGACAGAATAAAGTAGCCTTGTTTAGCTTTGAAATAGACAGTAACTCCACGTTTAATTTAAATTTAGAGAACAATGCAGATATTACTATTGATGATAATGAAATACATATTCTTAGTAGTGGCATCGATAGTCAACAAATTAGTCACCCGCTCCATCCAGATACCACATCTATTTCATTTATTTTTGAGATGTCAAATTCTGAATTAAAAATCAATTATATGGAAAGCAACCAACACCAAAAAGGCACACCATCAGCTACCATTACTCTCCACTCAGAACGAACCAGAAATCTAAATACACTTCCCAATCTGGTTATTTATAATAATATTCTCAATGGGCCTTTAATAATGAGCCATCATCTAATGGTCAGGATGAGCGCTGACCATAGAACAAAACGGGGTACTGCGGGTATCATCGGTTGCCTATTGTCCGGCCCTTTAGCTCTTTATAATGTTGTGGTACATGGGCGGTGTAATCAGGTGGAATCCGCCTGGGCCAGTATTAAGTCATTTTTCAGTGGTGAAGATAAAGCAAAAATGCAGTTGGTTGCAGGTTCAGCAACTGCCTTAAAACCCAAGCCGCTCACAGAAAAACCGGCTAATACATGGGTATTAACCCAGTTAGATTTGCCGTCCTTGCACCAACAAAGCTTAACCCTCCCCGCGGTTGCCAATACTTGTCATATCCCATTGGATAATTTAATTAGCAGCCGCTTTCCTCGTCAGGTAGATGGGCCGGCCTGCGGTTCTTGGCTATCACGTTTATTAGCTGACTTCACTTTATTGTTTGGCGGCAGTTTGCGTGACTGGTCCATGGAACACTTACGTCGAGTGCTAGATAGCGCTATTGATTCAGATAACACAGGGTATGCAGTTATTGATACGGCAACCGAGCGCCGTTTGCTTCAAGGTATTAGAAGAGGTGTGCGAGAACTTGGGCGAACAGAGGCCATCAATCAAATAATGGGTTCATTCCATTATGCAGAGAGTGCACTCGCCCACTATTATCTACGCACCCATGGCGAAAATACTCCCCCCTCGGCGGCTCAAAACTTGCCTTTAGGGCACTATGTGCTGTCCCTTGATAGCTATATTCCCAGCACCGAACCTGTGCGTATTCGTAGAAATGGCGAATGGGAAACATCTAACACATTAGCCTTTCAGGTTGAGATTATTTTCGGGGAAGATCAACAAAGGGAACTGCACGCAGCATCCCTTGACGTTATTAATGAATGGTACGAAAAATATTACTCTCTATCCTATGGTGCAATGTTAATTCAGGATGAACAAACTCATAAAGAAACCAGAATACCGATTACCGCCAGTGACAGAATAATTTATGCTGCGCGCATTGCTAGCGACTCACTGAAAACACATCTTGAAAATAAAACGCCTAGTTTTTTATTTGTCATTGTTAAAGTTGATGGCGAGATTATCCATATGTTAGAGGCGGTAAAATATACAGTTAATGATGAAGAGCAAGAAGGTCATTATTATCTGGCAAATTTTCTTACCAAACCTCAATTTATTATAGATACTGAGGCGGAAGGGAGTATTCGTGGTGCTGGCACTGCGGCAGTTCATGGGTTAGCCAGTTATCTTAAAAGTAAAGGAGTTAAATACATACATTCTGATGTCATCTCTCACCCTTCTGCCAGAGTGAAAGCAAAACTGGGCTTTGAACATGATGAGCTTTAAATAGTTATATTTAAATACATTATGGAGTTAATATGAATAAATTATTATTATCTTTATTCACTATAATATACTCAGCAAACATCAATGCTATTGTAGACTTATCTAATAGATCAATAGAGGAACTGATCCATTTATCAGGAAAAAAGCACCTTCCGGCATGTTTCTACTCTGAAGATAATTTTCAAGGTGAATATTTTTGTTTACTTGCGCCGGAAAAAATAGATCTCTACAATATAGAGGATAAACACTTTAATGATACAATCGCTTCAATCAGTATCCCCAATAGAGTACAAGTCACCATTTATAAAAACGACAACTTTAATTCACCTCATTATAATTTAACAGAATCAATCAATTTAGTAGGACTAGAAAAAATAAACATGCTCGGAAGTATTAGCTCAATCGAGGCTCTTGATTCCCCCAGTTTTTGTGAGCAACACTGTGTTGTCATGAAAGAAAACAAAATTGTGCTAACGGATTTTTTTAGTCAATACCCTGCTATATTTGGCAATGTAAATAACATTGTATTAATGAATTTTGATATCAATAATGAAAGTAATTTTAGTGTAGGGTTTATTACTTCACCACAGGTTGTTGTGATTGGGAAAGATCTATTTATTTATATCACAAAGAATGATAACCCTATTAACATGAGATTAAATGACAATACGGATAATTTATCTTTAGTATTTAAAGTAGATAATAATAAAGTACAACTTCAATATCTTGAAGCTAAGGGTACTAGACCACTCAATACCCCATTTTGGATTAATACTAAGTATTCATCTGAAGATTCCGCAGAGTTATATATTACCAATGGAGTTTCCGATAATGAGCAAGGCCTACCACCAGAAGACATCGCCCCTTTAATATTGAATAAAACGATAATGGCTATCAATAAACACTCTCATCGCGACAAGCGAGGAGCATTGGGGATCGCTGGCTGCATCGGTATCCCTCTGCTGGCAATCTATAATTATGTGGTTCATGGACGCTGTAATCAGCTCGATAAACTGGTGGGAATAAACGAATTTTCCCACCACGATGGTGTAGGGAAAACACTGGTTATCGCAGGGACAGCAACCCCATTATCCATTCCTGAACACAATCCCAGACCCCCATTAGAGAGTCGCCCTCCACCGAGCTTGGTATTAACCCATCTTGATACAAACCTGCATAATCAGGCACTCACCTTACCGGCGGCGGCAAAAGCCTGTAAAACCTCAATAGAAAATATCCTTGCCGCTCGCTATCCACGCCAAACACAGCCATCAAAATTACATTGTGGCCGTTGGGTTTCCGAGGTTATGGCCGATTTTGTACTGTTATTTGGTTCACAACTCCGCGTCTGGACAACCGATTATTTCCGTCAGATGGTCACCGGTATTCTCAATAGCGGAAATATTGAACTTCCTGCATTTGATGCCCATTATCAGCAAATAGCCACTACCGCCATAGAGCAGCACCCTGATGTAGTCGAACGTTTAATAACCAATATTCAATCACAGAATATTACCCAAGAGGATACCTCCCATATTATCCGACCACTCATCCAAGCTTTTAATCGCACCCAAATGAATGCTGCCAATTATCTGTTGCAGAGCAGCAGCACTCGCCCGGTAGCCTCACCCACTCAAGCTCAATCATTACCACTGGGTCACTATGAATTGTTATTAACTCATTTTGTCTATCAAGAAGTTTTTCCTCGCGTATTACATAACGGGGAATGGATAACATCCGATAGCGAGTTTGAAATACAAATCATTGACGATATTAGTACTATAACAGCCGAGGCCCATGCTTATTTACACACAACATTAGAGGAGTGGAATCATATCTATAGAACACATCGTATAGAAAGCAATAGAGAGCGAGATAGCGCTTCTCAGGCGGGATGTAGTACTGCATCACTGTGCCTTACGCCGAGAGATGAAATTATCCATGCAGGGATTTCACTGAGTTATAGCATGCTGGCTGACCTTGAAAATCTGCCCATTGAGCCAAACAATCACTGGGTCATTGTGCGTTACAACCACCAGATTATTAGCTTATTAATGGCTGATAGTGATTATGACGAAAGTAGCGACTATGGCGCAGGCTCTGTTGAAATTGCAGCGTCATTAACCACACCCAATTATGTACTTAACCCGGAAAGAGAAGGAACAATAAGGGGAGCCAGCACCGCTGCTTTTATGGCTTTAGCACGACATTTGAAAGAAAAAGGAAAAACAAAGCTATTTTCTGAAGTTATCACTCAACCATCAGCCAGGGTAAAGCTCAAGCTTGGTTTTTTATATAAAGATGAACCTTAAACTCACAATCCAGCCATGTATCTAGATGAATTCTTATACATGGCTTTCTTTATTCTACTGACACCCGATATACACAACGCCGGGAGCCAGAAAGTATATGCTCAGTTCGCTCAACCGGTGCCTGTAATACCTGACGAAAGACATCCAATTCTGCTCGACAAAAACCTTGGCAGGTTGTGGCGGCGGCACAAATGGGGCAATGATTCTCTATCAGTAATATCGACCCATCGGTCTGAGTGTGGCTCTCTGCCATATAGCCCTCTTGCGACCGAATAGCCACCAGCCTCTTCACCCGTTCATCAATACTCTTAGCGCCTTCCATTGCTAAACAATATTGCTCGCGAGTTTCATGCTCACGGGTGTCGATCAGCATATTCAGTGCTGCTTCACCTAATTTGCTACGGACCATACGCAATAACTGAACCGTTAACTCGCCATGAGCATCAGGAAAACGGCTATATGCGCTATCGGTTAGCTGCCAAAGTTGGATCGGTCGCCCCACACCTTTCGCCTGTGCAACCGCAATAACTAACCCTTCTTTGGCTAATTTTACAAATTGTTGGCGTGCAGCCTCCCCTGTTGTCCCCAGAATCTTACCCGCATCTGTGGCCTGCAATGGGCCGCGAGTTTTCAGTAACAGAAGCAGCCGTTCAGCAACAGATTGCGGCTGACTGGTTGAATGATCGATATTCATACCTTCCCCAGTGTCGTTAGTGCGTTTTTATATTTCCGATGAATTATTGCTAGCATAACATTTAACAAGCATATACTTGACTTATTGTTGGTAACTGGCCTAACTTATTCCAAGAATTTACTTGTTTAACTTTACCGTAACAACAATCTCAACTCAATAACCAGATTTCTGGCAGGATGGAAACGTGATAATGAATGATGCAAGCCGATGGAGTGATTTGTTCTCCGGTAAAAATGCGGCTTTTGCTATAGCCCTATCGGGTGGTGTGGTGTTACATGCCATCAATATCTATATCGCCACCACCATTTTGCCCTCCGTGGTGCTAGAGATTAATGGCCTGAATCTGTACGCCTGGAATACCACCCTGTTCGTTACCGCTTCAATCCTTGGTTCAGCACTTTCAGCTCGATTACTCAGTGGTTACGGTGCTCGCAGCGCATATTTATTTGCCTCACTGACCTTTATGCTGGGCAGTGCTCTCTGCGCCATGGCACCGAATATGCCATTGATGTTAGTTGGCCGCACGGTGCAAGGTTTGGGGGGCGGTTTTCTGTTCGCCCTCTCTTATGCCATGATTAATCTGGTATTTCCGCAATCACTATGGCCCAGGGCGATGGCGCTTATTTCGGGGATGTGGGGTGTGGCAACCCTCATTGGCCCGGCAATTGGCGGTATCTTCGCTGAAATGAACGCCTGGCGTTTTGCTTTTTGGACATTACTGCCAGTCACCCTGATTTATGCCATTTTTACTTGGCGTATCCTGCCAGCAGGCAGATCCAGCACCGCCGTCACCTCAGCCTTGCCGGTGACCCAACTCGTGCTATTAACCGCGATTGTACTGACCATTTCCGCCAGCAGCATTGCCAGTAGCGGCCTGACGAATTTGGTAGGAATGGTGTTAGCCATCTTGCTGCTGGTGCTGTTATTACGCATTGAATCTCGGGCCACGTCGCGGTTACTGCCCAGAGGAGCATTACGGCTTAACTCGCCCTTGGCGGCACTCTATATCACCGTTTCTTTACTGGCGATCGGCATTACTTGCGAGATTTTCGTCCCCTATTTCCTGCAAACGCTGCATGGTCAGTCGCCACTGATTTCAGGGTATATTGCGGCCACTATGGCGGCAGGCTGGACGATTTCAGAAGTCATGAGTGCGGGTTGGAAAAAGTCAGGTATTCGCTGGGCGATTATCAGCGGCCCAATTATTGTGCTGGCGGGGATCGTGGCGCTGTCTATTCTGATGCCAATCAGCTCACTGGGTAGCTGGCAGCAGATGGCACCGATTGCCATTGCACTTACCATGGTTGGCTTTGGTATTGGTTTTGGCTGGCCACACCTGCTAACCCGTATTCTGCAAGTTGCCGCCGAAGAAGATAAAGATATTGCCGGGGCTTCCATTACCACAGTGCAGATGTTTGCTACCGCAGTGGGTGCGGCGATCGCCGGTATGGTGGCGAACCTCTCCGGCCTCAATGAACCCGGGGGTGTCGCCGGCGCAGAAAATACGGCGCACTGGCTCTTCACTCTGTATGCCATTGCACCAGCACTGGCGATTATCACGGCGCTACGTTGCGCGGCGATTCGGTCTCAGGCTCTGTCGGTTAATACTGCGAATTAGAGCAATAAAACTCAGTAAAACTAAAGCACCAACCTGTGAGAGCAAGTTGGTGCTTTCATTAGCTGTAACATTATGAGGGTGATTAGCGCTTGATCACACCGTGGTGATCACTGTTATGCTGGCTTCAGATCTCACCTATCTGGAGATGTAACTTGTGATGAAACCTTCCATTGTGCTGTACAAAAGTATTCCCACCGATCTGCACCAACGTTTAGCGCAACATTTTACCGTAAACAGTTTTGATGGTTTAGCGCCGGACAATCAGCCCGAACTCTTATCTGCTCTGCAACAGGCTGAGGGGCTTATCGGTTCTGGCGGCAAGATTGACTCGGATTTTTTGCAATTAGCGCCACATTTGCGCGCGGCTTCAACCATTTCTGTTGGCTATGATAATTTTGATGTGGATGCCCTGAATCAACGAGGGATTGCATTGATGCACACCCCTACAGTGCTCACCGAAACCGTCGCTGACACCATGATGGCGTTGGTGTTGTCTAGCGCACGTCGCGTGGTTGAGCTGGCAGAGCGAGTGAAAGCCGGTGAGTGGCAAGACAGTGTGGGTGATGACTGGTATGGCGTTGATGTTCATCACAAAACGATTGGTATACTTGGTATGGGCCGTATTGGCATGGCTCTGGCCCAGCGCGCACACTTTGGTTTTAGTATGCCGGTGTTGTACACCAGCCGCCGCCCACATGAAGAAGCTGAAAAGCGCTTTGGTGCTCGCCGCTGTTCGCTGGATGAGTTACTGGCGGAGGTTGATTTCCTCTGCATTACCTTGCCGATGACCGAGCAGACTTATCATATGATTAGCCGCGAGCAACTGGCTAAAATGAAGTCCAGCGCCATCCTGATCAATGCAGGCCGTGGGCCGGTAGTGGATGAGCAAGCGCTGATTGCCGCCCTGCAAGATGGCACCATTCATGCTGCTGGGCTGGATGTATTTGAGCAAGAACCACTGCCAGTGGATTCGCCATTACTCAAGTTACGCAATGTGGTTGCCGTGCCACATATTGGTTCCGCCACCACCGAAACTCGCTACAACATGGCCGCTTGCGCCGTGGATAACTTGATTGCGGCACTAACCGGCACGGTAACAGAAAACTGTGTCAATCCGCAGGTGTTACAGAAACAATAAGTTAAAGAAGCAATAAGTTAAAGAAATCCGCCTACTGGCCTGCAAGCAGGCCAAATTCTCCTCCTCCACCCGCCTCCTCCCTGCAAAAATTGCTCAGGGATGAGGCTATTTATTCGCCAATCGGCACACTGCTACTGATAAAACTTTATCTGTTCTCAGACCCAAGGAAGATGCGCCATGAAATATTTTGGGCTCCCTTTGCTACTCCTGATACCACCAGCAGCCATGGCGAGCTGGTCACTACAGCATTTCCCGGCATTTACCGAGCAAGACAGCGGGGTTTTTGTTAGCAGCAGCGCCCTCACTAAAGGTGAATATCCACTCAAGTTTTATCAAGGTAAACAGTGCTGGCAGCCCACCGGCCCCGTGAAACTGAATCAGACATTTTCACTACAACCTTGTCAGAATCAGGCCGACATTCAATGGCGACTGTTTCGTGATGGGCAATATCAGGCGCGGATTGATACTCGCAGCGGCACCCCAACACTCACCTTAAATATCAAAGAGCCGGTCGCCGAAGCCGTCAGTGTCGTGACACACAGTTGTCAGCGCTGGAATGGCAACCCCGTGACGATTGATGTGAGCAAAACTTTCGCTGAAGGTGAAATGGTGCGGGATTTCTACTCCGGCCAAATAACCAAAGTTTCCCTCGGTAAAATCACGCTCCAACCCAGCCCGGAGAGTGGCGGCTTACTGCTGCTGGAATCAGCGCAAACCCAGCAAGCGGCCCCATTCAGTTGGCAGAATGCCACGGTCTATTTCGCACTGACCGATCGCTTCAAAAATGGTAACCCGGCGAATGACCACAGCTATGGCCGCCATGGTGATGGAATGCAAGAAATCGGCACTTTCCATGGTGGTGATCTCGCCGGTCTGACTGAAAAACTTGATTATCTGCAACAGCTTGGCGTCAATGCGCTGTGGATAAGCTCACCGCTGGAACAAATTCATGGCTGGGTAGGCGGCGGCACCAAAGGTGATTTCCCCCATTATGCTTACCACGGCTATTACGGACTGGATTGGACGCGCCTGGATGCCAATATGGGCACCGAGCAAGATCTGCATAAGCTGGTTGAACAGGCCCATAAACGCGGTATCCGCATTCTATTTGATGTCGTAATGAATCATGTCGGATACGCCACTCTGGCTGATATGCAGAGTGATCAGTTTGGCGCACTTTATCTACAGGGCGATCAATTAGAAAAAACACTGGGTAAAAACTGGACCGACTGGACGCCGGGCAAAGGGCAGACTTGGCATAGTTTCAATGATTATATTAATTTTGGTGATAAAGCAGCATGGGACAACTGGTGGGGCAAGAAGTGGATCCGCACCGATATTGGCGATTATGACGCTCCCGGTTATGACGATCTGACCATGTCACTGGCTTTCCTGCCTGACATTAAAACAGAATCAACCCAACCCAGTGGATTGCCGGTGTTTTATCGCAATAAGCCGGATACTGCGGCACGGGAGATCCCCGGCGCGACACCGCGTGATTACCTCACACAGTGGTTAAGTCAATGGGTTCGCGATTATGGTATTGACGGTTTTCGGGTTGATACCGCCAAACATGTCGAGAAACCCGCCTGGCAACAACTTAAGCAGCAATCCACCGCCGCACTGGCCGCCTGGAAAGCCGCTCACCCTGATCAGGCACTGGATAACTTACCGTTCTGGATGACCGGAGAGGCTTGGGGCCATGGGGTAATGAAGAGTGATTACTACCAAAATGGCTTCGATGCCATGATTAACTTTGATTTTCAGGATCAAGCAAAACAGGCGCTAACATGCTTCTCATCCATTGACGGCACTTATCAGCAAATGGCAGATAAACTGCAAGGTTTCAATGTGTTGAGCTACATTTCATCTCATGACACTCGGCTGTTTTTTAAAGATGATGCACAAGAGTCTTTAGTGAAGCAGCAGCGAGCGGGTGATCTGCTGCTATTGGCTCCGGGAGCCGTGCAAATCTTCTATGGTGATGAAAGTGGGCGAGAATTTGGCCCGACCGGCTCAGACCCATTGCAAGGTACGCGTTCAGATATGAACTGGAATGAGCTGTCAGGCGCCAAAGGCGGGTTATTGGCACATTGGCAAAAAGTCAGCCAGTTCCGAGCTCGTCATCCCGCCATTGGGGCTGGAGTGCAACAATCTCAACAAACTGCTGATTACTATGCCTTTAGTCGTCAACATCAGGGCGATAAAGTGTTGGTCGTTTGGGTCGGAGACAAAAAAGAGTAATCTAGTGTATTATTCCGTAATAACTCTTCCTGCCGATATTTTTACGCGGCGGGAAGAAATCTTTCCGCATTGCACCCGCTTTTATCTGCGAGTATGGTACTTGTTCACTTACGGATAACAATAAATTTTCATCTATGAAGTTTTCACTTTTCGGCGACAAATTTACCCGCTACGCGGGCATTACCAGACTGATGGACGACCTCAATGACGGCCTGAGAACCCCCGGTTCTATCATGCTCGGCGGCGGTAATCCGGCACATATCCCAGAGATGGATGCTTACTTCCAACAACTGTGTCAGGAGATGCTGGAGCGCGGGCAGTTGACCGAGGCGTTGTGCAATTATGACGGGCCACAGGGCAAAGATTTGCTGCTAAAAGCGCTGGCCAAAATGCTGCGTGATGAGCTAGGTTGGCAAATTGAGCCACAGAACATTGCACTGACAAATGGCAGTCAAAGTGCATTTTTCTACTTATTTAATTTATTCGCTGGCCGCTATGCCGATGGTAGCCGCCGTCGGGTATTGTTCCCACTGGCTCCCGAGTATCTCGGTTACGCCGATGCGGGTCTGGATGAGGATTTATTTGTCTCTGCCAAACCTAATATTGAGTTGCTGCCGGAAGGCCAATTCAAATATCACGTCGATTTTGAGCACCTCAATATTACCGACGATATTGGTCTGATCTGCGTTTCCCGGCCGACCAACCCGACCGGTAATGTCATTACTGACGAAGAGTTAATCCGCCTTGATGCTATTGCTCAACAGCGAGATATTCCGCTATTGATTGATAACGCCTATGGTGTGCCTTTCCCCGGTATCATCTTCACCGATGCAACTCCGCTGTGGAACCCGAATATTATCCTGTGCATGAGTTTGTCGAAACTTGGCCTACCGGGCTCGCGCTGCGGGATTGTGATAGCCGACGAAAAAGTGATTTCAGCCATCACCAATATGAACGGTATTATTAGTTTGTCGCCGGGCAGTATGGGGCCAGCTATCGCCGCCGAAATGATTGAGCGTGGTGATTTATTACGTCTATCTAACGAGGTTATCCGGCCGTTCTATTTTGAACGAGTACAGCAGACTATCGCCATTCTACGCAAATATCTGCCGCCGGAGCGTTGCCTGATCCACAAGCCAGAGGGGGCCATCTTCCTGTGGTTATGGTTTAAAGATTTGCCCATTAGCACTGAACTGCTCTATCAGCGCCTGAAAAAACGCGGCGTGTTGATGGTGCCAGGCCACTACTTCTTCCCCGGTCTGGGATATGACTGGCCACATACCCATCAATGTATGCGGATGAACTATGTGCCGGAACCCGAGCAAATAGAAAAAGGCGTGGCGATTCTGGCTGAAGAGATTGAGCTGGCGTTTCAGGAAGCGAAGTAATTTCTGGGAAATGATCAGAACATACTCAAAGTAATTGGAGTTGCAGGTAGGCAGCCAGCTAACGCATCCCGATGAGCTTACTCAAGTAAGTGATTCGGGTAAGTGAGCGCAGCTAACCCCCTGCAACTTCAAGTACGAAGAGCATGAGTTACATAGTGGTCCAAAACAGCACCGCCAAAATCTGCGGCGACATTATGCGTAAGAACATCGCCAGCGGGTACACCGTGGCATAAGACAACGCTGCCGCACCGCTGGTCGGGTGCAGACCATTAGCAAAGGCCAGCGCCGGTGGATCAGTCATTGAACCGGCGAGCATGCCACACAAGGTCAGGTAGTTCATCTTGACCAACATGCGCGCCAGAATCCCCACCGTCAGCAACGGAATCCCGGTTATCATCGCACCGTAGCCAATCCATGCCAGCCCATCGCCATTAACCAGTGTATTGATAAAGTCACCGCCAGACTTCAGCCCGACCACCGACAAGAACAGCACAATCCCCAGTTCACGCAAAGCCAGGTTGGCGCTCGGTGGCATAAACCAATACAGCTTCCCGATGCTGCCGATACGGCCAAGGATGAGAGCCACCACTAGCGGGCCACCAGCCAAGCCTAAACGCAATGCCGCAGGGAACCCCGGAATAAACAGAGGTATTGACCCTAACAACACCCCCAATCCGACACCGATGAAAACCGGTAACATTTGCACTTGTTGCAGTTTCTGTTGTGCGTTACCCACAACCGCAGAGACCGCCTCGATAGCCTCTGGGCGTCCCACCAAATTAAGGATGTCACCGAATTGCAGACTGGCGCTGTTACTGGCAACCAGCTCAATACCGGCACGGTTTAAGCGGGTGATAGCCACGTCATATTTCTGTTTCAGATTAAGGTCACGGATTTTCTTACCCAACACCGCCTCGTTGGTCACGACCACGCGAGCTGTTTGCAATGCCGTGCCAGCGGTAGACAATGTGACATCCACCTCTTCCCCCACCACCAGCCGTACTTTTTCCAAGGCTTCGCGCTGGCCCACTAAATGCAGATAATCCCCCAGCTCAATCACCGTGGCGGACAGCGGCACCATCAGCAAATCACCTCGTTTCAAGCGAGAGCAGACGACTTCATCACTGTTAAGCAATGGCACATCCTGTACTGATAAGCCGTGTAGGTTGGGGTTACGCACTGCCACGTTCATGGTCTGGAGCAACTCACGATTTTGCCCGTGGCTGCTATCAAAATCTTTCGCTTCACGATCGACGTTGATTTTAAAGAATAAACGGATCAGCCACATCACCAGCAAAATACCGCAAATACCGAATGGGTAAGCCATGGCATAGCCCATACCCATTTGGCTGACCAGCTGTGGTGGCGAGCCTAAATCAGTGAGGATTTGCTGTGCCGCCCCGAGTGCCGGGGTGTTGGTGACCGCCCCTGAGAATACTCCCAGAATGATGGGCAGCGGTACGGCAAACAGTTTATGGATAATCGCTGTCACTAACCCGCCAACAATCACCATCAAAATAGCAAAGCAGTTAAGTCGCAGCCCCGATACCCGCAGTGAGGAGAAGAACCCCGGCCCCACCTGAATACCGATAGTGTAAACAAACAGAATCAGACCAAATTCCTGAATGAAATGCAGCATGTCCCCGTTGAGAACCAACTGATAGGTTTGTGCAAAATGGCCAACAATAATGCCGCCAAAGAGCACCCCGCCGATACCTAACCCCACGCCATAAACTTTCCAATTACCGATCCATAACCCCAATACGGCGACTAGCGCCAACATACTGACGGTAAGGGCGATAGCACTCATAAATCACTTCCTTGCCTAAGTTTAAAAACCGGTCGGCCATGTGGAATATCACCCATGTCACACACAGCCTTAAATTCTTACAATTAGTAAGGATTCTGTCAGAAGGGGGGGCAATTGAATGTGGGATGCACCACAAAACGCACCGGAGAGCGGGGAATCTCTCCGGTGAAAAAAATAACAGATAAAAAGCATGATGCTAAAGGACACAACAAGGAGAGGGTAATACCGACCGACACCCCGGTGAGAGGTGCCGGTCATCATAATTACTGCTGTTCAGTTGCAGCCTGGTTTTCTAATACCTGGTGCTCTTGAGGTGCAGCACTGCCGATACTAATGCGCTGTGGTTGCAGCGCTTCTGGCACCTGGCGCAACAGATCAATGTGCAGCAGGCCATTTTCAAATTGAGCATTATCGACATTCAGATGCTCAGCCAGAGTAAAGGTCAATGAGAACTCTTTGCGAACCAGACCTTGATGCAGGTATTCAACCTGTTTTTCCACTGGTGTTGGCTTGCCGCGAACAGTCAAACGCGGGCCTTCAACTTCAATATCCAGTTCGCTCTGTTTAAAACCAGCCAATGCCAATGAGATGCGATAGTGGTTATCGTCAGTTTTCTCAATATTGTATGGAGGGAACCCCTGAGAATCCTGACCGCCTTGCATTGAGCTGGCTAATTTATCAAAACCAATCCACTGACGAAGCAAAGGTGACAAATCATAATTACGCATATATAACTCCTTCTTTGAAGCGAGATATTGCCGTTATCTTTCAAGTTGCGGAGTGTTAGTTATCTTCCCACATCTTGAAATCTATTAGGCATAACATAATAAACAGTCACGAATTTTCGATATAAATAACCCTAACGCAAAATACTGACGTTATATTATTTCTCACTATCGATTCGCGACCGGTCGGCCCCCGACTACGGCAGGCCGAACTCTGTGTTAATAATGCAAATAACTCACACTATTAAGTAAATTACTTAATTTCAATACGACGTGGTTTTAAACTTTCAGGTACTAACCGCTCAAGATCGATATACAGTAAACCATTCACTAAGTTGGCACCTTTGATTTTAATGTGCTCCGCCAACTGGAATTTCCGCTCGAAATTGCGTTCAGCGATACCTTGATATAAATAGGTTTTCTGTGCCGGCTCACTGGTATGAGAACCACGAACAATCAACAGGTTATCTTGTGTTACGATTTCCAGTTCCTGCTCTGCAAAGCCTGCCACCGCGATAGCAATGCGGTAGTTGTTTTCGTCGACTAATTCGACGTTATAGGGAGGATAACCGCCATTGCTTTGGTTCTGGCCGGATTCTAATAGATTGAACAACCGGTCGAAACCGATAGCTGAACGATATAGTGGTGCAAGCTCGGAATTACGCATAAAACTGCCTCCTAAATATATTAGCAAGGGTGTTATCATATTTTCTATTAAGCCTTCCACCATGGACAGGCTCGTGGTCTGAATACCCTGTCGGCGTATTCTCTCTGACCTACTAATAAAATGGGACCGGTCTTCTTCTTTTCAAGAGCAAAATCAAAAAAAATTTTGCGGGAAAAATCTCAATCAGACGTTTATTAATCTAATTATTCGATAAATGCTTTGCTATAACTTACACTTAAGACGATTTACGCCACAAGATTGAATCTTTAACCATAGGAACTGTCTGTAAAGTAGTGTAAAAAAGCCATGTCAAAACCTGATATTGGTGGCGTATTAACCTGTGTAACCTGTTTATCAATATTGGCCCAATCGCGTGAAAATCAACCGGTATGATGAGAGCTGAATAAAATAATGAAAAATACAGTTATCCCTTTTGTTACCGGCTGCTCGCTGCTTTTATCCAGCGGGTGCTCCAGTATTATGACGCACACCAGCAGCAGCCAGGGTTATTACTCGGGTACTGAAGCTAATGTGGCCATGCTTAAAGATGACAATACCGGCTGGGCTCTGCGCCCTCTGCTGGCGGTAGACCTGCCTTTCTCTGCGGTGATGGATACCTTGCTGTTGCCGTATGATTATTTGCGGTCTGACAGTGACGACAAAATGGCCAATTCACCGCGTGAGCGCGTTCGCCAATCTGAAGCTGAAAATCAGACGGCAACGGCTCCACCACAATAACCCATGCCCTTCTCAGTTAAATTCGCAGCGCTCTTACCGGTGTAAAAGCGCTAGCCGCTCACTCGGCCACATTTACGGTAAAGATTTGAGTGAATCCGTCTATTTCCCGCATGAATGCAATTTGAGTTCCATCCGGTGAAAATACCACTGCATCTGCCAATGGTGCCACAGCACTTCGCGCAGTTAACCGCTGTAATTGCCCGGTTATGCTATCACACAGCATCACCGAGTTATCACTAACAAATGCCAAACAATGGCCTTGTGGATGCCAACTAAAAGCCGATTGAATCCCCTGCTCAGTAAATGTTAGTTGCCGTGGTTCCCCCCCATTGGGTGAAACCAACCACATCTGCACTATGCCGCTATCATCCTTCATCAGACAAGCAATGGCACTGCCGTCAGGTGATGCGCGCAGCCAGTGCCGTGGGCTAGTGGCAAGGCCGGGGAAGCGCCGCTCGGCAGTAAAGGTTATTCGCCGCTGACTGACCCCGATAGGTGGGGCTGGTAAAGTGGTTTCCGTCCCCTCCAGAGGTTGCGCGCCAGCTCGGGCATAATCCCTATCATGCTCAGGTAAATCAACAAGATAGATTTCCGGAACTTTCTCGCCTTGGGCCGAAAGTGTATCGCCAATAAATGCCAACGCCCAACGCTGGCGGCGGCCATCTGCTGTCACATAACCCTGGGTTCCCACCCATCCCTCTTCATAAGCACGGTTTATCTGGTCACTGCCCGCCTGTGGCGTAGGTGTAGTGCGAGTGACTAACACACAGAAATGACTGCCATCATATTCACGAGGATGTTGTTTGGGAGGATTAACACCATGCAAAGGCACGGCCACGCCAACATTGCGGCAATCCAGAGCAGGATCTCGCTCATGTAATACATGGTCGTTATAGGTGAAGCTTAAGCGGCTGCCATCAGGGCTGAAAACATGTACATGGCTGCCGCCGCGTAATGCTCCGGCAGTATAAGGTGCGCTGATGTCCATAGCATCCAGTGTTACCGCCAGCTCCCTGTCCGGTTCAGTGACAATCACACCACGGCGGTGATGAAAATCATAATGCCAGTGGCTATCCGGATGTTCGGGGCCGTGGATAAATACATAGCGCGCAGGCTCGTCAGGGCTCACCGTCACCACACCAACATGGGCACCATGCTGAGCACGATAGATAACTTCAATCTCACGGGTTATGCAATTAACCCGCTCAATGGTTAACCCACTAAATGTACTGCCATTGGGCCGCACATCATATGCCAGCCATTGACTGTCCGGCGTCCAGACATTGATGTTAGTGAGCTGATGACCTCTGGGAGCAAAGGTGAGCTGCTGTTGGTGAAAGAAAGCCTCTTTCTGATTGGTCATCCGGTCTCCGGTGATGCAACAAGCCAAATAATTTAGCTAAATTATATCACCAACCCATCCGCTGCATGCCGCTGTCATCTACGGCATGCAGACTCGAGATTATCCTACCCGCTCAACATCCCCGACCAAGAAGATATAAGAGAGCGCGCCAATCAATGCCACCGCAGCAATGTAAGTTAACGACGGTGCAAAACCATAGTCCTGCGCCAGATAACCTACGACCAATGGTACCGTGATGCCGCCCAATCCACCGACAAAGTTAAATACGCCGCCGGTTAAACCAATCAATCTTACTGGAGCCAATGAAGACACCAGTGACCAGGTAATGGAAGCAAAACCATTGCCAAAGAATGCCAGCCCCATCAAGACCATAATCCAGAAGGGATCGTTGGTGTAATTAGCACCCATGATGCAAGTAGAGAGTAATAAACCACAAATAATTGGCGTCTTGCGGGCAAAGCCAATGGACTTCCCTTTGCGCACCATACGGTCAGCCACTAAGCCGGATAGTAACACCCCGAAGAACGCAGCTAAAAAGGGGACTGTCGTCATGAAACCAGCAGTTAAGGCGCTGATGTGCTTTTCCTGGGTGAGATAGTTTGGGAACCAGGTCAGGAAGAACCACAAGGTTGAGGTGATGGCAAATTGCCCGATATACACCCCAACCAATTTACGATTAAATACCAGTTTCCATTCAGCAGCAGTGATAGGAGTACGTGCTTTTTTCTCGGTCGCAGCATCACCATCAACAATTCCACCACCGGACTGGATATAATCGAGTTCTGCTTGATTAATACCTTTGGATTTACGCGGCGGCTGATAAACAAAATGCCAAATCAGTGCCCATATAATGCCGATACCACCCGTGATAATAAATACCCAATGCCAGCTTAATACTTCCTGTACCCAAATAAGTAATGGCGTTAAGAAAGCCAAACCAACAAACTGACCTGAGGTATAAAAACCCACAGCAGAGGCCCGCTCTCTTTCCGGGAACCAACTGGTTACAATACGGTTATTGGTCGGGAAAGCCGGAGCTTCAAATAAACCGGTAATGGCTCGCAGGCCAATAAGTGTCCCTAGCCCGTTAGCAAAACCTTGTAATAGTGTTGCCACTGACCAGCCCATAATGGCAATAAAATAGGTCATTTTAGAGCCGACACGATCAAGGAACCAGCCGCCGGGGATTTGGCATATCGTATAAGTCCAGGCGAAAGCCGAGAAAATGTAACCCATCTGAGTTTTAGTAATACCAAACTCTTCTTGAATATGGGCCGATGCAACAGCAAGGTTTGCTCTATCAACATAACAAATGACGACTGTCACAAATATCATAAACAGTGTCAGATAACGCCTTTTACTCGGGGCAGTAGATAAGGTCATTTCCATGGTAATGATCCCATTATTATTCGGATTAATATCCGCCGGAGCACCCTGCCTTTATATTGGTAATACTGTCGCATTACCGACTTTTAGGCGCAAGGGTGCCCCTGCGGGTAGGTTCGCAAAAAATCGTTATTTAATAATTTCACTATTCTTCGACCCGCGTTATTTAGCAGGAGTGGGATAGCATTTTTAAACTATTTATATAAATTATATTTATTAAGTAGGGTTATTCCTTCAATTATCTTGCTAGATAATAAAGTGGTAAATTACCATTCAGCCACAGCACCGTCAGGATAACGCCATACCGGGTTACGCCAGTCAGGAGCATTTTTACTGCGTTCAATCACTAACTCTTCATTAATTTCCACCCCTAGGCCGGGTTTATTCAGCGGATAGAAATGGCCGTCAGTCATTTTGAAGTCGTCTTTATTAATGACGTAATCTAATAATTCGGCACCTTGGTTGTAATGAATCCCCATGCTTTGTTCCTGCAATACTGCATTGCGGGCGACAAAATCAAGATGTAGACAAGATGCCAGCGCAATTGGCCCTAATGGACAATGAGGTGCCAACGCAACATCGTAAGACTCTGCCATTGCGGCTATTTTAAAGCATTCCGTCAGGCCACCAGCATGAGAAAGATCGGGCTGAATAATGGCTAATCCACCATCAGCTAATACTCGCTTAAACTCAAAGCGGGAGAACATACGCTCACCTGCGGCAATCGGGATATGGGTTTGCGCTGCCAGCCGTGGGTAATATTCTGCTTGTTCCGCCAATACCGGTTCCTCAATAAACAGAGGTCGGTAAGGTTCCAATTCTTTAATTAGGATTTTTGCCATCGGTGCATTAACCCGACCATGAAAATCCAAACCGAATTCAATGCTATTACCAAACGCTTCCCGAATTTGTGCCACTACCTCGACGGCGGCATCAACTTTGCGCGCGTTATCAATAAGCCCCATTTCTTCGCAGCCGTTAAGCTTAAAGGTATCAAAACCAATTTCAGTTAGTTTATTAATACCACTAATCACATCAGACGGGCGATCACCGCCAACCCAGCTGTAAGCTTTGATTTTATCGCGAACTAAACCACCTAATAATTGATAAACCGGCACACCCAATGCTTTACCTTTAATATCCCACAGCGCCTGATCAATACCGGCAATGGCACTCATTAGGATCGGGCCACCACGATAGAAACTACCGCGATACAAAGTTTGCCAGATATCATTGATACGGGCCGGATCTTGCCCAATAACATATTCGGATAACTCATGTACGGCGGCCTCAACGCTACGAGCGCGCCCTTCAATCACTGGTTCACCCCAACCAACAATGCCTTCATCAGTTTCGATTTTCAGAAACATCCAACGTGGGGGTAATCGATAAGTGGTTAGCTTGGTAATTTTCATTTTGTGGCATCCTTATAGGCTTGAATAAATGCAGCCGCCTGTTGCGCCGTCTGGGATACCGATTGACCGGCGCGATAAAGATCACCGCCCAGACCGGCACCCGCACAACCCGCCGCTAAATAAATATGTAGATTCCCTGGCGTGATCCCGCCGACGGCAAATACCGGAACTTCTGGTGGCAATACGGCTTTCAATGCTTTGATGTAGTCGGGGCCAAAAGAGACCGAAGGGAAAATCTTCAATGCGTGTGCACCGGCATCTATGGCGGTGAAAGCTTCTGAAGCGGTGGCGCACCCTGCGCAGACCGTCATACCTAACTCAACAGCCCGGCGAATGACGGCGGGTTGGGTATTTGGCGTGACCACCAACTTACTCCCCATGCCAGCCAATATCTCTAATTGCTCTGGTTTTAATACCGTACCCGCACCAATTAATGCACGATGTCCGAATTCCGCCACTGCCTGGGAAATACTGACTTCCCATTGTGGGGAATTCAGTGGGATTTCCACTGCATCAAACCCAGCATTCAGCAACGCCGCTACATGGTCGTGGACTTCGGTGGGCGTGATACCTCGCAATATGCCAATCAATGGCACATTAGTATTCCATTTCATTCACGATACTCCTGATTCCAGATTGAAAAGCATGGTCGCCATCCAGCACCTGATAAGGCATTGCCGCCATTTCTAATGCCTGGGTATAACGTGCGACCAGTTTGGGATTGCCAATCACCGTAATGCGTTCGCCGGCAGCCAGTGGATATTGCTGCTGCATTTGTGCCACTTCATTGCCAATCAGCAGACCCGATAGCCATTCGCTAACCGAGCTTCGTTTCAATCGACCCAATACATGAGCGGCTCGGGTTTCAAACAGACAACGCATGATATTGCTGTCGTTAAAGCCTTGTGCTAACCCTTGGGTGAACGTGGCACTATCAGGTAATTGCTCAGCTAAGCCAGCCCCTACCAAAGAATTATTTAACAGAAGATGGTGTAACTCGCCGGTCATCATGGTGCGAAAATCCATTACCTGATCACCCTGCATTTGCACCCATTTACTGTGGGTGCCGGGCATCAAATACACAGATGACGGCAATTCGGCATAGGCACCAATCAGCTGAGTTTCTTCACCGCGCATCACATTGCGGTTATCTGGTTTATCCACACATAAACCAGGAATGATCCATGCCCGGACTGGCTCAGCCTCTGCCACAGCCGTGAGTTGGTGGGAAACCTGAGTCAGGTGAGTCGGGCAAGAGAGATAGGGCACTGAGATCCAGCCAGCATTACTGCCAATCATGCCCGCCATTACTACCGGCAGATTATGCTGTTGTTGCTGGTCCCGCCAAGGTGCGATCACTTGCTGGAACACTTGCTGCGCACTTTGCCCGTTAAAGCGCGTGACCCCCGCTTCGGAACGCAATGTATCCACACATTGACCATGTAAATAGAGCCAGGCACGTAAGTTGGTGGAACCCCAATCAATGGCAATATAGCTTTTATCCATCACTCTGCTCACTCATGTAATGTCCTTTAACCGTTTAGCAGAGCTGGCAATCATTGTCAGCGCCGCCCTTTCTGCTGCATCAGCATCCTGATGACGGATGGCATCATAAAGATCTTGATGCTCTTTCAAGGTGCGCGGCATATTTTCCTCATCGGGCATATAAGTTCGTTCAAATACAGCCCGTTGCAGTGAACTAATTGCTACGCTAAGTTGTTGTAAAACTGGGTTATGTACCGAAGCCAACACCGCCTCGTGATAACGGATATCTGCTTCATTAAATGCATCTCTGTCCTGATGATTGGCAATCATTTCATTGAGCGCAGTTTCAATAACCGCGAGCTCCTTCGAGGTCGCTCGCTCTGCGGCCCAACGCGCAATAGTCGGCTCCACCAGATTACGCACTTCACTCATAGCGCCAATTAAACGCGGGTCATAATCACTGGCTAGCACCCATTGCAATACATCGGTATCCAGATAATTCCACTGGTTGCGGGGCCGCACAAAAGCACCACGAAAGCGCTTCACTTCAATCAAACGTTTTGCCATCAACGCCCGGAAAACTTCACGAATCATGTTGCGAGACGTTTGAAATTCCTCACAAATCTCAGCCTCAGCAGGTAACGGTGACCCTGGTGGGTATTTACCTTCAACAATCTGCTGACCAATAACCAAAATGATGCGGTCTGTTTTACTGAGTTGTTCTTTTGTCATGTTCGCTCCGGCTGTTTCAGATAAACCAATAGTGGTTGGCTTACTTTACGCATCTCTTGGTTAACCGTCCCCACAGCGCCGCACAATTTTCAAATCACGTCACTCAACCTCAAACAGATTGTAGAGCCATTTAATTAATCTGTACTACAATCTAGATCGCAAAATAAGCAATGCGTCACAAAGCGAAGGAAAAATACTGCATTATCGCTATTTTTTTAGAATAAATAGTCTAATATGGATTTTTTATTCCAAACAAAAGCCGCCTATGCTTAGCCGATACCAGCCCATTGCTGATGCGATTGCCACCCTTTTCTCTCCCTATGCGGAAGTTGCCATTCACGACTTAGCCAGTCAGAAACTGGTTTATATCGCTAATAACTATTCACAGCGGGAATTAGGGGAAGACTCCAATCTCAGTGACCTGCAATTTGATCAACATTCGCAGGTCATTGGGCCGTACCAAAAACGTAACTGGGATGGTCGGCAGTTGCGCTCTATCAGTACCGTATTGCGGGGGGACGATAAACAGCCTATCGGCCTACTGTGTATCAATCTGGATATTAGCGTTTTTGAAAGCGCTAAAGCGGCGCTGGATTTATTCCTATCAGGCCATCAATTGCAGCCACAACCGGATGTTCTGTTCCAAGATGATTGGCAGGAGCGGATCAATACCTACACCCATCACTGGCTACAACAGCAGCAACTCACATTGGCCACGCTAGACAGTGCCAGCCGCCGTAAACTCATTGAGGCGCTCTATCAGCAGGGAGCATTTAACGGCAAAAATGCCGCAGGCTACGTTGCAAAAATTCTTAACATTGGCCGGGCGACCGTTTACAACCAGCTGAAAAATATCAAAAACAGCTGAAAAATTTAAAGGAACCGACATGAATACGCTATTCGATGCCATCAAAGAAGCCCACCAGGTATTACGTCCGCAAGTGAGAGTGACGCCATTGGAATATAGCCCGCTGCTGTCCCAGCACAGTGGCTGTGAAATTTATCTCAAATGTGAGCATCTACAACACACCGGTTCTTTTAAATTTCGTGGTGCCAGCAATAAACTGCGTTTACTCACTGACGAACAGCGCCAACTGGGCGTAATCACCGCCTCTACCGGCAACCATGGGCAAGCCATGGCGCTGGCTGGGAAGTTGGCCGGGGTGAAGTCCACTATTTATGCCCCCGAGCAGGCCGCCGCCATCAAGTTGGAAGCTATCCGTGCCTTGGGTGGCAACATTGAACTGGTGCCCGGTGATGCACTAAACGCGGAACTGGCTGCGGCTCAGGCCGCACAGCAGCAGGGTAAAATCTATATTTCCCCCTATAACGACAAGCAAGTCATTGCCGGGCAAGGCACCTGTGGCATGGAGATGGTTGAACAACAACCTGATCTTGATGCTGTTTTTGTTGCAGTAGGTGGCGGTGGTCTAATTTCCGGTATTGCGACGGTGCTGAAGAAACTCTCTGATAAAACACAGGTAATTGGTTGTTGGCCAGCCAATGCAACCAGCATGTATACCTGCCTGGAGAAGGGGCAGATTCAGGAAGTGGCTGAGCAAGAAACACTGTCTGATGGCACCGCTGGCGGAGTTGAGCCAGAGGCCATAACCTTCGCCCTTTGCCAGCAGTTAATCGACCAAAAAGTGTTGGTAAGTGAACAGGAAATCAAAGATGCCATGCGCTTGATTGCCCGCACTGACCGCTGGATGATTGAGGGTGCCGCAGGTGTGGCCTTAGCCGCAGCGCTGAAATTAGCACCACAGTGGCAAGGCAAGAAAGTGGCGGTGGTGTTGTGTGGCAAGAATATCGTGTTGGAAAAATATTTGGGGGCAGTCAGCGCATGATTATCCTCAATAAACAACAGATTCTCGACAAGTTTGATGCCGATGCCATCACGTTACTGCTAAAAGAAGGATTTATTGCTTTTAGCCAAAAACAGGTACAAATGCCCCCAGTGCAGCATTTGCTGTTTGAGCAAGCTAATGGCGATTGCTGTATTAAAAGTGGTTATTTGCAGGGCGACAGCCTATTCGTGGTGAAAGTCTCAGGGGGGTTTTATCATAACCCCGCTCAGGGTCTTGCCAGTAATCAAGGGCTGATGATGGCGTTTTCTGCACAAACTGGCGAGCCACAAGCCCTACTATTGGATGAAGGCTGGCTAACGGCGTTGCGTACAGCACTGGCCGGGCGCATTGTGGCTGAACTTTGTGCGCCACAGCAGATTAGCGCCATAGGTATGGTCGGCACCGGCATGCAAGCACGATTGCAGCTGATGTACTTGAAAAGTGTCATTTCATGTCGCCAGCTATGGGTCTGGGGGCGCTGCGAAACAGCATTAGAAGAATACCGGCAATATGCTCAAACCGAAGGTTTTGAGGTCAAAACCACGTTAGATGCCACGGAGCTCGCCCGTCACAGCCAGTTTATTGTTACCACCACCCCCAGCCGGGAAGCTATTTTGAATGCTGTGGATATTCAACCCGGCACTCACATTACTGCCGTCGGTGCCGATGGAATGGGTAAGCACGAACTGACTGCTGAATTAGTGGCAAAAGCCGATAAGATTTTAGTGGACTCATGGGCGCAATGCACTGAATTTGGTGAAGTTTCACAGTCATTCCAACAAGGGCTTTTGGCGCAGCATACCTTGACCGAAATCGGGGAAGCATTAACTCAACAGGTGCCTTTCAGAGAAAATGAGCAGCAGATAACCTTAGCGGATTTAACTGGCTTAGGCATTCAAGATGTACAAATAGTGAAAGGCATTCTGAAATAGCTCGCGACTATTATTTTAGCTAATTCCTTTATTTTAGGCCGATAAATTCTATTATCGGCCTCGTTTTATATCCATCATATTTCAATATAATAATCCATCGCGACAAAATTAGTGCTGAGGATGATCAGGCCGTTGACGTGGCCAGAAATACTTCACTCTAAACTCATGGACATTAGATGTTAATAATGAATAATCAAGATGAACACCATTAATATCAATGGCTTGAGTTGTTAACTGTAAAGCAGGTTCCCGAAGACTGATTTTGAGTAAATTGGCAATTTCTTTATCTGGAATAACCGGCATAAAAGTTTCGTAGCATCCGGCAATCGTCATCCCACAATTTAGCTCTATATAAGCAAACTTGGAATTAACCATATCCCGTAAAGATAAATCAGGGAACAGTGCGACAGACATCCAAGTGTCTTCTAATTGTACCGGTTTATCATCAATAAAACGTAGCCTACGAATATAATAGACTTGATCACCAGGCTTTATTCTCAATTGAGAAGCAATATCTGCATTTGACTTTATCACCATAAATTTAAGCACTTTACTGGTACAATTTTTACCCGCTTGTTGCGCATTTTCTGAAAAACTTTTTAATGCACTAATATTAGGTTGAATATTTTTATTTCTTATATAAGTGCCAGAACCATGTCGTTTTTCAAGTAGCCCTTCATCAACCAGAACAGTCATCGCTTTACGTAATGTATTTCGCGAGATATTCAATGTAAGTGCTAATTTCTGCTCAGATGGGAAAATATCACCAACCTTATAATCCAGCGAATTAACACGGTCCCTAAGGCACTTAACTACTTCAGCATAAACCACTTATGCACCTCTTTATTTATCGTTGATGTGGGTTTTTTTCATTTTATAACAGAGACTTAATTATTTACTTAAAAATGAGACTAGCAAGGTTGTTCTTTTTTAAGCGAATAAGTGAACACAGTAATAGATAAAATAAAGTGATCAAGTTAACGGTTTTGGAAATAACATCCAAGTAATTTAACCTTCATTCTGTAGTACCCAAATGACTAACCAAAAGGTATTAAATAATGGAGCATAAGAAATTAAAGTCTTTTCCCAATAATTTCCTGTGGGGCTCAGCATCTGCAGCCTATCAGGTTGAAGGGGCATGGGATCTGGACGGTAAAGGTGCTTCAGTTTGGGATAAATTTGTCCGTATTCCGGGTAAAACATTTGAAAATACCACCGGTGATACTGCCGTTGATCATTACCATCGTTACAAAGAAGATGTTGCTCTAATGGCGGAACAGGGCCTAACGGCTTATCGTTTCTCCATTGCCTGGAGCCGTATTTTCCCTAATGGTAGTGGGGCTATTAACCAAGCCGGTCTGCAATTCTATAACAATCTAATCAATGAGCTCATTAAGCACAATATCAAACCCGTCGTCACGCTTTATCACTGGGATATTCCTCAAGCGCTACAAGATGCATATGGTGGCTGGGAATCTAGAAAAGTTGTGGCAGATTTCACCCATTATGCTGAAACCGTCTTTAAGCATTACGGTGATCGCGTGCAATATTGGGTTACCCTGAATGAGCAAAATGTCTTTATTGGGCATGGTTATAAAACAGCACTGCACCCACCAGGTGTGGCTGATGAAAAACGGATGTACCAAGCTAACCACCACGCTAACTTAGCCAATGCCGCCGCTATCAGCGCATTTAGAGCACTTGGTATTCCGGGGAAAATCGGACCAAGTTTTGCTTATGGCCCTAACTATGCCATTAATGCCGATCCAAAAAATGTGTTAGCGGCTGAAAATGCTGAAGAATTCGGTGCCCACTTCTGGATGGATGTCTATGTACGCGGCGAATATCCTCCATTGGTGTGGAACTGGTTAGAAGAACGAGGCCTGGCCCCGGAAACTCATCCAGAAGATACTGAACTGCTAAAACAAGGCAGACCGGATTTTATGGGCGTTAATTATTATCGCAGCATGACAAATGCCTTTAATCCGCTAGATGGTGTTGGTATACAAGCAATGAATACCAACGGGAAAAAGGACAGTGCGAAATATTCTGGCGAGCCGGGTGTTTATCGGCACGTATGTAATGAATTCCTTGAAAAAACCAACTGGGACTGGGATATCGACCCGACAGGCTTACGTATTGGCTTGCGCCGTATCGCCAGCCGTTACCAACTCCCGGTGATGATCACCGAAAATGGTTTGGGTGAATATGATACTTTGACCGATAGCGGTGAAGTGAATGACGATCACCGCATTGCCTATTTGCACGACCATGCACTAGCGATACAACAGGCTATTACTGATGGCGTTGATGTCATTGGGTATTGCACCTGGAGCTTTACTGATCTTCTGAGTTGGTTAAATGGTTATCAAAAACGCTATGGCTTTGTTTATATTGATCGCGATGAGCAAAATGAAAAATCATTAACGCGCTATAAGAAGAAAAGTTTCTATTGGTATAAAGAAGTTATTGCCAGCAACGGTGAGATTTTATCGAAAGGTTAATTCGTCCAATTACTTAATCGCTGTTTCATCAGCTCATCATTATTTTAGAGAATAATTATGAAAAAGATATTACTCGTTTGCGCAGCTGGAATGTCAACCAGCATGCTTGTTAAAAGAATGCAAGATCATGCCAAGTCAATTGGTTTAGAAGTTGATATCGAGGCGTTATCAATTTCCGATGCCAAAGATAAAGTTGATAGTATTGATATTGTTATGCTTGGGCCACAGGTGCGTTATCAAAAAGCTGAGGTCGAAGAGGTTGTTAATGGCAGAGTTCCAGTGTTAGTTATCGACATGAAAGACTATGGCTCGATGAATGGCAAAGCCGTATTAGAAACAGCGCTTAATGCCATTCAGCAATAAATTATTTTCCTAAATTCAGTCTAATAATTGTGCGCGGATAATACTATCTGCGCCTCTACTCTATACTAATAAGGCATAATAATGAGTTTTATGACATCCTTCGAAAGAGGAATGGAGAAAATTCTCGTTCCTGTTGCGATAAAATTAAATTCACAACGGCATATTGCTGCTATTCGTGATGCATTTATTTTATCTTTCCCATTAGTCATGGCAAGTTCATTTATTATATTGATTAACTTCGCTATTCTTTCACCTGATGGCTTTATTGCCAAGATGCTTTTCCTGGGGAAAATATTCCCTAACATTGCCAGTGCCCAAGCTGTATTCTCACCGGTAATGCAAGGATCGGTGAATATAATGGCAATACTGATTGTCTTTTTAGTAGCAAGGAATATTGCTATTAGTTTTAAACAAGACGATCTGTTATGTGGCCTAACAGCGATTGGGGCTTTCTTTATTGTATATACGCCTTACGAAGTCATTAATGGCCAAGCTTATATCACAATGAAGTTTATGGGCGCACAAGGGCTATTTGTCGCTATTATTGTGGCGCTAATTACCGGAGAGATCTTCTGCCGACTAGCAAGGTCACCCCGGGCAATCATTACGATGCCAGCACAGGTGCCACCGGCCGTTGCTCGATCGTTTAAAGTTTTAATTCCTGTTTTCTTTGTGATGATTTTCTTCTCAGTATTGAGCTATCTGATTGCTCTGATATCGCCTCTTGGGATCAACGACCTGATATACACCTTGATTCAAGCGCCTCTCAAGCATATGGGCACCAATATTTTTGCTGTTGTAATTATTGGTTTAGTCTCTAACTTCTTGTGGGTTCTCGGTATTCACGGCCCTAATACCGTGGCCGCAATCCGCGAAGCTATCTTCTCGGAAGCCAATCTGGAAAACCTGTCTTACGCCGCATCGCACGGCACAACGTGGGGCGCACCTTACCCAACGACTTGGGGAAGTATTTACGATACCTTTGCCAACTATGGTGGTTCAGGTATGACGCTTGGCTTAATTTTTGCCATCTTCATTGCCTCGCGCCGTCCAGAATATCGTGACATTGCTAAGTTATCTATTGTCCCTGGGTTATTTAATATTAATGAGCCTATTATTTTCGGCTTACCTATCGTCCTTAACCCAGTATTAATTATTCCGTTTATTTTAGTCCCTGCGATTAACTCATTAATTGGTTATTTCTTTGTATCAATGAATATCATTCCTCCGGTGGCTTATGCCCTTCCGTGGACAACCCCCGGACCGCTGATTCCTTTCTTGGGTACAGGAGGGAATTGGCTAGCGCTCGGTGTCGGTATATTCTGTCTGATAGTCTCGACGTTAATTTATCTGCCATTCGTTATTGCTTCTAATAAAGTCCAGATGAAAAACGTAGAGAATACATAATCTCGACAGATATCAGGAGAGAGCACAATGAAAATAGCTGCATTCGATATTGGCGGAACCTCGCTAAAAATGGGGATTGTCTCATCGGAAGGCAAAATCTTAGCGCAGGGTAAGGCCGCGATACAGGAGAGCAATGGCGATCAAATTCTGCATGAAATTCAGCGCTGGCTCGACCTTCAGCATGGTTACGAAGGGATTGCTATCAGCGCCCCTGGGCACGTCAATCCGTTCAGTGGATTGATATCCATGGGTGGAGCTATTCGTAGATTCGATAATTTCAACCTTAAGATTTGGTTGGAGCAACGCTGTGGTTTGCCTGTAAGTATTGAGAATGATGCAAATTGCGTATTACTGGCAGAAAAATGGCTGGGGAAAGCACGTCAACTAGACGATTTTCTCTGTCTGACCATTGGAACCGGTATTGGCGGCGGCATCTTTGCTAATGGCAATTTGGTTCGTGGTGGGCATTTCCGAGCCGGTGAATTTGGCTACATGTTCAGCTCACAACCTGGAGCAGAGCGCCCTGGCAGCTATACGATGAATGAAGTCTCTACCTTGTTGGTCTTGCGCCGACGCTTTGCCACCAAGGTCAATCGGCCAATTGAATCAGTAACAGGCGAAGAGATTTTTACTGGCTACGACAATGGCGATCTTATCTGCCGACGTCTGGTTGATACTTTTTATAATGATATTTGTGCTGGCATTTATAACTTGGTTCATCTTTTCGATCCAACGCATATTTTTATTGGTGGCGGAATTACGGAAAGAGAAACATTCTTAGATGAACTGAATGCGCAGCTTAATTGGTTTGATATCAAAGATACTGTTATTGATATTGCAACATATAAGAACCATTCAGGTTTATTAGGCGCAGTGTATCATTTTCATCAAATACACCAAGCTCAATAATTTTATTAATTAACATTGCATATTATTGAAGGATGGCAACTAAATACAAAAAATAAAACAACAATAACTAATAGAACCCTAATTTAAATTACCTTTTAAGGTTGTGTTAATACAACCTTAAAACACTGTGTCTGGAGAATGACATGCCCTGCTATTATTCAAAAAATAAGATTGCCATTGGCATTATGGCCGCCTGTTTATCTTATTCTACTGTGGCTGCACCATTATCTGTTGAACAACGTCTCGCGTTATTAGAAAAAAAGCTCAGTGATAATGAACAAGAATTACAAAAAACACGGTCTGAATTACAGCAATATAAAGCCAATAACGCTGCTGAAGTTTCTGCAAAACCGGTCACCAAGAATGACCGAGTGCTGGTTCAGCAACAAGTCCCCGCGACAGCAGGGTCAGCTAATGGACAACCTGTTGTCCAGAATTCGGCATTAACATTAGATGAAATCAGCAAATATATTAAAGATGACTTTGGTTTCAACTACTCAGGTTATTTCCGCTCTGGTTGGGCAACAACCCCGCGCGGTGGGCCAAAATCCTGGGCCATTGGCTCTTTAGGGCGCTTTGGTAACGAACACAGCGGATGGTTCGACTTAACACTCAGCCAAAGGGTATACAACAACAATGGCAAAACAGCGAAAGCCGTTGTGACGTTGGATGGTAATGTTGGGCAGCGTAACAATGACAGTTGGTTTAATGACGGCGGCGATGATTTATTAAAATTCTCTGACATGTATCTAACGACCACCGGATTTGTTCCGGGTTTACCGGATACAAACTTATGGGTCGGTCGCCATGCATTGCAGCAGTACGAGTTGCAAATGCTCGATTGGAAAGCACATAAAGAAAATACCGCCAGCGGCGTCGGTCTGGAGAATATCCCTCTCGGCACCGGGAAATTGGATGTCTCGCTTAATCGTCAGGATCTGAGAAACTGCGCGCGTAATACTGACGGCTCAGCAAATTGTAATCTGACCGATGATGTAAATACCAACTCGGTTGATTTTAACTATCATGATATTCCGCTGTGGGATAAAGCTAATCTGACCTTCCGTGGTCGTTATAATCTGGCTAATAAAACCAGTGATAACAAACGTAACGAAAGAGATAATGATTTCTTCGACGTAAAAGATGCATGGCTGGCAACTGCGGTACTGCGCCAGGACTTTGATCGTGGTGCATTTAATGATTTTGCTTTCCAGATTGCGAATAACTCTATCGCATCAGGCTTTATGAATATCTCCGATGCCAATCCAGACTTTGGTCGTGGGAAATATTACTACGGTGATTATGATGGCGGCACAGCCTTCCGTCTTATCTCACAGGGTGAAGCCTATCTATTGCCTAATGTGATCATGGCAAATACTGTGGTGTATAGCCAAGGTAATAATTTGTATGACTACAACACTCTGGCAGATACTGATTTCCACAGTATTCGCGCGGTAGTGCGCCCATCCTACATTTGGAGCGAATATAACCAAACGGGTGTTGAACTGGCTTATTTTGATCAAGTCAATAAAGCACAAAATAACCGTTATCATGAGTCCGGTTATAAAACCACCTTGTTCCATACCTTTAAAGTGGGCACCAGTTTGCTAAATTCTCGCCCAGAAATTCGTTTTTACAGCACTTATTTAAAAGTGTTGGATAGCGAAATCGATCATTGGACATTCAATGATGAGAAGAAAGACCAATTATCCTTTGGTGTACAAGCTGAAGTTTGGTGGTAAACCACACTTGGCCAAGTAAATATTAAAACGTCAGGGGCCTGTGGGTGGCCCCTGATTTCATACTTTATCAAAAATATCTTAGAGGCAAATATGGATCTGGAACTAACAGTAATGGAACTGATTATTCATGCTGGAGAATCACGTTCAAATTCAATGGAAGCATTACGTCATGCTCGCCAGGGGGAATGGGACAAAGCAGATGAGTTACTCGTGGCGGCAACCAATGCAGCGCGTGAAGCCCATCATATACAGACTCAGCTTATTGGGGCTGATGAAGGCTGCGGTAAAATCCCAGTCAATTTGATTATGGTTCATGCTCAGGACCATTTAATGAATGCCATGCTTTGTCAGGAACTGGCAGTAGAAATTATTAAATTACGTCGTGAAGTCGCTGCATTGAAAAATACGCATTAAGATTATTAGCCCCAACGCAAAATGCACTGGGGTTTTATCTTCTTAGCTACAGAACATATTTTTCAATTGCCATGGCTACGCCATCTTCAGTATTGGTACCAGTAACAAACTGCGCTATCTCTTTCAGCTCAGGAATTGCATTGCCCATCGCCACACCCACACCGGCGTAATTAACCATTGCGATATCATTGCCCTGATCACCCAACGCCATAATATTCGCCTGTTCGATGCCTAAATGCTCCGCCAGCATCTTCACGCCAGTCCCCTTATCAACCCGCTTACTCAAGATCTCCAGGTAAAAAGGCGCACTCTTCATGATAGTGAAACGCTCAAAAGCCTCGGCTGGCATCATCTCTAAAGCACGGTCCAGTTTTTCTGGCTCATCAATCATCATCACTTTCGGGAAACGCAATGTCGGGTCCATCTCTTCTACCGCCCGATATTTTAACGGAATGCCCGTTAACAGTACTTCGTGCAGAGTATATTTGCTGATGTCTTTGTTCGCGGTATATAAAGTATCAAAATCAAAAGCCTGAAAACTCACGCCCATTTTGCGCGATAAAGCTTCAAAATAGCGATAATCTTCAAAGCTGATTGTTTCCTGCAAAATACACTCGCCGGTCGCGGCTTTTTGTACCAATGCACCATTGTTAGTAATGCAATAATCGCTATTGCCTTCCATATTGAGTTCGCGCAAATAACGTTGGACACCGATATAAGGACGACCAGTTGCCAAAACCACACAAACCCCTTTCTCACGGGCAGCGGCAACCGCCTGTTTTACCCGAGGGGTAACTTCATGCTGTGGATTCAGCAACGTGCCATCCATATCAATAGCGATCAATTCAATAGCCATAGGTCCTCACATTTATTTAGCCAATACTCCATGCTAACGCGATTCAGCGATCAGATTCTAGTGAGTCTGTGCGCCGTATCAGTATCACAGAGAGCGAAATCTTGAATAGCACCCCATTCAAGCAAAAAAAAGCCCAGATGCAGTTTTCTGCTCTGGGCTTTTTGTCAGACAATAATCAGCCTGATCAATTAGATATCGATGTTCGCTGCACGCAGCGCATTCTCTTCGATAAAGGCACGACGAGGTTCAACCGCATCACCCATCAGGGTAGTGAATAGTTGGTCAGCGGCAATGGCATCTTTAACCATCACACGCAACATACGGCGACCTTCTGGATCCATCGTGGTTTCCCACAATTGTTCTGGGTTCATTTCACCCAAACCTTTATAGCGCTGGATTGCCAGGCCACGACGAGACTCTTTCACTAACCAATCTAGCGCACCTTCAAAGCTGGAAACCGGCACACGGCGATCGCCACGTTCAACAAAGGCACCCTCTTCAATCAGGTCACGCAGTTTGTCACCAAGCAGGCAGATTTTGCGGTATTCGCCACCGTGGATGAAATCAAAGTCCAGCTCATAATCAGTATCTACACCATGGGTACGGATACGTAATATTGGCTCGAACAATTGACGCTCGCGGTTTTCACGCACTACTGCGCTGTAACTGCTGCCGTGTTGCTCTTTTTCATTCAGCAAGGCCACCAGCGACTCAATCCACTGCGTCACAACTTCTTTATTGCTTAGCTCTTCTTCTTGCAGCGTCGGCTGATAAATCAGGTTATTCAGCAAAGCACGCGGGTAACGGCGTTCCATACGCGCGATGGTTTTCTGTACGCTGTAATGTTCAGCAACCAGTCGCTCTAATGGCTCACCGGACAGTGCAGGCGCATGTTCATTGATGTGCAGTGCTGCCCCATCCAATGCCAATGTCATCTGGTACTGTTCCATAGCATCATCATCTTTGATGTATTGCTCTTGCTTGCCTTTCTTCACTTTATACAATGGCGGCTGAGCGATATAAACATGACCACGCTCAATAATTTCCGGCATCTGGCGGTAGAAGAAGGTCAGCAGCAAGGTGCGGATGTGAGAACCATCCACGTCGGCATCGGTCATGATAATGATACTGTGATAGCGCAGTTTGTCCGGGTTATATTCATCCCGACCAATACCGCAGCCCAGCGCAGTAATCAGAGTGGCGACTTCTTGTGAAGAAAGCATTTTGTCAAAACGCGCTTTCTCGACGTTCAGAATTTTACCTTTCAGCGGCAAAATCGCCTGGTTCTTACGGTTACGACCTTGCTTAGCAGAGCCGCCCGCGGAGTCCCCTTCCACTAAGTAGAGTTCAGACAGTGCAGGGTCACGTTCTTGGCAGTCAGCCAGCTTGCCTGGCAAGCCGCCTAAGTCCAGCGCCCCTTTACGGCGTGTCATTTCGCGGGCTTTACGCGCCGCTTCACGGGCACGGGCCGCATCGATAATTTTACCGACCACGATTTTGGCGTCAGTTGGGTTTTCCAGCAAATACTCAACCAGCTTCTCGTTCATCAGCGTTTCAACTGCAGTTTTCACCTCAGAAGAAACCAATTTATCTTTAGTCTGTGAGGAGAATTTAGGGTCTGGCACTTTCACGGAAACCACGGCAATCAGGCCTTCACGAGCATCGTCACCCGTCGCACTGATTTTCGCTTTTTTACTGTAGCCTTCTTTATCCATGTAGCTGTTCAGGGTACGGGTCATTGCCGTACGGAAGCCCACTAAGTGAGTCCCCCCATCACGCTGCGGAATGTTGTTGGTGAAACAGTAAATATTTTCCTGGAAACCGTCGTTCCACTGCAAGGCCACTTCTACACCGATATCATCTTTCATGGTGGAGAAATAGAACACTTTGGGGTGGATCGGGTTTTTGTTTTTGTTCAGATACTCAACAAACGCCTTGATACCGCCTTCATAATGGAAGTGGTCTTCTTTGTCGTTACGTTTGTCTTTCAGTTTGATTGAAACCCCGGAGTTCAGGAACGACAGCTCGCGCAGACGCTTAGCCAGGATTTCATATTGGAATTCGGTGTTATTGGTGAAAGTCTGGAAACTTGGCCAGAAGCGCACGGTAGTCCCGGTTTGATCGGTTTCACCCACCACTTTCAGTGGTGCCTGCGGCACACCCATTCTGTAAGTCTGCTCGTGAACTTTACCTTCACGGCGGATCACCAGCTCCAGTTTTTCAGACAGAGCGTTAACAACTGACACACCCACGCCGTGCAAACCGCCAGAAACTTTGTACGAGTTATCGTCAAATTTACCGCCAGCATGCAACACGGTCATGATGACCTCAGCGGCCGATACCCCTTCCTCGTCATGCATACCGGTAGGGATACCACGACCATCATCCTGTACGGAAACGGAGTTATCCGAATGGATGGTCACCACAATTTCTTTACAGTGGCCAGCGAGGGCTTCGTCGATAGCGTTGTCCACAACCTCGAATACCATGTGGTGCAGACCGGTACCGTCATCAGTATCACCGATATACATGCCCGGACGCTTACGAACCGCATCCAGCCCTTTTAATACCTTGATACTTGAGGAGTCATAAGTATTCGACATCAACGTTTCTCGCTCATTTTTAATCCTGTGGTTGAACCTCTATTTTGCCATGTTCCACGCGGAACATCTTGCCCTTTTCGCCTACCATGTCAGTCACTTGTTCAGCACTCACTGCGCTGACAAAAACCTGTGCCTGGGTAGCTTTCAAACGCTCGGCCAATAATCGACGACGGCCGGTGTCTAATTCGGAAGCAAAATCGTCAAGCAGATACAGGCAACGCCGCCCGCTCTGTCGGGTGAGAAACTCACCCTGCGCTAACCGCAGTGCGCACATCAGCAACTTCAACTGACCACGCGATAGCAAATCTTCTACCGGCGTACTATCGGCCCGAATGCGGAAGTCCGCTTTATGTGGCCCGACAGCGGTATAGGTTAGCGCTCTGTCACGCTCAAACTGGCGTTCCAGCAACTCACCATAGTCACTCTCTTTATCCCAGCCGCGCTGGAAAGAGAAACTCAAGGCGAACTCTGGCAGGAACAGGGCGCATGTAGCTGAAATATCTGCCGCAATTGCGTCACTGTATGCCGCCCGCCACTCACTAATACGCTCAGCCAGCGGGATAATTTCCTGATCCCAGGCCCGGATTTGCGTATAGCGACTAACCTGGCGCAGCGCGGCGTTGCGCTGCTTAAGTAATCTTTTCAGATTGCTCCAGGCCGTAAAAAAACCGGGTTCGTTATGAAAGCAACCCCAGTCTAAAAAAGCGCGCCGAAACTTCGGCCCACCATTCAATAAGGTAAATCCTTCAGGAGTAATCAGTTGCATCGGCAGCATTTGCGCCAATTCAGCCACTTTATGACCATCAGTGCCATCAATGCGCACTTTGGTATCACCCTGTCGACTTTTGCTCAACCCCACGGACGATTCGCGCTCATTAGCATCGACCCGGCCATGTAACACAAACTCAGCACATTCGTGACGTATCACGCGGCCAGCCTGCAAACTGCGAAAAGCGCGGCCATGACCCAGGGTATAAATCGCCTCCAGCACACTGGTTTTACCACTGCCGTTGGGGCCGACTAAAAAATTAAAACCCGACGCCAGCGCTAAGTCTGCCGATTCAATATTGCGGAAATCTTTTATCAGTAAACGCGTCAAAGCCATGAAACTGCTTCTTATTCTTGTATCCCTGACCTCGGGCGTAATTGTCGCAGACAGATTGGGTGCGGACAGCGCACAGCCACCGGAGCGTACTTCAGTACGTGAGGATGGCGAGTACTGCCCAATCCCAAGCTGGCAAGTAAAATAGCCCGCTATAGATCACAGACGCATTGGCATGACAACATAGGCCGCTGCCTGACTATTACCATCCTCAATCTGCACACTAGAGACCGAGTCAGTCAGTAACAGGCTAACATCTTCACACTTGAGCGCATTGAGCACATCAAGCACGTAGCTGACGTTGAAACCGATCTCCATTTCCGCCCCATCGTAGCTAACATCGAGAATCTCTTCCGCTTCTTCCTGTTCCGGGTTATTAGCGGTGATCTTAAGCTGGTTTTGGCTAACATACAGCCGAACACCACGAAACTTCTCGTTAGACAAAATGGCTGCTCGAGCAAAGGCTTGTTTCAGCAAATCGCAACTTGCTTTCAGTGTTTTGTCGGGGTTCTTCGGCAATACACGGCGATAATCCGGGAAGCGACCATCAACCAGCTTAGAGGTGAAAATGAAATCACCGACGTGTGCGCGGATATTGTTACTGCCAATTTGCAGACGCAGTGGCGTATCACCACCATCCAGCAACCGAACCAACTCCATCACACCTTTACGCGGCACGATCACCGAATGTGAAGGTAACGTCTGGCCCACTGGCATCGAACAAACCGCCAAACGGTGACCATCAGTTGCGACAGTACGCAGCTCCTCGCCTTCAGTCTCAAATAGCATGCCGTTCAAGTAATAGCGCACATCCTGATGGGCCATTGAGAACTGGGTAGACTCAATCAGACGTTTCAATGTTGCTTGCGGTAAAGTGAATTCAACTTCACTCTGCCAGTCATCCAGATTCGGGAAATCTGCCGCAGGTAGGGTGGATAGTGAGAAACGGCTACGGCCTGAACGCACCAGTAGGCGATCACCATCCAACGCAACGGTAATTTCTGCACCTTCCGGCAAACCACGCCAGATATCAAAAAACTTCCGTGCAGGCACGGTAGTTGCGCCCTGAGTATGGGGCTGAGACAGCGCCACGCGCGCAACCATCTCCATTTCCAGATCGGTACCGGTCAGCAGCAAAGAGCCTTCCGTGACTTGCAGCAACAAGTTGCCCAAAATTGGCAACGTAGGACGTCCACCCAGCGGGCTACTGACCTGTTGCAGCGGTTTTAGCAGATGCTCACGTTCAATGATAAATTTCATAGCGCTAGGAGGATAATGTTCTGATTAAGTTAGAGAAATCTTCTTTGATGTCGTGACTTTCTTCACGCAATTGCTCAATCTTGCGGCAAGCATGCAACACCGTGGTATGGTCGCGGCCACCAAACGCATCGCCGATTTCAGGCAGGCTGTGGTTGGTTAACTCTTTCGCCAGCGCCATCGCCATTTGGCGTGGACGGGCTACCGAACGGGAACGCCGTTTGGAGAGCAGGTCAGCGACCTTAATTTTATAATATTCAGCAACCGTCTTTTGAATATTATCGATAGTAACCAGCTTTTCCTGCAATGCCAGTAAGTCACGCAGAGCTTCACGAACAAAATCAATGGTGATTGCCCGCCCTGTAAAATTGGCATTGGCGATCACACGATTCAATGCCCCTTCCAGCTCACGAACGTTGGAACGCAGACGCTTGGCAATAAAGAACGCAACCTCACCCGGCAAGCGAATATCATTTTCATCCGCTTTTTTCATCAGTATCGCGACGCGGGTTTCCAGCTCTGGAGGCTCAATTGCCACCGTCAGGCCCCAGCCAAAACGCGATTTCAGACGATCTTCTACCCCATTGATCTCTTTTGGATAGCGATCTGAGGTCAAAATGATCTGCTGATTGCCTTCCAGCAAGGCATTAAAGGTGTGGAAAAACTCTTCCTGAGAACGCTCTTTATTGGCAAAGAACTGAATATCATCGATTAATAATGCATCAACCGAACGATAATAGCGCTTAAATTCTTCTATTGCGTTGTTTTGCAAGGCTTTAACCATGTCTTGCACAAAACGCTCCGAATGCATGTAAACCACTTTGGCATTGGCCTTACGGGCCATGATGCCATTCCCCACAGCATGTAACAGGTGAGTTTTACCCAAGCCTGTTCCGCCATAAAGGAATAGAGGGTTATATGCACCACCCGGATTATCAGCAACCTGACGCGCCGCAGCACGGGCCAGTTGGTTAGATTTACCTTCCACAAAGTTATCAAATGTGTGCTTAGGGTTCACATTCGAACGATAAGAAAGTTCAGGCTGAGCAGGCGAACTGTCCCAACTCGGACGCACGGGTGCGCTGCGGGTAACCGGAGCAACAGGCGCGCTAACACTGGCTGTAACTGGATGACTGTGTGCTCTTACCGCAGGTTTACTCCCAACTTCAAAACGGAGTAAAGGAACCTCGGTGCCACAAAAATCATTAAGCAAGCCATTGATATTGTTTAAGTACTTATCACGGACCCAGTCCAGTACAAAACGATTAGGTGCGTAAAGCGCCAGAGTATTGTCACTCAGTTCCGCCTGTAGGGGGCGTATCCACATACTAAATTCTGTGGCAGGTAACTCATCCTGCAATCGGGCAAGACACTGCTGCCAAAGCGAAAGTGACACGGCGGACTCCACTCGAACAAGATCAATAAAAGAAAGAAATCAGGATTTTTTGTAACTCATCGTTTTTGACACACGCCAATATGGCCTGTAGCAAGCCAAAGTGACATGCGAACCGTTTTTCGGTTGTTTTTACGACTCACATCCCCCCACGATCCCGGAGTAGTGATCCCAGAGTAGCGGATGCGATCGGAATGGCGGATCATAGCGCAAAAGGAGCAATAGATCCTCCCCTTCCTCACAGATTAGATCCTTTTTATCCACAGGGCATAACTTCTGTCGGGAGTGTAACCTAGCGCACAGCTTTTCGTGCCCTTCATCGTCAATGATCCCGAAATATTTCAGATTATACTGGAATCGCCTTCCCCTTTTCAGTCAACTGATCCTCATTAATCTTTTAAGGATCACGCGGCGATCCTTGCGATTTATCCGGGAGTCCGTATAATCCTCAGCCCTACGTGTGATGCCTGATCTCTTGATGGTCTTGGCCAAAAAGAAACCAGCGGTGAACACGGACAGGCTCTTGGTAAACTCCCGATACAGAATTCTGTGCGGGCGGACGCAATGTCAATTGACTCAGGACTGTACAATTATTACAATCCCGCTTCTTTATATGTTGCGATTGAGGCGTCGGTGTCTTCACTCCGAGCAGCCAAACGCGTTTACTGAATCAGTAATTATTTTAAGTTTAGGTAGAAATCGCTATGAAACGCACTTTCCAACCGTCCGTATTGAAGCGCAACCGTAGCCACGGTTTCCGTGCTCGTATGGCCACCAAAAATGGTCGTCAAGTTCTGGCTCGCCGTCGTGCGAAAAGCCGTTCTCGTCTGACTGTTTCTAAGTAATAAAAGCTAACCATCTAAGTGGTTAAGCTAGCATTTCCTAGGGAGTTACGTTTGTTAACTCCCAGTCATTTTACTTTCGTCTTCCAGCAGCCACAACGGGCTGGCACGCCGCAAATCACCATCCTCGGCCGCCTGAACGAGCTGGGGCATCCCCGCATTGGTCTCACCGTCGCCAAAAAACATGTCAAACGTGCTCATGAACGTAATCGGATAAAGCGCTTAACACGCGAAAGCTTCCGCTTGCATCAGCATACTTTGCCATCAATGGATTTTGTCGTTTTGGTGAAAAAAGGTGTGGCTGACCTCGATAACCGTGCGTTGACGGAAGCTTTGGAAAAATTATGGCGTCGCCACTGTCGCCAGGCTCCCGCATCCTGATCGGGCTAATCAGGGGCTATCAGCTCGTGATTAGTCCGCTGTTGGGGCCGCGTTGTCGTTTCCATCCGACATGCTCTCATTACGGAATTGAGGCATTGAGCCGGTTTGGTATGATAAAAGGCAGTTGGTTAACACTGAAACGCGTATTAAAATGCCACCCTTTGAACCCAGGTGGCGATGATCCCGTGCCGCCGAAACCCGACGATAACAGAGAACACTAACGATGGATTCGCAACGCAATCTTCTACTCATCGCTCTGCTGTTCGTGTCTTTCATGATCTGGCAAGCCTGGCAAGTGGACAACAGTCCTCAACCAGCCGCTCAGACCACGCAACAGACTGCGAATACTGCTACCGGTGATAAAGCAAGCCAGGCTGTGCCAGGCAGTGGTCAGGGTCAACTGATTACTGTAAAAACTGATGTGCTGTCTCTGACCATTAATACCCGTGGCGGTGACATCGAGCAGGCTAACCTGCTGGCTTACCCGGATGCTCTGGGTTCAGACAAAACTTTCGAATTACTGGAAACCACCCCAGCTTTCATTTATCAAGCACAAAGCGGCTTGACAGGCAAAAGCGGCCCGGACAATCCAGCTAACGGGGAGCGCCCGCTGTTCGAAGTGGCTCAAACCAGCTTTGCATTAGCTGATGGTCAAGATGAACTGCGCATTCCATTGACCTTCACCGGCAAAGACGGCTCTGTGTTCACCAAGACATTCGTGCTGAAACGTAATGATTACGCCATTGGCGTCGATTATCACGTTAAAAACGCCTCTGAAGCTCCGCTGGAACTGACGCTATTTGGTCAATTAAAGCAAAGCATCAACTTGCCTAAACACCGTGATACTGGCAGCAATAACTTTGCGCTGCATACTTACCGTGGTGCGGCTTACTCTTCTGATGAAACTAAATATAAAAAATATAGCTTTAGTGATATCGAAGACAAAAGTCTGGACATCACCACCAAAGGTGGCTGGGTAGCAATGTTGCAGCAGTATTTTGCAACCGCCTGGATCCCAGCAGCTAACGAAACCAATACCTTCTACTCCGCTGATTTGGGTAATGGTTTGGCTGCCATCGGCTTTAAAGGTGCACCTGTTGTCATTCAACCAGGCGAGCAGAAACAACTGGGGGCAACCTTATGGGTTGGTCCAGAAATTCAGGACAAAATGGCAGCCATTGCGCCACATTTGGACCTGACTGTTGACTATGGTTGGTTATGGTTTATCTCTCAGCCGCTGTTCAAACTGTTGAAATTCATCCACAGCTTTGTCGGTAACTGGGGCTTCTCCATCATTGTAATCACCTTTATCGTGCGCGGTATCATGTACCCGCTGACCAAGGCGCAATACACCTCGATGGCGAAAATGCGTTTGCTGCAGCCTAAACTGGCCGCCATGCGTGAGCGTATCGGTGACGATAAGCAGCGTATGAGTCAGGAAATGATGGCGCTGTACAAAGCTGAGAAGGTTAACCCACTGGGTGGCTGCTTACCGCTGGTCATTCAGATGCCTATCTTCCTGGCGTTGTACTACATGTTGATGAGTTCTGTTGAGTTGCGCCATGCGCCATTCATCTTGTGGATTCATGACCTGTCAGCACAAGACCCGTACTACATTCTGCCAATTCTGATGGGTATCACCATGTACTTCATTCAGAAGATGTCACCGACTACCGTGACTGACCCGATGCAGCAGAAGATCATGACCTTTATGCCGGTTATCTTCACTGTATTCTTCCTGTGGTTCCCGGCTGGTCTGGTACTGTACTATATCGTCAGTAACCTGGTGACCATCCTGCAACAGCAGTTGATTTATCGTGGTCTGGAAAAACGTGGTTTACACAGCCGCGACAAGAAAAAATCGTCTTAATATGATAAATGCCCAAGGTAATTGGAGTGACGGCTAAGCGCCAAACGACTGACTCCCGATGAGCTGGCACAGGTCAGTGATTCGGGTGACCAATCTGCCGGGAGCAGATTTGAACGCTGCAACTTCAAGAGCCAAGGGTATAGGGCGGTCAATATGACCGCCTTATTCTTTTAGAAGAGAGAAATAACCATGAGCACCATTGACACTATCGTGGCACAAGCAACGCCCCCTGGCCGTGGCGGCGTTGGCATTTTACGTGTTTCTGGTCGTGCTGCCGCCACCGTCGCGCAGGCCGTGTTGGGTAAATTACCCAAGCCGCGCTATGCAGATTATCTGCCTTTTAAAGATGTCGATGGCAGCACATTGGACCAAGGTATTGCTCTCTATTTTCCCGGCCCGAATTCCTTCACTGGCGAAGACGTGTTGGAGCTACAAGGTCATGGCGGCCCAGTGATACTGGATTTGCTATTAAAACGCATTCTGGCCCTTCCAGGGCTGCGGATTGCCCGCCCCGGTGAGTTCTCTGAGCGCGCATTCTTAAATGACAAACTGGATTTGGCACAAGCTGAGGCTATTGCGGACCTGATTGATGCTAGCTCAGAGCAAGCTGCACGCTCGGCAGTAAATTCATTGCAGGGCGCATTTTCTGTCCGAATCCATCAATTGGTGGAAGCACTCACTCACTTGCGAATCTACGTCGAAGCTGCCATTGACTTCCCGGATGAGGAAATTGATTTCCTTTCTGATGGCAAAATTGAAGGCCAGTTAAACGGCGTAATGGCTGACTTGGAGCAAGTACGCACAGAAGCCCGTCAAGGCAGTCTATTGCGTGAAGGGATGAAAGTGGTTATTGCTGGCCGTCCTAATGCCGGTAAATCCAGTTTACTCAATGCGTTAGCTGGCCGTGAAGCCGCGATTGTCACTGATATCGCCGGAACAACTCGTGATGTATTGCGAGAACATATTCACATCGATGGAATGCCACTGCATATCATTGATACCGCAGGATTACGTGAAGCCAGCGACGAAGTTGAGCGCATTGGCATCGAACGGGCCTGGCATGAGATTGAACAAGCGGATCGCGTGCTATTTATGGTTGATGGCACCACCACTGATGCCACTGAGCCGGCGGCAATCTGGCCAGAATTTATGGCGCGGTTACCTGCAACGTTACCCATAACAGTGGTGCGTAATAAAGCCGATATTACAGGTGAAACCTTGGGTTTAACCGAAGTGAATGGTCACTCACTAATCCGCTTATCAGCACGAACTGGCGAAGGTATTGACCTGCTGCGTAACCATTTGAAGCAGAGCATGGGCTTTACCAGCAATACAGAAGGTGGTTTCCTGGCTCGTCGCCGTCATTTGCAAGCACTGGAAACAGCCGCACAGCATCTGGTACAGGGCCATGAACAGTTAGTAAGTGCTCGCGCCGGTGAGCTACTGGCTGAAGAACTACGTTTAGCACAACAATCGTTGAGTGAAATTACCGGTGAATTTAGCTCGGATGACTTACTGGGGCGCATCTTCTCCAGTTTTTGTATCGGAAAATGAGTGTGACGCCACAGAGCCAACACAGATTATCGCTAATTTTGATAGTCTTGCTCTCTGGGTCTAAACAATTATACCCAAAGAACTTAGAGTGGCAGGCAGCAAGCCTCCTGCACTTTCAAGGATAAAGGGTATAGGCGCTCGAACACTTAACTCTATCTATAAATTGAGGTATCCATGATTATAAAACCACGTGTACGCGGCTTTATCTGTGTGACTGCTCATCCGGCGGGCTGTGAAGCCAACGTCAAAAAGCAAATCGACTACGTCACCGCAGAAGGCGCAATCGCTAATGGCCCAAAACGAGTATTAGTGATTGGTGCGTCAACTGGATACGGGCTGGCAGCTCGCATTACAGCAGCATTTGGTTGTGGTGCCGATACTCTGGGCGTTTTCTTTGAACGTCCTGGTGAAGATGGCAAACCAGGTACCTCTGGTTGGTACAACAGTGCCGCGTTCCACAAATTCGCGGAACAAAAAGGCCTGTATGCGAAAAGTATCAATGGCGATGCTTTCTCTGATGAAATTAAGCGCCTGACTATCGAAGCTATCAAGCAAGACTTGGGTCAGGTTGATCAGGTTATCTACAGCCTGGCCTCACCACGCCGTACTCATCCGAAAACCGGTGAAGTGTTTAACTCCACACTGAAACCAATCGGTCATGAAGTGAAGTTCCGTGGTCTTGATACTGATAAAGAAGTGATCAAAGAAGCAGTGCTGCAACCAGCAACTCAGGCTGAGATCGACAATACCGTAGCCGTCATGGGCGGCGAAGACTGGCAGATGTGGATTGATGCACTGCTAGAGGCTGGCGTGCTGGCTGAAGGTGCGCAAACAACCGCCTTTACCTATCTGGGCGAAAAAATTACCCATGATATCTATTGGAACGGCTCCATTGGCGCAGCCAAGAAGGATCTGGACCAAAAAGTTCTGACTATTCGCGATAGCTTATCTGCCCATGGCGGCGGCGATGCTCGGGTTTCAGTACTAAAAGCGGTGGTGACTCAGGCCAGCTCCGCCATTCCAATGATGCCGCTGTATCTGTCACTGTTATTCAAAGTGATGAAAGAGAAAGGGACTCACGAAGGTTGTATCGAGCAGGTGTATTCACTGTATAAAGACAGCCTGTGTGGCAATGCGCCACATATGGATCAAGAAGGTCGTCTGCGCGCTGACTACAAAGAGCTTGATCCTGAAGTGCAAAACCAGGTACAGCAGCTGTGGGACCAAGTCACCAACGACAATATTTACCAGTTGACCGATTTCACTGGTTATAAGACCGAGTTCTTAAATCTGTTCGGTTTTGCTGTTGATGGCGTTGATTATGAGGCTGATGTTAATCCTGCGGTAAAAATCCCTAATCTGATTCAGGGCTAATTAACTTCAAGCTTTATTATCAGAAAACCCGCTGTGCCCTGTACAGCGGGTTACTCACTCTCTCATTATTGCCTTTCGTTATACTCTTCTAATACCCAATCACAAATCTCTTATACCCATAGTGGATAAGCTAAGGTCATTTTCTTCGTTTACGGATCATCCCGGCAATGTTTGAATAATTTCATTCTTAGTTATTCAGTTTATCGCTAACAGAATAGCCCAGCCTGCAAAAAAATAAGTTCTTATTTAAATATAATTATACAGGGAAATTATGATGAAGATGCGCTCATTGGTGATACCACTATTCAGTTTAATTATTTTAACCTCAGTGAATGCCCATAGCGAAGAGAAGAAAATCATTAAACTGGGGTTTAATCCCGGTCCCTATAAAGAACAATTTGAGCACGGTGTGGCGCCTTATTTAATAAAGAAAGGATACAGTATTGAATATAAAGATTTCAATGATGGTATTCAGGTAAATAATGCCGTCAGCACCGGTGAGATTGATGGGAATATCATGCAGCACCCGATTTATCTACAAGCAATAAATGATCGGCTACGCATTGATAACACGGGTATTGTTCAGGTACCAACCCCGCCAATGGGGCTGTATTCAGCTAAGCACCAAAAGGAGGATAAACCCAAGGAGGGCGCGTGGATTTCAGTTCCTAACCAGCCATCAAATGAATACCGTGCAGCACTTTTACTGCAATCTATTGGTTGGATAAAATTAAAGGAAAAGATTGATCCAGTGACTTTCTCGCAAAAGGATATTACAGAAAATCCGCACCATTTAGTCATCAAAGAAATGGATAATGCTCAGCAAGTCAGAGCGTTGCCTGATGTCGATTTTGGTGCTATTCAAGGCAATTTTGCAGTCTCTAATGGCATAAAGCTCACTTCTGCCCTGCAACTTGAAAAACCCACCACTCAATTTGTTAATGTGGTCACTGTTGCCGGAAAAAATAAGAATGCAGAGTTTGCCAAAGATATTATTGCTGGCTATCACTCACCTGAATTCAAAAAATACATTCTGGAAAACGAAAAGTATGCCGGTTATATGCTGCCTGATTATCTGAAATAGTGGAATAACCTGATGATTGAGCTTCAGCATATTTTCAAAACCTTTGAACGTAAAGATATCAAACTCCAGGCACTTAATAATGTCAGTTTAACCATCGACGATGGCGATATATTTGGCATCATCGGTTACAGCGGAGCGGGAAAAAGTACATTACTGCGGATGGTCAACGCCCTGGAAAGTCCAACCTCGGGAAATGTCGTGATTGATGGGAAGAATTTGCATGACTTTAGTTCTGAACAGCTTAGGCTGCTGAAAAAGAACATTGGCATGATATTCCAGAACTTTAATTTACTGGAATCAAAGACAGTTTTTAAGAATGTCGCTATGCCACTTATTTTATTAGGAAAAAACAAAAAATTCATTCAACAGCGGGTGGCTGAACTACTGGATTTCGTCGGGCTGGGAGATAAAAGTCATAGCTTTCCTAATGAGCTATCAGGCGGTCAGAAGCAGCGGGTCGGTATTGCACGCGCGCTGGCAACCAATCCCTCAATTCTATTGTGCGATGAAGCCACATCATCACTGGACCCGCAAACTACCGCCCAAATATTGTTATTACTGAAGAAGATTAATCAGCAATACAATATTACCGTGCTGCTAATTACTCATGAGATGTCAGTCATTCAAAAAATATGCAATAAAGTGGCTGTTATGGAAAATGGCCAAATTATTGAACAGGGTTCAGTATTAACGGTTTTCGGCCATCCAACTCATCCCACCACGATTAATTTTGTTCGTACCGTAATAAAAGACAGCTTACCGGAGAGTGTGAAAAAGCTGCTGGATAAGAGCCATGCCGGGCGTCAATTCAGGCTAGCCTTTATGGGGAATATCGCCACACAGCCGGTTATCAATCAGTTAATCAAGCAATATGATGTTGGCGTCAATATCCTATTTGCCAACATGTCAGAGATACAGGACACCACGCTGGGCCATATGGTGCTGCTATTAACCGGTGAGGACCACCGGATTGATAGCGCCGTCGCTTATCTGGCGGAAACCGGAATTGATATACAGGAAATAAATTGATGATCGAAACCGCTATTACTCTGGAGCAATTTATCCAAGCACTGCATGACACTTTGGTGATGGTCAGTATTTCATTGGTGATCGGTTCTCTTATTGGTATTCCTTTGGGTATTTTACTGGTCGTGACCCGCCCGGGAGGGCTAATTAAGAATCGTGTTTTCTACAATATTCTTAACCCTATTATCAATATCATCCGATCCCTGCCCTTTATCATTTTGATGGTGGCTATCATCCCTCTCACTCGCCTGATTGTGAATACCACCATCGGGACGCCGGGAGCGATTGTGCCGCTGATTATCTTTATTGCGCCTTATATTGGTCGGCTAGTAGAAAACTCATTGCTGGATGTTAACCCCGGAATTCTGGAAGCAGCAAAATCGATGGGAGCCACTCCGCTACAAGCTATTTGGTATTTTTTGCTACCAGAGGCACTTTCATCACTTATATTGGCGCTGACCACAGCAACCATTGGTTTAATTGGCGCGACAGCGATGGCCGGTACTGTGGGGGGCGGCGGGATTGGTGATTTGGCTATCACTTATGGCTATCAGCGCTTTGATACTTTCGTAACGGTGACCACCGCCATTGTATTAATTATTACCGTGCAGTTAATCCAATCATTGGGGAATTTATTTGCCCGTAAAATTCGCCGTGAGTAATTAAAAAACCCCTTTTGCTAAACAAAAGGGGTTTCGATTTTTTTTAGCCTCAAGACTATATGATATTAAACCTTAAAGCCGCTGATGACAGTTTCCAATTGCACGGTTTGATCCTGCATGGCTTGCGCTGCCGCAGCCACTTGTTCCACCAGCGCCGCATTTTGCTGAGTTGAGTTATCTAACTGACTAATCGCCAGATTAACCTGCTCAATCCCCAGACTTTGTTCCTGACTGGAGGCCATGATTTCATTCATTAATGCCGCCACATTGGAGACGCCGCTCATCAGGTCATCCATCGTGGTGCCAGCATCTGCCACCAAGCCAGTACCAATCGCAATATCAGCCACTGAGTCTTCAATCAGCTTTTTAATTTCACGGGCGGAAGTGGCAGAGCGCTGAGCCAAGTTGCGCACTTCAGAGGCTACAACGGCGAAACCGCGCCCCTGCTCGCCCGCTCTGGCTGCTTCTACTGCTGCATTCAGTGCCAGAATATTAGTTTGGAAGGCGATGCTATCAATCACACTGATGATATCGACAATTTTCTTCGATGAATGATTGATTGAACCCATGGTATCTACCACTTGTTTCACCACTGTGCTGCCTTTTACCGCAACAGTGGAAGCATCCATCGCCAGTTGGTTGGCGTGGCTGGCGTTATCCGCATTTTGTTTCACGGTACTGGTCAATTCATCCATTGAAGCCGCAGTTTGCTCAATGGAACTGGCCTGATCTTCAGTTCGGGCCGATAAGTCCAGATTACCACTGGCAATTTGACGTGACGCCGAAGCAATCGCCAGACTGCTCTCGCCGACCTGCCGCATCATTTGCTGCAAATAGTCGATAAAATCATTGAAGCTCTGGTTAATGGCGTTGAATTCCGGGCTAGTGCTTTGCGGCAAGCGCTGAGTTAAATCGGCCCCACCCGCAGACAGCGCGGTGATATTCTCTTTCAACACGGCTAACCGTTTCATAAAGACACGGATAGAGAACACCAGGAACAACAGCAATAACAACATGATAGGGATCTGCACTAACCCCAGGTGCAGCAGAATACTGTGGCTCTGTTTGACCAATAAACTAGTGGGCAAGTCAGTGACTAAATACCACGGGCTATTGGCAATCGGGCGGATAAACAGGGTGTGAGAGGTTCCATCGACATCAAATTCACTTTCCAGTGATTGTTGATCTTTCATCTGCGCCAGTAACCGCTGTGTCTCTGCGGCCATCGGCAAACTACCGGCAAAGTCTGACAGATTTTTTAACTCGGCTTTGCCATCGGCTAAGGCGCTACTACCAACAATCTTGCCATCAGCTTCAACAATCAGAATGGTGCCATTCACTTTCTGTTCCATCTCTTTAACCAGCCGGTTAAAGAAACCTAATGTGACATCAATGGTTGAAACACCATAAACATCGTCACCTTTATAAATCGCCATCGCACAGTTAGTTCTTGGCTGCGGGCTAGCATCATCCTGATAAGCTTTAGCCCAGGCACAGAAGCCTTTAGGCGCATTTAAGCCCTCTTTATACCAAGGCTGTTCAAAATAATTTTGCGATTCCGGTGAGTTCCAATGGGTGTTAACCGTTAACTTATTTTCTCCATTGCGAGCAAAAAACGTGCTGAATTTAATTACCCCTTGCTCACGCTTATTCGGTAATGGCCAAATCCCACCACCAAATACATTACTGTCACCATACTGATCCACTAACCCAGGTAATAATTGGTCGATGGTATTACTGTCCATTATGGCAACAGCCTGCGTAATACTGCGGGCTTGTGCTTCTACCTTATTCATTTGCGCGGTTATGGCTGTCGCGATTTGGTCAACGCTATTGCCAATAATGGTGCTTTCAGATTGCTTGAGTTGTGGTGTCACAAAAAGCTGAATAACCACCACGGTGATTATCAGCAAGAAAATGAAAAACGCACTAACGAGTAAGGTGAATCGGGCTTGAGTGGTTTTTAGCATTATCGTGTCGCTCAATGTAAGAGAGCTGGATAGCTCCAGATCTATTAACGGCATTTCGCGTACAGACTTGATAACGGGAAGAAATGATTTTTCCGTTCCTCTCCAGGGATCACAATTTCAGTGTAATAAATCTGCGAAAAACACTGATTTAAGTGAAATTTAAAGGGGTAGCACGATATATAGTCATTGTTTTGTCGTGCAGTCTTGGCCTAATCTTGATGAAGAACGATACTATTTTTTAACGCAACGGGAGTATGTCATGTCACAGCAATCCCTTAAAATTGTTACCCTGCTGGGTAGCCTACGTAGTGGTTCCTACAACGCCATGGTGGCACGCGCGCTACCAAAATTAGCACCTGCGGGTGTCACGATTGAAGCACTGCCTTCTATTCGCGACATTCCGCTTTATGATGCTGACGTGCAACAGGAAGATGGGTTCCCAACCACAATTCAGGCCATTGCTGAGCAAATTCGTCAGGCGGACGGGGTTATTATCGTGACACCGGAATATAACTATTCGGTGCCCGGCGGATTAAAAAATGCCATCGACTGGTTATCCCGTTTACCTAACCAGCCACTGGCTGGCAAACCGGTTGCCATTCAGACCAGCTCGATGGGGCCAGTGGGAGGCGCACGTTGCCAATATCATCTGCGCCAGATTTTGGTCTTCCTCGACGCAATGGTAATGAATAAACCTGAATTTATGGGTGGTGTCATTCAAAGCAAAGTCGATGAGCAAGCCAAGGAATTAGTTGACCAAGGCACATTGGATTTCCTAACCGGCCAGCTTTCTGCCTTTGCCACCTATATTGATCGTGTTCGCGTAAAATAGCGGATTCCCAACCGCCCCTCACTGCCCGATGGGCGCTGGGGGTTTCCTCCACCCACTCACCCATGTTATCAATAGCCACCTTCTCTGTTGTGGATACCCTTGACCGATGGCCATTAAAATCATGCTCTGGCTTATCTTGACCCTGATATCCACATTCTGGCTGGGTTGGTTCGGGTTGAATACACAACAAGCGGAGCGGGAAGCCGAATTTCGCACCACGCATCGCGAACTGAGCCAGCAGTTAGCTCAGCAGCAGGCTATTTTGTTTTTGGCGCTGGAACCGAGCCAACTGGTGCAATTGCAGCGCCACTTTCCTCAGTTAGTGGCGATAAACCAAACACCCGCAGACCAATCAAAAGCCGGTCAGCTAACCTTGCAAGTTCAGGGGGGCGATTACCGCTTATCTAACTCCTACAGTGGCAGCGGTTTACAGGTTAACGGCCAAAAACTCCTGCAAGTGGTGGGCTTACCGGCTAATTTTGACAGTTTGGTCTTACTCTATCAGCAGCATCAATTGGCGGTTCTGGGCCATTCATCAGCCAAAAGCTTCTGGCAGTGGCAAAAGCCCTTAGGAGAAGGGGAACAATCTTTCACCTTAATCGGCCATGCCACTCCCGTTTGGCGTGATTTACCTTGGTTGACCGCCCTACTGCTTTCACTGATCGCCGCCGCAGTGCTGTATGGCTGGCATCGCTGGCAACAGTTGGCGCTGTATCGCGCACATGCCGAGCAGCGGGCTAAATTTGCTGATCAAGCCAGACTGAATGCCATGGGGGAAATTGCGACCGGCATCGCCCATGAATTAAACCAGCCACTGACCGCGACGCTGACCTATAACCAGACTGCGCTAAGGTTATTACCGCCGCAGGATGAGAAAGTTACGCCATTGCTGGTGGCTTCAGTTGAACAAATCAAACGGATTGCCGCTTTACTGGATCGCCTGCGCACCTTACTCAGCCGTGGGCAGGTAAATTTACAACCGGTGATAGTGGCAGACATCTGGCGGCGGGTTAAGGTGCTTTTGAACCATGAAATTGCCGCAGCTAACATCATAATATTAAATAATATTCCGGCTCATTTGCCGCCCCTTCAGAGTGACCCTTTATGGCTAGAGCAGGTTCTACATAATTTACTCAGCAACGCCATTCACGCAATACAGCAATCCCCCAAGCCAACCGTCTATTTTACTGTTAGCCAGCAAGCCAAACAGTGGGTTATTCAGATTGAAGATAATGGGCCGGGACTAAGTCAGCAGCAACTGGACAACCTGTTTACGCCTTTCTATACCACCCGTGAAAGTGGGCTGGGATTGGGGCTAACCTTGTGTGAAACATTGGTACAGCGAATGGGTGGTGACATAAAAGCAGGGAACAGTGTGCATGGCGGAGCCAGCTTTACCCTGACTTTTCCTCTGATTATCGGGAGCACGCATGACAAAACACATTTATCTGGTTGATGATGATGAGGGCGTACGTGCCGCATTGACCGCGTTGCTCACCACCATGGGCTGGGAAGTTAAAACATTCAGCGGCGGCCAAACTTTCCTCGATACTTTGGCCGTGACTCAACCAAGCTGTGTACTGCTGGACATTCGTATGCCGGGTAAAAGCGGGATGACGATATTAGAAGCCATTCAATCTCGTGATAGCACCCTCCCGGTCATCATTATGACCGGGCATGGCAATGTTGAATTATGCCGCCGGGCTTTCAAAGGTGGCGCGCTGGAATTTTTAACCAAACCCATTGATGCCGATGTATTAATTGAAACCGTCAGTATGGCTCTGGAGCAGCATGAACAGGCGCTAGCTGCCCAGCAGCAACAGGCAAGTTATCAACAACGGCTCAACCAACTTTCCGCGCGCGAACGAGAAGTGGCGGCCCTGATTATTCAAGGGGAAACCAGTAAACAAATCGCCCACCTTTTGTCACTGTCACCACGCACTGTGGAGGCGCACCGCGCTAACCTCTTTGCCAAGTTGGAAGTGAGCTCTCTGGCGTTGCTTATTCATCATTATGCGCCCCTGATAGCCAGTCATTCATCACTGATGATAGGTAGATCTACGGAGTAAAACGGGTAGTTAGCCGAATGTTTTTTCACCACTTTTCGCCGTAGGATGGCGACACAGTGATGAAATCACTTCGCTAACAATAAGGATTTTATATGATCAAGCCTATTGCCCTGACCTCCGCCTTATTCATTGGCCTGATAACTCAAGCCTCTGCTGCGGGTTTAAACACTGAACGCAATCTCTCTCTGGCGCTGGCCACTGATTTAGCCAGCCGCACCCTCGCAATTTGCCAGGCTGATGGCTATAACGTTGCGGTAACCGTGGTGGATCGTGCGGGCATCATCAAAACCGTGCTGCGCGCGGATAACGCCGGGCCACATACCGTCAAAGCCAGTGAGCAAAAGGCTTTTACCGCGCTATCGACCAAGACGCCAAGTGGACAAGTGATGGAAAACAGTCAAAAAACACCTGCGGCCAATAACCTGAAAGATATTCCCGGTTTCTTGCTGTTAGGTGGCGGAGTGCCGGTGAAAGCAGGCGACGAAGTGGTTGGTGCGATAGGGGTTGCCGGTGCGCCGGGTGGTCATCTGGACGCACAATGTGCCACCCAAGCATTGGAAAAAATCAGTGCTCAGTTGAAAGCATAAGACGATAGATAAAGAGTTTTAAGTAAAACGCCCCCATCCTCGGTACTGAGAATGGGGGCGTTTTTACAATGCATTGCTAATCATGCACGATTAATGATCAACAAAAGCAATTTTCAGCACAAACAGTAGCGCGACCACCACTACACATGGGCTGATTTCACGCCAACGGCCAGTACCCAACTTCATCAAGCAGTAAGAAATGAAGCCCAGCGCGATCCCTTCAGTGATAGAGAAGCTAAACGGCATCATCACCGCAGTGACAAATGCCGGAACAGCTTCAGTCAGGTCATCCCATTTCACGCGGGACAGGCTAGAGGTCATCAGCACGCCAACATAAATCAATGCACCGGCGGCGGCATAGGCAGGAACCATCCCAGCCAGCGGAGAAATAAACATCACCAGCAGGAACAAAATCCCGACCACGACTGCGGTTAAACCTGTACGGCCACCCACAGACACGCCGGAAGAGCTTTCGATATAAGCAGTGACTGACGAGGTACCGATAAAGGCACCGGCAACAGAGCTGATGCTGTCCACATACAGCGCTTGTTTCATGCGCGGGAACTTACCTTTATCGTCGGTCAAACCGGCCTTATCCGTCACACCAATCAATGTGCCGGATGAATCAAACAGGTTAACCAGCATGAAGGAGAAAATAATCCCCGCCATACCGATATTCAGTGCGCCGGCTAAATCGACCTGTCCAACCACAGAAGTGACACTTGGCGGCATGGAGAAAATACCGGAGTAATGCACATCACCCAGTGCCCAGCCAATTAAGGTTGTCACCACAATAGAAACCAGCACCGCGGCATGAATATTGCGTGATGCCAGTACCGCGATAATAAAGAAGCCCAGCGCCCCCAGCAGCACACTGTGCGAAGCCAGATTACCCACCATCACCAGCGTATCCGGGTTGGCAACGACGATCCCGGCATTTTTCAGCCCCATCATGGCAATAAACAGACCAATACCGCTGGTAATCCCCACCCGTAGGCTCAATGGGATGTTAGCAATCATCCAGTAACGGATGCGGAAAATGGTCAGCAAAAGGAAACCGATTGCGCCCCAGAAGATAGCACCCATGCCAACTTGCCATGAAATACCCATCGCGCCAACCACGACAAAAGCGAAGAAAGCGTTAAGCCCCATCGCTGGTGCCAGCGCGACTGGCAAGTTAGCCAGTAAGCCCATAAAGATACTGCCAAATGCGGCGATCAGGCAGGTGGTGACGAATACTGCCTGCACATCCATCCCGGCAACCCCTAAAATCTGTGGGTTGACGAACACGATGTAGACCATGGTCAGGAAGGTCGTGATGCCCGCAATTAATTCGGTCCGTGCGGTTGTACCATGTTGTTTCAGTTTAAAAACACGTTCGAGCAGCCCCTGCTCAGTATCAAGGTTTGGTTTACTCATTCGAGGAGTTCCACAGAAGGGAGTGATAGTTGGGGATATCCTATAACAAAAAAACTGTTGTTTAGAGCGAGATCACCGTCTTTTTGGCTATTTTTTATCTGCCCTGTTGCGCAACAGATCCCCTTGAGTTCCCCTGGTTTTATTCAACTTATTGAATTTTATTCATTTGGTATTAGTTATATTGCTAGTAGGGTGATTATTTATCGCATTCTGGGGCAGGATGGTTAAAGTGAGGTAAGCCGTAATTTAGACAATTCGTGATTTATACCATTAAAGGATGAGATGTGTGAGCCAGATAGAATGCGTTATGTTCGATTGCGACGGAACCTTGGTCGACAGTGAAGTTCTGTGCTGTCAGGCATACGTTGTGATGTTTGCCCATTATGATATTCACCTGTCACTGGAAGAAGTGATTAAGCGTTTTAAAGGCGTAAAGCTCAATGAAATCGTCGCGCTGGTTAGTCAAGAAAATGGTCTGGATGAGCCGATAGATGCGCTGGAGAAACTCTATCGAGCGGAAGTCGCCCGTTTGTTCGATGCGGAGTTGCAGCCTATTGCCGGTGCCAAGGCGCTGTTAGAGCAAATTACCTTGCCGGTTTGCGTGGTTTCCAACGGGCCAGTAAGCAAAATGCAGCACTCCCTTGGCCTGACTGGTTTATTGCCTTTCTTTGAAGAAAGGCTGTATAGCGGCTACGACATTCAACGCTGGAAGCCAGATCCAGCACTGATTTATCATGCCGCCGAAGAAATGCACGTTGCCGCTGAGCACTGTATTTTAGTTGAAGACTCGGCGGCAGGAACCCACGCTGGAATCGCGGCAGGTATACCGGTGTTTTATTACTGTGCCGACCCGCACAATCAGCCGATTCACCACCCACTGGTCACCATGTTTGATGATATGCAGCAATTGCCAGAGTTATGGCGCGCCAGAGGCTGGCACATTACTCGCAACTAATTATCGCCACATATTGATGACGCAGGTATATAACACCGGCGTCATCAGTAAGCTAGCGGGGCGCCAGTGCTGATAAGGGTTTATTCTATAAAACCAAGTTTGAATACTTCCTTACCTGCCAAAGACTCTAAATTTGGTCGCTCTGGATAAAAGGGCAATAGCGGGAAGAAAACCGAGCCACCAATAATGCTTCTGCTGCTCGAATCTTTAGGGCGCAATCCCCAAATATTCTGATACGTCATCGGCACCTCCTCTCCATTAACCGTAGCGTTACCGATATACAGCATAATGTGGCCCTTAATATAAATCAGAGTGGTAAAAGGTTTACCGTGATCTTTTAGATACTTTATTCGCTTATTAAGTGGCTGTTTGCTGAGGTCAACCACTCTGATTTCTTGTATCTGTTGTGCCGCATTTCTGGGTAGAAATAGACCAAAGGGCATCATCAGGCTGCGTATTTCTGCTGAACAGTCATTATAAAAATTATAATTTCCCCAACCATATGGCCTGCCACTCATTGATTTCATTAAAGTTGCTATATTGGCGGGCGTCATTTTCCACGGCATGGCGGTGAATTGATCTTTTTTCAGGGTAACCCAGTTAATTTCCACATGGCTATCACCTTTTCGGACTGGAATGGCGACCTGATAACCACCTGATTTCTCACTTCTGAAAGGTAGGATAGTCCCGGGACGGGCAGTAAAATAGAACTTTTCACCTTGATGCACAGATACGGGCTCTTTGATAACAGCGCCCAGGTTTTTCTCCGCCAGTGATATCCATTCAGCAATAAACTTCGGCCCCACAACAGCGACATCATCACTTTTTACCCATCCCGTTACAGTGGGAGAGGTAATGTATTTCCAGTTTTTATCCTGGCTGGTGGCAAAAATATAAATGGGAGTGCCGGGCCTGACCGAAGAATCCTGCAAGTTATCAAAAGGATATCCCTGCCCCGCCTCACGAGGGTCATCATAAGCCGGATCGTCCGTTGGTAACATTCTCACTAACGTCTCTCTGAGAGTGATACCCCGGCCTGAAGGGTGATAAATGCCATCAATATTGATATCGGCATTATTTCTCACCGTCTCTTTCCAGACGGAAGAGTTCACTCTGAAATTTTCACCATAAGAAATACTGTCTTTACTCAGAAACTCTTTTATTATTTTATCATTCTTAATTATGACAGAATCACTTCCACTCAGAATGGATGATATATAATAGGGATTCCAAGGAGAATGATCCTCTTTATTCATTCCGAAATAATGCGATTTTAAGTTAGCGAAATTTCGCGTCTGAGCCGCTCCATCCATAACCGGAATGTTTATTTTCTCCGATTTGGGGGATATCCATTTATCAATAGATTGCGAATAATTATCCATCGGGAAAATAGCCTTGGTTGGGTCAACATAATCTAATCCCTCCGAATTTTTAGTGGTAACAGTGCCGACTTCCAAGCCCTGTGGCTCTTTCCCGGTCAAGGAACAAGAGACAAGACAAATAGACATCAGTAAAAGAAAATAAATTTTCATTGCTGCATCCCTGTAATGTAAAAACCAATTTACCTTACTATAAGAATTTTCTGGGCAACGCAAATTCTATTCTTATTTCATTTAGCTAATATTTATTTATCAAGTGAAATTCACAAAAATGATAATCATCATGGAAATTATTATCTCCATGATGATTATCATTTATTAAAATCTGGTAGCATTTCTTAGATAGGCATTACTTTTGAATTGCCGGTTAATAACCGTTTGATGGTATTTTGCTTCTTAATTACATGTTGTGGGCTAAACCGACGATTAAGGCCATTTGCCAGCAGATCCAACGCCAGACATAAGACAAAATAGATAAGTGCCACAAACAGGAAAACTTCCATCGGGTAAACCATGCTGCGATTATTAACCTGAGTGGCCAAAAACGTCAGTTCATTGACCCCGACGATATAAGCCAATGAAGTATCTTTAATTAAGGAAATCCATTGATTAATAAATGACGGCACCATCATGCGCAGTGCTTGTGGCAAGATCACAAACCACAATACTTGCCAGCGATTGAAGCCTAGCGATAGGCCTGCTTGCCATTGACCCGCCCCGATAGCGACAATGCCTGCTTTTACTGCATGGGCTAAGTAGGCTGAAGCAATCAATGCCAGCGCGCACACCACGGTAGTGATTTCTGGGATATCCACACCAAATACAATTGGCAGCAGGAAGTAAGTCCAAAAAATCAGCATTATCACCGGAATTGCCCGGAAAAAGCCTAAAACAGCAGCTAAGATGCCAGCCCAAACACCGCGAGACATCGCCAGCAAGACCCCAAAAAGAGTGCCTAATATAGCCGATGCGACCCCAGCCATGAGGCTTATCAGCAAGGTTAATGCCGCGCCCCCCAAGGGGCCATCAGGGAAAGTCCCCCACAGCAGATAACGCCAGTTATCGGCGATAATGGTAAAATCCATTTCAGTGCCCCCTGATTGCGGTTCGCTGTTGACGCCACATACCCCAGGCTTCAATCAGCGCAATAATCGCGATATACAACACTGTTGCCACACCAAATGCCTGGAATGTCCGCAATGTTTCCGTCTCAACCTGACGTGATGCATATGAAAGCTCGGCCACACCAATCGCCATGGCTAATGATGAATTTTTAATAATATTCATGTATTGACCAAGCAATGGCGGCAGCGCGATTTTCAGTGCTTGTGGCAAGACGACATGGCGCATGGATTGCCACCCGGTAAGCCCCAAAGCATGGGCAGCATATTTTTGCCCTTTTGCCACTCCGCTAATCCCAGAGCGCAACTCCTCAGCAATAAATGCCGTGGAATAAAGCGTTAGCCCGATAAAACCGGCTAAAAACTCAAATGAAGGCCAGCTCAGAGTTAACCCGAACACATTGATTTCATGGGGAGTATTCAGCCAGGGTATCCAAGAGGCGGGTAAAAATTGACTCGCCGCAAAGTACCAAAAGAACAGTTGGATTAGCAGCGGAGTATTGCGAAATAGCGTGCTGTAACCAATAGCAAACCACTGCAACGCTTTGAGCTCACTGTCTCTGGCCGCCGCCAGCAGAAAACCCAAGAGTGTGGCAGCGACCACCGTGCAGGCAGAAATCCACAATGTCAGTAGAAATCCGTCCCACAACCAGCTGAGATATTGCGGGGCCAGCAGCCAATCAGTGAGATGATGTAGATTCATATTTTCCTATCAGCTTTAAAGCAAACAGCCCCGCATTATGATGAATGCAGGGCTTATGTCTTCTCATTTCAACACTGATCACGCTTTAGGCTGTTGATCCAATGGCGCAAATTTAAAGTCGCCACGTGGCTGAGCTGCGTTGGTTGCCGGGCCAAACCAGCGGTCATAAATCTTCGCGGCTTCACCGTCTTTTTCCAGCTTAACCAGTGTCTCATTCACACTGGCGGTTAAACGATCTTCACCTTTAGGAATACCGACACCTTGATACTCTTTGGTAATGCTGAATGGCGAGATTTCAAAATCAGCTTTTTGTGCCTCTGGCAGATTACCCAACAAACCCACTAATTTGGCATCATCTTGAGTGATTGCCTGCACATTCCCATTACGCAGGGCAGTAAATGCCAGCGGCGTATCATCATAGGAAATAACTTTAGCTGTTGGATAATGCTCACGCAGGGTTATTTCCTGTACGGTGCCTTTATCCGCACCGATACGTAACTTACCGATGTCTTCCGGTGTTTTTAGCACGCCTTTATGGGCGATAAATTTCTGCCCGGTAGCAAAATAAGGCAGACTGAAGTTCACTTCTTTGGCGCGCTCATCGGTAATGGTGAAGTTGGCAGCAATCAGATCCACTTTTTTAGCTGTCAGCAATGGAATACGGTTAGCCGGGTTGGTGGCGCGTAATTCAACTTTGACACCTAAATCTTTAGCAATGGCATTTGCCACATCCACGTCATATCCCACCAGCTTTTTAGTCTGTGGGTCAATATAACCAAACGGTGGGTTGCTATCGAAAACAGCAATCCGCACCACTCCAGCTTGCTTGATATCATCCAGTTTATCAGCATGAGCCGCACCAGAAAGTGTCGCCAAACCGGCTAACAACGTTAATGCCAAAGCCGTTTGTTTCGTGGATAGAGATTGCTTCATTGAAAGCTCCTAACAGGATTAAGATATTGCGATGTGTGTAAGCTAGCAATTCGGCGTTAGGTCAGGAAATAATATAAAACGATATATTTATAACCAATTAATCTCAGTGAATTATTTACTGCTCCCGTTAACTTCAGCTGTGTCTGTTTCGGGGACTATCTTTTTAAGATTAACGACCTCAGCAGGTTTTATTTTACTCTTGGGTTGAGCCACAGACTCGTCAGCAATCTCTGACTGACCAATGAAGATACCGCCTTTTTTGATGGAGAAATTACCGCCTTTTACAATGCCATTTAAACGGCCATTCTCTAAAATTTCCAGATGCTGGGAAACACAAACCCCATCAATACGCCCATCGACCGTAATATGCGGTGCGGTTAAATTCCCTTCAATATGGCCACTGCGCATCAATCTAATTGTGCCGTCAGTAACAGCAATATCACCGATTACCACGCCATAAATTTGAATATCGCCATCAAGGGTAATGTCGCCGTTTAATTTTGTACCCACGGCGATAATGGTATTTGTCTTCGCGGTATCAGAGGGAGGATTAGAGATTGGCGCGGCAGTATTTAGAGGAGAATGAGTCACCGGTGATACCTTTTCATGGTTACTTGATTTCTTTTTAAACATAATATTTATCAGTATGAAAATGAGGAATAAAGTCGGGGCAAGAAGAAGATAAAAAAACAAATTGTAGGCGATATAGCCAACCAAACATGTAGTCCATAGCACCCAGAACAGGCTAAGTGCAATATTATTTGGCCTATATAGACTTATATTCACTCATCCCGCCCAGTGTGAAACAATTAAATAAGACCTTGGTATTATGGCAATCAATGGAGGGTGAAATATAAACGGATGTAAAACTAACGGATAAGGAGAATAAAAGTGGGGTTAATACCTGAGGGAGGATGTTAATAAAGCGGCCCCAATCAAGCATAAATGCTCAACCTGATTGGGGAAGTCGTTATTTTTCAGTCTTACTCGAAAGCAGTTTCTCTAAATCATCACCACCAAGGTGGCGGAAATCTTGCCCTTTGACGAAGTAGAAAATGAATTCACAAATATTCTGGCAGCGATCCCCAATACGTTCAATTGAGCGAGCGCAGAACAGTGCCGTCAATACGCTGGGTATGGTGCGCGGATCTTCCATCATATAAGTCATCAACTGGCGCACTATGCCTTCATATTCTTGGTCAACTTTCCTATCTTCACGATAAATCCGGATGGCTTCATCTAAATCCATACGGGCAAAAGCATCCAGAACATCATGCAGCATCTGTACAGTATGACGGCCCAAAGACTCCAGACTGACCAATAAAGGTTGGTGCTGATGGGAGAACTTTTCCAGCGCTGTGCGGCAAATTTTATCCGCCACATCACCAATACGCTCTAATTCAGAAATAGTCTTGATGATCGCCATTACCAAGCGCAAGTCGCTAGCTGTTGGCTGACGTTTGGCAATGATGCGCACACAAGCTTCATCAATGGCCACTTCCATCATATTGACCTTTTTATCGCCAGCAATAACCTGCTTTGCTAATTCACCGTCCTGATTATGCATTGCGGTGATCGCGTCAGATAATTGTTGTTCCACCAGCCCGCCCATGGTTAACACTTGGGTGCGGATATGCTCGAGTTCGGCATTGAACTGGCCGGAAATATGTTTATTAAGATTCAGGTTATCCATGATACTTCCCGTACGTATAAGTAGGCGAAATGAATGTGATCGGCTCCAAAGCCATCAACCATAGCGACCAGTAATATAATCTTCCGTCTGTTTTTGCTGTGGGGCGGTAAACAGGGTGTCTGTATCACTGAATTCAATTAGCTCGCCCAGATACATAAATGCTGTGTGATCTGAACAGCGGGCTGCCTGCTGCATGTTGTGCGTAACAATCACCACGGTATAGTCAGATTTCAGCTCGCTGATCAGCTCTTCAATGCGACCGGTAGAGATTGGGTCAAGCGCTGAGCAAGGTTCATCAAGCAACAATACGTCCGGGCGAATAGCGATACCGCGGGCAATGCACAAACGCTGTTGTTGCCCGCCTGACAAGCTGTAACCACTCTGGTGCAGCTTATCTTTAGTTTCATTCCACAGTGCAGCTTTGGTCAGAGCCCATTGCACGCGCTCATCCATATCGGCGCGCGACAAGTTCTCGAACAGTTTCACACCAAAAGCAATGTTATCGTAAATTGACATCGGGAACGGCGTTGGCTTTTGGAAAACCATGCCAACTTTTGCCCGCAACAACGCGATATCTTGTTTATCGGTCAGGATATTCTGCCCATCCAATAAAATATCGCCTTCAGCACGTTGATCCGGATACAGCTGGTACATTTTGTTAAAGGTACGCAGCAGCGTCGATTTACCGCAACCTGATGGCCCGATGAATGCCGTGACCTGGTTTTTGGCAATATCCAGCGAGATGTTCTTCAGCGCATGGAATTTGCCGTAGTAGAAGTTCAGATCGCGAACCTGAATTTTGCTGTTGTTGATGTCAGTAGCCATACTCATCAAGACTTCTCTCTTTTAGCCAATGCCGCCGGAGCAGCATTTTGGAATTTATTGGCGAATCGGTATTTTCATGACTTATTGCTGATGTTCTCTCAGCCAATCAATGCTTTTTCTTCGCGAAAACAACCCGAGCCAGAATATTCAGTAACAGTACGCACAGGGTAATCAGCAGCACCCCTGCCCATGCCAGTTGTTGCCATTCAACAAACGGGCTCATGGCAAACTTAAATATGGTGACCGGTAAGTTGGCGATAGGCCGGCTCAGGTCGGTACTCCAGAACTGATTGGAAAGCGAGGTGAACAGCAATGGTGCTGTTTCGCCCGCAATACGCGCCACCGCCAGCAAAATGCCGGTCAGAATGCCGGAGATTGAGGCTTTCAAAGTAATAGCCGATATCATGCGCCACTTTGGTGTCCCTAATGCATAAGCCGCTTCTCGCAAGCTATCGGGCACCAGTTTCAGCATATTCTCGGTGGTACGAATAACAATCGGCACCTGTAACAGCGCCAGAGCAATCACCCCTGCCCAACCGGAGAAGTGCTCCATCTTGGCCACGACAATGGTGTACACAAACAGGCCGACCACGATGGAGGGCGCGGATAACAAAATATCGTTGATAAAGCGGGTAATTTCCGCCAGCCAGGATTTGCGACCATATTCGGCCAGATAAATCCCTGCCATGATACCCAGTGGGGTACCAATGACTGTCGCCCACAGAATTAATAGGCCACTCCCGGCAATGGCATTGGCTAACCCCCCACCCGCGGTATTCGGTGGCGGCGTCATCTCGGTAAACAGTGCCAAAGACATGCCGTCGATACCTTTGGTCACTGTAGAGAATAAAATCCACACTAACCAAAACAAGCCAAATGCCATGGTTGCCATTGAAAGTATTAAGGCAATCCGGTTCTTTTGACGCCGCCAAGCCTGCTTTTTACGGCGGGTTTCTAACAGCGTCGCATCACTTCGCATATCCATCGTTGCCATCTTAGCGCCCCTCTTTCTTAGCCAGACGCAGAATCATAAGCTTAGATAAAGCCAGTACAATAAAGGTAATGACGAACAAGATCAGACCCAACTCCATCAACGCGGCGGTATGCAAGCCGGACTCAGCTTCAGCAAATTCATTCGCCAGCGCGGAAGTAATACTGTTGCCCGGCATAAACAGCGAGAAGCTGTCGAGCTGGTAGGTATTACCGATAATAAAGGTCACCGCCATGGTTTCACCCAATGCACGACCCAGCCCCAACATCACGCCACCAATAACACCATTTTTGGTATAAGGCAGCACAATGCGCCAGATAACTTCCCAAGTGGTGCAGCCAATACCGTAAGCCGACTCTTTCATCATTACTGGGGTTTGTTCAAACACATCGCGCATCACTGCCGCAATGTAAGGAATAATCATGATGGCTAAGATGACACCGGCGGCCAGAATACCAATACCGAATGCTGGGCCTGAGAACAGCACACCAACAATGGGGATACCGGACATCACGTTACCGACAGGCTCTTGAAAATAACGGGCAAAGAGGGGAGCGAATACAAACAAACCCCACATACCGTAAACAATACTTGGGATTGCCGCCAGTAACTCAATAGCCACACCCAGTGGGCGTTTTAACCAGTTTGGTGCTAACTCAGTCAGGAACAGGGCAATACCAAAACTGACGGGAACCGCAATGAGCAAGGCAATAACAGAGGTCACAATTGTGCCGTAAATTGGCACCAATGCACCGAACTGCTCAGCCGGAGGATCCCACTCTTTGGTCCACAGGAAAGCAAAACCAAACTTTTCGATACTTGGCCAGGAAGCCACAATCAATGAAACGATTATGCCGCCCAACATAAATAGGGTAATCAGCGCTGCCAGCTTAACCAGCGCACTGAAAATGATGTCACCGTATTTACTCGGTGCTTTGATCGTCGGCTTATAAGCAGCCATAGACTCTCTTCTCATCGGGGTATTATTTCCCTCCCCAAATAGGGAGGGAGCAATTGATTAAACCAATCTTGTATAAATCACTTATTGGAGCAAAAGCATCGAACGCAAACTGTATTCAATCAGAACAGTGGCTTACCGCTGCTGTCTTTAATCTGAGTTTTCCAGGCTGCACGCACTTGCTCTACAACTTCATCTGGTAATGTTGCGTAATCCAGTGCGTTAGCTTGTTTAGCGCCGTTTTTATAGGCCCAATCAAAGAACTTCAGCACTTCAGTGCCGCTAGCAGGATTTTTCTGCTCTTTGTGCATCAAAATGAACGTTGTTGATGTAATTGGCCATACATCATCACCTTTTTGATTGGTCAAATCTTGAGCGAATGTTTTGCTCCAGTCTACACCTTTTGCCGCAGAGCTAAAGCTGTGCTCAGTCGGGCTCACTGGTTTCCCATCAGCAGAAATCAGTTTGGTGTAAGCCAGATTATTCTGTTTGGCATAGGCATATTCTACGTAGCCAATAGCACCTGGCAGACGTTGAACGAATGCGGCAATACCATCGTTACCTTTACCGCCCAAACCTGTTGGCCAGTTAACAGTAGAGCCCGCGCCCACTTTTTCTTTCCAGTCTGCATTCACTTTAGCCAGATAGCTGGTGAACACGAATGAAGTACCGGAACCATCAGCACGACGTACGACAGCAATATTTTGATCAGGTAGTTTAACGCCCGGATTCAGCTTCACAATCGCCGGGTCATTCCACTTTTTCACATTGCCCAGGTAGATATCACCCAGTGTTTTACCATCTAATGTTAGCTCACCGGACTTAATGCCAGGGATATTCACGGCTAGCACCACACCGCCAATCACTGTTGGGAATTGGAACAAACCTTCAGCAGCCAATTTGTCATCTGCTAATGGCGCATCAGAAGCACCGAAATCAACAGTATTGGCAATGATTTGTTTCACGCCACCTGAAGAACCGATCCCCTGATAGTTAACTTTGTTACCTGTTTCTTTCTGATAAGAATCTGCCCACTTGGCATACACCGGCGCGGGGAATGTCGCACCTGCACCTGTCAGGCTTGCAGCAGCGAACGCGGACACAGTGGTCATAGATAAAGTCGCTGCCACAATGCTGGCTACGGTGGTACGCATCAGTTTCATAATCCCTCCTAATGGGATATTAGAATTAACTCTAAATTGTTTTCATCAGATTAAGTATGGTGCAGGAGGGAAAATAGGACAGTTTAATGACAGAAAAATGTACGTAATATTACAGTTATATGACAAGGAATTAGGGCGGCCATAAAAACATTAATTATCAAAAACTTAGTCGTTATTTTTTATCTTTAATTCATGAATAAGTTCATTTTATCATTTATAAGGCAGCAAAATACCTGATTATTTTTTCATCGAAAGTGACAATTTATTACTGAGTGGCGAAAGACAAAAAAGCCGACAAATGCCGGCTTTTATTCATGGGATACTGGTTATGCGTTATTCAACCGTTACCGATTTCGCCAGGTTGCGTGGTTTATCCACATCAGTACCTTTAATCAGCGCAACATGGTAAGCCAGTAGCTGTAGCGGCACGGTGTAGAAAATTGGCGCAATAATCTCTTCAACATGAGGCAATGGCACAATCTTAACCCCTTCGCTGTTGGTAAAACCGGCATCTGCATCAGCAAACACATACAGCAAGCCACCGCGAGCGCGAACCTCTTCAATGTTGGATTTCAGTTTTTCCAATAATTCATTGTTAGGTGCCACCACGATAACGGGCATATTGGCATCAATCAAAGCTAATGGGCCGTGTTTCAACTCACCGGCAGCGTAAGCTTCAGCATGAATATAAGAAATCTCCTTCAGCTTCAGTGCGCCTTCCATTGCGATCGGGTATTGATCACCGCGACCCAGGAACAATGCATTGTGCTTATCAGAGAAACCTTCGGCTAAGGCTTCAATGGTTTTATCCAGCGACAACATTTGCTCAATATGGACAGGTAAGGATTGCAATGCTTCAACAATTTCTTGTTCCAGCTTCAAGCCGTCCTTAATGCCTTTCAGTAAACCAATACGGCCGACCAACATCAATAATACGGTCAATTGAGTGGTAAAAGCTTTGGTTGAGGCAACGCCAATCTCAGTCCCGGCTTTGGTCATCAGAGCCAAATCTGATTCACGAACCAATGATGAACCTGCAACGTTACAAATTGCCAGTGAGCCTAAATAGCCCAGCTCTTTCGACAAGCGCAAAGCCGCCAAGGTATCGGCCGTTTCACCCGATTGTGACAACGTGATTAACAGACTATTCGGGCGCACCGCAGGTTTGCGATAACGGAATTCAGAGGCAATTTCAACATCACAAGGCACGCCAGCCAGAGCTTCAAACCAATAACGTGAAACCATGCCCGAGTTGTAAGAAGTACCACAGGCTATGATTTGAATATGTTGGACATCAGCCAGCAAAGCATCAGCGTTCGGGCCTAGCTCAGACAAGTCAATTTTTCCGTGATTTAAGCGGCCTTCCAACGTATTTTTAATTGCTGTTGGCTGCTCATAAATCTCTTTTTGCATGTAGTGGCGATAAACACCTTTGTCGCCCGCATCGTACTGCAACTGAGATTCAGTTTCCGGACGCTCAATGGCATTGCCTTGTTTGTCAAAAATACTGACGCTGTGGCGAGTCACTTCAACCACATCACCTTCTTCAAGGAAAATGAAACGGCGGGTAACAGGTAACAGAGCAAGCTGGTCAGAGGCGATAAAGTTTTCACCAATGCCACAACCGATAACCAATGGGCTACCTGAACGAGCGGCAACCAAGCGGCTTGGGTCACGGCTATCCATCACCACAGTGCCGTATGCGCCACGCAGTTGTGGGATAACACGCTTCACCACTTCCAACAAAGAACCGCCTTGTTGCTGTTCCCAATGGACCAGGTGAGCGATAACTTCAGTATCAGTTTCAGAGCTGAAGCTATAGCCACGGCTCGCCAGTAACTCACGCAAAGGTTCGTGATTTTCGATAATGCCGTTATGAACCACGGAGATATAATCAGAAACATGCGGGTGAGCATTCGCCTCAGATGGCGCACCATGAGTGGCCCAGCGGGTGTGCGCAATGCCGGTACCACCGTGCAGATCTTGCTTTTCAGCAGCATCCGACAGTTCTTGTACCTTGCCCAACCGACGCAAGCGCGTCAAATGGCCTTCAGCATCAACGACGGCCAAACCAGCAGAGTCATAGCCACGGTATTCCAGACGACGTAAACCTTCGATCAGAATCTCAGCGATATCACGTTGCGCTACTGCGCCAACAATTCCACACATCTGTTTTATTCCTATGTAAGGTTCTTTAAGAACCTTGTCGATGTCAGTGACCTGATTGATCCGGATTTTCCGGGTTCCCCGAGCCTGTAGAGTTGGGGATTATTATGTTTTGTTCTGTATTCTCGGCAGAGATGAATAAGCCAAAAACACAGGGCAAAACATCCCTTCAAAGCATAATAAATCGCATTGAAGAGCTGTTTTTTAATCAATTTATAATCTTAAATATACCCGGTAAAACTCAAGTTACCGCTCGGCGGCGACTGAATAAACCCAAGACGTTGAGACACTCAATGTCTTGGGTGACTGATGGCAGCCAACAACCCAGTATCTTGAAAGATGACGGGGATAGATTATTTTTTCTTCACCGGACGTTGCCACCCCTGAATATGAACTTGCTTGATACGGCTGAGTACTAATTCATTTTCGGCGATATCACGTGTCACAGTAGTACCTGCAGCGATAGTGGCGCCATTAGCGACAGTGACGGGAGCAACAAGCTGAGTATCGGACCCGACAAAGACATCATCGCCAATTATAGTTTTAAACTTATTAGCTCCATCATAGTTGCAAGTTATAGTTCCTGCGCCAATATTTACGCCAGAACCAATTTCAGCATCACCTAAATAGGAGAGATGGCCAGCTTTAGATCCTTTGCCCAAGCGGGATTTCTTGATCTCAACAAAGTTACCGACATGTGCACCTTCTGCTAACTCGGCACCCGGGCGCAAGCGGGCAAATGGCCCAACAGTACAGCCAGCATCCAAGCGAGAATCTTCCAACACAGTATAGGGGCTGATTTCTGAATCATCGCCAATCACACAGTTTTTAAGCACGCATCCGGTACCAATACGGACCCGATCGCCTAAAGTCACATGACCTTCAATGATGACATTGGTATCGATAGTGATATCGCGACCATGTGTTAATTCTCCGCGCAAATCAAAACGCGCCGGATCCAGTAACATCACCCCAGCCAATAGCAGCTTCTCTGCTTGCTCGGATTGATATACCCGCTCAAGGGTCGCTAATTGCAGGCGATTATTGACCCCTTCAACTTCACTCAGACGAGTGGGGTGTACCGCAGCAATCTTCTTACCATCAGCATGAGCCAATGCAATAATATCAGTGATATAAAACTCGCCCTGCGCATTGTTGTTATTCAGCAATGATAGCCAGCGCTTTAAATCACGACCATTCGCCACCAGAATCCCGGTGTTGATTTCATTAATTTCACGCTGTGCATCGCTGGCGTCTTTATGCTCAACAATCCCGACCACATCGCCGTTCTCGCGCACAATACGACCATAACCACTTGGGTTATCCAGTTTTACCGTCAACAGTCCGATACCGCCTTGTGGTTTTGCGGCTAACAATCGTTGCAGAGTATCAACGGAGATCAAAGGCACATCGCCGTAGAGCATCAGGACGTCTTCATCATCAGCAAAATGCGGTGCCGCTTGCTGCATCGCGTGCCCAGTACCTAACTGTTCTGACTGTAATACCCAATTCAACGCCGGGTCGGTCAGTGTTTTTTTCAACAACTCGCCACCGTGCCCATAAACCAGATGAACATGTTGTGCACCCAACTTCATGGCCGCATCAATAACATGCTGAACCATCGGCTTACCTGCCAATGGGTGTAACACCTTAGGAAGGTCGGAATACATACGAGTCCCCTTACCTGCGGCAAGGATGACTACACTCATTGAGCTGTTAGACATAAGCAACCTGATAACTCCAAATTAATAGACGGAAGTAAACCTGTTTAGCGAAATAATTACTACATATTTCTCAACGAAAAACGTACTCAACCCGCGTGGTTAAAGGGTTGTAGCTATGTGCCATGTAACAAAAAAATGTAGCGAAAAGTGTCTGCGATCGGCGACGTTTTCTGAGCTGTTTTTGCCGAAATTCAATCACTCATGCGAGTTATTAACCACTTATTTTACGACAAGAAACAAGAGTTTTCAGAAAGAAACGTTATTAGTTTAGCTTAGGCTTAATTAAATGCAGAAGAGGTGGGTGGGAGACTGATATTGCAAAGGATTAAGTATTCACCAACTGGGGATAAAAAAAATGCCAATCAGTTTTCACCAATTGGCATTCTATCGTTCTTTATATGATAACTTTATAAATCAATGAATTAATAACCCATTAAATATAAAATTACATCGCTTTCCTGGTCAGCTCGATTACGCGTAGTTTCGCAATCGCCTTCGCCAATTCAGCGGATGCCTGAGCATAGTCGACATCGCCGTGGGAACTGTTGATATGAGCTTCTGCTTTACGCTTAGATTCCAGCGCTCTAGCTTCGTCCAGATCTTGTCCACGAATAGCAGTGTCAGCCAATACGATCACAACGCTCGGTTGCACCTCAAGGATGCCGCCAGAAAGATAAATGAACTCTTCCTCACCGAACTGCTTAACGATACGTATCATGCCAGGCTTAATGGCAGTGAGCAGTGGGGCGTGACCAGGGAAAATCCCCAGTTCACCTTCACTACCCGTCACCTGAATTTTTTGTACCACGCCTGAGAACATCTTCTTCTCTGCGCTCACAACATCCAGATGGTAAGTCATTGCAGCCATGTCACCCTCCAGTCAACAGCGTTACAGTTTCTTGGCTTTTTCCACTGCTTCTTCAATGGTGCCAACCATGTAGAACGCCTGTTCCGGCAGGTGGTCATAGTCGCCGTTCATGATGCCTTTGAAACCACGAATGGTGTCTTTCAGCGATACGAACTTGCCCGGTGAACCGGTAAAGACTTCTGCCACGAAGAACGGTTGAGACAGGAAGCGCTGGATCTTACGCGCACGGGATACAACCAGTTTGTCATCTTCTGACAACTCGTCCATACCCAAGATCGCGATAATATCTTTCAGTTCCTGGTAACGTTGCAGAATAGACTGCACGCCACGCGCTACATCGTAGTGCTCCTGACCAACAACCAGTGGATCGAGCTGACGGCTGGTGGAGTCAAGTGGGTCAACCGCCGGGTAGATACCCAGAGAGGCGATTTGACGACTCAGAACGACGGTTGCATCCAAGTGAGCAAAGGTGGTTGCTGGTGATGGGTCAGTCAAGTCATCCGCAGGCACGTAAACGGCCTGAACAGAGGTGATTGAGCCCGTCTTGGTGGAAGTAATACGTTCCTGCAACACACCCATCTCTTCTGCCAGCGTTGGCTGATAGCCTACCGCAGATGGCATACGACCCAGCAGTGCGGATACTTCCGTACCGGCCAAGGTATAACGATAGATGTTATCGATGAACAGCAATACGTCACGACCTTCATCACGGAATTTCTCCGCCATGGTCAGACCGGTCAGTGCAACGCGCAGACGGTTACCTGGTGGCTCATTCATCTGGCCATAAACCAAGGAAACTTTGTCCAGAACGTTGGAGTCAGTCATCTCGTGGTAGAAGTCGTTACCCTCACGAGTACGTTCACCTACACCAGCAAATACGGAATAACCTGAGTGCTCGATCGCGATGTTACGGATCAGCTCCATCATGTTTACCGTTTTACCCACACCAGCACCACCGAACAGACCGACTTTACCGCCCTTAGCGAACGGACAAATCAGATCCATTACCTTGATACCGGTTTCTAACAGATCTTGCGAGCTGGCAAGCTCTTCGTAAGAAGGCGCTTCGCGGTGGATTGCCCAACGCTCTTCTTCACCGATAGGACCTTTCATGTCGATTGGGTCACCCAATACGTTCATGATACGGCCCAGAGTTGCTTTACCAACCGGCACTTCAATTGGGTGTTCCAGGTTGATAACTTTCAACCCACGGCTCAAACCATCGGAAGAGCCCATTGCGATACAACGAACAACACCACCGCCCAGCTGTTGCTGAACTTCCAGCACTAGCTTCTCAGCCGTGCCTTCAACCTCAAGGGCGTTGTACACTTTTGGTACAGCGTCTTGGGGGAATTCGACGTCCACTACGGCGCCGATTACCTGGATAATCTTTCCAGTAGCCATCTTGAATCCTCTACGTAATACGTTTACCCGTCATATTTCAAATTACTGGCGCGTTAGCCGCCTGCCAGCAATATGAACTACTTAGGGTAATAGCCTGGTTAAACCGCGGAGGCTCCCCCGACGATCTCGGTGAGTTCCTGAGTGATGCTGGCCTGACGAGCTTTGTTGTAAACCAACTGCAGCTCTTTGATCAGGCTACCGCCGTTATCGGTGGCGGCTTTCATCGCTACCATTCGCGCGGCCTGTTCGCTGGCCAGGTTTTCAACGACGCCCTGATAAACTTGCGATTCCACATAGCGACGCAGGAGAGTATCCAGCAATGCTTTTGGATCGGGTTCATACAGGTAATCCCAGGATTTCTTCTTCAGCTCACCATCTTCCGCTGGCGGAAGAGGTAACAGCTGCATGATCCGTGGTTCCTGAGACATCGTATTGATAAACTTGTTATTCACGATATACAGTTTATCCAGACGACCTTCATCGTAGGCTTGCAACATCACTTTTACTGGACCGATAAGTTCTGACAGAGAAGGGTTATCCCCCATGCCAGTAACCTGAGCAACAATCTTGCCGCCCACGGAACCAAAGAAAGATGCTGCTTTTGATCCAATCAGCGCTAAATCGCATTCAACGCCTTTTTCAGACCAACCTTTCATCTCAGCTAACAGTTTTTTGAACAGGTTAATGTTCAAACCACCACACAAGCCACGGTCTGTAGAAACCACCAGATACCCAACACGCTTAACGTCGCGCTCTTCCAGGTACGGATGTTTATATTCCAGATTACCTAGCGCAAGGTGACCAATCACACTACGCATTGTTTCTGCATAAGGACGGCTGGCCGCCATGCGTTCCTGCGATTTACGCATTTTGGAGGCGGCGACCATCTCCATGGCTTTGGTGATCTTTTGCGTGTTTTGCACGCTGGCGATCTTGGAACGTATCTCTTTTGCGCCGGCCATTTCTGCTTCTCCTCATTGCCAGACGGCCTGCTTTCCTAATGAAAAGCAGGACCGTATAGCGTTACCAGGACTGGGTTGCCTTGAATGTATCGAGGATGCCTTTCAGCTTGGCCTCGATCTCATCGTTATACGCGCCAGTTTGGTTGATTTGTTGCAGAAGCTCGGCATGCTCACGGTCAGCAAATGCTAACAGTGCGGCTTCAAAGCTACCTACCTTCGCCAACTCGATATCACCCAGATAACCACGTTCAGCTGCGAACAGAACCAGAGATTGCTGCGCAACAGACATCGGTGCGTATTGTTTCTGTTTCAGAAGCTCGGTCACTTTCTGACCATGGCTCAGCTGTTTACGTGTTGCATCATCCAAATCGGATGCGAACTGGGAGAACGCAGCAAGTTCACGATACTGTGCCAGAGCGGTACGGATACCACCGGACAGTTTTTTCATGATCTTGGTCTGCGCTGCACCACCCACACGGGATACGGAGATACCTGGGTTAACCGCAGGACGAATACCGGCGTTAAACAGGCTGGATTCCAGGAAGATCTGACCATCGGTAATAGAAATTACGTTGGTCGGAACGAACGCGGAAACGTCCCCTGCTTGGGTTTCAATGATTGGCAATGCGGTCAAAGAACCGGTTTTACCTTTCACTTCACCCTTGGTAAAGGCTTCAACGTAATCCGCGTTAACACGCGCAGCACGCTCCAGCAAACGGGAGTGGAGGTAGAATACGTCGCCAGGATATGCTTCACGACCTGGTGGACGACGGAGCAGCAAGGAGATTTGACGATATGCAACAGCCTGTTTAGACAGGTCATCATAAATAATCAGAGCATCTTCACCGCGGTCGCGGAAATATTCACCCATGGCACAACCGGAGTAAGGTGCCAGGTATTGCAATGCTGCAGATTCAGATGCAGTAGCCACAACCACGATGGTGTTAGCCAATGCGCCATGTTCTTCCAGTTTACGCACTACGTTTGCAACAGTAGAGGCTTTCTGGCCGATAGCAACATACACACATTTGATGCCTGAATCGCGCTGATTGATGATCGCATCAATCGCCAGAGCAGTTTTACCTGTCTGACGGTCACCGATGATCAATTCACGCTGACCACGACCGATTGGAATCATGGCATCGACAGACTTATAGCCTGTCTGAACGGGTTCATCAACGGATTGACGTTCGATTACGCCAGGTGCGATAGCTTCAACAGCTGAGAAGCCGTCATTTTCTACCGGACCTTTACCATCAACAGGTTCACCCAGAGTATTGACGACGCGACCTAGCAGGCCACGACCGACAGGAACTTCCAGGATACGGCCAGTACATTTAACCTTCATGCCTTCGGCAAGATCGGCGTACGGACCCATAACTACTGCACCAACGGAGTCGCGCTCCAGGTTCAGTGCGATTGCGTAACGGTTGCCAGGCAGTGCGATCATCTCGCCTTGCATAACGTCGGCCAGACCGTGTACACGAATGATCCCGTCACTAACGGAAACAATAGTACCTTCATTGTGAGCTTCGCTCACTACATTGAACTGAGCAATGCGCTGCTTGATCAGTTCGCTGATTTCGGTGGAATTCAGTTGCATATGCTCCAGTCCCCTTAAGACTGCAAGACGTCTGCCAGGCGTTCAAGACGACCGCGAACGCTGCCATCTATCACCATATCGCCTGCACGTATTACTACGCCGGCCATTACAGACTTATCAATTTTGCAATTCAGCTTAACTTTGCGTGACAGACGTTTTTCCATCGCAGCGGCAATTTTAGCCAGCTGTTCGTCGTTAAGTGCTCTCGCTGAGGACACTTCAACGTCGACGGTAGACTCCAGTGAGGCACGCAGTTGAATAAACTGCTGCAACACCTCAGGAAGAACCAGTAAACGGCCATTCTCCGCCATAACTCGAATGAAGTTCTGTGCGGGTTCATCGAGCTGATCACCACAGACTGCAATAAACGTCTTAGACATTGTTTCTGGCGCAACAGCACCGGAAAGCAATTCAGCGATTTGTTCATTGCAAGTCACTTGGGCAGTAAACGCCAGCATATCCTGCCAACGATCAACCGCCTGGTGCTCAACAGCAAAGTCAAAAGCTGCTTTGGCGTAGGGGCGAGCTACAGTTACAAATTCAGACATCAGCCCCTCCCTCCTTACAGTTCAGCGACCAGTTTATCAACGATGTCGCTGTTAGCAGCTTCATCCACGGAACGTTCGATGATCTTCTCGGCGCCAGCTATAGCCAACATCGCGACTTGCTTACGCAACTCTTCACGAGCACGCTTACGTTCGGCGTCGATCTCTGCCTGCGCTTGCGCCACGATTTTGTTACGTTCCTGTTCAGCTTCAGCTTTAGCTTCATCGATGATCTGAGCTTTGCGTTTACTTGCCTGCTCAATGATCACCTGTGCTTCTGCTTTGGCCTTCTTCAGTTGGTCGGTCGCATTGGCTTGCGCTAAGTCCAAATCTTTTTTGGCACGCTCTGCAGAAGAGAGACCGTCAGCAATTTCTTTTTGACGCTTCTCGATGGCTGCCATAATTGGCGGCCATACATACTTCATACAAAACAGGACAAACAGGACAAACGCGATGGCCTGGCCGAGGATTGTTGCGTTAAGATTCACAGCACAATGCCTCTTTAAAAGTTAATAGTTTGGTGTAGTTCACAGTAGAGAAAACTCTACTTACGCGACAGCAAACATCACGTACAGACCCAGACCAACAGCGATCATTGGGATGGCGTCAACCAGACCCATGACGATAAAGAACTGTGTACGAAGCAGAGGAATCAGGTCAGGCTGACGTGCAGCGCCTTCCAAAAATTTACCACCCAGGATGCCGATACCGATCGCAGCACCGATTGCCGCTAAACCCATCATTATAGCGGCAGCCATGTACAGCAGATCCATATTCAGGTTTTCCATGACAGTCTCCAGTTTATTTCAGTTAAAACGCAGTAGTGTTATAAGAAAATCAGTGCTCTTCGGATGCCATCGACAGATAGACAATCGTCAGAACCATGAAGATAAAGGCTTGTAACGTAATAATCAGTATGTGGAAGATAGCCCAAGGTAAACTGAGCATCCACTGTGACCACCACGGCAACAGACCCGCAATAAGGATGAAGATCAACTCACCCGCATACATGTTGCCGAACAGTCGCAGACCGAGTGAAACCGGTTTGGACAGCAGGCTGACACCTTCCAGAATTAAGTTAACTGGAATGAATATCGGGTGATTGAACGGCTGCATCGTTAATTCTTTTACGAAGCCGCCTACACCTTTCATTTTAATGCTATAGAACAGGATCAGGATGAAGACACCCAATGCCATGGACAAGGTAATGCTCACGTCAGCAGTTGGTACCACACGTAGTGCTGGTAACCCAAAGACATGTTCACCGATGTAAGGCAGTAAATCGATTGGCAGCAAGTCCATCATGTTCATCAATAGAACCCAAACAAACACGGTCAGGGCCAATGGTGCGATGACTTTACTTTTGCCGTGGTACATATCCCGTACACTGCCATCGACAAAACCGATAATTAACTCAACGGCAGTCTGCAATTTGCCGGGCACACCACTGGTGGCGTTTGCTGCAACTTTGCGGAACACAAGCAGAAAAGCTAACCCCAGCACGACAGAGAAGAACAGAGAGTCAATGTTCAACGTCCAGAACGTCGCAGGGCCAGGTGAGTGGGGATTGACCAACTCAAAGGTACGCAGGTCCAACTGAAGGTTATTCAGGTGGTGACCTATGTAGTCCCTTGGAGTAGAGATTTCTCCTGATGCAGACATGATGCCTCTTACCCTTTTGTAGTTAAATACGATAACTGTTAAGTACGGTAGCCGCTCATCACGGCCGGTGCCAATATCTGCACAATCAGCACCGATAAGTAGGTTAAACCGAGTGGCGCAAACGCAGCTTTAAACAGCCCTAGTGCAACAATCAGCAAAATTATCGTCACGATAACTTTTAACCCTTCGCCAATGGCAAACGACCACGCAACACGACCTGGAGCAGCTGTTTTTGCCTGATGGCGGCAAGCGAACAACATAAACATGGCACTGGGCAACCAGGCTGCCAATCCTCCTGCCAAAGCAGAAGCACTCCATTCCAGGCTTTTAAAACCAAAAGCAGCACTGAGAACAACAAAAGTCATTAACTGCAACAACAGCAACTTTCGTGCAATTTTCCCACTGTAAAGGGATACAGGCATGACGTTTGTTCTCTCCGAACCACACTAAGGGTATGCTGAGTGAGGTATAAAACTGCCTTTTACCCCATTGAGTCAAGCAGCAAAAAACGAGCAAATTATACGGGCCACTCAAACGAATTCAATCGATAAGTAGCGAAAAGGTGAACAATTATTTAAATTTTCTACTTTCGAGCTATTTTCACAAGAAAAGCCTCGGAATAAAGCCCTTATTTAATTGTCTGACGATTCCAAACATTATCAATAAAGCGTGGAACCGATCACATAACTAAAAACAAACTGATTTATATCCCATAAGACTTCGCTTTGTCTTTAACGAAAAGAGCCATTAAAACTTTTACAAATCATAATTTTAAAATTAAAACTATTATCAAACAACTCATCTACTTAGTAAAAACTTCCCATTGACATTTCAGATAATAATTTGGCAACAGTTCGGATACATAAAAAGAGTGATGTCGATGAGATAATAATGACCAAAGTGACTATTTGGTCCCTTTCAATATTGTTATGTCACTAACTACCGCTGTTTTTGTAAACAATAGGTGAAATATTATCTACGCATACGATAATCAGCGAATAAATACCCACCAATATTAAAAACACTAAATGTAATAAAACTCGGCGTCTCGACTAAGAATTTATTACATTTTTTTGATAAATAACAAAGTTAGTTTGACTTAAGAATAACCAGATGACGCTCACCATCCAACTCAGGAACTTGCAGTCGAATAACCGACTCAAGAGTAATACCCGCAGGCAGTATAGCTAATTCATCATCCGGCCTAACCCCTTTAAGCGCATAAAAACGCCCTTCAGGCTTAGCTGGTAAGTGGTGGCACCAAGACAGCATATCTTGTAAGGATGCAAATGCACGGCTTATAACCCCATCAAATGGGGGTTCTGCGACAAAGTCCTCAACACGGCTTTGAACTGGTTCGATATTATTTAGACCTAATTCATGCTGAACCTGACGCAGGAAGCGAACACGTTTACCCAAGCTATCAAGCAAGGTGAAATGTGCATCGGGACGCACTATGGCCAAGGGTATCCCAGGAAGCCCCGGACCAGTGCCGACATCGATAAACCGGCTACCTTGCAAATGTGGGTTTACCACAATGCTGTCCAGAATGTGCCGAACCAGCATTTGCATTGGGTCACGGACAGAAGTCAGGTTATAAGCTTTATTCCACTTATGCAGCAGCTCTACATAGCCTATCAACTGATGTTTTTGCTGATCGGGCAGCGCAATATCTGCTGCACTCAGCAGGGAATCTAATTTTTTTAACACCACAATTATCCTCTGACAGAGATATGTTCTGTCAGCATGTAAAAGGCCGATATACGAATACGATAATCTAGCTTAATGTTTAGTTATAGCTTGAATACAAAGCAAAATTGCCTGCTTAGCTTTGAGCTACACAGGCAATTATTAGGTCGTTAGGCGCTGCGGCGCAGCAATCCTTGTTTTTTCAACCAAACCAGTAAAATAGAGATCGCCGCTGGTGTGATACCTGAAATACGTGAAGCTTGCCCGATCGAGTTAGGTTTATGATCATTCAATTTAGCGATCACTTCGTTTGATAAACCAGAGACTTGGCGGTAATCAAGATCAGCAGGCAGTAAGGTATTTTCATTGCGCAGCTGCTTTTCGATCTCTTCTTGCTGCCGAGCAATATACCCTTCATATTTCACCTGAATTTCAACCTGATCAGCAGCTTGTGGGTCTGTTAATGCCGGACCAAAAGAGGGTAAGGTTGTCAACAAACGATAATCGATTTCAGGGCGGCGCAGCAGCTCTTCACCATTGGCTTCTTTCGATAATGGGGCTTTGAGCAACGCATTGATTTCGGAAACATTCTCAGAATGAGGATGCACCCAGATATCACGCAGGCGCTGGCGTTCTTTCTCAATCAGCTCGATTTTCTTGCTGAAGTGTTCCCAACGAACATCATCGACTAATCCTAATTTGCGGCCCATTTCGGTCAGACGCAGATCGGCGTTATCTTCACGTAGCATCAAACGATATTCAGCTCGTGAGGTAAACATACGATAGGGTTCTTTGGTGCCCAAGGTGCTTAAATCGTCCACCAGCACGCCAAGGTAAGCTTCATCACGACGAGGTGACCACCCATCATCATCATTAGCGAAACGCCCCGCATTGAGGCCTGCAAGCAGCCCTTGGGCCGCAGCTTCTTCATATCCGGTGGTGCCATTGATTTGCCCAGCAAAGAACAAACCGTGGATATATTTGCTTTCCAGCGTAGGTTTCAAATCACGCGGATCAAAGAAATCATACTCGATGGCATAACCAGGTCGAATAATACGTGCGTTTTCGAGCCCTTTCATTGAACGGACTATTTGCATCTGTACGTCGAAAGGCAGACTGGTAGAGATACCGTTCGGATAGATCTCATTGCTGGTCAAACCTTCCGGTTCAAGGAAGATCTGATGTGAATTGCGATCAGCAAAACGCATGACTTTATCTTCGATCGATGGGCAGTAACGTGGCCCGATCCCTTCGATGATCCCCGCATACATCGGGCTGCGATCCAAGTTATTGCGGATCACTTCATGCGTTTTCTCATTGGTGTATGTGATATGACACGCCATTTGCTCAGGGTGCTGCTCGGCATTGCCAAGGAAGGAGAATACCGGGATTGGGGTATCACCTAACTGAGGGGCCAATTGGCTAAAATCTATGGTGCGTGCATCGATACGAGGTGGTGTACCGGTTTTAAGGCGATTGACGCGCAGCGGCAGTTCACGCAGGCGTTGCGACAATGAGATTGATGGTGGATCACCAGCGCGACCACCACTGTAGTTCTCAAGGCCGATATGAATTTTTCCATCCAGGAAGGTACCGACGGTGAGTACCACGGCTTTAGCACGGAATTTCAGACCCATTTTGGTCACAGCGCCGACCACATGATCATTTTCAACGATGAGATCTTCAACAGGTTGTTGGAAGATCATCAAGTTAGGTTGATTCTCCAATGCGGTACGTACTGCCTGGCGATACAAGACGCGGTCTGCCTGAGCTCTGGTCGCTCTTACCGCTGGCCCTTTGCTGGCGTTTAGTATCCTAAACTGAATACCGGCTTGGTCAGTTGCCATCGCCATTAAGCCACCGAGAGCATCGATCTCTTTTACCAGATGCCCCTTACCGATACCGCCAATCGCTGGGTTACAAGACATTTGTCCCAGTGTGTCGATATTGTGCGTCAGCAATAAGGTCTGACGTCCCATGCGTGCCGCTGCCATTGCAGCTTCCGTGCCGGCATGGCCACCACCAATGATGATGACGTCAAATTGATCTGGATAAAACATGGTACTGCACCTCGCCGTTATGCGAATTTCTGTGTTTGCCCTGGGGTGGGGGATTCTACTCAAGTTTAGACGATCGACCAAGCAGCTTAGGATCGCCCTTAATTAAAAGAAGATCTTTTTATTTAAAGATCTCTTTATTAGATCTCTTATTAGGATCATGATCCTCTGTGGATAAGTGATTATTCACATTAAAGATCATGAGATTAAGGAGGATCGTTTGCTGTGAATGATCGGTGATCCTATTGCGTATAAGCTGGGATCTAAATGGCATGTTATGCACAGGTACTTTAAGACACCAAGGTTGTTATGTGGATATGTACCGCTTTTACCCTGCTTTTAAGCCTACTTATCCACATTCGTTCGCGTGATCTTTAAGCAAATTAGAGCAAATTAATCCAATTTTTAACCCAAACCTCGGCCGGATCTTCGGGAATTTCATGTTGGATGACGTCTATTTCTAAAATATCACCCAGACGTTTGGCTCCCAACGCTATCAACTGTTGATCCAGTTTTCTTACTGCACCGCAGAAAGTGTCATATTCAGAGCTGCCCAAACCCACTGCCCCAAAACGGACTTGGGAGAGATCCGGCTGCTGTTCTTCTATTTGGTCTAATAATGGTTGTAGGTTATCGGGTAGATCACCTGCGCCATGCGTGGAGGTAATGATTAACCACATACCTTCCGGCGTGAGCTCGTCTAGCTCTGGGCCATGCAGTGTTTCTGTGGAGAAACCTGCTTCTTCTAATTTCTCAGCTAAATGTTCAGCAACATATTCAGCACTGCCAAGTGTACTGCCACTGATCAAGGTAATGTCAGCCATAAAGAACCCAACCGAAGTAATGAACCGGTATTGTACGCTGTGAATCAGCTGGGATCTACCTGTGGATAATGTGGGTATAGTTATTTAGCGGTCATGGCACGATGGTACGCATAATGGGGTTCTGCAAGGAAATGAGTGTCTCTGTTGACTGTATCTCATCAATTGTCTGGATCTTGTTGATAAGTACCTGTTGGAGCGCATCTATTGATTTACACATGACCTTAATAAAGATGCTGTAATGCCCAGTTGTGTAATAGGCTTCTACAACTTCTTCTAAACTCTCTAGTTTTTTCAATGCTGAAGGGTAATCTTTGGCGCTTTTCAAAATAATGCCGATAAAACAGCACACGTCATAACCCAGTTGTTTTGGATTCACGTGAACACAAGCCGCCGTGATGATCCCAGCCTGGCGCATTTTCTCGACTCGCACATGAATCGTCCCCGGGCTGACTCCAAAGTTTTTCGCCAATTCAGCATAAGGAGTGCGTGCATTTTCCATTAATGCGTTAAGGATGCCGCGATCGAGATTATCGATTTGATAAATTTCACTCATATTAACCCCCTTTTTTTATCGATTATCTAATTATAGCCCCATAAAAATGAATGATTAAAATTGAAATGGCAATATTGTTTATTGGATATTGAATTTAACCCTCATTCTGTTGCTTAATCGATGACAAGCCCAACGGCATAACGACTATTTGCACAACACAATAACAAATTGAGAAAACGGCAATGAAAAAACAATTTATCGAAAAACAGCAACAAATCAGCTTCGTAAAATCATTCTTTTCCCGCCAATTAGAACAGCAACTGGGTCTGATTGAAGTGCAGGCTCCGATCCTGAGCCGTGTTGGTGATGGTACTCAAGATAACCTTTCTGGTTCCGAGAAAGCGGTGCAGGTCAAAGTAAAAACTTTGCCAGACGCAACTTTTGAAGTTGTTCATTCATTAGCTAAATGGAAACGTAAAACCTTAGGCCGCTTTGACTTTGGGGCTGACCAAGGGATTTACACCCACATGAAAGCATTACGTCCAGATGAAGATCGCCTGAGTGCCATTCATTCCGTGTATGTAGATCAGTGGGATTGGGAACGTGTAATGGGTGATGGCGAACGCAACCTGGCTTACCTGAAATCCACAGTTAACAAGATTTATGCAGCAATTAAAGAAACTGAAGCGGCAATCAGTGCTGAATTTGGTGTGAAACCTTTCTTGCCAGACCATATTCAGTTTATTCACAGTGAAAGTCTGCGCGCTCGTTTCCCTGATTTGGATGCTAAAGGTCGTGAACGTGCGATTGCCAAAGAGCTAGGCGCGGTGTTCTTGATTGGTATTGGCGGTAAATTAGCTGATGGTAAATCTCATGATGTTCGTGCGCCAGATTATGATGACTGGACCTCTCCGAGTGCGGAAGGTTTTGCTGGGCTGAACGGCGACATTATTGTTTGGAACCCGGTTCTGGAAGACGCTTTTGAAATTTCATCCATGGGGATTCGTGTGGATGCTGAAGCCCTGAAACGCCAATTGGCTCTGACTGCTGATGAAGATCGTCTGAAACTGGAATGGCATCAATCTCTGCTGAGTGGCGAAATGCCGCAAACCATTGGTGGTGGCATCGGTCAATCGCGCTTAGTGATGTTACTGCTGCAAAAACAACATATTGGCCAAGTGCAATGTGGGGTGTGGGGACCGGAAATCAGTGAGAAAGTTGCTGGGCTGCTGTAAAATTTAATAGCGACAATGACGATATTGATAATATGACAAAAGACACCTAAGGGTGTCTTTTGGTTGTTTTTATCCCAGTGATACCAGCTTAAACCAGATCAGAAGTTGTATTTCACCCCTAACATCACTGATGTATCGCTGTAGCCTTTATTGCCCACTTGCTGGCCAACATTACCCCAAACATTTACTTTCTTGCTTATCTGGCCTTCTACACCCAGTTTCAACTCACCGATGTTGGCGGCACCGTCTTGTTTGACTGTCATACCATCCATTGTGGTACCGAAGTCTTTAGTATTGTGGATCCAGTTTGCTTCAACAAATGGCTGGAATGCGCGATTTTTGTCTTTATCCTGCTCGCTATACCCTTTCATAAAGGCTTTCACTCCCAGGCGGGTCTGGATATTACCATTCCCCTCACTAGACACATTAGTACCATTAGCCTCTTTATGATCATCAGCTTTAACCCCCATCCAGGTGGCTTGGGCTTTAGGTTGGATAAAGTAGCTGGCACTCTTCGCGGCATTTTCACCCACTTTAAAGGTGTAGCCAGTTTCTACCGAAGCGGTAACCCCTTTGGATTTGTACTCTTCGGTATTCAGGAACTGACCATCAACACTGTTGTTGAACCAGCTGTACTGTGCCCAGCTATCAATATACAAACCGGATTTATCGGCATCATTGGCATACCAAGTACCATATAAACCGGTGCTGTAGCCGTCGACAGAGGCACGGGCACTATAACCAGACAGGCGCGACTCAGTTTTGCTCTTGCTGCTACCGTAGCCAGCCATGACGCCCAAATGGAAGCGATCCAGGCCATTATTACTCCACTGTGCTATATCGCCGCCCAGTTGCAGCACATAGCGGTTAGCTAGCGTGCTTAACTGATCTTGAGTATCACGCGAGCGGTTATGCCCACCTTCATTGCGCAGCCACATACTGGTGACTTTCTGTTCGCCAGTCAGAGCATCGATATACTGAGTCTCTCCCAAACGATCATGCAAACGAGTGACAAACATATTATTGGCCGCAGCCAGGTTAGCACTGTAAGAACTGGCTTCAGGGCGTTCAATCATGATTGACTGATCCGCTGGCACTGATGGATCTGCGGGCATAGGTATCACAGCTGGTATTGCATCTGGCTCTTCTTCCGGCTCTGGTTCAGGAATAGGTGCCGGAGCCACCAGTGGAACCGCGCTGGTCAGATACCAATTACTGGCTTGAGTGTTGGCGCCGCGCGCCAAAAAGTAATCAAAAGCACCCGCAACAATACGTCCGCTCTGGATAAATTCCCCGGTTGAATTCCCGGCAACATTGATTAACTCAATACCATTAAGAGTTTGCGCGCCGCTCCCCCCTAGGTTATTTACCTGCACATAGGTGGTGCCTGAGCTATTGCCGCCGATATTAAGCTTGTCAGTCACTGAGCTGTCATCACCCAGAACTGAATTCATATTAAGCAAACCATTATTACCGGTGTAATCACCAGTAATCGTTAATGAATTTCCTCCCGTTCCACCAAAGTTAACGACACCAGCATTATCTAAAGATTGCAGAGTTTGATGGTAACCGCCTAAATCTAACGTAGTGCCAGCACGAGAAATATAGTCAGAATAAGCACTGAAGAAATTATTTCCCCCTGCTTTTAACGTCCCTTCACTCAGGATAGTAGAGCTGCTGTAGTTATTTGCGGCAGTCATCAGCACAGTCCCGGTACCTGTTTTATTAAAGACTGTCGTGCTGTCGCCATTCAGTTTATTCACGCCAAGTGTGACGCCCGCATCGGTATTGATAGTGCCAGTTAATCCGGAAGCCAAGTTCACGTTGACCCCGCTATTGTCAGCCACAGCCCAGAGCGTATTATTTGCGCCACTGGTTATATCGAACAGACTGTTGGTTGCGAACTTACTGGCATCCAATTTGGCGGTGCCACCTTGCATTTTCAGGCGACCACTAAAAATATCATTCCCGGTTGCGATGGTCATAAAACCATTATTAGCCAGAGTCAGATTAGTGGTATTAGCAATATTGCCCGTTAAAGTACCGCCAGTGTTACTGCCTGCACTACCGGTAAAGTTTATTTGGGCATTTTCGAGTGCGTCATGAACATACCCACCTGACATATCCATTATCTTTGCATTACCTAATAATGAATCAATTCCAGCGCCGGTCATATTAAGAATTAATGCATCACCATATACTGAGCCAATATTTCCACCGGTCAAATCAGTTATTTTAGCATTATCATAGACTTTGTTAATTTGGCCTTCAGACATAGTGACGACTTGCGCATCAGCATATACGGAGCCAATAGTTCCGCCAGACATATCTGTGACACTAGAATTACCATACATGCTATCTATTGAGCCCGATAACATATTAATAACTTGAGAGTTATTATACATACGACCAATCCCACTATCGGACATATTAGTGATTTTGGCGGTGCCATACATATAGTCAACTGAACTATTAAGCATATTAGTGATGGTAGCTTTGCCATACATCGGGCCGACTGTCGCCCCTGACATATCATTTATATAAGCATTGCCATACATTCTATCAATATCACCCCCAGTCACCGTGGTGATTTGGGCATTACCATACATGGGGCCTAATGTTCCCCCTGACATTGTCGTAATTTGAGAGTCAGCGGACATCGAGCCAACATCTCCCGCTGACAGTGAAGTGATTGTTCCACCCAGCATGTCACCTATTGTCCCGCCCGACATATCCGCAATTTTTACCCCATCAGTGATGAAACCAAGTCCTCCTCCTGAAAGAGTGGTGATTGAACCACCATAAACTCTGTCAATATAACCGCCTGACATATCAGTAATTTTGGCATCATTCATCATGTAGTCAATTTCACCACCTGACAGAGTATCGACAGTATGTGAGATACTGAAACCACTATAATATTGGCCGCTGGTTATATTCGTCGTGCCAGCATCAACATCAGCAGCATATATAGGGTGAGCTAACAGCAAGCTCACCGGAGCAATTATTAAGACTAAAGAATGTATTTTCATGTAAATTTATGTCCAGTGTTGATATAGCAAAAACTCATATAGGAACAGCGCTCTATATGGAATTGGTATTAATGTAGAGACAGTTAATAAATATTGTTTTTATTTTGTATTTTTAATGTTAATTCAATAAGGCTAATAATTACTTTTGGGATATAACAATTTAAATGAACTTAATTAACTATTATTTTACATTATCTTTAGAGGGAACAGTTCTAAGATAAAAGTAATCATATAGAGTTAGTTTTGAGGCGAATATAAGACAGGGAGTGAGATTGTTGTAGGATGATTCCCACATATTTGATGGAGGTTATTGAAGAGGGTTGTGTGAAATATTCGTGTTGTAAATGTTATTATTGAACTGGCTTTTTATTTCTTATTGATATTGTTGATTTTAGTGAAAGCATATTTAGTTATAAATAAATGACTCACTATTAATATAATATTATCTGCATAGGTAAATATTATTAATTAATAAATATTCCAACTAGTTAGGCATCTTATAGTTTAAGCCGCTTACTGACTGAGTTATCGCTGGTTTGCCGCTTTCCTGCAACTTGATAACTATTGGTGTATATTCAATATAACTATCAACAAGGTCATTGATGTTATGCTTCTATTTCATCCAATTAGACACTATTTACATGCCCGCCCAAGGTTGTTGTTTTCTGTTGGTGCTGGGGTTGCCACTTATTTTCTGTTACCAATACATTACACTGTTTTATTGCGGCTGATGGTCAGTTGGAATGTTTCTGCCTGGCTCTATTTGCTCTTTTTATGGCTGCAACTATTACGTACTGATCCAAAAAAAATCAGCAAAATAGCCCGTGTACAAGATGAAAGCGCCAGCATGGTGTTGTCGATTGTCAGCATGGCGTGTCTGGCCAGCATTTTGGTTATATTGTTTGAGTTGAGTACTGCAAATCAGTTAGCCGGTTCAGCCAAGGCGGTTCATTTGATACTGACGGGCATGACTTTATTAGTCTCGTGGCTACTATTACCCACCGCTTTTACTATGCACTACGCCCACCTGTTTTATATGCGCCGTGATGAGTCAGAAACCACGTTGCCGTTACTTTTCCCTAAGGAGATAACCACGCCTTCCTATTGGGATTTTCTTTATTTCTCATTCACTATTGGTGTGGCTTCGCAAACCGCCGATGTGGCAACCGGCACATCTGATATCCGCCGCGTGGTGTTATTGCAGTCGGTATTATCCTTTATTTTCAATATGACAATATTGGGACTGTCGATAAATGTGGGGGCCGGCCTACTAAACTAAAATACGTTATCGCTTCCAGCGGCGCATCAAGCGGCTTTTTAAACCGGTATCAAAGCGCCAGATATGATCGAAAATGCGCATGATACCGGGCTTGCCATATGCAGACATCGCCACGGCATGGAATCGGTGTTGATGGGCTTGCTGTTGAATTTTAATCTTGCGGATTAATTCTTCGGGTAAGCGCTGGGCAATAAAGTCCGAAATAATCACCGCATCGGCGTCATACCACTCTCTCTCTTCCATTTTGTTTAAGGTGTTGGTTAGGCAGGCCGCCAGATCCGTCCCCCCACGAAAATGTTGGCTGAGAAAACGTATTGCTTGTTCAATGCCGCTGGCCGCAGAGAGTTCGTAGTGAATTATTTCTGTCGCAAATAACATGATGTAACAGCGGCGGTTATCCGCCAGCGCAATACGGAGCAGAGCTAAACAGAAAGCTTTGGCACATTGCTCGTTAAACCCGCCCATCGAGCCAGAAGTATCGACACAAACGATAAAGGGGCCACGTGGCTGTTCATCATGACTTTTAAGGCTAACAGGGCGCTGTAAGGTTTTTTCCTGCCAGTTATCCCCTTGTAAGCGATAGGTGAGCAAGCGACGCTCGAGTAAGCGGCGGTAAAATTCAAACTCCAGTTCACTCATCCCCAGCATAACCAGCTCTGTTGGGAGCAATCGCAGAATGTCATTGCTCAGGTGAATACCACTGACCTCCTCCGGTACCGCATCAGGTTGGCGCACCATTACTGTGTAAGGTTCATAGCGAGCATCGGGGGTAGGTTGTGCTTTGGCTGAGCGGCTACGGCCTAACTGTTCTGCTAACTGCTGCAATTCCGGTTGTTGCTGTAGAAAATCACCGTATTGCAGTAACAATTGATAATCACCGCGCTGTAAATGGCCCTGAGTCATATCCCAAAGCCGCCCTGCGGCCCCGTCATTGGTCGCCAAAATCGGCTCCAATGCGCCACTGAGTGCTAGTCGCTGCTGTAATTCGGCTAGCAGTTGCTCTCGCTCTTGTTCCAGCAACTGATGATGAATAGTGATGGTTTGTAGCGTCAGACTGACACGCCAGCGCTGTAAAAAGAGAGTTTGTAAGCTATCGCCAGTCTGTGGGTTTCTTTCTAAATCAGCGGTTTGTAATAATGTTTTAGCTTGTTCGGCAAAAGGAGAATGCCATTGCTGTAGCTGCGCTACGATATCGGGAAGATGGGCATAAAATATCGGGCTACTCTCTAATTGGCTCTGTTGGTATAAGTAAAACTCATCAGCCAATCCTGCCGGAACTTTTGCTTCTTGGATACGCTGCTGTAAGTTTTGCTTCCAGCCGGGAATATCCTTCATTAATGCGCGCTTAATTCGCGGAAATTTTTCAAAAAATATCGCTAGCTGAGGAGAGACCAGCAATCCCACCACCATCTCTTCGATAAGCTCATTTTCGCTTATCGATAACAGCAAATCTAATGTTGCCAAGCTCAGCATCTGTCAGTGCCCGCGCAGTTTTTGTTGCTGCTGTTTCAACTGTTCTGCCACCTGCAACAAGCTCGCTTCTATTTTCGCCAACCAAGAGGATGGCGTGAACAAGCATGGTTGGTGCTGATTGAATAACCGCCGTTGCTCGGACAGATTATTTTCCAACTCGGTAAGCTCCACCAGCAACTCGGGGGGAACGCTGGTGGTCGTGGCTCCGGGTTGTGAGAGTATTGATGACTGGCGACTAACATCTAACACCGTGATATGGAGCTGTTCATCAATTTCTGCATCAATAGATTGGGCATAACCGACGCCATTTAATTTGGCGCGTAATACTCCACCCTTGTTCAACCATTGCGCCAGAGCCTCTTTCTCTATTTGCAGATGATTAACTTGAATGTCATGCAAGTTAAGAGGCTTTTGCAGTAACAGCGTTAACGTACTATCAGTCAGTGTCTCTGGCAGGGCATATTGCGCTTTACGGCTGAACATGCCGCTTTGCTTGGTCACCGTCAGTGCTTGATGGTCACTTTGCTGCTGTTGGTGCTGCAACCATTGACCATTAATATGTTGTAGCTTCATTAATAGACTTTGCTGCTGATATCCCTGCTCGGTTAACAACTGCTCTAACTGATGCTGTAGCAGCTTCAGCGAGCTAAGGTCATGCCATAGGCAATCCTTCAGTAAAATGAGGTCGATAGGGGTGATTTCATTTCGCCCACTGAAAAAGGCGCTAGCTTGCAGTAGACGCATAGCCTTCTTCCAACGCCGGTCAGAGACATACGGTGCCTGCTCTTGTGCACTGAGTCGTTGACGTAACTGAAAAATAAGCTCAAAACAGTGATCCGGCAGAGTGATTTTATCGATTAAGGGCTGCCACTGATAAAACTCTTCATCGCTGATACTGAGATTTTCCGCCACCGGATTATGGTTTTCATCTTGCCGGCTAAGCAGCAATGAGCGGAAATTCTGTTTTTCTTGCACGCGATCCAGCCAGATACGGATCAACATACGGTCATAAAGTGCCTCTAGACTGCTGTCTGCATCGGGTAATTCATTGGAAGCTGTCACCAGCAAGCGCATTGGGATTCTGTCTTCCCGATCACCATTACGAAAACGTCGTTCATTAATGGCGGTGAGCAGGGTATTCAGAATCGCCGGGCCAGCTTTCCAGATTTCATCAAGAAAGACAATTTCAGCTTCAGGCAAATAGCCCCCGGTCATGCGCTGGTAGCGCCCTTCTTCTTTCAGTGCTTGAATAGAGAGTGGACCAAACACTTCTTCAGGGGTTGAAAAGCGGGTCATCAGATATTCAAATGCCCGGGCATTTCGGAAGGCAAATTTCAGGCGGCGGGCAATCAGGCTTTTGGCAATCCCAGGAGGGCCGAGCAGAAAGACGCTCTCGCCACTGAGGGCCGCCAGCAAACACAAGCGGATAGCTTCCTGTCTTTCATACAGACCGCTTTCAAGGGCACTGCTCAAGCGGGAGATTCTTTCAGCTAATTGTGATGATTGCGCCATAATTGCTCTATATGTTCCGTTAGTTAATTGATTTTTACCTGATCACGGGAAATAAATCCTCTTTTTCTTAAGGGAATAGATTGTTGAATAGTCATATTTTTATACATTTTTACTCTTGCTGTTGCTTGATTTAAGGGTAGGCAATCCATTGAAATCGTGCATACTGTGCGCCTTTTGATGAGCGTATAAAGACGACAGGATCTGTTAAAGTTGTTCTTAAACGCACGCAGCAGCTTATGGATGTTCTAGCAAAAAGAAATCAATTATGAGCACAGAGCATAAACAGTCTTTATCGGCGGTAACCCTGGCGGCAATAGGGGTGGTTTACGGTGATATTGGTACCAGCCCGCTCTATACCTTGAGAGAGTGCTTTTCTGGTCATTATGGTTTTGATGTCCGTCCAGATGTGGTGTTTGGTTTTTTATCGCTGATATTCTGGATGCTAATTCTGATTGTCTCGGTTAAATATCTGACCTATGTCATGCGCGCAGATAACGCCGGTGAAGGGGGTATTTTAACGTTAATGTCTTTGGCCGGGCGCAATACGTCTTCCAGAGCCACGTCTATTTTGGTGATACTCGGCTTAATTGGCGGCAGCTTCTTTTATGGTGAAGTCGTCATCACTCCAGCTATTTCGGTTATGTCGGCCATTGAAGGGTTGGAAATTGCCGCTCCTGCACTTGATCCCTATATTGTTCCCTGCTCGATTGCGGTGTTAACCCTACTGTTTATTATTCAAAAACACGGTACCGGTAGCGTCGGTAAACTTTTTGCCCCGGTAATGTTGGTGTGGTTCCTGACCTTGGCGCTCCTTGGCCTGCGCAGTATTATCGCTAACCCAGAAGTTCTGGCTGCACTGAATCCTAAGTGGGCAATAAGCTTCTTCACAGAATATAAATCAGTTTCATTTTTCGCCCTTGGCGCTGTAGTTTTGGCTATTACCGGGGTAGAAGCGTTATATGCCGATATGGGGCATTTTGGTAAATTTCCTATTCGGTTGGCATGGTTTACTGTGGTTTTGCCGTCATTAGTGCTGAATTACTTTGGTCAGGGCGCGTTATTACTGAAAAATCCAGAAGCCATCAAAAACCCCTTCTTCCTACTCGCTCCTGACTGGGCGCTGATCCCACTGTTAATCTTGGCAACATTAGCGACAGTTATTGCCTCGCAAGCGGTTATCTCCGGTGTGTTCTCACTGACCCGTCAGGCGGTTCGTTTAGGCTATTTGCCGCCAATGCGAATTATTCATACGTCAGAGATGGAATCAGGCCAGATATATATCCCAGTGATTAACTGGACACTGTATCTGGCGGTGGTGATGGTTATTGTTGGCTTCGAACGCTCCAGTAATTTAGCTGCGGCTTATGGGATTGCCGTGACCGGTACCATGGTGATAACCAGTATCCTGTTCTGCACCGTAGCGCTGAAAAACTGGCATTGGAATCGCGTTTTTGTCGGCTGTCTGCTGGTGATCTTACTGATTATCGATGTGCCGATGTTTTCTGCCAATGCTCTGAAATTGTTCTCCGGCGGTTGGTTGCCACTGTCTCTTGGTTTAGTGATGTTTATCATCATGACCACTTGGAAGAGCGAGCGTTTCAGTCTGCTGCGCCGTATGCATGAGCATGGTAATTCATTGGAGGCGATGATTGCCTCATTGGAAAAATCGCCTCCGGTACGAGTAACAGGGACGGCGGTGTATATGTCGCGGGCAATGAATGTCATTCCATTTGCCTTGTTACATAACCTGAAACATAACAAAGTGTTGCATGATCGGGTGGTGTTGCTGACATTGCGCACCGAAGACGCGCCTTATGTGCATAATGTTAATCGGGTGACTATCGAGCAACTCTCACCGACATTCTGGCGAGTGGTCGCCAGCTATGGTTGGCGAGAAACGCCAAATGTAGAAGAGATTTTCCATCGCTGTGGTTTAGAGGGCTTGCCATGCCAGATGATGGAAACCTCATTCTTTATGTCGCACGAGTCACTCATTCTGACCAAACGCCCTTGGTATCTGTTCCTGCGCGGCAAGTTGTTTATTGCCCTCAGCCGTAATGCGCTACGTGCAGCCGATCAGTTTGAGATCCCGCCTAACCGGGTTATTGAGTTAGGGACGCAAGTCGAGATTTAGATAGGGAGGCCGTTATGATTAACGGCCTTTTTCTTGCTGATTAGGTTTCCACTAAATTGGTGGGATAAGCAAACTGGAAGAAGACGAAGTTGAAGTCTACTGTGCGTTCGCAAAAGACTTCCTAAATATGTCTAATGCCATCAGGCAGGAATTGAATAAGAATAAAGAATAGATAGAGGTAAAATGCGATGACTGATCGTTTGAAATATCTTCAGAGTATGGCTAGACGTTATAACAAATTGGGTGCGGTCTCCGATGAAACTGTAGCGAGTATTGATTTTTCATAGGTTCAGCGAAACGTTTCGATGGCGATCACATTTTCACCAAATTGGGTTTGCCTTCTGCTGCCATTTTTCTAAACTCAGTATCAGCGAAACGTTTCGCTGTTGGAGTAGAAAATGAAAAAAGGCGCATTACTGAATTCTGATATTTCCGCTGTTATCTCCCGTCTGGGTCATACCGATCAGCTGGTGATAGGTGATGCGGGGCTGCCAATACCGGCAACCACCACACGTATCGACTTGGCATTGACACGAGGCGTTCCTGGTTTCCTCCAGGTTCTTGAGGTGGTAACGCAAGAGATGCAGGTTGAGAGTGCCTACCTCGCACAAGAGATTGTTAAAAATAATCCGCAACTCCATGAAGCGTTACTCGCCCAACTCACACAACTTGAACAACATCAGGGAAACCAAATTGTTTTGCGCTATATCAGCCATGAGGCTTTTAAAGAGCAAACCAAACAAAGCCGGGCAGTGATTCGTAGCGGGGAATGTTCCCCCTTTGCTAACATCATTCTCTGCTCCGGCGTAACTTTCTGAGGCATTTATGCAACCTTTGCTGCAACTGAAAGGGATTGATAAAGCCTTTCCCGGCGTCAAAGCACTCTCCGGTGCTGCACTGAGTGTCTATCCCGGCAGGGTAATGGCACTGGTGGGCGAAAACGGGGCTGGAAAATCGACCATGATGAAAGTGCTGACTGGCATCTACAGTAAAGATGCCGGCAGTCAGCATTTCTTGGGTAAAGAAGTGGTGTTTAATGGCCCAAAAGACTCGCAAGAAGCGGGGATCGGCATTATTCATCAGGAACTTAACCTGATCCCGCAGTTAACCATCGCAGAAAACATCTTTTTAGGGCGTGAATTTGTTAATCGTTTTGGCGGCATCGATTGGAAAAAGATGTATGCCGAAGCCGATTTACTGCTAGCCCGCCTGAATATCAGCTACAGCAGCCATCGGCTGGTGGGCGAACTTTCTATTGGTGACCAGCAAATGGTGGAAATCGCCAAGGTGCTGAGCTTTGAATCCAAAGTCATCATTATGGATGAGCCAACCGATGCACTGACCGATACCGAAACCGCCTCTTTATTTAACGTCATCAAAGAGCTGAAGGCCGAAGGGCGCGGCATTGTTTATATCTCCCACCGCTTAAAAGAGATCTTTGAGATTTGCGACGACGTCACGGTATTTCGTGATGGGCAATTTATCGCGGAAAAACCGGTGAGTGACCTGACTGAAAACTCACTGATTGAGATGATGGTGGGCCGTAAGTTAGAAGAACAATACCCACGCCTGAACTTACCGCGTGGTGAAAAGCGTTTACAAGTCAAACAGCTATGTGGCCCCGGGGTGAAAAATGTCAGTTTCACCCTTTATAGTGGCGAGATCTTGGGAGTTGCTGGCTTGATGGGCGCAGGCCGTACCGAGTTGATGAAAATCATCTATGGTGCATTGCCGCGTAAATCTGGTTTTATCATGTTGGATGGCCGCGAAGTCGTGACTCATTCACCACAAGACGGTTTAGCAAACGGCATCGTTTATATTTCCGAAGATCGTAAACGGGATGGCTTGGTGCTGGGTATGTCGGTTAAAGAAAATATGTCTTTGACTGCATTACGTTATTTTAGCCGCAGCGGCGGTTCCCTCAAGCATGCCGACGAACAGTTGGCAGTAGCCGATTTCATTCGTTTATTTAATATCAAGACGCCATCCATGGAACAACCTATTGGTTTGTTATCCGGTGGTAATCAGCAGAAAGTCGCTATCGCTCGCGGTTTGATGACGCGGCCAAAAGTATTGATCCTTGATGAACCGACCCGTGGTGTGGACGTTGGGGCCAAAAAAGAAATTTATCAGTTAATTAACCAATTCAAACAAGAAGGGCTGAGCATCATTTTGGTTTCTTCGGAAATGCCAGAAGTGCTGGGCATGAGTGACCGCATTCTGGTTATGCATGAAGGTCAGCTAAGCGGCGAGTTCTCTATTGAAGAGGCGACCCAGGAAGTATTGATGGCAGCCGCCGTCGGCAAGCGTGATTCATTTATAAATAATAGCTCGACAAGTCATAGCGTGCAGAGCAGGAGTGATCAGATATGAGTTCCCAGACTATCCAGACAAAACGCTGGTTCAGTAAAGAATGGTTGTTAGAACAAAAATCACTGATTGCGCTGCTAGTGCTGATTGCTGTGGTTTCGTCCCTAAGTCCGAACTTCTTTACCCTTAATAACATGTTTAACATTCTCCAGCAGACTTCGGTTAACGCCATCATGGCGGTGGGGATGACACTGGTTATTCTGACTTCAGGGATTGACCTGTCGGTAGGTTCATTACTGGCGCTGACTGGTGCGGTAGCGGCCTCGATTGTCGGGCTGGAAGTTAATGCATTGGTTGCCGTAGGTGCGGCATTGGCATTGGGGGCGTTTGTCGGTGGGATCACCGGGGTGATTGTTGCTAAAGGCAAAGTGCAGGCATTTATTGCCACGCTGGTCATGATGCTGTTATTGCGCGGTGTCACCATGGTTTATACCAATGGTAGCCCGGTAAATACCGGTTTTACTGATGTGGCAGATACTTTTGGTTGGTTCGGTATTGGCCGCCCATTTGGGGTACCGACCCCAATCTGGTTGATGGCAATTGTCTTTATTGCTGCCTGGTACATGCTGCATCACACTCGCTTGGGGCGCTATATCTATGCATTGGGGGGGAATGAGTCAGCCACTCGTCTCTCTGGTATCAGCGTCGATAAAGTTAAAATTATTGTTTATTCGCTATGTGGGTTGTTAGCGGCATTGGCAGGGATTATTGAAGTCGCCCGTTTGTCGTCAGCACAACCTACCGCCGGTACCGGCTATGAACTGGATGCCATCGCAGCCGTGGTTCTGGGAGGTACCAGCCTTGCTGGGGGGAAAGGGCGGATTGTTGGCACCCTGATCGGCGCATTAATCCTCGGTTTTTTAAATAACGGTTTGAATTTATTGGGTGTCTCCTCCTACTACCAAATGATCGTCAAAGCAGTGGTTATCCTGCTAGCGGTGTTGGTAGACAATAAAAAGCAGTAGGCTATTTTACTGGCCATTTTGGTATTGGGCAGTGCTCAGAATCCTCACGTACTTGGTGTACGTTCCGGTTCTGTGTGCTGGCCGCGCCCAAACTGTCTGCGACAATAGCGCCTACTAAATTGAATTAGCTAACTCCCTACAGGAAATTGCGACCATGAAAATGAAGAAACTGGCTACATTGATCTCTGTTGTTGCACTGAGCGCTACCGTAAGTGCTAACGCGCTAGCAAAAGACACGATCGCGCTGGTAGTTTCCACGCTGAATAACCCGTTCTTTGTTTCAATGAAAGACGGCGCACAAAAAGAAGCGGATAAGCTTGGCTACAATCTGGTGATATTGGATTCTCAAAATAACCCGGCCAAAGAGCTAGCTAACGTGCAGGATTTAACAGTGCGTGGCACTAAATTGCTGTTGATTAACCCAACTGACTCCGATGCAGTTGGCAACGCAGTTAAAATGGCCAATCAGGCTAATATCCCAGTCATTACCCTCGACCGTCTGGCTAACGCGGGCACTGTCGTGAGCCACGTGGCCTCTGATAACCGTTTCGGCGGCAAAATGGCCGGTGACTTCATTGCTAAGAAAGTCGGTACCGATGCCAAAGTGATTCAGTTGGAAGGGATTGCCGGTGCCTCTGCTGCCCGCGAACGTGGCGAAGGCTTTAAGCAGTCAATGGAAAAAAACAAGTTCCAGCTGTTAGCTAGCCAGCCTGCTGATTTTGACCGCACTAAAGGTCTGAATGTCATGCAGAACCTGTTGACGGCTCACCCGGATGTTCAAGCTGTCTTTGCGCAGAATGACGAAATGGCTCTGGGTGCACTGCGCGCCTTGCAGACTGCGGGCAAAACTGATGTGTTAGTGGTTGGTTTTGATGGTACAGACGATGGTATCAAAGCAGTTGAAAGCGGCAAAATGGGTGCAACAATCGCTCAACGCCCTGATCAAATTGGTGTTATTGGGGTGCAAACTGCGGATAAAGTACTGAAAGGTGAAAAAGTACCAGCGGTTATCCCGGTTGACTTGAAGTTAGTGACTAAGCAATAACGTTATTCATCAAAGAATAATTATTTAATAAATCCAAGGTAATTGAAGTTGCAGGTAGGCAGCAAATGAACTCATCCCGATGAACTTACTGAAGTAAGTAATTCGGGGGAGCGAATGTAGCTAACAACCCTGCAGCTTCAAGTACAAAGGAATACATGTGATGGAAACAGGTAAATTAGTGGTCTTAGGCAGCATCAATGCCGACCATATTCTGAATATTGAGCAGTTTCCGCGTCCAGGTGAAACGGTGATCGGGAAGCAGTATAAAGTTGCTTTCGGTGGTAAAGGCGCTAATCAGGCGGTTGCTGCTGGCCGTAGTGGGGCGAATATCGCGTTTATTGCCTGTGTGGGTGAAGATGATATTGGTGACCGGGTGCGTCAGCAGTTAGCCAGCGATAATATTGATACTGCACCCATCGAGGCGGTAGCCGGCACCACAACAGGGGTTGCGCTGATCTTTGTTAACGGTGAAGGCGAGAATGTCATTGGTATTGATGCTGGCGCAAACTCAGCGGTCACACCGGCGTATCTTAGCCGCTACCAACAGCAGGTTATTGATGCTGATGCATTATTGATGCAACTGGAATCGCCACTTGAGACAGTTATCGCCGCTGCTAAACTGGCAAAGCAGCATAAAACCCAAGTAATTCTTAATCCAGCCCCAGCTCGCGCGTTGCCCGATGAGTTGTTAATGCTGGTGGATATGATAACACCCAATGAAACCGAAGCTGAGCGCTTAACCGGCGTGCATATTGAGCAGGATGATGATGCCGCTAAAGCTGCGCAAATTCTGCATGATAAAGGGATTGCTACCGTCATCATTACCTTGGGTAGCCGTGGTGTTTGGCTCAGTGAACAGGGTAAAGGTCAATTGGTTGCTGGCTTCAAGGTGAATGCAGTGGATACTATTGCTGCCGGCGATACATTTAATGGCGCATTGCTGACTGCTTTATTGGAAGGTCAATCGATGGACTTAGCCATTCGTTTTGCCCATGCTGCGGCTGCTATTGCGGTCACTCGCCCTGGCGCACAACCTTCCATTCCATGGCGGGCCGAAATCGACAGTTTCTTACAAGACCGGATATAACTTTGGCCACCATGAAAGATGTCGCCCGCCTAGCGGGCGTATCAACATCAACAGTCTCGCATGTTATTAATAAAAATCGTTTTGTCAGCGATCCTATTCGCGACAAAGTGCAAGCTGCCATCAAGCAACTCAACTATGCCCCTTCTGCGCTAGCGCGGAGTTTAAAACTCAATCAAACCCGTACCATAGGTATGTTGGTTACCGCCAGTAGCAACCCGTTTTATGCCGAAGTTGTACGTGGTGTTGAACGCAGCTGTTATGAGCGCGGCTATAGCTTGATTCTGTGTAATACCGAAGGTGATATCGATCGCATGAGCCGCAGCATTGAAACCCTGATGCAAAAGCGTGTCGATGGTTTGCTATTAATGTGCACCGAAAGCCACCGCCCATCACAAGATATTCTGCGTTGCTACCCTTCATTGCCGATCATTATGATGGATTGGGCTCCGTTCGAAGGGGTGAATGATGTTATTCAGGACAACTCATTATTAGGTGGGGAAATGGCAACCTCATATTTGATTGCCAGAGGATATACCCGCATCGCCTGTATTGCTGGCCCACAAGATAAAACACCAGCCAAAGAACGTTTGGAAGGATTCCGCCAGGCAATGGATCGTGCTGGTTTACCGGTGCTACCGGGATATGAAGTGGCGAGTGATTTTGAATTTAGTGGCGGTTTGGTTGCCATGAAACAGTTACTGGCATTGGCCGAGCCACCTGAAGCCGTTTTTACCAGCAACGATGCCATGGCTGTTGGGGTTTATCAGGCTTTGCATCAGGCAGGGTTATCAATTCCGCAAGATATGGCCGTCATTGGTTACGATGATATCGAAATCGCACAATATATGACGCCACCGCTGACGACCATTCATCAGCCAAAAGACTCTCTTGGTGAACTTGCCATTGATACTCTGATTCATCGGTTAAATAACCCGGAAGCGGAACCTCAAGTTCTGATTCTCACTCCCGAGCTGGTCGAACGTGGGTCAGTCGCTACCCATTAAACTTCGCTTTCTGCGGGTTGCGCGACTTTTTTCACTGCTCGGCCCTTAATGAGATTATTGCCATCTTTGGGTTTGAGTAATAAGAACACTGCAGAAGACAATAATGTCACCATACCCATAGTAATAAAGGTGTAGTGGAAGTGATCAACATTATTGCCCACGGATAACCCATCGTAAAAGCGCAATACAACCGCACTGATAGCCACACCAAAGCTAATGGCCAGTTGTTGGGTTACTGCCAAAACACTGTTGCCCGAGCTGGCATTATTATCTGTTAAGTCAGCCAGCGTGATGGTGTTCATCGCAGTAAACTGTGTGGACATCGCCATACCCAATATAAAGAGTGGCAATATCATCAACCAAGGCGACATACCCGGTGATTGCAGTGAAAACAAAGCAATCAGGATGCCGATAATCACCGTGACCCCCACTAACACTTTACGGTAGCCCAACGAACGCAATACTTGCGTCACCACAGATTTTGCCATCATCGAACCAATGGCTGTGGGGGCCATCATGCAACCAGCAATAATCGCTGAATAACCAAATCCAACCTGCAACATCAATGGCATCAAGAAAGGTACGCAACCGGTGCCCAGACGTGACGCGACGTTACCGGCAATCCCGACAGAGAATGTTCTGGTCTTAAATAGCGGTAATCCGATTAGTGGATTAGGGTGATTTTTGGCATGGAATACATAAAAGAGCAGCATCAATAAGCCGCCGACCATAGTTGCGGCGGGGAGATAGTCGGCGATATCAGGCCGTCCCATGATTTCCAGGCTCACGGATATCATGACTAAACTGCTGCCGAATAGCAGGAAACCAATAAAATCAAAGGCACGTTTAGGCATGGTGAAGTCAGGCATGTATTTACGAGCATAAAAAATGCCCAACAAGCCGATAGGTATATTAAGGATAAAAATCCAATGCCATGTGGCATAGGTTACTAGCAGCCCACCGAGTAATGGCCCCATTACCGGACCGACTAATCCGGGGATAGTGACAAAATTTAATACGGGGAGTAATTCACTTCGTGGATAAGCCCGGATAAGTGCCAATCTGGCCACGGGCATCATCATCGCACCGCCGACGCCCTGAATCACTCGGGACGTCACTAAAAACGGCAGTGAATCTGAAAGCGCGCACAGAAACGAGCCGAACGTAAATAATGACACTGCCACAATGAAAACCCGCCGAGTTCCAAAGCGGTCGGCCAGCCAGCCACTCACCGGAATCAACATGGCAACCGTAAGGGTATAACTGATAATGGCTGATTGCATGGTCAGCGGTGAGCGGTTAAGGCTTTCAGCTATTGAAGGGAGTGCCGTATTCAGTATGGTGGCATCCAAAGCCTGCATAAAGAAAGCCATGGCGGCTATCCAAGGAAGGCCCGCCATGCTGCGTGCAGATTTTATCATTGTCTGTCCTGGTTATCTTGGGAGGAATACCCTCTCTATCTATATAGATATAAATAACATTTAGTCGCTAATCTTTCTCTGTTAATAACACTTGGCAGGCTAATAAAGCACCTTGACTGTCGCCCGCTAGAATGGTGTCGACAATATCCTGATGGTGTTGCAGTTTTATCACCTCATCACCGGTAATGGCGCGAAAGTAACTGTGATAAACCGAACTGAACAAATTCGCGAACGATGTCAGAAATGGATTGCCGCTGGCTTCATAGATTAATTGATGAAACTGAGCATCCACTTGAATCCATCGTTCACGATTAAACTGAGTATGCAGTGCTCGCATCTCTTCTATTAATGAAGTTAATAATGCCCGTTGCTTTTCATTAGCATTGATAGCTGCCAGTGAACAAGCTTGAGGTTCGAGTGACCTCCTTAATATAAGGAAGTGCTGCATGACTTCATCGAAATTCTCTCGGTTCATCCACCAGGTCAATAACTCCTGATCGAGATAGTTCCAATTGGCTTGCGGCATCACCCGAGTACCAATCCGTGGGCGGGGTAATAGCATCCCTTTTGCGGCGAGCATTTTTACCGCTTCGCGAACAGCAGTTCGGCTAACACCAAATTGTTCTCCCAACTCTATCTCGCCAGGCAATATGCTGCCGGCTTCATATTCCCCGGCGAGAATACGCTGGCCAATCTTTTCGGCCAACAGATACGAAAGATTACGCTGGGCGGCCTGTTGTTGGGTATTTAGTTGCATGGTGTTTTGTCCTATCTGTCTTCTTATAGTTCTATTTTACTCTACTGTTTAGCACCGGTACTGAATGTTTAGCTTAATAATTGTTTAAATACTGGCCTTTTACCCCATTTTTGCTGAAAAAAAGCACGGTTGAAAAGTTTTTTCAAATTAGGGGTTGCAGGCTGTCAGGAACTCCCTATAATGCGCCTCCACTGACCGGGAAC
>NZ_CABHWW010000006.1 GCF_902170305.1 Yersinia alsatica | reverse complement strand
GCTTCTGCCTGCCGAAACAGGCTTCGATATCGTCTTGCGAGTGCCCACACAGATTGTCTGATAAATTGTTAAAGAGCGTTCGTTACCCGTTTGCCTTTCAGCGAATCTTACGGTAACGCGGGAGGCAGATAATACGCTTTCCCGCTACAGAGTCAACCACTTAATCAGTTAATTTTCTCTGTTCTTCCCGGCCACTCTGTGAAGTTGCTCACAGCGCCGTGTCGATGGATGCGCATTATAGGGAGCCGCTTCAGAATGGCAAGGGTTTATATTAAAGTTTTTTCTGACTGCTTATTATTTGAACGTAACGACTACTTGTGACGCGTTTTTATCGCTTTTGGCAGATCTGCCAGGCTATTTAGCACCCAATCAGCACTAGCCTGACCTTCAGCGGTAACCGGCTTGCCGCTACGAACTAACACTTTAGTACCGATATTCGCCGCAGCAGCTGCCTGCATATCTTCAATTTTATCGCCAACCATATAAGAAGAAGCCATATCGATGTTCAATTCACTTTGCGCTTGCAGTAACATGCCCGGCAATGGCTTGCGGCATTCACATGTTTCACGGAACTCCGCTACACTGCCATCGGGATGATGCGGGCAGAAATAGATACCATCCAAATCAACACCACGGTCGGCAAGGGACCAATCCATCCATTCGGTTAGGCTTAAGAATTGCTCTTCGGTAAAGATACCGCGCGCAATGCCCGATTGATTGGTAACCAGAACCAAAGCAAAACCCATTTCTTTCAATTCACGGCAAGCATCAATGACACCGTCGATAAACTGAAAATTATCAATTTCGTGGACATAACCGTGATCGACATTAATTGTGCCATCACGATCTAAAAATATTGCGGGGACGGGCTGAGTCACTTATTTGCTCCTAAGGGCTGTCAAGGCCGCTAGTATCGCATGTTTCATTGTCGATTGAGAATGGAAGAGAATAGGTGTTGCCAGTTGACTTGGCCGTCTAGACGCCTTAACATCCAATCCATACTTTGGTTCTACTGAAGTTTACTTTTTATCTAGCCACGGAAACGACGATAAAATAAGAATAATATGATTAAACTTTCTCACATCAGCAAAGTGTTCCAGCAGGGTTCGCGCACTATTACCGCGCTTTCAGACGTGAGTCTACACGTCCCAGCTGGGCAGATTTATGGCGTTATCGGTGCCTCAGGCGCCGGTAAAAGCACCCTGATTCGGTGCGCCAATATGTTAGAGCGCCCTACCAGCGGACAAGTTCTGGTTGATGGGCAAGATCTGACAACCTTATCTGAAGGCCAATTGACGCGAGCTCGTCGTCAAATAGGTATGATTTTCCAGCATTTCAACCTGCTATCTTCCCGTACGGTATATGGCAATATCGCGCTGCCACTAGAGTTGGACAATACTTCGCGGGCAGATATAAAGAAGAGAGTGACTGAGCTGTTGGATTTGGTCGGTCTGTCCGATAAGCAAGATGCTTATCCGGCAAACCTGTCCGGTGGGCAGAAACAGCGTGTTGCTATCGCCCGCGCATTGGCCAGTAATCCTAAGGTTCTATTATGTGATGAAGCCACCAGCGCGCTAGATCCAGCAACAACTCGCTCAATTCTGGAACTGTTAAAAGATATCAATCGCCGTTTAGGGCTAACCATTCTGCTGATTACCCATGAAATGGATGTAGTGAAACGCATCTGTGATCAGGTGGCAGTTATCAGTGAAGGTAAATTGATTGAAAAAGATAGCGTTAGCGAAGTGTTCTCTCACCCGAAAACTCCGCTGGCTCAGCAATTCATTCAATCAACCTTACATTTGGATATTCCAGAAGATTACGCCCAGCGTATGACTCAAGAGCCAAGCACCGACCGAGTGCCCCTGCTGAAATTGGAATTTACCGGCCAATCAGTTGATGCGCCGTTAATTTCACAAGCAGTGCGCCGCTTTAATATTGATATCGGCATTCTTAGCTCGCAAATGGATTATGCCGGTGGCGTTAAATTTGGTGTCATGCTGGCCGAGGTGCATGGCGACGCTCAAGATGGCCTCGCTGCCATTAAGTTCTTACAAGATCATCATGTAAAAGTAGAGGTTCTGGGTTATGTCTGAGGCAATGATGTGGTTAATGGCCCGAGGCGTCTGGGAAACTCTAATGATGACCTTCGTGTCTGGTTTCTTTGGCTTTGTTCTAGGGCTGCCGGTTGGGGTGCTACTGTATGTCACTCGCCCAGGGCAAATTATTGCGAATAACAAGGTTTATCGAACCTTGTCTGGCGTGGTGAATATCTTCCGCTCCATACCTTTTATTATCTTACTGGTATGGATGATTCCATTCACTCGGATGATTGTCGGTACCTCTATTGGTTTACAGGCAGCAATTGTACCGTTAACTGTAGGTGCCGCTCCCTTTATCGCCCGTATGGTGGAAAATGCGCTGTTGGAAATTCCATCTGGTCTGGTTGAGGCCGCACGTGCAATGGGCGCAACACCAATGCAAATCATTAAGAAAGTGTTGCTGCCAGAAGCCCTTCCCGGCTTAGTGAATGCAGCCACAATTACCTTAATTACCCTCGTGGGCTATTCCGCGATGGGGGGAGCAGTAGGTGCCGGTGGCCTAGGTCAAATCGGCTATCAGTATGGTTACATTGGTTATAACGCCACTGTAATGAATACAGTATTAGTATTATTAGTAATTCTGGTTTACCTGATTCAGTTCAGTGGCGATCGGATCGTAAAAGCCGTTACCCATAAATAGTGATTAACCAGCGGCTGCCTCACACAGCGGCGCATCTTAACGAATGTCTATAGAGGAAGGGATATGTCTTTAAAATTCAAATCTATCGCGGCAGTCAGCGCACTGATTGGTACTCTGGCACTGGTGGGTTGCGGCCCGGCAGAGAAAGATCCAAACCACATTAAAGTAGGCGTTATTGTGGGTGCAGAGCAACAAGTTGCAGAAGTGGCTCAAAAAGTAGCAAAAGACAAATATGGCCTGGATGTTGAGTTGGTGACATTCAACGACTATGTGCTGCCAAACGAAGCATTGAGCAAAGGTGACATTGACCTGAATGCTTTCCAGCATAAACCTTATCTGGATCAGCAAATTAAAGATCGCGGTTACAAACTGGTTGCTGTTGGCAACTCATTCGTTTACCCGATTGCTGGTTATTCTAAAAAAATCAAATCTCTGGATGAACTGCAACCAGGTTCTCAGGTAGCGCTGCCGAACGACCCGACTAACCTCGGCCGTTCTCTGTTACTGCTGCAAAAAGTGGGTCTGATTAAGCTGAAAGAGGGTGTTGGCCTGCTGCCAACTGTGCTGGATGTGGTTGAGAATCCTAAAAACCTGAAATTGGTTGAATTGGAAGCACCTCAGTTGCCACGTTCTTTGGATGACCAACAAATTGCCTTGGCGGTTATCAATACCACTTATGCCAGCCAAATTGGCCTGACACCAGCGAAAGATGGCCTGTTTGTGGAAGATAAAGAGTCACCTTACGTGAACCTGATCGTGGCCCGTGAAGATAATAAAGATGCGGAAAACGTGAAGAAATTCGTCCAGGCTTACCAGTCTGACGAAGTTTACGACGCTGCAAACAAAGCCTTCAATGGCGGCGCAGTCAAAGGCTGGTAATCGCCAATTGACTATTTTACTGAATACTTGGTTTACTCTATTCAGTATTTGCTAAATATATTGCAAGACGGGCCCTGGCCCGTCTTGTTATTTGCATAATAGATTGCTTCAATAGCGCCTCTTAAATAAAAAAGGCTGAGGAATTTCTATGCGTGCGTTACCTCTGTGTCTGTTAGCCCTCTCGCTAACTGGATGCTCCATGCTTCAATCAAAGCCATCCACCACAGACAGCCCGGTTAAGCAACCCCCTCCGGTTACCAAACCCAGCCCTACGGTTGCCCCTCGTCCGGCACCAGTAAAACTGTATAAAAGTGCTGAAGAGCTTGTTGGCAAGCCTTTCCGCGACTTAGGAGAAGTGTCCGGTGAGTCGTGCCAATCCACCGTTCAAGACTCGCCACCGAGTATCGCAACTGCCCGTAAAAGAATGCAAACCCGAGCATCTTATATGAAAGCCAATGCGGTCTTACTGCATCAATGTGAAATACTCAGTGGTGTCCCCGGCTGTTATCAACAAGCCGTGTGTCAGGGCTCCGCACTGAATGTTTCATCAAAATGAGTGTATTTTCCTTTAATCAGATCGGTGTCATCCGCTCGCCCTATAAAGAGAAGTTTGCAGTACCGCGGCAGCCCGGTTTGATTGAAGATGGCGGTGGAGAGTTACAACTGCTGGCCCCCTATAACCAGCCGGAAGCGGTACGCGGGTTATCTGATTTCAGTCATCTATGGGTGATGTTTGTTTTCCATCAAACCATGGATGGCGGTTGGCGGCCAACCGTTCGCCCTCCGCGTCTGGGAGGTAATGCCCGAATGGGAGTATTTGCCACCCGCTCCACATTTCGCCCCAACCCGATTGGGATGTCTCTGATTGAGCTGAAAGCAGTACATTACCGGGGCACAGAGGTGATTTTGGAGCTGGGCAGTTTGGATCTGGTTGATGGCACGCCGGTAATTGATATCAAGCCCTATCTGCCTTTTGCCGAGAGCCAGCCATTGGCACGCGCCGGTTTTGCTCAAACCGCCCCTGATGCCGATATGCAAGTTTGCTTTTCCATCACCGCTGAGCAACAGTTGGCACAACAGCAACAACGCTATCCACATTTGCGGCGTTTTATCACTCAGGTATTGGCACAAGACCCACGCCCCGCCTACCGTAAAGAAGATAGCGAAAGTCGGGAATATGCTGTTCTACTGCTGGAATTCAATGTGCGTTGGCGGGTTATTGGGCAGCAAACGGAAGTGTTATCTATCGACCATCGCTAAATTTCAGCCTGCTCTCTTTTGACAACCCGCACTCGCTGGTAAACTAAACCACTTTTTACTTTTTTGGCTGCCTCTAATTGCAGTGCTAATGGAACCAAAACATCATGCGTACTAGCCAATATTTGCTCTCCACTCTGAAGGAGACACCTGCTGATGCTGAAGTTATCAGTCACCAACTGATGCTCCGCGCTGGGATGATCCGTAAACTGGCCTCAGGTCTTTATACCTGGCTGCCGACCGGGGTTCGGGTGTTGAAGAAAGTCGAAAACATCGTGCGCGAAGAAATGAATAACGCCGGTGCTATCGAAGTTTCTATGCCTGTCGTGCAACCCGCTGATTTATGGCAAGAGAGTGGCCGTTGGGAACAATACGGCCCTGAGCTGTTACGTTTTGTTGATCGCGGCGAGCGCCCTTTTGTGCTCGGCCCAACGCATGAAGAAGTGATTACTGACCTGATTCGCGGTGAGATTAACTCTTACAAACAGCTGCCGCTGAATTTCTTCCAAATCCAGACCAAGTTCCGTGACGAAGTTCGCCCACGTTTTGGTGTGATGCGCGCACGCGAATTCCTGATGAAAGATGCTTACTCTTTCCATACCACTCAGGAATCCCTGCAAGAAACTTACGATGCGATGTATGCCGCATATAGTAAGATTTTCGAACGTATGGATCTGAATTTCCGGGCGGTACTGGCAGACACTGGCTCCATCGGTGGCAGTGCATCACATGAATTCCAAGTGCTGGCGGAGAGTGGCGAAGACGATATCGTGTTCTCAACCGGTTCTGACTATGCCGCGAATATCGAGTTTGCTGAGGCACTGCCCCCTTCTGAGCCACGCGCAGCCGCCACAGAAGAATTGCGAATCATTGATACTCCGAATGCCAAAACCATCGCTGAATTAGTCGAGCAATTCAAACTGCCGATTGAGAAAACAGTGAAAACTTTATTGGTTCATGCTCATGAAGAGAGCGGCCATAAGTTGGTGGCTCTGCTGGTGCGCGGTGATCATGAATTAAATGAAATTAAAGCTGAGAAATTACCTCAGGTTGCCAAACCGTTGACCTTTGCCACCGAAGAAGAAATTCGCGCGGCTATCGGTGCCGGCCCAGGTTCATTAGGCCCAGTTAATCTGCAATTGCCAGTAGTGGCTGACCGCAGTGTGGCAGTGATGAGTGACTTCGGTGCGGGCGCCAATATCGACGACAAACATTACTTTGGCATTAACTGGGAACGTGATTTACCGCTGCCACACATTGCTGACTTACGTAATGTGGTCGAAGGCGATATCAGCCCAGACGGTAAAGGCACACTGCAAATCAAACGCGGTATTGAAGTTGGTCATATCTTCCAGCTAGGCACCAAATACTCGGAAGCAATGAAAGCGACGGTTCAGGGTGAAGATGGCCGCAACCAAGTGATGACCATGGGTTGTTACGGTATCGGGGTGTCCCGTGTGGTTGCTGCCGCAATCGAGCAGAATCATGATGACCGTGGCATTATTTGGCCAGATGCTATTGCCCCATTCCAGGTGGCTATCTTGCCAATGAACATGCATAAATCTTTCCGAGTGAAAGAACTGGCGGAAGAGCTGTATGCCACGCTGCGTTCTCATGGGATTGACGTTATTCTCGACGACCGTAAAGAGCGTCCGGGCGTGATGTTTGCTGATATGGAATTAATTGGCGTACCACACAATATCGTTATTGGTGACCGCAATCTCGACAGCGAAGAAGTGGAATACAAAAATCGCCGTGTCGGTGAGAAAAAAATGATTAAAACCAATGAAATCATTGATTTCCTGCTGAGCCAAATCAAACGTTAATTTAGCGTTGGCAAAATGCCCAATAGATCATTGGGCATTTTCCTTACCCAGCCGCTGGAGAGTGAATAACTACCAGCGGCTTTTTATTGCTTTAATTTCAAAAAGTAAGAGTGAAATTATTTACTGTCACAGTTTTTATTCGCAATAAACTGAATATTATCTGCCGGGATCAGCATTTTATCTGACCGCCCCTCTTCCATTGACGGCCGGATATCAAAATGACCGTTAAGGCGCAGGAATACTGGCTCACCTGGATTTTTACGGGCATTCAAATACCCCTTTTCCAAGGTAATATTATTTTCTACTGGGAAAGTTTTGCCCGTGGCACAATCGGTAAACACTGCCGCATCAGCGAAGTATTTATACATCCCGCTTAATGGCATCGGTGTTTTAGGCAAAGGTTCTTCGCTCGGTACCAGTTTATAGTTCAAACTAGATTTAATCGGCAGGCCTTGCGTATCAAGCATCACCAAATTTTTACCTACTGGCTGGAAATAACGTTTTTCTCCCTGCCCATTGGTTAACACTAATTTATCGGCAGTACGTGCCCATGTACCATATTCAGCAAAGGATTGGTCGCCATCTTTGCTGCCGCGATAAGTTTCTTTCAGGACAAAGGTCCCATCGCTATCAAGAAACAGTGAGGTATCCAAGCCACTGCAATCTGCACAAGGCAGTACACCATGATAACTTTGCTGCATGGGTTGTAAATCCTGTTCAACCGGCTGATGCCGATTATTACACCCCAATAATGACAGCGCACCTACTGCCAAAAACAGCGTTATTGCTAATTTACTCACAGTCATTCTCCCATACTGTGTCCGATATATAAGCAATGAGGCCGTATCGATAGCAATCTATAAAGCTGGCCGATATAAGCATCACTCCTGATGTATTTTGCCGCGCAGCGCCTTTGTTGCTCCCTTGCGGACTTTACTTTCAACTCGCCTGATTTTTGAGCCTTTAGTCGGTTTGGTCGCCCGGCGTGCTTTCTCCACCACCATAGCTTGACGAATCAATGCCACCAGTCGCTGCTGTGCCGCCTCGCGATTCATATCCTGGCTGCGATACTCTTGTGCTTTGATGATGATCACCCCGTCGGCGGTCATCAAATGGCTATTGAGCGCTAATAACCTTTCTTTATAGTACTCTGGCAGGCTTGAGGCCTTAATGTCAAAGCGCAAATGGATAGCAGTTGAGGTTTTGTTAACATGCTGCCCTCCTGCACCTTGAGCTCGAATTGCCGTCAGTTCAATCTCACTGTCGGGCAGACTGACATTATTAGATATAATCAACACACTTATTGCCCGTTGCCTTGCCATTCATCAAAACTAATTTCCAGATTATTCTGAGCATCTGATAACCAAATAGTTCCCTCTTGCAGCGTAGCCTGTAATGACATATTACGAGTCGATAATGCCGCCAGCTTCGCCATCTGTTCATCATCAAGGAAACGCACTCGCAGATTACGGTGGCCGGACAGCTTTTCTTGCACCTGTGGCCACCATACTTTGGCGGCTCGTTCGCTGTAGGCATAAAGCACAACTTGCTGTGACTGATTACAAGCTTTACGTAGTCGCTTCTCTTCAGGAAGCCCCAGTTCAACCCATAATTCGATGCCATTGTGATCATTGTGACGCCAAATTTCTGGCTCGTCATCGGCGCTCAACCCTTTGGTGAACTGCAAACGTTCATCTGCATGGCAAATCCATGCCAATAAACGCAGCATCATACGCTGGTCCGTTTCTGAGGGGTGTTGAGCGATTGTCAGGTTAACATCCTGAAAGAAATTACGATCCATATCGGCGATGTTAACTGCGGCTTTATGGATGGTTGCTTTTAGTGCCATGAGTGACCTCTTAATTATCTGGCTGACAGTGTACTTGATTAGGTCTATCAGCAGCCAGCCAACCCTGCATAAAGAGAGTTATTAGTGTCATCAATGATAAAAAGAAACCTGCATTTCCACTCTAATATCTCTATCACTCCTGTGCTATAGTCCTTATAAGTTCAGAGTTTATCTTCGTAGTTTGACAGTGTGACTTTCCGCTGAGAATCTACCGGGTTAAACTTTTCCGGGAGGATTATTGTGCAGCAATACTGTGAATTAGTACGCCGTTTTTATGCCGAAATTGGAAGCGGTGACCGTGGCTACGTGCCAGACGCACTGCGTTGTGTATTGAAAGCATTGGACGAAGTTGCGGCTAACGACGCACTCCCGTCCTCCGTTAGGGAACAAGCGGCCTATGCCGCTGCTAACTTATTGGTGAGCGATTATGTTGATGAACGATGAATATCAACCCATCAATTGCGATGACTACGATAATCTGGAACTCGCCTGCCAACATCACCTAATACTGACGTTGAAGTTGAGAGGTGGCGAGATCGTAGAAGGTAAAGCTGTCGATCTGCTGCTGAGAAAAAAAGTCGAATACTTGATTGTTGAGCAGGAAGGGAAAGAACGTGAGCTACGTCTTGACCATATAGCCAGCTTCAGTCACCCCGAAATCGGGACTGTAATAGTCAGTGCATCATAATTTCCGTGCATTTACTGACAGGCCGCTGAAAAGCGGCCTGTTTTGTATCCAGCTTTCAAACTTACTGAATACCCATGATTTCGAGTATCGCGGTAAGCATTGCTCATTGTTATCCGAATCTCTTTAGGGTTTTAAACTGGCATAATATGCCGCCAGATCCGAAAAATCCTCATCAGACAACTGAGAAACATAAGCGCGCATCACTTCAGCCTGCCCCCCGGTACGATTGCCTTTTTTATAAGCAGCCAGAGATTGCTCAAGATAGACAGAGTTTTGCCCCGCCAGACTGGGATACATCGGCACCGAGGTTTTACCATTCATACCATGGCAAGCAACACAAGTTGCCGACTTCGCCCGGCCCGCCTCAATATCATTTTTGGCTAGTGCTGAAAAGCTGCATAAACCTAACACCACTATACTGACGACTAATTTCATCATTGCTCCTCAAAATAAACCACATTAGCTATTTTTATTTTTTAATACTGCGGTGTTCCAATCCAGATGCCAGCACTGTTCTCCTTCACTCGCTTGACCCGCTTGCGTGACAAAGACCCCCGCAGCCGCAATTAACTGTTCGCCAAAATACAGCAACGGAATGCGCTCTCGCAACCAGGGAGGAACCCCCAATTCCTGCCATATTTTCTTAATGTGGCGCGAATGATGCCGCCCAACAATTTTGATCTCTCCTTGCAAACCAAAACGTATACTTATTTCTTCACCAATAGCCGCGGCTCTAACAGCTTGCCCGCCATCAGCAACAAAACTCAACACGCCAAGATTGGCAGGTAAAACCAAGGGTTCCGGTAGTGCCGCTGTTTGGTCAGGGGCCGCCAGAACAGTCGCCCAAGTCAGATGTGGTACGCTTATCTCAGCCAGCGGCGATAATAGATATAAATATTGCCGAAAACGACGAACCTGATGTGCTCCGAGAATCAGTTGAGGTTCAGCATCCGGTCTGGCCATGGCGACCTCCAACCACAAACGTTGCAGTTGGCTCTGCGACGGCATTGAAGCACCACATCCGGCCAACCAACGCCGCAGTAATGCCGCACGCTTAGCTTCCGAAGCAAGTAATAAGCCTTCAATAGATAGCGCGCCTTCAGGGTTTTGTAATTGCTGTAAATTATCAGCCAGTAACTCATCCAGCAATTGTTCCTGCTCAGCACACAAACTGGCACTACGCGCAGTGGCTTGAGCAAAGTGCGGCCAACGCTGATTAAGCAAAGGTAAAACTCTTAATCGTAGAAAATTGCGATCGAAGCGATCATCTTGATTACTGTCGTCTTCAATCCACTGTAGCTGTTGGGTTCGGGCATAGTTTTCGAGTATCGCGCGCGAGAATGCCAGGAGTGGCCGCAATAATTGGCTATGCGCAAAGGGCATTCTCGCCGCCATCGCGGATAAACCCGCAGGGCCACTGCCACGTTTAAGCGCTAATAAGAAAGTTTCACACTGATCATCCAGATGCTGGGCGGTAAGCAGCACTTCATCAGCCGCTAAATGTGAGGTAAATGCCTGATAACGGGCGGTTCTGGCGGCAGCTTCAATACCAGAGTGGCGGGCATCGATACTAACCCGCACCACTTCTAACGGGATTTTCCATTGTTCACATTGCTGCCGGCAATGCTTAACCCAGCTATCAGCCCGAGGATTTAGTCCGTGGTGAATATGAATGGCACGAATCTTCAGCTCAGGAATAAGTTGGTCACGCAGACACACCAATAAATGCAGCAGCACACTGGAATCCAAACCACCACTGAACCCAACCAATACCCGCCGCTGTTCACCCAATTGCGCGAATAACGGGTTAAGCAAAACATTGGGGGTCGAGGAAGTGGCGTTCATATTATTCCGGTATCAATTCATAGAGCTCCAGAGGTAAACCATCTGGGTCATTAAAGAAAGTAAAACGTGATTCGGTATAGGGATCAATGCGAATCGCCTCGCAAATAACCCCTGCGGCTTCAAGCTCGCGCACGGCTAATTCAATATCATCAACCTGAAACGCCAGATGCCGTAATCCACAAGCTTCTGGACGGCTAGGCCGTGGCGCCGGAGCAGGAAAAGAGAATAACTCAATAAGATATTCCCCATTGAGTGCCAGATCAGCTTTCCATGAGTCTCGGGCTGCACGATAGACTTCACTCATTAGGCTAAAACCCAGCACCTCGCAGTAAAATTTCTTACTTGCCTGATAATCTGAGCCAATTATCGCAATATGATGAACCTGACGTATTGCCAGCATATATTCCAACCTAGTTATTTTTCAGTACATTGACCCAATAACGTCCATCTTCGCTGCGCTTGGCACCGTGGATATCAGTTTCAAATCCGGGATAATGTTCGCCAATAGCGCCCAGCAGCAATAGGAAATCCAATACTGCTCGGCTCTTCTCAGTAATCATTTCGCCGGGCATCACCAGCGGAACGCCCGGTGGGTAAGGTAAGATCATATTGGCGACCACTTTGCCAATCAAATCGGCCATATCGCAAGCGACTATATTACCGCGGATCTGTTGCTGGAACATATTATATGGCGTGAGTTTCATCTCTGGCAGTACATCAAATGACTGGCGCATTAGGCGGGGCAAATCATGTTGGCGGATCAATTGATGGATACCGGCAGCCAGATCCTGAATGCGCATATGGCGGTAAAAATCCGGATCCACAGCAAACAGATCCGGCAGCATATTTTTAACTCGTAAATTAAGATCAAAAGCACGTTTAAACTCAGTCAGCCCGCGCAATAAACTCATTGCTTTGGTTTTATCAATACCAATACTGAATAAAAACAGTAAATTATATGGGCCGGTTTTCTCTACCACGATACCGCGCTCATCTAAGAATTTGGCGACCAAAGCAGCAGGGATCCCGTCATCTTCAAGTTCACCTTCAGGGCTCATTCCCGGCGTCAAAATAGTCACTTTGATAGGATCCAGATACATATGATCCGCATCTACGTCGCTAAAACCATGCCACTTCTGCCCCGGCTGTAGCGGCCAACAGGCGATTTCGTCGATGGCCTCAGGTTGCCAGACATCAAAAAACCAGTTATCGCTTTCCGAGCGTAAACGCCGCACCTCTTTACGGAAATGCATCGCCCGTTCGATGGAGCGCATAATCATCCGTCGCCCTGGTTTGCCCCGCATCATTGCCGCTGCCGTCTCCATTGAGGCGACGATACTGTAATTTGGTGAGGTGGTGGTATGCATCATATAAGCTTCATTAAAAGTGCCTTCATTGTAGTCACCTTTAATATGAATCATTGAAGCTTGAGAGAATGCCGCCAGTAATTTATGCGTCGATTGCGTTTCATAAAATACTTTCCCGGCAACCCGCTCCCCACTCATGCCACTTTTACCCTCATAGATCTCATGAAAGTTAGTATAAGGAACCCACGCTGAATCAAAATGAATTGAAGGCACATCCAAGACTTGCTTAATATAGTCGGTATTATAGAGCAAGCCATCATAGGTCGAGTTGGTAATTACCGCATGTACCGGCCAATGGGCATTCTTAGTTTGTGCAACTTTCTCGGTAATAGACTCTCGGGTAAATTCACGCTGCGGTATGCCACCTAAAATGCCATATGCGTTACGAGCTGGATGTAAATAGAGCGGAATAATATCGCTCATCATCAGAAGATGCGTCAGAGACTTATGGCAATTACGATCAATTAATACCGTGCTACCGGCAGGGGACGAGTACATTCCAATAATTTTATTTGCCGTCGACGTGCCATTCGTCACCATATAGCTCTGTTCAGCATTGAACGTGCGGGCAATATACTCTTCAGCTTCCAGATGTGGCCCACTATGATCTAATAATGAACCCAGTTCAGTGACTGATATAGAAATATCCGCTTTGAGGGTATTGGCACCAAAGAAATCATAGAACAGGCTACCTACCGGGCTTTTTTGAAAAGCAGTTCCTGCCATATGCCCTGGAGTGCAAAAAGTATACTTCCCCTCTTTGACATAATTAAATAGTGCCTTAGTTAAAGGCGGAGTAATGCTATCCATATACTCTGTTGTATATTGTTCAATGTGCTGTGCAATATCTTCTGCAGCATTCAGAGCATATTCAAAGAAATAAAGAGCCATACGCATTTCATTCAAACTAACATCGAGTGAAGATGTCGTATTGATAAAAGCATAAAGTGGAAGATATTCGTTTAGCTCATTAATTTCAGCGCAGAGATCTGCGCTGTGCTGATCCCAATCGAAAATAACACCAATAATCCGCGCATTATGCTCGATCAGCTTGAGTAGATCGCCATGATCATTCGGATAGATCAGCTGGAAACCTTTGCTGAGCATAGCATCACTCAACTCGCGAATAGGCTCATCTTTATAGTAGACCCCCATTGGCCCCATGATGGCGATGATATTCATTGGTGAATCCTCAAATTGTTCACTAATCATCTATAACAACATGAAAATTCTACCTAGGGTACCTTTTACCTAAAAATTATGAGGTTGGGTATTAAGTTGAATGGATAGAGCATCGTAGGCGGGATTGGCTGGGCGTTTATAAACAAAAATCCGGTACATAATGTATGCACCGGATTTCAATAACTAACTTAGGTGACCAACAATCTGGACACTGTTACTCAGCAATAGCCGTAATTCATCAGACGTTGATAACGGCGATTCAGTAACTCTTCATTATTCAGAACATCCAAATCGCTGAGATCAGCCAGAAGCTGTGCTTTCAGTGAAGCAGCAATCGCAATGTGATCGCGATGCGCACCACCTAACGGCTCAGGGATCACCGAGTCGATCATTTTCAGTTCTTTCAGCCGATGGGCAGTAATACCCATCGCTTCTGCGGCTAATGGCGCTTTATCTGCGCTTTTCCACAAGATGGAAGCACAGCCTTCTGGAGAGATAACCGAATAAGTGCTGTATTGCAGCATATTCACTTTATCGCCAACCCCGATTGCCAATGCACCACCTGAGCCACCTTCACCAATGACGGTACAAACGATAGGGACATTCAGGCGAGACATTTCGCGCAGGTTACGTGCAATCGCTTCAGATTGACCACGTTCTTCAGCACCCACACCAGGATAAGCCCCTGGCGTATCAATGAAAGTAATGATCGGCAGCTTAAAGCGCTCAGCCATTTCCATCAGACGCAATGCTTTACGATAACCTTCTGGTGCTGGCATACCAAAGTTACGACGGATCTTCTCTTTGGTATCACGGCCCTTTTGATGACCAATGATCATCACCGGACGACCATCCAGACGTGCGATACCACCAACGATAGCTTTATCGTCGGCATAGGCACGATCACCTGCCAGTTCTTCGAAATCGGTAAAGATATTAGCGATATAATCCAGGGTATAAGGGCGGCCAGGATGGCGTGCCAATTGGGCAATTTGCCATGCGCCAAGATCCGAGAATATCTTCCGCGTCAGCTCGACACTTTTCTCACGTAGACGCTGAACCTCTTCGTCCAGATTAATATCTAATTTTTCGTCTTGACGGCTGACTGCGGTCAGCGAGTCAATTTTCGCTTCCAGCTCTGCAATCGGCTGTTCAAAATCAAGAAAATTCAGACTCATAGCATTCCTATTTTAGTCAAATTCCAGTTCCACCTGCTCATTACCGACCAACGTTCGCAATTCTATCAATAAGCGATCGGTGGGTGTCACGCGCCATGTGGCTCCAAACCGCAACCTAGCGCGAGCATCTTCCCGTTGGTAATAAAGATGCACTGGGATCGTCCCCGCTCGATGGGGTTCCAACGACTGACGGAGACGGTTCAAAAGCTGGTCATCAATTTGCCTGTCAGTCAGCGATATAGCAAGCCCACGGGCATATTTTTCACGAGCTTCACTGATGTCCATTAACTCACGGGCGGTCATTTTAAGTCCACCACTAAAGTCATCAAAGCTGACCTGTCCAGTGGCTATCAGGATACGGTCTTTTTCCAACAAATGCTGATATTTTTCCAACGCATCGGTGAATAGCATCACCTCCAGACGCCCAGAGCGGTCATCCAAAGTACAAATGCCAATACGATTTCCGCGTTTTGTTACCATAACCCTTGCAGCGATAACCAGCCCCGCTGCCATGGTCATTTTGCCCCGATCCGTCGGATGCATATCTTTCAAACGCAGCCCACCGGCATAACGTTCTATTTCCTTAAGATATTGGGTAATTGGGTGGCCGGTCAGATACAGCCCCAGCGTTTCCCGCTCACCGTCTAAAACAATTTGTTCCTGCCACGGCGGCACATTAGCATAAGATTGCTCAACCTGCTCAGGTGCATCAGCCAATACGCCAAACATATCTACCTGACCAATAGCTTCAGCCTTGGCATGTTGGTCCGCCGCCTTTAATGCTTCGCCCAATGAACTCATTAATGCGGCACGGTGCGGCCCCAGACGGTCAAAGGCACCGGACATAATCAGTTTTTCTAAAATCCGGCGATTGAGTTTTTTAGTGTCGACTCTGGCGCATAAATCAAATAACTCTTTGAAATAGCCCCCCTCTTTACGGGCTTCGAGCATCGCTTCAATCGGCCCTTCACCCACACCTTTGATGGCACCGATACCATAAACAATTTCGCCGTCATCATTTACATGGAAATGATACAAGCCACTGTTGATATCCGGAGGCAAGATTTTCAGCCCCATGCGCCAACATTCGTCAACCAGACCAACCACCTTATCGGTGTTATCCATATCAGCGGTCATTACCGCCGCCATAAATTCAGCCGGATAATGCGCTTTTAACCACAGCGTTTGGTAAGAAACCAAAGCATAAGCGGCGGAGTGTGACTTGTTAAAACCATAACCGGCAAATTTCTCTACCAAGTCAAAGATCTTAATCGCCAGTTCGCCATCAACGCCCTGACTTTTGGCCCCATCCTCAAATACCGAGCGCTGTTTGGCCATCTCTGCTGGGTTCTTCTTACCCATCGCACGACGCAACATATCCGCGCCGCCGAGTGAATAACCAGACAGAACCTGAGCAATCTGCATAACCTGTTCTTGATACAGGATAATGCCATAGGTTGGCTCAAGCACCGGTTTTAGTGACTCATGCTGCCATTCAATGTCGGGATAAGAAATAGCTTCACGGCCATGTTTACGGTCGATAAAGTTATCTACCATCCCTGATTGCAACGGACCTGGGCGGAACAATGCCACCAATGCAATCATATCTTCGAAGCAGTCTGGTTTCAGCCGCTTGATAAGATCTTTCATGCCGCGGGATTCAAGCTGGAATACCGCAGTCGTTTCCGAGCGTTGCAGCATATCGAAGCTTTTTTTATCATCCAACGGAATAGAAGCAATATCAATTGGCTCTAAACCGGTTTTGGCGCGCCGGGCGTTAATCATCTCCAGCGCCCAGTTAATGATAGTAAGCGTTCGCAAACCAAGGAAGTCGAACTTCACTAACCCGGCATATTCCACATCATTCTTATCGAATTGGGTGACCGGGTTTTTCCCTTCGGCATCACAATAAAGGGGGGCAAAATCAGTGATTTTAGTTGGCGCGATAACCACCCCACCGGCATGTTTACCGGCGTTACGTGTTACCCCTTCCAACTTACGCGCCATATCAATCAGCGCTCTAACCTCTTCATCTGCCTCATAGATTTCTGGCAGTTGCGGCTCTGCGGCGAAGGCTTTCTCCAGTGTCATCCCCGGATCAGGCGGGACTAATTTAGAGATACGGTCGACAAAACCATAAGGATGACCCAGCACACGGCCCACATCACGGATCACCGCTTTGGCGGCCATGGTACCGAAGGTAATAATCTGCGAAACCGCATCACGGCCATACATGTCCGCGACGTGTTCAATCACCAGGTCACGTTTCTCCATGCAGAAGTCAACGTCGAAGTCGGGCATTGATACACGTTCAGGGTTAAGAAAACGTTCGAACAGGAGGTCAAACTCCAGTGGGTCGAGGTCGGTAATCTTCAGCGCATAGGCCACCAGAGAACCCGCGCCTGAGCCTCGCCCTGGGCCTACCGGTACACCGTTATCTTTTGACCACTGGATAAATTCCATAACTATCAAGAAGTAACCAGGGAAACCCATCTGGTTAATAACTTTCAGCTCGATTTCCAGACGTTCATCATATTCGGGCCGCTTTTGCGCCCGAACTTCAGGGTCAGGGAATAGGAACTCCAGTCGTTCTTCTAAACCTTGTTTAGACTTTTCAACCAGAAAATCTTCGGTACTCATATCACCGGTCGGGAATTGAGGTAAGAAATACTCCCCAAGCCGGATGGTCACATTACAACGTTTGGCTATCTCAACACTGTTGATCAGCGCCTCAGGAATGTCGGCGAACAGCTCGCACATCTGCTCTTCGTCACGCATAAATTGCTGAGGGCTATAGTTCTTAGGCCGCTTAGGATCAACCAGTGTAAAACCGTCATGGATAGCAACACGAATCTCGTGCGCATCAAAATCTGACTCATCGATAAAACGCACATCATTGGTCGCTACCACGGGCAAGCCGCGCTCGGTAGCCAGCGCTACCGCAGCATGCAGGTAGTTTTCTTCATCCGGGCGACCCGTACGAATTAACTCCAGATAATAACTATTAGGGAAATGCTCTTGATAAAATTCGAGGCATTGATCAACCTGAACCTGATTACCCCGCAAGATAAACTTACCGACATCACCCATCCGACCACCGGACAGTAGAATCAGCCCTTCTTTATGATTAATCAGCCAATCCCGATCAATGATCGGGCCAGCAGCACCATAGCCACGTTGATAAGCTTCGGATATCAGTAAAGTCAGGTTTTGGTAACCTTCATTATTGCGTGCCAAAACCGTCAGGTGAGCTAACTCATCACCCAAAATCTCGCTTTGCACATAGAAATCTGCGCCAATGATGGGTTTGACCCCAGCACCATGGGCGCTACCGTAGAATTTTACCAGGCCACACAGGTTGGTAAAATCGGTAATGGCCAGAGCGGGCATGCCCAACGCAGCAGCTCTCTTCACCAAGGGCCCAATCTTGGCTAATCCATCGATCATGGAGTAATCGCTGTGAACACGCAGGTGGACAAAACGAGGTTCGGCCATATCCAGATACCAGAAATTAGTGGATTGAATCATATCTCCAGCAATTTATTGCTGAAGAATCATATCCATACATTATGGATTTTACTTCGTTATTGACACAAAAGTGGTTTACGCAACAATGAGTTACACCAAACCTAGCACACGTTTAACTGGGCCAAAACTGCGCCGGTGGTGTTCGGTGGCACCGAAGGCTGCCAATTTTTCTAAATGGACAGCGGTGGGATAACCTTTGTGCTGAGCGAAACCATATTCAGGGAAATGAAGATCAAGCTCAATCATTTCACGGTCACGCGTCACTTTAGCCAGAATAGAGGCGGCACTAATCTCTGCCACCCGGCTATCACCTTTGACAACGGCTAATGACGGCATCGCCAGTTTCGGACAACGATTGCCATCAATCAAGACATAATCAGGGGCAATATGCAGCCCAGCAACGGCCCTTTGCATGGCAAGCATAGTGGCGTGCAAGATATTGAGCTGGTCAATCTCTTCAGGCTCTGCGCGGCCAAGGCTCCATGACAGTGCCTTGTCAGTAATTTCGTCATAGAGTGACAGACGGCGTTTTTCACTCAGTTTCTTCGAGTCGGCTAAACCGACTATTGGCCGTTTAGGATCAAGAATAACCGCCGCAGTGACAACCGCACCCACTAAGGGGCCGCGACCTACTTCATCCACACCCGCAATCAGATTGGCTTGTGGGTAAATAAAAATATCAGTCATCGTCCGGCTAACTCCAATACAGCCTGGGCTGCTTGCTCATCCGCACCACAGCGGATGCTCCGATGTAAAATCAGAAAACGTGCTTTTAAAGCTTCAACAGCGTCCCCACCTTGCAACAACGGCAACAACGCATCGGCTAATTTTTGTGGCTGACACTCTTGCTGCAACAGCTCAGTCACCAACTCTTCGCCTGCTAATAAATTAGGTAACGAGACATAAGGTGTCTTAACCAGCCTCTCGGCCAACCAGAATGTGAAAGGTTTCATACGATAGCCGACTACCATTGGGCATTTGGCCAACATGCACTCTAATGCCGCGGTACCAGAGGCCAGCAGTGTCGCATCGCTGGCAATCATCGCCAAACGGGCGTTACCATCCAGCAAATGCACTGATAGGTCGGGGGCAACCTCAGCCTTAATTCGCTCAAACTGTTCGCGTCGTTTACTGTTAACCAGCGGGACCAACACATCCAATTCAGGTATTTGCTGCTTCAAGATGGCTGCGGTACGCAGAAAGTCGCCACTGAGCATTTCGACTTCCGAATGACGACTACCGGGCAACAAGGCTAAACAAGGTGTGTTTGATGCAATGCCCAGTTCTGCTCTTGCCGCTTGTTTGTCAGGAGCTAATGGCATGGTATCGGCCATGGTATGACCGATAAAACGACAGGGAACATTAAAACGATCGTAAAACGCTTTTTCAAAAGGAAGAAAGGCCAGCACCATATCGGTCGCTTTACCAATTTTGAAAACACGCTTTTGCCGCCAGGCCCAAACGGACGGGCTGACATAATGAACGGTTCGGATACCGCGCTGTTTCAAACGCCCTTCAAGGGTAATATTGAAATCAGGGGCATCGATACCGACAAAAACATCTGGAGAGAGCTCACTGAAACGCTGAGTCAGCTCTTTTCGAATTTTCAACAAACGTGGCAGGCGCTCTAAAACCTCAACAACCCCCATTACTGCCAATTCTTCCATCTCAAACCAGGCTTCGCATCCTTCAGCTTGCATCAGAGGACCGGCAACACCTACAAAGCGTGCATCAGGAACCCGAGCTTTCAGTGCACGAATTAATCCGGCACCTAAGATGTCGCCAGATGTTTCTCCAGCGACTAAACCGATAGTTAAAGGACGCCCGCCGCTTAACGGACGATCAACAGATAATGGGCTATTTTGCATAGGTCAGCGAATAATGCCGCGGGTCGAACGTTCAAAGAAATCACTGAATGCCTGAACCGCCGGATGTTGCTGCGCCAGCTCGGCAATTTCTGGTTTAACTTCGTCCAGAGTCCGGCCACTGCGATACAACAGTTTGTATGCATTGCGGATGGCATGAAGTGATTCTTTGTCAAAGCCACGGCGCTTCAACCCTTCGATATTAATACCAAATGGTGTCGCGTGGTTGCCTTGAGCGATGACAAAAGGAGGCACGTCTTGAGCAACGCCTGAACAACCGCCCACCATAACATGCGCGCCGATCACGCAGAATTGGTGAACTGCCGTCATACCGCCAATAATGGCATAATCGTCAATTTCTACATGCCCACCCAACGTTGCATTGTTTGCCAGAATGCAACGATTGCCAATGATGCAATCATGGGCTATATGGGCATTGATCATGAGTAAATTATCGCTGCCTACTTTGGTTAACCCACCACCTTGGACAGTGCCACGGTGGATAGAAACACTTTCGCGGATACGGTTACGATCGCCGATCTCGACACGAGTAGGCTCGCCTGCATATTTCAGATCTTGGTTAGCTTCACCAATCGAAGCAAACTGATAAATCTGATTATCACAGCCGATTTTTGTTATTCCATTAACGACGACATGGGATTTCAGTTCCGTGCCAGCGCCGATTTCCACCTGGGATCCGACAAAGCAGAAGGGGCCGATATGAACGCCGGCGCCTATAATGGCACCTTCTTCAACGATAGAACTTGGATGGATAACGGCGGTTTTGTCAATCACGTATCAGGACTCCTTAACGTCAGGCTTTACAACTGCTGCTTCTACTGGCGCTGTTGCCGGTTTGCTACGAGCACACATCATGGTTGCCGTACAAACGATTTCACCATCAACTTTTGCCACACCAGTAAAGCGAGTCAGACCACGGCGTTCTTTGACAAACTCAACTTCCATGATCATTTGATCGCCAGGCACCACTGGGCGTTTGAAGCGAGCTTCATCAATACCAGCAAAATAATAAAGCTCACCTGGTTCAAGTTTACCACGGCTCTTAAATGCCAAAATCCCGGTAGCCTGAGCCATCGCTTCTAATATCAACACACCAGGGAAGATTGGCTTGCCCGGGAAGTGGCCTTGGAAAAATGGCTCGTTGAAAGAGACGTTCTTCACTGCACGCAGAAATTTGCCTTCCTCAAAATCGAGGACGCGATCTACCAGCAAAAACGGAAAACGGTGCGGGAGTAGATCCAAAATCTCTTCAATGTGCAGAGTATGAGTGTCAGTAGTCAAAATACTCTTCCTGTCTAAAAACTGATGCTATCAACAACACGGCCTGCACAGCCCCAAAAAGGAGGCATTAGGCAGGCCGCAAATTATGAACTCTTTACACTTACTTTTGGTATTAACTACCAATAAGTTTGATTATTTGCTCAGAGTTTCGGGCTTGAGTGATTATTCTTTATCGATTTTGCGCTCAATAGCTTTTAAGCGTTTATTAATCCCATCAATATTCATCACTAAAGCAGCTGTCTTGCGCCAAACTTTATTCGGTTGTAGCGGAATCCCGGAGGAGTATAACCCAGGTTCGGTGATTGGACGCATCACCATTCCCATCCCAGTGATTGTGACTTTGTCACAAATCTCCATGTGACCATTGATCACACTGGCACCGCCTATCATACAATAGCGTCCAACTTTCAGACTGCCTGCCATGATAACACCACCCGCAACTGCGGTATTGTCGCCAATCACAACGTTATGTGCAATCTGGCATTGGTTATCAATGATAACGCCATTACCAATAATCGTGTTATCCAATGCCCCACGGTCAATTGTTGTACAGGCGCCAATCTCAACACGATCGCCAATATGTACAGAACCTAGCTGAGGAATTTTTATCCAGTTACCACGATCATTTGCATAGCCAAAACCATCTGCACCAATGACCGTACCGGATTGGATCAGACAGTTCTGTCCAATCACCACTTCATGATAAACGGAGACATTGGCCCACAAACGGCTACCTGCACCAATGTGAGTATTCTTACCAATAAAGCAGCCTGCACCGATAACAACGTTATCACCCAGCACAACACCGGACTCTATGACTGCATTTGCACCAATAGAAACGTTCTCTCCCAGCGTTGCCCGCGGAGAAATTACCGCACTTGGCGCGATATCTTGCGCTGGCTGAGGGGTGGTATCCATTATCTGAGCCATGCGCGCATAGGTTAAATAAGGATTTTTAACGACCAAAGCCGCAGATTTACAGAATGGTAAATCTGCCTCAGTCAGTACCACAGCACCTGCATTGCAGGTCGCGAGTTGTTCCTGATAGCGGCTGTTTGACAAAAATGTGATTTGCGAAGGCTCGGCAGAATGCATAGAAGCGATGCCGGTGATGACGAGATCGCCATCACCGTGCACCTGTGCATCCAACTGCTGGGCTAAATCAGCCAGTCGAATTGAAGGCATGTTTTATTTAACCTGTTTCAGCACGTCAGCAGTGATATCTTTAGAAGAGTCAGCATATGCAACAGCATTTGCATCGATCACTACGTCATAACCGCCTTTGCTGGCAACAAGTTTAACAGCATCCTGAATACGGCTCAGAATTTTGTTACGTTCTTCCATCTGACGACGGCGATTGTCTTGCTCAAAAGCCTGGGCTTTAGTAGAGAAAGTTTCACGCTGTTTCATTACGTCGCTTTCCAGCTTGGTACGATCGCTGGCTTTCATGGTAGAACCGTCACGTTGCAGCTTCTGCATTTTAGTCTGCAGATCGCGCTCCATTCCTTGCAGTTCGGTTGCACGGCCTTTGAATTCATTCTCCAGCTGCTTAGCTACGGTTTCACGCGCAGGTAATTGTTGGAAAATGCTGGAAACGTTAACAATAGCAATCTTGTCAGCGGCTTGAACGCTGGCTGAAGCAGCCAATGCTAAACCTAGACCTGCGGCACACAACCACTTTTTCACTATAAACTCCTTACCATTACCCGTTTGTGTCAGAGACACCTTGAAGTGCACTTAATACTGAATAATCCCTAGCATAGCGCCAACCTGAGCTGACGCTACTTTAGGTTATTTCAACTACCAGTGCTGTCTTTAAAATTCAGTACTGCTTTGCCAATCAATTACCAAGTTTTACCAATGTTAAACTGGAATTGCTCTGACTTGTCGCCTTCGTAATCTTTAACCGGTTTAGCATATGAGAACACTAATGGCCCCAATGGAGACATCCATTGCAAGGACACACCGGCAGACACACGAATATTGCTAGCTTTACTGTAATCAGGTATGCCAGCAGCACGCGTCTCTGCGGTATTTTCCCAATTAGTATCCCATACAGTACCGGAGTCAATAAAGAATGAGGTACGTACAGAGTTCGAGTATTTCTCGCTAATAAACGGTGTTGGTGTAATCAGTTCTAAACTGGCCACCGCCATCGCGTTACCACCGACTGCATCGGTAGAATTAGTAACTGTAGTCCCATTATTGCCGTAATACGCAGCTTTTGGACCAATGTTATTTGATCGGAAGCCACGAACCGAGCTGGAACCACCTGCATAGAAGTTCTCATAGAATGGCATCTCTTTCGAACCGATACCGCCGCCATAACCCAAGCGACCACGGCCCAAGAGCACCCATGAACGATCTTCATCCAATGGCTGATACGCTGATGTATCGAATGTCACCTTGTAGAACTCATTATCAGAGCCAGGCACGGTAACTTTCGTATTCACCGATGATTTCACCCCCGAAGTCGGGAAGAAACCACGGTCAAGGTTGTTATATGTCCAACCCAGGTTCAGCGTAAAGTCGTCAGTAGTAAAGCCTTCGCGACCTGTATAGCTTGGTCGTTGGCCTACTGAATCCAGATAGCGCCACATCGCGACTTGCGGTTCCATATCAGACAGGTCGTTATGGACATAACCTAAGCCAACACGCAATGAGTTATTTTCATTGATAGGGAAGCCTAAAGTACCGTCAACACCGTAGCTGCTGTTGGTATAGCCAGACAAGTCCGCGTTATCTGCTTTAAAGTCATTATAGAAGATACGCCCGCCCAGACTTACACCATCAACAGTGAAGTAAGGGTCAGTTAAGGTAAATTCAGCATAAGTCTGGTAGTCGTTCTTCGTACCGTTAATACCAACGGTATTACCCGTACCCAACCAGTTATCTTGCTGAACGCCAACCTGGAAGCTTACGCCACTTTCAGTACCGTAACCGATACCAAAGTTCAGGCTACCTGTGTTTCGTTCTTTAACTTTGTAAGTCACATCAACCTGATCAGCGGTTCCCGGAACACGCTGAGTTTCAACATCAACGGTTTCGAAATAGCCCAGACGGTTCAAACGCTCTTTACCAGCTTCGACCTGATCATTACCCAACCATGCACCTTCCATCTGGCGCATTTCACGGCGCAATACGGAATCTTTACTGGTGTCATTGCCTTCGAAACGAACATTACGAACATAGAAACGGTTACCCGCATCTACATTGATATGCAGTTTGACAGTTTTATCAGCGTCGTTAATTTCAGGCTGAGATACTACACGCGGGTAGGCATAGCCGTAACGGCCCAACATCTTCTTGATGTCTTCTTCCATGCGTGTGACTTTGCTGCCGTTAAACAATTCACCCGGCTCAATCTGGGTCAGCTTATCAGCTTCAGATTGATGGCCCGCAAGGTTACCGCTCACAACCACACTGTTAAGCTTGTATTGATTGCCTTCAGTAATATTGATGGTGATATAGATGCCTTTTTTATCTGGCGTCAGGCTCACTTGAGTCGAATCGATATTAAAGCGGGCATAACCACGGTCCAGATAGAAACTGCGCAAGGTTTCAAGGTCACCGGCCAGTTTCTGCTTCTGGTATTTGCGATCACCAACAACGTTCCACCATGGCACTTCATCACGCAATTGGAAGCGCGAGATAAGTTCATCAGTTGTGAAACTGTGGTTACCTACGATGTTAATCTGCTGAATTTTAGCAGATACACCCTCAGTAAAGACCAGTTTGAGATCGACACGATTACGCGGTAGTGGCGTAACGACAGCTTTCACAGATGCGCTGTATTTACCCACGCTGTAGTAGAAGTCTTCGAGTCCTTTTTCAATGCTGGATATAGTGGTACGGTCCAGGGCTTCGCCAACCCGGACGCCAGAGGCTTCCAGATTCTGCTTAAGCATGTCATCTTTCACCGCTTTATTACCGGAGAAAGTGATGCTGGCAATCGTTGGGCGTTCTTTGACTTGAACAATCAGCGTATCACCATCGCGCAGGACACGAACGTCCTCGAAGTTGCCTGTAGCAAACAACGCACGGATAGTTTTACCGATGTCATCATCACTGACGGTATCGCCTACGCGAACCGGCATATTAAGTAACGCCGCACCGACGGCGACCCGTTGCAGGCCTTCGAAATGAATATCTTTCACTACGAACCCGTCTGCACCGTATACGGTGGCGCTGCCAAACAGCAGCGACGCTATGAGCAACTTTTTCATCGCCATCGTTGTTATGCGTTCTTCCTAACCTATCCCCTGCCGTTAAAGACGGGAGAAATCATTGAAAAGTGCAAGCCCCATTAATAGCACCAGCAAAACCGAGCCGATGCGATAACTGAAGTCTTGTACTCGCTCAGAAACCGGCCCACCCTTCAGCTTTTCTATCGCCAGGAAGAGCAGATGTCCACCATCTAACACCGGTAACGGGAACAAATTGATAATGCCCAAATTGACACTGATGAGTGCCAAAAACATCAGGTAATATACCAACCCGTACTCAGCTGAAACCCCAGCACCTTGCGCAATAGATATCGGGCCACTCAAGTTATTCAGCTTAACATCACCAGTAATCAGTTTACCCAACATGCTTACCGTCAACCGCATCAACTGCCAGGTTTTATCCCCAGCTTGGTAGAATGCCGTAAACGGACCATATTGGCGAATCGTTCTATATTCATCCGGAAGCGGTATAACTTTCGGCACTACACCCGCAAAACCTTCACTGCGGTTTTCTCCAACCGATTTTGTATCTGGTATCAAGGTTAAAGACAAGGGGGTACCGCCCCTTTCAATATCTAACACCAGCGCTTTACCGGGGTTATCTCGAACTTGTAAAACAAATGTTTGCCAACGATCCAATAACTGACCGCCAACTTTAACTATCCTATCCCCCGCTTGTAAACCCGCCTTTTCTGCCGCTGACCCTGGTTGAACTTCTGCCAGAACGGATTCAATCTGCGGTCCACGAGGAATAATACCCAATGCTACGACTGGGTCTTGTTTATCTGGTTCAAATTGCCACTGACGCAAATCCAAGGTTTTTTGCACCACATTGGCAGAACCAAATGGAGCAACACCAACCTGTGTTTGCTTATCGCCAATTTTACTGACTAATGCCAAACGAACAGAATCCCAGTCAGGCGTTTCGATACCATCTACAGACTTAAGTTCCATTCCCGGAGAAATATTGGCTTGTGCAGCAATGGATTGTGGCGAAATATCACCCACAACCGGGCGCACACTTGGCACACCAATGATAAACACTAGCCAGTATGCAATCACCGCAAAAAGGAAGTTGGCAATAGGACCCGCGCTGACGATTGCCGCACGTTGTAAAACAGTTTTGTTGTTAAAAGATTGATGGCGAAATTCTGGCGCCACAGCTTCGACGCGCTCATCCAACATTTTAACGTAGCCGCCCAATGGGATAAGGGCGATAACATACTCGGTACCCTGGCGATCAGTCCGGCGCCATAGCGCTTTACCAAAACCAATCGAAAAGCGCTCGACACGGACACCACAGCGCCGCGCCACCCAAAAGTGGCCAAATTCATGCACTGTAATTAAGATCCCCAGTGCGATAATAAACGCGGCCAGGCTCCAGAGTATGCTCATCATATTCCCTAAACTCCCCGTCAGTGACGGATTAAAACACTAACAGCATTAAGCAGGCAAATACCGGCACAGCTGCGGTCAGGCTATCGATACGATCCAGTATCCCACCATGACCAGGAATCAAATGACCACTGTCTTTAATTCCCGCTTCACGTTTAAACATACTTTCGGTCAAATCGCCGAGTACCGAGGCCAATGCAGCAACCACGGAACAGATTAACAGCTTTTCCGGGATGATATCCAACGGAGCGTATCGACCAAACAACCATGATATCAGAGCTGATGTCAGTAAACCGCCAATTAATCCTTCCCACGTTTTACCTGGTGAGACTTTAGGCGCTAATTTGTGTTTACCGAACAGTTTTCCGAACATATAAGCGCCGGAATCAGCCCCCCACACCAAGAGCATCACATACAGTAGCCACCAGGCGCCGATATTGTGGTTCTGTTCATAGCCATACTGACGCAACGCAACCATGCCCCAGAAGAACGGAACAATCGTCAGAATGCCGAAAATTATACGCAAGAGGCGAGAGTCGCGCCAGAACACTGCTGATCGTGGGTAAGTAAGCACCAACATCAATGCAGCTATCCACCAGCCCATAGAGAGCCAGAGTGGCACACTCACTTGCGGGAGATGCGCTGAATGCTGATAGGCAGGGAGACTAAGCAGCATTAAAACCAGAAGAAAACCACAAAGTATGGCTAACCAAATACGCTGAGAACGACTGGCAAACCCGGCTAATTGCCCCCACTCCCAAGCTGCAAGCATGCAGACAACGAGAGTAACAATAGCAAAACCAACCGGCGGAAGCAGGAACAGTGCACCAATGACAACCGGAATCAAAATCAAAGCAGTTATGAGACGATACTTCAGCAAAAGTTCCCCCTAGGATGCAGTGGCATCGATAGGTGTAGTTCCCCCGAAGCGACGCTCGCGTTGTGCAAATGCATTCAGCGCACCTTCAAAGACATGTTCATCAAAATCAGGCCAGAGTACATCAGTAAAGTAAAGTTCAGCATAGGCAATTTGCCACAACAAGAAATTACTGATGCGATGTTCACCACCGGTTCTGATCACTAAATCTACCTCAGATTGCTCATGCAGGCAGATATGCGAGTTTAGCGATTCTTCACTGATATCTGCGGGTTGCAACTCGCCTCGCTGTACTTGCTCAGCTAAGTGACGCATTCCCTGAATAATATCCCAACGGCCACCATAATTGGCAGCAATGTTAAGCTTCAGACCGTCATTATCTGCAGTTAACTCTTCTGAGCGACGGATCCGTTGTTGCAAACGTTCACTAAATCGACTGATATCACCAATAACTGATAAACGAACATTATGTTTATGCAGACTTTTTACTTCACTGTCCAGCGCTCGAACAAAAAGCTCCATCAGAGCGGTGACTTCTTGAGCAGGGCGATTCCAGTTTTCACTACTGAAAGCATAAAGCGTGAGTGCATCTAATTGATGAGAAGCGGCAAAACTCACAGCCCGGCGCACCGACTTCACCCCTGCTTTATGACCGAAAACCCTTAATTTACCCCGATTTTTAGCCCAACGCCCATTGCCGTCCATAATAATAGCAACATGACGCGGGATTAGGGGGGACAAGTTAGCCCTATCTTCATTTACAGACGACATAATGCGAACTCATTTCCTCAATAAATCAATTGTTCGTCCCGAACATTAGGCCGTAAGCGCACAAAAAAAGCCGTGTACCAAGTCACGGCTTCTTAAGTGACAGCCAAAATAGACGGTTTAAATACCTATTGGGCCACTAATCAATGGTCTATCCATCCATTGATAATGCTGACTATATCATCTCAGCTCTGCCCTAACAAATTCCCACATCAGCAGATAAGGCTTTTAATTATTCAATTTTGCTATTGCTTTCGTTGCCATATCACGGGCTTGGCGGTCAATTACCAGCACCTCGTCCACACTGGCAGGTTCTTGCAACGATAAATGCTCCACTACATTACGATTGATTGCTGCAATGTCAGTGAAACGAATTCTCGAATCCAGGAATGCCATCACAGAAATTTCATTCGCTGCATTCAGCGCCGTGGTTGCGGCTTGCCCTGCGTTGCATGCATCAATTGCCAGCTTCAGACATGGATAACGTTGATAATCCGGGTCACCAAAGGTCAATTCACGAATCTTGCAAAAATCCAGAGGGGCGACACCAGAATTAACCCGCATCGGGTACGCCATCGCATGCGCAATAGGTGTGCGCATATCTGGTGTTCCCATCTGTGCCAATACACTCCCATCATGATAGCGGACCATTGAGTGAATGACAGATTGAGGATGCAAAATGACTTCTATCTGCTCAGCGCTGGCATTAAATAACCAGCGAGCCTCAATATACTCTAGCCCTTTATTCATCATTGTCGCCGAATCGACTGAGATTTTACGCCCCATAGACCAGTTGGGATGCGCACAAGCTTGATCCGGTGTGACATCGGCAAATTGTGATAACGGGGTTTCACGCAGTGGGCCACCAGAGCCGGTCAAAATAATGCGCGAGACACCATTCTCACTCAAAGAAGAATAGCCTAATTGGCGCTGAACTTTTTCAGGTAAACTCTGAAAAATAGCATTATGTTCGCTATCTATGGGCAACAACTGCGCATGGCTGTGCCTCACCTCATCCATAAAGAGCTTGCCACAGGTAATTAGCGACTCTTTGTTAGCCAGTAATACCTGCTTGCCTTTACGGATCGCTGCTAGTGTAGAAGGTAACCCAGCCACGCCCACAATAGCCGCCATCACCTGGTTGACTTCATCTAAAGCTGCTAATTCACAAGCCGCCTTTTCACCGGCGTAAACTTCGGTTCGAGAACCATTTTCAGCTAATAATTGACGCAATGCAGCAGCCGAGGCTTCATCTGACATTGCTGCATAGCGGGGTGTGAACTCAAGGCATTGCTGAGCCATCTGTTCGACATTGCGACCAGCAACCAGGGCAGTTACTTTGAATAATTCGGGATTTGCGCGCACAACACCCAAGGTGCTGTTGCCGATGGAACCAGTAGAACCAAGAATAGTCAGTTGCTTCATGAGAGTGCTCTGAATAACTGTTTTTATGATAGGCGAGGCATTAACCGACCTGCACAACAGGCGATAATTTTTTATCCTCATACCCAATTTTATGGCGCTTTATTGTCGATAAGCTTATTACGCCGATAATCTATTGCTCTAATAACGTATTGTTTTAATAAGATATTTAGCCAATAAAGTATCAGCCTAATAAAACATTAAACCGACTAAAAACAAAGCGCCGCCGAAGCGACGCTCTGCCATTACGAATGAGGATTAGAAATCCATCAACTCGGTTTCTTTTGCAGCCAAGGCCGCATCAACTTTCTTGATGAAAGCATCGGTCAGCTTTTGGATATCATCTTGAGAACGGCGATCTTCGTCTTCACTGATCTCTTTATCTTTCAACAAAGCTTTCACTTTTTCGTTTGCATCACGACGCACGTTACGGATAGAGACGCGGCCCTGCTCTGCTTCTGCACGCACGACTTTAATCAAGTCTTTACGACGCTCTTCAGTCAATGCTGGCAGTGGAACACGAATAACGGTGCCCGCAGAAGAAGGATTCAGACCTAAATCAGAGGTCATGATCGCTTTCTCAACGGCGGCGCTCAAACTGCGGTCAAAGACGGTCAACGCCAGAGTACGGGAGTCTTCAACAACGATGTTAGCCAGCTGGCGCAATGGCGTAGCAGTGCCATAATACTCAACCTGAATGCCATCAAGAATACTTGGAGAAGCGCGACCAGTACGAATCTTACTAATATGATTCTGGAAGACTTCTAAGCATTTCTCCATGCGTACTTCGGTATCTTTTCTAATTTCGTTAATCACGTTGTGAACCCTTGAAAACTGGTTACTTGTCAGGCCATAACTTAAGTATAGCCGGTGAATATACAAACCAACAGTTGCTGGCTAAAGGGGCAAACGCTCAATCCAGATGCCCCTGACAGTACGGGAAGTCGCTTATTTAGCTACCGCTGCCACTTCTTTAGTGATCAACGTCCCTTCATTCTCGCCCATCACCACACGGCGCAGAGCACCGGGTTTATTCATGTTGAAGACACGAATTGGCAAATTGTGGTCACGGGCCAAAGTGAAGGCCGCCAGATCCATAACTTTCAACTCACGCTCTAAAACGTCTTGATAGGTTAACTGTTCGTACAATGTCGCGTCAGGATTTTTCACCGGATCTGCGGAGTAAACCCCATCGACTTTTGTTGCTTTCAATACAACATCAGCTTCAATCTCGATACCGCGCAGACAAGCCGCAGAATCCGTGGTGAAGAATGGGTTACCTGTACCCGCAGCAAAAATAACCACTCGGTTGTGGCGCAGCAGGCTGATTGCTTCGGCCCAGCTGTAATTATCACACACACCATTAAGTGGAATAGCAGACATCAGGCGGGCGTTCACATAGGCACGGTGCAGTGCATCTCGCATTGCCAAGCCGTTCATTACGGTAGCCAGCATTCCCATGTGGTCGCCCACTACGCGGTTCATCCCTGCCTGTGCTAAACCGGCACCGCGGAATAAGTTACCACCGCCAATGACCACACCGACCTGAATGCCCAATTCGACCAGCTCTTTAACTTCTTGAGCCATGCGATCCAAAACGCTTGCGTCGATACCAAAACCTTCTGCGCCTTGCAGGGCTTCGCCACTAAGCTTAAGCAGGATACGCTGATATACGGGTTTTGCATTGGTTGCCATGGTGTTCTGTCCTAAGCAGCAGTAAAAATATTGGAGACTTGACCGTCAGAACTTCAAAGCCATATTTTGCGTTGAAAACTAACCGGACTAAGATTATACCCTAAATAATTCGAGTCCTCAGGAGCCCACATCAGTAAGTAACTGAGCTGAACGAAGGCAGTCAACACACCTGTAACTTGAAGAATGACGGATATTGGGTAGATAAAATGGAACCGCCTATTGGCGGCCCCATTTTTAGCATTAAGACTGTTTGCTCATTGCTGCAACTTCAGCAGCAAAGTCAGTCTCAACTTTCTCAATGCCTTCGCCCACTTCGAAGCGGATGAAGTTTACAACGTCAGCGTTGTTCTCTTTCAACAGATCGCCAACAGTTTTGCTTGGGTCCATTACGAAGTTCTGACCAGTCAGAGAAACTTCGCCGGTGAACTTACGCATACGGCCTTCAACCATCTTCTCAGCAATTTCACGTGGTTTGCCGGATTCGATAGCGATGTCCAACTGGATTTGGTGCTCACGAGCAACAACTTCAGCAGGAACATCTTCTGGCTTAACGTATTCAGGCTTGCTTGCAGCGATGTGCATAGCAATGTGCTTAACCAGCTCTTCATCAGCGCCAGTTGCCGCAACCATAACACCGATACGGGCGCCGTGCAGGTAAGTACCCAGAATATCGCCTTCCAGAGCAGCGATACGACGGATATTGATGTTCTCACCGATTTTAGCAACCAGGTTAGCGCGTTGTTCTTCAAACTTAGCTTTCAGAACTTCAATATCAGTGATTTTGTCAGCCAGAGCCGCGTTGATAACTTCTTCGCCGAATGCTTTGAAGCCAGCATCTTTAGCAACGAAGTCAGTTTCGCAGTTCAGTTCCAGAATCACACCGAATTTGCCGTCAGCTGAAACTTTAGCCAGGATGATGCCTTCAGCAGCGATACGGCCTGCTTTCTTGGCAGCTTTAGCCTGACCAGATTTACGCATATTGTCGATGGCAAGCTCGATGTCGCCGTTAGCTTCAACCAACGCCTTTTTACATTCCATCATGCCTGCGGCAGTACGCTCACGCAGTTCTTTTACCAAAGCAGCGGTAATAGCAACCATTTCAATTTCCTCGGTTCTCTTGTGAAAACAAGATCTCACATTAGATACGCAAAGGGGGCCTATAAAAGGCCCCCTAACCAACATATTTCAATACCTGGTTAATAAGGGCTCACACCGAGCCTGACTTATTATTCAGCTTCTACGAAGCTTTCTTCCGCTTGAACGGCCAGATCTTGAGAACGACCTTCATTGACGGCGGTAGCAACAGCGTTCAGGTACAGTTTAACTGCACGGATTGCGTCATCGTTACCTGGGATGATGAAGTCAACGCCATCTGGATCGGAGTTAGTATCAACGATAGAGAATACCGGGATACCCAGGTTGTTAGCTTCTTTGATAGCGATGTGTTCGTGATCAGCATCAACAACAAACAGTGCGTCTGGTAAGCCGCCCATGTCTTTGATACCGCCCAGGCTGTTTTCCAGCTTGTTCAGTTCACGAGTACGCATCAGCGCTTCTTTTTTGGTCAGCTTGTCAAAGGTGCCGTCTTGAGACTGGATTTCCAAATCTTTCAAACGTTTGATGGACTGACGAACAGTTTTCCAGTTAGTCAGCATCCCGCCCAACCAGCGATGGTTCACGAAGAACTGGTCGCAGTTGTTGGCAGCGTCTTTTACCGCTTCGCTTGCTGCGCGTTTAGTACCAACGAACAAGATCTTACCTTTACGGGAAGAGATCTTTTTCAATTCAGCCAGAGCTTCGTTGAACAGTGGTACGGTCTTTTCCAGGTTGATGATGTGAACTTTGTTACGTGCGCCGAAGATGAAAGGCTTCATTTTCGGGTTCCAGTAACGGGTCTGGTGACCGAAGTGAACACCGGCCTGGAGCATGTCGCGCATGGAAACAGTTGCCATGATTAAAACCTCTATAGTATCAGTTGGGGTTATGCCTCCACGTGTCCCATAACGCCGACCCCATAAGAGATTGATAATAATCAAAAACTTTAGGGCACCCCGGCGTATGTGTCGACACGTGTGTGTTATTTACACATATGAGTGCGATTGGTATTACTCAGCTAAACAACGCATTTGCCACAAGAACAGAGTGCGGTTCGCCGGCGCGCTTTATACCATAAACAGCCACGACACACCAACTTTTGTTGCATTTAATGTCGTCACTGCAAACGAAAGTTTGGCAGCAAATTGCAGGGCTGGTACCATTGTCAGCAGATTTTTTATTAATCGATATTTACCTGCTCATTTTCTGCATTTAATTAATAACGGCGGCTAGAGATTTACAGCCCCTACGGACACTTTTGCATGGCAATCTCAATCAAAACACCTGAAGATATTCAAAAAATGCGCGTTGCTGGCCGCTTGGCTGCTGAAGTGCTGGAAATTATTGAACCTCACGTAAAGCCGGGGATTAGCACCGGTGAGCTTGATCGTATTTGTCACGACCATATCACTAACCACCAGCAAGCGATTTCTGCATGTCTGGGCTATCACGGTTTTCCGAAGTCAGTCTGTATTTCAGTCAATGAAGTTATCTGCCACGGCATTCCAAGTGATGAAAAAATACTGAAAGATGGCGATATCGTTAATATTGACGTTACCGTGATTAAAGATGGCTTCCACGGCGATACCTCAAAAATGTTTATCGTCGGCAAACCGACTATTTTGGGCGAGCGCTTGTGCCGCGTGACACAAGAAAGCCTGTATCTGGCGATCAAAATGGTCAAACCGGGTATCCGCTTGCGTACACTGGGTAAAGCTATCCAGAAGTTTGTCGAAGCAGAGAACTTTTCAGTGGTGCGTGAATATTGCGGTCACGGTATTGGCGAAGGTTTCCATGAAGAGCCACAAGTTCTGCACTACGATGCTGATGACGGTGGTGTGGTACTGCAAGCCGGTATGGCCTTCACGATTGAACCTATGGTCAATGCAGGCGATTACCGCATCCGTACCATGAAGGATGGCTGGACAGTAAAAACTAAAGATCGCAGCTTGTCGGCGCAGTATGAGCATACTATTGTGGTAACCGATAACGGCTGCGAAATAATGACGTTGCGCAAGGATGACACCATCCCCAACATCATAACGCACGAGTAACAATGACAAGCCGGCTCCCGCCGGCTTTTTTATGGGCTGCGTTTTTCAGCGGATTTTTATCTACGGGAAATATATGTCTGACAATCACACCGAGCACTCTACATCACTGGCGGTAACGAAGGTCATTCCGGAGCAGCCCGCGCCACCGAATACCTATCTTGATAGCGAACTTAATTGCCCGATACTCAAGCAGCGGTTAGAGATTTTCCAATCCTGGCTGGCTGATGCATTCAATGGCGGAATCAGTGCAGAGATACTCATTGCCGCGCGCAGTGACTACATTGACCACCTGCTCCAGCGATTATGGACATTCTATGGCTTCGATGATGTGCCAGAAACTGCACTGGTCGCCGTCGGTGGCTATGGCCGTGGTGAGCTGCATCCATTATCCGATATTGATGTATTAATCCTCAGCAAGCAGCGCCTGGATGAAGAGCAGGCCCAGCGAGTCGGTCAGTTGATTACTCTGCTATGGGATTTGAAGCTGGAAGTTGGCCATAGCGTACGTACGCTGGAAGAGTGTTTGTTAGAAGGGCTGGCCGACCTCACCGTGGCCACCAACATGATTGAATCGCGTTTGATTTGCGGCGATGTAGCCCTATTTCTACAGATGCAAAAGCATATTTTCAGCGACAGCTTTTGGCCATCGCCTAAATTTTTCCATGCCAAAGTTGCCGAGCAACAAGAGCGGCATAAGCGTTATCACGGTACCAGCTATAATCTGGAACCGGATATCAAAAGCAGCCCCGGTGGTTTAAGGGATATTCATACCCTGCTGTGGGTTGCCCGCCGCCATTTTGGTGCCACCTCCTTAAGTGAAATGGTCGATTTTGGTTTTCTAACCAAAGCGGAACGTAATGAGCTGATTGAAAGCCAGAGTTTTTTATGGCGTATCCGTTTTGCACTGCATTTGGTCCTGACCCGCTACGATAACCGCCTGTTGTTCGACCGTCAGTTGAGCGTTGCCCAGCTTTTGCAGTATCAAGGCGAAGGCAATGAGCCCGTCGAACATATGATGAAAGATTTCTATCGGATGACTCGCCGGGTAAGTGAGCTGAACAACATGCTATTGCAGCTGTTTGATGAAGCCATATTGGCGTTGGATACCAATGAAAAACCGCGCCCATTGGATGATGAATTTCAGTTACGTGGCGATTTAATAGATCTGCGTGATGAAAATCTCTTTGTTCAGCAGCCTGAAGCCATTATGCGCATGTTCTATTTGATGGTGCGGAATCAGGACATCAAAGGGATTTACTCCACCACGGTGCGCCGTTTGCGCCATGCACGCCGGCACCTGAAACAGCCGTTATGTCATATTCCTGAAGCCCGTAAGCTGTTTATGGCTATTTTACGCCATCCCGGTGCTGTTTCCCGCGCATTGCTGCCAATGCACCGCCACAGCGTGCTGTGGGCTTATATGCCGCAGTGGGGCAGTATCGTCGGGCAGATGCAATTTGACCTGTTCCATGCTTATACCGTCGATGAGCACACCATTCGAGTTTTACTGAAACTTGAAAGTTTCGCCGATGAAACCACCCGGCCACTCCACCCCCTGTGCGTAGAGCTTTACCCGCGCTTGCCCCAGCCTGAATTATTGCTACTGGCCGCGCTATTCCACGATATTGCCAAAGGGCGTGGGGGTGACCACTCTATTCTCGGCGCGCACGATGTTTTGGAGTTTGCCGAGCAGCACGGGCTGAACTCCCGCGAGGCGCAACTTGTGGCCTGGTTAGTCCGTTGCCATCTATTGATGTCCGTAACAGCTCAACGTCGTGATATTCAAGATCCAGAGGTTATTCAGCAATTCTCCGCCGAGGTGCAAAGCGAAACGCGCCTGCGCTATTTAGTCAGCCTGACGGTAGCTGATATTTGCGCCACCAATGAAAATCTGTGGAATAGCTGGAAACAAAGCTTATTGCGCGAGCTTTATTTCGCCACCGAGAAACAGCTGCGTCGTGGGATGCAAAACAGCCCGGATCTCCGTGAGCGCGTGCGCCACCATCGGCTACAGGCGCTGGCACTGTTGCGGATGGATAATATTGATGAAGAAGCATTGCATCGTATCTGGAGCCGTTGTCGGGCGGATTACTTCTTGCGCCATTCGCCGAATCAGTTGGCCTGGCATGCACGCCATTTGCTTGAGCACGACTCAACCAAGCCATTGGTATTAATTAGCCGTCAGGCAACCCGTGGCGGCACCGAGATATTCATCTGGAGCCCTGACCGCCCATCGCTATTTGCCGCCGTGGTCGGTGAATTGGATCGCCGCAACCTAAGTGTCCATGATGCACAGATTTTCACTAACCGTGATGGCATGGCGATGGATACTTTTATCGTGCTGGAGCCTGATGGCAGCCCACTGGCACAAGATAGGCACCCAATTATCAGGCATGCCTTGCAGCAAGCCATGACTCGGACAAACTATCAGCATCCGCGCGTCAGGCGGTTATCACCTAAATTACGCCATTTCAGTGTGCCGACTGAAACTAACTTTTTGCCTACTCATAATGAGCGCCGGACTTATCTGGAGTTAATCGCACTAGACCAGCCGGGTTTATTGGCTCGTGTCGGCGAGATTTTTGCGGACTTAGGGCTATCACTGCATAGCGCGCGCATCACCACTATCGGCGAGCGGGTAGAGGATTTATTTGTGTTGGCCGATAAAGATCGCCGTGCTTTGAGTATTGAAACGCGTCGTGAATTAGCACAACGGTTGACAGATACCCTCAATCCGAACGATAAACTGTGATACAAATAACTTTTTAACGATTAATTTTCTTACAATCGGTTACCCAAAGCATTGGCGTTGCAGCTATCACTGCGGCAGCGTCAAGTCAGATGGGTATAACATCAGGAAAGAGACCAGGATGCAGCAACTACAGAACGTTATTGAAACCGCCTTCGAGCGTCGTGCAGACATTACTCCGGCAAACGTAGACACCGTAACGCGCGAAGCGATTAACCATGTGATTGATCTGCTGGATACCGGTGCCTTGCGGGTTGCAGAAAAGATTGACGGTCAGTGGGTCACCCACCAGTGGCTAAAAAAGGCGGTGCTGCTGTCTTTCCGTATCAATGATAACCAAGTAATGGAAGGCGCTGAAACCCGTTACTACGATAAAGTACCAATGAAATTCGCCGGTTATGATGAAGCACGTTTTCAGCGTGAAGGCTTCCGCGTGGTGCCGCCAGCAACCGTGCGTAAAGGTGCATTCATTGCCCGCAATACCGTGTTGATGCCTTCTTATGTGAACATCGGTGCTTTCGTTGATGAAGGTACCATGGTCGACACATGGGCAACGGTGGGTTCTTGCGCGCAAATTGGTAAAAATGTTCACCTGTCCGGCGGTGTCGGCATTGGTGGTGTATTGGAGCCACTGCAAGCTAACCCAACGATTATCGAAGATAACTGCTTTGTTGGCGCGCGTTCAGAAGTCGTTGAAGGGGTTATTGTCGAAGAAGGCTCGGTTATCTCAATGGGTGTCTTCATCGGCCAAAGTACCCGCATCTATGATCGCGAAACCGGTGAAATCCATTATGGCCGCGTTCCTGCCGGCTCGGTTGTCGTTTCAGGCAACCTGCCATCGAAAGACGGCAGCTACAGCTTGTACTGTGCTGTTATCGTGAAGAAAGTTGATGCGAAGACACGTGGTAAAGTCGGTATTAACGAGTTATTACGCACCATCGACTAAGATTAAAGATAGCGGGCTAATCCCCCGCTATTTTTTTTGCCTTGTATGTTAATCACATACTTTTGCAAAAATTATCATCATAATCATAAACTGTGGAATATATACCCAATAGATTTCGAGTTGCAGGTAGGCGGCAACTGAATGAATCCAAGGCGTTGAGATAGCTCAATGACTTGGGTGAGTGATGGCAGCCAACAACCCTGCATCTTGAAAGATGACGGGTATAAAAACAAAAAAGGTGGCGCTATGTATGACAATCTGAAAAGTTTAGGAATCACGCAGCCGGAAGATGTCGATCGCTATAGCCTGCGTCAGGAGGCCAATAACGACATTCTGAAAATTTACTTCCGCAAAGATAAAGGCGAGTTTTTTGCTAAGAGTGTGAAATTCAAATATCCACGTCAACGCAAAACTGTGGTTGCTGATAATGCCGGTCATGGCTATAAAGAAATCAACGAAATCAATCCTAATCTTCGTTATGTCATTGATGAACTAGATCAATTGTGCAAACGCGATCAGATTGAAGTTGATTTAAAACGTAAAATTCTGGATGACTTACGTCACTTAGAAAGCGTTGTCGCCAATAAGATTTCTGAAATTGAATCTGACCTGGAAAAGCTGACTAACGGCCGCTAAGTCGGACTAGATTTTTTATCTACCTGAAATCATTGGAGTTGCAGGCAAGTGAGTATCGCTACCACTCCCGCAACTCCAAGTATTAACAACTAGAAAATCTGCTCATTGCAGTAAACGCCCCCACAGCTCGACCCAAGGCGCAGAAACAATTTCTGGTTCTGGGTGCTCAGTAGCATCAATTTCCAGTCGTTCGCCAATTCTCGTTGCACCCTGCTCTTGCAACAATTCATCGAAAGTACGCCCGGCACCGCAGAAACTATCGTAACTGCTATCACCCAATGCAATAACACCATAACGCAGCTCTGGTTGGAACCCGACTTGATCGCGCACCGCAACAAATAGTGGGGCAATACTGTCTGGGAAATCACCCTGCCCGGTTGTTGACGTAACCACCAACACATAATGTTGACGATAATACTGCCAGGCCTCTAACGTCCCTTCGTCAAACACTTTTACCTCGTGCCCCTGCTCTTTCAGTATGTTCTCGGCTTCTTCTGCGACCAACAATGCATTGCCGTAAACTGTGCCGACAAAAATCCCGACCTGGGCCATAAGAGATATTTCCTTTTAACTAGAAAAATTAGTCACTATCCTGACCCGCAGTAGCCGGAAACTCAACCCTTTCAATATGAGGGGCAATACCCTGCCAACCAAAATGTGACATCAATTGTTGCCAGGATTCATCCCAGCGCGCAGTCAGGCTCAGTGGCTCGCCAGTTACTGGATGATTCAACTGCAAATGGCTGGCATGAAGCATCAGGCGCGAACAACCAAAATGCTGAGCAACCCCACGATTTTGGCGCAAATCGCCGTGGGCGCTATCACCGATAATTGGGTGGCGAATATGCGCCATATGTCGGCGAAGTTGATGCTTACGCCCGGTTTCCGGCTGCAATTCTAATAAACTAAAGCGCGCAGTGTCATAGCGCCCAATAGCGACAGGAGCCTCTACCTGAGCCAAAGGCTGATAGTGAGTGACTGAAGGCTGAGGGGCCTTATCTGGCCGGGAAAATTTATCTGCAATTTTGTCCAGCTCTTCCGTCATTTCATAATCAATAGTGTCACCAGCCAAGACATATCCACGCACCACCGCATGATATGTTTTTTGGATTTGGTGCTGTTCAAATTGTAATGAAAGCGCACGAGCGACATCGCTGGATAGCGCCATCAACAATACACCCGATGTCGGGCGATCCAGCCGATGAACGGTATACACATGCTGACCTATCTGGTCACGTACTGTTTGCATCACAAACACGGTTTCATTGCTGTCCAGCCAACTACGATGTACTAGCCAGCCAGCAGGCTTATTTACCGCAACTATATGTTCGTCTTGATAGAGTATTTCCAGCATCAGTGATTTTCTTTATTCAGTAGATCATCGAGACGCTGTAATTCAACCAGCAGTGCGGTGCAATCCGGGCGGTCTTCACCACTCAAAGCCTCTTCAAAATAGGGAGTAATAGCAAAACGGGTTGGAAGCACACCGTTCGATTCCAATAATGCATACATCCGAGGAATAAGTACCCATTGCAACCACTGTTCAGCATCCATGGTATCAATGCTAAAAGGCTCGTTACTTTCGAAAGCTTCGGCTTGTGGCGGTACTGCTTGCCAGAGATCAATTTCCCGCATGACAAGCTCAATATTCTGTAGGCTCTGACGCACCTGATTTTCTGTATTCATGATTATGCTCTCAACCAAAAAACAACCATTCACCGGGCTGGTTCAACGGCGGCCAAGCATACCATTGAAGCCAAGGATGCCCAAGTTCACACCCTAGCTTACAGATTCGGATTGAGCAAAATACAGATAAAAAAAGGGGTACTGTTTTACCAGTACCCCTCAATTCGTTTCATAGCAATCCAGCTAAAATTGATGCTCCCTGCTCAATCCTTGAAAACTTTTCCGTATGGTTATCCTAACCAGCAATCCGTCGCGTTGTCCTACACCATCCCGGCGTCAATCCTGAGGTTATCCTAACCCACCAATCATCCTGAACTGGCTCTCAATCTCCATCCTGGAGGTGTCCTTGGTTTCATCCTGAAACATCCCTTCACTCATCCTAAGCAGTCCCTGTGTTCTTCATCCTGAAGTGGCACCATCCTGATACCGTCCTTCTCCACCAGATCCTATCCAGCGAATAAAGGATCGCTTAATCGACAAAGAGAGACAAGGTACTGAAAGAATAATGAGGCAGGCACTTTTATATATAAAAAAATGAATGTTTATAACAAAGTGATTTTATTGAAGATAAGCCTAATACAATAATTTCACATAAAAATAATAGAAGTGATGTCTCACAGCCGGTGTGCGAGATCTCTCACACCGGCTACATCTGAATAAACAATAACCTTTTCTTTATTCAGGTAATACTGGGCGTAGTGCATCCAAGAAATGGACCAGTGTTGATGCTAGCAGTGTCCGTTTCCCACTACCAAACTCTTCGAGCACCACATTACCGCTGACGTTGCAGAGTGAAGCCATGGTCATTTCAGATTCTGTGGTTGCTAAAAATAGTGTCGGCGAGAGTTTTAATCTTTTTTGTGTGACCAAATGACCAATCAGATTCTCTTGCAAACGAATAAAATCATCTTCGCTCCAGACCTGTAGCAAGGTAAAACGGTGATCACCTAAATCTGCTTTCATATCCCCAGCATATTGCCGGGTATAAAACTCATGAATATCTGGATGCAGTTGAATCTCCAGCGCGCGTTCAATATTGGCAAGGTTGGCCTCAGCGACAAAAGGCTGAGGCGACCAAAACACCTGAGAATCCTGAGTTTTCACAATACAAGGAGAAGGAACGCCGTAGAGTTCGTCACTGGCAGGCAGGTGCCCAGTTTGCTGCTGCCACAAATCAATATAACGTTGAGTAAAGCTGTTCAGTGCCGTTGAAACGTTCTGGTCCATGGTTATTCTCAGTATCGCCGCAGCTTCGGTTGCACTAAAGGGGGCAGAACACCCACTCAGAAATGCAGTTAAACGCAGCATTAATTGATAAACTATGGCTATTGTACCTATCTCTCATCATGGAAACAGCATGTCTTCATATCAAGATCATCAGGCTCTGGCGGAACTGACGCTAGGTAAACCGACCGCTTATCGCGACCACTATGACGTCAGCTTGCTACAGGCCGTACCTCGCAGCATGAACCGCGAACCTCTCGGTTTATATCCAGATAACCTCCCCTTTCATGGTGCAGATATCTGGACAATGTATGAGTTGTCCTGGCTGAACAGCAATGGCCTGCCACAGGTCGCAGTGGGCGAAATCAGCCTGAATGCAGATAGCGTTAATCTGATTGAATCAAAAAGTTTTAAGCTTTATCTCAACAGTTTTAACCAAACTGTTTTTGCTGACTGGGAAAAGGTACAAGCCACTCTGCAACAGGATCTGGCCACCTGCGCGCAAGGTGATGTCAGTGTCCGGCTATATCATCTGGACGAATTGGCCCATCAGCCAATTGCTAATTTCTCGGGAGAGTGTCTGGATCAACAAGATATTCGTATCGATAGCTATGAATTCAATGCTGATTACTTGCAGGATGCCGCCGGTAAAAATCGAGTAGAAGAGAATTTGGTCAGCCACTTACTCAAATCTAACTGCTTGATAACCCACCAACCAGATTGGGGTTCAGTACAAATTAGCTATAGCGGCCGACAAATTAACCGCGAAGCACTGCTGCGCTATTTGGTCTCTTTCCGTCACCATAATGAATTTCACGAGCAATGTGTTGAACGTATTTTCAATGACATTATGCGTTTTTGTCAGCCAGAAACACTGTCGGTTTATGCTCGCTATACCCGACGCGGAGGGCTGGATATCAATCCATGGCGCTCCAATACTGACTTTGTACCGTCAACCGGCCGTTTAGCACGGCAATAAATGCGGGCGCGTGCGCAAGATTACAGCTCGAATACGTTAATATTGGTAAAAAGTGACTGGCAACGTTAAGGTTAATTACAGGATCTTCATGCTCTTTTCAGATGAAAAAATCAGTAATGGACACTTAGAGGGCTCTCTGATATTCCACGGAAAAACAGAAAGCGGCGCTCTGATACACAAGTACTACCACCCCCCAGGGGTGTAAAGGAGTAACTTTGATTACACATATCAGCCCACTCGGCTCAATGGATCTGTTGTCACAGCTCGAAGTGGATATGCTTAAGCGTACAGCAAGTAGTGATCTATACCGTTTATTCCGTAATTGTTCCTTGGCTGTTCTCAATTCAGGTAGCCTAACGGATAACAGTAAAGAGCTGTTATCTCGCTATGAAACATTTGATATCAATGTATTGCGTCGTGAACGTGGCGTAAAACTCGAGTTAGTTAATCCCCCAGAACATGCTTTTGTTGATGGTAAAATTATCCGCTCATTGCAGGCAAACCTGTTTGCGGTCTTGCGCGATATTTTATTCGTAAATGGGCAGATTGTGAGTACCGAACACTCCCAACATCGGCATACAGAAAGCTCCAGTCATTTGACCGACCAAGTCTTCTCTATTTTACGTAATGCCCGTGCCCTACATATCGATGAAGAACCTAATATGGTTGTTTGTTGGGGCGGTCATTCAATCAATGAAAACGAGTATTTATATGCCCGTAAAGTGGGTAGCCAACTCGGTTTACGCGAATTAAATATCTGTACCGGCTGTGGGCCGGGAGCGATGGAAGCACCGATGAAAGGAGCCGCTGTAGGCCATGCCCAGCAGCGCTACAAACAAGGCCGTTTTATCGGTATGACCGAGCCTTCAATTATTGCAGCTGAGCCACCAAACCCACTGGTCAATGAGCTGGTCATCATGCCAGACATTGAAAAGCGGCTGGAAGCCTTCGTCCGTATTGCACATGGGATTATTATTTTCCCAGGCGGCGTAGGGACTGCGGAAGAATTACTTTATCTGTTAGGGATTCTAATGAATCCAGATAACAGTGAGCAGGTATTGCCGCTGATCCTCACCGGGCCAAAAGAGAGCGCAGATTACTTCAGGGTTGTCGATGAATTCATCATGAATACGCTAGGTGATGGAGCGCGCAAATACTATCAGATTATCATTGACGATCCGGATGAAGTCGCGCGTCAGATGAAGAAATCGATGCCATTGGTAAAAGAGAATCGTCGTAATACCGGCGACGCTTATAGCTTTAACTGGTCTATTCGTATCGAGCCTGACTTGCAGCATCCTTTTGAGCCAACACACGAGAATATGGCTAATCTGGATTTGTCTCATAATCAACCACCGGAAAAACTGGCCGCAGCATTACGTCGTGCTTTTTCTGGCATTGTGGCAGGTAACGTCAAAGAAGTTGGAATCCATGCCATTGAAGCTCATGGGCCATTCAAATTGCACGGTGACCCGTTGCTGATGAAGCAAATGGACCAACTGCTGCAAGGCTTTATCGCTCAACATCGTATGAAGTTACCGGGCACGGCTTATACACCTTGCTATGAAATCTGTAGTTAGGGATAGATATCTAGCTAAAGAATAAAGATGTAGTTAAAAAATAAGTAAACTTCACCGGGTAGCGCTAAGCCTTCTGGCTGGCGTTACCCGACATTACTCTGGCTTAATGATGATGCCACCCTCAAATAAGACAGATCATGCAAATTCACCTTCTTATTGTTGATGCCCTTAATCTCATTCGCCGCATTCATGCAGTGCAGGGTTCACCTTGTATTAATGCTTGCCAGCATGGGTTACAACAGCTTATTTCACATAGCCAACCCACTCATGCCGTTGCGGTTTTTGATGAGGATGACCGCTCTGATAGCTGGCGTCATCAATGTCTTCCCGATTACAAAGCAGGTCGTTCGCCGATGCCGGATAATCTGCAACAAGAAATGTCGCTTATCCGCGAGGCATTTATTTCATTGGGCGTTAATTGCTGGCATTCGCCGGGTAATGAAGCCGATGATCTGGCGGCAACATTGGCTGCAAAAGTCAGTGGCGCTGGGCATCAAGTCACTATCGTTTCAACTGACAAAGGCTACTGCCAGCTGTTAGCGCCGAATGTACAGATTCGAGATTACTTTCAAAAACGTTGGCTGGATATGCCATTCGTAAAGCAAGAATTTGGCGTATTGCCGCATCAATTACCGGATTACTGGGGGCTTGCCGGGATCAGCAGCAGTAAAATCCCTGGCGTCGTCGGTATTGGTGCAAAAACAGCGGCGTTGTTACTGCAACAAGCCAATAGTCTGGAAGAACTTTATCAAGGGATAGATTCTGTGCCGGAGAAGTGGCGTAAGAAATTGCAGGAACATCAGGAGATGGCTTTTATTTGCAAACAGATAGCGACACTTAAAACTGATTTGCCGTTAACTGGCAATTTACAGCAGCTACGTTTGAATAAATAATTTCAGCCTAAAAAAATAAAGGGATCCATTGATCCCTTCTTTGGACACAATACCATAGCCTAAATCATTGAGGTTGCAGGTAGGCAGCCAACGAACTTATCCCGATGAGCTTACACAAGTCAGCGATTCGGATAACCGAGAGCTGCCAATACACCTGCACCTTGAAAGATGATGGCTAACCTAGTTCCGCTCATCTCGGCGGCCAGGCGCACCAGACCAAATACGCCGCACATGTACCGTCACTTCTTCGCGGTCATGATAGAGCTGCTTAGCCTGAATATGGGCATTAATACCATGCTCTTTCAGCTGTTCATCTATCATTTCCAGATTCTCTGAAACGACTTCAAAACGCTTTTTCATCGGTAATTTCAGGTTGAAAATGGCCTCACGGCACCAACCATTTACCAGCCACTTAATGATAAGTTGAGTCACCTTAGCTGGCTTCTCCACCATATCGCACACTAACCAATAAATATTGCTGCGGGTTGGTTCATATTTAAAACCATCAACACGATGATGAGTCACCTGCCCAGTATCCATCAGGCTTTGTGCCATCAAGCCATTATCAATAGCCTGAACCATCATGCTGCGTTGCACTAATTGATAAGTCCAACCACCGGGGCAAGCCCCTAAATCAACAGCATGCATACCACTGGCCAGACGTTCTTCCCATTCATCCGCCGGAATAAACACATGGAATGCTTCTTCCAGTTTTAAGGTTGAACGGCTTGGTGCATCAGATGGGAACTTGAGACGCGGGATACCCATATAGAACGGTGAATTATTGTTGCTATAGGAATAACCAACATAACAGCAGCCAGATGCAATAAAGAACACATGCACAACTGGACGATGAGCATTCTCACGAGCAGACAGAATTTTTTGCTCACGCAAGGCATTACGCAGCGGTACTGTCAGCTTACGGCAGAACTTAAGTAACTCTTTGCTTTCATTGGTATCAGCAACTTCAACACGTAGCTCACCGGCTTTTTCAATAACACCAACTAACATGCCAACAATGGGAGACACACGATCTTCAGGGGGTAAATCTTTCAATAATTCACCTACCACCATCATCTGGCGGGCAAAGATCAGTTCGCGGAAAGGAACTTCGCGAATCAAACGGTCAGCATCTTCCAACTGATAACATTCAAACAGTACATAGCCACTGTTTTCTTTTACCCGCGCAAAGCCAAAAATTTCCAGCTCTGCGGCCTTCGCGGTAATTTCTGCCGCACACTCTTTCTCAAAACCAGAGCGGCAATATAAAGCAATTTTATTATTCATGGCGTTCTGCCCTTTTTCTTAGACGCAGCGCGCCAACCAACATCAAAATCCATCCCGCCAGAAAACATACTCCGCCCACTGGCGTGATATATACCCACAGCTTCAGGTGCGATAGAGCCAGGCAGTATAAACTGCCACTAAAGAGTAGCGTTCCGAGCGCTAACAAGGCTCCACTCCAGTAAAACCAAATACTTATCTGCCGCTGCATCGCAACAGCTAATGCCAGGATCGCCAACGTATGGAAACCCTGATACTCCAGCCCGGTGCGAATCCAAGCCATCTCATTCGGCCCCAAAGAGGCATTCAATACATGAGCACCAAAGGCGCCGAAAGCAACATAGAAAAAACCGCTCAGGGCGGCAAATATCAGCATTAAACGACCATTCATCGTCATTAACCTTAAGTTGGATCAGAGTTATCGTTACATTGCCTGGTGATAATTAAACGTCAGTTGTCATAGCGAAAACGTAACTTTTCCTGTTCGCTGGCTGCTCTTGCCAGTATCCACTGACGAAAAGCGGCTATTTTACCCAGTTCTGCCTGACTGTCATGACAAACCAGATAAAAAGCATTTTTACTTACCAAAACATCATTAAATGGGCACACTAATCGCCCAGCTTCAATCTCAGACTGCGCCATAACGTTATTCACCAATGCAATACCCTGACCATGAACAGCGGCCTGAACCACCATGGCACTGTGGCTGAATATCGGCCCTTGTTGCACGTTAATCTGCGGCACTCCCAATTGACGAGTATATGCCATCCAATCTCGGCGGGAAGTATCATGCAACAAGGTGTGATAAGCCAGATCTGACGGCACTTTTAATCCATGTTCGCCCATTAATAAGCTCGGCGCACAAACCGGGAGTAGGAATTCGGCATATAAACGCTCAGTGCGCAAACCGGTCCAGTTCCCCCGACCATAAAATATCGCTACATCGACATCGTCAGCGAGTTTGTCCTCCTCCCGATCAACCGCCTGGATCCTGACATCAATGCCGGGATAAGCCGCATTAAAGCCAGAAAGACGCGGAACCAACCATTGGATAGCAAAACTAGGAGGGAGACTGACGGTCAGAGCCCCTTTCGCACTGCGGGCCTGTAATTTGCGCGTGGCTTCATTGATGGAGGTAAATATCTCTTTGATATCGAGATAATAACTCTGGCCTTCTTCGGTCAGCAGTAAAGAACGGTTACGGCGGCGGAACAATTTTAGCCCGAGAAAATCCTCCAGTGACTTTATCTGGTGGCTAACAGCAGCTTGAGTCACAAATAATTCATCAGCAGCTTTAGTAAAACTCAGGTGGCGTGCGGCCGCATCGAAAACCCGCAAGGCATTCAGTGGTGGTAATCGTTTTGACATGAATTGGATACTTTTTTATAACGGCTCACCGTGAGATGAAACCCTTTGTTTACTTATTAGTTTTTATAATCCGAGACATTATAAATTGTCCGTTGAGGATGTGCTAGTAAATACCTATAGTGGCGGCACTTCCCAAGCCGGAACGAAAAGTAGGTTTAGTATCCAGGTACTGAAATGCTTTTGGCTTTGTGGTTGTGATGTTGTGTTTGCAAATGGTCTGGTGTACCAGACATTGTAGCTAAGCTACTGTTTTTTTTTCACTTCCTGTACATTTACCCTGTCTGTCCATAGTGATTTTATGCAGCACCGCTATTTTTGCGGTGCTTTTTTTTACCCTAATTTCAGAGCTTACTTATTTTCAAAAACCTAAATGTAAGCGCCACTTTGTATTGCACAGAGTCGAAGCTTAAATTTAAGTAGTACTAAGGGTATCAATTAATTACCTTCGGCCATCTCTTTCACTTCTGAACGGTTAATTTGCTGTTCGGTACCGTTAGCATCGGTGTAGCTTATCATCCCTGTTTCATCATCTACTTTAGGTTTACCATCAGCAACGATAGTGCGACCATCATTAGTGTGCATAACATAGTTGCTTGAACAGGCTGCTAAAGTAAAAGTGAGCATAAGTGCAGAAATTACGGCAGCTGTCTTTTTCATGGGTGACTCCTTGCAGATTAAAATGCTGAAAAACTCGTTTCCATTACCAGACAAATGGTTATGTCCGTTACTATTCAGCATAACTCGCTCAGGACATATTTCCAGCCATCAGAGCCATTAGTAGGCTAATTATGGGCAAAATGAGACAGTTCCGAAGCCAATCAAAGGATACGAACAACAGTATGAAGGCTTTTAATCCAACGGATTTTCGCCAGGAATTCCCGGCAATTAATGATGAAATAATCTATCTGGACAGTGCGGCAACGGCGCTGAAACCGCGCGCCATGATTGAAGCTACCCAGTTGTTTTATCAGCAAGATTCCGCGACGGTACACCGCAGCCAGCATCAATCCGCACTCTCCCTGACGGTTCGTTTTGAAGAAACCCGCCAGCAGGTGGCTGACTTTATCAATGCGCCGGAAGCAGAGAATATCATTTGGACGCGGGGCACTACCGAGGCAATTAATCTGGTAGCACAAAGTTATGCTCGCCCTCGCCTACAGGCTGGGGATGAAATTATTGTCAGTGAAGCAGAACATCATGCGAACTTAATACCCTGGCTTATGGTTGCCGAACAAACGGGTGCCAGAATAATTAAGTTACCTATCGGTCTGGATAATCTGCCCGATTTACAGCTATTGCCGCAATTACTCAACAGTAAAACTCGCTTATTAGCGCTAGGGCAGATGTCTAATGTGACCGGCGGTAGCCCACCATTGGCTCAGGCAATTGAACTCGCCCATCAATATGATTGTGTGGTCATGGTAGATGGTGCCCAAGGAGTAGTTCATAACCCGGCGGATGTTCAAGCTCTTGATATTGATTTTTATGCTTTTTCTGCTCATAAATTATATGGGCCAACAGGCATTGGGGTGCTGTATGGCAAGTCTGAATTACTGCGAGAGATGCCCGCATGGCAAGGCGGTGGCAAAATGCTAACCCAGGCTTCATTTGGTGGTTTTACTCCCCATGAAGTCCCTTATCGTTTTGAAGCAGGCACCCCTAATATTGCGGGCGTGATTGGTTTATCCGCAGTACTCAGTTGGCTTGAACATATTGATCTGGAAGAAGCTGAGGCTTATAGCCAAAATTTGGCGACGCTGGCCGAGAATAAGCTGGCTGAATTGCCGGGTTTTCGCAGCTTCCGTTGTCAGCAATCAAGCTTACTGGCCTTCACATTTGAGGGTGTTCACCACAGTGATCTAGTGACGTTACTGGCCGAACAAGGCATCGCGCTCCGAGCCGGGCAACATTGCGCCCAGCCATTGATGGCAGCACTGGGAGTGAGTGGTAGCTTGCGCGCATCATTCGCCCCTTACAATACCGAGCATGATGTTGAAGTCTTGTGCTCTGCAATAACCAAGGCTCTGGCGTTACTGCAAGATTAAGTTTTAATAATATCAACCAGACATAAAATGAGAAGATGATGATTGCCCCACACCCCTTTGGCCATAACATTACTGCTGCTAATTTGCTGGAAACATTCAGCGCCCAAAAACAGTGGGAAGATCGTTATCGCCAGTTAATTTTGCTGGCCAAGCAGCTCCCACCATTGCCCGAGTCATTAAAACAGCATGAATTGGAGCTGACGGGGTGTGAAAACAGAGTGTGGCTTGGGCATGAGCGCCTGCCAGACGGCAGTTTGCATTTCTACGGCGACAGTGAAGGCCGGATTGTTCGTGGGTTATTAGCGGTTATTCTGACTGCTGTGGAAGGTAAAACGCCACAGCAGATATTGGATGAAGACCCACTGGCACTGTTCGACCAATTAGGACTGCGCCAGCAATTAAGCACTTCGCGCGCCAGTGGTTTGCAGGCATTAGCGCAAGGTGTGCAAGCCATTGCCGCCCAATACCCTGATTAATTGCAGTTACCGGGTTGTTAGCTGCGCACCTGAGTCGCTATTGCGCCTGACGAGCGGCTTTTGCCATCATCTTTTTCAATGCATGTGATACCGCGACAAAGCCAAAGGTGGCGGTAACCATAGTTGCCGAGCCAAAACCTGAAGTGCAATCCATCTTTTTCGGCCCTTCAGCTGTGCTGCGGGAAGCACAGACCGAACCATCACTTTGTGGGTAAACTAATGGTTCGCTGGAAAAAACACAGTCGATCCCCAGCTTGCCTTTGCTGTTTTTCACCACATTAAAGTCGCTTTTCAGCCTTTCACGCAACTTTGCCGCCAGTGGATCTTGAATCGTTTTCGCCAGATCCACCACTTCAATGCGGGTTGGGTCGATTTGCCCACCAGCGCCGCCGGTCGTCACCACCGGGATTTTATAGCGGCGACAATAAGACAGTAGCGCGGCTTTTGGCCGTACACTGTCAATTGCATCAATAACATAGCTAAAGTTGTTATCTAATAGCTCAGCAACATTATCCGCAGTAATAAAATCGTCGATACAGGTTACTCGACATTCTGGATTAATCGCCCGAATTCGCTCTGCCATGACTTCGGTTTTAGCCTGCCCAACATTGTTCCGTAAGGCATGGATTTGCCGATTGGTATTGGTGACACAAACATCATCCATATCAATTAATGTAATTGCGCCAATACCGGTACGCGCCAGTGCCTCTGCCGCCCATGAACCCACGCCACCAATACCGATGACACAGACATGTGCCTGTGAAAAAAGCGTCAGTGCCTGCTGCCCATATAGGCGAGCAATGCCACCAAATCGCTGTTGGTAAGCTTCGGAATAGGCTGTGCTCATAAACTTGTTACCTTCATGACTTTGAAAAATAATACTAATGCAAAAGCGGCCAGTTGGCCGCCGAGGAAAAATAGCATCCATAGCCAAATAACCTAAAGCTACGGTTAACTCTTCTGTAGCTTCAAGTCGTTGGGGGATATTTACTGGCCCTGATTACTCACCAACAACGAAGAACCATTACCGGTTGGTGCGGCTTTGCTGCCAGCTTGATAAGCAGTAAACAGTGGCCCACTGCTTTGGGCATTTTTCAGTACCCAAACGCGGCCATAATGATTGTAGAAACCAGCAGCTTGGCCAGCTTCATGCCCAATACCCTGATAAATATCAAAATGTTGGCCTTTAATTGCACCGCCCACATCCAGTGCGACCATCAACCGCATCTGATATTGGCCGGTAAATTTCCCCTGATTATCCAACAAAGGTACTTCAGCCAACAATGTGGTGCCCGGTGGAATCAATGAACGATCCGAGGCAACCGAAGCTTTAGCAATCAAAGGCACCGCACTGGCCCCTTTCACTGGCGCATACATTTCCGGTTTGAAGAAGACAAAGGACGGATTCTGCTCTAATAACTCTCTGACTTCAGCTTCACTGTGGGTTTCAGCCCAGTGGCGAATGGCTTGCATCGACATATCTGCTTTCGCCACTTCCCCACGATCAATCAGCACCTTACCAATACTGCGGTAAGCATGGCCATTTTTACCGGCATAACCGAAGAAAGTCAGTGGTCGGCCATCGCCATAATCAACATAACCGCTGCCCTGTACTTCCATCATAAAGTTATCGACTAGCGAATTGGTGTAGGCAATAGCTAATTTGTTGTTATCCAGTGCACCTGCATATATAGCAGCGCGATCAGGTAAGCGGCGCTTTCCTTTAGCTGGCATACGATAAAGTGGATGGCGGAATTCACCTTGTGGTGTATAGCGGGCTTGAAGCACCGGGGTGTAGTAGCCGGTAAATTGCACATTACCGAAATTATCTACCCCTTCCATCTGATAGGCATTCAAACCAAACAGACTTAACTTACTGGTATCAGCCCCTGCCAACATCCAGTTTTGCACCGCATTGAAAGTATTGCTATTGCGGCTATAGAGACCCGGTGAAGATTGGTTAATCACCTTCACCTGATCAGAATAATCTTTAGCGTTGACTGGCTTACCTGTCGCGTTAGGCTCATTCACCAGCTCCAGTGATTGCTCCAGACGCCCATCCTTATACTGTTGCCCACGATCAGTTGGCCGCGATTGGCAACCAGCCAGAACGGCAATCATTATTCCACTCAGTAGGTATTTGCCCCAACGACTTGTCATTTCACGCCTTCTCTTACTTATTTTATCTACCGGCGAACGATAACAAACGCCTATGGATAAAGGAATCAGCAGCTAGAAAAAAATCCCCTGACAGCGTTGTGGGGAAAAAGGAAACAGATAGTTGATAAATTAATCGAAAAACTCTATTTACCATAATTAAGTGGCAAAACTACTTGCAACAGATCTCATCCAGAGTATAGTGCGCTCAATCGGACGCGGGGTGGAGCAGCCTGGTAGCTCGTCGGGCTCATAACCCGAAGGTCGTCGGTTCAAATCCGGCCCCCGCAACCAATTCTTAATCATTTTTTTATCACCATAAGACACCCTCAAGGGTGTTTTTTTGTTTCTGGCTTTCTCATTATCACCAGCCCTTACCAGCAAGGGCTATCCTGCCCCTGCTGATATCAATCAATCTGACTAAACCCGAGCCATCGCCCCGCCATTAGCAAAGTAAGCTTTGATTCCAGCAAAAATAGATTCGGCAATTTGCTGCTGAAACTGGCTGGTGCGTAATTTTCGCTCTTCTTCCAAATTACTGATAAAGGCCGTTTCAACCAAAATTGACGGAATATCAGGTGCTTTCAATACGGCAAAACCAGCCTGATCGACACTATTCTTGTGAAGTTTGTTAATTTTCCCCATGCGATTCAGCACTTCTTTGCCAAATTTCAGGCTGTCATTGATAGTCGCCGTTTGCAGCAAATCAATCATGGTATGGTCCAGATAGCGATCCCCACTCTTGCTGACCCCACCAATCTGGTCGGCTTCGTTCTGTGTCTGGGCCAAGAAACGCGCCGCAGTACTGGTTGCCCCTTTGGTCGATAACGCAAACACAGAGGAGCCTCTGGCGGCTCGATTGGTAAAGGCATCGGCATGAATCGAAATGAATAAATCCGCACGCAGCTTACGGGCTTTAGCGACCCGCACTTTCAGTGGGATAAAGACATCTTCATTACGGGTCATAAACACCCGCATATTCGATTCTTTTTTTATTAATGCCTGCAACCGGCGGGCGATTTGCAACACAATATCTTTTTCACGGGTTTTATTTCGACCAATAGCACCGGGATCTTCCCCACCATGCCCGGGGTCTAGCATGATAACAATCGGCCTGTCCCGCCCTGCTTTACCCGCTTTTGGCGCTTCAGCGGGCAAAGTGCGCTCCACATTACCCTTATTGTAATCCTCTAAAAGAGCCAGCAGTGGGTCATCCTCTGCCGAAGTTGTGCCCTCTTGCGGATATAAATCGACTACCAAGCGGTTTTTAAACTCAGCGAAGGGCTTAAGGGTAAATAATTGCGGGCTGATACTTTGCTTCAACTCCAACACCAGCCGGACAGTATTTTTATCAAACTGCCCTACTCGTGCCTGCTTCAGGTAGGGATCGCCGGACTGCACCTGACTACTGATTTCTTTTAATACGCTATTCAGATGTACGCCTTCAATATCCACCACAATCCGATCCGGATTTTTTAGCGCGAACTGACGATACTTAAGCGGCGTATTGGATTCCAGTGTTACCCGGGTATAAGTTGAAGAGGGCCAAACCCTTACTGCGATGATATGAGAGGAAGCAGCAAATCCAACCCGGGTGACACTTAACATCCAGGCTGCGGCGGCACCTTGTAGTAGACGGCGACGCCTAACATTATGATTTGAATCTGCCATGTAACTCCAAAGTCACTACCAAAATATGAATAAAAATCGAACAAAAAAAATTCATGAGGAAAAACTTTAACTAATCGACCCCCAGCTGTCATCAGAAAAACATTTTTATGTTATTCAATTTATTAATGAGCATGTGCCATACATATGCATTTAATAGCAATTTCCTGCTTGCCATCTTGATCAAAAAAGAATAAAAATACAAAAATACCGAATAAAAATTCAAAGAGGGTCTGCCGTGAAGGAACGTAGTACTGAACTGGTCCAAGGGTTTCGCCACTCAGTTCCCTATATTAATGCGCACCGCGGCAAGACATTTGTTGTCATGCTGGGGGGCGAGGCGATTGAGCATGAAAACTTCTCAAGCATCGTCAACGATATAGGGTTATTGCATAGCCTAGGGATTCGGCTGGTCGTGGTCTATGGCGCCCGTCCCCAAATCGACGCCAATTTGGCCCAGCATCACTACGAACCTATTTATCATAAGCATACCCGGGTGACCGATGCCCGCACGTTGGAAATGGTTAAACAGGCTGCCGGCTTATTGCAGTTGGATATTACGGCAAGATTATCGATGAGCCTGAATAACACTCCACTGCAAGGGGCGCATATTAATGTCGTCAGCGGCAACTTTATCATTGCCCAACCTCTGGGGGTGGATGATGGTGTTGATTATTGCCATAGCGGGCGTATTCGCCGGATTGATGAGGAAGCTATCCATCGCCAGTTGGATAATGGCGCTATTGTGTTATTGGGGCCCGTTGCCGTGTCGGTTACCGGCGAGAGCTTTAATCTGACATCTGAAGAAGTGGCTACTCAGTTGGCCATCAAACTGAAAGCCGAAAAAATGATCGGCTTCTGCTCATCCCAAGGGGTGACAGACATTGAAGGCAATATTATTTCAGAACTGTTCCCCAACGACGCGCAAAAACGGATTGAAGATCTGGAACAGGAAGGTGATTACAACTCGGGGACAGTGCGTTTTCTGCGTGGCGCAGTGAAAGCTTGCCGCAGTGGTGTGCGCCGCAGCCATTTACTGAGTTATCAAGAAGATGGGGCACTGGTGCAAGAACTGTTCTCCCGCGACGGTATCGGTACCCAGATTGTTATGGAGAGCGCTGAGCAAGTTCGCCGCGCCACCATTAATGATATTGGCGGTATCTTGGAGCTGATCCGCCCACTCGAGCAGCAAGGAATATTGGTACGTCGTTCGCGCGAACAACTTGAGATGGAGATCGATAAGTTCACCATTATTGAGCGAGATAATCTGACTATTGCTTGCGCGGCACTGTATCCATTCCCTGAGGAGCAAATCGGAGAGATGGCTTGTGTGGCAGTGCATCCCGATTATCGCAGCTCTTCCCGCGGCGAAATGCTACTCAAGCGAGTTGCTAATCAGGCACGGCAGATGGGGCTTAAAAAACTGTTTGTGTTAACCACCCGCAGCATTCATTGGTTCCAGGAACGTGGTTTTACTCCGGCAGAAGTTGAGGTTTTACCGATTCTGAAGCAGGAACTGTATAACTATCAGCGCCGCTCAAAAATTCTGCTGGCTGATTTGTAGCGGGTCATTAATGACATCAAGGGGGCTATTGCCCCCTTAGTTTTATTTCTTCAGCTCATTCAAGCGATCGACTAATCCACTCAGACGAAGTGTTGGTGTGCGAATTGCACTCCCCAGCACCCCATCACTGCAATACAGCGTTAAGCGCTGACGCGCTCGAGTAATTGCGGTATAGACCAACTCTCGGGTTAACACTGGCATAAAAGTATTGGGTAATACCAACGCGGTATGTTCAAACTCCGACCCCTGAGATTTATGTACAGTCATCGCATAGGCGGTTTCATGGCTGGGAAGGCGGCTGGGTTGTACTGACTTTATGTTGCCATCGGGTAATTGGAAATGTACCCGCAGCTCTCCCTCAGAATCAATTAAAGCAATACCAATATCACCGTTGAATAAACCAAGCGCACTGTCATTTAACCCAATCATCACTGGTCGACCAACATACCAGCGCCCTGATGGCCCAGGGGAGCGTTCAATTAGCCGTTTGCGATGTAATAGCTGCTCAATCCGCTCATTTAAACCACTGACACCAAATGGCCCGGTACGTAATGCGCACAGCAGCTGATAACGGCCAAATGCCGCCAACACATCAGCGGCATGCGCGCCGGTGGTCGCCAGTTGAAGATAGTGCTGATAACCAGTAGCACAGTCTTCCAGCAATACTTGATAATCATCGGCATCAGCCAAAGAGAAACGTTCGATATCAGAATATGTGCCGTTTAAAACAGATAATGCATGGTGATACTTGCCAGCATTAACAGCCAAGGCGAGTTGCCCAATGCCGGATTTCTCATCGAAGCGATAGCTTTTACGCAGCAAACACAGGCTATCACGGACATTAACTGCGTCAGTTTGTACATCACCAATGGATATATTCCCGCTCAGTGTGCATCCTGTTAAGCGCGCTAATTGTTCAGCTCGCGCTGCGCTATAGCCCAGCTCGGCAAAGCGGCAAATATCCCCCAGCACCGCCCCCGCCTCAACCGACGCTAGTTGGTCTCGATCACCAAGAAAAATTACTTGAGCCTTGGCTGGTAGTGCAGCAATAAGCCGCGCCATCATGGGCAAATCCACCATGGAAGCTTCATCAACTACCAGCACATCAAGGTTTAATGGATTACCTCGGTGATAGCGCAGCCGCTGACTGTTAGGCTGAGCCCCCAGCAGGCGGTGTAATGTGGATGCCTGGTCAGGAAATAGCTTACGTTCATTATCAATCAATGGCAGTTGCCGAATGGCATTGCCCAGAGACTCAGTCAAGCGCGCCGCAGCCTTACCGGTCGGGGCGGCAAGTTGGATACGTAAACGTTGCCCTTGGCTAAGTTGTATCAGTGCGGTCAATAACTTGGCGACTGTAGTGGTTTTTCCGGTACCCGGTCCACCAGAAATCACGGAAATTCGACGGGTTGCAGCCACCGCAGCTGCCACTTTTTGCCAGTCAACTTCAGGGCCAGACTGCCCAAATAGACCATCGAGAGTTTCTCGCAGCAATGTTTCGTTGACGACTCTAGTTTCAGTAATGAATGAAGCGGCATTATCACTGGCAATAAAGCGCACGACATCCCCTTCGTATTGCCACATTCGTTGCAGATACAAACGGTCATTTTGCAAAACTAATGGCGTTGGCCGCGTACCATCACTGACCGCTGGAGAACTATTTAGAGCTTGAATCCAAAGCAATTTATCAGGCGAACCCGCCGTCTGCCACAGTGCTTGTGATAAGCCCGGCTGTCGACCACCAAATAGCTCATCCGGCTGCAAGTAGCTTAGTGGCAGACACACATGCCCAGCTCCAGCTTCAGCACTGAGAATAGCGGCAGCCAATTGCAGCATGGGATTGTCTTCACCGGCAATCATGCGCGAGAACTGAACATCCAGCGGGCGTAGTAAGTGGTCACGAACCGCCTGATCCAGTAACGCCATCATATTGCGTCCCTCTCATCTATCGAGGCGGAGCCACCTTCATCACTGAATTGCAGCTCAAAAGCACGACCACTGAATAGATTGTCCATTCCTTCAATCAGCTCCCATTCTGGGCGGCAGCTAAAAATACCGTTACCCGGATGCTGCTTATCGACTCCACGCAGGAAGAGATAGATGACGCCACCAAAGTCACGTTGATAATCATAATTCGCTAACCGATGACGCAGATAGCGGTGTAAAGCCAGAGTATATAGTTGATATTGCAGGTCATAGCGATGCTCAGCCATGGCTTGGGTCATCGCTTCAGCGGTATAAGCACTGCTGTCTTCACCCAACCAGTTAGACTTGTAATCCAGTAAGTAATATTTGCCTTGCCAGCAGAAAACCAAGTCAATAAATCCTTTAAGCATCCCTCTAACTTGCTGAAAATCCAATACCGGACACTGGCGAGAAAGTGGGTCATAGTGCTTGATTAAGGCGTCTAACTCTCGCGCTTGTAGCAGCGCGTCGATCGGCAGGTAAAATTGTAATTCCGCCTGCTTGCTCTGTGGCGTTAGCCCCGCCAGCGTCACACCCGTTTCATTCAGCGGGACTTGTACAATCTCGTTTAGCCACTGATGTAGCATGGGTGACCATTGCTCACCAAAGCCCTGCTGCTGTAATTGTTCGGTAAGCCATTCTTGATCAATGGGTTGGCTAAAATCCAAAGGTTCAAGTAGGTCATGCAGGAAAGTACCCGGCGCAGCACCGCGCGGGAAAGTATGAGGCGTTAAGAGGTTCTCGGTTATTACTGCTTGTTCACCCGCAGCATCGGTGTCCAGCCGGGGTAATAACTCTTGTAATGGCACATTTAATACTGGTGATATACCGTTTTTACTGGAACCATGCTGCTGTAGGCCGGAATAGCTGGTGACTCGCCAATAATCGTGTATCTGTCGGCTAAACTGACGCGCCGCTAGAGCTGGCAACGCTTCCGGTTGCGGTTGCCAAGGTGTTTCATTCAGTTGCCCTGCAGTCGATACAGCAATATCGCCCGCAGCCAATGTAGTTAGCTCTGCAAGTTTGTCAGCCAGATACTGTGCATCTCCAGCTTGCCCTTGCTGCACCAAATAGCCTAATGCACTAAGGTGCATGTCACTATCACCCTGCTTTTTTCGCCCGCCTTTAATCAGCGGAGCAATACCCACGCTGCAATGATAAACCGCGCGGGTAAGTGCCACGTATAATAACCGCAGGTCTTCCGCCAGACGCTCTTCTTCCGCCAGAGCCTGACTCTCTTCATCCGCATTGAGGTCAAGCAATGCTTCAAAGCTGTGGCGATCATGGTAGAGCACATCCTGTTGCTGGCGGAAATTCCCCACAAAAGGCAGCCATACCAATGGATATTCCAGCCCTTTCGATTTATGGATAGTAATAACTTGTACTAAATGGCGGTCACTTTCCAAACGCAATTGCTGGTTATCTGACTGATGATTTGGCTGTGCTATTTGTTGTGCCAACCAGCGGATTAGTGCGTGCTCACTATCAAGCTGTGATGCAGCCTCTTGCAATAACTCCCCCAGATGTAGCACGTCTGTTAGCCGCCTTTCCCCGCCGGGGGTAGCTAGCAGGTTTTCCGCTAAATGGCGGTGCGCCATAACCTCCCGCAGCATTGGCAGCACACCACGACGCTGCCAATGCTGGCGATAGCCATCGAATTCATCCACCAAAGCATCCCAAGCCCGCTCATCGTGATTTAATGCATCCAACATTTGGGCATCCAGCCCCAATATTCCAGTCGCCATAGCGCTGCGTAATGTCCGTTCCTGTTCAGGAGCAAGCACCGCCTGCAATAGCCACAGCAAGTCTTTGGCTTCCGTGGTGTCGAATACGCTGTCACGATTAGACAAATAAACCGATGGGATAGCCAACGCACTCAGTGCATCTCGCACCAATGCCGCCTCTGCCCGGCTACGTACCAATATGGTTATATCAGATGCCTGAACCGGCCTTGCACCTTTGGCGGTCACTAATTGAGCCAGCCCTTGCTGACCCGCAGTTAACCAGTCACGAATTTGAGCTGCGCACTGTCGCGCCATTAATTGTTGATATTCACTCACACCAACCCCTTCTCCTGGCTGTAGCCAGAAAGAGAGCGCAGGTTGTTTTTTCCCTTTTATTTCAAATGATAGCTGACTATTTTTTTCTGCAGGCGCCACATTTATAAACGGGATTTGCTCAAATAAGAAAGGGACTTTGACCAAACTAAATAGCCTGTTTACTGATTGCACCATCGGGAAAGATGAACGCCAGTTTGTCTCTAGTGTGTAGTGGGCACTTACTTCTGAACGGGCACGAATATAGGTAAAAATATCGGCACCACGGAATGCATAAATAGCCTGTTTAGGATCGCCGATCAGCAATAGGCCACAGTCACCTTGTCCGCCGTACAGCGTGTGGAAAATACGATATTGTTGCGGATCGGTATCCTGGAACTCATCAATCATGGCTACGGGATAACGAGTACGGATAGCTTGAGCCAATAACTCCCCACCCGGTTGCTGTAATGCCGCATCCAGTTTGCTGAGCAGGTCATCAAACCCCAGCTCTGCTCGCTGCCGTTTTTCCTGCTGAACGGAGGTGCGTATCTCACTGATGGCTCTGGCTAAAATCAGATCTCTTAGTGTCAGCGGTTGTTCATATATTCGGTCTATTACACTGAATAGAGCATGCTGGGGGGCGGCTCCTTTTTTGGTTTTTTCCAATAATACTGACTGGCGAAATTTTTCCAGCTCTTTGGGTAATTGGTAGTCACCGGTTTCTTGTGCTGCCCAAATACCGACTTTTTCTAACCAGTTAGGCAAATGTTTACTGCTGTAGCTGCGCTTATCGACACCAGAACCACTAATCAAAGCCTCTAACTCATGGGCAGCAGCACGCCACTGCTCTTTAACCGCATCAATTTGCACCACAATTTGTTGGTGCCGGCTGAGTATCGTTTCATCTTCACCGGGTGCTTGGCGAAATTTAGGCGTCTCACCCTGTAAATAAGCAGCAAGGTCTTTAAGCAGAGCTTCCGGGCCACTCCATTCTTGACTGACCGCCCGAGCGATCGTCAATGGGAGCGGATAACAGTGACGCCGCCAAAAATCGGCACAAGCTTGCCTGCGTAGTGGCAGTTCGTCTTGCACCAATGTTTGCTCAAATAAAATGCCAGACTCAAATGCATTGTTCGCCAGCATTCGCTGACAGAAGCCATGAATGGTGTAAATTGCCGCTTCATCCATTTGGCGCTCGGCCGCCAGCAATTGTACTGCGGCCTCGCCCAGATCGGTAATTTCAGCAAGTAAAGCTTTATGCATTGGATCATCACTGACTCCCCGCACGCACGCGATGCGCAACCCATGAATATTGTCGCGGATTCGCCCCCTTAACTCTTCAGTTGCCGCCTCGGTAAAGGTCACCACCAGGATCTCCTCTACCATCAGAGGGCGGCTAAATGCTGCCTCTCCACCTAAGCCCAGCAATAATCTGAGATAAAGCACCCCAATGGTAAAAGTTTTACCAGTACCGGCTGAGGCTTCAATCAGCCTCTCTCCATACAAGGGCAGCGTTAGCGGCTCCAGCCGCTGAGGAGTCATTGATGTCATGGAGCCAATACCTTCTGCGGTAAAGTTGCCTGCAAGGCAGACGTTGTTGGATACGTCGTCCACCCTTTAAGCTCCGCATACCCGCCAGCGGTTTGCCCTAAGCCTTTAACTTGAGAAAGCAGCGCCAAACCTTGCGGCTTGATAACCGCTTGCTGGAAGAAGTCTGCCAACGCCGTGTTAGTCAGTAGCTTCACCTGAGCAATCATTTTCTCGCGGCTATCAAACGCAAAATTATTACGATTGAAATCATTACTGTAACGGCTAGCTTCTTCATCCAGTGTTTGTGGACGTTGCAGTAATTGGTTGATTAGCCCCTGCTTATATTGTTCAAAATCAGCGGATTTCATGTCACGCAGACGCTTTTCAGCCTGTGGATAGAAGGCCAAATAGCGCTGATAAAGATAATCAGGTTGCTTGCTGTTGCTTTGCAGTAAGAAGCCCAAGCCCCACTGACGGCCAACCGACATTGGGAAGGCAAATACCGCATAGCCAAGTTGCTCTTCCGTACGTAGTTGATCATAGAACCATGGCTGAACAATTTGCCCCAGCAAAGCACTGTACGCCATCCCCTTAATCTCGCTATAACCGGTAGGAATGTAGACCGCCGCCAATGCAGCATCTGAGCTGCTGCCAAGCCGTTCCATATTGGCTAGCTGAGCCTTATCAACCACCACATCCTCACCCGTCCACCAAGTCGTGCCGGTCAAACTGAGTTGTTTTTTCAGCGATTCAGCCAGCTCAGTCACTTGTGGTGCGGTCATGTTGCCGACGGCCAAAACTTCTATTGCAGATTGTTTAAGCAAAGCATCACGATAGGTCACGATATCCTGCACACTAATAGTGTCCAGCAATTTGCGCCGCTCACTGCGTTCTGCATAAGGAACATGAGAGAGTAACTTGGCTGGCTGAATGGCCAGCTCATAAGCTTTGCCTTTCTCTGCAACTTCCAGTTGCTCACGATACCAAGACTTGGCCTGAGCTAATTGATCTTCTGTTGGTGTAAAGCCGGAATAACCTTCAACCAAAGAAGCGAGTAGCTGTGGCATCCGCTGTGTGAAGCCATTGGCAGTGGCATACAGGCCATTATTGGGTGCCGTCGAGAAGCTGATCCCGCCGATTGAGGCCTGATAACTCAGTTCATCAAGTGACAGGCCAGCCAGATAATCAGTTAGAGCAAACAGCACCTGATGGCGGGCAGTGTCCAGCGCATGTGGATTACGGAAAGCGACCGTGATATCAGCTTTGGGTTCGTCAGCAAAATATTGGCTTGGCATATAGAACACCCGCAACCCCGGTTGCTCTGCCACTTTTTGCGGCCGAGTTATATTTTTATCGACTTTGATTAAAGAGAAATCATCCGGAATATAGGGGTTAAGTGCCGGTAGACTCAGTTGGATGCCTTTCCCCAATTGTTGCCATTCTTGCATCTCTTGCGGGCTGATTTTATCGACCTGATAAGGGGCATCAACAAAATAGGCCACTTTGTTGTGCGGTTCATCTGGGCTGACGAACCAGATTCGAGCATTTTCTGGCGTCATTTCAGCCAGCCGGGCGGCAATGGCTTTCGGGTCATAATGGTCAGCCAAATAAGGGGCATCAAGTACGTGTGCGACAGGCACGCGCAGCATCATATCCACCAACCACTCGATGTAATCCATATCCCGCGTGATAGAGGGATAACGGAAATCCAGATTCAATACATGGGCAATTTCATCGAAATAACTCTTCTTAATGCCATCTTGGTGCAGCATGTTGATGTAGTCAAAAATGGCTGCCACCACCACGTCACGTTTCGCCAGGCCTTTGTCGGTAAGTGATACTGAAATGGAGAACACTCCCCCATTTCTATCGACCATTGGATCAGCACCAGCATTGATGGCATCGGCTAACCCCTGTTTTTGCAGCCAGTCAGACAAGGTATCTTTGCTGCGATTCCCAATCAAATAGCTAATATAGGTGTCTGTTTTGCTGCGGAATTCTGCACTGTTGTTGTCAATACGAAACTCGACTTTCAACTGTTTACGCGGTTGGGCCGGGACATAATGAATGATGATGCCGGTTTGATCGGGAGTGACAACAGGGACAGTAATCGGTGGCACTTTTGCATCCCGATTAGGAATACGGCCAAAAGTATCTGCCGCTAACTGGGCTAACTGCTCCAAAGATTGATTGCTATACAGCACACCCACCATCAAATTGGCTGAATAGTAATGATGATAGAAGCTCAACAGCTCATCATGTAGTTTGCCATCTGGCTTATCTTTGAGGGTATCCAGATTCCCCCCCGAGAAACGTGCACTCGGGTGAGCAGGATTAAGGGTTTCGGCATTAACTTGCGCCATGCGCATACCATCGCGGGAGCGGGCCATTGTCAATTCTGCGTTCACCGCATTACGTTCACGATCAGCATTAATTGGGTCTAGCAGAGGCTCTGCAATGGCATCTGCCAGGCGGTCAACCGCGGGGGCCAGTGCATCATTTTCAATTTCAAGATAGAAGGCTGTTCGGTAAGAAGCGGTACTCGCATTATGGCTACCGCCGTGTTTTTTCAAAAACTCAGAGAAACTACCGGGTTCAGGGAAGCGCTTAGATCCCATCAGCAACATGTGTTCTAAGTAATGGGCTAACCCTAGTTGATTATTGGGATCTTCCAGTGATCCAACGGGCAATGCTATAGCCGCCAAAGACTTAGGTGCTTGTTCATCAGAGACCAGCAACACTGTCATACCATTGAGCAATTTTATCGCCTGATATTTACGCAGGTCATGTTCACTCTTGTGAATAGTTTCTGCCAGTGGTCGCCACGCTGGTGTGGTAGCCCAACTCAGTGGAGCCAGCAGACCTAATAAGAAAAATATGCCAATGATCCGGGCAAACTGTTTATGCATTCCGTTTCTCCCCTAACCCTTTAGAAATTGCCGCTAAAACACGTATCCGGCTTCTTGTATTAAATATCGACGAAAAGTCTGCTTTGATGATGACCAGTACCTCACGCCTTATTATGGCGGGCTATTGGTAATAAATAACGTTCTGTTTCGTGTAATATCATGTCGAGATGTTGGTTATCTAGTAGGCGGAACACCCGCTGTATGTAGTGATCCTCTCCTTCCCCGGCGATCCGCTGATCACCTTGCCAAACCTGTAAAAGTTTCATTCTGGCTTTAGTTTGTGTTTCTTCATCCCATTGAATCTGGCCAGACTCACGATCAAAGCATTGGCTCAACCATGCCCAGCCACTTTTGCTCAGTAGCAGCAGAGGCTCGCACATACCTTGTTGATACCCAGTAATTAGCTGCTGTAAATATTGCCGAGCTTCATCGCAACTGAGAGGGGCATAGCGCCATGCCGTCCCTTTACGGCCATACATCCGGCTTTCCCCTTCTCCTCCTGCTGCGCAATACACCAAATGCTCAACCCACAATAGAAGCCCATCGACTGCGGTGAGAGCTGCGGGGCGCCAACGAATTAAGCCATCCTCCTGAATTTGATGGATCCATCCTGTAAGAGTGGTATCCCCCAATTCAATATTTAGCTCAATACTGTGGCTCTCTGTACGCTCACTTCGAATCTGTTGCGCTAATGGCACCATTTCCTCTTGCTGACTTTCCCAGTAAAGCTCACCAAAGGAGCCATAAGGAAGGTTGCCTGCCGCACGGGCACGGGAAAATACGGTAGTAATGTCACTGTCTTCTATCAGCGCATTCAACAACTGGGTATTAAACTGATAGCGATTAAGGTTATCTAAGGTAAATGGCTCTTCATCAGGCAATTCTGTCTCTTCGATAACAAAATTTACGCCCAGCCGTAGCTGAAAGAATGCCCGTACCGGATGGCGGTAAAAACGGATTAATTCATCCAGTGTAATTTCAGCTAATGGCTCAGGTGACAAGGGTTGATTAAACTGTGGATGTGCTTGCCCACGAGACTCAGCAGAAGGCAACCATTCAGCGGCATAGCTCTGCAATTCGCTATCTTGAATAAAGTTTTCTGCTGAAAATGGCATACGTGCGTGCCAACAAAGTAAATGTTGAATCACACGTTTGGCACTGTCATCAGCAGTGAGCGCTTCATCACCCGGCAAGCGATAACTTTGTGAAATGTATTCAATCAATTCACTGACCAGCACTGAAGGGTAGCGCTTGCTGTTGTCTTGAATCGAACGCCCGATATAACTGATATAAAGCTGTTGCTGGGCGGAGAGCAGTGCTTCAAGGAACAGATAGCGGTCATCGTCACGGCGGCTACGATCACCGCGGCGAACCTGTTTTGCCATTAAATCAAAACCAAGCGGAGGCAGAGTTCTTGGATAAACGCCGTCGTTCATACCTAATAAGCAAACAACTTTAAACGGGATAGAACGCATTGGCATCAAGGTGCAGAAATTAATGGGCCCGGCAAGGAAACGTTGGCTAATACGTTCATTATCCAGACGAGAGGCCAGCTCATCCCGCAGCAAATTAAGTGGCACGATATCTGGATATTGAGCAGCAATACCGTAACTGATAACTTTCTGCCACTGCTGCTCAATCAAGACTAAAACCGCTTCGGTTTCATTATCTGCTTCAAAAAAGGTATCCAATAATTGGCGGCATAGTGGTAGCCACTCACTAAGTGCGCGAGATTCGCTTAATTGCTGCCGCCATTGGCTCAATTGCATCAACATATCAGCCAATTGCCCAGCAAGCTCTGCTGCCAAGCCACTAGACTCGTCATAGGGTAAAACACCCTGCCAATCGCCAGCGGTGCTGTCCATGGCGTAACCCAACAGCATGCGAGTAATACCAAAATGCCAGGTATGCTGGCCAGTTGCGGGCAGAGACAACTCTCGCACATTGTCGTCATCTAATCCCCAACGGATGCCAGACTCCCCAACCCACTGCCGCAAACGGCGTAATCCATCTTCAGTAATGCCAAATTTATTCGCTAAGGCGGGGACTTCCAGCAAAGCCAGCACTTGCTCTGAGGTAAAACGGCTCTGAGGCAAATCCAGTAGCGTAATAAATGCCTGTAGAGCGGGATGAGCTTGACTGGCTTTGCGGTCAGAGATGGCAAACGGCAAATAACGCTCCCCGGTCGCATTACCAAATGTGGCCTGAATATAGGGGGTATAGCTGTCAATGTCTGCCACCATCACAATGATGTCGCGCTGGGTCAGCTCTGGATCGGCGGCTAATAATCGTAATAGATTATCTTGTAAGACTTCAACTTCACGTTGGGGGCTGTGACAAACGTGCAAGCTGAGAGAACGGTCTGTGAGTTGTAACTCCCGCTTTTGGTCACTGCGGGCTAAGGTTTCCGCAGTGGTGCCAATAATGGCGTGGTCTTCTAACTCCAGCATATCGTGCTGAATGCCATGCAATAGATTGTCCGGCTCGATATCAACAAAGGCATGAACCTCTTGGATTTCATCAACCTGAGACAATAAATACATATGGTCTCGTCCCAGCCGCCCCCACGAAGCTAACAGTGGGTTACTGAGATCCTGCTCGCCATCAGCATTAAATAACTGTTCTGCCTGCTCAGGATTGCGAAATAGTTTTACGTCTATCGACTCACGATAATGCCTGCGCTTGCGGCTCTGCAATTTAGCCAAAAAAGCATAATCCTGAATATCACCCCAGAAATAACGGCATGGGTTAGTAAACATCAGGTGAATATCAATGTGTTTACCCAGCGCCTGCAAGGCCTGTAAGTAGATGGGCGGTAATGCCGAGATGCCGCAAATAAACACACGTTTTGGCAGCCCCGCGGGGCAAACCTCGGATTCAAGTAGCGTGCGAATAAAACGCTGATAAAGATTGGCTCGATGCCATTCAGGTTGTTCTAACTGGCGGGTATAGCGCGTGAGTTCGCCCCACAGCAAAGCTTGCCATTGCTGTGCATCATCTAGGTTATCAATGAGTTGACCACGTTCCCAACTTTCAAGCCATTCTGGGCGATACACCAGATATTGGTCAAAAAGGTCAGCAACACGTGCAGCAAGCTGGTGAATTTTACGTTTATCGCTATCGTCACTTAAATAGCGTTTCATGGGGGAGAATGCCGGATTTTCCAATAAATCAGGCAGCAACCACATGAGTTTCCATGTCATCGCATCTTTACTGAATGCACTTTCCTTTGGGATCCCCGGTAATACACGGGTAAACATCTCCCAGATAAAGGTTGCAGGCAGAGGAAACTCAATATTGGCTGCGATACTGAATTGTTGCGCCAGTTGCATTTGCAGCCATTGCGCCATACCGGGGCTTTGAACCAGCACCACTTCTTGTTCGAAAGGGTTATCCAACGGCTCTCGTTCTATCAGCGCAGTCGTTAGCGCCTTAAGTAGATCCAATTGATTAGAATGATAGACCGTGAACATGATGACTCCCTTAAGGCACTATGGAGATATCCATAAATGATTAAACCAACTGATTATCACTTGCAGATAAATCCTGAGGTTTAATACTCTAACTTGATAATGAGTAAGCGCAATAGCTTACCTCTATTATCTCCCCTTTCGTTCTTGAGGCCGCGGGGATATCAACCGTTCTAAGAACAGAACCAACGGCTTAGCTCGGCCTGCTGTTTCGGTCTGATTACCAGGGTAAAATTAAACTCTGCGCACTCTCCGTCAACTTTGGTCATAAATTGCTGATAGCGCCAGTGGGATTTTGCGCCAGAAATAGATGACGCAGTAGGTTTCTTATCTCCGCCACTTTCAATATGTTGATTCAGCAAAGACCAAGCCTGCCGTTGTTGCCATAAGGAAGAGAATCCCTGTAAGAGTGCCTGATGGTATTGCAACAATCCCAGTAGCGAGACCGTGAAAAACAGCGCTGCAATTAACACCTCGGGTAGGCTAAAACCTTGCTGCTCACTCCGGCAATATAAGGTCTTGGTGGGCTGCTGCTGGTAACGGCATTTCAGTAAAGACAAAATTGAGCATCCTTATCAGGACAAAAATCCAACCAACCATGTGCAGTTTTGACCAATTGATAGCCACCGCTATGCTCTGTAACTGCATGCAATTTAACACGTTGATACAGCATCACGGGCGCTCCTGCGGATTGGCTCTCACCTCTTAAGATAAAAAAACCTGTCAGCGAGGCCGGTTTAATACAAGCTTTTAAGCCATATTGCTGATGCTCATTGCAATGCCATGTTGTTCCCGCTGGCCACGGCAGTGCGAATAACCAATGCTGTTTAAGTCCCCAGTTTAATGACGACGCCGCCTGGTTGAAGGCCCGTAAATGCCGCTGCTCCTCAGCGGTGATTTGCTGGATATTATCCAATTGCCGGTGCAGCGCAGATAGCAAAAATAGCCCCAGTACAAAAAGTGTGGCGACAGCAGCTAAGGTACTTGCTCCTTGTTGGTGATTCGGCTTCATAAGTTATGGCCACGAATGGTGTAAGTCAGCTGGTGATTGATTGCCGGATGACTTTTTCTTTGCCCTGCCAATTGCACCAGATAAACCTGTTCCGAGGTTTGCAGGGCTAATCGGCTCACAGAAAAGTGTGTGATAATAATCTGTTGCGGATCAAAGAGTTTTTCCCAACCATGAGCAGAACAATTCAGTTCACCACGCTGGCCTTCTAAGGCTTTATTACGCAGACGATAACCAAAATATTCAGATTGTGGATGTTTCTCCCCTTCCCATCGACCATTGCGATTAAGGTCATAAGCCACTATCAAACAAGAGTTCGCTATCTCTCCTGGATAATTATGTGTGGTCACCGCCTTTCCCTGACACTCGCCATGACAAAATCCTGCTCGCCTTAAGTCTTTTTCCAGTGCTGCCATAACCTGACCCAGAGTTAATTCCAGGTGATAATGCTGCTGCAAGAGTGATATTTTCTGACGCAACTTTGGGAAAGTCTGTGTGGCGGCCATAATCATCAAGCTGCCAATACTCAATGCCAGCATCATTTCCGGCAGAGTAAAACCAGCCATATATTTCTGTAAAAAATGGTCTGATGTAGCTGACTTTTTTGTCATCATTATTGGCATAAATGAATCCCTGCCATTGACTGTTCTTCACTGCACAACCTCATTCGCCCACGGCTGGAAATAACTAGCCGGATACGCCCTGCCGGGCTACTGAGGATAATATTTCCAGCTTGTGCCGTGTTCCTCACACCAAAGAAACCAATCTCTTTTTTTAAAGAAATCGCGATACTCACATCAGGATAAGGAGGACTAAACACAGAGCCTGCTAGTGAGGAACAGGGCATCACTGACTTATCGCCACTGCTTAAGCACCCCTGTCCATCAGGTTGCGCCCACAATAGTGCCGTGTAGTTGCCGCGATTAGCTTCAGCCTGTAAGTGTATTAAGAAAGCGAGTAACTGGCGGGCGCTATCCGTGAGCCTTTCGCGCTGTTGATAATGATGCCAACTTTGGGCTCCCCATGCAGTCATTGAACCCACCAATGCAATAACCAACAGCAGCTCAATAAGACTGATACCTTTTTGTTTTATAAAAATATTGTTTCTTTTAAAACAACCATTTTTTAGTGATTTTTTAATTTCCATGTCGCGAGTCTACATCGCTGAAATTTGTGTACCAGTCACTCATAACCAATCTTGGAAAGGGTGCGCAGGATTTTATTTATGGCGACAGAAATGCAGTAGAAATTGCGGAGCAGTTCGCAGTTTTTATTAAGTGTGGGGAGCGATAGAGAAGGCAAATAGTAGAGAAGCGATGAATATAAAACTGGGGCCATTGCGGCCCCAGTCAAAGAACTAAATAGCAATCGGTGCTTTGATTCCCGGATGAGGATCATATCCCTCAATCTCAAAATCTTCAAAACGATAGTCAAACAATGAATCAGGTTTACGTTTGATAATCAGTTTCGGCAATGCTCGCGGTTCGCGGCTCAATTGCAGTTGTGTTTGTTCTATGTGGTTGCTGTAGAGGTGCGTATCGCCCCCAGTCCAGACAAAATCACCCACTTCCAAATCACATTGCTGTGCCATCATATGAATCAGCAATGCATAGCTGGCAATGTTAAATGGCAACCCAAGGAACACATCGCAAGAACGTTGATATAACTGGCAAGACAGCTTGCCGTCAGCAACATAGAACTGGAAGAAAGCATGGCATGGCGCCAATGCCATTTGATCCAATTCACCCACATTCCAAGCAGAAACAATGATTCGGCGAGAATTTGGGTCTTGCTTCAACTGTTGAACCACGTTACTCAACTGATCAATTTTACGGCCATCTGCTGCGCCCCAGGCGCGCCACTGCTTGCCATAAACTGGGCCAAGGTCGCCGTTTTCATCAGCCCACTCATCCCAAATTGAGACGTTATTTTCCTTCAAATAAGCAATATTGGTATCGCCATTGAGGAACCATAACAGCTCATGAATGATTGAACGCAAATGGCAACGTTTAGTGGTCACCAGCGGGAAACCATCTTGTAAATTGAAACGCATCTGATGCCCAAAAATTGACACCGTCCCAGTACCGGTACGGTCATCTTTAGCAGTGCCTTCTGCCAGCACTTTTTTCATCAAATCCAGATACTGTTTCATATTACCTCACGAAAGTTGTTGCGCAGGACGGCGATACGCCCAAATCATCATAATGATACCGGCCAGAATCATAGGTACAGATAAGATCTGCCCCATGCTGATCACGCCGTCGAACAAGCCGAGCTGAGCATCTGGTTGGCGGAAACATTCCACAATAATACGGAACGCGCCATAACCAATCAGGAACAGGCCAGACACACTGCCCATTGGGCGCGGCTTGCGGATAAACAGATTTAGGATAATAAACAATACCACCCCTTCCAGCAGCATTTCATACAGTTGCGAAGGGTGACGCGGTAATACACCGTATTGGTTGAAAATCGCCTGCCATTTTGCCGGGTCTGCGGCAACAATCGCAATATCTTCACCACGAGAAGTTGGGAAGAGCATGGCCCACGGAGTGTCAGTCGTGACACGGCCCCACAGTTCGCCATTAATAAAATTACCTAAACGGCCAGCACCCAAGCCAAATGGTATTAAAGGAGCAATAAAATCAGAAACTTGGAAGAAATGGCGTTTGGTGCGGCGGGCAAACCACAGCATCACACAGATAACACCAATCAAACCACCGTGGAATGACATGCCGCCATCCCATACCTTGAACAGATACAGTGGATTGTCGAGGAACATCGGCAGGTTATAGAACAGAACATAGCCGACACGGCCACCAACAAACACCCCAAGGAAGCCGGCATAAAGGAGGTTTTCGACTTCTTCTTTGGTCCAGCCACTGCCTGGTTTATTGGCCCGACGAACCGCCAACCACATGGCAAAGACAAAGCCCACCAAATACATCAGGCCATACCAATGGAGGGAAACCGGGCCAATTGAGAAAATGACCGGATCAAATTTAGGAAACGCCAGATAGCTATTGCTCATCTATCACCACGAAATGTCTATTGTTCTTGCCCGGTTAGGGCTACAGGTAGCGCATAATAGCATAGGGCCGAGGAACTCTGGAAAGTCGCCAGAGAAAAGTTCTGTAAACAATGCTCACCCTGAAAAATAAACGCCCCGGCGCAATGTGTTTATGGGTATAGCCAAATTCATTGGCTCCGCAGCTAACCAGCAAGTGCTGGCCCGAAGAATGACTCTCATCATGCCGCTGAGCTGACTCAAATCAGTGATTCGGGCAAGCAAGAGCAGCTAACAACGCGAAGGAAAAAGGGCTATTTCCCACCACGGATTAACCCGCCCAACCCTCTACGTTCCATAAATGCCGCCGTTAAATGACGCACATCAGTAGTCATTTGGGCAGTAAGCACTCGCTCAGCCAATGCCTGTGCATCCGCTAACTCGATATTGCGCAGTAAGTATTTTATACGCGCCACACTGCGGCCATTCATACTGAGATTACGGTAACCCAACCCCACCAGCAGCAACGCGCCCATGGGGTCACCGGCCATTTCACCACAGAGACTCACCTGGAGACCAGACTGTGCCGCCTGAGTCAAAATGTGGCTCAGCACTTGCAGCATCGCGGGGTGTAAGCTGTCATACAGTGAAGCTACGTGGGTATTGTTGCGATCGACAGCCAGCAAATATTGTGTCAAATCGTTAGTGCCAACCGAGATAAAATCTACCCGAGATTTCAGATAAGGCAGCATGAAAATCATGGCTGGAACCTCAATCATCACGCCCAATTTTGGCTGTGGCAATTCATAACCTAAGACTTCCTGCACTTCACGCCCGGCGCGGTCAATCAGACGTTTTGCCTCATCCACCTCTTCAAGACTGGTGATCATCGGCAATAAGATCCCCAGATTACCGGTTCCAGCATTGGCACGGAGCATCGCTCTCACCTGGATCAAAAAGATCTCTGGCTGATCCAGCGTGACACGAATACCGCGCCAGCCCAGGCAAGGGTTCTCTTCGCTAATGGGCATGTAAGGCAGTTGTTTGTCTGCACCAATATCCAGTGTTCTCAGCGTGACCGGTTTATTCGGGTAAAGCTGTAACATGCCTTGATACTGGGCCACTTGTTCTTCTTCTGATGGGAAGCCGCTTTGTAGCATAAAAGGAATTTCAGTGCGGTACAGGCCGACACCATCAACTCGCCCACCCAGCAGTTGCTCATGTTCCGGGCTAAGGCCGGCATTAAGCATGACTTGAATCCGCTCACCACTTTTTAGCGCCGCAGGTTGCTCGACGTCATCTTCCGCCAGTTTACTGAGCTCGATCTCTTCAGTCACCAGCCGCTGATACTCTTTAACCAGCACGGGCTCTGGATCAACCAGCACCTCACCACGATAGCCATCGACAATCAATAACCGCTGATTAAGCAGCGCGGGTTGAATGTCAGCGCCCATTACCGTTGGGATCCCCATGGCGCGCACTAAAATGGCAGCATGGGAGTTAGCAGCGCCATCGCGCACCACGACCCCCGCCAGGCGATCCTGTGGTACTTCAGCCAGTAGTGTGGCGGTTAGCTCATCGGCCACCAGAATAAAACGCTCCGGCCATTGGCTGGCTCCGGAGGTTGTATCATCGAGATGGAACAATAAGCGCTGCCCCAACGCGCGCAAGTCACTGGCACGCTCACGCATGTAAGTGTCTTGTAGGCTGGCAAATTGCGCGGCAAATTGTTCAACCACCTGCTTAACCGCCCATTCTGCCACCGAACCGGCATCAATCTGAGCGAAAAGCTCGCGTTTTAGGCGGGCATCATTTAGCAAGTGAGAATAGAGATCAAAAATCGCCGCGCTCTCTTTTTGCGAGCTGGCGGCAAAGCGCTTACTGAAACGGCGGAATTCAGCCGCAGCCTCTTCCAATGCCTGGGTCAGGCGTTCACGTTCCAGAGCCGGATCGAGTGTCGAGGCTTCGTAAACCAAATCGAGGGACGGTTGCGATGTATCCTGCCACCCTTCAGCCACAGCAACACCGGGCGCCGCAGCCAGTGCGCGGATTCGGGTTTGGCGGTATTGGCCAAAAATCGCATTAAGCTGAGATTGAGACAGAATGCCTGCCAGCTGTGTCGCCAGCGTGACCATGAACGACTCTTCGCTCTCATCAAACTGACGATGCTCACGCTGTTGAACCACCAGCACGCCGAGCAACTGGCGGCGATAGATAATAGGCACCCCGAGAAACGCCCGGAAGCGATCCTCTTTAACTTGCGGAACATATTTAAAACTGGGGTGACTCTGGGCATCCGCCAGGTTAATTGGCTCGGCCAGACGCCCTACCAACCCGACAATACCTTCGTCAAAAGCCAGCGTAATAGTGCGACCACGGGGCTTTTTCAAACCCCGTGTCGCCATCAGGTAATAACAACGGCGGTCATTGTCTGCCAGATAAATCGAGCAAACTTCCGTGTCCATCGCCAGACAGGTTTCATTGACCAACAGCTCTAACGCATCCGTTAGAGTGGTTGCCATCGCCACTTTCTCAACTATTTCTCGCAAACGCGTGAGCATGATCGGCTTAACTTAACCTCTTTTACGGCGATAAGCGGGCGGTACCCGTGGCGGAGCGACCTCCTGCACAGGCATTACGGTTGGCGCAAACTCTTTCATTACACGACGATAAACATCACGCTTAAAAGACACCACCTGACGCACCGGGTACCAATAACTGACCCAGCGCCAGCCATCAAACTCCGGGGTACTGCTGCGCTGCATGTTTATATCGGCTTCATTACACATTAACTGTAGTAGAAACCATCGCTGTTTTTGGCCGATGCATACCGGCTTTGTATCCCAACGCACCAAACGCTTAGGTAATTTGTAACGTAACCAGTTACGGGTTGAAGCCAGAATTCGGACATCCTTTTTGTTAAGTCCTACTTCTTCAAAAAGTTCGCGATACATTGCCTGCTCTGGTGTTTCACCGGGGTTTATCCCCCCTTGAGGAAACTGCCAAGAGTGCTGACCGTAACGCCTGGCCCACAACACTTCTCCCTGCCGATTACAAATTACGATACCCACGTTCGGGCGGTAGCCATCATCATCGATCACCGGACTACCTCGATAAGCTTAAAACTCAAAGATGCTCTGATTGTTTCACACTAGCAACAGGCGGTAAACCACTGCTTATCCGCCAGCGAAACCTGATAACTTTGGGATAACTCACAGATATTAGCAAAGTTATAAACACCCTAGAGGCTGCGCGCACTATTTTATTCACTTTTTCTGTGGATATAGGTGTGCAGAACTCTAGGGAAAAGCAGGTACAACTCATTTTAACGTAATTATACGTCAAAAATATCTAAAAAAATAAATGATTAATTTCAACAAAATAACAGGTTTCCCACAGGTATTTACCACGCAGAAATGTGATCTATGTCCGTTTTGGATCTGACGCTGGCTAAAGATCCATCAATGTCGTTTTTATCCACAGATAATGGGGCAAAGTTATGCAAAAAAGAGCAAAACTCGCAAAAAAACCTGCCGTCAAGCCTGTAAATTGAACCAGTGATCGTGATTTACTGAGGTTATCCCATAAATCTGTGGATAAATAGGTGTAAGATCCTGTTCATTATTACTGTCAGTAGGTGCACAAGATAACCAGAATAAAAGTATTTGCTCAGAGGGAGGAAAGAAAACTTCCGTTAAATCATGCTATTATTCATTTCTGCCGTGCTGGACAACAATACATCCACCGCCACTTTTATTTCAGCTTGTTTTTTAACCGACTTTAGCAGGTTTCCGCCCATGTCTGTTTATTCACTGCCCCCGGCACCACCTACCGATGAACATCAACTTTTTCAACGAGCTCAGGCCTTGTCAGGTTTTACCCTTGGCGAATTGGCAACTCGAGCACAGTGGGTTATTCCAGCAGACTTAAAACGCGTCAAAGGTTGGGTCGGCATGTTGCTGGAGTTCTATCTGGGTGCCAGTGCCGGCAGCAAACCTGAGCAAGACTTTGCTGATATTGGCATTGAGCTGAAAACTATCCCTATCAGCGCTCAGGGCAAACCACTGGAGACCACTTTCGTCTGTGTCGCCCCCCTCACCGGTAATAGCGGTATTACCTGGGAAAGCAGCCATGTGCGGCATAAACTGGCCAGAGTGCTATGGGTTCCTGTTGAAGGTGAACGGCAAATCCCTTTAGCTGAGCGCAGAGTTGGTGCGCCCTTACTGTGGAGCCCAAACGAAGCAGAGGAAGAATTACTGCGCCGTGACTGGGAAGAGTTAATGGATCTTATCGTTTTGGGTAAAGTCGAGACCATCACCGCCCGCCATGGTGAAGTATTACAACTGCGGCCCAAAGCGGCCAATAGCCGTGCCTTAACCGAAGCTATCGGTGAACAAGGACAGCCCATCATGACGCTGCCCCGCGGCTTTTATCTGAAAAAAACCTTCACCGGCCCGATGTTGGCGCGCCACTTTTTGTTGTAGCCGCAGGTTCGTTCATTAACGACTTTATTGCTACACCAATTACCGCGGATATGTTCCGATTAATAAATAAAAGCGTATAATTGTATTTTTGTGTTTCTGTAAGGTGTGTAGGCGCAATGTTTGAATGGGTTGCCGATCCAAATGCCTGGTTGGCGCTAGGCACGTTAACTATCCTTGAGATTGTTCTTGGGATAGACAATATTATTTTCCTTTCTTTGGTGGTGGCAAAATTACCTAAAGCACAACAGAACAAAGCTCGCCGCCTAGGTTTGGCTGGTGCGATGCTAATGCGTCTGGCGCTGCTTGCCTCTATTGCCTGGGTTATTCGCCTGACTGAACCGCTATTTACGGTGGCGGGTCACGGTGTCTCGATGCGGGATTTGATTTTGCTGTTGGGGGGGCTATTCCTGATTTGGAAGGCCAGTAAAGAAATTCATGAAACCATTGAGGGCAGTGATACTGAGCACACCAGTAATGTCAGCTCTTTCTTCGCCGCCATCGTGCAAATTATGCTGCTGGACATTATCTTCAGCCTGGACTCGGTAATAACCGCCGTTGGGCTGTCAGACCACCTATTTATTATGATGGCTGCTGTCGTCATATCAGTGGGCGTGATGATGTTTGCTGCCAGACCAATTGGTGAATTTGTTAACCGCCACCCATCAGTCAAAATGTTGGCGTTGTCTTTCCTGATTCTGGTCGGCTTTACGCTGATGCTGGAAAGTTTCCAGATTCATATTCCAAAAGGTTACATTTATTTCGCCATGTTCTTCTCAATGGGTGTTGAAACCCTGAATCTCATGCGCGGGAAAAAAAATAAGTCCGCCAGTAAAAAAGAAGCATAATACTTTTCGGGTGCGGTCAGCCGCACCCCTCTTTCCCTTTTTTTTGTACTTTTGTCTTGTCCTCTTCCCCCTGCCGCAGCGCTTCGTTATAGTCGGATAAGGCGGGTTTGACTTATACCCCAAATAATTGGCGTCGCAACGTCGAGAACGCAGGGTATGGCCTGATAATTTCAGACATTAAGGAAGGTCGGCAATGCAATATCATCGTATTCCCCACAGTTCATTAGAAGTAAGCCTGCTGGGTCTGGGCACCATGACTTTTGGTGAACAAAACAGTGAAGCCGATGCCCATGCTCAACTGGATTATGCCGTTGCAGCCGGTGTTAACTTGATCGATACCGCAGAAATGTACCCTGTGCCGCCAAAGCCGGAAACCCAAGGGTTGACCGAGCAATATATTGGTAGCTGGATAAAAGCTCGCGGTAGTCGAGATAAAATTATTTTAGCCAGCAAAGTCTCTGGGCCATCACGCGGGAGCGATAAACCTATTCGCCCTAATATGGCACTGGACCGGAAAAATATCCGCGCTGCGCTGGATGCTAGCCTCACACGTCTCAATACCGATTATCTTGATCTTTACCAGCTACATTGGCCGCAACGGGAAACCAACTGTTTTGGCAAATTGAGTTATCGCTACAGCGAGCAGACCGCGGTTGTCACCTTGCTCGAGACACTGGAAGCGCTGAATGAACAGGTGCGGGCCGGTAAAATCCGTTATATCGGTGTCTCGAATGAAACACCTTGGGGTGTCATGCGCTATCTGCAATTAGCAGAAAAGCACGATTTACCGCGCATTGTTTCCATTCAAAACCCTTACAGCTTACTTAACCGTAGCTTTGAAGTCGGTCTGGCCGAGATTAGCCAGCACGAAGGGGTTGAACTGCTGGCCTACTCCAGTTTGGCGTTCGGAACCTTGAGCGGTAAATACCTCAATGGCGCACAACCGGCAGGGGCGCGTAATACCTTATTCAGCCGTTTTACTCGTTATACCGGGCCACAAGCCCAGTTAGCGATAGCCGAATATGTCGCGCTGGCGCAACATCACGGGCTGGATCCGGCACAAATGGCACTGGCTTTCGTGCGCCAACAACCTTTTGTTGCCAGCACATTGTTGGGTGCCACCACACTGGAACAACTGAAAAGTAATATTGATAGCCAGAATGTGGTGTTGAGTCAGGAAGTGTTGAATGCATTGGAAGAGATTCATACCCGCTTTACCTTCCCTGCACCTTAATGCTACTCAAGTTTAAGCAGCAAAAAGGCCGCTAATGCGGCCTTTATAGTTTTTGTTATCCTGTCATTCAACTACTTTACGGCGCAGCTGCCGCCACTGCCAACCCCACAATAATGCTATCGCCAAGGCGAATACCACGCCGAAACCGACACCCACGGCGATGACCGACACACCGAGTTTCACCACCAGCGAAAACAGCCCCAGCATCAACAGCATCGCGGTGTTCTCGCCTAGATTTTGTACCGCAATGGCATTGCCCGCGCCGACACTCTGTTTACCGCGTTCTTGCAATAGAGCATTGAGGGGAACCACAAAAAAGCCGCCCAAAATCCCGATAATAATCAACAACAGATACGCCATCGACATACTGTGTTGCAGGGCAAAAATAGCCACCACCACGCCAATCAACACGCCGGCGGGTAAACAGCGCTTCACGGTTTTCAGTGTAACAAAACGCGCAGCACCACCAGCCCCCAACACAATCCCAATAGCGACCATGGCATTTAGCAATGTCGGAGTGGCGTTATCGGTGATCCCCAGAGCGATGGGCACCCACAGCACCAGCAGGAAACGTAATGTGACTCCCGCGCCCCAAAACAGGCTGGTTCCCGCCAGTGAGAAGCGAGTTTCACCATCGCGCCACAAAATGCGGCAAGCGGCAAAAAAGCTGCCGGTCATAGCCGTTGGCCGCCATGAGTTACCTGACCGGGCTGCCGCTAATCGTGGAATAAACAGATTAGCGACCACGGCGATAGCATAAACCAGCGCACAAACCCCCAATGCCACCACCAGGTGCCAATCTGCCAGCACGCCCCCGGCGACCGAACCCAGTAAGATAGCGGCGATGGTTGAAGCTTCCATCATGCCGTTGGCTTTCACCAACTGTTCGCCGGAGGTGATTTCGCCCAGAATGCCATATTTAGCCGGTGAATAGGCTGCAGCGCCCACTCCAACCAGGCTATACCCCAAAAATGGATTGAAACCAAAGCAGATAACCAGTGCGCCAGCCAGTTTTAAGCCGTTGGCTACCATCATGACCCGCCCTTTGGCGAAACTATCGGCAAACTGCCCGACAAAAGGTGCGAGAATGATATAGGTCGCCACGAAAGCCATTTGCAAAATAGGTTGGCTCCAGTCGGGATATAACTGCTGCTTAATTAATGCCAAAGTGGCAAAAAGTAGCGCATTGTCACCAAAAGCCGAGAAAAACTGCGCACAAAGCACCGCAATCATGCCTCTGGATAATAACGGTTTCTCTGTTAATGCTGACTGACTCATACGCTCATCTCCGGATCTGCGGCCATTTTACTTAACGTAACAAAGTCAGGTTTGCCACTTCCGAGCAGAGGCAAAGCTTTTACTAGTCGAATATCACGCGGCACCGCCAGTTCAGGCACCCCGCTTTCCCGGGCGGCTTTGATCAGTCTCTCGCGTGTTATCTCACTGTCAGTGGTAAACAGCACCAGAGCTTCCCCTTTGGCGCTATCTGCTTTCGTTGCCGCAGCATGCTGCCCTTCTGGCGAGATGCGCAGTGCCAACTGTTCGACACTCTCTAGTGAGACCATCTCTCCTGCCAGTTTAGCAAAACGCTTCATGCGGCCACGGATGGCGCAGAATCCGTCGTCATCAATAGCAACAATATCTCCGGTGTCATACCAGCCAGCTTCAAGCTCACCCTGCATATTTTCTGCTGATGGCTGTTCCAGTACGCCGGGGTTTTCTACCCGCAGGTAGCCGCGCATAATATTCGGGCCACGCAATTGCAAACGGCCTCCCTGCTCAATGCCAGGAATGTGAATTAATCTGGATTCCATACCCGGCAAGATGCGGCCGACAGTGTTCACTTTGGCTGCCATTGGCACGTTAATTGCCACCACTGGCGCACATTCAGTCACGCCATACCCTTCCAGAATACGAATGCCAAATTTGTCCTGCCAAATCTGTTTAGTGCCGTCAGCTAACTTTTCAGCCCCGGCAACCACATAGCGCAAGCGCGCAAAATCATAGGGATGGGCAAAACGGGCATAATTACCCAAAAAGGTTGAAGTGCCAAACAACACGGTACAGTTGCGGTCATACACCAGCTCAGGCACCACACGATAATGCAGTGGGCTTGGGTATAGAAATACACGGCTACCGGTCATTAGCGGTGTGAATAGGCCTACCGTCAGGCCAAAAGCATGAAACAGCGGCAATGACGACATAAAACGATCGCGCGGTGTGAAGTCGGCAATAGTGCGGATCTGTTCGACGTTAGCCAATAAGCTGGCGTGTGAATGCACCACCCCTTTAGGATTACCTTCTGAACCTGAAGTAAACAAAATCAGGGCACTGTCATCTGCCTGCTGAGGCACCATCCCCCGGCGCGGGCAGCATAAATGGAATAAAATCCATAACTTATCCGCTACAGTGACAGTATCTTTTAAATCTTCCAGATAGACCCAGTTGGCCTCGGTCACCTGCTCGGGTAAATGTGTCAGTTTGCCTTTTTCCAAGAATTGGCGCGAGGTCACGATAGTCTTCAATGATGCCGCAGTGATGGCACTTTTCAGACCTTTGGCACCGGAGGTGTAGTTAAGCAGAGCAGGAATGCGACCACGTAGCGAGGCACCAAAAATCGCCGCTGCGGTGATAGTCGCATTTGGCAGCAACATCCCGACATGCTCCCCCGGCGCGGTAAAACGTTGCAAAATACGGCTGACACCCAGAATTTTCTTCAATAAAGTCTGATAACTATCTTCTTTAAATGAAATATCTTCGATGCAGGGTTTAAAGCGCCCATAGCGGGTTTGTGCCGACAACAACGCTTCAAACAGGGTTTCTTTTGGCTGAACCGCCATCCGTGCCGCCATCATAATGGCATGTAAGCGCTCACCAGCCAGCACGCGGCGATCACGGGCTCGCGGGGCTTGTGGCATAGGCAATGTGGTTGCAGGGAGCACATGAATGCTGATTTTCGGGAACCAGCGAACTTTTAGCACCTCGCCAAGCCGACCAAAGTGAGTAAATTCAGGGCCTTCTAAGCGGACAGGAACCACCGTGGCACCTGATTTGGCGGCAATAAATGCGGCTCCATCATAGATTTTCATCAATGACCCGGTCACAGTGATGCGCCCTTCAGGGAAGATGACGACCGGTCTGCCCTGCTCAACCATTCTGACTAAATGCTTGATTGCCATGGGCTTAGTCGGATCGAGGGCCACAAAATCCACATAAGGTTTTAACCAGCGCATATACCAGCTTTCAGTAATACTGGAATAGACGGCAAACACCGGTTTTATCGGCAGAAACAGCGCTAATAAAGCCCCATCCAGGAAAGAGACATGATTCGGCGTAATAATCAGTTTTTGCTGCGAGAACTGGTCGGTGACACCATCAATAGTGACACGGAATAACCCACGAAAAAGAGCACGCAGTATGCGATAACCCATGTCTATTTCCCTATAAGTCAATGAACAATGAATGAAGAAAGTTGCAAACAGGATACTATAATTCTGGCGGGTTTTTATGTAAGAGCACACTGATAATCGGGCGGGAAATAACAAATAAAAAAAAACCTACGCATCTGCGTAGGTCGGTGCAAATAAAAAACTGGCTTTTAACACACAGCGTATGTTGATTACTCACCAATTAATACCTCTGGGATCACTACTGTATCCGTTTCTGTGAAACTACAGCCAGCACGCAATCGCAACATTTGCGTGCAAAGTGTAACCAGTAGTGAACATTGTCAGTAGGCCGAAAAGGTTTGTAATTCATTGCTGTACATACTGTAGCCAACTAACTCAGCGTGACTTCAACTAAACAGCTCATGGCGTTCGGGCCTTGCGTCAAACGAGAGGTACCAATATCCAGTGTCAGAACATTAGGATTACCGGATTGCTCAACTTTATGTTGCTTGTGACCAAATCCGGGATCAAACCAGGCACCAGTGGCCATGATTACCACTCCACGGGTAACACCGTCCGTGAGACGAACACCCGCCAAACAGTGGCCGCGCAAATTACTGACTTTCACCTCACTGCCTTCGGTAATCTCTCGTCTGGCGGCATCTTGTGGATGCATATAGAGAGTTTCACGACCGGCAGTTTTATTCCCCTGCGCCAAAGGCGCCGGATCAAGCTGACTGTGTAGGCGGTCCTCCGGTTGGATAGAGATCAAATGCAGCGGCCATTGCTCTGCCTGCGGCGCTCCCAACCATTCGATAGGCGGCTTCCACTCAGCATGAGGGGCAAAGTCTTCATATTGATAACTGGCAATTTTTTCACTGAACAGCTCAATTTTACCACTCGGCGTTTGCAGTGGGTTGGCATGAGGATCGTCGCGGAAAGCATCAAAAAAGACGAATTCTTTCTGTGGAGCCGGTAAATCGACATGGCCGCGTTGCCAGAACTGGTCAAAATCAGGCCATTCGACCCCATGGGGTTGCTGCGCCACACCACACTCTTGATAAATCTGTCGGATCCATGCCATCTCATCCCGATTCTCAGTGAAAGCCTCGCGATAACCCAATCTTTCCGCTAGATCGGCAAAAATATCAAAATCATTGCGCGCCTGATGCTGCGGTGCAATTGCCTGATGCATCGCCAATACATAACGATCCCGGGACGAACCACCAATATCATTACGTTCCAGTGAACTGGTGACTGGCAGCACGATATCCGCCATTTTAGCCGCAGGTGTCCACCAGATATCCTGCACAATCACGGTATCCGGCTTTTGCCACCCCTCCACCAGCCGGTTTAGTTGCTGATGATGGTGGAAAGGATTACCGCCAGCCCAATGCACCAAATGAATATCTGGGTAAGTATGATTTTCGCCCTGAAACTGATAAGTCTGCCCCGGCTGGAGCAACATGTCACAAATTCGTGCCACCGGAATAGCCAGCCCTGAGGGATTTTTCCCCACCGGCATACTGGGCCCCGGAGTGTCTATTCGTGGGTTCCCCACACCATTCATGGAACCGTGACCAAATGAGAAGCCGCCGCCCGGGAGTCCCACTTGCCCTAGCATGGCTGACAAGGCAATAACCATCCAATAGGGCTGCTCGCCACGATGTGCGCGCTGAACCGAGTATGAGCAGGTCATAAAGCTGCGCACCCCCACCAGCTGTTGCGCCAACAGGGCAATTCTGGCCGCGGGAATGCCGGTAATTTCACTGGCCCAATCCGGGGTTTTCGCAATGCCGTCATTCACCCCACGGATGTAATCAGCTAATTGCTCATAACCGACACAATGGGTAGCCAGGAAAGCCTCGTCTTGCCCCTCAACACGCTGGATTTCATAAGCCAGTGCCAGCATCAGTGCGACATCGGTATTGGGGCGAATCGGTATCCATTCTGCATTGACAAAGGCTGGGCAGTCATCCCGCATCGGGCTGATGTTAATCACCGGCGTGCCCTTCTGTGCCAGCTTCTCTAACCAAGGTTTTAATGAGTGTTCCGCCGAGCCACCGGAAGAAACTTGGGCATTTTTCAGTGCCAGGCCACCAAAGGCGATAAACAGCTCGCAATGCTCGACCACACTTGGCCAAGAGGTCACCCGGCCGGTCAGTGGGCTAAAAGTGCCTATCACATAGGGCAAGAAGAATTGTGCTGACCCCCAACTGTAGTTACCCAGTTGATCAACACCCCCGCCGCCAGAGAAATAAAAACGCCGGACTAATGAACGTGCGTGATGTAAACGCCCCGCAGAGGACCAGCCATAAGAGCCGGTAAATAGCCCTGAAGGGCCATATTTGTCCCTCACCCGGCGATTCTCTTCAGCCACTAAATCCAGCGCGACATCCCAGTCCACTTCAACAAAATCTTCTCGCCCACGCAGAGTACGGTCACTTTTTTCCCGCTGCTGTAACCATGAACGGCGAATAGCCGGTTTACGGATACGTTTGTCGGAATAAACCATTGGTGTAATGGAGCCTAATAAGGGCGAAGGGTTAGGATCGTCAGCAAAAGGCTCACAGCGAATCAGCTTGCCATCTTCGACAACTGCGGTATAAGCGCCCCAGTGGGCAAGCTGGGGGTAACGGGTGATGGACATGGCTATCTCAGGCAAATAAATAGGAAGTAAAAGTAGCATTCACCTAGCAATAAGGCCAAAGCACAATTTTTACTAAACAGTACCATTTTGTACTAAGACGAAGGCAAAAAGCTTGGTGTCCACAGGTATTATTCCTATTTTCATGTTCTTTGATTTTTTCTCATCAAGTTGCGATCATCCCCCCTTGCGGACCGCTCTGTTTTCCGCAAAACTGAGTGATGTAAGCGATTACCCTGAAAATCTCTGGAAGAAAAATGGCCACTATTAAGGATGTTGCCAAGCTGGCGGGTGTTTCCGTCGCAACGGTATCTCGTGTTATCAATAATTCGCCCAAGGCCAGTGAAGCATCACGACAGGCGGTATCCAACGCCATGGAGCAGCTGCAATATCACCCAAATGCCAATGCGCGGGCGCTGGCTCAGCAATCAACCGAAACGGTTGGCATGATTGTTTCTGATGTATCAGACCCCTTCTTTGGCTCAATGGTCAAAGCCGTTGAACAAGTGGCTTATGCCACGGGTAATTTTCTATTGATTGGTAACGGTTACCATGATGCAGAGAAAGAACGTCAGGCTATCGAACAACTTATTCGTCATCGCTGTGCCGCTTTGGTGGTCCATGCCAAAAAATTATCTGATGAAGAATTAACCTCACTAATGCAACAAATCCCCGGTATGGTGTTGATTAATCGCACGTTACCCGGTTTTGAAACGCGCTGTGTGGCGCTTGATGACCGCTATGGTGCTTGGTTGGCAACCCGCCATCTCATCCAACAGGGGCATAAACGGATCGCAATTATTTGCTCCAATCATGAAATTTCAGACGCCGCGGATCGGCTACAGGGCTATCTGGATGCATTACAAGAGTTTGGTATCCCGGTCGATGACCGCTTAGTTTCCTACGGTACGCCAGATGAAATCGGTGGCGAACACGCCATGACCGACTTACTTGGCCGCGGCAAGCATTTCACGGCCGTCACCTGCTATAACGACCCAATGGCTGCTGGGGCATTATCCGTGCTCAGTGACAACAGCATCGACGTACCACAGGAAATTTCACTGATCGGTTTTGATGATGTATTGATCTCGCGTTATCTTCGCCCTCGGCTGACCACAATCCGCTATCCGGTTGTCGCGATGGCCACACAAGCGGCAGAGTTGGCATTGGCACTGGCCAATAAAACGCCACTGCCGGAAGTCACAAATATGTTCAGCCCAACATTGGTACGCCGCCATTCAGTCGCCAGCCCGCAAACCTTGAGTGATGATTAAAACCGGCCAATAACAAAGAATAACAACCGATCCGCGCTATGCTAAACTGCCGCTATATCCGGCAGTTACGCCCCAAGATCCGCCCCCAGCCAGAGGTCTACAATTGATGATTACCATGTTGGATGTCTCTTTGCGCGCAGGAGTGTCCAAGGCCACGGTATCCCGGGTGCTTAATGGCACCGGGCAGGTTAAGGAAAGCACCCGCAAAGCGGTGTTTAAAGCTATGGATGAGTTGGGTTATCGCCCAAATTTTCTGGCTCAATCACTGGCGAACCGAAGCTCCAACAGCATCGGCTTAGTGGTTTCCAACTTTGAAGGCCCCTATTTTGGCCGCCTGCTCCATCAGGCCGCAAAACTGATTGAAGCCAGTGGCAAACATCTGATTGTGACTGATGGGCACGATACACCTGAAGGTGAACAGCAAGCTGTTCAACTGCTGGCCGACCGCCGTTGTGACGCCATTATTCTTTATACACGTTCAATGTCTGAAGCAGATTTAATGCAGCTGCTTGGCAAGGTGCCCACCCCATTGATGGTAATTAACCGCGATTTACCGCAAGCACGCGAACATTGCGTGTTCTTTGAACAACAGCAAGCGGCATTCAACGCGGTTAACTATCTGGTTGAACAAGGGCATCGCGATATTGCCTGCATCACCGGGCCCATTGCCACCGCCACGGCACAAGCACGCCTTGCCGGTTATCAGCAAGCATTAACCCATCACGGTATTGCTCTCAATGATGAATTGATTGCCCACGGCGAGAACGGCGTGCCTGATGGCTATAAAGGTTGCCAAACCTTATTGGCGCGCAATATTAAGTTCAGCGCCCTGTTTATCTATAATGATGATATGGCTATTGGGGCGATGAAAGCCCTCAGTCTGGCGGGGAAAAAGCTGCCGGAAGATGTTTCGTTATTTGGCTTTGATGACGAGCCAACCGCACCTTACTTACAACCTTCGCTCTCAACAGTTTATCTTCCTATTGATGCCATGATTGAAGCCGCGATTACGCAAGCTCTGAGATTGATTGCGGGGAAAAAAGTGTCGCCACTGACTCCCTTTACCGGCGAGCTGAAACTACGAGAATCTGTGGTGCCGGGGCCATATTACCGCTAAAAAAGGTATTAAAGCCCCGCAGACTCATAGCCTCGCATTATTCTATTGACTCGAATAAGCGGGCTATCAGTCAATTGGACTGGCTCATCTTGCTGATAAACCAGATAAAAAATTAAAACTGTTCTAATGCAATCAATTCTTCGATAGTTTGCCGACGGCGGATCAAACGCGGTTGCCCCTGTTCAAACAGCACTTCCGGTAATAATGGCCGGCTGTTGTAGTTTGAAGACATTGATGCGCCATAGGCTCCGGTATCGTGGAAAACTAAATAGTCGCCAATTTTGGCGGCTGGCAATGCACGAGTCTCCAACCCACCACCCGCTTCTTGGGTAAACACATCGCCTGACTCACACAGCGGCCCTGCCACCACAGTTTCAATTAATGGCTCGGCAACCAGTGAGCGCCCATCCGCCGGTAACAATGAAATATGGTGATAGCTACCGTACAACGCTGGACGCATAAGATCGTTAAAACCAGCATCGACCAAAACATAGTGCCGACGGCCCATATCTTTCACCGCACGAACCTGAGCAATTAGCACACCAGATTCCGCCACCAAGAAGCGCCCCGGTTCAATTTCAAGACTGACCGGATGGCCAAAATGCGCCGCGATCCGCTCTCTGGCGCTATTCCATAAGCCGTAATAATGTTTGGTATCAATCTCATCATCACCAAATTGGTAGGGGATCGACAACCCGCCACCGGCAGAAATAGCACTGATATCCTGCCCAAGATCAATAACCTGCTGCACCATCGCATCACAGACTTGTTCCAGATGCTGATAATCAACACCAGAACCAATGTGCATATGAATACCTATGAGCGTCAAACCGTATTGCTCAATTTTTTTGATAGCCTGAGGTAGATCCTCGTGCCAGATACCGTGTTTGCTGTTTTCACCGCCGGTATTGGTTTTCTGGCTATGCCCGTGCCCAAAACCCGGATTGACCCGCAACCAAACCGGATGACCGGGTGCATGCTGGCCCAACTGATCCAGCATGTCGATCGAACCGGCATTCACCGGAATGTTTAATTCTGTTACCCGCAATAATGTCGCCTGATCAAGCAAGTCCGCAGTGAAAACAATCTCAGCAGGCTCCTGCCCCGGTTGGAAACCGGCCTGTAATGCGCGCTCAATCTCGCCCAAGGAGACCGAGTCAACCTTGACCCCTTGATCGCGCATCAAACGCAAAATATGAATATTCGAGCACGCTTTCTGCGCAAAACGAATGACATCAAAACTACGCAATTGATTGATTTTCTGCGTGATAATATCGCCATCATAGGCCCACACCGGGCAGCCAAAACGCTCAGGCAAGGCAATCAGATTTTGAGCAGTCAGTGCCGAAGAGATGTCGTTAAGCGCACGTGGCATAGGTTTTTCCTAATAATGAGTCATCAGAATATGGGGCGAAGGAAAGGATTTCGCTGATAGGTCAATTATTAGCAATTCAGTACCTGCTTGGAAAATATCTATTTACCCATAGTCTATTCATTTATGATATGGGTTAGATTATTCGGTCACCACTGCTGGAGCACAATAATGCCCGCCATTTCCTTACGCCAAATCGAAATTTTCCATGCAGTGATGACCACCGGAAATCTCACCGAAGCGGCTTTATTGCTGCAAACATCACAACCCACCGTCAGCCGTGAGCTGGCACGCTTTGAGCAATTGGTCCAACTCAAGCTGTTTGACCGTGTACGTGGTCGCCTTTATCCCACCGTGCAAGGTTTGCGTTTATTTGAAGAGGTACAGCGCTCTTATTACGGGCTTGATCGCATCAAACAGGCCGCCGAGGGGATTCGCCAATTCCAGCATGCGCAGCTTTCTATTGCCTGCTTGCCGGTGTTTTCTCAATCATTGCTCCCCAGTGTATGTAGACCTTTTATTGATCGCTATCCAGAAGTCAGCCTAAGTGTTATCCCGCAGGAATCGCCGCTATTAGAAGAGTGGCTCTCGGCCCAGCGCCACGATCTGGGTTTGACGGAGAATACCCAAACCCCAGCAGGCACGGTGCGTCATACATTGATGACGGTGAATGAAGTTTGCGTATTGCCCAATGACCATCCGTTGCAACATAAAGCAGTGCTGACACCGCAAGATTTCCAAGGCGAGAATTTTATCAGCCTGTCCGTCACCGACAGTTATCGTCAATTGCTGGACAATCTGTTTACCGAACAAGGGATTAATCGGCGATTAGTGTTGGAAACTCATAGCGCAGCATCAGTTTGCGCCATGGTACGGGAAGGTGTCGGGGTCTCTATCGTTAACCCATTAACCGCATTGGATTACATCAGCAAAGGGGCTGGTGAAGGTGTTTGTGTCCGACCATTTAGTGTGGAAATCCCTTTTACTGTTAGCTTGATAAAACCAATGCACCGCCCATCATCAACTTTGGTTGATACATTTATTGAGCACTTAAAACAGCAGGCAATCACCTTCCAGCAACGTCTCACCGCGGTGATTGCCCCATCCTATTGATCTTTTTTATCTCACTAAACTGCTTTGACCTTGCTGCCCTGTGCCCGAGAGAAAGTAAACAGACACAGCAGCAAACCAATAACAGCCAGTCCGGCGGCAGCCAGTGGCACTGCCGTCAGTCCTAATCCCTGGGTAATCACCACGCCCCCCACCCAGGCACCTAATGCATTACCAACGTTAAAAGCCGCAATATTCAGAGTCGAGACTAAGTTAGGGGCTTTCTTGCCGTAAGTCACCACGTTGATTTGCAATGCAGGCACTGCGGAGAATGCCGCAGCAGACCACAAAAACAGTGTCACTTCCGCCGCTAATAATGAGTGACTTGTCCAACTAAATAGGGCGGAGAATAGCGCGATCAGCAAGAAGGTCATGGTAAGGCTAACCGGCAAACGCCAATCGGCCAGCCGCCCGCCAACAATATTCCCCAAGGTCAACCCCACGCCCATCAATAGCAAGGTCCAACTGACGCCATGCTCAGATACCTGGGTCACTTCGGTCAGAATCGGTGCGATATAAGTAAAGAGGGCAAACATGGCGGCGGCAAAAAAGACCGTCATCGACAAAGATAACCAGATACCACCACCGCGCAGGGCAGCAATCTCTTTACGTAGCTCGGTAGGGGCTTCCTGTTGAGAAGAAGGCAGCTTGCTGTAAAGTGCCGCCAGTGAAAACAGGCCAATCACCGCAACCACCCAGAATGTGGAGCGCCAGCCGAAAGCCTGCCCTAGAGCGGTTCCCAGCGGCACACCCAGCACATTGGCCAGTGTCAGGCCGGTGAACATCAACGCCACCGCAGAAGCACGACGATTTGGCGCAACCAGATTAGCTGCCACCACGGCACCAATACCAAAGAATGCTCCATGACACAGTGCGGTAATGACCCTCGCCAGCATCAGGAAATCATAGCTGTAGGCCAACGCACACATTAAATTGCCGATGATAAATATCACCATTAATAGCAATAATGTTTTTCTACGTGGCAATTTGGCGGTTAGCACCGCCATGATAGGCGCGCCAATCGCCACTCCCAGCGCGTAGCCACTGATTAACCAACCGGCGGTAGGAATAGTGATTTGTAAATCACCCGCCACTTGAGGCAGTAATCCCATAATAACAAATTCGGTGGTACCAATAGCAAAAGCACTTAGTGCCAATGCCAGCAATGCAACAGGCATAATACAAGCTCCCAGTCAGACAATATCGGCCCATTTAGGTAACAGGCAGATCAAATTGGTGCCAGTCATAATTAATTAACTAGCACACTGTAGTGAGTAGAAAAGAGGCAGAAAAAATGGGACTAATTGCCGAGTCAACCAACAATAACCCTATTATTTATAATTATTTAATGTCGAAACCTACCCGCTAGAAATAGCATGAGTTGATGAATAATAACTAGTAATGAACAGAGTTATAACTAGCCTGATAAGTAACACTATCTTCATTTAAGCGATAACCTAATGAAATAAAAAATGATTTAGGCGCACCATTAATAATAAAAATATGTTTGAGAATGTAACGGCACCATAACAGCTTCAAGTAGGCAGAAAGATAAACCCAAACTAATTGGAGTTGTAGCTAGGCAGCCAGCGAACTCATCCCGATGAGCTGACTCAAGTCAGTGATTCGGGGGAGTGAGAGCCGCTAACACCGCTACAACTTCAAGCAGGCAGAAATATAAACCCAAACTAATTGGAGTTGCAGCAAGGCAGCAAACGAATGAATCCCGATGAGCTTACAGTAAGTAAGTGATTCGGGTGAATGAATGCAGCTAACGCAGTTGCAGCTTCAAGTAGGCAGGGTTTAAGGCAGGGGATGGCTGGCAAACCACTCCACCAAATAATCCAACATCGTGCGCAACGTCGCTGGCATTTGCCGCCGGGAAGTATAGATACCATAAATACCCATCGCTTGCGGCTGATAATCCGGTAATAACTTTATAAGTTCGCCACTGGCAATATAGGGTGCCGCGGAGTAGCTGGGCTGCAAAGTAATACCGGCCCCCTTTAGCGCTCCGCTGAGCAAAACTACCGATTCATTAGCACTTAAATTCCCCCCAACGGCGACGGATGATTTCACACCCTGCTGGTCGAAATGCCATAAACTTTTGCCGAAATAGGAGTATGTCAGGCAGTTATGTACCGCCAGATCATGGGGATCTTTGGGTGTTCCCTTGGTGGATAGATAGCTTGGTGCAGCACAAACCACGGAATGACAGGTGGCAAGCGGGCGGGCGATCAGATTAGGGTCTAAGTCATTGGTGATACGCAATGCCAAATCAATACGCTCTTCCACCAGATTAACCGTGCGATTATTCATTTGTAAATCAACGGCAACCTGCGGATAGCGGCGCAAATACTCCGTCACGGCAATTGCCAATGCGCTTTGCCCAAGAGACTGAGAGCAACTGATACGCAATAATCCGCGCAGCTCTTCATCTTCCTGCCCCTCAACCAAATCCATATCTTGGGCAAACTCAAGCATACGGCGACAACGCTCGAGCGTCGCTTCACCGGCATGGGTCAAACTCAGTTTACGGGTTGTTCGGTGCAATAAACGCGCCCCCGCCCACTGTTCCATCTGAGCCAGATAGCGCGTCACCATTGCCCGTGACATCTCTAAAGCATCAGCGGCGGCAATCATACTGCCGCGTTCAACAATGGCGACAAAGACTTCAGCGGCGGTGATTCTATCCATGATTAGCTCGATTTAAGCAACAAATAATTGCCTATTATCAGGTTTTTCTATCGATTCATGCAATCTATTATCTACCCCATACCCAGTCACTGTCAGGAAAACAAACATGTTCACTAAAACACTTTTACAAATGACCTTTGCCGGCTTGGCAACTTTCGCCGCAGTATCAACGGCTAGCGCCGCTGAACAGTTGAAAATGGAAGTCTACAATCCCGGTGAAAAAAGTATCTTCCCAGTATCATCAGAAATCATCAGTGGCAAAACTGAAGTGGCGCTGATTGATGCACAGTTCCAACGTAATGATGCCGAAGCTTTGGTGAAGAAAATCCAGCAAAGCGGTAAAAAACTGACCACTATTTATATCAGTCAGGCGGACCCTGATTTTTATTTTGGCCTGGATGTCATTACTCGCGCATTCCCACAAGCTAAAGTCATCGCAACCCCACAAACTATCGAAGAAATTAAAGCGACTAAAGATGGGAAAATGGCTTATTGGGGCCCAATCTTGAAGGAGAATGCCCCAGCTCGTGTGATTGTTCCGCAAGAACTGCAAGGCAAGAGCTTTACTATTGATGGACAGAAAATCGAAGTTGAAGGCTTGGATGGCCCATCACCAGAGAAGACATTTGTCTGGGTCCCTTCACTAAAAGCCGTTGTTGGTGGGGTTGCGGTCTCCGGTAATATCCATTTATGGGTAGCCGATACCCAAACACCAGAATCGCGCCAACACTGGCTGACGACGCTGGAAAAAATCAAGGCATTAAAACCTGCCACTGTGGTGCCGGGACATTTTCTGGACAATGCACCACAAACATTGGCTTCAGTTACTTTTACTCAAAACTATTTAACGACGTTGAATGCAGAGATTCCTAAAGCAAAAGACTCCGCTGAACTGATTGCTGCCATGAAAAAACATTACCCAGAGCTGAAAGATGAGTCCAGCTTGGAATTGAGCGCCAAAGTGCTAAAAAACGAAATGAAGTGGCCACAGTAGCAGCCACAAAAATAAAGTAATACAGATTATCCGGTCAGGAAAAAACTGAGGAAAACACGATGTCCAGCAGTACGTTACATTACATTTTTGATCCATTATGTGGTTGGTGTTATGGCGCAGCGCCACTCATACAAGCTGCGCAAGATATTCCTGACCTGATATTGGTATTACATGGTGGCGGGATGATGTCTGGAGCAAATAGGCGTCAGATAGACAGCCAATGGCGTGGCTATGTCATGCCGCATGACCAACGCATTGCCCAGTTAACCGGGCAAACTTTTGGTGACGGCTATTATAATGGCTTGCTGAATGATACTTCAGCCATTATGGACTCCACGCCACCGATTGCCGCTATTCTGGCAGCTGAAGAGCTGGCTGGGCGTGGTGTCACCATGCTCCGTCGCATCCAGCAAGCTCACTATGTCGAAGGCCGTCGTATTGCCGATACGCCAGTATTAACAGAACTTGCTGCCGATATTGGCTTGGATCCTAAGGCATTTATTGCTGCCTTCAATGCTGCACTAATAACATCCAGTCAGCACATTGCACAAAGCCGCGCATTACTGGCAAAAGTGCATGGGCACGGGTTTCCCACATTGGTATTGCAAGATAAACAGGGAAAAATGACTACCCTGCCAGCAAGCGAATATTACGGAGATCCATCAGGCTGGCGTAGTTTTTTAGAAAATAGCATGGCTGGTTAAACACTGACAAAGACCTCCTCATGAATATCTTGGGGAGGTCGCGCAGTACCAGGTAAGCAGAAACGGGCCACCGACTGATTAAGTTGGAAAATTTGCTGCTGTAACACTTCAGATGCGCGAGTCGATTGTTCAACTAACTCAGCATTCAATTTTGTGACCTCATTAATCATCCCTACCCGCACAGAAATATCCTCAATTCCCTGACTTTGGTCATGTGAGGCGGCAGATATTTCTGCCATTAAATCAGTTACTTTAACGACCGCATCAATAATTGCGCGTAAGTTATCTCCAGAACGCCCCACTAAACCAGCCCCAGCAGATATATATTTAGCTGAGTTATCGATAAGCCGCTTAATGTTCAGAGCAGAATTACCACTTTGATGGGCTAGCATCCCAACTTCGCGCGCTACCACGGAAAACCCGCGTCCATGTTCACCCGCGTGAGCAGCCTCGATAGCGGCGTTTAACGCCAAGATATTGGTTTGAAAGGCGACTGATTCTATCAATGTGATAATTTCGGCTATCTCTTGCGAGCCGGTAGAGATATCAGCCATTGAATTTACCACCCGAGACATCATATCTCCGCCGTGGCTGGCGATATCTTTTGCTTCATTTGCTAAATGATTAGCCTGATCTGCGCTCAGTGAATTCTGTTTCACACGGGCAGTAAGCTGGTTCATGTTCTGTGTGGTGGCCGCCAGTGATTGAGTCTGCGACTGGGTTTGTTCAGAAATACGATGGCTGTCAGCGGCGATTTGATTAACTCCGGCCAAAATAACCTCGACACCACCACGTACCTGACTGACCAATGCCACTAATCCTTGTTGCATCTGGCTTATGCTGCCAGCCAGTTGATGAACTTCACGGCTGGTAAACGCGTTGTGGCCAATTTGACGTGATAAATCACCCGCGGCAATAACGTGTATTTGCGAAATAAGATAATTTAATGGCCTAATAACCCAGCGAGTAACCCCCAACCAAACAGAGAAAGCCAGACCCAGTAATATCACTAAGGCGATAATAACGGCTTGCTTCGCTGAGGAGAGTGAAGAAAGTAACTGAGCATCCATGACTGTGCGGTTGTTTTCACTTGCCTGCAAATAAGCGTAATACTTTTCAGTAAAATCACTCTGAAAACCTTGAATAGGGACTTCAAAAAAAACATCGATACTGTTATTTTTTTTCAGTCCTTGCCCAATTTCAGTTAATCCCTGATACAACTGCTGATAACTCGCCTTGAGTGCAACGAACTCTGGACGCGTATCTTGAGCAGAAAGCCGCACCAATTGATGATAATCATCTTGTGAGTGCTGCAAAGACTGTAAAGCTTCACTTAAAAGGCTATGCCAGCTTCCTTCAGAACCGGTCTCTTTATCTTCCATATAATAGATCCCTGCCCGATTGAGTTTATCGCTGGCGATTAATAACTCCATTCTGGCCCGATCCATTAATACTTCTTGCTGATGGCTCTGATGTGCTTTTTCAACATTAACTTTGGTACTATCCAATATATGGGATAGGAAACCGATAGAAAATAGTTGTAGTAGCGAGAAAAGACTAATGACCAAAATAAGACCAGACAATATACCGAATTTTCCATTGGTAAATGTGCATATAGCTTTAACATGAGATATGAATTTCATAACAGAAAAATCAACACGAGGAAACATTGTCTTTACACTTGGCTATGATTGAGATATCAACATTAGCGATTAAATATGACAAATTTATTTCAATATACAAATAATCCCCTTTAGATTAATAAAACACCAATTAATACGGAAAAATTCACTTTATTTATAACCACCTCTGAGAGAACTTATATCTCAATACGAGTTAATAGACGTAAATTGTTAACAGGATGCCCTTGAGACTGCTCCATCAAGATAGTATTTTTGTTCAATTTATAAAATATAGGATGGCTCACAGAATAAGGCGTATTTAAAAAATCATATAAATAACGATCTTCTTTGTTGACTATTGATAAAGACAATACTTTACCGACAAAAATATTTTTATTCACATCGACAGCAGTGAAAACAATATTACGCCTAGCTTTTATATTACCGGCATCGTCGTAAACATCGGCTGATGAATTTATTTCTCTATTTATAATACTAACTCTAGAGTAAACATGATAATTTTCGTCTAAATGATTAAAGTTATAATTAACCTCCCAGTAGCCTTCAATATCACTCATAGGATGAATAGAATAATAGCTTCGCCCTGTACCGTATCCTAACATTAATCCTAAAAAAACACTTAACAACATGAGGTTAATTATTTTCTTTCGCATGTTAACCCACCCGCTTGCTGTTTACAGACAGTGTATTCTCCATTTTTTTGTTTCTTCAAAAAAACATAAGGTGCTTTATTGTAAACAGACAAAAACGCTTTATCATGCATTTCATCCAGGTTAACCAATATGGGTAATTCTCCGGTATCTACGACTCTCACTTGATAATAATATGAAGTCACTTTGAATGAAAAAAACAAGAAAAGGAAAAAAACCAATAACATAGTGACTTTATAAATGAAGCCAATAGACTTAGAAGTGGTAGTGATAGTTTCATTTTCTAAATCATCTGAAAAATTTTTATTAGGAAGTGATAAATTGCATGAAGGATCATTTAATACAAACTTAGGTTTAACACCAAGGCAATAGCCTTTTTTAGGGATAGTCATCACTAACTCATGCCCCTTATCATCTAAAGCATGACGCAAATTGCTGATAGTTTGCGTTAGTGTATTATCTGTTACGTAGCTCCCTTCCCATACCTTTTGCTCTATTTCCTCACGAGAAAGAGCAGCAGGATAATGATTGCATAGAAAGAGCAATACTTCAGACTCTTTATTTCTCATTTTTAAAGTACGCCCTCCTTTATCCAGAGTCCTTTTTTGTGGGAAAAACACAATATCCCCAATGGCTATTTCATCCATTTTAGCTCTCACATTTATGAACATCACCATTAGAATCTAACAGAAATAATATTATCTATCCTTAGTTAGAAAGCATGAGCAAAGCCAAAAATTATATATATTATAAAAAATCAACAGTAAATAAAAACCATCAGCCATTAAGGAGGAGGTCTATCAATAAACATAGGTTAGTAACAAAAAATGACCATTATCAAAACCTTGCTTATAAGATATGATTTGTAAAATATCTAATTAAATAAAAACAATTCTAGAGGATATATGAGAGTAAAAAAGATAAAGGCAATGCTATTTATCACGCCAATTATTTTTGGGTGCCAATTAAACAATAAAAACAGTTTTATCGGAAAAAATACAATAGAGAAAATAACCGCATTAACATCGAGCATGCGCTTTTTAAAGGAAATATGTCATATTGAAGGACTCGCAAATGAAGAAGAAATAGTTAATAGTGCTGTAAGAATGATAAAAAAAGACAAACTTACATTATCATCTGAATTTTATATAACAATATCAAATAAAACCCAAGCCAGATACGAAGAAATAAAAGCACATAAGGTAGAGCAGGATATTAAATGTAATGAGCTCAAAAATACGCTAAGTAGTTTTATTAATAGAATGAGAGAGTAATCTGTTCACCAAAGAACAGATAGATACCACCTGATAAAGCAATATATGGACCAAATGCGATATATTTCACTTTTTTGTTAAAAAAATAATAAATAGTGATGTAACTTATAATACCCAGGCAGGAAGATAGTAATATTAGACAGGGTATTGCAGCTACACCGAACCAAGCCCCTAGCGCAGCCATCAATTTGAAGTCACCATGCCCCATGCCATCAATACCTTTGAAAACCTTAAATAAGAAATACGGCAACCATAAGAATATGTAACCTACTACAGCGCCAATAACTGAGAAAGACAGAGGTGAAAAAGTGTCATTTATATTGATAAGTAGGCCAACCCACAATAATGGCAATGTAATATTATCAGGGAGTAGATAACAATCAAGATCGATAAAAGTTAAGGTAATCAGCCCCCAAATTAACACCAGGCTGGCAACCATCACGTAATCATCCTGATAAAAACGACTTACCGCAAGAGTTAACAGGGCAGTAAGAATCTCTATAATGACGTAACGAGGATTTATTTTCCTACGGCAACATTGGCTAGTACCGCGTAAAAATAGCCCCCCCAATAAAGGTATATTATATTTTAATGGGATAGAACAATAGCAATGTGGGCAGAATGACTTTGGAAAGCACAAGTTAAATCCATGCCTAAATTTATGACATCCGCTATGACTAACGCTATCTATTTCATTTGATGTAGAACTGGATAGCATAATAGGAAGGCGATAAATGATGACATTTAAAAAACTACCAACACATAGCCCAAGAACAACATAAAATAGAATGCGAATAAATATATATATATCAAGCATAGTTTTATTAGACACCTTGTGATAATAGCAGAATAATCTCACCAAAAATATAACCCGGATCTTTGCTAATATTTATATCCACTCTACTAATTATAATAGCTCTATCATTAGACAATAAAAAAATGGCATCTAGCATCTTCGATAATTCAGAACTTTCAATTTTTAGTAAAATAGAGTTTTTCTCTAATGAATAAACATTGAAAACTATATCGTTTTCACTGAAGATCATTGCCACTCTACTTTCAATTTCTTGTATTGAAGCATTTTCCTCATCCAGTAAGGAGACAGGCCTCAACTTTAACTGCGCTGCAATAGACGAATGGTAAATTATATTTCTCTCTAACTCAGAATATTTCTTCAATAGCGAATTATTCTCTATTATAGACTTAACAGCACAACACAATATAGCAAGCAGTAAGAAACAAACTAAGCTAGCCAATCTATTATTAAAAATAAATTTGATGATAAATATCTTTGCATTCATAGCGAATATTTAAACACTACATTGTAGGCTTCATTATTATAAGGAACTTTAGATACTCTGCCCCCTTCTATTTCTATCTTATCCACATCATGCTCTAGTAATTCATCATTCATATAATCAAGATTAAAAATAATTTTTTTCTCATTATTATTAAAG
>NZ_CABHWW010000005.1 GCF_902170305.1 Yersinia alsatica | reverse complement strand
TCAGAAGTGAAACGCCGTAGCGCCGATGGTAGTGTGGGGTCTCCCCATGCGAGAGTAGGACACTGCCAGGCATCAAATCAAGCCGAGACCCCATGCCAAAAGCGTGGGGTTTTTGCTATGTGGGATTTAGGATACAAGAGAAAGCCTTCTGCTGCGCAGAGGGCTTTTTTTATGCCTGCACTTAAAACAAAATACAATATGAGTATTATGATCGGTTAGAACAGCGCATGCACTGGTCCCAACGAGGTGAGACTCACCCAGAAATGAGGTGAATAGAGTAGGAAAAACCGCCGGTAACGATTTTTAACGTTGTGAGAATGCTAAAAAACGACGTGAATGTGATTGGCCGTGGATATTGATACGTAGTGCGAAGAATAAAAGAGAAGGCTACCCTAGCGGGTGGCCTTTTTGCTTTTATGATCCTGACGGGGCTGTTCTAAGCCAATGGCAGATAAACTCTGCAATCTGCTCCGGCTGATTAATATCTAACTGTGTCACTAGGGTATCAATCGGTTTATCACTTGCTAAAGCAATAACATAGCTATCAATCAAACCAGAAATAGGTTTACCAACCGCTTCTCTATAGAGTGCTATTTTATTGATTGGCTCATGTTTAAAACCTTCAACCAAGATCAAATCAATAGTTGTGGCATCTAACCTGCTGGCAAGGTAGTGGAGATCCAACGGCTTTTGTTCTGGGGTTTCCGTCATTAATGCCCAACGACAGTCGCTAGCGACCAGAGTCTGATGAGCACCCGCCTTACGTAACTCATAACTATCTTTGCCGGGTGTATCAATTTCCATATTGTGGTGTGTATGTTTGATTAAACCTACCCGGACTTGGCGCTGTTGTAGCAAGGGAATCAGGCTTTTTAGTAATGTTGTTTTCCCTGTTCCACTGTATGCAGCTATACCTAATAGCGGCGGTGCTTTCTGACTCATAACTCCCCCTGGTTACCTTGTTCCCATAAATCGCAATCTGCGGGCGTATTGAGATTGCTGAACTGGTCGCGCTGCCCACTAAACATAATGGGTTGAGCATGGATACTATCCATAAATATCATAAGTTTGCGATCGCCATTTGCTAAATATTCAGCCAACAGTGGTTTCAAACTCACATGCATTAGCGCTAATGTTGGATGTGCGCGCTCACCATCGTGCACATAAGCCGCCAATGCTTGCTGTTTACCCAGCCAAAGTTGAGACACTAAGTCGGTAGGGAGCATTGGGACGTCACAGGGAACGAATACAACCCATTCAGTAGTGGAATGACTCAAGCCCGCATGCATCCCCGCCAGCGGGCCCACAAAGCCGGTAATAGCATCGTTAATGACAGGAAGACTACTCTCTTGATAGCGTTCCTGATTGCGATTAGCATTAATCAATACATAGTTAACTTGGGGGTTGAGTCGCTCAATTACATATTGAAACAACGGTTTATCATGAAGAAGAATAAGTCCTTTATCGTTCCCCCCCATTCGGGAAGAGCGACCTCCTGCAAGAATAACGCCGGTAATATTGGGCTGCATTTCTATCACTCCGTTGTATTCAACTAGCAGACGAATTGTATCTTTAAATAGGAGAATACGTCAGGATTTACTTTTATTGACAATAGGCTCTCTTTCCCTGTGTGAATATCCCTGTTACTTTGTCAGCATATTTTTGAATAGGATAAATTTGCTATGAAATGTCATCGCGTTAATGAACTGATTGAGCTTTTACACCCGGCCTGGCAGCAAGATCCTGATTTAAATCTGGTGCAGTTTTTACAAAAGCTGTCAGACGAAGCCGGTTTTGAAGGTGAACTCTCAGAACTAACAGACGATATTCTTATTTATCATCTAAAAATGCGCGGCTCAGCATCAACAGAAGCTATTCCTGGTCTGAAAAAAGATTATGAAGAAGACTTCAAAACAGCCATATTGCGTGCTCGAGGCATCATTAAAGATTAGACATACTCCTGTCTGCGTAGATAGGGGCTTTGATGATACTATTTCTTATTCTCAGCGAGCCGCTGTCACTTATATAGACTGAATGTTGCTATGAACAGCTCTGCTTTTAATTTTCAGACGTTGTCTCCTGACCTGATTATGGATGCCCTTGAAGGGGTAGGGTTACGGGTGGATTCAGGGCTAACCGCTCTTAATAGCTATGAGAATCGCGTTTATCAGTTTATGGATGAAGATCGTAAACGGTACGTGGTGAAGTTCTATCGCCCCGAGCGCTGGAGCAGCGAGCAGATCATTGAGGAGCATCAGTTTTCAATTGATTTGGCAGAGTCCGAGATCCCGGTTATTGCCCCATTACCGTTTAACGGGCATACCTTACATACTCATGGTGGCTTTTTCTTTACCGTTTTTCCGAGTGTGGGCGGGCGTCAGTATGAGATAGATAATCTCGACCAATTGGAATGGGTTGGCCGCTTTCTGGGGCGCATTCACCAAGTGGGTCGTGATAGCCTTTTTGTTGCCCGCTCAACGATCGGCATTGAGGAGTATCTGACCGAGCCGCGTCAGTTGCTGGCCAGTAGCGAATTGGTACCAGCAAAACAGCGAGATAAGTTCCTGGCGGCGACCGACTTACTGATAAGCACTATAAAGCAGTATTGGCATACCGACTGGCAACCATTACGGTTACATGGCGACTGCCATCCAGGTAATATTTTGTGGCGTGATGGGCCGATGTTTGTCGACCTTGATGATGCCAGAAACGGCCCAGCAGTGCAGGATCTTTGGATGTTGCTGCATGGGGAGCGTAGTGAGCAATTAATCCAGTTAGATATTTTGTTAGAAGCCTATGGTGAGTTTGCTGATTTTGATCAGCGAGAACTCGCACTGATTGAACCTTTACGCGCGATGCGGATGGTTTATTACCTTGCATGGGTAGCCAGACGTTGGCAGGACCCGGCATTTCCTAAAAGTTTTCCGTGGATGGCGGAGTCTGATTTTTGGTTACAGCAGACGGCCTCATTTACCGAGCAGGTTAAGCTGTTGCAGGCACCCCCTTTGCAGCTGATGCCAATGTACTAAAGCTAAGATAATGGAGATTGTTATAGTATGAAAAATGTATGGTTAGCACTCGTTGGCATGGTGATGGCATTCAGTGCATCGGCCGCACAATTTACTGATGGCACTCAATACCAGACGTTAAACAAGCCAGTAACTGGTGAGCCTCAGGTTTTAGAGTTTTTCTCTTTCTATTGCCCACATTGCTACCAGTTTGAAGAGGTTTACCATGTTCCTCAGACAGTCAAAAAAGCACTGCCTGAAGGGGTCAAAATGACCCGTTATCATGTGGAATTCCTGGGTCCATTGGGTAAAGAACTGACCCAAGCATGGGCTGTTGCGATGGCTTTAGGTGTTGAGGAGAAAGTAACTCCACTGATGTTTGAGGGTGTACAGAAAACCCAAACAGTACAAACTCCTGATGATATCCGTAACGTATTTATCAAAGCGGGTGTAAGTGGCGAAGACTATGATGCGGCATTAAACAGCTTTGTAGTTAAATCACTGGTTGTTCAGCAGCAAAAAGCGGCTGAAGATTTACAATTACGTGGTGTGCCAGCCATGTTTGTTAATGGCAAATATATGATTAAGAACGATGGCATGGATACCAGCTCAATGGATAACTATGTTAAACAGTATGCGGATGTCGTTAAGTTCCTACTGACTCAAAAGTAATAGTACAAAAAAGAGGAGTGGATTTATTCACTCCTCTTTTACTGACCTAAATATCTGCTCGGCTTCAAGTCTGTTTCTCTCTTCGCCATAAATCATCATATTATCTAATGTGACAGTCATATAATTAAATGCTCACTGTTATTTATTATAGTGTTGTTTATGATTGATTTATCTATTTCAGTGATAGGTAAATGCCGATATTCATGGGATGAAAAGATAAAAGGAGGTTATGGAGAGTAATAAATAAAGTCGTGAGGATAAATTTACCATAAGTAAAATTTATTTACCTTACGCAGGCGACTGAATAAGTAATATCCACAATTTAGATAAAGAAATAATGACAGTAAAATAAAAAAACAATAACTGTAACACTATGATTATTCTAGTTTTAAATATTACGAATTCAACACTCTGCCGACAGATATAAAATGCACACGTTTTTACGCACAAAGTTATCCACAGGTTAGATCTTGTGGATCTTCACGCAAAAATGCTCTGTTTCGCACAAGAATGGACGCTAAAATTCGTCTCTTGCTGCCAGCTATGGCATTCTTAGCGTCAGACCTTGCTAAATAAAGATGAAGAAACCCTATGGCCCAGATTGCAGAAAACCCATTGATCCTCGTTGACGGTTCCTCTTACCTCTATCGTGCTTACCATGCCTTCCCGCCGCTAACCAACGGCAGTGGTGAACCTACTGGTGCCATGTACGGCGTGTTGAACATGCTACGCAGTCTGTTGCTGCAATATCGGCCAAGCCATGTGGCAGTGGTATTCGATGCTAAAGGCAAAACATTCCGTGACGAGCTTTTTGCTGAATATAAATCCCACCGTCCACCAATGCCTGATGATTTAAGAGCTCAAATTGAGCCACTTCACCAAATGGTTAAGGCGATGGGGTTACCTTTATTGGTGGTTTCTGGGGTTGAGGCCGATGATGTTATTGGTACTTTGGCGCAGGAAGCTGAAAAAGCAGGTCACGCAGTATTAATCAGTACTGGTGATAAAGATATGGCGCAATTAGTTACGCCAAATATCACTCTCATCAATACAATGAATAACGCTATTTTAGGGCCACAGGAAGTGTGCGACAAATATGGCGTTCCTCCTGAGCTGATTATTGATTTTCTGGCCCTGATGGGCGATTCCTCCGACAATATTCCGGGCGTCCCGGGTGTTGGCGAAAAAACCGCTCAGGCTCTGTTACAAGGTTTGGGTGGGCTGGATGCGCTGTTCAGTAATTTAGATAAAATATCCACACTGACATTCCGTGGCGCAAAAACTATGTCTGCCAAGTTAGAGCAGAATAAAGATGTTGCTTATCTCTCTTATAAATTAGCCACTATTAAGACGGATGTTGAATTGGACATAACCTGTGATGAGCTAAAAGTCTCACCACCGGATGATGACCAATTGCATCAGCTGTTCAGCCGTTATGAATTTAAGCGCTGGCTGGCAGATGTTGAAGCAGGTAAATGGCTGGATGGTAAAAAAGACCGGCCAACGGCGCAGACCAATAATAGAGCCTTTGTCACCGCAGAACCAGTTGCTGCGGCTGAAGTTACCGCCGTGTTATCACAAGAAAATTATCAAACTATTCTGGATGAGAAGTCTTTAGCTGACTGGATTGAGCGCCTTAAAAAAGCCGAAGTTTTCGCGTTTGATACTGAGACTGATGGCCTTGATACCCTCAGCAGTAATCTGATTGGATTTTCATTCGCTGTTGCTCCGGGTGAGGCTGCTTATTTGCCTGTGGCACATGACTATCTGGATGCCCCTGCCCAGCTTGATCGTGATTGGGTTCTGGCCCAACTTAAGCCATTATTGGAAGACGATAAGGCGCTTAAAGTCGGTCAGAATCTTAAATTCGACCAAAGTATGCTGGCGCGTTATGACATAAATCTGCGTGGTATAGCTTTTGATACCATGCTGGAATCTTATGTTTTAGACAGCGTTGCGGGCCGACATGATATGGATAGCTTGGCAGAGCGCTATCTCAACCATAAAACCATTACCTTTGAAGAGATTGCCGGCAAGGGTAAGAATCAGCTGACCTTTAACCAAATTGCATTAGAACAAGCTGGGCCTTATGCCGCAGAAGATGCCGATGTCACTCTACAGCTGCATTTGGTGTTATGGCCGAAACTGCAACAAAGTGAAGGTCTGAAACGGGTGTTCCAAGAAATTGAGATGCCGTTGTTGCCGGTTTTATCCCGTATCGAGCGAACTGGCGTCTTGATTGACCAAAATATCTTGGCGGCTCACTCCAAAGAACTCACCATTCGTCTTGATGAACTGGAAAAACAGGCGCACGAATTGGCTGAAGAGCCGTTTAACCTCGCCTCACCTAAGCAGCTCCAGGTCATTTTGTATGAAAAACAAAAGTTGCCTATCTTGAAGAAAACCCCTGGTGGTGCGGCTTCAACCAATGAAGAGGTGCTGGCAGAGTTGGCGCTGGATTACCCTCTGCCGAAGGTTATTCTTGAGTATCGCGGCTTGGCCAAGCTGAAAAGTACTTATACCGATAAGCTACCGCTGATGATTAACCCGGTGTCTGGGCGTGTCCATACCTCTTATCATCAGGCTGTTACTGCGACTGGGCGTCTGTCCTCCCGTGATCCTAACCTGCAAAACATTCCTGTGCGTAATGAAGAAGGGCGTCGTATACGTCAGGCTTTTATTGCGCCACAAGGTTACCGCATCATGGCGGCTGACTACTCACAGATTGAGCTGCGTATCATGGCCCATCTGTCGCAGGATAAAGGATTACTGGCGGCCTTTGCGGCTGGAAAAGATATTCACCGCGCTACAGCAGCCGAAGTTTTCGGTTTACCACTGGAAAAGGTCACTAATGAACAGCGCCGCAGTGCCAAGGCGATTAACTTTGGTTTGATTTATGGCATGAGTGCATTTGGCTTGGCGCGGCAGCTGAATATTCCCCGTGGGGAAGCCCAGCGCTATATGGATCTCTATTTTGAGCGCTACCCCGGTGTGCTGGAGTATATGGAGCGCACGCGCAAGCAAGCGGCGGATCAAGGCTACGTCACTACTCTGGATGGGCGTCGTCTCTATTTACCGGATATTCATTCACGTAATGCCACTCGTCGTAAAGCCGCTGAACGTGAGGCTATCAATGCGCCGATGCAAGGTACTGCCGCTGATATTATCAAGCGCGCCATGATTGCCGTGGATGCCTGGTTACAACAAGAGCCGGAACCCAAGGTGCGAGTCATTATGCAGGTACACGATGAATTGGTGTTTGAGGTACATGAAAGTGTAGTAGAAAGCGCTGAGCAGAAAGTTCGTGAGCTGATGGAGCAGAGCATGCAACTGGCGGTGCCATTGAAGGTGGATGTTGGTGTGGGTGATAACTGGGATCAGGCTCACTAGTTGTGCGGGTAAGTGGCGATAAATAAAGCATTTTATGTAATTAAGCTACATTTAAGGGCGATAATGCGGGGATGTTGTGCGCTGAATCGTGACAATTTGTGTAACTATACAACAAAAAATTCTTTTGCCCTGCGAAAAAATGATGTAGAGTTACAGATGTAGGGTACAGAGGTAAGATGTTCTATCTTTCAGACCTTTTACTTCACGTAATCGGATTTGGCTGTATATTAGCCGCCCCAGTCATTTATTGACTGGGGCGTTTTTTATTGGGCTTTTGCTGGCAGGATGGATAAGTTTGATGGGCCGAGAGACAGCCCTTGCGGGCTGCTTTAGTCATTACTCACCTTCGTCGTCATACTCATCAATCATGACTTCTGGTGGAATTTCGCTAAACCAGGTATCCAGTTTTTCCCGTAACTTATCAACGCCAATCTTTTTCAATGATGAGAAAGCTTCAACCTGAATATCACCCATAAATGGAATGATTGCTTCCCGCACCATGTTCAGTTGGGCTTTACGCGCACCTGAAGCTAGCTTATCCGCTTTGGTCAGTAATAAAAGAACCGGAGTTCCTACGGCTACTGCCCAAGTGATCATCTGCTGATCCAAATCTTTTAGCGGATGACGAATATCCATCAACACAACTAATCCTTTCAGACAGTTACGCTTCTGTAAATACTCCCCTAATGCGCGCTGCCACTTGAGTTTCATCTCTTCCGGAACTTCGGCATAGCCATATCCCGGTAAGTCGACCAAACGTACACCCTCAACCACTTCAAATAAGTTAATCAGCTGAGTACGACCCGGCGTTTTACTGGTTCTGGCCAAACTTTTCTGGTTGGTCAACGTATTGAGGGCGCTTGATTTGCCTGCATTCGAGCGACCAGCAAATGCCACTTCAATACCTTCATCACGCGGCAGATGGCGAATATCCGGAGCACTGATGACGAAGTGAGTCATGTGATAGTTATAATTTCTGATAGTCAAAATTTGTCGTCTCCGTGAGAGATAGCTTACATGGAGCGATTATAACTGCATCAGGCCGAAAAAAGGGGGTTTATCTTTATCCCCTTGGTACTTGAAGCTACAGAGGGGCTAACGAATCTCTTTTCCTGCTTTTTCCAGTGCAATTCCAATTTTTGTGAGTTGGCGGTCATTGTAGATAAGATTAATGGCTTATCATTTATCAACTGTTAAGAAAAACTTTATTAAATATGCGCTATTATTATCAACGGTTGGTTTTTTTCGTAATGTTTTTTCGAATAAAAACAAACGACTGATTACGTTTTCAACAGTGCGGGATGTACTGGCAAGGAGCTTAATCACTCAGGAAGAGTGGCTTATGCTTAAGGAATGTAATGGATATACTGTGAGCCAAGGATGATATAGGGAGCTTATTTAAACGGATGTTTATGGACACAGGCCGGAGTGCTGGGTGAGTCGCCTTCAAGGTTGGAGGGATGGCAAGGATGGCGTATTGCAGAAGGGAGAAACCGGGATGTTATCTAAGTGCAGGGAATGCGCTGTAAGGATATCCTTCCGCAGAAGGTGCGAAAAAAGGCGACAGGTTAATCTGCCGCCTTTTTTCTTTCTCTGCTTTCTGCTAGATTCCGGCCCAATCCTATACCCAATAAATTTCAAGATGCAGGAAGGCGACAAGTTGAGGGATTCTCGATGAACTTACCTAGGTAAGTGATTTGGGTGATTGCGCGTCGCTAACACTTATGCAACTTGAAAGATGACGGGTATATACTCAATCCAATCCCATACTCATTTAAGAGCACAGGTTATGAAGCAGCCAAGTAAAGCACCACGCACCAATAGCGGAGCCCCAAAAGGCACCGCGACGCCAAAGCGTCATAAAAAGACCCGTGTAGAGCTTGATATAGAAGCACGCGAACGTAAGCGCCAGAAGAGACACAGTGGCAATCGCTCTGGTGCAAGAACCAATGTGGAAGGCGGTAATAAAAAGGGTCAGACTCAAACTCAAGAGAAAGATCCACGGATTGGCAGCAAAGTGCCGGTGCCTTTGGTGATGGATAGCAAAGTAAAAGCTAAGCCAGCCACTAAGCCGGTAGCTAAAGTCGAAGCCAAGCCACGTCTGACGCCAGAAGAAGAGCTGACTAAGCTGGAAAACGACGAACGTCTGGATGCATTACTGGATCGTCTGGATAACGACGAAGTATTGAGCAAAGAAGACCAAGCTTATGTTGATCTGACATTAGACCGTATCGATGCCCTGATGGAACAATTGGGTATTGAACTGGGTGATGAAGATGACGAAGAGAAAGAAGAAAAGCAGGAAGACATTCTAAAATTACTGAAGAGTGGTAATCCAAAAGACGCATTTTAAAGTATGAAGTGGGTGATCCCGACAATAGCCCTACTACTTACATGTTATCTATTGTGGTTATTGGGTAAACTATGGCGGCTGTCGCAACGTAGATCACGATTGCGCAGCGCTACTGCGGCCAGACAACGAAAACATCTGCCCCCTAACCGGCCCGGTAAGCGAAAATATCGGAAGGAATGAACATGTCTGAACACGCTATAGTTTGGGATCTGTCCCTGATTCAAAAATATAATTATTCAGGGCCGCGTTACACTTCGTACCCCACTGCGCTTGAGTTTAGTGAAGATTACAATGAATCTGCTTTTCAGCAGGCGGTGAAACGTTACCCGCAGCGCCCTTTGTCGCTGTACGTGCATATCCCGTTTTGCCATAAGCTTTGTTACTTCTGTGGTTGCAATAAGCTAGTGACGCGCCAGCAACATAAAGCTGATGAATATCTGGCGGTCTTGGAAAAAGAGATCCGCCAGCGGGCAGCTCTGTTCGCCGGGCGTCAGGTTAGCCAGATGCATTGGGGCGGCGGCACGCCAACCTATCTGAATAAAACGCAAATCACTCATTTGATGAATCTGTTGCGTGAAAACTTTGATTTTCTGCCCGGTGCGGAGCAGTCAATTGAAGTCGACCCACGGGAAATTGAGTTGGATGTCCTTGACCATCTTCGTGCTGAAGGCTTTAACCGCCTGAGCATGGGGGTGCAGGATTTCAATAAAGAGGTGCAACGGCTGGTCAATCGTGAGCAAGATGAAGACTTTATCTTTGCGCTCATTGCCCGCGCCAAAGCCTTAGGTTTTAACTCCACCAATATTGATTTGATTTATGGTTTGCCAAAGCAGACACCTGAAAGCTTTGCTTTTACCCTCAAACGGGTGGCCGAACTCAGCCCTGATCGTCTGAGTGTTTTCAATTATGCCCATTTGCCGAGCCTGTTTGCCGCGCAGCGTAAAATTAAAGATGCTGATTTACCCAGTGCCGAACAGCGGCTGGATATTTTGCAGCACACTATCAGCTTCTTAACTGAGTCCGGCTATCAGTTTATTGGCATGGATCACTTTGCCCGGCCAGATGATGAATTAGCGGTTGCTCAGCGTGACGGTAAATTGCATCGTAATTTCCAGGGCTATACCACCCAAGGTGAGAGCGACTTACTCGGGTTGGGCGTCTCAGCCATCAGTATGCTGGGTGACAGTTATGCTCAGAATGAAAAAGATTTAAAAACCTACTATTCGGTGGTCGAGCAGCGTGGCAATGCATTATGGCGTGGCCTGACCATGACCGAGGATGACTGCTTGCGTCGTGACGTGATTAAAACACTGATTTGTAATTTCCAAATTAGTTATCAGCCGATTGAACAGCATTATGGTATTGGTTTTGCGGATTATTTTGCCGAAGATTTTGAGCTGCTAGCGCCGTTTGAACAAGATGGGCTGGTGGAGCGAGATGACAAAGGTATTCGCGTGACACCGCGTGGGCGCTTACTCATTCGTAATATTTGTATGTGTTTCGATATTTATTTACGTAAACAGGCACGCCGGCAGCAGTTCTCCCGCGTGATCTAATGATGTTCAGCAGCGATACCCGCCATCTTTCAAGATGCAGGTATCGCCGCTGAGGGGCATCTAAAGTCAGAGCCGTGCGATTCTCAGCTACTCCATTCCCAACTCTTTCAACTTACGCGTTAATGTATTGCGGCCCCAGCCCAATAGGCGCGCAGCTTCCTGCTTGTGCCCTTGAGTGTGGCGTAATGCGGTGGTTAACAGCGTGCGTTCCATCTCCGGTTGTGCCTCTGACAACAAATCCTGATGGCCAGAACGTAGCGCACGATCAGCCCATTGTGCCAGCAACGTTGACCAGTTATCTGGCATCCGCTGACCAGAAGCATCTGGCGTACTGGTTTCAAATAACTCAGAAGGTAAATCCTGAACCAGTACTTCCTGCCCGGCAGCCATCACTGTCAGCCAGCGACAGGTATTTTCCAGTTGGCGCACGTTACCTTGCCAAGGTAGGCGAGTCAGCGCGACTTCAGTTTCAGGATGCAGATTTTTGGCTTCCACCCCCAGTTCTTTCGCCGCCACTTGCAGGAAGTAGCGGGCTAGACGCGGAATATCTTCACGACGTTCGCGCAGGGGAGGTAAATGGACCCGAATCACATTGAGTCGGTGGAATAAATCCTCACGGAATTTACCTTCCTGAACGCGCTGCTCTAGATTCTGATGGGTCGCCGCAATGATGCGCACATCCACTTTAACTGGAGCATAGCCCCCAACTCGATAAAACTGGCCATCAGCCAACACGCGCAACAGGCGGGTTTGCACATCCAGCGGCATATCGCCGATTTCATCTAAAAACAGAGTGCCACCATCGGCTTGTTCAAAGCGGCCCTGACGCACCTGATTGGCACCGGTAAAAGCCCCTTTTTCGTGGCCGAACAGTTCTGACTCAATTAAGTCTTTTGGGATTGCCGCCATATTCAGCGCAATGAAAGGCGCTTTAGCGCGAGGGCTATGGCGGTGTAAGGCATGGGCGACCAGCTCTTTACCGGTACCGGATTCACCATTAATCAGCACACTGATAGAGGAGCGCGACAAGCGGCCAATGATGCGGAATACATCCTGCATCGCCGGAGCCTCACCGATGATATCGGCGGTCGGGCCACTGGCGGGTTGAGTACGCGCAGGTTGTTGCTGTTCTTGATAATGACTGATAGCCCGTTCAACCAGCGCTACGGCCTCATCAATATCAAAAGGTTTTGGCAGATAATCAAATGCCCCTTGCTGATAGGCGCTAACTGCGGCGTCTAAATCAGAATGCGCGGTCATTATGATGACCGGAAGCATTGGGTGGCGCTGCTTAATCTGTTTCAGCAGGGCCAATCCATCCATGCCAGGCATGCGGATATCTGATAACAACACATCCGGGGTTTGCGTCGCTAAAGCATCCAACACCTGATTACCTGAATCGAATGTCGCACAGTTTAGACCTGCTCCAGTCAGCGCGCGCTCAAGCACCCAGCGGATGGAGCTATCGTCATCGACGATCCAGACTATCCCTCGTTGCATAGAAACCTCACTGGCGAATAGGCAGGTAAACCGAGAATTCGGTATGTCCCGGCCAACTGTTAAATTCAATTTTACCCGAATGCTGATCGATAAGATTGCGGGCAATAGATAAGCCAAGCCCAGTACCACCCTCACGGCCACTTACCATCGGATAGAACAGGGTATCTTGTAATTGCGTTGGCACGCCTGGGCCATCATCTTGAATATCAATTCGGGCCGCCAAACGATAGCGCATGCCATGCAGTGTTATCTGAAATGCCGTACGGGTACGAAGCGTGATAGTGCCACCGGCCTCACCCAAGGCTTGTAATGCATTGCGGGTGATATTCAGCAGCACTTGTTCAATTTGGTCTGGGTCATGAGCCAGCTCAGGTAAGCTTGGGTCATAGTCACGGATTAACGTCACGTTATCCGGTTTTTCCAGAGAGACTAGCTGGCAAACGCGTTCAGCAACCTGATGGATGCTTTGTGTAACATGCTGACCGGGCCGCTGTGGGCCTAATAAACGGTCAACCAAATTACGTAAGCGGTCAGCTTGCTCAATAATCACTTTGGTATATTCCAGCAAGGCAGGATCGGGCAAGGCTTTCGACAATAATTGTGCAGCGCCGCGCAAGCCACCCAGCGGGTTCTTAATCTCATGCGCTAATCCTCGTACCAAATCACGAGCGGCAACTTGTTGTGCATGCTGCAATTGCTCTTGGCTGAGCCGACGTTGGTTATCCATCGGTGCCATTTCCAGCAAAATAAAACCTTCCGGTAGTGACTGCGCGGTCAGCGATAAAATATGCGCCCGACCATCAACCACTAATGTCACTTCGTTATCGGTGAAACCTTGCCCCGATTCCAGACTTTCCCTCATAAGAGCAATATTAAGGGAGAAATAGCCTAATAATTCAGGTAAGGGTGTACCAAAAAGTTTACGCGAGCTTTGCGCCAGAAGTTGCTGGGCTGCGGGATTGGCATAATGAATAGCCAGTGAGTCATCCAATAGCAGAATGCTATTAATGAGAGAATTGAGGATCTGCCCAGCATCGGGCAGCGTGCCTGTTGCCATCATGCAGACTCCTGCACACTCTTGGTGCATTTATACCCATAGATGGGTACATCCTATTGATTCAACCTCAGTTGAGCCAGAGGAATTGTGACAAAAAATGAAAGGTGGAGAAAAAAGCCCATCGTGAGATGGGCCAAAAGTTTCCACGGCAACAAAAAAAACGACTAATTAAAATTAAACGCTGTAATACAGTTCAAACTCGACTGGGTGCGGAGTCATGCGTACGCGGTCCATCTCTTCTTTACGCAGGTCGATGTAAGCATCGATAGCGTCATCAGTGAACACGCCACCACGGGTCAAGAACTCGCGGTCTTCGCTCAGTGCAACCAGTGCTTCGTCCAGGGAGCCTGCAACTTTTGGAATTTCAGCTTCTTCTTCCGGTGGCAGGTCATACAGGTTTTTATCCATCGCATCACCAGGGTGAATCTTGTTGATGATGCCATCAAGGCCAGCCATCAGCAGTGCTGCGAAGCACAGGTATGGGTTAGCCGCTGGATCTGGGAAGCGCGCTTCGATACGACGGGCTTTCGGGCTGGCAACCACTGGGATACGGATTGAAGCTGAACGGTTACGGGCTGAGTAAGCCAGCATGACCGGGGCTTCGTAGCCTGGGACCAAACGCTTGTAGGAGTTAGTCGTTGGGTTAGCCAAGGCATTAATTGCTTTAGCGTGTTTGATGATACCGCCGATGTAGAACAGCGCCATTTCAGACAGGCCAGCGTATTTGTCGCCTGCGAACAGGTTGGTACCATTTTTGGACAAGGACATATGGCAGTGCATGCCTGAGCCGTTGTCACCAAACATTGGTTTTGGCATAAAGGTCGCAGTTTTACCAAATGCGTGTGCCACGTTGTGCACCACATATTTGTAAATCTGAATTTCGTCAGCTTTCTTGGTCATGGTATTGAAGCGAGTTGCCACTTCGTTCTGACCCGCGGTAGCAACTTCATGGTGATGCGCTTCAACTACCAAGCCCATTTCTTCCATGGTCAGACACATGGTAGAACGCAGATCCTGTGAAGAATCGACCGGAGGAACTGGGAAGTAACCGCCTTTTACTGCTGGACGGTGGCCTTTGTTGCCGCCTTCGTATTTGGTGCTGGAGTTCCATGCGCCTTCGATATCATCGATAGAGACGTGGGAGCCACGAATGCTGCTACCAAAACGAACGTCGTCGAACAGGAAGAATTCTGGCTCTGGCCCGAACAGGACGGTATCCGCGATGCCAGAAGATTTCAGGAAGTCTTCCGCACGTTTGGAGATAGAACGCGGGTCGCGGTCATAGCCTTGCATGGTGCCTGGCTCAAGGATGTCACAACGGATAATCAGTGTGGAATCTTCGAAGAACGGATCCATAACAGCGGTGCTGGCATCTGGCATCAGTACCATGTCGGATTCGTTAATGCCTTTCCAGCCACCAATCGAGGAGCCATCAAACATTTTGCCTTCTTCGAAGAAGTCAGCGTTGACCTGATGAGCTGGGATAGTGATGTGCTGTTCTTTCCCTTTAGTATCGGTGAAGCGCAAATCAACGAATTTTACTTCGTGCTCATTCAGCATCGTCAAAACATGTTCAGCGGACATACTTATATCTCCCGGATTTGTCATAGTCGTCGTCGTGGAACGATTACCGTGTATTACTAAGGTTTATGGTGTTCTGGCATTTTTGCCGGTAAAAATTTCTTATTTCAATAACCTGTAACTGCAAAAAACCTTTTTACCTGCAAGGATGCGCCACTCAAAACAGCAAACTTGTGACTTTTTATTTCGGACTGTTATTCGTGCTGGCTATTCATGCTAAAATACATTGCGAAATCTATGCCAACTTTCCAAATCCCCCGGTTATGCCATATCATAGGGGTCTGCTGATATTCAGTATGCACCAGGATAGTCATATTGCACTATTTTGGTGCTTCATTTGCGCCGTTGGGCACTGTATTGGTGCAGAAAGGGGCCGAGAGGCTATTTTTGCACCGTGAAAGGGATCACAAACTAACCGCCGTTAGGTTGTTTATAAGAGAAGTTTGTGATCTTGTTTAGTCCCTCGCTTAATACGTGTACAATAGCGCGCTATTTCTAAATGCCTGAGGCAAAAAAGCTGTGATCGAGAATCTGCGTAACATCGCCATTATTGCGCACGTTGACCATGGGAAAACTACCCTGGTTGATAAGTTGCTACAACAATCTGGTACTTTCGGTGAACGTACTGAAGCAACTGAACGTGTAATGGACTCCAACGATTTGGAGAAAGAGCGTGGGATAACCATCCTCGCAAAAAATACCGCCATTAATTGGAAAGACTACCGCATCAACATCGTGGATACCCCAGGACACGCCGATTTCGGCGGTGAGGTTGAGCGTGTAATGTCTATGGTTGACTCTGTGCTGCTAGTCGTCGATGCAATGGATGGCCCGATGCCGCAGACCCGTTTCGTGACCAAAAAAGCTTTTGCTAATGGTCTGAAACCAATCGTGGTAATCAACAAAGTTGACCGTCCGGGCGCACGTCCTGACTGGGTTGTGGATCAGGTATTCGACCTGTTCGTCAATCTGGATGCAACTGATGAACAACTGGACTTCCCAATCATTTATGCTTCTGCATTGTTGGGTATTGCCGGTGAAGACCACAACAATATGGCGGAAGACATGACTCCGCTGTATCAAGCTATCGTTGACCACGTGTCTGCGCCACAAGTTGAGCTTGAAGCACCATTCCAGATGCAGATCTCTCAGCTGGATTACAACAACTATGTTGGTGTTATCGGCATCGGTCGTATCAAGCGCGGTAAAGTTAAGCCAAACCAGCAAGTGACTATCATTGATAGCGAAGGAAAAACGCGTAACGGTAAAGTCGGTAAAGTTCTGACTCATATGGGTCTGGAGCGTATCGAAGCCACTGTTGCTGAAGCTGGCGATATCGTTGCAATCACCGGTTTGGGTGAGTTGAATATCTCTGACACTGTGTGTGACGTGAACGCTGTTGAAGCGCTGCCAGCACTGTCTGTTGATGAACCAACCGTGACCATGTATTTCTGCGTTAACACCTCTCCGTTCTGTGGTAAAGAAGGTAAGTATGTGACTTCACGTCAGATTCTTGACCGTCTGAACAAAGAGTTGGTTCATAACGTAGCATTGCGTGTTGAAGAAACTGAAGATTCTGATGCCTTCCGTGTTTCAGGCCGTGGTGAGCTTCACCTGTCGGTTCTGATCGAAAACATGCGTCGCGAAGGTTTCGAGCTGGCTGTATCTCGTCCTAAAGTTATCAACCGTGTTATCGACGGTCGCAATCAAGAACCATTTGAAAGCGTAACTTTGGATATCGAAGAGCAGCACCAGGGCGCAGTAATGCAAGCCATGGGTGAACGTAAAGGTGACGTGAAGGACATGGTTCCAGACGGCAAAGGTCGTATTCGTCTGGATTATATGATCCCAAGCCGTGGCTTGATTGGCTTCCGTACTGAATTCATGACCATGACTTCTGGTACTGGCCTGCTGTACTCCACATTCAGTCACTATGATGATGTGCGTCCAGGCGATATCGGCCAACGTCAAAACGGCGTACTGATCTCTAACGGTCAGGGTAAAGCTGTTGCGTTCGCATTGTTCAAACTGCAAGACCGCGGCAAGCTGTTCATCGGTCATGGTACTGAAGTGTATGAAGGCCAGATTATCGGTATTCACTCACGTTCTAACGACCTGACTGTAAACTGCTTGACGGGTAAGCAGCTGACCAACATGCGTGCATCGGGTACTGACGAAGCTACCACTCTGGTTCCTTTCCTGAAGAAAACTCTGGAACAGGCTCTGGAATTCATCGATGACGATGAATTGGTAGAAGTTACCCCGCTGTCGATTCGTATCCGTAAACGTCATTTGACGGAAAACGATCGTAAGCGTGCAGGTCGTGGTCCTAAAGAAGCTTAATTCTTCTTTGTTCTGCTGATACTTAGGGCGCTTGCCGCGCCCTGAGTTCTTTATCCCCTTCGTTCTTGAAATTGCTGCTGTATTAGCGGTGTTCAATCACCCGAATCACTGACCTGAGTGCTCTCATCGGGACTCCTTCCTTGCTGCCTTGTCGCAACTCCCATGTCTTTGGGGATACTTTCTTTTTTTCATCAGGGTAAAAAATTATTTTTTCTGACTGACCCCTCCTTTTTCTTCCTCTCTCTGTTCAGTTTTCTCTTTTCCCGTTACAGTGAAACTCACCATCTAATTGGGAGAGCGCCATGCTGTATATCTTTGATCTAGGGAATGTGATTGTTGATATCGACTTCAAACGTGTGTTGGGCGTCTGGAGTAAATTAAGCAGTGTACCTTTGGCTACACTGAGTGAGCGTTTTACGATGGGAGAGGTCTTCCAGCAGCATGAGCGCGGCGAAATCAGCGATGAAGACTTTGCTCGCCAACTCAGTGATGAGATGGGGCTGTCTTTAAGTTTTGAACAGTTCGCCGAGGGTTGGCAGGCCGTGTTTGTCGCTTTACGCCCAGAAGTGATTGCGATAATGCAAAGGTTGCGTCAGGAAGGGCATCGGGTGGTGGTGCTATCCAATACTAATCGGCTGCACTGCAATCATTGGCCACAGCACTATCCTGAAGTTGCCGCTGCTGCTGACCATATGTATTTGTCTCAGGACTTGGGAATGCGCAAGCCAGAGGCCCGAATTTATCAACATGTGCTGAGTGCAGAAAATATTCCGGCGGAACAAGCTGTGTTCTTTGATGATGTTGAAGCAAACATTGTCGCGGCCAGAATCGAAGGCATTACTGCAATCCATGTCACTGACCGAAAGGTTATCCCTGCTTATTTTTCCTGATAAGTTCTTACTCTAATCATTAATGGGTTAGCCTTAAGTTGCTAACCCTTATCACACTGGCCTTAAAATTGTGCCTAACTGTGTTGACTGAGAGATGAACATGGCGAGTTTTCTGCGATCTCCACCGTTTAAACCCTGCGTCACCTTTGGGCGCATGCTCTATACCCGGATTGATAAAGATGGGTTAACAATGCTGGCCGGGCATTTGGCCTATGTATCATTGCTGTCTCTGGTGCCATTGATCACGGTGATTTTTGCTCTGTTTGCTGCATTTCCGATGTTCGCGGACATCAGCATAAAATTGAAAGCCTTCATATTTGCCAATTTTATGCCAGCTACCGGCGACATTATCCAAAACTATCTGGAGCAGTTTGTCGCAAACTCAAACCGGATGACCGTGGTGGGCACCTGCGGTTTGATTGTCACGGCGCTCTTGCTGATTTACTCCGTAGATAGTGTGCTCAACATTATTTGGCGCAGTAAAACCCAGCGTTCACTGGTATTTTCATTTGCGGTTTATTGGATGGTTCTCACCCTTGGCCCCATTCTGGTGGGGGCCAGTATGGTTATCAGCTCATATCTGCTGTCGCTACAGTGGCTGGCAAATGCCCAAGTAGATAGCATGATTGATGAGGTATTACGGCTATTTCCGTTACTGATTTCCTGGGTTTCATTTTGGTTACTGTACAGTGTGGTGCCAACGGTAAGGGTGCCAGCCAGAGATGCCGTCATCGGTGCGCTGGTCGCTGCACTGCTTTTTGAGTTAGGTAAGAAAGGATTCACGATGTATATCACGCTGTTTCCCTCTTATCAGTTGATTTATGGGGTGCTGGCCGTTATCCCCATTTTATTCCTCTGGGTTTACTGGAGTTGGTGCATTGTTTTACTGGGGGCAGAAATTACGGTCACCTTGGGTGAATATCGTGCGCAGCGCCATATCGCCAGCACCGAGGAAAACCAGAGTCAGGAGATGTAAGGCATTATGATTGCGTTGATTCAACGGGCGCTTAGCGCCAATGTCGTGGTCGATGGGAATGTTGTGGGTGAGATTGGCCCCGGGCTGTTGGTATTACTCGGTGTGGAACAAGGGGACACCGAGCAAAAAGCACAGCGTTTGTGTGAGCGGGTGCTGGGGTACCGGATTTTTGGTGATGAGAACGACAAAATGAATCTCAACGTTCAGCAGGCTGGGGGCAGTGTGCTGGTGGTTTCGCAGTTTACATTGGTTGCTGATACTCAAAAGGGCATGAGACCGAGCTTTTCTCGTGGGGCAGTTCCCGCAGAAGCTGACCGGCTTTATCAGTATTTTGTTGCTCAGTGTCGTGAGCGTGGTGTAAAAACTGAAACGGGGTTATTTGCAGCAGATATGAAAGTCAGCCTGGTGAACGATGGCCCAGTGACTTTTTGGTTGCAAGTTTAGATAGCGAATATTGCCTCAGGATTGAGGGCTATGACATAGATTTTATTGATAATTTTAAAGAGAGAATGCTCCTATGTATCACTTGCGTGTGCCCATAACAGAACAAGAACTCAAAGATTATTATCAATTCCGTTGGGAAATGTTACGCAAGCCGTTGCACCAACCGGTTGGTTCTGAAAAAGATGCTTACGACGCGATGGCCCACCATCAAATGGTCGTGGATGAGCAGGGCAAACCTGTGGCTATTGGTCGGCTATATATTAATGCTGATAATGAGGCCGCTATTCGTTTTCTGGCGGTAGACCCGTCAGTTCGCGCTAAAGGCTTAGGGACGCTGGTGGCAATGACGTTAGAGTCGGTTGCGCGTCAAGAAGGCGTCAAGCGGGTCGTCTGTAGTGCTCGTGAAGATGCCGTCGACTTCTTTGCCAAGCTGGGTTTTGTGAGTCAGGGAGAAATAACCGCCCCGCAAACCACCCCTGTACGCCACTTCTTAATGATCAAACCGGTGGTGACCATGGATGATATCCTGCATCGCCCCGATTGGTGCGGCCAGCTGCAGCAAGCTTGGTATGATCATATTCCGCTCAGTGAAAAGATGGGAGTGCGCATCAGCCAGTACACTGGCCAACGATTTGTCACGACCATGCCGGAAGCCGGTAATCAGAATCCTCATCATACCTTATTCGCTGGCAGCCTCTTCTCGCTGGCGACCCTGACAGGCTGGGGGCTGATTTGGTTGTTACTGCGTGAGCGCCATCTTGGTGGCACGATTATCCTTGCTGATGCCCACATTCGCTATAGTGCACCGGTTACCGGGCGACCAAGAGCCGTTGCTGAGTTAAGTTCTCTGAGTGGCGATCTGGACAGGTTGGCGCGCGGCCGTCGCGCCAGGGTGCAATTAGACGTAAATTTATTCGGTGATGAAGATGCAGGTGCTGTATTTTCTGGGACTTACATGGTTCTGCCCGTCGACGCTGGGAATGATGGGGTTAACTGATTTTTATACAAGCCCGTTTACTGATAACAGATAAGCGGGTATTTAGTTCCCATCTGTCACTGTACTATTAAACAGAGTTCTGTCTGGGCTCTGAGTATAATATCAGCCTAATATTTATTTTCCGTATTAGACTAAATAAAAAATACGAAATCATTGAGAAATATACTCGAGCAATTTTTTATAAAATGGGGCATAACAACGGGGAATTTTTGACTATACAACAGAATAGCTATCATAGAATCCACGCGTTTTTCATTAGAATACAGTTTAATAAATCGATATTTTTTATTTCTTAAACTTCCGTGCAATAAGAACTCCACTATTTAATTTTATAAGGGAAGTTTTCAATTAATCTTTTTAAAATAACATATACAACAGTCTAAAGAGTAAATAGAGTAAATAATACACTAGACGTAAGAGTGGGTTCGTTATTTAATGATGCAATGTTCGTTGTTAATTGCGGCTCGATGTTAATTATTAAAACCTAATGATTATTATATTAATTGCTATTATAAGGCATAGGAGTAAATAAGATGAACAAAGACTGGCATAGACAAGAGATTTTGGCTGAAATAAGGAAGAAAAAAGGTTCTCTTTCTGCTTTATCAAGAGAAAGCGGGCTTTCACCTGGAACGTTATCTAATGCACTGACCCGTCCGTGGCCAAAAGGAGAAATGATTATTGCGCAAGCTATTGGGATATCCCCTCAAGAGATATGGCCCAGCAGATTTATAGATTATAGCGGATGTACCATAATTAGAAGGATAAGGAAAAACTAAATCCAGGAGGGAAACATAATGGAAAAACCACTGTTAGACTCATTTAAAATGTTAATCCCCTTTTGGGAAAATAGCTCCGAAGCTTGGGGGGTAAAAGATAACAAATCAATATTTATCTACGCAAACGATAGATTTGGTGAGTTACTAGGTTTGCCGGATAAATATAATGTAGAAGGGCGATTCGATGGGGAACTTCCGGCTCCTACCGCGGAGTTTCAGGCTGAGTTTCAAGAACATGATCGGCAGGCGATACTGTCACAAGAGCGAGCCACAACGGTTGAAATACATGCCTTTGAACGACGTTCTTATTTTCAACCTTACTTTTGCGATAAATACCCATTAATAGATGAAGATGGCGTAGCACAAGGGCTTATTTTTCATGCCAGACCAGTGCAAGATATAATATTAACCCATTTAAATAAAATAAAAGTGCCAACATCATTGATATTCACTCCGCCATCTGAGTCATTTTCTAAAAGGGAGTGGGAAGTACTATTTTATATTTTGCATTCATTCTCAAGTAGTGAGATTGCTAAGAAACTTCATCTTTCATCACGAACTGTCTGTAATATTACTCAAAAAATATATAGTAAAGCTGGAGTTACCAGTAAACGCCAGATCGTGGAATATTGTTATGAGAAAAAAATTAATAACTATGTACCACAGAGTTTCTTTGACTATTCTGGGTCTTTTCCACTGATGTAATCGTAAAGAATAGTAAACTTTAAAGGGACGTCATGATGGGAAAAATAACTATAGATTCATTTGATGTATTAATACGATTTTGGGAGCATAGCTCTGAACCTTGGGGGATAAAAGATAATAAATCAAAGTTTATCTATGCTAATAATAGATTCAATAAACTGCTAGACTTGCCTGATAAATATAATGTCGAGGGACGCTCAGATGGTGAGCTTCCTACACCAATATCTGAATTTGAGGTGGAGTTTCAGGAACACGACCGTAAAGTTGAATTATTACAGGATCGTATCACATCCGTTGAGATACATGAGTGGGACGGCCTTTCATATTTTAAACCCAACTTTTGTGACAAATATCCATTAATAGATGAAGAGGGTATATCTCAAGGTACGATTTTTCATGTTAGACCAGTAGACGATATAATATTGACGCATTTGAATAAAATAAAAGTGCCAACATCACTGATTTTCACCCCACCATCTGATTTGTTCACCAAAAGAGAGTGGGAGATACTATTTTATATTTTACATGCATTTTCAAGTAATGAAATTGCTGAAAAACTTCATCTATCACGACGAACGGTGAATAATGTCATCCAGAATATATATAGAAAATCTGGTGTTACCAGCAAAAAACAGGTTATAGAATATTGCTATGAAAACAAGATCCATAATTATGTACCACAGAGTTTCTTTGACTATTCTGGGTCTTTTCCACTGATGTAAGATAAGGATTAATTAAAATAAAGAGGAAATGGTGATGGATAAAACACTATTCAAATCACTAAGATTATTAATACCATTTTGGGAGCGTAGTTCAGAGCCTTGGGCTGTAAAAGATCGTCAATCAAGATTTGTTTATGCGAATCTCCGAGTGAATAAATTATTTAATTTATCAGATAAATATAATTTAGAGGGGAGACTCGATGGTGAAGTCCCCACACCTGCGGCTGAATTTCAGGAGGAATTTCAGAGGCAAGATAGTAAAGTAGTGTTACTGCAAGATCGCGTCACATCCGTTGATATACAGTTATATGATGGAGTTTCATATTTCACACCTTATTTCTGTGATAAATTTCCATTAATAGATGAAAACGGTGTATGTCAAGGCGTTATTTGGCATGGTAGCCCTGTGACAGAGACAATATTATCTCGTTTAAATAAAATAAAAGTTCCCACATCCCTCATGTTTACTCCACCATCTGATTTATTTACCAAAAGAGAGTGGGAGGTGCTTTTTTATATTTTGCATGCATTTTCAAGCGGTGAGATTGCTAAAAGGCTCCAATTATCATTGGGGACTGTGAACAATGTTATCCAAAAGATCTACAGTAAAGCTGGCGTGACGAACAGGCGGCAAGCCGTAGAGTATTGCTATGAAAACAAAATCGATAACTATGTTCCTCAAAGCTTCTTTGAATACTCAGGGTCTTTTCCACTTATGTAGAATCTTTTATGCCGATTACGTTCGCTATTTCCCGTAATCGGCGGCTTTATTCAATCCAATGTAGAAATCAGTCAAACAGAGACTCTGTAAGCCTCTTTATTGCCCCGTAACGCCGTGCACCTCACCATGCTGCATAGTTTGGTTAACTTGCTGCCCGTGGCTGTCAGTTGCTTGCAGAGAGCCGCTAACGGTAGATTTTAATGCGGTATCTGCTGCCAGGCTGCCTTTTATCTGTAATTTCAGGTTACCCAATCCTTGCAAGGGTAATGCTGGCCAGCCCCAGTTTTGTAAGAGATTGAGATCAACAGAGCGGCCGGTCAGAGCCAGAGATAAGGCCCGAGCGGGTGTTTGGTCAATGCTGGCGGTGGCCTCCAATAACCCCTCTTTAGTAAAAGCACTTAAATCACTAAATGTAATTTGTTGCTCATTAGCACTCAGAGCGAGCGATGGGCGACGAACATCATTTTTATTAAAGGTCGCATTACCGGCATTCAACATTAATGAGCCAGACCACACTCCCCACTGATGATTTTTTGCCAGCAGTAAGTTAGTCCCTGCGGCATCCAGCGACGTAATCTGGAATGGAAAGTCTGGGCTAATATCAATCAGCAAGTTGCGGTTCGCATTTAACTTGCCGACATACACTTCTGACAACCAGTGAGGCAGTGTTTGTTGCCATTGCTGTTTCCAATCGGCAGGTAAGGTATAAACCAGCGCCACCAGAGTCAGCTCATCCAGTTGTAAACGACCAGTATCGCGCGCCCAGTTGCCTTGAGTTCTTAATAGGCCATCTTGCCAACGAGTTGAAAACTGGCTAATGGCAACGCCTGTGGGCGATAAGGTGAATGTCGCGATCGGATCGATAAGATGAATATTACCTTTAATAATATCGCCAGCATTGAAGGACAATTCCCCGTCATCACTTTGCCAGTCACCTTGCTTAAACGTGATATTTCTTAGTGTCAGATCTAAATCATTAAAGGCCCAGTTTTTCCCTTCAACACGCGCATCAATTAAATCAAAGCGTTTCAATGTAATAGGGGGAAGCTGCAAAAAGGTATTCCAGACATCTTCTAGTGTTGCTGGTGTTTGCAGGCGAATATTACTCAAGCGCATGCGGTCAACTAACCAACTGCCGTCAGCGGATTGACTGGCATTACCCGTGAGTTCACCTTGCGCGATATCAGCACCGAAATTATTCAGCGTCAGTGCATTTTTCTGTATTGAGCCTTGCAGATAAAGTTTCTGGGCAGTGATGCCATTAATGGTCAACGAACCTGCACTAAACTGAAATTGGGCATTTTCACCCAGACTATTGCCCGGCAATGGCTGCCAAGGGACCAAGCCACCATTGACTTGCTGACCGGTAACTTTCCACTGACCCGCGGTACTTTTGGGCTCAATCGTCGTATTCAGCGCCATATTGGTTAGCTGTAAGGTATCGGCCTGCAAAGGTAATGGCGAAGTGCTGTTGTTGAGGGTTAAGTTACCATTTTGCAGCGTTAGGCTGAGAAGATGGCGCGGCTCTGTCAGTTGCCGCCAACTTAGACCAAACAGCGCCTGCTGGGCGATAAGAAATGGCGGCTGATTGGCGCGGCCCAGAGTGACATCAGTAAAGCTGATTTGCCCGGGCTGTGACCATGAGTGATCTATTTTCCCCAGAGAGAGGCGATATTCGCTGTTATCACTGACCCAACGGCTTAACCAGCCGGCAGCCCAACTGGTCTGAAGCAATACGTAGCACAGCACTACAGACAGCACCAGCAGCAATAATAACGTTAGCAGCACTTTCCCGAGAAATTTCATCCGGTTTTTCCACGCCTATCGGTATACGGAACCCTGTTTATGCCGCAAATTGTCCCTTAGCTCAATAGACAATCAGTTATCGGAGCATAAAAAAATGGCCGGTATCGTTTACGACCGGCCATTTTTGTGACGTGTTAGCGAAAAGATTATTTTTCTTGTGGGAAGAGGAGGTTAAGTACGATGGCTGTAATACCACCGGCTGCAATCCCAGAAGAAAGTAACGTTTTCACCCAATCAGGTGCAAATTGCAGAATCAATGGCTGCTGCGCCACACCCATGCCGACTGCCAATGATAAAGCCATAATCATAATTGCGCGGCGATTGAGAGTTTCACGTGACACGATACGCACGCCGGAGGCAGCAATGGTGCCGAACATCACGAGGGTTGCCCCACCTAGAACCGGTTCAGGGATGTGTTGCACGAATCCAGCCACCGCTGGGAACAGACCCAGAACAATTAGCATCAGCGCCACAACAAAACCGACATAACGGCTGGCAACTCCGGTCAACTGGATTACGCCATTGTTCTGACCGAAACAAGAGTTAGGGAAGGTGTTGAACACCGCTGATAACATTGAGTTCAAGCCATTCGCCAACACGCCGCCCTTTAGGCGTTTCATGTACAGTGGGCCATGAACGGGCTGTTCTGATACATCTGAAGTTGCCGTGATATCGCCAATGGTTTCAAGCGAAGTGACCATAAAGATAAGCATCAACGGCACCAGCAGATTCCAGTCAAAAGACAAACCATAGTAAAGCGGCGTTGGAATAGTAATCAGGGCGGTATCGACGACTGGGCGGCTTTCCGGCAGCATGCCGAGCGTCCAAGCCAGCAAGTAACCCACAGCCATGGCGATAACCAAAGACGCGACGCGCAGATAGGGGTTGCGCTGGCGGTTGAGTAAAATAATAACCAACAGTACTGAACCGGCTAATAACAGGTTTTTCGGTGAGCCAAAGGTATGGTCGCTCATTGCGCCATAACCACCGCCAATAGATGTCAGCCCAACCTGAATCAATGATAGCCCGATAATCATCACCACAATACCGGACACCAGTGGTGTGATAATGCGGCGCGCCAGATGTAGGAAGCGGGAAAGTATGATTTCAGTACAGGATGCAACCATCAAGGTACCGAACAGTGCCGCCATCATGGTAGGGATATCCGCCCCACCATTCTTCAGCGCCAGTCCACCCATAATCAGTGGAGAAACAAAGTTAAAACTGGTGCCCTGAATTGATAACAGGCCGGAGCCGACCGGCCCCCACGTTTTAATTTGCAGCAGTGATGCCAAACCAGATGCAAACAGCGACATGCTAATAATGCGTTGGGTATCTTCCGCCGGTAATCCCAGTGCCTGACAAATCAACAGGCCAGGGGTTATTACCGCAACAAACATGGCCAGTAAGTGTTGGCATGCAGCAAATAGTGTTTGGGCGATGGGTGGGCGGTCTTCTAAACGATAAATGAGTTCGCTGGGGCGAGTTGTTGCCTGCTGTGGGGCATCAAGTTCGGCGGATTGCGTAGACATGGAGTGGCATTCCCGGATCGGCAAAGAGGGCATTTTAATGATCCGCTTCACAAAAGCAATCGGTTGCGCCGTATTTTTTTAAATATTCTTATCGGGCGCTCATTCATGTTTTTCTATCACTAACCTTGTAATTAGCGGCATTTTTTTTTCTAATCCCCCTCTAACTGCTTTGGCGTTTATTAAGGAAATGTCTAACGTCATATTTTTACTCGATATTTTAATCGCATGGAGTACCAAGATGTTTCATCTCGATACCTATGGCACGCTAGTCGCGGCCTGTCTGGTTTTATTGTTAGGCCGAAAGCTGGTAAAAACTGTCCCTTTTCTCAAAAAGTACACCATACCTGAGCCTGTAGCTGGTGGGTTATTGGTGGCTTTGATGTTGCTACTGATGCAAAAGACCCTTGGTTGGGAAATCAGTTTTGATATGTCACTAAAAGACCCGTTGATGATGGCATTCTTTGCCACTATCGGTCTGAATGCCAATTTGGCCAGTTTACGTGCTGGTGGCAAGGCTCTGAGTGTTTTCGTGTTTGTCGTCGTCGGTTTGCTACTGGTGCAGAACGCGATTGGCATTGCGCTCGCGAAATTAATGGGGCTAGACCCATTGATGGGACTACTCGCGGGCTCTATCACGCTCTCTGGTGGGCACGGTACTGGCGCTGCATGGAGTAAAGTATTTGTTGAGCGCTATGGCTTTGAAAATGCAACTGAAGTTGCCATGGCCTGTGCGACCTTTGGCTTAGTACTGGGTGGGTTGATTGGCGGGCCAGTCGCTCGTTATCTGGTCAAGCACTCTTCCACGCCAGACGGTACGCCAGAGGACAGCGAAGTGCCTTCCGCTTTTGAAAAGCCCTCTGCCGGCCGTATGATTACTTCATTGGTCTTGGTCGAAACCATCGCCATGATTGCTATTTGCCTGATGGCGGGCCAAGTTATTTCGGGTTGGCTGCAGGGCACAATGTTTGAACTGCCGACCTTTGTGTGTGTGTTATTCATCGGGGTTATCCTCAGTAATACACTGTCGGCGATAGGTTTCTACAAAGTCTTTGATCGCGCAGTATCAGTATTGGGTAACGTCAGTTTGTCATTGTTCCTGGCGATGGCCCTGATGAGCCTGAAACTGTGGGAGTTGGCATCGCTGGCATTACCAATGTTGGTTATTCTGTCGGTCCAGGCATTGGCGATGGCGCTGTACGCTATTTTTGTCACTTACCGGGTGATGGGCAAAAACTATGATGCGGCAGTACTGGCGGCAGGGCACTGTGGCTTTGGTTTAGGTGCGACGCCGACCGCTATTGCGAATATGCAGGCGATTACTGACCGTTTTGGCCCGTCACATTTAGCCTTCTTGGTAGTACCTATGGTTGGCGCGTTCTTCATTGATATCGTCAACGTGATCGTCATTAAGCTTTATCTGTTGCTGCCAATCTTCCCTGCAGTCGCAGGGTAATTGAAATTAAGGGCTGGTTTATAGGCCAGCCCTCAACATCAATAGATAAATACTTAAGCATTGGTATAGCGCGTTCGCTCAGGTAGCCAGCGCTCTATTAATGCCCGAGCATGTTCAGGATATTGCTGATGCAGGTGGCGGGAGACCCGCTGTACTTCAGGGATCATTGCCTGATCACGCAGCAAATCAGCCACTTTAAACTCGGCGCTCCCTGTCTGGCGTGTCCCCAATAATTCGCCAGGACCACGAATTTCCAAGTCTCGCTGAGCAATAACAAAGCCATCATTGCTATCACGTAATACTTGCAAGCGCATCTGGGCGGTTTTGCTCAGTGGCGTTTTGTAGAGCAGCACACAATGCGAAGCCACAGCTCCGCGGCCAACACGGCCACGTAATTGGTGTAATTGCGCTAAACCCAGGCGCTCTGGGTTATCGATGATCATCAGACTGGCATTGGGGACATCAACCCCGACCTCTATCACTGTGGTGGCAACCAATAACTGCAATTCGCCCTGTTTAAAGGCTTGCATAACGGCCTGTTTTTCTGGGCCTTTCATGCGCCCATGAACCAAACCAACTTTGATTTCTGGCAGCGCAATTTTTAATTCTTCGCAGGTGACTTCGGCGGCCTGAGCCTCCAACAATTCAGACTCTTCAATCAAGGTGCAAACCCAATAGGCTTGTCGCCCCTCTTCCAAACAGGCATTTTTGACTCGCTGGATAACATCGCTGCGGCGAGTATCAGGAATTGCCACTGTCGTGACGGGGGTTCTACCTGGGGGCAGTTCGTCAATTACCGAGGTATCAAGGTCAGCATAGGCGGTCATCGCCAAAGTTCGTGGAATCGGCGTCGCGGTCATAATTAACTGGTGCGGATGGAAGCCTTGCTCCTCGCCCTTTTCCCATAAAGCGAGCCGCTGATGAACACCAAAGCGATGCTGTTCATCAATAATCACCAGCGCCAGTCCAGAAAATTGTACTTGCTCCTGAAACATGGCGTGGGTGCCGACAACCATGGAAACTTGGCCACTGGCAACCGCTTCTTGTTGTGCCAACCGGGCTTTGCCTTTTTGTTTCCCAGCCAGCCAGCCGACCTCTAGACCTAATGGTTCAAGCCATTGACGGAAAGTATTCGCGTGTTGCTCGGCCAATAATTCAGTGGGAGCCATTAGCGCAACCTGCTTGCCATGGGCAATAGCACGCAGGGCCGCCAGTGCGGCAACCAATGTTTTCCCTGATCCCACATCCCCTTGGATCAACCGCATCATGGGGAAGTTATGGGTCATATCTTGCTCAATTTCCGCCACCACCCGCTGTTGAGCACGGGTTGGCGTGAAAGGTAGTGCCGCCAGAAAACGTGGTTTAAGTTGCTCTTCAGCCAGCAGCGGCAGCGCCCGATAACTTTGCGCTCCCGCTCTGACCGCCAACATGCTGAGGTTATGGGCCAATAACTCTTCCATGATCAACCGCCGCTGGGCAGGGTGCTTGCCTTGCTCTAAATCGGCCAGTTGAATGTCAGCTGGTGGGCGATGCAGGGTATGAATAGCTTCTGGCAGGCTAATCAGAGAGCGGCTTAGTTCTATCGGTAATAACTCAGCAATAACACTGGAATCCAGCATTGCCAGCGCTTGATCGATAAGTTTTCGCAGGGTGGCCTGACGAATCCCCTCAGTGGTGGGATACACTGGCGTCAATGATTCCTGCAATTCAACACCAATATTCTCGCCATGTACCCGATATTCAGGGTGAATGATTTCCGGCCCAGTATTACCCCGTTTGGCTTCACCATAGGCAATAACATGCTTGCCCGGAGACAGGCTGTTTTTCATTGCAGCATTGAAGTTGAAAAAACGCAGGGTAAGGACACCGCTTCCGTCGGTGATTTGGCAGGTCATCATCCGCCGCCGACCAAAACTAATGTCGGAACGAATGACTTCGCCCTCAACCGTCACTGAAAGGCCGGGCAGCAGATCACCAATACGATAGAGCCGGGTGCGGTCCTCATAACGTAGTGGCAGGTGAAGCAACAGGTCTTGAATCGTCTCCAGACCCATTTTCGCCAGTTTCCCAGCCTGACTTGCGCCAACACCGGAAAGTGTACTGAGGGGTACGGCATCCAGCAGGCGGCCTTTCATTTAAGACTCCGTGGATTGCATGGCTGACCACCATTGCGCATCGGCAATAACCTGGCCTTGGTCATCGATATAAGGCTGGGGAAGCCCTTTACGTTTGGCTACTTGCGCCAATACCGGGTATCCACCTTCAAACAAGAGTCGCTGCTGCTCTTCTTGTGGCAAAACACTCTGCGCCCGCTGATACATACCTGCATTTTGCCGCTGTCGCTGCGCTTCATATAAAATCAACGCAGAGGCGACCGAGACATTCAGTGATTGCACCATTCCGATCATCGGAATAATGATGTCCTGATCGGCCAGTGCCAGTGCTTCTTGAGATATGCCGGTTTTTTCCTGCCCCATTAAAATACAGGTAGGGCGGGTGTAGTCGATTTCACGAAAATCGACAGCCTTATCAGATAGATGAGTCGCCAGTATTTGCATACCCTGCGATTTCAGATGGGTAATAGCATCAGCAATATGAGAATGTGTTTTGACCTGAACCCAACTGTTGCTTCCTGCGGCAGAAGAAAGTCGCGTGTACATTTGGGTAGTTGGCCAAATGGCATGTACTTGATGAATACCGACGGCATCAGCAGTACGAATAATCGCCGACACATTATGGGGTTTATGGACTTGCTCCAGACAGACCGTTAGATCCGGCTGCCTGGTGGCAAGCATTTCACAAATCCGCGCATAGCGTTGAGGATTCATAGGCGTTAATTACGATTACGGCTGACTTTAACCACATCTGGCATGATACGAATCTTACGCATAATGTTAGCCAGATGGACTCGGTCACGAGTAGTCAGGCGAATAAAGGCGCTGTATACCCGGCCATCTTTCTCTTCAGTATTCAGACTCTGAATATTAGATTCAGCAGCATTAATTGCCGCCGTCAGATTCGCCAAAGCACCTTGTTGATTGAACATGTCGACTTTGATTTCAGCAATAAACTCTTGCTCAGTCTCTTTATCCCATTCAACCGCCATAAATTTCTCAGGCTCTTTTTGGTAACCACGAATATTACGGCAGGATTCGTGATGGATAACCAAACCTTTACCTGGGCTAATATGGGCGATAATCGGGTCACCCGGAATTGGACGGCAGCACTTGGCAAAGGTAATCAGAACACCATCAGCACCTTTAATTGCCAAATTGCGGGTACCTCCGGAGGTTGCCAGTGTTGATGGGTCACCTAAGAGGTTTTTAGCCACCACGACACTCATTGCATTACCCAAGCCAATTTCCGCCAGTAAATCATCCAGCGTAGCCAGCTTCATGCGGTCCAACTCGCGCTTGATATTTTCTTCTGAAATATCAGAGAGTTTCCGCCCATTCCCCAATGCATGATTCAGTAACCGACGGCCAAGGCTGACCGACTCATCACGTTTAAGGTTTTTCAGTAATTGGCGAATTTTAGCGCGTGCTTTCGAACTGACGACAAAATTCAGCCAGGCCGCATTTGGCCGTGCACCCGGAGCGGTAATGATTTCAACGGTTTGACCACTGCTCAGTGACTGAGAAAGCGGGTATGGCTGGCGGTCAACACGAGCGCCCACACAAGCATGACCGATATCGGTATGCACAGCATAAGCAAAGTCGACCGGTGTTGCGCCAGCAGGTAATTCAACAATGCGTCCTTCCGGGGTGAAAACGTAAATCTCATCAGGGAAAAGATCAGATTTTACACTTTCAATAAATTCAAATGAGCTGCCCGCACTTTGCTGGAGCTCCAGCAAGCTTTGCATCCAGCGCTGAGCGCGGATCTGTGCGGTGGTGCCGGACTCACCTTGCTCTTTATAAGCCCAGTGTGCCGCAACCCCCATTTCGGCCATCTGATCCATATCTTCAGTACGTATTTGCACCTCTACCGGAACCCCATGAGGGCCGATTAATGAGGTATGCAATGATTGATAGCCGTTAGCCTTAGGGATGGCGATGTAGTCTTTTACGCGGCCCGGACGGGGTTTATACAGGCTGTGAGCCTGACCCAGAACACGGTAGCAAGTATCGACTTCTTTAACGATAACCCGAAAAGCATAGATATCCATGATGGAGTGAAAACGCTGCTCCTTCAGGTTCATCTTGCAATAGATGGAATAGAGATGCTTTTCACGACCACTGACACGGCAAGGGATCCCCGCCTCGGTCAGACGCCCTTCAATCTCCGCCAAGATTTTCTGAATCATCTCTTTGCGGTTACCGCGAGCCGCTTTTACCACTTCTTTAATGACGCGGTAGCGATTAGGGTAGAGCGCTTCAAAACCCAGCTCTTCCAGCTCGGTTTTTAAATGGTGAATACCTAGCCGATGGGCCAGAGGGCTATATATTTCAAGGGTTTCACGAGCAATTCGACGGCGTTTATCCGGGCGTAACGAGCCCAAAGTTCGCATGTTATGGGTGCGGTCAGCCAGCTTGATCAAAATGACGCGGATATCTTGCACCATCGCCATGATCATTTTGCGGAAGTTTTCCGCCTGGGCTTCTTTCTTGTCACGGAAGTTCAGTTTGTCGAGTTTAGAGACACCCTCGACCAACTCGGCTACGCTCTTCCCAAACAATTGCTCCATATCTTGATATGTAGCAGGGGTATCCTCGATGACGTCATGCAACAATGCCGCCATTAAGGTTTCGTAATCGAGCCGCATCTCCGCGAGAATACAGGCCACAGCAACCGGGTGAGTGATATAAGGCTCACCACTGGAGCGTGTCTGACCCTCGTGAGCATCACGTGCGACAAGATATGCCTGTTTGAGGCGCTTAATCTGCTCCTCTGGCAGGTAACGTTGAATCAGCAGATTCAGGCTTTCAAACAGGTACAAAGCAGACTCGCTGTCTAATTAACGACGACCTTCAGCAATTGCGGTTACCGCTTGGATCTCTGCGGCTTCCTGCTCTTGCTGTTCTTGGCGTTCACGCACATCAAGAATCTGATTAGTAATCAGGCCTTCTTCGATTTCGCGCAGCGCAATCACAGTAACTTTATCGTTTTCTTCTGGAACCAGAGCGTCTTTACCGCCGGACTGGATTTGACGTGCCCGACGAGCAGCGACCAACACCAGGTCAAAACGGTTACCAATTTTCTCTACAGCGTCTTGAACAGTTACGCGTGCCATAATTCTGCTACTCCACAGGTGACGAAATGACTGGGCATGATACTGAAACTCTGTTCAGTCTGCCAATAATTTGCTGATTAAAGCGTCATGCCGCTGTTTCTGGCGGCCTAAACGCAGTCGTTCTGCACGAATAATGGTTTTCAGATCAGACAATGCCAGATTGAAATCATCATTCACGATTAAATAATCATATTCTGCGTAATGGGTCATCTCAGCGACAGCTTGCGCCATTCGCTTAGCAATAACCTCTTCGCTATCTTGCCCACGGCCACGTAATCGGCGATCCAATTCTTCTTTGGATGGAGGCAAAATAAAAATACTACGCGCGGTTGGCATTTTTGCGCGAATTTGCTGCGCGCCTTGCCAGTCGATATCTAAAAATACATCGACACCGGTTGCAAGAACCTGCTCAATTGCCCGACGTGAGGTGCCATAGTAATTTTCAAATACTTTGGCATGCTCAAGAAAAGCATCATCATCAATCATCTGGCAAAACTCTTCTTTAGACACAAAGAAGTAATGCTCGCCGTGATTCTCCCCTGGACGTTTTGCACGTGTGGTATGAGAAATAGAAACCTGCGTGTCGTACAAAGGTTGTGTTTTTAACAAAGCCTGAATCAGGCTTGATTTCCCTGCACCACTGGGTGCGGAAACTATATATAGCGTGCCTTGAACCATGATGACGTTTCAGTTGATTAGGTTGATATACCCTTATTAGTTGAAGTTACAGTGGGGCTCGCGGGGTTTTCTCGCCAGAGTCGCTGATGTTATCAGGAATCCGTGATTTGCTCGCTTACAGCCTATCTGCAACGCCAATTATGTTGGGTGTATATAGAAAGCAGAAGTGTGAATCTCCGCACAGTATACACGGCTGCTACGCGTCATGCAGCGTTACAACGCATTTCACCTTAATGTTTTGTCTATAAACAGCACGATTTTATGCTTTTGCGGGGAGTGTTGCGTAATTTTAGCGAGTTGCAGCAAGCATAAAAGTATTGTTCGGTAGCGCGCGCATTTAAATCTTTTTGTCTTCGACGGATAAAACATTTCGGGTTTTACTGCTGGTTGCCAAGGAGGTGGCGCTGATGAATGTGCAAAATTTTAAAATGTTAAGCCTAATAATTATTGGTTTTATCCATTGGGAGGTTAGGGCTGAATCTATCTGCCCGGAATGGTCGGAAAGACGAATGTCTGATGAAATTAATCTCTTGGATCAACAACTGAATAAGTGGGATATAGCCTATCACCAGCAAGGAATTAGTCTGCTGGATGACAATATTTACGATCAATTGCAGGATAAATTGCGGGGTTGGCGGAAGTGCCGCGGGCTGCCCGATAAAACGAATAATAGGCCCATACCAGGCAATGAGAAACAGCTTCATCCTGTGGCGCATACCGGATTAAAAAAACTTAAAGATGAGACTGCGCTGACTAACTGGATGTCGGGAAGGAAAAATCTTTGGGTACAACCTAAGGTTGATGGCGTTGCAGTTACGCTGGTATATCAGGCTGGAAAACTGACACAGCTCCTTAGCCGGGGGAATGGCTTGAAGGGCCAGAGTTGGATTGATAAAGCGCCATTCATTTCTGCTATTCCACAATATATTGCCATGGCTCCCCCTCTATTAACTTTGCAGGGGGAGCTATTCCTACAGATGGAAGGCCACCAACAAGCGCAATCTGGGGGAGTCAATGCCAGAGCTTCAGTTGCAGGAGCTCTGATGCGCAAGTCTGCATCGCCATTGCTGGGCAAACTGGGCATATTTATTTGGGCATGGCCGGATGGGCCCAAGAACATGCTGGAGAGAACCACACGATTGCAAATAATGGGCTTCCCGTTGGCTACTCAATACAGCAAATTGGCGACTTCAAGTGAGGATGTCATTCAGTGGCGAGAGCACTGGTATCGAGCGCCACTGCCTTTCGTGACAGATGGTGTTGTTATCCGCCAAGAAGAGGAACCCGCAGGGCGTTATTGGCGATCAGCATCAGGAAATTGGTCGGTGGCGTGGAAATATCCACCTGTTCAGCAACTAACTGAAATCCAAGATATCCATTTTACCATTGGGCGTACGGGTAAGATCACTGTGGTTTTACAGGTTTCACCTGTAAAAATTGATGATAAATGGATTCGACGCGTGAATATTGGGTCTATGGCGCGCTGGCGGCAGTGGAATATTACCTCTGGAGATCAAGTTACCATCGCATTGGCCGGGCAGGGTATTCCGCGGCTCGATAAGGTCGTTTGGCGTGTCGGCCAAAGGCATGAATTCAACCCACCGATAGCCGATAGATTTCATCAGTTGAGTTGTTTCCGCTTACCGCCCCTCGAATGTCAACCGCAGTTTATAGCGCGTTTAACATGGCTCAGTGGCCCTAACGGGCTGGATATGCAAAGTATTGGCGGTAAATTCTGGCAAGAGATTGTCTATCATGGGTTTATTAATAATATGGTTGGGTGGTTATCACTGACTGCCGAGCAAATAGCTACTGTTCCTGGTATCGGGCCAACACGAGCAGAAAAAATTTATCAACAATTTCAAAGCACAAAGCAGAAACCTTTTTCTCAGTGGTTGCCAGCATTAGGATTCCCACAGGGAGTGCCCGTTGGTACTCAGTGGCACTCTCTACAGCAACGTAGCATTGCCGAATGGCGTTTAATTTCGGGGATTGGGCAGGTACGGGCAAAGCAGATTAACAATTTTTTACACCACCCAGAAGTGCAAGCACTGGCTGATTTTTTATCACAACAGGGAATTGCAGGTTTCAGGCCCGAAGAGTGATCCTCTGCGGGCTTAGCTTAATGCTCAGAGTGCTCATATTTGAATACTGGCAGACCAAGACGGAATCTCAATGCCAGTAATCGTGCGCTCAGCCCTGTGACGAGTGTAATGATAACAACCCAGTTATGAGACAGCGGAGTGTATTGCAGAGCAATATAGATCCAAGCGGCGGCAAATGAGATACCGGCATAGATTTCTTTCTGAAATACTAACGGGATACAGTTACAGAACATATCGCGCAGAACACCACCAAAGACACCGGTAATCACGGCTGCAATCGCCGCAATGATCGTACTGTGGCCCATGTCGAGAGCAATTTGTGCACCAATAATGGAAAAAACAATAAGGCCAATAGCATCAAGCACTAGAAATAAATGCCGCAAATGCTTCATTAATGGCGCCATCCAAGTTGTGACTATCGCGGCAATGGCGACAATGACAATGTATTCCGGATGTTTAACCCAGCCAAGTGGATAATGGCCTAGTAGCATGTCTCTGACCGAACCCCCGCCAATGGCGGTTGCAGAGGCAATAATAATGACGCCAAACATATCCATTTGACGGCGGCCCGCAGCCAGTGCTCCGGTCATGGCTTCAGCTGTGATACCAATAATATAAAGAACACTGAGTAGCATAATGAATTAAATTTCTTAGTGGCTGCAAAGGCCGCAGAGTAGTCACTAAGAGATAACGATGCGACTGAGATTTTCTAAGCCATGCATTTAGGATTACTTAATCTAATCAAAATATTAGCTATCTTATTAATATATATTCATAAAAAATGAATGATGTGATAATTATTCATTAATAATTCTAGGTGAAAAACCACTCTATTGAAGAGGGGTGGTAACACTATTGAGCGCTTTTATGATTATCTCGTCTTATTGCAGAGTTATTCGTCGGATGATAGCTTTTATTTCTATTTTATCTTTTATTTCAGTGGGATTTGTTCATGGATAAGTGGGTTAATCCGTTCCAATATCGGGCTGTACTTTTAGCGAGTGTGGTTACCGTTGGAGCATTACTAACGGGTTGTATTGATAGCACTAGCCATGCAAATAAATCAGTGGTGAAGGTTGTAGCTCCGGTTTGTGTTAAAGGTGAACCAATGACACAAACGACACTCTATTTTGGCTTGAACCGCCCTCATGGCCCCGCCATTTCATCGACTGAATGGCAGTCTTTCGTCGATAATGATGTCACCAGCCGTTTTAAAGATGGTCTGACAGTTATTGAGGCTAAAGGGCAATGGTTGGGGAATGATGGCAAGGTCGCCAAAGAAAGCAGCAGGGCGTTGGTGCTTATTCATAACGATGACAAAGAAAATGCGATTGAAACTCTGCGTTCCCGTTATAAACAGCAGTTTGCGCAAGAATCCGTTATGCGAGTTGATGCGGCTGTCTGCGTTGATTTCTAAGCGTAAATTTTGAGTCTGAATTCCGGCCTTCTACCTTCGAAATAACGAGAGGTAAAAGGCCGACTTATTATTTATTCTGTACGGCTAGAGTAAGTTTGGCTCACAAGACAAGGCCGGCAATCGCGGCAGAAAGTAAACTGACCAAAGTATGAACCATACACTAGCTTTAATCCAAATCGTGAGACCACATTGCCTTGCTGCTCATTCAACCCTTTAATGGCACCAGCAACAATGCCAATTGAGGCGAAGTTAGCAAAAGAGACTAAAAAGACCGAGAGAATACCCAAACCACGCGGTGACATTTCGGCTGCAACCTTTTTCAGCTCAATCATGGCTACGAACTCATTTGCTACTAATTTGGTCGCCATAATACTGCCAGCCTGTAAAGCATCTTGAGCTGGGATGCCAATCAGTAGTGCGAGTGGATAAAATAGATATCCCAGCACGCCTTGGAAACTGATATTGAATAAAGTGCTAAATAAAGCATTAATAGCAGAAATGATAGCAATAAACCCGATTAACATGGCAGCTATAATCATGGCGATTTTAAAACCGGCCAGAATATATTCCCCGAGCATTTCAAAAAAACTTTGGTCTTCATGAAGCTTATTCAGTTTTAATTCAGGTTCTTCTGTGACTGGGTATGGGTTAATAATAGAAAGAACAATAAAAGTACTAAACATATTCAGTATGAGTGCTGTAACCACAAATTTTGGATCGAGCATGGTCATGTAAGCACTTACAATTGACATGGATACTGTCGACATTGCCGTGGCGGCCATGGTGTACATTCTGCGTGGCGATATATCAGCAATAATGCCTTTATAGGCAATGAAATTTTCTGATTGCCCTAAAATTAAGGTACTTACGGCATTAAAAGATTCCAGTTTTCCCATGCCATTTACTTTGGATAGCAATGTGCCGACGACCCGGATGATGAGCGGCAAGATACGGAAATGCTGTAAAATACCAATCAATGCGGACACAAAAATGATTGGGCAAAGGACATTGAGGAATATAAATGCTAATCCTTGCTCATTCATGTTACCAAAAACAAAACTGGTGCCTATTGCGGCAAATTTCATCAAAGATTCGAATAGTCCAGCAAAGTATTTTATCGCGCCCAAGCCACTTTCTGAGTGTAAAAAGAAATATGCCAAGGCAATTTCTATAATTAGTAACTGAAAAATATAGCGCAGTTTGATGTTTTTACGATCATGACTTGCGAGTAAAGCCAAGACCGCAATAGCAATCAGCGCTAAGAGAAAATGGAGAATTTGTAGCATAAGAAATCCGTTAGGGATAAAAATTCAGTCAGCATTTTATCCATAATGGCAGGTTTTTTTCATCTGAAATTCAACCTTCTTGAACATATATATTCTACCCATTCTTTAATTGTCTCCTAAACATCCCGCTTGTTTAAATTTTTACTGCATTCCCCGTCATTTATCCATTGGGTGACTCACTATTTATCTGCCAGCTTAAGTTGCCGTCATTAAGGCAAATGTAGCGTTTCCTCAAGGAGGATAAGGCGATAGCACTATCTGTGTTCAACTCACTCATTGGATGGAATATGAATATGATTAATCTGCCTAGTTGCCGCCCTTTTACTGAAGCCGGCCATTTATCTCAAATATCGGCTTATTATGAAGAAGGCCGTAATACCATGTGGATGTTACTACGAGCTCATCCGCGCCCTTGTTTTAATCTAGAGTTAATTGAAAATATTATGACGCTAGTACAGGCGGCTAAAGAGTCAAAATTACCCATCGATTTTTGGGTAACTGGCTCAGTGGTGCCCAATATGTTTAATGTGGGAGGGGATTTAAGCTTTTTTGCACAAATGATCAAAAGTCGCAAACGCGAAGCACTCATGGCATATGCTCGCGCGTGTGTCGATTGTGTCCATGCCGCTGCGCGTGGCTTTGATACTGGGGCGATATCTATCGCGATGATTGAAGGTAGTGCTTTAGGTGGAGGGTTTGAGGCGGCATTGGCTCATCATTTTGTGTTGGCGCAAACCACAGCCAGAATGGGTTTTCCAGAGATAGCTTTTAATCTATTTCCGGGTATGGGGGGGTATTCACTTGTTGCCAGAAAGGCAGGTATGAGGGTCGCGGAACAATTGATTTGGACTGGTGAACCCCATGCTGCGGAATGGTATGAGAGCCGTGGATTAGTTGATAAGTTATTTCAGCCAGGTGATGCTTATCTTGCAACTCGCACCTTTATAGACACGATCAGGCCTAAGCTAAATGGTATGAGGGCGATGATTCGAGTTCGTCAGCGTGTTTTGCAATTAACACGTTCTGAGTTAATGGATATTACTGAAGACTGGGTAGATTCGGCATTTTCTATTGAACCAAAAGATATCGCTTATATCGAGCGGTTAGTCATGTTGCAAGACCGGCATACTTCGGCAATGCCAAAAGCAATATAGTGCTGTACACCTAATCCAATAAAAGGTGAGGGTGTTGTGTTACCAGCCAATGCTCCAGTTCATCTGCGGGCATTGGTTTGGCGTAAAGAAACCCCTGTTTTTCATCAATGCCAATGGAGTCGAGAAATGCTTCTTCCTCTTGAGTCTCCACCCCTTCGGCAATCACTCGCATTTTCAGTGCCTCGGCGACAACAATAATGGCTCGAACCAGAGATTGTGAAATGGGATTATTATCAATATGGCGAACAAAACTTTGGTCTAGTTTAATTGCATCAATAGGGATACGTGCTAATTGAGAAAGTGAAGAATAACCCGTGCCAAAGTCATCTAAATGAACCTGAGCACCTAAGTGCCGTAACTGTTTCATGATATTGATGGCAGCATCTTCATCATCAATTAAGCAACTTTCTGTTAATTCAACATCGACCAGACTGCATTCCAGGTTACTGGCTTCAAGGGACTCAATAAAGCTGGTGACGATAGCCTCATCAATTAACTGGCGGGCAGAAACATTCACTGCAACTCGCAGGTTAATCCCGCGTTTTTTCCAATCGACCGCCTGTTGCATCGACGTTTGTAGAACCCATTTGCCAAGTGGTCTGATCAACCCTGATTCTTCTGCATATGAGATAAACTCCAACGGAGCAATTAAACCCCTTTCCGGTGATAGCCATCTAACCAACGCCTCGACACTGTGCACTTTTCCTGTTTTTGTGGATATTTTAGGTTGGTAATAGACTTGCAGCTGATGTTGTTCTAAACCTTTGCGCAAATTGGTATCTAGCCAAACATATTCTGAGATTTTTTTATTCATCTGTTGTGAGAAAATCGAATAGGTTTGCTTCCCGTGTTCTTTTGCTGTGTACATGGCGGTATCTGCACTGCGAATAATATTTTCCAGTGTGTCACCATGCTCTGGGCATAAAGCTATTCCAATCGAGCATCCGGTATATACTTCAATCAACCCTACCCGGAAAGGCAATTTCATGCGGTTTAGAATTCGCTGAGTTGTCGTTTCAAGCGAGTTCATGGTGGCATTTTCGACTAAAACAATAAACTCATCACCGCCAAGTCGGGCCAGCATTTCGCTCTCACCCAAGCAGCTTAATATAGCTAGCGAGACATCTTTCAGTAATCGATCACCAAACATATGACCATAATGGTCATTCACTTTTTTGAAGTTATCGAGATCAAGATAAATAATACCCACCGAGGTATCACCACGGGTTTGGATTGCGCTATTAATACGTTCATGAATGGCGTGGCGGTTAGGCAATCCAGTAATCATATCGGTATTAGCCAGAATCCTGAGACGCTCTTGAGCGCGCCTCTCCTTGGTAATGTCAGTGCCGGAACAGATAAGATAACGTTCGTTTTTTCCACTGCCACTATGAACAAATTTATTACGGAATAAGAACAGCCGCTTTCCTTTGACGGTATTAACCCAACGCTCAACCTCATAAGAGGCACCACGCTGGAAGAAACCCTCAATATTTTTGCGTGATGACGCTCCTTCTTTGGCGGTCATAAACAAGTCATAGACATTTTTGCCAATGACGTCCTGTTCTTTTTTACCCGTATATTCTTCGCTGAGGTGATTAAAACGTTGGACGTAACCATCTTTATCAAGAATAACAATAACTGAATTAGCTTCAGAAACTACCTGTTCTGCAAAGGAAAGGCCCATCACTAAATCACGGGCGACAGATTCAGTATCAGCGTACGCGGAAGCTGTTCCGCCCCACTCTTTGTCATTAATTTTACGGCCCACAAGATGTAAATGAAGGGGATGACCATAAATTTGAATTTCAATATCTAAACTGGCAGTAATACCGGTTAAGCTCCGAATTTTCATTGTTTGAACTGAATTCAGAGGTATTGCAATATTGGGTGTTTCTTTAATCGCAGACAACTCTAAAGCCTGGCTATCAAAAGCAAGCCGCCAAAATGGGCTATGGGTGCCAAAATAAGTGTTAAGGATCGATGTGTCTTGGTCTTCGAACATATGCGATCCTCTAAAAGTGTATATGTACCTGTTAGTTACCTTAGCCAGAAATTTAAACAGCCTATCCCTAGCTTTCCCAGTCATGATGGTAATTCTAGTCTCTAGAACATGACCCTATCGAGAGCTCTCAACGAATAAAGTATATGTGTAATTTCTTCATACCTGATCGTAGATAGTAGCGATAATCATATTAAATGCTCTTCCTACTTTCAGATTGTGATGAAAGTTAAGCATGAAAAAAATAAAAAATACTAATTTTTTATGTTGTTATGCTCATTTAGGCAAAGTCTTAAAAGTGGAGTGGTAAGGAAGATGAACTTTTTACTTATGTAGGTAACGAGGGAGAAGTGTCTTTTTTAACGGATTAATGATGAAAGCATACCGGTGGTAAGCGATTTGGGTATTCCATTTTAAATGAATATTAGAATACCCAAGATAAATCATGATCAGGATTTTTCGGCAATTTTTTTCAAATATTCATTGTTTTTAAAGGCAATCATGATCATCTCAAAACAAATTCGAGAAGTCAGACCACCACCAATGATGCTGAAAAAGCCCGCGATGATACTAGTCTGTACCATTACAAATACGCCAGAGATAATGATAAGTACCAGTAAAAGCCAATATAAACCGGTAAGAATTTTTGGTGTCAGCAGTGCATCAAAAAAAAGTACATTCTTAAGCATTACAAGTTCCTTCTTATTTAAACGTTAAATTTCCGGCAGCGATTATGCATTAGCTTTAAAAGGCTGACTATACGTTTACCCTCACTAATGCTGTGGGAATGAAATAATAGGACATTTCTTGTACTTTCTTTTATTAGCGAATGCCTTTACTTAAAGTTAAGTACCATTCCAACACCAACTTCCTCTATATCAACCGTACTGCCCAGAGCTATTTTTGCTTTGAGGTCAGTACAGTGACAAGGATATAGTGCTTTAGCATTAAGTCGTTGGAAATAGTCGGAAGTTCTGTCGAGTATAGTTGTTTCTGTATTTAATAGATGGAATCCACCAATTACCGCTCGCACACGTTTATCACCCGTTATTTTAATAGCATAATCGACAATATTGCAGATGCCAGAGTGGGAACAACCAGTGATAATCACAATCCCTGTTGGGCTGGTATAAACCATTGCACTATCGTCGATGACAAAGTCATCAACCTCATGACCGCAGCAATTGACGGTTTTCCCAATAGGATGCAGACCTTCAAAATCGTTACCACGCTCAATTTCACCTAAAAAAAGCAGATTATCGGTAATGTAATAGACGCCTGACTGATTAACCCGTTCGAAAAATGTTGGGTAACTATCAGCCGGTAAATTGGCACCTATTGATTTATCTTCATGGTATTTAGGTAAAAAAGCATTGGGGTGGGCCACAAGCTTTATTTTATTCGTACTAGGGTGATTTATCCGGTCAAGATGTTGTGCAAGGTGGGTTAAACCCCAGCTATGGTCATTATGGCCATGAGAGAGAATCACACTATCAATGTTGCTAATATCAATACCCAAAATTGCTGCATTACGTAAAAAAATATCGGAATAACCGGTATCAAAAAGAAATGTTTTTCCATCAACTTGAAGGTGGTAACAAACGCCTGGCTCAGCGATAAGGTATTTATCTATCAAAGTATTGTTATCAACCAGTACTGTTAACTGCATATCCTTTTCCTTGTTTACTCGTGTTATTCCAATATCGTGACTATTTTCGGCTATCGAAAAGTAATTTACAGGCTAATCCGGCAAAAACGCCGCTAAGTAAATAGTTAGGCCAGCGCGCTGAGAATGCTCCGGTATTAAAGCGATTACGCATATTACTGACTAGCAAAATCAGGCCGCCATTAATAACTAGACCTATTGCATTCAGGATGGTTGCCAGTAACAGCATTTGCACAATAACTGAGCCAGATTGCGGCGTGATAAATTGTGGGAATAGCGCTAATACGAACAGCGCCATTTTAGGATTCAATAGATTGGTCAATAGCCCTTGCCGGAATGCCTTATGCGCGGAAGCTGGCTGTGGTGCTGTTTTCGCTGCCGTGTGACGAGTAGATGCCAATGTTTTCCATGCCAGATAAAGTAAATAGCAAGCGCCGAGAATTCGCACTGCATCATAAGCCAATGGGACGACCACAAAAAGTTGTGAAAGCCCTAATGCGGCAGCCAAAGTATGGCAATAAGTTCCCAGTTGGATACCTGCTAGTGAGGCAAAACCTGAGGCGCGCCCCTGACTAATACTGCGTGAAGTGATGAGCAGCATATCTGGCCCCGGCGTTGCTGCAAGTGCAACACAAGCACCAGAAAACAGCAGTAAAGTGGATGTGGCAATCATAATTACTCCGCAAGAATTACTGGAAAATCGTGGCGATGGATTCTATTTGCTCAACATACTCCAGATAATAGGGAGAAAATAGTGCCGGTGCTCAGTTGTTTGATATCCGCCGGGGCTTGTTTAACGCGTTACAAGTCAGTGATAATTATCCTATAGCTGGCAATCACGAGAGGGTAAAAAACGAATGATAAGACGAGCGATACCTGCGGACACCTCCCGTTTAATCGAAGTTTGGGAAAGTGCGGTTAGAAAAACGCATCTGTTTTTAACTGAGGCGGATATTCAATTTTATTTGCCACAAGTACGGGATATTTATTTACCTGCACTGGAGGTTTGGTTATTTGAAAAGGATGCAGAGGCGGTAGGGCTCATTGGCCTTGATGGTAATAAAGTAGAAATGTTGTTTGTGTATCCTGCTTATCACGGCAAAGGAATTGGTAAAGCGCTGCTGGCTCATGCTCAACATTTAAAGGGAAAATTAAGTGTCGATGTGAATGAGCAAAATCCAGCTGCATTGGCTTTTTACCTACATTGCGGATTTATAAAAACGGGGCGTTCAGAACTGGATGGCGAAGGGAAACCTTTCCCACTGATTCATTTAGCGCAATCCGAGCAATAAAACCCCGTTTTTATTGGCGCTGCCTATTCACTCTCGTCAATGTTGAGCTAGCCAAATAACTTATTGCTCCCGTAATATTTCGCGAAAATGCATCACCAGCGGTCGTTGATTTGCTTTATGCCACACTGCCCACAACTGGGTCGAATATTGCATCCACGGGATTTCACGTAGCACAACGCCTTCTGGCGCATTGTGGCGCAAGCTGTTTTGGATTAACGCCAGTCCGAGACCTGCCGCTACCAGCCCAAGCGCAGTCAATGGTTCCCCCGCTTCCAGACGAATGTCCGGATTAAAGCCAGATCTGACGCAGGCGGCGACAAAATCATCGCGCGAGTGTGCGTCATCATTGTGAATCACCGCAATCCACTGCTGATCAGCTAACTGCTTCGGTAATATATTTTCCACCTGCGCCAGTGGGTGGTTTTGCGGCAGTGCCAGCAGCATGCGGTCATCAAGCACCTGAATATACTCAAGATCCTGCTCTCCTTCCGGCGGCGTTGTATCTACCAGTGAGAAATCCAGACTGCGCTGGCGCAGACCTTCAATCTGTGTGGCTGGTGGCTGGCTATAGAGTGCAATATGCACATCTGGGCGCGAGGTGCGCAGAGTACGCAGCGCGGTAGAGAGCACACCTGAGTGCATGGCATTTTCGATATAACCAATACACAACCCCCCGTCTTCCCCTCGCCCTAAGCGCTTGCCCAGTGACTCCAGACGATTGGCGTGGGTCAATAATGAACGTGTTTCCGCAAGAAAAGTCTGCCCGTCCGCTGTCAGGCGAATGCGCTGTTGGTTGCGCTCGAACAGCATTAACCCCAAACGTTCTTCAAGCTGGGCAATCTGGCGGCTCAATGGCGATTGCGAGATATGTAAGCGCTCGGCGGCGCGACCGACGTGCTCTTCTTCGGCAACCACTACGAAGTATTTCAGTTGGCGTAAATCAATCATGTTAGACCTCAAAGGACTTAAGTTAGACAAATTATGTCCTATCAAGTCCTAACCTTGCAAGGTATTGTGATCGCCGTCACAGGGAGGCAGCAAAAACACCCTAACTGAACTCTCCCGATACGGGAAAAAATATTGAGGACATCTTAATGAGTATTAAAAATATTCTTCCAGGCAACATTGGTTTAGGCGGCGCGCCGCTGGGCAATATGTTCCGCGCTATTCCTGAAGAAGAAGCACACGCCACCGTCACCGAAGCATGGGATCTGGGCGTTCGCTACTTCGATACTGCACCGCTGTACGGTTCGGGTCTTTCCGAAAGCCGGATGGGTGAAGCACTTTCTCAGTATCCACGCGATCAGTTCGTCTTGAGCAGCAAAGTCGGCCGCATCATGTTGGATGAAATGGAAGACCCGGCCACTCGCGATTTCGGTGAAAAAGGCGGCTTATTTGAGCATGGCCTGAAAAACAAAATTCTCAACGACTACTCTGCCGACGGCACTCTGCGTTCTATTGAAGATAGCTTAAAGCGTCTGAAAACAGACCATTTGGATATCGTCTGGATCCACGACCCGGCTCAGGATTTTTATGGTGATAGCTGGCTGGAGCAGTTCAACATCGCCCGTACCGGTGCCTTCCGTGCGCTGACGCGTCTACGTGACGAAGGAGTGATTAAGGCTTGGGGGCTGGGTGTTAACCGCGTTGAGCCATGTGAACTGACATTGGCACTCGACGAGCCAAAACCAGATGCTTTCCTGCTGGCAGGCCGTTACTCCTTGCTGGATCACAAACGTGCCTTACAGCGCCTGATGCCAGAAGCGCTGGAACAGAATGTCGATATCGTGGTTGGCGGCCCTTATAGCTCTGGCGTATTGGCCGGCGGTGACCACTTCGAATATCAGAAAGCCTCTCCACAGATTCACCAGCAGGTTGGACAAATTAATGCGATTGCGACCCGCTTTAACGTTGACGTGAAAGCCGCTGCACTACAGTTCGCGCTGGCTAACCCAGCAGTTGCTGCGGTTATCCCCGGCTCTAGTCGTCCAGGCCGTATGGCAGAAGATCTGGCTGCACTGCAAGCTTCTATTCCAGCTGAATTCTGGGATGAAATGCGCCGTCAGAATTTGGTTGCTGATAACGCGCCGCTGCCGATTCGTTAATTTTTGCGGGGTCAGAAGGCCCCTCCAAGCTATGAGTAATAATATGAAATTAGATCTTTCCAACAAAATCGCTGTGGTCAGTGGTTCAACATCCGGCATCGGGCTTGGCATTGCTAAAGGACTGGCGCAAGCCGGTGCCACCGTGGTTATCGTCGGCCGCCAGAAACAGGGGGTTGATAGTGCGATTACTGCGATCAGCACAAAACTACCGGGCGCGTCGCTGCGTGGCGTCGTTGCTGATCTTAGCACCGAGCAAGGGGTTGCCACTCTGTGCGCCGCGGAGCCGCAGGCCGATATCGTTATCAATAATCTCGGTATCTTCAACGATAAAGACTTCTTTAGCGTTCCCGACGAGGAATGGATGCACTTTTATAACGTCAACGTCCTTTCTGGTGTACGGCTGTCGCGCCACTATGCCAAAGGGATGGTTGAACAGGGCTGGGGACGCATCATTTTTGTCTCATCTGAATCAGGTGTGGCAATCCCGGCTGACATGATCAACTACGGTGTTACCAAAAGCGCCAATCTGGCGGTGTCGCACGGCTTGGCAAAACGCCTGGCGGGAACCGGCGTGACAGTCAATGCCATTTTACCTGGCCCAACCTTTACTGAAGGTCTGCAAGAGATGTTGGCGGATGCCACCGCGTTATCGGGCCTCAGCCCGCGCGAACAAGCCGACGAGTTCGTCAAAACCGCGCGTCCTAGCTCCATCATCCAGCGTGCAGCGGATGTCGATGAAGTGGCAAACCTCGTGGTTTACCTGGCTTCACCGCTCTCTTCGGCAACCACAGGTGCTGCTCTGCGGGTCGACGGCGGTGTCATTGACACCCTGACAATGTAATTTTATCTAACTGAAATTAAGAGAAAAAAATGACTAATACGACTGTATCAATTGAAATCCCTGCTTCTGCCGACACGGTATGGCAACTGATGGGCGGCTTTGACTCCCTGCCTGATTGGCTGCCGTTCATCCCGAAAAGTGTCGTTACAGAAGGAGGCCGCGTACGCACTCTAACCACCGCTGACGGCGGCACCGTTATCGAGCGTCTGGAAGCCTTTGATAACCGTCAGCGTAGCTACAGTTACTCCATTATTCAGGCACCGTTCCCGATAGTTGATTATTTGTCGACGATCTCGGTTCACACCACTGCCGACAACAATATTACCCGAGTGGAATGGACCGGCAGCTTTACGCCAGTCGACGTCAGTGATGCAGAAGCTGAAGCGCTGTTCTCCGGCATTTATCGTGGCGGCCTAGAAGCGCTGAAAAATAACTTTGATGCTTAATAGTATCGAATCAATAGGAATGCGCCAACTCTCCCAGCGCGTTTCTAACCATATGAATATATTAAATAATATCTACAGGATTATGAACATGAAAACGATTAACACTCTTATTTCCGCCAGTATTCTTTCCCTGATGGCTTTTGGTGCTGCTGCACAGACAGTGACTGCTACAGGCAGTACCCTGGATTCAGTTGAAGCGGTGATTGCTAAAAAGGCGAAAGACATGAATGCATCAGGTTACAAAATCATCAGCGCCCGTATGGGTAATAAAGTGATGATGAGCGCTAAGCTGTATAAATAAGTCGGCCAGAAAATCATAACCAGCATAATGAAATGGGTTGTATATCAAGCATATTCTGCTCGCTCTTTGGCTGCTTCCATACTTTAGCGAGAGATAGATCAGAATATGTGCCAATCATCTTAGCCCACTGCTGTATACAAAAAGAGCGCGTCTTAGTGATACAAAGTGGGGCCGCCTAAAACAAAAAAGCCATTATTTATAATGGCTTTTTATCTAGATAGGACGATTAGAGATTGCTTGAGGTATTACTCGATGTTCTGAATCTGCTCGCGCATTTGCTCTATAAGCACTTTCAGCTCGATGGCTGAATTGGTGACTTCTGCGTTGATAGATTTTGATGCCAGGGTATTCGACTCGCGGTTGAACTCCTGCATCATAAAATCAAGGCGACGGCCAACGGCTTCTTTCTTCTTCAGAATATTGTGTGTTTCTTTGACATGCGCTTCCAGACGATCCAGCTCTTCAGCCACATCTACACGCTGTGCCATCAGCACTAACTCTTGCTCCAGACGGGTATTTTCCAACTGAACTTGTGCTTCTTCCAGCTTGCTCAGCAGCCGCTCACGTTGCCATTGCAAAATGTTTGGCATATGTGCACGAACCTTAACCACTTCTGCGCTAACACCGTCGAGACGCTGCTCGATAAGGGCTTTCAAGGCTGCACCTTCGGTCTCGCGGGAAATAATAAAGTCATCCAGCACCACATCCAGCGCTTGCATCAGCTCGGTACTGATGGCATCTAAATCTTGTTCTTCTGCGGCCATAACTCCCGGCCAGCGCAGAATATCGACTGGATTGATTTCGCCTTCATCACTTTGCATTTTGACCCAGTTACCGGCTTCAACTAATTGTTTCGCCAGTTTTTCATTCAGGATCAACGAACTTTGTGCGTTAGCGTCCAGTTCAAAACGCAGATTGCACTCAATTTTACCGCGGGTTAAGCGGCCACGGATGCGTTCGCGGATGACTGGCTCCAGACTACGGAACTGTTCAGGTAAGCGAATATAAGTTTCTAAGTAGCGTTGGTTAACGGAACGCAGCTCCCAAGCTGCGCTACCCCACTCACCCTTAATGTCACGCCGAGCGTAGGCGGTCATGCTGCGGATCATTGTTGCGTACCCGTTTTAAAGAAAAGATGCAGGGATTATAGCCTCCGGGGCGCAGGCAGGATAGGCATTACATCACTAAGGCCGTATAATGCGCGACCAATATCGATTTAAAGCCGGAGAAAGCCCATGCGTCCAGCAGACCGAGCAGCACAACAAGTCCGCCCATTGACCCTGACCCGTAATTACACGAAACACGCTGAAGGTTCAGTGTTGGTTGAATTTGGCGATACCAAAGTATTGTGCACCGCCACGGTCGAAGAGGGTGTTCCGCGCTTTCTGAAAGGCCAAGGGCAAGGCTGGATAACAGCTGAATATGGCATGTTGCCGCGCTCCACCCATAGCCGTAATGCCCGCGAAGCAGCGAAAGGTAAACAAGGTGGCCGTACTTTAGAAATTCAGCGCCTGATTGCTCGCTCTTTGCGTGCAGCGGTTGATTTGAAGAAGCTGGGTGAGTTCACCATCACTTTAGACTGCGATGTTTTGCAGGCCGATGGCGGTACTCGTACAGCTTCAATCAGCGGCGCTTGTGTGGCATTGGCCGATGCACTGAATAAATTGGTTGCGAGCGGCAAATTGAAAGCTAACCCGATGAAAGGGCTAGTTGCCGCTGTTTCTGTCGGTATCGTTAAAGGTGAAGCCCTTTGCGATCTGGAATACGTAGAAGACTCTGCAGCAGAAACGGATATGAATGTGGTGATGATGGAAGACGGCCGGATGATTGAGGTGCAAGGCACCGCTGAAGGCGAGCCGTTCAGCCATGAAGAGTTATTGGCGTTGCTGGATTTGGCCCGGGGAGGGATAGAAACTATCTTCCAGGCGCAGAAAGCAGCGTTAGCACAATAATTGATTTAGGCGACTTGGTAGTCGCCTTTTTTTTGCCTGCTAACCCAAGGCTTATCACCTTGATAAACACATCGTGATGAGCAGGTTGGTGGTGTACCAAATAACTAAACAAAGTGATTAACGAAAGCGGTCACAATCTGGAGAGGAGAAGTACCAATGAAAGCCTATCAGCGCGAGTTTATCGAGTTTGCGCTTAACAAGCAGGTGTTGAAGTTTGGCGAGTTTACCCTGAAGTCAGGGCGGATTAGCCCCTATTTCTTTAATGCTGGATTGTTTAATACCGGGCTTGATCTGGCAAAACTCGGGCGCTTTTATGCCGCAGCATTAATGGATTGTGGTGTTGAGTTCGACCTTTTATTCGGGCCAGCCTATAAAGGTATTCCTATTGCGACTACCACGGCTGTGGCTTTGGCGGAGCATCATGAGCGCGATGTGCCTTACTGCTTTAACCGTAAAGAAGCGAAAGATCACGGTGAAGGCGGCAGCCTGGTGGGTAGCCCACTGCAAGGTCGCGTCATGCTGGTGGATGATGTGATAACCGCAGGTACTGCGATTCGTGAATCTATGGAAATTATCACTGCACACGGCGCGACTCTGGCTGGTGTGATGATTTCATTGGATCGCCAAGAACGTGGCCGCGGCGATATTTCGGCAATTCAGGAAGTTGAGCGCGATTATCACTGCAAAGTGATTTCTATTGTGACCCTGAAAGATGTCATCAGTTACCTGGAAGAAAAACCCGAAATGGCTGACCATTTGGCTGCTGTGCGTCAGTATCGCCAAAAATACGGTATCTAAGGTTTCCTCAACCCAAAATACGAAAAGGGCCAAATGGCCCTTTTTACATAGTTTTTAACCTACCCTGAACTAAGTTTATTGCAACTGAGCCACAATCAGAGGCCAGCGGGCATCAAACTCTTGTGTTGGTCGGTAGCGGAATTCCGAACGAACAAAGCGTGAAAGCATCCCTTCACAAAACGCCAGTAACTGAGTTGCCAGTAAGGCTTCATCATGGATAAAACCCTGCCCATCGCGCAGTTTTTTCTCACGAAGAACTTGGCGTAATTGCACTTCAATACGCTCAAACAGTTGGTTAATTCGCCCTTGCAAGCGGTCTTGCTCGAACATCAGAGCATGCCCAGTCATGATACGGGTCAGCCCAGGGTTGCGTTCTGCAAAGCCTAATATCAGCAGCAAGATTAGCCGAAGACGGTTAAACGTCTCTTTTTCATCTTGCAGAATCAAATTAATGCGGGACATCAGACTATCTTCAATAAACTCGATCAGGCTATCAAACATCCGCGTTTTGCTGGGGAAATGCCGATAAAGCGCTGCTTCAGAAACACCCACATTAGCGGCGAGTTTGGCGGTAGTAATGCGTTGGCTGCCATCGCTGGATTCCAGCATTTGCGCTAAAGCCTGCAAAATTTCCTCGCGCCTGTTCCTTTTCGTATTTTCTTTTTCTGCCATGTCCGAGTAGACCCTTGCTAAAAATGACTTAATAACAAAAACCCAAATACCGGCCGCACTGAGGTCATGCCCCGGCGGCTTATGTGATAGCTTTTTTACGGTATCGAGGTCTAGGGTAGGTTATTGGCGCCCAGAATGACCAAAACCACCGGTACCACGTTCACTAAGGTCAAAATCTTCAACCAGATTGAATTCTGCTTGTACAACAGGGACAAACACCATTTGTGCAATACGTTCGCCGGGCTCGATAGTGAAAGGCTGTTGACCACGGTTCCAGACGGAAACCATCAACTGACCTTGATAATCAGAATCAATAAGCCCGACCAGATTACCTAATACCACCCCGTGCTTATGCCCAAGCCCAGAACGCGGCAAAATAACAGCAGCCAGTGCGCTATCGCCGATATGTATTGCCAAGCCGGTAGGCAGCAAGGTTGTTTGCCCCGGGAGTAAATCAACGGCCTCGCTTAGACAGGCACGTAAATCCAGACCGGCAGAGCCTTCTGTGGCATAAGTTGGTAAAGGAAATTCATTGCCAACTCGTGGGTCCAGAATTTTAATGTCGATTTTTTTCATCATAACGGCTGACAATCTCGTCTATTAAATGCTGACTAAGGAGATGTTTATCGCTAAGCGGTAAGCGTTTTTCTCCCGTCGGCCAAAAAAGGTGCAAGGCATTAGTGTCACTGTTAAAACCATGCTCTGCGAGTGATACATCATTAGCGCAAATAAGGTCTAATTTCTTCCGCACTAACTTTTGTCGCGCGTATTCTTCCACATTCTGGGTTTCGGCAGCAAATCCAACAACAAATGGACGATTTTTAGTCATCGCAGCGACCCCGGCGACAATGTCCGGATTTTTCACCAACTTAAGCGTTATTTCATCGCCTTGTTTTTTTATTTTCTCGTCAGAAACCTGCTCGGCGCGGTAATCCGCTACCGCAGCACAAGAAATAAAAATATTCTGCTGGGCGATTAAGTTCTGGACTGTTTGCTGCATCTCAAGCGCGCTGACAACATCAATACGCTTAACACCCGCGGGTGTTGGCAGTGTCACCGGCCCGGCAACCAGAGTCACATTTGCTCCTCGGGCGGCGGCGGCTTGAGCAATCGCGAAGCCCATCTTGCCTGAACTTTGGTTGCTGATAAAGCGCACCGGATCAAGAGCTTCGCGTGTGGGGCCGGCGGTAATCATGACACTCAAATGTTGCAGATCTTGCTTGGCAGAAAAATAATCTTGCGCCAGAGCGACAATTTCCAGCGGGTCTAGCATTCTACCTGGGCCGACATCGCCACATGCCTGGCTGCCGCTATCTGGCCCCCACAATAACATTCCACGATTGGCGAGTGTCTGTAAGTTAGCTTGGGTGGCAGCTGCCCGGTACATTTGCTGATTCATGGCAGGCACTGCAGCAATAGGCGCTGGCGTTGCCAGACAAACTGTTGTCAGCAAGTCATTTGCCATACCGGCCGCGACTCTGGCCAGTAAATCAGCGGTGGCTGGAGCCATAATCACCAAGTCAGCCCATTTACCCAGTTCAATATGACCCATAGCCGCTTCTGCCGCAGGGTCGAGTAAATCATCAGAGACGGGATAACCCGAGACTGCCTGCAACGTGAGTGGCGTAATAAACGCTTTGGCAGCGCTGGTCATAACCACGCGCACCTCTGCGCCTCTGTCGCGCAAGCGGCGTACCAGCTCTGGAGATTTATACGCGGCAATGCCCCCGCTAATCCCGAGCACAATATGTTTGCCGGAAAGTCCCGTCATCATGATTGTCCGAATGAAAGCCGTAAGAGGCGATATTTTAGCATAACCGCAGGGCAGATTAGCTATCAGGGCATCTCCTGATGCCATCAATCATCAAATTTGCGAGACGCTACGCATGCTGTCAATTACTGGCTCGTCAGCCCCTAAGCCTTCAGGCATGCTGCTCACGCTGCTTAGGGATAACAGGAGCCAGGGAATGGACGAGTGGTATGGGCAGGTGGCACCAAGGGAAAAATTACTGAAATATGGTGCAGCAGCGCTGACTGACGCCGAATTGCTCGCTATTTTTCTGCGCACCGGTATTCCGGGTATGCACGTAATGAAAATGGCTGAGTATCTGATTGAAGAGTTTGGTTCACTGCATGAGTTACTATCGGCAGATTACGCCACTTTATGCACCAAAAAAGGGATTGGTGTTTCGAAGTACAGTCAGATTCAAGCTATCGCAGAATTGGCCGGTCGCTGCTTTTCAACTCATCTGATGCAGGAGAGTGTCCTGCTCAACCCCGAGATCACCCAAAAATTTCTGCAAAATATTCTTTCTCACCGCGAGCGTGAAATTTTTTTAGTCATGTTTTTGGATAACCAGCATCGTGTTATTCGCCATGAGGAGATGTTTACTGGTACCATCAGCAGCGTAGAGGTCCATCCGAGGGAAATTGTGCGTGAAGCGCTGAAGGTTAATGCCGCCGCGCTGATTCTGGCGCATAATCACCCCTCGGGTAAGGCTGAACCGAGCCAAGCCGACCGTTTGATGACCACGCAGGTCGTAAAAGCCTGCTCATTATTGGATATTAGGGTGCTCGATCATTTGGTGGTTGGACGGGGTGAATGTGTCTCATTTGCCGAACGCGGATGGCTTTAGCGAAATAATAATTGATCCTTTCGGGATCTTTAGCTGTTCGGGACTTGAGCACTTACGCTTCAGAGCGTATACTACGCCACCTTTGAGAATCTTGGGTTTGGCGTGAAGAGCCTATCTCAGCAGGTTTATAGCCTGGTGACAGGGGTTTCTGACCTGATGACAGTGAGTCTTCTCAGTGAATTTGCTGAGATGGGCTCTAAAGCCTGACGAGGCGGCCAAATCCTATACGAAGCTCGAGCTGATTTGATTTTTGGAGAATAGACATGTCCCGAGTCTGCCAAGTTACTGGCAAGCGCCCGGTGAGCGGTAACAACCGTTCCCACGCAATGAACGCGACCAAACGCCGTTTTCTGCCGAACCTTCACTCTCACCGTTTTTGGGTTGAGGGCGAGAAGCGCTTTGTAACTCTGCGTGTATCTGCTAAAGGTATGCGTGTTATTGATAAGAAGGGTATCGAAACGGTCTTGGCCGAAATTCGCGCCCGCGGTGAGAAGTATTAAGGAACTGAATCATGGCTAAAGGTGTTCGCGAGAAGATCAAGCTGGTTTCTTCTGCTGGTACTGGTCACTTCTATACCACTACGAAGAACAAGCGTACTAAGCCGGAAAAATTGGAATTGAAGAAATTCGATCCAGTTGTCCGTCAACACGTGATCTACAAAGAAGCTAAAATTAAATAATTTTAATTTTGGTGGATTAAGAAAACCCGGCCTCGGCCGGGTTTTTTATTATATAAAGTACAGTGAGATACGTTTAGGGGGGTTGCATGCCTGAATTACCAGAAGTTGAAACCAGCCGACGCGGGATCGAACCTTATCTTGTCGGCCAGACCATTCTCTATGCAGTGGTGAGAAATGCTCGCTTACGCTGGCCGGTATCCGATGAAATCCTCGCACTCAGTGACCAACCAGTATTAAGTGTTCAGCGTCGGGCAAAATATTTACTGCTAGAACTGAAAACAGGCTGGATTATCGTACATCTGGGGATGTCAGGTAGCTTGCGCATTTTGTCGGAAGAAACCGAGCCGGAAAAACATGATCACGTCGATTTGGTGATCAGTAACGGTAAAATACTGCGTTATACCGACCCACGCCGCTTTGGTGCCTGGCTATGGGCGAAAGACCTTGAAACCAGTAACGTACTCGCGCATCTAGGGCCAGAACCTTTGAGCGATGAATTCACGGCTGAGTATCTGCTTGATAAATCACGCAACAAGCGCACTGTGGTTAAACAGTGGTTGATGGATAACAAAGTGGTGGTGGGGGTTGGTAATATTTACGCCAGTGAATCTTTATTTGCTGCCGGTATCTTGCCAGAGCGTGCTGCAGGTTCATTAACCGAAGTAGAAACTGCACGGTTAGTGGCCACGATAAAAGCGGTGTTATTGCACTCTATTGAGCAAGGGGGTACGACATTGCGCGACTTTTTACAGTCAGATGGCAAACCCGGTTATTTTGCTCAAGAGTTGCAGGTCTATGGGCGGGCAGGTGAGCCATGCCGCCAATGTGGGCATTTGATTGAAATTGCAAAACATGGGCAGCGCAGCACATTCTTTTGCCGTCACTGCCAGCATTAACGCTATTTATCTGTTATTTAGCCAGCTTGGTCATTAGCGCCTTGGTGACGGGCGCTGGAAGGAATGGCGTGATGTCGCCACCATGGCGCGCCACTTCTTTGACCAGAGAAGATGAGATAAATGACCACTTCTCCGATGGCATCAGAAAGACACTTTCCAGTTTTGGCATCAAGTGACGATTCATATTTGCCAGTTGCCATTCATATTCGAAATCTGAAACTGAGCGTAAACCGCGCACCAAAATATTTGCATCATGCTTTTTGGCGAATTCTGCCATCAGCTCACTGAATCCCAACACTTCAACATTCTTCAGTGGCGCAGTCACTTGCTTTGCCAAGGCTACTCGCTCGGCCAAAGTAAACATCGGCTTTTTGCTGGAGCTGTCCGCAATAGCCAGAATCACGTGATTAAACATTTCTGACGCGCGGGTGACTAAATCCAAATGCCCATTGGTAATAGGATCAAATGTCCCCGGATAGATGGCTTTAGTGGTCATGAGTTCTCGCTTTTCTGATATTGATGGCTCAATGCCCACAGAGCCGCATATTTATTAAAGGTATATTGCGCGTTTACCACCGCCAGCAATAGCCCTTGTTTACCATCGAGGAAACCGGCACGTAATAACCATGTTTTGCAAAATGCCCCGAGAGTATGGCTGAGAATTGAAAAATAACTGCAACTCTTACCCTGTTGATGGCGCTGATTCGCCCATGCTTGAGCATAGTTAAGCTGTTTACGTTGAAAATCAAAGAAGTCGCGACAGGTCAGATGCAATAAATCACCTGCCAGCGGGATAACTTTAGCGGTGCCGCTCTCAAGTGATTCATGAACTAAATCATCGTTATAGCGGTATTGGTGGTGCGGATATAACCGGGTGACTCTATCGGGATACCAGCCACTGTGGCGCATAAAGCGGCCTAAAAATAGATTTCGCCGCGCGCAGCTATACACCGCGCCATCTTCTGGTGCCAATAAGACAGCTTCAATCGCGGCTTTAAGCTCAGGAGTGACTCGCTCATCAGCATCTAGCATCAGAATGTAATCGCCAGTGGCATACTGTTGGGCTAATTGCCGTTGCTTGCCATAACCCGGCCATTCGGTGTTGCTGTAAACTTTTGCGCCATATTGTTGGGCTAATGCGACGGTTTCATCTTCACTGCCTGAATCCAATACCACTATTTCATCAGCCCAAATAACGGATGCCAAACAATCCGCCAGTAGCGAGGCTTCGTTTTTGGCAATCATCACCACTGATAGGCGTTTTTTTGCACTCATTTAGTGGCTCCGTTGCGGCAGATAAGGCTCCAGCAAGTGTAGTAACCGTTGTAGTGCGCCCTGATTTTCATGCAATACATCAACTGCGTGACGGCCATAATAGAGGCGGCAATCTTCATCGGTAAGCAGCATGGTAATTTCTTTTACCAACGAGAGAGTATCGGTGACAGTAATCAGCCCCTCGGCTTGTTCCAGCTTGGCACAGATATCTTTAAAGTTAAATGTATGTGGCCCCATCAGCACGGGGATGGCATGAGCCGCTGCTTCCAATGGGTTATGACCACCACGCTCAACCAAGCTACCGCCGACAAAGGCTAAATCAGCGATGCCGTACAACAGCATCAATTCACCCATGGTATCGCCGATCACCACTTGTGTACTGGCCGAAGGGATTTCGCCTTTGCTGCGCAATGTGTAACTCAGCCCAGCTTTCTGTGTTAATTCAACTGCTTTAGGGAACCGCTCGGGATGGCGGGGCACCAGAATCAGTAATAATGTTGGAAAGCGCTGCAATAATTGCCGGTGAGCTTCCAGTAAAATGGTCTCTTCGCCGTCATGGGTGCTGGTAGCAATCCAGACTGGGCGATGCGGCGCCCATTGGCGGCGTAAAGTGATTGCTCTGGCGGCTAATTCAGGTGTGACTGAAATATCGAATTTCAGACTGCCGGTTACGGTCAGTTGTGAGCGACGGAGGCCCAATTCGATAAAGCGATCGCCATCTTCTTGATTTTGTGCAGCAATTAATGTGATGCGCTGCAGCATATTGCGGATAAAACTACCGATCTTCTTATAACCTGCGGCTGAGCGGGCAGAAAGACGCGCATTAGCAATCACCAAGGGTATTTTGCGACGATGCAGGGCATTAATCAGGTTAGGCCACAGTTCTGTTTCCATGATAATGACCAGCTTAGGATTGACCTGATCAAGAAAACGATTCACCGAACCGGGAAGATCGTAGGGAAGATAAACGTGGTGAACATCTTTACCAAAAGCAGACTGAACTCGCTCAGAACCGGTGGGGGTCATAGTGGTCACAGTAATGGGTAAGGACGGATAGCGATGACGCAATGCTCTGACTAATGGAATAGCAGCCAGTGTTTCACCGACTGAAACTGAATGCAGCATAATGCCGCCAGCGACAACTTTACCGGCACAGAAACCATAGCGTTCTCCCCAGCGCTTGCGATAAGCGGGGGCTTTACGGCTACGCAGCAGCAACCGCAACCAAATCAGAGGTTGAATAAGGTAGAGTAATACCTGATATAAACGCAGCAACATTCTATCAATTTCATTTATATGGATTATTAAGAATAATATCATATTTGAACAAGAAAGGCTCTTTTCCACTGGGGCCGCTTGATAACCTAAGTAAGGCAAGGCCATTCATAAAAAAGAATATAAAATTTCAACAAATGAGAGGGCAAAAAATTGATTTTTCTGTCTTAAAAGTGAGAATGATTGTCATTAAGTGTTGATGTAATTAATGAGGTAGCCATAGATACCAACAGTTTATTCAACAGTGACATTTTTAGCTAATAATATCCGGTTCCTCAGTGTGTTATCGTTCCTTCTAATTACTTTGGCTATATTGACATTATTGTGAGTAATTAATTGGGCAGGTAAAGAAACAATGAGCGGTTATTCGCTGTATGTGAATTAACAGACTCTCTTAATAACTTGAATAATATATTAGCACAGCTTAACTATTTGGGTGGTAGCACCAATCAACCCCGTTAATGAGCAGAGTTGATTGGGATGACACCGCAAATATTAACTGACAGAGCTTTTGGCTACACATAATCCGGCTAGAAATAATTGCCGCTTATGAAATCAGTGTTTCCAATCGCGCCATAATGGTTTCAGCAGCAATAGTATCCATGCTTTTTTGCTCGGAAATAACAGCTACTTGGTTTTTCCCATAACCGCCAATCAAACCGGGGTCGGTTGGGCCAAACAGCGTGATATTGGGGCGATCCAGTGCGGCGGTTAGATGACTCAGGCCGGTATCCACGGAAACCACCGCTTTTGCCCCCGCCAGAACCTCAGCCACTTGCTGAAGACTGAGTTTAGGCAAAACCTCAACATAAGGAAAACCTGCCGCTAATCGTACCGCTCGTTGGTATTCATGTTCCGCACCCCAGGGTAATTTTATTTTTAAACCCGTGGGCGCGACCAACTCAATCAGTTTCAACCAATGGCTTTCAGGCCAATGCTTGCTGTCGCGGGTTGTTGCATGCAGGAAAACCAGATACTGACCGGCATCGGCAGGTAGCTGATTTAAAAACTGTTGCGCGATGGCATAATCGCCGTGACTTTCTGGTTTATCATAGCCGAGGCTTTTGGCAAACAGTTGGCGTATGCGCTCGACGGCATGCAGTTTGGTATCAATTTCATGGCGGCAGTTATAAAACCAACTGGCAAATGGCTCACGGGCGCTTTTGCAATCCGGGCCATGTTTAATCCCTTTGGCGATGCGAGTAATCAATGCGGCGCTTTTAATCAGCCCCTGAGCATCAATCACCACATCATAACTGCGCTGCTGCACAACGCGTTTAAAATCACAACGTTCTTGCCGGGTATCACTACCAAACCAATTCTTACGCCAGCGACGAATAGCCACCGGGATAACTTTATCTACCGCCGGATGCCAACTGGGGATCTGGCTGAATCCTTCTTCTACCACCCAATCAAAGCGAATATCGGGAATGGCATTCATTGCATCTGTCAGTGCGGGCAACGTATGCAAAACATCGCCCATTGACGAGGTTTTAACGATTAATACATGCATTAATCAGCCTCACTGACGGTACTTTTAAGTGCGGCTAATTGTGCTTCAAGAGCCGCCATCACTTGTTCCGGTTGGATATCAATCAAGCTCTGATGATAACCCTGTGCGCTATCGCCTTTACGCACTTTGTGATAGCCGGTAATCAGGCGAATAACCGTGGCTTTGTCAGATAGCGGTGGCGTGAAATCAGGGCTGCTTGGGCCATATAAGGCGACTAAAGGCTTATTTAATGCCGCCGCAACATGCATCAAACCAGAGTCATTGCTGACCACGGCAATACAGGCTGCAATCATGACAACCGCTTGATCCAGCGAGGTCTGACCTGCCAAATTGAGGCAATACTCGCGAGCGCTTTCGTCTAGTGCCTGACGAATTTCTTCACCGGCTTCATTATCTTTGGCTGAGCCTAATAAGATGACTCGATAACCTGCATCAATCAGTTTTTGGGCTAATTGAGCATAGTGATAATGTGGCCAACGTTTTGCCGGACCAAATTCTGCGCCGGGGCAGAATCCAATAATAGGCCGACTATCGGTGAGATTGAATGATGCGGTAACTTCGGCAATTTCTTCATCTCTAACCTGTAACTGTGGCCATAGCAAAGGCTGCGGTAAATCTTCGGCTGAGTGGATTCGCTCTTTATCATAGGCCAGCGCCACATAGCGCTGAACCATCATTGGGAAAGCTTGTTTATCCAGAATGCGCATATCGTTGAGCAAGAAATAGCGCATCTCACCCCGCCAACCAATACGCTGCTTAATTCCTGAAAAATAAGGAATTAGTGCGGATTTAAACGAGTTAGGTAACACGTAAGCGCGGTCATAGCCGGTCTCACGTAATGCCAGCCCTAAGCGGCGGCGCTCATCAAAAGCAAAAACCCCATGGCCTAATGGCATTGGGACTGCGTGACGTACTTCGGGCATTCTGGCCAAAAGCGGACGGCACCACGCGGGTGCCATCACATCAATATCTGCTGCCGGATATTCGGCCTTCAGGGTACGGTACAGACTTTGCGACATCATCATATCGCCAACCCAAGAAGGGCCGATGACCAGTATTTTCATACCGTTTATCAATTCCTTGCAGCAAGTGATTTAAACTGAGCGATTGAGCCAAGCCAGATATTCTTTGACGCCTTCAGCGACTGTTTTGAACGGCTTGTCATAGCCGGCAGCACGCAAATTGGTCAGATCAGCTTGCGTGTATGCCTGATAGCGGCCTTTTAGTTTTTCTGGGAATTCAATGTATTCCACCGGCCCGCTTTGGTGGAAATCCACCACCGCATCAGCAACAGCCTGGAAAGATTCAGCGCGACCCGTGCCGCAGTTGAAAATGCCCGATACGCCGTTTTGCCAGAACCACAGATTAACGTCAGCGACATCACCCACATAGATGAAATCGCGTTTGAAGTTTTCGCTGCCGGAGAACAACTTAGGATTTTCACCTGCATTGATCTGGTTATTCAGGTGGAAGGCAACGCTGGCCATGCTGCCTTTGTGCCCTTCGCGTGGGCCATAAACGTTGAAATAACGGAACCCACAAATCTGTGAATCAGCTTGCGGCAGGATCTCGCGCACATACTGATCAAATAGGAATTTGGAATAACCATAAACGTTAAGTGGTTGTTCGTATTGGCGATCTTCAATGAAGTTATCAGTACGCCCGCCATAAGTGGCAGCAGATGAGGCATACAGGAATGGAATGCCGCGATCCAGACAGAAATGCAGGATATCTTTAGAATACTGATAGTTGTTATCCATCATGTACTTGCCATCCCACTCGGTGGTGGAAGAACAGGCACCTTCATGGAAAATTGCATCGATATCACCCATATCATCACCGGCAACAATGCTGGCGACAAAATCTTCTTTATCCATGTAATCAGCGATATCCAGATCAACCAGATTGACGAATTTGGTGCCGTCTTTCAGGTTATCTACAACCAGAATATCTTTATAGCCGATATTATTCAGTGCCTTAACGATATTGCTGCCAATAAAACCGGCGCCGCCAGTGACGATAATCATCAGGTTCACCCTTGCTAATCTTCTTGGTCGGACACCATGTCCCACGCTAATTTGTCGTTATCATAACATTTCATAGGATAGCGCACAGCCGAAAGGGCTTAATCTCAACGTTTCTATGCGGGTTTAGGAATCTTCACCGTGATATGTGCTGCATTTTTTATAATATAAGACAAGGTTTCTCGTCAGCTCCCCCGTCAGGCAGTAAAATGTACGGTGAAACTGCCAATCTTGGAGATAACCGCATGTCCCTGTCTTTTGATAGAAACCCTTTTTATCAGCAATTAGAACAACAACTCAAAACGACTCGTGCTGAAGGGCTGTATAAAAACGAACGGATCATTACTTCCGCCCAACAAGCGGATATTGCTGTGGCGGATGGCCGCCATGTAATCAATTTTTGCGCCAATAACTATTTGGGGCTGGCAAATCATCCACGGCTGATCGCGGCCGCCAAAAAAGGCATGGATACTCATGGCTTTGGTATGGCCTCGGTTCGTTTTATCTGTGGCACTCAAGATACCCATAAAGAGCTTGAACAGAAGTTGGCCAGCTTCCTGGGGATGGAAGATGCCATTCTCTATTCCTCCTGCTTTGATGCGAACGGTGGTCTGTTTGAAACGCTATTAGGGCCAGAAGACGCCATTATTTCTGATGCACTGAATCATGCTTCCATCATTGATGGAGTACGGTTATGTAAAGCGAAACGTTACCGTTATGCCAACAACGATATGAGCGAGCTGAGAACCCAGCTAGCACAAGCCAAAGCTGACGGCGCGCGCCATATTATGATCGCCACCGACGGTGTGTTCTCAATGGATGGTGTGATTGCCAACTTGAAGGGGGTTTGTGACTTGGCCGATGAGTATCAGGCGCTAGTGATGGTCGATGACTCCCATGCCGTCGGTTTTGTCGGGGCCAATGGCCGCGGTACTCATGAATACTGCGAAGTGATGGGCCGCGTCGATATTATTACTGGCACCTTGGGTAAAGCACTGGGCGGCGCATCAGGTGGTTATACCGCAGGGCGTAAAGAAGTGGTTGAGTGGTTGCGCCAGCGCTCACGGCCCTATTTATTCTCAAACTCATTGGCCCCAGCAATTGTTGCAGCCTCAATTGAAGTGTTGTCGCTATTGGAAGAGGGCGCTGAACTGCGCGATCGCTTATGGGCCAATGCCCGTTTATTCCGCGAGAAAATGAGTGCCGCTGGCTTCACATTAGCTGGTGCCGATCATGCCATCATCCCCGTGATGCTGGGCGACGCGACATTGGCACAAGAGTTTGCTAATGCGTTGTTGAAAGAGGGTATTTACGTCACTGGTTTCTTCTATCCGGTGGTGCCGAAGGGGCAGGCGCGAATTCGCACCCAGATGTCGGCGGATCACACACCAGAGCAGGTTGAGCAGGCTGTTGAAGCCTTCGTGCGTATTGGTAAACAGCTTAACGTTATTGCGTAAGGAATGGTTCATGAAAGTCTCGTCTATGAAAGCCCTGTCCAAGTTGAAAGCAGAAGAAGGTATTTGGATGACCGAGGTGCCGCAACCAGAGCTGGGGCACAACGACATCATGATCAAAATTCGCAAAACGGCTATTTGTGGCACCGATGTGCATATCTATAACTGGGATGAATGGTCACAAAAAACTATCCCTGTTCCTATGGTGGTCGGCCATGAATATGTGGGTGAAATTGTCGCTATTGGTCAGGAAGTTAAAGGCTTTAATATTGGTGACCGAGTGTCTGGCGAAGGCCATATTACCTGCGGACATTGCCGTAACTGCCGTGGTGGTCGTACCCATCTTTGCCGCAATACTGTCGGTGTCGGTGTGAATCGCCCGGGCTCTTTTGCCGAATATCTGGTGATTCCTGCCTTTAATGCTTTCAAAATCCCCGACAATATCTCTGATGAGCTAGCCGCTATTTTTGACCCATTCGGTAATGCGGTACATACCGCGTTATCCTTTGATTTGGTTGGGGAAGATGTGTTGGTCTCCGGTGCTGGTCCGATTGGCATTATGGCCGCTGCGGTGTGTAAGCATGTCGGTGCCCGCCATGTCGTTATCACTGATGTGAATGAATATCGTCTGGATCTGGCGCGCAAAATGGGTGTGACCCGCGCGGTTAACGTCACTAAAGAAAATCTAAATGATGTTATGGCTGAGCTGGGCATGACTGAAGGGTTTGATGTGGGGCTGGAAATGTCCGGTGCGCCACCTGCATTCCGTACATTACTAAACTCAATGAATCACGGTGGGCGTATTGCGATGCTGGGAATACCGCCGTCTGACATGTCTATCGATTGGAATCAGGTGATTTTCAAGGGGCTGTTTATCAAAGGGATTTATGGCCGCGAGATGTTTGAAACCTGGTACAAAATGGCGGCATTGATTCAGTCTGGTTTGGATTTAACCCCGATTATCACTCACCGTTTCTCTATTGATGAATTCCAGCAAGGGTTTGATGCCATGCGCTCAGGTAAATCTGGGAAAGTGGTATTGAGTTGGGATTAACACCCATCCGCTGACTTGGGGTGGTTGGCTCGCCACCTACCTGCAACTCCAATGGCTTTGGAGTGTCATCTGAAGTAGCGCAAAATGGGGCAGTCAGTGATGGCTGCCCCATTGTTGTATCTATTTCTGGGGTGTTGATTTGCTTGCCGGTGGCTCTGTTTTTTCACTTTCAGGCACTACCGGCGCGGGTGGAAAATATTGTTGCCAATAGCGCTGCACAAAGGCGATTGCCGGGTTCTGCATCAAGCTCTCACCAATAATAGTAAACATCCTATCGGCGTAGATCTTCTCTGGTACATAGCTGGCTTTTGCATTGCATTGCTTGATAGCTTTCAGACGTTCATTTTTCGCCGGGAAGTGCGGTTTTGTCTTACCAGGTAAGATGCCGCTACTACCATTATTATTGCTTACCGGCTCATTGAGCAGTGCGCTAGGCCTGACTAATACGATATCCGCAGGCAACTGGGGCAACATTTGTTGCAGCACTTTAATGGTGGCTGGATGTGGGTGACCGATAGCAATCGCGGAGCCATTACGGCGCGCCAAATCTACTGCGCGGTTAAATTGCTGGCGAATCGCCGCTTCGTTTTGCGAGTCATCTAAAAAGACTTTTCGCTTAATCACTTTGACGCCAGTCCCTTCGGCTGCCTTGCTGGCCTGACTATTACCGATGGTCACACTGTCGAGGAAATAGAGCTGATAATGTTCCAGTGTCTGCATCACTTTCTGCATACCGGGCAAGCTGGAGGTCATCGCGCTACCCATATGATTATTCATACCGGTTGCGTAGGGGACGTTATTCACCGCCTGACGAATGATACGCTGGATTTCTTCGCTGTTCATGGAGGGCTGCAAGGTATCGCGCTCCAATGGCTGCTTACTCAGCGGCGCCATCGGCAGGTGAATCAGGATTTCACGCCCTTGATTATGGGCTTTGACCGCCATCTCTTTGGCGTAAGGGGCATTAGGCAGGATTGCCACCGAAATGGGTAGCGGCATCTGTAATACCTTGTTTTCATTCTGGGGGCGATAACCAAAGTCATCAATAACAATTGAAAGTTTGCCCGCCTGTGCGGCATTGGCGATGAGCAGGGTGCTTACTATGATAAACCGACGTGTGTTGAAATAGCGCAATACATGTTCCCTAACGTTGTTCCCTATCTTCCTAACCAGGGTTGTGGGTTAACAGCTTGTCCCTGACGGCGGATTTCAAAATAGAGTGAGGGCTCACCCTGACCGCCACTGGTCCCAACCAGAGCAATTGGCTGGCCTGCTTTCACTTGCGCACCAACATTGACCAACGCACTCTGGTTGTAGCCATATAAACTCATATCCCCTTTGCCGTGCTCAACCACCACCACCAGGCCATAGCCTTGCAGCCAGTCGGCCAGTAGTACCCGGCCATCAGCGATCGCTTTGACTTCGCTGCCTTCTGGCGCGGAAATCACCATGCCTTTCCAGCGTAGCTCACCTTGCAACGCTTCACCGAAGCGGTGGGTCACATTGCCACGAACTGGCCAAACGGCTTGGGCACTTGGTCGCCCTAAACCGCCGGTTCTTGCCATTAATGAGCGTTCGCTTTCACTTGGCTTATAGCTGGAGCCGGTTTTCTTGGCTTGTTGTTCTTTGGCTTTCACTTGTTCACGTACGCGAGCCGCTTCTTTTGCTTCCCGCTCTGCTCGGGCTTTGGCTTCCCGCTCAGCTTTGGCAATTTGGTCGCGCAGACGTGATTCATTCAGTTTTAGCTCCGCCAGACCCTGCTGATCTTTTTCCAGCGAGGCTTCCAGCGAAGTCAGGGTTTTCTTACGTGCAGTACGTGCTTGCTCCAGCTTTTCTTGTTGAGTTTTTTGCTCATCCAACAACGTTTTTTGCTGATTTTTCTTTTGTTCCAGCGTCTTCTTCTCAGCAGACAAATCGGTACGAGTCTGTTCCAGCTCGGTAATTGATTTTTGGCGAGCTTCATTGAGATAACTGAAATAGGCCAAAATACGCTCACTGCGCTGGCTCTCTTCACCACTTAAAATAAGCTGCAAACCGCTATGCTGGCCTTGTTTAAAGGCGGCATCGAGTTGTTTTGATAACAGATCTTGTTGCTGGGATTGTTTGCTTTGTAGCTTGGCAATGGAAGCGTTAAGGCTGGAGATTTCTTTATCGAGTGTAGTCAGAGTACCTTGGGTTTCACGCAGGCTACGGCTGGCCTGGGCTATGGTATTTTCCTGCTGCTTCAGTTGATCGAGCAATGAACTGCGTTGCTGTTTCTGTTGCTGAACACTTTTTTCTTTCTCGGCGATATCCTGCTGAATAGTCTTCAACTGGGTTTTGTTATCTGCCGCTTTAGCGGCTGCCGGAGCATCAGCGGCATTGCCAGATAATGGCAACAACAATACGCCAGCGCAAAAAACGCTGGCGTACAGTGCTGACCACGGACGACGCACTATCTTAGCCGGCAATATAGAAGTGACCTCTTTATTGCCAGCAATGCTATCTGCCGTAACCATTGATATCGCAAATGACGCCTTTTCCTTCATAACGAAGGATTATTCCACGATGAACAGCGGCTTACCAGTCATCTCTTGCGGGATTTCCATTTCCATTAGTGACAACATGGTTGGCGCGATATCTGAAAGTTTGCCACCATCGACCGCTTTAACCTCTTTGTTGCCGACATAAATCAGCGGAACAGGCAGGCTGGTATGGGCGGTGTGTGCCTGGCCAGTTGCTGGGTCACGCATCTGCTCAGCGTTGCCGTGGTCTGCGGTTATCAGCAATTGGCCATCAACGGCCTTCACTGCGGCAACCACTTGTTCAATGCAATTATCCAGTGTTTCTACTGCTTTTACCGCAGCATCATAATCACCGGTATGACCGACCATATCGCCATTTGGATAGTTACAAATGATCACATCATATTTGCCGCTGGCGATAGCACCGACCAGTTTTTCGGTCAGTTCTGCGGAACTCATTTCTGGTTGCAAGTCATAGGTTGCCACTTTCGGTGAGTTAATCAGAATGCGATCTTCACCTTTAAATGGCTCTTCAACGCCGCCGTTATAGAAGAAAGTGACGTGAGCATATTTTTCAGTTTCAGAAATACGAAGCTGAGTTTTGTCATGCTTCATCAACCATTCGCCAAAAGTATTCGTCAGTGATGCTGGTGGATAAGCACAAGCGACTTTAATATCCGCAGCATATTCAGTCAGCATTACGAAATCGCCGAAGTTAACCACTTTATCGCGTTTGAAACCGTCAAAATCAGCATTAACAAAGGTGCGAGTGATTTGACGGGCGCGGTCAGCACGGAAGTTCATAAAGATTAACGCGTCACCATCGTTCATGGCAGCATCAGCGTCGCCAGCTGCTTTAATGACGGTTGGTCTAACGAATTCGTCATTTTCATTGCGGGCATAGGCGGCTTGTAGACCAGTAACCGCGTTATCAGTGGTGAATTCGCCTTTGGCTTGAGTCAGTAAGTCGTAAGCCAGCTGTACACGATCCCAGCGGTTATCGCGGTCCATGGCATAGTAGCGGCCAATGATAGAAGCAATGCGGCCTTTACCCAGTTCAGCAAACTTCTCAGTGAATCGTTTCAGTGATGATTCAGCACTGCGCGGTGGTGTGTCGCGTCCATCGAGGAAGGCATGCAGATAAATCGCCGTTGCACCGCGTTTGGCTGCCAGCTCAACCATCGCCAGAATGTGGTCTTCGTGGCTGTGGACACCACCGGCAGACAGCAGACCCATGATATGGACAGCTTTACCTGCTTTAACCGCTTTATCAATGGCGGCAGTCAGGGTTGGGTTGGTGAAAAAGTCACCCTCTTTGATTTCTTTGTCGAGGCGAGTCAAATCCTGATAAACAATACGACCCGCACCTAAGTTGACGTGGCCCACTTCAGAGTTACCCATCTGCCCATCAGGCAGACCCACATCCAGACCGGAAGCGGCAATCAATGTGTGAGGCTGTTGCTGCCATAAACGGTCCATAACTGGCGTTTTGGCATTCAGAATGGCGTTATCCTGTTGTTCTTCACGGTGGCCATAGCCATCCAGGATAGTGAGAACCAGTGGTTTTTTAGTGCTCGACATTGCATAACCTTTTTATTATGTAGAAAGGCGGTAATTTACTACAAAACCGGTTAAAAATAGCCCAAAGAGATCAACATTGGGGTGAGGTTTTGGGGAAATATCATCAAAGCGGTGATAAAACTTCCCGAGATTGCTCGCAGTTTCTGCAATAGCGCTTGCATATTGGCTGTATTTGCCGCAACGCGCAGGTATACTCTGTCACCTTGAATATTATCCCCTAACTAACGGGAGTTTTTACCCCCATGTTGCAAGAAATTATGCAATTCATTAGCCAGCATCCAGTTTTGAGTTTGGCTTGGGTGGCGTTGTTCGTCGCCGTAATTTTCACCAGCTTTAAAACGACACTGTCAAAAGTGAAAGAGATTACCCGTGGTGAAGCGACTCGTCTGATTAACAAAGAAGATGCGGTTGTGGTTGATATCCGCACCCGTGATGATTACCGCAAGGGCCATATCGCCAGCTCTATCAATTTGCTGCCAAGTGATATCAAAAACGGCAGTCTGGGCGAGTTGGAAAAGCACAAAGCACAGCCTATTATTGTAGTTTGTGCCACCGGGACAACCTCCCGTGCTTCCGCTGACCTGCTGAATAAAGCCGGTTTTGAGCGCGTGTTTACCTTGAAAGAGGGTATCGCTGGTTGGAGTGGTGAGAATCTGCCACTGGCGCGCGGTAAGTAATTGCTATAATAATTCGCTATATCAATAGATTATAAATTTAACTGAGGTGTACCCATGGCGAAAATTGAGATTTATACCAAAGCAACCTGCCCATACTGCCATCGTGCTAAAGCACTGTTGAACAGCAAAGGTGCGGCTTTCCATGAAATCGCAATTGATAATGACCCGGCTAAACGTGAAGAGATGATTGCTCGTAGCGGACGGACGACGGTACCTCAGATATTTATTGATGGGCAGCATATCGGTGGCTGTGATGATTTACATGCCCTGGATGCGCGCGGTGGGCTTGACCCGCTGCTTTAACTCGCCAGTGGGTCCCATTAAATTAATGGACAGAGCCCACGGCGGCAGTGCTGTTTAATAAGGACGTCTAACTTTAGGGTATCTATACACATGTCAGAACAAAACAACACCGAGATGGCTTTCCAGATCCAACGTATCTACACCAAGGATATCTCCTTCGAAGCACCTAATGCTCCGCAGGTTTTCCAGCAGGATTGGCAGCCAGAAGTTAAACTTGATCTTGATACTGCTTCCAGTCAGCTGGCTGAAGATGTGTATGAAGTGGTACTGCGTGTGACGGTAACGGCTTCTTTGGGCGAAGAAACTGCATTTCTGTGTGAAGTTCAGCAGGGCGGTATCTTCTCTGTTGCTGGTATCGAAGGCACCCAACTGGCGCATTGCTTAGGTGCATACTGCCCGAACATTTTGTTCCCGTATGCGCGCGAATGCATCACTAGCTTGGTTTCTCGCGGTACTTTCCCACAGCTGAATCTGGCACCGGTTAACTTTGATGCCCTGTTCATGAACTATCTGCAACAGCAGGCTGAAGGCGAAGGTGCTGAACAACGTCAGGATGCCTGATGAACACCACCCATGCTTCAATGACTGTAATCGGTGCCGGATCTTACGGCACCGCATTAGCCATTACGCTGGCGCGTAATGGCCATCAAGTCGTGTTATGGGGTCATGACCCTAAGCACATTCAGGTTCTACAACAAGACCGTTGTAACCAAGCCTTCCTGCCCGATGTTCCTTTCCCGGATACTCTGTTACTGGAAACTGATCTCACCCGTGCGCTGGCAGCCAGTCGTGATGTGCTGGTGGTCGTGCCAAGCCATGTTTTCGGCGCGGTATTAAACCAGTTAAAACCTCATTTACGCCCAGATGCGCGCATTGTTTGGGCAACTAAAGGACTTGAGGCAGAAACTGGCCGCTTACTTGCAGATGTGGCGCGAGAAGTTCTGGGAGAGACCATCCCGCTGGCGGTGATTTCCGGCCCAACATTTGCCAAAGAGCTGGCTGCGGGTCTACCCACGGCAATTGCGCTGGCATCAACTGATGTGCAATTTAGCGAAGATCTACAACAGTTATTGCACTGTGGCAAAAGCTTCCGGGTTTACAGTAATCCTGATTTTATCGGGGTGCAGCTGGGCGGCGCGGTTAAAAACGTGATTGCGATTGGTGCCGGGATGTCTGATGGCATTGGTTTTGGCGCAAATGCTCGTACTGCCTTGATAACCCGTGGCTTGGCTGAAATGTCTCGTCTGGGTGCGGCATTAGGTGCGGATCCCTCCACTTTTATGGGCATGGCAGGATTAGGTGATTTGGTGCTAACCTGCACGGATAATCAATCCCGTAATCGCCGGTTTGGTATCATGCTAGGCCAGGGATTGGGCGTACAAGAAGCGCAGGACAAAATTGGTCAGGTGGTTGAAGGTTACCGCAATACCAAGGAAGTTCTGGCATTAGCGCAGCGCCATGGTGTCGAGATGCCAATAACCGAACAAATTTATCAGGTGTTGTATTGCCACAAAAATGCCCGTGAAGCGGCGCTGACTTTATTGGGTCGGACCAAAAAAGATGAGAAAAGCGGCATTTGATAGATTGGGCGGGTTAGCTGCAATAAAATAATAATGATATACCCAATGTCATGGGGGGCCGCTCCCATGAAGAGGGTATGAGTTGCTTTGGTCGTTCCCCAAAGCGGCTCGTTTATGGGCAGGAGTATGCAATGTCGTCAGAAGAGTTAGAGCTGGTCTGGAGTAGCATTAAATCAGAAGCTAGAGCACTGGCAGAGTGTGAACCGATGCTGGCGAGTTTTTTTCACGCGACATTATTGAAGCATGAAAATTTAGGCAGTGCGCTGAGCTATATTCTGGCGAATAAGTTAGCTAATCCCATCATGCCCGCTATTGCTATCCGTGAAGTGGTTGAAGATGCCTATCGTGCTGATGCACAGATGATCGTCTCTGCTGCGCGCGATATTCTGGCTGTACGGTTGCGTGACCCCGCGGTTGACAAATATTCCACGCCATTACTGTACCTGAAGGGCTTCCATGCTTTACAGGCCTACCGCATTGGTCATTGGTTGTGGGCGCAAGACCGCAAAGCGCTGGCTATTTACCTGCAAAATCAAGTCTCTGTCGCTTTTGGAGTGGATATTCACCCTGCGGCAACTATTGGTTGCGGCATCATGCTAGACCATGCCACTGGCATCGTGATTGGTGAAACTGCGGTGGTTGAAAATGATGTTTCCATCCTGCAATCCGTTACCTTGGGTGGGACTGGCAAAACCAGTGGTGATCGCCATCCGAAGATCCGCGAAGGTGTGATGATTGGCGCTGGTGCGAAAATCTTGGGGAACATTGAAGTTGGACGCGGTGCCAAAATTGGTGCTGGGTCAGTAGTGTTGCAAGCCGTACCTGCTCACACGACTGCCGCCGGTGTTCCCGCCCGCATTGTTGGCAAGCCGGAGAGCGATAAACCGTCGCTGGATATGGACCAGCATTTCAATGGGATGAGCCACGGTTTTGAATATGGCGATGGTATCTGAACCCCTTCGTCCTTGAAGCCGCAGGGGTTGGCTACGTTCGCTCACCCGAATCACTTACTCGTGTAAGCTCATCGGGACTGGTTCACTTGCCACCTACCTGCAACTCCAATGACTTGGCCCATATTTTATATGGGCAGCTTCCTAACCCGGCTGCTGCTTTCTTGCTACTCTTTCAGTAACGCACCCGGATAACCCAATTGTCGCCAAGCTTCATACACCACCACCGATACTGCATTTGACAGATTCATGCTGCGGCTATCGGCTTGCATTGGAATTCTGATTTTCTGTTGAGCCGGTAATGCATCTAGCACAAAGGGCGGTAAGCCACGAGTTTCGGGGCCAAACAGCAGATAGTCATTAACCTGATAGCTGACGGCGCTGTGAGCGGGTGTCCCTTTGGTCGTCAGTGCAAATAAACGGGCTGATTGTGGGCCGGTCGATTGCGCGCCATCGAGGTTTTCACTGTCAAGAAAAGCCTGATAATCATGGTGATGCTTAATGTTAGCAAACTCATGGTAATCAAGACCCGCACGGCGTAAGCGTTTGTCATCCCAAGTGAAACCTAAAGGTTTAATCAGGTGGAGCTGGCAACCGGTATTGGCACATAACCGGATAATATTGCCGGTATTCGGCGGGATCTCGGGTTCAAATAAAACGATATTAAGCATATGTCCCCCAATAATAAGGGGCGCAGGATATCAGAAACCCCCGCGCAGTGCAGCGGTTGAGCCGTAAAACAAAAATTTAAAAGCAAGGAGCGGAGAGCACAAGCAGCGGTGGTTTTATATGCTGGCCGCTACAGTCAGTATCAAAGGGGTATTCATCATGAAATCAGCGAAAGGATGGTTAGACATTACGCAAAACTCGCGTTTTATCGCTGTGATTAATCGCGATAAGGCGGCTGATGGTCAGTTTGTTTATGCAGTGAAAACCACCGGAGTGTATTGCCGACCCTCTTGCTCCTCCCGTCAGGCTAAAGCCGAACATATTGAATTCTTTGCTGATAACCATGCCGCCGAGCTTGCGGGCTATCGTCCTTGCAAGCGGTGCCGCCCCACTGAGTTATCCCAAGAGCAGCAGCATGCCGAAAAAATCAGCCAGGCATGCCGCTTAATTGAGCAAGCTGAAACACCATTTAAGCTTGAAGAGTTGGCAGCAAAGCTGGGCCTTAGCGCTTTCCATTTCCATCGGTTATTTAAAGCCTTCACCGGGCTTACCCCCAAGGCGTATGCCGTTGCCACTCGCAGTGCGCGAGTTCGCACACAATTAGCGGGGCAAGGTTCGGTGACTGACGCAATTTATGACGCCGGTTATAACTCTAATGGCCGTTTTTATGAGCAATCGAATCAATTATTAGGGATGACGCCGACCCGCTATCGTAAAGGTGGGCGTGATGTCAGACTGCATTTTGCAGTTGGTGAGAGCGCCCTTGGAGCCATTTTAGTGGCAAAAAGTGAGCAGGGGATCTGTGCTATTTTGCTGGGCGATGACCCGCTGCCACTGGTGCAGCAATTACAGGACAAATTTCCTCATGCCGAGTTAATTGGTGGTGATGCCGAGTTTGAGCAATGGTTTGCTCAAGTGGTGGGGCTGGTCGAAGCCCCTCAGATCGGGCTTGATTTGCCATTGGATATCCGCGGTACCGCCTTTCAGCAACGAGTATGGCAGGCGTTACGTGCAATACCGGTGGGTAAGACTGCCAGCTATGCCGAGATTGCGACGCAGGTCGGCTCACCAAAAGCGGTACGGGCTGTTGCTGGCGCTTGTGCCGCCAATATATTGGCCGTCGCTATTCCTTGCCACCGAGTCATTCGTCAGGATGGATCATTGTCAGGTTATCGTTGGGGCATTGAGCGCAAGAAACGGTTATTGGAACAAGAAGCCGTGGTATTGGCAAAGCAGGACGAGTAGCTGAAAAAATTTTGAAAGCCGGGGATCTGCCCGATCCAACATGATCGGGCAACTCGAGGCGGTCATCCCCTTTGCACTTGGCTAACAACCTCACAGCTTCAAGTGCAAAGGGGCGATAGCTATTTGAGTGGGTGCAGCGGCAACCAGATTATCAAGCGTAAACCACCTAATGGGCTATCTTCGGCTCGTACCCATCCACGGTGCTGATTAACCGCAGTTTCGACAATCGCCAACCCCAGGCCTGTTCCACCGGATTCACGATCACGCGCTTCATCCGTACGGTAGAACGGCCGGAATATCTGTTCACGATCTTCTGGGCTGACTCCCGGGCCATCATCATCCACAGTGATAGTAATACCCTGATTATCCGAGCTGAATGCCACGGCAATGTGATGGTGAGAATAACGCAGTGCATTACGCACGATATTCTCCAGCGCACTGTCGAGGGCCGCAGGGTTGCCAAATAACGTCCATGGCCCCGGTGGTGCGGTCACCTCCAGTGTTTTACCCATTTGATCGGCTTCGAACTGCGCGTTTTCCAGCACATCAGACCACAAATCATTAGCTTTAATCGGCTCACGGTGTAACTCACTTTTATGCTGACTGCGAGATAGCACCAGTAAGTCATTGATCATACTATCTAAACGCTGCGCTTCCATTTCGATACGTTCCAGCTCTTTCCCCTCGCCATGGCGGCGGCGCAGTAGCGCGGTAGCCAGTTGCAGGCGCGTCAGCGGGGTACGTAGTTCATGGGAAATATCAGAAATCAGCCGTTGTTGGGCGACCACCATCCTATCGAGAGCGCCGATCATCTGGTTGAAACTGGCCCCGGTGGCCAAAAATTCTTGTGGCCCGGACTCCAGCTCTGGGTGCGGTTTTAAATTGCCCCGGGCCACATCATCAGCAGCATTTTTCAGCTTACGCGCTGGTTTCGCCAGACTCCATGCCAGCCATAACAGCAGGGGAGCACTGATCAGCATCGTGGCAATCAATAGCAGCAGCGGCCGGTCAAACATCAGGTTGATAAAATCAGACTGTGGACTACTGGCTGGGCGAATCAGATAAAGTTGGTAATTATCTTCCCCATCACGGATGGAGAAAGGGCCGACCATCTCGATGCGGCCATACTTTTTCTTTTTCGGCTGGTCTGAGTTATCTGACTGACCGATGAAATTACGCACAACTTGCATTTCGTGACGTTGAGCACCAATAACGCGGCCCTCTGTGGTCACTAACACTAAATGCTGGCCCGGCGGTGCCCATTTTTCGATAGCGCGATACAGCCTACGCCACCACATAAGGTCATTGGCCGGGTCACTTGCCAGCTCAGCTTCGATATGTTGCTCCAGCATCGTTCCTTGGCGCTGTTCACTTTCGAGCAAGGTCGTCATTTGGCGCGAATCGAGTTTGGGCACCATCAGCACCAGCATTAATACCAGTGCTAAGGTAAACCAAAAAATAGCAAAAATTCGCGCCGTTAAACTGTTAATCATGTTTCAGAAACCATCAGATACCCGCGACCACGCAGGGTTTTAAACCAAGGTAACCCGTCTTTGCGGTCCGGCAACTTACGGCGCAGGTTTGAAATGTGCATATCAATGGCACGGTCAAAAGGTGTCAATCGTTTCCCCAGCACTTCCTGGCTGAGGTGTTCTCGCGATACCACTTGACCAAGGTGTTGGGCCAGTAGGTAGAGCAAGGTAAATTCAGTTCCGGTTAATTCTAGCGACTGGCCTTCAAAGCTCGCTTCCTGGCGGCCCGGATTCAATTGCAGGCAATCAACCTCCAGTGTTGGCGCGCCTTGGTCAATATTTTGTTGCTGCTCACTCCAGTTCGAGCGGCGCAAAATGGCACGGATACGTGCGACAAGCTCACGATCATTAAAGGGTTTGGCCAGATAATCATCGGCACCCAACTCCAAACCCAGTACCCGATCCAGTTCACTGCCACGGGCAGTAAGCATAATCACCGGGGTCTGGTGGTGTTGGCGTAATTCTTTCAATGTTTCGATACCATTTTTACGTGGCATCATAATATCGAGTAATAACAAGTCGATAGAGTTATCCAGCAAGTTTAATGCCTGCTCACCATCGTGAGCAACAACCACATTAAAACCTTCCATTTCCAGTAATTCTTTCAACAGCGACGTCAGTTCACGGTCATCATCGACTAATAGGATTTTATGCATGATTGTTTCTCCTCTTGACGCAAAATACGTTATCAATTGCCGGTATTCCATGACTTTACTTAGCTTTACATGCCCTGACTCCAGTTTTACATCCCACTGACGCTAGTTTGCAGCCGGACCGATAGACTGCTTCTCATTGAATCGCATAGCAGCAAATCGCTTAGCAGATAGAACCCAGGAGTTTAATGATGCGCAAAGTAACTAAAGTATCAACGTTAATCATGGCGTCAATGTTAGTTCTCGGCTCCCACGCCGCGTTCGCCGCTGATAAAACCGGAACCACTGATGGCTGGTGCCACGGTGACGGTACGATGATGAACAAGAAAGACGGTCGCGGTCACCATAACATGTTTGATGGCGTCAATCTGACTGAACAGCAACGCCAGCAAATGCGCGACTTAATGCGCCAGTCTCGTCAAGGCCAACCTCGTATGGACATGGCAGACCGAGAAGCCATGCATAAGCTGGTTACCGCCGATAAATTCGATGAAGCCGCGGTAAGAGCACAAGCCGAGAAAATGTCCAAAGACCAAATTGATCGTCAGGTCGAAATGGCCAAAGTCCGTAACCAAATGTTTAACTTGCTCACTCCAGAGCAAAAAGCTGTCCTGAACCAAAAGCACCAGCAGCGCATTGAGAAAATGCAGCAGGCGCCAGCACCAGCAGTAGAACAACCCGCTTCTGCCCAGAAGTAGTAGTACCAAGTAATACCCAGTAGTACCAAGTAATACCCTGTTTTCCTTGCCATAGACACCATCCCTGTCTTTCCCCGCCATGATGGCGGGGCTTTTTTTTGCCCATTTCCGTTATACTGATCATCCTTAAATATCATTTGGGATGAGTTATGGATCCGCAATATGGGCGACTGGTTAAAGCCGCTGCACTGAGTGCCACTGCGCTGGCATCAATCTTACTGATTATTAAAATTTTTGCCTGGTGGCATACCGGGTCGGTAAGTTTGTTGGCAGCGTTAGTTGACTCGCTGGTGGATCTGGCAGCCTCTCTGACAAACCTTTTTGTGGTGCGCTACTCCCTGCAGCCTGCTGATGAAGAACATACTTTTGGTCATGGTAAAGCTGAATCCTTGGCGGCATTGGCGCAAAGTATGTTTATCTCTGGCTCGGCGCTATTCTTGTTCTTGACCGGTTTCCAGCATTTAGCTTCGCCGGAGCCGTTGCAAGATCCTAGTATAGGTATCTGGGTAACGTTAGTCGCATTATTCAGTACACTGATATTAGTCACATTTCAGCGCTGGGTGGTACGAAAAACGCAAAGTCAGGCTATTCGGGCCGATATGTTGCACTATCAATCTGATGTCATGATGAATGGTGCTATTCTTATTGCATTGGCATTGAGTTGGTATGGTTTTCATCGTGCGGATGCACTGTTCGCTTTGGGTATCGGTGTTTATATCCTCTACAGCGCATTGCGGATGGGGTATGAGGCGGTGCAAGCTTTGCTGGACCGGGCATTACCTGATGATGAGCGGCAGGAAATTATCGATATCGTGATGTCATGGCCGGGTGTCATTGGCGCCCATGACTTACGAACCCGCCAGTCGGGGCCGACCCGCTTTATTCAGCTTCATCTCGAAATGGAAGATATGCTGCCATTGATGGAAGCGCATGTTTTAGCGGAGCAGGTCGAGCGGGCATTGTTGCATCGCTTCCCCGGCGCAGATGTACTTATCCATCAAGATCCCAGCTCTGTGGTGCCAAAAGAGCGTCATGCGCATTGGGAGTTATAATTTCTTCATCGATTATTGCTACATTAACTATTGTGGCATTAGCGGCAGGTAAATTGTGGTTACACAATGGTTAGGCTATGAAGAAAATACCGCCAAATGGCATGACTTGAATCAATTCAGCTTGGTGTTTTTGCTATAATATTCGATATTAAGCTCATAAAGCTGATTTTCTGTACTGTTCACCTGTGCAAGACATAATCGGCAAATAAAGAATTTTAAAAAATCGCATCTACAAGTTCAGAGGTAGTCATGGTCAAGAAAATCGGTGTACTCACAAGCGGCGGTGACGCGCCTGGTATGAACGCAGCCATTCGTGGGGTTGTTCGTGCAGCTTTGTCAGCAGGATTAGAAGTTTACGGTATTGAAGATGGCTATCTTGGCTTGTACGAAAACCGTATGAGAAAGCTGGACCGCTATAGTGTGTCCGATATGATTAACCGCGGCGGTACCTTCTTAGGTTCTGCGCGTTTCCCTGAATTCCGTGATCCGGAAAAACGCAAAGTTGCGCTCCAGAATATGAAAGACCGTGGTATCGATGGCCTGGTGGTTATCGGTGGTGACGGTTCTTATGCCGGTGCAGACTTGCTGACCAAAGAAGGCGGCATTCACTGCATCGGTTTACCAGGTACTATCGATAACGATGTGGCCGGTACTGACTACACTATCGGTTTCTTCACCGCTTTAAGTACTGTGGTTGAAGCTATTGACCGCTTGCGTGATACCTCCTCTTCACATCAACGTATTTCTATCGTTGAAGTGATGGGCCGTTATTGCGGTGATTTGACTCTGGCGGCGGCCATTGCCGGGGGTTGTGAATTTATTGCTATCCCTGAAGTTGAATTCAAACGTGATGATTTGGTTGAAGAAATCAAAGCCGGTATTGCCAAAGGCAAGAAGCACGCTATCGTTGCCATCACTGAAAAACTGGATGATATCGACGAGCTGGCTAAATATATCGAGAAAGAAACGGGCCGTGAAACCCGTGGTACCGTATTGGGCCATATCCAGCGCGGCGGTGCTCCAGTCGCCTATGACCGTATTCTGGCCTCCCGCATGGGGGCTTATGCGGTTGACCTGCTATTGCAGGATCATGACTATAAGCATGGCGGTTTCTGCGTCGGCGTACAGAACGAGAAAATGGTGCATGAATTAATCTCTGTTTGTATCGCACCAGAGAACAAGAAAAGTAAATTTAAAGAAGATTGGTACGACACGGCGAAAAAACTGTTCTAAAACAGGAAATAGCCTGAAAAGAAAGCCTCCGCTCGCGGGGGCTTTTTGCATTTAATTCCCGGTATATTTCGTATTGATATAATCAAAACTTTTTTATTCTTTAATTGCGTGAAAAGTTTCTGGCACGCTCTGTATCAAGCCAACCAATTGGGTTGATTAGAATTTAGGTTAATAACATTAGATTAATAACAATAAATCTGGGGAGCGGGTCGATGCGTAAATGGGGTGTAGGTCTGTCATTACTGCTGCTGGCATCAGGTGCCATGGCAAAAGATATTCAATTGTTGAATGTGTCATATGATCCAACTCGTGAATTTTATCAAGAATATAACCAGGCATTTAGTAAGCACTGGCAAGAGCAGACCGGCGATAAGGTGACAGTGCGTCAATCACATGGCGGTTCTGGTAAACAGGCGACCTCGGTTATTAATGGTATTGAAGCTGATGTTGTGACTCTGGCTCTGGCTTATGACGTCGATGCTATTGCTGAGCGTGGTCGTATTGATAAAAATTGGATCAAGCGCCTGCCGGATAACTCCGCGCCTTACACCTCAACGATCGTATTCCTGGTACGTAAAGGAAATCCGAAGCAAATTCATGATTGGTCAGATTTAGTGAAACCGGGAGTCTCGGTTATTACTCCGAATCCAAAAACATCTGGTGGGGCGCGCTGGAATTATTTAGCGGCGTGGGGTTATGCGCTAGAGCATAACAATAACGATCAGGCCAAGGCACAAGAGTTTGTCAAAACACTGTACAAAAATGTCGAGGTACTGGATTCCGGCGCACGTGGCGCGACCAATACCTTTGTTGAACGTGGCATTGGTGATGTATTGATTGCCTGGGAAAATGAAGCTCTGTTGGCTGTCAATGAAGTAGGTAAAGACCAATTTGAGATAATCACGCCAAGTGTCTCTATTTTGGCTGAGCCGACGGTATCCGTAGTAGATAAAGTGGTCGATAAGCGCGGTACTCGTGAAGTGGCAGATGCTTATTTGAAATATCTCTACTCACCTGAAGGCCAGACCATTGCTGCGAAGAATTACTATCGCCCACGTGATCCCGCGGTTGCTGCCAAGTTTGCCAATGAATTCCCGCAACTGAAGTTGTTTACCATTGATGAAGTGTTTGGTGGTTGGACTAAAGCACAGCAGGTGCACTTTGCTACCGGTGGTGTGTTTGATGAAATCAGTAAGCGTTAAAATTAATTAAGAGTTAACTCAGCGCCCGTAGGTTAATGCTTACGGGCGTTTTGTTTTACAAATTAAATACCTTTATTGATTACACCAATACTCTCATTACTTTCACTATTTCTCTCATTCTTATAGATAAGAACTCCCTGATTCGGCAGACAGAGCTAAATGCGCTATTTGTTTATCTCGATTGATTGAGTTGATAATTTTATAGGGAGAGGGATATGCAAATCGGTAATAGCAATAGCAGCTTAAATTCAATTCTTGAAAGTGATGATAAACAGCCTTTATTAGACGAATTACCGGATAGATATACTACGCAGACGGAGTGCAAAATAGTTGAGCCACTTGGTTCTTCATATGAATTATTAGGATCTGAGTATTTGAGTAGTATTGAGAGCTATAAACCGCCGGTAGTAATAGAAAATGAAAAGATTCTCTCTGGTGTAAAACTAAGCAACTACGTAAGTAATGTAAATAAATACGTAGAGAGCAAGGAAATGAATAGTAAAAATAGCTATGTAGAGAATTATTTGTTAGAAAACGTCAATCGTAATGGTAAAGCTCCTCTATTATTGCGGCCTTTGGCTGCGTTACTTGCTTTATTTGGGATTCATGGTTTTGGTCAACAAAATTGTGTGTCTTGTGCCACCGCTGTTATTGATTCATTAGAAAACAACATGCCCGTGATCGCACTATCTAATTTGCGGGGAGCCACTGTTGCCGCCAATATGGTCACACGCCTCCATGAAGGGATATCCACGGAGGAGTTGATCGATCAATTAAGCCATTATAAAAAAAGTGATGAACTCAATACTCTTCTCGCCATTCGCCGCCCAGCAATAATGCGTATGCTACCAGGTGCGACACAAGGGCATGCTTGTAATCTAATTAAGTTTAAAGACAGCAATGTTATTCATTTTCTTGATACTCAAAAGAGAACGCATTTTAGCTGTAACGTGGATCAGGTGGCAGAAAAGAGCGTTGAGATAAATAAATTCATCGGTTCAGTGGGGGCTGGGGGGATTGATGTATGGAAAGGCAGGCCGAAAGACATATATATAAAGCCGGAGCAATAACCCCGGCTTTATAAGCAACTTAAAAGCAAAAATTAGGCTTTTTTAGCTTTTGCAGCAGCTTTCACGATAACAGCGAAAGCATCCGCTTTCAGTGATGCACCGCCAACCAGCGCGCCGTCGATATCCGGCTGGGTGAACAGTTCTGCTGCATTTTTATCATTAACAGAACCGCCGTACTGAATGATAACTTGTGCAGCAACAGCAGCATCTTGCTTAGCAATATGGTCACGGATGAATTTGTGAACGGCTTGAGCTTGTGCTGGAGTTGCTGATTTACCGGTACCGATAGCCCAGATTGGCTCATAAGCGATAACTGCGCCTTCGAATGCTTTTACACCCAAGGTGTTCAGCACGGCATCCAGTTGTTTAGCGCAAACAGCTTCAGTTTGGCCTGCTTCGTTTTCGGCTTCAGATTCACCGATACACAATACAGGGATCAGACCCGCTTCTTTCAACACGCCGAATTTCTTCGCGATGAATTCATCACTTTCTTTGTGATAAGTACGACGCTCAGAGTGGCCAATAATGATGTATTGCGCGCCAATATCTTTCAGCATTTCAGCAGAGGTTTCGCCGGTAAATGCGCCAGACAGATTCACATCAACATTCTGTGCGCCCAGAGCGATACGGCTGCCCGCTAATGCATGTTTAGCTTGGCTCAGGTAGATAGCGGGTGGGGCAATAGCCACGCCACAACCTTCAACGGTGCTCAGTTCTTTACGCAGGCCAGCGATAAGCTCGTTAACCATGTGAGTGCTACCGTTCAGTTTCCAGTTACCCATAACTAATGGATGACGCATGTTTCTTCCTCCAACAAGGGGACACGAGGGTCAATAATAATGACTGCCCGACAGGCAGTTTACCTGTCCAACAGTATAGAGATGATTAGCGGCAATGGCTTTGCTTTTCGTCATTAATTGCGGCGAGATTATGCGTCAGATAGTGACAGCTTAATCGGTTCAACAGCGAAGGTAAGCCCTTTTTCGCCGTTATCTGCTACAACATAGCGAATTGCGCCGACAGAATGGGCATAGAAAGACGAGCCTTTGCCTTGCGTCAGCAGTTGCTGCACATTGTCGAGGCTTTGTTCGACGGTCAGTGTCGGTTCAAACTGGCGCATTAGTGCTGCCATGTAATTGACGGCGACTCGTCGAGCGGCTTTTTCTTCATTTCCTTTGATCGGCAAGTAAGTAATCTGGATGGTCTTAATCTTACCGGTGCCCTTCTCCAAGGCGGTTGAAGCATAAAGGTTTTCATTAATTTTACTGGCCGCACGAGTCAGCGGCGGGGCATCATCTTTGACGGTGATAGCATGAAACTCACTGATGGGAAGTGTCGGATTGGCATGATTATAGCGCTCACGAAATTTCACCAGTGTTAAATCAAAAGTGGGTGCACCGGAGAGCAAATAAGGGGCCGTCGGCTGCGTCTCTTCTGTTGGTTGAGCACTGCCATCGGTGGGATCGGCATGAGCGCGACTCACCGTTGCGACCAGCAGCAGTATTGTCAGCATTGCGGTTATTTCATTTCTCATGACTTACGCCGTGGTTCGAAGTGTATAGGGGGATTAAAGCGGTAATCGATGGTGATTGTCAAAATTCACTGCAAAGATTATAGGTTAGTTGGGGTGTTAGGTTACACTTTGGCAAAATTATATCAGGTATATGGATTGAGTCATCGATGACAATACAGCAATGGTGTTTCTCGTTTAGAGGCCGTATCGGGCGACGAGATTTTTGGATCTGGATTGGCTTGTGGCTACTGGCAATGCTGGTTATTTTTACTCTGGCAGGGAAGGACTTGATACCCATTCAAACCGCTGCTTTTTCTATCGTTTTTTTGCTGTGGCCTACGGCGGCAGTGGTGGTCAAACGGCTTCAGGATCGTAATAAAGCAGGTTGGTGGGCGCTATTGGTCGTATTGGCCTGGATGCTGATGGCCGGTAACTGGCTGATGTTGGCCCCTATTTGGCAATGGGGGGTGGGGCGGTTTATTCCCACGCTTATCATTGTCATGATGTTTATCGACTGTGGAGCATTTCTAGGGACTGATGGTGATAACCGTTTTGGCCCAGAAGCGGTGCCAGTGAAGTTTATTGCCGAGAAAGCACAATAAAGACGGCGCAGCGGTAAAATAAGAGGGCGCGATTGCGCCCTTTAATATTTGCTACGCTTTGTTGCCAATACTGCCTGTTACCAATACTGCTCGCTAGTCATATGCCCCGGCTTGCGGCGCAAATGCTTACGCATCCCACGCTGCTCTTTCAGCAGTTGCTGAGTATCACGCACCATCTGCGGGTTACCGCACAGCATTACATGGCTGTCTTGTGCATCAATTTTCAAGCCGACAGCCGCTTCCAGTGAGCCGTTCTCAATCAGCGCGGGAACTCGGCCAGTTAATGAGCCGGGGGATTCTTCGCGGCTCACCACCGTCTGGATACGCAGCTTGCCATTATAACGTTGCTCAAGTTGTTGCATGAGTGGCAGATAACTGAGATCACGGGCAAAGCGGGCAGCATGAACCAGCACGATATTTTTGAAGCGCTCTAAATCGCGCCCTTCTTGCAAGATAGACAGATAAGGCCCAATTGCGGTGCCGGTTGCCAGCATCCATAACGTATCGCAATCTGGTATCTCTTCCAGCACAAAGAAGCCAGCGGCCTGTTTGGTGACCATCACTTCGCTACCCACAGCCAGTTGGTCCAGCCGTGGACTGAGTTTCCCCTCTGGTACTGTTACCAGATAAAACTCCAGATTATCGTCGCTCGGCGCATTGACATAGGAGTAGGCCCGCTGCACCCGCTCACCATTAATATCTAATGCCAACTTGGCAAATTGGCCAGCAGTAAAGGGATCGACGGGCGCATTGACCCGAATACTAAACAACGCGTCGGTCCAGTGTTCGACGTGAGTAATCTTGCCACTAACCCATTCAGCCATAATGATGGTCCCTGTTATTCAGTGATGCCAAAAGCGCAGACGGTATTTTAGGGGATCTCGTTGAAAAGTATTATCGATTAAATGTTATCCCCGAGTTCCTTGATGCCATCTGTCAATCTGGACACTTTAGTTTACGTATTTGGTGTTTTTCTCTGCCAGTTAGCTATTTGGCAATATGTCATGCTGACTCGCTAAAAAATCTAAATTTGTTAGCTTATGCGCCAACAGTGAGGTGTGTCGCAAAATACGGCTTTTTAGCGCTTAAGTGTGGCACGTAGTCCGGCTAACAAATTAGTTAAGATAATGAGAAAAATAGAGAATTTCCACCTGCTGGTTATGTTGATTCTGTTGGTTGCGGTTGGTCAAATGGCGCAAACCATTTATGTGCCGGTTATCGCGGATATCGCCCGTGATTTATCAGTTCGTACTGGTGTGGTACAGCGCGTGATGGCGGCATATTTGCTGACCTATGGCTTCTCGCAATTAATCTATGGCCCGCTCTCTGACCGAGTTGGACGTCGTCCGGTTATTTTGGCGGGTATGATGATATTTATGCTGGGCGCATTGGGAGCCTGGCTATCGAGTAGTTTGACGATGCTGGTGGCCGCCAGTGCTTTGCAGGGAATGGGCACCGGGGTTGCGGGGGTAATGGCGCGAACCATGCCGCGAGATTTATATGCAGGTACTGCGCTACGCTATGCCAATAGCATGTTAAATATGGGGATTTTGGTTAGCCCATTAATGGCCCCGGTTATCGGTGGGGTACTGGCCAGTCTGTTTGGTTGGCGTGCATGCTATGCGTTTCTGCTCTTTTTATGTGGCGGAGTAGCATTTTGTATGTTCCGCTGGTTGCCAGAAACCCGGCCACAGCAAACTGAGAAACGGCGAATGTTAGCCAGCTTCCGTTTGCTGCTATCTGACCGCGCTTTTAGCTGCTATTTGGTGATGCTGATTGGGGCGCTGGCAGGGATTGCGGTCTTTGAAGCCAGCGCTGGCGTGCTGATGGGCGGGGTGCTGGGGTTGAGTGGGGTCACGGTCAGTATTTTATTTATTCTGCCAATTCCTGCTGCATTCTTTGGCGCATGGTATGCCGGTCGTGATGGCAAAACCTTCCATAGCCTGATGTGGCACTCAGTGATTAGCTGCTTATTGGCTGGGTTAATGATGTGGATACCAGGCTGGTTTGGCATTATGAATATTTGGACATTGGTGATACCGGCGGCGCTGTTCTTCTTCGGCGCTGGGATGTTGTTCCCGCTGGCCACCACCGGTGCTATGGAGCCTTTCCCTTATCTGGCGGGAGCTGCCGGGGCTTTAGTTGGCGGTTTGCAGAATGTCGGGTCAGGTTTAGCGACTTGGTTGTCAGCCATGTTGCCACAAACCGGGCAGTTCAGTTTGGGGCTGCTGATGTTTGCTATGGCGGTGTTGATTTTGTTGTGCTGGTGGCCATTATCTCATCGGATGCAACCGCAAGAACACCGTGCTTAATTGATCAGAATCCGAGAATAAAAACGGGCATCGCTTGAATGTGATGCCCGTTTTTAATTAATGGCAGTAATGTGTGCGAGCCGGATTACAGCAAGAATTCATGCAGCGCCGGGTCTTTGCGGTCAAGGAAATGGGTGGAGCGAATACGGCGGATGGTGCGAGATTTACCGCGGATTAGCAGTGTCTCGGTGGTCGCCATGTTCCCTTTGCGGTAAATACCTTCCAGCAAATCGCCTTTGGTAATCCCGGTGGCAGAGAAAATCACATTGTCATTACGGGCCATATCACCCAGCAGCAACACTTTGCCTGCCTCAATGCCCATAGATTTGCAGCGCACTAATTCTTGTTCACCGATACGGCGGTTGTCTTCGTTATCGCCTTTTACTTGATGGCGCGGTAATAAACGGCCTTGCATGTCGCCATCCAGTGCACGGATCACCGCCGCTGAAATTACCCCTTCAGGTGCGCCGCCGATGCAGTACATCACATCCACTTCACTTTCTGGCATACAGGTCAAAATAGAGGCCGCGACATCACCGTCTGGGATAGCGAACACTTTTACGCCAAGTTGCTGCATTTCGGCGATGATACCGTCATGGCGCGGCTTTGCCAGCGTGATAACGGTTAAATCGGTCAAGGGTTTATTCAGCTTGATGGCGATATTGCGCAAATTGAGTTCCAGTGGCAGGTTAAGATCAATGGCTCCTTTTGCGCCAGGGCCAACCACCAGTTTTTCCATATACATATCCGGCGCATGTAAAAATGTGCCTTTGTCTCCCACTGCCAATACGGCCAGTGCATTGGCTTGCCCCATAGCGGTCATGCGAGTGCCTTCAATGGGGTCAACCGCGATATCAACAGCATCGCCTTGACCGGTACCGACATGCTCACCGATAAACAGCATCGGCGCTTCATCGATCTCACCTTCACCAATAACAATCTGCCCATCAATATTCACTTGATTAAGCATAATACGCATGGCTCGTACAGCCGCGCCGTCGGCAGCATTTTTATCGCCCCGACCCAGCCACTTATAACCTGCCAGCGCGGCAGCTTCAGTGACACGGGAAAACTCGATGGCTAATTCACGTTTCATGGTTAGACCTGTTGATTGCACAATGGAAGAACGGGATATGAGCGCGAATTCTAACACATTGAAGAATGAGCAGAGGGGATCACGAATAAAAAACGCGCCATCGGGGGGTGATGGCGCGTTAGCGGTAAAAGAGACGTTCAGTACAAAACAGGCGAACTGTTACTCGTCGTGCTCTTCCCATGCTTGGGCGCGAGCCACTGCTTTCTTCCAGCCTTTGTAGCGCACGTCACGTTCCGTGGTTTCGATCCCTGGGCGGAATTCGCGCTCAATGGTGGCTTTGCTTTGTACTTCGTCCAGATCATTCCAGAAACCTGTCGCTAGGCCCGCAAGGAATGCGGCACCCAACGCGGTGCTTTCACGCACTGCTGGGCGCTCAACACGAGTCCCCAGAATATCGGCCTGGAACTGCATCAGGAAGTTGTTCGCTACCGCACCACCGTCAACACGCAGTGCCTTCAGGCGTTCGCCGGAATCTGCTTGCATCGCATCCAATACATCACGAGTTTGATAAGCAATGGACTCAAGTGTTGCACGGATAATATGGTTGCTGTTCACACCACGGGTCAGGCCAAAAATAGCGCCACGGGCATACGGGTCCCAATATGGAGCACCCAGACCGGTGAAGGCTGGCACTACATATACGCCATTGCTGTCTTTAACTTTGGTGGCGAAATATTCAGAGTCGAATGAGTCGCTGATCAGTTTCAGTTCATCGCGCAGCCATTGGATAGATGCCCCGCCAATAAACACGGCACCTTCCAGTGCATAGTTCACTTCGCCGCGAGGGCCACAGGCGATGGTGGTTAAGAGGCCATTTTTGGATTGAACCACTTCAGTCCCGGTGTTCATTAACAAGAAGCAGCCAGTACCGTAAGTGTTTTTCGCCATCCCCGGTTGTACACACAACTGGCCGAACAGCGCTGCTTGTTGGTCACCAGCGATACCGGCGATTGGAATACGTGTACCGCCTTTACCACCAATGTTGGTTTGGCCGTAAATCTCAGAAGAGGGGCGAACTTCAGGCAGCATGGAGCGCGGAATATTCAGCGCTTTCAGCATGCGCTCATCCCACTCTTTGGTGCGGATATTAAACATCATGGTGCGTGATGCGTTGGTGTAATCCGTTACGTGTACACGGCCCTGTGTCATGTTCCACACCAGCCAAGTGTCTACGGTACCAAACAGCAACTCACCGCGCTCAGCACGGTCACGTGCACCCTCTACATTATCGAGAATCCATTTAACTTTGGTGCCAGAGAAGTAAGGGTCAACCACCAATCCGGTGTTATGGCGGATATACTCTTCCAGCCCCTCTTTTTTCAGCTTTTCGCAGATTTCAGCGGTACGACGGCATTGCCAGACAATCGCGTTATACACCGGCTTGCCGGTCGCTTTATCCCAAACAATGGTCGTTTCACGTTGGTTGGTAATACCGATACCGGCGATTTCATCAGAACTGATACCGGCTTTGGCCAGCACTTCGACCAGTGTTGAGCTTTGGGTTGCCCAGATTTCCATCGGGTCATGCTCAACCCAACCGGCTTTCGGGTAAATTTGGGTGAATTCGCGCTGAGAAACACTCACGATATTAGCATCATGGTCCAGCACTACAGCTCTGGAACTGGTGGTTCCTTGGTCAAGCGCGACAATATATTTCTTTTGAGTAGTATTTTCAGTTGTCATAATTAGCCTACTTTTAAGTTGCCGTTTATACCCGCCATCTTTCCCGTTGCTGGTGTGCTGGCTGTATTTGTTCACCCGACTGACTGATTAAGCTCATCCGAGTTCCCTCATTTGCCGCCTTCCTGCACCATGAAATCTATCGGGCATATTTATTAAGTATCTATTATTTACGCTTTGCGTTCTGTGGTCGTTACCGTGGTTTCATCATCATCGATAACACACACATCACATGGCAAATGGCGGCCAATCAGAGCTCGATAGCCGAATGCACCGACCAGTGCGCCGACGATAGGCCCAAAGATAGGTACTAAGAAGTAAGGAATATCACGCCCGCCAGTGAAGGCGATTTCGCCCCAGCCTGCGAAATAAGCAAAGAGTTTTGGACCAAAATCACGCGCTGGGTTTAAGGCGAACCCGGTTAGTGGCCCCATTGAACCACCGATAACGGCGATCAGAATACCAATAAGCAGCGGTGCCAGTGGGCCGCGTGGGATACCGTTACCATCGTCAGTCAGCGCCAGAATCAGGCACATCAAAATAGCGGTAATAACGGTTTCAACCAGGAAAGCCTGGAAAACAGAAATATGTGGATTTGGATAAGTAGAGAAAATACCGGCCAGATTCAGACTCTCAACGCTGCCGCGAGCTATCTGATGAGTTTGTTCAAAATCGACGAACAGGTTGTAGTAGAGGCCGTACACTAATGCCGCCGCACAAAATGCACCTGCAATCTGCGCCACAATGTAGGGGATAACTTTCCGGCGATCGAAACAAGCAAATAACCACAATGCAATGGTCACCGCCGGATTCAGGTGAGCACCTGAAATTGCTGCTGTTAGGTAGATGGCCATGGCAACACCCAGGCCCCAAATGATACTAATTTCCCACTGCCCAAAACTGGCGCCTGCCAACTTTAACGCAGCAACACAACCCACACCAAAAAAGATGAGTAGAGCTGTACCGAGAAATTCCGCGATACATTGGCCCTTCAAGGTCGAACTAGCGGTTTGGCTCATAGTAGATGTCCTAGAGACAGAGATTTATAGGGTATTTCTTATTTTTGCCCTTCGGACTGCGAAGGGAGTGATGTAAATTTATCGTTAACGAGCACAAACGAGAAATAGCGAAATCAAAATGTGTGTGGTGTGTCATAAAAATGAGCGATTTCGCGTTATTCGCGGCTGTTAAGGGACTTTGAAAGTGTGATCAGACCAGTACTTTCTTTCTCAGTTGTTAAGGGCATGTATAACTTTACAGGATTGGTTATTAGAGTTTTTCAGTTTTTACTGATAGTTCCTGACACGAAATTGCTACAGAGTGTGGTTTGGACCGGTATGGCGCTAGACAGGGGGGGGCTGGCTACATACAATCGCTTTACAAGGTCATCGTTTTTATTAAGCTGCGCCGCCTCTCTTGAGGGACGCGCTAAAACCTGCGCTTGTTACCTGTTCGATAGACCAATAGTTCGACAAACAAAGCGCGATAAGTATTCACAGCAGTTTCATCCGCGAGTGGCTGTTTTGATTAATATAATCACTGAAGCTAAGCATGATGACTGCGACCAAGAGATGTACGCCTTGCTACCATAAGGGGACCGAAGAATGTCATTTGAAGTATTTGAGAAATTGGAAGTTAAAGTTCAGCAGGCGATTGATACCATCACTCTGTTACAGATGGAAATTGAAGAGCTGAAAGAGAAAAATAACACCCTGTCCCAAGAAGTTCAGGAAGCAGCAGGTGGCCGTGAAGCGCTGGTGCGCGAAAATGAGCAACTGAAGCAAGAGCAGCATGTCTGGCAGGATCGTCTGCGGGCTTTGTTGGGAAAGATGGAAGAAGTCTGATTTCTTATACCCTTCATACTTGAAGCCGCAGGGTTGTTAGCTGCACATACTCATCCGAATCACTTACTTGAGTAAGCTCATCGGTATGAGTATGTTTGCTGCCTACCCGCAACTCCAATTACTTTGGCTATATAATAACGTTCTGTTATTTAAAGAAATTTGTAATGTAGTGATTTCAAGTGATTCTTACTTAGGGTAAAAAGCAGAAGGGCGATATCAATATCGCCCTTTCTTATTAGTCAGTTAGATAGATATTATTCAATATCTAAAGGCTCTTCTGACAGAATAATGCCCGTGTTGTCTGCGTACAAATGGTCACCAGAGAAGAATGTCACACCGCCAAAGTTAACGCGGATATCACTCTCACCAATGCCTTCATCAGCAGCACCCACTGGGATTGCGGCCATTGCCTGAATACCGATATCCAACTCGGCCAGTTCATCAACCTGGCGGACAGCACCGTAAACCACAATGCCTTCCCACTCGTTTTTCAATGCCAGATCGGCCAATTCAGCATTAATTAATGCACGGCGCACTGAACCGCCACCATCGACGACTAAAACACGGCCTAGACCATTTTCTTCGAGCAGGTCAAACAACAAGCCGTTATCTTCGAAACATTTTACAGTGGTTATCTTGCCACCAAATGAAGTACGTCCGCCAAAATTGGAGAACAGTGGTTCTACCACATTTACCTCTTCATGATAGATATCACAGAGATCGGAAGTATCATATTTCATAGGATTAACGTCTGGTTGCGGCTGGGATGTTAAGTATATCCCTTTCTGGCTACTGTTGGCAAAATCATCAATTGTTAAATTTCTCCGAGCTGACTTTATTGCCAGTCGCCCGGAGAATGAAGGAGGCAGGATTAACTGAGTATCAGGCCGACAGCAAACAGGATATTGGTCAGTAAAGCGGCTTTAACCATATGCTCGAGCATTGGGCGCATACCCGCAGCCGTAGGTTCACGCAGCACAAATAGGGCATGTTTGACCAGCAGTGGAACGGCCAGAATAAAAATCCACCCTCTCCAGGTATGTAGATTCAGCATGCTGAATAGTGCCAGACAGAAGATAGCTGCGGCGATTAACAGGGCATGGTAATAACGGGCAACGACCGGACCTAAACGCACTGCCAGTGTATTTTTACCATTGGCTGCGTCGTTTTCGATATCGCGCAAATTATTAATATTTAAAACGGCAGTAGCCAGTAAACCACAGGCGGTGGCAGGGAGCATAACGATGCTGTCAAAGTGCCCGGCCTGAAGATAGTAAGTCCCGGCAACACTCAACCAGCCAAAGAATACCAATACGGAAATATCACCCAACCCCATGTAACCATAGGGTTTGCTACCCACGGTATAGGTGATTGCCGCCACAATAGCCATCAGCCCTAGCAGTAAAAAGCCTAAAACATCGCTGGGTTTCTCACAGGCCACGGCGATCAGCGCAATGCCAGAAATGACAGTGAGGCTAACAGTGATGATTAGCGCGATTTTCATCTGGTGGCGAGTAATCATCCCTTTTTGCATACCGCGTAGTGGCCCGATACGCTCTTCGGTATCACTGCCCTTAATGGCATCGCCATAATCATTGGCAAGGTTTGACAGAATTTGTAGCAAGCCAGCAGTTAATAGGGCGAGCAATGCGACGGCGGGCTTAAAACTATCGAGCCAGACAGCTAGAGCTGAACCGGTAACGATAGAGGCAAAAGCCAGTGGCAGGGTTCGTGGCCGCAGGCTTTCCAGCCAAGCCTGGGTCTGGCTGGTGTTGGTTGATTGGCTCATTTTCCGCTTCATTTTATTATATACCCTTAGTTCTTGAAGCCGCAGGGGGCTAGCTCATCAGTGGCTGCCTACCCGCAACTCCAATGACTTTGGGTCTTAGGAGTCTGGTTCGCCCATTATCGGCGAGTTACAAAAATCATACGATAAAAATAACAGTGGGAGGCGATGCCTCCCACTCAATATTATTTTGGCGAACCATTTTATCCAGCATAGGCTTATAAAGCGAATTATAGGATAAAACGACTCAGATCTTCATCTGCTACCAACTCGTCCAGATGCTTACCAACATATTCAGCATCAATAGTAATGGATTGACCATTACTTTCGCTGGCGTCATAAGAGATATCTTCCATCAGACGTTCCAGTACGGTGTGCAAGCGGCGAGCACCAATGTTTTCGGTACGCTCGTTAACCTGCCATGCCGCTTCCGCGATTTTACGGATACCTTCGCGGGAGAACTCAACGGTCACCCCTTCAGTCGCCATCAATGCTTTGTACTGCTCGGTCAGTGAGGCACTTGGCTCAGTCAGAATGCGCTCGAAATCATCGGTAGTCAGCGCCTGTAATTCTACCCGGATTGGCAAGCGGCCTTGCAGTTCCGGGATAAGGTCTGACGGGCTAGAGACCTGGAATGCGCCGGAAGCAATAAACAGGATATGGTCAGTTTTTACCATGCCGTGTTTGGTTGATACCGTGCACCCTTCTACCAGTGGCAGCAAGTCGCGCTGTACCCCTTCGCGGGACACATCCGGACCTGAAGTCTGGCCGCGTTTACAGATTTTATCAATTTCATCGATGAACACGATCCCGTGTTGCTCAACCGCATCAATCGCCTGCTGTTTCAGCTCTTCAGGATTAACCAGCTTCGCGCCTTCTTCCTCAATCAGCAGTTTGAATGCATCTTTGATTTTGATTTTACGCGGTTTTTGCTTCTGACCAGCAATATTCTGGAACATGGATTGCAACTGGTTAGTCATCTCTTCCATGCCCGGAGGTGCCATGATTTCAACACCTACTGGTGCGGCAGCCAGATCGATTTCAATCTCTTTGTCATCCAGTTGACCTTCGCGCAGTTTCTTGCGGAAAGCCTGACGGGTAGCGGATGGCTCTTGAGTTTCATCTGGCTGGCCCCAGTTATTCTTGGCCGGCGGGATCAGCACATCCAGAATGCGCTCTTCGGCTAATTCTTCAGCCCGATAACGCATTTTTTCAATTGATTGATGGCGAACCATTTTCACCGCTGCATCGGTCAGATCGCGGATAATAGAATCCACTTCTTTACCAACATAGCCAACTTCGGTGAACTTGGTGGCTTCAACTTTGATGAACGGTGCATTAGCCAGTTTAGCCAAGCGGCGGGCAATTTCAGTTTTACCCACACCGGTTGGACCGATCATCAGAATGTTTTTCGGGGTAACTTCATGACGCAGCTCTTCGTTAAGCTGCATCCGACGCCAGCGGTTACGCAGGGCAATTGCCACTGCACGTTTAGCTTTATCCTGACCGATGATGTAGCTATCAAGTTCGCTGACGATTTCGCGTGGGGTCATTTCAGACATGTCACTCTATCCTTACGCTTTGTATGTTAATAACGTTTAGTACGTTAATTCTTCAATGGTTTGGAAGCGGTTGGTATAGATACAAATATCCCCCGCAATGCTCAGAGATTTCTCAACGATATCTCGGGCACCCAGCTCGGTGTTTTCTAGCAGCGCACGCGCCGCAGATTGGGCGTAAGGCCCGCCAGAACCGATAGCAATCAAATCATCTTCAGGCTGCACCACATCACCATTACCGGTGATGATAAGAGAGGCAGTTTCGTCAGCCACAGCTAACAGTGCCTCAAGCTTGCGTAGCATGCGGTCAGTTCGCCAATCTTTGGCTAACTCGACGGCAGCTTTGGTCAGATGGCCCTGGTGCATCTCCAGTTTGCGCTCAAACAGCTCAAACAGCGTAAAGGCATCAGCCGTACCGCCAGCAAAGCCAGCAATGACTTTATTGTTATAAAGGCGACGTACTTTTTTGGCATTACCTTTCATTACGGTATTACCCAGAGTGACCTGGCCATCACCACCGATAACGACATGACCATTACGGCGTACACTTACAATTGTTGTCACGAGCGGACCCTCGTTGCAGACTGAATGAGTCCCCATACTGTCTTTCAGAAAAACAGTATGAGGTATATTGAGATTATAAATGGGGGAGGATTACTACTTTTCAACCCCCCACAGCGAGGGGAATGCATCCTGATTGACCAGCGCCTTTCAAACGCTGTAAGGCTTTATCTGCGGCAGCCTTGGTACTGTAAGGGCCGAGTACCACGCGATTCCAGCCGCCACCGGCAGTTACGCGGCTTTCAATACCTTCAAATGCCAATTGAGCGCGAATAGACTCGGCCTGATCAACGGCTTTGAATGAACCACATTGCACCATCCAACGTTGCGCTTTTTCTTTCTCTTTTTCCGGTTTCGGCGGTGTTACGGCCGGAGTTACCGGAGCAGTAGACTGCTGTGTACGCGGTGGTGTCGGAGCCTGCTGCTGTACCGGCGCGGTTGTTTGACGCGGTGGCGTTAGTGGCTGCTGCTGCATATCAGTGACCGGCGGTTTGATGGTCACGGCCGAGCGCGGCACCTGCATCCCTTGGTTATACGGCACTTCTGATAATTGCGTCGGCTGCTGGCGCATATCCGCCTGCATCTGCTCAAGCAATTGGCGCTGCTCGTTGGTCAGCTGCGTCTTGGAATTCACTTCACCACCGGCAGACGGCTCTGTTGGAGTCGGCACGCCAATTTGACGATTTTCCAACTCTTTAATATAACGCCAGCGCTCTTCCGGTTTAGGCGGTAACCCGTTACCCGTGCGTGGGTCATGGCTAGGCAGTAACGGAAGCTCACCCGGCTTATTGTGGGTGATGAAATAAAGGCCACCAACAAATACCACTAATAGCGCGACGGCCAGTGCCATCACGGTTTTGGATACTGCTGGAGCACTGCGTTTTTTTCGGCTGGTGCTTTTGCGCCGCGCTCCTGAGCGCCCTCGGCTTACATAATCTCTTTGTGCCACTATCGTTTCGCTGCGTCGTGATGATGGAATAAGTCCGTCATGTTACTGAACCCCTGAATATTTGCCTAGCGTTTAGGCGCAGCAGTACTTTCCCTGACGATTAATTCGGTGTCTAACAAGCGGGAGCCACTTTGTACTGAATGCCCTTGTAACTGCTCAAGTAATAGTAACATGGCTTGCTGACCAATTTGATAACGTGGTTGTGCCACCGTGGTCAAGGGGGGATCGCAATACTGTGACAATTTTAGGTCATCAAAGCCGACTACCGAGACATCTTGCGGGACACGTAGCCCCATTCTCTTCGCTTGCCACATCGCACCTATCGCCATCACATCATTGTGACAAAATATTGCTGTCGGTGGATGAGGGAGTTCCATCAGTGCGGCAAAAGTTTCAGCACCGGCTTCGTAGCTAAAGTCCCCGCGCATAATATAGTCGCTGTCGACGGCAATACCATTGCGACGCAGCGCCTGAATATAGCCCTGTAGCCGATAATGACATAGCGGCATACTCTCTGGCCCGGCAATACAGGCGATACGTTTGTGCCCTAATTCATGCAGATAATGCACGGCATCAAAGGCGGCGGTTAGATTATCGATATGTACTGTTGGCAGTTCCAGTTCGGGAGCAAACTCATTTGCCATGACCATCGGCGGTAAATTGCGCTGTTCTTCTTTGCTGGCATCAAAGGGCAAGTTAGAGCCCAACAGCAACATGCCATCAATTTGCTTAGTGATAATCAAATTAACGAAGGTACGCTCTTGCTGCGTTTGTTGGGCACAATCGCCAATTAATATCAGATAACCTTGCTGGGCGGCAGCATGTTCAATGCCCTGAATGATATCGGCAAAGAATGGGTCACTGATATCCGGGACGATAACCAGAATAGTGCGCGATTCGTTACGTTTGATATTGCGAGATAAAGCATGAGGAGAGTAACCCACAGCCAGAACCGCTTGCTCCACTTTTTGCCGGGTCACTGTTGAAACTTTTTCAGGGTTCATCAATGCGCGCGATACCGTCGCAGTAGAAACACCGGCCATCTCGGCAACGTCTTTCATGGTGGCCATCGTGAATTCTTTCTTATGTTCCAACGCCCTTCTCCTTGCTCTGGCTCCGAGCCAGCACTAATGCTTGAGATATCCCGTGGCCAATGGCTCAGGATATTAACGGGTTGTCACACGTAAACCGGTATGTCCGGTAAGCGCGCTCATATCCTTTCATGGCAGTGTGGTTTCGGTTAAAAACAGACTTTCCGTCATTCTATACAGATAGTGAGGGCAATTTGTTACCTAATTTGCATTAAAAGTGTGACATAAGTAGGTTTTTTCGAACTGGCTCGCACAAAGCAGGGTAAACGATTGCTTTGAGTGGCAAATCAAACAATAAATTACGTCAATAACCGCAGTAACAACTTCAAGTAAGCCGGGTATTTAGCTGTCGATTGGATCGACATCTAACGTCCACTTAACTTTTCGCGCTTGCGGCAATGTATTGATAAGTGGCTGAGAAGTTTTAATCAGCCGTTGCAGTAATTGCCGAGAAGGATGCTGCAACAATAATTGCCAGCGAAAGCGACCACCGCGTTTAGCTTGCAAGGCTGGAACCGGCCCCATAATCCATAATGCATCATCTTTCAGCGGGCTGGCCTCCAGCAAATTACGTAATTGTTGCAGGAACAGCGCCGATTGCTGGTTATCGTGGTCTTCACTGCGCACGATGATATGGCTGGTATAAGGCGGTAAAAATACACTTTTACGCTCAGCCAATGCTTGCTTGGCAAAGGCATCGTAGCCCTGCTGTAGCAGAATTTGCAGCAGCGGATGCTCAGGATGATGAGTTTGTAAAATCACTTCTCCTTGCTTACCTGCACGCCCTGCACGGCCAGACACTTGGGTATAAAGTTGAGCAAAACGCTCCGCTGAGCGGAAATCTGCCGAGAACAGTGCGCCGTCAACATCCAATAATGCCACCAGTGTGACATCAGGGAAGTGATGACCTTTTGCCAGCATCTGGGTACCAATCAAGATGCGCGCCCCCCCCTGATGAACATCCGCAAGGTGCTGCTCCAGTGAGCCTTTGCGGCTGGTGGTATCACGGTCGATGCGGGTGATCGGAGTATCAGGGAACAGCGGGGCAAGTTCATTTTCTAACTGTTCGGTACCAACACCCACCGAGACCAGATGCGTGGAGCCACATTTCGGGCATTGTTGCGGTACCGGTCGCTGACTGTCGCAATGGTGGCAGCGCAACTGGCGATGATTCTGATGGAGCGTGTAATAGTGATCACAGCGCTGGCATTCAGCAATCCAGCCACATTCATGACACAACAGGGCTGGCGCATAACCTCGGCGGTTGAGGAATAAAATCACCTGGTTGTCAGCCTGCAAATGGGTTTTCATGCGTTTTAGCAGCGGCTGAGAAAGCCCGACTTTTAGCGGTAAGCCTTTTAGATCCAACAAGTGCTGCGCCGCCGGTTTGGCATTTCCCGCGCGTTTTGACAGGGTTAACTGGCGATATTTCCCCATTTGCACGTTATGCAATGTTTCCAGTGCGGGCGTCGCCGTGCCCATCACGATAGGAATATTTTCTTCACGGGCGCGGAATACGGCTAAATCCCTGGCATGGTAACGCCAGCCTTCCTGCTGCTTATAAGAGCTATCATGCTCTTCATCAATAATAATGACCCCCAGCCGGGAAAACGGCGTAAACAGAGCGGAGCGGGTGCCAATGATGATGGCGGCCTCGCCATTACGCGCCCGTAGCCAGACTGATAAACGCTCGCTGTCGTTTAAGCCGGAATGGAGCACTTCAACCGGCGCACTGAACCGTTCGCGAAAACGGGCAATAGTCTGTGGTGTCAGGCCAATTTCAGGCACCAAAACCAAGGCTTGACGCCCTTGAGCCAGAATATTTTCCAATACGCTGAGATAGACTTCGGTTTTACCGGAACCAGTGACTCCCGCCAGTAGCCAGGCGGCAAACTGGTCATCTTCACTGCGGATGGCTCCAACGGCGGTGGCCTGCTCGGTATTGAGTCGCAGACGCTCACCTAACACCGAGAAGCCAATGCGCCAGTCGGTGGTCGCCACTTCCTGTGCTCGCAGGTCAATCAGCCCTTTACTGCGCAATGCTTGCAATGCGCTTTCGGTTAATGCCATCTCATTCACTTGATGGCGATAGACTGGTTTTTGTAATAATGCGGCAAGAGCTTGCTGCTGTTTTGGTGCGCGTTTTAAACTTTCTGGCGGTGTGGCCCGCCCCTGCTCAGTGACGAACCATTGCCACAAAGGGGCCAATTGCGCAGGTTTCCCTTGGCGCAGTAAAATGGGCAGGGCATGGAACAGCACTTCGCCGATGGGATAGTGATAATACTCGGTAGCCCAACACAGAATGCGCCACAGGCTGGGTGAAAATAAGCTGTGACTATCTAAAACGGCATCAACAGTTTTGAGTTGTTCAAGGGGGAATGCGCTGGTATCACTGATCCCCACGACAATCCCGATGGCTTTGCGTTTACCAAATGGCACACTGACGCGAGCACCCACTACCGGGCAGGCCATGGCGCTGTCTAAACGGTAATCAAAGGTGCGGCTCAGCGGTACGGGTAATGCCACTTGAACAACCAACATGTGTTGTTATCCTGAATAAAGAAATGGGCTTGAATAAAAAAAGATTGGATAGTTTACACTGCGTACTGCAAAATGTGCGGATTCGATTGCGCGGTTTGGTCAAATTCTGTATGATTCGCCGCCTTTGATATAATTCGATATCAAACTCTGTTAACAGCCGTTGCTTATTTTACCAGCGATAGTTAGTTATCAATAAAATTAATTATTTATCAATCGTGTGGTGTCTGGCGGAACAGGGCTGGATAGCGACACGGCCTAAATATAGAGGTTTTCCATGAAACAAGGTATCCACCCTAAATACGAACAAGTTACTGCTTCTTGCTCTTGCGGTAACGTTATCAAGATCAACTCAACTGTTGGTCATGACCTGAATCTGGACGTGTGCGGCGAATGCCACCCGTTCTACACTGGCAAGCAGCGTGATGTTGCTACCGGTGGCCGTGTTGACCGCTTCAACAAGCGTTTCAGCGTGCCGGGTGCTAAGAAGTAATTATTGCCCGTCAGACGAAAAAGGCGCCCTAGGCGCCTTTTTTGTTTTCTAAGACTATCATGTGTCACTGATATACCAGATAGTATGAAAACATAAAACGTATATTTAATAGCATCATGAGTAATGCTGATAAATTAACAATAATGATTAATGCACGCTCTTCATGACTTATCTGGGAATAATATTATTACTCTGACGTACTTAATATAAAACACTCCAGGATCTGATTGTCCACAGGATGAAAAAATGGTTAAACATGAATATCAAGTTTAACCACTGGTCATCAATAGTTAGGAAAGATTAATCCTCAGATTTCAAGGGTTCCTTTATTTTATTGAACACTGAAACAGATTCAGAATCGGCGACGTTAGCACTATCGCGGGTATTCTTTTGTACTGCAATAGCACCAAACAGACTCATAAAGAAAGTCACGCCGTAAAAGCCTTTTTCACTCAATGCCAGTGTTGCATTCCATAGGCCTACACACATCAATAGAACTGCCAGAATAAAAGCAACCCAGCATAAACTGTAGTAAATTGAAGTGGTTGTCATGCCTTCTAACTTATCACGTACTGTTTTTTGCAAAGAAACGGCGGAGAATAGGCCGAGTATTAATACTGCAAAGTAGTAACCCCGCTCATTTAATTGCATATCGGCATTCCATAGACCTACCAGAAATATAACAAAACCACCTAATAGCGCTAGCCAAGAGGCAGCGGTAAATGCAGAGGAGGGTTTAGCATGGCTAGCATTCATATTTTAAATCCATTTATCAATCGAGAGTTAATTTTTAATCAGTAAGGATAAATCATTAGAAAAGTCTTTATATCCTAATAAACCGTATGAGTAAAATAATAATTGAGAGACCGAGTTTTTATTAAAATAGAGTGAGTCAAATTATAAGGAAATTCTCTATTTTCATATTATGAGAATATTCTTGTGACTGGCGGTTTGTATAAGAAAGTAATATGCACAGATAATACAGCTTTAAATAAGTCAAAGGCGCCCTAGGCGCCTTTTTTATTTCTACAGCTCGCTTCACGTTGACTGATGAACCGAGTTGTTGCCGAGAATCAATATTCCCAGGTATCGGGATCAACACCCAACTCACGCATTAAAATCTTCGCGGCTTCCGGGATTTCATCACTGCGCTCTTTACGCAGATCTTCGTCGTTCGGCAGCGGCTGACCGGTAAATGCATGCAGAAAAGCTTCACACAACAATTCACTGTTGGTGGCGTGTCGCAGGTTGTTGACCTGACGACGGGTCCGTTCATCGGTGAGGATTTTTAAAACCTTCAGCGGAATGGATACCGTAATTTTTTTGACCTGTTCGCTTTTCTTACCGTGTTCAGCGTAAGGGCTGACATACTCGCCGTTCCACTCAGCCATGGGACACCTTAAATTTGTCGGAAAAATACAAAATTCTGAAAACCGGCCAATTATGCCCGATCTTCGCTGTTCTCACTAAATAAATGTCAATTTTACTAGACTAAGGTCACTGAAATAACCCTTTTTACTATTTATTGATAGCTATTGCCTTTCTATCCCCGTCATCTTTCAAGCCGCAGGGGGTTACTTGCCCTCATTCACTCAAGTCATTGAGTTACCTCAACTCCTTGAGTTTATTCTGTTGTTTCCTACCTGCAACTTGAAATCTATTGGGTCTAAGCCATTTTCTGTGGTTAAACAAAACCCCACCGAAACCTGACTGACATCATTGAGATAGCTAAAACTCATATAATTTTAGCGGTTATTATTCAATTGCTCAATCTATACGCAAAGAAGTTTAGATGTCCAGATGTATTGACGTCCGTAATTTGTGCGTCTACTCTGGCGTAACATTTTCTCGATCCCGGCTGGTGGTAATCCATATGACGCGTAAACAGGCAACAATAGCAGTCCGTAGCGGGTTAAACGATGACGAGCAATACGGCTGCGTTGTCCCCCCGATTCACCTCTCCAGTACCTATAATTTTATCGACTTTAATCAGCCACGCGCCCATGACTATTCACGTCGCGGTAATCCGACGCGTGATGTGGTGCAGCGCGCGCTGGCTGAACTGGAGGGGGGCGCTGGTGCGGTAATGACCAGCAGTGGGATGTCAGCGATTCATTTGGTTTGCACCACATTTCTTAAGCCGGGTGACCTGCTGGTTGCTCCGCACGACTGCTACGGCGGCAGCTACCGTTTATTCGATAGCCTCAGTAAGCGCGGTGCTTATCGGGTGTTGTTTGTTGACCAAGGCGATGAAGTCGCCTTGAGCCAAGCATTAGCTGAAAAACCCAAGCTGGTGTTAATTGAAACTCCCAGTAACCCACTGTTGCGGGTGGTCGATATCGCGGCAATCTGTAAAGCTGCTCACGCCGTCGGCGCTCTGACCGTCTGTGATAATACTTTCCTCAGCCCCGCGTTGCAGCAGCCTCTCTCTTTAGGTGCGGATCTGGTCGTGCATTCCTGTACCAAATATCTCAATGGGCATTCTGATGTGGTTGCCGGCGCGGTAATTGCCAAAGATCCTGAGTTAGCCGTTGAGCTGGCGTGGTGGGCGAATAATATCGGTGTGACTGGCGCGGCATTTGATAGCTATTTGTTATTACGTGGTTTACGCACTTTATCGCCACGTATGGCTCAACAGCAGCGTAATGCGGATGACATTGTTCGCTATTTACAGCAGCAGCCTTTAGTGAAAAAGCTGTATCATCCTTCCCTGCCACAACATCCCGGCCACGAAATTGCTTGCCGTCAGCAATCAGGTTTTGGTGCGATGCTCAGTTTTGAGATCGATGGTGATGAGCAGCTACTGCGCCGTTTCCTCTCAGCCCTTGAGTTATTTACTCTGGCAGAGTCTTTGGGCGGTGTCGAAAGTCTGATATCCCATGCAGCGACCATGACCCATGCCGGCATGGCAGCAGAAGCGCGTATTGCCGCAGGCATTACTGATAGCTTATTGCGTATTTCCGCGGGTATTGAAGACAGCGAAGATTTGATTGCCGATTTGGAAAATGCCTTCCAGTTGGCGGGAACGAGGTAAGCATGAATGCAACAGCGGTAGCAGCAGCGGTTACTGGTCGTCAGCTACATAAATTTGGTGGTAGTAGCCTTGCAGATGTGAAGTGTTACCTGCGGGTGGCCAATATTATGGCTAACTACAGTCACCCCGGCGATCTCATGGTGGTGTCTGCGGCAGGTAGTACAACTAACCAGCTGATTAGTTGGTTGAAACTGAGTCAAAGTGACCGTCTTTCTGCCCATCAGGTGCAGCAAAATTTGCGTCGTTATCAACACGACTTGATTAGTGGCTTATTGTCACCAGAAATAGCCGAGCCGCTGATCAGCGAATTTATCCATGACTTGGAGCGCCTGGCTGGTCTGCTGGATAACAAAGTTGACGATGCTATTTATGCCGAAGTGGTTGGTCATGGCGAGATTTGGTCGGCCCGTTTGATGGCTGCGGTACTGAACAAGCTGGATATGGATGCTACTTGGCTTGATGCCCGCAGCTTCCTGCGCGCGGAACGTGCAGCGCAACCACAAATTGATGAAGGCCGCTCTTACCCGTTGTTGCAGCAATTGATGGCACAACACCCGCATCAGCGCTTGGTGGTGACTGGCTTTATTTCGCGCAATAACACCGGTGAAACCGTGTTGTTGGGGCGCAACGGCAGTGACTACTCAGCGACCCAAGTTGGTGCGCTGGCGGGTGTCGAGCGCGTCACCATCTGGAGTGATGTTGCTGGGGTATATAGCGCTGACCCACGTAAAGTGAAAGACGCCTGTTTACTGCCATTACTGCGGCTGGATGAAGCCAGTGAATTAGCCCGGCTGGCGGCCCCGGTACTGCATACCCGCACGTTACAGCCGGTTTCAGGCAGCGATATTGATTTACAACTGCGCTGTAGCTATCAGCCGGAGCAAGGTTCAACGCGCATTGAGCGGGTACTGGCCTCCGGGTCTGGTGCCAAGATTGTCACCAGCCATGATGATGTTTGCCTGATCGAATTACAGATTGCCAGCCACCACGATTTCTCGCTGGCACAGAAAGAAATTGATTTGCTCCTCAAACGTGCGCAAATCAAACCGCTGGCGACCGGTATCCATCCTGACCGCAATCTATTGCAACTTTGCTATACCTCAGAAGTGGTTAACAGTGCGCTCAGAGTGCTGGAAGACGCCACGCTGCCGGGGAAATTATCTCTGCGTGAGGGGTTGGCTCTGGTAGCATTGGTTGGTGCAGGAGTGAGTAAAAACCCGCTACACAGCCACCGTTTTTATCAACAGTTGAAAGATCAGCCGGTTGAATTTATCTGGCAGGCGGAAGACGGTATCAGCATGGTTGCCGTGCTGCGTCTTGGGCCGACTGAGCACTTGATTCAAGGGCTGCATCAGTCGCTGTTCCGCGCCGAAAAACGCATTGGTTTGATGCTGTTTGGCAAAGGTAACATTGGTGCTCGTTGGCTGGAGCTGTTTGCCCGTGAGCAAAAAAATATTTCGGCCCGCAGTGGTTTCGAATTCGTGCTAGCCGGGGTTGTCGACAGCCGTCGTAGCCTGCTGAGTTATGACGGGCTGGATGCTAGCCGGACACTGGCATTTTATGATGATGAAGCCAAAGAGCAGGATGAAGAATCACTGTTCTTGTGGATGCGCGCGCACCCGTTTGATGATTTGGTGGTGTTGGATGTCACCGCCAGCGAGTCACTTGCCGAGCAATATCTGGATTTCGCCAGTTACGGCTTCCATGTGATCAGTGCCAATAAATTAGCCGGTGCTTCAAGCAGCAATAACTATCGCCAAATCCGTGATGCTTTTGCCAAAACCGGTCGCCATTGGCTGTATAACGCCACGGTCGGTGCCGGTTTACCGGTGAACCACACCGTGCGTGACTTGCGTGATAGTGGCGACAGCATCTTGGCCATTAGCGGTATTTTCTCCGGGACGCTGTCTTGGTTGTTCCTGCAATTTGACGGCACGGTGCCCTTTACCGAGCTGGTGGATCAAGCCTGGCAGCAAGGTCTGACGGAGCCCGATCCGCGCGTGGATCTCTCGGGTCAGGATGTCATGCGCAAGCTGGTTATCTTAGCCCGTGAAGCCGGTTATGACATCGAACCGAATCAAGTGCGAGTGGAGTCATTGGTACCTGCGGGTGCAGATGTCGGCTCAGTGGATCAATTCTTTGAAAATGGCGAAGCATTGAATCAGCAAATGATTCAGCGCTTAGAAGCAGCGAATGAGATGGGGCTGGTATTACGTTACGTCGCCCGCTTTGATGCCAATGGTAAGGCGCGGGTGGGCGTTGAAGCGGTTCGCGCTGACCATCCATTGGCCTCCTTGCTACCTTGCGATAACGTATTCGCCATTGAGAGCCGTTGGTATCGCGATAATCCGTTGGTCATTCGTGGCCCAGGGGCGGGTCGTGATGTCACCGCTGGAGCCATTCAGTCGGATTTAAATCGTCTGTCTCAACTGCTGTAATCTGCTGTTACTTGCCTCCTCTGCCTGACGTAGGGGAGGCACAATATCCCGTTATCCTCTACATGAATTTTCCGCGTATTGCGCGTGAAGATTAATCATCGCTCTAAACTTATTTAAAAGTTGACTCTTTCGCCAACTTCGGTCATTTTCTATTTAGACGTCTAAACGTATAGACGCTCATAATTGGACAGTGACAGATAACATAAGTCGTCGAAGCGACAATCATAGGCAATGGAGTAACAGGGTATGAGTTTTTTTCACGCAAACCAGCGGGAAGCGCTGAATCAAAGTCTGGCAGAGCTGCAAGGTCAGATTAATGTTTCTTTTGAATTTTTCCCGCCGCGTACCAGCGAGATGGAAGACACTCTGTGGAGCTCAATTGACCGTTTGAGCACTCTGAAGCCGAAGTTTGTCTCAGTAACTTATGGCGCTAACTCGGGTGAGCGCGACCGCACTCACAGTATCATCAAAGGGATTAAAGAGCGTACCGGCCTTGAAGCTGCGCCGCACCTGACCTGTGTTGATGCTTCTCCGACTCAGTTACGTGATATCGCCACTGACTACTGGAATAGCGGTATTCGCCATATTGTTGCTTTGCGTGGTGACCTACCACCGAACAGTGGCAAACCAGAAATGTATGCTGCTGATTTGGTGACCTTGCTGAAAGACGTGGGGGATTTTGATATCTCTGTTGCGGCTTACCCGGAAGTGCATCCTGAAGCCAAAAGCGCGCAGGCAGACTTGATTAACCTGAAGCGTAAAATTGATGCTGGCGCTAACCGCGCTATCACCCAGTTCTTCTTTGATGTGGAAAGTTACCTGCGTTTTCGCGACCGCTGTGTGGCGACGGGTATTGATGTTGAGATTGTCCCGGGTATTTTACCGGTGTCTAATTTTAAGCAGCTTCAGCGCTTTGCCACCATGACCAATGTGCGAGTGCCTAATTGGATGACCAGCATTTTTGAAGGGCTGGATGACGACCCTGAGACGCGCAAAATGGTCGGGGCATCTGTTGCGATGGACATGGTGAAGATTCTAAGCCGTGAAGGGGTGAAGGATTTCCATTTCTATACCTTGAACCGCGCAGAGTTGAGTTATGCGATTTGCCATACCCTCGGGGTGAGGCCTTAGTTTTTAGGGGGATGAGGTTGGTTTTGTCTTCCATGGATTTAGTGATCGGGTTCGGTTGTTAAAGCTTCACGACTCACTTAATCTCCGCCGCCCCAACCGGTCAAGGGTGTGTGAGCGCACACCCTTAACAATCCCGCGCTTGCGCACGTATCGCTCGCCCACTTCGTGGGTGGCCCTCAACTCATCGTTTCGGCTAACGGACGGCTTTACGCGGGTCCCTCCGCGTGACGCCTCAATCCGCCGTCCATGGCGGATTGCCTTGCCTACACTCTTCACTCGGCTGCTCAAATGTGCTTTTAAATATTAAGGTCAAAACCTTGGTTTTTGGGCTTTGATGTTAAGTGCAATCAGGAATATTGCCGACAAGGATGGAGGGTAGAGTGAGTGGGCAAGCAAGGATGCTCGCGAAAAGCGCGGATTGTTAAGGCCCACGCTTATGGGCCTTAACTCGGTTGAGGTTGTGGAGATAAGTTGATCACTGAACGATTAGCAACCGAAACCTTAACCCCATGAAAAAGGGGAGTTTCCTCCCCCTTGTATCACCTCTAACCTGTATTCCGCATCCCGGCGGCAACACCAGCAATCGTCACCATCAAAGCCTGCTCAACACGGGCATCTGGGTGTTCTTGCTGACGCGAGCGGTGTAACAGCTCGGCTTGCAACACGTTTAATGGGTCGGTGTACACGTTACGCAACGCGATAGACTCTGCAATCCACGGCAAATCAGCCATTAAGTGATCATCGTTGGCAATGGCCAACACCACTTTAATATCCGCTTCTAATTGGTCGCGTAATTGCTGGCCTAACGGCCACAAAGATTTATCCACCAGGCGCTGATCGTAATATTCAGCCAGCCATAAATCGGCTTTCGCAAATACCATCTCCAGCATACCAATGCGGGTAGAGAAGAATGGCCAATCACGGCACATAGTGGCTAATGCCTCTTTCTTACCAGCATCGATCGCTTTCTGCAAACCGGCACCGGCACCCAGCCAAGCGGGTAGCATCAGACGGTTTTGCGTCCAGGCGAAAATCCATGGGATGGCACGCAGACTCTCTACGCCACCGTCTGGGCGGCGTTTTGCCGGGCGTGAACCCAATGGCAATTTACCTAACTCCAGCTCCGGTGTTGCCGCGCGGAAGTAAGGAACAAACTCGGGATTCTCACGCACGTAGCCGCGATACATATCGCAGGATGCATCAGACAGCAAATCCATCACCTCAACCCATTCTTTTTTCGGCTCTGGCGGTGGTAACAAATTCGCTTCCAGAATGGCACCGGCATACAGCGCCAGGCTACTGATAGTGACTTCCGGCAGGCCAAACTTGAAGCGAATCATCTCGCCCTGTTCAGTAACACGTAAGCCGCCTTTCAGGCTACCCGGAGGCTGAGAGAGCAGAGCGGCGTGCGCCGGTGCTCCACCGCGGCCAATCGAACCGCCACGGCCATGGAACAGCGTCAGGGAGATACCCGCTTTCTCACAGGTTTTGATTAATGCATCCTGCGCGCGATATTGCGCCCAAGAGGCGGCCATCACGCCGGCATCTTTCGCCGAGTCAGAATAGCCAATCATCACCATTTGCTTGCCTTGGATCAGGCCGCGATACCAGTCGATACTCAGCAACTGGGTCATCACGTCGTCGGCATTGTTGAGGTCATCAAGCGTTTCGAACAGTGGCGCGACGGGCAGAGTGAATGGACAACCGGCTTCTTTCAGCAGCAAATGCACCGCCAGCACGTCCGACGGCACTTTGGCCATGGAGATAACATAAGCGGCGATAGAGCCTTGCGGCGCTTCGGCGATAACCCGGCAGGTTTCCAGCACTTCTTGCGTGTCGGCGCTAGGTTCCCATTTCAGTGGAACCAATGGGCGTTTGGAGTTCAGCTCGCGGATCAGGAAGGCTTGTTTATCTGCTTCAGACCAGCTTTCATAATCGCCAAGGCCCAGATAGCGAGTCAGTTCAGCAATAGCATCGGTATGACGGGTACTTTCCTGACGCACATCGATACGCACCAATGGCACACCAAAACAGCGTACACGGCGCAGAGTGTCCAGCAATTGGCCGTTGGCGATGATTTCCATGCCACAGGTTTTCAGGGACTGATAGCACGCATAGAGCGGGTCCCACAGTTGATCATTGCTGACCAGCAAGTCAGTTGGCGGCAATACGCGCTCGCCTTTCAGACGGCTTTCCAGATAGGCCTGAGTATTGGTCAACTGGGTGCGCACGCGCTTCATCAGCTCGCGATAAGGTTCAAGCACCTCTTCGCCACCGGCCAGTTCACGCAATTCCGGCGTACATTCCGACATAGAAAGCTCGGACACCAGCACTTGAATATCACGCAGGAACAAATCGGTCGCTTTCCAGCGGCTCAGTAACAGCACATGGCGAGTGATCTCTGCGGTGACATTGGGGTTACCGTCGCGGTCGCCGCCCATCCATGAGGTGAAACGAATCGGCACCGCCTCGACAGGCAAGCGGTAATCGAGGGAGTTTTGCAACTGCTCGTTAAACTCACGCAGGAATGCGGGCACACCTTCCCACAGACTATTTTCAACTACCGCAAAGCCCCATTTAGCTTCATCGACTGGGGAAGGGCGAATTTTACGAATTTCGTCGGTATGCCATGATTGTGCAACTAACTGACGCAAACGACGCATGATCTTGTTGCGTTCGTAATCGGCTAAATCGTTGTGATCCAGTTGGCTCAGGCAAGTATTCACTTCAACCAGTTTGTGGATCAGGGTGCGGCGAGTGATTTCGGTTGGGTGAGCGGTCAACACCAGCTCAATGGATAATTCGTCAACCGCACTGCGCATGTCCTTTTCGCTCAAATTTTTCTCTTTTAAGCGGGTGAACAGTTGGGCCAGAGCTTCCGGATTACTTGCCGCTTCACCGTGTGGCGAAATACTGTGGTATTGCTCTGCCGTATTCGTCAGATTGAGGAATTGGCTAAAAGCACGGGCTACCGGTAGCAGCTCGTCGTTGGACAGATTTTGCAGCGTCGTCAGTAGCTCCTGACGGCTCGCTTCATTACCAGCACGCGAAGATTTAGATAATTTACGGATGGTTTCTACCCGATCAAGAATGTGTTCGCCTAGCGCTTCCTTGATGGTATCCCCGAGTAGTTTACCGAGCATACTGACGTTACTTCGCATTGCGGAATATTGTTCGTTCATATGACCCCTGACCCATATCCCCTTCGCCCTTGACGCCGCAGGGTTGTTAGCGGCGCTCACTCACCCGAATCACTGACCAGTGTCAGCTCATCGGGATTTGTTCACTTGCTGCCTATCTGCAACGCCAATGACTTTGGGTATAAACTTTTATGGTTTTTTTTGTAAATTAATTTCACTCAAAAGGCTGAGATGGACATTTCCACTCGCCGCGTTCAATTCCATACCCCAATTGACACTATTTTTAGCAAAAAAACATCAATTTTAGGGATATTGTTGAAATTTAATTACCGAGGTCAGGTTATCAGTCTGGCTAATCGGTAATTTTGATCCGACTACCCCATTAGGGTTATTTCTGCTGACAGAAATGATCAACTAACTGACCAATTAGCTCGCGGGTTGGCTCGATAAAGGCCATATCGATAAATTCATCCGGCTGATGGGCTTGATTGATAGACCCAGGGCCCAATACCAATGTTGGGCAAACTTGCTGGATAAACGGCGCTTCGGTGCAGTAGTTAACCACCGCGGTGCGCTCACCGAGTAATTTCTCGATAACGCCCACCATATGGTGATCGGTTGGGCACTCATAACCTGGGATCGGCGGGTGCAGCTCATCAATACTCAAGCGGCCCGGCCAGCGCTCACTCACTGGTGCCAACGCTTCAGTCATTAACTCATCCAGATCACTTAATGTCAGGCCCGGCAGCGGGCGGATATCCATATGCAATTCACAGCAAGCACAGATACGGTTTGCGGCATCACCGCCATTAATATGACCGAAATTCATCGTCGGATAAGGAATGGCAAACGCCGGGTTGTTATAACGCTCTTGTAGGGTGGTGCGCAGTTTCATCAACTGGGTGATAGATTCATGCATCAAATCAATGGCATTCACACCACGCGCGGGATCACTGGAGTGACCAGACTGGCCGGTAATACGGATGGCGTTGGAAATATGCCCTTTGTGCGCCCGCACCGGTTGCAGTGATGTTGGCTCACCAATAATGGCGAAGTCGGGGCGCAACTGGGTAGACGCGGCAAAATAACGCGCGCCTGCCATGGTGGTCTCTTCATCGGCAGTTGCCAGAATATACAGCGGCTTACTCAGTTTACTGGCATCAATATCGCGTACCGTATCCAGAATAAAGGCAAAAAACCCTTTCATATCCGCGGTACCCAAACCATACAACTTATTGTCATGCTCAGTCAGGGTGAATGGGTCGCGCGTCCAGCGCCCTTCATCATAGGGGACGGTATCGGTGTGGCCCGCCAGCAGCAATCCACCCTGACCTTCACCAATAGAGGCGAGCAGATTAAATTTGTGGCGAGTATCAGGTACAGGCTGGATTTCGACACGAAAACCCAGATCAGCAAACCATCCGGCCAACAAGTTGATTAGCGACTCATTACTTTGGTCGAGAGCACTATCGGTTGCGCTGATCGATGGTGTGGCGATTAATGCCCGATACAGCTCAATAAATGGAGGTAATTTCATCTTCACTGTTGACAGCCTTTGGTTAGGATAGTATCAATATTCATGCAGTAATTATGAATAAAAATACATTAAGCTTGAGCGTAAGGGAACCCAAAAGCGCCCTTAATTTTACGAAAATGTCAATGCTCAATCACGTGGGGGAACAGTAAAACCTTGCTGAGAACCCGGATAACGGTTTTGAGTATTTATGTCTTTAAACGCATAAATACAATTTAGTCAGAAGGTAAACTAAACCCATGTTGAATACGCTGATTGTTGGTGCCAGTGGTTATGCCGGAGCGGAGCTTACGGCTTACCTGAATCGTCACCCACATATGAACATAACCGGTTTAACGGTTTCAGCGCAAAGTGCAGATGCAGGAAAATTACTTTCTGATCTGCATCCGCAACTAAAAGGCATTATCGATCTTCCGCTGCAACCCTTGGTGGATGTGGCTCAGGCGGCAAAAGGTGTTGATGTTGTCTTCCTCGCCACTGCCCATGAAGTTAGCCATGATTTAGCCCCACAATTCCTGGCAGCAGGCTGCGTGGTGTTTGATCTCTCGGGGGCATTCCGGGTTCAGGACACAGCGTTTTACCGCCAATATTATGGTTTCGAGCATCAACATGCCGATTGGCTGGATAAAGCGGTTTATGGGCTGGCTGAATGGCAGGCCGAAGAGATTAAACAGGCGCAATTGATTGCCGTACCGGGTTGCTACCCAACCGCATCACAATTGGCACTTAAGCCATTGGTCGATGGCGATTTGCTCAATGAAGCACAATGGCCGGTGATTAACGCGGTCAGTGGTGTGAGTGGCGCGGGACGTAAAGCCAGTATCGGCAACAGCTTCTGCGAAGTGAGTTTGCAACCGTACGGCTTGTTTAATCATCGTCATCAGCCGGAAATTGTTGCTCACCTTGGCACGCCGGTCATTTTTACGCCGCATTTGGGGAATTTTGCCCGGGGCATTTTGGCGACCATCACCTGCCGTTTGAAAGCCGGAGTGACAGCACAAGATATCGCCGAGGCCTATCACAATGCATATCAGGATAAGCCACTGGTGCGGTTATATCAGCAAGGCGTGCCAGCACTGAAAGCGGTGGTGGGTTTACCTTTCTGTGATATTGGTTTCTCTGTACAGGGCGAACATTTAATTATTGTCGCGACAGAAGATAACCTGCTAAAAGGTGCGGCAGCACAGGCTGTCCAATGCATGAATATACGTTTTGGCTTTGCGGAAACCCAGTCGCTGTTGTAGGCGGCCAGAGGGTAAAGCACCGAGCCAGAACCAGAAAATACAGAAATATAATCTAATTATACCCAATAGATTTCGAGTTGCAGGTAGGCGATAACAGAATGAACTCAATGAGTTGAGTGAATGATGGCAGCCAACAACCCTGCAACTTGAAAGACGACGGGTACATCGAGGCGAAACATAATGAACCCATTAGTCATTAAATTAGGTGGCGTGTTGCTGGACAGCGAAGAAGCGCTGGAACGCCTGTTTACTGCATTGGTGACCTATCGTGAGAAACATGAGCGCCCGCTGGTGATTATGCACGGTGGTGGTTGCCTGGTTGATGATTTGATGAAAAAACTCGCTTTGCCGGTAGTGAAGAAAAACGGCCTGCGTGTTACCCCAGCCGATCAGATTGATATCATTACCGGTGCATTGGCCGGTACGGCTAACAAAACCCTGCTGGCTTGGGCGGTAAAACACCAAATCAATGCTGTCGGTTTGTGTCTGGGCGATGGCAATACCGTAGAAGTTACGCCATTAGATGCCGAACTGGGGCATGTCGGTAAAGCATTACCGGGTTCTCCGGCTTTGGTGCAAACCTTGCTGGCTGCGGATTACATGCCAATCATCAGCTCTATTGGTATCACTATTGATGGCAAATTAATGAATGTGAATGCGGATCAGGCCGCAACAGCATTGGCTGCCACGCTGGGCGCAGATTTGATTTTACTGTCAGATGTCAGTGGCATTCTGGATGGCAAGGGCCAACGGATAGCGGAGATGACGGCGCAAAAAGCCGAGCAATTAATTGCTCAGGGCATCATTACTGACGGTATGGTGGTTAAAGTGAATGCGGCGCTGGATGCGGCACGTTCATTAGGTCGTCCGGTAGATATCGCCAGTTGGCGTCATGCCGATCAGCTGCCAGCCCTGTTTAATGGCGTGCCGATTGGTACCCGTATTCTGGCTTAATACCCGCTGTATTTGAAGTTGCGGCTTTGCTGCAACTCCAACAACTTTGGGTATATTATGATTTTCTATATCAACACAATTTCAATGCCAATCATCCCTAAAGATGATGGGTATATTCACAATCTAGGGAAGCAAAATTATGGCATTGTGGGGCGGACGGTTCAGTCAGGCGGCAGATCAGCGTTTTAAGCAGTTTAATGATTCCCTGCGGTTTGATTACCGACTGGCTGAACAGGATATTATCGGTTCTGTTGCCTGGTCGAAAGCACTGGTCACAGTTGGCGTTTTGACCGATTCAGAACAGCAACAACTTGAGCAGGCACTCTCTGTTTTGTTGGAAGAAGTGCAGGCCGATCCACAAGCTATTTTGGCCAGCGATGCGGAAGATATCCACAGCTGGGTTGAAACCAAACTGATTGAAAAAGTGGGCGATTTAGGCAAAAAGCTGCATACCGGGCGTAGCCGTAATGACCAAGTGGCAACGGATCTGAAATTGTGGTGTAAGTTCCAGATAACGGAATTGAAAACCGCGGTGCAGCAGTTGCAGCAGGCGCTGGTTATCACTGCTGAAGCTAACCAAGATGCCGTCATGCCAGGCTATACCCACTTGCAACGGGCACAACCTGTCACCTTCGCACACTGGTGTCTGGCCTATGCTGAAATGCTTTCCCGCGATGAAAGCCGCCTGCAAGACACACTAAAACGTTTGGATGTCAGTCCGTTAGGCAGTGGTGCGCTGGCAGGAACAGCTTATGCCATCGATCGTGAACAACTGGCGGGCTGGTTAGGTTTTGCTTCGGCAACACGTAACAGTCTGGATAGTGTTTCCGACCGCGACCATGTGCTGGAATTGCTGTCTAATGCCAGCATCGGCATGGTGCATTTATCCCGCTTTGCCGAAGACCTGATCTTCTTCAACAGTGGTGAAGCCGCTTTTGTCGACTTATCTGATCGCGTTACGTCGGGCTCTTCCCTGATGCCGCAAAAGAAAAATCCAGATGCATTGGAATTAATCCGTGGGAAATGTGGTCGGGTACAGGGCGCATTGACTGGGATGATGATGACGCTGAAAGGCTTGCCTCTGGCTTATAACAAAGACATGCAGGAAGACAAAGAAGGGCTGTTTGATGCACTCGATACCTGGCTTGATTGCCTGCATATGGCAGCGCTGGTGCTGGATGGCATTCAAGTAAAACGCCCGCGCTGTAAAGAAGCGGCTGAGCAAGGTTATGCCAATGCGACAGAGTTGGCTGACTATCTGGTTGCTAAAGGTGTGCCTTTCCGTGAAGCTCACCATATTGTGGGTGAGGCGGTTGTTGAGGCTATTCGTCAGGGCAAAGCATTAGAGGCTTTATCGCTGAGTGATTTGCAGAAATTCAGTGCGGTCATCAATGATGATGTGTATCCGATTCTGGCATTGCAATCTTGTCTGGATAAGCGGGTCGCTAAAGGCGGTGTTTCGCCGCAGCAAGTGGCATCGGCCATTGCTGAAGCTAAAACGCGGTTATTTTAATTTGCAGAGTATTAATGTAATTCATTAATACTGGGAGCGGGCCACATTTATTGTGGCCCGTTTTGCGTTATAGCTACTCGACAATATTTTATTTCTACCGACTTTATGTGGGAATTTTAATTCATTTAACGCCAACTACTATTTATTACTTATTTCTCTTATAAAACCAATGCACTCAATAACATGCTGTTTTATTTTTAATATGCCGTTGAGTTTATAACCAGAAATGATTATGATAATTATTATCAAATAATGGCGCTATAGTAAAACCTCTACTAGCATTAAAAAATTAAATGAATCAATTTAACTGAAATAGCGATGTATTTTACTGAAACAAATTACCTTGCCCTCTAATAAAGTAGTGCACTTTATTTCCAATGTAATGTTCCATTTATTTGATGCAGTAACTTATTTAATTTATAGAAAATAACACAATATCACTCACCGGATAACTTCTATTATTTGGCGATGTTCCTATTGCTGAATTTTATTTCAAAGGCCATTAAGCTACGGCTAATGATTAATATATATATTATTTTTATATTAATAAGGATGAAATCTCATAAATGGATAATATAGTTAGAGATAAAGATACAATAATAAGACCAATGAATAAAATGGCCTTAAGTCTATTTTTGGCCCTCAGTGCGCAGGGTTATTCAGAGCGCGTAAATGCTGAATCATCTAATGAGCATGACATGGTGTTAGATGAGCTCAAAGTGGAAGGGGCAAGCCCTCCTCATGATGGTGATTGGATCTATGATAAACCTCGCTCAGTGAGCGAGATATCGCGCGAACAAATGGACCACCGGCCAGCCCGCCATGCCGCCGATATACTGGAACAAACGCCGGGAGTTTACTCCAGTGTTAGCCAGAACGACCCTGCACTTTCGGTTAATATCCGTGGAATACAAGATTACGGTCGTATCAATATGAATATCGATGGCATGCGGCAGAACTTTATGAAAAGTGGTCATGGCCAGCGCCATGGGGTGATGTATATCGATCCGGAAATATTGGGTAATGTGGTCATTGAAAAAGGTGTCTCCAGCGGTATAGGGGGGGCGGGAGTCATTGGTGGAATTGCAACCTTTAATACCATTAATGCCAGCGACTTCCTTGAACAGGGAAAAGAAATTGGCGGCAAAATCCGTGCTATAACCGGTGATAATGGTACTCAATTTATTGGTAGTGCCATGCTGGCATTAGGTAATGAAGATGGCGATATATTAATAGCCGCCAGTGAGCGTAACTTAAAAGACTATTGGCCGGGGAATAAAGGCTACCTTGGTGAAATACGCATGGGGACGAAAGAGAGTAAATTTGACCATGATATTAAGAATAATAAAATCGCGTTTACGCACTATAAAATGCACTCCCGGTTAGCAAAAATAGGTTGGAATTTAGCTACCGATCAACGGCTAGTCCTCAGTTATTTACAAACACAAGTACAGAGTCCCAATGCTGGTATGTTTACTCTTTTATATGATAGAGCCACACCACATATTTTCACATATGGTTGGTTAAGTAACAGTACTAGCGATGTAATGAATCGTAATATTGGCTTGGATTATAGCCTAAAGCCGGAGCATATTGCCTGGTTGGACGCCAGCGCCAAAATCTATTACGTAGACACTGATGATTACACCGATACCCACAACGCGAATGCCATTTTCCGCAAACAATATTGGACCCAAACCCGCCTGACGACCCAAGGTTTACAACTACAAAATACCAGTTTATTGACTGCTGCTGATCACTATCAATTACGTATTAAATATGGCCTTGAGTGGTTTAGTGACCGTTCCCGCGGGCGTACGACTAATGACTACCTTGATGTTATAACTCCAGTGGATAAAAGGGTTAATGGGCTGACGCCAGCAGGGCTGCGCGCTATTACCAGCACCTTTGCCCAACTGAATTATGATTATAATGATTGGCTGCGGTTGGAGGGGGGGCTGCGGCATGACCAATTTCGCATACAAGGTAATACCTGGATGCCACTGAATGGGTTTCGCCACCCTTATACCCGTGAAAATCCTTGTGACTCAAGCGTGCATGAGCAGTCCGAGCATGTCAGTACCCGGTGTTCTTCTAATTCACCGCTAACGATGGCATGGGATGTTAATCGCCGTGCAAGACAGTTTTCACCCACCGCAGGTATCGGCATTAAGCCCGGGGTTCCTTGGTTGGAGTTTTTTGGTCACTACGGTAAATCCTGGCGACCGCCGGCGATGACTGAAATGCTGGCCACCGGTAGTGCACATGGCCATGGTTGGATTTTACCTAACCCTTTGTTGGCGGCAGAGAACGCTAAAGCTTGGGAGGCCGGCCTAAATATTCAGCATACAGGTCTGTTTATCAATGAAGACCGTCTGGTTGCTAAGCTCGCCTACTTTGATACCCGGGTAACTAATTATATTAATCTTGAGTTATCTAAACAAAAGCCCAAATTTAGTGGTGAGTCTTTTGCGAATGCAACCTATATTAATAATTTGTTAGCAACACATTTTCGTGGGCTAGAGTATCAATTAAGTTATGATGCGGGTTTATTTTATACGACGGTAAATTATACCAGAATGATTGGTGTTAATAGTGTTTGTTCAAAAAAAGCTTGGTTAGGTGGAGTGCAAAGGCATGGCATTATTAGGGATGCTTCTTGGAAGGTTCGTTCATATCCCATTGATGATAATGATGCAAATAATAAGATAGAATGCTACAAGGCCAGTAATTTATTTGGTTCTTCAGCTTATTTGCCGGGTGATAGAGGTAGTTTGGTTTTGGGTGGCAGAATATTTGATCAAAAGCTGGATTTCGGCACTACTATCCGTTATAACAAAGGACATCAAGATAAGTCGGTGACGAATAAAGATGGTTATCCGAATACTGCCTATGTAGCTGATTGGCCGAAGTATACGTTATTTGATATTCATGCTAGTTATAAAGTAACGAATGATTTAACTTTGCGTGGAACAATAGAAAATATAACTAATCGTGCTTATATTGTTAATTATGGTGATTCACTTTCACTGACACCTAATCGTGGTCGTACTATTCAGGGCGGTATTGAATATAGATTTTAAACCTACTAAATAAATATTAATTATGATGTGTTTTTGAATTTTATGCTTTAAGTTTAAAGAATTCAGGTGAGGTTATTATTTTCACCTGTGGTCACTGTGATTCAATGATGAGTCACGGAGTAATTTTTAATTAAAAGGATATTATTATGACAGTTACTATCAAATATTATGGCAATTATGCTAATGAGTCCATCTCTTCTGCCAGCCAGCAATGGGCTACCGAGAATGGTGATATAACCACATCAAGTGCCAAACAATATGGAAGTTTCGCTGGAGGAGATACTTTTAATGGTACTCAATATGCAGTATCCAGTTCCCATGGCGCAGATAAGGCGATGATTGTGGAAGGGGAATTAAAATACTCCTTTATGCCACAACATACTTTCTCCGGGAAAATGGACAGTTTGGTATTGGGTGATAAATTGGAGAATAATACTGATGGTATAGGTAAGCAGCTTGCAGATCCCCACTTGAAATTCAGTGGGTTAGACATTACTGGTGAATTTGATCCCAGCAAAACTAAAGAAGAGAACCAACAAGGCGAGATGCATAAAGCCACCTACGGCTTTATGCGCGGCGATGCCACGCCATTCCTCGATATCCTCAAAGCCAAAGGGATTGATGTAGATACCCCGCTTAAAGATATGGCTATCGCTAGCCAGTTTGATGCTAGCAGTGATGTTATGGCTGACGCACCTATCATTGATACTATCGGCTCATATGACGGTGCCGAAATATTAATGGCCGCTTAATGTCAGAGATTAAATAATAATGCTTTGGTTATATAAATGAAATATCACCACCGCCTTTCCTCTGGTTGCTCTAGTTTGTTTTACTGGCGGTGGTTCCAAATGATTTATTATTTCTCCTGAGAATAGATATAACCCAACGCTGAATTATATATTAATAGACAATCAGAAGGATACTATTATGGTAGTTGAAATAAGATATCAAGCGGGAATTGAAAATGAATCTATATCTTCCTACACGCATAAATGGACGGCTAATTTTGGCGATATGATACAATCGATGTCCAATGATTCAAGTGATGATTATTTTTTTCAAACCGGAGTATATAATGCCGAAGGATCTGGTGATGTATACGCATTTGTAAAAGAGAGTGAACAGCCGGGAAGTGTTAATGTCGCCATGGTGACGGGATATAAAACAAAAATTGAAGTAGGGAGTGATTTTGATCAACACCTAATTCCCGGTATAAGTGGGAGTTTGGCATTTGGCGATAAAATTATACCTATTCCTCAGGGTGAGTTAGATAACTCGCCGGGCGGGGATAAAATATATTTCCAGCTTCATAACACCCAGTTATCATTTAATGGGTTAGATAATACCGATGATATTGAATATTCGTTCTATATGTTTTTTCATTCGCAGACACATCCTCATTGCCCGAGTGGGAAATCTCTTGGGGTATATAGTTTACTAAGGGGGGATGCAGAGCCCATATTAGCGAAATTAAAAGCCCAAGGAGTTGATGTGGATACACCACTTAAAGATATGGCTATAGCTAATCAGTTTTATGTCGCCCCGGTTAACTCTCCTGTGATTGATACTGTTGGTGTTACTGAGGGAAGCGAAGCATTACTCGCTGCTTAATAAATGGCATCAGAAAATAATTTTGGGGCTGAATAAAAAATACCCTCGCCATTCTTTTCGATAACTTATATTTCAGTATTGATGTTGGGTGCAATAAGCATTGCGTCGAGAAACAGAAGAATATCCACTCAGATGATAACGCTGCTTTCAGCATGGAAATGGATGCCATGAAATCATATAAAATACCCAAAGTTATCCCAGCCTCATTCACTATCCTCTCCGTGCTAGCTGAGCATAAAAAAAGCCTTTGGGGTTTAGGTCTATTTACTGCGGTAATCAATTTGCTGATGCTAGCTCCTGCCATTTATATGCTGCAAGTCTATGATCGCGTTCTGGCTTCTGCGAATACCATGACATTATTGATGCTCACTATTCTGGTGCTGGGCATATTTGTATTTATTGGCCTATTAGAGTGGGTGCGCAGTGCGATTGTGATCCGTTTAGGCACTCGCATTGATATGCAACTTAATCAACGGGTGTTTAATGCTGCATTTGCCTCCCAACTTAAAGGTCATAAAACCTCGGCGGCTCAAGCATTAAATGACCTCACTTCCTTGCGCCAGTTTGCTACGGGCAATGCCTTATTTGCTTTTTTTGATGCCCCTTGGTTCCCTCTCTATTTATTGGTGATTTTTATACTCCATCCTTGGTTAGGTGCACTGGCGACAGTGGGGGCTTGTGTATTGATTTTCCTGGCTTGGCTGAACCAGTGGGTATGTAAAAAACCATTGAAAGAAGCATCAACCGTCACATCACAAGCCACGCAACAGGCTAATGCGAATTTACGTAACGCCGATGCTATCGAAGCGATGGGCATGCTAACTGCATTACGCGAGCGCTGGCTAGAGCAGCATTCACACTTCCTCTATCAGCAAAATATCGCCAGTGACAAAAGTAGTCAGGTTACCGCGGTATCCAAATCTAGCCGCCAAGCCTTGCAATCAATGATGTTAGGTCTGGGGGCATTACTGGTTATTGACGGTGCAATTACCGCGGGAGTGATGATCGCCGGCTCAATTTTAATTGGTCGAGTATTGGGCCCAATTGATCAAATCATTGCAGTTTGGAAACAGTGGAGCCATGCACGGCTGTCTTATCAGCGCCTGACATCTTTATTAGCTCAGCACCCCCCAATACAGACCGGGATGGCGTTATCTGCCCCAACGGGGAAACTCAGTGTGACGCAGCTTACCGTCTGCAAACCGGGTACCCATATTCCCGTCTTATCTTCCATCAATTTTGAATTGCAGCCCGGTGATGTATTGGGCGTTTTAGGCCCATCAGGCAGTGGAAAGTCTACCTTGGCACAGCTGTTGGTGGCGTGTAAACCGGCGCTTAGTGGCTCGGTGCGGTTAGATAGCGCGGATCTCTCCCAATGGGATAAAACCCGCTTGGGGGCATTTATTGGTTATTTGCCACAAGATATTCAGCTATTCCGTGGCTCAATTGCTGAAAATATTGCGCGTTTTGGCCCGATCGATTCGGCAAAAGTGACGGCGGCGGCGCAGATGGCCGGAGTACACGACTTAATCCTGTATATGCCACAAGGCTACGATACCCAGCTTGGGGATGAAGGAGCTGAATTATCTGGCGGACAGCGTCAGCGTATTGCTCTGGCACGGGCTATGTATGGAGTGCCACGACTGATTGTGCTGGATGAACCGAATGCCAGTTTAGATAAAGAAGGTGAAAAAGCCTTACTCGAAAGCATCATTCGGCTCAAACAGCAGGGCTGCACCATAGTGATGATTACGCATAAGCCCGAACTCTTGTCAGGGAGCGACTATTTATTGTTCCTCAATAATGGGCGGATGGAATGGTTTGATCGCACGCAGACCGTTTTACAAAACATTAAGGGCCAGGATAAATCGACGGTTAATGCTGAAATGAAAACAGCGAACAATAAAAAACCTTGGGGGAGTGGGCCGCAATATGGCGTGGCTCAAATTCGCACGGCATCACAAAAATAGTGGCATTAACTAATACACCCATGGATGGAGAGATAACAGATGTCATCTGAATCAGATGGTTACCCAATAAAGAATATAAACCATCAACTGCAAAAACCACCGCAATTACAGACCAACAGTGGGCGCTATCTTAGCCTTGGCGGATTATTGGTTTTAGGGGGCTTCATTGGTTCTCTGCTTTGGGCCGGGTTAGCCCCTTTGGACAAAGGGATTGCCGTTATCGGGCATATTGTGGTTGCTGAAAACCGTAAAGTTATCCAACCATTACAAGGCGGGCGCATCCAGCAATTACATATTGCTGAAGGTGATGAAGTTATCGAAGGGCAATTGCTTATTACCTTGGATGATACCGCGATACGCAGCCACCGGGATAATCTCCAGCAGCAGTATTTGAATGCCCTTGCTCAGGAATCCCGTTTGACGGCTGAGCAACATGGCCTGCCTACCATTATTTTCCCATCGGAATTACTCCAGCACCCCGAAAAGCCTTTGGCTGAGCGAAATATTGCTTTGCAACAACAGCTTTTTCAGCATCGTCGGCAAGCCCAGTTGAGTGAGGTTGCCCGGTTATCCGCGCAAATAACCCGCCACGAGAGCCGGTTGGATGGGCTACAAACGATTCGGGGCCATAACCAGCGCCAATTTGACTTGTTCCAACGGCAATTACAGGGGGTACAGCTATTGGCGAAAAATGGCCATGCATCCCAAAGCCAGCTACTGGATATGGAGCGCCAGTCAATCTCACTGCGTGCCAATATAGAGGCAAATTCCAGTGATATCTTGGAGTTACATAAGCAGATTAGCGAAATAGAACAGCATATTTTACAACGACGTGAACAGTTTAAAAGTGAGAATCGTGAACAGTTAGCTAAAGCGCAACATACTACTCAGGAGTTGGCCCAGCGTTTGGCGGTCGCAGAGTATGAATTGAATAATACCCGCATTTTCGCGCCAGTGAGTGGCTCGGTGATTGCACTGGCTCAACACACTATTGGGGGGGTTGTGAGCACCGGGCAAACCATCATGGAGCTGGTGCCCAATGGCCAAGCACTCTTGGCTGAAGCGCAACTTCCAGTCTCATTAATTGATAAGGTCACGGTTGGGCTACCGGTTGATCTCAATTTCTCCGCTTTTAATCAAAGTAATACCCCGAGATTACAAGGCTCTGTATTACGGATCGGCGCTGACCGCATACAGCATCCACATACTCTAGAACCTTACTATCCCTTAACTGTGGCACTCGACAATACACAAAATCAATTGGCAATCCGGCCCGGTATGTCAGTTGATATTTTTATCCGCACCGGGGAACGCTCGTTACTTAATTATCTGTTTAAACCCCTCACTGACCGCTTGTATGTCGCCTTCGCAGAAGAATAGTCATGTTGAGTTAACTCATTAAAAATAAAGGAATACAGTGAATTAATTCATGAAAAAACAACAAAATAAGGGTGCAGTGATGCTGTGGTGGGGCAGTGCCTTACTCACGGGCGGTTTCCATCTTTATCTCATTTGGTTGCTGAGTACCACATTTGTACCCATTGATAATACCAATGGCTCTCCTATCGCCATTATGGTCGTATTGTCGGCCGAGTCAGAATTTACTCCCATTTTGGAGCAAAAACCGGCGGTGGGTATTACCCAAGCTTTCAACGAACCGATGGCAGAGCAGTTTGAAGCTCAGCCAGAGGAAGTTAATGATTTCATTACGTTACCGGAGCTACCTAATGCTTCATTGATTGTTGAAAAAAAAGTAGTCGCCACTAAAAAGCAGCCAGCTAAAGTCAAACCGTTGCAATCGAAGGTAAGGGAGCCGCGCCAAGCCGTCATTGAGTCCATGCCAGATAATCACAGCCACTCAACACCTCCGGCGGCAGCCACTAGCACCCCCTTGTCTGGGGAGAGTCACCAAGTTGCTGCAGCTGCTAATAGTGATTCATTACATATTCAAAATCTAAAAATGAACTGGAGAGGCCGTTTACAGGGGCATCTGGCAAAATTTAAGCGCTACCCATTTGATGCCAGAAAAAAACGTCAGGAAGGCACCGCCACGATTCGTTTTGTGGTTAATCAGGATGGATATGTGTTGTCAGCTAAGCTGATTAATAGCAGTGGAGTCAGTATTTTAGATGCGGAGGCTCTGGCGGCGATTAAACGCGCCCAACCATTGCCCAAGCCGCCCGCAGAGCTTATCCCTCAGGGGCAGATAACATTAACTCTACCTGTTGGCTTTAATATTAAAAGTAAGCGTCATTGATAGCGGCTACAGACTAATAGGGTGGATGAATATTTCACCCTATTAGTTTTATGCCGACGGTTTATTCAGACCGCCAATCGAGCACATAGATAACGGTTTAGACTGACCCCTTCTTCCGAGGCACTAATCGCCAGACGACGATGCTGATCCGGTGGCATGCGCAGCACCAACTTCCCGCTATAGTGCTTTTCTGCCAACGGGACCGGCGGGGTTTCACCATGAGTTTGCATATCATTCAAGATATCTGCCACGAGCGCGGTGATCCCGGTCAGGGCTTCAACACGCGATCCTGCCAGCCACGATAAACTGGGGAACTCCGCACATAAGCCAACAAATTCTGCATCTTCTGCTGACCAAGTAATACGGTAAGTATAATGTTCAATATTAACCATGAGCTATATCCTCAAGTTTAGCCAAAGCAGCAATGACCTGTTTTACTTGGTAAAACTTAGCCATTCCGCTGCTGTCCTTTTGAATGTTGATCCGCGGGTCACCTTGCCTAGGGGTGCTGTAAACATGATGGCTGCTGGAGTAATGTCTGGGAAAGCCAAAATAGAAATTACAAATTTTGACTAACTCACGGAATTTGACCCCTGTAGGATTGGTTTTCATTCGTGCAACCCGACTGTCCATGTCTTTCATAATGCCGCCATTTTAGTATCATTATTGATATCACATCAAGAGTAATTCTTGAGCTGGTAAGGGTGCTTAGTGCGGTGGGTATTGGCAGACAGTGAACATTGCTGGCTTATTTGCCAAGTGAGGCGATGAAATCTGTGGAAGTGGCACGCAAAAATAGCAGATAAAAAAACCGGGCATAAAGCCCGGCTTAATCAATGAGAAACGAGGAGCGAGAGCTATTATTCACCCGGGCAGCGCAGACAGCGCTCAGCCTCGTCGGTACCCAATCTCAATTTAGACTGCAAGTCACGCAGGGCAGTACGCAAACCTTCCTCGATGACTGGGTGATAGAATGGCATATCCAGCATCTGGTCGATGGTCATTTGCTGCTGATGTGCCCAAGCTAATAGGTGCGCAATATGTTCAGCACTTGGCCCCATCATCTCGGCACCGAGGAAACGTCCGGTACCTTGCTCACCGTAAACTCTTAAGATACCTTTATTTTTCAGCATCACACGTGAACGGCCCTGATTCTCAAAAGAGACTTCACCGATTTCAAAACAACCGCATGCACTGAATTTCTGTGACAATTCGCGGAAGGTGGAGCCCACCATGGCGATTTGCGGATCGGAGAAAACCACTGAAATCGGGCTGCGACGTAAACCGGGCACCACTTCAGGGAATCCGCCAGCATTCACACCAGCAATACGAGCCTGATCACTGGCTTCATGCAGTAATGGCAACTGGTTACTGGCGTCACCGGCGATAAAGATATGTGGCACGCTGGTTTGCATCGTCAGCCGATCGGCTGATGGAACACCGCGCTCGTCAAGCACGAGGGAGGTATTTTCCAGACCCAATTTATCGACATTAGGGCGACGGCCTGTGGCGGCTAAAACATAATCCACCATGATTTCTTGTGGTTTACCGGCCTCATCCAGATAACGAATAAAGACCTTATCCCCTTCACGCTGCATCACTTCAACTTTCACATCGGGATTCAGATAGAACTCTTCACCCAATGTTTTCGCGGCGTAGCTGCGCACAATGCTGTCCGTCAGTGGGCCAACACCACCCCCGACACCAAACATTTTGACCTGAACACCAAGTCGGTGCAGCGCCTGACCAAGCTCTAGCCCGATAACACCAGGGCCAAACACCGCCACAGATTCTGGTAAATCGTCCCAGTTGAAAACATCATCATTAACAATCAGCCTATCACCCAGTTCATTCCAAGGCGCAGGCCAGGTTGGACGAGAACCGGTCGCAATAACAATGCGTTGCGCGACAATGCGAGTGTGATCATCAACTTGCAGGGTATTGTCATCAATAAAACGTGCATAACCCTGAATTTTATCTGCGGCTGGAATGTTATCTACGCCTTCCAAAACAAAGCCAACAAAACGGTCACGTTCGCGCTTAACGCGGTCCATGACTTCACGGCCATTAATGAGAATTTCACCTTGCAGGTGGATACCAAATCCGGGGGCTTTTTCAATCTGATGCACAGCTTCAGCCGCCGCAATCAGCAGTTTGGATGGCATGCAACCGACGCGAGCACAGGTGGTACCGTATTCGCCACCTTCAATCATCACCACACTTGGGGTCGATAGTTTGGCAGCGCGATAAGCGCCAAGCCCGGCAGTACCGCCGCCAATCACGGCGACATCAACGTTTAAGGTTTTCATGTCTGCTCCTAACAGAAAAAAAGGGTAGGCCGGAGCCTACCAAGTTACTTCACGTTATCGTCGTTTTTATTGATGCACATATTTATTCATGTCATTAGGCAGACAAATAATTCTCTAAATCATCACTACCGCCAATGTGACGGCCACCAATAAACACTTGTGGCACAGTCCCACGGCCTGTTACTGCACGCAGACTGACGGTGGTTGCGTCTTTGCCCAGTACGATTTCTTCATACTGAATACCGCGATCTTGCAGCATCTGTTTTGCTTTGGCGCAGAACGGACAACCCGGTTTGGTAAAGACAGAAACCGATTCTTGTACTTTAAAATCAGGGGCCAGATATTTCAGCATGGTATCGGCGTCAGAAACTTCAAACGGGTCACCTGGTTTGTTTGGCTCAACAAACATTTTTTCGACCACGCCGTTACGTACCAGCATGGAGTAACGCCATGAACGAGGACCAAAGCCCAGATCAGCTTTCTCTACCAACATATCCATGGCTTTGGTGAATTCACCGTTACCATCTGGAATGAAAGTAATATTTTCGGCATGCTGATCAGCTTTCCAAGCGTTCATGACGAAGGTGTCATTAACTGACACACAGAGAATGCTATCAACACCCTGTTGTTTGAACACTCCAGTCAATTCGTTATAACGTGGCAGGTGGCTGGAAGAACAGGTCGGGGTAAAGGCACCCGGCAGTGAAAATACAATCACAGTTTTGTTGTTGAACAATTCGTCGGTAGTTACATCAACCCACTGGTCGCCCTGACGGGTATGGAAAGTCACCTGTGGGATTTTTTTACCTTCTTGGTTAGTAAACATCTGTAACTCCTTAATTAAAAAATAAAATATTTAAATTTTTCTGAGTATCTTTTCGTTGGGACACATTATTCATTTTATCACTTGATAGTTCTAATCACTGGTTGCTATCTTATCTATCGTCAATGACTATCATAAAGCGGAGCACCGATGAATATTCGTGATTTAGAATACCTAGTGGCGCTGGCTGAATTCAGGCACTTCAGGCGCGCCGCCGACTCTTGTCATGTCAGCCAACCCACATTAAGTGGTCAGATTCGTAAATTAGAAGATGAGTTGGGCGTGATGTTATTGGAGCGCACCAGCCGGAAAGTTCTGTTTACGCAAGCTGGGCTATTGCTGGTGGAACAGGCCAGAACAGTATTGCGAGAAGTGAAAGTCCTTAAAGAGATGGCCAGTTTGCAGGGCGAGAGTATGTCTGGCCCGCTGCATATCGGGCTTATTCCTACGGTTGGGCCTTATTTATTGCCGCAAATCATTCCTATGCTGCATCAGACATTCCCAAAACTGGAAATGTACCTGCATGAAGCGCAGACCCAAAATCTTTTGGCTCAATTGGATAGTGGCAAACTCGACTGCGCCATTCTGGCACTGGTCAAAGAGACTGAGGCTTTTATTGAAGTTCCGCTGTTTGACGAGCCGATGCAACTGGCGATTTATAGCGACCATCCATGGGCTTCGCGTGAAAAAGTGCAAATGCACGAACTGGCTGGTGAGAAATTGCTGATGCTGGAAGATGGCCACTGTTTACGTGATCAAGCGATGGGTTTTTGCTTCCAGGCCGGTGCTGAGGAAGACACGCATTTCCGTGCCACCAGTTTAGAAACACTGCGCAACATGGTTGCCGCAGGTAGCGGTATCACGCTATTGCCTTCACTGGCCGTGCCGAACGAAAGAAATCGTGATGGCGTTTGCTATCTGGAATGCTACAAGCCGGTACCTAAGCGCACCATTGCTTTGGTGTATCGCCCCGGTTCCCCATTGCGTGGCCGCTATGAGCAACTCGCCGAGGCGATACGTGAGCACATGCAACCACGCATGAGCGCAGAAGTGATAAACGAAAAGTCAGAACAGGCGGTTTAAACCATTGAGCGCCGCCACACGATAGGCTTCCGCCATGGTTGGGTAGTTGAAGGTAGTATTAACGAAATATTCGATAGTATTGCCTTCACCTTTCTGTTCCATGATGGCTTGCCCAATGTGGATAATTTCAGCCGCACGTTCGCCAAAGCAATGAATGCCCAAGATTTGTTTGGTTTCCCGATGGAACAGGATTTTTAAACTACCGGTATCCATCCCAACGATTTGTGCGCGGGCGAGGTGCTTAAACTGGGCCCGACCCACTTCGTAAGGGACTTTCATCGCGGTCAGATCCTGTTCGGTTTTACCGACAGAACTGATTTCCGGAATGGTATAAATGCCGGTCGGGATATCTTCAATCAGATGAACTTGCGCTTCGCCTTTTATCATCGCTTGCGCGGCAATTCGCCCCTGATCATAGGCCGCAGAGGCCAAACTCGGGTAACCAATCACATCACCAACCGCATACACATGGGGCAGTGCTGTCTGATACATACTGTTGACCTTCAACAGGCCACGGCTATCTGCTTCCAGCCCAATATTTTCCAGCCCTAATTCACTGGTATTACCGGTGCGGCCATTGGCATACAACAAACAGTCTGCTTTGACTTTTTTGCCTGATTTCAGATGTACGATGACGCCGTCAACGGTTCCTTCAATTTGCTCAAACTCTTCGTTGTGGCGGATAACCACGCCGTTATTCCAGAAGTGATAAGAGAGGGCATCGGACATTTCCTGATCAAGGAAAGCCAGCAGCCTATCGCGGGTATTGATCAAATCCACTTTGACACTCAACCCACGGAAAATTGAGGCATATTCACAACCAATAACCCCAGCACCATAGATAATAACGTGCTGTGGTTCGTGGCTGAGTTGCAAAATGGTATCACTGTCGTAAATTCGTTCGTGGTTAAAATCAACGTTTGCCGGGCGATAGGGGCGTGAGCCGGTGGCAATGACGATGTTATCAGCCTGCAATGTATCGCTGGTACCATCGGCATAACGCACATTGATAGTATGAGCATCAATGAAGCTGGCATCGCCGGAAAACATCTGGCAGTGATTGCGATCGTAAAAGCCTTGGCGCATGCGAGTCTGCTGATTAATAACGCGATCCGCATGGTTTAAGATATCAGCAAAAGAAGAGCTGATGGTTCTGGCATTGTCGCTATAGAGTGGGTTTTGATTGAACTCGATAATACGGCTAACGGCGTGGCGCAAAGCTTTGGATGGGATGGTGCCCCAATGGGTACATCCACCGCCCACATTATTGTACCGTTCAATGACGGCAACGCGGGCACCTTGCTTGACCAACCCCATAGCGGCACCTTCACCGCCAGGACCCGAGCCAATAACTATGGCATCAAAATGGAAGTGCTGTTGCATGTAGGAGAGACCTATTATTATACAAAATTACAACGGTACATTAACATCATCCCAAGTATAACCCAATAAACAATGGGTAAATCACCGTGATGTGTGCTGTAAAGCGGCAATTCCGTATTGGGATGATACGTTTGTATAACGGTTGTTACTATAAAGTTTGGTATATTGCTGACTATATGTCTTAGATTGAGAAATTGGATATCCCTTGGGTACGATTATGGGCGTCAGAGCACAACAAAAAGAGCGGACTCGTCGTTCCCTTATCGAAGCGGCGTTCAGCCAACTGAGTGCTGAGCGGAGTTTTGCCAGCCTGAGTTTGCGGGAAGTCTCCCGTGAAGCAGGTATCGCACCGACTTCTTTTTACCGGCATTTCCGTGATGTAGACGAGCTTGGCCTCACTATGGTTGATGAAAGCGGCCTGATGCTGCGCCAACTTATGCGCCAGGCACGTCAGCGGATTGCCAAGGGCGGCAGTGTTATCCGCACATCTGTCTCTACATTTATGGAATTTATCGGCAATAATCCGAATGCTTTCCGCTTATTGCTGCGGGAGCGCTCCGGGACTTCTGCTGCATTCCGTGCTGCAGTGGCGCGCGAAATTCAGCATTTTATTGCTGAGCTGGCCGACTACCTAGAGCTGGAAAATCACATGCCACGTAGCTTCACCGAAGCTCAAGCTGAGGCCATGGTCACAATTGTCTTCAGTGCCGGTGCAGAAGTGCTGGACGTGGATATTGAACAGCGGCGACAGTTAGAAGAACGCTTGGTCTTACAACTGCGGATGATCTCCAAGGGTGCCTATTATTGGTATCGTCGCGAGCAGGAAAAGCTCGCAGTGTCCCGCGCTTAATAAGGTAAGGAAAATGATGGAACAATCCCGCCGTGAAACCGGCACCCTACTGTTGGCATTGATTACTGGTTTGGCAATAAATGGTTCATTTAATGCGATATTCAGCTCATTTGTGCCTTTTTCAGTCTTTCCGCTACTGACACTTATTTTGGCGGTCTATTGCTTGCACCAGCGCTATCTCAATTTTGCCATGCCACAAGGTCTGCCAGTGCTGGCTTCAGCATGTTTCTTACTCGGCATTTTATTGTATAGCGCGATTGTACGTGTTGAGCATCCGGTGATTGGTTCCAATTTCGTTCCCTCTATCCTGAGTGTGGTGCTGGTGTTCTGGATTTTATTCAAGCTGAAAACCCGCAAATCAGCACAGACAGAAATTGATACCGATACTGACTCAGATAGTGATAACCAGCAGCCGCAATAACTGTCGGCCGTCAATTTTCGCGACAGCAGATTGAGTGAGTTTGGCAATGAAATAGTAAGGGCAACATGGCGTTGCCCTTTTATTTGCCTATAGTTTTTGCGGGTTGTTAGTCTCGTTTTTCCAGTAAAACCCCACACTCCATATGATGGGTATAAGGGAACTGATCAAATAGCGCTAACCGGCTGATTTTATGGGTGTGCTGCAGTTGTTCAAGATTGGCGCACAGTGTCTCTGGGTTACAAGAGATATAAAGGATGCGCGGGTAATCTTGTACCAGTTTGACGGTTTCGTCATCCAGCCCACTGCGCGGCGGATCAACGAAAATGGTCTCACAGTTATAACTGCTCAAATCAATGCCTTTCAGGCGGTTAAACTCACGCACACCTTGCATTGCCTGAGTAAACTCTTCCGCGGACATCCGAATAATTTGCACATTATCGATATTGTTCGCGGCAATATTGTATTGCGCGGCCGCCACTGACGGCTTGGCAATTTCTGTTGCCAGCACACGGTCGAAATTGCGTGCTAATGCCAGTGAGAAATTACCATTGCCACAGTACAGCTCCAGCAAATCACCGCTGGCATGTTGGGTGACATCAATGGCCCATTCCAGCATATGAATATTCACCGCAGCATTAGGTTGGGTAAAACTATTCTCAACCTGACGATAAATCATCTCACGACCGGCGACGGGCAACACTTCATCAATATAGTCGTGGTCCAGCATGATTTTAGTTTTTGATGCCCGGCCAATCAGTTGCAGATCAAAACCTTGCTCGCGCAGCTGATCACGTAGCTCCAGCGCTTTCTGCTGCCACTCTTCATCCAATTGGCGATGGTACAGCAAAGATGCAATCAGTTTGCCGCTCAAGGTAGATAAGTAATCAATCTGGAATAGCTTACGGCGCAAAATAGGCTCGGCCCTGATGGCGGCCATCAATGCGCTCATCAGACGATTAATTAACACACTGGCGACTGGGAATTGTTCAACCCGAATTCGCTGCTTAGTCTGTTGATCAAACATGATGTGGTACAGGTCGTCTTCATCATGCCAAACACGAAACTCGGCTCTCATGCGGTAATGTTCAACTGGAGAGCGGAATATTTCGGGGGCGGGGGCCTGAAACGGCGACATCATCGCCTGAAGACGGGCCGATTTTTCCGCCAGTTGGTGGTCATAGCCGTCAGTCGGCAGGATGTCGGGAGTCATGTTTCTTCTCGTCTGGACATTATAAAAGAGGTTTATTCCTGCGGATTGTAGGGAAAGTGGAAGTGATGTCCAGTTTTGTCGTGTTTATCCCCTTCCTGCACCATGAAATTTATTGGCGATATCCCTCGTTACAAGAGTAGAAGTCTAGACATCCATTTTACTTGATCGTAGCATTGCGGTCCGGCCTCATGCTGTTACTTAAACACCTAAGAGTTAAAAGGGAATCCGGTGTAAATCCGGAGCTGACGCGCAGCGGTAAGGGGAAGTCACGGCGATAGGTTTCATCCAGACACTGTCCATAAGGACGGGAAGTCATCGCCCGCTCTGTTTCATGTTATTTATTCATCTCAGTATTATTTACTGCGGTAATTAAAGTCGATATCAGAGATCCCAAGCCCGAAGACCTGCCGGTATACGTCGCAATATTCGTGGTCGTCGCGTACTACCGGCCATGGCACTGCGGCATCCGCTATTTGAGTTTGGATGCTTTTCTAATGACAATTAAAAAATATACGCTGCTCACAGCCCTTTCTGTGACGGCATTTTCTGGATGGGCGCAGGACAACACCACCACAGGTAATAAAGATGAAATGGTTGTTACCGCCAGCCGTTTCAAACAACCGGTTTCCACGGTATTGGCGCCGACCGATGTCGTCACCCGTGATGATATCGACCGCTGGCAGGCAAAAAGCCTCAATGAAGTTATGCGCCGGTTGCCTGGCGTGGATATCGCCCAAAACGGGGGATTAGGTCAGGGTTCTTCTATGTACATCCGTGGTACTGAAGCTCGGCATGTACTGGTATTGATTGATGGCATTCCTCTGGCCCGCACCGGTATCGTCAACAGCGTCGACTTCAATCAGATTCCTATCTCTTTAGTGCAGCGAGTTGAATATATTCGTGGGCCGCGTTCTGCCGTCTATGGTTCTGGGGCGATTGGTGGCGTTATTAACGTGATTACCCAAACTGACCAAGAAGGTGCACAGATTAATGCTGGCGTCGGTTCTAAAGGCTACCAGCAATATGATGGCAGTGTTCGCCAACGTTTTGGTGATACTTTGGCGACGCTGGCGGGTGGGTATCAAACCACTAACGGCTATAACATCAAACCTAACTCGCCAAACCCTATTGATAGTGATCGGGACGGTTTTCGTAATAAAAATTTCTGGGCCGGTCTGGAACATCAATTCAACCAAGAGATATCCGGCTTTGTTAGAGGATATGGCTACACCAATAACACGGATTATGATGTGGGCAGCCTCTCTTCTCCGGCCTACAGCGGCGATGAAGAGCGACTTTATAATCATACTTATGATGCCGGGCTACGTTATGTGTCGGGAGCCTACTCTTCCCAATTAATCGGTAGCTATCAGAAATATAAAGACTATAACTTCAGTAGCCAGTATGGCCGCTATGGAGTTGCTACCACGCTGGACAATATGGATCAGCGCAATGTGCAATGGGGCAACACCTACAGTTTTGAAAGTGCGACGCTGAGCGCAGGGGTGGATTGGCAACAACAGCGCCTAACCTCATCTAGCCAGACTATCTCCGACACCTATAAGCGGGATAACACCGGTTTATATCTGAGCGGCCAGCAAAAGCTCGGCAATGTGACATTAGAAGCTTCTGGCCGTGAAGATAAAGATGAGCAATTTGGCTGGCACGAAACGTGGCAAACAGCCGCGGGCTGGGAGTTTGTTCCTGACTACCGTGTGACAGTATCTTACGGCACTGGCTTCCTGGCCCCTTCATTGGGTCAGCAATATGGTTCGCAGCGCTTCGATATTATGTCAAACAGTGATCTGAAACCGGAAGAGTCGCGCCAATGGGAAGCCGGTCTGGAAGGGCTGACAGGGCCAGTTGACTGGCGTTTGTCTGCTTACCACAACAAAATTGAAAATCTGATTGATTACACTTCTGACCCAGTGACGTATAAAGGGCAATATTACAATGTGAATTCTGCCACTATAAAAGGTGTTGAATTGACCGGAAACTTTGATACCGGGATGTTTAACCACCAGATCACGTTGCAATACATTGACCCACGTAATGACCTAAATAATGAAGTGTTAGCTCGCCGCTCTAAACAGCAGGCCAAGTATCAGTTGGATTGGACAATGTTCAATGTTGATATGGACGTTTCTTACCAGTATTACAGCAAACGCTACGACAATAGCACCTCGATGTATAACTCGACTCAGCGTGAATTATCGAGTTACAGCACAGTCGACGTCTCTGCTGCTTATCCGGTTACTTCTCATCTAACAGTTCGTGGTAGAATTGCTAACCTGTTCGATAAAGAATACGAAACGGCTTATGGCTATAAAACCGCTGGACGAGAGTATTACCTCACAGGAAGTTATAACTTCTAAGGCTGATTCTTCTCCTCGCCCGACAGCGCTGATTTTTGATTCAGGTGTTGGCGGGCTATCTGTTTATCAAGAGATTCGGCAGCTGTTGCCGGATCTCCACTATATATATGCTTTCGACAACGTCGCTTTCCCTTATGGGGAGAAGTCAGGCGAGTTTATTGTTGAGCGCGTTCTGGAAATTGTCACGGCAGTGCAGCAGCGCCATCCATTAGCAATAGTGGTTATCGCCTGTAACACCGCCAGCACCGTCTCCCTTCCTGCATTGCGTGAACGTTTTGCGTTCCCGGTCGTTGGTGTTGTTCCCGCTATCAAACCTGCAGTGCGGCTAACCCGTAATGGTGTTGTTGGCCTACTGGCCACACGCGGCACGGTTCATGCTTCTTATACCCTGGATTTGATTAAACGCTTTGCCACTGATTGCAAAATTGAGTTACTGGGTTCCTCTGAGCTGGTGGAGCTAGCAGAAAGTAAGTTGCATGGTGGCGTGGTTGCGGCGGAAGCATTAAAGAAAATCCTTCATCCGTGGCTAATGATGCGTGAACCGCCAGATACCATTGTCTTGGGCTGCACGCATTTCCCTCTATTAGCTGAAGAGTTGGCGCAAGTGTTGCCGGAAGGGACGCGCATGGTCGATTCCGGGGCTGCAATTGCGCGTCGGACGGCTTGGCTTATCTCTTCGCAGGAAAATATCATTTCTTCTACGGATGAGAACATTGCATATTGCATGGCGCTGAACGCAGACACTGATGCTTTATTGCCCGTTTTGCAGGGTTATGGCTTCCCAACACTGGAAAAACTGTCAATTTAGCAGCGTTTTGACTAAAGATTCAGCGGTTGAAAAGTTTTTTCAAATTAGGGGTTGCAGGCTGTCAGGAACTCCCTATAATGCGCCTCCACTGACCGGGA
>NZ_CABHWW010000004.1 GCF_902170305.1 Yersinia alsatica | reverse complement strand
CTTTGATGTCATTGTTCACCTCGTTAAACGATTTTACTCGCTTAGCGTGGTGTCCAAAACTATCGGGGCGGATCACTATCCCCCAACCTTGCGAAATCCAGGCGGCACGGGCATTGCCTAACTCACGCGCAAGTTGAATGATACGAACGGGGTCAATCCCGGTTATTTCACTGGCCCATTCTGGCGTTTTTTCTACCCCATCGGCACCATTACCTAAAATATAATCTTTATAAGAACCATTGGCAGGGGCGGAGGCGGGTAATGTGGCGGCATCCCAACCGACACAATATTCTTGCAGAAAATCTTCATCCGTCAGGTTTTCTTTAATTAAGACATAACCTAATGCAGCAACCAGTGCGGCATCAGTACCGGGAAATATCGGGATCCACTCGGCATTGAGGGTGGTTACACTGTCGGTCATCCGTGGGTCAATAATAATAACTTTGGCTTTACTTTTCCCCAGCGCATGGACAGTTTCAATATATTGCCCGCCACCGGACATCCGTGTTTCAGCCAGATTATGACCAAACATGACCACTAAGTCCGAGTTTTTAATTTCATCCAGTAACGTTTCTTCGGCACCGCCATAAATGTATGGCATTACTGTGTTGATTTGCGCGGTGGAGTAGGTGCCATGCTGATCCAGAAAACCGCCCAGCAAACTTAGCATTCTTTTACAGGCATTGCGGCCTTGTAAATTAGCGCCGGTAGAGCCAGAACCATATTGATAATAAATGGCTTCATTGCCATATTGCGCAATAGTTTTCTTGAGATTATCCGCCACAATAGTGGTGGCTTCATCCCAACTGATGCGCTTGAATTTACCCTCGCCGCGTTTTCCTACTCGCAGCATGGGATATTTTACTCTGTCGGGGTTATATGTTTTCCATCTGACTGAACGGCCACGTAAACATGGTCGAATTTGATGCTCACCAAAAGTGGAATCATCATAAATGGCTTCATTAGCAATTTTAATAATTTCACCATTTTTGACATGTACTTTTAGCGGGCAGCGGCTACCACAGTTAACCAGGCAAGCACTGTATTTAACTGTCTCCTTCGCCGCAGGTGCTGCCGGCTCTGGTGCGGCTTGTACTGAAAAAGGTAGGGTGATTGAACCGGCAATTGCCGCAGCCCCGGTCACTGCGGCAGATGTTTGAATAAATTCACGGCGACTGAGTGAAGCTGTGATAGGTCTCTTATTGTTATTCATGGCATTACCTTTGCAGAATACATTTTTTGATGAAAATAAGCGTTCTTGATAAAAATAAAATGCAAAATAGAACTGTAATGTCTCACCTTAGGAAATAATTTGTTACTTGCATATGATATAAATCAATTAAGACAGCATAACGAAAATATAGCGTTAATTTATGTGAGCATATCGAAGGTTATTAATGATTTACTGCGAGGTATTAACTATTCCCTATACATAAATTTAATATATTTATCGGGCTGACATTGTTAATAAAGAATCACTCTCAAATGAAATGGTTATATTATTATTTATATAGCGATATCAGTTTAATTTAATTTCCCTTAATTGTTTTGAGAAAAGTCTCAATGGATTTTTATCTCTATTTAACGACAATTTTTATTGATATAAAATGAGCAGCTAGTTGAATTAGCATCATATTAATAATGGTTAAAATGAGATAAGAGGAGATCTCCATCACGATTTTTATCTCTGCCCGCTTGCGGTACGGTATTAACATGCTAATTTACTCGCAGTTGGATTGTTACCGTCAATGGCGGGCAAAACCTGATTTAGTAGCTAGATGAATGCTGCTGAGTCGGGTTTTTTTGTTTTCAGGGCTAACACATGCAAATCGCTAAAATACTTAATAATAATGTGGTTATTGTCCTTGATCAGCATGGTCAGGAGCAGGTGATTATGGGCCGTGGTCTGGGCTTTCAAAAACACCCCGGAGAGTCATTGGATAACACATTGATAGAAAAAGTGTTTGCTTTGAAAGATAACGAAATGGTTTCGCGATTAAGTGAGTTACTGAGCTGTATTCCATTAGAAGTAATGATTACTTGTGATTGCATCATCACGCAGGCAACGGCCAAATTGGGTAAACTGCAAGATAACCTCTACATTTCACTCACTGATCACTGTTTCTATGCGATTGAACGACATAAACAGGGCTTGGATATCACCAATGGATTGCAGTGGGAGATTCGCCGCTTGTATCCAAAAGAGTTTGCTTTGGGCCGCGAAGCGTTGCAAATCATTGAACAACGGCTCGGTGTACAGTTGCGAGACGACGAAGCCGGGTTTATTGCACTGCATTTAGTGAATGCGCAATTGAATGGCGAAATGCCTGAAGTGATGCAAGTGACGAAAGTTATGCAAGAAATCCTGCATCTGGTGAAGTACCAATTTAAATTGGAATATGACGAAGACGGGCTGAGTTATCACCGTTTTGTCACACATTTGAAGTTTTTTTCCCAGCGTATGCTTGGACGCAATGGGGTCACCAGTGATGATGATTCCTTGCACGATGCGGTAAAAGAGAATTATGCCGCAGCTTACCGCTGTGCCGGTAAAATTCAGCAGCATATGAAATTGCAGTATCGGCAAGAGCTGAGCAAAGAAGAACTGATGTTTTTGACTATCCATATTGAACGGGTTCGTCGGGAATGTTTTAACTTGCCAGACTAATGGACTAACCCAAAGACAGTTTCCCCACCGGTGATGACATAAGGGGAACAGAGGATTGTTACTGCCGATGGCAGGCAAAACCTGAATGCACTTGTATCGCTTAATCGCGCTACGGAGTGTCTTCAGGTTTTTTTTTGCCCGAACTTATTTGCCCGAACTTATTTGCCCGAACTTATTTGCTCGAACTTATTTGCTCAAACTGACTTACTCAAATTGATTTATCCGAATTTAGGTATCCAAATAAATAATAGCGCCATCGAAGGAACATATTATGCAATACACAACGGTTGCCAGCGAAATCCTCGCCGGAGTAGGGGGCAAAAGCAATATCAACAGCGTAGTGCATTGCGCTACCCGTTTGCGCTTCAAACTCAAGGACTCGTCGCGGGCAGATGCACAAGCGCTGAAAAAAAATCCGGGCGTTATTATGGTGGTGGAGAGTGGCGGACAGTTTCAGGTGGTTATTGGGAACCATGTCAGTGAAGTCTATAAAGCGGTGCTACAACAAGCCGGTTTATCTGATTTAGAAGAGAATGGGCCACTAAAGAGTAACCAGAAAGAGGGTTTGCTCAGCCATTGCATTGATATTATCTCAGGTATTTTTACGCCATTACTCGGTGTCATGGCTGCCTCCGGTATTCTTAAAGGTTTTCTGGCGTTAAGTCTGGTTTGTGGTTGGCTACAACCCACCAGCGGCAGTTATATCATTTTATTTGCTGCCAGTGATTCGCTGTTCTATTTCTTCCCGCTGGTCTTGGGTTATACGGCGGGTAAAAAGTTTGGTGGTAATCCCTTTATTACCATGGCAATTGGTGGAGCATTAGTACACCCACTGATGCTTGCTGCCTTTAATACTGCCGAGCAACCGGGGGCCGAGGTAGTTTATTTCTTGGGCATTCCGGTCACTTTCATCAATTACACTTCATCCGTTATTCCGATCATATTAGCGGCTTGGGTCAGTTGCCAACTGGAGAAAGGCTTTAACCGCGTTTTACACAGCAGCATTAAAAACTTTTTCACCCCTTTGCTGTGTCTGGCAATAACCGTTCCGGCCACCTTCTTACTGATTGGCCCATTGGCGACTTGGCTGAGTCATTTATTAGCCACCGGTTTCCAAATGATCTATTCCGCAGCCCCACCGGTTGCGGGTGGGGTATTAGCTGGGATTTGGCAGATTTGCGTTATTTTTGGTCTGCATTGGGGCTTGGTCCCCTTGATGATTAATAACCTGAGTGTCTTGGGCTATGACACCATGGCTCCGCTGCTGTTGCCTGCGGTAATGGGACAGGTAGGGGCTACCCTCGGGGTCTTTTTACGTACCCGTGATACAAAAATGAAAGCATTGGCCGGTTCGGCATTTACTGCCGGGATATTCGGTATTACTGAACCTGCGGTTTATGGTGTGACGTTACCGTCGAAAAAACCTTTTGTCTTCGGCTGTATTGGCGGGGCGATAGGGGGAGTGGTGGTCGGATATAGCCAGGCTCATATTTATTCATTTGGTCTGGTCAGCATTTTCTCTTTTGCCCAGATAATCCCAGCTAGCGGTATTGATGCCACGGTATGGGGCGCGATTATTGGTACCCTGACAGCATTGATATTTGCCGCTATCAGCACCTACTTTTTTGGCCTGCCAGCCCCGACAACCACAATAGAAACAGACAGTTTATCTCAAACCTCGGTAATAGCAGAAAACCACAGTGGCCTTGGTGAAGTTATCCTCAGCCCTATCACGGGTAAATTATTGGCATTAACCGAGGTGAGTGATACCACTTTCGCCAGCGGTTTATTGGGGGCGGGGATAGCAATTATTCCACAAAGTGGGCGAGTGGTTTCCCCGGTTAATGGCGTAGTGGCGTCATTGTTTAAAACTCACCACGCGATAGGGATTGAATCTGCTGCGGGTACTGAAATTCTCATCCATGTAGGTATCGATACTGTCAAACTCGCAGGCCAATATTTTACCGCCCATGTTAAGGCCGGTGACTGTGTCAGTGCCGGGGATTTACTGTTGGAGTTTGATTGCGCAGCTATTACCGCTGCCGGTTATGACCTAACCACGCCAATTATTATTAGCAATAGTGAAGATTATCAGGATGTCCTGTGCGCTAAAGGATCATCTATTACTGAGCAAGCACCGTTATTAACCGTCATTCGTTAATACTGATTCAGGAGAAAACCAATGAAACATGCATTTCCAGACAATTTCCTTTGGGGCGGCGCCATTGCGGCTAATCAGGTAGAAGGGGCTTATCTTACTGATGGAAAAGGGCTGTCTACCTCTGATTTACAGCCATACGGTATTTTTGGTGACATTATTCCGCGGGTGAGTGGTGACAGCTATGTCAAAGATGTCGCCATCGACTTTTATCACCGTTATCCGCAAGACATTGCGCTATTTGCCGAGATGGGTTTTAAATGCCTACGCATTTCTATTGCCTGGACGCGTATTTTCTCACAGGGTGATGAGCAACAGCCGAATGAAGCCGGTCTGGCATTTTATGACCGATTATTTGATGAGATGGCAAAATATAATATTACCCCGCTGGTGACATTATCTCATTATGAAATGCCTTACGGATTGGTAAAAAATTATGGTGGCTGGGGCAACCGTAAAACCATAGGTTTCTTTGAACATTATGCTCGCACGGTATTCCAGCGTTATCAGCATAAGGTCAAATTGTGGCTGACATTTAATGAGATCAATATGTCACTACATGCGCCGTTCACTGGCGTAGGGTTAGAGCAGGAAAGCAGTAAAAGTGAGGTATATCAGGCTATTCATCACCAGTTAGTCGCCAGTGCTAAAGCGGTTGCGGCATTACATCAAATTATTCCTGATGGCCGCATCGGTAATATGCTGTTGGGGGGATTGATGTATCCGCTAACCTGTAAGCCCGCCGATGTTCTGGAAACACTGCAACAAAATCGTGAATGGCTATTCTTTGGCGATGTGCAGGTTCGGGGCTATTACCCATCGTATATGACCCGCTATTTTAAGCAGCACGATATCAGCATTGAAATTACAGCAGAAGATAAAGCGGCATTAAAAGAAACCGTCGATTTTATTTCCTTCAGCTATTACATGAGTGGCTGTGTGACTGCGGATGAAGAATTAAACCGTAAGGCCAGAGGCAATATTCTCAGCATGGTACAAAACCCGCATCTTGCCAGTTCTGAATGGGGATGGCAGATAGATCCTGAAGGGCTGCGTATTCTGCTCAATGAATTGTGGGATCGATATCAGAAACCTCTGTTTATTGTGGAAAATGGATTGGGCGCGAAAGATAAGCCGGATGCCAATGGCAATATTGAGGATGATTACCGCATCGAATATCTCAATGACCATTTGGTTCAGGTCAGCGAAGCGATTGCTGATGGTGTTGAGGTTATGGGTTATACCAGCTGGGGGCCGATTGACTTGGTCAGTGCTTCAAAAGCGGAATTATCCAAGCGCTATGGTTTTATTTATGTGGATCGTGATGATGACGGTAATGGCACATTAGAACGTCGCCGTAAGAAGAGTTTCTATTGGTATCGCGATGTAATTCAGAGTAATGGTGGGAAGTTGAAACGTTAATTCAGCGATATTTAACGTTGTATAGCGCATCTATTTTACATCAGATGCGCTAATTATTCTAAAAAGGGAAAATAATGAAACCAATTTTATATCTGACTCGTCAGATGAATTCTGCTGCATTTTATTTACTGACCTCTACAATTTTATTTTCATCATCGGCATTAAGTGATGGTTTAACCGGTAGTGGTGAATATATTGAGCAGCCGACACCAAAATGGCAGGGAATAGCATTAGGGTTTGAACCGCAGCAAGAAGGGCTATTGGGGGATATGCTGGGTATTCGGCCTATTCTATCGGAGCATGGCTTTAATTATTCGCTCGGTTATTTAAGCCAATTATCATATAACGCAGGTGGCGGTTATAATCATGATAAACAAGCATCTTATATCGACCAGTTCTCATTAACATTCCAACAAGATCTCGAATTATATACCGGTATTCCAGATGCGGTTATTGAAGGGAATATTGTTAATCGAAATCATGATAACAGTCTGACTCGGGACCGGTTACAAGACCCACGCGTGAATATAACCGATCTGTCGCAGGAAAGTTTTGGTGGTCAGTCTATAACGCGTCTGGGATGGTTAACCTTTGCCCGTAGTTTTGCCGATCAAAAATTACATTGGCGCATTGGTTTGATGAATAAAGTGCAGGATTTTGACCAAATTATTCCCTGCGATTTTCAGACGCTAGGATTATGTGGCGGTAAATCAGCCAACTCATTGACCTGGTTTAACTGGAATGTCCATTATTGGGGCACCACCCTGCAATATAAGCTCACTGACGGCTTAACCTTAAAAACTGGGGTTATGGAGCAAAACCCAGATGCTCCTAGCCGCGGTCGGGCTTGGAGTTGGTCAACTAAAGGCAGCAAGGGCATATTACTGCCGCTGGAGCTGGAATTAAAAACTAATGCCTTTACAGACTTGCCCGGTATTTATAATTTAGGGGTTTTATATACCAATGCGGAGCAACGAGATCTTTATACTGGGGTGTCTGGTGCTGCCGGTGCTACTGATCCCAATGGCTATCGTTACCATAATAATACCTGGTTCTTCTACGGCGGATTTAATCAACAGGTCACCAAGCATCAAGATGACGCCAGCCGTGGTTTAAGTGTGTTTTACAGTATGTCGCTGGCCGATCAACGGACGAATTATATGCATTATGCCGCTGCGACCGGTATTCGCTATCGCGGCTTATTTGATAGCCGACCTCAAGACTGGCTGGGTTTAGGCGTATCAATGGTTAAGCTCAGTGATCATTATAAAGATAATCAACGCTATATGAATCAAATCAATAATGTCTCCGATTATGCTAATCCCAGTTATTCACCGGTACCGGGACATTCAGTGACTGCGGAACTTTATTATCGTTTCCGCGTGACTTCATGGTTGGAATTACAACCTGATTTGCAATATTGGCACTCGCCAGCAGGGGTGAGTCAGACACAAGATGCATGGGTCACCGGATTAAAAACGGTGATTACTTTCTAAACTGCCACAGATGTAGGGCTAATAGATAAAAACGTGGTGCTTTAATCGGCACCACGTAAGCTGCTACTCTATTGGGTATCGATACTCTTCACTGTATTTACCCGCAGGGAACCAGCGCGATGTTGAATATGAAAAACCGCTTTGATCGTCATAATCTTTTCGGTGAGAAAAATATCCATGCCGTTTTTGAAGTCAGTCTGCTACTGAAAGCCATATTGGCAATTATGGAAATTGTTGCCGGTATTTTAACCTATTTTGTTACGCCACAATTTTTACTTAATGTGCTGCATCGTATTACACAGGTTGATTTTATTGCGGATCGTGGCGATGTCGTGGCTAATTATTTGCTGCATGCGGCGCAAAGTCTTTCCATTAGCAGCCTGCATTTCGCCGCATTTTATCTGCTTATTCACGGCGTGGTTAAGCTATGGGTCATTATTGGACTGTGGCGTAAAAAACTGGGTTATTACCCTGCGGCAATCGTAATTTTTAGCTTGTTTATTGTCTATCAAGTTTATCGCTATACCTTTACTCACTCCGTGCTGTTGATCTTGATAACACTGCTGGATCTCATTGTTATTATTCTGACCGTGCTGGAGTATCGGCAGTTACGCCGCGATCAAAAAGGCCTGCGTGCTATTAATTGAATGGAAATATCAGCGGCGGGTGATACCTTCATAAATGAGGCGTAAACCAAAAGCCCCAACCGCGACGCCGATAATGCCACTGAGTAGGTGCTGAACCTTACCGTAAGCGCGGCGCACTGCAGGGCGGGAGAACGCCATACTGAGTAATGACCGCCAAAGAACTGAGGCGAGCACGATACCCAGCCAGGCAAGCACTTTGGCCCATGCAGGGGTTGTCGGGGTAAGAGTGACCGAGAAAATACTGATAAAAAACAACACAGTTTGTGGATTTGATAAGTCAGTTAGCAGGCCACGGCGGAAGAACACATGCCAAGGTGTCATTGTTGTGGTGGCTACCGCCGCAATCCCCATATGCAGTTCCTGACGATGCCGCACCATATTGTAGGCATACCAGAGCAGGTATAAGCCGCCCCCGATTTTAATGGCTGAGAATAGCATTCCGCCTTCAGCAATCAGGGCCGCCATGCCAAATAGCCCTAATCCCGAATAAATTGCATCGCCTAATGCCACACCTAGCCCGGTCACTAAACCGGCATTTTTACCGGAACTGAGACTGGTTTGCACCACTACCAGCAAATTGGCACCGGGATTGATAAAGGTGAGCACAAATAGCCCCACGGTCACGATAATGACATGCATTTCATCCATTTGGAGTGCTCCGTTAGTGGCAATTTCAGCAGCATAATGCAATCTGTGGCGGCAAACAGAGTCAATGGTGTGCTTATGACAAAGCCATGGCAAAAATGTGCACTATGTCACTCAGTCAGCAAAAATATGCGCCTGACCCACTATCGTCAAATCCACCATTAAGCCAACATGGATACCTTCCCGACTGATTGTTTTGATTTCTATAACTTCATCACGCCCGTCAATAGATAAGCTGAGTGTTGAAATAAAACCAGCAAAATCAATGCCAATAATCTTAGCCAGACAGTGAGTGGTATAGTGATGATCGTCGGGTAATGGGGTGATAGTGATTTGCTCCGGCCGCAGCATGACGCGGGTCGGTCCACGGCGTTTTGCATCATCAACTTTAACCCGGCCCAATGCGCAATCAGCCCAACCGGCATCAATATGGGCGGAGAGAATCAGGGTTTCGCCCAGAAATGTGGCTGTCGGCTCATCAACCGGTCGCAAATACAGTTCTTGCGGCGGGCCGACATGGGCCAACTTGCCCCCACGCATCACCGCCACCTGATCGGCAAATGACAGCGCTTCAGTTTGGTCGTGGGTGACCAGAATAGACGCAATATTAGCTTGTGCTAATAGCTCAGCCACTGCTTTACGGGTTGATGCGCGCAAGGCGGTATCCAGAGCTGAGAATGGCTCATCCAGCAACATCAGCACCGGCCGCTGTGCCAGTGCTCTGGCGAGAGCAACTCGCTGTTGCTGACCACCGGATATCTCATGGGGCCAAAGCGAGGACAAGTGGCGGTCCAGCGCCACCATCTCCATTAATTCATCCACCCGCCGGGCTTTATCCTGCCGGGTGCCTTTTAATCCATAAGCAATATTGCCCGCGACAGTAAAATGGGGAAATAGCGCGCCATCCTGTGGCACAAAGCCAATGCCTCTTTTATGCGCTGGCACCTGAGTTGAGTTGTCAAAGAGCGGATTGCCTTGCAGGATTACCTTGCCGCTATCCGGTATTTCGAAACCGGCAATAATCCGCAGTAACGTGGTTTTACCCGAACCAGATGGGCCGACAATCGCCGTTCGGCTACCTGCTGGCACCTGTAAGTCAATGCCGTTTAATACGGTTACCGATTGATAAGACTTACTTATTTGTTGCAGTTCAAGTGTGCTCATAATCCTGCTGTACGTTGAGATTGAGAATAAAGAAGCCAGGTCAGCGGCAGGGAAAGTGCCACCATGAGCAGTGCGTAAGGTGATGCGGCGACATAGTCTATTTCGCTGGTCAATGCCCAGAAGCCGGTCGCCAGTGTTCGGGTGCCATTGGGGGCCAGTAGCAAAGTCGCGGTCAGCTCATTGGAGATAGCCAGAAAGACCAACGCAATCCCTGCGCCCGCGCCCGGAGCGGCCAAACGCATGGTGGTGCTCCAAATGGCCTGAGTGGGGGTTTTGCCTAAGCTGCGAGCGACGTTTTCCAACTCAACAGGGGCTTGTGCAATACCGGCACGCAAACTGATTAAGGCCCGGGGTGTGAACATCAATAAATAGGCCAGCAACAGCGTAAATTCGGTTTGATACAGTGGTCTGGCAATCCGGATAGTGATTGTCACCAGCGCCAGCGCGACCACGATACCGGGGAGCGAACTGGTGACATAGTTACAGCCTTCCATGACCCGGTGTAAACGCCCCGGATAGCGCACCGATAACCAGGCCATCGGCACAGCACACAGCGTGATAAGCAGCGCGCCGCTCAAGGCCAATGTCAGTGTTTGCCTCAAAGCAGGGAGCAGCTCAGGATTCAACCACACCTCTATCCCCCCGAGATAGAGCCAGCGCGTGAGCGTGATAAATGGCACTCCCAGCGCGAGGGCGACCATGGTTAGCGGCAGCAGTAAACACAGTGAGTTGAGGGCGGGGCTCATTGAGTAAGCCGTTTGCCCCCTTGCACTGCCCGACCCGACTCGGGCATAGCGGTTATAGCCTCGGCTGGTCGCTTCGATTAGCAATAATCCCAGACAACATAACGCCAGAACTCCCGCCAACATATTGGCGGCCGGGCCATTAAATGTGGATTGGAACTGGTCAAAAATGGCGGTGGTAAAGGTATCGAAACGGATCATGGCGTAGAGCCCATACTCCGCTAATAAATGCAGTGCGATCAGGATTGAACCACCCCAAACAGCTAATTTTAATTGCGGCAATACCACGCGGAAAAATACCGCAGTGGGCGTGCTACCTAATGAGGCGGCGGCATCTTCAAGGCCGGGATCAAGGCGGCGTAATACCGCTGAAGCTGGCAAATAGATAAAAGGAAAATAGGCGAGAACAGAGATAAATACGCCCGCGCCCAGCCCATGCATTGAGGGCACCAGACTAATCCATGCATAACTTTGTACAAAGGCAGGGACGGCCAGTGGCGCGATGGCCAGCAGGGACCATATTCGTCTGCCGGGCAAGGCAGTTCGTTCGGTTAACCAGGCCAGTGATACGCCAATAATGGCACACAGCGGTAAGGTGAAAACCACCAGTAATACGGTATTGAGCAGTAATTCACCCACTCGCGGGCGAAAAACGAGTGCCTTGACCGTCGGCCAACCGGTATCAATGGCGATGCCAATGACAAACCCCAGCGGTAGCAGGGAGAGTAACGAAAGCATCACAGCAATAGCCACAATCCCAGAACTTGGCCGGCGGCTAAATTGGCGTTGTGCAGCTTTACTCTGTGGCACAGGGATAACATCGATATTTATATTGGCCATAATAGTAAAGACGCTCGAAGGTTAAACGCCCGTCAGGCAAACAGCATGACGGGCTAAAAATCCACTTTATTTGCAGATTGCGGGGTTACAGCAACCCGGCTTCGGTCATCAATTCAACCACTTTCTTGCTGTTCAGTTTAGACGGTTCTACTTTAGGCGCTTGCAGATCTTTCAGTGGCACCAATTTAGGGTTAGATGCTGCATCGACGCCAACGGCATATTCAAACGCATTATTGGTGCGCAAGATATCCTGACCTGATTTGCCGGTGATCCATTTAACGAATTCTTGAGCTTCTTTCGGGTGTTTACTGGAGGCCAGTACGCCGCCGCCCGAAATACTGACAAATGCCCCTGGATCCTGATGCTTGAAGTAGTGCAGCTGGGTTTTACCACTGTTCTCACCGGTTTTGGCCTGATCAACAAAGCGGTAATAGTGATAGATAACCCCGCCATCAATTTGGCCAGCATTCACCGCTTTCATCACGGTGCTATTGCCTTTATAAGCAGTAAAATTGGTTTTCATCGCTTTTAACCACTCCAAGGTGGCTTTTTCGCCTTTCAGTTCCAGCATGGCACTGACAATTGCTTGGAAGTCGGCACCTGATGGTGATGCAGCCCAACGGCCTTTCCACTCAGGTTTTGCCAGATCCATAATGGATTTAGGCAGCTCGGCGGCACTGATTTTTTCCGGATTATAGACAAACACCGTGCTGCGAGCGGCAATGCCGGTCCAACGGCCATGCTCAGGGCGATATTCTTTAGCAACTTGAGCTTGTGTTGCGGCATCCAGCGGGGCGAATAGTTTGGCATTATCTACCAAAACCATGGCCGGGGAGTTCTCCGTCAGGAACACATCTGCGGGCGAAGCACTGCCTTCCTGAACCAGTTGATTGCCTAATTCGCTGTCTCCGCCATTCCGTAGAGTTACCTTAATGCCGGTATCTTTGGTAAAACCGTCAACCCAAGATTTCACCAGATTTTCGTGTTGAGCGTTATAAATCACAATGCCTTCATCACTGGATGCGGCATTGGCAGAAAACGCCAATATCATTGAGGATGCTAATAGTGTAACAGGGCCGAGAGCAGAAAAACGTAACTTCATAAAAAGATCCTTTAGCGGGTCAGAGAAGAAAACGAGAGAGCCAAACAGCTCGATTCTATAGAAAGAAAAAAGTAATGATAGTGAAAAGCATTCGCGTTATTTGCTACTAAATGTTTCACTCAAGTCGAGGTAAAACCTTACAGTTCAAGGGCGTTAATATGCTCATCTCTGAGCAACAGATTTATGCGCTGTCCAGTTTCTGATAAATAACCGGTGGTAGTGCTGCATTTACCTGTTTGTGCTAATCAGACTATGCCTTAACATAGCTACCACTTTTTGCATGGTTTATGGGTATCCGATGCGTCACTTGGCTGTCATTCTTCCTTTACTCACTTTGCTCTCTGCCTGTAGCAGCAAGCCGACGCCTCCTGTTGCTGCCACGCCATCAGATGGCCTGATACAGAGCGGTTTTTTACTTGAACCGCAACATATGGGCCATTTGGAAAACGGTGATTTTGCCTACAATGCGGATACTGCCCGTTTTGTGGATAAAATGGTGCGTGAACACGGTTTTGAACGTCAGCAACTGCATGATGTATTGGCTCAAACCCAAAAGCTGGATTGGGTTATCCGTCTGATGGATAAGCAAGCGCCGACTTCTGGTCGCCCCTCGGGCCCTAATGGGGCCTGGAACCGCTATCGCAATCAGTTCATTACGCCAGATAATGTGCAGAATGGCGTAAATTTCTGGAATCAACACCAAGATGCGCTGCAACGCGCCTATGAGAAATACGGGGTTCCGCCAGAAATTATCGTCGGGATCATTGGGGTTGAAACCCGCTGGGGCAGGGTGATGGGCAAGACCCGCATCATTGATGCTTTGGCAACGCTCTCCTTTGCTTACCCGCGCCGCGCTGAATACTTTACTGGTGAGTTGGAAACCTTTCTGTTGATGGCGCGTGCTGAGGGTAAAGATCCGCTCAGTCTGCGCGGTTCTTATGCCGGTGCGATGGGCTATGGCCAATTTATGCCTTCATCGTTCAAGAGTTATGCTGTTGATTTTGATGGTAATGGACATATTAATCTGTGGGACCCGGTGGATGCAATTGGCAGTGTAGCCAATTATTTCAAGTCTCACGGCTGGACCAAAGGGGCGGCGGTGGCGATACCCGCGAGTGGGCAAGCGCCTAATCTCGACAATGGCTTTAAAACCAAATATCCGGTATCAACATTGTCTGCCGCGGGGCTAAGCCCAACCAGTTCACTGGGTGAATATCAAGAAGCAAGTCTACTGCGCTTTGATGTTGGTTCCGGTTATCAATATTGGTACGGTTTGCCAAACTTCTACACGATTACCCGTTATAACCACAGCACCCACTACGCCATGGCCGTTTGGCAGTTGGGGGAGGCAGTCGGTCGGGCAAGAAATCTATAGGGTATTTGGTCGACTGCACAGAGTTGCTTGAATCACATAAAAATGGCCACACTGAGTGGCCATTTTTACTGCAACATTATTCATCACATTAGGTGTGAAATGTCATCTGGATTAACCGATGGTGGGGATTTTCGCCAGCCACGGGTCAACCAAAGTAGATAGATAAAGCCCGCCAACAACCACAGTAAGCCCACCTCCAGCGCGCGCTGTTCAAGATGAACCCACAACCATACCGACATCACAAACCCCATCATCGGCAATAGTCCATATTTGAACATGGCGGCGGAACCGCGACGTTTCTCATTGATAATAAAGTGTTTAATTACACTCAAATTAACAAAGGTGAATGCGCCAAGCGCACCAAAACTGATCATCGACACCACTAAGTTCAGATCAAGGAACAGGGCCAGCAACGAGATAGTGGCCACGAACAAAATTGCTCGCCACGGCGTGTGGAATTTACGGTGCAGATGGAAGAATACTTTGCGGGGTAATACCCCTTCACGCCCCATGGCATAGAAGATGCGGGACACGCTGGTTTGCGCAGTCATTGCCGAGGCATAAACACCGGTCAGATAAGTGGCCATAAAGAAGTTATACATCCACTTACCGCCGACATGCTCGGAGATAATCAGGCTGGCGGTATCCTGATGGGGAATTAATGACTGCCAATCTGGATACGCCAAATGTGCAGCATAGGAGACGGCAATAAAGATGGCCCCGGCACTGATCACGGTAAATAAAATGGCGCGCGGCAAGGTGCGTTTAGCATCATGTGCCTCTTCTGCCATCGTGGCGATGGCATCAAAGCCAAGGAAGGCCAGACAGAGCACGGCGGCACCGGAGAGCAAGCCAGAGAACTCGCCAGCATCCACCAGTAAAGGCTTCATTAATGCCTCAGGGCTTAAATCTGCCTGACTGAAAGAGAGCGCAATAAATAAGACGATAAACACCATCTGCGCGGCGATCAGGGTGAAATTTACCGAAGTGAGTAGGCGTACGCCAAGAATATTTAACAGACTGACACTGACGATGGAGGCAATAATAAATACCGGCGCAGGGATCGCCGGAAACGCCTCATGCAAGAAAATGCCTAACACCAGATAATTAAGGATTGGCAGGAACAGATAATCCAAAATTTGTGCCCAACCCACCAGAAAACCGGTTTTCCCGCCAAAACTGCGTTGCACATAAGAATAGGCGGAACCTGATAGCGGCATGGCGCTGGTCATCCGACAGTAACTTAGGGCGGTAAACAGAATGGTGGCAACAGTGACCAGATAGGCAATAGGTAAGTGCCCCTGACTTAATACAGTCACCTGTCCATAGGTGGTGAAAACGCCTAAAGGCACCATGTAGGCAAGCCCGAAAGCGACGAGCGCGGGGGTTTTAAGCACTCTGCGTAGCTGAATATTTTGTGGCATTACCCTATCATCTCCTGGTGTAAACAAGCACCGTTGCGCTGCATTTTTATGCAGCTGTAAAACATAAAGGAGCGGATTTTGACACAAGGTCTGGAGTAACGCCAATCACTTCCTACTTGTGTGGCATTTGTGTGGCACGGTTGCACTGATTTTGCTGGCCCACCGATTTAACTCAGTGAGCCAGAATATAATTAACTGGCGGCTATCAACCCTGATAAACCACGTTTCCGCCAATCAAGGTGCATTCCACTTGGGTCTGATAAATCGTCTCTGGCGGTTGCTCAAACAGGTTATTCTTCAGAATGATGATGTCGGCAAATTTACCTGCTTCCAGAGAGCCGATATAGTGCTCTTTAGCAATCATATATGCGGCATCAATGGTGGCTGAGCGCAATGCCTCAATCAGTGTCAGGTCGCGGTCATTATCCAGACGAGGGCCGGCTGGATTGCCATCAAGATCCCATGCTCGGCGGGTCATCCCCACTTGCAGGTTGTACCATTCATCCAGACGGTCAATCGGCCAGTCACTGCCATAAGCAATTCGCGCCCCCGCATCCAGGAAGCGCGCCGCCGGCTCCATGTGCTGGAAGCGAGTTTCGCCTAGCATTTCGCGCTCTTCATCAATCAGCACGCCCGGTAGGCCACCCCACTGGAAAGAGAGCACCGCAGTTGCCCCCAGTTTGGCAAAACGGTCATATTGATGGGCGGCGACCAGCTCGTTGTGCGCCAATCCCGGCCGGATATCTTTGCCCGGCATTGCAGCGCGCATCTGCTCCACCGCATCCAGCACCATCTCGATGGCGCCATCACCCACGGTGTGAGTATGGGGATGCAGACCCGCTCGTGCGCATTCCAGAATCACGGCATTGACTACCGATGCGCTAAAGTAGAGATCGCCATAATGGTCAGTATCTTGCCAGTCTGGCTTATCTGGCGTGCCACGGTTAGCACGATAAGGCTCCAGTAGGGCGGCGGTCATGGTCGGCGGCTGTAACACTCCATCGATAAACAGTTTTAAGTGGTTGACGGCAAACCCCGGTGCTGGAGTCCATTCGTCGCTGCCCCACTGGCGAGCAAACTCCGCCACTTCCTGCACCACGCGCGCGGCATCTTCTGGCCCCTGCAAACTGTCTGGCGTCACTTCTTTCGCGCCCAGCACCCGCAAAGTGAGTTTATTGCGCTCATATAACTGGCGGAATGCTAACAATTGTTCGGCAAATACACGGGTATCCATCACTGTCGTGACCCCCTGAGCATTTAGCACTTGCTGTACGTGGGCGGCAATTTGCACATTCTTTTCCGCAGTTGCGGCGGGAATGCTGTCAAAAGCCCGCATCGCTGGGGCATCTTCTAAAATGCCAGTGAGTTTACCCTGTGCATCGCGGGCTATTTTGCCGTCTGGCGGCACTGGGGTATTTTCGTCAATGCCCAATAACTCGAGCGCGCGGCTGTTGGCGGCCAGCGTGTGGCAGTCATTAGAGAATAGCGCCACCGGGCGGCGAGTATTCAGTGAGTCCAGTGCGTTACGGCTCATATCCGCCCCGACTGGCGTCATGGCCTGACGTTGCCAGGCCCGGACCGTCAGCCAGTCATTTTCGCCTTTAAAAGGATCGTTATCGAGATGCTGTTGAATAATATCCAGCGTCTGCTCAACACTCAGTGCGGCATAATTAAGGTTACAACCGATCAGCTGCTTCCCGCCCCAAAATGGGTGCATATGGCTGTCGATCAGGCCGGGCATCATAAATTTGCCAGCCAGATCAATCAGACGAGTCTTCGGGGAGGCAAATTGCTGGGTAAGTTCATCGCCACCCGTGGCGAGAATATAGCCTTGGGCAATAGCGATGGCGCTGCATACCTGGTTATTGGCATCTGCGGTGTAAATCGTGCCGTTGTAGTAAATAACATCGGCGGCAGTAGATTGTTGAGTCATGCTCGGTTCCCAAAGCAAAGTATCCCAAGCACAACATCAATAAATTGGCGGGGATAAAGAGAGGTCAAATTGCCATTATAGCTTTTATCTCCGGCAAAAACCGTCGGAGTGAGATGCAGGCTGCGGCAGGTTTTATAAATACAGTTAATTTGATGGCTGGTCGAGTAACTCGGTTTCCATCATCGCGGTCAGGTGGCGCAGAATTTCGCTTTCTGAAAAGCCCAGTTCAGTAAACTGAGTTAATCCATCCAGACCACAAACCAGACCAATTAAGCGCCATGCAATATCACTGGCGATGATATCTGAGCGGAACTCATTATTGGCTATTCCTGAATCAATCACTGACATGGTGGCCTGATGCCAATCTGACATTGAGGCAGCATAAGCTTTTTTAATCAGCTCATCCCGCTCAGCTAATATTGAAGCTTCATTCCACAAACGGGTTTCCCGTTGACCGATTTCATCTTGCGGATAGCCGAGCACCTGTAGCACCCGCTGATGAGCGGGCACCTCTTGGCTATTCAGTGCAAAAGCAGCCAATGAGTGCTTCACTAACAGGAGAAAAGCATCAGCCCGCAGTTGTGACACTGACGCAAAGTGATGATGCACTTGCCCGACAGCAACCCCTGCTTCACTGGCGACTCGCCGCACAGTGGTGGCGGTCAATCCTTCGGTTATCGCCACCTGCATTGCCGCCTGCAAAATGGTGTTATGCCGCTCTTCGCGGTTCAAATAGGCCAAAACGGCTCCTTTAGCTGACTCATTGGTGTTTTCGTCATTATGTTATGAATTGGACGTTAGTTCAACTTTCCGCTATTATGGCAATATTGAACAGGTGTTCAACATCAATTTATGCCTAATCCGAGCGTGTCTGTATGTCTAAAAAGTGGATGATTTTCTACGTTATTATTCTGATGTATCTCCCTGTTTCTATTGATGCAACTGTACTTCATGTGGCGGCACCTCGGCTGGGGATTGCCCTGTCTGCCACGGGGAGTGAACTGTTGTGGATCATCGATATTTACTCATTGGTCATGGCGTGTTTATTGCTGCCGATGGGGGCGCTGGGGGATCGAATTGGTTTTAAACGGCTGGCCTTGTTAGGCTCGGTATTGTTTGGATTAGCGTCACTGGCTGCTGCATTAGCGCCTTCAGTCGCGGTATTGATTGCTGCACGCGCCTTTTTGGCGATTGGCGCGGCGATGATCCTGCCGGCAACACTGTCTGCGGTTCGTCATATTTTTACCGATGAACGTGAACGCGCCATGGCCCTGGGGATTTGGGTCGCCATCGGCACGATGGGGGCGGCGATGGGGCCGCTGGTCGGTGGATTGCTAATGGAATACTTCTATTGGGGGTCAGTATTCCTGATTAATATTCCTATTATTATTGCCGTCGTGATTGCGACGCTGCTGGTCATCCCCAATCAGCCAGTACGAACTGAGCAGACGTGGAAACTGGCCCCGGCGCTGGTACTGATTACGGCCATCTTGATGTTGGTCTATTCTGCTAAAACCGGGCTGCGAGGGAGTGGAGATCCAGTGGTGACTGCCCTGACAGCCTTGGTGGGCGGCGTGATGTTATTGGCATTTGTTCGTCATCAGTTATCCACATCGGCCCCGATGATTGATTTTCGCTTGATAAGTCAGCGGGTGATCGCCGTTGGAATGGTCATGGCCCTGACGGCAATGATTACTCTGGTCGGTTTTGAGTTACTCCTGACCCAAGAATTGCAGTTTGTTTTAGGTAAAAGTCCGCTCGAGGCGGGCCTGTTCTTGCTGCCGCTAATGATTGCCAGTGGTGTCAGTGGGCCGCTCTCTGGGTGGTTGGTGGCTAAACTGGGCTTGCGGGCGGTAGCCAGTGCGGGAATTGCATTGAGTTCACTGAGTTTTCTCGGTTTGGCCTGGACTGATTTTGCCACCCAAGCTTATCTGGCGTGGGGATGGATGATATTACTGGGGTTTAGTATTGAAGCATCATTATTGGCTTCTACCGCCGCCATCATGAGTGCCGCGCCGCCGGAAAAAGCCGGTGCCGCCGGGGCAGTGGAGGGCATGGCTTATGAACTGGGGGCGGGATTGGGGGTCGCAATCTTTGGTTTGATGCTATCGCGAGCCTATACCGCCTCTATTGTGTTACCGGAGGATTTACCCGCTGATTTAGCTGAAAAGGCGAGCGCCTCTATCAGTGAAACTATTCAGGTGGTTAATAGCCTTGGTGGCGACGATACGTTGCTAACCAGTGCTAAGCTCGCTTTTTCAACTTCGCACAGTTTGGTATTAGGCACCGCCAGCGTTTTATTAATCCTGCTTGCCACTGTCGTTTGGTGCGCAATGCCGGGGAAGAAGGCCGCACAGTGGGGGAATTCAGGGAGCCATAATGTCGCTGATGAGCTCTCGAAACCTTAACCCGCAGTAAACAGCCAGTTTTTGCTGTTAAGTCCTTACTCTTTAGTCATTACTCTTAGTAAAGTGTGTGATATACCTATTTAAGGTGGTGACTTGGTTTTTGATATGTAAATGATGTCAAAACCGTATTTTAATAAAGAGTAAGGCTTCCTCTATGGCAGAGCGGCAGTTCGCAGCACAACTCGATATCAACAGCTCAGTCCAGCCTGTCCGGGTCTCAGTCAAAGGGGATTGGGTGCTGGCGCATTACCGCGTTTTGGAGCCAGAAGTCACGCAATTGCGCGCCAACTTGCCCCACGCGGTAGTCTTTGATCTTAATCAGCTAGGGGCTTTGGATACCGCCGGAGCAACTTTATTAGCCCAGCTTCTTGGTGAAGAACGTATCAGTAAACTGCGTGAACTGGCACCTAAACTGCCGCAAGAGCGCCGAGTCTTACTGGAAACGGTTAGCCATGTTTTGCCTGACGTAGAACCTGAGTCATCAGAAAAACCGCCATCGTTTTGGCTGGAGTTACTGGCGAATACCGGCCGTTCTATGGACAATTTATGGCAAGATTTCAAATCGTTACTGGGTTTTGTTGGGCTGACACTTGAGGCTCTGTTTGGCACGGTATTTCGTCCCTCCCGCTGGCGCATGACCTCGCTGATCGCTAATATTCAGCAAATTGGCCTGAATGCCGTACCCATCATTATGCTGCTGACTTTCTTGGTCGGGGCTGTCATTGCTTTCCTCGGCGCTACCGTATTAACCACCTTTGGCGCGGGTATTTTTACCGTTGACCTGGTCGTATTCTCTTTTCTGCGCGAATTTGCCGTCCTGTTGACAGCCATTTTGATGGCCGGGCGTACCGCCAGTGCCTTCACCGCCGAAATTGGTCTGATGAAAGCCAACGAAGAAATTGATGCTATTCAAACATTAGGTTTAAACCCGGTTGAATTGTTAGTCTTGCCACGGGTACTGGCGCTATTGATTTCATTACCGATGCTGACCTTTATTGGCATGGTTTGCGGTATTTTCGGCGGGATGGTGGTGTGTGCTTTGACACTCAATATTTCGCCGACGATGTTTTTGTCGATTATGCAAAACAGTAACGGATTACAGCATTTTCTGGTGGGGATAAGCAAAGCACCAATTTTTGCCTTCCTGATTGCCATCATTGGCTGTCTGGAGGGGTTTAAAGTGACCGGCAGTGCCGAATCGGTGGGGGTGCATACCACCACCAGTGTGGTGCACTCTATCTTTGTGGTGATCCTGCTTGATGCCGTTGCGGCGCTGTTTTTCATGGAAATGGGATGGTAAGCCACATGACGCAAGAGCCAATTATTCAAATTCGTAATCTGGTTAACTGCTTTGGTAAACAATGTGTGCACCAAGACCTGAATCTTGATGTTCAGCGCGGCGAGATTCTGGGTGTTGTGGGCGGTTCAGGCACGGGCAAATCAGTGTTATTGCGCAGTATCGTCGGGTTGCGTCGCCCAACGGATGGGCAGATCCACGTTTTTGGTCAGGACTTAATGACGCTAACGGGTAAAGCTCGCTCAATGGTAGAGCGGCGATTTGGCGTGTTGTTCCAGCGTGGCGCATTATTCAGTTCCCTGACCGTGACTGAGAACGTGGCTTTGCCGTTAATCGAGAATGCGGGTTTGCCACGGGCAGAGGCCGAGCATCTGGCACAGGTTAAACTGGCGCTGTCGGGGTTGCCGCCGGGGGCGGGCAGTAAATATCCAGCTTCGTTATCAGGCGGCATGGTAAAACGTGTTGCTCTGGCGCGCGCGCTGGCATTAGACCCGGATATTCTGTTCCTTGATGAACCGACGGCGGGCCTTGATCCCATTGGGGCGGCAGCGTTTGACAGTTTGATCCGCACCTTGCGTGATGCGCTGAATCTGACGGTATTTCTCGTGACACACGATCTGGATACGCTCTATACCCTTTGTGATCGTGTGGCGGTGCTTTCGCAGAAAAAAGTGCTGGTGGTTGATAGATTGGATAAGGTCGCCGCGACGGATGATGACTGGATTCAAGCCTATTTTCATGGCCCACGTGGCCGGGCTGCTTATCAAGCGGCAACGACTACTAATAGTGAAGAGAGGTTGTAAATGGAAACCCGTGCTCACCATGTTGTCATTGGTTTGTTCACTCTCATTGTGGTCAGCGCCGCATTGTTATTCTGCCTGTGGCTAACAAGTGCTGGTTCTGACCGGCAGTTTAGGTTGTACGATATCGTTTTCAATGAGCCGGTTAGCGGCTTGTCGCAAGGGAGTACCGTGCAATACAGCGGTATCCGTGTCGGTGAAGTTACACAATTGCGCTTGGACCGGGATAATCCTAGTAAGGTCTGGGCGCGTATTCGTGTGTCGGCATCCACGCCAATCCGCGAGGACACGCAAGCCCGACTGACCGTCGCCGGAATTACCGGGACGTCAAATATTCAATTCAGTAGTAGCAGCCAATCAAGCCCGTTACTGGAAAGTAAAGATGGCGAAGTGCCGGTGATTATCGCCACACCATCACCGATGAGTCAGTTGCTGGCGAACGGTGAGAACTTTATGACCAATGCCAATGAAGTATTGGTGCGCCTGAACCAACTCTTGGCTCCCGATAACCAGCAGCGCCTGATCACCACCTTGGATAACCTTGCGTTAGTTACCCAAACCGTGGCTGATCAACGTCAGGATATTCGAACCATGTTGCAGCAACTGGCGCAGGCCAGTAAGCAAGCCAATGAGACACTGGCGCAGACTAATCATCTGCTACGCAATGCTAATGGGTTAATGGATGGGCAGGGGAAACAATTAATGAGTGATGCAGCGAAGACCATGGCATCGCTACAAAATACCAGCATAATCCTGAATAAATTAGTCAATGAAAACAAAACCTCACTCAATAATGGCATGCAAGGGATGAATGAACTGGGGCCAGCGGTTGATGAGTTGCGCAGAACATTAGCGACATTGCGTGCCGCTGTTTCTCGTTTAGAAGAAAACCCTGCGGCTCTGCTGCGTGGCCGTGAAAGAACACAGGAGTTTACGCCTCGATGATATCTCTTAAGCTAATGCACGCTGTAGGCCGCCAAGGGCGGCTATTGACGGCATCAATGCTGGTTATGTTGCTATCAGCCTGTACTATTTTGCCTAGTGCGCCGGTATCGCAGGTCTATTTGCTGCCGGTGCCACCAGCGGCGAATGCGCCGCGCGCGCAGACAGTCAACTGGTCACTGCGGGTTTCACAACCGGCGACTAATCAGTTCATTAATAGTTCACGGATTGCGGTTCAGCCCGAAGGGCAAGAAATTGCGGTCTATAAAAACTCACGTTGGACAGACCCGGCACCTATTTTGCTGCGTAATCGTCTGATTCAGGAATTCCGCACCGATGGCCGCATCCCGGCGGTCAGCAGTGACGATGATAGCCTTCAGGCGGATGTTGAGTTGAGCGGCGATTTGTCGGCGTTCCAAGGGGTATATCAGGCGGGGAGCGGTGAGGTGCTGATTCGCTTTGATGCCCGTTTGGTCAGGATTTCAGACCGTAGAATTATTGCGACGCGCCATTTTGAAATCCGCCAGCCGATTAAGGGCTCAGAGATGAATCAAGTGGTTGACGCTTTTGGCTTAGCGAGCAATCAGTTGGCCACACAAGTACTGAACTGGACACTGCAACAGTCTCCTCAGTAAACGCAGGGGATTGCTAATCTAGAGGTAAAAGGTATGAGCCAATTATTTTCCCCGGCAAAACTGGGTGAGTTAACCTTGGAAAACCGGATTGTGGTAGCCCCGATGTGCCAGTATTCAGCGCAATGGGGGTTTCCGACCGATTGGCATATGATTCACTTGGGTAATCTGGGGTTATCGGGAGCCAGCTTGCTGATCCTTGAGGCCACGGCGGTCGAGCCAGAAGGGCGCATCAGCGATAAAGACTTGGGTATTTGGGACGATGAGCATGCACAGGCACTTCGGCCAGTCGTTGAAGCTATCCGCCGTTACTCACCGGTAAAACTGGGCATTCAGTTAGGGCATGCAGGGCGTAAAGCCTCCTCTAACCTGCCTTGGTTAGGTGGCGATGAACTCAGCGCTGAACAAGGTGGTTGGCAAACTGTTGCGCCATCAGCATTGCCTTTCGGCGATCGTCATCCTCCGCAGGCTCTCTCTCTTGAACGTATCAGCGAGATAAAATCTGCATTTGTTGCTGCGGCCAAACGTGCTGTTGCGTCGGGATTTGAGCTTATTGAAGTTCATGCCGCGCACGGCTATTTATTGCACCAATTCTTATCGCCGTTATCAAATCAGCGTGATGATAATTATGGTGGTTCGCTTGAAAATCGCCTGCGGCTGGTGCTTGAAATATTCAGTGAAATACGTGCTGCCATTGATAAAAAGATTGTCGTCGGGGTGCGAATTTCTGCCACTGACTGGGTTAATGGGGGTTGGGATACCGAGCAGTCCATTGTGCTGGCAAAACAGTTGGAAATTTTGGGGTGCGATTATATCCATGTCTCCAGTGGTGGATTATCGCCAGAGCAACAAATTCCGGTTAGCCCGAACTATCAGGTGCCACTGGCGCAGAAAGTCCGAGAGGCGGTTAAAACTCCGGTGATGGCGGTTGGGCTGATTACGGAGCCAGAACAGGCAGAAGCCATTATTGCGACGGGTCAGGCTGATTTTATTGCACTGGCTCGCGGTATTCTCTATGACCCACGCTGGCCATGGCATGCTGCGGCTAAATTAGGTGCCACTATTAAAGTTGCCCCTCAGTATTTACGTTGTGAACCACATAACTTACGTGGGCTATTTAAATAGCCGGGTAGGTTATATTTGATGCTGCTTTTATATTTAGGCGAGATTGCTCAGACATTCTCGCCTTATTGATTCTGGTGTGGCTGGCGCTCTATTTTATTGATTTTTATCTCTAATCGATAATTTCTTGTGGAGCCCGCGCAAGCTTTTTTCTTATCAAGAAAAGCTCAAACTAATCTTCCGTTAAATGTTTTTCCCATCTGTATTAATTTGCTCCCACTGTTCGTCCATTTGGGCACAGACTGCATCGCTACAGACAGTATTGCTCATCGCCTCTAAGGAGCGCTAAAACAGGGCTGCCGAGTAATTTTAATGAAAAATTGAGGTGTGGGGGAAATTATTCTCTTTATTGTTTTGTGACTAGTATCTCATTGAGTATCCTAATAATAGATATTTGATTGCATATCTCTATGTATTCTAACTGTTTTTATTAATTTAAATCTGTATTTGTATTTTTTGGCAAAGAGAACAAAATTCTCTACACATCAAAAACAACAAGAAATAATGAAAAGTATTTCTCCCCACAAAACCATAAGATAAAAATAAATAACATCACTGAATAATGATTAAAAATGCCAAAAATTACTCATCAACAATTGCTTGGTTGGTTGAAAGCAGAAGTTAAAGTTTCATTAGGTTGCACGGAACCTATTGCTATTGCATACGCTGCTGCTGTGGCAGCAAAATATCTTAATGCACCAATAGTGAAGATTACGGGAAATATATCTGAGAACCTGTATAAGAATGCGATGGGGGTCACTATCCCAGGGACAAATTATTCTGGGGTTACGTTAGCTGCGGCGATAGGCGCTATTGCGGGTAATGCCGATGCTGAATTGGAAGTGTTAAAAGATATTACGGCTGAACAAATTAATGAAGCTTATCAGCTCAATGAATCAGGGCAAGTATGTTTAGCAGCAGTTGAGTCAGTCGATTTTATTTATCTTGATATTACACTGCATGGTCCTGGTGATCAGTGTCGGGTTATTATTCAAGGTAGTCATACAAATGTGACTGATGTTTATATTAATAATATTAAGCAAGTTGTAACTGAAAACTTAATTGCAGGTAATGAACCGGGGACCAAGTTACCCGAATTTTCTCTTAATGACGCATTTGAATTTATTACGCATGTCGCAGCAAAAGACATTATTTTTATGTTGAAAAGTGCCGAAATTAATTCAGCCCTCTCTAACGAGGGGCAGAGGAAAAGTTATGGCTTAAACGTCAGCGGCGCGCTGTCTCAGGCGAGAAAAAACGGCTTTATTAGCCAAGATTTACTGAGTCAAATGTTGATTAATACGACTGCGGCGTCAGATGCCCGTATGGGGGGCGCACCCTTACCGGCTATGTCCAATTATGGGTCGGGTAACCAGGGAATTACTGTGACAATGCCGGTAGTGACTCTTGCCCGACATCTGGCCGTTAATGATGAAACACTGGCTCGGGCATTAGCGTTAGCTCATTTGGCCGCTATTTCAATCCATATGCGTTATACCCGGTTATCGGCATTGTGTGCGGCTTCTACGGCGGCAATGGGGGCGGCGGCGGGAATGAGTTGGTTATTGACCAAGAACTATCAGACTATTTCTTATGCTATTAGTAACATGATAAGCGATATCAGTGGCATTATTTGCGATGGCGCATCAAACAGTTGTGCCATGAAAGTTTCTACCGCAACAGCCTGTGCATTTAAATCAGTTTTAATGGCACAACAGAATAGTGTTGCTGGAGAGCGTGATGGTATTGTGTCCTGCGACGTAGAGGGCTCTATCAATAATTTATGTAAATTAGTGTTATTGCCAATGAGGCAAACAGATAAAGAAATTATCAGTATAATGACGCGTAAATAAAATAAGCATTACTGTTTAACAGTGGGCCCGAGCATCATTATTTATAATGAACGGCTAGCTATCGTTAAAATTTAAGGGAACAAATAATGAAAAAGACAAAATCAATTGCGACTCTGGTGATCCACGCGGGAGATCAAGTTGACCGTGGTAATAATGCTATTTTTCCACCTATTACTACCGCCAGTTCTTTCATTCAGCCAAATTTAGGTGAAGAAGGGGAGTTTTGTTATTCCCGATGCAGTAACCCAACAAGGTATGCCTATGAAACCGCCTTGGCTGAATTAGAAGGTGGAGTCTATGCGACGGCAACAGCTTCTGGGATGGCCGCCACCGCGCTCATCTTGGAGCTACTCCCTAAAGACTCTCATGTGTTAGTGATGAAAGGGGTTTACGGTGGTACTTATCGGTTGTTTGAACGGTTACGAAAACAAACATCAGGGACCACTTTCAGCTATGTCGATCTGAATGACCTCGCGGCAGTAAATAATCATATTCAAGAAAATACCCGCCTAATCTGGATTGAAACTCCAACTAATCCGCTATTGGAATTAGTTGATATTGAAGCTGTATGTCAGGTTGCCAAAAGCAAAGGGATTATGACCTGCGTGGATAACACCTTTGCCAGCGCCTGGAACCAACGTCCTCTCACCTTGGGTGCTGATATCGTCATGCTATCTACCAGTAAATATATTGGCGGACATTCTGATTTGATTGGCGGTGCAGTTATTACTAATGTTCAGGATATTGCAGAGCAATTGGATTTTTGTAAAACCACTGTTGGTGCTGTCGCCTCTCCATTTGATGCCTATCTGGCACTGCGTGGCATGAAAACGCTTGATGTACGTATGGAGCGTCAATGCAGTAATGCGTTAAAAATCGCTCAATTCTTAGAACAACATCCTAAAGTACTCGATGTTCATTACCCGGGGCTGGAGTCTCATCCGCAACATCAGTTATGTAAAAAGCAGATGCGCTCAGGTGGTGCGGTAGTCAGTATCCGGCTGAAAGGCGATATAACAGAGGTAAAAACTTTTATTGCCAAGTTAAATTATTTTGTCCTGGCCGAATCACTGGGAGGGGTTGAAAGTATGGTTAACCATTCGGCCTCAATGTCTCATGGTTCTATGTCTAAAGAAGAGAAGGAGAATATTGGCATATACGATACAACACTACGCCTTTCAATAGGCATCGAAGATATTAATGATTTAATAGAAGACGCAGAGCAAGCCCTTTCCTTTATACAATAATTAAATAGGGTAGTCATATGCATGATTATGGCGTTTGGACAATTATTACTCCTTTAGTGACTATTTGTTTGGCAATATTTACCCGGCAGGTAATATTGTCATTGTTAATGGGGATAGTTGTTGGATTTACGGTGATCAATGATCACAATATTATTCATGGTATTAGTGGTACTTTAAATGGCATTATTGACACCTTCTCCTCTCCTGGGAATACACGCACCGTTATCTTTATGGTAATGATTGGCGGGATAATGCGTTTAATTGTTGTTACCGGAGGCGTAAGAAGTTTAGTTCGGGCCTTAACAGAAAAGACCCAATTTGTGACTAATAAAAAAGCTGTTCAGCTGTTAGCAATGGTAATTACTTCAATTATTTTCATTGAAAGTTCGATTAACCAACTTATTGCCGGGGCATCAACCAAAGATCTGGCCAAAAGATACGGTCTGTCACCGGAAAAAATGTCTTACATTGTGCAAACTTCATGTGTATCTGTCTGTTCCTCGGCCATGATTAATGGCTGGGGGGCGGCAATGATGGGGGTTATCGGTGTGCAGATAGCCAAAGGATACATCGATGGTCAGCCATTTGAAATTCTGGCCAGATCAATGGTGTGGAATTTGATGGCGTGGTTCTCGTTAGCTTCGGTGCTGTTCTATATTTTCTCAGGCGCATCTTGGGGGCCAATGAAGAAAGCTGAAGTGAATTTCGTCAGTAAGCAAGACTTACATGTTGAGAAAGAAGAAGATGAAGTTATTGATCATCCGGCATGTCATTCATTGCTTAACTTCCTAATCCCCATTCTATCGACCGTCATTGCTGTTCCGGTTGCATTGTATGTCACAGGAGACGGTGATTTTACTAAAGGTAGCGGTTCTATGTCGGTCTATAGTGCCGTGATGTTTGGCACCACCGTATCTTTTGTCTGGTTCTGTGGTCGGCGAATTCTGAATATAGAATCTTTCTTTAAAGAACTGTATGTCGGTTATGCCAGCATGGTAAAGATCAGCTCAATTATGGTATTGGCATTTTTGATGGGGAATGTCTCGGCTGATCTTAATACAGGGCAATATATTGCAACGATAACCTCCGGTGTAATTTCCCCGGGCTTCTCTATTGGCTTTATATTTATTATCAGTGCCATTATGTCGCTTGCTACGGGAACATCATGGGGGACGTTTGCCATCATGATTCCAATCGGGGTTCAACTGGGTGTCTCTGTCGGGATACCTGTAGAATATATGATTGGTGCAGCCATTGCGGGGTCTATTTTCGGGGACATGACATCGCCTATTTCGGGTGATGCTATCGTGGCATCTATGGCTACTGATTGTGACCATATTGAGCATATTCGAACACAGATGCCCTATGCTATTGCCACCGCGAGTATTGTCTTGGCCATTTATCTCTATCTCGGTTTTTCAGTATAACGTCATAGTATTGGGTATTTCTGTCAGATAAAAGTAGCTCACACCGACCTCCTCTAATGCCATTATAGATTTTATAATGGCATTATTTTTTGCCATATCCACCTGCTTGCTCACTGTACTTATGTCAGGTTAAGTAAAGTCCAACAATTATACTGATTGAGTAATTATAAACTTTTGCAAAATAACTGACCGCAAAGGTTGAAATATATCTTATATCAAATAAGTGTTGATTTTATGTTTCATAATGTTTGACTATTGTTCTATGAATTGAGCAAAAGGGAATCATTATGCTTTGGAAAAATACCAGGGAGAAGTTTGGCAGCATCACTATTAGTGTCCACTGGTTGGTAGCATTAACTGTATATGCACTGTTTGCTTTAGGGCTGTGGATGGTGACTCTTGGCTATTACGATGGTTGGTATCATCAGGCTCCTGAAATACATAAGAGTATCGGATGCATACTCTTTGCTGTGATGTTATTTCGGGTGGTATGGCGCTTTATTTCACCACCACCTAAACCATTATCAAGCTATAGTCGTTTTACCCGAGTAAGTGCACTATTGGCCCATCTGGTTTTATATATTGTTTTATTTTGCATTATGTTCAGCGGCTATTTGATCTCAACAGCTGATGGGCAACCAATCAATGTATTTGGCTGGTTTTCCGTACCGGCAACATTTACCGGTTTACCCGATCAGGCTGATACCGCTGGTACTGTGCATCTTTATTTGGCTTGGGCCGTTGTAGTTCTTTCGCTATTACATGGCTTGGCCGCGATTAAGCACCACTTTATTGATGGTGATATTACCCTTAAACGGATGCTGGGACGTAGCACCGATTAACCAACTGTATTATGGAGAATTAAGTATGTTTAATAAGACCCTATTGGGCCTGACTGTAGGCGCACTGATGTTTACCGCAGGCAGCGCCGTAGCCGCCGACTATAAAATCGATAAAGAAGGTCAGCATGCCTTTATCGAATTCCGGATTAAACACTTAGGCTATAGCTGGTTATACGGCAGTTTTAAAGATTTCGATGGTTCTTTCACTTTTGATGAGAAGAATCCGGCTGCCGATAAAGTTAACGTCGTGATCAACACCAACAGCGTAGACACTAACCATGCAGAGCGTGATAAGCATTTACGCAGCAAAGAGTTCTTGAATGTCGGTAAATTCCCGCAGGCGACATTTGAGTCTACTGAAGTGAAGAAGAATGGCGAAGGGTATACCGTAGTTGGCAACCTGACATTAAATGGCGTGACTAAACCGGTGACGCTAGAAAGCAAACTAACTGGCCAGGGCAATGATCCGTGGGGCGGTTATCGTGCTGGTTTTGAGGCCAATGGCAATATTAAGCTGAAAGATTTTAATATCACCACCGACTTAGGTCCAGCGTCACAGGACGTTGAATTGATTCTGTCGGTCGAAGGTGTGCGAGCTAAATAGCTTTTATTTACTAGCACGACTAACAGTTTGATGGAAAGGAGCCTTGGCTCCTTTTTTACTGGATATTTACCACAGGTTAGTGAGCTTTCATCGGGTTAAAAAAGGCCCATCAGCAACCGAGTCCCTAATGATCAGATCGGATTGAAATAGGTTCTCATTTGATAAATATCCGCCATCCAACATTGATATCAGGCGATTAATAACTTCATTTATCATCCCGCTGACGGGATCTTTTATACTGGATAGTGGCGGCAGCAGGAAAGGTGCGATAGGAATATTGTCAAAGCCAATAATAGAGATATTCTCCGGGACTTTCATACCAGCTTCATTTAACTTTTTCATTGCACCGATGGCCATGTCATCATTACTGGCGATTATCGCACTGAAAGGTAACTGACTGTTTAACAGATATTCGATTGCCGATGCGCCACTGGCCGGTGTCCATTTTCCCTGTGCAATCAGCTTATCTCTAACCGGTAGCGAAGATGCTTCTAATGCAGCTTTGTACCCTGCAAGGCGTTCTATTGCTGTCGGTGAGTCAAGTGAGCCAGTAATAAATGCAATATCTTGATGGCCCCGCTCAATAAGATATTTAGTTGCATTATAGCTAGACCCTTTATGATCGCAGAAAATACAATGGCTATGATTTTTTCTAAGCTTTCTGTTGACCACCATAATGGGCTGTTTATATCTATCAATAATAATATCCATGTCATCCACGGTTAAAAAACGGGGATAGATTATTATTGCATCGCAGCGTAAATCGAGCAGAAATTGAATGGCTTCTTGCTCCTCTTCGGCGCTGTGTTTCCCATCAACCAACACCAATTGACGGCCATTACTCTCTAATTTTTGCGCAGCCTGAGAAAGAATTTCATTAAAGTAACTACCGTTATATAGGGTGTTGGTGACGACCAGACCGATACATTCCGATTTGTTTGTCGCCAGATTTCTCGCTAGCAGATTAGGACGGTATCCCGTTTCTTCAATGGCTTTAAATACCTGTTCTTTAGTCGCTTCGCTGACGTAGCCTTTGCCTGACAACACGCGCGAAACAGTGGCTTTCGACACCCCAGCTTTCTTTGCCACTTCTTGCATTGTAGACATAGGCCTTTCCTGACTCATTGAAAATTATTGCTATTCTATACTCTTCGTCGTTGAAAATGCAGGGGGAGCGAGGTTGAAGTAGGGTGAATCTCACTGATGTTGTCCGGTGTCCAAGAGGATAGCAGGCAGACCGTTGCCATCTTGGTCACTTTACTATTTTGGTGGTGTCAGACCAACTTGTTGTTATTTAAAGTTAAACCTTTAATCGTGAGTAAAGCTCAAGCAGATTCTTGGATTGATACTTGCTGTATATGTTTGTTCGATGGGAGCTGACGGTTTTGTTACTGATGCCGAGCAATATACTAATATCTTTATTTGATAGCCCAGACAGCAGATGGCGACACACTTCACTTTCTCGTTGGGTCAGCCCTATTCTTTCTCTTCTATCAGAAGAGCTTGAGCTTGCCTGCATCAGCACTTTTGCTTTAGGAGGATTATTAGAGCGAAAAATCAAGTGATAAAACATGGCCTCAATTTGACTTTGTAGCGCAGTTTTACTGAGTAGAAATGATGATATTTGCATTAACATTGTATAACTTCCGGACTTTTCATGCTCAGAAGTAAATAGAAAAAGGCGATCTTGTTTTACTTTACCTTTAGCAATTTTAAAGAGTCGGAACTGTTCAAATTTCGACACGTCATCAATATCAAATATAATTGTTGGATTATCTAAAGTTAGAATGCTGTTTTCTAATTCAGATAAGGAGTAACAGACGCTAATAGCGACATTGCCTCGTTTAGGCCGCATAATGGTAATATTTTCTATTGTTCGCTTTAAAAAAAAGCGAACTAAGTCATAATTGCTGAAAATAATAACGTTATTCATAACGGTCTCTTTCATTAACACCTTATATTAACCCTGAAATAATCACGTTTTTATGCGGCGACTAGCAGGAATGAAGCTAATGCAAAGGGAAAATAAATTCATATTAAAAGGGTTAATTGTATGTGAAAAGTAAAGGAATAACAGTTTGTATGTTAACTTTAACCTTAATAAATACTGTTTACTGGGAATACATTTTTGCGACCCATTTCGCTATTCCTTCACTCTGATCGCACTATAAAAAAAACTATTGCGGTTGAAAAGTCACTTTTATTTTCATATGATGCTTAAATATCATACCCCTAACAAAAAGCCATATAAAACATAAGGATAAAAATCATCAAGATAAGTTTATGTGATAATTAACTCTACAAGGTGTTTTCTCTGCTGCATTAAGTGGCTTTCCAGTAGTCGACGTTCCCCCGTCAGTTGCTTAGATTACCTGTCGATTGACTAACTCTAAATAGGCAAAACGAATATCGTCCATTAACTTTTTTGCCATGGGTGTTAATGACTGTTGCCTTCGGTAGATTAAGCTGTAATGGCCATCCGGTAATTTTTCTTTTATTGGAATAATGGATACGACCTGCTGTAAGTAGGGTACAGTCACCATCATTTTTGGCCCAACAAATAGATAATCTTCTTTTAAAATAAGATGCTCTGCGATAGTTGCTGAATTGCCAAAAATAACTGAAGACTCAGGCTCTCTACCATAAGGAAATATTAACGATTCTATATCATTATAGAATCCAGCTCTGGCTGTTGGTAAATACCATTTAGCTCCCCGTAGCTCACTTAATGAAGTACTGTTTGCTAGTGGATGCCCTTTTCTGGCAATGACCGCAAATTGAGTCACATCTAAATGTTCATTAACGAACTCGCGCAGTGATATATCAGGAGAAATTATACCAATAAAAAAATCCAACCGACCAAGGCGTAGCGAGGCCAGTAATTCAGAAAGTTGGCCTTCAGCAACAGTAATTCGCGCAGTAGAGTAAGACTCTTGAAAATTTTTTATGACCCCTGGCACAAAAGTTAATGCAGGTAAATGAGAGCAACCAAATGTGACTAAACCTTCAGAAGAGCGTTCAATTTGTTCTAATTCATCTAATGCCCGCTCTAATTCGTTTAGTACCAGATTCATCCTGGGTTCAAATACTCTTCCCATCTCTGTTAATTCAGCACCGTGAACCCCCCGGACTAATAGTGAAACGCCGAGTATTTTTTCCAATTCTTGAATACTTCTTGTCATCGCTGGCTGTGTCTGGTGTAACGCCAGAGCAGCCGTTCGGATACTGCCATACTGAATAATTGCCCTCAGGTTTTTCAGTTGGTTTATTTTAGGTAATTCTCTCATGGTATTCTCACTGAATTGATGAAAAATCTTGTCCATTGCTGAACGATATGTCGACTACATGAGGACTTGCTGCATCATTTTATTTAACGCGTAAAGCATTGCCATTTCTAAACGCCGGCTGTATCACATCATATTCTCCACTGTGTGTTGCTTCCTGTGAGGAGTTAGCTGGCAACAACCTAATTCAGTCAGAAAGAGAATGCTCTGATACCATCCATTGTGGTACCAAAGTTTTTGGTGTTATGGACCCAGTTAGTCTCCATAAATGGTTGGATATCTCTATCTTGATCGGCATCGCCGCTCATAAAGGTTTTCACACCCAGACGGGTCTGGATATTGCCATTACCTTTGCTAGACACGTGAGTTCCATTAGCTTCTATGTGGTCGTCTGCTTTGATGTCCATCCAGGTAACCTGCCCTTTAGGCTGGATAAAGTACGTCGCATTTTTCGCTGTATTCTCTCCTATCTTAAAGGTATAGCCGCTTTCTACTGATGCTGTTATCCCTTTTGATTTATATTCTTCAATTGCTAAATTCTGTCCATCTACCATATCGTTGTTGATCGACGGAGGTGAGCTACCCACTTCGTTACGGGTTGCTCCTCCATCAATGATAATAGGAGCCGCTTGTGCGACAGCGAGACTCAATAGAAAAATAAGCCCCGAAATTCCATAGTGCAAAGCGGGTTGATAACTTAACACCGCTAATGTTTTAAATTTTCTCATAGTGATTTTTATTTCCTAAGTCAGGAAAGTTTATGAGTTGCTTATTCTCTAAGAAGGTAAGTGATACTGTAAAATATTTAATGATAAAGAATTACAAAAACACCAGTATTTTAATTGTATTGTTTTTCTTGATGTAATATTTATTTTTCTTGAAATTTATTGCATTTTATATTGTCAATATAATGTTATTTCTGATGCTAAAAATATAATCGCCATACTGATTAATTAACTTCAGTAAATTAGATTGTAGTGAGTGGTGTTAAAAGAGAAATTTAAAGGAGTAAATGTTCTGTGCAGGATTTTAATTAAGTTCATGGATTGTATTTTTAGCAACGGAATGTGAATGTGAATGTGAGACAGTAACCGCTGGTCATTGGGTGTCTTGAATAATTTCTTCCATAAATGGTTATACATTAGTGATTATCCCTAATATGCGTCAGGTTGACCCTAGTGAATATATAATGGAATGATTCTTCCCGGTTTTATTTAGGAAATGCCTTTTTCTGTGTAGGAAATCTCCCAAAGCTCCATGATTGGCTTGATATGTCACTTTGTGACTGTCACATAAGATCAATTTCTTCATCAATGGCGATCATTGTCACATAATCAAAATTGAATAAACTCATCTATTGAATTTCATGCCGTTTTTTAAGATTCTCATGTGGAACCGGTTACCTACGCAGTTGAAAATGACAAGATAGAATGGTTTTTCGTAGGCAATCAAATTATAACAATATGAATTTAATGGCTAATTGTGAATTTATGCTGGTGAGGGCAGTTTCCTTAAGCCGCAAAGAGTTCGCATAGCTCGGCGTGCGATTACGGGGAGTTGCTACTCATGTCAAAAAATTTTGCCGCAGTATCTCGACAAATAGTCGATGCCATTGGTGGGGCGGGTAATGTGGTGGCAGTAACCCATTGCATGACGCGTTTACGTTTTGTGCTCCAGGACGACAGTGCGGTTGAACTGGCTAAATTGAAATCCATCACCGGTGTGTTGGGTGTCGTGCGCAGTGAAAATCAGTGTCAGGTTATCATTGGCAATAATGTTTCCTCTGCCTATGCCGAAGTGATCAAATTGCTTCCTGAGGGGGTATTACCTGCCGATACATTGCCGCAGAAAAACAAAATCACCTTAAAACGCATTGGCGCAGGGATACTGGATGCGCTGATTGGCACGATGTCACCTTTGATTCCAGCCATTATCGGTGGTTCGATGGTGAAATTGTTGGCGATGATACTGGATATGACCGGTATCTTTGAGAAAGGCTCATCAACTCTTATTATCCTTAATGTTATTGGTGACGGTGCTTTCTTCTTCCTGCCGGTGATGGTGGCCGCTTCTGCAGCTATAAAATTCAAAACCAATATGTCGCTGGCCATTGCTATTGCCGGGGTGTTGGTTCATCCAGCTTTTATTGACTTGATGGCTAAGGCCGCGCAAGGCCAACAGGTTGATTTTATGGGTGTATCTGTGACTGCGGTGAAATACACGTATACCGTAATTCCGGCACTGTGCATGACCTGGCTGCTCTCTTATATTGAACGATGGGTTGACCGTATTACGCCGGCGGTCACTAAAAACTTCCTTAAGCCTATGTTGATTGTGCTGATTTCAGCGCCTATTGCGATTATGTTCATTGGCCCTCTGGGGATCTGGATCGGTAGCGGAATATCCTCTCTGGTCTATACCGTTCATGATTATCTGGGCTGGCTCTCTGTGGCGATTATGGGCGCACTTTGGCCGCTACTGGTCATGACCGGCATGCACCGCGTATTTACACCCACTATCATTCAAACCATTGCAGAGACTGGGAAAGAGGGCATGGTTATGCCGTCAGAAATTGGTGCCAACCTTTCTCTTGGCGGTTCCTCACTGGCGGTCGCCTGGCGCACCAAAAATCCTGAATTACGCCAAACAGCATTGGCCGCTGCGGCCTCCGCCATTGTTGCCGGTATTTCTGAGCCAGCACTTTACGGTGTTGCCTTGCGTCTCAAGCGCCCATTGATTGCCAGCCTTATCAGTGGATTTATTTGTGGTGCAGTGGCGGGAATTGGCGGGCTAGCCAGCCACTCAATGGCTTCTCCCGGGCTATTTACCAGTGTTCAGTTCTTCGACCCAGCAAATCCAATGAGTATTGTTTGGGTATTTGGCGTCATGGTTTTGGCGATAGTTATCTCCTTCGTCACAACATTACTGTTGGGATTTGAAGATATTCCTGTTGAAGATAATGAAAGTGCCAGTAACCATTCGACTGACTCGGTTACTCCGCACAGCGCAGTAAAAATTAACTAGATAAAGAGGTATTTAATGCCAGCAACAACATTTCCCGATGGCTTTTTATGGGGCGGCGCATTAGCCGCAAACCAGGCCGAAGGTGCGTGCTTTGAAGGTGGGAAAGGGCTGACAACGGTGGATATGATTCCTCATGGACCCCATCGTTTGGCAGTGAAGTTAGGGCAGGAGAAGCGCTTTGCCCTAAGAGATGATGAGTTTTACCCCAGCCATCAGGCAATCGATTTTTATCATCGCTATAAAGATGACATCGCGCTAATGGCTGAAATGGGTTTCACGGTATTTCGCACATCAATTGCCTGGAGTCGGATATACCCCAAGGGTGATGAAGTAACCCCTAACGCCGAGGGGATTGCCTTTTACCGCGACCTCTTCAACGAATGTAAAAAGCACAACATTGAGCCGCTGGTGACGCTATGCCATTTTGATGTTCCCATGTATCTGGTTGCTGAATATGGCTCGTGGCGCAACCGCAAAATGGTGGAGTTCTTTACTCGCTATGCCCGGACATGCTTTGAGGAATTTGATGGGTTGGTGAAATACTGGCTCACATTTAACGAGATTAATATCCTGCTACACAGTCCGTTTTCTGGTGCGGGTTTGGTATTTGAACCACATGAGAATCAGGAGCAGGTAAAATATCAGGCGGCGCATCACGAGCTGCTCGCCAGCGCACTGGCAACAAAAATTGCGCATGAGGTGAATCCGCAGAATCAGGTGGGTTGCATGCTGGCGGGAGGGAATTTCTACCCTCGAACCTGCAAACCTGAAGATGTCTGGGCGGCGTTGGAAAAAGACCGCGAAAATCTGTTTTTCATTGATGTGCAGGCGCGCGGGGCTTATCCGGCCTACACCAGACGGCTGTTCAGAGAGAAAGGCATTTCAATTACGACTGAAACGGGAGATGACGATATTCTCAAACATACCGTGGATTTTGTTTCCTTTAGTTATTATGCCTCTCGTTGTGCCTCGGCGGATATGAATGAACAGAATAGCAGCGCGGCCAATATCGTAAAATCGCTGAAAAACCCGCATATTCAGGCCAGTGAATGGGGCTGGGGGATTGATCCTTTAGGTCTACGTATCACCATGAATATGATGTATGACCGTTATCAAAAACCGCTATTTTTGGTTGAAAATGGATTGGGCGCGAAGGATGAAATTAATGCCCAAGGGGAGATTGAGGACGACTATCGCATCGGCTATCTGCGTGAACATATTAAAGCAATGGCAGAGGCCATTGATGATGGTATTCCAGTTATGGGCTATACCTCATGGGGATGTATTGATTTAGTCTCCGCCTCGACTGGCGAAATGAGTAAACGCTATGGTTTTATTTATGTAGATCGCGATGATCAAGGGAAGGGGTCTTTAGCGCGTAAGAAGAAGAAATCTTTCTATTGGTATAAAAAAGTGATTGCCAGCAATGGCGCTGATTTAAGTTAAATAATTCGCTGGGAATAGCGGTTATTGCTGATATTCCCAGCGAGTAATGTAATACGGATATGGGTTATTTTAATTTTATAGTTATCAGTTATTACTCGGCATTGTCGCTACGATCGCGGGGCGAACCCTTCTTTAAATTGGTCATGAAATCCATAAATGCCGTACGCAAAGGGGCAAACACTGGGTGCTTACGATTCTCCATCATCGTTTCTGAAAACAGTTTTAAGCCCAATGCGAATGCCGCCGTTTTCTCTTTACCGAAGCCCAAATCTTCACGTGCCTGCAACCGTTCGATGATGCCGAGAATATCGTCATGATTCTCGGCTTCGAAAGTTACCGGTGCTTTATCAATGGCTTCACCCTTGCGATCGGTCAGCGGTTCAATGGTGATACGATAACGGTAACCGGGCATTATTTTTTCTCCTGCTCATTTGCATCAGGAGTTGCCGATGGCGGTGTTAACTCTTTCTCGATGGCCTCTACCGCTGTTAGTAAGGCGGCATTAATGCGTACTACCTGCTCAGGAGTGACATCTGAACGCACCATATTACTGCGCAAAATATGACGTAAGCGGTGCATTGCGTCAGAAATGCCTTCAGCCAAATTCCCCTCAGGACGGCGATTTACCTGTGCCAATCGGGAGAAAATAATATCGACCATTTGCTGATTTTGTTGTAATTCAGCTTTACCGGTTTCAGTTATCTGGTAGCTTTTGCGGCCATTACCGGTTGCCACTGGCGTAACAAAATCTTGCTCTTCCAACAGTGTGAGCGTTGGGTAGATAACCCCTGGGCTGGGTACATACAGGCCTGAAGATGCTTCTTCAATAGCCTTAATTAACTCATAGCCATGGCTGGGTTTTTTATCCAGCAGCGCCAGCAGAACGACGCGTAAATCACCATGTTCAAACAAGCGATGCATTTTATCACCGCGCCCACGTCTACCGCCTCTTGGTGCATCGGCACCTTCAGTTGCCATATGGTGGCGACCGCCACGATGCATTCTCTCACCACAACCGCGCTGCCCTTCATGGTGCCCATTACCACAGCGGTGACCACGTTTTGAAAAATCAAACATAGAACTCTCCTTTAGATATATCGAAACAATTTCGATATATCTAATCTAAATCGATATATCGAAGTTTGCAAGAGGGTGGTGCAAAAAAAAGATATATCTAAATGAACACAGCGACAGAATCTGTTGATGAGAGGCAGACGGTGAAAAAGGAGAGATAAAGGGAAGAGATAAAAAGAGGGAGTGATGAGTACCCTCCCTAAGCTTATACCGTGGACTATGCGAACAAGCCTATAGTGTTAGTGTCTTTGCTGGGAGGGGGAATTACTGCTTAAGCCGTTAGCTTTTCTTAACAAATTCAGATTTCAGCTTCATCGGACCAAATCCGTCGATTTTACAATCAATATTGTGGTCACCTTCAACCAAGCGGATGCTTTTTACTTTAGTACCGATTTTCAGTGTTGAAGAGCTGCCTTTTACTTTCAGATCCTTAACGACTGTCACGGCGTCGCCATCCGCGAGCAGATTGCCATTGGCATCACGTACCACTAATCCCTCTTCGGCAGTTGCTGAATCACTGTTTTCCAACCACTCATGACCACATTCTGGGCAATTGAGTTTTTCCCCTTCCTGCCATGTGTATTCAGAACTACATTTTGGACAGTTTGGTAAATTCATTATGTTAACCTCTTGAAATTAATCTAAATAAATTAAAAAAATGACAAATAGAAGACTGCTATACTGATAACCACATATTTTACACTTTTTATTGTATTAAATGATAGTCAGGTGCAGTATTCAGGCCACTAAAGACAGGTTTTTTAGCTCGAAACTATCATTCTTATCTGCGATAAAATATGCTTTCCCGCACTTTGATGGATGCAAGAGAGATTAACTTAGCTAAGTAGTTTATTGGGGTTTTTTCTCAAATTAATGTGATCAACTCATAGATTCAACCAGTGCTTTAATTTTGGTCGCCTTCTCAAAAATAAACCTCAAAGATTTATATAAATCTTTGAGTAATTTTGGCTTCAATATGCAGTTTTGTAGAGTAAATATAGATGAAGCTATTTATAAGGAGAAAATATATAAGGCAACACAAATTTAGAGAGTTTTACTAAAATTGCACCTAAATTATTTAATTAATAGTAGGGAATAAATTTATTTTTTTTGTAATCTTACTTTTTATTGGTTATTTATATGACTGATTAATTATTTTAATGGTAAATTAATTGATATGCATTCTTA
>NZ_CABHWW010000003.1 GCF_902170305.1 Yersinia alsatica | reverse complement strand
TTATTTAGTCTTGTATTTAAATGCATCTCATTTTTGATAATGCGTATTTATTGTGTGAATTAACTATTAAATAATACCCTTAGGATATTTGTTTTTATGTCATTAAGATTATGTGGCAATTATTGACATCTATTGCATCCTACCTATAGTGAAATTAATTTTATAAATCAGTAGGGGCTAATATGTCATTTCATAATGAAATGGGTGCTATTTTAATAAAAAAAGATAAACCAACGGTGATTAGTGATATATATGACGTCGCAGTAAATAATAGAAAGGTTTATTTAGATGAGGGTTTATTGGAATGGCTTAAATATGGACGAAGCCTGTTAGAAGAAAAGCTGAATAAAAATGAAGTTATTTATGGCGTAAATACAGGATTTGGCGGTAATGCAAATATGATCGTTCCTGCCGCCACAATGGCAGAACATCAAAATAACTTACTCCGATTTATGTGTGCTGGTACCGGCCCGGCTCTTCCTCCTGAACACGTACGGGCGGCTCAGTTTCTAGTATTAATTGCAGTTTGCCGTGGCTGGTCTTCTATTTGTCCAGAAACAGCACAAATGCTGGCAGAACATCTTAATAAAGGCATTATTCCTATCGTTCCTCGTTATGGTTCAGTCGGTGCGAGTGGTGATTTAATTCCTTTGACATACATTGCTAGAGCATTATGTGGGGAAGGAAAGGTTTGGTATGGTGGTGCAGAGCTAACCGCAGCAGAGGCGATAGAAAAAGCCAGTTTATTACCTATAACTCTGAAAGCAAAAGAGGGATTGGCTCTGATTAATGGTACGCGGATGATGACCGGAATTAGTGCAATTGCAGTTGTTAGACTGGAGAAAACACTTAAAGCAGGAGTGGCTGGAATTACAATGGCGATTGAAGCATTGCAAGCTTCCGATGAACATTTTGACCCCCGAATTCAAGAAATAAAAAACCATCCGGGACAAAAAGCAATTGCCGCCACATTACGCACACTCCTGAAAGGCTCTCGGCAGGAAAGTTTGCTTTACAAACTTAAGCAGCAACTTAATGTCCGATCTAATAGTGGTGTCGTGACGAGATTAGACTCGACAGTTCAGGAAGTTTATTCAATACGTTGTGTCCCGCAAATATTAGGTATTATTCCCGAGTCCTTGGCTTACACCAAAACCATTATTGAGCGCGAAGCCTATTCAGCTAATGATAATCCTTTGATAGATCCTAATACCGGAGATGTATTAAACGGGGGCAACTTTATGGGGCACCATATAGCAAGAACCATGGATGCATTGAAACTGGATATAGCCTTACTTGCAAATCATCTGCACTCAATAGTCGCCCTGATGATGGATGAACGCTTTTCTCATGGATTGGCAAATTCGCTTAGCCCTGTCCCCGGGATATATCAAGGAATGAAAGGTATTCAACTCTCACAGACTGCACTTGTTGCTGCAATTCGTCGCGAATGTTCCCCTTCAGGAATTCATACTATGCCGACAGAGCAATATAATCAGGATATCGTCAGTCTGGGAACACATGCTGCACAGGATGTTGTTGAAATGGAAATCAAGCTACGAGATGTTGTGTCAATGACATTAATTACTGCAGCACAGGCTTTAACTCTCAGAGACAACTTACCGACTATTGCGCCTGAAGTTGCTGAATTTTATCACGCAGTTCGTCGCTTCACCCCGGTACTTGATAAAGATCGCCCTCTGGATGAAGACATTATTCGTCTATCAAAAGCAATTATTTCCGATGAGTTACCGTTACCAGAAATTGTGTTGAATTAATGCCTTAACATCTAACTCTGAGGTATATCATGTTCTTAAAAAGTCTACGCGAACAAATAAATCTTCTTAAAAGGCAGGGTGATTTAAGGATAATTAACCGTCCAGTTGATAGCTACCTGGAAGCGGCTGCAATAATTCGACGCAGCACGGAAACCAAAGCGCCAGTCCCATTAATGACAAATATAAAAGGTTATCCTGGTTGCTCAATTGTGGGGGGGCTCGCAGCACTGTCATCTAATCCTGAATATCCACTCTCACGAGTGGCGATGTCATTGGGGTTATCAACAACAGCAAGCGCACAGTCTATTGTTCAATATCTGATTGATGGATTAAAGAAAACGCCTTATTTACCCGTAGAAATAGACAGTAACTCTGCACCCTGTAAGCAAAATATTTTACGTGGCGAGGATGCCTCATTAGTGCACTTTCCTATACCTCAGGTTCATCAACACGATGGCAACCGCTACGTAAATACCTGGGGTGTTTTTATTGTTGAATCACCTGATGGTCAGTGGTGTAACTGGTCAATACAACGAGTGCAATATCTTAATGACCGGCAGATGATTGCACTGGTTTTTCCCAGCCAGCATATTTCTGATATATGGGAAGAGTGGGTGAAAATTGGTAAACCTATGCCTTATGTATTGGTTCAGGGATGTGAGCCAATTGTTCCGTATATTGCTGGATTACCTCTTCTTGAACGTAATGTTAATGAGGCAGAATATATTGGTGCGCTCTATGGCAAGGGGATTGAGGTTGTTAAATGTGAAACCCACGATTTAAGAGTACCCGCCAGCTCGGAAGTGGTTATTGAAGGTTATTTTGCTATTACCCGCGAAGGTGTTGAAGGGCCGTTCGGTGAATTTGCCGGGTACATCCCGAATGAAAACTCTCTGCAACCTATTCTTTCCATTACAGCTATCAGTTGGCAAGATGACCCCATTTGGCCAGTCGTGGCTGAGGGTAAACCGGTTGATGAATATCACACTTGCTCAGGAATAGGTGATGCAGCCGCTATTCAAAATATATTATTGACAGCGAATTTGCCCGTGTCTTTTGTTTGGGTACCACTATATTCCGCCTGTCACTTAATGATTGTTTCTATTAACCGTCATTGGCGTCAGACTCATCCAGATTTGACCAGCGAACAATTAACTAAAAAGGTGGGAGATGTTATTCATCAAACACGAAATAGTATCAAATTACCCAAAATTGTTGTGCTGGATGATGATGTTGACCCCGCGGATACCGAGTCCCTACTTTGGGCGTTAGCAACGCGTATACATCCTGAGAGAAAACGCTATTTCTATGAAAGTTGTATTTTACCATTATTGAGTTGTTATTCTGAGGAAGAGCGTCATAACCGTAAGGGGAAGCGCGTTATTATCGATGCACTGCTACCGGAAAATCATGGGGCTATTAGCTCATTCGATTATGCTTATCCCGATGATATTAAACAGCGGGTATTGATGCATTGGGAGACTGATTTTAGTCATGACTAATAGTGTTGTTGACTGGTAATAATAAAAAGTCCCACTCAATCCAAGTGGGACTTTTAGTTTATTAGTTTTTCGCGGTCTGGCCGGCTGTATTGGTATTTTGGCCCTGGCTTACAGGGTAGGTGCCTTGGTAGCTGTCATGGTCACCGATATTTGCCATTGAAACTGTTGGTGCCAAGATTGCTGCGATGAGGGCGAGTGCGGCGATAGTTGTTTTCATAATAAATTCTCTTCTGTTTGTTCAGGGGAAAGCTGATTGCTTTCGATAGAAGAAATGTTACTCCGATCACATAATTTGAATATCGAAGAGAATTGCTGGTATTAGTCAAAAAATATGAACGATCTTTATCTGCATCCTCATGCTGTGACAACGCAGCCTGATTAGGCCATTGCTCTGATACGTGGCAGAATATAAAAAAACAATGACAGCTGTTTCACCTGAGATGACAAAGACCTATATATGGATCGCTCCCGTTTACTGAAGTTTCTGCTACCTTATTTGTGGCCTAAAAATAACCGCAAACTGCGCTATTACCTGATTGCTGCCGTCATATTTATGGTGGTTTCCAAGGTCAGCACGACACTGGTTCCGCTCGCCTATAAGGCTATGGTCGATACATTAAGCAGCGAAAGCGCCAAGATGATGGCGATTCCTCTTGGTTTTATTGTCGCTTATGGGGTCGCGAGAATTAGTGCTTCTTTATTTGAAGAACTGCGTAACGTCATGTTTATACATATCAGCCAGAATGCAACTCGATTACTTGGCCTGCGAGTATTTAAACAATTACATGAGCTCAGTTTACGCTTTCATCTTGATCGGCAAACGGGAGGGTTATCGCTATCTATCGAACGTGGAACACAAGCCGTAGCGACAGTTCTTTCACGTATATTGTTCTCTATATTCCCCATTTTATTTGAGATAACACTGGTCTCTCTGATCATGTGGCATCTGCTAGATGGTTGGTTTGCCGTCGCCATTTTAGTCACTGTGGCGTGTTATATCCTGTTTACCGTGGTGGCGGTGAGCTGGCGAACGCGTTTTCGGCGGGAGCTAAATAAGGCCAATGCGGATGCCAATACAAAATCTATCGACAGCTTGATAAATTATGAAACGGTAAAATATTTTGGTAATGAAGAGTTCGAAGCCGAGCGTTTCAATACCTCGCGTCAACTCTATGAATATGCAGCGATAAAAAATCAGTTCAGTTTTACAGCATTAAGTCTTGGGCAAACCGCAATTATCTCGATAGGGTTGGTTGTGATGATGTCTATGGCGGCGAAAGGTATCACGCAAGGCCATATGACCATCGGCGATTTTGTTCTGGTTAATGCCTATCTTCTCCAGTTATATCAGCCGCTCAATTTCTTTGGGTTTATTTACTCCGAAATCAGGCAGGCACTAATTGATATGGAGAATATGCTCGATTTGTTGATGGTTAAGAAAGAAATTACAGATCGTCCTAATGCACCAGCTTTGCATCTTACCAAAGGTGAAGTACGTTTTGACTCAGTGAGTTTCGGTTATGATCCGCGCAGACCTATTTTAAATAAAGTGAGTTTTACTATTCCCGCAGGTAAAACGGTGGCGGTTGTCGGCGCATCAGGTGCAGGTAAATCGACACTCTCTCGCTTACTGTTTCGTTTTTATGATGTCACTGATGGCGCGGTTTATATTGATGGTCAAGATATTCGCAATGTGACCCAAGCGAGTCTGCGTGAAGCTATTGGTATTGTCCCTCAGGATACCGTGTTATTTAACGATACGCTGCGTTATAACATTGCTTATGGCAGAACCTCTTCAAGCTTTGAAGAGATTGAGCGCGCAGCAAAACTCGCACATATTCATAATTTTATCATTAGTCTGCCAGATGGTTATGACACTCGGGTCGGAGAACGTGGGCTTAAGTTGTCTGGCGGCGAGAAACAACGAGTGGCAATTGCGCGCACTATCCTTAAAAATCCGGCTATTTTAGTTTTTGATGAAGCGACGAGCGCATTAGATACTCATACTGAACGCGAGATTCAGGCCCATCTGCGGGAAGTCAGCCGAGATCACACCACACTGGTTATTGCTCACCGTTTATCAACCATCATTGATGCCGACGAGATTATTGTGATGGAAGCCGGCGAGATCGTAGAGCGTGGGCGGCATGAGGCATTATTGCTTAAGAATGGACGATACTCAGCCATGTGGCAAAATCAGTACCATGAAGAGGAACAACTCGCTTTGTAACACACTGTTGCATTATGAGTATTTAGGGCGGTTTGATTCTTCCGCCCTAAGCTCCGGTAAAGTGAGTGTAAGCAAATACTGCCAGGGCTATGGCAATCATTATCATCGTTGTCTTTCGCATTTAAGTTCAGCTCTCGTTATACATTGTTAGTGTTTGGTTGCTGCCCAAGAAGATAACGGAAAACCAGCGAAAAAACATCGATCAACTGCAAACATCGATCAACCGCACAATACTCCAGTGTCATCTAAACCTAATTGAATTGATAACGGCGCCAGCACTGGCGTTCACTATGACAAATGATCCTTATAAGTTGATCCATGTCACGGTTTTATGATAATTATTTGTGTTATTTTAGAGGGCGTGCTAGGCCGCATGAGGGGGTTAAAATGTCAGCACTTGAGAAGCTTGTTTCTGCCTATTGCCATACCAGCCTGGACTTTGTGGCATCCACGGTTGCGTTTATGGAAAACCAAAAAAAGAAGATTAATGTTGATGAGATTGAAGCCAAATTTTCACCGGAGGAACGCGATTTCTTTCGGGAAAGATTAACTCATTATAGGGATATTTATCGGCCACTGTAAATGGAGCGGCCAATACATCAATATTTAGTTATGCTAAGTAAGCCGCCAGAGAGCGGCTTACTCTATATTGCTATCACTCAGTGCAAAAACCAAGATGAATATTATCAGGATTTCTTGGTGGCGAGAATCACACTTGATGCTTTAAATAACGCAGTGACCTCACTCCCTACAGATAATGCCATCTCTTCCAGACTTTCATTAGTAATCACCGAAATGAGCACCAATCCATTAACGGTAACGACATGAACAGTAGAGTTTACAGCGCCTTTTGTGACAGTTTGGACTTTACCGGTAAATTGATTACGGGCAGAGAAATTTAAACCGCAATCCAGAGAAGCTAAAATAACCCAAGGCGCCTTTATTAGGGCGACAGCCGGTTTACCTACTGTTAATCCTAATGCTTTGCAGCTGGTTTTGGTAATAACAGTTGTTAGCTTTTCCCCGCCCTTTAAAGTCAGGACGACTTCATCATTGACTGAACCTTCAATAATGGCATGGACTGTTCCAGCTAACTGATTTCGTGCGGAGATAGACATCGGATTTCCTCATGGTCATGTCAGATTGAAGTTGAGCCAGATAAGGCCCTTACTCGACACCCCATTTGACCAAATACACCTGTAGGAGTACAGGTATGACTCATATCGAGCACATAAAAAAATGCACATGTGCTGGTCGTCACAATATTCCCGCTATTTTTTACCAAACCCTCGAGGTGACTGCTCAAAAAATGGTCAATTAAGCTAAGATCAATAGAGGCAATGCATTGACCGTGGAGCCTGTTATGTACCATCGGATAGAGGGAAGTGAATACCGCCGTATCTTTATTGTCGGTGATATTCATGGCTGTTATAAAAAATTGATGGATGCTCTGGATCGTGTCCAATTTGAGCGTGCGACTGACTTAGTGGTTTCAGTGGGGGATCTTGCTGATCGTGGTTCACAGAATCTTGAATGTTATGAACTGCTTAATGCGTATTGGTTTCGTGCTGTTCGTGGCAATCATGAGCAAATGGCCATTGATGTCGTGGCTGGAGGGGAGTTTGACACCTGGATTGCAAATGGCGGGCGGTGGTTTTTCTCTCTGGAGGAGGGCAAGAAACATCAGGCCGAACAGTTGATTAAACTGGCGGAAAAACTGCCGTTAGTCATTGAGGTCAATACTGATAGCGGAAAATATGTTATCGCCCATGCTGATTATCCTTCTGATGAATATGTTTACGGCAAGCCTGTTAGTGAACAATTGGTGGTGTGGAATCGTAAACGTCTGAATGCGGCGATGAAGGGGGAAAGTAATGAAATTACTGGGGCAGATAAATTTATTTTCGGTCACACCCCCTTAGTAAAACCGTCATTATTTAAAAACCAGCTTTATATTGATACTGGCGCGGTATTTGGTAATACACTGACTTTGATTCAAATTCAGTAGAGAGATATGTCGTTGTCATTTATTAGTCTTATTCCTGCAATAAAAATGCCTCGTTAGCTGAATACACTCGCATTTCCGATATTAAGTCCCAAAGAGGATACCACCATGTTATTTTCCCTGCTGTTATCAGCGCGGGCGGCTGCCGCACGCTGGTTGTTACCGCAATACGGTATCTATAATGCCGTTCAACATGATATTTATCCCCCTTCACTTTATAGCGATTGCGCTATTGATTGGCACTAACCATGAGCCAACCCAATATGTTGCAAACTGCGGGCATTTCATTGTCCGGGATATCTCATTCCTTTGCCCATCATCAGGTGCTCAATAATGTCAATTTAGACGTGCCACAAGGTACGGTTTTGGCGCTGTTAGGCCCTTCTGGTTGCGGGAAAAGTACCTTACTAAAACTCTTAGCCGGCTTGCTACAACCCTCTGCGGGTGAAATTCATTTTGGTCAGCAACGAATAGCAGGTGAGAACTTTAATCTGCCTCCTGAGCAACGTGGGTTGGGAATGGTATTTCAGGATTATGCACTGTGGCCGCATATGACCGTGGCGCAAAATGTTGGCTTTCCCCTACAGATGCGCGGAGTGCGCGGTGAACTCAAACAGGCGCGCATCGATGCTGCATTGGCACGCGTCGGGTTGGCTGATTTTGCTCGTCGTCGCCCGTCTGAACTTTCTGGGGGTCAGCAGCAGCGGGTGGCATTAGCCCGGGCCATTGTTGCCGAGCCACAAGTGCTGCTGTTTGATGAGCCACTATCAAACCTGGATCGTGAATTACGTGAGTCTTTGAGCCAAGAGATGCGGGTGCTACTGCGCCAACTGGGTACCACGGCGGTCTATGTCACTCATGATCATGCTGAGGCCACCGTGTTAGCGCACCGTATAGCTCGGCTATCTAAGGGCCAGATTGTTGATATTTCAGTACTTTAATAACCTATGGGATAAATGGAATGAGCACAAAGCTGATTAACGTAAAGAGAACAGGAGTGATAGTGGGTATGGCGCTTTCTTTGACTATGGCGGCAGGCAGTGCTCAGGCGCTGACACTGTATACCGCAGGGCCGGGGACTCTGGCAAAAAAACTGGCTGCGGGTTATGAAAAACAAAGCGGCGTAAAAGTTGATATTTTTCAGGCGACTACTGGCAAAGTTATGGCACGACTGGAAGCGGAGCAAGCCAATCCTCGTGCCGATATCCTGATTTCAGCTTCATGGGATACTGCCACCGATTTGCAGCAGCGTGGTTGGTTGCTCAATTATGAAAGCCCGAATGCTGCACAAGTGCCGCCGCAGTTTAAAACACCTTACTATGTCGCTCAGGGTATTTCCGCATTGGGCATTGTATGGAATAGCAAAAGTGGGACGCCGGAGCCCCATGAATGGCAAGATCTTGCTCAACCAGTGTTTAAAGATAAAGTCACTACGCCAGACCCTGCGCTGTCAGGGGCTTCCCTCGATTTATTGATTGGACTACAGAATGCTCAAGGTGAAAAAGCCTGGCAACTGTTTGAACAACTTAGGGCCAATGGCATGATCATTGCTGGGCCAAATGCGCAAGCGCTGACGCCAGTATTGCAAGGGGCTAAAGCAGCTGTATTTGGTGCAGTAGATTATGTCGCTTACAGCAGTGTTGAAAGCGGGGAGTCAATTAAAGTGATTTTCCCAGCCAGCGGCACGGTTATTGCGCCACGACCAATGATGATTCTGAAAAGTACGCCACAACCTGAGCAGGCAAAAGCTTTCATCGACTATGTTTTATCGCCAGAAGGACAGCAGGCGGTGGCGGACGCATGGTTGATGCCCGCCAGACAAGATGTCGAGGCTAAGCGACCCCTGTTCAAATCGCTGACATTACTGCCGGAAGGGGATGGTGCTTCAGCTTCCCGTACGGCGGTATTATCGCGTTTTGCCACGCTATTTGGTCAGCGCTAATCTCAGGGATATCGCGCGTGCCTTTACCGGTGCGCGCAGGAGTATGGGATGAAAAAGTTCTCTTTACTGCCATTGGTGACCTTGGCGGCGTTACTATTATTGGTTGCGATACCGGTCTTTTTTGTGGTGCTTCAGGCGGTTTTTCCTCAATTGGAAAAAGGTTTATTCAGCGCACCTTTCAGTGCTTTTTATCTACTATTCAATCAGTCAGGGTTAGGGGAGCTACTGAGCGGCACCTTGCAAGTCGGGCTTGGTGTTGCTGTGGGCAGTGCCATTATCGGGATCCCATTAGGCGCATTGCGGGGATTATTCTCCTTGCCTCTGGCGCGCGTTTGGGATCTGTTATTTTTGGTGCCATTTCTTATCCCTCCCTATATTGCGGCTCTGTCATGGATGCTGGCGCTACAACCTCAGGGGTATATGGAACAGTTATTCTCACTGCACTTGAGTGAATGGCTGTTTTCTCTGCCCGGTATTATTGGGGTGATGACGCTGAATATTTTCCCGGTGGTTTATTTCGCCGTTTCGCGCAGTATGGCAGCCAGCGGTCATCGACTTGCTGAGGTTGCCAGAGTGCACGGCGCAGGGCCGTGGCAGGCTTTTGCGCGAGTGACATTGCCATTGGCACTTCCTGCAATGGCGGCCAGCTTACTATTGGCATTCACTCTGGCGATTGAGGAATATGGCGTACCGGCGGCGTTAGGTAGCCGCTCGGGTGTCAGAGTCATGACTTCGGGCATTGAACAGCGGCTGGCGGACTGGCCGATTGATTTGCCGGGAGCGGCGGTATTGTCACTGTTGTTAGTGGCTATTGCATTGACGGCATTTACTCTGCAACGAGCCATTGTCCGTGGGCGCAATGTGGAAACAACAACCGGCAAACCGGCTCCCGTAATTGAACGGCATCTGGGGGGCTGGCGGTGGCCGGTACTCTTTCTGTTTGCCGGTACGGCATTGATCACTGTGGGGCTGCCGGTAGCATCGATGCTAGCAACCGCCTTCTCTCGCACGCTTTCCGGTGGCCTGTCTCTCAGCAATCTCACAGTTCAGCATTTTTCTGGATTATTGGGTGGGGAAAGTGAGGGTTTATCCGCACTGACTACCAGTATCTCGCTGGCGTTGGGCAGTGCCATATTGACCGGAGTGATAGGTTTTCTTGCCGCTTGGTTGGTGGTGGGGCGACGAGTTCGTGGGGCGACAGCCATTGATGCTTTATCACTGCTGCCCGCAGCAGTACCGGGGATAGTAATTGGCGTGGGGCTAATTTTGGCTTGGAACCACAGCTTCTGGCCCATTAGCCCATACAATAGCTGGGTTATCTTGTTAATGGCGTACAGTTGCCTGTTACTGCCTTATCCGGTGCGTTATGTTGGCGCGGCACTAGCACAAATTGGTGGGAATCTAGAGTCGGCGGCGAGAGTCCATGGGGCTACGGCATTTAATGCTTTGCGCTGCATTGTTCTGCCATTGATATTCCCAAGCTTAATGGCATCAATGATGCTGGTATTTGCTGTGGCGGCGCGGGAGTTGGTCACCTCTCTATTGCTGTCACCTGCGGGTGTCCAGACCGTATCAATCTTTGTCTGGCGTCAGTTTGAGCAAGGTTCGGTCGGGGATGGAATGGCCATGGCCAGTGTTACGGTATTTTTTAGCCTGACTATCATGTTACTGGCTTTACGTTTGAATCAACGCCACTTGCGATGAGTTTTCTCTCTATCTAAAACCACGTCCTGATAATACGACCCGCGCTCACTGGGGGCGGGTCGTATCAATCAAAATGATATAAAGCGCGACGTGTACTTATTGAGTAACAGAATTCGTGATAACAATACTGATGCTGCGAATACGGAGAACAGCAGAGTGAACCTCAGTGTGACATCGGATAAGTTATATGCGCTGGAGATAAAGTAGAAAATACCATCATGCAGAATATAGACCCCGATCATCGATGGGCTGATATAGGCTAACGTTTTTCTTATCCATTCGTGTTTTGTATTAAAGTTATCAAATATGACAAATAAACATAAACTCAGGATTAAAACGTGTAAATTATCGAGAAAGTAGCCTGCATTCACTGTTTTATACACATGTATCGACATAAAACTTTCATAGTAATACATGGAAATGGCTGTCGGGATAAGGAGCACTTTGGCGGCAAGACGTACTCTTGGCAATTTAGTTATTCTTTGGCAAACCCTCGAACATAGGAATCTGCCCGCTATATAATAGAAAACCCAAGTCCATAATCTAAAGTATTGTGGAAAATCAATCAGATATGGCCTTTCACTGAATGCACTAATCAAGTCGATAGAAATAGAAAATATAACCAAGCAGGAGAGGGTTATTATTGCCGTTCTGTTACTTTTTAACACCTTAGAGATTATTGGGTTAATGAGATAAATAATGGCAATGCTGAATAACAGCCAACTCTGCAAGAAATATCCACGTTTGAAACCATCTTCATTGATAAAGAAGAAAAGCACGTTCCAGAAGATAATAATGCTTATTATCGACTTTAGTTTTCTTAGGATATCTTGTTGATCTATTTCATCATTTGAGTCGATATAACCGATAATCATGAAGAATAGTGGAGTCGCGATGATCGACAAAAAGTACAAAACGCTCATCACTTCGCCGCCTAAAAAACACTGTTCAGTACAGGTTTTACTGGCTGAATAAAAAGTAACAGCAGAAAAACAGCTCAACGTTTTGAGAGCATGTAAACCAACGTTTCTCATAAAGTAGTCTGACTTAGAATAAGGTTAGATGAGATATACAGCTTCATAGGGCGTAGGCTTTGCATCTGAACCTTCCTATTTAGGCTACTAATTTCTATATATTTTTACATATAATCTCAATGCTGTCACGTTTGAGAAACTTAATTATAAATAAATCGTCAGGAAAGATGTCTGACAGAAAAAGACGTTTCCTACACTCCTAGGTGTTGACATCCTATATATCTCCTCTCCCCCCTGTGGTCTACTAAAATAAGGATATATCTAGTCTATCTTTCTAATTTTTAATGATATTTCATTTAATCACATGTAGACGTGAGTTAACAATTCATAGAGTGCTGAAGCACTAACGGGTGTGGCCAATATGATAAGTTGCATGATAGTTGATAACGATAAATATCAAACACTAGGTATGGTATCTATCGTAAAAAAGATATTTACATCGTTAGGATTTAAAAAGGAGATTAAATTCTATCGGAAGGCATTTTATTCGGCAGATATCATTTTTATTGGTGTAGATGAGTTCAGCTTTTTTGAAGCATTAAAACGTTTGGATAAAGCGCCTTCAGAAGCAGATGTTTTTTTGATTTGCGATGCCAGATTGAATAGCTTTTTGCAGGGCATCCCACGATTCAGTAATGTCACTATGATCTTTAGAGAAGACTCAGTCGATACTGCAACGAATAAGATCACTGCGGTGCTTAAACGTAGGCTTCGTGGGATTAAAGATAATTTAACTGAGCGCAAAGTCACTAAGGTGTTGAGTCTACCGTCCTCGGATCGACAATATTTAACACCAAATGAAAATATTGTATTGAAGTTGTTTAATGAAGGTTTTTCGGGCGGAGATATCGCCAGAATTTTGAAGAAGAGTGAAAAAACAGTCAGTGGGCAAAAACGGTCTGCGATGAAGAAATTGGGTGCCCGTACTGACGTTGAGTTAATTAAAATGTTTATGTTCAAATAGTTAATACAAAAAACGGACTGAATTTTTGGTTAGTTTTATCGTCAACACCAGAGAATACCAAAGGGATTTTCTTGTGCTAGCGGGCAGGGATGCCAGCATCAGTCTCCCGGGGGAGGGCCCCGGGCAGCCCCAGCGTTATGTCATTTGGGGCTGTTGATGGGGGATACTCTGCAACTGCTTCAGTAAAAAAGCATCAGTATTAAATACTTTTCAACTTCGCCACCGTAGCGTCGATATCAACTTCATGCTCAGAAAATGTATAAGTTACATTTTGGAATGTAGTAATCGACAGCATTTTTAATGGCACGGTCTTCTCTGAAATATCTTCTTCCTGCGGCCGGATTTTATTCATCAGTAAATTTACTGAGAGGACGGTATTGGCTTTATCAACCTCAGCCTGTGCAGGAACTTCTTTGGTGAAAGTATTAAATGACTTAATGCTGGTGAGTTTGATTCTCTCATTGGCAATGAATATATACTTGCTCTCAATGGCCACTTTTACCGCATATGCAGACAATCCTTTGGTATTGGTTGTCGGTTCGAAAGTCACTTCCGCACCTTTTTTGATCATCTCGGGATTAGCAACTTTAATAACGTGAAAATAACGGTTATCTCCGTTCTCATCGGTGATAAACCCAAAACCTTTATCTTCAAAAAAAGTTGTTATTCTACCGTTCATCATGCATCTCATATTAGCGAATCCAATGGGTAAGTATAATACAGGTGAATCGCTTTCAGATACAGTCTGGTGGTTTTGTCGCGTCTTTTAGACCTAGTTAAGGTGAGTTGTAAAAGCAAGAAATATGGATTTCTGTGCTATAAATTGAGCAGAAAAGGCGACTTTTTCACTTTTTCTCTGTTTTTTGTGATCTCTGCCGTGGACAAAAAACGGTTCTATTGCTGTACTGTATTTGACACACATTTTGTGTCCAACATTCACGTAAAGGTAAGTTTGATGTCTAAGATTAAAGGTAGCGTTAAGTGGTTCAATGAAGCTAAAGGCTTTGGTTTCATCACCCCAGAAGATGGCAGCAAGGACGTTTTCGTTCATTTCTCAGCCATCGCTAGCAACGGTTTCAAAACTCTTGCTGAAGGCCAGCGTGTAGAATTTGAAATCACGACTGGTGCTAAAGGGCCATCTGCTGCTAATGTTATCGCTATCTAAGTAGCCCATATCTCTTAAAACCCGCCTCAATAGGCGGGTTTTTTATTTATGGCATTGAATTGGCACAAGAAAGGATGTTTGTTAAAAGAGATATTCTTTTAAGAAAATGAAGGTGATAGACAGGCAAAAAATCACTGTTATCCATTCAACCCGAGTCTTGGGTACACTAAACATAGAATCTATCCAGCGCATCAGTCACCCCAATGGCTAACTGTTCTTTGCTGAATAATTATCCGGCCCGAAGATTAAGAAAACATTAAGAGGGTGACCGCCAGTGAGGAATATTTTCCCCTCAAGATAGGTGCCTGAATCAATGTTATTAACACTCTGAGTAATAGATGGTTTATTGACTCGCGAATTTATTGGCTAGCAATAGAGTTGACCAACATAAAAGCCAGCATAGTCATGGCGAGTGAACCGGCTAAATTAAGTAAGACAGTCCCAGCTGCCCAGGCTAATTTCCCATCCTGTATTAAATAGACCACTTCAACTGAGAAAGTGGAAAACGTGGTTAGGCCACCACAAAACCCAGTGGTAATCAGTAATTTCCAAACGGGGTCAATATGGGTCATTCGGGTAAATAGGGCTAATGCCAAGCCGATAATAAAGGCACCCGCCAAGTTTACGATAAGTGTCCCCACCGGGATATTGCTTGATAGACTGTTTAGCTTCATGCTGACTAGCCAGCGGGCAACGCTACCCACACCGCCACCAATAAATACTGCAAGTAATGTATTAAACATAAATACCTATTCTTATGGGTATCCTTGTGCGAATACCTTGTTCAACTCGCTAATTCAATACGGTTACGGCCATTATCTTTTGCCAAATACAGTGCGGAATCAGCGGCTTTTAGCCATTGCTGATAGTTAATCATGTCGTGCCGGTAGTCGGCAATACCGGCGCTAACTTTGAGTTGTAAAGGGGGGGCTTGGGCAAAGGCTAAACCGGCCAGTTTTTCCTGGATTCTGGTAAGGACTTCTCTGGTTTGCTCCGCCGTCGTATTGGGCAAAATAGCCCCGAACTCATCACCCCCATAGCGGCCAACAATATCGATGGCTCGCAGCCCCAGCAATAGCTCTTCGGCAAGGACAGTAATAGCCTCATCACCGACAGCATGACCAAAGGTATCATTAATCGATTTGAAGTTATCAATATCAAGTAAAATCAGTGTGGCACCGTGTTGGTAGCGCCGACAGCTGTCAAATTGATTATGTAGCTGATGTTCCCAATGTCTGCGGTTATACAGCCCGGTCAATCCATCTCTTACACTGATGCGCAGTAACTCTTCTTTATTTTCGGCCAGACGTTTTGCGGTTCGATAGGTGACTAATCCGAGCAGGGAAGGGTAGATAATAATCATTGGCAGGCACGCATAAACTTGGATGGGTGATGTTTCGGGCCTAAAGGGTAAATTAAATATCCATGCGGTCAGTAAACTACAGGCGATTTGTAATGCCAGCCCTTTGTAGAAAACATTTTTTCCACCCGAGGCAATATTGTTCATACTCATCATGGAGAGAATAACAATCGATGGTAGGGCATTGAATGACATTATTGCGACCCAAACGCCGCCTAGCGCTGAGTCTATTTTCATATTAATTATTTCTTGCTCAAACGGCTGTTCAGAGCGCAGGGCCAGAAGGAATGCAATATGTGGCCAGATGAGCCCATTGATGGCCAGCGCAATCCATAGCCACAATGAAGCATTTTCCGTGTACAACACTGAGCCGACACAAAACATGCCAATACCTAAGCCAAATGCTCGCGGTAAATAGGTTCTTTTAGCAAAACTTAACCCGGATCGGCGGGTATTTATTCTACTTGAATAAGGCAATTGGCGGTTCCCTCGTTTTTTCTGCTTTAGGGGGATGTTAACGGCAATGTCTCATCCGGAATGAGTCAAAAATAAGTAAGTACAGACTCTTGAGTAAATCATAGTTCACTAACGAAATCTGTTACATATTACTGTTGTTTTAATCAATAATTTATTCGTAAATAGTCCATGATTTAATGAACAGTGCTAACCAAGAAGGTATATATGGAAGGTCTCAGTATTACCAAATTACTGGTAGTCGGCATATTGATTGTGTTGTTGTTTGGCACCAGCAAGCTGCGGACGCTGGGTGCAGATTTAGGCGCTGCTCTTAAAGGCTTCAAAAAGGCCATGGGCAATGATGATGCACCTGCGGCAACGACAACGGCTGAATCTAAAGCAGCAACAGAAGCCAAAACCACACCGCCTATTGAGCATAAGGACTGATTATATCTGCGAGTTTTAGCCGGTATTTAGGCGACTTCGGAAGATTAGTCATCTATTAGCTCCAGCATTATCAGCGATCCGATAATGGCTGATAACAAAAAAACGGATCTCCAATGGAAATCCGTTTTTGCCTTTCTGCTGCCTAAGGTGTAATAAAATATTTCAGTCAACCAGGTCTGAACATCAGCTCAGACCCTATAGGCTTATTTGACTTCTAACCCTTTAGCTTGCAGGTCAGCATGGTAAGAAGAACGAACAAATGGGCCGCAAGCTGCGTGGGTGAAGCCCATCGCCATTGCTTCAGCTTTCATCTCGTCAAACTCAGCCGGGCTAACATAGCGCTGTACCGGTAAATGGTGGCGGCTAGGTTGTAAATATTGCCCCAGTGTCAACATGGTTACCCCGTGACGGCGCAAATCACGCATCACCTCAACGATTTCTGCATTGGTCTCACCCAAACCTACCATCAAACCAGACTTGGTCGGAATATCAGGGTGAGCTTCTTTAAAGCGCTCTAATAATTTAAGCGACCACTCATAGTTAGCGCCAGGGCGAACCTGACGATATACCCGAGGAACGTTTTCCAGATTGTGGTTAAACACATCCGGTGGTGTGACAGTCAAAATATCCAGTGCGCGATCCATACGACCACGGAAATCGGGCACCAAGGTTTCAATTTTAATGGTTGGATTCTTGGCGCGGATTGCTGAAATACAATCGGCGAAATGCTGCGCACCGCCATCACGGAGATCATCACGGTCAACCGAGGTGATCACCACATAGCGTAATCCCATATCCTTGATGGTCTGAGCCAGTTTCTCTGGTTCATTGGCATCAGGGGTCACTGGGCGGCCATGGGCGACGTCGCAGAATGGGCAGCGGCGAGTACAAATAGCGCCGAGGATCATAAAGGTGGCGGTACCGTGGTTAAAGCACTCCGACAGGTTAGGGCAGGATGCCTCTTCGCAAACCGAGTGCAGACCGTTTTTACGCATTGCTGCTTTGATCCCCTGAATACGGCTGGAGTCAGCAGGGAGCTTGATTTTCATCCATTCGGGTTTACGTAGCAGCTCCTGACGTTCGGTAACCACGGTTTTAATCGGGATTAACGCCATTTTATCTGCGTCGCGGTATTTGACGCCGCGTTCCATCTGAATCGGTTTACTCATAATCGTGCTGGTTCCAGTTCTGAATCTCTCAATTTGAGATTTTTCATTAAATTCAACGGGATGTGGCGTTCGTTAAAAAATATTTGAAAATTGTTTAAAAATTATATCATCTTTGTCCCACTCCATTCAGCCCCCAATTTTGTAAGTGTTAGTGGCTGCTGCGGGTAACTTATAATGCGTCAGATGATACATAGTCAGCCAGTGACCAAGGCTGTTGTTCTGCCTCGGGATAACCCAGTTGGCGAGTAAATTCATGCACCAATATCGGTTGGATATCAGCGACTGTTGTACCGGCTTTCAGCGCACTGACTTGCGTCATTTGCATTCCGGCATAGCCGCAGGGGTTAATGCGCTGGAAGGGCTCCAGATCCATGGCAATGTTTAATGCCAGACCATGAAATGAACAGCCTCGGCGAATGCGTAACCCCAGCGAGCATATTTTCTGCTGACCAACATAAACACCGGGCGCATCTGGGCGCGCTTGTGACTCAATACCAAAATGGGCGAGTGTTTGTATCACGGTGTTCTCAATGGCGGTGACTAACTGCCGCACCCCCACTTTGGCACGTTTGAGATCAATCATGACATACATGACTTGCTGGCCGGGGCCATGATAGGTGACTTGCCCGCCGCGGTCACTTTGGATAACCGGTATATCACCGGGCATCAGAACATGTTCGGCTTTTCCTGCCTGGCCCTGAGTAAAAACTTTCTGATGCTCAACCAGCCAGATTTCATCGGCACTGGCTTCAGTACGAAACTCAGTGAAATTATGCATGGCTTGAGATACGGGGGCATAGGGTTGTAACCCTAGCTGGCGTAAAATGATCTTGTGTTGTTGCAAGCGAGGCATCATCTGGTTACAGAAATGGTGGCGTCAGTATACCAGTCCAGAAGTGTGGGGCTACTATTTTGATATTTTAAAAAATAGATTAAGATTTTAAAAATAGGTTTTCACTTAAATTCATTGAGTTAGCGGCACCAATATAGAATTTAAGGTAAAAATAAGGCCCGGAGAGAATAACCAGTCCGAGCCATTATAAGGCGAGCTTGAATTGATGTGATGTTTTACCAATAGGCAAAATGGGCTGAATTACAACACCATCCGTACTAATTCCAGATTGCCCAGTTCTTTATACAGCGTTTCCACCTGATCAATATGGGTTGCTGTGATGGTGATGGAAACGGAGTGATAGTTGCCTTTGCTGCTCGGTTTTACCTGTGGGGTATAATCACCCGGAGCATGGCGCTGTACCACTTCAACCACCTGGTTAACCAGCTGAGGTTCAGCGATGCCCATTACCTTGTAGGTAAAAGAACAAGGGAACTCAAGCAGTTCGTTCAGTTTAGTTTTCATGTGCGCTCCTGGGTTGTAGCCGGAAAAATCAATATGAAATATATCCGACTCTAAAATTATAACTCCCGCCGCAGCGGGAGTTTCATATTATTTTTAATATGAGGGTCGGTCTGCTGATTTTCAAGTATCCCCGTCATCTTTCAAGCCGCAGGTGTGTTGGCTGCCTTCGCTCACCCGAGTCACTTACCAATGTAAGCTCATCGAGATTCTCTCATTTGCCGCCTACCTGCGACTTGAAATCTATTGGGTATAGCTTTGTCGTCATCTTTCAAGCCGCAGGTGTGTTGGCTGCCTTCGCTCACCCGAGTCACTTACCAATGTAAGCTCATCGGGATTCTCTCATTTGCCGCCTACCTGCGACTTGAAATCTATTGGGTATAGCTTTGTCGTCATCATTCAAGCTGCAGGTGTGTTGGCTGCTTTCGCTCACCCGAGTCACTTACCAATGTAAGCTCATCGGGATTCTCTCATTTGCCGCCTACCTGCGATTTGAAATCTATTGGGTATAGCTTTGTCGTCATCTTTCAAGCCGCAGGAGTGTTGGCTGCACTCTTGAGGTCTGTAGGGTGAAAATCAGCAGATTAGCCGAACCAGCGATGGAACATCAGTTTGATGTAGTCCACCATGCGGCCAAAGATACCGCCTTCTTTCACTTCGTTCATGACGACCAGTGGCCGTTGATCGATAGTTTTGCCATCTAACTGGAAGTTAATCATCCCGACCACTTGATTCTTCGCCAGTGGGGCATGAATTTCAGGAGTATTCAGCACATAGCTGGCTTTCAGATCTTTCATTCGGCCACGTGGGATAGTCAAGTAAACGTCTTTATCCACCCCGAGCTGAACACGGTCACTGTCACCAAACCAGACTGGCTCAGAAGCGAACTCTTTACCGACTTTCAGTGGCGCGACGGTTTCAAAGAAACGGAAGCCCCAGGTCAGCAGTTTTTTACTTTCGGTTTCACGGCCTTTAAAGGTGTGACCACCCAGAACTGCTGAAATCAAACGCATTTGCCCATCGGTAGCGGATGCCACCAGATTGTAGCCCGCGGCGTCAGTATGGCCGGTTTTGATACCATCAACATTCAAGCTGGTATCCCACAGCAAACCATTACGGTTAGTCTGACGGATATTGTTGAAAGTAAATTCTTTCTCTTTATAAATGGCGTATTCATCCGGCACATCACGAATCAGCGCCTGACCAATCAGTGCCATATCGCGAGCCGAACTGAACTGCCCATCAGCATCTAAGCCGTGAACGGTTTTGAAGTGAGTGTTTTTCAGACCCAGCGCATTAACGTAATTATTCATCAGGTTAACGAATGAGTCTTGGCTACCGGCGACATAGTCGGCCATAGCAACACAGGCATCGTTACCGGATTGCAGGTTGATACCGCGAGTCAGTTTAGAGACTGGTACACGATCACCCGGTTTCAAGAACATCAGCGAGGAGCCCTTGAACTCAGGGTTGCCGGTCGCCCAAGCATCTTTACCCACGGTAACCATATCTTCCGGCCCGATTTTACCTGCTTTGATGGCCTGCCCAATCACATAGCTGGTCATCATTTTGGTCAGACTGGCTGGGTTGCGGCGCACATCCGCATTCATTTCTGCCAATACTTTGCCGGAGTTGTAATCAATCAGAACATAAGCTTCCGCGTCGATTTGTGGCACGCCGGGGATCATGGTTTTTAGATTGACGTCATCAGCGTTTGCAGCAGACGCTGCGCTCATAACAATAACAGTGCCGAGCGCCAGGCTCTTGATAATGCGAGAAGTAGTTACATATTTCATGATCAGGACAACAACATCCGTGGGAGTAAGTTAAGAACGTGCCACACTATAACATACCCATCTTCATTGACATCGCAGGGTTAGCGGCTTTCACTCACGACCCGCAACGCCAATGATTTGGGTAGACACCAATGTGGCGTTTATACATTTCTACCGGCCGAATTATCTACCGGATTACTACTATTCTTTCAACCGTAACATCCTGTTTGTACGGCATGTTACGGTTATTTTTGTTAGAGCGACCTTAAATTGCTACAAGGTATGTATGATTTAAGGTGCTGCGACCACAAATGACTGCTGTTGTGCTTCGCTCGACAGGCGCTGTTGCAGTGCGACGGCTTGCTGGCGAGTACTGAATGGCCCAAGCTGTACGCGGTGTACGCTGCCATTGGTCGCCACTTTTCCTGGCACACCAAAACGTTGGCTCAGACTTTGCTGCCAAGTTTGCGCACGCTGGGCGTCACTTAATGCTCCAACTTGAACCACATAGCCATAGCTACCCGCTGTTGTGCTAGCAGCAGATGCGGTGGCAGCTGTTGAAGTGGTTGCTGATGAAGTTACCGGGCCTGGGTTGGCAACCACTGGTGGCCTGACGGGCTCAGCACCCATCGATGCTTCTGTGCTCACTGCCGGTTCTGAGCTTTCCAACACTCCTGCCGGTACTGGAGTTGAGGCGCGCAAGAAACCGCTGCTTTGTGGCGCAACAGGTTGCGTGGCATCAGCACCCGACAAATTACTATTATCGATAGGCCGTACTGGCGCACTCACTGCTGGAGCATCTTGCTGTATTGGTGTCCCCATGCCACCAGAGGTTAAATCTGGGCGACTGGGTAATGCATAGCTTTGTTTGGCGATAGTCGTGCCGACCATACCGGGACCAGACAATGAGCCATCCGGTGCCACATTGATAAAGTCGATTTTCACCTTGGTATTATTCGAAATATTCAAGCGATCAGCGGCGGCTTTGGATAAATCAATGACCCGACCTGGGGTATATGGGCCACGGTCGTTCACGCGCACCACAATTTGGCGGCCATTACTGATATTAGTCACGCGCACATAGCTAGGAATGGGCAACGTTGGGTGAGCAGCGGTCAAGGCATTGGGATCGAAGATTTCGCCAGTCGCGGTGGAATTGCCATTCGCCTCTTCACCATACCAGGCCGCCAAACCCACTTGCGTGAAGTTTTGTGGATCCTTGACGATGGTGTACGACTGACCATTGGCTTTGTAATCCTGATTAAAATTAGGATTAAAAGGCTCATAGCGTGGCTCAGCACCGCCGATTTCCTCAACCGGGCCATTATATGTCTGCTGCACTTGTTGCTGGGGTGCCGGGGGCTGACTGGTACATGCTGATAGCAGCACGCCTGCGATGCCGATCCAAAGCCATTCCTTACGCATTGCTCACCTCTATAAATTCTTAGATAACATTTTTCGATGAGTATGTATCGACATCACGATACCAAACCCGGCCATCAGAACTATCAGCGCCGAGCCTCCGTAGCTGACCAAAGGCAAAGGTACGCCAACCACAGGTAAAATTCCACTGACCATACCTATGTTAACAAACACATATACAAAGAGTATCAGCATTAATCCGCCGACCATCACTCGGCCAAAGGTCGTTTGCGCATGGGCCGCAATCACCAGACCCCGCATAATAAGACATAAATAGAGTGCCAGCAGCACCAGAACCCCAATTAACCCGAGCTCTTCTGCCAGTACGGCAAAGATAAAGTCAGTATGGCGTTCTGGTAAGAATTCCAACTGTGATTGTGTTCCGTGCAGCCAACCTTTGCCTGATAATCCACCCGAACCAATGGCAATTTTCGACTGAATAATATGGTAGCCGGCACCTAGCGGATCACTTTCCGGATCCAGCAGCATCATCACCCGGTCACGCTGATAACCATGCATCAGGAAGAACCAGAGAATAGGAATAAACCCAGCAACTAATACAGCAGCAATAGCAATTAAGCGCCAACTCATACCTGAAAGGAATAATACAAACAGGCCTGAGGAGGCGATCAGAATGGAGGTGCCGAGGTCGGGTTGCGCCGCAACCAACAAGGTTGGCATAAAGATTAAAATCAGCGCGATACCGGTATTTTTCAGTGAGGGCGGGCAGACATCACGGTTCATGAAGCGCGCGACCATCAATGGAACGGCAATTTTAGCAATTTCTGAGGGTTGGAAGCGAATAAAGCCCAAGTCTAGCCACCGCTGTGCCCCTTTACTGATTTGACCAAATGCATCAACCAACACCAACAAGATCACACAGACAAAATAGAGATAGGGCGCCCAGCTTTCATAGACGCGTGGCGGAATCTGTGCCATGACCAGCATGACAACCAGGCCCATGGCAATTTGGCCAACCTTGCGCTCCATCATGCCCATATCTTGCCCGCTGGCGCTCCACATGACGAAGGCGCTATAAGCCAGCAGCGCCAGTACGCACAGCAGAAACGGCAGGTCGATGTGCATTTTGTACCACAAAGAGCCTTTTTGTTGATTATCAGTCATGAGTTACCTTCATCCGTTTCAACTAACCCGCTTCAACTAATCGGCTTCAACACCCGGAGGCAGAGGAGCGGCATCCGGTAATTCAGTATTGTTATCGCCCAACAAAATGTGGTCGAGGATTTGACGAGTAATCGTCCCCACCGCCGGCCCGGCACCGCCATTTTCTAAAATCATGGCGACAGATACTGTTGGATTTTCGTAGGGTGCAAATGCAACCATCAACTTGTGGTCGCGCAAATGCTCGGCCACTTTGTGAGCATTATAGGTTTCGTAGCTATAAACCTGCGCAGTACCTGATTTTGCCGCCGCTTTATAGGGGGTGCCTTCAAAGAACTTGCGGCCAGTCCCATTAGGGCGGTTGGCGACGCCATACATGCCATCTTTAGCAATCTCCCAGTAGCCGGAGTGGATGTCGCCAATCTGAGTGGTATCTTCTTGTTTATAAGGGACTAACTGCCCATCAATACGCATGCTTTGTAACAAATGGGGTGTTTTAACGGCCCCATCATTAATCAGTGTCATCAACGCTTTTGCCATCTGAATCGGTGTTGCCGTCCAATACCCTTGGCCGATACCTACAGGGATAGTATCCCCTTGATACCAAGGTTTTTTATGGCGCTTTTGTTTCCATTCACGGGTCGGCATCAGGCCAGCCCGCTCTTCGGACAAATCGATGCCGGTATATTCGCCATAACCAAACTTGCTCATCCATGAAGATAAACGGTCAATCCCCATGTCATAAGCCACTTGGTAGAAGAAGGTATCTGCAGACTCTTCCAGTGCTTTGGTGACATTCAACCGGCCATGGCCCCATTTTTTCCAGTCACGGAAGCGTTTTTCAGAGCCCGGTAATTGCCACCAACCGGGATCAAACAGGCTGGTATTTCTGTTGATCACACCAGCACTGAGTGCAGACACTGCAATATAAGGTTTTACCGTCGATGCCGGGGGATAAACACCCTGAGTCGCACGGTTTATCAGCGGGCGATTGGGGTCGTTCAATAACCCCTGATAATCCTTACTAGAGATACCATCAACAAACAGATTAGGGTCATAACTTGGGTTTGACACCAAGGCTAATATTCCGCCGGTACGTGGGTCGGTAACCACAACTGCTGCGCGGCTACCACTCAGTAACTGTTCGATATAAGTTTGTAGGTGCAAATCGAGCGTCAGGTAAATATCTTTACCGGCCTGTGGTGGCTGCTCATGCAACTGGCGGATCACCCGACCACGGTTATTGACCTCAACTTCTTCATAGCCGGTTTTCCCGTGTAATACCGACTCATAATAGCGCTCAATACCTAGCTTGCCGATATCGTGGGTAGCAGCATAGTTAGCCAGAATGCCATCTTTATCCAGGCGCTCCACATCTTTATCGTTAATTTTTGAGACATAACCGATTACATGGGTCAGCGCTGAGCCGTACGGGTAGAAACGGCGTTGATAGCCTTTAACTTCAATACCAGGGAAGCGAAATTGGTTGACTGCGAAACGGGCGACTTGCACCTCTGTGAGCGGTGTTTTCACCGCAATGGAGGTAAAGCGGCGCGAGCGCTTGCGCTCTTTTTCAAAATTGGCGATATCCTCATCCGTCAAATCCACTATTGGGCGCAGTGCGTTCAGGGTCGCGGGGAGGTCTTCAATTTTTTCCGGCATCAGCTCTAATTGATAGATAGTCCGGTTCATCGCCAATGGTGTGCCATTACGGTCAAAAATCATGCCGCGGCTGGGGGCGATAGGGACGAGCTTGATGCGGTTTTCATTGGAACGTGTGCGATAGTCCTCAAAACGAACTATCTGCAAATTGTACAGATTGGCGATCAATATCCCGCTTAGCAGCAGGATACCGAGGAAAGCCACGAGGGCGCGGCGGACAAACAGGGCTGATTCAGCCGAATAGTCGCGAAAAGGGTTAGGTTCTTTTTTCATCCCGCTACTTACTTCATTCTATTCAGGATCATCATATTACTCAGGTTCATCGCCCGCTTATTCCCGATGATAAGGGTGGTTGGTCGTAATACTCCAGGCGCGGTAAAGGCTTTCTGCCACTAAAACACGCACTAAAGGATGTGGTAGCGTCAACGGAGAGAGCGACCAGCTCTGCTCTGCCGCAGCTTTACAGGCCGGGGCTAACCCCTCCGGCCCGCCAATCAGTAGACTGACATCGCGGCCATCCTGCTTCCAACGTTCTAATTGCTGAGCCAACTGCGGGGTCTCCCAGGGAGTGCCTGGGATATCCAGCGTGACAATGCGGTTATTCTTGCCAACCGCCGCCAGCATTAGCTCGCCTTCTTTTTCCAAAATGCGTTTGATATCCGCATTTTTGCCCCGTTTACCGGCCGGTATTTCTACCAGCTCGAAAGGCATGTCTTTGGGAAAGCGGCGCAGGTAATCGATAAAACCTGTCTGCACCCAGTCTGGCATTTTGGTGCCGACGGCTACCAGTTGCAGTTTCACCGCTTAGCTCCAGAGTTTTTCCAGTTCATACATACGGCGGCTTTCTTCTTGCATGACATGTACAATCACTTCGCCCAAATCAACGACTATCCAGTCAGAGACACCCTGACCTTCGATACCTAGAGGTATCATGCCTGCCTTACGAGATTCTTGAACCAGGTTATCTGCCAGCGCCATAACATGGCGTGTAGAGGTACCGGTACAAATGATCATGCAATCAGTGATGCTGGATTTACCCTGAACATCCAGAGCAATAATATCTTGGCCTTTCAAATCATCGAGTTTGTCGATAACAAACTCTTGGAGTGCTTTACCTTGCAAAGGTTCCCCCTCGGGTGGTTTCTGTCCATAACGTTCTCAGGTACTGTCTGACGGCAAAACCCGTCGATGGTGACCGGTAGTGAACGGTTATGGTTTATTTATCGGCAGGATGCCGCTGAAAGCCAACTGTTTTATGTTATTTCACAGGGGTTTTCAGCGAATACCTGAAATTTAGCGGCGGAGTATAACATGGGTCAATGCATCGCGATATAAACCCTCAGCCGCGATACAAACCTTGTAACTCAATATATCGCTGAACAGGTCGTGGCAGCAGGTCATCGCAATTCTCACCATTATGACGCCGATGACGAATATCGGTAGCCGAAATATCTAATAAAGGTGTGTCTGCCAGATAGATTGCCCCATGTGGCCGTGAGCTTAGCACTTGTGGATCAAAGACCTGATGGGCTTCAAGCCAGTGCTGTAACTCGGCGGTGTCCAGTGTTTGCGAATAACCCGGGCGGGCACAAACTAACAGATGGCACATATCCAACAGTGATTCCCAACGATGCCATTTATGCAGCGATAATAATGAATCCTGCCCAATAATAAACGCTAAAGGCAGTTCAGCACCACGTTCTTTACGCAGTAATTCTAGCGTATCAACAGTGAATGATGGGCTGTCACGTAATAGTTCGCGTGAATCGACACTGAATAATGGATTACCCGCAACCGCCAGCTCTACCATCTTCAGTCGCTGCTGTGCATTGGCCTCGGGTTGAGGGCGATGGGGCGGGACATTATTGGGCAATAAAATAATATGCTGTAAACCCACTTCTTGAGCTAATGCTTCAACCGGCTTTAAATGCCCGTAATGAATAGGGTCAAAGGTTCCGCCGAACAGGGCATGTAGGGTGCGAGTCGGGGATTTATTGGGCATCAAAAAAACTCTCAGGTAATGTTTTTCCACACATCAGCATAGATAGTGTTTCTAACTCAGGCCAGATTGATTGACCATAATCCTGTTTTAGGCGCACTTCCATCTGAGCTAACAAATGGACAGCTTGTTGCAGTTGCTGCATGGAAAGGCGTTGTAGCGCCTGAGTCATCATCGGGCGGCGATTTTGCCACACTTTGAATTGGTCAAATAGGGTACGCAGCGGTACCTGCTCCATGCGGCGTTTTAGCGTCAATAGCTGCAATAACTCGCGTTGCAGAGTGCGCAGCAAAATAACCGGCTCACTGTCTTCTTGCTGTAATTGTTGCAGAATATGCCAGGCGCGTTTGCTTTTCCCGGCCAATAAGGCATCAAGCCAGTGATAAGGGGTGAAGTGTGCCGCATCGTTGACCGCTTGCTCGACTTTCGGCAGTGTCAGTTTACCGTCAGGGTAAAGCAACGACAGCCTTTCCAAGGCCTGGGATAAAGCCAACAGGTTGCCTTCGTAGCAATAACACAGCAGTTGAATGGCCGCGTCATCGATCTCCAGATTGAGGCTTTTAGCGCGAGTGCCAACCCAACGTGGCAGTTGTGCCAGTTCAGGTGTTTGGCAACTGACAAACACGCCATTCTTACTGAGAGCTTTAAACCAGGCACTGTTTTCTTGTGCTTTGGTGAGTTTATTTGCCCGTAATATCAGCAGAATATCGGGATGCAGTAGGCCCGATAACTTCACTAGCTGCTCATTCATGGGGGCGGTTAACCCACTATCAGGGAAACTCAGCAGCAGTATTTGGCGGCTGGCAAATAGGCTCAGCGCCTGACACAGGCTAAAGATATTGTCCCATTCGGTGTGAGCATCCAGAGCGAAACTGAAATGCTCGCTGAAGTCATGCTGGGCTGCCACATGGCGAATGTGGTCCTGGCTTTCCTGCAATAAAAGTGGCTCATTACCACATAACAGATAACAAGCACGCAGCCCCTCATGGAGCTGCGCGACAAGTTGTTCAGGATAAACTCGGATCATTTGGCTGAGGTACTGACGGCCGGTTTGCCAATGTTGATTTCTTTGACATCAGCGGTTTTGCTGCTGATAACATCGCTATTTCTTGCCGCGATATCAGCATCTTCTTGCGCGCTTTTCATTTCCGCAGCATGCACGGCCAAGAGCTGGCGCACTAACTGTTGAGCGGCTTGGTCACGCATCTCCTGACGGAGAACTTCTGCTTCTGCATCTTTCGCGAGAGCCGTTAACGGGTTATCGAAGAAGGAACGGAAGACATTGACCCGTAGTGGATAAATATCATGGCCAGGTATCAATACTTGAGCATTCACATGCAGCACTAATTGGTACTCAGCGGTTACACCGTTTTGGAAGATTGACACGGTGGTCTGATTTTCGTTTGAACCAATAATCCGCAGTGTTGGCAAGTCCTTACGCATCGGATCCTCAACAATGGTGACGTTGCTTAAACGTAATTGTTGACGTACCGCGCGGGTTAATGGCCCATAAGGGTCACTGCTCTCGAGCAACAGTTTTTGCAGTTCAACGGGCACCTGAGTGGTGCCCCGCAGATTAAAGCCACAGCCAGCGGTGACCAGCACCGCCAACCCCAGCAACAACGTCAGAATACGATGTCGCACAACTCCTCCTTGTCTTAACCCACAACCAGGTTAAGCAGTTTGCCAGGGACATAGATTACTTTACGCACAGTAACCCCATCCAGGTATTTAGCTACCAAGTGCTCTTGACCAGCACGTTCACGTACTTGCTGCTCGGTCGCATCGGCTGGCACAGTAATTCGGCCACGTACTTTACCATTAACCTGTACCACGACTAATTTAGAGTCTTCAACCATCGCTTGTTCATCTGCAACTGGCCATGGTGCGGTATCGATATCGCCTTCGCCACCCAGAGCTTGCCACAAGTTGAAGCAAACATGAGGGGTGAATGGATAAAGCATACGAACCACTGCCAGCAATGCTTCTTGCAGCAGAGCACGGTCTTGTTCGGTTTCCTGAGGTGCACGACCCAGCTTATTCATCAACTCCATCACTGCCGCGATTGCGGTATTGAAGGTTTGACGACGGCCCACGTCATCAGTGACTTTGGCAATAGTTTTGTGCAGATCACGGCGTAAGGATTTTTGCTCTTCCGTCAGGCTGGCAATATCCAGTGGCGCGGTAGCCCCTTTTGCGGTGTGATCATAGGCCAGACGCCAAACACGTTTCAGGAAGCGGTTAGCCCCTTCAACGCCAGACTCCTGCCATTCCAAGGTCATTTCCGCTGGTGAGGCAAACATCATAAATAGACGCACGGTATCAGCACCGTACTTTTCTACCATGACTTGCGGGTCGATACCGTTATTTTTCGATTTCGACATTTTGCTCATACCGGCATAAACCAGTTCATGGCCTTCGGCATCGCTGGCTTTAACGATACGACCTTTGTCATCACGCTCAACAATGGCATCAACCGGTGAAACCCAGATACGCTCACCATTAGAGCCGGTGTAGTAGAAGGCATCAGCCAGCACCATACCCTGACACAGCAGACGCTTGGCCGGCTCATCAGAATCAACCAAACCAGCATCACGCAACAGTTTATGGAAGAAGCGGAAGTACATCAGATGCATGATGGCATGTTCAATACCACCGACATACTGATCGACTGGCAGCCAGTAGTTTGCCGCCGCTGGGTCCAGCATGCCTTCGTCAAATTGTGGGCAGGTATAGCGCGCGTAATACCAAGACGATTCCATAAAGGTATCGAAGGTATCTGTTTCACGCAGGCCCGGAATCCCGTTAACCGTGGTTTTAGCCCACTCAGGATCAGCCTTAATTGGGCTGGAAATACCGTCCATCACCACATCTTCTGGCAGGATAACCGGCAGTTGATCTTCTGGTGTTGGTACCACGGTGCCATCTTCCAATGTCACCATTGGGATAGGAGCACCCCAGTAACGTTGGCGGGAGACACCCCAGTCACGCAGGCGATAATTCACTTTGCGCTGGCCGACACCAAGAGCAACCAGTTTATCGGCAATGGCATTAAAGCCATCTTCATAACTCAGACCGTCAAATTCGCCAGAGTTAAACAATGTGCCTTTTTCGGTCAGTGCTTCCTGACTTAAATCTGGCTCACTGCCATCAGCGGCTAAAATAACGGGCTTAATTGGCAGGTTATATTTGGTCGCAAATTCATAGTCGCGGGCATCATGGCCAGGAACCGCCATCACCGCACCAGTACCGTAATCCATCAAGACGAAGTTAGCCGCCCAGATAGGCAGCTTCTCGCCACTCAGCGGATGGATAGCATACAGGCCGGTCGCCATGCCTTTTTTCTCCATGGTCGCCATTTCAGCTTCGGCAACCTTGGTATTACGGCATTCAGCAACAAAATCAGCCAGTGCCGGATTAGTGGCAGCAGCTTGCAGTGATAACGGATGACTTGCCGCGACAGCTACATAAGTCACACCCATAAAGGTATCTGGGCGAGTGGTGTAGACCGAGAGTTTATCTTCACTATCGGCAACGTCGAAAACGATATCGACACCCTCGGAGCGGCCAATCCAGTTACGCTGCATGGTCTTAACTTGCTCCGGCCAGCTTTCCAGCGTGTCCAGGTCATTAAGTAATTGATCAGCATAATCAGTGATTTTGATAAACCACTGTGGGATTTCTTTGCGTTCAACCGGGGTATCACAGCGCCAGCAGCAGCCGTCGATGACTTGCTCGTTAGCCAGCACGGTTTGATCGTGTGGGCACCAGTTCACCGCCGAGGTCTTTTTGTAGACCATGCCTTTTTCATACAACTTGGTGAAGAACCACTGTTCCCAACGGTAATAATCAGGTTTACAGGTGGCAATCTCGCGATCCCAGTCATAGCCGAAGCCCAGTAGTTTCAACTGGTTCTTCATGTATTCGATGTTGTCGTAAGTCCAGGGAGCGGGCGCAGTATTGTTTTTTACCGCAGCGCCTTCTGCAGGCAAGCCAAATGCATCCCAACCAATTGGCTGTAACACGTTTTTACCCAGCATACGCTGGTAACGGGAGATAACATCACCAATGGTATAGTTACGAACGTGCCCCATATGTAGGCGCCCTGAAGGGTACGGCAGCATAGATAGGCAGTAATATTTTTCTTTGCTGGTATCTTCAGTGACTTTAAAAGTTTGCTTCTCTTGCCAGTGAAGCTGTACTTGCGTTTCGATATCTTCTGGGCGGTATTGCTCTTGCATGGCGGCCGGTGGTCCTATAGTGAAAAACAGCTACGCCTGTAGCATCATCTGTTTCATATCATAAAGAGAGATCCGCATAGCATAGCCGATAAGCGGCAGCCGCAACAACCGTCTGCGACCTGCGGAAGGTTATTTCTGCACAGTGAATGGCAGAAATAACTAAAGTGGGGGAAGAACAACCTGATGATGACGTGACTTCAGTCATTTACGACTAAAATAATTAACGTTAGCTTTAATATCATAGTCAGTAGGATCAGCATGAGTTCTTCCAGATAACAGGAATAAGGTAACAAAAGCAGGTGAAAAAATGAGTTTCATCCCTACTTGCTTTGTCAAAACTTTTGCTTTATCACAACCGTGGATCGAGGAGATTATATGAACAAGGTCGCTCAATATTATCGTGAGTTAGTGGCATCACTGACGGAACGCTTGAAAAATGGTGAACGTGATATTGATAAGCTGGTGGAGAGCGCCGAACAGCGGTTGAATGCTGTGGAAGATTTAACTCGTCATGAGGTTGAACAAATCGTGCAGGCGGTGCGCCGTGATTTGGAAGAGTTTGCTCGGAGCTATGAAGAGAGCAAAGATGAATTCACTGACAGTGTATTCATGCGAGTTATCAAAGAAAGTTTGTGGCAGGAGCTGGCCGATATTACCGATAAGACGCAATTAGAGTGGCGTGAGGTCTTTAAAGACGTCAGCCATCATGGGGTTTATCACAGCGGCGAGGTGGTTGGATTAGGAAATCTGGTCTGTGAAAAGTGCCATTATCATATGGCTTTCTATACGCCAGAAGTGTTGCCGTTGTGCCCTAAATGTGGCCATGACCAGTTTAATCGTCGGCCATTCCAGCCCTAACATCGAATCGAGCTAAAACTTGTCAACTAAAAAGACACTCCGCCAGCGCGGAGTGTCATTGGCTTATTCGCCGTAGCGGGCAATGCGTTCCACTAGCAAATCAATAAATCCTTGCCGATTTATCCCCATCAGCACCTCCGCATTGGGTTTATTGCCCGTGAGTTGGTAATAATCAACCACGGTCATGCCTTGAGTATATTCGCCGCGAGTTTCAATCCCGACCCAGCGCTCGATACTGGTGAATAGCTCTGGGGCCAATAACCAAGCAATGGTGCAAGGGTCATGCAGTGGCGCGCCTTGAAAACCCCAACGTTCCTGGCGGTGATACAGCATAAAGAAATCCAGCAAGCCCGCCACCACTTCTGCTACCGGGTTATTCAACTGGCGAATACGATCGATGTCTTCATCCATCACTTGTGCTTGATGAGTTACATCCAAGCCCGCCATGGTAATTGGAATTCCGGATTTAAAGACTCGCTCCGCCGCCTCTGGATCAACAAAAATGTTAAATTCTGCCGCTGGCGTCCAGTTCCCTAACATGACTGCTCCGCCCATGATGACAATGCGCTCTATTTTAGCCATCAGCGCGCCGTGACCGGCCAGTAGCAAGGCAACATTGGTCAGTGGGCCAGTGGCGACGATGGTCACGGGATGAGGGCTGGCGCGCAATATTCTCGCCATCAGTTCTACTGCATTTTCTGCTTGCGGGGCGAAATCGGGATCAGGTAGCGATGGGCCATCCAAACCACTTTCGCCGTGAACATTGTCGGCAATGATGAGTTCGCGCAGCAAGGGTTTCAATGCGCCACCTGCCACCGGAATATCCTGGCGTTCAAGTAACGTCAGAATGCGCAGGGCATTACGCAATGTTTTATCGGGAGTTTGGTTGCCAGCACAGGTGGTTACGGCTTCAACTTTCAGTTCGGGAGAGGCCAGCGCCAGAATCAGCGCAATAGCATCGTCATGGCCGGGGTCGCAATCAATGATAATGGAGCGGGGCATCATTTTTCCTCTTTTTAGTCGCTGTTTTAACCTGAGAATGCTCACAATAAAATGGATAAGCAATCACGCTAGACGCAAAAAGAGAACAAGAGCAAATTTCCTCCCCTACTGGTGCAGGGGAGGAGGGGAGATTAGTGCAGGATTTTTGCCAGGAAGTCTTTGGCGCGGTCAGATTTAGGATTGTTAAAGAAGTCATCTTTGTTGCTGTCTTCGACGATTTTCCCTTCATCCATAAAGATCACGCGGTTAGCCACTTTGCGAGCAAAGCCCATCTCATGGGTGACTACCATCATGGTCATGCCTTCCAGCGCCAATTTAACCATCACATCCAGCACTTCATTGATCATTTCGGGGTCAAGGGCAGAAGTCGGTTCGTCAAACAGCATGGCGATTGGGTCCATACAAAGTGCACGGGCGATGGCGACACGCTGCTGCTGACCACCCGATAACTGAGACGGGAATTTATCAGCATGGGTAGAAAGGCCGACACGATCGAGCAGTTTCAAGCCTTTTTCCCGCGCTGCCGCTTTATCACGTTTCAGGACTTTGATTTGCGCCAATGTCAGGTTTTCAATAATAGACAGGTGAGGAAACAGCTCAAAATGCTGGAATACCATCCCGACTTTGGAACGCAGCTGCGCTAAGTTGGTCCCTTTATCATTCACACCGATACCATTGACCGTAATGCTGCCTTTTTGGATAGGTTCCAGTCCATTGACGGTTTTGATGAGGGTTGATTTGCCTGAGCCTGAAGGGCCGCAGACCACCACGACCTCACCTTTTTTAACTTCAGTGGTGCAGTCAGACAGCACCTGAAAGTGGCCGTACCACTTAGAAACATTTTTCAGGGAAATCATCAAACAGTCCTTTTCTTCAAATAGTTAACCAGCATCGACGCGGCAAAACTGATAACGAAATACACCAAACCGGCAAACAGCACCATTTCGACCTGAGTCCCGTCTCGCTCGCCAATAGTGGTCGCGGTTCGGAAGAAATCGGCCAGACTAAGGACATACACCAATGATGTATCCTGAAATAACACGATCCCTTGGGTTAACAGCAATGGCACCATTGCGCGGAAAGCCTGTGGCAGGATAACCAATCTCATGGACTGGCCTTGAGTCATGCCCAGTGCCAGGGCCGCAGAGGATTGCCCACGAGAGATACTTTGGATCCCGGCACGGATAATTTCTGAGTAATAAGCCGCTTCAAATAATGAAAAGGCTACCATGGCAGAGATGAGGCGAATATCAGTTTTTGGTGATAAGCCCAGCACATTTTGTAATAAGCTCGGGACCACCAGATAAAACCACAGCAGCACCATCACCAACGGAATAGAGCGGAACACGTTGACATACGCGGTGGCAAACCAGCTAACAGCCTTTATCGGAGAGAGGCGCATCACGGCCAGAACTGTGCCCCAAATGATACCGAACACAATGGCGATAATGGTTATTTTGGCGGTAACTGCCAAGCCTTGCAGCAGGTATGGCAGGCTAGGGGCAATAGAACTCCAATCAAATTCGTACATTATTTACTCCCCAGATTGCCGGGTAACTGCACTTTCTTTTCAACTAATCGCATCAACAACATGATCACGGCGTTGATTAGTACATAACCAATGGTGATGGCGGTGAATGACTCATAGGCATGAGCTGAGTAATCCAACAGCTTACCGGCCTGTGCCGCCATATCGACCAACCCGATGGTTGAAGCAATCGCTGAGTTTTTTACCAGGTTGAGCATTTCTGAGGTCATCGGGGGAATAATCACCCGGTAAGCATTTGGCAGTAAAACATAGCGATAAGTTTGTGGCAGGGTTAATCCCATTGCCAGACCCGCCGCTTTCTGACCCCGTGGCAGTGATTGAATCCCAGCACGTACCTGTTCGCACACCCGTGCCGCGGTAAATAAGCCAAGGCAAATCATTGATGAGAGGAAGAACTGTATATTCGGGTCTAATTCACTTTTAAACCACATGCCAATATCAACCGGCAATAGCTCAGGCACCACCAGATACCAAGTAAAGAATTGCACAATCAGTGGGACGTTACGGAACAGCTCAACGTAGCAGGTCCCCATTCCTGACAGAATTCGATTGGGTACAGTTCTTAAAATACCGAATAAGGAGCCGACGAAGAAAGCGATCACCCAAGCGCATAGTGATAATGCGACCGTGACTTGAAAGCCAGACCAAATCCAGCCGAGGTAGGTGGTATTACCGAAAGGGGCAGGTTGCAGGAAAATACCCCAGTTCCAGTCTATTGACATAAAAAACTCCCTTAAAAGGATGAATGACTCATCCTGATGACTGATGATTCAATGCGTTGCGGCCTCCCGAGGGTTAACAAAAAAATGCGGAGTGGGGAACGGCCACCCCGCATCCTGTCCTACCAATCGGTCCATCATCAATCAGTAGGGTAGGCACTGCCTACCCTGATTATTATTGTTAGTTCAATGCTTTATCGTTAGGGGCTTTGAACAGCGCCTTCATTTCATCAGACAATGAGAAATTCAGGTTAAGATTTTTAGGTGGAATTGGGTTTTTGAACCAACGATCAAAGGATTTCTCAGCAACACCGCCGGTTTGTGCGGTGGCGATAGTCTCATCCAACAGTGCTTTAAACGCCGGATCGTTTTTACGCAACATGCAGCCGTAAGCTTCCTGAGATTGCGGGGTGCCAACGATTTCCCACTGATCTGGTTTCTTCGCTTTTGCACGTTCGCCAGCCAGCAGAGCATCATCCATCATAAAGGCCACTGCACGGCCACTTTCCAAGGTACGGAAAGAATCACCGTGGTCTTTGGCACTGATAATGCGCATGTTCATTTTGTCTTTTTCATTTAGCTTGTTCAGCAACACTTCAGAGGTGGTCCCAGACGTTACCACCACAGCTTTACCGGCTAAATCTTTGAAATCTTTAACTTCGGAACCTTTTTTGGTCAGTAAGCGAGTACCGACAACAAAAATGGTATTGGAGAACGCGGCTTGTTGCTGACGTTCCAGGTTATTGGTGGTTGAACCACACTCAAAATCAAAGGTACCGTTTTGCAGCAATGGGATACGGTTCTGCGAAGTGATTGGGATCAACTTGACCTGCAAGTCTGGTGCGTTAAGTTTTTTCTTGATCGCATCGACAATCAGGTTGGAATAATCTTGTGAGTAACCCACAACTTTCTGCTGATTATCGTAATAAGAGAATGGAACAGAAGACTCACGATGACCGACCACGATAACGCCGTTATCTTTAATCTTCTTCAGTGTGTCAACGGAAGCATCTGCCTTTGCCGCGGCTTGCTCTGGTTTTGCTGCTGCTTCTTCTGCTTGGGCTACACCACTTGTTATCCCAGCTAACAGTAGCGCTAACGCCAATTTACGCATATGCATGGTCCAACTCCTTTGCTGTTGTTTTTTGCCTAATGTTTTCTGACTCGATGTTGTGATACTTAAAATGTAGTCATGTTAAAAACGTGAAATGCGAAAAAATCGTCTTATTTTGTTGTACTGGTGTAACCACAGATATTTGTTGGCTAACACGTCATTTTCGCTGTTACTTGTATCAGATTATCTTTAAAAAATAGCCAATTGTTATGCAAATGATGAATAAATGTTTGTTTTTTGAGACGCAAATCGCACCAAATAGAGGCAATAAAACAGTATCGCACTATCATGGTGCGCGCTATGCCCTAAAAATGTGCGGGCAGGTAACAGCGATTTCTTCATTTGAAACCCACCTTCACGTACCTACTGCATTAATCCCCATCAATGGCTAGATAATGGCTGATTGCTAACACTATTTGGTTAGAAACAATGCAAGGTCTGTGCCAGTAGCAGAAGAACGAGTGAGTAAAAGCCCAGCGAATTGAGGCGGTAGGATGTTATTTGGGGGGGAGAAATAGCCAACCAGCAGCTGATTTCGCTGCTGGTTGATTTCACTGTTGCCAGTTTGAAGGGATTAGCTGAGCTGTTGGTTATTGATGGCCAGATGGGCTTTAAAGACTTCCAGAGCGGTGGGAATGGTTTCTTTCCCTGCGTGTTTTTCTGGATTCCACAGGTCGGCAAAGGTAATAGCGCGGCCACAATGGATAAATACTTCATCCACTTCAATCACTAATACACTGCGCGTGGGTTGGCCATTTTGGCTAAAGCGCTGGCACAATTCAGGATCGATTGAGATTTTCGCCCGACCATTAACGCGAAAACCTTCCGTCCAGCCCGGTATTAAGAACAAAATACCCACGAATGGGTTATGCAGCAGGTTGCGGATACCGTCCAGACGATTGTTACCGGGTCTGTCTGGCAACATTAGGGTTTTGCTGTCTTGTACATGAATAAAACCCGGCTCGCCACCTTTGGGTGAGCAGTCGATGCCATTGGCACCTAGTGTACCTAGCACAGCAAAGGGGGCCGCCGCGATCAGCTTTTTGGCGTAATCATCAATGTGATCTATTTGCTTATTTAACACATTCTGATTAGGCGAGGCATAGTGCTCGCTTAGCTGGGCTTCTGTGGTGAGGATAAATTCAGGATTCAGTGACATAAGGCTCTCAAATTGCAAATCATGCTAATTATTTGTACTACGCGGCAAGATAACAGCAGTGATAACGATTCGCAATACTGATAATGGGGGAGTGTAGAGGGATGACGGGCATATCAATGACATGCCCGTAGAGCGGTTTATTTTTTATCTGAACCACAGCGAATAGCGCGGTATAGCGTCAATGCCCCGAGAACCAAGGTGATAATCCACATCGGCCACGAACCAAAACGGGCATAAGGGGTAAGACCGGTGGTTGGCGTGACTTTAACTTCCAGCACCTGCTGGGTGAACTGCGGGATCTGCGCCTGCACTTCACCACTCGGGCCGATTGCCGCGGTAATACCATTATTGGTTGAGCGCAGCAGAGGGCGGCCTAATTCCAGTGCCCGCATCCGCGCCATCTGGAAATGCTGCCACGGGCCAATAGAGTGACCAAACCAGGCATCGTTAGACACGGTGAGCAAGAAATTGGTATCAGGTCTGAAGTTATCCCGTACCTGCTGACCCAAGACGATTTCATAACAGATAGCCGCCGTCAGGTTAAATCCAGCTACATTGAGCTGTGGCTGCACATAATCGCCTCGGCTGAATGATGACATCGGTAAATCAAAGAACGGAGCCAGCGGGCGCAGCAGGGATTCCAGCGGCACAAACTCGCCAAATGGAACCAGGTGATGTTTGCTGTAACGGTTGTGGGTCGGATATTGATAAGGCTCTTTATCCCCCAACACAATGATACTGTTAAAGAAGTGATAACCCTTGCCTTCAGGCCGACGCTGGGCGTCAACAATGCCAGTAATCAGGCTGCTATGGCTGGCCCGCATCAGGCCGTCAACCATAGTGAGGAAGGTGTTCTGATCGGTTTCAATGTCAGGAATAGCCGATTCTGGCCAGATGATAATCGGCGCTTTACCCATAAATGGGCGCGTTTCATCCAGATAAATTTGTAACGTGCTGAGCAGGACTTTAGGGTCCCACTTCATTGATTGTGCGATATTACCTTGCACCATAGCGACATTCACGGCGCGTTCGGGCTCGGGGGTGAACCAATGCAATTGGCGCAACGGCCAAGGCAGCAGTAACATCGCCACGGCAATAATTGCGGCGCTAATACGGCGCTGATAGCAGGCGTAAACCAGTAACCCACTGATAGACATCAACATGAAGGTGACGCCATCGACCCCAAGGATTGGAGCAATACCCCGTAGTGGACCATTAATTTGGCTATAACCAAATTGTAACCACGGGAAGCCGGTCAATACCCAGCCGCGCAAGAATTCAGTCAGTTGCCACACTACCGGAGCAGCAATCGCCAGCCGCCACCAACTTGCTTTAGGGCATAATCGCGCTAAAACCCCGGCAAACAGCATGGTGTAGAGCGAAAGGTATGCTGCCAGTAACACCACTAGGAAAATGTTGATAGCCATTGGCATACCGCCAAATTCCGAGATGCTGACATAAACCCAGTTAATGCCGCTACCAAACTGCCCCATACCCCAACAAAAACCAATGAACGCAGCTTGTTTAGTGCTGCGGTTCAATGTCAGGCTGAGTAAGCCAAATAGCGAAACAATAGCCGCTGGCCAGTGGTCAAATGGCGAATAGGCCAACGTACCGCAGGCGCCAAAAAGTAGCGCCAGTAGGGCGCGAGCCCACTGGCGTTGAAGGTATGAAGCGATAGGCATCGAGGATTTATTCTTCCAGTTTGGGTTGCGGAGCATCATCCGGGATTTTCACATGAACCTGAATGATACGTCGGCTATCCGCCATGGCAACTTTAAATAAGTAACCTTCAATTTCAATAGTTTCACCGCGAGCAGGTAAATGACCAAAGGCCTGCATCACTAAACCACCGATAGTGTCCACTTCATCGTCGCTGAAATGGGTATTGAATACTTCATTGAAATCTTCAATTTGTGTCAGCGCACGAATAGTATAAGTGTGCCGACTGAGCTGACGGACATCTCTGTCTTCTTCATCATCATACTCATCTTCTATTTCGCCCACGATCAGCTCAAGAATATCTTCAATGGTCACCAGACCCGAGACGCCACCAAACTCATCAATGACAATAGCCATATGATAGCGCTGGGAGCGGAACTCCTTTAGCATCCGATCAACACGCTTACTTTCCGGCACTACAACCGCCGTCCGTAAGACTTTATCAATGCTGAATGGCTCAGAATCTGTGCGCATAAACGGCAGCAGATCTTTGGCCATTAGAATGCCTTCAATATGATCTTTATCTTCGCTGATCACCGGAAAGCGGGAGTGAGCAGATTCAATAATGACATCCAGGCACTCATCCAGCGTTTGATTACGTTTCAATGTAACCATCTGAGAGCGGGGGATCATGATGTCCCGCACGCGCTGCTCGGCAATATCCATCACGCCTTCCAGCATGTCTCGGGTATCGGGATCGATCAGATCGTTTTGCTCAGAATCACGGATAAGCTCTACCAGATCGCCACGATTTTTAGGTTCACCGTGGAATAACTGGTTAAGGATGAGAGTAAAGAACCCTTTCTTGGGACTGGGGCTATCGTTGTTTTGTGAGTGGTCGTCGCTCATGGCGTTTTAGTTAAGTTTACCTATGTTTACTCTTCGTACTTGAAACCGCAGGGTTGTTAGCTACGTTTACTCACCCAAATCACTTACCTGAGTAAGCTCATTGGGATAAGTTCTCTTGCCGCCTACCTGCAATTCCAAGTTCTTTGAGTACAGATTAATATTATTACCGGCAGCGGGAGAGTCACACCGCCGACATCACTTTTTATTTTTACCCTGTCAGCAGGGCATCAATGCACCCGATATGATGGGTTTATTCGGAGTCTTTCTCTGAAATATACGGGTCTGGGTAGCCCAGACTTTGCATTATTTCAGTCTCAATCGACTCCATTTCTTCAGCTTCATCGTCAACGATGTGGTCATACCCTAGCAGATGGAGACTGCCGTGAACAACCATATGCGCCCAATGAGCCAATAGTGCTTTCTCTTGTTCAACCGCTTCTTGCTCTACTACCTGACGGCAAATGATTAAATCACCCAATAATGGCAGTTCAATTTCAGGTGGGGCCTCAAAAGGAAAAGATAAGACATTGGTCGATTTATCTTTACCGCGATAGGTCAGATTGAGCTCATGGCTTTCTGCTTCATCAACCACGCGGATGGTCACTTCAGAGACTTCCTGAAATTGGGGTAACACGGCTTCCAGCCAACGCTGGAAATCGGCTTCAGTCGGTAAACCTTGACTATCGGCGCAGGCAATTTGTAAATCGAGAATAACTTGGCTCACGGAGCCTCCTGCTCAGACGGGGTATGGTTTTCCCGCTTACGTTGTTCGGCAATGGCATCTTTGCGTTTTTGTTCCGCCGCTTCCCAGGCCTCATAGGCAATAACTACCCGGGCAACTACTGGATGGCGTACCACATCTTCACTATGAAAGAAGTTAAAGCTCAGTTCTTCCACTTCAGATAACACTTCAATGGCATGGCTTAAACCTGATTTCTGATGACGCGGTAAGTCAGTTTGCGTTATATCACCGGTAATCACTGCTTTGGAGTTGAAACCAATACGGGTCAAGAACATTTTCATCTGTTCGATGGTGGTGTTCTGGCTTTCATCCAAAATGATAAACGCGTCATTCAGGGTTCGACCACGCATATAGGCCAGTGGCGCAACTTCAATTACATTGCGCTCAATCAGTTTTTCAACTCGCTCGAAGCCCAGCATTTCAAACAGGGCATCATAAAGTGGGCGCAGATAAGGGTCGACTTTTTGGCTGAGGTCACCGGGCAAGAAACCCAGCTTTTCACCCGCTTCAACCGCTGGGCGTGTCAGCAAAATACGTCGCACATTCTGACGCTCTAAAGCATCCACCGCCGCGGCTACCGCCAGATAAGTTTTCCCGGTACCGGCTGGGCCAATCCCGAAAGTGATATCGTGGTCGAGAATATTGGCGATGTATTGTGCCTGATTAGGGGTACGTGGTTTGACCATGCCGCGTTTGGTACGGATATTCACGGCTTTTCCGTAGTCAGGTACACTCTCGGCGGTTTGCTCCAAGACACGACTCTCTTTCACCGCAAGGTGAATCGCCTCAGGATCGATATCTGGGATAACACCGCGGATAGGCGCAGTATCAACATACAGATGGCGCAGGATATCTGCCGCTGCAACAACGCAGATATTCTTACCGACTAATTTAAAACGATTATCACGACGATTAATTTCAATACCTAATCGGCGTTCCAACTGCTTAATGTTGTCATCAAAAGGGCCGCACAAGCTCAGCAGGCGCTGATTATCGGCGGGTTCCAGCAAGATTTCTTGTGTCACTACGTGCAAACTGTTTCTCTGAGTCACTGCGTTCCTCTGGGTCACTTAGGGCCGGTTTATTTGAAGTCAGGGGTATAACTCCAATTACTTCGGATATATCACAAGTGGATATAACGCTAATCATACATGCCATTTCTGAATTATTCATGGTGTAGGGCGCTGACGCAAGTTTGCCACTGATCAATATGTCTCTTCGGCCTCTATTCAAATAGCGACGGTTATATGGCGCAACTTAAAAAGTCAGAATCTGCGTAGCATCCCGCCAAAATAAAACAGGCACTGAGAATACAGTGCCTGTTTGTGCGATGTAGCTCGAAATTAAGGTTGATACAGACCAACGCCGATGTCATTTTCTTTGCGGGTTCGGGCAATTACCGATTGCGGAGACTCATGAACTCGCAGGTCCATTTGGTCTTCGGTGCGTAACAAAATGCCGCGCAGTGAACTGGCATAAACGTCAACAATTTCCACATCAACGAATTTGCCGATCATCTCTGGCGTCCCTTCAAAATTGACTACACGGTTGTTTTCGGTGCGCCCAGCCAGCTCCATGACATTCTTGCGCGAGGTGCCCTCCACCAGAATGCGCTGCACGGTACCGACCATCCGGCGACTGATCTCCATAGCTTGCTGGGTAATGCGCTGCTGCAAAATATGCAGTCGCTGTTTCTTTTCATCCTCGCTGACATCGTCCGGAAGATCTGCCGCTGGAGTTCCGGGGCGGGAGGAGTAAATAAAGCTGTAGCTGGTATCAAAATGAATCTCGGCCACCAGTTTCATGGTTTGCTCAAAATCCTGCTGAGTTTCACCGGGGAAACCAATGATAAAATCAGAACTAATTTGAATATCAGGCCGCGCCTGACGCAGTTTGCGGATGATAGCCTTGTATTCCAGTGCAGTATGGGCGCGTTTCATCATCGTCAAAATACGGTCAGAACCACTTTGTACCGGCAGATGCAGGAAGCTCACCAGCTCCGGGGTATCACGATAGACATCAATGATATCATAAGTAAATTCAATGGGATGGCTGGTGGTAAAACGCACACGGTCAATACCATCAATAGCGGCAACTAAGCGCAATAGCTCGGCAAAACTACAGATATCACCATCATAGGTCGCCCCACGATAGGCATTCACATTCTGGCCCAGCAGGTTCACTTCCCGCACCCCCTGAGCGGCTAACTGTGCAATTTCAAACAAGATATCATCACTGGGCCGGCTGACTTCCTCACCTCGAGTGTAGGGCACCACACAGAATGTGCAGTATTTATTGCAGCCTTCCATAATGGAGACAAAAGCCGTGGGCCCTTCGGCGCGCGGTTCTGGCAGACGATCAAACTTTTCAATTTCGGGAAAGCTGATATCCACTACCGGGCTGTGTGTACCTTGCACATGATTAATCATTTCCGGTAAGCGGTGTAGGGTTTGTGGGCCAAAAATCACATCAACACAGGGCGCGCGTTGGCGCAGATGCTCACCTTCTTGTGATGCGACACAGCCGCCGACCCCAATAATTAACTCGGGATTCTTCTCTTTCAGTAACTTCCAATGTCCCAGCAGGCTGAACACTTTCTCTTGCGCTTTTTCGCGGATAGAGCAGGTGTTTAGCAGCAGTAAATCAGCTTCTTCCGGGATCTCGGTCAACTGGTAGCCATGGGTGCTGGCCAGCAAATCAGCCATTTTTGATGAATCATACTCATTCATCTGGCAGCCCCAGGTTTTGATGTGCAGTTTTTTAGTCATTGAATTATTCATCTTAAAAGTCACATCGCACGGTGCGGTACTCCGTGCAGTGCTCTGTAATAGAATAGGGGTAGCACAAAGGCTCCGTGGTTATGGGGGTATTGTAGTCATTTGCCACTGCGATGACCACCGCATAACGGTTTACTTATTCTGATAGGGGATGAAAAATCCGGTACACTTGGGGCAAACAAGATACTTGCCGGTGCAGGTGTTATTTATCACTTTTAAAGCATGGCCAAAATGAATAAATCGCAACCAAATTATGATGTTGTGGTGGTAGGTGGTGGCATGGTGGGCGCCGCCGCCGCCCTTGGGCTAGCCCAAACTGGCTGGTCAGTCGCACTACTGGAGCACGAGGCACCTGCGGAGTTTGACACCAATAGTGCTCCGGATTTACGGGTTTCAGCTATTGGTTGTACCTCGGTATCCTTGCTAAAGCAGCTCAATGTTTGGCCGCGAGTGCAGCAGATGCGTTATGCGCCTTATCGTCGTCTGGAGACGTGGGAGCAGCCCGGTTCTCACGTTATCTTTGATGCTGCATCGCTTTCATTGCCAGAGCTGGGTTTTATGGTTGAGAATCGCATTTTGCAGCTGGCGCTATGGCAACAGATGGCAGAATGCCCAAATTTGACGTTGCTGTGCCCGTCACGGCTACAAAGCATGATCAGAGTAGACGAGTGTTGGAAAATCACTTTAGATGCTCAGCAAGAGATACAGGGCCGTTTAGTGATAGGGGCCGACGGTGCCAACTCGCTGGTTCGGCGTTTAGCCGGTATTGGAACCAGTGGATGGCAATATCGTCAGTCTTGCATGCTAATTACCGTCACAACTGATACCGCCCAGCAAGACACCACTTGGCAGCAGTTCTTCCCAACCGGTCCTCGTGCTTTTCTGCCACTGTTTGATAATTGGGCATCTTTGGTTTGGTATGACAGCCCACAGCGTATCCGCCAGCTTCAGGCGCTGCCGATGGCACAGCTGAACCAAGAGATTGCCGCTGCTTTTCCGTCTCGTCTGGGAGCGGTTAAGGCAATTGCAGCGGGTTCTTTCCCACTGGTTCGTCGTCATGCCCAGCAATATGTGCAGCCGGGCTTGGTATTACTGGGAGATGCCGCGCATACCATCAATCCATTGGCCGGGCAGGGTGTGAATCTGGGCTACCGAGATGTTGATGCACTGCTAGCGGTGTTGAATCAGGCGCGTGAACAGGCTGAGCTTTGGCACAGTGAGCAAGTATTACTGCGTTATCAGCGCCGTCGTCGTACCGACAATCTGATTATGCAAAGCGGCATGGATGTGTTTTACACTACTTTTAGCAATAACCTGCCTGCAGTGAAATTTGTGCGTAATTTGGCACTGATGACAGCACAGCGCGCGGGGAAGCTTAAAGAACATGCCCTGAGATATGCGTTGGGGCTGTAAGTTAGTCACTCGTGGTTATGGCCTGTATGCAAATATTGGTTTTGCCTACAGGCTAGTTAAGCTCAATGGTTCAATCAATAATTAAGAAAACGAAACTCAGAAAAGCAAAAAGCCCGCCGAAGCGAGCTTTTCTAAATTTGGCTGGGGTACGAGGATTCGAACCTCGGAATGCTGGAATCAGAATCCAGTGCCTTACCGCTTGGCGATACCCCAAAAGATGGTGGCTACGACGGGAATCGAACCTGTGACCCCAGCATTATGAGTGCTGTGCTCTAACCAGCTGAGCTACGTAGCCATCTTAAATCTTTATTCTTAAGAAATTGTATGGCTGGGATACCAGGATTCGAACCTGGGAATGCCAGGATCAAAACCTGGTGCCTTACCGCTTGGCGATATCCCAACTGAAATACAATTCTTTTTGCTGACTTAGAACTACTACAGCACAACTTTGCTGCTTTACAGCTATCCATCCGATAAAAAAGATGGCTGGGATACCAGGATTCGAACCTGGGAATGCCAGGATCAAAACCTGGTGCCTTACCGCTTGGCGATATCCCATCCGCTGTGACAAACCGATGAACGAATAATGGTGCGGGAGGCGAGACTTGAACTCGCACACCTTGCGGCGCTAGAACCTAAATCTAGTGCGTCTACCAATTTCGCCACTCCCGCAAAAAGATGGTGGCTACGACGGGAATCGAACCTGTGACCCCAGCATTATGAGTGCTGTGCTCTAACCAGCTGAGCTACGTAGCCATCTTTTTTCGCATTACCTTCATCGGCGTTGCGGGGCGCATTATGCGTATATGGCCGAATTGCGTCAACTAATTTTTTCCCAAAAAAGCGCTGAAAGGGTTCGTTTGTTTGGCTTGTGAACAGTCTGGCGATTAAAGCAGCAGTTATGATGATTAATTGTTGAATTTGCCCGCAAAAGGAATATGCCTATCCTATTTGAAGTTGCAGCGGTGCGAGTTGCTCTTAATTACTGGGCCTCATGGTATTATGGATTCAAGGGCGTTAATGGCACATAAAAAAATAAGGCCGCGCAGCGGCGGCCTTGATGTCTGAACGATAAATACGGGTATCCGCAGTAAGGTTCGATTATTTATAAGCATCCTGATGCACGCCCACAGCGCGGCCAGATGGATCATCCATGCTTTTGAATGATTCGTCCCACTCAATAGCTTTCGCTGATGAACATGCGACTGATGGGCCACCAGGAACACATTCAGCGGCGCTTGGCAGCGGGAACAGCTCTTCAAAGATTTCGCGATACAAATAGCCTTCTTTAGAAGATGGCGTGTTGTATGGGAAACGGAAATGAGCAGTTTCCATCTGTTGATCAGTGACTTGCTCGGCGGCTTTCTCTTTCAATGTGTCAATCCAGCTGTAGCCCACGCCATCGGAGAATTGTTCTTTCTGACGCCATGCCACACTGTGTGGCAGATAAGATTCAAAACATTCACGCAGGACATGTTTTTCCATCTTGCCATTGCCGCACATTTTATCTTGCGGATTGATGCGCATCGCGACATCAAGGAAGTTCTTATCCAAGAAGGGCACGCGAGCTTCAACACCCCAGGCAGACATCGCTTTGTTGGCGCGGGCGCAGTCATACATATGCAGAGCCAGCAGCTTGCGGACTGTTTCTTCATGCAACTCTTTGGCGTTTGGTGCTTTGTGGAAATAGAGATAACCACCGAAGACTTCATCAGAGCCTTCACCAGACAGCACCATTTTAATCCCCATCGCCTTGATTTTACGTGACATCAGATACATAGGTGTCGAGGCGCGGATAGTGGTGACATCATAGGTTTCAATGTGATAAATCACATCGCGGATAGCATCCAGACCTTCTTGCACGGTGAAATGAATTTCATGGTGCACAGTACCTAAATGGTTGGCGACTTCTTTCGCAGCACGCAAGTCCGGGGAGCCAATCAAACCGACGGCGAAGGAGTGCAGTTGCGGCCACCAGGCTTCACTGCGCTCATCATCTTCTACCCGACGGGCAGCAAATTTTTTGGTGATAGCAGAAATAACAGAAGAATCCAGACCACCTGACAGCAAGACACCGTAAGGGACGTCTGACATCAAATGGCTTTTTACGGCTTCTTCTAATGCGTTAGCCAACTCAATTTTGTCGGTAACATTGTCTTTTACATTGTCGAAATCAAACCAATCACGATGATAATATTCGCGAATTTCGCCGTCTTTGCTCCACAGATAGCTGCCCGCTGGGAATTCTTTAATCGTGCGGCACACCGGCACCAGGGCTTTCATTTCTGACGCCACAAACATATTGCCGTGTTCGTCGTGGCCCATATACAGCGGAATAATCCCCAAGTGGTCACGGCCAATCAGGTAGGCGTCTTTTTCTGTGTCATATAAGACAAAAGCGAACATGCCTTGCAGATCGTCAAGGAATTCCGGCCCTTTCTCCTGATACAGCGCCAGAATGACTTCGCAGTCTGAGCCGGTTTGGAATTCGTAGCGATCGCCATATTGTTGACGTAAGGCTTGATGGTTATAAATTTCACCGTTTACCGCCAGAATATGCGTATGAGCAGCATTATACAGCGGTTGAGCGCCAGTATTGACGTCAACAATCGACAAGCGTTCATGGGCGAGGATGGCTTTATCATTTGCCCACACACCAGACCAGTCCGGGCCGCGGTGGCGCATTAAACGTGACATTTCCAGCGCTTTTTTGCGTAACTCGATGGGGTCGGTTTTAAGGTCGAGGACCCCGAAAATAGAACACATAATAATCTCCCTAACTTCTCTGCTTTGGCGGTGATGATGTTGAATGTGAGTCGTTCATCGCTGGAACTCTTTTTTTCCTACTTGCTTATGATTGATGCAAGTTATGCCCCATGACGATGCAGTCATCCGAATAATTTGTAGAAAGTGATGCAAAAAACACGCCAATTTATAGCACCCTAGATTTGCCGCTATAGCAGGTGCGGTTCTGAGGGCATAAAAAGAAAATGCGCCAAAACAGGGAGGAATGGCAAGAAACTTTGGTGCAATGCACCAAAAAAGGGAATGTAGTGAATGGGGGAGCGGCGGCCATACATGACCGCCAACTAAGATTAGATAATATCGATTTCTGCTACTGAAGGGTAAACGTAGCTTGGGCGGAATGGCATAGCTTCAATATCAGATAATGTCGACACACCCGACAGCACTAAAATGGTCTCAAGACCGGCCTGGAAACCCGCCAGAATATCAGTGCGCAGGTTATCACCGACAATTACGGTGCTTTCTGAGTGCGCTTGCATTTTATTCAGCGCAGCACGGATGATCCACGGGCTAGGTTTACCGACATAAAAGGGTTTACGACCAGAGATTTTCTCGATTGGAGCACAGAGAGCACCACAGGCTGGGGCAAAACCATGGCCATGGCTATCTGGATTAGTGGCAATAAAACGCGCGCCGTTGGCAACAAAATAGGCGGCTTTATGCATCATATCCCAATTATAAGAGCGGGTTTCACCGACAATGACAAAATCAGGATTGATATCGGTGATGGTAAAGCCAGCTTTATACAATTCGTGAACTAATGCGCCTTCACCGACCACATAAGCTTTCTTACCATCCTGACGACGCAGGAAGTCAGCGGTGGCCATAGCCGAGGTATAAAATGCACTTTCCGGTACTTCCAAGCCCGCAGAACTGAAGCGGTTAGCCAGATCCTGAGCGGTTTGTGACGGATAGTTGGTCAAAACAACCAGCGGCATTCCGGCTTCTTGAATTCGGGCCAGAAAAATATCAGCACCGGGAACGGGGTGATTATCATGCAATAACACACCGTCGATATCACATATAACGCTTTTAATTGTCATTGTTTATATTACTCTTTCGGCCGCAGCAATGGGTCACTATAACATGGTCGATTACAGGATTGACCATGCAACTTCCTTATTCACGGGCTACCTATAACCCGCCATCTTAAAATCTAGGGGGTCTGATTTTCCAACAGACGTTGCAACAATACCCCATTCAGCATCGCCCGTTTAGCCAAAGCAAAAGCGCCGATGGCCGATTGGTGGTCAAGCTGCGAGGTGACTATTGGCAGATTTTGACGGAAGTTTTTCAATACTTGCGTATTGATACAACCTTGGATGGCAGGAAGCAGGATTTTGTCGGCTTCGATGATTTCACCCGCAATAACCACTTTTTGCGGATTAAATAAGTTGATGGCGATAGAAATGGCTTTACCCAAGTAGCGGCCAACATGCTCAATAACTTCGGTTGCCAGCAAGTCGCCTTTATTCGCGGCTTTGCAAATCGCACTAATGTGGCAATCATCCAGTGTCAGCTTGCTAGGGTAGCCCTGAGCAAGTAGGTGGCGAACACGGTTTTCAATGGCCGCATTAGACGCCACGGTTTCCAGACAACCAAAATTGCCGCAATAGCAGCGCTCACCTAGCGGGTCAATCTGGATATGGCCGATTTCACCCACGTTGCCATTACTGCCTAAAAATATTTGGCTGTTAACGATGATACCGGCACCAGTACCGCGGTGCAGACGAACCAAAATGGAGTCTTCGCAGTCACGGGTTGCACCAAAATAGTGCTCAGCCAGAGCCAGACTACGAATATCGTGACCGACAAAGCTGGTGACATTAAAACGATTTTGCAGATTCTCGACTAAGGGCCAGTTGCTCACACTGATATGTGGCATATAGCGCACGATACCTTTGCTTGGCTCAACCAAGCCTGGAAGAATAACGGAGATGGCAATCAGTTCGCGTAACTTGCGCTGATAGGCTTCAATAAACTGGCTGATGACATTAAATAGCGCGTATTCCAGTGTCTCTTGGGTGCGCTCTGGTAGTGAATAGTGCTCTTCCCCTAGCGACTTTCCACTCATGTCAAACAGAGTAATGGTGGCATCATGGCGTCCCAGACGGACAGCAATGGTATGGAATTGGCGGTTTTCGGTGACGATGGAAATGGCGCGACGGCCACCGGTAGAGGCTTGCTGATCGACTTCTTTGATCAGCCCGCGCTCCAACAGTTGACGGGTAATTTTGGTGACACTGGCGGGGGCTAATTGGCTGAGATCGGCAATTTGAATGCGCGAAATCGGGCCTTGCTGATCAATAAGCCGATAAACCACAGCACCATTGAGTTGTTTCACAAGATCTACATTGCCAATTTGTGACAGTCCGCCAGTGCTCATCAATAAAATTACTCGCTTATTTTAAAACCTCGTTACCGTTAACGATGGTTTTAGTGATTTTGTAATCGCGGGTAAATGCGGTTAGGTTGGCAACTTTGCCGACTTCAATACTCCCTAACTGCTTATCCACGCCAATGGCGCGGGCCGCATAAAGTGTTGCCATACGCAATGATTCATCGAGTGCGATGCCGACATGCTCAACACTGTTTCGTACTGCTTCTATCATGGTCAGTGCTGAACCGCTTAACGTACCATTCTCATCTACACATAAACCATCGCGATAGTATATTGTTTTACCAGCAAAAATAAATTGATCAATTTCTGCCCCTGCTGGTGCAGTTGCATCGGTAACCAGCACTAACTTCTCACCTTTCAACCGTTTAGCGTTGCGAATGTTGGCCCAGTCGACATGTAGACCATCAGCAATGATACCGGTGTAGACTTCTGGCGTATCAAAAATTGCACCAATCAGGCCAGGTTCACGCCCGGAGATATAAGGCATTGCATTATAAAGGTGCGTTGAAAAACCAATACCGGCAGTAAACCCTTTACGAGCTTGCTGATAGGTGGCATTCGAATGACCGGCAGAAACCAAAATACCGGCATCAGTCAGTTGACGAATAAATTTAGCATCAACAATTTCTGGGGCGACAGTCAGTTTGGTGATCACATCGGCATTATCACACAGATAATCAATCATTTCGGCGCTAGGTTTACGGATAAACGCCGGATTGTGGGTGCCTTTCTTCAGTGGGCTGATATATGGCCCCTCAAGATGCAAGCCCAAGGCTTGATGCTGGTTCTCTTTCTTTTGCAGGTATGAACGCATGACGTTAACGCCGTGCTTCATAAACTCATCACTACAAGTAATCAGTGTTGGCAAGAAGCTGGTGCAACCTGATTTTTCATTGGCGCGCTGCATGATATCCAATGTCTCTTCTGAGATAGCCTCAAGAGAATCATTGAATTGCACACCACCACAGCCATTAAGCTGAACATCAATAAAACCGGGGGCCAGGATGGCACCACCCAAATCACGTATCTCAATACCAGCCGGAAGTTCATCGACAGGACAGATACGTTCGATCAATCCATCAGCCACGACAACGGCATGATTATCCAGTACTTCATGGCTGGTATAAATACGGCCGTGAGTTAAAGCGTACATCTTAGCCCCCTGATAACTATTAAAGATTTTTGACGTTTTCAGCTTCTAATTCGCGGAAATATTTCACCGTTTTGACTTTCAATTCCATGGTTGAAGGTTCATCACACACCATGATGGCTTTAGCATGCAGTTGCAGGCAACTGATGGTCCACATGTGGTTGATGCTACCTTCAACAGCGGCTTGTAAGGCTTGCGCTTTACCGTGGCCGGTAACCAGAATCATCACTTCTTCTGCATCCAACAATGTACCCACACCTACTGTAAGTGCATATTTCGGCACGAGGTTTGCATCACCACCGAAGAAGCGGGAGTTAGCCATGCGGGTTTCTTGGGTCAGCGTTTTGATACGAGTACGAGAAGCTAAAGAAGATGCGGGTTCGTTAAAGGCAATGTGGCCATCAACACCAACACCACCCATGAACAGGTGAATTTTACCGTAAGACTTAATTTTTTCTTCGTAACGACGGCATTCCGCATCGATATCTGGTGCGTTACCATTCAGCAGGTTGATGTTTTCAGCCGGGATATCAACATGATCGAAGAAATTAGTGTGCATGAAGGTGTAGTAGCTTTCCGGGTGTTCTTGCGGCAAGCCGACGTATTCATCCATGTTGAAAGTAACGACATTCTTGAAGCTAACTTCGCCTGCTTTATGCATAGCGACTAAGTGCTTGTACGCTTCCATCGGTGTGCCGCCAGTAGGCAGACCCAGTACAAACGGGCGGTCAGCCGTTGGTTTAAATGCATTGATACGATTTACGATATGACGTGCTGCCCATTTGCCAACTTCTGTGGTGTTTTTCAGTGGGATAAGTCTCATCTTGCACCTCTTGGATTGCGAATAGTGGCTATACTCTACGCGGTTCTAATCATTCATCTAAGCGTAACCCAGATTTTGACTGATGCGTTGGTACAATGCTTTGTTCATTTTTCGAATGATAAAATAAGTTTTGTGTCATGGCTAGTGTATTGGTGCTTTTTGACTGGTTTTTGGTGACATTTATCACAAAATAGGGGGTTTTAATTTGCGTTACGAAATAAATTTTTTACACTCCGCAATGAGTAATACGTGCCGTGAATAAATAAAAGTGTGCCATGCGTTTTTCTAAAAGGTAGTGAGTCAATTAAATAAACTACTTAAAGGGTCCGATATCGGACGAATAGGGGGAAAGGTGAATATTCTTAGTTACTTGCAGAAAGTGGGTCGGGCTCTGATGGTCCCAGTGGCCACATTGCCTGCAGCCGCGATACTTATGGGTGTTGGTTACTGGATAGACCCAGTCAGCTGGGGTGGTGATAATGCGCTGGCGGCATTATTTATCAAATCCGGTGCTGCCATCATCGATAACATGTCTGTGCTGTTCGCCATTGGTGTGGCTTACGGTATGTCAAAAGACAAAGACGGTGCTGCTGCACTGACCGGCTTTGTGGGCTTCCTGGTATTAACCACGCTGTGTTCTCCAGCCGCGGTTTCTATGATTCAAAAGATCCCGGTTGATCAGGTTCCTGCCGCGTTCGGCAAAATCAACAACCAGTTCGTGGGTATCCTGGTCGGTATCATCTCAGCTGAATTGTACAACCGCTTCAGCGGCGTTGAACTGCCAAAAGCACTTTCCTTCTTCAGCGGTCGTCGTCTGGTTCCGATTCTGACGTCTTTCCTGATGATCGTCGTTGCTTTCATCCTGATGTACGTATGGCCGCTGATTTATAACGCATTGGTGACCTTCGGCGAATACATCAAAGATATGGGTTCTGTTGGTGCGGGTATCTATGCCTTCTTCAACCGTTTGCTGATTCCAGTCGGTCTGCATCACGCCTTGAACTCCGTGTTCTGGTTTGACGTTGCTGGTATTAACGATATTCCTAACTTCCTGGGTGGCCAACAGTCTATCGATAGCGGTAAAGCTATTGTCGGTATTACTGGTCGTTATCAGGCAGGTTTCTTCCCTATTATGATGTTCGGTTTACCGGGTGCGGCGTTGGCGATTTATCACTGCGCACGTCCGGAAAATAAAGCGAAAGTGGCGGGTATCATGTTGGCGGGTGCATTTGCCGCCTTCTTCACCGGTATCACTGAACCACTTGAATTCTCCTTCATGTTCGTTGCACCGGTGCTGTACTTCCTCCACGCCGTGCTGACCGGTATTTCTGTATTCATTGCCGCCAGCATGCATTGGATTGCCGGCTTTGGTTTCAGCGCAGGTTTGGTGGATATGGTGTTGTCTTCACGCAACCCACTGGCCACCCACTGGTACATGCTGATCCCACAAGGCCTGGTGTTCTTCGCCATTTACTACGTGGTATTCCGTTTCACCATCCAGAAATTCAACTTGCTGACTCCAGGCCGTGAACTGGCGGTTGAAGGCAGTGAAGAAGATGGTTATGACGTCAATGTTGATAAGAACCCCGAAGTTAACGAAAGTGAAATTAATGGGTTAGCGCGTCGCTACATTGGTGCTATCGGTGGTTCAGATAACCTGACGGGCATTGATGCTTGTATCACTCGTCTGCGCCTGAATGTGAAAGACTCTGCACAGGTTAATGACAGTGTCGCCAAACGCTTAGGCGCTTCTGGTGTCATCCGTCTGAACAAACAAAGTGTGCAAATTATTGTCGGTACCCGTGCAGAACTGATTGCCTCGGCAATGCGTAATGTACTGGCAGGTGGCCCGGTTCCAGCAGCAAGCAGCACGGCTGCTGCATCTGCTGCCAAGCCTCAAGCGGTGATTAATACCGCGAAAACCGCCTCTCTGGTCTTGGTTTCGCCAATTACCGGTGATGTGGTGGCTCTGGATCAGGTTCCTGATGAAGCCTTCGCCAGCAAAGCGGTGGGTGAGGGTGTTGCAATTCGTCCGACCGATAAAACTGTTGTTTCTCCGGCGAATGGTACCATTGTTAAGATCTTCAATACTGACCATGCTTTCTGTCTGGAAACTGAAACCGGTGCAGAGATTGTGGTTCATATCGGGATTGATACCGTGAAACTGAACGGCCAGGGCTTTGCTCGTCTGGTTGAAGAAGGTGCCACTGTGGTTGCTGGTCAGCCAGTGCTGGAACTGGATCTGGCTTATCTGAATGCCAATGCGCGCTCAATGATTAGCCCGGTTGTTGTCAGCAATATTGATGATTATGCCGGTATCTCGGTGTTGGCGGGCGGCTCTGTTGTTGCAGGCCAAAGCCCACTGTTTGAGGTTCGTGGTAAATAATCAGTTTAAGATTCGCGCTATGATGTACTGAATTACTGGCCTGAGTTTTAAGCGACCTAGCGGGAAGAGAGCAATCTCTTCCCGTTTTTTTGTTTTATTTACTGTAACAAACGGTTGTTTCCGGGCCGGGCTTGTTGGATTATATGCGGTTATATTTGTTGCGTTTGCATTGAGGAATAGAACAATGAGTGAGGCAGAAGCCCGCCCAAGTAATTTTATCCGTCAGATTATTGACGAAGACTTAGCCAGCGGCAAACACACGTCGGTTCATACCCGCTTCCCGCCGGAGCCTAACGGCTATCTGCATATCGGCCATGCGAAGTCCATTTGCCTGAACTTTGGTATTGCACAAGACTATCAGGGCCAATGTAACCTGCGTTTTGATGATACTAACCCCGTGAAAGAAGACGTGGAGTTCGTTGAGTCAATTAAACACGACGTAGAGTGGCTGGGCTTCACCTGGAGCGGTGATATACGTTACTCCTCAGACTATTTTGATCAACTGTACCAGTACGCTGTAGAGCTCATTAACAAGGGGCTGGCCTATGTCGATGAGTTAACCGCCGAGCAGATGCGTGAATATCGCGGCACATTGACAGCGCCGGGTAAAAATAGCCCTTATCGCGACCGTAGCGTGGAAGAGAACCTGGCACTGTTTGAAAAGATGCGTGCGGGTGGCTTTGCTGAAGGCACCGCGTGTCTGCGCGCCAAAATCGACATGGCGTCGCCATTTATCGTGATGCGCGACCCAGTGCTGTATCGCATTAAGTTTGCCGAGCATCATCAGTCTGGTAACAAGTGGTGCATCTACCCGATGTATGACTTTACCCACTGCATTTCCGATGCTATCGAAGGGATCACCCATTCACTTTGTACGCTGGAGTTCCAGGACAACCGTCGCTTGTATGATTGGGTGTTGGATAATATCTCCATTGAATGCCACCCGCGTCAGTATGAGTTCTCTCGCCTGAATCTCGAATACACCATTATGTCTAAGCGCAAGCTGAACCAATTGGTGACCGAGAAGGTAGTGGAAGGCTGGGATGACCCACGTATGCCAACGATTTCGGGCTTACGTCGTCGTGGTTATACCGCGGCATCCATCCGTGAATTCTGTCGCCGTATTGGTGTGACCAAGCAGGATAACAACGTTGAGATGATGTCACTGGAATCTTGTATCCGTGATGATCTGAACGAAAATGCGCCACGGGCGATGGCCGTGCTTGATCCTATCAAGGTTGTTATCGAAAACCGTGCTGCCGGGGAAGAGTGGCTGACCATGCCAAATCATCCGAATAATCCGGAGATGGGCACTCGTCAGGTACCATTCGATAGCGAAATTTATATCGATCGTGCTGACTTCCGCGAAGAAGCTAATAAGCAATATAAGCGTTTGGTACTGGGTAAAGAAGTGCGCCTGCGTAATGCTTATGTTCTTAAAGCTGAGCGGGTTGAGAAAGATGCCGCAGGTAATGTCACTACGCTTTATTGCAGCTATGACCCAGAAACCTTGAACAAAGACCCTGCTGACGGCCGCAAAGTTAAAGGTGTTATCCATTGGGTATCTGTTAAGCACGCCTTACCAGCGGAGATTCGTTTATACGACCGTTTGTTTAGCGTACCAAACCCAGCGGCGGCGGACGACTTCCTGTCGACCATCAACCCTGAGTCTTTGATTATCCGTCATGGCTTTGTTGAACCAAGTCTGGTTGATGCTGTACCAGAGAGAACCTATCAATTTGAGCGTGAAGGTTATTTCTGTGCTGATAGCCATTATTCACGTCCAGATGCCTTAGTGTTTAACCGCACTGTAGGTTTGCGTGATACATGGGCTGCAAAAGCGGCTAATTAATTTTTAGTGTTCAGAAAAGGCGTGGCTTAGGCTGCGTCTTTTTTATGGAATTGATGGCATAGTTTCTTTTACTAAACACCGATTACACCCCCTCTTTTATCCTCTCGCTACGCTTTATCCCTTGGTCAATCTCGAAAGATTGCTTTCCTTTCTCTCTTGAGAGCACCTGTCTGTAAGTCTTTCTTAAATATTCGCTTTACGAATTAACTGAATAAATATCGCTATTTTTTTCACAAAAAGACATGTTTTATTCAGTTTGCTGAAACCATTCAAGATGTCAATGAGAGACTATTTTCATCCAATACTTTGTCGTTATGCATTGTTTTTAAAGCTTTTGTGACCTCTGTAATATTTTTTCATAGTTATGTGCTCGTTGTCATACTTTGAATAATTAGCTTCTTTTTTGATTGATAATTCGCGTCGCGAAAAATAGTCTGTATTCCAGCAGCAATCTTCAAGAGAGTTTGTTTTTCGCAACAGCAATAGCGGGTGGAGATTTCTTCCCGGCAAAATTTTACCCACTTAGGGTTTCTTTGAGGCTAAGTCTGTAAGCAGTGGTGAATGCAGGCAAAGCACTTTAAATGTGATGTCAAAGAGGAATTTTTTTATATGGTTATGCACGGTGCTAAACGTAAAACGTTAGCGCTCGCAGTCGCGGGTGCACTGTTAGGAACTGGCTTTATGGCAACCCCAGAGGCCAAAGCTGAAGGTTTTATTGATGATTCGTCACTGACCGGCGGTATTTACTATTGGCAGCGCCAGCGTGACCGTAAAGATTTAACTCCAGGTAGTGCTGAATACGGTAAGTATGTCGCCAACCTGCATCACTCCACCTTTAACGCCAACCTGGATTTTTCCTCCGGCTATGCGGCAGATATGTTCGGTATCGACTTAGCGGCCTTTGGCGCAGTTGAAATGACCAACAGTGGCCCAGCGGCACCAAACGAAATTGGTTTCAGTGATGCTAAAACCCGTTGGGATGAAAAATGGACTGGCGATAAAAGTGGCGTCAGTGTTTACAAAGCGGCAGCCAAATTCAAATTGGGCGATTTCTGGGCGCGTGGCGGTTATATCCAACCCACCGGCCAGACACTGCTAGCACCACATTGGAGCTTCATGCCAGGGACTTACCGTGGTGCTGAAGGCGGCGCGAAATTTGATTTCGATACTGCCGGTGCCCTGTCCATGTCTTACATGTGGACTGATGAATATAAAGCTCCGTGGTATCAGAACATGTACAACTTCCGTCAGGCTGACGGTAAAACCGGCGTGAGCTACCTGCATTCATTCGGTGCCAAATACGACTTCAAAAATAAACTGGTACTGGAAGCTGCATTCGGTCAGGCCAAAGACTACATGGACCAGTATTTTGCCAAGGCATCTTATGCCTTCCCGGTTGCTGGCAATGATCTGCGTACTTCCTACCAGTTCTACGGCGCCAAAGACAAAGTTGATGGCGGCTTCAAAGATGTTAATGATGTCTATGACGGTCTGGCCTGGTTACAAGCACTGACCTTGGGTTACACCACAGGTCCATTTGACTGGCGTTTGGAAGGGACTTGGGCCAAAGCTGATGGCAACCAAGGTTACTTCCTGCAACGTATGACCCCAGGCTACGCGACTTCAAATGGTCGTCTGGACGTGTGGTGGGATTCTCGCTCTGACTTCAACGCCAACGGCGAAAAAGCGCTGTTCGGTGGCGTGATGTATGACCTGAAAAACTGGAATATGGCCGGTTGGTCGGTCGGGACTTCTTATGCCTATGGTTGGGATGCTAAACCAAGTACCAACCCAATCTTTGACCAGAATGTGCGCCTGAAAGAATCTGCATGGAACTTCGACGTGCTCTACACCCTGCAAGAGGGCCGGGCGAAAGGCACATTATTCAAATTGCATTACACCATGTACGACAACCATACCAACATTCCAAGCTATGGCGGTGGTTTCGGCAACGTATTCCAGGATGAGAAAGACGTTAAATTCATCGTTATTGCACCATTTACTATCTTCTGATTTTTAGATTGCCATCCCCGGTAACCACCCCGGGGACATAATGGAGTGCTGCCATGAAAAAAATACTTTTTGTTCTTGCTGCCGTGGTGGGATTAAGTGCCTGTGCCCCACAAGGGCCGGTTCAGCCAGAAGATAGCAAACTTAAACAAGCTTATAGCGCCTGTATTCAAGCCACTGAAGGTTCACCAGAAAGGCTGATACCTTGCAAAGCGGTGCTGAATGTCTTGAAACAAGAGAGAGCCCATCAGGCTTTCACTGATAAAGAAACGGTGCGGGTATTGGATTATCAGCGCTGTATTGATGCGGCTCATACCGGTAACGGCCAGGCTTATGACGCGCAGTGCGGCAAGCTATGGCAAGAGATCCGCAGCAATAATTAATCTTCAAAACATGCCATCTGCAGCATCAATAAATCAGCTACAGAAATTGAAACTAACAATAATTCTGCCAGCAGTAATACTTCCAGTAGCAATGTTGGCAGCAATTATTAATTACGGATGAGGTTAGTGATGAACAAATTCAAATTAAATGCGTTAGCGGCGATAACCGCAACCTTTGGCTTGATGGGGTACGCCAATGCGGACACCACCAATCAACAGATTGTTGACCAGCTCAGCACCTTGAAAGTTAACTATAAAATATTAGACAACCGTGCGGCTGAAAATGGTGTTGATTGTGCCAAGTTGGGTGCTGATTGGGCATCATGTAATAAAGTAATGATTACTCTGACCAACACCGGGGACGAGATCAAAGGCCAAGACTGGGCCATTTACTTCCACAGCATCCGTCAGATTCTGACTGTAGATAATGATCAGTTCAAAATTACTCACCTAACGGGTGACCTGCATAAAATTGAGCCAACGGCGAAGTTCACCGGGTTCCCGGCTAATCAGGCGGTTGAAATCCCGATAACCGGCGAATACTGGCAGTTATTTGCCACTGACTTTATGCCGCGTTGGTATGCCACTTCCGGCGATGCCAAGCCAAAAGTACTGAAAAGTACCGATACCGAGGATATCAACGAATACCTCACGCAGTTTACCGGCGATCAGTGGAAACGCACCAAAGACGATAATAACGTGCTGATGACGCCAGAGTCCCGTTTCGCCAAAAACGAAGCCGTGAAAACCTTAGCGGCGGCTAACCTGCGTGGTCAGATTATCCCGACGCCAATGCAAGTCACCGTTCATCAGCAAGATGCCGACTTGAGTAAAGGTGTAGCACTGGATTTGAGTGCTTTACCCAAGCCAGCGGCTCAAGCTGCCCAGCAGCGTTTTGAATTACTCGGCCTGACCAGCAATTCGGCCGGCTTCCCAATTAAAACGTCAATTCAGCCCGCGCTCTTTAAAGGTGATTTGGCGGTTTCCGGTGCTTATGAGCTGAAGATTGGCGAGAAAGGCGCACAAGTCATTGGCTTTGATCCGGCTGGGGTGTTCTACGGCCTGCAATCGATCCTCTCTTTAGTGCCGACGGATGGCAGCAAGAAAATCGCTACATTAGATGCGAAAGACGCACCGCGTTTCGAATACCGTGGTGTTTTCCTCGATGTTGGACGTAACTTCAAAACCAAAGATGCGGTGCTGCGCCTGCTGGATCAGATGGCCGCTTATAAGCTGAACAAATTCCATTTCCACTTGAGTGATGATGAAGGCTGGCGCATTGAGATCCCTGGCTTGCCGGAGCTGACCGATGTGGGGAGCAAACGCTGCCACGATTTGACTGAAAATACCTGCTTATTGCCACAACTGGGTTCTGGCCCGGATAGCAATAATCTGGGTTCCGGCCACTTTACCCGTGATGACTACATTGAAATTCTGAAATACGCTAAAGCTCGCCAAATTGAGGTAATTCCTGAAATTGATATGCCAGCCCACGCCCGTGCGGCAGTGGTGTCGATGGAAGCGCGTTACAACAATTTGATGAAGCAGGGCAAAGAGAAAGAAGCTAACGAATTCCGCTTGCTTGACCCGACAGATGACTCCAACACCACCTCGGTGCAGTTCTATGAGCGCAAAAGTTATCTGAACCCGTGTCTGGATTCATCGAAGCGTTTTGTCGATAAAGTGATTGGCGAAATGGCCCAGATGCACAAAGATGCGGGCATGCCATTAACCACGTGGCATTTTGGTGGTGATGAAGCGAAAAACATTCGTCTGGGAGCCGGTTTCCAAGACAAAAATGGCACCATTGAGCCGGGCAAAGGCATCATTGATAAGAGTGTTGAAGATAAGCCGTGGGCTAAGTCTCAGGTATGTCAGGATATGGTCAAGCAAGGCAAAATTCAGGATGTTGAGCATCTCTCCAGCCACTTCGCTATTGAAGTCAGCAAACTGGTTAATGCTCACGGCATCGAAAAAATGCAGGCTTGGCAAGATGGTTTGAAAGACGCTAAGGATTCGAAAGCCTTTGCGACCAAACGGGTTGGCGTTAACTTCTGGGATACCCTCTACTGGGGCGGGGCTGACTCCATCAATGATTGGGCCAATAAAGGTTATGAAGTGGTTGCCTCTAACCCGGATTATGTCTACTTCGATATGCCTTATGAAGTTAATCCGAATGAACGCGGTTACTACTGGGCGACGCGTTTTAGCGATGAAGCCAAAGTCTTCAGTTTTGCCCCAGATAACATGCCGCAAAACGCCGAAACCTCGGTTGACCGTGATGGCAACCATTTCAGTGCGAAGAGTGATAAGCCATGGCCGGGTGTGCACGGGATTTCAGGTCAGTCGTGGAATGAAACCGTACGCACTGACCAACAGATGGAATACATGATTTTCCCACGGGTGTTGCCGCTGGCTGAACGTGCCTGGCACCGCGCATCTTGGGAACAAGATTACAAGGCGGGCCGAGAGTACCAAGGTGGTGAAACACATCTGGTTGATACCGTGGCATTGAACACCGATTGGCAGCGCTTTGCCAATATCATGGGCCAGCGCGAATTGGCAAAACTGGATAAAGCCGGTATTGCATACCGCTTGCCGGTACCGGGGGCTCGTGTGGTCAACGGCGTATTGGAAGCCAATATCTCCTTGCCGGGGCTGATTATCGAGTATTCCACTGATGGCGGTAAGCAGTGGCAGAAGTATGATGCCAAGGTGCAATCTAAAGTCAGCGGTGATGTGTTAATCCGCTCGACTAGCCCAGACGGAAAGCGCAGTAGCCGCGCTGAGCCAGTGAAAGTTTGATGATTGTTGTTAAAGTGCTGTGTCTGATGTTATCTCCTGTTTGCTAGGTTCTTTAGGTAAACAATATTAAGTGAAGTTGAGTTGATGGTTTTTCCCCCGGCAAGTCCGGGGTTTTTTTTGCCCAAAATAGTGCCATAGCACCCTGATAAGGGCAGTGAGATACATTGACGTCGAAACGAGTAAGGGACAAACATGAACGGCGGAGGGGCGAGATATAAATAAGAATGACCACCTGACTCCCGACTGAACAGGAAAGGTGGCCATCTTGCTGATGGATAATGCTATCCAGATAATAGAGTGCCGTTATCTGGATTAAAAACAAACCCTAAGGTTATTCGGTACTTAAAATCTCAGCGCTTAAAGTCTTTATAAAATCAATGCGATAATATCATGCCCAATAAATATCAAAGTGCAGGAAGGTGGCTATCGATAGAATCCCGATGAGCTTACATCAGTAAGTGATTCGGGTGAGTGAGAGCCAGCCAACACACCTGCAGTGTGAAAGATGATGGGCATATTTTATCTTTTATCGTGCGCAGACTCATTTTCACGGCAATCGCCGGTCTCACAGTGGCCGTATAGATACAGACTGTGGTTAGTCAGCTTGATACCATGCTGTTTAGCAATTTCACGTTGAAGAGATTCAATGGATTCATTACTAAACTCAATCACTTTGCCACAATCCAGGCAAATCAGGTGATCGTGATGATGTTGCTGCGTCAGCTCAAAGACTGATTTGCCGCCTTCGAAATTGTGGCGGGTAACAATACCGGCATCATCAAACTGGTTCAGTACACGGTAAACCGTCGCCAAACCAATTTCTTCGCCCATATCAATCAGCTTTTTATAAAGATCTTCCGCACTGACGTGGTGGCACTCTGGATTTTGCAACACTTCCAGAATCTTAAGCCGGGGCAGTGTTACCTTCAAACCAGCGTTTTTTAAGGCTTTGTTGTTGTCAGTCATGCGGATTCAGTCCTGTTACTATCGATTCAAATTAAGGCTGTTCAGCCTATGACATCCGTGGCGCAATCATTACGATTGCGTCTCATTATAGAACTGCTAGCCCTAAATGAAAACCGTGGTTGTTAACAAAGATATAATTGCACACTTTGTCCGATTAATCATGCAATGTATTGATGAATGGGATTGTTGCATCATTTAAGTATAAGGCCGCTATAGGCAACGTTACAAATTTGTAGCGGTTTATTTTCATTTTGCACGCATCATGCTGCTGATTTGTGGACTGCTTAACAAAGCTCATTCTGCCAACAAATGACACCGCGCATATTTTGCGGTTATTGGCTTTGGCAACATGGGATTAAAGGGTTGGGGCAGACAAAAAAAGAGTTCAAAGGGGGAGGAGAGTTAACGGAAACGCTCGGCGCTATGCAATATCACCTCAGCGTTTCCGATCGAACAAATTAACCGGTGATCTCGGCCAGATTCAGTTCTTCACTGATCTGTTTTACCCAAGCTTCAACACGTTCATTCGTCAGTTCTGGCTGCCTATCTTCATCAATGGCTAAACCAATGAAGTGATCATCATCAGCCAAGCCTTTAGAGGCTTCGAAGTGGTAGCCAGCGGTTGGCCAGTGACCGACGATTGCAGCACCGCGAGGTTCGATGATATCGCGCACGGTACCCATCGCATCACAGAAATATTCTGCGTAGTCTTCCTGATCGCCACAACCGAACAAAGCCACTAGCTTGCCGTTAAAATCGATCTCTTCCAATGTTGGGAAGAAATCATCCCAATCACATTGGGCTTCACCGTAATACCAAGTTGGGATACCAAGCAGCAGAATATCGAAGCCTTCTAAATCTTCTTTACTGCTTTTAGCAATGTCGTGAACCTCAGCAACATCTTTGCCCAGTTGCTTTTGGATCATCTTGGCAATGTTTTCGGTATTGCCAGTATCGCTGCCAAAGAAAATGCCTACAGTTGCCATATAACTTAATACCTTTTAAATTCAAATAGTTATGTTAAACACTGAGCGCGTTGCCCAACAATATAACACATGTATAGGGCGACATCATGCCAGAAAACGCCCTCGGGCTCATATCAAGTTTATGTGATATTAAATTTTTGTGAGTCGCTCAATCTTGCAATGTCATTGCCGATAACCTTTGTGTAACCGGAAGGTTGCAATTTGCGGTGCCAGGGGGAAAACCGTCAGATGAGAGTTTGTCGGGAAAGGAGTCGTCGTTAGCTGTATGGAACGTCCTTTATTGCTTTTCGGTCATCAAATAACACCAGAGTCTCTAACGGTAACCATCCGATATATAAGGGGAACGAACATGCAGGTTTTAAAAAATATTACCATCAGGGCAGCATTACTTTGGGTGCTTGGCGCTTTTTGTCTGCTCTGGGGCGGTGTATCGGCTTATACGCTGCTATCACTCAATCAACTGACCCAATCTTCTAACGCCAATGCGGTGTTGGTGGAAAACATGAATTTGGTCAATCAGGGGACGGACCAATATTTTCGTATGGTGACTCGTCTTGCCCGGTCGGTGGATTATCGCCAAAACGGTAATATCGCGGATGCAGATAAAGAACTCAGCTCATCTAACGTCGCGCTGGATAATCTGAAGAAAAAGCTCGCGGAATTTAAAGCTATCGACCACGCACAAATTGATCCCGCTTTAGTCGCTGGAGTGATTGATGGATGGAGTGGATTAATTGAACAAGGCGTAACGCCGCTTTATCAGGCGGCAATGGACAACAATAGTGCGGTTTATCAGGATTTAGCCAAAAAAACCGTGCCAGCGTTGAGCCGCCAATATGGGGCTGTCGCCGAAACATTTAATCAGGCTGCATCTAAAGCTATTGGCGTGGCGAAAGATCAATTCTCGCACTTAACCAAAGTAAGCAGCATTACGCTTATCTCTGCGCTGATCGCCGGTCTGGTGATTTTATTGGCAACAGACCGCTATCTGGTGGCCAATCTGGTACGTCCATTAGACGATATTCGTGCGCATTTCCGGGTGATTGCTTCCGGTCAATTGGGGCAGCCTATTGTTGATTTTGGCCGTAATTGTGTTGGGCAATTATTTCCGCTGTTACGTGATGTGCAAACCAGTCTGGTCAACACCGTGCAAGCGATTCGTAGCAGCACTGATGGGATTTACCATGGTGCCGCCGAGATTTCTGCGGGTAATACCGATTTATCATCCCGTACCGAGCAGCAGGCTGCCGCCCTTGAAGAAACCGCCGCGAGCATGGAGCAGCTAACCGCGACGGTAAAACACAATGCTGATAATGCGCATCATGCCAGCCAACTGGCGGCTAATGCCTCGGCAACTGCGAAAAAAGGCGGCGTGTTGGTGGCGGATGTGGTGAATACCATGAATGAGATTTCAGCCAGTTCGCGCAAAATCGCCGATATCACGACTGTGATTAACAGTATCGCTTTCCAAACTAATATCCTGGCGCTGAATGCGGCAGTTGAAGCGGCCCGCGCCGGTGAACAAGGCCGTGGTTTTGCCGTGGTGGCCAGTGAAGTACGTAATCTTGCTCAGCGCAGTGCACAAGCCGCGAAAGAGATTGATAGTTTGATTAATGAGTCGGTTAGCCGGGTCAGCAGTGGTTCAGCTCTGGTGGAGAGCGCCGGTGCAACTATGGATGAGATTGTGCGTTCCATCACCAATGTGACTGATTTGATGGGCGAGATTGCATCTGCTTCTGATGAGCAAAGCAAAGGTATCACTCAGGTTGGGCAGGCGGTGGCTGAAATGGACAGTGTGACCCAGCAGAATGCCGCATTAGTACAAGAAGCTTCCCGAGCTGCCGCTTCACTCGAGGAACAAGCCACTCAGTTGAACCGGGCGGTTGCCGTGTTTAAATTGCAGTCAGACGAGGCGCGAGCAAAACCGGCGGCAAAACCGCGGGCGAAAGTATTGGCAGTAGCACCTGCTGCCAGCAAGCTAGACAGCAATGCAAACTGGGAAACATTCTAAGAGATAGGGGATAAAGTAATAACGGCGTGGCGCAGTGGATTACGCCACGCCGTCGTGGTAACCGAAAGGTTAAAATCCGTCTTGTGAGTGCTCTAATTGAGCAAGTAACATCTGTTCAATCAGTTCACTGCGGCTGATATTACGCTGCTCAGCAAGGCTGTTGAGAGCATCGACGGCATCAGCATTAATTTTCAGTTCCACGCGTCGTAAGCCACGTACTTTATCGCGCCGTAGTTGATTTCGCTTATTAATTCTAAGCTGTTCATCACGGGATAATGGGTTTGTTTTCGGTCGCCCCGGACGGCGTTCATCTGCGAACAGATCCAGCGTCGTGCGATCCGTTTGTTCTTTTGCCATAGGTAGCGGACTACAAGGGATTTACATCAAGAAGCTTGATGATTTGGTTTACACGTTTCAAGTTGAGAACATAGATAGAATGCATTGAGTGACCTAGTATCCTACAGCTTGAATTTGCATTTGCCACCAAACCGCGTAGCAAATTTATAGCGCGCCATAATACCCCAGCCAACCGAGCAACGACAATGCTTTACTGTGATTAGATTGGGCTAATTTGTTCTTTTTTGCACAATTTTTCCACAGGTAATACATTTCTTTTCCCCAAGGGATAATTTTTAAACAATCCCGCTGGCCGCCAACTTTATTCGGCATCAATAAAGCGGTGAATCGCGCGCAATACTGATTCTGGTTTTTCTGCGTGTACCCAATGGCCGGTTCCGGCCACTACATGGGCACGAGCTTGCGGAAACTGACGGGCAATCTCATCGCGATAGCTGTCTTGGATATAGGGCGATAGCTCACCACGAATAAACAAAATCGGGTGGGGCCAAGGGGGAATGGGTTGCCAACCAACAATATTTTCGTATTGGCTCCACAGGGCAGGCACATCAAATCGCCATTCGCCATTGTGGAATGATTTTAATAAGAACTGAATAACACCTTCTTCTTTTATTGATTCACGCATTAGTTGGGCAGCTTGCTGGCGCTGAGTCACCCCCGCGGCACTGACAGCATTGATAGCCGCAAAAATCTGGTCATGGCGGCGCACCTGATAATTAATAGGGGCGATATCAATGGCAACCAGCTTTTCAATGCGGTCTGGTGCAATAGCGGTCATCGCCATGGCGACTTTACCGCCCATTGAGTGACCAATAATAATCGCTTTCTCAATAGCGAGCTGGTCCATTAATTCCAGCACGTCCTGTGCCATCTCCGGGTAACTGACTTGCGGCGAACGTGGGGATAATCCGTGGTCGCGTAGGTCAACCTGAATCACGTCATGGTCTTGGTGCAAGTCACGAGCGAGCACCCCAAGGTTATCAAGGTTACCAAATAACCCATGAATGAGAATGATGGGCAGCGATGGCGTGGGAGAAAGTGCGTTTTGTAAGCGGAAGTTTAATTTCATGGCGAAGTTCATACTGAGAGATATTGTGGTTAGGGTATCATGACTGAGTGAAGGTGTGCTGCTCCACGATTATTTGCCTTATCAGGTATATGTGGGTGATTGAGTCATTACTGAGGCGTTGAGGGGATTTATCCGGCTAAAGCCATGATAATGGTACTCGTTAGCGCGCTTTGACTTTATAATCCTAAGATATGCATAAGAAAGTAGAAAACCGTACTGGATAAAGATGAAAACTATTGAACTCGACGAAGAACTTTATCGCTATATTGCCAGCCATACGCAACACATTGGCGAGAGCGCGTCCGATATTTTACGGCGCATGCTGAAGTTTACTGCTGGCCAGCCGGTACCTAATTTGCCTGCCAATAATAATGATGCAGCCAAAACGGTGGTCGCGCCAGCGCCACGCGACCGGGTTCGTGCAGTGCGTGAATTGCTGCTGTCCGATGAGTATGCGGAGCAAAACAGAGCAGTTAACCGCTTTATGTTGGTGCTATCGACATTATATACCTTGGATGCACAGGCATTTACCGAGGCCACAGAATCATTACATGGCCGTACCCGGGTCTATTTTGCCGGTGATCAGCAGACATTGTTGCAAAACGGGACGCACACCAAGCCCAAACATGTCCCTGGTACGCCATACTGGGTTATTACCAATACCAATACCGAGCGTAAACGCAGCATGGTGCAACATATCATGCTGACAATGCAGTTCCCGCCGGAATTGACTGATAAAGTCTGCGGGACTATCTGATTTCATTTAACCATCCTCTTTTACCGCTGTTGGCTTTTAATGTGTCATCAGGGGTAAAAGTGCAAGCTTATAGGGAGTCGTGACTGTGGCTAATCACCCTCGTGCTGGGCAAGCTGCTCAGCAAAGCGATTTGATTAATGTTGCTCAACTCACATCGCAATATTATGTATTGCAGCCTGATGCTGAAAACCCAGCCCATGCGGTTAAGTTTGGTACTTCTGGTCACCGTGGCAGTGCGGCACGCCACAGTTTTAATGAAGCTCATATTCTGGCTATTGCTCAGGCGATTGCTGAAGTTCGTCACCAGCACGGTATCACCGGCCCATGTTATGTGGGGAAAGATACCCACGCGCTGTCTGAACCCGCGTTTATTTCGGTATTGGAAGTGTTGACGGCGAATGGTGTAGATGTTGTCGTGCAGCAAGACAATGGTTTCACTCCGACACCGGCAATTTCCCATGCCATTCTTTGTTATAACGCCAAGGGTAAAGATCTGGCTGATGGCATTGTTATTACGCCATCACACAACCCACCTGAAGATGGCGGCATCAAATACAATCCACCTAATGGTGGACCGGCTGATACCAATCTGACCTCGGTCATTGAAAAGCGGGCTAACCAATTGCTCAGCTTGAAATTAGACGGTGTTAAACGTCAGACACTGGATAAAGCCTGGAAGGGGAATCATCTGCGTGAGCAGGATTTGATTCAGCCGTATGTTGAAGGTTTGGTTGATGTGGTGGATATCCCCGCCATTCAAAATGCAGGTCTTAAGTTAGGTGTTGATCCACTCGGTGGTTCCGGTATTGCCTATTGGCAACGTATTGGCGAGCACTATAAGTTGGATCTGACGCTGGTTAATGATTCCATCGATCAAACTTTCCGCTTTATGCATCTGGATCATGATGGCGTGATCCGTATGGATTGCTCATCAGAATCAGCTATGGCTGGTTTACTGGCACTGCGTGATAAATTTGATTTAGCTTTTGCCAATGACCCGGATTATGACCGCCACGGCATTGTCACTCCAGCCGGGTTAATGAACCCAAATCATTATTTAGCAGTATCAATCAATTACTTGTTCCAGCATCGTCCACAATGGGGCGCTGATGTGGCGGTCGGTAAAACACTGGTATCCAGTGCGATGATTGATAGAGTGGTGGCCGATTTAGGCCGTAAGCTGGTGGAAGTTCCTGTCGGGTTCAAATGGTTTGTCGATGGATTACACGACGGCAGCTTTGGTTTTGGTGGTGAAGAGAGCGCTGGGGCATCTTTCCTGCGTTTTAATAGCAAACCTTGGTCGACGGATAAAGACGGCATTATCATGTGTTTGTTAGCGGCTGAAATTACAGCTGTTACCGGTAGAAATCCACAGCATCACTATGATGATCTGGCTAAGCGCTTTGGTGCTCCAAGTTATAACCGCATTCAGGCTCCAGCAACTCAGGCGCAAAAAAATGCCCTGTCTAAGCTCTCGCCTGAAATGGTGAAAGCCAGCACATTGGCGGGCGACCCTATTACTGCTCGTTTGACTACAGCACCGGGCAATGGCGCGTCTATTGGTGGTCTGAAAGTGATGACCGACAATGGTTGGTTTGCTGCTCGGCCATCAGGTACTGAAGATGCTTATAAAATTTACTGTGAAAGCTTCCTTGGCGCAGAGCACCGCGAAAAGATAGAGCAAGAAGCGGTAGATATTGTCAGTGAAGTGTTGGCTGGTAAATAATCATCACCGGTAAGAAATAGCGCTATTTGGCGCTATTTCTTCTCAATGAGTTAATTATAAATCATAGCAAGTCGATTAGCCAAAGAGTGAGAATATATATCACTCTTTGATAATGGTGTGTTTATCTTAGGGGCATCTTTGGGCGCATAAGAAAACAGTGCTTCAATAAGATAGCTTATGTCAGGTAAATTTTCACCAAAGTGGTTAGGGTTATCTTTATATATTCTTACTAATTTTTCATTTCTATCTATAAGTTCGTTAACAAGTTTGTTTTCTGTTGTTGTTTCAATATCAGGCATTTTACTGCCAAAAGCATCAGGCAATATAACATTGAAATGATCACCGAGATCAGAGTAAGAGTATTTAGACATACTATCTAATTCTTTGAGGGGATTCTCTGGATTTTCTTTTATCAATTTATTTAGTAAATAATTAAGGTTTTCTTTCTGTTCACGATCACCATCATGGATATATGATTTTGTTTGTAGGTGTTTTATTTTATAACCATCTTCAGCGAATTGATCTTTGATCACAATCACTAAACTATTGCCTGATCTGGTGCTGGAAATCATTAAATTGGATCCATAACGACTCAATTTCAACTCGTGAAAATAATGATCATTAATAGCAACTATATTTCCTTCATTACTATATTCTACTATCAAATTAATTCCATCATTATAAGAGAATACATACAAATCATCGCCAGTTCCACCGGCTAAATAATCATTGTTCCTTTCACCTTCAATTCGGTCATTACCTTTCCCACCAAATATTATATCATTTCCTCGCGCCTTACCTTCAACAGCAAAACAGCCCAAGGCTTCAGCATCACCATGTAATTCATCGTCTCCGTCACCGCCATAGAGAATATCATTGCCTGGCCCGCCGGCCAGCCCATCATTACCTTCACCACCCACCAGAGTGTCATTACCTTCCTCACCAAATAGCGAGTCATTACCTTTTTTGCCAATAATGGTGTCATTACCCAACAGCCCTGAAATGTTGTCACTTCCATCACCGCCAATAATTATGTCATCCCGTTCACTACCCAATATTGCATTGCTACTGTTTTCACCAATGATAATGTTATTATTATTATTTTTTAGCTTTATGACTTTATCGCCATTTATCGTTAAATAGTTTTTAGGTATATCCTTAGCAAAAGTAATATGAGTGATTTCGTTTGCTAAATAAACATCAAGATTCTCCATCTTAATATTCATGTGTGTTTCTGAGGGATGGTGTGTTGGTATGGAATTGTCGGTATGGAGGAAAAACTCTTGTTTCTTGCCACTTTTATCATAAATAATAACTGATCTAACTCTAAGTGCTTTATTTTTAAAAATGTCACGATATATCCAGCGATGATTAATTCTGTTTTTACTATTTAATGTTCTAATTATAAGTGTTGAGTTTGAATAGCGAAAAGAAATTTTGTCGGTAGGTAAATGGTACAGAGATATGGAGTAAAACATTGTTTGTGTTTTTGATTCTTCTTTATTCATACATCCCCTTTTTATTCAAAAGAATACTTTTATATTAAGTCATGTTAATTTCCATATTAAGATATTAATGTGATTAAGTATGATTTTATAAAATGATAACTTCTTATTATAGATGAAAAAATGGAAGTGATAATAAAGACAACAGTAATATACTTTGTCTTTATTTTTTATCTAATTATTACCTGTGGCAGGATTAACCCAATGCCACCATTAATGCTCCCGCCGTAATAAGTGCTACTCCAAGCCCAGCAACCAGCGATACTTTTTCGCCAAACAGAATAAAGGCGAGAATAACAGCAAAAACGACGCTAAGTTTATCAATGGGGGCCACTTGCGAGACATTGCCGTTTTTAATCGCCATAAAATAAAACAGCCAGGAAAGGGCACCTGCCACACCACTTAGGACGATAAACAGCAGCGCTTTTTTATCAGCCAATACCGCACCGACCAGATTAAATTTCCCCTGAACCAGCACGACGCCGACTAAAAATAGCGCCATCACGACTGCACGCACCGCTGTTGCAGTATTGGCATCCAGATGCTGTAAGCCAATTTTACCGAAGATGGCGACCAATGACGCAGTGAGGGCAGAAAGCAGCGCGTATATTAACCAAGTGCTCATAATAAATAATACCCATTATCATTAAAAATGTAATGCTACTCCGCCAAAGTTGTTTTTCCTAGTTTCAATGTAAAGTATCGGGGGGAGAAATCGTTATGGAATAAAGCGATAGCCAACGCCGGTTTCGGTCAATAGATGTTTAGGCCGGGTAGGGTCTACTTCTAATTTTTGCCGTAAATGGCCCATATAAATGCGCAAATAATGGCTATGCTCGACATAATTTGGCCCCCATACTTGGTTGAGCAACTGGCGTTGGGTTATCACCTTACCAGCATTGGCCAATAGCGCCGACAGCAGACGAAATTCTATTGGCGTCAGGTGCAGGTTTTCACCGGCTCGGGTGACTTGACGGTTAATCAAATCCACACTGATATCGGCAAAATTGACCAGCGGGCTTTCCTGACTGCCACCGCTATGGCGACGTAAAGCAACCCGCACCCGAGCCAATAATTCACTGATGCCAAAAGGTTTACTCAAATAATCATCAGCACCGGCATCCAGTGCCGCAACTTTATCTTCTTCACTATTACGTGCTGATAACACGATGATGGGAATGGCACTCCATTGGCGGAGATCTTGGATATAACTGAGGCCATCACCATCCGGTAGGCCCAAATCTAAAATAATCAGGTCCGGCTTGCGGGTACCGGCTTCAATCAAACCCCGTTGCAGCGTATCACTCTCAAATACTCGCCAGCCTTCACTCTCCAGCGCAATACGAACAAAGCGCCGGATCTCTTTTTCATCTTCAACAATCAGAATGTTAGTCGGGGATATGGTCAAATCTCCTCAGTGTCGCTATTTTCGCTATCAATTTCCGGCGCTTTTTCCAGTGGCAAAGTAAAGTGGAAACTGGCACCGCCAGCTTGACTTGGCTCCACCCAGATGCGGCCGCCATGTACATCAATAATGGCACGACAAATGGCTAAACCCAAGCCCACGCCGGGAATAGCTGACTCTTTGTTCCCACGGGAAAATTTATCAAAAATCAGTTGTTCTTGTCCGAGGGTCACTCCGGGGCCATTATCCCAAACTTCCACATGCAACCATTCACCTTGCACTACAGCGCTAATCCCCAGCAAAGCATCAAAGCCCGCGTATTTATGGGCATTTTCCAGCAGATTGATAAACACGCGCTCCAACAAACTGCCATCACAGTTAATCAGCACCATTTCAGTTGGCAGCTCGACATTAATGTGGTGATGATTGAGGGCAGTTTCCAGCATATGTAAGGCGCTGCCGACAATCTCTTCGAGTGATTGCCACTCTTTACGCAGGTTAAAACCACCGGACTGAATGCGCGCCATATCCAATAAATTATTGACCAGCCGGGTAGTGCTCAACACTTGCTGGCGGATCTCGCTCGCTTGTGGCGCATGCCGCGAACCTTCAGCGGCCAGATCCAGCGTTAATATTTCGGCTTGACCAAATAGCACGGTAAGCGGGGTGCGTAAGTCATGGGAAAGTGCTGCCAGCAGTGAGTTACGTAGCTGCTCCCGCTCAGCATCCAATTTTGCCAGCTCGGCACTGCGGGCCAGATGCAGCCTCTCTAGCGCATTGGCAATCAAACTGGTAAAGGTTTGTAGCAGGCGTTGCTGTTCCGGCACCATTAACTGGCGCAGGTTTGCCGGTTCAATCGCTAATACACCAAAAGTCTGTTTGGAGGCGGTCAGTGGCAGTAATTGATAAGGCACGCCCGGTAAGGTATCCGTCCCCGCACCCGCAGGTGCCCCTTTGTCAAAACTCCAACGCGCAATGGCTTCATCGACGGAAAGGGCTCCGCCTTCATCCGTAGTGACTTGCTGCAATCGGCCATCTTCCTGTGGTAACAGCAAGTCTGTTTTGGCTTGAAAACTGCTGGAAAGAAAATGGCGGCTAGTTTTGGCAATATCAACCGGGGTGAGAGCGCGGCTTAATCCGCGAGACATTTCATACAGATGCCGGGCGCGTTGCTCACGGTAGCGGGCAATTCTGGCCTGATAGCGCACACCAGCGGTTAAATTCCCCACTACGATACCGACAATCAACATCACGCCAAATGTCAGCAGATACTGCACATCGGTGACCGCCAGTGACCAGTGGGGCTGGACAAAGAACAGGTCAAAGCTGGCGACATTAATGACCGCCGCTAATACCGAAGGCCAGCGGCCATAAAATAGCGCGATGATAACGACGCCCAGCAAGTAGACCATGACCAGGTTTGCTTGATCGAAGCCGGGGATTAGCCACTGCGAAAGCAATGTGATTAGTGCACATAAGCCGATGGCGGCGATACAGCCGCGCAACTGCATGCGCCACTTTTCAGTAAAGGTGCGCGAGTCCGTTTCTTTGGCAGCACTGCCGAGGTTATCCCCCTCCAGCGAGATAATCACTAAATCCAGATCCGGCCCCAGTTTACCGAGGCGATCAGCAAAACTGCCGCGTAATTTCCACGGTTTTTCTACCCGACGGCCAATGATTATTTTCCCCAGATTATGCTCACGGGCGTAGCGCAATACCGCCTGCTCTTCACTGGGTTCTGACAGTGTGGCGGTTTCCGCTCCCAGCTCTTGCGCCAATTTGAGTGTCTGCAAGATGGCGCGGCGCTTGGCTTCCGGTAGGGCATGCAGACGTGGGGTTTCAACATAAACCGCATGCCAGATACAGCCCAAACGCGCGGCTAACCGGGCGGCGGTTCGTACTAATTTCTCATTGCCGCTACTATGACCAATGCATAACAGGATGGCATCGCGGGTATGCCAAACTCGCTCTCGCCCCTGAGTATCTCGGAAGGCGCGCATCTGGTCATCAACACGGTCGGCGGTACGGCGCAGAGCCAACTCGCGCAGGGCAATTAAATTGCCTTTGCGGAAAAAATGCTCGATGGCCCGCTCGGCCTGACCGGAAATATACACTTTGCCTTCATTTAAGCGCTGGCGTAGGTCATCAGGCGGCAGGTCAACCAACACCACTTCAGTGGCTTCATCGAACATATGGTCAGGAACGGTTTCCCGCACCCGAATTCCGGTGACACCGCCAACCACATCATTCAGACTTTCCAAATGTTGCACATTCACGGTGGTCAGCACGTCAATACCGGCGTCCAGCAGTTCCTCAACATCTTGCCAGCGTTTGGGATGACGGGAACCCTGGGCATTACTGTGTGCCAGCTCATCCATCAGGATAAGTGCCGGGTGGCGGGCCAGTGCGGCATCTAAATCAAATTCACGCACTTGACGGCTACGATGGTGGATGCGTTTTTGTGGCAGGATTGTCAGCCCTGCCAGCAATGCGGCGGTTTCGCTGCGCCCATGGGTCTCCACGACGCCGACCAGCACATCCAGCCCCTGACCCCGTAGGCGCTGGGCCTCTTGCAACATGGCGTAGGTTTTACCCACTCCAGCGCAAGCCCCAAAGAAGATTTTCAGCCGACCACGGTTTTTTTCATTGGCCGCCGCCAGCAGGCTATCGGGGTTGGGGCGGGTTGGTTCTGCATCCACCATCATCTGTCCTTAAGGTTTTACCGGGGTCGCCGGTACTGTCACGTGGCTTTGAGCATCCAACGCCATATTCAGTTTCAGTACGTTAACTACGGGTTCACCGAAGAAATTGGGTACCGATTTTTGCACATTTTCATCAATCAGCTGTTTGACTTCAGACAACGGCATCTGGCGGATACTGGCGATGCGCGGTGCCTGATAATAAGCCGCTTCTAACGAAATACTGGGGTCCAGACCACTGCCAGAGGCGGTGACCAAATCCACCGGCACCGGGCCGGTTTGTGTCGGGTTGGCCTGACGCTGTAATTTAACGCGCTCACTGATAGCCTGATCCAGTGCCGGGTTACTGATAGCCAGATTACTGCCACCCGAGGCCATTGGATTATAAGGCATATCTGCCGTGACGGATGGGCGGCCACTAAAATAACCCGGCTGGGTAAAGTTCTGGCCCAGCAGGGTGGAGCCGACGACTTCATCACCTAACATGGCTAATGAGCCATTCGCTTGCTGGGCAAACAGTAATTTCGCCAGTCCAGTGGTCAGCAGAGGATAAGCTATCCCGGTGATAAGTGTCAGTAATATCAGTAAAACCAATGCAGGTCGAAAGTATGAAACCTTATTGATTGACGGCATAGTGGTGGACGGCATGTTGGTCGATGACATATTTATTGCCTCTTAAGCGTGTTTATCTTGTCGTTAGCTCATCATCAGGGCGGTTAGCACCAGATCGATAAGTTTGATACCAACAAATGGCACCAGTAATCCGCCCAGACCATAAATCCACAGGTTACGGCGCAGCAGGGCGGCAGCACTCATCGCCTTGTAACTGACCCCTTTTAAGGCCAGCGGGATCAGGAACACAATCACCAGCGCGTTGAAAATAACCGCCGACAAAATGGCCGAGGCCGGCGAGTGCAACTGCATCACATTCAGGGCGTTAAGCTGCGGGTAAGTCGCGGCAAACGCGGCGGGAATAATGGCGAAATATTTCGCGACGTCGTTGGCGATACTGAAGGTGGTCAGCGAACCACGGGTCATCAGCATTTGCTTACCGATATGCACCACTTCAATCAGCTTGGTTGGGTTTGAGTCCAAATCCACCATGTTGCCCGCTTCTTTGGCCGCCTGAGTCCCCGAGTTCATCGCCACCGCCACATCAGCCTGCGCCAGTGCGGGCGCATCGTTGGTGCCGTCACCGGTCATTGCGACTAATCGGCCTTCCGCCTGATACTGACGAATCAAGGCTAATTTAGCTTCCGGCGTGGCCTCAGCCAGAAAGTCATCGACTCCGGCTTCTGCTGCAATTGCTGCTGCGGTCAGGCGGTTATCGCCGGTGATCATCACGGTTTTAATACCCATTTTGCGCAGTTCGGCAAAACGTTCTTTAATGCCGCCTTTCACAATATCTTTCAGCGCCACCACCCCCAGAACCCGTGGTCCATCAGCCACCACCAAGGGTGTGCCGCCGGTGCGCGCTACACTTTCCACCGCATCGTCTACAGCGCGTGGGAAGTGGCCTTGGTTGGATTCCACGTGGCGACGAATAGCATCGACCGCGCCTTTGCGGATCATCCGGTCCTGCACATTGACACCGCTCATGCGCGTTTGCGCTGAGAAGGGCACAAAGGTGGCATTCAGGCTATGTAAGTCGCGTTCGCGCAGGTTAAAGCGCTGTTTAGCCAGCACCACAATACTGCGGCCTTCGGGGGTTTCGTCAGCCAGCGATGAGAGTTGCGCGGCATCAGCCAGTTGTTGCTCGGTGACTCCGGGAGCGGGTAGGAACTCAGACGCCTGGCGGTTACCTAAGGTGATGGTGCCGGTTTTATCCAGCAGCAACACATCGACGTCACCGGCAGCTTCTACTGCCCGTCCGCTGGTGGCTATCACATTGGCCGCCAACATCCGGCTCATCCCGGCGACACCAATGGCTGATAACAAGCCGCCAATCGTGGTGGGGATCAGGCAAACCAGTAGCGCGACCAACACGGTGATGGTGACCGGAGAGCCAGCATGGTTGGCCTCAACACTGAAAACCGAAAATGGGTACAGGGTGGCGGTTGCCAGTAAAAAAACGATGGTTAATGCCACCAGCAAAATGGTCAGCGCCACTTCGTTGGGGGTTTTACGCCGTTTGGCTCCTTCAACCATGGCAATCATTCTGTCGAGGAAGGTCTCGCCGGGGTTAACACTGCACTCAACGACCAGCCAGTCTGACAGCACGCGAGTACCGCCAGTTACGGAGGAGAAGTCACCGCCAGATTCGCGGATAACCGGTGCTGATTCACCGGTAATGGCGCTTTCATCCACTGATGCGCCCCCCTCCAGCACTTCACCATCGCAAGGCACGGTGTCACCGGCTTCAATCAGCACCACATCACCTTTGCGCAGGCTATCGGCAGAGACTTTCTCCTGCGGCGCATCAAAGCGGGCTGCGGACAGTTTTTTGGCCCAACTGGTTTTTTTCACCCCACGCAGACTCTCGGCCTGCGCTTTGCTACGCCCCTCGGCCAGTGCTTCGGCAAAGTTAGCAAACAGCACGGTAAACCACAGCCACAGGGCAACACTGCCGGTAAACATGGCGCTACCGGTAGTTTGTCCGCTTAAAATAGCTAGCCAAATCAGGGTGGTCAGCCAACTGCCCAGATACACCACGAACATCACTGGATTACGCCACTGGACGCGCGGGTCCAGTTTTTTGACGGCATCAAGCAGTGCAGTACGAACCAGTGCGGGTTCAAAAATCGCGCTTTGTTTGCGAGTCATCATTATTCTCTCAGCGTGTTAACCAAATTTGCAGATGTTCAGCGACTGGACCTAAGGCCAGCGCCGGGATAAAGGTCAATGCGCCGACCAACAACACCGTGCCCACCAGCAAGCCGATAAACAGCGGGCCGGAGGTTGGCAGTGTGCCGTTACCCGCCGGTTGCCGTTTCTTCGCTACCAACGAGCTGGCAATCGCCAGCACCGGCAGAATGACGCCGAATCGGCCCAAGAACATCGCCGTAGCCAGCAGCAGGTTATAAAACGGCGTATTGACACTTAGCCCGGCAAAGGCGCTACCGTTGTTATTTGCCGCCGAAGAGAGGGCGTAGAGCACTTCGCTAAAGCCATGAGCACCGGGGTTCAGTATTCCCGCGCGTCCGGCATCAGTACACAGCGCCAGTGCAGTACCTAGCAGCACGACAGTCGGTGTCACCAGAATGGCTAACGCGGTCATTTTCATATCAAAAACGTCGATTTTCTTACCCAGATATTCTGGAGTACGGCCAATCATCAGCCCGGCAATAAATACCGTCAGTAATACGAATAACAGCATGCCGTACAGACCAGAACCGACGCCGCCAAACACCACTTCACCCATCTGCATCAGCCACATTGGCACCATGCCGCCCAAGGCTGTGAAGGAGTCGTGCATGGCGTTAACTGCACCACAAGAGGCCGCCGTGGTGACCACGGCATACATGCTGGTGGCCAGAATGCCAAAACGGGACTCTTTACCCTCCATGTTGATATTACTGTCGGCACCCAGTTGGGTTAAATGTGGGTTACCGGCCAGCTCGGCGTACATCACTACCACTACGGCCACAACAAAAATCAGTGACATCGCCCAGATAAGCGCATGGCCTTGGCGGCTATCGCCCACCACCTGACCAAAAGCAAAACACAGGGCACAGGGGATCAAAAAAATAGCCAGCATTTGCACAAAGTTGCTAAAAGCTGTCGGGTTTTCAAAAGGATGGGCGGAGTTGGCACCAAAGAAACCACCGCCGTTGGTTCCCAGCATTTTGATGGCTTCCTGCGAAGCTACTGGCCCCATCGGTAAGGTCTGTTTTACCCCCTCTAATGTGGTGATATGCAGGTAGCCGTCCAGGTTCTGCAGCACGCCCTGACTGACAAAAATCAGGGCAATAAGCAGTGAGATCGGCAACAGGACATATAAAGTGATACGCACCAGATCAACCCAGGCATTGCCCAGAGTGGCGGCAGAATGGCGGGCAAAAGCACGGATCAGTGCAAAGGCGACGGCAATACCGGTCGCGGCAGAGAGGAAGTTTTGTACTGTCAAACCAGCCATTTGGCTCAGATAACTGAGGGTATTCTCGCCGCTATAGGCCTGCCAGTTGGTATTGGTGACAAAACTGACGGCAGTATTCAGCGCCAGATGCCATGACATGCCCGGCATCTTTTCTGGGTTCAATGGTAATGAACCTTGTGCCATGAGTAGCGCGAACAGCAGCACGACCCCCAGCAAGTTAAAGCACAGAATGGCGAGGGCATATTGCCAGCCCGTCATTTCTTCATTTTTTACCCCGCTACAGCGCCATAAACCGGCCTCAATTTTTTGCAATGGAGTGAAGGGCTCACCTTCAATAAGGCGCGCTAGAAAGCTCCCCAACGGGCGGGACAACACCAACAACACCAGCATGAAACTGGCGATAAGTAGAAATCCTGACGCTGCCATTTAAAAGTCCTCCGCATTAAACAGGGCATAAACCAGATAGCCCAGAAGCAGCAGAACCAGCAGCGCACCACCAATGATGCTGATACTCAAGATACACCTCCACAGGTTTTATTTTTGATAACCCGGTTATTGAAAAAACACGATGTTGTTAGCCGAGTAGCTGTTAATCGCATCGTTATTAACCCAGTTTTTGTTAACAACAGCTTAGGAAGTCGTAAGAAAAGTTCTTGATAAAAAAACGAGGAGGGGTGTAAAAAAAGTATAAAAATGGTCAAAAAATGACCTGGTAATGAGTGTAAATTAGTCAGTGGAGCGGGGTGAGATCAAATGGCGTAATAAAAATGTGTTTTATTCTTGCTGAGTACATCCAGTTTTCTAATTCATAAATAGCATGCAACTGCCATGTAACAATTCCTAGATATAAGTTAACTTTGATGTAACAAAATTACAGGTTTGACGGTTTTTTTCTGCTTTTTGTGCCTTATAGTGGTCGGATGAGTGGTAAAGTTTCAATCAATACGGTAAAATTTTGTCCAGTTTCCAATTTTGTTTATTTTACTTTCAACGCCAAGCGGTGAATCGGCTCACTGTTTATCCGGGTCAGTCGTTACGCAGAGGCGTTTTAAAGGAGGATTATTATGACTATGTACAATGCATATCCCTTACATCAGGTTATCTTGCGCCGTAGCGCAGTAATCCTGGCGGGGTTGTTGGCGCTGCCGATCATGCTGTTCCGCAAAGATCGCGCCCGTTTTTATAGCTATCTGCACCGCGTCTGGCTCAAAACCAGTGATAAACCGGTCTGGTTGGCACAGTCTGAAATGGCACCGCAAGATTTCTATTGATTTAGGTAATGTTTGAATTAAAGATATTAACCTCAACTCAAAAATGCCCATAAGTTAAATAATTATGGGCATTTTTATTTCTTATATATATTATTTAATTCTTGTGTGATGTTGTTGTAATATAAATTATAACTATAATACATTAGTAATTTTCATATTTTTTATTAATTACATTAAAATTTATTTTTAAATGCATAATTTAAATATTATGTATGATACTTTTTCATCACCAACAGACGTTGGCTATGAATACATAATTATCATTAGAGGGTTTATGGAAAGTTACGTACAAACAACATCATTGGTTAATTATAATAAAGGTGTTTTTTCGCTTTATTTTGTCAGCCAGGATCAAAATAAAATGGCAAAAGGTATTACTGCCGTGAATGATGAAGAGCTTGAATTAAAACAGGTTGTGCATATGCCAGCATCAGGTTTTATGTACATGGTTTCTATGGTTAAAAATATGCTGGAAGATCCCCGAATGGAGCAAGAAATAAAAAATCTGATTAATTCAGGATTATTACCATCGATGGATAATTCAAACGATAATATCGTAGAATAAGTTAATCTGAAGAAACTTAAAAAATAGTAAAACAAGGCAGTTATGTGGATAATAAAAATAACTCCACAATACCTCTGTCACCTGAAATACAGAATATAATTGGTGGGGTAATGTTGCTTACGCGACATTCCCCTTTGCACCTATTATATTCTGTCTCAGAATGGCAGCAACGTATTGTTACTTCCCTCTTGTTAAATCAATTCAGATATTATGAAGCCAAAAATGGAAAGCCGATTGCATTCTGTAATTGGGCGCTGTTATCAGACGATAATTTGGCAGCATTAATTTCTGGTGAAAGGGATATCAATATTAATGATTGGCAGTCAGGGGATAATTTGTTTTTTCCTGAAATGATTGCTCCTTATGGTCATGCTAGGTTAATTGCAACTGATCTTCGCCGCAATATTTTTTTATATAGAAAAGGTGATATAGCATGTGCCCTTAGAGGGCGAATATATGATAAAGATTGTGAAGTGAAACCAAAAATACAGTGGTTTACAATTTAATTTAAATAAGGGTTTTATTATGGGTAAGAATGCATCACGTAGTGCGGAATATTTTTTTACGGGTAAATATAATGGCGATGACAGTAGTGAAGAAATTACTGCCATTGGGTTTGGGGGTGAAATTTACGCCCGTGGTGGTGATGATGAAATCACTGTTGGTTCTATTGCGGCAATAGTTTATACGGGCAGTGGGGATGATAAGGTGGAAGGTGGGGCTGCTTATCTGGAAGTACAGGATACCTCGGGGGAATTAAGCATATCAGGTGCCGCTGGTGCATTTAATATCAGAAAGCAGGACGGTGGAAATCTAAAATACCGAGGTGGTGCTATCGCTAATATTATAGAGCACTCGGGTAATGATGGCAGTATAGACTTTGTCGGAGTTGGTGGTTATAACCAAATAACACGGAGAGCTACCGGTTCATCCAATATACGAAAATTAAAACTGGATGATATAACTCTGAAAGATATTAGAATAAAAGATAATAATAGTGGAGAAGTTGTAATTGCAACGCGAGTTAAACAGGAGGATGGGACTTATATATATACAGCGTATTATAAGGCTGAGGGTCAGAGAGAGCGAATAGTAAAATTAGGTGTCAATTTAGTTACGGATGAAGAAACGGGGAATATTAAGCTTAATTTAATTGAATCAAAAGCGTATATGAGACGTCAGACAGGAGAGCGACGTAAAAGAGCCTCAAACGGTAATTACTCAATTGAGAGTGTAGCGTATTCTGTTAACGAAGTGCATAGAGAATCTATGTACAGCCAGATAATAAGAGTTAAGACCGGAGATGTAGTGAATTTTGAGAATGATGATGGTGGGATAGTAACATTTAACGATAATGACAATATTAAACTCATGTCTTTAAAATTTACTGACTCTGGATGGATTGAAAAATTATATTATACAGAAAGCCAACCAAATATATATTACTATCAGTTTACTAATAGAGATAATGTTAATGTACTTGGAAGAGTAAAACTATCTACAGTAGGTATTGGTGATCTGAGTGAAGGGAGAAAATATTATACTTACGAAATGGATATGTTTGCAGCCTCTGAAGTTTATCTCCCTTTAGAAGAAAAAATTGATGTCGAGTATATATTGGCTAATGGCATTGATAGCCACGTTAACCAATATTACAAAAAAGTAAGTGGATACAGTAATGGCTCTTTGGGTATAAATATTAGTCTGGCCTATACAATTGACAATGAGGTTTATATTAATAAAAGAAAGACCATTGTTAATAGGAATATAAAAAACAAGGGGGAGATATGCAACTTTACGAAAGAGCAACTGACTGATAATTATAAAAATATTTCATTTGATGGTGGTGGTGCCGCTAATGTCATAAATTCCGATGTAGATAAAGGTCATGTGCAATTTAGCGGAGGAGGAATCGCCAACATTATTACCCATCAGGCAGAGGAGGGAAATACAGAATTTGATGGTGTAGGTGCGGCAAATATTATTGTAAAAAGTGGTAAGCAAGGCGATTTAACGTTTGATGGTGCAGGGTTAGCAAATGTTATCGTGCATAAAAGTGATCACGGGAAAATGGATGTTACCGCCGGTGGTGCAGTTAATGTACTGGTTAGAATTGGTGATGGCCAATACCATGCAAAATTAATTGCACTAGGTAATATCTCGGTTCAGATGGGGGAGGGTGACAGCCGCATTTTAATGTTCGGCGGGCTTAATACACACACGCAAATTGGCTCCGGTAAGGCATTCTGGATTGCTGCGGGTGGCCTTAATGTCATGACAAAGAAAGGACAGGGATCTATCTTCTCGATAGTGGGGGGCGGCGGTAATGTGGTGACTAATATTAACAGTGGTGATGCAACAATAATTGCCCTTGGGCTGGGAAATATCATTACACATATGGGGGATGATGAACATCACTCTAATCTCAGTGTTATTGCGGTAGCAGCAGCAAATGTGGTGACCAAAAAAGGCAACGGAGATGTACAGGCTGTTCTAGGCGGTGGAATTAATTTATTAACACAAATTGGTTCAGGTAAAACAGATGCCATCATGCTGGGTGGCGGTAATATTTTAACTAAAGTCGGCAATGGTGATACCAGTGCCTTTATGTTTGGATTGGGTAATATATTAACCCATGTTAATACTCAAGAATGCCAAACCCTGGGTGTGATGGTTGGGGCGGGTAATATTTATACTAAGGTCGGTAATGGCACAACGATTGGAGCCATGCTAGCTGCAGGTAATATTATGAGCCACATTGGCACCGGTGACACTTATGCATTGATGGGGGGCATTGGAAATATTTTCACTAAAGTCGGTGATGGCGATGTTTTGGCATTAATGGTGGCCAAAGGGAATATATTAACTCAAGTGGGTGATGGTCAAACTATAGTTCTTATGTTGGCGAAAGGCGGTAATATATTTACCAAGGTAGGAGATGGAACAACCATAGCAGCCATGGTCAGTATGGCCAATATTATGACCCACATTGGTGATGGTGAAACATTTGCCTTAATGGCGGGTAAAGCGAATATATTTACCAAAGTGGGCTCTGGTTTAACCGTGGCTTTGATGGCAGGTCATGTAAATGTTTATTCTCAAATTAACCAGCCGGGCACAAAAGAGGTTGGTGTAGGGATTTTTGCCGGTAAATTAAATGTAATGACCAAAGTGGGGGATGGTACCGCTGTGGCTATTATGTTCGGTAAAGCTAATATCATGACTCATGTGGGAGATGGTTCCACCGGTGCTATTTCAATAGCTAAAGGTAATATTATTACGAAAGTAGGTGATGGCTTTACCGGGGTTTTAGCTAAAGCTGAAGGTAATATTGTTACCCATGTAGGTAAAGGGATGTCTGTAGCCGTGCTACGTGGTAAGGGGAATATATTTACTAAAGTAGGGGATGATATTGCTATCGGGTTACTCATATCAGATAAAGGCAACATCATGACGCATGTCGGTGATGGCCTGACGGTGGGAATAGTCAAGGGTAAACTCAATATTGTTACAAAAGTTGGTCATGGTGATGGGGTTAATATTGCCTGGGGGGATTCGAATATTATCACCCATATAGGTAATGGTGACAGATATAATTTCATTAACGGTAAATATAATGTCATTACGCGAGTAGGGCAAGGTAAAGAATTTACCGTGGTTAAAGCTAAGCATAATTTCATTAATTTAATTTCTGAAACTGATGGCGGTGAGCTGGACAGCTATACTGGCGCATGGGCAGAGAATAACATTATTACCTCAGTAGGTGATGGGCAGACTGTGGTTTTAGCGAAAGCTAAAAATAATATTATTACTAAAGTTGGTGAGGGCGATTCTTATAATGTTTTGTGGGCTGATAAAAATATATCAACTCATGTCGGTGATGGTACCAAGGTGACATTAGCTAAAGCTGACCTGAATGTGACTACAGATATTGGCGATGGCTTAAATGTGACCGCGATTTATGGGAAAAACAATGTAAATACTAAAGTTGGCGATGGAACCTCTGTCAGTGTGATGTGGGGTAAACTCAATGTGAATACTAAGGTAGGGGATGGCCTGAATGTAGCAGTAATGAAAGGAAAGGCTAATGCTAATATTCACGTTGGTAACGGTCTTTCTATTGCGGCGAATTACGGTAGAAATAATGTTGTTATAAAAGTAGGTGATGGTGATTTTTATAATTTGTCTGTTGCCTCGAGTAATACTCAAAGTAATAAATTAGTAAGTCTATTTAACAATATTAAACAACATGCCATGGGGCGTGCCGGTTCTCAGGCTATTAATTATTTAGTCAATGGCAATGAGAGTCATACTTCCGGCTTCAAAAATGGCCGTGGAGGCTATAAAATATCAGAACCGACAAAGGATCTTGCTGGTTTCAAACTGGATAGTAAGGGTTTAACTGATGATTATAAATCGCCGGAGACATCACATGATTTTCAGGCGAGCAGCAGCCAATTATCAACAATAAATAAACCAGATATTGATAGCGCAAAACAAAATGCAGCAAGGGCACTGGAAGATACATCAGATAATACCCACAATGCTGCTAACGGAAGACTGTATGAGGATAATAGTGCTGCCCTAAATAGTAATAAAGTAGCGATAGAAAATGATAAAGCTCAGGCAGAGAATGATGGTGAAAAATTAAGGCAAGAAAAAGAAAAGCATCACCAAAGCAGCCAGCACGTCCAAAATCAATTAGCCTCTACCGATGAGTCAGCTTTAGCTAATATTGGTGCGGAGTACCAACAGCAGGTTAATCAGGAGGCTGAAGAGTTAGTTAGCCAACATCAAGTGGCAATCCAGGCACTTAGCAGACTTTCAGAAAGTGACATCATCAATTCGGTTAATGGAGATGCGGGTTCTTCAGTTCGTAATCCATTTGCTCAAGGTATTTTATCTGATGTCGATAACCGAGTTTCTCAAGCAACAGCAACCGCAGATGAAAAATTAGCACAAATCAACACTGATAGTGAAAAATATAAATCACAGGTAGATCAAGCACTGGCAAAATCTGAATCTGCTGTCGTGGAGGGAAGAAAGAATGCAGAGCAGGCGAAAGTAGAAGAGAGTACCCGAGTTTCAGAAGCAACAGAAAGAACAGCAGAGGCTGAAGGGCAAAAAAATAGCGCCATGCAGTCAGCAAGTGCGGCAGAAAATAAAGCAAATGCAATGCAAAACGATGCCAACAGAGTAGTGGATGATGCTGAAAATAAAGCGAATGCAGCAAGGAATAATGCAAAAGGGGTACAGCAAGAGGAGGGGGATCAGCCCACAGATAGAAAGGCAGCAGAAGGCAGTGGTCGTCGTGTAGGTCAAGTGGCTTATACAACCCATGCTGCAGAGGTTTCTGATGAGTCAATCACAGATAGCGGAAATACACCCGACAAAATAATATTAGCCAAAGCTGATGGCAGCATAACTAAAGAAATAAACAGAAATCCAGCCCCAGATATAGTTAATTCAGGTCAAGATGCTATCAGCCAGATTGTCTTGCCAAGACAAGATCTGACTTCTATAAAAAGTCGGCCGAACTCAAGAGTATTGGATGTTTATAACCCATCGGAGGTGAATAAGCAGAAGAAAGAAGCTATTCATCTAGCATCAGAACAGAATTATAGCCCTAATTTACAGGGGAAAGATACAGGATCAGAAAGCACATTACCAATTCCAAATACTACATTTAAGCTCACTAAGCATGGAAAGAAAATAACTGAATTTTCGAATAATAAAATGCGTATATATACAGATGGTAAGGATGACCCCAATAACTACTTTATATTGGTTCAAAGGGATTTATTTAAAGGTGAGTTAAAGAAAGAAATTATTAGAATAGCGAGTAAGCATATCACTCCCAATAGTGATAAAAACGCAGAAACATTTTCTGCAGGGCTTTGTAAGGCTTTAGCTATAAAGTACATGATCGCTGAACGTAATTATGGTGTTGGCGGAGGGAAAGCTTACATTAGCTGGTTAGAGGATGTCGTTGCAGGGTATAATAATCACGTGACTGCTACCGGTCATATCGATAATATTCAAAAAAGTATTTTATCAGATTACTATCATAGTCAGTTTGAGTCTGAAATGGTAAGCCTGTTGAAAATTCAAAATAGTCAAAGTCTTTTTTATTACCCAAATCTTTTGAATAGTGAGTTGCAAGGGTTATTTTCTAAGATCGAAAAAAAAGGTGCTCTGAATGAAAAGTTTAATAGCAGCAATGTTTTTTCTAAAATTGAAAGAGAGATTAAAGAAAAAAATTCATATTCTGACTTTATTATGGATACTTTGAAACGTAAATATCCCGAACGTGTTAGCTATAATGAAGTAATCACCACGCTAAATACTATCTCAAATGATAAAATTAAGGAGGGTGCTGATTTATATATTGGTGAGTTAAAAAGAAGTGGTGTAGTCCTTCGAGATATATCATCAGAGTCAACAGTGAGTGAATTGTACTCTGATTCAGGGAGTTATTATGATGATTTGATGAATAAGCTAAAGAACCCGACTGAAAGTATATATTTATCTTTTAATTCTAAAAATCATGCTATGGCAATATCTATTATAAAAAAAGATAGTGGATATTCTTGGTCTTTTTTTGAGCCGAATTATGGTAGCGTTTCATTTAAAAATCATGCTGATTTTAAATACTTTATGGACGATTTCACTAAGAACAAAAATAATTACCATAATATAGATGGTAAGATTTATGTCAAATATAGAATGTTCTATTCGGATGATAAACAAAAGTTGCATCGAGGTAATTGGGATGTTTCTCGCAGCAATGAGCAGGTTTATCTATTCGAAAGATTAAGATTAGATAAGGTCGAGTTTGATTTAGGTAACAATACTAAAGGGAGAGTAGTCGATTATATAACAGAAACCAACAGCGAAGGTGATGAAAAAATAACCTCATTCAAGGTTGATGTTTTTGATAAAGAAAAGAAAAAAACGACGTCAGTTCAAATTGATGAATCTGAATTTAATTCAGCCATGCAAAAATTGATACCACAAGCGGATAGAATTAATCAGTTATCCACTGTTAATAATCTCAAAATGGTGACGGGAAAATATGCTATTAGATTTGTGGATAGTAACTCTTCTGATTGTGTATTGATTGTTAATTTACCTGGTACAAATATCAATGTCGCAGAGCAAAAGGAGAGTAAGACGCGTTATAGCAGCCAGCTTATTGTACAACTTGAAGATGACAAGGATATTAATGATGCGGCAGATTATTTAGTGGCAAAAAACCCTAACTCAGTACATGTTATGCTTGATAGGTTAGGAAATTATCAGATTATATCTGGTGATCCTGGCATATTGAAAGGCACTATTCGTTGGCAAGTAGTCGGGCATGGGCGAGGGCGTGGTATAGCAGGGAAAAGTAGTGATACCATGGGGCATCAGTACCCAGCTGAATTGGCACAAAATATTAAGAAGTTACAGGATAAACTTGATAATGATTATAAAATAAAAAGTACACCAGTGTATATCAGTCTGGTGGGTTGCCAGTTGACGGATGAGAATAAACAGCAAGGTTTTGCCCGGAAATTTATGGTTGAAGCGGGCAAACAAGGTATTAAGGCCGATGTTGCCGCTAGACGAAAAGTTTTGGCAGTTGGTGTTAATGGTCGGAAATTCATGAGGGATGAAGATAACAATCCATTATATAAATCCAGTGAAGATAAAGTTGTATTATATTGGAGTGCGCAAGGTGAAATAGAAAGTAAAAAAGAATATATCAGAAATAACGTTGCACTATCTGAGATAGATATTAGCCGTATCGGTACGACTGCTACTCTGGGTGAAACTACGGCCCCGAGGGCTATTGATCGTAATGCACAGAGATATACTCAACCAACACATAGAGCAACATCAACAGCAGAGCCATCTTCTAGGGATGCTAAAGCAAAGCAAGAGTTCAGTTATGGTGGAAATATAAGTATTCAAGTTGGCGATGATGAATTTACTTCTGTTAATTGGGGAACGTCTAATTTAGGCATAAAAGTAGGGACTGGCGGATTTAAAACCCTGACATTCGGTGATAACAACGTCATGATTCATATCGGTGATGGTGTGAGTAAGCACAGTGTTGATATTGGGGGTTACCAAGCCTTTGAAGGTGTTCAAGTCTTTGTCGGTAACCGGAATGTTGCGTTTAATTATGGTCACAGTAACGATGTTATTTTTATGGCTGATAAATCGATTATTAGCCCGCCATTAGTTAATCCGTTTGATCATGCAGCGCGGATGAGCGAAATATTAGTTACTATTGCGCAGGATGGTGAAGGTGAAGATTGGCTAGCTACTCAAGACCAACAATGGACATTGTCTGGAGCAAAAAAATACCTATCAGACTTCTCGGGGCTAGATGCTAACAGCAGCGTAGATTATGACACACTAATAAATTTGGACTCACAGACTTTACGCAGCGGACGTGGTTTCACTGCTGATATTGAAAGTACGTTAAATGATAAATATAACCAGTGGCTAAGTAACTCGAGTGGCGGGCAATCCAATTCGATGGGTCAAGCTTCGACGAAGTCAAGTCAGTTGAAAGACCTGCATAATAAGGCTGTTTTTAATATAGCTGTCGCCGGAGAAGGTGCTGATATTATTGCGACCAACAGCAACTGGAATTTTGTTTTTGGTGATAACGTTCAATCTATTATGGATATTAATGTTGGCTCACTATTTAGTTTAAGCACTCAAGAATATACCTCATCAGGTAGGGTGAAAACTACTATGACCTATAAACTTGACGACTTACCAAGGCAAATGAGGAATAAGCTGACTAATCGCTTGGCGGGTGTTAATGCTGATACCACATTGGGTGATATTTTTGGTGTGGATTATGACGAGCTTGGCCGAATTATTTCTCGTGATGGTCAGGAGATTGATCAAGACGCTGTACTTAAGGAAATGTTGGAAGTCGTTGCTGAGTTTGGTGGCGAAAAACTGAAAGTAATTAGTAATCCAGAAAAGTTACTGGATGGTATAGAAGCTAATCTGAATATGGGTAGCAGTGTTATTACCTCGTTTGTTCAGAGGCATGGTTTACAGGATAAAGCGCCTGACGAAACTGATCATGATTCTGTCACCGATATTTATACTAATCCGCCGGCACCTGAAAATGATCAAGCATTTGGCTTTAACTCACTGAATATTCCTAATTTATTTGCTGTTATGTTTAATAAAGATCGGCAAACAGAATTAGAAGGTATGGTTGAAGATATTAAAGAAAATATGGCTAAAGATCTGCTTAATATGGAGCAGAAGTTATTTGAATTTTTACAAAATAGTGGTCATTTAATCGATGATGGAGATATCCATGTCTCGTTAGGGAATTATAATTTCACTTTTGGTGGCCACGGGCGTGATTTAGCTGCTTATTTGGGTGATAACAATAATTTCTGGGGAGGTAATGGTGACGATGTTTTCTATGGCATGGGTATTTCTAACATATTTACCGGTGGCAAAGGTAATGATGTCGGTGTACTGATGGGCCGAGAAAATACTATGTTTGGCGGTGTCGGTGACGATACTGCCGTGCTTGCTGGACGAGTTAATACTGCTTACCTCGGTGAGGGCAATGATCAGGCCTTTGTCTTCGGAGAAACGGGGGGGATTGATACCGGTTCTGGGCAGGATTATGCTGTGGTTGCTGGTAATTTTAACCAACTCTCTAGCGGTTCTGAACAAGATTATGTGGTCATCATTGGCAATAATAATGTGGCTGAATTAGGTTCGGGGGATGATAGTAGCCGAGTATTTGGCAATCAGAATACAGTCTATGGCGATAGTGGTAACGATAATATCGTCCTGCTGGGCTATTCATCTTTTATCTACGGTGGTACAGGCGATGATAAACTTATCGCTAATTCGATTTCCAAATTCAGCAAGATAGAGGCTGGGGAAGGTAATGACACCATTGAGTTAGGGGGTTACAAAAACCTCTTTAGTGGTGGCATTGGCAACGATTGTTTTGTGATTACTGACGCTGTTATTGACTGTACTGTGAGCGATGCCAGTGGTGGTGATAGTATTCTATTTAAGGATATTAATTGGCAAGATATCTGGTTCCAGCGCAACGGTAATGACCTTATTGTTCAGGTTGATCGCCGGATCGGAATAACGACAGAGCAAAGTGAGTTTGAAAGTATTGGCTCAGTGACTTTCTCAGATTATTTTGCGGGCGAGCGGGCAAATATAGTTGTGAGTATCGAGGGTTCAACGTCGCAGATGATTCTGCAAGATGAAGCACTGGACAGTCTTGTAGATATGATGAGCAAGCATGATATCACTGAGGGTGGTGGTACCGACTTTATGCAGCAGATAGATACGAGCTTGCGTAATAATATCGCAGCAGCTTGGGGTAATGTCCTCGCTGCGTAAGATATTCTTCTTTATTTAACCTCAGATATTGAGATAAAAATGCCGTTCAGATAATCACTGAGTGGCATTTTTATTGGTATCTATTACGCCCCGCAGCAATAAGGTTGTTATGATTAACCTCATGGTTTTTACATTCGGGGCAGGCTCATGTCGATAACAAATAAGCAGATCAACAGTGCTGAAAGTCGCTATGCTTTGGGCGAACTTGATCAATTAATTGCCAGCGGCATTACCCGCGGCAAGCTGATGGAGTTTCACAGCCGCTATAAACTCGTGCTCTTGGCACATTCACAGCCTGAATATCGCGAGATTGGGCCTTTTGTGGCAGAGATGGATAAATGGCCATTATTAACTGAGTTTGCCACTGAGTATCGTCAACGTCTGATTCAGCTGTTATCTCATCAGCCCACCGCTGCTAACCACACCAATGTATTGATGCATGTGCAGGGTTATTTCCGGCCTTATCTCACTTCTGACCAGCGCCAGGCTTTGGCGCAATTGATTGAAAAGTATCGGTTAGGGGAGGTGCCGTTAAGCGCACCTATTGGCCAAATAACGGCTTATATGGTGGAGTTCCCTAATGATTATCTGGCCGGGCAGCACTATTTTACTTTTTATTCAGCGCAGGGATAAAACATGGCAACGCATTTGGTCTGGTTTCGTAATGATCTGCGCCTAACGGATAATTTGGCGCTGCATGCGGCTTGCCAAGACCCACAAGCAACAGTTATTGCCGTCTATATTGCTACACCAGCACAGTGGGCAATGCATGATATGGCCCCACGGCAGGCGGCGTTTTTACTGCAAAATTTGCAACAGTTGCAAACTGCACTCGCGGCGCGGGCGATACCGCTGCACTATCATCAGTGTGAGGATTTTCAGGACTCAATTGCTTGGCTGGGTGATTTTTGCCAGAAATATCAAGTGGATGCACTGTTTTATAATCAACAATATGAGTTGAATGAGCAGCTACGTGATAAAGCCCTGGTCGCTCGCCTTAATGGCCGAGAGGTTGCCTGTCATGCTTTCCATGACAGTGTGCTATTGCCGCCGGGCACTGTTCTGACGGGCAATAACGAAATGTATAAAGTTTTTACCCCGTTTCGCCGGGCATTTATTCAGCGCCTGATGATGAGTGATTGCCGCAGTGTGCCCGCCCCCAAAGCTCGCAATATCTCAATGGAAATAGTGCTGCAGCCACTGACTCCGTTTGATTACCCACAGCAATCTGTTGACCACCAGCTCTTTCCGGTGGGTGAAGAGGCCGCGCTACTGCGCCTGCGAGCCTTCTGCCGTGAACTCGTTCTGGACTATCAGCAACAACGTGATTTTCCGGCTATCGCGGGAACCAGTTGCCTGTCACCTTATCTGGCGCTAGGGATACTCTCGCCTCGTCAATGTGTTAATCGTCTGCGGGCAGAGTGCCCGGATGCGCTGGAAAATGCCGACAGCGGTGCCTTTATCTGGCTTAATGAACTGATCTGGCGTGAATTTTATCGTCATTTACTGGTAGCTTATCCACGGTTATGCCAGCATCGTCCCTTTATTGATTGGACTGATGCAGTAGTATGGAATCACTCGGAACAGCAATTCATCGCCTGGCAACAGGGGCAGACAGGGTATCCTATTGTTGACGCAGCAATGCGGCAACTGAATGAAACAGGTTGGATGCATAACCGGCTGCGCATGATCAGTGCCAGTTTTCTGGTCAAAGACTTGTTGATCGACTGGCGGCATGGTGAGCGTTATTTTATGTCGCAATTATTGGACGGTGATTTGGCCGCTAATAATGGAGGCTGGCAGTGGGCGGCTTCAACCGGTACCGATGCCGCGCCCTATTTTCGTATTTTTAACCCCACTACGCAGGGAGAGCGGTTTGATAAAGACGGCGTTTTTATTCGCCGCTGGCTACCTGAGTTGGCTGCGGTGCCTGACAGCGATATCCATCAGCCATGGAATTGGGCGCAGCGCCAGCAGCAAACATTGGATTATCCACTGCCGCTGGTGGACCATAAAGCAGCCAGATTGGCGACACTCGCGGCATTTGACGCCGCTAAGCGGGATGGCCGCAAGGATCCCTAACCACAAGGAGCCTTCATGTTTTTGACTACTTTTTTGACTCAATCGGCATCACCCATTAGCCAGCGCCGCAACAGGTTGATTAATGCCGGGGTGGTTTTCTCTTTTAGCCTGTATAGCTCGCTGGCCGCCGCCGCCGGTTTTGAAGTTGTCGCTCTTGGCGTGGATGGCGGTGTCAGTGATGGTAATCTGACGTCATATCTAATTCGTGATGATAGCCAGCCGCTCTATTTGGCACTGGATGCTGGTTCGGTACTGCCGGGCATCGCCAAGGCACTGGAAAAAGGCAACTTCTCGGACATTACTGATGAAGTCGCTGCTCCCTTAACTCGGCAGGGATATATTTTTCGCCAGCGTATTAATAGCTATTTCATTAGTCATGCTCATCTTGACCATGTTTCTGGTCTGATCATTGGCTCGCCAGAAGACAGTAAAAAAACCATCTATGCCTCGGTAGATACCATTGATGTGCTGCGAAACTACTATTTTAACTGGCGTGTCTGGCCCAATTTTACTGACAGTGGCAGTGGCACTCGATTAGGAACTTATCGGATGCAATTGGTGCGTCCGGCTCAGTCGCTGAGTATGGGGCTGACCCGCTTAACCGGCGAGATGTATCCGCTGAGCCATGATAAATCACCCTCTTCGATGCTACTTATCAGCAGTAACAATGCCAATTTTGCCTATTTTGGCGATACCGGGCCGGATGAAATAGAAAAGTCGAAAAATCTGGATACGGTGTGGCGTAAACTGGCTGAAAAGGTTAAACAGCAGCAACTAAAAGGGATGATTATTGAGGTTTCCTATCCCAATGATGCCCCGGACAGCAAGTTGTATGGCCATATGACGCCAAAATGGTTGCTGAAAGAGCTGAAGAAACTCGCCACCTACAGCGGGGAAGGGGAGCCATTAAAAGGTTTGCCGGTGGTGATTAGCCATATCAAGCCGTCACTCCAACAGGGGGCAGATGTGCGTAAAACCATTGCTGCTGAATTAGCACAGGGTAATGATATGGGCATTAATTTTATCATTATGGAACAAGGTGATAGCCTGAAGTTCTAAAGCAAAAGCACCTAAACAGATATTTTAAATTTATACTTTCCACCAGTATTGATAATTAACGAGACTAAAAAATGCGTAACACGGAACTGGAAACCCTTATCAATAATAAGCTGGATATCACGGCTTTTCAGGATTACGCACCCAATGGTTTGCAGGTTGAGGGGCGTGAAGAGGTGCGCCGTATCGTCACCGGTGTGACTGCCAGTCAGGCATTGCTGGATGCAGCTGTTGGTCAGCAAGCCGATGCTATTTTGGTGCATCACGGTTATTTCTGGAAAAACGAGCCGGCAGTGGTTCGTGGGATGAAGCGCAACCGCCTGAAAACCTTGCTCGCCAATGATATCAATCTGTATGGCTATCATTTGCCGCTGGATGCCCACCCAGAGTTAGGTAATAACGCGCAGCTAGCGAAATTGCTTGATATCCGGGTGTTGGGGGAAATTGAAACTCTCTTACCTTACGGTGAATTTGATACTCCGGTAAATGCCGTCATTTTACGTGAGCGGTTAGAAACATTATTGAATCGTCAGGTGCTGCATTGTGGTGATCATGCACCAGCAAGTATCCGCCGTATTGCCTGGTGCAGCGGCGGTGGGCAAGGTTATATTCAGCAAGCCGCTGAGTTTGGTGTGGATGCCTTCATAACTGGCGAGGTTTCTGAGCAGACAATTCATATCGCTCGTGAGATGGGTGTGAATTTTTATGCGGCGGGGCATCATGCAACCGAGCGTTATGGTATCAAAGCTCTTGGTGAATGGTTAGAAACTCAACATCAACTTGAGGTTATCTTTATTGATATCCCTAACCCAGCCTGAGTCTGGGTTGGCTCTGTTTAAGCACGGGTGATGAAGATTACCGGTGCTTAATTTAACTTGCAGTCCGCAGTCTTGACATTAAACACTTAACCACAATAAAAATAAGGACTTAATCACGGTCAGGCTGCTTAAAACAATCATCTAGTCATAGTTGTATGATAAAACTGCAATTTATAAGAATATTTCCCCGCTGAACTCTGATTTTAAATAAGAAATAAATCGCCTCACACCCTCAACCATCATTAAAAAACCATGAAAACAACTATTAATAGTGATTAATATCGCCATCACATTAAGAACTAGTGATTGCCCGCAATTATTGGTTGATTCACTTCTATTGACAGCGGCTAGGTGCTAACGCATAAATATGTACTTATGGCTGTTATTTATCTAAAAATTAAAACTATAAATTAATCAGGGGGACGGGAGTGCAACGAGCACGATGTTATTTATTAGGAGAGAGTGCGGTGGTTCTGGAGCTGGAACCGCCGGTAACATTAGCCAGTCAGCAGCGGATTTGGGGCTTAGCTGATCGTCTGATTCATCACCCCGATATCCTTGAAGCGATTCCGGGTATGAATAATCTGACGTTATTGCTGACAGATCCGCAAAATACCGCGTGGGATGCGATTGAGCGCCTGCAACGCTGGTGGGAAGAGAGTGAGTCATTAGTGCCTGAGTCACGAGATGTCACCATTCCCGTGATTTATGGTGGTGAGGCTGGCCCTGATCTGGCTGAAGTGGCGCGCCATACCGGTATGACCGAGCGGCAAGTGGTTGAGTGCCATGCAGAGGCGAGTTATATCGTCTATTTCCTTGGTTTCCAACCGGGTTTCTCCTATTTGGGCGGTATGCCTGAGCAGTTGGAGACCCCACGACGCGCCGAGCCACGTTTGGTGGTTCCGCCGGGTTCTGTCGGGATAGGTGGCAGCCAAACGGGGATCTATCCACTGGCGACCCCTGGCGGCTGGCAGTTAATTGGCCGTACCTCACTGGCACTGTTTAACCCGATAGAGATGCCGCCAACCTTACTGCGGCCGGGTGACAATGTGCGCTTCCTGCCTTTAAAGGAGGGCGTATGCTGAATATTATTCGTTCAGGTATTTATACCACGGTACAAGATAGTGGCCGTGGCGGTTTTCGTCGTTTGGGCATCAGTCAGGGCGGGGCGCTGGATTTACCTGCGCTGATGATGGCGAACATGTTGGTCGGGAATGATGCAGGGGCGGCTGGGCTGGAAATCACTCTTGGTCAGTTTACTGCTGAATTTACCCAACCGGGCTGGATAGCCTTAACCGGCGCGGGTTGCGATGCGCGGCTTGAGGGCCAACTGCTCTGGACGGGGTGGCGTTATCCGGTCAAGCCCGGGCAACAGTTGAAACTCAGTGTGCCACCGCGCGGTATGCGCAGTTATCTGGCGGTTTCTGGCGGTATTGATGTACCGGAAATGCTGGGCTCGCGCAGCACTGATCTGAAAGCGGGCTTTGGTGGTTATCAGGGGCGGTTAATTAAAGAGGGCGACAGCCTACCACTCGGCAAGCCGACACGTTTGCCCCGTGAATCCGTTGGTATCAAACAATTGTTATTCGGTAATCGTGTGCGCGCTGTAGCGGGGCCGGAATATCATGAATTTGACGATATTGCCCAGGGGGCTTTCTGGCGTGAAGCCTGGCAACTCAGCCCGCAAAGTAACCGGATGGGCTATCGCCTGACGGGGCGCGAATTAATGCGCACCACCTCCCGCGAGATGTTATCCCACGGTTTATTACCCGGTGTGGTGCAAGTCCCGCATAACGGTCAGCCGATTGTCTTGATGGCGGATGCCCAAACCACCGGCGGTTATCCGCGCATTGCCTGTGTTATCGAGGCCGATCTCTACCACTTAGCGCAACTTCGCCTCGGTGAACCCGTGCATTTTGTCCAATGTAGCGTGGAAGAGGCGCTGCGGGCCAAGACAGAACAGCAGCATTTCATGCAACAGATTGAGTGGGGTTTACAGCAAGGTTTCGATGCCACGGAGGCCAAATGAAAGTTGATTTAAATGCCGATTTAGGTGAAGGCTGCGCCAATGATCAGGCGCTGTTGCAATTGGTCAGTTCCGCCAATATTGCCTGTGGTTTCCATGCCGGTGATGCACAAACTATGCGCCAGTCGGTGCGTTGGGCTATCGAATATGGGGTGGCTATTGGCGCGCACCCGAGTTTCCCGGATCGCGAGAATTTTGGGCGCACGGCGATGCAGTTGCCGCCAGAGACCGTCTATGCCCAAGTGGTTTATCAGCTTGGTGCTCTTGCCGCCATGGTGAAAGCGGAAGGTGGCGTGATGCAGCATGTGAAGCCCCACGGCATGTTGTATAACCAAGCCGCAGTTGATCCGCTGTTGGCTGATGCTATTGCTCAAGCAGTCAAGGCGGTAGACCCGACATTGCGATTGGTCGGGTTGGCAGGGAGCGAATTGATCCGTGCCGGTGAGCGCGCGGGATTAGCCACTCGTCAGGAAGTGTTTGCCGATCGCCGCTATCAATCTGACGGTACTTTAGTGCCGCGCAGCCAGCCGAATGCCTTAATTGAAAGTGACGAGCTGGCTTTGTCACAAACCTTGGCTATGGTGCAGCACCAGCAGGTTCAGGCTCGCGATGGTCATTGGGTGCCAGTGCAGGCGGATACGGTGTGCGTACATGGTGATGGTGCCCATGCATTGAATTTTGCCCGCCGTTTACGTGAGAGTTTTCAGCAACACAACATCGATGTCACTGCACAATAATAAATAGTTTTTGAATTAACCGTTTTTGGGCATTAAAAACATAACCGCCAAGCCCGGGTGGAATCATATTTTGGGTTAAATAATTACTCAAAGCCATTGGCGTTGCAGCTAACATCCCTGCGGCGTCAAGGACGAAAAGTAATCATATTTTATGACAGGAGAGTCACCTTGGAACAAACGGTAAACTTATGGCCGCTGATTGGTATCGCGGCGATTGTGATTGGGTTTTTACTGCGGATAAACGCCGTGTTGGTGGTTATCACCGCCGGGATCATCACCGGTGTGGCCGCATTGATGCCAATAGCAACTATTTTGGAAAAGCTGGGTGAGGGGTTTCTTAACACCCGCAACCTGCCATTGATTTTGTTACTGCCTCTGGCGGTTATCGGGTTGCTCGAGCGCCACGGCTTGAAAGAGCGAGCGCAGGCATGGATTTCGCAGATCAAAAGTGCCACGTCTGGCCGCTTACTGATTGTGTATCTGTTTGTGCGTGAGGCCACGGCAGCACTGGGTTTAACCAGTCTTGGCGGCCATGCTCAGATGGTGCGCCCGTTATTGGCCCCAATGGCGGAAGGTGCGGCAACCACTCGTTATGGCGAATTACCAGAGAAAGTGCGTTATCGTCTGCGGGCGATGTCTGCTGCTACGGATAATGTCGGTTTATTCTTCGGTGAAGATATTTTTGTCGCCTTTGGCGCCATTATCTTTATGCACAACTTTATGTTGGAGTCCGGCGGGATTCAGACCGAGCCACTGCACATTGCGTTGTGGGGGATCCCGACCGCAATTTGTGCCTTCCTGATTCATTCTTATCGTTTACAACGTTTAGATAAACACCTCGCCGCTGAATTAACCGCGCTGAATCAGTCTGCTTTGGCTGCCAAAGGAGACGCAAAATGATTTTCCAACAGCAATATTTATACTGGTTGGCGGGTGTCGTATTACTGATAGTCGCGGTAATGTCATTCCGTGATAAAGCCAACCCGCGCCGGATCACCACCGGCCTATTCTGGGGGTTGTACGGGCTGGTTTTTCTGGTGGGGGATTGGACCTACCGTCTGGCAAGTACATTAGGGGGGGAAGGGCCAGATGAAAAACGCATCCTGAATATCACGGTCGGCGTGGTGGTGGTCATCATGGCGCTGATCGCCGGTTTTGGTGGCGTCAAGTTGGGCAGCTACCATCAGCGTACAGCACAAGAACGTGAAGTGAGTGCCAAACGTTTGGGGAATAAGCTGTTTATTCCGGCGCTGACCATCCCTGTCGTGACGGTTATCGGCGTGCTGTTGTTTACTAATATTCCAGCATTGGACCAGTGGCTGTTTGGTGCGGGTAATCACTCAACCTTGGTGACCTTATTCTCGATGACGGTCGGCTGTGTGCTCGGCTTGCTGATTGCGGTGGTAATGACCCGCGAGACTGCCGCACAACCGGTGCAGGAAGCTCGGCGTTTGCTGGACTCCATTGGCTGGGCATTTATCTTGCCGCAGATTTTGGCAACACTCGGCCTGCTGTTTACCACCGCCGGCGTCGGCACGGCGATTGCCCATTTAACTCAGGAATATCTCGCGGTAGATCATCGCTTTATTGCGGTGGCGGTCTATGCTATTGGCATGGCGCTGCTGACGATGATCATGGGGAATGCGTTTGCTGCTTTCCCTATTGTGACGGCGGGTATCGGCATTCCAATCTTGGTATTGCAGCACGGGGGTAACCCAGCAGTGATGGCTGCTATTGGGATGTTCTCGGGTTATTGCGGCACCTTAATGACCCCTATGGCGGCCAACTTTAACATTGTTCCTGCCGCATTATTGGAGCTACCGGATAAAAATGCGGTGATCAAAGCGCAGATCCCAACTGGGGTTGCTTTGTTGATTGTTAACGTATTTTTGCTGTATTTCCTGATGTTTCTCTAGGAGAGATGATGAGAAGTGTATTAATTACCGGGTTTGAGCCATTTGGTGGCGAACGGGTGAATCCCTCTTGGGAAGTGGTCAAGCAACTGAATGATTTGATGATGGGTGGCGTCAGAGTGGTGGCCCGTCAGTTACCTTGCGCTTTTGGTGAAGCCCTGACCGCGCTGAATGCGGCGATAGATGATATTCAGCCAGTGTTAGTGTTAGCCATTGGTCAAGCGGGTGGGCGTGCTGATATCACCATCGAGCGAGTTGCCATTAATATTGATGATGCCCGAATTCCCGATAATCAGGGGCATCAGCCTGTCGACCAACCTATCGTCGAAGACGGCCCTGCGGCCTATTTTACCCGCTTGCCTATCAAGGCGATGGTGCAAGGGATTCGTGATGCAGGTATTCCGGCCTCGATTTCCCAGACCGCAGGAACGTATGTCTGCAACCATGTAATGTATGGTTTATTACACCGCTTAAATTCAGCTAATAGCGAGGTTAAGGGCGGATTTATCCATATTCCTTACTTACCTGAACAAGCTGTTGATCACCCTGGTGCACCGAGTATGTCGACACAATCGGTGTTGATAGCCTTGGAATTGGCAATTTCTATTGCCTTGCAAATTGAGCACGATTTGCATATTCCTGGTGGCGCAATTCATTGATTCAGCCATAAAAAACGCCACCGAAAGGTGGCGTTTTGCATTTTCTCAGCGCAATAAAAAACTTACTTTTTCAACTGGCTCTTAAATTCACGCTCCGCATAACCGGTATAAAGCTGACGCGGACGCGCAATTTTGATGCCCTCGTCGTGCATTTCATTCCAGTGAGCAATCCAGCCGATAGTGCGCGCAATCGCAAAGATTACGGTAAACATTGAAGACGGAATACCCAATGCTTTCAGGATGATACCTGAATAGAAGTCAACGTTTGGATACAATTTACGCTCGATGAAATACGGGTCGTTCAGCGCAATATGCTCCAACTCCATCGCCACTTTCAGCAGATCGTCTTCCAGTTTTAACTCTTTCAGCACTTCATGGCAGGTTTCACGCATCACAGTGGCGCGCGGATCGTGGTTTTTATACACACGGTGACCAAAGCCCATCAGGCGGAATGAGTCATTTTTATCCTTCGCACGGCGGATAAATTCTGGAATATGCTCAACAGTTTTAATCTCTTCCAGCATCTTCAGGCAGGCTTCGTTCGCGCCGCCGTGCGCTGGTCCCCACAGGGAGGCAATCCCGGCAGCAATACAAGCAAACGGGTTAGCGCCAGAAGAACCCGCAGTACGAACTGTCGAGGTTGAAGCGTTTTGCTCGTGGTCGGCGTGCAGGATGAAAATACGATCCATTGCGCGTTCCAACACTGGGTTAACTTCATATTCTTCACATGGAGTAGAGAACATCATGCGCAGGAAGTTACCGGCATAAGACAGGTCGTTACGCGGATAAACAAACGGCTGGCCGATTGAATATTTGTAGCACATCGCCGCAACAGTCGGCATTTTGGACAGCAGACGGAAGGCGGTGATTTCACGATGACGCTCGTTATTCACATCCAGCGCATCATGGTAGAAGGCGGCCAGTGCGCCAGTTACCCCGCATAATACTGCCATTGGGTGCGAGTCACGGCGGAACCCACGGAACAGACTGGTGATCTGCTCGTGAATCATAGTGTGGCGGGTGACGGTCGCTTTGAAAGTTTCATACTCTTCAGCCGTAGGGGCTTCGCCGTACAGCAGAATGTAGCAAACTTCCAAATAGGTAGAATTGTTAGCTAACTGGGCAATCGGGAAGCCACGGTGCAACAGAATACCTTCATCACCATCGATATAAGTGATTTTTGATTCGCAGGATGCGGTAGAAGTAAAGCCTGGGTCAAAGGTAAAATAACCTTTCGAACCTAAGGTGCGGACGTCGATAACGTCAGTGCCGAGGGTTGGGGATAGCACGCCCAGTTCGATCGCAGCTTCGCCTTCTAAATTCAGCGTCGCTTTCTTGTTAGCCATTTACAGTCTCCTTAGCGCTTATTTTAAAACCTCTAACAACTGAAATATCTTAGATGTCCGCAAGGCCATCACCTCATCAGCATAGTTCTGTTTTATTCACCATTAAAAATGTGATTTAGGGTACAGAGTATCTTGCCAATGCGGCCGGTGATCCAAAGCTCTGGATCAGCAATCGATGTTATAAAGTTGTTAACGATTTGTCGGATACTTATCGTTTATGGTTCATTGCCTACGATATCTATGGGGATATTTACTAAATACACTGTTGCATAACTTAGGCTTATGGGGAAGTGTATCCGCAGACCTTTAGTGCATCATAGGGCTTATTTCTACCCTAGTTGTAATAGAAATGTTTATTCTTTGTCAAATCAGATAATTAATTTTATATAAATTGTGTAAATCGTGATCCTAATCACTGTTCAGGGGAAATGTTACCAATCAGTTTGTGTGGGAATTGTAATAAGAATGTGAACCACCTATACTGCCGCCAGGTCTCCGGATTACCCTGAAGTAGGAGCACCCAGCGTTATATAGAGCACACCGTTTAAGCATTCAGGATGTTATGTCTAAACGTGTGATGTGAAGGGTTTCGGCTCTTAACGCTGTCTGACCCCCACCCAGATCCGGAGGATGGAAAATAATAAAAGCTGTGTGGGCAAAAACGTGAAAAAACAAAGACCTGTCAATTTGGATCTGCAAACGATTCGATTTCCTGTTACTGCGATAGCGTCCATTTTACACCGAGTCTCTGGCGTAATTACTTTCGTTGCCGTTGGTATCCTCCTTTGGCTGTTAGGTTTGTCTGTTTCCTCGCAAGAGGGATTCATGCAAGCCGCGGCGATCATGAATAGCTTTTTTGTTAAATTCATCTTCTGGGGAATACTCACTGCGCTGGCCTATCACATTTGCGGTGGCATTCGTCACTTGTTAATGGATTTCGGCTATATCGAAGAGAGCTTGGCTGCGGGGACCCGCTCCGCCCAAGTCGCAATGGTGTTAACCTTGGTGCTGTCAGTTTTAGCTGGAGTCCTTGTATGGTAAGCAATGCTTCTGCGTTAGGGCGTAATGGAGTACACGACTGGCTGTTACTACGTGCTTCTGCAATCGTCATCACTCTGTATGTTCTCTATATTCTGGGCTTTGTTGTTATTGTCCCAGATATCACCTACGAAATCTGGCGTGGCTTCTTCGCTTCGCACATCACAAAAGTGTTTACCCTGCTGACATTACTGTCAATTTTGGCTCACGCCTGGATTGGTCTGTGGCAGGTATTAACGGACTATATAAAGCCGCTGGCGGTACGTCTGGTGTTACAACTGGCCGTCGTGATTACGCTGCTGGTCTATCTACTGTATGGAACAATTGTGGTGTGGGGTGCTTAAATGAAACTGCCGGTCAGAGAGTTTGATGCTGTTGTTATCGGTGCAGGTGGCGCAGGTATGCGCGCAGCACTGCAAATTTCACAAATGGGGTTGTCTTGCGCCCTGATATCTAAAGTTTTCCCAACTCGTTCCCATACCGTATCTGCGCAGGGGGGTATTACTGTCGCACTGGGTAACACCCACGAAGATAACTGGGAATGGCATATGTACGACACGGTAAAGGGTTCCGATTATATCGGTGACCAGGATGCCATCGAATATATGTGTAAAACTGGCCCGGAAGCGGTTCTCGAACTGGAGCACATGGGCTTGCCTTTCTCCCGTTTAGAAGACGGCAGTATTTACCAACGGCCATTCGGTGGGCAGTCGCTTAACTTCGGCGGTGGGCAAGCGGCGCGTACAGCGGCTGCGGCTGACCGTACTGGGCATGCACTGTTACATACCCTTTATCAGCAAAACCTGAAAAACCACACCACCATTTTCTCCGAGTGGTATGCACTGGATTTAGTGAAGAATCAGGACGGCGCTTTTGTTGGCTGTACCGCTATCTGCATTGAAACCGGTGAAGTGGTCTATTTCAAAGCGCGCGCCACGATATTGGCTACCGGCGGTGCCGGGCGTATTTATCAATCAACAACCAATGCGCACATTAATACCGGTGACGGTGTGGGCATGGCCCTGCGTGCCGGTGTTCCGGTGCAGGACATGGAAATGTGGCAGTTCCACCCGACGGGTATCGCCGGGGCGGGGGTATTGGTGACTGAAGGTTGTCGTGGTGAAGGCGGTTATTTGCTGAATAAACACGGCGAGCGCTTTATGGAACGTTATGCCCCGAACGCCAAAGATTTGGCGGGTCGTGACGTAGTAGCACGTTCTATCATGATTGAAATTCGTGAAGGCCGCGGCTGTGATGGTCCTTGGGGCCCTCATGCCAAATTGAAACTGGATCATTTGGGTAAAGAGGTTCTGGAATCCCGTCTGCCGGGTATTCTTGAGTTATCTCGCACCTTTGCCCACGTCGATCCAATCAAAGAACCTATCCCGGTGATTCCAACTTGTCATTATATGATGGGCGGGATCCCGACCAAAGTAACCGGTCAGGCCATCACGGTAAATGAAAAGGGCGAAGATGTTGTTATCCCTGGCTTGTTTGCGGTAGGTGAAATTGCCTGTGTTTCCGTCCATGGTGCAAACCGTCTGGGTGGCAACTCCCTACTGGACTTAGTGGTATTTGGTCGTGCCGCCGGTATGCATCTGCAAGAGTCCTTAATGGAGCAGGGTAGCAGCCGCGATGCCAGTGATTCAGATATTGAAGCTTCACTGGATCGAATGAACCGCTGGAATAACACCCGTTCCGGTGAAGATCCGGTTGAGATCCGCAAAGCATTACAATCCTGCATGCAGAATAACTTCTCGGTATTCCGTGAAGGCGATGCCATGGCAAATGGATTGGAAGAACTGAAAACTATCCGTGAACGTCTGCGAAATGCCCGTCTGGATGACACTTCCAGTGAGTTCAATACCCAACGTATTGAATGCCTGGAGTTGGATAACCTGATGGAAACTGCGTTTTCCACCGCGGTGTCAGCAAACTTCCGTACCGAAAGCCGTGGCGCTCATAGTCGCTTTGACTTCCCGGAACGTGACGATGCGAACTGGCTGTGTCACTCGCTGTATTTGCCGGACACTGAAAGCATGACCCGCCGTGAGGTAAACATGCAACCTAAGCTACGCGCGGCATTCCCGCCGAAAGTGCGTTCTTACTGATGCCCGTTACGGAGGAATAGGTCATGAAGCTTGAATTCTCGATTTATCGCTATAACCCGGACGTCGATAACGCGCCGCACATGCAGGATTACACCCTGGAAGCGGAAGAAGGCCGGGATATGATGTTGCTGGACGCACTTATCCAGTTAAAAGAAAAAGATCCAACTTTGTCGTTCCGCCGCTCATGCCGTGAAGGTGTTTGTGGTTCCGACGGCCTGAATATGAATGGCAAAAATGGCTTGGCCTGTATCACGCCGATTTCAGTTTTGCAGAAGGGCAATAAAAAGATTGTGATTCGCCCATTGCCGGGGTTACCGGTGGTGCGGGATTTAGTGGTCGATATGGGGCAGTTTTATACTCAGTATGAGAAAATTAAACCTTACCTGTTGAATGATGGCAAAAATCCACCAGCACGTGAGCATTTACAGTCGCCGGAGCAGCGCGAAAAACTGGATGGTTTGTATGAATGTATCCTGTGCGCTTGTTGCTCAACCTCTTGCCCGTCATTCTGGTGGAATCCGGACAAATTTGTTGGCCCGGCAGGGTTACTGGCGGCCTATCGTTTCCTGATAGACAGCCGTGATACCGAAACAGCAGCACGTTTGGATGATCTAGACGACGCTTTTAGTGTTTTCCGCTGCCATAGCATCATGAATTGTGTCAGTGTTTGTCCTAAAGGCCTTAACCCGACCAAAGCAATCGGCCACATTAAGTCTATGTTGTTGCAACGTAGTGCATGATGTGAGTTTATTAACCCGGGGAATGTATTCCTCGGGTTGCTTCAAGGTAGGGAATCTCTAAAAGCTGGCGAGCTGTCGGTTTTTAGAGGTTCCTTGAACGGGACCGTTAAGGTCCATAACAGAATGTGCATTGAGCACATCGAGTGAACCGTTTTTACGGCAAACCGTTGATATTACGGTGTATATGTTAACCACGGCGAAAACTGAAGCTTCAAAGCTTAAGGGATCATGATGCAGAACGGCGCAATGAAGGCCTGGCTGGATTCCTCCTATCTGGCGGGCGCGAACCAGTCCTACATAGAGCAGCTCTATGAAGACTTTTTAACCGATCCTGGTTCCGTTGATGATAGTTGGCGTTCAATTTTTCAACAACTACCGACGACGGGTGTAAAACCTGATCAGTTCCACTCTCAAACTCGTGAGTATTTCCGTCGCCTGGCGAAGGATACCTCTCGTTATAACTCATCCATCAGCGATCCTGAAAATGATGCCAAGCAAGTTAAGGTGTTGCAGTTAATCAACGCCTTCCGCTTCCGCGGCCATCAACATGCCAACCTTGACCCACTCGGTTTGTGGAAGCAGGAGTCTGTTCCAGACCTCGAGCCTTCCTATCATAATCTGACCGAAGCCGATTTCCAGAACACCTTCAACGTCGGCTCTTTTGCTATCGGCAAAGAGACCATGAAGCTGTCTGATCTGTACGCAGCCCTGAAGCAGACCTACTGCGGCCCGATTGGCGCTGAGTACATGCACATTACCAACACCGAAGAAAAGCGCTGGATCCAGCAGCGTATTGAGTCGGTGGTCGGGAAACCGACATTCAGCGATGAAGAGAAGCGCCGTTTCCTGAGCGAACTGACTGCCGCTGAAGGTTTGGAACGTTATCTAGGGGCTAAATTCCCGGGCGCTAAGCGTTTCTCGCTAGAGGGCGGCGATTCGCTGGTCACTATGCTGAAAGAGATGATTCGCCATGCGGGTAAGAACGGCACACGTGAAGTCGTGCTGGGGATGGCTCACCGTGGCCGTCTGAACGTATTGATTAACGTGCTGGGTAAGAAACCGGAAGATTTGTTCGATGAGTTCTCTGGTAAGCATAAAGAACATCTGGGTACCGGTGACGTTAAATATCACCAAGGTTTCTCTTCAGATGTCGAAACCGAAGGCGGGCTGGTTCATCTGGCGTTAGCCTTCAACCCATCGCATCTGGAAATTGTTAGTCCGGTAGTTATTGGTTCGGTACGTGCCCGTCGTGACCGCCTCGACGAAGCTCGCAGCAACATGGTATTGCCAATCACCATTCATGGTGACGCGGCGATTGCCGGGCAAGGTGTGGTGCAAGAAACCTTGAACATGTCTCAGGCCCGTGGCTATGAAGTGGGCGGGACGGTGCGCATTGTTATCAATAACCAGATTGGTTTCACCACCTCGAACCCACTGGATGCGCGTTCTACCCAGTACTGTACTGATATCGCCAAAATGGTACAGGCACCTATTTTCCACGTAAATGCTGATGATCCTGAAGCTGTGGCGTTTGTTACCCGTCTGGCGTTGGATTTCCGTAACACCTTTAAACGTGACGTGATGATCGACCTGGTTTGCTACCGTCGCCATGGGCATAACGAAGCCGATGAGCCAAGTGCCACACAGCCAGTGATGTATCAGAAGATCAAAAAACACCCGACGCCGCGCAAAATCTATGCTGACAAGCTGACCGAGCAAAATATCGCCAGCCTGGAAGATGCCACGGAAATGGTCAACCTGTATCGTGATGCTCTGGATCACGGCGACTGTGTGGTGGAAGAGTGGCGTCCGATGAATCTGCAATCCTTCACGTGGTCACCTTATCTGAACCATGAATGGGACGAAGAATATCCAAGCAAAGTTGAGATGAAACGCCTGCAAGAGCTGGCGCGTCGTATCAGCCACGCGCCGGAAGCCATTGAAATGCAATCGCGTGTTGCCAAGATCTATGGCGATCGCGCCTTGATGGCCGCAGGCGAGAAGCCATTTGACTGGGGTGGCGCTGAAACTCTGGCCTACGCCACATTGGTAGATGAAGGTATTCCGATTCGTTTATCCGGTGAGGATGCGGGGCGCGGTACTTTCTTCCATCGTCATGCAGTGATTCATAACCAGAAAAATGGTTCTGTTTACGTGCCACTGGCAAATGTTCACAGTGGGCAGGGTAACTTCCAGGTATGGGACTCGGTGCTGTCGGAAGAAGCTGTTTTGGCATTTGAATATGGCTACGCCACGGCTGAACCTCGCACCCTGACTATCTGGGAAGCGCAGTTCGGTGACTTTGCCAACGGTGCTCAAGTGGTTATCGACCAGTTCATCAGCTCCGGCGAGCAGAAATGGGGCCGGATGTGTGGTCTGGTGATGTTGCTGCCACATGGTTACGAAGGGCAAGGTCCAGAGCACTCCTCTGCGCGACTGGAACGCTATCTGCAACTTTGTGCTGAACAAAACATGCAGGTATGTATCCCGTCAACGCCAGCACAGGTTTACCACATGATTCGCCGTCAGGCATTACGTGGTATGCGCCGTCCGTTGGTGGTCATGTCGCCTAAGTCGCTGTTGCGTCATCCGCTGGCGATATCTTCTCTGGATGAACTGGCGAATGGCAGCTTCTTGCCAGCGATTGGCGAAGTTGACGAGTTGGATCCGAAAGGCGTCAAACGTGTCGTGATGTGCTCAGGCAAAGTCTACTATGACTTGCTGGAACAGCGTCGCAAGAATGGGCAAACCGATGTCGCCATCGTGCGTATCGAGCAACTTTATCCGTTCCCGCATCAAGCTGTGCAAGCGGTGTTGGAACAGTTTGCTCATGTACATGACTTCGTCTGGTGTCAGGAAGAGCCGCTTAACCAGGGTGCCTGGTATTGCAGTCAACATAACTTCCGTGAAGTAATTCCATTTGGTGCTTCCCTGCGTTACGCAGGCCGCCCAGCCTCAGCTTCACCGGCAGTTGGATACATTTCCGTACACCAGAAACAACAACAAGCTCTGGTTAATGACGCGCTGACCGTTGAATAGCGAGCCGGTTAACACATAAAGGATAGAGAATGAGTAGCGTAGATATTAATGTTCCTGACCTCCCTGAGTCTGTCGCCGATGGCTCTGTAGCAACTTGGCACAAGAAACCGGGCGATAGCGTCAAACGTGATGAAGTGCTGGTTGAGATTGAAACGGACAAAGTGATTCTGGAAGTTCCGGCCAGTCAGGACGGTATTTTGGACGCCATTTTGGAAGACGAAGGTGCCACAGTCGTTTCACGTCAGGTACTGGGTCGTATTCGTCCAAGTGACAGTTCCGGCCTGCCGACGGAAGAGAAAAGTCAGAGCACTGAGTCAACTCCTGCTCAGCGCCAGACGGCTAGCCTGGAAGAAGAAAGCAACGATACCCTTAGCCCGGCGATTCGTCGTCTGATTGCTGAGCACTCTCTGGATGCAGCGGCAATCAAAGGCAGCGGTGTCGGTGGTCGTCTGACGCGTGAAGATATCGAGAGTCATTTGGCAAACCGCAAGTCGGCACCCGCAGCGGCAGCAGCCAAAGTTGAAACCGCAGCACCTGTCGCACCTATCGCGGGCCGCAGTGAAAAACGTGTTCCGATGACGCGCCTGCGTAAACGTGTTGCCGAGCGCCTGTTGGAAGCGAAAAACAGCACTGCAATGTTGACGACGTTTAACGAAATCAACATGAAGCCGATCATGGATCTGCGCAAGCAGTATGGCGAAGCTTTTGAGAAACGCCACGGTGTGCGTCTGGGCTTTATGTCCTTCTATATTAAAGCCGTTGTTGAAGCACTGAAACGTTATCCGGAAGTGAATGCTTCCCTCGATGGCGAAGATGTGGTCTACCACAATTACTTCGATGTCAGCATTGCGGTTTCGACTCCGCGCGGCCTGGTAACTCCAGTACTGCGTGATGTAGACACCATGGGTATGGCTGATATTGAGAAAAAGATCAAAGAACTGGCTGTAAAAGGCCGTGACGGCAAACTGAAAGTTGAAGAACTGACTGGCGGTAATTTCACCATTACCAATGGCGGCGTATTCGGCTCACTGATGTCGACTCCGATCATTAACCCACCACAAAGCGCGATCCTTGGCATGCATGCCATTAAAGATCGCCCAATGGCGGTAAATGGTCAGGTAGTGATTCTGCCAATGATGTATTTGGCACTGTCCTACGATCACCGTTTGATCGACGGCCGCGAGTCTGTTGGTTATCTGGTGACAGTGAAAGAGATGCTGGAAGATCCAGCTCGCTTGCTGCTTGATGTATAAAAAAGATAAATGACAAGGTCAGTCTGATTGCAAGGTGTTAATAACCTGCCTCCGTGCAATCAGGCTACCTAGAAGGCTTCGGCCCATCTCAGACCTTATATGGATAGAACATCATGAATTTACACGAATATCAGGCAAAACAACTGTTTGCTCGGTATGGCATGCCCGCTCCAACGGGTTACGCTTGTACCACACCGCGTGAAGCAGAAGAAGCCGCATCTAAAATCGGTGCTGGCCCGTGGGTGGTTAAATGTCAGGTACATGCTGGCGGTCGCGGTAAAGCGGGCGGCGTGAAACTGGTTAATAGCAAAGAAGATATTCGTGCTTTCGCTGAACAGTGGCTGGGTAAAAAACTGGTAACTTACCAGACAGATGCCCATGGCCAGCCGGTTCACCAAATTTTGGTTGAAGCTGCAACAGATATTGATAAAGAGCTCTATCTGGGTGCAGTTATTGACCGTAGCTCCCGTCGTGTGGTGTTTATGGCATCCACTGAAGGCGGTGTTGAAATTGAAAAAGTGGCTGAAGAGACACCAGAACTGATCCACAAAATCGCGTTGGATCCGTTGACTGGCCCGCAACCTTATCAAGGTCGTGAATTAGCCTTTAAACTGGGTCTGACTGGTAAGCAAGTGACTCAGTTCAGCAAGATCTTTATGGGTCTGGCAACCATGTTCTTGGAACGTGATTTGGCAATGGTCGAGATCAACCCACTGGTTATCACCAAACAAGGCGATTTGATCTGCTTGGATGGCAAACTGGGTGCTGATGGCAATGCCTTGTTCCGCCAGCCTGAACTGCGCGAAATGCGTGACCCAAGTCAGGAAGATGCCCGCGAAGCACATGCTGCGCAGTGGGAACTGAACTACGTCGCGCTGGATGGCAACATTGGTTGCATGGTAAACGGCGCTGGCTTGGCAATGGGTACCATGGATATCGTGAAACTGCACGGTGGCGAACCGGCTAACTTCCTCGATGTTGGCGGTGGTGCCACCAAAGAGCGCGTGACTGAAGCCTTTAAAATCATTTTGTCTGATGACAAAGTGAAAGCGGTTTTCGTTAACATCTTCGGCGGGATCGTGCGTTGTGACCTGATTGCTGACGGCATTATTGGTGCGGTTGAAGAAGTGGGTGTCAACGTGCCGGTCGTGGTTCGTCTGGAAGGGAATAATGCCGAACTGGGTGCCAAAAAACTGGCAGACAGCGGTTTGAATATCATTGCTGCGACCAGCCTGACAGATGCGGCTCAGCAAGTTGTAGCGGCAGTGGGGGCTAAATAATGTCTATTTTAATTGATAAAAACACCAAAGTTATTTGCCAGGGCTTTACCGGTAGCCAAGGGACTTTCCACTCAGAACAAGCTATCGCCTATGGTACCAAAATGGTTGGCGGTGTTACGCCAGGCAAAGGCGGAACCCAGCATCTTGGTCTGCCGGTGTTCAATACCGTTCGTGAAGCTGTAGAAACGACCGGTGCCACAGCCTCTGTTATCTATGTGCCAGCGCCGTTCTGTAAAGATTCAATTCTGGAAGCTATCGACGCCGGTATAAAATTGATCATCTGCATTACTGAAGGCATCCCGACACTGGATATGCTGGTCGTAAAAGTCAAATTGGATCAATCCGATGCGCGTATGATCGGCCCTAACTGTCCGGGTGTTATCACCCCAGGTGAATGTAAGATTGGCATCATGCCTGGCCATATCCACTTGCCGGGTAAAGTTGGTATCGTTTCGCGTTCAGGCACTCTGACTTATGAAGCAGTAAAACAGACTACTGATATCGGTTTCGGCCAATCAAGCTGCGTTGGTATTGGTGGCGACCCAATCCCTGGTTCTAACTTTATCGATATTCTGAAGTTATTCCAGGAAGACCCACAAACTGAAGTCATCGTAATGATCGGTGAAATCGGTGGTAATGCAGAAGAAGAAGCGGCAGCTTATATTAAAGAGCACGTGACCAAACCTGTTGTGGGCTATATCGCCGGTGTAACTGCACCAAAAGGCAAACGTATGGGCCATGCTGGTGCCATCATTGCTGGTGGTAAAGGGACTGCGGATGACAAATTTGCTGCTCTGGAAGCGGCGGGTGTGAAAACCGTGCGTAGCCTAGCTGAAATTGGTAATGCGGTGAAAGCGGTATACCAAAGCAATAAGTAATAGCCGCTACCTCAATAACACGCTCGACATAAAGGCCACCTTGCGGTGGCCTTTTTAATGCTCAATCAGAACTTATTCAAAGCAGTAATCAGTGCAATATCCATTTGCGCTTGTTGCTTGGTTTGTTCAGTCGTGGCGCTGGCGGCTTGCTGCTGCAACGCCGTTAATGCCGCATTGTAACTGGCTTTATCCTTAAACAATTTATCTTTAACATTGATTGAAGCAATGTTGGTATAACGGCCATCGGCAGTGGACGGTACCGAAATAGTCCCCTGATTAATCAGTTGCTTAACAATCTGCCGCTCTTTGTCATAGCCTTCTAATCCCACTAATTGCCAACGTTGTTGAGGTTTGCCCTCATACTTGCCGGACTTAACCACAGTCAGATAGCGAATAGTCAGATTACGGATAGTGCCTTCTTCTTCACCGTATTGTGCTTTACTGTCGGACAATATCGGGAATTTTTGCCCTTCGAGCACGCCACCTTTTTGTGTCAGATGGCCCATCCGATAACTGTTCATTCCCAGATGAATTGGGGTGATATCAATGACAGGGGTACCATCAGTAAGCCGTAAATCGGTGATCCGCGAACCCACCGGCTGGCGCAAATCAATGGTATAAGTCACGCCATCAAAGAAATCATTGGTTGAATATTTTGAGGCACGGCGTTGCGGATTAAAGCTGTAAGTGACATCCCCCGGTTTGACTTGGTTAAAGTAGCCCGCCGACCACTCCATATATTGCTTTAACTCTTTGCCGGTTAGAGAATAAACCGTGATTTCACCGCCAGCATATTGATAGTTAAATGCAATGTCTTTAGCGGTGATATCACCGACATCCAGCTTGGGATGGTCATTATCAATCTGCAAGGCGATGACCTGCGCATGGGGAGCATAATAATGAGCTGCTTCCTGATACAGAGCGCTGATACCTGTGTCCTGCACATGCACTTGAGGAATGCCTTTAATCTCATCCGGCGGCACCAGATTGCTACCACTCAACTTAGCAATAACCCGATTAGCATTGGCGCGCAAAATGTCATGGTAAGGCTGGTAAATAGCTTCCAGCGTTTTATCTGACTTAATGCCTTGGATAGGGTAGGTATAGCTGTCTTTGTCGATGAGTTGGTACTTGCCATCTCGCTGTTCAAATTTCAGGTCAATACGGGACAGTGCGCGGCCGTATTTATCCGGCTCGGTAATAATAACGCCATTAACCACGGCCTTATCAATCTTCACATGCATATGGCCAGCAACTATAGCTGCGAGTTCTGGGTTGGCTTTGGCTATATCGCCAACACCCGTTCCTGGCCGCTGATTTTCATTATCTATCCCCATATGAGCAACCAGCACAATGGCATCGACTTGCGGCTGGATTTGCTGAATAACCTTTTTCACTTCCTGCACCGGATCAGTGAAATGGATACCATTGATGCGGCCGGTTCCCTGAGCGAACTCGGCAGTCATTGGGGTATCCATGCCGATGATGCCAATTTTAACCCCTTGGCGCTCAATAATTTTATAAGAGGGTAGGTAGGGTTTACCTGAATCCCAGAAAATATTACCCGCCAGCGCAGTACCGTCGAATTGCTTAAGAGAGGTAGAAAGGATTTTTAAGCCAAAATCAAACTCATGGTTACCCATCACCCAGGCATCATATTTCAAGGCATTAAAGCCGAGGACCATCGGGCTGATGGGCTCATTCTTAAAGGTTTCAACAAAGTTGCCCTGAATGGTATCACCGGCATCAACCAAAATAATGTTGGGCTGCTCGGCGCGAATTTTCTGCACTTTGGTAGCGATTTGACTCAGGCTACCGGCCAGATTTTCACTGTCAGTGGCATAGTCCCACGGCACAAAAGTGCCATGTAAATCAGAGGTGCCCAAGATAGTGACGTCGACTTGCGGTGCGGCGATGGCGGTGGTGCTAACACAGAGTAAGGTGGTGAGTGCTATTTTTTTCATTGTAGGGGATTCAATATTTTATCAAGTAATAGCACTTTATCATGCAACAAAATGGCAACACTAGCGAACGCTTCCCTCAGAATAGACTAATATATTTATGTAAAACTCGAAATTGTGATTTAACTCACCCTGAAACTAATAAATTTAAAAGTTAACTTGGATCGCATAATAACGACGTAATAAAGCATTAGATAAACCATAAAATTACATTTTATTAACAGTTCTGGATTATATAAAAACAATCAAACTTTTAATTAACATGAAAAAGAATTAATTGTTCTAAATCAAGTTTTGAATATGGCAATAATGTTCATATGGGCTTAAATTGTTCTGGATCAAACTATGACATGATGGGCAAATGGCCTATTTGTTGACCTGTATCCAGAACTCTAAGCTGGGTCACGTAAAATCCTATTTATTGTGTGGGATTAGAAGCGTACTATTACCGCGGTGTAATACTGGGTAGTTGATATTGTTATTTTTGTTGTGTTTTTTTGGGCATTCACTGCGGGTCAATATGAGATTTCCAATTAACATGGAGGTCGCGTTACCGCAAGTCGGAGTCTTCCTGCGAGGAGCAAGGAGTCAAGATGTTTGATATTGTCGAACTGTCACGGTTACAGTTTGCCTTAACGGCAATGTACCATTTCTTATTTGTCCCACTAACGCTGGGTATGGCGTTTATGTTGGCAATTATGGAATCGGTTTATGTGCTGTCTGGTAAACAAATCTATAAAGATATGACCAAATTCTGGGGCAAGTTATTTGCTATTAACTTTGCTCTGGGGGTTGCCACTGGTTTGACTATGGAGTTCCAATTCGGGACTAACTGGTCATATTTCTCACATTACGTCGGTGATATCTTCGGTGCCCCTCTGGCAATCGAAGGTTTAATGGCGTTCTTCTTAGAATCTACTTTTGTCGGTCTATTCTTCTTCGGTTGGGATCGCCTGAGTAAACACCAGCATTTGGCCGTAACCTGGCTGGTTGCATTAGGCTCTAACTTCTCTGCGTTGTGGATCTTGGTTGCTAACGGCTGGATGCAAAACCCGATTGCGTCTGACTTCAACTTTGAAACCATGCGTATGGAAATGCTGAGTTTCTCAGAACTGGTTCTAAACCCAGTCGCTCAGGTGAAATTCGTTCACACTGTGGCTGCTGGTTATGTTACCGGTGCCATGTTTGTTCTGGGTATCAGCTCTTACTATCTGCTGAAAGGCCGTGATATTCCGTTTGCTAAGCGCTCCTTTGCTATCGCTGCAAGCTTCGGTTTAGCTGCAACGCTGTCTGTTATCGTGCTGGGTGATGAATCCGGTTATGAAATGGGTGACGTGCAGAAAACTAAATTGGCTGCGATTGAAGCGGAATGGGAAACTCAACCACCTCCGGCAGCCTTTACGCTGTTTGCCATTCCTAATCAGGAAACCATGGAGAACCGGTTTGCGGTTCAGATCCCCTTTGCATTGGGCATTATCGCCACCCGCTCACTGGATACACCGGTGATTGGTTTACGTGATTTGATGTCTCAGCATGAAGTGCGGATTCGTAATGGTATCCAGGCTTACCATCTGCTTGAACAGTTACGTAATGGCAATACTGATCCGGCGGTACGTGAAGCCTTCAATAAAGCGAAGCAAGATCTTGGCTATGGCATGCTACTCAAGCGCTATACAGAAAACGTAACAGACGCGACTGAAGAGCAAATCCAGTTAGCCGCTAAGGACTCTATCCCGCGTGTTCTGCCGCTTTACTTCGCATTCCGCATCATGGTGGCTTGTGGCTTCCTGATGTTACTGATCATCGGCCTCTCGTTCTATAACGTGGTTCGTGGTCGGATTGGCGAGAAGAAATGGCTACTGCGTGCCGCATTGTACGGTATTCCGTTACCGTGGATTGCAGTTGAAGCAGGTTGGTTTGTGGCTGAATATGGCCGTCAACCTTGGGCCATCGGTGAAGTGCTACCGACAGCAATTGCAAACTCATCCGTCACTGCTGGCGACATTCTGTTCTCCATGGCACTGATTTGTGGTTTGTACACGCTGTTCCTGGTGGCAGAGATGTACCTGATGTTCAAATTCGCGCGCCTTGGGCCTAGCAGCCTGAAAACTGGCCGCTATCATTTTGAACAGCCGACTGCCCCAGTGCAGGAAGCACGGTAAACAGGAGTCCACTTATGTTTGATTATGAAGTATTACGATTTATCTGGTGGCTGCTGATCGGTGTGCTGCTGATTGGTTTCGCAGTCACCGATGGTTTCGACATGGGCGTCGGTATCCTGCTGCGTATCATCGGTAAAAATGATACAGAACGCCGTATTATGATTAACTCGATTGCCCCTCACTGGGATGGTAATCAGGTTTGGCTGATTACAGCGGGTGGGGCACTGTTCGCTGCCTGGCCAATGGTGTATGCAGCTGCATTCTCCGGCTTCTATATTGCGATGATTCTGGTATTGGCTGCGTTATTCTTCCGTCCGGTCGGTTTTGACTACCGTTCTAAGCTGGAGAATAGCCGCTGGCGCAACATGTGGGACTGGGGCATCTTCATCGGTAGCTTCGTGCCTGCAGTTGTCTTCGGTGTGGCATTTGGTAACTTGCTGCAAGGTGTGCCATTCCACATGAATGAGTACATGCGCCTGTTCTACACGGGTAACTTCTTCCAGTTACTGAACCCGTTTGGCCTGTTAGCAGGGGTTGTCAGCTTGACCATGCTGGTCACCCAAGGGGCAACTTATCTGCAAATGCGTACTCGTGGTGAGTTGCATCTGCGTTCCCGTGCCGCTGCGCAAATTTCCGCGCTGGTCATGGGCGTTGCATTCTTGCTGGCCGGTATCTGGTTAGTTAACGGTATTGATGGCTTTGTGATTACTTCAGTATTGGATAGAGCTGCTGAATCTAACCCGATGCGCAAAGAAGTCGCACATCAGGCTGGTGCATGGTTGATTAACTTCAACAAGTACCCAAGCTTGTGGGCGCTACCTGCACTTGGGGTGATTCTGCCACTGTTCACTATTATACTGTCGCGTCTTGAAAAAGGGGCTTGGGCCTTCTTATTCTCATCACTGACGATTGCTTGCGTGATTCTGACCGCCGGGGTCACCATGTTCCCGTTCGTTATGCCATCAAGCACTATGCCAAATGTCAGTCTGACAATGTGGGATGCAACATCTAGCCTGTTGACGCTGAAAGTGATGACCATTGTTGCGATCATCTTTGTTCCTATCATCTTGATTTACACCAGTTGGTGTTATTACAAAATGTTCGGGCGCATTGATAAAGACTTTATCGAAAACAACAAGCACTCACTGTACTAAGGAGCATAAAGCATGTGGTATTTTGCCTGGATTCTAGGGACACTTCTGGCCTGCTCCTTTGGTATCATTACTGCTCTGGCGCTGGAGCAGAGTGAAGCCAACGCAGCAGCGAAAGCCGCTAACAATGGCAATGATGATGTTGTCCGATAAGCTATACGATTTAATGGATAAGGGCCCTTTACGGGCCCTTTCACTGGTGCTCGCATTTGCTGTGGCTTTCTGTGTATTTTGGGACCCTTCGCGTTTTGCGGCGGCAACCAGCTCACTTGAAGTCTGGCAAGAGGTATTTATCGTGTGGGCAGTGTGTACCGGTGTGATTCATGGCGTTGGTTTTCGCCCTAAGCGGGTGTGGTTGCGTGCTTTTTTCTCACCACTTCCTGCAATTGTGATCTTGGGCGCGGGATTATTCTACTTTTTTGTCTAATCTGAGTACGTTTCGCCTAATCTGAATACAATCTCTCCTTTATGGGCCGCCTGGCCCATAATTATTTTCGTTCTATTCTCGCAAGTGATTCCAAAGCTTAACGCTCTTCAGTATAGTGTGTCCGTTAACTGCATTACTGGGAAGTAGAGTGAGTAATACGTTGTTTCGATGGCCGGTTCGTGTCTATTTTGAAGACACCGATGCTGGTGGCGTGGTTTACCACGCGCGCTACGTTGCCTTTTACGAAAGGGCGCGCACGGAAATGTTGCGCCAACGCAATTTTCACCAGCAGCAATTGCTCAGTGAGCATGTCGCTTTCGCTGTCCGCCGCATGACGGTAGAATACCTGGCGCCTGCACGTCTTGATGATATGCTGGAAGTTCAGAGTGAAATTACCGCAATGCGTGGAGCTTCTCTCACGTTTGCTCAACAAATTCTCGACTCACATGGCAATCTTCTGAGTAGTGCAGAAGTATTGATCGCATGTATCGATCCACACCAAATGAAGCCAAGAGCGCTTCCTAAGTCTATTGTCGCGGAGTTTAAGTAGTGGCTGACATGAACATTCTGGATTTATTCCTGCAGGCAAGCCTATTCGTTAAGCTTATCATGCTGGTATTGATGGGCTTTTCTATTGCTTCATGGGCGATCATCATTCAGCGAACGCGTATTCTGAATGCTGCCACCCGCGATGCAGAGGCTTTCGAAGATAAATTTTGGTCCGGCATTGAGCTGTCCCGTCTGTATCAAGAAAGTCAGGCTCGTCGCGATACGCTTGGTGGTTCCGAGCAAATCTTCCATTCTGGATTTAAAGAGTTTGCCCGTTTACATCGTGCAAACAGCCACGCACCCGAAGCTGTGATTGACGGCGCTTCTCGTGCGATGCGTATCTCTATGAACCGTGAATTAGAAGCGCTGGAAACCCATATTCCTTTCCTTGGTACTGTTGGTTCTATCAGCCCATATATCGGTCTGTTTGGTACAGTATGGGGGATTATGCATGCCTTTATTTCTCTGGGTGCCGTCAAGCAGGCGACCTTACAAATGGTTGCGCCAGGTATTGCTGAAGCACTGATTGCTACGGCAATCGGTTTGTTTGCTGCAATCCCTGCTGTTATGGCATATAACCGCCTGAACCAGCGTGTGAATAAACTTGAACAAAACTATGACAACTTCATGGAAGAGTTCATTGCTATTCTGCATCGCCAGGCTTTTGCTAGCGCCGAGAGCAAATAAGTAGGGGGTTGTATGGCGCGAGTACGTGGTCGTAAACGTCGCGAGCTTAAGTCTGAAATTAACATTGTTCCCTTGCTTGACGTTTTACTGGTGCTATTGCTGATCTTTATGGCGACCGCGCCTATTATCACGCAAAGTGTTGAGGTAGATCTCCCTGACGCGACGGATTCAAAAACCGTTTCCAGTGATGACAATCCTCCGGTCATTGTCGAAGTATCAGGTGTGGGTCAATATTCGCTGGTGATTGACCATCAGCGGATGGAGCAACTGCCTTCAGAGCAAGTCGTGGCAGAGGCTCAAGCAAGATTGAAAGCAAATCCGAAGACCGTGTTCCTGATTGGTGGTGCTAAAGAGGTTCCTTATGATGAAATTATTAAGGCCCTTAATATGCTGCATCAGGCTGGAGTGACGTCGGTGGGCTTAATGACTCAACCGATATAAATTTGTGTTGATATTGGCTGGATTGATAGCAAATCCAGCCAGTAGATACCCTGTTTTTAGCAGTTCCGTTTTTTAGAAATAGAGCGCGGACATCGAGTGTGGAAATCGAGCGTGGGTAAGGCAACCGAGCAAAATGATAAGCTGAATCGCGCCATTATAGTGTCGGTGGTTCTGCACATCATATTGATTGCCCTGTTGATTTGGGGCTCTCTGACGCAGACGACTGAAATGGGCGGCGGCGGTGCAGGCGGCGAAGTTATTGACGCCGTCATGGTCGATCCGGGCGCGGTGACCGAGCAGTATAACCGTCAGCAACAGCAGCAGACGGACGCTAAACGCGCGGAGCAGCAACGCCAGAAAAAAGCCGATCAGCAAGCTGAAGAACTACAGCAGAAGCAGGCGGCAGAACAACAACGCCTGAAAGAATTGGAAAAAGAGCGTCTGCAAGCACAGGAAGATGCAAAGCAGGCGGCTGAAGAACAGAAGAAACAAGCCGCTGAACAGCAAAAAGAGGCCGCAGAGCAACAGAAAACTGCCGCCGCCGCTGCTGCCAAAGCGAAAGAAGAGCAGAAGCAGGCTGAAGCAGCTGCGGCCCAGGCCAAAGCAGAGGCCGATAAGCTGGTGAAAGCACAGGCTGAGGCTCAAAAGAAAGCCGAAGCTGAAGCCAAGAAAGAGGCTGCTGTAGCCGCTGCGGCGAAGAAACAAGCTGATGCTGACGCGAAGAAAGCGGCAGAAGAGGCGAAAAAGGCTGCCGCAGAAGCTGCTGAAAAGAAAGCTGCTGCTGATGCTGAGAAGAAAGCGGCCGCCGATGCTAAAAAAGCCGCTGCTGCTGAGGCTAAGAAGAAAGCTGCCGCAGAAGCCGCAGCTGCAACGGATGTTGATGACTTATTTGGCGGCTTGGCAAACTCCAAGAATGCGCCGAAAAGTGGTTCAGGTGCTGGCGCTGCTGCAGCCGGTAAAGGTGGTGGCAAGAAGAGCGGGGCATCAGGTGCTGATGTCAGTGGCTATCTGGGCCAGATAACTGCCGCGATCCAAAGTAAATTTTATGATGCAGATCTTTACAAAGGCCGTACCTGTGATCTGCGAATTAAATTGGCACCAGATGGTCTATTAATTGATGTTAAAGCGGAAGGGGGCGACCCGGCACTGTGTCAGGCTGCAATCGCCGCGGCAAAACAAGCGAAAATTCCTAAACCTCCAACTGCGGATGTTTATGAAGTGTTTAAGAATGCTCCGCTTGTATTTAAACCTCAATAAGGTTTGATTGACTGGGATATAACTCTGTTAATCAACCATGGATTATGTAGTTTTGTTTGCGTTGGTTTGTTAAAATTCTGCTAATTATCGCGGGCATCCCGCTCGGATAAGGGAGATAAGATGAAGCAGGCATTTCGAGTAGCGCTAGGCTTTTTAGTTTTATGGGCTTCTGTTTTACATGCAGAAGTTCGAATTGAGATTACCCAAGGGGTAGACTCGGCTCGCCCAATTGGGGTTGTTCCATTCAAATGGATGGGGCCAGGTACACCACCAGAAGAAATTGGCGCTATTGTCGGCGCGGATTTACGTAATAGTGGTAAATTTAACCCAATTGATGCGGCGCGCATGCCACAACAACCTTCCACAGCAGCTGAAGTAACACCTGCGGCCTGGACTGCGTTGGGTATTGATGCCGTTGTTGTTGGTCAGGTTCAACCAAGTGCTGATGGCAGCTACGTGGTTTCTTACCAGTTAGTGGATACTTCTGGTGCGGCCGGTAGCGTTTTGGCGCAAAATCAGTATAAAGTAACCAAGCAATGGCTACGTTATTCTGCGCATACTGCCAGCGACGAAGTATTTGAAAAGTTGACAGGGATTAAAGGTGCTTTCCGTACCCGTATTGCCTATGTTGTGCAAACTAACGGCGGCAAATTCCCACATGAATTGCGGGTTTCTGACTACGATGGCTACAACCAGTTTGTTGTGCATCGTTCTCCTGAACCTTTGATGTCACCAGCCTGGTCTCCAGATGGTAGCAAAATTGCTTATGTAACTTTTGAGAGTGGCAAATCAGCACTGGTTATCCAGACGCTGGCCAATGGTGCAATTAGACAAGTGGCTTCATTCCCTCGTCATAATGGTGCTCCAGCCTTCTCACCGGACGGTTCTAAACTGGCCTTCGCGCTATCTAAAAGCGGCAGCCTGAACTTGTATGTTATGGATCTGGGATCTGGCCAAATAAGCCAAGTGACTGATGGTCGTAGCAATAACACCGAACCAAGCTGGTTCCCGGATAGCCAGAATTTGGCTTATACCTCGGATCAGGGTGGCCGTCCACAAGTGTATAAAGTGAATATTAATGGCGGTGCACCTCAGCGAATCACGTGGGAAGGTTCTCAGAACCAGAACGCAGATGTGAGTCCTGATGGTAAATTCCTGGCATTGGTTAGCTCCAATGGCGGGGCACAACACATCGCCAAACAGGATCTAGTAACGGGAGCCGTTCAAGTATTAACGGACACGTTCCTGGATGAAACGCCTAGTATCGCGCCTAACGGCACCATGGTTATCTATAGCTCGACACAAGGGCTGGGAGCCGTGTTACAGCTGGTCTCGACTGATGGGCGTTTCAAAGCGCGTCTTCCGGCAACTGATGGACAGGTCAAATTTCCTGCCTGGTCGCCGTATCTGTGATGCATGTGTAAATACGTATGTATGGCAAACTATAAAAAAGGATCAAAGAGATGCAACTGAACAAAGTGCTGAAAGGGCTGATGTTGGCATTGCCAGTTCTGGCTATCGCTGCTTGTAGTTCTAACAAAAGCGCAAATAATGACCAATCTGGCATGGGCGCTGGCACTGGTACAGAAAATGGCAGCAACCTGTCTTCCGAAGAGCAAGCGCGTCTTCAGATGCAAGAACTGCAAAAGAACAATATCGTTTACTTCGGCTTCGATAAATACGATATCGGTTCTGACTTCGCTCAAATGCTGGATGCACATGCTGCATTCCTGCGTAGCAACCCATCTTACAAAGTTGTTGTTGAAGGCCACGCGGATGAACGCGGTACGCCAGAATACAACATCGCGTTGGGCGAGCGTCGTGCAAACGCAGTGAAAATGTATCTGCAAGGTAAAGGCGTTTCTGCTGACCAGATCTCTATCGTTTCTTACGGTAAAGAGAAACCAGCAGTACTGGGCCATGACGAAGCAGCGTTCGCTAAAAACCGTCGTGCAGTTCTGGTTTACTAAGAGAATCGCATGAACAGTAACTTCAGACGTCACTTAGTGGGTCTGTCGTTACTGGTTGGCGTAGCGGTCCCATGGGCCGCTACTGCCCAAGCGCCAATCAGTAATGTCGGCTCCGGCTCGGTAGAAGATCGGGTCACTCAACTTGAGCGTATTTCCAACGCTCACAGCCAGCTATTAACTCAACTTCAGCAACAATTATCAGATTCGCAACGCGATGTAGATAGTTTACGCGGTCAGATCCAAGAGAATCAGTATCAGCTCAATCAAATTGTTGAGCGGCAAAAACAGATCTATCAGCAGATGGATAGTCTGGGTAGTGGTCAGGGGGCGTCGACTTCAACGCCTGCGGCTGCTGGCGCTGCGACAGATAATGCAGCGACAGGTAGTTCTGATACTGCCACCGCAGGCGCAGCAGCGGCTACAGCGGCACCTGCAGCAAGTACTGGTGATGAAAACAGCGATTATAATGCTGCGGTTTCTCTGGCGCTTGAGAAAAAGCAATATGATCAAGCGATCACTGCTTTCCAAAGTTTTGTGAAGCAGTATCCAAAGTCGACTTACCAGCCTAATGCCAACTACTGGCTAGGGCAGTTGTATTACAACAAGGGTAAGAAAGACGATGCCGCATATTATTATGCTGTTGTAGTAAAAAATTATCCCAAGTCTCCAAAAAGTTCAGAAGCAATGTTTAAAGTTGGGGTGATCATGCAGGATAAAGGCCAAAGCGATAAAGCGAAGGCGGTTTATCAACAAGTGATCAAGCAATATCCCAATACCGATGCTGCTAAACAGGCACAGAAACGTTTATCTGCTCTTTAGCCTTTTTCGAGCCCAGGAATTGGTCGCATTGACTAATTTCTGGGCTTTAGCGAGCGAAGAACAAGCAGTTAAACGTATTAACAGAAATTTAAGTTGCACTGTGAAGAGAAATTAGTAATATATGCCGCCGTTGCCAAGACAACTGTAAAACGTTAAAGCAGCAGGAAATTATAGTAGGCAGTAACGCATAATGGGTCGTTAGCTCAGTTGGTAGAGCAGTTGACTTTTAATCAATTGGTCGCAGGTTCGAATCCCGCACGACC
>NZ_CABHWW010000002.1 GCF_902170305.1 Yersinia alsatica | reverse complement strand
CTGATTCAGGGGCAAGCTGTTTTAGCCAATATAAATAAACTCCCTCACTTCCTGCGTAATCAGTTTATTTCTCGCTACGGATACCTGTTAGCCAATAAAGGGCTAAATGATGCTAACAAATGGCTGGCATTCGTTTTTGACCAGCGCATCTGGCCGCGCATTCAGGTGGTTAATAACAAAAATGTTATGCGCCTCAGTGCCTCACTGAGCTTTTCCACTGATGCCTCAACTTATGCCAGCTTGGCCGGTATGCACGATAAAGAGCTGCGCCGCTTTGCCCGCAAAATCGGTGATGAGCTAATGGTGGCCTACAACCATCATTGTGATGAATGCATTAAGGCTAATCAGGGCGAAAGAGCTGTTTTATTGCAGACCGATATACAGGTTCGTATTTATGGCGATCTTGCCAGAATGGCGCGCGCTTTTAATATCACGCCGATGCACTGGCGCAAATACCTGAAAGGCCGGTTAGATATCACTTCTGCTATCGCCAGCCTGTCACGGCTGGTTAATCCTGAATGGTGGGAGCGCAAACTCAAAGCACAGCGTACCCGCTGGCGGGAAGCGTTATTGATTGCTGTCGGTAATGTTAGCCGGGATGCCTTGGCGTCCTCATATGCCAGTAAGCAGGCCATTCGTGAAGTGTTCGCCCGTCGCCAGTCTAATCTGGAATATCTCAAAAGCTGCCAGTTAGAAAACATTGAAACCGGTGAGCGCATCGACCTGATTGATAAGGTGATGGCGAGTATTTCTAATCCAGAAATTCGCCGTATGGAGTTAATGAACACCATCGCTTTTACTGAAAAATATGCGGCCGGGCAAAAGCACGTCGGCATGTTCCTGACCATCACCACACCGTCAAAATACCACCCGACTCGCGTTATTGGGAAAGGCGACAACGAGAAAGTACAGCTTAATCATAAGTGGAATGATGAAGCCTATTCACCAAAAGACGGCCAGCGTTATCTCTGCAAGATTTGGAGCAAAATGCGCACCGCTTTTAAAGACAACGAATTAAGCGTCTACGGAATGCGGGTGGTTGAGCCACACCATGATGGCACGCCGCACTGGCACATGATGCTGTTTTGCCAACGTCGTCAGCGCCAGCAGATTATTGACATCATGCGCCGCTATGCGTTGAAAGAAGATGGTGACGAGCGCGGAGCCGCTAAATATCGCTTTGAGTGCAAGCACATGAACAAAGGCGGGGCCGCTGGCTACATCGCTAAATATATTGCCAAGAATATCGACGGCTACGCGCTTGAGGGTGAACGTGACCATGAAACCGGTGAGCTGTTGACTGACTCCGCTGCGGCGGTAACAGCGTGGGCGGCAACGTGGCGCATCCCTCAGTTTCGCCCGATTGGGCTTCCCTCCATGGGCGTCTATCGCGAGTGCCGCCGTATTCGCTCTATTAATCTGGCCGAGATTTTCGACGAAACCGTGGAAGCCGTGCGCCATGCTGCTGACGAGGGTGATTTTGCTGCCTATATCATCGCGCAAGGTGGTACCAATTGCGGTAATCAGACTGTCCGTTTAGCCAAGCGCGTCGCCGATGAACTCAACGCCTACGATGAAGAAGTACAGAAAGTTGTCGGCATTTATGCGCCGCACTTGGGCGCTGACCATGTTCATGAAACCCGCACAACCCAATGGCGCATTGTTTCGGGTGCCGTTGACGTTGAGCTTTTGGCTTTGAAAAGCGCCTCTGGCGCGCCTCGGAGTCCTGTCAATAACTGTGGGTTAGGTGGAAACACACAAGCACCAAATGACCCCAACGGGCAGGCTAAAACGCCTGTGGTGGCGATGGAATACCCACCGGACGCCGTTATTGACTGGTCGGACACTGCCGCCGTGAGGGCGATTGTGGCCCGTGTTAAAGAGAAACAGCCAACGATTAGCAAGGCACAACGTAGTTATAACCCAACCAAAGGCCGACTTATTGCCCCGTCAGCCCGTTTGACCCGTGAAGAACGCCAGCGCATCCCCCAAATCCGCAATGATTTACTGCTGAAAGATATCAGCGCCCAACGCTGGGAGCTGGAATCGTTAGCCCGTGGGGCCAAAATGTCGTTTGGCGGTGATGTTATTCAGTATCCGGCCCTGTCCGACTGGCCGGAATTCGATGATTAATCTACCTGAGAGAAAGCTCATGACTAAAACCGCTGCAACTACCCGTAAACAGGCACAGCGCCAGCGTGATAAATCCGCCGGTATCAATGAAATTCGCGCCCGGCTTGAGCCAGAAGAATACGCCATGTTGACCGAGGGCATGGCCGCCCGGCGTCTGTTCCGACCTGCCTATGATTTACCTGAATATATCGCGCTACTTATTCGCCAAGACAACCAGCGACTAAAAGAGCAACTGGCTGAACTGGGTAAACAGCGTTGTGGTCGATGTGGTGACACATTACCGGGTGATCCAAATGGGTGTTGTTTACGCGGTGAGGCCGCTTGCTGGCAAACCCAAGGCGTCAATAGCTTATTAATTAGTGCAATTAAACCATTGTGACGCGTCACATCGGATTATTTTTACAACATATAGCTCGTCACAAGCCTCTGATTTAACTAAACAGCCGTTTACAGTATTGACCTGTATAACCTTTTACTTAATACTGTATATAAATACAGTAAAATAAGGAGCCTGCATGGAACCCGTTGATAAAAGAGAACTAACGCTTTCAAGAATTAAGTTTATTGCTGAAGTTTCGCAAGTTGCACAATGCAGTAATAGCGAATTTCTTGTCGCCATGTCGTTGATATCAGACCTGACCAGCCAGATAGTGACGAGCCAAAATTATGATGAGATTTTCTATAACGCCGACGGTAAAAAATCGCACTGATAAATTTCCGATAAGACGATGCGTGTATGGCCTCCCATCGTGATTTGGGCCATGCATGCATATAGTGCATGATTCCGCATGATGATCCCCTCCCCTATTTCCCCTGTTAGCGCCAGCCACGACGCGGATCTCAATGGATCATGCAAGTGCATGAAAAGCGATCTGCAAAGCGCGCAGGCGTGGCGGGGATAGCATTGCGCGCAGTAAGCTCTGGAACATCATCTTTTCGCTTATCGAAGCCACTTCACACTATTGTTCACTAAAGAATGTGTTTCTGGGTCAAGCCACGATATTAAGGTACTAAAGTAATTTAAGAATAATGAGACCTAATACGCATGTTAAATATTCTAATGTGCCTATAATATAAACACTTAAAATGAAAATTGTTTATATTCAATAAATTACCACGTGAGGATTTTGATGGATAACTATCACATTACGAAAGATGGCGATAAATGGAAACTTACTAAAGAAGGAAATAGTCGCGCAAGTATTACAGCCGATACTAAACAAGCTGCGATAGATCAAACACGTGAGTTTATGTCTAACAAGGTTGGCTCAGTCAAAATACATAAAGAAGATGGGAGAATTCAGGAAGAAAGAACATATCAACGGAAAGATGACCCAAAAAGCAGTAAAGGATAAAAGACTCCTTTTTCCCGTATAATTACCGTTCTTAGGTGCTATACGGGGTAATATTTGAATAAATATAATCTGAACCGTTAAGGTTAATATCTACCCTTTTTCAATATTTGTACATATTTGTCGCTTTCATGTACATAACCACCAAAGTCACTAGACTCAGAAAAGACCCAACAATCTCCACTCCACTCAAAATCATGAGTAGTTGGCTTATTTTTATTAAAGACCACTTGCCCCACAGAAGATTGCAAGGAAGGGGCGTAGATTTTTCTAATGACACAATTATGCTTCTCAATAGTGATCCATTCCCCAAGCTCCACTTTAGGATAAACTTTCATCTAAATCTCCATTAGTACAATCAACAAAAACAAAGTTAAAAATACAAATTGAAATAATTAATTAAATGCATAGCTAACATGCGATGATATTTTACTTACCTTTTTATGGGGGGTAAATCCTTAATCGGCTAAGTTCTATTCATTTACCTCAATTAGCCTGTACTCTTTAAACTTCACTACCTCTTCCCCTATCCAGTCATTCACCTCTTTCAGTCGTTCTTGCAATGGCGTTAACTCGTTACGGACAAAGACTTGTGAGGCTTTCGCCACGTCACCAAAACCACCGGTATTGTTGGGAATAATCCCCATCATCTGCGGTGGCACCCGGTGCACACTGAGCAGGTCGTCACGGGTGGCGTTCTTGATATTGAAAAAGTCATCTTTAGTGGCGACTTCGCTCAACGGTAAAATCTGGATGCCGTCTTTTTTACCGTTGGGTGCATACATAAACAGGTTACGGAAATTGCCTAACCCTTTGGTGTCGCGCATCGCTTTACGCATCGCCTCAATATCGCTGCTGCTTTGGGCCGCATCAGTCATATACAGGATGTATCCCGCGTGAGCGCCATTCTGGTAATACTTGCGGCGAAACAGCGTGGCCGCTTCATTCAGCCATGCCGAATTTAAGCCGCTAAGATATTCCGGCAGGCCGTAAAGCTCCTGATTAATATCTGGTTCTATCAGGTGGAAAACGCTACCAGCGGCAAACGAGTGTTCATCTTTCCAGTTCTGCACAAACCAATAGCAATCTTTTTCTAATCCACGGCGGGTGTACTTGGCCGGGCTGGGGTCGAGGCGCAGTGGTGCGCCGAGTTGATTGCGGCGCAGCTCTAAAAAAGCATTGCCAAACACCAGATAATCCAGCGCATAGCGGCTAAATGCCTGCTGACTGAGCATGGCATGAGGGATAAAGGTGCTCGCCAGTATGTTGCGTTTCACATACAGCGGTGAGCTGTGATGCACCGCCGCCCGGAAGCTGCGCGCCAAGCCGTCAAAGCTGATAGGCGGGTCATACCATTTTCCGTTACCAGTGCATTCGATGTAATCCAGTATTTCCCGCTTATCAAGAACGGCAGAGGGTTCGCCAAAGGTGAACGCCTCCACCGGCTGCTGTTGGCTGGCAGTGTGATTGGTTGCCGGGCGATTCAATGCCTTGCGGCCTTTGCGCTTACTCATCCGTAAAACTCCAAGAAATTAGGGCTATGACCGCCATATGTCGCGGTAAGGGGTTCATTTAACAGGGCATGCATAATCGCCCACGCCACATCGGCGTGGCTGGCTTCTTCGCTGCGGCTGGCAACATAAGTCGAACTCTTGCCGCTGGCGGTCATGGTTTTGCGAATGGCCATAAATGACTGGGTGATATCAGTGTGGCCGGTGTCATATTCCAGACGGCCGTTATTAATGGTGTGCTTGGCTTACCTGATTGCTGAGGAAGTCGCGGACGCTGCGGCGCGCGCCTATGCCACCGGTAAACCGGTTGACGTTGACCCTCTGCTGCAAACCATTGAGCTGATGGAAGATGAAGACATGCCCGACCAAGTGCGCGCCAAACTGCACAAAATGACCGGTTATGTGCTGCGTGACAGTGGACGGGGCGAACTGGCCCTAAGCCACCTCCATCGCGCACTCCAACTGCACACCGGTTGTGGCGTCAAGAAAGACATTGAGCGGCTGGCCGTGAAGCTAAAGAACGCCGCCAGCCGCTAACCCGAACGCTCCCCGAGCCGGGCGGCACGATGGCCGCAACCGATTTTACCCTGTTAACGCCATCGTCCACCGCCCACCCATTCTGATATTGAGGTTGCCATGACCACTGTTGTTATCCCCGCGCCACGGCCAGACAAAACGGCCGAACCGGTGATTGAAAATACCTTTTTCTGGCCTGCGGTTGACCCGATAAAACTGCGTGAATTGTTGCGCCTTGAGGGAACCGTCACCGCTGAACGCCTGCGTTTCACTATCAAAGGCGCTATTGCCGAGGTTAACGCTGAACTGTACGAGTACCGCCGTGACCAGATGGCCGCGGGCTTTAAAACACTGGCCGAGGTGCAGGCCGAGCAACTGGACGGCGAAAGTATCCAGTTGGCCGAGTACCAGCGCGCAGTCTGCGCCATTACTGCCGCGCTGCTGGCTGAACGTTATCGCGGCTATGACGCCAGCGCGCGCGGTGATAAACGGGCTGAAACCATTGAAAGCACCGTTGATGAGTTGTGGCGTGATGCGCGGATTAGCATTCGCAACATTGCCGGTCAGCCCCACAACATTATTGGCCTTATCTGATGCGGGTCTACGCGTTGCAAGGCGACACGCTCGATGCACTGTGCTGGCGACATTACGGCCGCACCCAAGATGTGCTGGAGCAAGTCTATGACGCGAATCCGGGCCTGTCGGAACAGGGGGCCATTCTGCCCCATGGCTACCCGGTGGATTTACCCGACATGGCCCCGGCGGCCCAACGTGAAACCGTTCAATTATGGGATTGAAAATGGAGAAAATCAGCTCTGCGGTAGCCTATGTCTTGGCGCTGGTACTGGCGTTTATTGGCGCACTGAGTCCGCAAGATATCGCGTTTTATGTGGCGGCGGTGGCCGCTGCGGCGACCTGTCTTATTAACTGGTACTACCGGCGCAAGAGCTATTTCTTGCTGAAAGAAGTGGTTATCAGGCGGGAGGTGTTCGATGAACTCAATCGTTAAGCGCTGTCTGGTCGGGGTCATTCTGGCGCTGGCTGCCACTTTGCCGAACTACCAGACCTTAAAAACATCGGCCACCGGGCTAAAACTGATTGCCGACTATGAGGGCTGCCAGCTCAACGCCTACCAGTGTAGCGCCAACGTTTGGACAAATGGCATCGGCCACACGGCCGGAGTTAAGCCGGGTAGCGTTATCAGTGAGCGACAGGTGGCGGTCAATCTGGTAGCGGATGTGCAACGGGTTGAGCGGGCAATCGCCGTCTGTATGCCGCTTGCCATGCCACAACCGGTGTATGACGCGGTAGTGTCGTTCGCCTTTAATGTCGGCACCGGTGCTGCCTGCCGCTCGACGCTGGCCTTTTTTGTCAACAAGGGCGACTGGCGCAGCGCCTGCAATCAGTTGCCACGCTGGGTGTATGTCAACGGCGTGAAAACCAAAGGGCTAGAACGTCGCCGCACCACCGAGCAAACACACTGCCTGAGCGGGGTCTGATATGCGCACAATAATCGTTTTATACCTTTCGATGATGGGGTTGCTGGCGTGGCACGCCCATACCCTAAAAAAAGATTTAGACAGCGCCAAGACTGAGATTGGCACTTTATCAGCCGGGATTGAGAGCCGGGACAACGCAATAACCCGCCTGCAAGATGAGGCCCGGCAACAGAGCGAGAATGAGCTGGCATTACGGCAATCACTGAGCCACGCCAGCACCTTGTCACTCTCTCGTGAACAGAGAATTCAAAGGTTACTCAATGAAAATAAAGCCTTGCGTGATTGGTTTGCTACTGCTTTGCCTGCTGACGTTATCCGGCTGCACCAGCGTCCCGCGTTCGCCAGCCCCCACGATTATTTACGTTGGCTGTCCGACAGTGAACAGTTGCCCGCTACCGGGCAGCAGTCCGGCGGTTAATGGTGATTTAAGTGCCGATATTCGCCAATTAGAAGCCGCACTGGTGGCCTGCGGGCTTCAAGTGGAAGCCGTGAAACAGTGTCAGGAACAGCATCATGTTAAAACCCAAACTGCTACGCCAAGCCTTAACCGACAGTCTGCCACTGTTCCAGACTAGCCCAGAGCGACTGAAAATGTTTGTTGATGGCGGGCGCATTGTCTCAACACTGGCCCCGTCGCTCTCTTTTGAAAATCAATATCAGCTCACCTTGTTTATTGAGGATTTTCCCAGTGATGTTGATTATCTCTTTGTGCCGATTCTGGCATGGCTGCGGGAGCATCAACCGGATATCATGGCAACAGAAGAAAAGTGCCGCAGCGGCTTTATTCATAAAGTTGATGTGATTAGCGATGTGTTGAGTGATATCCGTATCGACCTGCAACTGACTGAGCGCGCCATTGTGAAAGAGGTCGACGGCGCATTGCATGTTAACCATGCGTTAGAGCCGACTTGGCCGGGTATGTCATCACGGCCAACAGCCATCTATTTTAACGGTGAAACAGTCAAATGAATGAGCTGAACCCCTTTGATGATGCACTGGCCGGGCTGATTGCCAATTTGTCCCCCAAGGCGCGTAAAGCGCTGGCGGTCACGGTTGCCAAGCGGCTGCGGGCCAGTCAACAACAGCGGATTAAACGCCAGCAAGCGCCAGACGGTAGCCCATATGCCACCCGTAAATCACAACCACTGCGTAAGCCAAAGGGCCGAATTAAACAGGAAATGTTCGCCAAGTTACGCACCGCACGCTATATCAAAGCCAGCGGCAGCACTGACGAGGCGGTGGTCGAATTTGCCGGACGTGTTGAACGTATCGCGCGGGTGCATCATTTTGGCCTGCGTGACCGCCCAAACGTGCACAGCAAAGATGTGCAATATGACGAGCGACCGTTGCTGGGGTTTAGCAAAGTCGAATTCTATCTTATTGAAAAGATAATACTTGAGGCACTATCACACGATTAGTAAAATTTTTTAATACATTGACACCACTTAATAAGTATGGATATTATTCAACAAACTATATTCTTGCAGAGTTATCATGGCAAAACCTCGCATTTTCGTAAGCTCTACTTTTTTTGACTTAAGAAGTATAAGAGCTAATTTAGAGAGATTTATAAAAGAAATTGGTTACGAAGCGATCCTTTTTGAGAGGGGGCATGTTCCATATGGGAAAGATAACTCACTTGAAGAGTATTGTTATAGAGAAATAAATAATTGCGATATGCTAATTGCAATTATTGGAGGCAAGTATGGTAGTCAATCTAAGTCTAATGAAAATTCAATAACTCAAAATGAAATTAAAGAGGCAATTAAAAAAGGAAAACAAATATATATTTTCATAGAAAAATCAGTTCATTCAGAATATTACACCTACATTCCAAATCGGGATGTTAAAGGTTTTAAACCTGTATCGGTTGACAATGTCAAAATATTTGAATTTATTGAGTCCATTTACTCATTGCAAGTAGGTAATCCTGTTGAGTCATTTGAAACATCTGAAGATATATTGAGGTTTTTAAAGGAGCAGTGGGCTGGATTATTTCAACGACTTCTTATGTCTACATCTCGCCTGAGCGAGGTTGAGATGATAACAGACTTAAAGAATACAACCGAGACGCTTAATAACTTAGTTTCACTTTTAACTAAGCAAAAAAATGATGATGCTGTAATCAAAGAAGTATTAATGTTCACTCACCCAGCTTTTAATGACATTAAAAAAGTAGCAGACATAAGATATCGGGTATGTTTTTTCGATTTCAATGAGCTATCTGAACTTCTTTCAGCCAGAGGCTTTGAATATGATGAGGCAACTTCACCCAATGAGCATTACGACTTTGATCATCAAAAATTCAAAAAATGTATTAGAGTGAAAAGAAATATATTTGATGATGAGCTAAAGCTAAAAATAATCCCTCTAAGTAAATGGAGTAAGCAAGCCATTACCATTTTTGACCTTCCTGATCCTTTTGATGATGATATACCATTCTAGAATTACTCATTAAGGGTCAAATAATTTAAAATTCGGCCCTTGATGAAATATATAAATAAGAGCGTTAGCCTCGAAAAATTATTGACTCATTCAGCGCATTAATAACACTTTGTATATAATTTTTGTCATGACTTTTTAATGCCGGGGCTTCTCCTGATGAGCTATTAAGTACGACGACATATTCTGGTTTTATTTTTCCAAACCAAAAAAGAGCAGTTAATAACATCAAGACTCCAATAATCCTAGCCTCGCCACCAGTGTTAAATGTAACCAGAGCACCGATAATAGCTAAAATTACTGGGCCTACCTTTGAGTGCTTTATCTGTAATTTTTTAACTGATGTAACGCCATTCATTGCATAAGTTGCACCGCTTACCGTAAAACGAGCGTTTGTAACCCGTACATCCCCATGACTAAAGAATTCTTTTTCTTCCATTATATTGTCCCAGAAATAAAGATAACCATGAAAAATGTGATACTGAAAATTTATCGATAGTAAATTACTATCAATTTAGTGATTAGAAAGTTATTTCAAGCTTTGTTGTGCTAAAGCTCTTACAACCCTATCAGATTGAAGATTACCATTTCCGATAGCATGCTTCCCCCATGCAAACTCAAACCCAACTAACTGAAATTCTGCGCCTGCTGCGCAACCTTATCCGTATTGGTACGGTGGCCGAGGTCGATCTCGACCAAGCCCTGTGCCGTGTGGCGACAGGGGACAATACCACTTGCTGGCTAAACTGGCTGACGCTGCGCGCCGGTCAATCGCGATCATGGTGGGCACCGTCCAAGGGTGAGCAGGTGTTGATCTTGTCCCTCGGCGGTGAGCTGGATACCGCTTTTGTGCTGCCGGGTATTTTCTCTGATGACTTCCCGCCGCCGTCGGCCTCGGCGGATGGCCTGTATATCGCCTTTCCTGATGGTGCCACGCTGCACTATGAACCTGACAGCGGCGAGTTACAGGCTGATGGCATCAAAACGGCGGTTATCAATGCCAGCGAATCGGTGAATGTTACCGCCCCCTCTATCACCTGCGCCGCCTCAGTCAAAATCCTGCTGGATACACCGGAAGTGGAATGCACCAATAACCTGACTACCGCCACGTTGAGCGTGAAGAAAGGCGGCCAGATGAGCGGCGATATTGAACATTCCGGCGGTAAGTTCTCATCCAATGGCGTGGTGGTTGATGACCATGACCACGGCGGCGTACAGCGCGGTGGTAGTTACACTGAGGGGATTCAATGACCACAGCCAAATACCTCGGCATGAGCCGCAACGCCGGGCAGACCATTACCGACGCTGACCATATCAGCCAGTCCATCGCCGACATTCTGATTACGCCGGTCGGTTCGCGGGTAATGCGCCGCGCTTATGGCTCACTGCTATCTGAGCTGATTGACCAGCCACAAAATCCGGCCTTGCGCCTGCAAATTATGGCCGCCAGTTACAGCGCCATTCTGCGCTGGGAGCCGAGGGTCAGGCTGACTGGCATCACCTTTGACACCACTTTTGACGGAAAAATGGTGGTGGATATCACCGGCACCCGCACCGACAGCGCGGCCCCTCTGTCTTTAACCATTCCTGTGAGCTGAATCTATGGCAACCATCGATCTGAGCCTGTTACCTGCGCCCTTTGTGGTGGAAGAACTGGACTACGAAACTCTGTTGTCGGCGCTCTATGCCGCGTTGCATGTTGAGGGTGTCCAGCGGGTGGTAATCAATGCCCCGCTGGCTGATGTGGTACTGGATAAAACGCAGGCGGCTTGGTGCACCGGCAGCACTATTACTGTCGGGGGCACCGATGACTGACCGCTTACTGCCTGTCGGTTCCTCGGTGCTGGAAGTGGCCGCCGCCCACGCCTGCGCCGAGCTGGAAAACATCCCCGTTCCGATTCGCCAGCTGTGGAACGCAGACACGTGCCCGTTGCCATTGTTGCCCTATCTGGCGTGGGCGTGGTCGGTGGACCGCTGGGATGAGAAATGGCCGGAAGCCACCAAACGTGCGGTGGTGAAGTCCTCGCAGTATGTCCACAAACACAAAGGCACCATCGGCGCAATTCGTCGCGTGGTCGAGCCGCTGGGCTATCTCATTAAAGTGATCGAGTGGTGGAAGACCAACGAAACCCCCGGCACTTTTCGCCTCGATGTTGGCGTGTTGGAAACCGGCATTACCGAAGAAATGTATCAAGAGCTTGAGCGGCTGATAGATGACGCCAAACCATGCAGCCGCCACTTAGTCGGCCTGTCTATCAATCTTGATAGCAGTGGCCCGCTGTATGTTGCTGCTGTCAGTTACAGCGGTGATGAGCTGACCGTGTACCCCTATTTACCTGAAACCATAACCGTGACCGGCGAGGATTATACCAGCGCCGCCGTCCATATTATTGATGACCTGAGAGTGACCCCATGACAGCGAAATTCTTTGCTTTACTGACCAACATCGGCGCGGCCAAGCTGGCGAATGCCACCGCGCTCGGCACCCGCTTAGAGATTACCCACATGGCGGTCGGGGATGGTGGCGGAGCACTGCCAACACCTAACCCGGCACAAACCCAACTGGTCAATGAACAACGCCGCGCCGCGCTGAATATGCTGGCTGTTGACCCCATTAATACCAGTCAGATTATTGCGGAGCAGGTTATTCCTGAAACCGAGGGGGGGTGGTGGATCCGAGAGATTGGCTTGCTGGATAAAGACGGTGATTTGATTGCCATTGCCAACTGTGCCGAAACCTATAAACCACAACTGCAAGAGGGCAGCGGCCGCACCCAAACTATTCGAGTGATTTTAATTGTCAGCAGCACGGCGGCGGTCACATTGAAAATCGCCCCATCCGTGGTACTGGCAACGCGTAAGTATGTGGATGACAAGGTGATTGAGGTTAAGCAATACGCTGACAACCTGCTCACCGAGCATGAGAAATCGCGCAATCATCCCGATGCATCGTTAACCGCTAAAGGTTTTGTTAAATTAAGCAGTGCCACAACCAGCGATAGCGAAGTGTTAGCCGCCACACCGAAAGCGGTCAAAACAGTCGCCGAAGCAGCGGCGAAAGCATTGGACGACCACGGAAAAGGCGCTAATCCGCACGACCAATATTTACAGATTGCCAACCTGTTATCTGAGATTAAAGCAAAGGGGCCAGCCGCACTGGCTGAGACTCTCACAAACCTTGATTTGGGCGATGCAGCTAAAAGGACCATAGGAACGGGAAGCACAAATGTTCCAGACATTTCTATTGGTGATGCCCGCTACATGAAAGTTGATGCTCCAAATACCCGGCTTTGGGTATCAAACGAATACACGCCAGTAAATAACACCATGACAATTACTGCTCACGGTTTGGCTGGATTAGATTTACTGCGTTGCAAATGTGATGTTGTTCTGAAACGAGCAATAGCGGGTGACGGATATGCCGTTGGTGATACAGCAGTATCCGCATCGTTCACAATAAAGGCTGTTGAATATCATACCTTATCTATTGCACCTGGCTTGTCATTGACAGACATCAGACTATTTACACCCGCTGTCGGCTCCGGCGTTTCAGGTATCGAATTTATAGACAGAGCATCAGGGGCATTAGTCACTAACTCCGCCGTAAATAACTGGCGTTATATATTCAGAATCTGGTATTAGGTGAAATCATGGAAAATATTAAAATTAAATTTTATATCAATAGCGATGGGTTTATTTATACCGGTGACAAAATAACAGGCGCAAGGGAGGCAACAGAATCAGAAATAAAATCTCATTTAGAAAATGAGATAGAAGTAAATACTGAGGCAGGAACGGAGTAACAAACGTTGGTTTACCCGAACTGCCTCAATGGCTGTTGATTGAAGCAGTGAATCAGGGCTATCGCGCCCCAGTCTGGCCGCCGCTGTCTGCTTAATCTTTTATTTTGGCCCCGATTGCGGGGCTTTTTGTTGTGCCATTTTCCACACATCCCCTATCAATCGCTCCCCGCGTAGTAAGTCGTCACCATACTCTCACCCTCAACCAACAGAGAGTTAATCCATGAGTGATTATCACCACGGCGCGCGTGTCCTCGAAATCAACGACGGCACCCGCGTTATTTCTACTGTATCCACCGCCATTGTCGGCATGGTCTGCACCGCCGAGGATGCCGACCCGGAAACTTTCCCCCTCAACACTCCGGTGCTAATTACCAATGTACTGGCTGCCGCCGGTAAAGCCGGTAAAGCCGGTAAAAAAGGCACACTGGCCGTGTCATTGCTGGCGATTGCGGAACAGTCGCGCCCGGTCACTATTGTGGTGCGAGTGGCGACCGGCAAAGATGAAGCTGAAACCACGTCTAATATTATCGGCGGCGCAGACGAGAACGGCCGTTATACCGGGATGAAAGCGCTGTTAGATGCGCAGTCTGTCACCGGTGTGCGCCCGCGCATTCTCGGTGTGCCGGGGCTGGATAATCTGGCGGTATCAACAGCACTGGCGGATATTTGCCAGAAGTTGCGCGCCTTTGGTTATATCAGCGCCTACGGCTGTAAAACTCTTTCCGAAGCGATGTTATACCGCGACAATTTCAGTCAGCGTGAGCTGATGTTGATTTGGCCGGATTTTCTGAGCTGGAACACCACCGCCAACAGCACCGATATTGCCTATGCCACGGCGCGTGCTCTTGGCCTGCGCGCCAAGATTGACACCGATACCGGCTGGCACAAAACCCTGTCTAACGTTGGGGTGAATGGCGTCACCGGTATCAGTGCCAGTGTCTATTGGGATTTACAGACCGTCGGCACTGATGCTGACCTGCTTAACCAAGCCTGTGTTACCACGCTAATCCGTAAAGACGGCTTCAAGTTTTGGGGTTCGCGCACCTGCTCTGATGACCCGCTGTTTGCTTTCGAGAACTACACCCGCACCGCGCAAATTCTGGCTGACACCATGGCCGAGGCGCAGTTGTGGGCCATTGACCGCCCGATGCACCCCACACTGGTACGCGACATGATTGGCAGCATCAACGCCAAATTCCGCGAAATGAAATCCGCCGGGCTGATTATTGACGGCACATGCTGGTATGACGACAGCGCCAACGATAAAGACACCCTGAAAGCGGGCAAGCTGTTTATTGATTACGACTACACTCCAGTGCCACCACTGGAAGACCTCACCTTGCGCCAGCGTATCACCGATAAATATCTGGTGAACTTTGCCGCTGCCGTCAACAGCTAAGGAACCCTGACTTATGGCACTGCCACGTAAGCTGAAATTAATGAACGTTTTTAACGATGGTCGGGATTACATGGGGATTGTGTCCGCCATTACCCTGCCAAAACTGACCCGCAAGCTGGAGAACTACCGGGGCGCAGGGATGAACGGTGTTGCGCCAATTGATTTAGGTCTGGATGACGATGCGCTCACCATGGAATGGTCAATGGGCGGCCTTGACGAGTTTGTATTGCAGCAATGGGGCGCGCCCAAAGTTGATGCGGTGCCGCTGCGTTTTTCCGGCGCTTATCAGCGTGACGACACCGGCGAAGTCATAGCGGTCGATGTCGAAGTGCGTGGCCGCCATAAAGAAATTGACGGTGGCGAGTCCAAGCAAGGGGAAGACACCGAAACCAAAGTGTCCACCCAATGCACCTACTACAAACTGACCATTGACGGCAAAGACGTGATCGAGATTGACGTGGTTAACCTGATTGAGCGGGTTAACGGTGTTGACCTGCTGGAAGCCCAACGCAAGGCCATTGGCCGCTAAACCCTGATGGCCAGTGTAAACCCGCTGGCCCTCCCTGACTGAACTGGAAAAAACCATGAAAAAAGTGACTGTTAAAACTGAACCCGCCGCCGACGTTAACGAGAATCTGGTGGTACTGGACACACCGGTTAAGCGTGGCGATACCCTGATTACTGAAATCGAAGTCAACCGCCCCAATGCCGGAACCCTGCGCGGGGTGCGTCTGGCCGATGTGGCTAATTCCGATGTCGATGCGTTGATTGTCGTGCTGCCCCGTATCACTTAACCTGTCGCTGGCGTCCGGCGTGGATATCGCCGAGGCGGCGGATATTGTCACCAACATGCAATCGGCATTTAACCTGCCGTTAGACCAGATTAAGCGCGTGTCAGACGTGATGGCGAAAGGCTTTACCAGCTCTAACACCAACCTGTTAGAGCTGGGCGAGGCGATGAAATACGTGGCCCCGATTGCCGAGGCCGCCGGGGCCAGCATTGAAGATACTACCGCGTTACTCGGTGTGCTGGCGGATAACGGCATCAAGGGCAGTATGGCCGGCACCAGTACCAGTGCGGTGTTTAGCCGGTTACAGGCTCCGATAGGTAAAGCCCCGGAAGCCTTGCGGGAACTGGGAATAACCACCCGCGACAGCAAGGGCAATATGTTGCCGGTGGAGAAAATCCTCAAAGACATTGACCGCTCGTTTAAAAAGAACAAGCTCGGCACCGCACAGCAAGCCGAATACCTGAAAGTGATATTCGGGGATGAGGCGATGAAAGGCGCGGTGAAACTGGTGGC
>NZ_CABHWW010000001.1 GCF_902170305.1 Yersinia alsatica | reverse complement strand
AGATGGCAGCGCCCGGCGCATTGAGTTCACCCTCAATTTGTTGCGGGTTGATGAGTCATTAACCGCGATGTTTGGCGACCTGCAGCAACAGGCTGACGAGCTGCTGGGTAAGGCAACGGAAATGACCGGCAAAGCGCAGGCGGCTATCGGGGGATTCTTCTCATGATGACCGGCCTGTCTTTACCGGCCGGGGCGGATATGGCCCCGGACTTTATGCTGACCATTAATCAGCAAGATATCACCCAGAATATTCGTGACCGGCTGCTGTCCCTGAGCCTCACCGATAACCGGGGCTTTGAAGCTGACCAGCTTGATATTGAACTGGATGACGCTGACGGCCAGCTTGCCATGCCGGAACGGGGCGCGGTGCTGTCGGTATTCTTGGGCTGGAAAGGTTCGGCGCTGATTGGCAAAGGTGATTTTACCGTGGATGAAGTCGAACACCACGGCGCGCCGGATACGTTGACCATTCGCGCCCGCAGTGCCGATTTTCGCGGCTCTCTCAATGCCCGGCGTGAAGTCTCTTATCATGAAACCACG